>OY762911.1:477500-4786144 GCA_963666565.1 Thermoanaerobaculia bacterium | reverse complement strand
CAGAACGAACAGGGCGCGGCGCATGGATTGTCCTCCAGGGAGTTGAGCCGCCGACCATAGCAGTCCGTCACAGGGGAGCCGTCCTGCGGCCGGCACGATTTCCTGGCCGCCTTCGGCGGCATGCGGGTCAGAAGACCCGCGCACCCAGTGGGGAACGTCTTCTCCCTTGTGGAGCGTCTACTCGGAGCCGCCTCCTCCTGTCGAGGCGGCGTCGCCTTCGAGGGCTTCTTCCTCAAGCAGACGGGCGCCGCGGAGGATGCCGCCGAGGGCGTAGTTGCCTTCGTGGCAGGCGTACTCGAAGACCTTGTTGGCGCTGGCCGGCCACGGGTACTCGCCGCTCCAGGGCTCGGTCCAGGTGTTCGGGTCGTCCACGGTGAAGCCGTAGAGCAGGGTGTCCTCGTCGATGCGGCTGAAGCGCTCGGTGATCACCATCTCCTTGGAGCCCTGGGTGAAGCTGTAGTCGTCGCCGAAGTTCTTCGTCGTGACGACCAGGGTGTCGTCTTCCCAGCGGCCGACCGACTCGCCCAGCCAGCTCTCGACGCCGTCGTCGTGCTCGGAGTCGATGCGGATGACCCGCGCGTCGTGGTTCATCTCGACCAGGATCATCAGGTGGTTGTCGGTCTGCACGATCCGCTTCATGTTGTTGTACATGACGGGCAGCGCTGGCGGCCCGGCGGTGGAGCCGAAGCCCAGCAGGCAGCGCTCGGCGTGCGGGCGCAGTTCCGGGTCGTCGTACGGACCGAAGTCGCGGTCGATCCACCAGGCGGTGCCGGTGTTCTCGTGGCGGAACGCCGCGGCCTCGGCGAGGCGCTTCTTCGCGCCGTCGGTGAGCGCCGGCATCCGGCCGTTCGCGGGCGCCGTGATGATCGACGTGCGGTACTCGCCGTCGAGCTGGAAGTTGCCGTCGCCGATGTCGACGTAGAAGGCGTTGTAACCGCCGACCTTGCCGGCGGCGCCCGTGAACTCGGGCGCGTAGATGCCGGTGCCGCCCTCCGGCGGCGCCTCGCGATTCGGGTCGCTCGGCGCGTAGTCCTTCTCGAAGTTACGCCGCCAGTGGTCGGCGATGGCCTGCGCCTCTTCCGGGGTCAGGGTCAGGTTGTCGCCGTACTGCCCGGGCCGCTGCAGCGGCGTCAGCGTGGCGACGTCGTAGGTGCCGGAGAGGTCCGGCTTGCCGTCGTGCCGGCGGGGGATGTCGTCGGACGCGACGGCGGCGCCGGAGGCCGCCACGGCCAGGAGCGTCGTGAGGATGAGAGCGGTTCGGGCGATGCGCATGGGACCTCCGGTCTTGGGGCCGACGTCCTCGGCCGGTCTCTGGTTTGGAAGCAGTCCGGCCATCTTAGCCGGAAACTGGCCCGCCGGTCAGGATTCTTCGGCTTCCACGATCCGGTCGGTCCTTGTGTCGCGCCGGATCTCGAACCAGCGGCGGCAGCCCTGGGCGTGGAACCAGCGCTCGGCGACGACGCCCTCCACGTTGTCGTGCATGAAGGCGAGGTCGAGGTCGCGCTCCTCGGGGTCGGTCAGGTGTTCCGGCGCGCGCCGGATCTCGCCGTGGACGAACTCGTGTACCGGGCGGGCGCCGCAGTTGGGGCAGGGGATGCGCAGGCTCATCTCGGCGACCGCCGTTCCGGGTCATGCGCGCGGTGCGTGCGGTGCGGGTCGCCCATCGGACGCCTCAGTGAGTCCCCGCCGACCCGCGGTCGGCCATCGTGCGGTCGCGGGCGAAACGGTCCAGCCCGAACGGGGCGATCGGTTCGGGCGTCTCGCCGGTCGCGATGAGTTCGGCCATCTGCTCGCCGCCGGCCGGGATCGCCTTGAAGCCCCAGGTGCCCCAGCCGGTCGTGACGTAGAAGCCCGGCACGCCGGTGCGCCCCATGATCGGCGAGTAGTCGGGACTCATGTCGCAGACGCCGGTCCACTGCCGCAGCACCCGGAGGTTCGCCATGAAGGGCAGCAGACAGAGCGCGCGCCGGCACACCTGCTGCACGAAGTCGTGGCTCGAGCGGTAAGAGAAGCTCGGCTGGGGATCGATCTCGGCGCCCAGCAGCATCTCGCCGCGGGCGGTCTGCGAGGCGTAGAAGAACAGCTCCGACGAGGCGACGATGGGTTCGAACTGCCGCCGGTAGTGGTTCGTGACGAACGCCTGCAGGCGGTGGGTGCGGATCGGCAGGCGGAGGCCGGCCATCGCCGCCAGCCGACTGACGTGGCCGCCGACCGCCGAGACGACGGCGCCGGCTGCGACGTCGCCGGCGGCGGTCCTGACGCCGGCGACCCGGTCGCCGTCCAGCAGCAGCCCCGTGACGGGCGTGTTCTGGTGGACGCGCGCGCCGCGCTCCATCGCGCCCTCCGCGAGCGCCCAGACGACGCGGTCGTGACGGGCGGTGGCGCCCTGCGGATGGTAGGAGGCGCCGAGCACGGGCCAGCGGCCGCCGCCGGTCATGTCGAGCTGCGGGCAGAGCTCCCGGATCCGCCGCGGACCGACGAACTCGGTCTCGGCGCCGAACTCGGTGTTCAGCTTCGCCCGCATCCGCTCGGCCCGCGCGGCCGCCTCCGAGTGCGCCATCCACAGCAGGCCCCTGGCCTGGTGCATGAGCCAGCGGCCGGTTTCCTCCTCGAGGCCCCGGTAGAGGTCGAGGCTCCGCTGGTAGAAACGGACCGCGGCCGGGATGCCGTAGTTGGCGCGGATGATCGTCGTGTTGCGGCCGGAGTTGCCGCCGCCGATGTAGCCGCGCTCGAACACGCCGACGTTCGTGATCCCGTGGCGCGTCGCCAGGTAGTAGGCGGTGGCCAGCCCGTGGCCGCCGGCGCCGACGATCGCGACGTCGTAGCTCTTCTTCGGCGGCCGCCAGGTCAGCTTCATCTGGCGCTCCACGAACTCGTTCATGGCGCGGCTCCGCTGGCTTCGGGGCGTGTCGTCCCGCGGGAGCGGCAGTTGTGCCGGGTGCGGCGTTGCCCGTTCACGGCGCGCCCCCACCGGTCTCGGCGAGCGCGGCGACGAGGCGGCGCTCGAAGGCGGCCGCGAACGGCGCCGGCACGAGGATGAGGGTCCGCTCCCGCTCGAACCAGAGCTTGGCCGGGATGCCGGCGACCTCGCCCTGGGAGAGGGCGGGCCGCGCGTCGGGCCGGCGCCACTCGCACTCGCGGTCGAGGAACCGCTCGGTCGCGGCTTCGTCGAGCCAGACGTAGCTGAACGCGGTTTCGCGTTCGACGATCGCGTGCGGGTCGTCGGCGACATCGAAGTCGGGCGTCGCCGCCACCAGGAGTTCGTCGGGAGCGGTGCGGAAGGCGAGCGTGCCGGCGGGCCAGGGCGGACGCTCGACCAGCGCGCCGAGGGCTTCGGGCGCCGCCGCCACGCGGGTCGCTTCGAGCCGCTGCGGCCGTGGCGGTTCCGGTGGCCCCGATGACCCGGATGGCCCCGGCGGGGCTGAGGCGGCGAGGTCGGTCGCTCGCGGACGGGCAGCGGGGAACTCGCGGACGTTCTCCGGCGACTCGCCTGCGACGTCGACCGCGACGCGCGCCCGTTCTCCGTCCGGGTCGTACGCCGGACCGTCGACCCGGCGGGCAGGCCGGCCGTCGACCGTTACCTCGCGGGGCAGGTTGCCCTCCGCGTCCAGGTAGAGCCAGCCGAGCATCGGGCTACCGCCGCCTGCCGCCGCGCCGGCGTCGGAGGTCACGTAGCCCGCGTAGCGGTCTCCGTCGTGGATTGCCGCGCCCTCGGCGGACGGATCGCCCGCGCCCCGGACCGGAGGATCGTCGGAGCGGAGCGTGACCAGCCGCTTGTCGAGCGGCTGCCTGTTCGTCCGCAGGATGGCCTGGCGCCCGACGAAGTCGCCCTTGTTCAGGTCGACGGCCCACTCGTGGGCGAGCCGGCGCGGGGTCGAGTCGTAGTCCGTGTCCTGGCCGATCGCGATGTGGCCCTTGTCGAGCCGCAGGCGGAGCAGGGCTTCGAGTCTGTGCGGTTGGACGTCGAACCCGGCGCCGGCCTCCAGCAGCCGCCGCCACAGCCTGCGGGCGTCGGCGGCCGCGTGGTGAAGCTCGTAGGAGAGCTCGCCGGTGAAGCTCAAACGGACGATCCGGCACTCCACGCCCGCGACCCGCGCCCGCCCGTGGCGGCCGAACCCGGGCAGATCCCGGGCGCCGGCGCGCGCCAGCAGCCTCGCGGCCATTGGGCCGGTCACGTTGATGGCGGCGAGCGAGGCGGTCTGGTTGAGGATCCGGACGTCGAACCCGAACGCCTCGGCCCAGTCCCGCAGCCACAGTTCGAAGAAGCCGGACCCGCCGGAGGTCGAGGTCAGGAAGAAGCGAGCGCCGCCACCGGCGCCGGCTTCGCGGCAGAGCATCCCGTCGTCGAGCAGGTAGCCGCGCTCGTCCAGCATGAGGACGTAGCGGCAGCGGCCGGGGCGGATCGTCGCGACCTTCGTGGGGACCATCCGCTCCAGGAACGCCTCGGCGTCGGGACCGGCGATCGCCATTTTGCCGAGCGAACTCACGTCGCCCAGCGAAACGCGCTCGCGCACGGAGCGATACTCGCCGCATTCCGTCGTCCGGTGAGGCGAACTCGCGTTCTCGAGGGCGCCCGCCGCCCGCTCCGCCACCGGTTTCCGGCCGTAGGTCCACGGCCGCCACCAGCCGCCGGCGCGGTCCATCCGCGCGCCGAGGCGCAGGTGCTCGTCGTGGAGAGGCGAACGGGCGGTCGCGGCGGTGTGCGCCCCGGCGGCCAGCTCGCGGACCGTCAGTTGCCGGTTGAGCGGCCGTGCGGTGAAGGCCGGCTGCAGGCGTCCGCCCTGCTCCAGCAGGAAGCTCCGCAGGTAGGGCAGGCAGACGCCGCCCTGGCAGGCGCCGGTGCCGGCGAGCGTCGCGCGTTTGAGCAACTCCATCTCGCGGAAGCCGCGCTCCCAGACGTCGTCGAGGTCGGCGACGGCGACGCCGCTGCACGGGCACACGGTTCCTTCCGGCGGGCAGGGGGGCAGTTCGGGCGCCGGCGCGGCGGCGCTGCCGACGACGCGCACTGGCAAGTCGGAGGCCATGCGCGCCAGCGCGTTGCGGGGATTGCGGCCGAGGCCGAGCACTACCGTGTCGCACGCGAGCCGTTCCTCCGGCGCCTCGGCGTCGTTGCCGTCGCCGCGCTTGCGGACGACGACCGCCTCGACCCGGCGGTCGCCCTCGAAGCGGACGAGATCCCATCCGCCCTGGCCTTCCGCGGGGCCGGATTCGCCTCGTGGCGCGTCTCCTCCGGTCTCCGTCGGCACGTCCTCGGCGGGCGGCGCGGCCGGTCCAGCGAGGGGCACGTGCCCGGCGAGGGCGCCGGCTGGCAGGTCCGCGGGCAAGTCGCCCACGGCTATCGCGGGGCCCAGGTCGATGCCGGCGGCGACGAGTTCCACGGCGGCCCGCGCCGTGACGAGACCCTCCAGGCGGCTGCCCGGGACGACGGGCTGGATCTCCGCGGCGCCGGTGGCGACGACGATCTCCCGCCGCGGATGGACGTGAAGCACTCGGCCGGCGGCGTCCGCGGCGACGACCAGCGGTCCAGGGTAGACGCCGGTGACCTGCTGCCCCTCGCGGGCGTCCAGCGTGACGAGGTCGAGGCCCGCGTCCCGCGCTTCCCGCGCGGCTTCCCGGCCCGAGTCGCCCTGCCCGATGACGACCGTGTCGCAGTGGACATGGTGCGCGGGCGCGGCGCTTCCCGCCGGCCGGTCCGGGCCGGCGAGCCGTTGCACACTGGGTGCGCCGGCGTCTTCGCCGGCATCGAGCGCGATGCCGCGAAGCGGCGAGCCCGCCTCGTTCCGCAGCAGGGCCGGCGCCTCGCCGCCGAGGTGCTCGCGCGTCACCGTCATGCCGTCTCGTGCCCGCGTCTGGCAGGCACGCGTGTAGGCCACGCCGTCGACCGTCACCAGGCAGTTCGGGCAGTCGCCGCCGGCGCAAAGGCAGCCGCCGCCGGTCGGGTGCAGACCGGCGCGCAGCAAGGCGACCAGAAGGCTGTCGCCCGCTTCGGCCTCGACCGGCCGTCCATCCACCTGCAGATGGGGCATCGGCCCGGAATGCTACGCCGGACGGCGGCGGATGCGGTTGCGGCGCGACCGGGTTGCCGCGACGTTCAGCGCCCGGTTGGCGCGGCTCTCACGACGGGAGACAGTCGGAGAGACGGTACAGCGCGAGCAACGCGGCGGTGCCGCCGAGGACCCGCCAGGTCAGTTGGTCGCGCGTCGCCGCCAGCCTCGCGTCCAGGTAGTCCCGCGTCACGAGGTTGGCGCCGTCTGGCTTCGTCACGACGCGAGCCACTCCGAGAAGCGGAAGAGGGCGAGCAGTACGCCCGTGCCGCCAAGCAGCCGCCAGGTCAGTTGATCGCGCATCGTTGCCAGCTCCGCGCGCAGCCTCATGTCCAGGTAGTCCCGCGTCACCAGTTTGGCGTCGGACAACGCCTCGTCGATCGCTCGTGCGTGGGCCGAAGCCTGACGCACCGGGACTCCAGCTTCTCTCAAGGTCTCCGCCGTGCGGAGTGTGTCGATGGTCGCGCTCATTGCCGTTTCTCCTGTAACGGTTCGCCTCAGGGGCGCGGCCCATCCGCTACAGGCGTGGTGGAAGCGTACCAGCGTCGGGACGGCGAAGGCGAGGGTACGAGCCGCTCGCGCCGCTACGACGCTACGACGCTACGATTGCGGTCGGCCCATGACTCCCTCCCTCTCCGGTCAAGTGATTCTCGTCACCGGTTCGACCCGCGGCATCGGCCGGGCGACCGCCGAGGCGGCGGCGGCGCTCGGCGCCGCGGTCGCCGTCCACGGGCGGGACCTTGCCCAGGTCGAGGCGGCCTGTGGCGAGATCGGCTCGGACAACGTCTTTCCGCTCGCCGCCGACTTCGACGACCCGGAGAACGCGGCGGCCCTGGTCGAACATGTGATCGAGCGCCGCGGCCGGATCGACGGCCTGGTCAACAACGCCGGCGGCGGCCGCCCGGTCGCGTTCCGCGGCCTCGATCTCGAGTCCTGGCGCGCGACCCAGCGCGTGAACCTGGAGGCTACGTTCGCGGCTTCTCGCGCCGCCTACAAGGTCATGCGCAAGTCGGGCGGCGGCAGCATCGTCAACATGGCGTCGCTTGCGGCGCACGGCCCCGGCGGCTGGATGGGCGCCGACTACGCGGCGTCGAAGGCCGGCATGGTGAGCCTGACCCGCAGCCTCGCGCTTGAAGCGGCCCGCTTCGGCGTCCGCTGCAACGCGGTGTCGCCCGGCTTCATCGAGACGGACATGACGACCGAGCTCGGCGACGACCAGCGGCAGCGGCTGCGCGTGCCGCTCGGCCGCCTGGGAACGCCGGCCGAGGTCGCCGCGGCCGCCGTCTTCCTGCTGTCGCCGGCGTCGTCCTACGTCACCGGCCAGGTGATCCACGTCAACGGCGGGTTGTCGATGTATGGCTGAGCGGGCCAGCCTCGAGACGCGGGCACGACGCCGGCAGCGAGCCGCGAGCGCGGCGTCCGGGGGCGCCCTTGCCTGAGTCGTGCCGCCGCGTTGCGGTCACCGGCCTCGGCGTCGCGTGCGCCATCGGCACGGACGTCGAGTCGTTCGGCGCCGGCCTGTTCGCCGGCCGGGGCGGCATCGCCGAACTCCAGTCGCTCGACACGTCGGCGATGAAGGTCGGGATCGGCGGAGAAGTGGAGCCGGGCTTCGTCGAGGCCGGGCTCAAGCGGCTGCGCCGCCGGCCGACGGACCGCGCCGTCGACCTCGGCCTCGTTGTGGCCGCCGAGGCGCTCGAGGACGCGGGCCTGATCGACGGCGCGCCGCCCTACGAGCCGCAGCCGGTGGCGGTGATCGTGGGCACCGCGGTCGGCGCCGCCGAGAGCAACACGACGTTGCAGCAGCGCTTCGCCGAGCGCGGCGTCCGCGGCCTGCGGCCGACCAGCGTGCCGCGCGTGATGGACAACGCGATCTCGGGCGGCATCTCGATCCACTTCCGGCTCACGGGCGCCAACTACGTCGTCATCTCGGCCTGCACATCGTCGACGAACGCGATGGGCACGGCTTACCGGATGGTGCGCCACGGCTACGCCGACACGGTGCTAACCGGCGGCGCCGACGGCTTCTTCGACCCGTTCTACTACGGGGTCTGGAACAACCTGGGCGTCATGTCGAAGAACCCCGATCCGGCCCGCGCCTGCCGGCCGTTCGACGCCGGCCGCGACGGCTGCGTTCTCGGCGAGGGCGCCGGCATGATGGTGTTCGAGTCGTGGGACCGGGCCCGCGGCCGGGACGCCCGGATCCGGGGCGAGATCGTCGGCTACGGCGAGTCCTCGGACGCCAGCCACATCACCAGTCCCAGCGCCGAGGGTCAGGCGGTCGCGATGCGGGCCGCCCTGGCGTCCGCCGGGATCGACCCCGCCGATCTCGGCGCCGTGAACGCCCACGGCACGGCCACCCTGGCCAACGACGTCTGCGAGAGCGAGTCGATCTGCGCGGTTCTGGGCGCCGCCGCCGAACGGGCGCCGGTCTCGGCCAACAAGTCCTACTTCGGCCACACGCTGGGCGCGTCCGGCGCGATCGAGTCGATCGCGGCGCTGCTCGGCATCGAACGGGGCCGCCTGCCGCCGAACCTGAACCTGGACGACCCGGACCCGGCATGTCGCGTCCGCTTGGTGCGCGGCGATCCGGCGCCGCTCGAACAGCCCTACGTGATGAAGAACAGCTTCGGCTTCGGCGGCAGCAACGGCGTCCTGGTGCTGGGACCCGGCGAGTAGCGCCCGAGACGAGGCGCGGCGCCCCGCGCCGCGGCCGCGGGGTTCCGGCCGCCTTCGGTGGTTTGCGGGCCAAATGTCGATCGGCGATAGTCTTGCCGCCCATGGACACTGGCGGCGCCTCCGGGACCCTCGACCGGCTGCGGGACGTGCTGCGCGAGAGCGCGGTCGAAGACCACGACTGGGACGCGGTCGTTGCGGAGACGCCGATCGAGTCGCTCGGCTTCGATTCCCTGACGATCCTCGACGTGCTCTACGACGTGGAGGAGGAGTTCGGCATCGCGCTCGATCCGAAGCAGGTCGTGAAGACCCGCACGGTCGGCGAGATCGTCGCGCTGCTGCAGCAGAACGGAGCCTGAGCGCAGCCTTGCGCGCGCCCAGCGGGCGGCCAGTTCCATGCGCGGCAATGCTGTGCGGACGCGGCGCGGCTTCCCGGCCCGGGTGCTCCACCTTCTCGAATACTGGGCGGCCCGGCTGACGCTGTTCGGCGTCGATCTGCTGCCGCCGGCCGCCGCCTCCCGCTGGGCGGCGGCGCTGGGCTCGCTGTGGTGGGCGGCCGACCGGCCGCGGCGCCGCGTGGCGATCTCCAACATCCTGCGCGCGGGCGTGGCCGGCGACCGGCGCGAAGCGCGTGCGATCGGCCGGGCAGCCGCCCGTCACATGGGCACGGTGCTGGTCGAGTCGATGAAGTCGGCGCTCCTGCTCGACGACCCGGAGCGGTTGCGGGTCGACGTTCCCGGCGACGTCCAGGCGGTTCTCGACGACCCGGAGCGCGGGCTGATCGTCGTCTCCGGCCACTTCGGCAACTGGGAGGTCGCCGGCCAGTGGCTGTCGCGCTACAAGCCGGTCGCGGGCATCTCCCGGCCGATGAACAACCCGCGCGTGCAGGAGCTGGCCCTCGCGCGGCGTCCGCGCCGCGAGTTCCGGACGATCCCGAAGTACGACCCGGATCCCGGGCGTTTCCTCAGGTTGCTCGGCGACGGCGAGATCCTGGCGCTGCTGGTCGATCAGCACGCCCGCCAGGGCATCGACGTGGCGTTCTTCGGCCACCCGGCGAAGACCCACACGACCGCCGCGATGCTGCATCTCGTCGCGCGGACGCCGCTCACCTTCGCCGTCTGCCGCCGGACGGCGGACTGGACCTTCGAGCTGACCCTGTCGCCCCTGATCGAGCGGCCCCGCAGCGGCGACCGGAACGCCGACGTGGAGGCGATTCTCCGTACCCTGAACGACCGCCTCGAAGCCGCGATCCGCCGCGACCCGGACCAGTACCTCTGGGGCCACCGCCGCTGGCGCTAGTCCGCCGGGTGCGCGGGTCTTCCGACCCGCTGCCGCCGAAGGCGGCCTTGGACATCGTCGCCGGCCTCTGGCCAGCGCCCTTGCTGTCCGGGCCGCGCTGCTCCGCGGCTTCGCCCGGGGGGCGGGTCAGAGGACCCGCGCACCCAGTGTCCAGTGCAGGTCGATCCGGCGGACTGCTAGCCTGCCGGTCGATGTTGGGCGGCCTGCCGATCTCGACTTGGCTGCTGCTGGCCGTGTCGGTCGGCGCCGGACCGGCTCTTGTCCTGCTGCGGTGGTGGTCCGAGCGTCGCGGCCGGCGTCGCGGTCGCCGGTCCGCCGGGAGCGGTTAGGCGTGACCGCGAGCGCCCTGGTCCTCGTCCCCCTGGGCCTCTACATGCTGGTCCTCATCGGGCTCGGCCTGTGGGGCCGGCGCGAGGGAGGGAGCCTGGAGGGTTACTACGTCGCCGGCAAGAAACTGCCCTCCTGGGTCATCGCCTTCAGTTCGAATGCCACAGGCGAGAGCGGCTGGCTGCTGCTCGGCCTGACCGGGATGGGCTACGCGGTCGGCTTCCACGCGCTCTGGGTCGTGTTCGGCGAGGTGATGGGCGTTGCGATCGCCTGGACCTTCGTTTCGCGACCGTTCAAGGAGTACACCGACCGGTACCGGGCGATCACCGTTCCCGACTACCTGGAGGAGCGGTTCCGCGACAGCCGGCAGCTCCTGCGGAAGCTGAGCATCGCGATCGTCCTGTCGATGGTCGCGGTCTACTGCTGCGCGCAACTGGTCGCGACGGGCAAGGCCTTCTCGTCCTTCCTGGGGTTCAGCTACGTCACCGGCGTCTTTCTGGGCGCGGGCGTCACGATCGTCTACACGGCGGTCGGCGGCTTCAAGGCGGTGGCGTACTCGGACCTGGTGCAGGGTCTGCTCATGGTGGGCGGGCTCGTCATGCTTCCGATCGTCGGCGTCGCCGCCGCGGGAGGCTGGAACGAGACGATCGGCGCGCTCGAGACGGCCGATCCGAGCCTGCTGCGGGCGATGGGCAGCCACGGCGCGACCTGGGCCGGCGTGCTTTCGGCCGCGAGCTTCGCCGGCATCGGGCTCGCCTTCCTGGGCGTGCCGCAGCTCCTGACCCGGTTCATGTCCGCGGCTTCGGACCGCGAACTGGTGCGCGGCGGCCGGGTCGCGGTCGTGTGCATGGTGCTGTTCGACGTCGGCGCGGTGTTCACCGGGATTGCGGGGCGGGCTCTGTTCCCGTTGCTGGACGATCCGGAAACCGTGATGCCGACCATGAGCGCGGAGCTGTTCCCGGCCCTCTTCACCGGCATCTTCCTGGTCATCGTTCTGGGCGCGATCATGTCGACCGTCGATTCCCTCTTGATCCTCGCCTCGTCGGCCGTCGTCAGGGACTTCGGCCACAAGATTCTCGGCGCGGCGCGCGGCGACGGCCGCCTGTCGCGTTACGGCCGCTACGTCACCGCGCTGGTGGGCCTGGTGGCCATTCCCTTTGCGCTGTTCGAACCGCCGCTGCTGTTCTGGTTCATGCTGTTCGCCTGGTCGGGCCTGGGCGGCGCCTTCGTGCCGGTCATCCTCTGCTCTCTGTTCTGGAAGCGCACGACGCTGCCGGGAGCGGTCGCCGGCATGGCGACGGGCTTCACCGTGACGGTGGCCTGGGTGCTGCTGTTCAAGGCCTCGTACCACGATCTGTACGAACTGCTGCCGGGCCTGATCGCCGGCGTCGCGGCGACGGTGCTGGTCAGCCTGTGGACGCGGCCTCCGGAGGGGGCGGCGGCGGAGTTCGACGACGTGCATCGCGCCTTGGGGCAGCGTAATCCAATCCTGAAATGAGCCTGAACGGGACCGTCGTTGGGAAGCGATCCGGTTCGGTTCCGGGAGAGTTCAGGAGCGGCAGACGGAGCGCTAGCGGAGTCTGCCGCCTAAGGGTACGCCCGCGTGGCGGGCGGCGGTGGCCGGCAGCCGTGCCGGCGGTCGGTGTTGCGGTTTGCATCGCGGTCAGGCGGTGCGGCGCCGAAGAGGATCGGCCTCTCGCTTGATGAGGTCGAAGAGTCGATCGCGGGCGTTGTTGAGAGCGATGGCTGCATCGAGGTCGCTTACGGCCTTGGCCCCTCGCTCGAGCGCGGCGATGGTGATGTCGGGCTTCAGGTACTGCTCGGCGCCCGGCAGGGACTTGAGCTTCTCGAACGGCGTCATGGTGTCCTGGTAGCGGTAGCGCCGGGTCGCCTTCCCCTTCGGATCGACGACTTCGGTGGGAAACAGGCACGGGCGGTGGAGGTTGAGGTAGGGCGTGAGGACGTCTCGGGAGAAGACGTTGACCTCGCGGTCGAACAGCTTCGGGATGTGGCCGTAGCCGAAGCAGCGCCGGATCACGTTGCCGTTCTTGGACTCGACCAGCGCGTTGTCGTTGCTGCGCCGCGGCCGCGACTTGGTGAACTCCGGGATGTGCAGGCTGTTCAGCATCTCCGCCACTCGGTGGTTGATGTACTCCGAGCCGTTGTCGGCGTGGAAGCCCAACACCTTGAAGGGACAGGACTCGATCAGCTCCCGCAACACCTTGAGCAGGCAGTTCTGCGAGATCGCCCGCACCGTGCCGACGTGCTCCCACTGGGTCACCTCGTCCACCAGATTGACGTGGAAGACGCCCTTCTCGCCGTCCTTCTCCCCCTGGTCCACCGTGTCCACTCGCAGGAAGCCCGGACGCCCCTTGGGCCGGGGCTTGCGCCGTTCCGCGATCCCGACCTTCCGCGCCTTCGTCTTCCGGCGGTGCGTGCGGCGCCGCGTGTAGGTCTTCGACTTGCGCAGGTTGTAGAAGTGACCGTTGGAGATCGAGGCCAGCCGCTCGAAGCGCTCGTCGCCGTACTCCTCGTACATCCGCCGCATCACCGCCCGCGTGGCGTGCCCGCACCTCTGCTCCAGCACAGCGTCGACCTCGGCCAGAAGGCCCTTGTCCGCCTTGGTGAACCGCGCCTTGAACGCGTTCTTCGGCGGGCCGCGGCGATCCACGATTCGGCCCGTCTCCAGGTACTGCCGGATCAGCCGCTGAACCTGGGCTCTCGACAGTCCCGTGACCTTCGCCAGATAGGCCCGCACCGTGCCCTTGTCCCGCCGACCGAGCGACGAGTAGCGGAACCGGCCGAGCGTACGCCGGCAGAATGCGTAGGCCGACGAACGATCCGTGTGCCGAAAGCTCGCCTCTCCGCTCGAGGACAGGAACTCCCGGATCTGGTCCAAGGTCTGAAGACGGTGGGTATGTAGCGACACGATCATCCTCCGATGATCTCCCGTCGCCGAACTTCAGGCTCATTTCCCGTTGGATTGCGGCACCCCTTTCAGGCTCACCTTCCAGTGGACAGCTCTGGGGCGTGAAACCGGCGCCGGTTCGGTGTAGGGTCGGAGGTGACCGGATGGTCCGGTTTGCCCCTCATCGGCGAACAGGAGGAGAGGCATGACCGCGACAGGAACGAGGACGGAAACCCCGGAGCTGAACCAGGACTGGGTCGCTTGGCGCGCTCGCGTTGACGAGACGCTGCGCCATGTCGCGACGAAGGAAGACCTGGCCAGGCTCAGGGGAGAGCTCGCCGGAGAGATCGCCAAGCTCAGAGAAGTGCTGACTTGGCGCATCCTGCTGGCGATGGGCGGATTCGCGACCATCGTGACGGTGCTCGACCGGTTGCTTCCGTGACGCCGGGGGTCTGAGACGCCGGGGAGGCCGCCGGCCGCTCTTCCGCCGGCGCCAGCCGCGAAAGTAGACTCGCCGGATGGTCTTTCGCCGATCCTTCCCCTGTTTCGCTCTCGTTGCGTTCCTGCTGCCGGTCGCGCCCGCGGCGGCCGAGGAACTCTCCTACTACCTGCCGGACGCCGCCGTCGCGGCGGCCTACGACCCGGCGGTGCCGGTTCCGGCCTCGGTGCTCGGCTACGAAGTCGGCGAATGGCACGTTCGTCCCGACCAGTTGAACGCTTACATGCGGGCCGTGGCGGCTTCCTCGCCGCGGGTGACCGTCTCGGTGCAGGGGCGGACCCACGAGCAGCGCCCCCAACTCCTGCTCGCCATCACGTCGCCGGAGAACCACGCCCGGCTGGACCGGATCCGGGAAAGCCGGCGCGGCCTCGTCGATCCCCGGCTGCCGGCGCCGGAGCTCGAGGAGTTGCCGGTCGTCGTCTGGCTCGGCTACAGCATCCACGGCAACGAGCCGAGCGGCGCGAACGCCTCGATGCTGGTCGCCTACCACTTGGCCGCGTCCCGGTCGGACGTTGTCGCCGACCAGTTGGAGCAGGCGGTCGTCCTGCTCGACCCCAGCCTGAACCCCGACGGGATCGGCCGTTTCGCGCATTGGGCGAACACGAATCGGGGCATGGTGCTGAATCCCGACCCTGGCCACCGGGAACACCGGGAGCCGTGGCCGGGCGGCCGCACGAACCACTACTGGTTCGACCTGAACCGGGACTGGCTCCTGCTGCAGCACCCCGAGTCGCGGAACCGCATGGCGACCTGGAAGGCCTGGCAGCCGAACCTGGTCGGCGACTTCCACGAGATGGGCTCGAACAGCACGTTCTTCTTCCAGCCGGGCGTGCCGAGCCGGCGCAATCCCCTGATTCCCGAGCGCAACGTCGAGTTGACGGAGGCGGTAGCGGCCCATCACGCGGCCGTGTTCGACGGCGCGGGCCGGCTCTACTACAGCCGCGAGGGCTTCGACGACTTCTATCTCGGCAAGGGCTCGACCTACCCGGACGCGCACGGCGCGGTCGGGTTCCTGTTCGAGCAGGCGAGCGCCGAAGGCCACCGGATGGAGACGGCGAACGGGGAACTCGCGTTCACCTTCGGGATCAAGAACCAGTTGCTGGCGTCGCTGTCGATGGTGGAGGGCGGCGTGGCGAAGCGCCTCGAACTCCTGGAGCACCAGCGGGACTTCTTCCGCGGCGCTCTCGCCGCGGCCGAAGCCGAACCCTCGGCCTACGTGTTCCACCTGGACGGCGACCGGGGCCGCGCCCACCGGATGCTCGACCTGCTGCTGAGGCACGAGATCGAGGTCTACGGAACGATGGAGGAGATCGCCGTCTCCGGCCGCGTCTACGCGCCGGGCGAGTCGTGGCTGGCGCCGCTGGCACAACCCCAGTCGACCCTCGTGCGCTCCTTCTTCGAGACGGTGACCGAGTTCGAGGACTCCGTGTTCTACGACGTTTCGGCCTGGAGCCTGCCGCTCGCCTTCGGCGCCGAGTACGACCTGCTCGAGGGCGGCGCCTACCGGCCCGAGCTGCTCGGCGCGCAGGTCACGAACGCCGCGATCGAGCCGGGCGAGTTCGGCGCCGCTCCGGCGGACGCGCCGGCCTACGCCTACGCGTTCTTCTGGGACGGCTACTTCTCGGCCCGCACCCTGAACCGCATGCAGCGGGCGGGCGCGCGGGCGCGGGCCGCGAAGAGGTCCTTCACGGCCGAGACGCCCGCCGGCCCGCGCTCCTTCGATCCCGGAGCGATCGTCGTGCCGGTGGGCCGGCCCGGCGAGCCGGGCGCCAACGCGGGGATCGACCTGGAGGCGCTGTTCGCCGAGGCGGCGGCTGCCGACGGCGTCGACGTGCACCGGCTGATCGGCGGCCAGGCCGCCGCCGGGATCGACCTGGGCAGCCCGAGCCTGCGGCCGCTGGTCGCGCCGCGGACGCTGCTCGTGAGCGGTTCCGGCACTCCGTCGTACCGCGTCGGCGAGGCCTGGCACCTGCTCGACGAGCGCTTCGGCGTCGAGGTCTCGCTGGTCGACCTCGAGGCGCTGGGCGGCGCGGATCTGGACCGGTACACGCACGTCGTGCTGGCACTGGGCGGCTTCGGCGGCGGAGCGCCCCGCGAGGAGGTTCGCGATCGCCTTCGGACCTGGGTGCGCGGCGGCGGCGCGGTCGTGGCCATCGGCGCGGCGAGCCGCTGGGCGGGCACCGAGCTCCTGGGACGCGAAGGGGCGGCGGAGGACGCGGGCGCTTCCGAAGACGCGGACGCTCCCGAAACGCCGGAGCGCCGCCGCTACGCCGACTACCGGGATCAGCGAGCCGAGCAACTCATGGCCGGGACGATCGTCGGCGTCGATCTCGACCTGACTCATCCCCTGGCGTACGGCTACCGGCGTCCGGAGCTCGCCGTGATCCGCACGGGCCAGATGGTCCTGCCGCCCAGCCCCGATCCCTTCGAGAACGTCGCTCTGTACCGGGACCCGCCGCGGCTCTCGGGCTGGATTTCGCCGGAGAACCAGCGTCGCCTGGCCGGCAAGCCGGCGGTCATCGCCAGCCGGATGGGCCGCGGCGTCGTGATCCAGCTCCTCGACAATCCGAACTTCCGCGCCTACTTCCACGGCTCGAATCGCCTGTTCCTGAACTCGATCTTCCTGAGCGGCCTGATCGACTCGACTTCGGCGCCGGAGGACTGGTAGCGGAGGGCACGAGCCTCGATCCCGCCCTGGCGGGGATCTTGCGTTCGCTGGCATGGCTGTGCTGAGATCCCGCGGGCCCAATGGCCCGGCGCGCAGTCGTCAACTGTCCACGGAGAACGACAAGAGTGAGCGAAGATGGCGAAGTCCTGATCGCGGTAAGCGACCTGACCAAGCACTACGGCCCGATTCGCGCCGTCGACGGCATCGGCTTCGAGGTGCGCCGCGGCGACGTGCTCGCGTTCCTCGGCCCGAACGGCGCCGGCAAGACGACGGCGATGAAGATGATCACCGGCTTCCTCGAGCCGGACCGGGGTTCCATCGAGGTCGCCGGCATCGACGTCGCCGCGGACCGGCTCGCCGTCAGCCGGCGGATCGGCTACCTGCCGGAGGACGCTCCCGCCTACGGCGAGATGACCGTCGAGGCCTTCCTGCGGTTCATCGCCGAGGTCCGGGAGCTCGAAGCGGCGGACGAGGCGATCGAGACGGTGCTCGAGACGGCGCACCTGCGGAGCGTGCGGGCGCAGACGATCGAAACCCTGTCCAAGGGCTACAAGCGCCGCGTCGGCCTCGCGCAGGCGCTGATCCACGATCCGGACGTGCTGATCCTGGACGAGCCGACGGACGGCCTCGATCCGAACCAGAAGGCCGTCGTCCAGGACCTGATCTCGAGCCTGTCCCCGGACCGCTGCATCGTCCTCTCGACCCACATCCTCGACGAGGCGGAACGGGTGTGCAACCGGGCCGTGATCCTCTCGGAGGGGCGCATCCTGGTCGACTCGACGCCGGAGGCCCTGGTGGCCCGGGCGCCGGGGCACAACGCCGTCCGCTTCCGGCTTACCGAGGGCGACGCGGCAGAGGCGGCGGAGACGCTGGCAGCCGCCGATTGGTGCGCCGCGGCCCGCGTGCTGCCGAGCGGCGAGGTCGAGGCCGAACCGAGGGACGGCGAGAACCGGCTGAACGACGTGCTGGCCGCGGTCGGCGAGCACCGGGTCGCGGACGCGAGGGTGCGGGAAGGCCGGCTGGACGATCTCTTCCGTGAGGTGACGAGAGGAGTGGCGGCATGAGCGGCCTGGCGCGCCGGTTCACCGGCATGAGAGCGGTGCTGAGGCGGGAGTTCCACGGCTACTTCGCCTCGCCGCTCGGCTACATCTTCATCGTCATCTTCCTGATCGCCAGCGGCTACCTGATGGTGTCGCGCGACTTCGGCCGCTTCCTGGAGATGCGCGAGGCGAACCTCGACGCGCTCTTCAGCTACCTGCCGTGGATCTTCGTCGTCCTGGTGCCGGCGGTCGCGATGAGACTCTGGGCCGAGGAGCGCCGGTCCGGCACGGTCGAGCTCCTGCTCACCCTGCCGATCACGCTGGAGGGTTCCTATCTCGGCAAGTTCCTGGCCGGTTGGGCCTTCCTGGCCGTGTCCGTGTTCCTGACCTGGCCGGCGGTGTTCCAGGTGGCCCGGCTCGGCGACCCGGACTGGGGCGCCATCTTCGCGAGCTACGTCGCGACGCTGCTGGCGGCCGCGGTTCTGCTGGCGATCGGGCTCCTGTTCTCCGCCCTGTCGAAGAACCAGGTGGTCGCGTTCATCCTGGCGGTGGCGGCTTCGGTCGGTTTCCTGCTGATCGGCGTGCCGCAGACCCGGGAGTTCGTCGGCAAGTGGTTCGGCGGCTACGTCGAGCGGGTCGTCTCGTCGCTCAGCCTGCTCGACCACTTCGAGACCCTGACCCGGGGTCTGTTGCAGTTGAACTCGCTGCTGTTCTTCGTGTTGTTCACCGTCGGCTGGCTGATCTGCGGCATGCTGGTGCTCAGCCAGACGAAGACGAACTAGTGTCCTGAGGTGGCTGGCAGATGACTGACGAACCGAGGATGAAACCGGATGCCGGCGGGCGCGGCCTGACGGCGGCCCGGAGTCCGATCCTGACCCTGGCCCTGATCGGGCTCGTGACCGTGCTCTCCATCCACCTGGCGAACGAGTGGGCCGAGGGGCTCCGCGTCGACCTGACCGGCGACGACCTCTACTCCCTGACGGACGGCACCCACGCGATCCTCGACCGCATCCAGGAGGAAGGAGTGAAGCCGCTGGACATCCGGCTCTACTTCTCCGAGACCACGGGCAAGACGCTGCCGAAGTTCGTCAAGGACTTCATCGGCTACGAGCGCTACCTCCGCAGCCTGCTCGGCGAGTACGAGCGGGCCGCGGCGGGGAAGATCCGGATCGAGTGGATCGACCCGATCCCCGACAGCGACGACGCCGACCGGGCCGCCGAGGACGGGCTGGACGGGAAGCTGATCAACCAGAACGGCGATCTCTTCTACTTCGGCCTCGCCTTCGAGACCCAGACCGGCAGCCGGGAGACGATCGAGTTCCTGTGGCCGCAGGAGCAGCAGAACGTCGAGTACGAGATCTCGAAGAAGATCCACGGCCTGCTGTGGCCGACGCGGCAGCGCGTGGGTGTGCTGTCGAGCCTGGAGGTCTTCGGCGGCGGCCAGGATCCGATCATGGCCCAGATGCTGGCCGCCCAGGGACGGACGCCCTCGCAGAAGTGGATCCTCGTCCAGGTCCTGGAGGAGCTCTACGACGTCTCCCAGGTCGCGGCCGACGTCGACGACATTTCGCGCGACGAGTACGACCTGCTGGTCGTCGTCCACCCGAAGGCGCTGCCGGACAAGACCGTCTTCGCGATCGACCAGTGGGTGGCCGGGGGCGGCAACACGCTGATCTTCCTGGACCCCTACGCGCTCGGCGACACGCCGCCCCAGAATCCGCAGCAGCCCTGGGCGGCGCTGCAGTACCAGCCGGCCTCGAACCTCGCGCCGTTGCTCGACGCCTGGGGCCTGGAACTCCTGGAGAACGAGTTCGCGGCCGACTTCGAGCTTGCCGCCCGGCGGCCGATGAGCCAGTTCGGCGCGTCGGAGTCCGTGCTCATCGACCTGGTGGTCGATTCGACCCTGCACGACGACGTGCTGGACGGGGAGAGCCCCATGCTGCGCGGCCTGTCCGAGCTGCGCTTCTTCCTGTCCGGCGTGTTGCGGGAGGTCGAGAGCGAGGCGGCGGCGGACGCCGCCGGCGCCGGGGAGGATGGCGAAGACGAACCGGCAGCCGCCGAACAGGTCGCGGCCATCGAACGCCGTCCCCTGATCTCGACCACGGCCGCCGGCAACACGCTCGAGGTGCTGCCCGGCTTCGGCGGCGGCGACGCTCTCGCCTACACCGACCTGAACGACGGCGCCAGGCTCCGCGACGCGTTCACGCCGGGCGAAGAGCCCCTGGTCCTCGCGTACGTCGTGCGCGGCAAGCTGCCGACCGCCTTCCCGGACGGTGTGGACTACCCCGACAAGGAGGCGGTGCGGCCGCCGAACCTGCCGCCGGAAATCGAGGTGCCGCCCCCCGACGACGCGCAGATCGTCCACCGCGATCCGCTGCCGGAGGAGGAACGGGGCGAGGCGGCGGTGGTCGTCTTCGCGGACGTCGACTTCGTCCACGACCAGATCGCCTTCCTGCAGAACCCGTTCGGGATCGTCCAGGCCCAGAACGACAACCACAAGGTCGTCCTCAACGGCATCGACTACCTCCTGGGTTCCCGGGACCTGATGGCGGTCCGGGCGAAGAGCGGCATGAGCCGCCCGTTCCTCCGCTTCGACGAGATCGAGGCTCAGGCGGAGCTCGACACGCTCGACCGCGAGCGGCAGATCCGCGAGGAGATCGAGAGCTTCCAGGAGGAGCTGCGCGAGAAGCAGGGCGAGATCACCCAGCGCAACGCCGCGCTCTTCGAGCGGCAACTGCAGGAAGAGGTCGACGAACTGAACGAGCGGATCCTGGAGGCGAACCGGGAGCTCCGGGACATCCGCAAGGGACGGCGCGAGGCGCTGGAGCGCGAGGAGTCGATGGTGCGGTTCGCGGTGATCGGCTGGATGCCGATCGTCGTGCTGCTGGTCGGCCTGTACCGCGCCCGCCGGCGCTGACCGAAGATCGAGGGAGTCAACCGGCATGAACCAGATGAACCAGCGACTGGCGGGGGCCGCGGCGGTGCTGCTCGCCCTGAGCCTCTTCAGCTACTGGAACAGCGTGTCGCGCGCCGAGCGCTTCGAGAGCGGCCAGAAGTTCCTGCCCAACCTGAACCCGGACGAGATCGCGCAGGTCGAGGTGATCCAGGGCGGCGAGCAGGTGACCCTGACCCGGGAAGGCGACCGGTACGTCGTGGAGGAGGCTCACGACTACCGGGCCAGGAACGAGGGCGTGAACCGGCTGGTGCGCAACCTGCTCGACATCGAGCTGGCCAAGGAGGTCGGCGCCGGCGAGAGCCTGGCCGCCGAACTCGGCATCGAGCCGCCGGGCGAGGACACGGTGGAGGTGGCGCTCAGGAACGCGGCCGGCAGCGACATGGTCCGGCTGCGGGTCGGCGACCGGTTCGCCGACGGCAGCGGCAACTACGTGCGGCGCCTCGACGGCGAGGACGATCCGATCTACCTCACCGAGGCGACCGTGCTGATCGACAGCGGGGCCGACCAGTTCCTCCAGAAGGAGATCGTCGACGTCGCCTCGGGCGACGTGGTCCGCATCGAGGGCCCCGACTTCACCTTCGGCAAGGCCGGCGAGGAGGACGCGGAACTCGCGCTCGAACGCGTGCCGGCCGGGCGCCGCGAGAAGACGAGCGAGGCCGGACGGGTCAGGAACTTCCTGTCCCGGCTGCGGTTCTCCGAGGTCCATCTCCTCGACTCCGGGGAAGTGGCCGATCTGTCCTTCGACGACGAGTTCCGGTACGAACTGGACGACGGTTCGGGTTACGTCGTCGCGGTCGCCGGCCGCGAGGACGACCGCTACATCCGCATCGGCGGCTACCACACCGTGCAGCAGGTCGAGATCGAGCGGGACACGCCCGACGAGGAACTCCAGGAGAAGGCGGACATCCTGACCCGCGCGGAGGAGATGCGGGACTTCAACGACTACCACGGCTCCTGGGTCTACAAGCTGGACAGTTTCACCGGCGAGAAGCTCGACCTCCGGCGGGCCGACCTGATCGAAGACGAAGACGACGAGAGCTGAGCCGCCGGCGGCCGGCGCACCGGCCGCGTTCGGCTGCTATCTTCCGGCGCGCCCCGTCGCTCCTCGACGGCGCGTTCTTCCTGGAGGCTTCCAATGCTGGGTTACTGCACGATCGGCGTGAACGACATGGACCGGGCGACGGCGTTCTACGACGCGCTGCTGGGCGAGCTGGGCGCGAAGACCATGTTCGACATGGGCCGCATCAAGGGCTATGGCGTCGCGCCCGGACAGCCGATGCTCGCCATCTGCATCCCCTACAACGAGGAACCGCAGGTTCCGGGGAACGGCAACATGGTGGCGATCCCCGCGGGCTCGGAAGAGCAGGTCGACTCGCTCCACGCCAAGGCGATCGAGTTGGGCGGTACCGACGAGGGAGAGCCGGGATCGCGGATGCCCACCTTCTACGGCGCCTACGTCCGGGATCTCGACGGCAACAAGCTCTGCTTCTTCAAGATGTCGGCCGGCTGATCCGGGGAACGGCCGGCGACAGGTGGGTTCCGGCCGGCTGCGTCGAAGGTCGGCCGCGCCCGGCCTGAGCGGCGGTCGTTCGCACTCCTCGTGTCCTGACGGGGACGGCCGGGTTCCTCCCGTGCCACGGGTTGACTTTTAGTCATCACGAAAAATAGTATTCGTGGCCGTGGAAACGCCGAGAAAAAAGCGCGGCAAGCCGTTTCGCATCGGCGCCCCGGCCATTGGCCTGTGGACGATCCTCGCGATCCTGGCCGCGGGTCAGGCAAGAGCGGCCGGATGTCCGGCGGATGCCGGAGTGCACGGCACGGTGCGCTCCCTTACCGGTGAACCTGTGGTGGGCGCCGCGGTCACGTTGACGGGTTCCTCGCGAACCGTGGCGACGGACGAGCGCGGCCGTTTCTGTCTCGTCCCGGCGGAACCGGGCGAGCACAGGCTCGTCGTCTACGCGTACGGTTACGGTCTGGCCGAGCGCCAGGTCCGGCTGGAGGACGGAGAACCGGTCGAGATCGACGTCCGGCTTCGCGCCGCGTTCGGCGAGGAGACGGTGGTGACCGCGACGCGGACGGAGAAGCGGCTGGCCGACGTGCCGCTCCACATGGAGACTATGCCGCGCTCGCGAATCGAGAGCGTCGCCGCGCGCACCTTGGCCGACGCCGTCGAGTGGACCCGCGGGGTGCGGGTGGAGTCCACCTGCCAGACCTGCAATGCCTCCCAGATTCGGATGCTCGGGCTCGAGGGGCCGTACTCGCAACTTCTGGTCGACGGTCAGCCGACCCTGTCGTCGCTGGCAATGGTCTACGGCATCGAGCAACTGCCGGCACGGCTGATCGACAGCATCGAGGTGGTCAAGGGTGGCGGTTCGCCGGCCTACGGCGCCGGCGCCGTCGCGGGAGTGATCAACCTGATCCCTCACCATCCGGACCACACCCACGTCGAGGCGGACGCGCGCTCGGAGAGGATGGAGGGCGCGGTCGGCGCCGCCGTGACGCCGTCCTACAGCCTCGTGGCGGACTGGACCCCGGGGGCCAGGCGCGCCGCCACGTTGCACGGTCAGGCCGACCGGGTGGCGCCGGTCGACGTGGACGGCGACGGCTTCAGCGACGTGTCGATCCGCGATCTCGACGCGTTCGGCGTTCGCTACCACGAGTTCTTCCGCGACGGCTCGGCGAGACTCGCGGTGGAAGTCAGCCACATGTCGGAGTTCAGGCGCGGCGGCGACCGGCTGCGCCTGCCGCCGGAGCAGGTCGAGGTCGCCGAGCAGTTGGACTCCAGCCGGCGCGGCGCCAGCGTGTCCTGGCTGCACACCGCGTCGCCCCTCTGGGACTGGCGCGCCACCGTTTCCCACGCCGCTGCCGAACGCGCCAGTTACTACGGCGCCGGAGGGGACCCGGGCGCGTTCGGCGCGACCCGCAACCCCCTCCGGGTCTTCGATTCCCACGTCAACCGCGGCGGCGCCCGGGGCACGGTGAGCTTCGGCATCCAGGCCGCGAGCGACCTGATCGACGACCGGCAACCGGCTTACCGCCGCATGATCCGGGAGACGTACCGGAGCGTCTCGGGTTTCGTCCAGGACGATCGCCGGATCGGCGACCGCGTGACGCTGCTCTACGGAGCGCGGGTCGACCGCCACAGCGCGGTCGACGGGTCGATCGTTTCGCCCCGGGCCGCCCTGATGTGGACCCCCCGGAGCGACCTGACGCTGCGCGCTTCCCACAGCGCCGGCTTCCGGCCGCCCGCTGCGTTCGACGAGGACCTGCACATTGCCCTCCTGGGCGGCAAGGCGATGGTCGTGCGCGACGATCCCGCGCTGCGCGAGGAGACGTCGGCGGCGCGGATGGTCGGTATCGAGTGGCGGCCGATGGTGGGACGGCGCACGGCGATGGCGGTCGACTCGACCTTCTTCGACACCCGGATCGACGACCTGTTCCACAGGCTGGAGGCCGACGAGCCGGGGACGCCGGAACTCGAGTTCGTGCGCGCGAACTTCGGCCGCGCGCGGGTGCGCGGCCTGGAGTTGGGTTGGGGACTCCGGCATGGCGGCCTGACGGTGGACGCGGGTTACGCCTGGCAGCGGGCGGAGTTCGGCGTCGCCGAGCCGGACTTCGGCAGCACGACGATGTTCCGGACTCCCGAGAAGTACGGCACGGCCAGCGTGCAGTGGGCGCTGCCGCGAGGGTTCGACCTGTTCGCCGGGCTCCGCTACACGGGCTCCATGCTGGCGCCTCACTACGCGGGTTACATCGCCGAGGACCGGCTCGAAGTTACGCCGGGCTTTCTGACGTGGGATCTCGGCCTGTCGCGCCGGTTCGCTCTGGGCGGCGACCGCCGGATCACCGCCACCGTTGCGTTGAGGAACCTGACGGACGAGTACCAGCGGGACCTGGACCGGGGGCCGCTGCGGGATGCCGGCTACGTCCATGGACCGCGGTTCCCGCGCAGCGTGGTCGTCGGCGTCAGGGTGGACCTGTAGCCGTGCGGAGATTTGCGTTCGCTCCATCGCGGGCGGTTCCGGCGTCGGTGCTGACGCTCGCGTTGTGCGTGCCGCCGGCGGTCGTGGCGGATGAGGGGCCGGCGCCGGCGAGGGCCGACGTGCCGGAAGCTCCGGAGAATCACGGCGTGCGGCTTGCCGACCTTTGGGCGGATCTCGCGGTCCGGGATCTCGACGGCCGGACGTGGACCGCGGCCGACTTTGAGGGTCGCGTCGTCCTGCTCGACTTCTGGGCGACCTGGTGCGCTCCCTGCCTCGCCGACTTCCCTCATCTCGAACGGGCGCGGGCAGCCTACGGCGAGCGGGGGCTTGTCATCCTCTCCGTCTCGCTCGACCGCTCCTCGCGCAGCGACCTGCGGAGCTTCGCCCGCCGCCAGAACATCGCGTGGCCCGTCCTCCACGACGGCCTCGGCGCGGCCGGCGCCGTTGCCCGGCGCTTCCATGTGGAGTATCCGCCGCGCTCCCTGCTGTTCGACCGGGAGGGTCGGCTGGTTGCTCTCGACGCCCGTGCATCGACACTGGACGCGGCGCTGAGGGTCCTTTTCGCCTTGGAGTGACTCGCATGGAACTGGCGCCGGAGCCGATGCGCCGCGGTGGCGCTATGGAGCGTCGAACGGATTCAGTACGGGCACGCCCGTCGGCTCGAAGTGCCGCACGTTGCGGGTGACGACCGTCAGGCCGTGTTCGAGCGCCGTGGCGGCGAGGAGAAGATCGGCGTCCTGATTGCCGAGCGCCTGCGAGAGGAGACCCCAGCGCCTTGCGGCTCCGAGGTCGATCGGGAGGATGCGGCCGGCGTAGAGGTTGATCGTGTCGTCCAGCCATTGGGCGAGCAGGGCGGCGAACCTGGCGTCATGGCGCCTGGCTCGGGCGATGCCTCGCTCGATCTCGCCGAGTGAGATGACGCTCACATGGAGATCGCTGCTTCTCTGTGTCGACACCCAACGCATGACCTGGGCGTGGCGTTGCCTTCGGCGCAAGGCCGACAGCACGTTGGTGTCGAGGAGGTACATCAGAAGTCGACATCGCGCGGCTTCACCTGGAGTCGTTCGAACTCTCCGTCGTCCTGGGGCATTGCGAGGAGGTGTTCGGCGAACGTAGGCGCCTTCGCTTTCTCCAGGTGGCGGAGGCGTTCGTACTGTTCGTCCGCGAGTACGACGACGGCGGGCTTGCCTCGTCGGGTTATGCGTTGGGGTTCCCCCGTCAGGGCGGCTTCGACGACTGCGCTGAACTGGTTCTTCGCTTCCTGCAGTTGCCATGCGGACATGAGTGCCTCCAGTGTCTGGCTAGTTGGGCTGGCCAGATTGTTGTTCTGGCCGTGCTCGATGTCAAGGGGCGGTTGCGTGTCTTCTGGAGGGAGCCGGCGCGAGGACGCGCCGCGTCCACCGGGGCAGGCGCTCGAACGACGGTCGGGAGGGTGACTGCTACGCTGGCCGCTCGTGCGTGGCGCAGCCGTCCTTCTAGCGATCGTCATGGCGGCGACCGTCCCGGGCCAGCTTGTTCCGGCACAGGTTGACGCGGCGTCGGCAAGCGATCCGGTCGAGGCTCTGGCTCTGGCGCGCGCCGCGGTGGAGAGGGCGCCGGCGGAGTTCGGGCCGGCGCTGGCGCTGGCCCGGGCGCTGACCGCGCTCGGCCGCACGGAGGACGCGCTCGCCGCGTTCGCTCGGGCGCGAGAGCTCGATCCGGATGGTAAGGGCAGCTCCGTGAGCGAGGCGGGCCGCGAGATGGCGTCGGCTTTCCTGGCGCCGGCGCTGTTGCTCCGTGACCTAGACCGCACGGGCGAGGCGATCCGGTTGCTGGAAGAGGGCGCGGCCCGGCGTCTCGGCAGCGCCGCCGTCCCCGAGCAGCTCGCCCTGCTCCACTTGGCGGACGGCCGGGCCGACAGGGCTTTGGCGGCCGTTTCCGCGGCCGCGGCCGAAGATCTCCGGAGTCCGGGCCTCGACCTCGTCCAGGGTCTGGCGCTGGCGCGCGATCCGGCCCGGCGCTCGGAGGCGCTGGGCTACCTGCAACGCGCTCTCGACGCCGGCGCGGGCGATCCGGTCGTCGTGCACATGGAGGCGGCCGACGTTCTCGCGGCCGAAGAGCGCTACCCGGAGGCGCTCGAGCACCTGCGCGCCGCGGCGGAACTGGCGCCGGACGAGCCGGAAGTGTCCTATCGCCTCGGAAGGACGCTCGCGGCCGCCGGCGACCGGGAGGCGGCTAGCGCGGCACTCGACCGCTACCGGTCGCTGGAGGCCGCCCGGGAGCGAGCGGCGGAGACCGCACGCCTGGCTTCCAGGGAAACGGCGGCTGCCTTGTCGGAGGCCCAACGCCTCGCGGCGGCGGGCGATCTGGAAGCCGCGATCCAACGTCTTGCGAGCGTGACGGACGGCCGGGACGACTCGGGCGCCGCGGACGTCCACTCCCTGCGAGCCAAGGTGCTGTTCTCCATGGGCCGGGTCGACGAAGCGGCGGCCAGCGCCGCCGCGGCGCGCCGGCTCGAACCGAACCGGGTCGAGCACCACTACCTGGAGGGCATGTTCCTGCACACGGCCGGGCGCGCCGGGGAGGCCGCGCCCGCGCTCGAACGGGCCCTGGCGCTCGATCCCGGCCTCGGCGAGGCCCACGCCCTGCTCGGCATGATCGCCGCTGAAGCCGGCCGTCCGGCCGAAGCGGCCGAGCGCATGGAACGGGCGCTCGAACTCGGGCTCGACGCCAACGCGCCGCTCCGTTTCAACTACGCCCGCGTGCTGGAGGCGCTGGGGCGAAGCGAGGAGGCCGAGGCCCAACTGGAGGCGTTCGGGCGCCTGCGGGCGGACGGACCGCCGTAGCCGTTCGCCGCCCTACTCGCAGGCGAACGCCTGCGTGTCGGCCACCGGCTGGAACAGCTCGCCGCGCGGACTCGCGATGACGCGGCGGCTCTGGGTTACCGGGTCGGCGATTTCGACCTCGACGTCCAGGTCGGTCAGGCCGGCGGCGTAGAGCCAGTACGTGCCGGTCAGCGCGCAGGCGTCGAGGACCTTGACGATGATCTCGACGTTCGCCGGGTCGAAGAAGGTGAAGTAGCCGGTGTCCGGGGTCAGGTGGGCGCCGGTCGCCGGGACGCTGTCTCCGCCGGTGGCTTCCGCGGCGTAGCGGACCTGGACCCTGAAGCGTCCGCGGTTCAGGCACAGCGTCGTCGGGCTTCCGGCGCAGGGCTCGATCGGCTCGTCCACTCCGCCGTCGTCACCGTCGTCGTCTTCCACGGTCACCACCGTGCGGCGCTGGCCGAGGGCCGCGCCGCCCAGCGGATCGCGAAGTTCCAGTTGGATGGTCTCCGTGCCCTCGCCCGCGCCGTCGTCGAGCAGCGGAAGCGCGAACCTCTTCGACTCCGAGTCGCCGTGGCCCCAGGCGAGGGTGCGGGCGACGGGCTCGAAGTCGACCTTGGCGGTCGCGGTGCCGCCCGCGGTCCGCACATCGACGGCAACCGCGCCGTCGCTGCCGCCGGCGCGCTCGACGCTCAACGCGATCTCGCCGTCCGCTTCCCGGGCGGTCACGGACGGCCGGGAGAAGCCCAGGGCGCCGGGATGCTGCTCCGGCAGATCGCCCTCCAGGGAGAGCGCGACGAGTTCGGCATCGTCGGACCCGGCGCCGACCGCGACGACGACGTACTGGCGGCCGTCCGCGGTAAAGCTCATCGGGGCGCCCGAGGCCCGCGCCGGCAGCGGGATCGTGCGGAGCACGCCGCCATCGTCGGGGTCGAGCGCGGTGAGGACCGGCCGCGACCGGTTGGCGTAGAAAACGAGGTCCTGGGTGGCGAGCAGGGACGGGGTGCCGGCGTAGCCGTTCGCGCCGTCGTTGGCCCGCTGCCAGAGGAGCTCGCCGCGGTCGAGGTCGTAGGCGGCGACGTGTCCCCAGGGCGGCTTCAGCAGATAGCGGTTGCCGGAGGCGGTCAGGATGCCCGATTCGTACAGGTAGTAGCCGGAGATGGCGGTTCGATAGAGGCGGATCCAGAAGGGCACGACCCCCTGGACCGGGACGTACAGCCTCGATCGGACGGGGTCGAAGGCGGCGCCTCCCCAGTTGGCGCCGCCACCGAGGCCGGGGTAGATGACGGCGCCGCGCGTGGACAGGGGAGTGTAGATCGGCCCCCAGTCGAGGTCGGCCAGCACTTCCTCGGCGCCGTCGCCCAGATCTTCTCGCGCGATTCCCAGCCGGTCGAAGGGCGGCGGCTTCGTCGGCCGCGGCTGAGTCAGCGCGGTGCGCTCGCCGGGCACGGTCGACTGGGGGACCGGGACCTCGTGGATCGGCCAAACCGGCCGGCCGTTCCGTCGGTCGAACACGAACACCCAGCCCTGCTTCGTGACCTGCGCGACCGCGGGGATCTCGCGTCTGCCGACCGTGATGTCGACCAGGTTGGGCGGCGCCGGGAGATCGAAGTCCCAGATGTCGTGATGGACGATCTGGTAGTGCCAGACGCGGCGGCCGGTCCGCGCGTCGAGGCAGACGATGCTGTTCGCGAACAGGTTGTCGCCCCGGCGGTGGCCGCCGTAGAAGTGGTTCGACGGAGCGCTGACCGGCAGGTAGACGTACCCGAGCTCCAGGTCGGCGGTCATCGGCGGCCAGACGTTGGCGCCGCCGACCCGTTCGGCGGAGCCGTTCTCCCAGGTCGAGTAACCGAACTGGCCGCGGCGCGGCACGGTATGGAAGGTCCACAGCAGCCGGCCGGTGCGGGCGTGGTAGCCGCGGACGTCGCCCGGCGGCCACTCCGGCTGCGGCGCCCAGTCCATGACGGAGGAACCGACGACGACCGTGTCGCCGACCACGATCGGCGGCGAGGTGTGTCCGTACTGGTCGGAGCGGTCGTTGAGCGAACGGATACGGGCCTTGAGATCGACCGTGCCGCGGTTGCCGAACTCGCGCCGGGGCGTTCCGGTCGCCGGATCGAGCGCGATCAGGCGTGCGTCGCCGGTTGCCAGGTACAGGCTCTCCGTCTCGCCGTCCGTCCACCAGGCGAGCCCGCGGTGGAGGAAGCCGTTGTTCGGAGGGCGTCCCGACTCGTAGCTCTTCGGGTCGTGGACCCAGAGCTGGCGGCCGGTCGCGGCGTCGATGGCGGCAGCCTGGCTGAAGGAGGTGCTGGTGTAGAGGACGCCGCCCTTCATCAGCGGCGTTGCCTCGAAGGCGACGATTTCGAGACCGGCGTCGGGGTCCGCGATCGCGTTGTCGGGCGATTGCCAGCGCCAGCGGATGGCCAGGTCGCCGACGTTGCCAGCGTGGATCTGGCCGAGCGGCGCGTACTTCGTGCCGCCGGCGTCGCCGCCGTACTCGCGCCACTCGCCGCCGATCGCGCCGTGCTGGCCGGCCGCCGGCGCGCCGGCCGCGGCCGCGGCGGCCAGCGCGGCGACCGGCAAAGCCGCCAGTCGACCGGCCCGGTCCTTGCCGCCGCTCGACGCGGGAGGCGGGCGGGATGCCCGTGTTCCCAGGCCCGAGCCGGAAACGCACCTCCGCATCAGGGCGAGTGCAGAAGGTAGCGGATCAGGTCCCGCACCTCGGACGGCTGGAGGGTGCTGAGCAGGCCGCTCGGCATGGGCGAGAGCGACGACTCGTCGAGACTCTCGATCTCCTCGCGGGGAATCGTCTCGACGTGGTTCGGATCGAGCGGGTTCGAGCGGATGCGCACGGCGTCCTCGCCGGCTTCTACGAGCAGACCAGAGTAGAAGCGCCCGTCGCGGGTCTCGACCAGGGTGGTGCGGTAGTTCTCGGCCACCTCGTCCGAGGGCGCCAGGATGTGCCGCAGCGTGTCGAGCGCGCCGAGCCGGTCGCGCGCGTCGTCCAGGGCCGGACCGACGTCGCCGCCGGCGCCGTCGAGCTGGTGGCAGGTGGCGCAGCCGGCCTCGACGAAGAGCCGCCGCCCGCGGTCGAGTTCCTCGTCGCTGGCGGGCGGGGCGGCTTCCAGCGGAGCGACGTCGGTCTCCAGCATCGCGTAGCTCCAGTCGGCGACGAAGGCGCGCTGGGGAACGTCCGGGGCGAGCCGCGGGGCGGCGTAGCGGGTGACCGCCGCGCCGTCGAGTCGCTCCACCACCCGCATCGTGCCCTTCATCAGGATCCAGTGTCCCGGGAAGGTGCAGACGAAGGGATAGAGGCCCGGTTCCCTCGGGGCGTTGAAGCTCAGGACCTCCGTCTCGCCCGGCTGGACCAGGCCGGTCCGGAACAGGACGAGGGGCGTCTTCGGTACGTAGCCGGAGGCCTCGGCCCCGGCCGGATTGCGCTCCGCCTCCGCGTCGGCGGCCCGGCCGACTTCTTCGAGCGCTCCGGGCTTGGTGACGACGACGTTGTGGGGCATGACGTCGATGTTCTCGAACGCGATCTCGACCGGTCCGCCGGCGCGGACCGTGAACTCCTCCAGGTCGAAGAGCATCTGGTGGGGAACGGGGCGCAGGGTCACGATCGCGGCGCCGAGGTTGACGATCTCCTCGCGGAGGTCGGCGCCGCGCTCGCCGCCGGTGCTGTCGATCCGCCGGTCGGCGATGCGGAGTCCCAGGTCGTGGATGCGGCGGTAGCGCGGCGAGGCCAGTTCGCGTGGCGGCGCGTCGCGGATGGCCGCCAGGATCGGATCGGCGAGCGCGTCCTCGCCGCCGCCGGCGGGCCAGGCGCCGGGGGCTTCGGCGGTCAGTTGCCCGAGGCCTTCCAGCGCAGCCAGCCGGAGCGCCGGGTCGCCGACGAGTTCGGCGAGTCTCCGGAAGCTGCGCTGCGCCCTCCGCGGGTCCCGGGCGTCTTGGGTCATGCCCGCGAGCGTCCGCACCGCCGCGTCGAGCATCTCCTGGCCGCGCTCGCGCCGCCGGTCGAACAGGGCGGAAACGGCGGGATAGGCCTCGGCGCGCAGCGCCGGCGGCAGGGCGTCCACCGCGCGCAGCCAGTCGATCGTCTGGTCGTTGCTCGGCCGGTGGGGCAGCACGTTGTCCGGCGACGGATCGCCGGCAGCGGCGATCAGGGCGGCGATGGCGGCGCTTCGCGTGCCCTGCCGGGCGCCGTTCGCGGCCAGCGCCTCGAACTCGTCGCGGGCCGCGAGCAGGGAGGGCGCGTCCTGTTCCATCAGGTGCAGGACGATCCGTTCCAGGCGCTCCGGGTCCGGCGGCTGCAACCGGTCCAGTTCGGCCAGTTCCCCGGCCAGGAGCATGGCCGGCGTCTCCCGGATGAAGCGGCTGCCCGGTTCGCCGCTCGTCAGGCCGGCGAGCGCCTGGCGCTGGCGCTCGACGCTGGCGTCGGCCCGACGGAGCACGGCACGGTCGGTGAGCGGGTGGGTCGGCAGGCGCTCGAGCTTGCCGGTCGAGAGGCGACTGAGCAGGTAGCCGGCCTCGGACGCCGGCAGGGTATCGAGCAGCGGCGGCTCGCGGTCCGACTCGAGCGCCGGCAGCCAGAAGTCCTCCAGCGTGTCGACCGTCTCGCCGAGGACGTAGTCGAGGTAGTAGTCGGTCTGCCTGTCCAGCGTCTTGAGCGCCGCGAGGGCCGCGGGCTCGGACTCCAGGTAGCTCAGGCCGAGCAGGGCTTCCAGGCGGGTCCGGGGGAAGGAGTCCTCGGCCCGGGCGGCGAGCAGGGCCAGCGGATCGTCCAGTTCCCGCCGCCAGAAGCGGGCGACCCGGGTCGCCGCCGCGCGCGCCCGCGGCTCGGGCGAGTCGAGCATGCGGCCGAGCAGCTCGGGCTCGACGACGTTCAGGTTCTGATGGAGCCACAGGGCTTCCAGCCGGTGGTGCTCCAGGTCGGAGACGTTCGCGTCGCCGCCGGCGTCGGCGCCGCGTTCGCGGGCGTCGATGTCGTCCAGCCACTCCTCGACCGCGGCGAGCACCTCGTCGCGCGGGCGTTCCCGGAGTTCGCGCCGGACGCGGTAGCGGGTGCGGTCCTCGTAACTTTCCAGCAGCCGGACGAGCGCCGGCGTCGAGGCGCCGCCGATCTCCGGCGGCTCGAGCAGCGGCCGCGAACCGTGCCGCACCCGCCAGATCCGGCCGTGGTCGTGGTCGCGGCGCTCGTCCCGGAGCGAGTACTGCATGTGGCCGATCAGCGGGTTGAACCAGTCGACGACGTAGAGCGCACCGTCCGGCCCGAACTGGAGGTCGACGGGCCGGAAGTTGATGTCGGTCGAGTAGAGGAGGGGCTCGACCTCCTCGGAGGTGAAGCCCGAGTCCTCCTCGATCACCCGGTGCTGCTTGATGCCCTGGAAGCCGATCGTGTTGTTGATCAGGAAGTTGCCCTGCGCCTCGTCGGGGAAGTGGCGCGAGCTGACGATCTCGCAGCCTGACGTCGGCCGGACGATCGAGGTGAACACCTTCATCCGCCGCCGCTTCCGCGGGTAGGGCGCGTTGCCGGTGATCGGTGCGCCGAAGTAGTTCGCGCCGCCCGAGGCGTCGGCGATGAAGTTCTGGCCCCAGCGGTCGAAGACGTGGCCCCACGGGTTGGCGAAGGGGTAGGAGACGAACACCTCCAGGTGGAAGCGCCGCGGCTTGTAGCGGAAGACGCCGGCGTCCACCAGCCGCACCGGCCCGTAGGGCGTCTCGACCTGGCTGTGGTGGAACGTCCCCTCCTGGAAGTAGAGCGCGCCGCCGGGTCCCCAGGTGAAGGCGGAGATCGAGTGGTGGCTGTCTTCCGTGCCGAAGCCGTGGAGGATCACCTCGTAGCGGTCGGCCACGTCGTCGCCGTCCGTGTCCTCGATGAACATCAGGTTCGGCTGCTGGGCCACGTAGACGCCGCCGTCGCCCAGTTCGAAGCCGGTCGGCACGTGCAGGCCGCGGGCGAAGACGGTGTGGCGGTCGGCGCGGCCGTCGCCGTCCGTGTCCTCGAGGATGACGATCTTGTCGTCGGGCGCCTCGTCCGGGAGCCGCTGGGGATAGGACGGCATGGTGGCTACCCAGAGCCGGCCGCGGGAGTCGAACGCCAGCGCCACCGGGTTCCCGATCGGGAAGTCCTGCTCGGAGGCGAACAGCGAGACCTCGTATCCCTCGGCCGGGTGCAGGTGTTCCAGCGCGTAGGCGGGATCGCGGGCTTCGTACCGGGCCTCGCCGCCGCGGTTCGGTTCCTCGTCGGCGACGTTCTGGGCTGCGGCCGGACCGAGAGCGAGAGCCGCGGTCACGACGGCGGCGATGGCGGCCTCGGCTTTGTTCAGGGACTCGTCACTGGGTGCGCCGGCGTCCCCGCCGGCATCCGCGTGCCGTAGGTGCGCGGCTGGGCGAATCATCGGTCGACGCGCTCCAGGCGCCACACTTCGTCCGACCGGGCGAGCGCCGCGGCCTCGTCGTCGAGTTCGCCGACCAGTTCGTCGAAGCGGGCCATCTCGGGCGGGAAGGAGTGAACGCCGAAGGGCTCCTTGCGCCCGCCGTAGATGTAGTAGCCGTTCACGGCGCGGTAGCGGTCGAAGAACAGCCGGCTCTTGCGAACCACGACGCTTCGCAGCCGGTCGCCGGATTCGGCCAGGGCGGCCGTCGCGGTCGCCGGCAGGTCGACGCCTTCGGCCCAGGCGGCGCGATCGGCGGTGGCCAGGGTCTCCTCGCCCCAGCGCAGCGCGTAGTAGCCGGCGTCCAGATCGGAGACCGCGATCCGAAGCGGCGCCGCGCCGCCGGCGGGTGGCCGCAAGCGGACGGGCGGCTCGAACTCGATTCCCGCGGCGCCGCCTGCCGAGACCTTGAGCGTCCCTCGCGCCGAACCGCCGAGCGCTTCGACCAAGGCCCCGGCCGCGTGCCAGTAGCCGGCATCGTTCAGGTGGATGCCGTTGATCGTCAGGGGCGCCGGCGCCGCGTCAAGGGCGGCGGCCATCGGGCCGAAGACGTCGAGGAAGCCGATGCCGTTCTCGGCGGCCACGGCCGCGGCCGCGGCGGAGTAGGAGCGGAGCGCGGCGTTTCGCCGCGAGACGGCCGCCTCGTCGAGGCCGGCGCCTCCGGGCAGGGCCTGCTGCGGAATCGGCGAGACGAGGGCCACGCGCGGAGGTTCCTCGCCGTTGTAGGTCCGCTTCGAGACGTGGCGGAGCAGCCGGCCCAGGTCGTTGCGGAACGCGGGCAGTCCCGCGGTGCCGTCGAACGACTCGTTGGCGCCGTAGAACATCAGCACGACGTCGGCGGCCTGGGCTTCGAGGTGACGGTCCACGGCGCCGAAGTCGAGCGGCCGGGGCCGGAGTGCCGCCTCGTCCGCCGACCAGGCGAGGTTCCGAACGGACAGACCGAGATCCGGGAAGGCGGCCAGCAGTTCGCTCTCGAAGTAGCCGAAGAGCTGGAATCGTTCGGCGAACGTGTTGCCGACGAGGCAGATCCGGTCGCCCGGCCGGAGTTCCAGCGGCGCCGCCGCGGCGACCGAGGAGGCGAGGAGCAGGAGAGCGGTCAGGTACTTCACGCGCGCGAGATCCTACGCGATAGGGTTCGGCCTTCATGAGCGTTTCTACAGCCGTCAGAGCCGTCTCCGCGCTGCTGGCGCTGGCCGCGTTCGCCGCCTGCGCGCCGCCCGAGGACGCGCGCGAACGGCTCTACGGGCTGTTCGACGAGGACTGGGAGGCCAGGCTCCGCGAGAGCCCCCAGCTCGCGACCAGCGTCGGCGATCACAGCCGGAACGACGAACTGGCCGACATGAGCCTTGAGGCGATCGAGCGCCGGGTCGAGCGCCGCCGCGATCTCCTGCGGCGCTTCGAGGAGATCGACATCTCCGGGCTCAGCGCGGCGGACCGGATCAACGCGCGGATGTTCGAGCGCCAGCTCCGCGGCAGCGTGGAGGGATTCGAGTTCGGCGGCTACCGGATGCCGCTCAACGCGGACTCCGGCTTCCACATGGGGTTCGCCCGGATGCACCGTCCGATGCCGTTCCGGACTCCCGGCCACTACGACGACTACATCGCCAGGATGCGGGCGATCCCGGCCTACTTCGAGCAGCAGCAGGGCCACATGCGCGCGGGGATCGAGGGCGGCTTCACCCTGCCCCGGGTGACCCTCGAAGGCTACGAGGACACGATCTCCGCCCACATCGTCGACGACCCGCGGGACAGCGCCTTCTGGGCGCCTTTCGAGGAGGTGCCGGCGTCCGTCGGGGAGATGGACCGCGAGCGGATCCTGACGGATGCCGAGGCGGCGATCGTCGAGGCGGTGGTCCCCGCCTACCGGGGGTTCCACGACTTCTTCGTCGGCGAGTACCTTCCGGGCGCCAGGGAGACCGTCGGCGCCGCCGACCTGCCGGACGGCCGGGCCTACTACGAGAGCCAGGTTCGCTGGTTCACCACGCTCGACGTGACGGCGCGGGAGGTCCACGAGATCGGCCTCGGCGAGGTCGCGCGGATCCGGGCCGAGATGGCGGAGGTGATCCGCGAGATCGGCTTCGAGGGGTCCTACGCCGAGTTCCTCGACTTCTTGCGCACCGATCCGCGTTTCTACCCGAAGACCGCGCAGGAGCTGCTGGAGCGCGCCGCCTGGATCGCCAAGACGATGGACGGCAAGCTGCCGTCCCTGTTCGCGACCTTGCCGCGGGTCCCCTACACGGTCGAGCCGGTCCCGGACCACATGGCGCCGAAGTACACCGCCGGGCGCTACGTGTCCGCCCCGTACAACAGCACCCAGCCCGGCATCTACTGGGTCAACACGTACAACCTCCCGAGCCGGCCCCTCTACGCGCTGGCGGCGCTGACCCTGCACGAGGCGGTGCCGGGTCACCACCTCCAGAATGCGCTCGCGGCCGAGATCGACGCCGGGCCGGAGTTTCGCCGCCACGACTACCTCTCGGCCTTCGGCGAGGGCTGGGGCCTGTACGCCGAGTACCTCGGGCTCGAGGCGGGCATCTACGAGGATCCGTACAGCAACTTCGGCCGCCTGACCTACGAGATCTGGCGGGCCTGCCGGCTCGTGGTCGACACCGGAGTGCACGCCTTCGGCTGGACGCGCCAGCAGATGCTCGACTATCTGGCCGAGAACACGGCTCTCTCCCTGCACGAGGTCACGACCGAGACCGACCGCTACATCAGTTGGCCGGGCCAGGCGCTGGCCTACAAGATGGGCGAACTGAAGATCCGGGAACTGCGCGGGCGGGCCGAGCAGGCCCTCGGAAGCGACTTCGATGTGCGCCACTTCCACGACGCCGTGCTGGCCAACGGTTCCGTGCCGCTGGACATTCTGGAAGAGCTGATCGACGCCTGGATCGAAGAGCAGCGCCAGTAGCCGCCAAACCTGTCGCAGGCTCCATGTTTGGCCTCAGCCCCCACCTCCAGAACTCGCGCCGCGGAACTTGCCGCGCTGCGTTCCACGGCGCAAGTTCCTAGCCGCGTCCGGGCCGCCAGGGTGATCGACTTTCTGATCTGGCTCGAGGAGACCCGCCCGTCGACCTGGATGCGGGAGTCGGGCGGGGCGTTCTTCTCGAGTCTCGTTTTCCATTCGATCGGAATGGCCTTCGTGGCCGGCATCCATGTCGTGACGGACCTCCGCATCCTGGGCGTCGCGCCGGGCGTGCCCCGGTCGCTCATGCGGCGCTACCTGCCGGCGCTCTGGGCGAGCTTGGCCGTGGTCACGGTCTCGGGCCTCGCCCTGCTCCTGGCCTATCCGGCGAAGGCGCTGACCAACCCGGTCTTCTACTTCAAGCTGGCGGCGATCGCCGCGGCGCTCTGGATCATGAGAGCGCTGATGCGGGGCGTACTGGGAGACTCGCGCCACGACGCGGCGCCGGCGCCGGGGAAGGAGAAGGCGCTGGCCGCGGCATCGCTCGTGCTCTGGGTCGCCGTCATCACTTCCGGGCGCTTCCTCGCCTACACCGCGAAGGTCATGCTGGCCTCGCACCTCCTGTACTGAGACGGAGCGGGCCGGCGCCATGGAAGACCTGCTGTACTCGATCGGCCAGAAGAGCGGCATCTACAACTTCATGCACACGTCCTGGGGCTGGCCGACGGTGGAGTCGCTCCACTTCCTGGGCCTGTCCCTGCTGATCGGCTGCATCGGTCTCTGGGACCTGCGCCTGCTCGGGGTGGCGCGCGGCGTGCCGATGGGAGCGCTGCACCGGCTCGTGCCCTGGGGAGTCGGCGGCTACGCGCTCAACCTGTGTACCGGCTTCCTGTTCGTGGTCAGCGCTCCGAACCAGTATCTCTACAACCCCGCGTTCCAGATCAAGCTGTCGCTGATGGCGATCGCCGGCCTGAACATCCTCGTTTTCTACCGCTTCGCCTTCCGGCCCGTGCGGGCGGCTGCGGCCGGCGCGCCGGCGCCGGCGGGCGCCCGCACCGCGGCGGCGGTCTCCCTGGTCTGCTGGATCGGCGTCATCGTCTGCGGCCGGCTGATCACCTACTTCCGGCCGCCCTACCACTGGTGCTTCTGGTGCTGATCCACCCGGTGCGCTGGCTGGGTGCGCGGGTCTTCCGACCCGCACTGGGTGCGCGGGTCTTCCGACCCGCCCTGGGGCGAAGCCCCTGGAAGCCAGCCGCCGGCCCTGGCCGGCGACCTCTACTTCGGCGGAGCGTCCGGCTCTTCGTCGATGAAGCGGAACGGCGGCCGATCCGCGGGATCGCCAACCTCCGCGGGCGCCCGCCGTTCCGGTTCGGCCGGCGCCTCTGGGACGGCCGGGCTCGGCGGGCGGGCGGCCAGCTCGGCTTCGACCTGCTCGATCAGCTCCTCCGCCGACTCCTGCTGATCGAGCCCGGCCGCGGCGAGTTCCGCGTCGATGAGCTCCAGGAGCTCGTCCGTCGTCAGGTCGTCGAGGTTCTGCAGTGCGCTCCCCGTCGGCGCCGGCGATGCGGGAGAGGCCGACGGTGCCGGCCGCGCGGCGGGCGCCGCCTCGACGGCGACGTCGACCACCGGTGCCGCGGCCGGTCGCGGCGCCGGCGCGGCGCCGGGAACCGGCGACTCTCCGACCAGGACCCCGGTCGCCGACGGCGGGAGAGTCGTGCCGAGACCGATCTCGACGAGTCCTTCCGACTGGCGCACCTGGTAGGACGGCAGGGCCGATTTCAGATCGACAACCACGCGGACGAAGCCGGGGTGCTGGCCGGTGCGCACCTCGAAGGCCGGGCTGCCGGCCGCCGGCGCCGGCATCTCGGCGACCGACGCATCGATGCCGAACAGGTCGACCACGACGCGGGGCGGACCGGGCAGGGGGAAGTGCCGTACCGCCTGCAGCTCGTCGTTGACGCTCAGGCGAAGCACGTCGCCGTCGAGACGAGCCGAGGTCAGGCGGTTCTCCTGCGCCAGTACGGCCGAGCCGAGAAGGGCCGGAACAAGAAGGGTGAAGATTCTCATGGGGGGTTCCTGCCTTTCGAGAATCGGCGATTCTACCACCGGAGGCCTGCGCGCGGGCGTGCGATAGCGTCCGGCTCGTCATGAGTCGTTTCGCTGTTGCCGTCATCGCGCTGGCGGCGCCGTTCCACGCGGTCGTGTCCGCGCAGGCGCCGGACGAACCCGGCGTCTACAAGGGCCGCAAGATCGCCGACGTCATGTCGTTCCGCGGCGCCGGATGGCTGGAGCGGGCGACGCGGATCGAAGAGGAGAACCCCGACGCGCTGATCGCCGCCCTGCCGATCGAGAAGGGGATGCTGGTCGTCGACATCGGCTGCGGCTCGGGCTACCACGCACGCCGGCTGGCGGCGGAGGTCGGCCCCGAGGGCACGGTGCTGTGCAACGACATTCAGCCGCAGATGCTGCGGATCGCGTCGGAACTCGCGGCCCGCGAAGGGATCGAGAACATCGGCACGGTGCTCGGCGCCGAAGACGATCCGAACCTGCCGGAGGGCGAGGTCGACCTGATGCTGCTCGTCGACGTGTACCACGAGTTCTCCCGGCCCGAGCCGATGCTCCATGCGATGCGGAAGGCGCTCGCGCCCGACGGCGTCATCGCCCTCGTCGAGTTCCGGCTGGAGGGCCGCAGCGCGGCTCACATCAAGCTCGACCACCGGATGTCGATCGAACAGGTGATGAAGGAGTGGATCCCGGCCGGCTACGAGCTGGTCGAACGGATCGACTCGCTGCCGACCCAGCACCTGTTCCTGTTCCGCGCCGCCCGCTGACTGCGGAACCTGGCGCCGCCGCACACTGGGTGTGCCGGCGCCCTCGCCGGCTTCCGAAGCAGGACGCGCCGCCCCGCACTGGCGCTCGGGGGAGCCTGCGCCGCCGCACACTGGGTGCGCCGGCGCCCTCGCCGGCTTCCGACAAGAACGCGCCGCGAAGCGGCGACCGTCCGGCGGCGCCAACCGGGCAGGGGCTCAGCGACTCGTCGGCATCGCCGCCGACACGGCCTCCCGCCAGGCGTGGAGCCGGTCGCGCAGCTCCGCAGCCTTCGCCGGCCGCTCGGCGGCGAGGTCGCGCCGCTCGCCCAGGTCGTTCTCCAGGTCGAAGAGCTGCACCGTGCCGTTCTCGAAGTACTCCAGCAGCTTCCAGGCGCCATCGCGGACCGCGCCGCCGGGGCTCTGCATCCCGTGATTGCTGTAGTGGGGGAAGTGCCAGTAGATCGGTCCGCGCTCGAAGTCCTCGCCCTTGACCGCCGCGGCGAAGCTCACGCCGTCGACGTGCTGTTCGGGCCTGGCGGGCAGCCCGGCCATCTCCAGCAGCGTGGGATAGAAGTCGGGGCTGATGACCGGCTCGTCGTGGACCGCGCCGGCCCGGCCCGCGCCCGGCCAGCGCACGATGAGCGGTACCCGGATCCCGCCTTCGTACAGCCAGCCCTTGGCGCCGCGCAGCGGCAGGTTCGACGTGGAGTAGGCGACGTCCAGCAGGTCGGGGGGCACCTTCCTCGCGGGATTGCCGAGGTTGGCCGCGGACATCCCGCCGTTGTCCGAGTAGAAGACGACGATCGTGTTCCCGGTCAGCCCCAGCCGGTCGAGCGCGCTCCGCACCCGCCCCAGGCTGTCGTCGACCGCGGCGACCATCGCCGCGAACTCGACGTTGTCCTGATGCTGTTTGATCTTGACGGTGTTCTGGGGCAGCACCCGGTGCTCCCGATGCGAGGGCTGTTCCAGCAGGGCGTTCAGTTGGGCGCGCGAAAGCGGCTCGGGATCGTCGGGATTGCCTTCCAGGAGGAAGGCCGGCTCGGCCGGAGGCGCCATCGTCGCCAGCTTCTCGCGGTACTCCAGGACCAGGTCCGGGCGTCCCTCGATCGGGTCGTGTACGGCGAAGTGCGACAAGTAGAGGAAGAAGGGGCGGTCCCGGCTCTCCTCGATGAACTCGACGGCGAAATCGGTCAGGCGGTCGGTGAGGTACTCGTCTTCCTCGCCTTCGACGACCAGGCCGGCCATCAGGTACGGCGGGAAGTAGCCGCCGCGAGGGGTCGAACCGGGGAAGTCGGGCTTCTGCACGTCGAAGCCCTGGTTGAGCGGTCCCGCCTCGTCGCCGCCGAGGTGCCACTTGCCGAAGATCGCCGTGCTGTAGCCGTGTTCCCTGAGCGCTTCGGCCAGCGTCACTTCCTCCAGCGGCAGGGCGGCCAGCTTTTCGGCGCTCAACAGCCGTTCGAAGGCGTGCTCTCTGCGGCCCGGCAGCCAGTCCGTCAGGCGCAGCCTTGCCGGGTACTTGCCGGTCATGAGCGAGGCGCGGGTAGGCGAACAGACGTGCGTCGCCGCGTACGCATTGGTGAAGCGCACGCCCTGCTCGGCGAGTGCGTCGATGTGCGGCGTCTCGTGGAACGTGCTGCCGAAGACGCCGACGTCGCGCCAGCCCATGTCGTCGACAAGGAAGAAGACGATGTTCGGCGGCCTTTCCGCCGTGGCGCCCGCGGATCGGTCGCCGCTTCGCGCCGCGTCTTGCCCGGAAGCCGCGGAAGGCGTCGGCGCACCCGGTTCCGTCGTGCAAGCTCCGAGCGCCGCGGCAGCGCCGAGAGCGACCAGGCAGGCCGCGAACGGGCGGCGCGTCACGGGCTGTCCAGGACCTCGGCGCAGCGCCGGGCGAAGTAGGTGAGGATCATGTCGGCGCCGGCGCGGCGAATGGAAGTGAGGGTCTCGATCATCAGCGCGTCGCCGTCCATCCAGCCGTTCGCGGCGACCGCCTGGATCATCGCGTACTCGCCGCTCACCTGGTAGGCGGCGACCGGCAGGTCGACCGCCTCGCGGACGGCGCGGATCACGTCGAGGTAGGCGAGGGCGGGCTTGACCATGACGACGTCCGCCCCTTCCTGGGCGTCCAGCCGGGCCTCGCGCACCGCCTCGCGGACGTTCGCCGGGTCCATCTGGTACGTCTTCTTGTCGCCGGCGCGGGGCGCCGAGTCGAGGGCGTCGCGGAACGGGCCGTAGAAGTGCGAGGCGTACTTCGAGGTGTAGCTGAGGATGCCGACCTGGTCGTGGCCGGCGGCGTCGAGGGCGGCGCGGATCGCCCGCACCCGGCCGTCCATCATGTCCGAGGGGGCGATGACGTCGGCGCCGGCGTCGGCCTGGGAGACCGCGGTGGCGGCGAGGATCTCGAGCGTCGGGTCGTTCACGATCTCGCCGTCCTCGACCAGGCCGTCGTGGCCGTCGCTCGAGTACGGGTCCATCGCCACGTCGGTGATCACGAGCAGGTCCGGCAGCGCCGACTTGAGTTCGCGCACGGCGCGCTGGACCAGGCCGTCCGGGTCCAGGGCGCCGCTGGCGGTGCGGTCCTTCAGCTCGTCGTCCACGGCCGGGAACAGCGCCACGGCCGGCACGCCGAGCGCGTGCGCGGCGCGGCTCTCGGCCACCAGGCGGTCGATGCTCAGCCGCGCCTGCCCGGGCATCGAGTCGATCGGTTCGGCCTCGTCGCTGCCCTCCGTGACGAACAGCGGGTAGATGAGCCGGTCCGGTCCGAGGTCCGTCTCGCGGACCAGCGAGCGGATCGCCGTCGAGCGGCGGTTGCGCCGGGGACGGATGGGAATCGGCTGCATGGCCTCGGGATTCTACGACTCCTATACTTGCGTGGATGGGTGTTCGGGAGATCTGCTCCGGCGTCTGGTGCGCCGAGCATCGTCAGAAGTTCGGTTTCGGTCTCACGGCGCCGTGCCGGATGACGATCGTGCGGCTGGCCTCCGGCGGGCTCTGGATTCACTCGCCGGGACCGATGGACGATGCGCGGGCGGCCGAGATCGGCGAGCTGGGTCCCGTGGAGTACCTCGTCGCCCCGAACCTGTTCCATCACCTTCACCTGCCGGCGGCGGTCGAACGATTTCCGGAGGCGGAAGTTCACGCGGCGCCGGGACTTGAGAAGAAGCGGCCGGACGTGACGTTCGCCGGCACGCTGGGGGTCGCCGCGCCGTGGGGCGACGAACTCCAGGCGATCCCCATCGAGGGCATGCCCACGTTCAAGGAGGTCGTCTTCGTCCATCGTCCGAGCGGGTCGCTGCTGGTGACGGATCTGCTCTTCAACCTCAGGCGTCGGCTGGGGCCGGCCGTCACGATCTACCTGCGGCTGACCGGGGGCTACGGCCGGGTGGCGCAGAGCCGGGTCTTCCGACTGGCGGTGCGGGACCGGCCCGCGGCCGCGGCAAGCTGTCTCCGCATGCTCTGTTGTCCGTTCGACCGCCTCGTTCCCTGCCACGGCGACATCGTCGAGCACGGCGCGAAGCGGCAGGTCGAGGAAGCGTTGTCCTGGCTCCTGCGGGATCTGGAGCGGCCGCCCGATGCACGGTCGGTCGATGCCGCGGTGCCCGAGGTCTGATTCCGGCTCATGTCGCTTCCCCTGGCGGACCTGCGGGTCCTCGACCTGACGATCGCCCGCGCCGGGCCGACCGCGGTGCGGCAGCTCGCGGACTGGGGCGCCGACGTGGTGCGGATCGAACGCCCGCCGGCGCCCGGCAGGGAGATCGGCATCTCGCGCCGGCTCGGCCACGACTACCAGAACCTCCACCGGAACAAGCGCTGCCTGACGCTGGACCTGAAGAAGGACGAAGGCCGCGAGGTGCTGCTGCGCCTGGCCCGCGACGCGGACGTGCTGGTCGAGAACTACCGCGCCGACGTGAAGCGCCGGCTCGGGTTCGACTACGAGACGGTGCGGGCGGTCAATCCGCGCATCGTCTACGCCAGCGTGTCCGGCTTCGGCCAGACCGGGCCGTACCGGGATCGCGGCGGCGTCGACCAGATCGCCCAGGGTCTGGGCGGGCTGATGTCGGTGACGGGGCTGCCCGGTCAGGGCCCGGTGCGGGTCGGCACGGCGATCTCGGACTTGGCGGCCGGCCTCTACCTCGCCTTCGGCATCATGGCGGCGCTGCGCGAACGCGAGCGTTCGGGCGAGGGGCAGTGGGTGACGACCTCGCTGCTCGAGGCGATGATCGGGATGCTCGACTTTCAGGCCGCGCGCTACCTGGTCGAGGGCGAAGTCCCCGGCCAGCAGGGCAACCACCACCCGACGATCTCGCCGATGGGCACGTTCCCGGCGGCCGACGGCTGGGTCAACATCGCGGCCACGAGCGACAAGCACTTCCGCGGCATGTGCCAGGCCCTCGGCGGCGAGGAACTGCTCGAGCGGCCGGAGTACGGGGATTCCGCCCGGCGCGTCGCCAACCGCGCGCGGCTCGAGGAGGAGGTCGCCGACCTGACCCGGCGCTTCAAGGTGGAGGAGATCGTCGAGCGCCTGAACGACGCCGGTCTGCCGTGCGGTCCGGTCTACGACCTGGGCCAGACCTTCGCAGACCCCCAGGTGGAGCACAGTGGCATCGCCGTGCCGCTGGAGCACCCGGACCTCGGTCCGGTGCGGCTCGTGGGCCAGCCGGTGCGGCTGAGCAGAACGCCTTTCGAGCTGCGCAGCCCGGCGCCAGGGCTGGGCGAGCACACGGACGAGATCCTCGCCGAGGCGGGGCTCGGCGAGGAAGAGATCGACGAGCTTCGGGCCGGAGGAGTCGTGGCGTGATGACGCAGGATGGAGGCCCGCTCTCGAGGACGCGCGCAATGACTGCGGAGCGAGAGGTCGGCGCCGTGACCCCGATCGGCGAAGGGCGCAGCGCCTTCTGCTCGGAGAAGCGAGAGTGACCGCGACCTCCGAAGCGACGGTCGTCGACCTGCCGACGACGAAGATCGAGGCGAGGATCGACGACGGCGTCGGCTGGCTCACCTACAACAACCCGGAGCGGCGGAACGCCCTGTCTCTGGAGATGCAGGAGGCGTCGGCCTTCGTTTTGCGCCGGTTCCAGGAGGACGACGCGGTGCGGGTCGTCGTGCTGCGCGGCGCCGGTGACCGGGCCTTCGTGTCCGGCGCCGACATCTCCGAGTTCAAGAAGCTGCGGACGACCGTCGAGGCCCGCGAACGCTACGACCGCGCCGGCCGCGAGACCGGCCGGGCGTTCGCCGCGCTGGAGAAGCCGCTGATCGCGATGATCCGCGGTTACTGCCTCGGCGGCGGTCTGGCCACGGCGCTCAACGCGGACCTGCGTATCGCCTCGGAGGACTCGCTGTTCGGGATCCCGGCCGGCCGGCTCGGCGTGGGCTACGGCTTCGCCGGGATCAAGGTGCTGGTCGATCTCGTCGGGCCGTCCCGCACCAGCGAGATCCTGCTGACGGCGCGCCGGTTCACGGCCGCCGAGGCGATGCACATGGGGCTGATCGACCGGGTCGCCGCCGTCGACGATCTGGAGGACACCGTCCGCGATCTGGCCGGCAGGATGGCCGCCAATGCCCCGCTGACGCTCCGCGCCGCCAAGTTCGCGATCAAGCAGGCCACCAAGGACCCGGAACGCCGCGACCTGGACCGCGTGAAGCAGCTCGTCGAGGCCTGCTTCCGCTCCGACGACTACGTCGAGGGCCGCAAGGCGTTCCTGGAGAAGCGGCCGCCGCGGTTCCGGGGCCGGTAGTTCCGTGCCGGGAATCGGCCGTTGTCCGGCAGGCGGCTGCCGTGCCCGTTCCGGCCCGCTGAAGCGCTCGAATCGCCAGTCCTCCATGCCGGTGCTGCCGTGATCCCGTCGCTCGTCGAACTGGGAGAGGTGACCGTGGTGCGGGGCGGCCGGCGGGCCCTGGACCGGGTGTCGCTGACGATTCCTCAGCGGCAGAACGTGGCCGTTCTCGGTCCCAACGGCGCCGGCAAGTCGACTCTGTTGCGGATGCTGAACGGCGAGTTCTTCCCGTTGCGGCGGCCGGGTGTCCGGATGCGGTTGCTGGGCCGGAACCGGTGGAACGTGTTCGATGTGCGCCGGCAGCTCGGCGTTGTGTCGCACGAGTTGCAGGCGACGCACCACGGCTGGCTCTCGGGCCTGGACGTGGTGTGCTCCGGCTTCTTCGCCAGCGTCGGCGTCTACCGGCACCAGGGGTTGACGGACGCTCAGCGGCAGCGGGCCGTGGCAACTGCGGCGAGCCAGGGCGCCGGCGACCTGCTGGAGCGCCGGTTCGACACGCTCTCCTCCGGCGAGCAGAGGCGCCTGCTGTTGGCGCGGGCGCTGGTCCACGAGCCGCACACCCTCCTGCTCGACGAGCCGGCGACCGGCCTCGACCTCAAGGCCGCGTTCGGGTTGATGGAGCGGCTGCGGGCCCTGGCGGCGGCTGGCACGACGCTGGTCATCGTCACCCACCACGTCGACCAGATCCCGCCAGAGGTCGAGCGGGTCGTGCTGCTCAAGGCCGGACGGGTGTTCGCGGACGGGCCGAAGGACGAAGTTCTGACGAGCGCGACACTGTCCGAGCTGTTCGAGGTTGGCGTGGAAGTCGTGGAACGGGGCGGCTACTTCCAGGCGCTGCCTCGCTAGCCTCCGGCTGGGTGCTGCGTCCCTCACGGAGCGAGGCCTTCGGCCTCGCGCGTGTCTTTCGGAAGGCCGACGAGGACGTCGGCGCGCCCAGTCTGCGACCGACTGGGTGCGCGGGTCTTCTGACCCGCTGCCGCCGAAGGCGGCCAGGAAACGCGCCGGCCATAGGCCGGCACCTTCCACGCTCCGCCCGCGCTACGATGCCGGCAATGCCTCCACGACGGTCAACGGGCGCAGCGGCCGTCGCCTTCCTCGCGGTCGCCGCGCCGCTCGCCGCCGGCGAGAGCCCCGGCTGCTCGGCCGCGTCATCTTCCGCCGGCTTCGCCTCGGCCGCTACGCCCGGCGCCGGCGTCGACCTGGAACTCGCCCACGGCGGCCTGATCCGGGGCTACCGGCTGCACCTACCCGCCCGCCACGACGCCGCGTCCCCCGCGCCGCTCTGGCTGCACGTGCACGGCTACACCGGCAGCGCCCGGCACAGCGACGGCTGGACGGGCCTCTCCGAGCTCGCCGACCGCGAGGGGTTCATCCTCGTGTTCCCGCAGGGCACGTCGTTCAAGGCGCCGCTCGGCGACGCGGCGGGCGGCCGGAGCGCGACGATCACCTCCTGGAACGATCTCGCCTGCAGCGCGGCGCTCCAGCCGGAGGCGCCCGCCTGCCGCGAGGACGCGGACCCGTATCCCTGCCCGCCGGAGTGCGGAACTTGCGGGCCGTGCAACTGGTGCTCATGCCACGACGACGTCGGCTACATCGCGGCGCTGATCGACCGCCTGTCGGCGGAGCTCTGCATCGACACGGACCGCGTCTTCGCCTCCGGTTACAGCAACGGCGGCATGTTCGTCCACCGGCTCGGTTGCGCCCTCGGCGACCGCTTGGCCGGGGTCGCGCCGATGCACGGCTACCTGGCCCGCGGCTTCAACTGCGCGGCGGAGGCGCCCGGTCCGTCGATGCTGCTGGTCGGCGGCACGGCGGACCGGACCGTGCCCATCGACGGTTCGGACGCCAGCGACGGTTACACCTACACGTCGCAGGCGGAAGTGGCGGCGAAGTGGGCGGAGTCGCAATCCTGCTCCGCCGAACCGGTCGCCGTCGAGACGCCGTGGGACGGCCGGCGGGATCTCACGTGCGTCGAGTACCCGGATTGCGCCGGCGGCCGCGCCGTCCGCAGTTGCTCGTGGAACGGCGCCCACGTATGGCCCCGGGACGACGCCGGCAACTTCGGCGGCGAACTACTGTGGCGGTTCCTCAGCGAGGCGGAGCGCTAACGCTGGGTGCGCGGGTCCTCCGACCCGCTGCCGCCGGAGGCGGCCAGAAGCGCGCGCCGGTCGTCAGGCCGGCTCCGCCTGGCCGGCCGCGAGGGCCTCCAGCCCGTCGGGATCGACGCCCAACCGCTCCCCGGCGGCGACGATCTGACGCCAGGACTCGGCGTCCACCGGGATCGCCTCGGCGCGTTCGCTCCGGCTGGCCCGCTCGGGGTCGCCCGGCACGAGCACGGGTTCTCCCGCATCGGCCGGCGGCGACGCCTTGACGTGGGCGACCAGGGCCGCAAGCTCGTGCTCCATCGCCGAACGCGGGATCAGCCGGTCGGGGTCGAACACGATCATGAACATGTTGTTGCAAATCGTGCCCTCCATCGCGTGCTCGGGCTGGGCGGTGCGGCCGCCGCTCATCATGCCGCCGAGGAGTTCGCAGAAGACGGCGAGGCCGTAGCCCTTGTGGTCGCCGAACGAGGTCAACGCGCCTGCCGGCTGCCTGAAGAGCACCCCCGGGTCGCGGGTCTTCCGGCCGCGGTGGTCGATCAGGGATCCCTCCGGCGTTTTCTCGCCCATGTTGTGGGCCACCCGCGCCTTGCCGTGGGCGATCCGGCTGGTCGCCATGTCGAGGAGGACCGGCGGCTGCGCCTCGCTGCCGGGCAGGGACAGGCAGATGGGATTCGTCGAGTAGCGGGCGTCGGTTCCCCGGTAAGGCGCGACCAGCGCCTGGTGGCCGACCACGTTGACGAAGTGGAGCGAAGCGAGGCCGGCGTCCGCCACCTGTTCGCCGTAGGTGCCGATCCGGCCGAGGTGGTGGCAGTAGCGGACCGGCGCCACGGCCACGCCGGTGGTCCGGCAGCGCTCGATCGCCGCTGCCGTCGCTTCGCGGCCGACCACCTGGCCGTAGCCCATGCCGCCGTCGAACATCATGATCGCGCCGTCGTCGCGGACCAGTTCGACCGTCCGGTTCGGCTTCAGCGTGCCATTGCTCAGGCTCCGCTCGTAGGCCGGGATCATGCCGACGCCGTGGCTGTCGTGCCCCGAGAGGTTCGCCAGCACCAGGTGATCGGCAACGATGCGCGCTTCCTCCGGCCCGCTGCCGCCGGCTTCGAGGATCGTCATGGCCGCCTGGCGCAGTGCCCGCGGGTGAATGTCGATCGATTCCAAGGGCTGTCTCCTCCTCACGCCGAACGGCTGGAAGCGGCGATCCTAGCCGGGTGGGTGTGCGAGTCCTCCGGCCCGCCGGCCGGGTGCGCGGGTCCTCTGACCCGCTGCCGCCGCAGGCGGCGTACAGCATCGTCGCCGGCCCCCGGCCGGCGGCCTCGTTGAAACGAGGACGATAGGCTGAGACTTCCATGCGCCCCTTCCCTGCCTCGACGTGCCTCGCGGCCGGCCTCGTCCTCCTGCTCGGCGCGACCGCGCCCGGCACCGCTCAACCGGCGGCCGACTCCGGTTGGATCGACCTGACCGCCGGCGGACTCGACCGCGGATGGCGCCAACTTGGCGGGGCGGCCAAGTACTCGCTGGAGGACGGCGTCGTCGTCGGCACGGCGGTGATCGAGACGCCGAATTCCTTTCTCGCCACGACGGAGGAGTACGGCGACTTCGCCCTGCAGCTCGAGTTCAAGATCGACGAGGGGCTGAACGCCGGCATCCAGATCCGCAGCCACAGCGACCCGGACTACTGGAACGGCGTCGTCCACGGCTACCAGGTGGAGATCGACCCCAGCGAACGCGCCTGGAGCGCGGGCATCTACGACGAAGCCCGCCGCGGCTGGCTGTTTCCACTGACCCTGAACCCGGCGGCGAGCCAGGCCTTTCGCCAGGGAGACTGGAACCACGTCTACATCGAGGCGATCGGCCCCGAGATCCGGACCTGGCTGAACAACGTGCCGGCGACCTTCCTGATCGACGAGATGACGCCGCGCGGCTTCATCGCGCTGCAGGTCCACTCGGTCGGGCCGGAGCAGGGCGGACTGCAGGTTCGCTACCGGAACGTCTTGTTGCGAACCGAGGATCTCTCGCCAAGCCGCCGATCGTTCCCGTACGTTGTCGACACGCGGCCGAACCGGCTCTCGGAGGCGGAAGCGGCAATGGGCTGGGAACCGCTCTTCGACGGCGAAAGCACGGAGGCGTGGCGCGGCGCCCACCGCGAGGACTTCCCGGCGACCGGCTGGGACGTGCGCGACGGAGAGCTGACGGTACTCGCCTCGGAACCCGGCGGACCCCGCGGCGGCGGGATCGTGACCCGCGAGACGTTCTCCGCGTTCGAGCTCCAGTTGGAGTTGCGGATGACGGAGGGCGCGAACAGCGGCATCAAGTACCTGGTCACGGAGGGTTACGGCTCGGCCCCCGGTTCGGCGGTGGCGTTCGAGTACCAGATCCTGGACGACATGCGCCACCCGGACGCCCAGGCTGGCCTTGACGGCAACCGGACGCTCGCTTCCCTCTACGACCTCCTGCCGGCGACCAAGACAGGGCGCTTCGTTCATGGACCGGGCCGCTACAACCACGCGAGGATCGTCGTCCGCGCCGACGGCACGGTGGAACACTGGCTGAACCACCAGTTGGTGCTGGCGTTCGACCGGAACTCGGAGGAGCTCGACGAGGCGATCGCCCTGAGCAAGTTCGCCCACCGCGAAGGGTTCGGCAAGTGGCCGGAGGGCCGCATCCTCTTGCAGGACCACGGCGACGAGGTCGCCTTCCGCAGCATCAAGGTGCGCCGCCTCGACTGAGCCGCCTCCGCTGGCAGCCGGCCGGAAGGCCGGCGCACCGACACTCGGACCCTCCGCTCAAGATCCTTGAAGATCGGTCGGTCAGTGGCCGATTCTCGAGCGAGGCGGCGGCGCCGCGAGCAGACCGTGAGGGCAGGCGCGTAGAGTTCGCTCATGCGTGTGCGCCTGGCCTACGGCCGCAGCGGCCTGACGATCAACGTGCCGCGCGAGCGGACGACCGTGATCGAGCCGATCCAGGCGCCCGCACTGGACGAACCGGCCGCGGCTCTGACAGCGGCGCTGCGGCGACCGGTCGCCGGACCGCCCCTCCGCGAGTTGGCGAAGCCGGGACAGACCGTCGCGATCTCGGTGTGCGACATCACCCGGGCGCAGCCGCGGCGGGAGATGGTCGCCGCGGTTCTGCGGGAACTCGACGGCATCGTTCGCCCGGAGGACGTCACCATCCTGATCGCCACCGGCACTCATCGGGCCAACACGCGGGCCGAACTCCGGGCGATGCTGGGCGACGAGATCCTCGGCGCCTGCCGCGTGGTCAACCACGACGCCCGCGACGACGCCTCGCTCGTCGACCTGGGAGAGACCGGCGCCGGCGTCCCGACCCGGCTCTGCCGCCACTGGCTGGAGGCCGACCTCCGGATCACGACCGGCTTCGTCGAGCCGCACTTCTTCGCGGGCTTCTCGGGCGGCCCGAAGATGGTGGCGCCGGGGCTCGCCGGGCTCGACACGGTGCTCACCCTGCACGACGCCGCCCGCGTGGGCGATCCGCGGTCGACCTGGGGGATCATCGACGACAACCCGCTGCACGGCGACATCCGGGCGATCGCGGCGCGGCCGGAGGCGAAGCCGCACTTCAGCGTCGACGTGCTGCTCGACCGGCAGCAGAGGATCACGTACGTCTTCGCTGGCGAACTCTTCGAGATGCACCGGCGGGCCTGCGCGACCGCGAAGCCGATTGCCATGCGGGAGACCGGCCACCGGTTCGACGTCGTCGTGACGACGAACTCCGGCTACCCGCTCGACCAGAACCTCTACCAGGCGGTCAAGGGGATGTCGGCGGCCGCGCAGGTGGTCGCCGACGGCGGAACCATCCTCTGCGCGGCCGAGTGCAGCGACGGCATTCCGGACCACGGCCGCTACGCCGAACTGCTCGGCCGCGGCGGCTCGCCCGAGGAATTGCTCCAGCAGATCGAGGCTCGTCCGACGACCGAGCCAGATCAGTGGCAGGTCCAGGTTCAGGCGCTGATCCAGCGCCGCGCCCGGGTGCTGGTCAAGGCGGACGGCCTGAGCGGGGAGCAGCTTGCCGCCGCGCACTTCGAGCCGGCGCCCGACCTCGACGACGCGCTCGCCGAGTGCGTGGCGGCGCGGCCCGACGCGCGCATCTGCGTGCTGCCCGAAGGTCCGCAGACGATTCCCTGGGTGGCCGGGTAGCCTGAGACGCGGTCCGCACCGGAAGTTTCGGGAAAATCGTCTCTTGACCGAGCGATTTTCAAGCAACTCCAGGCGGATGGCGGAAGCTCTGGTTGCGGGGCGGGTTCCCTCGCAGCTTTCTGGCCGAGGACGGCGACCTGTCCGCCCTGTGGCGCCAGAGTTTCGTGGAGACCTTTCTCGACCGCGACGTTCCGCAGTCCGGGTTCTCGCTGCCGAAGGCCCGAGCGCCGGTGTACGCTCGGGCCATGGCTGAACCGCCCGTCCGAACCCCGAACCCGCGGCCGCCGGAAGCGGGACGTCCCGAGCCGGTTGCATCGCCGCTGGCCCTGGCCGCCGAGTCCGGTTGCCGGACGGTTCGGATCCCGAAGGAGCGGATCGACGACTACGAGGGCCGCGTGGAGTACTGGGAGGAACGCACGGAGCGGGCCATGGTCCTGCGCGAACCGACGACCGTCTATCACGAGCGCCCCTCGCAGCGGTTGGCCAGGTTGGCCGAGCGCATCGCGGCGTCGAGAGGCGCGCCGATCGAGACGTTGGGGACGGCGGATCTGGTGCGCGCCAAGGCTGACGGCGGGTACAGGGTGCTGATGCAGGCCGACCAGATCCTCTACCTGGATCCGGCCGCGTTGCCGGCCGGGGCGCGGGTGGACATTGACGGCGGCGAACTGCCGGACGTCGTGCTGGAAGTCGACTACTCGACCGACGCGCGGTTGTGGAAGCTGCCGCTGTACGAGGCTTGGGGCTTCCCGGAGGTCTGGATCGACGTGCCGGACGAACGCTCGTATCCGAGGTCGTTGCTGTCCGGTCTGACGATTCACCTTCACCACGGCGAGCGCTTCCGGGAAGCGGCCTCCAGCCGGGCCTTTCCGGGCTGGACCGCCGAAGAGATCCACGTTGCCCTGAGCCGCGACCTGCCGTCGCCGGAGACCCTGGAGGTTCTCCGTCGCGTGGGCCGCGCTATGGGCGCGCTCGAGGGTACCGGCCCGGACGACGATCCGTGGCTGCGAGCTGAGCGCGACGAGGGCCGTGACGAGGGCCTCGCCGCAGGGCGTGCCCGGATGGCGGTCGCCGTGCTCGATGCGCGCGGCGTACCGACGAGCCCGGACCTTGCCGAACGCCTGGCCGGCCTCCGCGGCTTGTCCGAGGTCGAGATCGCCAAGGCGGCGCAGATGTGTGCCGACGAAGCGGAACTCCTTCGACTTCTCCGGCTCTGAAGCCGCTCCGCGATCGTTGACGAAGAAGGGCCTCCCCGTTGCTGGGGAGGCCCTCGATTTCTCTTTGCCGCGGCCTCGGGCGCCGCGGCTGCTCTGGCACCGCTCAGCCTAGAAGCTGAACCGGCCTCCGATCTGCAACTGGCGCGGGCGCGTCGTCAGGTACGACGGGACCCCGAAGTCGTCGGGAACGTTGCCGTTGCGGATGTTGCGCTGGTTGAAGCCGACGCCGAAGCTGTTCTCGTCGAACAGGTTGAACGCCTCGACGAAGACGTCGAGCCGCATGCCGTCGCCGAAGGTGAAGAACTTGCCGAGGCGAACGTCGATCGTCTGGATCGACTCGTTCCGCTCCGTGTTCCGGCCGACGACGACGCCGTCCATCACCGCACGGTAGTCCGGGCAGTTCCAGCCGACCGTGCGACAGTAAGCCCAGTCGACGCCGTTGTCGACCAGCGTGTACGGGGTACCCGACTGGTAGTTCACGATGCCCGAGATCTGGAAGTCGAGCGGCAACTGGATCATGCCGGTGACCACCAGACGGTGCTTGACGTCGCGGTCCGAGAGACCCCAGTCGTAGTCGAGGTTGCCGGTGTCCGAGATCGTGACGCCGGTCGCCGAACGCTCGTTCGAGTCGGTGTCGCGATCCTTGCCCCAGGTGTAGTGGGCGCTCATCTGGTAGCGGCCGGTGAAGCGCCTGTTCGCCTTCAGCGTGACCGCCTGGTACTCGGACTCGCCGCGGGACTGCCGAACCAGGATCTCGGCGCATTCGGCGCCCGGGACTCCGGGGCAGGTTCCTTCGTTGCGGCCGTTCCACATCGGGCGACCGTACTCGTCGTAGCCGCCGAAGACGCGGTTGAAGTCCGTGTTGCGCTGCAGGCTCGTGCCCTCCGCGTACACGGCGTCGACTCCGGCGCTCCAGCCGTCGCCGAGCTCCCGCTCCCAGCCGATGCTGGCGCGCAGCGTCTGGGCGTCGTCGAACTCGGGGTCGACGTAGGAGATCGCGGGGATGATGCCCGGCGGCGGGTTCTCATTGTCGATCGGCGTTCCGAGCGGCACGTAGCCGTTCTCGCCGGGAGTGACGGTGATGCGGCCGTAGTTCGGCGGCACGCCGTTGGCCTGAACCTGGTTGGCGAACAGCAGGGTGGGCGTGCGCCCGAAGAAGAAGCCGATGCCGCCGCGGAGAACCGACCGGCCCTCGTCCTGGGCCATGGCGAAGCCGAAGCGGGGCGCCAGGTTCTCGGTGTCCGGGATCTGGCGGCCGTCCGGATGCAGATGATCGAGACCGTCCGGGTTGTCCGTGGACGTGTAGCGGAGGCCGTAGCTGATCGTCATGTTGTCGCGCTTCTGGCTGTCCTGGCCGTAGAAGGCGAGAGCCGCCTGGGTCTCGTCGTAGTTCGGATAGGTCGAATCGCCGAACCAGATCCGGGCGGCGCTTGAGTTGTTGGACAGGAAGTCCTCCGGCGAGCGGAAGTCGTAGCGGCCGTCGCGGCTGCCGGCGAAGAGCTGGGCCAGGTCGTCCTTCGAGTAGTCGACGCCGAACTTCATGTCGTGGGCGCCGAACAGGTAGGAGAAGTCGTTCTTGACCTGGAGCTGCGACTCCTCCACGAAGATCGGCAGGAAGTCGTACTTGCCGACGCTCGCGCCGTTCCAGCGGAAGCGGACCTGCGCCTCGATCGGCGTGCCGACCCGCAAGGACAGGCGATCCAGGTTGTCGTCGGCCGTCTGAATTCGGAACTCGTTCACGCCGCGGCTGCCGACGACCGAGGTCATCGACGCGATGATCGACAGCGTGTCCTCCGTCTTGAGCGACTCCTCGTCGAGGAAGCTGCTCTCCCGTTCGAAGTCCGTCCAGTTGGCTCGCAGGGTGATCAGGTTCGCGTCGCTGATCTGGTGGTCCAGCTTGCCGAACAGGATCTGGTTGCTCACCGAGCGCGTGAACAGGCCGGTGGCGGAGCCGTCGGAGTTTCGCTCGAAGCCGTCCACCAGGGCGGCGAAGGCGGGCTCGCTCTGCGCTCGCTGCATGACCAGGTCATAGACGCTGCCGCCGCGGTTGGTCAGGAACCGGGTGAACGGGATGTCCTGGTCGCGCTGGTCGATTCCGAAATAGTAGTGGGTACGGTCGCGCTTGAACGGCCCGCCGATCGAGACGCCGTAGTTCTGGGTGTCGAACGTGTCCACCGGACGCGAGCCGTCGCGGTCGTTGAAGTCGTCGAGCGGCGAGGACGGCAGATCCTCGGCCATGCTGTCGTCCCGGAACTGGTAGAAGGCCGAACCCCTGAGCTCGTTCGTGCCGGACTTCGTGACGACGTTGATGAAGGCGCCGCCGTGCCGGCCGTACTCGGCCGAGAAGCCGTTCGTGATGACCTGGAACTGGCGCACCGTGTCCTGGGCGATGATCAGGCCGTCGTTCTCGGTGGCCTCGCCGCCGCGGCCGTAACCGAAGAAGGTGCTCTTGTTGTCCGCGCCGTCGACCGACAGGCCGCTGTACATGCCGCGCTGACCGGCCATGGTCAGGAAGCCGCGGGAACGGTCGCGCTGGACGCCGGGAGTGAGAATCGCGAAGTCGGTGAAGTCGCGGCCGACGATCGGCAGGCTCTCGATGGCGACCTCGTCGATGTAGTTGGCGGCGCCCGAACGACTGACCTCGATGATCGGGGCCTCGGACGTGACGGTGATCACCTCGGAGGTCGACTCGACCTCGAGGGTCAGGTTGACGTCCTTGATCTGGCCGACCAGGACGGAGACGTCGCTCTGCTGCGTGGTCTGCATGCCGGCGAGTTCGGCGGTCACCGAGTAGGTGCCGACCTGGAGCGCCTTGGCGCTGTAGAAGCCGTTGGCGTCCGCGATGGCGGCGCGGGCGATGCCGGTGTCCTGGTTGGTGACGGTCACCGTGACGCCGGGAATCGGGCCGCCCTCGACATCCGAGATGTAGCCCTGGACGGTGCCGGTGATCGTCTGGGCGAAGCCGGCGCCGCCGATCAGGAGGACGCAGGCCGTTGCCAGGAGGGTCGCAAGAAGACGTGCCCGGAGGCGGGTCGACTGCATGGTGGGGTTTCTCCTCTGTGTCTGAGTAGGCGCCGTCGAATTCGGCACGAATTCACCGGCGTGCGCTTCACGCGTGGAAGGTCTCTCGATTGTCCGAGTGGGTGGCGGTGGTGGGGCGCTCGCGCGCAAGGCCACAGACCGGGTACGACTATAGAGAATCGCTTCGCCCCCCGTCAACGGAGGGCGGCTCGCTTCAAGATATTGAATCGACGGCACGGTTCGCGGACTTCACGCGGAGAGTCTCCGCCGGGGCGTTGAAGCCTTCGCGGAGGCGCTCGATCCGGCTGTCTATGAGCCAACGGCAGGGCCAGCTCCGTGGCTCCGCCCAGGGGACTGGATTGCCCCTGGGAAAGCCCCCCGCGCCGCGGCGAAGCTGCGGCGCGAGCCTGGACCACGGCCCTGCATGTCCGGTCCGTCCGCTACTGGACCAGGAACGCACCCCAAGCCTCCATGACGTCTCGGCGGCGCTCCAGCACGTCGCTTCGCGCATAGCACTGCTCGACCTGGCTCCCGACCGCGTGTGCCAGGGCCTGTTCCGCCAACTCCCGGTCGATCCCCTCGTCGGAGCAGCACGACCGAAACGCACTGCGGAACCCGTGCGGGCTGCAATCGATATCGAGGTCTCTCAGCAGCCGACCGAACACCGACACACCGACCATCTTCCCCTGGACGCCGGGAAAGACGAGCCCTCTGCCCCGACCCCGAAGTCCGCCGGCCCGCTCAAGGACCGCAAGGGCCGCGCTGGAGAGGGGGACCCGGTGCTCACGGCGCGCCTTCATCCGCGAGGCGGGAACGGTCCACGTGACCGACTCCAGATCGATCTCCCGCCACCTCGCTCCACGCACCTCGCCGGAGCGCGCCGCCGTCAGCGCCAGGAAGCGCATGGCCAACCGCGTTCCGATCCATGCTCCGGAGTCCTGCACCTTGACCAGTGCTTCGCGCAGCTTGACGGCGGGCAGGTAGCGATGGTGCTTCCGCCGCGTCCGGCCGGCGGGCAAGACCGCCGAGAGAGTGCTCGTCGGATCGTCGGCCCGGTAGCCCGCCGCTACGCTCCACGCCATGACGCCGGCGATCCTCTGCCTGAGCCGCTGTCCGGTCGGCCTCTGACGCCGCCACAGCGGTACCAGAACCCGCATCACGTCGGCGGTCTGGATCTCGTCTACCGGAAGGTCCCCGAAGCCCGGGAACGCATGGCGCTCCAGCATCCGTCTGACTTGGCGGGAGTGGGCCTCTCCCCAATCGGTGGACTGGATCTCCAGATAGAGCGTCGCGGCTTCCCTGAAGGTCGGAACGTCAGAGGACACGGCCGCTCTGGGATCGCCTCCCAGTCTCGCCGTTCTCGTATTCTCGAAGGCGACCTCCCTTGCCTCCTTCAGCGAGCGGAAACGTGTCGAGCCCATGCCGACCTCGATCCGCTTTCCCTTGACGACGCCTCTCCAGACCCATCGGCTCTTGCCGGCGGCGGTGACCCTGAGCATCAGGCCGTCGCGGTCGTACAGCTTGAAGGGCCGGCCGGTGGGTCTGACGGCGTCGACTCTCCGTTGGGTAAGGGGCATCGCTCGAACATAGCAAGGACGGCCGTATGGCACTCCCTCACCGTGTCCCCCACTTCCCCCAATCCCGTCGGCGATTTGCCGTTTGCCGTCAACCGCATCCGCGGCCTTGGGCAACGTAACGAGACCTTCACAAGTGACGGTGTCTACAGGAGTTCTCGGTTGTTCCCGGACTCTCTCCTGCTCTTCGGACCTTCATGGAACTGAAGCCCGACCAGTGAGGCATGTACAGCGGCCTTTCCGTTGACGGCGCGGACAACAAGAGCACCTTCTTCGGCTATGGCCGGGGCGGCGAGGCGACCGAGAACGACGGCCTGATCATCGCCCAGGACACGGTTCGCCAGTTCCAGGTCATCACCAACGGCTTCTCGGCCGAGTACGGCCGGCACGGCGGCGCCTTCGTCAACGTGGTCACGAAGTCCGGCACGAACGAGATGAGGGGCTCGGCCTTCTACCAGTTCCGCGACGACAGCATGGCCGAGGACATTCCTTCGTCGCCTCTCGACGACTTCCGGGGCCGTGACGGCTCGCGACCGGTGGACGAGTTCGACACCCAGAACTACGGCTTCTCGGTCGGTGGTCCGTTCAAGCAGGATCGCACCCACTACTACTTCGGCGTCGACCTCCGCGACCAGGACATCCCGTTCTCCCGCTCGCTGCGCTCGACCGGCGTCAACAGCACCTACGACCTGATCATGAAGAGGGCGGAGACAGAGCCCGGATTCGCGGCTCTGGTCGACGGCTTCGAGCGAAACGCCGACGGTTCCGCCACCGGCTTGTTCCTGCGCTCGGTGAGCAACCAGATCCTCTTCGGCAAGCTGGACCACCAGATCAACGACTCGAACCTCATCACCCTGCGCGCCAATGTGACGGACTTCGAGCGGGAGAGCGACTACCTGGACGAGGAGTCGCTGAAGACGGAGGACACGCTGTCCATCATCGCATCGATGACCTCGGTCGTCGGCAGCCGTGGCGTCAACGAGTTCCGGATTCAGTCCGCGACGGACAATCTGGATCGCCTGTCCAAGCGGGTCGGCACGCCAATCGAGGCGCAGGTCCGCTTCTTCTTCGACGAGTTTGACAGCGTTGGCAAGTTCGACTTCCTCCCGATCTTCGTTGAGGAAGAGCAGCTCCAGGTCAAGAACGACTTCTCCTACCTGTTCGGTGCCCATGACATGAAGTTCGGCGTCGACTACTCGAAGGACGATCTGGCGCAGCTCTTCGCCGGCAGCCGCGACGGCCGCTATGACTTCGGCTCGCCGGAGGACTTCTTGAGCAACGAGGCTTTCCGGGCGCGAATCTGGTTCGGCGATTCGACGTACCCGAACTACGACGAGACTCAGGAGGCCCTCGCCTTCTACGGGCAGGACAGTCTCAAGCGGGACAACGTGACAATCAGTTACGGCCTCCGCTATACGTCCACGGACAACCCGGACGGCCTGGATCACCTGCACCCGGACGGCCGCCAGATCCCGGACACCGAGAACCTGGCGCCCCGCTTCGGCTTCGCCAGGTCCCAGGACGAGGGCCGGTCGGTCCTCCGCGGCGGCATCGGCTTCTTCTTCGGCCGCACGCCCACCCTGCTGTTCGCCAACCAGGTTCAGGCCAACGGCGTACCGCCGAACTACGGTCGCATCACGGTTCGTCCCGGCCAGAACGGCTACGTGCCGCTCGGGACGCAGATCGACAACGAGAACCCGCCGCCGGGCATCATTCCCGCCATCTCGTACGTGGATCCCGAGTTCGACGACGCCCAAACGCTGCGCGCCAGCGTCGGCTGGGAGCGGGAACTCGGCGGCGGCTGGAGCGCCGGCGTCGATGCCGTGTATGCCGAAGCGACCAGCCTGCAGCGCAACACGGACTTCAACCGGGTCTTCGGCGGCTACGACCCGTACGGCCGCCCGATGTGGGCCGGCCGCAATGACGTGTGCCCGGGTCTCGACGAAATCCGGTGCGCCGAAGTCCTCGTTCGCCAGTCTCGGGGCGAGTCCGAGTATCAGGCGGTCACGCTCAAGGCGAACAAGCGCTTCACCGGTCGCTACCAGTTCGGCGCCCACTACACCTGGGGCGAGGATCGCGACACCGACTCGAACGAGCGTTCGGCGACCGGCGTCACGATCTCCGACACCGGCAACCTGGACTACGACTGGGGCCTCTCGGATCGTGACGTGAAGCACCGGCTCGTAGTTACGGGCATGGTCCAGTTGCCGGCCGACTTCCAGATCTCCGGCATCCTGAACTACCAGTCGGGAACGCCGTACACGGCCGTTGATGTGAACGACCGCGACACACCCGTCCGAGGCTTCGACAGTATCGGCTGCGGGTGGCCCATCTTCAACTGCCCCGACTACCGAGCCATCATCGATGGTTCCGTCGTAGGACGAAACACCTTCAGGAACGAGTCGCTCCAGACGGTCGATGTCCGCGTCGGCAGGTTCTTCCGGTTCGGCGATGAAATGCGCCTGGACGTGTTCGTCGAGGCCTTTAACCTATTCGACGAACACAGCTTCGCGGTCGGCTTCAGCCAGCGAAACGTGGAGGGCGGCGTAGTTCCCGAAGACCTCGGCATACCGTCCGGCCGAGTCACGTCCTGGCGTCAGTTACAGATTGGCGCTCGGTTCAGCTTCTAGGCTAGGTTGAGCGCCCCCAGCCAGAGGCCCCCTACTCTCTCGGAACCGCTGACACCAGGGAGACGCTTTGGGTGAAGAGTAGCGCGTCAGCCGACGAATCGAAGATACAGGCCACTTGTGAGCCTGGCCCAATGAAGGGACAGCGCCGAGGCCTATGGCGTTTCCTGAACGAGCCTTTCTTTGTGGCTCTACTGCCTTCTCTAGCCGTTGTCTCCCTGCCGATTCTCTTTTCGTTTTTCCAAGGAGAATTCGCCGAAGCGAAGGAAGAGGATCGCATGGTGCGCCTGATCGACGTCGAGGTTCCGACGCGAGTGGAGAACGCCCTTAGTAGACTCGACTCTTGGCATGATCCAGACTGGATGGCTGCAGAGAACTACAAAGCGACGATCGTCTTTCGCATCTTGGATGGTGTCTCAGACACGAGAACGACAGAGCCCATGTACAGCCACCCAGAACTGCGAGATTGGAGTCTCCGCGCACTTCTGGAACATCGTCGTGCCCTTCGCCCGTATGCACGGCATCCCGATATGCGCAATGCTACTCGGATCCTGACTACGGTTCGGCGAGAGCTGAGTCGGATTCGTGCCGATTCTGAAGCCGAGTATGTGCGCCAAGCGGTTAGCTCTGCCAGAGAGAATCTGGAGAAAGCGTTCGGGTACTGGCTCTCCGAAGACGTTCATTGACCTTGTCGCATGCCGGGGGAAAGGCGGAAGACCACTGGGGCCTTCCGAATCGAAGGGGGACGAGTTGAGCTTGCCCCGGTTCCGCAGGCACTTCCTCCTCGTAGGAGGAGGTACCTGCGATGCCGAGATCGGGACCCCCGTATCCGGCAGCGTACCGGACCATCTTGGCCGCGGACGTGCTCCGCGTGCGGTGCGCGGAGCACGGGGGTTCTCACGATCAGCGCACCCTGGTCGGAGGGAGACTCTCGTTTCGGTGCGTTGTTCGATGCGCTGGTGATCGACTGGTTGTGGGCGGCGAGTAGCTCGGCGGTCGCTCGGCTTCTGGACTCTGAGTTGGGATCAGGTTCCGTCGTGATGGGGCGTGTGGTAGGGCGCGGCTTCAAGCGGCGCGTTGGGGCGCCGAGCGGCCAAGGCCTTGTCGACGGCCGCGAAGGCGGGGGTGCAGAGATGGAGTGAGGGCACCTCTTGGTGCAGCCCATCTCAGTTGAACATCGCCCTTGGAAGCTCGCCGGTGGAGTAGTCCCTGATGTCCTCCTCCGAGGAGTCAAGAGCACACCTGTCGGGTTCGCGCGGTGGGATGCCGCATCGAGGTGTTCGATCTGTTCGACCAGAACGGAGGGTGGTCAGAGCGCCGACGGCAGCGGCAGTTCGGTGGCCCCGGTCAGGTACTCGTCGATCCGGGCCGCGGCGCCGCGGCCCTCGGCGATCGCCCACACGATCAGGCTCTGTCCGCGGCGGCAGTCGCCGGCGGCGAAGACCCCCTCGACCGAGGTCGCGTACCGGCCGGGTTCTGCCGCGAAGTTGCTGCGCTCGTCCGTGGCGAGGCCCAAGCGCTCGCCGAGAGTCGCTTCGGGGCCGAGGAAGCCCATTGCCAGGAGCACGAGTTCGGCCTCGAAGGTCTCTTCGGTTCCGGGCACTTCCTCCATCGCGAAGCGGCCGCCGGCGTCCCGTTTCCAGGCGACGCGGACGGTCTCGATACCGGCGACGCCGCCGGCGCCGTCGTCGACGAAGCGCTTGGAGAGAACGGAGAACACGCGCGGGTCGGCGCCGAACCGGGCCGCGGCTTCGGCGTGCGCGTACTCGACGCGGAAGATGCGGGGCCATTCCGGCCACGGGTTATCGGCGGCCCGGTCGTCCGGCGGCCGCTCCAGCAGTTCGAAGTTAACCAGCGAGGCGCAGCCGTGGCGCACTGCGGTCGCGATGCAGTCGGCGCCGGTGTCGCCGCCGCCGATCACGATGACGTTCTTTCCGGATGCGTGAATCGGCGCCTGGACAGGGTGGGCGCCGTCACTCGGCAGATCGGCGTCGAGAAGGGCACGGGTGTGCTCGGTCAGGAAGTCCATCGCGAAATGGACGCCCGCGAGCTCGCGGCCCGGGATGGGGAGATCGCGCGGCTTCGTCGCGCCGCAGGCGAGCAGGATCGCGTCGTGGTCGCGCCGCAGATCGGCGGCGTCGACGTTCACGCCGACGTGGGCGCCGGTCACGAACTCGATGCCCTCGGCCCGCATCAGGTCGATCCGCCGGTCGACGACCAGGCGCTTGTCGAGCTTCATGTTCGGGATGCCGTACATCAGCAGGCCGCCGATGCGGTCCTCGCGTTCGAAGACGGCGACCGAGTGGCCGACGCCGTTCAACTGAGCCGCCGCGGCGAGTCCCGCCGGCCCGGAACCGACGATCGCGACCTTCTTGCCGGTGCGCCTGACGGGCGGGCGGGGAACGATCCAGCCCTCCTCGAAGCCGCGGTCGACGATCGCGTTCTCGATGTTCTTGATCGTCACCGCCGGGTCGGTGATCCCCAGCACGCAGGCGCCCTCGCACGGGGCGGGGCAGACGCGGCCGGTGAACTCGGGGAAGTTGTTCGTCCTCTCCAGGCGCCGCAGCGCTTCCTTCCAGCGGCCCTGGTAGACGAGGTCGTTCCACTCCGGGATCAGGTTGTCGATCGGGCAGCCTTCGTCGGACTGGCAGAAGGGGACGCCGCAGTCCATGCAGCGGGCGCCCTGGGTGGCGAGGTGCTGTTCCGGCACCGGCGCCAGGAACTCGCCGTAGTGACTCAGGCGGATCAGCGGATCCTGGTAGGGAACCGCGGCGCGCGCGTACTCCTTGAAGCCGGTGTCCTTGCCCATGCCTGCCGCCCTCTCAACAGGAAGGAGCGAGGCTGGCGCCTCGCGCGAGTTCACTCGGAAGCGGGTCGGAAGACCCGCGCACCCAGTGCGGGTCGGAAGACCCGCGCACCCAGGGCGCTGTCGTGCCGGATTGCATCGCCTGGCCTTGCACCTTCCCCCCCGGCCGTCCTCAGGCGGCGGCCTCGGCCTTGCGTTCGACCCGGACTTCGGTTTGCGCGTCGCGTTGCTCTTCCAGGACGCGGCGGTAGTCGTGCGGCATGACCTGGACGAACTGGCCCACGGCCTCGCTCCAGCGCTCGAGCAGCCGGCGCGCCACCGTCGAGCCGGTGAAGCGGGCGTGCCGCGCGACCAGCTCCCGGAGTTCGCTCCGGTACTCGTCGCCGACGGGTTCCAGGCCCACCATCTCGAAGTTGCAGTTGTGCTCCAGGGCCTTTTCCGGATCGAGGACCCAGGCGACGCCGCCGCTCATGCCGGCCGCGAAGTTGCGCCCGGTCGGCCCCAGGACGACGGCTCGGCCCCCGGTCATGTACTCGCAGCCGTGGTCGCCGATCCCCTCGATCACGGCGCGGGCCCCCGAGTTGCGGACACAGAACCGTTCCGCCGCACGGCCGCGGAAGAACGCTTCGCCGCCGGTGGCGCCGTAGAGCGCGACGTTGCCGATCAGGACGTTCTCCTCCGCGACGAATCGGGACCGGCGCGGCGGGTAGAGGACGAGCCGTCCGCCCGACAGCCCCTTGCCGACGTAGTCGTTGCCGTCGCCCTCGAGTTCGATCGTGACGCCGGGCGCGAGGAAGGCGCCGAGGCTCTGGCCGGCGCTGCCGGTCAGCGAGATGTGGATCGTGTCGTCTGCCAGGCCGCGCTCGCCGTGCGCCTTCATCAGCTCGTGGCTGAGCATCGTGCCGACGGTGCGCTGGGTGTTCTCGATGGGCAGGTCGATCCGCACCCGCGAGCCGTGCTCCAGCGCAGGCCGCGCGCGGTCGATCAGCTCGTTGTCGAGCGCGTACTCGAGCGCGTGGTCCTGCTCGATCGTCTGCACCACCTCGACGCCCTCGTGCCGGCGCACCGCCGGTTGCAGCACGGCGGACAGGTCGAGGCCCTCCGTCTTCTCGTTGCGAACCGCGAGTTCCGTCTGGAACAGGTCCGTCCGGCCGACCAGCTCCCGGAGGGTCGCGACGCCGAGGCCCGCCATGAGCCGCCGCGTTTCCTCGGCGACGAGGAAGAGGTAGTTCACGACCTCCTCCGGCGTGCCCTCGAACTTGGCGCGGAGTTCCGGATCCTGGGTGGCGATGCCGACCGGGCAGGTGTTCAGGTGGCACTTGCGCATCATGATGCAGCCGATCGTGATCAGCGGCGCGGTGGAGAAGCCGAACTCCTCGGCGCCGAGCATGCAGGCGACGACGACGTCGCGGCCCGTCTTGAGCTGGCCGTCCGTCTGGAGGATCACGCGCGAGCGCAGATCGCTCAGTACCAGGGTCTGGTGAGTTTCGGCGATGCCGAGTTCCCAGGGCAGGCCGGCGTGCTTGATGCTGGTGAGCGGCGAAGCGCCGGTGCCGCCGTCGTGGCCCGAGATCAGGATGTGGTCGGCGTGCGCCTTGGCGACGCCGGCGGCGACCGTGCCGACGCCGACCTCGGACACCAGCTTCACGCTGACCCGCGCGCCCGGGTTCGAGTTCTTCAGATCGTGGATGAGCTGCTTCAGGTCCTCGATCGAGTAGATGTCGTGGTGGGGCGGCGGCGAGATGAGGCCGACGCCGGGAGTCGAGTAGCGGGTCCGCGCGATGATCTCGTCGACCTTGTGGCCCGGCAGTTCGCCGCCCTCGCCCGGCTTGGCGCCCTGGGCGATCTTGATCTGGAGTTCGTCCGAGTTCGTCAGGTACCAGGAGGTGACGCCGAAGCGGCCCGAGGCGACCTGCTTGATCGCCGAGCGGCGCAGGTCGCCGTTGGCGTCCGGCGTGAAGCGCGACGGATCCTCGCCTCCTTCGCCGGTGTTGCTCTTGCCGCCGAGGCGGTTCATCGCGATGGCGAGCGTCTCGTGGCTTTCGGCCGAGATCGAGCCGAAGCTCATCGCGCCCGTGCAGAAGCGCTTGACGATCTCGCTCGCCGGCTCGACCGCGTCGAGCGGCAGCGTTTCGAGGTCCGCGCGGAACTGGAGCAGGCCGCGTAGCGAGCACTTCCGGGTCGTGTCCTCGTTGGCGAGGCGGGCGAAGCTCTCGTAGGCCTCCGCGCTGTTGGTGCGGGCGGCGTTCTGGAGCCGCGAGATCATCCGCGGGTTCCACATGTGGCGCTCGCCGCCGGCGCGCCAGTGATAGTCGCCCGGGTTCCCCAGCTCGGCCACGCGGTCGCGCTCGTCCGCCGGGTAGCCGCGGGCGTGCCGGCGCAGCGCGTCCTTCGCCAGCCGTTCGAGGCCCGCGCCCTCGATCCGGCTGGCGGTGCCGGCGAAGCAGCGGTCGATCACTTCGGTGGCCAGCCCGACCGCCTCGAAGATCTGGGCGCCCTTGTAGCTCTGGAGCGTGGAGATGCCCATCTTGGCCATCACCTTGAGCATCCCCTTCCGGACCCCCTTGCGGTAGCGGTCGACGACGGCCTGGTCGTCGGCCGCGGCCGGCAGCCGGCCCTGGCGCCGGGCCTGCCAGAGCGCCTCGAAGGTCAGCCAGGGGTTGATCGCGTCGGCGCCGTAACCCGCCAGCAGGCAGTGGTGGTGGACTTCGCGGGCCTCGCCGGTCTCGAGCAGCAGGCCGACCCGGGTGCGCTTGATCGTCCGCAGCAGGTGGTGGTGGACGGCGCCGCAGGCGAGCAGGGTCGGCACGGGGACGCGGTCGGGGCCGGCGGCGCGGTCTGAGAGGGCGACGAAGCCGCAGCCGTCGTCGACGGCCTGTTCGGCTTCCCGGCACAGCCGGTCGAGTGCGGCGCCGAGGCCGGAGGCGCCCTCTTCGAGGGGCCAGGTGGCGTCGAGCGTGCGGCAGGAGAAGCCGGCGTCGCCGGCGTCGGCGAGCGCCGCGAACTCCCGGTTGCTCAGGATCGGATGGGGAAGGCGGACCCGCCGGCAGTGGTCGGCGGTCGTCTCCAGCAGGTTGCGCTCGGGGCCGATCGTGCAGTCGACCGACATGACGACCTCCTCGCGGATCGAGTCGATCGCCGGATTCGTGACCTGGGCGAAGAGCTGCTTGAAGTAGTCGTAGACCGGGCGGTCCTGGTCGGAGAGGAAGGCGAGGGCGGCGTCGTTGCCCATCGAGCCGATCGGATCGCGCTGCTCCTCGATCAGGGGGCGCAGCATGAAGCGCATCGTCTCTCCGGTGTAGCCGAACGCCTGGAGGCTGCGGGTCAGCGTGTCGTCGTCCATCGCCGCCTGGTTCGCGGCCGCGTTGCCGTTGCCTTGGGCGTGGGCGACGAGATCGGCGAGGTCGGTGCGGTTCTCCAGCCACTCGGCGTAGGGCCGTCTGCCGGCGAACTCGCTCTTGAGTTCTTCATCGGCGACGATGCGGCCGAGGTCGAAGTCGACCAGGAACATCCGGCCGGGCTTGAGCCGCCCCTTGCGCAGCACCCGCTCCGGCTCGACCGGGACGACGCCCGCCTCCGACGCCATGATGACCAGGTCGTCGTCCGTGACGTAGTAGCGGCTTGGGCGCAGCCCGTTGCGGTCGAGCACCGCGCCGATGTAGCGGCCGTCGGTAAAGGCGATCGAAGCTGGCCCGTCCCAGGGCTCCATCAGGCAGGAGTGGTAGTCGTAGAACGCCCGCTTCGCGGCGTCCATGTGCGGATCGTTCTGCCACGCCTCCGGGATCATCATCATGACCGCCTCCTGGAGGGTGCGGCCCGTGAGCAGCAGGAACTCGAGCACGTTGTCGAAGCTGCCCGAGTCGGAACAGTCGGGCTCGACGACCGGGAAGGCGAGGGGGAGATCGTCGCCGAACAGGTCGCTTTGCAACACGCCTTCGCGAGCGTGCATCCAGTTCATGTTGCCGCGCAGCGTGTTGATCTCGCCGTTGTGGCTCATGAAGCGGTTCGGCTGGGCGCGGTCCCAGGACGGGAAGGTGTTCGTGGCGAAGCGCGAGTGGACCATCGCCAGGTGCGATTCGTAGTCCGGCGCCGCGAGATCCGGGAAGAACGGCACGAGCTGGCCTGAGGTCAGCATGCCCTTGTAGATGATCACCCGCGTCGACAGCGAGCAGACGTAGAACATCTGCGCCTGGGCGAGCGCATCGTTGCCGCGCAGGCGGATCGTCGCCTGCTTGCGGATCAGGTAGAGCTCGCGCTCGAAGGCGTCCTGGTCGAGCCCGTCGGCCGCGCGGATGAAGAGCTGCTCGATGACCGGCATCGAGTCAAGGGCCGTGGCGCCGATGTCCGCGACCTCGGGGCGGGTCGGTACCTTGCGCCAGCCAATGAGCCGCTGGCCGCGTTCCGCGACGATCTCTTCCACCGTGCGCCGGCACAGCTCGCGTTCGCCGTCGTCCTGGGGCAGGAAGAAGACGCCGGCGGAGAAGGTGCCGGGCGCTCCGAGTTCGGTGCCGAACTCGTCGGCGGCCACCCGGCGGAGCAGGGCGTTGGGCAGCGCGGTCAGCATGCCGGCGCCGTCGCCGGTGTTCGGCTCGCAGCCGCAGGCGCCCCGGTGGTTCATCTGGGTCAGCATGTGCGCCGCCTGCTGCATCAGCCGGTGGCTGCGCTCGCCGCGCACGTGAGCGATGAAGCCGACGCCACAGGCGTCGTGCTCGTTGGCCGGGTCGTACAGACCGATCTTTCCGGGACGGAGCTTCATGCGGGCTCCAGCGGCCGTCGGTCGGTGGCTTCCGTCCGCGTGTCGAGCGGGAGGCAGGCGGCGGCGAGCGTGTCGTTACGGATCGTCATGCCGCTTCTCCGCGCTCGGCGCTCAGGTCGTCGTCCGCGAGCATCGGCCCGGCGTTTTCGACCAGGAAGGCCGCGAAGTCCTCGGCGGCCGGACGCAGCCGGCGGCGGGCGAAGACGATCCCCATCGGCCGCTCGAGCGCCGGTTCGAGCGGCGCCGCGGCGAGCAGGCCGGCGCGCACTTCGGCGAGGAAGGTCCGCAGCGGCAGGATCGCCGCGTAGTCCGTCGCCTGCAGCATGTTCTTGAACGTGTCGATGTTGTCGAGACGCTGGGCGAACACCGCATTGGCGCCGTTTGCGACCAGGTAGCTGCGAATGTGCCGCGCCGCCGGGAGTTCGTGGGTGAAGTGGATCAACTCGCGGCCGTCGAGGTCGGTGGCGCGCACCCGGTCGGCGCCGGCCAGTTCGTGGTCGACGCCGCAGGCCAGGCACATCCGCTCCTCGCGCAGCGGACGCGAATGCAGGCCCGGCCACTGCTCCGGGTAGGAGACGATGCCGAAGTCGCAGCGGCCGGTCCGGGCTGCTTCGGCCACCGCGGACGGCGGTTCGTACTCGATCTCCACGTCGACTTCCGGACGCCGGAGATGGAACTCGGCCCGCAACTGGTTGAGCAGGGCGATGCCGGCGGAGTAGATCGCGTGGACGCGCACGGTGCCGCCGCGCTCCGGGTCGAGGCGGGCGACGTTGCGCGCCAGCGCGTCGTAACGGGCGACGAGTTCGCGCCCCTCGCTGGAGACCAGTTCGCCGGCCGGCGTCAGCACGAAGGGCCGCTTCGAGCGGTCGAGCAGCCGTGTGCCGAACAGTTCCTCCAGGTGCTGGATGCGCTGGCTGACCGCGGACTGCGTGATGCCGTGAAGCTCGGCGGCACGGCTGAAGCTGCGCAGATCGGCGACGTCGCAGAAGATCCTGAGCCCTTGCATCGGAAGTGCAAGAGCCTACATTAGCTAACCCTGATGAGCAAGCGCTGAGCATTAGAGAAGCTGATGCTGGGTGCGCGGGTCTTCCGACCCGCTGACGGGCGAAGCCGCGGAGCGGCGCAGCCCGGACCGAACGCCGCCGGCCGGAGGCCGGCGACGACGCTGGACGCCGCCTTCGGCGGCAGCGGGTCAGAGGACCCGCGCGCCCAGCCGGTCGCTAACCCAACCGCCAGTAGAAGACGACGAGGTACGCCGCCAGCAGCAGCGCCACCCAGAGCGCCATCGACGCCGTGAGCCAGGAGCGGCCCAGGAACCCCTGCGGCCCCAGGTGACGCTGCGCCGTGGCGAGGGCACGGGCGGCAAGGCGCCCGGCGACGGCGTACCCGGCCCGGTGCAGCGCAACGCACGCCGCGGCGACGCCGTCCCACACGCGCAGGCCGACCCGGCGGTAGAGCCAGTCGGCGTCCAGGTTCACCGAGCGCAGTTCCGGTGGGTAGAGGCCGGTGCGCATCAGCGTCGCGAACGCCAGGGCCGAGAAGAAGAGGAGCTGACTCTGGGTGATGACGTGGGTCGTCGTGTACACCTCGTAGTCGACCGGGTAGGGCAGCAGTTCGTAGAACGGATTCGCGACGCCGAACCACATCTCGGCCAGCGGGAACAGGCCGATCGCCATGCTCGCCGCGGCCGCCAGGACCATCGCGACGATCATCGATCGCGGCGCCTCCTTGCAGCGGATGCCCGAGTCGTGGTGGAAGAAGGCGAAGAACGGGATCTTGATTCCGGCGTGGTGGAAGACGCCGGCGGAGGCGAACAGCAGCACCAGCCACAGCCACAGGTAGTGCTCGTGCGCCGCCGCGCTCATGATGAGCGACTTCGTCGCGAAGGCCGAGAACAGCGGGAAGGCCGAGATGGACGCCGCGCCCACGATGCACAGCCCGGTCGTGATCGGCATCGACTTGTAGAGGCCGCCCAGGTCCGAACCGTTCACGTGGCCGACCCGGTAGAGCACCGCGCCCATCGCCATGAACAGCAGCCCCTTGAACAGGATGTCGGCGAAGGCGTGGGCCGCCGCGCCGTTGATTGCCAGTTCGGTGCCGATGCCGATGCCGACCACCATGAAGCCGAGCTGGTTCGTCATGCTGTAGGCGAGCACCCGCCGCAGGTCGTTCTCGATCACGGCGAAGAAGATCGGGAAGGCGGTCATCAGCCCGCCGATCCAGATCAGCTCGGACTGGCCGGGGAAGGCGCGGGCGAGGGCGTAGATCGCGAACTTCGTCGTGAACGCCGACAGGAACACCGCGCCGGCCGGAGTCGACTCGGGGTACGCGTCGATCAGCCAACTGTGCAGCAGCGGGAAGGCCGCCTTGAGGCCGAAGGCGAGCAGGATCAGCGTCGGCCCCAGGTTTGCGAAGCCGAGCCCGCCGTCCTCGAGCAGGCCGGTGAGGTCGCGGAACTCGGCCCAGCCGGGGGCGGCCCCGAGTTCGTGCCGGAGCAGCACGATCCCCGCGAGCAGCATCACGCCGGACACCATCTGCATCCCGAGGTAGCGCAGCCCGGCGCCGGCCGCCCGGCCGCTTCGCCGCACCCACACCAGCAGCGCCGACGACACCGCGGCGATCTCCCAGAACAGGAACAGCGTCCACAGGTCGCCGGCGAGCACCACCCCCAGCGCCGATCCGGCGTAGAAGACGCCGACGAGCGGCTGGAAGTTGTCCTTGACGTAGAACGAGTAGACGCTGCCGATCAGCGCCGCCAGGTGAAAGATGACGGCGAAGATCCGGGAGAGACCGTCGATCCGCATCAGCGTCAGGGTCTGGCCGAACAGGTCGAACTGCGCGTGATCGCCGAAGTCGAGGCCCCAGAACCGCCACAGCGACCAGACCGGCAGGGCCAGCAGGAGCGCCCGCAACACGGTGCGGGGCAGCACGTTGCGCGGCGCCGCGGCGAGCGCCACGCTGCCGAACATCAGCAGCAGCGGCGGCGACAGCAGGAAGTCGACCATCCGGGACTCAGGAAGCCCCGCCGTCGCGGCGCCGCTCGTAGTAGTCCTCGGGCCGCATCAGCACGCGCCGCATCTGCTTCGCGGCCAGCACCAGCAGGAAGGCGCCGACGAAGCCGTAGACGGGGTAGAACCCGAGTCCACCGTCCGCCCAGCCGCCCCAGGCGTCGAACTCCGCCTTCTTCTTGTAGAAGAAGTCAGCCGCCAGCCACAGGACATCGACGGCGATCAGCGCGTAGAAGACCTTGGCGACGTTCCGCTTGTCGTCGAGCCAGTAGCGCTTGCCGCCGTGCTTGCCGTGGTCGTGGTGCGCCATCGCTCCTTGTTTCCGCCTGCCGCTCGATCCGGTTCCCGAAGAGCGGCGAGGTTAGCAGCCGGGTGCGCGCCGGCGGGGCCGCGCGAACGGCGTAGCGCCCCGAAACTCCTCGCGAGCTCGGTGTTTCGGCCCATCCCGTCCTCACCCCAGGAGATGGCGCCCGACCTTGCTTCGCTGCGTATCGGGCGCATCTCCTAGGATGACCCGTGGACTCGTTCTCGGAGCCGGTGCGGCGGTGGTTCGGCGACTCCTTCCCGGGGCCGACCAGGGTGCAGGAGCTGGGCTGGCCGGCGTTGACCCGCGGGCTGAACGCGCTGCTGGTCGCGCCGACCGGCAGCGGCAAGACGCTCGCGGCTTTCCTGTGGGCGATCGACCGGCTGAGCCTGGGCGACGAGCCGGGCGCGCCGGGCGTCCGCGTCGTCTACGTCTCGCCGCTCAAGGCCCTCGCCTACGACATCGAGCGCAACCTGCAGGCGCCGCTGGTGGGCGTCGTCGAGGAGGCCCGAAAGCTCGGGGCGCCCGTGCGGCCCATCGGCGTCGACGTGCGCACCGGGGACACGCCGGCCGCCGAGCGCCGCCGCCAGCTACGCAAGCCCGGCGAGATCCTCGTCACGACCCCGGAATCGCTGTTCCTGATCCTCGGATCGCGGGCGGCGGCCAACCTGCGCACCGTCGAGACGGTGATCGTCGACGAGGTCCACGCAATGGCGGCGACCAAGCGCGGCGCCCACTTGGCGCTGTCGCTGGAACGGCTGGCCGAACTGGCCGACGGCCGGGATCCGCAACGGATCGGCCTCTCGGCCACGGTGCGCCCGACGGAACTGGCGGCCGGGTTTCTCGGCGGCGACCGTCCGGTGGAGGTCATCGACGTCTCCGAGCCGCCGAACATCGACCTGCAGGTCGTCGTGCCGGCGCCGGACATGGAAGCGCCGCCGCCGGCGCCCGAGGTTCTGGCGGACGGCGGCGGCTGGCCGAGCGGCTGGGAGACCTCCGGCCTCTGGCCCTCCGTCTTCCCGCGCATCCTGGAGGCGGTCCGGCGCCACCGCTCCACCATCGTCTTCGTCAACAGCCGCTCCCTCTGCGAACGCCTCGCCCAGCGGCTGAACGAATTGGACGAACGGACCCGCGCCGACGTTCTCGACGGGGGCGGAGTGGAGACACGCGAGTCGGGTTCGCACGCCCCCGCGCCGACCGCCAACTCGTCTCCGCGCGCGTCGTCGGGCGACGAGACGGCGCCGTTGGCCCGAGCCCACCACGGCAGCATCTCCCACGAGCGGCGGCGCGACATCGAGGAGGCGCTGAAGGCGGGCCGCCTGCGCTGCATCGTCGCCACCAGTTCGCTGGAGCTCGGCATCGACATGGGCAGCGTCGACCTGGTGCTGCTGGTCGAGGCGCCGGGATCGACCGCCAGCGGCCTGCAGCGGGTCGGCCGCTCGGGGCACGCCGTCGGCGAGCGCAGCCGCGGTCTGATCTTCCCCAAGTTCCGGGGCGACCTGCTGGAGTGCACGGTGACCGCGATCCAGATGCAGCGCGGCGCCATCGAGTCGATGAAGCTGCCGGAGAACCCGCTCGACGTGCTGGCCCAGCAGATCGTCGCGATGTGCTGCGGCCGGGAGTGGTCTGTCGATGCGATCCTCGCCCTGGTCCGGCGCGCGCGCCCCTACCGGGGCCTGAGCCGCAACCTGCTGGCCGCCGTTCTCGACATGCTCGTCGGCCGCTATCCATCGGAGGAGTTCGCGGATCTGCGGCCCCGGTTGTCATGGGACCGCGGCCGCGGCGTCCTCACCGCCCGACGCGGCGCCGACTTCCTGGTGCGGATGAACGCCGGCACGATCCCGGATCGCGGCCTGTTCACCGTTCACCTGGGACCCGACGGTCCCCGGGTCGGCGAACTCGACGAGGAGATGGTCTACGAGTCGCGGCCCGGCGACACCTTCCTGCTCGGGGCCTCCGCCTGGCGGGTGACCGAGATCACCCGCGACCGGGTGATCGTCCGGCCGGCGCCGGGGGAGCCGGGCCGGATGCCGTTCTGGCACGGCGACGGCCCGGGCCGGCCGCTGGAACTGGGCCGGGCCCTCGGCGCCTTCGTGGGCGAGCTGGGCCGAAGGCAGGGCGCCGACGCCAGACGCTGGCTGGAGGCCGAAGCGCCGCTCGACCCGCATGCCGTCTCGAACCTCTGCGCCTACGTCGAGGAGCAGCGCGACCGCACCGGCGCCCTGCCCACCGACCGCGCGGTGACGATCGAGCGGTTCCGCGACGAGATCGGCGACTGGCGGGTCTGCATCCTGACCCCGTTCGGCGTCCGCATCCACGCGCCGTGGGCGATGGCGCTGGAGCGCCGGATCGGCCGGCGTTTCGGTTTCGAGGTCCAGACGCTTTGGACCGACGACGGGCTGGCGCTGCGCTTCGCCGACACGGAGGAGTTGCCCGCGGCGCGGGAGTTTCTGCTCGACCCGGACGAGGTGGAGGACCTGGTGGTCGAGCAGGTCGCGTCCTCGCCGATGTTCGCGAGCCGGTTCCGGGAGAACGCCGCCCGCGCCCTGCTCCTGCCGCGCAACCGTCCCGGCAAGCGAACGCCGCTCTGGCAGCAGCGCCAGCGGTCGAAGAACCTGCTCTCCGTCGTTCGCCGGCACCCCGACTTCCCGATCCTGCTCGAGACCTACCGGGAGTGCCTGAGCGATCTCTTCGACCTGGAGGGCCTCGTCGACCTGATGACGCGGGTCGCGGAGGGGGACGTCCGGATCGACGACGTGGAGACGCCGTCGCCTTCGCCTTTCGCGCGCTCCCTCGTGTTCGCCTACGAGGAGCGGTTCCTCTACGACGAGGACGCGCCGGCCGCCGAGCGCCGGGCGCAGGCGCTGACCCTCGACCGGGAGCTCCTGCGGGAGTTGCTCGGCACGGCCAGCCTGCGGGAACTGCTCGACCCGGACGCGATGCAGGCGGTCGAGGACGAGTTCCAGGGGCTCGCGCCGGACCGCCGGCCGCGGCACGAAGACGACCTGTACGACCTGCTGCGGCGAACCGGCGGGCTGACCCGGCAGGAGATCGAGGAGCGGGCGCCGGAGGACGCGGGCGACTGGCTGGCGCATCTGGCGCGGCAGAAGCGGGCCGTCGAGGTCGACGGGGGCGCCTCGCCCGATCCCGCGGTCGCCGATGAGAGCGCCCGGAAGGTGTGGGTGGCGGCGGAGGACGCGGTTCTCTACCGCGACGGTCTGGATGCGGCCTTGCCCGAGGACCTTCCGGAGGAGTTGCTGGCTTCGCGGCCGGAACCGCTCGAGAGCCTCGTGCGGCGCTACGCGCGCAGCCGGGGACCCTTCACGGCGGCCGACGCCGCGGCCCGCTTCGGTTTGCCCAGGGGGGCGATCGGGCCCTTGCTGGCGAGTCTCGAGGAGGCCGGGCGGCTCGTTCGCGGCGAGTTCCGCAGCGAAGGCGGCGAGGTCGAGTGGTGCGACCGGGAGGTGCTCCGGCGGATCAAGCGCCGGACGCTGGCCAAACTTCGGCGCGAGGCGGAACCGGTCGACGGCGCCGCCCTGGCCCGGTTCCTGGGCCGCTGGCAGGGCGTCGAGTCGGCGGTCGCCGCTCCGGTGCGCCCGGCGGCTCGGAGTCGCGGGCCGGCGGCATCGATGGGTGGCGCGTCTGGGCGGGCGCTCGGCCGCCGCGACGGCGCCGGGCCGCCGGCGGCCTCGGCCGCGGTGCAGCGTCTGAGGGAAGCCGTGGCCCAGCTCGAAGGCGTGCCGCTCTCGTGGCGGACCCTGGTCGGCCACGTCCTGCCGGCGCGGGTACCGGGGTTCCAGGTCGAGATGCTCGATCGCCTGGCGTCCGCGGGCGAGCTGCTCTGGGTGGGCGCAGGCAGGCTCGGTTCGAGGGACGGCCGGGTCGCGATCTACCGGCGGGAACGCTTCGGCGTTCTGGCGCGCGCGGCCGAATCGTCCGAACCGCCGGACGCCTGGGCGCCCTCGACGCCGCACGCGGCGGTGCTCGCGCGACTGGAGGAGCGAGGCGCCTGCTTCACGTTCGACCTGGTCGGCGGCGCGTCCGGCGACGGCGACTGGGGTGAGATGGACGTCGAAGCGGCGATCTGGGACCTCGTCTGGGCGGGCAGAGTCACCAACGACACCTTCCTGCCGCTCGCGTCGCTCGGCAAGCGGCGGCGCGCGGCCGCCGCGCGTCCGTCCCGTGGGCTGCCCCGCGGCTGGCGGCGCGGACCGCGGGCCGGAACCGCGCCGGCGGCCATGCGCGGCGGCGTGCCCGGCGCACGCCGCGGCCGGGCCGGGATGCTGGCCGGCGGCCGGTGGTCCCTGGTCGCCGATCTGGCCGCGCCCGGCGAGCCGGTCAGCGACACGGGATGGGCTCACGCCACGGCGACCCTGCTGCTCGACCGCCACGGCGTGGTCGCGGCCGAGACGGCTCGCGCCGAGAACGTGCCCGGCGCGTTCGAGGCGCTCTACCCGGTGCTGCGCGAGATGGAGGAGGCCGGCCACATCCGCCGCGGCTACTTCGTTCACGGCTTGGCCGGCCGCCAGTTCGCCCTGCCGGCCGCGGTGGAGCATCTGCGGCGGGAACGGAGCGCCCGCGCGAAGGCGAAGCGCGGCCCGGTCGAGATCCTGCCCGCCGTCGACCCGGCCAACCCCTGGGGCGCCGTCCTGCCCTGGCCCCAACTCGGCGCCGAGATCGATCCCCGAAGGCGAGGCCCCCGCCGCATCGCCGGCGCCTGGCTTGTCCTCCGCTCCGGCTCTCCCTGCCTCTATCTCGAAGCCGGTGGCCAGGGCGTCTGGACCTTCGCCGCCCTCGGCGCCGACCCGGAACCCGCGGACGCCTGGGCCGCACTCCGCGACCTCGCCGGCCGACGCCGGCGCCGAACCCTCCGCCTGCTACGGATCGACGGCCGCCCGGCGCGCGAGTCCCCGTGGACCGCCACCCTCGACGCCTGCGGCTTCGAGAAGGACGTGGACGGCTACCGCGTCAGCCGGCTGCAGCCGGCGGCGGTGTAAGACCGAAACGGAGCGGTCCGGTCGGGTGAAGGTGTCTCATGGGCAGATGTCTGCCGCAGTCCTTTGGGCGGCGGCATGGGACGTTGACCTTGAACAAGGCGCGGCCTTGGCGGCGCAATCGGGACATGTGGCCGACCTTGAAGCAGGGGGGTTGGAACTGGAAGCGGCGGCAGCTCGGTCGGCCGAGGAACTGCTGGACGCAGGGGCGATGCTCCCCGGTGTGCCCGCGAAGGCTCAAGAGTGAACTGCTTCGACGCCCGAGTGCCGCGAAGAAGCGGCGGACGACGCTGGAGGCGGTAACAGAGCGGCCGAGAGTTGACCGCTCAGTTTCGGGGCGCGCTGCCCAGCAGGCCAGCTACGGCGGCGACGCAACCGCCGGCCCAGGCGGCCACCAGGGCGAAGCCCACGATTCCGGGCTCCCAAACCGCGGCTGCCGCGAAGGGAACCCCGACCAACAGCGTGGCGAAGCACTGGCGCCTCGCCTTCCGGAGCGGCACACCAGTGATCTTCTCGAAAGCAGTCACAAAGAGAGGCTAGCAGATGGCCCGCGGGGATCAGGCACTTGTGCTTCGCGCCTTGGTGGGTCTCGCGCTGCTGGGGTCTCAGGACCGCTGACTCACGGTCGGGTTTGCTTTTCGCTGAGCGTTCGGCGGCCCGGTCAGAATCGGCCTTCGCGGACGCGGTCTCGGTCCGGTCCTAGCGAAACGACGTGCCTTGCCGCCGCGGGGATCGTCACGTCGTCCTCCGGTGGTTCGTGCCCTTCCTTGATCCGGCGCGTCGCGACGCTGTCCAGGCCGGCAAGCCTGGGCGCGCCGTCAAGGGCCTTCCGGTCGGCGTCGTAGTACTCGAACCAAGGGAGGCCGTAGCGGCCGTAGTCCGCAGCGGTTGGCGGTTCGTGCGGCGGCCTGCCGCCGGTGACGCCGCGATACTGGGCCGAGTTGAGGATGTGGACAAAACACCGCGACCGGGCCCTCATGTCCCAGGCGTCGAGGCCGTGGTCGTCCTCGTAGATCTCCTGGTGCATCAGGCCGCCGGGCGCGAGGCCCATCTCGCGCGCGACCGTCTGGGCGGGCTCGGCCGGGCAGAAGAGGAGGTCAACGTCTTCCCACTTCCGCTTCATCTCTTCGTAGCGCGACGCCTTCATCGGATACACGACGAACTGCAGGCCGCCGTGTTCGGCCTCTCCGGTCAACTGCTCCTCGGCGGTGTAGCCCTCCCCGAGCGGCATCGCAACGAACTGACGGATCAGCCCCTTGCGGACGCAGAAGCCGTCGAGCCACGGCTGCTCCGGCAGGACGACGTAGTCCTGTTTCTTGTGCAGCCGGTTCCGAAAGCGCGTTCCCGTGACCGCGTCGATCTTCCCCGCCGCGACCTTGACCGCCATGGGATAGCTGCCGTTGAACAGGATCCACAGCGCCTCGGCCTGGTACATCGGCAGGAAGACGCCGCCGTGCCGGCGCCAGTCGGCGGGCAGGCGGGACACGTAGTCGTCGACGTGGTGTAGGGGAAACCGGCCGAGGCCCGGCGGCAGGGGATGCGACCGGTTGTCGTCCGGAATCCGCAGCGTCCGGCTGAAGGAAACGGACGCCCGTGCGTCTCGGTGGACTTCCGGGAAGCTGAAGCTGAGTTCGTCGTTGCGAAGTTCGATCACCTGGTTCTCCTGTCGTCGTCTTACCAGTCGCCGTCCCGAACCTCCCGGACGATTCGCAGAAGGGCGTCGTCGGGCGCTCGCCGAAGCTGCCGCAGCAGTTCGGCGAAGAGCTGAGGGCGGCGGATGATGATCTCCTGAAGTTCGCGGGAGACCTTGCCGGCCATGGCGAGGAGGAGATCCGGTTCCTCGGCCAGCTCGGCGGCGAGCCGCCGAATCGTCGCCTCCGAGGGAGGCGCCACCTGCCCGCGCTCCACCTTGCTCAGGTAGGCGGGCTCGATTCCGACCCGCAGCGCGACCTGGCGCAGCGAGAACGAAGGGTCGTCTCGCCGCAACGCCTCGCGCCGCTTCCGTACGTGGCTCCCGAATGTCATGTGTACTACATAGTACACACTACGGGTGACGTGTCAAGGCGATGAGACGTCGCGGCCCGCATCGCTGTCGGATTCGCCGCTGCCGTCGCGGAATGTCGTTGACACGGAACCAACCGGGCGCGGACCTGGCTCAGGCTGAAACCTGCTGGAGGAACTCCCTCAGATCGTCAAGGCGGAAGGCCCAGAAGAGCGCGAGTCCCTCGTCTTGAGCCGTCGCCAGATTCTCGGGCTTGAACACACCGCCGAGGACGGCGGCCGGGACGATCTGGCGTGTTCCGAAGTCGGACAGCCAGGACCGTGCCTTGCCGACGGCCTCGTGGTTGACGCGCTTGAAGGAGTTGACGGCGCTGTTGGACACCTTGCATTCGATTGCCAGAATCCGCTGATCGGCCAGACGGGCCACGATGTCGGCCTTGGTTCGGCCCAGCTTGCTTTCGCTCCGGAAGTGGTTCGGGGCCGGGGCATCGACGAGGGTCTCGATGTCGGGCCGGGAAGGATCCTCGATGAAGTCGCGGGAGCGGAGCACCTCCTTGACCGCGTCTTCCTGGACCTTGCTGGCGCTTCGACGGGAGGTGGCGACCTTCTGCGTCGCAACGAGGGCTGCGGAAGCGACGACGGCGCGTTCGACTTCGTCGCTCGTAGGCAGGCGGCTCTCGGTGACCCAGGGAAAGCGGTGGGGATCGATCAGGCGGAAGACGAGAGCGGCGATGCGGCGGGCGTTCTCAGGTGTGCTTCGGAGGGCGGCGGCGGAGAGTCTGGTCTCGGCGAGAGTCTTCAGGTCGTCGTCTGACACCGGGGGCGCGGCGAGGTAGCGAAGAGCAGTTCGCGCGTCCTCTTCGCTGAAGATCTCGATGATCGTGTCCGCTGAGTCCTCCGCGTGCGCGAGCGCCGGCAGGCGGTCGACGAGTTCCCGGAAGACGGCCGCGAAGCGCTCGAAGAACTCCGTGTACCGATGCAGGGGCTCGCTGAGCCGTTCTTCGCGGAAGACCGACTCGGCTTCTTCGGCGTCTCGTTCAAGCTCGGGGAGGGTCCACCGCCTCGGTTCGATCATCCGAGTTCTTCAAGCCTCGGGATCGGGAGCCGCTCGACCTCCTTGGGCTCGAACTTCGTCAGGCCTTCGGCGTAGGTGCGGCCCTGGTCGGTGCCGACGTGGCGGTTGAGCCATTCGGTGAGCGCCGCCAGCTGCGCGTCGGGAAGCTCTTGCCGGGGGTAGAGGCCGTGGGCGACGTTGATGTGGCGGGCGCCGCACACGTTGCGGACGAACGCTGGCGGGCGGCGCGCCATGTAGGTACAGAGAATCGGTGCGGGCTCTCGCAGGCCGACCTTCCACCAGGGACGCCGGTGGCGGGCGATGTAGGACTTGTGCGCGCCTTGCTCCCGCGCCCAGCGAAGGAACTCGTCGATCAGGCTGCGGTCCGAGTCCGGCAGGCTGTCGAGCTCGTGCGGCAGGTCCACGATGCCGCGCAGATCGTCCGTACGGGCAAGAACGGGGCCTGCCGAGAACAGCTCCCGCGCGCGTGTGATGGCCGGAAAGAGGACCTCGGGCGGCAGGTCCCCGTCGTACTTCCCGGCGATCCAGACCCCATTGTTGCCGGTCACCTGGCCGCGGTGAACTCGGCAGACATCACCGAGCTCGATGGCGCCGGCGCGTTTGCGGCCGGAGGGCCTGATGACTGTCGACCAGCGGTGCGCCTTCTTGAAGGTGCTCCAGGGTACCGACCGCCGCGATCGCAGCTCGTCCAGGTCGTCAGGATCGTCGATCGTCCGCACCGCGACGGCAGGGCCGTGGCTGCCCGCCTCCCAGCACGTGATGGCGGCCGAAGTCAGCGCGTCCGGGAAAGGCGCGGCCTTGGGCGAGATGAGGTGCAGAGCGAGGCCGCCCAGTCCGTCGGCGAGGGCATCGCGAAGCACCGAGCCATAGTTGACGTCCAGCCACTCGGCTGCCGTGATGTAGGCGCCGTAGTCGCCCGGCCGCGCCAACTCCAGGCTCTTGAGGAAGAAGTGGATGTGGAGTCCCGCCAGCTTGCTCGCTCGGAGCCCATGCCTGGCGGCGGTCTCGACGAGCCAGTCCTTCCGCTCGGCGTCGATGCGATGGTGGCGAACGTAGGGCGGATTGCCGACGAACAGCGTCGGTCCATCGATCGCGGGCAGCGAGAGGTCGCGGTAGTCGGTCTCTTTGATCGAGAGGCGTTCGGACAGGCCGTGAACCTCGGCGTTGGCCCGGAGGATCAGAGTCGCGAGCGGGTCCGTTTCGACCGCGACCAGATCGGCGTCCGGGAACTGGCGAGCGGCAGCCAGAATGAAGCGTCCGGATCCGGCGCCAGGATCGACAACACGGGCCGGCGACTTGTGCCTCGCCGTCCACGCGAGCATGTTGTCCACGATCGCCGGCGGCGTATAGGTGGCCCCCTGGTCGCGACGTTCCCGCGGCGTTCGGATTCTGCAGAAAGCCTCGCCGAGCGGGTCGCCACCTGCTCGGATCCGGTCTCGGAGTTCGTCCGCGAGACCGTGTCCCGGCGACTTGGCCGCCAGCGGGCGGTTTGTGCTTGTCAGTTCCGCCGCGACGGCGCCGAGTTGCCGTTCGGTCTGGAGAGACTCGGCGGCGTTTCTCGGCCGGCTGGCGGGAACGCTCACGGCGCGAGCCTACCGCTTCCCCCTTCTTGTCTCCGAGAGGAACCGCCGACTGAGCGCGGCTTCCAGTTGCTGGCGCTGCAGGGTGGCGGACGATCTGGTGAGGCCAGGCCGGCCGGCATGGTCGCCAACCCGAACTGCTCGGGAGCTTCGCCATGACGACTCCGCGCGCGCCGGCCTGCCGGGAATCTCCAGCCTTCCGCCGGTTGGGTGGGCGTCAACCGGTCTCGCCGAACGCCGCGCGCAGCGCCGCGCACGCCTCGTCGACCGCCTTGCGGCCGCCGTTGAGGATCGGCGAGAGCTGGAAGAAGACGTGGACCTGGCCCTCGTAGTTCGAGAGCGTGGCGTCGACGCCGGCGGCCTGGAGGGCCTCGGCGTAGTCCCGGCCTTCGTCGCGGAGCGGGTCGAACTCGGCGGTGACGACCAGGGCCGGCGGCAGGCCGCCGTGGTCGGCGGCCAGCAGCGGCGAGGCGCGGAAGTCGGAGCGGTCGGCTTCGGAGCGGAGATAGTGGCCCCGGAACCAGATCATGTGGTCCTTCGTCAGCACGTAGCCGTCGGCGTTCTCGTCGATCGAGGGACGGCTGAAGTCCATGTCGACGGCGGGGTAGACGAGGAGCTGGAAGACGAGGTCCGGGCCGCCGTTGTCGCGGGCGAGCAGGCTCATCACGGCGGAGAGGTTGCCGCCGGCGCTGTCGCCGCCGACGGCGATCCGGGACGGGTCGCCGCCGAGGCTTTCCGCGTTTGCGGCGACCCACTGCAAGGCGGCCCAGGAGTCGTCGACCGCGGCCGGGAACCGTGCCTCGGGCGCGAGCCGGTAGTCCACGGAGACCACCAGGCATCCGGCGCCGGCGCAGAGTTCGCGGCAGGCGTAGTCGTGGGTGTCGAGGTCGCCGATCACCCAGCCGCCGCCGTGGTAGTAGACGAGGACGGGCAGGCCGGGGCGGGCGTCCCGCGGCCGGTAGATGCGGACCGGGATGTCCCCGGCCGGGCCGGGAACCGCCGAGTCCTCGGTGTCTACGTCGGGCCCCGGCCCCAGCATCTCGGCGACCGCGAGATAGCCGGCGCGGGCCATCTCGACGGTCTGCTCCGCGATGGGAGGAACGTGGTTCTCGACGGCGGCCTGCGCCTGGGCTTCGAGGAAGGCCTGTACCTGGGGATCGACTGGCATCTCCGCACTCCGTGGGTCGTGAGGGGGAGCGCGAAGCCTACGTCACGCCGGTTTGCCGCGCCGAGCGGACCGACGCCGTCACGAGGGGTTTCCCGAAAGCGCGTGGGTCTCTGGGCATCCCTGCCCTCGATCCGTCGGCCGCCGGAGCGTTCCCGGAGACGCGTTCAGGCGTCGATCTCTTCGGCTTCCTGCTCGGTTGCTTTTGACGCGCCTTCGGCTGCTTCCGCCGCGGCCTCGGCAGCGTCCTCCGCTCGTTCGGCCTCTTCGCCGGCGGACTCTCTCGCCTCCCCGGCCTCTTCGGCGGCCCGCTCCGTGGCCTCTCCGGCGGTTTCGAGCGCCTGCTCGACCGTCCGGGCCACGAGATCGCCGAAGTCGCCCCAACCGGCGCCGGCGACGCCCTCGGCCGTCAGTGCCGCGGTTTCGCCGATCTGGTTGGCGAAGGCAACGAGCGCCTCAAGGAACGTCTCCCAGTCCACGCCTTCCATGGCGTCGCCGAAGGACTCCCTGAACTCGCCCAGGGCGGCCTTCAGGCGCTCGCGCTCGGCCTCGTCCAGATCCTTGAAGTTCGCGTCCTCGAACTGCTCGGCCCAGGCTTCCCAGTCTTCTTCGTCGAAGGCCTCCTGGAAGGAGGCGGCGAACTGTTCGCCCCATTCCTGCCACTGCTGGCCGTGCTTCTCCCAGCCCTCGCGATGGGATTCCCAGTCGACGTTCTCGAAGCTCCGGGCGAACTGCTCGCCCCACTTCTGCCAGCGTTGACCGATCTCCTCCCATCTCTCTTCCTCGCTCTGGCCTGCGCCCTCCTGAGCCGGGACGGCGCCGGTCTCCTCCTGGGCCGGAACGGCGGCGGGCGCGAGGGCGATCAGGAAGGCGAACGCCGGAGCGGACCATCGGCGGCGACGGTTCTTCATGTCGGGTCTCCCGTGTCGATTGTTGCTCTTGCAGCTCGGCGAGGCTCGGGGCAGCTTGCCCTCGTCCTGCTTCTTCATACGACGATAACGCGCCGTCGAAGTTTCATCGGCAGTGGGCGCCCGACGGGTCTTGCCGGAACAGGCGCGGCCCGCATTGCGTTCCTGTGGTCAACTAGAGCCGCCGAACCCGTCGCAGACTCCGTGTTCGGCCCCAGCCCCCACCTCGCCATGACCTCGCGCCGCAGCACTCGCTTCGCTACGTCCTGTGGCGCGAGTTCCTAGTGCCCCGATGGACTCCGCCGGACACATGCCGCGCTCCCAGTTCGTGATCGAAGGCGGCCGGCCGATCTCGGGCACGCTGCGGGCGCGGGGCAACAAGAACGCGGCGCTGCCGGTCCTGGCGGCGGCGCTTCTGACGGAAGAGGAGGTCACGATCGGGAACGTGCCACGGATCCGCGATGTCGAGGTGCAGGTCGGCCTGCTTCGCCAGCTCGGCGCCGAGGCCGAGTTCACCGGCGAGGACACGGTGCGGGTCCGGGCCGCGGGCCTGGGCGACGACGATCCGGACCCGGATCTCTGCAGGGCGATTCGCGCCTCCATCCTGCTGGCCGGGCCGCTGCTGGCGCGGCGCGGCCGCGTGAACATGCCGGCCCCGGGCGGCGACGTCATCGGCCGGCGGCGGATCGATACGCACGTCCTGGCGCTGGAGCGCCTGGGCGCCGCCATCGAACTCTGTCCGCGCGGCGGGCTTGAGTGCCGGGTCGAGGGCGCCGGGGCGCGTCTGCGCGGGGCCGAGATCTTCCTGGACGAGGCCTCGGTGACCGGGACCGAGAACGCGGTGATGGCGGCGTCGCTGGCGGAAGGCGAGACGAGGATTCTGAACGCGGCGAGCGAGCCCCACGTGCAGGATCTCTGCCGGTTGCTCCGGGCCATGGGCGTGCCGATCGACGGCATCGGGACGAACGCCTTGACGATCGAGGGAGTCGACCGGCTCGGCGGCGCCGAGTTCGAGATCGGCCCCGACTACATCGAGGTCGGATCGCTCGTCACGCTGGCGGCGGTGACGGGAGGCGAGCTGCGGATACCCGACGCGCGGCCGCTGGACCACCGGGCGACCCGGATCGCCTTCGGCCGCCTGGGCATCGACTTCGAGATCCGGGGCGACGGCCGCGATCTGTTCGTCCCCGGCGGCCAGGAACTGCGCGTGCGCGCCGACCTCCAAGGCGCGATCCCGAAGATCGAGGACGCTCCGTGGCCGGGGTTCCCGGCCGACCTGACCTCCATCGCCGTCGTCGGCGCGACCCAGAGCCGGGGCTCCGTGCTGATCCACGAGAAGCTGTTCGAGTCGCGCATGTTCTTCGTCGACCGGCTGGTGGCGATGGGGGCGCAGATCGTGCTCTGCGACCCGCACCGCGTCGTGGTCAGCGGGCCGTCAAAGCTGTACGGCCGGGACATGACGAGCCCGGACATCCGCGCCGGCATGGCGATGCTGATCGCCGCCCTGTGCGCCGAGGGCCGCAGCGTGATCGACAACGTGCAGCAGATCGACCGCGGCTACGAACGGATCGACGAGCGCCTGCGGTCGCTCGGCGCCGAAATCGAGCGCATCGGCTGACGCTCGCGCGGACACTGGGTGCGCGGGTCTTCCGACCCGCTGCCGCGCATGGAACAACCCTTCCGCCGGGTGCGCGGGTCTTCCGACCCGCTACCGCCGGAGGCGGCCAGAAGGACGCGCCGGCGGCAGGCCGGCGCCGCTCTGGCAGCGCCGGGTGCGGCGGCAGACGTCGCCGCGAAGCAACGACGACCCCACCGCGCTAGGGTTGCCGCATGGCAGGTCTCTACTACGAGCAGTTCGAAGTCGGCCAGGTCTTCGACCACGCCCTCCGGCGCACCGTGACCGAGGCGGACAACGTCTTCTTCACCGCGATGACCCACAACCCGGCGGCCCTCCACCTCGACGCGGAGGCGATGAAAGACAGTGAGTTCGGCGAGCGGATCGTCAACAGTTGCTTCACCCTCAGCCTGATGGTCGGCATCTCGGTCGGCGACACGACCCTCGGCACCACGATCGCCAACCTGGGCTGGAACGACGTCGTCTTCCCGCGGCCCGTGTTCCACGGCGACACCCTGCGGATCGAGACCGAGGTCAAGGACAAGCGGGAAAGCCGCTCGCGCCCCAACGCCGGCATCGTGACCTTCGAGCACCGCGCCTACAACCAGCGCGACGAACTGGTGGCGCGGTGTACCCGGCTCGGGTTGATGCTGAAGTTGCCGGAGGAGTAGTGCCCGGCGGCCGCCAGGATGCCGTGGCCACCGGGCGGAGCCAGGTCGATCCTGCCGGCTTCAACCCGGATCTGCCGCTTCCCTACGAACTGCGCGTCAAGGACTTCGACCTGGCGATGCAGGACGTCTACGACTTCCTCCACGACGTCAACGGCAACCTGCTTGGGCGAGGGTTGAAGCGGCTCGACGACCTGTTGCGCCCGGCTGCGATGTCCGGCTTCGTCTCGGACATGCTGACGGCGAGCCTCGCGAACCACGCACGCAGTCTGACCGAGAACCGCTACCACAACGGTCATCCCGATCTCCTCGTCGAGGGCGTCTATCCCGACAACAGCGTTGCGGCGGGAGAAGAGGGGCTCGAGATCAAGACGACCCGAAAGAAGGGCGGCGCCGTGGACTTCCACGGCGCCCGCGACCAGTGGCTCTGCGTCTTCGTCTACGAGACGGACCACGTGACCGAGCCGGCTCGCGCTCGAAGGCCGATGGTCTTCACCGAGGTCTACTTGGGCTACGTGACGGTGGACGACTTCCGTCGAAACGAGCGGGGCGAATTGGGAACGCGGACGGCGACGCTCGACCGGGACGGCATCCGGAGGTTCCGGCGAAACTGGCTCTATCTGCCTGGGGCCCCGGACCGTTAGGCACGGTCGAAGAGCTGCTGCTGGCCCCTCAGGGCGCCGAGCCGCGGCAGCGCCTCGCGCGCCATGCGGTAGTAGTGCGCGTCCTTCTCGATGCCGATGCTGCGATAGCCGATGGCGTTTGCCGCGGCCAGAGTCGAGGCGGCACCGCAAAATGGGTCGAGCACGACTCCTTCGCCCAAGGGCAGGACGGCTCGCACAACTGGCCTGAGGAAGCGCTGAGGCTTCAGACTCGGGTGCGGCGCGAGCTTTCGCTCCGCGGCCCGAGTGGGTGCGGAGCGGATCACGTCGCCGAAGGGACGACCGCTCTCGGGGCGCCGGAATCCGCCGGTGCCCCACTTCCGCAGGTTGTCCTGGATTCTGCCCTCGGGTGGCTTGCGGAACAACAGCCACGGCTCCCACATGGACCTGGGCATCACGCTCACATCGTTGAACTCGACGTGAGCTCCCTTTGGACGGTCTCCACCGCGCATCGTGGTGACGAGCCGGACGAGTTCGCCGCGCCGTTCCAGGCCGGCGCGCGCGAGCGCGCCCGAAACCAGGTAGGAGAGAAGGGGGTTGGTGGCGACGACGACGTTGGCGCCGGGAACGAGGACCGGCAGGAGCAGCCTTGCCCAGGTCTCGAAGAACGCCTCCAGAGCTTCCTTGTCCGTTTCGGACAGAGTCGTGAAGCGCGGCAGAGGAGACCGCTTCGCGCCGTCGAAGGAAGGCGGGATGCGCCACACGCCGCCGCGCCGGGCACGGAGCTTCTCCTGTTCGCGGGTCGAGTACTCGACGAGGCCATAGGGGGGGTCGGTGACCACGGCGTGGATCGTGCTGGGCTCGCAGGCCCTCAGCCAGTCGAGGCAGTCGGCATGGACGATCGACGCTCCGCCATGGTCGAACGCCGGCAGTGCATCCCGGAGTTCACTGCTGGGTGGCCCCCGTCGAGGTTCACCGCTGCCCAGTCGATAGAGACCCCGCGCGGGCTTCTCGAAGAGAGTCGGCGTGTTCAACCGGAGGTAGGAGCGGATGCTCGATCCGGCCACAGGTCCTATGCGCTGCCGCACTCCCTGCTCGATGAGACTGGGCGAGGCTCCGTCGGGATACGTGCGCAGCACCGCGACGATCGCGTCTCGGACCTGACCGGGCGGCCGGCGGGGCGGTTCCATGCCGGGGACTATAGACGTCGGGACGTCTTGAGGCAACTGCCCGCGCGCCGACGCGGCTGGACCCGGTGCGCCGGGGAGCCCGGGCTTCGCTAAGCTGGAGGGCGACCGTGTTGCAGGCGCCGCATCCGTGAAGTTCGTCGAACTCGCCACCTTCGACTCCCGGCTCGAGGCCGAGACGATCGGCCACGCCCTGGACCAGTACGACATTCCGTTCCTGGTGCAGAGCGCCGGGGTCGGCATGTTCGGCATGGGGATGATGGGGAAGTCGCCGGTGCCGGTGAAGCTCTGCGTACCGGACAACCGGCTGGACGAGGTGAAGGAACTGCTGAGCTGCGTGGCCGGTCCCTTGGAGGACGGCGAGGAGCCGACGGGCGGCGGCTGAGGCTCAGTCGGCGAGCAGTTCCAGGACTTCGGGCAGCAGCCGTCGCGTGGTGCTGAACACCCGGTCGCCGTGGATCGTCTCGTTGCCGTCCCAGTCGCCGAAGTAGCCGCCGGCTTCTCGCAGGATGACGGGAAAGGGCCCGCAGTCCCAGGCGCTCATCCTCGGATCGACCATCAGTTCGAGCCTTCCGGTGGCGACGAGGGCGTGGCCGTAGGCGTCGGACCAGCCGACGCGGTAGGCGGTGTGGTTCATCATCCGTTGCCAGGCCTTCCGGTGGCGCGAGTCGACGAAGAGGCCCGGATCGCCGAACGAGACGTAGCTCTCGGCGAGGCTGGCGGTTTCGCGGATTTGGGCCGGCTCGCCGTTCAGCGTGCAGCCGTGGCCGGAGGCGGCCGCCACTGTTTCGCCGATGCCGGGGAAGTGGGCGACGCCGACCTCCACCCTGCCCTCGACCTCCAAGCCGATCAGGATGCCGTACAGGGGTACGCCGCGGACGAAGGAGCGGGTCCCGTCGATCGGATCGATGTACCAGCGGCGCTCGGCACCGCCGTCGCTGGCCGCTTGCGCTGCTCCGCCGGCGTCGCCGTCCGCGCTCGCCATTCCGCCGCCCGTGCCGAACTCCTCGCCGACGATCGAGTCGCCGGGAAAGGTCTCGGCGATGCGGGAGCGGATCAGTTCCTCGGCGCCGCGGTCGGCCTCGGTGACTGGCGAGCGGTCGCTCTTGAGCTCCTCCTCGACTCCGTGGCGGAAGAACTCGAGCGTCAACTGGCCGGCGATCCACGCGGTTTCGACCGCGAACTCGAGTTCGGCGTCCCAGGTCGTCATCGTGCGAGGCTAGAAGTTCTCGATCGTCCGTTCGTCGCTGTTCGCCGGCAGCGAGATATGCATGCCGTCGGCGGCGACAACCGCATCGTTCGGGGCGTCCTCGGCCCGGCCGCGCATGAACACGCCCTCGGCCTGCGCCGCGGGCAGCGGCGGCACGAGGTGGCTCAGCACCAGCAGCTTCACCTTCGCGTCGGCGGCGAGGGCGTGCACGTCGGCGGGGAAGGTGTGGTAGTCGAGCGTGTCCCGGAGCATCGTCGCGGTCCGTTCGTTGCCGGCGCTATCGAGCGCCTGCGCCGCCCCGCCGATCAGGGCGCCGGACAGGACCTCGTGGACCAGGACGTCGACGCCCTGGCTCGCCGCCTCCACGTTCGCCGAACGGATCGTGTCGCCGCTGACCACGACCGAGCGGCCGCCGTAGTCGACGCGGTAGCCGAGCGCCGGCGAGATCGGTTCATGCTCGACCAGGAACGCGGCGATCTTCAGCCCGTCTTCGTCGTAGAAGACGCGCGAGGGGGCGTCCTCGGCGAGTTCGATGGCGTGCCCGTTCGCCTTGCCGCCCTCCGGCGGCAGCACGTCGGCGCCGTGGTGGGCGACACGGTAGGAGACGTCCAGTTCGTAGGCTGCCTGGAAGCCGGCGACGACCTGTTCGACGCCCGCCGGGCCGTACACGTCCAGGGGCACGGCCCTGCCCGATGTCCAACTCGCGAAGACGACCTCGCCGAGTTCGCCGATGTGGTCGGAGTGGAAGTGGGTCAGCAGGACGCCGGCCAGACTGCCGACCGGCAATCCCCAGAGGCGGAGGTTCTCCGTCGAGCCGGGGCCGACATCGATCAGGAACATCCGGCCCCCGGCGATCACCGCCGTGCAGGGTCCGGCACGGTCGATGCTCGGCAACGGCGAACCGCTGCCGCAGATGACGACGTGGAGGGCGCCGTCGTCGAGCAGGGACGACCGGTTGGGCGGCCGCGCTCCGAACTGGGCAGCGGCGGCGGAACCCAGCAGGAGGAAGGTCGCCGTCAGCGCGGACACGATGGCCGGTGTGCGATGTCTCATGGGCGAAGCTCTCCTGGCAGGTCAGGCTCGGGAAGGTGGCGTCGGAAGATAGCAGCCAGCCCGCGACTACAATCGCCCGCGATGACGGCGCCGGCCCTGATCGACGACCCGACCGCGCTGCTCGTCTTCTTCGCCGGCTTCGTGGCCCTGATCTTCGTGCTGGCGCAGACGAAGCCGCTCGACCGGCTGTTCAGCTACCTGCCGCCGATCGTCTGGATCTACCTGCTGCCGGTGGTGCTGACCACGGCCGGCATCACTCCGGCCGAGTCGGCCTTCTACGACTGGTGCACCGACTACCTGATGCCGTGCTCGCTGCTGCTCCTGGTGCTCGCGACCGACGTGCCGGCGATCAGGCGCCTGGGACCGCTCGCCGCGGCGATGCTGCTGTCGGGGTCGGTCGGCATCGTGATCGGCGGACCGATCGCGCTGGCCATCTTCCAGCCGTTCCTCGACGACCCGCAGATCTGGAAGGGGCTGGGAGCGCTGTCCGGCTCCTGGATCGGCGGCTTGTCGAACATGATCGCGATCAAGGAGGGCGTCGGCGCTCCCGACGACGTCTTCGCTCCGATGATCATCGTCGACTCGGTCGTCGGTTACGGCTGGATGTCGATCGTCATCCTGCTGAGTGGCCACCAGAACCGGATCGACCGCTGGAACCGGGCGCGCCGCGAAGAACTCGACGCACTGAACCGGCGGCTGCAGCAGGTCCAGGCCGAGAACGCGCGGCCGATCACGCTGCCGGCCTTCGCCTCCATGCTCGGCGTCGGCCTGGTCGGTAGCTGGCTCTGCATGCGCGGCGGCGAGCTGCTGCCGCAGGTGGGCTCCGTGCTGTCGCACTTCACCTGGGGCATCCTGCTGGTCGTCGCGCTTGGCCTGGGACTGTCGTTCACGCCGATCCGGCGTCTCGAACACCGGGGAGCTACGCCGGTGGCCTACGGCGGCCTCTACCTGATGGTCGCGACGATGGGTGCGGGCGGCGACCTCGCCGCCATTGCCGAGGCGCCTCTGGTGCTGGGCGTCGGCGTCGTCTGGATCGGCATCCACGTCGCCTGCCTGTTCCTCGCGATGCGCCTTCTGCGCGCGCCGATCTTCCTGTTTGCGACCGGCAGCATGGGCAACGTCGGCGGCGTCATCTCGACTCCGGTCGTCGCTGGCGTGTTCCAGCCCGCCCTGGCCGCGGTCGGGGTGCTGATGGGCGTACTCGGCAACCTGGTCGGCACGCCGCTGGGGCTGCTATGCGCCCAGCTCATGGCCTGGGTCGCGCGGGCGTACCACGGCGCGGCGTCGCTGTAGCCCCGTGCGGGCGGCCACGTTGCCGGATCCGCATCACCAACGCTGGAGCGGTTCGCCTCCGCGGGTAAGATCCACGGTATGACGGTGGCCGCGCGAAAGACGAGGGCGGAGGGGACACCGCCTGCTACACCCGCCAGACGGTTGTTCACGGTGGACGACTACCACGCGATGGCGCGGGCGGGAATCCTGAGCGAAGACGACCGGGTCGAGCTCATCGAAGGAGAAATCGTCGTGATGTCCCCCGTCGGAAGTCGCCACGCGGCCTGTGTCGACCTCCTTGCCGAGTTCCTCTTCGGCGCGGTCGACCGCCGCGCCTCCATCCGGGTTCAGAGCCCGATTCGTCTCGATGACGCCACGGAGCCGCAGCCCGACGTCTGCGTGCTCGTCAGGCGCGATGACGCGTACAGCCAGAGTCTCCCGCGGCCCGAGGACGTGCTCCTCGCCATCGAGGTCTCGGACACGACCCGAGACTACGACCGCCGGGTCAAGGCGCGGCTCTACGCCCGCCACGGCATCCGGGAGTTCTGGCTGGTCGACTTGGGAAGTCGTACCGTCGAAGCGTGCAGCGCGCCCGGGCCTGACGGCTATAGCGAGCGATCGGTCCACGACGGCGACGATCGGCTGAGAGTGCCGGGCGTGGAGATTGAGCTCGAAGTGCGGAGGCTGTTTCCGTACAGGTGATCGCGCGTTTGGTCGCGGCAGCTACATATCGGCGCCCAGTGCGTAGCGCACAGTCAGCCCGCCGCTGCTGAGTCGAAAGAGGTTCGAGAACCCCGTCTCGAAGGGGTTGGGGAGCAAGTCGATTCGCGGCGTGTCGGAGAACGCATGCCTGATGCGGAGTATCCGCCAGTGGTGGCCGCTGTTTGCGAGTCTCGTGGCTGCGCGAATCTCGCTCGGCGGTAGCGAGAAGCTCGTCTCGTCCTCCCTGGTCGCTTTGACCTCGAAGTGCCAGGTGATTCCGCTGCTTGTGAATCGGAAGTCGAAGCCGTAGCTGTCGCTCGCGTCACGCTTCTCGCTACTTGCCGGTGGCAGGACCTTGAGGCCGTTCTCGGACACCCACGCGGCAGGTGTCACGACCCCGCTGCCGAAGTCAGACCGAAGGTAGCGATAGGCGTGCATCTCGCCGACGATCCCGACTAGGCCGGGAAGGTGGGGTCGCGAGTACAGGTGGGAGGTCTTGCCGCCCGAGCCTGGGATGGACTTCTGGCTCGAGGTTGGACCGGGCCCCGGTGGGACCAGCCGCGTCGACTCTTCGCTCTTGACGCTGGGCCCCTTCGGTTCCGGCAATGCGTCGAGACGAGCCAGAAGATCGCCGTAGCTCTCGGGACCATCCACTTCAAACGACTTTCCCGCAATCGTGAAGGTCCTCTTCTCTCGTTCCTTTTCCCGCTGGCGCTCCTCGCGCTTCCGCGTCGCGTGTTCAACAGCCTCTGGAGTGACCCCAAGCCGCTCTCGCGCCGCGTGGACGGCGCTGCAACCGGCGCACTTCCTTCGCAACGCCGCGTCATCCACCATCTCAAGCGCTTGCCCGAAGATCTCGGCCTCGGACCAGTCCCGAAGGTACGCCGAGGAGTCCAATCGTGGCGACCCGGGGGCTTCGTCCCGGGGAGGGATCGGGTCTGCTCCTGAGATCTCCAGCCACGCCCGGTGGAGATCGCGGACTTGGCCGATCGCCTTGCTGAGTCGGTTCCCGTTCTGGCGGAAGGTCTCATACGGGTCGACGTCGAGGGCGATTCGTCTCTGCTTGAGTGCTTCGCGAAGGTCCGCGAGCGTGCTCGGGCCGTCGAGGGCGTCGATTAGGCCCGAGTCAACGGCCAGTTCCCCCAGGTAGGCCGTACGCAGTTGTCCCAGCACCGCATCGAGAGGTACCTCCCACCATCGAGTGCCCCAGTCGGCTGGCGCCTTGAACTCCCGGCCCGCCTCTTCCATCCTGAGGAACAGGTCCGCGTCGCCCGTTTCGTCGGCAACGTGGTGGGCAAGCGCTCGAAGCAGCGGCGCGGCGTCCTCGGCGTGCCGCTTTGCCTGATCGGCTGCGTCGTCGTTCGCCACCTTCGCGTAGCGGTCGCCGAGCTCGGCCAGCGCGTTGTTCCAGGCTGGGAGCTGAGCGTCTTCGCCGAGGCGCCGAAAGGCCTCGCGTCCCATTTCCTGGTCGTCGCGGCTTCGTCTGGCGGCCCTGATGAGTTCTTCCGGCGCCCAGCATCTGCCGCTACGTTCCGGCAGGTGCGCTTTCAGCCATGCCTCGAGGGCCCGCGTATCGCCGGCTGCTGCGTCGAGGCCTGCGCCGGCTACCCCGAGCAACCTGAGAACCGGCCGGATGCGGTCGACGAGAAGCGCGGTGGCGCCGAACCACCTGTGGCGAATGTCGGCTACCGCCCCGCCATCGATCTCGGCTCGGTCGAGTGCGGCCTCGATCTGTTGGCCGGTCGGTTTCGGCGCAGCGGCCGCGAGATTCCCCAGGACGAGGCGGAGGTCCTTCAGAAGATCCTGACGTTCGAGAATCGCCTGGCTCGCGGATGCCAAGTCCTCGTACTCCGCCTCGTGGCCAAGCAGCAGCACCCCGTGCTGGGGGAGCCAGTGGGCCCGGGGCTCGCCGTGGGCAACGACCTTGTCGGCGTCCATCAGTTCCACCGCGAGCGAGCCGCAGCGACGCACGAGGGCACTGCGGAGCCGCCCCATGGCGTTCCGCCAGGCGTCGGTGGCCGGTCCACGGGGATTCGCGCCCCCGTGCGCGGCCAGGGTCAACAGCACAAGGGGCAGCCAGTTCAGTTCCGTGTCTTCGATCGGCACGGCGCCGGCGGTCGCGTCGTCGAGCAGCGGTATGCCGTCTGCGAGGCAGCGTTCGCGCAGATTCGACGCGCGCCTCAAGTCGATCGTGTCGAGCCGATCGCCGACGGCGCCCTGCGCCTCCGCGAGGCGCATCTCGACGATCGGTTTCTCGTGGTCGCGAAGCGAGCGGCTACGCGTGTTGTGATCGGGCAGATAGACGCCGGACAGTTCGGCCGCTCTCTTGACCTCGAACCTGCGCGCCCGGGTCCGGACGAGGAAACGCTCCGGCACTTCGCCGCTGGGGTCAAGGTGCCTCCAGGCGTGACGCACCTGACCGAGGAAGACGTCGAATCCGCCGGCGGGCATCTCTTTCTTGTCGTGGGCGTCCGCCAGAGCTTCGAGCAACTCGGGCCCGCCTTGGTCGTCTTCCGTCGGATAGACATTCAAACCGACCCGCTTGAGCGTGGCGAGCAGATCGGGGTTTTCACCCAGGCGGCGGGCGAGCTTCAGCGACAAGGGGGCCAGATGAGCGAACCGGCCCCCTTGACCCCGGAGGAGCGACTCCGGCACGAACCATCGCCGGCACAGCGGGCGCGGCTTGATCTGGTTGTCATGGAGCCACGGGAGAGTTGTCAGCCAGTGCTTGAGAGGAGAGGTGATGCCGGTGGGGAAGTTCGGATAGCGCGGTCTCGTGACCATGGCCGATTCCCACGCACCGTCCCACTTCCCTAGGGACGAGAGGATCAGGTCGGAAAGGGCTTCTCCCGCCGGCGCGTCGAGATTCGGCAGGGAGTGGATCTCGGACGCCAGATGGACATCGGCGAGCCGGTAGGCGGTCCGACTCTTGATCTCCGGCTTCAGTTCCGCATCCACGGCGTCGAGCCAGTCGTCCCACGCGTCCTGGGGAATGCCCCGAGGCGCGTTCCGCGGCAACTCCCGGTACTTCGCGGACATCGCGAAGAGAAGTGGTTCCGCGGTTTCCAGGGGGAGTCCGTCGATGACCCCGGCTCTCTCGAGCAGTTCGTTCGGAGCCGCCGAGTCGAGTCTCCACCGCGGGTCCCGCGGCGGCAGGAGCGCGAGGTCGAGCACGCGGCGTCCACCTTCGGGCAAGCCGTCTGCCAGTGTCTGGAGGCACTCGCCATGCCGGCTTGGCCAACCCGGACCGAAGGCTGCCTTGCCCGCCGCCAGCCAACCGCCGTGGCAGGCAACAGGCAGACGTCTCAGGAGGTCGTCGACCGCTTCCAGCTCTTCGCCGCCGAGCAGCAGGAGCGTCCATCCGAGGATCTCGGAGCAGCGGTCGGCCTCCGGTGTCCCATGTTCCGCGGGCAACTCGGGGAGTGCCGGGAGGATCACCTCCCGGAGGAGGTCTTCTCGCCGGAAGCTCTGGACGAAGCGTCCGTTCCGTCCGCTTAGGAACCCCTGGACTTCGGTGTTCCGCCGTTGCGGCCCTTCATGGGTCCTCACGCCATCGTGAAGGAACGCGATGCGATCCGCGAGCGCGTCGGGAACTCGATCGACGAACTCCGCTGCGTCGTCGAATCCTCTACGGGGCCGAAAGAAGATCTGGACGCCGCCGGAGGCGGAGAGCACACGGCCGTCCTGGGTGGGTAGGAACTCTGCATTGGAGAGCGGGTCGGCGGTGCCGGTCCTGGGTTCGGAGCGGATCTCTTGCGGCAGGACCGTTCCCAAACTGGTCAGAAACGCGTCCCAGGGAACGTCGATCCCGCCGCGGTGAATCCGATCCGCGAGACGCTCGACCGTGTTCACCCACTCGGCTGGCGCCGGCTTCGACGATCCGCCGAAACAGTCGAGAAGCGCTTCGACGTCCTTGCGGCGACCGTCGAGCCCGGAAGAGACGACGTCGAAGGCGGCGCTTTCGCGCCATGGGTCCGCGCCTAGGGGGCCATCGCCGGGAACGTCGGGCATGAACCTCGCGGTTTCGGCCCTTCGCCAACCGGCGTCGCAGAGGAGCAGGGCCGCCTTGTCGAGATCCCGTTGTGTGTCGTCCGCCCGCTGACGGACTCGGTCCATGGGGGCCGGTCGACCGTCCGCGGGCGTCGGGCCCGCGGAAGCAAGCAGGTCGATGACCGCCCGTGCGCGCCACACTTCGGTCGGTCCCGCCGCGAGTTCGGTGGCCACGTCGAGCGCCAAGTCCATGACGTACTCGAGTAGCAGCGAGTTGTACTCGTCCTCGAAGTTGATCTGGCGGCGGTCGAGCGAACCGTAGAACGGGGCGTTGACGAGCGCTCCGGCGCCGGTTCCGACTTCCGTGGGCAGGAAGATGACGAACGCGCCCGGTTCCGGCGATTCCGTGTCCTCGACCGCTACGCCGACCTCGACCTGCCGAACCTCCGGCCAACGGTTCGGCAGGTGCTTGACGGCATCCCGGATTCGTCGCGCTTCCGCGAGGTCGCCATCGCCTCCCAGGCCGCGCGTCCATACGCGGAACTCCCGGGTGGTGTCGGCCAGGGCGGTTTGGGCTGGCCCCCCAACCAGCAGCACTTGCTCGCGCGCAGGTCGCGAGGCCGGCACCTCTGCGGTCGAATCGACGATTCGCTCGAGAACACGGCGCTCTCCGTCGATGTCGATGGTCAGTTTCTCGAGGTCCTGCAGGAAGACGGTCGAGCGGGCGTCCAGTTCGTCGAGCTGGTCCTTGATCGCATCAATCGCCTCGTTCACTGCGAGTCGCTGATCAGCAGTTGCGCCTGCAGGCTGGTCGGGGTCCTCGATGGCCTCGTCCACCGCGCGGGTTCTGCCACCGTCGATCCGCAGTCGGATGACCGTCACGTGACCCGCGCCTAGAAGCTCGGCGACCTCTGGAGGCGTCTCCGCGATCGGCAGCGGGATCGAGTATGGGGACAGGTACCTCCGGGCTTCGCGAGTAGCGTCGACCGCTCCGCCGGACCGGTCATGTCTCTGGTAGTCGAGCAACTGTTCTTGCGACCAGTTGATGATTCGGCGGCCGGTGCTGGCTTGCGGAGTCGATGACCCACGCTCGATCTCGGCGGCCGCCTGCTCGACGAGACGCCGCATTCCGGCAGGGTCGAAACCGAACGCGAACTCCAGGGAGTCTTCTGCGGCGGCAGTCGACCAGACTTCGGGCCGCGTAGACACTTCGAGAACGCTCTGGAAGCCGAGCCCCTTGTTTCCCACGCTCTCGTTCGGGTCCTTCGGACTTTGGCCGAGTTGACAGATCCCCTCGAAGTCCTTCCGGCGGAAGGGCCGGCCGCTGTTCGCAACCAGGAGTTCGGGTTCGGGTTCGGCAACGAGCACGAACGAGATGAGGCGTGGATCGTCCGGTCCGGCGCCGGCGAGCGCGTCGTGTGCGTTCTGCAGGAGCTCCAGCACGCAGCGTCCCCGGTACTCTTGGGTGATTTGCCCGCTCAGGCTGGCGACCGTCCGGTAGTTCCGGGTGCCGTTCTTCAGTTCGTCGAAGAATGTCTGCACCTGCCGCTGGGCCTGCGCCTCGATGAGCCGGTCGCCTTCCTGTCGTCCTGGTGATCTCATGGCGTGGCCTCGTCCTCGCTCGTCAGCATCGACCCAACTCAGCCAAGGACCGTAGCGGTTCCATGCGACGAAGTAGGTCGCGATACGCGAGCGTTCGGCGACGAACTCGCTTCGGGGAGGCCGGCTTCGCGTACCTCCTGGGCCTGCTGAGCCGACGGTGAGAGGAGGCGATCCCGATGACGTCCTGTGGGCTTGGACGCCGGACTAGGCAACGTGCGGTTCGGGCGTGTCGGTGCCTGCGGTGATTGCCCGAAACAGATCGATCTCGGTCTTGCAGGTCTTGACCACCCAGGCGATGACCGCGGCGTCGTCGATGAAGCCGGCGACCGGGATGAAGTCGGGGATGACGTCAATGGGGATGACGAAGTAGAGGACGGCGCCGGCGATGAGGATCAGGGTCTCCTTTCGGAGCCGGTAGTTGCCGCGTGCGACCGCGCGGAGCAGGTCAAACATCGTCTTCAGGTCTTCGATCACACCGCTGAGCGGACTCGTGGCGCCGCCGGCGGAGTCGGCCTTCTCCCTGGCTTCAGCGACCATCGCCCGGAGCTTGTCCGGCGACCGGACGATCTCGGCGGCGCGGTTGCGCGCGTGGAGCGGGAGCTCCATCTCGCCGGTCTCGGGTGGTGTGGGGGGCTGCCCGGACGCTCCCTCGACCGTGTCGCGTGTCAACTCCCGATCGGATGCCATGTCGTCTTCACTTCCTGCAGGTCGGTGATCTCGTAGGGACTCTGGACGTCGGTCCAGTCCTCGTGGGGCCGGACCGCGACGCGTTTGAGGTTGTGGACCGCTTCGACCTCGGCGGACCTGGCGACGTTCGGGTCGGGCGAGCAGAGGACCAGGGCGTCGACGTCGCGGTGCGCGGCGAGCGGCGCGAGCATCTCGTCCCGGCGACCGGTGAGGATGTTGACGACGCCGCCGGGGACGTCGGAGGAGTTCAGGACCTCGCCGAACGTGGTGGCTGGAAGCGGTTGGCTCCCGGAGACCAGAACCACGGTCGTGTTGCCGCCGGCGATCGCGGGGGCGATCGAGGAAACGAGGCCGAGCAGCGGCGACTCGGGGGCGAGCACGCCGACGACGCCCATCGGCTCCAGGATCGAGAAGTTGAAGTGCGACGTGGCGACCGGGTTGACGGCGGAGAAGACCTGCTGGAACTTGTCGGTCCAGCCGGCGTAGTGGAGGAGCCGGTCGACGGCGGCCTGGACCTCGGCGGCGGCCTCATCCGGGGTCGTGCCGCCGGCAGCGAGCAGGGCCTCGAACTGGCCGCTCCGGCCCTCCAGCATCTCGGCGATCCGGTAGAGGATCTGGCCGCGGTTGTAGGCGGTGCGGGCGGCCCATCCGGCCTGCGCGGCGCGGGCCGCGGTGACGGCGTCCCGCACGTCCTTGCGCGAGCAGCGGCAGATGTTCGCGATCGGCGTGCCGTCCGGGGCCAGCGCGCGGTCGAAGCGGCCGGACTCGGAGCGCGGGAACTTGCCGCCGACGTAGACCTTGTGGGTCTTGAGCACCGGCAGGCGGTCGGTGGCGGCCGCAGATCGTCGCTCGCTCATGCCGCTGCCTCCGGCTGCAGGTAGGCGTGGAGCCCGGCGAGCCCGCCCTCGCGGCCGATGCCGCTCTCCTTGTAGCCGCCGAACGGCGCGGTCGGGTCGAACTTGTTGTAGGTGTTCGCCCACAGCACGCCGGCGCGGATCCGGCTGGTGACCCGGAACGCCTTCGCGCCCTTGTCGCTCCAGACGCCGCCCGAGAGGCCGTAGGGCGTGTTGTTCGCCATCGCGATGCCCTCGTCCACCGTGCGGAACGTCTGCACCGCGAGCACCGGGCCGAAGATCTCCTCCTGGACCACGCGATGCGACTGGGCGGCGCCCAGGAACAGGGTGGGCCGGCACCAGTAACCGCGCTCGGGCACCGGGCACGAGGTCTGGAACGGCACGGCCCCCTCCTCCTCGCCGATCGTGAGGTACTCCTCGATTTTGTCGAGCTGGGCGCGGGAGTTGATCGCGCCGATGTCCGTGTTCTTGTCGAGCGGATCGCCGACGATCAGGGTCTCCATCCGGTCCTGGAGCTTCGAGATCACCTCGTCGGCGACGGATTCCTGCACCAGCAGGCGCGAGCCGGCGCAGCAGACGTGGCCCTGGTTGAAGAAGATGCCGTTGACGATCCCCTCGACCGCCTGGTCGACGGCGGCGTCCTCGAACACCAGGTTGGCCGCCTTGCCTCCGAGCTCGAGCGTGTAGTGCTTGCCGCTACCGGCGAGCGCGCGCCGGATCAGCTTGCCGACCTCGGTGGAGCCGGTGAAGGCGACCTTGTCGACGCCGTCGTGCTGGACGACGGAGGCGCCCGTTTCGCCGGCGCCGGCGACGATGTTGACGACTCCCGGCGGCACGCCGGCCTCGCGGACGATCTCGGCCAGCTTGAGCGCGGTGAGCGGCGTCGTCTCGGCCGGCTTGAGCACCACCGTGTTGCCGGCCGCGATGGCCGGCGCGATCTTCCAGGCCGCCATCAGCAGCGGGAAGTTCCACGGGATGACCTGGCCGGCGACGCCGAGCGACCGGGCGCCGCGGCCGGGAAAGGCGTAGTCCAGCTTGTCTGCCCAGCCGGCGTAGTAGAAGAAGTGCGCGGCCGCCAGCGGGATGTCGACGTCCCGCGACTCGCGGATGGGCTTGCCGCCGTCGAGCGACTCGGTGATCGCGAGTTCACGGCTTCGTTCCTGGAGCACGCGAGCGATCCGGTAGACGTACTTGCCGCGCTCCCTGGGCGCCAGCTTCGACCAGACCTCCTCGTAGGCGCGGCGGGCGGCCGCCACGGCGCGGTCGACGTCGGCGTCGCCGGCCAGGGCGACGTCGGCGATCTTCTCCTCCGTGGCCGGGTTCGCCGTCTCGAAGGTCCGGCCGTCGTCGGCGTCCACGAACTCGCCGTCGATGAACAGGCCGTAGCGGTCGCGGAGTTCGACGTGGTCGGTCGACTCGGGCGCCGGTGCGTAGCCCCAGCCGTCGTCGCCGTCGCCGCGGAGGCCGAGACGGAGCTTCGGCGCCGTGAGTGCGGTCGATGGGGTGGAGTCCGTCATGGTTCTGGCCGCCACATGCTCACATCGAGAAGTCGTCGAACGACTGGTAAACGCCGCTTCGCTGCTTGACGATCTGGCGCAGGACATCGTTCGCGAGCGAACTCGCCCCGAAACGGTACAGGTCCGGGTCGAGCCAGTCCTGACCGAGCGTTTCGCGCACCATGACCAGGTGCCGGATCGCGTCCTTTGCGGTCGAGATGCCGCCCGCCGGCTTCATGCCGATCTTCTCGCCGGTGCGGCGGTAGTGGTCGCGGATCGCCTCCAGCATGACGAGCACCACAGGCATCGTTGCGGCCGGCTTGATCTTGCCCGTCGAGGTCTTGATGAAATCGGCGCCGGAGCGCATGGCCAAGTCCGAGGCGCGGCGCACAGCGTCGAGGGTGCCGAGCTCGCCGGTCTCGAGGATCACCTTGAGGTGGGCGTCGCCACAGGCCTCCTTGACCGAGGCGATCTCGTCCGCCGTGTAGGCGAAGTCGCCGGCCAGGAACCGGCCGCGCGAGATAACCATGTCGACCTCGTCGGCGCCTGCTTCGACCGCCTTTCGCACTTCCAGCAGCTTGATCTCCAGCGGCGCCTGGCCGGCGGGGAAGCTGGTCGCGACGGAAGCGACGTTGATGCCGCTGCCGGCAAGCGCCCGCCGGGCGACCCCGACCAGAGCCGGATAGACGCAGACGGCGGCCACATGCGGCAGATCGGGCAACGCCGCGTGAAGCTGTAGCGCCTTGGCGCAGAGCTGCCGCACCTTGCCCTCGGAGTCGGCGCCCTCCAGCGTCGTCAGGTCGATCATCGACAGCGTGAGATGAAGCGCCTGGAGCTTCGCGGCCTTCTTGATCGAGCGCGAGCAGAGCCGGGCCACCCGCTCCTCGACGCCGACCGCGTCGATGGGCGGCGAGTCGAACGAAGCGGCCGAAGTCGAAATCTGCATCGACCGGAGTCTACGCCCGTTCGCGGTTTGCGGGCATATGGCAGAGTGCCCGTGTCATGGCCGGGAACACGTTCGGAACCGCGCTGCGGCTGACCACCGCGGGCGAGAGCCACGGGCCGGGCTACGTCGGCATCCTGGACGGGGTGCCGCCGGGGCTCGAGCTGTCCGAGGCCGACCTGCAGCCGGACCTCGACCGGCGCCGGCCGGGACAGTCGAGACTGACGACGCAGCGGAACGAACCGGACCGCTGCCGCATCCTGTCCGGCATCTTCGAGGGCACGACGACGGGGACCCCGATCGGCTTCCTGATCGAGAACCGGGACCAGCGGCCGCGCGACTACAGCGAGATCAGGGACAAGTATCGGCCCGGCCACGCCGACTACACCTTCGACGCGAAGTACGGCTTCCGCGATTACCGGGGCGGCGGCCGCTCGAGTGCGCGCGAGACCTCGGTGCGTGTGGCCGCGGCGGCGGTGGCGAAGAAGCTGCTCCGGGAGCGCTGGGGGGTCGGGATCGTCGGCTACGTGAAGAGCATCGGCGACATCGACGGCCGGATCGACGATCCGGCCGCGGTCACCCTCGACCAGGTCGAGTCGAACCCGGTGCGCTGCCCGGACCAGGAGGCCGCGGCGCGCATGGCGGAACTGATCGAGCGGATGCGCTCGGAGCGCGATTCCGTTGGCGGCGTCTCGGAACTCGTGGCCACGGGCGTGCCGCCTGGCTGGGGCGAGCCGGTGTTCGACAAGCTGAAGGCGGACCTCGGCAAGGCGCTCTTCAGCCTGCCGGCGGTGCTGGGCGTCGAGTACGGCGCCGGCTTCGGCGTCGCGCGTGCGCGCGGCAGCGAGAACAACGATCCGTTCGAGATGCGGAGCGGTCGCGTCGCCACCCGGAGCAACCGGCATGGCGGCATGCTGGGCGGCATCTCGTCGGGTCAGCCGATCGTCCTGCGCTGCGCGGTCAAGCCGACCAGCAGCCTGCCGCAGCCCCAGGACACGGTGACGCGGGCCGGCGAGCCGACGACGATCGCCACCAAGGGCCGGCACGACCCCTGCCTGCTGCCGCGCTTCGTGCCGATGGGCGAGGCGATGATCGCGCTGGTGCTTTGCGACCATGCGTTGCGCCAAATCGCCGTGGACGGCGTCAATCCCTGAGCCACGAAGCAGGTACAGGGGGTCTCCGCTGCGCTGTCGCGCAGGGAACGGGGTCGCCCGCTGGGTGCGCGGGTCTTCCGACCCGCTGTCGCCGGAGGCGGCCGAAGAGACGCGCCGGCCGGAGGCCGGCACCTCTCGGGCTGGCGTCTCGCTTGGAGTGGGGTCGCCGGCTTTTGGCCGGCGGCGCTTTCGTTCGGGCTGCGCCGCTCTGCGGCGCCGCCCGCGGGCGGGTCAGAAGACCGCGAACCCAGCGGAAGGCCCGGGCCGCTCGGCGGGCAGTTCCGTGCAACCTAGGTCAGGATCGTGGCCAAGCGCGCCAGCACGTCGTGCACGATCTCCTCGGGAACGGATTCCAGACGTTTGGCGTTCCGTGCGGCAAGGTCCATAGTGCGCGGCTGGTCGCACCGGATCACGCCGACCGTTCGGGTACCCGCGTCGTCAAGCGAGACCGCGAAACCGCGTCTGCGCGCGAAGCGGCCGCCGGTAGTGATCGGAAGTACGACCGGCGTCCGGGTCAGTTCGTTGAAACGCGCGGGGGACGCGATCAGAATCGGCCGTGTTCCCCGTTGTTCATGGCCGGTGGCGGGATCGAGGCTGACGAGCCAGATCTCGCCGCGGCGCATTACAGCAACTCGTTGCCGACAGCCGGGCCGTCAAGCCACGCACGATCTTCGTCGTCCGCCGGCGCGGCTTCGTCGCACATCGCCAGCAGTTCGTCGAGCGAGTAGCTTGGACGGGTTCTGGGCGCAACGATCAGACGGTCGCCCTCGACGCCGATGTCCACCTTGGCGCCGGCGCCGAGCGTCAGCAGGTCGAGGAGCACCGGGGGCACGGCGAGCATGATCGAGCCGCCGACCTTTCGCAGGGTGGTGGTGTGCATGGCCCTGAGTTATACCACGGTATAACTCGGGGGCGAAGCCTCGCCAAGAGGCTACGGGTCGATCTTCGCCGTCGCCTTGCCCATCACGACGACGTCCCCGTCCTGGTTCACCGTCGTCACCGACAGGTCGACCAGGCCCTGGCCGTCCTCCTCGCGCACCGCGTCGACCTTCGCCGTGGCGGTGAGCGCGTCGCCCGGCCACACCTGGCGCGTGAAACGGACGCCGTAGGCGGTCAGCCGGCCGTCGCCGACGAAGTCGGTCACCATCCGGCCGGTCATGCCCATCGTCAGCATGCCGTGGGCGAAGACGGTCGGGTACTTCGCTACCTTGGTGGTGAAGATCTCGTCGGAGTGGAGCGGGTTGTAATCGCCCGAGGCGCCCGCGTACTGGACGATCTGGGTGCGGGAGAGGTCGTCGGTGAGCTTCTGGGTGTAGGTGTCGCCGACCTGGACCTTGCTTGCCTGAAGTGCCATCTTCTTCTCCCTCAGTCGCTCTCGACGACCTTCTCGGTGCGCACGCCGACGCCGGTGGCGCGCACGACGAGTTCGCCGGATTCGTCGTAGTACTCGGTGATGTTCTCGCTGAACGTGAGCTTGCCGCCGCGCTTGCCCTGCCGTTCCCAGCTCTTTCCGGGCCGGGTCTTCAGCGTCAGGGTCTCGCCCGGGCTCACGTGCCGGAAGTACTCGAAACGCTGTTCGGCGTGGAGCCCGGTGCCGCCGTCGCCGCCGGTCCGTTCGGGCGGTACGCCGGTCGGCTCCTTGCCGGAGCCGAACCACGGTTCGCCGATCTTGGGGCGCAGGAAGTAGTTCGGGTCGAACTGGGCCGAGGCCTGGTAGAAGGTGGGCGGCGCGATGGTCTTGCCGGGTTCCGTGTCCGCCGCCGCCTCGGCGTCGTGATAGATGGGGTTCGGGTCGCCGACCGCGCGGGCGAACATCATGATGTGGCCGGCCTCGATCGGGAACTTCTTTGCTGCCATTCCGGTTCCGTCCTCCTCTGCGAGTGGTCTCTGAAGCGCAATCCTGTGCGTGGTTGAGCGCGTGACTGTAGCAGCATGAACCTGCTTCTGTTGGAGGATGGCGACCTCGATGCGGCGGCCGGCGACGACCTGCGCGCGGTCGTGGCCGGGGAGCGCCTCCGGCATGTGCGCAAGGTGCTGCGGGCGGCCGTCGGCGACACGCTGGAAGTTGGCCGGCTCGGCGGCGGCATCGGCCGCGGACGGATCGTCGAACTGAGCCGGGAGCGGGTCGTGCTGGAACTCGGGCCGCTCGACCGCCGGCCGCCGGCGCCGTTGCCGGTGACTCTCGTGCTGGCGCTGCCGCGGCCCAAGTTCACGGGCCGCATCCTGCAGGCCGCGGCGGCAATGGGCGTCAAGCGGATCCTGCTGGTCCAAACGGCGCGGGTGGAGAAGAGCTACTGGCAGAGTTCCGTGATGCGGCCGGAGTCGCTCCGCCGTCACCTGATGCTGGGTCTGGCCCAGGCGCGGGACACGGCGCTGCCGGAGATCGAGTGCCTGAGAGGGCCGCGGGATCTGGCCGATTCGATGCCCGGCCTGGTTCGGGACCCCGTGCAGGTCTTGGTCGCCGATGCCGCCGGCGCCGAGCCGTGCCCGCTCGGCATCGAGGGTCCGACCGCGCTGCTGGTCGGCCCCGAAGGGGGCTTCCTGGACGAGGAAGTCGGTCGATTCGCGGCGGCTGGCGCGCGGGCGGTAAGCCTCGGTCCGCGGCCGCTGCGGGTGGAGCATGCGGTTGTGGCCCTGCTGTCGCGCCTTGGCGCGTAAAGGGGGAGAGGAGCGGAGCCGGTCCGACGGCCGGCGCGTCTTTCTCGCCGTCTTCGGCGGCAGCGGGTCAGAAGACCCGCGCACCCAGCGGAAGCCCGTCTCCGGCCGCAGCCAGTTCCAGGCAAGGCTGCGTCGCCCCCGAGGCCTCGTTCCGCGGGCCTACTCCCGGATCCTGGCGCCGACGGATCTCTCGACCTGGCCCAGGATGCGCCGGCGGAGCTTCTTCACGTCCCGGTCGCGGAGGGTGCGGTTCGGGGCCCGGAACGTGAGGTGGTAGGCGAGGCTCTTCGAGCCTTCGCCGATCGCGTCGCCGCGGAACACGTCGAAGAGCTCGACGGCGCATAGAAGGGGCTTGCCGGCGGCGAGGAGGGCTGCCTCGACGGCCGCGGCAGGCGTCGCCTCTTCCACGATCAGGGCCAGGTCCTCGCGTACTTCCGGATAGACGGGGACGGGCTCGACCTGAAGGGAATCGGGGACGAGCTCGAGGATGCGGTCGAGGTCGAGTTCGGCGGCGAGGACGGGGTGACCGTCGTCTGGCTCCAGATCGAAGCGCGCGGCCACCGCCGGATGGGCTTCACCCAGCCAGCCGATGGGCTTCGCGTCCGCACGGATCTCGATCGCCGCGGAACGTCCTGGGCGGAAGGACGGTGGCGTCGCGTCCGCCTCCGGCGCGCTGAACTCGACCGCCAGGCCGAGCCGATCCAGGACCGTCTCGACGACGCCCTTGATGTCGAAGAAGTCGAAGCAGTCATCGCTCACGTTAGCCGCCTGCCAGTGGTCTGCCCGGCGCGGACCGGTCAGCGCGAGGGCGGCCCGTTGCCGCTCCACGGGCAGCGAATCGCCTTCGTCGACCGGGAACACGCGGCCGACCTCGAACAGGGCGAGCCGGTCCGTGAAGCGGCTGTTCGACGCTGCGGCTTCCAGAACGGACGCCAGCAGGCTGCGGCGCATGACGACCCGGTCCTGGGTCGAGGGATTGGCGAGCCGTACGTAGGGCGGCGGCTCGGCGTCTTCGAGTTGCAGCTTCGCTTCCGCTTCCGGCGTCGTCAGCCGGTAGCTGACGATCTCCTGGAGCCCCAGGTCGGCGAGGATGTCCTTGACCCGATCCTCGAAGGCCTGCTCGCGGTTGCCGCGCTGGGGCGGCAGCACGTCGCTGAGCACGGTCGAAGGGATGCGGTCGTAGCCGTAGATGCGGCAGACCTCCTCGACCAGGTCGTGCTGGCCCTCGATGTCGAGGCGGTGGTCGGGCGCCGTCACGCGCAGAAGCGAGGGCGTTCCGGGGCGGGGATCGGGGCGGGACGCGGGCGTTTCCACGCCGGGAGCGGAGCCGGCCGCATCGGCGCGGTTCTCGACGGTGCCCCGCTCGACGGTGCTCCCCTCGACCGTGCCGTCCTCAACCGCGTCGACTTCGAACTGCAGGCGGCGCAGCAGCTCCGACGTCTCCTCCGCACCCAAATCGAGTCCGCTCAGCCGGCGCAGGTAGCCGAGATCGAAGTCGACCGTGACGGTCGGCGCCGGTTGCGGGTAGCGATCGACGATCCCTTCGGCGATCGTGCCGCCGGCGTGAAGCCGGAGCAGTTCGGCGGTCCGCCGGGCGCCGAGCAGGGCCTGGCTGGGATGGACGCCGCGGCTGAAACGGAAACCGGCCTCGGTGTGGACGCCGAGCTGTCGCTGGGTGCGCCGAATGCTCCGGGGTTCCCAGGCCGCCGCCTCCAGCAGCACGTTGCGGGTCTCCGGGCCGATCTCGCTGTCCCGGCCCCCCATCACGCCGCCGACGCTGAGCGAGCCGGCCGGGTCGGTGACCATGATCTGGTTGGGTCGCAGTTGCCGCTCGGCGCCGTCCAGCGTGGTGAGGCGTTCGCCCTCGCGCGCCAGCCGCGTGACGATCCGTACCGGGCCGCCTTCCGCGTACGAGTCGGCCCGCTGCCGCAGCAGGTCGTAGTCGAAGGCGTGGTTCGGCTGGCCGACCTCGAGCATCGTGTAGTTGCTGATGTCGACCGCGTTGCCGATCGGCCGCTGCCCGGCGAGTTGCAGCCGGTGCTGCATCCAGTACGGCGACGGCCCCTGCTCGATTCCCTCGATCAGCAGGGCGACGAAGCGCGGGTTCAGCTCCGGGTTCTCGGTCGCGATCTCGACCCGGCCGGCGACCGGCGGCCCTTCCATCGTGAGCGGGACCGCCGGCGGCCGGAACTCCGCTTCCGTGAGCGCCGCGACCTCGCGCGCGACGCCCAGGACCGAAGCGCAGCGCGCGATGTTGGGGATCACGTCGATGTCGAGCACGACGTCGCCGAGCACCTCGGCCAGGGGCCGCCCGGGCCGAAGCGCCGGCAGTTCGTCGGCCGGCTCGAACAGGACGATCCCTTCGTGGTCCTCGCCGAGTCCGAGCTCCGCCGCCGAGCACAACATCGCGTCGCTCGTGATGCCGCGCAGCTTCTTCGGCTTGAGGCGCGTGACCTTCAGGTCGCGGTAGGGATTGCGGTAGCTGGCGCCGGCGAGCAGCAGGGCGCCCCAGATGTCGGCGCCGCCGAGGTCCTGGCCCAGATACGGGAACAGGTTGGGCGCCCCGGTGATCACCTGGCGCGTCTCCTCGGCGCCGTAGTCCACGGTCGCCAGCACCAGGCGGTCGGCGTCGGGCACCGGGTCGACGCGCAGGACCTTCGCCGCCATGACGAGGTCGGCCGGCCAGGGCAGGTCGGCGCCTTCCACGCCGAAGCGCTCGACCGCCTTGACCTCCAGGCCGGCGTTCGTGAGCAGCTCGGCAAGACCGTCGGCGTCGTCGCCGACGTCGACGAAGTCGCCGAGCCAGTTGAGCGGAACCCGCATCAGGCGAACCGCTCGAACCGGCGCGGGAAGCGCAGGTCGTTGAACCGGAAGACGGGCATCAGGCGAAGCGCCGGAACTGGCGCAGGAAGCGCAGATCGTTCGACCAGAAGTAGCGGATGTCGCGGATGCCGTGCCTCAGCATGGCGACCCGCTCGATTCCCATGCCCCAGGCGAAGCCGCTCCACTCGTCCGGGTCGTAGCCGCCGTTCCTCAGCACGGTCGGGTGGACCATGCCGCAGCCGAGGATTTCCAGCCAACCGGTTTCCTTGCACAACTGGCAGCCCGCGCCCGCGCAGAGCTGGCAGGAGACGTCCATCTCGGCGCTCGGTTCGGTGAACGGGAAGTAGCTGGCCCGGAAGCGGGCGTGGCGCCCCTCGCCGAACAGGCGGCGGGCAAACTCGGTCAGGGTGCCCTTCAGATCGGCGAAGGTGATCGTCCGGCCCACCGCGAGCCCCTCGATCTGCTGGAACTGGATCTCGCTGCGGGCGGTGATCTGCTCGTTGCGGTAGCACATGCCGGGCAGGATGACGCGTAGCGGCTCGGGGTGCCGTTCCTGCATGGCGAGGATCTGGCCGCCGCTGGTGTGCGTGCGAAGCACGACGCTCGGGTCCGTCGCGTAGAAGGTGTCCTGCATGTCGCGCGCGGGGTGGTCGGGCGGCATGTTCAGGTCGGTGAAGTTCAACTTGTCCGTGACGACGTCGGGGCTCAGGTAGACCTGAAACCCCATGTCGCGGAAGATGCGCTGGGCCCGCCGCATGACCAGGGTCGACGGATGCAAGCCGCCGAGAGTGGTCCGGCGGCCCGGCAGGGTGACGTCGAGCGCGTCGGCGTCGGTCTCCGCCTCCCGGGCAGCGCTCCGCAGTGCATCCTGGCGGGCCTCGAAGGCCGCCTGAAGGGAGGTCTTGATCTCGTTGATCCGCTTGCCGAACGCGGGCCGGTCGGCGGGTTCGATCTCCCCCATCCGGCGAGTCAGAAGCTGGACCTCGCCCTTGCGGCCGATCGTCGTCCGCCGCCACGCCTCGAGCTGCTCCGGATCGGCCGCTTGGTCCAACGCCGCGGAGACCCGCGCTTCGAGGTCGTCGAGCTGGTCGATCATGGCGTCAGGCGGGTCGGCGTTCGGCGCCCTGGCTGGGCGCGGCGCCCGACTCTACTAAGTCGGCCTTAGAAGATGCTGCCTTGCAAGGCGCGAGGGATCAGCCACCCCAGGAAGGACAGGAGGAGCAGGATCGAGGCCAGGACCGTGGCTCGAATGACGCCGACCCGCTGCACGACGTGAAGGCCGATCCCGACCAGAACCGCGCTGCAGACGCTTCCCAGGACTCCGCCCGCGACGGGAACGATGCCCAGGAGGGCTGCACCGTTGGCGTAGCACATCACGGCCCAGGTGCCGCGGAACCCGTGAGGCCTCGGGGTGCGAGTTGCGACCAGAAGAAGGTGGACCAGCGAGCCCCAGATCAACATCACGATCAGCGTGATGGCGAAGATGAGGGGGAGAGTGAGCAGGAGGAGCTGGAAGCCGATGAGGGCGGTCAGGGTGGGGCCGAAGGGCAGTTCCTCCGAGGTTCCGAACTGAGACGGATTGGTCCAGAACCAGGTTTGCCAGACGGACTCCAGTGCCTGTTCCGAAAGGGTCAGCGAAAGGACCGTGAGAACGACGCCTCCCAGGACGACATAGATGACCGTGATCAGGCCCACGAAGAAGAGCGGACTCCAGATGCCCGCGTCGGGCCGGGTACCGTCGAAGAACTTCCTCGGGGCGGTGGCCAGGAGGACGAGAGAGGCGACGAGGGCGGAGAACCTGCCGCGGTCCTTCCGCTCCTCCCACGGATTGACGACCTCGACGCCCGCGTCGACGCTGGTGCTATCGTCCCCGGAGTTCACGAGGAGCACCTTACCGGAGCGAGCCCGATGGCGGACGCCCGACAGCAGCGAACGGCGGCGGTGCGCGACGTCGGCGCCGGGGCCGGCGCCCTCGTGGTCGGTGTCGCCGCCGCCAGCGCGTTCAACGAGTTCGTGCCGGAGGGGCACCGGCCGGAAGACGTTCTGCCGGGCGCGAAGAGCGTCGTCGTCGCAGGCAACCAGGGGCCGACGGCGGGCGCCTGGCGCTGTCCCGATCACCGCGTGATGGAGATCACCGGCTACGACTTCCGCGAGAACGTGGCGGTCCACGTGATGTGCGACTACATCGAGCGGGAACACGGCCACCGCGCCCTGCAGGCGCCGTCTCTCCCCACGGCCGGGCACAATCCGCCGATGAGCATGATGCTGGCCGCGGTGCTGGCCGGTCTGGGCACCCGGTCGCTGGCCGCGAACATCATCCTCCATCCTCGCTACGGCCTGCTGTACTACGCCGCGCTGGTCACAACCCTCGATCTCGAACCGGACCACCCGCTCGAGGAGGATGTCTGCCCTTCCAAGCCCTGCATCCAGATGTACGAGAAGCTGGGCACGACGCCTTGCCTCGCCTCCTGCCCGAAGGACGAGGGCGGTTGCCTCGACGGCGCGCTCGACGAGGACGGCAGGATCGGCTACTCGTACTACGACCGCGAGCGCTGCACCTCGCGGTCGATGAACTTCGGCATCGGCTCGATCCAGAAGTCCCTTGTCCAGATCACCACGGAAGAGGACCGGGACCGGCGCAGGTCGATGATCTACTCCGACTTCTTCACCCAGTCGCTTTCGTCGCTCTCGTACTACAAGGAGAGCGTGGCGCAGTGCTTCGAGTGCATGCGGGTGTGTCCGGTCGGCATGGGCGAGAGGCGGCTCCGGTGACGGTCCGGCGGATCGCCCCCGACTCGGGGATCGCTCCCGAGCCGACGGCGGACGAAGCGGCGGCCGCGCTGGATCGCCTGACGGCGATGGCCGAGCGCGGCGGCGCCCTGGCCCTGGGCGTCGCCGACGCCGGCGCCTTCGGAGACGCACCGGAGGGCTTCCGTCCGGGCGACCTGCTGCCGGATGCGCGCCGCGTCGTGGTCCTCGGCGGCAGTCCGCCGCGGGCGGCGGACTGGGCGAGTCCGGTCCACGAGCACCTGGAGACGATGGGCACCAGCGACCGGATCAACTCCCTCGGCCTCAAGGCGGCGAAGTTCATCGAGGCGGAGTTCGGCTACTACGCGCTGTTCGTGCCGCCGGGCGTCCGTCGCGGCAACCGGCCCTTCCTGAGCGTCGCCCTGGCGGCGGAGCTGGCCGGCTGCGGCTCGCGCAGCCTGGCCGGCCCGGTGCTGCACCCCGAGTACGGCCTGCTGTTCTACTCGGCGATCGTCACCACGTACCCGTTCCCCGTCACGCCGCCGCTTGCCGAACCGGCTTGCCCGGCGCCGGCCTGCGTCGAGATGTGGGAGGCCGAGGGCGCCACGCCCTGCACCAGGGTCTGCCCGCTCGGCGACGGCGGCTGCCTGGACGGCCGGATCGAGAACGGCCGGCTGGTCGAGCGCCGCTACGACGCGGCCCGCTGCACGTCCCGGGTCTACACGCACTGGATTCCCGGCTTCCAGAAGGGGCTCGAACTCGCCCTCGACCAGGACGACCCGGAGGCGCGCAAGATGGTGCTGTACTCCAGCCACTTCACGAAGACGCTGTGGTCGATGACCTACGCGGCGCAGAGCCAGGGGCAGTGCTGGGAGTGCATGAGGGTCTGTCCCGTGGGCGCCGAGTTCCGGCAGAAGGCGTAGGAGCCGAGAAAGGAGTCGAACGTGGCTTTCTTCTTTGTCGATCCCGAGACCTACCGCCGCCACCGCGAGGAGATCCTGGAGCTGTCGAACTCGATCCAGGTCGACATCCACGAGCACCTGCCGGGCGAGAAGCGGCGCCGCGGCCTGTCGGACCGCGAGATCGCGGAGCGCCTCGATCTCGACGAGCGTACGGTGCGCGAGATCCGGGTCGTCGCCGAGCGCGACTACTACGACGTCGAGGAATGGGACAAGGCGGTGGAGTTCAAGGACAAGGCGTGCCGCGCCTTCGCCGAAGAGGGCCTGTCGTACGTGTTCAAGGGCCGCCGTCGCTGAAGCGGCAGACGTAGCCGCTGGGTGCGCGGGTCCTCTGACCCGCTGCCGCCGGAGGCGGCCAAGTGAGTCGCGCCGGCCTCCGGCCGGCCGCCCTGTCGTCCGGCCGGGCGGCTCCGCGGCACCGCACGTGGGCGGGTCGGAAGACCCGCGCACCCAGCGGGTTTTCAGACGACGCGGGGCAGCACTTCGTCCGTGAACAGCACGAAGGAACTGTGGCTGAGGGGCGCTAGCAGCAGGTAGTCGAGGAACATCTCCTCCTTCAGCCGCGCGATCTCGTCGATCAACTCGTCCGGCGTGCCGTAGACGATGACGCCGTCGAGGTAACGGTCGATGGCGGACCGGGTCGCCGAGTCCTTGAAGATGTGGTCCTGGGCCAGATCGCTCAGGTCGCGGTTGAGCCTGCTCTCGACCCTGGCCGCCCGCACGCCCTTCTTCTTGTGCGAGCCGACCGTCCACTCGGCGCCCTGGCGCGCGATCCGCTCCGCCTCCGCACGGGTCGGAGCGCAGGCGATCAGGCGGGCCATCGGGATTTCCCGGCCCTCGATCGAGTGTCCGTGGTCCTCCAGGATGCCCCGGTACAGCTCCCGCTTCCGGGCGATCCGGGTGTGCGCCGAGTGCGGGTCGAGCATGATCGAGAATCCGTTCTCGGCGGCCCAGTTCATCGCCTCCGGCGAGGAGGCCGCCAACCACACCGGCGGGTGCGGCCGCTGCGCCGGCTTCGGCAGCACCTCGACGTCCTCGCACCGGAAGTGCTCGCCCTCGAACGTCAGGCGCTCCTCCGTCCACGCGCCGATCACGGTCTGGACGTGCTCGCGGAACACCTCGTAGCTGTGCTGCGGGTCGACGCCGAAGGCCTTGAACTCGCCCTCCTGGTAGCCGCGGCCGACGCCCCAGTTCACCCGGCCGCCCGACAGCACGTCGAGCAGCGCCACCTCCTCCGCCAACCGCAGCGGGTTGTAGAACGGGGCCAGTGAGACGCCGGTGCCGATGCGGAGGTTCTCCGTCCTCGCGGCCACGTGGGTGCCCATGATGTGGATCGACGGGCAGATGCTGAACGAGCTGAAGTGGTGCTCGGCGAGCCAGACGGCGTCGTAGCCGTTCCGCTCCATGATGTCGATGCGCTGGAAGGCGCGGTGGTAGACCTGATCGAGCGGAATCCGCCGGTCCGGCCAGGAGAAGAACTGGAGGACGCCGACCTTCATGGGCCGGCAATCGTTTCACACGGCGGCGAAGCGGGCCGGCGGGGTTGGCCCGGGACGCGGGATCGGTAAGAGTTCGCCCATGGCACCCGCCGCCGACCCCTTCGATCGCTTCCGCGATCTCTTCGAGCGCGCCTCGGCCACCGGCCTCGCCGAGCCGAACGCGATGGTGGTCTCCAGCGCCGACGAGCGGGGTCGCCCGTCGTCCCGCGTGGTGCTGCTCAAGCACTTCGACCGGGACGGCTTCGTCTTCTACACGAATCTCGAGAGCCGCAAGGGCCGGGAGATCCTGGCGCGGCCCGACGTCAGCCTGAACTTCTTCTGGCGGGAGCCGAAGGAGCAGGTGTGCGTCTTCGGCCGCGCCGAGCGGGTCGGCGAGGCCGAGGCCGACGCCTACTTCGCGACCCGCGTTCGGAACAGCCAGCTCGGCGCCTGGGCGTCTCGGCAGAGCCGGCCGTTGGCAAGCCGGGAACAGCTTCTCGCCGACTTCGAGCGGGTGAACGAGCGATTCGCCGGCCGCGAGGTGCCGCGCCCGCCCCACTGGACGGGACTGCGGGTCGTGCCCCGGCGCTTCGAGTTCTGGGTGGCCCGGGAGCACCGGCTCCACGACCGGACGTTCTACGAACGGGACGGCGACTCCTGGCGAAGGGGCCTGCTGTACCCCTGAGGAGTTGGCGCCGCTATCCGTAAACCCGCGGCACGATGCGCCCGGCTCCCGCCGCCGAAGCGAGCCAGGGCGCGAAGGAGCCCGCGAGATTGCCGGTCGTCTGCTTGCGGCGTCAGGCAGCCCTACGCCTCGGCGAGCTTGACCCACTCGAAGTCGCCCGGCTTGTGGTTGATCCGGATCCTCGGTTCGGCGATCCATGAGGCGTAGCGGCCGGGCCGGAACTCCGGCTCCATCAGGGACTCGATGAAGGCGCGGTCGGCGTCGTCGGGAAGCCACTCGTCGCGACGGCGATTCCACTCGTCCTCGGAGACGAGTTCGCCTTCGGGCGTCGCGTGCAGGTCGCGGTAGACGCCGATTTGCCGGTGGAAGGCGACGTGGGGCAGCGCGATCTCGAAGTCCACGCCGGTCTGCCGGATCGTCTTGTTCCAGCGGCCGACGCCGAGGTTGCAGTCGTCCGTGAAGTCGTCGCGCAGGCGGGCGTTCAGGGCGTTGAGCGCCGGATGCTGGACGACGTGCCAGCCGCCCTTCGAATTGGCGCCGTTCGACGGTTCCAGGATCCCGTAGGTGTCGTCCAGCAGCCGGTGGTCGTCCTCCAGCCGGTGCTCGCGGAAGCGGCCCTTGAGCCCGGCGTTGAAGAAGTTGGCCGAGTTCGTCGACAGCTCGGAACCGAACAGGTCGAGGGTCAGCGAGTAGTGGAGGTTGACCTTCTTCTGGATCGTCGGCAGGTCGATCACGCCGAGCGCGCGCACGGCCTCGATGTCGCCGGGGTCGTCCATGCCGGCCGCCGCCATCGCCTCGCAGGTGCGCTGGACGATACGGGTCACTCCGCTCTCGCCGACGAACATGTGGAAGGCCTCTTCCGTCAGCATGAAGCGGCAGGTGCGCGACAGCGGGTCGAAGCCGGACTGGGCCAGCGACTCGAGCTGCATCTTGCCGTCGCGGTCGGTGAAGAAGGTGAACAGGAAGAAGGAGAGCCAGTCCGGCGTCTCTTCGTTGAAGGCGCCGAGCATGCGCGGGGCGTCGTCGGAGCCGGACCGGCGTCGCAGCAACTCGCCGGCCTCCTCCCGGCCGTCGCGGCCGAAGTACTTCTGCAGCAGGTAGACCATCGCCCAGAGATGCCGCCCCTCCTCGACGTTGACCTGGAAGAGGTTGCGCATGTCGTAGAGCGAGGGCGCGGTCTTGCCGAGGAAGCGCTGCTGCTCGACGGACGCGGGTTCCGTGTCGCCCTGGATCACGATCAGGCGCCGGAGCATGGCCCGGTACTCGCCCGGCACCTCCTGCCAGGCCGGCTCGCCGACGTGGCGGCCGAAGGGGATCGCGCGGTCCGGGGCCTCGGGCGCGAGCAGGATGCCCCAGCGGTAGTCGGGCATCTTGACGTAGTCGAACACCGCCCACTTGTCCGCGCCCTTCGACTCGACCCGGACCGCGGTGCGGAGGTAGACGTCCGAGGTCTGGAAGCCGTCGGGACCCATGTCCATCCACCAGTCGATGTAGCCGGGATGCCAGCGTTCCAGGCCGCGGCGGACGCGGGCGTCCGACGCCAGCGCGACGTTGTTCGGGATCAGGACGTCGTAGTCGACGCTGCTGTCGAGGGTGACCATCGGTTGAGAGTACTCGCTTGCGCGGAGCTGGCCGCCTTCGGCGGCAGCGGGTCGGAAGACCCGCGCACCCGGCAGACAGCCGGTTCCCTGCGCGCCAGCGCAGCCGAAACCGGTGCGGACGCCCCTAGATGCGTTCGCTGTCGAAGCGTGGTCTGCGGCCGGTGCCGTAAAGGCGGAGCGCGCCCTCTTCGCCGACCGCGTTCGGGCGCTGGAAGATCCAGTTCTGCCAGGCGCTGAGTCGTCCGAAGATCTTGCTCTCGAGCGTTTCGGGACCGGGGAAGCGGAGGTTGGCCTCCAGCGCGGTCAGCGCGTCGGGCGAGAAGCTGGCCCGCTCCTCCAGGGCGATGCGGACCTCGTCCTCCCAGTCCAGGTCGTCGAGCACCTCGGTGACGAGCCCGGCCTCCGCGGCGTCGGCGGCTTCCAGAGGCCTGCCGATGAGCGCGCGGAGGGAGTCGATCGCGTCCTCCCGGCCGAGGAACCGGGTTTCGAGACGGCTGAGCCCGTTCGGCGTGGGAAACGTGCCGAAGTTCAGTTCGCCGAGCCGGATGCAAGGCGCGGCCTCGCCGTCATCGCTCTCGCCCTCGAACATGTAGGCGCGGTCCGAGGCCAGCGCGAGTTCGAGCAGCAACCCCGCGAAGCAGCTCCCCGGCGCGATCAGCGTGAACGCGCTGCGCGCGGTCAGGTCGAGGCGCTTGAGCACTCGCTTCCAGTAGAGCAGCGCCTCGCGCACGAACCAGTGCTCGCGCTCCCGATGAAGGAACGCGTCGAAGGCGGCCACCGCGTCCGGATCGCCTTCCGATTCGATGACGAGCTGTCCGATCCGGGTCTCGTTCAGGCGCAGGTGGAGCAGGGCGTCGTCGAGTTCGCGCGCGAGGACGAGAGGCCAGAATCCGGCGCTCCCGGCCAGTGCTTCCGGCGCATCGCCCGGCGGCGGGTCGGTTGGGCCGAGCACGGTCAGGCGGGCTGCGCCGAGCGCTCGGTCGAACTCGATGCGGAGCGTGGAGTAGCGAATCGAGTCCGCTTCGGGCCGCGGCTCGACTTCGGGCCAGTCAGCGCCGCCGGGCGCCGCGGGACGGTCGCTCGAAGCCGCGAGTTCCAGCGCCCGCGCCTTCGCGCCTTCGTCGAAGGAGGACCGCGGCAGCAGCTCGTCCACCAGGTTCCAGTCCGCGGCCCGCCGGCCCTTGACGCCCTCCTCCAGGGTGCAGAACAGGTCGGCCCGGTCGCGGCGGACCCGACGCTTGTCGAGCAGCCGGGTCAGCCCACCGGTGCCGGGCAGCACGCCCAGCAGCGGCACCTCCGGCAGCGAGACGGCCGAACTCCCGTCGTCGGCGAGCAGGATGCGGTCGCAGGCGAGCGCCAGCTCGTAGCCGCCGCCGGCCGCCGTGCCGCGGACCGCGCACAGGTAGCGCTGGCCGGAGTGCCGGCACGCGTCCTCGATCGCCAGGCGAGTCTCGTTCGTGAACTTGCAGAAGTTCACCTTCAACTGGTGCGAGGAGGCGCCGAGCATGCCGATGTTCGCGCCGGCGCAGAAGATGCGGTCGCGGTCCGAGCGGAGCACCACGGCGTGGACCTCCGGGTGCTCGAACCGCAGCCGCTGCGTGGCGTCGTGGAGCTCGAAGTCGACGCCCAGGTCGTAGGAGTTCTGCTTGAGCCGGTAGCCGGGACGCAGCCCCGCCTGCTCGTCGACTTCGAGGGTCAGGAAGGCGAGCGGCGGCTCGATCTCGAGCTTCCAGTGCCGGTACCGGTCGGGAGCGGTGCGAAAGCCCGTGACCTCGTCCGCGGAGGGCTCGCCCCCGGCGCTGCCGGCGGAGGACTCGTCCGCGTTTGTCTGCGTGGTCATCTGCTACGGACCCAGGACAGCCAGCGGCAAGTATAGTGATGGCCCGTGGACGCTCCTGCCCCTCACCGCCGCGGCGAGAGCGCCGTTCCCCACGTCGAGTTCGTCGGCGTTGACAAGAGCTACGACGGCGAGAACCTGGTCGTCAGGGGCCTCGATCTCGCCATCGAACGGGGCGAGTTCCTGACCCTGCTGGGGCCGTCCGGTTCGGGCAAGACGACCTGCCTGATGATGCTCGCCGGGTTCGAGGCGACCACCGCGGGCACGATCCGCATCGGCGGCCGGCCGATCCACGACCTGCCTCCGCACAGGCGCGGCATCGGCATGGTGTTCCAGAACTACGCCCTGTTCCCGCACATGACGGTCGGCGGCAATCTGGCCTTCCCGCTCGAGGTGCGCGGCGTCGAGCCGGCGCTTCGCCGGGAACGGGTCGAGCGGGCGCTCGCGCTGGTGCAGCTCGAAGGGCTCGAGAACCGGAGGCCCGCCCAGCTCTCGGGCGGCCAGCAGCAGCGCGTCGCGATCGCCCGCGCCCTCGTTTTCGAGCCGGAGCTCGTGCTGATGGACGAACCCCTCGGCGCGCTGGACCGCCGCCTGCGCGAGGAGATGCAGTACGAGATTCGGCGCATTCACTCGGCCCTCGGGGTGACGGTCGTTTACGTGACCCACGACCAGCAGGAAGCGATGACGCTGTCCGACCGGGTGGCCGTCTTCCACAACGGCGCGATCGAGCAGGCGGCGTCGCCGGAGGTTCTGTACGAGGAGCCGGAGCGCGCCTTCGTCGCGCGGTTCATCGGCGAGAACAACCGGCTGGACGGTGTCGTCGTCAGCGAGGGCGACGGCGTCTGCGACGTGGACGTCGGCGGACTCACGATCCGGGCGATGAGCCTCGGCCTGTGTCCGCCGGGCGCCAGGACGACGGTCGTCATCCGGCCCGAGCGGATCGCGGTGTCGCCGGCGCCGGGGCGCTACCGCAACGAGGTCGAGACCCGTATCGACGACCTGATCTTCCTCGGCGATCACCTGCGCGTGCGGATGACGGTCGGCGGCAACTCCGACTTCATCGCCAAGATCCCGAATGTCGTCGGCCACGGCGCCGTGTTGCCGGGCGACGCGGTGACGGTCGGCTGGACCGCCCTCGACTGCCGTGCGCTCGTGCCTGAGGAGCTGGCCGAGGGCGAGGAGGAGTGGTGACGGCGCTCCCGCTCCGCGCCGCGGCGCCGCCCCGCGCCGCCGGGGCGGCGGCAGGGCGAACGCGGTCGCCGGCAGGCGCCCGTCGCGCCGCCGCGGCCTGCCTGATCGCGGCCGGCGTCCTGCTGGCTGGCTGCGGCCCGCCCGGAGACCTGGCGGCCGGCGAGGCGCCGGGCGGCGCGCCGGATCCCGGGGAGCGGTCCCTCACCGTCGTCTCCTGGGGCGGTTCCTATGCCCGGGCCTGCGTCAAGGGCTACCACGAGGCGTTCACGGCGGAGACGGGCATCGAGGTCAACCTGGCGGACTACAACGGCGGCCTGGCCCAGATCCGCGCCCAGGTCGAGGCCGGATCGGTTCACTGGGACGTGGTCGACATGAACGTCTCCGAGTCCGTGACCGGCTGCGACGAGGGCATCCTGGAACTGATCGATCCCTCGATCCTGCCGCCGGGCCCGAACGGCGAACCGGCGGCGGAGGACTTCCTGCCCGAGACGAACACGGAGTGCGGCGTGGGGACTCTCGTGTTCTCGACGATCTACGCCTACAACCCGGAGACCCTGACCGGTCCGGCGCCGACGACGATCGCCGACTTCTTCGACCTGGAGCGCTTCCCCGGCCGCCGCGGCATGAACCGCAAGCCCGACGCCAACCTGGAGTTCGCGCTGCTGGCCGACGGCGTGCCGAGAGAGCGCGTCTACGAGACGCTGTCGACCCCCGAGGGCCTCGACCGGGCGCTTCGCAAGCTGGACACGATCAAGGACGAGGTCGTGTGGTGGGAGGCCGGCGCGCAGCCGCCCCAGCTCCTGGCGGACGGCGAGGTGGTGATGAGCACGGGCTGGAACGGCCGGATCTTCAACGCCCAGGTGCTGGAGGATCAGCCCTTCGTCATCGTCTGGGACGGCCAGATCCTGGACCGCGGCCAGCTCGCCGTCGTGGCCGGCACGCCGAAGCTCGCCGAGGCGCTGGAGTTCATGCGCTTCGCGGCCCGGTCCGAGTCGATGGCGGGAGTGGGGCGCTACATCTCGTACAGCCCGGCACGCTACTCCGGGCAGTCCCTGATCGGCCGGCAGGCCGAGACGGGCGACGAGATGTGGCCGCACATGCCGACGAACCCCGAGAACATGAAGAACCACCTGATGGCGGACTGGGAGTGGTGGGCCGACCACAGCGACGAGATGCAGGAGCGCTTCGCCGCCTGGCTGGCGCGGTGAAGGCCGGGGGCGAGCCGTGACGTCCCGGGAATCTCCAATCGTCAGCCCGACGCCTGCGCGGCCGCCGCGGCGCCGGGCGCTCGGGCCTCGGCTGCGGGCGGCCGGTCTCGTCCTGCCGCTCGTCGCGTTCGTCGCCGTGACGTTCCTCGGCCCCATGCTCAGCCTGTTGACGAAGAGCTTCCACGATCCCGATGTCGCGAACGCGCTCCCCGAGACCATGGCGGCCCTGCGCGACTGGGACGGCCGGGGGACGCCGCCCGACGAGGCGTTCGCGGCCACGGCCCGCGAGTTCGTGGCGGCACGCGAGGAGCGGACCCTCGGGCGCACGGCGAACCGCGTGAACCGGGTCGCGAGCGGCATGCGCAGCACGATCATGGGCGGTTCGCGGGAGATGGTCGAGGCCCGGGCCGCCGCCGAGGCGGCCGGCGCGGCGACGGACGGCGCCTTCTGGCGCGAGACGATGGTGGCCATCGACGCCCGCTGGGGCGGACCGGAACCGTGGCGCGCTCTGCAGGCCGCCGGCCAGCGGTTCACCGCCCGCCACTACCTCAAGGCGCTCGACTTCGAGCGCGGCCCCGATGGCGGTTACCAGCGCGCGCCGGAGGCGTGGCGCATCTACGTGCCGCTGTTCTGGCGCACGTTCCTGGTCAGCCTGGGCGTCACCCTGCTGTGCTTGGCGATCGGCTATCCGGTGGCGCACATGATCGCCAACTCGCCGCCGAAGCGGGCGAACGTCCTGCTGCTGCTGGTCCTGCTGCCGTTCTGGACCTCGCTGCTGGTGCGGACCACCTCGTGGATCGTGCTGCTCCAGAACCAGGGCATCGTGAACGACTTCCTGGTCGCCATCGGACTGGTCGGCGACGATGGCCGGATCGCGATGATCTACAACATGACGGGCACCTTCGTGGCGATGACCCACGTGCTGCTGCCGTTCCTCGTGCTGCCGCTCTACTCGGTCATGCGGGCCATCCCGCCCGCCTACATGAACGCGGCCGTTTCGCTGGGAGCGACGCCGTTCCAGGCGCTGCGCCGGGTCTACTGGCCGCAGACGCTGCCGGGCGTCGGCGCCGGCTGCCTGCTCACCTTCATCCTGGCGATCGGCTACTACATCACTCCGGCCCTGGTCGGCGGCCAGAGCGGCCAGTTGATCTCGAACATGATCGCGTACCACGTCCAGACCTCGCTGAACTGGGGTCTGGCGGCGGCGCTGGCGGCGCTGCTGCTGGGCGGCGTGACCCTGCTCTACGCGGTGTACGACCGGCTGGTCGGCATCGACCGGATCGGGCTGGGGGCGTGAGCGTGCGGGCTTCCCGCGGCGGCCGCCGCGTGGCCTTCGGCGCCCTTGCCGGCATCGGCCGGACAGGGCTCGGATGATGGCGGTCACGGCGGTCAGCCCCGGCTACCGGGTCGCCCGCTGGGGCTACCTGGCTTTCTGCGTCGCCGCCTTCGTCTTCCTGATCGCGCCGATCCTGGTGCTGGTGCCGCTCAGCTTCAACGCCGAGCCCTACTTCACCTTCACCGAGGGCATGCTGCGGCTCGACCCGGAGGCGTACTCGCTGCGCTGGTACCGCAACGTCTTCGACGGCGACGAGTGGACGCGCCCGCTTCTGAACAGCCTGATCATCGGCGTCTCGGCGACCGTCGTCGCCACCGTGCTCGGCGCGGCGGCGGCGCTGGGCCTGGCCCATCCGGCGATGCCGGGCCGCAAGATCGTCACCGCGCTGCTCGTCTCGCCGATGATCACGCCGGTCATCATCGCCGGCGTCGGCATGTTCTTCTTCTACTCGAACCTCGGCCTGGCGCAGACCCACCTCGGGATCGTCCTCGCGCACGCCGTGTTCGGCGCGCCCTTCGTCGTCATCACGGTGAGCGCGACCCTGGCCGGCTTCGACTGGACGGTCATGCGCGCGGCCGCCAACCTGGGCGCGAACCCCCTCGTCGCCTTCCGCCGGGTGCAACTGCCGCTGATCCTGCCCGGCGTCGTCTCGGGCGCCCTGTTCGCCTTCGCCGCGTCCTTCGACGAACTCGTCGTCGTCCTGTTCATGGGCGGCCTGGAACAGCGCACCCTGCCGCGCCAGATGTGGTCCGGCATCCGCGAGGAGATCAGCCCGACGATCCTCGCCGTCGCCACCTTCCTGATCGTCTTCGCGCTGCTGGCGTTGAGCACGGTGGAGTGGCTGCGGCGGCGGGGCGCGGCTGGGGGACAGAGGGCCGGTTGACGTGAAGATCCGGCGATCCCTGGTTACTCGGAAGAGCATCGACGACCAGGGGCGCGGGCATGGACCCGTCGGTGGCCGGATTCAACTGGACCGCCCGTTGGGGGCCGTGCTGAGACGGCGCCTGGCGGACCGCTCGGCGGCGCGTCCCCTGGCGTTCGCTCGGGTCGTCGTGTTGGCTGCCGGCGTGTTCACGCTCTTCTCCGTCTGCTACTTCACGGTCATGGCAGCAAGGGGGGTGGCTGGAGCCGCCCGCTGGGAGCGGAACAAAGAGCGTGGAGAGATGATGGGGTACGTTCTCGGGCGGTCCATGGACCGCCCGGACCTGGACGTTCACCGGGTGGTCCAGGTGATGGGTGGTGTGCCCGGAGTGCCGCGGCATCGCTTCGTTCCGGCGGCGGAGCAAGTTCGCGCCTATCGCGGTCCCGAGCTGTCGATTGGCCGGGGCCGGACGACTCCGGATGCCTACATCGTGGCGTTGATGGCCGAACTCGCTGTGCCCCTCCGCACCCACGAAGTAGAGATCGGTGCCGGAAGCGAGGCGAGAGTGTTCACCACACCGACGCTCCCTGTTTCGGGCCACAAGGTGCTGGAGGTCGGTACCGGCTCCGGCTACCTGGCTGCTTTGCTGTCCGAGATGGTGGACCGCGTCTACACGATCGAGCCCGATGAAGCGCTCGCTCAGCGGGCCGCCGCCACCCTCGGCGACCTCGGCTACGGCAACGTGACGGTGGGGGTTGGCGAACCCTTCGAGGGTTGGCCTGAGTTCGCGCCGTTCGACTCGATCATGGTCAAGGGGCCGGTCGACCCCGTGCCACAGACGCTGATCGACCAGCTTGCCGCGGGCGGGAAGCTCGTGGTGCCCGTGGGACCGCCGGAGGGCCCCCAGGTACTCCAGGTGTTGGAGAAGCTGCCTGACGGCTCGGTCGAAAGGAGGTCGGTGCTCGAGGTGCGCTTCCCGCCGCTGACCAGCGACGACTGATCGGCGTCGTCGGTGGCGTCGACGCGGAGGTCGTCCGGCTCGCCTGTTTCGGTTGGTAGACTAAAGGTGGTGAGCGACGACGACAGTTGCATCACGCTGGAGTCGGTCGAAGAGACGCTTGCGCCGATCTCTCCTCACATCGTTGAAACGCCGGTCGTCGAGTGGTCGGGCCCCGAGATGCGGGCGATCCTGCCGGGGAACGGCCGTGTCCACGCCAAGCTGGAGCTTTTTCGGCGCTCCGGTACGTTCAAGGCGTGAGGGGCGCTGTCGAACGTCCCGCGGCTGAGCGCCGAACGACTGCGCGCCGGCGTGACGGCCATGAGCGCGGGCAATCACGCGGTCGCCGTAGCGTCCGCGCGGGCTGGCCGTCCTCCCGAAGGCGCCGCTCAGAGCGTCAGGCTGACCGATACCGCCACAGCCCCGTGGCCGCCATGCTGTAGAGGAACAACAGCACCGAAGCCGCCATGCCGGGGACGAGGCCGGCGAGAGCACCGTACTGTTCCACGATCCAGCCGAGGATGACGGCGCCGATCAGCGGGGCGCCCAGCAGACCGATGCCGAAGACGGCCATGACGCGGCCGCGGGAAAGCGGTTCGGCGGCCTCCTGGACGATGGCTCGGGCCAGGGTGGTCGTGACGCCCATGTTGAGGCCCCAGGCGACGACCGCGGTGACGACCAGCCACCAGGCGGGTTCGATCCAGATCAGGAAGAGGACGACGACGCGGGAGAGCTGGAACAGGACGAACCAGCGGCCGGGCTTCCGGAACGGCATGAACCGGAGCATGATCAGGTTCGAGACGACCGCGCCGGCGAAGAAGACGATCATGAGCAACGAGAGCAGTTCCGCGTCGCCGTCGTAGACCTCCCGGACGATGAAGGGAAAGGCGGTCAGGAAGCCGCCGGCGTTGAAGATGCTGGAGACGAAGTTGACCGTCATCGCGTCGAAGACCGGACGCTGGAGGTAGGAGGCGCGGAAGCCCTCGCGGATCCGGCGCCAGGTGGGCTCGGTGGGCCCGTCGTTGGCGGACTCGTGCGAGCCGATTCGCCGGATCCACAGTGCCGCCACGACCAGGCAGAGGCACTGAACCAGCAGAACCTGCCGCAGGCCGATTCGGTCGAGTTGACCGGCGGCGCCGATCCCGATCATCGTGGTGAACATCGTGATGGCGGTGGACGCGGTCACCGCCCGCTGCAGATCCCGGCCCGCGATGCGGCTCAGCACGGACTGCTGGGCCGGTCCGGAGAAGGACAGGGCGGCGCTGATTCCGAGGCCCCACGCGGTAACGGTCCAGACGCTGAGCTCTCCGAGTTCGAGTACCAGAATCAGCGCGAGGGGTACGAGGGCCGCTGAACCGAACACCCGGGTCAGCGTTGCCCGGGCGTCCGCGCGGTCGGCGCTGGCGCCGCCCCAGAGCATGATGATCACGCCGGGAAGGCCGACGGCCGCCTGCAGCGGGCCGACCTGGCTGGCCGGCAGGGAAAGCGCGCTGATCAGCAGCCAGGGCAGGAGGAGCTGGTACATGCCCAGGCCGGAACTCGAACAGGCCAGTGTCCCCATGTACGCTTGCAGGCCCGGTCGGTTCCACAGACGTTTGGGCGGAGTTGGGGGGCGAGCGATGACGACAACCTCGGTTGGCGGCGGTCGGACGGGATGGCGAAGGCTACACGCGGCCCTTCGGCGGCCCGCGGCGCGGGGCCTGCGGTTCGGCGTCGCTGCCGCCGCCGTGATGGGCCTCGCGGGTTCCGCCGCACCCGCCCAGGAACGGGTCGACTTGACGGCGCTCCGGCGGCAGATGGTGCGCGACACGATCTCCGAACCCCGCGACGGCAGGCCGCCGGTGCTCGATGTCCGGGTGATCGACGCGATGGAGAAGGTGGAGCGCCACCTGTTCGTGCCGGAGGAGATCCGCGAGTGGGCCTACCGCGACTCGCCGCTCGGGATCGGCTGGCGCCAGACGATCTCGCAGCCCTACATCGTGGCGCTGATGACCGAGCTCGCCGAGCCCGACCCGGAGGACAGGGTGCTCGAGATCGGCACCGGCTCGGGCTACCAGGCGGCGGTGCTGGCGGAGATCGTCGATCACGTCTACACGATCGAGATCGTGGAGCCGCTCGGCCTGCGGGCGGCGGCGGACCTGGACGCGGCCGGCTACCGGAACGTGACGACCCGGATCGGCGACGGCTACGCGGGCTGGCCGGAGGAGGCGCCGTTCGACGCGATCGTCGTCACCGCGGCGCCGGACCATGTGCCGCAGCCCCTGGTCGACCAGTTGGCGGTCGGCGGCCGGCTGGTGCTGCCGGTGGGGCCCGATGGCGGCCGCCAGGAACTCCAGGTGCTGGAGAAGCGGGCGGACGGGTCGGTGGAGCGGACCCGGGTGATCCCGGTGCGGTTCGTGCCGTTGACGCGGAACCGCTAGCGTCGTCGCCGGCGGGCCAGGCCGAGTGGAGCCGGCCCGTCGGCCGGCGCGACTTCCTGGCCGGCTACGCCGGCAGCGGGTCGGAAGACCCGCGCACCCGGCAGACGGCTCGATCCCTGCGCGACAGCGCAGCCCTGTGAACACTCCTGATTGGGCTGATCACGGCCTTCTCGGCGAGGCTCCTCTCGGCGGCGCGAAGCGGACGGTCGCGGTCAGGGCGTGGGTCAGGGCGCCGCTCTGGAGATCGCCGACGCCGGCGCGGTTCGCCGGCGCTGCCGGCGCCGGAGACAGGGAGAATGCGCCGAAGCCGCCTCCCGCGCCGGTCGAAAGCTCCACCGTCAGAGTATGGCGGCGGCGCTCGAGGCCGAAGAAGAACCCGCCTCGGACTCTGGCGGGGCCTGCGCCGTGGGTTTCATACTCGCCGAACGGCGCGAGCAGCGCTGCCGGGAGGCCCAGCCGGAAGCCGTAGGCGGCGCGGGTGCGGAACGACATCGTCTGTCCGTGGCTTGCGCCGGGCAGAGCGGCGCCGGCCAGCGACCGCACGGAGGACGTCCCCTCGAAGAGGGATGCGCCGCCGATCCGGCCCCAGGTCGGCGTGACGGACAGGGAGAAGCCGGCGCCGCCCTCGCGCGGCTCGACCGACGCGCTCAGCGAGTAGCCCGTCTCGCGATAGCCGCTCTCGGCGTGCAGCGCCAGTGTCCGCGCCTGCACCTCGAACCGCACCCGGCCGGAGGCGCTCCGGTAGCGGAGGCCGCCGGCGACCTCCAGCCCGGCGCCGTTCGCGCCATCGCCGCCGTCGTGGCGGGCGGAGACTTCGCCGAACGGCGTCACGGAACCATGGCGGGCGGCGAGGGCGCGCGAGAACTCCAGACCCAGGCGCAGTCTCGACACGCGGGCGGCGAGGCCGTCTACCGCCCGTTCGCCGACGTCGGTCTCCAGCTCCGCGAAGCCGGCGTCGCCGACGAGCGCCAGGTCCATTTCGCTGCCGCCGAGGCGCCAGCGTCCGCCGACCAGGCCCATCAGCAGGGACAGGTCGCTCTTCTCCGGGTCCAGGTCGCCGGCGTCCGCTAGCTGGCGGTCCAGACTGGCGTCGCCGCTGCCGGCGCCGAGCGCTGCCCAGAACTCGCGGCCGCCTCCGGCGTCGTACCGCGCGTAGGGGAGGATGGACGCGAGCTCGGAACGCATTTCGCCCTCGCCGCCCGCGCCCTCGCCGGACGAGGCGAAGGCGTAGTCGATTCGGGCGTCGAGGCTGGAGACCGCGACTCCGGCCAGCCAGCGCTCGCCGACGGGACCGTCGACGCCGACGTAGAAGGTGCGGGCGTCGCCGCTGAAGGAGGCGTCTTCCAGCTCCGAGCCGTCGAAGGAGACCAGGTCGCCGCTGCCCCAGAGCGCCCAGGACCGGGAGCGTCCGAGGGCCTCTTCGCCTTCGGCGCTCTCTGCCGCGGCGGCGCTGAACGGGATCTCGAAGGAGAGGCTGGCCAGCGCCCGATCCGCGAAGCGGGCGTTCGGATCGTTCCGGTCATGGCCGCCAAGGCCGCCGTAGCCGCCGCCGAAGCGGGTCGTTCCGGCGCTGCCGCCGAGGCGATTCCCGGCGTCGCCGCCCGCCAGCGGGATCTCCTGCCCGAGAATCCGTATCCCGGCGTTGTCGCGGTTCGTCGCAAAGCGGGACCGGACCGTCGCCGCGACGCTCGTCAGCGTCGCGCGGCCTACCGCCGCCAGCGCGTTCTCGAGCACTTCCGTTTCCGCCGCGGAGGTGACCACGACGACCGCGAAGCGCTGCTCGGCGCGCCCCGCGCTGTTCGACGCCGCGACGACCAGTTCGGTCCGGCCCTCCCGCACCGGCGAGGCCGTGAGCGACGCTCCGGCGACGGAGACTCGCGCCACGCCCGGATCGAGCGAAGCCGCCTCGAAGACCAGGTTCGTGCCGCCGAAGGCAGGCGCCAGGTCGACGGTTCTTGCTGCGCCGCCGGCGGTCAGGGTCACGGCGGGCAGTCCGCCGACGACCTCCGGCGCGCGATCTGCGACCGTCGCCGTGAAGCGCTGAACGGCGTCGCCGGAGACGTTCGTGGCACGGACGGCGATCGTTGCCCGCCCGACGGCCAGTGGCAGCAAGGTCAGGGTTCCGCCGCCGTCGACCGGCATGGACACGCTGACCGCAACCGCGGCGGAGTTGGACGATGACGCCGAGAAGACCAGCGAGGAGCCGGTGAACGCCGGTCCGATGTCGATCTGGACCGGGTCGTCGCCGGGCGCCAATTCCAGGTCCGGCAGCGTGCCGACAGCCCGGGGCGGCGCGTCGCGCACGGTCAGCCTGAAGGTCTGCTTCGCCTCGCCGACGCCGTTGGACGCGGCGACCGAGATGTCCGCCATGCCGGCGCCGGTCGGGCGGACGACCAGCCGGCTGCCTTCCAGCGAGAGCCGCGCGACATCCGGGTTCGAGGACGACGCGGCGTAGCGCAGCGAAGTGCCGCCAAAGGCGTCCGCGAGTTCCATCCGCAAGGGACCTTCGTCCACCCGGATCGTGGCGTTCGGCAGCCGCCGGCCGACGAATGGCATGGCGTCCCGCACGTCGACCGCGAACGCCAGGCTGACCGAGCCGTAGCCGTTCGCGGCGGTCACCGTGACCGCGGTGCGTCCGAGCGCCAGCGGAGACAGCGTCAGGGACGGCCCGGCGAGGCGGATGCCGACTACGGCTTCGTCCTCGACCGACGCTTCCCACGTCAGGTCCTCGCCCGCGAACGAGATCGCCAGGTCGAGCGACACGGGCGCGCCTCCGAGCGGCAGCGCGACGTCCTGCAGCGGCGAACGCACCGTCGGTCCCAGGTCGGTCGGGATCGCGGCGGCCGACGGGGCGGAGGGGGCGCCGGCGCCGACGGAGTTGACGGCCCGCAGCATGAACCGGTACGCGGTTCCGGCGACGAGGCCGTCGACGGTGCAGGTCCTGGCGTCGCCGCCGCCGGGAACGTCGGTCCATTCGGTCTCGAAGCTGCCGTCGCCAACTCTCTTGACGTACTGCCACTTGCCGATCGCCGCGCCGCCGTCGCCGTTGGAGGTCCAGGTCAGGGTCACCGAAGCGTGGCCGGGAGTCGCCGTCGGCCTCGACGGCGCCGGCGGCGCCGTCGCTTCCGGCGGGTCCTGCGTGGTGATCTCCGTGCTGGCGAGTTCGCTGTCGGTCAGGCAACCGGCCTCGCCGTAGGCCCTGAAGGTGTAGGAAGTGGCCGGCTTGAGACCGATGAGGCTGACCGTCGTGGTCCCCGCCTCGACCGCGGTGCAGGCGGCTCCTTTCTGGCTGCCCTGGTACCACCACGGACCCGGGTAACCGGAGACGACCAGGGTCGCGGCGGTCCGGCCGATCTCGATGGCGTAGAACTCGATCTCCGGTTCGATGACCTCGCCCGGCGCCCGCTCCAGTGTCGAGGCGTCGGACTCCGCGCCCGCGCCCGAGGCGTTCACCGCGCGTACCTTGAACTGGTATCTCGTGCCGACGGTCAGACCGGCGACCGTGTGGTTCAGCGTCGCCGAGGTGCTGGACATGGTCGTCCAGTCCGGCTCGTAGGCGCCGCTCTCGCTCTTCTTCTTGTACTCCCACCGGGTCAGCGCGGCGTCGCCCGTGACGGACGAGGCCAGGATCAGTTCGCCGTCGTTGGTTCCCGCCGTGGCCGCCGGCTTCGAGGGCTGGGGCGGCAGCGTCGGGAAGGGCGCCGCGGTGGCCAGCAGCGTCGAGCAGGCGGCGTCGGTGTACGCCGCGAAGGTGTAGGAGGTGTTCTCTTTCAGGTCGTTCACCGTCGTCGATGCGGTCGATACGGCGGTGGAGGAACACGCGCCGCCGGCGGGCGAGGTGTACTTGCGGTACCAGCTCTCCGTGTAGTTGCCGATCGTCAGCGTCGCGGTCGTCGCCGCGATGCCGCCGGCGGCGAGCGTGGCGGCGGGGGGAGTCGCCGAAGCGGACGCGGCGGACTCCGCGCCGTCGCCGTTTTCATTGACGGCCCGAACCTTGAACCGATAGGCGGCGCCGGTCGTCAGGCCCGTGATCGTGTGACTGGTGGTGCTCGCTCCGCTGTTGGGAACGGTGAGCCACGCGCCCCAGTTGTTGTTGCCTTCTTTCTGTTGGTACTTCCAGCCGGTGATCGCCGAGCCGCCGTCGCCGCCCGCCGTCCAGCCCAGGTCGACCGCCTGCCAGGAAGCCGCCACGGTCAGGTCGGTCGGCTTCGCGGGGGTGGTGGACGGCGTGACGGCGGCGGACTCGTCGGAGGCCGCGCCGTTGCCGGTTCCGTTCACGGCGCGGACCTTGAACCTGTAGGCGGTGCCGTTGGTCAGGCTGTCGACGGTGTGGCTGGCCTTGTTCGGGCAGTTCTCGTCGGTTTGCGTCCTGCAGATTTCCAGCCAGGCGCCGTAGTTTCCTTCGCCGGCTTTCTGCCGGTACTGCCACTTGGTGATCGTTCCGCCGCCGTCGCTCCCCGCGGTCCAGGTCAACTCGACCGAGGCGTTGTCCCCCGAAACCCCGATGGCCGTGGGTTTGGAAGGGGTCGTGGCGGGGATGGTCACGGGGTCGGATTCGTCCGAGGCCGGGCCCTCGCCCGAGGCGTTCACGGCCCGCACCTTGAAACGGTAGGTGGCGCCGTTCTCGAAGCCGCCAAGGGTGAAGACGAGCAGCTTGTTGGAGGCCTCGATGTGGCTCCAGCCGCTGTAGTCGCCCTCGCCCTTCTTGACCTGGTACTGCCACTTCGTGATTGCCGAGCTGCCTTCCGAGAAGACCTGGGACTGAAGCGCGACCCTGCCGCTGACCTGGCCGGCCACCGTGGGTTTCGTCGGTTTCGACGGTACGGTGGCCATGGCGGCGGACGAGCTTGCGGCCGCGAGGGCGGCGAGCAGAAGCCCGGGCAGCCGGACCCGGCGCCGTTCCGGACGCGATGCCCCGCACCGCTTCAGCCCTCCTTCCGACACTCGTGCACCCCCTGGGCCGGTTCGCGACAAAGTGCATGAGTGTAGCCGAACCGTGTCGTATTCGTGGAACCTAGATGTCCAACCGGCGGCCGCGACTGCCCTACAGCGGCACTTCCTCGCCCTGGCCCTCGACGACGAGCCCCAGGGTCACGTCGCCGAGGGGCACGGCGAGCGTGGGCTGGTCGAGGTCGTTCCAGAACATCGTGGCGCTCTCCGCGCCGTCGTAGTTCTGGAACAGGGCCATCGTCATCGGATGGGTGGCGCCTTCGACGATCGTGATGCTGGCCTCCACGAGCGGCTCCTGCTCCGGGAAGCCGTAGGGATCGAAGGTGTCGAGCGCGACCGGGATGAGGATGAGGAAGTCGCGGAACCAGGTCTGCCCGGTGTGGTCGCCGTCGGCCGGTTGCACGGCGTAGCGGAGGGTGTAGGCGCCGGCGGGCACGATCTGCTTCTTGTAGGTGCTCCAGTCGTCCGTCGTGCGCATCAGGCCGACGAGGCTGCCGGGCGGCAGGGTGGGGTACTCGACGCCGAGTTCGGCCGAGGGGTCCTGCATCGGCAGCGCGGGCGGGAACCAGAACTCGATCGGCTGGCCCTCGTCGCGGATCACCCGGTAGCCGGCCGGATCGAGCAGGGCGCCAAGCCAGTCCGGGAGATCCGGCGGCAGGGCGTCCGTCCGTTCGAGAGACGGGTCGGCGGCGAGCGGCGCCGCGAGCGCGAGCGCGGCGAGCAGTGGCGCGGCGAGGGCCAGCCGTGCCGCGCGTCGCGCCACGGCCGGTTGCACACGCTCCGATGCCGGCCAGAGGGCCGGCGGACCGGCACTCGCGGCCCGTCCCCGACCGCTCACTCGAAGTTGATCAGGTAGTGACGGAAATTGTCGGGCCCCACCTCGTCCAGCATCTGGAGGAACAGAACGAGGGGCTCGATGTCCGCGTCCGAGATGGCGATCTCGCCGAAGAGCGGGTCGACGCCTTCCCGTTCGTTGTCGGCGGCTTCGGCCAGCGCCATGTGCGCCCGGATCGCGTCTTCCAGGGTGGCGGCGCCGCCGTCGTGCAGGTACGGGTCGGTGCGGGAGAGGTTCCGCAGCGGCGGCGTCTTCAACTCGCCGGCGCCGGTGCCGTGGAGCGCGTAGTCGGTGAAGGTCGGCGGCACGTGGCAACGGACGCAGGCACCTACCGACTCCACGTCGAAGACGCGGAAGAAGGTCTTGAAGCCCTCGTAGGCCGTCTCGGTGAACCCCTCCGGCCGCCGGATCAGGTTCCGGCCTTCCTGGTTGAAGATCCGGCTCTCGATGCTCGCCGCGTAGTTCAGCATGTCCTCGCCTTCGTTCGGCTGCTTGCGGAACCGGTTCTGCTCGGCGAAGGCGTCCCAGCGGGCGGTCATCGTGTAGGTCAGCGTGCGGGTGTAGTCGGCTAGGGCGCGGGCGGCCGCCTCCGCCACTTCGGGCCGCGGCAGGGACTCGAGGTCCAGGCCGTAGACCTCCTGGAACTGGTCGAGGTAGGGCACGCCCGAGATCGCGTTGTGGCCCTCGTTGAGCAGCACGTAGGCCGCGTTGTCCATCGCCGCGTCGCGGTCCTCGTCGTTCCAGCCGTACTGCTTGCCGACCAGTTTGTCGAGGATCATGGCCTCCATCGAGTCGTAGGCGCCATCCCAGCCGAACACGTCGGCGCGGAAGGCGTCGGCCAGGGTCTGCGCGTTTCGCTCCGTCGTCTCGCGGTTCGCGGTCAGGCTGGTCGGCGTGTGGTCGGCGTAGTAGCGCTCGGGCTTGCCGGGCACCGACTCGCCGATGGCGTGGCACACCGAGCAGGCGATCGCGAAGCCCGTGCCCTGGTTGTTGAACAGGAGTTCGGCGAACAGGTCGTTGCCGAGGCGCTGCAGCGCCTCGTCGGGCTCGTCCTGGGCGGCGGCCGCGGCGCCGAACAGGAGAGCGGTTGCCATGGCGAGCGTCGCCGGACCCATCGCGTTTCTTCGCATCGTCGTCGTCCTCCGTGACCGTGGAGAATAGACGATCGTCCGCCGGCGGCGCCGGACGTGGAGGCCGGCACGTCCTTCGGGCCGTCTCCGGCGACGGCGCGCCGGTCCCGTACGCCCGTCGTCGGGCGCTGGGACGGCAGTCCCGCGCGGCGGCGGATTCGGCGGCTGGTGGCACACTACGGCGCCATGGCGACGGCGCGACCGGTTCCCTGGGAGGAACTCGACACGGTCTTCTTCGATGCGGGAAACACCTTCCTGTCGATGGACTTCGACCGCGTCGCGACGGCCGCGGCAGCTCTCGGCGTCGAGTGTTCCGGCGCCCAGATCGAGCGTGCGGAAGCGGCGGCGCGGCCGGCGCTCTCCGCGGCCCTGGCCGAACGGCGGACGACCGAGGGGGACAACGCCTTCCGTTTCTACCTGGGGGCGATCCTGGAGCGGCTTCCGGCTTCATGCCGCGCTGGCGCCGACCCCGGCGACGCCGCCTCCGCGCTGGCGAACCGTCTCTTCTCGCCCGGCCGCAACGACCGGCTCTGGAACCGCAGCTTGCCCGGCAGCCGCGAAGCACTCGAGCGGATCCGGGCCCGGGGCTACCGGATGGTCGTGGTCAGCAACTCGGACGGCACGATGCGAACGACCGTCTCGAACATCGGCTACTCCGATCTCTTCGACGGCCTCGTCGACTCCACTGCGGTCGGGTTCGAGAAGCCGGACCCGCGGATCTTCGAGGTCGCGCTCGAACTGGCCGGCGCGCGGCCGGAACGGACGGTGCATGTCGGCGACCTCTACGCCGCCGACGTCGCCGGCGCGCGGGCCGCCGGAGTTCATGCGGTGCTGCTCGATCCGTGGGGCGACTGGCCGGAGGTGGATTGCCCGAAGGTGGCCGACCTGGACGAGTTAGCGTCCCTGCTGCCGGGGCCGCCGGCGAGGACGGCGGCGCCGGTCTAGCGGACGGCGGGTTTCTCTGGCCGCCTTCGGCGGCAGCGGGTCGGAAGACCCGCGCCCCCGGCGCTCAGCCGCCGCCGGTCAGGCGCAGCCAGTCCTCTTCCCGAACGTCCCTCGCCAGGGTCAAGCCGCCGTCGGAGCCGACGAAGACCGGGTCCTTGACCACGCGCACCCGGCCTCCTCCGAGCTCGCCGAGCGCGTTCTGGAGCGCGGCGCCGAGGCCCCGGATCAGGCCCGAGCCGCCGGTCAGGATCACGTTGTTGCGCACCCGGTTCTGGTACTCGGGTTCGACCTTTGCGATCAGGTCGAGCAAGGTTTCGCGCAGCGGGTCGAGCAGACTCTCGCAGGCGGTCCGCATGGGCTCGGTGATGTCGAGCGGGGTCGGCTTGCCGCGCACCGGCGCCTCGACGACGACCGGACCGCCCCCGCCGACGAAGGCGTACCGCTCCTTCCACGCGCGCGCCATGTGGATGGAGACCGAGGCGTCGGGGAAGCGCTCCTCGATCCGGGCGTGCAGGCGCTGGTCGACGGCGTCGCCCGCGACGGTCAGGGAGCGCTGATCGCCCTCGGTCGGGAAGCGGCCCATCAGAACGCAGAAGTCCGTGGTGCCGGCGCCGACGTCGACGACCATCGTGTGGACCAGGGCGTCGAGGCCGTAGGCGACGGCGAACGGTTCGGAGACGATCATCGTGCTGGCGACTTGGCCTTCGAGGATGCGCCGCAGGTTCCGGCGGTTCGCCCGCAGCGTCTCGGCCGGCACGCCGACCACGGCGTGGATCGCCGGCCTCGGACTCCGCTCCTCGGGCGCCGCCAGGTCGAGCAGCCGCCGGACGATCTCGCGCACGGCCTGCTCGTCGCGCTCCGATCCCTCCTTGATCAGCCCCCGTTCGAGCGGCCGGCGCAGTTCCAGCATCGGCCGTTTCTCCAGGGCCTCGATGCCGACCAGCACGTCGCGGCCGAGCACCTTGCGGGCCACGATGTCCCGCGGCCAGCCGACGTAGCTCCGGACCATGTGGCGCTCGCCGTTCGCGGCCGAGATCGAACTGCGGGAGGTCCCCAGGTCGATGCCCACCTTGAGCACCCCTCCCCTGGTCGTGCCTGCGGTGCTGGCGGCGGTCTGCGCGGTCATCTTCGGTCCGGGTCGCCGGGGAGCTTAGCGTCGCCGCCGGCGGTCTCCGCTTCGGGCAGCAGAGAGGCGGCATAGCTCCGGATCCCCGCGTCCAGGGCTTCGGCGATCGCCTGCAGATGGCTGTCGTCGCGCAGGCGCTCGATCTCGTCCGCGTCGGACAGGCAGGAGACTTCGGCCAGGATCGCCGGCATCTCCGCGCCGATCAGGACGACGAACGGCGCCGACTTGACGCCGCGGTTCGTGAGGTCGGGATTCGCTGCGCGCAGGCGCTCGAAGAGCGACTCCTGGACCGCGGTCGCCAGGGCGCGGCTGTCGTCTTGCCGGGCCTGGGCGTATACCCCGTCGAGCAACCGGCGCAGGTCGCCGAGGGAGTAGCCCTGGGCCTCCGAGTTCTCGCGTTCCGCGAGCGCGGACAGCTCCGGGTCGTCGGTGGGGCCGAGGTAGTAGGTCTCGACGCCGCAGGACCGGTTCCTCGTCAGCCAGTTGACGTGAATCGACACGAACAGGTCGGCGCCCGCGCGGTTGGCGATCGACGTGCGGCGGTCGAGGTCCAGGTCGATGTCCGCTTCCCGGGTCAGCGCCACGCCGTACGCGTCCACGAGCAGGTCGCGGAGTCGGCGGGCGATGTCGAGGGCGAGGGCCTTCTCGGTCAGCCCGTCGGCGCTCGTGCCCGAAGCGGCGCCGCCGTGGCCCGGATCGAGGACGATCCGCCGCACGGGCAGGGGGAAGACGTCGGGGTCGAGCGAGGCCGGCGGTCCGGTGAAGAGAACCTCGGTCTCCGGCGGTGGACGGCCGGTCGGCTCGGCGGAAGGCGAGTCCGCGTCCGGCGGATTCAGTGCGAGGAAGCCGAGCGCCGCCGCGAAGGCGGCCGGGATCGAAAGCATCAGGACCCGGCGACGCACGCGGCGGCGCCGGCGATCCGGCGGGCCGGCGCCGCTCGCGGCCTTCTCGCGCCGCCGGCCCAGTTCGGCCTCGTTCTCCCGCACCGCGGCTTCGATCAGGGCGCGCCGGCGGCCGCGATCGGGGCGCGGCGGCCCGGACGGCGCGGCGGCGCTCACGGCGCTCCCTCCATGCGGGCAGCCATGGCGGGACGCTAGCGGATCGCCGCGCCGGACCCCGACGACGGGTAGTCTCGCGGCCGGAGTTGTCCGATGAAGATCCCCGAACTCCAGGGTCGCGTCCGGCGTGCGCGCATTCTCGCGGCGTGCGCGGCTCTGCTGCTCGGCTGCAGCGCTGCCCGGACGCCGGAGCTCGAGGCGCCGGTGCCGGCGGTCTACGGCCAGGAGGCGGGCGCCCCCGCGCCGGAGGCCGAAACGCCGGCCGCGGCGCCGCCGCTCGACGCGGAGTGGTGGACGGCGTTCGGCGACCCGCTGCTTTCCCGGCTGGTCGTCGAGGGCCTGGAGCGCAACGCCAGCCTCCGCGCCGCCGCTCTGAACGTCGACGCCGCGCTGGCCCAGGCCCGGCTCGACGGCGCGGCGCGCAACCCGGAACTGGAGGCGTCGCTCGACCCGGGTCGGCGCAAACAGAACACGGCGCAGAGCGGGCTGACGGAGGCGATCCCGATCCCCATTCCCGGCTTCGAGCCCGGCGGCGTGAGGAGCTTCGCCTTCACGTCGTACGGCCTGGCGTTGAACGTCCGCTGGGAGGTCGATCTCTGGGACCGGCTCGGCGCGCTGACCGCCGCCTCGCTGGCGGAGGCGGCCGCGGCCGGCGCGGACCTCGACGGCGCCCGGCTCTCGATCGCCGGCCAGCTCGCCAAGGTGTACTTCGGCGTCGTCGAGGCGGCGCAGCAGGTGGAGTTGGCCGAGCGCACCCTGGCCAGCCGGGAACGGACCCGCGACCGGGTGGAGGCCCGCTACCGACGCGGCGTCGCGGCGGCGCTCGAGGTGCGCCAGGCGCGGACCCAGGTCGCGGCGGTGGAGGCCTCGCTGGCGGCGCAGCGGCAGACCCTGGACGGCTTGCGCCGTCAACTGGAGATCCTGCTCGGCCGCTATCCCGCCGCCGAGATCGAGGCGGCCGCGGGGCTGCCCGAGCTTCCACCCCTGCCCGGGGCCGGGGCGCCGGCCGCTCTGCTCGCGCGCCGCCCGGACCTGCGGGCGGCCGAGTACCGGGCGGTCGCGGCATCGGAGCGGCTGCGCGCCGCCCACCGGGCGCTCTACCCGAGCTTCACGCTGAACGGATCGGCGGGCACGTCGAGCGGCGAGCTCCGCGACCTGCTGGACGGCGACTTCTCGGTCTGGAGCCTTGCCGCCGGCCTGCTACAGCCCCTGCTGTCCGGAGGCCGCCTGCGCGCCGGGCGGGATCTGGTGGAAGCGGGCCTGGACGCCGCGGAGGCGGACTGGCTGCGGACGGCGCTCCAGGCCTTCGCCGAGGTCGAGTCGGGCCTCGCCGCCGAACGGCTGCTCGGGGAACGGACGGCGGCGCTCGAGCGGGCCGCGGCGGAGAGCCGGGAAGCGGAACGCCTGGCGGAGGGCCGCTACCGGGAGGGACTCGTCGGCTACCTGCAGGTGCTCGACAGCCAGCGGACGTCGTTTCAGTCGGAGAGCCAGTTGCTGGCGGCTCGACGTCAGCAACTCGACTCGCGGACGGACCTGATCCTCGCGCTGGGCGGCGGCGTCTACGCGGAACCGGGCGCGCCGCCGGGCGGGGAACTGGCCGCGGAAACGGCGCCGGCCTTGCGGCCGGCCCGATTCTCCGGCCGCCTTCGGCGGCGGCGGGTCGGAAGACCCGCGCACCCAGCCGGCGGCCGGTTCCCCGCACGCCGGCGCCGTGCAGGCGTGGCGCCGGCTGCGGGCGGGGGACCCCGATCGTGATGAAGTGGGCCCTGCCGGCCGCGATTCTGGCGGTGGCCGCTCTGGTGGTCGTCGGCCTGGTTCGGTCCAGGCCGGTGGTCGAGACCGCGCCGCGGGAGATCGCGCCGCCGCCGGTCCGCGTCCTGACCGCCAGGCCGACCGCGGTCGAGCTGGGCGTTCGTTCCCAGGGATCGGTCATCCCGGTGACCGAGGCGGACTTGGTCTCGGAGGTCGCGGGCACGATCGTCTGGACGGCGGAGAGCTTCGAAGTCGGCGGCTTCTTCGATGCCGGCGAGGTGCTGCTGCGGCTTGACCGGCGCGACTACGAGCTGGCACTGGCTAGCGCCCGCGCCGCCCTCGCGCAGGCGGGAGTGGCGCTGGCTCGCGAGCAGGCCGAGGCCGATGTCGCCCGTGAAGAGTGGGAGGAGCTCGGAGCCGGCGGGGAGCCCAGCCCGCTGGTTCTCCGCCAGCCGCAGTTGGCCGAGGCGAGGGCGCAGGTGGAGGCCGCCCTCGCCAACAAGAGGCGCGCCGAACTGGATCTCGAACGGACGGCGATCCGGGCGCCCTTCGCCGGCAGGTTGCGCGCCAAGCGGGTCGACCGCGGCGAGTTCGTCAACCGGGGCGTGCCGCTGGCCACGATCTACGCGGTGGACGCGGCCGAGGTCGTCCTGCCGGTGCCCGATTCGGAACTCGCCTTCCTCGACCTGCCGCTCGGCGGCGAGCTGGGTGACTCCGGGCCCCGGGCGCGGCTGCGGGCGCAGTTCGCCGGCGGTAGGCACGAGTGGGAGGGCCGGATCGTGCGCGTCGGCGGCGAGATCGACCCGGCGACCCGGATGGTGAACCTGATCGCCCGGGTGGACGACCCGTACCGGGCGTCCGGGGACCGGCCGCCGCTGTCGGTGGGCCTGTTCGTCGACGCGGAGGTGGTCGGCCGATCGGTGGAATCCGTGTTCCAGGTGCCGCGCGGGGCGCTGGTGGGAGCGGACCGGGTGTGGTTGGTGGAGGACGGCAGGCTGGTCCTGCGCCGGGTCGGGATCCTGCGCGCGGACCCGGAGGTCGTGATCGTCTCCGACGGCCTGTCGGCAGGGGACCGGATCAGCCTCACGATTCTCGAGAGCGCGGTGGACGGGATGCGGGTGACGCCGCAGCCCGAACCTGAGCGCGCTGCTGTCGGTGGGAGCGCGCAGTGAGCGGGACGATCGCCTGGTTCGCCCGCAACGGCGTGGCGGCGAACCTGCTGATGGTCCTGATCGTGGCCTGGGGCCTGCTCGCCCTGACCGGAATCCCGATCGAGGTCTTTCCGAGCATGGAAACCCAGAGCGTCACCGTCAACGTTCCCTACCTCGGCGCGGCGCCCGAGGAGGTCGAACAGGGCGTGTGCCTGCGGATCGAGGAGGCGGTGCAGGACCTGGAGGGAGTCGACACGATCCGGTCCACGGCCGCCGAAGGTTCCGGCACGGTAGTCATCGAACTGGAGACGGACGCGGACACACGCGAGGTGCTGGACGAGGTCAAGTCGCGGATCGACGCGATCACGACGTTTCCGGTGGAGACCGAGAAACCGATCATCCAGGAGGCGCTCATCCGCCGCCGGGTGATCACGGTTGCCATCTACGGCGACGTCGAGGAGAGGGCGCTCAAGGCGGTCGCGGAGGAGGTCCGGGAAGGCCTCTCCGACCTGCCGGACATCACCCAGGTCGAACTCGACGCGGTGCGGCCGTACGAGATCTCGATCGAGGTCTCCGAGGACACCCTGCGGCAGTACGGCCTGACCTTCGACGAGGTCGTGCTGGCCGTCCGCCGCTCGTCGGTCGACCTGCCGGGGGGCGCCGTGAGGGCGCGGGGCGGCGAGATCCTCCTGCGCACGATGGGCCAGGCGTACCGCGGCGCCGAGTTCAGCGACATCGTGCTGCGGGCCCGGCCCGACGGCAGCCGCCTGGTTCTCGGCGACATAGCGGAAGTGAGAGACGGCTTCGCCGAGACCGACGTGACGTCCCGGTTCGACGGCCAGCCGGTCGCCCTGGTGCAGGTCTACCGGGTCGGCGACCAGAGCGCGCTGCGGCTCGCGCGCCAGGTCAAGGGCTTCGTCGCGGAACGCCAGGCGACGTTGCCGCCCGGCCTGTCGATGACGACCTGGCTCGACGACACGGTGCCGTTGCAGGACCGGTTGCGGGTGTTGATCGAGAGCGGTCGCCTGGGCTTGCTGCTCGTGTTCCTGGTGCTGGCGCTGTTCCTCAAGTTCCGGCTGGCGCTCTGGGTGTCCGTCGGTATCGCGGTGTCCTTCATGGGCGCTCTCGGCCTGCTGCCGCTGGTCGACGTTTCGATCAACGTGATGTCCCTGTTCGCGTTCATTCTCGTGCTCGGCATCGTCGTCGACGACGCGATCGTGGTCGGCGAGAACATCTACCGCCACTTCGAGATGGGCAAGTCGGGCCCGCGTGCCGCGATCGATGGAGCCCGCCAGGTGGCGACTCCCGTCACCTTCTCGATCCTCACCACGCTGGCCGCGTTCTCGCCGCTCATCAACTCCGTCGAAGGCCCGTCGGGAGCGATCGCGAGGACGATCCCTCTCGTCGTCATCGGTTGCCTCGCCTTCTCCCTGATCGAGTCCATGCTGGTGCTGCCGAACCATCTCTCCCACCTGACCCACCGGCACCAGGAAGGGAAGGGCGGACGGTCTCTCTGGGGCTGGGCGCTCTTCCAGGGCTTCTTCGCCAACCGGATGAAGTGGGCGATCGAGCGCGGCTACCGGCCGCTGATCGAGCGGGCGATCGAGTGGCGATACTCCACGGTGGCGATCGGTCTGGCGGTCCTCTTCATCACCGCGGGTTACGTGTTCTCGGGCCGGATGAAGTTCGAGTTCTTCCCGGACGTCGAGGCCGACAACGCGGTCGTCCTGCTGACGATGCCGCAGGGGACACCGGCCTCGACCACCCTGGCCGCCGTACGCCGCATCGAAGCGGCCGCGTTCGAGCTGGAAGCCGAACTGGAGGCCGAGGGTCACGCCGACCTGTTTCGCCACGTGATGGCGACGGTCGGGTCGCAGCCCTACGCGGCGCTCCAGCAGGCGAGCGGACCGACCGCCGGCTTCGAGGTGGCGGTCGCGGCGCCGCACCAGGGCGAAGTGAACATCGAGCTCGCGTCCTCCCAGGAGCGGACGATTCGAGCTACGGAGGTGGCCCGGCGCTGGCGCGACAAGGTGGGTCCGGTGGCCGACGCGGTAAGAGTCGAGTACACGGCCAGCCTGGTCAGCTTCGGCTCGGCCGTGGATGTCCAGCTCGCCGGCCGGAACCTCGACCACCTGCGGGCCGTTGGCGAGGAGATCAAGGCGCGGCTGGCCGACTACCCGGGCGTGTTCGACATCTCGGACTCCTTCCGGGCCGGCAAGCGGGAAATCCGGCTGGAGCTCGACCAGCGGGCGGAAGCGCTGGGCCTGAGTCTCGAGGATCTGGGCCGCCAGGTGCGACAGGGTTTCTACGGCGCCGAGGCGCAGCGCATACAGCGCGGTCGCGACGACGTCCGGGTCATGGTGCGCTACCCGGCCGACGAGCGAGAGACGCTGGCGTCGCTCGAGGACATGCGGATCCGGACGCCGGCCGGGGCCGAGGTGCCGTTCTCGTTCGCGGGCCGCGCCGAGTTCGGCCGCGGCTTCGCGACGATCCAGCGGATCGACCGGAGGCGGGTGCTGAACATCACGGCGGACGTGGATCCGGCGGTCGTGACCGCGAACGAGGTCGTCGGCGACCTCGAGGCCAACGTGCTGCCCGCGATCCTCGCGGGCTACCCCGGCGTCGACTTCTCGTTCGCGGGCGAGCAGGAGGAGCAGCGTCAGACCTTCGAGGGCCTGTTCCGGGCCCTCGGTCTGGCACTGATCGTGATCTACGCTCTGCTCGCGATTCCCTTCAAGTCCTACCTGCAGCCGCTGATCGTGATGAGCGCGATCCCGTTCGGCCTGATCGGCGCCGTGATCGGCCACCGGGTCATCGGCATCAACCTGACCATGCTGTCGCTGCTCGGGCTGATCGCACTGACCGGAGTCGTCGTCAACGACTCCCTGGTCATGGTCGACTTCATCAACCGGCGGCTCCAGATCGGCATGCCGGTACACCAGGCGATCCACGATGCCGGCGCAGCCCGCTTCCGGCCGATCGTCCTGACCTCGCTGACGACGTTCGTGGGCCTGCTGCCCCTGCTCCTGGAACGGAGTTTCCAGGCCCAGTTCCTGGTCCCGATGGCGGTGTCGCTCGCCTTCGGGGTCCTGTTCGCGACCGCGATCACGCTGTTGCTCGTGCCGTCGCTCTACGCCATCCTGAACGACTTCCGTTCGCAGATCGCGATCCACGGTGCGAAACCCCCGGCGGCGCCTCCCGGCGACGCCGAGCCCGCTCTCGAAGGCGCCTGACGGGAACCGTGGCTCGCGCCGGGCGCCGGCGTCCGGCAGGGAGCGCACGCCGCGGGACGAAACGTCGGGCGTGCCCGGATCGGTTCAGCGTCCGAACCGGGGCTCCCGCTTCTCCATGAACGCCCGCACGGCCTCCCTGTGGTCCGCCGTTCGCACCGAGCGGACCATCCCCTCGGCCTCGACGGCGAGCGACTCCCGCAGGCTTCCGAGTACCGCCCGGTTCACGTTCCGCTTCATGTAGCGGAGCGCCGACCGGGGTCCGTTGGCGAGTTCGAGCGCGAGACCTCGCGCCTCGGTCGCCAGGTCGTCGAAGGGCACGATCCGGTTGACGATTCCGAGCTTCAGGCACTCCTCGGCCGTGATGCGGCGGCCGGTCATCAGGAGTTCCTTCGCCACGGCGGGACCCACGAGGCGCGTCAGGAACCAGCTCGACCCGTAGTCCCCGGACAGTCCGATGCGCCGGAAGGCGGTGGTGACGAAGGTGTCGTCCGCCATGACGCGGAGGTCGGCGGCGAGCGCGATGGAAAGGCCGGCGCCGGCCGCAGGCCCGGGCAGGGCGGCGACGATCGGCTTGGCCAGCTCCGCCATCCGCAGCGTCAGCGATTTCTGCTTCTCGATCAGCGTGGCGACGGCTTCGTCGACCGTCGGCGGCGCCTTGGGCGCGTCGTTGTCTTTCCGGCGGTTCGCCCCCATGCCCGAGACGTCGCCGCCGGCGCAGAACGCCCGGCCCGCGCCGGTCAGCAGGATGGCGCCGCAGCGGTCGTCCGCTTCGAGGGTCAACAGGATGCTCCGAAGCGCCGGCGTCAGGATGTCTCCCAGCGCGTTCCGCTTCTCCGGTTTGTTCAGCGTCACCGTGGCGACGCCGGCCTCGAGGTCGCAGAGGAGTTCGTTCGTGCCGGTGTCGATCGCGGTCATCATCAGGTCTCCGGTTCGCCCTTCGCCGTTCCGCGAGACGTGGAGTGTAGCCGCCGCGTGCGGCGCTCGGAGGCGTACCGCCCGCGACGCGGTCTTCTTGCAGGCTTGACATGCCGGTCCCGCGGCGGATACGTTTTGGATCATGACCAGGAACCGAAAAGGATCCGACGGCGATCCGTTCCGTGATCGGGAGTCCAGCGAGCTCGGCATCGAGGTCCTGACCAAGGCCGAGGCCATGGGGATCGTGGGTGGAACCGCCGCTTCCGCCCTCGACGGCGCGGTCGGCGCGGTCTGGAACGACGCGCTCCAGCGGATTCGCCGCGCTGGGGTCGGGAGGCGTCTAAGGTGGGAAACGCCGGAGGGAGAGCACGACCGCGATCGGTTCATCCGCCGGCTCGAACAACTGAGCGCGGCGCTCGAGGAATCGCCGGTTCCGGCGACGGAGGGCCCGAAGCTCAACGACATCCTGGGGCGCGGTCTGCTCGCCAGGTTGCTCGGCATCTCCGTCGTCAGCCTGCGCCGGTACCTGTCGGGCTCGCGCACGATGCCCGACCGCGTGGCCGCGCGGCTGCACCTGCTGGCATTCGTCACCTTCCACATTGCCGGCGGCTTCACCGACGAGGGCGTTCGGCTCTGGTTCGACAGGCCGCACTACCTGCTGGACGGCGCTTCGCCCGCGGAACTCCTCGTGGGCGACTGGAAGCCCGAGGAGCCGGACCCGGCCCGGGTTCGGGAACTCGCTCGCTGGCTCGACTCGTAGCGGCGCACTGGCCGGCAGCGTGATCGCGTACCGCCACGCCTCTCCGGTGCGCCCTTTCCTCTGGGAAAGGTCCTCGCAGCCAGGCAGTCGCTGGCATGAACGGGGAGAAGGGCCGGTCCAGTACCTCAGCGACACGCCGGATGGGGCCTGGGCCGAGTACCTTCGCCGTTACGATGTCCGGGATCTTGCGGGTCTGCATGCAATGCGGCGTACGCTGTGGGCCGTCGACATCGGCGCCCAGGAACTCGCGACGCCGCGGTTGCCGCTGGACGTGCTGACCGGCGGTCCAGAGACCTGGGAGGCGTGCCGCCGGGAGGCTCGTCGTCTGCGTGCCGCCGGCGCCACCGGCCTGCGGGCGCGGTCGGCCGCGCTCAAGCCGGGCATGGCACGTGGCCTGAGGGTCGAAGGCGGCGGGTTCGTGCCGGGCGAGGCGCGTTCCGGCCACACGATCGTGCTGTTCGGCCCGCGGCCCGATCTGGTGGGTTGGCGGGCGGCCTTTCTGGGCCGGCCCGGAGAGCACCTGCTGGAGGCCGTCCGTTACGTCGGACCGACCGCCGCGGCGCCTTCGCCAACCCGGCATGCGTGAATCTCCGGCCGCCGGCCGAATCGGCGCTCGAAGGCCGCCGCGGTGCGCTCGCGGACCTGGCCGGCGGCGGCTTCGCTGGTGATCGCGGTCACGCAACCGCCGAAGCCGGCGCCGGTGAGGCGGGCGCCGTAGCAGCCTTCGGCGCCGGCCGCGGCCTCCTGGAGCACGTCGAGTTCCTCGATGCTCACGTCGTAGTCGTCGCGGGAGCTGCGGTGCGACTGGGCCATCAGGTCGCCGAGCGCGTGCAGGTCGCCTGCCGCAGCGCTTCGGCGCCATCGAGGACGCGGCGGCACTCGGTGACGACGTGGCGGGCGCGGCGGTCGAGCGGCGATTCGAGCAGGTGTCGCAGCCGGTGGAGGTCGGCCGGCTCCAGGTCGCGGAGCGTGGAGAGCTCCGGCAGATGGGGTCGCAGCAGGTCCGCGGCGCGGAAGCACTCCGACTTGCGGTCGTTGAAGCCGGTGCCGGAGGCGAGGGCGCGGCGGACGCCGGTGTCCGCGACCAGGAAGACGAGGTCTTCCGGGGTCGGTATCAGTTCGTGCGCGAGCGACCGGCAGTCGAGCAGCAGGGCGTGTCCTTCGCGGCCGTGGACCGAGGCAAACTGGTCCATGATGCCGGACTGCACGCCGACGTACTCGTTCTCGACCTGCCGGCCGATGCCCGCTCGCTCGATCCCGTCCAGTTCGAAGCCGGCGAGCTGCTCCCAGGCGACGAGGAACGCCATCTCGACGGCCGCCGAGGAACTGACGCCGGCGCCGATCGGCAGGTCGCCGCCGAACACGCCTTCGATCGGCGGCACCTCGATCCCGCGCTGGCCGAGCGCCCAGGCCAGCCCCCGCGGATAGTCGACCCAGGAGGACGGCGCGCCGCGCTCCGAGACGGGCGGGTCGGGCGCGGCGACGTCGAACGATTCCTCCTCGCCGAGATCGAGTGCCGCAAGCCGGGTCTCCGCGCCGCGTGCCGGTCGGGCGGCGACCCACACCGCGCGGTCGATCGCCGCCGGCAGCACCCAGCCCTCGCTGTAGTCGACGTGCGCCCCCAGCAGGTTGGCCCTGCCGGGCGCGCGGGCGATAACGTCGGGCTCGGCCCCGAAGCGATTCCGGAACGCGTCGACGAGGACGTCGACCTTCACTCGAGCGCCTTTTGCCGTCAGGCGAGAAGGTGGTACATGTCGGTGCGGCGCTTCGCGGGGTCGTCGTGCCAGTCGCCGTAGACCTCCCAGCACGGACCGGCGAGCACGAGGTTCTGCTCGGCGCACCACCGGTGGATCGCCTGATGGACGCCTGGAATCTCGCTGTAGTCGCCGTGGAGCACGGCGTGGGCGCACCGGCCCGCCGGCGTCGCCGAGCGGACGAGGCCTTCCGCGGCCCCGGTCGAGGCGGGAACCTGGACGGCCACGTCGACCTCCATCCGGTCGCCGCTGACCTCGCGGTAGAACCAGACGTTCTGGCCGGCGCCCTCGACGCCGTGTTCCCGCACGAAGGCGCCGACCCGCTCCATCAAGGGCAGGAGCTTGGCGGGAATCTCAGTGAAGGCGGCGCTGGTGCGCACCGCCAGCAGGGTCTGTTCCTCGACGGTGACGATCGAGATTTCGGTCATTGGTTGTCCTCGACAGGCGGCCAGGGATTGACGAGGTGAACGGCGGCCAGCTTGAAGTCCTGGACGTTTCGTGTTGCCAACATGGCGTCGCGAGAGTGGGCAATAGCCGCAATCTGGCCGTCCGGCTGCGAGATCGGCCGTCCTGCCCTTCGGCAGCGGGCGGCGATCTTTGCATAGGCCCTCGCGGCTTCCGTGTCGAAGGGAAGGATGCGGCCCGGGAACAAGTCGCCGAACGCCTGATCGGCGGCTCGGGCGAGTAGCCGGCGTCGCCGGCCTTCAGGCAGGAACGCTATTCCCGCGCGGATCTCGGCTTCGGTCACGGCGGTCACGAACAGGCTGCGCCTTAACTGGCTGTCCAGCCAAGCGAGGACGATCGGCTGCGGCTTGGGCCGCATGAACTCCGACACGACGTTCGTGTCCACGATGACGGTCGTGGGGGAGTCAGTCGAAGCGGGGTGGTTCACGCATGGGCTCCCTTGGCGGCAGCTCCAGCTCCACGCCGCCAAGGGGCTTGAAGAGCTCGTGGATCGCCGTCCCCAGTCCCGTTTCGGGCTCGGCGTCTCGCTGAACGGCCTCGCGCAGAATCAACCGGACCTCTTCTTCCATCGACCGGCCGTTGTCGGCCGCGCGCACGCGGAGGCGCCTCTTCACTCCTTCGTCGAGTTTCCTGACGGTGATGCTCGCCACGATTCGATGTCCTCCCCTTTGACCCCGGAGAGTACATGGCGATTGCATTGCAATCAAGAACCGTCGAGAACGGCGGCGGCGCGGAGCAGGAGGTCCTGCGACTCTCGCAGGCCGCCCTCGCGGCTGGTGGCGAGCCAGATGTCGGGGAGGTCGCCGGCGATGTCGCGGAGGTCGGCGCCGAGGGTGGCGCGAACCTTCGGTGGGAGCTGGCCGGCTCGCAAGCCGCGGCCGGCCGCGAGGCGCGCGACGCCCAACTGGCAGCACCACGTCATCATCCGGCAGGTCCAGTCCAGCGCGGCATGGCTCGGGTCGTTCTCGACCTGGTTCAACCGGTCCCTGGTGGCGGCCAGCCGGGCGTACGTCCGTTGCAGCGTGGCGATGGTGAGCCGTCGGAAGCGCCGGTGAGCGAGGTCGTCGTCGATGAACCGGAGCAGGTAGAAGAGAGCGGTGCCGTTGATCACCGGGCCGCCGCAGTCCAGGTCGATGGCGCCGAGGTCGACTACGGTGCGCGCCAGCGTCTTGTCTCCGTCGTAGACCAGGCGGACGGCGTGGTCGAGCCAGGCCTCCTCGTTTTGCTCGGGGCCGCTAACCGCTTCGCGCGCCGCCTCGACGGACCAGGCGAAACCGGCGCCGACGGATAGCGGCAGCTCGGCGATCGCTGGCGGCTGCAGGTGTCCGTGGTCGCCCCAGTCGGTGATGAGAAGACCCTGGGCGCCGGCCTCCGAACCGGCCGTTGCGGCAAGGGCCAGGTTGCCGACGGCGTTCTGCAGGCGGCCGCCGAAGCTGTTCCAACTGCTGGTGCCGGGGCAGACCCAGAACTCACGGCCGGAGGCCGCCAGCCGGGCGCACTGCTCCTCGAACGGATGGTTCGCCTCGTAGCCCCAGCACAGGGCGACCGCGTCTTCGGGGACGCGGTCGATCAGTTCCGGGTGCTCGAGGATGATGTCGCCCCAGAACAGCATCCGCCGGCCGCGTTCGGCGACGAGGCCGTGGACCCGGCGCAGGAAGTTGAGGTACACGGCCGGCTTGCCTCGTTCCTCGCACGCCTCGGCGGAGCGGCCGCGGCCCAGGTCGAACGTCTCGTCCAGGCCGACGTTGAAGCGCCGGCTGCCGAACTGCGGCAGCAGCTCGTCGTAGAGGCCCGCGAGCAGCTCCGGGACCCGCGGGTCGGTGGCGCAGAGGCTGAACGGCTCCGGGTCGATGGAGAAGGGGTGCTGAAAGCCTTCCGGCACCTCGGCGAGCGGGCGATAGCGGTCGTGGACCAGCCAGCGGTGGAAGTGGCCGAAGCTGTTCTGGTTCGGCGCCAGTTCGATGAAGCGCTCCCGACAGTACGCGTCGAGCGACCGGATCTCCCCGGCGGTGAACGGGGACGCGTCGCGCCAGACGTCCTCGTGGTCTTCGTAGGCGTAGGCGTGTTCGACATAGAGCTGGAGGTGGTTGATCTTCCAGTCGGCGAGCCGGTCGATCAGCCGCTCCAGGTAGTCCATTCGCGGCACCCGGTTGCGGCTCACGTCGAGCATCGCGCCGCGGATGGGGAAGTCCGGCCGGTCCTCGATCTCGACGGCCGGCGCCTCGAAGCGGGAGTCGGCGAGCTTGCCGTGGGCGGCGAACCACTGCTTCAGCGTCGCGGCTGACCGGAACACGCCGGTCGGCGTCGCGGCGCGGATGTCGATGCCCCCGGCGTGGACCCGCAGGCGGTAGCTCTCGTCGGTCGGGACCGCGACCGGCGAGCCGTTTCCGGCGCCGGCCGAGCCGACTTCGAGGCGGACGACCGGCCGACTGGCCGGCGTCGACCGGGCTGCCGACCCTTCGCCGGTCGCGGGCCGCGCCGGCGGCTCGACCGCATCCGTCGCCGAGGGGGCCGATGTCTCGACCGCGTCGGTAGCCGACCGCGCCGGCCTTGCGACGGCGCCGGCAAGGCCGACTCCCGCCGCTTCCAGGGCCCGGCACAAGCCGTCGAGGGCAAAGACGAGGGTTTCGGGAAGGTCGCTCCCGCCGGCCGGGCCGGGGTCCGCCCGGTTCGCGGACTCGGGAAGCGTCAGCGCGAGGACCGCGGACATGCCCGGCGGCAGGACCAGGGGGTCGGCGGCGTCGAGGAGCTCGACCCGCCGCGGCGGCGGCCACAGACTCACGGGCTGCCGGCGCGGCAGGAGGTTCGGAAGCCGGCGCTTCGCGCCGGATGCCGGCGGGGGCTTCGGCGCACCCGGTTTCCGCCGCGCACGCTGCTAGGTCCGCCGCACCTGGATGTCGACGCCGGTCGGGCTGGTATGGCGTCCGCCGCCGGCCGCCGAAGTCCACGCGAGGTGGTCGATCGCCCGGCCCGCGGTCGGTTCCAGTTCGTCGTCGGTCTGCCGGAACAGCACCCGCATCGTGCCGTAGTTGACGGCCAGCAGGATTTCCTTGAAGGTCTCGGCCCGCCCTGGCGCGCGCTCCAGCAGCCAGACGCGGTCCTCTTCGCAGTCGGGGCCCAGGATGTGGACGTGGTGGAAGCCGGGGTGAGCCGCGTCCTCGAGGAGCTCGATCTTCGCGCCCCAGGGGTCCGTCACGAAGGAGATGTAGAGCTTCGCCGGCCCGAAGTGTCTTGGTTCCCAGAACTCCGTGGCGCCGTCGGCGAGCATCGCGGCGTGCAGTTCGTCCAGGTTCTCGACCGACCAGCCGGAGTGGTCGAGCCCGGTGCCGATGCTGGGACCGGGCGCCTCGGCGCCGCGCCAGTGGAGGTCCGCCGTGCCGCTCCCTGCCTGGAAGCGGGCGGCGGCGCCGCCGGCGTTGGCCAGCGGTTCGCCGCCGAAGTGCCGCGCATACCAGTCGGCGGCGGCGGCGGGATCGGAGGCGTTCAGCGCGAGGCGGTCGAATCGGCAGGTATCGGTCATGGGGAGGCTCCGGGCTTCGGTGTCGGCGGAGAGGGAAGGCCGATGATTGTGTCACCGAACGGCCGGACGGCGACGGTGGTTGCTGCCGCCTCGGCTGGACGGACCGAAGGGAAGGAGGCCCAGCGGACGCGGCATCCGCGTGTCCGCCAGCGGACGCACGGACTGCGACGCATGTGGCGCAGGGACGCGCCACATGGGTGCGCGCTCTCTCAGTGAAGGGGATGCGGCGCTCGCTTCGGTCGGCTGCGTTCCTCTGTCCGTCGTAAGCTGTACGGCGTGAAAGGGTTGGCGAGCGTCGCGGAGGTCTCGGAACCTTGACGGAAGCCGCGGAGGAACGCAAGGCGCTTTCCGGGGTCGTCGAGCGGGTCGTCTTCCACAATCCGGAGAACGGATTCGCGGTGCTGAGCGTACGGGTCGGTGGCGGACACCAGCCACTGACGGTCGTTGGCCGCCTGCCGGTTGTCGAGTCGGGAGACACGATCCAGGGCGCCGGCCGCTTCAGGAGAGACCCCAAGCACGGGCTCCAGTTCCAGACCGACCGTCTCGCCGTCTCGCCGCCGGACTCCCTCGACGGCATCCGGCGCTATCTCGGCTCCGGCAAGGTCGAGGGAGTCGGGCCGAAGATGGCGAAGCGTCTCGTCAAGGCCTTCGGCAAGGACGTCTTCGACGTGATCGAGAAGGAACCCGAGCGCCTGACCGAGGTGCCGGGCATCGGGCCGAAGCGGGCGAAGAGTCTCGGCGAGGGCTTCAAGGACCAGAAGGCGGTGCGGGAGATCATGGTCTTCCTGCAGGAGCACGGCCTCGGATCGGCCCGCGCCGCCCAGATCTACCGTGCGTACGGCGCCGACGCGGCCGCGCTTCTGGCCGACGACCCGTACCGGCTGGCGCGGGAGATTCGGGGCATCGGCTTCCGCATCGCCGACGGCATCGGCGCCAGTCTGGGCAAGGACCGGGAGGGACTGCCGCGGGCCCGCGCCGGTCTCACCTACGCGCTGGAGCAGGCGCGCTCCGCCGGCCACTGCGGCCTGCCGAAGGAGGAGCTGTGCGAGCAGGCCGGCGAACTCCTGAAGATCCGGCAGGAGATCCTGGTCCAGGCCCTGGACGAGGAGATACGAGCGGGCCGGCTCGTCATCGCGAGCCTGGCCGGCGCCGAAGCGATCTTCCTGCCGATGCTGCTCGAGGCCGAACGGGCGATCGCCCGCCGGCTCGCCGAGCTTTGCCGCGCCGATCCGCCGCCCTGGTCGGACATCGACGCGGCGGCCGCGCTGCCCTGGGTGGAGAAGCGGCTCGAAGTGAACCTGGCGCCGTCCCAGCGCGCTGCCGTGGAGACCTGTCTGCGGTCACGGGTGACGGTGATCACCGGCGGCCCCGGCGTCGGCAAGACGACCCTGGTCAACGCGGTGCTGCGCATCCTGAACGCCCGCGACGTCCGCTGCGAACTCTGCGCGCCGACCGGCCGCGCCGCCAAGCGGCTCGCCGAGAGCACCGGCCATCCGGCGAAGACGATCCACCGGTTGCTGGAGATCGATCCCTCCAGCGGCGCCTTCCGCCGCGGCCGCTACCGCCCGCTCGACTGCGGCCTGCTGGTGGTCGACGAGTCGTCGATGGTCGACGTGGAGCTGATGGCGGCACTGCTCCAGGCTCTGCCCGCCGAAGGGTCCCTGCTGCTGATCGGCGACGCGGACCAGCTTCCCTCGGTCGGTCCCGGTCAGGTGCTGCGCGACCTGATCGACTCCGGCGCGATCCCGGTGGCGCGCCTGGTGGAGATCTTCCGCCAGGCCGGCGACAGCCGGATCGTCCGCAACGCCCACCGCGTGAACGAGGGCTACCTGCCGGAACTGGAGGCCGCGCGGGATGAACTGAGCGACTTCTACTTCGTGCCGGCCGAGGATGCGGAGGACGGCCAGCGCAAGGTGGTGGAGATCGTCGCGGCGCGGATCCGCCGCCGCTTCGGGCTCGACCCGGTCGGCGACGTCCAGGTCCTGTCGCCGATGAACCGCGGTCCGCTCGGCGTGCGGACCCTGAACGTGACGCTGCAGGCGGTGCTGAACCCGGCCCCGGAGTCGGGCGCCGTCGAGGTCGAGCGCTTCGGCTGGAAGTACCGCCCGGGCGACAAGGTGATGCAGACCGAGAACGACTACGACAAGGACGTCTTCAACGGCGACCTCGGCCGCATCCGGTCGATCGACCCGGGCGCGGAGAAGATGACGATCCTCTTCGACGGCCGCCGTGTCGAGTACCGGTTCAGCGACCTCGACCGCCTGATGCTGGCCTACGCCGTCACCGTCCACAAGTCCCAAGGCTCCGAGTACCCGGCCGTCGTCGTGCCGATCACGACCCACCACTACGTCATGCTCCGCCGCAACCTCCTCTACACGGCGATCACCCGCGGCCGGAAGCTGGTCGTCATCGTCGGCCAGAAGTGGGCGCTCCGGAAGGCCGTCGAGGAAGCGTCCGACCTGCGCCGCTACTCGACGCTGCGGGAGCGTCTGGCGGCGCTGGCCAAGCCTCGCCAGGAGTAGTCGCAGCCGTCAGGACGCACTGTCGCGCAGGGCTGTCCGCCGGGTGCGCGGGTCTTCTGACCCGCTGCCGCCGGAGGCGGCCAGAAAGAAGCGCCGGCCTCCGGGCCTCTGCCGCGCTGGCTTCGCGGCCGGCTCGTCTGCAGGCCGGGTCGAAGGCCGCGCGAGCGAGTCGGTTCGCCGAGAAAGCAGGTCCGAGCCGAGCGTTACACTGGCACCGTGATTCGACGAATCCAGGCGCTTCACTATCGCTGTCTTCGTTACGTCGATCTGGACCTGGACCGCTTCCACGTCCTGATCGGCCCCAATGCCAGCGGCAAGAGCACGCTGTTCGATGTGGTCTCGTTCGTCGCCGACCTCGTGCGGGACGGGCTGGAGAGCGCCGTCGAGCGTCGCACCCGGAACTTCCAGGACATGGTCTGGAATCGCCCCGACCGCGAGCCGGGCTTCGAACTCGCGGTGGAGTTCGAGATTCCCGAAACCCTCCTGGATCGCCTCCCCGGCGACTATCGCCGGTTTCGCTACGAGATCGCCGTAGGGGAAGTCGAGGGAGACGTCCGCATCCAGTCGGAGCGAGGGCTCCTTACGCCGGCAGGGCGGGCAGAGCCGAGGCAGCACTCGCTGTTTCCCGACCCGCGGACGGCGCCGGACACGCTCCTGGAAGGCGGCGGCCGACCCGGTCGGAGGACGGTCCTGAGCAAGTCGGCCGAGGGCTCGGCCAGCTTCAACTTCGAGACAGCGCCGCGGCCCGGTAGGGGGTGGGTGACCTCGATTGCGCTTGGGCATCACCGGTCGGCCCTGGCCAATCTGCCCGAGGCCCCCGATACGTTTCCCGTGTCGACCCTCGTGAAGCGGACGTTCAGCGAGTCGATCAAGCCCTTGTTCCTCGAGAGCATGCGGATGCGGGAAGCGAGTCCTCCTTCCCGTCGCGGGAACGGTTTCGCGCCCGACGGTTCGAGTCTGCCCTGGACGGTCGACCGGCTCAGGAGCGATCGTCCGGATCTCTACGAGGCGTGGCTCAGTCATGTGCGGACCGCACTCCCGGACCTGGAGAGCGTCGGCGTTCAGATCCGCGAAGAGGACCGCCATGCCTACTTGATGCTGAGATACGCCACGGGCCTCGAGATACCTTCCTGGATGGTCTCCGACGGCACCCTGCGGCTGCTCGCGCTGACGCTGCTGGCGTATCTTCCCGAGTCGGGCAGCATCTACCTGCTGGAGGAGCCCGAGAACGGCGTCCATCCTCTGTCTCTCGACGCGATTCACGACTCGTTGTCGTCGGTCTACGACTCCCAGGTGCTGGCTGCCACTCACTCGCCCGATTTCCTGAACCGGTCCAGTGCCGAGCAGGTGCTGTGTCTGGCCAGGAACGAGAGGGGCGCCACGGACATCGTTCGCGGAACCGAGCATCCGTACTTCCAGTTGGATTGCAGCGTCCGCGGACGCCGCGACCTGGAGATTCTGTTCTCCTCCGGCTTGGCTGGATGAAGGGGAACGCAGCGACCGGTGACCTGGTCGTCCTGGTCGCGGACAAGAGCATGTCCCAGGCGGTTGGCGGCCTGCTTCGCCGCTCCCAAGCGCTCGGCGTACGCGACATCGACTATCAGATCAGGGTGCATCAGTTGCGGGATGCCGGTTGCCGGCTTGACGCCGCGGCCTTCCTGAGACCCTTCGCGAGCCGGTTCGAGCACGCACTCGTCCTCTTCGACCGTGAGGGATGCGGATCGGAAGCGCCCAGGGAGGAGATCGAAGAACAGGTCGAGGTTGAGCTCCGAAGGAACGGCTGGGACCGTCGGGCAAGAGCGGTGGTGATCGACCCTGAACTTGAGGCCTGGGTATGGGCGCCTTCAGCGCGGCTGGCGCGGGAACTGGGTTGGGGTGCGAACTTCCGTGAGCTGCGTGACTGGCTGGCGGAGAACGCTCTTTGGCCAGCCGGCGCTGCGAAGCCTCCGGACCCCAAGGCGGCCATGGTCGAGGCGATGCGCGCCCGCCGCCGCCCGAAGTCGGCCGCCACGTTCGGGCGGCTCGGCAGGGAGATGAGCTTTCAGGGTTGTCAGGATTCCGCTTTCGCGAAGCTCCGTGAAGCGCTGACCGAGTGGTTTCCCTTGGTGGCGCCTTGACCTCAGCGTGGCTCAAAGCCACAGCGGGGCATCCGTCACCTCTCGTTCGCCGCAGTCCGGTCGAAGGCGTAGCCGTCCGGCAGCGCCCAGGCCCGCCGTCGCATCCGTTCGACTGCCCGCTGCCGGCGCAGGACTCTCACGACAATGGACTCTTGCGGCACCTTGGCCGCGGTCTGGATCTCGTCGCCAGTGATGGGACCGAGGTCCGCGCCAGGCGCCTTGAGAAGGCGGACGGCCAGACTGTTGCCCCACTTGGCGACGCTCATGATCGACCTCCCGAGGTGCCCTTGCCGACCATCCGTGCAGCCGTGAGTTCGCGAGTCCGGCACGGACAGCGGTGCTACGGTACAACAGTAAGACGATGAAGCTGCAGGTCGTGATTCACGAGGCCGAAGAGGGCGGGTACCGGGCGGAAGTGCCCTCGATCCCTGGGTGCGCCACCCAGGGGGACTCGTTCGAGGAACTGCTGACCAACCTCTACGAAGCGGTCGAGGGCTGCCTTTCAGTGGATGTCGCCGAAGTTCGGGGCTCGGACCCGGACGGGGTCATCGAGATCGGTGAGTGAAGGCTCAACGGCCCTCTCCGCCGTCGGAGAATCTGTAGGATTCGCGCGGATGGCTGTCCGTTGGGTCCGCACGCCAACCCGCCTTTTCACGGCTGCCGCCACCGTGGGGCGACGGGCCGTCAGGTGGCCGCGCTCCTTTTCGAGCTTGACGAGGGACGAGGTGCAGAGGTTGGCCTCGCGAGGTCGCCCGATTGGCCTCGGTGCCAAGGAGTTGTACGGCCGCATTCCGTCCGGAGTGAAGACGTGCGCGGAGGATCTCGGGGCGTTCCTCAAGCGCGACCTCAGTCACATCAAGTCGAGAACCCTCCATCCTGAGCTGGCAGGCGACCTGAAGAACCTCTTGTTCGAAAGGTCATCGTGGAACCGCAGCCGTGGAATCAGGAACATGAAACGATGGGAAGCTCTCCGCGCCCGTCTGGACAACAGCTCGGAGGGACTGTTGAAGTTCGCCCGCGCCAACCAGACCGTCATCGTCACGGTGATGGCGGCGGGGACGGCTCTGATCGCGGTCGGGGTCTTGGCAAGGCGGATTCGCGCGGCCCGCGCCAAGCTGCGTGCCGGTGAAGCCTTGGTTCTGGTCGACGCTTCGTCTCGGCGTACTTGGACAAGAAGCCGAATGCCGCGCCGGTACCGGCCCTCGACGAGTCGGCCTGTGCTGCCGCGTTCCGGGCAGGTGCCGGGGATCCGCACCGGCCGCGTCCAGTGCTGGCACCGGACCCAGCGTCCGCGAATGCCCGGCCTTCGGATGCCGCGCTAGCGCGGCGAAATGGGGTATCCTCCGCGCGCAGAGCAGCCGCCGCGGCGTCCAGCGTCGCGGCGACTTCCCGCAGGGTTCCGATGGGGCTGTCTGCGGGCAGTGCAGCAAGCTCGACCCGCTCGGCGTCGCGGGAGTCGTCATGCTCGATGACCTGGTTGGGGCCGGTCGTGCGCACCAGGGTTTGACGCCGCGTGTCCTCGACCGCGGTGATCCTCGCCGTCCAGTTCTTCCTCCGGCGCGCGTAGACCTTGACCGTGTCTCCGGGTCGCGGCGGTTGGGTGGCGGGAAAGTGCTCGATCGCGACGCCCCATCCACCGCCAGGCAGACGGGTCGGCCGTCCGCGCCAATTCGGTCCGTCACTCATTCTTCGCTCCGCCCGCTCGCGGGTGGCGCGGCGCTCGAGCCGCGACCGGGAACCGCGAATCGAGTACTCACGCTTCCGCCGCCCTATCGTAGCGTCGCCGCCAAGCCGCCCGCCGCGACCGTGGGGCGGTCGTGGTGGTCGAGGTGAAGACGACCCTGCGACGGGAGCACGTCGGGCGCTTCGGTTCCAAGCTGGAGCGGTCCGCTGCCCGAGTCCGGCGGCCGCCCGATTGTCTACCCGTTCGACGACCTGAACCGGGTCGTGCTGGCCTGCTTGTTGACGATCCACAGGTCGGAGGGACCGGAGTACCCGGCCGTCGTCGTGCGCGGCGGCGCCAGGCTCAGGGGCGTCTTGCGTCCGTTGTCGCTGTCGACGGCGGGACGTTGTTCCAGAGCCACCGCGCCTCTCGCTCCAGGGTGCGCGCGAAGCGGCCGCCTCCAGCGCGGAGGCGTAGCCACTCCTCCCGGGTGTAGACGATGAGGTCCGTTGGAACCGGGAGCGAGTCCGTGCGCCAGTCGGCCGCTCGCTCCATCCGCGGGCGTCGATCGGCCTCGACGATGAGGATCAGGTCCAGGTCGCTGCCGAATCCGGCGTCGCCGCGAGCGTAGGAGCCGAAGTAGCCGAGCGCGAGCAGATCGCTCCGGCGGCTGGCGGCCGCGGCGCCCCAGGCGTTGAGGGCGCCGAGGATCGTCTCAGAGCTCGGCCAGCGCTTGACGGACGAACTCGTGGATGTGACCGGCAAGGCGAGTCCCCAGCTCACTGTGTATCGGACCATAGTGCTCGAACGGCGCCCCCTCCTCGTGGCCGTTCGGATACCGCGCGGGAATGTAGAAGCCGTCGAGCGTGATGGCCGCTTCCACCTGTTCTTCGGGAACGGGTACGGGCAAGTCGGCCAGAAGGCGGACGATGGCGTGGCCCCAGGCTTCCTGCCCGTGCGCCAGATGAAGCGCCTTGACGGCCTTTTCGGCCGACTGGTGCGCCGCGAAGCAGGCCCAGTCGTGCCGTTCCTCGCGTCTCGCGGCCTCGGCGTGCTGCAGATCGTGCCGAGCCTGGTTCCACCAGTTCTTCCACTGCTGCGCCATCGACGACTCCTCGGGCGAGTCTATCCGGGGCGGGCGGTTCACGAAGCCGGCGCGGGCGAGACGGCCTCGCTGGCCCGCTAGTCGTCGGCAGTCCGTTCGCGCGGCAGCCGGATCTCGCTGACCAACTGCTGCACCTCTTCCGGCGGCGGCTTCGTGAACCGGCTCACGGTCAGGGCGAGAGCGAAGTTGATCAGCATGCCGACGGCGCCGATGCCCTCTGGACTGATGCCGAACAGCCAGTCCTCGGCGGTCGCTTCCGGCCGGATCAGGCGGAAGTAGACGATGTAGGCGCCGGTGAACAGGATGCCGCTGCTCATGCCGGCGATGGCGCCTTCCTTCGTCGTGCTGCGGGTGAAGATGCCGAGCACGAGGACGGGGAAGAAGCTGGAGGCGGCGAGGCCGAAGGCGAACGCGACCACCTGGGCGACGAAGCCGGGCGGCGAGATGCCGAAGTAGGCGGCGACGATCACGGCGACGGACGCCGTGCCGCGCGCCAGCAGGAGTTCCCGGCGCGAGCTCATGTCCTTCCACAGGATGGACTTGCCGATGTCGTGGGAGATGGCCGAGGCGATGACGAGCAGGAGGCCGGCGGCGGTCGAAAGCGCCGCCGCGAGCCCGCCGGCGGCGACCAGGGCGACCACCCACGCCGGCAGCTCGGCGATCTCCGGGTTGGCGAGGACCATGATGTCCTGGTCGACGGTCAGTTCGTTGGCGCCGTCGGACATGTCGATGACGCCGTCGCCGTCCTGGTCGTCGAAGGAGATCAGGCCGGTCGTCTCCCAGCTCCTGAACCACTCCGGCACTTCGCTGTAGCTCGTGTTGTGCAGCGTCGAGATCAGGTTGACGCGGGCGAAGGCGGCGACCGCGGGCGCCGTCGTGTAGAGCAGGCCGATGAAGACCAGCGCCCACAGCGCGCTCCAGCGCGCCGCGCGGGCGCTGCGCACGGTGTAGAAGCGGACCAGCACGTGCGGCAGCCCCGCCGTGCCGACCATCAGCGCCAGCGTGATCGCCGTGACGTCGATCATGCTCTTCTTGCCCGGCACGAAGGCGGCGGTGTACTCGGGCAGCCGCAGTTCACGGTGCAGGGCGTCCAGCGCCTCGAGCAGAAAGACGCCGGCCTGCTGGCCTTCCTGGACCGAACCGCCGAAACCCAGCTGCGGGATCGGGTTGCCGGTGATCTTCCAGGAGATCGCGGCCGCCGGAATCAGGAAGGCGACGATCAGCACGCAGTACTGGGCGACCTGGGTGTAGGTGATCCCCCTCATGCCGCCGAGCACGGCGTAGAAGAAGACGATGACCACGCCGATGATCACGCCCCAGTGGACCTCGACCTCCAGGAAGCGCGAGAAGACGACCCCGACGCCGCGCATCTGGCCGGCGATGTAGGTGAAGGAGACGAAGATCGTGCAACCGGCCGCCACCAGCCGGGCGGCGTCGGAGTAGTAGCGGTCGCCGACGAACTCGGAGGTCGTGAACTTGCCGTACTTGCGCAGGTACGGCGCGAGCAGCAGCGCCAGCAGGACGTAGCCGCCGGTCCAGCCCATCAGGTAGATGGTGCCGGTGTAGCCCATGAAGGAGATGAGGCCCGCCATCGAGATGAAGGAGGCGGCGCTCATCCAGTCTGCGCCGGTGGCCATGCCGTTGGCGACCGCCGGCACGCCGCGGCCGGCGACGTAGAAGCCGGAGGTCGTCCGGACGCGGCTCCACCAGGCGATGCCGACGTAGAGCGCGAAGGTCGCGGTGACGATCAGGTAGGTCCAGGCCTGGACGTTCATCGGCTGTCGAGTCCTTCCCCGGGCGGTGGCGCGCTATCGGTTGCGGTCGGTTCGTCGAACGGGCGCGTGGAGCGGCTCAGTCGACCCCGTAGCGGCGGTCGAGGCGGTCCATGACGGCCGCGTAGACGAGGATCAGCACGACGAAGACGTAGATCGAACCCTGGTGGGCGAACCAGAAGCCGAGCGGGAAGCCGCCGATGCGGGCCTCGTTCAGCGGCTCGACGAGGAAGATGCCGAGGACGTAGGAACAGAGGAACCAGACGGCGAGGAGAATCGCCATCAGGCGCAGGTTGGCGCGCCAGTAGGCCGAAGGGTCGGGTTGTCCGGTCAAGAGGCGGGATAGTACACCGAGTCCGTGGCGCAGTCCGCTGGGTGCGCGGGTCTTCTGACCCGCCCGCGGGCAGAACCGCGACGACAGGGCCGGCTACCAGAGGCCGGTGCGTTCTCCTGGCCGCTTCCGGCGGCAGCGGGTCAGAAGACCCGCGCACCGACAGGCGAGTCCTTAGACTCAACACCTATGTCCGACCGAGCCATGGGCGCCTTCCTCTACGCCGTGTCCTGGCTGATCCGTCTGCTGCCGGCGGCCGCGTTCGGCTCCGTTGCCGGCCTGCTCTCGCACTTGCGAGGCGTGACGCCGCGCGACGTGCGGCTGATGCGGCGGAACCTCGCGGTCGTGCTCGGCTTGCCGCCGGGGTCGCCGGAGGCGCGCGACCTGGAACGGCGCTGCGTGCGGCACCAGATCGTGGCCGCACTCGAGACGGTGCGGATCAGCTTCGACCGGAAGCGGCTCGACGTCGCGTCGATGCCGGGCTTCGACGAGTTGCGGCAACTGATGGCCGAGGTCGAGACGCACGGCCGCGGTCAGGTGCTGGTCACCGGCCACCTGGGCGCCTGGGAACTGCTGGCCCAGAGCACGGTCCGCGCCTCGTCCGCGCCGGTCTGCGCGGTGGCCAAGCCGTCGCGCGCCAGGGCGGCGTCCGTCTTCGTCGAGCGGATGCGCGCCCGCGCTGGCGTGCGGGTGATCTGGAGCGGCCGGACCTCCCTGCTGCGCGACATGCTGAGCTGTCTCAACCGCCGCGAGACGCTCATCATGGTCGTCGATCAGCGCCCTGACCAGCGGCGCGGCCCGGAGGTCGACTTCCTGGGCCGCCGCACCGAGTTCGTCGGCGGTCCCGCGGCGCTGGCGGCCAAGCGCGACTGCCCGCTGGTCGCCGCCTTCTGCATCCGCGAAGGGCCGTTCGCCTACCGGCTGGAGAGCGAGACGCTGCGCCGGCCGGGCGGTTCGCGGGACCCGGTGGAACTGTCGCAGCGGATCGCGTCGGCGATCGAACGGAGGGTGCGGGCCCGGCCGGAGCAGTGGATGTGGAACTACCGGCGCTGGAACTACGATCCCGAGGAACTGGCCGCCCACCGTCTGGCCGGCGCGGCCCGCGAGCGTATGCTCGGCCGCAACGGCGGCAAGTGAACGACGGCGTCGGCGTCCGGGGGCTGGCTGGACCCTGCCCGCGCGCGGTGGCGCCGGAGGCTGGAGGAGCGGAGACGGCGATGAGGAACGCGAACGGTTGGCGGAGCATCGGAAGGACCGCGGCGCGGCTCGTGGCGGCTTGTGCGTGGATGCTGGCCGCGGCCGCGCCGGGGCTGGCCGATGAGCGGCCGAACATCGTCTTCATCCTGATCGACGATCAGCGCCACGACGCGGCGTCGGCGCTCGGCCACCCGTTCCTCGAAACGCCCCACCTCGACCGGCTGATCGAACGCGGGGTGCTGTTCGAGAACGCGTTCGTCACCACCTCGCTCTGCTCGCCGAGCCGCGCCTCGATTCTCACCGGGCAGTACGCGCACCGGCACGGCGTGCTCGACAACCGCACTCGGCTGGACCCGGAGACGCCGACGTTTCCGCGGGAACTCCAGCGCGCCGGCTACGAGACGGCCTTCGTCGGCAAGTGGCACATGGGCGGCACGTCGGACGAGCCGCGCCCCGGCTTCGACCGCTGGGTGTCGTTCCCGGGCCAGGGCCTCTACTACAACCAGACGTTCAACGTCGACGGCGAGCGGGTGCCGCGGCAGGGCTACACGACGGACCTGATTACCGACTACGCGCTGGAGTTCCTGGATAGCGTGGAAGGGGAGGCGGAAGGGGAGGAGACGCCGTTCCTGCTTTACGTCTCGCACAAGGCGGTCCACGCGTCGTTCCGGCCCGCCGAGCGGCATCTCGGCAGCTACGCCGGCCAGCGCTATCCGCCGCCGGCGACGATGCCGAACCGGCACGAGAACTACGAGGGCAAGCCGAACTGGGTCGAGGCGCAGCGGCGGAGCTGGCATGGCGTCGACGGGCTGTACGACAACTCGGTCGACTTTCAGCAGTTCGCCGTCGACTACGCGGAGACGATGCGCGGCGTCGACGACAGCGTCGGCCGGATCGTGGAGGCCCTGGAGCAGCGCGGGCTGCTGGAAGAGACGCTGCTCGTGTTCACGTCGGACAACGGCTTCCAGTTCGGCGAGCACGGCCTGATCGACAAGCGGACGATGTACGAGACGTCGATCCGGGTGCCGCTGGTGGCGATGGCGCCGTGGCTCGACGGCGGCTTCGGAGGGCTCAGGCGTCCCGAGATGATCGTCAACCTCGACTTCGCGCCCACCTTCCTCGAAGCCGCCGGGGTGGACGTTCCGGGCACCGTCCAGGGCCGGTCCTTCTTCGGCCTGCTGAAGGCCAGCCCCGACGCCGAGCCGCCGCCGTGGCGTGACGCTTTCCTCTACGAGTACTTCTGGGAGCGGGCCTTCCCGCAGACGCCGACCGTGCTGGGCGTGCGGACCGACCGCTACAAGTTCATGCGCTTCCACGGCGTGTGGGACCGCTACGAGCTCTACGACGTCCGGAACGACCCGGACGAGCGGCGCAACCTCCTGGGCGGCTTCATCACCCGGCACGGGGCCGGCAACGTCGAGACGCGGCTGCGAGTGGCGGCTGCGGAGGCGTCCCGGAACCCCCGCGACGACTGGGCCCGCGAGGTGCTGGAGCTGAAGGCGCTCTTCGACCGGCTGTCGGCGCGGCTCGACGAACTCCTGGACGAGACGGGGGCTTCGAGGGAGCCCGGCTGGCGCGTTCCGCGCCAGCCGTGATCGGGCGCGTGCGCGAGTTTCGAGCGCGCGGATGACGTCGAGCTGGCTGCCTTGGCGTCGGCGCGGCGAGTCTTCCTTGGCCGGCTACGCCGGCAGCGGGTCAGAGGACCCGCGCACCCAGCGGGGACGACAGCGGGTCAGAGGACCCGCGCACCCAGCGGGGACGACAGCGGGTCAGAGGACTCGCGCACCCAGCGGGGGCGCCGGCGCACCCAGGTTTGCGGCCGCTACAGCTTGCGCAGGCGGATGCGCCGGACGGCGTGGTCGGGCGCCTTTTCCAGGATCAGGTCGGCGCGCTCGCGGGTCGGCAGGATGTTCTGGACCAGGTTGGGCTCGTTGATCCGCTTCCAGATGTCGCGGGCGGTGTCGGTCGCGTCCTGCTCGCTCAGGCTGGCGTAGCGGTGAAAGTAGGCGTCCGGATCCCGGAACGCCGTGTCGCGGAAGGTCAGGAACCGCTCGACGTACCAGCGCTCGATGACCTCCGTCTCGGCGTCCACGTAGATCGAGAAGTCGAACAGGTCGGAGAGCATCAGCCGGCTGTTTCGCGACGGTGACTGAGAGCGCGCCTGGAGCACGTTCAGGCCCTCGAGGATGACGATGTCGGGCTGGTCGACGACCTCGGTGACGCCGGGCAGGATGTCGTACGAATGGTGCGAGTAGACCGGGTGCTCGACCTTCCTCTCGCCCGACTTCACCTGGAGCACGAAGTTCACCAGCGTCCGCAGGTCGAAGCTCTCCGGGAAGCCCTTGCGCTCCATCAGGTCGCGTTCCTCCAGCACCGCGTTGGAATGGAGGAAGCCGTCGGTCGTCACCAGGTCGACCTGGGGGTGGTTCGGCCAGCGCGCGAGCAGCTCCCGCAGAATGCGGCCGGTCGTGCTCTTGCCCACCGCGACGCTGCCGCCGATCCCGATGATGTACGGCACCTTGGCGGTCAGCCCGCCCAGGAAGGTGCTGCTGGCCCGGTAGAGGTCCTGGGTGGCGCCCACGTAGAGGTTGAGCAGCCGAGACATCGGCAGGTAGATCTGCGCGACCTCGTCGAGCGAGACCTGCTCGTTGATGCCGCGCAGCCGCTCCAGCTCCTCCTCGGAAAGCGGCAACGGCGTTTCGGCCCGCAGCCGGCCCCACGCCTCTTCGTCGAAGGGGACGTAGATCGAATCCGTGAGGCTGTCGACCCGGTGGCTGGTCAAGAGACCCCCAAGGCTGTGGACCGGCGGGCGAATCAGCCGAGCTGTTCGAGGACCGCTTCGGCGCCGCTGACGCCGACTTCGCCGGCCGGCTCGACGCCGAGGTAGGTCACCACGCCGTCGTCGACGATCGCCGCGTAGCGCCGCGACCTGGTGCCCATGCCGAAGCGGGAGGCGTCGAGTTCCAGCCCGACCTTGGCGGTGAACTCGCAGTTGCCGTCCGACAGCAGCACGATGTCGTCGGGGATGTCCCGCGTCTTGCGCCACTCGTTGATGACGAAGACGTCGTTGACGGCCAGGCAGGCCACCGTGTCGATGTCGCTGGCCTTGATCGTCTCCAGATGCTCGACGAAACCGGGCATGTGGACCTCGGAACACGTCGGCGTCAGGGCGCCCGGCACGGCGAAGAGGACGACCTTCTTGCCTTCGAACAGCTCCCGCGTCGAGATGTCGACGATGCCGTCCGAAGTCATCCGCTTGAAACTGGCTTCCGGGATCGTCTCCCCGGTCTTGATGCTCATCGAGTTGCTCCCTTTGTCCTGAGGGGGCGGCAGTATAGCTTCGATCCGATGCTCTGGCCGACCGCAACGATGGGCGCTCGGACAACGCTCGGCGTGGCGCCTGACATCGCCGCGGCGGTTCTCGCGGCGGTCGCGGTCGTCGGCTGCGGCGGCGCTGCGGATGGCGGCGCCGCGTCGGCGGATGCCGCCGACGGCGCGGGACTGCAGGCGGGGCACGCCGAGTACCTGGAGAACGTGGCTGGCGCCGAGCTCGAACTCGTCGAGCCGGGCGGCGCCGGCGCCTGGCGCGAAGTGCGCGGCGGCGGCCGGGTGGCTCGGCTCGCGGCGCCGCCCGAGCGCATCGTGTCGCGCACCCTGGGGACCGACGAGATCCTGCTGGAGATCGCCGAGCCGGAGCGGATCGTGCTGCTGTCGCCGTTCGCTGCCGACCCGGAGTACAGCCGCAGCGCGGACGCCGCGCGGAGGCTGGGGCGCGTCGGCGGCTTCAGCACCGAGGAGATCCTGGCGGCTGCGCCCGACCTCGTGTTCGCGGCGGGCTTCAACACCCAGGAGACGCTGGCGCAGTTGGAGGCATCCGGCATGCCGGTCGTCGTCCTGCGAAACCACGAGAGCCTGGCCGCGGTCGAGCGCAACATCCGGGTCGTCGGCTTCGCCATCGGCCGCGATGCGGAGGCGGAGCGGCTGGCGGCGGAACTGCGGGGCCGGCTTGAGGAGGCGCGCGCGCGGGCGGGCGCGAAGGTCGCCGGCCTGCGCGTCGTCCACTACAGCGGCGGCGTGGCGCTGGGCGGCCGGACGCTCTTCGACGATGCCATCAGCTACCTCGGGGCGGTGAACCTGGCCGCCGAGCAGGGGCTCCTCGGCTGGCCGCGGATCAGCACCGAGCAGGTGCTCCTGTGGAACCCGGACGTGATCTTCACCGAGTCCTACGTGGGGGACGACGCGGCGGTCGGGCTGCCCGACGGCACGCGGGCCGCAGCGCTGGGCAACGTCGTCGCGCTCGACGGCCGCGACATGGCCACCGTCTCCCACCACGTCGCCGGACTGGTCGAGCGGCTGGCGGACGCTCTCGTCGAGGCCGCGGGCAGGATGGAGGCCGCGGGCCCGACGGACGCCGCGGGCCGGATGAACGCCGCGGTCCGGGCGAACGCAGCGGTCCGGATGGACGCCGCGGGCGGTCCGACCCTGGCCGCGGTCGACGCGGAATGAAGGTCGCTCTGAGGATGCGCCGGGTCCGGTTCTGGTGGTACATGGCCGGCGGGGCCGTGCTGCTCGCCGGGTTCGCGGCGGTGGGCCTGTACCGCGGCTCGGTCGCGCTCGAACCGGCCGACGTGGCGGCGGTGCTGGCGACGCGCCTGCTGCCCGGCGATTACGGCGCCGCCGACCCGCGGGTGGAGACGATCGTGTGGTCCCTGCGGGCGCCGCGGGTGGTCGTGGCCGCGATGGTCGGCGGCTGCCTGGCGCTCGCGGGCGCGCAGATGCAGGGGTTGTTTCGCAACCCGCTCGCCTCGCCGGGAATCGTCGGCACCAGCACCGGCGCCGCGGTCGGCGCCGTCTTCGCGCTGACGTTCGGTCTGGCCGGCGCCTTCGCCCTCGTCGCGCCCCTGTTCGCGGTCGGAGGCGCGCTTCTGTCGCTGCTGATCGTGACGCGGATCGCCACGCGCGACGGCTACACGCCCGTGACCACGCTGCTGCTCGCCGGAGTCGCGCTCAACGCGCTGCTGGCGGCGGTGAACTCGTGGCTGATCGCCCGCTCCTGGGAACAGTACGAGGCGGCGCGCCAGATCGCCTTCTGGATGATGGGCGGCGTCGCGGACCGGGGGTGGCTGCACGTCGGCATGCTGGCGCCGGGGATGGTCGCGGGCTGCCTCGTGGCGGCCTGGTTCGCGCGCGACCTGGACCTGCTGCTGGAAGGCGAAGAGGTGGCGGCGTCGCTCGGGGTCGACGTGGCGCGGGCGAAGCGGGCGGTACTGTGGAGCGCGGCGATCCTGACCGGCAGCGCGGTCGCGGTCAGCGGCGTGGTCGGTTTCGTGGGGCTCGTCGTGCCGCACCTCGTGCGCCTCCTCCTGGGCCCCGCCCACCGCCGGCTGCTGCCGGCCGCGTTCCTGACCGGCGCCTGGTTCGTCGTCGGCGCCGACTTGCTTGCGCGCACGCTGGCGGCGCCGAGGGAGCTCTTCCTGGGGGTCGTGACGGCGTTCGTCGGGGCGCCCTTCTTCCTGTATCTCCTGGTGCGCCACGAGAAGGAAGTGGCGGTGTCGCGGTGACCGTGCGCGCCGGCGAGGGGCCGGCATCGCGGCGACCGCGTGGTGCGCCGGCGTCTCCGCCGGCATCCGGGGCCGGCGAGGCGCCCCGGCTGGAACTCGTGAACGGCGGCGTCGAGCGCAGCGGCCGCTGGCTGCTGCGGGGCGTCGACCTGGTCGTCGAGCCCGCCACGCTGACCTCGGTCGTGGGGCCGAACGGCGCCGGCAAGTCGACGTTGCTGAAGCTCTTGAGCGGCGCCTGGCGGCTCACCGAAGGGCGAGCGCTGCTCGGCGGCGTCGACCTGGCGAGGATGCCGCGAAGGCAGGCGGCTCGGCAGGTCGCCTACGTGCCGCAGTCGGTGCGCCCGACCTTCGAGTTCACGGTGCGCGAGTTCGTGACGCTGGGCCGCTACCCCCACGAAAGCCGGCTCTTCGGCACTCGTTCCGCCGACCGCGGCTGGATCGACCACTGCCTGGACGACTCGGATGTCCGTTCCCTCGCCGACCGGCGGGTGACGACGCTCTCCGGCGGCGAACTGCAGCGAGTGCTGATGGCCCGCTGCCTCGCCACCGAGGCGGAGATCCTGCTGCTCGACGAGCCGACGTCGAACCTCGATCTCGCCCACGGCCTCGACCTTCTGGGCCTCGCGCGCCGGCTGGTCGACGAGGGGCGCTCGGTCGTTCTGGTTCTGCACGACCTGAACGGCGCCGCGCGTTTCGCCGACCGGGTGGCCGTGCTCGACGCGGGCGCCCTGGTTGCCGAAGGGCCGCCGACCGACGTGCTGACGCCGGAGCTTCTGCTGCGCGTGTTCCACGTGCGCGCCGTGCCGCTTGTTGGCGCCGCGTCCCCCGTGTTCGACTTCGAGCCGCTGCGCTGACTGGGTGCGCGGGTCTTCCGACCCGCTGCCGCCGCTACAGCCGCACCAGGTAGCTCTGACGGCCCTCCAGCACCCGTTCGCCGCGCTGGTTGTCGATCTCGCTCTCCAGCACGATCACGCCGGTCGTCCGCTGGCGCTTCAGTTCCGCGATGCGGAGCGTCGGATACAGCGTGTCCCCCGGATACACCGGCTTCAGGAAGCGGCACGACTGCTCAAGGTAGCCGATCATGGCGCGCCCGACCGCGTCGGCGAACGTGCCGGCGCCGGCGGCCGTGTAGCAGAGCACCTGCAGCCCGTGGGCGAGCAGCCCGTCGTGGCCCTGCGACCGGCAGTACTCCACGTCGTAGTGGATCGGATGATTGTCGCCCGAGATCGCCTGGAACGCGGCGAAGTGGGCCTCGGTCACCGTGCGGCTCGGCAGCGGGAAGGTCTCGCCGACGCGCAGCTCCTCGAACGGCCGGACCGGAACCAGTCCGCGTTCTTCGGCGCCGCCGACCGGCTCGTCCGTGGCTCGGACCCTGGCCTCGTCTCCCACCTTCCCGGCACTCCGCCCGCCGTCAGGGCTCTTCGGTCCGTTGCCGTCGTGCGAAGTCCTGGGCGCCGAACACCCGGGTGAGCGCCTCGGCTGCCTGCGCCGTCTCTTCGGGACTCACGTCGCGGTGGGTGACGAGCCGGATGCGGACCGGGCTCACGTCCAGGCACAGCACGCCTTCGCGCCGCAACGCCTCGACGCACTCCGCGGCGGTGCGGCCCGTGCCCTCGACGGAGAAGATGAGGATGTTCGTCCGCTGCTTGGCGACCAGCGCGACGCCTGGCAGGTCGTTCAGCGTGTCCGCCAGCAGCCGGGCGTTCTGGTGGTCCTGCGCGAGCAGCGGCGGGCTTTCGTCGAGGGCAACTTCGGCGGCCGCGGCGAGCACGCCGACCTGGCGCATCTGGCCGCCGCACATCTGGCGGTAGCGCCGGACGTTGCGGATGAAGTCGCGCGAGCCGGCGACGATCGAGCCGGCCGGCGCCCCCAGGCCCTTCGAAAAGCAGAACGAGAGCGAGTCGACGGGACCCGCGGCTTCGGCCGGCGTGCAGCCGAGCGCGGTGGCGGCGTTGAAGAGGCGCGCGCCGTCGAGGTGGACGCGCAGGCCGCGGCGGTGCGCCAGATCGCAGAGCGCCCGCGTGCGCTCGGGTTCGTAGACCGTTCCGCCGGCCTGGTTGCAACTGTTCTCCAGGCAGAGCAGCCGGGTCGGGGCCAGCGTCGGGTGGTCGGGCTGGATGGCCGCCTCGACCTGTTCCGGCGCCAGGATGCCGTCGGCCTCCGCCGTCACCGCGCGCGGCAGGAGTCCGCCGATGCCCGTGATCCCGTTGTTCTCGTGGTTGATGATGTGGGCGTTCGATTCGAGCAGCACCTCGCTGCCGCGGGGCAGTTCGTGCCCGAGCAGGGACGACAGGTTGCCCTGCGTGCCGGAAGGGACGAACAGCGCCGCCTCGCGGCCCAGCATGTCGGCGACCCGCTCCTGGAGGCGGTTGACCGTCGGATCCTCGTGGAAGACGTCGTCGCCGACCTCGGCCGCGGCCATCGCCTCGCGCATGGCCGGGGACGGCCGGGTCATCGTGTCGGAGCGGAGTTCGACCGGCATGGCGAGCGATCATACTTGCGCGTCGATGGAGGACTCGCCGCAACCGCAGCGCCGGCCGCCGCCGGACCCGGAGGTCGTCGCCGCGGCCGACTCGCAGCGATCACCCGCTCTCCCGCCGGCGGAGCCGGAGGTGGTCGCCGCCGCCGATCTGGGCTCCAACAGCTTTCACCTGGTCGTGGCCGAAGTGCGGGGCGGGCAGCTCGTGTTCGTCGACCGGCGCAAGGAGTTCGTGCGGCTGGCCGCGGGGCTCGACGAGCGCAAGCGGCTCACGCCGGAAGCGTCGGCCCGCGCTCTCGACTGCCTCGGCCGCTTCGGCGAGCGCGTCCGCTCGTTTCCGCAGGGAACCGTCCGCGTCGTGGGCACGAACACGCTGCGCCGCGCCCGCAACGCTCGCGATCTGCTGGAGGCGGCGCAGCGCGCGCTGGGCCACCCGGTCGAGATCGTGTCGGGCCTGGAGGAGGCGCGGCTGATCTACCTCGGCGTGTCGCGGAGCCTTGCCGGCGACGAGCGGCGCCTCGTGGTCGACATCGGCGGCGGCTCGACGGAACTGATCGTCGGCGAAGGCTCGAAGCCGCTCGACCTGGAGAGCCTGTACATGGGCTGCGTCAGCTTCAGCCTGCGCCACTTCCGCAACGGCCGCGTGAAGGAGAAGCGCTGGCGGCGGGCCGAGATCGCGGCGCTCCAGGAGCTGGAACCCGTGGAAAGCCGGTTTCGCGCCGGCGCCGGCTGGAGCGCGGCGGTCGGTTCCTCGGGCACCGTTCGCTCGGTCGCCGAAGTGGTGCAGGCGGCCGGCTGGTGCGAGCAGGGCATCACGCTCGAGGCGCTGCTCAGGCTGCGCGAAGCGCTGATCGAGCGCGGCAGCACGGTACGCGGCGGCATCAAGGGCCTGAGCGAGGGCCGGGCGCCGGTGTTCGCCGGCGGCGTCGCCGTGCTGCTCGCCGTCTTCAAGGCGCTCGGCATCGAGAGCATGCGGGTTGCCGGCGGCGCTCTGCGGGAAGGGGCCCTGTACGACCTGCTCGGCCGGCTGCACCACGAAGACACCCGGCACGCGGCCGTCGAGTCGATGGCCCGGCGCTACCACGTGCAGCCGGAACAGGCGGAACGAGTGCGTGAGACGGCACTTCAGTTGCTCGACCAGTGCGCTGAAGCCTGGAATCTCACGGGACAACTCCCGTGGCTCATGCTCTCCTGGGCCGCCCAGTTGCACGAAGTCGGCCTGGACATCAACCACGCGGGCTTTCACAAGCACGGCGCCTACATCGTCGAGAACGCGGAGATGCACGGGTTCTCCCTGCAGGAGCACCTGCTGCTGGCTTCCCTCGTGCGCAGCCACCGCCGCAAGTTCCCGCGCCAGATCTTCGACCGCCTGCCCTCGGGATGGCGGCGGCCGGCTCGGCGCGGCGCCGTCCTGCTGCGGCTCGCGGCGGTACTCCACCGCAGCCGGCGGGACGAACCACTGGCGGTCAAGCTCGAAGTCGACGGGCGCGATCTGAGGCTCGTGCTGCCCGCGGCCTGGCTGGAGAAGTCGCCCTTGACCAGGGCCGACCTGCGCCAGGAGGCCAGGTACCTGACCGCTGCGAAGTACCGGTTGACGGTGGAGGAGGACGGCTGAAGAGCGGCGACCGCGGTTCGGCCCGCTACGCCTTGGCGCTCGCGCACGCCGTCACGGCCGCTGCCATCTCGCCCATCGAGAAGAACACGAAGTCGGTCGTTGGCATCGTCTCGACCCGTTCGGTAGCGCCCCAGCTTCCGCCCTCGGAGAGCCGTTGGCGGTCGATCCAGGCGTTCGCGAGCCCGAATCGGTTCGCGGGCACATGGTCGTGGTGGAGGCTCTGCGCCGTGTGCAGGATGTCGGACCGGTCGAGTCCGAAGTCGGACTGGAGGTGATCGAGCAGATACTCGAAGTTCCGGTCGGCCGGCTTGTAGGAACCGATGTCCTCAGCCGTGTAGATCGCGTCGAACTCGACACCGAGCTTGCGGTTCGAGCCCGCGATGCCGTCCTTGTGAACGTTGGAGAGAATGACGAGCCGGAAGTGTCGCTTGAGCACGCGCAGGGCGTCCGCCGTGTCCGGGAACGCCGGCCAGTCGGGAACCGAAGCGCCGAACGCTTCGTCGAGTTCCGGCTTCGTTCGCATGCCCAGGCGGTCGGCGATGCGTCCATGCACGCGGGCCAGCAGGTCGGAGTAGAGCAGATCGGGCGTCTCCTGCTCCTGAAGGCTCTCGCACTGCCCGAACGCGAACAGCGCGGCCTCGCGGGTGACCTCGGCGTCGCGGTTCCGCATGATCAGCGGCCGCAGCGCGTCCCAGATGCCGGTCTCCCAGTCGATCAGGGTGCCGTAGCAGTCGAATGTCAGGACGCGGTAGTCGGTGAGTCGTCGCACGGTCGGGCCTCTTCGGGCGCGCCAGCGTATCGGCTGCTCCTGCATGCCGGGAACGGGATGTCCGCCGAGTTCGCTGACGTCCACGGGGTGAGACAGTCGACTACCATGCGCCGCACGTTGTGATCGAGGACTACGACAAGGGGTGACGATGCCCAGACTGAGAAGCCACCCGGGCCAGATTCTCAAGGCAGAACTCGAAGCTCGAGGACTGACTGCCAACCAACTGGCACTCGCGCTCCGAGTTCCAGCGAATCGGATCACGGCGATTCTCCGCGGGAAGCGGGCTGTCACCGCGGAGACGGCGGTTCGCCTTGGTCGTTACATGGGCACGGGCGCGGTCCTGTGGATGAACCTCCAGGCTGCGTACGACGTCTCCGTTGTCGAGGCTAGGCAAGGGGCCGCGATCGACCGCGAAGTACTGCCTGCTTCAGCGGCCTCCGCCGAGAGCAGATTGGCCTGAGGCCAATCGCTAACCGGCCCGCCCGCCCGTCGAGGTCCAGTGGTTTCAGGCGGCTCGACGGAGTTCAAGGGTGCTACGACGGAGGTCGCGGACTCGTTCCGCCAGTTTGCCGATCTCGGCTCGGAGGCTGCTTATGCTGCCTGACAGGTCCAGCGTGGCGACTTCGAGCCGCTTCCCGGCGTGGCGAACTCGATGCACAACGTCGTCGGCTTCGCCTTCGGCGTAGATCAGAAGGCCTCCGGGCAGGTCGAGGGCGGTGGTGTAGGCGAGGAGTTGGTAGAGGTCGGCGTTGCGTACGGTCTTGTGCTCGACGCTCTTGTACTTGGCGTCGCCGACGAAGATGCACGTTGGGCCGTCCCACCAGGAGAGATCCGGCTTGAGTCGCACTTGTCGATTGTCGTCGAGGTGCAGCGGGGAAAGTCGCTTGTCGGAGGGGAAGGCGCTCTCGGTGAGTTTCAGTTTCTCCCTGAGAGCGCGCGTCACGAACTCCTGGAACACCGTGTTCATGTCCATCAGGAAGCCGTTCGCCCGCACGGCGCCGCGCGCCGCTTCAAAGGACGTGTGGCGGAGGATCAGCCGCGCCAGGGTGACCACCTCCCGGTAGTGCTCGTTCAGGCGGTCGAACTTCACTTCCGGGACGGTGTTCGGCGGGAACTCGACCGGGCTCACGTTGTCGAGGGTGGCGCGGATGGCGCCAAGGTCGCGACGTGACTGCCGCGACCGAAGCCGCAGACGACCGAGTCGATGCACCGCCGCTTTCACCAGCCGGTTCGGCAGGATGTCGTCCGTGAAGTCGTCGTAGCGGACCTCGACGGGGATGGGGACGCCGTACCGCCGTCTGATCTGGTCGTCGACGCGGATGCGTCCGCGGATGGTAGTGAGCGCTTCCTCCTCGGTGCGGTATCCGTGAAGAAGCCCGCGGGCGAAGGCGCGCCGGGCCGCGTGGGCAAGCGCCGGGACCAGCGCCTCGACCAGCGTCGGCTCGCCCTTGAAGTCGAAGGACTCGGGCCGGAAGGTGACGGTGCCCGGACTGCCCATCGCCCACGATGCGAGGTAGAGCACCCGACGGAGGTCGAGCTTGGGTTGGATGACGACCGACAGGCGTTCAAGGTCGAGCGCGCCGACCTTGGATCCCGGCCTGAGAACGTACTCGCCGGCCGGACCGCCGGCCGGTTCGATCGTCAGGTCCAGTTCGCGGCGTCGCCCGACGAGTTCCGCCAGTTCGCCGGATGACAGGGCGAGGGGCCCGCTCGGTTCCCACTCCGTGAGATCGATAGTCCGCATCAGTTCAGGGCGTCAGCGTTGGCGGATCATCGTCGCGGGCTTCATCGGGCCTTCCAGGTTCAGGCGTCCGCATCGCCTTCGTCGTCTTCGCCGGACCCCCGCTGCATCTCCTCGTCGTCAGCCTCGTGTTTCTCGGTCCGCCGCTTCAGGCGCCGCCCCGCAACGTCAAGCTCGAAGTCGCGTAGCCGGTCGGGCTCTCCGTACAGGCACTCCTCAACGTACGGCAGAACGTTGTGGTCCCAGATGAGCCGCGCCTTGGCTTCGTCGAGGCCTTTCCGCATGAAGTAGCTGGGGCCGATGGCGGCGGTCCGGTCGTCAAGCCGCCGGTTCGCCTCGTCGACGATGTCGGCGATCCAGTCCATCTCGGGAGCGTTCCGTTCCAACCAACGGCGCAGCAGTCCCTGGATGGGCGGCTTGCCGGGGTGGAACTCGACGAAGTGGAAGCGCCGGCGGAGCGCCAGATCGACAAGGGCGATCGAACGGTCGGCGGTGTTCATGGTGCCGATCATGTAGAGGTTCTCGGGCAGGCTGAACTGCGCTTCGTCGTCCGAGGCGTACTGGAGCGTCATGCCCTCGTCCCGGTACTCCAGCAGGAAGTACAGTTCGCCGAAGACCTTGGCCAGGTTGCCCCGGTTGATCTCGTCGATGATGAGGAAGTGCGGATCTTCGGGCTCCTTCCGCGCATTCCTGGCCGCTCGCAGCAGCGGCCCGTCGCGGAGCGCGAAGCCCGCCTGGCCCCCCTTGAGGGTCGGCCGGTAGCCCTGAACGAAGTCTTCGTAGGCGTAGGACGGGTGGAACTGGACCAGGGTGACGCGCTCGTCGGAATCGGCAAGGAAGCCCGCCAGTTTGCGGGCGGCGTAGGTCTTGCCGGTGCCGGGCGGACCCTGGAAGATGACCTGGAGCTTGTCGTCGAGCAGGCGGGCGATCGTGCGGAGATCCGCCCTGTCGAAGAGCAACTGGTCGGCGAGTTTCGAGAAGTCGCTGTCCGTTAGCGGCTGGCGGTCCACTTCCGCCGGCACGTCAGGCCCGTCGTCGCTTTCCGGGTCGTCGTACCAAGCGGGGTACCAGCGCCGCAGGAACCGGTCGTAGTCCTGCTCTGCTCCGTCGAACGCGAAGTCGATCAAGGCGCTGGCCGCCCACGGAATCGTTCCCGAGTCGCGGGTGACCTTCCAGAGCGTTCTCCGGTGCGTGTAGAAGTACCACTCGCGGGGTTGTTCCATGGGCGTCCACGTCACGAGGAGATTGCGACCGTCGCCCAGGTTCCCGGTCACGACGCCGGTCGCCTTGATCGCCATGGTGGAGATGCTCTCGCCTCTGTTGGCGAACGGGAGGCCGCGTTTCGTGACGTACGAGGACTTGATTGCGATTCGATCCCCCGGTTCTATGGACTTGACACGGTCCAGATAACGGTCGTCGTATCCGTTCTCCCAGATCCCCTCCCGGACGAACCGATCCGTCTGATCGCCTGAATCCCAGGATGCGCCCACGAACCAGCAAGGTCGGTCGCCCAGGGGCTTCGGCGCGGCTCCCCTGCCTCCGGCGACCGCGAACAGGACCGACTGCGCTTCGAGGCGGTCCTTCGGTCGTTCGAGGCCGAACTCACGAGCGCGTCGGACCAGTTCATCGAGGAGTTCCAGTGCGTGTTCGTAGTGCGAAGCCTCGTCTCCATCGGGCGCAGGCGGCGGATGTCCAAGGCGCTCGTATGTCCCGGAGAACTCCGTGACCTTGTAGGGCGGAAACCGGCGTGCGTCGAGCGCCATCAGGAGAAGGGCGATCCATCTCAGGCGGGTGCCAGTGCCGCGGGTTGGCGCCTGCCGGCCGCTGGGCAAGGTGTCGGGAATCAGGGGTGTGAACACGCGGATCCGATCGGCGGTTGACAGCCTCGCGTCCTCAGTCCAGATGACCCGCAGAGCTTCGCGAGCTTCCGCGGGCTGCTCCGTGAACCAGTTGCGCAGGCCGGTCTTGTCGTAGGTGGAGGTCAGGTTGTTGCCGATCGCCTTCGCGACGACTTCGAGGGAGTCATCGTTACCCTCCAGAACGGCGCGGCGAGCTTCCTGAAGCTGTCGTTCGATCACGAGTTTGTAGTCGACCTCCTCGCTGTCCAGAAGGCCGCTTCCGACGTAGCGGCGAGCGTCTTCGAGATAGCGGTTCCATCGCTCCCGGTCGGAAGCGACGTCTTCGACTCTCTCTTCGGCTTGAGCGTGGAGGAGCTTCCGGTAGTTGGTAACGGCCGACTTCAGCGACGCCATCGTGTTGTGGACGTGTTCACCGTTGATCGGGATCCTGGGAGGCCTGCCGTCTCGCTCGTCGTCCCGCGAGTAGGTGAGCTGATCGATGAGCCCGTGGAGTCCGTCAGCCTTCCAGTGGGAATCCAGATCGCCCTCGTGTTTCTCGACCCGCTTGCACCGGGCGACCGCGTCACGGATGGCCGCTTTGCTGAGTCCTCGGACGTCCCTCAACCAAGTGCGGAACAACTGCTCCTGCATCTTCCGAACCTCCGTCTTTCGTCCTGCGCGCGGTCAGTTCGAGTTCGACGACGTGTCCACGACGCCCATTCGCGCGAGATGGCGGAAGAACGCGACCAGACCCTGCAGGACTTGCTGCTTTTCGGGATCCAGGCCATCGGGGCGGAAGTGCATGACCTCATTCCGTATCTCCCGGACGGCCTCCAGCCTTGCGACGAACTGCTTCTGGCTGAAGTTGAGGCCGAGCTTGTTCCAGTTCGCGGGTTTCTGGAGAAGCCGGCAGTAGCCGCCGAGCGTCAGGTCGGCGGTGCCGGTGGCGGTCAGTCCCTCCGGCAGTGCCGCCTGAATCTCCTCGACCCTGAAGTGTCCGTGCACGAGCGAGTGCAAGTGCTTTTCGATCTCGCCGATCAGGAGGAAGGGGCTGGCCAGTTCATGGAACTCCCTGCTCAGGTCGCTCGTCGTGACGATGCCGACGATCTCGTCCGTGGAGCTCCGGACCAGTGTGTAGCCGTGTCGGGCGATGGCTGAAACCGCGTCCAGAAGCGGAGTTCCCAAGCGGACTTCTTGGACGTCGGGGTTCAAGCAGTCGCTGACGAGGCTGCACTCGACGCCGGATGACAGCCGCGAGCCGATGGATTTCCAGGTGATCATGCCCCGGATCTTCCGGCGGTTCTTCGTGACGGGCAGTTGGGAATAGTCGTTGAGCAGCATCAGCGTGGTGGCGGCGCGCAGAGGACTGTCGGGATCGATGACGGTCGGCTCGCGGTGCGCGGCGTCGAGCGCGTCGATGCGGACCGTGGGGTCTTCGATCGTTGCGGTCCCGGCCGACCCGTTGGCGCTCTCGCGGTCGAGTTCAATGGAGATCTCGCGGTCGATCCAGACGCTCTCGAAGTCCGGGCTTGTTCGCAGTCCGTTTTCCTCAAGAGCGTTGCGGATCGCGGCTACCACCAGCTTTCCTCTCATCTTGTAGCCGAACATGGCCACAAGGCGGCGAACCGACAGCTTCTCCGGGGTCGGCGCCGCGCCGCGCTCGATGGCTTCCCGGGCTTCCTTCCCTACGCGTTCCAGGTAACTCTCTGCTTCGGAACTCATGGGGCTGCTCCTCGGCTGTCCGCATCTTGGGTGAGCGAAGTCGAGGAGTCTACGACAACTGAGTTCGTGCGCGTGCTCTAGCGGTGCGCCACACGGATGCCGGCCGGAAGGCCGGCGCACCGGCACTGGAGTCAGGCCGAGCCGGTTGCTCGTGCCGTGTTCGAGTCGGAACGGAATGGGCTGCGGACGGAGTCGTCTGGCGGTCCGATCGCGGCACTGCGGCGGTGGTACCCTCGCCGGCATGAGTTCGGCACCGGCAGAGGCGGCTCGGGACCTTGGCGACCCGCTGCTCGACCTGGTGCCACAGCGCTGGCGGTCCTTCGCGAATCCTCGCCGGGATCTGCCGAAACTGGCGAGGGATCCGAGCGCCACGGCGCGGATCGAATCGCTGGTCGCGGAAGTGCCGACGCGCCACGAGCTGTTCCTGGGCGACTCCCGCGCCGTGCCGCCGCTCGCGCCGGAGTCGGTCCATCTTGTGGTCACCTCGCCTCCCTACTGGACGCTGAAGGAGTATCCGGCTTCCGACGGGCAGTTGGGCTCGGTCGCGGACTACGAGGACTTTCTGGACCAGCTCGACCTGGTCTGGCGGCGCTGCTACGACGCGCTGGTTCCTGGCGGCAGGCTGGTCTGCGTGGTGGGCGACGTCTGCCTCTCGCGCCGGCGGCACGGACGCCATGCCGTCGTCCCGTTGCACGCTTCGATCCAGGAACGCTGCCGGCGCATCGGCTTCGACAACCTGGCGCCGATCATCTGGCACAAGATCGCCAACGCGGCCTACGAGGTAACGGGCGGCAAGGGCGCCTTCCTGGGCAAGCCCTACGAACCGAACGCCGTGATCAAGAACGACATCGAGTTCATCCTCATGCAGCGGAAGCCGGGCGGCTATCGGCGGCCCACGCCCTCGGCCAAGGTGCTCAGTCTGATCCCGGCCGACCTGCACCACAAGTGGTTTCGCCAGGTCTGGGAGGGAGTCGGAGGCGCATCCACGCGGCACCATCCCGCGCCGTACCCCCTGGAGATCGCCGAGCGGTTGATCCGCATGTTCAGTTTCGCGGGCGACACCGTGTTCGACCCGTTCATGGGCACCGCGACGACGCAGTCGGCAGCGGCGAAGTGGGGCCGGAACAGCGTCGGTGTCGAAGTGGAGCCGGAGTACTTCGAGGCGTCCGTGGCACGCATGTCCCGTCAGGCGGCCCATATGTTCAGCAGCGTCGAGATCGTCTCGGATGTCGCGGTCAGTCGCGAAGTGATGCCTGTCTCGCCGGGGCCTTCCGCAAGCGGCTTGGCCGGCTAGCGCTGGCGTGCGTCGGTGGTTGCGCTGGCCGTCGTGCTTCCAACCCCCAGGCATCCCAGCCGTTCTGCGTCCCATCGCCAAACAGGTCGACCTCTGGCCGGGCGAACAGTTCCACCTTGGGCAGATCCGGGAACATGGCGTCGATCCGCCGGCGCACTTCCTCCGGCTTGCGTGAGTGTGCGCGGCGCCGTTCGGTGACGAGTTGCCGAACATTCCTGGCGCCTCGGGGCCTGGGGATGCGGCCCCGCTTGAACACGAGGCAGAGTTCGCACTGGCTCATCGTGTAGAAGCCGGGATTGACTCGCACCTTGTCCCAGACGAAGGCGACCGTCGCCCAGGCGAAACCCCATGCCTTGCCGAGGTCGATCGCTTGGTCCAAATGCGGATTGGTGGCCCACAGGAAGAGGAGACTGTCGTCGGCGGCGATGGTCCGCACCGGGAGGGTCTCGAGCTCCCGCAGCGTGACGGTGGGGTAGTGCCGCACCGCGCCGCCGGAGTCGCCGCTGCCCGGGCCGGCGTGCTGCAGTTGGCCCTTGTAGTCCCACGGCGGATCCGCGTACACGATGCTGTAGCGGCGTTCCGGCAGTGGGGGAAAGCGCACCGGCGGAGTCTACTTGGAGGGTTCGGCGTTGACCTGCACCCGGCCGCGTCTGAGCATGGACTCCACGCCCTCAGCGGAACGCGGAAGGGGACAAGCTCCATGACGATCAACGCGCGATGGCGACTGACCTTCCGGTTTGCCAGCGGGGATGTCGTGGCCGCCTTCGGCGGCAGCGGGTCAGAAAGACCCGCGCACCCGGCGGGTCGGAAGACCCGCGCACCCGGTGGTTGCCGTTTTGCACTGCGGAGCTGACGTCGTCCAGCCTGCACCGGGCCGAGGGGGAGGGTTCCAGGGGGTCGGAGGCAAGTGACTGCCGATGTCCTGCCATGAAACGATGGCGTAGCGGAACGCAGCCGACAACGGCGAGCCCGGACCTTTCGTCTTCTTCTGGAGGGCGAGCGGCCCCTGGGACCCTCCCCCTCGGTCCGGTCCAGGCGGGTTTGACCGCTGCCGTCCCATTCGCGCCGCAGCGGGCGGTGCCGGCCTGACGGCCGGCGCGTTTCCTGGCCGCCTCCGGCGGCAAGCGGGTCGGAAGACCCGCGCACCCAGCGCGTCAGGGCCGGAACTGGACCGGCCGCGGTTTCAATCTCGCTGGCTGCGAGACGATGTTCCACGCCGTGTCGAGCCACTCGCAGATGAGGGCGCGGGTGTCTCGCGGGTCGATCATCTCTTCGACCTGGAACCGGGAGAGGGGGCCGACGGGGCCGCGGGCGCTTTCGATCCTCGCCATCAGTTCGGCGCGGAAGGCCTGCGGGTCCGCGGCCTGGGCGAGCTGGCGCTTGTAGGCGGCCTCGATGCCGCCTTCGGGCGGGATGCCGCCGGTGTCGGCTGCGGGCCAGACGACGCGCATGGAGGGTTGGGCGCGCGGAGTCGCGTAGTTGTTGCCGGCGACGCCGAAGCTGCGGCGCATGATGACGGTGAAGATCGGGACGGTGGCCTGGGCGAAGGCGATCATCCACTGGCCGCCCCAGCGGATCGTGCCGGTGATCTCGTGCTCCAGGCCCACGGCGAAGCCGGGGTTGTCGACCAGGTTCAGGACCGGCAGGTGGAAGAGGTCGCACACGTCGAGGTGGCGGATCAGCTTGCGGCAGCCGTCGGCGGTGAGCGCGCCGCCGTTCGCGTGCCGGCTGTCGGAGGCGATGACGCCCATCGGCCGGCCGCCGAACCGCACGAAGCCGGTGACCTGATCGGTCCCCCACAGCGGACCGATCTCGAAGAACGAATCCCGGTCCGCCATCAGGCGGATCGCGCGGCGAACGTCGAAGGTGGCGGTGCGCTTGCGCGGGATCAACCCGAACAGTTCCTCGTCGCGCCGGTCGGCCGGGTCGCTCGGATCCGGCGCCGCCACCGGAGGCGGCTCGAACACGGAAGAGGGCAGGTAGGAGAGGAAACGCCGGGCGAGCGCCATCGCCTCCTCCTCGGTCTCGGCCAGGTTGTCCACCGAGCCGTTGCGGCAGTGGATGTGCCAGCCGCCGAGGTCCTCCTTCGTGATGTCGTAGCCCATCGCGGGGCGCACCACGGGCGGCCCGGCGACGAACAGTTGCGCGATGTCGCGCACCATGACCGAGAAGTGGCCGAGCACCGCCTTGGCCGCGCCGATGCCGACGACACTGCCGAGCAGCACGTTGACGACCGGAACCGTGCTCAGTTGCTCCGCGTACATCGTGCTGCCGAGGTGGCCGGGCAGGAAGGAGCCGCCGCCGCCCGCGACCCGGGGTCGCCCGGCCTTGATCGCGCCGCGGCTCTCCTTCGCCTTGCTCTCGCCCTCCTTCTGCTGCTGCGGCACCATCGCGGCGACGCTGCCGCCGCCGGACGAGCCGTCGAGCAGGCGGACCGACGGCGCCCGCATCTCGACGGCCAGGCGGTCGAGGTGGCTGCTCTTCGCGCCGATGGCGCCGTCCGCGTGACCGCCGCGCGACGTGAAGTCGTCGGCGCAGACGACCGCGGTGCGGCCCTCGATCCGGCCCCAGCCGCCGACGTGGTTGGCCGGCGTGAACGCCGTGATCGCGCCGTCCTCGTCGTAGGAGGCGAAGCCGGCGATGCTGCCGATCTCGTGGAAGGAGCCGTCGTCGAGCAGGAGGTCGATCCGCTCGCGGCAGGTCAGCTTGCCGCGGCTGCGCTGGCGGACGACGCCGGGATCGTCGGAGCCCGGCGCGAGGCGCTCGTGCGCCAGGGCCTGCATCGTGGCGACGTCGTCGAGCATCGGCGCCCAGGTGTCTTCCCGGGGCTCGGCGGCCGTTTCGTCCGCCACGCCCTCGGCCGGCACGATGGCCGCGACCACCTGGCCGGCCTCCACCGTGTCGCCCGGCTGCAGCGGCTGCATGGCCGCGATCCGCCCGTCGCAGGGCGACGCCACGGCCGACTCCATCTTCATCGCGCTGACGACGAGCAGCGTGTCGCCGGCGGCGACCCGTTCTCCGCCCGTGACGCGCACCTCGAGCACGGAACCGGCCATCGGGCAGGCGACGGCGTGCTGGCCGGGCTCGACGTCGAGTTCGGCGGCGGCCGTTCGCGCCGCCGGCTGCGTGCCCGCGCCGCTCGCGACCGACAGCCCCATCACCGTGGCTTGCTGCCGCAGCAGCGTCATCGCGCCGTTCGCGGCCGCGCCGCCCGCGCCGCCGCCCGCCCCGGCCCCGGCGGCGAGCAGATCGGGGTTCTCTTCCAGCAGCGTGGTCCGCGCGTCGCCGGCGCGGACCGCCGGATGGCCGAGAATTGCCTGGAGCTGGTCGAGGTTCGTGGCGAGACCGCCGACGTGGAACTCGGAGACCGCTCTCCGCGTGCGATCCACCGCGGCCGCGAAGGCCGCGGCGTCGGGCCCGAACGAGGACGAACTCGAGGCCGTCACCTTGGCCAGCAGCGGATCGAACTGCGGCGGTGGCGAGTAGCCCACGTAGCCGCAGCCGTCGACCCGCACGCCCGGACCGCTCGGCTCCTTGTAGGCGCTCAGCGTTCCCGCGCCGCGAGCAACGACCCGCGCCTGCACCGCGAAGCCCCGCGGCTCGCCCACCGCCGCCTGGTCGCCCAGCCCGAGGTCGCCCAGCCCGGCGCCGGCGGCGATCCGGAACTGCGCCTCCACGAGATCGAACCCGGTGACCTGCTCGGTCACCGTGTGCTCGACCTGGATGCGGGCGTTGCACTCGATGAAGAGGTGTTCGCCGGTCTCCGGGACGACGAGGAACTCCACCGTGCCGGCGTTGACGTAGCCAGCCGCCTCCATCAGCCGGACGGCGTCGGCGAGGAGGCGCCGCCGCAGGTCGCCGTCCAGGCCCGGCGCGGGCGCCGTCTCGATCACCTTCTGATTGCGCAACTGGACGGAGCAGTCCCGTTCGTGCAGGTGGAGGACGTTGCCGCCCGCGTCGGCCAGGACCTGGACCTCGATGTGCCGCGGACGTTCGATCAGCTTCTCCGCGAACACCGCGCCGTCGCCGAACGCCGCCTCGGCCTCGCTCCGGCACCGCTCGAACGCCTCGGCCATCTCTTCGGCCGACCGCACGGCGCGGATTCCCCGGCCTCCTCCTCCCGCGGCCGCCTTCAGCATGACGGGATAGCCGAGCCGGCGGCCGAGTTCGACGGCGTCGTCCGCCGACGCGACCGGTCCGTCGCTGCCGGGAACGACCGGGATGTCGAGCGAGGCCGCGAGTCGGCGGGCTCGCACCTTGTCGCCGAAGAGCGACAGGGCGGCCGGCGGCGGTCCCACGAAGACCAGGCCGGCCGCCGCGCACCGCTCGGCGAAGTCCGCGTTCTCGGCCAGGAAGCCGTAGCCGGGGTGGACGCAGTCGCAGCCGCCGGCACGGGCCGCGGCAACCAGGCCGGCGGCGTCGAGATAGGCGGCGACGGGATCGTCCGGGGCGCCGTTGCCGATCTCGATCGCCTCCGTCGTCAGCCGCGTGTGGAGCGACAGGGAGTCGGCGGCGGAGTAGACCCCGACCGATTCCATGCCCAGGGCCTGCGCGGCCTTGGCGATGCGGATGGCGATCTCGCCGCGGTTGCTGATCAGGACCCGTTCGAGGTTCGGCATGCTGCGTTTGTTCCTGTAGGTGGTGAAGAGGGATCGGAGGATACAGGCGGCTGGCCCGAGGGGTTTGCGCCCTGGAAGACGGCGCGGCGAGTTGCGGCGAAAGCTCCCGGGCGAGGACGGGACGGGCCGAAACACGGCGCCAGCGACGGGTCTTGGGCGCTACCATCCGCGCCATGCCCTTCGCCTGCCGGAGCGCCACGGTCGCCGACGCCGCGGCGCTCGTCGCCCTCGTCAACGACGCTTTCGAGGTCGAGGCGGACATGCTGACCGGCGAGCGGATCGCGCTCCCGGAGGTGATGGACCGCCTGGAGCGCGGCGCGTTCCTCGTGTGCGACGGGGACGATCCCGCTCCAGGAGCACGCGCCGAGGAACGCAGCGAAGCGAGTCTCGGGGCGCTGGCGGGCTGCGTCTACCTCGAGTTGCGCGGCGAAACCGGCTATCTGGGCCTGGTCTCGGTGGCAACGGCGCGGCAGAGCCTTGGGCTGGGCCGCGACCTGATGGCGGCGGGCGAGGACTGGCTGCGGGAAGCGGGCTGCGGCGTCTGCCAGCTCTGGGTGCTCAGCACCCGGCCGGAGCTGTCGGCCTGGTACGGACGGCGGGGCTACCGGGTCGTCCGGAGGGAACCGTTCGAGGCCGTCAATCCGCCGCCGACGAGAAGGCCGCTCCGCCCGATTCACTTCCAGGTGATGGAGCGCGATCTCGCTACGGTTCCCTGAGCGCGTCGTAGAGATCGAGCAACTGGCGCCGGAAGCGCCGTTCCTGGATCTGCTCCTCGAGCAGCCGCCTGAAGTCGTCCCTGGTGGGCAGGTAGCGGCCCATCTGCGAGACGAGCGAGAACTTCTCGGTGTCCGCGAAGCGGGCGTCCAGTTCGAGCAGGGCGTCGTAGTAGTCGAAGTCGTTCTTGATCAGGCCGCTCTCGCCGGCTTCCGCCATGACCAGGGCGACGCGGCGCAACGGGGCCACGAGCGACCGCGCCGATCCCGGGATCTCGTGTGCGACGATCTTCACCTCGTCGCCGACGGCGAAGCGGTCCCGCAGTTCCCGGGCGGTCATCGGCCGCGCGTTGCAGTCCTCGTCCGCGATCTCGACCGTCACGGCGTAGCGCGACCTGGGCCGCGGCATGTGGACGGCGCCTTCGACCTGCACCTCGAGCTGGAAGGCGCCGCCGTCTTCCAGCGGCAGCGCCGCCGCCTCGGTGACGAAGGCTCGGAAGACGTAGATGTCCTGCGGGAAGAGGCCGTGCAGCTCGGGGCCGGGGCAGTCCTGGGCGGTCGCGGCGCCGACGGCCAGGACCGCGCACAGCGAGGCGGCGCCGAGCGCGGCTCGCTTCATGCGGGTTCGGGGGCTTCGGTCGCGGCGTCGACCGGCAGTTCGGCGGCGCCGGCGCCGGCCGCCGCGTCGAGCGGCGACTCGCCGCTGCCGAACCTCGCGATCGCCTGGCGTACGCCGGCCGCCAGCCAGACGAGCGCGATGGACGCCGAGACCACCGTGCCGATCAACGACGAGTACCACACCCACTCCACCGGTCCGCGCAGCCAGAACGTCGCCGCCCAGGCCAGCGGAGCGGTGATCAGGATGACCCGCAGCAGGGACAGCCAGAGCTCCGGCGAGCCGCGGCCCAGTCCCTGCAGGCTGCGGCCGGTCAGGATGGAGATCCCGATGAACGGATAGGCGAAGACGACCACCCGCAGGTAGTCGACCCCGAGGGACACGATGCCCGGACTGTCCGTGAAGAGCGCGACGAGAGCCGGCGCGAGGACGTAGAACGCGGCGGCGATCGCGACGCTGAGCAGGACGGTCCTCACCATGGCGTAGCGCACGATCTCCCGCAGCAGATCGCCGCGGCGGGCGCCGTAGAACATGCCGACCAGGGTCACCAACCCGGAGGCGACCGCGACTTGCGGCAGGATGACCACATGGTCGAGGCGGCTGCCGATCTGGAGCGCGGCCACCGCGTCCGGCGTGTGCTCGACCAGGATGCGGTTGAGCACGCCGCCGCCCATCGACATGACCAGGAACGACAGCGAAGCCGGCAGGCCGATCACGCAGATGCTGCGCGCGATGGCGCCGTCGTAGCGGAAGTTCCGGAGATCGAAGCGGACGTAGGAGAGCTTGGCCACGAACAGCAGGTAGACGAAGACCAGCGCGGCCACCGCCTGGCTGACGATCGTCGCCAGGGCGGCGCCGGCCACGCCCATGCCGAAGGTGAAGATGAACAGCGGATCGAGCGCGATGTTCAGCACGGTGGCCGCGCCCTGGACCATGACCGGCGTCTTCACGTTGCCCTCGCCCGAGAGGATCGAGCGGAAGAAGACGGCCAGCACCATGAAGGGGTAGCCGCATGCGAGCACGCGGAAGTAGCTCCAGGCCTGGGGCACGAGTTCGGCCGGCACGCCGAGCGCGTGGAGCAGGGGAATGCCGAAGGCGAGCGCCGAGCCCGTCGTCAGCGCCGCGACCAGGGCGCCGATCGCCACGGCATGTTCCGCGGCGCGGTCGGCCCGCACCCGGTCGCGCGCGCCGATCGCCTGGGCGATCGCCGCGGTGATGCCGGTGCCCAGGCCGAAGGTCACGCCCATCGCCAGGAACACCAGCGGCATGTTGAACGCCAGAGCCGTCAGCGCCTCGGGGCTCACGCGGCCGACGAAGAACATGTCGACGATCATGTAGAGCGTCTGGATCGACATGCCGATCAGGATCGGCATCGCCAGCAGCCACAGCGCCCGCCGCGGATTCTCGGCGAAGCGGTCGAGACGGTCGGCGCCCGGTCGCTCCTGCATCGGCGGAGACTACCTTGGGCCTTCGAGCGTGGCGCCGCGCGGTTCCGCGGGGGGCCTTCCTGTATAGTCCCGGAACAACTGCACCCCAAGCTACCCTCAAGGCAGGCACAGGAGGTTCCATGTCCCGACCCGCTCCGTCCACCCCGGTCGCCCTCACCGGCTTCGCGATCCTGGCGCTCGTCGCGTCCGCGAGTCTCGCGGCCGCTCCGAACGCGAACAACCTCGACGCTCCGCTCACCGTCTACACGGGCTCGGTCGTCGGCAGCGGCGGCGAGCCGATCCAGGGCGCCACCGTGTCGCTGTTCTCGACCGACGAGCAGCGCAGCATCTCGGTCTACAGCCAGCCGGACGGCGCCTACAAGCTGCCCGCCGTCCCCGCCGGCAAGTACAAGCTCCGCGTCCGCCTGATGGGCTGGCTCGACGAGTGGAAGGACCTCAAGGAAACGACCGAGCCGACACCGATTCAGGTCCGCCTGCGCCAGGCCGAGGGTTGGGCCCTGCAGTCGCAGCGCCCGGCGCACGACCTGATGAACATGATGGAGTGGGAGGACGAGGCGGACGCGCTCAACTTCAAGATGATGTGCGCCTACTGCCACCAGGTCGGCACCGTCGGCTTCCGTTCGCCCGAGGAGCCGGTCGACTGGGAGGTCATGCTGACCCGCATGGACGGCTTCCAGGGCCTGTACAAGCACACCCAGGACATCCTCGTCGACAAGATCGTCGACGTCTACGGCCGCGACGCGGAAGAGGCATGGACCGACTTCGAGCCGCCCGAGCCGCCGTCCGGCGAGTCGCTCAAGGGCGAAGTCCGCGAGTGGCTGATGGGCGATCAGGCCGGCGCCGTGATCCACGATCTCGAGCTGGGCGACGACGGCCTCGTCTACACCGTCGATATGGCCCAGGACGTCATCGAGACCCTCGACCCGGTCACCGGCGAGCGGGCCTTCTACACCGTGCCCGGCGGCAAGGACTATCTGGCGCCGTCCACTCCGACGTCGGGCATCCACTCGATCGAGAAGGCCGAGGACGGCAACATGTGGGTCACCCTGGCCTACTCGGGCCAGATGGGCGAGTTCGACGTCGAGACGAAGGAATGGCGGATCGGCTCCGGCCGCACCGCTCCGCGCCCGCGCGGCGGCTATCCGCACACCCTGCGCTTCGCGCCGGACGGGATTCTCTGGTGGACCGACGCGGGCAGCCCGAACGGCGTCGGCGTCATGTCGCTCGATCCCGAGACCTGGGACGGCGAGCGGTGGGAAGTCACCGAGTACAAGCTGCCGACCAAGGATCAGGTCCGCGGCGGCGGCGCCCGCGGCGAGTCCCGCGGCGTGACTCCGTACGGCATCGACGTGGCGCCGAACGGCCACGTCTTCTACAGCAAGCTGAACGGCCAGCGCGTCGGCCGCATCCGCCCGCAGCTCGATGCCGACGATCCCGAGCGGATCGTCGAGTGGAAGCCGCCGGTCCACGGGCCGCGGCGCCTGCACGTGGCGCCCGACGGCATCGTCTGGGTGCCGGGCTGGGCCTCGGGCGACGTCGCGTCGTTCGACGAGTACCTGGAAGAGTGGACGGTCTACGACCTGCCGCACGGCCCGAACTCGCTGCCCTACGCGCTGAACATCAACCCGACGAACGGCGACGTCTGGATCACCGGCACCGGCACCGACTCGATGCTCCGCTTCGATCCGAAGACGGAGAAGTTCGTCGAGTACCGGATGCCGATGATGGTCACCTACACCCGCGAGATCGAGTTCGACGAACAGGGCAACGCCTGGACCACGAACTCGAACGCTCCGTCCCGTCACGCCGAGCACCGTCAGGGCTCGGTGCTGATGATCTCGGCCGGCGGCGGCGAGTAGGCGCTGCGCAGTCAGCGGCCTGCCGGACGAGTTCGGCAGGCCGTCGCAGCTTCAACGGCCGGTCCTTCGGGACCGGCCGTTTCGCGTTTGTCGAGCAACCTGCGATACTGGCTCAGGCGGCTCGATGAACGTCTCGCGACAACCTGAAGAAGCGCCTGTACGGGAGGTTCTGCCCACGGACATGCGTTGGGCAATGCTCTGGCTCCTCGGCGCCTTCTGGGGACTGTCGGCCGTGGAGCTGTTCGCGGCCTCCGACGACCGAGGGTGGCACGTTGTGGCGCCGTTCGTTCTGCTGACGGTGATCTTCGGCGGGCTGGCCGGGGCTGCCCGGCTTGCCCGGAAGGAAGGCGTCGGCCTGATGGCGAGGCTGGAGAAGCTGCCGGCCTGGATTCCCCGGTCTGCTCTGTTGGCTGGTGTGACACTGGCGACCACCGCAGTCGTCGTTCGGCTGGGGATGGGCAGAGAGGAGATTGGCGACGCAGCGATTTTCGGGGGAATGGGCCTCGCGGCACTCGCGACGGTCTGCGGAGTCAGGCCGCTCATCGGTGGTCGGCGGACTTGGAAGATCGGTGCGAGGAAGCGTGAAAACCCTGCGGGCGGTTCCGATTCGTAGACGCGACGAACCCTCGGTGTGGTCCGTTGTCGGGAAATGTCGGGTGGTAACGTGCTTACCGTGATTTGGAGGACAGCCGGCATCGTCTCGAAGCCGACGGGGCCGCGCTTCAATCTGCGCGTGACGCCCAGGCTCGCCTCATGGCGGCGGGCCCGTCAGCGGATGGGGGAGATGTCGCCTGGCATGCAGCGGGCCGTCGTCATCCTCATGTCGTTCTTGATGGCGGTGTGGACCCTGAACACGGCACTGTCCTTACGTGACTGGCGTCCGTCTTTGCTTGCCCTGATCGGCGTCGGCGTTCTCTTCGTCGGTGCCGCTGTCCTGGCCCGAGTGAATCGTCTTGGCGGGCAGGGGCGATCTCGCGGGCTCGGTGCTTGGCTCGACGGTTGCCCGGGTTGGTTTGGAGGCGTCGTCTTCGCCTCGTTCTGTCTGGCTCTGGGAACCGGCCTCTATCGGTTCTGGGGCAGCCTTGACGAAGGGTCTCGCCTGGGTCGGTCCGGTTGGGCCTTCGAACCGCTCATGGTTTTCACGTTCGGGTGTCTTGCCCTCTTGTTTCTGCTCCAGATGCGGAGCCAAGGTCCGCCGGGAGATGAGCGGTGACGGGCTCGGACGAAGCGGCGGCCCGGCAAGGCCAGGAGGTACTGATCACGCGCAGGGGACAGTCTGTGACGCGCCTGACTTCCACACGACAGGCGGAACAGAGCGAACCGGAGAGCGTGATCACGGAACTCCGCAGGCGGCGGGTGGGGCTGACCTTGGGTGGTCTGCATTGGAAGAACCTCCGCGATGAAGGTCGCCGATGAACCGAGGCGGCGTCCGGGTGGGCGTTGACGCTGGAGCGACTCTGACGCTGCGTTGAGTTGATAGCTTTCCTCCATGCGCTTGACCCACCTGACGCTTCGCAACTGGCGCAACTTCAAGGAGGCCGACTTTCCCGTTCAGGATCGTCTCGTCGTACTGGGCCCGAGTACGTGACTCGCATCGTGGCGTACGCTCGCTTCGCATGGAATCCTGAGCGGGCTGCCATAGCTTCGGAGAGTCTTCGGCGGTCGCTGGCTGCCCTGCGGCGTCGTGTGGCCGACGGTTCTTGGGGTTAGGATTTCGAGTTGGCGGCGAGGTTCTCGGGCAGCTTAACGCTCGACGAGTAGACTCCTCGCGTGGGCAACGTTGAGCAGGCCGCGACCTTGGAACGCAGCCATGCGCCGCGGAAGCAGGCGCCGCGCTGGATCGGGTGGTGGTGCATCGCCGTCTGGATCCTGGTCGGCGTCGACTTCGTCTGGGCCGGCTTCCCCGAGCGCCCCGAGGGCGTCGGCTTCCTGGAGGACAGAGGTCCTCTGATCCTCGTCGGGGCCGGCGTGGGGGCGCTGCTCGTCCTGGCGGGCGTTCAGTCCAGGTGGGGCAAGGGAAGAGGACACGAGAGCGCGGATGCCGGGTGGCTCGGGATCCGCGGCTGTCCCGTGTGGTTCGGCTACGCGGCAGTCGGTACGGGGCTTGTCGGCGCGATCGTCTACGCCTACGCCGCCTTCCGGTCTGTGGGCGGAGACGCGGCGGTTCATGTCCTGCCGCGGCGGGCGGCGATCGTGCTGATGCTCGGTTCCTACTGTTTCTTCGAGTTGATTTCGTCCCTGTCGAATCGCGGCAGGGAGGACAGCGAAGCCGGTAAGGAAACTGAGTACGCAGCGCCGAGCGAGAGCCGAAGCGAGCTGCAACCCTTCAGGCGGTGGCTTCTCATCGCCTTGATCGTTCTGCCGATGGGTGGGTTCGTTGCCGTGGCGCTCGCGGCGGGACGCGGCGGCTCACTGGCCGTCGCGCTCGCGGCCCTGGCGGGCCTGTTCGTTGCCGCGCAACTCCTGGCTCGGTGGAACCGGGATAGGGGCGAGGCCCGGCCCAGCGCCCTGCTGCCGTCGCTTCATTCGTGCCCGCCGTTGTTCGGCTACTTGGTGCTGGGCGTGACGATCCTCCTGTTCGCGAACTTCGTGTACGTCGCTTTCTGGGCGTCGAACGAACACGTCCGAGACTCTCCCCACGTCGTGGTCCGCCTGGCGCCTCTGGCGGTCTTCCTGTTCGGCGCTCTCGGTCTGTTGCAACTGCTGCCGAGATTGAGGTTCGGTCGAGGCGCTGGCGACTGACGGTCGTTGGCCGGTTTCAGGCGGCGACCTCAGATCACGAGCGCCCGCTTCAGGTCGTCGTGCTCGAAGGCGCTGGCCATGCCATTGCTTCGCGTCGCCTCGAAGAGACCGGCCGTGAGGGGCAGGCCCGGATCGAGTTCAAAGCTCTGGTCGCCCTCAAGCCAGGCCGGGTCGTACTCGAAGGTCAGGGTGTCCGCCTGCTGCCTGCTCGCGTGGCGGCGTAGCAGCCCCACGCGTTGTGGACTGCCATCGAGGTCGAGATGGACTTCGACGTTGCGCGCGTCGGACGCCGCGGTCATTCGTCGTCCCTCCGCGGGCGACGCGTGTGGACCCGGCGCGGCAACGCAGCCGCCGCGAGGGCCTGACCGAAGTCGTCCCGCCGCCAGTCCGCCAAGTCTCTCAGCCCGTCCAGCAGGCCGAGGGCGTGCATCGTGGCCGCGTAGATCCCCATGCCCACTCGATGGTCGCCCGCTTCGACCCGCCGCAGGGTGGAACGCGACGTGAAGGCGCGGTCGGCCACGACCTGCATGGACAGCCGGCGGCGTCGGCGGGCGTCGCGCAGATCGGCGCCGAGCTTGTGCAGCGCTCTCCTGACGGCGGCGGGCGGGTGGTGGGGAGTGGGCATGGAGTGGTCTCTTGGTGATTCGGAACACTAGTCTAGTGGATTACGAAGACCCCATCATCGTTGCTGGCTAGAGCAGGAACGGCCTTCGGCCGACGCCTTGCCTGAACGCCGTCGGCGGCAGCGGACCCGAGGACCCGCGCACCAGTCGGCGGGTTCTCCTGGCCGCCTTCGGCGGCAGCGGGTCGGAAGACCCGCGCACCCGGCTAGAACGAGTAGCGGAGCGAGTTCGACAGCACGACGTCGGTCTCCTTGACGCCGGTGGGCGGCTCGCTGTCGTGGGCGACGTTCAGGTTGACCGCGAGGGCGAGGCGGCGGAGGAGCTGGATCTCGAACGAGGTTTCGGAGAGCAGGCGGTAGTCCTGTAGCCGGTCGAGGCGTGGCTGGGCGTAGAGGGTGTGGACCAGGCGGAGGCGGTCGTCCTCGCTGTTGTAGCGGACGGTCAGGTAGTTGGTGGACCGGTGGTGCTCGCTGCGCCGCGCGTCCGGGAGATCGGCCGCCAGATCGAGGGTCTCGCGTTCCAGCATGTAGCCGGCGCCGAGGAAGATCTCGGTTCGTTCGGCGCGCAGCAGGGCCAGGCGGCCGCCGCCGCCCAGCAGGAGGCGCCGTTCCAGCCGGGTGAACTCGTTGAACTGGTGCTGGCCGAAGACCTCGAGGAAGACGCGGCGGCCGCTGCGGCGGATGAAGCGCAGGTGGCTGATCGCGTTGTTGATGTAGCGGCTGTCGTTCAGCCGGGTGAAGGAGTAGTTGGAGGTCAGGAAGACGACGTTGGCGGGAGCGGTGGCGTCTTCCAGGCGCGGCCAGGCGTACTGGAGCCGGACGCCTGCGCCGAGGACCTCGCGTTCCCGGTTGCCGCGTTGCAGGGCGGCGCTCAGGTCGAGTGCGCCGCTCCAGCCCGGCGCGTCGGCGCCGACGCGCATCTTCTCGGTGTTCACCTGGGCAGCGACGGGTGCCGCCAGCGCCGCGGCCACGAGGGCTGCTGGAAGGCGCACGGCGAGGCCGTGACGGCACGGGCGTCTCATCGGCGCGACGCTACTGCGGGAACGCGGTCGTGTCGCCGAGGCCGCAGAACGGGCGGCTCGGGTTGGAGTACGTCTTCGATGCCCCGGTCGCCGTGTCGGTGACGGTCAGCCGGTAGTCGACGTCGGTGAGGCCGGCGGCGAAGACCCAGAAAGCGTTGTTGATCGCCGTGCCGTCGAGCGCCTTGACCGCGAGTTCGATGTTGCCGGGAGAGAAGAACCACATGTAGCCGGTGGCGTCGGTGTCCGCGATGGGCGTGCCGGCGCCGATGCGGCCGTCGGCGGTGCTCCACTCGGCGGTCGCCTCGAAGCGGCCGTCGAGCAGGCACAGGGTGCCGGGAGCGCAGCCCTCGTCGCTGTGGGGTTCCCGGTGGGCGCCGACAGCAGCCGCGGCGCCGCCTACCGCCGCGAACGCCTTCGAGTCGCCGCGCCCGCAGATCTCGCCGGGCGGGTTGCGGTACACGACGATCCGGTCGTGCAGCGTGTCCGTCACGGTGAGCCAGTACTCGACGTCCGAGAGCGCGCCGTAGTACACCCAGTGGTGGTCGTTGACGCCGCGGCCGTCGAGCAGCTTGAAGACGAGTTCCACGTTGTCGGGCGAGAAGAAGGTCGCGACGCCGCTCTCGTCGCTCAGCCGCCGCAGCGAGCCCGTGCCCCGGCTGCCGTCGTGCTGCGACTGCCACTCGACCTCGACGCGGAAGCGGCCGCCGGAGAGGCAGAGAGCGCCGTCGCCGTTCTCGCAGCCGGGCCCGGCGGTGGCGTCCTGGATCACGCCCACGGCGCGCGGTTCCGGCAGTTCGGCGCCGCCGGCCACGTCGCTGAGGACGAGATCGAACAACTCGCTGCGTTCGATCTCGTCGTCGGCCATCAGCGGCACGGCCACCCGGCGCGTGCCGGATTCGCCGTCCTTCCACGCGAGCCGGCCCGACACGGCGCTGAAGTCCGAGTCGGCGGCGGAGCGCGGCAGCGTCCGGTAGCGGACGGCGACCTCGCCCCGCGTGCCGCCGCGGCGTTCGACCGCGATGACGGTCTCGCCGCCCTCGCGGCCGGGGAACGCGGGTCCCGTGAACTCGATCGATCCGGCCGGATTCGCCGGCCGCCCGCCGGGGCTCAGCTCCAACCTCATCCGCCCGGGGGCGTCGACGCCGCCGCTCATCGACTCGAACTCGAAGCGGAAGTCGCGCGCGGCATCGCCCGCGGCACCGGCAAGCAGCGGGATCTCGACCGTGCGCGCCGAGGCGTCGCCGTGCTCCCAGCGCAATTCGCCCTCGGTGCGCCGGAACTCCCGGCCGGCGCGGGCGCTGCCGTTCCGGGTTCCGTAGGCGATGGTCGCGGCGCCGTCGCTGCCGCCCACGCGCCTGACCTCGATGGTGATGCCGTTCAGGTCGGAACCGGCTTCCGGGATCGCCGCCGTCGCCTCGAACCGGCCCCGCCGCTCGGGCCGAATCGCGTCGCGGGCCAGATCCTGAAGCTGCTCGAAGTAGTACCGGTAGGTCTCCCGCGGCCGCGGCGACCGCTCGGAGAGCGTGATCATCGTCATCACGATGTCGGCCTCGGGATCGACGCCGATGTACTGCCCGTTGTAGCCGTGCGCCAGGTAGCGCCCCTGGGGCCGGATCCACCACTGGTAGCCGTAGTTCGGCGCCTCGGCGATGTCGGCGGTCTGGCCGCGCGTCGATTGGGCGATCCACTCGCGCGACACGAGTCGCCGGCCTTCCCACAGGCCCTCCTGCAGCGCGAGCTGGCCGATCTTGGCCATGTCGCGCGGCCGGATCCGGAGCCCGGTTCCGCCCCAGTAACGGCCGGAAAGGTCCGTGTCCCAGGTAGCGGTCGCGATGCCGAGCGGCCCGAACAGGTGCTTCCGCACGAACGCGAGGTGACTCTGACCGGTCGCCCGGTTGTTCACCTCGGCGATCACGTGGCTGAGGCCGCTCGAGTACTCGTACGCGGCGCCGGGTTGGGCCACGACGTCGCGGGTCAGCACGTAGTCGACGCTGTCCGCGTTGTTCCAGAACGCGGAGTCCGTGTCGTTCCAGGCGAGTCCCGCGGTCATGTTCAGCGCGTGGCGCAGGGTGAGCCGATCCTTCGGCGGCTCGGCCAGCCGGTGGGCGTAGTGCGGCAGCAGGTCCGCCAGCCGCGCGTCGACCCCCGGCAGCAGGCCGCGGTCGAGGGCGACGCCGACCGCGAGCGAGGTCACGCTCTTGCTCACCGAGTGGACGTTCTTCAGGCTGGCGTTCGTGAAGCCGCCGAAGTAGGTCTCGGCCACCAGCGTGCCGTGGCGCACGATGACGACGCCGCGAACGTTCTCGTAGTCGGACTGCGTTCGCACCCGGTCGAAGATCTCCCGGACCGCGGACTCGTCCAGCCCCTGGTGCGCCGGCACGGAGCGATGCCAGCCGTCGCTGATGTCCGGCGGCGGCTGGGCCGTGCCGGGCACGGCCGCGACGGCCCACGCGACAGCCAGGACTGCCGTACCGTGTTTCATCGTGGACATGGCGTGGTCTGGCGAGGATCTTCCTAGGCCAGAATACCGAGGAGCTAGGGATTCCGGCGCTCTTTGTCCTACGATAGAGGGTGCGCTTCCTCTCCGCCATTCGACGCAACACGGGCGCCGCCCGCGCCCGGAAGGAGATCCAGATGACTCGTCCAGCGTTCCTCTTCACCGTCTTGCCGGTCGTGTCGACCCTGCTGGTGGCCGCGGGCTGCGTTCCCGGCGCCAGTTCGGAGGCGGAGGCCGCCAGCGACGTGTCCGACTTCGACGCCTCGGTCGACGTCGGCTCCATCGACTTCCCGACCTCGGCCGGCGAGGACGCGCAGAAGCACTTCATCCGCGGCGTCGCCATCCTGCACAGCTTCGGCTACGAGCAGGCGCGCGAGCAGTTCCACGCCGCCCAGGAGATCGAGCCCGACTTCGCGCTCGCGTATTGGGGCGAGACGCTGACCTACAACCATCCGTTGATGCCGGAACGGGATCTCGAGTCGCCGCGCGAAGCCCTGGCGCGGCTCGGCGAGACCCGCGAGGAACGGGCGGCCAAGGCCGGCGACGAGCGCGAACGGGGCTTCCTGACCGCGGTCGAGGAGTTGTTCGGCGAAGGCGAACTGGTCGAGCGGCGCATCGCCTACATGGAGGCGATGGAGCGGCTGTACGAGAGCTACCCGGACGACGACGAAGTCGCCGCGTTCTACGCGCTGTCGCTGCTGCAGGCGGTCGGGCCGCTCGACGACGACACCTTCCGGCTGAACGTCATGGCGGGGTCGATCGGTCTCGGCGTCTTCGAGCGCAACCCGAACCATCCCGGCGCGGCCCACTACATCATCCACGCCTTCGACGATCCGGTGCATGCGCCGCTGGCGCTGCCGGCGGCGTATCGCTTCGCCGACATCGCGGCCGCCGTCTCGCACGCCCGGCACATGCCGTCGCACATCTTCATCCAGCGCGGCATGTGGGATCGGGTGTCGAAGTCGAACGACTCCGCCTACGAGGCCGCGGTGGCCCTCTGGGATCCGGGCGAGCGCGTCAGCGACATGGTCCACTCGCTCGACTGGGGGCAGTACGGGGACCTGCAGCGCGGCGACTACGCCAAGGCGAGGGAGTGGATCGCCGAGCTCGACGATCTGGTCGAGCGTACCGACAGCGATTGGGCCGAGAACACCGTGCCGCTGGTGCGGGCCCGCTACATCGTGGAGACGGAGGAGTGGGAAACGCGCGAGATCACCGACGACACGGCCAGTTCGGAACTGCTGGCGACCGGGATCTCGGCAGTCCACACTGGCGAACTCGACCTTGCCCGTGAAGCCGCCGCGAGGCTCAAGAAGGCGGGTGAGCGGCAGAGCGGCGACAGCTCGACGTTCCAGCGCGGCCCCAAGCCCGCGCAGGTGATGCACCACGAAGTCGCCGGCCTGATCCGGCTGGCCGAGGGCGACGCCGACGGAGCGGTCGAACTGTTCGAGGCGGGTCTCGAAGTCGCTTCGACGATGGCGCCGCCGCGGGGCGCGGCGTCGCCGATCAAGCCGATCCGCGAGCTCTACGGCGAGGTGCTGCTGCAGCTCGAACGTCCGGAGGACGCGATCGCGCAGTTCGAAGACCAGTTGCTGTACACCCCCAACCGGCCTCGTACGCTGCTGGGGCTGGCCCGCGCGCAGTCGGCCGCGGGCGACGCCGCGGCGGCGTCGGAGTCGTACCGGAAGCTGCTCGATGCGTGGGCGGGCGCCACCGAGCCGGAGGAACTGACGGAGGCGTCCGAGTACTTGGCCGGCGCGGCATGAGCCGGCTCTTGCCGCCCCGCGCTTCCCTGTCCCCCTGGTGCGCCCTGGCGCTTGCCGTCGCCGCGTGCGGCGGCGACGGAGCGCCGGCCAAGCCTGATCTGGGTGTAGTTGTCGAGACCTCCTACGGTGCGGTCGAGGGCGCGGAGGTCGACGACGGCCGCGGTCCCGCCGGCGACGTGCTGGTCTTCCGCGGCATTCCCTACGCCGCGCCGCCGGTGGGCGACCTGCGCTGGCGGCCGCCCGAGCCGCCGGCATCGTGGGAGGGCGTGCGGCCTGCCTTGGCGTCGGGCGCGCCGTGCTGGCAGGCGATCGGTCCCGACACGTCCATCTGGAGCCGCGGCGAACTCGACCGCAGCGAGGACTGCCTCTACCTCGATCTGTGGACGGCCGCCGGCGCTGGCGCCGGTCCGCGGCCGGTCATGGTCTGGTTCCACGGCGGCAGCCACGAGGTGGGGCACGGGTCGTCCCTCATCTTCGACGGCGCCGCGCTGGCTCGCAAGGGCGTCGTGCTGGTTTCGATCAACTACCGGCTCGGCCCGTTCGGCTTCCTCGCCCACGAGGCGCTGACGGCCGAGTCGGAGCACGGGTCGTCCGGCAACTACGGCCTGCTCGACAAGATCGCGGCGCTCCGCTGGGTGCGCGACAACGCGGCGGCGTTCGGCGGCGACCCGGAGCGAGTGACGATCTTCGGCCAGTCGGCGGGCTCGATGAGCGTGTGCAGCCTGGTCGCGTCGCCGCTGGCGACAGGCCTGTTCCACCGCGCGATCGGCCAGTCGGCCGGTTGCTTCACTCCGCTCGAGGGTCTGGAGCAGGCGGAGAGCCGGGGCGTTCTGCTCGCCGCGGAACTGGGCGTTGCGGAGAACACTGCCTCGGAACCGGGCGCCGCGGGAGATAGCGCCGCGGAACCGGGCGCCGCGGAGGATGCCGCCGCCGAGGAGACAGCCGCGGCCATGCGGGCCGCTTCGGCCGAGGACGTGCTGGCCGGCGCCGGTAGTTCCGGGTGGTCGGACGGGGCGAAGACGGTCGTCGACGGCTGGTACCTGCCGGATCGGCCGGCTGCGATCTACGCCCGCGGCGAACACAACCGCGTGCCGATGATGGTCGGCTTCATGGGCGACGAGTCGCGGGCGCTGTTCGCGCCCGGCCCGGCGCTCGAACGCGCGGCGCTCGAACGGCAGTTGCAGGAGCAGTACGGCGAGGGCGCCGCGGGGCTCCTGGCCGCCTACGCCTCCGAGGCGGAGCAGGCGCCCGGGGCGGTGCCGGGCCTGATCTTCTCCGACACCATCTTCGCCTGGGGCAGCCGCACCTGGGTCCGGCACGCCGCGGCGGCCGGCGGCGACGCTTACCTCTACTACATCCCGCACGCGCCGCCGGTGTTCCGGCTGTACCTGCCGGACCGGCCGGACCTGGACGGCGAAGGCGGTCCGCGCCGGATGGGCGCCTACCACTCCGGCGATCTGGCCTACGTCTTCGGCAACACCGACCTGGTCGGGATCCACTGGGAGGCTTGGGACCATGAGATCGCCGACCTGCTGTCGAGCTACTGGACGAACTTCGCGAAGACCGGCGACCCGAACGGCGAAGGGCTGCCCGAGTGGCCGCGGTACGAGGCCGAGAGCGACCGGGCGCTCGTCGTTGGCGACACGGTCGCGGCCGAGTCGGGCGTGCTGAAAGAGAAGCTCGACGCCCTGGACGGGGCTCTCGGCGGCGGCTAGCGGCGCCCACCGGGTGCGCGGGTCTTCCGACCCGCTGCCGCCGGAGGCGGCCAGCAACTCGCGAGGCTGCTAGCTTCGCGCGATGACCGCGATCGCCGAGCCGCTGCCCTCGGACATCGAGGATTTCCGCGACCGGGCGCTCGACTTCGCCGAGCGCGAGGTGCTGCCGCGGCACGAGCGGCACGGCGATCTCCTCGACGATCCGCGCCGCCGCTACGACGCGGGCGGCCGTCTCCGCCCGGAGGCGGTCGACCTGATCCGGGAGGTCCGGACCGCCTCGGCCCGTGAAGGGATCTTCACCGCCTGCGTACCCCGGGAACTCGGCGGCGGCGGCCACGGTCATCTCGCCTACTACGCCGGCTGGCAGGCGCTTTTCCACCGCCTGGGACCTCGGCCCTGGCTCCTCCAGCACGTCATGTCGCACTGGGCGTTCGGCCCCAGCCGGCTCCTGTCGCAACTCACCGACCGGGCGCGGGCGCGCTTCCTGCCGGGGCTGATGGACGGCTCGAAGATCATGTGCTTCGGGCTCTCGGAGCCCGGCGCCGGTTCCGACCTGTCGGCGCTTGCGACCCGCGCCGAGCGGGACGGCGACGGCTGGCGGATCGAGGGCCGCAAGATCTGGACCACGCACGGGCCGATCGCCGACTGCTGCGTGCTCTTCGCGCGCACCGGCGAGCGAGGGATCACCGCCTTCCTGGTGCCCACGGACGCGGAAGGCTTCAGGCGGGTGCGGGTCGTGTCGCTCTTCGGCGACATCGGCGGCGACGAGGCGGAGATCGCGCTGGAGGACCTCCGCGTCGAGCCGTGGCAGGTCATCGGCGAAGTCGATCGCGGTCTGGCGGCCGCGCTCTACGGCGTCTCGCTGGGCCGCGTCTACAACTCGGCGCGTGCCGTCGGCGCCGGCCGCTGGGCGATCGAGACGGCGCTCGACTACGCCCGGAAGCGTGAAGCCTTCGGCGCCCCGATCGCCGAGTACCAGGGCGTCACGTTCCCTCTGGCCGAGTCGGCCACCGAGCTGCACGCCGCCCATCTGATGGGCCGGAACGCTTCGCGGTTGCTGGACAGCGGCGAACGCGCGATCAAGGAGCTCAGCATGGCCAAGGCGTACTCCGTTCAGGCGGGGCTGCGAGCCGTTGACCGGGCGATGCAGACCCACGGCGCCCTGGGCTTCACGAACGACCTCGGCCTCACCGAGGCCTGGAAGGCGCTGCGGGTGGTCAACGTCGCCGACGGCTCGAACGAGATCATGAACCGGACGATCGCCCGCCAACTGCTCCGGGGCGACACCGACCTCTGACGGCAGCGGTCGTCGTCTGTAGACTCCCGCTCGCGAACCGGCCGGAGCGCTCGCCGTCGAGCGCGCCGACGACACACGAAACGGGAGTTGACATGAGCCTGACCGCGACCGTCGCATCGCCAACCGCCGCCGGCACCGCCGCACGGGACATCGAGTCGGTCCTCCACCCGACGACCCACTTGGCGGATCATCGCCGCAACGGCCCGTTCGTCGTTGCCCGGGCGAAGGGCATCCGCGTCTGGGACGAGGAGGGCAGGGAGTACATCGAGGGCCTGGCCGGCCTCTGGTGTACCGCCCTGGGTTACGGCGTGGAAGAACTGGCCGATGTGGCGGCGGAGCAGATGCGGGACCTCTCCTACACGCACCTCTTTGCCGGCAAGAGCCACGAACCGGCGGTGGCGCTGGCGGAGAAGCTGCGGGAGATGGCCCCGATCCCCTACGCCAAGGCGTTCTTCGGCGTTTCGGGCTCGGACGCGAACGAGACGCAGATCAAGCTCGCCTGGTACTACAACAACGCCCTCGGCCGCACCGAGAAGAAGAAGATCGTCAGCCGCCGGCGGGCCTACCACGGTTCGACGCTCGGCGCCGGCAGCCTCACCGGTCTGCCGACCTTCCACAAGAGCTTCGATCTGCCGCTGCCGGGGATTCTCCACGTTACCTGCCCGCACCACTACCGCGAGGCGGAACCCGGCGAGACCGAGGACGAGTTCACGGAACGGCTGGCTCGCGAGCTGGACGACCTGATCCGCGCCGAGGGTCCCGAGACCGTGGCCGCCTTCATCGCCGAGCCGGTCATGGGCGCGGGGGGCGTCGTCGTGCCGCCCGCGGGCTACTACGAGCGGATCCAGGCGGTCCTGGACGAGCACGACGTGGCGCTGATCGACGACGAGGTGATCTGCGGCTTCGGGCGGCTGGGCACGCGCTTCGGGGCCGAGGCGATGGGCATGAAGCCGGCGACGGTGAGCCTGGCCAAGGCCCTGTCCTCCGCCTACCTGCCGATCAGCGCGGTGCTGGCGCCGGATTCGATGGTCGACGTGCTCGTCGAGGCGGGCGAACGCTGGGGCGTGTTCGGGCACGGCTACACCTATGCCGGCCATCCGGTCTGCTCGGCGGTGGCGCTGCGCGCCCTCGAACTGATGGAGGAGCGGGACGTGTACGGCAACGCGGCCCGCGTCGGCGGCTACTTCCAGGAGCGGCTGGCACGCTTCGCCGATCACCCCCTGGTGGGCGAGGCCCGAGGCATGGGCCTGATCGGCGCCTGCGAACTGGTGGCGGACAAGGCGACGCGGGCGGCCTTCGCGCCGGAGCGAGGCGTCGGCGCCTTCATGGAACGCCGCTGCCTGGAGCACGGCGTCATCCTGCGGGCGCTCGGCGACACGGTGGCCTTCTGCCCGCCGCTCGTCGTCACGGCGTCGGACGTCGACGAGATCCTGGAGCGCTTCGGGCGCGCCCTGGACGACACGCTTGCGTGGGTCGAGACGGGCGGCGGAGCTTCTTGAGACCCACGGAGGCCGCACGGATGAAACGGCCGAGCCGGCCTTGACGGACGGCGTCGCGCGAGCGGCGACGGCTGCGCGGCCGACGAGAGGAGATACGAGGAGACACCGAGAATGACGGAACTGAGCACGCTGAGCCGATCGGTCGAGGGCCTGACGGCTCTCATCACGGGTTGCGCCTCCGGCATGGGCCGGGCGACGGCGAAGCTGTTCGCGGCCGAGGGCGCCAACGTCGCCGCGACGGACATCGACGCGGCAGGCGTCCGGGCGACCGTGGCGGAGATCGAGGCCGCCGGCCGCGAAGCGACAGCCTGGACCCTGGACGTGGGCGACCCGGAGGCGATCCGCCGCGTCGTCGCCGAGGTCGCGGAGCGCTACGGCGGCATCGACATCCTCGTGAACAACGCCGGCATCTCGCGCGGTGGCCCGATCGACGCGGACGAGTACGAGGCCCGCTGGCAGGAGACCGTGAACGTGCTGCTGACCGCCCACCAGCGGACGATCCGGGCCGCGCTGCCCTGGCTCCGCACGTCCCACTCGCCGCGGATCGTCAACGTCGCCTCCACCGAGGGGCTGGGCGCGACGGCCATGAACAGCGCCTACTCCGCGGCGAAGACCGGGGTCATCGGCCTGACCCGGGGGCTGGCGGTGGAGCTGGGCAAGGAGGGCATCACGGTGAACTGCATCTGCCCCGGCCCGATCCGCACCGCGATGACCGAGCGGATCCCCGAAGAGCACAAGCAGATCTACGCCCGACGCCGCACCGCGCTCCGCCGCTATGGCGACCCGGAGGAGGTGGCCCACGGCACGCTGCACCTGTGCCTGCCGGCGTCGTCCTTCATCACCGGCGTCGCGCTGCCGGTCGACGGCGGGCTGACGGTTCGCCGCGCCTGACGCGCGGGGGGTCAGCCTGGCGGCCGGCGCGTACTTCCGGACGCCAGGGCGAGCGCGCCCGGGGCGCTCCGGCGCTTCGGTCCCGCCATCGTCACCGGCTGCCGCCGTCGATCCGCAGGATCGCGCCGGTCGTGTAGCTCGACGCATCGGAGGCGAGGTAGAGGGCCGCGCCCACGATCTCGTCCGGCTCGCCGCCGCGGCCCAGCGCGATCGAGGTCTTGGCCCGCTCGTTGAACGCCTCCAGGTCCCAGGCCTTCGAGATGTCGGTGAGGAACGGCCCGGGCATGATCGCGTTGACCCGGACCTTCGGGCCGTAGGCGTGCGCCAGCGACTCGGTCAGCGCGTTCAGCCCGGCCTTCGCCGCGCCGTAGGGCTCCGCGTTGGCGCTGGGGTGGATGGCCGCGGTGCTGGTCACGTTGACGATGCTGCCGCCGTCGCCCTCCGCCATCCGCGCGCCGATCACAGCGGCCAGTCGAAAGGGGCCCTTCAGGTTGACGCCGACGACCTTGTCGAACAGCTCCTCGCTGACCTCGGCGAGGCTCGGATAGAGCGGCGACATGCCGGCGTTGTTGACGAGCACGTCGACCTGGCCGAAGCGCTCGTACGCGGCGTCGATCAGCGCGTCCACCTCGTCCCAGCGGCCGACGTGGCAGGCATGAGCAAGGCCCTGCCGGCCCATCGACTCGATCTCCGCGACGACGGCGCGGCAGGAGTCGATCTTCCTGCTCGCGACGACGACGTTCGCCCCGGCGGCAGCGAAGGCGAGCGACATCTCGCGGCCGAGGCCGCGGCTGCCGCCGGTGACGAGGGCGGTGCGTCCTGAGAGATCGAAGAGTCGTTGGGCGTCGCGGGAAGTCATGACGCGGAGGCTAGCAACTGCGCGGACGCGGCGTCGCGGCCGCCGCCCTGGGCCGGCCGTCGCCTCGCTTGCGCCCGTGTCCGTGCGGATTCGGCTTGCCCGGCGGGTGCGGGGTAGATTCCGCGGACGATGAGCGATTCCCCGCAGTCTCCCCAGCCTGCCGCCGCCGGCGCCGAACCGGCGACCGCGCCCGAACCGCGGCTGATCCAGATCCAGGCCGGACCGATGGCGAACTTCGTCTACGTTCTGGCCGATCCGTCGACCCGTCACGCCTGGGTCGTCGATCCGGCCTGGGAGCCGGTCGGCGTCGTCAGGATCGCCCGGGAGCAGGGCTACGAACCGGTCGGCGTGCTGGCAACCCACTTCCACCAGGACCACATCGGCGGGGAGATCATGGGCCAGCACATTCCCGGCGTGCGCGAGCTGCGCGCCGAGTTCGACCTGCCGATGCTGATCCACGAGGCCGAGGCCGAGCGCGGCGCCGAGATCGCGGGTTGCCCGGCCGACCGCGTGGAGACGTTTCGGGACGGCGACGTTCTCGAACTGGGCGACCTGCCGGTCGAGGTGCTGCACACGCCGGGGCACTCGCCCGGCAGTTGCTGCTTCCGCGCGGGCGGCCACGTCCTGACCGCGGACACTCTGTTCGTCCAGGGGATCGGCCGGATCGACCTGCCGCACAGCGACGTCGACGACATGTTCCGCTCGCTGCAGCGGCTGAAGGCGCTGCCACCGGAACTCGCGATCTACCCGGGCCACGACTACGGCCCCGAGTCCAGCTCGACGATCGGCCGCGAACTCATGTGGAACGCCTACTTCCGACCGGACAGCCTCGAGCAATGGCGGGCGATGCTGGGGTACGTCTGAGTCCCGGGGAAGCGGCCGGCCCGGCGGCGTCCGTGCCGGACGAGGCCCGGCCCCGGCTCGAGACGCGCGGACTGCGGCGCGAACTGCGCTCCGGGGAACGCACGCTGGTCGTGGTCGACGACGTCGATCTCGACGTGGCGGCCGGAGAGTGCGTCTCCATCCGGGGCCCCTCGGGCGCCGGCAAGTCGACGCTGCTCGCGCTGCTGGCCGGGCTCGACCGGCCGACCGCGGGGAGCGTGCTGATCGACGGCCAGCCCATCGAGGCGCTCGGCGAGGACGAGCTGGCCCTGCTGCGGCGCGAGAAGATCGGCTTCGTGTTCCAGGCCTTCCAGTTGCTGCCGAACCTGACCGCGCGCGAGAACGTCCAGTTCCCGCTCGACCTCCTGGGGCGACGGCGTTCGCGCCGCCGGGCCGAGGAACTGCTGGCCGAGGTCGGCCTGCGTGAACGCGTCCACCACTACCCGTCGCAACTCTCGGGCGGGGAGCAGCAGCGCGTGGCTCTGGCCAGGGCGTTCGCGGCCGAACCGCCGATCCTCCTCGGCGACGAGCCGACCGGCAATCTGGACTCCGTGACCGGCGCGGCGGTTCTCGACGTGATGATGGCCCTGCGCGACCGGGTCGGCTCGACCCTGGTGCTCGTGACCCACGATCCCGCGGTGGCGGCCCGCGCGGACCGCGAACTGGTCATGGTCGATGGCCGTCTGGGAGCACCCGCACCGTGAGCCCGCGGATCGCTTTGCGCTACTCGCTACGGGAGCTTCGCGGTTCCCTGGGGCGGGTCTGGGTCTGGGCGGCTTGCCTCTCGGTGGGCGTGGGCGCGGTGGTCTCGGTCGCGGGGCTCGCTTCGAGCGTGGACGGTGCGATCCGGGGCGAGGCCAGGAAGCTGCTGGCGGCGGACCTTGCGTTGCGCTCGCGGGGGCCGATTCCGGACGGTGCGATCGAGGCGATCGACGCCATCCCCGGGGCCGCCCGCGCCGAGGTGCGCGAAATGGCGGCGATGGCGGGCCGCGCCTCGTCGCGGGAAGCGGCCGGTGCGGGAGCTTCCAGCCTGCTGGTCGAACTGAAGGCGGTGGCGGGCGGCTATCCGTTCTACGGCGAGGTCGCGGCGGCGCCGCCGCTGCCGGCGGGCGCGAGTGTGGCGGAAGCGCTCGGCGATCGTTCGGCGCTCGTGTCGCCGGAGGCGCTGGCTCGGCTCGGCCTGGACGTCGGCGACGAACTGCGCCTCGGCCGGCGGACGTTCCGGATTGCCGGTACGCTGGAAGCGGAGCCGGACCGGCTGCCGACCGGCTTCGCCTTCGGCCCGCGGGTGCTCCTCAGCGTGGCGGGACAGGAGGCGGCTGGCGTCTTCCCGTTCGGCGGTTTCGGCGGCTACCGGACACTCGTGCGGCTGCCGGGGGAGAGTTCGCTCGAGGAACTGGAGTCGCTGGCCGAGAGGCTGCGTGGCGAGATCGGCGACGATGCCGCGATCCGGATCGAGACGTATGCGGACGCCCAGCCCGGCATCCGCGAGGACCTGGAGCGCCTTTCGCGTTACCTGGGGCTGGTGGCGCTGCTGTCGCTCCTCGTCGGCGGCGTCGGCGTGGCCCAGGGGATTCGCGCCTGGCTGACGCAGCGTCTAGACGCGCTCGCCGTGTTCAAGTGCCTGGGCGCCCGGCCGCGCGATCTGCTGCGGACGTACGTGGTCCAGGCGGTGTTGCTCGGCCTGATGGCCGGGGCGGTCGGCGGCGGGGTCGGCCTGCTCTCGATGCTGCTCGTACCGGCGATCCTGGGCGGCGCGCTGCCGGTCGAGGCGGTCTCGATCTGGCAGCCGGGGGCGTTCCTGCGGGGGGTGGCGCTCGGCATCGGCGTGTCGACCGCGTTCTCCGCGCCGGCGCTGCTGGTCGTGCTGCGGGCGCCGCCGGTGCGGGTTTTTCGGCGGGGCGCCGAACCCTTGCCGGGTTCCCGGTTCGCCGCGGCGCTCTCCGTCGTCGCGGTGGCCGCCGGCGTGGCGGGCGCGACCGCGCTTCAGGCGGGGTCGCTGTGGCTGGCCGTCCGCTTCGTGGGCGCGGTTGGGGCGGCGGTCGTCGTCCTGATCCTGGCGGCGCTGGCGCTGCGGGGAGCGGCGCGCCTGCTGGCGCCCAGGTGCCGCTCTTCCTGGTTCCGCTACGGCGTCGCGGCGCTGGCGCGGCCCGAGTCGGGCACGCTGGCGGCCTCGGTGGCCCTGGGGATGGGGCTGATGGTGCTGCTCGCGATGCTCACGGTCCAGGGGCACCTGCACGACGAACTGGCCGCCGGGCTTCCCGACGAGGCGCCGAGCGCCTTCCTGCTGAACGTGCCCGCGACGGGCTGGGGCGACCTCGTCGATCTCCTGGAGCGCCAGGGGGCCCGCAGGGTGCAGTCGGCGCCGGTGGTGATGGCCCGGCTCAGGACGATCGACGGCGTGCCGGTGGCGCGGCGCGCCAACGAGCGGAACCGCTGGGCGCTGAACCGCCAGTTGCGGTTGACCTTTCTCGACGAACTGCCGGCGGACAACGCGATGCTGGAGGCGGCCGGACCGGCGACGGTGACCGCGCCCTGGGTCGATCCGGACGCCGGCGAGGTCAGCGTCGAGCAGGACTTCGCGGAGACGATCGGGGTGAAGGTGGGCTCGACGATCGACCTGGACGTGGGCGGCCGCGAGACGACGCTCACCGTGACCAGCCTGCGGCGCGTCGACTGGGAGGGGTTCGGCATCAACTTCTTCCTCGTCGTCGAGCCGGCGGCGCTGGACTGGGCGCCGCACACGCGGCTCGCCGCCGCCTGGTTGCCGGAGGACAGGGAGCAGCGGATCCAGGACGCGATCTACCGGGCCCATCCCGGCGTCGCGGTGGTGCGCATCCGGGAGGTATTGCAGAAGGTCGTCGTCCTGGTGAGCAACCTCCAGGTCGGCGTGCGCGTGCTCGGCAGCTTCACGGTGGCCGCCGCCCTGCTGACGCTGGCCGGCGCGGTCGCCGCGAGCTCGGCCCGGCGCGGCCGGGAGGCCGCCCTGCTGAAGACGATCGGCTCGACCCGCTTCGACGTGCTGCGCGCTTTCGCGGCCGAGTACGCCCTGATCGGCCTGTCGTCGGCGGTCGTGGCGGCGGCGCTCGGTTCGGCGGCGGCGTGGTGGCTGGTGACGCGGGAACTGGAGCTCGCCTGGTCGTTCCGGCCGTGGGCCGTGCTCGGGGCGCTCTCGGCCGGCAGCCTGCTGTCGCTCGGAACGGGGCTCCTGGCCAGTGCCGGCGCGCTGCGGAGGCCGCCGATCGACTCCCTTCGCGAGGCGCGTTGAATGCTCCGCGTCTCGTTCCGCTGGCAGATGCAGTGGTGGCGCGGGGCGCCGGGCGGGCCCCTGCGGTTGCTGCGCGAGGCGCGTTGAATGCTCCCCGTCTCGTTTCGCTGGCAGATCGTCGGGGCGTTGTTCGCGATGATGATGTTCTCGTCCGGCCTCGGCTTCTACAACCAGTCCGTGCTCCTCGAGGCGCTGACGCGCGAGCGCGGGCTCACCGTCTTCGCGGCCTCGCTTGCCCCGACCATCTTCTTCGCCGTCAGCGGTTTCGCCGGTCTCGGCGTCGCCAACCTGATCGAACGGATCGATGCCCGCTGGTCGGTCGCCGGCGGCGTCGCGATCTGCGCCGCGGCGCTGGTCGCGATCGGCCGGGTGGAGACGACCGTTCAGGTCTACTCGGCTTTCGCCGTCTTCGGCTTCGGATTCTCCGCCACGAACATGCTGACCGCGAGCACGGTCGTCACGCGGTGGTTCGCGCGGCGGCGGGCGCTGGCACTGTCGGTGGTGTTCACGGGCCTCTCGGTCGGCGGCATCGCGGTCGCGCCGTTCGCGGCCTGGGTGGTGGGGGAGTACGGCCTGCGGCGCGGCACCGAGGTGGTGGCGGCCGCGTACGTCCTCGGCATCCTGCCCGTGTCGCTGTGGCGGCTGATTCCGTACCCGCGCGGCGAGATGGACCGCGCGGGGGAGTTCGAGGGCGGCGAGGAACCGGGCGTGGACGCCCGGGAAGCGTTCCGGTCGCGCTACTTCGCGGGCGTCGCGGGCACCTTCTTCTTCGGCCTGATGGCGCAGGTCGGCGCCATCGCCCACCAGTTCCGCCTGGTGAGCGTCCACGAACCCGGCGTGGCGGGCCTCGCCGTGTCGGTGCTGGCCGCTTCGAGCGTGGTGGGACGGCTCGCTTCGGGCGCCCTGCTGTCGCGGATTCCGTACCGCGGCTTCGCGTTGATCATGCTGACCCTCCAGGGGTTCACGCTGCTCGCCATGGGGTCGAGCACGGGCGCGGCGGGTCTTCTGTTCACGTCGAGCGCGTTCGGGCTCACGATCGGCAGCTTCCTGATGATGCAGCCGCTGCTGCTCGCCGAGGCGTTCGGCGCCAGGAGCTACGCGCGGATCTACTCGGTGAGCACGCTGTTCGCTTCCATCGGCGTCGCGCTGGGGCCGTTCCTGCTGGGGTGGGCGCACGATCTGGCGGGCGGCTACCGGAACGCCTACGCGCTGGCGGCCGTGATGTCCTGGTGCGGTTGCGTGGTGCTGTGGGCGGCGGGCAGGGGGTTTCGGCCCGGCGCCCGGTGACCGGCGCTACCGCCGCCTGCGGTCCCTGGCCAGTTCGGCCATGCGGCCGAACAGTTCCGGCATGGCGGTGCGCTCGCCGCCGCCGCTGAACTCGCGGTACAGCGAGTCCACGTTGATCGCGATCCGTTCGCCGTCTCCCCAGGACTCGAAGTCGCCGAGGGCGATGTCGAACGCGGCGTCGCGGGCGCTGAGGCCCGCGTCGTAGCGCTTCCTCGCCTCGTCGCGCATATAGACGAGGTAGGCCCGCATGGCCTCGACGCCCCGCCGGTCCGTGATCGGGCCGTGGCCGGGGACGATCGTCTCCAGGTCCCAGCCGAGCAGGAGGTCGCAGGCGTCGATCCAGTTCTGGACGGGGCCCGCCCAGATGATCGGCGCGCCTTCGATGAACAGGATGTCGCCGGTGAAGACCGTCCGGTCGTCCGGGACGTGGACCATGATGTCGCCGCCGGTATGGGCCGGGCCGACTTCGGTCAGGTCGACGCGCTTGCCGCCGACGGCGAGCGTCAGTTCGCCGTCGAAGGTCCGGTTCGGCAGGGTGTGCGCGATGCCCTCGAAGTCGAAGCTGCCGAAGCACTCGACGAGGAAGTCGCCCACCACGCCGCCGTCGGCGCGGGCCTTGCGCATGAGCGTGGCGAGGCCCTCGGGCGTCGTCGCCTCCATTTCGGCGGCCGCGGTCGTCGACGCGACGATCTCGGCGCCGGCGACCAGTTCGTTGCCGTGGGTGTGGTCGCCGTTCGAGTGTGTGTTGACCAGCCGGTCGATGTCGGCCGCGGCGGCGTGCGCCTTCTTCATCGCGTCGAGCATTTCGCGGGTGTTGGGCAGGTCGAACAGGGTGTCGACGAGCAGCGACTCGTCGCCGCTCACGATCAGGCCGGCGTTGCTCCAGCCCCAGCCGCCGTCCGGCTGGAGCCAGGCGAACGAGTCGTTGCCGAGGTCGTGGAGGCCCCGTTCGAAGGCGAAGCGCGGGCTTCCGAGGCCGGTCCAGGGCGAGGCGTTCGGCATGGGCGCAGTCTAGGAGCTTGCACCGCAGGAACGCAACGCCGTGAGTCCTGCGGCGGCGGGGACGCCGACGCACCCGGTCTCTGCCGCGCGAGCTCGTGGCGCGTGTACGATTGCCCGATGACTGCCCCTACCGCGGTCGAGCGTTCCCGGGCCACGCTCGATCTCGACGCCTTCTGGAACTGGCTCGTCCTCCATCCGAACTGCGTCGTCCGGGCCGGCTCGGTCGACGCCCTTCTCTGCGACGACGAGGACTTCCACTGGCAGTTCGTGGCGGAGGAGAACTCCCTCCTCATCGCACAGCTCGTCTACGGCAAGCGCCTGGTGGGAGAGATCCTGATCGACCGCGAGCGGGTCGCGTACGTCCAGTCGCTTCAGGGCGAGCGGGACGACGAGCACGTCTTCGAGCTGATCACGGAGACGGAACGGGAACGCAGTGCGGCGTGGGTCTTCGTCATGTCCCACGGCCTGGACGACGAACCGCAGGAGTCGGCGCATGCGACTCCGTCGCTGGTTCACTGACGGTCGCGCGGGCGCGGCGGTGAGCGGTCGCGGACGGCCGGGGGTCCGGCGTTGACGCTCAGCATCCTTGGCGTCGTCGATCTGCACTGGTCCGGCAAGAGGCCGCCGCGCTTGCCGGACCCGTCCGGCTTCGACCTCGTGCTGCTGGCCGGGGACCTGACGACCTTCCTCGGACCGGACGATGCCCGCCGGATCGTCGAACCGCTCCAGGACTCCGGCGTGCCGGTGCTGGCGGTCTGCGGCAACTGCGACCTGCCCGAGATGGAGGACTACCTCGTGGAGGCCGGCATCGACCTCGACCGGCGCGCCCGCGCGTTCGGCGGCGTCCGCTTCGTCGGCCTGTCGGGCGGCCTTCCCTTCAACGATCTTCCCTACGAGCGGACGGAGGAAGACTACGAGCGGGTCGCGGCCGAGGCCTTCGAGCGGGCCGCCGCGGTCGAGGGACAGCCCACCATCCTGGTCTCCCACCAGCCGCCGTTCGGCACCGCCTGCGACCTGGCCCACGGACGCCACGTCGGCTCGAAGTCGCTGAGAACGGCCATCGAGCGGCACCAGCCGGACCTCGTCTTCTCCGGCCACATCCACGAGTCCATCGGCGAGGACACGATCGGCAAGACCCGGATCGTCAACCCCGGCCCGTGGTTCCAGGGCCGCTCCGTCGTCATCGAGGCGGATCCGGAGACTGGCGCCGTCGACTTCGAGATCCGCGCATCGGATTAGCGGTTCAGGCCGCCTGCCGGCAGGCTGGCCGACACGGGTGCCGCTGCGCGCGTCTTCGCCTGAGCCGACGGAGCGAGGAAAGGCGGAGGACGTACTCGCCCGCCGAGGGCCGGAGGAGAGGGTCACAGCGGCCGCTCGCGCTCTCTGAGTAAAGGGGAGGTTGGCGCTCGCTGCGGTCGGCTGCGCTCCGGTTCGGCGTCGGTCTGCGCGAAGGCGCCGGGCGTCGCTTGCCGACAGCCTCGCTGGGACCCTCTCCTCCGACCCTCAGCGGGCTGGCGAAGTCGCGTTCTCTAACGGGAGCCGCCTCGCGGCGCTGTTCCTATACTCCGTCGGCGACACTCGACTCTCAAGGAGTTCGGAATGAAAGTACGCCTACCGTCCTTCGCCCTGATCGCCGCCTTCGCGGCGGCCGTGGATACGCCGCCTGACCTACATCACCGGATCCACAACTTCTGGCAGTAGCTCTGCCGCCATGCCGCCTGCCTTCAGTCCCAGGGGTTGATGAGTTCTGCGCCGGATGCCTCGAAGCCGCCTGTGTCGCGCGTGGCAACCTGCATGCCATGCACAAGCGCAATGGCCGCGATCTGTCCGTCAGCGATGTTCAGCCGCCTGCCGTTCCGCTCGGCTTGGGCCGCCACGTCCCCGTAGACTTCGGCCGCACGCTCGTCGAACGAGAAGATGCGGCCTCGAAAGCGGTCGCACGTCGTGCGCCAGAACCGAAACAGGCTCGACCGCCTCTGGCCGTTCGGCAACCGCGCAATCCCGTAGCGCAACTCGGCAAGGGTGATCGCCGGGACCGCCAGCAGAGGCTCGTTCGCTTCGAGCCAGGCGACAACCTGGGGCGAGGGTCTCGGCTTGGTCAACTCCGACAGGACGTTCGTGTCGAGGAGGATCACTACAGGTTCAACGGGGGTTGCGGTTGGTCGTGATCCCGAAGGAGCGGCTCGATGTCCTCGCCCGGTTCGACGACCGCGATGAGGTCATGGGGAAACCCGGTCGAGACGACGGTCTCTTCGGCCGCGCTGTCCAGGATCGACCGCACCAGGGCTTCAAGGCTGCATCCCCGTCGTGCCGCGCGTTGCCGGAGCCGTTCCTTGGATTCCTGGGACAGATTGCGGATCGTGATACTGGCCATGGGGTTGTCTCCTGCGTAGTGCGCCCACGTTCGAGAGATGATTGCATGCAATCACTCTCTGGCCAAACATTCAGGGCTGCCGGAGGCGCGGCTACACAGGTGGGTGTCGTCGGGAGGGCCAGCCTCGAGTCTTCGCTGTCAGCTTCGCCGCGGAGCCACTAGCTGGTCCTGCCCAGGCTCTTGAGCCGCTCGACGAGTTCGTCGATGGCCGGCAGGTCCACGTTGGCGAAGGCGAGGCGGAGGTAGCGGTCCTGGCCGGGGCCGAACATGGAGCCGGCAAGGCAGAGGATGCCGTGGTCGTGGGCGAGGGTGCGGCCGACGGAGGCGGAGGAGCGGTCGGCGAAGGGGTGGCGGAGGTAGACGAAGTAGCCGCCGGAGGAGACGACTTCGAAGCCGGTGTCGGCTTCGCGGAGGCGGCGGGCGGCGTAGGCGACGCGGTCGCGGACGGTGCGGCGGTACTCGCGCTTCCAGTCGTCGAGGCGCTCCAGGCAGAAACGGGCCGCCAACTGGCCGATGTGGGACGGGCAGAGGGCGACGCAGTCGGCGATCTTGAGGGTCTCGCGGAGCAGGGCGGGGTCGGCGGCCATGACGCCGATGCGGTAGCCGGCCATGCAATAGGCCTTGGAGAAGCTGTACAGGTGGATCAGGGTGCCGCTCCAGTCGGAGCGGGCGAAGAGGCGGTGCGGCGGGTTGGAGTCGTCGCGGAACTCGCGGTAGGTCTCGTCCACGACGAGCGCCAGGCCGCGGTCGCGGGCGAGTTCGAAGAAGCGAACCAGGAGTTCCGGCGGGTAGACGGCGCCGGTCGGGTTGTTCGGCGTCACCAGGACGATGGCGCGGGTTCTGTCGGTCAGGGCGGCCGCTGCGGCGGCGGGGTCCGGGAGCATGTCGAGGTCCGGCTGCAGGTAGACGGGAGCGACGTCCTGGGAGCGCAGCCACATGTCGTGGTTGAAGTAGGACGGGAGCGGCAGAATGACCTCGTCGCCGGGGTCGGTCAGCGCCATCATCGCGAGGCAGAACGCCTGGTTGCAGCCGGCGGTGACGGCGACCTGCTCGACGGCGACCGGGGCGTCGTAGTCTGCGGTCAGGGCGCGGGCGAGGGCCTCGCGGAGCGGGAAGATCCCCTGCTGGTCGGTGTAGGTCGCCGTGGCCGGGCTCTGGGCGACGGCGGCGATGTGGTCGCGCAGTTCCTGGGCGGGCGGATAGGTCGGCGCGGCCTGGGAGACGTCGATCAGGGGGAGGTCCGGCGCGGCCTCTTCCTTCCACCGTCCGACCTGGGTGATCGGCGAGTCGATCACCCGGTTCACTGCCTGCCTGATCCGCACGGGGCTAAGCTACCGGATCGGCCCGGCGGGCAGAGAAGGAGGAAAGGGTGAAGTACCTGCACACGATGGTCCGCGTCGCGAGCCTGGAGGAGGCGCTCGAGTTCTACTGCGGCAAGCTGGGCATGGTCGAGATGCGCCGGTTCGACAGCGAGCAGGGGCGGTTCACGCTCGTGTTCCTTGCCGCGCCTTCGGATGTCGAGCTTGCGCGGGACCGGACGGCGCCGCTGCTCGAGCTGACGTACAACTGGGACCCCGAGGACTACACGGGCGGCCGGAACTTCGGTCACCTGGCGTTCGAGGTGGACGACATCTACGGCACCTGTCGCTCGCTCCAGGAGCAGGGCGTTGTGATCAACCGGCCGCCGCGGGACGGGCGGATGGCGTTCATCCGGTCGCCGGACGGGATTTCCATCGAGTTGCTGCAGGCGGGCGGCGCCCTCCCGGTCGAGGAGCCGTGGGCTTCGATGCCGAACGAGGGGGTCTGGTAGGGGAGAGGACGCGGGCCGCTCGATGCGGGTCAGAAGACCCGCGCACCCAGCGGATCGGAGGTCCGCGCACCCAGGAGGCGGCCGGTCAGTAGGCGGCGTAGTCCTTCTCTTCGATGAGTTCGGAGCCCAGCAGCTCGTTGATGCTGCGCTTCGCGGCGGCGCGGCGGTCGTTCGTCCGGTAGACGGCCCGCGCGAGTTCGATGAAGCGCTCGCCGAAGTCGCGGTTCCGCTCGCAGTCGCGGATGTCGTCTTCGATCTCCCAGAGACGTTCGTTGATCCGGCGGAGTTCGGCCGTCAGGTCGTCGAGTTCCTTCGAGGTCGTCAGCGCGTCCTCGCGGGTCGCGGCCAGGCTCCGCAGTTCCCGGTGGACGTTCGCGAGCTTGTCCGGGTCGGCGACCCGCTCGGCCTTGATCTCGAGGATCGTGATCTTGTCGATCAGTTCGCCCGCCGAGATCTCGGCCTGCAGCACGGTTCCCACGACGGCGGAGACCTTACAGCAGCCCGTCGGGCCGGGCCCCGGGCCAGGGCCGGCCGCTTCGAGGAATCCGAAGCGCCGGAGATCGTCGTTTCGATGCGGCCGGCAGGCGGGAAACCGCGCCAACCCGTGTCCCGGAAGCGCGGGATCGTGGCGTTCCGGATCCTGTGAAGCTGCTTTCAGTCCACGGACCGCTCGCGGCGCAGCAACTCGGTTCCGGTCTCGATCACCCGGTCGGCGACTTGGCGCCAGTCGTAGCCGGCGGCGCGCTCTACCGCGGCACGCGAAGCGGCGGCGAGTTCGGCCGGCGCGGCGAGCAGCCGTTCCAGCAGGCGCGCGAGCTGTCCCGCGTCGGCGTCCACCGCCCAGCCCTCCCGGCCGTCGCGGACGAGTTCGGACACGGCGCTGTTCGGCGAGCGGCAGTGGACCACCGGCACGCCGGCGGCCATCGCCTCCAGCGGGAAGAGCCCGAAGCCCTCGCGCGCGGAGGGTTGGACCGCAAGGTCGGCGCCGGCGACGGCACGCCAGACGTCCTCGTTGCGGGGTAGCCGACCCGCGAAGTCGACGACGCCGCCCACGCCGCAGCCGTCGGTCAGTGCGCGAAGTCGGGGGGCCGCCGGACCGTCGCCGACGATGCGCGCCAGGGCGCCCCGCTCGGCAACCAGCCGGCGGCCGGTCTCGGTGGCCGCCAGTCTGGCGACGGCGTCGATCAGCAGGTCGACGCGCTTCTCCGGGATCAACCGGCCTGCGTAGACGAGCGGCGGCGCCTGGGGGTCCGGTTCGGCGGCGAGTTCGCGGATCCGTTGGAAGGGAACGCCGTTGGGGACGACGTCGACCGCTTCGCCGCGCACGCCGGCGACCCGATCGGCGGTGAGCCTGCTGACCGCCACCGCCTGGCTGCCGTAGCGCAGCGAGAGGCGTTCGCAGAGAGCGTAGAACCGCCACATGCCGGGGTCGAACCGCCCCGGCGGCCGGTGCTCGCGCCAGTAGTGCCCCCAGTGCTCGTGCCAGGTGACGAGCAGCGGGATGCGCCGCCGCCGGCAGCGGCGGGCCAGCAGCGGCAAGTGCAGATACGGGATGTTCGCGGTCTCGACGATGTCGACGCCGTCGAGCGGTATCCGCCGCACCTGGGATGCCAGGGTCAACGCTTCGATCCCGGAACGCCGTCCGCGCTCGCGGTAGCGGCGGCTCGCCTTCGCCACCGGCGCCACGCGGACGTTGGGGTGGGGCTCGGCCGGCGACTCGGCCCAGCCCGAAAGGACGACCTCGTGCCCGAGCCGGCCCAGTTCGCGGGCGAGTTCGTGGTTCCGGTGTTCCACGCCGCCGAGGGACTCGGGGTAGATGCAGTCGTAGAAGAACAGCCAGCGGAGGGGACGTCCGGTCATCGCCGGGAAGCGTAACCGTGCGGGTGTCCCGGCGGGGAGCGGCGCCGACCTTGCGGCCGGCGTGTTTCCTGGCCGCCTTCGGCGGCAGCGGGTCGGAAGACCCGCGCACCGTGGAGCGGCGCGGGTCTGCGGCCGGTGCGTTTCCTGGCCGCCTTCGGCGGCGGCGGGTCAGAAGACCCGCGCACCGGGGAGGTTGGCTGCTACGATCCGCAGGGCATGGCGCCGCGGACGGCACGAGGAGAATCTCCCGGAACGGCGTCGCGGCGGGGTTCGAGGGCTGGCCGGTTCCTGCTCTTCGGCTGGGCGCTCGTAGCGACGGTGCTGGCCGTTGGCCCGGAGCGGGTCGCCGGCTGGTTGACGGCGGGGCTTGCGCCCGACGCGCCGTCGGCGGTCGACGGGCCGTCGGTCGAGGTTTACGGCGCGCCGGTCGAGGTCGCCTCGTTGCCGGGCTGGGCCGGCGACCGGGTGGAGGAGGCGCTGCCGGCGATGCTGCGCAGTTGCGGCCGATTGCTGGCGCAGCCCGCTGACCGGCCGCTGAAGCCGGTCGAGCTGGGCGGCACGCTGGGCGACTGGCGGCCCTTCTGCGACGCGCTGGACGATCTGGCTGCGCCGGCTGGCGAGGACGGGGCGGCGCGCAGGATGGTCGTCGATGCCGACAGCCCCTCCGTGCGAGCGCTCGTCGAACGCGAACTCGTGGCGGTACCGGTGTCCCGGGCGGACGCGGGCGAGGCCGGCGGCCGACCCGGGGACGCCTCCGGCTGGCTCGGGCGGCTCGGCCTGTTCACCGGCTACTTCGAGCCGCATCTTCGCGGCAGCAGGCGCCGCAGCGAGCGCTACGACGTGCCGCTCTACACCCACCCCTCCGATCTCGTCATGGTCGATCTCGGCCGCTTCCGCGACGACCTGCGGGGTCGCCGCGTCGCCGGCCGCGTGCGCGGCGGCAGCCTCGACGTCTACGACGACCGGCAGGCGATCTCCGCCGGTTCGCTCGCCGGCCGGGGGCTGGAGATCGTCTGGGTCGACGACGCCATCGACGCGTTCTTTCTCCACATCCAGGGTTCGGGCCGCATCGAGCTCGACGACGGGACGGTTCTGCGCGTCGGCTACGCGGCCCAGAACGGCCACTCCTACCACGCGATCGGCCGCACCCTGATCGACTTGGGCGTGATGGAACTGGCCGAGGTTTCGCTCCAGTCGATCGACGCCTGGTTGCGCGCGAACCCGGAGCGCGCCGGCGAGGTGATGGAGACGAACCCGTCCTACGTCTTCTTCCGCGAGATCCGGGGCGAGGGGCCGGTGGGGGCGCAGGGGGTGCCGTTGACGACGGAGCGCTCGCTGGCGGTGGACCGGCAGCACATCCCGCTCGGCGTGCCCGTCTGGCTTGACGCGATGGTCCCGGCCGCGGAGCCGGAGGCGCCGGACGAGCGCCGGCAGTGGCTGCTGGTCGCCCAGGACACGGGTGGCGCGATTCGCGGTTCGGTGCGCGGCGACGTCTACTGGGGCTCGGGCGAGCGCGCCAAGTCGATCGCCGGCCGCATGGCGCACCGGGGGCGCTACTGGGCGCTGGCGCCGCGGGGCGTGGCGGCGCCGCAAGGGTCCGGTTGACCCTCTCGCTGGGGGCCGTCGGGCGCCGCTTCCGTAGCGTTCTCCGTCGCAAGCCCATAGTGTTGGCCCGTGGAGACCGCCCGCGATCTGCAGCCGACGGACGCCAGCCGGGGCATCGGCGTCGTCGAGACCCGGTTCGAGCGCTTCGACGAGCCGCTCGAACTGGCCTGCGGCGACACCCTGTCCGAGTACACCCTGGCCTGGGAGCAGTACGGCGAACTGAACGCCGCGCGGGACAACGCGGTGCTGCTGTTCCACGCGCTGACGGGCAGCCACCACGCGGCGGGCACGAACCACGGCGTGCCGGGCTTGGCCTGCGCCTGGACGGACGAGATGAAACTGGGCTGGTGGCACGAGTTCATCGGCTCGGGCCGGGCGCTCGACACGGACCTCTTCTGCGTCATCTGCGTGAACTACATCGGCGGTTGCTACGGCTCGACCGGGCCGCTCTCGACCGACCCGGCGACCGGCGAGCCCTGGGGTCCGTCCTTTCCGCGGATCCGCTTCTCCGACACGGTCAGGGCCGCGATGCGCCTGGCGGACCGCCTCGGGATCGACGCGCTGCACGCGGGCGTGGGCCCGTCGACCGGCGGCATGGCGGTGCTCGACCTGGCGGCCATGTACCCGGAGCGCGTGCGCAACGTGGTCGTCATCGCCGCCGGCATGGAGGTGACGCCGCTCCAGCGGATCCACAACTTCGAGCAGATCCAGGCGATCGCCAACGATCCTCGCTTCGAGGGCGGGCTCTACCCGCCGGGCACGGAGCTCGAGGGGATGAAGATCGCACGGCAGATCAACCACAAGACGTTCGTTTCGCTGCGGACCCTGCGGCGGCGCGCGCGGAACACGGTGGCGGAGGCGTCCGGCGTGCCGTGGTACGGCGTCAACCACCCGATCGAGTCCTACATGCGGCACCAGGGCGGCAAGTTCGCCTCGCGTTTCGACGCGAACTCCTACCTGCGGATCCTCGACGCCTGGAGCCAGTACGACCTCGCCGCCACTGCCGGCGTTGCGTCGTTGGAGCAGGCGTTCGAGCGGTGCCGGGACCAGCGTTTCCTCATCTTCTCGATCAACTCGGACGTCTGCTACTACCCCGAAGAGCAGGGCGAACTGATGGCCGCCCTGGAGCGGGCCGGAGTGAGCTGCATGAGGATCATCGTCCACTCCGACAAGGGGCACGACTCGTTCCTGCTGGAGCCGGCGCTCTACCACCCGCACCTGACGTTCCTGCTCGAAGGCCGGGGTTCCTGGCCCGAGGCGTAGTCGCGGCACGGCGCGGAGGGGTCCGCCGCGGGAGGCTTGGGCAAGCGGGCAGCCGGCCCGCGGCCACGGAAGTCCGGCGCGGTTGCCGCTCGGGTCGCCGGATCGTGCCATGATGCGGCCTCCGTCCCCGATCGAAGCACCCGAAGGAGACTCGTCATGTGGTTGCGCCTCAGGCAGATCTGTCTGGTAGCCGAAGAACTCGCCCCGGTGGTGGCGGACCTGGAGGCCGTGTTCGGCATCGAGGTCTGCTACAACGATCCGGGCGTCGGCCGTTTCGGTCTGGAGAACGCTCTGCTGCCGATCGGCAACCAGCTCCTGGAAGTGGTGGCCCCGGTCGAGGAGAACACCGCCGGCGGCCGCTACCTGCAGAAGCGCGGCGGCGACGGCGGCTACATGTTCATCACCCAGTGCGACGATCACGGCCCGCGCCGCCGCCGGGTCGAGGAACTGGGCATTCGCCTGGTCAACCAGTTCGAGCGCCACGGCTTCCAGAACATGCAGCTCCACCCAAAGGACACCGGCGGCACGTTCTTCGAGATCGACTGCCAGACGAACGGCCTGGAACCCGACGGACCGTGGGAACCGGCGGGCGAGAACTGGCAGCGCTGCCGCCGGACCGACGTTGTCGACGCGATCGTTGCGGCCGAGATCCAGACGCCCGACCCGGCCCGGCTCGCGGCCCGCTGGAGCGAGATCGCCGAGCTCCCGGTTGAGGACGCCGGCGGCACGCCGACGATCCGGTTCGAGAACGCCGACCTTCGCTTCGTGCTACCGGAAGACGGCCGGCCGGAGGGCCTGGGCGGCCTCGACCTGCGGGCTGTCGACGCGGACCGCGCCCGCTCGGCCGCGCAGGGCCGCGGCTGCCTGGGAGACGACGGCCTGATCCTGATCTGCGGCACGCGCTTCCGGCTCGTCGGCTGACAGCCGGCGGCGCGGGCCTCAGGGCGGAGCGGGCGTCCGGCGATCGGGGCGGTTGGCCGCCTCGGGCCGGGGCGGTTCGGCGGCCGCGGCGTCCGGCCGCGGACCCTTCGATCCGTCGAGGCCGGCCGCGCCCTCCAGGCGGGCCGCCGCGTCCAGGAAGGCGGACTTCCGGCGGCTGCCGTCCCAGCGGATGTCGGGCAGGAGCACGTCCCGCTTGGCCGCGATCCGGTCGTGGTGGGGCAGCAGATCCTGGAGCATTGCCTTGAGTTCCGAGTCCATGTCGCGGGTCGGCCGGTAGCCCAGCGCCAGCAGGTGGTCGTGGTCCGGGTTGTAGTAGTGCTCTTCGAGTTCCTTGCGCGGGTTCTCGATCCGCCGGATCCGGGGATCGAGGCCGAGACGCCGGGCCACCGCGGCGACCTTCGCCGCCAGCTCGGACACCGTGTAGGTCTCCTCGAACTGGTTGAACACGCGGTAGTCGCCGGCTTCCGGCGGGTTGTCGACCGCCAGGGTCAGGCACTGCATCGAGTCGCAGATGGGCAGGAAGCCGCGGCGCTGGTTGCCCTTGCCGAACAGCGTCAGCGGCTCGCCGATCGTCGACTGGCAGCAGAAGCGGTTGAGCGCCGTGCCGAAGGCCTGGTCGAAGTCGAGCCGGGTGTGGAGCGCGGGGTCGGCGGGGTGGTCGGCCGCGCTGCCCATGAAGCGCGTGCCGTAGACGACGCCCTGCATGACGTCGGTGGCCCGCAGCCCGAAGATGCGGCACGCGAACATGACGTTGTTGCTGTCGTGGACCTTGCTCCAGTGGTACCAGGAGCCGGCCTGGCGGGGGAAGGGCAGGCGGTCGCGCCGGCCGCGGTACTCGACCTCGAAGAAGCCCTCGGGGATGTCGAGGTTCGGCGTGCCGTACTCGCCCATCGTGCCCAGCTTGACCAGGTGCGACTCCGGCGCCAGGTCGCGCATCGCGTAGAGCACGTTCATCGTGCCCTCGATGTTGTTGCGCTGCACCCAGATGGCGTGGTCGGCGTCCATCATGGAGTAGGGCGCCGAGGGGCATTCGCCGAGGTGGACGATCGCCTCTGGCCGGACGTCCTCGAACAGCCGGTGCACCGTGTCCTTGTCGGTCAGGTCGCCCTGAACGAGGTGTGGACGCCGGCCGTAGGCGGACTCGAAGGCGTCGAGGCGGGCCTCGACGGAGGCGACCGGCAAGGCGGAACGGCCGCCCATCTCGGCGACCCACTCGCGGCGGAAGCCGGCATCGATGCCGGAAACCTCGTGGCCGCGGGCGGTCAGGTACTGGGCCAACGGCCAGCCGAGGTAGCCGTCGATGCCTGCGATGAGAACGCGCGTGATGTCACCCCCTGCCGCTTGCGGGCGCCGGGATCGGACCGCGCTTTCGCGCGCGAACCGGGGAGAACCCGCAAGGAAACGGAGAAGGGCAGTCTACCAGCCGGCTGCCGGCGGCTTTCCGGCTTGCGACGGCAAGCGGGCGGGTGCTACGTTCCGCCGCGGAGTTGCATGGAACCGGCCGCGTGTCGGTGCGCGGGTCTTCCGACCCGCTGCCGCCGAAGGCGGCCAGGAGATCGGCCGGCCGCAAGGCCGGCTCCGCTTGGCGGCCGGTGCCATGCAACTCCGCGCCGCGCGGATGGAGCGCGAACTGCCAGCTCGGCATGAGGATCCTCTACGGAGTTCAGGGAACCGGCCACGGCCACCTGGTGCGGTCGGCGGCCATGGTGAAGGGGCTGCGCGGGCTCGGGCACGACGTCCACTGCCTGCTTACCGGTCGCGATTCGGCGGCGTTCGCCGATCCCGCGATCCAGGCCAGCCACACGCTTCTTGCCGGCTTCACCGGCGCCGCCGCCGGCGGCCGCGTGCGGTTGCTGCGGACCGTGAGCGACCTGCGCCTGGCGCGTTTCTTCCGCGACGTTCGCGGTTTCGACGCGTCGGGTTTCGACCTCGTGTTGACCGACTACGAACCGGTCTCGGCCTGGATCGCGCGCCGCTGGCGCCTTCCGAGCGTCGGCGTCGGCCACCTCTACGCCTTCCAGCGCCGGCTGCGGCTGCCCGGCTGGACCGAGCCGGCTCGGCTGCTGCTGGGCCGGGCGGGGTTCGTCTACACGCCGGTGCGGCTGGCCGTCGGTTTGCACTGGCATCGGTTCGGCGGCGCCAGCCTGCCGCCGACGATCAGCCCCGACCTGGTCGCGGCGGCGGAAGCGGCCCGGGTCGCTGCGGCCGGCCCGGTCGACGGCGCACCGCCGGAGCGGCATTTTCGCGCTCGCGATCGACGAGGGCGACCGGCGAGAAGCTCCCGGGCGAGGAGATTCGCGAAGGACGACCCGCCGATTCTCGTCTACCTGCCGGCGGAGAGCGAGGAAAGCGTCCTGGAGTTGCTGACCTCGGTAAGTCGTTGCCGGTTCGTCGTCTACCGGCCGGTGCCGGAACCGGTCGAGCACGGCAACGTCTCGATCCGCCCGTACGACCGGGCCGCGTTCGTCGCCGATCTCGTCGCCTCGCGCGGCGTGGTCACGCACGCCGGCTTCTCCCTGGTCAGCGAGGCGCTTCATCTCGGACGCCGTCTGCTGGTGCGGCCCATCGGCCGCCACCCGGAGCAGTTCCTGAACGGTCGCGCGCTCCGGAGCCTTGGCCTGGCGACGGTCGTCGACCGTCTCGTCCGGGAGAGGATCGAGTCCTGGATCGACGGTCCCGAGCCGGCGCCGATGAACTACCCCGACGTGACGCGCCGCCTGGTCGAGTGGATCGACGGCGGCGCCGTCCGGCCCGTGCGGGAACTGGCGTCGGAAGTGTGGAGCGAAGTGCAATGGCAGCCGGCGTGACCGGACGGAAAGCGGGTCGCCCGGCCGATCCGGATGGGGACTTCACCCTCGATCACTACCGAGAGATCCTGGCGCGGATCGTCTCGACCCACCGCACCTTCTCGTTCGGCGAGGCGGCGCCGATGGGCGAGGCGCTGCTGGACGTGGAGCGCTTCGTCCTGATGCGCCACGACGTCGAGTTCAGCCTCGACGCCGCGCTGACCCTGGCGCGGGCCGATCACGACGCCGGCGTCCGCTCGACCTTCTTCGTCCAGATCGGTTCCGACTACAACCTGTTCGAGGCCGACGGCGCGGAGGCGGTCGAGCAGATCCTCGGCCTGGGGCACGACCTCGGCTTCCACTACGACCTGGGCCTGTTCGAACGCTCGGGGGGCGATCCGGTCGAACTGGCGCGGCGCGCGATCTCTCTGATGGAGGGGTTCTTCGGCGTGGAGATCCGGGCCGCGAGTCCCCACATGCCGATGCGCTCCGGCCGGACTCTGGAGATTCCCGGCGTGGTCGACGCCTACGACCCGCTGTACTTCGAGCGGATCAAGTACCTCTCGGACAGCACCCAGGTCTGGCGCGAGGGCGTGGTGACCCGCCTGCTCGACCGCTACGACCGGATCCAGCTCCTCACCCACGAGTACCACTGGACGGAGGAGGGCCTGGGCTGGGACGAACTGCTGCTGCTGGAGGCCGAGTTCAAGTACCGCCGGCTCCGCCGCCGCGCGGAAGCCAACGTCGAGCGGTTCCGCGAGGGCCTGCGCCTGCGGGCCGAGCGCGACGCGGCGTTTCGGGCGGCGCGGCGCTAGCCTTCGGATCGATGGACAGGGTGCGCACGGTTCGGGACATCCTCCTGCGACCGACTCGGGAGCGCGAACTCCCTCGCCTCTCCGACCTGACCGAGTCCGTGTACGGCGTCCGGCGCGAGCCGGAGGTGCTGCGCTGGCTTCTGTTCGGTTACGGAGACGGACCCGAGGTCGAGTCCCTCGTCGCCGAACGCCATGGACGGGTCGTCGGTCACGTGGCCTCGCTGCACTGCCGCTACCGGATCCACGGCCGGACGGCGACGGGCGCTCACCGGATGCTGTGGATGGTCGAGCCGGAATCGAGGGGCAGAGCGGGCGTGCCGCTGGCCGGCCGCACGCCCGAGACGGACTTCGAGGTCGTGCTCGGCGGCACCGCGGCCACGAAGGCGATGCTGGTCATGCGCGGATTCCGCGAGGTCGGCGAGGCGCTCGAGGTGCGGCTGAGCACGGCGGCGTCGCCGGCTGCTGTCGCCCCCGCGCAGCCCGGTGTGGCGCTTGGCGCTTACGAGCCAGCGGCGGTCGCTCCGGCCCCGCCTGCGGGCACGCTCGTCAACCTCGCCGAGCCGGGCCACCTCGCCTGGCTGGCGGCCTGCCCGGAGCACGACGGCCTGCTCTTCACCCTCGAACGGTCCGGCGAGCCGCTGGGTCCCGTCCTGCTCTACGTCAACCGGGCCAACGACCCGCCCACGGGCCGCATCGTCCACATGCCCTGGCTTGAACAGGACGCGGACCTGGCGCTTGCCGCGATCCTCGACCGGCTGGGCCGGGAAGGCTGCGCGGAGGCGACCGTCCTGACCACGGAAGAGAGCCTGCTGCGCGCCGCGGAGTCGCTCGGCGGCGAGGTCTTCTACCGGCGCCCGCTGTGGTTCCGCAGCCCGAACGGCGGCGTCGAGCCGGACCGCTTCTGCCTCACCTACATGGAGGGCGATCTGGCGTATCGCCGCGTGTAGAGAGTCGCAGTTCAGTTACCCCGCGGCGCCGGACGTCGACGTTCGCACCGGGTGCGCGGGTCTTCTGACCCGCTGCCGCCGCAGGCGGCCAGGAGAACAGCCGGCCGTCAGGCCGGCGCCGCTTGGCGCAGCCGCCTACCCGTGCGGCGTCACCAGGTACTTCTCACCGGTCGCCTGCCTCGCGTACACCGCGATCGACGCCGGGTCCAGAGCCTCCCGCAACGTCACCGTCTTCGCGTAGCTCGACGCGAACGTCGTCTTGATCTCGTCGGCGACCCGCTGCCGGAGCCGTTCCGAGGCCTCGTGGCCGATGCGGCGCAGGAAGTGGGGCAGCAGCCAGCCGCCCAGGCCCCAGGCCATTCCGAAGTTGCGGGTGAGCACGGTCTGGCTGCGGTCGAGCCCACCGTAGATGTAGACCTGCTTGTGGGTCGCCGAGCCGTAGCGGCTGTACTCGGGGGCGTTGGCGGAGAGCGCCGCCTCCATCGCGGTCAGGATCTGGCCGGCCAGCTTGCCGCCGCCGGTGGCGTCGAAGCCGAGGGTGGCGCCGGCGTCCCCGATCGCGGCCACGAGATCCGCCATGAATGTCTCGGTGCTCAGGTTCACGACGTGGGTTGCGCCGATACCGGCCAGGAGTTCCCGGTGCTCCGCCCGCCGGACGACGTTGACCAGCGGCACGTCGTCGGCGGTGCAGATCTTCTGGAGCATCTGGCCGAGGTTCGAGGCGGCCGCGGTGTGGACCAGCGCCGTGTGGCCCTCGAGCCGCATCGTCTCGACCATCCCGAGGGCGGTCAGCGGATTGACGAAGCACGACGCGCCTTCGGCCGGCGTCGTGCCCTCGTGCAGCGCCAGGCACTGCCGGGCCTCGGCCAGCCGGTACTCCGCGTACATCGAGCCGCCGAGGACGGCGACCGTTCGGCCGATCAGGGCCTGGGCGGCCGGCGACGAACCGGCGGCGACGACCACGCCGGCCCCCTCGTTGCCGGCCGGTATTGCTTGATCGAGCCGTCCCGCGACCAGGCGCGCGAGGCCCTTCGGGATGTCGGCCACGACGACGGGACCGTGCTCGCCGTCCGACGCGCGGACGGCCGAGACGTCGGCGGGACCGAACAGCACGCCCAGGTCGGACGGGTTGATCGGCGCCGCCTCGACCCGGACGACCACCTGCTCCGGGCCGGGTTCCGGCACCGGCGCCCGGACAAGTGCGAGTTCGACGGTGCCGCCGCCCTTGTCGTCGGAGCGGATCGTGGAGCGGAGGGCGAGGCCGTCGGCGGGGAGTTCGGTCATGGTCGGTTTCCGGTCGTTGAGGGGTCAGGGGGCGGTGAGGCTATCGCGGATCGGGCGTGTCGGACGACTATGCTCGCACCCTGGATGACGCACGTCGTCTGCTCTCACGAAGCGCCTTGGCCGCGGCCGTTCGACGTACGAGGGCTGCTTGAGTTCTTCGCGGTCCGCGCCTTGGCGGGTGTAGAGGTCGTCAACGTGGAGCGCCTGCTCTATCGCCGGACGGTCGACCTCGCGCGGCTGTGGGCGAGGCCGCCGGAAAGCGACCCGAGACCTGCGGTCCTGCGGATCGACCTTGACGGCTCCCGCATTCGGGCGGAAGTCCACGCCAATGCGGGCGAAGACCTCGAATCGCTGCTTGAGGAAGAGGTCGAGCGGCGAGTACGGCGGCTCTTCGACCTCGACGCGGATCCGGTTCGCATCGCCGCAGCGCTCCGGTCGGCGCCAGAGTTCACGGCACTGAGCCGAGAAGTCGCGAGCGTGCGGATTCCGGGCGCCTGGGACCGCTTCGAGACCGTCGTGCGCGCGATCCTCGGGCAGCAGATCTCGGTGGCCGGCGCCCGCACGCTGGCTGGCCGGCTGGTTGCCGCCCTGGGCGCGGAGCTGCCGGAATCGCTGCGAGCGCCTGGCCTGGAGCGCACCTTCCCGTCGCCGGAGCGGGTCGCCGCGTTCGATCTGCGGACGATCGGCCTGCCCGCATCCCGCGCGGAGGCGCTACGCGCGACAGCGGCGGAGGTGGCGGCCGGCCGTCTGCGCCTGGACGCCGACCCGGCGGAGGTCCGCGAGCGGCTGCTTGCGATCAAGGGCATCGGCCCGTGGACGGTCGAGTACGTCGCCATGCGTGCACTGGGCGACGCAGACGCGTTTCCGGCCAGCGACCTGGGCCTGCGCAAGGCGGCGAACCCCGCCGAACCGCCGAGCGCGTCTGAACTGGAGGCGATTGCCGAGAACTGGCGACCGGCACGCGCCTACGCCGCGATCCTGTTGTGGCGCTGGGCCGGCGGAGGCTAGCGTTCCGGATCGGCGGCCGCCTGGACGCGCCCGGAGTGATCGCGGGTTTCTGCGGCCGCGTACCACTCGGCGCCAGACGGAGAGTTACGCTACTGAACGGAGTTGTTCAATAGGGTAATCGGCGGGCTGGCAACGAACCCGATGGAGTCGGTCGCCCCGGACAGCAGCGTCAGGGACTACGCCGATCCCCGACCTCAAGGAGAACCGACCGATGACCATGACCTTCCACGACTTCCAGACACCCATCGGCGCGCTCCGCCTCGTCGGCGACGAGGAGTCGATCGGCCAGATCGCGTTGCCGAACCGCGCGGCCGAGCCGCCGGACCCGGCGTGGCTACCGGCGAACGGCGCGCTGCCGCCCGCGTTGGCGGAGACGAAGCGGCAGCTCGAGGAGTACTTTGCCGGCGACAGGCGGGAGTTCGACTTGCCGCTCGCGGCTCGCGGCACGGAGTTCCAGCTCCGGGTGTGGGACGAACTGCGGCGCATCCCGTTCGGGCGGACGATCTCCTACGGCGAGCTTGCCGGGCGGATCGGCAAGCCGACCGCATCGCGCGCGGTGGGCGCGGCGAACGGCAGGAACCCGTTGCCGGTCGTGGTGCCCTGCCACCGGGTGATCGGCAGCGGCGGACGGCTGGTCGGTTACGGCGGCGGCCTGCCGACGAAGCAGGCGCTGCTCGACCTGGAGCGGCGCGTGTCCGAGAGGTAGCGCGGCGGATCGGTCGCCGCTCCGCGCGCGTCTTGTTGGCCGCCTTCGGCGGCAGCGGGTCAGAAGACCCGCGCACCGACACCGGCAAGCCCGCGCACCGGCACTCGTTGCCGGTGCTAAGCTGGCGCACGCTCTCGAACGCACCCGTCACGCCATAGCCACCTCCGCCTGGAGACTCCGATGCGCGCACTTCGACCCGTGTTCGCGGCCGCCGCGGCCGCCCTTCACTTTACAGGCGCCGCGCTGGCCGCGCCGCCGTCCACCGACAACTGGCCCTCCTTCCGCGGCGCGGACGCGATGAGCGTCGCCGACGACGATCCCCGCCTGCCGGAGACCTGGAGCGCCACGGAGAACGTGGCCTGGGTCGTCGACGTGCCGGGTCTGGGATGGTCCTCGCCCATCGTGCAGGGCGACCGCGTCTTCCTGACCACCGTGTGGAGCGAGGGCGATGTCGAGGAGCCGAAGAAGGGTCTGTACATGGGCGGCAACCGGATGCAGCCGTCGGCCGACGATCACCACTGGTCGGTCTACTGCTTCCAGGTCGATACCGGCGAGAAGTGCTGGGAGCGCGAGGTGCTGGCCGGCGCGCCGGACTTCCCGCGGCACCTGAAGAACACGTACGCGTCGGAGACGCCGGTGACGGACGGCGAGCGGATCTATGCCTACTTCGGCAACGTCGGCGTCTTCGCCTTCACGCTCGACGGCGAACCGGTCTGGGAACGGCGCTTCGAGGTTGTCCGCACCCGCTTCGGCTGGGGCACGGCGGCGTCGCCGGTCGTTCACAACGGGCAGCTCTACGTCGTGAACGACAACGAGGACCAGTCCTTCCTGATGGCCCTCGACGCGGCGACGGGAGAGGAACTCTGGCGCGACGCCCGCGAGGAGGGCAGCAACTGGGCGACCCCCTTCGTGTGGGAGAACGAACTTCGCACCGAGGTGATCACGCCGGGCACCGACCAGGTGCGCTCGTACGACGAGGAGGGGAACCTCCTGTGGTACTTCGGCGGCATGTCGTCCATCGCGATCCCGCAGCCGTTCTCGAAGTACGGCCTGCTCTACGTGTCGTCGGGCTACATCGGCGATCAGGTCCGTCCGGTCTACGCGATCAAGCCGGGCGCCGAGGGCGATATCACGCTCGAGAAGGACCAGCAGAGCAACCGCTGGGTGGTCTGGTACCAGCCCCAGGCCGGCGCCTACAACCCGACGCCGCTGATCTACGGCGACCGGTTCTACACGCTGCTCGACCGCGGCTTCTTCACCGCGCACGATCCGAAGACCGGCGCCGAGATCTACGGCAAGCAGCGCATCGAGCGCGGCTCGGGCGCCTTCACGGCGTCTCCGTGGGCCTACAACGGCAAGATCTTCGTGCTCAGCGAGGACGGCGACACGTTCGTGATCGAGGCCGGCGACGAGTTCCAGGTCGTGGGCAAGAACTCGCTCGACGAGATGGCCATGTCGACGCCGGCCATCGCCGACGGCAGCCTCTACATCCGCACCCGGAGCAAGCTGTACCGGATCACGAATCAGGCGGACGGCGCGAGCGGGCCCTGAACGCCGGGTCCGGTGCGGCCGCGCTCTGGTTCGGCCTGACGGCACTCGCCCAGCCGGCGACCGCGGTCGACTTCGACGCGGTCGCGGGAGTGTTCTGGAGTCGCTGCGCCGGTTGTCACACGGAGGGCGGTCCTGCGCCGTTCGCGCTGCGGACGTTCGAGCAGGCGCGCGCCTGGTCGTCCTCGATCCGCCGCGCTGTCGCCTCGGGGGCGATGCCTCCCTGGCAGGCCGACCCGCGCTACGGCGAGTTCGCGAACGAGCGGCGCCTGCCGGCGTCGGAGAAAGCGAAGCTGCTGGCCTGGATCGATGGCGGCAGCCTGCCCGGATCGGCGTCGCCGGAGGCGGTGGCGGTGGAACGGCCCGTTCCTTCCTGGAGCATCGGCGTTCCCGATCTCGTCTTCGAACTGCCGGAAGACGTGACGGTGCCCGCGGCCGGTGACGTTCCGTACCACGGCTACCGCGTGGAAACGGGTCTGACCGAGGACGTGTGGATCCAGGCGGCGGAGACGCGGCCCGGCAACCCGGCCGTGGTCCATCACGTCATCGTGCAGGCATTCCCCGGTGCGGGCGCCGTCCGCGAAAGTCTCGGCGGCGATCCGCGCACGGCGGGAGATCTCGGCGGCTACGCGCCGGGCACCGGGCCCCTCGTCATGCCGCCGGGGGTCGGCCGCCGGCTGCCGGCCGGCGCCGTGCTCGACTTCCAGATGCACTACACGCCGACGGGAAGGGAAGAGACGGACCGGAGCCGGATCGGCCTGATCCTGGCCGCCGAGCCGCCTCGCCACGAGTCCTTCACGGCGCTCTGCTCGACGCCCTTCCTGTGGATTCCGGCGGGCGAACGGGACGTCAGGTTCGAGGCCGAGCTGAACTTCCCGCGCGCCGCCCGGCTGCTGTCGCTCAGGCCGCACATGCACCTGCGTGGCGACACGTTCGAGTTTCGGGCGGAGTACCCGGACGGCCGCGCCGAGATCCTGCTGCGCGTCGAGGGCTATGACTTCGACTGGCAGACCACCTACCGCCTGACTGAGCCGAAGCCGATGCCCGCCGGCACGAAGCTGCGCTGTACGGCGACCTACGACAACAGCGCCGGCAATCCGCGGAACCCCGATCCGACCCGTAACGTGTCCTGGGGACGGGAGACGACGGACGAGATGATGATCGGCTTCGTCGACTACTACGAGGTGGGGGAGTAGGCGCCTGCTGGGTGCGCGGGTCTTCCGACCCGCTCACGGGCGAAGCCGCGCGGCGGCGCAGCCCGGAAGACAAGGCCGCCAGCCGGAAGGCCGGCGACGATGGCGGAGCTGGCTTGACGGCCGGTGCCTTCTTTCGGCCGCCTCCGGCGGCAGCGGGTCGGAAGACCCGCGCACCCAGGGGGTACCTACGCGGGGTTCCAGTCGCCGCGGGCGACCGCCGGCACGAACTCGTCGAGGCCCTCGGGCGGATACTCGACGGCCCGGCCGAGTTCGGCGCTCATGTAGGCGGCCATCAGCAGCCGGGTGACCTCCAGGCCGTCTTCGAAGGTCTCCCGCGGCCGCACGCCGCGGCGGAAGCTCTCGACCATGTGCCGGTTCTCGGCGTCGTAGCCGTAGGCGGCCGGCTCGTTCGGCAGCACGGGCATGAGGCCCATCTCGGCGTTCTGCTTCTCCACCAGGTCCTCGCCGCTTCGCTGAACCAGGTCGCGGCTGAAGAAGAGCTCGAGCTCCGTGTCGAGGCTGTTCGCCCGCATCGAGTACTCCGGCCCGAGCAGTTCCATCGACAGGCGCAGGCCGGCGCCCACGTAGCTCCACGAGGTCGTCGCTTCCACCACCAGCGGCGTGCCGTTCTCGTCTTCGTACTCGACCATCGCGCGGGCGAAGTCCTCGGCGGGCCGCCGCGCGTAGTCGACGGCGTCTCCGTACTCGTCGCGCAGCTTGCGGGCGTACTCGGGACGCTGCCACTTCAGGCAGTGGATCTGCGCGTGGACCCGCTTCGGGGTCAGGCTGCTCCGCGGCTTGCCCGGTTCGGTCAGCAGGAAGCGCGCCGCCTCGACCGAGTGGCACATCATGTCGTTCAGTACGCCGCCGCCCTGGAGTTCGCCCTGCCAGAACCAGGCGTTGTGCGGGCCCGAGTGCTCCTCGGCCGCGCGCGCCAGGTACGGCCGCCCGGCCGCCCGCGCGCCGCGCTCCCAGGCCAGTTCGCGGCCGCGGACCACGGCGGGGCTGAACACCTGGTTCTCCAGGTAGCCGTCGAGGACGCCGATCTCGCGCGCGAGTTCGACCATCCGCAGCGCTTCGCCCGCGTTCCGGGCGAGCGGCTTTTCGCAGGCGACGCCGACCAGATGGCCGCGTCCACCGGCGACGGCCTCCGCGATCTCCTCCATGTTCTCGATCCGGCGGTCGTTGCGGCCGCAGATCCAGATCGCGTCCACCGAATCGTCCTCGACCATCGCCGCGATCGACTCGAATGCCCTGGCGTCGCCGACGTCGAGTTCGCGGGCGAGCGCCGCCGCGGACTCGGCGCTCTCGATGTTCGGGCTCCAGACGCCCCGGATGTCGGCGCCCCGGACCGCGGTCCACGAACGGACATGGAAGCGGGCGATGAAGCCGCTGCCGACGAAACCGATGCCGAGGGGTCGCCCGTCCGCCATCAGCCAGGGCGGCCTCGGCCGGCCGCCTCCTTCAGCTCCTGCGCGTTGGCGATCCAGCGCTCGACCATGGACGGCGACGGCGCGCGCCGGCTCAGCTTCCTGTCCGCGTTCACGGCGCTCATCTTCAGCGCGAGGTTGAGCGACCTGCGGCGGCTCAGGTCGCGCACGGTGCGGACGCCCGAGGCGACGAGCAGCTCCGCGAAGTCCCCGCCGACGCCGCGAATCCGCATCAGGTCGGCACGGTTGACGAACCGCTGTATCTGGCGCTCGGGCAGCCCCGTCCGTTCCGACAGGCGGCGGCGCTCGCGGCGGTCGGGGCAGGCGGCCAGGAGACCGTCCGAGGTCCGGATTCCGGCCTGCGCCAGCCTGGCGGCAACTGCGGGACCGACGCCTCCGATCTTCCGGACGCCGTAGGGCATCAACCCGTGGTGTGGAAGGAGGCCGGCACTTACTCGCCTTCGAAGGTGAGGTCCAGGTCCTCGACGTCGGCGGCGACTTCGACTTCGACGACCTGTTCGCCGAGCTTCTCGTGCCAGAACACGAGTTCGTGCGAGCCGGCGGGAAGTCCGTCGATCCGGTACCTGCCGTCGCGGCCGGTGGTCGAGTGGAACGAGTGCTCCATGACGAAGACGTAGGCGGACATCCAGGGATGGACGTCGCACTTGACCTGAATCGGCTTCTCCGGCGCGCGGAAGGACTTCGTCCTCGTGCCGCGGGCGGGCTGACCGATGTTGAACGGGCGGTTCGCCCTGGCCAGGGCGCGGACGTTGTGGAGAGTCGGGTCGTCGTTGACGATCTCGATGTCCTGCTCGACGCGGACGCCGATGATCCGCGGCGTGTAGAGGCAGCCGCGCTGCTCCAGCCGGACGGCTTCCTCGGGCCGGTCGCCGGCGGCGCCTTCGGGCGCCTCCTGCAGGTAGACGAAGACGTTCGCTACCGCGCCGTCGTCGCCGACCAGGCTGTCGCGCGAGAGGACGCGCTTGCCTTCGTACATCGCCGCGCAGTTCGGGTCGGCGTCCATCCGCAACGGGAAACGCCTGAGCGGTTCCCCCACGTAGCTGACCGTGCCGCTGACGCTGAACTCGGCGGCGGCCGAAGGCGCCGCGCCAACGAGAAGGGCGGCCGCCGCCAGAGCGGCCGCTGCGAGAGCGGCGCCTGACCGCCGGACACGCAGATCGAGCATCGGACTTCGTTTCCTTGCGGTCAGCGGGAGTAGAACTCGATGACCAGGGGCACCTCGCAGACGATCGGCACCTCGTCCCGGACCGGCGTGTTGCGCAGGGTCGCCTGGTAGCCGGTCTCGTCCGTCTCGACGTAGGTGGGCACCGTCACGCCGCGCGGCTCGTTGAAGCAGCGCAGCTTCCGGCTCTTTTCGCGCACCTCGACGACGTCGCCTTCCTTCACCCCGTAGGACGGAATGTCGACCCGCCGGCCGTTGACCAGGATGTGGCCGTGGCCGACGAACTGGCGCGCGGCGAACACGCTGGGGGCGAACGCCCGGTGGACGACGGAGTCGAGACGGGTCTCCAGCAGGCCGACCAGGTTGTCGCCGGTGACGCCCTTCATCCGCGTCGCCCGCTTGTAGTAGTTGCGGAGCTGGCGCTCGCTGACGTTGTACTGGTAGCGCAGCCGTTGCTTCTCGAGCAACTGCCGCCCGTAGTTGCTCTGCCGCCGCCGCCGCTTCAGGCCGTGCATGCCCGGCGGATGGCCCTTCTTCTCCATGTACCGGGAGGCCTTGGGCGTCAGCGGTATGCCCAGCTTGCGCGAGAGCTTGACCTTGGGCCCGTTGAACTTCAACTCTGGTTCTCCGATGTGCTGTGATGGTCGCGGATTCGCACTGCGCGAGACTGCCGACCCGGCGGTCCCGGCGCTGCTCCGTTCACCGGCGCCGCCTGTCGACCGGAGGCGCGCGCCGCTTCGTCGTCAAGGCAGCGGAGTGTAGCAGCGAGTCGCCGCCGGCCCAAGTCCGCACACGGTCCGATTCAGGCGCCGGGGCGGGCCTTCGGAACGGCCGCTTCGTCGAAGAGGCTCCTCTGCGGGGTTCGGCGCCGGAACGCCGCCGCCGACTGGCTGCCGGTGCGACGGTCCTGGCCGCCTTCCAGCCCGACGCGTTTGCGTACCGTCTCGAACAACCTGCCGATCTGCTCCGCGTACTCCCCGCCGCCCTTCATGCGGCTGTGGAAGCGCGGGTCGTTCAGGTTGCCGCCGCGCGCTTCCCGCAGCCGGTTGAGCACCCGCTCCCGGCGATCCGGGAAGTGGGTCGCGAGCCACTCCGAGAAGAGTTCGCGCAGACCGTGCGGCAGGCGAAGGAGGATGTAGCCCGCGCGGCTCGCTCCGGCTTCGGCCGCCGCCTCCAGGATCGCGGGGATCTGGTCGTCGTTCAGGCCGGGGACGATCGGCGCGGTCATCACGCCGCAGGGAATGCCGGCGGCGCTCAGTTCGCGCAGCGCCTCGAACCGCCGCCGCGGCGCGGAGGCCCGCGGTTCCATCCGCGCCGAGAGCGAGGCCGAGACCGACGTGATGGAGAGGAAGACGCCGCAGGCCCCGAACCGGTTGAGTTCCGCGAGCAGGTCGATGTCGCGGGTGACCAGGTGGTTCTTCGTGATGATAGCCACCGGATTGCGGAACTCGGCCAGGACCTCGAGGCAGCGGCGAGTGATCCGCAGGCGCCGCTCGATCGGCTGGTACGGGTCGGTGACGCCGGAGAGCACGATCGTCTGCGGCTTCCAGCGCGGGTTCAGAAGCGCCTTCCGCAGCAGTTCCGGCGCCCGTTCCTTGACCAGGATGCGGCTCTCGAAGTCCAGTCCGGCGGAGAAGCCGAGGTACTCGTGGGTGGGGCGCGCGTAGCAGTAGATGCAGCCGTGCTCGCACCCCCGGTAGGGGTTCAGGCTGTACTCGAAGCCGAGGTCCGGGGAGTCGTTGCGGGAGAGGATGGTCTTCGAGTCGTCCCGGAACAGCTCGGTCGGCGGCGCGGCGCCGCGCTCCGCGGCGCTCTCGCCCGGTTCGAAGTCGATGTCGATCCGTTCGAACCGGTTCCGAGGGTTGGCCGCGGCACCGCGGCCGCGCACCGCGCCGGCCGGCGCCGCGGCTGGTCGCGGTTCGTGCGCATGGGCGGTTCGCGAGGCGTCCACGAGTCGGAGAGCGTAGCACGGATTTACGCTCTGTTTGCGTCCAGGCGACGACGCAGGCTTGAACGCAGCGAGGGGTGCGTCCGGGATGGTTGCCGGCTAACGGAGAATCAGGCGCGGCCGCTCGGACTCCGGCCTGCGCGCTCGCGCGACGACACGGGCCGACCCGAGGCCTCGGGAGTGCAGATCGTCGATCAGACTGCCGGCGCGCTCCGGCGATACCGCCAGCACCAGCCCGCCGGCGGTCTGGGGATCGAAGGCGACTTCCAGGCGCGGCCCCGGCGGCGCCACGCGCTCGATCTCGATCGGCAGCCGGGCGTTCTGCTCGTGGCTCGTGCTGCGCTCGCCGCGGCCCAGAAGCTCCAGCGCGCCAGGAAGGGCGGGTAAGGAGTCCACCTCGATCTCGATGTCCACGCCGCTCGCCTGAGCCATCTCGCCGACGTGGCCCGCGAGGCCGAATCCGCTGACGTCGGTCGCGGCGCGGACTCCGGCGCGCCGGGCCGCTTCCATCGCGCCGCGGTTGCTCGTCTGCATCGACGCCAGGCAGGACCGCAGCCAGCGGCCGGGGCACAGACCCATCCGGTCGGCGGCCAGCAGGACGCCGCTGCCGAGCGGCTTGGTCAGCACCAGCGCGTCGCCGGGCCGGACCGCGCTCTTGAGCAGCAGGTTGCCGTCGCCGGCGGCTTCGCCGCGGCCGCTCGGCCCGCCGGCCTCGCCACGGGCGCCGGAAGCTGCGCCGCGGCCGCCGGCCCCGCGGCCATCGCCAGCGACGCCCTCGACGTGGAAGCCGACGACGAGCTCCGGCCCGGTGTTCGTGTGGCCTCCGAGCAGGAGCACGTCCTCGGCGTCGAGCGCCGCGCGCGCGCCGGCGAGGACCTGGACGAGCAGCTCCTCCGCCTCCTCGCCGTGAGCGGCCTGGGGCAGCGTGACCAGGGCCTGCGCGAACCGGGGCGCGACCCCGGTCGCGTGGAGGTCGGAGCAGGCGTTCACCGCTGCTATCCGACCTACCAGCCACGGGTCGTCGGTGAACGCGGGGAAGGCGTCGAGCGAAGCGACGATCCGGTCGCCCGCCGGCGTGCTGTAGGCCACCGCGTCGTCCGGCGTCGCCGCGTCGAGGATGACCTCGGCGTTCTGCTCGCGCCCTGAAGTCTTCGGTTCGGGCGCCGGGGGCGCGGCGGTTCCGGGACCGGCGCCCGCCTCGTCCAGCACGGGCGCGTCGACCTGCTTGCCCGACCCGTGGCGTGTCGTCGCCGGCGGAGAGAGACCCGCGCGGCGCAGCGCGCTGCCGAGCCGGTCGGGCCCGACCTTCGCCGCGCAGCCGCCGCAGAACATCGGGGCCGACTCCGGCCCGTTCCCATCGCTCATCGATTCCGCGCCGCCGCCCGCTCCGTGCCCTCCGGGACCCGCCTCCATCGGCGGGAACGCGGGCAACGGCGCGCCGTCCGGGTCCAGCGTCTGGAAGCGCTGCATGAACCGGCGGTCGATCCGGTCCTTGAGCCGCATGACCCAGCGGCCCTCGAACGCGGCGCCCCACTTGGCGCCTGCGGCGCGCCCGTCGCCGAGGTTGAGCAGCGCCAGGAAGTCGCCCTGCGGCCTGTACCGCCGGAGTCGCTGGCCGGTCCGCAGGCGCTCCAGGTTCTCGATCAGGTAGGGCCCCATGCGTACCGCGTAGACGCCGGCGCGCGGGCGGTTCGGCTGCTCGATCAGCGTCGCGCAGTCGCCGACGGCGAAGACGTGGTCGTGGCCCTCCACCTGCAGGGTGGCGCGGGTGCGAACGAAGCCGCGATCGCACAGGGGCAGGTCGGAACCCTCGAAGATCGACAGCGCGGCGGCGCCGGTGACCCAGAAGGTCAGGTCGGACTCGATGCTGCTGCCGTTCTCGAGCTGCACGGAGTCCGCCTCGACCGCCGCGACCGGCGTCTCCACCAGGGTCCGGATGCCGCGTGCGCGCGCCGCCGCCTCGATTCGCCGGGCCAGCGCCGGGTGGTAGCCGGGCAGGATGCGGCCGCCCGCCTCGACGATCGTCACCCGGGGTTCCATGTCCAGACCGCGCAGCCGGGCGTCGATGCAGAAGGCGAGCTCGATGCCGCCGGCCCCGCTGCCCACGACGACCACGTTCGGCCGCCGGCTGGCGAGCGCCTCGACGCGGCCGGAAATCGCCGCCGCCAGCCGGTTGATCGGCCGCGTCGGGACCGCGTGCTCGCGCACGCCGGGCAGGTCGAGCCCGGCCACCGTGGAGCCTGTATCGAAGGAGGCGACGTCGAAGGGGAGCGGCTCGCGTCCCTCGACCAGGACGCGGCGCGCCGTCGCCTCGACGCCGATGCAGGGCGCGAGGACCACCCGCACGCCCGCCCGCCGCGCGAGCGGCACGGCGTCGATCTCCAGCTCGTGCCGCTCGTACTGTCCCGCGACCAGTCCGGGCGCCATGCCGGAGTAGACGGCGATCGGCGTGTCGACGACGAGGGTCGCCTCGACCGCCGGATCCGGATGCATCGCCCAGTGCCGGAGGACCTGGATGTGCGTGTGCCCGGCGCCGACGAGGACTACGCGCGTTGCCGCGTCGGCCGTGGAACCCGATGTGCCGGGACCCCGATCCCGGTAGAACGCTGCGGCACTCACGTCATGACGGAGAACGGCCGTGGGTCAGGAACCGCCGCCGGCGTCGGCCGGGGCGCCGCGGATGGCGCCGGAGGTCCGCAGCGCCGCGATCCGTTCGTCGTTGTAGCCCAGTTCCGCGAGGACTTCGTCCGTGTGCTCGCCGAGTTGCGGAGCGGGCCTGCGAATCGCGCCCGGCGTCCGCGAGAAACGCCAGGGAACGCCCGCCATGCGCAGGGCGCCGAGCTGCGGGTGCCGGACGACCTGGCTCATCGCCATCGCCTCGACCTGGGGATCGTCGAAGAACTCCTCGGCCGAACGCACCGCGGCGCAGGGAACGCCGACCGCGACCAGTTCCGCCTCCAGTTCCCGTGCCGGTCTCCGCGCCACGATCGGATCGATCTCGGCGCTCAGTTCGGCGGCGCTGCCGACGCGCTGCGGGTTCGTCCGGTAGCGCGGGTCCTCGGCGAGATCGCCGCGGCCGATCGCCTCGCAGAACAGCCGCCAGAACTTGTCCGTGCCGGCGGCGATGAAGATCGGCCCGTCGGCGGCGGCGAACATCCGGTAGGGGAAGATGCCGGGCGGCCCCGTGATCTCGGCTTCGAGCGGCTGGAGGTAGGACTGCGCCTGGGCGGTCATGATCGCCTGCAGCAGAGAGGTCTCGATGTACTGGCCCTCGCCGGTGCGTTCGCGGTGGAGAAGGGCGGCGTTGATCGAACAGACGGTGAGCACCGCCGCCATGTAGTCGGACACCGCGACCGGGCAGATCGCGGCGACGCCGTTCATGAGCTGCTGCAGGTGAGCGGCGCCGGCCATCGACTGGAGGACCGGGTCGTAGCCGGGCCGCTGGGCGTATGGGCCGCTGCCGCCGAACGCGCTCGACGAGGCGTAGACCAGCCCCGGGTTGTAGCGGCTGAGGGTCTCGTAGTCGATGCCGAGCCTCGCGGCGACGCCGGGGCGGAAGTTCTCCATCGCCACGTCGGCGTTCCGGGCGAGGTCGTAGATCACCTGCCGGCCCTGCTCCGTCTTCAGGTCGACGGAGAGGCCGCGCTTGTTCCGGTTCCAGGCCTGGAACATCCGGCTCTCGCCCTCGATGAACGGCCCCCAGTGGCGGGCGTTGTCGCCGCCCGGCGACTCGATCTTCAGAACGTCCGCGCCCATGTCGCCGAGCAGCATGGCGCCGTAGGAACCGGCGATGAAACTCGTGAAGTCGAGGACCCGGATGCCCTCGAGCGGGCCGCCGGGGCCGGGCTCGGGCGAAGGCGTCTCGGACATTCGGCGATTGTAGCCTCGCCGGAGCTCCCGTGCGCCGTCCGGTGCGATCGCCTCGATGGATGAAGTCGGCGCGGCGACCGCCGCCGCGAGGGTCAGGCCAGCAGCAGCCGGTCCAGCGCCGTCGCGACGGCCAGCAAGGCGCCCACCACGAGCAGCATGCGCCAGGTGAGGTCGGCGCGGAGCTTCTCCATGTCGCCGCGAATCTCGCCGCGGAGTTCGGCTATCTCGCCGCGGAGTTCGCCCATCTCGGCGCGGAGTTCGCCGCGCAGCTCCCCCATCTCGGCGCGGAGTTCGCCACGCAGTTCCGCGTGGTCCCGCGCGCGCTCGGCGCGCATCTCGCGACGGATCGCTTCAAGCCGCACTGCCGCGTCCGATTCGGTCAAGAAGGAGGTGCTCCCGGTCTTCGATTCCGTTACCGTCGTTCCGTTCTCCCGTCGGCAGTCGCCCCGTGCGGGGAAACCGCGGCAGAGGGACGATGGTACATGAGACGCCGACCGCGCGGCGTCACGAGCGTGCCGTTGCGGGGGCGGTTCGAGGCGTTTGGAGTTGGGCCGTCGTAGCGCCTCGTGCGGTTGCTCGCAAGCGCCGCGCCTGCGCCAGGTCGTAGCTGGCCTGCATCCGCATCCAATGGACGGCGGTTCCCCAACCGATGTCCTCGAGCGCCAGCGCCATCTTGGCGGAGACACCCGCCCTGCCGTTCAGCAGGCGCGAGAGAGTTCCACGTTCGCAGCCCAGTCGGGCCGCCGTCTCGGTGACGTTCCATCCGACGTCGTCCATGCTCTCGCGAATGAGCTCGCCCAGATGCGGAGGGTTCACCATTGGGCCGACACGATCGTTCTCTCGCTTGTTCATCGTGGGTTCTCTCCTCTCGCGCTAGTGGTAGTCGATCAGGTCCACGTCCACGGCTTCGCCATCCTCGAATCGGAACACGACCCGCCAGTTGCCGGAGACGCGTACACTCCACTGGCCAGAACGGTCGCCCTTCAACGGATGAAGCCGGAAGCCCGGTGCATCGGCGCTTTGCGGGTGGTCTGCCTCATGCAGCCGGAAGAGGATGCGCCTCAGCCGAGGCACGAAGGCCGCGGGAAGTCGGGACCGATCATCTCGCTCATGCAGTGCCCGAAGCCCCTTGTGCCTGATCCTCACCGTTGCAACTGTAGCGCGATGCGTTACGCGCCGCAATGTATGCGGTGTTCGAGGCGAGTCCGCGTTGGCGGACCTCACTGGAAGGCCGTGGCGGCTCCCGACCGCTTCTTGACCTATGCGCCCATGCTCAAGTATGTTCCGGCGTCGCGTGCTATCTCTCTGTAATGAAAGACCCCCCACATGGAACGCATGATCGAGCTGAACTCACTGCTCTCGGCTTGTGCCGACGACTCCTTTGAAGCCGGCATCCGCATCGACACGGAACTGACTCCTCTGGCGGGCCCGGGCGGTCCAGTGAAGCCCGCCGTGTACGAAGGCGGCAGGTACCAGAAAGACACGCGTTGGGGCTCTCCTGACGACGACGGACCCACGCCGGTCATCGTGATCGACAACGTGCCGTCGCAGGCGAACCGTCTTGAGGACGCGCTGCGCCGGAACCGGGACCGGGTGCCGGTGCCGGAGTTCGTTCTCGACTTGTCGAGTCTGCCGAATCTGCCGGCCCATCTTCCGAGGCGGCTGTCGAGTCTGGAGTTTCCGCACCGCAACGCCGACGCCTACCTCAGGGACGCCAGGCTCGGCGACGAGGACTTCATCAGGACGGAGGTGGGGAAGTCGATCTTCGGCGCCACCGCACAGGAGGCTGGGCCCCTGATGGCGTGGTTCCCTCAGGCGTTGCTGTACGGATTCTGGCAGTCGCATCTGGGCAAGAAGCGCCACAACACGAAACACGCCCGTGCGTGGGTGTCGGAGATCGTGGGATGGAAACCCGCCTCGACGGATACGAGAGTCCTTGGCCTGAAAGGCGATGCGCTGAATCTCAACGTGGACGAAGCGGTTGAGCACCAGGATAGCGATCAGACCAAGTGGAGAATCCGCGAAGGCAGCAAGCCGGGTAAGAAGGGTGGCAAGCTGTCGAAGATCGGTCACGGCCAGATCCCGTTCATGGGCGGACAGGATGATGACCAGCCAGCAGCCGCTGCGATTTCCTTTGCCCGGGTGAGTCAGCGGGCCACCGTTTCCTTCGCTCAGTTGCGGCGAGTGAGTCTCGGGGCCGGTTACTCCGCAGGCGCGGACGCGGCCTCGCGCGCGCTTCTTGTCGCCCTGGGCCTGTACGCCCATATGCACGCGTTCGGCGGCAGTTTCGCGCTCCGGTCGGGCGCCGACCTTCGACCGACGCGGTCCACGGTGACGTGGCTTGGGGACGGGGGCGACGATGAGTGCGCACTCGGCGATGCCGATGGGGCGGCAGCTTTGCTGTTGGATTCCGTGGAACACGCGGAGTCCGCGGGCGTGCCCCTCGACGGCTGGCGCGAAGAGCCGGTCGTTCTCACACCCAAGGAGGACCTCCGCAAGGTCATTCGAGCTACGTGGCCCGACCTCGCGGACTGAGATGTTCGCCATCTCGGTCGATCTGCTGCACGGGACGTTCCGCGGAGATGGCAGCGGCGCCTCGAGCACCGGTCTCCTGACCCAGGGAGAATGGCCGCCATCGCCGTCGAGACTCTTCGCCGCGCTGGTGGCCGCTGACGGCACTGGGACGAGATGCCGCGTCACCGACGGTGCCGAACTGACGTGGTTCGAGCGCCTGCCGCCGCCGGTCATCCACGCCGATCCGGACCCGCAGCACCAAGAACTCTTGCCCCGATTCGTGGTGAAACACTCGCGCCGGTTCTTTAGGCACCAGCGCACGGGAGAGACGACCGCATACCAAGAGTATGTCGGGCGTAAAAGTGCCGAGGTTCGCCCGGGGGTCCGCGTTGCGCCTCGGGTTCCCCGGATCACCTACATTTGGGAAGCCCAGACGCCAGCCGCGCCGATCGTCGATGCGCTTCGGCTTCGCGCTGCCCGGGTCGGCTACTTCGGGACATCGGACTCGCCGGCAAGACTGCGAGTGCTGACCCGGCCTCCCGGCCTGGACGGCGGGACCGCCGCCTTCACTCCGGACCCCGACGGCGATCTGGCGATCGCCGTGCCCGCGGAAGGCGACCTGTCCATCCTCGACGCGATGTACGACGCCTGGGTCGACCGCGGCGCCTCCGTGGCGCGGTCCCAATACCCGGCGCTGCGCCACGAGGAGAGCTACAGGTCGCCCCGACTCAGCTTCAGCACGACGCCGGACCGAGGAGGCGTCGTCGCCTGGCTCCGACTGCGGACCCCGGTTTCGGGCCGCCGCGTTTCGGACGTCACCGCGCTTTTCAAGAAGGCCACGCTGAGCAGGTACCAGGGCCTTTTCGGCGAGCCGCTGCCAGTGCTGCACGGTCACGGATTCGCCGAACGTGGCTATGACATTGCCCGGTTTCTTGCTCTGCCGGATGCCGGATTCCCCCGGTCCCGGGGCCGCATCTTCGGTCTCGCGCTTTGGCTCCCGCCGGAACAGGAGTCGATCGAGCGGCGGCGTTGTCGCGACGCCGCGCTCGCCGTCCGGAGACTGACCGGCGGCGGCGTTGACGTGCGCGTTTCGCCTCACGACGGCACCGAACGCCCTCTGGCCGCGAATCCGTCGCGCTGGACTCGCTCCTCGCGGGGTTGGGTGACGGTCTTTCCGGCCATCCACGAACGGCGGGGCCCCGTGACTCTCGCGGAACTGTCGCGGTGGTGCCGGCACGCTGGTTTGCCCGCGCCTCTGGCGTTCCGGTCGACCCGTGGTCCATTGGTTCGCGGGGCCGTCGACCTGGCGCCGGTGGAGGTGAATCGGCCGGGCAGGCCAAGGCTGCCCTACTCGCATGTCGAGCTTTGGTTCAAGGAGCCGATTCGCGGGCCGGTCGTCATCGGCTCGGGACGCCAGCGGGGGTTTGGCCTCTGCGTCCCGGCACAGGCGACCGGCGACGGTGAGAGGGGCCGGTAGTGGCGAGGACCGTGCCGGTCCGGCCGGGTTCCGCCGCCATGCCGTCCTTTACCGCCTTCTATAGCGCGGTCAACGGGCGGGATCCCTTCCCCTGGCAGGACCGGTTGGCGCGTCTCGTGGCCTCGGAAGGGTGGCCGGCCGAGATAGGCGTACCGACGGGCCTCGGGAAGACGGCCTGTCTCGACATTGCGATCTGGTGGCTCGCGTCACAGGCCGATTGCGCGCCCGCCGACCGCACCGCCCCGACCCGGATCTGGTGGATCGTCAACCGGCGCCTGCTCGTCGATTCCACCGCCGATCATGCCGATGCGATTCTGGACAAGCTCCGGAGTCCGGACCGGGCCGGGCTTCGTGGCGAGTCCCTTGAAGCTGTTGCCGCCGTAGCCGAGCGGCTTTCCTCGCTCTCAGCCGGTCAGGACGGCGACCCGCTGGACGTCATCCGTCTCCGGGGCGGCGTCGTTTCGCGCCGGCCGACGGATCCGTCGAAGCCCGCAGTGCTTCTGGCCACGGTACCCATGTACGGATCGCGGCTGTTGTTCCGCGGCTACGGGTCATCGCGCTCCATGCGTCCGGTCGACGCAGCGCTTGCGGGTACCGACAGTCTCGTTCTCGTTGACGAAGCGCACCTGGCGACCCACCTTCAGAAGCTGATACCGGCCCTGGAGGAATGCACTCCCCGGGCTCGGGCGATCCTCGGCGAGTGTCGTTCAAGGCCGAGGGTCGTGGCGCTCACGGCGACCGGAGACGCCGGCGAAACGGAGCGGTTCGACCTTGGGTCCGACGATCTGGCGCACGATGTCGTGAAGAAGCGCCTGGACGCGGCGAAGCCGGTCGAAGTGCGAGCCCGCAAGAGCGGCGATGTCGCGAAGCTGCTGGCGGAAGCGGCCCTTGAGCTGCTCCCCGAGGCGCCAGCCAAGGCCAGTTGCCTCGTGTTCGCCAACACGCCCAGGCAGGCGAGGGCGGCGTTCGAGCTTCTCCGGAACAAGACGGCCAGCGGTTTCGCCGACATTCGGTTGCTGACCGGTCGATCCCGTGAGCGGGAGGCGGAGAAGATCCGGCAGCAGATCCTCGACCCGGTCCACGGCATGGCGTCGAAGCGCGACGCTGCCAGGGCGAGAAAGCGTCACCTGGTCGTTGTCGCGACCCAGACTCTGGAAGTCGGCGCCGACGTCGACGCGGAGTATCTGGTCACGGAGGCCTGCGGCGTACGGGCATTGACGCAGCGACTCGGCAGGTTGAACCGGCTGGGCCGGTATCCGCAGGCACGCGGCGTCTACGTCCATCTGCCTCCGTCGAAGTCGCCGAAGCGCCGTCGCGGCGCGACCGGTTCGGTTGAGGTGTGGCCGGTCTATGACGAAGAGCCCGCCCGTGTTCTGGGGAGACTGGAATCGGCCCTGGACGGCGGCAGGTCAGCGGCAGTCGATCTGTCGCCTCGTCAGGTTTCGAAGACTCTCGGCCCGCCGGGCGACGACCCGGGGCGGGCGCCCGAGGTGCTGCCCGCGCTGCTGTGGGAGTGGACGAAGACGACCACGCCGCCCGAAGGCGAAGCGCCGGTGGAACCGTACTTCTCCGGGATCGCCTGCCCGGACTTCTCGGTGTCGCTGCTTTGGAGGGCCCATGTTCCGGGCGAAGGCGAGTCGTTGTGGCCTAGGGCTACCGACCGGGAGGCCGTTCAGGTACCGATCGGCGAGGCGAGGGAAGCTCTGGGTGAGGACGAGGAACTCTGCCGCCTGCGTTCCGACCGCGTCACGGTCGAGATGGTGTCCATCAGCGGCCTGAGACCCGGGGATACGTGTGTCTTGCCTTCAGACCGGGGCTTGATCGACGAGTTCGGCTGGAACCCGTCGTCCACGGCGCCCGTTGTCGATGTCTCCTTGGTGGATCGCGGACTGCCGCTCGACGCGTCAGCGCTGCGCCGGCTTTGCGGCGTCGAGCTGACCAGCCTCGTGAACGTCGCCTTGGGCGTTTCCGATGACGATGAGGGCGTCGACGACGATGAACGTGTGGAGGCGGTCGAACAGATTCTCGATCATCTTGAGGAGGTCCTGCCGCCAGGATGGACCGAGCAGGAATGGAGCGGTTTCCTCGCCTCCCTGGACAGGCGGGTAGCGTCGAGCGCGCACGAGGTTTCTCGCCTGCCCAGGAGCGGTGCTCCCGCGGAACGGCCGAGCGACGAGCGCGACGAGAGGTCGCTCGCCATAGCGGCCGTCGACCTTGCGCTTCACGGCCGCGCGGTTGCAGGTCAGGCGCGTTCGATCGCCGAACACATCGGCGTCGCCGCCGAGCTTGCTGAGGTCCTTGAGAGAGCCGGTTCGTGGCATGACGTGGGCAAGGCGGACCTGCGGTTTCAACGGTGGCTCGTCCCCGACCGGGAGAAGGGCGGCGCTCTTGTTGCGAAGTCGGCGACGCCGCGTCACCTTTGGGAGCCCAGGAGAGCAGCTGCCGGGTGGCCCAGGGGAGGCCGCCACGAAGAACTCTCCTTACGTCTGGCGAGAGATTGGCTCCGGTCACAGCCCTCTGTCTGCGGTTCGTGGGAAGTCGACCTTCTTCTGCACCTGATCGTCAGTCACCACGGTCGAGGGCGCCCGCTAGTCCTGCCGGTCGGCGACGGCACGGCAGGCCGTGTGTCCGCGCTGTTTGACGGTGTGCGGGTCGAAGCAGGGGCGGATCTGTCCATTGTCGACTGGGATCAGCCGGCCCGGTTCGGGCGCTTGAACGATCGATTCGGGCCGTGGGGGCTTGCCCTCCTCGAAGCCGTCCTCAGGCAGGCCGACCACGCCGTATCTTCCGGAGGCGTCGGCAGTGGTAGGGGGTCGGGCGCATGAACCGCGTTGAGTGTCCCGGCTTGCAGGCCTCTTGGCTCAACGGCTGGTTGGCGGCTGTTGGGACCACGGTGTTGGATTCGAGGATTCGGCTTGGCTGGACCTCGGGGACAACGGCGGTGGCGGTCCTTGCTGCTGAGGACATTGACCCGGTTTCGGCCCTCGTCGCCTCTTGGCCAAGTAAGGAGGTGCTCCGGGACATGCCGCTTGCGGACGAGCGACAAGGAGTGGGTCGATTTGGCCGGCACGTCTCTTGGCAGGACTTCCGCGCACGAGTTCGGGCGACCCGTGGCCATCCCTACTCTTGGACGCTCTCGTCGACCGTTACCGATCTGCAACTCGATGATGGAGAGAAGGTCGAGCATGCGCCGTTTGATCCGCCTGCACCGCAAGGCCTGACACTGTTCTCCCGCCTGCTGCGTGTGCATGCCGAAGTTCAGCCCACTGCGGAACGGATTTCGGACGGGCTTTCTGGGCAAGCGCTCAGAGTCCAGAGCAACGGACTTGGCTTTGACTTGAGCCGCTTGGGCTCTTTGGCGGACAGCACGGATCCGCAGGTCGAGCCGATGGTCGAGTTGCTCGCCTTCTTTGGTCTCGCGCTGTTGCCGGTTCGTGGGCCGGGAGTTGCTGTGAACGGGAAGCGGTTCGGGCGGGCGGGCGTGGTACAGAGAGGCTGGAGGCTGAAGAGAGATCGGAAGGACCGCCAGTTCGTGTGGCCCGCATGGTGCCAACTGCTTGACTTCCGAGCGATCGACGCGCTCCTGGACGCTTGGAAGCCGGGGCCGAGAGAGGCTTGGCCGAGCTTGGGTGTCCACGCGGCGTGGCGCACAGTTGCGTTTCAACGCCGAGCTGACCTGGACCCCACAAGAGGGTTCGGGGCTGAGCCCCTGTGACTTCTGAACCCATCGTCCCGATCTCCGCGATCGAGCACTTCGTCTACTGCCCACGACAGTGCGCCTTGATCCACTGCGACGGCGTCTGGGCCGACAACGCCCATACCGTTCGTGGATCGCGTTCGCACCGGCGGGTGGATGGCGGCGAGCACCGGCAGGAGCGAGGCCGCTTCGTCCTCCGGGCGATCCCGTTGTGGTCGGAGGCGTTGGGGCTCTCTGGCAGAGCCGATGCGGTTGAGCTTGAGGGCGGAGCGGCGCGCCCGGTGGAGTACAAGTCGGGCGTTCGTCACGGTTCGGCGGCCGACCTGCAACTTTGCGCCCAGGCTCTGTGCCTCGAGGAGATGCTGAGCGTCGAGGTGCCGGAGGGCTTCGTCTGGTACGGCGGGCCGCGACGCCGGGTTTGCGTCGAGTTCACCGTGGCGCTGCGGGGCCAGGTAGCAGAAGTCGTGCAGCAGATCCGGGACCAGCTTGTCGACGCCGTCTTGCCCGAGGCGCCCAATGACCAGCGCTGCAAGGAGTGTCAGCTTCACTACCACTGCCTTCCCGACGTGACGGCCGCGCCGGCTCGGATCGAGCGCTATGTGGCGCGGCATGTGTTTCGATGCGCTACCTGAGTTCCGTCTACGTTCGCGAGCACCGAGCCAAGGTCCGGTTTCGCCGCGGTTCGCTTCTGGTGTCGACTCCCGAGGGCGCCCGGAAGATCCCGCTTGAAGGGGTCGACGCGGTCGTTCTGATCGGAGGTGCGCAGGTAACCACCCAGGCGCTGGAGGCATGCGTGCGTCGCGGCGTTCGGGTCAGTTCCGTTGGGATGTCGGGAAGAGTGCGGTTCGTCGTCGGCGGCGTCACGGGCGGCAACGTCCACCTGCGGTCGGCGCTCTATGGTGCGGTCTCGGATGCCGCTCATTCCCTCTCGCTGGCGAAGGCCTTCGTGGCCGCGAAGCTCCAGAACAGCCGCAAGGTCGTGGAACGCTGGGCGCGCGACGAACGGGACTCCTTCGAGTCCGAGGGTTTGGCGAAACGGGCGAGGCAGATCGGAGATCGCGTCGGGCGGTTGGCCGGCGCGGAGACCCCAGACCACGTTCGAGGCGTCGAAGGCGACGCCGCCCGCATCTATTTCGGGGCAGTCGGGCAGGCCCTCTCCAAGTGCGACCTCCGCTTCTCAAAGAGAAATCGGCGGCCGCCACGCGATCCCGTGAACGCGATGTTTGGGTTCTGCTACGGACTTCTCGTCACTGAGTTCATTGGCGCGACGGAGAGTGTCGGTCTGGACTACCAGATGGGCTTCTTCCATCGGCCGCGGTCCGGCAGGCCCTCGTTGGCCCTCGACCTTGCCGAGGAACTGCGTGCTCTCACGGACCGCTTCGTCGTGTCCTTGGTGCGGAGGCGACAGGTGGGGCACGACAGCTTCGTCCGCACGCCGGGAGGCGGCGTCTACATGAGCGACGACGGCCGGGCAGGCCTGATCAAGGAGTGGGAACGCCACAAGGAGACTGCCGTGCTCCACCGGGTGTCGGGCCGGCGGGTGGGCCGGTGGGCGCTGCCGTCGATTCAGGCGACTCTGCTGGCGCGCCACCTGCGAGGCGATCTCCCCGTGTATCCGCCGTTCGTTCTGGCTTGAGCGATGGACGTCCTCGTCACCTACGACATCGCCGATACGGAGGGCAAGGGCGCCTCGCGTCTCCGGCGCGTTGCGCAGGTTTGCGAGAAGTACGGCCAGCGGGTGCAGATGTCCGTTTTCGAGTGTCGATTGTCGCCGACGCGGCTGACCCGCATGATCGGCGAGGTGCAAGACGTGATCGACAGCCGGCAGGACTCGGTGATCGTCTATCGCTTCGCCGCGCCCATCGAGGAAGCCCGCAGTCGCTTCGGCAGAGAACAGCAGCGCGAGACTGGGGAGCCCTGGTTCGTCTGACCTTGGTGCGAACCCGCGGTGATTCAGGCACCAATGACCGTGAACCCGCTTGCGGCGTCCCCGTCCGGTGCTCGGTCGGCGGGATTTGGGGCGATCTGGTGTGCGAAGAAGGCCGGACCGACGGACACTGGAGTCGTTTGGTCAGGTCTTCGACCCCCGTGCTGCCGAGATCGCGCGAAACGGGACAATTCTGTAGCGTTAGCACTGTCGCCGGGGCTTTTGCTCCGGCCTTCGTTGAGCGCTGGAGCCTCGCCCGCGGTCGTCGTGGGTACGGGCACTGTCGCCGGGGCTTTTGCTCCGGCCTTCGTTGAGCGATCGAGTACGCGAGCCCGATGCCCATGATCCACCAGCTGTCGCCGGGGCTTTTGCTCCGGCCTTCGTTGAGCGATGTCGATCCTGAGCGCCCGGCGCAAGCTGATCCAGCTGTCGCCGGGGCTTTTGCTCCGGCCTTCGTTGAGCGGGCAGGTGGATGTCGAGCTGCGAAGGCTCGATCTCCTGTCGCCGGGGCTTTTGCTCCGGCCTTCGTTGAGCGCTGAGCGGCTGCACGGGCCTCACGGCGCTGCCGGACCTGTCGCCGGGGCTTTTGCTCCGGCCTTCGTTGAGCGTACCAGTGCTACGACGCGCCCTCGACGGAGGGGTTCCTGTCGCCGGGGCTTTTGCTCCGGCCTTCGTTGAGCGCCCAATGGGCGCGCGCATCGTCAACGCACGCGAACGACTGTCGCCGGGGCTTTTGCTCCGGCCTTCGTTGAGCGTCGGTGGGGAACGCCGAGTGCGCCCAGGACGGCCTGGACTGTCGCCGGGGCTTTTGCTCCGGCCTTCGTTGAGCGCGGCGGGGCGACGGCTACCGCCGGATCGCCGCGGACTGTCGCCGGGGCTTTTGCTCCGGCCTTCGTTGAGCGGTTCGCGCCCTGACCAGTGACTACGGCCGGCCCTGCTGTCGCCGGGGCTTTTGCTCCGGCCTTCGTTGAGCGACGCACCGTCCCCGGCCCCCCACGCACGGTCCCCGGCTGTCGCCGGGGCTTTGCTCCGGCCTTCGTTGAGCGGAGGAACAGTTCGTCTTCCAGGACGGCTTCAACGACTGTCGCCGGGGCTTTTGCTCCGGCCTTCGTTGAGCGCACTGCCAAGCATGATACTCGGCCAGGTCCATCCGCGGCTGTCGCCGGGGCTTTTGCTCCGGCCTTCGTTGAGCGGGCATCGACCTGAGCGACCTGCCGCCCGAGGAGACCTCTGTCGCCGGGGCTTATGCTCCGGCCTTCGTTGAGCGAACCCCTACGTTGTCCTTCATGCGTATCACTGGGCCGGCTGTCGCCGGGGCTTATGCTCCGGCCTTCGTTGAGCGGTCGCTCTCTCAGACCACGGGCGTCCTGATCGACGGCTGTCGCCGGGGCTTGTGCTCCGGCCTTCGTTGAGCGCCGACACCGGAGTCCTGCGGCGTTCTCCGGACGCCTGCCCCGACCTCTACCGGCGTCTCCTCGAGTGTGCAGTCTTTTCGGTTGCCATTGGCATCGTTGAAGCGGGCGTCGGTGCCGCTACGTCCTCAACGTCTCCGCGGCGCGCGCGCCGGCCCCACTGAAGCGACGCGCGGCCTGCGAGCCTCGACCAGACCGCCACGCTGCTCGGGCGTGAGGAAGGGATCGATCGGCGGATCTGCCGCCAACTCGCGGCTGCGGCCGCCGTGACGGTCAGGCCAGCAGCAGCCGGTCCAGCGCCGTCGCGGCAGCCAACAGTGCGCCCACCACCAGCAGCATGCGCCAGGTCAGGTCGGCGCGCAGCTTCTCCATGTCGCCGCGAATCTCGCCGCGGAGTTCGGCCATCTCGCCGTGGAGTTCGCCCATCTCGGCGCGGAATTCGCCGCGCAGCTCCCCCATCTCGGCGCGGAGTTCGCCCATCTCGGCGCGGAGTTCGCCACGCAGTTCCGCGTGGTCCCGCGCGCGCTCGGCGCGCATCTCGCGACGGATCGCTTCAAGCCGCACTGCCGCGTCCGATTCGGTCAAGAAGGAGGTGCTCCCGGTCTTCGATTCCATTGCCGTCATTCCGTTTCTCCCGTTGGGTGATCGCCCCGCGCAGCGGAACCACGGCAACGGGACGATGGTACATGAGGCGCCGGCCGCGCGGCGTCGCGCGGACCGTCGCGAGCCGACAGTCAGGCTCTATGGACCGAGAAACGCCCGGCAGCCGCCCTGTGAATGCGGGCGCTATTGCCTGCTTCCGGTCTCCGGGGTCGTCGCTCCGCGCGCCGGCCGCTACTCGACCAGCTCGACGTTGTCGATCTCGAGCCAGAAGGCGCCGTGCTCGGTGGGGCCGCCGATGAAGAACGCCCAGACGCCCGAAGGGTCGAGACCGCGGAACGACGACAGCGGAATCTCCACCCGGCGCCAATCTTCGCCGGCCTCGAAGGCCGCGGCCGCCGGCCGCATTCCCAGGCTCTCGGCGAACGCCATCGCCTGGTAGGTCGCGCCCTCGCCACGGGCCTCGAAGGCCAGGGCGCGGATACCGCCGGCGTCGAAGGGGTCGTTGAACTGAGAACCGAGCAGGACCATGACCCCGGACCACGGGAAGGCGAAGCCCTCCTTGATCTCGCCCTCGATCCGGAGCGCGCTGCCGCCCTCGTCGCGGGGCGCCGCGACGCTCGTCACCGTCGACTTGCCGCCGGCAAGTGCGTCGGTCGAGTGCGACCACTTGGGGGGCAGGGCGCCGGCGCCCAGGCCCTCGAAGTCGTCGAGCAGGGCGGGTTCCAGACGCGGTCGGTCGGTCGGGAGTTCGGCGGTCTGGCGCTCGAAGCGCGTTCCGTCCTTCCAGATCGCCGCGATGTCGCGGGTCGCGAGCACGTCGGCGGTCGCGTCGCCGCGAACCAGCAGGAGGTCCGCCTTGAAGCCGGGCGCGATGCGGCCGCGGTCGTCCAGCCCGAACGTGTCGGCGGGCACGGCGGTTGCGGCCCGCAGAGCCTCGACGGGAGTCAGACCGGCGCGGACGAGCAGCTCCAGTTCGCGGTGGACGCTCGCGCCGTGCGCGGTGCCCGGATTCGGTGCGTCCGAGCCGGCCAGAATCGGCACTCCGGCGGCGTGCAGCGCGCCGACGTCGGCCAGGATTGTCGCCATTGCCTCGGGGTCCGGCGCCTGGCCGAAGTCCTGGTCCAGACCGCCCCGCTGCTCGGGCGTGAGAAACGGCGCGATCGGCGGATCCGCCGCCAACTCGCGGCCGCCGCCGGTCCCGGTGACCGTTTCGAGCACCGCGAGCGTCGGGACGACGAAGATCCCGGCATTGCGGGCCGCTTCGATGAGTTCCTGGCCGCCCGCGCCGTCGAAGTACATGTGGGCCAGGCCATCGGCGCCCGCGGCGATGGCCTCCCCGGCCGCCTCCGCCGTGCTGATGTGGAAGACAGCGAGAAGGTCGTGAGTGCGAGCGGCGGCCACGATACGGGGCAGGGTCGAGACGGCCAAGGTCGGCAACGGCCGCCCTTCCATTCCCGGCTCGTAGATCACCTTGATGAAGTCGGCGCCGGCGGCGGCCCGATCGGCGATGAAGGTCTCCGTCCGCTCCGGATCGTCCAGGGTCGTCAGCGAGATGCCGAACTGCGTGCCGTGCCCGCCAGCCACGGTCACGCCCCCGCCCGCGAACACGTCGGCTCGCTCCGGAACCGCGCCCGCGGCCTGCTGCCGGCGCCACTGGGAAGCCATGTTCTCACCGGTGAGCATGTCGAGAACGGTGGTGACGCCGAAGTTCAGCGCCTGCTGGAGCGACGGTCCGAAGTTGTGCGTATGGCTGTCGATCAGCCCCGGCAGCAGGGTCATGCCGGCGCCGTCGACGATCTCCGCGTCGGCGCCGGCGCCTGCCGGAACGTGGGCGTCCAGAGTGACTGACTCGATCGTGCGGCCGCGGATCAGGACGGTCGCCTCTTCGAGCACGTCGTCGCCAGTGAACACGCGCGCGCCCTGGATGACCGTGGCGGGCGGCTGGGCCAGGAGCCCGCCGGCAGGCCCGAGCAGGCAGGCGAGCAAGACCAGGCCCGGTAGACCCGGCGTGGCGCGACTCCGGTTCATGCTTCGTCTCCTCTCGGTTCAACGTCGGGGCAGGCGGCCCGGCGTTCGGGTCGTATGCTAGTCGCCGTCCGCGGCGCAGACGCTCGGCCGGCAGGTCGGCGGCGGCCCGTCCCCGTGACCTGCAACCCGTTGCGCGAAGGGAGAACCCGTGAAGATCAAGCTCGACATCGACTGCACCCCCGAAGAAGCGCGGGCCTTCCTGGGCCTCCCCGATCTGGCCGGCATCCAGAACGAGATGCTGGAGAAGTTCCGCGACCGCATGGCGGCCAACCTGAAGTACGCCGACCCGCAGGAGATGTTCAAGCTGTGGTTCGGCGGCCTCGGCACCGGCTTGCGGCCGCCCACAGGGTCGAAACCGAGTACCGATTGAGCCGTGCGCAAGGTCGGCGCGGCGGCGCCGTGACGGTCAGGCCAGCAGCAGCCGATCCAGCGCCGTCGCGGCAGCCAGCAGGGCCCCCACCACCAGCAGCATGCGCCAGGTCAGGTCGGCGCGCAGCTTCTCCATGTCGCCGCGAATCTCGTCGCGGAGTTCGCCCATCTCTCCGCGGAGTTCGCCGCGCAGTTCGCTCATCTCTCCGCGCAGTTCGTCGCGGAGTTCGCCCATCTCGCCGCGCAGTTCGGCACGCAGCTCGCCCATCTCGCCGCGCAACTCGGCGTGGTCCCGGGCGCGCTCGGCGCGCATCTCGCGACGTATCGCTTCAAGCCGCGCTGCCGCGTCCGATTCGGTCAAGAAGGAGGTGCTCCCGGTCTTCGATTCCGTTGCCGTCGTTCCGTTTCTCCCGTCGGCAGTCACCCCGCGCGGGGAAACCGCGGCAACGGGACGATGGTACATGAGACGCCGGCCGCGCGGCGTCGCGCGGACCGTCGCGAGCCGACCACGCGGCTCTATGGACCAAGACGGATTCCGGCTGAGTTTCCCGGCGGCAGCGGGCCAGAAGGCCCGCGTACCCGGCACCCGCGCGCCGGCAGCTTCGAGACCCGGGGGAAGATCGGCTGTTGCGCTATTCGCGGGCCTACGCTCCCGCCCCGGCCTCCAGCCCCGTTACGTCGTACGACATGAGGATCAGGTCGTGCGTGGCGTCGTTCGGGTCGATCACCCAGTCGGCCAGCAGGGCCTCCACCGAGAAGCCCAGGTTCTGGAACATCTGACGGGCGCCGCGCTGTTCGCGGGCCATCTGGGCGACGATCTTGGTCAGCCCGATCTGCTGGGCGAGGTTGAAGACGTCGTGCGCCAGGTGACCGCCGAGGCCGAGTTGGCGGACCTCGGGCAGCACCATGATCCGGATCTCGCCTAGGTGCCTCATCCAGGACGACTCGCGCCGGTTCAGGCTGCCGTAGCCGACGACGCGGTCGCCGTTCAGGGCGAGCACGGCGACGCGGGTGCCGGCCATCGCGCCTTCGACCCAGTTGTCGACTACCTTCGGATCCGTCATGTCGACGCGGAGGAACCGGAGGTCCTCTTCCGGCAGCGCGCGCGCGAAGGCGAGCACGTGATCGCGGTCTTCCTGTCTCAGGAGGCTGAACTGGAAGGACTGGTTCTTGAGGCGGACCGTCCGCGGGTACCGGGTCGCCATGTCGTTCACTGGGCTGCCTCCTCTTGGGCCTGGGGTTCGGTCGAGGCCTGGTCGGCCGGCTCATCGCTCGGCGCGGCGGGCGCGGCGGGCGCGCCGGAGTCGCCGGCGAGGCGGTCGAGGTAGGCCGTCACGGCGTCGAACGAGCCGTCGACCGTGGTCTTGAACTGGCGCTGACTCTCCTCGGCGGCGTCGCGCCAGGTTCGGATCAGCTCGCGGGCCTCGTCGGGGAGGTTCGGCGCCTGGTTCATCATCCGGTCGGCGAGTTCGAGCTGGCGCTGCTGGAGGGCGACGATCGCGTCGTAGCCGTTCTCGAACGCGGTTCTCTGGAAGTCCAGAATCTGCTTCTGGAAGTCGAGCGCCTGTCTGGGGATGTTCGCTCGGTTCATGGGGTCTCCTCGGGCTGTGGAACTGCGGCGGTTCGGTCCGCGAACGGAGCGCGGCGCGCCCGGCGGCGAGGCGCGCTGTCGGCTGCCCGGCGGAGTTCGTCGAACGACTCCGCGAGCAGGCGCGGCAGCGTGCCGGCGTCGGGGCAGGCGCCCTCGTCCACGGTGAGACCGACGTGCAGCGATTGGTTGTAGGCGAAGAACGCGCAGGAGAGGCCCTGGCCCAGGCCGACCGGCCAGGACGGCGTGTAGCCGGCGAGGGGGCGGCCGGCCAGGAACTGCGGGATCTGGGGGCCGTTCGCGTTGGCCACGGTGAGGTGGAAGGGCGGCCGGACGGAGGATGTCGTCGCGAGCGCGGCGGCGGCCAGCGGACCCGCGGCCCGCTGCATGCCGGTCAGGCGGGACAGTGCGTCGGCAACCCGGGCGGCGCGCAGCAGGCGCGCGAGTTGATGAACGGAACGCAGCCGCTCGGCGGCGCCGATCCCGAGGGGAACCTCGACGGGCAGCAGGCTCCGCCGCTTGCCGCCGCGCTCGGGGAGGTCGGTGGCCAGGGCGACGCGCAGGCTGCGGCCGCGGACCGACGCTCCCCTGCCGCCCAGGTACCGCTCCAGCGCGCCGCCGGCCAGGGCGACGACGACGTCGGAGAGCGTGCCGCCCAGCCGGGCGCGGATGGAACGGATGTCGTGGTAGGGGAAGGCGGCCCGGATCAGGCGTCGCCGCCCGCTCAGCTTCCGGTTGAACGGCAGGGGCAGCGGAGGGAGGCCGATGTCGGGCATCGTCTCGCTCAGGGTCAGGAAGGCGGTGCGGGTGTCCTCCGAGGCGAACTGCCGGAGGCCCGCGAACAGGTCCTGGCCGGTCCGGGTCCAGTTCTCGACCCACTCCGCCGGCAGCGATCCGGCGGCGGTCCCGGCGCCGTTGGCGGCCGGTTCGGCGGCTTCCATCTCGTCGACTTCCGTGCCGCTCGCGAAGAGGGCGTGGAACAGGTCGCCCGTCGCCAGGCCGTCGACCGCGATGAGGTGGGACTTCACCAGCAGCGCGTCGCCGCCGTCGTGGTAGCCGGGCGCCAGGTGGAGCTCCCACAGCGGCCGGCCGGGATCGAGCGGCCTGCTCAGGGCTTCGTCGAGCGCGGCCGCCGGGTCGCCGTTCGACACGACGTGGAGATGGTCCTCGAGCTCGAACGGGGCCGGGCGCCAGCGGGGCGTGCCGTAGGGCGGCGCCTCGACGCGCAGGCCGAAGCGGGGGAGCCGGCGGAGCCGGGTCATCCAGCGGAGGAGTTCCCGCCGGTCGACCTCGCCGTCCACCAGCGCGAGGCCCGCGACGTGCAATCCGGGGCTGCGGCGTTCCAGGTTCCAGAGGACTGCCTGGTCCGCCTGGAGCGGCGCGTTGGCGGCGGTCACGACGCGGACTCCCGGCCGTTCTCCGCTTCGGGCGCAGGCGCCGGCCGAACCCGGGAGGTCCGCTTCGGCGTCGTCAGCGGAACCGGAAGCGCGGCGTCGGACGGCCTGAGCCCGGGGCTCGGATGACGCTTCAGGAAGCGGGCGAGGTGATAGTAGGCAAGCGGATTGGCGGCCAGGCCGGAGTGGGTGCCGGGCACTTCCCGGTTCTGCGAGGGATCGTGCAGCCGGGTGTAGCGCCAGGCGACGACGCCGTCCCGCCGGGTGAAGATGGCGAGCTGCGGAACGCCGTCCGGGAACGGACTCTGCACCGCGCGCACGATGTCGCAGCGGCAATCTCCCGAGAAGCAGCCGGGGTCGCGGTCGGCGTCCTGGGCAACGACGCGGCGGCGCACGGCCTCCGCCATCCGCATCACCAGGGGATGCGAGCGGACGCCGCGGATGGGCGAGCCCATCGTGGTGACGGACGCGACCAGGTCGGGACGGAGGCCCGCGACGCCGCGGGACAGCATGCCGCCCAGGCTGTGGCCGACGAGATGGACGCGCCGTCCCGTCTCGTCCGCTGCGCCCTGGAGCGTGCCGGTCAGCCGGCTGCCGAGCCGGTCGAGGCAGTCCGCGTTGTGGCCGACGCCGGAGCGGAAGGGCCGGTAGCCGATGCGGCGGAGCCAGCCGCGCATCGGCGCCAGGTAGCCGTCGGTGCCGGTGAAGCCGGGAACCACGATCACCGCGGCGCCGTCTCCGCGTGCCGCGCCGATGCCGTGGAAGATCGGCGTGAACGGCAGCAGCGAGAACTCGGCGGCCGCGAACGCCTCGCGCCACAGCGGCAGGGCGGCCGGCACCGAGTCCCGCAGGAGGCGCGGGTTCGCGCTCCAGATCGGGCCGGTTGGCCGGCGCCGTGCCGATGCCGTCATCAGGCGACTCCTCGCAGGGCGCCGTCGCCGGAGTCGGCGGCCGCGCGCGGCTCGGCGCCGGTGGCGGGTTCCGGCGCCGCTTCGGCCGTTCCGGGCGCCTCGGCCGGCGCTTCTTCAGGCTCGGCCGCTTCGGCCGTCTCGGCCGCCTCGGCGGGGGCCGGCGGCGCGGCGGCCGCGAAGCAGCGGGCGCCGGTCGGCTCGTCTTCCTCGATGCCGGCCGTCTGGCGCAGTTCCGCGTAGGACTCCTCCAGGCACTCGGCGAGGAACCACGGGTCCGGGATCAGTTTCCCGTCCACCGTCATGCCCAGGGTGATGCGCTGGTTGTAGCTCAGGATGGCGACGAACAGCCCGATGTTGTTCGAGACGATGCCGAGCGGCAGCCAGTCGACCAGCTTGTGGGGCCCGAAGTAGAGCGGGATCATCGGGCCGGGCACGTTCGTCGACACCGTGTTGAACAGGGTCTGGGAGAAGGGCATCGTGGCGGCGGCCGCGGCCATCAGCGGCGGCACCCGGTCGCCGAACCGGGTCATCTGGTAGAGGGCCTTCGCCTGTCCGGCCTCCTTCAGCTTGTTCATCGCGTCGCGTTGGCGGCCCAGCCGCTCGACCGGGTCGTCGACGCCGACGAACAGGGGGGCGATCATGTTGGAGACGAGGTTGCCGAGCTGGCCGCGTTCGTCCTGCTCGCGCATGCTGACGGGGCACATGGCGCGCAGTTCGAGCCGGCTCGTGTCCTGGCCGCGCTCGCGCAGGTAGCGGCCGATGCCGCCGGCGAGCACGGTGAGCACGACGTCGTTCACCGTGCCGCCCAGGGCCGACTTGACCGCCCGCATCGCCGGGAAGGAGAACTGGGCCCAGGCGAAGCCCCGCTTCTTGCCCACCGGCCGGTTGAAGACGGTTCTCGGCGCGGGCGCCGAGGAGACCGGCAGGGTCGCGGCGCCGGCGGCCATCAGCTCCCGGGCGCGGTCGGCCATCAGATTGGGGCGCATGGCGTCGAAGGCGGCGTTCGTCCAGGACTCGTTGAGCTGCCCGAGACGATGCTGCGTCGCTTCCTGGAGCAGGCTCAGGGAGTCGGGCAGGGGCTTCGGCGCCCAGGTCTCGGCGGGCGGCGCCGGCAGTTCGTCGGTGGGCGAGAAGTCGCTCAGCACCATGGACAGATCGACGCCGGAGACGCCGTCGACCATCGCGTGGTGGACCTTCCAGACGATGGCGGTGTGCCCCGGGATGCCGCGCAGCAGGATGCCCTTCCAGAGCGGGCGGTTGCGGTCGAGCATGCCGCCGTAGGCCTCGGCGGCCGCGCGGCCGAGCACCTGGTGGTCGCTGTCTTCCGGGATCCACACTTCCTCGACGTGGTTCTCCAGGTCGAAGGCCGGGTCGTCGACCCAGACGGGATGCGAGACGAGGAAGGGCGGGAACAGCACGCGCTGGCGGTAGCGGGGCAGCAGGTGCATGCGGGCGGCAAGCTGTTCGATCACGTACTCCTTCGAGAACTCGCCTTCGTAGACCATGCAGCCGCCGATGTGCATCGTCTCGTTGGGGCGCTCGACGTAGAGGAACGTGGCGTCGAGGGGGCTCAGGAATCGGTTCAGTTCCGTGGCCATGGCGTCTCCAGAACGGGGGCGGATCGCGAGTGGGGAGGGTTATGCTGCACTGCTTGCTGCATTGCAGCAGGAGCATGGTTGCACAGAACGGGGCTGACGGCAAGGGGCCACGAGCGTGCGCAGCCGTAAGGCTGCGCTGTCGCGCAGGGAACGGGGCCGCGCACCGGGTGCGCCGGCGTCCCCGCCGGCTTCTGAAGTGAACGCGCCGCGAAGCGGCGACCTTGCCGCCGGCTCGATTCAGCCGGGCCGGCGCCAGTGGAAGACGGTGACGTCGATCACGTCGCGCGGCGGCTCGACGAGGATCCGTACTGGCGACTCCGGCGCCTCGAAGCGCGGCGTCAGGCAGCGCCGGCGCGCGCGGCCCTTCTGGGTGTGGCGGCAGGGGAGGCGAACGCCGTCGACCTCCACGGCGACGTCGGCCGCCGCGGCCGCAGGCACGCGCACCGCGACCTCGAGCGAAACGAGGAGCCGCCCCGGCCCCGGATCGCCGTCTCCGGCCTCCAGCGCGGCGGGCTCGACCTCGTGGACGCCGTCTCCGGCCGCGGCGAAGGGCGCCGCCTCCGGCCCGCCGAGGGCCAGGAAGGGACGCCGGACGAGGACGACCGAATCGCCGCGCAGCCGGAACGGCCGTGGGTCGAAGCGCCGGACCTCGACGCCGCCATCGGGCGCCGCCAGTTCGCGATAGACCGGATCCTCTCCAGGCGCCAGCCGCGCGCCGCCGAACAGCAGCACGTCGGCGGCGTCGCGTTCCGCGCTGGCTTCGGCGGCGAGGTCTTCCGTCTGGATCAGCGTGGGGACGAAGGCGCCGTCCCAGGTGCGGGGGTCGATGTCCTGTTTGCCGAGCGGCAGTTCGGAGAACATGGTGCGGCCCCGCAGCGGCTTCGGGCTGCCCGCGGCCCGGGCCGCCGCGGCCGAGGTCAGCGGCACGTTCGTGTCGTAGACGGTGGCGTGCACGAAGCGGGCCTTGTCGAGTCCGGCGGCTCCCGCCGCGAGCGCCAGGACGGCGACGGCGGTCGCCTGGATCGGCCCGCGGGGAAGCGTACGCGCGGCCTGGAGCAGCCGGCCGATGCACCAGGCGCCGGCGAGAGCGACGACCGGGGCGACGATCAGCCAGTTCGGCGGCTTGGGGTAGCGGGTGACGACCCACAGCGAAGCGACGTAGCCGCCGAAGAAGACGAGGAGGATCCACGCGTCCGCGACGGTGGCGCCGCCGCCCGCGATGCCGCGGCCCGCGTCTGGCAGTGCGCCGGCGGCGCCGCCGCTCGCGCCGCGCGGTTCGCCCGCGGCCCCTCGTCCCGTGCCCGGCAGCGCGCTCGCGACGCCGCGCCCCGCGCGCAGGGCGAGCGCCAGCATCCACGCCAGGCCGAGCAGGGCCGCCGCGCCCAGCACCGGGCCGAAGTAGACGCCGCCGGCGAGACTCGTCACGGCGGAGAGCGGCTGGTCGAAGAGGCTCGCGCCGACCTCGGCGAGCCGCTCCCGGTAGTGGCTCACGGTGTTGCCTAGGTGGCGCCGGTAGAGGTCGGGCGCCAGGACGAGCCAGGGGTTCAGCGCCAGCAGCGTGGCGGCGCCCGCCGCCGCCGCGGCCGCGGCGCGGCGGAGCAGCAGGCCGGGGCTGGAGACGCCGCCCAGGACGAGGGCGGCGAGCAGCGGCAGGGCCAGGGCGGCGCCGTTCCACTTGGCCGCCGCCGTCGCGCCGACCAGGGCGCCCGCTACGGCGTAGCTTCCGGCGCTAGGGGCGCGCCGCGCCCGGAGCATCGCGTACAGCGCCAGCACCGCGGCCAGCACGAGCATGATGTCGGGCTTGAACACGCCGGACTGGCGCAGGTGCCAGGGAGCGACCGCGAGCAGGAAGGCGGCCCCGAGGCCGACCCAGGGGCCGAAGAGGCGCCGTCCGATCAGGAACACGACGAACAGCGAGGCGGTTCCCACCAGCGTCTGAAGGATGCGGCAGACCCGCACGGCGATCGGGGTCAGGTGTGCGCGGCCGTCGCGGGCGATGCCGAACGTCGTCGGCGCGTCTTCCAGCAGCGGCAGGGCACGGGCTTCCTCGTACAGCTTGAGCACGACCGTGTGCGGCATGTAGGACAGCGTCGGGTAGTGCGTCCGGAGGGGCCGCCACTGGTCGAACGCCAGCGCCGTGGCGACGTTGCCGGCGTTGTAGCGCTCGTCCCAGAGCCGGTTCATCGTCGGGTCTGGCCAACTGAAGAGCACCCGGGCGGCGAGCGCCCACAGCAGCAGCGCCGCGAGCAGCCACTTCTGCAGGCGCGTGGTCGGGGCGGGGGTCGCTTCCGGCTGCGGCTCTGACGCGGTCATCTTCCGGGAATCGACGCTGCGTTCTCGCGAGGTGAGGGGCTGGGGCCGAGCATGGCGCCTTGCGAAGTCCGCCGGCGTCAATCCAGGATGGGATAGCCGCTGCTCGCGGTCAGGTCCCGGAACAGCGCCTGCAGCCGCGCCAGCACCGGCCGGTCGCCGCAACCTATCGGGCGTCCGTCGACCTCGACGACCGCCACGAGCTCGCCCATCGTGCCGGTGCAGAACGCCTCGTCGGCCCGGTAGAGTTCGGCCTGGGTGAAGTCGACCACCTCGTGCGGAATGCCGTTCTCCCGGCAGAGTTCGAGCACGGTCGAGCGGGTCACTCCCTCGGGACAGGCGTGGCAGTGGCTGGTCGCCACGACGCCGCCGCGCACCAGGAAGACGTGGGTCGCGTTCGTTTCGGCGACGAAGCCCTGGCGGTCGAGCATCAGGGCGTCGTCGGCGCCGGCGGCGTTCGCCTCGATCTTGGCGAGGATGGACTGGATCAGGTTGGCGTGGTGGATCTTCGGGTCCATGCAGTCGGGCGGGAAGCGGCGGATCGAGGCGGTGATCAGCCGGATCGGCCGGGCGCCGTAGACCGGCGCCTTGTGCTCGGCGAGGACGATCAGGGTGGGCCCGGCGACGTTGAGCCGCGGGTCCATGCCGGAGGTGATCTTGACGCCGCGGGTGAGGGTCAGGCGGATGTGGACGTTGTCCCGCATCCCGTTCGCTTCCAGGGTGCGGCGGATCTCGCCGACGATCTCCTCGTGCGACGGGATTTCCGCGAAGGCCAGCGCCAGCGCCGAGTGGCGGAGGCGGTCCAGGTGCTGTTCGAGCTTGAAGATGCGGCCGTCGTAGAGGCGCAGCCCCTCCCAGACCGCGTCGCCGCCCTGGACGGCGGAGTCGAAGGGGCTGATCCCGGCGCGGTCGCGGTGGATCAGTTCGCCGTCGATGTTGATCAGCAGATCCCGGTTTCTGGGGTTGGCCTTCTGGAGCATGGCGGGTTCGGTTGGTTTCAGAAGAGGAGGCGATGAGCGGCGAGGTGATCGTAGTGCCGCTGGCACTTCTCGAGCACGTCGGCAAGGAACTCGGGGACCGGCTCGTTCTTGGGCCGGTAGGGCGCGAAACAGGTGCTCTTCTCGACGGCGCCGTACCAGTGCGGCGCCCAGACGCCGTCCGTCTCGCGGCGGCCGGGCGGCCAGTGCAGCATCGCCTCGTCGAACTCGGCGCCGACGGCGCGGCACAGGCTCTCGAGGCCGGCGCGGGGGTTGCGCAGCACGTCGGCGGAGTCGAGCACTGCGGGCGCGTGGCCGAGGCGTTGCCGTTCCAGGTCGAAGAGTTCCCGCTGCTGGGGCAGGCCGGTGTCGGACAGCTTCGGTTCCGGGAGGATGTGGATCAGCGACGTCAGCATCTCCGCCGGATCGCGGATCAGGAAGACGTTGATGAGGCTCGCCACCCAGGATCGGTCCGTCTCTGGCAGCAGGTGATGCGCCATGTGCTTCTGGTAGAAGATCGGCTTCTCTTCCGGCGCTTCCGCCGTCAGCCACCTCACAACCCGCTCCAGGTCGCTGTCGTGGTTGGCGAGGATCTCGTCCCGGCCGGGATGGTCGAGCCCGTGTTCGAGCAGGTAGTTCGCGTAGAGCGGCTCGTCGCACACGAAGGCGTCGTCGCGGTTCCCCCAGGCCCGCAGCATCGCGGTCGAGATGTTCCGGGGGCCGGACCACATCGCGATCCTCAGCACCGGGTTCGTTGCGCTCCGAGCACCGTCCACGGGTGCATTCTAGGAGCATCCGCGCCCCGCGGGGCTGCGGCGGTCATGGCCGCTCGCCGGTCGGGCTGGACATCTTCGACTGGCCGTTCGCTGTCGGTTCAGCCAGGGTGTCGGTGCGCGGGTCTTCTGACCCGCTGTCGCCGCAGGCGACCAGGAGTACGGGCCGGCCGTCAGGCCGGCGCCTTCCCTTGCTGGCGTCGGCGGCCTCTGCCCGGTGATAGCTTGCGCCGATGAACCGGCGGGGCGAGTTCGAGGCGGAACACCCCGAAGTTCACGTCCTGTCGGCCGACCAGGCGGGTCGAGTGGACTTGGTGATGGGCGCCGTTGGCTGGCTGGGCGACGAGGAGCAGGTGACTACCTGCAGTTCGCTCGGTGGCGAGTCCAGCACCGTCATGCGGGTCGAACTCCAGGAACTGCGCGGGGGGTGGCGCACCGCGGTGCTGAAGCAGTCGCTGCCGTGGTTGCGGCGGGACGAGTCGGTCGCCATGCCGGCCGATCGCTGGCGAAGCGAGCGCGCGTTCTATGCGGAGGTGGCTCGCGTGCGCGGGGCGGCGGCTCTCATGCCGCGGCTGATGGCCGCCAACGAAGCTAGGTTCCTGCTGCTGCTTGAGGACTTCCGCGGCGCTTCGAACCTTGCGTCGCTCTACCGGGGCGGTTCGCTCGGCGAGGGGGCCGCGGAGTCCCTGGGCGGGTTCCTGCGGGAGCTTCGGCTCGGCACGCACGGCGGCGACGGGGACGCGGAGGGCGTGAGCGGCGGCATGAAGGCGTTGAGCCACCGCATGCTGTTCGACGCGCCGTTTGGCTCGGACGCGACCGGGGGCAACGGCTTCGGTCCCGACGGCCCGGCGCCGGACGCCGCCGCGCTGGACGCGGTGGAGGCCGGCCTGGGCGGCGCGGCAGCCGCGCTGCGGGCGGACCGCGGCTTCCGCGAGGCCGTCGCCGAGCTGGGCAGCCGCTTCCTCGGCGCCGGCGCCAGCCTGGTTCACGGCGCGTTCCATCCCGCGAACTGGCTCGTGCTGCCGAACGGCGACGTGCGCGTCGTGGATCCGCAGTACGGCGGCTCGGGAGACTCGGAGTTCGACATCGGAACTGGCTTGGCCCACCTGCTCCTGGCGGGGCAGCCGGAGGAGGTCGTCGCGGCGTTCCTGGCGGCGGCCGCGGGTTCGGAAAGGGCCGGCGGAGAAGGGCGGGAGGACGAAGAAGACGAAGACGACGCGGGATCCGGCGTCGACCGCGCGCTCGTTGCCCGCTACGCCGGAGTTGAAGTCGTCCGCCGGCTGATCGGCGGCGGTCAGCTTCCGCTTGAGGCAGCCCAGCTTGCCGAGACGGCGGGCGGCTTTCGTCGCCGTCTGCTGGAGACGGCTCGGACGGCGGTCGTGGCAGGCCGCCTGGAGGTACTGGAAACATGAAGCGATTCGTTGTCCCCAGGCTGATTGCGGCGATCGGTCTGCTCGCGCTCGCCGCGACGCCCGCCGGCGCCCAGAGCGCCGGCTTCGAGCAGGGCCGGGTACTCGACGGCCCCGGCCACGTGCTCCCGCATCGGGACCGGGTGGCGCCCTACAACCGCATGCTCGAAGAACGGCTGAACGAGCTCCTGCCGCAGCTGATGCGCGAGACCGGCATCGACATGTGGCTCGTCGTCAACCGGGAGTACAACGAAGACCCGGTGTTCTTCAGCCTGGTGCCGCGGCCCGTGTTCGCCGCCCGGCGGACGACGATGCTCGTCTTCTTCGACCGGGGGCCGGACAACGGCGGCCTCGAACTCCTGACGGTCAACCGCTATCCGTACGACGCGCTTTACGAGTCGGCCTGGGAGGGCGGCGACCTGGAGGAGCAGTGGCAGGGGCTGGGCGAGGTGATCGCCGCGCGCGATCCGAAGCGGATCGGCGTCAACGTGTCGCGCCACTGGCCCGTCGCGGACGGCCTGTCGGCGGCGCTCCACGAACGGCTCCTCGAAGTGCTGACGCCGGAGCTCAAGGAGCGGGTGACCAGCGCCGAGGAGCTGGTCGTGCGCTGGCTCGAGACGCGCAGCCCGCTGCAACTTGAGGCCTGGCCGCGGATCGTCTCCGTGGCGCGCGGCGTCATCGCGGAGGCGTTCTCGGAGCGGACGATCACTCCGGGAGCGACGACGACCGACGACGTCGTCTGGTTTATCGCCCAACGGTTCGAGGACCTCGGGCTCGACATCTGGTTCCTGCCCTCGGTCAACGCGCAGCGCCGTGCCGCGGACGAAGGCAGCGGCTGCGCCGCCGACGAGCCCTTCTGCGGCGGCAGCGGCGACTTCGTCATCCAGCGCGGCGACGTCCTCCACACGGACGTGGGCATCTGTTACCTCGGTCTGTGTACCGACACGCAAGAGATGGGCTACGTGCTGCGCCTGGGCGAGAGCGAGGCGCCGGCGGAGTTGCGGCGTGCCCTGGCCGCCGGCAACCGCTGGCAGGACATCCTGACCGGCGAGTTCCGCACCGGCCGTAGGGGCAACGAGATCCTGGCCGGCACGATCTCCATCGCCACCGACGAGGGCCTGCGCTCCAGCACCTACACGCACCCGCTCGGCGCGTTCGGCCACGCCCCGGGACCCACCATCGGCATGTGGGACAACCAGGGACCGACGCCGATCCGGGGCGACTGGCCGCTCTACCCCGACACCGGCTACGCGATCGAAGGCAACGTGAAGGTCGAGCTCGAGATGTGGGGCGGCCAGGACGTCCAGATCAAGCTGGAACAGAGCGCCGTCTACGACGGCGAGCAGGTGCTCTACCTGGCCGGCCGCCAGACCGAGTGGCACCTGGTCCGCTGACTGGAAGCGGCTGCATCCGCCAGTCCGGGCGCCTGTGGGACGGCTCCCGGCGGCCGTTCGCGCTTCGGAGGAGGACGTAAGGACGGCGCTCACTCCACTCCGCTCGCTCCGGCTCGGCGTCGGTAGTTGAACTGGCGTCGAGCGTCGCTCGCTTCGAGTCCGCCGGGAGCCGTCCCACAGGCGCCCGGACTGGCTGAACGGCGTCGGCCGAACGACGCATTGTCGGTGCGCGGGTCCTCTGACCCGCTGCCGCCGAAGGCGGCCAGGAAGTCGCGCCGGCCGTAGGCCGTCTCCCCTAGAAGACGGCGGCCAGCAGGCCGAATCCGGCGCAGATGGCCGCGACCAGTCCGCCGACGACAAGCATCACCACGCCGACGGCAAGGGCCACGGGCAGCGCGACGATCGCGATCGGGATCAGGATGGCGGCCAGCAGCGTGGCGGCGATGAAGCCGATGACCTTGAACGGCAGAAGGACGATGTTGAACGCGACCTTCGCGACGAAGGCGACGGCGGCGAAGACGGCGAGCAGCCCGAGGGCGATGGCGCCGAGAGTCAGGATGGCAAGGACTTCCATTTCGAGTTGTACTCCTCCTGCCTCAGGACTACGGAGATGAAGCGTGGAGGTTTCGCCGGTCACGACACCGTCTGGACCTGCTCCGACCGCCGCCGACGCGTCCGTGCAGGGAACCGGCGCCCCCGCCGACCGCCAGGCCTTGTTCGGCGACCTGCACGTCCACACGAACTGTCGGTGCGCCGGTCATCCGGCCGGCGCGGGGCGACCCGCGCCGCCGAGCGGTGACGACAGGGGGGCGCTACACTCTCCGGCCATGTACAACGCGAAGATCGACCGCAGGCATCTCCTCAAGACGGGCGCCGTGCTGGGCGCCGCTGCCGCGGCCGGCTGCATGGATGGCGGCCCTGCCCCTGAAGGCGAGGACGCGGCTGCCGCGTCGCCGGCCGCCGAGCCCCTCTACCGCATCTCCCTGGCCGAGTGGTCGTACTTCCGGGAGCTGTTCGGACCGTCGTTGAGCGCGTTGGCCGACGGCTCGTTCGGCGACGTTCTCCAGAGCGACCCTCGCTCCCTCTACCGGGGCGAACTGGACCACCTCGACTTCCCGGCCCGCGCCCGCGGCCTCGGCATCGAGGCGGTCGAGTACGTGAACACATTCTTCTTCGACCGCGCCCGCGACGAGGAGTACCTGGCCGAGCTCAAGTCGCGCTGCGACGGGGAGGGCGTGACGAGCCTGCTCATCATGTGCGACGCGGAGGGATCGATCGGCGCGCCGGACGCGGCGGAGCGCGCTCAGACGGTCGAGAACCACCACAAGTGGGTCGAGGCGGCGGCCTTCCTCGGCTGCCGCTCGATCCGCGTGAACGCGGCGAGCGCGGGCTCGTTCGAGGAGCAGCAGAAGCTGGCCGCGGACGGGCTTCGCCAGTTGTGCGAGTACGCCGACGGCTACGGCGTCGACGTCCTGGTCGAGAACCACGGCGGCATATCGAGCAACGGCGAGTGGCTGGCCGGCACGCTGGCGATGGTCGAGCATCCGCGGATCGGTTCCCTGCCGGACTTCGGCAACTTCCGCGTCTCCGAGGAGCCGGAGGAGTGGTACGACCGCTACCAGGGCGTCACCGACCTGATGCCCTTCGCGAAGGCCGTCAGCGCCAAGAGCTACGCCTTCGACGAGAACGGCGACGAGACGACGATCGACTACCGGGAGATGATGCGGATCGTCCTCGACGCCGGCTACCGCGGCTGGGTCGGCATCGAGTTCGAGGGCCGGATAGCCGCCGAAGAGGGAATCGTGAAGACGAAGGAACTGCTCGAGCGCCTGCGGGACGAACTGGCCCCCGAGTACGCCTGACGTCCCTGCCGGTCGAACCTGGCGTCACCTGGGCGCCGACACCTCCTGACCCAAGACGGGCGAGTGCGTCCGACGCCGCTTCGCAGCGTCTGCGGCGCAAGCTCCTAGGCCGGCAGCCGGACGCTGGCGCCGGCGTGAGCGCCCGTCTCTGGCGCGCCTTCCGCCTCGAACACGCGGCCTGGGCTCAGAATGCCCTTCGGGTCGAGCGTGCGCTTGAGCGTCTTCATCAACTCGATCTCCGCCGGCGTCCGGCTGCGCCCGAGATGGGCCCGCTTCTCGAAGCCGATCCCGTGCTCCGCCGAAACCGAGCCGCCGATCAGCTCGAGTCGGCCGTAGACGATCTCCTCGACCGCGCTGCGCGCTTGCGGCGAGCCATCGCCGACGCCGACGACCACGTGCAGGTTGCCGTCGCCGAGGTGGCCGAAGACGACGCACCGGCTCTCCGGCCAGCGTTCCGTCAGGGCGGTCTTGACGCCGCCGACGTAGCTCTCCATGTCGGCGATGCGCAGGCTGACGTCGAAGGTGAAGATCGGCGCCAGGTGGTTGAGCTGCTCGACGTCGTCGCGCAGCGCCCAGATCTCGTCGCGCTCGGCTCTGGACCGGCCGAGCACCGCGTCGCCGATCAGGCCGGCTTCCATGCACTCGCCGAGCGTCTCCTCGAACTGCGCCGCGTCCTGCTCGGGGCGGGCGCCCAGCGACTCGACCAGCACGTAGTAGGGGTCGCCGTGCGGAATCGGCGGCGCCGTCCTCGCCTTCGGGCCGGTGACGAGCTCGTAGAACTCGCGCCACATGACCTCGAAGGCGCTCATCGAGCCGCCGATCTCCTCTTCCAGCCGGCGCAGCAGCTCGACCACTTCGGTGAAGCCCGGGACCGCCAGCAGGGCGCAGTCGTGGCTGCGGGGCCGCCGCTCCAGCCGCAGCACGACGCGGGTGACGATCCCGAGCGTGCCCTCGGAGCCGACGAACAGGTGCTTCAGGTCGTAGCCGGCGTTGTTCTTGACCATCTTGTTCAGGCTGGAGAGCACCGTGCCGTCGGCGAGCACGGCTTCGATGCCGAGCACGGAGTCCCGGGTCATGCCGTAGCGGATCGTCCGGTTGCCGCCTGCGTTCGTCGCCACGTTGCCGCCGATCGTGCAGGTTCCGCGGGCGCCCAGGTCGAGCGGGAAGAGCAGGTCCTCGGCCTCGGCCGCTTCCTGGATCTTCTGCAGCACGGCCCCGGCCTGCACCGTCATCGTCCGACCGACCGGATCGATCTCCTCGATCGCGTTCATCCGCTCCAGCGTGATCGCGACCTCCAGGTCGCCGGCGACGCCGCCGCCGACCAGCCCGGTCAGCCCGCCCTGGGGGATCACCGGCTGGCCGAAGCGGTGGCAGGCCGCGAGGGCGGCCGAGAGCTGCTCCGTCGTCCGCGGCCGCAGCACGGCGCGGGCCGCGCACGGCACGGTCCCGGAACCGTCGCCGGCCCGCGCCGAAACGTCGCCGCCCGTGAGGACGACGTCGTCCCCGAGGGCGGTGCCGAGTTCGGCGAGAAGGGCGTCGCCGGAGCGACGTGTGCGATCTGTCATGGCAGTCCGGGAAGCGCGTGGAGCGCGGATCATAGCGAGCCCGGTCGGCGAGGCGGGACGAAAGTCGGGGTAGTCGGGGTAGTGAACCGGGGTAGTCGGGGTAGTAGACCGGGGTAGTCGGGGTAGTCCTCAGCCCGCGACGCTGTGCTCTCGCTCCCGCAGGCGGATGAGGCACTCCTGGTTCGCCGACGCGACGAGTTCGCCCTGCCGGTTGAAGACGTGGCCGCGGACGAAGCCGCGGGCGCCGGCGGCGGTCGGGCTCTCCTTGCTGAACAGGAGCCACTCGTCGGCGCGGAAGGGGCGGTGAAACCAGAGCGCGTGGTCGAGGCTGGCGCCCTGGATCCGGTAGCCCTTCATCGACGGGCCGTGCGGCTGCATGGAGACGGCCATGAAGTCGAGGTCCGACATGTAGGCGAGGAAGGAGAGGTGGACGGTGCGGTCGTCGGGCAGCCGTTCCCGGCAGCGGAGCCAGGTGTTCTTGCGCGGTTCGGTGGCCGGGCGGTCGCCGCGCGGCAGCATCTGGATGCCCTCGACCTGGCGGCTGTCGATCGCCTCGAAGCGGTGGGCGAAGCGCCGGTAGGACGGGTCGTCCTTCGCCATCTTGCGGTAGATGTCCCCGTCGGAGGGCAGATCGTCGGGCGGCGGCACGTCGGGCATGCCGGACTGGTGTTCCAGGCCGCCTTCCTCGACCTGGAAGGACGAGGACATGTTGAAGATGGCCCGGCCGTGCTGAATGCCGACGACCCGGCGCGTCGTGAAGCTCCTCCCGTCGCGGATGCGGTCCACGTCGAAGAGGATCGGCCGCTTCGGGTCGCCGCGGCGCAGGAAGTAGGCGTGGATGGAGTGAAGATGCCGGTTCTCGACCGTCTTCGAGGCGGCGACGATGGCCTGTCCCAGCACCTGGCCGCCGAAGACGTGGTTGCCGGGGCCGTTCTGCGCGCGGAACAGGTTCTCCTCGATCTGCTCCATCTGCAGCAGGTCGATCATCTCCTGGACGGCGCCGTTCATGGAGTGCGGATGGTAACCGCTGACGGCAGGCCGCGCGCCGGAGTGAGGGGTGCAGGCCGGATGGCCGAGTCGCCCGCGGCGGATGACGCCTCAGAGCGTCCCGCGGAGCCAGTCGAGCAGTTCTTCGAGGTCCGTGACGACCGCAGCGCCGGCCGCGGCGGCGCGGGTTGCCTGCTCGCTGTCGCCCGGCGGACGGTCGAAGACAGCGAGCGGCCGGCCGTAGCGGAGCGCCAGTTCGATCTCGCTCCAGGTGCCGGCGCTTCCGGGCAGCGCGACCACCGCGTCGGCCGAGAGGACGTTGATGTGGTTGCGCGAGAACGGGCCGGTCCCGGACGCTCCCGACAGCGGCAGGTGGGTGCGGACGACGACCTCGACCCACGGGTTCGGGTAGCCGTCCGGCGAGCCGTCGCCGTCCTGCTCGCGCGGGACGATTCCCAGGCACAGGCCCTGGCGTCCATCCGTCTCGGCAAAGGCGCGGCTCACTGCCGTCATCGTGCCGCGGCCGCCGCCAGTCAGCAGGTGCCAGCCGGCCTCGGCGACCGCGCGGCCGAGCGGCGCCGCCAGGTCCTCGTGACTCTCCGCGCCCGAGCCCATCACGCCCACGATCGGCCGGCGAAACACCGTCGCTGGCGGCGGCGTGCCTCGCCCGGTCACCGGCTCGGATCCGGGAGGACGCCGAGAGGGCGCCGCCGGTGCGTGCTGGCCGCCACGGCGGCTGGGTGGTCGGCGCCGTGGCCGCTCGGCATGAACGGGGCCGGCGCCGGCATCGGCGCTACTGCGACTTGCCCCGGGCGCCGATCGGCCACAGTTCCTCGACCCGGCCGTCCCGCACCGGGTAGTACACGTCGTAGAGGTTGACCGTCGGATCGCAGTGGGGCGTGACGCAGCGGAGCCGGTCGCCGAGCCGGACCGGCCTGGTCGCGTCGGCGATCCGCAGGATGCCGTGCTCGTCGCCGCCCCAGCCGTAGACCACGCCGCCGACGTCGGCGAGCTGGGGACGGTCGGCGTCCGAGGCGAACGCCTTGTAGCCGCCGTCCGTCGTGATCAGCTCCGGCACGGGCTGGCTGATCGCCGTCACCTGGACGAAGAGCGAGGTCTCGAAGTCGTCGAAGACATCCCCGTTGCGACCGCCGATCCGCAGGTACTGCTCGTCCATGAACAGGTAGGAGCCGACCTGCAGGTCGGTCATCCCGTCGACCTCCGAGTCGATGTCCCAGGTGCCGGTGCCGCCGCCGCTCAGCACGCTGACCGGGATGCCGTCTGCCTCGATCAGCCGCTTCGTCTCGACCGCGGCTTCGAGCGCCGCGAGCGACCGGGCCTGCCGCTCGGCGTGGCCGTGGACGTGCATCAGGTGCCCGGCGTAAGCCTGGAGGCCGCGCAGGTCGAGGTTGGGCAGGCCGTCGATGGCCCGCGCCAGCTCGAGCGCCGGTTCGCCGGTGGCGATGCCGGTGCGCCGGGTGCCGACGTCCAGGTCGACCAGCACCCGCTGCGTGGCCCCTGCCGCGGCGGCCGCTTCGTTCAACCGCTCGGCGGCGGGCAGATTATCGACCACCAGGGCGACTTCGGGGCTTCGCCTGGAGAGAGCGACGACCCGGCCGATCTTGTCGTCGGTGACGACCGGCGACGTGATCAGGACTTCGCCGATTCCGGCCTCCACCATGACTTCCGCCTCGCCGACCTTGGCGCAGCAGACGCCGACCGCGCCGAGTTCGATCTGCCGCTTCGCCAGCAGCGGGCACTTGTGGGTTTTCGTGTGGGGACGCAGGCCGATGCTCCGCTCCTCCGCGTGGGCGGCCATCTTCGCCAGATTCAGTTCCATCTTCGCGACGTCGATGAGGAGCGCCGGCGTCGGCACGTCCTCCACCGGGAGCGGCGCGTCCAGCGGAATCGGCTCGTGGCTTGCGGCGGGCGCCGCGGCGCCGACGGTCACGCCTGAACCGCAGGCGAGGGTGGCGCCGCCGGCCGCCCCGACGGCGCCCAGGAATGCGCGTCGCGTGGTGTGGTGCGCCATTCGAAGGTGTCTCCTTCTTCGATCATCGGCCCGGTCCGGGTCGCGGCCGGCCCGGCGACCCGGAGGATCGGCCGGCCCGCGGCCCGCATCGTTGGGACTATAGCCCCGGAACTCGTCGTGCGTCGGTGCTCCTGCCCCTTGTCTCCTGGAGTCCTTGCCTCGGTACTCTGGCGAGACCATGAAGGTCGTGTCCTCCTTGCTCGTCCTGTTTGCCGCGGTCTTGCCGGCCCAGCCGCCGGCGGACCGGACGTTCACCGACGCGGTCGACGTGGCCGAGGCGTCGGTCGCGATCGAACTGCCCCGGCTGGGCAGGATCAGGCCGTCGGACTTCGAGCCCGGCGACTTCGTGGTGGAGGTCGCCGGCGAACGTCGCGGCGTGACCGGCGTGTCGGCGCTCGACCTGAAGGCGAACCCGCGTCCGGTGCTCGTCTACGTCGACGCGGTGCTGGCGAAGCCGGAGACGGTGCGTCTGGGCGTCGAGGCGCTGGCGCGGCACGCGCCGCGGTTGACGGCGCTGGGGCCGGTCGGGATCGTGGTGGACGACGGCGCCCCCGGCGGCGTGGAGCGGCGGTTGGCCGCGTCGACGCAGACGCGGGCCGTCGAGACCGCGCTGAATGAGATCGCCGGCGAGGACCTCGGCCGCGATGCCTACTTCGAGTCCGGGAGCCGACCGCCCGGGCTCGAGTCCTATCGCGAGGTGGTGCGCGCCTCGGCGGATCGGCTGCTCGCGGAGACCTCGGGACGCGGGAGACTGCAGGCCGTCTCGAAGGAAGCGCGTACCGCCGAACGGTCTTCAGGGCCGGCTGCGACCGCTCGGGGCTGCGCCGATCCGCCCTGCTTCCTCTTCTGGCTGAGCGACGGGTTTCCTGCCGTGGACGATACGGGCGTCCGCGCCGCGGGCGACCTGGAGGCGGGGTTGGCCGCGGGCGGCTGGATCGTGGTCGCGATGGCGCTTCACGTGCCGACGCCCGAGCCGGACTACGGCGCACCGCGGCCGGTCAGCTTCGAGCAGTGGAAGGCGCTGACGCCCGGAGTCAAGATGGCGCCGCCGGCGGGGGAGATCAGCCGTCTTCGGGGACTCTCCGCGAGCAGCTTCGACTTCTACGTGGAACCCCGGTACGAGCCGCTCCGGCGCGCGGCGACCGCATCGTGCGGCGCCGCGCTCCGCGTGGAGCACCAACTGGAGGCCGAGTTCGAGCGGCTGGAGCGGAGACTCCTGCTGCGGTTCGCCGCCGAGGCGGCCGGGCCGGACGAGGCGGCCCTGGCCGCACTGGCGGCCCTGCGGTTCCTGCCGGTGGATGTGCGCCTGGCGGAGGTCTCGCGCTTCGCCGACCGGCGGCGGTTCGCGCGCTGGCTGGGGCTCGTGCCGCCGGAAGAGCGGCTGCGCCACGGCCGCTGGGTGCGTTTCCGCCAGCCGGGTGCGCGGGTCTTCTGACCCGCTCGCGGGCGTCGCCGCGGAGCGGCGCAGCCCGGAAAGAAGCCGCCGGCCGAAGCCCGGCGACGATGTCGCCGCCGCCTTCGGCGGCAGCGGGCCGGAAACCCGCGCACCGGGCGCTACGCGGTCGGCCGTTTCGGACTGTAGAACTTCCCGTCGACTTCAAGCTCCCAGTCCAGCATTCGGTCGCCGTCGAAGATGTAGCGGCCTCGGGGCGCCAGACCGTCAAGGGAGTGGGGCAACCAGAGCCGGTCGTCCTCCCACATCTCGTCGTAGGGAATGGCGTCCAGGTCCGTCCACATCGGCGCGGCCTCGTCCGTTTCGCGAAGGTCGCCCCGGTACCCGGAGGCGGTGAAGGCGTAGACGTGAATCGAGTAGCCGTCCACGAACTGGAACAGATTCTCGCCGCGATACTCGAGTCCCAGGGGCGTGATGCCGAGCTCTTCCTCGACTTCTCGAACCGCGCAATTGATCGGTTCCTCGCCGGCCTCGAGGCGGCCGCCGGGACCGTTGACCTTGCCGGCGCCCAGGCCGCGCTTCTTGCGGATCAGGAGGACGCGGTCGCCCTCGACGACGAAGGTCAGGGTTGCCCGGTCGACGGCGCGCCAGGACGACCAGTCGATGTCGGCGACCTTGGCCTTGCCTGCAGCCTCGCGCACCGCCGGCATCGTAGCGGAGGGACGGTTACACTGCGCGGCCTATGAGGTTCGGACTCAGGTACTGCAACACGGGTCGCTTCGTCGATCCTGGCCTGGCGGTGGAGTTGGCGGTTGCCGCGGACGAGGCGGGCTTCGAGTCGATCTGGACGGTCGAGCACACGGTCGTCCCGGGCGGTTACGAGTCGGCCTACCCCTACTCGCCGGACGGCAAGATGGCCGGCGGCAGGGACGACTTTCCTCTGCCCGACCCGCTGATCTGGATGGCGTTCGTCGCCTCGCGGACGCGGCGGATCCGCTTCGGCACCGGGATCCTGATCGTGCCCCAGCACAACCCGGTGGTGGCGGCCAAGCAGATCGCCACCCTGGATCACCTGACCGGCGGCCGGCTCCTGCTGGGGATCGGCGTCGGCTGGCTGAAGGAGGAGTTCGACGCGATCGGCGCGCCCTTCGCGAACCGGGGGCGCCGGACCGACGAGTACGTCGAGGCCATGCGCGAGCTGTGGGGCGCGGAGCGTCCGACCTACCACGGCGAGTTCGTCCGTTTCGAGGCCGCGTACTGCCGCCCGCAACCGGTGAACGGCAGCGTGCCGATCGTCGTCGGCGGCCACTCGAAGCCGGCGGCGCGACGTGCGGGCCGGTTGGGCGACGGTTTCTTTCCCGCGCGCGGGGCCTCGGCCGAACTGATCGGCCTCGCGCGGGACGTGGCCGCCGAGCACGGCCGCGACCCGGACGCGCTCGAGATCACCGCGGGCATCGGCGAGGACCTGTCGAGTTTGCGTTCGCTCGCCGAGCTGCGTGTCGCCCGCGTCCTCGTGCCGGTGGCGCCGATGCCGGGGATGGGGCTGCACCTCGGCCGGCCCGAGAACGCGCAGACCGTGATGGAGCAACTCCGTGAAGCCGCACCCTAGCTCCCCTGCCTGGGTGCGCGGGTCTTCTGACCCGCTGCCGCCGCGGGCGGCCAGAAACGCGCGCCGGACGGAGCCCGCCGCCGCCTTCCGCGTTGGCGTTCGTCGCTTGAGGCTCTCCACGCCATCGACCGTCGTTCTCGCGGCGCTCCTCGTTGCGGGATGTTCCGGCTCCGGCGGCGAGCCGCCTTGGCACTCGGTCCACCTGACCTGGCAGGGCGACACGTCGACGACGATGACCGTCAACCTGGTCGTCGAGGCGGATGGCCCGGATCAGAGGCTGCCACGGTCGGCAAGCGTGGAGTGGCGCCCTGCGGGGGAGGACGGACAGACGTCGTCGGTCGCCGGGGACGCGACCGAGATCGCCGGCGTTCCGGGCGTCCGCGTTTCCCGCGTCGAGTTGCGCGGTCTGGCGCCGGGCGGGACCTACCGCTTCGAGATCCTCCTCGACGGGCGGTCCGTGGGCGAGACGCGGAGCTTCCGCACGGTGCCGCGCGATGGTCCGGTGCGTCTGGCGGCGGGCGGCGACGTCGGCACGGAATCGCTATCGCTGGCGCTTCTGGCTGAGGCGGCGCGGCAGTCGCCGCACATGCTCGTCATCGGCGGCGACCTGGCTTACGCGAACGGGCTCGTTTCGCGGTGGCCGCGCTGGCGGACGTGGCTGGAGCACGTCACCGAGGCGTTGGTTACGCCGGAAGGCCACACGGTTCCGCTGGTGCTGGCGATCGGCAACCACGAGGTGAACGTCGGCCGCGACGGCGGGGTTCCCGCGTCGGCGCCGCCGGAACGGAAGGCGCCGTTCTTCTTCGGGCTGTTCGCGCAGAACCAGGCCGCCGGAACGGCGCCTGCGAGCGAGAATGTCGCCGGGACGGTGGAGGCGGCAACGCCTCGACCCGCGTCGGCCGCGATCTCGGACGACGGCGGCGCGACGTACTTTCGCCGCGGTCTCGGGGCGGCCGGGGCGCTTTACGTGCTGGACAGCGGCCACATCGTGTCCCACGAAGACCAGGCGGCGTGGCTGGCGTCGCACATGGAGGCCGACGCGGACCTGCCGAACAGGCTCGCGCTCTACCACGTCCCCCTCTATCCGGCCCACCGCTCGTACGAGGGTTCGGCCGCGGGTCGGGAGGCGTGGGAGGAGGTCTTCCATCGGGGCCGGTTGACGGTGGCGCTGGAGAACCACGACCACGTCCTCAAGCGCAGCCATCCGATCCGGCTCGGAGAGGTAGTCGGGGAGGGCGAGGGCGTGCTCTACCTCGGCGACGGCTGCATGGGCATGGACGCGCGGACCGTCGACGCCGAGGAACGCTGGTACATCGCGCGCTCGGCGAGCGAGCCCCACTTTTGGATGGCCGAGCTGTCCGACGAAGGATCGATCTTCCGCGCCTTCGACGAGGAGGGCCGGTTGCTCGACCTCGTGACGACGGGCGAGGTCGAGACGCCGCCCGACGCGGAGAGCGTCGAGCTGGAGCTCGACCGGATCATCGAGGAATCCGCCGACGCGGCCCTGCTCCCAACTCCTGCCTCACGTCGGTTCGTGGCACCCGTCCACGCCGGGAGCCGGAGGGGAGGGTCCCAGCGGCCGCTCGCGCTCTCTGGGTGAGTGGGATGTAGGCGCTCGCTTCGGTCGGCTGCGCTCCGCGTCGGCGTCGGTTGATGGAAGGTCGTCGGCCGTCGCTTGCCTCCAGCCCGCTGGACCCTCCCCTCCGGCTCCCGGCGCAGACTGGAGGTCGTCGGTACCGGCAATAGCGGTTCTGGGAGGAACAGCGATGGACAAGAAGCGAGTGCGGGAACTGCTCGACGACAGGGCCTTCAAGGACTACGCGGCCCTGATGAAGGAGCGGAACTTCAACGCGTTCGAAGTGCTCCGGTACAGCGACTACGAGATCCGGCACAGCAACGTGCTGGCCTGGCTGCTGACGCCGGGCGAGACACACGGCGTAGGCGACGCGTTCCTCAGGAAGATCGGGGAGTGCCTGCAGAAGAAGAAGCACAGCGGCAAGTTGAAGGGGCTCGACATGGCGGCCGGCTTCGCTGCCGAGGATGTCCGGGTCGAACGGGAACGCGACCGCGTTGACGTGATGGTGTTTCTTGAGAAGGAGCCAAAGGTCCAGCTCGTCATCGAGAACAAGCCGTGCCGGCGCGCGTCCGAGCATGTGAAGCAGCTTCGTGGCTATGTCAAGGAACAGTGCAAGAAGCACGGCGCCTCGTACAGGGTTCAGGGCGTCCTGCTGACCGCTTCGGAGAGCGGCGATCCGAAGCACAAGGACTATCTCCATCTGAGCTGGCACGAGGTCCGGTGCCTTGTGGGTTCGCTTCTTGAACAGGGCTGTGTCTCTTCCGAGGAAGTGGAGGCGTTTCTCCGCCAGTACATCGAGATCGTCGACCGGAACATCCTCGGCTTGGGGCCGTCTTCTGACGGCTTCCGACGATTGTTGAAGGACCGAAGGCCAACCCTCGAGAAGATGCTGCGCGAGTGGAAGCCTGGCGTCGTCCCCGCGTGCTGGGGCGTACCACCGGATGATGAGATCGCAGTCGACAGCCTGCTGCGGGACTTCCGCCAGCGTCCAGGCGACTTGTGTGACGCCGTCAAGGAGCACCTGAAGGGCGAGAAGTTCAAGACGGAGGCGCGCGGAGCTCCCGGTGTTTCCTGGGTGTCGTTCTGGGAGAAGGGCTGGTTCAAGCGCATGAACGCTCTGGGTGTCGGCGATCAGGGTTGGTGGTTCGAGTTCACCCACCGAAGCATGACGGTGAAGCTCGGGGGCGCTCGGGTAGCTGGCAAGGAACGCGGAGCCGTAAAGAGCCTGATCCGGTTCATGCGGCGAAGCCCGGTCCAAGGAGTGGATCCAGGCAACCTCCCCCTCGAGTTGGACGGCGCGTTTCCGTACTTCTACCGGCGGGTTCTCCTGACGGAAGCCGACATCTTCGACTCCTCGCCGGAGAAGATCGAGAAGCGGGCCCTGGCGGAGGTGAAGGCCTTCCTCGACTCCACCGACTACGAGCGAATGAACCGCTACTTCGAGGTCCTCGCCTTCAGCCCATCGCCCAGGTAGCGGTCGCACCAGTTCAGCATTTCGGCTACGACATGTAGCACCGACTCCCGCGCGGCGTAGCCGTGGGACTCGTGAGGCATCGTGACGTAGCGCACCGTGGCGCCGTGGCCCTTGAGCGCCTGGTAGAAGCGCTCGGACTGGATCGGGAAGGTGCCGGAGTTGTTGTCGATCTCGCCGTGGGTGAGCAGGATCGGCTCGTTCACCTTCTCGGCGTGGAAGAACGGCGACATGGCGGCGTAGACGTGCTGGGCTTCCCAGAAGGTGCGGCGTTCGTTCTGGAAGCCGAACGGGGTGAGCGAGCGGTTGTAGGCACCGCTGCGGGCGATGCCGGCGGCGAACAGGTCGGAGTGGGCGAGCAGGTTGGCGGTCATGAAGGCGCCGTAGCTGTGGCCGCCGACGGCGATCCGGTCGCGGTCGGCGACGCCGAGTTCGACGACCTTGTCGATGGCCGCGGCAGCGCTTGAGACGAGTTGCTCGACGTAGGTATCGTTCGCCGTCTCGCCTTCGCCGACGATCGGCATCGCCGGCCCGTCGAGGATGGCGTAGCCCTGGGTCAGCAGGAGCAGGTGGGACGCGCCGCGCAGGGTGGTGAAGCGGTGCGGGGAGCCGGTCACCTGGCTCGCCGCGTCGACGTTGGTGAACTCGCGGGGATAGGCCCAGAGCAGCATCGGCGGCCGGTCGCCCTCCCGGTAGCCGGGCGGCAGGTAGAGGGTCGCCGACAGGCCGACGCCGTCCGCCCGTTCGTAGGTCAGCAGCCGCTTCTCGACCTGACGGAGGATCGGCGCCGGGTCGCTGAAGTCGGTCAGGGCGTGCCGGTCGCCGGTGGAGGCGTCGGTGGTGAAGTAGTTGGGCGGCTCGGTGGCGCTCTCGCGGCGGGTCAGGAGCGAGCCGCCGTCCGCTGCAAGCACGGCGACGGCCGTTTCGTAGGTCCCGGATTCGCTGCGGAACAGCCGCTCCGTCGCGAGCGTGCCGAGGTTCAGCCGGTCGACGAAGGGCAGGTCGCCTTCGGGCGAGGCGCCCCGGCCGATCAGGTAGATGGAATCGCCGTCCTGCAAGATCGTCGCGCCAGCCGCGCCGCCGCCCGGCCGGCGCCACGGGAAGCCCGGATCGCCGTAGCGGTCCTCGGCGCTGCGGTCGAAGAGCGTCCTCGGCTCGTCGCCGCCGACATCGAGCAGCGACGTGCGGGTCCAGCGCGTCTCCCGGTCGAACTCGTTGACCAGGGCCGTGCCGTCGGACGTCCAGGCGATTCCGGAGAACCGGTACTCCGTGCGCGTCAGTTCCCACGGCTCGCCGTCGAACGGCGCGTCGAGCGCGAACACGTGGTCGCGGTGCGGGACCTCGGCCTTCGGGTCGCCGCCGTCCCGCGCCTCGCTCCAGACCAGCGTGGCGGGCGCCGCGGGATTCCAGCGGTGACCTCGCGGCCCGGTAGGAACGCCGCCGATCGGCACGGCGTCGGCCAGCGGCAGGGTCGCCACCGTCGCGACCTTGCCGCCGTCCCGGTCCCACACCTCGACCGAGCGCGGGAAGCGGCTCGCCGGGTGAAGCCAGGAGAAGGGCCGCTCGAGCCGCTGCACGAGCACGTGCCGGCTGTCGGGAGCGCCCGAGACGCCGGCGTAGAGCCCCGGCTCGCCGATGGCGATCCTCGATCCGGTGGCGAGATCGACCGTCTCGATCCGGCTCGTGAAGTGATACTCGAACAGCGCCTCGTCGTGCGGATTGGCGAGCAGGTCCTGGTAGGTGCGCACCGGCGACAGCCGCCCGTCGTGCTCCTGGACGTTGGGTCCGTCGGGCTGCCGCGGCGGCGAAGGCGGCGCGCCCCTGGCCGGCGCCCGGAAGCGGCACAGCACGCCGCTCGAATCGAACAGCCACGCGCACGGGGCGCCCCAGGTGGCGTTGAGCGAAGCCGAGGTCAGCGCTTTCGCCTTGCCGCTCACGACGTCGACGACCCAGAGCTCGATCCCCGTGTCGCGGAGGACGGCATAGGCGAGATGCGAGCCGTCCGGCGAGAACCGCGGCCAGCCGAGCGTCGTGCCGCGGGGCGCGTCGATCCGGACGCCGGCGTCGTCCGCGTTGCCGTCCAGCCGGCGAACGGTCAGCGCCGCGGTTTCCGGCGCCCGCCACGGTCCGCTGTTCCGCGGGTCGATCCGGTAGCCCGCCAGACGCTCCAGCGGCCGCGCCTGCCAGGAGATCGGCGGCATGGCTCGCCGCTCCGTCAGCACGACGACGTCCCGGTTCGGGCTCACCAGCACGCCGGGAGTCGGCGGCGCGTCGAGGATGTCGACGATCTCCCGCGGCGGAGTGAGGTAGCCGCCTCCGGCAGGTACATGAGCGTCGCCAGGGCCTCCGCCAACCTGCGCCGTCGCGGAAGCGGCGAGCGCGAGCAGGGCGGCGTGGCTGGCGATGCGGGCGGTCGTTCTCATGGCGGTTCTCCTGACAGTGTCCGGGAACCCTATCGCCGGGTGAACGGTTGACGCCTGCCTCGATGTGGTCTATGTTGGACCACAATGGCGAGCCGCCCCAAGGAGCTTCGCATGACCGTCGCTTCCGCATCCGAACGAGAACGAACCTGGACCATCGCCGAGGCGAAGGCGCGCCTGTCGGAGATCCTCCGTCTGGCCGAGGAGGAAGGGCCTCAGCGGATCGGCAAGCGCAACACCTTCGTCGTGGTGCCGAGGCGGGAGTGGGAACTGCGGGAGAAGCCGAAGATGCCGTTGGGACAGTGGCTGGTCGAGAATGCACCTCGCGGGATCGAATTGGAGTTGCCGGATCGGAAGGAGGAGCCGGAGCGCGAGATCCCCTTCCAGGGGGACGAGTGGAACTGGGAGGACTGGGAGTGAGAGGGTTCCTCCTCGACACGAACGTCGTCTCCGAAGTCGTCAGGCCCGCCCCCGACCTGCAGGTCGTCGCGTTCATGAACTCAGGCCAGGCTCTTTGGCTTTCGGCGATCGTGATCCACGAGATGGACTTCGGCCTGGAACTGATGCGGCCGGGACGGCGCAGGCGGCAGTTGGGCAAGTACCTGTCTGCGATCCAGGCGGAGCATGAGGACCGCATGATCGCCGTCGGCGGCCGTGAGGCCACGCAGGGTGCCAAGCTGCGCGCACGGGCTCGCAGGTCGGGCCATACCGCAAGTCCGACGGACGCGCTGATCGCCGGAACGGCGGCCGTTCACGATCTCGTGGTCGCGACAAGAGACGTGGCGGACTTCCGCGCTCTGGGCGTCGATGTCGTCAGCCCCTGGGAACCGCTGTAAGGGAGGCGGCGCGGTTACCGTCGGCATACACGTCCGCTAGCATCCTCTCTTCGCCGCCGCCGTCGGCGGACCGGCAAAGAGGAGGCGCCGCCGTGAACTCCCGCCTTGAAGACGCGATCGAGGCCTTCGCGGCCATGGACATCGAGGACGCGGAGGATCCTCGGGAGACGCTCGCCCTCTCGCAGCGCGACATCCTGCGTGAGTACGCGCCGGCCTACACGCGCTGGCTCGACGCGCACCCGGAGGCGGAGGAAGGGCTGTTCCCGGTCGAGCGGGAGTCGGCCGACGAGCAGTACGAGCGCATGGCGGCGCTGCGGCCCGGGCCGAACGAGGACATCCGGCGCTGGCTGCGTGTACTGCGCTACCGGGAGCTGATCCGGGTCGCGGCCGCCGACTTCAGCGGCCTCGACGACTTCGCCGCCACGGTCGAGAAGATCTCCCGCGTCGCCGATGTCTGCGTCCAGCGCGCGCTCGAGGCCACCGGGCTCGACCGGGAACCGTTCGCGGTCATCGCGATGGGCAAGTGGGGCGGCCTGGAGGTCAACTACAGCTCGGACATCGACGCGCTCTTCGTCGCATCGGACGACGTCGACCAGGAGGCCCTGCACCGCCTCCAGCGGCGGGCGCCGCGGTTCATCCGCCTCATTTCGGACAACACGGCGGACGGCTTCGTGTTCCGCGTCGACATGCGGCTGCGGCCCGAGGGGAAGATGGGGCCGCTGGTGCGCACGGTCGGCCAGTACCTGCGCTTCTACGAGCGCTACGGGATGAACTGGACCTTCCAGGCGCTGATCAAGGCACGCTTCGCCGGCGGCGACGAGGCGGCGGCGAAGGCGCTGATCGACGGCACGCGCCGCTTCGTCTTCAACCCGGACCGGCCGCCGGAGACCCTCCTGCGTGAAGTCTTCGAGATGAAGCGGATGATCGAGAAGTCGCTTCGCACAAGCGGCACGGAGGTCGGCAACGTCAAGCTGGGGGCCGGCAGCATCCGCGACATCGAGTTCGTCGTCCAGTTGCTGCAGCTCTACCACGGCGCGGCGAACGCGAGCCTGCGCTCGCCGAACACGCTGCGGGCCATGTCGCGGCTGCTGGCGCACCGGGTCATCACCCGGGACGAGCACGACCGCCTGCGCGAGGCGTACGTCTTCCTGCGGGTGGTTGAGCACGTGCTCCAGTTGGAGCGCGATCTCCCGGTGCGGCAGCTTCCGCGCGAGCCGAAGCAGTGGGCGACCTTCCAGTGGCGGGTCGCCTTCGCCCTGCGGCAGCCTCTGAGCACGCTCGACCTGGCGGCGCGCTACGAGGAGACCGCGGCCGTCGTGCGGCGCATCTTCGGCGAGTTCTTCGACGAGACGATCGACTTCCTGGAGCGCAAGCACCGGGTCCGCGAGCTCTGCCCGGACGTGCCGTCCGAGGTCATCGACGAGCACTTTCGCCGGCTTGAGAGCGCCTACTTCCTCAGCTTCCCGGTCGAGGAGGTGGCGCGGCACGTGAAGATGATCCACGAGCTGGACGGCGAGCGGCTCTGCCGGGTGGACGTGCGCCACGTCGGCTCGACGCGGCGCGTGACGGTGGTCGCCAACGACTACCAGGGCGAGTTCGCGAAGATCTGCGGCCTGCTCGCCGCCTACGGCCAGTCGATCCTGAGCGGCCGTTCCTACACGTACCACGACGTCGCCAACCTGGAGATCTACCGGCGGCCCCGGCGGTCCCGGCGCCGGCGACCCGGCCGCAAGCGCCGGCGCAACCGGCAGCCGGCCGAGGCGCCGCGGCCGCCGCGGCAGGGACCGACCCGGATCGTCTGCTCCGCGGACGTGCAGCCGGCGGCGGCCGGGCGCCACGAGGTCACCTCCTGGGTCGACTTCGAGCGCGAACTGAACCGCCTGCTGGCCCTGCTCGAGAAGGGCGAGGAACGCCGCGCCAACGAGGAAGTGACGCTGCGCGTCATGGAAGCGGTCCGCCGGATGAAGCTGGACGCCGAGGCGGACGAGGTCCTGCCGCCCATCTCCATCTCGGTCGACAACGAGTCGGACGAGAGCTGCACCATCCTGGAGATTCGCAGCCCCGACAGCTTCATGTTCCTGTTCGAGTTCGCCAACGTCCTCGCCACCCGCGACTACTGGATCGACAAGGTGGAGTTCGACACGGTCGACGGCGAGGTGCGCGACCGGCTGTTCGTGACCACCAGGCGGGGCGGGAAGATCGAGGACCGGCTCGGCGTCGACAATCTGCGCCTGACCGTGACCCTGATGAAGCAGTTCGCGCGCCGGCTCGCCGTCGCGCCGAACCCGCACCTGGCGCTGCGGCAGTTCGGCGCCCTGATCGACGCCGCCTGCGAGCAGGTGTCCGACCCGACCCAGGCCCTGACCTCGTCGCTCGACGAACTGGCGCGCGTGCTCGGCGCCGGGACGTACCTCTGGGAGGAGTTCCTGCGCCGGCAGCACGAGAACCTGATGCCGCTCCTGGCGAACGTGGCGGACCTCGATCTCGGCGCCGGCCGGGAGGACCTGGAACGCCGGCTGGACGCCGCGCTCGAAGGCGAAGAGCGGCCCGACGACGCCCTCAACCGGTTCAAGGACGACGAGATCGGACGGATCGACATGCGGCACCTGGTGCGCCGGATCGAGCACTTCAGCGACTTCGGCGCCGAGCTCTCGACGCTCTCCGACGTGGTGCTGACGCGGGCCGCCGAAGAGGCGGTCGCCGAGGTCGCCGGCGGCGAGGCGGCGCCCGGCGGCTGGTGCCTCTGCGCGCTCGGCAAGTGGGGCGGCCGCGACCTCGGCTACGCCTCGGACATCGAGCTGATGTTCGTGTGGGACGCCGGCGGGTCGGATCAGGCCGGCGCCGGCGAGTTCCACGAACGCGCCGCGGTCCGGCTGGCGCGGCTGATCCGGGCGAAGCGGGACGGCATCTTCGAACTGGACTGGCGCCTGCGTCCGGGCGGCTCGTCGGCGCCCCTGGCGGCGTCGTTCCAGCGCTTCGCCTCGTACTACAGCTTCGACGGCGAGGCCGACCCTTACGAGCGCCAGGCGCTGGTGAGGCTGCGGACGGTCGCGGGCGATCCGGATCTGCGCGCCCGCGTCGAGGCGCACCGGGCGGACTACGTCTTCGACCCGCGGCCCCACGACCTGGCCCGCATCCGCCACCTGCGGAACCGTCAGCGATCGGAGCTGGTGGCGCGCGGCACGACGAACGCGAAGTTCAGCGCCGGCGGCCTGCTGGACGCCGAGTACTTCGTCCAGGTGAAGCAGATCGCGGCCGGTGCGGAGGATCCGGAGGTACGCCAGACGAACACCCAGGACGCGATCCATGCGTTGCACGACCGCGGCCACGTCTCCCGCGAGGAGTTCGAGCGGGTCGAGGCGGGCTACCGGCTGCTGCGGGCGGTGATCAACTGCCTGCGGATCGTCCGCGGCCACAGCAAGGACCTGGTGATCCCGGATCGCCGGACCAGCGAGTTCCGGTTCCTGGCGCGGCGGCTGCACGGACTGGGGCAGTTGCCCGACGAAGAGGGCGCCTGGGACCTGATCGCCGAGCGGATGGGCGACCTGGAGCGGCTGTTCGACGGCCTGGAATGAAGAACGCGCCGGGGACCGAGGCCCCCGGCGCGCTTGGGTTGCGGTCGCCGGCCGTTGGCCGGCAAGGTTTCCTGGCCGCCTTCGGCGGCAGCCGGCGGGGACGCCGGCGCACCCGGTGGGCGACCCTGTTCCCTGCGCGACAGCGCAGCGGAACCGCTGTCAACGCTCCTAGCCGATCGCGACGCCTCCGGTCTCTCCGGTGCGGATCCGGATCGTCTCTTCGAGCGGCAGGACGAAGATCTTGCCGTCTCCGACGTTGCCGGTCTTCGCGCCCCGCGTGATCGCGTCGATCACGACGTCGACGTAGTCGTCGTTGACCGCGATCTCGAGCTTCAGCTTGCGCAGCAGGGCGCCGGCTTCCTTGTGGCCGCGGTAGACCTCGGCGACACCGCGCTGGCGGCCGCGCCCCATCACGTTGGAGACGGTCAGCAGGTGGATCTCCTTCTCTTCCAGGAGGTCGAGAACCTCCTGCATCCGGTCGGGCTGAACGATTGCCACGATGTACTTCATGTCATTCCTCCTTCTGCCCTAGTCGACCAGGGTGTAGGCATTTTCGCGGTGGTCGGTGAGATCGAGGCCGATCCGCTCTTCGTCGTCGCTGACGCGGAGTCCGACGATCAGGTCGATCACCTTGAGCAGAACGAAGGACACGACCGCCGCCCAGACGATGGTGTAGACGACCGCCTTGAGCTGGATGGCCACCTGCGCGGCATTGCCGTAGAACAGGCCGTCCGTGTCGTTGCCGGGCACCGCGGCCGTGGCCCAGAGCCCGGCCGCGACCGCGCCCCACATGCCGGCGACGCCGTGAACGCCGAAGACGTCCAGTGAGTCGTCGTAGCCCAGCTTCGACTTGAGCCAGGTCACCGCCAGGTAGGCGAAGACGGACGCGCCCGCCCCGACGCCGATGGCGCCGATGGCGCTGACCGAGCCGCAGGCCGGCGTGATCGCCACGAGCCCCGCGACGGCGCCGGTGATGACGCCCAGAAGCGTCGGCTTCGAGTCGCGGATCCAGTCGATCAGGCCCCAGGCCGCGGCGGCCGTGGCCGTGGCCACCTGGGTGACGACGAAGGCGTTGGCGGCCGAACCGTTGGCGGCCACCGCGCTGCCTGCGTTGAAGCCGAACCAGCCGAACCAGAGCAGGCCGGTGCCGAGCACGGCGAACGGCAGGTTGTGCGGGGGCGAGGCGTGGTCGGGGTAGCCCTTGCGCCTGCCCAGCACCATCGCCGCGACGAGAGCCGAGACGCCCGCGTTGATGTGAACCACGGTGCCGCCCGCGAAGTCGAGCGCGCCGTCGCCGCCGAGGCCGAAGAAGCCCTCCGAGCCGCCCCAGACCCAGTGGCAGACCGGCGCGTAGACCACGAGCAGCCAGGCGCTCATGAACAGGCAGATGGCACTGAACTTCATCCGCTCGGCGAAGGCGCCGATCATGAGGGCGGGCGTGATGATCGCGAACATGCCCTGGAAGATCATGAACAGGGGCGCCGGAATGCCGGTGCCGTCCCAGGCGTCGTAGCCCAGGTTGGCCAGCAGGAGGTAGTCGCCGCCGCCGATCACGCCGCCGAGGGCGTCGGAACCGAAGGCCAGGCTGAAGCCGACGACGACCCAGAGCACCGTCATCAGGCCCATGCAGAGGAAGCACTGCATGAGGATCGAGAGGACGTTCTTGCGCCGGACCAGCCCGCCGTAGAAGAACGCCAGTCCCGGCGTCATCAGCAGCACGAGGGCGCTGGCGGTCAGCATCCATGCCGTGTCGCCGCTGTCCACGCCCTCCTGCGCTGCCGCCGGCGCGGCGCCGAGCAGCGCCAGCAGCAAGGTGAGTCCCAGGGCCGAACCCAGACCGATGGTCCGACCGCGAGTTCTGAAGCTCATGCGAGTCCTCCTCTTCGTTGATCGTCGATTGATCGTTCGATGCGCCCGGCTGGTCGTCTCGGCCCGCGTTGCCTGTACGGCGCGGGCGAGGTCAGGATTCCGGAACTGACGCCCGGGCTTGTCCTGTAGCCGCTATCCAGAATCGTGCCAGGAGGACGGATGCGCGGCGGTCGTGTCGCGGCGTCCGGTCAGGGGGTCGGCGCGGCGCCACGGCCGCGGGCGCAAACCCGCGTGGCGGCAGGGGTTGGCGGCGTTTCGCGGAGTGGGCGACGCGGTCGGGAGGACGCGCGCCGCGACCGCGCGGGACGGCGACCGGCTTGACTTGGACAGACAATCCTGTCGTCCTGTGTAGTCCGCACGACAGAACTGTCGCACTGGGTGCGCGGGTCTTCCGACCCGCTGCCGCCGGAGGCGGCCAGAAGAACGCGCCGGGCCGAAGGCCCGGTACCGCTGCCTATGGTCGCCGGCCTCTGGCCGGCGACCGTCCTTTCCGGGCTGCGCCGCTCCGCTGCACCCCCCTGAGCGGGTCAGAAGACCCGCGCACCCGGCGGGTCAGGGCAGGTCGAGCGCGGGATTCCGGTCGAAGAAGTCGAACGGCCGCAGTTCGAACCCGTGCCACAGCGTCGGCATCACCGGCCAGTCCTCGGCCCGCGGCAGGTGGTGCATGCCGACCGTGTGCCACACGACGATGTCCGTGTCCTCGATCGGGCGGTCGGCGGCCGTCCATTCCGGCAGTCCCATGCCCGGCTCGCTCAGGGTCGGGTGCTCGCCGGCCGCGAACCGCTCGGCGTCCCGCTGCGGCGTCACCCAGAGGTGGTGGTCGATGAAGCCGGCGCGGCGGCGCGGATAGTCGTCCGCCGACAGCAGCGTGCTCGCGTTGCGTCCCGGCATCACCTGGAAGCTGGTCGGGTAGCCGACGGCGTTCCTGCGGCTCGTGCTCTGCACGCGCCAGAGCGTCGGCCGGCTCAAGTCCATGTCGAGCCGGGCATCGTGTTCGCTCGAGGCGATCCGGGGTTCCTGCACCCACAGGCTGCGCCGCGGATGGCCGTCGGGAAGGGTGCGGGCGACCAGGCGGTCGGCGACGAAGCGGTTCTCCGTGCCGTCGACGTCGATGTCGAGCCGGAAGTTGAAGTAGTGGTCGTGGTTCACCGCGACGACGTTCGGCTGAACGAAGCGGCCGTAGGCGTCCGCGCCGCCGCCGGCGGTCAGGGCGTCGGCCGCGGCCGCGTTCGCCGGTCCGGCGACGGGCGCCGGCGGCGCGGCGGAGACCGCGGCGGTCGTCTCGTAGGCGAGGATGCCGGTGGCGCCGACCCGGACCTCGATCGAACCGTCCTGGCGGAAGATCCAGTCGACCAGGTAGTCGTAGTTGCCGACGACGCCTCCGAGCCGGACCACCAGGTCGCGGCTCCTGCGGCTCTCGGGTCCTCCGGACGACCAGTGGCGCCACGACGGGTCGCCGGTCTCGCGCTCGTAGATGCAGATCGTTCCCGGCACGGTGCGCGGATAGCCGTTGGCGCCGGTCTTCGTCGAATCGACGTAGACGGCCCGGTCGGGGCAGTCGTCGCCCGGCATCAGCGGCTTGCCCAGGCCGCCGGCGACGTACTCGCCGACGTCGATGAAGTTCTTGCGGTACCAGGCGAACGACGGATCCATGTAGGGAACGAAGATCTCGGACAGGTAGCCCTGGTAGAGCACCGAGCGGGGCGCCGCCTCGGGCTTCTCCCGGTAGCTCACGAGCGAGAGGACGAGGCCGGTGCGCTGGTCGGGCCGGAGGTGGAAGCTCCAGTTCTGCCAGGCGACCCGGTAGCCGTCGAGCTCGAAGCCGGGGCCTAGCGGCTGGCGCGTCTCCATCGGCCCGGGAACTTCCCGTTCCTCGCCCAGCATGTCGTGAAAGTCGGTCCGGGCGGCGGGAATGCGGCCTGCGCCCTCGTCGATGACCTGGAGCACTTCCTCGGCTTCCAGGTCCACGACCGCGACCAGATCCTCGATCGCGTGCCGCTCGACGCCGTCGGGCTCGCTGCAGGTCACGTGCGCGATGCGCCGGCCCTGCTCCTCCTCCGTGCCGAAGTAGCCGCGCGGCCCGGCGCCGCAGTCGACGAAGGTGAGGTCCGTCACGCCGCGGGCTTCGAGCCCGGCCAGGAAGTCCGGGTGTTCCAGCACCTTGTCGCTCAGCGAGTCGTACTCGCCGCCGTGCCAGTTCGGCTCCGCGCCCTCGAGCCGCGCCCAGGAGACGACCTCCTCCGCCGTCAGATCGACGACGGCCTCGAACGTGTCGTCGTCCTGACGCAGCAGCGCCCAGGCCCGCCGCGGCATCGGTTCGCCGGGCCGCCAGGCCAGGACCTGCCGCTTGGGCGGCTCGTCCAGGGTCAACTGGGAGAACTTCGTGTCCTTGTCCATGTGGCCCGCGTCGCGCAGGAGGACGAGGGTCCGCCAGATCTCGTCGTCGCTGAGCGGATCGAGCGGATGGTCCGCGGCCAGCGCCGGCAGCCCGGTCGCGAGCGCAATGACGAAGACGATGGTCAGGGGCGACTTTCTCATGGCGACTCCTCGGGCCACGCGGCCGACCGTTGCGCCGCCGCCGCGGCGCAGGTTCATCCGGTCTCAGGCGAAACGACCCTATCGCGCCCCGTGCGCGGGAGGGCGGTACACTCTCCGACCGGTGAGTTTGCGCATCGCTACGCCGCCTCCGCGCCAGAGGGCGGCGCCCGAGGCGGCTCAGGTTCCCGCGGCGCCGCGGCGCTGGCCCGGCCCCCAGGGCCGGCAGTTGTTCCGGCGGGCCGCGGACGGCAAGAGCCCGCGCCAGGTGAAGACGAGCTTCTCGCTCCAGTTCCTGCACCGGATCGTCGGCCTGGAGTACCTGAACTTCGGGATCTGGAACGAAGAGGACCCGCTCGACGTGGCCGGCCTGCGCCGCGCCCAGGAGCGGCTGGTGGCGCGCCTCTTCGAACTGCTGCCGCCGGGGGCGTCGTCGGTGCTCGACGTCGGCTGCGGCACCGGCGCGATCGGCGAGCGGCTGGCCGCCCTGGGCTACGACGTCGAGGGCCTCTCGCCCGACCCGTACCACGGCGAGCTGTTCGCCGAGCGGTTGCCGGACCGGCGCTTCCACCTGGGCCGCTTCCAGGAGTTCGAGCCGGACCGCCGGTACGACATCCTGTTCCTGTGCGAATCGGCGCAGTACGTTTGGCTCGACGAGTTCTTCGAGGCGGTCGGGCGGTCCCTGGCGCCGGGAGGCAGCGTCCTGCTCTGCGACTACTTCACGGTGGCGTCCGACGAGGGCAGGCCGAGGAGCGGCCACCCGCTCGAGGAATTTCTGAGGCGGGCCGAGGCGGCGGGGCTCGAGCTGGAGCTGGACGAGGACGTGACCGCTTCCGTGCTGCCGACGCTGCGCCTCGGACAGGCGATCGTGGAGCGCTACGGCCGCGGCATCGTGGGCCTGCTGCGCGACGCCTCGACGCGGCAGTTCCCCCGTCTGGCGGGCGCCGCCTGGCGGCTGGCGCGGCCGGTGACCCGCTGGCTGGACCGGCTCGACCGGCTGCTCGATCCCGAGGCGTTCGCCCGCTGCCGGCGCTACCGCGTGATGCGCTTCCGGAGCGGCCCGTGAGGGCCGCGTCCCGGCGGCGCTTGGCGTGGGGTCGGTCCGGCGCGCCGCCCGTTACCGGCGAGGCGACCGCGCTGCGGCGCGGCGCCGTGGCAGCCGCGCTCGGCCTTCTTCTCACCGCCGCGGCCGCCGTCGCGGCCGCTGCCGCCGACGCGAATCCGCTCGCGGTGACGCTGGCGGGCGAGGAGGTCTCGGCGGCCGACCTCGGGCCCCGGTCGCTGCTCGTCGTCAGCTTCCATCGCGCCGCCAACGCCGGCGCGCGCGAGTGGCGAAGCGCGCTCGACGACGAACCGCGGGCCGCGGGCTGGTCGACCTACAGCGTCGTGGTGCTCGAGGGCGCTCCCGGCTTCATCCGCCGCATGATCGTGCGGACGCTGCGGGGCGAGGTGGCCGACGCACGGCACGGGTCCTACTTGGTCGTCGAGGATGGCGCCGGCGCCTGGCGGGAACTTGCCGGCTCGGACGGCGAGGGCGAGGACCGTGCCGACGCCGTCTTCGTCTTGCGTCTCGAGGCCGGCAAGATCTGCGGCCGTTACCGCGGGCTGGTGTCGGGCGCTGCAGTGGCCGATCTGCTCGACACCCCCTGCCGCCCGTGACGACGCGCCGTGCGGCGGTACTGGGTGTGCGCGTCTTCCGACCCGCTTCCGGTTGTCGTCGCGTGGTCGGCTTCAGCACTCCAGGCAGAAGCCGACGCCGGCCGTAACGGCCCGCGACTTGGCGCCGAACCACGGCGGGACGACCGCCGCGAAGCCGCCCGCCGGTCCGCCGGCGGCGACGACGAGCAGGTCGTCCGGCGACTGGAGCGCCCTGTACTCGCGATCCCGGTTCGCGTCGCTCACCACCGCGGCCTTGCCCACCCGTTCCCAGTCTCCGCGGCGGACGCGCGCTCGCTCGTAGAGGCAGGTCCGGATGTCCGCCTTGCTCCAGCCGGCGGCGGCGAAGCTCGCCCGCAACTGCGGCGGCAGGACGAGGCAGTGGTTGCCCGCCCAGATGGAGTAGTGGAGCATGTTCGCCCGCATCTCGGCCGCGACGGTGTCCAGGATCGCCTCGGGTTCCGTCGTCCACTCGTTCATGATCTGCCGGGGCGCGCCGGCGGCGAAGACGGTCGCGGTCGAGGCGCCGCCGGGCGCGCCGCGCTCGGTTGCCAGGGACGGCCAGGGCGAGTTCTCCTCGTCTTCGGCGAGGACGTAGCTCAGCTTGCCGGGATGCCCGAGGGTGGAGCGGTCGAGCTCTCCCGGCCGGACGCTGAGCAGGTTGCGCAGGATGAGCCGGACCGCCCGGCCGATGGCGAGCGAGGCCCGGTCGGCGCCGCCGAGCGCGTTGAACGTCCCGGTCATGCCGAGTTCCCGTCGGATCGGGCCGTTGACGACGATCAGCACGGCGCAGCCGCCGGTGCTGGAGGTCGCGCCGTGCAGCAGGAACGCCGGATCGCACATCGCTTCGACCGCCGCGGCGACGACCGCGAAGTCGCGCGGCCGGCAGCCGGCCATCACCGCGTTGATCGCCGCCTTCCGGGCGGTGATCGCCCGGCCGCGGACCGTCTCCACGCCCAGCACCTGGGCGGGCGTCATGACGGCCGCTTCGAGCGCGGCGGCCACCCGCTCCGGCGTCGGCGGCACGATGGGCAGGCCGTCCGTCCAGCCGCGGGACTCGAACAGGTCCCGGACGGCATCCTCGTTGCCGACTTCGTGGACCGAGGCGAGATCGGCGGTCGCGGCGCCGGATGGGCTGGTCGGTTCGTCGTTCATGGCGGCCCAGGAGTCAGCCTACCGGGGCGCGCCGGGCGAGGGCCAGTCGGCGCTAGGATCGGGTCTTCCGATCAAGGGAGGACGAGATGGCGCAAGATGTAGCGACCTGGAACCTGAAGGTGCGGCGGCCAGCTGGTGGACGGGCGGTCGCGGCGGCGGCGCTCCTGCTGGTGCTCGCCGCCTGCGCCGGACCGGCGCCGGATGCGGAGACCGCCCCGGCCGAGCCTGCGAGTTCCGATCTGGAGAACCTGGGTCCGCGCGACCAGGTCCTGTTCTGGACGCCGGAGCAGCAGGTCGCGGGCTACCGGAACGCGGACCTCGTCGGCGCCGCCCGCTGGTTCGAGGCTTCCGACGATCCGTACCCGCTGGCGTCGGCGCCACGGGACCTCTCGGCGGTGACCTACGAGGTCGAGGGCGAGACCTTCACCGCCGACGCCTACATCCGCGACCGGCGCATCGCGGGTCTGCTGGTGGTCAAGGACGACGCGGTGGTCTTCGAGCGCTACGGCCTCGGCAACGACGAGAACTCGCGCTGGATCTCGTTCTCGATCGCCAAATCCGTCGTCTCGATGCTCTACGGCGCCGCGATCGCCGACGGCTACATCGGCAGCGTCGACGATCCGGTCACGAAGTACCTGCCGCTGCTGGCTGGCGGCGGCTACGACGAGGTGTTGATCGAGGACGTGCTGCAGATGGCATCGGGCGTCGACTGGAACGAGGACTACGCGGACCCCGAGTCGGACGTGGCGACCTTGCCGGGGCCGATCGTCGACCAGACGCGGTACATGGCGGGGCTTGAGGAGCTCCATCCTCCGGGCGAGGTCTTCAACTACAACACCGGCGAGACGAACATGGCCGGCGCCGTGCTGCGGGCGGCGATCGGCAACAACCTCTCGACCTACCTGGAGCACAAGATCTGGGGCCCGTTCGGCATGGAGGCGGACGCCAACTGGCTGCTTCACGAGCCCGGAGGCGGCGAACTGGGCGGCTGCTGCATCAACGCGACGCTCCGGGACTACGCCCGGATTGGCATCTTCGCGATGAACGGCGGCGTGTTGCGGGACGGTACGCGGGTGCTGCCCGAGGGCTGGATGGAGGAGTCGACGACCGCCAGCGAGGGATACGACGGCTACGGCTACCTGTGGTGGCTATCGGGTGACGGCCCGTTCTCGGGCAGGGGCATTTTCGGTCAGCTCCTGTGGATGGACCCGTCGTCCAACGTCGTGATCGTCACCCACAGCGCCTGGCCGCACGCGACCAATCCCGAGTACAGCCGCCACCGCGCGGCGCTGGTCGAGGCGCTCGCCGAAGCGGTGCGGTAGCGGCGCAGCGTCGGCGGCGCGCAGCCGCCCGCGGAGTGGCCGGCGGACGGGTCACGGACGGCCGCTCGCGCTCTCTCGGAAGATGAGAAGCTGGCGCTCGCTTCGCTTCACTCGCTCCGGATCGGCGTCGGTTCCCGTTCATGGCGTCGTGCGTCGCTCGTTCAGAGCCCGCCGTGACCCCTCCCCCGGCCACTCCACGGGCTTGACGTTCGTCGGCTGGACGGACCGTCGATTCGCGGTGCGGTGTGTTGGTGCGCCGGCCTTCTGGCCGGCATCTGCTCAGAGCGAGATTGACGCAGTTCCAGTAAAGAGTGGGGGGAGGGAGACGAGGTGTCTCTGGGTGCGCGGGTCTTCTGACCCGCTCCCGCCGGAGGCGGCCTAGGGAACGAGCCGGCCATCGGCCGGCTTCCTCTTGGGTTGAGATCGTCGTCGGCGCAACCACTGGCCGGTGGGAACCGCGGCCGCCGCGATCGCCAGAATCCATGGCAGGACACCGTCGGGGATCGGGTCCAGCAGCGGCGCCAGTGGGCGGTACTGGAGCAGGTCGGCGCCCCGGTCGCCGGTCCAGTGCCAGGCGGTATGGACGATCAGGGCGGAGATGAAGATGGTCCCCAGCCGCTCGTTGGGGAGGCGGCGGAAGACGAAGTCCAGCAGGGGAATCAGCAGCAGCAGGACGAGGAGTTGGCCGAGTTCGACGCCGACGTTGAAAGCGAGCAGCGACGTGACGAGGTGAGCGCCCGCGAACTGGAGCGACTCGCTGAGTGCGAAGGAGAAGCCGAAGCCGTGGACGAGGCCGAAGCCGAAGGCGGCGGTCCAGCGGCGGTCCTGGCCGACTCCGAGGATGTTCTCGAACGCCATGTAGACGATGGAGAGCGCGATCAGCACCTCGACCAGGGTGGGAAACCAGAGCGCTCGCGGCGCCAGGCCGGCCGCCGAGGCGATCAGGGTGATCGAGTGGGCGACCGTGAACGACGTGACGACGAGCACGAGTTGACGCAGGCGCCGGAGCGGCGCCACCAGGCAGACCAGGAAGAGCAGGTGGTCGAGGCCGCTCAGGATGTGTTCGAAGCCTATCGCGACGAAGTGGATCGAAGCCTGCGCCCAGTTCGGGTCGAGCCGGACCCGGCCGGGCTCGGCGGCGAGCCGGAGGACGCGCGCGTCGCCGTCGGGCGACTCGTGGCGGATCACGGTCAGGACGCGCAGGCCGAGCCGGCCGAAGCGGGGGTCGATGGAGAGCCGCTGCCGTTCGGTCGCCGGCTCGGCGTCGAGGCCGGCCCGGTCGCCGACGCGGCGCGCCTCGGCCGCCCCGGGGGCGTCGCGGTCCGGTTCGCCGGTGCGCTGACCCTCGGCCGCCCCAGGGGCGTCGCGGTTCGGTGTGCCGGTGCGCCGACCTTCGGCTGCCCCAGTGGCGTCGTGGTCCGGTGTGCCGGTGCGCCGACCCTCGGCTGCTCGCGGGGCGTCGAGCGGCGTCTCCAGCAGCACGTCCAGGAGGGCCTGCCGCCAGACGAGCTGCGTCGTCGGCGGCAGCGGCGGTCCGCGGACGTGCGCCAGACCGCGGTCGAAGTCCGTGAACGAGCGGTCGGACGGGATGGACAGCCGGGCTGCCTGGACGGTCGTGGCCGGCAGCCTGTCGCGGCCGGCGTAGAGGTCGAGATTGGGCACGATCCAGCGATTCGCCGCCGCGAGCAGGGCGCCGCTCGATCGGAGCTCTTCCAGGTCGAGAATGCCCCGCACGTCGACCGGGAACTGCATCTCCTGCATCGCCTCCAAAGGCGTCCGCACGAGGATCTGGAGGCGGTCGTCGTGCTGCCTCACCAGCACCTGGACCGTGACGCTGCCGGGCACCTCGTGAGCCGCCGACGGCGCCGCGGCGAGGAGCAGCGGCAGGACGGCGAAGCGCGCGCCGGCGCCGGCGAGTCGAAGGCGTCTGCTGGAACGGAGTCGGTTCAGGGGACAGATGCTAGCCGCCGCCGGACTGGTTGCGCGGGTCTTCTGACCCGCTCCGGGCGACGGCGCGAAGCGGCGTCAGCCGAGGAGGACAGCGGACGGCCAAAGGCCGGTGACGGTTTCCGCCGCCTGCGGCGGCATGCGGGTCGGAAGACCCGCGTACCCGGCGGACGGCGCATCCGCCGGACCTCGATGCCGCCGTTGTACACTGCCTGGACGCCTTGTCAGCGCCAGATTCCACGGCACGGCCGCGCCGAACGACCTACTCCGAAACGGGGGAAGGCAGACGATGAAGTTGAACCGTCTCCACTGTGCTCTCGGCTGCGCCGCAGCCATCGTTCTGCTTCTCGGCGCCTGCGGCGGCGACGGCGGTTCCGATGCCGCCGACGCCTCCGGCGACGGTCCGATGGCGCCGCGCTTCGAGGTCGATCCGTTCTGGCCCAGGCCGTTGCCGAACCACTGGATCCTCGGACCGGCCATCGGCGTCGCGGTCGACTCGCGCGACCACGTCTGGATCGTCCACCGGAACACGCCGGACGCCTTCGGCGCCTTCAACGAGATCGGCGCTGCGCAGGATCCGCCGCTCTCCGAGTGCTGCGTCCCGGCCCCGCCGGTGCTGGAATTCGATCCCGACGGCAACCTGGTCGGACACTGGGGAGGTCCCAGCGAGAACGGCGAGTTCGAGTGGCCGGCATCGAACCACGGGATCCTCGTCGATCACATGGACAACGTGTGGATCGGTGGCAACGGCGGCGGCGATTCCCACGTGGTCAAGTTCACCCGGGACGGCCAGTTCCTGATGCAGGTGGGGAAGGCGAACGCCCGCATCAACGAAGATGCCGGCGAGGACGAACCGCGGCGGGTGCGCAACAGCCACGACATGGAAAACTTCGGCAGCGTGGCGAAGCTGTCGGTCGACCCGGAGGCGAACGAGATCTACGTCGCCGACGGCTACTTCAACCGCCGGGTGGTCGTGATCGACGCCGACACCGGCGAGTTCAAGCGCTACTGGGGCGCATACGGCGAAGCCCCGGACGACGAACTGGACCTCGGCCCCTACGTTCCCGGCGATCCCCCGGCGACCCAGTTCCGCGGCCCGGTCCACTGCGCCGACATCTCGGCCGACGGCCTGCTCTACGTCTGCGACCGCGCCGCCGACCGCCTCCAGGTCTTCCAGCGCGACGGCACCTTCGTGGGCGAGACGTTCATCGCTCCCGAGACCCTGGCCCAGGGCTCGACCTGGGACGTGGCGTTCTCGCCCGACGAGGACCAGAAGTTCCTCTACCTCGCCGACGGCCAGAACATGAAGGTCCACGTGATCGACCGCGAGAGCATGGAGGTCCTCTACGCCTTCGGCGACGGCGGCCGCCAGCCCGGCCAGTTCTTCGCCGTCCACAGCATCGCCACCGACTCCAGGGGCAACATCTACACGACCGAGACCTACGAGGGGAAGCGGCTCCAGAAGTTCGTGAACCTCGGAATGCGGCCGGTGCCGCACGAGGACTTGGGCACGCCCTGGCCGGCTGAGTAGGCGACCTTCACGTTCGCGGATCGAAGGACTCGAGAAACTCGATCACGCGGTCCCGGTCGCGGAAGGTTGCCCGCACCTCGTCGCCGTTCGTATGCCGAACGTTGAGTTCGTAGCGCACGAAGTCGGTTTGGGGTGTGCTCTCGTCGTACCCGGAGACGAAGAGCATCGCGTCGCGGACCGTCGGGAAGCTCCGCGAGGCACCGCTGAGCGTCCGCACGAAGATCTCCGACACCCTCCGTTCGAGACTGCGGCGAAGCGCGCCAAGGAAGCCACCGAACTGCGCGTCGTGGAACCTCCGAATCGCTCTCGCGACTCTGTCCCGTTGTGACAGGGTCAGCCGGTTGAACGCCTCGACCTTGGCTTGGAGTTCCTCCTCCGAGGTGCTCTCCTCCGACAAGATGTCGGCGCCTTCCGTGGCAAAGGCCTGCACGATCGTGTCGTACGGGCAATGCGCCAGTTGAAAGCGATGAGATTGAAGTTGCGTCAAGGAACCTTCGGTGAAGTCGCCTGCGAGCACGGCGCCCAAGAACGGCTGCCGACGCGCGTAGGTCTCTGCGAGGGGCATGATGGCGCCTTGAATCTCCTGCACCTTGTTTCGGGAGTGTTTGGTGTACCTGCGCCATGCGGTTTCGATGAACGCGACGGGTTCGCCCATCTTCTCCTCGGAACCACCCTCCTCCAGCACGTAGTCGAGATCGTGAACGTTGCCGTGCAAATCCCTCCAAGCGACCTTCCTTCTTCCACGCCGAGCGGGTCGCGGGTGCTTGTAGTCCAGGTACAGGCCGAACTCGTCGGCCATCGCCTGGAGCGGCTTACGAAGTGCCAGTTCGAGTTGGTCGCCGACGATCTGGCCGAGCCGGTGAGCGGGGGACTGCGCCACCAGCCTCTAGCCTTCCACCCATAGACGCCCTTCACATAGAGGGACCCGGTGCTTGCGGTTCTTCCACTTCGTGTTGCGATCCCGGGTCTTCTCGAACGTGGCGGCTTCGAAGCCGGCGGCACCGGCCAATCTGGTGAACCAGTCGACGACGGGAACGTACACGCCGTATGGCGCGGAATCGCCGATCACGAAGCAGACCTTGGACGGTGATCTGCACACACGCCGGAGAGCGATCCAGACGCGAGCCAGATCCAGGAAGTAGCACGCGATCATGTTGTGGTAGGTCTTCTTGCCGCCGCGTGTGAGGCGGATCTCGCCGAGCTCGTCGCACACCGCGCGGAGTTCGTCCCCGATTGGCGCGAGTTTCGGATGACCCAGGACGCGGGGCAGATCGACGGCCTTGTTAGGAACGTGCTGCGTGCAGGACCGGAGGAGGTGGCGCCGGATCGCTCCCTGCAGGTCGCCCCAGCTACGGACCTCGCCGAGGAAGGCGAGTTCGAGACGCGTTGCGTCGGCGTAGTCGTAGTTGTTTGGGTAGGGAGGCGACGTCACGACCAGGTTGAAACAGTCTCTGGGCGCCTCGGCACAAGTCCGGGCGTCGTCGAGGTGGAACTTGGCGCGCGGTGCCGAGAGGTGTTCGTACAGCCGCATATCGTCATGGATGACGCGGCTCATTTGCCTGAAGGCCGCGAACGGCTCGAGCACGCGAGCTTTCCGGCGGTTCGGCAGCAGGTACTGCCAGTTTGCGGTACCGACCTGCGAGGTCGATCGCAGGATGGAAATCAGGGTGAGCCAGACCAGTCTGTCCGTTTCTGAATCGCCGCACTGGCTCTCGACCGAGCGCCGAAGACGATCGAGTTGGTCGAGCGCGGTGTCGGAGTAACACTTGCGAATCAGCGGCGAGTACGGCTCCAATGAGCCGCGGTCCGCGAGTGCGCCGTCGAACACGCGCGCTGCTTGCCGAGCGTAGGCCGTGGGAGACGATCTGTATGCGAGTTTCGCCTGGGCGACCCGCGCGACGAAAGGATGTGAGTCGATTCCCATGGACTCGACGCCGCAGTGTTCGGCCGCGACGAGTGTCGTACCGCTTCCCGCGAAGGGGTCGAAGACTCGCAGGTTCTTTCCCCTTGCCTCCCGGGAGATCAAATCGCCAACCCAGGCCCCGCTGAAGCCGGCGCTGTAGCGGAACCACCGATGGACCGGGAGGCTCATGTTGCCGACGAAGCTGCCCGACGTGCTGTCCTCGCGTTTGGCCGTTCGGCCGCGTTGCCGGTTGGCGGGAACGGGATCGGGCGACGGGAAGAGGCTTCGCTGCGTTTTGGCGAGCGGTCTTTGGGCGGCTCTCATGAGGCTGGCTACGCTCCGTGCTGGCCGTTGCCCGACGGTCCGCCTAAGGCTCGGGGAGGAAGCTGCGGGCGCCGGCCTCGTTGAAGCGCAGGCTACCACCGAGAGGCAGTCTTCCCGGGTGGCAACCGGCGAGAGCCCGTGGTGCGGTCCGCAGCCGTCGTGGACGGTCCCGCGCCCGTCATCGGGCGCGGATGAGGAGCTGGTCGGCAGTCGGGTTACCCCGGCAGCCGGTAGGCGATCAACTCGAACGGTTCACCGCGGCCGCCGATGGAGACGACGAGGTACTGGGCGCCGCCGTGCAGGTACGTGATCGGGCTGCCGTCGGAGTGCGCCGGCAGTTCGACTTCGGCCACGAGCTCGCCGGTCGCCTTGTCGAAGGCGCGCAGCATCGGCACGGTGTAGCGCCAGTCGTCCCGCGCCGCCGACCGGGGGTCGGTCCAGGCGAGGCCGCCGGTGACTTCCTCGGGCTGCTCGTTCCACTCACGCTCGGCCTTCGCCTCCTGGGCGCGGAAGGACCGCGAGTGGCCGGAGCTCACGATGAGCAGCGTCTTCGTCACGAGCGCGTGGCCGCGGACGCCCGAGCCCAGCAGCGGGAGGCCCAGGTCGGCGAGCTTCGGGTGGCGTCGCGGGCCTTCGCCGAGCGGGACCTGCCACGCGATGTCGCCGCGGCTCATGTCGTAGGCGGTCACCCGCGAGTACGGCGGCTTTGAGATCGGCAGGTCGAAGGGGCCGTGGAAGCCTGACACCCTTGCCACGAAGTCGAAGGAGGAGCGGTTCGGGTCGGGCCGCCGGAGGGTGATCAGGATCGGCGCCGTGAAAGAAGGCACGTAGAGCTTGCCCGTGTTCGGGTCGAAGGCGCCGCCGGGCCAGCTCGCGCCGCCCTCGAAGCCGGGCATGGCGACGGTGCCGCGCTCGCTGGGCGGCGTGTAGATCGGCCCGTACTGGCGCGAAGTCAGGATGCGCTCCGCCTCGGCGCGGATCTCGGTCGTGAAGTCGATCACGTCGGCGAGCTGCATGCCCTGGCGGTCGAACGGCGGCGGTCTGGTGGGGAAGGGCTGGGTGGGCGAGGTCCGCTCGCCGGGGATGCCCGTCTGCGGGACCTGCCGCTCCTCGATCGGCCACACGGGCTCTCCGGTCTCCCGGTCGAAGACGTAGAGGAACGCCTGCTTGCCGGGCAGCATGGCCGCCTTGACGGTGCGACCGTCGACGACGAGGTCGCCCAGCACCGCCGGCGCGGCGAAGTCGTAGTCCCAGAGGCCGTGGTGGATCGCCTGGAAGTGCCAGCGGCGCTCGCCCGTCTCGCAGTCGACGGCGACCAGGCTCTCCGCGTACAGGTTGTCGCCGCGGCGATGGCCGCCGTACCAGTCGTTCGTCGGCGTGCTGGTCGGCAGGTAGGCGAGCCCGAGTTCCTCGTCGGCGCTCATCAGGCCCCAGACGTTCGCGCCGCCGGCGATGCGCCAGGACTCGTCCTCCCAGGTGTCCGTGCCGTGCTCGCCTTCCTGGGGCACGGTGTGGAACGTCCAGAGTTGCCGGCCGGTGCGGACGTCGAAGCCGCGCACGTCGCCCGGCGGGCCGTCGTCGGGTCCCAGCGGACCGTCCGAGATGGACGAGCCGACGATCGCGACATTGCGGCAGATGGTCGTCGGGGAACTGACGGTGTACTTGCGGCGTTCCACGGCCCGGTGCAGCCCCTCGGTGAGATCGACGCCGCCGTGGTTGCCGAAGGAGCGCACCGGCGTGCCTTCGTCGGCGTAGACGGCGCGCAGGATGGCGTCCGTGCTGGCGTAGATGAGCCGGCCCGGCGCGTCCGGACGCTCCGGGTCGCGCCAGAGGCTCGGACCCTTGTGGGTGAAGCCGTGGTTCGTGGGTCGGCCGTGGCCGTAGCTCTGCGGATCGTGCTGCCAGACCGTGGCGCCGGTTGCCGGATCGACGGCGACGGCGATGCCGTAGCCCGTGACGACGTAGAGCCGGTCGCCGACCTTGATCGGCGTCGTGACGTGGGTGCGCTGCTTCATCGACCCGTCTTCGAAGCGCGGGTCGTTCGCCATCAGGTCGTTGTCGGGCAGTTCCCAGCGCCAGGCCGGTTCGAGGCGCGCGAAGTTGGAGGCGTCGATCCGGTCGAGCGCGGCGTAGCGGCGAGCATCGTTGCCGCCGGTGATCGTCGGCCAGTCCGTGTCCTGTGCCCGAATCTGGGCGACGCCCAGCAGCAGAAGTGCGGCGCCAAGGAGCGCCGCCACGGGTGCCGGCTGAGCCTCGCCGGACATCCGCCTCAGTCGAACGCCGGGATGATCTCTTCGGCCACGAGTCGGTAGTGGTCGAGACGGTGCGTCGGGATGCCGCCGATCATGATCTCGTGGGCGCCGGCGTCGATCATCTCCCCGATCCGGTCGATGACGTAGCTCTTCGGGCCGGCCGCCGTGCCTTCGCCGAGGCCGCGGGCGTCGATGAAGCGCCGGGCGGCCGCCTCGTCGTCGGTCACGAAGGTCGGCATCAGCACGGTGTGCCGGATCTCGCCGGGATCGCGGCCCGCGTCTTCGCAGTGCCGCTCGATCACCGAAACCTTGTGCCGGAAGTACTCGCGGGTCATCGGCCCGCGGGCCCAGCCGTCCAGGTTCATCACGTCGCCGTGGCGGGCCAGGGTGCGCAGCGTCCGCTTCTCGCCGGTGCCGCCGATCAGGATCGGGATCGGGTCGGCGTAGCAGCCGGGCGACAGCGGCGCCGAGTCGAGCCGGTAGTACTCGCCCTGGAAGTCGACGGCTTCGCTCGACCGGAAGAGCGCCCGGATCAGTTCGACCGCCTCCTCGAAGCGGTCTTGGCGCTCCTTCATCGAGGGGAACGTCCAGCCGTAGGCTTCGTGCTCCCGCTGGAACCACGCGGCGCCGATGCCGAGCACGAAGCGGCCGTGGGAGATGTGGTCCAGGGTGCCCGCCATCTTGGCGACCAGGCCGGGATTCCGGTAGGTGTTGCCGAGAACCAGGTGGCCGATCTTCAGGTTCTTCGTGATGCTGGCGGTCGCCGCCGCGACCGTGAAGGCCTCCTGCGCCGCGAGGTGTTCCTCTTCCTTGATCCCCGGGGGCGGCAGGTAGTGGTCGGCGTACCAGATGCTGTCCCACGGGCCCCGGTCGAGCAGCTCGGCGACCTCCCGGACGCTGTCCCATGTGTTGCGGTAGACGGTGACCTGTGCTCCGAACTTCATCTTCCGATCTCCTCTGGCGCCTCTAGTCGCGCTGCATGACCATCTTGCCGACGATCTTCCGGTCCATCATGTCGCGCAGCGCCCGCGGCACCTCTGCCAGCGGATAGCGCCGCGAGATGTATGGCTGGATCTTGCCCTCAGCGGCCAGCGCCTCCGTCTCCACCCGCGTCGCCTCGAAGATCGCCGGCTCGCGCATCCTCGACGCCCCCCAGAACACGCCGAGGACGTCGCAGCCCTTGAGCAGCGTCAGGTTGAGCGGCATGCGCGGGATGCCGGCGGTGAAGCCGATGACCAGGAACCGGCCGCGCCAGTTCGTGGCCCGCAGCGCCGCCTCGGCGTACTCGCCGCCGACTGCGTCGTAGACGACGTCCACTCCCTTGCCGCCCGTCAGCTCCTTGGCCCGGTTCTTCAGGTCCTCTTCGGAGTAGTTGATCGTCTCGTCGGCGCCGCGTTCGCGGCAGAGCGCCAGCTTCTCCTCGCTCGAGGCGGCGGCGATCACCCGCGCGCCCATCACCTTGCCGAGTTCGAGCGCGGCAAGGCCCACCCCGCCGGCCGCGCCGAGCACCAGTAGCGTCTCGCCGGGCTTCAGATCGCCCCGGTACTTCAGCGCGTAGTGGCCCGTGCCGTAGGCGTAGCCGTATCCCGTGGCCTCCGCGTGGCCGAGACCCGGCGGCAGCTTGCGCACCTGCGGCGCCTTGAGCAGCACCTGCTCGGCGAAGCCGCCGGTGCCGCCGCCGCCCACCACGTCGTCGCCTACGGCAAGGCCTTCCACATCCGGGCCCACGGCCGCGATCGTGCCGCCCACCTCGCCGCCAACCGTGAAGGGCGGCTCTCCCCGGAACTGGTACCGGTTCTCGATGATCAGCGTGTCGGGCCAGGTGATCGCCGCCGCCCGGATGTCGACGACGACCTCGCCTGGCCCCGGGACCGGATCGGGAAGCTCCTCGATCGTCAGGTTCTCCGGGGGACCGAACGCGCTGCATACAACTGCCTTCATGGTTGCCTCTGAGATGTAGTTGGGGAAGCTGGCTGTCAGATCTGTCGCTCGCGGCCCTTCCAGTACGGCGCCCGCACCAGACCGCGCTGGATCTTGCCGGTGGGCATCCTCGGGAGGTCGGTGGCGAAGTCAATGGAGCGCGGGCGCTTGAAGTCGGGCAGGTTCTCGCGGCACCAGGCGAGGAGTTCCTCGGCCAGGTCGTCGCCGGCTTCGTAACCCTCGTCGACCTCGACCACGGACTTGACGCTTTCGCCCCACTCCTCGTGGGGCACGCCGACGGTGCAGACCTCGTAGACCGCGGGATGCTGCTGCAGCACGTCGTCGATCTCCTGGGGATAGATGTTGACGCCGCCGGCGATGATCGTTTCCGCCGAGCGGCCGGTCAGGAACAGGTAGCCGTCCTCGTCGACGTAGCCCATGTCGCCCATCGTGAAGTAGTCGTCGCGGTACGCCGCGTCGGTCTTGTCGGGCGCCTTGAAGTACTCGAAACGGTTCTCCGCGGCCTGGAAGTAGACGGTGCCCGTGGTTCCCGCCGGCACCGGTTCGCCGTCGTCGTCGAGCACCTTGTACTTCGTTCCCTCGACTGTGCGGCCGACGCTGCCGGGCTTCGTGAGCCAGTCCTCCGAGTCGATGAAGAAGGTGCCGCCCTCGGTGGCGGCGTAGTACTCCCAGACGACCGGGCCGAACCACTCGATGATCTTGTGCTTGACGTGGACCGGCGTCGGCGCGGCGCCGTGGCACAGCCAGCGCATGGACGAGACGTCGTAGCGGTCCCTGACCTCCCGCGGCAGCGCCAGCATGCGGTGGAACATGGTCGCCACCATGTGGGTGTGGGTGACGCGGTGGCGGTCGATCAGGGCGAGCGTTTCCTCCGCATCCCACTTGTCCATCAGCACCGAGCCGACGCCGGCGCCCATCGGCATCGCCAGGTTCAGGCCCAGCGGGGCGGCGTGGTAGAGCGGCCCGGTGACGAGCGAGCAGTCCGTGTCCGGCTCGAAGTCGCCCGACTCGCGGACAGCCAGCAGGAACGGAGTCGGCGTTGCGTCGGCCTTGCGGTAGACGCCCTTGGGGTGGCCCGTGGTGCCGGAGGTGTAGAGCATGGGGGCGCCGAGGATCGGGTCTTCGATGTTCGAGCCGTCTTCGGCAGCCAGCGCGTCGGCGTAGGCCTCGGCGCCCTCGATTTCGCCGCCGACCGCCAGGGTCAGGCGCAGGCGGCCCGACGCGGTCTGGGCCGCGGCGACGGCCGGGGCGAAGGCCTCGTCGGCGATCAGCACCAGGGCCTCGCAGTTGTCGACGATGTAGGCGACCTCGGGGGGCGAGAGGTGCCAGTTGATCGGCGTCATGCGGCCGCCGCAGCGCTGGCAGGCGGCGATCGTCTCGACGAACTCGGGCCGGTTCCGGCACAGCAGGGCGACGCCGACGTCGGGACCGACGCCGTGCGCCCGCAGCACGCGGGCCAGGCGGTTGGCGTTGGCGTTCAGTTCGCCGAGCGTTCGGCCGCCGAACTTCGACAGCACGGCCATCCGGTCGGGCGCCACGTCCGCATGTACCGAGACGCCCATGCCGTAGGGCGCGGCGGCCATGAGTCGTTCCTGCAGTGCTGTGTCGATCGCCATGCGGGCCTCTTCACGGGCGCCGCGCGCAGCGGGCGTCGTCCGTGTGTTTGTCTGCTGAGTGGGCGAAGCGGTGAGTCTAGACTCCTTGAACAAGGGGCGTCTTAACAGTTGAGTCAAGTTTGGTTCGGGGTGTCCGTGTCGATTCGGCGTGACGGAGGTCGGCCTCAGGCTGCGAGTCGCTGTCCTCGCCAAGCTCTTTGGACCTCGCGGTCGTAGCTGGCGACGGTTCTTCGTAGCCGGGCGTTGGCTTCCGGGTCGAGGGTGGCGGACATGACGGGGCCGAGCACTCGGGCGTGGGTCCGGTGGTAGGCGAACGCTACGCGCAGTCCCCAGTCGGTGATCCGGTAGCGGTGGGTGCGCGGAACCCGTTCGACGATTCCCCGCAGTCGCAGTCGGCGCAGGTCGTAGGTCATGCGGGAGGGTCCGTAGCGGTCCGGCGTGAGTCCGCACAGACTGGCGACCGCGGGCCGCAGGTCGCGGTTGCGGAAGCCGTTGGGCAGGAGGCTGAAGCGCAGCAGGGCGGCGAAGAGACTCTGCACCCTGCGGTCTCCGAAGCGAAGCGCCGAAGCGCGCTGACCCGAGATGCACCGCGGACGGTGCAGATCGTCGAGCGTTTCGGCTCCGAGCAGACAGTCGTGGCTGAGAGTTTGGACGCCGAGCAGGCGTCGGTTGGCGGCGAAGCCGACCTTCTTGAGGTCATCGAGGTTTCTCAGCAAACGACCGACATCGAAGTCGTAGGTGTCGTTGATCACCGTCTCGGTGCGCAGGGCGCGCCCTTCCTTGTGGTACTGCTTGATGCGCGAGTGCTTGTAGTCGACGTGCAGCGACGGGGAGACCCCGTCGGTAATGACGCGGGTGCGATACCGCGAGGGGGTGCGTCGCGTGACGCGGCGCTTGAAGATCAACTGCACGTGCTCGGGCCGTCCCATGTCGAGGTGCTCGCGCAGCACCTCCTCGAAGAAGACCCGACCCTGCACCGGGCGGTCGAAGACCTGGGTCAGGGCGAATTCGGCCTGGAGGATCGAGACGGCGTAGCGGATGCCCCGCCGCCGGTCGCCGGCGGAGAACGGATGCGGCAGGCGAGCCAGCCACTTGCGCAGCAGCGCGTCGATCTTGTCCGCGTCGAGGCCGTCGGCGAGCCGCTGCATCGCCTCCGGGTCCGAGCAGCGCAGGATGCCGTTGTCCAGCGCCTCGTACTCGATCCCCCGCTTGCTCAACTGGCGCTTGAGGTACTCGTGTCCGTTGATGCACAGCTTGGCGTTGTAGGGGAAGTACGAGCAGAACTTCAGGAAGAACGGACCGAAGTCGTCGTCGAACACGTAGAAGTAGTACTGGTTGACCATCGCCGTCGAGTGCACCAGCCACGGATAGCCCGCGTCGGTCGCCGAGTCGTAACGACGCTCGGTACGCAGCACCCGAGCCTTCTCCTGCGCCTTGCCGACGTACAGCACCCCCTCGCCTCCATGCCACCGGCGAAGGTACTCGCGGGTGCGGTCGTCCTTGCGCTCGCCGCGCCGAAACGGGACGATGTCGATCCGATGCTGCCGCGCGTAGCCCTTGATCGCGGCCACGAACCGCCTCGTCATCGGCGCCATCAGCACCGACGACGGCACCTGCGCGCCCCGCACCTCCCGGAAGAACCAGGCCGCGCCCGCGCCACGCTGAAGCACCGGTACGTAGACGTTGAGGTACATCCGATCGACGCACTCCAGCGTCAACGACACATGCTCCTCAAGAACCTCGGCTGCCGTGCGTGCTACCTTCATCAGCGGACTCCGGTCGATGGGCTTCTCACCGGCCAGCTTAAGGCCACCTTCGCCGCAGAGCGACAATACGGCGGATTCACTCCGCAGCTGAAGCAGCGACCGGAGTCCGATCGACGCCAAGGCCGAGGCCGACCACCGCCGCGAACATGCTCGTCGGTCTGAGGCGAAGCCTCGTTAGGAGCTTGCACCGCCGAAACGCAACGAAGCGCCTGCCGGGTGCGCGCCGGGTGCGCGGGTCTTCCGACCCGCATGCCGCCGCAGGCGGCCAGAAGTACGTGCCGGCCATAAGGCCGGCGCCGCTGTCGTCCGGGCTACGCCGCTCCGCGGCTCCGCCCGCATACGGGTCGGAAGACCCGCGCACCCAGGCGCGCACGCGGCGCGCATCGGGCGGTGGCTACACTGACCGGCCATGGCTGGCTTGGACATGCGCGGGTCCGTCGATCTGACCGACCGCGACCGCTCCATGCTCGCCGGCGACTTCGGCGAGGCCACGGCGGCGGCCATGCGCATCCTGGTCGCGATGGCCGGCGTCTACGGCGCCGAGCGGCTGCTCGACATCGAGGGCGCCCACATCGACGGCTGCCTGTACCACGGCGACTCGGGCGTCGACTTCGCGGAGCTCCTGGTGGCCGGCGGCGCGCGCGTCCGCGTGCCGACGACGCTGAACGTCGGCGGCCTCGACCTGCTGCATCCGAACGAGTTCGCCGGCACGGCGGAGCGCCGGGCGAAGGCGCTGCGGCTGATGGAGTGCTACGAGGAGATGGGCTGCCGGACGATCTGGACCTGCGCGCCCTACCAGACGACGCCGCGGCCGGCGTTCGGCCAGCAGGTCGCCTGGGCCGAGAGCAACGCGATCGTGTTCGCGAACTCGGTCCTCGGCGCCCGCACCCATCGCTACGGCGACTTCATCGACATCTGCGCCGCCATCGCCGGACGCGCGCCGGCGGTGGGGCTCCACCTGGAGGAGAACCGGTGCGGACAGGTCGTCTTCGATCTGCGTTCGCTGCCGCCTTCGTTGCGGTCGGCGTCCTGGTTGCTGCCGGCGATCGGCTACCTGGTCGGGGAGCGCTGCGGCAACCGGATCCCGGTGCTGCTTGGCCTGGAAGATGCCGACGAGGACGGCCTGAAGGCGCTGGGCGCGGCCGCGGCGTCGTCGGGCGCGGTCGCCCTGTTTCACGCGGTCGGCATCACGCCCGAGGCGCCGACGCTCGAAGCGGCGCTCGGTTCGCATGACCCGGCGCGGGGCGGCGGGAAAGCGGAGGAGTGGATCGAGGTCACGGCCGCCGATCTCAGGGTCGCCTTGCGGCGGCTGTCGACGGTGGCGGACGTTGCGCCGCCCACGGGCGAAGCCGCGGCTCAGGCTCCTCCCGGTTCGAGGCGGCCGGCCCGGCCCGGCGCGGACCCGGCGTCGGCGAACGGCCGCGCGCGGGATCTCGCCATCGACGTCGTGGCGCTCGGCAGTCCCCACTTCTCGCCGCGGGAGTTCCGGGATCTGCTGCCCCTGGTCCGGCGCCATCCTCCGGCGGAGAGCGTGGAGTTCGTGGTCTGCACGAACCGGCTTTCGCTCGACTTCCTGGAACGGAGCGGCGAGCTGTCCCGGCTGCGCGCGCTGGGCGTGCGGGTCGTCGTCGACACCTGCGTGGTTGTGGCGCCCATCCTGCGCACGCCGGCGGGCGGCGTGCTGATGACTAACTCGGGCAAGTTCGCTCACTACGCGCCTGGCAACGTCGGCTTCGATGTCGTCTTTGGCAGCCTGGCCGAGTGCGTTCGTTCCGCCCAGGCCGGCCGGCTCTGGCGCGACCCGGAGTTGTGGCCGTGAGCGGCGTGGCGCTTGAAGGGCGAGTCCTGGTGGCCGGGGCCGGTGCCGGGCGGGTGCTCCGGCTCGAGGAGCCGCTTTCGTTCTGGGGGGGCGTCGATCCGGCTACCGGGACGATCATCGACCGGCGGCATCCGCGTTGCGGCGAGAGTGTCGCCGGCCGCGTCCTGGTCATGCCGTACGGGCGCGGGTCGAGCAGTTCGAGCTCGGTGCTGCTGGAGGGCGTTCGTCTGGGCACGGCGCCGGCCGCCGTCGTGCTGCGCGAGCTCGACGGCATTCTGGCGCTGGGCGCCGCGGTGGCCCGCGAACTCTACGAACGGTCGCCGCCGGTGGTCCTGCTCGAAGCGGCGGACTGGGAGACCCTGCCGGAAGGAGCCGAGGCCTCGGTCGACGTCAGCGGCCGCCTGCGGATCGCAGGTTGACGGTCCAGGACGTCCAGACCCAGACCTTGAACGTGTCCGTGCTCCACTCGTCCGCGTTGTACTGCGCCAGCTTGATGCCGAAGTCCTGCTTCCAGGGGGTGTTCCACACCGCCATCGCGTCGATCTCGGTGCCGTAGTCCATGCTGCCGACCGCGGAGCGGAACCGGTGCCAGCGGACCGTCCAGTTCCAGGTGCCCAGGTTGTGGTCGAGGCGCAGGTACAGGTCGACCAGGCCGTGGGCGGGAGTGCCGAGGAACTTGTCGGTCCAGCCATTGAAGCCGTGCAGGGTGGCCAGCGGCGTGCGGAAGCTGTGCGTGCCGTCGCCGTCCAGGGCCTCGCGTACGGCGCGCACGCTGACGTCTCCGCGGGTGAAGCCGATCCCGGTCTTCTGGTAGAAGACGTCGACGCTGCCAGGGTGGTCCGCCCAGTCCGATTGGACCGCGTACTGGAGTTCCCACAGAACGGAGGCCGCGCCGGCGTCGTGCGAACCGTTGTAGCTGGCGCCCCAGTTGGAGGTTGAGTTGGCTGCGGCGCCGGGTCGGTCGTAGTCCAGCAGGTAGCCGAAGAGGGCCAGGTTGCCGGGACCCGCCGGGCCCGAAACGTAGATCACGTGGGAGCCCATGGGCTCCTCGGCGCCGGTGATCCGGTGGGCTCGGTTCAGGAAGGCGTAGCGCAGCGACCAGTCGGCGGCAAGCTCCGCGTCGAGAGCGGCCGCGTCGAAGGCCTGGTGATGCTGACGCCAGCCGACCGCGCCGACGAAGCGCTGGTCGCCGATCAGAAGCTCGGTCCGGCCGAGGGTGAAGGCTACCGGCCCCCGCTCCAGGCGGGCCGCCGCCTGGTTGATCGCGGTGAGCGCCGGATCGGCGATGATCGGCCGGTCGCGGACGCCGTTGTCGAGGCCGCCGTGGCCGAGGTTGCGATAGGTGCGGTCGTTGCCGACCGGGGTCACGTCCTCCGCCTCGAGCAGGAAGGAGAAACCGCGGTAGGCCTTGGTCTCCAGCTTGAGGGTGGTGCGCAGGGTCGAAGCGAGCGCCGTGGCGTCGAACGCGTCGTCGTCGGACTGTTCGACGCGGTAACGGAGGCCGAGCGACACGTCCGCGTCGCGGATAGCCTGTCCAAGCGTCGCCGGCTCCTGAGGAACGTTCTCCTCGTCGCCTTGCGCGCGAGCGGGCGAAATGCCGACGGTGATGCTCAGCGTGAGCGGAATCAGACACTTGCGCATGATCGGGTACTGGTACTCGGGATGAAGAAGCTGGAGTCGCCGGGGGCCGCCGGCAGTATATGGGCCGCCTGTCGGGGTCCTTCCGGCGGTGCACTTTCCCTCACTCGGTCGGCGGACCGCCTATCCAGATCGGCGACGACCAGGCGCGTTCCTGGATCGTCGGCTGGAGCCCCGGCCTTGGATCGACGCCAGCCTTGACGGCATCCCAGGTCGACCAGCGGCAGGTGGGGTTCTCCAGCGCCCGGAGGTAGTAGAAGGCGTGTTGCCCGGCTTTGAAGGTCGGGTCCCGCCACAGCGTGACGAGCTCCGACGCCCCCCTGTCGGCCGTGATGCTGCAGTCGCCGAGATCCACTTTGGCGCCGTTGTCGGGGCAGCGATGGGTTTCGGGATCGGGAGCCAGGCCGTCCGAGCAGGCGACGTCGAACACCTGTTCCATCCCGTGTCCGTCGTCGCTCCAGCCCTTGATCACCTGAACCCGCTGCAACGGCGTGCCGAGCGGGTCCTGGAGCGCCCAGACGAGGAAGCGGGGCGTCGCGGCGCCGTCCGAGCCGGCTGGCAGTTCGCCGCCCATCGGCACGCCCTCGGCGTAGGCCACGTCGACTGCGTCCTCGCGCTCAGCCAAGTCGTCAGGATAGTCGCCGGCAAAGAAACGGACGACGATGCGGGGACCGGAAGTCGCGAAGGTCTCCTTGCGGCGGAAGGCGTCGTAGATCGAGTCGCGCGTGTTCTCCCCGGCCCAGACGCCGGCCAGGCCGGAGGCGCTCCAAGTCTTGTAGTAGGTGTCGTTGTAGGCCGTGACGCCTTCCTCCGACACGATCGGCACCGAGCCGCGCAGCTCGGCTGTCGCGTCCAGGATGCCGACCTTGGCGACGAAGTTCGATTCGTCGAGCGAGGCGCCGCCGTTGTGGGTGTCGCTGGCGCCTACGAGGCCGAACCGGTAGGGATTCGCGCCGCTTTCTGCCTGCAGCTTGAGTCCGCGTTGGTAGGCGTCGCGGACGTAGGAACCGCGCGGTCTCGACTTGTTCCACTGCGCGATCCGGTAGGGCATGATCTCGAAGTCCGCCCATTCGTCGTTGGGCGAGAGGAAGGGATGGGTGTCGGAGGTGCCCTTGACCTGCGTGACCTCGACCAGGGGTTCGTTTCGCATCCTGGTCTCTGCGTAGGCGGCGTCGATCGGCTCGCCGGCGAAGTTGACGAGCTGGAACATGTGGCCGTCGGAGCCGTTCGAGTTGTGGGGGATCGCCAGGGCCTCGATGCCTTGCGACCGCAGGTCGTCCATCCACGCCCAGAGGTCTTCCGGGTTGATCGAGTCGATGCGGCCGTACGGGTAGTCGGGCACCGCGTCGCCCCGGAAGATCACGTTGCGGTGCAGGTTGCCGCCGTCGCGGCTCGAGGTGTACTCGTAGGCGGGGAAGGTGGTGAAGGCGCCGGGGTCGTTGTGGCGTTCGGCAGCCTCGACCGTCCGCTTCCAGGCCGAGCGGATGACATCCACGTCGCGATGTTCCCGGACGTAGGCGCCGCTGCGGAAGGCGCTCCGCTTCTCGGCGATGGTCCGTGCCTGGGTGAAGTCCGCCGCCCGGTCGAGCCTGGACAGCGGGTGGTCGGGCTGCGACATCGCCTCCAGCATGCCGAGGTAGTTCGCGTGGTCGGTCACGGCGAGGAAGTCGAGCGGCCGGTCGAGCTGGAGTGCGAAGCCTCCGGGGTGCTCGATCGCCTTGCCCCTGGCGAACTCGTAGGCGTTGTCCGGAGTCGTACGGGTGCCGAAGATGAAGGCGTCGAACGAATAGCGCGTGTGTACGTGCAGGTCGCCGAACAATGCCCTTCGGTCGGCTTCCTGGGCTGTGGCGGCGAGCGAGCCGCAGAGCATCAGGAAGATGGCGGTTCCCGGAGTTCCGGCTGAGTTGGCGAGCGACTTACCCATAGTGGCCATCTCCGTTTCGCTTGACATCGTCGATTGATCTGCAGTGATCCACAATACGCCACTCTGGTTCGGGTACACTTCCTGAGCACCGACCAGGGATCCAGGCCGGCAGGGGCTTCCCTGGTCGTCGACAGCGGACCAGCGGTCCGCGTTACCGGGAGTACACGAAGATGAAAGCCCAGACCTCTCGTCCGATCCTGCTCATGCTCGTCGCCGCCCTTGCCGTTCCCGGCCTTGGTCTGGCGGCAGACGCGGACACGCCGACGTTCTACGCCGACGTGCTGCCGGTGCTTCAGGAGAACTGCCAGACCTGCCACCGGCCCGACGGCGAGGGCGAGAACATCGGCGGCATGATCGCGCCGATGCCGCTGATGACGTACCAACAGACCCGTCCCTGGGCGCGCTCGATCGCCCGCGCGGTCGAGAGCCGCGCCATGCCGCCCTGGTTCGCGACCGAGGCCACGCGCGGCCAGTTCCACAACGAACGGGTGATGACGGACGGCGAGATCGAGACGGTTGTGGCCTGGGTCCGCGGCGGTTCGCCGGCCGGCGACGCGGCCGATGCGCCGCCGCCGAGGAAGTTCGTCGAGGAGGGTTCCGGCGGCTGGTCGCTCGGCCGTCCCGACCTGGTCGTGGCGATGCCCGAGGAATACTGGGTGGCCGACGAAATCGCCGACATCAACATCAACTTCGAGGCCGAACTCACCGAAGAGATGCTCCCCGAGCCGGTCTGGGTGCGCGGCGTCGAGTTCAAGGTCGGCGGCAGCGACGTTCACCACATGTGCGCCAGCGTCCGGCCGCCCGGCGGCGCCACGGCGCTCGGCAAGTTCAGCGACAGCTCGATCGGCTGCATTGCCCTCGGCGCCGAGAGTCACCTGATGGACCCCGGCTACGCGATGAAGCTGGAGCCCGGTTCGACCATCGAGTTCTCCATGCACTACAACAAGGAGGCCGGCGAGGGCAGCGGCTTCCTCGACCGTTCCGAGATCGGCTTCGTGTTCGCGGACGCTCCGGAGAGCGAGCTGCGCGAGGTCAAGTTCGACTCGATCGGCAACCTGACCTTCGAGATTCCGCCGGGTCACGAACGCTGGAAGGTCGGCTCGGCGCGGGTGTTCCCGGTCGAGACGGACCTCCTGGCCCTGTGGCCGCACGCTCACCTGCGGTCGGTGGCGGTGCGCTACGACGCCTTCTACCCTGACGGCACGACCGAGGTCCTGCTCGACGTGCCGAACTACGACCAGGAATGGCAGACGACCTACCAGTACAAGAAGCCGAAGACGATTCCCGCCGGCACCCGGGTCGAGGTGTCGATGTGGTTCGAGAACTCGCCCGAGCGCGGCGAGGAGCGGGGCTTCGATCCGGCCGACAACGTCGTCAACGGCACGGCGACCACCGACGAGATGATGCTCGGCTTCGTCGCCTGGGCGCCGGTCGAGCCCGTCGACCCGGTCGCGTTGCGGGTCGGCCTCGCGCCGATCCAGAGCACGGGCGGCGAGTAGGGAGGCCGCGATGGCTGTGGCGAGCGGACGGCGGCTGCTGCGGGCGGTCGCGGCCGTCTCGTGTTGCATGGCCGCCGTCGCGGCGCCGGCGGCGGGACAGTTCGCCGAGACGGACAGGGTCATCGAGAAGCCCTCGAAGGAGGGCGAGGGCCGCAAGCTCGACGCTTCCGGCCTGACCGTGGGCTTCGCGGCCCTGGTCAGAGCCACGCGCTCGATCGACCGGGCCGAGGTCGGCGGCGGCGAGGTCGTGGTCAACGCCGGCAGGATCCCGCTCGGGAGTCTGGATTGGCGGTCCTTGCAGGAGCACGAACAGGGGCTGCTCGAGTTCCAGACCTTCGCGGCGATCAAGCTCCGCACCGAGGCCGACATCGTGGTCGGCGACCTCAAGGTGCCGGCCGGCAACGTCTCGCCGGGTTTCGCCGGCCTCTACAGCCTGTGGCTGCGCCTGGAAGAGGACGGCCGGTGGACGCTGGTCGTCAACCACGAGCCCGACGTCTGGGGCACGATGCACGACCCCGTGAAGGACCTGGGCGAGACGCCGCTGGAGCACTCCATCGCCGAGGGCGGGAAGTCGGCCCTGAAGATCGCCATCGAGCCGCCCGAAGGAGGTGCCCCCGGAGCGATCGAGCTGTCCTGGGGCGAGCACCGCTGGAGCGTGAAGGTCGCGCCCGCGGCCGGCTAGGAGTACTCGCAGCCGTCAGGCTGCTGTGGTAGTTTTCCGCACCCAGGAAGATCCACCACCCACGTCCGAAGGGGAGCGCCTGACAATGCGCATACCGTCGTTCACGACGCTCGCGTTCTGCGGGGCGGTGGTGTGGGCGGTCCCCGGCTCGGCGGCCGCGCAATCCGGTGCCGAGGACTGCACGGTCGAAGTGGCCGAGGGCTGGACGTGGTTCGGCCGCTGCATCGACCGCCGTCCGCACGGCAGGGGCGAACTCGTTTCGGACGAGGGTCACTGGGCGGAGGGCGCCTTCCTCGACGGCAGGCAGCATGGTTACTGGACCGTGCAGCGCGCCGACGGCAACGTCGAGCGCGGTCCGTACGTGGCCGGCAGACGCCACGGCGCCTGGACCGTGCACCGCTCCGACGGGACGGTCGAGCGGGGGCCGTTCGTGGAGGGCGAACGGCATGGGCGCTGGACCGTCACGCTGCCGGACGGCCGCACCCTGAGCAGGGACTGGCGATACGACGAGCCGCTGGGCGACCCGTTCGAAGCCCCCGCCGAGCGCGAGTCGCTCTTCGAGCCGCGTTCCGGTCGTGGGGACGACTTCGGGCTGGACTCGGATGCCCTCGACAACCGGCGCCGCGGCCGGTCGACCGCGGAGAGCCCGTGGTACGAAGCCGTCGCCGCGGATGATCGGCGGCGTGTTGCGGCGCCCGCTCCGCGGCCCGGAGAGAACAGGCGAACGCGGCCGGCGCGGCGGCCCGCGGCAGGAACGCGTCCGATGACGAATGCGGACGTGCGCGAGATGGCCAGAGCCGGCAGCGCTCCGGAGGACATTGTCCGGAGGATCGAGAACTCCGCGACGGACTTCGACACGTCGATCGACGCTCTGATGGCGCTTTCCAGAGCGGGACTGGCGCCGTCGGTGCTCGACGCGATGATCTCTCGCAACAGGCCGCCGATGAACGAAGACGTGGTGGAGACGAAGGAGGCGGCCCCGCAGCCGCGGGAGAGCGTGGCGAAGGTCGAGGAGTCCGCCATCGACTTCAATGCCCTGGCGGGGGAACTCCGCAGGCTGCTCGCCGGGCGGCGCGAGGCCGAACGCCCGGAGACCGAACGCCCGGAGGCCGCACCGGAACTCGCCGAACGCCAGCGGGCGGAGGAAAGGGCGCGGGAGGAGGAGCGCCGGCGGGAGGAGAAGCGCCAGCGGGCCGAACAGGTCCGGCGGGAGCGCCGGCGCGCGGCGGTCGCGCTGGAAGGGAAGGTCTTCCAGGTGCAGGAGATGGTCGAGGAGGTTGCCCGAACGGGCACGGTCGAGAGAGTCCGCAAGGCCAGGGTATGGACGCGCCTGTTCAACGACCTCGCGGGCGGCAGGAACATCGCCGACACGACGGAGCGCGTCGCCCGGGACCGCGAGCGCCTGCGCGGCGAGACCCAGTCGCTCGTCTCGCGGACCCGCAGGGCCCTCGTCCAGGTCTACCTGGAGAGCGGGGATGCCGGCCTGGACGAAGTCGCGGCGGACCTGCGCCGCGCCGGCATGTGTCTCGACGCGCACGATGGACAGGGCGGACGGCTGGCCCTGCGTGAATGTCTGCGCGGCAATCGGCCGGTGCTGGAGGAACATGCCCGCGCCGCCGCCGGCCGCGCCGAGGCCTCGGACGACGAACTGCTGAATCTTGCGGTGGAACGGTTGGCCGATCGTCCGAAGCAGATGCGAAAGGCCGCGCTCGCGAACCTCCAGGACGCGGTTCGCAGCGCGTGGCTCCGGCTGCGCACGGAGTACTGAGCCGCCGCCGTCAGCCCGCCGCCGACGCTGGCTGGATCGGCCGGGCGCCGAGCACCGGCGCGCGGAGGCCGAAGGCGACCAGAGAGCCGGCCAGGCAGAGGCTCGCCAGGATGGTGAGCGTCAGCATGTGCGAGCCCGACCAGTCGGAGAGCATTCCGGCCAGGAACGGAGCGGACGGCGAGATCGCGCCCGTGATGGCGAAGCGGATGCCGACCGTGGTGCCGAACGCGCGGCGGCCGTAGAACGCCGAGTAGACGACGGGGATGCAGACGTAGGCGGCGCCGAAGCCGAGTCCGATCAGCACCATCGCCGCGTAGGCGAGGAGCGCCGTCTTCGCGACGATCAGCAGGGCGCAGCCCGTCCCCTCCAGGATCAGGACGATGCCGAGCAGCCGTTGGGGCGGCATGAAGTCGCCCATGGAGCCGCTGAACCTGCCGAGGAGGCTGACCAGAACGCGGCTGCCGAGGATCCCCGCGGCCACCGCGGTGGTGAAGCCGACGGCCTCGAGGTGGGCGCGGCCGAAGACGGCGATGATGCCCCACGGCACGCCGTAGGCGATCGAGAGGCCGACCAGGATGTAGAACTGCGGCGTGCGCATCGCGAGCGGCGCGGTCCACTCGCCCACGCCGGTCGGACCGGGCCGATCGCCGGGTTCCGGGTCGCTGTCGGCCGGGCCTCCGTCCGGCTGTTGCCCCACCCTCTCCGGCATGCCGCGGATGAAGAGCGCGGCAACCACCGCGACCGCGGCCGAGATGCCGGAGATGATCAGCCAGGCGGTGCGCCAGTCGGCGGCCCGGAGGATCGCCGGCGTGAACAGGTTGATGGCGAAGCCGACCACGGCGCCGCCGCCAAGCACCAGGGCGATCGCCCTCGACCGGGAGCGGACGAACCAGTTCGAGGCCAGGGTCTGGGCGGGCAGGATGGTGCCGAAGCCGATCGCTATGCCGCCGAGCACGCCGTAGGCGAACATGCAGTCGGCGAAGGAGTCGGCCCGGCTCAACAGCCAGAAGGCGAGGACTCCGACCGCGGCGCCGAACACCATGACGGAGCGGACGCCCAGGCGCGCCATCACGATCCCGACCACCGGTCCGAGCAGGTGGTAGCTGTAGCTGAAGACGCTGAAGACGAGTCCCGACTGAGCGTCGTTCAGTCCGAGGTCGCGCTGCATCTCCGGCAGGAACAGGCCCCAGCCGTAGTACATCGGCGAGATGCCGAAGCCGTAGCAGAGCGAACCGACTCCGACGACTCGCCAGCCGATGAAGGGGCGTCCTGTCATCGCGGCCGACTTCCGGGTCTCACGCCGTCCGCTTCGCCTGCCCTCGTTCGCCGCCTGCCCGCTACTGCCCGCGGATCGCTTCCAGCCGGTCGTTGATCTCCCGCTCCAGGTCGGCGCCGGTCGTCACCTCGTCGCCCAGTTCCAGATACGCCTGCTTCTCGCCGTCGAACTTCGGCCAGGCCGGCCGGCCGCCGCCGTTCGGGTCGCCGGTGCGGGCGAACTGGACCCAGTAGTCGATCATCAGCGCGGCGAGTTCGTCGTCCGCCTCGCCGTAGTTCTCGCCGGCGAGCGTGTTGAACACGTAGCCGAGCTCGGCCGCGTGGTGGGCGCCCCAGGCGGGGTTCTCCGGGTTCACGCGGGTGAAGAAGTACTGGTAGGCGGGCGAGGAGACGTTGTCCATGCCGAGCAGCATCCAGCGGGTGCCGCGCAGGAACCATGTGTCGGTGATGAAGCGGTCCTGCTGCGCCTTGAGTTCGTCCGCGGTCGACGACGGGTAGAGCTTCGCGACCTCTTCCGCGCGGTCGCCGTACACGCCCTTCAGCATCTCGAGGAAGGCGTCCCGGTCCGCCAGCGGCTGGAACGACATGAACATCGTGCCCTCGTTGCGGTTCGTGCCGGCGATCAGGGGGATGTCGTTCTGCGTGCCCGCCGCGTAGCGGTCCTCGCTCGACTCGGGCATGAAGGCCGTCCCGTACGTGACGTGCGGTTCGTAGGCGCCCGGCTGGCCTGCCGGCGGCGTCTTCTGGATGATCGCGCCGGCGTCCAGGCCGCGCAGCGCCTTCGCCGACTGCTTCGCGCCCTCGCCGAGCAGCGCGTTTGCCCAGGCGACGCCGACTTCCTCGGCGCTGGCGTGCATGCCGTTCGCTCCCCGGAGCGGGCGGATGTTCGTGTCGGTGATCCAGGGGCTCTCGGCGATCGCCCGGTGGATGAGGCCGGCGGCCCGGGGGCTCGCCATCAATGCATGGACGCTGGTGCCGCCCGCTGACTCGCCGAAGATCGTCACGTTGTCCGGGTCCCCGCCGAACCTGGCGATGTTCCGCTCGACCCATTCAAGCGCCGCGATCTGGTCGAGGAAGCCGTAGTTGCCCGACTGGCCGCCGGACTCCTTCGACAGCGCCGGGTGCGCCAGGTAGCCGAGGGGGCCGAGCCGGTAGTTGACCGAGACCAGGACCACGCCCTGGCCGGCGAACGCGGACCCGTCGTACTGCGCCTGGTTGCTCCAGCCGAGGCTCAGGCCGCCGCCGTGGATCCACACCATGACCGGCCGCGAATCGTCGTCGGCCCCGGCCGCCGTCCACACGTTGAGGAACAGGCAGTCCTCCGACGTCGGCGGCAGGCCTTCGCCGGTCATCATCGCCAGGACCGGGCTCTGCGGACAGATGGCGCCGAACTCCGTCGCGTCGCGCACGCCGCTCCACGAAGCGGGCGGCTGCGGCGCCTTCCAGCGCAGGTCGCCGACCGGCGGCGCCGCGAACGGGATGCCGCGGTAGACGGTCAGGCCGGTGTCCGCGTCGAGGACCTCGCCCTGGAGCTTGCCGGAGTCGATCTTGACGATGCCGGCGCTGGAACCGGCGCCGGCGGCCGCGGTTGCGGCAAGGAGGAGGGAAGCCAGCACCAGGACGGCGGCCCAGCGGACTTCGTGCGTGCGGCGGAGGATCTCGGCCATGTTCTCTCCAGGGTCGATGCGGAGATGTCGTTCGAACGGGCCGCTCACTCTACACCCCCGCCCACTGGGTGTCCGGGTCTTCCCGACCCGCTGCCGTCGCAGGCGGCCAGAAACACGTGCCGGCCGTCAGGCCTGCGCCGCCAGCGTCGCCAGCAGGCGCAGGCTCCGCTCGACCTCCTCGGGCGCCGCGCCGGGAACGCCGCAGCGGGCGATGACGTGGGTCATGCCGAGCAGTTCCCGGTAACGGTCGAGACCGTCGCGGACTCGTGCGAGATCGCCCACCAAGGCCCAGTTCTCGACATCCAGAAGCTGCTCCTCCGGGACCAGCCGGCTGCCGGAACGCGCCATGCGGACCGCCTGGGCGACGAGCGCGGAGCGAACCCGCTCGCATGTGGAGGGATCCTCGGACACGAACACCGTGCGCATGACCGGCACGATGGGCCGCGGCGCGCCGTCCGGAAGCGCGTCCCGATGCACCGCGTGGTTCGCCTCCAGCCGCTGGATCGTCTCCAGCGGCGACGACAGGTAGGGCAGGCCCAGCGAGCCGGCCTGCTTGAGCGCCAGCGGGCCGAAGGCGGCGACCCAAAGTTCGGGGTGGGGCTGCTGCACCGGGAGCGGCGCCAGCCGGATCGGCCGGCGCGCGTCCCCTTCGCCGACCTCGATCGCCTCGCCGGCCCAGGCCCGCTTCATCAGGTCGAGGGACTCCAGGAAGCGTTGCCGCTTCGTCCGCGGATCGACCCCGAAGGCCGCGAACAGCGCCGGGCGGAAGCCGCGGCCCAAGCCGAGGATGACCCGTCCGTTCGAGAGGCGGTCGAGCACCGCGACCTCCTCGGCCGCCTGGAAGGCGTTGCGGACCGGCAGCAGGTACGAGGTCGTGCCGAGTCTCAGGTTCGTCGTTCGCGCGGCGGCGGCGGCGAGGACGACCAGGGGCGACGGGCACGACGCGGCGCCGCTGAAGTGGCTCTCCGGCAGGAACAGCGAGTGGAAGCCGAGCCGGTCGGCGAACTCGGCCTGTTCGGCGATCCGCCCCGCCTCGTCGCCCAGGTAGTCGACCCAGGGGGTCAGCCCGATCTCGATGCGGGTCTCCTTCAGCCGGCTCTCCAGTCGCTGAAGCTCTTGCCGGCGTCGGCCAGCTCCGCCAGCAGCGCCGAGGGCTGCCAGAAGTCGTCGCCGCTCTCGGCCGCGAACTCCCGCATCCGGCCGGCGACCTTGCCGAGGCCCACGCTGTCGCCCCAGTGCATGGGACCGCCCCGGTAGACCGGCCAGCCGTAACCGTTGACCCAGATCACGTCGATGTCGGACGGCCGGATCGCGATGCCCTCCTCCAGGATCTTCGCGCCCTCGTTGACCATCGGGTAGAGGCAGCGTTCGAGGATCTCGTCCTCGCCGACTTCGCGCTGCTCGATGCCGTTGGCCGAGCCGAAGTCGCTGACGATCTTCTCGACCTCGGGGTCCGGCGCGGAGGCGCGCGTCTCCGGGTCGTAGACGTAGTAACCGCGGCCGTTCTTCTGGCCGCGCCGGCCGGATTCGCAAAGGATCTCGCGGATGTCGCGGGACGCCGACTCCTTCTCGTTCCAGCCGATGTCGAGGCCGGCCAGGTCGCTCATCGCGAACGGTCCCATCGGGAAGCCGAAGTCGTAGAGGACGCGGTCCACGTCGTGGTACTTCGCGCCCTGGAGGATGATCGCCTGCGCCTGCTGCTGGCGCTGGAAGAGGATCCGGTTTCCGACGAACCCGCGGCAGACGCCGACCAGCACCGGCACCTTGCCGATCTGCTTGGAGATCGTCATCGAGGTGTGGATCACGTCCTTCGCCGTCTTCTCGCCGCGCACGACCTCCAGCAGGCGCATGATGTTGGCCGGCGAGAAGAAGTGCATGCCGATCACGTCCTCGGGACGGCTGGTGGCGGCGGCGATCTCGTTCACGTCGAGCGCCGAGGTGTTCGTGGCGAGGATGGCGCCCGGCTTCACGATCCGGTCGAGGCTGGCGAAGATCTCCTTCTTCAGATCCATGTTCTCGAACACGGCCTCGATCACCAGGTCGCAGTCGGCCAGCGCTTCGCGGTCGGTCACGCCGTCGAGCAGGCCCATGCACCGGTCGACCTGTTCCATCGTCATCCGGCCGCGGCTGGCGGTTCGCTCGTAGTTCTTGCGGATGACGCCGAAGCCGTGGTCGAGCCGGCTCTGCTCGGCCTCGACGATCGTCACGCCGATGCCGCGGTTGGCGAAGTTCATCGAGATGCCCCCGCCCATCGTGCCGCAGCCGAGGACGCCGACCTTCTCGATCTTGCGCATCTGGGTGTCGCGCGGTACGTCGGGCACCTTGGCTGCCTGGCGCTCGGCGAAGAAGTAGTAGCGCTGGGCGATCGACTGCTTGCCGGCCATGAGCTCCCCGAACAGCTTCCGCTCGTTGTCGAGCGCTTCGTCGAAGGACATGTCGAGCCCGGCCTCGATCGCTCGCACGTTCGCTTCGGGCGCCTCGAAGCCGCGCGTGCGGCGGGCGATCTTGCGGCGGAAGCCGTCGAAGATCTCCTTGCGGTTGGCGCGCGCCTCGTCGACCTTCTCCTCCAGGTCGCGGATCTTCCTGAGCGGGCGGTCTTCCGCGATCAGCTTTTCGGCGAAAGCGACGCCGCCCTCGAACACGTCGTCCACGATCTCGTCGATCAGGCCGCCTTCGAGCGCCTCCTTTGCGCCGATGGGGTTGCCCATGACGCACATCTCGAGCGCCTTCGGGTAGCCGACCAGGCGCGGCAACCGCTGCGTGCCGCCGGCGCCGGGCAGAATCCCGAGCTTCACTTCGGGCTGGCCGAACCGTGCCGACGCCACGCCGACCCGGTAGTGGCAGGCCATCGCCGTCTCCAGGCCGCCGCCGAGCGCGGTGCCGTGAATCGACGCCACAACCGGCTTGGTCGCGTGCTCCATGGCCTCGATCGCCTCGTTGAGACCCGGTTCCTTCATCGGCTTGCCGAACTCGGTGATGTCGGCGCCGGCGATGAAGGTGCGGCCCTTGCAGACCAGGAGCACCGCGGCGACATTCTCGTCGGCCTCGGCCTTCGCCAGTCCCTCGACCATGCCGGCGCGCACGCCATGGCTGAGCGCGTTGACGGGCGGGTTGTCGATCACGATCAGGGCGATCCGGCCGCGGACTTCGTAGTCGACCATGTCGGTGAGTGGGGTCATGTCGGTGGTGTCTCCTGGCGCGGGCGCGCCGGTGTGTTTGCGTTGGGAAGCTGCGCGGAGCGGAGCGGTATCAGTGGGCGTGGCCGAGGCGGTCCAGGAACCGGCGAATGCGATCCGCGTTCTCGCCCAGGTCGCCGACTCCGACCTGGGACACGGAGCGCACGTCGACGGCCGCGCCGGTCCCCTCGGCCCGGACCCGAACCGAGACGAAGTCGACGAACCGGAACCAGGGCGTGGCGTCCGCGAACTCGAGGCTGCCGGCGGCCACGTCGACCCGGACCGGTTCCCAGGCCAGATCGTGCGCGGTGTGTTGAGCGCGCCACAACGCCTCTTCGGGCGAGATGTCGAGGCGATGCGTCTTCAGGTCGGGATAGGCCTGCCGTTGCTGAGCGGGAACGGCGGCGCCGCCGCTCGGGTAGGCGAAGCCCTGGCCGCGACTGTCCTCCGAAGCGGCCGCGACGAAGGTCGGCGGATCGTCGATGTTCGTGGTGATGTCGTGGATCGGCGGCGCCTCGGTCGTGCCGTAGCTGAGCACGAAGACCCAGCCGACGATCGCCGTCGAGAGGAGGACGCCGCCCCAGGCCTGCGAAGAGCCCCCGCGACGCTGACTGGGCCGCGTGCGGAGCAGGCCGATCAGGCCGAGGAGCAGGGCGAGCACGGCGCCGAGGGGCATCAGGAAGGCGAACAGGCCGAAGCCCGCGACGGGAGCGATCAGGTCGAAGCGGGCGCCGAGCACGCCGACCAGTCCGGTCACGAGCGCGAGACCGGCCGTCAACGGGGAAGCGAGCGCGGTTGTCGAGTTCATGGCGGGCGGAGGGTAACAGGCCGGAACCTGCTATCGTCTCGACGTGCGGTTCGCTGGCCGCTGGATCGGCCCTTGGTCGCACCCCAGACGTCTGGGTCTGGCCGGTGCCTGCTCGTTGTTGTTGGCGGCCGCGGTCGGTTGCGGCGGCTCCCCGGCCGACCGCGCTCCGCCGCGCCGCCCCAATGTCGTCCTCTACGTTGTAGACACGGTCCGCGCCGATCGCCTCGGCGTCTACGGCTACGACAAGCCGACTTCGCCGCGCCTCGACGCGTTCGCGGAGGAAGGGGTCGTGTTCGAGAACGCCTGGGCGCAATCCTCCTGGACCCGGCCCTCGGTGGCGTCCATGTTCACCGGACTGCTCCCGCCGGCGCACCGGGCGGTCGGCCGCCGTTCGGTGCTCCCCGAAGGAGCCGTGACCCTGGCCGAGATCCTGGCGGCCAACGGTTACGTGGGCATGGGACTCGTCCGTAACCCGAACGCCGGCCGCTCCTTTGGCTTCGCCCAGGGCTTCACTCACTTCCGGGCCGCGGACCCCGGCCGCGACGGGGCGATGATCGACTGGGTCCGGCTCTGGCTCGATGACCGGGAGGATGCCGGTGGGCCGTTCTTCCTCTTCTTGCTCGCAGCCGACCCTCACGGGCCTTACAACCCGCTGCCCGAGTTCACGAACAGACTGGACGCTGGCGGCGCGCCCGACCGCTACCGTACGCGGCGCTACATGCGGCAGTTGAATCGCCGCGAAGTGGAGCCCGATCCGGGAACCGCCGAAGCTCTCTCCCGGCTCTACGACGCGGAGGTGGCGCAGAACGATCACGCCTTCGGTGTGCTGCTCGACGAACTGGAGTCCCGCGGACTGATGGACGACACGGCCGTGATCCACGTCTCGGACCACGGCGAGGAGTTCGCTGAACATGGCCGCTGGGAGCACGGCAAGTCTCTCTACGAGGAGGCGCTGCGTGTACCCTTCATCATGCGCCTGCCCGGGGTGGCGCCCCGGCGGATAGAGGCGCCGGCCCAGCACATCGATCTGCTGCCGACCCTGCTCGCGTACATGGGCATCGAGGCCCCGGCCACGGATGGGCGCGATCTGCTGGCGAAGCGTCGTCGCGGCAGCGGTCCGATCGACGTGTACGTTCACCTGGACCTGGACGGGCACCGCGCCGCTTCGGTGATCCGCGGCCGCTACAAGCTCGTGCTGCCGCAGTCACCCTCCCAGGGCGATGCGCCGATGCTCTTCGACCTGGATGCGGATCCCGGCGAACTGGAGAACCTGGCCGCCGAGCGGCCGGACATCGTGGAACGGATGCTCGCCCTGCTGGCCGAACGGAACCTGGCCGACGAAGTCGAATCCGCCGAAGAGATCGAGGACGACCAGCTCGACGAGGACGTGCGCCGGCGGCTGAGGGCGCTTGGCTACGTGGACTAGAGACGCCTGAGGCCGGAATCTACGAACTCGCGGGGAGAAACGACCCGCGCGCCCTGCCTGCCGGCGGCCGGAAAGTGCTTCACGTTGCCGGTGACGAGCAAGTCCGCCAAGGCGGAGACCGCCACCTCCAGAAAGGGCTCGTCGCAAGGGTCGGGGAGCCGGTCCGGCAGCGGGTTGGGAGCGGTCAGTTCGCCTGCGGCTTCAATCTGGAGAAGCAGGGCGTCGATGTCCCCGTCCGCGAAGGGGAAGGCGGGCCGGCGCAGCACCTCGGCGTACTCCGCCAGAATCCGGGCGTCGTAGCAGAGTTGGAGCCGGCCTGCCGCGATCAGCCGGACGATGGCGCCGGGCGGCCCGAAGGGCGAGAGCAGGCCGGATACGAGGACGTTCGTATCGACGACGACTCTCACGCCCGGAGTTGCCGCCGCGCCTCCTCGATCTCGGCGTTGACTTCGTCGAGGCGCCATCGGTCGAGGCCAGCCTTCCTGGCGCGGCGCTGCATCTCGACCACGGCCAGTTGCGCCCGGGCTTGCCGGAGGGCAGCCAGCGTCGAGTCGAGGGTGGACGGGCCCGCGGCGGAAAGGACCGCGACCGGCTTGCCGTTGGAGGTGACCACGAGATCCTTCGCTTCGGCCAGCGATTCCCAGACCGCTGCGGAGCGGGTGCGCTAGTCGCGAATACTGACGAAGTTCATCGGCCGTGCCTTTGGTGGTTCACAATCGTGTGCACGAAAGTGTCACGATTGTGGCATGCAGTCAAGTGCCACGATGCGAGAGCGGGGCTCGCGTCAGAACCTCGCCGGCACCAGCTCCCGCAGGCACCCGGCCAGCCGCTCGACGCCTTCGCGAATCCGGGCGGCGGAGGGACAGGCGTAGGCGAGGCGGAGGAACGGTACGTCTTCGCCGCTGGCGTGGTAGGCGGCGCCGTAGCCGTACTCAAGGCTTCGGCGCTCGGCCAGTGCGAACAGCGCCTCGCGATCCACGTCGTGCGGCAGGCCGACCCACAGGAACATCGCCCCTGCCGGTTTACGCCAGGTGCAGACGCCTCCGAGCTCGCGTTCCAGCGCGGCCAGCAGCGCATCCCGCTTCGGCAGCAGGGCGGCGTTGTTGCGCTCGATCTGGGCTGGCAGGCGGCCTCGCAGCAGTTCGGCGACGATGCTCGACGAGAGCGTACTCTGGCCGGCGTCGAAGCGCCGGTCGAGGAAACGCTGCAGGAGCGGCTGCCTGGCGACGAAGTAGCCGATCCGCACGCCGGCGCCGAGGATCTTCGACAGCGAGCCGATGTAGACGACGCCCTCGCCCCGCGCCAGCGCGTAGAGCGACTGCGGCGGCCGGGGCGCGTCGTCGTAGTGGACGTCGGCGTAGCAGTTGTCCTCGACCAGGAGCACGTCGAACTCGCGCGCGACCTCGATCATGCGGAGTCGGCGCTCGCGCGGCATCACGGCGCCGGTCGGGTTGTGGTAGGTCGGCAGGGTGTAGATGAAGCGCGGCTTGCGGCCAGCCGCGGCCAGGCGCTCCAGCGTCCGGCGCAGTTCGCCGATGTCCATGCCGCGTTCGTCGACCGGCACGCCGAGGAGCCGGTAGCCGAGTCCGCGGTAGGCGCCCAACGTGCCGGAGTAAGTCGTCTCCTCGGTGACGACCGTGTCGCCCGGCCGCTCCATCAGCGCCCGGCCGACGAGGGTCACCGCCTGCATCGAGCCGTTGGTCAGGGCGATCTCGTCGGGGTCGAAGTCGACGCCCTCGCGGTCCGCTTCTCGTCGGGCGAGCACCTCGCGCAGACGGGGATGACCGAGGTCGCCGGGATAGAAGGCGAAGTCCTTGCCGATGTCGAGGATCGCGCGGCCGGCCGCTTCGGCCATCTCGGCGGCCGGGAACGCCTCGGGCGCGGTCATTCCGACCCGCATGGGAATCGGATCGTCCGGGTTCGCGGCTCCAGGCTGCGGTTCGGCCATCGCGGCGGCACTGTAGCAGCGCGCGGCGGGCTGGTAGCCTTCGCCGCCTTCCCAGGAATCAACGAGACCCGGCCGCCACTGCGGCAACAAGGAGAACGGACAAATGAAGGACCTCTTCGACCTCACCGGCAAGGTGAGCGTCATCACCGGATCGACGAAGGGCATCGGCAGGGCGATGGCCGAAGCGCTCGCTGCCTTCGGCTCGAAGGTGGTCATCTCGAGCCGCAAGGCGGATGCCTGCGAGGCGGTTGCGGCCGCGATCAACGAGAAGGGCGGCGAGGCGATGGCGCACCCGTGCCACGTCGGCCACAAGGACCAGTTGGAACGGCTGGTCGCCGCCACCCGCGAGCGCTGGGGGAAGATCGACAACCTGGTCGTCAACGCGGCGGTCAACCCGTACTACGGATCGAGCCTCGGCATTCCCGATTCGGCCTGGGACAAGGTCATGGAGGTGAACATCCGAAGCGTCCACTGGCTGTGCCAGATGGTGATCCCCGAGATGCAGGAGCGCAAGGACGGGTCGATCGTCATCGTGTCCTCGGTCGGCGGCTTTCGGGGCAACTCGGTGATCGGCGCCTACGCGATCTCGAAGGCCGCCGACATGCAGCTCGCGCGCAACCTCGCCGCCGAGTTCGGCCCCGACAACATCCGGGTCAACTCGGTCTGTCCGGGCCTGGTCAAGACGGACTTCGCCCGCGCGCTGTGGGAGGACCCGGAGCGCGAGAAGGCGGTGGCGGCGAGAACCCCGCTGCGGCGGCTGGGCGAGCCGGTGGACTGCGCCGGCATCGCCGTCTACCTCGCCTCGCGCGCCGGCTCGTGGACCACGGGCCAGACCTTCACCGTCGACGGCGGAGCGTTGGGCTGCGGTTAGGAGGGGAGGAGACCTCGCGGGTACCGCTTGGGCGCTTCGCCGCAGTGGGAAGGCCGGTCCGGCCGGGCCTCTGTAACCGCTGGTCTCTCGGCGCGGCGGCTCTCGTGGCTCTCGCGGGGGCCGGCCCGGGCGTGGGGGCGGCCACGCCGTTCTGGCCGGGTTCACGTCGTCGCTCGACTCTCGCCGGGGCGGCCCTCCTGGCTCTGGCGGTCGGTGGCCCGGGTGCGTCGGCAGTCGAGGCGCAGGCTGGCGGAGTCTTCCTGGCAAGCGGCGTACGCGTGGGAGAAGTCGGCGCGGACTCGGCGATCGTCTGGACACGGACGACGGCCGAGCCGGCGCGGCGCTCCGGGCTGGAGATCTCGGGCCGCCCGGTCGTGATGCTGGCGCCGGGCGTGGACGCGTCGAGCCTCGAAGGCGCCGTGGCGGGCGCGCCGGGCGAAGTGCGGGTTGTCCTTCGGCCGTTGAACGGGGCCGCCGGCACCGATGGCGTCGGCGAGAGACCGTTCCAAGCCACGGCGCCGGGGTCGGCCAGTTCGAATCGGCCCACGCAAGTCGGCACGGGTGGCTGGCAACCCACCGACCCGCTACGCGATTTCACGCTTCAGGTCGCGTTCGGCAGCCTCGTCCCCGACACCGTCTACCTGGCGACCGTGGAGGCGCGGCCTGCGGCGGATGCGGCGTCCTCGGCGGTCGGCGGCGCAGCGACGGGCGGCGACGCGGTCGCGCCCGCGACCGCGGTCGAGACCGCGACGTTCCGCACCGCGCCGGGGCCGGACCAGCGGAGGCCGGTGCGCTTCACGGCGATGACCTGCCAGTACTACGGCCGGCGGGACCGCCCGGACGGCTTCAGCATCTACCCCTCGATGGCGAGCGGCAGGCCCGACTTCTACCTGTCCATCGGCGACAACGTCTACTACGACAACGAGTCGCCGCGCGCGACGTCGGTGGAACTGGCGCGCTACCACTGGCAGCGGATGTTCACTCTGCCGGCAATCGCTTCCTTCCTGCGATCCGTGCCCGGCTACTGGCTCAAGGACGACCACGACCTCCTGCGCAACGACTCCTGGCCGGGAATCGAACCCGGCATCTCCGCGCCGATGACGTTCGACGAGGGTCTCGCGGTGTTCGCAGAGCAGACGCCGTCGCCCGAACGCCCCTACCGCACCGTCCGCTGGGGCAAGGGCCTGCAACTGTGGCTGGTCGAGGGCCGCGACTTCCGCTCGCCCAACGACATGCCCGACGGTCCCGGCAAGACCATCTGGGGCGCCGAACAGTGGCGCTGGCTGCGCGAATCCCTGCTCGCCAGCGACGCCGACTGGAAGGTCCTCGTCTCGCCGACGCCCATCGTCGGGCCCGACCGCGGCAACAAGGCCGACAACCACGCCAACGCCGCCTTCAGCCACGAAGGCGACGCCGTCCGCGAGTGGTTCCGCGTCAACCTGGACGACCGCTTCCTCGTCATCGTCGGCGACCGCCACTGGCAGTACCACTCCGTGCATCCCGAAACCGGCCTGCACGAGTTCTCAGTCGGCCCGGCCAGCGACGCCCACGCCGGCGGCACCCCGGGCGAAGACCGCGACTACCACCGCTTCCACCGCGTCGGCGGCGGCTTCCTCAGCGTCGACGTCGACTGGATCGAAGACCGCCCGCGAATCGTCCTCCGGCACCGCGACGTGTCCGGCCGAGCGGTCTACGAGATCGAACGCCTGGGTCCGTAGCCGAAAGGCGAGGTCACTTCGGGGTCGGCGCGGCCGGGGCTCGCTTCTCGCGGCTCCTGGCGGCGTAGCGGCGCGCGACTGCCAGGGTCGTCCTACGCGACCCGCGCGGACCCTCTCTCCCGCGCGACCGCGGCCTCCAGGTGGGGAGGCGGCCGCCAAAGGACCTCCATCGCGTAGTGCAGATCCAGAGGCTCGCCGTCCCAGATGGGCATGGACTCCTTGCCGGTGACGAGGATGCCCGCGTCTTCGAGTTGCCTGACGAGGTCCTCCGCGGCGTGGAGGCCGATGGGCGGCGGCGCCGGGCTCCGTTGGAGCGGCCGTCCGCGTCGGTCGAAGAACCGGGTGGCGCCTTGGGCGTTCAATCGTACGCTGCAGCCGCCTTCGTGAAGCAGGCGGTGGTGCCGACGGCACAGGAGGACGAGGTTGGACAGCTTCGTTTCGCCGCCGTCGGCCCAGTGTTCGATGTGGTGGGCGTCGCAGTGCCTCGAGGTGCAGCCGGGGAAGCGGCAACCCTGATCGCGGAACTCCAGGGCGCGCCGAATCGGCGGCGGGATCGTTCGCGTCTTGCGGCCGACGCTCAGGATCTCCCCGTTCCGGTGGGTCATCCGCACCGTGGCGGAGTCGCAGGCGGCGCGCCGGGCCGTTTCAGCGGAAACGCGGATGTGAGAGCCGCCGAGCCAGGCGCCGGTCGGGTGGTTCGGTGCGGGAGGCGTTTCCGCGGAAACGCCGCCGGGCTGATCGACGGCGAGTCGCCGCTGGGTGTCTGGCGCGAGCACCGCGGCCTGTCGCACGCCGCCCTCGCCCGCACGGCACGCTTTGCACGTTTCCGCGGAAACGTCTGCCGTGAACGGCTCCGCGCCGGTGGCGCCGACAGGCAAGGCCGACCCGGGCGGTGCGGTGCCGTTCGTTCGGTGAGCCGCTTCGTCCGTCGCCGAGGGTGCCTGGAGTTCGTCCTCGTTGACATGGACGACCACCTGATAGCGGTCGCCGCTCTGGGCCGCCTTCGGGCTTGCCGCCAAGGCCCTCTCGGCCACCAGAGCCAAGGCGTCGGCGCGTTGTTTGCCGATGGGCGGCCTGTCGTCGCTGCCCTTGTCGAAGAGCTCCTCGCCGGCGGCATCGAGCGCCTTCATCAGCAGTTCGCCGGCTTCCGGCGCGAGGCGACCTCGGATCACGAACATGCCGTTCTCGTCGATGTGGGCGGACTGGCTGCGCCGAAACCTCTCGCGGGCTTGGCGTTTCGGCGGCTGCTAACGTCCACTACCGACCCAGGACCGAGGAGGACTCAGACTTGCCTGAAGCACTAGCCGACGTAGCGCCTGCGTTCGTGGACATGGCCCACCGGATCGTCTGGTGCTCGGCCGCGACGGTGGACCGGGCAAACCGTCCCCGCTCCCGGGTACTTCACCCCATCTGGGAGTGGGAGAACGGCGTTCTCACCGGCTGGGTAGGCACCGGCCCGACCGCGACGAAGCGCGCTCACCTCGATACCAGCCCGCATGTCTCGTGCAACTACTGGACCGAGAACCACGACACCTGCGTCGCGGAATGCCGGGCGGAGTGGGCGTTCGATCTGCCCACGCGGGAGCGGATCTGGAACCTGTTCAAGTCGACGCCACCACCCGTCGGCTACGACCCGGCGATCATCCCCGACTGGGACGGCCCCGACAGTCCAGGGTTCGCCGTACTGCGCCTGACGCCCTGGCGGCTTCGGGTCATGCCGGGAACAGTGCTGCTCGCCGGCGAGGGCGAAGTGCTTACGTGGATGGCGGATCTCGATCCGTAGATTCCTGCGTTGATGGGTCGCCACTCGGGCCACGTCGGCTCGTTCGAGTTGAGGACGGCGCGGGCTGGCGCCGGTCGTCTGAACGGTGCCAGCGGACGGCGTCAGCGACGTCAGCCTCCGAGATCCCGAGTTCGGCGAGTTTCGCTCGCACGCTGTCTGCAGGGTTGCTGCTCATTCTTCGGGCGCAACCGTCAGATCGTCGCCAGCGGTACGGGCAGTCCCGGCACGGGCGACCGCGTGCGGAAGATCGAGCCGCTGGTTTCGGGGTCGTCCGGGTCGCCGGCGGTGACGACGTAGAGGTCGCGGCGGTCGCTGCCGCCGAAGCAGACGCTGGTGATGTTCCTGGCGGGGATTTCCAGGTGGCTCAGGATCGTCCCGTCCGCGGAGAACCGGGTGACGCAGCCGCCGGCGAAGCAGGCGACCCAGAGGCAGCCTTCCTCGTCGACGGCGAGGCCGTCGGGGCGGCCGCGGTCGGGCTCGGCGATCGCTCGCCGGTTGACGCAGCGGTCGTCGTCCGTCACGTCGTGCGCGACGACGTGGCCTCGGGCGGTGTCGGCGTGGTACAGGGTACGGCCGTCGGGCGAGAAGCCGATGCCGTTGGTCAGGCTGATGTCGCCGTAGAGTTCGGTCGCCTCGTCTTCCGATTCGATCCGCCAGCACTCGCCGGGGACGCGTTCCGTGGCGCCCGTGAAGGGACTCGTCCGCATCGTGCCGCAGATGACTCGGCCCTGAGAGTCGACGAAGAGGTCGTTGAACCCCGGGGTGTCCGGCGGGTCGAAGAGGATCCGCGTCGCGCCGTCGCGGACGTGGCAGATGTTGCGGCCGGAGCAGACGATGCCGCCCTCGGCGTGCAGCGCGATGCCGCCGACGCCGCGGCGCTTCGGCACGACGGTCTCGATTTCGCCGTCCGGGCTGCGTCGATAGACGCCGCCGTTGTGGACATCGCTGAAGTAGAGGCGGTCGTCCGCGTCGACGCGGGGGCCTTCGATGAGCGTGTAGCCGGAGGCGAGGAGTTCCATGGGGCCGGCACCTTAGCAACCTGCGTGGACCTGGCCCGCCGGCCATGGCGGTGCCGGCCTTCGGCCGGCGCGTCTTCCGGCCGCCTTCGGCGGCAGCGGGTCGGAAGACCCGCGAACCCGGCAGTCCACCTACCGCCAGCGGACTCCCAGCCACGCCGCCGGGTGCAGGAAGATGAGCACGGTGACGATCTCCAGCCGGCCGACCCACATGTTGAGCGCCAGGTAGACCTTGATTCCGTCGGGGAAGTGGGCATAGTTGCCGAAGGGGCCCACGTCGCCGAGGCCGGGGCCGATGTTGCCCAGGGTGGCGATGCTGGCGGTCACGGCGGTCTCCATGCCGGCGCCGGTCAGGCCGACGACGCCGACGCTCAGGGCGAACAGGAGGAGGTAGAGCAGCAGGAAGGAGACGACGGCATGGACGACGTCGTCGGACACCCGGCGGCCGTCCAGACGCAGGGGCCGCACGGCGCGCGGGAACACGGTGTGGAACAGCTCCAGCAGGGTCGACTTGCCGATCAGCCAGAGCCGCACCAGCTTGGGGCCGCCGGCCGCGGAGCCGCCGCAGCCGCCGCAGAACATGAGCAGCAGGAGGACGGTCTGGCTCGCCTGCGCCCAGGCCGCGAAGTCCTCGGTTGCGAATCCGGTCGTCGTGACGATCGCCAGCGCCTGGAAGCCGGCCCGCCGCAGGGTGTCCGCGCTGAGCGCGTCGGTCGCGAGCCACTCCCACAGGGGCGTGCCTTCGGTCTTCAGGGTGACCGCCAGCAGCAGGGTCGCCGCCGCGACGATCGCGAGATAGAGCCGGAACTCCTCGCTTCGCAGCAGGGTCAGCGGACGGCCGCGGACGAGCTGGAACTGGAAGGCGTAGTTCGCTCCAGCCAGGAGCATGAAGGCCATCACCGTCCACTCGATGGCGTCGCTGCCGTAGCCGCCGATGCTGCCCGGGTGCGGGGAGAAGCCGCCGGCCGAGACCGTGCTCAGGGCGTTGCAGACGGCGTCGAACGGCGGCATGCCGAACCGGATCAGCAGCCCGATCTCCACGCCCGTCAGGCCGACGTAGAGCGAGTACAGGTAGAGCGCCGTGTTGCGGATCCTGGGCGTGAGCCGCTCCTCCGTCGGCCCCGGCGCTTCGGCGAAGAACATCTGCCGCCCGGCGACCCGCAGCGCCGGCAGGACGGCGATGAACAGGGCGATGATGCCCATGCTGCCCACCCACTCGCTCAGGCTGCGCCAGAGGAAGACGCCCTCGCTGGCGGCGCCGAAGTCGGCGAGGATCGTGGCGCCCGTGCCGGTCAGCCCCGACATCGACTCGAACAGCGCGTCGGCCGGTGCGAAGCCGTTCACGGCATACGGGACGGCGCCGATCAGGACCAGGACGATCCAGGCCATCGCGACCGTCGCCAGGCCTTCCATCCGCCGCATCTCCAGCCCCCGGCCGGGCAGCAGCCGGGAGGCCAAGCCCAGGAACGCGGCGATGCCGGCCGCGCCCAGGAAGCCGAGAGCGCTCCGCCCGTGCCCGTACGCCGCGTCGACCGCCGACGGCGCCAGCAGCACGAGGCCGAAGCCGCCGGCCAGCGCCAGGGTGGTGCGGAGGACCAGGGAGACGCGCACGGCCGCGCGTCAGGCGTCCGGCGCCAAGCCGAAGGCCGGACCGATGGCCTCCGCGCCCTCGGCCGTGGCGACGACGAGCAGGCTGTCGCCGGGCCGCACTTCGTCTTCGCCGCCGGGGACGATCGTGTTGACCTGCCGCAGCACGGCGCCGACGATGACGCCGGTCGGCATGTCCATCTCGCGCAGGCGCCGGGCCTCGAAGTCGGACGGCACGGCGACTTCGACGACTTCGGCGCGGCCGTCCTCCAGCCTGGCGCGGTACTCCAGGCGCGGCGCCTGGATCTGGTGCAGGACCTCGGCGATGGCGGCCGCGCTGGCGTTCAGCGTCACGTCGATGCCCACCCGCTCGAACAGCGCGCTGCTCGCGTCCTGCTGCACGCCGGTGACCACCTTCGGAATCCCGAGCTGCTTGGCGATCAGGGAGCAGAGCAGGTTCGTCTGGTCGTCGCCGGCCATCGCGACCAGGGCGTCGCTGCGCTCGACGCCGATCTCCTCCAGGACTCGGAGGTCCGTACCGTCGCCGCAGAAGACGGTGGCCCGGCCCACCTGTCCGGCGATGTCCTCGCAGCGCTGCCGCGAGGCCTCGATCAGCCGCACTTCGGGCCAGAGCCCCTGGGTCAGCTCGCTGGCCAGCAGCCGGCCCGTGCGCCCGCCGCCCACGATCGTGACGCTGCGCACGACGGTCTCGGGGGCGGCGAAGAACCGCTTCGCCACCTTCCGCAGCGCCGTCCGCCGTCCCATGAACAGGACCTTGTCGCCCGCCTCCAGCCGGTCCTGGCCGCGCGGCACGACCAGTTCGCCGTCGCGGACCCGGCTGACGATCAGGGCGTTTCGGGGCAAGGGCGCCTCGGCCAGGGTCAGTCCGCATAGCGGCGACTCCGCCGGCAGCCGGTACTCCATCAGCCAGATCCGGCCGCGGTGGAAGTTCTCCACGTCCAGGGCGCTCGGTTCCAGCACGATCTGAGCGATCTCCCGGGCCAGCGACCACTGCGGCCAGACGAGGTGGTCGATGATCGCGGCCAGCGTCACCTGCTCCGGGTCGTTGAAGCTCTCGTGGTGCTGGTCCTGGGCGATGAAGCAGTAGGTCGTGGCCGTCGACTGGCCGCGGGCCGCCAGGCAGGCAATGATGTTCCTCTCGTCCGAGTCGGCGCAGGCGATGAAGGTGTCGTCGTCCGAGAGGCCGACCCGCTTCAGGGTGGCGCGGCTGGCCGCCGGGCCGACAGTGATCTGCAGGTCCAGGTGCTCGAACCGCCCGCGCTCCGCTTCCGTCGGCACGACGACGAACACGTCCTCCTCGCGCGCCAGGGAAGACGCGAGCCGATACGCGATGTCTCCGCCGCCGGCAATGACGACACTCACGCCCGCGACGATAGCGGAGAGTCCGGGGCGGCTCGGAACCGCGCCGCGAACCGCCGGGCCCTAGAAGATGCGCGAGAAGCCGCCGCTCTCGCTGCTCAGCCTGGAGTTCACCACGTTGTTGTAGATCGAGCCGAAGGTGTAGCGGAGCTGGATGCCGCCGCGGAACGAGAGGTCCGTCTCCAACTGGCGTCTGGCCACCAGGACCTCCGCGTCGGTCGCTCCGCCCTTGGGCAGATAGATCTGGTCGCGGATCCTCGATATGCCGGCGTAGACGTCGAAGCTCAGCCCGCGCACGATGTGGTACTCGACGTCCGTGCTGAACTCGATCCGGCTGCGATCGAAGTCGTCGATGAAGTGGCTGTACTGGAGGTCGACGTGGGCCTCGCCCCAGGGCCTCTCCATGCCGAAGGCGATGTACGCGCCCTGGTCCGTGAAGGTCTCCTCGAGCTTGTCGAAGACCGTGATCTCCTCGTAGTCGAGGCTGGTGCCGCCGATGAAGTAGGCGAACGTGAACTCGCGCTCGGACGATTCGCTGTAGGGGAAGTAGTTGTACTCGATGGCCGCCGCCGCGCGGTACGAGTTGTCGAGATTCAGGAAGGTCGACTGGCGGCTGCTGGCGCCGACGCCTATGCCCCAGTGCGGCGCCAGGGTGCGGATCACCTGGCCGAAGTAGCTCGTGCTCCGGGAGACGTTCTTGTAGGTGCTGCCGTCCTCGAACTCGAAGTTGCTCTCCCGGTAGGAGTAGAAGACGCCCATTCCCATGCGCCACAGGTCCGTGGTGCGGCCCGCGGAAGCGCTCGTCTGGTAGGACTGCGAGTCCCTGCGATCCTCGCTTCGGAAGTCGGTGTTCAGACGAAGGCGGTAGACCCAGTAGTTCCAGGGATCGTCCTGCGGGTCGGCGACCAGGTTGTTCGGTTCGGGATGGAAGTGGTCCCGGTGCGGCTCGCCTTCCTCTTCCCCGTTCTCGAACTGCACGACGAGCCCCTCGGCCTGAGGCGTCTCCAGCACGTAGCGAACCAGACCCAGCTCCAGCAGGCGCTGGATGCCGCGGCGGCGTTCGTCGTCCGTGTCGGTGAACGACGACGTGTGGATCAGCCGTTGATCGGTTCCTTCGAAGCGTTCCAGGCCGATGAAGTTGAACGTGTACTCGCGCGAGTTGCCGCCCGACTGGATGGTGACGAGGACGTGGACCTCGGCGTCCTGGCGATCGCGCACCCAGTTGACGTAGTCGATCTGGCTGCGCAGGAACGTGAAGTCGCAGCCCCAGTCGCAGTCCAGGTACAGGCGCAGGGCCTCGGTGCCCTCGGTGGTCTCGAGCGCCGGCGCCGGGGCCGCTCCGGCGGCGCCGGCGAGGCCGGCGAGGGCGCACAGCGCGAGAACCGGGAAGATCGAAAGGCGCCGGCGGCGTTGCCTCTCCCGGGCCGGCTTTCCGGGCGCCGCGGCTTCGAGTCTCCGGGGGTCGCTATGATCCGGGGCCGAATGGCCGGCGGCCGCACGATGCCGGGCCGACCCCCGTGAGTCTCGCGGTGTCATCGGTGGGTTGCCTGGGGCGGCTTGCAGTGGACGCGGAAGGGGCAATGGACGAACGACGATGGAAGGTACCACAGCGCAATGACGGAGCTTCGAGCGTGATCGGACTCGGGGACGGCGCCTCTTCCGGCGAACGCGACGCCCGGCCGGGAGATTCCGGTTGAGCGTCGTCGGCTCGGTCGAGTCCGGCGCCGTGGCGGCGCCGCGGACGCGGCCCGCGAGCGAACTCTGGCGGCGCGTCAAGGCGCTGATCAAGTGGCCGTTCTACGTCGTCTACCAGCGCCGGCTGGAGTCCAAGGTCAGGACCTGGCGGCTGCCCCGGCACATCGGGCTGATCATGGACGGGAACCGGCGCTTCGCGCGCCAGCAGAGGCTGGGCAACGTCAGCGCCGGGCACTTCCGGGGCGCCGAGAAGCTCTGGGAAGTGCTCAACTGGTGCTACGAGGCGCAGGTTTCGACCGTCACGGTGTGGAGCATGTCGCTCGACAACTTCAATCGCTCCGCCAGGGAGGTGCAGGCGCTGTTCGACCTGTTCGAGGAGAAGACCCGGGAACTGGCGAACCACGACGACGTCCACGAGAAGGGCATTCGTGTGCGTTTCCTGGGACAGATCGAACTTCTGCCGGAGAGCCTGCAGACCGCGATTCGCGAGGCGGAGGCGGCAACCAGCGGCTACGACCGATACCGGCTGAACATAGCGATGGCCTACGGCGGTCGCGAGGAGATCGCGAGCGCCTTCCGCAACTACCTGCTGGACAACTCGGCGGTCGGGAAGTCGCTCGACGAGGTGGCGGACGAGTTCAGCGCCTCGTCGATCGAGCGCTATCTCTACACCTCCGGCCAGCCCGAGCCCGACCTGATCCTCCGAACCAGCGGCGAGGTCCGGCTGAGCGGCTTCCTGCTCTGGCAGAGCACCTACTCCGAGTACTACTTCTGCGACACGCACTGGCCCGCTCTGCGTAAGATCGACCTCCTGCGCGCGCTGAGGTCGTACAGCAGCCGCCAGCGTCGCCGGGGACGCTGAAATGAACAAGACCGCACGGAAGTTCTTCATCGATCTGTTGGCCACGCCGAGTCCTTCGGGGCACGAGGCGCCCGTCCAGGAGGTCGTCCGCGCCTACGCCGGCAAGTTCGCGTACAGCGTGACGACCGACGTGCACGGCAACGTCATCGCGGCGGTGAATGTCGAGGCCGGCGAGAAGCCGGACGGCCGCCGCGTGCTGTTCGCCGGCCACTGCGACCAGATCGGCCTTATCGTCAGCTACATCGACGACAAGGGCTTCCTGTGGGTGCAACCGATCGGCGGCTGGGATCCGCAGCAGCTCATCGGTCAGCGAATGACCGTGTGGGCGAAGGACGGGCCCGTGCCCGCGGTCATCGCCCGCAAGCCGATCCATCTGCTCGACATGGAGGAACGCAAGCGGGTGGTCAAGATGGAAAACCTCTGGCTCGACATCGGCGCGAAGGACGGCGACGACGCGAAGACGGTGGTGCGGGTGGGCGATCCGGTCACGCTCGACCTGGGCTTCCAGGAGATGCGCAACGGCCTGGCGAACGCGCCGAAGATGGACAACACGACCGGGCTGTGGGTCGTTATCGAGGCGTTGCGGCGGGTCGCGAAGAAGAACCCGAAGGTCGCGGTGTACGCGGTGTCCACGGTTTGCGAGGAGATCGGCCTGCGCGGCGCGCGCACCAGCGCCCACGGCGTCGACCCGGACGTGGGCATCGCCGTGGACGTGACCCACGCGACGGACTGCCCGACGATCAGCAAGCGCCAGGAGGGCGACCTGCGCCTGGGCGGCGGGCCGGTCATCGTGCGCGGGCCGAACATGAACCCCAAGGTCAGCGACCGGCTCGAGGAGGTCGCGGAAGAAGAGGAGATCCCCTTCCAGTTGGCGGCCCTGGGGCGGGCCGCGCCGAACGACGCGAACCCGATCCAGACCACCCGCGCCGGCGTCGCGACGGGCCTGATCAGCGTTCCGAACCGCTACATGCACAGCGCCGTCGAGACGATCTCGCTCGACGACATCGATCGTTCGGCGGATCTGCTGGCCAGCTTCGCCGCGGCGCTCGAACCGGACGAGTCGCTGATTCCGTAGGCGGGTGGCTGCTAGGCTCCGCCGCCACGCTTCCCGCGGAGTTGAAGGAGGGACCCGGGCCATGCCGATGAAGAACCGCCTGCGCGACAAGATCGACAACGGAGAGCCGGTCCTCGGCGCCTGGCTCGCGTTCCCGGACACGCACAGCGCCGAACTGATGTCGCGGCTCGGCTTCGACTGGGCGACGATCGACATGCAGCACGGCCTGGTCGACTACCAGCGAGCGACCGAGATGCTGCAGGCCATGACCGCCTCGGACACGACGCCGATCGTCCGGGTGCCGTGGAACGAGCCCGGGATCATCGGCAAGATGCTCGACGCCGGCGCCCACGGGATCATCATCCCGATGGTGAACAGCCGCGCGGAGGCGGAAGCCGCCGCGGCCGCCTGCCGGTACCCGCCGCGCGGCAAGCGCAGCTTCGGACCGTTCCGGGCGGGCCTTCTCTACGGCGGCAACTACCTGGAGGAGGCGAACGAGCAGATCTACTGCATCCCGATGATCGAGACGCAGCAGGCGCTGGACAACCTGGACGACATCCTCTCGGTGCCCGGCCTCGACGGCGTCTACGTCGGCCCGAGCGATCTCAGCGTGTCGCTGGGGCTCAAGCCGGCGGCGGACCAGGAGGACGAGAAGTTCACCGCGGCGATCGAGAAGATTCTCGACGGTTGCAGACGCCACGGGCTGTTCGCCGGGGTCGCCGGCACGGTCAAGGAGGCGCCGAAGCGGATCCGGCAGGGATTCCGGTTCGTCGAGGTGGCGCGCGACGGCGGCTCGATGGCCAAGGCGGCGCTCCAGGACCTGCGGACGGTGCGGGCGTCGATGGAGGATTCCTGAGCCGCGCGGCGCGGTCTGGCCCGAACGGCGGGAACGAACGAGGGGCCGCAAGCGTTCTTCATGCAGCGGCTGCGCCCCGGCCGCCTGCGGCGGCTGCCGGCGAGGACGCCGGCGCACCCGGTGTGGGGCGTCCGCGGCCCCGGATGCTCGTCGGTCTGGGCGGAAGACTCGTTAGACTTGCACGAGCAACGAACGAAGAGACCATGAGGAGTCGAACCATGTCGAGAGTGAAGTTCTGGTTGGCCGTCGCCCTGGCGCTGGCGGTCGTGGCGCCGGCCGTTGCCGGCGACGGCGAGGAGAAGAAGGTTCGCAAGATCCAGGTGAAGAAGGTCGTCGAGTGCGCGGACGGCGAGGACTGCGAGGAGCGGCTGAACCGGTTCGTCTTCGTCGGCGACGACGGCAATGTCCATGTGCTCCACGGCGACGACCACGAATGGGTCGCCGAGGAGAACGTCCGGATCCTCAAGGCGGACGGCCACGACGTGGTCGTGATCGAGGACCACGAGGGCGACGGCGAAGCCGGCGAACTGGTCCGGCGCCGTCTGCACCGGGTCATGCAGCGGCTCGGCGACGGCGGTGAGCGGCTGCACCTGCGGCACGGCGGCGGCGCCTTCCTCGGCGTGCAGCTCTCCGAGCTGACGCCGGAACTGCGCACCCACTTCGGCGTGCCCGAGGACGCCGGCGTCATGGTCGGCAAGGTCGTGGACGGCAGCCCGGCACTGCGTGCCGGCCTGCAGGTTGGCGACATCGTCACGGCGGTCGACGGCGAGCCCGTGGCCTCCTCGTCGGCGCTCGCGCGGGCCATCGGCGGCCACGAGGACGGCGACACCGTGGTGCTCGAGGTTTGGCGCGACGGCCGGATGGAGAAGATCGACGCCACCCTGGAGGAGCGGGAGCGGCGCGTCGAGGTGTCGAGCGCCGCCGCAGGGAGCGCCCAGGCCGGCGAACACGAAGCCCGCGTGATCGAGGTCAAGGTCGCCTGCGATGACGGCGAGGACTGCACGGTCGATGTCGGCAACGCGCACTCCTTCGACTTCGCGGCCTCCGCCTGCGGCGACTCCGGCGAGTGCGACGTCACGGTCGACTGCGAAGACGGCGGCGACTGCGCCTGCACCGTGAACGGCGCCGCCGTGGACTGCGAGACGCTGCCCGGCTTCTAGGAGTCGTCGCTGCGTCGGACGCACCCGCCCGTCTTGGGTCAGGAGGGGTCGGCGCCCAGGTGACGCGCGCGCTCGAGAGGAGATGGGCAGGGTTGCGCTTGCTCCGCTTCACTCGCTCCGGTTGGACGTCGGTGGATGCAATGTCGCGGGCAGTCGCTCGTTCAGAGGCACCTGGGCGCCGACCCCTCCTGACCCGACTGGGCTGGAGGTCGGTGAAGGTGCGGGTCAGGCGGACTCCGGTCTGACAGTCCGTTGTTAGGCTCCGTGCGATGCGAGCGGGCGTCTATAGCGGACCCGGTCAGGTCGCCCTGGCCGAGCGTCCGTTGCCGGCGCCCGGGCCCGGCGAGGTCCGGCTTCGCGTCACTGCCTGCGGCGTGTGCGGCACGGACCTGCACATGGTCCACAGTCCGAAGCCGATTGTCGAGCCGGGTTCGATCATGGGCCACGAGATGGCCGGCACGGTCGACGAGCTGGGTCCGGGCGTCGAAGGGTTCGCCGCCGGCGAGCCGGTGGTCGTCGAGCCGCTCGCTTCGTGCGGCGACTGCGATCCGTGCCGTAGGGGCCGCGATTCGATCTGCCGGGAACTTGAACTCTACGGCCTGAGGCGGCCCGGCGGCTTCGCCGACGCGGTGGTCGTGCCGGCGCGGCGGCTCTACCGGGCGCCGGGCACGCTGTCGCCGCCTCTGGCCGCCCTCGCCGAGCCTTTCGCGGTAGCGATCCATGGGCTCCGGTTGTCGGCCGCGCCCGGAACGGCGCCCGCCTTGTCCGCATTCACGCCTGGGAGCGCGGGGATGTTCAGCCCCGCCCCCGACGGGGACGGGAACAGGTCGATACCGTCAGCAGCCGGTGCGGAACGGCCGGAACGGCCGAAGCGGGCCGCCCGGCTGCTGGTTCTCGGCGCCGGTACGATCGGCTTGGCGGTCGTCGCGGTCGCCCGCGCCTGGGGCCTGGGGCACGTCGCCGTCACGGCCCGTCATCCGCACCAGGCGCGTCTGGCCGGGCGGCTCGGCGCCGACGAGGTAATCGACGCGGCGGAGGACGGCGACCTCGACGGCTTCGACGCCGACCTGGTGGTCGAGACGGTCGGCGGTACGGCGGACACGATGACCGCGGCCGTCGCCGCGCTGGGGCCCGGCGGCACGGTCTGCGTTCTGGGGGTCTTCCTGCGCGCGCTGACCCTCGATCCACTGCTGCTCCTGGGCAAGGAGGCGCGGCTTCAGTGGTCGAACTGCTACGCGCGGCGTCCAGGCGCGGAGGACTTCGCCGAGGCGGTGCGAATCCTGTCCGCGGGAGGCGCCGCCTACGAAGGTCTGCTCACCCACCAGGCGCCGTTGGAAGAGATCGAGCGCGCCTTCGAGATCGCGGGCGACAAGCGTTCCGGGGCGGTCAAGGTGACCGTGATTCCCTGATGAGAGGAAGGTCCCGTGGCGGCGTCCAGAGCACCAGCCGTCGGAGGGGCGCGAAGGGGTCGTCCCCAGGTGACTCGAAACGAGCGACTTCCGATGCCCGTCCAGCAACCGCTACCGAACCGGAGCGAGTGGAGTGGAGCGAGCGCCAGCCTCCCCTTCGCTCAGAGAGCGCGAGCGGCAGCTGGGGACGACCCCTTCACGCCTCTCCGACGGCCGCGCTCAGACCTTCGGCCAGTTCGGGTGCCAGGGCCGGGCGCGCTCGAACAGCCGCGCGGCACGCAGCACGAGATCGTCCCGGTGGCGCGGACCCACGATCTGCAGGCCGACGGGCAGGCCGGCGTCCGACATCGCGGCGCGCACCGTTGCCGCCGGGTGGCCCGACATGTTGAACGGAATCGTGAACGCCGCGACCCCGGCCGGCACCTGCTCCCGGCCCTCGGTGTGGGTGGGGAAGGGGCCGCGCGCGGGCGGCGGATCGTAGGGCACGGTCGGCGTCAGCAGCAGGTCGAAGCGGTCGAAGACCTCGCCGCACCAGCGGTTCAGCCGGCCGCGCTCGCGGGCCGCGGCGCCGAAGGTCTCGGGCGTCATCTCCCAGGAGCGTTCCAGCGCCTCCGCAAACGAGTGGGTCATGTCCTGCCGCCGCTTCCGCAGCGGTTCGTGGATCTGGCCGGCGATCAGGAAGTTGCCCAGCTTGCCCCAGGCCGCCGTGAGCATCGGCGGGCCGCCCGGCACCTGCTCCTCGAGCGGTTCGACCGCGTGGCCGGCCCGGTCGAACGCGGCCGCCGCGTCCGCCGTCACCCGGGCGACGTCGGACTGCACCCTCGCGTAGCCGAGGTCCGGCGACCAGGCGATGCGGACGGACGACGGAAGCGCCGATTCCAGCGCGTCGCGGTAGCTCAGGCCGGGATGGGGCAGCGAACCCGGATCGCAGGGCGACGGACCGGCCGTCAGGTCGAGGAACAGGGCGGCGTCCTCCACGGTGCGAGTGAGGGGACCGTAGACCGAGGTGCTGCCGTAGTCCCAGGCGTTCATCGGCCCGCGCGGTATCCGGCCCTGGCTCGGCTTCAGGCCGAAGGCGCCGGTGAAGCTGGCGGGAATCCGGATCGAGCCGCCGCCGTCCGAGGAGGTCACGAGGGGCAGCACGCCGCCCGCCAGCACGGCGGAGGAACCGCCGCTCGATCCGCCTGGCGTGCGCTCCGGGTTCCAGGGCGAGCGCGTGACGCCGAACAGCGGGTTCTTGGTGATCGCGGTGAACCCGAACTCCGGCGTGTTCGTCTTGCCGGCGACGATCGCGCCGGCGGCCCGCAGCCGCGCCACCTGGGTCGAGTCGGCCTCGGCGACCTGGTCCCGGAACACCCGCGAACCCATCGACGTCACCATGCCGGCCACGTCCTCGAGGTCCTTGACGCCGAGGGGCACGCCCTCGAGCGGCCGGGCCTCGCCGGCGGCGCGCCGCGCGTCGGCCGCTTCGGCGTCGGCCAGCAGTTCTTCGCGCGGCCGCTGGCTGACGACGGCGTTGAGCTTCGGGTGCGTCGCCTCGATGCGATCGAGCGTCGCGTTCATCAGCTCCACGCAGGAGAGTTCGCGGGCTGACAGAAGGTCGAGAAGCTCGATCAGGCTGAGGCGGTCGAGGTGCATGGCGAAACTCCGGGCTGGTGGTCTGGGGCGCGGAGGATAACCGGCAGGGCCAGCAGGAACAGGACCCACCGCTGAATCTCCGTGTCGCGCCAGTTCGCTTCGAAGAGGCCGGCGACGTTGAGCGCCAGCAGGGCGAAGAGGACGCCGAGATAGAGGTCGGCGCGCGGCCCGGCCCGGCCGCCCTCGCGGCGATAGCCCGCGTACGCCATCGCCGCCGCGGCGCCCATCAGCCACAGGTAGCTGAGGAGGGACGGGATGCCGCGGCTCGCCGCCATGTGGACGAAGGTGTTGTGCAGGTGCTTCACCCGCGCCCTGACGGACGTGGGATGGCGGTAGGCCGGATACCACTCGCGGACCATCGCCGGGCCGATGCCGGTGAGTGGCCGGTCGGCGATCATCTGGCCGCCGGCCCACAGCATGCACAGCCGGTCGTAGTTCGAGGGATTGCGGACGTCCACCGTCGAGATCGCCCGCTGCCAGTAGGTCGGCCAGAGGGTCGGCGCCACGGCGGCGAACGAAACGGCCGCCAGCACGAGCGCGGCGGCGAACCCCAGGAAGACGCGCCGGCGCTGCAGGGCCATCGCCGCGACCGCGAGGGCGAAGGCGCCGAGCCAGGCGCTGCGGGTCAGGGTCAGGACGAGCGCGCCGCCCACGAGGGCCAGACCGACCCAGTCGACCCGCGAGCGCCAGCCGCCGGTCCGGCTCAGGCGGCCGGCGATCAGGGCGAGACCGAGCAGGAGGACGCCGGAGAACGTCATGTAGTGCGAGAACGGCCCGGGGATCCGCTGGTGGAGCGGGCCGTAGTCGGTGAAGGCGAACTGGGCCAGGCCGTAGACGGCGAGCACCGCCGAGATCCCGACGAGGGCGACGATCGCGACCCGCACCTGGCGTTCGCCGCGCACGAGCAGGAGCGCCAGCGGCAGGGTCAGCACGGCGTAGAGCGTGGAGAGCTCCTGGAGACTGGTCGCCGGATCGTAGGAAAAGACCGCCGAGAGCACGAAGCAGCCTGCGTAGACGGCCAGCGGGAGCAGAAGCTGCCGCCGCCGCCGTCGGTCCTCGTCGCCGGCGGCGAAGTGGAGCCGCCGTCGCCGGACGGCGGCCCGGATGAGCGTGAAGAAGAGGAGGAAGTTCGACAGCGCGATGCCGAACGTGGTGACGAGGTGGCTCACGAAGAGCCAGAACCCCGCGTCGCCCTCGGCCTCCCGGCACGGCCGGATCAGGGCGCGCTCGATCGCCCCCATCGCCCGCCGCGCCCCCCTCATGCCGGCAGTCTACGCGGCCCCACCGGAACGGCCGTCACCCGCTGGGTGCGCGGGTCCTCTGACCCGCTGCCGCCGCAGGCGGCGTCCGGCGAGGCGTTCCTACCGCCCTCGGCTCCTCACCCCCGTCACCGTCAGCCCCGCTTGCAGCACTTCCACCCGAATGTCCCGCAGCCCGTCGCCGCTCGCCTCGACCCCGGCCGGCGGTTCGAAGGCGATCAGGTACTGGGAGCGGAGCGCGCTCTCGATCTCGCGATAGACGCGGTCCAGGTCGCCGACCGAAGCGGCCTCGCGGTAGCCGCCTCCAGTGTTCTCCGCGAGGCGCCGGAGCGCCTCCGTCGTTGCCGGGTCGTGGACGCGCAGCGCGATCGGGTACACGACGACCCCGGCCCGCTCCGCCTGCGCCAGCACGGACTCGAAGTCGAGATTGCTGTCCGTGTCGGCACCGTCGCTGAGCACGACCAGGGCGCGCCGGTCCGGGCGGCCCGCGAACGAGGAGACGGCGTAGGCGATTCCGTCGTAGAGCCGGGTCGAGCCCCAGGCGCGCAGCCCCTCGGCGGCGTAGCGGAGCAGGTGCGTGTCGCCCGAGAACGGCGCCAGGCGGTCGAGGTCGTGGTTGAAGACGATCAGGCTGGCGGCGTCGCGCTCGGTCAGGACGCCCTCGAAGAACCGCTGCGCGCTGGTCGCGGCGACGCGGACGCCGCGGCCCATCGAACTGGAGACGTCCATCAGCAGCGCCACGGTCAGCGGCCGGTCGGCGAGGCGCCGGAAATCGCGGACCGGCGCCTCGACGCCCCGGTGCAGTACGCGGAAGTCGGCCGCGTCCAGGTCCGCCGCGGGACCCGTCTGCCGGCCGCCGACGGAGACCAGCAGGTCGACGAGGCGCACCTCGATTTCGTCCGGCGCTCCGGCGCCGAGGAAGGCGAGATCCTCGACCTGTTCGCCCGAACGAAGCGTGGCGGCGGCCCGGACGAAGCTCAACGGCAGGCGCGCTCCGGCCGGAACCCGGCAAAGGAACGGCGGCGCCGTCATCGTCTCGAGAAGTCCGGCGCCCAGGAAGCAGTCGACGCGGTCGAGTTCCCGTCCGGACGGGAGGTCGACGTTCACGGACAGGTCGAGCGCCTGCTCGATGAGCGCCGGATCCGGTCGCTCCAGCGCGACGGAGAACGGATGTTCCTCCCGCTCGACCTCCAGCGCGTGCCGCGCCAGGAGCGCTCCCGCGGCGTCGCGTCCCCGCACTTCGACCCGGTGGCGCCGTGCCGGCAGATCGAGGTTCCGCACGAAGGGCGGGGCGCCGGCGGTGGCGACCGTCTCGCCGTCTCGCAGGAAGTCGACCCGGTCGATGTCCGGGCTGGCGACGACCCGCGCGGTGAAGGTGGAACCGAGGACGCGGCCCGCGGGCGCCAGCAGTTCGACGCTCGGCAGCCGGTTGAGCGCGATCGTCTCGCGGCGGCTCAGGAGGCCGAGGCCGGGGATCCCCGGCGGCGTATCGAGCGCCGGAACGTCGAGCGTCCGGCTGGCCCAGAGGAGCCCGCGGCCCAGGTGGTCCTCGGCCCGGATCTCCAGCCGGTAGGCGCCGGCCGGCAGGCGCCGGTAGAAGTCGAGCGCGATGCCGGGGGCGCCGGAGGCGGATTCCTGGACCGGGGCGCCGCCGCTCACGTGATGGGTGACGACGAAGGCGTCGGCCAGCCGGTCGCCGAGGAAGACGTCGCCCGTGATCGTCACCCGGTCGAGGATCTGGCCGGCGCCGAGGGGCGCCAACTGCTCGGGCGGCAACCGCAGCCGCCCGCGCATCGCCGTGCGCCGGTTCTCGGCGCCCAGGGCCTCGAACTCGAGCGTGACGCCCGGCGGGACCATCGCGTCCGGGTCGAGGACGGCCTCGACGCGAAGGAAGCGCTCGAGCCAGCCGGCTGCGGGAGTCCCGCCCTCGGGTGCGCTGCCGGCCCAGCCCAGGCGGTCGATGAACTCCCGCCAGCCGACGGCGCGGCCCAGCCGTCGCTCCAGGCGGCGCCGCTCGGTCGGCGTCAGGCAGCGCCGCCGTTCCGCCCGATCCAGCACCCGGAGCGCGCCGGAGGGCGGTGTCCCGGGGTCCTCGCCCGCGCCGTCCGGCGGCTCGCGCTCGAAGGTCAGATCGACGCCGGAGGCCGGCGACCACAGCCGCATGGACCGCGGGTCGAAGTTCACCTGCTGGACGAACGCGAGGACGATCTCGTCTTCGCCCGGGGGCGGCGATTGCCCTAGCTGGCGCTCGAGCCGCCAGCCGTCGTAGGTCCAGATCTCGATCCGCCGGAGTTCCGACTCGCAGGGTTCGACCGTCTGGCGGTCGGTCGGCTTGCCGGCCAGGAGCACGGCGCGCTCCATCGCCGGCGAGCGTTCGCGGAGCTGGTCGCGGGCTTCGCGGTTCTCCCGCCAGCGTTCCAGCAGGCGTTCCGGGCGCGCCTCCCAGAAGGCGCGGACGAAGCGCTCGCGCGCGCCCGGGCCTTCGAGTTGCTCGAAGGCCCCTTGCTCGCCGGCGGTGAGCAGCGGTTCGGCTTCGGCGAGCCAGCGCTCGTGGAAGTCCGTCAGCCGCGCCTGCGGCCGGCGGCTGCCCTGGGCTTCGGCTGGCGTCGCGGCGACGGCGAGCAGCGTTGCCGCGACCAAGAGCGCCGGGGCGGCCGCGCGGGAGCGACCGAACCGGCGAACGAGTTGCCTGGAGAGGGCCGAGCCCCTACTCCGGCAGCAGCGCCTTGATCGCGTCGGAAGGCTCGAAGACGCTCGGGTCGACGTCGTCGAAGGTCACGGACTCGACGGTCTGGATGAACTCCATGCCCATGGACGTGACGCTCGTGGTGGAGGAAGTCGCGAACAGCACGCCGCCGAACTCCTTGTAGCCGCCGATGACCGTGCTCGTTTCCATCGTGCCCATCTCGGTCGCCATTGCCGATTCCTCGCCGATCAGCAGGCCGCTCTCCACGGAGAATTAGCGCGACGACTCGTTGCCGTCGGCGTCGACGAGGTCGATCCGGTGGGCGGCCTGATCGTCCCACTCGGTCTCGCCGACCAGGTTCTGCTGGGGGAAGAGCTCGTTGTACTCCAGATCTCCGTGGATGCGGGTCTGGTTCTTGAGGACGCTCAACTCGCCGCCCTCGAGCAGGCGTGGACCCTGCATCGGATCCTCCGACCATCCGAACTCGCCGTCGAAGCCCTGGACGTTGTTGCCTAAGCCGGGGATCTCGATGTTCACGAGGCCCTTGTCGGGCGCCGCCAGGTAGATCGTCGCGCCGCCGGTCAGTCCCATCGCCGGCATCTCGAAGGCGCCCTTGAGCGTCATCGAGGAGTGCGCCCGGATGGCATCCTCGCCGCCGATCGCTTCGACGTGGCGGGCGATGATCTTCTCTTCCTCCGTCAACTCGCGGACCGGCTCGGGAGGCGCGGCGTCCGCCTGCGCCTGCGGGGGATCTGCGTCGTACGCGGCGCAGGCGCCGAGAATCAGGCCGCAGCAGGCAAGCGCCAGCAGGGCCGCGCGGCTAAGGGACTTGAAGGACATGGGGGTCGTCTCCTTGCAGAGTGGTGGTGGTCTTTCCCGGCTGTGCGGCGATGGCGGCGAGCCAGGACGGCTATGGCGTGTAAGCCAGGCCGAGGAGCGGTTGATCGAAGGGTAGCCGCAACCCTACTCCGGCAGCAGCGCCTTGATCGCGTCGGAGGGCTCGAAGACGCTCGGGTCGACGTCGTCGAAGGTCACGGATTCGATGGTCGTGTTGATCTCCATGCCCATCGAAACGAGGTTGGCGGCGGTCGACGTGGCGATCAACACTCCGCCGAACTCCTCGTAGTCGCCGATGGTGATCGCCACCTCCATCTCTCCCATGCCGGTCGTCTGCGTTCCCTCCGCACCGATCAGGAGCCCGGTTTCCCTGGCGAAGTACTGGGACAGTTCGTTGCCGTCGACGTCGACGACGTCGATTTGATACGCGGCCTGGCCGTTCCACTCGGTCTCTCCCGCGGTTGTCTGTTGCGGGAAGAGATCGGCGCGCTCCAGGTCCCCGTAGAAACGAGCCTGGCGCTTGATCTGGGCCAGCATCTCGCCTTCCAGGATCTGTGTGCCCTGCATCGGATCTTCGATCCAGCCGATCTCTCCGTTGTAACTCTGGACGCTCTCGCCGACGCCCGGCGTCTCGCTCTTGACGATCATCTTGTCGGGCGCGATGAAGTAGGCCGTCGTCTGGCCGGACATGCCCATTGCCGGGATCTCGACCGCGCTCTTGACGGTCCTCGAGGTGTGTGCGCGAATCGCTTCCTCGCCGCCCACGGCCTCGATGTAGCGGGCAACGATCTCGTCGGGCGACGGCAGTTCGTGGTCGTCGGCGAGGAGGGGTCCGGCGGCCGCCGTGACGCCGAGGAACAGAGCGCAGGTCAGCGCCAGCGAGAGCGCCTTGCGGCGCTGGAGGAAGAGGGACATGAAGATCTCCTGTGTCGGGTTGCGTCCTGTCGTACCTGACTACGCGAAAGGGGCGTTTTCGGTTGCGGTCGCCGGCTGGCGAGTCAGCTCGCCCACTTCCTCGCCGCGGCGAGGGCCTCCTCCGACGGCGGCAGGGTGGGCTTCAGGCGCGCGGTCACGTTGAAGGGCTCCGTGTCGATGTCGTCGAGTCGCTGCTCGCCGGCGAGGACCGCCCGCTTCCACTCGTGCTGCTTGTCTTCGCGGGTCTGGAACTCCGGCATCACCTCGCGGGCGAACAGCTCCAGGCTGCTCATGATGTCCTCGTGCGTGTTCTTGCCGGCCTGGTTGAGCAGGATGACCTGGTCGACGTGGGCGCGTTCGAGTTCCCGCAGGCGCTCGCGGATGGTCTCCGGCGAGCCGATCAGTTCGCTGTCGGAGCGCCTCCGGCCCTCGGGAGTCCGCTTCCACTCCTGGTAGCGCTCCCAGAAGTTGTTCGTGCCGGGCTCGAAGGGGCCTTCCTTGTTGTAGAGCTGGAGGGCGAACTGGAAGAAGGTCCAGCCGTCGGCCTTGCGCTGGGCCTCTTCGTCCGTCGGCGCGCACATGAAGCCGCTGACGGTCGCGAGATTCGGGTTCGGCTGGTAGTCGCAGAGCTTGCGCTGGTCGTTCACGAAGGTGTTGTAGTAGGCGTTGACCCAGGCGCGGGCGGAGTCGAGGTCGGCGAACTTGAAGCAGAGCGCGCCCATGCCGCGGTGCGCGGCGTAGCGGATCGTGTCGAGTTGCGAGCAGGCGACCCAGAGCGGCGGGTGGGGCCGCTGCAGGGGCTTCGGGATCACGTTGCGCAGCGGGAAGTCGAAGTAGTGGCCGTGGTACTCCCAGCCCTCGTTCCAGAACATCGGCAGGCAAGCCTGGACGGCCTCTTCCCAGACGATCCGCTTGTCGCGGAAGCTGCGCCCGAAGGGGTGCAGCTCGGTGACGCTGGAGCCCTCGCCGAGGCCGAGTTCGACCCGGCCGTTCGAGACGAGGTCGAGGGTCGAGACCCGCTCGGCGACGCGGGCCGGGTGGTTCGTCGTCAACTGGACGATGCCGTGCCCGAGACGGATGTTCTTCGTCCGTTGCGACGCCGCGGCGAGGAACACCTCGGGCGCCGAACTGTGCGAGTACTCCTCCAGGAAGTGGTGCTCCACCTCCCACGCGTAGTCGTACCCCAGCCGGTCCGCGAGTTCGATCTGCTCCAGCGAGTTCTGAAGCAGCCGATGCTCCGACTCCGGCCCCCAGGGCTTCGGTAGCTGATGCTCATAGAAGATGCCGAACTTCATGGCCGCCGACAGTAACACTGCGGCAACCGCCGTCATGGCCACCCGCCCGCGGAGGGGTCCGGAGGGGAGGTTCCCATCGGACGCTCGCGCTCTCCTGGTGAAGGGGGAGCCGGCGCTCGCTTCGGTCGGCTGCGTTTCACGTCGGCGTCGGTCGATGGGGACCCGGCGGGCGTCACTTGCCTCCAGCCCGCTGGGACCCTCCCCTCCGGGCCCCTCCGCGGGCTGGACGGTTCAGACTGGGTGCGCGGGTCCTCTGACCCGCTGCCGCCGAAGGCGGCGGAAACTCGCGCCGGCCCTGGCCGGCGGCTGCTAGGGTCGCGCGGCGGAGGTAACGGGCGATGGCGGCGATGACGGCGGACGAGATTCGGAGCGCGTGTGAGGACTTGGCGGGCTGGGAAGCGGATCTGGGAGCCCCCGCCATCTCGCGGGAGTACCTGTTCCCCACCTTCCCGGCGGCGGTGCGGTTCGTCGACTACGTCGCCGAGCTGGCGGAGGCAGCGGACCACCATCCGGACATCGACATCCGGTACAACCGGGTGCGGCTCACACTCAGCACTCATTCGGCCGGCAGCGTGACGGAGAAGGACTTCGCGCTCGCCCGGGCCATCGACAACTCCTGACGACGCCGGTTCGCCGTCCATGACCCAACCGCTTGAAGCCGCGGCGCCGCGGCCGGTCCCGGACGCGGCGCCGGCCGTTCCGGAGGCGCCCTACTACCTGCCGGTCGGCAACGAGGTCGAGCTGTTCCTCGCCGCCCACCGGGCGCGGATGCCGGTGCTGCTCAAGGGGCCGACGGGGTGCGGCAAGACGCGGTTCCTGGAGCACATGACGCATCGCCTCTACCGGGGAGGCGAGGCCGGAGCGCGTACCGGCATCGAGACGCCGCTCGTCACTGTCGCCTGCCACGAGGATCTCACCGCCACCGACCTGGTCGGCCGCTACCTGCTGGAAGGCGACGACACGGTGTGGATGGACGGTCCGCTGACCCGCGCCGTGCGCGACGGGTCGATCTGCTACCTGGACGAGATCGTCGAGGCGCGCAAGGACACCACGGTCCTGATCCACGCGCTGACCGACCACCGGCGCATCCTGCCGATCGAGAAGCGGGGCGAAGTCCTGCCGGCGCACCCGGACTTCCTGCTCGTGCTGTCGTACAACCCGGGCTACCAGAGCGTCGCCAAGGATCTGAAGCCGAGCACGCGCCAGCGCTTCGTGGCGCTCGAGTTCGACTATCCGCCGCCCGAGGTCGAGGCCGAGATCATCGCGCACGAGGCGGGCATCGACGTGACGCTGGCGCGGGACCTCGCCGAGCTCGGCAAGCGCGTCCGCAACCTGCACCACCGCGGTTTCGACGAAGGCGTCAGCACGCGGCTGCTGATCTACACGGCGCAGTTGATCGCGGGCGGCATCGGCGTGCGGGAGGCCTGCGTCGCCGCGATCTGCCGGGCGATCACCGACGACGACGAGGTCCAGCGAGCGGTGACCGAGGTCGCGTCGACGCTGCTGCCTTGACCGGCGTCGAACTCGACGATGTCGGGCGGGTCCTCGAGATCTACGTCGAGGCGATGCTGGCGCGTCCGGCCGAGGTCCGGCCGCTTGCCGATCTCTCGGGCGGGGAACGCTCGCGCGCCGGTCATCTCGACCTGGAGGGCGCGGCGGCGGCCGGTCGGCCGACGACGGACGGCGCGGCCTTCTATCTGCCGGAGCGAATCGACCGGTTCGCCGACGGCTACGGCAACTTCATGGTCTACCGGATGGCCGTGTTGCACCAGTTGGGCGGCGTCCTGTTCGGCACCTACCGGCGGGGGCCGGTCCGGTTCGCCGACTTCTTCGCCGGTTTCGACGAGCCGGGCCTTGCCCGAGCGCTGTTCGCGCGGCTGGAGGGGGCGCGGATCGATGCCGCGCTGGCTCGGGCGTTCCGGGGGGTACGGCGGGATCTGCTGCGCCTCGTCCAGGATGCGCTCGAGTCGTCGCTGGCCCCGGCGTCGAGGCTGCCGGCGCGGCGGAAGCCACGGGAAGCGGCCCTCTTCGACCTGGCCCGGGCGCTGCTCGTCGAGCAGCGGTCCCGGTTGATCGGTGACGGGGCTGACGGGGGTTCGCCGAGCCGGGCGCCAATGCACCGGTCTCCCGGTAGTGGACGCGTTGAACCAGGCATGGACTCCCGCGGCTACGCGGGGACTTCCGGGCAGGTGGAGGCCGGGGCCGGAAGCCCGGGCCGGGAGGCGGTTGGCGGCGGAGGCCACCGTTTCGCGAAGGAGGTCGGAGGTTCGCGACTCGAAGAGGCCGCTGCGCTGCTGAGTCCGGGTGCCACCGTCGACGAGACGCTGCGCGCCGTGCGGGCGCTCTATCCCGCGATCGCCGCCTTGCGTTCGTCCGCTGCCTGGGCCGATTCCGCGGCGGCCGTCGACGAGCGCCGGCAGCCGGGTCGCGGCGCCGACCCGGACGCCGAGGTCGAACCGCAGTCGCTCGACGTGCCGGCACCCGCGCACCACGGCGACCCCGCGCCGGAGCGCGTCGAACTGCGCCGCGAGTGGCAGGAACTCGCCTCCGAGGTCGAACTGCGGGACGATGTGGAACCGGGCCCGATAGCCGCCGGCCTGATGGAGCAGTTGCAGGTCGACGAACTCGGTGTGCTCAGCCTGCAGGACGGCGATCTCTCGGGAACGGCCGGGCTGCCGCTGACCGACCTCGACGTCACGGGAGCGATCGAGGCCGAAGCGGGCGACGACGACGCGCCCCCGGTCGAGCTCGATCCGGAGGAGCTGGCGGCCCGCCTGGAGGAGCTCTCGAAGCGGCTGGAACGCGAGATGGCGGAGGCCGGGCTCGACCGCGACCGGGAGCGGGTCTACTACTACGACGAGTGGGACCACGAGCTGGCCGGCTATCGCCGGCGCTGGTGCCACCTGCGGGAGAAGGCGATCGAGCCGCCCGGTCCGGTCCCGGAGGGCGCCGCGAACGGCGCCGCGCCGCCGGCCGGCCGCTTCGTCGACGAGACCAGGCGCCGCCATGCCGACCTGCTGCGGCGCGTCAGGAAGCAGTTCGAGCTGCTCAAGCCGGAGGAGTTCCGGCGCGTGCGGCGCCTGATCGAGGGCGAGGAACTCGACCTCGACCGGGTGGTCGAAACCCACGTCGACCGCCGCGCGGGCCGGCCGCCGGACGGCGCCGTGTACATGAGCCGCCGCCGCCAGCACCGCGACGTGGCGGCGGCGTTCCTGCTCGACATGAGCGCCTCGACCGACGCGGAAGCGCCGGTTGACGAGCCCGAAGCGGCGTCGGGCCGCGAGCCGGAGCCGGAGTACGTCGGCGTCTTCGACGACTTCGACTGGCCGGACAACCCGCAGCCCCTGCCGCCGGGGCGCCGGGTGATCGACATCGAGAAGGAGTCCCTGGTTCTGATGGCCGACGCCCTGGAGACCCTGGGCGACGACTACGCGATCTACGGCTTCTCCGGCTTCGGCCGCAAGGAGGTCGAGTTCTTCGTCGCCAAGGAGTTCGACGACGACCTCGACCGGGAGGCCGAGGACCGGATCGCCGCGATGGAGCCGAAGCGCAGCACCCGGATGGGACCGGCGATCCGCCACGCCGCGGCCAGGCTCGCCGAGCGCGAAGCGAAGGTCAAGGTCCTGCTCATCCTCTCGGACGGCTACCCCCAGGACTTCGACTACGGCAGCGACCGCGCCTCCCGAGTCCACGGCATCCGCGACACGACGGTGGCGCTCCGCGAGACGGAACGCGCCGGCATCTCCACCTTCTGCATCACCGTCGACCCCGCCGGCCACGACTACCTGCGCGAGATGTGTCCCGAGCGCCGCTACCTCGTCATCGACGAGATCGCGGCCCTGCCGAGCCAGTTGCCGAAGGTGTACCGCGGCCTGACGGCGTAGCGGCTCGAGCGGGTACCCGTCGGCGGCGGCATCCGGAGGGGAGGGTCCCAGCGGACGCTCACCCCCGCTTGGGGAAGGGTGGGGTGGGGGTTCGCTTCGGTCGCCTGCGCTCCGCTACATCGGTGGTCGAGGGGAGGTCTTGGGCAGTCGCTTGGCTCCAGCCCGCTGGGACCCTCCCCTTCGGACGCCGCCGCCGACTGGACGGCGTCGGTTGACGGCTTCGGAGCAGCCACCGGCTGAGTGCGCCGGTCGTAGACTGCGGCGTGGGTCTGCTTGGCCGATTGTCGCTGCGCCCACGTTCTGGTCGGCATTTGGGGCCGTGCGGCGGCAACTTCGGACCGGTTGCTAGGCTTGGCTAGTCGTTGCGTGAGGCAGGCCGTGCGGTGCGGACGAGTCGCGGCCACGGCTACTGCGAACCTGGAGGCGAGTTCATGGAGGGGACTGCGGTGAAGGAAACGGGAACGGGCAGAGGCGGTGACCGGACCGCTCCGAACCTCGCATGGCCGACCGCTGAGGTCGCCGCGTTCTGTGAACGCTGGCAGGTCGCGCGCCTCGGTCTTTTCGGCTCCGTCCTCAGAGACGACTTCGGTGCCGCCAGCGACGTGGACGTCTTGGCCCGATTCAGCGATGCGGCTCAACACTCTCTGCTCGACCTGGAGCGGATGGAGCGCGAACTGGAGTCGATTCTGGGGCGTGAAGTCGACCTTCTGAGCTGGTGGGCCGTGGAACGAAGCAGGAATCGCTTCCGACGGGAGGCGATCCTCGGCACGGTGAAGACGATGTATGAGTCGTGATCTCGCGGCCGTTGCGGACATCGTGGAGTCCGCCAGACTGATCGGCGACTACATCGTCGGCGTCTCGCACGAGGACTTCCTGGAGAACGACCAGTTGCAGGACTCGGTGATCCGCCGCCTTCTGGTGATAGGTGAGGCGGCCGGTCGTTTGTCGGACACCTTCCGCGACGCACGGCCGAGTGTCCCGTGGCGTGAGATCCGCGGGATGCGCAACCGGATGGTCCACGTCTACGACGACATCGACTTGAACATGGTGTGGCGTACTGTGCGAGAGGACATCCCAAGTCTTCTCACCGAGTTGGCGCCGGTCGTGTCGTCGGACTCGGAAGCGGTGTCAAGCGATTGAGCTGATGGCTTGGCGGTCAACTCGGAAAGGGACACGATTGTGGCGCTGGATTGCAATGCTGGGAGGCGGATGAAGCGACCAGAATGCCGGTGACCGGATTCGCCAAGCCGAACTCGACGACGGGCTCTACTCTCCGTCGAACCGGGTCGAGGCGATCAGGTCGTTCAGGTCGCTCTCGAAGCGCTCGACGAAGTCCTCGACGGCGCCGTGCCAGTGTCTGCCACGAGTGTTTGAAGGCGCTCGTACTGCTCCCTGATCCAGTCCGCCGCGGCCGGCCAATCCTCCTCGTCCTCGTAGTCCCACGGTCTCTTCAGCCATACCGTTCGGCCCTCAAGGCTCGCGGCGTGCGGCTCGCCTTCGATCTGCTGATCTCCCATTTCTGAGCGAATCCTCCCCGAGTAGTGCAGCAGCCGTGCAACGAGATCAGTCGATGTGCTCTGACCCCAAGGTTTCCGAATGCACAGGAAGAGTGCGTCATCGACAACCAGGAGGCCAACCCGGTCACCGTGGGAGTTCAAGGGGCTCGTCCACTGGTTCTTCCCGCGCCGATCGTCCTTTTGCCCCGGCAAACCACCTGTCCGCAGGTGCAGCCGCCGGTAGAACACCTGTCGCCAGTGGACCTGGTTGACACCCCTGACCTCGATGTTCACTCCGCACTGTTTGCCCATACTGCGGCATCGATTCGCGCTTGAGGGATGGTCCCGGTCGTAGGGGTGGAGAACCCAAGCGGAGTGATCGGGGATTCCCCGCATCGGCAGGGTTCCTGCCATCGACCCGGGCGGATAGCGCCGGGCCGACTGCAGATCCTTGCTGAGTGCATCGCCTGCGAGTCTCTGCGCGTTCTTCGGGTCCCGATGCAGGAGGACTCCCGCCACGTTGAGGACCATCTGGCTTGCGCTCTCTTCTGCGCGCCACGGGCCGCCCTCGAGGCGCCACTCAAGCGGCCCCGACCTGTCTGGTGGCACCGTTTCGGGGCCGGTGCGGTGTTGCCATGGCCAGAGCCTCAAGGCGCGCTCGGCGAGCGCTGCGGCACGCCGTTCAAGGGCTTCCCGGCCCCATTGGTCTTCAGCGGCGATCTCCCGGGTCAATCCGAATCGTCAGGTGCTCTCGAGCAGGAGACTCCTCTCCATGCTCGGCCTCCATCAGAGCGCAGAGAATCGCGGTTGAGGACCGCGTTGCGCTTCCCCCGTGGGCCTTGCGGGTCCGCAGTCCGCGTCTGACGTCTTCGTCGTTCGGCACACCGACACGGGTGTTCTGGCGCCGCTGCATCTGGCTTCTCCAGTACTCGGCGTAGTCTTCGTTCGGTCCCGGTCCCTTGAGGTTCGAGAGTTCGGCCGCTGCCTTGTTGATTCCGGCCATGGGACGTTCCGCGAGCCACATACGGGTGAGCCACGTTCCGATGGCCGCCAGGGCCTTCGCTAGCTCCGGCGGCGTTGGCGCCGAGTCGGTCTTCGAGGCGTCGTCGAGAAACCGGAGACTCAAGGGTCGGTGAACGTGAATACCGAGAGCCTGCAGATGACGAAGTTCCATCGCCACACGCCTGTCGGGATGCCGTCCTGCCGAGCCGGTCAGGATCCCGTAGAGACGGGCAAGGCGCGCAAGCTCACGACAGATCGAGGCTCGGTCTCTGAGGCTGGCTCCATACTCCCGGAGCGCCCAACGCCGGAGACCCTCGTAGGTTTGGCCCTTGCCCCGTAACTCTCCGGTGCGCCAGCGAAGGACATCGCGGAGGAACAGGTCGATCGGTTCGGTCGTGTGGCTGGCGCCGAGGTGTCTCTCGATCGACAGCCAGTGGTTGTCGTGAAGGTCTTGCTGTACGTCATCACGCTGGCCCATGAGCAGCCAGTTCTTGACCTTCTCGCCCTCAGCGAGAGGCAGTCCGGTGGCATTGATGCTCTCGAAAATCTGCTGCGGATCGTCGTGGGGATGAAGGCCGATGCTCACTATCTGGAAGCGCTCGAGGCCCTGGAAGAGCTGCGTGGGATCGTTTCGTCCGACTAGGCGACGTACTGTCTTCCATGCCTGAGTGACGGCACCGCTACCGCGAGGTTCGCCCTCAAGGCCGGCGCGGTACTCCTCTTCGTCTCCTTGTTGCAGGCGCAGTTTGCGGAGTCTCTCGGGGCCGCGTCGAGGATTGGTGAGAAGCTCCTCGCGAATGTTCTCAGCGGTCCAGCCGTCGTGTTGTCCGCCACCTTCTTCGAGGCTCTCGGCGATACACGCGAGCAGAATGCTCACAGTGGTCAGTCGCTGTTGGCCGTCGACGACCCTGGCAGTCGGCAACACACCGCCTGGTTGCCCAGGTTCGGGGAAAGTCAGGAGCGAGCCGCCGTAGTGGTCGGCCTCCTCGGCTTGGCCGACGGCCAGGAGGTCTTCAACGAGCCGCGTGATTTCGGACTCGCCCCATCGGTAGCGGCGCTGCCAGCGCGGTACAACGTACTGGATCTTCTGATTCAGCAGGTCGAGGAACCGGACAGGGTCGGCTTTCATGAGGCGGTGCGATCGCTGGCCGGAAGGTGCGGTTCGGGAGGAGTGGTTGCCGACTCTAGCGCGGCGTCAACATCCCCAGCGGCGGCGCCCCGTCGGGACGCATTCTCGCCGGCCGCCGCGCCGAGAACGCGTCGCGGCGGAGGTCGGCGTGGCAGCAGGTCTCCATCAGAAGCGCAGCAGCGAGGCCAAGTCGCCGGCGACGAAGAAGAGGGCCAGCGACAGGAGGGCGGTCACCACCAGCGGCGCGACGCAGAGGAAGGGCGCTTCGGCGATCGGCTTGCGGTCGCCGCCGGCGCTGCCGCTTGGGCCGGCGGTGGGCGAGGTCGCGAAGAAGCCGCGAACGACGACCGGCATCAGGTAGAAGACGGCCAGGAGCGAGCTCAGCATCAGCACGCCGAGAAACGCGGCCTGCCAGGCGAACCCGGTCTCGAGTGCGCCGACCATCAGGTACCACTTGGCCCAGGACCCGCCGAGCGGCGGGACGCCGACGATCGAGAGCGAGGCGAGGAAGAAGGCGGCGAAGGTCCAGGGCATCGTGCGGCCGAGCCCGTCGAGTTCGCTCACTTTCTTCTTGTGGGTGGCGACGAGAATGGCGCCGGCGCAGAAGAAGAGGGTGATCTTGCCCGCCGCGTGCATCGCGATCTGGATGCCGCCGGCCATCACGCCGGCCGCGGTCGCCATTGCGGCGCCGAGGACGATGTAGGCGAGCTGGCTGATCGTCGAGTAGGCGAGCCGCGCCTTCAGGTTGTCCTGGCGGATGGCGATGACGGCCGCCGTCAGCATCGTGAACGAGGCGATCGTCATCAGCGCGAAGGACGCGCCGCTGCCGCGGAGCAGGTCGAGCCCGAACACGTAGACGACGACCTTGAGGATCGCGAACACGCCCGCCTTGACCACCGCCACGGCGTGCAGCAGCGCGCTGACCGGGGTCGGCGCCACCATCGCGTTCGGCAGCCAGCGGTGGAAGGGCATGAGCGCCGCCTTGCCGGCGCCGAAGGCGTAGAGCAGCAGGAGCACCGTGACCAGGCCGGAGCTCGTTTCGGCGCCCAGGATGCCGCCGGGCGTGAACTCGATCGTGCCGGTCAGCCGCCAGGTAAACACGATCGCGAACAGCAGGAAGGAGATCGAGGTGAACAGCAGGATGCCGAGGTAGACCCGCCCCGCGCGCCGCGCCTCGGCGGTGCCGTGGTGGGTCACCAGCGGGAAGGTGAGGAGCGTCAGCGCCTCGTAGAACAGGAACAGGGTGAACAGGTTGCGGGCGAAGGCGATGCCCAGCGCCGCGAAGATCGAGAGGGCGAAGAAGGTGAAGAACCGCGTCTGGTTCTCCTCGTGGTGGCCGCGCATGTAGCCGACGGCGTAGATCGAGGTCACGATCCACAGGCCGCTCGCCACCAGGCCGTAGAGCAGCCCGAGCGGCTCGACCTGGAACGCGAGTTCGACGCCCGGCAGCACCTCGAGCAGGACGAGTTCCGGCCGGCCGCCGCGCAGAACGTCGTCGCCGAGTTGCCAGACGGCCGCGAACGTGCAGGCGCCGAAGATCGGCGTGGCGACGTCGCGCAGGTTCGGATGCCCGAGGCGGCCGAAGATCTGGCAGGAGACCGCCGCCGCCACGGGCAGCAGCAGGGCGACCAGGATCGTCGTCTCGGAGCTCATCGTCGTCGTTCCGTCAGATCCCGCCCGCGAGCAGGAGTTCGGCTGCTTCCCGCGCGACTCCGTAGGTCCAGTCCGTGGTCAGGCCGAAGAAGACGGCGGCCGCCGCCAGCGCCCATGTCGGCGCCAGCATCCCCAGCGGCGCTTCGCGCACGTGGTCGATGGGCTGCGTCTCGGCGGGCTTGCGGAAGTAGACGGCCTCGACCACCTTGCCGACGTAGACCAGCGCCAGCAGGGAGCTCAGCAGGATGAGCACGGCGGCCGCGGTCCAGCCCCGCTCCAGCGCGCCGGCCACCAGGTACCACTTGCTGACGAAGCCGACCGTGCCCGGAACGCCGATCAGGCTCAGCCCGCCGACGACCAGTGCCGCCGAGGTCAGCGGCATCCTGCGGCCGATGCCGGCGAGCGCGTCGATGTGGACGGAGCCGACGCGGTAGAGCAGGCAGGCGACCACCAGGAACAGCCCTCCCTTCATCACCGCGTGGTTGAACAGGTGGACCATGCCTCCCGCGAGCCCCGTCGCGTTCGCGGTCGAGAGCCCCAGGGTCATGTAGCCGATCTGGGCGACGCTCGAGTAGGCCAGCAGCCGTCGCAGGTCGGTCTGGAAGATCGCGGCGCCGGAGGCGAGGAACATGGCGAGGACCGACAGCGGCAGCAGCACCGCCTGCAGGCGCAGTTCCCCGAACACGAACGGCGCGCCGAAGACCGTGAACAGGATCGTGGCCAACAGGTAGAAGGAGACCTTCGTCGCGGTCGCGGCCAGGAAGGCGCTGACCTTGGGCGGCGCGAACGAGTAGGCGTTGGGCAGCCAGTGGTGCAGCGGGAACACCGCCAGCTTGATCGAGATGCCGACGACCAGGAGCGCCAGCGCCAGCACCGTGCCGCGATCGTCGAGCGCCGGTTCGAGGCGCGCCGCGATGTCCCTCAGGTTCAGCGTGCCCGTCTCCTGGTAGAGCAGGCCGACCCCGAGCATGAAGAAGACGCCGCCGATCGTGCCCATCACCAGGTAGTGGAAGGCGGACAGGACGGCCCGCCGGTGGCCGCCCAGACTGACCAGGATGTAGGACGACAGCGACGAGATCTCCAGGAAGACGAAGATGTTGAAGGCGTCGCCCGTGATCGTCATCCCGAGCAGGCCGGAGATGCTGAGCAGGAACACCGCGTAGTAGAGGTGGCGGCGCCGCTCCGGCACCCGCGGCGGACCGCCCCGCGAATCGAAGCTGAAGACGACCAGGGCCATCGCGGTGACGAGGGCGAGCAGGTAGGCGTTGACGGTCGAGACCCGGTACTCGATCCCCAGCGGCGGCGGCCAGCCGCCGAGCTGGTACGAGATCACGCCGCCGCCGCGCACCTCGAGCAGCGCCGCGACCGCGATCCCGAAGCAGACCGCGACGACGCCGAGACTCAGCAGGCGGCAGAGGCGCGGATGGCGGACCAGCACGCAGACCGGCGCCGCAAGCAGCGGCAGGACGACCTCGAGGACGACGATCTTCTCGATCACGACGATTCTCTCGATCCCGGAAGGCGCCTCATCCGTGATCCATGCTCACCGCCTCGTCCTCTTCGGCGGTGCCGTAGTCGCCGTGGATGCGCACGGCCAGCGCCAGCGCCAGGGCGGTGGTGGCGACGCCGACCACGATCGCGGTCAGCATCAGCACGTGGGGAAGCGGGTTCGAGTAGAGGACCTCGTGACCGGCATGGCCGCCGGGGTGGGCGGGGTCGTGCGGAACGATCGGCGCCGTGCCGCCGTCGACTTTCGCCATCGTCACGTAGAAGAGGATCGCCGCCCCCTGGAAGATGTTGAGCCCCATCACCTTCTTGATCAGGTTGTTGCGGGCGATGACGATGTAGAGCCCGACCATCATCAGCGCGATGAGCAGCCAGTAGGCCCACAGCCCGGAGATTGCCTCCGTCAGGCTCACGCGGCGCCTCCGCCCGCGTCGGCGCCGGCGTCCAGGGTCCTCGCGCCGCCTTCCTCGCCTTCGTCGCCGCCGTCGTCCGGGCGGCGGCCCACGAACGCGTAGTAGACGCGCATGATGGTGGCCGCGACGGCGATGCCGACGCCAAGTTCGATGACGATAATGCCGAGGTGCTGGCCGTGGTGGCCGGTCGTCAGCGGATCGAGCGCGGAGTAGTTCAGGAACTCCCCGCCCAGGAACATCGCGAGCACGCCGACCGCGCCGTAGAGCAGCACGCCCGCGGCCATCAGGCGCTCCGTCATCACGACGGGAACGACCTGCCGCAGCGCCTCCACCCCGAAGGTCAGGGCGAAGACGATGAGCCCCGCGGCGAAGATGACGCCGGCCTGGAAGCCTCCGCCGGGGCCGAAGTCGCCGTGGAACTGCACGTAGAGGCCGAACAGGAGGATGACCGGCGCCAGCGCCCGGGCGACGACCCGGAGGATCGGCATCTCGCGGACTCTGGACGGCCTCTTCACGGCTCCTCCCCGCCGCTCGCATTCCGGCGCTTCAGGCCGAGCCCGCCCAGGAGCAGCGCGACGCCGACGCCGGCGGTGAAGATGACGACGACTTCGCCCAGCGTGTCGTAGCCGCGAAAGCTGGCCAGGATCGCGGTGACGATGTTCGGGATGTGGATCTTCTCCTCCGTCTCGGCGATCAGGTCCGGCGCCAGGTGGTGGTGGATGACGGCGTCCGGATCGCCGTAGGCCGGCATGTCCCAGGTGCCGTAGATCAGCGCGGCGCCGGTGGCGACGACGATCAGGAACGGCAGAACCGCCGTCCCCTTCCCGTGCTTCTCGCGGCGCGAGGTCAGGCTGAGCGCTCCGAGGAACAGCACGGTGCTGATTCCCGCGCCCACCGCGGCCTCGGTGAAGGCGACGTCCACGGCGTCCATCAGCACGAACAGCCCGGCCGCGAGCAGGCTGACGATCCCGGTCAGCATGGCGGCGGCGAACAGGTCGTGGAGCCTCGCCACGACGACGACCGTGGCGAGCAGCAGGAGGAGGAGGAGGAGCTCAGCCGGCGGCATCGCCGTCCCCTTCCGGCTCGCCGTTTCTCTCGGGCTTGTTCGGGATCCCCAGCTCGAGTGCCAGTCCCTGGCCGTGAGCCGCCTTGACCAGCGCGTGCGCGATCGCGGGGCTGCTGAACAGGAGGAAAGCGAGCACCAGGACCAGCTTGAGCGTGACCATGGACAGGCCGCCCTGGAACATCAGGCCGATCAGCATCAGCCCGGCGCCGGCGGTGTCCGCGACGCTCGCGGCGTGGGTGCGCTGGTAGAACTCGGAGAAGCGGTGCAGGCCGACGCCGCCGACGATGCAGAACAGGCCGCCGGCAACCAGCAGGACCGCCGTCGCGATGTCCAGCGCGCCGTTCATTGCCGGTCGGCCTTCCGGTCGTCCCGCGCAAGGTTGCCGAAGCGCGCGAACCGCAGCACGGCGAGGGTGCCGGTGAAGTTGACGAGGGTGTAGACGATCGCGAGATCCAGCCACTCGGGACGCTCGGTGAGGAAGCCGGCGACCGCGATCAGCAGCACCGTCTTCGTCCCGAACATGTTGACCGCCAGGATGCGGTCGAACACGGTGGGGCCGATCGCGGCGCGGGCGAGCGCCAGGAACATCGTCACGACGATCGCCGCCATCGCCGCCACGAACATCAGCCGGCGTCTCCTTCCAGCCGCAGCACGTCGCGGTCGATCGACCCGTCCATCACGTCCGCCTCGCTCTGCTCGTCGAGGGCGTAGACGAGGAGCTCGTCGTTCCGGAGGTCCAGCGTGATCGTCCCCGGCGTGAGGGTGATGAAGTTCGCGTAGAGGACCTGGCCGAACGACGTCTTCTGGCTCGCGTGTACGCGCCGGAGACGCGGATGGAGTTCGATCTTCGGCGACAGGATGAGCTTCGTCACGTGCAGGTTCGCCGCCGCGACCTTGATCGCGAAGGCGACCAGGAAGCGCGGGAGCCGCAGCCACGACGAGGCGCGGAAATGCTCGGAACCGCCGCCCGCCGCCCGTTCGAGCGCCAGGTAGAGGCGCCAGACGAAGGCGACCGAGACGACGCCGAAGACGAGGATCAGCCACTCGTGAACCGTGTACGGCCCGGACAGGGCGAGCCACACGGCCGCCAGCAGCGCGAGGACGCCCAGTCTAGCCGTCCGCATAGGACTGCTTCCCCTTCAGGATCGTCAGGCTCCACTTGCCGGTGGCCCGTATCCGCAGCGTCTTGACGCCCGCTTCGGGCACGAAGAACGTCGCGATGCCCGACCACTCCTCCGCGTCGCGCGAGAGGTCCACTGGCGGCCCGACGGAGAACACTCCGCTGTTGCCTTCGACGCTGGCGGTCAGGGTGTGGTCGCCGCCGGCCATCTGGAAGCGAACGACGGCGTTGCCTTCACCCTCGATGCAGCCGACCCCGCAGGGCTTCGGCGGCGGCGGCGGCGCGGGCGGCTTCCACGCGGGCCGCTCGTCGGCCCTGTCGGCGCGGGGAGACGCGGTTTCGGCAGCCTCCTGTCCGCATCCGAGGGCGGTGCCCAGCGTCAGACAGCCGGCGAGCGCGAGCCGTCCTCTCACTCGCCGCCGCCCGTCGGCTCGGCGTCCGGGGTGTCGGCTTCCTCGTCGTCGCCGTCGTCGTCCGCCCAGGGCAGGTAGGCCGCGTAGTCGATCTCGTGCGGCGGCGGATCGCCGCCGGGGCCCTGGAGGTAGTGCTCCATCCACCGCAGGGTGCGTAGCATGTAGTCGAGGCGGGCCGCCGAGCGCCGGTTGCCGTGGCCCTCGCCCGGGTAGAGCACCAGCCGCACGGGCGCCTGGCCGAGGGACTTCAGGTGCCGGTGCAGTTCCAGCGACTGGGCGGGATGGACCCGCGGGTCCTCCTTGCCGTGCAGGATGAGCGTGGGCGTGCGGTTGCGCTTGACGTAGTAGATGGGGCTGCTCTTCTCGAAGTAGTCCCAGTCGTCCCAGAGCGTCGTGCGGTGGTGGACGAGTTCCATCTCCAGCGGGATGTCCGTCGTCCCCAGCTTGGAGATGTTGTTCGAGATGCCGACGAAGGGAATCGCCGCGGCAAAGCGGTCCGAGTAGTAGGTCGCGCCCCAGGCCGACGCGTAGCCGCCGTAGGAGCCGCCGGTGATGCCGACCCGGTCGCGGTCGACGAGGCCGATCTCGATCAGGTGGTCGACCGCGACGATCAGGTCGTCGAACTCGGGGCCGGCGGCTGCGTGCTGGCCGAGCTTCGAGAACTCGACGCCCCGCCCCGTGCTGCCGCGGTAGTTCGGGAAGAACGACACGAAGCCGCGGGCGGCGGCCAGTTGCGCGAAGTTCGAGTAGCTGGTCAGCCAGCCGTTGCTGTGATGGCTCTCCGGGCCGCCGTGGACGAACAGGATGAGCGGGTAGCGCCGGCCCTCCTCGTAGTCGAGGGGATGGATCAGCAGCCCTTCGAGTTCCAGGCCGTCGGGCGCCGTGTGCCGGACGACTTCCTGGCGGGCGAGGTCGATGTCGTCGAGCCAGGGGTTCGAGTTCGTCATCCGCACGGGCGGCGCCTCCGGCGTTGCCGGGTCGTAGCGGTAGATCTCCCTCGGGTGGTCCGGGCTGTCGGCGACCAGAGCCGCCGGGCCGCCGTCGCGGGGCAGCGTAAAGGCGAGGACGATCAGGCCGCCCGGTTCGATCAGGGTCTCCGCCTCGCCGGCCGTGGACACCCTGCCCAGGGTGGTCCAGACGCCGACGGAGGCGGCGTAGAGCAGATTCTCGTCGTCCTCCCAGGCGAAGGAGGCGACGTGGCCTTCGAGCTCCGGCAGCAGGTCGCTGAAGTCGTCGGCGCCGCCGATCGACATCAGCCTGCCGGCGGCGGGGTCGTTGACGTCGGCGGCCGAGACCGCGGCGACCTGCTCGCCGTTCGGGCTGAACTCGACCTGGCCGAGCTTGCCGATCGCTCGCACGGACGAGACGACGGGAAAATCCCCGGCGGCGACGTCGACGACGGTGACGGATTTGCTCGTGTAGGAGTCGTCGATCAGCGCGGTGGGCGTGGTGACGGCGGCGAGCCGGTCGCCCGCCGGGCTCCAGACGGCGGAGAGGACGTGCCCCTCCAGCGACTCGACGAGGGCCGGCTTGGCTTCGTCGTCGCCGCGGTCGGCGCCGAGAGCCGGAACGTCGGCGATCCAGAGCCGCGTCAGGGGCCGGTCCTCCTCGTAGATCTCCTGGTTGAAGCCCTTCTCGCGGAGCGTCTTGAGTTCCTTGTCGGTGTCCTCGCGGGCCAGGAACGCCACCCGGCTGCCGTCGGGCGACAGGACCCAGGCGCCGACGCCGTTCGCGTGTTCGACCAGCTTGCGGCTCTCGCCGCCGCCGACGGGGATGCCGTAGAGGGCGGAGACCTTGTCCGAGCCGCGGCGGGCCGTGTACAGGATCTCGCCGTTGCCGCGGAAGGCGGGACGCCCGACGTTGACTTCGCCGGCGACGTACGGCCGGGACGAGCCGGGTTCGCTCATGTCGAGCACGTGCAGCTCGGTCCACGAGCCGCCGCTCTCCTCGTCCAGCGGCCGCCGCGGGACGCTCAGCAGGTAGGCCGCGAGGCTGCCGTCGGGCGACACCTCGACCGTGCCGACGCTGCGCAGCGAGGCGACGTGGTGCGGCTCGATCGGGTTCGCGTCCTCCTGCGCCGCGACGGCGACCGGCGCCGCCAGCGCAACGGCGACGACAAGTCCGAGGCCGCTGGGTGCGCGGGTCTTCCGACCCGCCGCCGCCGAAGGCGGCCAGTAAACGCGCCTGGGTGCGCGGGTCTTCCGACCCGCCGCCGCCGAAGGCGGCCAGTAAACGCGCCGGCCAGAGGCCGGCTCCACTCTGGGCACGCAAACGATGTTCCGACTCATGTGGTCTCTCCTGTCATTGGACCGCTGCAGCTTCCCGCCGTTCGATCGCCGCCAGCCGTTCCCGGATGTCCGGCGACAGCTTGACCCCAAGATGGGTGATCGTATCCGCCGCCATCGCGATGCCGACCTCGCAGCAGATCCGGACCGGCAGACCCCGCAGCAGGCCGTGGAGAAATCCGGCGGCGAAGCAGTCGCCGGCTCCGGTCGTGTCGACGACGTCCACCCGGTGCGCCGGCACGTGGTGGACCTCGTCGCCCCGGCGCACCCAGGCGCCGCACACGCCGTCCTTGACCGCGACCACCCCGATCGTCTCCGCCAGCTCGCGGACCGCGGCCTCGGGCGCCAGTCCGGTCATCATCCGCGCCTCCTCGGCGTTCGCGAACAGGATGTCGAAGCCTTGCTCCTTGTGGCGCAGCAGATGGTCCCGCGAGCGGCCGACCGCGAACGGATCGGCGAGGTCGATCGCCAGCCTGACGCCGGCGCCGCGGGCGACCTCGATGGCGTGCTCGATCGCGTCGATCTGGTTCGGGGTGTCCCACATGTAGCCGGTTGTGAAGAAGATCCGCGACCGCCGGATCTCGTCTTCCGGCACGTGCTCCGGCCGGTACTGCCGGCAGACGCCGAGGTGGGTGTTCATCGTCCGTTCGCCGTCGGGCGTGACCAGCACGACCGAGGTGCCGGTGACGCCGTCGATGCGCGCCAGCCGGTTGCGCACCCGGCTCACCTCCAGGCCGCGCTCGAACAGGCGGCCGGTGTCGTCGCCGGCGACCGCCGAGCTGTAGCTGGCGTCGACGCCGAGCAGGGACGCGGCGCGCAGCACGTTGGCGCAGGAGCCGCCGGCCTCGATCTCGGGTTGCAGGACCTCGCCGTCGCGCTTCAGCACGTGATCGAGGATCGCTTCCTGCTCAGCGGCGGCGACGAGCTTCATGATCCCCTTGTCGAGACCCATCTCGTCCAGGTGCCGATCCTCCACGCGGACCAGCAGGTCGAGGATCGCGTTCTCGATCCCGACCAGTTCCGGACCGGCTTCCCGCGGCGCTCTCGCCACGAGCTGCTAGGCGTCTCCCCAGCGGTCCTTGACCGCGGCGCGGTCGATCTTGTCGCCGCTTCGGGGCAACTCGCCGGTGAAGATGACGTCGCGCGGCCGCTTGAACCGGGCGATGCGGGAACCGACGTGCTCGCGCACCGACTCCCGGTCGAGACCGGCATCCGGAGCGGCCTCGACGACGGCGCGGATCGCCTCGCCCCAGCGGTCGTCGCCTACGCCGAAGACGCAGACTCCGCGCACGGCGTCGAGTTCGAGGATCGCGGCCTCCACCTCGGCGGGGTAGACGTTCTCGCCGCCGGGCTTGATGAGTTCCTTCTCGGGCTTGCGGGCGACGTAGAACAGGTTGCCTTCCTCGTCGAAGCGGCCGATGTCGCCCGTGTGGTGCCAGCCGCCGCGGAAGGTGTGGGCGGTGACGTCGGGCTGCCCGTCGTAGCCCAGGAAGACGAGAGGCCCGCGCACGACGATCTCGCCGTCCTCGCCGGCCGGCACCTCGCGGTCGTCGTCGTCGACCAGGCGGACGGTGCAGAGTTCGGCCGCCTTGCCGGCGCAGCCGAGCCGCTCGCGGGCGTTCTGGATGGTGACGAAGCCGCTCGTCTCGCACTGGCCGAAGCCGGCCCAGAAGGTGGCGTCCGTTTCGTCGTGGAGCCGCTGCATCGTGTCCGGCGAGTCGAGGCCGGTGACGTGGCGAAGGCTCGGCAGGCGGGTGCCTGCCTCGGCCGCCGCGTCGAGCAGGGTCGCGAGAACGGGCGGGAAGTCGCTGATCATCGTGATCGCGTAGCGGTCGATCAGGTCGACGGCCTGGACCGGGTCGTACTTCGCCGTGACCACGTTGGCGCCGCCCGCGTGGAAGACGCTCAGCAGGTGGCCGAGCGCCGCGATGTGGAAGAGCGGCAGGGCGACCAGGTTGCGGTCCGAGCCGTCGAGGCCCAGCGACGCGATCTCCTGCAGGTTGGCCCAGACCAGGTTCGAGTGGCTGAGCAGGGCGCCGCGCGGGATGACGTCGACGGCGGCGGTCGCGATGACGGCGAACGGGTCGCCGGCGGAGACGCTGGGCCGCGGCAGGTCGTTGGCCGCGTCCGCGTCGTAGAGCGAGTCGAGGGCGCCGTAGCCGGCCGCAGGATCGTCGCCGAACTGGAACCAGTGGGGGATCGCGTCGTCGCCGGGGCCGCCGGGCACGGCGTCGAGGAAGTCCGCGCCGGCAACGAAGGCCCGGGGCTTCGCCCGCTCGCGGACCAGCATCTCGATCTCGCCCGGCTGGAGGCGCCAGTTGATCGGGTAGACGACGATGCCCTGGCGGGCGCACGCGAAGTACAACTCGACGTAGGCCGCCGAGTTCTGGGCGAGCACCGCGAGCCGGTCGCCGGCCGCGAGGCCGAGACCGTCGAGCCCCGCGGCGAGGGCGTCGACGCGGCCCCGAAGTTCCGCGAAGCTCCGCTCCTCGCCGTCCTCCGCGACCAGCGCGAGCCGGTCGCCGAACGCCGTCGCGTTGCGGACGAGAACGTCGTAGAGCGTGAAGTTCTGAACGTGGAGCACGGTGCGCGGAGCTTCTGCCAGGGGCCGGACCGGCGCGCACTTTATCAACGTCTGTACACTCCTCTCATGCTCTTCCGACAAGTCGCCTTGACCATGCTTGTGGCCAGTCTGACGGCCGCCCCTCCGAGCCACGCCTGGAACGATTTCGGCCACGAGGTCGTGGCGCGGATCGCGTGGCAGGAACTGGAGCCGGAGGTTCGGAGCCGGGTCCTGGCCCTGTTCAGGCAGGCGCCCGGAGACAGCCTGATGCACTGTCTCGACCTGAACCAGGATCGCCGCCGGGGCTGCGGGCGGTTCGCGTATCGGCTGGGGGACGCCGAAAGCGCCGAGGACGGTGACCGGCTCCTGTTCGAGCGCGCCGCCTACTGGCCGGATCTGGCGCGGCAGCTCGACAAGTACAACCGGCCGACCTGGCACTACATCGGGTGGACTTGGCGCCAGGGCGCCGACGGGTCGGCGCACGACACGGGCCTGCCGGTAGCGGAGCCCAACGCGGTGAGCCAGTTGGTCGAGCTTGCGCGGTCCGTCGCCGACACGTCCGGGCGTCCAGGCAAGCGCGCCATCCACCTGGCCTGGATCTTCCACCTCGTCGGCGACGTGCACCAGCCGCTCCACGCAGCGTCGCGGGTCACCTCCCGGCCGGACGAGCGCGAAGGCGACCGCGGCGGCAACGGTTTCGCGCTCGACGACTGGAACCGCAACCTCCACGCCTTCTGGGACGGCGCCCTCGACGGCCGGTTCAGGGCGGAGCACCGGCGGCAGGCGCTCGCCGGATTCGCATCCCGAGCCGGCGAGCCGCTGCCCGAGCGGTTCTGGAGGGCCTTCGGAGAGGCCCGCGACCGCGAGTACGAGGCCCACAAGGACCGGGTCGCCGCCGAGGCTCGCGGCCGCTACCCGCTCGACGATGCTGTCCGCGCGAACCTCAAGTCGGGCGACTTCGAGGCCTGGGCAAGAGAGTCGAACCGGATCGTCCGCGAATCGCTCTATCCCCCCGACCTCGAACGGGGCGAAGCGCCGTCGAACGCCTACGCCGACCGGGCCTACGGCATCTCCTTGCAGCGCGCCGCCCTCGCCGGCTACCGCCTGGCCGACCTGCTCACCAACCTCCTGGGCGACCAGGTCGAGCAACAGCGGTGAGGCCTTCCGCCTTGTGCCGGGAACAGCAAGATGCCTGAGAGCCTGGCCGAACTGCTGGCGAGGATCCGGCGTGCCGAGGACAGCCACCTGGAGCTGAAGGAGGTCGTCTTCGCCGGTGGGAAGATCAAGGGGCCCCGCCGGAGCGACTTGAGTGACGACCTGGCCGCCTTCGCCAACGCCTATGGGGGCATGCTCGTTCTCGGCGTCGAGGATCGGACCCGGGAGATCGTCGGGATTCCGACCGAGCGCGTTGGCCAGGTCGTGGGCTTCGTGCGGGAGATCAGCCGGGATTCGATCGACCCGCCCCTGGACGTGCGGGTCGAAAGCCTGGAACTGCCCGACGCGGACGGCGTGCTCCGGTGTGTCGTGGCTGTCGAGGTTCGGCCGAGCCTCTTCCTCCACAAGAGTCCGGGCGGCTACTTCCGCCGCCAGGCCGACTCGGCCATGGCCATCCCGCCGAACGTGCTGGTGCGGCTGATCCAGGAGCGCAGTCAGACCCGTCTTCCGTCCTTCGATCAGGGAATCGTGGAGGGGGCGACCTTCGAAGCCCTGGACGCGGGTCTGGTGGATCGTTTCCGAACGCCGCGGACCGAAGACTCGCGGGAGGTTCTGGCTTCGAAGCTGGGCCTCGCGAAGCAGGCTGACGACGGATCGTTCGTCCCCACCCTGGCCGGAGTGTTGGTCGCCTCCACGGAGTCCGAGCGGTGGTTCCCGAACTTCTACGTTCAGGCAGTGGCTTATCGTGGCGGGAGCATCGGTGACGCGCTTTCGGCCGCCAACTACCAACTGGACGCGGCGGACTGTCACGGCTCACTCGACCGGCAGGTCGAACTCGCCTGCAGGTTCGTGGCCCGCAACCAGCGCGTGGCCGCCCGCAAGACGATCGGACGGCACGACATTCCCCAGTACGACATGGCCGCCGTGCTGGAGGCGCTGGTCAACGCGGTAGCGCACCGCGACTACTCGGTCTATGGGTCCCGAATCCGGCTTCGAATGTTCGATGACCGGCTGGAACTCTACTCGCCCGGCGCCCCGCCGAACGGAATGGAGTTGGCGGATCTCGCGTATCGTCAGTACTCGCGCAACGGGACGGTGACGAGCATCCTCGCGCGCTGCCGGATTCCGGACGACATCCCGTTTCTCGAGTCGCCGCGAGTGACCTTCATGGACCGCCGGGGCGAAGGGGTGAACGTTATCCTTCGGCGCAGCGAGGAGCACTCCGGCCGCCTCCCCGAGTACGAGCTCTTCGGCAATGAACTGCGGTTGACCATCTTCGCCGCGAATCCTCCCGATTGAGCGGTTCAACGAGCGGACCGCGTGTCCTCCGCGACTCGTGCGCCGGCCTTCTGGCCAGCTTCGGGACACCCGCTCCCGTACGCGGCTGCGCAACATCGGGTTGCGGGGAGTAGAACCCTCGTTGCCGCGCCTGTTCGTTGCCCTCGACTTGCCTCCGGAGTTGAAGGCGGCTGCCCGAAGCCTGCAGTCCGGCCTGCGCAACGCCCGCTGGCTGGACGAGGACGCTCTGCATCTCACGCTCGCGTTCATCGGCGAGGTCGATGGCCCGGCGGTCGAGCGGATCGAAGATGCCCTGGCCGAGATCGAGGCCGACTCGATAGGTCTCGAACTTCACGGCCTCGGCTGCGTTCCCGGGCGCGGCGCTCCGCGGGTGCTCTGGACCGGCGCGTCGCCGAAGGCCGAGCTCGCGGCTCTTGCCGGCGCCGTCGCCCGCGCCCTTCGGCGAGCCGGCGTTGCCCTGAAGCGACGGAGGTTCAATCCCCACGTCAGCCTGGTTCGATTTCGCCGGCCGCCCCCGCCCGCCGACCTGCAGAGGTATCTGGCCTTCCACTCGCTGTTCCGGAGCCCGGTTCGCGACGTCTCGGAGTTTCATCTGTACTCAAGCATCTTGCACCCGTCGGGGGCGCGCTACACGATCGAGGCGACCTTTCCTCTCGCGCGAAACGGCGCGTGAACGGCGCTACGCCGCCGGCAAGCGGTGCAGGAAGCGGCGGACGGTGGCCACGAGCCGGTCCGGGACGTCGTAGTGGACCATGTGGCCGGCGCCTTCGATCTCCTCGTGTTCGCCGCGGCGGAAGAGGGCGACGCGGCGGGCGATCTCTTCGGGTTCGGGGGTGGCGTGCTGTTCGTCGACGCCGCGGCGGCCGCTCCAGAACTCGTTGGCCAGGGCGGCGGTCAGGATGAGCGCGGGGCAGGCGACCCAGGACCAGCGTTCCTCGGAGGCCTCCGGCACGTTCGACATCCAGGTCGTGACGACCTGGGGGTCCCACTTCCATTCCAGGCCGCCGCCCGGCAGGGGGCGGGTGCCCAGTTCGACGAACTCGCGGGCGCGGTCCGGGTCGAGGCGGGGATGGACGCGCTGGAGGAGCTCCCGGGCGTGGTCCTTCGAGGCGACCAGCCGGTGCTTCCGCGGGTGGGTCAGCGACTCGATCGCGTTCCTGGCCCGCTTCTGCTTGACCTCCTCCGGGAACCGGTTCAGCGCGTAGGGCGGGCCGAGGCCCTCGATCAGGACGACCGCGCGCGGCAACTCGGCGAAGATGCCGGCCCACTGGGCGACGACTTGGCCGCCGAGGCTGTGGCCGACGACGATGGGCCGGTCGAGTTCGCAGTCGAGGAAGACGGCGTGCAGGTCGGCGATGTGGTGGGCCATCGTGTAGATGCCGGGATGCGCGCTCTCGCCGTGGCCGCGCAGGTCGTAGGCGATGACCCGGTGGTCGGCGGCGAGGGCTTCCGCGACGGGGGCGAGCGTGAGCGCGAAGTCCTGGATGCCGTGCGCGAGGAGGATCGCCGGGGCGTCGGGTCGGCCCCACTCGTAGACCGCGAGCTCGGTGCCGCTGGCCTCGATGCGGCGCTGCCGGGGAGAGGCGGCCGTGGGTGCGCTGGAGCTAGACGGAAGCATGGAGTGCGACGCGGATGGCGCGGGACGCGCCGCGTGGGCAGGTCGGCTGGAAGCGGGGCGGAGGTTGGACCGCGGTCGGGGTCAAGGAGGGGCCACCAGCAGGAATCCGCTGTCGGCAAGGGTCCGGTTCAGGTCCGCCAGCGGGCCGGCAAGCGTGGCGTCGAACCGCTGCTCCTGTTCGGCGAGCTGGCCCGCGAGCAGCTCCCACACCGCCGCCTGCTGATCCGTCGGCCTCGCGTCGGTCTGGGCGACCGAGCGGGCGAGGTAGGTCAGCCGGGCGTAGAGCCGGCGCGGCCAGCGCAGCGAATCCTGGCCGGTACCGGTCAGGCGGAGGTCGAAGAACGTCTCCTCGATCGAGCGGAGGTCCTGCCGTAGCGCGGTGACCCGGTCGGTCGCTTCGGAGATCTCGATGCTGCCGCCTTCGTCCATGAGGCGATCCTCGAGCTGGCGCAGGTCGCGGCGGAGACGCTCGGCTTCGTTGAGGAGGTATGCGGCGCGTTCGATGCCGTCGCGGATCTCGACGAGCAGGGCCTGCTGCGCGGCCAGGTCGGCGGCGGAGGCGGTGGAGTCCGGGTCGAGCATGACGTCGAGATGGACCGTCGACGCCGGATAGCCGTCCTCTTCCGCGTCGCCGTCAGTCTGCGGCGCCGCCTCGCTCTCGTCCGCGCTGCCGGCCTCGCTCGGGGGAGGCGTCTCGCCCTCGTCCGCGCTGCTCCTGTCGCTGTCGCCGCCGCCGCCAGGAAGTACGAGTTCGATCGTGTAGCTGCCCGGCGCCGCCAGCATGGAGAAACGGCCGCCGTCGGGCAGGGGCCGCCAGCCCTGGTCCGGCATCTCCCAGTCGGGCCGCTCGTCCGGCTTCGAGCGCAGCCGGACCTGGGCGGTCGGGTCGTGGCGCAGGTCCCAGGTGACGCGGTGGAGGCCCGGCGCCGAGGGGAGACCGTCGAGGGTGCGGACGAGGTTGCCGCCGGCGTCGCGGATGCGGATCGTCGCGGTCTCCCCCGATGCGGGTCGGAAGACCCGCGTACCCAGTGCGGTTTCGCCGGATGCGGGCGGGAAGACTCGCGCACCCGGCGCGGTCTTCCCGGATGCGGGTCGGAAGACCCGCGCACCCAGCGCGCTTTCCCCGGAAGCGGGTCGGAAGACCCGCGCACCCGGCGGGGCGGGAGGCGGCGGGACCCAGTAGTGGAGCAGGGCGCCGTAGGGCGGGTTCGTGCCGGTGGCCGGGACGTCGGGCTGGGCCATCGGCGCGCCGCGGGTGCGGAAGCGGTAGGCGGCGCGGGGCGGCAAGAGGGCCGGGCCGCGATCCGTCAGGCCGCGGGCGATCTCGCGCAGGGGCGTCAGGTCGTCGAGGATCCAGATGCCGCGGCCGTAGGTGGCGACGACCAGATCGTCGAAGTGTTCCTGGACCTCGATCCAGTGGACGGGCGCTGGCGCCAGGTTCGGGGCGCCGTCGCTGCGGCGGGACAGGCTTCGCCAGTTCGCGCCGTCGTCGAAGGAGACGTGGAGCGCGTTCTCGGCGCCCAGGAACAGGAGTCCGGCCTGCTCCGGATCCTCGCGGATGGCGTGGACGTTGGCGAGCGGACCGCGCGGCAGGCCGGCGGCGAGGTCGGTCCAGGTCTCGCCGTAGTCGTTCGTCCGGAACGCGTAGGGCGTCGTGTCGCCTTCCTGGTGACGGTCGATCGCCACGTACGCCGCGCCGGCGTCGACGTCGGACGGATCGATGTTCCGCACGGTGCCCAGGGGCGGCAGGCCGGGAATGTTGGCCGTCACGTCGGTCCAGGTCGCGCCGCCGTCGCGGGTCAACTGGACCTGGCCGTCGTTCGTGCCGGCCCAGATCAGGCCGGGCTCAAGCGGGCTCTCCGCGATCGCGAACACGACCGGCGCGATGGTCGGTCCGGCGTCGTCGAGGGTCAGGCCGCCGGTTCGCTGCATGAGCGCCGGGTCGGCCGTCGTGAGATCGGGCGAGATCCGCTCCCAGCTCTGGCCGCGGTCGCGGCTCCGGTGGACGTACTGGCTGCCGGCGTAGACGGTCTCCGGATCGTGCGGCGAGGTGGCGAAGGGCGCGGTCCACTGGAAGCGGTACTGGAGTTCCGAAGCCGGCGACCCCTCGATCGCCAGCGGCCAGACGCTGACGTCGCGGGACTGGCCGGAGCGCAGGTCGTACAGCTCGAGCTGGCCGTCGTAGCAGCCGGTCCAGACCAGGTCGTTGTCGGCGCGGTGGACCATGGAGAAGCCGACCTCGCAGCCGCCGACCGAGTGCCACTCGCCGACCGGGATGCCGGCGGTGCGGCCGCCGTAGAGCACGCGGCTCGGCCCCCGCATCGACGGGCCGTCCTGCCGGTTGCCGTAGACGAAGTAGGGCACGCGGTCGTCGGTCGAGACGTGGTACATCTGCGCGATCGGCAACTGGGGCCTGTACCAGGATCGCCCGCGGTCGTGCGTGACGCTGACGCCGCCGTCGTGGCCGACGATCCGGCGGTCCGGGTCGAGCGGGTCGATCCAGATGTCGTGGTGGTCCCAGCCGGGCTGGTCGAAGCCCTCGGTAGCGACGGTGCGACCGCCGTCGAGCGACACCCGTTGCCGGGTGGCGACGAAGGTGATCTCGTCGGCGCGGTCGGGCGCGGCGGCCATCCGCGTGTAGTAGAGCGGCCGGGTGATCAGGTCGAGGTTGCGGCTGACCAGGCGCCAGGAGTCGCCGCGGTCGTCCGAGCGCCAGAGGACGCCGGCGAAGGGATCGGAGGGGGCGAAGTCCCGGTTCGAGCTCGTCTCGATCAGGGCGTAGACCCGGTCCGGATCGTCGGCCGAGACGGCGAGTCCGATCTTGCCCAGCGGCGACGCCGGCAGCCCCGCGCCGTCGAGGAGCGTCCAGGAATCGCCGCCGTCCCCGGACCGGTAGATGCCGCTGCCCGGGCCGCCGCTGGTGCGGCCGGAGGTGCGGATCTCGATCTGCCAGGCCGCGGCGTAGACGAAGCGCGGGTTGTCGGGTGCGAAGGCGAGGTCGACGATGCCGGTGTCCGGGTCGACGAAGAGGACGTGCTCCCAGGTGGCGCCGCCGTCCGTCGTGCGGAAGACGCCGCGGCCGGCCTCCTCGCGCGGCTGCGGCCCGTAGGCGTGGCCGAGGGCGGCGACCAGGGCCGTGTCCGGGTCGTCAGGGCGGACCAGGATGCGGCCGATCCGGCCGCTGGCTTCGAGGCCGAGGTGGTCCCAGGTGTCGCCGCGGTCGGTGGAGCGGTAGACGCCGTCGCCGATCGAGATGTTGCTGCGGATGAAGCTCTCGCCGGTCCCGGCCCAGACGACGTTCGGGTCGGACGGAGCGACGGCGATGGCGCCGACCGACGCTGCCTCCTGCCGGTCGAAGATGGGGTCCCAGCCGACGCCGCCGTCGTTGCTGCGCCACAGCCCGCCGGAGGCGGCGCCGGCGTACCAGGTCAGCGGATCGCCGGGGACGCCGGCGACGGCGGAGACCCGGTTGCCGATGGGCCCGACGTGGCGGAACGCGAGGGCGTCGAGGAGGTCCGGCGGCGCCTCCGCCGCCGGCTGAGCGGCCGCGGCAGCGGCGCAGAGCAGGAGGGCGAGGAACGTGCCGCCGGGTGCGCGGGTCTTCCGACCCGCTGCCGCCGAAGGCGGCCGGAAGAACGTGCCGGCCGAAGGCCGGCGCCGCTGTCGTGCGGGCTGCGCCGCTCCGCGGCTTCGCCCGTGTGCGGGTCGGAAGACCCGCGCACCCAGCTGTCGTGCGGGTCGGAAGACCCGCGCACCCGGTGTGCTGCGGGTTGCCTGCGCGCCGGCGCTGCTGGTTCGCAGCGGCGCCTCCTAGTAGCCGACCTGCTTGTCGACCACGTTGCGGAGCGGCCTGCCGGTGGCGAAGCGCGTGACGTTGTCGCGCAGCAGCGCCGTTCGGCGCTCTTCCAGCCGGTCGGAGATCGTCGCCAGATGCGGCGTGATCGTGACGTTCGGCATCGTCCACAGCGGGTGGCCGGTGGGCAGGGGCTCGGGGTCCGTCACGTCCAGCCCGGCGGCGCGGACCTTGCCGCTCTGAAGCGCCGCCACCAGGGCGTCCGTGTCGACGATCTTGCCGCGCGAGATGTTGATGAAGTACACGTCCTGCTTCATCAGCTCGAACTGGCGGGCGCCGATCATCCCCTCCGTGGCGGGCGTGTGCGGCACGGACGAGAAGACAACGTCGGCCCGCGGCAGCAGGTCGTCGAGTTCGTCCGGCTTGCCGACGTAGGCGACGTCGCGGTGGATCGGGATGTCCTTCGGATCGACGGCGAGCACCGTCATGCCGAAGGCGGCGCCCCGCTGCGCGATCTGGGTGCCGATGCCGCCGAGGCCGATGACCAGCGCCGTCTTGCCCCGGAGCTCGATCATCGGCAGCTCGCGGTCCGTGTTCCAGCCCTCCGCCATCCGGGCGTTGAACGCCTTGATGTTGCGGGTGAAGTTCAGCAGCAGGGCGAAGGCGTGGTCGGCGATCTCGGGGCCCTGGATGATCTTCGCGTTGGTCAGCACGATGTCGCTGTCGCGCAGGTCCGGGATCTCGAGGAAGCCCTCGACGCCGGCCGAGTTGCTCTGGATCCAGCGGAGGTCGCCGTCTGCCGTCAGGTAGTTCTCGACGCCACGGTAGCCCGCGATCAGGCCGTTGCAGTCGCTGGGGTCCAGGTCGTCGTCGATGATCGCCAGGCGGAGATTCTCGTGCTTCTCCTGGAGGTCGCCCAGCGAGTCGGCGAAGAACGACGGCATGCACACGGTGACCGTCTGCGCGACCGCGCCGGACGCCGCGAACGACAGAAGGAGGAGAAGGACGGGAAGCGGCAGCGGCCGATGGCCGCGCGCGGGACGGTGGAGCATGGGCAGGTCTCCCTGGGCGATGAACGGTTCCGAATGGCGGTCGATGGAGCGTAGCAGCGCGTGCCGCGGGCGGCCGAGCCAGGCGCGGGCGTCCGACCCGGGCGCGGGCGTCCGACGCAGGCGCAGGCGTCCGACCCAGGTGTTACGATGCCGGCCCCTTGAGCGCCGGGAACGCCGCGGTCCCGGGATTCCGCCACCACCGAACACACCCCAAGAGGAAGCGAGCCCCCAGATGCCGATCGATGCCCTTCGCGAACGCGGCGATTCCCTGGAGGACGCGTTCTTCCGCAACATGGACCGGAAGCTGATCGACGAACTGCGAGCGCAGAAGGAACGCGAGGAGCAGCTCGACGAACTGGCCGCGGCTTCGGGCATCGAGCACCGCGAGGTCCTGGTCGCCCTGCTCGACGCGGGCATGCACGGCGAGGCGCTGGTGGCGGTGGGTCTGGTGCCGCTGATCGAAGTGGCGTGGGCGGATCACGCGATGGACGCCGCGGAGCGGGACGCGATCATGCACGCGGCCAGGGACGCGGGGGTGACCCGGGGATCGACCGCCGCCGGGCTGCTTTCGGCGTGGCTGGATCGGCGGCCGGGCGCCGACCTGCTCGAGGCCTGGAAGGGCTATGCCTCCGCGCTCGTGGCCGAACTCGACGAGGCGGACGCCGCGGCGCTGCGCGACGACATCATGAAGCGGGCGCAGGCGGTCGCCGAAGCTGCCGGCGGCTTCCTCGGTCTTGGCAGCGTCTCCCGCGAGGAGCGGCGGATGCTCGACGAACTCGCCGCGGCGCTCGGAGGCTGAAGCGGGTCGGAAGACCCGCGCACCCAGCAGGGCGGGTCGGAGGACCCGCGCACCCAGCAGGGCGGGTCGGAGGACCCGCGCACCCAGCAGAGCGGGTCGGAGGACCCGCGCACCCAGCAGGGCGGGTCGGAAGACCCGCGCGGCCGGCGGCGCTACCAGCTCGCCTTGATGACGCCGGGCAGCTCGCCGCGCAGGGCGAGGTCGCGCAGGGCGATGCGCGAGAGACCGAACTTGCGGTAGTAGCCGCGGGGCCGGCCGCTGACGGCGCAGCGGTTGCGGACGCGGACCGGGCTGGAGTCCCGCGGCAGCTTGTTCAGCAGGCGCTGGGCCTCGAAACGCTGGTCGGCGGGAAGCCGTTCGTCCTTCGCCAGCGCGCGCAGCTCGTCGCGGCGCGCCTTGTATCTCTCGACGATCTTCTTGCGGCGGTCGTTCTTGGCGACCGATGCCTTGGTGGCCATACTCTTCCGTCTTCCTCGCGTTGCCGACTGGCTGGGCTGGTTGGCTGGGCTGTTCCGACTGGTTCCGATCCGGGCGCGCAGAGGGATCGCCTCGGCCCGAGCGTCGCGTACCCTAGCAGGTTTGGGCGCGGCCGTCTCGCCGGGCCGTGGCGGGTCGGAAGACCCGCGCGCCTACCCGCGCACCCGCGCCGGCGGCTGCCGCTACCCGTCGGCGGACGCGCCCTCCAGTGCGGCGACGATCCGGCGCCGCACCGTGGTGGGGTTGGTGACGGGCTGCCGGCGCAGCCGGGCGACCTCCGCCGCTTCGTAGGGCTTCAGGTCCTTCGCGTTCCCGGGGTCGAAGCGCCTGACGACCCAGTTCATCAGTCTGGCAAGCGCCTCGTCGTCGATGAGGGCCTGCGAGGCGCCGGGCACCTGGACGAGATAGTCCCGCCACTCCGGGCTGGCGATGTACTTCCCGACCTCGCCGGGCAGCGGGGGGACCGTGCCCGCGACGCCCGAGCCGTCGGCCATGTGGCAGCCCTGGCAGTGCAGCATGTAGTCGAGGCGGGCCAGGCGGTCCGTCCCGGTTCCCGTCTCCGCCTCGCCGGCCGCCGCCTGGCCGGTCCCCAGCACGCCGAGGGCGACCAGGGTCGCCGCGGCCAGGGGTCGGGATCGTCCGAACACGGGATCCCTACTCGGCGACGGAGAGAATCCGGGACATCGTGCAGTGGTAGCCGAACGGAGCGCCGCCGTTGCCGCACCAGAGAACGGAGTTCGAGCGCTGCGGGTGGTAGCGCGCGGTGTCGCCCTCGTTCGTGTTGCAGGTGCAGCGCTGGCAGGGGAAGGCGCCGCAGCAGTCGTGGTAGGCGATGACGTAGCTCTTGCCGTCGGCCGGATTCCGGCAGGTGCCGGTCCAGGTGATGGGCGCGGCCCTGGATCCCGGCGGACAGGAGCTGGTCGAGCCGCCGCAGCAACTGCACAGCCAGCCGTCGACCGAGCAGTAGGCCCAGTAGTCGCACTGCGTGGGATCCTGCCGGGGCTCGGGCGCGTCGCCCGCCGCCTCCTGGGCGAAGGTCCGGTCCACCGGGAGCAGCGGCAGCAGAACGCCGCCGGCGATCGCGCTTCCGATGGAACCCAGCGCGGACCGGCGGGAGGTTCTCTCCGCCAGGCCGGCGGCGGCACGAGCCGAAATCTTGTCGAACCAGTTCATGACAGTCCTCACGACGGTTGTTGCGAGCCGCCCGCGACGAGCGCCGGGCCCTGCTCCCTGCGTTCGAGAAACTCCTGAATCGAACCGACGCCCAGCCGCTTCGCCTCGAACAGGCTCTCCACGTGCTCCCTGCTGTTCGTGAGCCCCTGCGCCGCCACGATGCCGTTCTCGTCGAGCAGCACGCCGTAGGGGAGCTTGCCGATCTCGTAGGTCATGCCGAGTTCCGGCGCGAGCACGTAGGCGAAGTTGTCGAGCCGGCGCGCGGTCCGGAACTCGGCGTGGCGCGCCGGGTCGCCGTCGCTGGCGAAGACGAGCCGGAGCCAGCTCGACTCCTCCCGCGCGATGGACCGGAGCGCCGGAAGGAGCTGGGCGCACACGGGACAGTCGGGCGTCAGGAACGTGATCAGCGTGCTCTTGCCGTCCGGATCGGGAGCGCCCAGGACGACCGCTTCGCCGTCCAGGGTGTCGAGCCGGAACTCCGGCGACTTCTCGCCGACGCGCACCGTTTTGCTCAGCGCCAGGGCGCCGACCGGGCCGATCCGCTGGTGGATCACGCCGATCTGGCGGGCGAGCGCGAAGGTCGCGACGGCCAGGCAGAGAATCGCGAATCCCATGATCGCGAACAGGATGCCGGCGGAAGTCGTCACGACGTTCCCTCCCGGAGCAGCCCGTGGTTCGCGATGAGCACGTCCGCCGTAGCGTACATGGCGATGGCGAAGACGCCGAGCGAGAAGGCGCCGGCGTAGTCGGCGAAGCCGAGCGGCCGCGCCGCGGCCGGCGCCGCCGGCAGCAGGGCGACGGCGATCAGCACCAGGTTGCGCAGCACGAGAGCCCACCCCGCGGGCTGGCCGGTGGCTCCGGCCCAGGAGCAGCCGCAGTCTTCGGGCGCGATCCCGCGCGCCACGCTCACGGCCATGCCGAGCGCGTAGAGACCGAGCAGCCCAGCCGCCAGACCGCCGGCGGCCGCTCCCGAGGGATGGAAGGCGCAGAGCCCGGCGGCGGCAAGCTCCGCCGCGATCAGCCCGGCCGTGACGACGGCGGCCGGCGCCGGCGAACCGGGCAGCCCGAAGCCCCGCAGGTAGCGGGACGCGATCACCGCGGTCGTCCGAGGGTCGCGCAGCTTGTGCGCGGCGGTGCCGAGAAACAGCAGCGCGAGGAGAACTCGCGCCGCGATCTGGACGACCGGGTCGACGGCGAGGTTCACGGCGGTCTCAGTCCCAGGGTTGCATCATGACGACGACGTCCCGGACCTCCACGTCGGGGTTCAGGGTCCGCGTGACCTCGCCCGTGCCCGCGTCGTAGATGTCGACGTGGGTGTAGGTCGAGGCGTAGAGGAGCGGCGCGTCGTCCTGGCTCACCGCGATAGCGGCCGTCGGCTTGTCCATCTTGTGGCGGGCGAGCCGTTCGCGGCTCTCGATGTCGAACACCCAGGTCTCGAAGCCGGGGCCGCGGTGGAAGTCGTAGCCGCCCGGCTTCCGTTCGAGATCGGGCACGACGGACATCAGCAGGAACAGGCGGCCGGAGGCGTGGTGGATCGCCATGTGCTGGAACGGCGCGGCCGGCACCCAGACCCCGGCGTCGTCCTCCTCGCGGAATGTCCAGGGTTCCTGGAACTCGATCCCGCCGCCGCTCGCGTCGACGGCGTGCATGACGCCGCGCACCGAGGCGAAGTACCACGCGTCGCCCGACCTGGCGCCGGTCGGATGGAGGGGATCGCCTTCCGCGTCGAAGAAGCCCGGGTGGCTCTCTCTGGCGCTCTCGGCGCCGTTCTCGTCCAGGTCGACGGTCAGCACGGCTCCGTCGCCGCACAGCGAGAAGAAGCGGCGGGGGCCGGCCGCCATCGCGTGCGCGCAACCGCCGGTCTCGATCTCGCCGACGAACGTCCGCCGTTCCAGGTCGACGACCCCGAAGCTCAGGGCGGGCGTGAAGAAGGACTGGACCAGGAAGCGGTCGTTGTCCGTCAGGGTCGTCAGGTTGATGCTCGGCAGCCCGCGCATGGCCTTCGGCGGGTCGATCGGGATCTCGCCCCTGATCTCGAGCGTCTTCGCGTCGAAGATCTCGACCACCTCGACGAGGTCGCCGTGGAAGCCGCGCGACATGTAGACGGCGTGGTTGTAGATCTCGTCGCCCGAGCGGGGGATCTGGGGCAGCACTCCCTGGTAGCCGAGTTCGATCGTGCCCAGGAGCCTGCCGGTGTCGGCGTCGATGAGGTCCGCGTGCGCGTAGTTCGTGAAGGACGCGATCCAGACCCAGCGAGCGCCGTCCGGCTTGTCGGGCAGCGTCTCGACGGTCAGCGGCTCCGGCAGGGAGGCCGGATCGATCTGCGCCGCGGACGGGGTTCCGGCCATGCCCACGAGCGCGGCCAGGGCCAGCGCGAAAGGCATCCTCTTCATGCGTGCTCCTTTCGGGTCCAGAACATCCTGAGCGGCGTGGTCGATGGCCGGGCTCGTGCTCCCGTCACGGTTCGATCAGGTCGAGCAGCTCGCGGACGCCGCCGTCGAAGCGCTCGAACGCCCGCTGGGCGCGCGCCCGGTCGGCCAGGTCGCCGCTGCGGTCGAGTTCGGCGGCGCTCTGCATGACGCGGCCGATCGCCCGCCGCGCCTGGCCGCGCTCCCGGGCGCTCAGGGCGTCCAGCCGGTCGAGCAGGGCTTCCGCCAGGTCGCGCGCGTCGAAGGCGGGCACGTAGAGCGTCAGCCACTCGCCGTTCTCGATCTGGCTGCGGACGCGGTCGCGCTTGAGCGCCATCAGGGCGGCGATCGCCTCCGGGTACTGGGGGATCGTCATCGGCGGCCGCTCGTGGCTGTGCGGCCCGGCGCGAATGGCGCCGCCGCCGCGGGAGGCGCCGCCGACGGGTTCGACCGTCGTCTCCTCGAAGAAGAAGTCGTAGCGCTGCTGTTCGCCGGCCAGCCAGACGTGGGCGAAGAACTCGCTGGGGAGTTCGCCGGGGATCTCCGAGAGCAGGTAGTCGCTGCCGATCGCCGGCGCCATCGGATAGCGGGTCTCGTCCCAGCTCTCGGTCTCCTCGTTCCACGCCTCGAAGACGACGTCGCCGCCGAAGTTTCGCGGATCGACCGGCTGCTTGAAGTCGTCGTAGACGTAGAGCCGGAACTCGCCGGCGTTCGGCAGCGCGCCCTCCAGGTGGTGGTAGTTGTTCGCCGCCATGAAGAACTGGCCGCCGTGGAGCGGTTTGTGGTCCATGTGGGCGGCGGCGTTCGGGTCGGCGGGGTTGGGCGCGAAGCCCGGCGCTCCGGCGCCCTCGCCGCCGCCGGGCAGGTCGGCGCCGCCGAGGCCCGCCGCCAGCATGCCGCCGCGGGTCTGCGGCTGCTCGCGCGGCACGAAGATCTCGGGCAGGACGAGGTGGTCGTCCAGTTCGTAGTCCACGTGGAGCGCGAAGGGCTGGACGATCGTCTCCCTTCCCTTGCCCTCCCTGCCGGTGTCGAACGAGCCGATCAGTTCGACGCGGGTGCCGGGCGGGGCGTGAATCGCCTCCTCGAACAGGTAGGAGGAGGGGAACTCGGGGTCGTACTCCGGAACGTAGAGCACGGTCTGGACCCGCTGGTCGGGGAAGTGGACGCGGATCTCCATGCTGGCGAGCCGGTCGCCGACGTGAGGGTGGAGTCCGATCAGGCGTGCGCGCTCGGCGAGCGTCACGCTCGCGGTTTGCGGCCGGGCGGCGCGCCGGCCCTTGAGCGCGACCTCGCCGCCGGCCCGCTGGCTCTCGACCCAGAGCTCGACTTCGTCCTCGGTCTGGGCCAGGAACAGGCCGAGGCTCGAACGATCGCGGATCTCGATCCGCGAGTCGTCGTTGGGGCGCCGCCGGTACTCGACGGCGAGCTCGATCTTCGAACCGGCTCGGAGCCGCTTGCCGGCGCCGTCCGGCAGCAGTACCGGGTCGTCGCCGCGCAGCCACTGGCCGAGGAACTGGGGGCCGGCGGTCGCGGTGCGCATCCGGGTCGGCTCGGGTTCGTCCTCGTCGCGGAAGGGGTCGTAGGGAACCTGGACCTCGACTTCGAGCTGCTCCGGCTCGGCGTCCTCGGGTTCCTGGATCCAGGCCGCCATGCGATAGACGACGCCCGGGTGCTGCGGCCGGAACTCGTAGCCGGTGATCCAGGCGTCCTCCTCGAGCTCGACGGCGAGCGTCTCGCGGTGGGAGGCGGTCTGGCGCCCGCCGTCGAGAACGGTTTCGCCGGCAGGTTCGAGCACCAGGTCGGGGTAGCCGAGCACCCACTCCTCTTCCGTGAACTCCAGCGGCGGCGGCAGGTTGCGGCGCGGCCCCTGGGGTCCGCCGCCCTGGACCCAGGCGACGAGGATGTCGATCTCCTGCTGGCTCATCCGCCGCGAGTTGCGGAAATGGTCGTAGCGGGCGTCGGCGGTCCACGGCGGCATGCGCCCGGTCATCAGCTCTTCTTCGATCGCCACCGCCCAGGCGCGGGCGCCGGGCTTCGCGTCGTTGCCGTAGGTGGTCAGGTCGATGTAGTCCGGCGCCGAGCCCTTCGGGTTGTGGCAGGGCATGCAGTAGCGGCGGAGAATCGGGCGGACGTCCTCGGCGAAGTTGATGTCGGTCGTGATCCGCACGTGCGCCTGGGCCGGGCCGGTGGCGATGCCGGCCAGCGCCAGGGCGGCGAGCGCGACGGTGGCCGCCGCGGCGGGCACGTGCCTGCCTGCCTGCGTCGCTCGCCGCCGGGTGCGCGGGTCTTCCGACCCGCTTCCGGCGCGCTTGGCTGCCAGCGTCGCTCGTCGCTGGGTGCGCGGGTCTTCCGACCCGCTTCCGGCGCACCTGCCTGCCAGCGTCGCTCGTCGCTGGGTGCGCGGGTCTTCCGACCCGCTTCCGGCGCGCCTGCCTGCCAGCGTCGCTCGTCGCTGGGTGCGCGGGTCTTCCGACCCGCTTCCGGCGCACCTGGCCGTCGGCCCGTTTCTCATCGTCCGTCTCCGGCGTGGAGCGTCAGGTCGCCTTCGCCGTCGGCGAGGAACAGCGGCCGGAAGTCGTAACCGAGTTCGCGCAGGCGGTCGCCGCCTCCCTCCTGGCGGTCGACGACCGCCGACACGGCGGCGACTTCGCAGCCCTCGGCCTCGACCGCCTCGATAGCGCGCAGGATCGAGCCGGCCGAGGTGACGACGTCGTCGACGACGGCGACCCGCCGGCCCGCGACGATCAGCTTGCGGCCGTCCGGGTGGTACGAGGCGTCGATGCGGGCGCTCGTGCCGTGGCCCTTCGCCTTGTTGCGGACCAGGAAGCCGAACAGCGGCGGCCCGCCGAGGTCGCTCGCCACGGACGCGGCCGTCGCCAGGTAGGCGCCGCCTACTTCGGGCCCGCCGACGGCGTCGACTCCGAAGGGCCGCAACACGTCGCAGAGCGCCTCGCCGATCAGCCGCGAGCCCCGCGGCGACAGCACCGTCGCCTTCGTGTCGCAGTAGTAGTGCGAGCGGGCGCCGGAGGTCAGGACGAAGTCGCCCTTGGCGATGCTCCGCTCCTGGATCAGCGCTCTCAACTCGTGCAGTCGCGCGTCCTGTTGCGTGTCCGGCACGACCGGAGAGGGTATCAACGACGGTCGGGCGCCCGGCGGTTGCCGGAGGGAGCCGGTGGTACTCTCGGAGGCCCTTGCCTTGCCACCTTGGGCGCCTCCTTGCGGGAATGCACGCAAGGAGCGAATCGAATGACCAGCAGAATAGACACACTCGCAACTCACAGGACCTTCAAGGAGGCCGGCATCGAGCCGGCACATGCGGAGGTCATCGTCGACGCGATCAACCGGGCCGACGATCGGCTCGCCACGAAGGACGACCTGGCGCTCGTTCGGTCCGAACTCGGAGCCGAGATCGAGTCGGTCAGGACGGACCTGAGCAACAGGATCGAGTCCGTGGAGACGAGGCTGGCGACCAACATCGGCCTGGAGATCGCAGCGGTGCGGACCGATCTCGGCGGCGAGATGGCCTCGTTCCGTGCGGAGGTGAACGAACGGTTCGCCGCGGTGGAAGGGCGATTCTCTGCCGTGGATGGCCAGTTCGCCTCCGTGGATGGCCAGTTCGCCGGCGTGGACGGTCGATTCACCGCTCTTGAAGGTCAAGTCGCGGCAATTCAGTCCCACCTTCGCACGATGAAGTGGTTCATGGGGTTCAACGTCGCGGCCACGGTCGCCGTCTTCGCTCGTCTGTTCATTCCCTAGCGCGATGTCGGAACGCGCTCCGGCCCGTATCGGCATCGTGACCGTCTCGGACCGGGCGTCGCGCGGCGTGTACGAGGACCGCGGCGGTCCCGCGATCCGCGACTACCTGGCGGACGTGCTGACCTCGCCTTGGGAGGCTTGTGCGCGCGTCGTCGAGGACGAGGTCGACCTGATCGGGGGGGCGCTACGCGAGCTATGCGACGACGAAGAGTGCTGCCTCGTCGTGACCACGGGCGGCACCGGGCCGGCGGCGCGGGACGTGACGCCGGAGGCCACTCTGGCGGTGTGCGAGAAGGAGATGCCGGGCTTCGGTGAACTGATGCGGCAGGTGTCGCTCCAGGCGGTGCCGACGGCGATCCTGTCGCGGCAGACGGCTGGGATTCGCGGCTCGGCGCTGATCGTCAACCTGCCGGGACAGCCGAAGGCGATCGGCGAGTGCCTGGACGCCGTGTTTCCGGCGATCCCGTACTGCGTCGACCTGATCGGCGGGCCGTACCTGACGACGAACGAAGAGCGGATCGAGGCGTTCCGGCCGAAGTCGGCGAAGAAGCCGCCGGGTGACATCCGACCGCCCGGAGACGGACGCTCGGACTGTGACGCGGCCGGCGCTGGGACGCGCCGGCCGGGTTGAGGAGGATCGACGTGGAAAGGCAGGGCAGCAGGTCTCCGTTCCGGCCGCTCCTCGTCGTGCCACTGCTCGCGCTGACCGCGGCGTGCGGACCGCCCGGCGGAGGCGGCGAGGAGGCGACGGTCTACCGGGACGCCTGGGGTGTCCCCCACATCTACGCCGAGTCCGCCGAGGCCGGTCTCTACGCCTCCGGCTGGGCCATGGCGGAGGACCGGCTGTCGCAACTGCTCGAGAACTACCTGTTCGGACTCGGCGAGTACGCCGCCGCCTTCGGCCCCGGCGCCAACGACGCCTGGGTGCGGTCCGATCTCGAGTCGCGGATGTGGGACCACTACGGCACGGCGAAGCGCCACTACGAGGCGAAGCTGAACCCGGAACTCCGCCGGCACCTGGCCGCGTTCATCGCCGGCATCAACGACTACCTCGACGCGCATCCCGACGAGGTGCCCGACTGGTGGGGCGACCGCCCGGTCGACGTCTACATGCCGGTCGCCTTCAGCCGCCAGTTCATCTGGAGCTGGCCTGCCGGTCAGGCGCGCTCCGACCTGCGGGCGGTCGGCATCGAGCCGAGCTTCGACGTCGACCTGCGGGCCTCCAACGAGATCGCGCTGGCGCCCGGCCAGACGACCTTCGACGCGGCGGCGCTCGTCATCGATCCGCATCTCTCCTGGCTCGGCCGTCACCGCTACTGGGAACTGCGGCTGCACGCCGGCGACATCCACATCAGCGGCTTCGCCACCGCGGGCTTCCCCTACGTCAACCTGGGCCACAACGAGCACGTCGCCTGGGCGCACACGACGGGCGGCCCGGACACGGCCGACGTCTACGAACTGACCCTCGACCCGAAAGACCCGAGCCGCTATCTCTACGACGGCGAGTGGCGGCAGATGGAGAGCCGCACGGTCGAGGTTGCGGTAGCCGGCGAGGCGGCGCCGCGCGAGGCGACGTTCCGGTACTCGCACCACGGCCCGATCGTCGCGCGGCGCGGCGACCGCGCCTACGCCGCCGCTCTCGCGTACGAGGAGGAGATCGGCTACCTGGAGTCGAAGTACTGGTTCATGGTCGCGGAGGACTACCGGGGCGCCGCCGCGGCGCTGGACGTGCGCCAGATCATGCCGCAGAACGTGATGATCGCGGACACCGGCGGCAACATCTACTACCAGCGGACCGGCCGGGTGCCGATCCGGCCGGAGGGCTACGACTGGCGCCGTTCCGTCGACGGATCGACCTCCGAGACCGAATGGCTGGGCATCCACCCGGCGTCCGACCTGATGTCCCTGCTCAATCCCGAGCGCGGCTACATGCAGAACAACAACATCGGCCCGGACACGATGCTGGTCGGGTCGCCGCTCTTGCCGGAGCGCTACCCCGCGTACCTCTACAACCAGCCGAAGCTGTACACCCATCAACGGGGCGCGGCCGCCGTGGCGCTGCTGGAGGCGAAGCGGGAAGCCGGCGCCGGGTGGAGCGAGGAGGAGATCGTCGAACTGGCGCTCGACCGTTCGGTCTACCAGTTCGAGCGCTGGGTGGAGGAGTTGCGGCGCGCGGAAGCGGCCGTTCCCGGCAAGCGCTCCGCGGGCCACGCCGAAGTCGTCCGCCGGATCGAGGAGTGGAACGGCGTCGCCGAGCCGGACTCACAGGGCGCGCTCGCCTACTTCCGCTGGCGCGAGGCGCTCCGGGAGCTGGTCGGCCGCGAAGAGATGAACCAGATGACGGCGCGGGTCAACGACTACCTGGAACTGATCCGCGAGGCGCCGAAGCCGTCCGGTCTCCGCGACGACGAGCTGCCGGCCCTGGTCGAGGCGATCGACGCTGCGGCGGAGGCCCTCCGCTCGGGCCCGGGCGGCTTCGATGCGGCCTTCGGCGACGTGTTCCGGGTCGGCCGCCAGGACTCGAATGACGAAGTGTCCTGGCCGGTCGGCGGCGGCTCACTCAACGACGCCGGGATGGCGACCATGCGTTCGGTCGGGTTCAGCCCTCCGCGCCCCGACGGCCGGCGCTGGGGCAACCGCGGCCAGACCTCGACCGAGGTCGTCATCCTCAGCGACCCGATCCGCAGCTACACCCAGCCCCCGATCGGCCAGAGCGACCGGCCCGACTCGCCGCACTACCGCGACCAGGCCGAGAAGCTGTTCTCGGCCGGCGCCATGAAGCCGAGCTGGTTCGCCCGCGACGAACTGCTCGCCGACGGCGGCAAGAACGTCGTGTCGGAAGAGCGTCTGGTCTACCGGCCGGAGGAGTAGGAGTGTTCATGGTTCGACTTCAGAGCGTGCGGCGGCTGGCCTCTTTGCGCGGGAGGCTTGGCATGCGAGAGAACGCGGCGGGCGTCCATTGCGCTGTCGCGTTGGAAACTGGCCGCATTGTCGGTGCGCGGGTCTTCCGACCCGCTGCCGCCGGAGGCGGCCGGAAAAGCGCGCCGGTCGCCAGACCGGCACGGCGAAGGAGATGGTGCGCTGCTGTCGTCGCGATGGTTGCCGCGATGGCGGTTTCGGCAACCGTGTCGGCCCAGTCGGGCCACAACCTGGAACGTCCGGAGCACTGGAAGGTCCGCTACGACGGCGCCGGCGAAGCGGCCGAGCGGAGCTTCGTCGTCATGCGGCCCGGCTGGCACGTTTACGCCGGCGCCGCCGGTCTGCTGTGGGACCCGGGCAGCTTCGCGTCGGGCAACTACGCCGTCAAGAGCACGATCTACCTGTTCCCGAAGGGCGACCCGGAACGATCCGGCTCGACGCGGCTCGACACTGCCTACGGCCTGTTCCTCGGCGGCCGCGACCTGGAGGGGCCGACGCCCGAGTACGTCTCGTTCGTGATGGACAACGCCGGCCGCTTCCGCCTGGCCCGTCATGTCGGCGGGGAAGTGCGGGAACTCGCGCCGTGGACCGTTCACGACGCCGTCGCCGTGCTCGACGAGCCGGCCACGTCGCCCGCCGAGAACGTGCTGGAGGTCGACGTCCGGGGCGAACGGACGATCTTCTACGTCGGCGGAGAGTCTGTCGCCGAGTTCCCGTCGGAAGACCTGCATCTCGACGGCGTCGTCGGCCTGAGCGCCGGCGAGGGCCTGAGCCTCCACATCACCGAGATCGCGGTCGGCCCCAACCGCCGTCTGGAGTAAGCGCGGCCGAAGGCGCCGGCGCTTCGGCGCCGGGAGACGCGGCCGGAATCCGTCTTGGTCTAGAGAGCCGAGATGTGCGGCTCGCGACGGTCCGCGCGACACCGTGCGGCCGGCGTCTCATGTACCATCGTCCCGTTGCTGCGGTTTCCCTGTGCGGGGCGATCACCGACTGGAGAAACGCGATGACAGCAACGGAACCGGAGACTGTGAGTACCTCCTTCATGACCGAATCGGACGTGGCAGTGCGGCTTGAGGCGATGCGCCGCGAGACGCGCGCCGAGCGTGCGCGGGACCACGCCGAACTGCGCGGCGAGATGGCCGAGCTGCGTGCCGAGTTGCGCGGTGAGATGAGCGAACTGCGCGCCGAGATGCGTGGCGAGATGGGCGAACTGCGCGCCGAGATGGGCGAGTTGCGCGGTGAGATGGGCGAACTGCGTGCTGAACTGCGCGGCGAGATGGGCCGGTTCCGCGGCGAGATTCGCGCCGACATGGAGAAGCTGCGCGCCGACCTGACCTGGCGCATGCTGCTCGTGGTGGGTGCCTTGTTGGCCGCCGCGACAGCGCTGGAGCGGCTGCTGGCGTAGCCCTCGCGGCTGCCGCCGCGATGCGAACCCGCGCGTCCGGCGGCAACTACCGGTCGTTACTCGCCGCCGGTGCTGGCCGCCTTTCCGGCGCGCCAGTCGTCTTCGAGGATCCGGGCGCCCCGGAGCGTGCCGCCCATCGAGTAGTTGCCCTCGTGGCAGGCGTACTCGTAGACGCGTTCCTGGTCGCGCTTCCAGATGTACTCGCCGGACCACGGGGCTTCCCATGTGGCCGGGTCGTTCATCGTGAACCGGTAGAGGATGTTGCCGTCGGGCTGGAGCGTCAGCCGCTCCGTGACGTGGAGGTCCTTCGTCGCGCCGCGCAGGAACCCGTCGGGCCGGAAGTGGACCGAGTCGATGACGAGGGTGTCGCCTTCCCACCAGCCGATCGAGTCGCCCAGCCAGCGCCGCTCCTCCGGGCTCGGGTGCTCGTCGTTCAGGCGGACGATCCGGGCGTCGTGGACCATCTCGATCAGGATCATGATGTGGTCCTCGGTCTGCACGACCCGCTTGTAGTTGTTGTAGCCGCTCGGGAAGGTCGGCGTGGCGCCGGTGAAGCCGAGGATGCAACGCTCGCTGATCGGCAGCGACTCGGGGCCGTCGTAAGGGCCCGGGCCGTCGAGTTCGAGCCACCACGCGACGCCCTCGTTCGGGCGGCGCAGCTTGGCGCGCTCGGCGAACCGCGCCTTGGCGGCCTCGGTGGTCTCCGGCATGCGGCCGTTCGGCGGGTCGACGATGATCGAGGTGCGGAATTTGCCGTCCACCGCGAACGTGTCCGTGCCGCGGTCGAGCCAGAAGCTGTTGTAGCCGCCGACGTTGCCCGCCGCGCCTGGCGAGCCGTCGCCGCCCTCCGGCGGCGCCTCGCGGTTCGGGTCGGAGACCTGGTGCCGGTCGGCGCGGGCCTTCGCCGCGTCGGTCGCGATCTTCTCGGCCTCCTCCGGCGTCAGGTAGAGGTTCTCGCCGTACTCCTCCGGCCGCTGCAGCGGCGTCAGCGTGGCGGCGTCGTAGGTGCCGGTCAGGTCGGGCTTGCCGTTGGCGGCCCGCTTGATCTCGCCTTCGGCCGCGAGCGCGGGCGCCGCGAGCAGCAGGGCGAGCATGGTGGCCAAGGCGGCGGGGACTGGGAGTCTCATTCTGCGTCCTCCTGTTCGACTGGGATGCCGGGAGTGTAGCGTGAGTCCCCAAACAGCAAGGGCTGCCCCGAAGAGCAGCCCTTGAGCCGACAGCACGCTGCCGGCGGGTATCTGCGCGGAAGCTACCTTCGCCCGGCAGACGATGCAAGCGAACGAAAGGGCAGTGCGGCCAACGGTCGCGCGGGCCGCGACGGGGCCGCTAGTGGCCGCCGCCGGTGCTGGCCGCCTCCGCCGCGGCGTCGGCCTCCAGAATCCGCGCGCCGCGCAGGGTGTTGCCCATCGCGTAGTTCCCCTCGTGGCAGGCGTACTCGTACACGAGTTCCGGGCGGTTCCGCCAGATGTACTCGCCGGACCAGGGCGTTTCCCATGTGGCCGGGTCGTCCATCGTGAACCGGTAGAGGATGTCGCCGGTCGGCTGGAGGGTCAGGCGCTCCGTGACGTGCAGCTCCTGGGTCGATCCGCGCAGGAACGCCTTCGGGTGGAAGTTGACGGAGTCGATGACGAGCGTGTCGCCCTCCCACCAGCCGACCGAGTCGCCGAGCCACTTGCGCTCTTCGGGGCTCGGGTGCTCGTCGTTCAGGCGGACGATGCGGGCGTCGTGGTTCATCTCGATCAGGATCATCACGTGGTCTTCGGTCTGGACCACGCGCTTGTAGTTGTTGTAGGCGCTCGGGAGCGTGGGCGTGGCGCCGGTGAAGCCGACGATGCAGCGTTCCGTGATCGGCAGCGACTCGGGGCCGTCGTAGGGGCCGGGGCCGTCGATGTCGAGCCACCAGGCTGAGCCGTCGTTCGGCCGCCGCAGCTTGTCGCGCGCCGCCCTTCTCGCCTTCGCCGGCTCGGTCATCTCCGGCATGCGGCCGTTCGGCGGGTCGACGATGATCGAGGTGCGGAACTTGCCGTCCACCGAGAATGCCTCGGTGCCGAAGTCGAGCCAGAAGTAGTTGTAGCCGCCGACGTTGCCGGCGCCGCCGCCCGACCCGTCGCCGCCGACCGGCGGGGGCTCGCGGTCGGGGTCGCTGATCTGGTGGCGGTCGGCCCGGCTCTTGGCCGCGTCGACCTTGATCTTCTCGGCCTCGTCCGGGGTGAGAAACAGGTTCTCGCCGTACTCCTCGGGCCGCTGGAGCGGCGTCAGCGTGGCCGCGTCGTAGTTGCCGTGCAGGTCGGGCCGGCCGTCGGGCATGCGCTTGATGTCGTCCTGGGCGCCGGCCCCGGGCGCCGCGAGCAGAAGCGGGACGATGGCGATCAGGGCCGCGGGGATTCTCAATTCTCTGTCCTCCGTGGTTTCGATCAGTCGCCGCTGCCGGCGCCGGTGCTCGCCGCCTCGGCGGCCATGGCGTCGGCTTCGAGCACACGCGCGCCGCGGAGCGTGCCGCCCATCGAGTAGTTGCCCTCGTGGCAGGCGTACTCGTAGACGTCCACGGCGCTCCGCTTCCAGATGTACTCGCCGGACCAGGGGACGTCCCAGGTCGCCGGATCCTCGATCGTGAACCGGTAGAGGATGTTCCCGTCCGGCTGTAGCGTGAGGCGCTCCGTGACGTGGGACTCCTGCGTGGCGCCGCGCAGGACGGCCTTCGGGTGGAAGTTCCGCGAGTCGATGACGAGGGTGTCGCCTTCCCACCAGCCGATCGAGTGGCCCAGCCACTTGCGCTCCTCGGGGCTCGGATGCTCCGCGTTCAGGCGCACGATGCGGGCGTCGTGGACCATCTCGATCAGGATCATGACGTGGTCTTCGGTCTGCACTACGCGCTTGAAGTTGTTGTAGAGGCTCGGGAAGGTCGGCGTGGCGCCGGTGAAGCCGACGATGCAGCGCTCCGTCACCGGCAGCGTCTCCGGGCCGTCGTACGGGCCGTGGCCCTCGATGTCGAGCCACCAGGCGGAGCCGTCGTTCGGCCGCCGCAGCCGGCGGCGCTCGGCGGCCCGGGCTTGGCCGGCCTCCGTCATCTCCGGGATGCGTCCGTTCGGAGGATCGAAGAGGATCGAGGTGCGGAACTTGCCGTCGACCGCGAACGCCTCGGTCCCGGTCTCGACCCAGAACCGGTTGTAGCCGCCGACGTTGCCGGCGCCGCCCGTCGTCCCGTCGCCGCCGACCGGCGGCGGTTTGCGGTTCGGATCGGAGACTTGGTGCCGGTCGGCGGCGTACTTGGCCGCGTCCGCCTCGATCTTCGCCGCGTCCTCCGGGCTCAGGAAGAGGTTCTCGCCGTACTTCTCGGGCCGCTGGAGCGGCGTCAGGGTGCCGGCGTCGTAGGTGCCGGTCAGGTCCGGCTTGCCGTTGGCGGCGCGCTTGATCTCGCCTTCGGCGGTCAGGGCCGGCGCGGCGAGCAGCAGGGCGAGGATGGCGGTCAAGGCTGCGGGGACTCGCATTCCCATCACTCTTCCCTCCGTCGCCTTACGGTGTGCCGGGAAGACCCGCCAAGCCCTGCGGATCTGGAGTCTCTGGCTATGGTGGGTAGGACAGCCGAGGAGACCTGTTTCGCACTGGGACTATTGGACATGGCGATACTACGAGCAGGGCATGTTCGGGTGCCGATGGGTGCAGCGTGAGTGCAAGTAAGGCCAGAGTCGACGACGCGGCGCTGCTGCTGGAGCAAGCGGAAGAGGCGGTCAATCGGGGCGATCCGGTTACGATGCTCGAAGCTCTGGCCGTGAGTCGCTACCTCGACGGTCTGACACGAAGGCTGCAGAAGCAGTGGGGCGATACCCTTCCAGCACACGAGGTAGATGAGTGTATAGCACAAGCTGTGGATGCTGCTTGCGCCGCAGCGTTCGAGGGTCGGCAGATTCGTAGCCTCGGTGCATGGCTGTGGAAGGTGGCTAGGAACCACGCAGACGACAGGTGGCGGTCTGACTACTCTCGGCGACAGGATGCCGATGTTGTGACTCTTCCGGGAGCGCCGGACTCAGCGGAAACACGACGCGAGGCGGAAGAGCGCCGTCGCAAGAGGGAGGAGCGCCGAAAGGAGGCGATACGGATGGCCCGGGAGCTTCTTCCCAGGATTGGCTATGGGCAGGTGGTCGATGTGATGGAGATTCTGATCGATGCAGTAGAGAACGAGCTTCCCGACTTACCTGCGGCGGATATCGCTGAACAGCTCGACATCTCGGCTGCCGCTGCTCGGACTCTAGTCTCACGGGGCTTGAAGCGACTCCGCCGATTGGCAGACCAGGAAGGTGTCGCGGCGTTAGTGGAGCTGTCTGACACAGACACAGACCCGAACTAGGAGGTGGAACGATGAACGAGGAAGTCAAGAAGGCACTCACGGAGCTACTACATGCGGCAGACTCCATGTCCGCCGACGTTGGCCCGTCGATCAAGGACACTCTGCTTGAGGGGTTGGCGAACCCGCTCTCGGTCGATGAGGCGCGCGCCCTCCTCACCAAGGTGGTGGAGGTCGTTCGCGAGGGCGCCGTGAGACGAGGCGACGCCGAGACGGCAAGGCTGCTTGATGGCGACGTTGCAGCCTTCGTCGCGAAGGTCGAGCAGGCGCGAGCGCGGTTGACAGGGGCCGGGCGACCGACTAGCGCGCTCACCCGGCCCGCCACACCGAAGGCATCGCCTGGATCTGGGTCAAGAGGCACGAAGCGCCTGCACTTGCGGTCATTCGATGGGATCGACCCTGCTCCGGTGCGACCCAAACCCGTGTTCCACGAACGTCCTGTCGCTGTGCAGGAAGGGTTCGTTCGCGCACGGGACATCCAACTCTGGGACGAGAACGAGCGGCTCCACATTCATCTGAATCAGTTCCACCAGAAGTACGGGCGCGGACCGGACGCCGAGGAGCTGGTCGCGATCATGCAGGGAACAATGCCCTTGCCAGGGATCGACGAAGCAGATCAGTTCGCCATCCGTTCTCTGGCGAAGAGTATAGCGGTCAACGGTGTTCGCAAAGCCCCAATCATCGACTTGGACGGTACGCTCCTGGACGGGAACCGTAGGGTTACGGCCTGTTACCATATTCTGGAGGACGGCAAAGGTGAGTTCACCGTCGAGGAGAAGCGACGGGCGGAGTGGTTGAAGGTCTGGCAACTTACGGAACACGCGACCGCACGGGATCGCGAGGCAGTGATCGTGTCGCTGAACTTCGAACCCGACTACAAGCAGGACTGGCCTGAGTACGTAAAGGCCCAGAAGGTCCATGAGCAGTGGGAGGCCTTGCTGGCGCTCGAGCCTAGGGCGAACCCGACGGTCGTACGCCAGAGGGAGATTAGGCGTGACATCGCAAGGAAGTTCGCACTGTCGACCAATGAGGTGTCTCGGTACATCAACATGGTAGGACTCGCGCGAGAGTTCGAAGACTATCAGGTCATCGACTGCGCGAAAGACAAGTTCGCCGTGAAGCACCGGGCGTCCGACAAGTTTCAGTACTTCGACGAGTTGAACAAGGGCAAGAGTGCAGGTGGAGTGAACTGGTCGCTGAACCAAGAAGACAGCTTCAAGCATCTTGTCTTCGATCTGCTCTATGACGGCAAGTTCCAGAGTTGGCAGAGGATTCGGGATCTCAAGTATGTATACGAGAACGAGGACGCTGTCGGACTCCTCCGCAAGGCCCGTGACGAGTCAGACGTGGACGCGGGCCAGGAAGAAGTCGACAACGCGATCAGCTTGGCGCGAGCAGCTCGCGCGGAGCGGCGGCAGACTGGTGCGAACACGAGGATCCGCGTCTTCACTGAGTGGTTCCTCGGCCTGCCGGTCAAGGCGTTCGACGGGCGCGAGTCTGGTTCGGTCACCGAAGAGAACCTGACACGGCTAAGGAGAGTCTTGAGGCATGTCGAGACCTATCTGAGCACGGCGGATACCCCAGAGACGCGTTGATGCGGCCCAGCCGTCTGCGAGTCGATGTCAGGAGCGCGGAGACTCTCGATGCCCTCTTCCTGGTGCCGGGACGTGGTGAGGGGAATGCTCTCTTGAGGGCGCTTAGGGTGGGACTTGGCACTGACGGAGTCGGCATCAGGCGTTCCGCCGAAGGTGTCAGCGTTCCCGCACCACTCGTTGGGCGCCTCGCCGAGTTAGGATCGGAGATTGAGTTGTGCTGGAGTTCCGAGTCCCGGCGCTTCGTCGAGAATCGCCGGCATGTCGCGTCTGTCCATGCTGACGTGTTCAAGGCATTGCATCGGATCCGGCGGGGCGGGGCCGCTCTGGCCGCGCGGATGATCCCGGACAGTGACGGTCATGGAGTCTTGGACGACCACCAGATTGTGAACGTTGCCGCGATGGCTATACCGCAGAGTCCCGGCCTTTGCGTCTTTGACGAGCAGGGAGCCGGCAAGACGGTGACGTTCATCTTTGCCTTCGACCTGCTCGTGGAGCGGGACCAAGCCGACGCGGCGATCATTGTTGCGCCGAAGAGCATGATTGGCGAATGGCCCAGAGACCTGACCCGATTCCGAAGGGGCCTCTATCGTACGTCAGTATTGACCGGCTCGGAGCGGGAGAGGCGTCGGTTGCTAGCGGAGGGCTCCGACATCTTCGTGACCAACTTCGAGGCGGCGGTGAGTATGGAAGCGGAGCTCCGGTCCTTCTTGCGCACACGACCTGGGCGGATCGTGCTCGCAATCGACGAGTCGTTCTTCATCAAGTCGCTCGACGCCAAGCGCACACGGACTCTCCGGCGCCTGCGGGAATGGGCCGGCCGTGCCTACGTGCTCTGTGGTACTCCGGCGCCGAACTCTCCGTCCGACCTCGTCCAACAGTTTAGCTTCGTCGACTTCGGCTTTTGCTTCGAGGGCGTTGACGTGCCTGCGGACCGAGCGCAGGCGGCCCCTGTTGTGCGATCCGCGATCAAGGAGCGTGGGCTCTTTCTCCGACACCTGAAGTCAGACGTGCTCCCTGACCTGCCGATCAAGCGGTTCCAACGCATCCTCGTGCCGATGGCGACGGAACAGGCTCATCTGTATCGCAGGACACTGAATGACTTGATTGCGGACGTTCAGGCGGTAGACGACACGGGTTTCGTCACGGGACGAGCGAGTTTCTTGGCGCGTCGCGCGAGCCTCCTTCAAATCTGCTCGAATCCACGAAGCGTGGTGGACACCTACTGTGAGACGCCCGCGAAGCTGTCGGTGTTGGACGAACTCCTCGGACAGCTCGTCGGCCGCGAACGTGAGAAGGTAGTGATATGGTCGTTCTATCGGGCGTCTGTCGCCGCGATGTGCCGACGCTTCGCGCGCTATGGCGCCGTTAGGTACGACGGTTCGGTAACGGGCATCGAGGCACGGCGAGACGCGGTGCGGCGCTTTCAGGAGGACGACGACACGATGATCTTCGTCGGTAACCCAGCCGCCGCCGGCGCTGGCCTGACGCTGCATCGGGCCCGCGTTGCCATCTATGAGTCTCTCTCAAACCAAGCGGCGCATTATCTCCAGAGTCTCGACCGGATCCACCGCCGGGGGCAGGAACGGGAGGTAGAGTACTTGGTAATACTGTGCGACGGGACGCTTGAGGTTGCCGAGTACGAACTGTTGACCCGGAAGGAACAGGCCGCACAGAGCTTGCTTGGGGATCAGGTCGAGGTGCCGATCACACGAGAGTCGTTCCTCGCGGATGTACGCCAAGCGGCTACCCTCTTGGGAACGGCACAGACTGGATGAGGGTCTCAATCAGTTAGGTAGCGCAGCGTGGTGTCATCGTCCCAATGGGCGAGGGTTGGCTAGAGACACTCGGCCCAAGTCATCGACTAGCGGCTCGGCGATTTGCTTTTGTCGAAGGGCATTGAGCGCGGCCAGGCCGGCGTCAGCCATGGACGACCGGAGGTTCGTGACCGAGGTGCCCGCGAGGCCCTGTCAGTGCGGAATCGTGGCCTCGAGGCGAGTATAGACGCGCAGGTAACTCGGGCTAGTCGTCATCTGCGAGAGGATGATGATCAGCTCGTTGAGTGGATTGTCCCCGTTGTTCGGCGACGGAGATCCCTAGCGTTCCTTCAGGAGATCGGCGCTGCGCTCTGCCCGCCTCCGTTCGGCGCGAAGAGTGGGGAGCGACGCGAGCACTTCGTCTGGAGCGCCGCGGCTTCTGAGTGGTGAGAGTGTCGAATTGCTTGGCGAGTTCAGGCGGGACGTAGTCGTGGGCGTCTTCTCGTGTCCTCTGGCTATCTCCGTGCCAGTCCGCGATTGCGCTCTGGTCCTCGTCCGACCGCATCCGAGGCGGGTTCAGGATGGTTTTGGGCCGCCTGGAGAGCTTGCCAAGGAGGTCCAAGTTGAACGACTCGAAACGACCGAGTCGGCTTTCGCGGACCTGGCTACGAGAGGCGTCCACCAATGCCGCTCCGATCGCTGCGCCTAAGCCGACAGGTACTGCGTTGCCGAGCTGCTCGTACTTCTTCCGGACAGACCCTTCGAAGATCCAGTCTTCCGGAAACTGTTGTACCCGTGCATACTCGCCTACGGTGAGCGGTCGCAGTTCGGTTGGGTGGCATAAGACGGTCGCCTTACTGTCGGGCCGCGTTGTGAGTGCTGGGCATGGGCGTTCGCGGGACAGGCGGCGAAAGAAGCCAGAGCGCCCTCCCCATGAGGAGAAGGCGCTTCCTAGGGCTTCTCGCTTCAGTTCTTCTGGTAGCTGACGCCAGTTGCCACCCTCAGGAATGAGCCTCATGTAGCGTTCCTTGGAAGGGCAGAATGGATAGTAGTCTGGATCGTCCTCGTTCAGGTTCTCCAGAGCTTCACCAAGCGTCCTCCACGTCGCCAAGCCTTGTGTTCCCTCTACGCTGTGCGTCGGTTTCGGCATTCGCAGGCTCCTTCCGTCGCGGCTGCCAATGATCACGAGTCGCAGACGAGTCTGAGGCACACCGTAGTCAGCAGCGTTGAGTACGTCGAAGACGCAGTAGTAGCCAAGAGCGCGAAGCGTCCTTGCGACCACGCGGAACGCGGAGCCCAAGAGCTCGTCCTCGGTCAGCCGGGGATAGCCGGGACCCCGTTGCTTCAGAGGTCGATGGCGGACTGCAGCAGAAAGCAAACCGCGCACGTTTTCCATGACCAGGAACTCGGGGCGAGCGTCACGCACCACGCGGACGAAGTGCTCGAACATCGTGCTGCGCGGATCAGCGAAAGACCGTCTACGGCCGGCGGTGCTGAACACTTGGCACGACGGGCCACCGACGACAGCGAAGGCTTCCCCTGGTGCCAACCCTGCTGCGGTCAGGATCTCTTCGCTCGAAACGGTCTCGATGCGGCTGGCGATCAAGGGTAGCAAAGGCCTGTTCCGTTTGATCGTGGCGACAGGGAAGGAGCTACTCTCCAATGCGACAGCGATGTCAAGACCGGCCGATTCGAGACCCAGGTCCAGCCCCATCGCGCCACTGAACAACGAGATGACTGGTCTCTTCTGGCTCTGCATCTCAGCCATGGACGCCCCCGGTTAGGTCCAGTCGGAGCTGACCTCTGTCCAAGTCGTCGAAGAGCCTCTTCAGGGCGAGCTCTACGACGTAGCGCTTCGGCAGTCTCGGATTTCTTCCCCTTGTCTCACGGTCGAGGCGCTCCGCGAGTTGGGGATCGATCGTCGTATTGAGTCGTTGGCCGGTCGACACTTCGCGCCTCCAAGTAGTCCTAGGTCGGTCGAGCTGCACGCTTGTACGCGACTATACACGGTCATGCACGCTTTGCGGCGACGAGGGTCGGGGACGGACGGGCGAGTAGGCGGAGCAGGTACTCGGGGCACCTCTTCTAGTGCCCCGCTGCAGCTTTGCGACGGACTAGGAGGGCTCGCTAGCGCGGGCTAAGGAGGGCCGGTCCAGACGAGCGGTGGGGCTGGACAGGTGGCCAGTGTTGCGCCCGCTGTGGCGCTTCGCGGTGCGAGAAGCGAGGTTCCGGGTGGTTGCTCTGGAAGTGCTCGGCAGACTAGGGCGTCTCCCGGGGTGGCCGGGCGTCCATCGTGGGGCGTTAGAGGAGGTGTGTGGGCGTGCGACAGGCGGGGGCGGTTGAGGCCTCCTGTGGCAGTAGAGTTACCGGGCACAGGTTGTTTCGGGCGGCCGCGGATCACAGACATCGTCGAGAGACGAGCAGGAGAGGCTGCAGGAGGACACCGCGATCATCAGACGGGCCGGTGACTCGTGGATCGGCTGGATTCAAGAAGTGCCGGGTGGGTGAACTGCCAGGAAGGGAGCCGCAACGAGTTGCTGGAGACCTTGACCGCTATTGATGGCGATGCGCTGGAGTTCGGTGGGCGGGCGTCGCTCGCGACGGCTGGTGAGGGCTGCACCCTTGGAGAAGGTCGTCGTCGGCACATGAAGCGCAGAGGCCGGGCGAATCCGCGCCTGCCGCTGGAGCCGCCGCCCTAGTCGCTTCCGGCGCCGGTGCTCGCGGCCTTGGCGGCCATCGCGTCGGCTTCGAGCACCCGCGCGCCGCGCAGGGTGCCGCCCATCGAGTAGTTACCCTCGTGGCAGGCGTACTCGTAGACGTCCACGTCGCTCCGCTTCCAGATGTACTCGCCGGACCAGGGGACGTCCCAGGTCGCCGGATCCTCGATCGTGAACCGGTAGAGGATGTCGCCGTTCGGCTGCAGCGTGAGGCGCTCCGTCACGTGCGATTCCTGGGTGGCGCCGCGCAGGACGGCCTTCGGGTGGAAGTTCCGCGAGTCGATGACGAGGGAGTCGCCTTCCCACCAGCCGATGGAGTGGCCGAGCCACTTCCGTTCCTCGGGACTCGGATGCTCGGCGTTCAGGCGCACGATCCGGGCGTCGTGGACCATCTCGATCAGGATCATGACGTGATCCTCGGTCTGGACCACGCGCTTGAAGTTGTTGTAGAGACTCGGGAACGTCGGCGTGGCGCCGGTGAAGCCGACGATGCAGCGCTCGGTCACCGGCAGCGTCTCGGGGCCGTCGTACGGGCCGTGGCCCTCGATGTCGAGCCACCAGGCGGAACCGTCGTTCGGCCGGCGCAGCCGGCGGCGCTCGGCGGATCGTGCCTTGCCGGCCTCGGTCATCTCCGGCATGCGGCCGTTCGGAGGGTCGAAGAGGATAGACGTGCGGAACTTGCCGTCGACCGCGAAGGCCTCGGTGCCGGTTTCGACCCAAAACCGGTTGTAGCCGCCGACGTTGCCGGCGCCGCCCGTCGTCCCGTCGCCGCCCACCGGCGGCGGCTTGCGGTTCGGATCGGAAACCCGATGTCGGTCGGCCGCGTACTGGGCCGCGTCCGCCTCGATCTTCGCCGCGTCCTCGGGGCTCAGGAAAAGGTTGTCGCCGTACTTCTCGGGCCGCTGGAGCGGCGTCAGGGTGCCGGCGTCGTAGGTGCCGGTCAGGTCCGGCTTGCCGTTGGCGGCGCGCTTGATCTCGCCTTGGGCGGTCAGGGCCGTCGCGGCGAGCAACAGGGCGAGGACGGCAGTCAGGGCTGCGGGGACTCGGCGTCTCATGCTGGGGCCTCCGGGATGACGGTGGGATGGGCGGAGTGTAGCGGAGTTGCCGCAATTGACCCGCGAGGCGCATTCCCGGCGATGATCCCCGATTCTTCTGCACTGGGCATCGGCTTGACTGCGGCATGACAGCGTGCGAAAGTAGTCTCGCAAATGAGAGACGGGAGGCTCGCATGACGACACAGAGTTCGATGCTGCACGTCCGCATGGACACCGAGATGAAGCAGAAGGCGACGGCGGCGCTCACGGCAATGGGGCTGACGGCTTCGGAGGCCGTGAGGTTGCTGTTTCACCGCATCGCCGTCGATCAGGCCTTCCCGCTCGAGCTCAAGGTGCCGAACGCGGAGACTCGCCGCGCCATGGCAAATGTGGACGAGATGGTGCAGAGCCGCAGCGCGCGGTTCGCCAGCGCCGACGAGGCGTTTGCGGAGCTTGAAGAAGCCAACGGCCAGTAAGCGGGCCAGACTGCCGCGCCGCGTCGACTTCGCGCGACAGTTCCTGAGGGACTGGCGGCGGCTCTCCCGCTCCGGCCGCTACGATATGCGGCGGCTGAAAGGGGTGATGCTCCTACTGATCGCCCGTGACGCTCCGCTCCCTCCCGAACGCAGGGACCACGCGCTCAAGGGCTCGTTGGCACGCTACCGGGAGTGCCACATCGGTGGCGACTTCCTGCTGATCTACCGTATCGACGACACGGACGGCCCTAGCGGTTCGGTCTACTTCGCCCGGGGCCGGCACTCACGCGGACTTGTTCGAATGACCCGCGTCAAGACCATCCCGCTCATCTCCGTCAGGTATGCCGTTGGCTCCGCTGCCCGCCAGTCAGACCGGAGTCGCTGTGTTGCCGGTTGATCGTGTCGCCGGCGGCGCACCTCCCCTTGCGGCCCGCGGCAGTTTCATGGCGGGAACGCGACTGGCGGGATCTGCGCCACGCGTGAACCACGGTGCGAGCTAACGAGATCAGCACGACGGACATCGCGGCGGTCTGCTGCCGAGACAGGGAGCGAAGGCCGTCGGGCGAGACCCGCACGGTAGCGGATTGCGGTCAGCGCGTGCTGTCGAGAAACGCGGACACCTGGTTGGCGTCCCGGTCGCGCTGCGTCGTCGGCAGGTGGTTTCGGGCCGCGAGGCGTTGGACTCGATCCAGGACCTTGACGATGGGGCGGTTCTCGGTTTTTCGACGGGATCGCGGTGACATCATGATGTCGACGAGCGCCTCGGCCAAGCGGACCTTGTCCAGTTCGTCGTTGGCCTTCCTCAGGTACAAGGCCTTGAGCGCCGATCCAGGATGGCTCGCTCTCCGCGCACCGGCAACGTCCCTTACGTCGAACGTCGCAGTGCCCGACGCCAGCTTCGTGAGCGCGGCGGCGATCTCCGTGCAGGAGAAGTTGTCGAACTCGAAGGACTCTTTCCAGAGTCGGATGTAGTCGCGCCGGGTCACGTATCGCCGGTCGCCGTGAATCGACCTTCTATCCCGCAGCGCCTTCTCCAGTTTCCTCGCATGGCATAGCCCTCGTTGTCAAGAATGAGGAGCGCAAAGGTCTGGTGATGGTGCAGATAGTCGACTAGACGGATGACGGCGCTGAAGCGGTCGTCCTTCCTGTTTCCGGTGGCGACGCTCACGCCGCCCAACGGGATGATCTCGATGCCGTATCGGCCGGGATGTGCGCCGTAGCACGCCTCGAATATGCGTGTCACGGCAGCTTGCTCGCTCGCACCTTCGACGAGGAGGCAGAGTCGAGGTTGGGGATTCACTCCAAAACGGTTGGCGACGAATTCCAGATGCCGGCGCGTGTCCTTCCGGACTTCTACCTCGGGTAAGGGAGTGATGATGGTCCTGGAAACCTCGTTGGGGTGCGGGAGGTCCTTCCCGTATAGATCGGTGTACAGGAGGCGCAGCATTTGGGCGCCTTCGCGGACGGTAGCCGCGCGGCGAGCGGCACCCTTGAGCTTCCCGCGCTCATGGACGGAGATGAACTGAATGAGTTGATACCAATGCTCTATTGGATCGCAACTGGACCCCTGTATGCGTGGCGCAGCTTCTGCGGAGTAAGGCCGTAGAGGTTCTGGATCCTCTTCGGATCCCAACTCCGCACTTCCCGATGCCAGTCCCAGTCACGGCCATCGACCGCGATCCAAGCGTCGGAGCAACAGACTCGGCGAATCTGCAGAGTGCGCATGTCGGTCTGAGTTTGAGGGAAGTACCGGTTCGATACGTGCTGGCAGAGCAGGGCGACTGCACGGCGGTACTGATGATCGCGCAGGCTTGCGGCGCTGTTTTCGGCGTGTTGCATCCAGCGGTCGCCCGCCTTCTGCCAGTCGGTCGGCTCGCCTGGTTTCCGGTCAAGGTGCGCGTCGAGCTGGATCTGCGGGCTTAGTTCGGCCAACACGAGGTGGAGGTAGTCGACGTGAAAGACGGAGTAGTAGCCTTCGCAGGTCCGATCGGTGTCTGACGGCACGTCATGGCGCCGAGGTACCGCAGTCGTATCGTACGCCCATCTCTTGGTGAACCAGTTGTTGCCCTTCCTTGGTGGGATATCGAAGAGGGCGGCGTCCTTCCGAGGGGTCCTCACTCGGAACACGGGAGCGAAGAAACCTAGCCGTTCCAGACGAAGGAGGCGGTGGCGGTCAATCGCCAGGCCCCGATGGGCGCAGGACCGTATGAAGCTGTCGGTGGCCAGCAGTGGACAGGCGAGCATGGCCCCGTCTTCGACGATGGCGCGTCCGGCCTTGTCAGGGACTGTTAGCAGGTTGGTCATGGTCGGTACTGTGTCCCGCGGGCCGGAACGGTGAGTGCGCCTTGGTGCCTGTCGGCAGGGTCGTCCCAGCTACCGCGAATGCGCAGTCCAGCCGCCGGAACGCCGCTTGCAGCGCTGCGCCGCCAAAGGCGCGGGGCAGCTTTCGCGCCATGAGCACCTCGGCCCAAACGGAGTGCAAACGGATCAGCTTGGGCTGCGGCATGATGTCATCGAAGGAGCAATCGACGGCCTCCTTGACGTTCCTGCGGAGATCTTCGACGGAGTCGCCTTCGTTGTGGATGCCGTGCCTGAGCGCACTGGCTGGGTACCCACCGTCCACCCCGTCTTCTGTGACCCGCGAAGACGATCTCGGTCACCCATCGCCTCCCGATCTGTCTGCCGGCTCGTTGCTGACGGTTGGCTCTCTAGCGAGTCTTCGTCGCCAGTCGGCGATTTCCGCTTCGTCGACTTCGAGCGCGAGAGCGGCGGCGCGGTCGAGGATTCTACGCGCCGGGCATACGTCCGCTTGGCTCATTGGCAGAAGTTCTTCGTCGGAAGCCTTGGCGTAGGCGGCGGCGAGGGCGTTCCAGGCGAAGCTGTCGGGTTTGGGTATGCCGATCTCGCGCAGATGTTCCAGCGACCACGCTGGGTATGTGAGGGTGCGGGAACGTCGATTCAGGAGCATCAGGCGCACCGGTGTGGAGTTACACCAGACGGCAAGCGCCTTGGCGATGCGTTCGTTCTCGGTCGCGGCGGGAACCCAGGTCCCGAATGAGGGTGTTGGGGTCCAGAGTGCCGTGAGCCGGCCGTTGGTGGTTCGGAATCGCATGGGGAGAAGCAGGCGATTCCGACGCGCCAGGTACTTGGCGGCCAGACTGGCCTTGCCGGGCTTCGGTTCGTACCAGACATCGTGCTTACCTCGAATTGTCCGGTGCACTTGACTGCTCACGGAGTGGAAACCGGGTACAGCGCCAGCGGCGCTGGGGTCGCACTGCCGAAAGGCGTCGCGGATCCGCTGAGCTGCCGGCCCTACGTCGTGGCGCGCCGACAGCGGTTCGAGTTGGGGCGAGTCCTCGATCTGCCTGACCGCTTCGGCCAAGGAGCCGTCGTACCATTGGACCGGCGTCCAGTCGCCGGCTTGGATTCGTTCTGCGGGCCAGAAGGTCCGGCTGCCCCAGGCCTCGCTGCCGGCCGCGATGGCGTCCGCCGCTTTGATCGCTTCCTTGGCCGAAGCCGGCATACGACGGAGCGACACGAACTCGGTCGGCGCGGCGTCCGTGCTGCCGTTCCGCCGTCGACAGATGAGCAAGGACTCGTGGATGCCCGTGTTCTCGGAGAAGTTGATGCGCTTCGGGTCGTGCGAGGTGATGATGCGCTCGATGTGGAAGCGCTCGGCAAGGAAGCGCCGCTCCGATTCCCCGGAGGCGCCAATGCAGGCGGTCGCCGGGAGCACCTTGGCGATTACGCTGCGCTCCTCTCGCAGCAACTGATCCGCGAGCGGCGTGAAGAACGTGCGGATGCTGTTCGTGTTGATGACGGCGCCGGCTCCCTCGTCGCGGTTCGACAGCCCGTCGCGGATCTGCAGCTCGCGTTCCTGCATCCGCTTCTTGGCGTCGCCCGTGAACTTCTGGCCGCGCTTGTCGTTCGCGGTGAACGGCGGGTTCATGATCACCAGGTCGACGTCGTTGAGAGGGAAGTCGTTGCCGGTCTCGTCCGCCTCCCACCTTGCGCCTAGTGCGTCCGTTCCCTGGAGCTTCGACGCCATCTGGAAGAGGGTCGGCTGGAGGCCGTCTCCGCGCTGCCTCAAGATCTCCAGCGACCCTGCCCGCACGGTCCCGTCGTCCTGAGGCCCGTGCTGCATCGTGTGCAGGTTCATCCGTGCATAGTCCACCGACGGCGCGCCGAGTGTCAGGTTGCAGGCGGCAAGCTGAATGCCATGACGGTTGATGTCGAGTCCGCACAGGACATCCTCGACCAGGGTTCGGTGGAGCGGTTCGTCGCTTCCTTCGCCCAGCGAGGCCCCTTCGCGCATGCGCGCCTTGATTGTGCGAAGTGCCGCCATGAGGAGCGTGCCGGTGCCGCACGCCGGGTCGATGATCCGCAGTTTCGCCACGGCCTCCGGGTCGGTCCAGTCGACGAACGTTTCGTCGAGCGCGAGCCGCGCCAGCAGCAGGGCCGAGATGTTGTTCGTGTAGAACGCGCCGTCGCTCTTGGCCGAGCCGAGGATTCGGTGGTAGAGCGGCCCGGCGTGGTCGTAGCCGAGGTCGTTCAGGCTGTCCGCCAGGTTGTCCGCGCACTCCGACAGGCCGCGCAGCGCGCTTCGGATTCCCTCGTTCGCGGGAAGAGCGTTCAGCGCCGCGAGCGCCGGCTCGAAGATTGGCTTGTAGTCCAGATCCAGGATCGTGCTCCACGACGCCTTGAGCACGCTGGACGGATCGTCTGTTGCGCCGACGCGGCCGAGACCGGGCAGCATCTTCATCTCGGGCACGTCGCGCAGGCGGCGGTGCATCAGGCAGGCATTGCAGAGGAGCAGCGCGGCGATCGTCCGGGCTGCCTTTCGGGCCTGTTCGTTGTCCGCCGGCAGGTCCAAGGCGTCGGCGAGCGGCCCTTCGACTTCTTCGTTCTGGAAGATTTCCGCCGCCCGCTGCACGGCCCACGCGATCTCGTCGGCGATGAGTTTGCCGGGTTGGCCCAGACCCGACGCCGCGGCGACATGCGCGAAGATCCCCTCGTCGGCCGGCTCGAGTTCCAGGTCGTCGAACAGGCCGGCCGGGTCGTCCCTCGGGTCACCCGGTGCGTTGGGCTCCGGCTTCGGTTCGTAGACCTGAACGAAGCGCGCGATGTCCTCGTGCAGCCTCTCGTCGTGCGCCTGCAGGGCTCGCAGCACCTTGCCCAGGGTGTGGTAGCCCTCGGGGCTGTTCCGCAAGGCGTCGGCGACGTCCATGCCGGGCTGAACGACGACCGGCACGACGATGTAGCCGAACTTCTTGTCCTCGGCCCGTCTCATCACGCGGCCCACGGCCTGGACGACGTCCACCTGGCTGTCGCGCGGATCGAGGAAGGCCACGGCGTTGAGGCTCGGCACGTCCACGCCCTCGGTGAAGAGCTTCACGTTGCAGACGATCCGGAGCGTGCCGTCCCCGCCCGCCGAACTGAGTCGTCGCAGCGCCTGGCTTCGGTCCAGCGCGCTGGCCGAGGCGTCGAGGTGCTCCGCTTCCACGGACCAGGCGCGCTCCTCGCCGTGGAGCCGTCTGGTTGTCGCCGCCTTGACCTGGGGGTCCATCAGGGCCGCGGCGAACCACTTCGATCGCTTGATGCTGTTCGCGTAGGCCATGGTGCGGGGCAGTCGATCCGGGCGCTCGATCCCCTTTCCCTCGCTCAGCCCGTTGATCGCCAGAGAGACGCCGAGCACGCGGGTGATGTCGTTCAGCGTCGGCTGGCTCTTCCTGTCGCCTTCGGCGAGACCCTCCAGCCGGGAACGAAGACCCGGCGTGACGCGGGACCGGTCCACGCCGAGCACGACGACCCGGTAGTCCGAGAGCTTCCCGTCGTCCACGGCGGTCTTGAAGCGCAAGCGATGGAACTGGGGTCCGTAGGTCGCTTCGTCGCTCATGTCGACGACTTCGATCTCTCGCTTCGCCAGCCGCCTCTTCGACTTCCGGGTGTAGATGCGTGGCGTGGCCGTCATGTACAAGCGCTTGCGCGTTAGCAACCGTTCCTCATCGTGGACGAGCTGGAAGTCGACCTTCTCGCGCGGACGGTTCAGCACGCCGGTCGTCCGGTGCGCTTCGTCGGCGATGGTCAAGGCGAAGGGCGCGGCGCCGTGCTCCCGCTGTGCCTCCGTGACTCGCATGAGCGACTGGTAGGTACAGAACACGACCTTCGTGTGAGTGGCGCTCTTCAGCTTGGCCGCGATCTCCTCCGGGTTCGAGATCACCGGGCACTCGAGTTCCGAGATGCGGATGTCCTCCTGCTCGTTCCTGCCGCCCGCGTACGGATCGGAACAGACGACCAGCGAGCTCAGGGGCCGGGTCGTGTGGGTAAGCCACTCGCGGCGCGCCTGGGAGACGAGCGCGATGGTCGGAGCGAGGAACAGGATGGCTTCGCCGTCCGGCACGAACCGCTCCGCGATGCGCAGCGCCGTGAAGGTCTTGCCGGTGCCGCACGCCATGATGAGCCGGCCGCGGTCGTGATGTTCGAGGCCCTGCAGCGCGTCCTCGATCGCCTCCCGTTGCAGCCGCCAGGGTTCCCGGACCGGACGCTCGACCTCCGTGGCGGTGATCCGCCGGTCCCGGTAGTTGCGAAAGTCGATCCGGCGGATGTTCGTCTCCTGGATGAGATTCTCGGCCGTCCGACCCCAACGGGAGGTTGTGACGATCCACCGCAGGCCGAAGATCTTCTGCTGCGATCCGGCCAGGAAACTCTGCACGTCCGCCTTCGTCACGCGGTGGTGGGACGCGTAGCACTTGCACTGGATGGCGATCCATGTTCCGTCGCGGTGCAGAGCCACCAGGTCCACCCCGATGTCCTGGCCCGACAGGCCCGTCAGGCGCTTGCGCTCCGGCCACTGCGCCCAGCGCCAGACGCCTTCGAGTTCGAACTCGGGCTCGTTCCGCGCCAGTTGTGCGAAGAGGTTCTCGAACCACTGGCCCTTCTCGGCTTCCGTCCGGCTGGTGCTGCGGATCCGTCGGAGCAGCTCGCCGGCTGTGAGATCGCCCCAGTCGAGATCCTGATCCGGCGGTGGTGCGCCCAGATCGATGGCCGTCTGCACCGGGAGCTCTTGCGGCGTCGTCACTTGCTCCGGGCGGTGGCGATTCGGTTGATCGCGGGACGGCAACGAGTGGCTCAACTCGCCTGTCTCCGAGCCGTCGTCAGGAAGTCAGAGGCCTTCAGGGCGCCAGTCTCCCGCGTCGGCCTTCGTGACGAAGTGGGTCTTCGGCAGGACGTCCAGGCCGCGATCCCAGAGCATGTCCTGGACTCGGGTACCGAACGAGAGTTTGCCGGGGACCTTCTGGAGATCGTCGACCTCTCCGTCGTAGATCGCCCAGATATCGACGACCGCGTCTCCGAACCATGATGTGCCCGGCTGCACCCAGATGTTCGTGAAGCGAATGTCCGGGAAGGTGGCGCGCGTCATCTCCTGGATCTTCGCGGTGATCTCCGGCAGTTGTCCCGACAGCGTCTCGTTCATGGCCCTTTCTCTGCGGCGGACAGCGCTGGCAGCCGCCAAGCTGACCGCGAGTGAGTCTACACCGGGGCGCGGTATCGAGGCGGTTCGGAATCGCTTCACGCGGTCCCGATTCGCCTCCTTGGCAGCGGACGCTCCGGGACGTCTTCCAGCAGACCGCCGTGGCCCGGCGAGGTGATGTCGCGCCGGGTCAGCCGGTCGCCGACGAGCAGGCGGGGGAGCACCAGGTCGACGATGTTCCGCTTCGGGCTGCGGGCGCAGCCGGGGGCGTGTGGATCGCTCCCACCTACACTCCCTCGAGGTCGAGATATGGCGGGCGCAGCCGGGGGCGTGTGGATCGCTCCCACCTACACTCCCTCGAGGTCGAGATATGGCGGGCGCAGCCGGGGGCGCGTGGATCACTCGCTGCTAGTGCTTGACCCGGCGGGTGGGGACGCCTAGAGTCCGCAGGGATGGGCGTCGATTGTCGCCCCTGCCCCTTGGACACCGCCAAGCGAACAAGGAGGAGGCTGCCGTGGCTGATGCTGGGGTACCGGGCGTCGGTACCGTCTACCCGCTCGTTTTCACCATCCAGATCCCCGTACAGGGCTGCAGCTACAGCGCCGGGGTCGAGTTTCGTGGTGGCGCTGTCGTGACGGTCGAACAGGACGACGACGGCACCGTCTTTCTCGCCCACGGCCTCAAGCCGGGGGGCGTCGCCGGGCTCGGTGACACTCTGCTGGAGGCATACCTCGACCTCAGGGAGAAGATCGAGTTCGCCCTCTACGACATCGCCGAGACAGCTTCGGACCTTTCTGCGTTCAGGGGCGACGTGGCCGAGTTCTTTCACGACGCTGACGACTGGGCAAGGGACGCGTTCGAGGCGGCGCGAAGGGAGGTTGCCGCCGGCAACGTCCCAAGCGATCTGCCGACCAAGAAGAACCCGGCTCTGCGACACAGCGTCACTGAGTTCGCTCAGCCGTTGTCGACCAACAACCCCAATCCGCCCACGATGCTCCTGGCCGCCTGACCCTCTCCAAGCGTGGCCCAGATCCAGCTTCGAGAGGTGTTCAGAATGCTGGACGTCTGCGCCCCCGGCCACGACCTGATTCGTGGCAAGCACAAGTGGCGGGTGCTGCACGGCGGGAGAACGTACCGTCACTTGCCGACAGGCCAACACGGGCGCAAACAACAGTCGGGGCGAGGAGAGGTCAACGTTCACTTCGTCAAGGCGATGTGCCGTCACCTCGGCATTGTCGACTGTGCCCGCCAACAGCTGAGCCAGCTTCGCTGAAGTGCGACAAGCGAAGCGCGCTGACTTCGCTAGCGCTAGCGCGTCTCGATCCGCCGCCGCGGCAATGGCCGCTCCGGGACGTCCTCGAGCAGTCCGCCGTGGCCCAGCGACGTGATGTCGCGGCGCGTCAGCCGGTCGCCGACGAGCAGGCGGGGGAGCACCAGGTCGACGATGTTCCGCTTCGGGCTTCGGGCGCAGCCGGGGGCGCCGAGGACCGGTGTGCCGTTGAGTTCGGCGAGCAGCAGCAGGTTGCCGGGGTCCACCGGCGCGCCGTAGCAGATGACGGTGCCGCCGGCCGCTTCGATGGCGCTGGGCGCGAGGTCGTGGCGGTCCTGAATGGCGGTTTCGCCGGCCAGGACCAGGAGATCGACGTCCGGGGCGAGTTCGGCCGCGGCCGCGGTGAGGCCGGAGGTCCCCTGCTCGCCGTGCAGAGGGACGAAGCGGATGGTGGCGAGGTCGGCGCCGAGCGCGCCGAGCCGCATCTGGAACGCGCTCTCGAAGCCCTCGACCAACCGCTCGCGGCCGGCCGACTGGCCCGGAGCGACGGTGCCGGAGACGATCAGACCCGCAGTGCTCGGCGGCAGCGGGTCGAGCCGGATCAGCGGGCCTTCGGCCACGCTCTCCGCTGCGGCGACCGTCTCTTCGGGCAAGGCGTAGGGAAGGATCTTCGTCGTCCCGACCATCTTGCCGGTGCCGGCCACGCTGTGGTTCGGCAGGGTGGCCAGGGTGACGCCGTCGCACTCGTTGATGCGGTCCAAGGCTTCGGCGTCGACACGCAGTACGCCAAGCGTCTGCGCGTGCAGGTTGACGCGCCCGGTCGTCGGACCCCGCAGGTCTAGACCCGGCCCTGCCACGGCCTCGCTGACTCGGCGGGCGGCTTCGTCCTCGTCGACGTCTCCCGGTTCGAGCCGTGCCGCGAAGACCCGGTCGCGGCCGAGATCGGCCAGGAGCACCAGTTCCTTCTCGCCGAGCGCCCGGCCCTTGCGTAGCACGCGGCGGCCTTCGTCGTTGTAGACGTTGTGGCCCAGGACGGCGCCGAGGGCTTCGGCGAGGGGCGTGGCTTCGAACCTCATCGCTGGGCGCGAAACTACACCGGGATCCGCCGACGGTGTTCTGCAGTCGCCGCCGCTTCGCGGCGCGTTCCTGGCCGCCTGCGGCGGATGCGGGTCAGAAGACCCGCGCACCCAGCGGATGGCAGACCCGCGCACCCAGCGGATGGCAGACCCGCGCACCCAGCGGATGGCAGACCCGCGCACCCAGCGGATGGCAGGCTCGCCCATCCAGCGGATGGCGCCCTGGCGCACCCGGTGTGGGGCCTCCTCGGTTTCGCCTTTCGTCGGTCCGAGGCGAGGCCTCGTTGGAGCTAGACTGCATCGCCCATGGCCTCCGACGACTACGGCCGCATCGACGGCTGGCGCGACGAGCTGACGGAATGGCGGCGCGATTTCCACCGCCACCCGGAGCTCGCCTTCGAGGAGGAGCGGACTTCGCAGATCGTGACGGAGCGGCTGCGGTCGTTCGGCATCGAGGAGGTGCATCACGGCATCGCGAAGACGGGAGTCGTCGGGACGATCCGGGCCGGCAGTTCGGATCGCGCGGTGGCGCTGCGGGCCGACATGGACGCGCTGCCGATCCACGAGCAGAACCAGTTCGGGCACTGTTCGACGGCGGCCGGGAAGATGCACGCCTGCGGGCACGACGGCCACACCGCGATGCTGCTGGGCGCGGCCCGCTACCTTGCCGAGACCCGCAACTTCGACGGCACGGTTCAGCTCATCTTCCAGCCCGCCGAGGAGAAGGACGGCGGCGCCGGAGTCATGGTGCGGGAGGGGCTGTTCGAGCGCTTCCCGGCCGACAAGGTCTTCGGCCTGCACAACTTTCCCGGCGTGCCGGCGGGCGCCTTCGCCACGAACAGCGGCCCCTTCATGGCCGCGATCGACCACTTCGAGATCGAGGTCCGCGGCCGCGGAACGCACGGCGCCTGGCCGCACAGCGGCATCGACCCGATCGTCGCCGCGTCCCAGGTCGTGCTGGGCCTCCAGACCCTGGTGTCCCGCAACGTCGATCCGCGGCGCCGGGCGGTCGTGTCCGTGACGATGAGCCATGCCGGCGAGGCCTTCAACGTGATCCCGGAGACCGCGTACCTCGCCGGCGGCGTCCGTTCCTTCCTGCGCGAAGTGCAGGACCTCCTCGAACAGGGGCTGGAACGCGTCGTCCACGGCGTCTGCGCGGCCCACGGCGCGTCGGCCAAGGTCGACTACGAGCGCTACTACCCGGCGACGGTCAACGCGCCGCGCGAGACGGAGGAGATGACGACCGCCGCCCGCAGCATGGGCTGGTCCGTCGACGACGAGATGGAGCCGCTGATGGGCTCCGACGACTTCGCGTTCCTGGCCGAGGAGCGGCCCGGCTCGTTCATGATGATCGGCAACGGCGACAGCGACATGCTGCACACGCCCCGGTACGACTTCAACGACGACCTGCTGACCATCGGCGCCAAGTACTGGGCGCGGTTGGCTGAGAGCCAACTCTCGACCTGAGCCCGATCCGACGGAAACAAACGCGCGGCTCGCGGCGTATTCCTCTGTGACGCGGGCAGTTGCCAGGCCCGGCAGCCGGGAGAACCGGCTGCGGCGAAGGTCCTCGCGGCCCGTTCACCTCTCCCAACGCCGACAAGACGAGCGAGCGATGCCCCATACACACAAGCACCGAGTGGCCGGACGGCGGGGCATCCGCCTGACGCCCCCGGCTCTTTCCCTTCTCTTTCTCATGCTCCTGGTCGCGCTGTTTGCGACCGCCTGTGCGTTCGACAGCGGCATGGCCGGCGAACCGCCGACTTCCGAAGCCGCCGCGGCGGCCGCCGGCGATGCGATCCCGGTCGCCGCGCTGCCCATGTTCCGCGGCCGGATCGAGTCCGTCCTCAGGTTCTCGACCAACCTGGAGGCGGAGAGCCGCGTCGACGTGCTCTCCGAGGCCGAGCGCCACGTGACCGACCTCCTCGTCGAGGAGGGCGACGCGGTGCGCGCCGGCCAGACGCTGCTGCGGCTCGAGGACGAGGCGCAGCGCACGGCGCTCAAGCGGGTCGAGAGCCAGCTCGAGCGCTCCCGCCTGGAGTACGAGCGGCAGGCGCGCCTCTTCGAGCAGGACCTGATCAGCGAGCAGGCGTACAACCAGGCGCGCTACGACACCGAGCAGCTCGAGCTCGCGCTGGAGGACGCGGAGCGGGAGCTGGGCTACGCGACGGTGCTGGCGCCGATAACCGGCGTCGTCACCGAGCGGCTGGTCAACGTCGGCGACCACGTCGAGACCCACGCCAAGCTGTTCGAGATCGTCGACTTCGACTCGATCGTGGCGCGGGTGTTCGTGCCGGAGCGCCGGTTGAGCGGCCTGTTCGTCGGCCAGCCGGCCCGCATCCTGGCGCAGTCGCTCGCCGGTTCCCGCGAGGCCGCGATCGAGCGCATCTCGCCCGTCGTCGATCCGCAGAGCGGCACGGTCAAGGTGACGCTCGGCATTCCGGGCAACCAGGGCCTGCTGCCCGGCATGTACGTCGAGGTCGACCTGGTGGCCGCCGCCCTGGAGGATGCGCTGCTCGCACCCAAGCGGGCTCTGGTCTACGACAAGGAGCAGGTCTTCGTCTTCCGGGTGACCCAGGACGACGCCGGTCCCCGGGCCGAGCGGCTGCTCGTCCGCGTCCTCGTCGAGAGCGAGGACGTGGTCCACCTGGAGAGCGACCTGGCCGACGGCGAACGCCTGATCGTGGCGGGGCAGGCCGGCCTGAAGGACGGCGCCCGGATCCGCCTGCTCGACCCGGCCGAAGCGCTCGGCTCGGCGGCCGAAGTCGGCGCGTCCTCCGGCCCGACGTACCAGCCCGCGAGCTGACCGCCAACCGACAGAGAGAGGAGCGCCGCATGAAGGCTGCTCGGTCCTTCCTCACTCACCGCCCGGTCGCGGTGTCGATGGTCTTCCTGGCGGCGGTCGTCTTCGGCCTGCTGTCCTACCAGGGGTTGCCGGTGACCCTGATGCCGGAGCTCTCGTACCCGACCCTCACGGTTCGCACGGAGTATCCGGGCGCGGCGCCGGAGGAGGTCGAGAACGACGTCTCGCGCCGCATCGAGGAACAGCTCGGCGTGGTCGGCGGCCTGCGGCGGATGAGCAGCATCAGCCGCGCCGGCGTTTCCGACGTCGTGCTGGAGTTCGCCTGGGACACGCCGATGTCCGACGCGGTGCAGGAGACGCTGGAGAAGCTCGACCTCGTCCTCCTGCCCGATTCGGCGGAGCGTCCGCTCATCCTGCGCTTCGACCCGGGCCTCGACCCGGTTCTCGAGCTCTCCCTGTCCGGCGAGGACGAGCGCTTCGAGGGCGAGGAGGGCCTGCGCCGCCTGCGCCGGCTGGCGGAGCTTCAGGTCAAGCGTGCGCTCGAGCCGATCGACGGCGTCGCCGCCGTTCGCGTCCGGGGCGGCCTGGAAGAGGAGATCCACGTGCTCCTCGACGCCCAGGCGCTGCAGCGCTCCAGGCTCTCGGTCCAGCAGGTGATCGACCGCCTGGGCCAGGAGAACGTCAACGTCGCCGGCGGCACGCTGAAGGAGGGCCGCACCGAGTACATGGTGCGCACCGTCAACGAGTACGTGAACCTGGACCAGATCCGGGAGACGGTCGTGGCCAGCGCGGAGGGGCGCGAGATCCGCGTCGGCGACTTGGCCGAGGTCCGCAGGTCGCACCGCGACCGCGAGATCCTGACCCGCACGGACGGCGGCGAGAGCGTCCAGCTCGACGTCTACAAGGAAGCGGACGCGAACATGGTCGCGCTGGCCGACCGCGTGCGGGACCGGGTCGGCGAACTGGACCTGGAGCGCGAGCGCGCCAGGGCGCGCGGCGAGACGGCGGAGGGGCCCGGGAACCTGCTGCAGCGCCTCACGGGGCGCTCGGGCGGCGGCCGCGGCGGGCGCGGTCCCTCGCTCGGCGCGGCGACGCTCTCGGCCGACCTCTACCGTTCCGAGGGAGCGGTGCTGACGGTGGTCTCCGACCGCTCCGAGTTCATCGAGGGCAGCATCGCGGAAGTCCGCAACACGGCGATCCTGGGCGGGCTGCTGGCCGTCGTCGTCCTCTATCTGTTCCTGCGCAACCTGGTCACCACGCTGATCGTGGCGGTGTCCATTCCCATCTCGCTGCTCATCGCGTTCGCGCCGCTATCGGCCGCCTCCGTGTCGCTCAACATCATGTCCCTGGGCGGCCTGGCGCTCGGCATCGGCATGCTCGTCGATTCCTCGATCGTCGTGCTGGAGTCCATCTTCCGGTGCCGCGAAGAGGGGGACGACCTGGTCGCCTCGGCCATCCGCGGCGCGAAGGAGGTCCGTTCGGCGGTCGTCGCCTCGATCCTCACCTCGATCGCCGTCTTCCTGCCGATGGTGTTCGTCGAGGGGATCGCCGGCCAGGCGTTCGGCGACCTGGGGCTGGCGGTCGTCATCTCGCTGCTTGCGTCGATGGCGGTGGCGCTCGCCTTCATCCCGATGCTCGCGAGCCGCCGCGGCTGGACGTTGCCGGAGCGCGGCGGCGTCGCCGCCCGGCTGCGGCGCTACGCGGCGTGGGCGGCCTTCCGCCGGGACGCGGCGGCGCTGCTCGGCTGGGCGCGGTCGCGGAATCCGCTGGTCGGCTGGCCCGCCCTGCCGCCGGCGCTGGCGTTCCTCGTCGTTCGCCTGGTCGTGGGCAGCGCGCTCGAACTCGTCGCCAAGGCGATTCTGCTGCTGCTGGCCGGGCTGGCGTTCCTCGTCGTCCGCCTGGTCGGGCCGGTGCTGGCCAGGGCGTTCTCCTGGCTGAGCCGCGGGCCGCTGATCGCGGTGCGGCGCCTGATCGAGTGGCTGAGCCGGGTCTATCCCGCCCTGCTCGAACGGTCCCTCCGTTTCCCGGTTGCGGTTGCGGCGCTGGTGGCGGTCACCCTGTGGAGTTCCTGGTGGCTCCTCGGGCGCCTCGACACCGAACTGCTGCCCGAAGTTCGCCAGGGCGAGTTCACGATCGAGGTTTCCCTGCCGGTGGGTACGCCGCTGGCCGAGACCGAGCGCGCGCTGGCCGCGGTCGAGAACGCGATCCTCGAGGAAGAACGCCACATCGAGCGCCTGCTCGTCACCTACGGCTACGACGTGACGAACACCCAGCGGTCCGACGAGGGCGAGCACACGGCCCGCTTCAAGGTGCTGCTCGAACCGGCGCCGGCGGCGGTCGAGGACGAGGTGGTGGAGCGGCTGCGGCGGCGCTTCGAGTCGATTCCGGACGCGTCCTCGCGCGTGTCGCGCCCGGTCCTGTTCAGCTTCAAGACGCCCATCGAAGTCGAGGTCCACGGCGAGGACCTCGATCGCCTCCAGCAGGTCGGCGATCGCGTGCGCGACCTGATGGCGGCGATGCCCGAACTCGCCGACGTCGAGACGACGCTGAAGAGCGGCGCGCCCGAGGTGCAGATCGTCTACGACCGGGCGATCCTCAACCGCTACGACCTCCAGACGTCGGTGGTGGCCCAGATGGTGCGCAACCAGATCGAAGGCTTCGAGGCGACCCTCTACAACCTGAGGGACCGGCGGATCCCGATTATGGTCCGGCTCGCCGAGGAGGACCGCCGCTCGACGGACCAGTTGAACGGCCTGGTCGTCAACCCGGGCGGCGAGCGCCCGATTCCGCTCCACGCGGTCGCCGACGTGGCGGTGGGCGAGGGGCCATCGGAGGTGCGCAGGATCGACGGCAAGCGGGTGGCCGTGGTCCAGGCGAATCTGGGCGGTGCGTCGCTCGGCCGCGCGGTCGAGCGGATCGAGGAGGTGCTGGCGAGCGAGATCGAGTGGCCGGCCGACATGAGCTTCCTGGTCGGCGGCCAGAGCCAGGAGTGGCAGCGGTCGAGCGCCAGCCTGTGGCTGGCCCTGGGCCTGTCCGTGTTTCTGGTCTACGTGATCATGGCGGCCCAGTTCGAGTCCCTGCTGCACCCTCTGGTCATCATGTTCTCGATCCCGCTGGCGTTCTTCGGCACCCTGGTCACCCTCTACGTGCTGGACGTGAACCTGTCGATCGTCGTCTTCCTCGGCATGATCATGCTGGCCGGGATCGTCGTGAACAACGCGATCGTCCTCGTCGACTACATCAACCGGCTGCGGGCGCGCGGCTTCCCGCGCCGGCGGGCGATCGTCGGCGCCGGGCTGGTGCGGCTGCGGCCGATCCTGATGACGACGGCGACGACGACGCTCGGCCTGCTGCCGATGGCGCTGGGGCTCGGCCAGGGCGCCGAGATCCGCACGCCGATGGCGCTGGCCGTGATCGGCGGGCTGGTCGCGTCGACGGTGCTGACCCTGATCGTCGTGCCGACGGTCTACGAGATGGTCGAGCGGCTGCGGGAGGCGCTGTCGTTCTCGCGCGGGCGCGCCGCCAGCCAGACCCGCGGGCCGGGAGGCCGGCTTCCCCTGGGCAGTCGTCCATGATCCCCGGCGGAACGAACCCCGGTGGATTGGGCAACTCCCTGCCCCGGCTGTCGCTGGAGCGCCGCGTCGGCGTGCTCGTCGTCGTCGGCGCGGTGCTGGTCATGGGCCTGGTCGCGGCCCTGTCGCTGCCGATCGAGCTGATCCCGTCCGGCTACAGTTCGCCCTTCCTGCGCGTGACCGTGCCGTGGCGGGACGCGCCGCCCCAGGAGGTGCTGGACAAGGTCACGATCCCGCTGGAGGAGGAACTGGCCACCGTCCGCGGACTGGAGAACCAGTACTCGTACTGCAGCGTCGGCTTCGGCCAGGTCTTCCTGAGTTTCGCGCACGGGACGGACATGGACGTCGCCTACCGGGAAGTCCGCGACCGGATCGAGCGCGCCCGCGCGCGGATGCCCGACGACGTCGAGCAGGTCTTCATCCGCAAGGACGACGACACCCTGATGCCCGTGGCCATGGTCGGCCTGATCGTCGAGGAGGAGACGGCGGACGTCTACAACCTGATCCAGAACGAGGTCGTCCTGAAGCTGGAGCGCTTGCCCGGCGTGGCCGCGGTCGACGCCCAGGGCCTGCTCGAACGGGAGGTGCTGATCGAGCTCGACAGGCAGCGGGTCGAGGCCGCCGGTCTCAACATCTTCGAGATTGCCCAGGACCTGGCGAGCGACTACTTCACGCTGGCGTCCGGCAACGTCCGCGCCGGCGACCGGAAGCTCCTGCTGCGGTCCGTGGCGGGGTACCCCGCACCCCAGAACGTCCGCGACATGTGGGTCACCGACACGGTGCGCCTCGGCGACATCGCCTCGATTCGCTACGACGTGCCCGACGACGAGTTCCGGGTGCGGGTCAACGGCCTGCCGGCCTATGCGATCCAGGTGCAGAAGGAGGGCGAGGCGAACGCGCTGGAAGTGGCCGGCGAGGTCGAGGCGCTGATCGGGGAACTGGCCGGGAATCCCCGGCTGGCCGCCCTTGAGGTCGACGCGATCATGAGCTCGGGCGAGATCATCCGCGACTCGATGGGCGTGCTCCTGTCGAGCGGCCGGATCGGAGCGATCTTCGCGATGATCGTCCTCTTCTTCTTCCTCCGCCGGTTGCGGATGTCGCTCGTCATCGCCTTCTCGATTCCGCTCTCGATGGTCGCGGCGGTGGTCGCGATGTACTTCTTCGGCGAGACCTTCAACGTGATCTCGCTGCTCGGGCTGATGATCTCGGTCGGATTGCTGGTCGACAACTCGGTGGTCGTGGCCGAGAACATCCACCGGCTGCACCAGAGCGGCGTGGGGCGCCGCCAGGCCGCGCTCCAGGGAGCGGGCGAGATCGCGCTGGCGATCACCACCGCCACCCTGACGACGGTGATCGTCTTCCTGCCGGTGTCGCTGGTCGACGGACAGGGGCAGTTCATGCTGCTCCGGCTGGTCATTCCGATCACCGTCTCCCTGCTCGCGTCGCTGGTCGTGGCGCTGGTGGTGGTGCCGCTCGCCGTCTACGTGACGCTGCCTTCGAGGCGGGCCGAGGAGCAGGGAGCGCTGCGGCGGGTCCGGGACGCCTCGAACGTCGCCCTGCGCCGCGCCTACGAGGCCACCTTCGGGCTGCTGAACCGCGCCTACGGCGGCATGCTCGCCTTCGGCCTGAGGCGGCGGCTCGACGTGGTGCTGCTGCTCGTGGCGGCGCTGGGGCTGACCCAGTTCGCGGCCCGGGGCCGGCTGGAGGTCGTGCCGATGTCGGAGGACGACCAGGCCTTCTTCAACATCGAGGTCCGGCTGCCCCGGAACATCTCCTTCGACGAGACGATCGAGTACTTCGCGCGCGCCGAGGACAGGCTGGCGGGCGTCCGGGAAGAGCTCGGGCTGGAGTACCTCGTCCTGTTTCACGAGCGCACCTGGGGCCAGGTGCAGGGGATCGTGGCGGTGGACTCCGATCTCGGTCTCCAGACCCGCGAGATCACCGAGCGGGTGATCGACCTGATGCCCGAGATGCCCGGAACCCGCTTCCACACGGGGATGGCGTCGGAGCAGGAAACGACGGACAAGGCGCTCGAGACCCTGACCCTGTTCGGCGAGGACGCCGAGGTTCTGGAAGAGGTGGCGAGCGGCATCGAGGACCGGCTGGCGCGCGTTCCGGGGGTGCTCGCGGTGAAGAAGGCGGCCGACGAGGCGCCGAACGAACTCGCCCTCGTGCTGGACCGGGACCTCGCGATGCGTCAGCAGGTCAACCCGCGAACCCTGGCGACGATGGTCGGCTACGCGCTGCGCGGCCAGGCTCTGCCGCGCATCTACTACGGCGGCCAGGACATTCCGGTGCGCATCCGCTTCGAGGAGGAGGACCGCCAGAGCCTCGCCGAGCTCCGCGACTTCTCGGTGCCGGCCGGCAGCGGCGAGGCGCTCGCCATCGGCACCCTCGTCGACGTGCGCCAGCAGCCGTCGGCGACCCGGATCTCCCGCCGCGACAAGCAGACCGCGCGCCGGATCACGGTCGAGCTCGAAGAGGGCCGGGAGAGCGAGGCGCGGCGGGCCGTGCGCGCCGTCGCCGCGCGGACCGACCTGCCCGAAGGCGTGGCCTGGGCGCGGCTGGTGCGCAACGTCGCCGCCGAGGAGACCCGGAACCTGATGATCGCGGCGCTCATGTCGATCGCCTTCGTCTACCTCCTGATGGGCTTCCTGTTCGAGAGCTTCCTGCTGCCGGTCGCCATCCTGGTCACGATTCCGCTCGCCAGCATGGGGGTGACCTGGATCCACCTGTTCGCCGGGCGCGACCTCGACTTCCTCGGGCTGGTCGGGCTGATCATCCTGATCGGGGTTGTCGTGAACAACGGGATCGTGCTGCTGGACTCGGTCAACCGGCTGCGCGCCGCGGGCATGGAACGGGCCGAGGCGCTGCTCGAGGCCGCGGGCCGGCGCTTCCGGCCGATCATGATGACGGCGCTCACCACGATCGGCGGCATGGTCCCGCTGCTGTTCGGCCAACCGACGCAGATGGGCCTGAGCTACAAGAGCTTCGCGTTGACCCTGATCGGCGGCATGGCGGCGGCAACCTTGCTGACCCTGCTGGCCGTGCCGGTGTTCTACACGTTGATCGAGGACGGCCGGGCCTGGGTGGGGCGGACGCTGGCGGGCGCGCTGGCGCCGCGCAAGAGGGCGCCCGTGGGTTCCGCCGGCGCGTAGCGCCGCCCGTGTCGGCGTTGTCGGTGCGCCGGCCTGCCATCCACGCGCTCGATGACGGGCGTACGGACTGGAACGCCGGTGGCGCGGGGTCGCGCCGCGCGGGTGCTGGCCGGCAGGTGTCCGTGCCCTCCGCGACGCTGCTATAGTGCCGCTCACATAGCGACAGGCAGCTATCTCCGGTCGGGGCAGCCGGGGGTCGGAGGTCCCCAGACATCCGATGCTCTTTGTTCATACCGATTCTCCGGCTGGGCCGCCCCGGAGATTCGGATGAACTCTCATTCTTGCTGGCTGGCCAGCCAGTAAGGAAAGGAGGATCGGCTCATGAGACGTACCTTGGCACTGCTCGGAACCCTCGTTCTCTTCGGTCTGGCGCCGCCCGCCGTTGCGGACAGTCCCGAGACGGGGGTCGTCCTCGGACGGGCTGTCGACTCGAACGGAGACCCCATGCCGGGAGTCACGGTCACGATCGCCGGCGACCGCGGTGAGAGGGTCGCGATCACCGGGACGGAAGGCGGCTACCGGTTCGCTCTGCTGATTCCGGGCGCGTACGCGGTCCGGGGCACGCTCGACAGCTACCGGACGGCCGAGGCGACGGTCAACGTCACTCCGGGCGGCCGGTCGGAGATCGAGTTGACGATGGCGCTCGAGGCGGAGGGCGAGATCACCGTCACCGCGGAAGCGCCCGTCATCAACCGCTTCGAATCGACGTCCGCCGGCACGATCACATCGGACGTCGCGAGCAACGTGTTGTCGGTGAACACCAACTACTACAGCGGCCTGGCGCTGCTCCCGGGCGTGACCTCGGATGGCGATCTGGCCGACGAGTACCCGGGCTCGAACGGCTCGAGATGGATGGAGGGCGCGGTGTTCGTGGACGGCGTGGATACCACCTACACCCGTCGCGGCGGTTCGCGCATGTACTTGCCGCACATCACCGTTGCCTCCACGACGCTGCAGTCGACTACCGGCGGCGCGGAGTACGGCCGGGCGGTCGGCGGCGTCACGAACGTCGTCACCAAGTCGGGGACGAATCGATTCCACGGCGACTACTTCGTCCACCGCCAGCAGGGCGACTGGGTTTCCGAGTACAAGTCTCATCCCGAGCTCGCGGAGCGGTGGTGGTGTCAGCGGCAGAAGATCGTCCAGCCCCAGAACAACTACCTCCGGCCTTCGTGCGAGCCGGACTTCTTCAAGCGGAACGAGCGCGAGAAGGACTACTCCGACCTCACGCTGCAGGGGTCTCTCGGCGGTCCCATCGTCCGCAACAAGGCTTGGTTCTTCGTGGCCGCGGCTGACACGAACACCTTCAGCAGCCAGGAGACCTTCAGTGGCGACATCATCGACAACTCGGCCTACGTGGGGAGCCGGAACGCCAAGCTGAACTTCCAGCCAAGTCCTTCCCACTCGCTCATCGCCAACTACAATTCGTCGCCTCTCGACGTCACCTTCATACTGGGCGACCTGCCCGCGGACCGGTACACGGCTACCCCGCACATCTTCGGCGGCGAACTCGTGACGGGTAGTTGGAACTGGGCAGCCAGCCAGGACGTCTTTCTGGAGTTCAAGCTTGCCGCTCACGATTCGAGCGAGCACAAACCGCTGGCCGCCGGCGACGGCTACGATCTCGCGTCCGCCCTGGCAGAGAAGCAGCAAGATCCGCGCTATCCGCCGAACAACAACGGCCCCCATAGTCCGGGCAACAACTTCAACGCCTACATCGGTTACAGGGGCGGGCAACAGCACTGGTGGAACGGCTGGCTTCTGGACAACGGCTTCGGGCGCAACGACTATCCACGGGATCAGTCGAACGCACGCGTGACCTGGTTCGCCAACGAGAACCACGAAGCTCTCTTCGGCTTCGACTGGCAGAGTGTTGCCTGGGAACAGGATCTTCAGAAGAACGACCTGTACGTAGGCAACGTGTTCGACGTGTCGAGTCCGTCCGGTTTCGACAGTTGCAGCATCATTCGCCTGGGCTACCGGCTCTGCTATCTGGAGGACTACACGCCGACGGACCTCGAAGGCGAACCGATTCGGCACGGAACGACCTCGTCCAACACGGCTTTCTTCGCTCAGGATCGCTTCTCAGTGGGGAATCACTGGACCTTCAACGTCGGTCTCCGCTACGAGGACCAGGTTCACGAGAATGACGTGGGCCGCACCGTGATCGACTCGACGGACCTTTCCCCAAGGCTCTTCGGCGCCTACGACTTCCGTGGCGACGGCCGGGTGCTGCTGAGCTTGAGCCTGGGCCGCGCCTTTCAGCACTTGCCGCAGGATCTCTCGAACAACTATCTCCTCGAGGGATGGAACGGCACGAACGCCTGGGATCGCTTCATCTACTGCGACGACTATGCCGCGTACTTCCTGCGGCACGTCTGCCGGGGCGTGGGCTACACGGGGCTGATCGGAAAGCTGCGTCCTGGCGTGATGTGGCAGCAGATCGACGCTGGCGTGATTCCCCAGGTCGATATCGATCCGTACTACAAGGACGAGCTCGATCTCAGCCTGCGCTGGGCGTTCAATCCCCGGTGGTACTTCCAGGGAAGCGCCATCTATTGGACTTTCAAGAACTCTATCGGCACGACTCTGCAGCGCGTTCCCGACGGCGACTACTTCCGCTTCACGGAGAACTACAAGGACTACGAGGAGGTTCTGGGCGCCGTGGGCGTAGTCGATCCGGAGGTGATGGCCAACTTCGACGAGGGCAAGCGCACGTACAAGTCCCTGCAACTCCAGTTGAACCGGAACTTCCGCGACAACTGGGCCCTTTACAACAACCTGACCTACGCGGATGCGAAAGGCCACTTCTGGGGCGGACTGTTCGACAACACGAACTCGGACTACGGCCGGAATCTCGATGTCGTCCTGCAGCAGTTCCACATCGACTCGTGCGCTGCCGACCAGTTGGTGAGGGACGGCGACGACCAACCCGTGTTCAATGCCGACGGTACCCAGCTTGTGAGGCCCTATCCGGTGGACTGCGAGGCGCTGCTTTCGCCGTTTCTCGGTCAGCCGGTGTCGACGATCAACCGGTACGGCACGGTGGGAGAGAACAACGAGTTCGTGTGGAACAGCTTCGGCTGGAAGACTTGGCACCTCGCCAGTACGGGCCACCATCTGACGCTCGGCGGTTCGTTCTCATGGCGTTCCGGGAAGCCCTGGCAGCCGCAGACGGGCGGTTTCCTGGGCGGCTGCAACAGCACGTTCGAAGGTTGCGATCCGACGCAGGCGATCATGGGGCGTGGTACCGCGATCTACCTCGAGCCGCGTGGGAGTCGGGAGCCTCATAATCCGATCTGGAACGTGGACCTGCGAGCCTCGTGGGGCTTCCGCATTCGCGGGGACCTGCAAGGCAGTCTCGTGCTCAACGTGAGTAACGTGACGAACAACCAGGAGGGTCAGCGAGTAACCGACGAGGGCGAATTCTGCACGTCGCGGTACATCTGCTATCAGCGGCCGCGACGGGTCTCGATGTCAGCGACGTTCAGTTTCTGACGCGGACCGGGAGCGCGTCTTGCCACCGGACCGAGCTCGCGGGCGGGTGAGAGCTTTGCAAGAGGCTCAGGCGAGGCGCGCAAACTGTGCCAACCAATGTCCGTAGGCGAGGTCTAGGCGGTTCGGCGAGCGTTGACGGTTGAGGGAAGGCGCTGGCCGCAGCGAAAGGCTGACATTAGGCGCTACCTCGGTCCGACGGTGCCTCTCGTCGACAGCAGCTCGTCGGTGAGCGGGTCGTAGACCGCCGCGACGAAGCGGTGCTCGCGCTTGCGGATCTTGAGGTCCGTCTCGAAGACGAAGAAGTCGCCGCGGGTCGGTTCGTTCGGGATGACCACCGGGATCTTCACGGCCGGCGGCGTCGCCTGGTCGCCCCACTTGTTCATCAGGCGGATCGTGAACTCCAGTTCGTTCATCCACTGGCCGTTCACGGGCAGCAGCTCCACGTCTTCCAGGGGAAACGCAATCGTCATCGGCACGTCAAGGCGCCGGAAACCCGCCTTCTTCGGCTCACCGAAACTCACCTCGAGCGATTCGGCACCGGGTGAACCGCCGAGCAGAAGGGCGCCCTCGACCAGCATCCCGACCTCCGTCCCCTTGGACATGTCCAGGTAATGCTCCCGTGTTCGGACTCGGAAGCCGCGATGTCCGGGCAGCCGCACCGCGATGTCGTGAAGGCGATCGTCCTCGTTGCGGGGAGGGTCGAAGCCGAGCCAGTAGTAGGAACGGGTGTCCGCCGCCGTCTCCGCGAGGGCTCTCTTGCTGAAGGAGTTGATCATCGGCAGGCCGCCGGTTTCCTCGGCCAGAAACTGGAGGACATTGTGGAATCGCCGCTCGGGTATGCCTTCCCACGTCTCGTGCCTCCGCATCTCGTACCCTCCGATGGCGCCGGTGAAAACTGGCACCACGCCTGCCGTGCCGAAGCCGGCGATCGGAGAGCCTGGCGCGCCCTGCAACCCGGGAAGGTCGATCGGGTAGAGGCTGTAGCCGACCAGGTTCGCGGCGTTGACCAGAGGCCCGTAGAGCCGGTCGAGCGTTGCGCCGGCGGACGCTGCGTAGTAGGCCGACCTGAAGTTCCAGGTGTCGGACACGGTGGCCCAGCCTTCGATCAGCAGGAGCATGACCTTGCGGCCCGGCGCGTCGGCGAAACTGCGCACGGCGCCGGCGGCGGCCATCACAGATCGCCGGGTCTTGTCGCCCTGTTCCGAGCCCATGCCGTACCGGTACAGCAGACCGTACGGCTTGCGTTCCCGCGCCTCCAGCAGAGCGGTCTCGATGCCGGCGCGGTCGCCGGTCCAGTCCGTGAGCAGGGTGAGCTCTCGGCCGTCGTGGGCCACGACCGCTACGCGATCGGCCGGCCCGAGCCGGACCAGATCCTCTTCCAGGCGCTTCAGCACCCGGTCCCTGCGCTGCTTGATCGCGAAGAGGTCGTCGATGAAGACGAGGTAGCTCGTGCCGACCGGCTCGTCCGGGGTCAGGGCGGGAACGTTGCCGACGCCTTCGTCGGGCGCTTCCAGCGCGCGGCCCTCGTCGACTTCCGTGAAGTAGTCGATCGGTACCGGTTCACCGTCCACGTGGAGTTCGAAGTCTCCCGGCCGGAGGCCCCGGACGCGGTTCCCGCTCCTGTCCGTGACGACGACTTCGACGTTGACCACGCGGACGTCGATCACGTCGGAGAAGAGGTCCGGCAGCGGACTGTCCTGCGCGGCCGCCGGTAGCGCGGCCAGCAGGCATGTGACGGTAGCCGCGGCGCGGAGTCCTGGCAGGTTCGGGTTCATGCTCATCAGGTTACCTCTCGTTTTCTCGGTGCTCGCGCTCTTCGCGAACAGACCGGGCTTTCTCATGTCTACCTCGGCCCGATCGTTTCGCTGGCAGACAGGATCGTGCCGCTCACCGGGTCGTGGACGGCCACGACAATGCGGTGTTCCCGCTTTCGGAGCACCAGTTCCGTCGTGTACCACCAGTGCTGGCCGGGCTCCGGTTCCGTCGGGCCTGAGATGCGGACCGTCTCGACCGGCGTCTCGGAGCGGTCGCCGGACTCGTTGATCACGCTGACGCGCAACTCGACCTCGTTCATCCACAGGTCGCCCATCGGGAGGAGGGTGATGTCGTCGAGCGGAATGAACACCTTCATCGGCACCAGGATCTTCCGGCCCCGGGCGGGTTGCGGGGCGCCGAACTCGACCGTCAGCGTTTCCTTTCCCGCTACGCCGCCGAACAGCAGCGATCCCTCGACCATCATCGTCACTTCAGTGCTCTTCGACAGATCGAGATAGCTCCGCCTCGATCTGACACGAAGATCGGAACGGCCAACCAGTTGCACTTCGATGTCGTGGAGCGTGTCGTCCTCGTTGCGAGGCGGTTCGAATCCGAGCCAGTAGTAGGACCGGGTGTCGGCCGCGGCCTCGGCCAGGGCGACGTCGCGAAAGGCGTTGATCATCGGCAGGCCGCCGGTCTCGCGGGCGAGATAGCCCAGAGAGGCTTCCTGGGACCATTCGCTGTACAGATCGGTCGGCAGGGCGGAGAGGTTCGGTTCCAGCCCCAGGCTCGGACTTGGTGTGTACGTCGCGGAAGGGTCGCTGGTTCCGGCGGGGGCGTTCGTGAAGGCCGGATCGAGCCCTGGAAGGTCGACGGGGTAGAGCGTGTAGCCGACCAGGTTGGCGGCGTGGACGAGGGGGCCGTAGATGCTCTCGATGCTCGGAGGCCGCCAGTCGACCTGATCGAAGTTGTCCCTGTTCCACTCGGGTACGCCCCAGCCGTCCGTCAGTACGAGCATCACCTTGCGCCCCGGCGGATCGGCGTAGCTCCGGAGGGTGGCCGTGGCGGCGAGGACGGACTGTTGAATCTCACGCTCCCGCTTGTTCAGATGCAGCGTCGACATTGCCCGCCGGATACCTTCGCGGGAGCGGACGAGAGCCTGCGATGTCCGGTCCGCCAGTGTCGGTTCGACAACGGCCGGTTCGATGTCCACGATTCGCATGATGCCCAGGGCGTCGCGCTTGCGCGCCACGCCGAGAGCGTCGCGGAGTACGTCCCGCGAGTCGGTCCAGTCCGTCAGCTCAGTGACGTTCTGGCCGTCGAACGCGACCAGGGCCACGCGATCGTTCGCACCGAGTTTCATCAGGTCCTGCTCCAGCCGCGCCAGTACCCGGTCACGGTCCCGTCTGACCGCGAAGTACTCGTCGATGAAGACGAGGTAGTTCGTGCGCACCGGCTCGCCGGCTACGAGGGAAGACACCGTCCCCGCCGCGTCCCCCTGTCCGCTCGCCCGGGCGATTCCCCCGTCGACCTCCGTGAAGTACTCGACCGGTACGCTCTCGCCGTCCACCCGAAGCTCGAAATCTGTCGCGTCCAGGCCTTGTACCCGGTTGCCGCTCCCGTCCGTGACGACCACCTCGACGTTGACCACGCGGACGTCGATCGTGTCGGAGAAGAGCTCCGGCAGCGGGGTCTCCTGTCCCCAAACGGGGACGGCTGCGATGCAGAAGGTGACAGCGGCTGCGGAACCGAGCCTCATCGAGACATCCCTGTTCTCTTGCTGGTCAGCACAGGGTACTGGAGAGCAACACGCATGCCAGGATTCTCGCGCCTAGCGGCGGACCTGAGCGAGTTGCCGGCGAAGTCCGGCCGCCTCGGGGCTGGCCGCTTCCTCGGCCAGGTCGAGCGCTTTCTCGAACTGCTCGGCGGCGGCGTCCGGCAGGCCGCTGCCGACCATCGCTTCGCCGACGTTCGAGAGCAACTGGATCAGGCCTTCGCGGGTGGGCGAATCCTGAGGCCGCGCCTGGTAGGCGCGGTCGAGAACCTCGACGGTGCGGACGACGTCGCCACGCTCGGCGCTGATGAGGGCTATGAGCAGCATCATGCTGACGTCGCCGGCGTCGAGTCGCAGGGCCTCTTCGGCCATGGCCAGCGCTCCGCTCAGGTCGCCGGTCTGAAAGAGCGCTCGCGCCAGGAACGGCGCGACGCCTTCGAGTTCCGGGTGCAGTTCGTACGCGCGGCGCGCGGCCGCGAGCGAGCCCGCCGGATCGCCCGAGGCTGCGAGCACCTCGGCCAGAGCGAAGTGGAGTTCGGGCCTTGACGCGTCGACATCGATGCCCGTCCGGAGTTCGCGCCGTGCGAGGTCGAGTTCGCCGTGGACGCGGTGGGCGTTGGCGCGCCGCAGGTAGCTTCGGGCGTCGAGCGCCAGGTCGTGGACGCTCGAACGGACTGGATCGTTGCGGTAGTTGATTCGTCCCAGCGAGCGCGCGGCGGCGGCGATCTGCTGCCCACGCTCGCGGTCTCCGGCGCGTGCATGCGCTTGGGCCAGGGTGACGGCGAACGAGCGGTTCTCGGGCGCGAGTTCGTGGGCCCGGGTCAGGTGCCGGGCGGCCGCGGCGGGATCGCCGGCGGCGAGCGCGAGGCGGCCGAGGCCGGCGTGGGCGTGGGCGTTGGCCGGGTCGAGTCGGACCGCTTGCGCGTACTCCTGGTTGGCGGTGTCGAACTGGCCCGTGCGTTCCAGGGCCTCGGCGTAGCGGACGTGGGCGGGTGCGTAGTCGGAGTCGAGGTCGAGGGCCGCCTCGTAGAGCGGAAGGCTGTCCGCGGCCGAGCGCTCGTCGACCAGGGCGGCGAGCAGGTAGGGCCAGTGGAACGTCCGCGGCGAGAGTTCGTGGGCCTGCCGGTAGGCGGCGATCGCTTCGTCGGTGAAGGTGTGGGCTTCGAGGGTCATGCCGTACCGGCCCCAGGCGTCCCCGTTCCCGGAGTTCGCGCGGAGGTCTGCCTGGAGAGAGGCGAGTCGCTGGCGGACGGCGGGTTCGGCGCCGTCGAGCCGGGGCGTGGGGATCTCCTGGGCGACGAGAACGGCACCGGCGAGGATGAAGGTGAGCGCTGGGGTCATCTGCCCCGCCCATCGCCGCGGATGAGCTCGACGACCTGGTTGGCGGCTACGCCGGGGAAGCGCTCGACGAGGCCGTCGGGCCAGACGACCTCGAAGCCCTGGACGGCGTCGGCAGCGCCGAGGCCGAGGTGCGCCGTGGCGGGCCCGGCGGAGAGGTAGCTGCCGGGCGACAGTGCGTGAACGAGCCGCGCGCCATCCGGCGTCTGGACCGTGATCCGGGCGCCGATCGCCTCGCGGCGCAGCCTGGGATCGAACGCGCGGACCCGCAGCCAGTTCGAGTTGTCCGCTTTCGCGTCGGCGTCCGTGGAGGCGCCGATCGAGGAAGGAACGGCGCCTGCCGACTCGGCCGCGGCGCCATCGTCGATCGTCAGGTTGCGCAGCACCTGGGGCGGTCCGTCCAGGTTCGCGACGACGAGATCGAGGTCGCCGTCACCGTCGAGATCGGCGGGTACGAGTGCCCGGCTGAGGCCGAGTTCTGGCCACGGCGGCTCGGAGGAGGCGTCGACGAAGCGGCCGCTGTCGTTGAGCAGGAGCAGGTTCGGCTCCACGTAGTCGGACCAGAAGGGGAATGGGGCGGTCGCGCCGCCGGGCGTGGCCAGCGCGGACGGCCGCCGCTTCACGGCCCCGTTCGCCACCGCCAGATCGAGGTCGCCGTCGTTTTCGGCGTCGAAGAAGGCGGCGCCGAAGCCGGTCAGATCGAGGCTCGCGGCGCCGAGTTCCGTGTCGATCGTCGCGTCCTCGAAGCCGGGCAGCATGAGGTTGCGGTAGTAGGTGTTCGTCTCCGTGATCAGGTGGGTCACGAACAGGTCGACGTCCAGGTCGAGGTCCGCGTCGCCGGCCGCGATGCCCATTCCTGCCTCGCTGTTGCCCCAGCGGTTGAACGCTGCGCCCTGAAGGACGCCGTCGTCCAGGAAGCGCCCGCCGCCCTGGTGGATCCAGAGGTTGTTCGGATCGGCGTCGTTGGCGACGTAGATGTCCACCTCGCCGTCGTGGTCGAAGTCGGCGGCGAGGACGCCCAGGCCGGCATCCTCGACGGCCGCGAAGCCGGCGGCGGCGCTCACATCCTCGAACCCGCTGCCGCCCAGGTTGCGGAGCAGCACGTCGCTCAGGCCCGCGAACTCGGTGGGGCCGCAGAAGTCCCGCCGTCCGCCGTGCTGTGAGCAGACGCGGGCCGGGTCGAACGCGACGTAGCGGGCGACGTAGATGTCGAGGTAGCCGTCCCGGTCGTAGTCGAGCAGCGCGGCGGAGGAGGACCAGCCGGGAACGGCCGCGTTCCAGGCCTCGGTGCGGTCGGCGAAGGCGCCGTCGCCGTCGTTGATCAGCAGCCGATCCGGCCCGACGCGGGTCACGTAGAGATCGAGGTCGCCGTCGTTGTCCAGGTCGCCGACGGCGCAACCCATGCCGTTGCCTTCCAGTCCGGCGGCCGCCGTGGCGTCGCTGAACCGGCCGTCTTCCTGCTGCAGGTAGAAGCGGTTGCCGCCGGCTGCCGCGACGGGGTCCGCCGAACCGGTTCGCGCGTCTCGCGCGGACACGCCAGCCGGGATCTCGGGAGCGGCCGGGGCGATGAAGTACAGATCGAGGTCGCCGTCGCCGTCCGCGTCGAACACGGCGAGACCGCCGCCCATCACCGCGGGCATCGGGTAGGTGGAGTCCGTGCCGCTCGGCAGGGTGTAGTCGATGCCGCTCTCGGCCGTCACGTCGACGAACCGGACGGCGGGCGGGGCCGCCAGGCTGCCGTCGCGCGGTTCCGCCGTTCCCGGCCCGGCGTCGGGCGGCACCGAGCAACCGGTCGCCAGGACGCCGAGAAGCCCGAGCCGCAGCCAGCTCCGTCGAGCGCGAGGACCCTGACCCGATGGCGACATCGCCCGATTCTGTCTCAGTGCCTGCGCCGGTTCCGCGGCCGGGGTCCGGCGATCCGGGCCCGGCTTGCCGCTGCGCGATCCACGTCCTGATCGGTGCCCACCGGCCGCTCGGCCGCCGGGCTGCGTGTGGGCGCCCGCGCCTACTGCCAGGCCCCCTGGATCGCGCCGACGATCCCGAGGCCGACCGTGATGTGGCCGGCGTTGATCAGCCAGAACTTCATCGAGCGCTGTTCGTGCAGGTAGTTGACCCCGAGCAGCACGGACGTGATCCCGAGCCCGACGAGGAGGCCGGTGTGAAGCCCGGCCATGTAGTTGTCGGCGCCGAGTTCGGCCAGGAGCATGCCCATCACGATCGCGGCGATCAATTCCAGGACGAACGTGCCGCCCATCGTCTTGACCATGTTGGTCTCGGGCGGGTTCTCCATGTCGATGCCCATCTCGGCGGCCCACGCCTTGCCGAAGATGGCGGTGTACCAGAGCGCGCCCAGAGCGTAGAAAGCGACGGCGGACACGACGACGGCGAGCCAGTTCAGATCGGCCAGGTGCATTTCGGGACTCCTCTCCTGCTGTTGGCGGTGCCTGCCAGTGTAGCGCCTGGCTCGGGCGGAAATGCCGGGAGGAGGTCACTCCTCCGGAGCGCCGAAGCGCTCGATCATGTAGCCGTCGTACGGGCCGGCAAGGAAGTTCAGGAAGATCTCGTTGACCAGCTTGACGGCTTTGCCGGCTACGTACTCGTAGTCCCCGTCCAAGCAACGGACCTCGATCGACACCTTCCCGGCCCGGTTCCGGCAACGGCAGCTCGCCTTCGCCGGGTCGATCCGGCGGTGGGCAGGCAGGTCGGCATTCGATCGTCCGGCAACGAACCTGCGGAGTTCGCGATCCATGTCCGACGGATAGGGTACTCCCGGCAACAGATCGACGAAGACGAGCGCACTACGTCGCGGCTCGAACCGCAACCGATGCGGATCGGGCGCATGCCACAGGAACCGGCACTCCAGATTGCCTCGTCGACCCTCACTGGCTCCGAATCCGCGGAACACACCCCGATCCGCGTACTCCCGCAAAGAGCTCAGCACGGTTTCTCGCGGCGGGGTCATGTCAATCCACCAGTTCTCGTGACGATTCGGTCGTGCGCAATGCGGTCGCCGCTTCGCGGCGCGATTTTCTGGCCGCCTCCGGCGGCAGCGGGTCAGAAGACCCGCGCACCCAGCCTCTTCCCCACCGGCTAACCATCCGTAGTCCGCCGCCGACCAGCACGGGCGGGCTCTGGGGGAGGGTCCCAGGGGGTCGGAGACAAGCGACTTCCAACGTCCTCACAGGAACCGACGCCGCCTTGGAGCGCAGTCGACAACAGCGAGCCCATGCGTCCCCCCTTCTCCGTGAGGGCGAGCGTCCCCTGGGACCCTCCCCCAGAGCCCGCCCGTGCGGGTTCAGTGGTAGTACGCCATGCAGCCGGGTTCGACCTTGCGGGGCAGGCCGGGCGGGTACTCGTTGGTCCAGAACTCCTTGATGGCCTGGCAGTTGATGAGGGTGGAGACGCCGTCGTTGGCGGCCATCTCGTAGCTGCGGGGCAGGGCTTCGCGGAGTTGTTCGGGGGAGGTGACGTACTCGCCGCGGGCGCCCAGGCCCTCGGCGATCTTGTCGTAGCGCAAGTTCTCCTGGAAGAGGTACATGTGCATCGACCGCGTGGCGCGGCGGGCCGATCCGTAGACGCCCCAGGCGTTGTTGTTGTAGACGATCATCACCGCCGGGATCCTGTACTTCGCCAGGGTCTCGAACTCCATTCCGGAGTAGCCCATGCCGGCGTCGCCGGTGATCCCGAACACGGGCGCGCCGCGGTACGGTTCCTGCGGGCCGACGCCGTTCATCACCGCGGCGCCGGCGCCGACCGTGTAGCCGACGTCGGGTCCGATCGCGCCGTACTGGTAGGCGCCGTTCAGGATCTGACCCGGGCGGTGGGCGCGCAGCCAGCGCCGGGTGTAGCGGGCGATGCCGTAGCCGCCCGAGACGACCGTCGTCTGCTCCTTCGGCAGGTCGCCGGAGTAGAGGAATGATGAGAGTTCCTGCGCGATGACCGCCGGATGGATCGTGTCCGTGGCGGCGCTGTGCTTCAGCCCGAGCTCGTACCACTCGGCGTTCTGCTTCTCGAACGCGTCGCGGGCGGCGGCGAGTTCGGCGCGCCAGGCCGGGCGCGAGGCAGGCGGCAGCGCTTCCGCGAGCGCCTCCAGGCCGCCGCGCGCGCTGGCGACGAGGCCGAGATCCACCGGCAGGTTGCGGCCGATGTCCGCCGCGTCCGGGTCGATGCGGATCACCTTCGCGTCCGGGTCGAAGGCGACCTCGCCGACGTTGGGCATCGAGTACTGGCCCACGAAGATGACGAGGTCGGCCGAGAGGAGCGCGTCGGGACCGGTGCTGACCGACAAGGGGTGGCTGTCCGGGAAGTGCCCACGCATCGGCCCGGACTCGACGACCGCGATGTCGGCCCGTTCGGCGACGGTGCGCAGCACGTCCCAGGCCCGGTCGTAGAAGACGCCGGTCGAGGCGACGACGATCGGCCGCTCGGCCTTGCGGATCATCTCGACCGCCTTCTCCGTGTCGACCTTCGAGGGATGGGGCAGGGAATCGGTGCGGTACGTGCCCCTGTCGTGGTAGTACAGCAGGTCGTCGGGGGAGTCGAACCGGGCGCGCGCCACCTCGCCCGTGAAGTCGAGGTGGACCGGCCGCGGCACGCCGGTGCGAAGGTGGCGGAAGGCGTAGGCAGCGTACTCGTGGATCCGGTTCGGGGTGATCAGCCGCTTGCCGTACTTCTTCATGCCGACCGTCGTCGGCTGCTGGTAGCCGCGCTGGATGCCGCGTTCCGTGTCGTCGCCGCCGACCGTCATGTTGCTCGCCAGCACCAGCAGCGGCGTGCGGGCCGCGTTGGCGGCGCCGATGTTCATGATCATGTTCGTGAAGCCCGGCCCCTCGGTGCCCGAGCAGGCGGCGACCTCGCCGGTGACCCGGATGAAGCCGTCGGCGGCGGCGCACATGCTGCCCTCGGTGCGGCCGCCGTAGGTGGGGATGCCCTCGGCGGCGATCGCGTTGATGACCTGGTAGTTGCCGGGCGCGCAGAACAGCGCCTCGAGGCCCTCGTCGGCGCAGGCCCGGGCGAAGACCTGGGCGCCGTTCATCGGGAACTCGGCCGGGTCCGGCGCTTCGTTCCGGGTGCGCGGGATCTCGTCGGGAATGCCGATCGGCCGATCCTCGCGGTCCGCGGCGGCGGCCCGGGCCTGCTGCGCGAACAGGGCCGCGGCGCCGACGCCGGCGGCACTGGCGGCGCCGGAGGCGACGAAGCGGCGGCGCGAGAGGCCGGAGTCGGCGCGGGTGGTTTCGTCGACCGGTTGCGCCGTCTCGGCGCCGGCAGCGTCCGCGGCGGATGGTGCGGGATTGGGCGTGCGCGACGGTCGTTGGGGTCTGCTCATGGTCGATTCTCCTCGCTGTCTTCGGAGGCGGAGGGCGGGGCCGGTTCCGGTTCGGCCGCCGCGCGGTACTCCTCGGGGCCGAGGCTGCGGAGGTAGTGAACGAGGTCCCAGATCTCCTCGTCGTCGAGTTCCGCCTCGAAGGGCGGCATGTCGAGGCCGGCGCCGAACTTCGTGCTGCGGAAGAGGTCGCCGTCGGTGGTTCCGAACCGCCAGCGATCGGGGTCGGTCAGGTCGGTGGCCTCGAAGTCGATGTTCTCGAGCGCGCGGCCGTCGAAGCCGTGGCAGATCTGGCAGTGGCGCAGGTAGTGGGTGCGGCCCCTCTTCGCGGCGGCCTGCGTGTAGGGCGTCGGATTGACGGCGGCCACCGCCTGATCGTCTGCCGGGCCGGTGCCTGGGGCGGCCTCGGACTGGCCGGCCGCGGCCGCGGTCAGGCCGAGCGACGTGAAGGCCGCGGCCCGGAGCGCTCTGGTGACGACGGTCATTCGGGATTGCCGTGCAGTCTACCGCCTCTACCGGTGTCGTCGCGGAGCGGCGCCAGCCTTCCGCCGGGTGCGCGGGTCTTCCGACCCGCTCCCGCCGGAGTCGGCCAGGAAGACGCGCCGGCCGGAGGCCGGCTCCTTTGCCTCCCGGGTGATCGAACCCGGTTTGCCGGGCCTGTTTGGCTACTCCCCGGGAGCGGGAAGCAGTTCGATCCGTGCCTCCGCCGCTTCCAGAATCGCGGGGCGGGTGTAGAGCAGGGGAAACGCCTCGTCGTTCGCCCACGGCTCGAACAGGTCCTTGTAGTGCGGACTGCGCGGATCGCCCGACTGGCCGGGGTTGTTCATCGCCACGGAGGCGTCCCAGTCGCCGACGTCGATGACCATGCGGAAGGAGGCGCCGGAGCGCTGGTTGACGTCGTCGCCGTAGCTCGTGTTGCCGACCGTGTCGCCGGAGCCGCCGCGCTCCGCGGGGCCGACGTCGGCGAGCCGGCGGATGTCGTCCGGCAGGTGCGCCGACAGCGGATGCCGCAGTTCGATCCGGTGCAGGTCGCCCCAGCGCCAGGCGGCGGGGTCAGGGCCCAGGCGCTCGCTGACGTCGACGTACGCGGCCCGCAGGCTGTCGAGGAGCGCCTCGTCGCGCGCCCGCCGCGGCCGGTCGCCGAGCCTCGGATCCATCTCTTCGAGCACCCGGAGCAGGTGCTCGTCCTGGACCGGGAGCGGGTCCTCGCCCGCCCCGAGGGCCGCCGCCATCCGCCGGCCGACCTCGGCTTCGAGGTGCCGTCGCCACCAGACTTCGAAGAGGGCGGCCGCGGCGCTGTCCGCGGCGAGCTCCGCGTTCCAGCCGCCCAGCAGCTCGAGCGCCGGCCCGGCCTCCGGTGTCGGACTCGCTCGTCCCAGCAGCGCGTGAAGACGGCGCGCGGGTATCGAGACGTAGTCGGTCTGGAGCCGGACGGCGCCCTCGACCGTCATCGCGTCCTTGGCGTCCAGGACCTCGGCGATTCGCTGTTGCCGGTAGGGTCCGGCCCACTCCCAGCCCAGCGGCACGTCGTAGCCGGCGGGCAGGTTCATCTCGTTGGCGGTCGCCACCCAGCCGCGCTCCGGATTGAACTCGACCGGCAGTTCGTCCATGTCCCGGTAGCCGCTCCACTCGTAGCGGCCATCGCCCGGCACCGGCAGCAGACCGTCCCAGTTGGGCCGGACCGGCGCCAGGCCGCCCGGCTTCCAGCCGATGTTGCCGTTCGTGTCGGCGTAGACCTGGTTCTCGGACGGCGTTCCCCAGCGGTTCATCGCGGCCAGGAACTGGTCCCAGTTGCGCGCCCGGATGTACTCGATCGATCCGAGATAGGGCGCCATGCCGGGCTCCAGCCAGGCCGCGCGCAGACCGATCGCCAGGTCGCGGTCGGCGTCCCGGTAGAGCACGGGGCCGTGGTGGGTGAAGCGGAGCTCCATGGTGCGGGCGTGGCCGCCGCGAACCGGGATCGTCTCCTCGATCGTCTCCATCGGCAGCCAGTTGCCCCGGTGCTCGTAGAAGTCGGGCTCGCCGGGCTTCGTCCTGTAGACGTAGAGGTCTTCCTGGTCGATGCTGAAGATGGTCAGCCCGAAGGCGATCGTGCCGTTGTGTCCGATCGAGATGCCGGGCAGCGCGGGCTCGCCGGCGCCGATCAGGTCGAGGTCCGGCGAACTGAGGTGGACGATGTAGCGGAGCGAGGGCACGGCCTGTGTGCGGTGCGGGTCGTTCGCGAGCAGTGGCCGGCCGGTGGCGGTGCGGCGCGGCGAGATCGCCCAGTTGTTGCTGCCCTGGGATGCCGGGTCGACCTCGTTCTGAAAGCCCGGCTCGAGGTCGCTGAAGCGGACGCCCCGGGTGCCCAGCCGGTAGAGGTCCAGCGCCCTGGGCGCCGTGCTGAGAGCAGCGAGATCGAGACCTTCCGGTACCTCGAGCCGATGGTCCGGTTGGTACCGGTCGCGGAGCGCCAGCGCCGCGGCGCCGTGCTCCGCCAGGAACCTCGCCCGGGAGAACTCGCTCGTTGCGTTCCGCAGCAGACCGTGACTGCGGATCCGGGTCACCGCCTCCGGCGTCCAATGCGACGGCTCGTAGCCCAGCGCCTCGAACTCCGGCGGCATCAGGTCGGGGCGCTTCAGCACAAGGTCAACGTAGGCATTGACGCCGCGGGTCCAGGCGGTGACGATCCGCTTCGTGTCCGAGGCGTAGGCGAGCCACTCCGCGTGCATGTCGCCGCGGTAGAGCAGCAGCCGGGCGGCCCGGTCCTGCTCGACGAAGCGGGGCCCGAAGACCTCCGAGAGCGTCCCCTCGCCGCGCCGGCGCCAGAGGTCGATCTGCCACAGCCGGTCGCGGGCCGCGTTCCAGCCCTGGGCAAAGAACAGGTCGTCCTGGCCGCCGGCGAAGACGTGGGCGACGCCCCAGCGGTCGACCAGGATCTCGACCGGCGCGTCGAGGCCGGGGACCTCGAAGCGGGTCGTCTCGATCTCCTGGGCCGCCGTCGTCGAGGCGAGGAACAGGGCGATCGCCGGCGCGGTGCGTCGTAGCGGGTTCATGAGCGGGTCGGCACGATAGCAGCGGGCCTCTCGGCTAAGCTGACCGGCCATGAACGACCGGATGGACTTGCCGAAAGCCTGTGCATGGAACTGGCCGCCGACGGCCCTTTTCTTCGGGCTGCGCCGCTCCGCGGCTCCGCCCGTGGGCGGGTCGGAAGACCCGCGCACCCAGCGGACGGCCCTGGTCCCTGCGCGACGGTGCAGCGGAGGCTCGCTGTCCCTGCTTGCGTTGATCGCTCTCGCGACGCTGGCGCTGGCGGCGCCGGCGGCACTACCCGGGCAGGACGAGGCTGCGGCTGAGGCCGAAGGCCGGGACGGCTCGGCGCCGGAGACCGTGTTCTACGAGACGGCGACGGTGCGGGCCCGCGCTCTCGACGGGGCAACGGCCTCGGTGCAGGTCGTCGAAGCCCGCGACCTGGAGGGGCTGGCGGTGCGCGACGCGGCCGAGGCGCTGCGGCTCGTGCCCGGCGCCTGGGTGCTCGGCAACGACTCCAGCGCCGCTCTCGCCGGCGTGTCGCTGCGCGGCGGCGACGCGAATTTCTCGCTCGTCCTGATCGACGGCGTGCCGATGGCCGACAGCACGGACCAGTACGGCGGCGCCTTCCCGCTCGGCAGCGTGGGCGCGGCCGAGATCGAGCGCCTGGAGGTGGTCCGCGGACCGCTCTCCTCGTTTTATGGGTCGAGTTCCCTGGCAGGGGCGGTGCAACTGATCACGGCGGCGCCGCGCGACGAGGCGCCCTTCCTGGGCTGGAGCGCGCACGCGGGAGATCACGACCACCTGAGCGGCCGGCTCTCCTGGGGGCGCGCGGGCGAGTCGTCGCACGGTTCGATCAACGCTGCGGTCCGCGAGGAGCGGGGCCGGGTCGGCGAGGACGCGCTGGAGCAGCAGACGCTCAGCGCGCGCTGGGGCCGGAACCTGGGCGAGGCGTCCGCGCTTCGCCTTTCGGGGCGCTTCTCGGACTGGCGGGCGGACGACTACCCTGACGGTTCGGGCGGTCCGATCTTCGGCAGCGGCGACCTGCGGGAGTCCGACCACGGGGACCTCGGGCTGGCGGCGACGGTCGACCTCGGCGCCGGGAAGGCCTGGCGCCACACGTTGCGGTCCACGTTGTACGAGCACGCGCTCGACCGCGACAGCCCTCCGATCGTCCCTGTGGTGCCGCCGATCTCCGAGTCCACGGACTTCAACGACCTGCGGGTGGCCTGGACCGGCGCCTTCGCTCCGGCCGGCGGAGCGCCGTACGAGATCGGCCTGGGCGTGGAGGGTCTGGCGGAGGAAGGGCGCAACCGGAGTCTGCTGCTGCTGCCGCCCTACTTCGGAGGCCCGCTCGCCGGCGACTACCTGATCGAGCGGGAACGCGCCGGCGCGTTCGCGGAGTGGCGGTGGGGCCGCGGCGGCTTCGTGGCCGAGATCGGCGCGCGGGCCGATTTCTTCGAGGGCGAGGGCGAGGAGTTCAGCCCGCGCGTCGGTCTGCGCTACGCGCCGGGCGGCGCTTCGTGGTCGGTGCGGGCATCGGCCGGCGAGGCGTTCAAGCTGCCGAGCCTCTACGCCCTGGCGACGCCGCGGGCCATCGGCGGCAACCCGGACCTCCAGGCCGAGACGAGCGCCGGGGCGGACCTGGGAGTCGAGTTCCGGGCGCGCGTCGGTGCGGAACGGGGCGGCTCGCTGCGGGGCGGCGTCACCCTGTTCTCGAACCGGTTCGAGAACCTGATCGACTTCGACTTCGACACGTTTCAGATCGTCAACCGGAGCAAGGTGGACGCCGAAGGGCTGGAGGCGTTCCTGGTCTGGAACCCGTCGGCGCGCGTCGAGGTCGATGTCCGCGCCACGTCGCAGGACACGGAGGACCTGGCCACCGGGCGGCCGCTGCGGCGCCGGCCGGATCTCTACGGCGGCATCGGCGTGCGGGTCGACGTGAGCGAGTCGGTCCGGCTCGGCTTCGAGGCGCGGCACACCGGCTCGTACCTGGACGAGCAGATTCCGGCGCCGTTCCGGACCTCTGTCGCCGGCCGTGACCTCGTCGGCCTGTCGCTCGCGTGGCAGGCCGCGGAGCGGTGGCGCGTGAGCCTGCGCGCCGACAATGCCTTCGACGAGTCGTACGAGACGCAGGTCGGTTTTCCGGGCCCGGAACGTTCGGTCCGGATCGGCGTTCGTTATGGGCAATAGGAACCCGCGCAGGGGAAGGGGCCGCACACTGGGTGCGCCGGCGTCCTCGCCGGCTGCCGCCGCAGGCGGCGTCCAGGATTGTTGCCGGCCTTTGGCCGGCGGCTTTGACTGTCCGGGCTTGCGCCGCTCCGCGGCGCCGCCCAAGGGCGGGTCGGAAGACCCGCGCACCCAGCGGAAGGCCGTCGCGGCCGGCGGCCATTTCCATCAAGGAGGATGAACGGATGAAGAAGACGTTGACGATTGGCGTTGCCGTGTTGCTGGCGGTCGGAGCGGGCGCCTGCGTGGAGATCCGCGTGGGCGCCGGGGACGACGCCGAAACCGAAGAGACCGCGGCGGCGCCTGCCGACCCGGCCCTCAACGAACTCACGGCCGAGGAAGCCGAAGCGGGCTTCCAGTCGCTGTTCGACGGCGAGTCGCTCGACCGGTGGCGCGGCTTCAAGCTGGACCGGGTACCGGCGGGCTGGGCGGTGGCCGACGGCACGATTCACTTCGTGCCTCCCGGCGACGACGCCGGGCCGCGGGCCGATCTGCTGACCCGGGAGCAGTACAGGAACTTCGAATTTCGCTTCGACTGGGCGGTGACGGCGGGCGGCAACAGCGGCGTCATGTTCCACGTTTCCGAGGATGCCGGCGCGTCCTACTCGACGGGCCCCGAGTTCCAGATCCTGGACGACGACGGACATCGGGACGGCCAGCGGATGGAGACCTCGGCGGCCTCGAACTACGCGCTCCACGCCCGGCAGGGTGGCGAACTGGCGCCGGTCGGCGAGTTCAACACGTCCGCCCTGCGGGTCGAGGGCGCCGCCGTCACCCACTGGCTGAACGGCGAGAAGGTCGTCGAGTACGCGCTCTGGAACGAAGAGTGGAAGGAACTCGTCGCCGCCAGCAAGTTCGCCTCCATGCCCGGCTACGGCATGATGGAGACGGGCCACATCGCGCTTCAGGACCACGGCAACGAGATCTGGTTCCGCAACCTGCGCATCCTCGTCTTGCCCGATTGATGGCCGGCTCGCGCACCGGCGCACCGCCGCCGACAACCTCGCAGCCGGGCAATAGCCGGCGCTCGCGGACGGCGTCGCACGCCGCCGCAATCGCCCGGTTCCTTGCCCGGCGGCTCGGCGGCCGCTCTGCCGGCGGGCCGCGATGACGATCGGCGGCCGCGAGGATCTGGAGGCCCTGCGCCGGGCGGGCCGGGTCGCGGCACGCTGCCTCGCCCGGATGGGCGAGTCTCTCGAGCCGGGCATGACGACCGCCGAACTGGACCTGATCGGCCGGGAGTACATGGAAGCCCGCGGCGCCCGCTCGGCGCCGGAGTTCTGCTACGACTTTCCGGCCGCTACCTGCATCAGCGTCAACGAGGAAGTGGCGCACGGCATCGCCGGCGAGCGGCGGATCGAGGCCGGCGACCTCGTTCACGTCGACGTGTCGCTCGAACTCGACGGCTACTTCAGCGACACCGGCGCGGCCTACCCCGTGCCGCCGGTGAACGGGGAGAAGCGCCGCATGATCTCGGCCACCCGGCGGGCGCTGCGCTCGGCGCTGCGGCAGGCCCGCCACGGCCGCCGCATGCGCAACATCGGCCGCGCGATCGAGGAGACGGCGACCCGGGCAGGCTTCGGCCTGATCCGCAACCTCGGCTCGCACGGCATCGGCCGCTCGCTCCACGAAGAGCCGAAGTTCGTGCCCGGCTTCGACGACCCGAACGACGACCGCTTCCTGCACGACGGCATGGTGCTGACGATCGAGCCGTTCCTGACCAACGGCCGCGAGCAGGCGAAGACGGCCAAGGACGGCTGGACGCTGCTCAACAGGCGCGGCACGACGACGGTCCAGTTCGAGCACACGATCGTCGTCACGAGGAAGAAGCCCCTGGTGATGACGCTGCCGTAGGCGGCGGCTCGTTGACGGAACCGCTATTCGCGGGACCGGCTCAGCGGCCCGAGGTTCCGGGGGTTTGGAGATTACGCGGCCAAGGCACCGTACTACTCTAACGACTTCTTGAGATTTCAAGCCATTTCGCTGTTTTTCGGATTTCTGGAGGCAGTGTTGCGGTGCGCCTTGCTGGCGGCGTTTCTCCTTGGGTGGGCTCCGGCGGCTCAGGCGCAACGGTTGCTGACGCTCGTTCCGGGCGTTGCGGAGGCTTCCTCGGCGGACGGTCCCGGCCCGTCGATCGGGCCGGTTCCGACGGCGGTGGAAGTGGACCTGGACTTGCTGCGCAGCGCGCCGCTCTGGCTGGAGGTGCCGACGCCGGACGGCAGCGTCCTCTCGGCGGAGCGGAGCGTGTTCGAGGACCGCGGCGGCGGCGACCTGATGTGGTCCGGCGGCCACCCGGACGCGGGGTACGACACGGTGGTGCTGACGGTGGAGGGCGGCCGTCTGGTGGGCCGGTTCGGCGCCGCGGGCGGCGGGGCGTACCAGATCCACGCGGCGGCCGATGGCCGGGGCGGCATGGCGCCGGTCGGCGGTTCGCGGCCGGAGGGCGTGCCTTTCTGCGAGGTGGAGACGGTCCCGGAGGCCGCCCGCGACGCTGCGGCCCATGCCCGGGCGGGGTCCCACGGCGCCGATCTTCTCCAGCCGGTGAGCAGTCCGCAGAGCCACGACCGGCTGGACATCCTGGTGGCGTACACGGCGACGGCGGCGAAGAACTGGGCGGCGATCGGCGGCCCCGAGGCTGCGATCCGCCACGCGGGCGACTACCTGAAGATGGTGTTTCGGAACAACGAGCTACCGGTGGAGCCGCACATCGTCCACGCCTTTCAGACGTCCGCCGTTCTCGACCGGGCGGCGCGAGATCAACGCTCCCGGTGGCGAGGACTGTTGGACGGGCTCCGTGACGATGGAGACGTGTTGCGCCTGCGCCATGAACACCGGGCCGACCTGGTGCATCTATTCACGGGCGAAGGCCCGGCCCTCGTCGGTCCGTGCGGCCGGGCCTTTCTCTTGATCAGGGGCTTCTATGACGGGCCCACGCCCAAGAATTTCCACTCGGACGCCTTCGCCTGGACGAGCAACGCCGGCTACTGCGACTACGTGGTCACCTTCGTTCACGAGATTGGCCACAATCTGGGGGCCAACCACGATCCGGGCAGCACAGGTTTCCCGGAGAACGCGTTCAGGCCGTACGGCTTCGGTCACGGGGACGTGGACGTGATGCCGAGCATCGGGACGGCCGTGAGCAACATGGGCCAGATCGAGCCGTTCTTCTCCACGCCGCGGATCAGGCCCTGGGGCGCCGTCGTCGGCATCGCGGGAGCGCGGGACAACGAGCGGCTGTTGCAGAAAACGGTCCACGTCGGCGCGCGCTACAGCGACTACTTGCGTTCGCTGGAGGGAGTGCCGGCGCCGCCGAGCGACCTTCGGATACGGCGCGAAGGCGAGTTCCTGCGCCTCTCCTGGAAGGGCAACGCGCCGGAAGCTGACGGATACGAGGTCAGGTGTTGGGGCGGTCACGACCCCACCCTTCGGGTCGAGGGTCGCAGCGAGGCAACGATTCCGCTGGAACGCCCTGAACCGGGCACATGGTACCAGTGCTGGGTGGTGGCGACGAAGGGCGAAGAGCGGTCCCTGCGCAGCGGCTACGCCTTCCTGAGCATCCCCGGCGAGCCTGTCGCGGCGCCGTCGGACGTGGTCGTGGTTCCGTCCGACTCGGTCCTGACGGTCCGTTGGGCGGACAATTCGGACAACGAGTTCGGGTTCGAGATGTTGCTGCTGGAGGGCAACGAGCCGATCGCGCGCAAGTGGGTGTCGGAGGGGGCGGAGGGGGACTTCCTGACTTCGAAGGTACAGCCTCGGGACCGCGACTACCGGGTGAAGGTGTTCGCAAGAAACCCCGCCGCCCGTTCCGAGAGCGCCGAGTCGGAGACCTTTCGTTGGCGCAGACATCCGCTGGCCCCGGAATCTCTCACGGATCTCACCGCTACGGCCATCGGGCCGACGACGGCTAGGGTCAGTTGGAGGGGAAGTCGCGGGAGCGACAAGTACCTGGTCACGGCTCGTCTTGAGGGCTGGCATCACCTGATCGGGAGCGTACGTACCGAGTCGGTGGACATCGAGGGCCTCGCCCGGGGCGGGCGCTACACGTTCGAAGTCAGGCCCGGCAACGAGTATGGCTACAGCCCGCCATCCTGGGCGCATTTGACTCTGGGGGCTCGCGGGGCGGGACCGGAGGCGCCCTCGGACCTTTCCGTGGTCGTCGAGGGAGAAACGGCGCGCCTGGGCTGGAAGGACAACTCCCACGACGAGTGGGGTTTCGAAGTTCAGTGGGCGAGCCACAGGTTGGCACTGGTCCCGCCGGACACGACGACGGCCCTCGTCCCATCCGCCTACGTGAACAACCCGCTACACGCGACGAGGGTATTCGCGTACAACGAGCAGGGCTTTTCCCTGCCCGCCGTGACCGAGGTCAGGCCGCCCACAGGTTCCTGCCTGCCGGACGCGGAGACGCTCTGTCTTCGGGACTCGCGCTTCGAGGTGAAGATGAGGTGGCGAAACGCCGCCCGGGAGTACGGCGCCGGCGTGTCAATGGCAACCGAAAACTGCACACTTGTGGCAACTGAAAACTGCACACTCGAGGAGAGGCGGTAGAGGTCGGGGCAGGCGTCCGGAGAAGCGCCGCAGGACTCCGGTGTCGGCCGGAGGGAGCGGAGCGACCGGAGGCCGACACCGGACGCGCGGCGAGGCTGGGGGGTTGGCGGCTGATCATGAGCCGGCTTTCTGGCTACGCTCTTCGCGGGCAGGGCGCAGGAGGTCCTGGTGGGCCCTCATCCGGTAACTGTTGCCGCGGATATTGACGATGTGGCAGTGGTGCAGGAGGCGGTCGATGAGCGCCGCGGCCATGATCTCGTCGCCGAGCACGCCGCCCCACTCCTCGAAGCCCTTGTTGGAGGTGAGCACCGTGGAGGCCCGCTCGTGCCGGGCGTTGATCAACTGGAAGAAGAGCACTGCGCCGTCCTGGCTGATCGGCAGGTAGCCGATCTCGTCCACGACCAGCAAGGCGGGATGGGTGAGGACCCGGAGCCGACGCGACAGGTTTCCCGCGGCCTTCGCCTCGGTCAGCGACTCGATCAGGGCCGCCAGCGTGCCGTAGTAGACCTTGCGGCCCGACTCGGCGGCCGTGATCGCCAGACTGATCGCGAGATGCGTCTTGCCCACCCCGGGCGGGCCCAGGAGAATCACATTCTCGGCGCGCTTGAGGAAGCCCAGCTCGTGGAGGCTCTCGATCTGCTCCCGCTTGATGCTGGGCTGGAAGCTGAAGTCGAACTGGTCGAGCGTCTTGACCGCCGGCAGGCGCGACGAGCGCATCGCCGCCTGCAGCCGGCGGTTGTTGCGCAGCACGATCTGAGCCGAAAGCAGATCCTCGATCGCTTCGGAAGCGGTCACCGCGCCGCTGTCGGCCTGGTGAAGGATGCCGTCCACGGCTTCCAGCGCCCCGGGCGTTTTCAGGTCCGCCAGCATCGCCCGCAGCCGAGCCCGCCGGTCGCCAGCCGGAGCCTTCATCGGACCGCCTCCGAGTACTCCCGCAAGGGACGCCGCTGCACCTGTACCTTCGGCGCCTTGAAGCGGCGCCGGGCCGCCGTTTCGGGCTGCCGAGCGCCCAGGCGCCGGTACGGCTGGCTGGCCAGGGGACCAAGCGCCTGGCGCTCGTCACGCTCGAAACGGTCCACCGGGCGCTCGCCCGTCGTGCCGTGCCGGCGCACATTGGCGGTGCCCTCCAGCCAGCGCTGGGCCTGCTCATTCAGGTCGGCGTCATTCGTGAAGGGCCGACCGTAGAAGAAACTCTCCCGCACGTATCGGATCGGCCGCTCCACCTTGCCCTTGGTCTGCGCCCGGTAGGGACGGCACGACCGCGGCACGAACCCCCAGTGGGCAGCGAACCGCAGAAACTCGGCGTTCAACGCCAACTCGCCGCCCGAGGAGCGGTCGTCCGACACGACCACGGCCCGCATCTGATCGAAGAGGAGCTCCTGCGGCACGCCGCCGAACCGACCGAAGGCGCTCTCAAGCCCCTCGATGAGGACCGGCATCGTCTGGCGCGTGTAGAAACGCAGCCACAACAGCCGGGAGTAGCCGAGCACCACCAGCAGCGCATGCCGACGTCCCCAAGGCAGCTTGAACGTGCCGAAGTCCACCTGGCCCTGATGGCCCGCCGGCGTCTCGAACCGCACCGGAGGCTCCTGAGCAGGCCGCGGCCGCACCTCCCGCACGTAGTCCCTCACGCGGCTGTAGCCGCCGTCGTAGCCAGCCGCGCGCACCTCATCGAACAGGCGCTTCGCCGACAGCTTGGGGAACTCGCCGAGCCGAACCTCGATCAACTCCTTGTACGGGTCCAGCTTGTGAGCGACCCGCGGCCGCGGCGAGTATCGCGCCTCGCCCGCCGACAGATCGCGGTCCAACTGGCCCGACTCGATCCACGCGTGGATCGTCCGCCGACCGACGCCGAACCGCCTGGCCAACTCCGCCTTCGAGACGCCTCGCTCCAGGTAGTGCCTCAACTGCATCCTGATCTCCCATCCGTACATCCATCCGTCGCTCCATTGCCGTTGGCGAAGCCGACAGCATCGATCGACGGAGCGGCTACCGCAAACCGCCTACTGTGCGGTTTTCGGTTGCCACGAATGGGAGATTTACAGTTGCCCCCAACACACGGAACCCGAAACTGGGACAGGGAGCTCACGGTCCCCGCGGATACGGAAACAGTCGTCTTCAGGCCATTCGTCGACCTGACCCCCTCCGCAAAGACCATCCGGGTCTTCGCCTACAACGAGCGCGGATACAGCACTCGCCGCGCTGCGGAAACTCCGCGCGGGCCGGTGAAGGCATCCTTCGGACTCCACATCCGTTGCAGCGAGGACCTCTGCCGGGCGCTGACGGGGACGCCCGTGAGGCTCGTGGACACGAGCGGCGGCGGCGTGACCGAGCGGCGCTGGAGTTTCGGCGACGGCGCCTCGTCGGACGCGGCGTCGCCAATGCACACGTGGTCCACGCCGGGGTTCTACACCGTCACGCTGACGGTAAGCGACGGCTCGAGTTCGGACTCGGCGACGCGGACGGTGCTGGTGGAGGCGGCCGCGCCTGCCGGTTCCTGTCGGGCGGATGCGGAGACGGTTTGCCTGCGGGACTCCCGCTACGAGGTGAAGATGGAGTGGCGGACCTCGGCCGGAGAGTCGGGCGCCGGGCGGGTCGTTCACGCGGGCACGAACGACTCGGGCCTGTTCCGGTTCTTCGACCCGGAGAACTGGGAAGTGCTGGTCAAGGTGCTGGACGGCTGCTCGATCAACGGGCGGGTCTGGGTGCTGGGCGCTTCGACGACGGACCTCGGTTACCGGATCGCGGTGACCGACACGGTGACGGGCGAGTCGCGGTCCTACGGGAACGAGCCAGGCCAGCCGTCGCCGGCGATCGTCGACACGGAGGCGCTGGCCTGTGTTGGCGGCGCGGGGGCGCGTTGAGCGGAGGTTCGTCACGACGGCGGCGGCCTGCGGTCCCGACATTTCGAGGTCTGGTCGCATCAATGGGTATGATTCTGGTTCCCATTGCCTGAACGGTCTGCTGATCGCAGTCTCCCGATGATTCCGTTGGCTTCACTGCTCGCTGGATGCCGCCGCGCAGCGCTGGCGTGCGGCTTGCCGGCGGCGCTTCTCCTTGCGCCGGCTTCCGCGGCTCAGGCGCAACGGTTGCTGACGCTCGTCCCGGGCGTTGCGGACGCGTCCTCAACGGACGATCTAGGCCCGTTGATCGGGCCGGTTCCGACGGCGGTGCAGGTGGACTTGGGCCTGCTGCGGAGCGCGCCGCCCTGGCTGGAGGTGCCGACGCCGGACGGCAGCGTCCTCTCGGCGGAGCGGAGCGTCTTCGAGGACCGCGGCGGCGGCGACCTGATGTGGTCGGGCGGCCACCCCGACGCGGGGTACGACACGGTGGTGCTGACGGTGGAGGGCGGCCGCCTGGTGGGCCGGTTCGGGGCCGCGGGCGGAGGCGCCTACCGGATCCATGCGGCGTCGGACGGCCGGGGCGGGATGGCGCCGGTCGGCGGTCCGCGGCCGGAGGGGGTGCCCTTCTGCGAGGTGGAGACAATCGAGGAGCACCCCCACGACGCTGCGGCCCATACCCGAACAGGGGCCCACTCTGCCGATTTACCCCAGCCGGTGAGCAGTCCGCAGAGCCACGACCGGCTGGACATCCTGGTGGCGTACACGGCGACGGCGGCGGAGAACTGGGCGGGCATCGGCGGACCAGAGGCTGCGATCCGCCACGCGGGCGACTACCTGAAGATGGTGTTTCGCAACAACGATCTCCCGGTGGAGCCGCACATCGTCCACGCCTTCCAGGCGTCCGCCGTTCTGGACCGGGCCATGAGAGACGAACGTCTGCGCTTTCCGAAGCGCCCCCTGCTGATGCTCCTCTGGGAGGACGGAGACCAGTGGCGCCTGCGCCATGAACACCGGGCCGACCTGGTGCATCTCTTCACGGGCGAAGGCCCGGCCCTTACCGGCCCTTGCGGCCAAGCCTTCCCGCTGCAGAGGGGCGACACGGCACGGACCTTTGCCAACGCCGCCTACGCCTGGACGTCGAACGCCGGCTACTGCGACTACGTCGTCACCTTCGTTCACGAGATTGGCCACAATCTGGGCGCCAACCACGACCCGGCCGCGACCAAGGCGCCGGAGACAGCGTTCAGGCCCTACGCCTTCGGCCACTGGAACGACGACGCGATGCCGAGCATCGGCACGGCGATGAGCTACCCGGGCCAGATCGAGCCGTTCTTCTCCACGCCGCGGTTCCGGCCCTGGGGCGCCGCGGTCGGCATCGCGGGCGTGCGGGACAACGAGCGGCTGTTGCGGGAAACGGTCCACATCGGCGCGCGCTACAGCGACCACCTGCGTTCCATGGAGGGAGTGCCGGCGCCGCCGAGCGACCTTCGGATACGGCGGGACGGCGAGTTCCTGCGCCTTTCCTGGCAGGGCAACGCGCCGGACGCGGACGGGTACGAGGTGGGGTGCTACGACTTCCATGGCAGAGACACCGTTCGGCGGGTCGAAGGCAGTACTCGGGCGACGATTCCTCTGGAACGCCATGAACCGGGCACGACCTACAAGTGCCACGTGCTGGCGACGAAAGGGGAGGAGCGGTCCCTGCGGAGCGGTTACGCCTACTTGGCTATCCCCGGCGAGCCGCTCAGGGCGCCGTCTGACGTAGTCGCGGAGGCATCCTCGTCACATGTGCATGTGCGTTGGACGGACAACTCGGACAACGAGATCGGGTTCGAGGTGCAACTTCTGGAGGACGGCGAGCCCGTCGGGCGAAGATGGCCATTGCCAAACGAGACGAGCGAGTCTTTCCGGGAGCCGAGGGTACAGCCCCGGGACCGCGAGTACCGAGTGCGGGTGTTCGCGGTCCATGAGACTGCGGCTTCGGAGGCCGGCGAGTCGGCGGCCTTCCGCTGGCGACGCCATCCGCTCGCTCCAGGTCCCGTCGCCGATCTCACGGCCACGGCCATCGGGCCGACGACGGTGCGGGTGAGCTGGACGGGAAAGCCCGGGAGCGACAGTTACTGGGTCAGTGCCCTCCTCGAGGGCTGGCGCCACTCGCCCCCGACCGACCGGAGCCCGGTGGACATCGAGGGGCTTGCCCGAGGCGGCCGCTACACGTTTGAAGTCGCGGCCACCAACAGCCATGGGGGTAGCCTGCCCTCCCGGACGCATCTGACTCTGGGGGCTCGCGGCGCGGGGCCTCGGGCGCCCTCGGACCTTTCCGTGGTCGTCGAGGGAGAAACGGCCCGCCTGAGCTGGAAGGACAACTCGGACGACGAACTGGGCTTCGAGGTTCAGTCGGGTGTTTCCCGGGTGGCGCGCGTTCCTCCGAACACGGAGACGGCCTTCGTCCCGTTCGGGTGGGGGTACGACCCGCTGTTCGCGACGAGGGTGTACGCGTACAACGAGCGGGGCTTCTCCCTCCCCGCCGTGATCGGGGCCGCGCCGCGTGGTACCTGTACGCCGGACGCGGAGACGCTGTGCCTGCGGGACTCGCGCTTCAAGGTCGAGATGAAATGGGACACTTGGTTCAGCCAGGGGGGAGGAGGCCGCGGCCGGGTCGTTCCCGCGGGCACGAACGACTCGGGGCTCTTCCACTTCTTCGATCCGGAGAACTGGGAGGTGCTGATCAAGGTGCTGGACGGCTGCGCGATCAACGGGCGGATGTGGGTACTTGGCGCTTCGACGACCGATCTGGGTTACTGGATACGGGTGAAGGACACGGTCACCGGCGATTCGCGGTCGTACTGGAACGATCGGGACCGGCCGGCGTCGGCGATCGTGGACACGGAGGCGTTCCCCCTGGCCTGCGGCGACGCGGCCACGGCCGGCGCGGCTTCCTCGGAGCGCGCCGGCGACGGGGCGTTCGGCGGGTTCGCGACCGGAGCGAGAGCTTACGCGCCCGGGCTCGCGGCGGCGGATAGGGCGGCGGGCCGGTGCGAGGCCGGCCCGACGACGCTGTGTCTGGGGAGCGGCCGGTTCTCGGTGGGAATCGAGGCGTCCACGTTGGGCGGCGAGCGGCACGAGGGCCTCGTCGCGCGGGCGGGCACGGAAAGGGCGGGCCTCTTCTGGTTCCTCGACCCGGAGAACTGGGAGGTGCTGGTGAAGGTCCTGGACGGCTGCTCGATCAACGGACACCACTGGGTGTTCGCCGCCTCGGCGACCGACATGGGCCTCGACCTGCTGGTGGAGGACTCGGTGACCGGGGCGACGAAGAGGTACGGCACGACCGCCGGGCAGCCGGCCCCGGCGATCGTCGACACCGAAGCGTTGGCCTGCGTCGCCGGCGCGGCGGCGCGTTGAGCGGAGGTTCGACCCGACGGCGAAGGGAGGGCGACTGAAATGAGGGACGCGACGACTTCGAGAACGGTCGGAACCGGCAGTGCGGCGCTTCGCCGCGGGGCGGCGGCAGTGCTGTTCGCCGCCCTCGCGTTCACCGCCAGCGCGGCGCGCGGCGGAGACAACGCGTCGTTCGTTTCGTACTCCGGCGTATCGCTGACGATGAAACCGGGCGGCAAGAAATCGGTGACGGTGACGATGCGGAACATCGGCACGACGACGTGGCGCGCCACGGTTTCGGGAGGGACGGTGACCAGCTACGCGCTGATCGCGCTCGGTAACGGCTGGGGCGTCGACAGCGTGGGGGTTTCGGGCGTGGCGCCGAACCAGCAGCGCGAGTTCACGATGGAGATCACGGCGCCGAAACAGGAGGGCGACTACGTCTTCCAGTGGCAGATGACGCGCCGCACGGACAAGGTCAACATACCGATCGGACCGATCGTCGAGGCTCTCACGAGCACTCCTTTCGGCGACAAGACGACGAGCGTGACGATCAAGGTGACGAACAAGGAGCCGGACACGGCGCCAACGTTCGGCGACCAGACGATCTCCGACCAGGTTTGGGAGAGGGGCAAGGCGATCACAGCGGTGGATCTACCGTCGGCCACTGGCGGCAACGGAGCTTTGAAGTACTCGCTGGTGTCGTGTTACTTGCCCAATGGCGTGAGCCGGAAGAAGATGCAGATCGTCGGCACGCCCGCAACGGCGTGGGGGCCGACGAACTGCACGTGGAAGGTGGAGGACTCGGACGACAACAAGGCGGACAGCGATGCCGATACGTTGACCTTCCAGATCTGGGCGAAACGGCCCGCTCTCACGGCGAGCCCGAAGAACCTGACGATCAAAAGCGGAGCGACGGGGACGTTCACGGTGGCGCCGACGACCCCGCCGACGGGCAAGGTGACGGTGTCGGTTTCGAGCGGGGCTGCCGGAACGGCGACGGTGAGTCCGGCGACGCTGATCTTCAACAAGGGCGAAACCGCGGCGAAGACGGTGACGGTCACCGGCGTTCTGCACTGCAACGCCACGAACAAGACCACGACGATCAACCTGAGGGCGAGCGGCGGCGGCTACAACAACGTCTCGGCGTCGGTCAGCGTGACGGTCACGGCTGGCGACACGCCGGCTCCGGTCGCCAGCTTGCCGAAGCTGACGGTCAACGAGGGGGGCAACGGCTCCTTTGGTGTGAAGTTGGCGGCCAGGCCAGCCGGCACGGTGTCGGTGACACTGGAGAGCGACGACACCGGGGCGGCGACGGTGAGTTCGAGCCTGCAGTTCAGCACTTCCAACTGGAACACCACGAAGTCGGTGAAGGTGAGTGGCGTCCGTGACCCCGATGCGTGGGACGAAAACGTGACGATCGACCTGGAATCGAGCGAGGAAAGCTGCGGCAAAGGCACGGCGTCGGTTGCCGCGACGGTGAACGACGTCGATTCGCGGGGCATCGATGTCGATCCGACGAGCCTGTCGATCGTGGAGGGCGAAACTGGCGTCTTCAAGGCGAATCTGGCGACGTTGCCGAGCGAACCGGTGACGGTGTCGGTGACGAGCACGAGTACGACGGTAGCGACGGTGGGCCCGAGCAGCTTGGCGTTCAACGCTTTCAACTACAGCTCCACGAAGGAAGTGACAGTGACGGGAAAGAAGGCCGGCAGCGTCACGATCAACCTGAAGGCCAGCGGCGGCGACTACGGAAACGAATCGGCGTCGGTGAGCGTGACGGTGGAAAAGGACACGGCCCCCTCATTCGGGAACGAGGACGTCGGAGACAAGGTCTGGACGAAGGACGTAGCGATCACGCCGATCACCCTTCCCGATGCGACCGGCGGCAATGGCCCGTTGTCGCACGCGTTCAACTGCAATCTGCCTACCGGCGTGACCCGGTCGAACAGGACCATCAGCGGCACGCCGACGGCGTTGCTGGACGCGACGACGTGTACATGGAAGGCGACGGATTCGGACAACAACCGGAGCGACAGCGACGCGGCCATACTGACGTTCACGGTCTCCGTAGTGGCGGCGACGCCCCCACCGTCGTTCGGGAAGACGATCTCGAACATGACCCTGATCCGCAACCGGGCGATGACATCGAAGGCCCTGCCGGCGGCGACTGGCGGCACCGGGACCTTCACCTACGCGCTGTCGCCGACGCCGCCGGCGGGTCTGTCGTTCGACGCGTCTTCTTCTTCGCGGACGCTCTCGGGCACGCCGACCGCGGCGCAGGACGCGACGGAGTACACCTACACGGCGACGGACTCGGCCACGCCATCTCCGAACACCGCGTCACTGACGTTCACGATCGCGATAGTCGATCTGACCGTGAGCACTACGAGTCTGACGGTCACGGAGGGTACGGCCGCGGAGGACAAGAGGGACTTCACGGTGAAGCTGGCGGCGCTTCCGACGGCCGACGTGACGGTGTCGGTGTCGAGCGGTGACACGACGGTCGCGACGGTGAGCTCGGCGAGCCTGACGTTCACGACGACGAACTACAACACGTTCCAGACAGTGACGGTGACGGGCGTGGAGGACGCGGACGCGTCCAACGAAAGCACGACCGTCAACCTGAGCGCCAGCGGCGGGGGCTACGACAACGTGTCGGCCTCGGTGAGCGTGACGGTGACGGACGACGATACGCGGACTGTCGTCGTCAGCCCGGCGAGCAGTACGGTGACCGAGGGTGGCAGCGGCACCTTCACGGCGAAGCTGGCGACGCAGCCGACGGCCGACGTGACGGTGTCGGTGTCGAGCGGGGACCCGGGCGCCGCGACGGCGAGTCCGGCGACCCTGACCTTCACGACGACGAACTACACCACAGCGCAGACGGTGACGGTGACGGGCAAGCAGGACGCCGACGCGTCCGACGAGAGCGTGACCGTCGGCCTGACCGCTGCCGGCGGCGATTACGCCAACGTATCCGCGTCGGTGGCCGTGACGGTGGACGACGACGAGACCGCGGCTCTGACGGTGAGCCCGACGAGTCTGACGGTCGCCGAGGGCGGCAGCGGCACGTTCACGGCGAAGCTGGCGACGCAGCCGACGGCGAACGTGACGGTGTCGGTGTCGAGCGGGGACCCGGGCGCCGCGACGGCGAGTCCGGCGAGCCTGACCTTCACGACGACGAACTACGCGACGGCGCAGACGGTGACGGTGACGGGCAAGCAGGACGCCGACGCGGCCGACGAGAGCGTGACCGTCGGCCTGACCGCTGCCGGCGGCGATTACGCCAACGTGTCCGCTTCGGTGGGCGCGACGGTGACGGACGACGACACGAAGGCCGTGGTCGCGAGCCCGACGAGCCTGACGGTGGCCGAGGGCGGCAGCGGCACGTTCACGGCGAAGCTGGCGACGCAGCCGACGGCGAACGTGACCGTGACAGTGTCGAGCGGGGACACGACAGCCGCGACGGCGAGTCCGTCGAGCCTGACGTTCACGACGACGAACTACAACACGACCCAGACCGTGACGGTGACGGGCGAGCAGGACGCGGACGCTGCGAACGAGAGCACGACGGTCGACCTGACCGCTGCCGGCGGCGACTACGCCAGCGTGAGGGCGTCGGTAGCCGTGACGGTGACCGACGACGACAGCGCGGACAAGCAGCCCTCGTTCGGCGGCAAGACGATTCCCGACATGACGCTGACGCAGAACCGGGCGATGACCTCTACGGTGCTGCCGGCGGCGACCGGCGGCGACGGGACCCTGGCCTACTCGCTGTCGCCGGCGCTGCCCGCGGGCCTGTCGTTCGACTCTTCTCCTTCGTCGCGGACGCTGTCGGGCACGCCGACCGCGACGCTGGCCGCGACGACGTACACGTACACGGCGACCGACACGGACGGCGACACGGCGACGCTCACGTTCGCGATCGCGGTGTCGGCGGCGCCGGCCATTCCGACCTTCAGCGAGACGATCCGCGACCGGACGTGGGTGAAGAACGTGTCGATCGGGACGGTGACGCTGCCGAAGGCGATCGGCGGAACCGGCTCGTTGAGCTACTCCCTGACCGGGACCCTGCCCGCGGGCGTGACGTTCGACGCCTCGGCGCGGACGCTGTCGGGCACGCCGACGAAGAAGCAGTCCGCGGTCACGTACACCTACAAGGCGACGGACACCGCCGCCAAGTCGGCGACGCTCACGTTCACCATCCGGGTGGACGGCAAGGCGTCGGACGGCGCGGCGTTCGTGTCCTACACGGGCGTGCCCTCGACGATGACGGCCGGTTCGACCGCGACGGTAACCGTCCGGATGCGGAACGCGGGGACGACGACCTGGACCTCGGCCGCGGCCTACCAGTTGGGCTCGCAGCGGCCCGCCGACAACACGACCTGGGGCCTGAAGCGGGTCGCTCTGCCGGCTTCCACGCCGCCGAACGCGACGGCGGACTTCTCGTTCAGCATTACGGCGCCGGCGAAGACGGGGAGCTACAAGTTCCGGTGGCGGATGCTGAAGGGCGCGGCCGGCTGGTTCGGCGCCAAGTCGACGCTCGAGACGATCGCGGTGTCGGCGGCGCCGGACACGTCGCCGTCGTTCGGGACGCCGCCGCTCGACCGGACCTGGGTGAAGAACGTGTCGATCGGCACGGTGACGCTGCCGGCGGCGACGGGCGGCAACGGCAAGCTCGCCTACTCGCTGACCGGGACCCTGCCCGCGGGCGTGACGTTCGACGCCACGGCGCGGACGCTGTCGGGGACGCCGACGAAGAAGCAGGCCGCGACGACGTACACCTACAAGGCGACGGACACGGACGGCGACGCGGCGACGGTCACGTTCACCATCCGGGTGGACGGGAAGGCGTCGGACGGCGCGTCGTTCGTCTCCTACACGGGCTTGCCTTCGACGATGGCGGCGGGTTCGACGGCGACGGTGACCGTCCGGATGCGGAACGCCGGCACGACCACCTGGACGTCGGCCGCGGGCTACCAGTTGGGCTCGCAACGGCCGGAGGACAACACGACCTGGGGCCTGAAGCGGGTCGCTCTGCCGGCCTCCACGCCGCCGAACGCGACGGCGGACTTCACGTTCACGATCACCGCGCCGGCGAAGACGGGGAGTTACAAGTTCCGGTGGCGGATGCTGAAGGGCGCGGCCGGCTGGTTCGGCGCCAAGTCGACGCTCGAGACGATCGCGGTGGAGGCGGACACGACGCCGTCGTTCGGCTCGTCGTCGATCCTGGACAAGACCTGGGTGAAGAACGTGTCCATCGGCACGGTGACGCTGCCGGCGGCGACCGGCGGCAACGGCAAGCTGAGCTACTCGCTGACCGGGACCCTGCCGGCTGGCGTGACGTTCGACGACTCGACGCGGCGGCTGTCGGGGACGCCGACGAGCAAGCAGGACGCGACGACGTACACGTACAAGGCGACGGACGCGGACGGCGACGCGGCGACCCTCACGTTCACCATCCGGGTGGCGGGCAAGGCGTCGGACGGGGCGACCTTCGTGTCGTACACGGGCGTGCCGACGAAGATCGTCGCCGGCGGCAAGGCGACGGTGACGGTGCGGATGCAGAACACCGGGACGACGACGTGGACGTCCGCGAACTACAAGCTGGGTTCCCAGCGGCCGGAGAACAACACGACGTGGGGCCTCAAGCGGGTATCGCTCGCATCGGACGTGGCGCCGAACGCGACGGGCGACTTCACGTTCACGATCGTGGCGCCGACGACGACGGGGAGCTACAAGTTCCGGTGGCAGATGATCCAGGGCTCGTCGGGCTGGTTCGGCGCCAAGACGACGCTGAACACGATCACGGTGGAGGACCCGTCGTTCGGCGACGCGACGGTGGCCGACCAGGCCTGGATCAAGGGCACGCCGATCGCGTCGCTGACGCTGCCGGCGGCGAGCGGCGGCACGGGCGCTTTGACCTACGCGCTGACGCCCTCGCCGCCGGCGGGCGTGACCTTCACGGCGGCGACGCGGACGCTGGCGGGTACGCCGACGGCGGCGAAGGCGGAGGCCTGGTACACGTACACGGCGACGGACACGGACGGCGACAAGGCGACGATCTCGTTCCGGATCGAGGCGACGGAGGCGCCGGTGGACAACGCGGCGTTCGTGTCGTACTCGGGCGTGCCGTCGAAGATCGCGGCGGGCGGCACGGCGACGGTGACGGTGACGATGCGGAACACGGGCACGACGACGTGGACGTCGGCCGCCGGCTACAAGCTGGGGGCGCAGAGTCCGGCCGACAACACGACGTGGGTTTCGAGCCGGGTGTCCGTGCCTTCGGACACGGCGCCGAACGCGACGGCGGACTTCACGTTCGCGATCGCGGCGCCTTCGACGACAGGCTCGCACGCGTTCGCGTGGCAGATGGTGCGGGACGCGGCGACGTGGTTCGGCGATTCGACGACGAGCAAGACGATAACGGTGGAAGATCCGTCGTTCGGCGACGCGACGGTGGCCGACCAGGCGTGGGTGAAGGACACGGCGATCGCGACGCTGACGCTGCCGGCGGCGAGCGGCAGCAACGCGACGCTGACCTACGCGTTGTCTCCCGCGCTGCCCGCGGGCGTGACTTTCGCCGCGGCGACGCGGACGTTGTCGGGGACGCCGACGGCGTCGCAGACGGGGGCGACGTACACGTACACGGCAACCGACGGGGCCGGCAACAAGGCGACGCTGACGTTCCGGATCCGGGTGGCGGCGGCCGCCGGCGACAGCGCGGCGTTCGTGTCGGCGACCGGCGTGCCGACGAAGATGGCGGCCGGCGGCACGGCGACGGTGACGGTGACGATGCGGAACACGGGGACGACGACCTGGACGACGGCCCTGGGCTACAAACTGGGCTCGCAGAGTCCCGCCGACAACACGACGTGGGGCACGAACCGGGTCTCCCTGGCGTCGGACGTGGCGCCGAACGGCGAGGCGGTCTTCACGATCTCGATCACGGCGCCGTCGACTACGGGCGGCCACGTCTTCGCGTGGCGGATGGTGCGCGATCCCGGTTCCTGGTTCGGCGACTCGACGACGAGCGCGACGATCGCGGTGGAGGACCCGTCGTTCGGCGCCGCGACCGTCGCGAATCAGTCGTGGACGAAGGACGCGGCGATCGCCTCGCTGACGCTGCCCGCGGCAAGCGGCGGCGGCGGCAGGGTGACCTACTCGCTGACGCCAGAGCTGCCCGCCGGCGTGACGTTCGCGGCGGCGACGCGGACGGTGTCGGGGACGCCGACGGCGACGCTTGAGGCCACCACGTACACCTACACCGCGACGGGCAGGAACGGGGGCAAGACGACGCTGACCTTCTCGGCAACGGTGACGGAGGGAGCGTCCGCCTGGTCGTCGACGGCCCTTGCGCCGCCGTCGCCGTCCGGCGCGGTCGACATGTTCGAGTACTGGCTGCTGCCGCACGGCAGCGCCTTGAAGGTGCGGACCCGCCTCGGGGACGGGCGCGCGGCGCCGGCCGAGGGCACGGCGTATCTCCGCTCCTTCTGGCGCGGCGACCTGTGGGGCAGGAAGGTGGCCTTGCTGGGCGATCCGGGCGGCGAGCGCTACGACATCTTCGAGGAGGTCGAGGGCGGCCTCGACTACTGGGGTACGTTCGGCGGCGCCTCGGCGGGCGGGGAAGCCCGGCCGAGCGTCGCGCTGGACCGTCCCTTCCGCTGGATGAACCGCTTCATGGCGGTGGGCGATGTCGTGGAAGGCCCCGCAACCGGGCGGCTGCTCTCGGACCGCCGGCGGAACCAGGACGGCGTCCTGTGGGCGACGATGCGCATGGAGGCGCTGTCGCACCGGGCGGCGTTCGAGGTGCCGCCGGTCCCCGGCCTCGTCTTCGAGGACGTGCTGGAAGTCCGCTACTGGCCGGACGCGGCGCGGGCGGAGGTCCACGACACGTTCTTCCTGGCGCGGGGCTACGGCGCAGTGTACGCGCGGCGATCCGGCGTCGCGTCGGTCGTCGAATGGTGGGCCGTCGAGAAGGCGTTGACGCCGGTCGCGCCTGCGGCGCCGGCGGTTCCGTGGTTCGATCCGTTCTCGCCGGGCTGGCCGAAGACGGCGGTGCTGAACGGGAACCTGGACGACGTCGCGCCCGGAGCCGGACTCGAGGGCGAGCGGGCCGGGACCTCCGGCGCGCCCCGACTCGACGGCGGGCAGGACAGGGCTCCCGCGGCGCCCGGCTGGACGGCCGCCTGGGGCGACGCGGCGGTCGCCCGGCCGCCCTCGGGCCTCGACGCCGGCGCCTGGAGCCTGGTGCTCCGCGGCGGCGGCGACGGCGGCGACGGCGGCGACGCAACGCCTGGCGCAGCGCCCGACGCGGCGGTCACCGAGGACTGGATCCCCATCGAAGGCGGCACCTACCAACTCTCGGCCTGCATGGTCCGGGAAAACGCCCGCGACAACGTCTTCGTGGACTTCGACGACGGCGCCGGCCGGGACGCGGACTTCGACGACGCCCACCTCGTGGCCTCCTCGACCGGGGCCTGGGAGTGCCGGGCCATGACGAAGTGCATCCCCGCCTCGGTCGGCGCGATCAGAATCCGCGCGGCCCGCGACGGCGCGAACCTGGGCGATGCCTGGTTCGACCGCCTCGAGCTGAAGCGGATCGCCGCTTGCGAGGAACGGCCGAGGAGGCCGACATCCGACACGCGAGGCCGGGCCGTTGACGGCCCGCCTCGGTAGAGTTGAGAGCCGGAAGCGGTCGAGGTCGGCGGAATCGGCGGGCCGGCCACGCGGGTTGGCAATGGCATGGGGGAAGCTGTCGCGGCGCGGCGACGGAGCGGAATGAGGGTCTGGACGCGATCTCTTGGCAGAGCAGGGCCTCTTGGCAGGGCAGGGCCGCTGGCGGCCGCGCTTGTCCTTGGCGCCGCCGCTTCCGCGGCGCAGGAACCGGCGGGATCCGCGGGACGGACGCCGGCGGAGGAGGTGACCGGCGTCGTGCTGCAGGCGGTGGCGTATCGCACGGTCGCTGCCGACGTGACGCTGGTGGCAAGGAACGCCGAGGGCGTCGAGCAGGACCTGCCAGTGGTCAGCGATCAGCCGTTCCAGGTGTTCCTGCGCGAGCCCGGACCGTGGAACGTGCGGCCGGCGGCCGGCAGCGGCTTCTGGGGCCGCGAGGTGTACGTCGATCCCGGCCTGGCGCCGGACGCGGAGACGGACTCGCCGCCGGGCGCCGGGGCCGCGGCCGCAGAGGAGTCCGGCGCCGAAGAACCCGCGGGCGACGTCGTGCGCCTGTACGAGGTGCCGGTCTTCCCGGCGGTCGCCGTGTCGGGGCGCGTGGTCGGTCCCCGCCGGCCGCCCGCCGAAGTCTCGATCCTCCTCGGCGACGTCGATCCGGAACGGATGGACCCGCGCTTCCGCCTGAAGGGCGCCAGGGTCCGATGCCCGGTGGCGGCCGACGGCCGCTGGTCCTGCGAACTGCCGGGCGCCCTGGTTCACCTCGTGTTCTGGCTGCCCGGACACTCGCCCGAGTACCGCTGGCAGACGCCGCTCCACGGCCGGCGGCAGCTTCGCCTGGGCGACCAGACGCTCGTCCCCGGCGCCAGTCTCGCCGGCTTCGTCGCGCCGGGACCGGGCTTCCGGGAGCTGATCGAGCGTTGCGTGGTCCACATCGCAAAGGCCGATCCGGCGTTCTGGACGACCGGCCTGGAGGACGTCGCCGCGACGGTGGATGTGGACCGGGACGGGTTCTTCCAGGCGGCGGGCCTGGGCCCCGGCCACCACTGGATCCAGGTCGACTGCGACGACCGCGTGGCTGCGCGCGCCGGCCCCTACACGCTCCGGAGGGACGCCGAGACGTTTCCGCGGAAACGGATCCCGCTCATGCGAAGCCACCTCCTGGAAGTCTCCGTGCTCCCCGCCGATCCGCCTTACGAGAGCGAGTGGGTGGCCCGGCTGAAGCAGATCGAGCCGGCGAACCCGGTCGAGTTCTGGCGGCAGTACCGGCCCGGGGACTACCCCCAGCAGCGGGCGGTGGTGGAGAACGGCCGGGTGCGGTTTCACGTGCCGGGCAACGGCGCGTTCAGTGTGGAGATCGCCGACGAGGCGGGCGGCCGGTTCGGCGGCCTGGACTACCTGGAGATCGTGGGCGACCTGGTCGCGGTCGTCGAACTGGACCTGATCCCGGTTGTGGGGCGACTGATGCTGGACGACGTGCCGGTGCGGGGGCTCGTGTTCTTCGGCGGCCGCCAGACCTCGCCGGACCTGACGTTCCGCAGCGACGACGACGGCTGGTTCCGGGGAGCGCTGCCGGGACGGGAGGGCTGGCGGGTGGATGTCATCGCGCCGGACCACGAGGCGATGCAGTTCTTCCACGGCATCGACGTGCCGGCCGACGAGCCGCTCTTGCTGGAACTCGCCGACACCGTGATCCGCGGCCGCGTGGTGAGCGCGTCCACGGGCCAGCCGGCGGACGGCGCGATCGTCCGCTTCGAGTCGGCGGACGGAAGCCTCGTGCATCAGGCGAGCGTCGGCGAAGACGGCGCCTACTCGGCGCGCGGCGTGCCGCCCGGTTGGGTGCGCATCTCGGCCCGGCGCTTCAGCCTGGCCAAGTGGGAGGTCAGCGAGCCGTTCGAGACGGTCCTGAATCCGCGGCATTCCCTGACCGTGAACTTCACGTTGAGAGAACTGGCCCGGTAGCCGCTGCCCGCTGGGTGCGCGGGTCTTCCGACCCGCATGCCGCCGAAGGCGGCCAGAAACCCGCGGCGCGCCTGCTAGCCTGCGCCGCCATGGGCGGTCCACTCGACGGCTACCGGGTCATCGAACTGGCGACGATGGTCTCGGCCCCGATCGCCACGATGCTCCTCGCCGACCAGGGCGCGGAGGTCGTCAAGGTCGAGGCGCCCCCGGGCGGCGACATCATGCGCCGCCTCGGACCGCAGCGAGGCGGCGTCACCGCCGGGTTCGCGACGATCAACCGCGGCAAGCGCTCCCTGGTCCTCGATCTGAAGCAGGAGCGCGGCATCGACCTCCTGCTGAAGCTGGTCGGCACCGCCGACGTCTTCGTCCAGAACTTCCGGCCCGGCGTGATCGACCGGCTGGGGCTGGGCGCGGAGCGCCTGCGCGAGCTGAATCCCCGGCTCGTCTATGCGTCGATCAGCGGCTTCGGGCAGGAAGGGCCGTACGCCCAGAAGCGCGTGTACGACCCGATCATCCAGGCTCTGTCGGGCTTCGCCGACATCCAGGCCGACCGCGTCACCGGCGAGCCGAAGATGGTGCGGACGATCATCCCGGACAAGGTGACCGGCCTGACCGCGGCCCAGGCGATCACCGCGGCGCTGCTGGCCCGCGAACGGACGGGGGAGGGCCAGCACCTGGACCTCGCCATGCTCGACGCGACGATCTCCTTCACCTGGCCCGAGGGCTTCGTGCGCCAGATCCTGGTCGGCGGCGAGGTCGCGCACGGCCGGCCCGGGTCGACCAGCGACCTGATCTACCGGACCGCCGACGGTTACATCACGGCGTCCACGATCTCCGACGCCGAGTGGGAGGGCATGGCCCAGGCCACCGGCCATCTCGAGTGGCTGGAGGACGAGCGGTACAACACGGCGGCGGGGCGGATCTCGAACGCTGACCAGCGGCTCGACATGGTCGGCGACGTCATGCGGCAGCGCACCTCCGTGGAGTGGATCGCCGCGCTCGAAGCCGAGGATGTGCCCTGTGCGCCGATCCTGACCCGCAACGAGGTGCTGACCGACCCGCAGGTGGTCGAGAACGAGCTGCTGCGGGAAGTCGATCATCCGCAGGTCGGCCGGATGAGGGTGCCTCGTCCGGCGGCGAAGTTCTCGGGTACGCCGCCGGCGCCGGTCGCGCCGTCGCCGGCCCTGGGCGAGGGCGCCGACGACCTGCTGGGGGGGTTGGGCATGACGGCCGCCGAGATCGACGAACTGCGCCGCCTGAAGATCGTCGGTTGAAGAACTGCGGGTTTTGAAGTCGCCGCTTCGCGGCGGCGTTCTTCCGCCGCCTGCGGCGGCAGCGGGTCAGAAGACCCGCGCACCCAGGCGTGCGGCTGCGCGGATAGAGTCCGCCGGTCGTGCGCTGGCTGCACCACTACCTCCGGCTGCTGGCCGCGGCGTCCCTGCTGCTGATCGCGGCCGGCGGCCTGGTCACCAGCACGGACTCGGGGCTCGCCGTTCCCGACTGGCCGAACACCTACGGCTACTTCATGTTCGCCTTCCCGTTCTCGAAGATGGTGGGCGGCATCCTCTACGAGCACGGCCACCGCCTGATCGCCAGCGTGGTCGGGCTGATGACGATCGGTCTGGCGGTGTGGGCTTCCCGCGTTGAGACCCGCGCCTGGGTGCGCCGGCTGGCCTGGACGGCGCTCGCCGCGGTCATCGCGCAGGGCCTGCTCGGCGGCATCACGGTGATCTACCTGCTGCCGAAACCGATCTCGATCAGCCATGCCGGTCTGGCCCAGCTCTTCTTCGCCCTCGTCGTGAGCCTGGGCGTCTTCACGTCGCCGGGCTGGCGGGCGGGCTTCGGGCGGCAGGCGCCGCTGAACGACCGGCTGCTGGCGCGGCTGGCGCTCGCCGTTCCGGCTCTCGTGTACGTCCAGATCCTCCTCGGCGCGACGATGCGCCACAACGACGCCGGGCTCGCCATTCCGGACTTCCCGCTGGCGTTCGGCCGGCTGCTGCCGCCGGAGTGGAGCCTGGGCATCGCCCTGCACTTCGCGCATCGGCTGGGCGCCGTCGCCGTGACCGTCGCGGCGGTGGCCCTGATCGCGCGGGTGCTCGGGGCTCATCGCCACCGGCCGGAACTCGTCCGCCCGGCCTTGCTCCTGGGAACGGTGCTGCTGGCTCAGGTCGGCCTCGGCGCATGGACGGTGTGGAGCGGCCTGCAGCCGCACGTCAACACCGCGCACGTGGCGACCGGCGGCCTGCTGTGGGTCGTCTCGGTGGCGCTGGCGCTGCGGGTGCATCGGGCCTGGTTCGGCGACGCTTCGGCGATCCGGGCGACCCGCTTCGCGACGAGCAACGGCGACGCCCCCGGGCGGGTTCCCGCGTGACGCTCCTCGCCGCGGAAGCGGCACGGCCGAATCGCGCCGCCCTGTGGCTGGCGCTGACCAAGCCGCGGCTTAATGCCCTGGCCGTTGCCACCGTCGGTATCGGCTACTACCTCGGGGCCGGCGCGCTCGACCTGGGAGTCCTTCTCTCCGTCCTGGCTGGCTCCGGTCTAGTCGCCGCCGGCGGCGCCGCGTTCAACCAGGTTGCGGAGCGCGACCTCGACGCCCTGATGATCCGCACCCGCTTCCGGCCGCTGCCCCTGGGCGGCATCTCGCCGGCGGCGGGCCAGCTCTTCGCCACCGTTCTGAGCGTCGCGGGCCTCGCCGTCCTCGCCCTCGGCGCCAACCCGCTCTCCGCGGTCGTGGCGCTGGCGACCCTCGTCAGCTACGCCTGGATCTACACGCCGCTCAAGCGCCGAACGTCGTTGGCCGTTCTCGCCGGCGCGGTGCCCGGCGCCCTGCCGCCGGTGATCGGCTGGGCCGCCGCGACCGGCGCCCTGACCGTCGAGGCCTGGCTCCTCTTCGGCATCGTCTTCGCCTGGCAGCTCCCGCACTTCCACTCCTTGGCCTGGCTGCACCGCGATGACTACGCGAGGGCGGGTTTCAGGGTACTGGCCGCAACGGATCCGGACGGTGGCCGGACGGCAACGCACTCTCTCCTCTGGGCCCTCCTGCTGGCCGCCCTCTGTCTTCTCGCGTCCGCCGTTGGCCTCACACCTGCGGCCTTCGCCATCGCGGCCGCCGCTTTCAGCGGTGTCTTCGCTCTGTTCGCCATGCGGTTTGCGTCCGACCGCAGCCGCGCACGCGCCCGGACCCTCTTTCTCGGTTCGCTGGTCGTTCTGCCTCTGATCTGGATCACCTTGGTCGCGGGCCACGCCACCCTGTAAGGAGCGAGGCCGCGTTCACGGCAGGTCGTCCAGCCTGCGGCGGTCCGGGGGAAGGGTGCCAGCGGGCTGGAGGCAAGCGACGCCCGATGCCCGTACGCCTACCTCCGACCTGACGGAGCGCAGCCGACCGAAGCGAGCGCTCACCTCCCAACCACCAAGAAAGCGTGAGCGTCCGCTGGCACCCTTCCCCCGGACCGCCGCAGGCGGCACTTACCGCAGCCCTACGCGGCCCCGGGGCCGGTCCCGAACTCGGCGCGGACCGCGGCGCCGTGCTCGTCCAGTTCGGGAACCGGCGGCAGGCGTCTTCCCGGTTCGTAGGGGGCGGCGGCGGGTGCGACCATGTCGATCTCGGTGCCGTCGGGGAGAGGTTGCCTGGCCCGGCGGAGTTGTGGATGGCGCGACAGCGCGGCCACGTCGTTCAGGAAGCCGTAGGCGATGCGGGCCTGGTTCAGGGCGGCCTGGATCGAAGCGCGGTCGTGTCGCCGGAAGACGGCGCCGATCGCGCCTTCGACGGTGTCGCGGGCATTGGCGCGGTCCACGTTCCGCGGATAGGCGTCGGCCAGTTCCGGCCGGTCGAGAACCTCGTTGCACAGCCGCACGAACTCGCGGTCGTTCTGGACGCCGATCAGGACGGAGTCGCCGTCACCGAGCCGGAACAGGCCGTAGGGCACGATCGTCGGGTGGCCGAGGCCGACTCGCGGCCAGTCGAGACCCTGCTGCTCGAAGCTGAGCAGGGGCACGGCCATCCAGTCCGCCATCGTGTGGAAGAGGGTGGCCTCGACGTTGCGGCCGGCGCCGGTACTCTCGCGCTCGATCAGGGCTTCGAGGATGGCGGAGTAGGCGTAGATGCCGGTGGCGAAGTCGCAGATCGATACGCCGACACGTCCTGGCTCCTCCGGCGAACCGGTGATCGATGCGACGCCGCTCTCGGCCTGGACCAGGAGGTCGTAGGCGCGCATCGACCGGTACGGACCCTCCTCGCCGTACCCGGAGATGTCGCAGGTGATCAGCCGGGGATGACGCTTGCCGAGGTCCTTCGACCCGATGCCGGCGCGCGCGGCGGCGCCCGGAGCGAGGTTCTGGATGAACACATCCGCGCGCTCGATCATCCGTTCGAGCAGGGTTCTGTCGCCCGCGTCCTTGATGTCGAGAACGATGGACTCCTTGCCGCGGTTCAGCCAGGCGAAGTAGGCCGAGACACCGCCGCTGCCGTCGTAGCCGCGGGCGAAGTCGCCGCCCTCGCGTTCGACCTTGATGACCCGCGCCCCGGCGTCGGCCAACCGGCAGGTGGCCAGCGGCGCCGCCACCGCCTGCTCGATGGCCACGACGAGGACGCCGTCGAGCGGGTGGCGCCCGGTCATCGAGTCAGCGCCACGCGAACACCGGCTGCTCGTAGTGGGCCACGCGGACGTCGTTGCCGCGCAACACCACCTCGAGCATCTGGTAGACGATCGCCGCGGTCGGCGAATGGACGAGGCCGCCGCGGATCGGCATGGAGAGCACGGGGTTCTCGCTCTCCGGTATCTCCCGCAGCACCGGCACGTCCGGGCGGTCCAGGTCGATCAGGGGGATGCGATAGGCCCGGTAGACCTCGGCCGGATTCGGCGCCAGTTCGCGGTAGCCGTCGCACCAGAAGACGACCGGGGTGATGACGAAGCCGGAACGGGTGCCGAAGTCGTCCAGGCGACCGAGGACGGCGCCGGGGTCGAGGTCCAGCCCGACCTCCTCGTGGAGTTCGCGAAGCGCGGCCTGCTCGGGCGTCTCCTCCTCGTCGATCCGGCCGCCGGGCAGCGCCCACTGCCCGCGGTGCCGCCGCAGCCGGAGCGACCGCCGGGTGAGCAGGAAGCAGCCGCGGCCGCCCTTGTCGGGCAGCAGCGTCACCGCGACCGCGGCGTGCGCGTTGGCCGGCGCGGCGCCGGTGTGGCCGGAAGCCTCCGCGGCCCGCGCCGCCGCGGCTTCCGGGTCGAGGGCGCGCTGCTCGAAACGCCCCAGGTTCCGCTCGGCGTGCGCGAGGAGTTCCGGGCCGTGCCGCGCCGGGAAGTTCATCCCTCCTCGCGGACCAGTTCCAGAAACCGGCCCAGCGTGTCGAGCCGCTCGCGAACGGTGCCCCCGGCGGGGTTGAGGCGCAGCGTCGTGACGCCGGCGTCCCGGTAGGCGCGGATGCGTTCGCGGATCCGCGCCTCGTTGCCGATCAGGTTGTTGCCGAGCACCATCTCGTCGGGAACCCGTGCCGCGGCCTCCTCGCGCTTGCGGGAGATCCACAGGGCCTGCACCTCGCGGGCGGCATCGATGAAGCCGGCGCGACGGTAGGCATCGTTGTAGAAGTTCGTCTGCGCCGAGCCCATCGCCCCCAGGGTGAAGGCCATCGCCGGCTTGCGGCGGGCGGCCATCCGCTCCAGGTCGTCGCCGAACTCGACGTCGCCGCCGACCTGGACGTCGACGTCGTCGAGCGACCGGCCGGCACGCTCGGCGCCGGCGCGCATCGCCGGGAAGAAGGCGTCCGTGTGTTCCGGGATGAAGGACGTGCCGAGCCAGCCGTCGGCGACCTCGCCGGTGTACTCCAGGGACTTCGGACCGAGGGTCGCGAGGTAGATCGGCAGGTCGGGCCGGGGCGGCTGCGACATGCGGATCGCCTTTCCCTCGCCGCCCGGACGGGGCAGCGTGTAGTGCCTGCCGTCGTAGGCGATCTTCTCGCCCGACAGGGCGATCTTCAGAATGTCGACGTACTCGCGCAGGCGGCCCAGCGGCATGGCGAACGGCACGCCGTGGAGCCCTTCGACGACCTGCGGGCCGCTGACGCCGAGACCGAGCACGAAGCGCTCCTTCGAGATGGACGCCAGCGACATCGCGGTCATCGCGGTCATCGAGGGCGCGCGCGCCGAGATCTGCATGATGCCGGTGCCGAGGCGCACCCGCTCGGTCCGCCCGGCGAGGAAGGCGAGCGGGGTCACCGCGTCGGTGCCCCAGGCCTCGGCCGACCAGACGTCGTCGATGCCCATGCGGTCCGCCTCGACGACGTACTCCGTCAGGGCGTCCCAGTTCGTTCCGGAGGCGTAGGCACTCCCGATGCCGATGGCTGTGCGCATTCCTGGTTACTCCTTGCCTCGCGGCCCGCGTCGGCGTGGCTCGACGCCGGACCGGTTCGTTCGTTGGTTTGGCGTGGGCGAGGTCCGGCTACTGGACGGCGGTGGCGCGCACGAAGTAGTTCCTGCGGATGTCCGGGCGGCCCTCGGCGCCGCGCCCGAAGTTCGTCTGCAACAGGTCGCCCTGCTTGGTTATCTCCCAGATCTGCTGCACGTCCGCCTCGAAGCCCGGCAGGCTGACCGTGAACGAAACGTCAGTTTCTTCTTCCGCCACCTGGCCCGCACTTCCTGCATTCTGCCGCTGGCCAAGTCGGCCGCCGCGTGGGGCTTGTTGTCCGTGACGTAGGTCACGTCGGTGTGCTGGGGAGTGGGCCAGTCGCGCCTGCGGGCGGTCTGAATCAACTCGACGTCGTCGCCGACCAGGCTGATCTCGACTTCGATGTCGGCCGCGTTCGGCTGCGGCCGGTCCGGGCGTCCCGGCCAGGGCGCGTCGCTGCGCGCGATGTCCTTCTGCCAGATGCCGGCCATCCGTTCGTCCTGGGCCGCCGCCGGGTCGGCGGCGAGCGCCGTCGCGGCGAGAGCGGCGGCGGCGATGAAGGCGAAGGCGGAGGAGGGCGAAGGTCTGGAGCCGATGAGGTTCATGCTCCGATCCTACAGCCCGGCCTGGTCGTCCAGCAGGCCCGCGAAGTAGCGGATCGTCTTCTCCAGACCCTTCTCCAGGTCGACTCGGGGCGTCCAGTCGAGCAGGCCGGAGGCGCGGCCGATGTCCGGCTGGCGCGTCTTCGGGTCGTCGACGGGCAGGGGCTGAAACTCGATCTCGCTGCGGCTGCCGGTCAGGCCCCGGATCACCTGGGCGAACTCGAGCACCGTCATCTCGCGCGGGTTGCCCAGGTTGACCGGGTCGGTCTCCGACGAGTTCAGCAGCCGCCACACGCCCTCGACCAGGTCGTCGATGTAGCAGAAGGAGCGCGTCTGGGCGCCGTCGCCGTAGACGGTCAGCGGCTTCCCGGACAGCGCCTGGCGGATGAAGTTCGGCACCACGCGCCCGTCCCGCAGCCTCATGCGCGGCCCGTAGGTGTTGAAGATGCGGACGATCCGGGTGTCCAGCGCGTGGATCCGGTGGTAGGCCATGACCATCGCTTCGGCGAAGCGCTTCGCCTCGTCGTAGACGCCGCGCGGGCCGACCGGGTTCACGTTGCCCCAGTAGGACTCCGGCTGCGGGTGGACCAGCGGGTCGCCGTAGACCTCCGACGTCGAGGCCAGCAGGTAGCGGGCGCCGTGGTGCTTGGCCAGGCCGAGCGAGTTGTGGGTGCCGAGCGATCCGACCTTGAGCGTCTGGATGGGCAGTTCCAGGTAGTCGACCGGGCTCGCCGGCGAGGCGAAGTGAAGGACGTTGTCGACGTCGGGGCCCACGTAGACCGGCTTGCTGACGTCGTGCTCGATCAGGGTGAAGCGCTCGTCGTCGCGGAGGTGTTCGATGTTCGCCGGGCTGCCGGTGATGAAGTTGTCGACGCAGTAGACCCGGTGGCCCTCGGCGAGCAGCCGTTCGCAGAGGTGGGAGCCGATGAACCCGGCGCCGCCGGTGACGACGGAGAGCGGCTGGCTCACGACGCCTTCGCTCCCGCCGGGACGTGGGCCGCGGCGACCGCCGGCGCGCCGTCGGGCATGGCCGCGTCGTTGGCCCCGGCGCCGCCCGCCGCGGCGTCGGCGCGTCCGAGCGAGGAGTAGCCGAGGCCGGCCGCGGCGACCCGTTCGGGATCGTAGAGGTTCCGCAGATCGACGACCTTCGGCTGCCGCAGCAGGCGCCGCAGGCGGTCGAACTCGAGCGCGCGGAACTGGTTCCACTCGGTGAGGATGGCCAGCAGGTCGGCGCCTTCCGCGGCCTCGTACGGATCGCGGCAGTAGACCGCCTCGGGTCGGACGATGCGCGCCTTGTCCATCGCCGCCGGATCGTACGCTCGCACGGCGGCGCCGCGGGCCAGCAGCCGGTCGAGCACGAACAGGGCCGGGGATTCCCGGATGTCGTCCGTGTCGGGCTTGAAGGACAGGCCGAGCATGGCGACGGTCTTGCCCGCCGGGTCTCCCAGCGCCGCCTCGATCTTGTGCAGCATCCGCTCCTGGACGCGGCGGTTGACCTCGAGCGTCGCCTCGACGATCCGCACCCGGGCGCCGGCGTCCCGCGCCATCGACGCCATGGCGCGGGTGTCCTTCGGGAAGCAGGAGCCGCCGAAGCCGGGGCCGGGGCGGAGGAACAGCGGACCGATCCGCCGGTCCAGGCCCATGCCCTGGGCCACGACCTGGACGTCGGCGCCGGTTCGCTCGCAGAGTTCCGCCACCTCGTTGATAAAGGAGATGCGGGTGGCGAGGAAGCTGTTCGAGGCGTACTTGATCATCTCCGCGGTCTCGACGTCGGTGACGACGATCGGCACGCCGCGGGCGCGGAGCGGAGAGTAGATCTCCAGCATGATGTCCGTCGCGCGGCGGTCGCGGCTGCCGATGACGAGCCGGTCCGGCCGCATGAAGTCCTCGATCGCGGAGCCCTCGCGCAGGAACTCCGGGTTGCTGACGACGGAGAAGTTGCGGCGGCGGCCCGCGCTAACGATCTCCTCGATCATCCGGCCGGTGCCGACGGGCACCGTGCTCTTCGTGACGATCGCCTTGTAGCTGCCGAGCCGGCCGGAGATCGCCCGGGCCACGTCGCGCACGTAGCGCAGGTCGGAGGAGCCGTCCTCGCGGGGCGGCGTGCCGACCGCGATGAACACGGCGACCGCGGATTCGAGCGCCGGCGCCAGATCGGTCGTGAAGCTCAGCCGGCCGGCCTCTTCGTTCTTGGCGACCAGGGTCTTGAGGCCCGGCTCGTAGATGGGGATCTCGCCGGCCTGGAGTTGGGCGATCTTCGCCTCGTCCTGGTCGACGCAGACGACGTCCATGCCGAAGTCGGCGAGGCAGGCCCCGGTAACCAGGCCGACGTAACCGGAGCCGACGACGCAGATTCTCATGTTGGCCTGGTGATCGTCCGCGGGTGTCGTTGCCGGCAGGCCCGCCGTCTCGCCTGGAGCTTTCCGGTCGCGGCGTGGCGGGCGCGGCTCGTAGAGTAGCAGCGAGCGACGCTACAATCGGCGGGCGCCCGGCGTTCCGCCGGGCGTCGGCGGCGCGAACCGGGAACGGCGCTCGGGATGCAGGCAGGCAGGGGATGGTGCGATGAAGCGCGGAAGACGGTTGAGCAACGCGATAGCGACCCGAAAGTCGGTCGTCACGGCGCCGCGGCGCTTCAGCAAGGTGCAGCGGAACGAACCCTGCCCCTGCGGCAGCGGCCGGAAGTACAAGGACTGCTGCTTCGACAAGGGCGAGGCGTTCCTGCGCAAGCTGGAACGCCAGCGCTACAAGGAGCAGCTCAAGGCCGACGGAGCGCCCTGGTACGTCCGCTGGCTGACCTGATCCGCACCGGGTACGCGGGTCTTCCGACCCGCACCGGGTGCGCGGGTCTTCCGACCCGCACCGGGTGCGCGGGTCTTCCGACCCGCACTGGGTGCGCGGGTCTTCCGACCCGCTGCCGGCGTAGCCGGCCAGAAGACGCGCCGGCCGCCCGGCCGGCTCCTCTCAGACCGGCGTCGGCTCAGCCTTCGCGTCGACCGCCTCGTCGTGCTCCTGCTTCGCCTTGAGGAGCTGCGGCATGATCAGATCGATGTCGCGGTTGTCCCACATGCCTTCCTTGCTGAACTTCCGGATCACCTTGGGCTGCTGCATGATGCCGACCCAGCCGCGCATGACGTCGATGATCTGAGCGGTCATGTCCTGGCCCGCGTCCGAGGCCAGCCAGGCGCAGACGGGCGCGATCTGGTTCGGGCTCTGCTCCGGCGCGTCCTCGTCGATCTGCATGCCGCGCGAGGCGCGGAGGTCCGCCGTCATTCGGGTCGTGGCGCCCGGCGAGATCGTGTTCACGGTGCAGCCGTACTTGTTCAACTCCAGGGCAAGCACCCGGGCCAGGCCGGCGATCCCCGCCTTGGCGGCCGCGTAGTTCGACTGGCCGAAGTTGCCGTAGAGGCCGGAGACGGAGGAGAAGTTGATGATCCGGCAGCCCGGGCGGTTCGTCTCGCGGATGTAGCGGGCGAACGGCCGGCTGCAGCAGTAGTGGCCCTTCAGGTGGACGTCGAGCACGGCGTCCCAGTCGGGCTCTTCCAGGTTGAAGATCGTCCGGTCGCGCAGGATGCCGGCGTTGTTGACCAGGATGTCCAGCGCCCCGAACGAGTCGATCGCGGTCTGGAAGATGCTCTGGCCGCCCTCGACGGTGGCCACCGAGTCGTAGTTCGGAACCGCCGAACCGCCGGCGCTCCGGATCTCCTCGACCACCTCGTCGGCGATCCGCGAACCGCCGGTGCCGTCGGTCGCGCCGCCCAGGTCGTTGACGACCACGTTGGCGCCTTCTTCCGCGAACTTGATCGCTATTCCCTTGCCGATGCCGCGGCCGGCGCCGGTGACGATCGCCGTCTTGCCGTCGAGGATTCCCATCTCTTCCTGTCTCCGTCCGTTGTTTCCGTGGTTGGCCTGGCGGTCCCCGGCGAACTCCGCGTCGCGCCGGGAACGAGGCCGGTACTCTACGCGACGACCGCCACGCCCTGGCTCACGGCCTCCCGGCCTTCCGCGTTCAGGACCCGGAAGGCGACCTGGCGTCCGCCGCTTTCCGCCTCGCCGGCGGGCGCGTGCTCCACCACGATGGACGTGCCGGGGACGACCATCGCGCTGAATCGGCCGTACAGGCGCCGGAGCCGCGAAGGGTCGCTGCCGCCGTGGGCGCGGAGCACTTCGCGGCCGGCGAGGGCCCAGGTCGCCGTGCCGTGGAGGATGATGTCGGGCAGGCCCGCGGCCAGCGCCACCTCGCGCTCCGTGTGGATCGGATTCCAGATCCGGGCGCACTCCGTGTAGACGTGGGGCATTTCGCGCGGCACGAAGATCTCGCTCCGGCCGGGAGCGTCGCCGTTCAGGCAGAGCCTGGGCGGCTCGGGGGCCTGCTCCGTATCGGCGTTGGGGCCCGCCGTCTCGACGCCGCGGAAGATCGAGCGCGACCAGGAGGTGGCGACCGGCCGGCCCTTGCCGTCGACGGTGTCGAGGCGGGTGGTCAGCAGCACGCCGGCTCGGGTGCTCCGGATGCCGACGTAGCGGCCGCTGGTCGTTAGCGAATCGCCGGGGCGGATGGGGCGGTGGAAGTGGGAGTCCTGGCTGGCGTGGACGCCGCGCCTCAGTTCGTGGACCTCGCCGCCGAGGAGTTCGGACCCCCGGCCGCGGCTGACGACGGGCCACTCGAGCGAGACGCAGTAGGAGGGCGGCGCCGCGACGCCGCCGTTCCGGGCGTCGTCGAACACGGCGTCGCCGGTGTCGCCGATGCCGGCGGCGTAGGCGAGCACGTCGCGGACGGCGATCTCGCGGGTCGAGGAACCGAGGTCGCTGCCGGCCGCGGCGGTGGAGAGGGGCATCGGGTCAGTCGGCGGAGTCGGCGAGTCGGCGCTCCAGATCCTGGAGCCGATTCTTCAGTTCGTCGAGTTCGGCGCGAGTCGCGCCGCCGTCCCGCTGCGGCGCGGCGCCGTGTTGCTGTGCGGCGCCCTGCTGCCGGGGCGCCGCCGCGGCCGGCGGAGAGGCCGGGGACGTCTCTGCCCCGGCGCCGCTGCCGTCGCCGCCGGCGCGGCCGAACATGCCCTCCATCTGGCGCGTCATCTGCGCCTGCATCTCTTCGGCGATGGCGCGCGGGTCCCACAGGCGCATCCAGGACGGGTCCGGCGTGAACGGGCTTCGCCGCATGGACTCGCGCATCCGTTCGTAGACCTCGCCGGCGCTCTTCAGGTACCACTGGAAGAAGTCCCGTCCGGCCTGGTCGCGCGCCCGCACGAGGTCGCGGAGGAACTCGAGCGGCGGTCCGTGCTCGGGGTCCTTGGCGCCGTCGACGATGATCTGGGTCAGGACGTGGCGGGTGACGTCCTCCCCCGTCTTCGAGTCGACGACCTGGATGTCCCGGCCGCCGCGGACCAGTTCGGCGACGCCGTCGAGGTTCACGTAGCGGCTGCTGTGGGTGTCGTACAGCCGGCGGTTCTCGTACTTCTTGATGACGATCGGTTCGGTCATGCGGAGGGGGGTTGACACAGTGCAGCATATTGTGCAGCATTCTTGCTGCACTGCACAAGACGGCGGCCGTCGCACGACGCGACCGCCACCGTTGCACCCGTCGAAACAGGCTTGCGAGCCGCAACCAGGTGGGCCATCCGAGCCACGGATCGTACCACCCAGGAGACCTCAGATGACGACCAGCACGACCACGGCGACGAAGAGCCCGAGGCAGATGTTCAGCGGAACGCTGATCGACGCCAACCGGCGCGCGCTCGACTTCCAGAAGCGCATGTTCGACACCGGCTTCGACATGGCGGCGTCCATGCAGGAGCGGCGCGAAGAGGCGATCGCGAAGTGGACCGAGAACTCCGAGCGGCTTCCGGCCGAGGCCAAGAGCCTGGTGCAGGAGTGGATCCGCCTCTTCCAGGACGGCCGCAGCTCCTACCGCTCCGCGATGGACGCCAGCTTCGGCCTGGCGAACAGCTACCTCGACTCGCTCACCGCGCAGGCCGAGGAGTCGTCGTAGGCTAGAGCCGCCATGGCCGACGACCGTCCCGCCCCGAAACCGCCGCCCGACCCCTTCGCCATGTGGCGCGAGTGGGTGACCCAGTCCGAGCATCAGATGAACAAGGCGTTCAACGAGATGATGGGCACGGAGCAGTTCGCCCGCGCCTCGGGCGGCTGGATCGAGGCGATGACGATGTTCCAGCAGACGATGAACGAGGGAGCGCAGCGCTACTTCCAGGCGATGAACCTCCCGACGCGGACCGATGTCGCCGAACTCGCGGAGCGGCTGGCCGCCGTCGAGGAGAGGCTGCTGCGAATCGAGAGTCTGCTGGCCCAGGCGATGGGACGAAAGGGCGACGCGAGCCCGGCCCCGCGGCCGGCTCGCACCCGCCGCCCGCCGTCCCGGTCGAAGGCGAGGGACGGCGCCGGGGTCGAAGCGGACGCGAAGGCCGCCGGCGCGTCGCCGGCCGCGTCCGGCTCGACCGCCGCCGGTGAAGGGAAAGCGGCCGAATGACGACCCCCGCCGCGGCCCCGCCCGGTCGCAGCGCGACGCCCGTGCTGGACGCGACCGCCGGCGTCGCGGACAGCGTGCGCCGCGAGATGGAACGCACGTTCCGCCGCAGCGTCAAGGGCCTGGAGTACATCAGGACCGGCGATCCCGGCGTCGGCCTGACGCCGAAGGACACGGTCCACAGCCGGGGCACGCTCCGGCTGTACCACTACCGGGCGCGGGCGGACGAGGTCTACCGGACCCCGCTGCTGCTGGTCATGTCGTTGATCAGCAAGCCCTACATCCTCGACCTGGCGCCGGGCCACAGCCTGATCGAATTCCTGCTCGACCGCGGCTTCGACGTCTACATGATCGACTGGGGTACGCCCCGGCCCGAGGACAAGCGCCTGCGGCTCGAGGACTACGTGCTCGACTTCATTCCCGAGTGCGTGGAGGTCGTCCACGAGCGGAGCGGCGAACCCGACGTCTCGGTCGTCGGCTACTGCATGGGCGGTCTTCTGGCCGCGCTCTACGCGGCGCTTCACCCCGACGCGTCGTCGGGCGGGAGGCTGCGCAACCTGGCCTGCTTCACGACGCCGGTCAACTACGACGGGATGGGGCTGTTCAGGACCTGGACCGACCCGGTCCACTTCGACGTCGACCGGATCGTCGACCGGCTGGGCAACGTCCCGCCGCAGATGCTCTACGCCTCCTTCAACGCCCTGCGGCCGGCGTCGCAGGTCGCGGGCCGGGTGCGGCTCTGGGACAACCTGTGGAACGACGAGTTCGTCACCTCGTATCGCCGGCTCCAGCGCTGGGCCGCCGACCAGATCCCCTTCCCGGGCGAGTGCTTCCGCCAGACGACGAAGGAACTCCAGCAGCAGAACCTGCTGATGAAGGGCGAGTTCCGGCTCGGCGGCAGGCTCGTCGACCTCTCGAACATCGAGGTTCCCTTCATCCACGTCGTCGCGGAGCACGACCACATCGTGCCGTACGAGGCGGCGCGGGACCTGATCGGTATGGTCGGTTCCGAGGACAAGCAGGAGCTCATCCTGAAGGGCGGCCACGTCAGCCTGGTCGCCGGCGGCAACGCTGTGCGCCGCCTCTGGCCGCGGCTCGAGGAGTGGCTGGCCGAGCGGTCCACGTAAGGCGCCCGCGAGCGGAGAAGGAATGCCGAGGAGCCGGAGAGACGGGACGCTGGAGGGGGATAATGCATGACGGCTGAACGGAAGAGCGAGGGCGGACGCGGTTCCGCTTCCGTCTCGTCCGCCGGCGAGGTGGCGAGCAGGCTCGGCGCCATCGATCTCACCGTGCGGCCCATGGGCCCCGACGACCGCGGCGCGGTGCTGGCGTTTGCCGACGGCCTGCCGGACCACGATCTCCTCTTCCTGCGCCGCGACATCCGCGACGCCGAGGTGATCGACCGCTGGATCGGCCAGGTCGGTTCGGGCCAGATGACGACCCTGCTCGCCTTCGCGGACGACGAACTGCTGGGCTACTCTTCGATCGACCGCAGCCAGTTGCAGTGGTCTTCCCACGTCGCCGAGATCCGGGTGGTGATCTCCGAGGCGGCGCGCGGCAAGGGCCTCGGACGGCTGCTCGTGGAGGGGGCGTTCCAGGCTGCCGTCGCCGCCGGGATCGAGAAGGTGGTGGCGCGCATGACGCCCGACCAGAAGGGCGCCGTCGCGGCCTTCGAGGGACTCGGTTTCCGTCCCGAGGGCCTGATGCGGAACCACGTTCGCGACCTCGCCGGCGAGAAGCACGACCTGCTCGTCATGGGGCTCGACATCGTCGCCCTGCACGGAACGCTCGAGAGCTACGGCCTCGACGACGCCGTGACCGCCACCTGAACGCCCGAGGAGAACCCATGCAAGACAACGTCGGCCTCATCCTGACCAAGCGCGCCTCCCTCTCGCCGGACATGGAGGGCTTCGTCGATGTCGAGACGGAACGCCGCTTCACCTTCGCCGAGTGGAACCTCCGCTCGAACCGCACCGCCAACGCGCTGCGCGAACTCGGCGTCGGCAAGGGCGACCGGGTCGCCCTGCTGCTGATGAACAGCGTCGAGTACATGGAGACCTTCTTCGCGGTCGCCAAGATCGGCGCCGTCTGCGTGCCGCTCAACTGGCGGCTGACGCCCGAGGAACTCTCCTTCATCATCCGCGACGCCGGCGCCGAGACGCTCGTCTTCGGCGACGAGTTCCAGGCCCAGGTGCTGGACCTGATCGCGCGCGGCAGCGGCGAGAACGGCACGAACGTGACGAAGTGGATCCACGTCGGCCCGGACGAGCAGCGGCCGGACGGCTGCCTCTCGTACCTCGACGCGACGTCGGCGGCGAGCGACGCCGAGCCCGAGATCGGGGCCGCGGACGACGATCTGCTCTACATCATGTACACCTCGGGCACCACCGGCCTGCCCAAGGGCGCGGTCCACACCCACGAGTCGGCCCTGTGGGCGGGCCTGACGATCATGGCCAGCGCCGACACCCGCTACGGCGACCGCTACCTCGTGTCGCTGCCGCTGTTCCACGTCGGCGCCCTGACGCCCGCGACCGGCAACGTCCACCGGGGCAGCACCAGCGTCGTGCTGCGGGCGTTCGACCCGGTGCGCACCTGGCAGTTGATCGACGAGGAGAAGATCGACGTCATGCTCAAGGTGCCGGCGATGCTCAACTTCATGCTCCAGGTCTACGACCCGGAGCGCTGCAAGCACGAGCGCCTGCGCTGGTGCATGAGCGGCGCGGCGCCGGTACCGGTCAACCTGATCGAGGCCTACGACAAGCTGGGCATCGAGATCCATCAGGTCTACGGCCTGACCGAGACCTGCGGCCCGGCCTGCCTGATCTCGCCAGAGGACGCCATCCGCAAGGCCGGTTCGACCGGCAAGGCCTTCTTCCACACTTCCGTGCGCGTCGTGGACAACGACGGCAAGGATTGCGCCCCCGGCGAAGCGGGCGAGGTCCTGGTCGCCGGCCGCCACCTGATGAAGGAGTACTGGAACCGGCCGGAAGCCACGGCCGAGAGTCTCGTGGACGGCTGGTTCTACACCGGCGACGGCGCGGTGATGGACGAGGACGGCTTCGTCTACATCCAGGACCGGCTGAAGGACATGATCATCTCCGGCGGCGAGAACGTCTATCCCGCCGAGCTCGAAGAAGTCATCGGCCGCCACCCCAAGGTCCTCGAAGTCGGCGTCATCGGCCGCGAGAGCGAGAAGTGGGGCGAGTCCCCGGTCGCCATCGTCGTCCGCTCCGACGAGAGCCTCGAAGGCGCGGAGATCCTGGAGTTCTGCCAGGACAAGCTGGCCCGCTTCAAGCAGCCGGTTGCCGTCCACTTCATCGACCAGTTGCCGCGGAATCCGTCGGGGAAGATCCTGAAGCGGCTGCTGCGGGAGCAGTTCAACTGATCCGCCGACCTCCGCGGCGTCTGGCGGTTCCGACCGTCGCGCCGAGCGCCGCGGCGCCGGCGGTGCGTGAAGACCGTTCTCCGCCGTGAGAGACCCCAGGGCGTCGAAGCTCCGCGTCGGGCAGGACAACATCACCCCGTTCGGGCTCGACATTCACAACCCCGTGTTCGTCGTCTCGAGCGCGGTGATCTTCCTGTTCGTTCTCGGCACGCTGTCGTTCCAGAGTCAGGCGGCGAGGTTCTTCGGCTGGTTGCTTCCGGCCATCACGAGCACCTTCGACTGGTTCTTCCTGTCCGCCGGCAATCTCTTCGTTCTGTTCGCCCTGCTGCTCGTCCTCCTGCCCATCGGCAAGGTGCGTCTGGGCGGCCGGGACGCGAAGCCCGACTTCGGCTACTTCGGCTGGTTCGGGATGCTGTTCGCCGCCGGCATGGGAATCGGGCTGATGTACTTCGGCGTCTCGGAGCCGCTGACGCACTTCGGGGCGGCCCTCGACGGTCCGGTGGCGGAGGGCGGCGTCCGCAGCGACGGGGCGCCGCTCGGCGGCGCGGCCGGCGACGCGGCGGCCGCGCGCGACCTCGCGATGGCGGCGTCCATCTACCACTGGGGTTTGCATCCGTGGGCGATCTACGCCGTGGTCGCTCTGGCGCTCGCCTTCTTCGCCTACAACCACGGCCTTCCGCTGACCCTGCGCTCGGCCTTCTACCCGATTCTCGGCGACCGGGTGCGGGGCTGGCCGGGGCACATGATCGACGTGCTGGCCGTGTTCGCCACCCTCTTCGGCCTCGCCACGTCGCTCGGCCTCGGAACCACCCAGGCCCTCGCCGGCTTCAACCTGCTCTACGGCTGGGGCACGGGCGGCGTGGCGGCCGTCGTCCTGATCTCGGTCGTCACGACGCTCGCCGTCGTCTCGCTGGTGCGCGGTCTCGACGCCGGCATCAAGGTGTTGTCGGGAGTGAACATGGTCCTCGCCCTGCTGCTCCTGCTCGCGATCGTCGCGGTCGGCCCGACCGGCGAGATTCTCGCAACGGCGTTCAGGGGCGCTCTCGCCTACGGGGCGAACATCGTGCCGCTGGCGATGCCGTTCGGGCGCGAGGACGCCGGTTTCACCCACGCCTGGACCTCGTTCTACTGGGCCTGGTGGGTGTCCTGGTCGCCCTTCGTGGGCATGTTCATCGCCCGGGTTTCGCGGGGCCGGACGGTGCGCGAGTTCGTCGTCTGCGTGATCCTGGTGCCGACCGTCCTGTCGGTCGTCTGGATGGCGGCCTTCGGCGGCACCGCGATCTCCCAGAAGATCGGGGATGCGACGGCCCCGGTGGCGGCCGCCGCCCAAGAGGTCATGCTGTTCCGGATGGTCGAGCAGTTTCCGCTGACTCCGGTCCTCTCCCTGATCGGCATCGTCCTGGTCCTGGTGTTCTTCGTCACGTCGTCCGATTCGGGTTCGCTGGTCATCGACACGATCACGGCCGGCGGCAAGGAGGACGTTCCCATCAGCCAGCGCGTCTTCTGGGCCACCGTCGAGGGCCTCGTCGCCGCGGTTCTCCTGCTCGTCGGCGGCAAGGGCGCGCTCGACGCCCTGCAGGCGATGACCGTTTCCACGGGTCTCCCGTTCACCCTCGTGCTGCTGGCGATGTGCTACAGCATCTGGGTCGGCCTGTGGGCCGCGGTGCGGGAGAACAGGGGCGTCTGACCGGGCGTACGGTCGCCCGAGACCCGCGGCCCGGCCTGCGTGATCTCGCCCGGTAGCCAGGAGGCAGCGCGCCCGAGTTGGGACGGACGCGGCCCGCCGCGTGCCCCCTTTCGCGCAATGATCCGAAGCGCTACTTCAGATCATCATGATAATCTGCGCCGCATGTTCGAGCGGTCACTCGTTCTCCCGCCCTCCGGCAGCGAGACCTTCTTCCTCTGGGGTCCGCGTCAGACGGGCAAGAGCACCCTCCTGCGCGCGGCGTACCCCGACGGCCGGTGGATCGACCTCCTGAAGGCCGACGAGTACCGCCGCTACGCCCGCCGGCCGGAGCTCCTCCGGCAGGAGATCGAGGCCGAGGGCGCGGACCCGTCCCGGCAGGTGGTGATCGACGAGATCCAGAAGGCGCCCGCGCTGCTGGACGAGGTCCATTGGCTGATCGAGAACCGCGGGCTCCGTTTCGCTCTCTGCGGGTCGAGCGCGCGCAAGGTGCGGCGGGGCGCGGCGAATCTGCTGGGCGGCCGGGCCATGCGGTACGAGCTGCGGGGGCTCGTGGCGCGCGAACTCGGCGCCGACTTCGACCTCGACCGACTCCTGAACCACGGCTACCTGCCGCCGGTCTACCGAAGCAGTCGTCCTCGGCGCTTGCTGGACGCCTATGTCGGCGACTACCTGCGGGAGGAGATCGCGGCGGAAGGTGCGGTCCGGTCGCTCCCCACGTTCGGCGACTTCCTGGACGCCGCCGCCTTGAGCGACGGCGGAATCGTCAACTTCTCGAACATCGCGCGCGACTGCGGCATCTCGGGCCACACGGTGCGGGCCTACTTCGGCATCCTCGAAGACACCTTGCTGGGAAGCTGGCTGCCGGCCTACCGGAAGCGGCCGAAGCGCCGGGTCATCCTGGCGCCGAAGTTCTACTTCGCGGACGTCGGGATCGTGAATCGGCTCGCCCGCCGGGGCCGGCTGGTACGGGGTTCGGAGGCATGGGGCCACGCCTTCGAGAACTGGGTCCACCACGAGCTGGCCGCCTGGATCGCCTACAGCGGCCGCGAGGGCGAGCTCTCCTACTGGCGTCTCGCCGGCGGTACGGAGGTCGACTTCGTCGTCGGCGACATGGAACTCGTCGTCGAGTCGAAGGCCAGCCGCCGGATCGGCCGCCAGCACCTGAAGGGCCTCCGCAGCCTGGTCCAGGACCACCCGCAAGCCGGCCGCCGGATCGTCGTCAGCCTCGAAGCGCGCGCCCGCCGGACCGACGACGGCATCGACGTGCTGCCGCCGGAGGAGTTCGTCCGCCGGCTGTGGAACGGCGAGCTCGGCTGAGCCCGGACGACCGCCCCGAGTCGCCTCGACTATCCGGCGTCCAGGAGGTCCAGCAGGGAGACGGGCGGCGGGCCTTCGGGGGCGGCGTCATCTTCTCCGAGATCCTGCGGTGCCTGGAACAGCGGATTCCCCGGCGACCACAGCTCCATACTCTCCGAATGGTCCTCGTAGTACGCCGGGTCTGTCGTCACCCTGAGCGCCTCCCGCATCCCGCGTGCCGCGAGGCTGTACTCGCGCGGCCCCATCGGCTGCACTTCGACGCCGGGAGGCATCAGGTCGGGCCGTGAGATGACGCGGTCGAGGTCGGCCATGGTCAGGGGCGATTCAGGGAGGACTGGCATCTCCAGGTCTTCTTCGAGCACTTCGTCGAGATCGAAGCCGCCGGCCTGCGCTTCGTCGATCTGCCCTTCCAGGCGGTGGGCGAGGGAGTCGGTGGAGGCCCGGCCGGCGAGAACTTCCGCCGTGATCGAGCGTGGCAACTTCGCCAGGATCGGTTGCAGTCGGCCGACGACGGCCTTGAAAAAGCCGATGCGTTCCCGCAGCGCCTGGTACACGTCGGTCTCCACAGTGTCGTCGTAGTGCAGGTTTACGATCTGGATCGTCGGACTCCGCTGGCCCAGGCGGTCGATGCGGCCGATGCGCTGCTCCGGATGGACCTGCATCGGTGTCGCGGTCAGCAGGACCAGACAGCGAGCGCCGGGCCGCCCGCGGCGCCCTGGAGCGCTGCGTCCTCCGGCTCCAGGACCCCTGCTTTGGCGGCGCGCCGGATGCCATTCAGGACGTGGTCGCTATGGCTCTCGACGAGCACCTGAACGCCCGTTGGAAACGCGCAGAAGCGGCGAAGTACGACCGACGCCAGGTCGGCCGCGAAATCGGCATCGGTCACGGCTCCGCGGAGGATGTCCTCGCGGGGTTGGCAGGTCTCGAAGATCGTGGGGGCGGCCACTTCGGCGGAAGGATAGCGCCGTTGCCGCGCCTCGCTGCGGTGGCGCCGGATCCCGCCAGCAGATCCCGGCCCGGCTCAACCTTCCTTGGTTGCCGAGAACTCCTCCAGGAACCAGTACTCCCCCTCGATCGCGCCCGCCTCCTCGCCGACCGCGGCGGCTTCAGGCGTCGCCATGTACGCCTCGGCCTTCGCGCGGTCCTCGACGCCGAGGATGAAGAACACCTCGTCCGCCCTGTCGGCCGAGCGCCAGACTTGCCTGACGGACAGGCCGGCGGCCATGCCGGCGGCCTCCTGCTCGTCGAAGATGCGCTTCCAGTGGTCGATGTCCTTCACGCGGTTGCGGACCAGCAGCACCATCGTTCCGTTCTCCTCTTCCGAGTCATCCCATTCGACGCGACGAAGACTGCGATACGCCGCCGCGGCGACGAACGGGTCCACGGGCGGCCATTCAGTCATCCTTCTCGACCCACCACGCCCGCGTCCCGGGAACGAACGCGGTGACCCCCGCCGGCCCCAGTTCGACGCCGCGCATCCGCTTGCTGAAGCCCCAGGTGGTGCTGTAGTTCCACAGGAACAGGGCGGGCTGGTCGGCCTGGACGTGGGCCTGGAGTTCGCGCAGCAGGTCGGCGCGGCGGTCGCGGTCGAGTTCCATGCGGGAGCGGTCGAAAAGTTCGTCGACCTTGGGGTTGCTGTAGCTGTCGTAGTTGCGGCCGTTGTCGATCGCTTCGGTGTGGAAGAAGTTGCGCCAGATGTCCGGGTCGGCGAAGACCTGGTAGGTGTCGACGTGGGCGATCATCTCGTGCTGGATCAGGAGCGGCGAGCGGCTCGCGTTCTCCTGGATCTCGGTGTCGAAGGAGACGCCGATGCGGCGCAGGTCGTCGCGGTAGATGTCGACCATGCGGCGGGCGTCGACGAAGGACTGGGGCAGGTTCATCATGAAGTGGAACTGGACCTGCTCGCCGTCGATCTCCTTGTAGCGCCAGCCGTCGTCGGGGCTGGTCAGCCAGCCGGCCTCGTCGAGCAACGCGGCGGCCTTCTCCAGGTCGTACTCCAGCGGCTGGACCTCCGGGTTGTGGCTCCAGTGGCTCGGCGGGAACATCCCGTTGGAGCGGGTGTAGACGTTCCAGCTCACCTGCCGCAGCACGCGCTCCGCGTCGTAGGCGTGGGCCATCGCCCGCCGCACCCTGACGTCGCCGAAGAAGTGGTTGTTGCCGCCCTGCTGCCAGCCGATGTAGGCCTGCATCCAGCGCGGCCCCCACGCCTTGACGCCCGCGGCGTGGAACTCCTCGTCGTTGGTCTGGCTGCCGTGCTGCTGGACGGTCAGCCAGATGTCGTCGAGCTGTCCCTTGCGGAACTGGAGCAGGGCGGCGTTGCGGTCGCTGTGGGTGGTGATCGCCTGGCGGCGGATGGGCGGCTTGTCGTGGTGGTAGTCCTCCCAGCGTTCGACCACCACGCGGTCGGCATGGATCCACTCGACGAAGCGGAACGGTCCGTTGCCGATGCCGAGTTCCCGCAGGTAGCGGTTGTAGTAGGCGCTGGTTCGCAGCGTCGGATCGGCCGCGCGCTCTTCGGGGTCGTTCAGGATGTGCGCCGGGACGACGGGGAAGTAGAGGTTGTCGATGCGGAGCGCCGAGACCTGCCGGTGGACGACGTCGAAGGTGATGTCGTCGATGACGCGGATGTCCTCGATCTCGGCGGCCTTGTACTTGTAGTCGACCGCCGGCACGTTGTCGTCGGCGATCGCCTCCCAACTGAAGCGGACGTCCTCGGAGGTGACCGGCGCGCCGTCGTGCCAGCGCATGCCGGCATGGAGCCTGATGCGGTGGACGAGGCCGCCCTCCAGCTCCTCGACCTCGTCCACCATCGCCGGGTTCCACTCCGCGGTGAGGTCCGGGGCGCGGTGAGCGATCGGATCGAACAGCAGGCGGTAGAGGAAGCCGTCGGTCCAGGCGCGGATGAAGAGCGGGTTGAGCGACGTCGGCTGGTCGAGCGAGTAGCGGTTGATCGTGGCCTCGGTGTCGGCCCGCTCGGGGTCGAACGGCGCGAACAGCGAGTCGGGGTTGGCGATCGGGTCCGCGCCCGGGTCGTAGTCGAACATCGCGCTGCGGGCCGGTGCGGCGGGGTGGCCCAGGCAGCCGGTCAGCAGCAGCGCGGCGAGTCCCGCCGCGGCGAGGCGGATCATCACCGGCACTCGGCGGCGCCGGCGCCGTCGAGCTGGACGGGCCGGCCGCAGAACTCCTGTTCGCACATCGCGCTCAGCGTGTCGGGATCGTCGACGTTGGCCCAGGCCCTCCGGCCGTCGGGCAGCCGGCACGCCAGGTGGGCGACGGACGGTTCGGCGGTGGGCGCTGCCCGGTTGCCGTACACGGAGCGGAACGACTTCGTCGACTGCGCGGCGCCTCCCCCGAACATCACCGCGTAGGACTCGATCTCGGCCGGGCCCGCGTAGCGGGCGGCGGCGGTCCGCTTCGGTAGCGCGTGAACCTCCGCCGTCATATCCTCGTGGCGGTAGGGGCGGTCCGGTTCCGCGGCGCCGTAGACGCCGAAGGAGTGCTTGGTCAGCATGCCGCCGTTCGCGGTCACCACGGCGCGGCCGCCGTCCCGCTCGCGCAGCAGTTCCGCGGTGCGGGCGATCGAGTGCATCACGTAGCTGTTGAGCGGCCCGCCGCCGAAGGTCAGGCCGCCGGTGACGGAGAGCGGGCGCTCCAGGTCCAGGCCGAGTTCGCGCGCCGCGACCTGCACCGCGCTGGGGAAGCAACTGTAGACGTCGACGAAGTCGAGGTCCGCGACCTCGACGCCGGCGAGTTCCAGGGCCCTCCGTCCGGCCAGCCGGATCGCCGGCGAGGAGTGGAGGTTGTCGCGCTCCGAGACGAAGTAGTGGTCCACGGCGTCCGTGCCGCTCAGCGGGAAGACCATCTTCGACTCCGGCACGCCGAGCGAGCGCGCGAGGTCGAGCGAACAGAGAACGAGCGCGGCCGCCATGTCGACCCGCATGTTCGCGTTCATCAGCTTCGGGTAGGGGTAGGTCACGGCGCGGTTGGCGGGCGACACCGTGCCGATGTCCCCGGCGGTCAGCGGCTTCCTGATCCAGGCGTTCGGGTTGCCCTGCGCCACCCGGTTGAAACCCGCCCAGAGCTCGGCGATGCGGGCGCGGTGCGCTTCCACGGTCTCGCCGTTCCGGCGGCGCAGCGCGATCTCGAACAGGGAGTAGTACTGCACGGCCTGCTGGATGCCGCGCGCCATCTCCATCTCGTGCCGGGTCCAGCGGGTGTCGCCGTAGCTCGCGTCCGGCGGCTTCGGCGGATCGTCGTCCTGGAGCCAGTCGAGTTCCAGGCCGGCCTTCGCGGCGCGGCCCATCGTGCGGCCGCACTCGGACGAGCAGAGCACGATCGCCTCGCGGCGGCCGGCCTGGACGTCCAGCGCGCTCCGGTTGAGGACCGCCTGCACCTGGTTGCCGCTGACCGCGGAGAGCCCGGTCTCGGCGCCCGGCATGTCCAGCGCCTCGGTCACCATCAGCGCGGGGTTCCCGTAGCCCCACACGCCCTTCATCGCCCGCACGGAGTCGATCCGCCGGCGCAGGCCGCCCGCTCCCGCATCATCGAGGGCGTTGTCGACGGCTTCGACCATCAACTCGATCGGCGGCCGGGCGTCGGCCGGATCGTCGGCTCGCTGGAGCACCTGCGCGATGCCGACCAGAACGGGAGTGCGTCGGATCAAGGGATAGTGCGGCTCTATGGTCGGTCGTTGCGCTGGAGGGGCGGCCCGTCAGTGTAGCTTGCAGGGCCCGTCTCTGGCAGTATCGTCCCCGGTCGGCTTTGTCGGCCGTCGTCGCTTCGGGTGCATCGCGGGCCGGGCGGTTTGGCGGTCTTTCATCGTGGAGTATCGCCCATGACCGAGTTCGCCGGTTTCCGGAACCTCCTTCGCTGCTCCCTTCTGTCCCTCGCGCTTCTGGGCGCCGCCCCGCCCGCGTCCGCCCAGCCGACGGGGCGCCTCGCCGGCCACATCGAGGACGCCGACCACGCGCCGCTGCCCGGCGCCGCCGTCACCATCGCCTCGCCTTCCCTGATGGGCACGCGCACCGAGTTCAGCGACGCGGACGGAGGCGTCAACTTCCACAGCCTTCCGCCCGGCGTGTACACCGTGGACGTCGAGCTCGAGGGCTTCGTCCCGCAGCGCCGCAGCGAAGTCGAGGTGCGGCTCAACCGGGTGACGGAGATCCACGTGGACCTGGAGCTCGGCGAGTTCGCCGGCGAGATCACCGTGGTGGCCGAGACGCCGGTCGTCGATCCGGAGCAGGTCTCGACGTCGCAGACGTTCACCTACGAGCATCTGCAGGAGTCGTCGGTGGGTTCGCTGAACCGGCGCTACTACAACGTCCTGGCCCAGGCGCCGGGGGTGGCCCAGACGCAGTCGCGGCGGCGGCGGGAAGGGACGCGGGCGCCGCTCTCGGCCAATCCCCACGTCTTCGGGTCGACCCAGGCCGAGAACGTCTACTACATCGACAGCGTCGATTCGACCGATCCCGTCTCGGCGACGGTCGGGGTCCATCTGAACTTCGACGCGATCCAGGAGATCAACTTCGAGACGGGCGGCTTCGAGGCGCGCTACGGCCGCGCGACGGGCGGCGTGATCAACGTGATCACCAAGTCCGGCGGCAACGACACCTCGGGCACCTTCGACCTGCGCTACCGCGACACGAACTTCAACACGAACGGCGAGCACTTCGACAAGGACGACGACATCTTCGAGTACTCCGAGCCCTCGTTCACGCTCGGCGGACCGTTCCTGCAGGACCGGCTCTGGTACTTCGGCGCGCTGAGCCGGATCCAGGACAAGGCAACCCCGACCGAGTCGCCGACGACGCGCCAGCTCGACCGGGACAACTACCTCGCCAAGCTCACCTGGCAGGCGAGCCCGCAGTGGCAGGTCATGGGCCGCTGGGTGGGCGACCGGCCGACGGTGCTGAACGCGAACGCCAGCCGGTTCACCGCCGCGGAGGCGGCGAGCCGCAGCGACGGCGACACGGGCATCGCCAGCGTCGACGCGATGGGGCTCACGGCTTCGCGGTTCGAGTGGCGGCTGACCCTCTCGCGGTCGCGCGGCGAGTCGGCTGCCACTCCGATGAGCGGCGACCTCGACACGAGCGGCCACGTCGACGTCGGCCTCGGTTACGGCGCTTCGGTGAACGCTTCCGGACTGTCGTTCTCCAGCAGGGACCGGGACGAGGCGTCGGCGAGCGTCGCCTGGTTCAGCGGCCACGGCGGCGCCGACCATGAAGTCCGCTTCGGCGTGGACTTCGCCGACCTGGCCTACGTCAGGCAGAGCAACCTGACGGGCGGCGGCGTCTTCTACAACTTCCTGGGCGCACCGTACAGCTACCTGGTGCGGCCGCACGCGCCGCCGTCGCCGTCGTCGGGCGAGTTGCTGACGACCTATCTCCAGGACACCTGGCGCCCGACCCACGATCTGACGTTCAAGGTGGGCCTGCGCCGGGACGGCGTGGGCTTCGACAACGACGTCGGCGCCGAGATCGCGTCGCTGGCGAAGCTGCAGCCGCGGTTCGGGGCGGTCTGGGACGTGCTGGGGAACGGCCGGCTGGCCGTGCGGGCCAGTTGGGGCCGTTTCATGCACCCGAGCGCGTTGCGGCTGGCGAGCTTCACCCGCGTGGTGACGACGCCCTGGAACTACTACCGTTCCTGTTCGGCGTTCTCGGCGCTCTTCCTGCGCGTGACGCCCGACAAGTGCATGGACGTGGCGGGGGGCGCCCGGTCGATCGGCGGGCACGTGGTCCCCGGCTGGACGGCGGACCGCCTGGCGCACGATCCCTTCGGCTGGTTCCTGTTCTGGTCCTTCTACGCCGAACCGAACCGCGTCCAGCCGGAACTCGAACCGACCTTCGCCGAAGAGGCGATCCTGGGCGTGGAGGTGGAGGTCGCGCGGCGGACGTCGCTGGGGCTGAGCTACGTCGACAAGGCGACGCACGACATCATCGAGGACACCTGCAACGGCAACTGGCCGACGCCGTCCGCCGGCTCCGCCTGCGACCACTACGTAGTGGCGAACCTGCCGGGACTGAGGCGCGACTACCAGGGCTTCCTGCTCGACTTCGAGACCAGGTGGTCGTCGAGGGCCCACATCACGGCCTCCTGGGTCGTTTCCGAGTCGAAGGGCAACATCGCCTACACCGGCGCCACGGGCTCGGACTTCGACATCTACCCCGACCACTACGAGAACCGCTACGGCTTCCTCCCGGACCATCGCCGGCACCGGGTCAAGGTCCACGGGCACGTCAGCCTGCCCGCCGAGTTCCTCCTGGGATTCGGCGCCACCTGGTCGTCGCCGTTCGTCTACACTCCGTGGAACTGGGGCACGCCCTACGGCAGCGTCTACGAGGCGCCGCGCGGCAGCCTGGAGGCGAACGAGAATCACAAGATCGACCTCCAGGTGTCGCGGGCCTTCCGCTTCGGTGGCGGGGACGCCGAAGAGGACGATCACGATCACGGCCACGTACATCACAGTGAACACGGACACGGGGTGCGGGCAAGGCTGATGGCATCCGTCTACAACCTGCTGGACGACGAGCAGGTCCTGAGCGTCTGCTCGTACTCCAGGGGCTGCTGGCGGGGCGCCGGCCCGGGCGAGCCGACGCGCTACCGGCAGCCGCGGCGCTTCGAGGTCGGCGTCCGGCTGGAGTGGTGAGTTCGCCGTTGAACGGCCGGCGGCGGAGCGGCGCGCGGGATGTTGCCTCCCGGGCCCGGAGCGGGGCGGCGTGGGCCGCGTGTCTCGCACTCCTCGCCTGTGCGGCGCCGCCGACCGATGGGTCCGGCGCCGACGGAGCCCCGGGGCCGCCGCGGCCCAACGTCCTGTTCCTGTTCGCCGACGATCAGCGCGCCGACACGATCGGCGCCTGGGGAAACGAGCTGATCGACACACCGAACCTGGACCGTCTGGTCGAGGAAGGGTGGAGCTTCCGGCGCAACTACGTGTTCGGCTCGAACAGCGGCGCCGTGTGCGTTCCGAGCCGGGCGATGGTGCTGACCGGCCGGAGCTGGATGCGCTCGCCCAACGACATGGAGGGCGTGCCGACCCTGCCCCGGCTGCTGGAGACTGCGGGCTACCGGACGTTCATCACCGGCAAGTGGCACAACGGCGAGGAGGCGCTGTTGCGGAGCTTCGACCGGGGCACGGCGATCTACCTCGGCGGCATGGCCGACCACACCCGAACCGAGGTTCAGGACATCGAGAACGGCGGCATGGTGCGCCGGCGGGTGGGGGAGACCTTCTCCAGCGAGCTGTTCGCCGACGCGGTCATCGAGTTCCTGAACGAGCGGGCCGAGGCGGCCAAGGCGCGCGGCGGCGGCACGGAGCAGCCGTTCTTCGCCTACGTGCCGTTCACGGCGCCGCACGATCCGCGCCAGCCGCCGCCGGAGTACCGCGAGCGCTACTACCAGCGCAACCTGCCGCTGCCGCCGAACTACATGCCGCAGCACCCCTTCGACAACGGCGCGCTCATCCTCCGCGACGAGAACCTGGCAGCGTGGCCGCGCACCGAGGGCACGATCCGGGACCAGCTCGCCGAGTACTACGGCCTGATCACGCACCTCGACGAGCAGGTTGGACGCATCCTCGGCGCCCTGGACGAGAACGGCCAGGCGGAGAACACGATCGTCGTCTACGCCGCCGACCACGGCCTCGCCGTCGGCAGCCACGGCCTGCTCGGCAAGCAGAACCTCTACGAACACTCCATGCGCTGCCCGCTGATCGTCCGCGGCCCGGGCATCCCGCACGGCGCGACCGAGGCATTCACCTACCTCTACGACCTGTTCCCGACCCTGCTCACAGCCGGGGGCGTCGAGGCGCCGTCCGGAATCGACGGCCGGGACCTGGCGTCCCTCTGGTCCGGCGGCGATCCAACCTGGCGCCGGAGCGTCTTCCTGCCCTACCGCGACGTCATGCGCGCCGTTCGCGACGACCGCTTCAAGCTGATCGTGTACCCCAAGGTCAACCACCGCCAGCTCTTCGATCTCGCCGAAGACCCCGACGAACTGACGAACCTCGTCGCCGATCCCGGCCACGCGGAAACCGCAACCCGCCTCGAAGCTCTCCTGGAAGGCTGGCAAACCGCCATGGGCGACACCGTGCCGCTCTCCGTCGCCGACCCGGCCCCGCTGCACCGCGATCTCACCGGCACCGAACGCGAACCCGACCGTTGGCAACCCGACTGGATCGTCGAGAAGTACTTCGACGTGCCGACCGCCTCCGAAGGTTAGACCGGGCCGCGGCCGCATGGTCGCCGCTTCGCGGCGTGTCTTCTCCGGAAGCCGGCGAGGACGCCGGCGCACCCAGTGTGAGCCGACGCCGACCTCCCCTTGTTCGAGAAAGCGCGAACGGCAGCAGGAGGCAAGCCCCCGCTGGCCCCTCCCGGGCGGGTACACGCCTCCGCCGGCTAGCGGGCGTCTTCGGCCTGCGCGCGGCCGCGGGCGCGGATGCCGGCGAGCCTTTCGCCGACTTCCTCGGGCCTGGGGCCGCGGTACATGCGGTTGACTTCGATCTCGTAGTCCATCGCGTCGCCGAGGGTCAGGTCGAAGCCGCGGTCGATCATCCGCTTGTACTGGAACATCACGTCGCGCTGGCAGGTCAGCATGTCCACGGCCAGGGCGCGGCAGGTGGGGAGCAGCTCCTCTCGCGGCACGATCCGGTTGACCAGGCCCCACTCGCAGGCGCGGTCCGCCGACAGGTAGTTGCCGGTCAGCGAGAGTTCCTTGGCCCGGCCGGGGCCGATGGCCCGCGACAGCCGCGCCGAGAGGCCCCAGCCGGAGAGCAGGCCGACCCGGGCGTGGGTGTCGGCGAAGCGCGCCTCGGGGGTCGCGATCAACAGGTCGCAGGAGAGCGCGATCTCGAAGCCGCCGGTCACCGCGATCCCGTTGATCGCGCCGATCACGGGTTGATGGAGCGAACGGAGCAGCTTCGGCGGGTCGGCGATCGACCGGCGCTTCCGGTCCGGATCGCTCATCTCCTTCAGGTCGAGGCCGGCGCAGAAGGCGCGGCCGGCGCCGGTCAGGATGACCACGCCGATTTCGTCGTCCTGGTGGAGGTCCTCGATGGTCCGCGCGAGGAGGTCGCGCAGCTCCTCCGAGAGGGCGTTCAGCACGCCTGGACGGTTCAGCGTGAGGGTGGCGATGCCTTCGGACTTCTCGACCAGCAGAACCGGCTCGGACATGGCTCGAACTCTCCCTTGCCTCGTTGGTTGGGTGAGGCATCTTACGGCAGCAGCCGGAGGCGGCCGGCCGGCTCGGGCTCGCCGCTTCGCGGCATCGCGCTCGATGCGGGTCGGAAGACCCGCGCACCCAGCCGAAGCGAACCGCGGTCGCGAGAGGCCGGCGCCGCCTTGGCTGCCTTGGCGCAAGGTAACCTCATGCCAGACTTGAGTGAGGGAGGCAGCGATGGGAAGAGGACTCGTTGAAACGGCGGACCTGACTCTGAATCGCCGGACCCTGCTGGCTGCGGCGGCCGGTGGCGCGGCCATGGCGATCGGTTGCGGACCGGGATCGGAGCCCGAGGGTCTCGCGCCGCCGGCCGTCAACGGCTGGACGCCCCCGGACGACGAAAAGCGGCGCGCCCTGGTGGCGACCGCCCGTTTCGGCCCCAAGCAGGCCGTCCGCAGCGCCAACGGCCTGGCCATCTGCACCCATCCCCTGGCGTCGGCCGCCGCGGCCGACATGCTCGCCCTGGGCGGCAACGCCTGCGACGGCGTGATGGCCGCCAGCATCGCCCAGGCCGTGGTCGAGCCGCACATGACGACCCTCTCCGGCTGCCTGTCGATGCTCTACTACGACGCCGCCTCCGGCGAGTACACCTACGTCAACGGCATGATGGCGGCGCCGCAGGCGGTGCCGGACGTGCGGAACATGGACGTGGCCGAGTTCGGCGCGCTGATGACGAAGACGGACGGCACGCTCTGCTTCGTGCCGGGGTTCTGGGGCGGCTTCGAGGCCGGGCTCGAGCGCCACGGCCTGCTGCCGCGGGCTACCGTGATGGCGCCGGCCATCCACTACGCCCGCGACGGCTTCGAGATCCACCCATTTCTGTGGGGCGAGATGTTCGTCGAGTCGGCGGTGCTGGGCCGGGAGCCCTTCAGCCGGGAGATCTACTTCGACGGCAGCACGCTGCGCAACATCGGCGACAAGCTGGTGCAGAGCGCCCTCGCCGACACGCTCGAGCGGCTCGCCTCCGAAGGCGGCGACCATTTCTACCGGGGCGAGTTCGGCCGCCGGTACGCCGAGACCGTGCAGGCCAGAGGAGGCCTGATCACCGCCGACGACATGGCGGCCTACGAGGCGTTCTGGGACGAGCCGGTGATGGGCACCTACCGCGACTACGGCGTCGTCGGTTCGCCCGCGCCGGACTTCGGCGGCCAGGCCCTGGTCGAGATCATGAACATGGTCGAGCTGCTCGACCTCCAGCAGGCGGGCCCCGCGTTCGAGTCCGGCGAGACGACGCTCAGGATGATGCAGATCATCGGGCGGGTGTACTCCGATGCGGTGGGTGGCCGCTTCGACGGCACCCTGCCCGAGGTTGAGCGGGCGATCTCGAAGGACTACGCGGCGGAGCGGTTCGCCGCGCTCGAGGGCAAGCCGGCCAGCCCCAACGACCGGTACGAGGCGCTGGGCGTGGTACCGCCGCCTCCACCGGGCTCGAACCACGTCACGGTGGTCGACGCCGCGGGCAACGTCGCCACCGTGCTGCACTCGGTCATGTCGATGCCGTTCCGTACCGGCATCTACGTCGACGGCGTCTACGCCTGCGCCTCCGGCGTCCACCTCGGCTCCGGCCCGGTCGAGCCGGGCGGCCGGGCGCACGCCCGCATCTGCCCGAACATCTTCACGCGGGACGGGAAGCCGGTGCTCGCATCCGGCTCGCCGAGCGTCTCGCTGACCGAGAACATCGTCCAGAACACGACGAACCTGCTCGACTTCGACCTGGATCTTGAGACTTCAGTCCACAAGCCGCGGTTCGGCGGCTCGTCGATGGGCGTGCCCGGCGCGCTGATCGTGGAGGCCGACCTGCCGGGCGATCCGGTCCGGCTGCTGGAAGAGACCGGCCAGACGGTCGAGGTCGTCAACCCGTGGAACTGGCTCTGCGGTTCGTTCGAGGGCGTCCTGATCGACGAGGACGGTGCCGTCGCCTGCGGCGATCCGAGGCGGACGGCGCAGGCGGTCGCCGTTTGAGGGCCGCCCGGACGGGCCTCCTGCCGGCGCTCGTCCTGACGGCTGGCGGCGCCTGGGCGGGCGAGACGACGGTGACGGTCGCGGTGGCCGCCAACGCGGCGGAAGCCGTCGAGGCGCTCGCCGTCGACTTCGAGCGCGAGACCGGCCACCGGGTGACGGTGACCGTCGGTTCGACCGGCAAGCTCTACGCCCAGATTCTCCACGGCGCTCCCTTCGACCTGTTTCTCGCCGCCGACCAGGAGCGGCCGCGGCTGCTGGTCGAACAGGGGCTCGCCGTCGAGGACTCCCGGCGGACCTACGCCATCGGGCGACTCGTGCTGTGGACCGCCGATCCGACGATCGCCGTCGACGCCGACACGCTGAGGACCGCCGCCTTCCGCCGGCTGGCGCTTGCCAACCCGGATCTGGCCCCCTACGGCGCCGCCGCCCGCGAGACCCTGCGCGAACTCGGCCTGTGGGAGAGTCTCCAGTCGAGGATCGTCCTCGGCGAGAACGTCGGACAGGCCTTCGCCATGACCGCTTCCGGCAACGCGGAACTGGGCCTCGTCGCGCGTTCGTCCGTCCTCAGTCCCCGCAACGGTCTTGCGGGGAGCTCCTGGAACGTCCCGGCAGACCTCCACCCGCCGATCCGCCAGGACGCCGTCCTGCTCAAGCGCGCCGAGCGCAGCGAGGCTGCTCAGGCGTTCCAGGTCTTCTTGCACAGCCCGGGCGGCCTCGAGACGATCGAGTCCTTCGGCTACGCCCTGGTATCGCAAGCGGACCTCCTCAAACGTCGGCGTCTGCACGAGCGCGGGCAGCAACGCCGTGGCGAACAGCCTCCCGTCGCCGAAGGAGCCGGGCGGCTCGACCACGCTCAGCCGCGGCGGGGGCCGGCGCCTCCGGCCCCAGACGGGGCGGGTGCCGCCACCGCCGCCACGCCCGCGCTTGCCGTCACGCCCGCGCCCGCTGAGAACCGCCGCCGTGGACCTGCCTGAACTCGGCCCGCTGTGGCTCAGCCTGCAACTCGCGGGCGCCGCGACCCTGGTGCTGGCCGTTCTCGGGACGCCGCTTGCGTGGTGGCTGGCGCGGACGCGCTCGCGGGCCAAGCCGGTGGTCGAGGCGGTGACGGCGCTGCCGCTCGTCCTGCCGCCGACGGTGCTGGGCTTCTATCTGCTGCTGCTGATGAGCCCCCGGTCGTGGCTGGGCGGGCTCTGGGTCGAGGTCACGGACACGACGCTGACGTTCTCGTTCGCCGGGCTGCTGATCGCCTCCGTCGTCTACTCGCTGCCGTTCATGGTGCAGCCGCTGCAGGCCGCCTTCGAGTCGCTGGGCCGGGGTCCTCTGGAGGCGGCTGCCGCGCTACGCGCGTCGCCGCTCGACGCCTTCCTGACCGTCGCTGCGCCGCTGTCGCTGCGCGGCTTCCTGACCGCCGCGGTGCTCACTTTCGCCCACACCATCGGCGAGTTCGGCGTCGTGCTGATGGTCGGCGGCAACATCCCCGGCAAGACGCGGGTCATCTCGATCGCCATCTACGAGCATGTCGAGACCCTGCGCTACGCGGAGGCGCACACGCTTGCCGCCGGCTTGCTGCTGTTCGCGTTCGTGGTGCTCGTGTTCGTCTACGTGTTCAACCGGAGGCTGCCGGTTCATGTCGCCTGAGCGGGAGGGCACAACTCTTGAACTCGACGTTCGGGTCGGCTTCTCCGGCTTTGACCTGGACGTTGAGCAGGCGATTCCCGCCGCCGGCGTGACAGCCGTCTTCGGCCCGTCGGGCAGCGGCAAGACGACCCTGCTGCGGGCGGTTCTCGGCTTCGAGGCCTGCGCCCGGGGCCGGATCGCATTTGGTGGCGAGACCTGGCTCGACAGTGGGCGGGGAGTGCGGACCCCGCCTCACCGACGTCCCGTGGGCTGCACCTTTCAGGATGGCCGCCTGTTTCCGCATCTCGATGTCGAGGGCAACCTCGGCTACGCGGATCGGCGGAGTACACCGGAACTCGGCGTCGCTGCGGCGGTCAACCGCGACGACGTCGTCGACGCCCTGGATCTGGCGCCGCTGCTCGGCCGGCGGCCGCACACCCTGTCCGGCGGCGAGCGCCAGCGCGCCGCGCTGGGCCGGGCGCTGCTAAGCCGGCCGCGGCTGCTGCTGCTCGACGAACCGCTGTCAGCCCTCGACCGGCGCCGTAAGGCGGAGATCATGCCGTACCTGCTGGCGCTTCACCCGCGCTTCGGCATCCCGACGCTCTACGTCAGCCACGCCGTCGACGAGGTGGCGCTCCTGGCCGACCGCGTTCTGGTGCTCGCCGAAGGCCGTGTTCAGGCGTTCGGTGGAACGGTCGAGGTGCTCGAACAGCTCGACCTCGCGCCGCTCACCGAGCGGTTCCAGGCCGCGACGGTGCTGGAGGCGCGGGTCGGCGCCCATGACGACGAGTACCGCCTGACCTGGCTCGACCTCGACGGCCAGCGGCTCAGCGTTCCGCGCATCGAGCACCTGGCCCCCGGCGAGTCGGCGCGGTTGCTCGTTCGCGCCCGCGACGTTTCGCTCGCCACCGAGCGCCCGTCGCCGACCAGCATCCGCAACGTGCTGTCCGGCGTCCTCGTGGCGCTCGACCGGGACGAGTCGACCGCCTTCGCCGAGGCGACCGTCGATCTCGGATCGCATCGGCTGCGGGCCCGCATCACGCGGGCGTCGGCGGCGGAACTTGGCCTCGCGGTCGGTTCGCCGGTGTTCGCCCTGCTGAAGAGCGTCAGCCTGGACACCCGGGCCGGCCGGTAGCGGCGCTCGGCGGTAGTCTCCACGCAAGGTGCCTTGACCCGGAAACAATCGGGACCCGGCTCCGTTCTACATCAGGACGTTCCCGCACAAGACCTTGGACGCGCAGCGCGGGGCTGCGCCGACTCCTGGAGAAGCAAAGATGAAGCGCAAGACGAAGCTCGCTTTCAAGTTGACCGCTTGCCTGCTCGCGTGGCTGGCGGCGGCGCTGCCGCTCGCGGCGCAGGACCTGCCGGACGGCGTCACCAAGGTGGCCTCGGTCGAAGGGATCACGGAGTACCGGCTGGAGAACGGCCTCCGGTTCCTGCTCTTTCCCGACCAGAGCAAGCGGCAGATCACCGTGAACATCACGTACCTCGTCGGTTCCCGCCACGAGGGCTACGGCGAGACGGGGATGGCTCACCTGCTGGAGCATCTGGTCTTCAAGGGCACGCCGAACCACCCGGACATCCCGGCCGAAATGACGGAGTACGGCGCGTTCCCCAACGGGACGACCTGGTTCGACCGCACGAACTACTTCGAGACCTTCCCGGCGACCGACGAGAACCTGGAGTGGGCGCTCGATCTGGAAGCGGACCGGATGGTGAACTCCTTCATCTCGGCCGAAGACCTCGAGTCCGAGATGACCGTCGTGCGCAACGAGTGGGAGCGCGGCGAGAACCAGCCGATGGGCGTGCTGCGAAAGCGGGTCATGTCGGCCGCCTTCGACTGGCACAACTACGGCAACTCCACGATCGGCGCGCGGGCGGACATCGAGAACGTGCCGATCGAGCGGCTGCAGGCCTTCTACCGCAAGTACTACCAGCCGGACAATGCGATCCTGGTTGTCGCCGGGCGGTTCGAGGTCGATCGGGCGCTGGAACTGGTGGCGGAGAAGTTCGGTCCCACTCCGCGGCCCGACCGGACCGGCGCCAACACGCTCTTCGACACCTACACCGCCGAGCCGGCGCAGGACGGAGAGCGGACGGTGACCCTGCGGCGGGTCGGCGACACGCAGCTCGTGATGGCCGTCTACCACGTGCCGCCGGGCGCACACGAACAGTACGCGGCGGTCGAAGTGCTCAGCCACATCCTGGGCGTCGAGCCGGCCGGACGCCTGTACAGGAACCTGGTCGAGCCCGGGCTGGCGGCGGCGGTTTTCGCCTCCAGCCTGCAGCTCAACCAGCCGGGCGTGCTGATGACCAACGTGATGGTCCGTGAGGAGGACTCCCTGGAGGAGGCCGCCGAGGCGCTGTTCGCGACCCTCGACGAGGTCGCCGCCGAGCCGCCCACCGAGGAAGAGGTCGAGCGCGCCAAGCGGGACTATCTCTCGCGCATCGAACTCGCGTTCAACGATCCGCAGCGGATCGCGCTCGATCTGAGCGAATGGGCCTCGATGGGCGACTGGCGGCTGTTCTTCCTCCACCGCGACCGGTTGGAGCAGGTCACGGCGGAGGGCGTCCACGAGGTCGCGCAGACCTACCTGCGGAACTCGAACCGGACCGTCGGCTACTTCCATCCGACGGACACGACGCCGGAGCGGGCGGAGATTCCCGAGCCGCCGGATGTCGCGGCTCTGGTGGCCGACTACGCCGGGCGCGAGGCGGTCGCGGAGGGCGAGGCGTTCGACCCGACGCCGGCGAACATCGACCGCCGTACCCGGGCCTTCGAACTCTCGAACGGCGTCAAGGTCGCTCTGCTGGCGAAGCAGACGCGCGGCGAGTCGGTCAGCGTCAGCTTCGCCTTCCGCCACGGCACCGAGGCGGCGCTGATGGGCCGCGCGACGGCAGGCGACCTGGCCGGGGCGATGCTCATGCGTGGCACAACCAACCGGTCGAGACAGGAAGTCAGTGACGAGTTGGATCGCCTGAAGGCGCAGGGCGGTGTTGGCGGCGGTGTCCTGATCGCCAGCGGGTCGTTCACGACGGTGCGCGAGAATCTCGTCGCCGTGCTGGGTCTGGTGGCGGAGATCCTCCGCGAGCCGGCCTTCGACGCGAAGGAGTTCGATCTCTTGCGCGAGGAGCGCCTGGCCGGGATCGAGTCCCAACGCTCGGAACCCATGGCGCAGGTGCCGATGGCGATGAGCAGGCACTTCAACCGCTGGCCGGCGGACCATCCCAGGTACTCGCCGACCTTCGACGAGCAGATCGAGCGCCTCAACGCGGCGACCGTCGAGGAGGCGAGAGACTTCTGGGCGTCCTTCCATGGCGGCGAGGGCGGCACGATCGCGATCGTCGGGGACTTCGACGCGGACGAGGTCGCCGGTGTGCTCGAAGAGCTGTTCGGGGATTGGCGGGCGGCCGAGCCCTACGAGCGCGTGGCGGATCCGTACCGCGACGTCGAGACGGTGAGCGTCGACCTCGAGACGCCGGACAAGACGAACGCGATGATGATGGCGGTCACCAGTTTCTCGATGCGCGACGACGACGAGGACTATCCGGCCCTGGTGATGGCGAACTACATGCTTGGCGGTGGATTCCTCAGTTCGCGGCTGGCGACGCGAATCCGCCAGGAGGAGGGCTTGTCCTACAGCGTCGGGTCGCAGGTTGCCGCGCCGCCGGTCGACGACAGCGCGCTGTTCCTCACGTTCGCGATCTTCGCGCCGGAGAACGCCGACAAGGTGGTTGCGGCCTTCCGCGACGAAGTGGGCAAGGCGCTCGAAGGCGGCTTCACCGAGGAGGAGTTCGAGGTCGCCCGGCGCGGCTACCTGGACCGGCAGCAGAACGGAAGGTCGCAGGATCGTACCGTGGCGTCGATGCTGAACAACAACCTGTTCAGCGAGCGGACGATGGCGTTCGTGGCGGCCCAGGAGCAGGCGATCGCCGATCTGACGCTGGACGACGTGAACGAGGCGCTGCGGAAGTACATCTCGCTGGAGAACGTCTCGATCTTCCGCGGCGGCGACTTTGCGGGCAAGTTGAACCAGTAGCCAAGGCGGAGCCGGCCTTCGGCGGCTGGCCGGCGGGGGACGCCGGCGCACCCAGTGGTGCCGGCCTCCGGCCGGTTCGTCTTCCTGGCCGCCTTCGGCGGCAGCGGGTCGGAACCCGGCTGGCGCGTCCCCGCGCCAGCCGCGTCACAGTCCGAGCGCCCGTCTGCGGGCGGTCGGATGTCAGCCCCGCGCACCCAGTGGGCGGCTACAGCGACGCGACCAGAGCCGCGATCGACTCCGGGTTCTTGAGCGTCCCGACGTTCACGGCGCTCTCGACCGGCTCGCCCGCCAGGATGCGCTTGATCGGCACCTCGAGCTTCTTGCCGGAGAGGGTCGTCGGGACCTCCGGAATCGCCCTGATCTCGTTCGGCCCGTGGCGGGGCGAGAGCCGGGCGCGGAGGTGGCGGCGGATGCGGTCGGCGAGCGCGGCGTCGAGGGAGACGCCCTCGGCCAGCACGACGAACAGCCAAAGCTTGCCCTCGCGGTCCAGGCTGCCCGTGTCGACGATCACGCAGTCCTCGATCTCCGGCAACTCCGCGGCGGCGCGGTAGAACTCGGAGGTGCCCATCCGCACGCCGCCGCGGTTGAGCGTCGAGTCGGAGCGGCCGTAGATGACGGAGCTTCCGTCCCCGTCGAACTCGATCCAGTCGCCGTGGCGCCAGACGCCGGGCCAGTGCTCGAAGTAGCTCTTCCGGTAGCGGTCGCCCGACTCGTCGTTCCAGAAGAAGAGGGGCATCGAGGGCAGCGGTTCCGTCAGCACGAGTTCGCCGACCTGCCCGGTCACTCCGCGGCCGCCCTCGTCGAACGCCTCCACCTTGGCGCCGAGCGAGCGGCACTGGATGCGGCCGCGCCGGACCGCCTGCAGCGGATTCGGCCCGACGAAGCCGGTGCAGACGTCCGTGCCGCCGGACAGCGAGCCGAGCCAGACGTCGGACTTCACGTGCTCATGGACCCAGTCGAACCCTTCGGCCGGGAGCGGCGCGCCGGTCGAGCCGATGGCGCGCAGGGCTTCGAAGCCGAATCGCCTGCCGGGTTCGAGCCCGGCGGCCCGGCATGCCATCAGGAACGGCGCGCTGACCCCGAAGCAGGTCACGGCCTCCTCGTCGGCCAGGCGGTAGAGCGCCGAGAGATCGGGCCACCCGGGCGAACCGTCGAAGAGCACCACGGTCGTGCCCAGGAGCAACCCCGAGACGAGGTAGTTCCACATCATCCAGCCGGTCGTCGTGTACCAGAAGAAGCGGTCGCCGGGCCCGAGATCCGTGTGCAGCGCCAGTTGCTTCAGGTGCTCCAGCAGGATGCCGCCGTGGCCCTGGACGATCGCCTTCGGCAGGCCGGTGGTGCCGGACGAGTAGAGGATCCAGAGCGGGTGATCGAACGGCACGGCCTCGAAGGCGAGTTCGCCTGGTTCGGCGGTCAGTTCGGCCCAGGAGATGCGTCGCGGCTCGCCCGCATCGCCGGCCGCCGAGGAGACGAGGACCGCAGCTTCGAGTGTCGGCAGCGAGCGGACGATCCGTTCCAGATCGCCGCCGCGGTCGTAGTCCCGTCCGTTGTAGCGGTAGCCGTCTACTCCGATCAGGACTTTCGGCTCGATCTGCCGGAAGCGGTCCAGGACGCTCTCGATGCCGAACTCGGGCGGGCAACTCGACCACACCGCGCCAAGACTGGCGGTCGCGAGGAACGCGATGACCGCCTCGGCGTCGTTCGGCAAGTAGGCGACGACCCGGTCGCCGCTCTCGATGCCGAGCCTGCGCAGACCCGCTCTCGCGGCGGCGACTTCGCGCCGCAGGTCGTCGCGGCTGAACGCGCGCCGTGCGCCCGCCTCGCCCCGGCAGACGAGGGCCGGCTCGTCGCCGGCGCTGGCCAGCGCGTGCTCGGCGTAGTTGAGCGTCGCGCCCGGAAACCAGCGCGCGCCTGGCATCGAGCGGCTGCCGAGCGCTCGTTCCGGCGGTGTGTGGAACCGGACCGTGAAGTGCTCGGCGATCGAGCCCCAGAACCCCTCCAGGTCGGCGACGGACCAGCGCCAGAGCTCGTCGTAGCCGGAGAACCGCAAACCGCGCTCGTCCTCCAGCCACCGCACGTAGCGGGTCAGGTTGCAGGCCTCGACCTGTTCCGCCGAAGGCCGCCAGAGAATCGCGCTTCGGTGTACATCGTTCATCGGTGAGCTCCCGACTGCCGCTGGCGCCGGCCTGCGAGCGGCCGTCTGTTCGCAGGTCCCTTTCTCGGACGCTAAGCTGGTTTCCCGCCTCATGGAGAAGCGGGGCGACAGGGAGGGTAGACGATGAAGCATCTTCCGACGATTGCCCGCGTCCTGCTGGGGCTGATCTTCGCCGTGTTCGGCGTCATCGGTCTGTTCGGGCTGGGGCCGGAACCCGAGATGGGAGACGAGGCGGCGGCTTTCATGGGGGCCATGATGGACACGGGCTACCTCTGGCCGGTCGTCAAGGTGACGGAAATCGCCTGCGGCGTCCTGCTGATCCTCGGCCTGTTCGTGCCGCTGGCACTCGTCGCGCTGGCGCCGATCGTCCTGAACATCCTGCTGTTCCACGTCTTCCTGGCGCCGGAGGGCACGGCCATTGGCGTAGTGGCCCTGGTGCTCGGGCTCTACGTCGCCCACCAGTACCGGGAGAGCTTCAGCGGCGTGCTGCAGCGCAAGGCCTGACCGAGCTACGGAAGGGGCCGCCAACCGGGTACGCGGGTCGTCTGACCCGCTGCCGCCAAAGGCGGCCAAGGGTACGCGCCGGCTGCAAGGCCGTCGCCGCTCGAGAGGCCCTGTTCCCTACGAACCCGCGCCGACCGCGACCAGGTGGCGGCGCGTCCGGAAGTAGATGACGCCGTCCGAGATCGCCGGGGTCGCCATCAGCGTCTCGCCGAGTTCGTTGATCGCGATCTCGTTCAGTTCGGGCCCCGGCTCGATGACGTACACGTCGCCGACTTCGCTGTTGAAGTAGATGCGGCCGTCGGCCGCGACTGCCGAGGCGCTGAAGCCGGAGGCGCCGCGGCCGAGTCGCTTCTGGGCCAGGCGTTCGCCTGAACGCCAGTCGACCACCGTCACCACGCCATTGTCGTAGCAGAAGTAGGCGAGCTCGCCGACGACGATGGGCGTCTGCATGTAGTTCCCGAGGCGCTCGTGGAACCAGACCATCGCGTCGTGCCCGGGATCGAGCTTGCCCTCGGCGTCCGGATCGATCGCGTAGATCGGCTTCAGCCGGCCGTGGGCGTTCGTGATGAGGATCGGCCCGTCGTCGCCGGCGCGAATCGGCGTCGGCACCGGGATGTCGCCGCCGCCTTCGAGCCGCCAGAGTTCCCGGCCGGTGTCGAAGTCGTAGCCGCCGATGTGCCGGTAGCCGTTGAGCACGACCTGCTTGCCGCCGCCGGCGCGCGGGAAGACGGCGGGGGTGCTCCAGGTGGCGACCTCTTCGCGGGACTTGCGCCAGACGTCCTCGCCGGTTGCGGCGTCCAGCACCGCGACGAACGAGTCGCTCAGGATGTCGGCCTGGACGATCACCCGGCCGTCGTGGACGACGGGGGAGCTGGCGAACCCCCACTCGTAGGTGGGGAAGTCGTACGGCCCCGAGTCGAGCACGCCGAACTGCCGGTTCCACAGCGGGTTCCCGTCCAGGTCGTAGGCGTGCAGGCCCTCGGAGCCGAAGAAGGCGACGAGCACGCTGCCGTCGGTCGCCGGCGTCGAGTTCGTGTGCGATGCCTTCATGTGCCGCTTGATCGCGGGCGTGCCCCGGAAGGCGGTGCGCTGCCAGAGCGGCTCGCCGGTCCGCTTGTCGAAGGCCAGCACCTGGAACCGTTGCGGCGGCTCGCCCTCGACCGGCGTGCCGTCGCCGTAGAGCCCGACCTTGAGCGACGCCTCGCCGCCCTCGGGCACCGCCGTGGTCAGGAAGAGGCGGTCGCCCCAGATCACGGGACTCGAATGGCCGAGGCCCGGCACGGCGACCCGGAAGAGGATGTTCTCGCCGGTCTCCACGTTCCAGGTCGCCGGCGGCGAGCCGCCGCCGGCGCCGTCCGCGCCGTTGCCGCGGAAGGACGGCCAGTTGTCGGAGGCCGCGGTGTCCGACGGTGTCGCGGCGACCAGCGCAGCCGCCAGGATCAGGCACTGAAGGGCCTGGGAAAGGCCGGCGGTTCTGGTGGGATGCGCGTGAGTCATGGTCGGTGTCCTTTGTGCGTCCCGCCGCGTCGGTGCTTCCGCTGCGGCGCAAGTCAGGATGCGGCGCCCACCGCGATCAGGTGCCGTCGCGCCCGGAAGTAGATGACGCCGTCCGAGATCGCCGGCGTCGACATGAACGTCTCGCCGAGTTCGTTGACCGCGACCTCCTTCAACTCCTGGCCGGCCTCGATGACGTACACGTCGCCGTCCTCGCTGCTGAAGTAGACGTGCCCGCCGGCGGCGACCGGCGAAGCGGTGAAGCCGGAGGCGCCGCGGCCCAGGCGCCGCTGCGCGACCCGCTCGCCGGTCTTCCAGTCGAACACGGTGACGACGCCGTTGTCGAAGCCGAAGTAGGCGAGGCCGCCGACGACGATCGGCGTCTGCATGTAGTTCCCCAGCCGCTCGTGGAACCAGAGCATCGCTTCGTGCTCGGGATCGATCCCGCCCGCGGCCTCCGGGTCGATCGCGTAGACCGGACGCATCGGCCCGTGAGCGCTGGTGATGAGAATCGGTCCGTCGTCGCCGGCGCGGATCGGCGTCGGCACCGGGATGTCGCCGCCGCCTTCGAGCCGCCAGATTTCCTCGCCGGTGTCGAAGTCGTAGCCGCCGATGTGCCGGTAGCCGTTGACGACGATCTGTCGGCCGCCGTCGCCGCGCGCGAACACGGCGGGCGTACTCCAGGTCGGGATCTCGTCGCGCCCGGTCCGCCAGACGTCCTCGCCGGTCTTCGCGTCGAGCGCCGCGAGGAACGAGTCGCCCTGGACGTCGACCTGGACGATCACGCGGCCGTCGTGGACCAGGGGCGAACTCGCGAACCCCCATTGCGCTGTCTTCACCATGAAGAAGCCGGAGTCGAGCACCCCAAACTGACGGTTCCAGAGCGGGTTGCCCTCCAGGTCGTAGGCGTGGAGCCCTTCGGAACCGAAGAAGGCGACGAGGACTTCGCCGTCCGTCGCCGGCGTGGAGTTCGTGTGGGAGGCCTTCGTGTGCCGCCTGACTGCCGGCGTGCCCTCGAACGCAGTGCGCCGCCAGAGCGGCTGGCCGGTCCGCTTGTCGTAGGCGAGCACCTCGTAGCGCTGCGGCGGTTCGCCCACGACCGGCGCGATGTCGCCGTAGAGGCCGACCTTGAGCGAGGCCTCCTCGCCTTCGGGCACGGACGAGGTCAGGAACAGGCGGTCTCCCCAGATCACCGGGCTCGAGTGGCCCAGGCCGGGTACGGCCACGCGGAACAGGACGTTCTCGCCGGTCTCCACGTTCCATGTGGCCGGCGGCGTTCCGGCGCCGGCGCCGTCCGCGCCGTTGCCGCGGAACGACGGCCAGTTGTCGGAGGCGGCGACGGGGGCCGCCAGCGCCGCGGCGAGCGCGGCCGCGGGAAGACGGGAGCGAATCGAGGAGGCTGCGCTTCGTATCGTCATGATTGGCTCGCTCCAATGGCCGCCTGCGGGGAATCCGGCGGCCGGTTCATTCTGCCAGCCAGTCTTCCATCTCAAGACCCTCGAACGCCCGGAAGTCCCTGATGTTCGAGGTCACCAGCACCAGGCCCCGGACGTGCGCGATGGCCGCGATCTGGCCATCCACGAAGGGCGGCGTTCGGCCAGAGGCGGCCAGCCGGGCTCGTTCGCGAGCGTGCCAGTCCGCCGCTCTCCTGCCGTAGTTCAACACCGGGAAGCTGAGGAGCACGATCTCCTCCAGGTAGCGCTCGAAGGCGTCCCGGCGCCGCGACGGCGGGAGCCGGGAGCAACCGAACCGGAGCTCGTGCCAGACGGGCGCCGGGATGGCGACCTCCGCCTCGTGCTGGCGCAGCCGCTCGACGGCGTTCGGGTTGGGCCTCGGGCGAAGCGGTTCCGACACCGTGTTCGTATCGAGCAGGAATCTGGCGGCGCTCACAGGCGGACGTCGCGTCCGGGACTGTTGTCGCGGACGCCCTCCAGCAACTCGTCGGGGTCGAGGGCCAGGTCGGCAAGGTCCACGCTCTCCGCGAAGGCGCTCCATGCCTCGCTGAAGGAGCGCCGGCCCGAGGTCAGTCGATCGAACTCCCGCCGTCCGATCAGGACCGCGACGGGTTTGCCGCGGCGCGTGAGTTCGACGGCAGTTCCGTGCTGTGCGCTTCGGATCAGGCCGGGGAGGTTCCGGCGGGCGTCGGCGATGGAGTACTGTTCCGTGACGAGTGGACGGTTCATGTTCATGAACATGTACACTATTCGATCCTGACCGCGGATCGCCACCAGGATCGTGGGCAGAGGCGGACTTCGGTCCGCAAGGTCGGTGGGGAGGCCGATGAACTCACCAATGAGCGTTTTCTGGGACTCGCGCTGCGACGAGCATGCGGTGCCGAGGGGCTTTCCCGAACGGCCGGAGCGCTTGCGGCTCGCTCTGCCCTACCTCGAAGAGCGGGGTTGGGACCTCGTGGAAGCCGGGGCGGCCGCGGCCGACGAGACCGTTCGGGGCATGGCCGGGCAGGCGCGCCGGCTCGCCGCGCTGGTACACGACCAGGAGTACATCGAGCGGATGGAGGCCGCCGTTGCCTCGGTGGCGGCGTCGGCGGCTGAGGGGAGCTTCCCGAGCTCCCCGACGCCGATGCTCGACACGGACGACAACCCGCTGTCGCCGGGGACGGCGGACGCCGCCTGGGCCGCGGTCGAGGCCGCGTTGGCGGCCGGCGACCACGCGATGCTGGGCGCCGGCCACCGGGCGATGAGCGTCGCCCGGCCGCCCGGGCACCACTGCGAGCGCGACCGTGCGATGGGCTTCTGCTACCTGAACCAGGTCGCGATCCTGGCGCAGGGCCTGATCGACGTGCACGGCGTCGAGCGGGTGGCGGTCCTCGACTTCGACGTCCACCACGGCAACGGCACCCAGCACCTGTTCGACGACCGGGCCGACGTCGCCTTCCTCAGCGTTCACCAGTTCCCGTTCTGGCCCGGCACGGGCGCCGCCGACGAGCGGGGCGTTGGCGAGGGCGAGGGAACGACGTTCAACGCCCCGCTGCCGGCGGGCAGCGGCGACGAGGCCTACCGCGAGGCGATGGACGAGCTGCTGCTGCCGGCAGTGCGGTCGTTCGACCCGGACGTGCTGCTCGTGTCGGCCGGATTCGACGCCTGGCGGAACGACCCGCTCGCCGACATGAAGCTGACCGAGCGGGCCTTCCACCGCTTCGGCGTCGGGCTCGCCGAACTGGCGGAAGAGATCTGCGAGGGACGGCTCGTGTCGGTGCTGGAAGGCGGCTACGACCTGAACGCCCTGCCGCGGCTGATCGACGTCTATCTGCGAGGCACCGTCGGCACGGCGATGGACGGGTAGGGCGGGTCGCCGCTCCGCGACGCGTTCTGTTCGGACGCCGGCGGGGACGCCGGCGCACCCGGTGTGAACCGCCCTGCAGTTCCGGCTGGGTGCGCGGGTCCTCTGACCCGCTGCCGCCGGAGGCGGCCAGAAACCGGCCGTTAGGCCCGTTCCGCGACCCGCGTTGTACGATGTCGGCGTCAACCGCGGAGGGGCACCAGCGTTGAGAACCAGTCCGAGCTTCCCGATCAGGATCCGCACCCGGAACGTCCAACTGAACGACGACCTGAAGCGGTCGATCGAGTTCGAGGCGGCGGCCCTGAAGCGCTTCAACTCGCGGATCGTGGACTGCGAAGTGACCGTGGCCGGTCCCGGCCGGCATCACCGGGGCGGCTTGGCTTTCGACGTCGTCGTCAAGGTCGCGCTGCCCGGCCCGGACGTGGTGGTCCACCGCTCGACCGCCGCCTCCATTCCGGTCGCCATCAACCAGTCCTTCGCGACCGCCCGCCGCCGCGTCAAGCGGCAGGCCCACCTCCGCCGCCGCCGGGTACCGCTCAGCCGCACCTCCGGCGTCGGCCGCCGCGGCCGCCCGCGCAGCGGCAACGGCCGCCGCCTGGCACGGGCATAGCCGCGGCCTCGTGCGGCGCCGGCTTCGAGCTGGTGCGCCGTCGCTTGGCGCGGGCCCCGCTGGGACAGGGATTCGTTCACGCCCTGCTCGGCCGGTCTCGGTCCGCCCGGCTCCGTTCGTCGAGAAGACGGAGCGCGTTCTTGCGTGTAACGAGGTCGACGTCGTCCTGTTCTTCCAGGAAGGGCCGGACGTCTTCCAGCGCTCGCGCTTGAGGGCAACCGCGAGGCGTACGATCCGACGAAGTACCTTGAGGCCGTCCGTCGGGGAAGCGAGTAGAGGAATCGCAGGCAGGTGCCGCCCTGGAACGCCAACGCGGTCATGGCGCCGGCGCCCTGCATGGACCGGAGAACGCGCGCTTGCAAGTACTCCCTGACCACGTTGCGTGCCTGGAGGGGGTCGCGCCCCTGGATCAGGCTCTTGAGGTGGTCTTTCACGGAAGCTCGTATGTTGGCGCTTCGGCCGCGAGTTCACGGACCCGGCGGGCCGCTCGAGTCGTCTTCGGTGCCGCGAAGCGCGCCGCCGTCTCATCGAGTGCGTCCAGGTTCAGGGTGTCGAAGTCGAGTCGGAGCTCCCGCAGGTAGTCCCGGTCGTCGCCGCCGGGTTGCAGGTAGACGGAATCGAGCAGCGCCTTCTCCGGAGTCGCCACGAACGCCTGCTGATCGTCGCCGAGATCGATCAGCCGGTAGCCGAACAGGCGGTCCGCCTTGAGGCGGCGGAAAGAGAAGCGGCCCGAGGGCGTCTGCCGGACATGCGGTCGGCTTGGCGTCACGCTGGTCACTTCCGGGACGTACTCGGGAATCGCGTGGAAGAAGGCCAACGCCGCCGGCCCGCTGACGTAGGCGCCCTGCGCGAGCCGGTTGGCGAGGAGGAACGGATGCGGAACGCGGCGCCGCCAGGGCGGCGCCAGTGCGTACAGTCCGCGCCGCATCTGCAACACTCTGCCGCCGCGGACCCAGCGCGACAGTTGCCGCCTGACGTTGCCGGGGTCGGCGGGTCCGGCCAGCAGAAGCCCGGTTTCGAAGACGGGCTCGTCGGCGACCGCGGCGACGAGTTCCTCGAATCTCATGGCAACAAGTTACCTAGTCTTGGCGAATTGATGCTGCCAATGGTGCCGAGCCCCGGGCAGAACCGCTTCGCGGCACGACCCGAGGGCGGGTCAGAAGACCCGCGCACCCAGCGGAAGGCTGCTGCCGCTCGGCCGCGGCTGGACTAGCCGAGCACGATCTCCGCGGCCTGCCGCAACTCGTCCTTGCTGGCAGCGCCCACGAGCAGCGTCGTCACGTCGCTGTCCTCGAAGGCCTGGAGGCGATCCCTGATCCGCTCCGGCGGCCCAACGAGGGAGATCTCGTCGGCGAAGTCGTCCGGGACGGCGGCGACGGCTTCCTCCCGCTTGCCGGTCATGAAGAGCTCCTGGATGCGGAGCGACTCTTCCTCCCAGCCCATGCGGGCCATCAGTTCGCGGTGGAAGTTCCGGTTCTTCGCGCCCATGCCGCCGACGTAGAGAGCCAGGGACTGCTTGATCGGCAGAAGGGCCTCGGACACGTCGCCGTGGACGCGGAGGCGGGCGCCGTAGGCGATCTCGAAGCCGTCGCCGCGGCCCGCGAGCGAGTCGGCGTAGACCTCGGGCCGGTAGGGCGAGTAGTAGAGCGGCAGCCAGCCGCTGCACAGCTCGGCGGCCAGGGCCACGTTCTTCGGCCCTTCGGCGCCGAGGAAGATGGGCAGGTCGGAACGCAACGGGTGGACGATCGAGCGGAGCGGCTTGCCCAGTCCCCACGAGCCTTCCCCGGTGAAGGGGAGCGGGTAGTGCTCGCCGTGCTGGGTCACGGGTTCTTCGCGCGCGAGAATCTTCTGGATGATCTCGACGTAGGAGCGGGTGCGTGACAGCGGCTTGGCGAAGGGCTGGCCGTACCAGCCCTCGACGACCTGGGGACCGGAGACGCCGAGACCGAGGATGACGCGGCCCTTCGACAGGTGGTCGAGGGTCATCGCGTGCATCGCCGTTGCGGCCGGCGTGCGAGCCGAGATCTGGGCGATGCCGGTGCCGAGCCGGATCTTCGACGTGTGCGCGCCGATCCAGGCCAGCGGCGTGAAAACGTCCGAGCCCCATGCCTCGGCGGTGAAGACGCAGTCGTAGCCGAGCGCTTCCGCCTCGATGGCCGTGTCGAGGAAGCCGGGACGCGGTCCCGCGCCCCAGTAACCGAGTTGCAGTCCGAGTTTGAGTGCCATGGGGCCGCACCCTAGCAACGTTTGCCGCCGCAAGATTGCGCTGTCGCGCAGGGAACCGGGCCTGCCGGGTGCGCGGGTCTTCTGACCCGCCGCCGCCGAAGGCGGCCGGAGAGAACGCCGCCGGCTCAGCGGGCGGTCCATCGGCTGCGACTGCGGCGGCCGGCAACGACATCGAGCGCGCCACCGAGGAGACGCGCCGGCCGGAGGCCGGCTCCGCTTGATAGCTTGCCGCCGTGTCCCTGAGAGAGGAGTTCGACAGCCTCCGGCTCGCCGACCTCGAGGCCCGCACGGGGTTCAAGTGGAGTCGCTACACGGCGAAGGGCGGCGGCGTCATCCCGGCGTGGGTGGCGGACATGGACTTTCCGATAGCCGAGCCGATCCGGCGCGTGGTGCGCGACCTCGTCGACCGCTCGGACCTCGGCTACTGCGAGCCGCCGGAGATCGGCGACCTGCCGGAGATCTTCGGCCGGCGGATGGAGGAACAGCTCGGCTGGACGGTGGAACCGGAGCGGATCCGCTTCCTGGTCAATGCGCTCCAGGGACTCGATCTCGCCGTCATGCTGGGCGCAGGGAAGGGCGAGGGGGTCGTCATCCAGACGCCGATCTATCCGCCGTTTCTCGAGGCGGTTTCGGGCACGGGCCGGCGACTCGTGAAATCGCCGCTCCGGCGGGGGCCTCAATCCGGTTCCAGGCACGGGCGCTTCGAGATGGACCTCGACCGGTTGCGGGCGACGATCGACGAGGACACCCGCGTCTTCATGCTCTGCAACCCGCACAACCCCAGCGGCCGCGTCTGGACGCGGAGCGAGTTGGAAGCGGTGGCCGAACTGGCGATCGAGCACGACCTGATCGTCCTCGCCGACGAGATCCACAACGAACTCGTGTTCCCCGGGCACGAACACACGGTGTTCGAGACCCTCGGCCCCGAAGTGAGGGAGCGGACGGTCACGATCACGTCGGCAACCAAGTCGTTCAACCTTGCCGGGCTCGAACTCGCCCTGCTCGTGTTCGGCAGCGAGAAGCTCAGGAAGCGATTCGACGAACTGCCGCACTTCGTCCTCGCCCACGCCGGCATCCTGGGCGTGGAGGCGGCGCGGGCGGCCTGGCGCGACGGCGGACCCTGGCTGGAAGAGACCGTCGCCTACCTGGACGCGAACCGCGCCTTCCTGACGGACTTCCTCGATCGGCGCCTGCCGGGGATCGTCCACGGTCCGCAAGAGGCGACCTACCTCTACTGGCTCGACTGCCGCGGGCTCGATCTGCCGATGCCGGCGTCCCGCTTCTTCCTGAAGCACGCGAGGGTGGCGCTCAACGACGGCGCGGAGTTCGGCCCGCCGGGCTCGCCGCTCGGATTCGAGCGCTGCACGCGGCTCAACTTCGCCACCTCGCGGGCCATTCTCGAGGAGATCCTGGAGCGGATGGCGGCCGCGGTGGAGAGCGCCTGAGCACGCGGGCGGCGCAGGTGAAGCCGGAGCGTCGTCAAGCCGGTCCGCCGGCTTGGCATGCGTTGATGTGGCTGCCCAGGGCTGAACCGGCTTCCGGCCGGCGCGTTTCCGCGCCGCCTCCGGCGGCAGCGGGTCAGAAGACCCGCGCACCCGGCAGGCGGACTCGTTCCCTGCGCCACAGCGCGGCCTTGCGCTTGCGAACTCTCCTGGGCTGCCTGCTCGCGGCGCTTCTGGCGCCGGTCGCGCCCTTGCCGGCCTTCGGGCAAACGGCGGCGACTGGCGGCAAACTCCCGGACCTGGAGTGCCTGCGCCTGATGCGACGGGCGCGCATAGCGGAACTTGAGTCGCGCGCCGACTCCGAGGTCGGGTGGCTCAGGCAGGCCCGGAAAGAGTGCAACGAGCCCACGGCGGCGCTCGTCGGACTGCTCCGGGCGGACCGGCGGAACGCGCTGCCCGAGGAGGAGACGCAGCAGGTCCGCCGGGAGCTGCTCGCCGCCATCGACGATCCGGCGTCCGCGCCGCCGGCGGGGGTGCTGGAGTTCATCGCTCGCAGCGAGGAGGCGGACGAAGAGGTGCTGCGCGCCGCCTTCGGCCTCGTCGAACGGCGGCTCGCGGACGGCGGCGAGGAGCGGGCGCGGCGGCTGGCGGATAGTGGCGAGGATCGATCGCGACGACCGGCGGCCGGCGGCAAGGACCGGGCGCGGTTGCTGCGCCTGAAGGCGCTGCTCGACCAGCGGCTGGGGCGGCCGGCCGACGCGACCGAGGCGCTGGTCGAACTGCGAGACCTGGAGCCGGCGAGCGAGGAGATCGCCTGGGCGCTGCTGCGCCTGTTCATTCTCCAGCAACGCTGGGACGCGGTCGCCGACCTGCTGGGCGAGATGGCGGAGGGCGGCGGCGCCGAGATCCGCTCGCTCTACGCGCGGGCCCTGGCGCGTGCCGGTCGGGTGGATGAAGCGAACCGGCAACTCGAACTCCTCGCCGGGGAGATCGACCCGAACGACGGCCTGGCGCTCAGCGACTACGCGGCCGACGTGCTGGCGGCGGCCTGGAACCTCCGGGATTCGGGCCGATTCGCGGACGCGGAGTCCCTGTTCCGGCTGGCGGAGAAGCACGCCCCGGCGACGAGCTGGGCCAGGGTCGAGGCGCAGGGAGCGTTGGTCCATCTGTACGGCACGGCGGAGGAGCGGGCCGCGCACGAACGGGCGGCGGCGAACCGGTGGCGGTACGTCACCGACCCCCAGTCGCTCCTGAACGAGGGCGCCAACCAGTTGAGCGCCGGGAACTTCGACCGGGCGATCGAACTCCTGAGGCGGGCGTCGGTCGAGCTCGGGCACTTCGAGGCGGTTTGGCACAACCTCGGCTTCGCGGCCTACCGGGCCGAGCGCTGGGAGGAGGCGGTCGAGGCGCTCGACCGGGCGGCCGAACTGAACGACCGGCGGGCGGACAACTTCTTCTTCAGCGGCCTGGCGCTGACGGAGCTCGAGCGCTGGGAAGAGGCGATTCCGCGGCTCCTGCGGACCGTCGAACTCGATCCGCAGCGGCGGCTGGCCCACTACCGACTGTGGGTCTGTTACCGGGTGTTGGGCCGCCAGGAAGAGGCGGCGCGGCACCAGGCCGCGTACGACGCGCTGGGCGAGCGGTAGGGGGGCCGGCCTTGCGGCCGGCGCGTACTTCTGGCCGCCTCCGGCGGCAGCGGGTCAGAAGACCCGCGCACCCAGCGGCGGGTCAGAAGACCCGCGCACCCAGCGGCGGGTCGGAAGACCCGCGCACCCAGCGGCCGGCGCTACAGGCCGCGGACGTATTGCTCGAACTCGGCCTGGATTTCCGCCGGCGTGGTCTTGAAGACCGCTTCGAGCGCGTCCCGGCCGGGGTAGCCCTCGGCGAGGTAGAGCAGCATCCGGGCGAAGGACTGCCCGCTCTCCCAGTCCTCCCGGCCGTGCTGGAGGAAGTGGGTCAGGAGCCACGAGAAGCCGTAGTAGTGGCGCGCCCGTTCGCCGTAGAACGTGTCGCGCGTGGCCTCCATCAGCTCGGCGATCGCCGGCGCCTCCCCGTTCCGCAGGACCGACCGCGCCTCGTCCAGGTTCCAGGCGGTCAGGCTCTGCAGCCGCACCGGCCTCCCGCCGCCATGCGGGATCGCGTAGCGGCCGCGGTCGACCGCGCCCGGGACGATCTCGCCCCGGTCGATCTTCGAGTTGCCGAAGTACTCCGCCATTCCCTCCTCGGCCCATCGCGGCAGGTCCGAACCGGGCCCGGTCAGGTAGGTGTCGCTGAAGGCGTGGAACGCCTCGTGGAGCATCGTGTGCAGCAGTTCGTCGAAGTACCGGACTTCCCGGTGGAACGCGAGCAGGCCCGGGGAGTGGTAGAAGCCGCCGCCGGGCATCCGTCCGCCGAGTTCCTCCTGCAGCCGCCGGAGGCTGGCGCGGTCGTCGAACAGGTAGACGACGATCCGGAAGCGGGCGGGCAGGGGCTCCACGTGCCGGTCGAACAGCCCGTGGAACATGCGGAACGCCGCCTCCATGTTCCCGGCCAGGATGTCGACCGTGGACTCGTCCGCGGCGTCGCTGATCAGGATGAAGCGATCCGTCTCGCGCCGTCGTCGGCGCTCGCGGTCGATGTACTTCTCGGCGACCTCGATCGTCCGGTTCAGCACCCTTGCCTGCTCGGAGAGGGTCGGCTGCGGCATCGGATCCGGCAGGGCGCCGGCCGAGACGAGGACGTCGAGCTGCGGATCGAAGCGCCTGCGGGCGGGAGCGTTCCGCTCTTCCTCCGGGCTCTGGAACTTCATCCGCCACGACAGGCTGGAGGGGACGGCGGCGCCGTCCTTGTCGCGTGCCGGACCGTAGCGCCAGCCGCCGACGCTGCGCTCGACCTGGAACCGGAGGAGATCGTCGAACTCGGAGGACGGCTCGATGGCGAGGACTTCGACTCTCGAAACCGACCCGGCGGCGTCGATCTCGATTCGGACCTCGACCTCCGGGTCGATGCCGCTGCCGGCCAGCTCGCGGGGTACGAGGAGCTGGTAGCTGCGGATGGCCACCGGTCCGGTCGCGGTCTCGGTCGCAGCCGTCGCAGCCGTCCGGGCAGGTTGCCCGGCGGCCCCGCCAGCGGCGGCCACAAGCCCGAAGGCGGCAGCCGCCAGGAAGCGCGCGGCTCCCGGTCGCTGGTGCGTGCCGCGGGTCCGGCTGCCGGCTCGGTTCGACCGCTGCCGGCGACGAGCGCGGCGGGACCCGCTGACGGCCTGGCTCGACCGCTGCCGGCGCGATCTCGCCTGGCGGCGAATCGGAGGTTCGTTCCGGGTGACCCGCCCGCTCAGTCCCTGGAGGCCGGCCACTCCAGGATCCGGCGCGCGCTGGCCGGTCCGGCGCCGCCGTCGGGGACCGCCTGCGGCCCCCGGGTCGAGGCGTCGGGCAGGAAGGCGCGCAGCCAGGCGGTGGCGACGACCTCGGCGATGCCGAGGATCTCGCCCTTGTTGCTGCGGGCGTGCGCGGCCGCCGTCTCGACCAGATCGACCAGGTCGCGCTCGGCGTCGCCGGCGGGAAAGCCGAAGACTCCGCACACGCGGTCCGCGTCCTCGTCCGTCCGGGTGACGACGCGGGCGCCGACCAGGTCTCCCTCCTCCAGCGGGTCCATCGCCGGGTGGGGCTCCACCCAGACCCGTTCGCGGCTGGTCACTTCGTCGAGGGGAATCAGGTCTTCGTCCAGCGGACCCATCCGGTACAGCTGCAGGGTGCTGCCGACCAGAGCCTCGAGCCACTGGCGCTCGGTGGCCTCCAGCAGCAGGCCGCCGGCGCCGAGCAGCTTGTCGGCGAAGCTGAAGGAGCGGCAGTCGCCCTCCTCCGCGTCGGGCTCGAAGCGCCCCTGGGCGAGAATGCAGCTCATCGCGTTGGCGAAGAAGGTCGACTGGTCGCGGTTGCTCCGGGCCTGGAGTTGCTCCTCCAGGTCGATCCGTTCCTGGTCGTCGAGGCCGATCAGGAACTGGTCCTCGATCGCCCACTCGACCTCTTCGCCGTAGCGGTCGAGCAGCCAGACGCTCGCGCGCTCCACCGCGCGATCGAGCGCGGAGGCGCCTACGGAGAGGGGAGCAACGTGCTGCTGTTCCATGCCGGGATGCTAACGGTGTTTCGTTGTAAATACCACAAAACGCGGAACTTAGCGAAATCGGCACGTTGTCCCGGCGGGTGGGGCGGCTAGGCCGGATCGGCGTCTTCCGCCTCTCCGGCTTCGTCCATCCTGCTGTACGCCGTTTCGACGCAGTGGATCTTCAGGGCGTCCGGCGCGGCGGCCAGGAACCCCTGCCACTCGATCTCGGCGATCGCCTCCTCGGGAGTCAGACCCTGCTCGTGGGCGGCGGACGCCTGGTTCCAGAAGTCGGCCAGGAACTGCCTGAGGGCATCGACCTGGGCCATGTCGCTGAACGTCGGGCCGTGGCCGGGAAGGATGAGGTCGAACTCGAGCTCCTCGAAGCGGTCGAGGGTGTCGAGCCACTCGTCGACGTAGGCGTCGCCAATGTAGGCGGCGCCGGCGAGGACGAGGTCGCCGGTGAAGACGACCCGCTCGTTCGGCAGCAGGACGACGACGTCGCCGCCGGTGTGGCCGCGGCCGAGGTGGAGCAGCTCGATCGGCCGGTCCTGGCCCTCGTAGGTGCGGTGGATCGTCATGCGGCTGGTCAGGGTGACGTTGGGCGGCGTCGGTTCCGTTTCGCCGACCGCCACGTAGTGGGCCTCCTGGACCCGGATCGCGTTGAGTGCCCGGTCCTTCTCCTGGCCGTCCTCCATCGCGTCCGCCGCCTCCTTCATCCCGGCGATCTGGTTCGGAATGCCCCCGGTGAAGATGGCGGCGGTCGGCTGGCTCATCACGTCCGTCATCAGCATCGCGCGGGTGAACTCGTGGCCGAGGATCGCGACGCCGTCTGGGAAGACCTGGTTCCCGTGGGCGTGGTCGAAGTGGTAGTGGGTGTTGACGAGGTGCGTGACCGGCTTGTCGGTCACCTCGGCGATCGAGGCGAGCAGGGCCCGCGCCGCGGCCGGCGTGACGTGCGAGTCGACGACCAGGGCGTCCTCGTCCGTCACGACGAGCATCGCGTTGCTCTGGACGAAGATCGCGTCGTCCCGGCCGACGATGAAGTAGACGCCGGGCGCGACCTCCTCGAGCGTGTGGGTGTCGGTCTCGACGACGGCGCCGGTCGGCGCGTCGACGTCGCCGTTGCCGCCTCCGCAGGCGGCAAGGCCGAAGGCCAGGGCGGCGACGGCGAGGCAGGTGGCGAGTCGGTGGGTCGGGCGCATGGGCGTTGCTCCTCTCGCGTTCATTGCACCGGAATCATAGATCCCCCGGCGATACTGAGCGCGTCGTGCGTCAACCCGTCCGCGTGTCCGTCATCGGCGTGCGGACGAGGCCTGGGCGGGCGAACGGGCGGTGCCGTGTCGAATCAGAGTTCCAGCCGGCGCATCCGGCGCACCGCGTAGTCGCAGGCGCGCGCGGTGAGCGCCATGTAGGTCAGGCTCGGGTTCTGGCAGGCGGACGAGGCCATCGCGGCGCCGTCGGTGACGAACAGGTTCGGCACGTCCCAGGACTGGCACCAGCCGTTGAGGACGGAGGTCGCGGGGTTGCGGCCCATTCGCGCCGTGCCCATCTCGTGGATGGCGAAGCCGGGCAGGGAGTTCCGGTTGAAGGTGCGGATGTTCTTCGCGCCGAGCGCTTCCAGCATCTCGGCGGCGCGGGTCTGGATGCTCTCCCGCATCGCCTCTTCGTTCTCGCCGTAGCTCATCGTGATCCGGGCCGCGGGAATGCCCCAGCGGTCCTCGAGATCCGGGTCGATCGTCACCCGGTTGTCGGGGTTCGGCAGGTTCTCGCCGAAGCCGCTGAAGTTGAGACGCCAGGGCGCGAGCCCGCGCAGGCTCGCCTTGTAGTCGGCGCCGAAGCCCGGCTGGCCGATGCCGCCTTGCCACAGGGTCCCGCGGCGGGCGCCGCACTGGTAGCCGAAGCCGCGCAGGAAGCTCTTCTCGCGAGTGGCCTCGGCGCGGTCACCGTCGAGGTTGACGAACCGCGGCAGGTAGCAGGAGTTGGGGCGCCTGCCGAAGGTCGTCTTGTCCTCCAGGCCGTCCAGGTTCCCGTTCGCGCCGACCTGGAAGATGTGGTCCATCAGGTTGCGGCCGACCTGGCCGCTGGAGTTCGCCAGTCCCTCCGCGAAGCGGGGCGTCTTCGAGTTCAGCAGGATGCGCGCCGACTCGATCGTCGACGCGCACAGGAAGACGATGCGGCCGCGTACCTCGATCGACTCCATCGATTCGCCGTCGATCAGATGGACGCCGCTGACCCGGTCCGTCCGCTCGTCGTAGACCAGGTTGCGGACGACGCTGTTGGGGCGCACGGTCAGCCGGCCGGTCGCCTCGGCCGCCGGCAGCGTGGCGTTCAGGCTGGAGAAGTAGGACCGGCTGATGCAGCCGCGGCGGCAGATGCCGCAGTAGTGGCAGGCGCGGCGGCCGAGATGGTGCTTGGTGAGCACGGCGACCCGGGCCGGCGTGAACCGGCGCGTGCCGCCGAAGGCGCGGTCGAGGCCCTCGCGGACCTTCTCCTCCATGCAGCTCTGGGCGATCGGCGGCAGGAACTTCCCGTCGGGTAGCTGCGGCATGTTCTCCGGCTGGCCTGCGATGCCGACGAAGGACTCCACCCGGTCGTACCACGGCGCGAGGTCGCGGTAACGGATCGGCCAGTCCGTACCGTAACCGTCGCGGGCGTTGGCGCCGAAGTCCAGGTCGCTCCAGCGGTAGCTCTGGCGTCCCCACAGCAGGGACCGTCCGCCGACGATGCGGGCGCGGATCCACAGGAACTCCTGGCCGCCGTCGCCGATCGAGTACGGGTTGTCGATGTCGTCGACGAAGAACTTTCCCGACCACTCGTCGCAGGCGGCGGCGCGGCTCTGAACCGGCTGCCGCTCGGCCTGGTGCTTGCGATCCCGTAGCCCCCGGTATGGCATCTGCCAGGGCGGCGTGTGCTCGCTGTAGTCCCGCTCGGGGACCACCGGCGGGCCGGCCTCGAGCACCAGCGTCTCCAGGCCCTTCTCGGTCAGTTCCTTTGCAGCCCAGCCGCCGGTGATGCCGGAACCGACGACGATGGCGTCCCAGGTCTTGCGTTCGATGATCTGGACCATTGCTGCTGGATTCCCGTGGTGCTCGTGGTTTCGACTGCGCTCGGCCTTCCCGGTGGCTCGGCGATCCGGAGACGTTCAGGCTTCTTCCAGGTCGACGCAGGGATCCCAGCGTCCGGGCACGATCCGGTAGCCGAGCTCCGACTTCATGCCCGCCTCGGAGGTGTAGTAGCCGAACAGGGTGAGCCACTTGACCAGGTCGAAGAACGGCTGCTCGTGGAGCCGGTTCGGGTTGCGCGAGAAGCCGCGGCCGCCGCGCTCGGCGAGAGCCTCGTCCTGGGCTTCGGCCAGGAGTCGGTCCTGCGCCGACTCGGCGAGGTCGACGAAGCCGGCCGCCTCGGGCTGGCGCTCGCGGGCGCGGGCATCGAAGCGGTCGAGTTCGGCGAGCAGGTGATCGCGCGCCGCATCCGGCAGCCAGCCCGCGAGCAGCCGGTCGACGAGGGCGGGAATCTCGGCGTCGCCTGCGCCGGGCGTGTCCGTGGCCGGGAGAATCCGCTCGGCGATCGCGTCGAGTGTGCGGGCCTGGCCCTCCGAGAGCACGGCCAGCGGCGCCGGCTCGCCGGCGGTTTCCTGCCGGTGCAGGTGGACATGCGCCAGATGGGCGTTCCCGAACAGTTCCTCGGGCAGGAGAGGCAGTGCGGCCGCGCCCCCGATCACCTGGAGGGCACGGCGGCGGCCGATCGGATCGATGCTGGCCATGGCGTCGAATACTAGCGTCGGCCGGGCACGCGGGCGGGTCAGAAGACCCGCGCACCCAGTCTTGGCGAAGACCCGCGCACCCAGTCCTGGCGAAGACCCGCGCACCCAGCCTAGCCGCCGGCTTCCAGCTTCTTCTCGAAGCAGAGGCTGTGCGGGTCGTAGGCGTACTCGTTGTAGCAGGGGATCCGGACGTAACCGAAGGAACGGTAAAGGCCGATCGCGGCGGGCTGGAGTTCGCCGGTTTCGAGCCGCAGCGACTTGTAGCCGAAGGCCGCCGCTCGGGCTTCGAGTTCCTCCAGGATGCGGCGTCCGAGGGCCTGCCGACGGTACTCCGGCGCCACGTACATCCGCTTGATCTCGGCCTGATCGGGGCCGAGTTGGCGGAGTGCGCCGCAGGCGACCGCTTCGCCGTCCGCGTTCCGGCCGAGGAGGAGGCAGCAGCCGGGGGCGTCGAGCTTGTCGGGCTCGACGCTGTAGATGCTGTCGGCGGGGTAGAGCTCGCCGAGTTCCCGGTCGAGCGCCTCGTGCAGGCGCACGAAGGCGGGGTCGGCGGGGTCGCCGGGTTCGATCCGGACTTCGTCGGTCACTGGCTACCCGGCTGGCGTGTTCCGCGCCACCGCGTCTCAGGCCGTGCGTCGGTCATCCGGCGCACGGCTGCGTTACCCGGCTGGCGCGTTCCGCGCCACCGCGTCTCAGGCCGTGCGTCGGTCATCCGGCGCACGGCTGAAACTCCGGCGCTTCCGTCAGCATCCGGTCGCGCAGGGTGCGCTTGTGGATCTTCTCGGTGGCGCCGCGGGGCAACTGCTCGTCCTGCAGCCACACGTAGCGCGGCACCTTGAATCGGGCCATGTGCTCGGCGACGTGGGCGCGAACGCCCGCCGCGTCCAGCTCGGCGCCTTCCTTCGGCACCACGACGACCGCCAGCTCCTCGCCCAGCCGTTCGTCGGGGACGCCGAAGGCGGCCGCTTCGTAGACGGCGGGATGCTGGTAGACCACGCGCTCGATCTCGGCGCAGTAGATGTTCTCGCCGCCGCGGAGCACCATGTCCTTCTTGCGGTCCCGGATGTAGAGAAAGCCGTCCTCGTCGATCTCGGCGATGTCGCCGGTGCGCAGCCAGCCGTCCTGGATCGTCTCGGCGGTCGCCTCCGGGCGGTTCCAGTAGCCGCGGATGTTCATCGACGACTTCATGATCAGTTCGCCCTGCTCGCCGGACGGCAGTTCGGCGCCGTCGTCGTCGATGATCTTCAGTTCGACGATCGGGCAGGGCTGACCGCAACTGTCGGGCTTCTCGACCAGGCCCTCGTCCGTGTTGCCGGCGCCGCCGGCGTTCGTCTCCGTCATTCCCCAGCCGAATGACCAGTGCTTGTCCGGCATCAGGGCCTGCAGGCGGTCGACCATGCCGCCGGGGATCGGCGCGCCGCCGCCGGACACGGCGATGAGACTCCGCAGATCGCGTTCGCCGAGCGCCGGCGACTGGAGCATCTCCCAGGTCATCGTGGGGACGCCGTTGAAGGAGGTCACGCGCTCGCGCTCGATCAGCTCCAGGCCGAGCTCCGGGTTCCACTTGTACATCATCACGATCTTGCGGCCGGCGCCGAAGGAGGCGAGCAGGCCGGCGTGGCTGCCGCTGACGTGGAACAGCGGCAGCGGCATCAGGATCGAGGGCTGGAACTCGGGGTCCTCCTCCGGCTCGTCCATCAGGCCCATCGCGATCCGCTGGGCGGCGTAGTAGCCCCAACTGCCGATGCCGCTGAGCACGGCGCGGTGGCTGGAGACGGCGCCCTTGGGGAAGCCGGTGGTACCCGAGGTGAAGAGGATCGTCACGTCGTCGTGGGGACCCAGGTCGACATCGGGCATCGGTTGGCCGGCCGCCTCGCGCCACACCTCCTCGAAGTCGTCCACGCCCTCGGGCAACTCCTCTTCCCAACGTGCGCCGATGCTCTTGACACCGAGGCCCGGCAGCTTGCCGGCGACCCGCTCGTAGCGTTGCCAGTCGAAGAAGGCGAGTTTGGCGCCGGAGTCCTTGAAGCCGTACTCCAGCTCTTCGCCCGACCACCAGCCGTTGAGCGACACCGAGATGGCGCCGGAGGACGTGATCGCCATGAAGGCGATGACCCACTCGGGGTAGTTCCTCATGCCGATGGCGACCCGGTCGCCCTTCTTGACGCCGTAGCGGTGGACCAACTGGTGGGCGAGCGCGGCCGCGCGTTCCCAGGCCTCGGCGTAGGTGAGCCGCGTGTCCTGGAAGACGAGGAAGTCCTTGTCGCCGTGGTCCTGGCGCGCCTGGTCGTAGACGTCGCGCAGGGTCGGGGGCAGGTTCCTGAAGACCTTGTACTCGACGCCGCGGACGGTCTCGGTGACGAGCTCCCAATCGGCGCCGGGAGCGGTCAGGAAGGCGACCGACTCGTCGTAGGTCATCTGGCCGACGATCGGCTCGGACTTCGCTTCGCGCATGTCGTTCATGCCGTCGCCGCCTTCGCTGCCGCGGCCTCCAACGCCGCACGCTCTTCCTCGTAGCCCTCGAATGAGTGCTTGAGCGTCGCGTTGTTCAGGATCATCTCGGCCTTCGGCGTCTTCGTCTCCGCGTCGAGGAAGGTCGTCCTGACCCAGTTCGATTCCGTGCGCCGGCTCTCGCTGAGCGCCACGATCTCGCGCTCCAGGAGGTAGTCCCGGCCGACGAAGAGCGGCCCGTCGATCATCCGGATCTGCTGGCCGGCGAACAGGCCCACCGCCGGTCCGCGCGTCGGGAAGCCGGCCTTGCGGTTCGAGTAGCCGGCGAGCACGCTGACCATCTCCAGCGGGACGATCGCGCGGCCCCAGGGCGACGAGCCGCCCTCGTCCTCGGTGTACCAGGGCGAGGGCTCGGTGATCCTGGCGAGCTTCTGGTTCAGGCTGAAGGGATAGAGCTTGCCCATGTGCCGGTCGAAGTCCATCCGCACCTCTTCGAGTCCCTTCCCCTTCATGCCGACTTCGAGGTCCCGCAGGACGACGAGCGGTCCCGGCGGCCGCAGGCGGGCCATTCGCGTCCCGATCTCGGACGACTCGATGTCGCCGCGGATCGAGGCCGTGCCGACGAGCACTTCCGTGCCGTCCGCCTTCTCGGCCCGGATGCGGACCTGGGTCCGGCCGTTCGCCGCGCTCTCGACCAGGGCTCGCACCTGCTCGCCCTCGACGACCATGTTCCGGTAGTGGGCGCTCAGGCAGCCGGTCTCGAACCACTCCTGACCCCACAGGTCGTGAAGCAGGGGCACGAACTGGCTGAAGTGGGTCGGGCCTTCGATCGGGCCTCCGGCCTGGAAGCCCATCTTCTCGGCGGTGGAGTCGTCATGGATGGACATGTGTCCGCCGTACTCCTGTTCGGCGAGCATCTGTCTGGGGGAGCGGAGCGGTCCGCTGATCCAGGTCTGCGTGTCGAAAGCCTCGGCCATTCGGTTCTCCTCGGTCGGGAAGACCGAGTCTAGCCCCGTTCGTGGCGGCGTCGGACGCACCCGCCCGTCTTGGGTCAGGAGGGGTCGGCGCCCAGGTGACGCTCGCGCTCAAGAGGAGATGGAAGGACTGCGCTCGCTCCGCTTCACTCGCTCCGGTTCAGCGTCGGCTTCCGGAAAGGCGTCGGCCGTCGCTCGTTCAGAGGCGCCTGGGCGCCGACCCCTCCTGACCCGACTGGGCTGGACGTCGGTGGCGTGTTTCGGTCAACGGGTTGTCCGCCGCGATCCCGCGGGCGATGGCGCCGCGTACGGCGGCGCCGGCGCGCTTGCCGGAGACGGCGTCGACGGCGCGAAAGTCGACGTTGCTGCCGCGTTCCAGGTACTCGACCCAGTACGGGTAGCCGCAGGGTTCGGAGCGGATCGGCTTGCCGAGTTCGCGGCGGCGTTTGCCGCGGGCGGCCATCAGCAGGACGCGGCGGGCGAAGTCGGCGGCCCGCTCTTCCGCTTGGGCAGGGTCGAGCGCGGGCGGCAGGGTTGCCGGTCCCGGTGCGACTTCGACGTCTTGCAGGCGGATGTGCGCGGCTTGCCCGCTGAGCCGGCAGACGAGGACCGCCAGTCGCTCGGCGGAGCCGACCGTCTCGTAGACGACGAGCCAGTGGGGCAGGTACAGGAGTTCGAAGGCGACGGGCCGCCCGCCGCGGAGGCGGCGCAGCCGTCCGCCTGCCAGGCGGCGGCGCGCTTCGTCTTCCGGGACGGTCGGCGCGATCGTCTGGGCCGCCTCCCCGTTTGCGCGGGACGTAGGCGGCGCCGGCTGCGGCGGTTCGCTCAGCGCTCTTCCGGCGGCTTCCGGCGGCCGCGGCTGCCGTAGATCGTCAGGACGGCGGCGGCCAGCAGGAGAGCGGCACCGGCGGCGGTGCCGAGCGCGAGGTCGATCGTCTGCGCGGCGGAGAAGGCGCCGACGAGGACCGGGATCGCGAGCACCGCCAGGAAGACGCCCAGGATGCGGGCGGTGGAACGGTCGCGGTCGGTGTGGTCGGAGGTCATGGCGTCGATGAACGGCAGGTCAGGCAAGCAACAGGTAGATCAGGAGGTAGGGCACGATGAACAGTGCGGCCCAGATCCGCAGGTCGCGCCACCTCGCCCGGTCGGGTGCGCCGCGGAACACCCAGTCGCGGCCGAGCCGCCAGACTGCCGCCGCCGGCAGAACGAGCAGCAGGGCGACGGCGACGCGAGCGCTCCACAGTGGCAAGGCGCCCATTGCGGCGTGGACCGGGCCGAGGACGAACTCGAGGATCGTTCTCATGGCGTTCGGCGCCGGAAGACGAGGGCACGCGGTACGCGGGCCCGAAGCCGCGCATGGTGACGCGAGCGTTCGGTGCGGTCTGCCTCACGGTTCATTGCCGTTCTCCCGCAGTTGGGCGACCCGGCTTCGCAGCGCCGCCTGCACCGCTCCGTCGTTCCGCACCTCGCCCCAGACCAGGCCGCGCAGGCGCTCCGGCGGCTCCGGCGGCGTCAACCGGCTGACGATCCAGGTCACGCCCAGGGTGAAGACGAACGACCACCAGGCGACGAACAGGAACGGCTCCTCGGACGAGAACAGCCCATCCATCGCCGGGCTGTTGAGCAGCAGGCAGAACCCGACGCCCGACACCAGCCCGGCGGCGCCGCCGTAGCGGTTCGCTCCGCGCCAGAGGATGCCGAGCAGGAGCACGGCCAGGGTCGGCCCCTGGATCAGGGAGAAGACGGTCTGGATCGCGTTGTAGATGTTGCTGAAGCGCTGCTCGATCTCGGGCGCGATGAACGCGGCCGCCAGCAGCAGCACGGCGGACAGGATGCGGCCGAAGCGGAGTTCCGCGGCGGTCCCGAGTTCCGCGCGGCCCAGGCGCCGTCGCAGGCGGCCGAGCAGGTCGCGGCTCCAGAGAGTCGTCGCCGAGTTCAGGTTGGAGTCGACGCTCGACATCAGGGCCGCCAGGAAGGCAGCGAACATCAGTCCCCGCAATCCCGGCGGCAGCAACCGGGCGATGAGGCTCGGCACCGCCTCGTCGGCGTTCTGCAGGTCCGGGACGATCAGGATCGCGGCCAGCCCCGGCAGCGCGACGAGCAGCGGGATGAACAGCTTCAGGAAGCCGGCGAGCAGCACGCCGGCCTTCGCGTCCCACTCGCTGCGCGCGCCGAGCGCGCGCTGGACGATCGTCTGGTTGCCGGTGTAGTAGGCGACCGAGAGCACGATCCCGAGCCCCAGAACGATCCCGGTCCAGGGGAAGGGAGTCGCCGTGTCGTGCGGCAGGTAGAGCGAGAAGTGGTCCGCGTACTGGGCGCCCTGGTTGAGGACGCCGTCGCGCAGCGCCGTCAGTCCGCCGACCTCGTAGAGGGCCCGCGCGACCAGGGCCGCGCCGCCCACGAACATGACGATGAGTTGCAGCACGTCGGTCATCACGACCGCGGCCAGCCCGCCGCTGATCGTGTAGATGCCGACGATCGCGGTCGTGATCCAGATGGAGAACTGCGGATCCCAGCCGAGCACGGTGCGCATGAGCAGCGCGGTGGCGTGGATCATGATCCCGAGGTTGAGCACCAGGATGACGCCCCAGGCCAGAGCGAGGAAGCTGCGCACGCCGCTGCCGTAGCGCCGGCCCAGGAACTCGGGAACCGTGTAGACGCCGCTGCGCCAGTAGAACGGGACGATCAGGAACGCAGCGATCAGCAGCGCCGGCATCGAGCCGAGCCAGTCGAAGTTGGCCTGGGCGAGGCCGTAGCGGTAGGTACCGCCGGCGACGGCGATGAAGTCCGTGGCGCCGATGTCGCTGACCACGATCGACATGCCGATCGCCCAGAAGGGCAGGGCGCGGCCGGCGAGCAGGAAGTCGCCACTGGTCTTGACGTAGCGGCTGAAAGTGGTGCCGATGACCAGTATCCCCGCCAGGTAGACGAGGACGATCGCGGTATCGAGCCCGGAGAGGCCCCAGGTCATGGCGCGTGGTTCCCCGCCGCTGCCGTACCGATCGCGGTCGCCGCGTCGAGCCTGGACAGGCCCCGGCTCATGGCGCGGAAGCCTTGCCCGCGGCGGCGCCAAGAGCCGTCCGCGTCTTGAGGTATCCGAGGCTCGCGGCCGAGTCCCGCTCGGCCGCTCCGCCGGCTTCCGCCGTCTCGTCCTGCTCGACGACGAACAGGCGCACGCCGGTCTCGAGCGCCGCGTCGACGCAGGCGGCCACGTCGACGTCGCCGTTGCCCAGTGGCCGGAACCAGCGCTCGGACGTGGCCCGCTCCGCCGCGCGTTCCTCCGGCGGACCGGGCAGCAGGCCGTCCTTCAGGTGCAGGAGATGGACCCGGTCCCCGAGTTCCCGGATCAGCGCCTCCGGGTCGGCGCCGGCGAAGGCCGCCCAGTAGATGTCCAGTTCCAGTCCCCAGCCGTCGTGAGAGCGGCGGGAGACGAGCGCTCGCAGGCCGTCGCGGCCTGGCGGCCCGTGGCGGAAGTCGCGCTGCGTTCGAGCGGCCGTGCATTCCGCCCGGCGTCGTCGCTCCCCGGTCGAAGACGGTCCGCTTGCGGGTTGAACGTCGTGGAACGGCAGCAACTCGAAGTCGTGGTTGTGGTAGGCGAAGCGGAAGCCGCCGGCCCGGAACCGGTAGCTCAGCAGGTCGAGCCGACGGCCGAGTTCCAGGTAGTGCGCGCGGCTGCCGTCGCCGCGCTGGGCTTCGTCGAGCCACGGGCAGACGAGCACCTGGCAGTGGAGCGCGCGCCAGGTCTCCATCGCTCCGGCGGGATCCGCCTCCAGGTCGGCGAGCGGCACGTGGGCCGCGAGGATCCCGAGGCCGCGTTCCGACAGAAGCCCGCGGAGGTCCTCGGCCGTGCGTCCCCACAGACCCCCGAACCACTCGACTTCGCGATAGCCGGCCTCCGCCGCCCGGTCGAGGGCGGCTTCCAGGTCCTGCTCGGCCTGCCGGCGGAGCGTGTAGAGCTGGAGCGCCACGCGCGGGGCGCCGGCCGCGTCTTTCGTCAACGCGGCGGCTCCGCCGGATCGTCTTCGCCCGCTTCCTCGATCAGCCCGTGGTGGAGGCCGAACCAGTAGGGCAGCAGGAAGCTGGCGCCGTCGGCGAGGTAGCGGCCCTGGCCGCCGTGGTCGAGCCGCCAGGGATCGTGGTTCCAGTGGTTGACGAAGCGCTCGTCGATCGGCAGCACGCGGCCGTCCAGCAGGTGGCCGCGGATTCCGCGGCGTTCTTCCTGGTGGCGGAGCAGCACGATGTCGAGGCGGTGGCTGTTCGACAGCGCCCAGTCGAAGCGTTCGAGGGGATAGAGGACCAGGCTCTCGACAGCGTCGCGGAGCGGGTAGTCGGCGCGGCTGTAGGTCTCGTCGTCGAAGGCGTCGCGGTAGCCGGCGCCGTCGATGGCCGCGGCGTGGATGAAATCGAACAGCGGGTTCCGCTCGGGCCGCATGACCTTCCAGTACTGGCGGAGCGAGTGGGCGACAACGCTGCGTACCGTCTCGTCCCGCTCGTACTTCAGGAGGTGGTAGTAGTTCATGAACGCCATCTCGTCGTCCGACTGGTTGCCGGTGCCGGGGCCGCTCTGGACCTTGGGGTTGCGCAGGTTGGCCAGGTAGGCGTGGTCGTCGAGCAGGCGCCGCGCGGCGTCGGCGTAGCGCTGCCCGCGCCGCGCCCCGGCCTCGGGCCCGGCGGCGCTCATGTGCTGGTCGCTCATGTGCTGGGCGATCCGCAGGTAGGCCAGGTAGGAAAGCGAGTTGAGGCCCCGTTCCTCCCACCAGTCCTGGTCGTGGTTCAGTTGCTCCGGGCCGAAGACGGCCCAGCGGGTGCGCTGCCCGTCATGGTCGACGAGAGCCCCGCCGTGGTCGATCAGGTGGTCGACGATCGCGAGCACCGTCTCGCGGACCTCGGCGCGCTCCGTCTCGGTGTCCGCGACCAGGTCGTGGTACAGGCCGTAGAAGAAGAAGTGGCCGTCCAGCTCGTCCGAGCTCGTGTCGCTCTTCCAGTACCACTTGCCGTCGGCGCTTGTGGGCCAGCGGGGGTCGATCGTCTTCCACAGGCCGTCCCGCTCCTCGCGCATCCGGCGGTCGCTCTCCAGGCGGCCCGCGTTCGGGTCCGGGCCGTCGATCGGCAGGATGGTGCGGGCGACGAAGCCGGGCTCGGCGGGCGGCGTGCCGCCCTGGGTCACGAGCTGCAGGAAACGCAGCGCCTCGAACGCCTTGCGGGCGTTCTCGCGCGCCTCCGGCTCGCCGGTGACGGCCCAGCGGAGACACTCGGCGGCGCCGTACATGGAGGTCCAGAGGCCGTCGTTGTCGCTGTCGGGCTGGCGGAACGCCGAGGTGTCGCCGGGGCGCTCGAGCGCGACGCCCAGGACGTAGCCGTAGGGCGTGCGCCGGTGGAAGCGCTCGATCGCCTCGTGGAAGCGCTCGGCCTTTCCGCGCAGGGTCATCGGCTGCAGGCGGATGGCGCCGGAACCGGCGGGGGTCTCGACGCGCACCGTTCCGTCGCGCGCGACTTCGACCGACAGCACGTGGTCGTGGGGGAGCCAGCGCCGTCCCTGCCGGTACTGCCAGCGGGGCGGATCGTCCGGAGCGGCGCCGGGGATCAGGTGGACGAGCCCGCGCGTCGTTCCCGCCCAGATCGAGCCGTCCGGCGCCGCGGCGAGGTCCGTGAAGTCGTTCCAGGGCAGACCGTCGTGACGGTCGTAGAGCCGCCAGACGCCCGTGATCTCGTCGAGGGCGCCCAGGCCCTGGGGCGAGGCGAACCACAGCCTGCCGTCGTAGTCGAACTCCACCGCCCGCACATCGACCGGCGCCCAGCTCCGGTCGCCGTCGCTGGGCAACAGGCGGCGCCAGGTCGTCTCGGAACCGTCCCGCAGGTAGAGGCCCGCGGAGGAGGCGACCGCGATCCGGATGGCGGCATCCGTGACGACGTCGCGAACTTCGCCGGGAGCGTCGACGTTGCGCAGGGGCGCCGGGGCGGCGGGAGTCGGGGCGGCCGCGTCGCCGGCGGGCGGCTCGTACTCCGCGACCTGTTGCAGGAACGGCTCGACGCGGATTGGCAGTTCGGTCTGGGCCGCGAGGGCGAGCGGCGAGAGAAGGAAGGTGAGGAGCGATGCTGCGCGCGGGTTCATTGGGTGAAGCCTAGCGCCGCCGCGTCGCTGCGCCGGCCTTGGAATCGATGCACGTCGACGGCGCTGCCGGCTCAGCTTCGGGCATGCACGGTGCGGACCACGGTCGAGGCGATGTCGACCGCGCCGCCGGGTCGGCTTCAGGCGCGGATGGTCCGCACCCCGTACAGTGGGAAGTGCGCGTCGCGGGTGACGACGGTGAGTCCCTCGGCTTGCGCCTGGGCGAGCAGGAAGCGGTCGAACGGGTCCTTGTGGTGCTGCGGCAGGCGCGCCGCCAACTCCGCGTGGTGGAACGTCAGCGGCAGATGCGTGAAGCCCTTCTCGTCGACCAACGCGGCGAGGTTGTCGGGAGCGTCCATCTGCCCCCGGAGGCGCTTGAACGTGATCTCCCAGGCCGTGATCGGGCTGACGAAGATCTGGTTGCGCGGATCTTCAATGACGCTGCGGGCCGCTACGCGCAGTCTCCCTGGACTGGACAAGCACCACAGGAACGTGTGGGTGTCGAGCAGAAGGCGCTCCAACGTCAGGTCTCGTCAGGGAAGATCTTCGAGTTCACCATCAACTCCCACAGGTCTTCCGCGGGCTCGTCGAAGTCCGGCGCCATCCAGATCTTCCCTTCCAGGCCTCCCAGCTTGCGGGGCTCCAGTTTCTCCTCGCGGTAGGGCTCGAGCCGCAGGTACGGCTCTCCCGCCTTGGCGATGACGACCTCCTCGCCCTCCCAGGCCAGCCGGCCCAGGCGCGATAGTTGTGACTTGGCTTCGTGCATGTTCACCTGCATTCTCCGTTTCTCCCCTCCAGAAGTTCGACCGGGCTAAGTCTGGCTAAGTCCGGCCTCGGCGTCAAGGGGGCGTGCCGCTTCGCGTGGCAGAGTCGCTGCCATGGCGGATACGCGGCTCCGGACCCTCCGCGCGAGCGAGATCGAGGCATTGCTCGACCTCCTGGACGGCTGGCCCTTTCCCGACGGCCAGCGGGGTCGGGACTTCTTCCGGCGGTACGTCGAACTCGACCCCGCGTTCGAGCCGCGGAACGTCTGGGTCGCGGACCGGGGCGGCGAACTCGTCTCGTGCGTCCAGATCTTCCCGCGCCGGGTGCGGATTGGCGGCCGGGCACTGCCCATGGGCGGCATCGGCAGCGTGTTCACCCGGCCGGAGTGCCGGCGCCGCGGCGTGGCGGGCGCGCTGCTCGAGCGGGCGATCGACGCGATGCGCGACAGGGGGATGGTGCTCTCCTACTTGCTGGCCGAGCGGCTGCGGTGGTACGGGCGGTACGGCTATCGGCCCTGGTCGCGCGGTTGGCGCACGCTGCACTGGCCGGGGGTTGAGGGGTCGCCGGCTGGCGGCGCCCGGCCCTACGATCCGGCGGCCGATGAGGGCGAACTGGGACGCCTCTGGGGCGTCTACGCCGCCGGCGCCGCCGGCGCGCCGCTGGACGGCGTGGTCGACCGCCGCTCGACGGCGGACTGGCAAGGCAGCCTCCGGCTTGCGGGCACCCCGGAGGAGGACGTCTGGATTGCGGAGGACGCGACCGGCGCAACCGCCTACTTGCGCGTCGCCGACTTCAACGGACGTCTGCGCGTCCTGGAGTGGGGCCGGGCGGCCGACGGCGCTCCTGCCCTGCGCGACCTGCTGGCCGCCGCCATGACCGGGCGGAACGTCGAGTCGATTCGCATGCCCCTGGTCCGCGACGAGCCTCTGGAAGCTCTGCTGGCGGCCACCGGCACGAGGATCGACACGCAGCCGGCATGGGACGAGGTGCCGCCGGACGCGAGGCCTCCCGCGACGTGGATGGTCCGTAGCCTGGACGACGGCGCGCTGGCCTCCCGGCTCGGCGTCGCCAACGAGGGCGACCTCCTGGCCCGCCGCCTGCCGCCCGAACGGTTCGCGTTCTGGGAAGCGGACCGGTTCTGAACCGGGCGGCATTCCGCGGCTACACTCCGAGCCGTGCAAGTCCTCGACCCCTCCTGGGAGGGCTCTCCGGCGCCACTCTCGCCGGCGCCCCGGCTGGCGGAGCTGGCAGGCATCGACGTCGCCCTGCTCTCGAACGGGAAGGCGGGCGTCGCGCCGCTCTTCGACCATGTCGAGGCCTTGCTGCGGGAACGCTGGGGCGCGGCTTCGGTGGAGCGCGCGACGAAGGGGAACTACAGCGCGCCGGCCGAGCAGGAGCTCGTGCGGCGGCTGGCGAGGCGCCGGCTGGTCGTTACCGGCGTCGGCGACTGAGGGAGCTGCTCGTCGTGCAGTCTGCACGACGCGGTCGCGTTCGAACGGGCGGGCGTGCCGGCGGTGGGCGTGATGACGTCGGCGTTCGTCGACGGCGCCGAGTTGATGGCGCGCGCGTGCGGAGCGCCTGGCTATTCGTTCGCGGTGATCGAGCATCCGATCAGCAGCGCGACCGACGCGGAGCTCCGGGAACGCGCGGGCCAGATCGTGCGGCAGGCGGAGGAACTCGTGCTTGCCGGGGCAGCCGGGGAGGCAGGCTCCTGACTCGTCGTAGCCGCACCTCGGTCGTCGCCGCATCGATGGCGGCGGCGACGACCGTCGCGTTCGTGCTGCCTGGACTGCCGGCGACGGCTCAGGATGGCGTGGCGCTCGCCGAGTTCGTCTTCGACACCGCGCCGCACCCGGAATGCCACGCCTCGACGATCGCCGAGACGGCCTCCGGCGCGCTGGTGGCCGCCTGGTTCGGCGGCACGGCGGAGCGCAACGCCGACGTCGGCATCTGGTTCAGCCGGCTTGAAGGCGAACGGGCGGCCGCGGCCGGCGCCGTTTCTTCGTCAGGCGGCCGCTGGAGTTCGCCCGTCGAAGTCGCCAACGGCGTGCAGGCCGACGGTACCCGCTACCCGACGTGGAACCCGGTTCTCTACCAGCCGCCGCGGGACGGCGCGCCGCTGTTGCTCTTCTTCAAGGTCGGCCCGAGTCCGCCGGAGTGGTGGGGGATGGTCATGGAATCGGCCGACGACGGCCGCACCTGGAGCGAGCCGCGCCGCCTGCCCGACGGCATCCTGGGACCGATCAAGAACAAGCCGATCGCCCTCGCCGACGGTTCGATGCTCGCCGGATCGAGCATCGAGGACGCTCCCGAGCCTCCGGCCTGGCGGGCGCACTTCGAGCGCTCGGCCGACCTCGGCCGGACGTGGGCCCGCACCGACTCGCTGGCCGGCGCGACCGCGGACGGCGAGGACTTCTGGATCATCCAGCCGACGATCCTGACGCTCGGCGACGGCGAACTCCTGGCGCTGTTCCGGTCCAAGCAGAGCCGCGTGGCCGCTTCCCGCTCCACCGACTCCGGCCTCACCTGGGGGCCGATCCATGCCACCGGACTGCCGAACCCGGACGCCGGCGTCGACGGCGTCACCCTGGCCGACGGCCGGCACCTCCTCGTCTACAACCACAAGGTGCGGATCGACGGCGCCTGGGCCGGCTCCCGGTCGCGCCTGAACGTCGCGCTCTCGGACGACGGCGACGCCTGGGACGCCTCGCTGATGCTGGAGGACCAGGACGGCGAGTACTCCTATCCGGCGGTCGTCCAGACCGGCGACGGACTGGTCCACGTGACGTACACGCACCGGCGCACCCGCATCCGGCACGTCGTCCTCGATCCGGCGAAACTGCCGCGATATCCGATGCCCGGCGGAGAATGGCCGGCGGAAGCGCCGGTCCTGCCTACCGAGTGACCGCCGGCCTCGATCTCGTCGTCTTCGCCGCCTACCTCCTGGCGGTCGTCGCCCTCGGCCTCTCGCTGGCCAAACGGAGCGGGACGGCGCGCGGCTTCATGGTCGCCGGCGGCGCGCTGCCCGGCTGGGCGGTCGGCATGTCGATGTTCGGCACGTTCCTCTCCAGCAACACGTTCATCGGCGTGCCCGGACAGGCGTACGGCGGCAACTGGAACGCCTTCGTCTTCTCGCTGTCCCTGCCTGTGGCGGCGTTCCTGGCGGCCCGCTGGTGGGTTCCGTTCTACCGGCGGGGCGGCGCCGTCTCGGCCTACCACCACCTCGAAGCCCGGTTCGGCCGCTGGGCGCGGACCTACGCCGTCGCCTGCTACCTGCTGACCCAGTTCGCGCGGGTCGGCTCCATCCTCTTCGGCGTCGCGCTGGCGATGAACGCGCTGACCGGCTGGCCGGTGGCCTGGATCGTCCTGGTCACGGGCGTCGTCGTCACCGTCTACACGCTCGTCGGCGGCATCGAGGCGGTCATCTGGACCGACGTGATCCAGAGCGTCGTGCTGACGGTCGGCGCGCTGTTCGTCGTCGGGCTCCTGATCGTCGACGCGCCGGGCGGCTTCGGCGGGCTGGTCGAGACGGCCGGGGCGGCGGAGAAGTTCTCCCTCGGCAGCTTCTCCCTCGACTTCACGACCTCGACCTTCTGGGTCGTCCTGGTCTACGGCCTGTTCATCAACTTCAACAACTTCGGCATCGACCAGAGCTACGTTCAGCGCTACCACGCGGCCAACGGCGACCGCGCCGCGTCGCGCTCCGTGTGGCTGGCGGCCGGCCTCTACCTGCCGGTGTCGGCCGTGTTCTTCTTCGTCGGCACCGGGCTGTTCGTCGTTCTCCAGGGCCAGCCGGAGGCGGCCGGCCTTGCCGCCGACCAGGCCTTTCCGCACTACATCTCGACCCGGCTGCCGGCCGGCGCCGCGGGGTTGCTGATCGCGGCGCTGTTCGCGGCCGCCATGAGCAGCATCGACACCTCGCTCAACAGCTCGGCCACCGTCTTCCTGTCGGACATCTACCGCACCTACGTCCAGCCCGATCGGGGCGCCGACGGCGGCGAGGCCGAGGATCTGCGCGTGCTGCGGCGGTCCACGGTCGTCATCGGCGTGCTCGGCACGGGCGCGGCGCTGCTGATGATCGGCGCGGGCAGCCTGCTCGACGTCTGGTGGACGGTGTCCGGCATCTTCGCCGGCGGCTTGCTCGGCCTGTTCGCGCTCGACCGGCTGGCGCCCCGCGCCGGCCGCGGCGCGGCCCAGGCGGGGGTGGCCGTGGGCGTGCTGGTCATCGTCTGGATGACCCTGTCGCCGCGGCTCGACGGCGGCCTCGCGATGCTGCGCATTCCGCTGCACAGCTACATGATCACCGTCATCGGTACGCTCACGATCTTCGCGGTCGGCCTGCTGGCGGCGCGGCGGCGGGGGACGCGGGGCGCTGCGATAGGGTGAACCCCGATCCCGCCTTCGCCCGATGACCGCTTCCGATTCTCCGCCGACCCGGCCCGCACGCCGCCTCCGCCGGCCGGCGGTTCTCCTGGCCGCGTCGCTTCTGCTTCTGTCGCTGGGCGGCTGCGACAACCGCGGCGACCTCCTGGGCGTCGAGCTTGTCGTCTTCACTCTCGGCGAGTGGGCGGGCACGGGGCCGCAGGGAGAGGAGTTCCGTTTCATCCTCGAACGGGACGACGACGACGTGACTCTCGCCGCCTTCCTCGTCAACCTGCCGCAGCTCGCGGACGCGGCCGTGGGCCAGCCCGAGGCATGCGCCCAACTGGTCAACGCCTTCACCAGGTTCGGGAACTCCAACGCGAACGTCCGGATCCGCGACGCCGGGTTCCGGTTCCGCACGCCGAACGACGTCCGGGTCGACCAGGACGGCCTGATCCGGGCGGTGATCACCGGCACGTTCGATGCCAAGGACAGCGCGACGGTGGACGCCGAGATCGAGATAGACGCCACGCGCTTCCTGGCCTGCCGCATCGAGACGACGGCGAGCTGGCAGGTGGCGCCGGTCGGTTCCTGAGCCGGGGTCGAGAAGAACCGCGGGCCAGAGGCAGAGGATGTATCCCGGCAGGTACGCGCGCGAAACCCCGGACAAGCCGGCGGTGGTCATGGCCGGCGCCGGCGAGACGGTCACCTACCTGGAGCTCGAACGGCGGTCGAGCCGGCTGGCGCAGCTCTGGTACGCCCAGGGCCTGCGCCCCGGCGACCACGTCGCCATCTTCATGGAGAACCACCCGCGGTACTTCGACGTCTACTGGGCGGCGATCCGGTCGGGCCTCTACCTGACGACGGTCAACCGCTACCTGACCGCCGAGGAGGCGGCCTACATCGTCAAGGACTGCGGCGCGGAGAGCGTCGTCTCCTCGGCGAAGCTGGCCGAAGCGTGCGCCGAACTGACCGGCCTGATCCCGAGCTGTCCGGGCCGGCTGATGGTCGACGACGACGGCCTGGGCATTCCGGCGGGCTGGGACGACTGCGCCGAGGCGACGGCCGCCTTCCCGGCCGAGCCGCTCGTCGAGGAGCCGCGCGGCAGCACGATGCTGTACAGCTCCGGCACGACCGGGCGGCCCAAGGGCATCCTGCGGCCGCTGACGGGCCTGTCGGTGGAGGAGATGCCGGACCAGCGGTTCGAGGTGCTGACGAGCATCTACGGCATCGACGCCGATTCGATCTACCTGTCGCCGGCGCCGCTCTACCACGCGGCGCCGCTCGGCTTCACCGCCGGGACGCAGACGCTCGGCGGCACGGTCGTCGTCATGGAGCGCTTCGACCCGGAGCTTTCGCTCAAGGCGATCGAGGACTACGGGATCACCGTCAGCCAGTGGGTGCCGACGATGTTCAACCGCATGCTGAAGCTCCCCGAGGAGGCGCGCACCCGCTACGACCTCTCGACCCACGGGCGGGCGATTCACGCCGCCGCTCCCTGTCCGGTCGACGTCAAGCGCCGCATGATCGAGTGGTGGGGGCCGATCATCCTGGAGTACTACGCCGGCTCCGAAGGCAACGGCATGTGCGCCGTGGAGACGGACGAGTGGCTCAGGAAGCCGGGCACGGTCGGCAAGTGCCTGACGGCGACGGTCCACATCTGCGACGACGAGGGCGGGGAACTGCCGGCCGGCGAGCCGGGAACGATCTTCTTCGAACCGCCCGAGGACGCGGACCTGTTCGAGTACCACGGCGACGAGGAGAAGACGCTGGGCTCCCGGCACCCGGTTCATCCGCGCTGGAGCACGCTCGGCGACGTCGGCTACCTGGACGAGGACGGCTACGTGTTCCTCACCGACCGCAAGGCGTTCATGATCATCTCGGGCGGCGTCAACATCTATCCGCAGGAGATCGAGGACGCCCTCGTCGTCCACCCCAAGGTGGCCGACGCGGCGGTCGTCGGCGTGCCGAACGAGGACCTGGGCGAGGAGGTCAAGGCGGTCGTCCAGTTGATGCCCGGAATCGAGGAAGGCCCGGAGGTCGCCGAGGAACTGATGGCCTACGCGCGGGAGCGCGTCGCGCACTACAAGGCGCCGAAGTCGATCGACTTCGAGGAGCAGCTTCCGCGCCTGCCGACGGGCAAGCTCTACAAGCGGCTGCTGCGCGACCGCTACTGGACCGGCCGCGCGTCGCGGATCGTGTAGGAGTTCGGAAGCCTGCACGGAATCGGCCGCGGGTCGCGCCGGGTGCGCGGGTCTTCCGACCCGCCCGCGGGCGAAGCCGCGGAGCGGCGCAGCCCGGAAGACACGGGGCCGGCGGCCAAAGACCGTCGCCGATGCCGGCCGCAGCCTTCGGCGGCAGCGGGTCGGAAGACCCGCGCACCCGGCGGGCGTTCGCGACTGACCGCGGTGGCGGACGACTTGGCCCGCGAGGCCGGCGGACTCGAGTTCGGGCCGCCGGTCGCGCACGTATACAACCCGCTGGTCTACGCGCGGGCGGCTCACCATGCCTACCTCCGTCTCGCCGGCCCGGCGCCCGGCCGCGTGCTGCTGCTGGGAATGAACCCGGGCCCCTGGGGCATGAGCCAGACCGGCGTGCCGTTCGGCGAGGTGGCCCACGTCCGCGACTGGCTGGGGATCGCGGACGGCGTGGAGCCGCCCGCCAGCCAGCACCCGAAGCGGCCGATCCAGGGCTTCGACTGTCCGCGCAGCGAGGTCAGCGGCCGTCGCGTCTGGGGTTGGGCGGCGCGGCGCTTCGGGACGCCGGCCGCGTTCTTCGAGCGGTTCCTGGTCTGGAATTACTGTCCGCTCGCCTTCCTTCTTGAGGGCGGCGCGAACCTGACGCCGGACCGGCTGCCGGCGGGGGAGAAGGCGCCGCTGTTCGCGGCCTGCGACCGGGCGCTGCGCCAGGGCGTGGAGGCGCTGGAACCGCGGCTCGTCGTCGGCGTCGGCGCGTTCGCGGAAGGCCGGGCGCGGCGCGCGCTGGCGGATCTCGACTTGCCGGTCGGCCGGATGCTGCACCCGAGCCCGGCCAGTCCCGCGGCGAACCGCGGCTGGGAGGAGCGGGCGGAGCGGGACCTGCGACGCCTCGGGGTCCAACTACCCGCCTTGCCGGTGGGCCGCTCCTCCGACCCGCTGACGCCGTAGGGTCCGCTGGGTGCGCGGGTCTTCCGACCCGCTGCCGCCGGCCCTGTCGTCCGGGTTGCGCCGCTCCGCGGCGCCGCCCGCGGGCGGCGCCGAAGAACCTCGCACCCAGGGGAAGGCCGCCGCCGCGCGTTGCGCTACGGCGACGCCTGCGCTTCGGGCAGAGCCGGCCTCGGCGGCATGAAGCGGATCGTCGCGATGAGAGCGTGGGTCAGCGCGTCCCGGGTCGGTTCGAGGGCGGCGGTGCCCGCGACGTCGGCCTCGGTTCGGGCCGCCGCCGGCCCGTAGCTGCCGCCGAGACCTCCGCCGAAGCCGCCGCCGAGGCCGCTCGAGAGCTCCGCCATCAGCACGTAGCGGCGCCGCTCGATCCCGAAGAACACCCCCGCTCGGGTACTCGCGCTCCCCGCCCCGTAGGCTCTGAACTCGCCGAACGGCGTCAGCAGGGCGTCGGCCGCGCGCAGCCGGAAGCCGTAGCCGGCCCGGGCCTGGAAGGACATCTCCTGCTCCATGCCGGCGCCGACGAGCGGGCCGCCGCCCGCGAGAGACGAAAAGCCCGACGTCCCGGTCTGGAAAAGCGAGCCGGTGTCCGCGCGGCCCCAGGTCGGCGTCAGCGACAGCGAGAAGCCGCCGCCGCCGGCGCGCGGCTCGACCGACGCGGTCAGCGAGTAGCCCTTCTCCCGGTAGCCGCTCTCGTCGTGCAGGACCAGTGTGCGGGCCTGCGCCTCGAACTGGACTCGTCCGGAACTCGTCTCGTAGCGCAGCCCGCCGGCCACTTCCAGGCCGGCGCCGGCCACGCCGTCGCCGCCGTCGTGACGACCCGAGATCTCGCCGAAGGGCGTCGCCGTGCCCTGGCCCAGGGAGAAGCCGCGCGAGAGTTCGAGTCCCAGGCGCACCGTCGATACGTCGACGGCGAGCCCGTCGACGGCCCGGTCGCCGTCGCCGGTCTCCAAGTGGACGAAGCCGGCGTCGCCGATCAGCGCCAGGGCGACCGCGCCGCCGGCGTCGAGCCCCCAGCGCCCGCCGACGACGCCCATCAGCATCGACAGGTCGCTGCCTTCTAGCAGGGAGTCGGCGCTCTCGAACCTGCGGCGCAGGCGGGCGTCGCCGCTGCCGGCGGCGAGCGCCGCCCAGAACTCGCGGCCCCGGCCGGCGTCGTAGCGGACGTAGGGGAGGATGGAGGTGAGTTCGGCCTGGAGCGTGCCGGTGCCGGCGCCGCCGTTCGCTCCGTCCGCGGAAGCGAAGGAATAGTCGCCGCGGGCGTCGACGCGGGAGACGGCGAGCCCGGTCAGCCAGCGCTCGCCCAGGTTTCCGTCGATGCCGACGTAGAAGTTGCGGGACTCTCCGCTGAAGGAAGCGTCCTGTTCTTCGGAACCGCTGAAGGAGAAGACGTCGCCGCTGCCCCAGAGCGACCAGGAGCGGGACGGGCCGACGTTCGCGTTCGCGGCCGCCTCGGCGCCCGTCGCCGGGTCGAGCGAGGCGATGCCACCGAGCGGTAACTCGAAGTTCAGGGTCATCAGAGCGTGCCGCCGGGAGTCGGAGTGCGGATCGTCAGGGTTCCGGCCGCCGAAACCCCCGAGGCCTCCATAGCCCCCGAGGCCGCCGCCGTAGGCGCCGAGACCGGCGCCCATGCCGCCGAGGCCGCCTCCGAAGCCACCGTTCATGCTGCCTCCGACGCCGCTGCCGAGGCCTCCGCCGGCGCCGCCGAAACCTCCCCCGAAGCCGCTGCCGAGACCGCCGCCGTAGCCCGCGCCGCTCGCCTGGAGCGACGTCGCGAGGTAGCCGCGGGCGTAGGCGTTGCCGAGGGACGGCCCGGCGGTCTGGCCGCCGTAGGAGTGACCGAAGATCTGCGGGCCGTAGCGGCCGAGCACCGTGCCTCTGCCGGCGAGTCCGAGGCCAACGGGCGGCATCCGCGCACCCGGGCCCGTTCCCTGGCCGCAGGGATCGGCGTAGGCCGGACCGTCCGGGGAGCCAGGAGCTTGCGCGACGTGAGCTTCCGGGCCTTCGGCCGCGCCAGTAGCGCTTGTGTCGTTCGGACTGGCCGCGCCGTTCGGACCGGCCGCGGCGTTCGGGTCCGTCGCGGCGTTCAGGGCCGCGGCAACGTTCGAGCCCGCCGCGCCGGCAGCGCCGACCGAGCCGCTCCGTACCGGAATCTCCTGGCCCAGGATCTGCAGCCGCACGCAGTCGCGATTCGCGGCGAACCGGGACTCGAGAGCTTGGTTCACGCTGCTCAGCGTCGCCCGCCCGACCGCAGCCAGCGCGTTCTCAAGCGTCGCCCTCTCGGCGGGATCCGTCATCACGGAGACCGCGAACGGCTGCTCGACTCGTCCGGCGCTGTTCGCCGCCGCGACGACCACCTCCGTGCGGCCCTCCCGGACCGGCGATGCCGTGAGCGTCGCGCCGGCGAGATTGACCTCGGCGATGCCCGGATCGAGCGAGGCCGCCTCGAAGACGAGGTTCGTGCCGGTGAACGCGGGCGCCAGATCGACCTCCAGCGGTCCGCCGCCGGCGAAGAGGATCAGGTCCGGCAGCGTGCCGACCGCGACGGGCGCCCGGTCCTCGACCGTCGCGGCGAAGCGCTGGACGGCTTCGCCTTCGGCGTTCGAGGCGCGGACGGTCACCGTCGCCCGTCCCGGCGCCAGCGGCATTACTGTCAGCGTGCCGCCGCCGTCCGCCGGCACGGACACGGTCGTCGCGACGACCGTGGAGTCGGACGAGGAGGCCGAGAAGACGAGATTCGTGCCGCCGAACGCGGACGCCAGGGCGACCTGGACCGGGTCGTCGCCGACGAAGAACCGCACGTCCGGCAGCTTGTCGATGGCCCGCGGCGGCGCGTCGCGCACGGCGATCTCGAAGGTCTGCGTCGCTTCGCCCGAGTCGTTGGACGCGGTCACGCCGATCACCGTGGCGCCGACGCCGACGGGCCGCGCGACGAGCGTCTCGCCGTCGATGGCGACGTCGGCCACGTCCGGCGCCGAGGAGGAGACCGCGTAGCGAAGCGACGTGCCGCCGAAGGCCCCGTCCAAGCCGATGCGCAGGGTGGGTTCGTCGATGCGCATCTCAGCGTCCGGCAACTGCCGGTTCACGAAGGGCGCCGCGTCCCGAACCTCGGCGGCGAAGGTCTGGGCGATCGAGTCGTAGTCGTTCGTGGCCGTCACGGTCACTGTGGTGCGGCCGAGCCCCGCCGGGGACAGCGTCAAGGTCGAGCCCGCGAGCCGGATTCCGACGACCGCCGGATCCTCGACCGAGGCATCCCAGATCGTCCCGTCGCCGCCGAACGAGTCCGCCACCTCGATCGCCAGAGACTCGCCGCCCAGGATCAGCCGGACGTCGAACAGCGGCGCGACGACCGTTGGCCCCAGGTCGATCGGGACGGCCTCGGCGGAGACGGGGGAAGGTTCGCCAGTGCCGACGGAATTCGTGGCGCATACCTGGAACCGGTAGGCGGTTCCGATGGCGAGCCCGGTCGCCTTGAACTCCCGGGTACTCGCTCCGCTGCCGGGGATCTGCGTCCAGCCGGCTTCCATGGAGGAGGCGCCCTGGACCTGCTTCCGGTACTGCCATCCGGTGATCCGCGCGCCGCCGTCGCCTCCGGAGGCCCATCTCAGCGTGACGGAAGCGTGGCCGGGCGTCGCTTCCAGGCGCGACGGCGCCTCCGGTGGCGAGGCGGGGAGAGTGGTGACGACCGTCCGGGCCAGTTCCGCCGAGCAGCCGGAATCGGCGTAGGCCTGAAAGGTGTAAGACGTGTCGGCGATGAGACCGTTCGTGTAGGCCGTGTTGCCGGAGGCGGCGTCGCAGGCGATGCCGGCCTGTTCGCTGCCGTACCACCAGTCTTCGGCGTAGTTGTCCAAGGTCAGGGTCACCGACGTGATCGTGATCTCGGACGCCCGCAAGTGGACTGGCGGCGGGAGCGACGGGGGCGGCGCGAGCGGCGGCGTGGTGAAGGTCTCGGCGGCAATCTCCGTGGAGCAGGAGGCGTCGTCGTAGGCCCTCCACGTGTAGGCGGTCTCCGGCGTCAGGTCGGCGACGTTCGTCGAGGGTTGCGCGATCGCGCCGGAGCAGGTCCCGCCGTCCGGCGTCGTGTACTTGTGGTGCCAGTCGTCCGAGTGGTGGGAGAGCGTCAGGATCGCGGTCGTCGGGCTCACCGCGCTCGCCGACAGGGTCACGCTCAGCCCGGGGGCCGCCGTCCTGAAGGTCTCGCTGGCGAGTTCGGCCGAGCAGTTGTCGTCGCTGTAGGCCTTCCATGTGTAGGTGGTGTCCGGGCTCAGGCCGGTCAGATCGGCGGTGTTGCCGGTGATGGCCGAGGAGCAGTCTCCCGCCGAGGGGCTCGTCTGCTTGTGGCGCCAGTTGCCCGAGTGGTTCGTGAGCGTGAGCGTCGCCGTGGTCTGCGTGATGTCGGCGGCGGCGAGCGTGACCGGCGGCGAGCTCTGCTCGTCGTCATCCGACTCGATGGCCGTCAGTTCGGCGGTGACGGAGCCGTAGCCGCCGCCGGAGGCCGTGTGCTGGATGACGGCGGTGCCGGGCACCGCGTCTTCGTCTTCCTTGGCTTCGAGGGTGACGGTCTGGTCGGTGTTCCAGTTGGAGGTGGTGAATGTGAGCGTACCGCCCGTCTTGACGGTGATGTCGGAGTCGTGCTCGTTGCCGGACTTGCGAGCGACGGTGACAGTGACGCTGTCGCTGGGCTCGGCGTTCAGCTTGACCTGGTAGCTGGCGGTGGAGCCTTCGGGGACCTCCACGGTCGTCGATTCGAGGGTGAAGCCGGGCGTGTCGTTGTCCGACTCGGTGGCGGTCACCGTGCCGGTCACGCTGCCGTAGCCGCCGCCGCTGGCGGTGTGCGCGATGTCCGCCGTGCCGTCCGCCGCGTCGTCGTCCTCGTTCGCCTCCAGGGTGACGGTCTGGTCGGTGTTCCAGTTGTCGGTGGTGAATGTGAGCGTACCGCCCGTCTTGACGCTGAGATCCGAGTCCTGGGTGCCGGTCGTGCTGCGCGCGACCGTCACGGTGACGCTGGCGGTGGGCTCGGTCTTGAGCTTGACCGTGTAGGTCGCCGTCGAGCCCTCGGTCACGCTCACGTTCGATGCGGAGAAGGTGAAGCCCTTGGCGTCGTTGTCCGACTCAGTAGCGGTGACTGTGCCGGTGACGCTTCCGTAGCCTCCGCCGCTGGCGGTGTGGGCGATGTCGGCGGTGCCGTCGTTGCCGTCGTCGTCCTCCTTCGCCTCCAGCGTGACGGTCTGGGCGGTGCTCCAGTTGTCGGTGGTGAAGGTCAGCGAGCCGCCGGTCTTGACGCTCAGGTCCGTGTCCGGCGTGCCGGTCGTGCTCCGCGCGACCGTCACGGTGACGCTGGCCGTGGGCTTGGTCGCCAGCTTCACCGTGTAGGTGGCCGTCGAGCCTTCCGTCACCGACACGTTCGACGCAGAGAAGGTGAAGCCCTTTGTGTCGTTGTCCGACTCGGTGGCGGTGACGGTGCCCGTCGCGCTGCCGTAGCCTCCGCCGCTGGCGGTGTGCGCGATGTCGGCCGTGCCGTCGTCGCCGTCGTCGTCTTCCTTGGCCTCGAGCGTCACGGTCTGGTCGGTGTCCCAGTTGTCGGTGGTGAAGGTGAGCGAGCCGCCGGTCTTGACGCTGAGATCCGAGTCCTGGGTGCCGGCGGTGCTGCGGGCGACGGTCACCGTGACGCTCGCCGATGGCTCGGTCGCCAGCTTCACCGTGTAGGTGGCCGTCGAGCCCTCGGTCACGCTCACGTTCGATGCGGAGAACGTGAAGCCCTTCGTGTCGTTGTCCGACTCAGTAGCGGTGACTGTGCCGGTGACGCTTCCGTAGCCTCCGCCGCTGGCGGTGTGCGAGATGTCGGCGGTGCCGTCGTTGCCGTCGTCGTCTTCCTTGGCCTCGAGCGTCACGGTCTGGTCCGTGTCCCAGTTGTCGGTGGTGAAGGTGAGCGAGCCGCCGGTCTTGACGCTCAGGTCCGCGTCCTGGGTGCCCGTCGTGCTTCGGGCGACGGTCACGGTGACGCTCGCCGATGGCTCGGTCGCCAGCTTCACCGTGTAGGTGGCCGTCGAGCCCTCGGTCACGCTCACGTTCGATGCGGAGAAGGTGAAGCCCTTCGTGTCGTTGTCCGACTCAGTTGCGGTCACCGTGCCGGTGACGCTGCCGTAGCCTCCGCCGCTGGCGGTGTGCGCGATGTCGGCCGTGCCGTCGTTGCCGTCGTCGTCCTCCTTCGCCTCCAGCGTGACCGTCTGCGCCGTGCTCCAGTTGCCCGTCGTGAACGTCAGGGAGTCGCCGGTCTTGACGCTCAGGTCCGCGTCCTGGGTGCCGGTCGTGCTCCGCGCGACGGTCACGGTGACGCTGGCCGTGGGCTTGGTCGCCAGCTTCACCGTGTAGGTCGCCGTCGAGCCCTCAGTCACCGTCACGTTCGACGCGGAGAAGGTGAAGCCCTTGGTGTCGTTGTCCGACTCCGTGGCGGTCACCGTGCCGGTGACGCTTCCGTAGCCTCCGCCGCTGGCGGTGTGGGCGATGTCGGCGGTGCCGGCGTCGCCGTCGTCGTCCTCCTTCGCCTCCAGCGTGACCGTCTGGGCCGTGCTCCAGTTGCCCGTCGTGAACGTCAGGGAGCCGCCGGTCTTGACGCTGAGGTCCGAGTCCTGCGTGCCGGTCGTGCTTCGGGCGACGGTGACCGTGACGCTCGCCGAGGGCTCGGTCGCCAGCTTCACCGTGTAGGTGGCCGTCGAGCCCTCGGTCACGCTCACGTTCGATGCGGAGAAGGTGAAGCCCTTGGTGTCGTTGTCGTCCTCCGTCGCGGTGATGCTGCCGGTCACGCTGCCGTAGCCGCCGCCGCTGGCGGTGTGGGCGATGTCGGCGGTGCCGCCGTCGCCGTCGTCGTCTTCCTTCGCTTCCAGCGTGACGGTCTGGTCGGTGTCCCAGTTGTCGGTGGTGAAGGTGAGCGAGCCGCCGGTCTTGACGCTCAGGTCCGTGTCCTGCGTGCCGGTCGTGCTCCGTGCGACCGTCACGGTGACGCTGGCCGTGGGCTTGGTCCTGAGCTTGACCTTGTAGGTGGCGGTCGAGCCCTCGGTGACCGAAACGTTGGACGCGGAGAAGGTGAAGCCCTTCGCGTCGTTGTCCGACTCAGTAGCGGTGACTGTGCCGGTGACGCTTCCGTAGCCTCCGCCGCTGGCGGTGTGCGCGATGTCCGCCGTGCCAGCGTCGCCGTCGTCGTCTTCCTTGGCCTCCAGGGTGACGGTCTGGTCGGTGTCCCAATTGTCGGTGGTGAAGGTGAGCGAGCCGCCGGTCTTGACGCTCAGGTCCGTGTCCTGCGTGCCGGTCGTGCTGCGCGCGACCGTCACGGTGACGCTGGCGGAGGGCTTCGTCTTGAGCTTGACCTTGTAGGTGGCGGTCGAGCCTTCCGTCACGGAGACGTTGGACGCGGAGAAGGTGAAGCCCTTGGTGTCGTTGTCCGACTCCGTTGCGGTCACCGTGCCGGTGACGCTTCCGTAGCCTCCGCCGCTGGCGGTGTGCGCGATGTCGGCGGTGCCGTCGTTGCCGTCGTCGTCTTCCTTGGCCTCCAGCGTGACGGTCTGCGCCGTGCTCCAGTTGCCCGTCGTGAACGTCAGGGAGCCGCCGGTCTTGACGCTCAGGTCCGCGTCCTGGGTGCCGGTCGTGCTCCGCGCGACGGTCACGGTGACGCTGGCCGTGGGCTTGGTTGCCAGCTTCACCGTGTAGGTCGCCGTTGAGCCCTCCGTCACCGTCACGTTCGACGCGGAGAAGGTGAAGCCCTTCGTGTCGTTGTCGTCCTCCGTCGCAGTGACGCTGCCCGTCGCGCTTCCGTAGCCTCCGCCGCTGGCGGTGTGCAAGATGTCGGCGGTACCGTCGTCTCCGTCGTCGTCCTCCTTGGCTTCGAGCGTCACGGTCTGGTCGGTGTCCCAATTGTCGGTGGTGAAGGTGAGCGAGCCGCCGGTCTTGACGCTGAGATCGGAGTCCTGGGTGCCGGTCGTGCTGCGTGCGACCGTCACGGTGACGCTGGCGGTGGGCTCGGTCTTGAGCTTGACCGTGTAGGTCGCCGTCGAGCCCTCGGTCACGCTCACGTTCGATGCGGAGAAGGTGAAGCCCTTCGCGTCGTTGTCCGACTCAGTAGCGGTGACTGTGCCGGTGACGCTTCCGTAGCCTCCGCCGCTGGCGGTGTGCGAGATGTCGGCGGTGCCGTCGTTGCCGTCGTCGTCCTCCTTCGCCTCCAGCGTGACGGTCTGGGCGGTGCTCCAGTTGTCGGTGGTGAAGGTCAGCGAGCCGCCGGTCTTGACGCTCAGGTCCGTGTCCTGGGTGCCGGTCGTGCTCCGCGCGACCGTCACGGTAACGCTGGCCGTGGGCTTGGTCGCTAGCTTGACCGTGTAGGTCGCCGTCGAGCCCTCCGTCACCGTCACGTTCGACGCGGAGAAGGTGAAGCCCTTCGTGTCGTTGTCGTCCTCCGTCGCAGTGACGCTGCCCGTCGCGCTTCCGTAGCCTCCGCCGCTGGCGGTGTGCAAGATGTCGGCGGTACCGTCGTTGCCGTCGTCGTCCTCCTTCGCTTCCAGCGTCACCGTCTGGGCGGTGCTCCAGTTGCCGGTGGTGAAGGTCAGCGAGCCGCCGGTCTTCACGCTCAGATCGGCGTCCTGCGTGCCGGTGGTGCTGCGGGCGACGGTGACCGTGACGCTCGCACTCGGCTTGGTCGCCAGCTTCACCGTGTAGGTGGCCGTCGAGCCTTCCGTCACCGACACGTTCGACGCAGAGAAGGTGAAGCCCTTGGTGTCGTTGTCCGACTCGGTGGCGGTGACGGTGCCCGTCGCGCTGCCGTAGCCTCCGCCGCTGGCGGTGTGCGCGATGTCCGCCGTGCCAGCGTCGCCGTCGTCGTCTTCCTTGGCCTCCAGGGTGACGGTCTGGTCGGTGTCCCAGTTGTCGGTGGTGAAGGTCAGCGAGCCGCCGGTCTTCACGCTCAGGTCCGTGTCCTGGGTGCCGGTCGTGCTGCGCGCGACCGTCACGGTGACGCTGGCGGAGGGCTTCGTCTTGAGCTTGACCTTGTAGGTGGCGGTGGAGCCTTCCGTCACGGAGACGTTGGACGCGGAGAAGGCGAAGCCCTTGGTGTCGTTGTCCGACTCCGTTGCGGTCACCGTGCCGGTGACGCTTCCGTAGCCTCCGCCGCTGGCGGTGTGCGAGATGTCGGCGGTGCCGTCGTTGCCGTCGTCGTCCTCCTTCGCCTCCAGCGTGACGGTCTGGGCGGTGCTCCAGTTGTCGGTGGTGAAGGTGAGCGAGCCGCCGGTCTTCACACTCAGGTCCGCGTCCTGGGTGCCGGTGGTGCTTCGCGCAATCGTCACGGTGACGCTGGCGGACGGCTTGGTCGCCAGCTTGACCTTGTAGGTGGCCGTCGAGCCCTCAGTCACGCTCACGTTCGATGCGGAGAAGGTGAAGCCCTTGGTGTCGTTGTCCGACTCCGTGGCGGTCACCGTGCCGGTCGCGCTTCCGTAGCCTCCGCCGCTGGCGGTGTGCGCGATGTCGGCGGTGCCGTCGTCGCCGTCGTCGTCTTCCTTGGCCTCCGCGTGACGGTCTGCGCCGTGTCCCAGTTGTCGGTGGTGAAGGTGAGCGAGCCGCCGGTCTTGACGCTCAGGTCCGCGTCCTGGGTGCCGGTGGTGCTTCGCGCAATCGTCACGGTGACGCTGGCGGACGGCTTGGTCGCCAGCTTGACCTTGTAGGTGGCCGTCGAGCCCTCAGTCACGCTCACGTTCGATGCGGAGAAGGTGAAGCCCTTGGTGTCGTTGTCCGACTCCGTGGCGGTCACCGTGCCCGTCACGCTGCCGTAGCCGCCGCCGGTCGCCGTGTGGGCGATGTCGGCCGTGCCGTCGTCGCCGTCGTCGTCTTCCTTGGCCTCCAACGTCACGGTCTGGTCCGTGTCCCAGTTGTCGGTGGTGAAGGTGAGCGAGCCGCCGGTCTTGACGCTCAGGTCCGCGTCCTGCGTGCCGGTGGTGCTTCGCGCAACCGTCACGGTGACGCTGGCGGACGGCTTGGTCGCCAGCTTGACCTTGTAGGTGGCGGTCGAGCCCTCGGTGACGCTCACGTTCGATGCGGAGAAGGTGAAGCCCTTCGTGTCGTTGTCGTCCTCCGTCGCCGTGAGCTCCGCCGTAACGGAGCCGTAGCCGCCGCCGCTTGCCGTATGCACGATCACCGCCGTGCCGTCGTCCCCGTCGTGGTCTTCCTTGGCCTCCAGGGTGACGGTCTGAGCGGTGTTCCAGTTGGAGGTGGTGAAGGTGAGGGAAGAGCCGGTCTTGACGCTGATGTCCGCGTCCTGCGTGCCGGCGGCCTTGCGGGCGACGGTGACCGTGACGCTGGCGGTGGGTTTGGTGGCGAGCTTGACGGTGTAGTCCTTGGTGGCGCCTTCGGTCACCGTTGCGGTGTTGGCCGACAGCGTGAGTCCTCGGTCGTTGTCGTCCTCGGTCGCCGTCAGCTCGGCGGTGACCGATCCGTACCCGCCGCCGGAGGCGGTGTGGACGATGACCGCCGTGCCGTCGAGGCCGTCGCCGTCTTCCTTGGCTTCGAGCGTCACCGTCTGGTCCGTGTCCCAGTTGTCGGTGGTGAAGGTGAGCGAGCCGCCGGTCTTGACGCTCAGATCGGAGTCCTGCGTGCCGGTCGTGCTCCGCGCGACGGTCACGGTGACGCTGGCGGAGGGCTCGGTCGCCAGCTTGACCTTGTAGGTGGCGGTCGAGCCCTCGGTGACCGAGACGTTGGACGCCGAGAAGGTGAAGCCCTTCGCGTCGTTGTCGTCCTCGGTCGCCGCGACGGTGCCGGTGACGCTTCCGTAGCCGCCGCCGCTGGCGGTGTGGGCGATGTCGGCGGTGCCGGCGTCTCCGTCGCCGTCCTCCTTCGCCTCCAGCGTGACCGTCTGCGCCGTGTCCCAGTTGTCGGTGGTGAAGGTGAGCGAGCCGCCGGTCTTGACGCTCAGGTCCGCGTCCTGGGTGCCGGTGGTGCTGCGGGCGACGGTGACCGTGACGCTCGCCGAGGGCTCGGTCGCCAGCTTGACCGTGTAGGTCGCCGTCGAGCCCTCCGTCACCGACACGTTCGACGCGCTGAAGGTAAAGCCCTTCGTGTCGTTGTCCGACTCGGTGGCGGTGACGGTGCCCGTCGCGCTGCCGTAGCCGCCGCCGGCAGCCGTGTGCGCGATGTCGGCCGTGCCGGCGTCGCCGTCGTCGTCTTCCTTGGCCTCCAGCGTGACGGTCTGCGCCGTGTCCCAGTTGTCGGTGGTGAAGGTGAGCGAGCCGCCGGTCTTGACGCTCAGGTCCGCGTCCTGGGTGCCCGTCGTGCTTCGCGCAATCGTCACGGTGACGCTGGCGGACGGCTTGGTCGCCAGCTTGACCTTGTAGGTGGCCGTCGAGCCCTCAGTCACGCTCACGTTCGATGCGGAGAAGGTGAAGCCCTTGGTGTCGTTGTCCGACTCCGTGGCGGTCACCGTGCCCGTCACGCTGCCGTAGCCGCCGCCGGTCGCCGTGTGGGCGATGTCGGCCGTGCCGTCGTCGCCGTCGTCGTCTTCCTTGGCCTCCAACGTCACGGTCTGGTCGGTGTCCCAGTTGTCGGTGGTGAAGGTGAGCGAGCCGCCGGTCTTGACGCTCAGGTCCGCGTCCTGGGTGCCGGTGGTGCTTCGCGCAATCGTCACGGTGACGCTGGCGGACGGCTTGGTCGCCAGCTTGACCTTGTAGGTGGCGGTGGAGCCCTCCGTCACGGAGACGTTGGAGGCGGAGAAGGTGAAGCCCTTCGTGTCGTTGTCGTCCTCCGTCGCCGTGAGCTCCGCCGTAACGGAGCCGTAGCCGCCGCCGCTTGCCGTATGCACGATCACCGCCGTGCCGTCGTCCCCGTCGTGGTCTTCCTTGGCCTCCAGGGTGACGGTCTGAGCGGTGTTCCAGTTGGAGGTGGTGAAGGTGAGGGAAGAGCCGGTCTTGACGCTGATGTCCGCGTCCTGCGTGCCGGCGGCCTTGCGGGCGACGGTGACCGTGACGCTGGCGGTGGGTTTGGTGGCGAGCTTGACGGTGTAGTCCTTGGTGGCGCCTTCGGTCACCGTTGCGGTGTTGGCCGACAGCGTGAGTCCTCGGTCGTTGTCGTCCTCGGTCGCCGTCAGCTCGGCGGTGACCGATCCGTACCCGCCGCCGGAGGCGGTGTGGACGATGACCGCCGTGCCGTCGAGGCCGTCGCCGTCTTCCTTGGCTTCGAGCGTCACCGTCTGGTCCGTGTCCCAGTTGTCGGTGGTGAAGGTGAGCGAGCCGCCGGTCTTGACGCTCAGATCGGAGTCCTGCGTGCCGGTCGTGCTCCGCGCGACGGTCACCGTGACGCTCGCCGAGGGCTCGGTCGCCAGCTTGACCTTGTAGGTGGCGGTCGAGCCCTCGGTGACCGAGACGTTGGACGCCGAGAAGGTGAAGCCCTTCGCGTCGTTGTCGTCCTCGGTCGCCGCGACGGTGCCGGTGACGCTTCCGTAGCCGCCGCCGCTGGCGGTGTGGGCGATGTCGGCGGTGCTGTCGTCGCCGTCGTCGTCTTCCTTGGCCTCCAGCGTCACGGTCTGGTCCGTGTCCCAGTTGTCGGTGGTGAAGGTGAGCGAGCCGCCGGTCTTCACGCTCAGGTCCGAGTCCTGGGCGCCGGTGGTGCTGCGCGCGACGGTGACCGTGACGCTGGCGGAGGGCTCGGTCTTGAGCTTGACCTTGTAGGTGGCGGTCGAGCCCTCGGTGACCGAGACGTTGGACGCCGAGAAGGTGAAGCCCTTCGTGTCGTTGTCCGACTCGGTGGCGGTGACGGTGCCCGTCGCGCTGCCGTAGCCGCCGCCGCTCGCCGTGTGAGCGATGTCGGCGGTGCCGTCGTCTCCGTCGTCGTCTTCCTTGGCTTCCAGGGTGACGGTCTGGTCGGTGTCCCAGTTGTCAGTGGTGAAAGTCAGCGACGCGCCGGTCTTCACGCTCAGGTCCGAGTCCTGGGTGCCGGTCGTGCTGCGCGCGACGGTCACGGTGACGCTGGCGGTGGGCTCGGTCTTGAGCTTGACCGTGTAGGTGGCGGTCGAGCCCTCGGTGACCGAAACGTTGGACGCCGAGAAGGTGAAGCCCTTCGCGTCGTTGTCCGACTCAGTTGCGGTCACCGTGCCGGTGATGCTGCCGTAGCCTCCGCCGCTGGCGGTGTGCGCGATGTCCGCCGTGCCGGCGTCGCCGTCGTCGTCCTCCTTGGCTTCGAGCGTCACGGTCTGGTCCGTGTCCCAGTTGTCGGTGGTGAAGGTGAGCGAGCCGCCGGTCTTGACGCTCAGGTCCGCGTCCTGGGTGCCGGTGGTGCTTCGCGCAATCGTCACGGTGACGCTGGCGGAGGGCTTCGTCTTGAGCTTGACCTTGTAGGTGGCGGTGGAGCCCTCCGTCACGGAGACGTTGGAGGCGGAGAAGGTGAAGCCCTTGGTGTCGTTGTCGTCCTCCGTCGCGGTGATGCTGCCGGTCACGCTGCCGTAGCCGCCGCCGGTCGCCGTGTGGGCGATGTCGGCCGTGCCGTCGTCTCCGTCGTCGTCCTCCTTCGCCTCCAGCGTGACGGTCTGGTCGGTGTCCCAGTTGTCGGTGGTGAAGGTGAGCGAGCCGCCGGTCTTGACGCTGAGGTCCGTGTCCTGCGTGCCGGCGGTGCTGCGGGCGACGGTGACCGTGACGCTCGCCGAGGGCTCGGTCGCCAGCTTCACCGTGTAGGTGGCCGTCGAGCCCTCGGTCACGCTCACGTTGGAGGCGGAGAACGTGAAGCCCTTGGTGTCGTTGTCGTCCTCCGTCGCGGTGATGCTGCCGGTCACGCTGCCGTAGCCGCCGCCGGTCGCCGTGTGGGCGATGTCGGCCGTGCCGTCGTCTCCGTCGTCGTCCTCCTTGGCCTCCAGCGTGACGGTCTGGTCGGTGTCCCAGTTGTCGGTGGTGAAGGTGAGCGAGCCGCCGGTCTTGACGCTGAGGTCCGTGTCCGGCGTGCCGGTGGTGCTTTGCGCAATCGTCACGGTGACGCTGGCGGACGGCTTGGTCGCCAGCTTGACCTTGTAGGTGGCGGTCGAGCCCTCGGTGACCGAAACGTTGGACGCCGAGAAGGTGAAGCCCTTCGCGTCGTTGTCCGACTCAGTTGCGGTCACCGTGCCGGTGATGCTGCCGTAGCCTCCGCCGCTGGCGGTGTGCGCGATGTCCGCCGTGCCGGCGTCGCCGTCGTCGTCCTCCTTGGCTTCGAGCGTCACGGTCTGGTCCGTGTCCCAGTTGTCGGTGGTGAAGGTGAGCGAGCCGCCGGTCTTGACGCTCAGGTCCGCGTCCTGGGTGCCGGTGGTGCTTCGCGCAATCGTCACGGTGACGCTGGCGGAGGGCTTCGTCTTGAGCTTGACCTTGTAGGTGGCGGTGGAGCCCTCCGTCACGGAGACGTTGGAGGCGGAGAAGGTGAAGCCCTTGGTGTCGTTGTCGTCCTCCGTCGCGGTGATGCTGCCGGTCACGCTGCCGTAGCCGCCGCCGGTCGCCGTGTGGGCGATGTCGGCCGTGCCGTCGTCTCCGTCGTCGTCCTCCTTCGCCTCCAGCGTGACGGTCTGGTCGGTGTCCCAGTTGTCGGTGGTGAAGGTGAGCGAGCCGCCGGTCTTGACGCTCAGGTCCGAGTCCTGCGTGCCGGTCGTGCTCCGCGCGACGGTCACGGTGACGCTGGCCGTGGGCTTGGTCTTGAGCTTGACCTTGTAGGTGGCGCTGGACCCCTCCGTCACCGAAACGCTGGTGGGGGTGAAGGTGAAGCCCTTCGCGTCGTTGTCCGACTCCGTGGCGGTCACCGTGCCGGTCACGCTGCCGTAGCCGCCGCCGGTCGCCGTGTGGGCGATGTCGGCGGTGCCGTCGTTGCCGTCGTCGTCCTCCTTGGCTTCCAGGGTGACCGTCTGGTCGGTGTCCCAGTTGTCGGTGGTGAAGGTCAGCGAGCCTCCGGTCTTGACGCTGAGGTCCGCGTCCTGCGTGCCGGTCGTGCTGCGGGCGACGGTCACGGTGACGCTGGCGGTCGGCTTGGTCGCTAGCTTGACCGTGTAGGTCGCCGTCGAACCCTCCGTCACCGTCACGTTCGAAGCGGAGAACGTGAAGCCCTTCGCGTCGTTGTCGTCCTCCGTGGCCGTCAGGCTTCCCGTGACGCTGCCGTAGCCGCCGCCGCTGGCGGTGTGGGCGATGTCGGCGGTGCCGTCGTCGCCGTCGTCGTCCTCCTTCGCCTCCAGGGTGACGGTCTGGTCGGTGTCCCAGTTGTCGGTGGTGAAGGTGAGCGAGCCGCCGGTCTTGACGCTGAGGTCCGTGTCCTGCGTGCCGGCGGTGCTGCGGGCGACGGTGACCGTGACGCTCGCCGAGGGCTCGGTCGCCAGCTTGACCTTGTAGGTGGCGGTGGAGCCCTCCGTCACGCTCACGTTCGATGCGGAGAAGGTGAAGCCCTTCGTGTCGTTGTCGTCCTCCGTCGCCGTGACGGTTCCCGTGACGCTTCCGTAGCCTCCGCCGCTGGCCGTGTGCGCGATGTCGGCCGTGCCAGCGTCGCCGTCGTCGTCCTCCTTTGCCTCCAGCGTGACCGTCTGCGCCGTGCTCCAGTTGCCGGTCGTGAACGTCAGCGAGCCGCCGGTCTTCACGCTCAGGTCCGCGTCCTGGGTGCCGGTGGTGCTTCGCGCAACCGTCACGGTGACGCTGGCGGACGGCTTGGTCGCCAGCTTCACCGTGTAGGTGGCCGTCGAGCCCTCAGTCACGCTCACGTTCGATGCGGAGAACGTGAAGCCCTTCGCGTCGTTGTCCGACTCAGTAGCGGTGACTGTGCCGGTGACGCTTCCGTAGCCTCCGCCGCTGGCGGTGTGGGCGATGTCGGCGGTGCCGTCGTTGCCGTCGTCGTCCTCCTTGGCCTCCAGCGTGACGGTCTGGGCGGTGCTCCAGTTGTCGGTGGTGAAGGTGAGCGAGCCGCCGGTCTTCACGCTCAGGTCCGCGTCCTGTGTGCCGGTGGTGCTTCGCGCAATCGTCACGGTGACGCTGGCGGAGGGCTTCGTCTTGAGCTTGACCTTGTAGGTGGCGGTGGAGCCCTCCGTCACCGAGACGTTCGACGCGGAGAAGGTGAAGCCCTTGGTGTCGTTGTCCGACTCCGTGGCCGTGACGCTGCCGGTGACGCTGCCGTAGCCCCCGCCGCTCGCCGTGTGCGCGATGTCGGCCGTGCCGGCGTCGCCGTCGTCGTCCTCCTTCGCCTCCAGGGTGACGGTCTGGTCCGTGTCCCAGTTGGAGGTGGTGAAGGTGAGCGAGCCGCCGGTCTTGACGCTGAGATCCGAGTCCTGGGTGCCGGTCGTGCTCCGCGCGACGGTCACGGTGACGCTGGCCGTGGGCTTGGTCTTGAGCTTGACCTTGTAGGTGGCGCTGGACCCCTCCGTCACCGAAACGCTGGTGGGGGTGAAGGTGAAGCCCTTCGCGTCGTTGTCCGACTCCGTGGCGGTGATGCTGCCGGTCACGCTGCCGTAGCCGCCGCCGGTCGCCGTGTGGGCGATGTCGGCGGTGCCGTCGTTGCCGTCGTCGTCCTCCTTGGCTTCCAGGGTGACCGTCTGGTCGGTGTCCCAGTTGTCGGTGGTGAAGGTAAGCGAGCCGCCGGTCTTGACGCTGAGGTCCGCGTCCTGCGTGCCGGTCGTGCTGCGGGCGACGGTCACGGTGACGCTGGCGGTCGGCTTGGTCGCGAGCTTGACCGTGTAGGTCGCCGTCGAACCCTCCGTCACCGTCACGTTCGAAGCGGAGAACGTGAAGCCCTTCGCGTCGTTGTCGTCCTCCGTGGCCGTCAGGCTTCCCGTGACGCTGCCGTAGCCGCCGCCGCTGGCGGTGTGGGCGATGTCGGCGGTGCCGTCGTCGCCGTCGTCGTCTTCCTTGGCCTCCAGCGTCACGGTCTGGTCCGTGTCCCAGTTGTCGGTGGTGAAAGTCAGCGACGCGCCGGTCTTCACGCTCAGGTCCGAGTCCTGGGTGCCGGTGGTGCTTCGCGCAACCGTCACGGTGACGCTGGCGGACGGCTTGGTCGCCAGCTTGACCTTGTAGGTGGCGGTGGAGCCCTCCGTCACGGAGACGTTGGAGGCGGAGAAGGTGAAGCCCTTCGTGTCGTTGTCGTCCTCCGTCGCCGTGACGGTTCCCGTGACGCTTCCGTAGCCTCCGCCGCTGGCCGTGTGCGCGATGTCGGCCGTGCCAGCGTCGCCGTCGTCGTCTTCCTTCGTCTCCAGCGTGACGGTCTGGGCGGTGCTCCAGTTGTCGGTGGTGAAGGTGAGCGAGCCGCCGGTCTTGACGCTGAGGTCCGTGTCCTGCGTGCCGGCGGTGCTGCGGGCGACGGTGACCGTGACGCTCGCCGAGGGCTCGGTCGCCAGCTTCACCGTGTAGGTGGCCGTCGAGCCCTCGGTCACGCTCACGTTCGATGCGGAGAAGGTGAAGCCCTTCGCGTCGTTGTCGTCCTCCGTGGCGGTGATGCTGCCGGTGACGCTGCCGTAGCCCCCGCCGCTGGCCGTGTGCCCGATGTCCGCCGTGCCGTCGTCTCCGTCGTCGTCCTCCTTCGCCTCCAGGGTGACGGTCTGGGCGGTGTCCCAGTTGGAGGTGGTGAAGGTCAGCGAGCCGCCGGTCTTCACGCTCAGGTCCGAGTCCTGGGTGCCGGTCGTGCTCCGCGCGACGGTCACGGTGACGCTGGCCGTGGGCTTGGTCGCCAGCTTCACCGTGTAGGTCGCCGTTGAGCCCTCCGTCACCGTCACGTTCGACGCGGAGAAGGTGAAGCCCTTGGTGTCGTTGTCCGACTCCGTGGCGGTCACCGTGCCGGTGACGCTGCCGTAGCCGCCGCCGCTCGCCGTGTGCGCGATGTCCGCCGTGCCGTTGTCGCCGTCGTCGTCTTCCTTCGCCTCCAGCGTGACGGTCTGGTCGGTGTCCCAGTTGTCGGTGGTGAAGGTCAGCGAGCCGCCGGTCTTCACGCTGAGGTCCGTGTCCTGCGTGCCGGTAGTGCTGCGGGCGACGGTCACCGTGACGCTCGCCGAGGGCTCGGTCGCCAGCTTCACCGTGTAGGTGGCCGTCGAGCCCTCAGTCACGGAGACGTTGGAGGCGGAGAAGGTGAAGCCCTTCGTGTCGTTGTCGTCCTCCGTTGCCGTGACGGTTCCCGTCGCGCTTCCGTAGCCGCCGCCGCTGGCGGTGTGCGCGATGTCGGCGGTGCCGTCGTCGCCGTCGTCGTCCTCCTTCGCCTCCAGGGTGACGGTCTGGTCGGTGTCCCAGTTGTCGGTGGTGAAGGTGAGCGAGCCGCCGGTCTTGACGCTCAGGTCCGAGTCCTGCGTGCCGGTCGTGCTCCGCGCGACGGTCACGGTGACGCTGGCCGTGGGCTTGGTCTTGAGCTTGACCTTGTAGGTGGCGCTGGACCCCTCCGTCACCGAAACGCTGGTGGGGGTGAAGGTGAAGCCCTTCGCGTCGTTGTCCGACTCCGTGGCGGTGATGCTGCCGGTCACGCTGCCGTAGCCGCCGCCGGTCGCCGTGTGGGCGATGTCGGCGGTGCCGTCGTTGCCGTCGTCGTCCTCCTTGGCTTCCAGGGTGACCGTCTGGTCGGTGTCCCAGTTGTCGGTGGTGAAGGTAAGCGAGCCGCCGGTCTTGACGCTGAGGTCCGCGTCCTGCGTGCCGGTCGTGCTTCGCGCAATCGTCACGGTGACGCTGGCGGAGGGCTTCGTCTTGAGCTTGACCTTGTAGGTGGCGGTAGAGCCTTCCGTCACGGAGACGTTGGACGCGGAGAAGGTGAAGCCCTTCGTGTCGTTGTCCGACTCCGTTGCGGTCACCGTGCCGGTCGCGCTTCCGTAGCCCCCGCCGCTGGCGGTGTGCGCGATGTCGGCGGTGCCGTCGTCGCCGTCGTCGTCTTCCTTGGCCTCCAGGGTGACGGTCTGGTCGGTGTCCCAGTTGTCGGTGGTGAAGGTGAGCGAGCCGCCGGTCTTGACGCTGAGGTCCGAGTCCTGCGTGCCGGTCGTGCTCCGCGCGACGGTGACCGTGACGCTGGCGGAGGGCTTCGTCTTGAGCTTGACCTTGTAGGTGGCGGTAGAGCCTTCCGTCACGGAGACGTTGGACGCGGAGAAGGTGAAGCCCTTGGTGTCGTTGTCCGACTCGGTGGCGGTCACCGTGCCGGTCGCGCTTCCGTAGCCCCCGCCGCTGGCGGTGTGCGCGATGTCGGCGGTGCCGTCGTCGCCGTCGTCGTCCTCCTTGGCTTCGAGGGTGACGGTCTGGTCGGTGTTCCAGTTGTCGGTCGTGAAGGTGAGCGAGCCGCCGGTCTTCACGCTCAGGTCCGAGTCCTGTGTGCCGGCGGTGCTTCGCGCAACCGTCACGGTGACGCTGGCGGACGGCTTGGTCGCCAGCTTGACCTTGTAGGTGGCGGTGGAGCCCTCCGTCACGGAGACGTTGGAGGCGGAGAAGGTGAAGCCCTTGGTGTCGTTGTCCGACTCCGTTGCGGTCACCGTGCCGGTGACGCTGCCGTAGCCTCCGCCGCTGGCGGTGTGAGCGATGTCGGCGGTGTCGTCGTCGCCGTCGTCGTCTTCCTTGGCCTCGAGCGTCACGGTCTGGTCGGTGTCCCAGTTGTCGGTGGTGAAGGTGAGCGAGCCGCCGGTCTTGACGCTCAGGTCCGCGTCCTGGGTGCCGGTGGTGCTTCGCGCAATCGTCACGGTGACGCTGGCGGAGGGCTTCGTCTTGAGCTTGACCTTGTAGGTGGCGGTAGAGCCTTCCGTCACGGAGACGTTGGAGGCGGAGAAGGTGAAGCCCTTGGTGTCGTTGTCCGACTCCGTGGCGGTCACCGTGCCGGTCGCGCTGCCGTAGCCGCCGCCGCTGGCGGTGTGGGCGATGTCGGCCGTGCCGTCGTCGCCGTCGTCGTCCTCCTTGGCTTCGAGGGTGACGGTCTGGTCGGTGTTCCAGTTGTCGGTCGTGAAGGTGAGCGAGCCGCCGGTCTTCACGCTCAGGTCCGAGTCCTGTGTGCCGGTGGTGCTTCGCGCAACCGTCACGGTGACGCTGGCGGACGGCTTGGTCGCCAGCTTGACCTTGTAGGTGGCGGTGGAGCCCTCCGTCACCGAGACGTTCGACGCGGAGAAGGTGAAGCCCTTCGTGTCGTTGTCGTCCTCCGTCGCCGTGACGTTTCCCGTGACGCTGCCGTAGCCTCCGCCGCTGGCGGTGTGCGCGATGTCCGCCGTGCCGTCGTCGCCGTCGTCGTCTTCCTTCGCCTCCAGCGTGACGGTCTGGGCGGTGCTCCAGTTGTCGGTGGTGAAGGTGAGCGAGCCGCCGGTCTTGACGCTCAGGTCCGCGTCCTGCGTGCCGGCGGTGCTGCGGGCGACGGTGACCGTGACGCTGGCGGTCGGCTTGGTCGCCAGCTTGACCGTGTAGGTCGCCGTCGAGCCTTCCGTCACCGACACGTTCGACGCGGAGAAGGTGAAGCCCTTGGTGTCGTTGTCCGACTCGGTGGCGGTCACCGTGCCGGTCGCGCTTCCGTAGCCCCCGCCGCTGGCGGTGTGCGAGATGTCGGCGGTGCCGTCGTCGCCGTCGTCGTCCTCCTTGGCCTCCAGCGTGACGGTCTGGTCGGTGTCCCAGTTGTCGGTGGTGAAGGTGAGCGAGCCGCCGGTCTTGACGCTCAGGTCCGCGTCCTGGGTGCCGGTGGTGCTTCGCGCAATCGTCACGGTGACGCTGGCGGACGGCTTGGTCGCCAGCTTCACCTTGTAGGTGGCCGTCGAGCCCTCAGTCACGCTCACGTTCGATGCGGAGAAGGTGAAGCCCTTGGTGTCGTTGTCCGACTCGGTGGCGGTGACTGTGCCGGTGACGCTTCCGTAGCCCCCGCCGCTGGCGGTGTGCGAGATGTCGGCGGTGCCGTCGTCGCCGTCGTCGTCCTCCTTGGCCTCCAGCGTGACGGTCTGGTCGGTGTCCCAGTTGTCGGTGGTGAAGGTGAGCGAGCCGCCGGTCTTGACGCTCAGGTCCGCGTCCTGGGTGCCGGTGGTGCTTCGCGCAATCGTCACGGTGACGCTGGCGGACGGCTTGGTCGCCAGCTTCACCTTGTAGGTGGCGGTGGAGCCCTCGGTCACGCTCACGTTCGATGCGGAGAAGGTGAAGCCCTTCGCGTCGTTGTCCGACTCACTAGCGGTGACTGTGCCGGTGACGCTTCCGTAGCCTCCGCCGCTGGCGGTGTGCGCGATGTCCGCCGTGCCAGCGTCGCCGTCGTCGTCTTCCTTGGCCTCGAGCGTCACGGTCTGGTCGGTGTCCCAGTTGTCGGTGGTGAAGGTGAGCGAGCCGCCGGTCTTGACGCTCAGGTCCGAGTCCTGTGTGCCGGTCGTGCTCCGCGCGACGGTCACGGTGACGCTGGCGGAGGGCTTCGTCTTGAGCTTGACCTTGTAGGTGGCGGTAGAGCCTTCCGTCACGGAGACGTTGGACGCGGAGAAGGTGAAGCCCTTCGTGTCGTTGTCCGACTCAGTTGCGGTCACCGTGCCGGTGACGCTGCCGTAGCCTCCGCCGCTGGCGGTGTGAGCGATGTCGGCGGTGCCGGCGTCTCCGTCGTCGTCCTCCTTCGCCTCCAGGGTCACGGTCTGGTCCGTGTTCCAGTTGTCGGTGGTGAAGGTGAGCGAGCCGCCGGTCTTGACGCTCAGGTCCGCGTCCTGGGTGCCGGTGGTGCTTCGCGCAATCGTCACGGTGACGCTGGCGGACGGCTTGGTCGCCAGCTTGACCTTGTAGGTGGCGGTGGAGCCTTCCGTCACGGAGACGTTGGACGCGGAGAAGGTGAAGCCCTTCGTGTCGTTGTCCGACTCCGTGGCGGTCACCGTGCCGGTCGCGCTTCCGTAGCCCCCGCCGCTGGCGGTGTGCGAGATGTCGGCGGTGCCGTCGTCGCCGTCGTCGTCCTCCTTGGCTTCGAGCGTCACGGTCTGGTCGGTGTCCCAGTTGTCCGTGGTGAAGGTGAGCGAGCCGCCGGTCTTCACGCTCAGGTCCGCGTCCTGGGTGCCGGTGGTGCTTCGCGCCACGGTGACGGTGACGCTGGCGGTGGGCTCGGTGGCGAGCTTGACCTGGTAGGTGGCGGTCGAGCCCTCGGTGACCGAGACGTTGGACGACGAGAAGGTGAAGCCCTTGGTGTCGTTGTCGTCCTCGGTCGCGGTGACGCTGCCGGTGACGCTGCCGTAACCACCGCCGGTGGCGCTGTGGGCGATGTCGGCGGTGCCGTCGTCTCCGTCGTCGTCCTCCTTGGCTTCGAGCGTTACCGTCTGGTCCGTGTCCCAGTTGTCGGTGGTGAAGGTGAGGGTCCCGCCGGTCTTGACGCTCAGGTCCGAGTCCTGCGCGCCGGTGCTGCTCCGCGCGACGGTGACGGTGACGCTGGCCGTGGGCTCGGTCGCCAGCTTGACCTTGTAGGTGGCCGTGGAGCCCTCGGTGACCGAGACGTTGGACGACGAGAAGGTGAAGCCCTTGGTGTCGTTGTCCGACTCGGTGGCGGTCACCGTGCCGGTCGCGCTTCCGTAGCCCCCGCCGCTGGCGGTGTGCGAGATGTCGGCGGTGCCGTCGTCGCCGTCGTCGTCCTCCTTGGCCTCCAGCGTGACGGTCTGGTCGGTGTCCCAGTTGTCGGTCGTGAAGGTGAGCGAGCCGCCGGTCTTCACGCTCAGGTCCGCGTCCTGGGTGCCGGTGGTGCTTCGCGCAATCGTCACGGTGACGCTGGCGGACGGCTTGGTCGCCAGCTTCACCTTGTAGGTGGCCGTCGAGCCCTCAGTCACGCTCACGTTCGATGCGGAGAAGGTGAAGCCCTTGGTGTCGTTGTCCGACTCGGTGGCGGTGACTGTGCCGGTGACGCTTCCGTAGCCCCCGCCGCTGGCGGTGTGCGAGATGTCGGCGGTGCCGTCGTCGCCGTCGTCGTCCTCCTTGGCCTCCAGCGTGACGGTCTGGTCGGTGTCCCAGTTGTCGGTGGTGAAGGTGAGCGAGCCGCCGGTCTTGACGCTCAGGTCCGCGTCCTGGGTGCCGGTGGTGCTTCGCGCAATCGTCACGGTGACGCTGGCGGACGGCTTGGTCGCCAGCTTCACCTTGTAGGTGGCGGTGGAGCCCTCGGTCACGCTCACGTTCGATGCGGAGAAGGTGAAGCCCTTCGCGTCGTTGTCCGACTCACTAGCGGTGACTGTGCCGGTGACGCTTCCGTAGCCTCCGCCGCTGGCGGTGTGCGCGATGTCCGCCGTCCAGCGTCGCCGTCGTCGTCTTCCTTGGCCTCGAGCGTCACGGTCTGGTCGGTGTCCCAGTTGTCGGTGGTGAAGGTGAGCGAGCCGCCGGTCTTGACGCTCAGGTCCGAGTCCTGTGTGCCGGTCGTGCTCCGCGCGACGGTCACGGTGACGCTGGCGGAGGGCTTCGTCTTGAGCTTGACCTTGTAGGTGGCGGTAGAGCCTTCCGTCACGGAGACGTTGGACGCGGAGAAGGTGAAGCCCTTCGTGTCGTTGTCCGACTCAGTTGCGGTCACCGTGCCGGTGACGCTGCCGTAGCCTCCGCCGCTGGCGGTGTGAGCGATGTCGGCGGTGTCGGCGTCTCCGTCGTCGTCCTCCTTCGCCTCCAGGGTCACGGTCTGGTCCGTGTTCCAGTTGTCGGTGGTGAAGGTGAGCGAGCCGCCGGTCTTGACGCTCAGGTCCGCGTCCTGGGTGCCGGTGGTGCTTCGCGCAATCGTCACGGTGACGCTGGCGGACGGCTTGGTCGCCAGCTTGACCTTGTAGGTGGCGGTGGAGCCTTCCGTCACGGAGACGTTGGACGCGGAGAAGGTGAAGCCCTTCGTGTCGTTGTCCGACTCCGTGGCGGTCACCGTGCCGGTCGCGCTTCCGTAGCCCCCGCCGCTGGCGGTGTGCGAGATGTCGGCGGTGCCGTCGTCGCCGTCGTCGTCCTCCTTGGCTTCGAGCGTCACGGTCTGGTCGGTGTCCCAGTTGTCGGTGGTGAAGGTGAGCGAGCCGCCGGTCTTCACGCTCAGGTCCGCGTCCTGGGTGCCGGTGGTGCTTCGCGCCACGGTGACGGTGACGCTGGCGGTGGGCTCGGTGGCGAGCTTGACCTGGTAGGTGGCGGTCGAGCCCTCGGTGACCGAGACGTTGGACGACGAGAAGGTGAAGCCCTTGGTGTCGTTGTCGTCCTCGGTCGCGGTGACGCTGCCGGTGACGCTGCCGTAACCACCGCCGGTGGCGCTGTGGGCGATGTCGGCGGTGCCGTCGTCTCCGTCGTCGTCCTCCTTGGCTTCGAGCGTTACCGTCTGGTCCGTGTCCCAGTTGTCGGTGGTGAAGGTGAGGGTCCCGCCGGTCTTGACGCTCAGGTCCGAGTCCTGCGCGCCGGTGCTGCTCCGCGCGACGGTGACGGTGACGCTGGCGGTGGGCTCGGTCGCCAGCTTGACCTTGTAGGTGGCCGTGGAGCCCTCGGTGACCGAGACGTTGGACGACGAGAAGGTGAAGCCCTTGGTGTCGTTGTCCGACTCGGTGGCGGTCACCGTGCCGGTCGCGCTTCCGTAGCCCCCGCCGCTGGCGGTGTGCGCGATGTCCGCCGTGCCAGCGTCGCCGTCGTCGTCCTCCTTGGCCTCGAGCGTCACGGTCTGGTCCGTGTCCCAGTTGTCGGTGGTGAAGGTGAGCGAGCCGCCGGTCTTGACGCTCAGGTCCGCGTCCTGGGTGCCGGTGGTGCTTCGCGCAATCGTCACGGTGACGCTGGCGGACGGCTTGGTCGCCAGCTTGACCTTGTAGGTGGCGGTGGAGCCCTCCGTCACGGAGACGTTGGAGGCGGAGAAGGTGAAACCCTTCGTGTCGTTGTCGTCCTCCGTCGCCGTGACGGTTCCCGTGACGCTGCCGTAGCCCCCGCCGCTCGCCGTGTGCGCGATGTCGGCCGTGCCGGCGTCGCCGTCGTCGTCCTCCTTCGCCTCCAGCGTGACCGTCTGCGCCGTGTTCCAGTTGTCGGTGGTGAAGGTGAGCGAGCCGCCGGTCTTGACGCTCAGGTCCGCGTCCTGGGTGCCCGTCGTGCTGCGGGCGATCGTGACGGTGACGCTGGCGGTCGGCTTGGTCGCCAGCTTCACCGTGTAGGTCGCCGTCGAGCCCTCCGTCACCGTGACGCTGGTGGGTGTGAACGTGAAACCGGGGGCGGTGAGGGTGGTGAAGTCGACGTCCGCGATCTTCGCGCTCGATGCGCAGGTGGAAGCGTCGTAGGCGGTGTAGGTGTAGTTGGTGGCGTCGTCCAGGCTGGCGAGGTCTGCGGTGATGCCGGTGCCAGCCGATGTGCAGGTGGCGCCGGCCTGACTGCCCTTGTACCACCAGCTTCCACTGTAGTTGCCGAGCGTCAGCTTCGCCGTGCTCGTGGTGATGGAACCCGCCGCCAGCGACAGCGTCGTGAACGTGTCGGTGGCGAACGCGGTGCTGGAGCAGTTCGTGTCCGTGATCAAATGGCCGCTGTAGCTGTAGGAGGTGCCGCCCGTCAGGGTGCTCAAGGCTGCCGTCAACCCCGGCGAAACCTGCGTGCAGGTTGTTCCTTGCTTGTGACGCCAGCCAAACGTCTTGAAAATCTGTTCAAGAGTCACGTCGTTGCTGTTGACGGAGATGGTCAGGGTCGCCGAGGTTTCCGTGATGTCGCTGGCCGCCAGGGTCACGGTCGAGAGGGTCCTGAAGCTCACGTCGGCAATCTTGTTCGCAGACGCACAACCGGACGCGCTGAACGCTTCGAAGCTGTAGTCCGTGGACTCGACGAGGTTCGAAAGATCCGCCGTCGATGTGCCGCCAGCCACGGACAAGCAGCTTGAGTTCCCAACGGCCGAGTACCACCAGGGGCTGCTCCAGTTGCCGATGTTCAGCGTCGCCGAAACCGCTGTCACCGAGGTCGCCGTGAACGAAACCGTGGTGAAGGTCTCGCTGGCGAGTTCCGTCGCGCAGGTGCTGTCGCTATACGCCTTCCAGGTGTAGGCGGTGCCGCCGGTGAGCGTCGAGAGGTCGGCGCTTGCGCCGCTGACCGCCGACGAGCAGGTGCCGGCGCTCGGGGCCGTCTGTTTGTGGTACCAGTTGCCGGTGTGGTTGGCGATGGTCAGGGTGGCGCCGGTCTCGGTGATCGACCCGGCAGACAGTGAGGGCGCCGCCGGCGTGCCCGTCGCCTCGTCGGACCATTCGCCGTCGCCGCTGCCGTTCGCGGCCGCCACGCGCAGGGTGTAGCTGGTCGGATAGCTGAGGCCCGAGATCGTCTTGGAAGTGGTGGTGGAGGTCTCTTGGCGGTTGGCGGCGTCCCAGGTCTGCGCCCCCGACTTCCACTGGATCTTGTAGGAAGTTGCACCGGTTTCCGCATCCCAGCTCACGTCCAGCACGTCGTGGGCGGCCGTGGTGGCAACGTTCGAGACCTTGCCCGGCTTGGTGGTGAACGCCGTCGCCGCCGCAACCTCGGTGCTGCAAACGCTGTCGCTGTAGGCCTTGAACGTGTGGCTCGTGCCGGTTGCCAGCGACGAGACGCTGGTCGAGGCGGTGGAGACGAGCGAGGAACACGTGCCGCCAACGGGGGACGTGTATTTGTAGTACCAGCCGCCGCTGTGGTCGCTGATCGTCAGCGTCGCCGAGGTGGCTTCGATGGCGGACACCGTCAGTGAGACGGCCGGGGTCCCGGTCGCCTCGTCGGACCATGCGCCGTCGCCGCTGCCGTTCACCGCCGCCACGCGGATCGTGTACTGGGTCCCGTTGATGAGGGTTGAAAGGGTCGTGGATGTGGTGGTGGAGGTTTGCTGCCGGTTGGTGGCATCCCAGGTCTGCGCTCCGGACTTCCACTGAATCTTGTACGACGTGGCCCCCGTCTCCGCGTCCCAATCGACATCCAGCGCCTTGCTCGCTGCCGTGGTCGCAACGTTCGACACCTTGCCGGGCTTGGTGGTGAACGCCGTTGCCGTCGCGAGTTCCGTGGTGCAGGCGCTGTCGCTGTAGGCCTTGAAGGTGTGGCTCGTGCCGGTCGCCAGCGACGTGACGCTGGTCGAGGCGGTGGAGACCTGCGAAGAGCAAGTGCCGGCGCTGGGGATCGTGTACTTGTAGTACCACCCGCCGCTGTGGTCGTTGATCGTCAGCGTCGCCGAGCTGGCTTCGATGGCGGACACCGTCAGTGAGACGGCCGGAGTGCCGGTCGCCTCGTCGGACCAGGCGCCGTTGCCGCTGCCGTTCACCGCCGCCACGCGGATCGTGTACTGGGTCCCGTTGATGAGGGTTGAAAGGGTCGTGGATGTGGTGGTGGAGGTTTGCTGCCGGTTGGTGGCGTCCCAGGTCTGAGCTCCCGACTTCCACTGAATCTTGTACGACGTGGCCCCCGTCTCCGCGTCCCAATCGACATCCAGCGCCTTGCTCGCTGCCGTGGTCGAGACGTTCGACACCTTGCCGGGCTTGGTGGTGAATGCCGTGGCGGTGGCGGTCACCGTCGTGCAGGTACTGTCGCTGTAGGCCTTGAACGTGTGGCTCGTGCCGGTCGCCAGCGACGTGACGCTGGTCGAGGCGGTGGAGACTTGCGAAGAGCAGGTGCCGCCGTTGGGGGTCGTGTACTTGTAATACCAGCCGCTGCTGTGGTCGCTGATCGTCAGCGTTGCCGTGGTGGCCTCGATGGCCGACACCGTCAGCGTGATGGCCGGGGTGCCGGTTGCCTCGTCCGACCATTCGCCGTCGCCGGTGCCGTTCACCGCCGCGACGCGGATGGTGTACTGCGTGCCGTTGGTCAACGTCGAGATGGTCGTGGAGTCGGTGCTGGAGGTCTGCTGGCGGTTGGTGGCGTCCCAGGTTTGCACTCCCGACTTCCACTGGACCTTGTACGACGTTGCCCCCGTCTCGGCGTCCCAATCGACATCCAGCGCATTGTGGGCCGCCGTGGCGGCAACGTTCGCGACCTTGCCCGGCTTGGTGGTGAACGCCGTCGCTGTCGCCAGCAACGTAGTGCAGGCACTGTCGCTGTAAGCCGCATACGTGTAGCTGGTGCCGGTCGCAAGGCTCGACAGATCCTTCGTCGTCGCAGTGACGGCGCTGGTGGAGCAGGAAGCTCCCGGTCCGGTGGATGGCGAGGTGTGCTTGTAGTACCAGTTGCCCGAGTAGTTGCCGATCGTGAGTGTGGCGGTGGTCGAGCCGATGCTGGACGCCGTCAGCGTGACCGCCGCCGGGGTGCCCGTCGCCTCGTCGGACCACGCGCCGTCGCCGCTGCCGTTGGTCGCGGCGACCTGGATCGTGTAGGTGGTGGCGTTGGTGAGGCCGGTGATCGTGTATTCGGTGCCGCTGCTGACGGTCGCCTGACGGGTCGAGTCGTAGTTCTGGGCGCCCGATTTCCACTGCACCTTGTAGCTCGTCGCGCTGGTCACCGCCGTCCAAGTGATCTTCAGCTTCTCGCTGAGCGTCTTCGCCGCAACGCCCGTGGTCTTCGCCGGCAGCGTCGTGAACGTATGGCTGGCGATCGACGTGTTGCAGTGGATGTCGGTCGTGGCGTAGGCGTTGTACGTGTAGGACGTTCCCGCGTCCAGGCCGGTGATGTCGGCGGTCTTCTGCGTGCCCGCGTCGGTGTCCAACGTGCAGGTCGCGCCGCTCTGGGTGCCTTGGTAGCGCCAGCCGCTGGCGCCGGCAAGATTCGACAGGGTCAGGGTGGCGCTGGTTGTGGTGATGTTGGAGGAGGCGAGCGCAATCGGCGCGAGGGTGGTGAAGGTCACGTGCGTGATCTTGTTGCTCGCGGCGCAGCCGGAAGCGCTGTAGGCGTTGTAGGTGTACGTGGTGGAGGCCGTGAGCCCGGAGAACTGGACCTTGCCGGTGTTGGTCGTGCCCTTGATGCAGGTGGCGCCGTTCTGTTCGCCCTTGACCCACCAATCCCCCGACCAGTTGGACATCGCCAGCCGGGCCTGCTTCTGAAGGACGGTTTCGGCGGTCAGGGTGGGGCCGGTGGGGGTGCCCTTCGCTTCGTCGGACGGGGCGCCGGCGCCGGTGCCGTTGACGGCGGTGACGCGCACGGTGTGCTCCGTGCCGTTGGCAAGGCCGGTGATGGTGTGTTGCGTGCCGCTGGTCACCGTTGCCTGCCGGTTGCCGGTGTTGTACTGCTCGGTGCCCGATTTCCACTGCACCTTGTAGCTGGTCGCGCTGGCGACCGCGGTCCATGACACGCTGAGCGACGTATTCGCCGCCGTTGCCGATACGCCGGTGGTCTTCGCCGGCAGAGTCAGGAAGGATGTGGCGGTGGCGAGCAGGTAGATCGCGTCGCAGCCGGCTGTGGCGTACGCCTTGTAGATGTAGCTGGTGCCGGCGTCGAGGCCCGACAGCGTGGCAGACGCCGTGCCGGCGGCCACCGAAGTGCAGGCCGCGTTGGTCTGGTTGCCCTTGTACCACCATGCGTCCGTGTAGTTGCCGATGGTGAGGGTCGCGCCCGAGGCGGTGACGCCGCTGGCGGCGAGGGTTGGCGTGGTGGGCGTGCCTTTCGCCTCGTCGGACCATGCGCCGTCGCCGCTGCCGTTGACGGCGGCGACCTGCATGGTGTACTCGGTGCTGTTGGTGAGGCCGGTGATGGTGTGGCTCGTGCCGCTGACGGTCGCGGAGCGGGCGGAGTCGTAGTTCTGGGCGCCGGACTTCCACTGCACCTTGTAGCTCGTGGCGCCAGCCATCGAGTTCCACGACACCTTGAGCTTCTGGTGCAAGGCCGCGGTCGAGACGCCCGTGGTCTTCGCCGGTATGGTCGTGAAACCCCGGGCGGCGATCTGGTCCGCATCGGCGCACCCCGCTTTGGAGTACGCCTTGTAGGTGTAGTCCGTGCCGGCATCCAGACTCGACAGGGTGGCAGTGCTCGTGTTGGCGGCCACCGAAGTGCAGGCCGCGTTGGTCTGGTTGCCCTGGTACCACCATGCCAGCGTCCAGGACTGAATGGTGAGTGTCGCGCCAGAGGCGCTGACGTTGGTCGCCTTCAGATGGGCGGCGCTGGGGTACGCATAGAGGGACTGGGCGGACTCCGCGCTCGTGCCCGAGGCGTTTACCGCCTGAACCTTGAACGCGACGGGCCTGTGGTCGCTCAGCCCGGTGACGGTGTGGCTCAGCGTCCTCGACGTGGAGGTGACGTCGGTCCAGTTGGCATCCCAAGTGCCTCGGGCCCACTTCTTGAATTGCCATTTGGTCAGTGCCGCGTCGCCGCCCACCGACGACGCCAGTGTGAGCTTGCCGCTGCCAGCGTTGGTCGTGGTCGGCTTGGCGGGTTTCGGCGGCTTGGTCGTGAAGGTCAGGTTGGCGAGTTCCTTGGCGTCGCGGCAGACATTGGGCCAATCAGTGTTGACGTAGGAGTACGCCTTGTAGGTATAGCTGCTGTTCCCCGTCAAGCCCGTGACGTCTGCCCAGTTGAAATGGGCTTGGCCTAGCGCGCGGCACTTGTCGCCGCTCTGGGAGCCCTTGATGGACCACCGCGTACTGCCCCGTACATAGTTCAAGTGCAGCCGGACGCTCGTCGACTCCAGCCTGCTTTTGGTCAGCGACGTGTCGCCCCAAGTCGTGAAGCTGGCATCGCCGATCTTGTCCGCGGCGTTGCAGCCGGACGCCCCGTAGGCGGTGTAGGTGTAGCTCGTTTCTTTTTCCAGGTTCCGAACAATGGCGACCGCCGAGGTCTCGCTGGTGCAGGTGGCGCCGCTCTGATCGCCTTTGTACCACCATGTGCCCGACGGCCAATTGCTTAGGGCTAGCTGTACGACTCCCAGAGTTTGCGTGCTCAAGTCGAACGACAACGTCCAGAAGAGCAGGCTGGCGATCTCGTTGTCCGCAGCGCAGCCAGCCGCGTCGTAAGCCTTGTATTGGGTTTGAACGCGCTCTCTCAAGCCGGTCAACTCCACCGAGGAGACCGCGGGAAATCTGCCGGCCTCAGTGCAGGTCCTGTACACGGGTCCGTATGTGGCCTTGAACCACCACTTTCGCCCATGACGCACATTGTGGATGGCGAGCGTCGACTTGGACTCCGTCTTGTTCGTTGCCGAGAGGTAGGTCGAATCCAGGGTCGTGAAGGTCGCATCGCCGATCTTGTCTGCAGCGTTGCAGCCGGCCGCCCGATACCCCGTATAGGTGTAGGTCGTGTTCTTGGTGAGGTTCCTCAGGATGGCGACCGAGCTGGTTTCCCTGGTGCAAGTGGCGCCGCTCTGATCGCCCTTGGACCACCAATTGCCCGACCATCCGGTATTGGCCAACTGCGCGATGGTATGTCCGACCGTATTGCTGTTGACGGAGATCCAGACCGTCTTGAAGGTCTCGCTGCCGATTTCCGTTGTGCAGCCGGAGTCGCTGTAGGCCTTCCAGGTGTAGGACGTGTTCTCCGTGGTGGTGAGCGACGCCGCCAGCGTCGTTTCGGCCGTGCAGGTGCCGCCGCTTGGGGAGGTGTACTTGTGGTACCACGTCCCTCCCCAGTTGGCGATGGTCAGCGTCGCGGTGACTTCCGCCACGTTGCTCGCGGTGAGCGTGACCGCTTTCGCCGGTCGCGACACCTCGTCCGACCAGGCGCCGTCGCCGGTGGCGTTGACCGCGGCGACGCGGACGGTGTAGGTGGTGTCGTTGGTGAGGCCGGTGATGGTGTGGCTGGTGCCGGAGGAGACGGTGTTCTGGCGCGATGTGCCGAAGTTGTCCGTGCCCGACTTCCACTGCACCTTGTAGCTCGCGGCGCCGGTCATTGCATCCCATGAGACATAGAGGCTCCTGGCGCGGCTGGCGGCGGACAGGCCGGTGGTCTTCGCCGGCTTGGTGAGGAAGGTCTCGGTGGCGAGTTCGCTGCTGCAATCGGTCCGATAGGCCTTGTAGGTATAGGACGTTCCCTCGGAGAGACCGACGGCGCTGAATGTCGTGCCGTTGTGTATGGAGGCGCAGTTCGTGTCCGTCGTCTTCTTGATGGACCACTGGTCGGCCCAGTGGCCGATGGTCAGCGTGGCGCTGGTGGCCTCCACGCTGCTCGCGGTGAGCGTGGGCTGGGGCAGGGTCGTGAAGTACGCCGCGGCGACGCGGTTTCCGGCGCAATTCGGTTGAGCGTACGCGTTCGCTTGGTAATAGGTGCCGCCTTGCAGGCCAGTCAGCCTTCCTTTGGTGCTCTTCGCCTGGTTGAAGCAGGTGCCGACGGTGGGCGATCTCACCTGGTAGGACCAGCTCACGTCCGCGCCGAGGGTCAACTGGACGAAACTGTAGGTGCTGTGCGATACAGTCATCGAGTACTTGAGGGTCCTGAAGGTGGCGCTGCCCAATGAGCCGGAGTTGCACTGCCCGGGGGTGTCGAAGAAGTCGTAGGTGTAGCTGGTGTCAGCGGTCAGATTGGTGAGCTTGCTGTATCTGTAGAGGCTGCATGTGGTTGTGCCACGTTGCCGGTGGAAGAAGGCCTCGTCGTAGCCCGCGATAGTGACCTTCGCGCTGTTCTGGTTGATCTCGTGGATCGTGATGTCGGGCGTCTGGGCGGCTAGGGGAACAGCCGACCACGGCGCTGACAGGCACGCCAGGGCAAGCGCCCGTTTCAGGCGTGCGCCGGCGCTGCGGAGGTCCGGCTTCGCGCGGTTTCCGGGCGTAGCCGTTCGCCGCCGGTTCCGGGCGTTCCCGCCACGACCGGCGCCGTCTCCGTCGTGGCCCGTGGCCCTACTGGAGGAGGCCATCTCCCGTCGCCTGGGCCGTGACGCAACGGTGTTGCGCCAGCGTGCGGGACGCCGCATCGTCGTCACCCGCTGGCGGTGCGTGCGACGGATCCGCGATCCGCGATCCGCGATCCGCGATCCGCGATCCGCGATCCGCGATCCGCGATCCGCGATCCGCGATCCGCGATCCGCGATCCGCGGAAGCCTTCTCCCCTTATCAGAAACCACCCGGGGATGATACAAACCGAGAGTGGCGAATACGTGTACGAATGAGGTAATCAGTGTGTAAACGGTGAAGATGCCAGCCGACACTCGTCGATGAGACCGCGAGCGGGGCGTGGAGATCGCATGATCGTGGAGCGTGCCCGCTCACGTGTGGCGAGATGGTGGCGGGCTTGCGGCGACGATCGGTGCCTGCGCCCGCCGTTTCAGCCGGCGTAGCCGGGTTCGACGGTGGCGTCTTCGAGTGCCGGGAGCACCGTGTCGTCGACCGCCGAGCGGAGCTTTGGGCGGTGCCGTGTCGGGTCGGCGCGGCTCGTCAGCGGAATCGTGGTCGACTCAAGGTCCGGCGCGCCTGTGGTCGAGCCTTCGGCAAACGTCGGGACGCTGCCGCTGGGCGGCCGCCTTCAAGCGTCTTCGCGCGGCTCGATCTTCGCGTCCTCGATGGCCAGGGCGACGGCGTCGTGGATCGCCGGCCGCAGCCCGCGGATCGCGACGTTCTCGCGGGTCGGATGGACCCGGTTGGTCAGCAGAACGACGATCAGGTCCAGTTCCGGGTCGATCCAGAGCGAGGTCCCGGTGAAGCCGGTGTGGCCGTAGGAGCGGGTCGAGAAGTAGCGGCCGGCGGAGCTTGGCTCGGACGGCGTGTCCCAGCCCAGCGCGCGGCTGCTGCCGGGGACGAGGCCTGCGCGGCGGGTGAAGAGGGCGACCGTTCTGGCGCTCGCGACCCGGGCCGGGCCGTAGGCGCCGCCGTTCAGCATCGCCTGGGCGAAGGTCGCGACATCGCGGGCGGTGCCGAACAGGCCCGCGTGCGGGGCGATGCCGCCCAACGCATGGGTGTTCTCGTCGTGGACCTCGCCGTGGACGAGGAGGCCGCGCCAGGAGTCGACCTCGGTCGGGGCGATCCGGTCGAGGAGCCCCAGGTCCGGCGTGTAGGAGAGCGACTCGAGGCCGAGCGGACCGGCGATCTCGTCGTGGAACTGCTCGTCCAGGGGCCTGCCGGCGCCGCGCTCCAGGATCTCGCCCAGAAGCAGCACGCCCAGGTCGGAGTAGATCGCCCGTTCGCGCGGCCCTGCTTCGAGTCCCGCGGCGGCGATGTGATCCAGGTAGTGGGCGCGGGCCTCGTCCCGGTCGACGCCTTCGCCCAGTTCGCGGAAGAACTCGGTGCAGCAGGGAAGGCCGCTCGAATGGGCCAGCAGGTCCCGCAGCGTGGCGCCGCCGACGGGCGATTCTTCGAGTTCGGGTAGATACGAGGCGGCTGCGGCGTCGAGCTGGAGGTCGCCCGCCTCGACGCGGCGCATGACGAGGGCGGTGGTCGCGATGACCTTGGTCAGCGAGGCGAGGTCGTAGATGGTGGACGGGGTGACGGCGGGCGCCTCGCTGTCGCGGGTCAGCCAGCCGGCTCCGTGTTCGAGGACGACCGTGCCGCGGCGGGCCACCAGGAGGACGCCGCCGGGCGTGACGCCCTCCGCGACGGCCTTGTCCAGCAGGTCGGCTGCGTGGCGCAGGCGTTCCGGGTCGAAGCCGGCCGCTTCAGGCGGTCCGTCGCGCAGCACGGGCGCGGCTGCTGCCGGGTCTGCCGGTCTCGGTGGGGACATGTGGACCGCGATTCCTGGAGGCTGTGGTCCTGTCGTTTGGCAGGCGGTGACGGCGGCCAGGCCGAACAGGCCCGCCCGGAGCGGCGTCACGGCGGCGGAAAGCGCTCGCGCGGCGGCCATGGCGGGCGAAGGGGGCAACGGCGGGACTATAGCCCGGCGCCGGATGCCGGTTGCTATCCTGAGTCCTTCTGCGCGGAACGGAGGACTTCGACCCGAGGAGGGGTGAGGATGAAGAAGGCGTTGGCCGGATGGACGATGGCGGCCGTCGTTGCAGCCGCTGGTTGCGGCTACGGCGGCGACGGCGAGGAAGCGGAAACGACGGCGGAGGAGGCGATGGAAGAGATGTCGAACGACGGCACGGTGCTGAGGAACGATCCGGCGATGGACGGCCTGGTGCCCGCGGACGCCGTGGTCGAGAAGGTGGCGGACGGCTTCACGTTCACCGAGGGTCCGGTGTGGGTGCCGGGGGACCCGGACCGGCTGTACTTCAGCGACATCCCGCAGAACAAGGTCTACCGCTGGTCCGAGGGCGAGGGCGCGGTCGTGTTCCTCGATCCGGTCCTGCCCGACGACGCCGGCACCGGCGGCACGGGCGGGTCGAACGGGCTGGCGCTCCACCCCGACGGCCGCCTCGTGCTGTGCGAGCACGGCAACCGCGTCGTGTCGGCGATGGCGCTGGACGGCGAGCGGGCGACCCTGGCCGGCAGCTACGACGGGAAGAAGCTGAACAGCCCGAACGACATCGTGTTCCACTCGAGCGGCGCCGCGTTCTTCACGGATCCGCCGTACGGCCTGCAAGGCCAGGACGCGTCGGAGAACAAGGAGCAGGCGCACAACGGCATCTACCGCCTGGACCCGGACGGCACGGTGACGTTGCTCGAGACCGGTCAGACCCGACCGAACGGCCTCGGCCTGTCCCCGGACGAGAAGACGCTCTACGTGGCGAACTCCGACGCGGCGCCCAACCGGTACTGGAAGAAGTACGCGGTCAACGACGACCTGACCCTCGGCGAAGGCGAGATGTTCTTCGACGCCAGCGGCATGGTGGACGTGCCGGGCGCTCCGGACGGCCTGGCCGTCGACGTGGACGGCAACGTCTTTGCGACCGGCCCGGGCGGCGTGATGGTCTTCGCGCCCGACGGCCGCCACCTGGGCACGATCGCGCCCGCGGAACTGCCCGCGAACACGGCGTTCGGCGGCGACGGCAGCACGCTCTACATGACGGCGCGCACCGGGCTGTACCGCGTGGCGACGAGTACGCGAGGCCTCGTTTACGCCGGCGGCGAGTAGGCGGCGTCACGGGATGAACCCGCCCACGGCGAGGCCGGTGGGAGGGGTCCCGGCGGCCGCTCCCGCTTTCTTGGAGGAGGGAAGGTTGGCGCTCGCTTCGCTTCACTCGCTCCGGTTCGGCGTCGGTTTCGGTGGGGGTGCCGGGAGTCGCTCGTTCAGAGCCCGCCGGGGACCCCTCCCACCGGCCTCGCCGTGGGCTGGACCGTGTGCAGAGCCGAGTGACGTGGCGTGGGTCTGAACGGTAACTTCGGGGTTCTCGACTGGCTGATCCTGCTCGGGTTGCTGGTCGCCATCACGGTGATGGCGAGGTCGCTCTCAAGGCGGCAGAAGACGGAGAGCGACTACTTCGGAGGTGCGCGGAACCTGCCGTGGTACGCGGTCGCGGCGTCGCTCGTGGCGACGGAGATCAGCGCGGTCACGTACATCAGTCTGCCGTCGATCGTGCATCGGCCGGGCGGCAACCTGACGTATCTGCAGATCGGGCTGTTCGGCTATCTCGGGGCGCGGTTCCTGGTGGCGTGGCTGCTCGTCCCGGCCTACTACCGGTACGACGTGATGAGCCCGTACGACCTGATCGAGCGTCGGCTGGGCGCGGCGGGGGCATCGGTGCGGCGGACGGCGACCGGCATGTTCTGGCTCGGAGGCGTCCTGGCGCAGTCGGCGCGGGTCTACCTGTCGGCGGTCGTGCTGGGCGTTCTGCTGCACCGGGAGCTGGGTTGGCTGGAACGCGCGACGGGCGTGCCGCCGCACGTGGCGGCGGTGGCGGCGGTGGTCGTCATCGCCGTCGTCTGGACCTGGCTGGGCGGCATCGCCGCGGTGGTCTGGACGGACGTCGTCCTCTTCCTGCTGTTCGTGGCGGGCGTCGCGGTCAGTCTGGGCGTCGTCGCGTGGGAACTCGAGGCGGGCATGGCGCCGGCGCTCGCCGCGGCGTGGAACGAGGGGAAGTTCGCGCTGTTCGACCTGTCGGCGTCGCTGACCGCGCCGTACACTCTGTGGGCGGCGCTGATCGGCGCCACGATCGGCGGCGTCGCGGCCTTCGGCACCGACCAGTTGATGGCGCAGCGCCTGTTCTGCTGCCGAAGCGCGCGGGACGCGCAACTGGCGGTCGCGGCCAGCGGCGTTTCCGTGCTCGTTTCCTTCTCGTTCGCTCTCGTCGGGATCGGTCTGTGGGCCTACTACGAGCAGGCGCCGCTCGGAGGCGTTGCGGCCGAGATCGTGGCGGAGCAGCCCGATCGGATCTTCGCGGTCTTTGCGGTCGAGGCGGTGGCGGTCGGTCTGAAGGCGCTCGTCGTCGCCGGAGCGCTCGCGGCGGCCGTTTCCAGCCTCGATTCGATCCTCGCGGCGCTCGCGCAGACGACCGCGGCCCTGCTGCGACCTCGCGCCGCGGAACCCGGCGGGGCACGTTCCGGGAGCGAAGTCCGCCAAGCGGACGGGATGGGCAGGAGCGCCGAGCCGGCAGGGGGTTTCGGGGCGCTGCGCTCCGGCGTGCGACTGCCGCGGCTGCTGGTGCTCGGCTGGGGTCTCGTGCTGGGCCTGACGTCGCTGTCGATGGACGCGGTGGCGGCGCGCTACGACGCGCTGCTCGACCTCGCGCTGGCGATGGCGGGGTACACGGGCGGGGCGCTGCTGGCGGCCGTGGCTTTGGCTCTGGCGCCGTTCGGCCGGGACGGACGGGGCTTTCTGTGGTCCGGGCCGCTTTCGGCGCTCGCGGTGTTCGCCGCGGTGTGGCACCAGCCGGCGGCCGGCTGGGTCTGCCTGCTCGGCGGCGTCGTGCTGCTTGTGGCTTGGCTGCGCATGGACGGCCGCGGCCGCTTCGGCGCCAGCCTCTTCCTGGTCCTGGGCGTCGGCGCCGTGCTGGCTTTGTGGGGTTGGGCGGAGGGCCCCGGCGGCGCGGTGCTCGCGTGGCCGTGGTACGTGCCCTTGGGCGCCGTCGTGGCCTGGCTTTGGGGCTTGGGGCTGAGCGGTCGTGTAGCGTGACGGCATGAGCGAGAAGGAAGGAGCTACGCGGAGGCAGGTGATGGCCGCGGCTGGGGCGTTGGGCGCGACGGCCGTGGCGGGCTCGGCATGCGCTCCGTCCGGCCGCGACGGGGACGAGCCGCCCGGGGCGGAAGCGAGCGGGTCAGAAGACCCGCGCACCCAGCAGACGGCGGTGGGCGGCTTCGAGCTCGAAGAGGCGACGATCGCCGAACTCGGCCGACAGATGGCGGAGGGCGAGCGGACGAGCGCCGGGATCACCGAGCTCTACCTCGGCCGCCTCGAGGCGCTCGACCGGCAGGGGCCGACGCTGCGTTCCGTCATCGAGACGAACCCGGACGCCCTGGAGATCGCGGAGGAACTCGACCGGGAGCGGGCCGCGGGCAACGTGCGCGGTCCGCTCCACGGCGTTCCGATCCTGCTCAAGGACAACATGGCGACCGCCGACCGCAACACGACGACCGCCGGCTCGCTGGCGCTCGAGGGTTCGATCCCGGAGCGGGACGCCTTCGTCGCCGCCCGGCTTCGGCAGGCAGGGGCGGTGCTGCTGGGCAAGGCGAACCTGAGCGAGTGGGCGAACTTCCGGTCCCGGCGTTCGAGTTCGGGCTGGAGCGCGCGCGGCGGCCAGTGCCGCAACCCGTACGTCTTGAGCCGCAATCCCTGCGGTTCAAGCTCCGGTTCGGGCGTCGCCACGTCCGCGAACCTCTGCGCCGCCGCGGTCGGCACGGAGACGGACGGCTCGATCATCTGCCCGTCGTCGGCGAACGGCCTGGTCGGGATCAAGCCGACGGTCGGCCTGGTGAGCCGCAGCGGCATCGTTCCGATCTCCTCGGTACAGGACACCGCCGGCCCGATGGCGCGTACGGTCGCGGACGCCGCCGCGTTGCTCAGCGGCATGACGGGCGCCGACCCGCTGGACGAAGCGACCGCGGCCTCGCCGGTTCCAACCGACCTGACGCGCCACTTGGGCGGCGAGTCCGGCGCGGCCGACCTGAGCGGCTTGCGGATCGGCGTCGACCGTCAGTTCTTCGACCGAGACGGCCGCGTCGACGCGGTGATGGAGGAGGCGATCGAGACCCTCCGGAGCCTGGGCGCCGAGATGGTCGACCCGGTGGACATCGCCCATCTCCAGGAGGTGGGTCGGCACGAGTTCGAGGCGATGCTCTACGAGTTCAAGGCCGGCCTGAACGAGTACCTGGCCGCAATGGGGGACGACGCTCCGGTGAAGACGCTGGCCGACGTGATCGCCTTCAACGAGGCGCGCGCCGCCGAGGAAATGCCGTTCTTCGGCCAGGAGATCCTGATCGAGGCGGAGGCCAGGGGACCGTTGACCGAGGCCGCCTACCGCACGGCGCGCGACACGGCGAACCGCCTGTCCCGCGACGAGGGCCTCGACGCGACGCTCGCGGAGCACGCCCTCGACGCCATCCTCGGTCCGAGCGGCGGCCCCGCCTGGGTGACCGACCCGGTCCACGGCGACGGCTTCTCGGTCGGCAGCTCCCGCCCGGCGGCGGTTGCCGGCTACCCGAACGTCACGGTCCCGGCCGGGTACGTCCACGGCCTTCCGGTGGGCGTCTCCTTCTTCGGCGCCGCCTGGAGCGAACCGACGCTCATCCGCATCGCCTGGGCTTTCGAGCAGGCCGCGCCGCACCGCCGGCCGCCGCGGTTCCTCGCCAGCGTCGACGAAGGCTGAAGCTGGCGACCGGAGCGGATCGTCAGCCGAGCAGTCTGAGGATGGCCGGGACCGCGGCCAACTGGCCGGCGAGCAGTGCCGCCGCGACGCCGTAGAGGGTTCGGGTCATTCGCGTTTCCAGTTCGGCCAAGGCAACTTTGGTCGCCAGCGGTTCCAGATCGGCCCGCGTCACCATGTCGGCGCTGTTTCTCGCTCCGCTGATCGCTTCCGTCACGGCCTCCGCGTGAGCCGGATCCATGCCGACCCGTTCCAGTGCACGGGCAGTCGCCAGCGAATCGAAGGTCGTGGTGGTCACATTCGGAGTGTAGCGCACACCGCGGAGGCGGCGAGTCGACGACGGCTCAAGCGCGTCTACCTCTGCCCGGCGCCGGCCCGGCGGCGCGCGTCCGCGAGGGCGTCGCGGGCGGTCGGCTGGTCTGGAGCGAGAGCGAGGGACCGCTCCAGGCTCGCCGCCGCTTCTTCGTGGCGGTCGAGCAGGAGCAGGGCGATGCCGAGGTTGAAGTGCGTTCGCGCTTCGTCGGGGTCGGTCGCGAGCATCCGGCGGTAGAGGTCGACCGCGTCTTCGAAGCGCTCCTGCTGGAAGCGCAGGAAGGCGAGGCGGTCGAGCGCCTCCGCGTCTCGGGGATCGAGTTCCACGCAGCGCTCGAACCGGGCCGCCGCTTCCGCCGGCCGGCCGAGTTCCATGAGCGCCAGGCCGGCAAGCCGGTGCAGCGCCGCCGCCGCGGGCAGGTCGGGATCGAGGGCCAGCGCGCGGTCGAGCGCTTCGACTGCCTCTTCGTGCCGGTCGAGCTGGAACAGCGCGGCGCCCAGGCCGGCCAACGACGGCGCGAATTCGGGCGCCGTCTCCAGGGCCTCGCGGTAGACCGCGAGCGCCGCGTCGAGACGGCCCTGCGCCCGCAGCGCTTCGGCCCGTGCGTGGCGCTCGGTCGGATCCGGAGGTTCAAGTTCCGCCGCGCGCGCCAGGACCTCCTCCGCCTCGGCGGAGCGTTCGAGCTGGAAGTAGACCTTCGCGAGTTCCCGCAACGGCATCGCGGCGCCGGGCGCGAGCCGCGCGGCTTCCAGCAGGCTCCGCTCGGCCGCCTCGATCCGGCCCGTCTCGAGCCGCGCCCGCCCCAGCAGGAGGTGGAGTCCGGCCGCGTTGGGCGACGACGGCGCGAGGTCCAGGGCGCGGCGGAGCGCGTCGATCGCCTCCTCGTGCCGACCGGCGTCGAACAGGGAACTGCCGAGGCCGGCCCAGGCGAGCGGGAAGCCCTCGTCGAGGTCGAGGACGGCCCGGAACCGGGCGGCCGCTTCCTCGTGCCGTCCCTGCCGGCGCAGCGCGTCGGCCAGGTTCTGGTGCGTGTTCAGGTGGCGGGGATCGAGCTCCAGGGCGCTGGCGAAGCTGGCTTCGGCCTCGTCGAAGCGGTTCAGCTCGAGCAGGACGAGGCCGAGGCCGGTGAACGCCTCGGCCTCGTCGGGGAAGCGCTCGACCGAGATCCGGCTCGCCGCGAGACTCTCTTCGTGGCGGCCCTCCTCGCGGAGGGCCTTGGCCAGGTTGAAGTGGGCGCCGCGGGCCTCGGGGTTCAGGGCGACGACGTGGCTGAACAGGGTGACGCCGTCGCGCCAGAGGCCGGCCTGCCGCCAGGTGGCCGTCCCGAGCAGCGCAAGCGTCGTCGCCAGGACGGCGGGAGCGGCGAACCCGTACGCCCGCGGCAGCCGCCGCGCGCCGGCGGCGGCCGCGGCGACGACGACGGCGATCGGGCCGAAGCCGGCGAGGTACTGGAACCGGTCGGCGACGAATGAGAACTTCATGTAGCCGAAGTCCAGGAAGCCCAGGGCCGGCGAGACCATGAGCGCGAAGAACAGGACGCCCGCCAGAGGACCGCGTCCGAACCGGCGGCGTCCGACCCAGAGCCCGGCCGCCAGCAGCGCGGCGGCCGCGAGCCAGGCCCAGGCCAGAGGATCGCCGACCCGGACGTCCCAGCGCGGATAGATGACCGCCAGGTCGGCCGGCCAGACCAGCTTGCCCGCGTAGAACCACAGGGCGCGGGCCGCGATCAGCGCCCGTTCCGGCAGCGAGTGGTCCAGGACCGCGGCGGCCTCCCGCCCGCGGTAGAAGGCCATGTCGCCGAGCGAGATGAGGAGGCCGGCGGCGAAGAACGGCGCGGTCCGCAGAAAGTCCCGCGCCCGCAGCCGGCCGCGCTCAAGCCAGTGCCAGACCAGCATCGCGGCCGGCAGCGGGACGATCGCCGACTTCGCCAGGAGGCCGAGCGCGTAGAGCGCGAGACTCAGGCCGTAGGGACCCGGCTTCTTCGTCTCGCGGAAGCGCACGTAGGCCAGGGCCGCGCCGAGGAAGCACAGGCCCGACAGCACGTCCTTGCGCTCGATGACCCAGGCCACCGACTCGACGTGCAGCGGATGAACGGCCCAGATCGCGGTCGCCGCCCAGGCGCCGGGCAGCGAGAGGCGCAGGCAGAGCCGCCACAGGAGCAGGACGTTGCCGACGTACAGCAGCAGGTTGACGAGGTGATAGCCGAAGGGAGCGAGACCCCAGAGCCGGTGTTCCAGCCAGAAGGTCGTGTAGGTGAGCGGCCAGTAGTGCGCCTCTCCCCGGATCGCGGCGGGAGAGAACCAGATGTCGCGCAGGCCCGAGGCCCGCTGGACCACGGGCTCCTCCGCGAAGATCGTGTCGTCCCAGACGAATCCGGCCTCGAGGGCGGGGTAGAAGGCGACGGCGGCGAGCGCGGCGAGCGCCAGGGCGGCGAGTCCCTGCTGCCGTCGACGACGCCTGCCTACGCTCGCATCGCGCTGAAGCACTTCCGCAGCTCGTCGACGAAGACGTCCGGCACCTCGAAGGCGGCGAAGTGACCGCCCTTGTCGAGCCGGTTCCAGTAAACGAGCTGCCGGTAGCGCCGCTCAGCCCAGCGCCGGGAGGAGCGGAAGATCTCCTTGGGGAAGATGCTGCAACCGACGGGTATCTCGACCGGGTCGCCGCCGCCCTTGCCGAAGCTCTCCCAGTAGAGCCGGCCGGAGGAGGCGCCGCAGGCGGGCAGCCAGTACATCATCACGTTGTCGAGCAACCGGTCGCGGGTGAGCACGTTCTCCGGGTGGCCGTCGCAGTCCATCCAGGACCAGAACTTCTCGACGATCCAGGCGGCCTGCCCGGCCGGCGAGTCGACCAGGCCGTAGCCGAGGGTCTGGGGCCGGGTCGACTGCTGCTTGGAGTAGCCGGAGTCCCAGTCCTGGTAGTGCTGGAGACCGGCGAGGGCGTCCTTCTCGATGTCCGTCAGGTCGTCCATCGTGCTGCGGTCCACGCCCGAGGTCGGCATGTTCAGGTGGATGCCGTGGCAGTGCTCGTGGTCCTGGATGGCGATGGCGGTGCTGACCGCGGCGCCCCAGTCGCCGCCCTGGGCGAAGTACCACTCGTAGCCGAGCCGCGACATGAGCTCGGCCCAGGCCTCGGCGATCTTCTCGACGCTCCAGCCGGCCTCGGCGGGCTTGCCGGAGAAGCCGAAGCCCGGCAGGGCCGGGACGACCAGGTGGAAGGCATCCTCCTCCGAGCCGCCGTGGGCGGTCGGATCGAGCAGCGGGTCGAGCACCTCGAGGAACTCGACGATCGAGCCCGGCCAGCCGTGGGTCATGACCAGCGGCGCGGCCCCCCGGTGCTTCGAGCGCAGGTGGAGGAAGTGGATGCCGACGCCGTCGACTTCGGTGGTGAACTGGTCGAGGTCGTTCAGGCGGCTCTCCAGGCGGCGCCAGTCGTAGGAGGTCCGCCAGTACTCGCAGACCTCCTTCGTGTAGGCGAGGGGGATCCCCTGGGTCCAGTCGTCGACCGTCTCGCGCTCGGGCCAGCGGGTGGCGGCCAGCCGGCGGCGGAGGTCGGTCAGTTGCTCTTCGTCGATCTCGATGCGGTAGGGCGTGATGTCCGTCATATTCGTGACGGTAGCACCGCTGCGTGCGCGGGTCTTCCGACCCGCTTGCCGCCGGAGGCGGCGGGAGTGGCGTCGCCGGCCTTTGGCCAGCGACCTGGGTGGCCGGGCTGCGCCGTTTCGCGGCTCCGCCCGGGGGCGGGTCGGAAGACCCGCGCACCCAGTGCGCACCGGCAGGCGGCCCCTAGAAGCCGATGCGGGCGCCGACGGAGACGGTCTCGATGTCGCCGCCGATGGACTCGAAGCGGCCGACCAGGCTGAGCCGGCCGAGGAACTGGAACTGGGCGCCGATGCCGTACACCAGGTCTTCCTTGTCGAGGTCGTCGAGGGCGACGTCGAAGTCGTCGAGGGCGTCCTCCATGTTGGCGCCCCAGGACACGATGCCGACCTTGGCGAAGACGGAGATGCGGCCGGTGATCGGGTACCGCGGCACGATCGCCGCCGACACGGCGTCGATCGTGCCGCGTATCGGAATGTCGGAGCACGCCACGCCCTCCGCGCAGGGGCGGACGGCGCCGTCGACGTCGGACAGGTCGTGGTACGCGGCCTCCACGGCGAAGTAGTCGCTGAACTTGAAGCCGACTTCGAAGATGGTGGAGTTGCCGTCGCCGTCGAGGACCTGGTCCAGGGCATCGCCGGCGTTCACCGCCACGTCCGACCGGCCGAGATGGAAGCCGGCGTAGATCTCGCGTTCGGCGGCCGCGGGCGGCGTCGCCGCGAACGTCGTGAACAGCAGGGCGGCGGATGCCGCCGGGAGCAGGAAGCGGGGCAGCCTGAAGCGGCGTCTGGTCATCGTGGCCTCCGGGAAGACGGCGGTGGAGCGGGCGCGGAAAGCATACAGGAACGGCTATATGTCTCGCCGCCGGCCGCGGCAGAGAGCCGGTTCCGGTAGAGTCCGCGCCCCGTGAGCGATCCCGTCTGCCTGATCTCCGGCGTCGGCCCCGGCACCGGAACGGCGCTCGCCCGGCGGTTCGCCTCGGGCGGCTACCGGGTGGCGATGCTGGCCCGAAGCGAGGACCGGCTGCGGGCGCTCGAAGCGGAGATCGAGGGCTCGCGCGGCTACGTCTGCGACGTGTCCGACGGGGATGCGGTGCGGGCGACGGCGGCTCGGGTCCGCGGCGACCTCGGCGCGCCGACGGCGCTCGTCCACAACGCTGTCGGCGGCGCCTTCGGGGACTTCCCGGAGATCGAGCCGGAGCGCCTGCGCGCCAACTTCGAGGTCAACGTGATGGGCCTCCTGTATCTGGCCCGCGCGCTGGCGCCGGCGATGATCGAGGCCGGGCGGGGCGCGATCATGGTCACCGGCAACACTTCCGCCCGCCGCGGCATGCCGCGCTTCGCCGGGTTCGCGCCGACGAAGGCCGGGCAGCGCATTCTGGCCGAGTCGATGGCGCGGAGCCTGGGGCCGCAGGGCGTTCACGTCGCGTACTTCGTCATCGACGCGGTGATCGACCTGGAGTGGACGCGGCAGCGGATGCCCGACAAGCCGGACGACTTCTTCATCAGGCCGGATGCGATCGCCGAGAACGTCTGGCAAGTGGCGCACCAGGACCCGTCGGCCTGGAGCTTCGACGTGGAACTCAGGCCGTACGGCGAGAGCTGGTAGCCCCCGGGGACGGCGCCGCCCCTCCCGGCGCCCGTGGTAGTTTGCCGGTGCGAATTCCCGGCGGAGACTAGCGATGACACGTTCCTTTCTGGCTCTCGCGAGCGCACTCCTGATCGCCCTGGGCGCCGCGGCCTGCGGCGGCGATGGCTCGGGGCCGGCGCCCGACGGCGCGCCCGAAGCCGGCGCCGCGGCCGCCGCGGACGCCGCCGACGACGGCTGGGCGCTCCGGAACGACCCGGCGGCGCAGCGGGTCGAGCCCTTCCGGATCTTCGACAACCTCTACTACGTCGGCATCGAGTGGGTGTCGAGCTACCTCCTGGTGACGACCGACGGCCTGATCCTGATCGGCTCGCTGTACGGCGACTTCATCGACAACGCGATCGACGGCATCCGCGCCGTGGGCTTCGATCCTTCCGACCTGAAGTACGTTCTGGTGACCCACGGCCACTTCGACCACGTCGGCGGGGCGGCGCGGTTTCAGGAGGCCTACGGCGCGCGGGTCGGCATGACGGAAGCGGACTGGGAGCTGGCCGAACGGCCGCCGAGCGACCCGCGGTACGAGATCGACGTTGCGGTCCGCGACATGGTCGTCGCGGACGGCGACACCCTGCAGTTGGGCGACACGGAGATCCGCTTCTACGTCACGCCGGGCCACACGGAGGGCGTCCTCTCGATGGAGTTTCCCGTGCGGGACGGCGGCGAGGAGCACCGGGCGTTCGTCTTCGGCGGCGTGGGCCTCAACTTCGAGGGAGTTCACCGGACGAACCTCTACCTGGACAGCGTCGCCCGCATCCGGCGGCTCGCCGGCGAGGAGGGCAATCCGATCGAGGTCAACGTCACGAACCACGCCGGGATGGGGCGGGTCTTCGAGCGCGCGGAGCGGTTGGCGTCGCGGGCCTCGGGCGACCCGCACCCGTTCGTCGATCCGCGGGGCTTCGTCGACTGGCTGGCCGAACTCCAGCGAAACGCCGAGCACAAGCTGACGGTCGAGCGCGAGCTGGCCGGCGAGTAGGTGAAGAGCTTCGAGTTGATGCCGCGTTTCCAGAACGCGGTGGCCGGGTTCGACCTGTTTCACCGGGAGGACCCGGCGACGGCGACGCTGAACGGCGAGGAGGTTCCGCGCGAACTGGCTTACTCGCGGCGGATGACGGCCTGGGTGGAGCGGCTCGATCCGGAGGCCGGAGAGATCCTGATGCTCGCCGCGCATTGCCAGCACCTGCGCCGTTTCAAGATGCCGCGGACGGACTATCCCGAGGGGCGAAAGGGTTACCTCGCCTGGCGGCGGGCGGCGGCGCTCGAGCACGCCCGGCTGGCGGGCGCGGTGCTGCGCGACGCCGGCTACCGGCGAGAGAAGATGGAGCGGGTGCAGAACCTGGTGCTGAAGCGGGCGGCGCGGAGCGCCCCTGCGGAGGCGCAGACCCTGGAGGACGCGGCCTGCCTGGTGTTCCTGGAGCACGACCTGGAGGCGCTGGCGGGCCGGCTGGGGCCGGACCGGACCGTGGAGGTCCTGGTCAGGACGTGGCCGAAGATGTCGGCCGCCGGGCGGGAGGCTGCGGCGGGGCTGGACCTGAAGCCGGAACTGCGGAAGCTCGTCGAACGAGCCAGGAAGCGGACGCCGGCCTGACGGCCGGCGCGCTTCCTGGCGGCGTTCGGCGGCGGCAACCCGCCCGGAGGGGGCGAGGGGAGGGTCCCAGGATGACGCTCGCCCTCTCCTGACGGTTGGAGAGTATGGGCTCGCTGCGGTCGGCTGCGCTCCGTGGGCTCGTTGGTTCCGGCAACGGCGTCGGGAGTCGCTTGCCGACAGCCACCTGGGACCCTCCCCTCGCCCCCTCCGGGCTGGACGTCGTCCTCGGCGCTGCACACTGGGTGCGCGGGCTGTAGGGCAACGCGGCCACACACTGGGTGCGCGGGTCTTCTGACCCGCTGCCGCCAGAGGCGGCCAGAAGCACGCGCCGCGAAGCGGCGACCGCTTTGTAGCTCTCAGCCGGTTCGCAGCGTCAGCCGCTCGCGGCTTTCTCCGATTCGATTCACCTCCGCCGGCGCTCCGCCGTCTCGGATGCCGGCTTCGGTCAGAGCTTGCCGGAACGCGCTCGCGAGCGCCTCGGCCGTCGGCTCGTCTTGCGGAAAGAGCCGGTCGTTGACCCGCAGTTCCAGCCGGTGGCGGTCGAAGGCGACCCGGCCTTCCAGCCCCGGTTCGGCCTCGATCAGGTCGCAGGCTCGAAAGGCGCAGTCGAGCAGCGACCGGAGCCGCCGGTCGAGGTTGCCGATGCCTTCGAGGTCCGGCCCGGTTTCGCGCCGGCGGCTGTAGAGGAGGCCCGGCTCGCCCCGGCTCAGGTCCCAGGCGTACTGGGCGTCGTGGCCGATCAGCAGCACGCCGGGGCCCTCCGGAACGTGGCTGTAGTCGGCCACGTCGATCAGCAGTTCCGGCAGAACCCGCTCGGTGATCCAGCGGTGGAAGACCGGGATGAACTCCTCGGCCTCCACGTCCGCGCCGCCGGCCGCCAGCACCTTCAGGTCGAGCTTGACGAGGTCGTCGAGCCGGGGCGCGCCGAAGTCGGACTCCCGCGTGCCTTCGCTGTCCGCGAGGTCGGCCGTCATCAGGCGACCTTCGCGGCCTGCATCTCGGAGATCCGCTGGTTGCAGGCGTGCGCCGCCTCGATGAACAACTGGGCCTCCTCGATTCGCCGGTGCGCCTCCTCGCCCGAGTCCGTATCGGCGTCGCCGTGGACGCGGAACAGGTAGTTCGCGAACTTGGCGCCGGCGTACGGGTCGTAGAACAGCTCGGTGTCGCAGAAGCGGGCGCGGAACTCGCCGACGATCTCGTCCGGCGCGTTGCCGATGTCGATGTTCTCCGTCGTGATCAGCGCGCGCGCCGCCTGGAGCATCGCCGAGTAGGCCCTGGCGGCCGAGGTTTCCGCGTTGCCCCGGTCGAGTTCGAGCAGGCCCTGGAAGACCTCCCGCTCGGCGGCGGAGAGGCCGAACTCGACGGCGGTCACCACCTCGCCGGCGCACTCGCCGACGCCGAGGTCGCCGATCGTGTACTCGCGCGGGTCGCCCCAGTCGGAGTAGAGGGTGCGGTCTTCGAGGTACGTCGGGAGCTTCGTCAGGTCGTCCAGCAGTTGCCGGATCCGCGCCTTGCCGACGCGGGCGATGAAGCTCTGGAAGCCCTCGCCCTTCTCGCGCTCGGCGACGTAGAGGCCGGCGATGCGCTCGACCGCTTCCGGGATCCGCTTGGCGGGCACGGCGACCACGGCGAGCCCGTACGAACCGGCGTTCTCGGTCCACTGGCCGCCGAGGATGACCTGGAAGTGGGGGATGGTGCGCCCGTCGCTCTTGCGGCTGACGCCGTAGAAGCCGATGTCGGCGACGTGGTGCTGGCCGCAGGAGTTGAAGCAGCCGGAGACCTTGATTCGCAGGTCCTTGACCGCCTCGTCGGCGAGCGCGCCCGCGGTCCGGATCGACTCGGCGATGCGCTTGCGCAGTTCGCCGGCGAGGCCGCGCGACGACGAGATGCCGAGCTTGCAGGTGTCGGTGCCGGGGCAGGCGGTGACGTCGACCAGGGAGGAGGCGCCGGGGTCGCCCAGGCCGGCGGCGCGGAGTTCCTCGTAGAGCGCGGGCAGGTCCGCTTCGCCGATGTGGCGGAGCAGGATGTTCTGCTCGACCGTGTTGCGCACGAGGCCGCCGTTGAACCGGCGCGCCGTGTCGGCGAGGGCGCGCAACTGGGTGGAGGTCAGGTCGCCGAGCGGCAGATTGACGGCGGCGGCGACGTAGCCGGGCTGCCGCTGGCGCTGGACGTTCGAGCCGAGCCACTCGGCGAAGCCCTCGGGCCGCGGTCCGGGTTCGAGCGCCGCGGCCGGCCGGGTCGGCGTCTCGTCGGTCACGCCGAGGTCGTCGAGGTAGGCGGTCCAGCGGTCGTCGGCCGGCAGGATGGCCAGTTCCTCGTCGACCAGGCGGGTGAACTCCTCGATGCCGAGCTTGGCGACGAGGAACTTGACCCGGGCGCGGGCGCGGTTCCGCTTCTCGCCCAGCCGGCCGAAGACGCGGCAGACCGCCTGGGCCAGGGGCAGGAGTTCGTCCTCGCGCACGAACTCGCGCAGCACCTTGGCCTGGTGAGGCACCGCGCCCAGGCCGCCGCCGACGTAGACCTTGAAGCCGCGCTCGACGCTCTTCGCGCCGTTGCCGGCGGAGCGGACCTGGGCCACCGCGCCGAGGTCGTGCATGTTGGCGAGCCCGCAGGCGTGCTGCTCGCAGCCCGAGAAGGCGATCTTGAACTTGCGGCCGAAGTCCTGCGCGTCCCTGTGGCCGAGCAGGAAGTACGTCAGCGCGTGGGCGTAGGGCGAGACGTCGAACGGCTCGTCGCGGCAGACGCCGGCCATCGGGCAGGCGGTGACGTTGCGCACGGAGTTGCCGCAGGCCTCCTGGGTCGTGATGCCGACGGCAGCGAGGCGCCGCATGATGTCCGGCGTGTCGTCGATGTGGATGAAGTGAAGTTGTATGTCCTGGCGGGTCGTGACGTGGGCGATGCCGTCGGAGTACTCCTCGGCGAGATCGGCCAGGACCTCCATCTGTTCGCCGTTCATCAGGCCGAACGGGATCTTGATCCGCAGCATCCCGGGGGCGTCCCAGACCGTGTTCGGACCCTTCGTCAGGTCGGCGCAGGGGTACTCGAGGGCGCGGCTGGCCGTGCCGTCGTGCCGCTGGCCGTTGTCGTAGCGCTGGCCGTAGACGCCGCGGCGCAGGCGGGTCTCGGCGAAGACCTTGTCGTCGATCTTCCCCTGTCGCTTCTGCGCGATCTGGGTCTCGAAGATCTCGATCTCCTCGTCGAGGCGGAACGGCACGCGGCCCTCGAGGCGGTGCTTCCAGGTCGCGGTGGAGTCCACGGTCGGCTGGTTCATCGGTCTGTTCTCGCTTGCTCTCTCTTTGGGGGGCGGGTCCGCTTTCCGGGTCGCTCCGAGGCGCCGGTCGGGCTGGGCGCGAACGGCCGTCCGCGTATTCGTGACCAGTTTGGTCACATTCGTCATTCTACGCGCACCGGGGGCCAACGTTGCAACCCGCCGCTCCGCGCCGTCAGCCGGTGCGCCGGCGCCCGCGCCGACCGGGTGCGCGGGTCTTCCGACCCGCTCGCGGGGGCGAAGCGGCGACCGCCGACCTCGCGCGGCTACATCAGATCCTGGAAGCGGACCGGCTCGGGGAAGTCGGCGGAGGCGGCGCGGATCTTCTCGCCGATGGCCGCGACGCTCCAGGGGTCCTGGTCGTTGGGCCGGCTGGCGATTTCGAGCGACTGCCAAGCCAGGAGCGACACCTTGTTGCCGCCGACCGCGAAGATGCGGCCGGTGATGTCCGCGGCGTCGTCGGAGCAGAGCCAGACGACGGCGGGCGAGACCTTCTCGGGTGCGAGCGGCTCGGCGGTCGCCTCCGGCATGATGTCCTCGGTCAGGCGGGACCAGGCGGCGGGCGCGAGCAGGTTGACGGTCACGCCGTACTTGGCGCCTTCGAGCGCGAGGCAACGCATGAAGCCGGCCATCCCCGCCTTGGCGGCGCCGTAGTTCGTCTGGCCGAAGTTGCCGAGCAGCCCGGAGGTCGAGCTGGTCATGACGATCCGGCCGCCGGACTCCTGCTCGATCATCCGGTCGTAGGCGGCCTTGGTGACGAGGTAGGTGCCGCGGAGGTGGACGTCGAGGACGATGTCCCACATCTCGTCGGTCATGTTCTTGAAGGACTTGTCGCGGAGGATGCCGGCGTTGTTGATCGCGATGTCGAGCTTGCCGAACTCGTCCACGGCGCGCTGGACCATCGCCCGGGCGGCGTCGCCGTCCGAGACGGACCCGTAGTCGGCGACGGCCTGGCCGCCGGCGTCGCGTATCTCCTGGGCGACCTGGTCGGCCATCGCGGTGCCGGCGCCGCTGCCGTCGCGCGCGCCGCCGAGATCGTTGACCACGACCGCGGCGCCTTCCTGCGCCAGCAGCAGCGCGTGGGTGCGGCCGAGGCCGCCTCCCGCGCCCGTAACGAGTGCAACCTTGCCGTCGAGCAGACCCATGATGCGTATTCCCTTCCTTCGTCGTCCTTGCGGGGGTGGCTATGCCGAAGCGCGCGAAGTGTACCCGTAGTCGACGTGGGACCGCTGGGTGCAGGCTGGGTGCGCGGGTCTTCTGACCCGCTGGCGGGCGAAGCCGCGGAGCGGCGCAGCCCGGGGAAACAGGCCGCCGGCCGGAGGCCGGCGACGATGCGGGGCGCCGCCTGCCGCGGCATCGCGGGGGAGGGTCCCTGCGGCCGCTCGCACTCTCTTGGCGGGTGGTACGAACGTGCTCGCTTCGGTCGGCTGCGTTTCACGTTGGCGTCGGTCGATGGGGAGGCGTTGGGCGTCACTTGCCTCCAGCCCGCAGGGACCCTCCCCCGCGATGCCGCGGCAGGCTGGACGGCGTCGGCTGATCGGTAGGGCTCGGGTTGGCGCGGTGATTGAGAGAGTCGGTGTCGTTAGAGTGCCGCGAATGAGGAGCCGGAGCACACGCCGGTTCGGTTCGGCGGCTGCCGTCGGCCTCCTCCTCGGGCTGGTGGGCGACGTGTCCGCTCAACAACACGAGGAGCGGAGCGCGGAGATGCTGCTGCGCCAGGCGAGCCTCCACGAGTCCCGAGGCGAGTACGAGGCGGCGATCGCCGGCTACGACCGGGCGATCGAGGCCGCGCCGCGGGACTGGCGGCTCTACCTTTACCGGGGATCGGCCCGGTTCAAGGCGGGACGGATCGAAGCGTCCATCGAGGACTTCGACCGGGTCGTGACCCTCGATCCGTCGCAGGATCCGTACCTGTGGCAGCGCGGCATCTCGTACTACTACGCCGGCCGGTTCGAGGACTGCCGGGGGCAGTTCGAGCGTCACCGGCTGGTCAACCCGAACGACGTCGAGAACGCCGTGTGGCACTTGCTCTGCGTCGCCGCCGAGGAGGGACTTGAAGCCGCACGGGAGGCGATGTTGCCGGTCGGCCCGGACGCTCGGCGGCCGATGACGGAGATCGACGCGCTGTTCCGAGGCAAGGGCTCGGTCGATGAGGTCGAGGCCGTGGCGGCGGCGGAAGGCCCTGGCGCGCGCTTCTACGCCGACCTCTACCTCGGGCTGTACTACGAGGTGATCGGCGAAGCGGAGAAGGCAGCGGCTGCCATCGAGCGCGCCGCCTCCTTCCCCAACCGCGGCTACATGGTCGAAGTGGCGCGAGTGCATCGCGGGCGAATGCCACGCTGACGGGCGCCGACCCATCGGGCGCGGCGTTCCGTTGCGGCATGTGTCAAGGGAACATGTCGTCGTTTGGAGCTTCCGCCGACCCTGTGTACGATGACTCCGTGATCGACACTCTGCAGGCGGCGCGAGCGTTTCGGGGGGCTGGCTTCACCGAGGCTCAGGCGGACGTCGTGCTGAGGACGATGAAGCAGGCGGTCGAAGGCGATCTCGTCACGAAAGCGGACCTCCAGGTCGCGAGGGCAGACCTGCGGTCCGAAGTTCAGGCCGTCCGCACCGAAGTTCAGACCCTGCGCGCTGACCTCTACCGGCACTTGTGGGTCATGGCGGCCGGCATCGTGGGAATGACGGTGGCGCTGACCAAGCTGCTCCCCTGAGCGGCGTCGATCCGGGTCGGGTCTAGCCCGCGATCGCCCACAGGTGGCCGTCGGTGCGGATGTACCAGACGCCGCCGACGAGGGCGGGCGAGGCGATCGTCCGTTCGCCGATGCGGTTGACGTGGAGAAGCTCGAAGTCCGGCCCCTCCCGGATGACGAAGGTCTCGCCGTTGTCGTTCGTGAAGAAGACCTTGCCGCCGAAGGCGACCGGCGCGGCGGAGAAGCCTTCGCGCATCCGTTCGCCGAGGCGTTCCTGCCAGAGGACCTCGCCCGTCTTCGCCTCGTAGACGGTGATCACGCTCGCCATGTCGTTGACCATGTAGAGGTAGTCGCCGACCAGCATCGGGGCGACGACGAAGGGCGATCCCTTGGCCGCGGTCCAGACGATGCGGCTGTCCGTCACGTCGCCGGCGCCGCCGGGGCGGATCGCGAGCGTCGGGCCGGCGCGGCCGGAGGTGCTGAAGAGGAGGTCGTGGCCGACCACGGGGCTCGGAATGACCTCGAAGGTCGTGCCGCTGGCGCGCCAGAGTTCGCGGCCGTCCTCCGGCGCGTAGGCGATCACGTGATGCTGGCTGTTGACGACGATCTCGTCGCGCTCCTCGCCGTCGTCGGTGGTGACGGAGATGGCTGCCGGCGAGCTCCAGCCGACCTGGGTGTCGCGCTCGGTGCGCCACAGTTCTTCTCCGGTGCGGCGGTCGAACGCGGCGATGAAGGACGCGGCGCGCTGCTGCTCCTGGACGAGGATCAGCCGGTCGCCGAGCAGGAGCGGCGACGAGGCGGTGCCGTGGAAGGCGCTCAACTCGCCGAACGACTTGTGCCAGACGATCTCGCCGCCGAAGTCGACGGCGAGCAGGCCGTGGTTGCCGAAGTAGGCGTAGACACGCTCGCCGTCGGCGGTGGGCGTCGAGGAGGCGTGTCCGTTCTTCGGGTAGGCGCGCTCCGGATTCGCGGTGGGCGCGGCGGTGGTCCAGAGCCGCTCGCCTGTCGCCCGGTCGAAGGCGAGCACCGAGCGCCTGGCGCCGGCCGCCTCGGCGGTGGTCAGGAACAGCGCATCGCCCCAGACGATCGGCGAGGAGTTGCCCTTGCCGGGAACGGCGACCTTCCAGCGCACGTTCTCCTCCGGGCCCCAGCGGTCGACGTAGCCGCTGCCGGCCACGTCGCCCTGGCCGCTCGGACCGCGCCACTGCGGCCAGGTGGTGGCCGGGTCGGCGTCGGCGGGCGTCATCCGGGCGCGTTCGTTGGCGGCGTCGGCGGAGTTTGCGGCGACCGCCGGCAACAGCAGAGCGGCGGCGAGGAGCACTCGAATCGGCTTCGTGAATCTCATGGACGGAATGATAGAACCCTCGCGGCCAACCGAATCCAGGAACCAGTTGCGGGCGCGGCGTACGCCGGCGCCGTCTGCACGAGATCGAACGGGACTTCATGGGGACACTCCGGGAATGAGCGACACCTTTCGAGCCGTCGTCGTCGACAAGGTCGATGACAAGCACACAGCCGGCCTGCGCGACCTGACCGCCGACGATCTGCCCGACCACGACACCCTGGTCGACATCGAGTACTCGACGCTGAACTACAAGGACGGCCTGGCGATCACCGGCGCGGCGCCGATCTGCCGTTCCGTGCCGATGGTCTGCGGCATCGATCTCGCGGGCACGGTCGTCGAGTCGGCGTCGCCGTCGTTCGCAGCGGGCGACCGGGTGCTCGTCAACGGCTACGGGCTCAGCGAGAGCCACTGGGGCGGCTACTCGCAGAAGGCGCGAATGAAGTCGGACTGGCTGGTGCCGGTGCCGGACGCCTTCACGAGCAAGCAGGCGATGGCGATCGGCACCGCCGGCTACACCGCGATGCTGTGCGTCATGGCGCTGCAGGATCACGGCGTGGCGCCCGAGAGCGGCGACGTGGTCGTCACCGGCGCCGCTGGCGGCGTGGGCTCGGTGGCGGTGGCGCTGCTGGCGCGCGCCGGCTACCGCGTCATCGCCTCCACCGGGCGCGAGGCGGAGCACGACTACCTGCGAAGCCTGGGCGCCGCCGACTTCATCGCGCGCGACGCGTTGGCCGCGAAGCCGCGGCCGATCGGCCGGGAGAGCTGGGCCGGCGCCGTCGACGTCGTGGGCTCGGCGACGCTGGCGAACCTGATCGCCCAAACCCGCTACGGCGGCTGCGTCGCGGCCTGCGGCCTGGCCGGCGGCATGGACCTGCCGTCGAGTGTTTACCCCTTCATCCTGCGCGGCGTCGTCCTGGCCGGCGTGGACTCGGTGATGGCGCCGATGGAACGACGGCGGGAGGCCTGGCGGCGGCTGGCGGCGGAGCTTCCGGCCGACCTGCTGGCCGAGATGACGACCGTCGAGCCGATGAGCCGGATCGAGGAACTGGCCGCGGCGATCCTGGCCGGCAAGACGCGCGGCCGCGTGGTCATCGACGTCAATGCCTGAGCGACGGAGGCGAGGCGGTCGAATCCGCTGGGTGCGCGGGTCCTCCGACCCGCTGCCGCCGGAGGCGGCCGACTCGGCAGAGACGGGCACAGGGCGGCAGGTACCGGTGGCGCCGTTGCTGCGCCTGACGTGCAGGTCGGCCTTGCCGGTCGTCTGTGTCTTGGGGGCGGGCGCCGCGATCCAGGCCCAGGAAAGCGACTGGCCAGTCACGACCGGCAACAAGGGCGGTCAGCGTTACGCGCCGATCGCGCAGATCGACGCCGGCAACGTCGGCGACCTGGAGATCGCCTGGCGCTGGTCCTCGCCGGACAACGACCGCGTCGCGGAGGACCGCCGCCTCCGCAGCCGCCGCATGCAGCCCGGCGGCCACCAGGGAACGCCGATCAAGATCGGCGACCGCCTCTACATGACGACCGGCCTGAGCCAGATCGCGGCGATCGACCCGGCGACCGGCGAAACGGAGTGGGTCTACGATCCGGAGGCCTACGACGCCGGACGCCCCACGAACCTGGGCTTCGTTCATCGCGGCGCCAGCTACTGGCCGGGCCGGCCGGCCGCCGGCGACGCGGAAGGCGCGGAGGGCGGAGAAGCCGTGCCGCCGCGCCTGTTCTACGGCACCGGCGACGCCCGGCTGCTGGCGGTCGACCCGTTCACCGGCGAGCCGGTCGGCGGCTTCGGCGCCGGCGGCGCGGTCGACCTGACGCAGACTCTGCGCCGGGAGATTCGCCGGCGCGCCTACGCCGTCAGCTCGCCGGTCATGGTCTGCCGCGACATCGTGATCGTCGGTTCGTCGATCTCCGACGCGCCGAACCACCCCGACGCGCCGCCCGGCGACGTCCGCGGCTTCGACGCGGCGACCGGCGAGCTCCGCTGGACCTTCCACTCGATTCCGCAGCCGGGCGAGGTCGGGCACGAGACCTGGGAGAACGACTCCTGGCGGTACACGGGCAACGCGAACGTCTGGACGCTGATCACCGCGGACGAGGAACTCGGGCTCGTCTACCTGCCGTTCGGCACGCCGACCAACGACTGGTACGGCGGCCACCGGCTGGGCGACAACCTGTTCGCCGAGAGCCTGGTGGCGCTCGACTGCGGGACGGGCGAGCGGAAGTGGCACTTCCAGGCGGTCCGCCACGGCCTCTGGGACTACGATCTGGTGACGCCGCCGATCCTCGGAGAGATCGAAGTCGACGGCCGCGCGATCAAGGTCGCGGCGCAGCTCAGCAAGCAGGGTTTCGTCTACGTCTTCGACGCCGGGAGCGGCGAGCCGGTGTGGCCGATCGAGCAGCGGCCGGTGCCGCGGAGCGCCGTTCCCGGCGAACGGTCGGCGGCCACCCAGCCGTTTCCGACCAAGCCGCCCGCGTACGAACGCCAGGGGATGCACGAAGACCAGTTGATCGACTTCACGCCGGAGATCCTGGCGCGGGCGAAGGAGATCCTGGAGCGGTACGACTACGGTCCGCTTTACACGCCGCCGTCGCTGCGGGGCACCTGGCAGGTGCCCGGCTGGGGCGGCGGCGCGAGCTGGCCCGGCGGCGCCTTCGATCCGGAGACCGGCCGGCTGTACGTGCCGTCGTTCAACCGGCCGGTCGTGCTGACGATCAAGAAGCCGGACCCGAACCGGTCGTCCTTCGACTACATCGGTTCGATCCAGACCAGTCCGCCGGGTCCATTCGGCCTGCCGATCGTCAAGCCGCCGTACTCGCGGATGACCGCGTACGACCTGAACCGGGGCGAGATCGAGTGGATGCGGCCGCTGGGCCAGGGGCCGACCGGTCACCCGGCGCTCCGCGACCTGGATCTCGATCCGATGGGCTCCGGCGCCCGCGCCCACGTTCTGTTGACGCCGGAACTGCTGTTCGTGGCCCTGGAGGCGATGGTCCATCCCGACGCGGAGATGGAAGCCGAGTCGATGGATCTGGAGTCTTCGGCGCTGGAGAACCTCGCCGTGGCGAACGACGAGCAGGCGGCTGCGCTGGCCGAGATCGCTGCGAGCCGCGACTGGCGCTTCGACCCCTCGACCTTCTCGGCCCTCGACAAGCAGACGGGCGAGACGGTGTGGTCGGTCGAGATCGAGGCCGGCGTCGGCGGTTCACCCATGACCTACCTGCACGAGGGCCGCCAGTACGTCGTCCTCGCTGCGGGCGGCAGCGGCGCGCCGTCCGAGCTGATCGCCTACGCGCTGCCGTAGCCCGGATCTCGGTCTCCGGGTGTCGGTGCGCGGGTCTTCCGACCCGCTGCCGCCGAAGGCGGCCTGAAGCCCGCCGCCGGCCGCGGGCCGGCGCCCCTCTTGTCCCGGCCGCGGCCGCCGGAACACGCGTACAATGGCTCAGCAAGCACAGCGACCACCCGAGGAGAGCGAGACATGAAGCGAGCGACGAACCAAGTGACGCGGAGGCGCTGGCCGGCAGCCGCGGCCGCCGCCCTTCTGCTGACGGCGACGACGGGAGGAACGGCGATGGCGAGCGACCTGATGGACCGCGTCGAACACGGCTACGCCGACTCGAACGGCGTCAAGATCCACTACGCCACGATCGGCGAAGGACCGCTGGTCGTGATGATCCACGGCTTCCCGGACTTCTGGTACTCGTGGCGCCACCAGATGGAGGCGCTGTCGAGCGACTTCCAGGTCGTCGCGATCGACCAGCGCGGCTACAACAGGAGCGACCAGCCCGACGGCGACGAGAACTACGCCATGCAGTACCTCGTCGGCGACGTGGCGGCGGTGATCCGGCACCTGGGCCGCGACAAGGCGACCATCGTCGGCCACGACTGGGGCGGCGCGGTCGCCTGGCAGTTCGCGTTCCACGTGCCGCAGATGACCGAGCGGCTGATCATCCTGAACCTGCCGCACCCGACCGGGATGGGCCGGGAACTGGCGAACAACCCCGAGCAGCAGGCGAACAGCGGCTACGCCCGCAGGTTCCAGGAGGGCAGCGCCAGCGACCCGGACATCTTCTTCGGCATGCCGATGACGCCGCAGACGCTCTCCGGCTGGGTGCAGGACCAGGAGGCGAGGAAGCACTACGTCGAGGCGTTCGAACGCTCCGATTTCGACGCGATGCTCGCCTACTACAAGCAGAACTACCCCCGCGAAGGCGGCGGCATCGGCCAGGCCGCCGGGCAGGAACCGCCCCGCCTCGGCATGCCGGTCCTCCAGTTCCACGGCCTGGACGACACGGCGCTCCACTCGGACGGCCTGAACAACACCTGGGACTGGCTGGATAGCGACCTGACCCTGGTCACCGTGCCGGGCGCGAACCACTTCGTCCAGGAGGACGCGGCCGACCTCGTCTCGACGACGATGAAGTGGTGGCTGCTGGCGCGGGTGGAGTAGCGGCAAGGCCCGGGCCGGCGGGATAGTGGCTCAGAGGGGCGGAGACCGTGGACAACAAGCTGGTCGAGAGGATTCTGGACGAACTGTGTCTGGCTGCGGGGATCCGCCGGCCGCGCGCCCCGCGCGAGACGTTGGAGAGGAAGCTCGAGGTCTCCCAGCTAAGCAGGGAGCACGGGCGGGAGCTCGTCGGTGAGCTGTCCTGCGAGGACGGCGAGTTCGTCTTTCGCTACGTGCCCGGCTACGACGGGCGGCCGATTGCCGAGTTCCCTAGGAAGGACCGGGTCTACAGGAGTGAGGCCCTGTGGGTGTTCTTCGTTGTGCGGATGCCGCCGCCGGGTCGGCCGGACGTCCAGGAGATCCTGAAGGGGATCAATGCCGACGACCCTCTCGAGATGCTCGCGGCGCTGGGCCGCACGTCGGTGGCGAACACCTACGAACTGCGCTTTGCCGACGAGGGCGACGGCGGATCGCGAGCGCTTTCCCGAGGGCGTGGCGCGCGTCGCTGGCCTTGGGCGAGAGCGATGAGGTCGTCAGGCCGGTAGCGCGATCACGGTCAGTCGGTCAGTGATCGTTGTACGTCGTCGTTGGTGATGGACTCCGCGTCCGCGGGGACGGCGAACACCCCATCATCCTCCTTACTCGGACGGGGCTGGCGTTCGTCAAGCCGCGCCGAGCCGGCGGGCCGGAAACACGCATCCTTGACGGATTCGCGACCGAGGCCGATAATGGGTGCCCGTCGCGGACGACCGCAGCTGTTCGATGAGGCGATCAAGGAGACCACACCATGTGCCGTCGTGAGACGGCGCGGTTGAGCGCGTCCGCCACACGCGCTCGCCTAACGGAGCGGGAGAAGGCCGTCAGAAGGCTGGCACACGACCCAAAGCGCCGGTCTCGAATCGAGGACGCGACAATGCAGACGACCATCGCCTCGCAGTTGAACGGTCTCCCGATCTCTGCTAAGATCCGCCGCCCTTTGATCGGGAGGAAGGCCACGACCAAGAAAGCCCAGATGTCTTCCCTAGCAGAGTTGGAGCTACTCGCCATGAGAAGCGTTCACGCCTTACCTGCAGAGGACCCTAAGGACGGTCGAGACGGGGCACCGAGCACACCAGCGACGGTAACTGTGAATGTGCGAGTCGATCCGCCGTGGCACTACTCAACTCGCTTCACGATATCGGAGGTGGCTGTGCCACGCGTCGATATGGAGCCGGTAGCAGCGCCCTGTCGCGGCAGCATGCGAGTCGCAGACCCCAATCCCACCGTACTCCGGCTCTAGTCGTCGGAGTCGTCGGTGATATCGCGCCAGTACGCGTCACGGAGGCTTGCCTCGAAGCCCACGATGGGCGACTGCTGACGCACTTGTTGCCTGACCATTGCCGGCACCTCATTCTGAAACTGTTGAACCAACTGCTGGATTGCTGCCTGGTTCAGCTCTTCTTGTTTGAGCTCGGCTGGCAACTGGAGACCTAGGTTGACCGTCACGTTGATGTTCGCGGGAGCCTGACGCTGCCGGCGCGCCGATAGACTGGCCCGGAAAGCCCAGGCCATTTCGGCTGACTCGACTATTGCCATATCCATGGGCTCACCTTCAACCTCATCTGCATCCTGACCCACGAAGAGGTCCTCCGGCTTTAGTGGAACTCGGAGCAACATGTCGTCCTTGTAGGTCTGCAGTAGGCGCCAGAGCAGTTCCTCGAGGTCGGAGTCAGGATTCTTGACTGGCAGGCCCAGTTCAAGTGCCTCCACCCTAGAAATGGCGTGGTTGTGCAGGTAGATCTTCTCCGCTAGGGCTTCGACGATCTGCTCTGTCCTCCTCTCGTCGAGTTTCCTAGCTCGCGAAAGAAGCAGTTTGCGAGCGACGTCGCGGATGTGTGTGTGTGTCCTGTAGATACTGCCAAGGCCCCAAGGTGTCAGCTTCTGGCTTAGGATCTTCACGTTGGTGGCGATCGCACTCTGGTCTCCGAGTCCAGCTTTGTCCTTCATAAAGTCGACGAATGCCATTACGTCCTCCACGCGTACATCTTCTCGAACTGCGGTTCCTTTCTCAGCCTGGTGAGTGCTGAGAGCCGGATCTATAGGCCCCAACTCGGCTTTGCGCGTCATGAGAATGCTGTCGCAGCCCAGAGCGATCATCGTTGCCGCACTATGTGCCCGATAGGGAATGAGGACACTGAGTGTCTTGCAGTGTTCCCTCAGCATACTGACGATGCGCCAGGGTACGTCCACGTTTCCCCCGCGGCTGTACAGAAACAGATCGAGAGCATCAACCGTCCCAATGTTCCGCACGTGGTCGTACATCGGCCAGACTGCATCATCGGAAATGATCGTTTGGGCGCCTTGACGATCTCCACAGACATAGCAGATCACGCGAGACTTGCGATGCTCTTCAATCTTCGAGATAAGTGAAACGCGATCCTCTCGTGGCATTTGAGTAGTCCTCCTGGTGGGCTGGAGCGGAGAGCGCGACGCTCGGCGCAGAGCTTGTCGCAAGGTCGAGGAGAGAGTGTCGCCGAGATCCGGCGCGTGTGTCAAGCCAGACCGCGCTGGACCGGGTTTGGGGAGGATGCATCCGGGGGATGGCGTCGAGTCGGGGAAGCCGCGAACGCCGGTACGCGCGGGTCTCTCAGTCCGTCAGAACCTCTACGAGCTGGGCGATGACCTGCAGTTCGTCCTCTTCCGCGCCGGTGAGGATAGTCGGCTCGAAGTCTGGGTTCAGCGGTTCGAGGATGATCTTCTCGTGCTGCCAAGTGTCGCCGGTGGTCGCCTTCTCGCTTCGGTAGCGCTTGACGGTGTAGCGCTGGCCGGTCTTGGGGTCGATGGCGTCCCGAAGTTGGACGAGAACCGTCTTGCCTTGGCGCGTGCCCTCTACCGGTGCGCGGAAGAGGCACCAGGCGCCGTCGGGGATGGTGGGCGCCATGGACATGCCGACGACTTGGGCGACGAACATGCCTGGCCGCAGCCTGTGGCTGGATGCGACCTCGACCTACTCGACGTCGCCGTCGTCCTCGAGGTGCTGCTGGCTGCCGAACCCGCCGGCGGCCACTTGGAGTGGTACGAGCGGAACGCAGTTGACGTAACGGTCCTCCGGCGCTGGTTCGACGGTCCGTGGCCGGAACGGCAGGAGCTTCGCCGTTTCCTCCGCGCTCGTGGCTGCCGCCGTCCGAGGCTCGAAGGCCGCGGGCCAACCACCGTAGGCCTCGATGACCTCGTCGATCTCGGTCATGAGCCGGATCGTCTTGTTCAGGGCGACGACGATCTTCTGGTAGTGGGCGATGTCCTCGTCCGAGAGCGTGCGCCCCTTCCGGTCCTTGAGCCACTTGTGGCAGACCTGATAGCCCCCGACTTGGAAGTCCCAGACTTCTTCGGGTACTCCGTGGAAGCCTATCGTGCCGGGCTGCGCGGCGCGATGCCCCTCCCGGGCCAGAGTCTTCCGAGCGTCGAGTCAGACCATCCCTGCCGACCAGCCGACGCGGCCGACCTCGGGCGCTCTAGGGCCGGCATAGTCCGTGATGGTCTCGGTGAGCTTCCGGGACTCAAGCAGGTGGACGGTCAGCAGGTCGTGGCCCGCCTCCGTCAACGCCCGGAAGATGTCCGTGTTCCCGGGTGGCGGAACGCGGGGGAAGTCGAGCTTGAGGTGTGCCTCATACAGGCTGCGGTAGCCCGGGCTGTGAAACATGGCGTAGATCCAGGCAAGCACGTCCTCGGGGCCGAAGGTCGCTCGCGGATCACCGCGGCCGTCGCTGAGGAATCGGAGTTTGGTGGCTACCGCAGTTGCCTCGACAAACTCTGTGTCCAGGTTTGGAGTTCGTCCGTCCTTGCCTTCCGGCCAGCGATTGAACAGCGCCGCCGAGGCCTTGCCGACCCCCGGGTAGAGGTACAGCGGGAAAACGCAGTTGATTTCGCGGGTTGTGTTCGAGATCGCACAGCTTTCTGCGATCCGAGCGGTGGCGAAGGCCTGCGCCCAGTCGTCATCGTCTCGCACCTTCTGCCTACAGCCGATCAGTGCGACGTTCTCTCCCGCGGCTCTTCAGGGTTTCGTGTGGAACGTGAGGGAATCAGGGTAGAGGTTCAGGCCGCCGAGATGGAAGTAGATGGCGTCGCGGAACCGGTCGCGGTTCCGGTAGCCGCGGGCGGTCTTCTTGAGCGACTGGATGACCGAGTTGATGCCTTCGAGGCGGGCGTTGGTGACGCCCCGCTCGATCGCGTTCAGCACGCCGTCGAGATGAGCCTTGATCATGCGGGCGACTTCCTTCATGGGCTCGAGACGGCTGCGGATCGCCCACGAGTACCAGCCGTCGAAGGTCTCACGCGCCTCGACGCGGTCCCGCGTCTCCCACATCATCATCGCCACCTCCTTCAGGTGCCAGCAACGCGCCGTCTTCCAGGTCGCGTTCACCAAGGTCTTGAAGGAGGCCGCATGCCTCTCCGGCAACCGGTCGGTGTGGTACAGCCACATGTACCGGGTGCCGGCCAGCCGGTCGTCCCCCCGGTTCTGCAGCTCTCGGTGCTCCGCCACCCGCACCCGGTTCACGGCGTCGCCCAGATGGGCCGCGACGTGGAACTTGTCGGGTCCGACCAGGGCACGCCGATCGTCAGCACTCCGTGCTCCGCGCACCGCACCCGAGGCACGTCCGCGGTCAGGATCGTCCGGTACTGGCACGTCGGCAGATGCCGCCAGCGCCGACGACGCGAATCGTGCCGGCGCGCAGCGCCGCCGCACTTCGGACAACGATAGGACTCGCCGGCGCCACGAGCCACGAGAACCTCCACCTCGCCGGACTCGATCCGCAACTCGACGTCCGTCACCTTCCAGGGACTCTCGATGCCGAGAATCCGACCGTACAAGTCTGTGTCGCGCATCGCGCCACACTACGCGATTTCCACCATCAACCCGGAAGAGCCTTCGGCCTTTCCGGAGACAACAGAGCGCTACCGGGCGAACTTCCTCTGGCCCTTCTTCGAGGTGCGGATCCCGCCTACCAGCCGGAGCGATGTGCGGGAAGTGATGGAGGCGGAGAAGATCGACGGGAGTGATCCGTTCGAGATGCTCGCCACGCTCGGACGCCTCTTGGTGGCGAACTCGTACGAGATGAGACTCCTCGGGGAGAGTTGACCGTAGTCGGCGAGCCCAGGCAGCGTTCTTGGCGTCAAAGGCGATCAGCGGGTTGGCAGTGCCTTCACGGCCAGTCGGCCAAGGATCGGTGTACGTCGTCGTTGGTGATGGATTCCGCGTCCGCGCGAACGGCAAACGCCGTATCGTCATCGCCCTTTCGGACTGGGATGGCGGTCGTGAATCCGCGCCGAGCCAGTTCAGACAGGGCGCGGCCCAGGCTGCAGCCCTTGCGCGCGGCCGACGCCCTGGCGGTAGCCAGCACGTCATCGTCGATGGTCACTGTGATGCGCATGCGATGCGGATGGTGGCGGCTGTCGCCGAGGTGGCGGGGCCACGCAGTCCTAGTCGGCGGAAGACGTGTTCCGAGGAGAGAGGCGGACGTACTCGCGCCCGGAGGTTCGCTGCCGAGCTCGAATCCGCCGGAACAGCTCGTGCACGTCGTAGCCGCAGGAAGCGGCGTACTCGTCGCGCACGGCCCAGAGTTCCTCGATCACCGGGTCGCCGGCCGGTTGCTCGGGACGGGCGTGCTCGTTCTTGCGCATGTCATGTCTCCATGAGCTGGTTGGGGGAGCAGATGACGGGCGGCCGATGACCCGCACGGCTGCAGACGTCTTCGATTCTAGATCTCATTGCGGCGTTGGCGATATGGCGGAAGTTCCAGGTAACGAGGTAGTCAACACGGTTGACGGCCGCGATGGCGACATGGGCGGCATCGTTCGCCGCGCTCCGCGGCACGGCCCGGAACTCAAAGAGCTTCGCTGCAAGCTCGCCGTCTTCTCGGGTGGCTTCAAGCAGCGGAATCCCGTGGAGGGCGTCTTGGCGTGCGCGAGCGGCACCAGTGTCGCCGGCACCGGCCTCGTCGTGTACCAGCTCGGAGGCGAAGAGCCGGAACCTGGCGGGCGCACTTGCCCACCAGCGCTGCGTTACGTCCTGGTAGGCAGCGACCATGACATCCCGGGAAGGCCGAGCGGTGAGATAGCTGACTACCGAGGTCTCGATGTAGACACTCGGTTTCATCCAGCCATGGCCTCCGCGGAGCTCCTGAGGGCGCTCGTGTCCCCGTAGAGGGAACTCACCGCCGGTTTTCTCTCACGATGTCGTCCATGTTGCCCTCGCCTCGCCGGCGGACCAACGGCCTGATCTTCCGCAACCCTCCCATCCCCGGGAAGATAGGGTGATTGTGCTCCGCATTCATACGGCTGGGACTCCGGCATGATCCGCTCCATGGCTTGTTCACGCGCCGTGACGAGCGGAGTCGTCCCGTGTTGTACTTCCTCCAAGCAACCGTTCTGGTTGTACTGGAGTCCCTGAATCTCTACATGCCGTTCTGTCATGCTGAGTCACCTTCGTCGCCGGGCGTCGAGGACTACGTTGGTATCGCCGCTCTCAGGTGCTCCTGAGTCCTCTCAAGTAGCGTCTCCGCGTGGCGGACCATCTTCTCCAGCGGAGTCAGCCGAAGGTCCACCTTGTTGAGTTCGCCGATCACGACCGGGCAACCGACAGCGGCCAAGCAGTTGGCGTATCGGATGATCTCCGCTGGTTCGGTGACCCGTTCGTTCTCGGGTCCTAGGCCGGCCGCGGCCACGACAGCAAGCAGTTCGCAGAGTTCGGACGACATGTTCACGGATGCCGTGTCCTTGAACTTGTAGGTGGTTCGCCTTGTCTTGGACTGGTCCTCCGGTTCGAGTCCCAGTGCCAGAGCCGCGAAGATCCCGTAGGCCCAGAGATCGAGACGTCGCGGGAACGGTGCCTGCTCAGGATCCGCGCCGGGTCGATGACTCTGGACATAGCGGTCCACGTCGTCGCGCAGATCTTTGGGCAGCGCGAGTGTGTGGGCCTGTGCTCGCAGTCTGCTCTCGAAGTAGTTCATGGGTCGCTCCTCCGTTCCCTAGTCGGTCGCTGCGCGTTCGGACCAGCCTGCGGCTTCGCGCTGCCCCTGACGCTCGCAGACATCACAGAACTGGCGCGGCCCGCACTTGCACAGCACGGCGACATTGGCATTGCTTGAAGTCTGTCGGACGACATCGCCTCCCCGCCCGGCTGCGACTGCGTCCCACTGCCCGGTAAGCGTGTAGACGGCACCCCCGAAGCGGCGGACCGTTGCGACCTCTGTTTCTCCCTCCAGGTCCGACCCAGTCAGCAGCAGGATCGGCTGCTCGGAGTTCTCCACCGTAGCGTTCAGGGTGTTGCGTCGTACCGCTCCGGACATGGAGTTCAACAGGGAGTCGGCGATGAGCGGCGCATGTGTACGGGACTCCTGGCAGAGAGCGAGAACGAAGGACACGGCGAGCACCCTGCGAGAGGCGCCGTTGATCTCGGTCGGCGGCATGACCCGGTCGCGGTGGTTCAGGGCGAAGATCTCGAAGCGATCTAGGCTGTCCTCGACTGGGCGGATGCCGACCCGTGCGATCATGCGGACTGATTCGCGTCCTTCCTCGGCGCCGTCGAAATCGGCGTCCGTGACGTTCGCGGCCATCTGGTCGAACAAGCGCTTCATTCGATCGGAGAGGTCCTTCACCTGTCGCTTCCTTAGCTCCGCGACCGAGTCGTCAAGAATTCTGGCTCCCAGGCTCGCCAGGTCCCGTGCGGCGGTGCTGTCGGCGGCTGCGGAATGCCTGCGCTGGGCGGCCACGAGGCGCTTGCTTACGCCGGAGAGCGACTTCGACATCGTCTCAAGCTGAAGGTTGAGACTGCCGACCGTTTGCTGCTTCTTTTCCAACTGGGTCGTGAGCGCCGCTTCTTCGGCGCGAAGTACCCGGACCTTCTCCTGATCGATCCCGTCGAGCTTCCGCTCCGTGTCCCGAAGCTCCAGGCTGGCTTCGTTGGCCGAAGAGTTGGCCCGCGCGATCTCGGCAGAGAGCCGCTTCTTGCGTGCGCTCCAGCCGGCTCCCGTCTTTGCCGCCCGATGGTGAGCGGCCGCTTCATAGAGCCGCCCTAGGTACTCCGCCTCTTCTTCACGTTCGGCGGAACGTGCGAGTTCCCCTTCGACCCGGCTACGCGTTTCCGTGTCGGTGTCCAAGCGTCGCCCGCAGACGCATTCGCCGCGCTCAAGCAGTTGTCGAACGAAGCTGACGTGCTTCAGCGGAATCCTGCCGGCGTCATGGAGAGGCTTGAGGGCTCCCTCAACGCGGAGGAGAGCCGGCGACGCCAACGGTGCGAAGAGTGAGGCGTCCGCCAACCCGGCCGCCAAACCGGCGGCCGCTTCACGACGGGCGTTGCGGGATGTCTCCTGCTTCTTCCGTGCTTCGTCCCTGAGTTTGACCAGGGGTTCGTACGCTCCTTGGTGGAGGAGTTCCTCCTTGAGTCGCTGGCTGCGGTCATCCAGCCTGCCCTTCAGGTCGCGAGCGTCCTCCCGTGCTTTGTCCAGATCGCCCTTGATCTGTTCCACTCGATCTTCCAGGCGATTCTGCTCCGCCTGGAGTTGGTGGAGTTCGTGATCCTTGACGGTCTTCGTCGCCTCGCTCCCGAAGTTCCTTGATGCCTTCCGCAGGCGGTTCGCCGCCGCCTCAAAGACGTCGATGCCGAGCAGACTTCGAACGGCGTCCGTTGTCTTCTTCTCGACCTCGTGGACGCTGATCTGACGGTTCTCGGTACCGCCCACGAAGTCCGCCGCCTGATCGGCGTCCATGACAAAGAAGTCGCGGAGGTCCCAGGGAAGTAACTGTTGGACGGCCGCGTCCACACCTACGTTGGCCGGTTCCCAAGCGCCCGAATCTACTCGCTTCATGAGCGAGGGCATTTCTTCCCGGCGCTCGAAGTCAGGCTCGTCGTCGCGGGCAGCATCGCGCCTCACTGTCGTCACTGATCGACTTAGCAGGTAGGCGTCCATCTTGGTACCGGCGGCGGGATCGTGTCGGTCGGAGCCATCGGTCTCGAACTCGATCGTTACCGTCGTCTGGACTCCTTGCTCGTCAGGGCGCCACCATGCCGGATGGACGGAGTAGCGCCCGGGATTCGCTCCGGGCAGTCCCTTCTCCCCATACATACCCCAGAGGAGGGCTCGCAGGAAGGTCGTCTTGCCGGAGCCATTCTCGGCACGGACAACCGTAAGCGGGCCCTCAGGATCCGTCGACGGCTCGACCTCCAGGTGCTCGAAGACGGCAAAGTTGCGGATCTCGATGCGCTTGAACTTCAGCATCCGCTGTCTCCGGTCGGAGTTGGGTTCTTTGGGGCCAATCGCCGGGCCAATGCGCGCACCATGGTGTCGACCTCCTTCTGCACGTTCCGGGGACGCCGAAGGTGGAGATCCTCGACGTTCACGACTTCCAGCAGGAAGGTGACCAGTTCGTCCGCACTCAGTCCGTCAACCGACTCCTGTGCGGCGCGCTGGCGGATCTCCGCGGCCACTCGGTCGATATTGTTCATCTCGCGTCTCTCCCCTCGAGCGTTGGCGCGATTCTCTGGTAGCTTGGCGTTTCGGCGAGTTGGTCGTAGCGCTGGCGCCGACTTGGCCAGAACGTCTCGCGGATTCGCTCAATCCAGGCGAGCGCACCTGCGGAGCCGGCGGCGTTTCGAGCGTATCCGGCGAAGGCGAGCGCTCGCTCCAGTTCCCTCCGTACCAGCCGTTTGAGCGGTTGGTCGCCCCCTCGGACGGTGCTCGCCACCGGCAGGGCGAGGAAGTCGTGCACGACCGCACACTCCTTTCCGGGATGGCGGCGAAGCACTCGACCGCGGCGCTGCACCCACTCGCGTTCGACCGTGGATGAGGCGACGATGTACGCCTCGCGGATCGACGGAATGTCGACGCCTTCGTCGAGAACCTTCTTCGCCAGGAGCACTTGGAGGCCGCCCGTGCGGAACGCCTCCAACGTTCCTTCGAGCTTCGACCGTTGGGCTGTCTCCTCTTGCGTAACCGGTGCCCAGCGAATCCCGAGTTGCGTTAGTACCTGGCCGATGCGTTCGAACTGGTCCCGCTTCTTGGCGGATGCGTAGACCAGCGCCTGCTCGATCCTTCGCGGTCCGCGGCGCTCCAGCACGGCCTGGAGCAGCGGGATCTTCGCCTCCGCCGCCTCGATGATTCGCCGGCGCTTCAGCAGCAACCCGTTCAGGGCTTCTCGTTCGCGGTCGCTCGGTTTTCGATCCTCGGCACCGGCCATTGCCGCGCCGATCTTGCGGGTCAGTTGCGTGAACTCGTCCGTCTCCTCTTCGTCCAGTGTTGCGGCGTGAACATGGTAGTCGTACGGGACCAGACAGAAGCCTATAGCCCGGTCCAGACCAAACTCGTAGACGGGTGGGCCGAAGAACTCGAAGATCCGTTCGGTCCCATCCGGGTCGTACTGGCGTACCGGTGTGGCGGAAAGGGCCAAGCGCCGTTCAAAGAAGTTTGGCGTCTGGCGGATGAACCCTTCCGCGCCAAGCCGATGCGCTTCGTCGGCGATCAGCAGCGACGGTCGTCCGCGCAGTCCCGATTCGAGTGTTCGTTGGAACGACGACGTGCAGAGCAGGTTGTTGGTCACAACCGCAACCCGGGTGCCATCACCGTCCAGCCCGCGCAGGAAGTTAGTCAGGGAGGCGGCCGTGTCGGAAGAGAAGGTTGGCGTTTCTGCGGCGACGCCGAACTTCGACACCTCTTCCTTCCACTGCAGCAGGAGGGGCCGGGAGGGCGCCGCGACGACCACGGCGAAGGCCGAGCCGCCGGGCAGCCGGTCCTGCGCCCGGGCAGCGCAGATCAGGGCCGTCAACGTCTTGCCCGCTCCCGTCGCCATGGCGAGCGTGCCGCGTTCGGGTTCCGGCTCTGCCTCCCAGGCATCCACGGCTTCCTTCTGGTGGCCGTAGTGGCCAGTCTCCCATTCGAGCCACGCCGGAATCTCGAGTCGGGGCGCCGATCCGCGGCCACGAACGCTGCGGAGGCGGGCGTCCAGTTGTTGCCAGGCGTCCACCGCCCACCGCGGGCTTCCGTCTTCGGCGGCCGCCACTAGGTAGTCGTCGGGGCTTGGTGCCGATGACGGCGCCACACGGATGATCTTCCGCTTTAGCGCCTCTGGAAGAGGGACCACTTCCACGATACCGGCCCCACGCGCGCTGGACCAGTCGCAAAGGATGCGCTCGCCCTGCAACACGCGCTGGCGGCTCTCCTTGATCCAGGAGACGTCAACGTCCATCTGCTCGATACCTGACGCAACACCCATACCCGTGGCGTTGCCTGAGCCGCGGGCCAGCACTCGACCGTCCCCGTCGGAGAAGAGCCACATCTTGGGGTGGAAGTTCGAATCGGATTCCGGCACCGCGACCTGCAGGCGGAGGAGGTCACAGGTGAGCATCCAAGCCAAGCAGTCCAGAGCGTGGCGGCCCAGTGCGGACCGGTCGACGCGACCGTTGACGAATAGGTGCGCCACTCGCTCCGTCGCCTGTTTCGCCGACATTGTCTGGGCTGCTCTCATCGCTGCCAGTTCCGGTTCGTAGTGAAGGGGGGCCACGGTGAATTCGATCGGCTGCGGGCTTTCTCGGTTCAGGTAGTGGGCAAGCCCCGGCGCAAGTTGGCGAATCCAGCCGGCGCCGAACCAACCGAACGCGCCCCGAACCGATGTCGCCGAACGGAATCCGGGGATCAACACGCGATCCGCCACAGGATCGTCGGGCAGGCGATAAAGCCGCGGTTCGAGCGTCGCTTCGTCAGCAAGCACAGTTCGTCTCCGGTCGGCCTACAGCACTTGGCGCCTTTGCTTGAGGCGTTCGAGAATTTCCTCGGCAGGCTTGGGCGGGGCGCCTGGATCGCTAGGCGACACCCGTCGACCGTTCCGGCGGAGTTCGACCGAGCCGTTGCCGCGCAGGATGAGCTGCACGCGGTCGCCAGCCTTGGCTCCCAGGCGCTCCAGCGGCGTGGACAAGTAGCCGAGATTGGGACCCGTCAACGAAGTGAGCCGCCAGGTCAGGCTCAATGGGCGGCAGTCCGACGGCTCGACAAGGCGTACTTCAGTGCGTCCGTTCGGAGGGCAACCCAGCTCACGGGCGATCTCCGGCGGCAGGCCCGCCAAGCTGTAACCCTTGAAGTAGTCCGCCTTCACTTGAAAGCTCCAGCACGGCCTTCCGAGCTCGTCCCGCCCGTCGATCGCGTCGTCGAGCGGGCGGAGTCGCACTGCCGATGGGTCGGCCCGGCGAACCCAGCCGCTCCGAACCTCGAACTGCGGTGCTGCTAGGTACGCTCGGACCGTCGCCTCGGTCGCGCCGAACAGTCGCGGCAGTTCGTCGAGCACGCGTTCGACACGGGTAGCGCCGCCGTCCTCGTCGATCCGCTGCAGGATCTCGTTCGCGACGCCTTCGTACACATCGTCGATCCACTCGGTGAGGCCCCAACGCGTTCGATCTGCCCGAGCGACAGACGGCAGTGCCGAGAGGTAACTGACGGTGCGTTGCCGGGAGAGGCCGCATCTGGCCGCGATCTCTTCCCTGGAAGCGATCCGGCCGATGTTCAGGACGGCGGCCTTGACCCGCGCCTTCTTCGTGTTGCGGAGTCCCAGGAGGCCGTCGATCCGGTGAAAGCCGCAAGTCTCGACAAGCAGTTCCCAGTGTTCCGCCCAGGACAGGTCAGCCAGCCGGGACTGAAGCGTGTCCTCGTCAAGCAGACCGGCGTCGTCCTGCTGCTCGCGAGCGAAGCTGCGAAGCTCGGTCACTGCCTTGGAGGCGTCCTCGTTCAGTTCCAGTTCGCCTTTGGCGCGGTAGCCCAGCCGGCTGCGGAGCATCCGGCAAGCGAGTGGGACCGAAGGATGATCTCGGCCTTCGAAGACTGCTCCGATCTGTCGGTCGATCTCCTCGGGCCGGGAGATCGGTGCGATCCGTTCTGCTACTGCACCGGCTACGATTCCGACGCGTCGCCCGAGGCGGCTCTCGAGTCGCCTCTTCAGCTTGGACTCGATCTGGCGGACACGCTCTCTTGTGATCCCCTGTAGCTTGCCGAGCGCCGCAAGTGTGGCCGGCCGCCGGCGGAAGAGCCGACGTTGGAGGATCGTCTCCTCATGCTGGGTCAGTTCCGAATCCAAGGCCTCGGTCTCCGCGAGCAGACCGGCTGCGTGAGTCATGCCCTCGCCGATCCCTAGGTCGTCGAGGCTCACTGCGTCCAGTTCAGCCGCGAGGCCGGTTCGCTCGGCAAGAGAGCTGCCATCGAGTTCGAGCGCTTCCTTCAGAGTTGTGGCGCTGCGGAACTCGCGAGCGACCGCCAGCAGGTCTATCAATCTCTTTGGCAAGAGGATTGCGCTGTCGTCCGATGGCTCGCTCTGTTCAGCGGCTGGCCGGTCAACGCCCGCTTCCGAGGCCGGCCGTTGCGCTAATCGATGACCTTCGACGACCGCGAGCAGTTCGAGCAGTACCATGACGCCCGCATTCCGATACGCCAGCACGTCGCCAGCCGTTAGGGTCCGCCGCAGTCGACCTTCGACCGCTTCCTCCTGCCCGGCGATCCTGATGAAGTTGTGGGCGCGGGTACCGAGAGGCAGAGCCAACAGGTGCTCGGTGCGCGTACCCGCGACCAGCACTTCGACGTCCGAGGGTACCCGGAATCGCGCGAGCTGGAGGCGGAGGCTCTTGAAAGCCCTCCGAGGCACGGTCGACCAAGGCGCTTTGTCCCAGAAGCGCGCGCCCAAGTCGTGGAGCGTCAGGTTCGGATTGGCGACCGCGTTCCGCAGGTCGCGAGCTGCCGTGCTGTCACCGTATCGGCGCCGATAGGCACCGGGCACGAGCGGTGTGCGGGCGACGCCCCAAGGGTTGCCGGGGGTTGGCGGTGAGGACGGGAGAGTGAGGGCGGTGGTCAAGACGCGGCTCCCTCGGGCCCCGGGGTCGCGTTCTCCACGATGCCGCACAGCTCGGACCACTCGATTTGTCCTAACGACCGGACAAGCGCTTCCCGCCCGAGTTCCTTGGCCGCTCGCGCAATGTGCTGGGTCCCCCACTCGATCTTGCCATCGGGCGCTGCCCTTGAGACGACCTGGGCGAGTGCCGCGACAACGGCGGCGCGGGCCCGGTCGTGGTTGACGACGGTCAGGCGTTTCACTCCCAGGCGAACGAGTTCCTCCCAGATCGGGCCGCTGTGATGGAGGCACCGGTGGGCATCCGCGGCGTTCAGGACCTTTCCGTCACCTGCAGTGTGAGCCGCGTTGTGGGCAAGACGGTAACGCCACCAAGCCCGGGCGAGCGGACAGTCGCTGAGTACGGATACCTTGCCTCGGACCATCTCGATTCCGCCGGTACGGCGCAGGAAGTTGCGGGTTTCCGCCTCCAACTGGTCGGTTTCGTCCGACTTGCCGGCGGCGGCGCTGCTCCAGCAGAAGGCCCTTCGAACGTTGTCTGCGATGTCGCCCCGTTCGAGCCACGCGATGTGGCAGAGCAGCCAGAACCAGGGACGGGCGGCGTCTCGCGTAGTGATCTCGGCCGAAAGCGCTTGACCGATCTCTAGCTCCAGTTCGAACGGCGGCTCGATGAACTCGTCGGCCGTCAGTGGCCGGGGCAGCTGCGGCGCTTCGATCAGGAGCGCTCCCGATTCCTCCAGCCCTAGTTGTGTTCGAAGCCACGCAGCGGCCGTGTTCGGCCCGTCCCCGATCGCTCGGCGCAGTTCGCGTTGGCGCTGGGTTACATGGCGATGCCGGCGTTCCCGTTCGGCATCGTTCCGGTGCCGTTCGGCCCGCGCAACCCAGATCAGCTCCGCCACCCACTGGCCGTAGCGGTCCCGAAGACTCTCGTCGGCGAGACTGGATGCCGACTTTGCCTCGCCGGCAGGGAAACCGTTCGTTTCCAGTGTCAAGGCGCTGTCTCGTCTTCGGCGGTCGCCGGGTAGAACTTCTCGATCGTGGTCGCGGCCCAAGCCGGATCCCAGTCGTAACCGTCGTCCCAAGTCGGAACTTCCGCGCTCTCGAGCCGATCCCGGAGCATCCGTGCGACCGGACTAGCCGAGTCCTCAGCGAAGCGTGGAGAGTCCGGCAGCTTGGCGAACGCGGCGATTAGCCCGGCCACCTGGACATCCCGGTCCCCTTGCGTTGCGCGTTGGTACAACTCTGGGGCGAGCTTGACCAGGAAACGGGCATCGTCGCCGCTAGTGTCCTCGACCACCCTCATTCGTCCCGACTGAAGCGACTCGTCCTTGCGAAACTCGATCAGCGACGCGGCGAGATTCTTGGCGGCGAACTCGGCGCCGCGTGCGAGCCATGCGCCCAATGGCACGCGGACCTGATCTTCTTCCCATAGTTCGATAAGGCCGGCGGTCGCCAAGGACGTCTCCTTCAGGGCCACTACGCCGGGGAACAGGAAGACTTGGCCGTCCACGTCGGTCTCGCGCCAGTCCACTTCCAGCCGCTGCTTGCGGCTCAGCCACGTTCGGGCGAAGAGCGTCCTAGGGCAGCGCGCTTCCACGGCATAGGCGGCGGCACCGTCTTCGATCAGCCTGACCAACTCCGGTGCGTCTCTCAGTTCGTGAGTGACGACCGCACCAGTGCCGTTCGCCTCTACGTCCACATGGTACGTGGCGGACTTCCAGTCCAGACTCGAACCGTCCTGGCGCAGCACGGGGATCATGGCTTCCCCTGGGGAGCGGTCACTCGTTCCGCCTTCCTGTGGACAAGGTCCACCTGAAGGCCACGGGTGTCGGCGAGCGGTTCGCCGAGACTGACGATGACCCGGGAGACACCGACCGGCAGGGAAAGTTCCTTGACGCTTCCGTTCGACGGGCCGATGGGCGCCCTCGAGCCTCCGGCAGCCGTTGCGGCGTCCACGATCTCGATCGATCTCAGGTCCAGCCAGACCGGCGGGAACGGTTGTTCGCAGGACGCATCGGAGCCCGAGTCCTGTCGCAATCGGAAGCCAAGCTCAGACGCCTGGGTTAGACGACTGTCGCGAACCTCAAGGTCGACGGCGACCCGGTCCACCAGCCCGTCTCCGTTCAGCAGCGGGCGGCAAGCTGCTCGCATGGACAAGGCGCGGCCCGGCTTTAGGTTTCTGGGGTTCGGTTCGCCGGGAACCGGTTGGGGGCCTTTCCCAGGTCCGGGGCTAGGCGCGCTGGGTTTTTCCTGTCCATCGCTCGTCCGATGCCTCAGGGGGCGCAACCGCTCAGCCCTTCTCAGGTCGCTGCCCTCGAACACGGCGAAACCCGGAGGCCGGAACCGGTCGGCGGCCGCTGCTTCCCCGGCTGCCATTCGCAGGCGTTGCGCGAGTTGGTTCAAGTCAGCAACGAGAGCACGGCGCCTAGCCTTGCTCAGCCGCTTCAGGTCGATCCCTCGGTGTTCGGGCCCTTCCGAAGCGCGAACGAGGTCGAACAGATCGCCTTCTTCGAGCAGGACTACCGCGTCGAAGGGTCTTGCGCCGACAAAGCTGCCAGGCTGAAGCTCCGGCGCGCTGTTCGTGATCCACATGCCGTTTCGAAACACGTTGACTCGGCCGCGGGCACTGGGCTGGTCCGTCACTGGCCGCAGAAGCACTTCCACCCCTGCTTCTGTTTCGTCCAGCCTCCGTCCCTGTTGGAGCGTCCGCCAAGCCGCGAACGCCTGCGCGCCGGGAAGCCAGCCGCCCCCCGAACCGCGGCGGCTGCGCTGCTGGCCCGAGTGGGCTTTGAGGCGGTCCTGCAATGTCCTCCGGTCGAGGCGCTCTTCGAGATCGTTCGACTCCGCCAGAACCTCCAACTCCATTTCCCCCCGGGCGATGGCTGCGACGAAGTTAGTGGCCGCCACGCGGAGGATCTCGTTCACTGCGGCTTGTTCGTCGTGCTCCCGGAAGTGGTTGAAGCCGGTAATGCAGACAACGGTGCCGGCACCACCTGCGTCCTCGCTCGCGATCTCTTCCATCTCGACTTCCAGCAGCGGCGGGACCTCGTTCGGGAAGTCGCACGAATGCAGATCGGGTTCGGGATCGTCAGTCCAAAAGCCCTCGCCGGCGCGGTGGAGGCCGGCGGCCGTATCGAAGTGAGAGGCCAGGATCGCGTGACCGCTTACGCAGAGGCCCTCGCTCGACAGGCCGCCGTAGAGGACGTAGCGAAGATCAGAGGCGGAGAAGGCGGTCAGATGACCGAGGCCATAGGAGCCTGCGAGCTGCCGGTCACCGCCCTTGTCGCCGCGTGCCTCCGACAGGATCGCGCGCATCCGGTCCCGATTCAGACCGTGGCCGTTGTCGGCGCAGAACAGCACTCTCGTCCATTCCTGGTCCAGAGCCTTCTGGATGCGTCTGATCGCCTCCGCTGCGGCCGGAGTCGCCCGGTCGGCGGGTTCCTCTCTCCGTGCCGCCTCGAATGCGCGCCGATACGCTGCAATGCCCGGTAAGTCGTCGACCTGCCACTCGTTGATCGAGAAGGCCACCCGCAGGGGGCTTTCGCGGGTCGCCCGGCCCGCCTTGCGCGCGGCGTCCAGGCAGTTCTGAAGCAGCTCGCGGACAACGGGGTCGGCGGAACCGTCGTGCTGGGCCATCGACTGGACCGAGAGCCCTTCGGACTTCCAGGTGCGTGGGAAGTGCAGATCCGCCATTCAGTCCGTGCAGTCGCAGGCGGGCTCGCCGCCGGAGAAGCGGGTTCGCCGACCGGGGTCGCCCGCCGCCAGTTGTTCGTAGGTCGGGCCGGATACGCCCAAGAAACCGAATCGGGAAACGCCTTCGCCGTTTCGCTTCGGCGCCTCGCGGCGGTACTTCCGCTCCATCGCCGCCCACCACCGAATGTCCGAAGGTCGTCCCTCTTGGCGCAGCGAGTCCTCGAGCTGGGATGCTCGCGCCAACTGCTCCGTTCCCTTCATGAAGCAGAAGACGCAGTTGCCGGCATGGGATGGACAGGCCAGGTCGAAGTTCCGGCCGTTCCAGTACTCGTGAACGTCCTCAGTGCCGAAGCCCGCGTCGAAGAGCGGGAAGTAGGGTCGTTCGCCTGGCGGTTGGGTGCGCACCGAGCAGTGGCGCCTGGGCGCATCCTCGGCGTAGAAAGATCGCGACACGACTCGCCGTACGCGACTGGGCTCGTCCGCGCGCAGCCCCAGTAGGGTCACGAAGCGGGCGGCCTTGCGCCCCCAGAGCTCGACGAGCCGCGGACGGTTTCGCGCCCACTCCCTAGCTGCCCATCTGTCGGACGAAGGAGACGTGAAGTCGCTCCAGCGCTGTTTCTGCCGCGCCGGCGGCTTTCCGATCATGCAGGCGACGCGCTCTCGGTAGCTGTCCTCGCTCGCGCTCCCGCGGTTCTTGCGGTAGAGGCGCATCGCCGCGTCTGCGGTCATGAAGGGCCGCTCCGCATGGTGGCCGTCGTGTGCCGGACCGTCGCCAGGCCCCAACCACTCGGCCAGCAACAGGTGCTGCGGGTAGAGCTTCAGCTTCGACGTGCAGGAGCGCGACATCGGCGTCGGCAGCATTCCTTGGAACGACAGGAGCTCCTCAAAGACCTCGCCGTTCGAGCGGTAGCCGCGCTGGGCATCCCGTTGGACCGGTACGGCGTCTACCAGACGGTAGGAGAGCTTCCTTCGGTAAGAGCCCCGCCAAGCGTCCTCGACGGTGCAGAACTCATACCAGAGAAACGGAATCCCATACTCCTGCTCGACCCGGTGTTTGCACTCGGCGGCGAAGGTGTAGGTGCCCGGGTGTTCGGCGGACGTGTTCGCGAAGAGCACGACGTCGCCGCGCTCCGGTTGCAGGACGCCGGCATCTGCCAGCAGGAAGGTCATCGCGGCCGACGAGCGGCCACCCGAGAACCGGACGATGTGCGGCAACCGCTCGTGCTGCGGGTCGCGGTAGTCGATCCTCATGCAGCGCCCCGACTCGGCACGAGCGGTGCCAGCAGCGACACCGTCGCGACGCTTAGGACTGGAACAGAATCGCGTGCATGCCACTCACGTTTCGACGAGAGGGTAGAGGGCGCCGCCGGTGTTGTCACGATGCTCGTCCGTTTCGTCACAGGTGGGATACTACAAGAGGGAATGCCCTACCAGCGAGGCCGCGTACTGACGTAGGCCGGATCGTCCGTCAACTGCACCGCCTCACCGGTCTCGATCTCGATCTTCCAGAACTCCCAGTTACCGGAGCGGTCGGACTCGAAGACGATCCAGCGGCCGTCGCGGGAGAACCAGGGGTGGCCGTCGTTGGCGTCGGACACGGTGAGACGGCGCTGGTTCGAGCCGTCGATGTCGGCCAGGAAGATGTCGTCGTCGGGGCCTTCGCGGTTGGTCTGCCAGGCGATGGTTCGGCCGTCGGGCGAGACGGCGGGCCGGCGGTGGCGGTGGTCGCGGTCGGTGAGGGCGGCGTAGGTGCCCTGGCCGTAGCCGTCGAAGCGGATGATGGCGATCTCCATCCGCCGCTCGCCGTCCACGGGCTCGCCTTCGGCCTGGAACAGCACGGCGCGTGGCAGGCCGACGCCGTTGCCGACGCGGAGCGCGGTGGTCTGGGCCGCATCGAGCCGGCGGCGGGCGCCGATCTCGACGATCAGTCCCTGGTTGAAGCCGTCGCCTTCGGGGCAGTTCCGGGCGTAGACGAGCTGGCGGGTGATCGGGGAGACGCTGGCGTGATGGACGGCGCACCCCTCGACTTCGCGCAGCACTTCGCGTTCGCCGGTCGCCAGATCCTCGCGGAAGATCCGGGCCCCGGCTTCGACGCCGGCTTCCGCGTCGGTGAACTCGGCGTAGACGACGCTCCGCAGATCGAAGGTCAGGGACGGGTGGTCCAGGTGCTGCGGCACGCCCTTTCGTACCAGGCGTACGCCGCTGCCGTCGCCCTCCATGATCCAGATGTCCGCGCCGCCGTAGAAGCCGGGCATCTTCGGCGTAGCACCTGTGTTCTCGAAACGCTGGAAGACGATCGGCGCGGTGAACTCCGGCGCCGCCACTGGCGGCGGAGTGCCGCCGTCGCCGTCGGCCGGAGGCGGCGCGTTGGCGCCGCAGCCCAGCGCGGCAAGCGCGGCAAGCGCGGCAAGCCCCAGGGTTCCTGCCGCCTCGACGGCCCGTCGCCGGGGAAGCCTCTGCAAGGCCGACGAGTCCGCGGCCGCCACCGCCAGCCGGCGAGAGCGCCGGCGCAGCCGGTACGCGGCCAGTCTCATGCGCGCCAGCGAAGCGACTGCGGCCGCCTTCGGCGGCAGCGGGTCGGAAGACCCGCGCACCCAGGCCCCACCGGGACCGCCGCTACCCGGTCGGCAGCGTCGACGGCGTCTCGTTCCCGGCCGGCGTGCCGACGACCTCGCCCGGTCCCATGTGCATCCGCAGCGTGCCGTCCGCCTGGACGGAACCCTTGAGCTGCATCGTGTTGCCGGGCGTCTGCGCGGTGGCGGTCACGTGGTCGCCGTCCCAGACGATGTCGACGATCGGCGCTGGCAGCACGAGGGTGCCGAACTGGACGAACCAGCCGCCCTGCCCGCCGTTGCGCGGCAGGAGCATGGCGGTCGGCTCCGGTCCCTTGCCGGGTTCGCGCTCGATGTCGAAGCGCCATGCCTCGCCGGGGTGCGTCTGGGCCAGTTCCGCCAGCTTCGAGATGACCGGGCTGGCCGGCTTCGGGCTGACGCCCTCGGCGGCCACGTAGTCGACGAACCCGATCAGCATCTCGTCCGTCGACTCGGTGCCCCAGGTGACGTCGATCGTCGGGTCGGGGTTGGCCGGGTTGTCGGCGGAGTTGTCCCAGTGCGCCACGACCTCGACCCGGGTGCCGGCCGGCAGCGCCACGGGTTCGGCGAACTCGTAGAAGGTCTGCCAGTTGAAGTCGTAGCGGCTGACGCTCAGCAGTTCGCGCTCCGTGCCGTCGGGCAGGAAGGCCGTGTAGCTCATGTCCTTGCCGCGGTAGTGCATGTGCGGCCCGAGCGAGCGCACCACGACGTCGTCCGTGAAGACGTGCTGGGCGCGGGCCTCGTGGTTGGCGTCGCCCGCGGGGATCTTGAACGTGGAGTTCATGACCCAGAGGTTGATCAGTTCCTTCTCGACCTCTTCGGGTTCCGCGAACCAGACGCCGATGCGGGTCTTGTCGGTCGAGGCCGTGCCGTTCGGGTGGTAGTGGAAGTCGCCGAGCAGGTCCTGGCCCTTGGGGACCAGGCGCGCCGTGCCGGCGGGGAATCCGGTCGCGCCGATGCCGGCGGCCCAGGCGTCGATCCAGGCGTCCTGGACCTCGCCGCCCGGAGCGGCCCGCCAGAGGATGAAGTGGTGGAGCACCTCGCGGTCGCCGGGCTGGACCTCGACGGCGCGGATCCAGCGGTCCTCTTCCCAGCCGGTCTCGACCGGGAGGATCGCGAACAGATCCGGCCCGTCGGCGGCGACCGCGAAGGGATCGAACTCGTAGACCCAGTCCGGTTCGCCAAGCGCCCAGTCGCCTCCGGTTGCCGGCGACTCGTAGACGGGTTCGTCGCCGTCGCCGCGGGGCGCGCCGTTCGTGGCCCAGCGGGTGATCGCGGCGATCTCGTCGTCGCTCAGGGAGATGTCGTTCGCCCACGGGCCGTAGCCGGGATCGGCGTCCCAGGGCGGCATGTCGCCGTTCTCGACCGCCCGGGCGATGGAACGCGCCCAGGGCCGGACTTCGCGGTAGGTGCGGAGCGACATCGGCGCGATCTCGTCCGGCCGATGGCAGGACGCGCAGTTCTCGTGGAGGATCGGCGCGATGTCGTCGACGAAGGTGGGCTGGTCCAGGTTCAGGGCGAGGCCCGTCGCCGGCATGGCGAACAGTCCGAGTGCGACGGTCGTTGCCGCGAGCGCGCGGAAGGGGATCCGGTTCATGTCGTGTCCTTCGGAGTCGGATGGAGGGGTGTCACGCAACCTTGCGGATGCCGGATGCGTCTACGACTTGGAGCGTCGGTGCGTCCGATGCGGCTTGCACGGTATCCGAGTATACGCCTCCTCGCCCCTCGGGTTTCGACCTTCGCCCACTGTTCGGGTGCTACGCTTCCCGCCATGTCACCGGTCGAACCGACGCCTTCCGGGAGCGCCGGAGCAGGGCCTCGCCGATGCCCGGTCGGCCGACGTCGGGAGGAGTCTCCCTCCACGGGTTTCGGGGTCGGTCGTTGGCGGAGGTCTCCTGACCGCCGTCTTCGGGTCTCGATGTTCGGGGCGCCGGTTCTTGTGGCGGCGATCGCGCTTTGGGGCTATCCGGTCGCCGCCCAGAACGTGCTCTCCAGGGCGCTCCAGGAACGCGTTCAGGAGAATCCGCACACGACCGAAGCCGACATCGAGGCCGGCGCCAAGGTGTTCCGCCGCAGTTGTTCGCTCTGCCACGGCGCGGACGGAACGGGCGCCGACGGGCCGGACCTCACCCGCGGCGTCTTCCGCCACGGCAGCAGCGACGCGGCGCTGTTCCGCAACATCCTGACCGGCATCCCGAACACGGGCATGGGCGGCATCTACCAGCCGGACAGGTCGATCTGGCAGGTCGTGTCGTACCTGCGCTCGCTCAGCCGCGCCGGCGGCGAGGAAGACCTGCCCGGCGATCCGCGGCGGGGCCGGAACCTCTACATGAGCCGCGGCTCCTGCTCCGACTGCCACCGGCTGAACGGCTCGGGCGGCCGCATCGGGCCCGATCTGAGCGATCTTGGCTGGCGGCGCGCGCCGGGCCACATCCGCGCTTCGATCACCGATCCTTCCGCCGCGATGGACGCCGACTACAGGACGGTCGAGGTGCGGACCCGCGAGGGCGGCATCGTGCGCGGCGTGCTGCGCAACGAGGACCGCTACTCGATCCAGCTCCTGGACGAGTTCGAGAACCTGCGGTCCTTCCAGAAAGCGGATCTCGCGGAGGTCGACAAGCCGGAGGAGTCGCTGATGCCGCCGCTGAGCAGCTTCTTCCGCGGCCGGGACCTCGACGACCTGGTCGCCTACCTCTACTCGCTGCGGCCGGAGTGACGATGACAAACACCAAGTACTCCGGCGTCACCTTGCTTGCTACGGCCGGAGAGAAGATGACACACACTGGGTACGCCGGCGCCCCCGCCGGCATCCGGCGCGCAGCGCCGGCTCCGAACAGGCCGCTCGGCGCCATCGTCTTTGCGGCGTTCACGATTGCGGCCACCAGCTTGTCCGCTCAGGGCGGGGTCTCCTACGAACAGTTGAAGGCCGCGGCCGACGACCCGGCCAACTGGCTCATGTACTCGGGCGAGTACAACAGCCAGCGCTTCAGCCGCCTCGACGAGATCGATCGCTCGAACGCCGCGAAGCTCCAGCTTCGCTGGGTGTACCAGATGCCGACCCTCGGACGCCTGGAAACCACGCCGCTCGTGATCGACGAGGTGATGTACGCGACGACGCCGGACAACGTCGTCATCGCGCTCGATGCCCGCACCGGCCGGCGGTACTGGTCCTACTCTCACGAACTGCCGGACCAGCTCGCCCTCTGCTGCGGCAAGCAGAACCGCGGCGTGGCCGTTCTCGGCGACCGGCTCTACATGGGCACGATCGACGCGCATCTCGTCTCCCTGGATGCGAAGACCGGCGCCCCGATCTGGGACACGGAAGTGGGCGACCCGCGCACCGGGCAGTCGATCACGGCGGCGCCGATGGTCGTCCGCGACCTCGTGATCACCGGGATAGGCGGCGGCGAGTACGGCATCCGGGGCTTCCTCGACGCCTACGACGCGGACACCGGCGAACTCCGCTGGCGCACCTGGACCATTCCCGGACCGGGCGAACCGGGCAACGAGACCTGGGAGGGCGACTCCTGGAAGACGGGCGGCGCGCCGACCTGGATGACCGGCTCCTACGACCCCGAACTCGATCTCCTCTACTGGGGAACGGGCAATCCGGGGCCGGACTGGAACGGCGAGGTCCGCGAGGGCGACAACCTGCACTCGGATTCCGTGCTGGCGATTCGCCCGGACACGGGCGAGATCGTCTGGACCTTCCAGTTCACGCCGCACGACGTCCACGACTGGGACGCCTGCCAGGTGCCGATCCTGTTCGACGCCGAGTACCGGGGCGAGCGGCGCAAGCTGATGGCCTTCGCCAACCGGAACGCCTTCTTCTATCTGCTGGACCGCGAGACCGGGGAGTTCCTGTTCGCGCGCGAGTTCGCGCGGCAGACCTGGGCCGAGGGGATCGACCAGGAGACCGGCCGGCCGATCCGGGTGCCGAACATGTTCCCCAGCGAGGAGGGCACCCTCGTGGCGCCGACGATCGGCGGCGCAGCGAACTGGTTCTCGCCCACCTACAGCCCCGACACCGGCCTGTTCTATATCCAGGCCTACGACGCGGAAATGCGTTACTACATGGCCGAGGCCGAGTACGAAGAGGGTGAGCTCTTCGTCGGCGGTTACGGCAAGCCGGCCGGGCCGGCAGACCAGTACGTCAGCGCGGTGCGCGCGATCGATCCGCTGACCGGCGACAGGAAGTGGCAGTACCAGGTGCAGCCCCGGTCCAGGTCCGGCCTGCTGGCCACGAAGGGCGGACTGGTCTTCGGTGGCAGCGTGGCCGGCATCTTCTACGCCCTCGACGCCGAAACCGGCGACGAACTCTGGCACCGGCGGCTCGGCGGCGACGTCGTCGCGGCGCCGATCAGCTACGAGGCGGGCGGGCAGCAGCACGTGACGATCGCCGCCGGCCGGGCGCTGTTCACGTTCGCGTTGCCGGCGGAGTAGGGCGCTTCCAGCCGGCGATGAAGGTCTTCCCGGAACTGCTGATCGAGGATCTGCGGGCGGAGATCGAGCCGGAACGGCTTGGACGCCAGGCGGGAGAGCGCGGCATGCCGCCGCTCGACGCAACGGACGACCCCGGCCAGACCGAGATCGAGGAGTTCATCGAGGCGAAGAAGAACGACGCGGTACGGATCCGCGACGAGCAGCTCGAGCAGGTCGACCGCCATCTGGACCAGCTCGACCGGGCGGTGCTCGCCGGCGACCTGGAGTCGTCGGCGCGCAAGGCCGAGACCGAGTTCAGGGAGGTCGAACAGAGCGAACTGCAGGCGCTCAAGGCGAACCTGCACGAGTTCGAGCGCAGGCGGAGGGACTTCTTCGACTTCAAGCACCGCAACCGGCTGGACCGCGAGCCGGACTACGCGAGCCAGCGGACGACGCTGTTGCTGGTGGGCCTGATCGTCCTGCTGTTCGTGGTCGAGAGCGGGCTGAACGGCGCCTTCCTGGCGGTCGGCAGCGAGGGCGGTCTGGTGGGCGGTTGGGGTCTGGCGCTGGGCTTCAGCGTCGTGAACCTGGTGCTGCCGGCGCTTTTCTTCGGTCCGGTCAGCCGTTTCGTGAGCCATATCCGCGTGCTCTTGAAGGCCGTGGGAGTGCTGGCGATCCTGGGGTGGCTTGCGACCGCATTCGTCCTCAACCTGGGACTCGCGCACTTCCGGGACGCTTCGGCCGACCTGAGCGAGAACATCGGCGCCGAGGCGCTGAGCCGCTTCCAGGCTTCGCCGCTGGGCCTGCAGGACGCCGAATCGTGGCTGCTCTTCGTGCTCGGCTTCTTCTTCTCCGGCGTCGCCTTCTTCGACGGCCGCAAGCTCTTCGGCGACTCCTACCCCGGCTACTCCCGGAATCACCGCAGGATGGAGGACGCGCGGGCCGACTACGACGACCTCTGGCAGGACGTGGTGGAGCAGTTGCGCACCATCCGCGAAGACGGCCTGGACGCGATCCGGCGCACGGCGCACGAGGCGAAGAGCCAGCCGGTCGAACGCCGGCGCGCGGCCGAGAGCGAGACGAAGCTCCTGGCCGCGTTCGACTCTCATGTCGAACAGTTGCAGCGCTTCGGGACGATGCTGATCGAGGAGTACCGGGAGGCGAACCGCTCGGCGCGCTTCGACCGCGGCACGCCCGAGGCGTACGGCAGGCCCTGGAGGATGGATCCGCCGGCGCCGCACCGGCGCCGCAGCGAGCCGGGCGCCGTCGAAGACGTGGATCTGGAGGGGCTGAACGAACAGTACGAGTCGGCGCTGGGACGCGTACACGGGGAGTGGGAACGGACCCAGTTGCGGTTGGACCTCCAGGGCTCGATGGCCCGCGAGCGCCCGCCGGCGGCCGTTCCCGCAAGTCGTGGCGGCTCGTAGGCGGCGGCGCCATCGGTCGCGGCGCGGCGACCTCTCGTCGCGGGATCTGGCGGTCGGCGGCGGCATCGCGGTCGTCGCCCTGCTGCTCCTGGTCGTGGGCGCGCGCCTCACGATCTTCGCTCCGAAGCCGCCGGATCGCGACCCGGAGACGGGCTGTCCCGAGGCCGGGCCCGCGGCCCTGACCGCGATCCTGGTCGATGTCACGGACCAGGTCGGCGCGATCAGCCGCGCCGACGTGCTCGCTCACCTCGACGAGTACGTGGCCGGCAGCCGGGAGGACGAGATGGTCCTGGCCTTCGAGGCGAAGCCGGTCGGGAGCGAGATCGGAGCCCCGCTGCTCTCGGTCTGCCATCCGGGCGATCCCGACCAGGCCAGCGAGTGGACGGAGAACCCGCGGTTGATCCGGCGACGGCTGGAGGAGCGGTTCGAGCGGCCGCTCGAGGACCTGTTCGCCGACTTGCTCGGCCGGGAGGCGGCGCCGACTTCGCCGCTCATGGAGAGCGTGCAGAGCGTGGCGGTATCCGTGCTCGGCCGGCACGAGTACGCGGATCTTCCAAGACGCCTGATCCTGGTGTCCGACCTGATGCAGAACACGCGCAACCTCTCCTTCTTCCGCCAGGCGGTCGACTACGACGCCTTCGCCGCGACGACCGGCGCCGCCGCGCTGCGCACGGACCTTCGGGGAACCGCGGTCGAGGTCCTGTTCGTTCAGCGCGCGGTCCACGACCGCCTGGACGGCGCCCGCGGCCTGATCGACTTCTGGCAGCGGTGGATCGAGGACCAGGGAGGCGCCCTGATTCGGGTCGTGCGCGTCGACGGCCTCAACTGATGTCCGTCGCATCGCGGCAACGGTCGGTGGATTCCGGGCCGGGGAGCGGCCGCGGGCTGTTTCTGGCGTTCTTCGCCGGCGGGGGCTTCCTCATCCTGCTGATGAAGTCGTTGACGGCGAGCCCGCTTCTCGCCGTGCTGCTGCCGATCGTCCTGATGGGCAGCTACGCCTGCCTGCTCGTGGAGTGGCCGGAGATGCGGCCCAGGTACGACTTCGCGGGCGACAACCTCTACTACTTGGGCTTTCTCTACACGCTGATCTCGCTGGCCATCTCGCTGTACCAGTTCAACACCGAAGGGGCGACGAGCTCCATCGTCACGAACTTCGGTCTGGCCCTGACCAGCACGATCCTCGGTCTGGCCGGACGCATCCTCCTGAACCAGCCGCAGGACGAGGAACGGGCGGAAGCGGGGGCGCGCGAGGACCTGGCCCGCGCGAACCGCCGTCTGCGTGCCGAGATGGAGTACTCGATCGACGAGTTCCAGCAGTTTCGGGCGGAGGCGAAGCGGGTGTTCGAGCAACTCGATCGGGGCGTGACCGCCGCGGGCGCCGCGCTGGAAGAGCGGATCGAAGACCTGGAGAGCGGCGCCGCCCGGCTGGGGGCGCTCCGGCAGCGCGTCGGCGAGGTCGACGAAGCCGCCGCCGCGTCGGCCCGCGACATCCAGGCTCAACGGGAGCGCTTCGTCTCCGAGTCGGAGGCCGTGAGCGACTCCCTTCGGCAACTGCTCGCGAACTTCCGTTCCGTGGACTTCCGGCGCGAGTTCGTCGAGGAGTTGATTGGGCCGACGTCGGAGCGGTTCCAGGAACTGGCGCGGGAGTTCCTTTCCGTCGCGGAGGGTCTGCGGCGCCTCGAGGCGAGCCAGTTGCGGGTCATCGAGCAGAACCAGGGCGCGGTGGCGCGGTTGACGGAGATCCTCGAAGAGAACCGCCACCTCTCGCAGGCGATGAACCGGTCGCTGCTGCGCATGGCGGACCGGCTCGACGCCGTCGCGGAGGAGGGCGGCCGTCGGCGCGAGTTGCGGCGTTGGGGTTTCTGGTGAGCGAGCGCGGCCGCACGTTCCCGCGCGGCCTGGTCCTCGGCCTCACGATGGCGGAGATCGCCATCCTGATCATCTTCGTCCTTCTGCTCGCGCTGGCCGCCCTGCTCGCGCGCGAGTCGGACCGGCGGCAGGCGGCCGAACAGGAACTGGTGCGCTTCGAGCGGATCGACGCGCTGTTCGAGGAGGAGGCGCTGCCGGAGGACCCGGTGGCGCTCAAGGCGGCGCTGCGTGAGCGGGTGGACGAACACCGGGACGCCGACAACTGGCGGGAACTCGTACGCGAGATGGAGACGACGATTCCCGAGCCGTCGGCGCCGGAGATCGTGAACCGGCTCCGGGAGTCCGAGAAGAGCGCCGCCGCGCTTGCCGAGCGACTCGACCGCGCCAACCGGCGAATCGAGCGGCTGGAGGTCCAGGAGCGCGCCCGGGGCGGCGGCGGCACGGATCACCCGAGCTGCTGGTACGACCGGGACGGCACGGTCGCCTACCTGTTCGACATCGCGCTGGCGCCGGGCGGCTTCATCGTGGCGCCCGCCCGCGCTCCCGAACACGAGGCCGCGCGCAGGCAACTGCCGGTCGGCGCGGTCCAGGCGAGCCGACTGCTCACCGAGACCGAGTTTCTGCGGCAGACCCTCCCCGTGCATCTCTGGACGGTGGAACGCGAGTGCCGCTTCTTCGTGCGCGCCTTCGACCTGACCGCCGCCGACCAGAAGGACCTCTACAAGCGCCGGATGCGCGTGCTCGAGTCCCGGTTCTACAAGAACGCGAACCCGACCGGCGGCCTGCCGGCGGGTCTTCGCGCCGCGCGCTGACACGGGCTTCCGGCGCGGCTTTCCGTCCAGGTCAGGAGAAGGAGAGGTGCGCCTCGCCACTCGGGGTACTCGGCGAAGCAGGGAATGCTCTCGTCGAGAGCGCTCCACTGCGCCTTGGATCGGGTCGGCCTGATGGTTGCGGCGGCTGGTCTTCGTTCTCCTCTTTGCGACGCGCGCTGGCCTTCCGGCCGACTGCCGCCGTGTCGTCAATCAGTACGCGCACGGCCGCGCCCGTAGAGTTCCTCCCGAGTCCACCCTCGGCCGCCTCCGCTACGCGCTCGCGGCGCGGCAGCCGCGCGGCTCAGGAAGTCGTCCGCGTCGCGGCACTCCCAGGCCAGACGGATCAGTTCGACCGGGACCAGCGCCGGATCCGCTTCGTTGAGCCAGGACCGCAGGCCGGGCGTGATCGCAAGGGAGCGCGCGGTGAACGCGTCCTGAACTGCGCTTCGCACGATGTCGAGGCGCTCGTCGGCCCGGCCCTCGGCGCGACCCTTCTCCCGCCCCTCGGCGCGCTCCCGGCGCAGCAGGGGATCGTCGTCGGGGCTCGTGCCGCCGGCGGCGGCGAGGGCATCGGCCACGCGGCGCGCGATCTCGACGGTCTCCGCGGAGGGCTCGGTCTCGTTCAGCGCCCGGTGGATCTCCTCGGCGGTCCAGCCCGGGAACGCCCGGCTCGACGGCGCCTCGACGTAGCAGCCGCCTTCCAGCAGGTGAATCGTGAGGGCCGAACCTCGGTTCTTCGGACGGTAGCGCCAACCGGCGTCGGGCACTTCGATCCAGACCTCCGGGAAGCCCCAGGACTCGTAGACGCCGAGCTTGTAGCGCCTCGCGTCGGTGCTGTAGTCGACCTCCAGGACGACGTCCGGGAGGCGGTGGACGCCGGTTTCGATCCACCGATCCTCGGGAGCGTCCGCCGTCCGCAGGTACACGCTCTCGTCGGCCTGGATGACGCGGCGATGGCTCTGCCCGTCGCGCACCACGAGGTCGGCCGATCCCACGACCGTGATCGCTGCCCCGCGCCGCATCCCGATCAGCGCCACGAGACGGGTCAGGCGCCGGGCGCCGTACTCGTGATACGTGGTGGTCGGCTCCGCGATGAATGCGGCTTCGTTGCGGGCGTCCCAGTACTCGATGCGGCCCTCGTAGTCCTCGATCTCGTCGCGCGGGATCGTCTTCTCGCGGCAGCCGGGGAAGTCGGCGGCCCGAGGCGGACGAGGGTCGTGGGGAACTCGTCTGGCAGGCTTGGCGACCGGTTCAGCCATGTGCCGACTCTATGCGCCGGCGCGTTGGCGATTCCCGGCGGGATTGACGTTCGAGCAGGCGATGCGCTAGGTTCCCGGAAACGTTACCGGGACTACGCCATGGCTGAGCCTGCAACGAGAGAAACGTCGAGGGAGCGAGTGAGGCGGCATCGCAGGAGGGTGCTGGCCGAGGGGTCGAAGAGAGTTGAAGTGACGGTGCCGGCGGAGGACGCGGACCTGATCCGGGCGGTCGGGCGAACTCTCCGGGAAGGAGGCGGGGCGGGCGCGGTGGTCCGGCGGCGGCTTGCCGACCTCGTTTCGGCGCCGCCGATCAGGACTGGGGCGGATCTGATCGCCGCCTTGCGTTCGAGCCTGCCAAAGGGCATGGAGGAGTTGGAGTTTGAGCGCGACCGCTCCACGGGCCGCCCGGTCGACCTCGAGTGACTTTTCTGCTCGACACCAACGTCCTCAGCGAGACGTTCAAGCCGAGGCCCGCACAGCAGGTCGTCGATTGGTTGGCGGGGCGCCTGGCGACGGATCTCTATCTCTCGGTCATCACGGTCGGGGAGATCGTCCGCGGTGCGCGCAGGCTGCGGGACGAAGCAAGGCGTCGCGCCTACGCGGCATGGATCGAACGTCAACTGATGGGGGACTTCAAGGGTCGCATTCTGCCCTTCGACGCGGAGGCGGCGACCATCTGGGGCGAGATGCTGGCGGCCGGGGACAAGGCGGGGCTGCCGCTTCCGGTCGTTGACGCCCAGATCGCGGCGGTGGCGCGTCGGCACGGGATGACCGTGGTTACGCGGAACGTACGGGACTTCTCGCTGATGAACGTGCCCATGTTGAATCCCTGGTCGGAGCATGGGTAGCGGCGCGTCACGACCGGGCGCCGTGGCGCTTGGTTCGTCCTGCGGGGCCTCTGCGTCCTTGCGGTAGGTTCCCTTCATGCGGCGTGGAGTGATGGCGGCGGCGTGTCTGTGCGCTGGCTGCCTGCTGTCGCTGCCGCTCGCGGCCGTCGACGATGGTGGCGACGCCCACGTCGTCGTTGCGTTCGCCGCGGAGCCGACGCAGATCGACCCCACTCGGACTTCGGCCGGCGTCGACCAGTACTTCATGGCGCTGTTCTATGAGCAGTTGCTCACGGTGGGCCCGGACCTGAAGCAGCGGAACTGGCTGGCCGAGTCCTGGCGGCTCTTCGAGCGCGACGGCGTCTGGCTGATCGGCGTCGAGCTGCGGCGGGGCGTCCGGTTCCACAACGGCGACGAACTGACGGCCCACGATCTCCGCTACAGCTATCTTCGCCAGCGGGATCCGTCCCTTTCGCGCCAGGCCGGGCGCTGGCGGCACGTGGCCGACGTGCGGGTGCTCGGCGACTACGAACTGGAGATCGTCTTCAAGGGCCTGCCGGACTCGGCGCTCCTGCCGCTCAACCTCGACCTCTGGGCCATTCCCCGGCGGTACTACGAGGAGGTCGGGAACGAAGGAGTGCAGGCGCATCCGATCGGCACCGGGCCCTGGAGGTTCGTGTCGCGCAGCGTGCGGGAGGAGATCGTCGTCGAGCGGTTCGACGACTACTGGGACCCCGACTCGCTGCCGGGCATCCGCCGGCTGACGATCAAGATCGTCCCGGAGGACACGACCCGGGTCGCCGCGTTCAAGACCGGCGCGGTCGACTGGATCGACGCCGTGCCGCCGGCACAGGTCGCGGACTTCGAGCGGACGCCCGGCGTGAAGGTCGCCTCGCTGCCCACGAGCAACAACCTGTTCCTCGCGCTGAACGCTCTCGACCCGCGAAGTCCGCTGGGAGACGTCCGCGTGCGACGGGCCGTGGCGCACGCCGTCGACTTCGACGCGATCATCCGGTACATCCTTCACGGGCAGGGCATTCGGACGGTCCAGGTGACGCCGGGAGCGCCGGGGCACGATCCCGCGCTTGATGCGTACGCGTTCGACCCGGACCGCTCCCGCGAGCTGCTGCGGCAGGCCGGCTACGGCCGCGGCATCAACGTGAACTGCTACAACCTGACGACGCCGCGCGAGCCGTACCTCAAGGAAGTGGGCGAGGCGATGTTCGCCTACCTGACCGCCGCGGGCATCCGCTGCCGGATCGTGCAGCTCGAGTACGGCGCCTGGATCAACCTCGGCCGCCGCGACGCCCGCCCGGAGATGGACGGCATCGCGAGCTGGATGTGGGGCCACGGCGCTCTCGGCGATCCGACCGACGCATGGGGCGGCCACCTGCACTCGTACCGCGACGGCTGGGGCTGGTACTCATACCACGACGACCCGGAACTGGACGAGATGGTCGAGACCCTGCGCGTCACGGCAGACCCGGAGGCCAAGGAGGCGCTGATCCGGGAGATCGCCCGGCTCAAGCACGAGCGGGTAGCCGGCGGCCTGCCGACCTACCGGCCGCTCGTGACGCTGGCCTGGCGCGACACGCTGCGTTTCGAGCCCTGGCCGCAGGCGAATTGGCGGATGATGCGGGACATCGGCCCGGCCGAGCCCGTGGCACGTGGGGAGTCCGGGCAGTGACGCCTTCGGCGCAGGCGCGGGAACCCTTGGTGCGGACGATGCGGCACATCGGTCTGGCGGACCGGGCGATGGACGAAGAGCCGGCGCGATGACGCCCGCGGCGCAGGCGGCGGCCAGGCGCGGCGGCCCGGCGGTTCGGTGAAGGCCTCGAAGCGATGCGCGCCTATCTGATCCGGCGGCTCTGGCAGGGCGCGGTGGCGGTGCTCGGTGCGCTCGTGATCGTCTTCGTGGCGCAGCGCCTGGCCGGCGACCCGGTCGCCCTGTTGCTGCCGATGGACGCTTCGGAGGAGGACTTCGCGGCGATGCGCGAGGCCCTCGGCCTCGACCGGCCGCTGCCGGTCCAGTTCCTCGTCTTCCTGCGCGACGCGTTCACCGGCGACTTCGGCGAGTCCTACCAGTGGCAGGCGCCGGCGATGCCGCTGCTGCTCGAGCGGCTGCCGGCGACCCTGGAGCTGGCGCTGGCGGGCCTCGCCTTCGCGCTGCTGCTGGCCGTGCCGCTGGGCGTGATGTCGGCCGTCTACCGCGGCCGCTGGGTCGACCGGCTGGCGAAGGTGCTGGCTCTCCTCGGCCAGGCGATGCCGGGGTTCTGGGTCGGCCTCCTGCTCATCCTCTTCCTGGCCGTGCGGCTCCAGTGGCTGCCGGCGTTCGGCCGCGAGGGACCGTTCCACCTCGTTCTGCCGGCGATCGCCCTCGGCTGGTACCCGGTCGCCGCGATGACCCGCACGCTGCGCTCATCGATGCTCGACATCCTGGACAGCGATTACATCCGTACCGGTCGGGTGATGGGCCTGCCGGAGCGCACGGTCATCTGGCGCTACGCGCTGCGCAACGCCGCCGTGCCCCTGGCGACGATGATCGGCGTCTACTTCGCGAACATGCTCGGCGGCGCCTTCGTGATCGAGGTCGTGTTCGCCTGGCCGGGAGTCGGCCGCGCGGTGGTCGACGCCGTCTTCGCGCGCGACTTTCCGGTGGTGCAAGCCGGGGTCGTGCTGTCGGCGGTCATCTTCGTCGTCGTGAACCTCCTGGTCGACCTGAGCTACGGGCTGATCGACCCGAGGATCCGCCATGGCTGAGCGGCGGGTGCCCGTCGTCTCCTGCCTGGTTCTCGGCCTGGTCCTGCTGTGTGCCGTCGCGGGACCGTGGTTCGCGCCTCACGAGGCCTCCGAGATCGCGCTTGCCGAGTCGATGACCCCGCCGTTCTGGCGGGCCGGCGGCAGCTTCGACTATCCGCTCGGAACGGACATGCTGGGGCGCGACATCCTGAGCCGCATCATCGCCGGCGCGCGCGTGTCGGTGACGGTGGCCCTCTACGCCATCGCGCTCTCGGGCGGCATCGGCGCCGCGCTGGGGCTCGCCGCCGGCTACTTCGGCGGTGCGGTGGACGCCGTGATCTCGCGGTTGATCGACGTGCAGATGTCGATTCCGTCCATTCCCCTGGCCATGTTGTTCGCCGCCGTGCTGCCGCCCGGCGAGGGCATGGTCATCACGATCATTGTCCTGACGTACTGGACCTGGTACGCCCGCATCGTGCGGGGCGAGGCGCTGAGCCTGCGCGAGCGCGACTTCATCACCGTGGCCAGGGTCGCGGGGGTATCGAGTTCGATGATCCTGATCCGGCACCTGACCCCGAACGTCCTGAACACGCTCCTGGTTCTGGCGACGCTCCAGTTCGGCAGCGTGATCGTCTTCGAGGCGGGCTTGAGCTTCCTGGGGCTCGGCATCCAACCGCCCCAGGTCTCGTGGGGCGGAATGCTGGCGGACGGCCGCAATTTCATCGAGGTCGCCTGGTGGCTGATCACGATGCCGGGGCTGGCGATCATGGCGTCCTGCCTGGCGTCGAACATGCTGGGCGACTGGCTGCGCGACACGTTCGATCCGAAACGACGGTTGACGTAGTGGTCTCCTTGGGGGAGGACGGGTGTTCGATGGCTTGGGAACCCGCGTGGCCCGGTCCCCGCCGCCCGCGGCCCACTCCGTGCTTCCGTCATCGGATGTGCGAATGGCACGCGGGCATGTTGCCCGCCCTCGGTCCCAGGGCGGACGGTTCGTAAACGTGGCGCTGCTCGAATCCTGGGGTTGGGCGCCCGACTTCGCCGAATCCTGCGACCGATTCCTGGAGTCGGCGGCCGCGCCCGAGCATCTGTTTCCGGCCCGCGTGGTTTCGATGGCGCGCGGCGTGTTCCACGTCGCGGCCGCGGAGGGCGAGATGGGTGCGCGCGTGTTGAAGCGTGTGCGCACCTCGGCGACCGGCCCGCCGGCAGTCGGCGACTGGGTGGTGGTCGAGTCCTTCTCGGTTCCCGGCGTAGACCCGAGGATCGTCCACGTGCTGGACCGCCGGAGCCGCCTGTCGCGCAAGGCCGCGGGCGCGCGGACGGAAGAGCAGGTCGTGGCCGCGAACGTCGACGCCGTGTTCCTGGTGATGGGCCTCGACGGCGACTTCAACCCCCGTCGCCTGGAGCGCTTCGTCGCCATGGTCAGGGAGAGCGGCGCCGAGCCCGTCGTCGTGCTGACCAAGGCGGATCTTTGCGACGACCCGGAAGCAGGACGCGTCCGGGCCGAGCACGCGGCGCCGGGAACGACGGTCGTTGCCATCAACGCCCTGGCGGGCGAGAAGACGAGGTCCGGCTCGACACCGGCTACGCCGCTCGGGAACCTGGCGCCGCTGGCGGCTCACTTGGCGGCCGGCAGGACCGTGGCCATGATCGGCTCGTCGGGCGCGGGCAAGTCGACCCTGCTCAACGCGCTCTGCGGCGAGATCGTGATGCGTACCGCCCCGGTGAGGGAAAGCGACGACCGCGGCCGCCACACGACGACCCATCGGCGACTGGTTCAGTTGCCGGGCGGCGGTCTCCTGATCGACAACCCCGGAATCCGCGAGCTCCAGCTCTGGGCCGACGACGAGGGCAGCCTGGAAGAGACCTTCGACGACATCGAGGATCTGGCGCGCGAATGCCGCTTCCGCGACTGCGGCCACGGCAGCGAGCCCGGCTGCGCCGTTCGGGCGGCGATCCGGAACGGCTCGCTCGACCCGGCGCGCCTGCGCAACTACGACGATCTCCGCGAAGAACAGCGCCGGTTGGAACAGCGCCGCGACGAAGCCTCCCGCCGCGCCGCGGAGCGGAAGTTGGGCGCGTTCTACAAGTCGGTCCAGCAGGCGAAGAAGAACCGGCGCCGGTAGATCGGCCGGTCAACGCGCCAGCGTCGTCCGCGCGGCTGTCGCTCAGGGAACTGCGTTTCCGTACAGGGGCGCCGATCCAGGCGGTCGCCGCTTCGCGGCGCGGTGTTTCCCGGAAGCGGACCAGAAGGTCCGCGCACCCGGAGCACGCGCTTGCCCGGAGGGGGAGTCTCTGCTCGCAAGCACGTCGCTCGCAGTGACGCCGTGGCGGTTGCAGAACAGAGTCGCGCTCCCGCCGGGGTGGCTCTCCGGGTGCGCGGACCTTCTGGTCCGCTGCCGCCGAAGGCGGCCGGAAACTCGTGCCGGCCGAAGGCCGGGACCGCCCCGACGGCCCGGTCCCGTGCGAGCCAGCGGGCAACCGGTTGCTTGGACGGCGTCTCCGGCCACTCCGTATACTCCAGTGCATGTCCGTGACGCTGTTCGATCAGCCGCCGCCGACGGTTCCAAGCGAGCCGGGCCCCTATCGTCGGGCGGACTACGCCGCGCTTCCCGACGATCCCCGCTGCGAGTTGCTCCATGGCAGGTTCTACGTGAGTCCGAGTCCACGCCGAGTTCATCAATTCCTGGTCACGCACTTCTGGCAACTGCTGCAGGTCGTAGCCGAGGAACGAGGTGGTGAAGCCCTCGTAGCCCCGATGGACGTCCATCTCGCGGATCACACCGTCGTGCAGCCCGACGTTCTCTATGTCTCCCCGGACAGGCGGGAGATTCTCCAGGACTGGATCGAGGGCGCGCCGGATCTGGTGGTCGAGGTGCTGTCCCCGAGCACGGCGCGCATGGACCGCGTGCTCAAGCTGAACCGCTATGCCGAGGCGGGCGTGAGGGAGTACTGGCTGGTCGATCCTGCGGCGCGAACGGTCGAGTTGCTGGTGAACGACGGCGGGCACTTTGTGGTCCATGTGCCGGACGGCGGAATCTGGAGGTCCTCCGCAGTGGCTGACGTCGAACTGGACATCGACGCTCTCTGGGCGGCGGTCGAACGGAAATTCGGACCCTCCGAAGCCCCGGACTGAGCCGTTTCGCGAGGCGGGCACCGCCGATTCAGTCCGGCGCTACGCCGGCGATCCGGTGCGCGAGGTCGCGGAGTTGGGCGACGACCGAGTCCACGACGTGGTCGAGTTCGACGCCGGTGGATAGGTGGATCGGAACGAAGTCCGTTCCGTCCCTACCGACCACGATGTCGCCCCGAAGGCGTTTTCGGACTTTCTTCAGGGGGAGCACGTCCCAATCGGGCTGACGGTCAGCCAGTTCCAACCAGATGGGCGTTTCCCGGTACTGGGACCATGCTGGGTAGTGTACGCAGAGACGAGCACCCGCAGGTTTGCCATTCACCCAGGTACCATCGTCTTGGACTCCCAGTTCAAGCCAGCGTCCGTAGCCGTCCTGTTTCGGACTGGCGGCCTTCCCGGTCGGTCTAGCGAGTCCCTTTGCTTCGGCCTTGGCGAAGCACCGATCGATGATCGTCTGGAGGTTCATCAGGCGCCGCGGCAGGTCGGGGCCCAACTCGCCGGGCCTGAGCGGCACGAACGCGGATTCGTCCTCTCGCTCGCAGAGCCCGTTCAACTGCCGAATGCTGTCGACCGCGGCGGTGTCACCAGCGGCCACGGCGCGGTGTTTCGCCGCCTCCAGCAACGTCCTCCAGGACGTCAAAACCAGGTGCCGCCCGTCGACGTCCGCCGTTCTCGAACTCTCGGCGTCGGCTGTCCACTCGTACCCCTGCTTCGCCAACCGCTCCAATTCCGGCCAGAGAGCGTCGAGTCGCGCCTCTGGCGCCACGAACAGCAGAACTCCGCCCGGACGCAAACGCTTCAAGTAGGCGTTCGGCTGGTTGTCCGTCAGGCCAGCCCAGAACTTGGCTTCGATCAGGAGGCGTTCGTCACCCTCGTTGTCCCAGCCGACAAGGTCCGGTCGCTCTCCCTCGTCGCCGGCAACCTGGGTGTCGACTCGACTGATCCCCTTCACGTTCGCTCCGCTCGATCGGAGGAGGCCCAGGAGTCCAGCCCTGGCAGCCTCAGATGTCGACAGGATGTAGCCGAGCGCCTCGACGGCGGTGTCTTCTGTCTTCCCCGGGAAGCGGGAAGACAGATAGGCCAGCAAGGACCCGTCGTTCGACATGCGGCGTAGAGTGTAGCTGCGGGTGCTCGGCCGGTGTCAGCCGCCCGCGAACCGGCGGCCCCGGAAACGTCGACCGCCGCGGCGCCCGGCGACCCGGTCGCCCGGACGGAGCAGCTCGGGCAGGGCGATCCCGAAGTTCCGACCTTCGTGGCCGGGTGCGGGCAACGCGCCCCGCTTCCCAGGGCTGGAGGGGCTGTCGGGGATTACCGGAAGTCAGTCGGCGGCGGCGGTGAGTTCCAGGACGTGGAACTCGCCGTGTTTCGAGGTGGCGGCGGGGACCGAAGCCAGTTCAGGCGTCTTGCCGAGACCTGAGCCTTCGTAGAAGCCGGCGGCGTCACGGTAGAAGGTCAGGATCGCCCAGCCTCCGGGCGCGAGCAGGCGCTGCGTCTTGGCCACGACATCCGTGCCGGTGACGTAGGACCCGGCGCCGAACAGGGCGACGATCGTGTCGAACCGCACGGTGGTCTCGTAGTCCTCGAAGGTGGTGCGCAGCAGTGTCGCGTGCGCGTCGTAGTCCGGGTGCTTCAGTCTGAACTTGGCCAGCATGCCGAAGCTCGGATCGATCCCGACGTACTTCTCGCGATCGATGTCCTGGTAGCGATAGTCGACGAAAAGACCGGTGCCGCACCCGATGTCGAGCACGCAGCCCCGGGGCTGGGCGAGTTCGTAGTGCGTTTCACGTGCCTTCTGCAGCGCCCACTCGCCGCCCCACGGCGAGTCGTAGCCTTGCGCGGCCGCGTCGTACCCGGACCAGTAGGCACCATGCCAGCAGTACTGGCGGTTGATCAGCGTGGTCTCGCGCACCTTCGCATCCATCGTCCAGTACTGGAAGCCGTTGACGTCCAAGTAGCGTTGCTTCCTCTTGTAGAACGGCCGCACGACTTCGTGCTTCCGCATCTCCGCCACGGTTCGGAGGAACTGCTCGTCGTCTTTCCACTGCTTTCGCAGCGTGTAGTAGTGGGGAATGCCCGCCATCGTGGACGCGTATCGGTACGGGGCACCTTCCAGGTTCGCGACGAGTTCGGAGGGAAGTACGCGGAAGGGCGACGCCGGCACTTCGAACTCTCGGTCTTTCTGGGGAAGTTGGTCGACTGGACAATCAGGCTGCGGCGGCGATGACCACCAACCGAGCCGCGGTGGCCCGGCTTCTGCGACGGTCTCGGCCGTCCTTCATCGCCTCAATCTCAACGGCATACTGTGACGCCCTCGGACTCCGCGGCCCGTTGAAGTGCCGTGTCAAAAGTGGCGAGCTCTCGTTTCTGACGGATTGCCAGTTCCAGGTACAGCGCGTCGTACACGGTCAACCGGTGCTCGCGGGCCAGGCGCAGCGTCGTCTCCTCATCGGGCTCCCCGTCCAACTCAATGTCGAGGTGCTCGATCTCGGCCAGCGCTGACGTCGTCTGCGTGGGAGCGAGTCGACATCGGCGCTCCGCCATGACAAGGGCGTTGCGCAGTTCCGCCCAGAACAGGCCGGGTGCCGATGCGCCGTGGTTCGCGGCCTGTTCGAGGATCCGGTCGGCGCCGGGCACGCTCTCGTCGCCAAGTAGCCAGGCGCAGGCGACCGAGCAGTCGAGCACCGGAGCGCTCATCGGCGTCCGGCGTCGCGAAGAGCAAGGATCTCGTCGACGGTTCCGGACCAGCCGATCTTCCGGCGCAGTGCCCGGATGTTCCGCACGGCCCGTTTGGCCTTCACTCGATCCACGGGCGCGGGAGGCATGAGCCGTGCGACCGGCCGTCCTCTCTTGGTGATCGTTATGACCTCACCGTTCTCGGCAGCATCGAGGAGGCTGGAGAGGTGGGTCTTGGCTTCAAAGGCGCCGACGATCCGCATGCTGAACTCCTGAGTGAGAAAACTGGTTCGACTAGTTTACACCGATGACCGCGAGGGACGTCCCTCGTTCGGAGATTGAGACGAGAAGCGAGTCCGCTACCGCCGCTACCCGAACAACCCCTTCGCCGCCTTCGCCTCGGGCGCCAGCCAGGCGGCGATGCAGTAGGCGGCGAACGAGATCGCCATCGCCGGGAAGACCGCGTGCATGCCCTGGATGTCGAGCAGCATCCACAGCCCCAGCGTCGCGCCGCCGGCGGCGAAGGACCAGAGCGCCGCCGCGCCGTTGCCTCGGCGCCAGGTGAGGCCCAGGGCAAGCGAGGGCAGGAAGCAGGCGGCGTAGAGGGCGCCCGAGAACGACGTCAGTTCGACGATGCCGCCGGGCGGGTCGATGGCGAGGATCGCGGTGATCGCCGCGAACAGTACGACGCACACGCGGGTGTTGCGGACCGCGTGGCGGTCGTCGGCCGGGACGAAGAGGCCGAGCAGGTCGCGCTGGAAGGTCGAGGCCATCACGAGGAGGACGCTGTCGAGCGAGGACATGGCGGCGGAGACGAGGGCCAGGAACAGGAACGCCTGGATCGCCGGGTGGAAGATGGCCGGATCGCTCAGCATCATCGGGATGACCTGGTCCGTGTCGGCTACGCCCTGTCCGACGACGAAGTGGGCGTAAAGGCCGAGCGGCGCCAGCAGGCTGAACACGACGAGGAAGCTCAAGGTCGAAACGACGAGGCCGCTTCTCGCCGCTCCCTCGGTCTCCAGGGCGTAGAAGCGGGAGAGCTGCCGCGGCTCGACGATCAGCTTGACGGTGGAGGCGAAGACCACGCCGATCAGCATCCCGAGCGGCTGCGCGGTGTCCCAGCGGGCGAGGGCGCCGTCGCCGACCTGCGCCAGGTCGGCGAGCCGGCCGATGCCGCCCGCGGCGCGCGTGATCGCGAAGAACATGAGCACGGCCGCGAGCGTCATCAGCATGCCCTGGACGAAGTCGGTGCGCGCCACGGAGTGGAAGCCGCCGACCATCGTGTAAAGGCAGACGATGAGGACGACGACGAACAGCGACAGGCCGTAGCTCAGGTCGAGCAGCTCGACGAGCAGCGAGCCGATGCCCTTGAACACGGCCGTCATGTAGAGGAAGCTGGAGAAGATGACGATCAGGGCCGCGGCGAAGCGGGCCGCCTGGCTGTTGAAGCGGAAGCCGATGTAGTCCGGGATGGTCACCGAGCCCAGGATCTCGGTGACGCCGCGGAGCCTCGGCGCCAGCCATGCCCAGGCGACGAACGACAGGACGACCGCGGTCGGGACGATCAGCAGCCAGGCGATGCCGGAGGCGTAGGCCCTGCCGGCGAAGCCGATGAAGCTGTTCGTGCTGGCGTAGGTGGCGAAGAAGGAGACGCCCAGGATGACGCCGCCGAGCGAGCGGCCGCCGACCAGGAAGTCGGCCAGGTCGCGGGTGCGTCGCTGCCCGATCAGCGCGTGATGGACCAGGACGCCCGTGTAGAGGGCGAACAGGACGAGGATCAGCGCGTGTTCCCGGAGCCACATGGCGAGTCCTCAGCCGCCGCGTCGCCGGGATCCGCGCACCGCGGCGGCACGGCCGGGGCGGATGCCGACCGGCACGCGGACCGGCGCCGCGCACCCGCGGCGCCGGGTTCTCGGGCTCGGTGGCCGGCCGGTCACAGGCCCATCTGATCGAGATACCAGCCGTCGAAGACCTGGAGGCAGGCCTCGCTGCCCTCGTAGGCGGTGGGGCGGTAGCCGCGCGAGCCGACGCCGAGTTGCGTGCGGGCGCAGACGTCCCAGTCCTGGCTGTTGACCAGGTGCCAGAAGTCGACCGCGTCGGAGGGGTCGAAATCGGGCGCGGCGACGGTTTCGGGATCGAACAGCCACTCGCAGACGATCCGGGTCCGGTTCGCCTCCACCGGCCACAGGATGTGGGTCATCACGTAGTCCCGGTGCAGGCTGATCAGCAGGTTGGGGTAGACGTGGTAGTACTGGACCGAGGTCCGGTCGGCGGCGCCGATGGCCGGCAGGTCGGGACGGTCGCTGTAGCCGGACGCCGACATCGTGTTGCAGCCGTCGTTGAGCGTCATCGGTCCGCCGACGAAGTAGCGCCCGAACTCCAGGTCGCCGCCGCTGCGGTAGTCCGAGATCCGGTTGAGTTCCGGGTGGACGACCGCGCAGTGGTAGCACTCGTTGTAGTTCTCGCACAGGATCTTCCAGTTGGCGGCCGCCTCGTACTCGCGGTACGCGCCGCGGACGAGCCGGTCGAGCGTGAACCGCGAGAGATCCGGCAGGTCGGCGGCGACCTCGGCGAGCGGCGGCCCTTCGGGCGCCAGGGACAGGAAGAAGAAACCGCCGAGCGCGTCGATCCGTACCGGCGCCAGGCCGGCGCTCGCGGCGTCGAAGTCGGCGTCCATGTGCGGCGCGCCGACGAGCCGGCCGTCGAGCCCGTAGGTCCAGGCGTGGTACGGGCACTGGAACACCTTCGCGTTCCCGGCGCACTCGTCGACCACCCGGGCGCCGCGGTGCCGGCAGACGTTGAAGAACGCGGCCAGACCGGAGGACGCGCCGCTCGCGGCACCGGCGTCGCCGTCACGGCCGCCGTGCCCGTTCCCGGCGGATGCGCGGTCGACCGGCGAGCCGCCCGGCCCCGCCGCGGTTCGCACCGCGACGATCGATTCGCCGCCGATCTCGCGGGTCACGAACCGGCCCGGCTCGTCCAGCTCCTCGATCCGCCCGCCGCACACCCACATCGGCGAGAAGATGCGCTCCATCTCCTCGTCGAAGACGGCGGGGTCGGTGTAGAGCCGGCCGTCCAGGGGCCGGGGCGCCTTGCGCGGAACCGTGAGCGTGTCCATGGGGCGAATCCTAGCGGGGCGGCCCGCGTGTGCCATTATCCCGCCGTGTCGCGTCTCTTCCTGCTCGCCGTCCTGCTCGGCGCGTCCGCGGCGCCCGTCGCGGTTCGCGCCCAGGAGGCCGAGGCGACGGCGCCGCCCGCGGAGGAACAGGTCTCGGAGGAGGTCTCAGAGGAGGTCGCGGAGTTCGACGAAGAACTCGTGGTGGTCGGAAGCCGCGCGCGACCCCGGTCGGCGACCGAGTCGTCCGTCCCGATCGACGCCATCCCGGTCGAAGACGTTGCCCGTCAGGGCGCCGCCAGCCTCGACTACCAGTTGCGGAACCTCGTGCCCTCGTTCAACGTCGCCACGCATCCCATCAGCGGCGCGGCGTCGCTCGTGAGGCCGGCCAGCCTGCGCAACCTGGCGCACGACCACACGCTGGTGCTGGTCAACGGCAAGCGCCGCCACCGCTCGGCGATCCTGGTGTGGTTCGGCGGCGTCACCGACGGCACCCAGGGGCCCGATCTCTCGACCATCCCCGCGACCGCGCTGCGCCAGGTCGAGGTGCTGCGCGACGGCGCCTCGGCGCAGTACGGCTCGGACGCGATCGCCGGCGTCATGAACTTCCTGCTCAAGGACTCGCCCTCCGGCGGCAGCCTGGAGGTGAAGAGCGGCGGCTACGGCGCGGGCGACGGCCGGGCGTACACGATTGCCGGCGACGTCGGGCTGCCCCTGGGCGAGAACGGGTTCGCGCATCTGAGCATGGAGTACGGCAACGCCGACCCGACGAGCCGCAGCGTGCAGCGGGCCGACGCGGCGGCGCTGATCGCCGCCGGCAACGCGAACGTCCGCGACCCGGCGCAGGTCTGGGGCGATTCGGAGTACGAGGACGACCTGAAGCTGTTCGGCAACTTCGGCAAGCTGCTTGGGAACGGCGCACAGGTGTACGGGCACGCCAACTACGCCGAGAAGACGGCGACGCAGGGTTTCTACTACCGCAATCCCAACACCCGCGCCAACATCTTCAGCCTGGACGGTGGCCGCACGCTGCTCGTCGGCGACGTGCTCGACGCGCGGGACGGCGTGCGGGACGGCTCGGCGGGATGCCCGACCGTGACGATCACGGGCAACCGGCCGGACCAGGACGCGCTGGCGCAAGTGTTCGCCGACCCGAACTGCTTCACCTTCCAGGAGGTCGCTCCGGGCGGCTTCACTCCCTGGTTCAGCGGCGTGATCACCGACGCCTCCGCCGTGGCGGGCCTGCGCCGGACGATGAAGAACGGCCTGACCTGGGATGTCAGCGCCGCCTACGGCAGCCACGAGGCGGACTTCTTCCTGTTCAACACGGTCAACGCCTCGCTCGGCCCGGCGACGCCGCGCGACTTCGACCCGGGCGTCTACCGGCAGGCCGAACTGAACCTGAACTTCGACGTCTCCTACGCCGTGGGCGAGCGCCTTCATCTGGCCGGCGGCGCGGAGTGGCGCGACGAGCGGTTCACCATCCGCGCCGGCGAGCGGCCGTCGTGGGAGGTCGGTCCCTACGCCGCGCAGGGGTTCGTCTCCGGGTCGAACGGATTCGCCGGCTTCCCCGACTACACGGCCGGAACCTGGAACCGCGCCAACGCGGCCGTCTACGGCGACCTGGAACTGCGGGACCCGGACGGCCGCTGGACGGTCGGCGGCGCCCTGCGGTTCGAGCACTTCGACATCTTCGGCGACACGACGAACGGCAAGCTGTCGGGCCGCTACGCGCTGACCGACGCCGTGGCCGTGCGCGGCGGCGTCAGCACCGGTTTCCGCGCCCCCACGCCCGGTCAGCAGAACGTGTTCAACGTGCAGTCGACGATCAACCCGGAGACGCTCGACCTGGTCGACAGCGCCACCGTGCCCTCGACCTTCCTCGCCGCGCAGCTTCGCGGCGGGCAGCCGCTCGAACCCGAGACGTCGACGAACGCGACGGCGGGGCTGGTGATCGACAGGGGGTCGTTCACGCTTACCGCCGACGCATTCCACGTCGACGTCGACAAACGCCTCGCCCTTTCGCAGTTCTTCGTGCTCGCGGAGGACGAGCGCGCGCTGCTGCTGTCGGAGGGGATCGCGTCGGCGCGCACGCTGTCCTCGTTCCGGTTCTTCATCAACGACTTCTCGACGCGCACGCGGGGAATCGACGTCGTCTCGACCTGGGCGCCGCCGGCGCTCGGCGGCGACACCGTGTTCAGTCTGGCGTTCAACCGCACGGAGACGGAAGTGACCAAGGACTCGGCCCTGCTCGGCCCCGGCGACGTGCTCGCCCTGGAGCGCGGCGTGCCGAAGACGCGGTGGAACCTGGCCGTCGAACAGGGCATCGGGCCGGTCGACGTTCTGGCCCGCCTGCACTGGTTCGGGTCCTGGGTCGACCACCTGGACGCCCGCTCGGTGCGGCGCGCCGAGGCGCCGGTGCTCTCCGGGCGCTACATCCTCGACCTGGAGGTCGGCATCCCGCTCGTGCGCGATGCGACGCTCGCGCTGGGAGGCCAGAACGTCTTCGACACGTTCTCGGACCGCATGGACCTGTTCGCCGACCGCTTCGGCCTGCCCTACAGCCAGTTCACGCCCTGGGGCCTGGGCGGCGGCTACTACTACGCGCGCCTCCACTATCGCTGGGGCCGGTAGACCGGCAGGCGCCCGGAACGCCGCGCCGCGCCGTGCGCCGTCGGCGGCGGGGCCGCCGCCGGACCGGTCCTCTCCACCCGAGGACCTTCCACGATGTGCGATCATGCGCGCCATGTCGCGCCAGGCGCCGCAGGGAACGCAGGCCATCCAGCGGGCGCTGTCGCTCTACCGGTCGTTCACGGCGGAGCGGCCGGAGCACCGGTTGTCGGAGCTGGCGGCGGCGCACGGGCTCCATCCGTCGACGACGCACCGGCTGCTCGGCGTGCTGGAGGCGGAGGGGCTGATCGGCCGCGGCGCGGACGGCCGGGCCTACCGGTGGCAGCCCGAGAGCGGGTTTGGCGGCGGCGTGCGGCCGCCGCGCCGCAACGGTCCGCGGTTGCTCGAACCGCTGCGGACGCCGTTCCATCGGCGCGCCTCGGCGGCCTGCGAGAGCGGCGCATGGCGCGACTGGTCGGGCTACGCCTGCGCCGAGACCTACGAACCGACGCCCGAGCGCGAGTACTGGGCGGTCCGCAACGCGGCCGCCCTCTTCGACGTCTCGCCGCTCTTCAAGTACGAGGTCGCGGGCGCCGACGCGGAGCGGCTGCTGGACCGCGTGATGACGCGGGACATGACGGCCTGCCGGGTCGGCCGGGTCGCGTACTCCTCGTGGTGCAACGAGGACGGCCACCTGCTGCAGGACGGCAACGTGCAGCGGCTGGAAGCCGACCGGTTCCTGGTGAGCGCCGCGGAGCCCTGCCTGCGCTGGTTCGAGGACTGCGGTTGGGGCATGGACGCCGAGGTGCGGGACGTCTCGGAAGAGATGGGCGTACTGGCGCTCCAGGGGCCGCGGGCGCGGGCGGTGGCCGAGGCCGCCGTGGCCGGCATCGACTTCGGCGCGATGCGCTACTTCGATCTGGCTGAAGGCGAGCTCGGCGACCTGGCTGGCGACGGTCGGGGCGTTCCCGTCACGGTGACCCGGACCGGCTACACCGGCGACCTCGGTTACGAGATCTGGGCGGCGGCCGAGCACGCGGAGGCGCTGTGGGACGCCCTCGCCGAGGCCGGCAGGGACCACGGGCTCCTGCCCGCCGGCCTGCTGGCGCTCGACATGGCGAGGGCCGAAGCGGGCCTGGTGCTGATCGACGTCGACTACGTGTCGGCGGCGCACGCCGAGATCGAGGCGCTGAAGGTGACGCCGGCGGAGGCGGGCCTCGGCTTCACCGTGAAGCTCGACAAGCGGGCCGACTTCGTGGGCCGCCGCGCGCTCGAACGGCAACGCCACCGCGGACCGGCCTGGGCGACGGTCGGCCTGGAGGTCGACTGGTTCGAGCTGGAGCGGCTGTGGTCCGAGATCGACCTGCGCCCGCCGGTCGTGGGCGAGCCGGCGTGCCGCGAGCCGACGCCGGTGTTCGCTGCCGGCGGAGAGCAGGTCGGCCAGTGCACCACCCGGTTCTTCTCGCCCGTGCTCAAGAAGTACGTCGGCCTCGCCACGGTGGAGGCGGAGGCGGCCGCCCTCGGGACCGAGCTGGACGTCGAGGTCGCGGTGGGCTACGGCCGGCGCCGCGCCCGGGCGCGAGTCGTGAAGCGGCCGTTCTTCCAGCCGCGGCGCAAGACGGCGGTCGATCCGGCCCTGGTTCCGGGCGGCCGTCCCGAACGTGAAGGCCGCCCCGGACGTGAAGGCCGCCCCGAGGGCGAAGGCCGGAGCGAACGGCGGGCCGCGCCGGCGACCGCGCCGCGGGGCGCCGGCGAATGACGACCGAGGCGACGGCGGCGGCCGCAGCCGGCAGCGGACCGCCGGACCGCCGCGGCGGCCGCTTCGACGCGATCGTCGTCGGCGCCGGCCACAACGGGCTGGTCGCCGCGGCCTACCTCGCCCGCGCCGGCCTCGACGTCGTCGTGCTGGAGGCCTCGCCGGACATCGGCGGCGCCACCCGCAGCGAGGAGGCCTTCCCGGGCTTCCGGTTCAGCGTCTTCTCCTACCTCGTCTCGCTGCTGCGGCCCGAGGTCATCCACGAACTCGACCTCGTCCGTCACGGCCTGTTCCTCGTGCCCACGGCGAGCACCCTGAACCCGCTGCCGGGCGGCGACTGCCTGTTCCGCGAGGCGGATCCGCGGCGGACGTACCGTCACATCGCCCGCCACTCGCGGCGCGACGCCGAGGCCCTGTTCGAGTACAAGCTGGAGATGCGCCGGATGGGCCACCTGATGTACCGGCTGCAACGGGCGGCGCCCGACGAACTGGCCGCGGCGATCGGCGACCGGGTCGGCGAGAGTCTGGAGTCGGAGCACATGGACGTCGAGGTGTCGGCGGAGGTCGCCGACATCGCCCGCTACTTCCTCGACCTGCCGGCGGCCCGGCTGCGCTCCTTCGTGCAGATGCTGACGATGAGCTCGGCCGACTTCCTCGGCCAGTGGTTCGAGACGGACGCGCTCGTGGCCGCGCTCTCGAGCTCCAGCATCATCGGATCGATGCTGTCGCCGCGGACGCCGGGCTCGGCGTATGTGCTGCTGCACCACTACATGGGCGAGGTCGACGGCGTGTACCGGGAGTGGGGATTTCAGAAGGGTGGCACCGGAGCGGTGGCGGCGGCGATCGCCTCGGCGGCGCGAAGCCACGGCGCCGAGATCCGCACCGGCTGTCCGGTTGCGCGGGTGCTGGCCCGCGACGGCCGGGCGTCGGGCGTCGCGCTCGCGAATGGCGACGAGCTTCGTGCCGGCGTCGTCGTGTCGTCGGCGGCGCCGCAGATCAGCCTCGGCGGCCTTCTCGATCCGGCCGACGTTCCGGGCGACGGCGGCGCCGGGCTGGTCGAGCGCGCGGCCCGGTGGCGGAGCCGCGGCTGCGCCGGCAAGGTGAACCTGGCGATCTCCGGCCTGCCGCGCTTCGAGTGCATGCCGGAACCGGGCCCCCACCTGTCGGGCGGCATCACGATCGTCCCGGGTCTCGACTACGTCGACCGCGCCTACGACGACGCGAAGTACGGCGGCTTCTCGGAGCGGCCCTTCATCGACATGATCGTCCCGTCCGTCCTCGACCCGGACATGGCGCCGCCGGGCAAGCACGTCCTCTCCTGCTTCGTGCAGTACGCGCCCTACGAGCTGGCGGACGGGGCCTGGAGCGACGCGCAACGCGAGGCGTTCGGCGACGCCGTGGTGCGGACGCTCGCCGAGTACGCGCCGGGCATCGAGAACCAGGTCCTGCACCGGCAGGTACTCGTGCCGCCCGACATCGAACGGATCGCGGGCATTCCGGGCGGCAACATCTTCCACGGCGAGTTGCGGCTCTCGCAGCTCTTCCTGCTGCGGCCGGACCCGGCCGCGGCGTCGTTCCGGACGCCGCTGCCCGGCTACTACCTGTGCGGTTCGTCGACCCAGTTCGGCGGCGGCATCTCGGGCGGACCCGCCCGGCTCGCCGCGCTGCGGGTGCTGAGCGATCTGAGAGGCGCCGGAACGCCGGCCTCCGGCGGGGAAGGCGAAGGGGAAGGCCGTTGAGCCGCCGCGTCGCGATCGTCGGCGGCAGCCACAACGCCGAGACGCCTGCCTCCGGCGGGGAAGGGGGCGCACCGTGAGCGGCCGGGTCGCGATCGTAGGCGGCGGCCACAACGGACTGGTCGCGGCGGCGCTGCTGGCGCGTTCGGGCCGGGACGTCGTCCTGCTGGAGGCGCGCCCGGAACTCGGCGGTCTCGCCTCGACGCGGCAGCTCATCCCCGGCCACCGGGTCGATGTGGGAAGCAACGACCTGGGGATGTTCCGCCGTTCCGTGATGGAGGAACTGGAACTTGGCGCGCACGGGCTGGAGGCGATCGAGGCGCCGGCGGTCGCCGCCGTGCCGGCGACGGAAGGCGCGAGCGCCGTCGTGCTGTGGCCGGAGGTCGCGCGCACCGTCGAGGGCCTGGGCCGGGTCAGCCGGCGGGACGCCGCCGCCTGGCCGGGCTTCGTGTTCGAACTGGCCGAGCGCGCCGCTGCGCTCGAGCCGCTCCTCTGCCGGCCGCCGGAACTCGCCGACATGGGGCGGCTGCTCATCGAGCCGGAGCTCCTGCGCGTGCTGAGTTCGCCGCTCGACGAGATGCTGCGCGAGCGCTTCGAGAATCCGTCGCTCCTCGCCGGTCTCGCGGGCATCGCGCTCCCGGCGACGGGGCTCGGCCCGCGCGCCAACGGAACCGGCTGGCCGCTGCTCTATCACTGCGCCCTGAGCGGCTCGGACCGGCTGGCGCCGGTGGTGCGGTCGCGCGGCGGCGCCGGGGCGTTCGCCGCCGCGCTGGCCGCTTCGGCCGCGGCCTCGGGAGCGGAGATCCGCACCGGCGCCGCCGTCTCCCGCATCCTCGTCGAGGCGGGCCGCGTCGCCGGTGTGCGCCTGGCCGACGGCGAACGGATCGAGGCCGGGGCCGTCATCTCCACCGCGACGCCGGCCGTGACCTTCCTCGACCTGATCGGCGCGCCGAACCTCGAACCGCGTTTCGTGCGGCGACTGCTGAACGTGAAGTACCGCGGCGCCGCCGCGCGGCTGGCCCTGTCGCTCGACGGGCTGCCGGAGTTTCCCGGGCTGGAGCGGCCGGCGCTGACCGGGCGGATCGTCCTGGCGGAGCGCCCCGACTTCATTGAACGTGCCGCCGACGCCGCGAAGTACCGCCGGCTGCCGGAGCGTCCGTGGATCGAGGCGGCGCTTCCCACGGCTCTCGATCCGTCGCTGGCGCCGCCGGGACGCCACCTGCTGCTGGCGACGGCGCACCACCTGCCGTTCGACCTCGAGGGCGGCTGGGACGCGGGCGGCCCGGAGCTTCTGGAGCGGATGGCGGCCGAACTCGAACGGTGGGCGCCAGGAATCGGCGGCCTGGTCCGGGAGCACGCGCTGCTGCTTCCCGCCGACTTCGAGGCGGACTACGGCGCCACGGCCGGCGGTCTTCACCACGGCGAGATGAACCCGTCGCAGAGCCTGTGGCTGCGGCCGACGGCGTCGGCCTGGGCGGGCGAGCCGCTCCCGGTCGAGGGCCTGTGGCTGGGCGGCGCCGGTTGCCATCCCGGGGGCGGCCTGACCGGCCTGCCGGGAACGATCGCCGCCGTATCCCTGCTCAGAAGGTAACCTCTCGCGACCCGACCTCGCTCACTCCGCCCGATCGCGAAGCCCAGGTGCTCGCCGCGTCGGCAACTCCGGAGATCATCGAATGAAGAACTTCCTCCCCTTCGTGTTCGCTCTCGGCACGGCGCTCTGCTGGGGCCTCTACGGTCCGGTCCTGGGCAGGGCGCGCCTGGTGGACGAGTCCATGTCGCCGTTCAAGCCCTACGTCGGCATCGGCATCGCCTATCTCGTCATCGCGATCGTCGGCGGCCTGATCGGCATGAGGGTGATGGGCGACAGCTTCGAACCGACCGGACCCTCGGGAATCTGGGGTCTCTATGCCGGCACCCTGGGCGCGCTGGGCGCACTGTCGCTGACGCTCAGCATGTTCAGCGGCGGCGCGCGGATTCCCTACGCCGTCATGCCGGTCGTGTTCGGCGGCGCGGTCACCGTCACCGCGCTCTACACGCTGTACCGCGGCCGCGGCCAACTGGAGGTGAGTCCGCTGCTCTGGGTCGGCATCGCGGGCATGCTGATCTCGGTCGTCCTGATCACCACGAACACGCCGCACCCCGGGCCGCCCGGAGCGGGCCACGGCGAGTCCGCGGACCACGCCACCTCCATCGAGGACTCCGGCGCCGAAAGCGAACCGGCCGGCTAAGGCACTCGCGGCGGTTCCGCCGTGCCGTCGCGCGGGGACTGACTGTCCGCCGGGTGCGCGGGTCCTCTGACCCGCTGGCGCCGAAGGCGGCCGGAAGACGCGCCGGCCGTCAGGCCGGCTCTCTCCTGGCGAGCGCGGCTCGCAGCGGCTTCACCATGTGGGCGCCGTAGCCCAGGAGGAACAGCGCCGACGCGATCAGGTGGAGCGCGATCCAGCTCTGTCGCCAGAGATCGCCGACGGCGGTCTGGATCAGGTAGCCGGAGGCGATCATCGGGGCGGAGCCCGCGAGCAGTGAGAGCCCGCTGCGGCGGCGGTCGCGGACGCGGCGCCGGTAGTGCCGCCAGACGTGGTCCCGCCAGATCAGGCCGATGCCGAACACGAGCAGGGGCGCCGTCCAGAGGTGGAGATGCTGAACGTGCGGCTGCCAGGGATGGCCGACGACCGCGAACTCGTCGGCGGGCGCGGTGAAGTAGCGCATCCAGGCGTAGACGAGACCCGTGCCGCCGACCAGCAATGTCGACGCGTGGACGGTCCAGGCGGTCAGGCGGTTCACGGCACAAGCTCGCCGTCCCGGAACGGGTCCTTCCTGAGCACCTTATCGAGCGCCAGGACCCTCCGGACCGCGTCGGTGGTGGCGCGCGCGGTCAGGGTGGCGCCGGTCACGGCGTGGATCGACCGCTTGAGCCGCAGTTCCGAGTCGAGCCGCAGACTCAGGAACTGCTCGTACCAGCTCCGGCGGGGAATGTAGTCCTCGGGCTCCAGGAAGGCCAGGATCTCGAGACGCGCCACGCGGCCTTCGGCGTCCACTGCGACCATCAGGGTTTCGGTCAGGGTGCGGACGCGGTGGACGTCGAAGTAGGCGGCGCCTCCGCAATCGGACCGGTAGCGCACGACGAGCCGCGAATCGACTCTTGCGCCGGCCAGATCGGCGGCGCGCTGCTGCTGGTCCCGGGTCAGGTAGAGCGCCTCGCGCTCGACCTCGCAGCCTGGGAAGGCGAGCTTCAGCGCTTCGTCGCGGGTCAGGAAGACGCCTCCGGCGGCCGGCTGCGGCGCCCACAGCGACAGCGCCAGGGCGCCAGCGGCTGCGACCGTGTCGATGCGCCGCAGCCGGATGCGGGTCGGAAGACCCGCGCACCCAGTCGCGACCGCGGCGCACTTCGTCCTCACGGTGACCTGGCGTCCCACGACTCGCGTTCGTTCGTTGCCTTCGGCGACTCAGGACGCTAGAACAGGTAGCCCATCGCCAGGTTCCACTCGTCGAACGCGGTGCCGCCGGGGTTGGTCCAGTCTTGGTAGCCGATCTTGAAGACGAGCTGGTCGATCGGCTGCCAGGCGGCGCCCCAGGTCAGAATCTCGCGGTCGTAGATCGGGTTCTTCGCGAATCCGGCCGGCACGCGGGCCTGGGTGTCGATCGACAAGATGCGGACGAAGGGCGAGAGGGAGGCGCGTCCGCCCCGGCGGGCGAGGACGTCCCAGGACACCTCCAGGTAGTGCCCTTCCAGGCGTTCGCCGATCGAGGCGCTGCCGGCGATGCCCAGCGCCCCGTTCAGCCGCGCGGCGTCGCCGACGTCGGCTTGGGTCCACAGGCCCCGCAGCCCGAAACCGCGATGGCGCCAGTCGAAGTGGACGTCGACGATCTCGGTGCGGGCGTCGATCGTGGCGCCGGCGGCGTCGCGCAGACCCTGGCCGGAGTTGCCGATGTAGGCCGAGACGCCGACGATCAGCCCGGGAACGGCGGTGTAGTCGAGCCGTCCGGTCCAGGCGAAGTCCTCGGCCAAGGCCTGGGCGCCTTTCTGGCGGCCGCCGCGCAGGCCGTTCGAGGTGAAGCCCGCGCCCTTCAGGCCGTTGACGACGTAGCTCCGGTAGGAGAAGGGCCCCACGTCGCCGAAGATGCCGGCGCCGTTCTCGCGCCAGGTGCTGGGGATGAGGACCTGCTCGACGTATGGGCGCTCGGCGCTCGGGAAGAGGGTCGGTTCGTGCAGTTCGTTGAGCCAGCCCATCGGGAGCAGGAGGATCCCCGTGCGGAAGTTCAGTTGCGGCTTCCACAGGTAGTCGACGTACGCGAACTCGACGGAGGCGCTGCCGGACTTGGACGTCGAGGCGTGCTCGAACTCGATCTCCGAGTTGAACACCCAGCGCTCGTCGAACTTGTAGCCGACGTAGACGATGGCGCGAAGAAAGTCGAACGCGTCGCCGAAGCCGACGGGCTCGCCGCCCTCGCGCTTGCTCGCGTAGCTCTCGAAGACCATCTCGCCGTAGCCGCCGATCGACAGGCCCTGTTCGACCCCGTAGACCTTGGAGGCGGCGATGCCCAGGCCGTAGAGGCCCTCGCCGGCTTCGGCGCCCACGGCCGCCGCAGGGCCGAGGCTGAGCTTCTCGATCTCCTCGGCGAGGACGTCGATCCGCCGTTCGAGTTCGGCCACTCGCTCGTCGGGCGCCTGGGCGGCGAGTTCCTCGATGGCCTGGCGCAGCGACTCGATGCGCTCCTCCAGCGTCGCGATGCGCTCTTCGGCCGATTCCTGAGCGCCGGCCGGGGCCGCCGGCAGGGCCAGGGCCGTCAGCGCCACGAGCAGGACCAGCGGTCCGGTGCCGGCCTTTCGGACAAGTGCGTTCATGCCGTGCTCTCCCACTGGGGCCCGCGGGCCCCGGTTGCGAGGGCGGGCGAGCCGCATGGACAAGTACCCGTCCGGTTCGCCCGCTCCTCGGTTTCGCCGGGGCAGCGGCGCTGCCCGCGGCGAGTCCGCGGATAGTGGATCGAATCGGTCCTGTTTGTCAAGGCGCCCGCCGCCGCATGACGCGCGGCGACGGGCGGAGATGGCCTGGCGCTAGTCGACGGCGCGCGTGGCGGTCGCTTCCATGTCGCCGAAGTCGGTGGCGAACGTGCCGTTCAGCGAGTCGCCCTCGACCATGCCGGTGAACACCAGCGTGAGCTGCTGGCCGCCGGCGTCGATGTCGACCGTGAAGCCCAGGGCGCCGTCGTCGCCGAAGGTGACGTCGGTGGCCTCCACCGTGCCGTCCGGAGAGCCCATCGACACCATCAGGCCGCTGGCGTCGCCGGTCACGTCGATGGTCGGCGTCTGGGTGCCGAGCGGCGTCTCGATGGACATGTTCCAGGAACCGACGGCGGCGGGCAGGGCCGGCGCGCCGTAGCCGCTGCAGCCGAAGGCGAGCAGGGCGGCGGCGAGGGTCAGAAGCAGGGTGTTGCGGAGTCTCATTGCGGCCTTTCCGGTCCCCGTGGGGACCCGTGTCGTTCGGCGCGTCGAGCGGCGCCGGAACTGGGGATCATCTGTAGGCGGCGAATGATAGCCGAGGAAGGCGCTTGCACGTCTCCTGGCGCCGCCAAACCCGTCGCAGACTCCGTGTTTGGCCCCAGCCCCCACCTCACCAGGAGGCCGCGTCGCAGAACTCGCTTCGCGGCGTTCTGCGGCGCAGCCTCCTAGTCGTCCTCCAGCCTCTGGCGCATCTCGTCGAACATGGCCAGATCGGCCAGCGACGGCTCCGGGTGCTTCAGGTCCAGGCGGGCCAGCGCGTCGCGCACGATGTCGGCGACCGCCCAGCGCATGTACGGCTTGCTGTCGGCCGGGATCGCGTACCAGGGCGCGTGGGTTCTCGTGGTGGACCGGATCGCCTCGCCGTAGGCGCTCATGTAACGGTCCCAGAAGCCGCGCTCGCGCACGTCGCTGATCGCGAACTTCCAGTGCTTGTCCGGACGGTCGAGCCGGCGCAGGAAGCGGGTCTTCTGCTCGTCGCGGGAGATGTTGAGGAAGAACTTGAGGATGACCGTGCCGTTGCGCGCCAGGTGCCGCTCGTGTTCGACGATCGACTCCATCCGCTGCTGCCAGATGCCGCCGGGGTCCGGGTTGGGCAGCTTCTGCTTCTCCAACAGCTCGGGATGGACCCGCACGACGAGGACCTCCTCGTAGTAGCTGCGGTTGAAGACGCCGATGCGGCCGCGCTCGGGCAGGCTGCGGGCGGTGCGCCAGAGGAAGTCGTGGTCGAGCTCCTCGCTCGACGGCTGCTTGAAGCTGAACACCTGGCAGCCGGCCGGGTTGACGCCGGTGAGCAGGGCGTTGATCGTGCTGTCCTTGCCGGCGGCGTCCATGGCCTGGAAGACGAGCAGCAACGCCCGCCGGTCCTCGGCGTAGAGCAGCCGCTGCAGACGGCTGATGTCGCGCACGGCCCGGCGGCGCAGCTTGCGGAGTTCGTTGTGGCGCGGTGCGTCCGGCGGCGGCGCCGTCGCCCAGTTGCGCGGGTCGAAGCGCTTCGTCCCTTCGGGAACCAGGTAGCGCTGCGCCGGTTTGGCGGTCTCGTGGAGAACGCCTTCAGGACGGTCTGCTGGCATGAAGGGAGCATGATGCCACACGGTGTCCGGGCGTCGGGTTCCGCGGCGCTCCCTATCTGGCGTTCGTCCTGGGGACGAATCCGGCGAGTTCCTCGACCACGGAGGCGTACTCGGGCCGCGAAGCCAGGTTGGTCCACTCGTGCGGGTCCGCGTCGTGGTCGTAGAGCTCCCGGCCGCCGTCCTCGTACTCGATGTAGCGCCAGCGCTCCGTGCGGACGGAGTGGTTCCCGCGGCCGTAGGTGGTCAGCGCCGGCCGCGGCCACGCCAGTTCCGGGTTCTCCAGCAGGGGCACGAGGCTCTGGCCGTCCAGCCCGCTTCGAGCGGACACGCCGGCGAGTTCCACCAGGGTGGGGTACAGGTCGATCAGGCTGACCGGGCGCGGACTGGTCGCGCCGCGCCGGGTTTCTCCCGGCAGGGAGACGATCAGGGTCGTGCGGGTCGCCACCTCCCAGAGCGCGTGCTTGCGCCAGTGTTGTTTCTGGCCGAGGTGCCAGCCGTGGTCGCCCCAGAGCACGACGATCGTGTTGCCGGCGTGCTCGCTCTCGTCCAGGGCGTCCAGCAGGCGGCCGACGTGGGCGTCGACGAAGCTGATCGTCGCCAGGTAGCTCTGCACCGCCCGGCGCCACTGGTTGTGCTTCAGCACCATCGCGTGGTCCTCGCCGTGCCTGCTGAAGTTGCGGGAGTCGGAGACCGCGTACACCTCCGCCGCGAGTTTCTTCCCGAACGCGGGGAGGTCGTCCCGGTCGTCGTCCAGGGTTGCCGGCAACTCGATAGCGCCCAGCGGGTGCATGTCGAAGTACTTCCTCGGCACGTACCAGGGCAGATGGGGCTTGGTGAAGCCGCACGCCAGGAAGAAGGGCTTGCCGTGCGGCTTCCGCAGCTCGCCGATTGCCCAGTCGACGACCTGCACGTCGAACATCTCGGAGTCGTCCAGGTCGAGCGGACCCCAGGGCGCCCACGCCGACTCCGGGACGCCTTTCTGCCGTTCGCCGACGTGGCGGGGACCGCGTGGCCGCTCGGGCGCGTAGTAGTCGTCCCAGGAAGCCGGGTCGCCGGCGGTTCGGCCGTGGAAGATCTTGCCGCCGCCCCGCGCCGAGTAGCCGTTGGCCCTCAGATGCTGCATCAGGGTCACCGCCTCGGGCAGCTTCTCGCGGAACGTCTCGCCGTTGCCGTAGACGCCGGACTTCGACGGCAGGACGCCCGACAGCAGACTGACCCGCGACGGATTGCACAGCGGCGCCGGCGCGTAGGCCCTGGCGAAGGAGACGCCGCGGCGGGCCAGCTGATCGATGTTGGGCGTCCTGGCCTGCGGGTGCCCGCCGAGGTGCCCGACCCAGTCGTTCAGGTCGTCGACGGCGATGAAGAGGATGTTCGGAGGCCGGTCCTGCGCCGGCAGCGGCGAAGCGGCGAGCGCCGGCAGGAGGATGAGCGCCGCGACGAACAGGAACCCGGTCGCGCGTGCCGGCGGTCGTCGAGTCACCGCCCTACTATAGGGCTCTCCCCTGCAACCGGCGGCGCCGCCCCGGGGACGGGTCGGAAGGTCCGCGCACCCGCCGGAAGCGGCGGCACAGGCGTAGCCGACACTACGTCGAGACGACGCGAGGGAGAAGGTCCCGCTACGGCGAACGGATCCGCGGCCGCAGCGGGACGTCGGTGAAACATGCGGGCTAGAGTCGAAGCCGTGCAAACACGGCGCGCCTTCCTGACCTCCTCGGCCGCGATGCTGAGCGCGGCCGCTCTGCCCGCGCGGCAGGCTCGGGAGGTGGGCGCTCCGAACATCCTCCTCTGCATCTCCGACGACCAGTCCTGGCTGCACACCGGAGCGGGAGGCGACCCGGTCGTCCGCACGCCGGCCTTCGACCGGGTGGCGGGGGAGGGCGTTCTCTTTCCGCAGGCCTTCTGCGACGCGCCGACCTGTGGCCCGTCGCGCAGCGCTCTCGTCACCGGCCAGCCGATCTGGCGGCTCGAAGAGGCCGGCAACATCCACAGCACGTTGCCGGCGAAGTTCGCGACCTACACGGAGATGCTGGAGCAGGCCGGCTACGCCATCGGCCACATGCTGAAGGGCTGGGGGCCGGGACGCCTGCCGCCCGGCGGCCGGACCCGGAACCCGGCCGGCGACAGGTGCGAGAGCTTCGAGGAGTTCCTCGGTTCGCGGGACGAAGGCCAGCCGTTCTGCTTCTGGCTCGGCAGCTACGACCCGCACCGGCCGTACACGGCGGGCTCGGGGCGCGAGTCCGGCAAGGACACTGCCGACGTCGAGGTCCCGCCGCATCTTCCCGACCATCCGATCGTGCGCGACGACATTCTCGACTACTACGTCGAGGTGGAGCGCTTCGACGGGAGGGTCGCGGCCGCGCTCGAGTTGCTCGAGCGAACCGGGGAACTCGAGAACACGCTGGTCGTCGTCACCAGCGATCACGGCATGCCGTTCCCGCGGGCCAAGGCGAGCCTGTACGACTACGGCAGCCGCGTGCCGCTCGCCGTTCGCTGGGGAGGCCGCGTTCCCGGCGGCCGGGTCGTGGACGACTTCGTCAGCCTCAGCGATCTGGCGCCGACGTTCCTCGAAGCGGCGGGTCTCGAGCCGGCGGCGGAGATGACGGCGAGCAGCCTGTTCCCAACGCTCACGTCTTCGGCCGGCGGCCGTGTGGAGCAGGACCGCGACGCCGCATTCGTCGCGATGGAGCGGCACGACGGCTGCCGCCGCGGCGGCAAGGGCTACCCCTGCCGGGCGATCCGGACCGAGAGCCACCTCTACATCCGGAACTTCGAGCCCACCCGTTGGCCGTCGGGCTCTCCCAACGCGAAGGACTGCGCCCGGGGCATTCCCTATGGCGAGATCGACTCCTCGCCGACGAAGACGCTGATGATGGAGTCGCGGGGCGAGCCCGGAATCGACCATCCGGCCGAACTGTCCTTCGGGACGCGGCCCGAGCACGAGCTCTATGACCTCGCGAGCGATCCGGGGCAGTTGAACAACCTGGCGAGCGACGCGTCGTCGCGCCCGATTCTGGAGCAGTTGCGGAGTCGCCTGATGGACCATCTCGCGGAGACCGGCGATCCGCGGGCCCTGGGCCTTCCCGCGCCCTGGGACTACTACCCGTACTACGGCCGGCGGGTGAACGAGGACTGGGAGGTCGACCCGCCGCCGGCCTGACGGTTCCAACGCCCCTGGCGCGGCAGAAGGTCCGAAAGCCGGCGCTTCGCGCCGGATGCCGGCGGGGACGCCGGCGCACCCGGTCTTCAGTCGCGCTAGAGTGCCGGAACCCACGTTCAAGGAGGAACAGGATGAGCAGAGTCGATTGGTACTACCACCGCAACGGCTGAACGAGCTGCAAGAGAGCGTCCAAGTTGATGGACGCACGCGGCGCGGAGATAGCGGACAGAACCCCGGCCAGCCGGAAACTGGGCAAGGCCGACGCGGAGGCGTTGCTCGCCGATGCGGAGACCCTCTATGTGGCCAAGGGGCGCAAGCAGACGGAAGTGCCGGCCGCGGACGCGGGCGCTGCCGACCTGATGCTCGGACCGACCGGCAACCTGCGGGCGCCGGTGGTCCGGGTGGGCCGCACGCTGATCGTGGGCTACCACGAAGAGGCGCTGAACCAGGTCCTCGCCTGACCCGGGATCGACGTTCCGACTGGCGGACGCCGGTCCTCGTGCGGGTGAGCGATCCGCGGTGGGCGAAGCGGGCTCGCCGCCTTGCGGCGTCGCTCCGATGCCTTGGATGCGGGCCTGGAGGCCGCGGCACGGCCGGCGCGCCAGCGGTCAGTTGTAGGTCAGCGGCCTGACGTTCTCCGGGTCGTCGCCCTCGAAGAGCAGCCGTCCGTCGACGAAGCGGGCGTCGGGGAGGGCGACCGCCAGCACTTCGCCCAACTGCTCGACGGTGTGGACCGTCAAGGTGCCGAGCACGTCCTCGGGCAGGTCCTCCAGGTCTGCCTCGTTCTGCTTCGGCAGCACGATCTCGCGGATGCCGGCGCGCACCGCGCCCAGGACCTTCTCCTTGACGCCGCCGATCGGCAGCACCCGGCCGGAGAGCGTGATCTCGCCGGTCATCGCGATGCGCGCCTTCGCCGCGCGGCCGGACAGGGCCGAAACCAGGGCGGCGGCCATCGTCACCCCGGCCGAGGGGCCGTCCTTGGGGATGGCGCCGGCCGGGACGTGGACGTGTACGTCGGACTCGAAGTTGGCCGGCGGAATCCGGAGCGCCTCGGCGTTCGACTTCGCATAGGTCCAGGCCGCGCGCGCCGATTCCTTCATCACGTCGCCGAGCTGGCCGGTGAGCTGGAGTTCCGCCTTGCCCTTCGTCGTCTCGACCTCGACGAACATGATGTCGCCGCCGACCGGCGTGTAGAACATGCCGGTGGCGACGCCGACGGCGTCGTGTTCCAGGGCGCGCTCCGGCCGCACCCGGGGGCGGCCCAGTAACTCGCGCACCTCGGCGGCGCCGACGTTCGTCGTCGCGGTTTCTCCGGCCGTCTCGCCGGCGTCGTCTTCCGGCGCTTCGGGCGCCGACGCGAGCTGGCGCGCGACCTTGCGCACCATGCGGCCGAGTTCCCGCTCCAGTTGCCGGACGCCGGCCTCGTGGGTGTAGTGCGAGATCACCTCGCCCAGCGCCTCGTCGCCGACCTCGATCTGGCCAGGCGACAGGCCGCCGTTGCGCACGGCGCGGGGCAGCAGGAACTGGCGGGCGATGCCGAGCTTCTCGCGCTCCGTATAGCCCGAGAACTCGACCGTCTCCATGCGGTCGCGAAGCGGCGCCGGGATGTTCTGGATGAAGTTCGCGGTGGCGATGAACAGCACCTGGCTCAGGTCGTAGGGGACGCCCAGGTAGTGGTCGATGAAGGCACCGTTCTGGGCCGGGTCGAGCACTTCGAGCAGGGCGGCGGAGGGGTCGCCCTGGAGCGAGGCGCCGAGCTTGTCGACCTCGTCCAGCAGGAAGACGGGGTTCTTCACGCCGGCCTGCCTCATGCCGTGGAGGATGCGGCCGGGCATCGAGCCGACGTAGGTGCGGCGGTGGCCCCGGATGTCCGCCTCGTCGCGGGCGCCGCCGAGCGAGACCCGGACGTACTCGCGGCCCATGGCGCGGGCGATGGACTTCGCGATGGACGTCTTGCCGACGCCGGGAGGGCCGGCGAACAGGAGGATCGGGCTGCGGCTCGATTCGTCGTCCGAGGCGGCGTCGCGGTTCGCTGCCTCGGCGTCCGCCCTGTCCCTGCCGGCTTCGCCGCCCGCGACTGCGTCGCTGTCCGCTGCCTCGGCGTCCGAGGAGGCCGCCCTGTCCGTGCCGGCTTCGTTGCCCCCGGCCGCCTCGCCGTTCGCGGCAGCTTCGGCGTCGGTGGCGGCGCCCTTCGCCTCTTCCGCCTCGGCCTCTTCGCGCCGCGCGCGCCGGGCGTGCATCACCCGTACCGCGAGGAACTCGAGGATTCGGTCCTTCACGTCGTCCAGCCCGTAGTGGTCCTCGTCCAGGATGCGGGCGGCGCCGGCGAGGTCGAGCCGTTCCTCGCTGACCTCGCTCCAGGGCAGTTCGCAGACCGTCTCGATGTAGGTGCGGACGACCTGCGATTCCATCGACTCGCGGCCCATCCGTTGCAGCCGGCGAAGCTCCCGGTGGACTTCCTTGCGGGCCGCCGCCGGCAGTTCCAGGTCGGCGACGCGGTCCTTCAACTCCTCCAGGTCGTTGCCGCCGTCGTCGTCGCCGAGTTCCTTGCGGATCGCTTTCAACTGCTCGCGCAGGTACATCTCGCGCTGCCGGTCGCCGATCTCCTCCTCGACCTGGGTGTTGATGTCCTCCTGGGCGGCCAGGACCTTGATCCGCCGCTGGACCAGCGTGAGCACGCGGCGCATCCGTTCTTCGACCGCCAGGGTCTCGAGCAGGGACTGGTGATCGGGCGCCGGGAGTTCCAGGTGGCCCGCCACGAGATCGGCGAGACGGCCGGAATCCTCGACGGCGCGGAGCGTCTTCGTGATGACGTCGCTGGGGATGCCGGAGCGGGCGCCCAGCTCGGCGGCGCGGTTGCGCAGTTCCTCGTCGAGGGCCACGAACGCGAGGTCCTTCGGGTCCACCGGCAGCAGTTCCTCCGCCGGCGACACGGTGGCGACGAGGTGTTCGTCGCCCTGGTCGATGCGCAGGGCGATGCCGCGGTGGAGACCGCCGACGACCGCCTGGGTGCCGCGCAGGCCGTGCTGGAGTTGCATGACCCGCGCGACGACGCCGATCGTGTGCAGGCCGAGCGGATCGACCTCCTCGCTCTTCTCCCGCTGGAGCAGGGCGAAGAAGGTGCGTTCCGGGAGATCGGCGGCGGCCTGGATGGCGCTCAGCGTGTCGGCCCGGCCGATCTCCATCGGCATCGTGACGCCCGGGTAGAGGACGAGGTCGCGAAGCACGAGGACGGGCAGATCGGGCTTGGGGCCCTTCGCTCGCCTGGCCAGGGGCGCTTCGGACGCCGCGTTCTCCTCGGCCTCCTCGGCCGGCGCATCTTTCTCGGCCGGCGCGTCCTCCTCGGGCGCCTGGGTGTCGTGCCGATCGTCTGGTTCAGTCATGGGGTCGGGTGCCTCGCGGTTCGGGGCAGTGGTTGTTCGTGTCCGCCGGAACGGGACCGGCGCGGGATCTTATTCCATTTCGCTTAGGTAGTACAGATCTTAGTGCGTTCGCCTAAAGATCGGTGCAGCAGTTCGTCCTTGCGCCGCCAGCGGTCGTTCAGCCAGTCCCGCACCTCGCCGGACTTCACTGTAGCGATCGGAATCGTCTCCCATGCCACTTGCACCGGCCCCACGGCGCCGCCCAGGAACTCCCAGAAGGTGGCGGAACGCGGGTAGACGAGCGTGACGTCCACGATCGAGCCGCCGCCCGAGGCGAGCGCCTCGATCATGGCGCGCAGGCCGCCGGCGCGGGGAGGCAACAGATGCAGGTAGGGCCGGTCGCCGGCATCGCGCTTGGCCGCGGTGAAGCGGGTGCCTTCGGCGAAGGAGAGGATGGCGGTGGGCGAGTCGAGCAGGGCGGCGGCGGCTTCGGTCACCCGCCGGCGGTCGTCGGCGCGGCGGCTCGCGGCATCGACGCCCCGCGGCGTGCGGCGGCGCAGCACGGGGAAGTCGAAGGCGAGGATGATCAGGCCGAAGATCGGCACGTAGACGAGTTCGCGCTTGCTCAGGAACGTGACGATCGGGCCGCGCCCGGTGACGAGATCCTGGACCAGGAAGACGTCGGCCCAGGAGCGGTGGTTCGAGACGACGATGTGAGGCCGCTCCGGGTCGAGCGTCAGTGCGCGGAAGTGCCAGGAGGCGCGGGAGAGCCGCCGCAGCAGTACGTTGTCGACCCGCACGGCAGCGCGGTAGATGCGCGCGGCGACTCGCCGGTACCACGGGCGGGTCCGCGGCGCCGCCTTGGCGGGCAGCAGGACGAGCAGAGCGAACCCCCAGAAGATCAGATTCAGCGTGATGCCGGCGAGGCAGAGCGCCGCCCTCAGGTGCTGCCAGGCCGTCAAGCCTTGCGCGGCGGGAAGGGCAGCAGCGTGTTCGTGCGGCGGACGTACTCCCGGTAGCCGGGATCGTCGCGCCACTTGCGGTTCGCCCGCGCCTCAAGCATCCGGACGCCGCTGATCCGGGTCAGCAGCAGCCAGACGAAGACCGGCGAGACGAGCGTGGCCAGTTGCCAGCCCTCAAGCGCCGGCGCCGCCATCGCGGCGATGCCGATCCAGAGGACGATCTCGCCGAAGTAGTTCGGGTGGCGCGACCAGGCCCAGAGTCCAGACGCGATGAACCGGTCCCGGTTCTCCGGCGCGGCACGGAAGCGGGTCTTCTGGGCGTCGGCCGTCACCTCGATGACGAAGCCGGCGGCCCACAGGGCGAGCCCGGCGGCGAGGGTCCAGTCCGGCGGCGTCGCCTCGCTCGCGAGCAGCGCGGCCACCGCCGGGGCGGCGGTCAGCGACACCCAGAGGCCCTGCAGGGTCCAGGTCATCAGAAAGACGGGGAAGTCGGGCTTGATCCGCCGGAAGCGGCGGTCCTCGCCGTCCTTGCGGACGCGCAGGAAGAGGAACGGCCCGAGTCGCAGCGCCCACACCGCGATGGCCGCCGCGATGACGAGCGAGCGCGGGTCGAAGCCGCCGCGGATCGCGAGCGCGCATCCCGTCACGACCAGGAAGGTGACGCTCCCGGTCAGGTCGAAGAAGCGCTCGGTCTGGAGGAGCCAGGCCGGAAGGAAGGCGATCCACTGCACCGCGAACGCGGCGGCGATCAGCACGGCGAACGCAGGCAGCCCGCCGACCTCGACGCCGCGGCTGCCGCCGGCCGCCGCCATCAGCGCGCCGGCGACGAGCGCGCCGGCGATGCCCAGCCAGGGAAGGTGCTTCGGCATGAATGGAACCTAGCAGCCGCACCGCTGGGTGCGCGGGTCTTCTGACCCGCTTTGCCGCCGCAGGCGGCCTCCAGCACTGTCGCCGGCCTGTGGCCGGCGGCCCTGCTGTCCGGGCTTCGCCGCTTTGCGGCTACGCCTCTGGGCGGGTCGGAAGACCCGCGCACCCAGCCTCAGTACGGCATGTCCTCGTCGCCCAGCCCGAAGTGATGACCGAGTTCGTGGACCAGCGTGTCCCGCACCTCCTTCACCACGTCCGCCTCCGTCTCGCAGATCCAGAGGATCGGCAGGCGGTAGATCACGACCCGGTCCGGCAGCGAGCTGTAGCCGCTGCCCCGTTCGTCGAGCGGAACGCCGTGGTAGAGCCCCAGCAGGTCGTCCTCCTCCGGGTCGAGCCCGACCAGGCGCAGATCCTCCTCGCTCGGTTCCTCTTCGACGACGACGGCGACGTTGTCGATCAGCTCCGCGAACGCGGGCGGCAGCGTGTCCAGGGCACGCGCCAGCAGGTACTCGAACCGCGGCAGGTCGACTTCGATCATCGGCGGCAAGCCTTCCATCGGGCGTCGGCTCCTGTCCACCGAGCGTTCGCACACCGGGTGCGCCGGCGCCCCCGCCGGCATCCGGAGCCTGCCAGGGGCTGCTAGGGTCCCCGCCGAACGAGACCGAGCGCCCCCGTGACCGACCCCAGACGACGCCCGAACATGCAGGCCGACCCGCTGGCGCCGGGAGAAGCGGCCAGGAACGCGCTGACTCTCCACGAGCTCGTCGTCGCCGCTCGCCGCAACCTCGACGGGAACGTCTGGGACTACCTGGTCGGCGGTGCCGAGACGGAGACGTCGGTCAAGCGCAACCGCCAGGCCCTGGACTCGGTGGCCTTCCGTCCGCGCGTGCTGACCGACGTCTCGAAGGTCGAGGCCGGCGGTTCGCTGCTCGGCCACGACCTCCGCATTCCCGTCATCCTGGCGCCGATCGGCTCGCTCCAACTGTTCGAGGAAGGCGGCGGCGCCACGGCCGGGAAGGCGGCCGAGGACTTCGGGATCATGAACTTCGTCAGCTCCGTTTGCTTGCCGGGGCTCGAAGGCACCGCCGAAGCGTCCGGCTCGGCCAAGGTGTACCAGCTCTACCTCGCCGACGACGAGGACTGGATGCGCGGCCTGATCCGCCGCGCCCAGGCCGCCGGCTATAACGGCTTCTGCCTCACCGTCGACACCCAGGTCTACAGCCGCCGCGAGCGCGATCTGCTCAAGCGCTGGCGGCCGCCCTCGGTCGGCGAGGCGACCACCCGCGTGGCGCCGCTCAACTACCAGGCCCGGATGACCTGGGACCTGGTCAAGCGGATCAAGGACGAGTTCGACATCCCGCTCATCCTCAAGGGCATCGCCACGGCGGAGGACGCGGGGCTGGCCTGCGAGCACGGCGTCGACGTCGTCTACGTCTCCAACCACGGCGGCCGGCAACTCGACCACACCCGCGGCACCCTCGACACCCTGCCGGAGGTTGTAAAGGAGGTCGACGGCCGCACCGAGATCGTCGTCGACGGCGGCTTCATGCGCGGCACCGACGTCGTGAAGGCCATGGTCCTCGGCGCCGACGCCATCGGCATCGGCCGGCTCGAAGCCATCGCCATGGCCGCCGGCGGCCGCGAAGGCGTCGTCCGGATGCTCAAGATCCTCGAACACGAGATCGTCACCTGCCTCGGCCTGCTCGGCGTCACCGGCTGGGACGAACTCGACGCCTCCTGCCTCCACCGCGCCCTGCCGGTCGATCCTCCGACCGTCCTCGGCGCCTTTCCGTTCCTGGATCTGGACTACCCGTACCCGTAGCGGGTCAGCGGAACCCTGGCCGAAGAGCGGCCCGCCGGGAAGGCGTCTCGCGCCGCCCTCGTCGTCGTTGGCGGCGCTTGCATGGACTCGCCGCGTCGGATGCGGTGCCGGCCTTCGGCCGGCGCGAGTTTCCGGCCGCCTTCGGCGGCAGCGGACCTTCTGGTCCGCTTCCGAAAGACACGGCCGCCGCGAAGCGGCGACCACTTGGATCGCCACCCCTTCCGTGGGACCACCAGTTCCCTGCGCGCCAGCCCAGCGGACGACCGCTGTGGGTACTTGCTTCACCGACTGTCCGGTACGCACGGCACGACCGTCTCCACGACGAGGCGGGCGGCCGCCCGTGCCTCCGAGGCGTCGGACTCCCGGTAGAAATCCGACGGCGTCAGATCCTCCGCGCCGTGGAACGCGAGCTCCCGGTCGCGCCTCAGGCTGCGGGATGCTTGCGAAAGTTCGTCCAGGCGTTCGAGCACCGGCGCCGGCAGCCGGGCCCGTTCGGCTTCCAGCACGTCGGCGACGTCGTGGAGGCGGGGCGGGTCGACGCCGACCGAGCGAAGCAGGCCCTTGAGGCCGAGTTCGACGATTTCCTGCGACTCGCGGACGACGTCGGCCCAGCTCCGAGCCTCGTACAGTACGTCCAGGGTGGGGAGGCGGGCCCGCGCGCGGCGGACGTAGTCGGCCGCCAGAGCCCGATTGCGCATCAGGCGGCCGTCCAGTAGGGCTGTCCGTGGACGACGCGCCGGCAAAGCCGCCCTTCGGCAATCTCGTGGCGCGCGCGGGCGAGGTGGGCGGACGTTTCGCCGTCCACGTCGAACAGGACTTCGCCGGCGATTGCCGCTTCCGCCCATAGTCCGCTCATGCTGTCTTCGCCGGGCGAATGGACGAAGTGAGCGTCGACCGGTCGTTGATCGGCCGGTGCCGGGGACTCGGCTTCCCAGGCCTTGTAGAGGTCGCGGTCCAGCCGGACGCCGCCGTCGACGACGACGAGGACATCGAGATCCGAGTCCGCCGTCGCCTCGCCCCGGACCACGGAGCCATGCAGCACGACCGCGCGGAGACGGTCGCCAGCGACGGCGACGGCCCGGGTCACGAGCACGGCTGCCTCGGGATGGCGGCTGCCCCCCGACGCGAGCCGGCGGACGCAGTACTCGTTCAGCGACAGGCCCGCGGATCGGGCCGCTCCATCGAGTGCGGCGTGGAGCGCTGCCGGCATCCGGAGCAGGAATCGGCCCGACTTCGTGGGCCGTGGCGGCTGCGAGTTCGACGGCACAGGCACGACGTCGCGGATGGTATCACGGATGTCTTGACCTTGATATCGAACCTGCCGCCCGAGTCCGGCGGGCGGCGCGGCGGCACGATCCGCTAGGCTCGCAAGCCGACGCGGCTACGCGTCAGGAGGACCCACCGGTGTTGAAGAGCATCTACGTCGACAACTACAAGTCCCTTGTCGACTTCGACTTGCAGCTTCAGGAATTGACGTTGCTCGTCGGTCAGAACGGGGCGGGGAAGACGGCGGTGTTGGATGTGGTTTACGCGTTGCGGAAACTGCTCGAAGGCACAGCCAAGGTCACTGATCGGGGTGTGTTCCCGCCCTCGTCCCTTACGAGATGGGAGCAGCGCGACGTTCAGTGTTTTCGACTGGAAGTGGAGTTGGAGGGGGACGCGTTCCAGTATCGCCTGGAGGTGGAGCACGACCGTTGGGAGCGACGGGCGAGGATCGTCCTCGAGACTCTCTCGAACAGCGGAGGCCTCCTGTTCAACTTCGCGGGGGGCGACGTGCAACTGTACCGTGACGACCATTCTGAGGGTCCCAGTTTCAAGAGCGACTGGAGCGAGTCCTCGCTTGCTCGCGTCGTGCCCATCGAGAAGAACCTCGCTCTCACCCGTTTTGTCGAGTTCGTGCGCGGCATGGTGGTTTGCAGGCTGAATCCGCCGGCCCTCGTGTCGGAGGCGGCTGGCGAGGATCCGACCTTGGCCAGGGACGGACGGAATTTCGTCGATTGGTACCGTCACTTCCTGCAGGAACGGCCGCACCTGTACTCGGAGTACGTTGACGTTCTGCGTGGGGTGTTTGACGGACTTCGCAGTCTCTCCCTGGAGAAGGCCGGCGTCGATACTCGGGTGTTGTCCGCGGTGTTTGGCGAGGCTGACGAGGCCCACAAGTTCAGGTTCCACGAGTTGTCCGATGGACAGCGCGCACTGGTCGTCCTTTACGCCATCACTCTCCTCGCTGCCGAGGGGACGGCTCTTCTTATCGATGAGCCGGTGAACTATGTAGGACTCCGGGAGATCCAGCCTTGGCTGATCACGCTGGCGGATGCTTGCGGGAGTGAAGTCACTCAGGCCGTTCTGTGCTCGCACCACCCCGAGGTCATCGACTACCTGGGAGGCGATCAGGGCGTCTTGCTCTGGCGCGATGGCTTGGGGCCGACCAGGGCCGAGCCGCTCGGCGGCAGGTTGGATCAGCCGAATCGCGAGACGTCGCTGAGGCTCTCCCAGCTCATGGCCCGAGGATGGGAGCGGTGATGGCTCGTCGGAGGGTGCAGTTCATCCTCCTGTGCGAAGACAGGCAGCACGAGACGTTTGCGCGCGAGTTTCTCCGCAGGACGGGACTTGTAACGGACAACTACCATCTCCGCGTGGAGCGCAGTCCACCTGGGCGGGGAGCTGCTGACAAGTTTGTTGAAGACGAGTACGCAAAGGAACTGATTGCGTGCCGCTGGCCTCACGTGGCTTCGACCCTGCTTGTCCTGGCGGATGGCGATGCAGTGGGCGTTGCCCGGCGGTTACGCAGATTGGACGAGGCATGCCGGCGTCAGGACGTGGCGGTCAGATCAGCGGAAGACAGCGCGGCCGTGTTCATCCCCACATGGAACATCGAGACGTGGCTTGCCTACTTGGACGGAGTGGCTGTAGACGAGACTCGAAGGGACTACCCGAGGTTGGAGAGACCGAGGGACTGTCGGCGACACGTTCACGTGCTGGTGGAAATGTGCCGGCAAGGGACGCTACGTCAGCCTGCTCCGGCGTCTCTTGAAGCGGCTTGCGAGGAGTACCGCACGCGCTTGCGCTGAGCCGAAGTCGTCCAGCCCGCCGGGAGTCCGGGTCGAGGGTCCCAGCGGGCTGGAGACGAGCGACTGCCAAGATCGTTGCCTGGACCGACTCCGAGCCGGAGCGAAGTCGACCGCAGCGAACCCCAGCCTGACGCCAATCAAGAGGGGGTGAGCGTCCGCCGGGACACTCGACCCGGACTCCCGGCGGGCGGGTACAAGCCGAGCCGCTACGCCTCGCTACTTCGTCGGGTCGTCGCCGATCTGGACCACCATTTTGCCGGTGTTCTCGCCGCGGAACAGCCCCATGAACGCTTCGGGGGCCTTGTCGAGGCCGGAGACGATCGTCTCGCGGTAGGCGACCTTGCCTTCGGCGATCCAGCCGGCGACGTCGCGGACGAAGTCGGCCCGGCGGTCCATGTGGTCGGAGACGATGAAGCCCTGCATCCTGAGGCGCTTGGGGATGATCGAGATGAGCGTCCGCGGCCCGGGGCGCGGTTCCTTGTCGTTGTACTGCGAGATCATCCCGCAGACCGGGATGCGGCCGAACATGTTCATGTGCAGCAGCACGGCCTCCAGCATCGGCCCGCCGACGTTCTCGAAGTAGACGTCGATGCCGTCCGGGCAGGTCTCGCTGAGCGAACGGTTCAGATCGTCGTGGTAGTCGAAGGCGGCGTCGTAGCCGAGATCCGCGGTCAGGTGCTCGACCTTGTCCGGCGAGCCGGCGCTGCCGACCGCCCGGCAACCCTTGATCTTCGCGATCTGGCCCACCAGGCTGCCGACCGCGCCCGCGGCGGCCGACACGAACACCGTCTCGCCCTCCTTCGGTTCGCCCAGGTCGAGCAGGCCGACGTAGGCGGTCATCCCCGGCATGCCGAGCACGCCCAGGAACGCGGAGAGCGGCGCGCCGTGGGTGTCGATCTTCTGGAGTTCCGCCGCCGGAGCGGCGAAGTGGCTGCGCCAGCCGAAGCGGCTCGACACGAGGTCGCCCGGCGCCAGGGCGTCCGTGTTCGACTCCTCTACGACGCCGACCGCGCCGCCGTCGAGCGCCTTGCCGATGGCGAACGGCGGCGTGTACGACTGGATGTCGCGCATGCGGCCCCGCATGTACGGGTCGACCGACATGTAGACGTTGCGGACCAGCGCCTGGCCGTCGCCGGCGCTCGGCATGTCGGTTTCGACGAGGTTGAAGTTGGCGGGTTCGGGTTCGCCGGCGGGGCGCGAGGCGAGACGGACTTCCTGGCTGCGTTCGGCCATGCGTGTGATTCTCCGAAGGTGGGTCGATGCGATTGGCGGGTGGCGGCTTCCGGCGCCGTCTCCCGCGTCCCGGCGGGTCAGTCGATGATCGCCTGGTAGGCGAGGTTGCGGAACTCCGTGCCGTAGGTCAGGCCGGCGTGGGGGAGGATCTGGACCATGAACACCGCGACCATTTCCTCCTGGGGGTCGATCCAGAAGCGGGTGCCCGCGGCGCCGCCCCAACTGTAGTCACCGGGAGAACCCAGCGCGCCGTTGATGCCCGGGTTCGTGTTGACCCGGAAGGTGAGCCCGAACCCGTCGCCCGGCCCCATCAACTGACCGACCCGCGGCATGTCGCCGATGTGGTCGGAAGACAGGAGCTTGACGGACTTCGGACTCAGCAACTGACCGCCGTCGTAGCGGCCGCCGTCGAGCAGCATCTGGACCATCCGGTAGTAGTCCGTGGTTGTCGAGACCAGGCCCGCGCCGCCGTAGAAGATCTTCGGCTTCTTGAGATAGGAGTCCTGCGGCGGCGCGCTGGAGCGCATGACTGTGCCGTCGCCCGCCTCGCGGTTGGGCGTGTAGAGCACGGCCAGCCGGTCCTCGGTGCCCGGTCGGACGTAGAAGGCCGTGTCCTTCATCCCGAGCGGCTTGAAGATCTCCTCTTCGAGGAAGACGTCGAAGGTCTTGCCCGAGATCACCTCGACCAGGCGGCCCAGGACGTCCATGCTGTAGCCGTAGCGCCACACCGTGCCGGGGTGGTCGTGGAGGGGCGCCTGGCCCAGCTTGTCGACGAACTCCTCGAGGGTCTGGTCGCGGTTGCCGACCCCGAGTTCGGCGTAGTACATGCCGCCGCGCGCGTTGCGCGGACCGCCGTAACTGATGCCGGCGCTGTGGGTCAGCAGGTCCTGGACCGTCATGTCACGGTTCGCGGGAACGAGCTCCATGCGCGGATCGCCGGTCCCCGGGTCGACGCTCCATTCGGTGACTTCCAGGTCGCCGAGCGCCGGAATCCAGCGCGAGGCGGGCGTGCGCAGCGGGAAGCCGTAGTTCTCGTGGAGGATCATGACGGCGACTCCTGTCACCGCCTTGGACATCGAGTAGATGCGGAAGAGCGCGTCCTTCGGCATCGGCGCCTTCGTCTCGAGGTCGCGGTAGCCCCAGGTGTTGAAGTACGCGATCTCGCCGCGGCGGGCGACCAGGCCGGTCGCCCCGGCGATCTTGCCGGCCTCGACGTAGCGGTTCATCGCCGCGTCGATGCGGGCGAGGCGCTCGGCCGAGAAGCCGACGGCCTCGGGCTTCGTGACGGTGAACTCCGGATCGGCGGCCGCCAGCGGCGCCGCGGCGGCCGCGACGAAGAGCGCGAGGCACAGCGCAACAGGCAGTGCCGCGGCGGGGCGACGGGACGGGCGGGGCAAGCGGGGATATCGGGTCATCGGTCTCTCCTATCGAGGGCGATCGGCAGGCGGGCTGGAACAGGACGAGCGTCCGAATGGTAGCGCCTCACCGGCAACTGCGGGCCGTAGGGCGGCGGGGAACGCCCGACCCGGGGCGAGTTGCCCGCGCGTCGGCGCCCGGCGGCGCGGCGCCCACGTCCCGCGCTGCTACAGTGCCCGCGACTCCGTCATTCCATGGAACCGCGAGAGCTGGCGGGCGGCTCGGCCCGTGCCGGCTGGAGGAGAGCGCCATATGCCGGTACCCATTCCGCCGCTGCGCGAGGAGAACCTCCCGGATCGCAAGCTGTCTTTCTGGCAGCTCGCCGGGCCGGGCGCGATCATGATCGGCCTCGCCGTCGGCGCCGGCGAGCTCGCCGTCTGGCCCTGGGTGACGGCCAAGTTCGGCGCGGTGATGATCTGGGCCGCGGCCCTCGGCGTCTTCCTCCAGCTCTGGATCAACATCGAGATCGGCCGCTGGGCGGTGGTCACCGGCGAGCACCCGTACACCTCCTACGCGCGCATGTCGATGGGGGTCATCTACGCGTTCCTGTCGCTCGGCTTCGTCGGGCTGTTCCTGCCGGGCTGGGCGCGGATGTCGGGCGCCGCGCTCAAGGCGCTCTTCTTCGGGCCGGACGGACCGGGCCCGGAGTGGTTCTGGACCGCGGTGACGTTCGGCCTGATCGCGCTCATCCTGTTCGGGCCGAAGGAGATGTACCGGGCGGTCGAGCGGGCGATCGGGATCATGGTGCTGGTCATCACGGTCGGGCTGATCTACGTCGCGTTCTCCGTCGGCACCTGGGACGCGATCAAGGAGATGGGCCGGGGGCTGGTCAACATTGGCCACATCGAACTCGACGACCAGTTCACCTTCGCCCGCTTCTTCGGCGCGGTCGTCTTCGCGGGCATCGGCGGCGCCGGCAACCTCTGGTACGCCTTCTACCTGCGCGACAAGAACGTCGGCATGGGCGGGCGCATCCCGGTGCTGGCCAACCCGCTCCGCATGAACAGGACGGCCGAGATCCAGACCGGCTACCGCTACCGCGAGACGCCCGAGAACGCGAGCCGGTTCCGGCGCTGGATGCGCTTCGTGATCCAGGACCAGGTCGTCTTCTTCTGGCTCGGCAACACGTTCACCATGTTCCTGTTCATGTTCGGCGCGCTGACCGTCCTGCGGCCCGCCGGGATCGTGCCCGAGGAGGGACAGATCGTCTGGGACATGTCGATCATCCTGGAATCGAGCCTCGGCACCTTCGGCCGCTACGTGTTCCTGCTGATCGGCATGGCGGCGCTGTTCAGCTCCCAGCTCGGCGCCGTCGACGGCGGCGCCCGCACCTGGTCCTATCTGCTGGGCTCCATGTTCAAGTTCGGCAAGAAGCGGACCCAGAGCCAGTGGTACCTGACCTTCGCGATCATGTTCATGGTCGCCGGCACCGCCTCGACGGCGTTCTTCGAACTCTCCGGCGTCTCCGCGCTCGGCTTCATCTTCAACTCCGCGTTGCTGGGCGGCTTCGCGATGGCGATCTACGTGCCGCTGACGCTCTACGTCAACCTGACCAAGCTGCCGAAGTCCGCCCGGCCGAAGCCGCTCAACGTCGTGATGATGGTGATCGCGTCGGCGGTTTACGTGTCGTTCACGCTGTTCACGATCTGGAACCTGATCTTCGGGTGAGGCGATGTCCTCTGAAGGGCTGGTATCGTCGCGTCGGCCACGGTAACGCCGAGACGCGGGGAAACGGAATGACGGATCGGCGCAGGTGTTCCGCAGTAGAACGGCATCCCGACAAGCTCAGCGGCGCCTGGGTGTTTCGGGGGACGCGCGTTCCCGTCGCCACTCTGTTCGAGAACATCCGGGACGGCGCGTCGGTGGAGCAGTTCCTGGACTGGTTCCCGGGCGTGGCGGCGCCAAGCGTCAAGGCCGTTCTTGACTTCGAGGTCAGATCGTTGGCGGAGGCCGATCCGCCTCGCTCTTCGGGAGAGCCGGCGATCCAGTAGCGCGGTCCCGGGATGAACTCGGCTCGCGCCGAGTTGTTCGCACCGGTCCGCTGCGCTGTCGCGCGTGGAACAACCAGGCTGCGGTAGAGTGCGTCGCCACGCCGACGTCCGTTCTCTCGGTGTGGTCGCCGCTTCGCGGCGGCCGTTCTTCCGGAAGCGGACCAGAAGGTCCGCGCACCCAGAGAACCGTATCGGTGCGGCCACTTCTGTACATGCGGAGGACGTGGCGTCACTTCGAGCAATGGGCTTGCAGTAGAGATTCTCCCACCGGGCAAGGCCGTTCTCTGGGTGCGCGGACCTTCTGGTCCGCTGCCGCCGAAGGCGGCCAGAAACAAGCGCCGGCCGAAGGCCGGCACCGCATCCGACGCGGCCAGTTCCGTGCAAGTGCTGCGCTGACAACGAGTAGGGTTGCGGCGTGATCGCGGCCAAGAAGCTGACTGCGGCGGTCGAGGCGTACTTCACCGACCTGCGGCGTCTTCGCGCATCCGGCGGTGCAACTGGCGAGCGCTCAAGCTATGCCCCGCTCGCCAACCTGCTGAACGCCATCGGCGGGTCGCTCAGCCGAAAGGTGTTCTGCGTCGTCGAGCTCGCGGATCAGGGCGCGGGCCATCCCGACATGGGGCTCTACGCGGCGAAGCAGGTTCGGAAGGGCGAGCCGCGCGAGGGGCAGGTTCCTGAACGCGGGGTCGTGGAGGTGAAGTCGGCCAAGACGGCCCTCGGTACGAGTGAAGTGCATGAGCAGGTGAACCGCTACTGGTCTCGCTATCGCCTGGTCCTGGCGACCAACCTGCGGGAGTTCGAGCTCGTGGGCCGGAACTCGGCAGGCGACGAAGTGAGGCTGGAGGCCTTCCGGCTGGCCGCCAGCGAGGCGGGGTTCGACCGGCTCCTGGAGACGCCGCGGGCATCGGCGCGGGACCTCGGGACGGGCCTGGGCGAGTACCTTGCCCGTGCCCTGTCGCACGAAGCGGCGTTGACCGATCCGAAGGACCTGGCCTGGTTGCTGGCGTCTTACGCCCGCGACGGTCTGGCGCGGGTCGAGGGGCAAGGCGATTCGCCGTCGCTTCAATCCGTTCGCTCCGCGCTGGAGGAAGCGCTCGGAGTGCGTTTCGAAGGCGAGAAGGGGACGAGTTTCTTCCACTCGACACTCGTGCAGGCGCTCTTCTACGGCGTCTTCTCCGCCTGGGTGCTGTGGTCGCGGCACGCGCCGCCGCGCGGCAGCGCATTCGACTGGCGCACCGCCGTCTGGTTCTACGCGTGCCTCGGACCGCCCAGCTACCAAAGTGCTGTCTAGAGTGACAGTTGAACGACTCGTTGAAGCTACGTCAGATCCTCCCGCCGTCAACTTCACGAAAACAGGTCCCGTGCTAGACTGCCGGCATGACGGACGCCAACGAGCCGGGTTCGGGTTGCGGCTGCCTCTCGATGGTGGCGCTTCACTGGTGCTGCTTCTCGCTGCACGTCCTCGCGCTGCTGTTCACCTTCGGTATCGGCTGGCTTCTCACGGTCCCGCTTCACCTCTTGCTCTGGTACGGTCTGAAGGATTGGGACAAGACGAAGACAGTAGGGGCAGACGATTGAAACCCGCGCCGACGAAGTTCGCCCATCTCGAGTTCCGCAAGGTCTGCGACGTCCCTGAACCCTCGAGCTGTGCCGCGCTGGCAGCGGCGGTTTTCTTCACTGAGTCGAACGCCGGTCCCTTGGTCCGCGAGTCGTCTGTCTGGCAGCGAGCGCTCAACGGACGAATCTGCTCCCGAGAGATACACGACTACGCCTACAACCGTTGCGACGGACGCAGCCTCGACCGTGAGCAGCCGGGCTACAGCTCTGAACTTGCGGACTGCCTCTATGGGGAGTTGGGTCTTGAGTGGCGGTGTTCGTCCGTCGATTGTCCGCCTAGTGACTGCATTGTTCGGATTCAGTATCGAAACAACGGACACGTCGCCGCCATCGTCGGCGGCGTCATCCGCGACGAATCAGACCCGCGAGACGGAGCGAAGGTCGTAGGTTGGTGGAGACTTGGGAATGCCTAGGCACCTGCCTGTAGCAGCTCCGTGCACGGCTGCTGCCGCGATCCTGCTTGCGGCGGTTCTACTACCGGTCCTTCCGCCGTCTAGCCTAGTTCCTGCGCCTTCCTAGCGCCGCTCAGCGCGCCAACGCCGTGAAGGAACTGCGGAGGATACGGGGGTCTTCAGGATGTCGTGGGGGCAAGAGCGGCGTGGACGGTCGCCCATCGGCCTTAGACTGGCGGGATGAAGAGTGCCAGGACGTTCGAGAGGTTGTTGGGGATCAACCCGCCTTGGCGGGTGCGGGAGGTGGTGCTTCGGATGGACGAGCCGCATCCGCGGCGGCGCGGTCCGGTGGTGGGCGGGACGGTGGAGATCCACGTCGAGCATCGTGGGGAGACCCGGTGTCCCGAGTGCGGCGTGGCGTGTCCGGGCTACGACAGCGGGCATCGCCGCTGGCGTCATTTGGGCACGATGCAGCACCAGACCCGGGTTCACGCCGAGGTGCCTTGGGTGCGCTGCGCGGAGCATGGCGTTCACCAGTTGAAGGTGCTCTAGGCGGACGAGGGTTCGCTGTTCACGGCGCTGTTCGAGGCGGAGGTCATCGAGTGGTTGCGGGAGGCGAGCGTTCAGGCCGTGGCTCGCCGCATGGGCTTGAGTTGGGATGAGACGGCGGGGATCCCAGCGTCGGGCCGTGGAGCGTGGCCTAGCGAGGCGCCGGCTGGCGCCGCCGCGGTTGCTGGGCGTGGACGAGACGTCGTTTCGGAGGCGCCACGAGTACGTGACGGTGGTCAACGATCTGGAGCGCGGCGTGGTGACCCATGTGACCGACGGTCGCGGCCGGTCGGCCATCGACGGCTACTTCGAGGAGCTGGGCGAAACGAACTGCGCGGGCATCGAGCAAGTGGCGATGGACATGTGGCCGGCCTACATCTCTTCCGTGGAGGAGTGCACGGACGCGGACATCGTTCATGACCGACTCCACATCGTCGCGCACCTGAACCACGCTGTGGACCTGGTTCGGCGCGCCGAGCAGCGGGCGTTGCTCGAAGCAGGGGATCCGGGGCTGAAGCGGAGCCGGTACCTGTGGCTGATGGGGAGTGGGCGAAATGACCCGCTCGCAGCAGCGGCGCTTCGCCGCTCTTCGCGCGAGTCACCTTCGCGTGGCCCGGGCCTGGACGATCAAGGAGATGGCGCGGGACTCGTGGGGCTACCCGCGCCGCGGGTGGGCCGAGCGACGCTGGACGCGCTGGTACAACTGGGCGATTCGCAGCAGGCTGGAACCGATCAGGAAGGTGGCCAGGACGGTCAGGAACCACTGGGACGCCGTCATCGACGCCGCCGTGTTCGGCATCTCCAGCGCCAACGCCGAGGGGATCAACGCGACGATCGAGAAGATCAAGCGAAGAGCGCATGGCTATCGAAATCGAAAGCACTTCCGGCTCGCCATCTACTTCAATCTCGGCGGACTCGACATGGCGCCCGAGTCACTCCGTGCCCACACACAACCCTGAAGCGCCGTCGAGAGGTACTCTGAGGACTCCGACCCTTAGGTGGCTAAGGCGTCGGCGGTTTTGATCTAGGTGGCGGTGCCGGTAACGACTTCGGTCCGAATCTCGCTTTGACTTCGGCCAGCGTGAGTTCCTGGCCTTCCTCGGCGTTTGCCAGCCCTTTGACCACGGCGCGAAGGAAGGAGAGTTCGGCCCGCGCTGCCTCGTACTGGGCAAGGGATTGAAGGACGGCGAACCCCCGACCTCGGGACATTAGTAGCACCGGTCGACCTGACTCCGTGGCTCGTTGCACCAAGATGCCGGGGTTCCAGGTGGCGTCCGTCCATTCGATGGGCGTGATGTCGCCCATGGTTTCGGCGACGCTTGGGCTGTGCTCGGTCACGCTGCGGACTCGGCTTGGCGGGCTTTCGCCAGATCGTAGGAGCCTTGCATCCGCACCCAATGCCCGGCATCGCTCCAGCCGAGGCGCTCCAGGGCGAGCGCCAAGCGGGGCGAGATGCCCGCCCTTCCGTTGAGGACGCGCGACAGGGTGTTGCGGGCCACTCCCAGCCGGGAAGCGGCGTCCGAGACGGTCCAGCCCTTGGCTTCGATCGCATCCCGGAGAAGCTCACCGGGGTGGGGCGGGTCGTACATGGCGGACATGGCGCGTACTCCCGGCCGGCGTGAACGAGGGATAGACGGTCAGCCGGTAAACCGCAACAGCGCCGCGCCCCAGTGGAAGCCGGCACCGAAGGAGGTCAGCAGCACCAGGTCGCCCGGCGAGATGCGGCCCTTGCTGTGCGCTTCCCAAAGCGCCAAGGGCACCGACGCCGAGCCCGTGTTCCCGTACTCCTGGAGGTTCGTGTACACCTTCTCCATCGGCACGGACAGGTTCTTCGCGACCGCCTGGACGATGCGCAGGTTCGCCTGGTGGGGCACGATCATGGCCACGTCTTCGAGCTTCGCGCCCACCGTTTCCAGCACGTCGAGGCCGACCTCCGACATGCGATGGACGGCGTGGCGGAACACCGCCCGGCCTTCCATGATCAGCTTCAGGTGCTCTTCCTTCTGGGCGTACTCGAGGCTGAACGGCTTGCGGGTGCCGCCGATCTCCAGGGTCAGAATGCTCCACTGGCTGCCGTCGGTGCCGGTCCTGGCGCCGAGGATCTCGGCCTTCTGCGGTCCGCGCTCGACGATCACGCCGGCCGCGGCGTCGCCGAACAGCACGCACGTCTCCCGGATCTTCCAGCTCACCAGACGCGTGATCAGCTCGACGCCGATGACGAGCACCCGGCGAGTGCCGGTCAGCACCCGCGAGCGGGCGACGTCCATCGCCTGGACGAAGCCGGCGCAGCCGCTGCCGCCAAGGTCGTAGGAGGGGACTTCGCGTGCGCCGAGCTTGCGCTGGACGAAGGAGGCCGTGTCCGGGGTGTAGACCTCCGGCGTGTCCGTGGCGACGATGATCTCGTCGATCTCTTCCGGGCCGATACCGCGGCTCTCGAGGGCCGATCTGGCGGCGGCCGTTGCCAGGTCGGCGGTGGATTCGTTCTCGGCGGCGACGCGGCGGCGGTGAATGCCGGTGCGTTCGACGATCCACTCGTCGGACGTGTCGACGTACTTCGTCCAGTCCTCGTTCGTCATCACGTGCTCCGGTACGTAGCCGCCGAAGCCGCTGATGCCAACAGTCGTGTCGGTCAAAGGGGCGTTCCTCTCGTGGCAGGAAGTAGATGGGCTTGGCCGCACGGTACCACCTTTCCCGGTCCCTTCTCCCGAAGTCGGGCGGCCGGGAAGCGCGGCTAGACTCGACCGAAGTGGGCTGAAGTGCCGCCGAGGTGTGGCGCTGCTCAACCGGGTACGACCTGGACTGCGAGACGAGACTGTGAGCACCATCCTCCCTATCAATGTCGACGACCTCCTCCATTGCCGGAGCGTGGAGTCCGAGCGCGTGGAGTTCAAGGCGTCCTGGCACTCCGAGACCACCGGACCGCAGGTGCTGCGGACGATCTGCGCATTTGCGAACGACTTCCACAACCTGAACGGCGGCTACATCGTCATCGGCGTCGGGGAGCAGGACGGCCGGGCCGTCCTCCCGCCGAAGGGCTTGCCGGCCGAGCGTGTGGAGGCCGCGCAGAAGTGGATTCGTGGCAACTGCAGTCGGCTCGATCCGCCGTACACCCGCCCCATCATGTCGCCGGAGACGGTGGAGGGGCGCCTCGTCCTCGTCTTATGGGTGCCGGCAAGTGACATGCGACCGCATCGAGCGCCTTCGGACGACAGTCGCCGCGGGCGCTACTGGATTCGGCTAGGGGCCGAGACCGTGGACGCCGAGCAGCGAGGCGACATGCTCCGGGCGCTCATCGAGCAGACCAACCGGGTGCCGTGGGACGACCGCGCGGCTCGCGGCGCGGAAGTCGAAGACATTCGCGAAGTCAAGGTCCGCGAGTTCCTGCGAGACGTTCGCAGCGGTCTGCTGCGGGAGCCCAACGAAAGGGAGATCTACCGGCGGATGCGTATCACTGCCAAGGCCAACGATCACGAAGTGCCGAAGAACGCCGGCCTGCTCTTGTTTGCTGCCGATCCCACCCGGTGGTTCCGCGGGGCGACGATCGAGGTCGTTCAGTTCGCAGCGGACAGTTGGGGCGACGTGCAGGAGGAGCGTGTGTTCCGCGGCGGACTTCTCGACCAGCTTCGCAACTGCCTGAACTACCTGGAGAGTCTGTCCGTTTCGCACCTGCAGAAGCAGCGCGACCGAAGTCGGGTTCGGGGCTGGGTGAGCTATCCTTCGCCGGCCCTTCGGGAGACGTTAGTCAACGCGGCGTACCACCGTGGTTACGACGTCGATCAACCCGAGCCGGTCAAGGTGTATCTTTATCCGGGCCGTGTCGAGGTGATCAGCTACCCGGGACCTGTACCGGGGATTGAAGCTGAGCATCTCGTCGCTGGCGCTCAGTTGAGGCATGCGCCGGCCCGAAACCGCCGTATCGGGGAGTTTCTCAAGGAGTTGGGCCTGGCCGAAGGAAGGCTCACCGGCTTGCCAAAGGTGTTTCGTGCGATGGAGGCCAACGGCTCGCCGCCGCCCCGCTACGATTTCGACGAGCAACGGACCTACTTCCAGGCTACCCTGCCGGCCCACCCGGAGTACGTGGCTTTGTCCACCTTGCGCGACGCCGCGCACCTTCGGGCCTTGGGAGAGGGCGAGGAAGCGCTTCGCCGCATCGAAACCTCGTGGCAAACGAATCCCGGTTCGGCCGTGCTCGCGTCGGAGATGATCCGTTCCTACGCTGCCCGTGACGAGATCGGGCGGGCGGAGGACGTCCTGGCGACCTTCGAGACCGAGGGATCGGCGGCGGCGGTCCCGCACGTTGCGAACGCCCTCATCGACGTGTTGGCGAACGCCGGCGAGACTGACCGCGCCCGGCGCCTGCTTCAGCGGCGCATACCGGCGCTGTCCGGACGAGACGCGATCGACACCGCCATTCTGGCGCGGCGTCTCGGCGACTCGGCGGCCGCTCATCGGTACTTCGAGCGGGCCGGCGAAGCCGTCGATGGTGATGCGCGCGCATTGCACGAGTTCGCACAGACGAAGATTCGGTTGGCCCAGGCCGCGCATCGAAGAGGCCGTCGCAGTTCGGATCGCCGGTTCCTCACAGAGGCGCGCTCCCTGCTTGAGCGGGTACTGCAGCTCGATGCGCCTTCCACGCGCCACGCCTGGGCCTGGCGCGACCTGGCACGGACTCTCAACTGGCTTCGGCTGCCGCTTCGGGACGTGGAAGAGGCCTACGCGAAGGCAGTTGACCTGTTGCCGGACGAGCCAAGATTCGTTCGGGAGCTGGCGAACGTCCGGAGGTTGCGCCGCTAGTAGCGTGGCCAGTGCTTCCGCAGGCCGGCGCTTTGCGCCGGATGCTGGCCAGAGGGCCGGCGCACCCAATCTCCGCCGCAAAGATCACGGGAGAGAACGCCGCCGTTCAGTCGCCTTCGCCCAGCAGTTCCGCGATCACCTCGTCCGTGTCCGCCCCGCACACGGGCGGCGACCGCCGGTAGCTCACCGGCGTCTCCGACATCCGTATCGGGTTGGCCACCAGCCGGACGTTGCCGTTCCCGGCCAGCGGATGCGGCATGTCGATCGTCATGCCGCGGGCTTTGGCTTGATCTGACGCCAGCGCTTCGGCGAGGTCGTGGATCGGGCCGCCGGGGACGCCGCGGGCTTCCATGCCGGCGAGGATCTCGGCGCTCGGCATCCGCCTGAGCAGGCCAGCCAGAGTCGCCACGAGTTCCTCGCGGTGGGCGAGCCGGCCGGCGTTCGTGCGGTAGCGCTCGTCGGCCGCCAGTTCGGGCGCGCCGAGCAGGTCGCAGAAGCGCTCGTATTGCGCGTCGTTGCCGACCGCGACGATCACGTGGCCGTCGGCGGATTCGAAGACGCCGTAGGGGACGATGTTCGGGTGCTCGTTGCCGCGCCGCTCCGGCACTTCGCCGGAGGTCAGGTAGTTCGAGCCCTCGTTGACCAGCCAGGCCATCTGGGCGTCCACCAGGGCGACATCGATGTGCTGGCCGCGGCCGGTCCGGTCGCGGTGCCGCAGCGCGGCCAGGATCGCGGTGGCCGCGTACATGCCGCACATGATGTCGGCGATGCCGACGCCGACTTTCATCGGCTCGCCGCCGGGCTCCCCGGTCAGGCTCATGATGCCGCCGTAGCCCTGCGCCAGCAGGTCGTAGCCGGCGCGGTGCGCGTTCGGTCCGGTCTGGCCGAAACCGGTGATCGAGCAGTAGACGAGTCCCGGCAGCTCGTCCTTCAGGTCGTCGTAGCCGAGGCCGTAGCGGCCGAGCGCGCCGACCTTGAAGTTCTCGATCAGCACGTCCGAGCGGGCGGCGAGCCGGCGCACCAGGCCGGCGCCCTCGGCGGTCGCGAGATCGACGGCGACCGAGCGCTTGTTGCGGTTCGCGCACAGGTAGTACGCGCTCTCGCTCGTGTCCTCGCCGTTCGCGTCCTTGACGAAGGGCGGACCCCAGCCGCGCGTGTCGTCGCCGCGGCCGGGGCGTTCGATCTTGATCACGTCCGCGCCGAGGTCGCCGAGCAGTTGGGTGCAGGTCGGCCCGGCGAGGATGCGGGTCAGGTCGAGGATGCGGAGTCCGTCGAGGGCGGGCATGGCTGCGGTCGGGATGCGGGCAGCGGGTCAGAAGACCCGCGCACCCAGTGGTCCGTGCGCCCGGCGACGGGCACGCGGACAGTTCGCGGGTGCCGCGGACCGCGACGCCCACGCTTCGTAGCATACGATTCTCTCTCGATGCGGAAGTTCGACGTGGTCGTGGTCGGGGCCGGCTTCGCCGGCCTCTACATGGTTCACCGCCTGCGCGGCATGGGCCTCTCCGTCCGCGTCTTCGAGGCCGGCGGCGGAGTGGGCGGCACCTGGTACTGGAATCGCTACCCGGGCGCCCGCTGCGACGTGGAGAGCCTCGAGTACTCGTACCAGTTCTCCGAGGAGCTGCAGCAGGAGTGGTCGTGGAGCGAGCGCTACTCCGGCCAGCCCGAGATCTTGCGCTACGCGAACCACGTGGCGGACCGCTTCGACCTGCGGCGGGACATCGAGTTCAACCGTCGCGTGGTCTCGGCCCACTTCGACGAGCGGGACTCCGGCTGGCGGGTCGAGGTCGCGCCGCCGGAGCCGGGCGCGGCCGGTCCATTCGCCGGCGCCGGCGACGGCAACGGCCGCGACGCCAGTGCCGGTCGCCGCGCCGCGGCGTGGTTCGGCCACGACGGAAGCCGTACGAGCGACGGCAACGGCGACGGCGCCGCCGACGAGACGGTCGACCGCCACGGCAACGGCAACGCCGCCGCCGCGAACGAGACCGTTTTCGCCCGCTTCGTCGTCATGGCCACCGGCTGCCTGTCGGCGGCCAACCTGCCGGAGTTCCCCGGCATCGACGACTTCGAGGGCGCGAAGTACCACACCGGCGCCTGGCCGCACGAGGGCGTCGACTTCACCGGCCTCCGGGTCGGCATCGTCGGCACCGGATCGTCGGCCATCCAGGCGATTCCCGTCATCGCCGCCGAGGCGGCTCACCTGACCGTCTTCCAGCGCACGCCGAACTATTCGATCCCCGCGCACAACGGCGCGATGGACCGGGAGCGGGAGGCAGAGGTCAAGGTCGAGTACCCCGCCTTCCGGGATCGCAACAGCCGGATGCCGGCCGGCCTCGGCGCCGACATGAACCCGATGCACGACGAGTTCGCGGACGTTCCGGCCGACGAACGGCGGCGGCGCTTCCAGGAGCGCTGGGAGTACGGCGGCTTCTCATTCATGGCCTCCTTCGCCGACATGCTGATGAGCCAGGAGGCGAACGACGCCGCCGCCGACTTCGTGCGCGAGAAGATCCGCGGCATCGTCGCCGATCCCGAAATCGCCGGCCTGCTGAGCCCGGCCAACGTGATCGGCTGCAAGCGGATCTGCCTGGACAGCGGCTACTTCGAGACCTTCAACCGCCCCAACGTGACGCTGGTCGACGTGAGCTCCGCGCCGATCGAGAGAATCACGGCGTCCGGGCTCCGCACCGGCGGGCGCGAGTACGAACTCGACGCGATCGTCTTCGCGACCGGCTTCGACGCGATGACCGGCGCCCTCGCCCGCATCGACATCCGCGGCCGCGGCGGACGGACCCTGCGCGCCAAGTGGGAGGACGGCCCCCGCGCCTACCTCGGTCTCGGCGTCGCGGGATTCCCCAACCTGTTCACGATCACCGGCCCCGGCAGCCCGTCCGTGCTCTCGAACATGCTGCCGTCGATCGAGCAGCACGTGAACTGGATTGCCGACTGCGTGGCCTGGATGCGCGACCGCGGCCACGCGGCGATCGAGGCGACGCCGGAGGCCGAGAACGAGTGGGTCGCCCACGTCGGCGAGGTCGCCGGCGCGACCCTCTATCCCACCTGCAACTCCTGGTACCTGGGCGCCAACGTACCGGGCAAGCCGCGGGTGTTCATGCCCTACCTGGGTTTTCCTCCCTACGTGGAGAAGTGCGACGCCGTCGCTGCCAACGACTATGAGGGGTTCGAACTGTCATGAGATGCAGAATCAGCCTCGTTTCTCTTTCCCTGGCTTTCTGGTCCATGGCGTCGCTACTGGTCGCGGCGCCGGCCGTCGCCGCCCAGCTACAGGCTGAGCCCGCCGCCGGGGTCATCCAGGACACCGTCGACGTCGAGGTCGTCAACATCGACGTCCACGTCACCGATCGGCAGGGCGCGCCCGTCACCGGGCTCGAGCTCGCCAACTTCCAGGTGTTTGAGAACGACGAACGGGTCCAACCGGTGAACTTTTACGAAGTCGTCCGGGAAGATCCGGACGCGAACGCGCCGATCTGGCTCGTCCTCTACTTCGATCAGCACAACATGCTGTCCGCGAACCGCGACCGGGCGCTGGCGGAACTGGAGGTCGACCTGCCGACGGTGCTCGAGGATCGCCGAGTGCGGATCATGGTCGCCGCGCACGACCAGGAGCCGCGCGTGCTCCAGGGCTTCACCCGGAACTGGGGGTCGATCCGGGCCGCCCTGAACGGTCTGAAGGGTCAGGAAACGGTCGGCGACCAGAGGGACGGCCTCCGGCAGAGCGCTCAACTTTCCGTCACGGACATCTTCCACCGGATGCGCAGCCGCGACCGGCTCGACCGCCAGAACGCGGGCCTCGCGATCGACGCCCTGTTGGGCGAGATGAGGACCTACGCTCGCGAGGTGTACAACGATTCGGAGGCCAGCTTCGAAGCGCTCGGGAACTTCGTGCGCACGCTCGCCTGGCTCGAGGGCCGCAAGGCGCTGGTCTTCGTGTCGGACGGCGTGGCGGAGCGGCCCCTCGGCACTCTGATGGAGCACGTCCAGGATCTGCTCACCGGTGGCGCCAGCGACGCTGGCGCCCTGGTCGAGAGGGCGGGCGGCGGTCAGGCGGGCGGCACGCCCGGTACGGGCGGCGTCTTCGACCGCGACGCGAGCATGGAGGTCGGCCGCCTGCAGCAGGAGGTCGAGCAGTACCGGGCGACCGGGACGATTCAGGCGATCGTGGCCGAGGCGAACACCTACGGCGTCACGCTGTTCGCGGCCAAGCCGCCGCCGGGCGACGCCGCGACGAGCGCCAGGCGCTCCAGGGGGCGCGGCGCGTTGCTGGAGGTCTCGGACCGCCGGGAAGCGCTTCACAACCTGGCCGAAGGGACCGGCGGGTTCGGCCGCACCGGCGGCGGGAGTCTGACCGGCGTGCTGGCCCAGGCGGTCGGCGGCATGCAGTCGTACTACTCGCTCGGGCTCTCTTCGGCGAACAAGGTCGAGGGCGAGTTCACGTCGATCGAGGTGCGGGTCCGCGGTGTGAGGGGCGCTTCGGCCGACTACCGGCGGAGCTACGTCAAGAAAGGGGTCCGTTCGCGTATCTCGGAGCGGGCGCTGGCGGCCGCCTACGTCGGCGAGAGCGACAACCCGCACCGGATGGAGGTCAACGTCGACGCGATCATGCCGGTCGAGGGCGCGGACCTGTACGACGTGCAGATGTGGATCGAGTTTCCGATCGCCAACGTCGAGCTGGTGCAGGTCGACGGCGTTCACCGCTCCGCGACGCGGCTGGTCGTCGTGGCGATGGACGACGACGACGAGTTGACCGCGGCGCAGCATCTGGAGGTGCCGCTCGAGGTGCCCGCCGACGCTCTGGCGGAGGCGTTGGAGAGCCACTATCGCGCGGGGATCAGAATCCGCCTGCCCGAAGGGCGGCAGCGGATCGCTCTTGGACTATGGGATCAGGCGGCGCGGTCCGGGTCCGTGCTGACCGACGCCCTGACCGTGGGGGGTTAGCGATGAAGAACCTGTTCGACGTGTCCGGCAAGGTGGCGGTGGTCACCGGGGGCTCCCGCGGCATCGGCGCGATGATCGCCCGCGGCTACGTGGAGAACGGCGTGCGCACCTACATCAGTTCGCGCAAGGCGCCGGTCTGCGACGCGATGGCCGAGGAACTGAGCGAGTACGGCGAGTGCATCTCGCTGCCGAACGACCTGTCGACGATCGAGGGCGTCGAGCGCTTCCGCGGCGAGTTCCGGGAGCGCGAAGAGCAGCTCCACATCCTCGTCAACAACGCCGGCGCCGCCTGGGGAGCGCCGCTCGAGGAGTTCCCCGAGTCCGGCTGGGACAAGGTGATGGACATCAACCTGAAGGGTCCGTTCTACCTCACTGTGCGGCTGCTTCCCGAACTGCGCGCCGCCGCCACGGAGGACGACCCGGCGCGGGTCATCAACGTCGCCTCGATCGACGGCCTGCACGTCAACCCGCAGGAGCACTATCCCTACAGCGCCAGCAAGGCCGGCATGATCCACCTGACCCGGGCCCTCGCGCGGCGACTGGCGCCCGAGGACATCACGGTCAACGCGGTGTGCCCCGGGCCGTTCGAGAGCAAGATGATGGAGTACAACCTCAGGAAGTTCGGCGACGAGATCCGCGCCCGTAACCCCCGCAAGCGCATCGGCACGCCGGAAGACATGGCCGGCGTCTCGATCTACCTGGCCTCCCGCGCCGCGGCCTACGTCACCGGCGCCGCCATCCCGGTCGACGGCGGCATCTTCGCCGTGAGCTGAGGGCTCGGTCCCTTGGGTGCGCGGGTCTTCCGACCCGCCGCTGGGTGCGCGGGTCTTCTGACCCGCCGCTGGGTTCGCGGGTCTTCCGCCCCGCCGCTGGGTTCGCGGGTCTTCCGACCCGCCGCTGGGTGCGCGGGTCTTCCGACCCGCCACTGGGTGCGCGGGTCTTCTGACCCGCCGCTGGGTTCGCGGGTCTTCTGACCCGCCTCCGAAGACAGCCAGGGAACGCGCCGGCCGTCAGGCCGGCTCCGCTCTGGCGAAGTCGTTCGTTCCCGGCTCCGCAATTTGTGCTACGGTTTGTGGGCACAACGGCGAGCTGGCAATGACGGCACTCGGTATCTTCAGCGTACGGGATCTGCGACAGCGTTCGGGGGAACTGCTGCGAGGCGCTGAGGAGGGCCAGCTCGCGATCGTCACCAAGCATGGGCGGCCGGCGATTCTCGCGGTGCCGTTCGATGAACGTCTTCTCGACCACGGCGCCCACCGTGCTCTGGCGTTGCATCTGTTCGAGCGTCGCCATCTCTCCCTCACCCAGGCCGCCAAGGTCGCCGGGATGATGACCGAGGACTTCCTCGCTCTACTGGGCGAGGCGGGGATCGCCGCGGTCGACTATCCGCCCGAAGAGGTGGATCAGGAGATCGCTGCAGCCGGGTGAGTGGGGCGGTTGTGGCGGACACCGGTCCGCTCATCGCGCTTGCGCGGATCGGCGAGCTCGATCTGCTTCGGCGGCTGTACGGACGGGTTGCCGTGCCGCCCGCAGTCGAGCGCGAACTGGCGATCGGCTCTGGCCGCCCTGGAGCGAGTACCTTGGAGGGTGCGTTGGACGCCGGCTGGATCGTGGTCGAGGCTACTCGCGACGGGGCTGGTCTTCAGGATCTTCTCGGGCTGCTCGGTGAAGGTGAAGCGGAAGCGATAGCCCTCGCCGAGCAGCGGCAGTCCCGCCTTCTGCTCATCGACGGCGCGAGGGGCCGGAGGGTCGCTCGCAGCCGAGGAGTGCCGGTAGCGGGCGTGGCCGGCGTACTCCTGGCGGCGAAGAACCGACAGGAGTTGAAGGCGGTGGGTCCGTTGCTGCGAGCGCTTTCCGATGCGGGTTACCGGCTGGCACCGGCGCTCGTGGCGAAGGTGCTGGCGGCGGCGGGCGAGAAGTAGACCGCTGGTGCCTGCTTCAGTCCTCGTCGCCGCCGAGGCTGCACATGCCGTTGCCCTTGGCGGCGATGAAGAGGAAGATGAAGCAGAAGAGCGCGGCGGCTTCGCCGCGGTTCACCAGCGGCAGCAGGTAGTGCCAGATGCCGGGGTCTTCGACCGGCCGGAACACGTGGCCGATGAAGTAGGCGAAGGCCATCAGGCCGCTGGCGAGGAAGGCGACGGGGCGCGTGAACAGACCGACCATGATCAGCGCGCCGCCGATCAGCTCGATCGGCCCGGCGATGTAGAGGATGAAGCTCGGGACTTCGGGTGTCGGGAGGGGAAAGCCGAGCAGCTTCTGCGCTCCGTGCCAGAGAAACAGGAAGCCGGCGACGATCCGCAGGGCGGCGTACGTCTGGGGCTGGCAGTTCTTGAGCGAGTTGAGCATCGCGTTCCCTCCCTTGGCTGTTTGTGGCGTGCACCTAGCCTAGCGCCTTGCCGCCTTGGGCGGCACGGAGGCTGGTCGGCAGGCCGACGCACCAGCACGCTCGGTTCGGTCAGCCGGTGTCCGGGGAGCGCGGGCGCTCTTCGTGGCGGGACGCGATCAGCAGCCGGTGCGGCAGGTCCTTGATCAGGCTGCGCTCGAAGGGGACGATCCGGAACGCCCAGTTCCGTAGCGCCGGGAACTCCTCGAAGTTGCGGTGGATCGTGAAGATGCCGACCGTCCGGCTGTGCGAGATGGCCTCGAACTCGCTCCAGAAGTCGGCCAGCGACCAGTGGAAGCCCGCCGCGTAGAAGGAGTACACGAGGTCGTAGGGGCCTGGCAGGGCGTCCAGGCGGTGGTCGAGATCGTGGGCGTCGAGGATGCGGAAGTTCGGCACCTCGTTGTGCTCCAGCACCTGGCGCAGCGTCGTGAGGTCGCCGCAGAAGGAGCGGTCGGTGCGTTCCCCGCTGCGCGGATAGTCGATGCGCGGGCCGTCGCCGTCGTAGAGGTGGAACTCGGTGTCGTTCCAGCCGAGGGCGCGCCGGAAGAAGGCGGTCGAGCGGCCGAGGCCGCAGCCGATGTCGAGCGCCTTCGCCGGCTGGGGCATGGCGCGGAGGATCGCCTCGACGGCGTCGAACTCGCCCCAGCAGGAGCCGTTCTGGGTCAGCTCCCAGAAAGCCCGCGACGATTCGCCGGGTTCGAGGTGAAACTGGGGCGAGAGGCGGGAGATCGCCGCCACCATCTCCGCCGTCATCGGCGGCGCGCGGAAGTGCCGTTCCCGGTTGCGGAAGCGCGGGTGGATGTCGGCGGCCGTGAGCTCGCGGCCGGTGCGTTTGCGCCACTCGGCGCGGAGGCGTGGAAGCAGGAAGGAGAGGTCCATGCGGGTGCAGACCCTAGCCAATCCGAAGCCGGGTGCGCGGGTCTTCCGACCCGCTCGCGGGCGAAGCCGCGGAGCGGCGCAGCCCGGACAACAAGGTCGCCGGCCAAAGGCCGGCGGCGCTGCCAACCGCCGCCTTCGGCGGCAGCGGGTCAGAAGACCCGCGCACCCAGTGGAAACTGGTGCTAGCGGCGGACGCGGATCGGGAAGGGCGGCTTCACGGGTTCGGCGGGCGGGTTCGCTTCCAGTTGCTCCAGGACGATCTCGATCGCCTTCTCGAGCTGCGGGTCGCGGCCGGCGACGATGTCGGCGGGCCACTGCTCGACGTCCACGTCGGGCGGCACGCCGACGTTCTCGACGACGAAACCGTCCTCGGTCCAGATCGCGAGGTTCGGGGCGGTAACGAAGCCGCCGTCCATGAGCACCGGGAAACCGAGCGTTCCGACCAGGCCGCCCCAGGTTCGCTTGCCGACCAGCGGCCCGAGGCCCAGCTTGCGGAACATCCACGGCAGCAGGTCGCCGCCGGAGCCGGCCGTCTCGTCGATGATCATGACCTTCGGCCCAAGGATCGCCGCGCTCGGCGTGCGGAAGTCCGCGCCGTAGCGGGTCGCCCAGTGGCTGATGTACGGGCGCCGCAGGTGGTCGATGTAGTAGTCCGCGACCTGGCCGCCGCCGTTGAAGCGCTCGTCGACGATCAGGGCCTGCTTGTGGACCTGCGGGAAGAAGTAGCGCTTGAAGTAGGTGTGGCCGAGGGTGGTCGTGTTCGGCACGTAGACGTAGGCGACCCGGCCGTCGGTCGCCTCGTCGACCTTGGCGAGGTTGCCCTCGACCCACTCGCGGTTGCGGAGCGCCGACTCGTTCGGGATCGGGACCACGGACACGGTGCGCGAACCCGAACCGTCCGCGTTCGGACCGACCGTGATGTCCGTGATCTTGCCGGCGGTGTTCTCGAAGCGCTCGAAGACGTTGCCCGAGGCGTCGAGGTCGACGCCGTTCACGGCGAGCAGGTACTCGCCGGCCGTGACGGAGACGCCCGGCTCGGTGAGCGGCGCCCGCAGTTCCGGGTTCCAGTTCAGGCCGCCCAGGACGTGGGCGAAGCGGTACCGGCCGTCCGCGATCTCGAAGTCGGCGCCGAGCAGCCCGCCGCCGACGCGTTCCGGGTCGGCCCGCCGGTCGCCGCCGCCGACCCGGTGGTGGCCCACGGCGATCTCGCTGCACATCCAGCGCAGCACCTTGTTCAGGTCGGCCCGGGTGGCGACGTCGGCCAGGAAGCCGCTGTACTTCTCGGCCATCGCCGGCCAGTCGGCCCCGTGCATGCCGGGGTCGTAGAAGTAGTCGCGGTTGATCCGCCAGACCTCGTCGTAGATCTGTTTCCACTCGGCCCGCGGATCGATGCGTACGGTCAGCTTGTCGACCGGGATCGCGCTCTCTCCGCGGTCGATCTTGCCGCCGGCGTTCGCGATGCCGAAGTCGTTCCGGCCGGCGTAGAGCAGCTTCTTGCCGTCGGCGCTCAGCGAGAATCCGCCGACGCCGGAGAGCAGCACCGTTTCCTCGCGATCCTCCAGATTGAAGAGGACGAGATCGCCGCCGTCCCCGCCGAACCGGCCCGCGGGCTGCGAGCGGAGGTAGTAGAGCTTGCCCGCTTCGCCGGCTTCCAGGTTGCCGTAGCCGCCGGCCTGGACCGGTAGCGCCAGGATGCGCTGGTTCAGTCCCTCGAAGTCGATCTCGACTCGCGGTTCGTCGCCGTCGCTGCCGTCGCCGTCGCCGTCGGCCTCGCCGCCGTCCGCTTCCTCGGCGCCGCCGGCTTCCTCGCCGCTCTCGTCGCCTCCATCGGCCTCGTCTCCGCCATCGGACTCGACGGCCTCCTCGTCGCTCTCGGCGGCAAGCGGCGACTCGCCGTCCCGGCGCAGTACCGCGACGTAGATCGCGCTCGACAGTTCCATGTCCGCGTTCGACATGGCGAACCAGTGCTTCACCGGTCCGGCGTCGGTCGAGGCGCGGAAGTACAGGTAGTCGCCGCTCCGGTCGAAGACGGGCTCGCCGACCTCGCTCAGCCCGTCGGTCACGGGGTGGGATGTCTCTGATTCCACGTCGTAGACGAAGACCTGCTGCATGTAGGAGCGGGTGTTCAACGTGTAGGCGACGTAGCGCGAGTCCGGCGCCCAGGAGTGGCCGGGCCGGGGCGGGAAGGAGGGGCCGTAGTAGTACTCGCTCGCCACCTTCGCCACGTCGCCGCTGTCGAGATCGATGACGAACAGCGTCATCGAGTTGTCGACGTAGCTGATCCTCTCGCCGTCGGGGGACCACTCGGGGGAGTGGTAGAAGCCGTTGCCGCCGCGTTCGCCGCCCAGCTCGTAGCGCCGAACGTCGCCGCTCTCCTGGTCGCGGACGTGGAGCCCGTACTCGCCGCCCTGGTCCGAGAAGAAGGCGATGCTTCCGCCGTCGGGCGACCAGGCCGGATCGCGCTCGTGAACGCCCGGCGTCCGGGTCAGGTTGCGGGCGTCGCCCTTCTTGGCCGGCAGCGTGAGGATCTCGCCGCGGTAGTCGAACACCGCCCGGGCGCCGGACGGCGAGATGGACGCGCCGCGGATGTTCTCCGGCCCCTCGACCCAGCGGGGCCGGGTCTCGGTCAGGTCGGCCGCGACGCCGATCCGCAGGCGCTCATGGCGGTCCGAGGCCGGATCGTAGACGTGCAGGTAGCCGGCCTGCTCGTAGATCACCGTGTCGGCGGATCCCGAGAGGTCCTCGACGTGGAAGTCCTCGAAATCCGAGTGCCGGACGATCTCGCCGCTGCCCGTGTCGAAGGAGTAGAGGTTGAACTCGCCGTCCCGGTCGGAACGGAAGAAGACCCGGGCGCCGATCCAGGTCGGGTCCGTGTCGTTGGAGCGGCCTTCGGGCTGGGGGATCGTCTGCACCGAGTGATCGCCGGTGTCGTAGATCCAGATGCGCGAGGTCGTGCCGCCGCGGTAGTTCTTCCACTGCTCGAAGCGCTCGGGCGTCGGGATGTAGGCGATGCGGCTGCCGTCGGGCGAGTAGCTGGCGCGCAACCCGTGCGGGATCGGCAGTTTCGCGGGCAACCCGCCGTCAAGCGGCACGGTGAAGAGCTGGAAGTGGCGGTTCGTGAACATGCTGCGCTGGGAGGCGAACAGCACGGCCGAACCGTCGACGGTGAAGCCCTGAACCAGGTCGGCGCCCGGGTGCCAGGTGAGCCGCTTCGGTTCGCCGCCCGCGGCGGGCATGACGAAGACGTCGACGTTGCCGTCGTACTCGGCGCTGAAGGCGACCAGAGTGCCGTCGGGGGAGAAGCGGGGACCGGTCTCCGTCCCTTCGTGCGAGGTCAGGCGGCGCGCTCCCGAGCCGTCGCGGCCGGCGATCCACAGGTCGCCGGCGTAGGCGAACGCCACGTGGTCGGCGCTGACGGCGGGCTGGGACAGCAGCCGTGTGTCGGTCACGTCGACCGCGTGAAGGGCGGTTGCCGCGGCGAAGGCGGCCAAACCGCAGATGGTTCGGGCTTGCAGGATGTTCATGGTCCTCTTTCTGTTCATGTCGGTCGTGCTCGCGGCTGCTACTCTGCCACGATGCGCGATTCAACAGTCGGTTCACCTGATGCGGTCGGGATTCCGCGGCGACAGTTCCTCACCGGAGGCGCCGCAGCGGCAACGGCGCTTGCCGCAGGCGCGATTCCCGGGGCGTCCGAGGCGCGGGCCGCCCAGCCTGCTGACGGAGGCGCATTCGGACTCAAGTACGCGCCCCACTTCGGGATGTTCCGGCACCACGCTGGCGCCGATCACATCGACCAGCTCCGCTTCATGCACGACGAGGGCTTCCGGGCCCTCGAGGACAACGGCATGGGCGGCCGCGAGCCGGCGCTCCAGGAGAAGATCGCGGCCGAGCTCGACCGGCTCGGCATGGAGATGGGCGTCTTCGTCGCCCACACCTCCTGGGGCGGCGTGAGTTTCGCGTCCGCCGACTCCTCGGCCCGCGAGGCGATCGAGGCCGACATGAGGAAGGCGGTCGAGATCGGGAAGAGAGTGAACGCGACGTGGTGCACCGTCGTCCCGGGCCAACTCGACCCGGGCCTCGAGTGGGAGTACCAGACCGCCAACGTCGTCGAGAACCTGAAGCGGGGCGCGGCGATCCTCGAACCCGCCGGCCTGATCGCCGTGCTGGAGCCGCTCAACCACTGGACGAACCACCCCGGCGTGTTCCTGACCGGCATCCCGCAGGCGTACCAGATCTGCAAGGCGGTCGGATCGCCCTCGGTCAAGATCCTGGACGACCTCTACCACCAGCAGATCACCGAGGGGAACCTGATTCCGAACATCGACCGGGCCTGGGACGAGATCGCCTACTTCCAGGTCGGCGACAACCCGGGGCGCAAGGAGCCGACGACCGGCGAGATCAACTACCGGAACGTCTTCCGGCACCTGAAGAGCAAGGGCTTCGACGGCATCGTCGGCATGGAGCACGGGAACTCGGAGCCGGGCCGGGAGGGCGAGCGGGCCGTGATCGACGCTTACCGGGAGTGCGACGCCTGAGCTGCGCGGCGCCCGGGCCGAAGAGGCCCGGGCAGTCCGCTGAGGACTGAGGTTGCCGGAGAGCTGGCGCTACGGGGCGACGCCGAACGGCAGGACGCCCATCTGGTTGTCCCACATCACGACGATCGCGCCGCCGGCGTCCGAGACGTCGCTGAACACGATCGTCATCTGGTCCATCGAGAAGTCCTCGGTCGAGGTCATCATGCCGGCCCGTACGACGTCGTGCTCCGGGTTGTAGCCGTAAGCGCCCCAGGTGAGACCTTCCGCCATCTTCTCGCGGTCGAAGGTCTCCATGTAGCCCTGCCTGGAGACGATGGCGGTCCAGGCGCCCTCCTTCAGATCGATGAAGAAGCTGTACTCGCCCGCGGGCACCGCCGTGCCGCCGATGACCAGGTCGGCCTCGGTCTTGATCCGGGTCGTCACGTTCGCGCCCGCGCGCCAGACGGGGCCGCCGGCGAGAACCGCCTGACCGTACTCTTCGCCGGCACCGAAGACGCCGTTCCGGCCGCGCAGGATGGGCCGGCTGTAGGTGATGTCGATCCACGCGTCGCCGATCTGGGTCGAGGCGGACCCTTCGGGGCTGGCGGGCCGGTCGCCCTGGGCGGCGGCGGGCGCAAAGCCGATCGCGGCGAGGCAGAAACTGAGGATGAGAACGCGGCAGGCGGTCTGTCGGTACATGGTCGCTGGGTCTCCTGAGGTTTGGGAATGCTGGATCTCTCGCGAACGCGGACTCTAGCAGCGTTCGCAGCGCTGTCGCAGGAACGGCTCTGTCGGTGCGGGGTCCTCCGACCCGCCGCTGGGTGCGCGGGTCTTCCGACCCGCTGCCGCCGCAGGCGGCCAGGAGTACGTGCCGGCCGTCAGGCCGACTCCGCCCGGGCGGGAGTGTCGGTGCGCGGGTCTTCCGACCCGCTGCCGCCGAAGGCGGCCAGGAGTGCGTGCCGGCCTGCAGACCGGCTCCGCTCGGGCGGGTTCGGTCAGTCGGGCATGGAGTAGTCTCGGAGGGTCAGGAGGGGCTCCCATGATGCGCTCGTTTCCGACCGTTCCGCGTCGCCGCCGAGTCGCCCGGATTGCGGCGACGGCTCTGGCGGTGTCCTGTTCCGCGGCGGGCCTCGGCCTGCCCGCCGCCGCTGCCGAAGACGGCGACGCCGGCGCGCCGGTCTTCAGCCGCGACGTGGCGCCGATCCTCATGCGCCACTGCGTCGGCTGCCACCGGCCGGGCGAGGTCGCGCCGATGTCGCTGCTCACGTACCAGGAGGCGCGGCCCTGGGCGCGCTCGATCCGGCGCGTGGTCGCCAGCGGGGAGATGCCGCCGTGGTTCGCGAATCCCGAGCACGGCGCCTGGGCGAACGACGCCCGGCTGAGCCGTGAGGAGATCGAGACGATCGTCGCCTGGGTCGATGGCGGCGCCGAGGCCGGCGATCCGGCGCTCATGCCCGAGCCGCCACGCTTCAGGAACGGCTGGCAGGTGGGCGAGCCGGACTACGTGATCGAACTGCCCCCCGTGACCGTGCCGGCGACCGGGCCGGACATGGCGCCCAATCCGATCGTGCGCCTGGACATCCCGGAGCGCCGCTGGCTGCGGGCGGTGGAGTTCCAGCCCGGCGACCGCACGGTGAACCATCATCAGGTCGCCTTCATGGGCGGATTCGGCAGCCTGGGCGGCGGCGCCGGGCAAGAGCGGCAGGGCGGAGGCCAGCCGGGCGGGAACGCCGGCGGCGTCGGTCTGAGAATCCTCGGGATCTGGGCGGTGGGGGCCGCGCCCACCGTCTTCCCGGACGGCGCCGGGCGCTGGGTGAACCCCGGCGACATGCTGGTGATCAACCAGCATTACCACCCGAACGGTGAATCGGAACGGACCGACACGACCCGGATCGGCCTCTACTTCGGCGAGGGCCCGCTGGAGGTCGAGGTGGAGGCGATCCTCGCCAGCAGGATGGACTTCACCATCCCGGCGGGCGCCCCGAACCACCGGATCGTGGCCCGCCACGAACTCGGCGCGGACTCGCGGATCGTGTCCTACTTCCCGCACATGCACATGCGCGGCACGTCGATGTCGTTCACCGCCCTCCACCCGGACGGCGGCCGCGAGGTCCTTCTCGACGTGCCGGAGTACGACTTCGACTGGCAGCTCTTCTACTACCCGGAAGCGCCCAGCGTGCTGCCGGCGGGGACCGTGGTCGAGGTCGTGGCGCACTACGACAACTCGGCCGCGAACCCCGGGAACCCGGACCCGACCCGCGACGTCGGCTTCGGCTTTCAGTCGACGGACGAGATGATGGTCGGGATCTTCGAGCTGATCGAACTCGGTCCGGGAGAGGCGTCGGAGTCGCCGCCGACCGGCGGCGAGTGAACGGCGCCGCCGAAATCCGCGACGGTGTCGCGGAATTCTCTGGCTCGGCGCGTCGGCGGGGTGTGCCCAGGGACGTCAACTGCGTTCGGACGAATTCCGCAGACAGCGTCTGCGGAATCGCTGGGTCCACGAGGATTCGGCAGACAGCGTTTTCCGAATCAACGAGAGGGGTGGTGGCGGGGGACAAGTGGGAGGCCGCCGTCGCGGAATCGGCCACGGTGGATGTTGAATGACCGGCGTCGGCAACACCGTCGGGGTCAACGGGATCGCGCACATCCAGTTGACGGTCCGGGACCCGGAACGGTGCCTGCCGTTCTGGGAGCGGCTGTGCAACTTCCTGGAGATGAAAACCCTGATCCGGGGCGAAGACGTGCTGTACTGCATCGGCAGCCGAACCGGCATCCTGGTGCGGGCGGCGCCGCCGGAGAAGCGGGACCGCCGGTTCGACCAGGACCGGCCGGGGCTGCATCACTTCTGCTTCCGGGCGCGCAGCCGCGCCGACGTGGAGGCGATCTACGGGTTCCTGGTGTCCGAACTGGACGCCACGGTGGTTCATGGGCCGGAGGAGGGCGACCGGTTCGCGCCGGGGTACTACTCGATCCTGGTGGAGGACCCGGATGGCATCCGGGTCGAGGTGAACCATGTGCCGGGCAAGGGGCACTTCGGCGAGGGCGGCCGGCTGGGGCCGGACGGGACCGGGCCGGCCACGACGTACGGCGACCAAGGGCTGGGCGACTGAGGCCCGGTTGGCGCTGGTGCGCACTGGGTGCGCGGGTCTTCCGACCCGCTGCCGGCGAAGGCGGCGTCCAGCTTCGTCGCCGGCCCATGGCCGGCGGCCTTGGTCTCCGGGCTCCGCCGCTTCGCGGCGCCGCCCGATGCGGGTCGGAAGACCCGCGCACCCGGCCTAGTTCAGGTCGATGACGTAGACGGTGTTCGCGGCGTCGCCGGCGACCCAGGCGGTCAGGCCGTCGGTGGCGATGCCGTTGAAGAGCATGGTGTTCGGGAAGGCGCCGCTGGGCGGGACGTGCAGGTCGAGGTCTTCGGCGACGACCCGCGTCTCGCCGCTTGACGGATCCACGGCCACCACGCGGCCGGCGCCGGCTTCGACGACGTAGATCGAGCCGTTGGCCGCGGCGAGCCCTTCCGGCTGGTCGAGGCCCTCGGCGACCGTCTCGGCGCCGTCGTCGCCAATGCGGAGCACGGCGCCGGCCAGGTTGTCGGAGACGTAGAGCGCGCCGTTCGCCGCGGTGAGGCCGGCGGCACCTTCCAGCCCTTCGGCCAGCACCCGCTTCTCGTCCGGATTCTCGGGAGAGAACGCGATCACGTTGCCGGCGCCCCACTGGCTGGCGACGATGTCGCCTTCGTGCTGGATCGCGTCGATCGGGGCGGCCAGTTCGCCGAAGATCTGGACGAGCGCGTCGGCCGCCGGATCCCAGAGCCGCACGGCGTTGTCGAACCAGCTCGAAAGCACCAGGAGACCGTTGTCCGCGGCGTGGACCGACATCGAGGTGCCGATGTCGGAGAAGCCGATCACGTCGCGCACCACGTCGAGTTCCTCGCCGGTCGCCGGGTCGAGTTGCCGCAGGGCGAAGAAGTCCGCGACGACCAACCGGGCGCCATCGTCGCCGCCGATGAGCGCCAGGCCGCCGGGCATGTTCAGTCCGCCCGCGAGCACGACCCGGTTCTCGTCCGGCGATAGCGCCTCGACGATGAAGCCGTCGGCGAAGCTCGAGATGAAGAGCCGGTCGTCCGCGTCGAAGGCGAAGTTGTCGAGCCCGGGCTGAACGCGGGCCACGACCTCCTTGCCGCCGTCCTCGCCCACGCGGACGACCTCGCCCCGCAGCGAGTCGAGCACGTGGAGCACGCCCTCGCCGTTGAACTTGACGGCCGCCGGCACCTCGAAGCCGCTGGCCACCGTCTCCATCTCGCCGCTGTCCACGTCGACGCGCACGACCTCGCCGCGGAACCAGCGCGGGCCGTAGAGCCGGCCGTCGGCCGACCCCCAGTCCATGCCGTTCAGGCCGCAGCCAGGCCCGAGATCGTCTCGAATGACGCGGGGCTCGGCCTCCCCGGCAGGGTCGAGCTCGAACAGGTTCGTGTCCATGAAGCACTGGGAGACGAACAGCCGTCCGTCGTCCGAGAAGGTGATCGGGTTGACGCCGACGCCCGGCGAGGCGACGACGCGCGTCTCGCCCTCCGGCGTCCGCATGCTGACGTCGCCGTTGCTGATGTCGGTCCAGTACACCGAGCCGTCCGGCCCGAAGGCCAGGTCGTCGGGCGACTGGGCGCCGTCGTCAAGCCCCCAGTTGTCGAGGATCTCGCCGCTTTCCGGGTCGATCCGCGCCACGGCCGGAGTCACGACCGAAGTCAGGTAGAGGTCGCCGTCGGGCCCGAACAGGATGCCGTTGATGCCGCGGAAGCTGGCGCTCTCGCCGATGGCGTGGACGGCGGGTTCGGGCGTCGCTTCCGGCGGCGGCGCACCGCAGGCACTCAGGACGAGGGCAACGGCGGGGAGCCAGCATGCCGGGCGGTGCGTCGGAACGGGTCGTCGTTTCATCGTCGAACTCCTCTGCAACGGCGTTGAGCCGGTATCGCGGGCATCCTGTCGACCTCCGTCCTGGCGCGAAACCAGATCAACCGAAGACGACATAGCGGATCACGAACCAGGCCATCACCAGTTCGATCGACAGGATGACCCAGATCGCCAGGCGGATCCACCTGCCGGGGCGAATCCTCGGATCCATCCGGTTCTTCTGGAACCAGAGCACCGCGCCGCTCTGGATCGGCAGCAGCATGGCGAGGGTCAGGGCGCCGATCGTCACCAGCAGCCGCGGATTCTGGATCGACAGGTAGATCGCGAACGAGACGACCGGGATGGTCGCGCAGTAGCCGCGGATCCAGGACCTGCGGGCGACCAGGTTCTGCCGGTTCAGGTAGCCCAGCTCCATGATGTAGTCCGGGATGTAGCGGGCGGCGCCGGCCACCGAGGAGAGCATCGTCGAGAACAGGATGCAGAAGGCGCCGATGCCGAACAGCCATACGGACCACCCGCCGAGCGTCTCCGTGAACATCTCGGACAGCACGGAAAGCGTCTCGAGACCGTCGGGGACGCTGCCGCGGGCGCGCAGGACGCCGGCGCCCAGGATGTAGAACGGCAGGGTCGCGCAGGTCAGGATGATCAGCGTGACCCAGACGTCGGCCTGGAGCACCTTGATCCAGCCGCGGGCGCGGGCCTCCCAGCCCGGTGCGTCGCTCCTGCCGATGAAGTTCGGGTACCCCTTCTCGACGCACCAGTACTGGTAGGCCGAGGTCTCCGAGGCATTGACGCCGGTGTAGCCGTACACCGCGATCGCCGCCACCAGATACTCGGGCGGGAAGCTGAACGTGAAGCCGGACATCAGGTCGGCGCCGCTGACCGCGTACTGGGTGTTCTGCATCAGGAAGGCGCACACCAGGGTGGCCGCGGTGAAGGTCATCACGAGGGCCAGCATCACGTTCTCCAGGATCTTGTAGGAGCCCGTGATCAGCAGCGCGATGACGACCGCGGCGATCAGTCCGGCGGCCCAGGTCGAATGGAGGCTCGGATAGAGCAGCGTGAGCGCCTGGCCGGCGCCGCCGATGATCCCGCCGAGCCCCATGATCCCCGGGACGATCGCGATCAGGGCGATGAGGACCGGGAGGCTGATGCGCCCCCGGCCGAGCGCGATCTTGCCCGGCAGCCGGTTCATTGCGCGGACGTAGGTGTCGCCCGAGACCAGAATGTAGCGGCCCAGCTCGGCCTGGATGAGCGACTTGATCCAGCACGAGAGGAGCACCCACCACAGCATGACGAAGCCCGCGGCGGCGCCGAGGCCCGAGGTGAGGATGATCTCGCCCGAGCCGACGATCGATCCCGAGATGACGACGCTCGGCCCGAGGTAGCGGAGGCGTGCGCGCCAGTTGGAAGGCGGCTCGACCGCGCCGCCCTCGCGGACGGTGTAGGGATCGCTCCGCGGCTCGCCTTTGGTGGTTGAGGACATTGGACTCGGCGCGTCAGACGCCACGAGCGTACCGCTTCCCGCGCGGCCCAGTCTTCACCGAACAAGTTGTCGTCATGTGGGAAGAATCATGACACACCGTCCCGCGCTCCCGCAGGAACTGGAATCAGAACCGCACGACGACGGACGTGCGGCGCGAGCGGTTGCGCCGTCGAGACCGCCTGCTCAGCCCGGAAGATTGTCGAACCCGTCGTTCTGTCGTCAGGGGCACGACCTCGGACAAGCCGCATCCTCGGCCCAAGACCCGAGGAAGCACGTGGAGCACTCTGCCGTTCCCCCGTTCTGCCGACGGCCAGCGTCCCTGATCCACCGAAGTCAGACCGCCAGACCGACCAGGTAGCGCGCGAAGCCGAGACCTTCTGCTCAGGGAGTGAACCTGCCGGAGGGCTCTCGGCCCGAGACGGCGGGAGTCCGTAGCCGCCCGGAGAGAGCACAGTCCGGCGGTCGGGAGGAAGCGGTGGCATACTCTGGGAGCGATGGCACCGGAGCGTCCTCCCTTGCGCGTGCCGGGAAACCGAAGTGGCAGCGCGCTCCACAGCAGATTGCACAGCGCTCTTCACAACAAGTCGCATCGATTCGACGAAGGAGAAAATCAATGTGGCGCAGGATTCAGGTTCGGTGGAGGCGTCGGATCTGGAGGAAGCGATCACGGACGAATCTGATTCGCGATCCCGGTTTCCGGCATGTCTGGGCCGATGCCGCGACTGACCGATTTCTCCTGGAGCAAGTGGAGTGTTACGGCAAGGCACTATGGGCGCGGCTCGAAGCCGTCTTGGAGGAGCGTCGCTTCGTCTACGATCTTCGTGATGGCGTGGACTGGGACGGGGGAGAGGTAGACATGGAGGACTGGTCGCAAAGTCTTCAGGAGTTGATCGCGGACGGTCTGGTGGTCGAGAAAGGCGAAAGCAAGTACGCGCTCACCCACGCCGGACGGTCGCAGCTCCATAGTCTTCGTTCTACCGCTCAGAACTCCCAAAGGCTCAGGGTCGCTCTCAAGAGTCTGACGATTGCTGTGGTCGCGCTGGTAGTCGGCGTCATCTTGCAGTTGATCGGTCTGCTCTACCAGATTGGAGTGTTTGGGGGTAGTTGACGTCGGTCACCGGAGCGGGACCTCCCTCGCTACCGAACTCCTCTGACAGTTGTTCGGCGCTCTTGGCCATCTCGACGTTCACGACTGTCTTCCCGAGTCTCTGTCTTCTGACGATAACCGCGATGAATGGCGGCTGTCGTTCGGATGCGAACCGCACGACCTTGTCGAAGGCGCAAAGGAAGAACTCGGCCAGGACGGTCGTCGAAACTTGACCTCGGAGAATGAACAGTCGGCATCTGTGCACGTAGACAGCGCGACGCGCAAGCGGGCTACGCCTTATCGCTGAGTCGTGGGACAGTGCGACCATGCCGTGATCGGCGATCTCAGCTATCCAGTGGTCGTCGTCCGCGTTGGTTTCGCCGAAACGCTCCGAATAGCCGGTGATCCTGCAGATGCGCTCGGCGCGAATCCTCTCGACGAACGCTTTCCCGAGATCCCGGTCGGCAAAGAACTCGAGATCTTCGTCGTCACGCAGCAACTCTGTCTCGCTTGAGGGTCCAGGCGTGGACACCCTCGTAGCGGATCGCCTCCTCGACATATGGTGCCCTGATGTCGTAGTCGGAAGCGAGTGATATCACCGACTCGCCGGCCGAGAATCGAGAATAGATGACGGACGTGCTGATGAAGCCCTCGGCGGTCGTCGGACGGCCGAAGGACCTCTCGGGATCGACCGCCACGAAGCGGGGCGACTTTTCGGGGCGAGTCAGCGGGAAGAACCGCAGAGGGCTCCCCTGGCGGAACACGACGCGTGCGAGGTGGTCTTCCAGGACCGGCCTCATACCCAACTGGCCGTAGCTGCCAAGGTTGACCATGTGGCCGTCTCTGTCGAGGTAGACGTTCATGGACACGGCTCGCAGGTCTTCCTGAAGGAAGGGGCGGTCTATGCCGTGGTCGCGGCAGTAGGCGACACCCGTACGCAGGCGCTGCAGCGGTAGACGAAACCTCCTGCGCAAAGTCGCGACAGCGTGGGCTTCGACGAGGTTCGCGAAGGACAGACAGACCGTCTCGGCGGGAGCTGCGGGCGTTATCAGCGGCTCCTCGGAGCGCATCCAGCGCCGGAGAGTCTGGGCTGGCATCCCGACCATGGCAGCGGCGTCGGCCACGGAGTAGCACGGGAAGTCTCTGTTGGGAAGTTCATGCGACACGACAGCCTCCGAGGACCAAGCGATGCCGATACTGTGGTCAAGGACGGGCACGCTAGCACGACGGACGGTCCCCGCCGGCTCGCCGCTCGGTCGAGAATGGGGGGCGGCGCTGCGGCTGGTACGCTCGACTTCTCGCGCGCCGGCACTGGCGCCGGCGTCGTGCAAGCACGGAGACGTTCTCGATGACGAATCGACGCCGCTTTCGGAGAGCCGCGGCCTTCGGCGCCGCCGCTTTGCTTCTCGTTCTCGCCACCGCCGCGTTCGCCCACCTCAAGGTGTCGAACACCAGCCCCGAGGACGGCGCGACGCTCTCCGGGCCGGTGCGGACGCTGCGGGTGTGGTTCAACCAGGAACCGGACGTGCCGCTGAGCAAGCTGGAACTCGAAGGCCCCGCGGGGCCGATGAAGGTCGAGGGCCTTCACACGATGGGCGAGAAGGACCTGATGGCCAGGGTCACGGGCCGGATGCCGGACGGTTCGTACACGGCCAGGTGGCGGACGGCCGGGGACGACGGCCATGTGCTGACCGGCGAGTGGAGCTTCACGATCGACCGCGCAGGGCGCTGAGCCGCTGGGCCCGGATTCCGCACTGACCTGGGAGATGGCCGGCCGCTGGGCCGTCTATCCGCCCCTGCTCCTGGTCTTCGGCGCGGTCGGCATGCGGCTGCTGGAGGCGATCGGCCCGCACGACCTGGCGGTTCGCGACCAGCGCGTCGAACTGGTGCGGCTCACCCTGCTCTCGTCCCTTCTGCTGCTCGCGGCGCTGGCGCTGCGGGCCGTCTTCCAGTCGGTCGAGGTCTGGGGGCCGGGCGAGGCGTTCACGCTGGAGAACCTGCGGGCGGTGGCGATCGAGAGCCGTTGGGGAGGACGATGGCGCTGGCAGGTCGGCGCCGCGGCGGGCACGACGTTCGGCGCCCTGCTGGCCTTCCGGTTCGCCGGGATCGGTCTGGCGATCACCGGGATCGGGACCCTCGGGCTGGCCGCGACGTTGCCGATGACGGGTCATGCGTTCGGCAACCCTGCCGCGTGGATCGCCCAGAGCGCCCACGTGCTCGGCGCCGGCTTCTGGGCCGGCACGCTGACCGTCATCCTCGCGCTTCCGCTCATGGGCCGCCAGGCTTCGGCGGCGGAAGCGGCGTCCATGCGCCGCTTCTGGCTCGGCGCCTTCGCTCCGGTGGCGGTGACCGCGGCGACCGTCCTGGTCGCGAGCGGGGTGGTGATGACGGTCCTCTACCTGCCCGGCTGGGAGGCGCTCCGGACCGAGCCGTACGGTCGGATCCTGCTGGCGAAGGTGGCCGTGAGCGCGGTCGTCCTGTTCCTGGGCGGCGTGAACTACCTGCGGATGAACCTTCGCCCCGATCCGCACACCGACCCGGTGCCGGTGACGGTGGTTCTCGAGGTCGTCTTCGCTCTGCTGGTGCTGGCGGCGACGGGGGTTCTTGCCGCTACGGCGCAGCCGCATTCGCCGTGAGGCGGCGGCTGGGCGCCGCTGGGGTGCGCGGGTCTTCCGACCCGCACATGGGCGGCGCCGCGAAGCGGCGTAGCCCGGACAACAGGGCCGCCGGCCAAAGGCCGGCGACGACGCTGTCCGCCACCTACGGCGGCAAGCGGGTCGGAAGACCGCGCACCCAGTCGCGCACCCAGCGAAGTCAGAAGTCGATGCGGGTGCTCACGCCGATGGTCCGCGGCCGGTTCGTCAGGTAGCCGACGCGGGCGCGCGTGCCGCGTTCCTGGTCGAGGGCCAGGAAGGCCCGCTCGTCGAGGGCGTTGTTGACGAAGAGGGCCACGTCCCATCGCTCGTTCAGGAAGCTGAGCCGCAGGTTCAGGAGGTCGTAGGCCGGCATCTCGGGATCGAACCGGAACACGTCCTGCGTGAGCGGTCCGCCGATCGGCTTCGTCGCGGAGAGCGCCAGCAGGTTCACCGTGCCGAACCCCGGCGCGTGGTCGCCGATCTGCGTGAAGCGCGAGCCGACGTGCTGGAAGACGCCCGTGAGGTAGCCGGCCCAGTCTCCCGCTTCCCAGCGGTACGTCGCGGCGAGGGCGGCCTGGAACTCCGGCACCGTCGGCAGGCGGTTGCCCTTCTCGATGCCGGAGACGACGCTGGTCGTCCCATCGGCCGCGGTCGAGGTCAGGGTCGACCCGAGTTCGGAGTCCGCGTAGCTGGCGGAGATCGCGAAGTCGAAAGCCGCCGACGGCTGACCCGTGATCTCGAGCTCCAGGCCCGTGCTGCGCGCGTCGGGCACGTTGAAGACGAGCCGGGAGGAGCAGGAACCGGCGGTGACGGTGGTCTGCAGGTTCGAGATGTCCATCGAGAATGCCGCGACGTTGAACGTGCCGCGACCGCCCAGGATCGTCGATTTCGAGCCGATCTCCACGTTCCAGAGCTCCTCGTCCTCCCAACTGTCGCGGCCGCTGAAGGTCGCGAGATCCTCCGGCGTGCAGACGGGCACGTTCAGCGGATCGTTGATGCCGCCGAGCCGGAAGCCCTTCGAGACCTGGGCGTTGAGGCGCGTGTTCTCGGTCGCCTCGTAGCTGGCGATCAAGCGCGGGGCGATGCCGTCCGCGCTCGTCTCGCCCACGGTCGGCCCGGGTTCGGCGAACAGCCCGTCGAAGACCTGGCTTCGGGTCTCCTCGTAGTCGTACCAGCGCGCGCCGGCGGTCAGGTCGAGCCGGTCGCTCGCGGTCCATGCGATCTCGAAGAACGCCGCCGTCTGGTCGAACTCGTAGCTCAGGTCCGAGTAGAAGAGCTCGTCGACGGCGGCGCCGAAAGCGCCCGCGGTGGGAATGCCGCTCATCGCCTCGAAGCCCGTAACCGGCAGACTCTGGCCGTAGTCGCGCTCGCTCGTGCCGTAGAAGAGGCCGAGCACCCAGTGGGTGTACTCGTCGCCGCTCGCCAGCCGCAGTTCCTGCGTGAGGCCCGTGGCGGTCGTGGCGTCGATCAGGGGCGCGTCCAGCGTGTAGACCGGTTCGGGCAGGCCGATCGTCGCGCCGGCGACGCTCGCGTACAGCGCGGTCGAGTCGCGCACGACGAGCAGGTCGCGGTCCGTCGTCGAGGTGATGGAGGTGAAGTAGTAGCCGTCCGGGAGATCGATCTCGACCTTCAGGTCGGCGAGCAGGAACTCGTCCGTGTAGGGCTCGTCGAACTGGGTGAAGAGCTCGCGCTCGCCGAGATCCACGGCGGGCCGCGTGGTCGTGTACGGGTTGGCCAGGATGTTGAAGTCGTCGATCCGGTTCCAGCCGTCCATGTCGACTTCCTGGTGGATGAGGCGGGGCGTGACCGTCACGTTCTCGGACGGCTCGAAGCGGAAGGCCCACCGGGCGCCGGTCCGCGTGCCGGAGTTCACGTCCTCGTCGACGCTCAGGTCGGGCTGCACCGCGTCCATGAAACCGCCGAACGAGGTGTGCCAAGCGGTGATCCGCATCGCCGAGCGGTCGCCCACCGGCACGTTGACCGCGGCCTTCGCGCTGCCGCCCATGCCGCCGTCGCCGACGGAAGCGAGCGAGAACTCCCCGAAGCCGTCGGAGACCCCCAGTTCCGGCTGGTTCGTGATGTAGCGGACGGTGCCGGCGAGCGAACCGGAGCCGAACAGGGTGCCCTGCGGCCCGCGCAGGACCTCGACGCGGGACATGTCGAAGATGTCGATGTCGGGCGTGAAGAGCGACAGGGAGACGACGGACTCGTCGAGGTAGATGCCGACCTGCTCCTTGACGCCGGGCTGGTCGCGGACGATCTGGCCCGAGGCGACGCCGCGCATGGCCACCTGGCTCTGGCCGGGGCCGAGGTTCTGCACGGTGAAGCCCGCGACGTTGGCCGCGATGTCCTCCAGGTTGCCCGCGCCGCGGCTGCGGAGTACTTCCTCGCTCGGCGCGACGACGGAGAAGGGCACCTCCTGGAGGTTCTCCTCCCGCTTTCGGGCGGTGACGGTGATCTCCTCCCCGAAGCTGCCGCCAGGCGCCGCTTCGGCTTCCGCCGCGCCGGCCTCCTGGGCCGCCGCCGGGACGGGGAGGGCGCTCGCGAGCGCCAGCAGGCTGAGCGTCGGCCAGAACGGCAGGAGGCGGGCGACGGTCCGGGTCATCTTGTGCTCCTTCTGTCTCTTTCGGTACCTGGTCCGGCGCCGCGCGGAATCAGGGCCGCAGGTGCGGTTCGAGCAGCTTGCTCCACTGCCGGTCGTACGGGTGAACGCGGTCGACCTCGACGTCGCCGCGATAGACGGGCCGGCCGGAGTTGGCCCACTCGAAAATGGAGCCTTCGAGGTTCCAGACCCGGTCGAGAATCTCCGGGTCGTGCAACTGGATCAGGTCGGCGACCGCGGCCGAGGAACGGTAGCCGACGGAGCAGTAGAGAACGACGGGCCGTTCGGAGTCGGCGGCGGCGACCAGCTCGACGATCTTCCCGCCCTGGGCGTGAACCGCTCCGGGAAGGTGGCTGACCTCGTACTCGTGCGGCTCGCGGACATCGATCACCAGCGGCGCCGGCGTCTCGTCGAGCCGCCGGTCGAACTCCTCGACGCTCATCTGGGGCACGCCGGGAAAGCTCGCGCGCACCAGCGCCTTGAGCTGGGACATCGTCGGCGCGCCGCAGGCCAGGGCCAGCGCCGCGGCCAACGGCAGCGCAAGGAAGCCGGCCCGGAACCTGCCGCGCGCCGTCGTCACTCTCCGGCGGCGGCGCCGGTGGCGTCGCCGGACGGCGCCCGGCCAGCGGGCTCGGCGGCCAGCTTCATCTCGAAGGGACGCTCCGTGCCGGCGCCCATCGTGATCGTGCCGCGGAGCACGCCGTCCGCGTCGCGTTCGCCGTCGATCACCGTCGTGATGGCCGACGCCTCGGGCGTGGGGAAGTGGGTCGTTATCCGGAGACGGTCGCCGGTCCAGGCGACGTCGTCCAGGGTGATCGTGAACATCTGCAGGCCGGAGGCGAGGTAGAGGATGCCCTCGCCCTCGCGCGGCGCCCAGAACGCGAACGGCAGGAACCCGTCGGCCAGGAAGGAGGCGTCCCGGGGGTGGCGGGCGATCAGGTCGTTGAGCTTGTCGATGTTCTTCTTCGGCCGGTGGTAGCCGCCCTCCTTGCGGACGATCTCCATGAAACCGACGAACATCTCGTTGACCACGTCGCCGCGGTAGATGATCTCGCGCGCCGGGTCGGGGTTGGCCGGGTTGTCCTTCGAATTGTCCCAGACCGCGGTGACTTCGATGCGGCTCGAGGCCGGCAGGTCGATCGGCTCGGTGGGGTAGTAGAGCCACTGCCAGTTGTAGTCGTACTTCGGCACGTCGAGCAGGGTCTCGGACGTGCCGTCGGCGTGGACGATGCGGTAGGTCATCGCCTTGCCGCGGACGTGCATGTGGGGGCTGAAGGCGAGGATCTGCATGTCGTCGTCGGGCTGGAAGAACCCCTCCTCGGCGTGGTGGCCGGCGCCCGGCGGAATGCGGATGCCCGTGTTTGCCACCGAGACGGTCGCCACCTCCCGTTGCAGCTCGCCTTCGCCGAAGTGAATGCCGATGCGCGTTGTGTCGGACGTCGCTTCGCCGAAGGGGTGGTAATGCGAGTCCATCGTGATCGTCGTGCCGGGGCCGAGAACGCGCCCGGTGCCTTCGGGGAACACGTAGGGCGGCATGCCCGCGGTCCAGATGCCGAACACGCCGCTGCCGGCGGCGCCTTCGCTCACCCTGTCGCCGGAGCCGATGGGGCCGCCGCTCTCGCGCCGCGGCGTCGTGTAGGTGGCCTGGAAGTGGTGCGTCGCGCGCCGGTCGCCGGGGAGGAACTCGATGGCCTGAACCCACCGCTCCTCCTCCAGGTCGAGCTCGATCCGCTGCTTGGGGAAGAGGTCCGGGCCTTCCGCCGGCACCTCGATCCGGTCGAGCGTGAGCACGTAGTCCGGTTCGCCCAGCGTCCAGCCTTCGGGGAAGGTCGGCACCGGCGGCAGGTCGGCGGGGTCGCCCTCGGGAGCGCCGGCCGCGGCCCAGCCCGTGATCGTGGCGACCTGCTCGGCGGAGAGGGAGAGGTCGTTGCGGAACGCGACGTGCTCAGACTCTCCGCTCCAGGGCGGCATGTCGCCGTTCTCGACCGCCCGCGCCATGCCGCGCGCCCAGGGCCGGGCCTCCCGGAAGGAGAGCAGCGACATCGGCGCCGCCTGGTTCGGGCGGTGGCACTGCACGCACTTCTCGAACAGGATGGGCGCGACGTCGCGGCTGAAGGTCGGCGAGTCGGCGGCGCCGGCCGCCGTCGCGAGCAGCACGGCGGCGCCGGCGAACGCCGAGAGCGTGCCTGGCCGGCGGCGGAGCCCTGGACGGCGGCGGAGCGAGGATCTCATGGCATGTTCGTCCTTTGGAACCGGTGGGCTTGACGGGCGCCTCAGTCTAGCAGCGGCGCCCCGTAGCCCACCGCCGCCGAAGGCGGCCAGGGAGTCGCGGCGGCCGAAGGCCGGCTCCGCTTCGCGGCCCGGTCCGTTGCGAGCGGCGGAGCGGGGACCTCCGTTGCGGTACGCTTGAACGATCTTCCCCAAGGTCCGTGTACACGACGCGAGGACACGCCATGCGCATCGAACGAACCGCACCCGCCATCGTAGTCGCGATCGCCGCTCTGGCCCTCTTGGCCGCCCCGGCCGCGGCCGCCGGCGACGACATTCCCCGCACCGCCAGCGGCAAGCCGGATCTCACCGGCCGCTACAACCTGGCAAGTTCGATTCCGTTCGAACGGCCGTCGGAGTTCGGCGACAAGCTCTTCCTCACCGTCGAGGAAGCGGAGGAGATCATGGAGCGGACCCGGGCGGCGATGGCCAGGGCCAACGCGGCCAGCGACCCGGAGCGGTCGGCGCCGCCGTCCGGCGGCGACGGTTCTCCCGGCGCCGCGGGCGCGGTCGGCGGCTACAACTCGTTCTGGACCGATCGCGGCAGCGGGCGCCACGCGATCGACGGCAAGTTCCGCACCTCCATCCTCACCGACCCGCCGAACGGCCGCATGCCCTCGCTCTCCGAGGCCGGCAAGGCGCGCCGCGCCGACCTCCATCCCTACGCCTACGAGAACACCGGCTCGGCCTGGTGGATCGAGACCGGCGACGATCCTTACGACGGACCGGAGACGCTCTCGGTGCTCGACCGCTGCCTGTACCTCGGCGCGGCGGCGACCCCGGCCCGGCCGATCCTCTACAACAACCTGAAGACGATCGCCCAGACCGAGGACCACGTCGTCATCCTGGTCGAGTGGATGCACTGGGCGAAGGTGGTGCGGCTCAACGCGGAGCACGCGCCGCCCGAGGTGCGCTCCCTGGGCGGCGACTCGATCGGCTGGTGGGATGGCGACACGCTCGTGGTCGAGACGACCAACTTCCTCGAGCGGCCGGGCGTGCCGCGCGAGGGCCTGAAGGTGACCGAGCGCTTCACTCGCCAGAGCGGCGCCGGCGACCTGCTCTACGAGTTCACGGTGAACGACCCGGACTACACGGCGCCCTACGGCGGCGAGTTCCTCTGGCCCCGCACCGAGGAGTTGAACTACGAGTACGCCTGTCACGAAGGCAACTACGCGATGGGCAACATCCTGCGCGGCGCCCGGCTGCTCGAGCGGGAGTACCTGGAGCGGAAGGCGGAGGCGGGAAGCACGGGCGCCGGGAACGAGTAGACTCCGGCCGCGACGGCGGTTCGCCGGGACCGTCGCGAGCCGGAAGATCCCATGTCGACACCCGAGAATCGGGGCGTGATGCGCCTCGCGCGAGCTGCGGCGTGCCTGATCGCGGGCGCGGCGCTGGGCGGCGCTCTTGCTCCGGCGCCGGCCCAGTCGAACGACGACAAGGCCGCGCTGGTGGCGCTCTACGACGGTACCGACGGCGCCAACTGGACGACGAGCACGAACTGGAAGGACGACAACGCGGCGATCGGCACGTGGCACGGCGTGATGGTCGACGGCAACGGGCGGGTCCTCGAGCTGGACCTCTCCTGGAACAACCTGAGCGGCACGATTCCGACGGAACTGGGCGACCTGACGAGCCTTGCCAGCCTGAAACTCGGCGGGAACAAGCTGACCGGCGCCATCCCGACGGAGGTGGGAAGCCTCACGGGGCTGACGCGCCTGGAGCTCTACGGCAACAAGCTGACCGGCGCCATCCCGACCCAGTTGGGCTCCGTGACGAATCTCCAGAACCTGTGGCTTCAGCAGAACGACCTGACGGGCGCGATCCCGAAGGAACTGGGCAGTACGAACCTCCGCAACCTTGACCTCCAGTTCAACGAGTTGAGCGGCGCGCCGCCGGAGGAGTTGAAGAACCTCACCAACCTTGAAACGCTGAAGCTCGGCGGCAATGGGCTGACCGGCCAGATCCCGACCTGGCTGGGCGATCTGACGAGTCTCACGCGGCTCGAACTCGGCCGCAATCAGTTCACCGGTTCGATCCCGACGGAACTGGGCGACCTCACCGAGCTCACCCACCTCAACCTGGAGGGGCACCTGTACGGGGCGGCCGGAAACAGGTTGAGCGGTTCCATCCCGGCGGAACTGGGAAGCCTGACGAAGCTCACGTATCTCAACCTGGGCGGCAACCTGCTGAGCGGTTCGGTTCCGACCGAACTGGGCGCCCTCACGAAAGTGACGCAGTTGTATCTGCGCGAGAACGCACTGACCGGCGCCATACCGGCCGAGCTGGGCGACATGGAGAGCCTCCAGTACCTGTATCTCTACGACAACAAGTTGAGCGGGGCGCTGCCGGACAACCTGAAGAACCTCACGAAGATCTACGACCTGTATCTCAACGAGAACGAGTTGACGGGCTCGATTCCGACGTGGCTGGGAGACCTCACGACACTGAACACCCTGGATCTGGGCGACAACCAGTTCAGCGGTTCGATTCCGTCGGAGTTGGGCAGCCTCTCCGCTCTCCGCACGCTCCGGATCGACGGCAACAGCCTGACCGGCGCCATCCCGACGGAGCTGGACGACCTCAAGACGACTCTCACGCGGCTGCACATCGGGGGCAACAGTTTCACCGATCCCGCGCCTTCGTTCCTGGGCAACTTCGCGGAGCTCACGACGCTGTTCATGGAGAACAGCGGCCTGACCGGCGCGATGCCGACCTGGCTGGAGGATCTCACGGAGCTCGGCTACCTCAACCTCCAGGACAACGCGCTGACGGGCGAGATTCCCGACTGGTTCGGGGACCTCCCCCTCAGGAGCGTGAATCTCAGCGAGAACCAGTTGAGCGGCGCCATCCCCGCCGAACTGGGCGATCTGAGCAATCTCTTCTACCTGAATCTGGAAGACAACAGCCTGACGGGCGGGATTCCGACCGAGTTGGGGTCGGCCACGACCCCCTGGTACTTGTACCTCGGCGACAACGAGTTGACCGGGACGATCCCCGAGGCGCTGAAGAACCTCGAGAGCATCAAGTACCTCGGCCTGAACGACAACAGTCTGACGGGCGCCGTACCCGGCTGGCTGGGGGACCGGACGTTGCTCGTCCATCTCGACCTGTCCGGCAACCAGTTGAGCGGCGAACTCCCGGGCAAGTTGAGCGCGCTGACGAATCTGGAGAAGTTCCACGCCGGGGGAACGAACACGGTCTGCCTTCCCGCCGCCCTGACGGCGTGGCACGCGGGGATAGAGGATACGGACACCGTTGCGGCCTGCGGGGGGGGGACGGCGGCGGAGGAGGCGGAGGAGGCGGAGGAGGCGGAGGAGGCGGAACCCCTCCTCCGCCGGAACCTGACCCGGAGCCACCCCCACCCCCGCCTCCACCCCCTCCCGGCGTGGACTCGCTCTTCGTGACCTCGTTCCCGGCCGACGGCGTCGCGTACGGATGGGGCGAGTGGATTGAAGTCACCGTCGTGATGAGCGAGGCCGTCTCCGTGGACGTCGACGGCGGCACGCCGCTGCTGGCCCTGAACGTGGGCGGCACTGGGCGCGCGGCGACGTTCCGCGGGAAGAGCGGCGACCGGACGCTCGTGTTCCGGTACCTCGTGCAGGGCGGGGACAGGGACGACGACGGCGTCGGCGTGATCCGGAACTCTCTGAGACTGAACGACGCCTCGATCGTCGCGGCCGACGGCGAGGCCGCGACGCTCCGCCATCCGGGGCTGTCCGATCAGGCCGGGCACGAGGTGAACGGAGTCGAGCCGCCGCCGCCGGAAGAGGGCCTCGAAACGTGCCAGCCGCCCATGGAGGCGGTTGAAGTCAGCGGATACCGGGTGTTCGCGTGCTTCCAGACCCGGGACGGAGAGACGGGATACGCGCGCGGACGAACGTGGTCGAACGAGGCCGGCCTGCTGTGGTTCTTCGACCCGGGCAACGTGGAGGTGCTGATCAAGGTCCTGGACGGCTGCGCCGTGAACGGTCGGCGGTGGGTGTTCCTGGCGCCGACGACCGACCTGAAGCTCCTCGTCCGGGTCGTGGCGCCGGACGGGAACGAGTGGACCTACACCAACGAAATTGCCGGCGAGACGGCGCGCCCCGGCGGCGACACCGCCGCCTTCCCCTGCGGCCCGTGACGCGGGGAGGAACAGGGGGCCGCAACCGGAAGGGGATGGACGAAATGAGCTTCCAGACTCACGCTCGCAGGGCGACCGTTGGCCGAACGCTGTTCTTCTCGGGTCTCCTCGCGGCGTTCGGCGGCGTGGCGCCGGCGACGGCGGGCCCCGCCATCCAGGTTCCGCCGGCCGACGAGGATCTGGCGGACCGGTCGCTCGTCATCGTCTACGGAGAAGTTGCGGCCATCGGGCCGGGGCCGATGGTGAACGGCGCGCCGACGACGGACGCGGAGTACTGGGTGGAAGAAGTGCTGAAGGGTTTCGTGCCCGCCAGTTCGTTGATCGTCCGGCTGCCGGTCGGCCCTTCCCCCGACGGCGCTGCGGGAACGGTGGCCTTACCGGCGATGCTCGAGGAGGGAGACCGCGCCCTGCTCTTCCTCCGTCCGGAGGGGCGCGTCTGGCGTGCGGTCGACTTGGGCGTGGGCGTCTTCCTGGAAGCTCGGGTCGGCGGCCTGACGGTGCTGACCCGGTCGCGGAATCCGTTTCCGGGGCCAGCCGGGCCTGGCGCGCCGGAACGTCCCTTGCGGGACGGAGCGTCGTTTCGACGCTGGATAGCGGATCGCGCGGCGGGCCTGGAGAGGCCGGCGGAATACTTCGTGCCGGAGGCCGAGGCGGAGACGATCGCCCACGAGCTGAGCCTCGATTTTCTCCTGGGCCATTCCTGCGTCGCGGGCGGCTGCGGCCGGGACGTCGTGGAGAAGGCGCTCGCGCCGGCCGAGCTTCACGCCGTTCGGTCCGTCGAGAAGCAGGAGGCGCCGAGTTGTTCGCACGGTGCGGCGGTGACCCTTCGCAACGGATACGCGGTGAGCATGTGCTGGTGGCATGCGGACGCCGAGGGCGTGGCGAGCGGAGAGAAGCTGGACGGTTCCTCGGGCGTGTTCTGGTTCTTCGACCGGACGAATCCGGAGGTACTGGTCAAGGTCCTGGACGGTTGCTCGCTGAACGGTCACTGGTGGCTCTACGCGTCGGGCGCCACGGATCTCGGCTACCAGGTCGAGGTAACGGCGCCCGACGGGCGGACCGGGCTCTGGGAGAACCTGCCGGGCCAGTCCTTGCCCTCGCGCGACCAGGAGGCGTTCGAGTGCCTCGACGGCTGAGGCAGGCGCCGGCCGGCGCGGCGGTCCGCCGACCTGGCCCGGACAGGTAGGGCGAGCCCGCGGATCCACTCGCTTCAGCGGGACCTTCTCCATCGCGTCGTCTCGACGCAAGTGTCGGCTACGCCTGCGTCGCCGAATCGGTCCGAGGGCCGCGCTCCGCGCGCTCGCCACGGACTTCGGCGAGACGCGCGGGCTAGCCCGCATATCTCACGGGGGTGATTTGAGATCGGGCCTCTTCCGGCAGATAATCCAAGTGGTATCAGACATTTGGAGGATCCGCAGGAGCGAGGCCCGTGATCACAGAGTGTACTCCGTCGCAGCTTGAGTTTGGTCGCCACGGTCGCCGTCGGGTGACGGTTCGTTTCGACGGCGGCCAGTTGACGTCTGAGGGCGGCGGCGTGCTGCTTCGGGAGACGGAGGCTCGCCTCGGTCTTCTGGAGCGGATGGCGTCGTGTTTTCGGGACTACCGGAATCCCTCGGCGGTCGAGCACACGGTGCGTGATCTGGTGGCTCAGCGGGTCTACGGTCTGGCTCTGGGCTACGAGGACCTGAATGACCACAACCAGCTTCGCCGGGACGCGTTCATGGCGTTGCTGGTGGGCAAGTCGGACATCACGGGCGCGGATCGTCGTCGGACGCGGGACAAGGGTCGTCCGCTGGCGAGCGCATCGGCGTTGAATCGGCTGGAGTTGTCTCGTCCGGGCAAGGCGGCGGGCGACCGCTACAAGCGGATCCCGGCAGACACGAAGGCGTTGGATCGTCTGTTGGTGGACCTGTTTCTGGAGGCTCACGAGGAGGCGCCCGCGGAGATCGTGCTGGACCTCGATGCGACCGACGATCCTTTGCACGGGGCTCAGGAGGGCCGGTTCTTCCACGGCTACTACGGTACGTACTGCTACATGCCTCTGTACGCGTTCTGTGGCGAGCACCTGCTGCTGGCGCGGCTGCGGCGGTCGAATCAGGATGGCAGCGCGGGCACGATCCGGGAGTTGACGCCGATCGTCGCCCGGATTCGGGAGGCTTGGCCGGAGGTGCGAATCGTCCTGCGCGGCGACTCGGGCTTCTGCCGGGAGCGGATCATGGCCTGGTGCGAGAGGCAGGGGATCGGCTTCGTGTTCGGCGTGGCAAGGAATCGCCGTCTTGTGAGGCGGATTGGGCGACCGCTTCAGAAGTCGCGGCGGCGCTTCCATGCGACCGGCAAGGCGTCGCGCCGGTTCCGTGAGTTCCGCTACCGGACCGACACTTCGTGGTCTCGCAAGAGGCGAGTGGTGGGCAAGGCGGAGTGGCTCGCGAAGGGCGCGAATCCCCGCTTCGTCGTGTCCAGTCTGCGGAGGAGCCGCGCCGGCAAGCAGCCGCTCTACGAGCAGCTCTACTGCGCCCGCGGAGACATGGAAAACCGCATCAAGGAGCAGCAACTCGACCTCTTCGCCGACCGCACCTCGAGCGCCACCATGGCCGCCAATCAACTGCGCCTCTACTTCTCCTCCTTCGCCTACGTCCTGCTCGCCGCCGTGCGACGGCTCGCTCTCGCGGATACCGGCAAGGCCCGCCTCCAGTGCGGCACTCTGCGCCTCCACCTGCTCAAGGTCGCCGCCAGAGTGCGCATCACCCACCGCCGCATCTGGATCCACCTGTCCGACGCCTTCCCCTGGCAGAACGACTTCGCCCAGGCCTTGGCAAACCTCCAACGAAAACCCCTCTACCACCCGCCGGCCTGAAACCCGACTCGGAATCGGACCCCACAACAACACGCCTTGCATCGACACCCGGCCGAAGTGCGTCCGAAGATCGCCCAGCCGCGCCGCCGCAGCCGCCTGCGACGCTTCCGTACGCCGACTCGAACCCGCCTGCGACGCCCAAGCCCAGCGAGAGCCTCCGGCCAACGCCAAAACGCCTTCCTCAGCTCAAAACCCGACGCGAACGCCGCATCGGTGAAACATGCGGGCTAGGATTCACGCGATGGATACCTTCTCCTACGACGCATGGGATCGCCTCCTGTCTGCCGTCGTCGCCGAGGACGGCAAGGTCGACTACGAGCGCCTCGCGGCGCGCCGGTCGCTGCTTGACGACGTCGTAAGGGAACTCGGCGAAGCGTCGCCGGACAGCCGGCCGGACCTGTTCGCGAGCGAGGAGGACGGGCTCGCCTACTGGATCAACGCCTACAACGCGTTCACCCTGCACGCGATCGCCGAGGAGTACCCGATCCGTTCGGTGTGGAAGACGCGCGACGGCCGGTTCTTCCAGCGGCGGCGGCACGTGGCCGGGGGTTCGACGGTCAGCCTGGACGACATAGAGCACCGGATCCTGCGCTCGGAGTACGCCGAACCGCGCATCCACTTCGCGATCAACTGCGGAGCGAACGGTTGCCCGGCGGTGCGCCCTTCGGCCTATCGGGGCGACGGCCTGCGCGACACGCTGCGCCGGGCGACCGAGGCGTTCCTGGCGAACCGCTGGAACTGCCGGGTGGACCACGAGGCGCGCAGGATCTTCGTCTCGCGCATCTTCCGCATGTACGCGGAGGACTTCGCCGGCGGCGCCGGCGGAGCGGGAACGCGCGAGGAGTACCGCCGCGGCGTACTCCGTTTCGTGGCCGAGCACGCGGGCCTCGACCCGGAGCGGGTCGCCGGCTACGAGATCGTCTACAACACGTACGACTGGGGTCTCAACGACACGCACCGGGACCCGAACATCGGCCCGATCACCTTCCACGAACCCGTGGAGCACTTCTCGGCGGCCGACGGCGAGCTCCGCGAACTCCATCTCTACGAGGGCAACTTCTGCAACCGGGCCTGCTCCTGGTGCACGATCGACGGATCGCCGGAGGGCTGGTACCGGGCCTACGCGCCCGAGGTGCTGGACCAGGCGCTGGAGACCCTGGCCGCCGACGGCAACCTGAAGTTTTACGGCGGCGAGCCGACCCTTCACGCGGCGGAAATCGTCGACGCGATGCGCTACCTCCGCGAGCGGGGCTTCACGGGGCTCATCACCGTGTTCTCGAACGGCATCCAGGCGGAGAAGCTGATCGCGATCCTGGAGTCGGACCCGAAGAGCGAGGCGGTGCTGAACTACTCGATCTACCACGGCAGGGACGCCGAGCCGATGCCTCGCTACGCGCGCGAGCGCCTGGAGGACTGGGCGCGCGCGAACCCGAACCGCGTCTTCCAGGGCTACAAGGTGCTGTTCCACGCCGGCGGGGGAGCGGAGCAGGACTTCGACCGCGACCGCGAGTCGGAGTACCACGGCATGGGCGACCGCTGCGTCCGCTGCTTCCCGGTGCTGACGACGAAGGGGCGGTTCCACGCCTGCCCGTTCGCGGCGGAGATCGACTCGCCCCACTTCGACCTCGGCGCCGTCGGCACGGACTCCGGGACCGTGTTCGAGAACTACCGGACCTTCCTGCGATGGGTGGACGAGGAGCTCGATCCCGCGGCGGCGTCGAAGGGCGTGTCGAGCTGCGAGATGTGCCACCGGCATCTCAAGGATCTGCCGGTTCCCGAGTTCGCGGCTGGGTGAGAGCCCGGCCCGGGAGTCCACTGGGTGCGCGGGTCTTCCGACCCGCTGCCGCCGGAGGCGGCCAGGAGATGCGCGGGCCGAAGGTCGGCGCCGCCCTGGCGGCGCTTGGCCTCGCCTACGTCGCGTTGTTCGCCGCGAACTCGCTGATCCGCGTCCGCGCGTTCACGGCGGACTCGATGAACTACGTCGACGTCGCGCGACAGGTGGTAGCCGGCGACGGGCTGACGCAGTCGACCGGCGGCTTCAACCAGCCGTTCTACCTGTTCGGCGACCTCGACCTGCCGTCGGCCTTCACGGCTCAGCCACCCGGATATCCGCTCGCCATTGCGCTTCTCTCGAAGTTGGGGATCGAAGCCGTCGACGCGGCGCTCGTCGTTTCCGCGCTGGCCTACGCCGCGATTCTGCTGCTGGTCTACCTTCTCGGGCAACGGATCGGAGGTTCCGCTGCCGGAGCGATCGGACTCGGCGCCGCCCTCGTCTTCGTTCCGCTGACCGATCTGGGTCAAGCGGCTCTGAGCGAGTGCCTCGCCGTCGCCGTGGTGCTCCTGTTCTTCCTGCTGCTCGATCGGCTACTCGAACTCCGGCGAGCCCTCGCTCTCGGCTTGCTCGCAGGCGCGGCCATCTGTGTCCGCTACGCGCTGTGGCCGCTGCCGCTCCTGGGCGTCGCGGCGCTGTGGTGGGGCGGCCGCGCCAGCGGGAGAGGGTCTTCCGAGCCGCATTCGAGTCGAGGCCGCGGCGTGGCGAGGTGGTCGGCCTCCGCCGCCCTCACCGCCGGCGCTCTGGCCCCCATCGCCGCCATCCTGGTCCGCAACCTGGCGGTCGAAGGCCGCCTGCTGCCGGCGGCGATGCCGGCGGTGCGATCGCTCGGCGAGAACCTGAGTCTCGCCGTCACCGCGCTCCTTGGCGCCTGGCGCTCGACCACGGTGGGGAACTGGCCTGACGCCGCCATCCTGCTCGCCGCACTGTCGCTCCTGGTGGCGCTCGCCGCGCGCAACGGATCGCTTTCCCGGCTATCGGGTCCTCTGCCGCTGCTGATCGGCGCCTGGGCCGTCCTCTATCTCACGGCCCTCGTCTGGCGCGGCGCCCAGGCCAACCTCGATCCCATCGGCGCGCGTCTTGCCCTTCCCGCCACTGTTCCCCTCATCCCGCTGTTCGGTGCCCTGGTCGCCGGGGCCCTGCCGCGGGCGCGCCGACTCGCCTGGCTGCCGTTCGCCATCTTCATCATCTGCTTCGGTGCCGCATTCGTCCGCGAGTCCGCCCTCCGGTCCTCCGGCCGCGACGCGCGCGCCATGGAGTTCCGAAGCGAGCGCCAGCAATGGCTGCGCGACCACACCGGCCCCGGCGATCTGGTCATCGGCGGCGGCACGATGGACGTTCCCTTCCTCTTCCCGGGCCGCTACGCCATCTCCTACGCCGGCCTGCCCTACACCGAGATCCTGACCTACCCGACCCTCGAACGAATCGCCGACCGCCACTGCCCCGACTTCGACCGCCTCCTCCTCGTCGTCCGTCCCACCGTCCAACTCGGCGGCGCCCGTTCCGACGAAGACCCCAGCGACTGGCTCGGCCCCTTCATCGCCGACGCCCGCGCCGGCAGGCACCATCCCTACCCACTCCTCCAACCCCTCGCCGCCTTCTCTGAAGCCAGGATCTACAGTGTGGCCTGCCCCTGACCCGCGCCAAACTCAGGGTCACCTTCACCCGCCCGGCGTCGCCGACCCCCCTGAGCCCGGATCTGCCCGGTCGCCATCCCCCGACCCGCCCCCGGCCTCCAGATCCCCTCCGCCCACGCAGCCTCGCCAACCGTCCGGCGCCAGCCACCTGCGACGACCAGCCCGAGCGGTCCGGGAGAGGGGCGTGCCCGAGTACATGGCGGCGACCATGCGGAAGAACGTGCGGACGCCCTCCGGCGCCAGGCTGAGCGCGCGCGCCACGTTTGCGCGCTTCCAATCGATGACCTGGACCGGCACCCAGGCCCCGATTTCGCCCAGGTTGTCGGGCCGCTCGCGGGTCGGCTCGCCGGCTTCGGGCGCCGGCAGGGGCTCGGGGTCGATCCCCATCGCCTCGCAGAAGGCGTCGGCGGCGACCGTCGTCACGACGACCGAGGCGAGTTCGACGTAGGGCGCGTCGCCGATTTCGGCGATGACGGCGTCGGCCCACTCGCGGTCAAGGTGCATCGGGTCGGCGCCGATCTTCCGGGCCGCTTCGACGGCCTTTTCGGGCAGGGGCGCCGCCGGCGCGCCAGATCGTCCTCTATCGCGACGGCGCTTTTCTGGCAGCCACGAGCGCGAACGGGGATGGCCCCGGCAACTCGGAGCGTCGTGTCGGCACCGGCATGGACCGGACGGGATTCGAACTCCTGGCCCCCGTCGACCAGGCGTCGGCCGGTACCGGCGTTCTCCGGTTGTTTGCGGTCATGGGCAGGGGAGCAGCCCTGGAGTTGTCGCTTCGGTGAGCTTTGCGCCGGCACCCCTTGACGTCGGAGGCTTCTCCGCGCCGCGAGCCAGCCGGACGGTATATCTCGTGATATATCTCCCGGAGGCAAACTCTGAGATCGACGTGAGGAGTGCCAATGAACAAGGAGCCGGACTACAGAGGGGTCGCCAAGGTGTTCTGGAGCGGACGCAGTCAGGCGGTACGGCTGCCGGCGGCGTGCCGGTTCGCGACCTCCGAGGTGGAGGTGATCCAGGAAGGGGATCGGCTTACGTTGCTTCCGCGCGGGAAGAACTGGGGCGCGTACTTCGATGCGAGGTCCCGAGGGAGCCTTCCCGCGCGCAACCAGCCGCCTCTTGAGGAGCGGGACGATCTCCGCTGATGTTCATGCTGGACACGGACATGTGCATCTACCTGATCAACGAGCGCGATCAGGGTCTGAGGCGGAAGTTCGAGGAGAACGCCTCCAGCGTGTGCATCTCCGCCATCACGCACGCGGAACTGTGCTTCGGCGTCGCGCACTCGGCTCGGGTTGAAGAGAATGAGCGGGAGCTTCAGGCCTTCTGTCTCGATCTCGACATCCTGCCGTTCGATGCCGAGGCTGGCGTTCGCTACGGCAAGATCCGCCAGGAGCTTGTGCGGCGCGGCCAGACGATAGGAGCGAACGACCTTCTGATTGCGGCCCACGCCCGAGGCGCTCACGCCACGCTGGTGACGAACAACGAGAGGGAGTTTGGCCGCGTGGACGGTCTGCGCGTGGAGAACTGGCTCGCCGAAGCCGCCCGGTAGAGCCGCGAACCGGCGGGTGCTGCGTCCCCGACGCTACGCGCGCGCCTCGGCGACGCCGGAGGCCTTGGCGCCGGCCCAGCGGTTGATGCCGAGGTCGCCGCGGACGTCGGCGGTGCCTTCGAGCATCATCGTGTCGCTGGGGATGCCGGTGGAGTCGGCGACGCGGACCAGGCCGTTGAAGATGCCGACGGTGGCGGCGGCCTCGACGAACTTCTCCGGCCCCAGCGTCTCGAGCGCCCGCGCGCGGACCGCATCCAGATCGTCCGTTGCCCGGACGACCGCTTCCGCGAAGGCCGTCAGAGCCGCGCCGTTCTCGACCCCGCTGTCAGCAGTGTCCTCCACCGTCGCGCTCAGGTCCACTTCCGTTCCGGCTGCGTTGCTGCTCGCCCGGAGCAGCATGGTGTGGGCGGTGGTTCAGTAGAAGCACTCGTTGAGGGCCGAGACCCTGGCCGCGATCAGCTCGACCTGGGGCCGCGGGAGCGGCCGGTGGTCCCACACCATCTTCTCGAAGTCGGTGGCCGTGCCCGAGTACATGGCGGCGACCATGCGGAAGAACGTGCGGACGCCCTCTGGCGCCAGGCTGAGCGCGCGCGCCACGTTTGCGCGCTTCCAGTCGATGACCTGGACCGGCACCCAGGCCCCGATGTCGCTCAGGTTGTCGGGCCGCTCGCGGGTCGGCTCGCCGGCTTCGGGCGCCGGCAGGGGCTCGGGGTCGATCCCCATCGCCTCGCAGAAGGCGTCGGCGGCGACCGTCGTCACGACGACCGAGGCGAGTTCGACGTAGGGCGCGTCGCCGATTTCGGCGATGACGGCGTCGGCCCACTCGCGGTCAAGGTGCATCGGGTCGGCGCCGATCTTCCGGGCCGCTTCGACGGCCTTTTCGGGCAGGGGCGCCGCCGGCGCCCGCGAACGGTCGCGGGTCCACGGCGGCTGGTTCCGCTGGAGGCGCTCGGCGCGGGCGAGTCCCGCGATGGCGACTCGCTCGGGACCGGTCCACCAGGCGCCGGGCCGGCCGACGTCGGCCCAGGATTCGCGGAGCGCCGCGGCCATGTCGTCGCGGACGGGAACGGGGAAGCGGCCAGGGTCGAAACTCATCGGGAAGCTCATCTTGTGGTTCCTCGCGCTGCGTGAGATCGCGGTCGCGTCGCCTGGTTCCTCGCGGGGCGCGGACTGGCGGCGCTCTCGCGGACGGACGCGTCTACGGGCTGCTGTCCTCGCCCGTCTTCTCCAGGTGGCGGGCGCCGCTCAACGTGTTGTAGACCGCCCAGTTGCCTTCGTGGCAGGCGTACTCGAACATCTCGTTGTCCGGGTCGAAGTAGAGCGGGATGTTCACCGTCCAGGCGTCCGTGTAGTTGACCGGATCCTCGATCGTGACCGTCCAGTCCACGGTGTGCTCGTCGACGCGCGCGAAGCGCTCCACCGTGACGAGCTCGGTGCTGACCGGGATCCCCTTGATCCGGCCCTGGGAGCCGCTGGTGGCGATCCAGCCCTTGTCGGAGAAGTTCCTCGTCTCGACGACGAGCGTGTCGCCGTCCCAGTGGCCGCGGGAGTCGCCGTTCCAGAGGTGGAGGTCCTCGGGGATCCGCTCGCGGCCGTCGACCGGGATGAAGCGGACGTCGTTGATCATCTCGGAGTAGATGACGACGTACTCGGGCGTCTGGGCGATCCGGTAGTTGTTGTTGTAGCCGGCCGGGAAGAGGTGCCCGGGGACGCCGCGGGTGATGCAGCGGTCCCAGACGCTCATGTGTTCGTACGAGTCGAACATCTTGACCAGGTTGTCGGCCCGCACCTGCTGCGCCTCGGGCCGCACCGGCACGCGGCCGCTCGGCGGATCGACGACCAGGGAGGTCCGCCTGCTGCCGACGATCTTCGTGCCGAGTTCCAGCCAGTGCAGGTTGTAGGCGCCGACGTTCTGGCCGGCCTCCGCCTTCTGCGCGGGCTGGTCCGCCCGGTTCTGGATCATCGCCTGGCGGGCCGCCTCGGCCTGAGCGACCTCCTCCTCGGTCAGGAACGCCTTGTCGCCCATCTCGACCGGCCGCTCGAAGGGGGTCAGGGTCGTGTTCGTCCACAGGCCCTGCAGGTCCGGGTGGCCCCAGGGAGTGCGCGGCGTCTCCCAGTCGTCGGCTGCCAGTGCGGGCGCCGCGAGCAGCGCGGCCGCCACGGTGAGAGCGAGCGTGGTCCGTCCGATCATCGGTGACTCCTCCGTAACGCGTTCGGTGGTTGCGAGGCTATCAAGTCGGCGGCCGCCTCAGTCTTCGCTCATCAGCGCCTGCGCGCGCCGCCAGCGTTCGACGATCCGGTCCTCCCGCTCGTAGTCGAACCGGCCGGTTCCCGCGGCGTAGAGATCCTTCTCGGCCGGCGGGTCGTCGCGCAGATGGCGCGCCGTGGCGCGGGTCGCCGTCTCCGGATCGACCACGTCGCGGTAGCCGAGCAGGTTGCGGGCCTTCGACATGTCGAGCAGTTGGTTGGACTTCTCGGCAAGCGGGAAGACGCCTCGGCAGAAGGGCGCCGGCACGCCGATCAGTTCCATGTCGGAGCCCAGTTCGTCGATGATGACCTCGGCCACGGCGCGGCAACTGATGACGCGTTCGTCGCCGGCGTTGAACGCCTCGCCCGCCGCCTCGGGCCGGGTCGCGGCGAGGAAGACGAGGCGCGCCAGGTTCTCCGCGTAGCCGCGCTGGAAGTAGGTCACGCCGTCGTGGGGGAGGATCATGAACGGCCGGCGGTCGAGGATGCGCCTGACCACCGCCCACTCGTGGTTCATCGGCGTACGCGGGCCGTAGACGCCGGGATAGCGCAGGATGACGACCTCGAAGTCGCCGCGGCCGTGCTGCTCGAAGAGCTGGTCTTCGCCGGCCGCCACCTTGCCCGTGTAGTTCTTCGCGTCGTACTGGCGGGGCGCAAACTCCGGCACCGGCAGCGGGATGCGGCCCTCGGGCGTCGGCGGCTGCGACCCCCTGTAGACCGGCTGGCCGGTGATGCCGACGAGGCGCTTCGTCTTTCCCGCGAGTTCGTCGGCCAGCGTTCGCAGGCGGCCGTACATGCACACCGCGATGTCCCACTCGCGCGACGCGAGCTTGGCGCGGATGTCGTCCGCGTCGCGGGCGTTGCCCAGGATGCGCTCGACGGGACCGTCGAACTCGGCCGGGTGGCGGCCGGAGTGGAAGATGGAGACGTCGAAACCGGCGTGGAGGAAGTTGTTGACGATCGGCGGGCCGGTGGGGCCGGTGCCGCCGACAACTAGTATGCGGGCCATGGCGCGGAGTGTACGTGGGTTGCCCGGAAGGGGCTGCCGAGCCGAATCCTGGGTGCGCGGGTCTTCCGACCCGCTCGCGGGCGAAACAGTGGCGTCCCGACGTCCCGTTTTGCTTGGAACTGCCGGGGTGCTCCTGGCGGCCGTTGCGGTCGCCGGCGCGCAACCGCCGGTCGAGCCGTTGCGAGTCTTCACCGCCGAGCAGGCGGAGCGTGGACGGGCGCTCTACGAGGAGATCTGCGTCGAGTGCCACCTCTCCAGCCTGGCCGGCGCGAACGAGGCGCCTCCCTTGGTCGGCGTGGACTTTCTCGACGCCTGGGGCGCCGGCGCCGTCGTCGATCTCGCGGACACGATCCGGGTCACGATGCCGCCGGAGAACCGGAACTCTCTGACGCCGCAGCAGACCTTCGACCTCGCTGCCTTCGTGCTGCTACGAAACGGCGCATCCGCCGGCGATGAAGCGCTGATGCCGGACAGCTCCGGTCTCGCCGTCTCACTGGGCAGTCTGGGGTTGGGGGGTGCAGCCGCCTCCCCGAGGGACGCAGCCGTGGCCGCGGAACGCGACGTCAGCGCTCTTGCCGAAGCGGAGGAGGAGCACGTCACGCCGCCCGGGGAACGGGAGATCGAGGACTTCGAGCCGGTGACGACCGGGATGCTGCTCGACCCGGACCCCGGCGACTGGCTGATGTTCCGGCGGACCTACGACGGTCAGGGCCACAGCCCGCTGGATCAGATCGACCCGGACAACGTCGGCGACCTGCGGATGGCCTGGTCCTGGGCGATGGCGGATGGCGTGAATCAGCCGACACCGCTGGTCTACCGCGGAGTCATGTACCTGGCCAACCCGGGGAACATCATCCAGGCGCTGGAGGCCGACACGGGCACGCTGATCTGGGAGTACGACCGCGGGCTGGAGGGCGACCTGGCGCGCGGGTTCAACCAGCTCCGCAACCTCGCGATCCGGGGCGACAAGGTCTTCGTCGCCACGAAGGACGCGGCCATGCTCGCGCTCGACGCCCGGAACGGGCGGCCTGTCTGGGAGACGCAGATTGCCGATCCGGCGAAGCGCTACTCGAACACCAGCGGCCCGATCGTGGTCGAGGGTTTGGTGATCAACGGCATCAACGGCTGCATCCGCTACCACGAGGACAGTTGCTTCATCACCGCTCACGACGCCGAGACGGGCGAGGAGCGGTGGCGCACCTACACCGTCGCCCGGCCCGGCGAGCCCGGCGGCGACACCTGGGGCGAGCTGCCGCTCATGCTGCGGGGCGGCGGCGACTCCTGGATTCCAGGCAGCTACGACCCTGACTTGCAACTCGTCTACTGGCCGGTGGCGCAGGCCAAGCCGTGGGTACCCGCGAGCCGTGGGCTGACGATCGACCACGAGGTGCTGTACACGAACTCGACCCTGGCGATGCGCCCTGGCGACGGGGAAATCGTCTTCTACCGCCAGCACGTGCCCGGCGAAGCCCTCGACCTCGACGAGGCGTTCGAGCAGGTCCTGATCGACCGCGGCGGCCGGCGGCTGCTGCTCACCTCCGGCAAGCACGGCATCCTGTGGAAGCTCGACCGTACGGACGGCTCCTTCGTCGCGCTCGAGGAAATGGTGTTCCAGAACGTCTTCGACCACATCGACCGCGAGACCGGTGAGGTCCGCTACCGCGAGGACATCGCGTCGGCCGAAGTCGGGGAGTGGGTTTCGGTCTGTCCCAGCACGGCCGGGGGCCACAACTGGCAGGCCTCCTCCTACAGTCCCGCGCACGGGTTGCTGGTCGTGCCGCTGAGCCAGAGCTGCCTCGACATCTCCGGCCGCGAGCCGCGCTTCGAAGAGGGGGCGGGAGGCGAGCGGGCGGACCGGAAGTGGTTCGAGATGCCCGGTACGGAGGGACGCCTCGGCAAGCTCGCGGCCTACGACGTGGACACGATGGAGGAGGTCTGGAGCATCGAGCAGCGGCCTGCCTTTCTCACCGCGGCCCTGACCACGGCCGGCGGCGTCGTCTTCGCCGGCGACATCGACCGGCGATTCCGCGCGTGGGACACGGCGACGGGCGAGGAGTTGTGGGGCACCCGCCTGCCGACCTCGGTGCAGGGCTTCCCCGTCAGCTACGAAGTCGACGGCGTCCAGTACGTGGCCGTGTCGACCGGGCTCGGCGGCGGCAGTCCGCGCTTCGTCCCGGCCCGGGTCAGCCCGGAGATCCGCTATCCGCGGACCGGCAACGGCCTGTTCGTCTTCCGCCTGCCGTAGGGAGTCGCCGTCGCCGCGTGCTGGGTGCGCGGGTCTTCTGACCCGCATCCGCCGGGCCGCGGAGCGGCGGTAGCAGCCGCTGCCCGTCGCCGCGACCTTCGCTATAGTCCCCATCCATGCACAAGCACAGTCTGGCCGTGTCGCTGTCGGCGATGCTGCTTCTGGTCGTGTCTGCGGTGGTGCAGGCACAGGACGGCGCCTGGGAGGCGCCCAGGACGCCCGACGGCAATCCCGATCTGAACGGCATCTGGCAGGCGATGAACAGCGCCCACTGGGACCTCGAAGCGCACCACGCGCGGCGCACGCCGGTCCCGGCGTACGGCGCCCTGGGCGCGATCCCGGCCGGGCTGAGCGTGGTCGAGGGCGGCGAGATTCCCTACCAGGACTGGGCGCTCGAGCAGCGTAACGCGAACCGGGCCGACTGGCTGAACCTGGACCCGGCGGCGAAGTGCTTCATCCCCGGCATTCCGCGCGCCACCTACATGCCGCTGCCGTTCCAGATCGTGCAGACGCCGAAGGCGGTCTTCTTCGCCTATGAGTGGGGCGGCAACAGCCGCCCGGTCCGCCTCGACCGGCCCGGCACGCGGGCGGTATTGCCGTCCTGGATGGGCTACTCGCTCGGGCACTGGGAGGGCGACACCCTGGTGGTCGAGGTCACGGACCAGGTCCCCGACACCTGGTTCGACGCCTCCGGCAACTTCCACAGCGAGGAGCTCCAGGTCGTCGAACGCTACACGCGCACCGGACCGGACTCGATGCACTACGAGGCAACGATCACCGATCCGAACGTGTTCACCGAGCCGTGGACGATCAGCATGCCGCTCTACAGGCGCCTTGAAGAGAACGCGCGCCTGCTCGAGTTCAAGTGCATTCCGCTCGGGGGAGAGGACGCGGCCTACGGCCATCTGCGCCGCGGGGCGACGCCAGAGTGAAAGGAGTCGAAGTCATGAAGCACCGACTGTCCGCAAGCACCGTCACTTTCGTCGCGGCTGTCCTGGTTGTCACCGGGGCCGCGTACGCCGAGGATGAGAAGCTCGTCACGTCCTGGGGCGTTCCGGACCTGCAGGGCACCTGGGACTACCGCTCGATCACGCCGCTCGAGCGGCCTGCCGCCTTCGGCGACAAGGCGACGCTCACCGCCGAAGAGGCTGCCGAACTGGAAGAGCAGCGGCGTCAGCAGCGCGCAGCGCGGGCGGCGTCCGGCGTACAGGACGTCGATCCCAGCCAGGGCGACGTCGACGTCGGCTACAACTCCTTCTGGCTCGACCTCGGCGACAAGGTCTCCGGCACGATGCGCACTTCCCTGATCGTCGATCCGCCGAACGGCCGCCTGCCGAAGATGACGGACGGCGCCATCCGCCGCGCGAACGAGCGCTACGCCCTCTGGGGCCAGCCCCCGGCCGGCCCGGAAGAGCGCAACTCCTACGAGCGCTGCATCGTCGGCTTCAACGCCGGCCCGCCGGTGACCCCCGGCGCCTACAACAACATGATGGAGATCTTCCAGTCGCGGGGCTACGTCGCGATCATGACCGAGATGATCAACGACCACCGCGTCATCCCCACCGACGGCCGCGAGCACGTCGACGAGAGCATGCGTTTCTGGAAGGGCGACTCCTCAGGTGTCTGGGACGGCGACACCTTCGTCGTGACGACGAAGAACTACACCGAGCACACCGCCTACCGCGGCACCGGTCCGAACCTGGTCCTGACCGAGCGCTTCACCCGCACCGGCCCCGACGCCCTCCTCTACGAGTACACCGTCGACGACCCCGAGTCCTTCGAAGCGCCCTGGACGAGCGCCATCGAGATGCGCCGCACCGACGACCCGGTCCTCGAGTACGCCTGCCACGAAGGCAACCGCGCCATGACTCTCATGCTCCGCGGCGCCCGCCACCGCGAGCAGCAGGGCACCGCCGAAGACGGCAAGGACTGGCTGGCAAGCTGGTACGGCGGCCAGAACCGCGTCGACGCGGCACAGGAGGCGCTGGAAGCGGCGAAGGAAGAGCAGGATCAGCAGGATCCGTAGGCGGCGCTCACGGCGACCGTGGCCGCCGCCGGTTGGAGTCGGGGATCCCTGATCGCCATTGCGGCGGTGTTGCCGCAGGTGGGCCTTTCGAGTGGTTCGGCGACTTGGCTTGATCGGTCCATAGCGACCCGAGTTCGGTCGGTAGAGCCTTCTTCAATGTGAGGCGGTTCTGGTGGTGGCCCATGAGCGCTCCCTGAGCGGGGCCGGTCCTTGCCCGGCCCTTACGCTTGTGCCTACAATGGTCACATGGTGACGGTGGGAGCGAGAGAACTCAAGACGCGGCTGGGCACGTACCTTCGAAGGGTCCGCGAGGGATCGGTGATTCTGGTGACCGAGCGAGGACGACCCGTGGCCGAGCTCAGGCCGCTGCCGAAAGCCGCGTCGAACGAGGAGGAGAAACTCCTCGACCTCGCGGCCAGGGGACTCGTGACCCTGGGGACCGCGCGCCGCGCGCGGTCGGTCGAACCGATACAGGTGCGTGGCGAATCGGTCGCGGACACCATCGTCGAGGAACGGGACGATCGGTTCTGATGCTGTTTCTCGACGCGAGCGCACTGGTGAAGCGGTACGTCGAGGAAGACGGTTCGGAGTTCGTCATCGAACTCACGGCCAGCCAACCCGTGGCCATCAGTCGGCTGTCGGCGACATGTATAGGAAGGTTACCCCGGTTTATCCGATTTCGATAAACCGGGGTAACTTCCCTATAACTCGGCGGTCTCGCTCCGGTGCGGTCGGGTCGACGCCCCCGGTTGGCGCGCCGTTGCCGGACGGCATATGATCCACGGAGGCAACGCCACGGCGCGGACTCCGCGGATCATCTTCATCAGAGACAGCGACTCATGAGTGACTTCGACTTCTTCATCCTGCTGGCCGTGGCGTTCATCGGCCTGGAGATCGTCGCCTCCTTCGGCGTGCTGGACGACGACGAGGAGTCGAGCGAGGCACCCGGCGACGGCTGATCGGGCGGCGCGGCCGCCGTAGCGACCATCGCGCCGGGACGCCATCCGGAGGGCGCCCCGGGGCCAGGGGCCGCACCGGGGGTGCCGCTACTGCTCGGTCGGGTCGGCGCCGTCCCGCGGCGCGCCGGTGCCGGACGAGCCCATGAACAGGCTGCGGCCGTCGGGGAGCTTCATGTCGCGGCCGCTGCCGCGGCAGTTCGGCGTACACATCTGGTCCTTGCTCTGGTAGCCGCGAACGACGACTTCCGTGCCGGGCTTGAGCAGGGTGCGGGTGAGGCCGCGGCGGACCAGGGTGTTCGGCGTTCCGGCCTCGAGTTCCCAGGTCAGGGTCTCGCCGCTGTCGAGCGTGGTCTGGACGTGGACCCAAGCGTGCGGGTTGATCCACTCGACCATCGTGATCGTCCCCTCCACCTTGATCGGCAGGTTGGCGTCGAACTCGGCGGAGAACGCGTGATGGGCGTCGGACGGGCCGGTCGCGCTCAGGGTCAGCGCGAAAACGGCCGCGGGCAGCGCTCGGTGGGCTGTTCGGGACATCTTGAACCTCCTGTGGCGGGATCATAGTTGACGGGGCCGGCTTGCAGCGCGGTTCGTCCGGGCGACGCGGTTGGTACGGGAGGTACGGGCGACGCGGTCTGGCCGGGCGGCATGGCGCCGAGGCGAGATCCGGAGCGCCCGCGCGGCATGGGTGTATCCTCTTGGGCACACGATTCGCGCTCGCTACGGGTTGCATGGGACGGCAGGTCGACGTCGGCCGTCGATTCGTCGCACGGATCAAGGCTCACTCCCTCTGGAGAGACAAGGAGGCACGATGCGTACCCAGTTGCTGCTGACCATTTCGATTCTCCTCCTGGCCGGCGTCGCCGGCGCCGGGGTTGCGGCGGAGCCGGACCCAGCGGGCGATGCCGCCGCCGGGTCCCCGGCGGAAGCGCTTCCCTCGCCACAGGAAGACGAAGAAGGCGACGAGAACGGAGACGAGGAAGGCGTTCTCGAGTTCCAGGCCCAGGAGGTCGTCGTCGTCACCGGCTCGGCGATCGAGGAACCGGCCATCGACCTCCCGTACGCGGTCGAGGTCGTCAACCGGGAAGTGCAGAAGGAGCAGGGTTCGTTGCAGGCGGTCGACCTGATCAAGAACCTGACCGCCTCGTCCGGCGTCATCGGCGAGGCGAACAGTTGGTACAACGACCAGGGCACGGCGGTGCCGGAGAGCGTCGCCAACGTGAACCTGCGGGGCCTGGGGGCCTCGCGGACGCTCGTGCTGCTCAACGGCCGGCGCCAGGCGCCCCTGCCGGCGCGGCTGTTCGGCGGCCGCTTCGTCGACATCAGCGCCTTCCCCTCCATCGCGATGGACCGGGTCGAGGTGCTCAAGGAAGGCGCGGCGGCGATCTACGGGTCGGACGCCGTGGCCGGCGTCGCCAACTTCGTCACCCGCGACCAGTTCACCGGCTTCGAGGCCGCCGTCTCGCACGAGAGCATGGACGGCGCCGGCGACTCGACGGCGGGCGCCATCTGGGGCGGCAAGCTGGGCGACTCGCAGCACCACCTCGTCTTCTCGCTGGAGCGCGCCGAGCGCTCGCATCTCGGCGCGCGGGAGCGGCCGTACACGCTCAAGGACCGCGCCACCGGCTGGTTCTGGGGCTGGTCGAACACCGGCAATCCGGGCATCTTCCTGCGCCCGAACCTGACCGGCGGCGAAAGCTCCTCCGCGTTCGTCGAGGAGCTGGCGCGCGCCCGCAACGGCACGGCCGGCACGGACTACTTCGTCGATCCGGCGTGCAACGGCCTCGGCGGCTACGACCGCGGCTTCACCTGCGCCTTCCGCTACCAGGCCTGGGACAGCCTGGTCGAGTCGACGGAGACCAACCGGTTCTTCGCCGAGCTGAACGGCCCGCTGTCGGACAGGACGAGCTACCACCTGGAAGGGCTGTTCGCGGAGTCGATCATCCCGAACTACGTGACCACGCCGTCCTACCCGCCGGTGTCCCTGCTGGACGGCCTGCAGGTCGTGCCCGGCATCCACCCGGGGCGGCAGGCGCTGTGCGGTTCGGACTTCTCGTCCGCCGGCTTCGGCTCGGAGCAGGCGTGCCTGGAGGACGACTGGTACTTCTACGGCCGCCTGGTCGGGAACTCGGGTCCCGGGCGCGGTCTGCGCCGGGCGACCGAGACGACCCGCCTCGCGGCTTCGATCGACCACGAACTGACCCTCGGCGGCAAGGCGGCGACCCTCGACGTGGGCGTCAACTACTCGCGGACGACCGGCAACATGAACCAGCCGGCCGAGTACGCGTACCGCAAGTTCCTCGCCTTCCGCGGCTACGGCGGCGCGAACTGCGGCGTCGGCGTGGTGGCCGACGACACGAGCCCGTCGGGGATGCGGCTCGGGAACACCGGCGGCGCCCAGCCGGGAGTCGGCAACTGCATGTTCTACAACCCGTTCGGCAACGGCATCGAGTACTCGGCGCAGCCGGGCGCGGCCTGGGAGAACAGCGCGAACCCGATGTACGTGGCGGGCCTGGAGAACAGCCCGGCGCTGCTCGACTGGATCAACGACATCGTGGACGTCGACAACGACGCCGAGATGGTGGTCGCCGAGGCGACCCTCTCCGGCAACTGGCTGCCTCAGAAGCTCGACTATGCGTTCGGCTACCAGTACCGGCGGCTCGACGTGACGGCGACTCCGAACGCGGTCGGCGACTACAGTCTGAACCCCTGCGTCGTGCCCGGCGACAGATCCTGCGTGGATCCGGTCACCGGCCGGCAGAGCGGGGCCCGCGCCGGGACCTTCACCTTCACTTCGGGCTACTACCCCTACGGCGACTCCCAGACGGTCCACCGTGCGTTCGGCGAGCTGGCCCTCAACGCGGGCCGGGGCGACATGCAGTTCGCGGCGAACTACGAGGTCCACGACGAGATCGACAGCTTCGATCCGAAGTTCTCGGGCCGCTGGCTGCTCTCGGCGGGGCAGAGCCACGTCCTTTCGCTCCGCAGCTCGGTGCAGACGACGTTCCGGGCGCCCTCGGTCGACGATCTGAACGAGGAGATCCGGACCACCCTGGAGTACCTCAACACGGTCGGCGTCTACAAGGCGGTGGACGCGTTCGGCAGCCGGCTGCTCGAGCCGGAGCAGGCGTTCACGTACAACGTGGGCCTGATGCTCTACGCCGCGCCGGGCATCGACGTGACGCTGGATTACTGGAGCTACGACTTCGAGGACGTGATCGCTCCGCTTCCGCAGCAGGAGGTGCTGCGGCTCTACGCGGACGGCTACGGCGGCAACCGGACCGCGTTGGGCGCGGTGATGGGCCGCGTCGTCTGCCCGGGCGGGGTGACGGACGGTTCCTGCGATCCCGCCGACATCGAGAGGGTGCGGATCGACCTGATCAACTGGCCCGGCATCAAGACGTCGGGCTTCGACTTCCACCTGGGCGGCCAGGTGGAGGTGGGGGACGGCGAACTCTCCTTCAGCCTGGACAGCACGTACACGGACAGCTACGAGTTGAAGGAACTGCGGCGCGACGGCGTCGTCTACCGCGAGAAGAAGGACGTCGTCGGCCTGCTGAACCGCGACACGCCGATCGCTCCGCCGCTGCCGGAGATGAAGACGCGCGCTTCGCTCGGCTATCGCTGGGGCGACTACAGCCTGATCGGCTGGGCCAACCACATCTCGTCCTACGAGGACAGCAACCTGGCCTGGACGCCGGTGGAACTGCTGCCGATCGACGAGTGGCTCACGTTCGACCTGACGTTCCTGTGGCGTTTCCCGCGGTTCGGCTTCGATCTCGCCCTGTCGGCGCTCAACCTGACGGACGAGGACCCGCCGCTCGTGTTCTTCGAGCAGTCCTTCGACGCCCTGACCGCGAACCCGAAGGGACGCCGGCTGAAGGCGGTCATGACGTACCGGCTCGGCGGCGGCTCGTAGCGGTCGTCCGGCGCCTCCAGCCGCCGCCCGCGGCCCGATCCGGCGGTGCGCCGCCGGATCGGGCGCCGTGTTGCCGGGTGTAGCATCGGCTGCGAACGAAGGAGCGGGCCGGCCCCGCTGCGTTCGTCGCCGATGCAAGCTGCTTTCCGATCCATCCCGGCCGGTTCGTTGCGTCTGGCCGCCGGCGCCGTTCTTCTCTGTTTCTGGGCGGCGCCGCTCGTCTCGCAGGAAGCGCGACCAGGGCCGGAAGACCCCCGGCCACTCGCGGATCGGGTGCGTGCCGATGTCGACGAGACCTCGCTCCGCTGGCTTCCCGTCACGCGGATCCGCTACTCGATCCCCCTGGAGTTCTCGGCGGGCGCGGGAGCGGTCGTGGCGCGGGTGCCGGACAGCCATGACTGTTCCGCCTTCTGCGAGTACCGCGGCTTCGTCGCGCAGATCGAGCCGGGTTCTGCGGGCGGACAGTTGGGCCTCGGCTATGCCCGCCTGATCGGCGCTCGCAAGCCGCGATCCGCCTTCCTGAACAACGTCTACGTCGGCTGGAGCGCGCGCGCCGTCCTGGTCCGCACCTGGGGCGACTCCGACCTCGATCCGGCGCGCCAGACGCTGGCCGGATTCGAGGGGCAGTTCGCGTTGCCTCGCTTCACCTTCAACCTCGGCGTCCTGCGGCGGATCAGCTCCGCTCACGAGGGCGCCGACCGCCACGTCTACACGGCCGGCTTCGCCTGGGGCTTCTGATGTCGCGACCCGCTAGCCCGGCACGTCGCCGCTTTGTCCTGGTGGCAGCGGCCGCGACGGCGCTCCTCGGGCTCTGCGGCGCCGGCGCGGCGCCGGCTCTCGAGACGGACCAGTTCTTCGCCTGGGGCCGGCGCCTCGACGACGCGACGGAGGTGCTGAACGCCCGCGTCAACCTGGAACTCGAGCGCCTGGTCGCCGAACTGAACCGGGACGGCAAGGACCGCCGTTGCCAGAACGTGCGGTTGCGGTTCTTCAAGCGCCACCGGATGCTGTTCTTCGACGGCTTCGAGACCTGGTCGGCGAACTCGCCGCTGGTCAGCCGCTCGCCGTCGGGACCGGAGGAGATGCGGGAGTTCGAGGCGAAGTACCTCTACGGCGGGACCTCGTCGCTGTTCGATACCGGCCGCTGGATGCCGCCGAGTCCGACGGTGGAGGTGAACGGCGTGCGGTTCGGTACCGACAAGCTGACCCACCTTCTGGGCACCGCCTGGTACTACCACGGCTGGTACCGCAAGGCGCGCAAGCGGGGCATGACGCCAGCGGACGCCGAACTCCGGGCCCTGCGTCGCGGTTTGCGGCACGAGATCACGATCCTCGGCAAGGCCGTGTCGGGCGTCCTGTCCCTTGCCGACCTGGAGTCGAACTACGAGGGCATGTGGTTCTACGAGCATCTCTGCTCCGGGGACGACCCGAGCATCGTCCACGAGGATGGCGTGTGGCGACTCCGGCGGCCGTTCGACCTGAGGGACTACGTGACGCCGGAATGGGACGAGTCCTACCAGCCGAACCTCTACCTGCGGCGGAAGTGGCCCAAGGTGAAGCAGCGGATGCTGGGATACTGTCCGATGCTTGAACATCCGCAGGTCGTGGCGCGACGCCGGGCCTACGCGGAGAGGGACCGAGTAACGGAGACGGAGAAGCTGATCGATGAGATGGTCGCCGCCGGGAAACTGCCCGACCCGTCCACGTTCGATATCGAGAGAGTGTGCCGTGAAGCAGAGAACTGGGCCCCCGGGGCCGGGAACGCGCGCGTCCTGCCCGCGTCCGGGCGGAAGGCGCCGCTCGTTCCGGTCTGCGTGCGCCCTCCTGCCGTCGGCTGCGCTCCTTCTCTTCGTCGCCTGCGGCGGCGCGGACGAATCGCCCGAGCCGGACGCCGCGGCGTCCGAGCCCGCTCTCGAGCGGATCGGCGTCGGTTCCTGCCTCAGGCAGGACCTGCCGCAACCGATCTTCGACGCCATCCTGGAGGACGACCTCGACCTCTTCGTGTTCCTCGGCGACAACGTCTATGGCGACGTCGAGTCCGAGGACCTGCGGGAGCTGCGGGAGGCCTACGCGATGCAGGCCGCGGCGGACGGCTTCAGCCGGCTGCGCGCCGCCGTGCCGCTGGCCGCGACCTGGGACGATCACGACTACGGCCTGAACGACGGCGGCGCCGACTTCTTCGGCCGCGAGGAGGCGCAGCGGATCTTCGAGGACTTCTGGGACGTGCCGGCGGACTCCGAGCGCGCCTCCCGGCCGGGAGTCTACGACGCCGTGACCTGGGGCCCGCCGGGGCGGCGGGTCCAGCTCATCCTGCTCGATACCCGGTACTTCCGCTCCGCCCTGCGGCCCACGGACGAGCGGGGCGCCCCGGGCAAGGAGCGCTATCTGCCGGATCCCGATCCGGCCAAGACGATGCTCGGCGAGGAGCAGTGGGCCTGGCTGCGGGAGGTGCTCCAGGAGGAGGCGGATCTGCGCATCCTCGCGTCGTCGATCCAGGTGATCGCCGACGGTCACGGCTACGAGGCGTGGCGGCATCTGCCGGCCGAGCGCGACCGTCTCTACGCGCTGCTTCGCGAGACCGGCGCGAACGGCGTGGTGATGATCTCCGGCGACCGGCACCGGGGCGGCATCTACCGCCGCGACGACGCCCTGGACTACCCGCTTCTGGAACTCACCGCGAGTTCGCTCAACGCGGCCTTCAGCAGCGGGGAAGAGGCGGGGCCGTACCGTCTCGGCCCCACGTACCAGCCCGAGAACTACGGCGCGCTGTCCATCGACTGGGATGCCCGCTCGGTGACCCTGGAAGTCCGCGGAATGGACGGCGTGCCGGTGCTCGCCGAGACGCTCGACCTCGAGGACCTCCGCGCCAGTGGCTAGCAACCCTGCCGGGTGCGCCGGCGTCCCCGCCGGCATCCGGCGTGAGGCCCCGGCCCGGCAATAGCCCCACAGCAACCCCTGGAGACGCGACGATGACGACGACCCACGAACCCGAACCCCAGGAAGTCAACGGCGTCTCGCGCCGCCACGTCCTCCACGCTCTCTCGCTTGCCGGCGCGGCCGGACTGCTCGCCGGGTGCGACGGCGATGCGGCCGCTCCCACCGGCGCGGCCGCCGCCGGCACGGCAGCCGGCCCCATGCCGGACGACCTCTGGCGCGCCAGCGCCGGCGAACTGGCTGCGGCCATCCGCCGCGGCGAGGTCTCCAGCCTGGAAGTCGTCGAGTCGCACCTCGCGCGGATCGACGCGGTGAACGGCCACCTGAACGCGGTCGTGCGCGTGCTCGCCGACGAGGCGCGCGCCGCCGCGCAGGCCGCCGACGAGGCGGTGGCGACGGGCGCCGAGCTGGGCCCGCTCCACGGCGTGCCGATCTCGGTCAAGGACAACATCGCCGTCGCGGGCACGCCGACCACGAACGGCGTACCCGCGCTCGCCGACGCGATCGCGGACGAGGACGCGCTGATCGTCACCCGGCTCAAGGAGGCGGGTGCCATCCCGCTCACCCGGACGAACCTCCCCGACCTGGGGCTCCGCGTTCACACCGACAGCGGGCTCTACGGAGTCACCCGGAACCCCTGGGCGGCCGACCGCAACGTCGGCGGTTCGAGTGGCGGGGAAGGAGCGGCCCTGGCCGCCGGCATGAGTTGCCTCGGTCTCGGCAACGACATCGGCGGTTCGCTCCGCATCCCGGCCCAGTGCAACGGCATCGCGTCGCTCAAGCCGACGCTCGGACGGATCGCCAGCCCCACCGGCGGCAGCATGTCGGGCCAGTTGATGGCCGTCGACGGTCCGATGGCGCGTCGCGTCGCCGACCTCCGCGCTGCCTATGAGCTGCTCGGGCGCTATCACCGGAGCGATCCGTGGTCGGTCCCCGTGCCGCTCGATCTGGAGGTCCCGTCGTCGCCGATCAAGGTCGCCCTGGTGCCCGAACCGAGCGGCGGTTCGACCCACCCGGACGTCGCGGCCGGCGTGCGCGCCGCCGGCGAGGCGCTGGAGGCGGCGGGGTACGCGGTGGAGGAGGTCGAGCCGCCGATGACCGCCGAGGCGCTGCGGGCCTGGGAGGTCTTCCTCGGCTACGAGCTGAATCTCGCCCGGGCGTCGCTCCAGGAGATCATGTCGGAAGACGCCTACGCCTTCCTCATCGAAGCGCTCGACCTGTTCGACGTCGAGTCGGCGACCGAGTACGCGGACATGTACGCGCAGCGCCACGCGATCGCCGCCGCCTGGCAGGAGTTCCAGGAGGACTACCCCATCACGGTCGGCCCGATAATGACCGAGCCGCCCTTCGTCATCGGCCTGGACCTCGACGATCCAGGGGCGGTCCTTCGCCAGATGCGCTTCGAGGTCGCCCTCAACCTGCTCGGCCTGCCGGCCGTCTGCGTGCCCACCGGCGTCGCCAATGGCCTGCCCCAGGTCGTCGAAGTGATCGGCGGCCGCTACCGCGAGGGCCTCTGCCTCGAGGCGGGGCAGGCGATCGAGGACGCGCTCGGCATCGTTACGCCGATCGAGCCCGTGACGGCCTGAGCAGCTCGCCGCCGGCTCAGTGGATCTCCGCCGCCTCGCCCCAGGCGGCCTTCAGCTTCTCGAAGTCGAAGTCCGGCTGTTTGGCGGCGTCGATGATCACCCGTTCGCGCCGGGCGATCAGGTCGGCCGCCGCCTCGACCTGGTCGGCCACGTCGGTTGGGACGACGACGGCGCCGTGCCGGTCGGCGTGGATCAGGTCGCCGTCCGAGACCGCCATGCCGGCGACCGTCACCGCACCGCCGTAGTCGACCACATGCACGAACGCATGTGACGGACCGACCCGGCCGGCGAGCAACTGGAAGCCCCTGGCGATGTCGTCCATGTCGCGGATGCTGCCGTCCGTGATCACGCCGAGACAGCCCAGGCCGAGATGGATGTTCGAGTTCACCTCGCCCCAGAAGGCGCCGTAGCCGCGAGCGCCGTCGTCGAGGTCCTGGATCACCGTGATCGTCGGGCCTTCTCCCGAAGCCAGGTACTCGTAGTAGCCGACGGAGGCGCGGCGCGCGTCCTTCGGATCGGCCGCGTTCGGGTGCCGGGCCCGGATGCGGGCCGTGCGGGCGAAGCCGACGATCGGCGACAGGCCGGGCCGTGCGCACACGAGCGGATCGACGGTGTAGCCGTGCCCGCGCCGCTTGGGCGCCACGACCTCCAGCGCGTTGCACACCGTCGGCGTATCGAGAGAGCGGAGGGCGTCGAGAAGGGCTGTCGAAGTCATGGCGGGGATCCTAGCTTGCGCCGCGGAACGCTACAGGGTGAGTCTGCGGCGCAGGCTCCTGGACGAGGACGGGATGGGCCGAAACACCGAGCTTGCGAGGGGTCTCCGGGCGGTAGCGCCCGCTGTTGACTTGGCGGGGCATCGCGAGTAATGTTGACAACGTCAACAACGCGGAGGAAGCACCGTGAACGAGGAACTGAGCCGGTTCGTAAGAGAAGCACTGTCGCGGGGCGCGAGCCGCGACGAGATCCGGGAGGCGCTGGCCGACGCGAGTTGGCGCCAAGCCGACATCGACAAGGCGCTCGGCGCCTGGGTGGACCAGGAGTTCGTGGCGCCGATCCCGCGGCCGCGGCCGTACGTGGGGGCGCGGGAGGCTTTTCTCTACCTGCTGCTGTTCGCGGCCCTGTACACGGCGGCGATCAGCTTCGGCAACGTCCTGTTCGTGCTGATCAACCGGGCCTTCCCGGACGCGGCCTTCACTCTCCCGGCTGCGGCTTCCGCGGAGATGTTGCGCTGGGGGCTGGCCTATCTCGTCATCTCCTTCCCGGCCTTCCTGCTGATCCAGAGGAAGGTCCGCCGCACCCTGCGCGGCGACCCCGACCTGCGCTCGTCGCGAATCAGGAAGTGGCTGACCTACCTGACGCTCTTCGTCGCCGCCGGAGTCCTGGCCGGCGACCTGATCGCGCTCGTTTTCTTCGCGCTGGGCGGCGAGCTGGCCGTCAGGTTCATCCTGAAGGTCGGCGTGGTCGCGGCGACCGCAGGGAGCGTCTTCGGCTACTACTTCTGGGATCTGCGCCAGGACGAGGCGGAAGAGGCTGCGGGGGACCAGGCGCCGAGACTGCCGGCCGTGTTCGCCGGAGCGTCGGCGGCAGCCGTCGGCGTGGCGGTCGTTCTGGGCCTGGTGGCGGTCGGCTCGCCCGGCGAGGCGCGGGAGCGCGGCCTCGATGTCGCGCGGGTCGGCAACCTGCGGGACATCGTTCGGGCGGTCGACGTCTACTGGGAGCGGACCGGTGCGCTTCCGGGGAGCCTGGACGCGCTCAGCGGCGAGCGGGACATCGGCATCGAGTCGATCATCGATCCCGAGACCAGGCGGCCCTACGAGTTCCGGCCGACCGGCGAGAAGGCGTACGAACTCTGCGCGACATTCAGCCTGGATGCGCCGACCGACCAGGCGTCGTTGCGGATGTATCCGTACCGGGAGCGGTTCTGGCGGCACCCCGCCGGATACCACTGCTTCGACCTGGAGGCGATCGAGCCCGATGCGAGGCGGTGGTAGACGGCGTCCGTCGTCGTCGGCAGCCTTCCGCTGGGTGCGCGGGTCTTTCGACCCGCTCGGCCTGGCGCCCCGTTCGGCGCGCTCGCCGGCCGGCGGTTCTCTTCGGGGCTGCGCCGCTACGCGGCACAGCCCGCGAGCGGGTCAGAAGACCCGCGCACCCGGCACCTTAGACGGCGACCTGGACCTGAACCCGTTGCGAAAGCCGCGCGCCCAGCAGGTGCGAGGCGTCCGCCACCATCTCGTGGAGGATCTCGCTGGCCGGGCGGGTCTTCTGCAGCATGCCGGAGGCCTGGCCGGCGGCGTTCATCAGCAGGTCGTCCCGTCCGGCCGTGCGGATCGAGTGCAGCAGGTCGCGGGTGAGCACGCCCTGGAGCCCCATCGGCAGCGCCCGGATGCCGCTCGCTTCCCAGGCCTGGATCAACGGATTCGTGATGTTCCGCATCGTCTTGCCGCTGTAGAGACGGGTGACCACCGTGTCCTCGGTGGCGGCCTCCAGGATGCGCTGCTTCTGCAGCGCGGGCTGGTTCGCCTCGTTCGAAACCAGGAAGGCGGTGCCGCACCAGGCGCCGATGGCGCCGGCGGCGATGACCGCCGCCAGGCCGCGGCCGTCGGCGACGCCGCCCGCGGCGACGACCGGAATCGGCGCAACCGCGTCCATAACCTGGGGCAGGAGCGCCAGGGTGCCGATCTTGCCGGTGTGGCCGCCGGCTTCGGTGCCCTGGGCGACGACGATGTCGGCGCCGCCCTCGGCGACGCGTCGCGCGGCGCGCGCGTTGCCGACCAGGGAGACGATCTTGATGCCGGCGTCCTTGAGCGCTCTGGCGAAGGGCGCGGGCGAACCGAGGCCGGAGGCGAACACCGGGATCTTCTCTTCCAGCAGGACTTCCATCTGGGCGCCGGCGTAGCTCTGGCCCTCGGGCACGGCCCAGCTCGGCGCCGGGGGCGGCGCCTCGAGCCATTCGATGCCGAGACCCTCGGCCATCTTCCGCAGCGCGTCGCGCGTTTCCGCCGGCACCAGGTCGCGCGTCGGCACGGTCGCCGAGGTCGGTCCCGTACCCGCCTTCTCCAGGAAGTTCGTGGCCAGCAGCAGGTCGACGCCGAACGGCTTGTCCGTCTTCGCGCGGACCTTGGCGATCTCGGCGCGCAGGTCTTCGGGGCTGTAGGCGACGCCGCCGATCACGCCCAGGCCGCCGGCCTCGGACACCGCCGCCACCAGGTCGGCCCTGGCGACGGGTTCCGCGCCTCCCGCCACGGGCCCCATGCCGGCGGAGAACACGGGATACTCGATCCCCAGCATGTCGCAGAGTTCGGTGCGCAGGAAGGGACGGGACATGGGCGGCTCCTGTCGGACGCGTCGACCGGGGCGCCTCCGGGGCGCGGAGGTTCGGTCGCGGTGCGTGTCGGTTGGCGGTTCGGGTTCGCTTTCGGGCGGTGAGTATATGCGTGTCCGGGACGGCTCAGAGCAGGTCGAGCTGGGGAATGCGGAGCTCGTTCGCGACCGCTTCCTCGACCGTGTCGAGCCAGCCGTCCCGGCGCTCCGAACGGAGCGCCAGCACGTCGATGCGGCGGTCCGCCAGCTCGTCCCGGAGCCGGTCGTCGATCTGGCGGCGGAAGGCGGGATCCGTGGTGCGGACGCCGTCGGCCTGCGCCTCGCTGCCATGCAGGATCGGCACGTGGACCAGCAGGCGGTACGTCTTGCACCAGGACTCGATCAGCGGTTCCATCGCCGGCTGGCTGCCGCTGGCTACCAGGAGGTAGACGTAGTTGTCGAGGACGCTGCGGTCGCAGATGACGACCGGCGAACGGGCCTCGGCGGTCAGTTCCTCGGCGATCTGCGAGTGGAGGATCCACGACTGGGCCTCCAGGGTCGTTCCCTCGTTCAGGGGGAGGGGGCAGCGGCGCGCGACCTCGACCACGACGTCGAGGTTGACGTCGCGACGCTTGAGGCGCGAGGCGAGCCCGTAGGCGAGGGTCGTCTTGCCGACGCCGTGGGTCCCGATGAAGGCGATCTTGCAGGGCATGCGGGCGTGCGACACTACAGCGACTCAGGGCCTCGTGAGAGGATCCAGCGAAGCGGAGGAACCGGATGAGCACTCACGACCTGACCGTGATCGACAGCCGGATTCTCGAAGTCTCGTCCCCGCGCGAGGAGTAATCGTGCATTCTCGGAGTGATGTGAGAGGCCGCGCCCGTATGGGCTTGGCTACGGCGATGGCGCTTGCCGCGATTGCCTGTGGGTCGGCGCCGGAAGAACCGTCGGGCGACCCGTGGCCCGATCGCTCAGCGCGTCACGACGTGGTCGAAGAGCTCCGGGCCGACCTGCTGCGACCGCGATCGATCGCCGACGGCGGCGGCGCCGCCACCGTCGAGGCCTTGAGGGGGCCGGCGGTCGCGGGAAGTCCGGGAAGCTGGCGAATCGTCTACCGGGCGGGGCCGGAGGGCGTGGCGGTCGGGGGAACCGTCCATCTCCAGGTGTCGCCCTTCTGGGGCTGGAGCACGCCGCAGACGGAGCGTCCGCGGGCGCTGGGCTACACGATGATCGAGACGGACGCCGTCGGCGTCGAACTCTCGGCGGAAACGCTGGACCAGCAGTTGCTCGCCATCGGCGTCGGCGGCCGGGCGCTTGCGGCGGGAGAAGAGGTCGAGATCACCTACGGCGCCGGCCCGGCGGGCGCGCTGGCCGACCGCTACGCGGAGCGGGAGTCGCGATTCTGGGTGGCTGTCGACGGCGACGGCGACGGCATCCGGGAACTGATCGCCGAATCCCCAGCCGTCGACGTCCTGCCGGGGCCGCCTGCGCGCCTGCTGCTGCACCTGCCGTCGACGGCGCGGCCCGGCGACTCGGTCGACCTGGCGGCAGCCCTGGTCGATGCGGCCGGCAACGGCTGGCCCGCGTTTCGCGGCACGCTCGATCTGCGGCTGCCCGCGGGCGTCTGGGTCGACGGCGTGGAGCGTCTCCGCACGATCCGTTCGCGCACCGAGTCCCGCTGGGGCGGCGAGCCCGGCTCGGACGGCGCTTCCCGGCAAGTCGTCTCTCTGCCCTTGAAGGACGAGGACCGCGGCCGCCTGGTCGTTCCGCTCAGGCTTTCCGCCGAGCTCGGCGGCGTGGTGCGGGTGGAGGGGAGGGCGGACGGCGCCGGGTTGGATTCCGGTTTCGAGGCGGAAAGCAACCCTCTCCTCGTCTCGCCGGCCGGCCGGCGCATTCTGTGGGCCGATCTGCAGAACCACTCGGGCCTCTCGGACGGTTCGGCAACGCCGAACGACCTGCTGCGCTACGCGCGGGAGGTGGCCGCCCTCGACGCCGCGGCGGTGACCGACCACGACCACTGGGGCATGCGCTTCATGGACGGCGAACCCTCGATCTGGCGGCGGACGCTGGAGGCCGTCGCTCGCCGGCACGATGCGGGACGCTTCGTCGCGCTGGCCGGCTATGAGTGGACCAACTGGGTTCACGGCCACCGGCACGTCGTGTTCTTCGACGACGCGGGCCAGGGCGCGGCGCCGGTCGAGCGCGGCGAAGCGCACGATCGGAGGGAGTCGGCCTCGCTTACGTACGGCCCCGCCGCCGGCGCCGCGGACGACCTGCTGCTCAGTGCCATCGACGAGCGCTACGACGAGCCTCGGGAACTCTGGGCCGGGTTCCGGGGCGCTCGCGTACTGACCTTCGCTCACCACTCGGCCGGCGACCCGATCGCCACCGACTGGTCCGCGCCGCCGCCGCCCGAGCTGGAGCCGGTCACCGAGATCGTCTCCGTTCACGGGTCGAGCGAGGCGGCGGATTCGCCGGGAGTGCCGATCCGCGGCGCCGTGGACGGCAACTTCGTGCGCGACGCCCTCGACCGCGGCTACCGGCTGGGGTTCACAGGCTCGAGCGACGGCCACGACGGCCATCCGGGCCTGGCGCACCTGGCGTCGCCGAGCGGCGGCGTGACCGCGGTCCTGAGCGACGAGGCGACCCGGGAGGGGATCCGCGAGGCGCTCCTGGCGCGCCGCGTCTACGCCACGAACGGTCCGCGGATCGTGGTCCGGGCGAGCTACGCGGGCTGGCCGATCGGCGCGACGATTCCGGCGGCCGAAGCCGCCGCCGGCGAGGTCGGCCCGATCGCCGGCGTGCCGGAGAGCACGGTCGTCGTCCGCGCGGTCGCGCCGGCGGAGATCGCGCGCATCGACGTCGTCAGCCGCCAGGGAGCGGCCGGCGCCGGCGCCGTGGCCGGCGAGGCGCTGTGCCCCGAAGGCGAGCGCGAGTGCAGCCTGACCGTCGCCTTGCCTGAGTTCCGGCCCGGCGGCTATCTCTACCTGCGAGTCGTCCAGACCGACGGCGGCGCGGCCTGGACGAGCCCGTTCTTCTTCGACTGAGGCCAGCTCTGGCGCCGCCGGACCTGTCGCAGGCTCCGGTTCTGGCCCAGGCACCGACGTCCAGCCCATCCTGACCCAGGACGGGCGCGTTGTGTCCGACGCCGCGAAGCTGCGGGGCTACTCGGTCGCCGCCTCGGCCTCTTCCTCGACGTGCACCATGATGTACTGCGACAGGCCCGGCTCGTCGAGCGTGCGGTGCTCGCCGTCGCCGATCTGGAGGCAGAGGTAGTGCTCGCCGGGGCTGAGCTCGAGTTCGATCGAGTCCGAGCCGTCTCCGAAGTGGATCCACGGGTCGGCTGTCGGGATCACGATGCCCGGCTCCAGACACTCGCCGTCGATGGCGATGTGGTAGTGGCCGGCGCCCTCGTTGATCGCGCCGTCGCCCACCGGCTCGATGATGAAGTTCTCGGCCGCGAACTGCAGGTCGATCAGGCTGGGGATCGTGGCGTGGTTCTCCAGCCCCACGAAGTAGACGCGCGGCGCGCCGTCGTCGGCCGCTTCTTCCGCGTGGTCCATGTCGCTTTCCGCGTGGTCATGGTCCGCGTGATCGTCCTCGGAGCCGGCGGCGCAGCCGGCGAAGAGAAGCAGCAGTGCGGCTGCCGCCACGAGCAGATGTGGGCGGTTCTTGGCGAGGTCGAGGAGCATGTCCGTTTCTCCGTCGGGTGACCGGGAAGCCCGGGTGGATGGCGTCGTCGGTGGAAGCGTAGCACTGTCGCTTGCAGACTCGCGCTGACCGCGAGTTGCCGGCAAGCTGCGAACGCGGAGCGCTAGGCGTGCGCGGCGGCTGTCGCGCGCAGGCCGAGCCCGGCAACGACCGAGAACAGCAGCGCGAAGACCACGTTCGCGACGCTTCCGTCGCCGCCAGCCAGCCCCATCCCCGCGATGACCAGCAGGGCCACGGCGATGAGGATCGAGAAGACGTTGCCCATCTTCCGGGCGTCCTCCTCGCTGCCGCCCATGCAGCCGATGCGGACCAGGAAGAAGGTCAGGACGGCGAAGAAGGCGAGGAGGTTCCACCAGGACCCGGCCGCCGCATCGACCATGGCTTGACTGGCCCACCAACCCGCGCCGAGGATGTACGCGATCGCAAACAGGAAGTTCTTCAACATGGCGAGGGGGAATGTAGCAGCTTGCGCGGCGGAACGCTACGTCAGTTGGCCGCCACCTCGTGTTCGAGCGCCTCGGCGTACTTCTCGTACGCGGCCTGACGGAGCTTCGGCAGGTGGGTGGTCGGGAAGAGGTCGTCCGTGCCGGCGTACTCGCGAAGGAGCTGCCTCGCCACGGTGATCTTGTGGACCTCGGTCGGGCCGTCGGCCAGGGCCATGTGGAAGGAGTCGATGACGCCGGCGGAGTAGGGCATCTCGTTCGAGACGCCGAGCGAGCCATGGATCATCAGCGCCCGCGAGAAGACGTCCAGGTAGACCTTCGGCATGACCGCCTTGACCGCCGAGATGTCCTTGCGGACCATCCGGTAGTCCTTGTACTTGTCGATCTTCCAGGCGGTCTGGAGCACGAACAGCCGGAACTGCTCGATCTGCGCCCAGGAGTCGGCGATCTTCTCCTGCACGAGCTGCTTCTGCGCCAGGAGTTCGCCCTGGGTCTCGCGGGAGAGCACCCGCTCGCACATCTGGTCGAAGGCGGTACGGACCTTGGCGATCGTCCGCATTGCGTGGTGAATGCGGCCTCCGCCCAGCCTGGTCTGGGCGACCACGAAGCCCTGTCCGCGCTGGCCGAGCAGGTGGTCCTGGGGGATGCGCACGTCCGTGTAGCGGACATAGCCGTGCGAGCCCTCCTGCTCGCCGGCGCCGACCGCGACGTTGCGGACGATCTCGACGCCCGGCGTGTCCTTCGGCACGAGGAATATGGACATCTTGTTGTAGGGCGGCGCGTCCGGATCGGTCACGACCATGACGATGAGGAAGGAGGCGTAGCGGGCGTTCGAGGAGAACCACTTCTCGCCGTTGATCACCCACTCGTCGCCGTCGAGGACGGCGCGGGTCGTGAACACCTTCGGGTCGGAACCGCCGTGCGGCTCGGTCATCGAGTAGGCCGAGACCATCTCGTTGTCGAGCAGCGGCTGCAGGAAGCGGGCCTTCTGCGCGTCCGTGCCGTAGTGGGCCAGGATCTCCGCGTTGCCGGAATCCGGCGCCTGACAGCCAAAGACGATCGGCGCGTGCGGCGCCCGGCCCAGGATCTCGTTCATCAGCGCCAGCTTGACCTGGCCGTAGCCCTGGCCGCCGAGGTCGGGACCGAGGTGGCAGGCCCAGAGCGCCCGCTTCTTGACCTCCTCCTGGAGCGGCGGGATCAGCTTCTGCCGCTTGGGACAGGACAGGTCGTAGGGGCTGCCGAGGACGAAGCGGAGCGGTTCGATTTCGTTGGTGACGAACTCGTCCATCCAGTCCAGCTTGTCCTGGAATTCAGCGTCTGTTTCGAAGTCCCATGCCATCGTTCATCCTCCGTATCGCAGCGTCACCGATCCGGCTCAAGCGGTCGTCGTTCAGACGGTCTGTTTCCCGTGTTCCTTGGCCATCGTTCATCCTCCGTATCGCAGCGTCACCGATCCGGCTCAAGCGGTCGTCGTTCAGACGGTCTGTTTCCCGTGTTCCTTGGCCATCGTTCATCCTCCGTATCGTAGCGTCACCGATGCGGCTCAAGCGGTCGTCGTTCAGACGGTCTGTTTCCCGTGTTCCTTGGCCATCGTTGTCTTCTCCTCTAGCGGGATCCGGAGAGCAGGACTTGCAGCGCCTGAGCCGGCTGGGCGAAGTCGGTTGCACCGCCGAAGCGGCCGACTTCCTGACCGTCGCGGTAGACGATAGCCATCGGCAGGCCCGTCACTTCGTTCGCCTTGACCTCCGGATCTTCCCAGCCGGCAGGGGGCGCGGTCAGGCCGTAGTACTCGAACGTGAGGTTGGCGCCTTCCAGACCCGCCTCGACCTCGAGCAGGTTGGGAAGCACTCGCTTGCAGACGCCGCACCAGGAGCCGAAGAAGACCCGTACGCGCGCCGGTTCGGCTTCGCGGAGCGCGGCCATCGCCGCGGTGTTCGGCTCGAAGGCGTCCATGCCGACGCGGTAGCCGGGGGAGTGCTCCAGCAGTTCGCCGAGAGTGCGGTCGCCGACGAGGGGCGGTCGGGGGATCACGCGGGCGTCGAGGCCCTCCAGGGGCAGCAAGATCGCGGCTTGGTCGGCCTGGGCTTCGCCGACGTAGGTCTTGGCCGGCTCGGCGACCACGTCGTAGCCGGCGCCGGCGGCCAGAAGGTCGGTCGCCGGCAAGCGATCCACGGCCATCGTGCGGGCCCACAGCAGCACGGGCTCGCCCAGGGATTCGCTCAGGATCAGCATCGCCGCGGCGCGCTGCGAGAGGTACAGCCTCGCGCCGGAATCGGCCTGACCATCGACATCGAGGATGTAGTCGTCGATGGGCGCGAAGGCGCTCAGCACCGGGTGAGCTGTCGCCTGGGCGTGCGCCGAGGCGGCCGGCACCGTCAGCAGGGCCGGAAGGACGCAGAGGGCGGCAGCGATCCGGCGGTTCGTCACGGCGGAGGATCGTAGCAGCCCGTCGCCTCTTCGTGGGCGCGGCGAGGAGCTTTGACTCCGGCGCGATTCAGGCTACGCGGGAGTCGGCCGGCGGCTCGTCGAGCCTGTCCAGAAGCTGCCTCGCCCGCGTCCGGGCCGTGGCGACCGTGCGCTCCTTGACGTCCTCGTAGCCGCGGATCGAGTCGGGGATCTCGGCAACCTCGACGACCAGCGGCGCGGAGTCCGCGTCGAGCCGGTCGAGGGCGCCGTGGACCAGGCCGCGGTACCAGTCGAACAGCCCGCGTTCCAGGCGGCGGTGCCGGGTCCCTCCGAAGACGTCGAGCGCGGTGCCGCGAAGCCCGCGCACGGCGTACAGCAGCCGGAACAGCGAGCGCGACCAGGTGCCCAGACGGATTTTCCGCTTCCAGCCGAACCGGCGGAGGGTCGGCGGGTGGAGCAGGACCTGGCGGGACAGCGAGCCGTCGTAGTCCCGGGCCACCTGGTCCCAGGTCGGGTCCTGGAGCCACAGGCGCGCGACTTCGTACTCGTCCTTGACCGCGAGGAGCTTGAAGCCGTAGCGCGCCGCCGCCTCGCGGACGGCGGTGTGGCCCGTCAGCCTGGACTCCTCGGCGTCGGCCACCTCGGCGACGAAGCCGAGATAGCGCTCCGCGAAACCGCCGCCGTAGAGCAGCATGTCGGCAACGCGGCCGGGCAGGAGACAGTCGAGCGCTCCTCCCCGCGGCGCCCCGGCGAGCAGCCGGTCGAGTTCCGGCCCGAGCTTCGGCGCCCAGCGGTCGAGCCGCTCGCGGGCGGCGTCGACCGCCGCGGCCGCGGTCGGCGCCTCGGGTTCGGCAAGCCCGGCGGCGCGCCGGAACCGCTCCGGATCGGCGACGGAGAGCCGGCCGTACCGGAAGGCCTGGATGTTGTCCTCGACGGCGACGCCGTTCGTGACCAGCGCCTGCTCGATGAAGCGCGCCTGGAGCGGCAGCAGGCCCCGCTGGTAGGCGGCGCCGACGAGGAAGATGTTGCCGGTGACGCTGTTGCCGAGCAGCCGCTCGGTGGCGGCCTCGGCATCCACGAAGCAACTGCGGTCGCTGTCCGTGAACAGGGCGAGCCGCTTGCGCAGTTCGTCGAGCGGCGGCATGCGGGCTGAACTGTCCGTGATGACTGCGGCCGGGCTGATGCCGGCGGTGTTGGCGACCACGGCCGTGTTCTCCCGGGAGAACCGCTTGATGTTGTCCGTGGCCACCGTGGCCAGGAGGTCGAAGGACAGGGCCAGGTCGGCCTCGCCCTCGCCCAGCTTGTTCGCCCGGTCGATCGGCTCGCTGCTGAGCAGGAGGTTCGAGACCACCGCGCCGCCCTTCTGCGCCAGACCGGTCTGGTCGAGGTGGACCGCGTACCGGCCTTCGAGCAGGGCCGCGGTAACCAGGATCGCGTCGACGGTGACGACGCCGGTGCCGCCGATTCCCACCAGCAGCGCCCGGAAGGTGTCGTTCTCACGCAGCTTGCCGGCCGGTTCGGGGACCGCATCCTCGGCGAGAGGCGCCGCGGCGGCGCGCCGCACCGGCTTCGTGCCCGCGCCGAGATCGACGGTCATGAAGGCGGGGCAGTCGCCCTCGATGCACGAGTAGTCCAGGTTGCACGACGACTGGTGGATCTGCGTCTTGCGGCCGTACTCGGTGTCGAGCGGTGCCACGGAGAGGCAGTTCGATTTCGCGGCGCAGTCGCCGCAGCCCTCGCACACCGCCGGGTTGATGTAGACGCGCTGGCTCGGCGTCTCCTGGATGCCGCGCTTGCGCTCGCGACGCTTCTCCGCCGCGCACTGCTGGTCGTAGACGACGGCCGTCGGGCCCTCGATCGCCCGCAGTTCCCTGAGCACCTGGTCGTAGTCGCGGCGGTGCCGGATCTCGACTCCGTTGTCGTCGCGATGAGGGAAGCGCTCCAGATCTTCGGTCACCAGGACGACCCGCTTCATGCCCTGGATCTGGAGCTGCTTCGCGACGCCCATCGAACTGAGCAGTCCCACCGCATCCTGGCCGCCGGTCATGGCCACGGCCGAGTTGTAGAGGATGCGGAAGGTCATGTGCATGTCGGCGGCGATGCAGGCCTCGATCGCCTTGCTGGCGGAGTGCGCGTAGGTGCCGTCGCCGACGTTCTGGAACACGTGCTCCTGTTCCGTGAAGGGCGCGAGGCCGATCCAGCAGGCGCCTTCGCCGCCCATCTGCGGCACCCAACCGATGCCGCGGTCCATCCACATCGCCATCGCGTGGCAGCCGATGCCGCCGCCGGCCACCTCCGACCCTTCGGGCAACCGGGTCGAGGTGTTGTGCGGGCAGCCGCTGCAGAAGTAGGGCGTCCGCGGCAGGGCGGCGGGCAGGGTCGCTGCCATGCCGGCGTGCTCGGCGCCCGCCCGCAGGCGGGACAGGTTCTCCGCCGGCACGGCGCCCGGCAGCCGCCGCTCCAGGTAGGCGCCGAGGATCAGGGCCATCTGGTGACCCTCCAGTTCGCCGTGGACCGGGAACAGTTCCTCGCCCTCCGGCGTTCGCTTGCCGCCGACGAGCGGGCGGTCGGGAAGGTTGTAGAGCGTCTGACGTACCTGGCCTTCGATGAAGCCGCGCTTGTCTTCGACGACGACGATCTCCTCCAGGCCGGCGGCGAACTCGCGCAGGCGCCGGGTTTCGATGGGCGCGATGCAACCGAGCTTGAGCACCCGGATGCCGTGACGATCGAGCGCGGCTTCGTCGAGCCCCAGCAGGCGGAGCGCGAGCCGCAGGTCGCGGTAGGGCTTGCCGGCGGCGATCAGGCCCAGGCGGTCGCCGGGGCCGGCGCAACGGATGCTGTCCAGGCCGTTGGCGTGGACGTAGGCCAGCGCGGCCGCCGTGCGCTCCGAGAAGATCTGCCGCTCGATCTCCACCGAGTGCGGCGGCAGCAGCCGGATGTCGAGCTGCTTCTGGAACGGTCGGCCTCCGACTTCGAGCTCCGGCAGCACCGGCGGCGGCGTCCGCGGCAGGTCGATGACCGCGCCGCCGTCGGCGACGTTGGTCACCACCTTGAGGGCGGTCCACAGGCCGGAGAACCGCGACAGGGCGATGCCGTGCAGGCCGAACTCCAGGATCTCCGCCGGATCGCCCGGGTAGAGCACGGGGATCGAGAGGTCGAAGAGGCTCGGCGTGCTGTCGCCGGGGATGGTCGAGCTCTTGCACGCCGTGTCGTCGCCGGCCAGCACGAGCACCCCGCCGTGCTTGCCGGTACCGATGAAGTTGCCGTGGCGGAAGGCGTCGCCCGTGCGGTCGACGCCCGGCGTCTTGCCGTACCAGTAGCCGACGACCCCGTCGTACCGCTGGTGAGGGAACCGCTCGAGGAGCTGCGCGCCGTAGATGGAGGTCGCCGCCGTCTCCTCGTTGATCGCCGGTTGGCAGACCACGTCGTGGTCCGCCAGCAACCGGCCGGCGCGCATGAGTTGCTTGTCGTATTCGCCGAGAGGCGATCCCGGGTAGCCGCTGACGAACCCGCCGACGCGCAGGCCGGCTTCGCGGTCGCGGCGGTGCTGGTCCATCGGCAGCCGGACCAGAGCCTGGATGCCGGTGATCGCCACCCGGCCTTCGGTAAGGGTGTACTTGTCGTCCAGAGAGAAGGCCGTCATTGTCGTTAGCCTACCGCGAGTTGCAGGCGGTTCGGCAGCCCGTCGCCCAGGGCGCGCGGGTCCGCGCGGCGCGCGTTCCCTGCCGCCGCCAGCGCGTCGAGAAGACCGGATCGTCCGGGGACGGACGCGTCGCGGGCCGTGGTTCCGTTCCCGGCAGCCTCAGTCGTCCCGGGCGTCGACGAACCAGTCGCCGGGGAGCGGCTGGCCCTCGTACAGCCGTCCCTGGAAGCGCCTCATGCCGTGGAGCCAGCGGTCGATGTCGCTCCCCTTGCGCCGGACGTACTCCGCAACCTCGGGGTGAGGCAGGACCCAGAAGCGCTCCTCGCGGACCGCGTCGATGCAGGCGTCGGCGGCCTGCTCGGCCGTGAGCACGCCGTCGCCGGAGGCGACCCCGACCGACAGGCCCCGCCGCCGGTTCCGGTCGGGGCTGTTGGCGCCGATGTTCGTCTTCACCGCCTGCGGGCAGTGCACCGAGACGCGGATGCCCTGGTGGTGGTGAGTGATCGCGATCCACTCCGCCAGCGCCACCGCCGCGTGCTTGGTCAGCGAGTAGGCGAGCGAGCCGATCTGGGTCAGCAGACCCGCCGCGGAGGCCGTGCTCATGATGTACCCCTCGCCGCGCTCGATCATCGAGGGCAGGACGGCCCGCGCGGCGTAGACGTGGGACATGACGTGGACCTCCCACTGGTCGTTGATCTCCCGGTTGGGGACCTCGAGACCGCCCATCGTCACGAATCCGGCGTTCGACATGAACAGGTCGATCGGACCGATGCTCGACTGGGTCGCCGCGACCAGGTCGCGCACGGCGCCCTCGTCCGCCACGTCCAGCCCGACGCCCGTGCCGCCGATCGCCCCGGCGACTTCCTTGGCCCCCGCCTCGTCGCGGTCGGCGACGACGACGTGCCGCGCGCCCTCGCGGTGAAACCCTTCCGCCAGCGCCTTGCCGATTCCCGAGGCGCCGCCGGTGACGACCATGATCCTGTTCGCGATGTCCACAGTGTTCTCCTTCTGCCGATGAGTCGGGGGCGCCGCCTTCGGGCGGTCCGGCGCGTATCCTACGACCTGGCCCGCTGAGACGGGGTGTTGTAGCGTCCGGCGGTGGCGGCTTCAGTTGACCAACGCAGGCGAATCGTCGCCCACATCCGGCGAGCGCTGCTCTACACGCCGGTGCTGGTTGTTTTGCCGATTCTGAGTTCCTGCCTCAACTCCATCTACAGTTAGGATCCGGGATGTCTCGCGGTGCAGTACGGCTTCACCAGCCATGGCCCGCCTCGGGTCAACGTGGCCATCGGTTGGTTCCCCCGCCGCTTCTATCAGGAGTACGCCAGCTTGTCGTGCACGATGACGGTTTCACGGCCTACTCGCGCGGCGATCTGGCGCCACAGTACTGCGGTCGGATGGCGGCGGGTGGACTGGACCGCCTGACGGCGCCCTGGGAACATCCGACCGTCATGTCGACCGCACAAGAGGAACCGTGCAGTGGGGGTTTCGCGTTCTGGACGGAAGGGCTCGCTCCAGCGTGTCCTGAAACCGTGGGGAAGTTCCTTCGCAACGACTGGGGACCACGAGGCGACGTGGATCGGGTGCCGTTGTTCCGGTTCGAGTGGTACGTGCCACCCGGGTTCGCAGAGCGGCGCTTGTTCTATTGGAACCTCGAGTCGCCGCTGCCGCCCGTGATCGAAGACGCGGTAGCCAGGACCGTGAAGGTCGTATGTGCGGAGAGCAAGAGCTTCCAGCGCCGGTTTCGCCGGCATCTGCCAGAACTCGCGGGGAGCTTCGACTGTTGAACGTGGGGCGTGATCGACCGTGTGGGGTTCCTGCGGTCCCGGAGCGGGAAACGGAGGATCGACCTGAGGCGATCGGAAGTTCGGACGGCCAACGAGCGCGCCCGCGGCGTATCCGGAGGGAGCGTCTGGCGCCGCTGCGCGACAAGCTGAATCCCCGGCGAGGCCCTTTCGAAATCGAGTCCTTCCGCTCGCGAGCGTATGACCCGAAGCTCCGGGGACTGACGCGGCCTGCTAGTTCTGCCGCTGGTTCCCGCCAGCGCGGAGTTCGAAGACGAGACCCTGGCGGTGCTCCGCTAACGCCAACTCGACGGGAACGATCAGTGTTTCGAAGCCCTCGCGTACGATCTGCAGATCCCAGGAGCCTGGGGCCGACCGCAACTCGAACCGGCCCTCCGCGTCGGTCAGCGCCGTACCGGCCATTCCCGCGCCCGAAAGCACCGCCGACGGGGCGATGGTCTCCGTGCCGGCCTGGACGGTAAGGAGGAGCGCTCCAGCGAGCGGTCGCCCTACGCTGTCGGTGACGAGGCCGGTCAGCACGGCGGGCAGTTCCAGGTCGAGGCGAAGCTCCTCGTCTTCCTGGAGCTCGACCTGGCGCTGGTAGATCGTGCCGGTGGTCTCGCCGGCCGCCCCGGGGACGCGGATCGCCAGGTTGTAGACGCCGGGCTGCACAGCCGGGAGTTCAAAGCGCCCGTCCCGGTCTAGTTCGGTCCAGCGCGGATAGAGGCTGGCGCTGAGAAGCGCGATGTTGCCGCCGCCCGGCGGCTGGCCCGCGACCGTCACCCAGCCGGTCAGATGCAGACCCTCCTCGAAGCTGAGTTCGACGACAGCCTCGTCGCCCGGTGCGAGAGTGACGGTTTGCTCGGCCCTGCGGCCGCCGAAGTCCTGGGCCGTCACGGTCCAGTCTCCCGGACCGAGACCGTCGATACGGTAGGCGCCGCTAGGGTTCTGCGTCGCGGTGCGGTAGTCCTCGTAGCCTTGGTGCGCTCCGACGTCGATTCCCGAGACCGGTTCACCGGCTATCCGCACTTCGATCGCTGCCTCGGCAGGAAGCACGAGGTCCACGCCGGCAATGGAGCCGCCCTCGAGCCGTACTCGGTGGCCCGGGCCGCCCGCCCCGTATCCGTCGGCCCACGCCCGCAGAATGTAGACGCCGGTGTCCAGGCCCGCCAGTCGATAGTCGCCGTTGCGGTCGCTGACGGCATGGGCGGATTGGTGCACACCGCCCCGCCGCCAGACCACGTCGTCGGACAGGCGATCCTGCCCCGGTGCGGGTTGGAGTTCCGCATCGATCTCGCCGAGGGCGACTGGAAGCCCGTCCTCGGACCGCAGCGTGCCTGTGATCTCAAGGCCCGGCTGAAGGGTCAGCGAAATCTCGTTCGACCCCGACTCCAGGCTGATCTCGCGCTGGATGATCCGGTACTCCGGATGGCTGGCGATGATCGTGGCGGCGCCGGCCGGGAGTCCACGGTACTGAAAGCGGCCGCGCTGATCTGCACCCGTCTGCCACGACGGCGCCGATCGCAGAGACGCGCCGCCAGGTTCACCGCTCGCGATGATCGTGACATCGGCGTTCGCCACGGGCTCTCCATTGTGGTTCGTGACGATGCCCGTGACGTCGGCGCCGTCAGTCGGCAGGACGAGTTCGATCTCCCGAACGACGCCCTCATCCAGGCGGATGGGGCCGCTCTCGGCACGACTCGAACCTCCCTCCCGGGTGAAGGCGGACGCACTCCACCTGCCCGAACGCAGGAGGTCGAGGCGGAAACTGCCGTCGGCCTCGGTTTCCGCCATCACCGGGCTGAACGAGCTGCGCCACATGTCGGGATCGAAGTTGTAGATCGTCACGAAAGCACCGGAGACCGCATCGCCGGCCGCGTCGACGACGCGCCCGGTCAGCGTGGCGCCAGGGCCCAGCTCGATCTCCAGCAGCTCGCCCGCGCCGGGTCGGACTGCCTTCAGGCTGTAGGGCGCGAAGCCGTCCGCCTCCACGGCGACCTGAACTGGCCGTTCTCCCAGTCCTCCGATGCGGAAACGTCCGCGGTCGTCCGTGGTGGCGCTCCGGGAAGCGGCGTCGATCGGGCCCGGGACGGGACGATCGTCGAAGGCACTGACCCGTGCCCCGGCAACGGGACGCCGATCCGGGCCGAAGACGAGGCCTTCGATCTGCTGTCCCGGCGTGAGCGTGAAGACACCGACATCGACGTCGCCCTCGCCGCCGGGAATGTCGATGTTTACCGGCGGCCGGCCTGTGAACTCCGCATGGTCGACGGTCAGTTGGTAGCTGCCGGGGCCCACGGCCGGAAACTCGAAGACTCCCTCCGTGTCGCTGGCGGCGGTCAGGTAGGCGTCCGCGCTCACGGAGACGCCGCCGCGGGCATCGCGCATCGACGGCATGATGGCGATGGCGGCCTCCGGCACGGGCCGCCTGTCAGCGTCGACGACCTTGCCCCGGGTGCGGTGGCCACGGCTGAGGACGATGTCGAGGGCATCCTGGGCGCCGGAGGAGCCAGCGCCGGGCAGCTCGACGGAGTAGCGCACGAACCCCTGGGCTTCGACAGTGAGCAGATAGGACAGGTGGCGGTCCAGACCCTCCAGCCGGAACGTCCCATCGGATGCCGAGGTCGTCTGGTGATCCCGGCCGTAGCCGCTCCGCCACTGGTAGTAGGTGCCCGATCTCGCGGCGTTGGTTCCGGCGTCCGCCGGGTCCAGGCGGTCGACCAGCAGCCGTGCTTCGACGACCGGGTGTCCGCTGGAGTCGGTCACCGTGCCGGTGAACCTGGCCGCCGGGTTCAGCACGACGGAGATCGCCTGGTGGCTACGCACTCGTTCCAGGGGGACCGACATCGCCTGGACGCGGTAATCGAGCGCGGTGGCGGACAGGTGGAGGGCGCCAGCATCGTCGCGAGTCCGCAGTGTAAAGCTGCCGGCGGCATCGGACCAGGCATGGTCGCCGGATCGGCCGTTCAGCCAGATCGTTGCATCGGAAACCGGCAATCGGGTCGTTGCGTCAACGGCCCTTCCCGCGAGTTCAATCGCCGGCGCGACGGTGACTTCGACAATGCGCGGTTCGGCGGAATGGTCGTCGGACGACTCGATCGGCGAGGTTCGCCCGAATGAACGGTCCTCCGTCTCCACCTGGAAGGAGATGCCTTGTGTCGTGCTCAGCCCGACGGTCGCTTCGCCACGGTCATCCGTCAGGGCCAGCGGGACCGACATGCTCTCACCGATGCGGACCACCGCGCGGGGAACCGGCGCGCCGAGCTGATCCCGCACCCGGAGGGTGACGCCGGCGTCGCGCCTGAGCTCGAATAGGCCGCGCCCGCCTTCAATCAGGGACGCCCGGAGTTCGAAGCCCGGCGCCGCAACGACCACGTTGGCGTCGGCGGTCGGCAGAGAGAGGCGGGCGATTCCCCGGGCGTCGGTGCGGGCGGTCGCGCGATCGAACGTGGGATGCGCGAGTTCAGACTCGCGGGGCTGCGCGGCTTGCCGCCAGGGCGGTGTGGGCCGCGACTGGACCGTCTCCACGCTTCGCCGTTCCCGGTTCGACCGGCGAGTGGTTCGGGCAACGACCAGGGCGCCTTCGATCGGTGCCCCCGCTTCGTCTCTCGCGCCGACGACGAAGTGGTGCATCCGGGGCACCTGGATTGGCGGCAGGACCATCGGCTCGGCGAGTGGGAGCAGCAGGGCGTACACGGGCGCCGGGACGGTTGGCGGTGTCGTGTCGGGAACGGCTGCCAGGATCTCGAGGCGGTAAGGGCCAATCCGCGACGCCGTGAGGACAAAGCGACCGTCTGTATCGGTGCGGCTCCGGTCGACGACCGGTATCGCGTCGGTCTCTCCGAGTTCGCGCAGCCTTCGGGCGTAGCTGCCCGGTGACGCGATCAGGCGGACTTCGAGATCCGCGGCAGCGGAACCATCCGGGGCGACCAGCTTCCCGGACACGGCGGGGTCGGCAAGCTCCGGAGGCTGGGCGCTCAGCGGATCGCCGCTCGATGCCGGCCAGGTCGCCGAAAGCAGTGTGGCCAGGGCCAGCTTCGCCAGCCGTAACGGAGCTTGTGCTGGATCTCTGGTGACCGTGGCCTCCCCGAAGGCTGCAGCGCTTCTGGGCTCGTTCATCTCCGCGCGGATCGGCCTTTCTGAGGCTTCAGTTCTACCCGGATCGGTTTGCGACGGTCGGCGGTCGCGTAGTGCTCCGGTCCCAGCCAGACTCGCTTTGTCCTGTAGCCCGCGGCGGCGATCCGGATCGCCGGTGGCACGTAGTCGGCGCGGGTCTTCAGAGTGAACTCCCCACCAGGACGGGCCCAGACCAGTCTGTCTTGTCCGCGATCAGTTCCTTCGAGCCCGTCGTCGATCCAGATCGTTGCCAGCTCGACGGGCAGGTTGGTCTTCGCGTCCACCACCTGGCCTCGAAGCTCGAAGGCTGGCCAGAGACGGACTTCGACGGTTTGGGGTCCGGCAGCAGTCGGGGGCTCGCGCTTCACGCGCGCGGTGCGGGCGAAGGCCCCGTCCTCGGCTTCGATCTGGTAGGAGATTCCCTTTCCCCCGGGGAACCCGACGGTCGCTTCGCCGCGGTCGTCGGTGAGCGCCAGGGGGATGGCCTGGTACTCGCCGACCCGGATCACGGCTCGGGGGACGGGTACTCCGTCGACATCCAGAATCCGGAGCGTGACGCCGTCACCGCGGGCGAGCCTGAACGCCGCCCGGTCCCGTGACAGGTCATCGATGCTGAGGTTGAACCCGGATGCCGAGACGGCGACGCTGGACTTTGCGGTAGGAAGAAAGAACCTCGCCAGTCCGTCTTCGTTCGTGCGTGCGCTGGCGCGACCATACGTCGGGGACGTCTTTCCTCTGTGTGCCCAGACCGAAGGGTCGGACCACTGGGAGGCCTGAACGAGGACCAGCGCTCCTTTGACCGGCTGGTCTTCCTCGTCCGCGACGCCGATGACGAGATGGTGCATCTTGGGAAGCTGGATGGGCGGGACGGCATTCGGCTTGGCGCGCAGAACCAGTCGCACGTAGACCGGGGCGACAACGGTGGGCGGCCTGGTCTCGGGAGCCTCGGCCATGACTTCGATCTGGTGGGGGCCGGCGCGCGTTGCCATCAGCTCGAAGCTCCCCTCGGCATCCGAGCGGGTACGGTCGATGATCCGCGCGGCGTTGGCGACGCCGAGTTCTGACAGGCGGCGGACGTAGCTGCCCGGGACCGGGATCAGTCGCACCTCCAGACCGGCCGCCGGTTGCAGGTCCGGGCCGATGAGACGCCCGGCTACGGTGGGCGCGGTGGACGGCTGCTGTCCGTGCAGGGCACCGCTGGGCGGATCGGGCAGCGCGGGCGCGCAGAGGAGCACCACCGTTAGCGTGGCTCCGACTCGGAACGAACCGCGAGCTCGTTGGCTGACACAGCGCGTGGTAGGTGCTCTCATGCGATGCGACGCCCGGTTCCAGAAGGATGGGGCATTTCGGTTCGGCGACCCTTCGCGTATTCTAGCGCGCGACGGGCGATCAACGTCCTCGGCGAGAGGCGTAGCGCGGTCGGGATCCCTTGACGAAACGCCCCGGATCTGTTCGTCTTCACGGACGATTCACCGGGGGTGGCGGGAAGCGTCCCCGGGGAGCGAGACGAATGGCGAAGCATCGAACCAGTCTGCTGGTTGCCTTGATCGTGGCATTGATCGTGCCGCAAACGGCCCATGCATACCTTGATCCGGCGTCGGGCAGCATGATTCTGCAGGCGGTGATCGGCGGCGTGGCGGCTGCGGCACTTGCCTTCAGGTACTACTGGCATCGCATTCAGGCCTTCTTCGGCTTCGGCAGTACCGACGAGCCCGAGTCCGAGTAGTGCGGGCCGGGGCTGCGGGCGAGTCCCAGGCCGAGCCTTCCTCTTTCCGCGATCCGGCGGGGCAGGTGATCGAGGGCCGGGACGGCCGCATCTTCAGAAGCGTCGCGCCGGCCGCGGTCGAGGAGTACCGCTACGCGCGGAAGTGCGGCCTCGTCGATGCGCTGGTCGTCGAGGGAGGGCTGGTGGCGGCGGAGGAAGTGGATCCGGTCGAGGCCGGCGTCCTGCCGCCGCCCGGAGGGTTGGTCCTGGAGCATCCCCGCCTGCCCTTCATCTCCTATCCTTACGAGTGGCCCTTCTCCCTCCTGAAGGCGGCCGCGCTTCATCACCTGGAGATGCAGATCCGGCTGCTCGACAGGGACATCTCGCTCTCCGACGCGAGCGCCTACAACGTGCAGTTCAAGGGCGCCAAGCCGGTGTTCATCGACTGGCTGTCGTTGCGGCGCTATCGCGAAGGCGAGTACTGGGAGGGCCACTCGCAGTTCTGCGAGCAGTTCCTGAACCCCCTGCTGCTGGCGGCGGAACTCGGCGTTCCCCACAACGCCTGGTATCGCGGGATGCAGGAGGGAATCCCCGGCCGCGAACTGGCGGCCCTGCTGCCGCGCCGGCGGCGCTGGTCGGCGAGGATGCAGGCGCATGTCCTGCTCCCGCTTCGCTTCGAGCGCCGCGCGGGTTCGCGCAGCGAAGCGGCGAAGCGGACAAAGAGACGTGCGCTGCCGCGCAACGCCTACCGCGGTCTCCTCACCCAGCTTCGGCGCTGGATCGAGAGTCTCGTGCCCCGGGGCACGGACACGACCTGGAGCGACTACTCGCTGCTGACCAGCTACGACACGGCCGAAGCCTCGCGCAAGGCGGAATCCGTGCGCTCCTTCATTGCCGAGGCGCCGCCGGAGCAGCTCTGGGATCTCGGCTGCAACACGGGCGAGTTCTCCGCCATCGCCCTGGAAGGCGGCGTGCGCGACGCGATCGGCTTCGACGCGGACTTCGGCGCGCTGGAGGCCGCCTGCGCGCGCGCGCGCTCGGATCGTCTGCGCTTCCTGCCCCTCTACCAGGATCTGGCCAACCCGTCGCCCGACCAGGGCTGGTCCCAGACGGAGAGGCGCTCGCTGGCGCATCGCTCGCGCGGCGCGGGCGCCCTGGTGGCGCTGGCCGTGCTCCACCACCTGGCCATCGGCCGCAACGTGCCGTTGCCGCGGATCGCCTCCTGGCTCGTTTCCCTGGCGCCGCGCGGCCTGGTCGAGTTCGTTCCCCAGGGGGATCCGAGGGTCGACGACCTGCTCACGTTGCGGGGCGACCGCTTCGCCGACTACACGCCGGAGGCGTGGGAGGCGGCGCTGGAACCGTACGCCGCGATCCGTCATGTGGAGACGGTGTCGGCGAGCGGGCGGAGGCTGTACACGTACGAGCGGAGGTGACTCCCGCACGGTTACCCGACGTCGTTTGGCGACCCGCCGATCAGTTCTGATCGTCGGAGAGCGGCTGCAGATGCACGAGCAGGTTGTGGTAGTCGCTCTGCAGGTCCAGCGGCTGCTCGGTAGTGGCTCCGAGACGGTGTCGGAACTGCAGTTGGTAGCCGCCGGCCGGCAGTCCCTTCATCTCGAAGCGGCCCTGGTGATCGGTTCTCGTCCGTCTCGGGTTCTCCTGACCCGGCTGCGACGCCGTGACGAAACCGTCGGTGGCGGGTACGCCCGCCACGAACATCTGGCCGGTCACCCGAAAGCCCGGCTGGAAGTGCAGCTCGACGGTTGCGTATGCAGCCCCCGGATCGACCGTCACGCTCTGCATTGGCGATCGCCGCTCCCCGGTCGTCGCGGAGAACTGCCAGGTGCCGGGCGCGAGAGCCTCGATCGAGAAGCTGCCGTCGAGGTCGGGGGAGGCGCTCCGAAACAGAGCGCCTTGCCAGGCCTCGACTCCCACGGTCGCCATGTCGCCGGCGTCGAGGCCGGTGACCATGCCGCGAATCTCGGCCCCCGGTTCGAGCCGGATCGTCACGTTGGCGACGGATCGGTCGTTGATCTCGACCTCGCGCGAAGCGCCCGATCCCAGTTCGATGCCTTCCAGCGTGGCCCGGGCCGTCCGGTCTACAGCTTCGAGGGACCATCTGGCGGGAACGAGCCGATCGAACCGGAACCGGCCGTCGTTGTCCGCGCGGGCGGAGTGAAAGACGTGCTCGCCGAACACTGCGCGGCGGCGGAACTCGGTATAGGGCACGGACAGGCCAACCTGGACACCGGCGGCGGCGCTGCCATCCGGATTGAACACCCGTCCACTCAGCGAAGCGCCCCTGGCGAGCTCGATCAGAACTGGCTCGCCGGTCGCCGGCCGCACGGATTCGACGGCGGCAGGGGCATAGCCGTCCGCTGTCGCAGTGAGGTCGGCCAGTACGGTGGTCAGCAGTCCGCCCAGCCGGAAACGCCCTCTGGCGTCGGTGGTTGCGGTCCGCGTCTGCCCCGACAGGATCTGGCTTCGTTGCCTTGCGCTGATCTCCACACCCTCCAGGGGACCCTGATCGGGGTCGGAAACCACGCCGTGTATCTCGGCGCCGGGCGTGAGGACGAAGACTCCCAGGTCGAAGTAGCCGGCGCCTTGAGGAACGTTCGCCGGCTTCCCGTCCAGATGGACGTACTCCGGATGGGAGATGCTGACGCCGTACTGGCCGGGCGCCACGGTTGCGAATTCGAACTCGCCGCGGTTGTTTGAGAGCACCGCCTCAACTGCCTCGTCGTCACTGAAGCTCGCGGGAAGCTCGGGATACTCGGAGGGCCACGAGAGTCGGATCTCGGCGCCGGCTACCGGCGCCCCTTCCGGATCGGTGACGGTGCCCCAGGGCTGCCGTCCCTGCGACAGCACGATGTGGACCGGCTCCACCGGGGAAGCTCGCTCGAAGGGCGGCAAGTCGTGTTGCGCGGGAGCGTAGGAAGGGGCTTCGACGGTGAGTCGGTAGCCGCTGCCGTACACGGCGTTCGGGATCCAGAACGATCCATCGGGCCCGGATGTCGCCCGTCCGTGCCGGTCCGTGCGCCATTCGAGTGGCTCGTCGTCGGTTGGCTCGGACTGGACGTTGGCCCCGGCCACGGGGCGGCCGAAGCCATCGACGACCCGGCCGGCGAGAGGCGCGGCCGGCGCCAGTCCGACCAGGACGTCTGCCCCCGCGCGGATGCGGTCCGCGTTGACGGTCGCGGTCGCGGCAAGGTAGTCGCTGGCGACCGCGCCGAGTTCGATGCGCCGCTGAGGGAGCGGAGCGTAGAGGCGGAAGCCTCCGGAGGAGTCCGCAACCGTGTGCCGGCCGGGATCGGAGCGAACCCACACCACCGAGTCGGGCACGCCGAGCCCGGTCGTCGCGTCCGCGATCCGGCCGGCGATGACCGCGGGCGGCTGCAGCAGGAGCTCCTGGACCGACGGTTCGGAAGCGCTTTCCCGAGCGGGTTCATTCCGGGTTGTCGTGCGCATCCACGAGCCGTCAGGCGCCTCCGCCACGAGCGTTGCCCGTTCGTCGGCGCCGAGGCCGACCGCAGCCAGACCGTCCTCGCCGGTCAGAGCGATCGGAACTTCGTCGGCGCCGCCGGCTCGCCGGATCACGGCCCGGTTTGCGGGTTCGCCGTCCGGACCGCGGACGCGAAGGATGATGTGCGGTGCGGAATCGAGCCTCAGGGCGGCGCGGCCCGACTCCACGTTCGCGCGCCGCGCCGCGAAGCCGTCCGCCCGGACGACGACGTCCGCAGCCTGCGACGGCATCAGGAACCGGGCGATTCCCTGGCCGTCCGTGCGCGCGGCCGCGCGCTCGAACTCGGGGTGGAGGCGCTCCGGTTGTTCGTGCGGAGGCCGGTAGGGAGGGTTGCCCGTGCGCTGCCTGGGCTCGGGAATCGCAATCACCACGGCGCCTTCGACGGGCTGGCCGTCGGCGTCCAGTGCCCGGATCGTCAGGGGGTGGCGGTCCGGCAGCTCGATGGGCTCGAGGTGCAGGGGAACCCGCAGGGGCGCGAGATGCCGATAGGCGCGCGCGACGGTGGCCGGACCGGCTGCCGCCGGGCTCGGCCGAATCTCCAGCCGGTATGGGCCGACCAAGGGCGCCGACAGCGAGAAGCCGCCCTCAGGACCGGAGAGGACTCGCTCCACGGCTTCCGGCAGCGCCTCGGGATGGCCCAGGAAGGCGAGGTCCAGTTCGTACCGGTTCGGATACGGGCGCAGGACGACTTCGACGCCGGCGACGGGAGAACCGCGTTCGTCGACGAGGGTGCCGGTGACGGTGAGCGGCGCCTCGGCGGCCGGCTGAGCCCAGAGTGAGCCGGTCGCGAGAGCGGCCACGCCGAGGCACAGAAACGGCCGCGGCACGGTGAGTCGCGACCTGGACGGCGGGCCGAGCATTCGTGAACGCTAACAGGGCTAGCGGTCCGGCGCCTCGGGTGTTTCCGGCCGCAGGCGGATGACGAGTCCTTCCTGCCGCTGACCGGGGGCCACGTTCAGGGAAAGGAAGGCGTCCTGGTAGCCCTCGCGTTCGACCCACAACTGTTCGGCGCCTGGCCCGAACCGGAGCGTGAAACGGCCGCCGTTCTCGCTCATCGTCTCTCCGGCTGAACCGGATCCCGAGTCGTCGCTCCTGAGCGCCGCGATCTGCTGCGCGCTCCCCGCCGTCAGCCAGGCGTAGGCGAGGGGTTGACCGGTTACCCCATCGACGACGAGGCCTTCCACCGAAGCCGGTCTCTGAAGGTCGATGCGCAGGCCCTCCAGGTCGGACTGCAGGTCGATCGATCGATGTTCCGCGCTTCCTGTCGCCTCCTCGATCCTCAGGTCGTAAGGGCCGGGGTCCAGACCGCTCATCTCGAAGCGGCCCAGATGATCGGTCCGGGTCCACTGAGCCTCTTCGCCCTCCCGTGGAACGGCGCCCAGGGCTCCGCCGATCATCGGCTCGCCGGCCACGAACACCTGTCCGCTCAGGCGCAGGCCGCGTTCGAACGGGAGCTCGACGAACGCCTCGGACGACCCGGGGCCCACCGTCACGGTCCGTTCGACGGCCCGTCCCCCGAAGGACGCGCCTTTGCGGGCGACGACCTTCCACTCCCCGGCCGCCACGTCGTCGAGCGCGAAGTTCCCCTCGCTGTCGGGCGCCGCGGTTTGCCACCGGGCTCGATTCGAGGCTTCGATCCGCACCTGGCTCAGTTCCGCGGAACCGAGCCCGCTGACGACTCCGGCGATCAAGCCTCCCGGCTGGAGGACGATGTCGACGCCGTCCACGCTCTGGCCGTCCACAACGAACGGTTGGTCGGGACCGTCGGCGGCGAAGCCGGGCGCCCGGCCGAGGAGAAGGTACGTTCCCGGCTCGAGTCCCGATATGCGGAATTGTCCCTGCCCGTTCGACAGCGTCTTCGCCGAGTCCCCGTAGCGGCGGTACCGCACCGGCGTGTCGAGGTCGTCTTCCGAGTGGGCTTCGACGGTTGCGGCGGCGAGCGGCGGACCGTCGGCCGACCGGACGGTGCCGGCGATCGTTCCGCCGGATCCGAGCTGGATCGCCAGTTCGTTGCTCCCGGCTTCGAGAACGACCTTCCGCGTATCGTCCTCGTGCTCCTCGTGCAAGGTGCGGACGGTGGCCGGTCCGGGCTCGATTCCGATCCGCGCGCTGCCGCTGGCGTCGGTCCTGCCGTAGGCGCTGGAGTAGAGGTGCTGGTTGCTCTGGACGAGAATCTCCGCCTCGGACACGGGGTCGCCCCGGAAGGTGGTCACGGTGACCGTCAGGCGATTCCGGGCGCTCAAGTGGAGCTCGACGACGCGCTCGGTTCCCGTGGTCAGTTCGATCGCTTCGAGTCGAGCCTTGGCGTCTCCGTCCTCCGCTTCGAGCGACCAGGTCCCCGCGCCCACGTTCTCGAAGCGGAAGCGGCCGTCGCTGCCGGTGCTCTTGAAGTAGTCCACCGAGGACCATCCTCCCAATCGCGTCAGCGTCTGCTCGTCGGGATCGAGCATCAGCGAGGCGCCGGCGACCGGGTTCCCGGCGTCGTCCAGGACGCGGCCCAAGAGCGTCGCGCCCGTCCGCAGTTCGATGAGGATCGGTTCGCCGGTGTCCGGCCGGGCGCCGCCTAGGGTCAACGGTACGAAGCCCTCCGCGCGAACGTCGAGATCGACCAGGTCGTGGGGAAGCCCGGTAAGGCGGAAGGTCCCGTCGAGATCCGTGGCGGTCGACCGTCCCTGATCCCGGTCCGCGCCGTACCTGGGGAACTCCACCGTGGCGCCGGGGACCGGCAGACCTTCGGGGTCGCTGACAACGCCGAAGATCTCCGCGCCCGGCACCAGGGTGAACGAGCCGAGGTCGAAGGTCCCTTCGCCGCGCGGCACCTCGACTCTCCTGTCTCCCGTGCCTATGTACTCGGCGCGCACGATGCGCACCTCGTACTCTCCAGTGCTGACGGGCGGAAGCTGGAAGTCGCCCTGTTCGTCCGTCGTCGTGGGCTCGGTGGCGTCGAGCCGGTCGAAGGGGACGCGGCGGCCCGTTTCCGGAGGCCGGCGCAGCCTGACCTCGGCGGCCTCGACCGGAGCGCCCTCGGTGTCGACGACACGCCCGAAGGTGCGGCGGCCCTTCGTCAGGACGATCCGGAGCGGCGCCGCGGCCGCGCCCCGCTCCAGGGGTGGAGCGTCGACGACGGTGCTCGGAAAGCCCTGAGCCCGCACCGTCAGCCGGTAGGGCCGGTCGTACTCGGCGTCGGCGATGCGGAAGGCGCCGTTGGCATCGGAGGCGGTCGTGAGCGAACCGCGCGGTCCCGCTCCCGGCCGCGAACCGCCGATCGACTCGGCCCGGATGGCCGCTCCCGCGACCGGTCGATCGGCGCTGTCCGTGATCAGGCCGGACAGGGGCGCCGCCGGTTCCAGCGGGATGGACACCTCGGTCGTAGCGCCGCGCTCGCCGGCAGCGTCGACGCGGGCGGACAGGTAGCCGTTGGCGTTGACCGACAGGGCGGCTTTTCTCCCGGACAGTCGCGTGCTCAGTTCGAAGCCGCCCGCCCGGTCGCTCGATGTGGCGTGTCCGGGGAAGCTGACGGCCCACACCGTCGCGTTGTCGACGGGGACGCCCGATGCCGCATCGACGACTCGACCGGCAACGCGCAGCGCCGTCTCGAGACGGACGTGAACGACGCGTTCGCCGGCGGCCGGCGCTCCCGCAACCGGCGGAGTCGGCGTTGCCGGAGCCGTGGCAAGGGCATGGTCGGCGCGCTCGAACTCGTAGGTGGCTTCGGCGTCGGAGGCGCCGCTGACCAGCGCCTCCCCCTGCTCGTCGGTCAGCGCCAGGGGCAGGTTGCTCGGGCCGTGCGTCCGGATCAGCACTCCGGGCGCCGGCGCGCCGTTGGGGTCCCGTACCCGAACCCGAACGCCGGCATCGCGCTCCAGACGGAAGGCGGCGCGACCGGCCTCCGTCCGCGCCGTGCCGATGGCGAAGCCCGGCGCGGCGGTAGCGATCTCGGCCTCGACGGTCGGCATCAGGAACCGCGCCACTCCCTCCGCGTCCGTTCTCGCGGCGGCTCGATGGAACCTGGGGTAGAGCCGCCGGGGCCGCTGGCGCCGGGTCGTCCGTTCGTACCGGGCGGACCGCAGGGTCGTGGGAATCGCGACGACCAGGGCCCCCGCGATCGGCCGATCGCCGGCATCCAGAACGCGCACGGCGACGCGATGGCGGTCCGGCAGTTCGTTCGGTTCGAGGACCCGCGAGGCGGTGAGCGGCGCCAGGTTTCCGTAGACGAGGGGCGCCACGGCACCGGTCGATTCAGCCGGTGCGGAAGGGCGCATCTCCAGGCGGTACGGCCCGGGAACCGGCGCCGACACGGCGAAGGCGCCGTCCGCGTCCGAGCGGCTTCGGTCGACCGCCGCGGGCAGCGCGTCCGCGACGCCGAGAACGTCGAGATCGAGTTCGAACCGGTTCGGATAGGGCCGCAGGACGACTTCGACGCCTGCTTCCGGCGCGCCGCGTTCGTCTACCAGCGTGCCCGTGACGGTGAGGGGCGCCTCGGCGGCGGGCTGGGCCCACAGCTGGCCGGCGGCGAGCCCGGTCAGGGCGAGCAGGAGAATGAGGCGGGGCACAAAGGCTGCCAACCTCCGGTTCACGTCCGGCATTCCGGCGGCGCTCCAGTCCTCCTACGGGTTCGGGTCTCCGGACTCTTCCGGCTGCAACTCGATAACCAGGCCCTCGCGGCGCTCGCCGGGCTCGATTGCCAGGGGGATCCGGAGGCTCTCGTAGCCGTCCTGCGCTGCCAGCAGGTGGTCGGCGTTCGGTCCGAGTTCGAGAGTGAACCTGCCGCCCGGCTGGCTGAACGAGAAACTTGCGCCGACGAGCGACGCGCCTGCGTCCTGGTCCGTTGCAAGGGCGTTTATCGTGGCCGCGTCGGCAGCAATCAGGCTGACGAAGTCGAGCGGCTGGCCGGATGCCGCGTCCACGACCGTGCCGGCGACGGTCGCCGCGGCCGGCGCCAGCTCGAGGCGAACTCCCTCCAGGTCGGTCTGCAGATCGATCGCCCGGTACTGCGTCCCGCTGAAGTCCGGCCGGCTGATGCGCACCTGCGTGCGGCCAGGTTCGAGTCCCTCGACCGCGAAGCGGCCTTCGCGGTCGGTCCGGATGGATTGTCCGCCGATCCCCAGCCTCGCACCGGCCAGCGGTTCCCCGGCTTCGAGCACCTGTCCGGACAGACGGCGCCCGCGCTCGAAACGCAACTCGACGAAGGTCTCGGCGGCACCCTGATCGATCGTCACGTTCTCCGCGATTCTCCTCTCCGAGCCTGGCGTGCCTCGGGTGGCGACGACCCGCCAGGCGCCCGGGCTGAGACCTTCCAGGGAGAAGTTCCCTTCGGTGTCCGGCGTCGTTTCCCGCGAGCGGGAGTCCTTCCAGGCCCGGACCTCCACCTGTGCCAGACCGGAGGGGGTCAATCCCGACACGACGCCGACGATCCTCGCCTCCGGCTGGAGCACGATCTCGATGCCCTCGATGGACTCGCGGTCGACCCTGATGGGCGTCTCCGGACCGCCGTCGGCGTAGCCGGACGATCGCGCGGTGACGATGTAGCTGCCGGGCTCGACGTCCGTGACGCGGAACGCGCCGTTCCGGTCCGAAGCCGTGTTCCGCTGATGGCGCTCCGTGTTCGGGGAGTACTCGGTTACGGCCTCGACGGTCGCCAGCGCCAGGGGAACGCCGTCGTGGGAACGGACCGTGCCCGCGAGTTCCGCGGCCGGATGGAGTTCGATCCGGAGTTCGTTGGCGCCTGTCGCGAGTTCCACCTGCCGCGATTCGTCCCGGAGTCGCTCGTGTTCCACCTTGACGGTCGCGGAGCCGGGCGAGATGTCGATTCGCGCTTCGCCGCTGCCGTCCGTTTGTCCGTAGCCGGTTGGCAGCCGCTCGCCCGGCGACTCCAGCGTGATCCGCGCGCCCGCTACCGGATCGCCCGTTGCGGTCGCGACGACGACCGTCAGCCGGTTCGGCGTGCCCAGGACGAGTTCGATTTCCCGCTCGCCGGCGGCCGCCAGTTCGATCGGACCGGCTTTGGCGGTCTCCTCGCCCTTCCGCGCCTCGGCCGACCAGGTGCCGGGGATGAGTTCGTCAAAGCGAAAACGGCCTTGGGAGTCCGTCACCCGCCGCGGGAACATGTCCCGCGGCCCCATCAGGAGCGGGCTGCCGCCGGAACGGCGGTCGCGTTCGATCCGGAGCCTCACGGGGACGCCAACGGCGTCGTTGCCGCCGGCGTCGACGACGCGGCCCGATACCGCAGATCCAGGCACGAGTTCGATCAGGACGGAGTCTCCGCTATCGACGCGGATGCCGGGCCGGACAAGCAGCGGATATCCGGATGCCCGGATGCCGAGGTCCGCGAGGTCGGTGGAGAGGCCGGTCATCTGGAATCGCCCGTCTGCATCTGTCGTGGCCGTCCGGACGGTGCCGCCGATCCGGTTCCGCCCGCGGGCCTGCAACGAGGCGCCGGGTACCGGCTCGCCGTCAGGGTCGGTCACGATGCCGCGGATCGTTCCCCCGGCGACCAGGGTGAGGTCGCCGAGGTCCAGGTCCGATTCGCCGCTCGGTACATCGATCGGCGCCGGCGGACGATCCGAGTACCCGGGGTGGCGCAGGCGCAGTTCGTAGTCGCCCGGCGCCACGGCGGGGAAGGCGAACGCGCCTCGCTCATTCGTTGTGGTGGCCACGGCGGGAGCGTCGAAGGGAGATCTGAAGTCCGATGGATCCAGGGGCCATAGAAGGGCTACATCGACGTCTGCCACGGGATTCCCGTTGGAGTCGACCGCGGCGCCGAGGACCTGGCGGCCCGCCGACAGCACCATGTGGATCGGGTCGATCGTCACGCCGGGTTCGAGGGGCGGCAGGTCGAGAGACGTGTTGGCGTAGCCGGCCGCCTGGGCGGTCAACCTGTAGACATGGCCGTAGACGACCTCATCCAACTGAAAGGCGCCGTCCGGCGCCGACGTTGCGGGCCGGGCGGTGAGCGACCCGACGGGCGGAACTCCGGCGCCGCGCGGCTGGGCGCGAATCTTCGCGCCGCCGACGCCTCGACCCGACGAGTCCGTCACCACGCCGCGGATGGGCGCCTCCGGCGTGAGCCCGATCCTGGTTTCCGCCGGATTCGGGTCGGTGGAGGCCGCAATGTCCGTCTGCTCGGGGAGGTAGCCGCCGGCCGTCGCGAGAAGGCGCGTGCCCGTCGTCGCGGGCCCGGTCTCGAGATCGAAGGCGCCGCTCGGGCCGCTGGTCGCGCGGTGACCGGGGAGCCTCTGCACCCAGATTGCCGCGCCTTCGACCGCCAGGCCCGACGCGACGTCGACGACGCGGCCGGGAATTCGGCTGGGCGCTTCGAGTCGCACTTCGACGACCCGTTCCCGAGTTGACCCTTCCTCGGGACTCGGCGTCGGCAGCGAAACTCGCGCGAAAGCACGGTCGGGCCCTTCGAGTTCCCAACTCGTTTCGGATGTGGAGTTCGGAGCGACCACGGCTTCGCCTTCTGCACCGGTGACCGCCAGCGGTGCGCCAGGAGCGCCCAGGGCCCCGGGAGTGCCGAGGTCGCCGAGGAGGTTGGCGCCAGTCAGGTTGCGGGCGGCCTCGGTGGTGTCCGGCGTACGGATCAGAACTCCCGGCGCGAGCGCCCCGTCCGGACCGCGGACGCGCAGACGGACTCCCGGGGCGCGCTCCAGGCGGAACGCGGCACGGCCCGACGCGGACTTTCCCTCGGCCCGGACGAAGCCCGGCGCCGAGACAACCAGACTCGCTTCCGCCGTCGGCATCCGGAAGCGCGCGATTCCCTCCGAGTCGGTCCGGGAGACTGAGCGGTGAAACGTCGGCAGGATCAGTTCCTCAGGCGGGGGCGAGAAGGTCCCCGTCTGCACATCGCGGAAGAGCCGGGTCAGGGCGCCCAGGTAGCGTGGCGCGATCCAGACGGAGGGGTCCGCAACGACCAGGGCGCCTTCGATCGGATCGCCCGCGGCATCCAGGATCCGAACGGCGACCGGGTGGCGGTTTGGCATCTCCACCGTTTGGGCGGTCCGGGATCCCTTGAGCGGTACCAGATTCCCGTAGATGAGCGGCGAGGTTGAGCGCTGCCGGCCTTCGACCGCTGGCGGCCGGAACTCCAGCAAGTAGGGCCCGGCCTCGGCTGCCGAGAGCGAGTAGCCGCCGTCCGGCCCGGTGGGGGTGCTGTCCACGGCCGGGGGCAGGGTGTCTTCGTAGCCCAGGAGAAAGAGATCGACTTGGTACTCGCTCGGGTAGGGCCGCAGGACGACCTCCACGTCGGCGGTGGGGGCGCCGCGCTCGTCTACCACGACGCCGTTGACGGTGTTGAGCGAGTCGGCGCGCTGGGCGGCGACGGGACCGCCCGCGAGCGCGGCGATTCCGACGAGTCCGAGACTCGCCAGTGACTGGGACGTTGCCGCCCGCAACGTTTCGTTGCGGAGCCTCATTCCGGGAGTGTAGCCCGTCGGTGGAGCGGTGCGGCTCGGTGGTGTTCGCTGCGGGGAATCGGAGCGATGCCGGCCTTGCGGCGGGCGCGACTTTCTGGCCGGCTACGCCGGCAGCGGGTCGGAAGACCCGCGCACCCAGCGGATGGCGGACTCGAACGCTGCGGCGATCGCCAGGGTCAGACGGTCGCTCGCTCGCGGCGTGACGATCTGAAGGCCCACCGGCAGGCCCGACGGGCCGATCCCGCACGGCACGGAGATGGCGGGGCAGCCGGTGACGGTGATCGTGTAGCAGGAGGCCATCCAGTCGGTGTAGTTCTTCATCGGCCGCCCTTCGATCTCGGTGGGATAGGGCTGGTCCACATCGAACGGCAGGACCTGAACGGTTGGCAGCAGCAGGGCGTCGTAGCGCTCGAAGAAGTCGACGACGCGGCAGTGGAGGCGGGTGCGTTCGGCCTGGGCGGACGCGATGTCGGGCCCCGTGAGCGCAAGGCCCCGTTCGATCTCCTCGATCACGGTGTCCTTCATCCGGTCGCGGTGCTCGGGGAACAGCGGCCCCAGCTTGTCGGCGAACAGGTTGGCGCGCAGGGTGCGGAAGATCACGTCGGCGCCGGAGAGGTCGGGCGCGGCTTCCTCGCCTTCGGCGCCCAGGTCGCGGAACGCCGGCAGCGCGGCTTCGCAGACCTCGACGACTTCACGTTCGACGGGGTAGCGGCCGAGGTTCGGCGTCCAGGCGAGGCGGAGGCCGCGGAGATCGGCGGGCTCGAGCGGGTGGAACGGCCGCGGCGGGGCGCCAGGCTGCGGGCCGGCGGTTCGGGCCCAGGCGCTGGACGAGGACCTGGCAGTCGAAGGAGAGCCGGCCCTTGGCAGGCCTTGCGCCCGGTCGGCGAAGGCGATGGAGATCGGATCTCTTGGATCCGGCCCGGCGATGACCGAGAACAGGAGCGCCGCGTCGGCGACGTTGCGGCCCATCGGTCCGAGCACGGCGAGGTCGTCCCAGCCTTGCTCGGGAGGTACGCGGGGCACGCGGCCCGGCGTGGGCCGGAAGCCGACGACGCCGCAGAAGCTCGCCGGGTTGCGGAGCGAGCCGCCGAGGTCGCTGCCGTCGGCGATGGGCAGCATGCCGCTGGCGAGCGCCGCCGCGGCGCCGCCGCTCGAACCGCCGCAGGTCCGGCTCGGGTCCCACGGATTGCGGGTCTTGCCGAACACCGGGTTGAAGGTCTGCGAGCCTGCGCCGAACTCGGGCGCGTTCGTCTTGCCGACGACGACCGCTCCGGCGGCGCGGATGCGCTCGACGAGCAGGGCGTCGAAGTCGGGGACGTTGTCCGCGAAGATCGGCGAACCGAAGGTGGTGCGGATGCCCCTGGTCGGCACCAGGTCCTTGACGGCGGTCGGCAGGCCGAGCAGGGGCTTGGCGGCCGCGGCTTCCGGGTCACGGCGTCGCAGGTCGTCGGCGGCGCGCGCCTGCTTGAACGCGCCGTCGCGGTCGAGCGTGCAGATCGCGTTGAGTTCCGAATTGCGGCGGTCGATCCAGTCGAGGTGCGCTTCCAGGACATTGACGGCGGAGACCTCGCCGCGGGCCAGAAGCGCGGCGAGGTCGACGGCGGTACGGGAGCACAGGTCGGGCGCTCCGGATGCGGGTCGGCAGACCCGCGCACCCGGAGCATCGCCGGCGGCATCGCTGCCAGGCCTTGCCGTCATCGAGGCGAGAGCGCTCGCGTCCCTGAGAGTGTCCTCGTCACTCGGCGCCGGTGCTGGCGGCTTCCGCGGCGGTCACGTGCTCGGCGAGGAAGGCCCGGATGACCCGGAAGATCTCCTGCTGCTCGTCGGGTGTGAAGTTGCCGTGGCCCTTGCCGGGCACGGTGTGGATCTTGTTCGCGACACCCGCCTCGTCCAGCTTGGCGTGCAGGTCGAGGGCGTGCTGGTAGGGCACGATGTTGTCGACGTCGCCGTGGATTGTCAGGATCGGCGGCAGTCCGGACCGCACGTAGGTGAGCGGCGACACGCGCTTCGCGAGTTCCATGCGGTCGCTGCGGGAGCCCATCCAGGCGACCGCGTAGCTCTTCGCGTTGACGCCCTCGAGCAGGTCGCCGACGTCGGTGATCCCGAACCAGTTGACGATCGCGGCGACGGGCATCTCGTACTCGTCGGCGGCGGCCCAGCCCGGACGGTCCGCGTCGCGGCCGGGGCAGAGCCGGTCGAGGCCGGCGGAGGCCGGCAGCATGCCCGTCGTCAGCGACAGGTGACCGCCGGCCGAGGCGCCGGTGACGACCAGGCGGGAGGTGTCGATGTTGTAGTCCTCGGCGTTCTCGTAGACCCAGCGGAGCGCGCAGCGGCAGTCCTCGACGGCGCCGGGCGCCAGGGCGTTGCGGCCAAGCCGATACTCCACGTTGACCACCGCCCAGCCCATTTCCAGGTAGGGGAGGGCGCGCAGCACGCTGGATTCCTTCGTGCCGCCGACCCAGCCGCCGCCGTGGATGTAGATCAGGGTCGGGACCGGCCCCTGGCCGCGTGGGGTCATCACGTCGAGCTTCGACTCGTAGCCGTCGGCCGTCAGGTAGGTGATGTTCGGAGCGACGCGATAGCGGCTCATGATGTCGACGGTCACGGAGTCGCCGTCCTGCTGGGCCGGCACGGGCGTGGCGACGAGCAAGGCGGCTGCGGCGAGCGCCGCGACGATCGCGGCGCGGTGCGGAGTCTTGGCGAGTCGAATCACGACGGACCTCTCTTTGCTGAGTCGGACTGTGGGTTTGCGAGGGCAGAGTGTACAGCCGGCGCCGCCGGCTTGCGCTCGCCGCTGCGCGGCATCGCGCTTGATGCGGGTCAGAAGACCCGCGCACCCAGCAGGCCGGATGCGGGTCGGAAGACCCGCGCACCCAGCAGGCCGGATGCGGGTCGGCCACCCGGGTGACGCGATCCGCGTCACCCGTGAACCAGTCCGTGCGCCCGTCAGCGGGCGCGCGGATGGCAGACCCGCGCACCCGGCGCCGTCGGGTCAGGCGACGATGCCGCGGTCGCGGCAGGCGGCGATCTCGTCGGCGGAGAGGCCGAGGACGTCGGCGAGGACGGCGTCGGTGTGCTCGCCGAGCAGGGGCGCCCGGCGCGGGCCGAGATCGCGGCCCGCGATGCGGAACGGCGGACCGACGAGTTCCAGGTCGCCCCACTCCGGGTGCTCGACGGTGGCGAAGGAGCCCCGGGCCCGCAGGTGGGAGTCGGCGTAGAGGTCGCGGGCGTCGCGGGACGGGGCGGCGGCGACTCCGGCGCCCAGGAGTTCGCGGGCCAGCCAGTCGCGGTCCCGCTCCCGGGCCCAGGCGCCGACGATCGCGTCGAGTTCGGCTTCGTTCCGCTTCCTGGCGGCCGCGGTCTCGAAGCGGGGGTCTCCGGCCAGTTCGGGCCGGTTCATCGTCGCCGCGAGCCGGGCGAACTCCTCGTCGCCGTGCACTTCGATGGCGAGCCAGCGGTCGATGCCCCAGCAGCGGTAGACGCCGTGCGGCGCCGAACTTCGGTGCGCGTTGCCGTTGCGCTCCGGAACCTTGCCGGTCATCTCGTACTCCAGGAGCACCTCGCCGAGGATGGAGCTGACGCCCTCGCACTGCGAATAGTCGATGAACTGGCCTTCGCCGGTCCGCCCGCGGTGATGGAGCGCCGCGACGATCGAGAAGGCGAGCGTGACCGCGTTCATCAGGTCGACGTCGCCGCCGCTGTGGGTCGGGTGGTCGTCCGGGTAGCCGGAGATGTACGCGCCGCCGGCCACGCCCTGGTGGACCATCGCGTAGCCCAGGTACTCCGTCTCGGGGCCGCCGTGGCCGCGGCCCGACGACGAGGCGACGACGAGCCTCGGGTTCGCCCGGCGCAGGGTCTCGTGGTCCAGGCCGAGCTTGACCATCGCGCCGGGGCGCATGTTGTCGTAGATCACGTCGCACTGGCCGGCGAGGCGGAGGGCGAGTTCGCGGCCCTCGCGCTGCGACAGGTCGAGCGCCAGCGACCGCTTGTTCAGGTTCATCGTGTTGAACGCCATGCCGGCGTCCGGGCCGATCTTCCGCGGCGCCTCCTCGGCGCGGGGCCAGACGACCGAGCGGCGGGTCAGGTCGAGGCGCTTCGGCCCCTCGACCTTGATGACCTCGGCGCCCAGGGTCGAGAGCAGGACGCCGGCGTAGGGACCGGCCCAGACCCAGGCGAACTCGGCGACGCGGATGCCTTCGAGCGGGAGCTTGCGCGCGGCGGGGACGCCGGCGTCGTCGGGGCCCGACGAGGCGACCGCGGTCCGCGCGGCGTCGGCCGCTTCGGCGTCCGACGGGGCAGCCGTCCCGGCGCCGGCCAAGGCGACCGGCGTTCCGGCGCCGACGAGGGCGTCGCCGTTCAGTTCCCTCCGGATCTCCGCCGAGTGCTCGCCGAGGAGCGGCGCCGGGCGCGAGACGCGCGGCTGTGAGGCGCCCATCCGGTACGGCCAGCCGGCGTAGCGCTTCGGCCCGGTGCGCGGATGATCGACCTCGACGAAGTAGTCGCGGGCCGCGTACTGCGCGTAGGCCATCACGTCGGCGGCGTCGTGGATCGGACCGACCGGGATGCCCAGCCTGGCGGCGCGGTGGTAAAGGTCGTCGCGCTTCTGTTCGAGCGCCCAGGCGTCGACCCGCGGGGCGATGTCCATCAGGTGATGGCTGCGGTAGGCCATGTCCTTCCACTCGTCGCCTTCGCACCAGTCCGGATTGCCCATCAGTTCGCGGAAGAGCTCGAAGTGGTGGTCGTCGAAGGCGTTCAGGATGACGTAGCCGTCGCTCGTCCGGAGCCGGCCCATGGCGGGCGGGCGGTCCGGCACCCGCGACCAGGTCGTCTCGTGGTAGCGGGCGCTGGCCAGGAGGGGCGCCACCATGCCGACCATGACGTCCTGGATCGAGACGTCGATTCGCTCGGCGGCCTCGCCTTCGCGGCGGTCGTGGAGCGCCGCGGCGACCGCCAGCGCCGTCACGAGGCCGGCGTGGTAGCCGGCCTGGTGTCCGCCCAGGGCGACCGGCGCGCGGTCGATGTCGCGGGACCGGGCCGGCATCTGGTTGACCAGTCCGCCGCCGTGGGTCAGCGTGAGTTCACCGGCGGGCGCACCGGCGCGCGGCCCCGAGAGGCCGTAGGGCGTGACCGCCGCGACGACCGGGCCGGGCGGCGTTCCCGCCGGCGGCTCGCGGTCGACGATCAGGGCGTCGGCGGTGCGGAGCAGGCCGTCGAAGGCGGCGCGATCGTCCGCGTCGTCCAGGTCGAGGACGATGCCGCGCTTGCTCGTGTTGCAGTAGAGAAAGAGCGGCGAGCCTTCCGGGTCGGGAGTCTTCGCCGGATCGGGTGTCGTCGGGTCGGCGCCGTTCGCCCGGCGCGCGGCGTCGCCCGCGGGCGGCTCGACCTTGACGACGTCGGCGCCCAGGTCGGCGAGCAGCTTGCCGCAGTACGGGCCGGCGACGCCCTCCGCCAGTTCGACGATCCTGAGGCCGGCGAAGGGCGCCGGCGCCGATTCCGGGGCGTTCGGTGGAGTCATCGGAGCTTGTAGGCCTCCCGCGCGGAGCGCAGCCAGTCGTGCTGGTCGTTGTCGCCGAAGTAGTAGAAGACGGCGCCGTTCGGCAGCATGAGGACGCCGATGCCGCCGTAGCCGAGCATCTGCCGTACCCGGATCCGCTTCGTGCCGGCGGCGCTGTCGGTGACCTCGATCTGCCGCGACCAGACCGAGTTGTTGTACTTGTTCGGGTGGCCGTTGTGGACGGCGTCCAGGCCGCGGTCGTCCTCGTCTTCCTGCATCGCGGCGGCGACCATGCCCGGATGGAGCACCTGCCGGTCGCCGATCCGGCCGCTCTGGACGTTCAGCAGGTTGGCGATCTTCAGGATGTCGTCCGGGGTCCAGAACATGCCGTAGCCGCCGAAGACGTAGCCGTCGGCCCGGTTGTCCGTGCGCAGCGACTGGAGCGCCCCGGCGGAGACGCCCAGCGGCCGGTAGACCTCGGCGGCCAGGAACTCCAGCAGGTCGGCGGGTTCCTTCGGCGAGGCCCCGGCCGCCTGCCCGAGGTACCCGCTCATCGCCACGGACAGCAGGAAGGCGTCCGTCGTGTGGTACACCCAGCGCTCTCCGGGCGGCTCCCTCGTCGGGTAGGCGAGGGCGCCGCGCAGCTTGCGGTTCCGGTGCTCCGGCACGAAGAAGTTCAGCTCGGTCGTCGAGTTCTTCTCGTCGTCCTGGTTGCCCGTGTCCCAGTAGTGGCCGGTCGCCATGTCGAGCGCGTGCTCGAACGTCACTCCGCGGAAGCTGCCCCGGGGCGGCCTGGGCACGTAGTCCCGGAGCTCGAGTTCGGTCACCTCGAAGCCGTCCCGCTGCGCCAGCCGCATCAGCGCGACGGCGCCGACCGCGGTCTTGGCGGTGGAATACGAGGGCAGCCGGATCTGCTCGGGATAGGGATAGTCGCCGTGGCGCGTGTGCACCGGACCCTGGTAGTGGACTCCGCCGAAGGAGACGCCGAAGGCGGTGAGGTGCTCGCGGTCGAAGCCGCCGCCGAACGCCCGCGGGTAGACCTGGGCGCGCGGGTAGTCGTCCCGAATCCGGTCGATCGGCCGGACCGGCAGCCGGGAGGCCGCCTCGGCGGCGTAGGCGGCGAGTAGAGCGGCCGCCTCGGGCGGCTCGCCGGCGGCGAAGCGGGTGGGGCCCGCGTCCCAGAGGTCGAACTTGAAGTACTTGCAGGTCTCCTGGGTGGCCTGGAAGGCGGCGGGCGAGGTGGAGGCGCCGTCGAAGAGGAAGGTCACGACGCCGTGGTAGGCGCAGTTCTGGTTGCGCTCGACCAGGGTGACCGGCAGCGAGGCCCGGCTCCTGCCGCCGTCGCCGTTCTCGCTCCAGATCCGGCCCGGTCCGACGATGACGTTCCAGTAGGCGTCGCCGGTGTAGCGGAGCGCGCGGTTGGCGGGAATCAGGTAGGAGCCGCTCTGGACCAGGACGACGTCGAGCCGCGGAATGCGGCGCAGGGCGGAGACGATCGGCGGTTCGTCCGCCCGCAGGTAGGTGTCGTGGTGGACGGTCCAGGAGGCCCCGCCGCCGCCGAAGAGCTGCAACGTGCCGCGCATCTCGTGGCGGGGCGGCGCGGCGTTCTCCGGCAGGGCGAAGGCCGCGTTGTCGACCGGGGCCGGGAACTCGCCGGCCAGGAGCCGGGCTGCCGGAAGCAGCGTCCGCGCGACCTCGCCCGAGCCGGTCAGCGGGTCGCCGGGCATGTCGCCTGCGGCCGCCGCGGGCTGCGCCGCGGCCGCGGTTACGGTCCATAGCAGGGCGGCGAACCGGATCATGGCGGCTGATGGTAGCTTGCCCGCGTTGTCCGGCGCCCGGCGTCCGCCATGTACGTTCATCTGATCGACGGCACCTACGAGCTCTTCCGCCACCACTTCGGAGCGCCGAGCTACGTGAACGACGACGGGCTCGAGGTCGGAGCGGTGCGTGGAGTCGTCTTCTCCGTGCTCGGCATGTTCCGCGACGGCGCGACCCACGTGGCGGTGGCGACCGACCACGTGATCGAGTCGTTCCGCAACGAGATGTGGCCCGGCTACAAGACGGGCGAGGGGATCGAGCCGGAATTGCTGGCCCAGTTCCCGGTGCTCGAGGAGGCCCTGGCCGCGCTCGGGGTCGCGGTCTGGCCGATGGTCGAGCACGAGGCGGACGACGGGCTTGCCAGCGGCGCCGCGATGGCGGCCGCGGACGAGCGGGTCGTCGAGGTCCGCATCTGCACGCCCGACAAGGACCTGGCTCAGTGCGTCGACGCCGGCCGAGGCGGCAAGACGATCCAGGTCGACCGGCGGCGCGGCCTGCGCTGGGACGCCGACGGCATCCGCGAGAAGTTCGGCGTCGAACCGGAGTCGATACCCGACTACCTGGCGCTGGTCGGCGACAGCGCCGACGGTTTCCCGGGTCTTCGCGGCTGGGGCGCCAAGTCGACGGCGACGGTCCTCGCCCACTACCTCCACCTGGAGGAGATTCCGGACCAGCCCTGGAAATGGACGGTCAAGGTGCGCGGACGGGACCGCCTGGCGGCGACGCTCCGCGAGGAGCGGGCGTCGGCGGAGCTGTTCCGGCAGCTCGCGACCCTGGTCCGCGACGCGCCGGTCAGCGCTTCCGTCGACGAACTCCGCTGGCGGGGCCCGCGGCCCGAGCTGGAGGCTGTGGCTGGACGGCTGGCGGCGACCGGCCTGGTCCAGCAGGCGGACCGCGTGGCGGCGGACTCGGCGTAGGATCCGCTCGCCGTGAAGCTGATCGACAAGTTGCGCTCGGCGATCGCCGAGGGGCGGCCCTTCTACTCGTTCGAGTACTTCCCGCCCAAGACGGAGGCCGGGATCGAGAATCTCTATGCGCGCATCGAGCGCATGGGGCGGCTGGAACCGGCGTTCGTCGACGTCACCTGGGGCGCCGGGGGCAGCACGGCCAAGCTGACCTTCGAGCTGGCGAACACGATCGAGAACGTGCTGGGTATCGAAACGATGATGCACCTGACCTGCACCAACATGCCGCGACGCCGGATCGCGGCGGTGCTGGACGACTGCCGCGCGCGCGGCATCGGCAACATCCTGGCGCTGCGCGGCGATCCGCCCCGCGGCCGCGGGGCCTGGTCGCCGATCGCCGACGGCTTCTCGCACGCCTCGGACCTGGTGCGCTTCATCCGCGAGGAGCATGGCGACCACTTCGGGATCTGCGTCGGCGGCTACCCGGAAGGTCACCCGGAGGCGCCGAGCCGGGAGCGCGATCTCGACCATCTGGCCGCCAAGGTGGAGACGGGCGCCGATTTCGTGATCACGCAGATGTTCTACGAACCGGAGCTCTACTTCCGCTTCCTGGAGGAGTGCCGGGAACGAGGCGTCGACTGTCCGATCGTTCCCGGACTGGCGCCCATCAACGGCTATCAGTCCTTTCAGCGCATCACGGGCTTCGGGGCCAGCGCGCCGCCCGAGATCGCCGGCGAGATCGAGGCGCGCCGCTACCACGACGCCTCGGTGCGCGAGTACGGCCAGAATCTGTTGACCGGCATCTGCCGCCGCCTGCTCGACGGCGGCGCCCCCGGCCTTCACTTCTACACCCTGAACCTCGAGCGCTCGGTTCAGGTCATCCTCGACCGCCTCGGCATCGTGCCGGAGCGCACGGAGAGGGTCCTGCCATGGCGCAGCGCGACGGCGGTTCAGCGCCCCAGGGAGGATGTCCGCCCGATCTTCTGGGCCAACCGGCCGAAGAGTTACCTGGCCCGGACCCGGGACTGGGACGAGTTCCCCAACGGCCGCTGGGGCGACTCGGGCTCGCCGGCGTTCGGCGACCTCGCCGATCATCACCTGGCCTTCCGCCCGGTGAAGCCCGAGGTGGCTCGCGATCGGTGGGGGCGCGAACTGAGTTCGATCGACCAGGTCCGGGAGGTTTTCGCCGGCTTCTGCCGGGGCGACGTGGACGGGATCCCCTGGTACGACTGGCCGCTCGAACTGGAGAGCGAACCGCTGCGCGACGCCCTGGTGCGGCTCAATCTGGCGGGGCTGCTGACGATCAACTCGCAGCCGCGCGTGAACGGCGCGCCGTCCGACGATCCCGCGGTCGGCTGGGGCGGCGCCGGCGGCCGCGTGTACCAGAAGGCGTACCTGGAGTTCTTCGTCGCGCCGGAGCAACTGCCTCCGCTGCTGGCGGCCCTGGACGCCAACCCGAGCCTGACTTACCACGCGATCGACCGCGCCGGCGCCGCGTACAGCAACAGCGAGGCGGTGAACGCGGTGACGTGGGGCGTCTTCCCGGGGCGGGAGATCCGCCAGCCGACGATCGTCGATCCCCGCTCGTTCGAGGTCTGGAAGGACGAGGCCCTCGATCTCTGGCTGACCTCCTGGGCGGCCGTGTACGAGGAGGGCAGCGAGTCGCGGCGCCTGCTGCAGAGCATCCACGACAGCTACTTCCTGGTCAACGTCGTCGACAACGACTACGTCGAAGGCGACCTGCTGGCCTACTTGCTGGAAGCGGCCGCTACCCCGGAAGATCGCCGTCGCTGGGTGCGCGGGTCTTCCGACCCGCGCGCGGGCGGCGCCGCGGAGCGGTGCAGACCGGACGACAGGGCCGCCGGCTGAAGGCCGGCGACCGCGCCAGGGGAGGCGCCAGCCCAAGCAGAGCCGGCTTGGCGACCGGCGCGTCTTGCGGCCGCCTTCGGCGGCGGCGGGTCGGAGGACCCGCGCACGCGGAGAACCAGCGCGAACACTGCTAGCGTGCCGGTCCGGTGGCCGATCCTCCCTGCTCCGGTCTGCGCGCGATCGAAGTCGCCGGTTCGCCGGCGGGCGCCTACGCGGGCCGTCTCTTCGCCGCCTGCGGCGCGGAAGTGCTGCGGATCGAGCCGGCGGGGGGCGATCCGTGGCGGGAGGTGGGAGAGCGCTGGCGGGGCGTCGGGGCGGAGTACGCGTACCTCAACCTGGGCAAGCGGGCGGCGCGGCTGCGGCCGAGTACGGACGAGGGTCGGGCGCAGGTCCTGGAGCTGGTCGAGCGCTTGGGCGCTGACGTGATCGTCGAGAGTTCCGCTCCGGGTCCGCTTGAACCTCTGATCGACGAGGCCGATGCGCCGCGCGCCGTGCTGTTGCGTATCTCGCCGTTCGGGTTGGGGGCCGGTGCGGGCGACCTCTGGCGCGAGACGGGCCCGCCTCGATCGAACGAGTTCACCGACGACGCGTGGTCGGGTCACACCTTCCTCAACGGCAGGGCGGACCGGGCGCCGATCGCGCGGCCCGGCCTCCACGCGCACTGCCAGGCGGGAGCGCACGCGGCGATCGGCGGGCTGGCCGCGCTCCTGGCGCGCTCCCGGATCGGCCGCGGCCAGACGGTCGACGTGTCCCACGTCGAGGGCCTCGCCGCGATGCACCAGTACACGACGGTCATGTGGACGCAGGCCCGGCACGTGCTCCCCCGCGTCGGCAACACGCAGGGCGGCCCCTGGCACCCGATCGGCGTCTACCGGTGCAAGGACGGGTACGTGTTCCTGGCGATGCCGAGCTGGGAGATGGTCCGGCCCTTCCTCGCGGCCGCCGGTCTCGACGCGGTGGCGGAGGATCCGCGCTTCGTCCGGGACGTCGACCGCGCGCACCACCGGCTCGAGTTCGACCGCGCGATCGAGCCATGGCTCATGGCGCACACGACGGCGGAGATCATCGAGTTGGGCGTGCGGGCGCGGGTGCCGATCGGTCCGATCCACGACGCGCTGCGCGTGCTCGAGGATCCGCACTTCCGGGCGCGGGAGTTCTTCGTGCCGATCGACGGCGGCGACGGGCCGCTCGTGCCCCGCGGACCGTTCGTGCTCGACGGTAAGGCGCCGGCGCTTGCGCTGGACGAGGCGGTTGTCGGGCCGGCGCCGCTCCTCGACGAAGCCCCGGCATGGCCGCCGTCGGCCGGCGCGACGCGCGAGGGTGACGGGACGCTCGACCACGGCCCACTCCAGGGCGTTCGCGTTCTCGACCTGACCCGGGTGTGGGCGGGGCCGCTGGCGACCCGCATCCTGGGCGACCTCGGGGCCGACGTGATCAAGGTCGAGGCGGCGTGGTCGCGCGGTCCGGCCACGCGGCCTGCCCGCGACGGGGCGCTGAGCCACCTGTTTCCGGAGGACGAGGTCGGCGAGCGGCCGTTCAACCGGAGCGCGGCGTTCAACAAGATGAACCGCAACAAGCGGTCGCTCACCCTCGAGCTGAACGATCCCGAGGCGAAGCGGCTGTTCGAGAGGTTGGTCGAGCGGGCGGACGTCGTTTGCGACAACTTCAGTCCGCGGGTCATGCCGAAGCTGGGGCTCGACGCGGATCGGCTGCGCGAGATCAATCCACGGCTGGTCGCGGTCGCGATGCCGGGTTTCGGCCATTCGGGGCCCTACCGCGACCGGCTGGCCTACGGTCCGTTGATCGAGGCGTCCATGGGTCTGACCTCCCACATCGGCTACCGCGGCGGTCCGCCGTGCCGGTCCGGCGTCGCCTGGCCGGATCCGGTAACCGCGCTCCACACCGCCGTCGGAACGCTGGCCATGCTGTACCGGCGCTCCCGTTCGCCGGAAGGCGCCGGCGGGACGGTCGAAACCCCCATGGTCGAAGCGACGGCGACGACCTTCGGCGACAGCATCCTGACCGCGCAGCTTCGTGGCGCCGCCGAACCGCGGCGCGGCAACCGCCATCCGCGGCGCGCGCCCCAGGGCTGCTATCCGTGTCGCGGCGATGACCGCTGGGTTGCGATCAGCGTCGAGGACGACCGGCAGTGGCGGGCGCTGTGCGGCCTCGGCGGCCTGGAAGCGTCGCTCGCCTCGCTGTCGCTCGAGGAGCGCCGGGCGGAGGAGGACCGGATCGACGACCTGCTGGCGGACTGGACCCGCGGCCAGGAGCGCGACGCTCTGGCGGAACGCCTGCATCGAGTGGACGTGACCGCGGCGCCGGTCGCCGATGGCCGCGACCTCGCAGAGAGCCCGTTCCTTGAGGCTCGCGGTTTCTGGGCCGAGGTAGACCACCCGGAAGTCGGCCGTCGCCGCTACCCGGGTCTGCCCATCCGCCTGAGCGCCACGCCGGCGACCTACCGGCGCGGCGCCCCGTGCCTCGGCGAGCACAACCGGGACGTCCTGGTCGAGGTCCTGGGCTTCGACGACGCGCGGGTCGACGAGCTGGAACGCGCCGGGGTCCTTCGCGACACGCCACCGGACGGCGCAACCGGGCGTGGCATCAAGAAGAGCTAGGACTGCGGTCAGGATTGGCCGCCAGTCGGCTGCTAGGGTGATTCATCGTCCTCACAAACGGACACGCCCTGGCGACCGAACTCCTCCGTGCCCACGACCAGCGAGGCGCCAACCGCACCGCAGCCCCTGTGGGCCAAGGTCATCGACCACACGAGTTGCATCGGCTGCCATGCCTGCACGACCGCGTGCAAGTCCGAGAACGAGGTGCCGCTGTCGGTCACGCGCACCTACGTGAAGTCGGTCGAGGTGGGCCGCTACCCGCGCGCCCGCCGCGCCTTCCAGGTCACTCGCTGCAACCAGTGTGAGGACGCGCCCTGCGTCGCGGCTTGCCCGACGGCCGCGATGTACCGCCGGGACGACGGCATCGTCGACTTCGACAAGTCTTCGTGCATCGGCTGCAAGGCCTGCATCGCGGCGTGCCCGTACGACGCGATCTTCATCAATCCCGACGATCACTCGGCCGAGAAGTGCAACTTCTGCGCGCATCGGCTCGACGTCGGGCTCGAACCGGCGTGCGTTGTCGTATGTCCGACCGAGGCGCTGATCGTGGGCGACATGAACGATCCGCTCTCGGAAGTCTCCAGGATCGTCCACCAGGAACCGGTTGCGGTCCGCAGGCCGGAGAAGGAGACGCTGCCGAAGGTCTTCTACAAGGGCGCGGATCGCGCCACGCTGGATCCACTTGCCGCGCGCCAACCCAAGGGCGGTCTGTTCATGTGGAGCGAGCAGGACAACGGGAACGGCAAGGTGTCGTCCGGCAGCATCGGATCCCGCAACAGTTCCGCGGCGGCGCTGCTCAGTTACGACGTTCCGCACGAGATCCCGTGGGACTTCCGGGTGAGCCTCTACACGTTCACGAAGTCGATCGCGGCCGGGGCCTACCTGGTGCCGCTGCTGTTGGCGGTCGCCGGGATGATCCCCTGGACGTCACCGGTGTGGACGCTCGTCGGGCCCTTGGTGGCGCTTGCTTTTCTGGTGCTGACCGGAGCTCTCCTGGTATGGGATCTGGAGCATCCCAAGCGGTTCTGGATGGTGCTCGCGAAACCGCAGTGGGGCAGTTGGCTGGTGCGGGGAGGCTTCGCTATCACCGCGTACGGAGCGCTCCTGGCCGCTCACCTCGGCTCGGTTGCTGCAGGGCGGCCCGGGTTGGCGCAGGCTCTTGCGTGGGCCGGAGGCCTGGTCGCATTCGCCGTCGCCGTTTACACCGCGTACCTTCTGGCCCAGGCACGCGCGCGCGATCTCTGGCAGAGCCCGCTCCTGCCGCCGCACTTTCTCGTCCAGGCGCTGGTGGCGGGTTCGGGCGTACTGATTCTCGCTGACCTGGTCGCGGGAGGCTCTCTGGGGCTCGGCGTCGGAGTTGTGTGGATCTTCCAGGCTTCAGTGGCCGTCCATGTGGCTCTGGCTCTTGGCGAGGCGACGATGACGCATCCGACGGCCCATGCGGCCCTGGCCGCCCGAGCCATGCTTCGTGGCCGGTACGCGGACCCCTACTGGACCGGCTTCGCCCTCGCCGCGGCTGCGTTGATGCTCGTGGGCATGGGCGCGCCCCTCGGCGTGGCCGCGGGACTCCTGGGTCTTCTGCTCTACGAGCACGCCTACCTGCAAGCGGGCCAGTCGGTGCCCCTCTCCTGAAGGGACTCGTGGTCGAACGAGGCAGCCTGGAGCGCCTGGAGCGGGTGGTCTCGGCGGCAAGGGCCGACGCCGAATCCCGCGGCGAGACGTTCTATCCGGGCGCCAGCCGGGTCCACCTCGCGTCCTATCCGCCGAAAGAGCGCTTGAACGACTGGGTCGAGCTGGATTCCAGGGCATGGCCGGAGCGCGTCGAGAAACGCTACATGCTGGTCCCGACCACGTGCTTCAACTGCGAGTCGGCGTGCGGGCTCCTGGCCTACGTCGACCGCGACACGCTGCAGGTGCGCAAGTTCGAGGGCAACCCCGAACACCCGGGGTCACGCGGCCGCAACTGCGCCAAGGGCCCGGCCACGCTCAACCAGATCACCGATCCCGACCGCATCCTCCACCCGCTGAAGCGGGCCGGCCGGCGTGGAGAAGGGAAATGGGAACGCGTGTCCTGGGACGACGCGCTCGGCGACATTGCCGCCCGCATCCGCAAGGCCCTGGAGGAAGAGCGGCACAACCAGGTCATGTACCACGTCGGCCGCCCGGGCGAGGACGGATTCACCGAGCGCATGCTCGCGGCCTGGGGCGTCGACGGGCACAACTCGCACACCAACGTCTGTTCGAGCGGCGCCCGCGCCGGGTTCCACTGGTGGATGGGAATGGACCGCCCCAGCCCGGATCACGCCAACGCCAGGGTCATCGTGCTCGTCAGCAGCCACCTCGAGACCGGGCACTACTTCAACCCCCACGCACAACGGATCATGGAGGGCAAGAAGAAGGGCGCCAAGCTGATCGTCCTCGACACGCGCCTGTCGAATACCGCGACCCATGCCGACCACTGGCTGTCGCCTTACCCCGGGTCCGAAGCCGCGATCTTCCTGGCGGTCGCCAATTGGATGATCCGGGAGGGCCGGTACGACCGCGACTTCGTGCGCCGGTGGTGGAACTGGTCGGACTTTCTGGCGGCCCGGGGCGAAGCCGGTGCTCCGTTCGAGCGCTTCGAGGAGTTGCTGCGAGACCTGTACGCCGAGTACACCTTCGAGTACGCGGCGAGCGAGTCGGGGATCGATGCCGACGAGCTACGCGAGGTCGCGAAGTTGATCTCGACCGCCGGCACCCGTCTGGCAACGCACAACTGGCGCAGCGCCAGCGCCGGGAATCTCGGCGGCTGGCAGGTCGCCCGCACGCTGACGCTCCTGGGCGCGCTGCTCGGCGCCCTGGCCACCGAGGGCGGGACGTTCCCCAACGCCTGGAACAAGTTCGTGCCGAAGCCGCCGCGCCTTCCGGGGCGGCATCCGCGGCGGTGGAACGAGGTCCAGTGGCCTCGCGAGTATCCGCTGGCCCTGAACGAGATGTCGTTCCTGATGCCCCACCTGATGCGGGAGCAGGACGCCTTTCTCGAGGTCTACTTCACGCGCGTTCACAACCCGGTGTGGACCAACCCGGACGGCTTCAGTTGGATCGAGATGCTGAGCGACGCGCGCCGGATCGGTCTGCACGTCGCGCTGACGCCAACCTGGAACGAGACCGCCTACTTCGCCGACTACGTCCTGCCGATGGGACATTCCTCTGAGCGGCACGATCTCACGTCGTACGAGCAGTACGACGGCCAGTGGCTCGGCTTTCGTCAGCCTGTGCTGAGGGCGGCCCGGGAGCGCCTGGGAGAGAAGATCGGCGACACGCGGGAGGCGAGTCCCGGCGACGTGTGGGAGGAGAACGAGTTCTGGATCGAACTCACCTGGCGGATCGATCCCGACGGCACGCTGGGGATCCGCGAGTTCTTCGAGTCGGTCGAGCGTCCGGGCGAGAAGATGACCGTCGACGACTACTACGGCTGGATCTTCGAGCACACGGTGCCCGGGCTGCCTGAAGTCGCCGCGCGGGAGGGCCTTTCGCCCCTGGAGTACATGCGCCGCTACGGCGCGTTCGAGGTCGCGAGGAAGGTCGGGAAGGTGTTCGAGGAGCGCGTTCCGGACGATGAGCTGGAGGATGCCCACGTCGACGCGCGCGACCGCGTCTACACGCGGGCGCCGGCTCCGGCGAGCCCGCAGGCGCAGGGAGGCACCGCACTCGAGCCGGACGAAGACGGCCGCCGCCGGGTCGGCGTGCGTGTGGACGGCGAGATGCTTCGGGGCTGGCCGACGCCCTCCGGCAAGCTGGAGTTCTGGTCGAACACCCTGGCCGAATGGGGATGGCCGGAACTGGCGGCGCCGACCTACATCAAGAGCCACGTGCATCCGAGCCGGCTCGAACCTGGCCGGATGCCCTTGATCTCGACCTTCAGACTTCCGGTGCAGATTCACACGCGGAGCGCGAACTCGAAATGGCTCGACGAGATCGCCCACACGAACCCGCTCTGGATCCATCCGACCGATGCCGAACGCCTGCGCATCGGCGGCACCGGCAGCCTGGTCCGGGTCACGACCGACCTCGGCTACTTCGTGGTCAAGGCGTGGATCACCGAGGGGATTCGCCCGGGCGTCGTTGCGTGCAGCCATCACATGGGCCGCTGGAAGCCGGAGGGACAGCCGGGCCAGCGCCTCGGCATGATGACCGTCGCGCTCGGCCAGAGCGGTTCGGAATGGTCGCTCGCGCCGAAGCGGGGCGGGGGCCCGTTTCGGTCGGAGGATCCGGACACGCTTCGGGTCTGGTGGACCGATGTCGGCGTGCATCAGAACCTGACCCACGCCGTGCATCCGGACCCGGTCTCCGGGCAGCACTGCTGGCACCAGGCCGTGAGCGTTGCGCCGGCGGCCCCGGGCGACCGGCACGGCGACGTTTCGGTCGACACGGATCGCTCACGGGCGCACTTCGAGGGCTGGCTGGAACTCGTGCGGCCAGCCGGCAGGAACTCCCCGGGTGGGATGCGGCGACCCTGGTGGATGCTGCGCCCGGTCCGGCCGGCGCGCGAGGCCTACCGGTTCCAGGAGCTTGCGGCTGGAGGCTCGCGATGACTTCGGTCGAGCTACTGCGCGCCCTGTCCATCTTCGTCGAAGCGCCGAAACCCGAACACGCCCGGGTCGCCGGTCTGCTCGGCCTGGGCGACGGCATCGACGGCTCGGCGTACGCGGAGCTCTTCGTCTTCCAGTTGCCGCCGTACGCCTCGATCTACCTGGGCCCCGAGGGCTGGATGGGCGGCGAGGTACGAGAGCGGATCGCCGGTTTCTGGCGCGCGGTGGGCCGGACGCCTCCGGCCGAGCCGGATCACCTCGGCGTCCTGCTTGGCCTGTACGCCTCGCTGGGCGAGGAGCAGGGGCAGGCGGCCGGTCCGGGCGCCGCTCTTGCCTCGGAGGCGCGACGGGCACTCCTGCACGAGCACATCGCGCCGTGGGTCTTCGCGTATCTCGACCACGTCGAAGAACTGGCGGTGGGTGGCTACAGGCGTTGGTCGGAGTTGCTCCGGGAGACCCTGGTGCAGGAAGCCGGACGTGTCGAGCCGGCGGCGGTGCTGTCCGCTCACCATCGCGCCGCACCCGGGCTTGCCGACCCGCGGGCGGAGGGTGGTCCCACCTTCCTCGAGGCGTTGCTTGCTCCCGTGCGCTCCGGCGTCATCCTGACCCGGGCCGCGCTCGGCAAGGTGGCCCGCGAACTCGGCCTGGGCCTGCGCGCCGGCGAGCGCCGGTTCGCCCTCGAAGGCCTGCTGGGGCAGGACGCCCGGGCGACTCTAGGCGCGTTGGCGACGTTTGCCGCGCGTGAAGAACTCGCTCACCGGCGGCGCGTCGGTCTGCTGGGTGAGACGGCCCGATTTCTGGCGCGGAGAGCCGGGAACACGGCCCGGCTCCTGGACGAACTGGCGGTGGAGAGCGCCGGCGGCACGCCGGAAGGTCGGTAACCTAGTGACGCGAGACTCCGGTCAGGTGGTCCCGGGGAGCAGCGAGGATGCAACGCACGGCGGCAGACGGGCCGGGAGATAGCCGGCCGAAAGAACTCGACTTCGTTCTCGAGGCCTGCCTCTATGTGGACGATCTGGAAGCTGCCGAGGCGTTCTACGCGGGCGTGCTCGGCCTCACCCTCCATTCGAAGCTCGAAGGGCGGCACGTCTTCTTCCGCTGCGGTAGCCAGATGGTCCTGCTCTTCAACCCGGAGGCGACCTCCGACCCGGACTTGACCCCGCGGGGTCTCGGGCTCCACGGATCGCACGGACCCGGTCATCTTGCGTTCGGGGTTACGGAGGATGAGATCGACCTCTGGCGTGCTCATCTCGAGAGCCACGACGTTCCGGTCGAGCAGGAGATCGACTGGGGAGGCAGCCGGGGAAGATCGATCTACTTTCGCGATCCGGACGGAAACAGCCTGGAGTTCGCGACGTCCGCCTTGTGGGGCTTGAGCGAGCGGCCCGGCCGTTAGGGATCGAAGGAAGGGTGGTTCGCCACCGGCAGGTGGGGGGCGTTTCCGGACGGTTTGCGCAGGCTCAGTTCTTCGAACAGCAGGTCGGGGATCGAGACCGAGACGACTTCGCCCAGACCGAGTGCGCTGAACGCGCCCGCCAGGAAGGACGGGATCAACCCACCGGCGGGTGTGTGGGTGAAGCTGTACACGGTCGACGTGTCGGATACGGCCACGATGTCGCGGAACGCCGCTTCGGTGACGGCGACCAGTTCCGCCCTGGGAATCAGCTCCTCCCTGCCGTCGGGAAAGACCTTGTAGGCGAGGCTGGTGTTGCCCAGCCCCGGACCTGCCTGGGCTCTCGAGCGCAGGAGGCTCAGGGCGCCCCCCGGACCGTCCCCGGACTCGGGTTTACCCATGCGGCGCACGACGACTCCGTAGTCCGCACCCCGCTCCTCGATCAGCAGCATGAACTCGGCGAGTAGCTCCTCGCGATTCATGCCGCGATTCGAGGCGACGATCAGGTTGCTCGGCGCCGGACCTTCTCCGCGCCGGTTCGCGGTGCTCTTCTCGATTCCCGGGACCGGATTGCGGGACGTGAGCAGAGACTTCAGGATGCCATTCTCGATCAGGGCCTTCGACCTTGCCTCGACGCCATCGTCATCGACCGCGTAGCCGCCGAGGAAGCCGTCGCCGCCGGCGGAGGGGTCGTCGTGGATGTTGAGGAATCGCGGCAGGACCCTGGCCCCGATCCGGTCGAGGAACGGGTTGCGGCTCTGCTGCAGCATGCGCGCGAAGTTCGGTTCGGCGTCGGGTACGCGGTTGCCCAGTAGTCTGGGCACGAGAACCTGAGCGAACAGTTCGGCGGCGGCCTGACCCTCGAAGAGCACGGGGCCGCTGTATCGGTCCAGGCCCTCGGCAGAACGTCGAGCGGTCAGATTGGCGCCCATGGCGGCGACACGCGATTCCAGGTCGGTCCGGTCGCTGATGGCGTCCCAGGATTGGCCGCGGGCCGCGACGGAGTCGTTCAGAACGACGCCGTCCGTGGCCTGGGTGCGCGCCTCGACGACGATCGAAGCGGTCGGGTCGGAGCGGATGAAGGCGGACCCCTCGCTGTTCAGGTAGTAGGTGCGGCGGTTGCCGGTCGAGGCCGAGACGTTCGAACTGAAGATCTCCGGCAGGTCCCGGAACGCGGCGGACAGGTCCCGGGCGAGTTCTTCGAGCGCCGTGCGGGGCGGGAGGTCGGAATCGGCCTGGTCGAAGTAAGTGAACGGTGCCTCCGATGAGAAGTCGGCGATGTCCTCGGCCCGCGTTTCGTTCTGGAGCACGGCGCGCTTCTCGGCCAGCGATTCCAGTGCGGCCTTGTAGGCCTGGTCCGTGGCGAGCCAGATCTGCCGCCGGATCTCGCGGTAGTCGTTCTCCAGCGGCAGGAATCCCCCCATCGCGAAGCTCGACGGAAAGAGGGACATCGAGCCGAAGTTCGTGTTGTCGAAGGACGGATCGCCGATGCGGACTTCAACGCTCAGTCGCCTGCTCCTGTCTTCTGAACTCGACAGCAGTGCTCCGAAGCTCCCCGCGGCGTTCAACCGTTCGGTTTCCCGCACCGTGTACGCGAGGAAGTAGGGCTTTTCGAGTCCCTCCAGCTCGAGTTGCTCGGTGCTGCGCGCCAGTTCGTCGCGCATCGCCTGCATGATCACGTTGAGTTCGGCTTCTTCCTGTGCGTTCGCCGCGGGGAGCGGAAGGAGAGCAAGAGCCAGGAGCGTGGCCAGAACAGTGGTCGGCGGGAGCGCGGCTGAAGGTCCAGAAGCCGGTGCTTCGCGCCGGATGCCGGCGGGGACGCCGGCGCACCCAGTGGTCGGCGCTGGCAGCGAGCGACGGTCTTGCGAGGACAGGCCCATGGCTAGATGTCTCCCACTGGTGCGGGCAGAATGGGTGGTCGATCCTGGTTCTTCTCCTTCTTCTGCACTTCGATCTGGGATACCAGGATCGACGGTGCGGCCGCGGAAACCGGCACCATGCCCGACTCCGCGCCGCAGAAGCCGTTGAACACGCCGATCCTGTCGTCCGCCGCGACCACGCGGCTGAACGTCGTGAGCGGCGTGCCGATCAGGTCGACGCCGCGCACCAGTTCCTCGCGGCCGTCCGGGTAGACCCGGTAGACGAGGAGCGGCGACACGTTGAACGAGTTGGGAATGACCCGTCCCGTGAACGTGAAGCCGCCCTGGATTTCCTCGATGCGAAGTCCGAACGGTCTCTCCGCTGCCTCGATCGCCTCGACGAACCTCGCTTTCAGTTCGTCGCTCGTCAGCGGATCGGTTACTTCGACGATCAGGTTCGACTGTCTGGAGACCGGCTTGCGACCGGGCTGCTTGCGGCCGTGGCCGTTGGAGTTCGGGAAACCCTCGATTGGGGAGCGGGACATGAGGAAGTTCTTGAGGATCCCCTTGTCGATCGCGGTTACCCGTTGAGCGGCAACGCCCTGGTTGTCGTAGCGATAGCTGCCAACCAGGTCGGAGGGTCCATAGGTCCTGATCGTCGGATCGAAGTGCACGGAGAAGTTCTCCGGCAGGACGCGCTGGTTCAGTTGGTCGCGGAAGGTCTGGCTGTCGTCGGCTTCCTTCAGGCGATGACCCTCGAGCCGGTGTCCCAGGATCTCGTGGAAGAAGACGCCGCTGGCCTCGCCGGACAGGATCGCCGGACCGGTGTACGGCTCGACGAGCGGCGCTTCGCGGAGCGCCAGGAGGATTCCGATCATCCTCCGGACGTCCCGCTCGACGGTCTCGTCGTCCGGAAGTCCGTCGAGCGTGAAGGAGCTGTAGCTCTTGTATAGCGGCAGTTCCATGCCGTCGTCGGCCTTGGTCATGGCCGAGACGAAGAGACGGTACCTGGTTTCCGAGGTCTGGATCTCGGAACCCTCGCTGTTGACGAACCACCGGGTGTCCGTGCCGGCGGCGAGCGATGCCGAGGCCCGCAGGAACTCCTCATGTTCGGCGAACGGCGCCGAGTAGCGCCTGACCCTGTCTTCCCATTCGGCGCGGTCGTACTCGACGGGCCTGGGCTCGTCGACGCCCGAGGAGGGAGTTTCGCGGGAGAAGTCGTCGGACTGGTCCTCGGTCTCCACCTTGACTTGCACGTTCGTCTGCACCTGGGTGAGTTGCTCCAGCGCCCGCTTGTACTCCTTGTCGGTCTCGGCCCACAGGACGCCGCGGATCGCGTCGGGGTCGTCGTCGAGGGGCACCCGGGTGCGACCGGAGCCACGAAACGCCGAGGAAAAGAAGGTGTCCCGAATCGGTCGGGTGTTGTCCAGCGAGTAGTCGCCGACGCGGAGGTCGATGTCGAGCAGGCGCTCGTGGCGCTCGTCGCTGCCGGTGAGAGCGCCGAACGATGCCGAAGCCGACGCGCTCCGGCTCTCCGAGATCTCGTAGCTCAGGAAGTAGGGCGGGGTCTCCTCCTCGCCGAGCAACTCCATCGAGCGGTCGAGTTCCGCCTTCATCGCGTCCAGGACGGTTGATTGGCCGGTCGCCGGCGCCGCCGCGAGAGCGATGCCGCAAAGGCCGATCAGAAGGCGCCGCGGGAGCGGTCCGCTCACGCCACGACCTTCACGATTCCACTGATCTTCGGACATGCACACGCCTCCCCTCGTTGTGGGTCCGTCTGTTTGTACGGATCCGGCTAGCCGCCCGTTTGCTCCGCGACTTCCCTTTCTTCAAGGCGCGCGCCGCGCAGAGTATTCCCGAGGGAGTAGTTCCCCTCGTGGCAGGCGTACTCGTAGAGCTTGTCGTCGGTGGCGGGCCAGGTGTACTCGACGGTGTAGGGCGCTTCCCAGTCGCCGTTCTCGACGGTGAAACGGTAGAGGAGGGTGTCCTCGTCCTGGAACGAGAAGCGCTCGACGACGCGCTGGTCGGCCGGCGGCGAGGGATCGCCGTAGAGGGCGAAGGTCACCCAGTACTCCTCCTGGAAGTTCGTCGTCTCGACGAGCAGGGTGTCGCCTTCCCACCAGGCCACGGAATCGCCGGCCCGCGAGCGGTAGCCGGGCGGCGCGTGGCGGGCCGCCTCCCTGGACGGGCCGATCGGGATGATCCGCGCGTAGTGCATCCACTCGATCAGGATCATCACGTGGGTGTCGGTCTGCACCACCGTCTTCAGGTTGTTGTAGAACTTGGGAAAGATCGGGATCGTCCCCTCGAGCGAGAAGATGCAGCGGTCGGCGATGGACAGCGACTCCGGGTCGTCGTATGGGCCGACCTCGCGGTCGCGCCACCATGCCCTGCCATGGTTCTGGAGAAAGAACCCGTAGACGCCTTCCCGGCGGGCCTTGCCGCGCTCGGTCAGCGGCGGGAAGCGGCCGTTCGGCGGGTCGACGATCAGGGAGGTCCGATACCGTCCGCCGACCTGAACGGCCGAGGTCCCGCGGTCGATGAAGAAGTAGTTGTAGCCGCCCACGCTGGCGCCCTCGGGCGGGGCCCCGCGGTTCGGGTCGCTGGCCCGGAAACTGAGATCGACCCGCGCCGCCTCCTGGGACCGGATCCGCTCGGCCTCTTCCTCGGTCAGGTGGAGGCGGTCGCCGAACTCGGTGCTGCGCTCGATCGGCGTCAGGGTGCTGATGTCGTAGTTGCCCGAGAAGTCGGGCTTGCCGGCCGGCGTTCTGGGGATTTCGTCCGCCGCCGCGGCCCCGGCGAGCCCTGTGGCGAATGCCAGAACGACGGCCGTGGGCGTGTTCCCGTTAGTGCTCATTGGGCGCCTCCCGTCTGCGCGGTGACTTCCCGCTCCTCGAGGCGCGCGCCGCGCAGCGTGTTCCCGGTCGCGTAGTTGCCCTCGTGGCAGGCGAACTCGTACAGCTTGTCCGTCGTCGCTGGCCAGGTGTACTCGCCGCTGTACGGCGCTTCCCAGTCGCCGCTGGCGAGGGTGAACCGGTAGAGGAGGGTGTCCTCGTCCTGGAACGAGAAGCGCTCGACGACGTGCTGGTCGGCCGGCGGCGACGGCTCGCCGAACAGAGTCGTCGCGTTCCAGTTCTCTTCCAGGAAGTTCGTCGTGTCGACGACGAGCGTGTCGCCTTCCCACCAGGCGACCGAGTCGCCGGCCCGGGAGCGGATCGTCTCCGGCAGGTGCTTCGCTTCTTCCTTCGACGCGCTGATCGGGATGACGCGTGCGTAGTGCATCCACTCGATCAGGATCATCAGGTGGGTGTCCGTCTGCACGAGCGTCTTGATGTTGTTGTAGCTCTTCGAGTAGATCGGGATCGTCGCTTCCAGCGAGAAGACGCAGCGATCGGCGATCGTCAGCGATTCGGGCCCGTCGTAGGGGCCGACTTCGCGATCGCGCCACCAGGCCGGCCCCGTGTTCTTCTTCGAGAAGCCGTAGAGCCCCTCCCGGCGGGCCTTGCCGCGCTCGGTCAGGGGCGGGAAGCGGCCGTTCGGCGGGTCGACGAGCACGGAGGTGCGGTACTTGCCGTCGATCCGGAACGCCGACGTGCCCCGATCCATGAAGAAGTAGTTGTAGCCGCCCACGCTCCCGCCGGCGGGCGGCGCCGTCCGGTTCGGGTCGCTGGCCTGCGATCTCGTCTCGATGTTGCGTGCTTCGCGGCGCCTGATCTCGTCCGCCTCGGCGTCGGTCAGAGTGAGGCGATCGCCCAGCTCGGGACTTCGCTGAATGGGCGTCAGCGTGCTGATGTCGTAGTTGCCGGAGAAGTCCGGCTTGCCGCCCGGTGTCCGTGGAATGTCCTCGGCGGCGGCGACTCCGGCGACGGCGCTCGCGGCGGCGAGAACGAAGACGGTGCGAACGATTCCCTGGATGCTCATCGGGCTCCTCCTGCCGGCTGCTCGGGGTGTGCCGGCCATTGTAGACCCAGGCGACCGCCGTCGACGAAGCGTTCGACTGCTTCGGCTCGGACCGGATCGGCGACGGCCAGGCCCGTTCCCGGACCGTCGGGAGCATCTGTCGGCGTCCCGCGCCGATCGACCGGGGCCCCCTTCGGTCCACTCATCATTCCGCGACAGCGGTCCGACAACCCACGTCGCCGGCCAAGGACGGAAACTGCTCGTGCAGGCGCCGTCTGAACCCTTCGCTCTTCGCGCACGCCGCCGTTATGGTCCCCGCCACGGACCGGCGGAGCGGATCCGGCAGCGCGGACTCCAGATCCCAGTACAACTCCTGGTAGCCGTCCTCCGTGTACCAGGTCAGGCGTAGTTGCTGGAAGGGCCTCGAGCCTGCCGGCGCGAACTGGCGACGGGCCTCAGGGCAGTGCAGTCCTCCCATCCCTCGAAAGGACCGAAAGGAAAGGCCCGAGACGCAGTCGGCGTCCGCGATTCCCTGAAGCTCGGGAGCGGACCAGAGTCCGGCAAGAGTACCGAGAGCTTCTTCGGAAAAGCGCTGACACCTGTCAGGGCCTTCCATCCAGGCGCGAGTGTAGTCCGCCCCTCCGGAACGGTCGATCTCGAACTTGACGAAACCTCCCGCAGGCCCGTGCCGAGTGACCGTCAAGAGAAGCAGTGGGCCGTTCTTTCGGATAGAGGCCCCATGGCCGGACCGGTAACAGTTCGGGTCGAGCGACCAGACGCAGGCCGACGGCAGTATGGCCACGGCCAGGAGTCCGAGCACCCAGGCTACGCGTCTGCGACCGCGACATGTGGTCGCTGGCGGGTCCATGCGGCCGACTGAACGTTCCGCAGCGTCAGTCGTAGCGATGTAAGAGTTCGGGCACATGGCGGCTATCCGCTCGGCACGTACCAGATCGGCGACGACCAGGCTCGTTCCTGGAGCGTCGCCGGCAGGTCGGGCCGCGGTTCGACGCCGGCCCGCACCGCGTCCCAGGTCGACCAGCGGCAGCTCGGGTTCTCGAGGACGCGGACGTAGTAGACGGCGTGCCCCGCCGGGTCGAAGTCGGGGTCTTGCCACAGCGCGGTGAGTTCGGCGGCGCCGGCGTTCTGCGGGAAGCTGCAGTCCGAGAGATCGACGCCAGCGCCGTTGTCGGGGCAGCGCGGCGGGCTGCCGGACGGCACGCCGGCGCCGGAGCAGGCGACGTCGACGACCTGCTCGCGCCCCTCGCCGCCTTCGACCCAGCCCTTGACGACCTGCAGGCGCTGGAGCGGCGCGCTGTCCTTGTCGCGAACGGCCCAGGCCAGGAAGCGCGGACTGCGTCCGGCTGAGGCGAGGAGGTCGCCGCCCATCGGCACGCCGCCTTCGTAGGCCCTGGCGATCGTCTCCGGGTCCGACGCGAGATCGTCCGGGTAGTCGTAACCGGCGAAGAAGCGGACGCGGATACGCGGCCCGGTCGTGGCGAAGGTCTCCTTGCGCCGCAGGGCGTCGTAGATGGCGTCGCGGGCGTTGCGCTCGGCCCAGACGCCGGTCAACCCCGCGCCGCTGTAGAAGCGGTTGTTCGTCTGGCTGTACTTCCGGCCCGGCGAGCCTCCGCCCGCGAGCGGCACGGCGCCCCGCCGCTCGGGCGTGCCGTCGCCCGTACCGAAGTTGCCGTGGAAGTTGGACTCTCCGGTCGTGCCGCCGGCGTTGTGGGAGTCGGTGGCGCCCACCAGCCCGAAGCGGAACGGGTTGAAGCCGCGCGTCTCCTGGAGCACGAGGCCGTTCAGGTATGCCTCGCGGACGTACCCGCCGGGCGCCTGGCTCGGCAGCGTGGTGCCGATGCGGTAGGCGTAGATCTCGAAGTCGGCCCACTCGTCGTTCGGCGACAGCAAAGGATGGGTGTCCGAGGTGCCCTTGCCCTGAGTGATCTCGACCAGGGGCTCGTTCCGGTTGCGCTGCGCGGCGTAGGCGGCGTCGAGGTCCCCGCCGTCGACCCGCGCCAGCCGGAACATCCGGCCGTTGCTGCCGTTCGAGTTGTGCGGGATGGCGAGCGACTCGAAGCCCTCGGCGTGGCGCGCGTCCAGCCAGCGCCAGAGGTCCTCCGGGTCGTTCGAATCGTTCGCGGTGAAGGGCTTCGGCGGCACCTCCCCGCCCTTGAAGATGACGTTTCGGTGCAGGTTGCCGCGGCCTTCGGAGAAGGCCGTGTACTCGTAGGCGACGAAGGTCGTGAAGCTGCCCGGGTCGTTGTGGCGCTCGGCGGCTTCGATCGTGGCCTGCCAGGCGTTGCGGCCGTCGCCCGTGTCGGCGGCGGCCGGCGCGTTCGCCGGGTTGCCGCCGGGGCCGAGCGCGCCGAAGTACGGATTGTCCGGCTCGTCGATGGCCGGCATCTCGTACAGGAAGGCACCGTGGTCGGTGACCGCCAGGAAGTCGAGCGGGCCCGTCCGGAGCTGGAGGCGGAAGCCGCTGGGGTGGTCGATCGCCTCGCCGCGCGCGAACCGGTAGGCGTCGTCGGGATCGGTACGGACGCCGAAGATCCAGGCGTCGATGGAGTAGCGCGTGTGAATGTGCAGGTCGCCGAAGTACGCGTCCCGGAGCGGGTTCGGCGGGGCCGTGTTCTCTGCGGCGATGAGCAGCCCCGGAACCAGGGCGGCGCAGCAGAAGAGTGCTTGCCGCAGCGGCGTCGGCCCTGCGTGGCAAGGGTGCCGTCCTGCCGGCCGGCGCGTTCTTCTGGCCGCCTTCGGCGGCAGCGGGTCGGAAGACCCGCGCACCCGGCAGGATGCCCGCGTTGCAACGGCCCGCCGAGACGCCGCCTTGCCGGCCAAGCCCTACCCGCCAGGGACGTACCAGATGGGCGACGACCAGGCGCGTTCCTGGATGGTCGACGGCATGTCGGGATTCGGCTCGACGCCGGCGCGGATGGCGTCCCAGGTCGACCAGCGGCAGGTCGGGTTCTCCAGCACGCGGACGTAGTACACCGCGTGCATCGCGGCGTCGAAGTCCGGGTCGGTCCACAGCGCCGAGAGTTCGGCCGAGCCCAGGTCCCGGGAGTAGCTGCAGTCGGAGAGATCGACGCTGGCGCCGTTGTCGGGACAGCGGAGCGGGTCGCCGGACGGGATTCCACCGTCGGCGCAGGCCACGTCGACGACCTGCTCGCGCGGTTCGCCGTCCTCGACCCAGCCCTTGACCATCTGCAGGCGCTGGAGCGGGGCGCTGTCCGCGTCCCGCGCCGCCCAGACCAGGAAGCGGGGGTTCCGGCCCTCGTCGGCCACCAGGTCGCCGCCCATCGGCACGCCCCCGTCGTATGCGGCGGCGATCATCTCCGGGTCGGAGGTCAGGTCGTCGGTGTAGTGGTAGCCGGCGAAGAACCGGATCCGCATCCGCGGGCCGCTGGTGGCGAAGGTCTCCTTGCGGCGGAAGGCGTCGTAGATCGAATCGCGGGTGTTCTCCTCGGCCCAGACTCCGGCCAGGCCCGAGCCGCCCCAGTACTCGAATGCGTTCTGCGCGTACCGTTCGCCGTCCTCGGTCGGCTCGTCGAGCGGCACCGAGCCGCGGCCCTGACCGGTGCCGTCGCCGCGGCCGACCTTGCCGTGGAAGTTGTGCTCCTCCGGGGTGCCGCCCGAGTTGTGGGTGTCGGTGGCGCCCACCATGCCGAAGCGGAACGGGTTGAAGCCCTGGGTCTCCTGGAGCATCAGGCCGTTCACGTAGGCCTCGCGGACGTAGCTGCCCTTCGGTTCGCTGTAGAGGTTCGTGGCGATCCGGTACGGGAAGATCTCGAAGTCGGACCACTCGTCGTTCGGCGACAGCAGGGGATGCGTCTCCGACGTGCCCTTGACCTGGGTCATCTCGACCAGCGGCTCGTTGCGCATTCTGAGGTCGGCGTACTCGGCGGTGAGCGGTTCGCCGGTGAAGGTCTCGAGCCGGAACATCTGGCCGTTGCTGCCGTTCGAGTTGTGGGGGATGGCGAGGCCTTCGATGCCCTGGGCGCGCAGGTCGTCGAGCCAGCGCCAGAGGTCCTCCGGGTCGCGCGAGTCGGTGCGGGCGAAGGGCCTCACGGGCGCTTCGCTTCCCCTGAAGATCACGTTGCGGTGCAGGTTCCCGCGGTCGTCCGAGGAGGAGGTGTACTCGTAGCCGATGAAGGTCGTGAAGTTGCCGGGGTCGTTGTGCGCCTCGGCCGCCTCGACGATCGCCTGCCAGGCGGTCTGGATGGCGTCGTTCTGGCCGTCCTCCGGCAGCTCGGCGAACTCGCCGGTACCCATCGCCTGGATGGCCCGCTGGAAGCCGCCGTTCGAGCCGAGCTCGCGCAGGTCGGCGGCTAGGTCGGACTCGTAGAGCGGATGTCCCGGCGTGTCCATCGCCGGCAGGAAGCCGAGGTAGAAGCCATGGTCGGTCACGGCCTGGAAGTCGAGCGCTCCGCTCTGAAGCTGGATGAGGTGTCCGCTCGCATGCTCGATCGCCTCGCCCTTGGCGAAGCGGTACGCGTCGTCGGGGTTCGTCCGGGTGCCGAACAGGTAGGCGTCGAAGGAGAACCGGGTGTGGACGTGCAGGTCGCCGAAGTAGGCGTCCCGGAGCGGGTTCGGCGCGTCGGCGCCGCCCGTCGCCGACTCCCCGCCACCGGTTTCGTCGCCTCCGGCGGAGCAGCCAAGCAGGGCGAACGAGAGGACGGCGATGACCGCGAGGATCGGGCGAATCTGGCGCATGGCGATCTCCTGTTGAGGGACTGCGTCTAGATTAGCGTGCCCGTGCCCGTGCCCGTGCCCGGACACGTCCGTGTGCTGCTTCCGGTAGAGTGGCTTCGGAACGGCCGCCGGATCCGAAACAGTCACGGTTCGGCGTGCGCTGTAGCAAACGGCAGTTCGACGGCGGCGCCGCGCAGCATGACCGCGAACACGCGGTAGCGCTCGCCGAGCGAAGCGGCGGCGACCTCGCCGGGAACCGTGCCCCGGAAGCCGGTGCGCAGGAGACCCGAGTTTCCGAAGCGCTCGGCGATGTCGGGTCGTTCCTGGTTCAGGCCGAGGTTGGTGAGGAAGTGGCCGTCCCGATAGACGACGATCTGGCGCGGCCGCTCGCCTCGCGTCGCGTCCGCCGCCCATCCCTCGATCTCGACTCGATCCTCCGACACGAGAAGGTCCGCCTCCCCGTGATAGCCGTCGCTCGGAGGCCGCAGGGTCAGGCGGCGGCCGTCGGTGGTCGGCAGGATCTCGAGATTCCCGGGTTCCATCTCCAGGGGCAGGTAGGAAAAGCGCAAGCGATCTGCGACGCCGCGTCGCGACACGGCGTAGGCGAGGACACCTTCGCGCTCGACGAGTTGCCGGTCGGCCGGGGTCCGGAACGCGAAGCCGCCGTTCTCGGAGAGCGGTCCGTGGAGGGCGGCGAGATCGGGTCGCCGGTGAACGCCGGGCCGGTGGACCGTCAACTCGCCGCCGATGAACAGGAGAACCGCTTCGACGCCGCGGGGATCCGGCGGTTCGTCGCGGATGAAACCGCTGACCACGAACTCGGCCGCGCCCTCGACCGGTCCGGGACCGGGTCGCGGCAGCAGGGCGTCGAGCGCGCCGTCGACGCCGGCGGGGGGAGGGACGATGGGGATGCGGCTCGGCGGTTCGGCGTCGCCGTCGACGAGGCGGTAGCGGAGCACGGCCTCGATGTGGCCGGCGGCGCTCCGCGCGACCTCGTAGCGGTACTCGTCGCCTTCGCGCCGCGAGGAGGAATCGGGTTCGACCAGCGAGTGAAGGCTCCACTCCTCCCCGTGGTCGAAGTCCTCGAGCCGTTGGTATCCGAGGTTCGCGGGGAAGCCGGCGTCTTCACGCGGATCCTGGACGCCGTAGTTGTCGGCCCGCAGGAGCAGCAGATCCGGCAGGAACTTCTCGGTGGCGACGCGGCGCGGCACGTCGTAGCGGAGGCCGGGCGTGACCAGACCGCCCCGGTCGACTATTCGCAGTCCGCTGACCCAGCCGACATGGCCGATCTCGCGAACGAGAACGGAGGTGCTCGGCTCGTAGCGCTCGGCGAGCCATCGGCCGATGTCTTCCAGCCGCTGCTCCCGGGCGTTCGGTTCGGCTCGATGTCCGATCTGCCGGGAGGTGTCCCGCAGCACCGGCAGCGTCAGGGCAAGGATCGGGGTTGCCGTCAGCAGGACCGCCACCAGCCGGCGGTGCCGGGGCGCGATGCGGACGGTCGCCGGCAGGCGCTCCGCGGCCCGTCGGCAGAGCCGGCCCGTTCCGGCCAGGGCGACGTGGACGCCGAGGGCGAGGAGGATCGCGCCGAGCACGTTCAGCGTGTAGTAGTGCCACGTGTAGCCGGGCAGGGAACCGATCGCGGCGTAGCCGAGGAGGGAACAGAGCGGGAACGCGATCAGCGGCCACAGTCCGGACCGGCGGCGCAGGAGCGCGGCGGCGCCGGCGACGAGAAGGGCGACCAGAAGCAGCGGCCCGGCGATCGTCCGCGCCAGCGAAGGACTCCAGGCCGCCAGCAGACTGCCGCCCGCGCCGGCGTACACCTCCCGCACCAGGTCCAGGTAACGCCAGGGCGAGACGATGCTCTCGCCCTCCTTCGCTCCCAGCGTCTTCGGCAGGACGTCGCCGTAGTACAGGGCGGCGAAGAGGAGCCACGGCAGCGCCGTGGCCAGCGCTGCCAGTGCCGGCGCCACCGGCGTCTGGCGCCGGCGAAGCCAGCGGTGAGCGATCATCATGCCGGCGAGCAGGGCGCCCTCCGGCCGGGTCAGAAACAAGAGCGCCGACGTGACCGCGGCGGCGGTGGCGCGTTCGCTCAGATGCAGGTCGAGGGCCAGCAGGAAGAGCAGGGCGAAGAGGTGGATCTCCATCCCCACGTAGAGGTAGTTGTAGGCGACGGCCGGATTGAAGGTGACCAGCGCCACCGCCAGGGGTGCCGCGGTGCCGGCCCCGACGCGAACCAGCAGTCTGGCCGCGAGCGCGGCGGTGCCCAGCATGCAGAGCACGCCGAAGCCGTTCTGCCATGCTGCCGCCCGGTCTCCGCCGAGAACGACGAACGCGCTGCTCAGCACCGTGAACAGCGGGGTCGTGAACCCCATGACCCGCTCGCCGACGTTGTAGACCAGGCCGTCGCCCTCCGCCAGGTTGCGGGCGTAACGCAGCACGATCAACTGGTCCTCGAACCGCAGCCGCAGGCCGAGGTTGGGGATCAGGCGGGCCGCGAACCAGACGGCGAAGACCCCGAAGAGGGCCCAGGCGCTCGCCGCCGGCAGGCGGCCGTGGTGCTCTCGGAGTTCCGGGGCCGCGGAGTCGGCGTCGGGTCCGGGCGCGACCGCGGTCATGGGGCTGAAACCGGCTGCGGAAGGTAGGGTAACTCGACGGCGGCACCGCGAAGCATGATCGCGAACACTCGGTGCCGGGCGGCGAACGTCTCGGGATCAGGCGCTCCCGGCACTGCCCCGCGGAAACCGGTGCGGAGCAGTCGGGGGTCCCCGTGACGCTCGACGACGTCGGGCCGCTCGCGATTCACGCCCATGTGCGTTAGGAACTCGTCGGCCCGGTAGACGACGATCTGTCGTGGTCTCTGGCCCTCTTCGAGATCCGCGGCCCAACCCGAGATCTCGGTTCGGCCGTTTGCCTTCCTGACGACTTCGACCGAACCGTCGAAGCCACCGTCGGGATCTCGTACCGTCAACCTCCGGCCGTCGCTGATCGGAAGCGTCTCCGGGCCCGAGCCCGTCGTCAAGGGCTGGTAGAGAAACTGAAGCCTGGCTGCGGATTCGCGGCTGGAGAGGGCGTAGGCAACGAGTCCCTCTCGGCGGACCCGTTCCGGGTCTGTCGGAAGGCTGAGTGAGAATCCCGTGTACTCGAACGAGCGGCCGTGCTGGGCCGCGACGTCGGGGCGCGACAGATCGGCGCTGGTCGAGGCGACTACGCTGCCGCCGAGGATGATGACCACCTCCACGACGGCGGTGGGGTTCGTACGGTCAACGGCCCAACCGGTGAGCGTCACCGGCGCGGCGTTGGAGTCCGGGAACGGGGTCGATTCGAGGTCGGCTGAGTCGAGATAGCCGATCGTTCCGTCGGTGCCCGCGGTGATCGGGAAACGCCTGGGGGGTTCCGCAGAATCGGGCCCGGACTCGATCAGAGCCTCGATATGGCCGTTTTCGTTGCGTTGCAGTTCGTAGAGTGAACTGGCCTGCGAGCTTTCGGAGACCTCGACTCCGCTGAACTCCCAGAGGCGGTATCCGGGTGCCGCGGGGAAGTTCGGCACTCGCCGGTAGCCGAGATTCCGAGGGAACGCTGCGGTCTGCCTGACACCGTGGCGAGCCGGAGCGTCGTTGTGCAGAAGGAGGAGATCCGGCCTGTGACGCTCCACGACCAGGTGGCGTGGCACGTCGTACCGCAGGCCGGGAGTTACCAGTCCTGCCTGGTCGATGATCCTCATCTCGGCTCTCCAGCCGATGTGTCCGATTTCGTCCAGCAGAACAGAAGTTCCGCCGTCGAAGCGTTCGCCGAGTGCCCGTCCCATGCCGGCCAGCCCCTCGCTTCGCGGATTGGGCTCGACCCGGTAGTGCGCTTGAGCGTAGGTCGATCTGAGGACCGGGAAGCCGACGGCCAGCAACGTGAGAGCGGCAGCTTGCATGGTGAGGCGCGCGGTCCTCTGCGATGTTGGCCGTAGCCTGCGCGCGGCGGCCAGCGCGGCGCTTAGCAGGTACGAGATCGTCGCATGCGCGCCCAACGCGATAACGAACGCGCCCAGAACGCTGAGGGGATAGTAGTGCCAGGTGAACTCGGCCCACGCCCCGAGGACGCCATATCCTGCGACCGAGACGAGCGGGAAGGCGACAAGCGGCCAGAGAGATGGACCGCGGCGCAGCAGTTCGACGATGCCTGCTGCCGCGAGCGCTGCCAGCGGAAGCCACGCCCAGGGCCTGCCGGTCAGTGCAGGGCTGTACGTGGCGACGACGCTGCCCGCAGCGTCGGCGTAGATCTCTCCGACCCTGCGGAGGTACTGAGGTGTGTGGATCAGGAAGGAACCGGCCTTAGCGGGTAGCGTGGCTGGTACCGGGCTGCCGTAGTAGATCGTCGCGAAGACGAGCCAGGGCGCAGACGTGGCGAGCCACGCGCCGGTTTCGCGGACGGGAAGCCGCCGTTCTCGTCGCCAGTTCGCGGCGAGCAGCATGACGATGAGCAATGCTCCTTCCGGCCTCGTGAGGAACAGGAGTGCCGCGACGACGCTCGACGCCACGGTCCGACGGCTCAGGTCGAGGTCGAGCGCCAGCAGAAAAAGCAGGGCGAAGAGATGAACCTCCATGCCTACGTGGAGGTAGTTGTACGCGGCCGCGGGATTGAAAGTGATCAAGGCGACCGCTAGCGGGGCGGCGGGACCGGCGCCGACTCGAACCAGCAGCCGGGCGGCGACTGCGGACGTCCCGAGCATGCAGAACAGGCCGAAGGCGTTCTGCCAGGCCGGCGCGTGATCGCCGCCCAGAGCGACGAACAGGCCACTGAGCAAGGTGAAGAGCGGCGTCGTGAAGCCCATCACACGTTCGCCGGCGTTGTAGACAAGGCCGTTGCCTTCGGCCAAGTTGCGGGCGTAGCGAAGGACGATCAACTGATCCTCGAACTGGAGCCGCAGTGCTAGGTTCGGAATCAGGTTGGCGGCGAACCAAGCGGAATAGGCACCGAACGCCGCCCAGGATAAAACTCTGGCCAGTCGTCGTCTGTTGCGCCGAGCCGGCCGAGAACCGTCCACGCTGTCGTTTGAACTCGACATAGGCCTGGCTCAGGCTAACGAGTCGCGCCCTCGCTAGCTGCGACTGGCACTTCGACCGCGACGCCCTGGAGGATGATGGCGAAGATGCGGTGACGCTCGGCGAAGCGTTCAGGATCAGGAGCGCCAGGCACCGGGCCGCGAAAGCCGACGCTCTTCAGGCGTTCATCTTCGTAGTGTTCGGCTACGTCCGTGCGGGCTCTTCCTGCTCCGAGCGAGGTCAGGAACTGGCCATCGCGGTAGACGACGACCTGCCGGGGCGGCTCTCGCCGTTCCAGATGGGCGGCCCAGCCTTCAATCACGGTTCGGCGGTCCGGCTTGGCCAGTACGTCGATGGCACCGGCGAAGCCCTCCCCCAAGGGCTTGATCGGCAGGACCCGTCCATCGCTGACCGGAATGGCCTCCCGGCCCCAGATCCCACGTACGAGCGGACGATACGCGAAGCGCAGGCGGGTCGCTGTACGGCCGCGAGAGACCGCGTATACAACGATCCCCTCCCGTTCGACCAAAGCCGACACCCTTCGTCGAGCGCGTCGGCCGGACTCGGGCGGGAGTGCGAGGGACACGACGAAACCGCTGCGCGAGTGACCTGTCCCATGGCGTTCCGCGACGTCGGGTCTCGGTAAGCCCGTTGTGCCGCTCCAGACGTGACGCCCTCCCAGGAACGCGACGAGTTCCACTAGCTCGCCGGGGTGCCGAAGGTCTGTTGCCCAGCCGTTGACTTCCAGACCCTGTCCGACCGCCTTGCCGTCGAGGAAGCCGATCAGATCAGTATCTCGCTGTGCGATCTCGATTCGCTCCCAGGTTTCGGGCACGTCGATCTGAGGCCGGTAGATGACCCCGTCAGGCCGACCGTTCGGGTCCCATCTGAGTGCATAGGTGCCGGGGGGCGGCTGTCGTCGGGGGCCGCCTATTCGTACTGTGCGGAGTCGCTCCAGTCGAATGTCGTTGGAGGTGCCGCCTACCAGGAAGGCCTCGACTCGGTTGAAACCGTTGACGAGGCGGTCTCCGGGCAGTAGCGCTCTAATGCGGGCGCTTCCCGCTCGGGTGCTGGCGTGGGCCTGCACGGTGGCTTCGATCACGCCGTTCAAGGCGATGGCGACGGTGAGTTCGGAGGGAAGAACCCGAGTGGGCGAGATGGGGACCAGAGTACCGTCGAGCAGCGCAGGTACGATGTTGTCGTTGAGGTCGACGCGGTCCCAGATCCAGGCGTTGTCGATTTCGAGGGAGGACTCGCCGTTCTGGATGCGGAAGTCCGAGGCTGTATGGCCGTGGAGTTCCGGCTGCGCACCGATAGCCATCGGACTGTTCGACTTGCCGAGGAGGTTCGCCTGCTCGGCGACCCGGTCTTGGCGCCATTGCTCGCGTTCGGCCGGGATCTCCACTTCACCGGCGAACCTGGTGGCCATTGTAGGCTGTTCCGCTGTGCGCTTCGGAAGCCGCGCCGCTCCAGAGTCGGCTCCGGCGAGATCGAGGAGCCTTCGGGCCAGCCCGACCAGTGAGACCGGCGCTTCGTCGATCACGGGTTGCTGCTGAAACGGCGCCTTGATCAACAACGGTACATGGGCAATATCGAGCGGTTGACCGCCCTCCAGATCGGAAGGCAAGAGGAACCGGCGTGTGCGGCCGGGCCGGAAGGCCACGCCGTGGTCCGCGGTGATGGCCACCACGCTTTGTTCAAAGAGGTGGCTCGCCTTGAGGCGTGCAATGAGTTCACCGATCAGTCGGTCCAGGAACTGGACCTGCAGCAGGTAGCGTTTGTAGTGGTGGAGAGCAGGCCATGGACTTTCCGACCAGACGTCCCGGTCAAGGCCAAAGTAGTCGTTCCAATAGGCGTAGCGACTGCCCGAGGGGAGGTGCTCCCAAGGTGCGTGGGGGAGCAGAGAGTGGAGGAAGAAAAACTGCGGACGCTCGCTACCAGGGTGAGGGGCCTTGATCGCCTGCACGAAGTGGCGAAAAGCGGCCGCCCGGTCAGTCCTGGCCGGGATGGAGGGGGCGCGCGGAAAGGGCTGGTCCGCCGGTGGCGGGACAGGTCCCCTCGGCCCATCGCGGCCGAAACCGCTCCAGGTCTGGGTCATCTCCGGTAGCCGGTCGCTCCAGGGCGAGGGCAGGGTGACGTTGAGCCATAAGAGTGTCAGGTCGGAAAAGAGGAGGCTCAGGCGCTCACGTGTGGGTTGGCGAGTTGTACCAAGCAGGTTGATGTCGGCCGGGCACAGGCCCGTAATGGGCTCGGCCGCGTAGATGTCGTGGCTGGGCGCGAGCAAAGTGAAGAGGTTCACCGGATGCTCGGCCACGGTTGGGAGTTGGCCCGAGACAGGCTTGGCTCCTGTCAACATGGCCGGGATGGCAAGGTCCGTCTTGTCCGCAGCTGCCGTTGCATTTGGGTACCAGGTCGCCTGTTCGGCGAGAGTCGCCAGGTTTGGAAAGCGCGTCCGGTCGACTGTCCCCTCGGCATCGAGAATTGACGTCTGGGACCACTCGTCGAAGATGATCAGGACGATTGGCGAACGTGCCCCGGTGTCCGGCAGGAGCCCGGGCGCTGCTTTCGGAGGGGTCGCGCTGCTGCGCACGTCGCCGTCGAGCAGGAGAAGCGCTGGCACGATGATGGCGGCGACTGACAGGAGGCTCCCAAAGCCCCGGACGGCGGCGAACCGGAAGTAGGCCACGGTTCCGCCGGCCCAGACGACAAGGGTCGCGGCTAGTGCGACCTGTGCCGTCAGACTCTTCAGCGCCTGTAGTGCGACGATCGCGACCAGCAGACCGACGCTGGCGGCTGCCGCCGCGCGCACTCCCTTGGGAAAGAGGAAGCGCAAGGCGATAGAGGGGGCGCACAGGACGAGGGCTACCAAAACCACTAGAGCGGCCAAGTCGCCCATGTACAGGTCGCGGATGGCGAAGAACTCGGGCGACCGTCTCAGGATGTCGTAGAGAGGTTGGCCGAAGACAAGGCTGGACAGACCGGCGATGGCGAGCAGCCCAGAAAGGAGCGCGCCCGGAGGTTCATCGCCCTCCGTTGCCTTCCGGGACTTGGAACCCGCCGGCCTTCCCCTCTGGGCACTCAGTTTGCGTTGTGGCACGGGCGGTGATGTTACTCGGGTTCATCCAGAAGAGCGGCGGCGTTGAAGAGAACTGAGACCCGCGCGCGTTAGGGATCCGGCGGTGATGCGGAGAGGCTCCTCAGCTCAAGCGCGACGCCGCGGAGCATGATGGCGAACACGCGGTGCTGCTCGCTGAAGGTCGCCGGCTCTGGAGCGTCGGGCACAGCGCCGCGGAAACCTGTGCGCAGCAGCCGCTGGTCGTCGTAGCGTTCCCGGACGTCCGGCCGGTCTCTGTTGATGCCGAGGCTGGCAAGGAACTCGCCGTCGCGGTAGATGACGATCTGGCGGGGCCGTTCGCTGCGCTCGAGGTCGGCGGCCCAGCCTTCGATGACCGTGGCACTGTTCCACCTGGTCACGATGTCGACTGAGCCGTCGAAGCCGTTGCCCGGCTGTTGCACGGTGAGTCGCCGGCCGTCGGTGATCGGCATCGTCTCGCTAGCGTGCCCGCGACGTTCGATCGGCAGGTAAGAGAAGCGGAGGCGCGCCGCGCGGCCCCGGCGCGAGACGGCATAGGCGACGACGCCCTCGCGGTGCAATGCGTCGTACATGCCCTCGCGCTGGCCGAAGAGTTGGCCTTCGGAGCTGCCGGCGGGCGGCCGGAGCAGAAAGCCGCTACGCATGTGCTCGCTGCCGTGGCGTTCGGCTACGTCCGGCCTCTCCAGAGCCACTGCGCTCACCGCGAATGGACGACCCGCCAGGAAGGCAACGACTTCTTCGACACCGTCCGGAGCCTCGCGGTCGATGGCCCAGCCCTGGAAGGTGGCAACCGTCTCGAGGCTGCCGTCGAGGTTGCCGAACAGACCTTCCGGGTCGGGTCGCACGACCCGGAACCGGTCGGGCGAATCGTCCAGAGCGCTTCTGGAGCGACGGACCAGCGCGCCGATTCGCCCTCTTTCGTCGCGGGACGTGGCGTAGACCGGGTAGCGGACCCGTTGGACATGCTCTAGTTCAACTTCCCCGTCGGTCTCTGCGACGAGGAAGATGTCGACCTGGTTGAGGCCGGCCGCGAGCCCGGACTCCGGGAGCACCGCGGCGATGCGGAGACGTCCCTCAGGCCCGATGTGGGGCCTCACGGTGGCAGCGACCACGCCGTTCAGGGCGACGGCGACATCCGGGTCGCCGGGAAGACTCCGGCGGTCGAAGGAACCTTCGACCAGCGCCGGAACGTCCGTCAGGGCGGGGTCGACGTGGTCCCAGGCCCAGGCGTCCGTGAGCTCGATGGTCAGTTCGCTGTTCCGGACCGTCAGGTCGGTCGCAGGGCGGCCATGGAGCTCCGGGCGCACGCCGATCGCCATGGGGTCGTTCGATTGCCCCAGAAGCCCTGCCTGCTCGGTGAGTCTGCTTTGCCGCCACGACTCGCGGTCGGCGGCCAACTCGACTTCGCCTGCGTACTTGCCGACCATCGCCGGTGAGGCTGATGCTCTCTTCGGCTGTGGCGTCCTGCCCTCCTCGGCGCCCGCCAGATCGAGGACCAGCGGCGTCATTCCGGCGAGAGAGATCGGTGCCTGATCGACGCCAGGGTGCAGCTGGAACGGTGCCTTGACCAGCAGAGGTACGTTGGCCAGGTCGAGCGGTTGGCCGCCTTCGAGGTCGGTGAGCTCCAGCAAGCGCCGGGACCTGCCTGGTCGGAAGGCGATTCCGTGGTCTGCGGTGATTACGATCAGGCTCTGATCGAACAGTCCGGTCGACTTGAGCTGGGCTGTGAGTTCGCCGATCAGGCGATCCAGGAACTCGACCTGCAGCAGATAGCGCTTCCGGTGGTGCAGAACGGGCCAAGGGCTCTCGCTCCAGAGCTCCCGTTCGAGACCATGGACGCCGCCCGAGGGAGCCTCATAGCGGCGACCGGAGGGCAGGTACTCCCAGGGTGCGTGGGGCAGCATCGAATGGAGGAAGTAGAATCCCGGTCGCTCGTTCGGACTTCCGATCACTTGAACGAAGCGACGGAACTCGGCCGCCCGGTCGGTTCGGCTCAGGTGGAACAGGGCGCGCGGAACCGGCTGGTCGGTCGGCGGCGCCTCGGCCGTCCGCGGTGCGTCGTGGCCGAAGCCGCTCCAGGTCTGCGTCACCTCCGGGAAGCGGTCCCTCCAGGGCGACGGCAGGGTGAGTTTGAGCCAGACGAGCGTAAGGTCGGAAACCAGGAGGCCGAGACGTTCGCGGGTGGGTTGTCGGGACTCCGCGAGCAGGTTGAGTTGAGGCGGGCACAGCGAAGTGATCGGCTCGACAACGTACAGGTCGTGGCTTGCTGCGAGCAGGGTGAACAGGTTGACCGGGTGCTCGGCGGCTGTCGGGAGTTGCCCGTGGCGGGCAGCGGAACCGGTCAGCATCGCCGGTACGGCGAGCTCGGAGACGTCCGCGGCGGCCGTTGCGTTGGGGTACCACGTGGCACGGTCGCCGAGCGCTGCCAGATTGGGGAGGCGCTCCCGGTCGATCGAGCCCGTCCGATCCAGGATTGAGGTCAGGGACCACTCGTCGAAGATGACGAGGACGATGGGTGCGCGGGCACCGGTATCGGTCTCGTCCACGGCGACATCGCGGCTCGCGAAGGCGGCGCTCTGCCGGACGCGCGGGTCGATCACTAGCAGGGCAGGGACGATGATCGCTGCGGCGGACAGAAGCAGGCCGAAGGAGCGAACGCCCTGGAAGCGGAGATAGGCCCAGGCGGCGGCCGCGGCTGTCAAGGCCGAGACGGCAACGGCGGCGGCCGTGGGCAGGGCCCGGAGCGCCTGGAGGCCGATGATCGCGGTCAGGAGACCAACCGCGGCTGCCGCGGCCTGCCTGGTCCAGGGAGGACGGATGACCCGCGCGAGAAGGGCCGGTGCGCCGAGCACCAGTGTTGGAACGACCGCCAACAGAAGGACGAGCGTCAGGAGGTCGACCATCGAGAGATCCCGGATGGCGAAGAACTCCGGCGCCCGCCGCAGCAGGTCGTAGAGCGGTTGGGCGAAGGCGAGGCTCGAAAGCCCCGCGATCGTCGCAAGGCCTGTTGCAAGGGACCGTCGCAGGTTGTCCCGGTCTGGCCGCTGACGCTTGGACATGGGCAGTCATGCTACTTGGGTGCTGTAGCCTGCCGTCGTCATGGCGGTTGCCGCGCCGGAAGCGCATCGCAGCACGACTCACCCGGTCGACGTCGGCGGCGTGGCCGTGGGCGGAGGCGCGCCGGTGGTCGTCCAGTCGATGACGAGCACCGACACCGCGGACGTCGAGGCGACGACCGCCCAGGCGCTGGCGCTGACGGAGGCCGGCTCCGAACTGGTGCGGGTCACCGTGAACGTCGACGCGGCGGCGGTCGCCGTGCCCGAGATCCGTGCCCGGCTCGACGCCGAGGGTTGCGAAGCGCCCCTGGTCGGCGACTTTCACTACAACGGCCACATCCTCCTGGAGCGGCATCCGGCGTGCGCGAGGGCTCTCGCGAAGCTGCGGATCAACCCCGGCAACGTCGGCCGCGGCGGCCGCCGGGATCCCCAGTTCGCGGCGATCTGCGAGGTGGCCCGGAGGCTCGGGAAGCCGGTTCGCATAGGCGTCAACGGCGGGTCGCTGGATCAGGACCTGCTGGTGGCGAAGATGGAGGAGAACACGGATCGCGACCTCGGCAAGACGTCGCAGGAGATCGTCGGCGAGTGCATGGTGCTGTCGGCGCTCCGTTCCACCGAGCTGGCGCTCGACTGCGGCCTGACGGAGGAGCAGATCGTCATCTCGTGCAAGACGTCCTCGCCCAGAGACCTGATCGAGGTCTACCGGAACCTCGCGAGCCGCACGCGGCAGCCGCTTCACCTCGGCCTGACCGAAGCCGGGATGGGGCTCAAGGGGCTGATCTGGTCGTCGTCGGCGATGTCGGTCCTGCTGGCCGAAGGTATCGGCGACACGATTCGAACGTCCCTGACCCCGCGGCCCGGCGGCGATCGCCGCGAGGAGGTCCACGCCTGCCGCGAGCTGCTCCAGGCGCTGGGGCTCCGCGCCTTCGCGCCCAGCGTCACCGCCTGCCCGGGTTGTGGCCGCACAACGAGCACGACCTTCCAGGAGCTGGCGCTGAAGGTCGAGGACTTCATCGAGGCGAACATGCCCGAGTGGCGCAGCCGCTTCGATGGCGTTGAGGAGTTGAAGCTCGCCGTCATGGGCTGCGTCGTGAACGGCCCCGGCGAGTCGAAGGCCGCCGACATCGGCATCTCGCTGCCGGGCACCGGCGAAGCGCCGACCTGCCCGGTCTACGTCGACGGCCGGCAGTTCACGACGTTGCGGGGCACCGCCGCGGAACTGTCCGCCCAGTTCACCCGGATCGTCGGGGAGTACGTGGAGAGCCGGTATCCGTCGAAGGCGTAGGCGGTTCGGCGGGCTGTTGCCGGCCCCTACTTCGGCAGATCGCGGAACTCGGGGCTTCGAAGCCAGTCCTTGGCGAAGCGCTCGGTGATCTCGTTCATCGCGGCCTGGGACCTGGGGTACTGGCCTTTGTCGTCGGTGTCTTCGATCCAGCCTGCCAGCGCTTCGCGCATCTCGTTCAGCACGCCGGCATGGGCGGGATCTCCGGCCACGTTGACCACTTCGTCCGGGTCGTTCTCGAGATCGTAGAGCTCTTCGGCGACGCGTTGCCCGTAGGGCGCGGCCTGGGCGGGCGTCAGCTTGCCTTCCCCGGCCAGTCGCCGGATCGTCAGGAAGCTGCTGTCATCCGAATCGCCCGCGAGGTCGATCATCTCCCGATGGCCCCAGTTGATGAGCGGCCGGTCCAGCAGGAAGTTCCTGATGTAGTGGTAACGCGGTCCCACCACGGATCGGACCCGGTCGATGACGTTCGACATGCGGTCGGCCGAGGTGAACACGTAGTCGCGGCGGTAGTCCGGATCGAAGATGTCCTTCGCGTCCATGAACTCCGGCACGTCGAGGCCGGCGAGCGCCAGCGACGTGGCCGCGATGTCCATCAGGTTGACGAGATCGTCCCGTCGCGTGCCGGGCTTGACGACCTCCGGTCGTCCCGGCGCGACGACGATCAGCGGAATCCTCAGGCCTTCGTCGTAGGAGAACTCCTTGCTCCGGGGCAGATCGGAGCCGTGGTCCGAGAAGAGCACGAGGACGGTGCTTGCCCAGAGTCCGTCGGCCTTCAGTTGCGCCACCAGCTCGCCTACCTGGTGGTCGGTGCGCAGGATCGAGTTGTAGTGATCGGCGATGTGGCGGCGCACCTGGGGTACGTCGGGGTACTGCGCCGGCACCGGCACGTCCACCGGATCCACGGGCCCAAGACCGAGCGCCTTCAACTCCTCGGCGATGGTTGCGACGGCCTTGCCGCCGGCGACCTTCGTGTGCCCGAAGAACGGCTTGCCTTCGGACACGTCGCGCCAGTGCCCGCCGCCCTGAGGGCCCTTCCAGGACGGGATGTCCGACGGCTCGGGGCCGATCGTGTAGAGCTTCGCGCGGTCGTAGGAGAAGTTGAAGTCGTCCTTGCTGGCGTTCCAGGTCTCGTAGCCCGCGGCCCGGAACAGTTCGGGAACGGTCACGACCCCTTTCGGCAGGTGGATCCGGTAGCCGGGAACCCGCCCCGAACGATGGTCGTGCGCTCCGATCCGGATGGCGTAGCTGCCGGTGATCAGCGAGGAACGGGTCGGGCTGCACACCGGCGTCGGCGCGTACGCCCGCTCGAACAGGACGCCCTGTCGCGCCAGCGCGTCGATGTTGGGCGTCTCGACGACGTCGTGCCCGTAACTCGAGTACCAGGGCGATTGGTCGTCGATGTCGATCCAGAGGACGTTGGTTCGGGCGGTGTGTTCTTGCGCCGCCACGGCCCCCGCGAGCAACGCAGACAGCGCCAGGAAGATCACTTCGCCAGCCGGCCGTCGAGCTCCAGCTCGGCCGCGATGCCCTGCATCGCCGCCAGCACGTTGCCGGCGTGCTGCCAGAGTTCGAGTTCGCCGTCGAAGCACTCGCGGCTGAAGTCGGCGGTGACTTCCTCGACGTGCTCGCGGTCGACGCCGGCGGCGAAGGCACGCTGCTTCCAGCGCTTGCGGACGGACTTGAGCGGAACGTCGCGCACGTCCTTGCTCGGACGGATAAGCGCGGCGGCGCTGATGAGCCCCGTGATCTCGTCGCAGGCCAGCAGGGCGTAGTCGCGCGCGGTCTCCCGCTCGACGCCGGTGCCCTCCGTGTTGTGCGAGAGGATTGTCCTGACGATGCCCTTGTCCAGGCCGCGCTCGCGCAGGATCGGCGCGCCGTCGGCCGGGTGCTGTTCGAGAGTGGGGTGGATCTCCCAGTCGAAGTCGTGGAGCAGGCCGGCGAGGCCCCAGGACTCCGGGTTGCCGCCAAGCTGTTCCGCGTACCAACGCATCGCGGCCTCGACCGCCAGCATGTGTTTCCTCAGGCCCGGCGCCTTCACGAACTCCCGCACCGTCTGCCAGGCTGCTTCTCGGTCCATCTCCGTCGCCCTCCCGTCTCAGGTGGCCGGCGATTGTACGCGCTTGCGGCAGCTACAATCCCGCACCATGACGATGGGTGGAGGACCCTACGCGCGCAGGGTGAGCTTCGGCGGGCTCTCGGGCCCCCACGCGCGCGACCTGCTGCTGCTCGTGGGGGTGCTGTTCGTCACCTTCTCGATGCAGTTCCTGCCGGGGCTGGCCCTCTTGCCGGAGCTGATGCGGCTGTCGAGTTCGGTGTGGCAGCAGGGGACGGTCTGGCAGCTCCTGACCTATCCGGCGGCCGGCTGGGGCGGGCCGTCGATCTGGTTCCTGCTGGAACTCCTGATCTTCTACATGTTCGCGAACGATCTGCGCTGGTCGCTCGGCCGGCAGCGGTTCTGGAACCTGCTGTGGATGGCGGCCGGCGGGGCGGCCGTCGTCGCCTGCCTGGTGCAGGTTCCGTTCGGCGCCGGCGGCAACGCCTTCGTCCTGATGCAGGGCCAGCGGATGCTGCTGGCGATCGCGATCGCCGGCTTCGCCCTCATGCGGCGCGACGCGACGATCATGCTCTTCTTCATCCTGCCCATCAGGGCGAAATGGTTCATCGCCATCGAGATCGCGTTCGCCTGGATCGGCTTCCTGGGCACCGGCGATCTGGCCGGCTTCCTCGGCATCTGCACCGCGGTCGGCGCCGTGTTCGTCCTGCTGCGGCCGGGGCGCGCGAAGGGGCTGATGCGGCAGGTGCGCCTCCGCTACGAGCGCTGGTCCGTCAAGCAGAAGCTGAACCGCGGCCGACGCAGGTTCCGGGTCGTCCCAGGCGGCGCGAAGCCGAAGGACGAGGACCGCGTGCGCCGCGGCCCCTGGGTCAACTGAGCGGCGGACGCACCCGGCGGAAGCGGGCCGGAGGGGAGGGTCCCAGGGGACGCTCGCCCTCTCGGAGTGGATGGGGGGTATGGGCTCGCTGTTGTCGTCTGCGCTTCACGTCGGCGTCGGTCGACGCGGCGTCGCCGGGAGTCGCTTGGCTCCGACCCCCTGGGACCCTCCCCTCCGGCCCGCTTCCGCCTGGACGGCTTGCTGTGATGGTCCGTCGTGTCGGGCGTTGCGGCTTTTCTTGACTTTGGATGGCGGAGTCGTGGCGAGGGGAGATTCAAGGCGCCTTGGCCTGTCGGCCCATCAGACGGAAGGCGAGGAGAAGGGCGGCCAGGGCCAGGGCGTAGTGCCACCAGGGCGGTTGTTCGGGAAGCGGGATCTGCTCGACGCGGGCGCTGCCGAGGGCGAGGGCGTTGTGCAGCGCGTGCCAGGCCATGGCCGGGTAGATGGAGCCGGAGCGGAGGACGGCGATCACGAGGAAGATGCCGAGCAGCGCGGTGGGGGGAATCCGGAAGAGGTCTACGTGGAAGAAGCCGAAGGCGATGCCGGCGACGAGGACGAGGGGGACCGGGCGGAGCCGCGTTCTCAGGCCGTGGAGGAGGACGCCGCGGAAGGCGATCTCCTCGAAGATGCCGGGCAGGACGGCGAAGAAGAAGAGCATCTGCCAGAGCGGGAGGTCGGCGCCGAAGGCGTCGGCCATCGCTTCGATCCACTCTTCCGGGATCGGCATCGCCAGGCTGGCGAGGCGGACGACGCCGTTGGCCAGGACGAGGCCCGCCGGGGCGGCGATCAGGACGCCCAGCCAGGCGGTCGCGGGCGGCGCCCGGAGCGACAGGGTCTCGCGCAGGGGCAGCCGATAGCGGACGATCATCAGCCAGGCGGCGGCGCCGAAGATGGACATGTTGATGGCGATGAGCAGGCGGCTGTCGATGCCGCCGACGTTCAGTTGCCACACCAGGAGCAGGGCCCAGAGGACGGCGAACCAGCGCGCGACGCGGCGCGGGAAGAGCGCGGGTCCGCCCGCGAGGTCGGCGGCGTCCGTGTCGCTGGCGGTGATCAGCTTCTCGGCGGACAGGGCGCGGACGGAAGCGAGGGCGAGCAGGGCCGCGGCGCCGGCGGTGACCGTCCAGGCGGCGGCGAGCAGCGGCCAGTCGAAGGCGCCGGTCAGGATCTCGCGGGCCGCGACGCCGAGATTGGCGATCGGCACGAGGACGATCGCGCTGCGCAGTTCGATGCCCGGCAGCACCGGGATGGCGGCGATGGCGAGCGATCCGAGCATCACCGGCGCGAACAGCAGTTGCGCCTCCTTGTACGTCTTCGAGCGGCCGGAGACGAGCAGCAGGGCGCTGGAGAGCAGCACCGCGGCCGGCGCGTAGAGCAGGACCAGCAGCAGGCCCGTCCCGATCGGGACGACCAGCTTCAGGCCCTCGGGCGCCGGGATGACGTCGAACTGCATCCACAGCACGATGTTCGCGATGTTGAGCACGCTCGTGATCAGCGCGACGGACAGGATCGAGAGGTTCTTGGCGACGACGATCTCGATCCGGCGGGCGGCCGTCGTCAGCAGGGTTTCGAGCGTGCCGCGTTCCTTCTCGCCCGCCAGCGCGTCGGTGGCGACGATCGAGCCGCCAGTCAGCATCATCAGCACGATGATCGCGGTCAGGATGCGGCCGAGCAGCAGCCCCGAGGTCTGCTCCTGGCTCGCGGTTTCGATCCGTTCGACCGGCAGCAGGTCCGCGGGATCCGTCTCGAAGCCGGCGGCGACGAGACGCCGGTCGCGGACTTCGACGCGGGTTTGTTGCAGGGCGCGCCGCAGGAAACCCTCCGCGGCGTTCGAGGCGTCGAGGTCGGCGCGGTAGGTGAGAACGGCCCGCGGCACCGGGTCCTCGGTTGCCGCGGCCTCGTCGCCCGTTGCTGCGGCCGCCTCGCGGTCGTCGTCGGTCGGTTCGCCGGCTGCCGCCCCCGTGTCGCCTGTCGCGCCGGCCGCCTCGCCGGGGTCCGGGGACGCGCGGTCGTTGCCGGGGCCGGACCGCCAGGCGACGTGGACGTGGAGTTCGCCGGCCTCGAGCGCGGCGGCCAGGTCGTCCGGCGCGGGAACGCGCTCGAAGCGCACCGCCGGTCCGTCTTCGGGCGCGGCGTAGCCAGCCCCTGCGTCTTCGCCGACGGTCGCCAGCGCCCGTTCGAGCCAAGCCGCGCCGTTGGCCGCAGCCGAGTCTTCGGCCGCCGTCGGGTCGTCCGCTGCCGTGGGGCCGTCGGCCGCGGCCGCCGCATCGGCCACGGCGTAGAGGTAGGTGCGGCTCTCCAGCCGTTCCTGCCGCCGCTCCCCGGTCAGCGAGGTCAGGAACCACATCAGCGGCCACAGGACGAGCGGCAGCGCGACGGCGAAGATCAGCAGCCGGGGGTTCCGGGCGAGCTGACGCAGGTCGTTCGCGACCAGGGCGCCGACGGTGCGGCGGCTCACTTGGGCTCGTCCGCCGTGTCGTCATTGCCGGTGACGTAGTGGACGAAGATGTCCTCCAGATAGTGCCGCGAGGTCGCCGCGCGCAGCCCTTCCAGGCCGTCGCAGGCGCGGATCCGGCCCTTGTCGATGATCGCGATCCGGTCGCAGAGGCGCTCGGCCTCGCTCATGATGTGGGTCGAGAAGAGGATCGTCTTGCCGTCGTCGCGCAGCTCCTGGATGCCCTTCTGGAGGTCGAGCGCGTTCAGCACGTCCAGGCCGACGGTCGGCTCGTCGAAGATAAGGACGGGCGGGTCGTGGACGACGGTGCGCGCGATCGAGACTTTCTGCTTCATGCCGGTCGAGAGCTTCTCGATCCTGGCGCCGGCGTAGTCGCCGAGGCCGAAGCGCTCGATCGTCTCCTCGACGCGGTCCTTCGTGCGCTCGGCCGGGTACTTGTTGACGCGGGCGAACAGGGTCAGCGTCTCGCGTGCGGTGAGCCGCGGATAGAGCGCCGTGCTCGCCGAGTAGAAGCCGAGGTTGCGGCGCACCTCCACGGGCTCGCGCAAGACGTCGTGGCCGAGCACACGGGCCGTGCCGGTCGACGGTTGCAGCACGGTGGAGATCATCCGCAGCGTCGTCGTCTTGCCCGCGCCGTTGGCGCCGAGCAGGCCGAAGATCTCGCCGCTCCGGCACTCGAAGTCGACGTTCCGCACGGCGTTGACCTCGCCCCGCGACTGGTCGAAGAAGCTCTTGGAGAGGTCCTGGACCTCGACCTGGATCGTGCTCACGCTCTACCTCCCGCCGGCTTGGTACCCACATGGCGCGTCCGCGCCGTGTGCGTCCCGGTCCGTGCGTTCGTCATCGGGCGCTCGGATGGAACTGCCGGCGCAGGAACTGGAACAGGTTGCCCTCGAAGGCGCCGGTGGCGACTTCCTCGACCCGCAGGACGCGGGAGGCGAGCCACAGGCAGCCGGCGATGGCGGCGGCGTTCGAGAGCATCGTGATGCCGAGCTGCAACCAGAGCAGGTTGCCGGCGATCGCCTGGCGCAGCAGCAGGACGACGTTGACGACCGGGATGGCCGCGAGCGGCGGCGTGAACTCCAGGCTCGGGTCGTTCAGGAGGACGACAGGGAAGACGACGAGCAGGTAGAGCGGCGTGACCGTGGACTGGCCTTCCTTGAAGGTGCGGGCGAAGGCCGCGAGGATCATCATCCCGGCGCCGATCAGGGCGCCCAGCAGCACGGCGGTGAGAAGGAGAACCGGCAGGGAGCGCAACGGCAGCTCGAAGGCGAATCCGCTGCCGTCGCCGCCGCCCATCCGGGCCAGCAGCGGCGCCAGGAAGGTGCGGAAGGAGAGGACCATGGCGGCGGCGTTCAGCGCGCCGGCGACGGTGCCCATCGTGGCGACGTACAGGTACTTGGCGGCGACGATGTGGATGCGCCGCGTGGCGAGCGTGCTGGTGGTCTCCCAGGTGTTCCGTTCGCGCTCGCCGGCGGTCGAGTCGACGGCGGGGTAGAGGCAGCCGTTCGCGATCATGATGACGAAGAACAGGGGGATCATCATCCCCATCACGAACTGGCCCATCTCGATGCCGGTGGCCAGGTTGTCGGACTCGACCTCGAACACCTGCCACTCGGCGCCTTCGAGGCCGTGCCGGCTGGCGATCCGGTCGAGCCAGTCCGAGCGTTCGGCGGAGAGCGCCCGCTCCAGGCGCCCGCGCGCGGTCTGCGACTGGTCGCTCGATCCGTTGCTCAGGAGCGAGACGGCGGCGTTTCCCGGCGGGCCGGCGGCCGCGGGCTCGAAGATCAGGGCGGCGTCGAGGTCGTCGGCGAGGAGGCGTTCCTCGATGCCGGCGCGGTAGGCGGCGGCCGCGGCGGCCGGCAGGGCGTCGACCTCGGCGACGTCGACTCGGCCCTCTTCTTCCAGCCGCTCGAGCAGGCCGCGGTGCTCGGCCGGCAGGCCCGCGATCTCGACCCGCGAGGCGAAGCTCTCGGTGCGGGCGGTCACGAACAGGATCGCCGAGAACATGACCCACATCATCAGCGGGTACATCAGCAGCGGAATCAGGATCCCGTTGATGAGGACGGATCGCTCCCGCAGCGCGGAGCGGAGTTCGCTCAGGTAGAGCAGGCGAATGGCGGTCCAGTCCATGAGGGCCGCTGTCTTCTACGGAGGAAGCGGGTTCGGGGTTCAGGCCCGCTGAGCGACTTCCCAGGCCAGACCCGCTGTGCGGGGCACGGATTCGCCGACTTCCTTCGCGTGGGCGCTGGCGGCGGTGCCGTCGCGCACCCGGCCGGCGATGCCCTGGGCGATGCCGGCGCTGCGGAAGAGGTTGTAGGCGAGGTAGAAGTTCCAGTGCGCGATGCCGTCACGGCCGGTCCGGCGGCAGTAGGCGTCGCGGTAGGTCTCGAGGGTCGGAATGCCGAGCGCCTCCAGGTCGCGGCCCTTGAGTCCGCCCTTCTCCTTCGGAATCTCCCACTGCATCGTGTGGTAGCTGAAGTCGGCCAGCGGATGGCCGAGCGTGCCCAGTTCCCAGTCGAGGATCGCGATCACTTCGGCCCGTTCCGGGTGCAGGATCATGTTGTCGAGCCGGAAGTCGCCGTGGACGATCGTCGTCTCGTCGCCGTCCGGGATGTTGGCCGGCAGCCACTCGATCAGCGCGTTCATCGCGGGGATGTCCCGGGTCTCCGAGGCGAGGTACTGCTTCGTCCAGCGGTGGATCTGGCGCGCGAAGTAGTTGCCGGGCTTGCCGTAGGTCGAGAGGCCCACCGCTTCGTAGTCGACCGCGTGCAGCTTGGCGAGCGTCCGGTTCATCGCGTCGTAGATCGCGAAGCGCTGGGCAGGTTCCATGCCCGGCAGCAGCGCCTCCCAGAGGATCCGGCCCTTGACGTGCTCCATGACGAAGAACATCGTGCCGACGACCGACTCGTCCGTGCACAGGCAGTACGTGCGCGGCACCGGGACGCCCGTGTCGCGGAGCGCCGTCATCACCCGGTACTCGCGGTCCACGGCGTGCGCCGAAGGCAGCAGCTTGCCGGGCGGCTTGCGGCGCAGCACGTAGCTCTTGCCGCCGGCCTCGAGCAGGTAGGTGGGGCAGGACTGGCCACCCTTGAACTGCTGGACCTTCAGGTCGCCCGAGAACCCCTCGACATGCTCTTCGAGATAGCGCTGCAGCGGCGCCAGGTCGAAGCTGAGGCGCTCCGCGACCTCCCGCGTACCCGAGAACTTCTCCTGGCGGCTCTCCGTCATCGGCGGCGCATGTTAGCGCGGACAAGGGGAACCGGTCGGGTACGATGCCCCGTCCACGCCAACGCCCACAGACGGAAGGAGATTCTCGTGCTTGTTCGACGCTCCCACTCGCAAACCAACGTGCCGGCGGAGGACCACGCCATGAAGATGCGAGGCCTCTTCTACCTGGCAGGAGTCGCCGTCTTGGCGTTGGCCGCTGGGTTCGGGTTTGCACAGCCTCCAGCGGCCAAAGAACCAGCTTCGCTCCCTTGCGCTGCCGAAGCGGCCTTCCTGGCTGATGTGACGACGTTGCGCCAGCACGGTGGCTGGGCACGCCAGCTGGGAGTGAGTCGCGCTCTGTCGGATGCTGCGCGGGATGCCCTGCGACGTTGCGCAGAGGACCAAGGCTGGATCTAGGCCTTCGCCGGGCGGCCTTCGGCGATGGCGCGTACGAAGTCCGCGATCGGGTTCAGGGCGGCGTGATCGAGGTCCCAGTAGCCTTGTCGCGCCGCGAGTCCGAAGTCGCGCCCGGGCCGTTGCCGGGTCGAGAGATAGGCATGCGCGCGCGCCTTGGCCGACTCTTGGCGCAGCTCTCCAGCGTCGACGGCGCATGCCATGAAGTCGTCGATGCAGGCCGCGATCGGCTGGCCGGCAAACGTCCTGCAGAGAACGGTCTCCAGCATGCCAGGACCGTCTAGCGGCACGATGAGAACGCCCAGTCCAGGCGTCGCGGTTCCCGCTTGGCCTCGGGTGAAGACACCCGCCTCGGCGGGGGGGTTGCCAACGTAGTCTTGAATGGCGTGGCTGACACTCTGGAACGCGGCCGCGGGATCGTCGTCAGCATCTCGCAGGACGCCCAGGCTGGACACGCGGTGGAAGTTCGGACTGCGGACGAAGCCCGCGAGGAACTTCCTCAAGTTGTTGGCGCCCTCGAAGGTTTGGACCTGAATCGTGCCGAGCGAGCGTCTCTTGATCAGAGTCTCGACGAAGTCTCGGTCGCTCTTGCCCTCAACCAGAAGTTGGGCCTCCGAGTGGATCTCAACCTGACGCGACGCGCGATTCGACGACTCTCTCAACGGACTTCGATTCCGTTTTCCAAGGCGCCTTCCAGTGCTTCTGTCGGATAGTCGACGATGGGCCGTGAAGCGACGTCTGGTTGGAGGCGGTAGAGCCCTAGGCCGTCGCCGATCATTGCAGAGGCCGCCTGTACGCACTCGAAGCTGTGGGTGGTCGCGAACACCTGCGTTCTTGCTCGCACTGCGGCTTCGTCGACAGCGCGCCAAACTCCGGGGAGAACACTGTGGTGTACACCGTTCTCTATCTCGTCCACGAGGACCACCCCTCCAGGCGAGTCCGCGATAGCGAGAATCAGCCGCGCGACCCTAGACATGCCCTCGCCCATCAAGCCGAGAGGCAACAGTTCAGGCAGGCCGATGTCGCCACAGAGAATGCTCCTCCCGCTCGCTGAGTTGACCTCGATCTGCTCCAGTCGGGGTTCGATGATCCGGAGGGCCTCGAGCAGGACATCTCCCTGTTTCCGAACGCGCAATCGACTGTAGCGGCCTGCGTCTTCTTCCGCGTTGCCGGTCTTCGAGGTGAGAATGCTGCAGCGGAGCGGAGCGTCAGCGGGGGGAGGCTGCATCTCGAAGCCGTTGGGAGTACATTTCACCTCAACTTCCTGTTGCGGTGCTGAATCCCGCGCGAATGAAAGGTGGAGGCTGACGTGCTGCAGGTCTTCTTCGGCGTGCTGCGCCGGTTCCAGAGGCAGGCTCGTCGTTTCACTGTCGCGAAGCGACAGAGTTACTTTCATGCGCCCGAAGTCCGAGTGGCGACCTTCGATCACCACAGGGTCAGCCGTATCCAGCTTCGGAAACAGCGGACCGAAGAGGGCATTGGCGACTTGACGGATCGTTCCAGAAGCCGCCAAACCTCTGATTCTGTTGAGACGAAGAGGGAGTTCGCCGTTTGCTCCTCCGGATAGCAGGAGGAGTGCCTCCAGAAGAGCTGTCTTCCCAGAGTTGTTTGCCCCGGTGAGCAGATTGATCCTGCGCAACCCGTCGACATGGACGTCACGGAAGAGCCGAAATCGATGAATCGTTATGTGCTCGTACATGATCTTGACGCCAGGTCCCGCCCAAACATCTCTCTACTCTTCGTTGAGGCAAGGAATTCCTGTTGTGTAGGCTATCGGAACAGCGGGCGAGATTCGGCGGAACCGAAGACCTGTTTGGTTTGGTCGTCGCACGGTTACTTCATAGTCCCTATCAGTGGCGGCGGAACCGTATACCCACCAGTGGCCGTTGATTCCGCAGCCGTTCAGAACCTTGACTAGAAGCTCAGGGTTGTTCGGGTCGTAGAACCAGAAAAGGGCGGCGGTGTCCGGGAGGTTCGCTTCCTTGAGTACCGTGGCCGTCTTCCAGTAACCCTCGTAGTAGTCCACGCTTACCCAGAACTTCGCTTGGTTCAAGCAGGCGCGAGTGGCCGGGCAAATGTCGTCCGAGGGCGGAGGTTCTGGAGATTCCGGGAGCGGCGCTTCGCAGACGCTGTCGTTCGGACAGTCCTCCGGTGGAGAAGGAGGATCAGGCAGTAGCGGCGTACCATCCTTCGTGAAGCGGACGCTCCATAGTACGTCGGGTCGAATCTGCCTAGGGAGTAGAAACGCTGCACCAGCGACGACGTCGCGGCCGACGTGGATTCGAGCGCGGTTGTCAATGCCACGTACAACACGGCAGTATTGCACCCTGTCCGAGCTCAAGTAGAAGTCGCCGCCGGCTACGTAGACTCCGAACGGCCGACCGTCCTTGTAGGTCTGGAGGTCTACCCGGTACATGCCTTCAGTTAGTGGTACGGGCAGGGCTACCTGAAGCGGTGACCCCCTGCCGTGAACCACGAACGTGTCCCCATCCTTCGTAGGAGGTTTAGGTGTGCCGTCTTTCGTGAATCTGAGAGTCCATCGCCAGTCCGGGTCAGCGGATGGGTCGGGCGAGGTGGTTAGCGAATCCCGTACCTGTACTTGGGTTGAACCGGCAGGAAATCCCCGTACTCCGACAGTGAACGCACCCCCAAGATGGTGTTCGGTCCGAGTAAGGCCCTCCGTGACTCTGTAGACCTTCGACTCGATAGCGAAACGTGGTTCAGGTTCGGAACAGCGTTGGCTAGTGGGGAGATAGGGAGAGAGGTCGCGCGACTCATTGAAGCTCTCGAGTTCGGCGAACCACTGCCCATCTGTCAGGGGCTGTGGCAGCTCGACGGGACCGGCCCCCGCACCGTCTACCGTGAACGTCTGACCGGATAGGGCCGAAGCGATGAGAAGAGTGTGGATCAGTAGGAGTGAGGATCGTCTCATTTCCGGTAGTGCTTCCCGGTAGGTCTTGTTCTCATGGTCGCTGCGGGCGCTAGTCAGCCCCGTCGCAGCGTGACTTTAGGGTCCCATCCTGCTGCATCTGCTCCCGCAGGATCAACCACTTTGACTCAGCGTACTACAGCGGCGCGGCCCCGATCTGTGGGCGGCAGGCGCAACGCGGGGAGGTGGTCTCGGGTTACGCCTGGGGTTCGTCAGTTCGCGGAGGTTCGCTCGGTTGGCGGCCATGACGCTGCCTATGTCATGGAAGCTCAGTTACTTCGCCGGAAGGTAGACCTCGCCGCCGGCCTCACGGAACTCGCCGGCCTTCTCCTTGAGACCGGCTTCCAGGGCGTCCGCGTCGCCAAGCCCCTTCTCGGCGGCGTAGTCGCGGATCTGCTGGGTGATCTCCATCGAGCAGAACTTCGGCCCGCACATGGAGCAGAAGTGGGCGACCTTGGCGCCTTCCTGGGGCAGGGTCTCGTCGTGGAAGGCGCGGGCGCGTTCCGGGTCGAGCGAGAGGTTGAACTGGTCTTCCCAGCGGAACTCGAAGCGGGCCTTGGAGACGGCGTTGTCGCGGGCCTGGGCGCCGGGGTGGCCCTTGGCCAGGTCGGCGGCGTGGGCGGCGATCTTGTACGTGATCACGCCTTCGCGGACGTCCTCGCGGTTGGGCAGGCCGAGGTGTTCCTTGGGCGTGACGTAGCAGAGCATCGCGGTGCCGAACCAGCCGATCATGGCGGCGCCGATGCCGGAGGTGATGTGGTCGTAGCCGGGGGCGATGTCGGTGGTCAGCGGCCCGAGGGTGTAGAACGGCGCCTCCTCGCACCACTCGAGCTGCTTGTCCATGTTCTCCTTGATCATGTGCATCGGCACGTGACCGGGGCCCTCGTTCATCACCTGGACGTCGAACTCCCAGGCGCGGCGGGTCAGCTCGCCCTGGGTCCTGAGTTCGGCGAACTGGGCCTCGTCGTTGGCGTCCTCGATCGAGCCGGGGCGGAGCCCGTCGCCGATCGAGAAGGAGACGTCGTAGGCGGCCATGATCTCGCAGATGTCGTCCCAGTGGGTGTAGAGGAAGCTCTCCTGGTGGTGGGAGAGGCACCACTTGGCCATGATCGAGCCGCCGCGGCTGACGATGCCGGTTCGCCGCTTCGCCGTCAGCGGCACGTAGCGCAGCAGCACGCCGGCGTGGATCGTGAAGTAGTCGACCCCCTGTTCCGCCTGCTCGATCAGGGTGTCGCGGAACATCTCCCAGGTCAGCTCCTCGGGCCGGCCGTCGACCTTCTCCAGGGCTTGGTAGATCGGCACCGTGCCGATGGGGACCGGCGAGTTGCGCAGGATCCACTCCCGGGTCTCGTGGATGTTGCGGCCGGTGGAGAGGTCCATCACCGTGTCGGCGCCCCAGCGGATCGCCCACACCATCTTCTCGACCTCCTCCTCGATCGACGAGGTGACGGCCGAGTTGCCGATGTTCGCGTTGATCTTGACCAGGAAGTTCCGGCCGATCGCCATCGGCTCGAGTTCCGGGTGGTTGATGTTGGCGGGGACGATCGCGCGGCCGCGGGCGACCTCGGAGCGCACGAACTCGGGCGTGATCGTCCGCGGGATCGCGGCGCCGAAGCTCCGTCCTTCGTGCTGGGACGCGATCTCGCTGGCGATCCGCTCGCGGCGCTGGTTCTCGCGGATGGCGATGTACTCCATTTCCGGCGTGATCTCGCCGCGCTTCGCGTAGTGCATCTGGGTCACGCGGGCGCCGCTCTTCGCGCGCAGCGGCCGGCGGCCGGCGGAGAAGCGCACGTGGTCGAGCCGCCGGTTCGCCGCGCGTTCGCGTCCGTAGCGGGACGACACGCGGTCCAGCCTGTCCGTGTCGCCGCGGGCTTCGATCCAGGGCCGGCGGATCGGATCGAGGCCCTGCCGGACGTCGATCCCGACCTCCGGGTCGGTGTACGGCCCGGACGTGTCGTAGACGACGACCGGCGGGTTGCGCTCCTTCGGCCCGAGCGCGGTCAGACCATCGGGCCCGGCCTGGGAGGGCCCGGCGCCGGCCGTCGTAGGCGACTGGGAGATCTCGCGCATCGGCACGCGGATCGAGGGGTCGGACCCCTCCACGTAGACCTTGCGGGAGTTGGGGAGGGGCTCGCAGCTCAGTAGTGGCGCCGCGTTCTGCGGGATTCGGTCGGCGATGGTCATGGCTGCATTCCCTACGTCGGTGTCAACCGTTTCAGGTTCGAAGGCTTCCGCGTGCAGGACCGACGCGAGTCGGTCCAACGCGGTCTCAGGCTGTCGTTTCAGCCGCACCCAGCGCACAAGACCTTAGCAGCCCGTGCCGCTCCCGCCACGCTGACGCGCGTGGAACCGCCCGTCTGCCGGGTGCGCGGGTCTCCTGACCCGCTGCCGCCGGAGGCGGCCAGAAAGACGCGCGGGCTGTCAGGCCGGCGCCGTTCCGGCGCCCGCTCGGGCGAATAGAATCCGAGGGCCTCGGATCGCATCGAGATGGACATGGATCCCACCAACAGGCTCAGGGCGGACCCGGCCCGCCAAGACGTCGACCCGGCGGAGACCGCCGAGTGGCTCGAAGCCCTCGACGCGGTGATGCAGCGCGAAGGGCCGGAGCGCGCCCACTTCCTGCTCGAAGCCCTGGTCGACCAGGCTCGCCGGTCCGGCGCCTACCTGCCCTACAAGGCGACCACGGCGTACCTGAACACGATCCCGGTGAGGGCGCAGGAACCGTCGCCCGGCGACGCCGACCTGGAATGGCGGATTCGCAGCATCGTCCGCTGGAACGCGATGGCGATGGTGGTCCGCGCGAACCACGACTACGAGGGACTGGGCGGGCACATCGCGTCCTTCGCCTCGGCCGCGACGCTCTACGACGTGGGCTTCAACCACTTCTTCCACGCCCCGTCCGAGGACCACGGCGGCGACCTGGTGATGATCCAGGGACACTCTTCGCCCGGCATCTACGCCCGCGCCTTCCTCGAGGGCCGCCTGACCGAGGAGGACCTGCTCCGCTTCCGGCGCGAGGCGCGGCCGGGCGGCCTCTCGTCCTACCCGCACCCGTGGCTGATGCCCGGCTTCTGGCAGTACCCGACGGTCTCGATGGGCCTCGGACCGCTGATGGCGATCTACCAGGCCCGGTTCATGAAGTACCTGCACGACCGCGGCCTGGTCGACACGGCGGGCCGCAAGGTCTGGGCCTTCATGGGCGACGGCGAGATGGACGAGCCGGAGTCCCTCGGTTCCATCTCCCTGGCCTCGCGGGAGAACCTCGACAACCTGATCTTCGTCGTCAACTGCAACCTGCAGCGGCTCGACGGCCCGGTGCGCGGCAACGGCAAGATCATCCAGGAACTGGAGGCGGTGTTCCGGGGCGCCGGCTGGAACGTGATCAAGCTGATCTGGGGCTCCTACTGGGATCCGCTGCTCGCCCGCGACCGCACCGGCCTGCTGCGCCGGCGCATGGAGGAGGTCGTCGACGGCGAGTACCAGGCGTACAAGGCGAGCCAGGACGGCGGCTTCGTGCGCGAGCACTTCTTCGGCAAGTACCCGGAACTCAAGGCGATGGTCGCCCACCTGACCGACGAGGACCTCTGGCGCCTGAACCGCGGCGGCCACGACCCGCACAAGATCTACGCCGCCTACTCGGCGGCCGTTGCGCACACCGGGCAGCCGACGGTCATCCTGGCCAAGACGGTCAAGGGCTACGGCATGGGCGAGGCCGGCGAGGGGATGAACATCACCCACCAGCAGAAGAAGATGGGGCAACGGGCGCTGATGGGGTTTCGCGACCGGCTGGACATCCCGGTGTCCGACGAGGAACTGGAGGAGACGCCGTTCTACCGCCCGCCGGACGACAGCGCGGAGATCCGCTATCTGAAGGAACGCCGCGAGGCCCTGGGCGGCTACCTGCCGGCGCGTGCGCTCGAGGCCGAGCCGCTCGAAGTGCCCGGTCTCGACGCCTTCGACGCGCTGCTGCGCTCGAGCCGCGGCCGCCGGTTCTCGACCACGCTGGCGTTCGTGCGCCTGCTGACGCTGCTTACCCGCAACCCGGCGGTCCGCGACCGCCTGGTTCCCATCGTCGCCGACGAGGCGCGCACCTTCGGCATGGAGGGGATGTTCCGGCAGCTCGGCATCTACGCGCCGACCGGCCAGCTCTACGAGCCGGTGGACGCCCACAAGATCGCGCCGTACCGGGAGGCGCGCGACGGCCAGATCCTCCAGGAGGGGATCAACGAGGCGGGCGCGCTCTGTTCCTGGATGGCGGCGGGCACGTCGGCCGCGAACCACGGCTTCCACATGATCCCGTTCTTCATCTTCTACTCGATGTTCGGGTTCCAGCGGGTCGGCGACCTGATCTGGGCCGCCGCCGACATGCAGGCGCGGGGGTTTCTCATCGGCGGCACGTCCGGGCGGACGACGCTGAACGGCGAGGGCCTGCAGCACCAGGACGGCCACAGCCATCTGGCCGCGTCGACCGTGCCGAACTGCGTCTCCTACGACCCGACCTATGCCTACGAGCTCGCGGTGATCCTCCAGGACGGTTTGCGCCGGATGTACGCGGACGGCGAGCCGGTGTTCTGCTACCTGACGACGCTGAACGAGAACTACGAGCACCCGAGAATGCCCGAGGGCGCCGAGGACGGCATCCGGCGCGGGCTGTACCGGATCCGTCCCGGTTCGCGGCACCGGAAGCGCGCCACGCTGCTCGGCTCGGGCGCGATCCTGCGCGAGGCGGAGGCCGCCGCCGAGATGCTGGAGGCGGACTGGAAGGTGTCGGCCGAGGTGTGGTCGGCGACCAGCTTCAACGAGCTGCGGCGGGACGGCATCGAGGTGGAGCGCTGGAACCGCCTCCACCCGGGCGAGGAGAAGCGGGTCTCGTACGTGCGCCAGTGCCTGGCGGGCCGCGGCGGCGTGACGGTCGCCGCGAGCGACTACATGAAGGTCTACACGGACCAGATCCGGGCCTTCGTGCCGGGCCCGTACCGGACGCTCGGCACGGACGGCTTCGGCCGCAGCGACACCCGCGAGGAGTTGCGGTCCTTCTTCGAGGTCGACCGGCGGCACATCGCGGTGGCGGCGCTCGCGTCGCTGGCCGAGAGCGGCGAGATCGAAGCGGAAGCGCCGGCGAAGGCGATCGCCGCCTACGGCATCGACCCGAACGCACCGAACCCGGCGACGGCGTGAGCGACGCCCTTCCCGTCGTCGTACCCGACATCGGCGACTTCGACCAGGTCGACGTCGTCGAGGTGCTGGTCGCCGTAGGCGACGAGGTCTCGGTCGACCAGTCCCTCATCACCTTGGAGAGCGACAAGGCGTCGATGGAGGTGCCGTCGCCGGCGGCCGGCCGCGTGGTCGAGATCGCGGTGGAACTCGGCGGCCAGGTCGGCGAGGGCGATCTGATCCTGACGATCGAGGCGGCGGAGGCGGTGCCGGAGGAAGCGGCGGAGGCGCCGGAGGGGGCCGGGGCGGACGACGCCCCGTCCGCACCGGCCGCGCGGGCGGGGTCCGGCGCTGCGGCCGCGCCGGAGACGCCTCCGCCGTCGGGATACCTGCCGGCGTCTGCCGCCGCCAGCCGCGAGCCAGCGTCTTCCGCGGCGCCGCGAGGCGCGTCGCGTCGCGGCCGCCGCCCGCCGCCGCCCGCCGCCGCCGGCCCTGCCGGGTCGGCGAGCCCGCCGCACGCCAGCCCGGCGATTCGGCGCTTCGCCCGGTTGCTGGGCGTCGATCTCCGCCGGGTCTCGGGCAGCGGCGCCAAGGGCCGGATCCTGCGCGAGGACGTCGAGGGCTTCGTCAAGGAGGCACTAACGGGCGGTGGACCCGCCGCCGCGGGCGCCGGCATCCCGCCGGTCCCGGAGATCGACTTCTCGAAGTTCGGTCCGGTCGAATCGAAGCCGCTCAGCCGCATCCGGAAGCTCTCGGCGGCCAACCTGCACCGGAGCTGGCTCAACGTCCCGCACGTCACGCAGCACGACGAGGCGGACATCACGGATCTGGAGGCGTTCCGCCGCGCGCACCTGGCGGAGGCGCGCGAGCGCGGCGTGCGGCTCACGCTCCTCGCCTTCCTGATGAAGGCGGTCGCGGCGTCGCTTGCCGAGTTCCCGGAGATGAACTCGTCGCTCGCACCGGACGGCGAGTCGCTGATCCTCAAGCGCTACTTCCACCTGGGCGTCGCGGTCGACACGCCGGACGGCCTGGTCGTGCCGGTGGTGCGCGACGTCGACCGCAAGAGCGTCTACGAACTGGCGGGCGAACTGGGCGAGGTCAGCGGCCGGGCGCGGGAACGGAAGCTCCGGCCAGCCGACATCCAGGGCGCCACCTTCACCATCTCCAGCCTGGGCGGCATCGGCGGCACCGCGTTCACGCCGATCGTCAACGCGCCGGAGGTCGGCATCCTCGGCGTCTCGCGCGCCGTGCGGCGGCCGGTGTACGTCGGGGCGGGCTTCGCGCCGCGGCTGATGCTCCCGGTCTCGCTGTCGTACGACCACCGGGTGATCGACGGCGCCTACGCGGTGCGCTTCACGTCCCACCTGTGCTCGGCGCTGGCCGACTTCCGCCGGGTCGTGCTTTGACCGAGCCGGTCCGCATCGTCGTCCCCGACATCGGCGACTTCGACTCCGTCGACGTCGTCGAGGTCCTCGTTTCGCCCGGCGAGCACGTCGACGCCGAGGCCGGGCTGATCACGCTGGAGAGCGACAAGGCGTCGATGGAGGTGCCGTCGCCGCATTGCGGCGTGGTGCTGGAAGTCGCGGTGGCGCTGGGCGACAAGGTGTCGGAGGGGGACCTCATCGTGGTGCTCGATGCCGACGACGAATCGCACCCGGACCACCGGGCCGAGCGGCCGCGACATCCGCACGCGCCGCCGGAGGCGCCCGAGGGCGGGACCGCGCCCGCGCGGTCGGCGGAGATGGAGACGGCCGGCGGGCCGGCGGCTGCGGCGCCGGCGGCTGGGCCTTCGGCTGCCGGCCCGCAGCAGAACGTCGACGCCGAGGTCCTGGTGCTGGGCGCGGGCCCAGGCGGCTACACGGCCGCCTTCCGCGCGGCGGACCTGGGCCGCCAGGTCGTGCTCGTGGAGCCGCACGCGAACCTGGGCGGCGTGTGTCTGAACGTCGGCTGCATTCCGTCGAAGGCGCTGCTGCACGCGGCCAGGGTGATCGACGAGGCGGCGGACTTCGCGGCCCATGGCATCGACTTCGGCGAGCCCGCCATCGACCGGGCCAGGCTCGGCGGCTGGAAGGACGAGGTCGTGGGCCGGCTGACCGGCGGCCTGGCGCAGCTCGCCGGGCGGCGGAAGGTCGAGGTGGTGCGCGGCCGCGGCCGGTTCGTCGGTCCCCATGAAGTCGAGATCGAGGACGGCGACGGCGGCCGGCGCACCCTGAGCTTCGGCCAGGCGATCGTCGCGGTCGGTTCGCGGCCGGCGACGATCCCCGGCCTGCCGGAAGGCGACCCGCGCGTCTGGGACTCGACCGATGCGCTGGCCCTCGACCCGGACTTCCAGCCGGGCGGCAGGCTGCTGGTGGTCGGCGGCGGCATCATCGGCCTGGAGATGGCGACGGTGTACGCCGCTCTCGGTTACCGCGTGACGGTCGTCGAACTGCTGCCGCAGCTTCTGACCGGCGTCGACCGCGATCTGGTTCGTCCGCTCCAGCGCCGCCTGGGCAAGCGGCTGGAGGACATCCACACCGGGACCCGGTTGACCGGAGTGAGGGCGCAGAAGAACGGACTCATGGCGTCGATGGAGGACGACGACGGCGAAGCCCGCTCCGGCCTGTTCGGGCGCGTCCTGGTCGCCGTCGGCCGCCGTCCCAACGGCGACCGCTTCGGCGCCGAGGCGGCGGGCGTCCGGGTCGATGGACGCGGCTTCGTTCCGGTGGACGACCAGCAGCGCACGAACGTCCCCCACATCTTCGCGATCGGCGACCTCGTGCCGGGCCCCATGCTCGCCCACAAGGCGACCCACGAAGGCAAGGTCGCGGCCGAGGTGGCGGCGGGAGAGAAGAGCGGCTTCGAGGCGCGGGTGATCCCGTCCGTCGCCTACACCGACCCGGAGGTGGCCTGGGTCGGCCTGACCGAGACCGAGGCCCGCGAGAACGGCACTGCCTGTGAGAAGGCCGTCTTCCCCTGGGCCGCCTCCGGTCGCGCCCTCACCCTGGGCCGCGCCGAGGGCCTGACCAAGCTCCTGTTCGACCCGGCCACCGGCCGGATCGTCGGCGCCGGCATCGTCGGCACGAACGCCGGCGACCTGATCGCCGAGGCGGCGCTCGCGATCGAGATGAACGCGGACGCCGCCGACCTGGCGCTGACCGTCCACCCGCACCCGACCCTCTCCGAGACGGTCGCCTTCGCCGCCGAAGCGTACGAGGGGACGATCACCGACCTCTACCTGCCGCGGCGCGGGCCGAAGCGCAAATGAGAGTGGCCGTGGAAGAGGCGCTCGGCCGGCTTCGCGGCGCCCGGACCGAGGACGACGTTCGGAGCGCGCTCCAGGCAGCGTTCATCGCCGCGAGCGGCGGTACGTGGAGCCTCGAAGTGTCGTCGAGCGACGGTTCCGTCGACATGGTCTCCCGAGCGTCCCGCATCCTTGTCGAGACCAAGGCGCCCGGACGGGCGCATCCGAGCAGGCCGGGGGCGAAGCCCGGGGAATCTCAGCAGGACCAGGTCGAGCGCTACCTCCGCGCGCTGGCGCCGGACCGCGCCCGGTCCGGCGATCCGGAATGGCGCGGCTTCCTGACGGACGGGAGGCGCTGGTGGGGCTGGGAATGGTCCGTCAGCCAGCGGGCGTTGCGCCCGATTCCCGAGATCCAAAGTCGCCCCATGCCCGATACCCCCCAGGGGTTCGACGGTCTCCTGGCCCGCATGGTCGGAGTGGAGCGCAGGCGTTACCCGGAGCTCCCGCCGGAGAACCTGGCGGATGCTCTCTTCGATCCGGTCCTCGGGCGCGTTGCCGATCTCCAGGGCCGCATCGAAGGCGAGGCGGTCTACAGGACTCGGCTCGGGCTGTGGGCAAGCCTGCTCGAGGGTTCCGGAATCGCTCCGCCGGGAGAAACTCCCCTCGCGCAGGCTCGCACCTTCGCCCGGCACAGCCTCCTGGTGGCAACGGCGCGCATCCTGATCGGCTGCCTGGACGATCCCGCCGCTTCCACCGACTCGCTCGTGGACCGGGCGTCGGGCGGTTTTCAGGGATGGCTTGCCGAGACGCCCGCTGGACGGGAACTGCTCTCGGAGATGGTCGAACAAGTCCGCGGGTACGACTGGCGCGGCTCGACGAAGGACGTGCTCAAGGACGCCTACCATGGGCTGATCGACGCCGAGGACAGGAAGGTCTTCGGCGAGTTCTACACGCCGGACGATTTGGCGAAGCTAGTCGTCGAAGAGGTTCTCGACGACGCGTGGTGCGATTGCGCGATCCGGCAGGCGGACCGCTTGCTGAGAAACCCGGAAGATGCCCCGGCGTCGCGGCATCTCGGCGTCCTGGACCCTTCCTGCGGGTCGGGCACGTTTCTCTTTCACGCCGCCCGCCGCCTGGGCAGGCGAATCCGCCTTGCCCACAAGCCGCTGCTCGGAAGCACCGCCGAGATCGTGGCCTTGCTGCTGCATGGCGTCGATTTGCACCCGGTGGCGACCGAGATGGCGAAGGCGACCCTGTCGATGGCGTTGCCGCAATCCGCTTCCGGCGGCCTGCCCCACTTGCGGGTCGTCCTGGGCGACGCCATGCGCACCCATGAGATGCAGATCGACCGGGGTCGCGGGGTTCGGCTGCGGACGCCCGGCGGCGGGAACCTCTGGATTCCGAAATCGGTCGCCCTGCACCCCAAGCGGCTGGAGTTGATCCGGGGCAGCGTGACCGGTGCCTCGGCCGCGGAGAAGGAAGATGAGGACCGGGCCGATCTCGAACTCGACGATCGGACGGCCGCCGACGTCGCGGAACTCCGAACGTCGCTGGCGGCCGTGATCGAGTCGGAAGGCGACCACGTCTGGGGCTGGCATCTTCTGAACAACGCGGACCTGTTTCAACTCGGACAGCAGGGCGTTGGCCGGTTGATCGGCAATCCCCCTTGGCTGGTGTCGCCCTACACGCCCGAAGGTCCGCGCAAGGACGCGATCGAGGAGATGCGCATCGACGAGGGCGTTCAGCCGAAGAGGAAGACGAGCGCCCGCGGCGATCTGGCGTCGGTCTTCACCGCGCGGGCCACGAGGCTCTACTTGTCGGACCGGGACGGGCTGAACCGGTACGGGTGGGTTCTCCCCGGAAGCGCGCTGATCAACGACGTCTGGGCACCGTGGCGGAGCGGGCGATGGTCCGGCGTCGCCGTTCGCCATACGGAGGCGTGGAATCTGGACGACGTGGCGCCGCCCGTCTTTCCGCACGCTCCGAACGGAACCTGCGTCGTTCTCGGCGAACGCGTGTCGCCGCGAACCGATGGCGTCGAGAAGGTGCTCAAGTGGCGAGGACCGCTGGAGACCGCCGAGATCGTCGAGCTGTCGAAGCGGCGTTCCAGGCCCTCGCTCTACGAGCGGGAGTTCCGGATCGGCGCCTTGTCCAAGCCGCAGCCCCTGTTGCTCGCCGTCGAGGTCCGCCACGAAGCCGGAGATCTCGTGGAAGTCCGAACGAAGCTCGGCACGAAGAGGCCGTGGAAGGGAATCGAACTCAAGGGAGTCGTCGAGTCCCAGGCGCTTCTTCCCGTAGTGCGCTCGCAGGAGCTTCGGGCGTTCGGGACAGCGCCGGTCTGCACGTTCCTCATCGCCCCGCGCGACGGCGCAACGGTCCTCGACCTGACCGTGGATGAGGACGCCAGATCGCGTTTCCCTCGCACGTCCGAGCTCTGGGAGCGCGCGGAGGCGATCTACCGGGAGCGGCGGACCGCGAAGGCGGGCGCCACTCTGGCGGAGAACCTGGACTTCAAGCGGACGCTGACGAATCAACTCGCCAGGTCGGGTTCCGAGCGCCGGAAGGTGTTGTACAACGCCTCCGGCAAGACGTTGCGGGCGGCCCGCGTTGCCATCGAGCAGACGGGGAATCAGAAGACGTATTGGGCGGCCTTCGATGCGGACGAGGAGGCCCTCTACCTCTGCGGCGTGCTGAACGCGCAATGCATGCAGGATGCGTGGCGCGAGGGGAAGACCTCGAAGCTCGACTTCGACAAATCGCCGTGGCGGCACGTTCCCGTGCCGAAGTACGACCCGGACTCCGAAGTCCATCGGGCTGTCGCGGAGTCCGCGCGGAAGATGGAGGAGAACGGCGCCGAGAGCGGTTGGGCCGAACTCGACCGTTGCGTGTCCGCGCTGCTGCCGGACTACGCGAGCAGCTCGGCCGTGAAGGAGGACGGTGAGCACGGAGTCCGTAGGAGGCACTATCGTGCCGACAAGACGGCCTGATTGACTTTAGGAGGCACAATACTGCCTCTTGAAGTGTCTGGGGATTCGGCAGCAACATGGAGCGCGATGGAGAGATTCCGGACGAGGCCGACTGCCCGCGCTCTGCGGGGGGAACTGGGACGGCAGCTGGCGAGGCTGCGTTTGGCCAGGAACGTCACGCAGCAGATGCTGGCTGAGGATGCGGGTATCGGTGTCCGCACGCTGCGCAACATCGAGGCTGGCCGCCCGAGCAGTCTGGACAGCCTGCTCCGCCTCGCGGTTGAACTCGGATTGGCGGACCGCCTGCCGAACGCGGTGCCGTCGCAGGAGATCCGTCCGATCGAACGCGTGGAGCGTCGCGCTCGGGAAAGGCGGCGCGCTCGTCCGCGGAAGCGCGAACGGGCCGAGCCGTGGACCTGGGGCGACGACTCGAATGACTGACGTTTTCGCGTACCGGGAGGGCCATCGGGTCGGCGCGGTGCCGTGGGAGGACGGCCGTTGAACCGCCTCGACAAGTGGCTCCAGGTATCGCGGATGTTCCGCGCACGATCCAAGGCGGCTGCGGCCTGCGCCGCCGGGCGGGTCACGGTCAACGGCCAGCAGGCCAAGGCGCACCGCCAGCTTCGGGTCGGCGACCGGATCGAGTTCGGGATGCGCGACTGGAAGCGGATCCTCGTCGTACGGGAACTGCGGGACCGGCCGTTGCCGAAGGCCGAGGCGTCGCGGCTGTACGACGACCTGAGCCCGCCGAAGCCCGAGCCGAAGCCTCGCGACCCTCGAATGGCGTCGATGCCGGCGCAGCGACGCCGCGGCGCCGGCCGGCCGACCAAGCGCGACCGGCGGCGGATCGACCGGTTGCGTTGAGCCTGAGCGGCCCGCCTGCCGGGTGCGCGGGTCCTCTGACCCGCTGCCGCCGAAGGCGGCCGGAAACTCGCGCGGGCCGAAGGCCGGCACCGTTCTGGCGCGGCAAGTCAGGCGCGCTACAGTTCCGCCGTCATGTGCATCCAGTCGCCTTCGCTTCGAGTCGCTGCCGCCGCCCTCCTTTTCTCGCTCGTTCTGCTCGCGGCCGCCTGCACCGGGCCGCTGCCGGAGCGCTCGACCGCTCCTTCGGGTCCGGCTTACGACCCGGCTGCCGACCCGCTGGTCAACCCGCCGACGCTGACCGAGCCCTACCCGTTCGACCGGCCGGAGGTCGTCGCCCGGGACGACACGCTGGTGCGCTACATGCTCGGCGATCCGCGGACGCTCAACCCGATCTTCGCGATCTTCTGGGAGGACTACTACCTCTCAGGCGCCCTGTTCCAGTCGCTGACGACGCGCAACGCGGACATGACGACGGTGTGGAACCGGACCGTGGTCGAGGAAGGCGTGATGGCGGACGACTGGCTGAGCGCCCGCGTGCGGGTCCGGCCGGGGCTGACCTGGCACGACGGCAGGCCGTGGACGATGCACGACCTGAAGTTCACCTACGACGCGGTGGCCTCGGACGACGTGCCGGCGGCCATGTACAAGCACGACGTGGACCAGATCGAGCGGGTCGACGTGATCGACGATCTGACGGTCGAGTTCCACTTCAAGGACGCCCTGGTCACGAACATGCTGGCGATGCGCGTGCCGCCGATTCCGCGCCACATCTGGAACAACCCGGAGGAACTGGCGAAGGACCCGACGATGCGGAGCAGCGAGTACTTCAACCGCTACGCCCGCGAGGAAGTCATCGGTTCCGGGCCGTACAGGTTCGTGTCCTGGACGCTGACCGACCGGATCGTGGTCGAGCGCTGGGACGAGTTCCCGGACGCGGCGCGCATCGCGCCCTTCAGGCGGGTGATCTACCGGCCCCAGAGCGACCGCAACCTGGGGTTGCTGCTGTTCAAGAAGGGCGAGCTCGACGAGTACTGGTTCACTCCGCAGCAGTTCGCCACCCAGAGCAACGACGAGGAGTTCGAGCGGGTCGGCGTCAAGGGCTGGGCGCCGGCGCGGCGCATCTCGCGGATCGGCTGGAACCAGGACGGCAGCAACCCGTTCTTCACCGACGTGCGGGTGCGGCGGGCGATGACCCATGCCTACGACCAGAAGCGGGTGATCCGGGACGTCGCCTACGGCGTCTACCTCGAGACGGATCAGCTCTGGGACAAGGACCACATGGGCTACAACCCGGACGTACCGAAGTATCCGTTCGACCTGGTGCGCGCGGGCGAACTGCTCGACGAGGCCGGCTGGCTGCCGGACCCCGACGACGGCTGGCGCTACAAGGAGATCGACGGCGAGAAGGTCAAGTTCTCGTTCGAGATGGAGATCGCCCAGACGTTTGCCGACGCGGTGAAGATGGCGGACATCTACCGCGAGGACCTGCGCAGCATCGGCGTCGAGCTGACGCTCCGCATGTTCGAGAACGCGACCCACGAGCAGCACCTGCTGGAGCACGAGTTCCAGGCCCACGCGGACGCCGACGAGGTGACGACCGACCCGGACCAGTGGACGATCCGCCTCCATTCGACGAGCTACGACAACGCCCGCAACTACGTCGGCTACAGGAGCGATCGGGTGGACGACCTGCTCGAGCGCGGCCGGCGCGAGTTCGACCCGGAGGCCCGCGCCGCGATCTACCGCGAACTGGCCTATGTCGTCGCCGAGGACCAGCCGTTCACGATGATGTGGAACTACTCCGAGATCCGCGCTTTCAGCAAGCGCCTCCGCGGCGTCGAGTTCGCGCCCTCCGGCGTCTTCCTGTTCCAGCCGACTCCGCCCCCCGGCAGCGACTGGTGGACCAGCCCCGGCTGGTGGACGCATCGCGACGACGTGGCCGCGGTTGCCAGCGGCGGCTGAGGCGTTGCGCGGCGTGGCGGTGTCGGTTGCGGCCGCCTGCCTGGTCGGGGCTCAGGGGGGAGGGGTCGCAGGCGCGGCGCCATCCGTGCGCCCGATGACGGCCGCACGGACTGGTTCACGGATGGCGCGGACCGCGCCACCCGGGTTCCCGCTTGGTCGGAAGATGGAAGGGGGTGCGCTCGCTGCACTCCGCTCGCTTCGGTGGGGCGTTGCCTGCCGTGACGGCGTCGGGCGTCGCTCGCTTCGAGCCGCCTGGGACCCCTCCCCCCTGAGCCCCTGGGCAGGCTGGACGCTGCACCCTCCCAGGCCGCCTTCGGCGCCCGCGGGGCCACCATGCGAATGGCGCCTCGCTTCCAGAACGGTGCTCCACACTGGGTGCGCCGGCTTCCAGGGAACGGGTTCGCACACTGGGTGCGCCGGCGTCCCCGCCGGCCTGGGGAAGATCGCGCGAGGCGCAAGCCTCGCTCCCGTTCTCAGCGACGCTTCTCGTTGGTGCGCGCGTACTCGAGGATGTTGAACAGGCCGTAGTTGCCCTCGTGGCAGGCGTACTCGAAGATGGCCTGGTCCGACTTCTTCATTTCGATGCGCGCGCTCCAGCGGCGCTCGAAGGATTCCGGGTCGTCGATCGTGTATTCGTAGACCAGCGTCGTCTCGTCGTAGCGGGTGAATCGTTCGGTCAGGAGCATGTTGCCGCCCGAGCCCGCGAAGCTGATTCGGGGATCGAAGTTCCGGGTCTCGACGACCAAGGTCTCGCCGTCCCAGCGGCCGCGCGATTCGCCCTTGAACTGGCGTACGTGCTCCGGCAGGCGCGGCCGGTCGTCGAGCGGGACGATGCGGGTGTCGTGGACCATCTCGTTGAGCAGGGCGACGGTGTCGGGCGTGACCAGGATGAGCACGTTGTTGTTGTAGCCGCCGGGGTTCATCGGGGGCCCGGCGTTGAAGCCCATCAGGCAGCGTTCCCAGAGGTTGCGGTCCTCCGGGCCGGCCGGCGGGCTGGCGCGCCGGTCGCGGCGTTCCCGGGCGCGGCGGCGGCCGTCTTCGGTCATCGGCGGGATGCGGCCGTTCGGCGGATCGAAGACCAGCGAGGTGCGGCGCGACTCCTGCACGTGGCGGCCGTGGTCGAGCCAGTACGGCGCGTGGACGCTCGGGCTGCGCTTCTGGGCCTCGGCGCGGCGCGCGATCGTGTCGCGTTCGAACCGGGCCGCCTCTTCGGCCGAGAAGTACTCCTGCTCCGCGTAGGCGGAGGGCCGCTGGAGGGGCGTCGCGGTGGCGAAGTCCCACAGCCCGTCGATGTCGCCGGGCGGGGACCAGGTCGACCCGGCCTGGGCGCAGAGGGGTGCGCCCGACGCCGCAAGGAGCCCGAGGAGGATGGCCGGCGTCAGAAGGTAGCGCGGTCTGCTGGCGGGGGACACTGCAACTCAGGATAGCGCCTGCGCCGGGTCCGTCAATCCGTCCGCTGTAGGCTCTGCCGCCCATGACGCAACCGCTCACTCTCGTCATCGGCAACAGGAACTACTCGTCCTGGTCGCTCCGGCCGTGGGCCTTGATGACCCAACTCGGCATCCCGTTCGCGGAGCGGATGCTGAAGTTCGACTCGGAGGACTGGCAGCGGAACATCGAGTCGCTGTCGCCCACGCGGCTGGTGCCGGTGCTCTGGGAAGGCGAGCCGGGGCAGGGCTTCGCCACCTTCGACACGTCGGCGATCGCGGAGCGGCTGCACGATCTGTACCCCGACCGCGGCGTCTGGCCTGCCGATGCCCGTGCCCGCGCCCGGGCGCGCTCGCTGGTCGCCGTCTTCCACTCCGGCTACGGGGCGTTGCGGTCGGCCATGCCGATGAACATCCGATCGAGCCATCCGGGCAAGGGCGGAACGCCGGAAGTCCTGGCGGAGATCGGGCTGCTGACTGTCTTGTGGCGCGACGCCCTGGCCGAGTTCGGCGGCGGCGGGTCGTTCCTGTTCGGCGCTTTCTCCGCCGCCGACGCGTACTTCCTGCCGGTGGCCTCGCGATTCGCGACCTACGAACCGGCGTTGCCTCCCGACGCCGCGGACTACTGCCGGGCGCTGCTCGCCACGAAGGCGATGCGCGAGTGGAGCGCGGCCGCGCGCCAGGAGACCGAGTTCGTGCCGGAGGACGAGCCGTACGCCGACCCGCCCTGAAGCCCGGTTCAGGGGCCGCTACAGCGCCCGGTCCAGTTCCAGCACGAGGGCGACGATCAGCTCGTGAAGCTGGTTCATCGCGGTCTCGTTGACGCGCTCGATCGTGTCCTCGGCCGTGTGGATGACCCGGAAGACCTCGGGCACGAAGCCCTCGCGCAACCCGGACTCGGGGCCGGCGTTCAGCACGAGCCACAACTGGTGGGCGGCGGCCGCGTCGTTCATGGCGAGCGAGACGTTGGGGATGCCGGCGGCCTGGAAGGATCGGTCGTCGCTGGGCGGGTAGCGTGGAAGGCCGATGCACGGGATCCCGGCGCCGGCGCACGCGACGCGGAGGCTCCGGTAGACCGCGTCGTTGCCTTCGTGCGACGTTGGCCCGTACATCAGGGCGCCGTCGCCGGCGACCACGTCGGCGTTGACCATGGCGGCGATGCGGCCGGGGTCCCCTTGTTCCAGGTAGGCGCGAGAGCCGAGCAGGCCGGATTCCTCCAGGTCGAAGAGGACGACGCGGGCGCGGTGGTTCAGTTCGTGCCGCCGAAGCGTCTCGGCGACCCGGACGAGAACGACCGACGCCGCGCCGTTGTCCACGGCGCCGCCGACGATCGTGCCGTCCCGCAGGCGAACCGCGTCGTAGTGGGCGCCGACCACGATGTCGCGGCTGCCCTCGCCGACGGTGACGATCAGGTTCCTGCCGGTCGCGGCGACCCGGCGATCGAGCGTTTCCGCCGGGGCACGCAGGCTCTGGCCGGGGCTCGGCTGGCGGGAGTCGTCCGGCGCGGACGGGCGAAACTCCTGGATCTCGGGCGCCAGGCCGCGCTCCCGGAACATGCTCAGCAGCGCCTCTCCCCGGTCCGCGTTCTCGCGGCCGGCGACCCGGGCCAGGTCCGCCAGGAGATCGTCTGGCGCGTCGCCTTGCCGCGCTTCTTCCGGCGGCGGCGCCGCAGCCGGCGTCGCGGGCGGAACGACCGCCGGGTCGCGCTCCGGAGCGGCGATCGTCGAGCAGGCCAGCGTCAGGAACGCGGCCAGCGCCGTGCAGGTCGGCAGTCCCTGGCGGATGCCGCGGACGCCGAGGCGGCGCGAGGTCGCATCGAGCTTCATGGGCTTCTCCACGGGCTTGCAGACAAGGCCGGTCGCCGACGTTAGCCGGAGTCTCCACCGGCGATCAGGTCCGCCTGATCCCGCGGCGCGTAGAAGTACGAGCCCGGCCGGAAGCCGTAGCCGAGGTCGCCGAGCAGGCGGCGTTGCCTCGGCGTGCAGCGCTCCAGGACCTTCGGCGCGGGTTCCGGGTCGTAGGTGCGGAGGAACAACTGGCAGTAGTTGTAGAGGATCGTCTTGCGGGCGCACGGCGAGGCGTTGACGGACGGGCCGTGCCACAGCGAGTGCGGGAAGAGGATGCAGTCGCCGGCCTTGCCGGTGAGTTGCACCGCGCCGGGCGTCTTCGGCCCCGGGGCGGGGTAGGGACGTTCCGGGAACGGGCGCATGTGGCTGCCCGGGAAGACGGTGAAGTTGCCGCAGTCCTCGTCCGCGATGTCGGAAAGCAGGTACATCCCCTTCATCGCCAGCGGCAGGCTCGTTTCGGTGACCCGGATGCGGCGGAGCGCCTCGCCGCCGTCGGTGTGGGTGTAGCCGGGCCAGCGCGGGTTCGACGGGCGGACGATCGCCTGGGTCATGCTGAGCACGACGTAGGGGCCCATGATGTCGGTGACGAGGTCGAAGACGGGCGATGCGTCCATCAGGTCGATGAACGCCTGGTCGTAGCCGAGCAGGACCCGGCGGTCCATGAAGCCCTCCGGGTCGCGGTCGACGGCGTGGTCGAGCCAGGCGTAGTGGCCAAGCGGTCCGTCGGGATTCGGTTCCCAGCCGGGAAGTTGCCGGATCCGGTCGAGCTCGGCGTCGAAGAAGGCGACTTCGTCCGGCGACAGCGCTCCCTCGACGCGGAGGTAACCGTCGATCGCCCATTGTTCGCGCTGCGCCCTGGTCAGTTTCTTCATGCCGGTGTCTCCTGCTGTTGGGGCGGTGCGACGGCCGCATCCTTGTCGCGGGCCTGTTCTCGCGGGAACCGAGCATATGCCCGTTCGGCTATCATGCCGGCACAGTTTGGGGCAGCGAGCCGCCCTGGCGCCCACCGGCGGAACTCGCGGCGGACAGCCAGCGGAGGATGAGATGAAGGGATCTGCACCGATCGGTTCAGCGGCTCGCTCGCGGACGGCGTGCCGCGTTCGGAAGAACGGAGGTTTCGCGGGTCGGATCGGCCTCTGCGCGGCCTTGCTCGCGCTGGCCGTGGCGGCGGTGCCGGCCCGGGCGCAGGAAGAGGCCGAACCCAGCGAACTGGACCGCGTTCTCGCCGCCCACTTCGAGGCCCTCGGCGGGCTGGAGCGGCTCCGCTCCCTCACGGCGGTACGCGGCAAGGCGACGATGACGTTCCAGGGCATGGAGGCGCCGTTCACGGTGCTTCTGCGCGCTCCGAACCAGGTGCGGATGGACGGCGACTTCGGCGGCATGGCCCTGATTCAGGCGTTCGACGGCGAGCAGGCCTGGGGCCAGCAGCCGGGCCAGATGAAGCCGGCGGTTGTGGAAGGCGACGGCGCCGCCGCGCTGGCGGCCGAAGCCGGACTCAACGTCATGGGCCTGGTGGACTACGAGCAGCGCGGCTACCGCGTCGAGCTCGCCGGCCGCGAGGAGATCGAGAGCGGAGAGGCCTGGAAGCTCATCGTCACCGCGCCCAACGGTTTCGTCCAGCAGATGTTCATCGGCGTCGAGGACGGTCTGGAGAGGAAGCGGGTGTCGCAGGCGGACCTCGGCTTCGGCCTGCAGGAGTCCACGACGACGTTCGACGACTACCGGGAGGTCGGCGGCACGATGGTGGCTCATCTGCACACCCTGACGAGCCCGATGGGGGAGATGCCGCTCCAGTTCGAGTCCTTCGAGATCGACCCGGAGATCGACCCCGACGTCTTCTTCATGCCGGGCCAGGCCGCCGACGCGGCGCTTGGCCTGGACGAGGTGCTGGCGCGCTACGGAAACGCCCGCGGCGGTTCGGCCGCCGAGGTCGAGACGTTGAGCGCGACCGGCACGGCGGTCATGCTCGGTTTCGAAGTGCCGATGACGGCGGCGTTCGCCCGCCCGAGTTCGTTCCGCATCGACATCGACCTGCAGGGACTGACGATGGTCCTGGCGTACGACGGCGAGACGCCCTGGAACCTGTCGCCGATGCAGGGCGTCGTCGAGCCGGCGCCGCTTCCGGAGGAGACGGTCGGAGCGGCGGAGCTCCTCGGCGAGTTTCTGTGGGGGCTGCTCGCGAACAGGGAGGAGCGCGGCCTGGACGTGTCGTTCGGGGGCGTCGGGAAGGTCGCGCGCGACGAGACCTACCGGCTCGACATCGTGGGCGCGGAGGGCGAAGCGCGCACGCTCCACCTGGGCGGCGAGGACTTCCTGGAGCGCCGGGTCGTCTTCGACGGGGCGCTCCTGGGTTCCACGGGCGAGATCGAGGTGACGCTTGGCGACTACATGGACGCCGGCGGACTGATGGTGCCGGGGACGATCCGCATCGCGGTGGAGGGCCAGGTCGCCGCCGAGTTGAGGATCCGGGAGGCCGACGCCGGCGCGGAGGTCGCCCCGGAATCGTTTACCATGCCCGCTCCCGCCGATCCGGAGACGCCGGGTCCGGCCGCCCAGGAGCCCGCATGACGACATTGCCCATCGCCTCGACGACTCGAACCCCCGACCGTCCGCTTCGCGGCCGCTTGCTTCGCGCGTCGGCGCTCGCGCTGGCCCTGCTCGCCTCCGCGGCGGTCGCGGCGGCGGCCTCGGAAGACGACGGCGCCGAGCCGGTCGAGGATTCCTCGCTTGCCGAGACGATCGTCGTCACCGCCTCCCGGGCCGAACAGGAGCTTGGCCAGGTGACGTCCAGCGTGTCCGTGCTCTCCGGCGCCGAACTCCGGGCCAGCGCTTCCCTGGCGCTCGACGACACGATGCGCCGGGTGCCGGGCTTCAGTCTGTTCCGCCGCAACAGCTCGATGGTCGCGCATCCGACGAGTCAGGGCGTCTCGCTCCGCGGCATCGGACCGAGCGGCGTCAGCCGCACCCTGGTGCTGCTCGACGGCCTGCCGCTGAACGATCCGTTCGGCGGCTGGATCTACTGGGGACGGGTCGGCCGCGAGAGCCTGGACCGGATCGAGGTCGTGCGCGGCGGCGGTTCGAGCCTCTGGGGTAACTCCGCCCTGGGCGGCGTGATCCACCTGGTCACGGCGACCCCGCCGGAAACGGGGCCCGGGTTGAGCCTCTCGGCGCTCGCCGGCGACCACGGCGTGCTGTCCGGCGACGCCTGGTTCGGCCAGGGATTCGAGAGCGCGTCGTTGACGCTGTCGGCCAGGACCTTCGACATGGACGGCTACCCGGTCGTGCGGGACGACCAGCGCGGGCCGATCGACGTCGACGCGTTCTCCGAGCAGACGAGCGTCGGCGGCCGGCTGACGTTGTCTCCCGGCGAGTCGGTGCAGATCGCCGTCGGCGGCGACAACCTCTCCGAAGACCGCGGCAACGGCACGCCGCTCACCGGCAACGACACGGACCTGACTTCGTTCCGCTTCAGCGCGGACGTGGTGAGCGGCCGGGGCGATACCTGGACGGTCCGCGGCTTCAGCCACGAGCAGGAGTTCGCCAGCCGGTTCAGCGCCCAGCAGGCCGACCGCTCGTCCGAACGGCCAGCCCTCGACCAGTGGCTGGTCGACTCCGAGGCCACGGGCCTGGGCGCGCAGTGGGAGGGCGAAGCCGGCGCCGGCCTGTGGGTCGCGGGCGCCGAGTGGCGGAGCGTCGACGGCGCGACGAACGAGGACTTCTTCTACACGACGCAGTTCAACCGGCGCCGCATGGCCGGCGGCGACCAGTCGATCGCGGGCGCCTACGTGCAGCGGCGGGCCGACTTCGGCGATCGCTTCACCCTGGAACTCGGCGCCCGCGTCGACCGCTGGGACACGGATTCCGGCAGCCGGCTGGAGACGAACAAGGCCGACGGCTCGATCCGGCGCGACGACGCGTTCGAGGACCGGACGGAGACGGCGGCGTCGCCGCGGATCGGCTTCCGCTACGCGCTTGACATGGGGTGGAGTCTGCGCGGCTCGGTGTACGGGTCGTTCCGGGCGCCGACCGTCAACGAGCTCTACCGTCCGTTCCGGGTCCGCAACGACATCACGGAGGCAAACGAGGCGCTGGAGCCGGAGCGGCTCTCCGGCGTCGAGTTCGGCGCCGTGCGATACCAGGGCGGGTCGCGGCTTTCGTTCAACGCCTTCGTCAACCGGGTGAAGAACCCGATCGCCAACGTCACCCTGGCGACGATCCCGAGCAGCCGCTTCTTCCGGCCTTGCGGCTTCGTGCCGGGCGGCGGTTCCTGCCGGCAGCGGCTCAACCTGGATCGCACCCGCATCCAGGGTCTCGAGGCGGAACTCCGCCAGCGGCTCGGCGACGACTGGCGGCTGGATGTTTCCTGGCTCTACAGCAACGCCGAGGTCGACAGCGCGGCCGAGTTCCCGGAACTCGAGGGGAAGCGGCTGGCGCAGACCCCCGAGCAGTCGGCGAGCCTCGGCCTCGAGTACTCGAACCCCGATCTCCTTCAGGCGCGGCTCGGACTCCGCTTCGTCGGCGAGCAGTTCGAGGACGATCTGAACGCGCGGCCGCTGTCCAGCTTCGCCGTTGTCGATCTGAGCGCGGCCCGGGCCCTCGGCAGCCGGTGGCATGTGTTCGCCGGTCTCGAGAACCTCCTCGACGAGGAGGTGCAGGTGGGCATCTCCGGCGCCGGGCTGGTGACGGTCGGCGCCCCCCGCATGGTGCACGTGGGAGTGCGCCACGTTCTGAACCCCTGAACCGAAAGGCCGCCCCGAAGAAAGGCAATCGTGGCGAAGCGAGTCACAGCCGAGACGCTCTCCCGCCGCCAGAGGGAGATCTCGGTTTCGGAGTTCTTCGCCAAGAACCGTCACCTGCTCGGGTTCGACTCGCTCCGCAAGGCCCTCCTGACGACGGTCAAGGAGGCGGTCGACAACTCGCTCGACGCCTGCGAGGAGGCGGGCATCCTGCCGGAGATATGGGTCGAACTCGAAGCGGCCGAGGGCGGCAACCGCTACGTCGTGCGGGTGACCGACAACGGGCCGGGGATCGTCCGGGCGCAGGCGCCGAGGATCTTCGGGCAGCTTCTCTACGGGTCGAAGTTTCACAGCCTGAAGCAGAGCCGCGGCCAGCAGGGGATCGGCATCTCGGCGGCGGCGATGTACGGCCAGTTGACGACCGGCAAGCCGGTCTCCGTCGTGTCGCGCACGGGCCCGGGTTCGCCCGCGTACGCGATGCAGGTCGTCATCGACACGAACACGAACAAGCCGAAGGCGGTCGGCAGGAAGAAGCTCGACGACTGGGACCTCGACCATGGCACCCGCGTCGAACTGGAGCTGGAGGCGCAGTACCTGAAGGGCCGCCAGTCGGTGGAGGAGTTCCTGCACCAGGTGGCGGTGGCGAACCCCCACGCGACGCTGCACTACCGGGACCCGCGCGGCGAAGAGGCGCACTACGTCCGCGGCGTCGAGTCGAATCCCGTGGCGCCGCGCGAGATCAAGCCGCACCCGCACGGCGTCGAACTCGGCGTGCTGATGAAGATGCTGCAGTCGACCGAGCACGCGACGATCGGCCAGTGCCTGTCCCGGGACTTCAGCCGGGTGTCGCCGCAGATGGCTGTGGGCCTTGCGAAGCGGGCGGGCATCGACCCGAAGGCGCGTCCGCACACGGTCGTGCGCAAGGCCGCCGACAAGCTCTACCAGGCGCTGAACGACGCCTCGACCCGCATCCGGCCGCCCTCGACCGACTGCCTGTCGCCGATCGGCGTGCAGGAGTTGCTGGCGGGCCTGACGCGCGGCATCCGGGCCGAGTTCTACGCCGTCGAGACCCGCCGGCCGGCGGTCTACCGCGGCAATCCGTTCCAGGTCGAAGTCGGCATGGCCTGGGGCGGCGACCTGCCGGCCGACGACCTGGCGAAGGTGCTCCGGTTCGCGAACCGGGTGCCGCTCCAGTACCTGGCCGGCTCCTGCTGCATCACGAAGGCGGTGATGGACGTCTCCTGGCGCAACTACGGCCTGACCCAGTCCCGGGGCGCGCTGCCGTCGGGCCCGCTGATCGTCCTGGTGCATCTCGCTTCGGTGTGGGTACCGTTCAGTTCCGAGAGCAAGGTGGCGGTGGCGGACTACGACGAGATCCGCAAGGAGATCAAGCTCGCCGTACAGACCTGCGGGCGCCGGCTCGGCCGGTACGTCAAGCGCAAGGCGCGCGCCCGGAGCGAGGCGCGCCGCCGCGAGGTCTTCAACCTCTACATCGAGGAGGTCGTCAGCTCGGTGGAGGCGATCACCGGCAAGAACCAGAAGCTGTTCCGCGAGCGGCTGCTCGCCATCAGCCGCAAGAAGACGGAACTGGCGGGGATGCTCGAGGAGCAGGACGGCGCCGCCGACGAGATGGAAGCCTCCGAGAACGTCCTCGTCGTCGATCCGGACGCGGAGCGTTTGCCGCCGCCGGTTCCCGCGGAAGCCGAGCGCGATCCCGGGTCGCAGTTGGAGCTCGCATGACGTCCGACCGGCTGAGGATCCCGGCCAGCCTCGACGCCCGCGCCAAGATCGAGCACCTGGCGAAGAAGACGATCGCCATGGCGCGCCGCGAGGTCGATCCCTACGTCGACATCCCGTCGCGCACGCTCTCGAACGTCACGTTCTCGAAGCGCAAGAAGATCATCGAGATGGGCGACGCGACCCAGCGTCGCTCGCTGTTCAACCTGAACCAGGCCCGCAAGTACATGCAGACGCTCCTGGTCGCCCGCGGCTGCACCCAGCTCCTCGACGAACGGAAGACGACCAGCATCCGCGACCTCTACTACATGAGCAAGCACACCCTGGCCGACGGCAAGGAGAACACCTTCGAGGGCCAGGAGGAATCGGATCCGATCATCGAGGACCTGGAGGTCACCCTGGGCGCCCTCCGCGAGGAACTCCACCTGTTCGCGGCCAAGCGCGGCTCCGTCGTTGGCCCGCTGACACTGGTGGACGCCGGCGACGTGATCGATCTGTCGCGGATGGGCTCGGGCGGCTGGTCGGTGCCCGGCATCGTCGAGCCGGAGACGATCCGCTTCGTGGGCCACGGCGCGAAGTTCATCCTGCTGGTGGAGAAGGAGGCGGTCTGGGCGCGGCTCAACGAGGACAAGTTCTGGAAGCGGCACGATTGCATCCTGGTGACCGGCCAGGGTCAGCCCCCGCGGGGGGTACGCCGTCTCCTCTACCGCATGGTCCACGAGCTGAAGCTGCCGCTGTACGTCTTCGTCGACAACGACCCGTGGGGCTACTACATCCACTCCGTGGTCAAGCAGGGGTCCATCGGGCTCGCCTTCGAGTCGAAGCGGATGGCGGTGCCGAAGGCCCGGTTCATCGGCCTCTCCAGCTTCGATCCGGGCGCCTACGACCTGTCGGAGGACGTCAGCATCCGGCTGAACGACCAGGACCGTTCCCGCGCGAAGGAGATCCTGAACTACGAGTGGTTCAAGGCGAAGGCATGGCAACGGGAGATCAGGAACATGCTCAGCGCCGGCGTCAAGTGGGAGCTCGAGGCCCTCTCCAGCAAGGGCCTCTCCTTCGTCACGGAGGAGTTCCTGCCGAAGAAGATCGCCGAGCGCGACTGGCTGTAGCGGCTGCTGCCGCGGCGAGGCGGCGGAGGCGATACCCGCCCGCTCCGGGGCTCAGGGGGAGGGACTGGGTGCGCGGGTCTTCTGACCCGCTGCCGCCGAAGGCGGCCATGAGGACGGACCGGCCGCCAGGCTGGCTCCGCTTTGCCTAGACCCAGAGGGTCACCACTCCCCCAACTCCACCTTCGGCGTTTCCGGCAGCTCTTCCGCGAGAAGCCAGCGGGCGAAGAGAACGCCCTCGTTGTAGCCGGCCGTGCTGATCCAGTTCTTCGGCGCTTCGCGGTGGCTGAGGTAGACGACGTAGCTGCCGTCCGGCTCGGCGACGGCGGTCTGCTTGTTGACGCAGACCGGGAAGTCGTCGTAGTTGGTGGACTGCATCAGGTAGTTCCAGGTCTGGAGGCCCCAGTAGCACGCCTCGGGCGACCGGAAGGTCGCCTTGAGGTACTCGTGCTCCTCCAGTCGGAAGCGGCAGAAGCAGTAGATGTTGTCGACGGTCCCCCAGCCGCCCTGTTCCGGGTCGAACTCCCACGGCTCACAGAACTCGTTGAACGGCAGATGGACCGGCAGCGGCGCGATCCAGGTCGTGCACATGAAGAACGTCGCCATGCTGCGGATGCGTCGCGCCAGTTCCGTGTCGTCGAGCGGCAGTTTGGGAGGCTGCGGCGAGGCGTTCTCGATGCCGAGAATGCTCTCCCGCGCCGTTGCGACGTCGAGGAAGTACTCGCGCGTGAAGAGCGAGACGGAGTCCGGCTCGATCCGGAACTCGTTCGGGCCCTTCGGGTTCGGCGTCAGCCTGATCTCGAACGATCCGTCGTCTTCGAAGGCGATGTCGCGGTGGTTCACGTTGAGCGTCACCCGGTCGGCCAGTTCACCGTTCGGGTCGCCGCCGTAGAGGCAGAAGCTCAGGTAGCAACTGTCGAAGCGCCGGCCCCGGATGACGTACTCCTGGTCGCCGCGGACCTGGGAGAAGTAGTAGACCGCGTCCACGTTGTCGCCGTAGAGCTTGCGCGTGCCGTCGGTCAGCCGCATCAGGCGGGGACGCAGGGGGTCGTTGTGGAGGTAGAAGTCCACCGTCACCTGCATCAGGTGAAACAGATGCTGGTAGCCGTCCACGTGGCCCTGGCGGTCGAGTTCCTTCTCCGGGTCGAGGAAGGTCCGTTCGGCGTTGCGGACCACGTCCAGGAACTCGTGCAGGGCCTGCCGGCTTTCGAAGTCGCTTTCGCTCATCTCCGTGTTCTCCAGGCTCATCTCAGGGTTTCCAGAAAGGCGAGGTAGTGCGCGTACTCGTTGTCGATGTCGGCCGGCGCCATGCCGATCCGTTTCAGCGAGTACTCGTGTACGCCGTGCTTCCCTCGGCGCTCCCGCTGCAGGAACCGCTCCATCGCGTCGCGGTCCTCCGGCCGCAGGTTCCAGTTGAAGCGCGAGTAGACCTTGTCGACGACCGACATCTGGTCCTCGACGAAGTCGTCGAAGAAGACGTCGACCATCTGCTCCTCGCGGCCGAGTTCCCGGCGGTCGCGCAGGAACCGGGCGAAGTAGTCGGCCCAGATCAAGAGTTGCTCGCGCCCCGTCCGCAGCGGGTCTTCGCGGTCCGTGTAGAACGACCGCATCGACGAGATCAGGCTTGCGGTCGAGGGCACGACGTCGGCCGGGTGGCGATGGGTCACGATGACGCGGGCATCCGGATAGACCTCGAACAGGGCGCGCAGCCGCATCATGTGAACGGGCGACTTCAGTAGCCAGCGACGGGTGCGCACGCCGCCCGACTGCAGGAACTGGAGGAAGCGCCGGTGCCACCGGAGGTTCGCTTCCTGGTCGGCGTTGACGAACCAGTCGTGGTACTCGGGCAGCCAGGCCATGGCCAGGTACTGGAAGCTCGCGAAGTTGAGCGCGGTGACGCCGATGCACTCCTGCGGCGAGTCGGCGGTCATGTAGTGCTTGCGCCGGAAGTCTGGGACGAGCCGGAAGATCCGGTCGAACTCCCGGCGCACTGTCTCGATCCGGTCGTTGTCGCTGTGGTCCTCCGGGCCCGGCGCCGGGTGGGGCAGCAGGCACTCCCAGCAGAGGGGCGCCCTGTGGTCGCGGTCCAGGTGCAGCAGCGCGTGGAGGATTGTCGTGCCGCTCCGGGGCATGCCGACGATGAAGACAGGCGCGCGGATCTCCTCGGCGCCGATCTCGGGGTGCTCCGCGAGCGTTCTCTCCACCTTGGAGCGCGAATCGGCCATGCGCTGGACCGTGCCCCGGACGGCCAGCCGCCCGAAGGCGGTCAAGCGCGCGTGCGATTCGAGTCCGTGAACCAGGCGCGCCAGGCCCTCCCGGAACATGGGGTCGCGCACGTCGAAACCGCTGGCCTGTCGCGCGTTTTCCAGGATCCGCTCGGCGTCCAGCGCGAAGGGCTTCAGCCCCCACCGCCGGACCATCGCCCCGACGCGGTTGACGGCCCTGAGCGCGACCGGCTGGCGGATCCGGATCGACGGGTTCGTCAAGCTCAGGTCAGCTTCTTCAGCTTGGCGGCGATCGACATGTCGCCCCTGACCTTGATCTTGCCGGAGGCGACCGCCATGAACGGCTTGATCTGCTTGCGCTGCAGCTTGAGGAACGTGTCGATCGACATCCGCACCGTGCAGTCCGACTCGACCTCCCGGCCGGACACCTTCGAGACGACGTTCGCCTCGCCCCTCCCGTCGATCAGCATCGACTCCTCGTCGAGCAGGAACAGCAAACTCTTCCCGAGCGGGTCGATGGTCGCCGCCTTGGCCGCCATGTCGGCGACGATTTCGTCGATCGTCATTGGAACCTCCCAGTGGTCGGAGTGGCCGATCCTAGACGACGGTGCCGCGGCGTTGCGGCGGCGGTGCCGGGGACCCGCCCGCGGAGGGGCCGATGGGACCGCCCCCCTGCGCGCCCGGACAGGCGGGTGCAGCCGATGCGCTACCGCGCTACGTCCGCACCGCTCGGAAACGCCTTCAGCACCTCCCGCGTCATGTCCCAGCGGTCAAAGCTCAGGCGGCGCCAGTCGAGGCCGCGGCGGACGATGACGAGGTCGCGCGAGGGGACGATGACGACGTACTGGCCGCGGTTGCCGGCGGTGGAGTAGGCGTCGCGGGGGACGTCGGTGCGTTCGTCGGGGACGAGCCAGAACTGGCCCCCGTAGAAGTTGCCGCGTTCGGCGGTCGAGGGCGCCGGGGTGCGGACGAAGTCGATCCAGTCTTCGGAGAGGAGGCGTTCGCCGTTCCAGACGCCGTCCTGGAGGTACAGCAGGCCGAAGCGGGCGAGGTCGCGGGCGTTCGTGTAGACCTGACTGCTGAGGACGAAGTCGCCGAAGCGGTCGGTGCCGAGGAGGGTGTTCCTCATGCCGATTCGGTCGAGCAGGCGCTTGCGGGGGAACTCGTGGTACTTCTTCTCGCTGCCGAGGGCGCGCTTCATGGCGTAGACGGCGAGCAGGGTGTCGTAGTTCTCGTAGTCCCAGTTCGCGCCCGGCTCGCGGATCAGGGCGCGGCGGCGGGCGCGTTCGACGGAACTGGCGCCGGCCCAGTAGGACATGCCGGAGCCGATCGCGTGCTGCCGGCCGTCGTTGTCCACCGTCTGCAGGCCGCTCGACATGTTGAGCGCGTGGCGCAGCGTGATCGCGGAGCGCGGGTCGGTCTCGGGCGCGGCGGCGCCCTCGGGAAGGAAGTCGAAGCCGAGCGGCTCGTCGAGGGACAGCTTGCCGTCGTCGACCAGCATGCCGATCAGCGTCGAGGCGATGCTCTTCGCGGTCGACCAGGTGCGCGTCCGGGTGGTCATGTCGACGCCGTCGGCGTAGCGCTCGTGGACGATCCGGCCGCGGTGGACGACGAGCAGACTGAGGGTGACCTGCTGCGGCGATTCGCGGTCGAAGGCCCAGTCCGAGGCGGCCTGGAGCGCCGCGGCATCGACGTCGGCCGCTGGCGAGATGGGGCCGGTCTTGTCGCCGTCCGGCCACGGGATCTTCGCCGCATCGCCCGGTGGTGGCGGCATCCGGATGGCAGGCAGGCTGTCGATGTCGTCCAGCGTCCGGTTCGGCGCCAGGACCACGCAGCCGATGCCCTCGCGGAAGGCGGCCCGCATCTTCGGCACGCCGTGGCCCGAGCCGATCGTCACGGCCTTGCGCTTGTGGTCGACCTCGTAGTCGCCGCCTTCGGCGGTTCCGACGGGTTCGGGCAGGTAGGCGAGTTCCTGCGCGAAGACCTGCTCGATGGTGCGGTTCGATGTGAACAGCCCGTTGCACAGGAAGATCGCCTGCTGGCCCAGGCGGACCATCTGCCGCTGCGGTTCCCAGTAGTCGTAGGTTTCTTTCGGATCCTGCCGGGCGCCGGCGGGGAAAGCCGCGAGCGGAACGGCGGCCACGAGAGCGAGACACAGGGGCTTCATGGTTTGGGATCCTCCTTCAACTCAGGCTAGCAGCACGGTCGCGAGCGCCCAGCCAGTACAGGTTCTGCCGGCCGCCGGGGCCGTCGGATCGGTAGCGGGCGACTTCGGTGAACGGCAGGCCGTCGATCAGGCGGTCGAGCTCCGCTTCGTCGGTGAAGTGGCAGTAGCGGCGAGCCTGGTGCGCGGGTCTGACATCCGACCGCCCGAAGACGGGCGCTCGGACTGTGACGCGGCTGGCACGGGGACGCGCCAGCCGGGTTCTGACCCGCTGCCGCCGGAGGCGGCGGGAGGATCGTCGCCGGCTTTGCCGGCGACCTCCAGCGTCGGCCACGCCCCAGCGCAGCAGATGATCGCCGGGTTCGAGTTCCTCCGGATCGACCGCGGGCTCTTGAGACCAGTCGAGGCTCCAGCTATCGAGTCGTGGATCGTCCGCGAACTGCCAGCAGGTGAGGGCGAGGACGCCGCCGGGCGCCACGGCCGATGCGGCGCGCTCGAGGACGCGCCGGCGAACGCCGAAGCTCGGGAGATGGTGGACAACGCCGAAGAGGACGACGAGGTCGCGAGCCGCCGCGCCGAGGGGGCGCTTCTCGATGTCGTCGATCTCGAACCGGACGTGGCGGCGCCCGGCGGCCGCCTCGCGGGCATACCCGATCAACTCGGGGCTCAGGTCGATGCCCAGGTACTCGAACGGCCGGTTGCCGCGCAGCTCGGGGTTCTCCTCCAGGAAGAGCGCGAAGCGGCCGTTGCCGCAGCCGAGGTCGAGGACGCGCAGCGGGCGGTCCTCGGCCCGCGCCACGGACTCCAGGACTCGTTGCCATCCCTGCCAGCCGCCGGGGCGCCGGGTACGGTCGAAGTCGGCCGCGTGGCGGCTGTAGAAGTCGCGGTTGATCCGGCGGAGGGCGGACTCGGTGGAGGCGAGCAACCGGCTCTACCCGGACCCCAGGCTGAGCCCGCCGTCGACGGCGAGCAGCGCTCCGGTGATCCAGTCGTTCGCGGGATCGCAGAGGAAGAGGACGGCGCGAGCGATGTCGTCCGGTTCGCCAACCCGGCCCAGCGGTACCTGCTCGCCGAAGCCGCCGAGGAAGGCTGCGGCCTCCTCGGGGGGCATGATCGTCTCGAAGATCGGGGTGCGGACGACGCCGGGAAGCACGGCGTTGACGCGGATCCGGTCGCCCGCCAGTTCCGCCGCCAGGCTGCGCGTCAGGGCGTCGACACCGGCCTTGGCGGCGGAGTAGACGGCGCAGTTCGCGAGCGGCGACAGCGTGACCGAGGACGAGACGTTGACGATCGAGGCGCCGCCGGGCCTGCCGCGGAGATGGGGAATCGCGGCGCGGGTCGCGAACAGGACGCCCTTCAGGTCGATGTCGATCACGAGATCGACAGGATCGACGTTGCCGCCGGCTCGCGATGCGACTGTCGAGCCGCCGCCGCTGTCCGCCGCGAGTTCCACCGAGTCGGCGCTGCCGTCGGCCCGCGGCTCGCCCGCCGCGCCGCTCGGGCCGGCCGCAGCCAGAGGTCCTGTCCGGTAGACGCCGGCGCCGTTGACGAGGATGTCGAGGCCGCCGAGTTCGCGCGTCGTCTCGTCCAGGATCCGCCTCGCGCCGCCGGCACTCGAGACGTCGCCGACGACGGTCAGGCACGCGAGCTCCTCTTCGTTCAGCGCGGCGGCAGCCGCCTCGAGGGTGTCCGCGCCCCTGCCGGCGATAGCGACGCGGCAGCCGCCCGCAGCGAGGGCTCGGGCTACCGCGAGTCCGATCCCGCTGCCGCCGCCGGTCACCAGGGCCGCACGGCCCTCGAAGCGCCCAGCGGGCGCCGTTGCCGCCGCCATTGCCGTCACCCGGCCAGCGTCTTCCGATGCCGGACGGCACCGTAGTAGGTTCCCGTCATGGTGGCGACAATAGCCCCGAAACGCGTCGCGTGCGCATGGGACCCGGCGCCACGCTCTCACGGCGTTCCCGTCGCCAGCGTCGCCAGTGTCGAACGCAATCCGTTGGATCGGGATCCTGCTCGGCCTCTCCGTGAGGAGTCCCCTCGATGAACGGCGGCGCGAGCGCGTATCCGTTCGAGCCCGAGCGGCATGCGGCCGAGCTCGAGGCGATCATCGGCGCCATCGAGAGAGCGCCGCGTTTCGAGGCGCGCGACCTGGAAGACCTGCTGCGCCGCCACCCGAAGGACGGCAGGGGCTTCTTCTCCAAGAGCGAACTGATCCGCGGCTATCGGGCGCTCCGGCCAGGTTCCGCGGCCGAGCATGCGTTCCTCGATCGGGTGCGCATGAAGCCGGTTCGTACCCGGAGCGGCGTCGCGCCGGTGACCGTCCTGACCAAGCCCTTCCCGTGCCCGGGCCGCTGCATCTTCTGCCCCAGCGACGTGCGGATGCCGAAAAGCTACCTGTCGTCCGAGCCGGGCGCCCAGCGGGCCGCCGAACACCAGTTCGACCCCTACCGGCAGACTCTTGCCCGGCTCCGTTCCTACCGTCATACCGGGCATCCGGTGGACAAGGTGGAACTGATCGTTCTCGGTGGCACGTGGTCGAGCTACCCGGAGGGCTATCAGGTGTGGTTCATCCTGCGCTGCCTCCAGGCGATGAACGAGTTCGTCCATCTCTCATCCGATCCACCGGCGGATCCGCTCGCCGGCTTTGCGCCCGAGGTCGACTTCCGGGAGCTCGACGAGACCGTCGAAGGCGCACTGCTGGCGCCGGCGAAGGCCGCCGCCGAAGACGCGGACTCTCAGCGCCGCGACCCGGCTTGCGGGGAAACGCGCAGGACGCGAACCTGGCCGAGCGTCCGTCAGCGGACGCTCGGAAGGAGTTACAACGAGGTCGTCTCCGACTGGACGTCGGCCCATCCCCGGGCGGCGGACCAGGCCCGGCTTCAGACCGCTCGTTGGGCGGATCTGGAAGTCGCGCAGCGGATCAACGAGACGGCGCCGGTCCGCTGCGTCGGGCTGTCGCTCGAGACCCGGCCCGACCGGCTCGACGCGGCGGAGGCGCTCCGCATGAGGCGGCTCGGCGCCACCAAGGTCCAGATCGGCATCCAGAGCATGGACGACGGCGTCCTGGACCTGAACCGGCGCGGCCACGACACGGCCCGGTCGCGGCGCGCCGTGCGCCTGCTGCGCCAGGCCGGGTTCAAGATCCAGGCGCACTGGATGCCGAATCTCCACGGTTCGACGCCCGCGAAGGACCGCGACGACTTCGACCGGCTGTTCCTCGATCCCGACGTGCGGCCGGACGAGCTCAAGGTCTATCCCTGTTCCCTGATCGAGAGCGCCGAACTGATGGCGTACCACCGCCGCGGCGAGTGGCGCCCCTACGAAGCGGACGAGTTGCTCGACGTGTTGGTCCACGCTCTGGGCGCCGCGCCGCGCTACTGCCGGCTGACCCGGGTGATCCGCGACATTCCCGGCACGGACATCGTGACCGGCAACCGCACGACGAACCTGCGCCAGGTGGCCGAGGCCGAAGCGTCTGCGCGCGGCGTCCGCTGCCGGGACATCCGCGCCCGCGAGGTCGGCGGCCGCCCGGTCGATCCGGGCCGGCTCCGGTTGCGGCGCACGGACTACGAGGCCTCGGGCGGCCGGGAGATCTTCCTCGAGTTCGTGACCGCTGAGGACCGGATCGCCGGCTTCCTCCGGCTCCGCCTGCCCGCTTCGGCCAGCCCGAGTACCCCGTGCGCGTCGGAAGACCCGCGCACCCGGCGGACGGCGCTCTCGCTACCGGAGCTGGCGAACGCGGCGATCGTCCGCGAGGTCCACGTCTACGGCGCCGTCGTCGGCCTGGGCGAGCGGGAGGAGGGCCGGTCGCAGCACGCCGGCCTCGGCCGCCGGCTGATCGCCGGGGCCCTCGGCATCGCGGCCGGCGCCGGGTTCGAGCGGGTCGCCGTCATCTCCTCGGTCGGCACCCGCGAGTACTACCGGCGGCTCGGTTTCGTGGACGGCGAGCTGTACCAGCACCGCCCGGCGCGGGAACCGCTGGAGGCGTCGTCGTGAGCGCTCTCACCACCGACCTCTACCAGTTGACGATGGCCCAGGGCTACTGGCGGCATGGCCGGCACCTGGATCGGGCCAGCTTCTATCTCTCGATCCGCCACACGCCGTTCGACGGCGGCTTCGCCATCGCCGCGGGCCTGGAGCAGGTCGTGGACTTCCTGCTCGGCCTTCGATTCGAGCCGGAGGACATCGAGTACCTGCGGAGCCTCGCCGGCAACGACGGCCGGCCGCTGTTCGCCCGCGACTTCCTGGAGGCGCTGCCGGAGCTCGACCTTTCCGTCTCGCTCGCCGCCGTGCCGGAGGGCACGGCCGTTTTCGCCAAGGAACCGCTGCTCCGCGTCGAGGCGCCGCTGCTGGTCGGCCAGTTGATCGAGACGCCCGTCCTCAACGTCTTCAACTTCCAGACGCTGGTGGCGACGAAGGCGGCCCGGCTCTGCCACGTCGCGGCGCCGGGCCAGCCCGTGCTGGAGTTCGGACTGCGCCGGGCGCAGGGCTTCGACGGGGGCCTGAGCGCCAGCCGCGCCGCCTATGTCGGCGGCTGCGTCGCGACCTCGAACCTCGAGGCGGGCCGGCGCTTCGGGATTCCGGTGCGGGGCACCCACGCGCACAGTTGGGTCCAGGCCTTCGACTCGGAGCCCGAGGCCTTCGACGCCTTCGCCGAGACGATGCCGAACAACTGCGTCCTGCTGGTCGACACCTACGACGTGGAGCAGGGAATCGAACACGCGATCGCCACGGCGCGGCGGCTCGAGCGGCGGGGTCAGCGGCTGCTCGGGATCCGGCTGGATTCCGGCGACCTGTTGATGCAGAGCCGCGCGGCCCGCCGGCGGCTCGACGAGGCCGGGCTCGACGAGGTCGCGATCGTCGTCAGCGACAACCTCGACGAGAAGAAGATCCTGGCGCTGCGGCGGGCGGGCGCCGCGATCGACATCTGGGGCGTGGGCACCTCCCTGGTCACGGCGGCGGGAGCGGGCGCGCTGGGAGGCGTTTACAAGCTGTCGGCCATCAAGCGGGCGGGCGAAGAGCGGTGGCGGCCGGTGTTCAAGTTCGGCGCCGGGGCCGACAAGACGTCCTTGCCGGGACGGCTTCAGGTACGTCGCTATCGGGATGCCGGCGGCGCCGTCGTGCGGGACGTGATCCACGCCCTCGACGACGCCGGGAATGCCGCCGGCCTGGACGATCCGGGCGGCCGCGATCTCCTCCTGCCGGTGCTGGAAGAGGGCGAGCTGGTCGAGCCGCTGCCGGCGCTTGCGGCCGCGCGCGAGGCGGCGGAGCGCGAAGTGGCCTCGCTGCCGCCGGCGCTGATGGGCCTCGAAGCTCACGGGCCGGCGCCGGTCGAGGTCACGGCCAGCTTGCGCGAACGGTGTGCGCGGCTGGAGGCGTCGCAGGCGTCGACCGCCCGTTCGGCGTGAGGCGCCGGGCCGCTCGCGGCCGGCCGGCGGCGGTCGCGACGACGCTCTGCCGGCGGGTCGTTCATAATCCGGCATGGCCGCAAGTCGGGACAGGTCAGCAGTTCGGCGCTTCGACGACCTCTACGAGCATGGGTTCGCCCGGGTCGCGGCGTGCCTGCCGCGCGTCGAGATCGCCGATCCGGCGGCGAACCTGGAACGCACGCTCGAGCTGGCGCGGAGGGCGGACGGAGACGGCATCGTCGCCGCCGTGCTCCCCGAACTCAACCTGAGCGGCTACTCGCTGGACGACCTGTTCCACCAGTCCGCTGTACTCGAGGGCTCGCGCGCGGCGCTGCTGGAGCTTGCGGCGGCTTCGCGAGACCTGCGCCCGGTCCTGATCGTCGGCCTGCCGCTCGAGGCCGACGGCGCGGTGTTCAACGTCGCGGCCGTGGTGCATGGCGGCCGGATCGCCGGCATCGTGCCCAAGGTCTATCTGCCGAACTACCGCGAGTACTACGAGAAGCGCTACTTCGCCGCCGCCGAGTCGAGGCGGTCGGACGCCGTGTCCCTGGGCGGCGAGGACGTGCCCTTCGGCGACGATCTGCTGTTCGACGTGGGCCCCGTTCCGGACTTCCGCTTCCACGTCGAGATCTGCGAGGACCTGTGGTCGCCGCTGCCGCCGAGCACGCGCGGCGCGCTCGCCGGAGCGTCCGTGCTGTTCAACCTGTCGGCGAGCAACGTGACGATCGGCAAGGCGGACTACCGGCGGCTCCTGTGCGCGTCGCAGTCGGGCCGGTCGATCGCCGCCTACGTCTACGCCGGAGCGGGCGCCGGGGAGTCGACGACCGACCTGGCCTGGGACAGCCACGGCCTGATCTGCGAGAACGGGGAACGGCTGGCGGAGTCGGAGCGCTTCAGCCTGGAGCCGCAGACGATCGCGGCCGACATCGACCTGGAGCGGCTGCGCCAGGAGCGGATCCGGATGTCGACGTTCCGGGACGCGAGACGCCGGGAGTCCTGGGCGGGCGAGTTCCGGCAGATTCCGGTGACGGTGGAGCGGCCCCCGGCCGCGGTGGCGCTCCGCCGCGAGATCCCGCGCTTCCCGTACGTGCCGGCGGACAGCGCCGAGCGGGACGAACGCTGCGCCGAGGCGTTCGACATCCAGGTCTCGGGTCTCGTCCAGCGGCTGCGGGCCACCGGCCTCAAGAAGGTCGTCATCGGCGTCTCCGGCGGGCTCGACTCGAGCCACGCCCTGATCGTCTGCGTGCGGGCCTTCGCGCGGCTGGACCTGCCGGCGTCGAACATCCTCGCCTGGACGCTGCCGGGCTTCGGCACCTCGACGCGAACGTACGAGAACGCGAAACGGCTGATGGCGGCGCTCGGCGTGACCGCGGCCGAGATCGACATCCGGCCGCCGAGCGAGGAGATGCTGAAGGCGATCGACCATCCGTACGGGCGCGGCGAGCGCGGCGGCGGGGCCTACGACTCGACCTTCGAGAACGTACAGGCCGGCGAACGCACGGCCCACCTCTTCCGGCTCGCGAATCTCCACCGGGGGTTGGTCATCGGCACCGGCGACCTGTCGGAACTGGCGCTGGGCTGGTGTACCTACGGCGTCGGCGACCAGATGGCCCACTACAGCGTGAACTCGTCGGTCCCGAAGACCCTCATCCAGCACCTGATCCGCTGGGAGATCGAGCGCGGAGAGTTCGGCGCCGCGGCCAGCGAGACGTTGCAGTCGATCGTCGACACGGAGATTTCGCCGGAGCTGGTGCCGCCGGAGGAGGGCGGGGAGGACGGCAACGGCGAGCCGGCGCAGTCGACCGAGGAGGCGATCGGGCCGTTCGAGCTGCAGGACTTCCACCTCTACTATCTGAGCAGGTACGGCTACCGGCCGAGCCGGGTCGCCTACCTTGCCCACCAGGCCTGGGGCGACCGGAACCGCGGCGCCTGGCTCGACACGATGCCCGAAGCCGACCGCCGGGAGTACTCGCTGGACGAGATCAAGCGCTGGCTGGAGGTGTTCCTGGTCCGGTTCTTCGGCACCAGCCAGTTCAAGCGCTCGGCGCTGCCGAACGGCCCCAAGGTGGGCTCGGGCGGATCGCTGTCGCCCCGCGGCGACTGGCGGGCGCCGTCCGACGGCGGACCGGCTGTATGGGTCGAGGAACTGCGGCGCAACGTGCCGTAGGCGACGGCGGCGATGGGGCACCCGCTTGTCCGGGTGCCTGTGGGGAGGCGCCCAGCGTACGCTCGCGCTCTCTCGGGACAGGGAAGGTGGGCGCTCGCTCCGGCAGGTCGTCGGTTGCCGAGAGGTCGGTGGCCGTCGCTCGCTTCGAGTCCGCTGGGCGCCTCCCCACAGGCCCCCGGACAAGCTGGACGGCGTCGGCCTCTGTCCGGACTCTGCTGGGTGCGCGGGTCTTCTGACCCGCCCGCGGGCGGCGTAGCGGACGGCGGAGCTCGGATGAAAGGGGCCAAAGACCGGCGTCCGCCTGCCTTGGGCTCAGCCCCAGTTTGAGGCGTCGTCTTCGGAGGTTGCGATGTGGACGCCGGCTTCCTGCCAGCGCTTCATCGAGGCCTCGACCTCGGGTGTGAAGTCGGCGACGAACCCGCCGGGCGTGGCCGGATCGGGCACGGCGACCGCCGACATGCAGTCGGCGAGGATGTGCATCTTGCCTGGGGGAACGCCGCGGGACGTCATCTCGGCGAGCAGGTCGTCCACCGTGCTGCGGACGCAGTGGCTGGCGGCCTGGCCGGCGACGATCAGGGCATCGGCTTCGAGCAGCCGGTCGATCAGCGCCTCGTTGCGCCGGTCGAGTTCTTCGCCGTCGTGCCGGACCAGCACTTCGGGCGCGAGCACGGAGTAGTGCTCCGACAGGGGGTTCGTGCCCTTGATGAACATTGGCGTCTCTGCGCCGCGGGCGTAGCTGAAGAACAGCCGGGCCTCCTGGATCGCGCCGACCAGGGCGTGGCCCTCGCTGCCGAGGAAGCAATGGGGCGGCCACAGGTAGAGGCGGTAGCGGCCGGTCGCCTCGAGCCGCCGGCAATAGTCCAGGGCCTGGCGCCTGAGCCAGCCGTGGCTGCCGTCGCCGAACCGGACTGCCAGGGCGGGGTCGGGGAGGGCCTTGCCCGCTTCGACTTCGGATGCGAGCACTTCGCGGTAGCTGTCGAGCTGGTTGCCGGAGGCGTCGACCCAGAACGAGGAGAAGAAGATCTGCTGGGGCAGGTGGCTGTCGAGGCTGGAGGCGATCTCGGTCAGGTTGCCCAGGTTGCGGTAGATGAAGCGGACGACGCGGTCGGTGTCCTCGACCGCGCCTCGGCCCGAGCGGCCGCCGACGTAGAGGGCGCCCTCGGGCAGGCAGAAGTCCCGCTGCTCGTCGATCAGGAGGAGGACGCGGCGCGCCTCGTCGGCCGCGGCGGGAGCGAGGTCGTGGAGGCTGCGCCATTCGGCGGCGGCGGCCGCGACCCGGTTCGGGTCGGGGTCGTACGACCAGTCGCCGCTCCGGTACGGAGCGGCGTCCGGGCCGGGGCCGGTGGGGAGGGGCAGGAGCGTCACGTCGGGTGGAACGGTAACAACTGGCGCCAGGTTCCGGCCAAGCTGGCGGTCAGGCGCCGCCGCAACCCGCAAGCCGGCAAGGGCGCCCGCGCATCCGGTTCGGTCTCGGCCGCACGGGGCTGCTGCTACTCTCGCGGCCTTCCATGAAACGGCCGTGAAACGGCCCCGCAAGCGAACAGGAGCAGGCAAGTGAGCTACGAGTTTCTCCAGGTCGAGAAGAAGGACCACGTCTGGGAAGTGACCCTCAACCGGCCGGAACGCATGAACGCGATTCACCCGCCGACGAGCCAGGAGCTCGACTCGGTGTTCAACGACTTCGCGGCCGACGACGAAGCCTGGGTCGCGATCCTCACCGGCGCGGGCGACCGCGCGTTCTCGGCCGGCAACGATCTGAAGTACCAGGCCGAGCACGGCAGCAAGGTCGTGCGGGCCGGGATGAAGGGCGTGCGCGGCGGTTTCGGCGGCATCACGGCCCGCTTCGACCTGCACAAGCCGATGATCGCGGCGGTCAACGGCTTCGCCCTCGGCGGCGGCTTCGAGCTGGTCCTCGCCTGCGACATCATCGTCGCCTCCGAGAAGGCCACCTTCGGGCTGCCCGAGCCGCGGGTCGGGCTGATGGCGGGCGCCCTGGGCGTTCACCGCCTGCCGCGGCAGATCCCCTACCACCAGGCGATGGGCATGCTGCTGACCGGCCGGCACATCACGCCGCAGGAAGCGAAGGAACTCGGGATCGTCAACGAGATCTGCGCCCACGAGGAACTGCTCGACCGGGCCCGGGCCTGGGCGGCGCAGATCCTGGAGTGCGCGCCGCTGTCGGTGCGCGCCAGCAAGGAGGCGGCGAACAAGGGCCTCGGCATGGCGCTCGAGCAGGCCGCAGGTTCGATCTTCCCGTGGACGGCGCAGATGAACCAGTCGGAGGACCTGATCGAGGGCCCGAAGGCGTTCGCCGAGAAGCGGCCGCCGAACTGGAAGGGCCGGTAGGCAGTGCGCGGCACAGGGTGTCGGTGCGCCGGCCATCTGGCCGGCATCGAGTGCGAGGCCGCGAAGCGGTGCGCCCGAGGCGCGTTCGGCTGACCGTCCGGGACGCGTCATGGAGATCGAAGGCAAGGTCGCCGTCGTCACCGGTTCCTCGTCGGGCGTCGGCGAGGCGACGGCCGAACTGCTGGCGAGTCTGGGCGCGTCGGTCGTCGTCAACTACCACAGCGGCGCCGATGCCGCCGAGCGGATCGTCTCCGGCATTCGGGACCGCGGCGGCAGTGCCGTCGCCGTCCAGGCCGACATGCGCGAGGACGCCGACTGCCGGCGCCTCATCGCGTCGGCCGTCGATGCGTTCGGTGCGCTGCACATCCTCGTGAACAACGCGGGGATGACGCACTTCATCGCGCATGACGACCTGGAGGGCGTGACCGACGAGGTCTGGGACGACATCCTCGGCGCCAACCTGCGCGGCGTCTTCAACTGCACGCGCGCGGCCGCCCCGCACATGAAGGCCGCAGGAGAGGGGGCAGTGGTCAACGTCGCTTCGATCGCCGGGATCGGCGGCGGGGGCAGCAGCATCCCGTACGCCGCGTCCAAGGCCGCGGTCATCGTGATGACGAAGTCGCTGGCGCGCGTGCTCGGCCCGGAGATCCGGGTCAACACGATCGCTCCCGGCTTCATCGAGGGGCGTTGGCTGCGCGGCGGACTCGGCGACGAGACCTACGACAAGGCCCAGCAGCGCGTCAGCGCGGGCGCGCCACTCAAGGGCGTGGCGACTCCCGAAACCTGCGCCGACGCGATCCTCGCCCTGATCGAGCGCAACGTGTTCGTCACCGGCCACACGGTGACGGTGGACGGCGGCTGGAGCCTGTAGGCAGCGACCGGCGCCGGGAAGAATCGGTTCGACGGACGGGAAGGGCTTCCGGTATGGGAAAGGTGCGGACCGAACGTGGGCTCGTTCGGCAGGGAGTGGGCGGCACGCTGCTGGCGGCAGTCAGCGGCGTGCAAGTGGGCCTCCGATTCTGCGGGAGCGACTTCGACTCGGTGTTCTGGGGCGCTTGCGCTCTGGCCGTCATCGGGGTGGTGCTCTCAACGCGGTCCATGTTGAGACTCAGGGGGACCGGCTGACGTCTACGCGAGCGGAAGTCGGCTTCGCCGTCAATCGGCTCGAAGCGTTTGCCGCTGCACCGTCAACGCTTCGACCCGCTCGCGGTCGACCTCGACGCCCAGGCCGGGGCCGTCCGACACGTCGACCCAGCCGTCGTCGTTCATCGTCCACTCCGGCGACACGATGTCTCGAGCCCAGTAGCGGTTGCTGGGGCTCACGTCGCCGGGGATCGTGAAGTTCGGCAGAGAGGCCAGGGCCACGTTGTACGCGCGGCCGATGCCGCTCTCCAGCATGCCGCCGCACCAGACCGGGATGTCGTTCGCCTCGCAGAGGTCGTGGATGGCTCTCGACGCGGTGAACCCGGCGACCCGGCCCGGCTTGATGTTGACGATCCGGCCGGCTCGGAGGCGGATCATGTCTTCGGCGCGCGCGATGTTCGTGATCGACTCGTCGAGGCAGATCGGCGTCCGCATCCGCCGCTGTAGCTCGGCGTGGCGGGCGACGTCGTCCCAGGCCAGCGGCTGCTCGACCATCACCAGGTCGAGGTCGTCGAGTTGGACGAGGTGGTCGACGTCGCCCAGCGTGTAGGCGTTGTTCGCGTCGGCCATCAAGGGCGCGTCCGGGCCGAGCCGCTCGCGCACGGCGTGCAGGTAGTCCAAGTCCTGGCCCGGCTTGATCTTCAGCTTGATCTTCCGGTAGCCCTCGGCCAGCGCCTTCTCAGCCTTGTCGGCGAGCTCCTCGGGCGAGTTCTGGATGCCGATCGAGATGCCGGTGCCGATCCGCTGGCGGCTGCCGCCGAGCAGCGACGAGAGACTCTGGCCGGCCTTGGTCGCCGCCAGCGCCCAGGCGCCCATCTCGATCGCGGCCTGGGCCATTTCGTGGCCGCGAAGATCCTCGGCCAGAGCCGCGGCCACGTGGCCGGGCGCTTCGAACCGCCGGCCCAGCACGCGAGGCGCCAGCCACTCGCGGATCGCAAGGGTCGCCGTGTCGATGCTCTCTGGCGAGTAGTTCGGGAAGTCGCCGGCCACGCACTCGGACCAGGTCGATGCGCCGTCGGCATCGACCAGCTCCAGCAGCAGGATGCGGCGGGCCGTCGTGACGCCGGACGAGATGCGGAACGGCTCGACCAGGGGCAGCCGGATCTCGCGCAGGGTGATCGAGTCGATCTGAAGGCTCATTGCGTCTCCGTTTCTTCGGGCTTCCCGAGCCGGTAGTAGTAGCGACGGTCCGAGACGCTGGGTGCGCCGGCCTCTTGACCGGCACCCGGAACAATGGGTGCGCCGGCGTCCCCGCCGGCATCCGCGGCTCCCGGCACGCGCTCACCCTCGCCGGTCTCCGGGACACCGGGTGCGGCTGCGTCCTGGCCGGCATCCGGTTCTGGTTTCTGGCGCCACGTGAATCCGGTCACCGCGTAGCCCGTCTTCAGGCGCTCCTGGAACTGCGCCCGGGTGCGCCGCCGCCAGGCGAAGGCGTTCTCGGGCGACGAGCGCAGGATGGCGCCGATGTTCGGCGGCACCTCGACCCACGCCGTGTCAGGCAGCGTCTCGTCGACGGGGAAAGGCGGCGTGTCCCGGGTCGGCCCGGCGGCCGGACCGGCCTCCATCAGCCGCGCGACCCGCTCGCTCGCGATCGGCCAGGCGACGATGAAGCGGTCCGTGCCCAGCCCGCTGTGCAGGATGCTGCCCGTGTCCTCGCCGTACATGTCCTCTACGTACTCGACCGGCAGCGCGCCGAGCCGGTTCAGGTTCAAGTTCGCGTTCCGGGCGACCAGCGGGTCGTAGGTCCAGTACACCGTCTCGACATCCAGTTCCAGCAGAAGCTCCCGCTGGAACGCCTTGAGCTCGCGGCCCAGCGCGAGGCCGCGGGCCTCCCGCGCCACCGCGAGCATGTGGGACCAGTGCGCGCGCTGCCCGAAGCGGAAGCCGCTCATCCCGTAAATGAAGCCGAGCATCCGGCCGTCCTCGTCGAAGGCGCCGGCGACCACGCCGCCCATCTTCTGGGAGATCCTCAGCATCGGCGGCGGCACCGCATCGTCGAAGGCGTCGCCCCAGGTCTCGCGCTGGAGGTCGACCACCGCCGCATAGTCCGAGTCGGAACTCGCGTTGCGGAGCTCGATGCCCGAGGCCAGCCGCTTGCGCATGGTGGGCGATGGTACAGCGGCAAGAGGTCCCCGGGCTCTGACCGCGGCTTGCGAGAGGGCGTGGCCAGTTACCCGCAGCCGTGGCCGGTATGGCCCGCAGGCAGTTAGACTCCCGCGACTCAGGAGGGACTGACCGGAGGACCGGGGAAAGGACGTGACGGAGCGCCGGAGGAAGTTGCGGCGGTTCGGGTACCCGGTTTGCGGCACGGGTTGGCTGCTTCTGGGGCTTTGGCACCTCGCCGGGGAGAACGCGACGACGGGGTGGAGCTACGTCGGACTTGGTGTTGCATGCCTTTGCGCGGGCGCTCACTTCGAGTGGAAACTCAGGCGCGAGAAGCGGCTGTCGGAACTGCGCGAGGAGTTGGGGGACGACAGTGCGGGTCAATGGTGGGCCGCCGATGAACACTCGGCGGCGCCGGTCACTGGAGTTGTCGCTCGGTCGGCCGGGAGCGCTTCGGCCGATCGCAGGAGAGGGCTGTTCGGGGCGAACCTCACGGTGGTCCGCTTCCGTGTGCTGGCCGCTTGGCGGAAGGCGCTGAGCGAGAAGGGGAAGCTGGTCTTCGCCGGGGCGTTGGCGGTGTTTTTGCTCGTCAACCTCTTCTTCGCCTCCGCGAGTTCGGAGCAGGGACCTCCGAGGGATTTACCGGTAGATCCGCTCTTCGCGATCGTCGCCTTCTTCGTGGTCATGACGCTGCTCCAGTTGGCGCCGCTGGCGCCCTGGTTCGACCGGCGCGCGGGCGTGAGGTTCGGCCTGTCGGCGGCCCGGCGTGCGGCGTTGACGACCGGCACGAACGTCATGGGCCTGACGCTGGTGCTGGTGCTGCTCAACGAGGCGCTGGCGCTCGGGCTGTGGGGCGCCGGGTGGCCGCGGGGGCCGGAGTGGGCGTTCGAGGGCATGGACGTGGCCGGCGCCGTGGCCGCGATGATCGTTGCGGGTCCGGTGGGCGCGGTGATTCTCGGGGCGGGGGGTCGGCGGCGCTGGTTGGGCGCCGGTCTCGGGCTGCTGCTCCTGACGGTTCTGGCGGCGAGCGCCGTCGAACCGCTGTGGGCGGCCGAGGCGGTCTGGGCTCAAGGGGCCGTGAGCGGCGGCCGGCTGCTCGCGCTGCTTGCGCTGCTCGCCGCGGCTTTCGCGCTGGAGCAGAGGAGTCCGGACGACCGCGGCGCAGGGAAGAAGTGGAACCTCGGATGGCGGGCCTCGCGCCGGCAGCCGCAGAGCCCCTCGGCCAGTTTGCGGGAGAAGCCGTCGGGGGCGGCCTCCGCCGGCCGGGCGCCGGCGGGCATCCGAGCGCGGCCGGTCTTCGTCTTTGCTCTCGCGGAGGCGCGGATGATGCTCCGCTTCCGTCAGGTACGGCTGAATCTGATACTCAGTTGGATCATGCCGGTCTTCATGGCGATCGTTCTCCGCGGCGAGGAGTCTGCGGTCGGGGAGGACGGCGGACAGTTCGCTCTCTGGATGGCGTCCGGGCTCGGCGCCCTTCTCTGCGTGTTCTGGATTGCCTTCTTCGCCAACCTGCTCGGGTTCACGGCGGACGGCGTACGGCGACTCTCGATGTCGGCCGAAAGGGCTCTTGGCGCCTGCCTGCCCGGGAAGGTGCTCGGTCTCGTGGCTGTCGTTGGCGGCCTGGTGCTGCTGCAGTTGGCGGCCGCGGTCTGGCTTCTTGCCGAGCGGATCCCGGCCGCGGACCGGCCGATCCCGTTCCTGATCGCCGGGTGCTCGCTGGTCGGTCTGGCGGGCGCCGGCACGTCGGTTTCGATCTGGTTGCCCAGGCGGCCGAAGCTGCACGAGCAGCGCGACCTCTACTCCAGCGTGCTGGCGCTTGGGTTGCTCGGTAGCGGCTGGCTGGTTCTCGTCTCCGTCTTCGGCGGCGCGGCGGCGGCAGCGCGGTTGCTTGCCGGTTCCGGAACCGCGGTGGTCACGATGACGGTCCTGCTGCTGGTCTCGGCCGGCGGATGTTCGGCATTCGTGGCCACCCTGGCCAAGGGCGACTGGCTGCGACGCCGGTTGCGGGAATGGGCGGTGACGGCATGACGGCGATGTTGCGGCTGGATTCGGTCGACAAGTCCTACGGCGACTTGGAGGTGCTGAGCTCGGTGGACCTCGAGATCGGCGCGGGCGTCCAGTGCCTGGTGGGCCGGAACGGAGCCGGCAAGACGACGCTGATGCGGCTCGGGCTGGGGCTGACCGAACCGGACGCGGGCACGGTACGGATGTTCGGGCAGGACCCGCGGCTTCATCCGGAGGCGATGGCCAGGGTCGGCATTCTGCTGGAAGAGGACGAGCTCTTCGACTTTCTCCGACCGCTCGAGTTCCTGGAGTACTGCGCCGTTCTACATGGTCTGAAGGTCGGCGATGCTCGGCGCCGTGCGGTCGAGCTGCTGGAAGCGCTCGAAGTGCCGACCGCCGATCGCTTGTGTCACCAGTTGTCGACGGGAAATCGGCGGCAACTGGCCCTGGCCGCGGCGCTGCTGCACGAGCCGGAACTGCTGATCCTCGACGAGCCGTTCAACGGCCTCGACCCGGTCGCGGTGGCGCGCCTCTGCCGGATGCTCCGGGAGTTCGCCGCCGGCGGTCGCGGAGTGCTGCTCTCGTCCCATCGCCTCGAACTGGTCGAGGAGATCGCTGACCAGGTCTGTTTCGTCGCCGACTGCGCGGTGACGCCCTGGTCGCCGGAACGAGTCAAGGACTGGTACGACGAGCTGAGAGCCGCTGGCGGCGGCGAGGTACAGGCCGCCTCAGCCTGAGGCCACCTCCGCCTCCTGGAACGCCCGCGCCCGGAACAGGAAGTCGATGATGTTCCCTTCGTGCGGCTGCAGCCAGTTGAGCTGAATCGTCGGCACCGGGCCGAGGTTCAGGCGGTCGACGTGGGTGGCGTCGATCAGTTGGCGCCGCCAGCGCTCGTCGTTCGTGATCGCGCTGCAGACCAGCGTGTCGCCGATCGCATTCAGCATCTTCGCCTGCGGGCATTCGACGACGGAAACGAAAGGGAACATGTACTCGACGTTGGCCGCTTCGACCTCCGCGTCGGCGCAGTGGAGGACCGTCGGCAGCAGGTAGTCGCAGCGCTCGCGTTCGTCGAGCCGGCCGTTGCCGCGGATCCTGGAGGTCAGGTCGCGGACGCCGGGAACGTCGACCTGCCGCTCGATCATGCCGTCGATCGCCTTCGCCATGCCCGGCACGGTAAAGGCGGCGAGCGGCGACTCGGGGTCGTCGGCCGGCTTCGGCAGCACCGGCGCCAGCCGCTCGGCCAGTGCCTGGGCGATGTCCTCCGTGTGGCGCGAGGCCCAGACGCCGGAGCAGGAGATGCAACTCCGGCCGCTGTTGACCAGCACGCTGTCGACCATCACGTCGAGGTACCGCTCCCAGTCGTCGACGACGTCGTCGCCGAGCAGGATCTTGCTGAAGCCGGGGCCGTGCGGCTGGACCCGGGGATCGTTCTGGTAGCGGGCCACGGTGTCGGCGCCGCCGAAGATCATGCTGCGCGAGCAGGAGGCGAGAACCGCGGCGCCGATGTCGCCTTCGCCGGGGTAGATCGAGATGGCCTCGCGCGGCACGCCGGCCTGCGCGAACGCCTCGGTCATCCGGTACGGCGTCCACGGCTCCTGCGGTCCCGGCTTGAACACGAGGCCGATCTGGAGCGGAATGACCGGCATCCACAGCGTGTGGACGCCCGGCGAGTTGGACGGCAGCACCAGGCCGATCACCGGCGCCTGCGCCTGGTAGCTCACCGGCACGCCGCGCTCTTCCATGCCGTGGCCGCGGGCCAGGATGTCGAGGTCGAGACCGCGCGTCAGGGCTTCCAGCACCTCGCCCATGTTCGTCAGCACGAAGTGGTTCTTGTCCATGTTCGCCCGGCACATGTGCTCGGGCAGGCCGGTCGTCGCCGACTGGTAGTGGACGAAGTCCTCCGGAGTCTGGCTGCCGCTGCCGAGGGGAAGGTCGGCGTTCAGGTAGAGATCGGCGGCCTCGGTCACCATGGAGATCAGTTCGCTGGAAGGGATCTTGCGCAGGATGTCGCGGGCGCGCTGGGCGCGGCGCATGTCGCGCTGGACCAGGCCGGGGTTGGTCTGGTGCAGCGTCGCCAGCTCGTCGCCGGTTTCGAAGTGGACGATCGTCGCCTTCTCGAGCGACTCGTAGGGCTTGCCCCAACGGATGGCGGGGATGTCGATCATCTGCGGTCCTTTGTCGGGGCGGGCGGCCCCGCGGGGAGTGGTCCAAGGCGGTTCCTGAGGGGACGAGATCGTAGCACCGGGCTGCTAGCCTCTGCCGGCGATGGACCGCCGGACCGTGCTCAAGTCCACCCTCGGTCTGGGCCTGGGCGTGCGCAGCCTGAACGTGCTGCACGCGCAGTCGGACGACCCGCGCAAGGCCCGGCCGCAAGAGGGCGACCGCTTCGTCTTCGCGTTCGGGCCGCGCCAGGGCGAGACGGTCCGGATCGACGACGTGCCGCTCGCGAGCGAACAGCTCATCTGCTACGCGATGGACCCGGCCAGCGGCGCGGTCCGCGACGGCTCGCGCCTGAACCAGGTGCTGCTGCTGCGCTTCGAGCCCGACTCGCTGGCGCCGGAGACGCGGGAAGCGTCGGCGGACGGCGTCGTCGCCTACTCGGGCATCTGCACCCACACCGGCTGCGATATCGAGGACTGGTCCGAGGAGGCGGAGTTCCTGGTCTGCGGCTGCCACGACTCGGAGTTCGACCCGCGCGACGCGGCGGAGGTCATCTCGGGGCCAGCGCCGCGACGGCTGCCGTCGCTGCCGCTCCGCTCGGAAGAGGGCGTGCCGGTCGCGGCGGGCGGCTTCAGCGCGACGATTCGGTTCGAGAAGGAGTTCTGACGATGGTGGATCGCCATGCAGTTCTGGCGAGGCTTCGCCTCGGACCGACGAACCGGTGGGTCGTTGACGCCCCACACCGGGTGCGCCGGCGTCCCCGCCGGCTGCCGCCGCAGGCGGCCAGGAAACGCGCCGCGAAGCGGTGGCGACCGCGCCCGTTCCTTCGACCCGAAACTTGCCTCAGCTATGGAACTCGCGCGCACCGGATACGTCTGCGACGGTTGGTCGCCCTCGTCGCGCTGGCCCCGGTGGTCGCGCCCGCCGTCGCCCAGGAGCGTGGTTACCGGCCGGTGACCCAGGAACGGCTGCTCGCGCCGGAGCCGGAGAACTGGCTCATGTACCGGCGCACCTACGACGGCTGGGGCTACAGCCCGCTGGACCGGATCGACGCCTCGAACGTCGCCTCCCTCGTCCCCGCCTGGACCTTCTCGACCGGCATCAACGAGGGTCACCAGTCGCCGCCGATCGTCAACGACGGGACGCTGTTCATCACGACGCCGGGCAGCCGCGTCCTCGCCCTCGACGCCCGGTCCGGCGACCTGCTGTGGCGGTTCGTCCCGGAGCTTCCCGAAGACCTGCAGCAGATGCACCCGACGAACCGGGGCGTCGCGCTGTGGGGAGATCGCGCCTACGTTGCCACGGTCGACGCCCGCCTGATCGCCCTCGACGCGCGGACGGGCGAGGTGGCCTGGGAGACGGCGGTCGAGAACTACGCCCGCGGCTACTACATGACCCTGGCGCCGCTGGCGGTCGAGGGCAAGGTGATGGTCGGCGTGTCCGGCGGCGAGTGGGGCATCCGCGGCTTCGTCGCCGCCTACGACGCGGACAGCGGGGACGAACTCTGGAAGACGTACACGATTCCCGGGCCGGGCGAGCCGGGCCACGACAGTTGGCCCGGCGACACCTGGCGGACCGGCGGTGTGCCGGTCTGGGTCACCGGCACCTACGACCCGGAACTGCGGCTGACCTACTGGGGCACCGGCAACGGCGGTCCGTGGACGGGCGACGCGCGTCCCGGCGACAACCTCTACGCCACCTCCGTGCTGGCGCTCGACGTCGACACCGGCGAGTTGAAGGCGCACCACCAGTACCACTGGAACGACAGTTGGGACTGGGACGAGGTCGATCCGCCGCTGCTGATCGACGTGGAGCGGGGCGGCTCGACCCGCAAGGCACTCGTCCATCCGGGGCGCAACGCCTACCTCTGGGTCTTGGAGCGGAGCGCCGACTCGATCGACTTCCTGGACGCGACGCAGTTCGTCCACCAGGACGTGTTCACGTCGATCGATGCCGACACCGGTCGCCCCGAGTACGACCCGGCGAAGACCCCGGCGACGGGAGAAGGCGCCGTGTTCTGTCCGTCCTGGTCCGGCGGCAAGAACTGGCCTCCCGCGGCCTGGAGCCCGGACACGAAGCTGCTCTACATCCCCGCCAACGAGAACACCTGCTCCTACCTGGAGGGGGTCGAGGAGGACTACCGGCCGGGTCGCACCTTCATGGGCATGGAGGGGAACTTCGTTTCGCGCGAGGATGCGGAGCACTACGGCGAGCTCCAGGCCTGGAACCTGGACACGCGCGAGAAGGTGTGGACGGTCGAGTTCGAGCGCAAGCTGTGGGGGCCGGTGCTGACGACGGGCGGCGGCCTCGTCTTCATGGGCGGCACCAGCGACCGCTACTTCCGCGCCTTCGACGCCGCGACCGGGGAGATCCTGTGGCGCCAGCGGACCAACTCGGGCGTCACCGGGGTGCCCACCTCCTTCGAGGTCGACGGCGTGCAGTACGTCGCGGTCCAGTCGGGCTGGGGCGTCGACGCGCAGCGCGGCACGAACCACCTCGACGGCGCCATCGGCACGAACACCTACGTGCCGCAGGGCGGCGTGCTCTGGGTGTTCGCGCTGCCGGAGTAGCCACCGGGTCGTCGCCGCCGCGGCCGGTGCTGTAGTCTGCCGCCCCTTCAACCCCAGGATCACGGCAAGCCGCCGATCGCGGCAGGATCAACCGATTGGAGTCCGCAGATGGAAGTCGCCAGCGCTGAAGCCCAGGCCCAGGCCAGGGAACGACTCGACGCCCACGTCCGCGACATGATGGAGTGGCACTTCAGCCCGGAGACCGGCACGCCGTTCTGGCTGGACTTCGCCAAGAAGCTCGACTTCGACCCGAAGAGCGACGTCGCCGGCTACGCCGACCTGCGCAAGTTCCCGCCCTTCGAGGACGAGTGGCTGCGCGGCGGGCCGGTGCGGCGCTGGGTTCCGAAGGCGATGGCCGACGATCCGATCTACGTCTTCGAGACCGGCGGCACGACGGGCATCCCGAAGAGCCGGGTGGCCCTCAACGACTTCCGCACGGACTACGAGCTGTTCAGCGCCAGCCTCCCGGACGAGCACTTCCCGCCGGGGTCCAACTGGCTGATGCTGGGGCCGTCGGGCCCGCGCCGCCTGCGTCTGGCGGTGGAGCACCTCTGCCAGTACCGCGGCGGCATCTGCTTCTGCGTCGACCTCGACCCGCGCTGGGTGATCAAGCTGATCAAGAAGGGCTGGATGGAGCACCTGGAGGCCTACAAGGACCACGTGATCGACCAGGCCCTGTCCGTCCTTTCGGCCGGCCACGACATCCAGGCCATGTTCGCGACGCCGAAGCTGCTCGAGTCGCTCTGCCTGGCGCTGGAGGATCGCGGCCAGACTCTCGCCGACACGGGTATCAAGGGCATCTTCTCCGGCGGCACCGAATTTACCCCGCAGTGGACCCGCTTCGCGGTCGAGGAACTGCTCGACGGCGTCTACATGACCCCGACCTACGGCAACACCCTGATGGGCCTGGCCGCGTCGCGGCCCGTCACCGCCGCCGAGGGCTACACGATCGCCTACTACGCGCCCCAGCCGCGGGCCGTGCTCGAAGTCGTCGACCCCGACGATCCGAACCAGGTCGTCGACTACGGCGCCACCGGCCGCGTCCGGCTGACGACGCTGACCCGCGAGTTCTTCGTCCCCGGCTTCCTGGAACGCGACGAGGGCGAGCGGGAGAAGCCCTACGTCGACTACCCCTGGGACGGCGTCAGCGGTGTGCGGCCCTTCGCGAGGCTGGCGTCGGCGACGACGGTGGGGGTGTACTAGCGTGCCGGCGGGTTCGGCGGTGAAGCGGCTGGTCGATCGTCGGGCAAATGGGCCGTCTGGCTATCGTGGTTGAGGTGTGGCGCGAATGCCTCAGATGCCGAATCCTCGCAAGCAGGAGACGACGATGAACTCACGAGAGGCTGCGGGACTTCCTCTCTATCCCGAACTCCGCTGGCTGACGCTGGAGGCCGTACGCCGCCTGCCGATGCCGGCGACGAACGACGAAATCGACGAAGCCGTGGCGACGAACTTGAAGCTGAATCCGGTCCAGCGCGCCGTGCGAGCTGCCAACGGAGCCAAGTCGGAACTGGCGTTTCGGGTGGGCTTTTGCAGATCGCATTTGAAGATCGTCGGCGCTCTGAAGAGTGAACGTCGAGGCTACTGGCGGCTGACTGCAGAGGGCGTCGATATGGAGGAAGAGACGGTCGAACGGCGCTTGGCGGAGTACCTCCGTGACCGCCGTCAAGAGAAGCTCGTGCGAGCGACGAGCCCGCGAGCCCGGATCGCAGCCGCAACCGACACGGCTGGAGGCGTCGATGACGACGAACCAGGCGAAGCCGCTTGGAACGACGAGCTACTCAGTCGGCTCTTGGAGATGTCGCCGGGTGCGTTCGAGCGGCTTGCGCAGGAACTTCTCCGCTCATCTGGTTTCGAGGCCGTCAAGGTAATCGGAGGCAGCGGAGACGGAGGCATCGATGGGACGGCCTTGTATCGCTTTTCCCTGATCTCCTTTCCGGTGTACTTCCAATGCAAGAGGCACAAGGGAACCATAGGTGCGCCCGTTGTAAGGGACTTCCGAGGCGCCATGGCGGGGCGCAGCGACAGGGGCCTCATCATCACCACGGGCTCCTTCACTTCTGACGCCAAGCGCGAGGCCACGCGAGACGGGGCTACTCCTCTCGATCTCATCGATGGCGACAACCTCTGTGAACTCCTGAAGGAGCGCGGACTGGGCGTAGTGGTCAGGGAGCGTACTGTCGAAGACGTAACGATTGATGGCGAGTACTTTGATCGATTCGAGGACGCCCCGAGGGCGGCTCAACGTCCTCCGAAGGTGCCCGGAGGCGGTGCCGCGATACCGGCTTTCAAGCGTAGACGCCGTTCTTCCTCTCGGGCGGTTCAGTGGTCGTATCTCGGAGAGGCTCGATCGGAGAGGAGTGCTGCCGACATGTACGAACACATCGTCGGTCAGCTATACGACGATTGCGGCGGTGTCTCCTTCTACCGGAGATTCCGGGACGAGATAGCAGCGACCAAGCGCTCCCACATCGGCGAGTCGCCCAGGGAGGCCGATCCGGAGGAGCGGTCGATAAGGTCGCTGCCGGGTGGCTGGTATCTGAACGTCCATTCCCCCAACCAGCAGAAGCTGAAGTGGATCAAGGCGGCCTGCGAGTGCGCCGGCATCGAGTTCGGCAAGGAACTGGTCGTAGAGTTACGGTCCGCGTGACGCGACGTCTTCCCGTTCATCGCTCGGGACTCGTACGGAGTCGGTTGGCGCGCTTGTCGGTGAGTACGAGGAGTCGCGCGCCGGCTGAACGGATTGCCGCCACTTCCGAAGCTCGCTGCTGAATCCTCTTGTCCTTGGTGACCAGGACATGCCCGAGTTCGGTCTGTTCCGCGATCCAGGTCTCGTCCGGGACTCTGCTCTGAGCCGGGTAGTGATCATCGTGGGAGATGGCGGGTACATGTACGGCCTGGAGGGCCTGTGGCACGGCCTTGCCGATCGAGCGATCAAAGAAGAACGTCAGGCACGGGTCGCCTTCGGTGCCAGCCGACATCGGGGATCACTGTCCGCGGCGCCAGGTCAGACTACGCGGCTCGTCTGGCCGCTCGTTCCCAAGCCACGGCGGTCTTGACCTCGGAGGTCTGCAGCGAGAAGTCCTCGGCGATGGCGTGGAGCTCCTCGCCGGCCTCCAGGCGTTCAAAGAGGACATCGGTCCGGACCCCGGAGCCCGAGACAACGGGAAGACCCCAACCGAAACGCGGATCCAGCATGAGCTCGTGCCGATCGTCGAGCCAGAGCCTCGAAGGATCGCCGTGATCGTCGAAGACGAGCGACTGGAAGTGCTCCCGCACCGCCTCCGGCCACACGAGTTGACCGCCCCCGGTGACCTCGAGGAGCATGGGCGTCTTGCCGGCCTCCTGCAGTTCGATGAACAAGGCCTTGCCGTCGGTCTCGAAGTCGGGTCTCAGGAGCGGCCGCTCGAAACCGGACAGATGCTCGGTCACGAAATCCAGAGCGCGGCGGACTCGTTGCATGGAAACGCCTCTTCGGCGATACGCGTCGAGGAAGCGCGCCTCGACGACGTTGAAGAAGCTGAGGATCAGCGGAGCGTCGGCGCCTCCGTCGGCGGCCAGCACGGGAGGCTTGCCGGTAGGCCAACCACGGAACCAGGTCCGCAGCGTAGGGCCGGGCATCCCGATGATCTTCGCCGCCTCGGAGAGGGGGTAGCGGGGTTCAATGCCGTGTTGCATCGGGGTACTTCTCTTCGTGCGGTGGCTCTCACCGACGATCTGTGGGTCGGCGGCTGGCGGGAAGCGCGACCAAGATAGCAGAACGGCTATGTGGAGCCATTCGATCCGTGGCGAGGGGCGCTGGAGCCAGGAGCGGCGCGGTTCCGGTAGAGGGTCGGGTCCACTACGTGGGCCATCGCCTGCTCGTCCAGGCCCTCCACTAGCCCCGCGATTCGCATTGCCGCCGCCGCCGGATCCCGTAGCGCCTCGCCGTACTCGATCTCGACCCACTCGAACTGCGGCGCATGGCGGAGGAGGTAGTTCACTCTCCAGAGCTGGTCCCGCCAGAGCTCCGTCATCCGCTCGTCCGGCGTGTCGTCGGTCTCGCCCCGGCGATGCAGCATCTTCCGCTGCGATGCGAGCACCTCGGTCAGGTTGCGCCGCATGAGGATGACCTTGTAGTTCAGGTTCGGCGGCAGGTCCTTGAGCAGGAAGGAGATGACCTTGACCGCGCGGCCGCGTGAGGCGCGTAGCCAGGACTTGTCGGGAGCGTTCGCGAGGTCCTTGACCCGCTCGTCCTCGTAGTAACCGCGCGGGTTATCCACGTCGGCCTCGCGCTCACCGTCGGTCACGATCTCCATGCCGCCGGCCTCGAGCATCTTCATCGCCATCGAGGTGCCGGAGCGGGGGAGACCGGAGACGACGATGATCGGCCGGCCGAAGAGAAGCCGCCGCCAGAGAGTCTTCCCGTACATGGCCACGAGATGCTACCCGCGGCTTGGTATGCTCCGCACCGCTCCGCGCTGTCTGGCACCGGGTGCTCCCAGGCGCGCGATCATGGAGGAACCGTTGCCAGCTCCGCGTCTCGTCACCGCCGCGCTGGCGCTTCTCGTCGCGCTCTTCGCAGCCGCGCCGGCGGCCGCGTACATCGGGCCGGGGGCCGGGTTCGCGCTCATGTCGTCGTTCCTGGTGCTGCTGGCGACGGTGGCGCTGGCGTTCCTCTCGCTGCTCGCGTGGCCGGTGCGGACGCTGTGGCGGGTCGTGCGGCGCAAGAAGCCGCCGAAGGCGCACGTCAGGCGGCTCGTGTTCGTCGGACTCGACGGCCAGGACCCGCGGTTGACGGAGCGGATGATGAAGGAGGGCAAGCTGCCCAACTTCCAGCGTCTCCGCGACCGGGGGAGCTACCGGCGCATCGCCAGCACGTACCCGGCGCTGTCGCCGGTCGCCTGGTCGACCTTCGCCACCGGCGCCAATCCGGGCAAGCACAACATCTTCGACTTCCTCGACCGCGACCTGCGGAGCTACCTGCCGAAGCTGTCCTCGGCCCACATCGGCCGCGTGGAGCGCTTCCTGAAGCTGGGCAAGTGGAAGATCCCGCTGCAGAAGCCGGAGATCCGCATGCTCCGGCGCTCGAAGCCGTTCTGGACGGTGCTCGGTGAGCGGAACGTCTGGAGCACCGTGCTGCGGGTGCCGATCACCTTCCCGCCGGACCGCTTCTACGGCGCGCAACTCGCCGCGATGTGCGTGCCGGACCTGGTGGGCAGCCAGGGCACCTTCCTGCTCTACACGACGCGTCCGGCGACGGACGCGATCCGGGAGGGCGGCGTGCGGGTGCCGCTGACCTCCAACGGCGCTGGCCCCGACCGTTTCGACTGCGTCGTCGAAGGGCCGGAGAACAGCTTCCTGGAGGGCGTTCCGCCGCCTCCCCTCCGCGCGCCGATGACGGTCGAGGTCGACCGCAAGGCGAAGACGGCGTCGGTCAGTATGGCGGGGGAGACGGTGGAACTCCGGCAGGGAGAGCTCTCCGACTGGGTGCGTCTCGAGTTCCGGGCCGCGCCCGGCGTCAAGGTCCACGGCCTGACCCGGATGATGCTGACGGAGGCCGCCGAGCACACGTCGCTCTACCTGACCGCGATCCACATCGATCCCGAGAAACCGGCGATGCCGATCTCGCACCCGTCCTACTACGCGCCGTACCTGGCCAAGCGGGTGGGCGACTTCGCGACTCTGGGTCTGGCCGAGGACACGACGGCGCTCAACGAGGGAGTGACCGACGACGCGACCTTCCTCAAGCAGTCCTACGACATCGACCGCGAGCGCGAGGAGATGTTCTTCGCGGCGCTCGAGCGACTGCGGAAGGGCTCCCTGACCTGCGTCTTCGACGCCACGGACCGGATCCAGCACATGTTCTGGCGCTACATGGAGGACGGGCACCCGGCGGCGAAGGGCCGGCAGACGGGCCGGCGCCGGCGGACGATCGAGGACCACTACCGGCACAACGACGATCTGGTCGGCCGCGTGATGGAGAAGCTGGGCGACGACGATCTCCTGATCGTGCTCTCGGACCACGGCTTCGCCTCCTTCCGGCGCGGCGTCAACCTGAACCGCTGGCTGCTCGACCACGGCTACCTGGCGTTGCGCGACGGCGCGGACGGCAGCGAGGAATGGCTGGAGGGGGTGGACTGGACGCGCACCCGGGCCTATGCGCTCGGCCTCGCCGGCGTGTTTCTCAACCTCAAGGGCCGCGAGGCGGGCGGCATCGTCGAGCCCGGCGAGGAGGCGCGGGCGCTCAAGCGGGAACTGATCGCCGCCTGGGACGGCCTGCGCGACGAGGAGCGAAGCGCGACCAGCATCAACGCCGCCTTCGACGCGGAGGATCTCTACACCGGCCCCTACAAGGGCAACGCCCCCGACCTGATCGTCGGCTACAACGACGGCTACCGGGTGTCCTGGGACTGCGCCGTCGGCGTGGTCGCGGGCCCGGTCTTCTCGGACAACCTGAAGGCGTGGAGCGGCGACCACTGCGTCGACCCGCGGCTGGTTCCGGGCGTCTTCTTCAGCAGCCGCCCGGTCGATCGCGGCGACGACCTCTCGCTCCTCGACATGGCGCCCACCGCCCTGGCCCTCTTCGGCATCGACAAGCCGGACTACATGGAGGGAGAGTCGGTGTTCGATCCGGCGGAGTTCGGGGGCCGCGAGGCGGCCGGAGCGGCGGCGTGAACCGAAGGCGACCCACCGGCCGGCGCGGCCGCAAGAGCCGGAACCGGCCGCTCGCGGCAACCGCAGTGGCGGCGGTCGTCCTCTCCGCCGTCTTGGGGTGCGGCGGCGACGGCGTCGGTCCGTCCGAGGGGCCGAAGGTCGTCGTGCTCGGTTTCGACGGTCTGGACCCTGAACTCACCCGGCAGTTGATCGACGAAGGGAGGCTGCCGAACTTCGCCCGCCTCGAGGCGATGGGCGGCTTCACGGAGCTGGAGACGACGATCCCGCCGCACAGCCCGGTCGCCTGGTCGAGCTTCGTCACCGGCATGGACCCGGGCGGCCACGGCATCTTCGACTTCCTGCACCGGGACCCGGAGACGATGATCCCGTACTCGTCGACGGCCGCGGCGTCATCCGGCGGACGCTTCCTGGAGGTGGGACCCTGGCAGTTCCCGCTCACCAGCGGGGACTACGTGCAGTTCCGGCACGGCACGCCGTTCTGGGAGGTGCTGGAGGAGCACGGGGTGCGCACGACCGTCGTCCGCATGCCGGCGAACTTCCCGGTGTCGGGCACGGCGAGCCGCGAACTCTCCGGCATGGGCACGAGCGACCTCCTCGGCACCGACGGCACCTTCACGTTCTACACGTCCGAGCTGTTCGCCGACCGGGACATCAGCGGCGGTGACATCGTCGAACTCGACATCTACGACAACGTGGTCGAAGCCGAGTTGCTCGGACCCGACAACCCGCTGCTGCGCGAGCCCGTCAAGCTGACCGCGCCGTTCACCGTCTACCTCGATCCGGAGACGGAGAGTGCAAAGATCGAGTTGGGCGACCAGCAGATCGTGCTCCGGGTCGGGGAGTGGAGCGACTGGCTGGAGGTCGACTTCGAGATGATGCCGACCCAGAACCTGCGCGGCATCTGCCGGATGTACCTGCGCGCGCTCGAGCCGGAGTTCGAGCTCTACGTCAGCCCGATCGACCACGACCCGATGTCGCCCGCGGCGCCGATCTCGACGCCGCCCGACTTCGCGGCCGAGCTGGCGGAGGCGGTCGACCGCTTCTACACGGAGGGGATGCCCGAAGACACGAAGACCCTGACGGAGGGGGTCTTCACCCCGGACGAGTTCCTTGCCCAGGCGAAGATCGCCGGCGACGAGGTCGCCGAGCAGTACGGCTACGTGCTGGACCGCTACCTCGAGCAGGAGGGCGGCTTCCTGTTCTACTACTTCGGCAACGTGGACCAGATCGGCCACGTTCGCTGGCGGTCGCGCGATCCTGAGCACCCCGCCTACGACCCGGAAGCCGACGCCGTTCACGAGGACCTGATCCCCACGCTCTACGAGGGACTCGACGCGGTCGTCGGGAAGACGCTGGACCGGCTGGAGGCGGAGGCCGGCCTCGGCGACGGCGGCGCGGACGAGCCGCTGCTGATCGTCATGTCGGACCACGGCTTCGCCTCCTGGCGCCGCGCCTTCCACCTGAACGCCTGGCTCCTCGAACGGGGCTATCTGGCCGCACGGACCGAAGACGCGTTCGCGGACGAGGGCTTCCTGCTGAACGTCGACTGGGACGAGACCCGGGCCTACGGGATCGGCTTCTCTGGTCTCTACGTCAACCTGCGCGGCCGTGAGCGCGACGGCACGGTGACGGCGGCGGAGCGCCTCGACCTGGTGCGTGAGTTGAAGCGGGAACTGCTGGCGGTCGTCGACCCGGTGACGGGCGAACCCGCGATCACGCAAGTCCACCTTCGCGAGGACTACGCGTTCCAGCAGCAGACGGCCATCGGCCCGGATCTGGTCGTCGGCTATGCGAAGGGCTACCGCGGGGCGACGGAGTCGGCGTCGGGCGAGGTCGTCGGCGACGTCTTCAGCGACAACGACAGCGCCTGGAGCGGCGATCACATGATGGACCACCGGACGGTGCCGGGCGTGTTGCTGGTCAGCCGCCCGCTCGGCCGCCCGGCTAAGGGCATCGTCGACCTGGCGGCCTCGATCCTGGCGGAGTACGGCGTGGCAGAGTTCCCGCCGCTGGCCGGCGGCGCGGCGACGGGCTCGCCCTGAGCCTGCCGGTACGACGGCGAGCCAGAAGGCCAGCGAAGGAGGAGAAGGATGTTCGGCGGCGGCAAGGTCAAGCTCGACAAGGAGCTCATCGCGCGGGTGAAGCGCTACAGCGACATCGCGGGCTACTCGTCCGTCGAGGAGTTCATCGCCCACGCCCTGGAGAAGGAACTGGCCAAGCTCGAAGGCGCCGAATCGAGGGAGGAGATCGAGAAGCGGCTCCGCGGCCTGGGATACATCTCCTAGCCGCCCAGTTCGCTCGTTTCCGCCGCCGCCTCAGCCGCCGATGTCCCTTCTGAACGCCGCCCTTCGCGCCGTCTTCGACGTGGCGCTCCGGCCCTTCGCTGGCCTGCCGCCGATCGTGCCGGTGACCGTCGTGGCGCTGGTCTCGGGCATCTTCGCGCTGCTCGTCTATCGCTGGACATCGAACCAGGCGGCGATCGCGGCGGTCAAGCGGCGGCTGTTCGGGCACCTGCTCGAGGTGCGGCTGTTCAACGACGACCTGCGGGCGGTGCTGGCGGCCCAGCTTCGTCTGCTGCGCGAGAACCTGACCTACCTGCGGCTGAACCTGGTTCCGCTGCTGTGGATGATCGTGCCGTTCATGCTGCTGATCGCCCAGTTGCAGTTCCACTACGGCTACGGCGGTCTCGAAGTGGGCGAGCGTACGCTACTGACCGTCGAACTGGCCGGCGAAGGCGCCGAACCGACCGCCGGCGGCGAGGCGGCGGCGGGATCGCCGGCCGACGCTGCGGCGTCGCCGCGGCCCGCGGTGGAGTTGGAGGCGCCGCCGGGAGTCGCGGTGGAGACGGCCGGCGTCTGGGTGCCGAGCCTGCGGCAGGTCGTCTGGCGGCTGCGGGCGGACGATCCGGGGCGGCACGAGCTCGTCGTGCGCGCGGACGGCGGGGCGTTCACGAAGAGCCTCTTCGTCGCCGATCCGGAGGAGGGCTCGCGCTGGGTGCGCCGCTCGCCGACCAGGCGCCGGGCGGCGATTCTCGACCAGTTGCTCTACCCGGCGGAGCCTTCGCTGCCGCGCGGCGGGCCGATCGAACGGATCGACGTGCAGTACGCCACGGCTTCCATCTCGTTCTTCGGCCTGTTCGACGTCCACTGGCTGATCGCCTTCCTGATCCTCTCCCTCGCGTTCGCGTTCGCGCTGCGGAACCGCTTCGGCGTCACCCTGTGACCGTCGCGGCGCCGGGTGCCGCCCCGTGACCGGCGCCGGTCGAGGGGCGACCGCGCCGGAACGACTCGCACCGGAACGGCCACCACCGGAACGGCCCGCGGCCGGCGCTCCGACCGTCGACGTCGTCATTCCGGCCTTCAACGAGGAAGACTCGATCGCTCTGGTGCTTGGGGACATCCCGGCCGGTCTTGTCCGCCGCGTCGTGGTGGCCGACAACAACAGCCGCGACGGGACGGCGGCGCGGGCCAGGGAAGCGGGCGCCGAGGTCGTGCCGGCGCCGGTTCAGGGCTACGGCAGCGCCTGTCTGGCCGGGCTCGACCGCCTGCGGCGCACCGGGCCGCCGGAGATCGTCGTCTTCCTGGACGCGGACTACTCGGATCACCCGGAGGAGATGCCGCGCCTCGTCGAGCCCATCGCGCGCGGCGAGGCCGACCTGGTCATCGGCTCCCGGCTGCTGGGAGAGGCCGAACCGGGCGCCCTGCTGCCCCAGGCGCGATGGGGAAACCGGCTCGCCTGCCTGCTCGTGCGGCTGCTCTACGGCCACCGCTACACCGACCTGGGGCCGTTCCGCGCCGTCTCGTGGCCTGCGCTCGAGTCGCTCGGCATGGCGGACCCGGACTTCGGCTGGACCGCCGAGATGCAGGTCAAGGCGCTGCGGCGGGGCCTGCGGGTGGCCGAGGCGCCGGTCAGCTACCGCCGCCGGACGGGGGTTTCCAAGATCACCGGCACGGTCTCGGGCACCGTGCGCGCCGGCTGGAAGATCGTCATCACCGTTCTCCGCTACAGTCGCGGGCCGACATGAACGGGATGACAGGCACTGCCGTGAACGCCGCCGGTGGGGACGTACCCGCCAGCGAGATCGAAGTCGAGGTTCGTTACAAGGAAACCGACCAGATGGGAGTGGTCCACCACTCGAACTACCTCGTGTGGCTCGAACTCGCCCGCACCCATCACTGCCGCGCAGCGGGCATGGCCTACCGGAAGATCGAGGACAAGGGCTACTACCTGATGGTCACCGGGGTTCAGCTCAAGTACCGGGGCGGCGCCCGCTACGGCGACAGGGTCCGGGTCGTCTGCTGGCTGGACCGGCTGAAGAGCCGCGCGATGAGCTTCGGCTACCGGGTAGAGGTCGACGAACGGGTGCTGGTCGAGGGCCGGACGGACCACGTCTGGGTCGACAAGGCGTCCGGCGCCCACTGCCGGATGCCCGAGGTGGTCGTCCCCATCTTCCGCTCGATGGAGCGCTAGCTGGGTGCGCGGGTCTTCCGACCCGCTCACGGGCGAAGCTGCGGAGCGGCGGAGACCGGAGAAGATGGACGCCGGCAGAGCCGGCGACGTTCTTGGGCGCCTTCGGCGCGAGCGGGTCGGAAGACCCGCGCACCCGGCTGGACCTAGAAGCAGGCGTAGCCGCCGTCGATGATGAACTCGTCGCCGGTGTGGTAGCTCGACGCCTTGCTCGCCAGGTAGACGGCGATGCCGCTGAAGTCCTCTCCCGTGCCCCAGCGGCGCACCGGCACGCGGCGCAGCACCTTGGTCTGAAAGGCCTCGGTGCCGATGGCACGCTCGGTCATCGCGGTCTCGATCCAGCCGGGCAGCACCGAGTTGACGCGGATGCCGTGGCGCGCGTGCTCGACCGCCAGGCCGCGCACCATCGCGTTGAGCCCCGCCTTGGTCGACGCGTAGTGCTCGCTGCGCGGCGCGCCGAACACTGCCGACAGGCTGCTGGTGGCGACCAGGGAACCGCCCTCGCCGCGCTCGACCATGTGCCGGATGGCCTGCTGGAAGGTCGTGAAGACGCCCTCCATGTTGACCTGGAAGATCCGCCGCCACTCCTCCATCGACATGTCGACGAACGGCGTGCCGCGGCCGCCGATCCCGGCGTTGGCGAAGCAAGAGTCGACCTTGCCGAGCAACTCGACCGTGCGCACGAACGAGGCCGCCACCGCGTCGGCGTCGCCGACGTCGCAGCGCAGCGCCTCGACTCTGCCGCCGTGCCGCTGCAACTGCGCCTTCGCGGCGGCGTTCTTCTCCTCGTTCGTGCCCCAGATGCAGACGTCGGCCCCGGCTTTCGCCAGTCCCTCGGCGAAGCCCAGACCGATGCCGGAGTTTCCGCCGGTTACGAGCGCCACGCTGCCGCTCAGATCGAATGCGTCGTATGCCACGGTTCGTCTCCTCCTGTCTTGAGATTGCGGCGCGGAGCATAGCCGCGCCGGCTTCCGGGCCTTCGAGCGCCTTCAGCCGAACCAGAGGCGGACCGCGAACAGGATCACCGTCACCGTCACGACCCGCTGCACCCAGGCGTGGCCCTTCAGCACGGTCAGCCGCACGCCGAGCCAGCCGCCGGCCATGTTGCCGGCCGCCAGGGCGAGGCCGAAGGCCCAGTCGACCCGGCCGGAGAGCGCGAACAGCAGCAGCGACAGCCCGGTGAAGCAGAGAATGCTGAGCACCTTGACCGCGTTGCCGCGCACCAGGTCGAGGCCGGCCAGCGAGGTCGCGGCGAGGATGAAGAAGCCGACCCCCGCCTGCACGAACCCGCCGTAGATGCCGACGCCGAAGAAGCCGAGCGCCAGCAGCCCGACGCGCAGCGACGCCGGCTGCCCTTCGGGTGCCGCTCGGCGCGAGACGAGCGTCCAGAGCGTCACGACGACCATCAGCCCCGCGAGCACGCGGCGAAAGGCATCGTCGCTGATGACGAGCGCGGCCCAGGCGCCCAGCCCGGCGCCGGCGGTCGCGGGCAGCGCCGCCCACAGGATCGCCCGCGTGTCCAAGACGCCGTGACGGTGGAAGCCCCACGAGGCGACGACGTTCTGGAGCAGGATCGCCACCCGGTTCGTGCCGTTGGCGACTCCGGGAGGGAGCCCGAAGAAGATGAGGATCGGCAGCGTCAGGAAGGAGCCGCCGCCCGCGACCACGTTCAGGGCGCCGGCGACGCACCCGGCGAGGGCGAGCGCGGGGTAGACGAAGATCGCCGTGTCCATGTACAGAACGTTCTCGCTCACCGCGACGCAGGTTACCGCGCCGCCCTCACGCATCGGGCCGTTGCGCTCCGGCGATAGAGTCTCCAACGATGGCCGGTCCCAATCCCGTGCGCGTCGGCGCCAGGCTGTTGCCGTTCCTGGGGAGGTTGCGTTTCCCGCAGCTCTTCGTCGTGTTGGCGATCCTGTTCGCCCTCGATCTGGTGGTGCCCGATTTCATACCCCTGCTCGACGAGGCCGTTCTGGGCCTGCTCACTCTGATGACGGGCCTGTGGAAGGACCGGCGCGCGCCGGCGGAGAAGCCTCCCGAGAAGAACGTGACACCGCCGGAGGCGCGTGGATGACGATCCGCCGCCGGCGCCTGCTGACCCTGGCGGCGATCCTGGCGGCTGCGCCGGCGGTCGCGGCGGCCCAGGAGTGGAGCGGCGGCAACGGGTTTCAGGTGGTCGTCACGGACGACGCGGGCCAGCCGCTGCCGGGGGTGACGGTCGCCGCGTTCCTGGCCGAGGCCGAGCGCTCCGGCGGACCGCCTCCACTGCTGACCGACGCGTCCGGCGTGGTCGAGGTCACCGGCCTGTCGGCCGGCGAGTGGCAGGTGGAATTGCGGCGCGAGGGGTTCATGATCGTGAGTTCCTACCTCAAGCTGGAGGACGGCAAGCGGCCGCAGGTGGGGTTCACGTCGCGCCAGCGAACGGGGCCTTTCTGGGCGCCGATGAACGTCGGCTACTCGAGCGTGGGCATCGATACGGCGGCGGTCGGCGCCGGCTCGGCGCGGGCGATGAGCCGGGCTCAACGGAGGGCCGAGCGGCGAGCGGAGCAGCGGGAGCGCCGGCTGCGGCGCGAGAACGTCGCGCGGGTGGTCGAACCGCCGCGGGAAGACCAGGCGGCCCCGGAAGAGCCGGCACCCCTGGTGGAGGAGATACCTCCGGCGGCAGTTGCCGAAGTTGTGCCGCCGGCTGATCCTCCCGAGGCGGAGACCGAGCCCGCGGCGCCTGCGGACGAGCCGCCCCGGACTGCGGTCGCCGAAGCGGCGCCGGTCGAAGAAGCGCCGGAGGCCGCGGTGGCCTCGGTACCCGCGGAGGCGCCTGAACCAGTAACGGAGTCGCCGACTCCCGAGCCGCTGCCGGAGCTGCGGCCTGCAGTTGCGAGGACGGCGCAAGGACCCGAGCCCGAGCCAGTGCCCGAGCCGGCGCCCGAACCCGAACCCGAGCCCGCGCCCGAACCCGAGCCGATTCGCCTGCTGCCGAACCGCACGTTGCTGCGCGCCGGCGCCTGCCCGGAGTGCGCACCCGGCGAGTGGTCCGTGTCGAGCAACTGGCAGGCGGCGCCGCGCACGCCGGAGACGGTCGGGTGCGCGGCCGATCTGGCCGAGCGAATGGAGCGGGTGGCCGGGATCGTCGAAGCGTCGCTGCCGGCCGACTTCCGGGTCTACGCCGGCTCGCTGGCCGAACCGACGGGCAACGACGTGCTGCGGCTGCTGCCGGCCGAGGCCCGCTCCGAGGTCCTGGACCTGCTGCCGGCGGTCGTCGATCCCAAGCGTTCGTGCCAGGTCCTCGGCGTCTTCCTGCCCGAGGGGGCCCGCTTCGTCGGCTTCCAGTACGAAGCCGCGGATCTCGAGAGTCGCGGCAACTGCCCGCCGGAGCAACCGTGCGAGATCGGCGAGGCCGCCTGGCGTGGCAACCCGGCGATCCATCGCCTCGAGAACGGCACGTTCGTCTACGGCGTCTTCGAGAACCTGTCCTCGGAGCGCCGCCGGGAAGCGAACTTCAAGGTCTACTTCCGGCCGCCCCGCGGCTGGCTGCCTCCGCGCTGACGCGCTTGGAACTGGCCGCACACCGGGTGCGCGGGTCCTCTGACCCGCTGCCGCCGAAGGCGGCCCGAAGACGCGCCGGCCGCAGGCCGGTTCCACTGTGAGCAGCCAGTTCCATGGAGGCTTGCGCTAGTCTCGGTCGTGTTCCAGCACGACAGCCGAATCGGCCAGAACCTGCCTCCCGCGAGGAGAACGTCATGTCCATCCGCAAGAACCTCCCGTTCATCGCTCTCGTCCTCGCGTCGTTTCTGGCGGCGCCGCTGTCCGCAGCCGGCGACGAGGACTTCCCGCGGACGGCCAGCGGCCGGCCGGACCTCTCCGGCAACTACGACGTCGCCAATCTGACGCCATTCGAGCGGGATCCGCGGCTCGGCGACAAGCAGTTCATGACCGCCGAGGAGGCGCAGCGGATCGCCGCCGGCATGGCGGCGGCCGACGCCGCGGCGAGCGCGGTCAGCGATCCGGACCGCGAGGCGCCGCCGCCGGGCGGCGACGGCTCCGCCGGCGCGGCGGGCGCGGTCGGCGGCTACAACTTCTTCTGGCTCGACTTCGGCAACCGGGCGTATCCGATCGACGGCCAGTACCGTACGTCTGTCCTCATCGATCCGCCGAACGGCCGCATGCCCGCGCTGACCGAGGCCGGCAAGGCGCGGCGCGCCAGGGTCAATCCCTACCTGTACCGCAACACCGGCGACGCCTGGTGGATCGAGGCCGGCGACGATCCCTACGACGGCCCCGAGACGCTGACGCCTGGCGACCGCTGCATCTACACCAGCGTTGCCACCACGCCCGTTCGCTCGCTGCCCTACAACAACCTGAAGACGATCACGCAGACCGAGGACCACGTCGTCATCCTCGTCGAGTGGATGCACTGGGCGAAGGTCGTCCGCCTGAACGCCGAACACGCGCCGTCCGAGTACCGCTCCATGGGCGGCGACTCGATCGGCTGGTGGGAGGGCGACACCCTGGTCGTCGAAACGACGAACTTCCTCGACAGCCAGAGCGACTCCCGCGACGGCCTGAAGGTCATCGAGCGCTTCAGCCGCCACGGCCCGAAGGACCTGCTCTACGGCTTCACCGTCCACGACACGGACTACGAAGCGCCCTACAGCGGCGAACTCATCTGGCCGGGAACCGACGATCTCCTCTACGAGTACGCCTGCCACGAAGGCAACTACGCGATGGGCAACATCCTCCGCGGCGCCCGAATCCTGGAGCGGGAGTACTACGAGAAGAAGGGCCAGGGGGCGAGCACGGGATCTGGCTCGGGTTCGGAGTAGAGGTTCCGGGAGAAGGCCTTCCGGGTCACCGGGCGACTCCGCGTCTCCCGGTCTCGGCGCCGAACAGGGGAGCTGCGCGACAGGGATCGTGTGTGACATACGGCGCTTCGCGTGTCACTATTCTCCCGTCATGGACCGACCGACCTTTGTCTTGGCCGCAATGGCCGCCGCTGGCGCCAACGCGCGCTTCGACCCGGTGCGTCTGCAGAAGTACTTCTTTCTGCTTGACCGCGAGCTGGAGGGCGAGAGCGGCTGTCCCCACTTCGACTTCCAGCCGTACCGCTACGGCCCCTTCGACCCCGCCGTCTACGGCCAGGTGGAGCAGTTGGCCAGCGAGGGTCTGGCGATCATCGACGAGTCGCGGCGCTACCGCCTCTACGGTCTGACGGAGGAGGGCCTGGAGCGGGGCGACCGTGCTGCAGCTACTCTGCCGGAACGCACGAGCCAATACATGGCCGCAGCTTCCGATTGGCTCTTCTCGCTCGCCCTTTCGCCTCTGTTGTTGTCCATCTACGACTATGCGCCCGACATGGCGGCCGAGGCGATCCGACCTGGGATGGTCGAGGTATCGCGCATAGGCCGGCCCAAGTCGCCGTTTCTGCTTGGCATGGCGCGAACTTTCGACTGGTCAGGTGCCTTGAGCCCTTCCCGGGACGTCCGCCCTGCCGGCTCGGCTGCTTTGGTTCGGCATTGGATTGCTGTAGGGGGCTATCTGCGGGCTGCCATGAAGCAGGTCGATGCCGAGAGGATTCAAGCCGGGGCGTTGCATCCGGGTGAGAGGGGGGCGCGAGGTCAGGCCGAGTTTCGGCTCCACATCTACTAGCCGGAGAGTGCAGCGCCCGGCAGGGTCACCATGGGAGAACAAGAACAGGGGTCCGCCAAGGAGGCGGTGTCGTCGGGAACGCATCCGTCGACCGAAGAGGTGCCTTCAGACGGGTTGGAGCCGACTGAGCTTGGTCGTTCCGACGAGACGCATGTCTTGCAGGCGCATAGCGCTCTGGTTCCGGCACCTTCGATCCTGAGTGGCTATGACGAAGTTGAAGCGGGACTTGGGGGTCGCATTGTCAAGCTTGCTGAGCAGCAGCAGGCGCACGATCACGAGGTGCAGCGCAGTGCCCAAGAGCACGACCAGAAGATGGAGAGTCGCGGTCAGGTCTTCGCGTTCATTGTGGCGTTGGCGGGGCTGGCGCTCGGCGGCTATCTGCTGGCAAACGACAAGTCGCTGTGGGGTGCCCTGGCGGTCTTCCTGCCCCTCGTGGCCTTGGTAGCTCAGTTTGTTTCGCGGCGTGAACCGACTGAGAAACGGCGGAAGAGCATGTCGTCCGCTGTGCCGCCGACGATTGAGGGCTCCAAACCGGACGATGCGAGATCTGAAGAGGAGCACTCTACGCTGCCACCTCAGCGAGCCCTTTCGGCGCCTCGGAAGCCGAGAGAGGAATCGGGAAGCGTGGGCACGGACGTACGCTGACCGTTGCCCAATCAAAGGCAACCGCAGTCCGTCCCTGCTGTCCACGAGAAGCGAACGCCGAGACGCTTCGCAGCACGACCTGCTCCCTCTGCGACAACTCTGCGAACGCTGGCGCTTGGGCCGAATGCGCCCGTTCATCGCCTTCTTGTGCGCTTCCCTCTCAGACGGCGCCTCGGCTTGCCGACGGCCCGTGCCGTGATCGGCGCCTGGAGGCGTTCGTAGGCGGCCAAGAGATGGGCGAGGCGCTCGCTCTCCGTCTCGAATCGGCGCGGGCGGTAGAGGCGATCGACGGCGCGGTCCACCGCTTGGTGGGCGCGGCGGAGGTCCGTGGGCATGAGGTCCGGGTCGTAGAGCTCGGCGAGGGTGGCGCCGGGGTGGGCAGCGCGGGCCGCGAGCACGGCGTCGGCCAGGGGCGTCAGGCGTTCGAGCGCCTCGGGCTCGGCGGTAGGCGGCGGGAAGGTGTTGTAGACGAGGCCGATGGAGTAGCGGTAGTCGCTCTTCAGGCGGCCGCCGATCTGGCGCAGCCAGGCCATGTGCATGGCGGAGGTCAAGAGGGCGAACAGCGGTTTGTCGGTGCCCTCGATGATGCGGACCAGGTTGCTCGGGATCGTGGGCGGTTCAAGCCAGCCGATGGGCACGTAGTCCCGACGTTCGGAACTGACCTCGGGGACGAGGAGGAATGGCTTCGTCGGGAGGACCTCGACGTTGTAGCGGCGGGGATGATCGGCGATCGCGAGCGTGCCCTTTCTCTTGCTCCCGCTCCGGAACTCTCTCACGGCCCTGACGCGCCGCACGACCGACGGCATGGCCGCGAGTTCGTTCGGCTCGGCGTCCTGGAGTGCGAGGATCCAGCGTGGGCGGCCCTGCAAATGCTCGCGTGAGCCGATGTAGGGCCGCAGGAACTTCTCGGCCAACGGTTCCGCGTCCAGGAAGTCCGTCCGCTGATCGGCATTGAAGATGTAGTGCCCGTTGTCGATGGGCTGGGAACCGCTCAGCAGGGCGGGCCAGCCGTTCAGTGGCCGCGCCGTCTCCCGCACGACGAGGTGCGGGTCCGCGAGGCCGTCCGCGTCGAACAGGTACGGCGAGATCGCCGTGTGGATGCTCTCCTCCGCGTCGCCCTTCAGATCGGGATACGAGAACAGTCGCCGGTCGGCTGGCGCGTCCGCGGCCAGCGTGAGACCGACGATCACGACGTGGACGTGCGCCATGCCGCGGATGTCGGACTGCCAGGAGAACGTGCGGTGGGCAAACGCGATCTCCAGGCCCAGCCGGTCGAAGACGAGTGGCCACAACTGGGCCACCTGCTCGCCCTGGGTGATCGAGTTCGTGGCGACGAAGCCGATTCGCGGAGGTCGCCCGGCCGCTTGGTGGGCGCCGCCGGTCGAGCGAGCCGCCGACGCACCCGCGCCCGGTGGCGTGGCACTCGCCGCGTCACCTTCTCCGGCGCCCGAATCGAGACCCGCGCGCAGGTACTCGCCGGCCTTCAGGAACCAGGCGGTGACGTAGTCCAGCGTGCCGCCGCTCCTACCGAGACCGGCGATCCGCCGCACCTGTGCCCGCTGTTCCGGCGTCTGGACCTTTGACCCCCCGAACGGCGGATTGCCGAGGACGACGTCGCAGTCCCGCGGCGGCAGCACGCCGGCCCAGTCGAGCTCCAGGGCGTCGCCGCGGACGATTCGAGGCGAACTCGTGAGGGGGATCCGGGCGTAGGCCGTTCCGAACTCCAGGCTGAGCCGGTTGTTCATGATGTGGTCCATCATCCACAGCGCGATCTCGGTGATGCGCTTCGGGAACTCGTCGAGGTCAATGCCGTAGAACTGGTCCACGTCGACCAGCGACAGCACGTCGGCGAGCAGGCCGAGCTGGCCCGGCGCGTAGAGCTCCCGCAGCACCTCAATCTCCAGTTGCCGCAACTCGCGGTAGGCGATGACGAGGAAGTTGCCGCAGCCGCAGGCCGGGTCGAGGAAGCGCAGGTTCCCCAGGCGCTGCCGGAAGGCGTGGAGCTCGGCGTTGCGGCGGGTGCCGCGGCTCCGCCTGAGCCGCTCGAACTCGCCGCGCAGGTCGTCCAGGAACAGGGGCTCGATGACCTTCAGGACGTCGCCTCCGACGTGTAGTGGCTGCCCTTGATCCGCTGCTCGGCCGGTTCCATGACGGACTGGAACAGCGTGCCGAAGATGGCCGGCGAGATCGCGGTCCAGTCGAAGCGGCAGGCGTCGAGCAGGGCGACGCGCATCCCGGCGTCGAATTCGGGGATCGACAGGGTCTCGGCGAACAGGTCGCCGTTGACGTAGGGGAAACGGGCGAGATCCTCGTCCAGGGTCGCCTGGCGGCGGTCTTCCGGCGTGTTCAGCACCTGGAACAGGCGGGCCAGCCAGCCGCCGAGGTCGCTGCCGTCTTCCGCGGTGCGCTGTTCGAGGAGTTCCAGAAGCTGATCCCGGGGCTCGAAGATCCCCGTGTCGTCGGCGAAGAGGCAGAACACCGTCCGCACCAGGAACAGCTCCAGGTCGTGACCGCCGTAGCCGGTCTCCAGCAGCCGGTCGTGGAGCCGGGCCATCAGTTCGGACGCTTCGACGTTGACCGGATCCTGGTCGCGGAACGCGCGGCGCTGGACGCCGAGGATGAAGCCGAACTTCTCGACGTGCTCCGGCAACTCGGCGAGCGTGAACCGCGACTCTTCGTCTTCGTCGAGATCGAGCAGTTCGAAGTTCCGGAAGTCGCACAGCAGCAGGTAGCGGGGCCGCTCGTGCTCCTTCAGGGCGTCGAAGTAGGAGAGCGCCTGACGGCGCGCCGCGGCGAGATCCCGGCCGGCGCTTTTCTGCTCGACCAGCAGCACCCCCGGCCAGAACAGGTCGATGAAGCCCTGCGAGTCGTCCAGACGCTTGACGTGCTCCTCGTAGCGGGCGACGCTGCGCCGCTCGACGCCGAAGATCCGGAAGAAGGCGTTGTAGAAGCTCTGCGTCTCGCCCTTCTCGTAGCCGGCATCGGCCCACTTGCGGGCGAACTCGGCGGCGCGGGGGCGGATCTCGTTCCAGGAGAGTCTCATCGGCGGCTGGCGCGGGCGTTCTTCATGGTTCCAGATCGCCGTCCGCGATTTCGAGGAGGTCGGTGAACTCGAAGATCGCGGAGCGACGGCCGCTGGCCGGGCGCGTGAACCGCAGGATGCCGTCTTCGCGGAATGCGTTCAGAATGCGGCGCGCGGCGTAGATCGGAACGTCGCGGCGAGCGCTGAAGTCGGCGGCGGTGCAGATGGGGTTCTGGAAGACGAAGTCGAGTGCGGCGATGGCGTAGCGCGCATGGGTCAGGCTCGCTACGCGACGCTTGGTTTCTTCGTACAGATCGAGGATTCTCCGCGCCCTGGCGGTGCTGTCCTTGGCCTGAGCCAGCACCGCTTCCAGGAAGAACCGGCACCAGCCCGTCCAGTCGTCGTCGCGGGACACGGCAAGAAGACGTTCGTAGTAGACGGAGCGATTCGCTTCCAGGAACCCGCTGATGTAGAAGCTGGGCCGGTGGATGATGCCCTTCTGCCAGAGATAGAGCGGCACCAGCATGCGCCCCAGCCGGCCGTTGCCGTCGAGGAAGGGGTGCAGGGCCTCGAACTCGGCGTGCAGGACCGCGAGTTGGACCAGTGGGTCCAACTGGCGTTCGTGGAGGTACTTCTCCCACCGGTCCAGTGCTGCGGGCAGCTCGCCGGCTTCGATGGGAACGAAGGTGGCCTTGTCGATGGGGCAGCCGGGTGGGCCGATCCAGTTCGGAATGCGCCGGAACTCGCCGGGAGAGTGACTTCTGCCCCGGGCGCCACGCAGGAGGACGCCATGGGCGAGGCGCATGACCTTGAGGCACAGCGGGAGCTCTCTGAGGAGGATCTGAGCCTCGCGCATCGCCGCACGGTAGTTCAGGATCTCGATGATGTCGTCGCGAAGCTCGGCGGAGGGGGGCTCCTGGCCGGCTTCGTACTCGAGAACTTGGCGCGTACTTGCCTGCGTGCCTTCGATGCGCGACGACAGGACGGCTTCACGGTCGCCCAAGGGGGCGACGAGGATGTCCGCGTTGGGCACTGCCTCCAGCAAGCCGTCGTAGCGGGCGACCGCGACCGACGCCGAGCCGATCAAGGGCACCAGGGAGGCCCAGTCGAGCCGGTCGTCGGGTGGGAAGCTCTCGGGTTGGTAGTGAGCTGGCGTCATGGGCGCTTGAGTCTCTGGACGAATCTTCGTTGTGGAGCATTTTTGTCCGTCAAACTGGTTTGTCGGACACTTGAAGTGCGTAATCGTTCCACAAATCTCGTCGACGTACAAGTGGTGCGCGACGACAGGAACGGACGGGAATGGAGATCTTCGTTTGTGGAGCACTTCTGTCCGTCAAACTGGTTTGTGGAACACTTGGCGTCAAAAAGTGTCCCACAAACAGTCTTGACTTGCACAAGTGCAACACAACGCGCGCCTCTACGTCCGGCCCGCACTGAGGCCGGGGGGAGGGTCCCGGCGGGCTGGAGGCCAGCGACTGCCCATGTCCGTCCATCCACCGGCCGCGCAGCGGAGCGCAGCCGACCGAAGCGAGCGCCCGTCTCTACCTCCACCGGGAAGGCGCGAGCGTCCGCCGGGACCCTCCCCCCGGCCTCGGCGCGGGCGGGTCCGACCGCCGTCGCGCCGCCGCGCCGCCGCGCCGCCGCGCCATCGCGCCATCGCGCCGAACCGCGCTACTGCAGCGAGAAGTTGACCGTCAGGTTGATGTAGACCGGCACCGGTTCGCCGTCCAGAGTGGCGGGTTCGTAGCGCCACTCCTGGACGACCTGGACGGCGGATTCGGTGAGGCCCTCCGGCAGGCCCTTGAGCACCTTGACGTAGCCGACGTTGCCCAGGGCATCGACGACGGCCTGCAGGATGACGACGCCCTGGATGCGTGCCTGGCGCGCCTCTTCGGTGTAGTTGGGCAGCGGCGCGTAGGTCTTCTTCGGGGGCAGGACGTCGCCTTCGACCCACATGGTGCCCGGCGGTCCGGCGGGCGAGGGGGCTTCGGGGAGGTCGAACAGGACGTCGGCGATGCCGTCGATCTCCAGTTGCGGCGCCTCGAAGAGCTGCTCGCGGATCAGGGGCTCGGGCTCGTCGGGAGTCGGGTCGGGAATCGGGATCTTCTTCGTCTTGCGCTTCGGAATGGGCTCCGCCTTGGCGGGCGGCGGCGGCTTGAAGCGGACGGCCTGGACGACGAACGCCTTCGGCGCCTGCGCGGCCTGGAGTGCGCGCGGCCGGACGCTGGGGAAGCTGATGACGAACAGCAGGGCGTGAAAGAGGATCGTCGCGACGACCGCGATCCGCAGCGGGGTCCGGTTCTCCGGCGGCAATTCGTACGGGGCGCCGCCCAGATGCAGCGATCCGGGCGCGGACTTCGACCCGGCGGTCTTGCGTCTCTCGAGCTTGAAGGCCATGGTTCAGCGGGTAGTCGGGCGTCGGTCGGCCGGGAGTGCCGGCCCTGCCTTGGCGCCGGCGTGGCGGCCTGCCGGCAGCACTCTCGCGAGTGGGCAACGCGCCGGGCGCCGTTTCGCTTCCCGGATTCTAGCGATAGCCGGCCTCGCGGCCCCCGGTCAGTTCGCGGGCGAGCGCCGCTTCCAGCGTGGGATACCGGTACTGGAAGCCGGTCTCCCGCAGCACCCCGGGGACGACTCTCGCGCTGGCGAGGAGCGTCTCCCGCGCCATCTCGCCGAAGGCCAGCCGGAGGAGCGGGGAGGGCGCCGGGAGCAGGGCCGGCCGGCCCAGGGTGTTGGCGAGGGTCCGGGTCAGGCCGGCGTTCACGACCTGTTCCGGGGCGGCGAGGTTCACCGCGCCGCGGACGTCCAGTTCCGTCACGTGCCGGATCGCGGCCACCGCGTCGTCGAGGTGGATCCAGGGAAAGTACTGCCGGCCGGATCCGAGGCGGCCGCCGAACCCGAGCCGGAACGGAGGCAGCATCCTGGCCAGGGCGCCGCCGCGGGCCGAGAGCACGACGCCGAAGCGCAGCATCGCCACGCGCTCGCAGACCTCGGCCGCGGTCAGGGCTGCGGCCTCCCAGTCCCGGCACACGGAGGCGAGAAAACCGGCGCCGGCGGCGGACGTCTCGTCCAGGAGTTCGTTGCCGCGATCGCCGTAGTAGCCCACCGCGGAGGCGCAGACGAAGACCCGCGGCGGTCGCTCGAGGCGACCCAGCGACTCGACCAGCCGACGCGTCGCAGGGCCGCGGGAGGCGCCGATCCGGCGCCTGCGCGTGGCGGTCCAGCGGCCGCCGGCGACGTTCTCGCCGGCCAGGTGGACCAGAACGTCGAGGCCGGAAGCCGCATCCGCGTCCATCAGGCCGCATTCGGGCCGCCATTCGAGTTCGTCCGGGCCGGAGGGCGCGCGGCGCACCAGCCGGCGGCAGCGATCGCCCGCGGCTTCGCAGCTCCGGGCGAGGGCGCCGCCGATCAGGCCGGAGGCGCCGCTGACGGCCACGTTCACCGCCCCAAGCTAGCAGTACCCGGGCCGGCTACGCCGGCAGCGGGTCAGAAGACCCGCGCTCCCGGTGTGAGCCGGGTTGGCGGCCGGTTCCCTGCGCGCCGGCGAGGCCTTCGGGGCGCGCGCGGCGGTATTCTCACGACCGCCGTGCCTCCGTCGCCGACGCCGCCCTCGAACCGCCGACTGGCGGCGATGCTGCGCCGCATCCGGCGGCATCTGGAGGGTTCCGAACTGCCGATCGTCACGCTGATCGCGGAGACCGAGCGCGATCCCTTCAAGGTGCTGGTCTCGACGATCCTGAGCGCCCGGACAAAGGACGAGGCGACGGCGGGGGCGACCCGGCGCCTGTTCGAGGCGGCTTCGACGCCGGAGGAGATCGGCGCGCTGCCGCGGGCGGAACTCGAACGGCTGATCTTCCCGGTCGGCTTCTATCGCACGAAGGCGAAGAACCTGAAGCTCGCGATGACGGTGCTGCGCGAGCGGTTCGGCGGCGAGGTGCCCCGCACCGTCGAGGAGCTGGTCGAACTCCCCGGCGTCGGCCGCAAGACGGCCAACCTGGTCGTCACCGAGGGGTTCCGCCGCCCCGGCATCTGCGTCGACACCCACGTGCACCGGATCGTGAATCTCTGGGGCTACGTGGACACGAAGACCCCGCTCGAGACGGAGATGGCGTTGCGCGCGAAGCTGCCGCGCAGCCAGTGGATCGGCCTGAACAAGACCCTCGTCAGTTTCGGCCAGAAGCTCTGCGCGCCGGTGAGTCCGTGGTGCTCCCGCTGTCCGGTGGAGGAGTGGTGTCCCAAGCTCGGCGTGGGGCGTCGCCGGTAGATCCGCCGGCCCCGTCGCCGGCGCCGGCCGCGACCGCCTCCTCCAGCGCCGCCAGCCGTTCCCATTCGTCCAGGAGGCTGCTGTCGACCGCCGTGAGCAGGTCGCGCAGATAGCCGATCCGGTCGAGCACGGCCTCCGTCCTGAACCGGTCCGGAACGCCGCGGCTCAGCACCTTGAACAGGCGGCTCAGGTAGCGGAGGACGACGCCCTCGGAGCGCTGCAGGCCGTAACGCCGGATGAAGTCGTCGAAGCTCAGGGAGTCTTCGCAGACCTCGCGGCCGACCCGCTTCGGCCGCACCGAGTCGCCCTGAACCCAGGGGTGGGAACGCCGGAACTCCTCGAACGTCGGTTCGATCAGGTCGGCCAGGGGCCGGGGGTGGGTGACCTGCCGCAGTCGCTCCATCCTCTCCTCGAACGGCATCCGCTTCGCCTTGAGCCTGGCGGCGAGCTCGTCGCGCAGCTTCGCGGCCTGGCGGCGCAGCACGATGCCCGGGTCCTCCAGGATCGCCTCGACCAGGCTGAGCACGTTCAGGTCGTAGTCCGGTTCTTCCGGGTCGAGCAGTTCCAGGGTCGAGACGAGGTAGAGCGACAGATGCTGGTGCATCGAGAACTCGATCTGGAGGTCGCGGTCGGCCTCGACGCGGTAGCCGCCGCCCGGCCGCGCCGCCATGCGGACGATGCCGGCGCGGTGCAGCGACCGCACGAGTCCCGCCGACTGGCCGAGCAGGCGGCTCTTCCTCGCCGGGGCTTCGTGGCAGGCGGCGATCAGCCGCCGCAACGAGTCGAAGTTCGCGCCGCGACCGCCGTCGCGGGAGGACTCGTCGGCCTGGATCAGGTCGAAGACCATGCCGTGGCGGAGCCGGAAGCGGGATTCCAGAGTCTCGGGGGGACTGGTCGCGAGGCGCTCGAACGTGCGCTCATTCCAGGGGACGAAGCCGCGCGGCGGCGGCCGCTTGCGGACCGGCTTGCGGCCCCGGCCGCGCGGCGAGCTTCTCGCTTTCAGACTCCTGCGCCGGTTCTCGATCTCGTGTGCGGGCGCCTGGCACACGACCCAGCCGCGTTCGTCGAAGCCCTTGCGGCCGGCGCGGCCGGCGATCTGCTGGAAGTCGCGCACCTTGAGAATCGTGTCCTGCTCGCCGTCGAACTTGCAGAGCTGCCGGAAGAGGACGGTGCGGATTGGCACGTTGACGCCGACGCCCAGCGTGTCCGTGCCGGCGATCACCTTGAGCAGCCCCGCCTGCGCGAGCTTCTCGACCAGCAGCCGGTACTTCGGCAGCAGCCCGGCGTGGTGGATGCCGACGCCGAAGCCGAGGAAGCGCCGGATGTCCCTGCCGTAGGCGGTGTCGAAGCGGAAGTCCCCGATCTCCGTGAAGATCGCCTTCTTCTCCTCCCGGGAACAGAGTCTCAGGCTGGTCAGGTTCTGGGCGAGCCGCGCGCAGTCCTGCTGGGTGAAGTTGACGACGTAGATGGGCGCCCGGCCGGCGCTCGCGAGTTCCTCGATCGTGACGTGAAGCGGCGTCTCGCGGTACTCGAACTCGAGCGGCACCGGCCGGTCCTTGCTCCTGACGATCGCCACGGAACGGCCCGTCGCGCGCTCCAGGGCCTCGCCGATCGGCGCCATGTTGCCGAGCGTCGCAGACATCAGCAGGAAGGTCGTGTCGGGAAGCGCGATCAGGGGCACCTGCCAGGACACGCCGCGGGCGGGATCCGCGTAGAAGTGGAACTCGTCCATCACGACGTAGTCGACGGGCAGGTCCGCGCCCCGGCGCAGAGCCATGTTCGCGAGCACCTCGGCGGTGCAGCAGACGATCGGCGCCTCCGGGTTGATGCTGGCGTCGCCGGTCAGCATGCCCACCCGCTCGGCGCCGAAGTCGTTGCACATGCGGAAGAACTGCTCGGAAGCCAGGGCCTTGACCGGGGCCGTGTAGAAGCCGGTGCGGCCCTCGCACAGGCCCTTCCAGAGCATCGCCATGGCGACCAGGGACTTGCCGGAGCCGGTCGGCGTGTCGAGCACGAGGTGGCGACCCGCCATCACCTCGATCAGCGCCTCCTCCTGCGCCGGGAACAGCTCGAAGCCGAGCCCGGCGACCCAGTCGAGGAAGCGGTCCAGGATCTCGTCGGGCGAGGCTCTGCCCGCCGTCGCCGGCAGGCGATCGCCAAGGCTCGCAGGGAACTGGCCGCCAGAGTGGCGCCGGCCTGACGGCGGGCGCGTCTTTCTGGCCGCCTCCGGCGGCAGCGGGTCAGAAGCCCCGCGCACCGACGAGGCGGCCTGTTCCGTGCGCGATGGCGCGGCGCTCACGTTGAGTGCTGCCGGGAGTCACCTGTGTAGCCTACGCAACATCGGAGCGATGGCGGATCGGCAAACAGAGAAGGACGGCGCGCCGGAGTCGGCCCGGGAGGCGGCCGAAGCGTCGTCGCGGGGGCCGGTCATCGTCCTGGTCGGGCCGCAACTGGGCGAGAACATCGGCGCCGCGGCGCGGGCGATGCTGAACTGCGGGCTGACGGAACTGCGGCTCGTGGCGCCGCGCGACGGCTGGCCGAACGAGCGGGCGCGGGCGATGGCCACCGGCGCCTCGCGGGACGTCGTCGACGGGGCGCAGGTCTTCGAGAGTGCGGCGGACGCGGTGGCCGACCTGCATCGGGTCCACGCCACGACCGCCCGCCGCCGGGACATGCTGAAGCCGGTGATCGGGCCGCGGGAGCTGGCCTCGGAGATCCGGCGCCAGGCCGCGCGGGGCCGCCGTTCCGGGGTGCTGTTCGGCCCGGAGCGGGCGGGTCTCGACAACGACGACGTCGCTCTCGCCTCGCACATCGTCCACATACCGCTGAATCCGGAGTACTCCTCGCTCAATCTGGCGCAGGCGGTGCTGCTGGTCGGCTGGGCCTGGTACGAGGCGGAGGCCGGGGCCGGGGCCGGGGGCGCCGCCGGCGCGGCGACCCGCGAGGGGGTTTCGTCGACGCCTCCGGCGACCTCGGCGCAACTCGTCAACCTCTTCGAGCACCTGGAGCAGGAGCTCGACGCCTCCGGCTTCCTGCGGGTGGCCGAGAAGCGTGGCATCATGGTTCGCAACCTGAGGAGCATCCTCCACCGCGCCGAACTCAGGGAACACGAGGTGCGGGCGCTCCACGGCGTCGTCAGTTCGCTCTCCGGCCGGCGCAAGGACGGCAGGCCGGTGCAGCAGCCGGCCCTCGCGTCCGGGACCGCCGGGGAAGATGGCGAACCTGACGAAACCTGACGATCCTGGTTGAACCGGAACGATGAAACTCCGCAGCCAACTCATCCTCGCTTTCCTGGTGCTGGCCGTGCTGCCCCTGGCCGGCATCGTGGGCTACTCCTACGTCTCGTCCACGAACGCGTTTCGGGCAGCGGTGCTTGCCGAGGCGGAGGAGGTCGCGCGGCAGATGCTGATCGGGCTGCGGCGCACTCGCGAGGAGCTGCTGGGCGAGGTCGGCAGGGTCGGCACGTTGCTGCCGTTCGACGATCCGCAGTACGTGGACCGAAAGGAGCTTGCCGAGTTCCTGTTCAGCAGGCTCGGCGACGAGGCGGACTTCGTCGACGCGCTCGAACTCGTGCCGGCGGAGACCGTTGCGGCGATTCGGGAGCTGCGCGAGGGCGATGACCCGGATGCCGACGGCGCCCGCGCGCCGGGGTTACGGGCGAGGAGACCGCCGCGCTTTCTCTGGGCGCGCCCGGACGCGCCGGGCCGGCTTCCGGTGCGCCGCGCTCCCGGGGAAGCCCCGCCGGCTGAAGGGGAGGACGCAGAAACCGCGGGGGAGGACGACGCCGACTGGGCGCGCAACGCCCGGGACTGGGTCGCTCGAACCCTTGGCGGCCCGATCTCGACGCCGGTACACCGGGACGGTCTTCTGGTCGGCCACCTGGAAGCCGCGGTCCGGCCGGAGCGCCTGATGCGCAGCGTCCTGCGCCGGATTCCGCGCCGCGGCGGCGCGGTGCCGTTCGCCTTCGACGCCGAGGGCGAGATCTACACCTCCTCCGAGCCGGAAGAACTCGAGTTGCTCGAGAACATCCACTGTGCCGGCGGCGAACCCCTGCTGGAGGCCGTGGCCGGGGGACGCCAGGAACTGTGCGAGGGGATGAGCGAGTGGATGGTCGTCACCCAGACCGCCCCGGAAGGGCAGTTGACGTACGGCGTCGTTCGTCCCATCGGCGCGTCCCTCGCGGAGATGAGGAACGCCTCGCTTCGCAACCTGGGCGTCGGCGTCGGCCTGCTGAGTCTGTCCCTGCTGGCGGTGGCGCCGCTGTCGAACCGCCTGACGCGGAGGCTCAGCCACCTGACGAGGCAGGTCGACCGGCTCGCCCGCGGCGACGCCGCGGCCCGGTCGCGGTGCGGCGGCCGGGACGAGGTCGGCAAGCTGGGCGAGGCCTTCAACCGCATGGCCCGCGACCAGGAGAAGAACCGGCGGCAGTTGCTGGAACAGGAACGCGACCGCCGCCGGCAGGAGGTCGACCGGCGCCTGCTGGAAGCGGAGAACGAGCGGCAGACCCGGGAACTGGAGGAGGCCCGCGAGTTCCAGCTCTCGCTGCTGCCCGCTGCCCTGCCGGAGCACCCGGACCTCGAGATCGCCGTCTTGCTGCGAACGGCGTCGGAGGTCGGGGGCGACTACTACGACTTCAGCCGGCTCCGGAAGGACGGTTCGCTGACCATCGCGGTCGGCGACGCCACCGGACACGGGGCGCGGGCCGGCACGATGGTGACCGTGGTCAAGACGCTGCTGGCTTCCGCCGACATGGACCTCGGCGGGGCCGAGTTCCTGTCCCAGGCGACGGCGACCATCCGTTCGATGAACCTGGGCCGGCGGGCGATGGCCCTGGTGCTGGCGCGTTACCTGGACGGCGTCCTCGAGCTGTCTTCCGCCGGCATGCCGCCGGTGCTGATCAGCCGCGGTCCCTCGGGCGAGGTCGAGGAGATCATGAGCTCGGGCGTGCCGCTCGGCACGCTGGCCGCCGCTTCGTACGAATGCCGGCGGGTGCGCCTGGAACCCGGCGACTCGGCGCTGCTGATGAGCGACGGGCTGCCCGAGATGCTGAAGGACGACGGCGAACCGGTGGGCTATCCGGCGGTGGCCGAGCGCTGGCGCGAGGTGGGGCAGCGGCCGCCGCGCGAGGCGGTCGCGGAGTTCGAGCGCTGGGTGGAGGATCTCTCGCCGCGGGGAGCTCCGGCCGACGACGTGACCTTCGTCGTCGTCGGGCGACGGCTTGCGGAGTGACGATCCGAAGCCGGAAACCGTGTAGAATCAGCAGTTACCGTGGTGAACCCGGCAGTTGTTTCGATGAATCTGGAAGGTGCGGTCGCTGAGGATCCGATCGAGCCGTCGGCCGCGACGGTTCCGGCCGAACCTGCGCAAACGGAAACGAGCCCGACTTCCAGACGGCCCGCGCCGGCCATCGCGCCGGGGCTTCCCGAGCACTACATCAACCGCGAGCTGAGCTGGCTGCGGTTCAACAGCCGGGTGCTGGAGGAGGCGCGCGACCCGCGGCACCCGCTGCTCGAGCGGGTCAAGTTCCTCTCGATCTACGGCAGCAACCTGGACGAGTTCTTCATGGTCCGCGTCTCGGGCCTGTGCCGGCAGTTGGAGCGGGGCGCGCTCGAGGCGCCGCCGGACGGCATGACGCCGTCCGAGCAGTTGGCCGGCATCCGCTCCCACCTCAAGCGGGAACGCCGGCGCCTCTACGATTGTTGGCGCGAAGACCTGCTGCCGAAGCTCGGCGACGAGGGGATCGAGATCGTCTCGTACGACGCCCTTTCGGCCAAGAAGAAGCGCAAGCTGCGGGCCTACTTCAAGCGCGACATCTTCCCCGTCCTGACGCCGCTCGCGTTCGATCCGGGCCACCCGTTTCCCCACGTGTCGAACCTGAGTCTGAACCTGGCCGTGGTCATCGACGACGGGAATCAGGGCGAGCGTTTCGCCCGGGTGAAGGTGCCGCAGGCGTTGCCGCGGCTGGTGCGGGCGCCGGGCAGCGGCCGGGACCAGCTCGGCCTCGAGTCGGGGCGGGGCAGGTTCGTCTGGATCGAAGAGCTGATCGCGGCGAATCTCGACCTGCTCTTCCCCGGATTCGAGGTCGCCGCCGCCTACACCTTCCGGGTCACGCGCGACGCGGATCTCGAAGTCGGGGAGGACGAGGCGAGCGACCTGCTGAGCGCGATCGTCGAGGTCGTGGGCCAGCGGCACTTCGGCTCCGTCGTCCGGCTGGAAGTGCGCGAGGACATGCCGAAGCGGATCCGCAGGCTCCTGGCGCGGAACATGAAGCTGGCGCCGTTCCAGGTCGACACCCTGCCCTCGCCGCTCGGCCTGGCCGACCTGAGCGAGATCGCCTTCCTCGACCTGCCGGAGCTCCGCGACAACGCGATTCGGCCCGTCCGCCACGCCGCGCTCCGGAGCGACGAGTCGCTGTTCGAGGCTATCCGCCGGCGCGACCACCTGCTGTACCACCCCTACGACAGCTTCTCCCCGGTCGTGCGGCTGCTCCAGGAGGCGGCGGCCGACCCGGACGTCATCGCGATCAAGCAGACGCTCTACCGGGTGGGCGCGAACTCGCCCGTCGTCGAGGCCCTGATGGAGGCGCGCGAGAAGGGCAAGCAGGTCTCCGTCCTGGTGGAGCTGAAGGCGCGCTTCGACGAGGAGTACAACATCGGCTGGGCGCGGGCGCTGGAAGCCGCCGGCGTTCACGTCGTGTACGGCGTGATGGGGCTCAAGACCCACGCCAAGATGTGCCTGGTGGTCCGGCGCGAGACGGGCAAGCTGCACTCGTACGTCCACCTCGCGACCGGCAACTACAACCCGGTGACGGCCCGCATCTACACGGACATCGGACTCCTGACCGACGACGGGGAGATTGCCTCGGACGTGGCCAAGCTGTTCAACGCGATCACCGGGTACGCCCGCGAGGAGCGCTACAGCCGGCTCCTGGTCGCGCCGGACCGGATGCGCCGGGAACTCCTCCAGCGGATCGAACGGGAGATCGAGGGCCACCGCCTGCGCGGAGACGGCCGCCTGATCTTCAAGATGAACTCGCTGGTCGACCGCGAGTGCATCGACGCGCTGTACCGGGCCTCCCAGGCCGGAGTCGAAGTGCTGCTGCAGGTGCGCGGCATCTGCTGCCTGCGTCCGGGGGTGCCGGGCCTGTCCGAGAACATCGCGGTGACTTCGATCGTCGGGCGCTTCCTGGAGCACTCGCGGCTGTACTACTTCCGGAACGGCGGCGACGAGGAGCTCTTCACCGGCAGCGCCGACCTGATGCCGCGCAACCTGAACGGCCGCGTCGAACTGCTGTGTCCGATCCTCGATCCGGACCTGCGGCAGGCGGCGCTCCGGGACATTCTCGCGCCGCACCTGGTCGACACGGCGAACTGCCGGCGTCTCGAGTCGGACGGCAGCTACACGCGGGTCGAGCCGGGGGCGGGCGGCGAGCCCTTCGATTCCCAGCGCGCGCAGATCCAGGGCGGCCACGGCTGGCACCTGGAGTAGGGACCCCGCGCGAGCGTGCGCCGGCGCCGCCCGGCGGAGCGGGGCCACCGCCCACGGGACTTCGGAAGGCGGGTCGGAAGACCCGCGCACCCAACCGCCGGCGGCCGCCCGTCGCCGCCGGCGGCCGCCCGTCCCGGCCGCGATCAGTCGACGTCGGCGAACGTGGGCCGGCGCTTCTCGACGTTCGCCGCGATCGCCTCGACCTGGTTCGGCGTGCCGATCAGGCTCACCTGCAGGCGCTCCTCCGTCTCGAGTCCCTCGCGGACGCCGGCCGTCTTTGCCGTGTCGAGCGCCTGCTTGGCGGCTCGGACCGCGTGCGGCGAGTTGCCCGCGATCTCACGCGCCAGAGCGAGCGCTTCGTCGAGCGGCTGCTCGGAGAGCCGCGTCGCGAGCCCGAGTTCGGCGGCCTCGACGCCACTGATCTCGCGGCCGGTGAAGGTCAGTTCCTTGGCGACGTCGGCGCGCACGAGGTGCTGGAGCAACTGGGGTCCGGTCATGTCGGGGATCAGGCCCCAGACGATCTCGCGCACGGAGAGCCTGGCCTCGGGGTGGACGATGCGCAGGTCGGCGCCGACCGCCATCTGGAAGCCGCCGCCGTAGGCGAAGCCGTGGACCGCGGCGATCACGGGGACCGGCATGGAGTGCCAGATCCAGGCCGCCGACTGGAAGCGGTTGGCCGGGTTGTCTCCGGTCCGCTCGAGGAGGTCCCGGGTCGCGGCGGCGCCGGACGTCCGGTCCTTCATCGCGCTGAAGATGGAGAAGTCGAGGCCGGCGCAGAAGGCGCTGCCGTTGCCCGAGAGAACGACCGCGCGGACCGAGGCGTCCTCCGCGAGGGCGTTGCCGGCGTCGAGGATCGCGTCGAACATCGCGTTGTCCAGGGCGTTCAGCTTGTCCGGCCGGTCGAGGCGGACGTCGGCGACGCCGTTCTCGATCTCGACGGCGACGCGGGGGCGGGCGGCTGTTTCGGTCATGGCGTTCTCCGGATGTTGCAAGAGCGAGAGCGTACCCCAGGCGGCGCCTACGGTTCCGCCCAGCCCCGCGACCTCGCGACCGCCCGGCGCCAGCCTTCGGCGCGACGGTCGCGCTCGGCGGCCGACGCCCGCGGCTCGAACTCGCGGTCGAGGGCCCAGTTGCTCGTCACGTCGTCCCGGTCGGCCCAGAAGCCGACGGCGAGGCCGGCCAGGTAGGCGGCGCCGAGCGCCGTGGTCTCGGCGACCACCGGCCGCTGCACGCGCGTGCCCAGCAGGTCGGCCTGGAACTGCATCAGCTCGTCGTTGACTGCGGCGCCGCCGTCGACGCGCAGTTCGCGCATCCGCGCGCCGGCGTCCGCCTCCATGGCGCGGACCACGTCTAGGCTCTGGTAGGCCATCGACTCGACCGTGGCCCTGGCCACGTGGCCGGCGGTGGTCGAACGCTCGAGTCCGATGAGCAGGCCCCGGGCGTAGGGATCCCAATGCGGGGCGCCGAGGCCGACGAAGGCCGGGACCAGGTAGACGCCGCCGCTGTCGGCTTCGGTGGCGGCCAGTTCCTCGATCTGCTCCGAACGCTCGATCAGGCCCAGTCCGTCCCGCAGCCACTGGACCGCGGCGCCGCCCACGAATACGGAACCTTCCAGGCAGTACGTCGGCTCGCCGTCGAGGACCCAGCCGACGGTGGTGAGGAGTCCGTTCTTCGACACCGCCGCCCGGCTGCCGGTGTTCATCAGGATGAAGCAGCCCGTGCCGTACGTGTTCTTCACCATGCCGCGCCGGAAGCACCCCTGCCCGAAGGTCGCCGCCTGCTGGTCGCCGGCGATGCCGGCGACGGGAATCGGCCGGCCGAACAGGCCCGCCTCGGTGGCGCCGAAGTCGCCGCTCGAGTCGCGGACCTCGGGCAGCATCGCCCGCGGCACGCGCAGGATCCCGAGCAACTCGTCGTCCCAGTCGAGCTTGTGGATGTCGAACAGCAGGGTGCGTGAGGCGTTGCTCGCGTCCGTCGCGTGGACCTGGCCGCCGGTCAGGCGCCACAGCAGGAAGCTGTCGATCGTGCCGGCCAGGATCTCGCCGCGCTCGGCTCTCGCGTGCAGGCCGTGCTTGTCCAGCAGATAGGCGATCTTCGTGCCGGAGAAGTAGGGGTCGAGGACGAGGCCCGTCCTGGCCCGGAACAGGTCCTCGCGGCCCTCCTCCTTGAGCTGCTCGCACAGCGGCGCGGTGATCCGGCTCTGCCAGACGATCGCGTTGTCCACCGGCTTGCCGCTGTCGCGCTCCCAGAGCACGACCGTCTCGCGCTGATTGGCGATGCCGATCGCCTGGATGTCGGCGGAGTCGGCGCCGGCCTTCTCGATGACGGCCCGCGCGGTGTCGAGCTGGGTCGTCCAGATCGCTTCGGGATCGTGCTCGACGTGGCCGGGCGACGGGTAGATCTGCGGGAACTCGCGCTGCGCCGAAGCGGTGGCGGTTCCCTCGTGCCCGAACAGGATGGAGCGGCTGGAGGTCGTGCCCTGGTCGAGGGCCAGTATGTACCTCATGGTTGCGACCGACCGCCGGATCTACCAGCCGAGACCGCGGAAGGCGAGGGCGCCGAGCACGCCGCCGGCGAGCGGCCCGGCCACCGGGACCCAGGCGTAGCCCCAGTCGGAACCGCCCTTGCCGGGGATGGGCAGCACGGCGTGGGCGATGCGGGGACCGAGGTCGCGCGCAGGGTTGATCGCGTAGCCCGTTGGCCCGCCCAGCGAGAGTCCGATTCCCCAGACCAGGAAGCCGACGAGGAGGGGGTTGATGCCGGTGGCGAACACCGCCGACAGGTCGATCTCGCCGGCGAGCTCGGAGGCGTTGGCCGCGATGGCGAGCACGCCGAACACCAGGACGGCCGTGCCGACGACCTCGGTCACGAAGTTCGCGCCCCGGCGCCGGGGAATCTCCGGAGCGGTGCAGAAGACTCCGAGCTTCGCCGCCTGGTCCGACGTGACCGCCCAGTGGGGACGGTAGGTGAGATAGACGACGACCGCTCCGGCGAAGGCGCCGAGCAGCTGGGCGCCGATGTAGGTCGGCAGCAGGGCCGCTTCGAGTTCGCCGATCGACCACAGGCCGACGCTGACCGCCGGGTTGATGTGCGCGCCGCTGATCCGGCCGACGGAGTAGACGGCGAGCGCCACGGCGAGCCCCCAGCCCGTCGCGATGACGATCCAGCCGCTGTCGTTCCCCTTGGTCCGGGCGAGGACCACGTTGGCAACGACGCCGTCGCCCAGGATGATCAGGAGCGCGGTGCCGACCAGTTCGGCGACGAAGATGTCCATTCGGGTCTCCTCTTGTTCTGCGGCGCGGCCTCGGAGAATACACTTCGCGGCGGCGGCGCGCTCCGCGCGTGGCGCCCGCGCGGGCCGAAACCGCTCGCCGGAATCGCCAGGAGAATCCCGATGAGTCGATGGAAGAATCCGTTTTCGAGACAGACCTTCGCCTTTCTGCGCGAACTCGCGGAGAACAACGAGCGCGACTGGTTCAAGGCCAACGGCGAGCGCTACGAGGATGTCGTGCGCGAGCCGGCGCTGCAGTTCATCAGCGACTTCGGGACCCGGATCGACGAGGTCTCGAGCAACTTCCTGGCGGTGCCGAAGAAGGTCGGCGGCTCCCTGTTCCGGATCCACCGCGACGTGCGGTTCTCGCGCGACAAGCGCCCCTACAAGACCCATACCGGCATCCACTTCCGCCACAAGCAGCACAAGGACGCCCACGCACCAGGCTTCTATCTCCACATCGAGCCGGGAAGCGTCTTCATGGGCGCGGGGATGTGGCGGCCCCACCCGGAGGCGCTGCGGGCGATCCGGCGGCAGATTGTGGAAGACGCGGACGGCTGGGCCGAGGTCACCGGGAATCCGGGGCTCGGCGGGGATCTCGAACTCGGCGGCGAGAGTCTGAAGCGGGCGCCGCGCGGCTTCGACGCGGCTCATCCCCGAATCGACGACATCAAGCGGAAGTCCTTCATGGCCGTGGCGCGCCTGAACCAGACGCGGCTGCTCGGCGCCGGCTTCCTCGACGAGTTCACCGGACTCTGCGTCGCCGCGTCGCCTCTGATGCGCTTCGTCTGCCGGGCGACCGGCGTCCCGTACTGAGGGGTTCGCCGGGTGCGCGGGTCTTCTGACCCGCTGCCGCCGGAGGCGGCCTCCGAAATCGTCGCCGGCCGCTGGCCGGCGGCCCTGTTGTCCGGGCTGCGCCGCTTGGCGGCGCCGCCCACGGGCGGGTCGGAAGACCCGCGCACCCAGCGGACGGCCGCTTCGAGCGAGTTCAACTGGCTTTCGTCCGGCGGCGGTCGACGGCCGTCGACAGGTTCTCGAACGTGACGCCCAGGCGTTCGGCGGTGAGCGCCGCGAGGGAAGTCCGCGCGACGCCGCCGTTGAACTGGTAGGTGCTCCGGCGGGCGTCGTCGAGCTCGACCTGGAGGAACTCCAGCCCCAGTTCGTGGTGGTTCCGCTCCAGTGAACGGGCGTGGTCGAGGAAGTGGGTCGTGACGTAGGCCACCGGATCGACCCGCCGTAGCAACTGGAGGACGAGGGTGAAGACCTCGATGCCCTCCGACGGGTTGGTGCCCGAGCAGAGTTCGTCCAGGATGACCATCGAACCCTGCTCCATCTCCTCGAACAGGGTGCGGATGCGCACCAGCTCCCGGCCGAGGCGTCCCTCGACCTGGTCCGCGCTCTCGCGTTCGATGAGGGAGACGAAGAGCCCGTTCTGGACTCGCAGGAGGCCCCGCGCGCAGGGCGCGTAGAGGCCCGACTGGGCGAGCAACTGCGCCAGTGCGATGGCCTGGATCAGCCGCGTCTTGCCGCCCGAGTTGGGCCCGGTCACGACGGTGATCGGCACGCTCCCGCCGGCCTTCACGGTGCAGGGGACGGGCGGCTGCTCCTGGTGCAGCAGCAGCGGGTTCCACAGGTCTTCGCAGACGAACCCCGGACCCGTGGCGTCGCCGGAAGCGATCTCGGGGATGCACATCGCGAGGCCGCGTCCCGCCGCGCGGTCCCGGAGCGCGCGCACCGCCAGGTAGAGCTCCAGTTGGCCGAGCATCTGGATCAGCGGGATCAGGGCCGGGGACAGCGAGACGTAGACCCGCTCGATCACCCGGTTCAGGAGTTCGCGGTTCGTCATCGAGTAGCCGCCGATGCCCAGCCTCAGCCGGTCCAGGAAGCGCTTGACGGGCCGCGTCCAGAAGGGGTTGTCGCTGCACTCGTCGAGCGAACGGACCTCGACCCGGCGGATGCGGCCGTCGCCGCCCAGGGCGATGTCGAGGTTCAGTTGGGCGAGCCGGTCCTCGTAGTCGAGCAGGGCGGCGAGCGTCCTGTACTCCTCCGTCTCGTGGATCGCGGCCGCTCCCTCGTGGAGGCGCCGGAGACCGGACCGGGCCGATTCGAACCGGTCGTGCATCAGGTCGATCACGAGGCGGCTCTGCTTGAGGATGTCCAGGTTGTGGGCCGCCGTGTCGACGATGCGGTGGTAGCGCGGCGTGCGGTGAAGCGACAGCAGGGCGAACAGCTCGCGGTAGAGGCGTTCCGCCGAGGCCAGCACCTCTTCGTCCTCGTCCATCTCGCGCAGGATCGACTGCCGGAACTCGATCGTCTCCAGGTCGGTGGGCGTGGCGGACAGCGCCCGCCGCAGGAAGCGCTCGTTGATCGGATAGCGGACGCCGTCCATCTCGATCTCGAAGCTCTCCGCGATCAGGCGGTCGATGAACAGGTCCTGCTCGAAGAACTCCGGCCGCCAGGAGGTGGGCGGCGTCTCCGTCTCCGCCATCAGGTCGTGGAACTCGGTTCCGATCTCCCGGCCGAGGATGGCGAGGCCGAGCAGGTCCGACAGGGCCTTCCTGTCGATGCCGAGAAAGGGCGTCCGGTTCAGGAGATCCGGGATCGGAAGCGTGGCGGCCGAGGCGCGAGCGCCTGACGAACTGGGGGCTGCGGCCAAACCGTGAGCCTGCGAAGAGGGGGCTGGCGGCTCCGACTAGCGCCGCAGAGGAGAACGGCGGCGGCGCTCGTTGAGCGAACGCATCTCGCGGTAGGGGGCCACGCCTTCCACTTCGCAGCGGGGCAGCGCGTTGCCGAGCGCAAGTTCGATCTGGCGGACGATCGGCTTGTCGAGCCAGGTGCCGATCGACGACACGACTCCCTCGGCGGCGCCGCGGGCGGTGCGGCCGGCGCGGTGGATGTAGTCCTCGGCGGTGTCGGGCAGGTCGTAGTTCAGGATGTGCTCGATGCCCTGGACGTCGATGCCGCGGGCCGCGATGTTCGTCGCCACCAGGATCCGGTGGCGGCCGGCTCGGAAGCTCTCCAGCGCGGCGACCCGGTGCTTCTGCGAGCGGTTCGAGTGGATGCGCGCGACGCTGTGCCTGCCGCGCTCCAGCACGCGGCACAGCCACTCGGCGTCGGACCGCCGCTTGGTGAAGACGAGGGTCGATCCGGGGACGGAGTCGAGCAGCGCCAGGGCGCAGCTCTTCTTGTCCTTCTCGTCGACGAGGTAGAGCCGGTGTTCGATGCCGGATGCGGCGCCTCGCGGCGCCAGGTCGACCCGCAGCGGTTCGTCCATGTAACGCTGGGCCAGGCGCTCGATCGGCGGCGGCATCGTGGCCGAGAACAGCATCGTGTGCCGCCGGCGGGGCACCTGGGTCACGATCCGCTGCACCTGGGGCATGAAGCCGAGGTCGAGCATGTGATCGGCTTCGTCCAGCACGAGTTCCTCGACCTTGCCGAGGCTCACCGTGCCGCGCTCCGTGTGGTCCAGCAGCCGTCCCGGCGTCACGACGAGGACGTCCGGTTCGCGGCGCAGCGCGTCGAACTGGGGTCCGATCTTCACGCCGCCGATCAGGCAGGCGGAGGCGATGCGGAGCCGGCTCTTGCGGAAGAGGTCGAGGAATGCCTTGGTCTGCAGGGCGATCTCGCGCGTGGGGCAGACGACGAGCGCGCGCACGCCCCCGCCCCGGCCGAGCCGCTGGACGATCGGCAGGACGAAGGCGGCCGTCTTGCCCGAGCCGGTCTCGGCCAGGCCGATCAGGTCCTTGCCGGCGAGCGCGTCGGGGATCACCCCGGCCTGGATCGGCGTCGGATGCTCGAAGCCGATGTCGGCGAGAACCTCCAGGATCTCCGGCTTCAGGCCGAGGCCGCCGAAGTCCCGGTCCGTCGTCTCGACGTGGTGCTGGGGAATCGCCGGCTCGACGGTTGGTTCCCCGGCATCGTTCGGGGCGCTCGTTCCGTTCGCCACGGCGGCGATCATAGCAGCGCGGCCCGAGTCCCTAAGTGTCTCGCAGTCAACGGTTTCACGTCCGTCCCGGGTCATTGGCGGCGGAGCCGTAGCCGCTGCAGGAAGCCTCGCCGTTCCGGCACGAGCCGGTTCGGGGCGCCGGCGCTGCGGGCCGTGCGGCCGCCGCGGTCGGTTGCCTCGGCCCAGAACTGGAGACTGCGGCCGCCGTGTTCGGCTTCGGCGATCGTCGCCTCGAAGGCGACGCCGGCCCGTCCGGCTTCGCCGCCGCCGTCTCCGTCCCCCGGCGCCGGGGCGGCGTCGACCGGTCCGAGCGTCGCTTCCACCACGTCGCCTTCCCCCTCCCGGTCGAACCAGCGCCAGAAGAAGCGCACCGACACGACCTCGTAGTCGTCCCGTGCCCGGATCAGGAACGTCAGATCCTCGCGACCGTCGTACTCGGCCCGGTCCAGGCTCGAACCGTCCGCGTCGAGGATCTCGACCTCGGGGCTCCCCCGGTCCAGATCGTCCATCAGCAGCTTGAGCGTGGACTCCACCTGGGCCAGCCGGCGGCGGTTCTCGGGCGTCCGTTCCATGCCGGCCAGGAGTTCCAGGGCTTCGTTCGGGCGGCGCCGGCCCAGCGCCTCGATCTCCCGGATGGCGGCGTCCAGGTCATTCCGCCGCCGGAACACCGCCTCGATCGAGGACAGCCTGGCGTCGACGGAGGCGGCCTCCGGCGCCGCGTCGCCGCGGAGCGACCTGAGTTCCACCAGCAGCGTCCGGGCCTCTTCGAGGCGGTTCGCCGCCATCAGTCGCGCGGCGGTCTCCTCGATCGCCGCCGCGGCGCGGTTCTCGAAGCCGAGCCCGGCCGCGAACCGCGGATGCCGCCGGGCGAAGTCCTGCGCCAGCCGAAGCGCCGCCAGCCGGTCGCTGCCGAGCAACCCCTCGACCGCGTCGACTTCCGCGGTCAGGCGCCGCGCGTCGTCGAGCCGCCGGGACGCCTGCGGGTCGCGCCGGAGGGCGACCGTCCCCTCGCGCGAGAGCGAACCGAGGGTGCGGCGAAGGCGGCCGAGATCGGCGTCCTCGAAGCCGCGTTCGAGCTCCAGGGCGGCCGCCAGGGCCGGGTCGTCGCCGAGCCGGTCGAGCATCGCGGTCATCGTCTCGCGGTGGTCGGGGAACAGGTTGGCGGCGCCGGGACCGGCACGAAAGTCGAGCATCAGCCGTTGCGCCTCGCGCAGCCTCCCCTGAGCCATCAGGTCGAGCGCCTCGCTGAGTTCCCCCGGCAGGGGCGGCGGCGGCTCGGGCTCGGGACGCTCCGGCAGGGGGGCCGGGACTCCCCGGGGCGGGCCGTCGAAGGCGGGCGCCGGGTCGTCCGGCGCCGTCCAACGCAGGAAGAGAACAGCCGCCGCGATGCCGATCGAGACCGCCGCCAGGATCTGTCTCGGCCGCGGCGGCGCGGCCGGAACGGGTTCGGGCGGCGGCATCGGACGATCCTAGGAGATTGCGCCGCGCGGCGCAGCGGCGCGAGCGGCGGGATGGGCGGGGGCGCGGCGCCCGCAAGAGTCGGCGCCCTGCCGCCGCTGATAGGGTACGCGAGCGTCCGCGGCTACCGGGCGGCGATCGACGCGCGAACGCGTTCGGAGGACCTCAGAATGCCCAAGAGACTCGTGTTTCCGTTCCTGTTCTTCCTCCTGCTCCTGGTCTCGTCCGCCGCCTCGGCCCAGGATCCGGGCCCGGCGAACGTGGGCGCCGACCTGCGCGGCGGCGACGTGACCGGCGCGGTCGGCGGCCGCGACAACACGCGCGTGTTCGGCACCATCCTCGACTCGGCCGGCAACCCGCTGCCGGACGTCGACATCTGGTTCCAGAACGACAACATGCCGGCGCCCAGGTTGCGCGCCAAGGGCCGCAAGACCGGCACCTTCCTGCTGCGCAACATGGGCCGCATCTTCAGCCGGGAGGACTACGAGGGGCTCACGGTCCGCGTGACCTTCGAGCGCGACGGCTACCGCTCGGTCATCGCTCGGGTCGCGGTGCAGCGCGACGGATCCCAGCAGCTCTACCCGATCCTCTTCCGGGAGGGCGAATCGACGGAACCCGCGGGCATCCGCACGGTGCTTGCGGGGAGAGTCCAGGACAGGCGCGGCAAGCCGGTCAAGGGCGGCGGCGAGGTCACGGTCGCCTCGGGCGACGGCAGCTTCCAGGCGAGCGGTTCGATCGAGAAGAACGGCGAGTTCGCGGTCGTGCTCTGGGACGCTCCCGCGCGCGTCAACGTGTCCTTCAACATGGCGAAGGGCGGCGTCCGCGACGAGATCGTCGAACTGAAGCCGTCGCCGCAGGCGGACGTCGCCGTGGCCCAGTTCTTCTACCCGGAGATGTAACGCCGCCGAACCCGTGGCGGGCGGCGCCTCGCGCCAGGGAGCTCGCTTCGCGCCGAATCGGCGGCGCAGGCTTCCAGGCCGATCTACCAGCGGGGCCGGCGTTCCTCGCGCGGCCGGGCTTCGTTGACGCGGAGGGTGCGACCTCCGAACTGCTGCCGGTCCAGGGCGGAAATGGCCTCCTGGCCTCCGCTCGCCATCTCGACGAAGCCGAAGCCCCGCGGCCGGCCGGTCTCACGGTCGTTGATCAGCGAAACCTCGCTCACGTCGCCGTGTGCCTGGAACAGCGCGCGAACCGCCTCTTCCGTCGTGTCGAAGGGGAGGTTCCCCACGTAGATTCTCGTTGCCATTCTGCTGCTCCTGTTTCTCGGCTCCGGGGTTCCACATCAATCAACGCTCGAGAACGACAGGCGCATCCTGGTTCGCCGCGTGAGCTCTGCACCCACTGCCTGATGGCGGGACGCTAGCACAAAGACGCGCTTCGGTGGCGTCGACGCCTAACCGTTGCCGCGGAGGTCTTCGTAGTAGGCGTCGAAGGCGTCCAGCCGGTCCTCGAGCAGGCCCTGGATCACGCCGATCTCGTCGCCCAGTTCGAGGACGCCGTCCGCGTCGGGATCGTAGACGGGCCAGTCGGGGAGGCCGTCGCCGTTCGGATCGCCGGTTGCGGCGAAGTTCACCCAGTAGCTCGCCATCGTGTCGGCGAGGGCCCGGTCCGTGTCGTCCCAGGCATGGTTGAAGGGACCGATCTCGTCCCTCGTCTCGCCGGTCTTGTGCAGGTTGTCGAAGGCGTAGACGATCTCCGCCGCGTGGTACGAGCCGTAGGTCTCCGCTTCGTCCCAGGGCGGCACGCGGGAGAAGAAGTACATCCGGATCGGCCGCTCTCCGGTGCGGCTCTGCAGCCTGGCCCAGGTCCGCATCTGCCAGGCGAAGAACTGGTCGGCGAGGTTCTCGTACGCGGCCTCGCGCGCCTGGTCGTCGGTCTCGGCGGGGTAGACCGCGAACATCGCGTCGGCGTGCTCGCCGTAGTTCGCGGCCAGCGACTGGCGGTAGTCCGCGACGGTCGTGCCCGGGGGGCCGGCGAAGAGAGCGGTGCCTTCGTCGCTGTTGAAGCCCACGATCGTGTCGACGTCGTTCTGCTCGCCGGCGGCGAACAGGTCGTGGACGTCCCGCGGGAACGCGTAGCCGTCGCTGACGCCCACGAAGCCGAGGGCGTCGGAGGCGCCGGCCGCTTCGTAGACCTCCTCGACGCTCGCGGCGCGCATCGCGTCGAGGCCGCCGGCGCCGAGCCGCTCGGCGACGCGGACGCCCTCGGCCTCGGCGTCCGCAAGCTGCGGCATGGGCCAGAAGATGCCGCCGCTGTGGCCTATCGCGCGGTGGAACAGGCCCGCGGCGAGCGGCGTCGCCGTCAGGTAGTTCACGCTCCAGGATCCGGCGGACTCGCCGAAGATCGTCACCCGGCCGGGGTCGCCGCCGAAGGCCGCGACGTTCGCCTGCACCCACTTGAGCGCCGCGATCTGGTCCAGGATGCCGTAGTTGCCCGAGGCGGGCGCCCCGATCTCCTCCGGGAGTTCGGCCTCGGCCGAGAGTTCGGGATGAGCCAGGAAGCCGATCGGCCCGAGCCGGTAGTTGATCGTCACCAGCACGACGCCCCGGTTGGCCAGACTCTCGCCGTCGTAGAGGAAGGTGCTGCCGGTGCCGGTCTGGAGACCGCCGCCGTGGATCCAGACCAGCACGGGCAGGGCGGCGCCGGCATGGTCGGCGCCGGTCCACACGTTCAGGTAGAGGCAGTCCTCGCTGCGCTCGATCTCTCCGGCGTCGTAGAAGGAACCGGGAGGGGACAGCGGCTGCCAGCAGGCGGCGGAGAAGTCCGAGGCGTCGCGGCTGCCCTCCCAGGCGGCGGCCGGCTGGGGCGGCCGCCAGCGGAGGTCGCCGACCGGCGGCGCCGCGTAGGGGATGCCGGCGAACCGGAGGACTCCCGATTCGAGTTCCCGGCCCTCGACGGCGCCGAGCGCCGTGTTCACGCTGGCGGTGAGGGGCTCGACTTGCTCGCCGCCGCAAGCCAGGGTCAGGACGAGGCCGGCGGCCAGGATCGCTCCGGCGGCGCGGCGGGTGGGCGCGGTGGTCGACATCGTTCAGTCCTCCTTGCCTGGGGCGGTACGTCGAGCTTCCGGGTCGCCTTCGGACTCCGGCCGGAAGCGCAGGGCGACGCCGTTGTTGCAGTAGCGCAGGCCGGTCGGCGCCGGCCCGTCGTTGAAGACGTGGCCCTGGTGGCCGCCGCAACGGGCGCAGTGGTACTCGGTGCGGGGCATGATCAGCTTGAAGTCGCGCTTCGTGTCGACGGCGCCGGCGATCGGCTGGAAGAAGCTGGGCCAGCCGGTGCCGCTGTCGAACTTGGCGTCCGACCGGAACAGCTCGGCGCCGCAGCCGGCGCACAGGAAGACGCCCTGCCGGTGCTCCCGGTCGAGGGCCGAAGTGAAGGGCCGCTCCGTCGCTTCGCGGCGCAGAACCCGGAACTCGTCGTCGCCAAGCCGGGACCGCCATTCGGATTCGGGAAGGTCGAGCCGGCCGCTCCTCTCCACGTGCGGGGCGCCCGGATCGGGCGCCGACGCTGGCCGTTCCTCGGTCGTCATGCAGCGCGCATCCTATCTTGGGTCAGAATGGACGCCATGACGACGCGAAGACCGCCGGTCGATCACATCGTTCGTACGCGCGAGCTGTACTCCAGCCTGGGTCACGATCCCTACCGGTGGGTGCGCAGCGAGAGCCCGCCGCCGTGGACCGAGCTCGCGAAGCCCCTCGGCGAGTGCCGGGTGGGGCTGGTGGGCTCCGGCGGCGTGTACCGGGCCGGGCAACCCGCCTTCCATCACCGGGACGACATCTCGCTGCGCGCGATCGACGTCTCCGTTCCCGTCGCGGAACTGCGGACGAGCCACTTCGCCTACGACCAGACCGACGCCCGGGTCGACCCGAACGTCGTCTTCCCGATCGAGCCGCTGCGGGCGCTGGCCGCGGAGGGCGCGATCGGGGAACTGTCGCCGCGGGCCTACGCCTTCATGGGAGGGATCTACTCCGCCCGCCGCGTCCGCGAGACGCTGGCGCCGGAGATCGGCCGCAGGCTGGCGGAGGACCAGGTCGACCTGGCGCTGCTGGTCCCCGTGTGACCGGTCTGCCATCAGTCCGTGGGACTGATCGCGCGCCGGCTCGAGGCGGACGGGATTCCGACGACGTCGCTGACGTCCGCTCTCTCGATCACCCGCTCCGTCGATCCGCCGCGGGCGACCTTCCTCGACTTCCCGCTCGGCCACACCGCCGGGAAACCGAAGGCGCCGGAGATGCAGCGGGAGATCGTCCGCGCCGCGCTTGCGGCCATGGACGAGCTGGAGCGGCCGGGCGCAGTGAAGATGCTGCCCTACAGGTGGGCGTCCGACGACGACTGGAAGCGCGAAGCGATGCTCGGCGGCGACGCCCGGACGAAACGCTCGAGCAGTCCGGTCTACCAGTGCGAGGCCGACCGCGCGCTGGCGGCCGCCGCCGGGGACTGTCCAACCTGCATCTTCCCCTGAGCGGCCGGGCCCGGAGGGTCGCCCCGGGCAGGTGGCGCCGGACGGCGCGACGAAGTCGCATCGCCCGGCGCCGAAACGGGTCCGCGCCCTGCCCCTTGAAGGGCCCGAGCCCGTTCCTGCGTCCGCGGCGAGACAGTCGCGCTCGCTGCGGACGCCCGATTGTGGCTCCGCCGGACGCTGGCCGGACGTGACTTGTTGCTGACCTGTTCCTGACGGAAGGGCCGGCGGGCTCGGGTCCGTCTCAGAAGGGCTTGTAGAGCGCCAGCCAGGCGGCGGCCGCCGCCAGCAGCGGCAGGACGACGATCAGCGCTCGGGCGAGGGTCTGGCCGCGGTAGGCGAGGGTCAGCGAGGCCCCGAAGAGCAGCCAGATGGCCAGCTTGGCCCAGGCCCAGCCGGGCAGACTGGCGCCGAGCATGCCGAAGCCTGCGACGACGCTCAGGACCAGGCCGACGCCGTGCATGGCGGCGAGGAGACCGCGCTGGGCGTTGTCCTCGCGGCGTCCTCCGTTGGCGGCGTGGACGGCGACGCCGCCCGCCGCGGCGAGGACCATCAGCGCTCCCAGCACATGCAGCAGCTTGTAGACGGTGTAGGGCACGGTGGGTTCGCCTTTCTCGTGTCGGTGGGGGCCGAGGCCGGCACCACCTTGGCGGCCAGTTCCGCTAGCGTATCGCCCATGGCACCGTTCGAGCGACTGGACGACTGGGACGACTTCGTTGCCGAGCTCTATCCGGCGCCGGCGGAAGCCGGCGGCAAGCGGCGGGAGGACTACCGCGACTTCGAGGCGCCGCCGCGCGACACGGTGCGCGAGTTCTACCGGCTGAACCACCGCCACCAGACCTGGGACTTCGTCCAGGACAAGAAGGGGGAGTACCTCACCTTCGACCGGGCCGAACTCTCGGCCTGGGAGGCGCTCGAGTTCCTGAACACCCTGGTCGACGATTCGGATCCGGACCTCGATCTCTCGCAGCTCGACCACCTGCTGCAGACCGCCGAGGCGATCCGGGCCGACGGCCACCCGGACTGGTTCGTGCTGACCGGACTCGTCCACGACCTGGGCAAGGTGCTCTGCCTCTGGGGCGAGCCGCAGTGGGCGGTGGTCGGCGACACCTTCCCGGTCGGCTGCGCGTTCTCGGACCGTATCGTCTACCCGGAACTGTTCGAGGGCAACCCGGACGCGGCGAATCCGGCCTACTCGACGCCGCTCGGCGTGTACGAGCCGGGCTGCGGCCTTGGCCGGGTCCACCTGTCCTGGGGCCACGACGAGTACCTCTACCAGGCGCTCCGCGACTGCCTGCCGGAACCGGCCCTCTACATGATCCGCTACCACTCCTTCTACGCCTGCCACCGCGAAGGCGCGTACGGGGAGCTGATGGACGACCGCGACCGGGAGATGTTCGCCTGGGTCCGGCTCTTCAACGGCTACGACCTCTACTCGAAGAGCGATCGTCCGCCGGACGCAGCCGAGCTGCGGCCCTACTACCAGGGCCTGATCGACCGCTACCTCCCTGCGAAGCTGAACCTGTAGCCGTCTGCGCGCGCCCGCCGCGTTGCACACTGGGTGGGTGCGCGGGTCTTCCGACCCGCTTCCGAGAAGAACGGCGCCGCGCGGCGGCGACTACTCGAAGCGCACCAGCGCCGCCACCGCCAGCACCGCCATCGCGACGACGTAGAGCTTGACGATGGCCGGCAGCACGAACCGCAGCCAGCGCTGGTAGGGGATGCGCGCCAGCAGCAGCATGCCCATGAGCAGCGCGTTCGTCGGCACGATCAGGTTCATCAGCCCGTCGCCGAGCTGGTAGGCGAGCACCGAGGTCTCGCGGCCCACTCCGGTGAGGTCCGCGAGCGGCGCCATGATCGGCATCGTCACGTAGGCCTGCCCGCTGCCCGAGGGAATCAGGAAGTTGCAGACGCTCTGCACCGCCAGCATGCCCCACGCCGAGACGACGGCGGCGCCGGAACCGAGCGCCTCCGCCCGCTGGAGCAGCGAGGCGATGCCGTGGATCACGGTGTCGATGACCCTGGCGTCCGAGAGCACGACCTCGATCGTCCGCGCGAAGCCGATCAGCAGGGCGGTGCCGGTCAGTTCGGCGGCGCCGCTGGTGAAGGCCCTGGCGGTCCGGTTCGCCGACACCCGGCCCAGCACGGCCGAGATGATCGTGACGCCCAGGAACAGCGCCGCGAGCTCCACCAGGTACCAGCCGTGCGCGTTGACGCCCCAGACGAAGAGGCCGATCATCGCGGCGAAGGCGCCGAGGATGCCGAGCCGGGCCGGCGTGAGGTCGGCGGCGCTCAGTTCGTGGCCGCCGCCCGAGTAGTCGATGTCGCGCACCAGGCTCCGTTCCGGGTCGGCCTCGATGCGGCGGGCGTAGCGCAGGATGTGGTGGACGCCGACCGCAAGCATGAGCGCCAGCAGCGCCCAGCGAAGCCCGAAGCCGACGCTGGGGTCCTGGCCCGCGATGTCCTTGGCGATCATCACGGTGAAGGGGTTGATCGCCGCCGTGCCGTAGCCGATGCCGGCGCCGAGGTACACCATACCGAGGGCCACCACCGCGTCCATCTTGAGCGCGATGCACATGGCGACCAGGATCGGCACGAAGGGCATGTACTCCTCGGCCATGCCGATGGTCGACGAGCCGACCGCGAACAGGGTCGTCATGCCGCCGACGAGCAGGATCGGCCGCCCTCCGAGGGAACGGATCGCCGCCCCGATCGCGGCGTCGATCGCGCCCGTGGCGCGGATGACCCCGATCGCGCCGCCGACCAGGAAGACGAAGAAGATGATCTCGGCCGCCGCCTCGAGCCCGCGCGGCACCTTGGTCAGGGCGGCGTGCCAGGGCAGGGGCTCCGCTTCGACCGCGTGGTAGGTGCCGGCCAGGACCTGGCGGCCGTCGCGCTCGTACTCGCCGGCCGGCAGGACGTACGTGAGGATCTGGGCCGCCACGATCATCGCGAAGATGAGCACGAGAGCCTCGGGAAACCGGCTGGCGTTGTTGCTCATTGCGGTGCCCGCGCTGGCGGCGGTCAGTGGACGAGGCGCCTGCTGCGGGCTTCTCTCCGTTGCTCCTGGCGGCGTTCGATGTTGGCGATCGAGTCGTCCGGGACGGCGTCGATGAGCCGGCGGGTGTAGTCCTCCCGGGGCGCCGCGTAGATCGCCTCCGACGGCCCCTGCTCGACGATCTTCCCGTCCAGCATGACCGCCATCATGTCCGACATGAACTTGACCACCGACAGGTCGTGGCTGATGAAGATGTAGGTCAGGCCGCGCTCCTCCTGCAGGTCCTTGAGCAGGTTGAGCACCTGCGCCTGCACCGAGACGTCGAGGGCCGAGACCGATTCGTCGCAGATGATGAGCTGCGGCTGGACCGCCAGCGCGCGGGCCACCGAGATCCGCTGGCGCTGGCCGCCCGAGAACTCGTGCGGATAGCGCCGCAGGTGGCCGGTCTCCATGCCGACTTCCTCGAGCAGCCGGGCGGCGCGGTCGCGGCGGTCGCTCCGGCTGTCGCCGATCTTGTGGATCGCCATCGCCTCGCTGAGCATCGCCTCGACCGTCATCCGCGGGTTGAGCGACGAGTACGGATCCTGGAGGATGATCTGCATCTGCCCGCGCAGCGCCCGCAGGCGGCTCGACGGGATGGTCGTCACGTCCTGGTCCTGGAACCGGACCGTGCCGGCGGTGATGTCGATCAGGCGGAGCAGGGCCAGGCCGGTCGTCGTCTTGCCGCAGCCGGACTCGCCGACCAGGCCGAGCGTCTGACCGGGATAGACGTCGAACGAGATGCCGTCCACCGCCCGGACGTCGCCCACCTGCCGGCGCAGGAAGCCGCTGCGGATCGGGTAGTAGACCTTGAGGTCCCGCACCGCAAGCAGCGGATCCGTGTCGCCGGCGACGAGGTCGCCGGGTCCCGGATTCTCCGCGTAGCCCAGGCTCTCGAGCGCTGCGCCCGGATGGAGCAGGCGGCCGCGGCCGCGCCCGACCAGTTCGTTCAGCGAGTCCTCGGTGATCTCGCGTTCGGTGATGCGGATCTCGCCGTCTTCGCCGTCTTCCTCCACGTCCATGAAGTCGGCGACCGTCGGCAGGCGGCGGAAGTCGCGGTCGAGGTGCGGGCGGCAGGCGAGCAGTCCCTTCGTGTAGGGGTGTTGCGGGTCGTTGAACACCTCCGTCGCGCGGCCCCGCTCGACGATCCGGCCGCGGAACATGACCGCGATCCGGTCGGCGATCTCGGCGATCACCCCCAGGTCGTGGCTGATGAACAGGATGGACATGCCGCGCTCGTCGCGCAGGCGGCGGATCAGGTCGAGGATCTGGGCCTGGATCGTCACGTCGAGGGCGGTCGTCGGCTCGTCCGCGATCAGGAGCTTCGGATTGCACGACAGTGCCATGGCGATCATCACGCGCTGCTTCTGGCCGCCCGACATCTCGTGCGGATAGGTGTCGATGCGCCGGTCCGGCTCCGGGATGCCGACTTCCTCGAACAGCTCGATGGTCCGCCGGCGCGCCTCCTGGCGGCTCATCCCGAGATGGACGCGCAGCGCCTCCCCGACCTGATCGCCGACCCGGAACACCGGGTTCAGCGAGGTGCCCGGCTCCTGGAAGATCATCCCGATGTCCTTGCCGCGCAGATCCCGCATCTCGCGGTTGGGCAGGTGGACCAGGTCGCGGCCGAAGTACGAGATCTCGCCGGTCTCGATGTTCGCCGTGCTCTCGAGCAGGCGCATGACCGACAGCGAGGTCACCGACTTGCCCGAACCCGACTCGCCGACCAGCCCGAGCGTCTCGCCCTCCTCGATCGTCAGGTCGATGTCGTCGACGGCCCGGACCGTCTCGCGCTTGCCGTGGAAGTACGTCCGGAGTTCGCGGATGCGGAGCAGCGGCTGCGCCGCGGGTGCCGGCGTGGGCGTACCGGTCTCGGTCATCGGCGTGACTCTATCCGGCCCGGCGTGCGGGACCGTCCTGCTCATGCTCGTCGCGGTCGCCGGCACGCCCGACAGGCGCGCCGCCTCGCCCCTCCGGGTTGCGTGGCACAATCCGAGGTTCAGGTTGCCAGGATGTCGAGGGAGGTCGAAGCGATGGGGGAAGGGATCGTGAAGCGGACGGCGAACTGGAGTCCTGCGGCAGCGCTCGTCTTCGCGCTCGCCGCCTGTGGCGGCGACGCGGGTCCGGACGAAGGCAGCGGCAGCGTCGCCCGGGGAACGATCGGCTTCTCGGCGATGACGCTCAAGAATCCGTTCTTCAAGATCGTCGCCGACAGTCTCACCGCCGAGGCCGAGCTCCACGGCTTCGACGTCGTGGTCACCGATGCCGAGCGCGACGTGAACCGGCAGTCGCAGCAGGTCGACAACTTCCTGGCTTCCGGCGTCGCCGCGATCGTGCTCAACCCGGTGGACCGGATCGCCATCGGTCCCGCGGTGCGGCGGGCGAACGAAGCGGGGGTGCCGGTGTTCACGTCCGACCTCCAGGCCGTCGCCGAGGGCGTCGAGATCGCCGGTCACGTCGGCACCGACAACTACCAGGGCGGGCTGCTCGCCGGCGAAGCGATGATCGAGGCGCTCGGCGAGGCCGGCGGCCAGGTGCTGGTGCTGCACTTCAAGCAGGCCAACTCCTGCGTCCTGCGGGTGGACGGCTTCCGCCACGCGATCGGCGAGTACAACCGCGGCCGGACCGAGGGCCGGATCGAGATCGTGGCCGAACTCGAGGGCGGCGGCCTGCGCGACGAGGGCTACCGGGCGATGGCGGACGGCATCCAGGCCCACCCGGACCTTGCCGGCGTGTTCGCGATCAACGATCCCTCGGCCCTGGGCGCGCGCACAGCGCTCGAGCAGGCGGGGCGCGCGGACCAGGTCAGGATCGTCGGCTTCGACGGCGAGATCGCGGGCCGCCGGGCGATCCGGGAGGGGAAGATCTACGCCGATCCGATCCAGTACCCGGATCGGATGGGCGTCATGACGGTGCGGAACATCGTGAGCTACCTCGACGGCGAGGACTTCGAGCGCGTCCACCTGATCCCGACGGAGCTCTACCGGCAGGCCGACGCCGAGCGGGACGAGACGCTCGACTGAGGCGCGGGCCTCCCGGCGGTCACTTGCTCGAACTCCATCGGATCGGCAAGAGCTACCCGGGCGTTCGCGCCCTTCGCGGGGTGAGTCTGGCGGTGCGCGCCGGGGAGGTGCTGGGCCTGGTCGGCGAGAACGGCGCCGGCAAGAGCACGCTGATCCGGATCGTCTCGGGCGCCGAGCGGCCGGACGGCGGCCGGATGGAGTTCGAGGGCGAGGCCGCGGCGTTCGCGTCGCCGGCCGACGCGCGCGAACGGGGAATCGCGGTGATCCACCAGGAACTGAGCCTGGTGCCGCAACTGAGCGTGCGCGAGAACCTCTTCCTCGGCGCCGGCTGGTCCAGGCGGGGGCTCGTGCGCCGGCGTTGGGAGGAGCGAGAGGCACGGCGTCTGCTCGGCCTGCTGGAGATGGACATCGATCCCGATGCCCGCTGCTCGGAGCTTTCGCTCGGCGCCCGCCAGGCGGTCGAGATCGCGAAGGCCCTGGCGCTCGAACCCCGGCTGCTGGTCCTGGACGAGCCGACGGCGGCGCTGTCGCCGCGCGAGGCGCGGGCCTTGCTGCGCCAGGTGCGGGGAGTGGCGCGCCGCGGCGCTGCCGCGATCTACATCAGCCACCGCCTCGAGGAGATCGAGGCGGTCGCCGACCGGGTCGCCGTGCTCCGCGACGGCGAACTGGTACACGGCATCGACCGGCGTGGGCAGGGCAGTCGCGGCGATGGTCTCCTGGCCCCTGACCGCGACGAGATCGACCGGCGCCGCCCGGCCGGCGGCGGCGACGGCCGCCTGCCCCTGGACCGCGACGAGTTGATCCAGGCCATGGTCGGCCGCAGTCTGAGCGCGGAGTTTCCGCCTCGGCGCCCGCGGGTGATCGGCGAGACGCGGCTCGAAGTCCGGGGGCTGTCGGCCGGTCGCCGGGTCCAGGGCGTCTCCTTCGACATCCGTCGCGGCGAGGTTCTGGGACTCGCCGGCCTGGTGGGCGCGGGCCGGACCGAGGTGGCGCTGATGATCGCCGGCGCCATGGCGCCCGACGGCGGCGAGGTCCGGCTCGACGGCGAGCGGCTCGACCTCCGGTCGCCGCGGCGGGCGATCCGGAGCGGCATCTGCCTGCTGCCGGAGGATCGCCGGGGCCAGGGCCTCGTGCTGAGCCGGAGCGCGCGGGACAACTTCGCGCTTCCCAACCTGGACCGCTTCCGGCGCTGGCGCGGCCTCGTCGATCGCCGTCGCGAGGGGCTCGCCTTCGGCCGCTGGCGGGAGCAACTGGACATACGGCTTGCCCGGCCCGGCCAGCGGGCGGCGACGCTCTCCGGCGGCAACCAGCAGAAGGTCGTGATCGCCAGATGGCTGGAGCGCGGCGCCAAGGTCGTTCTCTGCGACGAGCCGACCCGGGGCATCGACGTCGGGGCCCGCTACGAGATCTACGAGTGGATCCGCCGGATCGCGTCGGAAGGCAAGTCCGTGCTTCTGATCAGCTCGGAACTGGAGGAGGTTCTCGGCATGAGCGACCGGGTGCTGGTCATGCACGAGGGGCGCATCCGGGGCGAGATCCCGGATCCGGCGCGCGCCGACCCCGCCGGGGTGTTGCGGATCGCCGCCGGCATCGGCCTTGCGGAGGAGTCTTCCGTTGCCTGAAGGGACCGGGGAGTCCGCCGCCGGCCGGTGGCGCCGCCGGTTGCTGGACCTGCTGGGCCGGAACCTCTCGGTCGTCGTGCTGGTCCTGCTCTGCCTGATCTCGAGCGCGGCGACCTGGCGCGAGCAGAACCCGATCACGAGTCGTTCGGGCGGCGCGGTCGCGCGGCAGGTGCTGGAGGCGTGCCCGGCGCCATGCTCCGTGCTCGTCGTGGCGCGGGACACGGAGGCCGACCGGGTGTTCGCGCAGGCGATCGAGCGGGGCCTCGACGCCGCCGGAGTCCGGATCGCCGGCCGCGCGTTGGGCCAGCCGCGCGACGTGCGGCTCGAACTGGAGCGGATCGCCGGAGCCGGCGGTTCCCTCGATGCGATCGCCACCCATCGGATCGCGTCCGAGTGGGGGCCGGTGCGAACCGCCGGCGTGCGCGTGTTCGCGCCCCGGAGCTACCGGTGGCCGACGTTCCTGACCGCCCGCAACCTGCTCAACGTGGTGAACCAGAACGCGGACATCGCGATCATCGCGCTCGGCATGACGTTGGTCATCCTGACCGCGGGAATCGATCTCTCGGTCGGCAGCCTGCTGGCGCTGGCCGGCGTGATCGCGGCGGTGGCGGCGCAGGAGTGGTTCGGAGGCGCCGCGGCCTCGCCGGCCGGGCTCCTGGCGGCGGCGATGCTCCTGGGCGTCGCGGCCGCGGCCCTGGGGGGTCTCCTGAGCGGCACGATGGTCACCGCGTTCCGGGTGCCGCCGTTCGTCGCCACCCTGGGCCTGATGATGCTGGCGCGCGGCCTGGCCCTGATTCTCGCCGTCGGTCATCAGCGGCGCCTGTCGGGCGGCGGCGCCGAGGGGACGCCGGAGGCGGTGCGGGTCGACGCGGCGGCCTTCGCCTGGCTCGGCAACGGCGCCGTGCTCGGCGTGCCGAACCCCATCGTGCTCATGCTTGTCCTGTTCGTCGCCGCTCACCTGCTGATGACGCGGACGATGTTCGGACGCTACGTCTACGCTGTCGGCGGCAACGTCGAGGCGGCGCGCCTGTCGGGCGTGCCGGTGACCGCCGTGCTCCTCGCCGTCTACTGCCTGTGCGGAGCGTTCGCGGGCCTGGCCGGGATGGTTGACGCCTCGCGCTTCGAGGGCGGACGGCCGAACGCCGGCGAGCTCTACGAGCTGCAGGTGATCGCCGCCGTGGTCGTCGGCGGCGCGAGCCTGGCGGGCGGCCGCGGCCGCATCGCGGGGACGCTGATCGGCGCGATGATCATCGCCGTCATCCAGAACGGGCTGAACATCGCGGGCGTGGCCTCCTACGAGCAGAAGGTCGTGTTCGGGGCTCTGATTCTCGCCGCGGTGCTGCTCGACCGGCTTCAGCCGAAGATCGCCTCCAGGCGAGCGCGCATGACCCGTTCGGCGTCCTGATTCCGGCGCCGTGCCGCTCGACCGGCTTCAGCCGAAGATCGCTTCCAGGCGGGCGCGCATGACGCGGGCATCCACCTCGACTCCGGTCCAGTAGCGGATCCCGCTCACTCCCTGGTTGACCAGCATGCCGAGGCCGTCGAGCACGGTGCAGCCGCGCGCTGCGGCCGCGTCGAGCAGGCGGGTCCTGGGCGGGTTCGGAATGACGTCGGCGACCACCATGGCGGGCCGGAGCGAGTCGAGGTCGAGCGGCAGTTCGGCGTCCACGTCCGGGAACAGGCCGATGGAGGTGGCGTTGATCGCCACGTCGACTTCCGCGGCCAGTCGGTAGGCGCCGCGCCATTGCTCGAACCGGGCCCGGGTTGCCGTGTGGCTAGCGATGTGCCGTGCCAGTCCTTGGCCTCGCTCGAGGGCACGGTTGACGATCGTGATCTCGGCCGCGCCCGCGAGCGCGAGTTCGACCGCGATCGCCCGCGCGGCGCCGCCGGCCCCGAAGATCGCGACCCGCTTGCCCGCCGCCGGCGTCACCTGCTCGAGCGACCGAAGGAAGCCCTTGCCGTCCGTGTTCTCGCCGATGAACGTGCCGTCGCTGTCGCGGACGACACAGTTGACCGCCCCGATCAACCGCGCCGACTCGCCCAGCCCGTCGAGGTGCTCGATCACCGCGACCTTGTGCGGCAGCGAGCAATTGAACCCGGCCCAGCCCATCGCGCGGGCGCCGCCCACCGCCTCCGCCAGCCGGTCCGCCGGCACTTCGCAGTTCAGGTAGCGCCAGTGCAGGCCATGGTGACGGAACGCCGCCTCGACCATCTCGACGGTCGGGTTCTCGGCCGCCGGGTCGGCGAAGGATCCGACGATCTGGGGTAAGAAGTGGCGGCGCCCGTGAGCCGGATCGTTGCCGAGCATGCGGAGCCCCGAAGAGGTCCAGGGACGCACGAGGCGTTCCTGGGGTCAAGATGATCGGACTCGGCGTTTCCCTGGTGTGGGCGGCAGTCCGATGCGTCGTCTTGAGGCGAAGCTACCACCGGTTGTCTCGTAGACTCACCCTTCTTGCCTGGAGGTGGCCGATGAACAGACGATTCCCGTTCGCTTTCCTGCCGCTGCTGCTCTTGATCGTGGCGTGCGGTGGCCGAGAAGATGCCGATGCCGGTGGAGTCGCGTCAGCCGATACCGCACCCACCCACCTCGGCGACTGCATCCTGCTGTCGCCCATCGGCGATGTCCCCGAGGACGTGTACCGGCACGGCGACGTGGTGCGCACGGATGCCATACCGCCGTTCAGCAAGGAACTGCAGGTGTACGGCCTCAAGCTCGCCGCCCGCGACGACATCTCGGACGACTACATGCGCCTTGTCGCGAAGACGATCGCCGAGTCGTTCCCGCGGGACGCCGGGCTCGACGCGGATCTCCAGCGCGAACTGCTCGCGAACCACTATCGCTACAACGCCCTGATTCCGGTACCGCTCGGTTTCGACTACAGCTTCATGGACGAGACCGACGAACGGTGGGCGGCGATCGAGCGCGAAAACTCGGTGTGCGACGTGATCATGCAGGACGTGCCCGAGGGTCAGGTGATGGAGGTGGTCGAGCACATCCTCCACTACGTGACGGACATCGGCCTGCACTACACGTTCCCGGAGGTCTGGGGCATCGCCGAGGACTCGGAACTCGCGCGGGCGATGGCGAAGGCCGCGGACGAGGGCTGGTACCAGGTCGACCAGTACCTCGACATCGAAGACGGGGAGGTCCGGTTCCGGGTCCAGATGCAGGAGTTCGCGTACTGGTTCATCACGACGGCCTGGAACCTCCAGGCGCCCTACGGCCCGGTGTGGGAGGAGGAGTGGACGATCCGCGACCAAGAGGAGCTGCGGGAGAAGCTGCCGGAAATGTACGCGGCCTACGAGGAGACGGCGGCGCGGGTCATGGTCGCGCCCAGTCTGGCGACGCTGCAGGAGATCGGCCCGACCAGGGCGGAGGAACGCGGAAACTGAGCCTGGTCAGGGCCGCGGCGGAATAGCCCTCGCGGCGGACAAGTTCCACATTGACGGCGCTTTACCGTCAATCGACGGGTTAGAATAGGCGGTTGGCATGACGATCCTGCTGCAGAGTCAGTCCGAGCGCCCGCGGGGCGACGTCGACCCGCTGTTCCGCGAAGCGGAGCAGGGGGCGGGGTCGTTCTCCCTGTTCCCCGAGGCGCGCGACCGGCAGGCCGCCGGCGGCGCGGGGCGTATCGCCGGCCTGATCTCGGAGCGCCGCATCCGCCAGACGCTCAAGCGGCTCGCCGGCCTGGAGGTCGACGAGTACATTCGCCGCACGGTGGCCCCGGCCGAGGATCCCGGCCGCGTCGGCGCCGGCGCCGTGCTGGGCGCCGCGAGCTGGGATCTGGTCGAGGAGCGGCATCACGGTCCGCTGTACGCCGCCGTGTTCGAGGCCGAGATCGGGGGCCGCGGCCGGCGGTTCGGGGTCCTGGCGCAGGAGCGCTCGGTCCGGAACGGCGCGTGGATGCCGGAGCACCACGAACTCGCGGTCGACGCGATCCGTTCCTTCGCCCGCCGCGCGCTGCCGATCGTCGCGCTGATGGACACCCCCGGGGCGGACGCCGGCGAGGCGGCGAACCGGGCCAACCAGGCCCATTCGATCTCCCGGCTGATCGCCGAGATGGCGCAGCTTCACGCGCCGACGGTCGGCGTCGTGCTCGGCAACGGCTATTCCGGCGGCGCCATCCCGCTCGCGACGACGAACGTCCTGCTGTCGGTGCGGGACGGCGTCTTCAACACGATCCAGCCGCGCGGCCTGGCGAACATCGTCCGCCGCTACGACCTCTCCTGGGAAGAGTGCGCGAAAGCCGTTGGCGTTTCGGCGTACGAGCTCTACGAGCAGGGCTACCTCGATGGCGTGATCGACTTCGTACCCGGCGAGGGCGGCGACCGGCTGGCCTGCTTCGAGGACGCGGTCACCTCGTCCATCGCGCTGGTGGAGCGACGGGCGAAGCTGTTCGTGCGCGACGAGCCGGCCGTCTTCGAGCACTACCGCCGCAACACGCGGCGCTACGTCGACCCTTCCCGCAGTCTCTCCGTGCTCGAGGAGGTCGCTCCCCTGTCGCGGCTTCACAGCCCGGCGGAGCAGGCCAACGTGTTCGGCGTCGCGTTCCGCTACCTGCGCTACCTGGGGCTGCGGCGGCGCCTGAGCTCGACCACCGTGTCGGGCTATGGCCGCCTGGCCGCCGCCGAGGTGCCGGCCGGAGCGGCGAAGGCGCGCCGCGAGCGGCAGCGCCGGCTCTCGTTCGAACGCTGGTTCGACAACCCGCTGGCGATTCGTTACGACGACGTCCTGAGCCGGACCTACAAGCGCTACGCCGCGGCGCGCGACTCGCTGCACGACGGACGGGGCCGAATCGCGTCCTTCCTGCTCGGCAGCCGCGAGTACCACTTCAACCGCGCTCGCGCCGAAGTGCTGCTGGAGTACGGCTTCCATCTGTACAACCAATGGAAGGACGGCTCGGAGGACAACTTCGGCCGCTTGCTCGCGGTGATGCGGACGGTCGAGGAGGAGTCTCCGGAAGGAGCGGACCCGGCCCCCGAACCGGGCGGCGCCTCGAAGGCCGCCGATCTCACGGTGCTGGACGTCATCCTCCAGCCGCAACTTCTGCGGCGGTTCCGGCGCGAGTGCGAGAACTTCATCTGCTTCGACCGCCTCTACGACCACATCTTCCTGCACCTGCGGGAAATCGCCAGCGAGGCGCGCGAGGAGAACACGATCGCGCGCGAGTCGGTTCACCTGCTGCTGCGCCACTCGCTGAACGCGGCGATGGGGGAACTGACCGCCGGACTCGAGGGCCGCGAGGCGGAAGAGGCCGAGGCCCGCCTGCGCCGGCAGTTCCGCTCCTGGCTGCGCCACTTCTCGAGGCACCCGCGGCGGGGCAGGCTGCTCAAGGCGGTAGCGGAATGGAAGCGGCTGCAGATGCCGCGCATCTCGGAACCGCTCTTCGGCCTGGTGACCTTCCTGTTCGAGCGCCTGCTGCCGAACTTCTACGAGGACGAGCAGGGGATCCGCGGCTACGACGGCCGCATCTCGCCGCGCAACATCGGGATCAAGGACTTCTGGAACCGGCTCGACGCGGCCTACCGCGACCTGCTGCTCGAGGACGTGCTGGCCGAACAGAAGCGGAACACACCGCGCCGGCCCCAGGCGATCCTCGACCGCTTCTTCCGCGACGTGCAGGAGATCGAGGCGGACCGGATGACCGCCGATCCGGTGAACTTCCCGGGACTGCGCGTGTCCATCGAGCGGGCGCTGGAGCAGGGAGTGACGCCCTGCGGCACGGTGGCGGCCCTGGCCCGGATCCGGACCGGCGGCCTGGCCGACGGAGAGGACGGCGGCGCCCAGGGGAACCGGGTCGGCGTCCTGGTATCCAACCTGGCCTTCCAGGCCGGCTCGTTCGACATGGCGAGCGCGGAGAAGTTCTGCAAGCTGCTGCTCCGCTGCGCCGAGGAACGCCTGCCCGTCGTCTGCTTCGTCTCCTCGGGCGGCATGCTGACGAAGGAAGGCGCCGGCGCCCTGTTCTCGATGTCGATCGTGAACGACCGGATCACCCGGTTCGTGCGCGACAACGACCTGCCGGTCGTCTGCTTCGGCTACGGCGACTGCACGGGCGGCGCCCAGGCGAGCCTCGTCACCCACCCGCTGGTCCAGACCTGGTACTTCTCCGGCACGAACATGCCCTTCGCCGGGCAGATCGTGGTGCCTTCCCACCTGCCGATGGCCTCGACGCTCTCGAACTACCTGAGCGAGATCGAGGGATCGATGCAGGGCCTGGTTCAGCACCCGTTCGGCGAGGAACTCGACGAGCAGTTGCGCCAGGTCGATTCGCAGATCCCGGTCCCTGAGGACACGGTGGAGGCGGTGCTCCAGCGGCTCCTCCAGGAGGAGCGCCGGGTCGAGTTCCTGACCGCCCGCCGGCGGCGGCGGGAGGAAGCGCCGGAAGCCTCCGAGCCCGCCGCCGCGGTCGCGCCGGGCCCGGTGCGGCGGGCACTGATCCACGCCCGGGGCTGCACCGCGGTCAAGCTCGTGCGGGTCGCGCAGAGGACGGGCGTCGAGGTGATCCTGGTGCAGTCGGACCCGGACGTCGACTCGCCGGCGGCGACGATGCTGCGGGACCGGGACACGCTGGTCTGCATCGGCGGCAGCACCCCCGACGAGAGCTACCTGAACGCCCATTCCGTGATCCGCATCGCCGAGCGGGAGGGCGCCGACGCGCTCCATCCCGGCATCGGCTTCCTCTCGGAGAACGCCTCGTTCGCCGACCTGTGCCGGAGCCACGGCCTGAACTTCATCGGCCCGAGCGGCGACGCGATGCGCCTGATGGGCAACAAGTCGAACGCGATCAAGACCGCGGTCGAGGCCGGCGTGCCGGTCGTGCCGGGCAGCGAGGGCATCCTCACCGACGCCGACACGGCGCTCGAAGTGGCCAGGTCGATCGGTTTCCCGGTGATGCTGAAGGCGGTTCACGGCGGCGGCGGCAAGGGGATCCGCCGCGTCGACCGGGCCGAGGACTTCCGCGAGGCGTTCGCGCAGATCCGGGTCGAGGCGGAGAGCGCCTTCGGCAACGCGGACTGCTACCTGGAGAAGTGCGTCGTTTCGCTCCGCCACGTCGAGGTGCAGGTGCTTTGCGACGGGCACGGCACGGTGCGGGTGCTCGGTCTGCGCGACTGCTCGGTGCAGCGGAACAACCAGAAGCTGGTGGAGGAGTCGGGCTCGACCGCGCTGCCGGAGGCCCTGCGCGAGGAGAGCTTCCGCTCGGCGCGGGAGATCGCCGGCAGGATCGGCTACGTCGGCGCGGGCACCGTGGAGTTCATCTTCGACCTGGAGGCTCAGGCCCTCTACTTCATGGAGATGAACACGCGGCTCCAGGTGGAGCACCCGGTGACCGAGGCGGTCAGCGGCACGGACATCGTCAAGGCCCAGTTCGAGATTGCCGGCGGGGCGAGGATCGAGGACGGGCCGGTCGTCGAGAACGGCTACGCGATGGAGGTGCGGATCAACGCCGAGCGCGCCGCCCCGACGGCCGCCGGCATCGACCTGCTGCCTTCGCCGGGAACGGTGAGCCGATGCGAGATCCCGGCCGGCCCCGACCTCGACGTGCTCGCCGCGATCGATACGGGGACCGTGGTCTCGCCGTACTACGACAGCCTGGTGGCGCAGGTGGTCTGCCACGGGGCCGACCGCGAGGACACGATCACGCGGCTGCGCGCGTACCTCGACGAGATCGAGATCGAGGGCGTCTGCACGAACCTGCCCCTGCTGCGGCGCGTGCTCGACGACGAGCGGTTCCGTTCCGGCGACTACGACACGCGCTATCTCCCGGCCCTGCTCGCCCGCACCGACGCCGACGAACTCGTTCGGGAATTCGAGCGCTCCGCGGGCGTCGCCGCCAGCCTGGACCGCGCCGAGATCGAGATCGAGGGCAGCGACGAACTGAAGGTCATGGCGCCGTCCGGCGGCCTGTTCTACGCCGCGGCCTCGCCCAACGATCCGCCCTTCGCGCGGGTCGGCGACGTGGTCGGCGCGGAGAAGACCCTGTGTCTGATCGAGGCGATGAAGCTGTTCCGGCCGGTGTCCCTCTCGACCATCGACGCCGGCGGCGAGCTGTTCGACCGCGGCGCCCGCTACGAGGTGATGCGGGTCAACGCCTCGAACGGCCAGGTCGTGAACCAGGGCGACCTGCTGTTCGTGGTCCGGCCCGTCGGAGAGTAGCGGGCGATCTTGCGCCAGCGCCGGCGGCTGTAGGCGAGCCGTGACGCAGCCGGTGTGGCTGCGGCATCCGTACGAAGCGTACCATTTGGGTCGTGGCCGGCACTCGACCGGGCGCTTACAATGACCGCATCCATGTCAATCAAGGAGACGTCATGAAGAGAACCTTTTCGCTCCTTCCCGCTGGTCTGCTCCTCATCGGCCTCGCTGCGTGGCCGGCGGCCGGTCAGGAGGCCGGCGACGTGTTGACCAACGACGACATCGTCCGCATGGCGCAGGCCGGACTGCCTGCAGCCGTGATCGTCGCCAAGATCCAGAGTTCCTCCACCGACTTCGAGACCTCGGTCGACACCCTGCTGGCGTTGAGTGAGGCGGAGATCGCACCCGAGATTCTGGAGGCGATGGTCAGCGCGAATGCTCCGGCCGCGCCGAGCTCCGACGGCGTGTCCGGAGAAAGCGGGTCGACGGCTGCCGGCCGGGCGGCGCACTTTGAGGGAACGTCCTGCGAGTATCCCGGGATCTTCCTCTTCGAGGGAGAGTCCCTGGTCGCCCTGGAACTCACCCAGCCGACTTCGTCGAAGGCCGGAAGCGGACTCGTCTCGGGTCTGACGTGGGGTCTGAAGTCGACCAAGGCGAAGGCGATGGTCAGGGGGGAACGTTCGCCGGTGCGTACGACCGACCGGGACCCGACGTTCTACTTCTGCTTCGAGGCGCCACAGGCCGGTGTTCCGAACCAGACGAGCGGCGCCGCGAATCCGGCCGAGATTCTGCTGATCGTCCTGGAGGCGATGCCGAGAAAGGAGCAGCGCTCCTTCGTTACCGGCAAGGTCAACAGTTGGAGGGGAAGTTCCGCAGGCACGCCGCCGAAGCAGATGCGCCGGGTGGACTACAAGGAGGTGGTGCCGGGCGTCTGCGAGGTCCAGGCGGAGACCCTCCGCGCCGGCGAGTACGCCTTCTTCGATTACAGCGGCCAGGCCTCGGAGGTCGGTGCCTACGGCGGATTCTTCGGCGGCGCCTCGGGCAAGCTCTTCGCTTTCGGAGTCGACTGAAGGTGGGACGACGCCGACATGTGAAACGCGACAGGAGCGGACCCGGTAGGAGGGGCCGCAGCGGGGGAAGGAGAGAGCTCCTCGCCCTCGGAGTCGTTTGAGATCGGAGCGACAGCGACGCGAACGCGCCGGCCTCGATGTCCGCCGCTTGCGGGACCACGGCGGGTCTGAAGGCGGGAATCCGTTGGCCGAGGCCCGGCGGCTTGCGGCGGAGACGGACGGCGGAGACGTCGCGGAGCAGGCGACCCTCGGCAGCGAGCTGCTGGCCGCCGGCCGGCAGGAAGAGGCCCTGCCGATTCTCGAGGAGTGCGTCGCGAGGGCGCCCGGAAATGCGGGCTTTGGCAGCCTGCTCGGACGCTGCTATCGCGCATGCGCCGTCAGCCGGGGGCAGCCGATGGAAGACGGCTTCGTTCTCACGAGGTCCGAGCAGGTGGAGTCCGCCCAGCGTTTCGCTCTGAAGATTCGGGCCCTGGCCGCGACGGCCGCCGACCTCGAGGAAGTCGCCACGGACCTGGAGGAGTGGATAGCCAGGGCGACCGTCAAGCGATTCGACGGCAGCGTACTGTTGATCCTTGCAGGGATCCTGGTTGGCGGCCTGTCCACGGCGCTCGAATCGTCCCTGTCGGCGAGCTACATGTTCGTCGTCAGCGTTCTCTACGGCCTGACGTCCATCCGTTTCCAGTACCAGTTGAACGAGGCCGACCTCGCTGGCAAGGGCCGCGTTACCCTCCGCGACCGGCTGCGCGCTCTTCGCGACCCGACGGGCCGAAGGACGATGCTGCGTGGAACGCTGGACAGGCTGCGCTTCGGCTGGTTCGGGCGCGACCGCCGGCGTGACGGCCGGCGGTATGGCCGACCGCGCCGCCGGCGAAGGGCCAGTGGCTGCATGGTTGGCCTCGTGGCGAAGGCGCTCGCCGTCCTCGTCGCGATCTCGATTCTCGCGAGCATCTTGCTGGTCGCGCTCCTCGCGAGCGTCTTGCTGGTCGCAATCCTTCTGTCGATCCTGACCGTCCGCAACCTGATCAGGAACCGGGCCGCGACGGCCGAGATCCTGCGAGGCCTTCTCGCCTGGAGCCGCCGACTCTTCGCCTGGAGCCGCCGACTCTTCGCCTGGAGCCGCCGACTGATCCGGAGAGGGGGTGCGAGCGCTTAGGCCACCACGACGCGATAGAGCAGGAAGATCAGGGAGACCGTTGTGCCCGTGTAGACGGTCGCGCCGATTCCCATGATCCACAGCATGAGCTTCATCCGGCTCTCCATGCCGTCGAATCTCGCGTCCACGCCGTCGAATCTGGCGTCCATCCGGTCTTCCAAGCCCTTGAACCTCGCGTCCACGCCGCCGAACCTGGCGTTCATTTCGTCTCGCAGACTGTCGACCCGGGTGTCCAGTCTTGCGAACTCGCCCCGCGTCTCGGTGCGGAAGTTGGCGAGGCCGTGCTTCAGCTCGGTCACGTCGGTCTTGAGTACCGCTACGTCGGCCTTGAGCGTGGTCACGTCGGCCTTCAGTTCGCGTCGTTCGGCGGCGGTGCCGCTCAGGTCGACCAGCGCCTGCGCCTGATTGTCGTCGAAACCGACGTCCCTGAGGGCTTGCCTTGTCATCGTCGCGTCCGACTCTACTACTGCCGCTCTCTGCATGGCTCGTACTCCCGTTGCATGGTCCTTCGTCGCCCGGACGGTTTCCGGGGCTCTACAGGACCAAGACGGATTTCGGCCCCGAGAACTCTGTGCCGGCGCTTCCAGCGGCTAGGATGCGGGGCGATGGGCCGATGGCGTTCGCTGCCGGCCGGACGGAGGCGCCTTGCTGAACCGCATCTTCCAACTCGAAGCGAACCGGACCACGGCCCGCCGCGAGATCGCGGCCGGCGCCGCGACCTACCTGACGATGGCGTACATCGCGGTCGTCAACCCGCAGATCCTGAGCGAGGCGGGGATGGACCGGGGGGCCGTCTTCGTCGCTACCTGCCTTGCGACGGCGATCGCCTGCGCCGCGATGGGGCTCTACGCGAACTACCCGATCGCTCTAGCGCCGGGCATGGGAATCAACGCCTTCTTCACCTACGGCGTCGTGCTCGGGATGGGGCACGACTGGCAGGTCGCGCTTGGGGCACTGTTCATCTCCGGCGTCTGCTTCGTCCTGATCTCCGTGCTGCCGATCAGGACCTGGATCGTCGATGCGTTCCCGCGCTCGCTCAAGATGGCGACGGCGGCGGGCATCGGGTTCTTCCTGGCGATCATCGCGATGACGAACGCCGGCCTGGTCGTCGCGGACGAGGCCACGCTCGTGGGGCTCGGCGACGTCACGTCCTGGAGCGCCGTCCTCGCGGTCGCGGGCCTGGCGCTGATCGCCGCCCTCGATGCGCGCGGGTGGCGCGGCGCGGTGCTGATCGGCATCCTCGCCGTAACCGCGGTGGGCCTCCTGGCCGGCGAGGCGACCTGGCAGGGCGCCGTGTCGGCGGTCCCCTCGCTGGCGCCGACGTTCGGCCAGTTGGACATCGGCGCCGCGTTCGACGCGACCCTGTTCGGCGTCATCTTCGCCTTCCTGTTCACGGACCTCTTCGACACCTCGGGCACACTGATCGCTGTCGCCAAGGAAGGCGACCTGCTCGACGGTGAGGGGAACCTGCCGCGGTTGAAGCAGGCGGTGATCGTGGACTCCGGCGCTTCGGCGCTCGGCGCGGTGCTGGGCACGTCTTCGGTCACGAGCTACATCGAGAGCGGGGCGGGCGTGAAGGCTGGCGGCCGGACCGGGTTGACCGCGGTCACGGTCGCCGTCCTGTTCCTGCTCACTCTCTTCCTGTCACCGCTGGCGGCGACGATTCCTCCCTTCGCCACCGCGGCGGCCTTGCTCTTCGTCGCCAGCGTGATGGTGCGCGCGGTGACCGAGATCGACTGGAGCGACGCGACGGAGTACGTGCCGGCCGTGGTGCTGGCGGTCACCATCCCGTTCAGCTACTCGATCGCCCATGGCATCGCGGCAGGGTTCATCGCCTACACGGCGATCAAGCTGCTGGCCGGCCGATTCGGCGAGTTGCGACCGGCGGTTGCGGTGCTGGCGGCGGTGTTCGTGCTCAAGATCGTCTTCCTGGGCGCCTGAGAACGGCATGGAACGGGTTTGCGTGAAGCGGGCTGCCCGCTGGGTGTGCGGGTCTTCCGGTCCGCCCACGGGCGGCGCCGCGAAGCGGTGCAGCCCGGATGAAGAGGCCGCCTTCGGCGGCAGCGGGTCGGAAGACCCGCGCACCCAGCGGAAGGCCAGGGCCGCCGGTCAGCTCCGTGCAGGTTGGCCGCTGGCGTTCGTGGTGCTGTGCGGTTCCGGTCTGGCGGCGGCTCTGCCCCTGGCGGCGCAGGAGTCGGAAGGGTGCGAGTCGAGCGAAGAGCGGCGGGCGCTGGACTTCCTGCTCGGCGAATGGCGGCTGGAGTCGGGTGGCGAGGTCGTCGGCCGCAGCCGGGTGGAGAAGCTGGAGGACGGCTGCCTGATCGCGGAAACCTGGTCCTTCGCCGACGGCAGGTCGGGGCGGACGTTCAGTTCGTTCGACGCCGCCGAGGACGCATGGCGGCGATTCAGCGTCTCGTCCGGCGGCTCGATCGTGCGCTCGCAAGGCGCCGTCGACGGCGACGGGCTCGCATTCGACGGCGAGCGCGTCTCCGCGGACGGACGGAGCGCGAACTGGCGGGAACGGCTGAACCGGGAGGCGGACGGGCGGATCGCCCGGATCGCGGGCACGTCCCGGCGGGCCGGACCCGGCGATCGTCCCTCGACGGTGTTCTTCGAGGGGCATTACGTCCCCGCCGGCCGCCCGGCGCCGCGCCCGGCTGAGCCGGTCGAAACGGTCTCCAGACCGCCTGCGCCGGACGAGTCGGCCGTCGAGACGCTGGCCGAGGCTGAACCGCCTGCGCCGGCGGAGGCGCCGTTCGAGGCGCCGGCCGAGCCCGTGAAGCCCGCGCTGGCCACGCCGGCTGCTCCCGCACGGGTTGCGCGCGCGGCTGAACCCGCGGAGGTGCCGGTCGAGACGGTGGTTGAGCCCCAGCCGTCCGCGCCTGAACCGTCCGCACGGGCTGTATCCGTGCCCGAACCGGCGCCCGCCGCGGGCGAGGTGACGCCCGGCTCCGCGCGTGCCGACGACGCGGCGGTGATCGAACGGATCGCGATGGCGTCGCCGATGGTGCTGCGGCTGCCGCTCGGGCCGGTCGAGTCGCTTCCCGCGGGGTACGCCTGGATCACGCGCGACACCGCGCCGTACCTCTGCGAGGGGGTGACGATCGAGCGCCTGCAGGTGGAACGCCGCGTACGCCGCGGCCGGGTGGAACTGCGCGCGGAACTGGCGCTTCAGACCGGCCGGGCGCTGCGGCGGGTGAACGTCGGCGTCGAACTCCACCGGGGCGGCCAGCCGGACGGCGGCGACGCGGTCGCTTCGGGCGACCTCGCGGGCCGGGTGGGCCGCAACATTCCCGAACAGGTCGAACACGGCTCGGTGGCGTTCGAGATTCCGCTGTCGATGGACGCCGGCGTCTTCGACGAGATCGTCGCGGACGCCGAGCGGCCCGAACTCGTCGTCACGCTGACGGTCGGCAGGTGACGGCAAAGAGTCGCGAGGCGGACGAGCGGTCCGCAGCGCCGGTTTCGTTCCGCCGGCTGTTCGGACTGGCCCGGCCCTACCTGCCGCAGCTTGTCCTCGGGACAGTCCTGCTGCTCGCGGGCAGCGGGGTCTTTCTGGTGGTGCCGATGCGGGTGGGGGAGTTCGTCGACACCGCCATGGCTTCCCGGTCCGTACGGGAGCTGGACGAACTCGTGGTCGGGTTGATCGCCCTGTTCGCGGTTCTGGGCGTCCTCGGCTACTTCCAGACCTGGCTGCTCGGCGCCGCCGGCGCGCGGCTGCTGCGCGATCTGCGGCGGCGGCTCTTCGGCCACCTGGTCGGCCTGTCCATCGACTTCTTCGACCGGCGTCGCGTGGGCGAGCTGCTCTCCCGGATGGGATCGGACCTGACCGTGGTGCAGACGGCTCTGACCGAGCAGATTCCCTCCGGGCTTCAGGCTGCCGTGCGGTTCGTCGGCGTTCTGGTCATCCTGCTCGTTCTCCAGACCCGGTTGACCGTGGTGGCCCTGCTGATCGTTCCACCCGTCGTGGTGTTCGCGCTCGTCTTCGGCCGGCGGCTGGAACGGGTCGCGGTCGAGGAGCGCGACGCGGTGGCCGAGACGTCCGCCTGGGCCGAAGAAGCCCTCTCCGGCGTCCGCACCCTGCAGGCGTTCTCCGCCGAGAACCGGGCGCGTGGCCGCTACCGCGAGCGACTGGTCGATTTACTTGCCGTCCAGCTCCGCAACGTGCGCCTGTACGGGGCCTTCGGGGGGCTGATGACCTTCGTCGGCTTCACCTCCTTTGCCCTCGTGCTCGGGTTCGGCGGGCGCCTCATGCTCGAGGGGGCGTTGACGGCCGGCCAGTTGACCTCCTTCCTGCTCTACACGTTCGCGATCGCGACTTCGGTCGGGCAGTTGGGCGCTCTCTATGCCGGCTATCGCAGACTTCGGGGATCGAGCGAGCGGGTCTTTCAACTGCTCGACGAGGGGTCGGCGATCGCCGATCCGCCGTCGCCGGTGCGCCTGGCCGGGGACGCGGCCCGGATCAGCGCCCGTGCGGTCGGCTTCCGGTACGAGGGCGCCGAGCAGCCCGCGCTGGCCGAGGTGTCGCTGGAGGTGGCGCCGGGCGAGTTGGCCGCGCTCGTCGGGCCGAGCGGATCCGGCAAGAGCACTCTCTTCTCGCTCCTGCTCCGGTTCTACGAGCCCCAGAACGGCGAACTGCTCATCGACGGCCGGCCTCTGGCGGACGTCGCGCTGGCCGATCTGCGGCGCCGGATCGCGCTGGTGCCGCAGGACATCTTCCTGTTCTCGGGTTCGGTGGCGGAGAACATCCGCCTCGCCCGGCCCGGCGCCGGGGACGACGAGGTCCGGGCGGCCGCGGAAGCGGCGGGCGCGGTCTCGTTCATCGAACGCCTGGACGCGGGGTTCGCCACGGAAGTGGGCGAGCGCGGCGTGCGGCTCTCGGCGGGTCAGCGCCAGCGGATCGCGATCGCGCGGGCGTTCCTGCGCGACCCGCGGATCCTGCTTCTCGACGAGGCGACGAGCGCCCTCGACCCGGACTCGGAGGCGACTGTCCAGCGGGCGATCGAGCAGTTGCTCGAGGGCCGGACGACGATCGTCATCGCCCACCGCCTGGCCACCGCGCGCCGGGCCCGGCGCATCCATGTGCTCGACCGGGGCCGGCTGGTGGCCGCCGGCAGCCACGAGGAGCTGTACGAGGCGAACGAGTTGTACCGGCGGTACTGGTTGCTGCAGAGCCTGGAGAGAGGGACGCCGGCCTGACGGCCGGCGCGGTTTACTGGCCGGCTTCGCCGGGTGCGGGTCGGAAGACCCGCGCACCCAGCACGGTGCGGATCAGAGGACCCGCGCACCCGCCACGGAGCGGGTCGGAAGACCCGCGCACCCAGCACGGTGCGGGTCGGAAGACCCGCGCACCCGGCCGGCGACCGCGTCGATGCCCTGACTCCTAGAAGTTCTGGCCCCAGGCGTAGTTGAACCGGACGTAGTAGTAGGACCCGTTGAAGCCGAACGGCGAGAACTGGCCGTACCGGTTGCCGACTGCGTCGGCGGCGCCGGGGTTCTCTTCCGGGTAGGTGTTCAGCAGGTTCTGGACGCCGATGGCGATCGACGTGTTGTTCGGCAGCGGAATGCCGACCTCGACGTCGAGCAGGAACTCGCCGTTGTAGTCCGAGTACATCGGCGCGTTGTTCCGGCCGAGGAAGTTCTGCGCGTCCTCGCTGTCCCACCAGCCGTCGAAGTAGTTCAGACGGGTCATCAGGTTCCAGCTTCGGGCGTCGTGGTTCATCGCCAGGTTCCAGCGGAACTCCGGCAGTCCCTTCTCGATCGTGGCGATGCGGAAGGGGCCGACGGTGTCTGGATTGTGGTCCGTGACCTCCGTCTTCGTGTAGTTGAACACGAGGCTGAAGCTCGTGTCGCCGCCGAGCTCCGCCGGCGTCCAGGTGCCGACCACGTCCAGGCCCTGCGTCTGGGTGGCGAAGTCGTTGACGAAGAACCGGAAGTTCTTCAGGTTCCGCGCCTCGACGAAGCCACCGGAGAGCAACTGCTCGATCTCGTCGTCCGTCACGCAGTTCGGTTCCTGGATGAGGGCGCACTGCCGGAAGGTCTCCGAAATCGCGAGCCGGTCGTCGACGTCGATGTGGAAGACGTCCGCCGTCAGGGTGAAGTCGCCCTTGTCGACGATCAGGCCGGCCGAGAAGTTGACGGCCTCTTCGGGCTGGAGATCCTCGCCGCCCCGCAGCGCCGCGGGCGCGGAGTTGGAGGGAACGGTGCCGCTGTTGGACAGGCCGCCGGTCTCGGGATCGAAGGCCGTCGTCACGTTGAACGCGTTCTGCTGACCGGGCGTCGGCGCGCGGAAGCCGGTGCTGACGGCGGCGCGCAGCGAGACCGCGTCGGATACGACGCGGCGCCCCGAGACCTTCGCGTTCGTCGTGTTGCCGAAGCCGTCGAAGTCCTCGATGCGGAGCGCCGTGGTTACGGTCCACATCTCGTCCGGGTCCTCGAACTCGACGTCGCCGTAGACCGCGACGTTGGCGCGGTCCCAGGTGCCGGCCGTCACGTCGGCGCGGTAGCCGTTGAAGCCGTTGGATCCGGAGCTGAAGCCCTGGGCGGCGTAGGGGCCGATCTCCCAGGAAGCCGGGTCGCCGGCGCCGATCCGGAACTGCTCGTTCCGCCACTCCACGCCGGCGGCGAGGCTGACGTTGTCGCGCACCGGGTAGGTGATGTCGAAGTTGACGTTCGTGTCCGTCTGCTCGTAGATGCCGGGGCTGAACGAGGTCGGCGTGTCGTAGCCGAGCGAGGCGTTCACCGTGTTGTAGATGAACTGGTCGACCTCGCTGTTGCCGACGTTGACGCTGAGATCCCAGGTCATGCCGCTGTCGAGGTAGCCGCGGAGGCCGGCGATGATCGAGGAGTCGGTCAGGTCGCCGCCGAACTGCGGCGTGAAGCCGCCGGGGAAGCGGGTCCGCAGCGTGAAGCAGTTCGGGTCCGCTTCGACGGCCGCCAGCGCGGCCGCGTCGGGCACGTGATCGACGACCGGGACGGCGGGGCAGTTGCCGGCGCCCTCGACGCCGGTCGCGGCCCATTCGCGGTCGCCGACGAGCAGGAACTTGCCCCGCCTCGCCGTGTCCGAGTAGGTGAAGACGCCGGTCCGCGTGTTCGGATTGCGGAAGTAGAAGCCGCCGGTCGTCGTCCGCGTGGCGTAGTTCGCGTGGCCGTAGAACTGGACGCCGTTGTCGAACAGGCTGCCGAAGTTGGCGAAGAGCTTGATGTCGTCCTCGACCAGCGGCGAGCCCCAAACCTGGGCCGGATTGCGGATGTGGCTGTTGCCGGTGTTGATGATGGCGATCGCGTCGTTCCGCTGAACGCTGCGGCTCGTCGGGTCGGCGGCGCCGTACTCCAGGCTCAGGTTGAAGAAGCCGTTGTCGCCCATCGGCATGCCGAGGTTGGCGGCTACGGCGTAGGAGAGGCCGTTCTCGCCGGCGAACGTGTACTGCCCGCCGAAGCCGGAACTGGACCCCGGGTTCGCGTCCGCGAACTGGCCCGAGCGGACTTCGATGCTGCCGCCCGAACTCGCGTCCTTGAGCTGGAAGTTGATGACGCCGGCGATCGCGTCGGAGCCGTACTGCGCCGAGGCGCCGTCGCGCAGGACCTCGACCTGGCGCAGGGCGATGGACGGGATGACGGAGATGTCCGGCCCCTGGGAGCCGTCCGAGATGCCGTTCCCCAGCCAGGCGATGACCGCGGCGCGGTGACGGCGTTTGCCGTTGACCAGGATCAGGGTGTGGTCCGGCGCCAGACCGCGGAGGTTGGCCGGGCGAACCAGGGTGGCCGCGTCGCTGATCGGCTGCATGCCGACGTTGTAGGACGGGACGACCTTGCGGATCCGGTCCGTCAGGTCGTTGGCGCCCTGGCTGACCAGCTCGGTCTCGGGAATGACGTCGACCGGCACGGGGGATGCGGTGACCGTCCGTCCCTCCGTTCGGGTGCCGACGACGACGATCGTCTCTTCGAACTCCGTGGTTTCCTCGGCCTCGGCTTCGTCCTGGTTGTCGCCTTCCTGAGCCAGGACCGGAACCGCCAGACCGAGAGTCAGGAACAGGACCAGCAGGTGCGTCAGGCGACGGGGCGCGACTTCGAGCTTCTTCATGAAACGGCTCCCTTCATGGTGGTAGGTCGACCGGTCCGGAGAGTACAACACTCGCCGATCGGTAGGCGTTCGGAGCAGCGCCATGCGTTGTTCGCAATGCCGCCGTCACGGCGCCGTCGTGCTTTCGTCAGATCAAGAGGCGAACCGCCCCGGGGCCCCTCCGCGCCGCGGGGGCGACCGGATTCTCCGGTCCAGCGCTGGAGCGCCCCGGTGCTAGCGTCCCGGCGGGTATGGAGGAACCCTCCGGCAGCGGGCAGGCGTGGCGGTGTCTTGGAACGCCGACCTGGCAGCGGGGCGCGCTCTGGGCGCTACTGCTCGCCCTGGCCGTCGGCGCGGCCGTCTTCGACCCGTCCGACTGGCCGTACACGGTCGGCGACGAGGGGGTCTACGCGATGCAGGCCCAGAGCCTGGCCTTCGACTTCGACCGTCGCTACGAGGAGGCCGACTTCCGGCGCTACCAGCGGTTGACGGGCAAGGTGCCCGACCCGCTGATCCTGCAGAGCGTCGACGGCGGCGCGACGCTGGTCTACGCCAAGCCGGCTTTCTACTCTCTCTACCTCGCGCCGTTCGTCCGCCTGGCGCCCGTGCAGGGGCCGATCCTGGCCAATCTGCTGCTGCTCGTCGCGGCGGCGCTGCTGCTCGACTGCTTGCTGGCCGCGCGGGTCGGCGCCGACGGACCGCTGGTGGCGGCTCTCCTGCTCTTCTTCTCGGTCGCTTTCGGCCACGTCTTCTGGATCCACGCGGACCTCTTCTACCTGGTCGTGACGGCGCTTGGCCTGTGCTGCCTGGACCCCTGGTTCGAGGGTGGGAAACTCCCGGCGGTGCGCCTGGCGGCCGGCGGCGCGCTGCTGGCCGTCGCCGGCGCCGGCCGGCCGTTCTACCTTGCGCTGCTCGCCGCCGCGCTGGCGGCCGCGACGCCGACCTTGCGCGAGGCCTGGGGACGCCGCTCCGCGGCCCTCGTTGCGTCCGCCGCCATCCTGCTGCTGCTCGGTTCCGCCTGGTTTCACCGCGCCAGCGGCGGCGCCTGGACTCCCTACGCGAGCGAACGGCAGGGATTCAGCAGCGCCACGGGCTATCCGGACGTCGACTTCGACCGGGAGCGCTGGCCCGAGCGGCTGGCGGCCGGCGGGGACGCCTCCTGGGTTCGCGAGGGCTTCCTGTTGCCGGACATGGACGCCGCCCTGCTCGGCCACAACGTCGTCTACGCGCTGATCGGGCGGAGCGTCGGCGTCGTTCCGTACTTCCTTCCGTTGCTCCTGGCCTGCGCCTGCCTGCGGCCGGGGTCGCGGCGCCGCTGGCTGCTGGCCGGCGTCGCCGTCGGGCTCCTGGCCTTCCTGATCAAGAACCCCTACAACTTCTATGGCGGAGCGGGCGCCATCGCGAACCGCTGGTTCCTTCCCCTCTACCCGGCCTGCTGGTTCCTGATCGAGCGGCCGCCGCCGCGGCGGTGGCTGGCGGCGACGGCGGTGGCGGCGACGCTGTTCGTGGCGCCCCTGTGGCTGACGGCGGCCTCGTTCCCGCTGGAGATCGATCCCGACCACGGGGCCCGGCGCCTGCGCTACGTCTCGGCGGCCGCCAAGGGGCTCCTGCCGCTCGAGACGTCGCAGATTCACCTCGGATCGGCCCCGACGGAGATCCAGCACGGCGACCTGCGCGTCCGGCTGATCGGCGCCGGTCTCCGGCCGCATGGGCCGGACGGCATCCGTTACCGGCCGCGGGCCGACGGCGAACTCCTGATCGGGTCGCCGGTGCGGCTCGCCCGCCTGACGGCGACGCTGGCGCCGGTCTCCGGCGGCTCGGACGCGGGGACGGTGCGCCATGTCGTCGAGCGGCCGGCGCGGATCGCGCGGCACCGCTACTGGTACGGCGGGATTCCGCTGAACTACTACCGCCTGCGCCTGCCCGACCTGCCGGGAGGGGACCGGGAGGTCGCGCTGACGCCGGAGTTCGACTGGCGGTGACGGCGGGGGCGGCGTTGGCGGCAGTTGGTAGTCTGAAACCGTGAACGGCGTCAGGACGGCCAGGACGACGGCGAAGCGGGCGGCTCCGCTGCTTGCCGGCGTCGCGTTCTCTGCCGCCGCCTGGGCACAGGATCCGTGCATCGACTGCCACGCCGCCCAGGAACTGGACGAAGTGGCGCAGGTCCACCTGCGGCAGTTCCGCGACTCGGCGCACGCCTCTGCCGGCGTCTCCTGCGCGGACTGTCATGGCGGCAACACGTCGACGTTCGTCGAGTTGCGGGCCCACAAGGGGGTGCTCAACAGCGCCCGCGGCGACAGCCCGACAAACCACTGGAATCTGCCGCGGACCTGCGGCCGCTGCCACGATGCCGAGTACCGGGCGCTGCAGGAGAGCGCCCACTACGCGCTCCTCGAGCGGCAGGTCCGCGCGGCGCCGACCTGCACGACTTGCCACGGGAGTCTGGCGGCCCAGTCGCTGGGCGTCGAAGGCGGCCTGCAGGCGCAGTGCAATCGCTGTCACGGCCCGGACGCGGATCACGAAGAGGTCGGCATTCCCGGTGAAGCGGGCCAGGAAGCGCTGGCGCGGGGCGGCCGCAACCTGGCGCGGCTGCGGTCGCTGGGCCGGCAACGCGCCGAGGTGGGCCGCGCCGTTCTGCGGCTCCGGGACCCCGCGAAGCGCCACGAGGCGGCCGACGCGCTGTTCGCGATCAACGCTTCCTGGGACGAGGCGATCGAGGCCGGGCACGCGTTCCACTGGGAAGACTGGGAGAGCGCGCTCGACGCGATGGCGAGCGCCGTCGGGGAGCTCAAGTCGGCGCTCGGGGCCGGCGGCGAGCGCTGAGTTCCGGGGCGAACCCGGTTCCGGGCCGAAGCCGGTGTTGAAGCGGGCGGCGAGCGCCCCGTTCACCGGGAATCAGGCTCGGCGGGAGTCGGGCGCCGGTTCGCCGTCCGCTTCCCGCAGCGAGCGCATCAGAGACACGACCATCAGCGCTCCCACGACGAGGAGCGGCAGCGAGACGACCAGGGTGGCCGACTGGATGACCCGCAGTTGGTCGGCGCCTCCCTCCTGGCCGATGAACATCAGCGTGACCGGCAGCACGCCGACGGCGACGGCCCAGAACAGCCGGTGCCAGCGGGCCGGGTGGGTTCCCTCCGGCAGGTTGCGGGTGGCCGACGCCGCCAGGCAGTAGGACGCCGAGTCGTAGGTCGTGGCGATGAAGACGATCGCCACGAGCGCGAAGACGGCGAGCGCGGCGGTTCCGAGCGGCAGGAAGCCGATGCTCTGTGCGATGGCGTTCTCGGCGCCGGCCTGGGCTGCGATCTCCCGCACCGGCAGCGCTCCCGAGAGGTCCAGGTGCATGCTGTAGTTGCCGAGCACGGCGTAGAAGAGGGCGCAGCCGAGGGTGCCCAGGATCAGCATGCCCAGGATCAGTTCCCGCACCGTCCGGCCGCGGGAGATGCGGGTGACGAACAGGCCCATGAACGGGCCGTAGGCGATCCACCAGGCCCAGTAGAAGACGGTCATGTCCTCGATGAAGCCGGTCCGCGCCACCGGATCCGTCCAGGTGTTCAGCCGGATGAAGTTCTCGAGCATCAGCCCGATCGAGTTCGTGCCGGAACGCAGGAGGAAGTTGGTCGGTCCGACGATCAGGATGAAGGCGAGCAGGAGGATCGCGGCCAGGATCGACCCGTCGGAGAGCGGCTTGATGCCCCGTTCGAGCCCGAGGTAGACGCTGGCGGCGAACAGGGTGACGCAGACCGCCAGGATCGTCACCTGGAGCCCGAACGTCTGCTCGATTCCCAGGACCTCGCCGATGCAGGCGGCCACCATCGGCGTTCCCAGCCCCAGCGAGGTGCCGGTGCCGCCGACCAGCGCCAGGATGAACAGCACGTCGACGATCCGGGCGGGCGCCCGGTCGTAGCCGTCGCGGCCGATCAGCGCGTGCAGCCCCGTACTCAGCCGAAGCACCGGCGCGTGCTGGCGGTAGTAGGGGATGGCGATCGCCACCGCCGGAAAGCCGTACAACGCCCAGGCCGAGATGCCCCAGTGGAAGATGCCGTAGGTCGCCGCCCACTCGACCGCCTCGGTGGAGTTCGGGGCGAGTTCGAACGGCGGCTTGTCGAGGTAGGTCACCCACTCGATCGTCGACCAGTAGAGGAGTCCGGCCCCGATGCCGGCGCAGAAGAGCATCGCCATCCAACTGAAGATGTTGAAGTCGGGCCGGCTGTCGTCGCTGCCGAGCCTGCGCCTGCCGTGGCGGCTGAAGGCGAGCCAGACGAGGAACGCGGTGACCGCCAGCGTCGCCCACTGGTAGACGAGGCCGAAGCGCTCCGTCAGGGACTCGTAGGCTTGGACCACCAGCGCGCCGCCGGCCTGGGGCGCCAGCGCGAGCGGAGCGCAGACCACCGCGATCAGCCCGACGCTGACGCCGAAGGCCGTGCGGTCGACTCGGGGCGTGCCGGGGCCGGAGGCCACGCGGTCAGCCGGCCGCCGGCATGGCCGCGGCGAGGTTCCTCAGCGCCAGTTCCACGGTGTCGACCGCCAGCAGGTACTCGTTCAGATCCAGGTGCTCGTCGGGTGTGTGGTCGAGTGTACTGTCCCCCGGACCGTAGGCAAGGATGGGGCAGCGCCAGACCGGCCAGACGATGTTCATGTCGCAGGTACCGGTCTTGACGACGAACTTCGGCGCGACGTCGGGTCCGCCGACGCCGCGGATGGCGGCGAGGAACGCCCGGACCAGTGGCGAGTGCCGGTCGGCACGCACCCCGATCTCGTAGCCGCGCAGGCTGAGTTCCAGGCTGGCGTCGCCCCGCTCGCAGCGGATCGTGCCGGTGGCCCGGTCCGGGTCGAGGTCGGAGAAGAGCGGCCCGTCGATGTCGGCCGCCGCGCCGCGGAACCAGTCCGTCAGTTCGTCGACCAGCGCGCCGGCGTCGAAGTCGACGGGGAGCCGCAGGCCGTAGTCGGCGCGGACCGTGTCGTAGAGGCCGTCGCTCGTGGTCCCGATCGACCGCAGGCTGGGCAGGACGCGTTCGAACGGCGTCCGGCCGCCGTTCCGCTCGGCCACCCGTTCCAGCCGCCGCCAGAGGTCGAACGCGGTGATGCCGACGCCGACCTCCGGGCCCGCCGTGTGGCTGCTCGGCCGCCGGGCCATCAGGTCGATCAGCAGGCGCCCCTTGTAGCCGAGGGTCAGCCGGTGCCAGTGGCTGGGTTCGCCGATGACGCAGACGTCGGGCGCCGGCTCGTCGCGGCCGTTCAGCCGCTTCAGCAGGAAGTGGGCGCCGCGGGAACTCGCCGCCTCCTCTTCCGTCGCGCCGGCGACGATCACCCGCAGGTCGTGGGCGCGGGCCCAGTCGCCGCCGAGCCGCGCGGCAGCCGCGACGAAGCTGGCGAGCGGTCCCTTCGCGTCGACCGACCCCCGGCCGTGCAGGATGCCTTGGGGGGAGCCCTCGTCCTCGATCCGGACCGGGATGTTCCCCGGCACGGTGTCGATGTGTCCGAGCAGGACGACGAGGCGGGACGCTGCGGGATCGCCCAGCTCGCCGACCGCGTTCAGCGCTCCGTCGACGTGGCAGCGCTCCAGGCCGCGTGCCTCCATTTCGGCCGCCAGCCAGCCGCTGGCGGCGGCCTCGTGCCGCGACAGCGACGGCACCGCGACGAGACCGCGCACGAGTTCGATCTCGGCCCGGTCGCGGACCGCGTCGCGCTGGCCGGGCGGGCTCGCCGGGCCGGGCGGCTTCGGCCACGGCAAGCGCCTCGCCGCCGGCCGGTCCGGCGTCGCGGCGTCGGCAGCGTGCCGGTCGCAGGCGTCCGTCTTCGCCATCCTCAGTCCTCCGCGAGCACCGCCGAGAGGGCGTCCGCGGCGCGCTCGAGTTCGTCCTCGCCGACGACGAGGGGCGGCAGCATCCGGATCACGTTCGGCCCGGCGGGCAGCGCCAGGATCCGGTGCTCCGAAGTCAGGCGGGCCAGGTAGCGTCCAGCGCGTTGCCGCAGCATGACGCCCAGCATCAGGCCGCGGCCGCGCACTTCGCGCACTCGCGGGTTCGACGCCAGTCGGTCGCGCAGGGCGCCCAGGAAGGCCTCGCCGACCCGGGCCGCCCTGGCCGGCAGGTCGAGCGCGCGCAGGGTCTCGATCACGGCCAGACCGGCGGCGCAGGCGAGCGGATTGCCGCCGTAGGTCGAGCCGTGGCAACCGGGCCGAAGCGCGGCCGCGACGCGCTCGCCGTAGGCGATCGCCCCGAGCGGGAAGCCGCCGCCGATGCCCTTGGCGAGCGGCATCAGGTCGGCCTCCAGGCCGGGCGTCGTGCGGTGGGCGAACCAGGTTCCGCAACGGCCGAAGCCGGTCTGCACCTCGTCGAGGACGAGCAACGCCCCGTGCCGGTCGCAGGCGCGGCGGGCCGCGAGCAGCACGTCGTCGCTCAGCACGTTGACGCCGCCCTCGCCCTGGACCGGTTCGAGGATCAGCGCAGCCGTGTCTTCGTCGACCGCTTCGTCTATGGCCTCGGCTTCCGGCTGGACGAAGACGTTGTCGTGGAGCAGCCCGGCGTAGGGCTTGCGGGCGGCGGGGTTCCACATCGTCGCCTGCGCTCCCAGGGTGCGGCCGTGGAAGCTGTTGCGAAGCGCGACGGTGCGGCTGCGGCCGGTCGCCAGCGCGGCGAACTTGAGCGCCCCCTCGACCGCTTCCGTGCCGCTGTTGCACAGGAAGACCCGGTCGAGAGAGTCGGGCAGGACGGCGGCCAGCGCCTCGACGTACTCGGCCCGGTCCCGGCTGGGCATGTTCATCGGGCAGTACGTGAGCCGCTCCGCCTGGGCCGTCAACGCCCGGACGATTGCCGGGTGGTTGTAGCCCAGGCAGCAGACGCCGTAGCCGGCGGTCAGGTCGAGGTAGCGGTCGCCGTTCTCAGCGACGAGCTCGCAGCCCTCGCCGCGGACGATCGGCGGAGTCGGCTTGCGCGGCGCCCAGGTTCCGAGGCGGCGGTCCTCCGCGCCAGGCGCGGCGGCCGTCGGCGCGCCGGCCTTCTGGCCGGCATCCGGCGCGCCGCGTGCGCCGGCCGTGGCGCGGGCCTGCCGGCCCGCGTTCCCCGCATCCGCTGTGGTGGCGCTCATCGCGGTTCCTCCTGCCTGTTCGCCTGCCTGACGACGACGTGCGTGCCGGCGCCGTCGAGAGCGGCCCGAACCGGTCCGTCGACCCGGCCGTCGGCGAAGATAACCCGGTCGACCCCGCCGCGGAGCGCCTCGGCGGCGCCGAGCACCTTCTTCTTCATCCGGTCCTCGGCTGCTGCCGCCAGGGGTTCGAGCCCGGCCTCGGGCGCGGCGCCGGAGAGCGCGTCGCGGGCGACCTGGAAGCGGGGAATCAGGGAGTCCTCGTCGGGGAAGTCGGCGAGCAGGCCCGGCGCGCCCGAGAGGTAGACGAGGGTCGGAGCGCCCAGGGCGGCGGCGATGGCGGCGGCGGCGCGGTCGCCGTCGACGTTCACAGCCTCGCCGTCGAAGGAGGCGCCGGGAGGCGTCAGCACGGGCAGGTAGCCGCCATCGAGCAGCAGGCGCAGGAGCTCGCCGTTCACCTTCTCGACCGTGCCGGTCCAGTCGTCGCGCAGCACCATGCGCCGGCCGGCGTGGCGGATGCGCAGCTTGTCCTTGCGGCGGCCCTCGAATAGCCGGCCGTCGAGTCCCGACAGGCCGACCGCCTGAACGCCCCGGCGCTGCAGGAGTTCGACCCAGCGCTTGTTCAGCAGGCCGCAGTAGACCATCTCGAAGATCTCGAGCGTCCGGCGGTCCGTCCGGCGGCTGGAGTAGCCGCTCTCGCTGGTCACGAACCGCGGCGGATGTCCCAACTGCTCGGCGACCTCGTTCGTGGTCTCGGCACCGCCGTGGACGAGAACCACGGGCTTGCCGGATTGCCACAGGGCGCCGATGTCCGCGGCGATCGCCTCCAGGTCGAGAGCCTTGCCGCCGCCGGCCTTGATCACGAGCGGTTCGCCGGGGTTGTGTGAGCTGGTTTCGGCCATTTCCGTGGTTACCGCCGCCAGGCGCAAGCTCCTAGACGGGATGAAGGCCGAGGAAGTCGAGGCCCCGGGTCTCTTCGTACCCGCACATCAGGTTGGCGCACTGGACCGCGTTGCCGGCCGCGCCCTTCATCAGGTTGTCGATGGCGCAGAGGACGACCAGGCGGCCTGTCTTCGGATCGAGGTCGAAGCCGACCTCGGCGTGGTTGCTGCCGGCGAGGATCTTCGGTTCGGGATAGCGGTGGATGCCGCGCCGGTCCTTCACGAGGCGGACGAAGGGATGTCGCCGGCAGAAGGCCCGGAAGGCCCGGAAGAGATCGCGTTCGGCGGCCTTGCCGGCACGTTCGCCGCCGAGGAACAGGTGGCTGGTGGCCAGGACGCCGCGCACCATCTCGACCGCGGTCACCGAGAGGTGGACGTTGCCGGCGGCTTCGACGCCTCGGTGGGCGAACGCCTGCTCGACCTCCGCCGTGTGCCGGTGGCCGGTCGGCCGGAAGCTCCGCACGACGCCGGACCGTTCGGGGTGGTGGGAGGCGTCCGACGACGAGGCGCCGCCCTCGCTGCTGCCGACCTTCAGCTCCGTGACGACGCCGCGCCGCCAGTCGACCAGGCCGCTCGCCAGGAGCTCGGGTTCGAGCAGGGGCAGCAGGCCGAGCAGGGTCGCCGTCGCGTTGCAGCCGACGCCGCTGACGCGGCCGGCGCCGGCCACGGCCTCGCGGTCGAGTTCGGGCAAGCCGTAGACGAACCGGTCGAGCCATTCCGGCGCGGCGTGGGCGGCGCCGTACCACTCCTCCCATGCCTCCGCGGAACGCAGCCGGAAGTCGGCCGAGAGGTCGATGACCTTCGGCGCGAGCGCGGCGTAGCCGTCGATGTTCCTGGCGGCGGCGCCGTGCGGCAGGCAGAGGAAGAGCAGGTCGCAGGGCTCGAGTTCGTCCGCGGTGGAGAAGCGCAGGTCGGTGTGGCCGCGCAGGTTCGGGTGCGTGAAGTGGACGAACGAACCGGCCAGCCGCCGCGAGGTGACCTGCGCGACCTCGAAGCCGCCGTGGCCGATCAGCAGCCGGAGCAGCTCGCCGCCCGCGTAGCCGGAGCCGCCGACGACGCTCGCGCGCAGGGTCATGCCGCGACCTCCGCGGGTCCGCCGCCCGGAGTCGACGCGGGGATGCCGGCGCGCGCGGTCATGCTCCCTCCCGGTCGTGCGCGGCGTCCCAGCCGGCGCTGGCCACCCGCTCGACGAAGTCGACCATCCGCGCGGGGATGTCGACGCCGGTGGGTTCGATCGAGTTGCGGAACTCCATCGTGTGGTTGACCTCCAGCACGAGCAGGCCGTCGTCGGGGTCTTCGACCAGGTCGACCGCCACCAGGCCGCCCCCGACGGCGCCTGCCGCTCGCCGGCAGAGGTCGTCGATCTCGGCCGTCACCGGGCAGTTCCCGGTGGAAGCGCCGCGCGCCGTGTTCGTGATCCAGTGCGGCGCCCGGCGGTAGATCGCGCAGAGGGTCTCGCCGCCGGCGACGAAGGCCCGGATGTCGCGCTCCGGCTTGTCGACGTAGCGCTGCAGGTAGAAGATGGAGTGCTGGTAGGAGCCGAGCGTGCTCTTGTGCTCCAGCAGCGCTTCCGCGGCGTCCCGGTCGTTGATGCGGGCCACCAGGCGGCCCCAGGATCCGACGGTCGGCTTCATCACGACCGGGTAGCCGAGTTCCTCGATCGCCCGCAGCGCGGCCGCCGGCGTCGAGGCCACCCGGGTTGCGGGCGTCGGCAGCCCGGCCGCCTGGAGCAGGCTGGAGGTGCGGACCTTGTCGCCGCAGTTCTCCACCACGTCCACCGGGTTGACCGTCGCCACGCCGCGGTCGGCCAGGACGCGCAGGTTGACGAGGGCGCGGCTGTAGCTGAGCGAACGGTCGAACACGACGTCGAAGTCGAAGGACGGCTCGATCGCGCTGCCGCCGCCGAGCGCGAGGACGACTCCGCGGTCGTCGATCGGCTCCACGTCGGCCCGCCGCCGTTCGAACTCGGCGAACAGCAGCTTCTCTTCGGGCCGGACCCGGCTGTAGAGGACTCCGATGCGCATTCTTCGGCTCCGCTACTCGCCCCAGTCCTCTTCTTCTTCCGGTGCGAGTTCCAGGGTGACGGGGTCGAGCTCGATCACTTCGAGGTCGATGCCGCAGCCGGCGCACTGGACGATCTCATGCTGCATCACGGCCTCGAGCCTCACGGACTCGAAGCACTCGGGGCACTCGCTGTCGGCGTCGACGGTCTGGAGTTCCATGGCGCTGTCTCCTCGGTTGGGTTTGCACTTCGGCAAGAGGCGCGTTTCAAGAACAGAGAGGCCGGCTCATCCTTCTGGATGGCCGGCCTCCGGGAGAAGATGCGTTCTCGATCTAGCGGGTCATCCAGGATCCTGTCCCGGACGCTTCGCGCCGCCGCGGCGACCCTTGGCGAGAGGGGCGGTCGAGGCGGAGGTGAGGAGGACGGGCATCTTGCGTACAGGCCTTGAACGGGCGCAGAGGCTAAGGAATCGGTACCTTGCTGTCAAGCGCGGGGCGCCCGGCCGTCCTCCGTTCGCAGCACGGGCGCGTCGGCCTTCTTCCAGGCCGTGAAGCCGCCGCCGATGTGGGACACGGGCGCGAGCCCCATGTCCTGGACCGCCTTCGTGGCGAGCGCGGAGCGCCAGCCGCTGGCGCAATGGAAGATGAACTCCCGGCCACTGCCGAAGATCTCCTTGTAGTAGGGACTCTCCGGGTCGACCCAGAACTCGATCATCCCCCGCGGGGCGTGGTAGGCGCCGGGGATGAAGCCTTCGCGGGCCCGCTCGCGGATGTCGCGCAGATCGACGATGAGCGCGCCGCCGGCCTGGCGCTCGCGGGCTTCGGCGACCGTGACCGTCTCGACCGCGGCGTCGGCCTCGGCGACGAGCTGCCGCACTCCCCTGGTGACCCCCATGGGCGCTAGCCCGCCTTTCGGATCGTGTCGCCGACCCGCACCGTTCCGGGCTCGACGACGCGGGCGTAGATGCCGCGCAGATGGCGCGACCTGCCCTCGGGCGTGGCGGTGAACTTGAGCGCCTCCACGCCGAAACGCTTCCGGTACTTGGCGCAGCCGGTGTGGGGGAGGGCCGTGACCTCCAGCGTCGCGCCGCCGATGCGGAGCCGGGTCCCGGGCGGCAGGTTGCTCTCGCTCAGGTCGAGGTCGACGTAGAGCTGGTCGCCGGCGAGCGGCCACCGCTCGCGGTCGCCGGCGATCAGGGCGGCGAAGCGCGCGTTGGTCAGGGTGAGCTGCGCGTCGGGGTCGGGCGAGCCGTCGGGCAGCGAGTAGCCGCGCCGGACCTTCCATGTGTCTCCCTCGAGGCCCTCCTCGGCGGTCAGCCGCCCCTCGTCGACCGGCTCGCGCCGGTCGACGCCGGGACGCCGGACGATCATCTCCAGCGTGCCGCCGTCGGCGGGGGAGGCCAGGACGTGCGGGAAGCCCGCCTCCAGCTCGGCTTCGGTGAGGTGGACGGCCCCGGTTGCGGGTTCGAGGTCAGCGCACACTGAACTCCCTCCGGATGTAGGAACCGGCGCCGCCGTTCTCGTCCCAGAGGCCGATGGCGACCCGGTGGCTGCCGCGCGGAATCGGGTACTCGAAGCTGACGGCGAAGAACTGGTCCCGGGCCTCCGACCAGTCCCGGTCGGGGATGGCCAGAGGCAGAACGAGGTGGCTCGGCGCCAATTGCTCCCCCTCCTCGGTGAGCACGACGGCGACCACGCGAACCTGGTTCGTGCGTTCTCCCGCCTGCTCGATCATGACGAGTTCGTCCAGGGGCACCGAGACGGTGAAGTCGACGTCGTAGAAGCCGCCCGCGCCGGTGTCCCATTCGATGCTGTCGATGTGGAGCCCGTGGGTGTTCTCGGTCCAGCCGAGCAGGAGCGCGCCGACCGTTCGCTCGGCCAGCCGCTCGCGCAGGGAGCGCGCTACGTAGCTCGTCCGGTGGCGAAGCCTCAGGTGGCGCGGCCGCGGCTTGATGCGAACCTCGTGGATCGAGCCCTCGACGAACTCGTCGAGCAGGTAGCCGAGCGAGTAGTAGGAACCGAGGTCTTCGGCCACCTGGTCGAAGAACGTCTGCACGTTGCGGCCGGAGACCCAGGAGCGGCCGCCGGTGTCGTGGGCCAGCCCGTTCAGCACGCCGCGGAGGTCGGACAGGTAGGTGAGCTTCTGCTGGTCGGACACCCGCTCGGACAGCGCCGCCGCGGCGACTTCGACCTCGGGCGGCTTGAAGGCGTAGAACGAGACCCGGTGGGAGTTCGCGCGCGCCGCCAGACCCTCGTAGCGGGCGCTCAGATCGAAGGTCGCCAGATCCTGCTGGAAGGACGTGGCCGTGAGCGCGGCCGTGCCCTGGATGTTCGAGTTCCTCGTGTAGAGGTTGTTCGGCGCGTCGAATCCCTCCGGACCGTCGACCTCCCGGTTCTCCATCAGTTCGATGCCGGTTTCTTCCCGGCGGCCGGCCACCCGCTTCTGGACGTTCTGGAGCAGGCGGTCGAACGGCCGGGCCGCGAAGCCGTCGCTGATCAGGAAGAAGGCCTTGCGTCCCGGAACCAGGGCCAGCGAATCGACGATCTCCTCGATGGCATCGGCGGTGCGGGCGCTGTCCTGGTGGATGACGCGCGCATAGGCGAGCAGTTCCGCGAGGGTCGCGCGCAGGGCGCCGATGCTGCCCGCCGACTCGTACCGCCGGGCGTTCAGCTGGTCCATCAACTGGAGAAAGCTCTCCTGGGACCTGCGCTTGAGCCCCTGGGCTTCGGTGAAGACCTGGTGCGAGGCTTCGGCCCGGTTCAGGCCCTGGGCGAGGGCGATGTAGTCCGCGGTGAGGTCCTGGAGCAGGCGCAGCTCGCCGTCGAAGGCGACCACCATCCCATAGACCGGGACGTCCCGGCCGCCGGCTTCGAGCTGGCCGCGGGCGAAGTCCTTGATCTGGTCCATCACGGCGGAGCGGCTGGCGACGGAGAGATGCGTGTTGTCGAAGAAGAAGGCGATCGACAGTGGCTCCCGCAGGAGACCCGGGGCCGGGTCGCCGGCGCCGCCGCCCCGGCTGAAGTAGCTGAGTTCGACCGGCCGGCCGTCGTCGAAGACACGGAAGTTCTGGCGCGACAGGTCGTCCGCGGGACGCCCGTTGCGGTCGGTGGCGACGACGTCCACGTTGACCACGGTCACTTCGACGACGTCGCTCAGTTCGCCGACGCCGCGGCCGAACGGGGCTTCCTGCCGGGTCTCGGCCTGGGCGGCCTCGGGGGTCGCCGCCGCGCCTGGCGGGGTTCCCAGGGCCAGGACGGCGCCGAGCAGAGTCGCTTCGATCATCGGATTCCCCGGAGAGGCTACGGTGTGTGCCGTTCCAGGAAGGCCGCCACCTCGGTCGCGGCGGCAGCCGCGGCTTCCTCGCTCTTCCACTCGAGGATCGTCTCGTTGTTCGGTGCCAGGGCGGCGATCTCCTCGGCGATCGGCCGGGGATGGTAGGCGTCGTCGCCGGCCAGAATCAGGAGCGGCGTCTCGATTCCGGCCACGAAGTCGCGGTCGGCGTTGAAGGTGAAGTCGCCGCCGTACATCCGCTCGCGGAAGGGCGGCAGCGCCGCGGGATCCACGTCGTCCCGCCGCTCCAGAAGGGCGTCGGCCCAGGCGTCGAACATGCCGTAGAACAGGTCCTGGTTCTCATGGTTCCCGATCGGGTTCTGGAGCACGGCGGCGGCGACCCGGGATGCGTCGGCCTGGAGGACGCCGAGGCAATAGGAGGAGCCGATGCAGCCGCCCATCAGGTGGCAGCGCTCGATGCCCAGGTGATCCAGCAGCGCCAGGTGGTCTCCCGTGTAGGAATGCCAGCCGTCGCCGGCGGTTACCGGCGCGCTGGAACCGCCGGCGTTGCGCTGGTCCATCGAGATGACCCGGAAGGAGCCGGAGAGCGCCTCGCGCGGGTCGAACGGGCTCGTTCCCCAGATGTCGGCGGCGGAGCGCATGCCGCCCGGCGCGAACAGCAGCACGGGGAAGCCCTCGCCGGCCTCCCACCACCGGATCCGCGTGTCGCCCCGTTCGAAGACAGGCATGGGCTCAGGAGCTTTCGCCGCGGAAGGCAGCGGAGCGAGTTCTGTGGCGGAAGGTCATGGCGAGGACGGACTGGGCCGAAACGCCGAGCTTGCGAGGCGTTTCGGGGCTAGCGTACCAGCGGAATGCCGCCGGGAAGTTGTCGAACGGTGGAAGGACTGGAACCTCGCCGCCTCGTCGTGCGTAGAGTGCAGGAGGGAGGAACGACGCAATGGAACATGACGAGATGAACGACGAGACCTCTTCGTCCGCGGGCGCCGCACCCGAATCGTCCGCATCCGCCGGGCCGGCCGAGCCGCCGGCGCCGCCCGAACCGCCGGAAGCGCCGGAGCAGCCGGCGGCCGACGCCGGCCCGACTCTTGCCGGTCAGATCGCCGCCGGCCTGGCCCTGATCGTCCTGGGCGGCGTGCTGCTGGCGCTCGAGCGCCTCGACGCGGGCGCCCATGGACACCTGCTCTTCATTCTGATCGGCGGGGTCTTCGTCGCCGGCTACCTGTACCGGCGGGCGTTCGGACTGCTCATTCCCGGCGCGCTGCTGCTGGGAATCGGAGGCGGTCTGGCGTTCGAGGAACTCGATTCCCGTTCCTTCGGCGACGGCGAGAACGTCGCTCTGGGCCTCGGGGCGGGGTTCATCCTGATCTACGTCGCCTCCATGCTCTACGAGCGGCGGAACCGCTGGTGGCCGCTGATCCCGGGCGGAGTCCTCGTCATCGCGAGCCTGCCGGAGTTCGTCTGGATGGAGGACGTCCTCGACTTCTGGCCGGTCGCCGTCATGGCGGTCGGCGTTCTTCTGCTCGTTCGGGTGATCCTGGCCCGACAGAAGGAAGGAGAGGCCCGGCGCATCGATCCCTGACAGCCGCTGGGTGCGGGGGTCGTTCGACGCGCTTCCGGCGTAGCCGGCCAGGAAGCGAGTGAGCCGGAGGACGGCTTCATCCGCGGCCCCGGTCGCCGACGGGTAACATCCGCGGCCACGACGACCGTTGGGGAGGAGGCTGCTTTGGGCGTGCAATTGACGAAGGACTCGATCGATCTCGGCATCGTGGTGCGGGACGCGGAGGCGTCGCTTCACTTCTACCGCGACGTGCTGGGGCTTGAAGACCAGGGCGAGACGCCGATGCCGGGCGGCACGATGCACCGCCTGCTCTGCGGCACGAGCCTGATCAAGCTCGTGTCGCTGTCGCGGGCGCCGGAGGCCGGGGCGCCGCCCGGAGGCATCGCCGGCGCGACCGGCTACCGCTACTGGACGATCTCGGTGTCGAACCTCGACGAGGCGACGGCGCGGGCGGAGGAAGCGGGCCGCAAGGTCGTCATCTCGCCGCGGGAGATTCGTCCCGGAATCAGGATCTCGATGATCGAGGATCCGGACGGCAACTGGGTCGAGCTGCTCGAAGTCGCCTGACGGGCCGCGGGTTCTTGGCGCTCACCGGAAGGGAAGCCGTTCGCCTGGGACCGCGCCGGCGGGGCCAGCCGCCCTGGGCCGCGATCGCCGCGCCGCTCGTCGTGGCTCTCGCGGCCGCCGGCGCGGTGCTGTGGATTCGCGTCGGACCGGAACCCGTCGTCACGATCCGCTCCGATCTGCCCGGCATCGGCCCCAGGACGGTCGTCACGTCCGTGGCGGAGGCAGGCGGCCGGGGACTCGGTTCGATCCGGGTGGAGTTGATCCAGGACGGGGAATCCACGCTGCTCGAGGAGAGGACCCACCGCCCGCCCGGTCCGTGGTCCCTGGGCGGCAACCCGGTGGCGGAGGCGACGGTCGAGGTAGAGGTGGGCAGGGAAGCCACGCCGGACCTGGTCGAGGGCGAGGCGACGGTGCGGGTCACGGTCGAGCGGCCCGGGACCCTGCTGCGCCGGCCTGCGCCCAGGGTCGCCGAGATCGCGTTGCCGGTCCGGTTCCGCCCGCCGGAGCTGAGCGCGGTGCGCGTGGTGGCGACGCCGACCCAGTCCGGCAGCGGCGTGCTGCGCTACCTCGTCGGCGAGAGCGCGACGGAGAGCGGCGTCGAGGTCGGTCCCTACCGGTTCCCCGGCCATCCGCTCCCGGGCGGCGGCCCGCGGGAGCGCTTCGTCCTGTTCGGCGTTCCCTACGACAGCGCCGATCCGGCGCCCTTCCGGCTGGTGGCGCGCGACGAGCTCGGCAACGAGGCGAGCGTGCGGTTCCTGGGCGCGGTGGAGCCGTCGCCGCTCAAGTCCTCGACCATCCGGCTCAGCGACGCCTTCATGGCACGCGTGGTCCCGGCGATCATGTCGCGGACGCCGGAACTCGCAGACCGCGGCAACCTGCTGGAGAACTACCTGATGGTGAACGGGGATCTGCGGCGGATGAACGCCGAGCGTCTGGTCGGGATCGCGGCCGACTCGGCGCCGCGTCAGCTCTGGAGCGGCCCGTTTCGCCAGATGCGGAACACGCAGGTGATGGACGAGTTCGCGGCCCGGCGGCGGTACCTCTACGAGGGCCGGGTCGTCGATACGCAGGATCATCTCGGCTTCGACCTCGCGTCGCGGGTCCAGGCCGACGTTCCGGCCGCCAACGCCGGCGTCGTCGTCCTGGCGGAGTACCTCGGCATCTACGGCAACACGGTCATCCTCGATCACGGTTACGGCCTGCAGACGCTGTACTCGCACCTGTCCCGGATGGACGTCGAGGTCGGCGAGCCGGTGGAGAGCGGTCAGCGTCTGGGCCTGAGCGGCCAGACCGGGCTTGCCGGCGGCGACCATCTCCACTTCGCGGTGCTCCTGGGCGGGTTGCCGGTGAACCCGCTGGAGTGGTTCGACGCCAGGTGGATCCGCGACCATGTGGGTGCGGTTCTGCCGCTCGAGGGCGGCTGAGGCAGCCCACGGACGCGGGCCGGAACCGGGCGACGCGCGTTGCGCCGGCTTCGAACAGAGGCGTGCCGCCGGCGTCGGGCGTACGCCCCGAGGGCCGGCGCAACGATCGGACGCGAGTGAGATGGGGTGGGGCTGCGATGCAACCGGGGCAATCGACGAAGGTGGTATGGTGTTCCAGGTTCTTGAGGCGAGTTCCAGCCAGACCGGTACGCGGCGTCCGAAGGGGAGATCGATGAAGCAGAACCGCGTTGCTCTCGCGATGTTGCCGTTTGCCCTGCTCGTGCCGGCCGTCTCCGCGCAGCAGACGGCGGACGCCGGTCTCCTTGAGAGTCCTTCGGGGTTCTTCGCGGACGTTGCGCCGCTCGTCGACCGTTCCTGCGTCCGCTGCCACGGGAACCGAACCGCGACTCCGCTCAGCATCACCCGGCTGAGCCACGACCTGACGGACGCGAAGACGATCCGCACCTGGCAGCGCATTCACGACCGGATCGCGAACGGCGAAATGCCGCCGCCCGAGGCGCCGAAGCCCGAGTCCGAGCTGATCGAGGCGGCATTGGCGTCCCTCAAGGGCGCCTTGGTCGAGGCCAACCTGGCTACTCGCGGGGGCCAGCGCGTGCCGCTGCGCCGGCTGACCCGGCTCGAGTACGCCTACACGATCCAGGATCTGCTCGCCATCGACGAGGCCGTCGCGATGGAACTCAGCCAGAGCCTGCCCGCGGAGGCCGACTCCGGCGGCTTCGACACGGTGGCGGCAAACCAGAGCATGTCGCCCCTGCATGTCCGCAGCTACCTCGAAGTGGCGGACCGGGCGCTCGACGAGGCGATCAAGATCGGTCCCCGGCCGGCCACCGGGCGGCGCGAGATCGCCTACGCCGATTCGCAATACCTCACCTACATGAGCAAGGCGGAGATCCTGGGCGGCGGGATCACCAAGATGCTGGACGACGCGGCGGTCATGTTCTTCGACGGCGGGTCGACGTACCTCATGCACAGCGAGACGGAGGGCTACGACGTGCCCTACGCCGGCCGTTACCGCGCCACGATCGAGGGCTGGGCGTATCAGGCCACCGCGCCGGTGACGCTGACGGTCTATCTGGGCTCCAAGCAGGCGGCGGCCGCTTCGCTCGACGAGTTGATCGCCTACTACGATCTGGTCGGCGAGACGCCGCGGACGGTGCAGTTCGAGACGTTCCTCCGGCCGGGCGACCTCCTCGCGCCGTCTCTTGCCGAAGCGGACCGCCCCCCGGGCGAGTACACCAACTACTTCGCTCCGGAAACGAACGTCGAGAGCTACAAGGGCGAGGGGATCGCGCTTCGTTCCCTGACGATCGAGGGGCCGCTGTTCGATGACTGGCCGCCGTCGAGCACACGGAAGCTGCTGGCGGGCGTCGAGTTCGACGAGGGCGGCGAGGTCACGCTCAGCAAGGCCCCGTACGAGCACGTGGTCGACGTCGTCGCCGCGTTCGCGCCGCGGGCTTTCCGGCGCCCGCTCGCCGGGGACGAGCTCGAGGCCTACGCGAGTCTCGCCCGGCCGCTGCTCGAGGACGGCCGGCCGTTCATCGAAGCGGTGCGGATTCCGCTCCGCGCCATCCTGAGCGCTCCGCCCTTCCTGTTCCAGACCGGCGACCCCGGCCGGCTGGACGATCACGCCCTCGCGTCGCGGCTTTCCTACTTCCTGTGGCGGAGTCTGCCGGACGACGAGCTGCTGGCGCGCGCCGTCGACGGGAGTCTGGCGGATCCGGCGATCTTCGCGGCCCAGGTCGAGCGGCTGCTCGACCATCCCAGGACCGAGCGGTTCGTCAAGGACTTCGCGGGCCAGGCGTTCCGCCTCTACGAGATGAAGGCCACGGCCCCCGACTCCGGGCTCTATCCCGAGTACGACGACCGGCTGGGGCAGTCGATGGCCCGGGAGACGCAGATGTTCCTGGCCGAACTGATCGCCGGGAACCACGGCGTGGGCAGCCTGATCGACGCCGACTTCACCTTCCTCAACCGCCGGCTCGCCGAGCACTACGGCGTGCCGGGCGTCGAAGGCCAGTACATGCGCAAGGTGGCGCTGCCGCCGGACAGCGTCCGCGGCGGTCTGATCACCCAGGCGAGCATCCACAAGATCACCGCCAACGGCACGATCACGTCGCCGATTCCGCGCGGCAACTTCGTGCTGGCGAACCTGCTCGGCCAGCCGGCGCCGCCGCCGCCCGAGAGCGTCGAGGCCCTGGAGCCGGACACGCGCGGCGCCACCACGGTCCGGGAGCAGTTGGCGAAGCACCGCAACGAGCCCGTGTGCAACAGTTGCCACCGGGTGATCGACCCGCCCGGCTTCGCTCTCGAGTCCTTCGACCCGATCGGCGGCTTCCGCACCCGTTACCGTGCCGCGGGCGGCGAAGGCACGACTCCGGACGGATTCGCCTATCCGATGCCGTACAGGCAGGGGCCGCCGGTGGATGCCTCCGGCGTGACGGCGGACGGCGAGGCCTTCGCCGGGATCGAGGAGTACAAGGCGTTGCTCGGCAGGGACGTGGAGCAGGTGGCGCGTCATCTCGTGTCCCAGCTCCTCGTCTACTCGACCGGCGCCGAGATCGAGTTCGCGGACCGGGACGGCGTGGAGGATGTCGTCGCGAAGCTGAGCGACGACGGGTTCCCCTTCAGGACGATGATTCACGAGGTTGCGAACAGCGATCTCTTCAGGACGAGGTAGCGATGAACCTGACCAAGCCGCTCGATCGCCGTACGTTCCTCCGCGCCTCCGGCGTCGCCCTGGCGCTGCCCATGCTGGAGTCGATGACGCCACGGCTGGCCCATGCCGCGGCCGCGGGGCCCAGGCGGATGGTCAACATCTGCAACACGCTCGGCCTCTACAAGGAGGCGTGGTTCCCGAAGACCGCGGGCGCGGCGTGGGAGGCCACGGAGTACCTCTCGCTGCTCGAGAAGCACCGCGACAACTTCACCCTGTTCAGCGGGTTCTCGCACGAGGAGCAGACCGGCCGGCAGCCGCACAACTCGGAGATCACGTTCCTGACGGCGGCCCGGCGCCCCGGTCTGGACGGTTTCCGCAACACGATCTCGATGGACCAGGTGGCCGCGAACCATCTCGGCTACACGACCCGGTTCCCGTCCGTCGTGCTCGGGACGGCGGCGCCGCAGAGCCAGTCCTACACCAGGAGCGGCGCCATGGTGCCGGCGGAGACGAGCCCGTCGAACCTGTTCCGGCAGTTGTTCCTGCAGGGCACCCCGGAAGAAGTCGAGCGCGAGAAGCGGAGCCTGAACGACGGCGGCAGCATCCTCGACCGGCTCAAGTCGCAGACGTCGGCGCTCCGCCGGCGGGTGAGCATGGCCGACCAGGTGAAGCTGGACTCCTACTTCGACGCGGTGCGTACCGCCGAACTCGACCTCGCCGAGGTCAAGGCCTGGCAACAGAAGCCGAAGCCGGTGGTCGATGCCGAACCGCCCGTCGACATTCCGTCGCGCAACGACCTGATCGGCCGCATCAAGCTGATGTTCCGGATGATCCCGCTGATCCTGGAGACCGACTCGTCTCGCGTCATCAGCCTGATGATCCAGGATCACGGCGTGGTCATCGACGTCCCGGGCGTGAACTTCGACCAGCACAGTCTCTCGCACCACGGCCAGGACCCGGCGAAGATCGCGCAGCTCAAGAAGATCGAGACCGAGATCGTCGAGAGCTTCGACGATCTCCTGGTCGACATGGGCGAGCGCAGCGACGGCAACGGCTCGCTCCTCGACGACACGGCCGTGTTGTTCGGCAGCAACCTGGGCAATGCCAACTCCCATGAGCCGAAGGATCTGCCGATCCTCCTCGCCGGCGGCGGTTTCAGCCACGGCCAGCACGTCGTCCACGAGGGCAGGCACAACGCGCCGCTTTGCAATCTCTACGTGACTCTGCTGCAGTCGATGGGCGTGGAGACGGACTCGTTCGGGCAGAGCGACGGCGCGCTGACCTGGGCCTAGAAAGGCGAGGCGCGGCACAATCTGAAAGTTCTGCTTTCAGATTGTGCGCCATCGAGTCGATTCGCGAGTTCCGGGGCGAGCCGATTCCGAGAGTGGCTCGAGCGCGTGATCGAAGCAGGCGTGAGCAAGTGGGGCGGGCGCTTCCAGCCTGGCGTTGGCCCCCGGCGCCGCGCCGCTCGCTACGATCGATGCTACGATGTCCGTCAAGGCCGGGGAGAGATGGCCTTGGGAACTTCAGGATGGCGATCAACATAGCCCACCGGCCGGACCTCGACGAACGGGTCGAGTACCTCGCCAAGGTTCTGCACGGAGGTGGCCGCGGCAGCAAGGTGAAGGTAATCGAAAGCGCCATCGGGGCGCTGGAGGAGAAACGGGGCATCCGAAAGTGCAGCCCCGAGGAGATTCGGGCGGCGTTGACGAAGTTCAGCGAGAAGGGACCCGAGTTGCGCGCGGCCCTGCTTGCCGCCGACCCGACTCTCGATCCCGACCGGCCTTTGTCCGAGACGCTCTTCGAGCAGATCTACGATGAGCGAGGCGTGCCGAAGTGATCGTCGTCGACTCCTCGGTCGTTGTGGCGATCCTCCTGGGAGAACCGGACTCGGTGCGCTACCTGGAACGGATCGCGGACGCCGCCGGCGGCCTCCTTTCGGCCGGCTCGGTGGCCGAACTGGGCGCGGTGACCAGTGGAGACGACGCCGCGAACCGCGCTTTGCTGGAGTTCCTCGCGTTCCCCTTCGTCGAGATCGAACCGGTCGACGCCGAGCAGGCGCTGATCGCGGTCGAAGCGTACCGCCGGTTCGGGAAAGGCCGCCATCCGGCTCGCCTGAACCTCGGAGACGTTTTCCCCTACGCCCTGGCCCGACAGAGAGACCTGGCGCTCCTGTTCAAGGGCGACGATTTCTCGTTGACCGATGTCGAGCCGGCGCTGTCGACCGGGTCGGGAAGCCTTTGAGATGAAGAACCGCGGAGCCTGCGCTCTACCTCGCCGATCGCGCCTGTCGCAGGCGCTCGACTTCAGCGCTCTCTAGTCCGGCGAGGTCTGCGGCGCCGCGCTGCACTTTGAGCACGGCTTCGACGATGTCGTCGACGTCGGCCTGCGTGCCGAGCAGGAGCTGGTGGGGCAGCCAGACGGACTCCCGATACGCGGCGCGTTCGGCGTTCGGGCAGTCCGCTGCCGGAGCGTCCGCGAGAGCCGTGCTCCACGCCGGGTAGCGGGTCGGGTCCGGGCGTAGCAGTTCGCTTGAGGGCAGCGATTCGTAGAAGCGGCCGTCGGCCGGCACGCCCTCGGCCTGGAGGGCCGTGACGAAGACGTCGCGGTCGATGCCGGCGAAGGCCGTTGTGTCGAAGCGGAAGACGAACTGGTAGATGGCCTGGGTCGTTACGCGGTCGTCGATCCGGAGATTCGTCAGCCCGTCTATGTCCTCGATCGCGGCGCGCAGGCGACTGGCGTTGGCGGCGCGGATCTCGTGCTGTCGATCGAGCCGCTCGAGCTGCACTTTCAGGATCGCCGCCTGGAGGTCCGTCATCCGGTAGTTGTGGCCAATCACCGCCGCGGGTTCCGCGGCCCCCGGGCGCTGGCGGCCGCAGTTCACGAGGGCGTGCAGCCGGTCGAGAAGCGCGTTGTCCGATGTCGTCACGGTGCCGCCCTCGCCGGCCGTCATCAGCTTCGAGGTCTGGAAGCTGAAGGATCCGGCGTCGCCCCAGGAACCGACGCCGCGGCCGCGCCAGCGGGCGCCGTGGGCGTGGGCGCAGTCCTCGAGCACGGCCAAGCCGTGCTTCCCGGCGAGCTTGCCGATGGCGTCCAGGTCGGCGATCGTCATCGCCAGGTGGACGGGGACGATCGCCTGGGTGCGCTCGGTGACCAGCGCCTCGGCCGCGTTGACGTCGATGCAGTACGTCTCCGGGTCGATGTCGGCGAACACGGGCGCGCAACCCGCGAACAGGGCGGCCGAGGCGGTCGCCTCGAACGTGTATGCCGGCACGATGACCTCGGCGCCCGGCTCGACGCCCATCGCCTGGAGCGCGACTTCGAGCGAGACCGTGCCGTTCGCCACGCAGAGGGCGTGTTCGCAGTCGTGGCGTTCGGCGAAGGCTGCGGCGAAGGCCGCCGAGCGCTCGTTCGGCAGCGGGAAGCCGCCCCAGTCGCCGTCCCGGAACGCCGCGATGAGAGCCCGTTCCTCTTCGGCGCCGCGCGCCGGCCATTGGGGCCACGCCCTGTCGCGGACCGGAGTGCCGCCGAGCAGGGCGAGCTTGGTGGAGGATCCGCGGCCAGCCACGCGGCGACGCTACCAGCGGGCGAAGGAAGTCTGGGTGCCATGCCTGGTCACGGAGTCGCTGGCGTAGCGGACGCCGAAGGCCGCGGCCTCGCGGCTGTCGGAGGTGGCAAGCAGGCCGGCGGCGAAGGCGCCGTTGAAGGCGTCGCCGGCACCGGTCGTGTCGACCGCGTCGACCTGGGGGGCGGGGATCAACTCCGGCGGCGACTCCGGCTTCGCGACCAGGACTCCGGCCGGGCCCAGGGTCAGGATCGCGCCGCGGTAGCCGAGCCTGAGCAACTCGGCCGCGGCGTCGGCGGCGCTGCCGGCGTCGATCCGCTCGCCGGCGCGGCCGAGCAGCACCGCGCACTCCACTTCGTTCGGTGTGACCCAGTCGACGTGCCGGGGATCGAGCCCCGGGTCGCTCGCCTCGTCGATGGGCGCCGGGTTCCAGATCACCGGCACACCGGCGCCGTGAGCGCGTTCGACGGCGCTCCGCACACCGTCTGCCGGGGTTTCGTTCTGGATCAGCAGCAGCCCCGCCTCCTCGATCGGCGCCGCGGCCAGGGCGCCCGCCGTCAGCCGGCTGTTCGCCCCCGGAGAGTTCATGATCCGGTTGTCGCCGGTGGCGGCCTCGACCCAGACGGCTGAGAGACCGGTGTGGCGGTCGTCGAGGACGAGCAGGCACCGGGTGTCGAGTCCGTCTTCCGCAAAGACCCGCCGTTGGGCCGCGGCGTGGGCGTCGGCGCCGACCGCGCCGCCGATGAGAACGGACGGTGCGGCCTCGCCGAGCGCGCCGCGGCAGCGCACCGCCGCCACGGCCTGGTTGGCGCCCTTGCCACCGCAGGATTCGAACAGTTCGGCGCCGGAGATCGTCTCTCCCTGCCGGGGCAGCCTCGGATGCCGGAAGATCAGGTCGTAGTTGACCGAGCCGATGACGAGCAGGGAACCGGTCAAGGAGTCAGTCCGCGCTCCAGCGCAGCCGGGAGGCGCCGAAACTGAAGGTGACTACGCCGATCAGCACCAGCACGCTGCAAGGCGGGATCATCTCGACCGGCGTGAAGCCCCGCCAGACCGCGCCCTCAAGGGCGAGCAGGGCCCATTTCATCGGGCTGATGTTGCTGAGCACCTGCATCCACTGCGGCATCAGGAACAGCGGGAACATGACGCCGCCGAGCATCGACATGGGGAGCATGATCCCCCAGCTCACCCCCGCCGTGCCGCCCTCCGTCGAGCCGAGCACGGAGAAGGCCATCGTCAGGCCGCTGAAGCAGATCGCGCCGCACAAGACGGCCAAGGCCAGCAAGGGGTAGGACCTGGGCTCGACGCCGAACGCGGCGATTCCCAGGGCGATCAGCGCCGTCGTCACGGCAACCGAGGTGGCCATGGCCGCCAGCGCCTTCGACGCCAGCACCTCCCTGGTGCCGGTGGGCGAGACGAGCAACCGGAGAAGGGTGCCCCGGCTCCGCTCCAGGGTGAGCGACAGGCTGAAGGAGGCCGCGCCGCCGATCAGCGCCCAGATCATGGCTTGGGGGAAGGTCGTCGCGTAGGCGTTCGTCGGGCCCCGCTGTTCGGCCTGGACCGTGGTCTGCTCGACCTCGAGCGGCGTCCCGCCGCGAGTTGCCGCGGTGGTCGCGCCGCCGATTCCCAACTCTTCGATGAGCGACGAGATGCGCGGCGTCGTGTCGAGAAAGCTCAGGAACTCGTCGCGCGCCGCCGAGGGCGGCAGGGCGGCGATGCCGGTCCGGTTGGCGGCGTTCGCGGTGGCCATTCGCGCCGGGTCCGCCATCAGGTCGGCGAGTTCGGCGCCGGCGGACTCCAGCAGGAGGCCCCTGACCATGCCGGCCACCGCCGCCTGCCTCGGGTCGACCGCCATCTCGAGCCGTGGCGTGGCGACGAACGGATTGTCGAGCGCGGCGCCGAAGCCGGGTTGCAGGGTCACCAGCACCGGCGCCCGCCCGCGCCGAATCAGGTCCAGCCCCTGTTCCCGGGGCACGACCTCGACGGCCAGCCCGTCGAGCTCGGCAAGGCGGGCCGCGAAGCGCTCCGAACCGGCGGTCCGGTCTTCGTCGGCGAGGGCGACCGGAACGCTCTCGGGCCCGCTGGCCAGGCCGGAGAACATGGCGCCGAAGAAGATGGCCATCGTCAGCGGCCAGAGAAGGACGAAGAAGAGGCTCAGGCGATCCCGGAACAGAAGCCGGATGTCCTTCAGGGCCATCGTCACGATGTTGCTCACGGGCTGCTCCCCGGTTGTCGATCCATTCGAAACTCGCTCAGTCCCGGAGCGCGCGGCCCGTGAGGTTCAGGAACACGGTCTCGAGATCCGGCGGCAGGTACTGGAAGTGGTCGACGGTCTGTCGGTCCTGGAGTTGGGCGAGCGTGGCCAGAGGGTCCATCGTCTCGTGGCGTTGCTCGCCGTCTTTCCCGTGAACCACCAGGTTGCCGGGGCCGCCGTGGGCCGCGATCAGCGCCGGCACCGTGTCGAGAGCCATCAGCCGTCCCCGGTCGAGGATCGCGACCCGGTCGCAGAGGCGCTGCGCCTCTTCCATGTAGTGGGTGGTGTAGACGATCTGCTTGCCGTCGTCCCGAAGCTGCTCGACGCGGTCGAAGATCGCGTTCCTCGACTGCGGATCGACGCCGACCGTCGGCTCGTCGAGCAGGATGACGTCCGGGTCGTGAACGATGGCGACCGCGAGATTGAGCCGCCGCTTCATGCCGCCGGAGAACTTCGAGACGGCCTTCTTCGCTACGTCTTCAAGGTCGGCGAAGTCGAGGCAGGCCCCGATGCGCTCGTCGAGGTCGGACCCTCCAAGGCCGTGCAGGCGACCGAAGAACCGCAGGTTGTCCGTGGCCGTGAGTTCCTCGTAGAGAGCGATGGACTGCGGCGCCAGGCCCAGCGACCTGCGATTCTCCGCCTCGCGCGGATCCCGGTCGAAGGTCTGGTCGGCGAAGCGGACGACTCCTTCGTCCGGTTCGAGCAAACCGACGGCCATGTTGATCGCGGTCGTCTTGCCGGCGCCGTTCGGCCCCAGCAGCCCGAACACCTCGCCGGCTTCCAACTCGAAAGACAGGTCGTCGACCGCGCGCAGGTCGCCGAAACGCTTGCTGACATGGTCGAACAGGAGCATGGCGTCGTCAGCTTCGTGGTACGGAGCGGCGCGGAGCTTGTTGCGGCCGGTTCACGATTGCCGCGGCGGGAAGCCGCCGCGGTCAGACGGCGAGCGTATCGCCCGGCGCCATCACCTTGACGTCGACGCCGGCGGGCGCGAAGTCGGCCGGATCCTGCGCGATCGGCGGCCAGGTGTCGTAGTGGACCGGGATCGCCACCGGCGCGCCGATCGATTCGGCCGCCTTCGTCGCCAGCTCCGGCCCCATCGTGAAGCGATCGCCGATCGGCACGCAGGCGGCGTCCGGCCGGTAGATCTCGCCGATCAGCTTCATGTCGCCGAAGAGCCCCGTGTCGCCGCAGTGGTACACGGTCTTTCCGCCCATGTGGACGACGAGTCCGCACGGCATCCCCATGTAGCGGCCTTCGTATGACGACGAATGGAAGGCGTGAGTGAAGGCGACCCAGCCGAACTCCGTTTCGATCCGGCCCCCCGGATTACCCGGGTTCACGTTGTCGTGCCCCTGTTCCTGCAGGTAGTTGCACATCTCGAACGCGGCGATCACGTTCGCGTTGTTGGCCTGGGCGATGGCCAGGGTGTCGCCGAAATGATCGGCATGGCCGTGGGTCAGGGCGATGGCGTCGCACTCGACGTCCGCGGCCTCCATCGTCGCCACCGGGTTGCCGGTGAGAAAGGGGTCGATGGCGAGCGTGCGTTCCCCGTCGCTCATCAGGAAGCCGGAGTGACCGAGAAAGGTGAGTTCGAGGCTCATGGGGTGCTGTCTCCTTGGGAGCGGCGGCGGTTGTCGGGCGGTGCGGCCGGAGCGCCTACTGGGCCTGTTCGGCGGGCAGATGGACGACCAGGCCGTCGAGTTCCTCGGTCACCTCGATCTGGCAGCTCAGCCGGCTGGTCGGCCGCACGTCGATCCCGAACTCGAGGGTGTACTCCTCATCGTCGTGCCGGGGGCCGACCGCCTCGATCCATTCTTCGTCCACGTAGACGTGGCAGGTGCTGCAGGAGCAGGAGCCGCCGCAGGCGGCGACGATCCCGTCCACGTCGTTGTCGACGGCGCTCTCCATCACCGTGCCGCCGAGCGGCGCGTCCACCACGCGCTCGCTGCCGGCCTGATCGATGTAGGTGATCCTGGGCATCTGGACGTTCCTTGTCGTCGTTCTGCGCTGCCGGCGGTCGGGTCGATCACGGTTCGAGTCGGGAAGCCCTCGAGTCGGCAAGCGCTGTGCGCCGGCCAACGGGGAGGGAGTCTAATGGAAGCGACCGCGCCGGCCGCGGAACCGTCCCGGCGCCGCGAGCGCGGGTACGGCGCGCTCGTGTGGCCTTCAGTCGCCGAAGCGCTCCAGGATCCACTCGCCGATCAGGCCGAGGACTTCGGGCGCCATCGTCTCCTCTATCAGCGCGTACTCCGCCGGCGAGCCGGTGCCGGCGGTCTGGAAGAGGTGGTTCAGGTCGGGGAAGCGCCGGATTATCACGTCCGGGTTGCCGGAAGGCGCGATCGCGGCCTCGATCGCCGTCTGGTTCTGATCGGCGTCCACCTGGGTGTCCTTGCCGCCGAAGAGGGCGAGGGTCGGCACGGCGAGCCCTCCCAGGGCGGGGCGCGGGTCGTAGCGGATGAAGAACCGGAACCAGGGACTGAGGGTCGATTCGACTGCGGCGGACACGGCGGTTTCCAGCGCCTCGCCGCTCAGTTTCGCCGTCTCGGGCGATGCGGCCAACTGGTCAATGACGACCTCCCGTAGGGCGGCTTCCGCCTCCTGTGGCGGCATCCCGGAACCGATGATCTCGAGCGCCCGATCCTGAAGCGCAGCGAGTTCCTCGATCATCTGCGCGGGGGCGCCGTTCGCCGCCGCGATCCGTCGGAGCTGCTGGCGCAGCAGGTCGCCGCCGGGCACCCCCGGTCCGGCCAGCAGCACGGCGTACGCGATCGTGCCCGGTTCGACCCGGTTGAGCGCCAGCGGGGCCACCAGCCCTCCTTCTGAAATGCCGATGAGACCCACGCGCTCCGAGTCGATCCGGTCGTGACCGCGCAGGAAGCGCACGCCAACGAGAACGTCGTTCGCCTTGTCCCGGGATGTCGACTGCGATGTGCTGCCGGTGGAGCCGCCGATGCCGCGGTCGTCGACCCGCAGTACGGCGATGCCGAGCCGGGTCAGGTGGTCTGCCAGCACGAGGAAGGGTTTGTGGCCCGCGAGCTCGAGATCGCGGTTCAGGGCGCCGCTGCCAGAGATCAGGAGCGCCGCCGGGACCTTGCCAGCGCCCGGCGGCAGGGTCAGGGTGCCGGCGATCGTGACGTCGCCGTTCGCGTACTCGACTTCCTCCTCGTCGTAGGGGAAGGGCGGCTGCGGCTCCTGCGGTCGCGGGGGCGCCTCGACTTCCACGGCGTCGCGGCCGAGCCTGAAGGGGAGCCGGGCCGGACCCTGGCGGAACTCGCCGGCGATCTCGGCGCCGGCGAGCGTGCCCTCGAAGGTCGGCTCGCCGGGGACGCCGCTCATCGAGAAGCGGACCGCGCCGCTGTCCAGGTCCACGCCGATGTCCGACAGCGGCAGGCCGTTGGCGCCCTGGGCGGGAATGTCGATCGTCCCCGACCAGGCGCCGTCGACCTCCTCCAGGTCGACCATGATGACGAGGGAATCGGTCGGCGCCTCGATCGCGCCCTCCCAGTGGCCGGCGACCTCCGCCGTCTGGGCGAGGAGCGCCGCGGCGAGCAGGAGACCAAGCACACAGGAAGTTACCTGCTTCATCTCGGGCTCCTTCGCCACAGCCGTGCTTCCCGCCTGTCCCATTCGGTCCGGCTGGGAACCGTGGCGTCCGGCGCCGCCCCGAATGTCGTTCGGTTCCTTTCGGGAAGCTGCTTAGCCGGGCCAGGACGGGCCTCGGGAATCTGCTCGCCGTCCGCCCGATGGCTCGTGTTGGATCGTGAAGAGGTCGTCTTCGGCATCAGCGGGAGGTTACAGCACCAGCATGAGGTTACGGCGGCTGCTCGACCCGGTAGAGGTGCGAGCCCGTGCGGATGAAGAACGCTCCGCCTGAGACGGCTATCGAGGCGAGGGTTGCGCCGTCGAGTTCGTTGCGGGCGAGTTGCTCGAACTCGGCGTCGGGCGCGATGACGGTCGTGACGCCCTCCTCGTTCTGAAAGTAGATCCGGCCGCCGGCATGGATCGGCGAGGCGGAGTGGTTGCCGCCGAGCCGGTGCTGCCAGCGGATCTCGCCGGTGAGCGCGTCGATGCAGGTGGTGATCCCGTTGTCGGTAACCGTGTAGAGCGCGTCGCCGACGAGAAGCGGCGACACGGTGAGCGGCGCTCCGCGGCGCAACCGCCAGGCGACTTCCGAGTTCGTGACGTCGCCCGTGCCGGTGGGGCGGACGGCGAGAAGGAGCGGTTCGTTGAAGCCGGTCGAGAGGTAGACGAGCCCGTGGCCGTACACGGGTCGGGAGACGTTGGAGAAGCCGCCCGGGTACTCGACCCGCCAGATCTCGCGGCCGGTCGCCGGCTCGTGCGCCGAGGCGCGGAAGGCGCTGACGTTGACGATCTGCTCCGCCTGCTCGCCATTCTCGACCCGGATTGTGAGCGGCGTGGAGTAGGCCTGCGAGATCGGCGCCTGCCGCACCGACCGCCAGCGTTCCTTGCCGGTGGCGGCATCGACCGCGACGAGGTACGCGGTGTCGTAGCCGTCGATGCTCACGATCAGCAACCCGTCGTGGAGAATGGGCGAACCGCCGTTCCCGTGCTGCGACGTGTAGGGAAAGCGCGTTCGCCAGAGAACTTCGCCGGCCGACTCGCCGCCCGCGGCGACCGCCGCCGTGCCCTGGGCCCCGAAGTGGACGTAGACCCGCTGGCCGCCCGGGTCGATCGCCGGCGTCGGCGAGGCGAAGCTGTTCTTCTGGTTGAGCAAAGTGGTGTCGGAAATGGCAAAGACCTCGACATCCATCGCGGCCTCGCCCCGGCCCGCGTCGTAAGCCAGCAGTCGCAGCGATGTGCCGGCCTCGCGGTCGGTAACCGCCGTCGTCAGCCACACCAGGCCGTCGGCGATCACCGGCGAAGACCAGCCCCGTCCCGGTACCGGCGCCTTCCAGGCGACGTTCTCCGTCTCGCTCCAGGTCAACGGCACCGGGCCGTCCGGCGCATGCCCCTGCCCGGTCGGCCCCCGGAACTGCGGCCAGTCGGAGGCATGGACCGCCGCGGCCGCCAACAGCAGTGCCGGGGCGGCGAAACGGACGGTCATCGGCGGATCCAGCCACGCCGCGGCGGTCACGGACCCAGCGCTCCTACCGGGATCACTGCCACCCCGTCTTCGCGGGTGTAGCCGTAACCGCTGCTCGTGATCACGCCCAGCGCGGCGGGCGGCCCCATGCGATCCTGGTCCACCTTCGCCGCGAGCCTCAGGAGATTTCGGGCGGCCTGGTTCGTTCTTCCTTCGCCCAGCTTGACCTCGAAGGCCGCCCAGCTGCCGTCGTTGGCCTGGACGATTGCGTCGACCTCGAGGCCGCTCTTCTCCCGGTAGTGGAACACCTCCGCGTCGGTTGCCTGGGCGTAGACGCGCAGGTCGCGCACGACCATGGACTCGAAGAGCAGACCCAGGAATTCGAGATCCCGGACCAGCCGGGCAGGGGTTGCGCGCAGCGCTGCCGCCGCGAGCGACGGATCGGCCAAGTGCCGTATCGGTGTGGTTCTGAGAACCGACCGCGAGCGCAGATGGGTAGGCCAGGCGAGCTGGTTTTCGAGCAGCATGATCCGTTCCAGCGCGACCAGGTACTCCGTTGCGGTGTGCGGCTTGATCGCGGCCTCGCCGGCGCCCGTGTCGGCGGCCATGGTCGCGACCGTCGCGGGGGTCGCGGTGTTCCTTGCCAGGGAGCGCAGCAGCATCCCCACCCGTACCGGATCCCGGTTCTTCCCGTCGGGCGCCGTGATGTCCAGGCGGCGGACTTCGTCGAGGTAGTCCGTGTTCGCGCGCAGCGCGGTTTTCATCGCTCGGCCCAGATTCGCCGGCCACCCGCCGACGCAGATCAGTTCCGCCAGGCGATCGAGCGGCAACGTCGTTCTGGCCGCTTCGGCGCGCCGCCCGTCGAGCAGGCCCGCCAGAGAGACTTCGCCGGACGAACGATTCAGTTCGAAGAGGGAAAGCGGGCGCATGCGCAGTCGGGTCAGGCGCCCGGCGCCCGAGTGGCGGATCGCGTCGTCGGCCGGCACGGCCGACCCGGTGAGAATGAACTGTCCGGGAAGACGACGGTCGTCGATGGCCCTTCGGACATGATTCCAGACGGCCGGCGCCAGTTGCCACTCGTCGATCAGGCGCGGCGTCTCGCCGATCAGGATGCGGGCCGGCTCGAGCCCGGCCAGCCGCCGCGCCTCGTCGTCGACGTCGAGGAGGACCTCGCTGGCCGCGACCTGCCGAGCCGTCGTCGTCTTGCCGCAGGCCCTGGTTCCTTCCAGGACGACCGCTCCGATCGACTCGAGCTGCGCGGTCAGTTCGCGTTCCAGGATTCTGTGCCGGTAAGTCATCTGTCCGCCATGGCTTCGACCGTTGACGACGGTCGGAATGTACCAGCTTCGGAGGCTTCCGGGAAGCCGTCAACGGCAGAAACGGCGGTCTTTCAACGGCAGAAACGGCGGTCTTTCAACGGCAGATTCGGCAGTCTCTCAGCGGCAGGATTGGCTCGGTATCGACGGCATCCTCGTCCTGTTGACGGCCGCCGCGAACCACAGGGCCGGCGCCTGCGCCGGGGAATCCAAGCCGGCTACCGCGCGTCTTCGCCCAGGTCTCCGCACTCCTGCCACCGGAAGCACGTCGTCACGTGGTCGTTCACCATCCCGACCGCCTGCATGAAGGCGTAGCAGATGGTGGGGCCGACGAAGCGGAAGCCACGTACCTTGAGCGCCTTGCTCATGGCCTCGGAGGCCGGCGTCGAGGCGGGAGTGTCTTCGAGCCGGCGCCAGGAGTTGACGACGGGCTCGCCGCCGGTGAAGTCCCACAGGAAGTCCGAGAAGTCCACGCCCGACTCGCGGAGGTCCAGCCACGCGCGGGCGTTGCCGATGGCGGCACGCACCTTGAGGCGGTTGCGGACGATTCCCGGGTCCTCGAGCAGCGAGGCGATCTTCTCGTCGCCGTAGCGCGCCACGCGTTCCGGATCGAACCCATCGAACGCGAGCCGGTACGTCTCGCGCTTCCTGAGGATCGTGTACCAGCTCAGGCCGGCCTGCGCGCCCTCCAGAACCAGCATCTCGTAGAGCTGGCGGTCGTCGCGGACGGGAACGCCCCACTCCTCGTCGTGGTAGGCGACATAGAGAGGGTCTTCGTTCACCCAGGCGCAGCGGGTCCGGTTCATCTCGGGCTCTCGCGCGGCACGATCCCCCGAGTCTACGGGTAGTAGCCGCGGATCGTCCGCGCCCTGGCGCCTCTCTCGTCGACCACGACCTCGACCCGGCGGAACGCGTCCGAGGGCGCGGTGCTGGACGACTGGTAGGCGAGGAAGTACTTCGAGCGCAGCTCGAGGCCGATCCGGTCGTAGACGGCGGCGAGTTCGCTTGTGTTCTCCACGAAGAAGGCGCGGCCGCCGGTCTCCAGCGCCAACTGTTCCAGCACCTTCTTCGGGCTTTCCTTCGCCTTCTTCGGCAGCGCCAAGCCGATCGCGTAGATGGCCGCCTCGGAACGGCGGGCGTACTCCAGCGCGTCGTCTAGGTCGTAGCGGCTGTGTTCGTCGACGCCGTCGGAGAGCAGGAGCACGGCGCGTTGGCCTGGCAGACCGTTCAGGTGGTACAGGGTGAAGATGAGGCTGTCGTAGAGCGCCGTGCCGCGTTCGGCGCGAAGCCCCATCAGACCCTTCGCGAACTCGATCCGGTCGCGGGTGAAGGGCGACGCAAGGTGCGGCCGGTCGTTGAACGTGACGATCGAGAGCTCGTCGCGCTCGGTGATCACCTGCTGGAAGAAGTCGGCGGCCGCCTTGACGGACTCCGCAAGCCGTTCCTCCATCGAGGCCGAGACATCGAGCAGGATGGTGCCGACGAGCGGCGTGTCGTCGACCCGCTCGAAGCGCAGGATCTCCTGGGCGACGCCGTCTTCCAGAACCTGGAAGGCGTCCCGGCCGAGGTCGAGCAGCGGCCGCCGGTCTCGGTCGTCGACGGTCGTGTAGAGCTCGACGAAGTCGACCTGGACCTCCTCCAGGGTCGCCGGCCCGTTGATGATCGCCGTGTCCTCGACGAAGGCCGCCGGTCCTTCGGCGTCGAGCAGCTTGCCCACGATCCGGATGATCGTGAGTTCCCGACCGCCGGGCAGTTCGACCGGGACGGTGAAGGGTTCCTCGTAGAGCGTCGCCACCTGGTCGGCGTTGCGGAAGACCTGGAGCTCCTCCAGGCTGCGGCCCTCGGGTACGGTGACCTGCGCCCGCAGGCGGACGCTGGCGCTGTACTCGTTGCCGGGGATCGGCTCGATGATCCGAACGTCGAAGCGGTGCGGCGAGCCGTTGATCAGATAGGAGTCGCTTGCGATCTGGTTGCGTTCCGCATCGTAGGCGATCGCCCGCAGCATCTGGCTGCGGGGCAGTTCGCCCAACCGCACGTCGACGCTGTAGGGCGCCCGCTTCGTCGTGAACAGGTCCTTGTCGTCCAGCGTGAAGCGAACCCGGTCGATCGGCCCGGTGACCGCCGTGTCGAAGCGGAGGTAGCCGGAGACGAGTTCGCCGCCCGGCGGAATGATGCGGATCGTCGGCTCGCCGGAGGCCAGCGAACGGTTCGCCTCGGCGAAGATCGGTTCCAGGTCGGCCTCCGTCCAGCCGGCGGCCTCTTCAACCCTCGGCACTTCGAGCGGTTCGGCGTGGCGCCACACCGCGTCGCCGTTCAGGTCGTCTACGCGCAGGATCAGCTTGTACTCGCCGGGGCGCAGGTAGCGCTGGGCGACGAGGGGCATGGCCGGTTGCGTTTCGCCGGTCGCCTCGCCGCTCTCGACCGGAAACTCGAATCGGTAGCGGAAGCTCTCGAACAGGCGGTCGGCGCCGGTGTCCGCGTCCGCCCGCAGAACCTCTCCGATCAGCTCGAAGGCATAGGAGCGGGCGCCGGCGAGGTCGGCGAGGGCGGCGCCATCCGGCTCGACCCGGACCAGGGTCTGGACCACGGTCCGGCTCTCCTTGCGGCCCGGGAAGGAGACATCGAGCGCGGCGGCCAGTTGCGGCGCGCCCGAGGGCAGGTCGGTCGAGTAGGACTCGAACGTGCGCAGCCACTCGTCGGACGGCGCCTCGATCGGCTCCAGTTTCTCGCCGATCATCCGCTCATAGAAGAAGCCGAGCATGCCGCCCCAGTCGTTCAGGATCTGGATGATCTGGAGCGCGTATCCGAGTTCCTCCTCCTTGCAGCCGGCGCCCAGGTCCTCCCTGCGGAGACCGCCGATTCCGGCGCCGGGCAGGTCGAGGCGGCCTCCAGGCTGGAGGGCCGAGAGGCTGAGTTCCTCGCTCGGGTACCACGCCCGCCAGGGGCCAACCCCGAGCCGCCGGTAGAAGATGACCGCGTACTGGTCGTGCCGGAGCCGGCGGGAGAAGATCGCGCCCATCACCTGGCTCAAGTCCTCGAAACCGTAGAACCAGGCCTCGATGCTCGTCGCCGATCGCCTGGGGCAGATCTCCACGTGGACGCCGGGCGGCCCGTTCAGCAGGTAGTAGCGCGCCCGCTCGTCGTCCGTGTTCTCGAACAACTGGCGGACCATGGCCAGCCGCTCGCTCCAGTGTTCCCGGAACTCGTTGCGGGCCGTATCCGGGTAGGGATCGCGCGCCTTCCAGAACTCGTCGATGAAGGCGTCGCGCTGGTAGTCCTGGGACAGGCAGAGGAAGGAGTGGAGCTCCTCGTCGCTGAGCAGCAGGGAGACTTCCTCGGCCCATTGCCGGTGCTGGGACGGCAGGTTCTCGACCGCGGGCTGGCTGCCGTCCTGGCAGGGCGGACGTTTCTTCTTCTTGGCCGCCGACGCGGTGTCGCCGACGAGGAAGAGCGCGACGGCTGCGATCAGGAAGGCTCGAATGAGGACGCGGCTGTGCACGGTGGGGCTCCGGGCAGGGCGTCCTAGCTTATGCCTCCCGCTCCGGGACCGGCACGCCAGGCGCCGGCTCACCTCGTCCTCTTCACTCCGTTTCGCTCCCGCGTTCCTTGCGCCGCAGCAGGCCGCGCAGGTCGCGCTCCATCTGTGGAAGGCGGTTCAGCACCGCCTGGATGCGCAACTGGTGCGACTTGGGGCGGGCCGGATCGCCGTACAGGACGGCGCCGGCGGGCACGTCGCGGTAGCTGATCGTGTTGCCGCCGAGCATCGCGCCGTCGCCGACCGTCACACCGTCCGCGGCGCCGGCGCCCCCGGCCAGGACGACGCCGTCGCCGAGCCGGGCGCCCCCCGCCGTCTTGGCCAGGGGCAGGATCAGGCAGTGCTCGCCGACGATCGTGTTGTGGGCGATGTGGACCAGATCGCCGAGCTTGGCGCCGCGGCCGATCACCGTCGCGTCGAGCGCCGCCCGGTCGATCGTGACCTGGGCGCCGATCTCGACGTCGTCTCCGATCTCGACGGTGCCGACCTGGGGAATCTTGACGTGGCGGCCCTCCCGCTGCAGGTAGCCGTAGCCGTCGCAGCCGATCACCGTGCCGCCGTGGACGACGACCCGGTCGCCGAGCGTCACGTCCTCCATGACGACGACGTTCGGGAAGAGGACGCAGTCGGCGCCGATGCGGCTGCGCCGGCCGACGCAGGCGTTCGCGTGGAGAATGGTGCGGTCGCCGACCTCGGCCCGGTCGCGCACCGTGACGCCGGCGCCGATGGACACGCCGGCCCCGATGGAGGCGCTGATCGCCACGACGGCCGACGGATGAACGCCCGCGTTCTCCCGCCGGCTTTCCCGGTCGATGTGGCCAAGGATGACGGTGAACGCGGCGAACGGATCCTCGACGGCGAGCTGATGGGCCGGCAGCCGGGTCGTCGCCGCCGGCACGACGAGCGCGCCAGCGCGGGTGTTCGTCGCCTTCAAGGTCCGTTCGTCCTTGGCGAAGGACAACTGGTTCGGCCGGGCGCGTTCAAGCGAGGCGACCGAGCGGCACAGGAAGCTGCCGTCGCCGTGCAGCTCGGAACCGACGCCCGCATCGGCCAGCAGGCCGCGCACCTCGTCGAGCGTCTTGCCGAGTCGCGACATCCTGCCTCAGCTTGCGCGGCCCGTTGCGGCGGACCCGGCCGGGGTGCGCGCGTGCCATCCGCAAGCCCGATGGCGGGCGCCCCGGGTGGTTCGCGGGTGGCGCGAGGTGGCGCCGCGCGGCTTCGCAGGCCGGGAGTGGCGCATCGCGTTCCCGTGCGGCCGTCCCGCCGGATTCAGGGGTCGAGCCGGTAGACGCTGCGCGCCGTGTTCCGGAACAGCGCTGCCTTCTCGTCGTCGGAGAAGTCCGCCACGATGCGCTGGAAGGAGTTCCAGAGGAGCGTGTAGGCGCCTCCCGCGCGGTCGACCGGGAAGTTCGACTCGAACATGCAACGGTCGACGCCGAAGCGGTCGATGCAGTGGAGGTAGTAGGGCCGGTGGGCCTCCGCGGTCTCGGCCGAGGACGGCGGCGCGTCCTGCTTGTGCCAGCCGAAGCCGCAGATCTTCATCGGCAGGCCGCCGAGCTTGACGACGACGTTCTCGCAGCGCGCCAGGTCGGTGATCGACTTGCGCCAGGCCGCCTCGACCTCGCGCCGCCGGCCCTGGTAGGGCCCAATACCGAGCGGCCCGCCGACGTGGTCGAGGACGATCCGGGTATCCGGGAAGGCGTGGGCGAGATCGGTCAGTTCATCGATCTGGGGGTGGTAGAGCCAGGCGTCGAAGGAGAGGTCCAGCGGCCCGAGGCAGGCGAACCCGCGCCGGAAGTCGTCCCTCAGCAGCATGCTCGGCGGCGGTTTGGAGTGGGACACCCGGATGTCCGGGCTGGGGTCGTACGCGGCGGAATGGCGGATGCCGCGGAAGCGGCCGCCGCCGGCCTCGATGTGGGCTTCGAGAACCGCCTTGGCGCCATCGCCCAGGAGCATGTTCGCGTGGCTGACGATGCCGGCGATCGAAGCACCCGCAGCGTCGCTACGTTCGGCGACTTCCAGCACGAACTCGGTCTCGCCGACGACCCGCATCTCTTCGGGGCCTTCCTCCCGGTAGCCGGAAGCGCATTCGACGAAGACGGTCGAGGTCACGTTGTGGCCAGCCCCGGTGTCGCCGTGGAGTTCCGCCAGCATGTACCGCGATTCCGGGTAGTCCCAGAGATGGTGGTGGGGGTCGCAGATCTCCTGATCCGGGTCGATCGGCTCTTCCCGGGTGCGGGCCAGCCAGGCGGCTTCCTGTTCGTTCATGCGTGTGACCCCTACATTCACGAAGACGGGAGGTGTTCCATGGGCCATCCAGCGGTGGCGGGTGTCAGGAGTTGTCCTTGCGGGTGCGGATCTCGCCGAAGACCTCGGCGTCCGTGGCGCCGGCCATCCCGAGTTGCGCGCGGATTCTCGCGTCGTCGGGCCGCAGGAAGGGGTTGGTCCGCTTCTCGACGCCCAGGTTCGAGGGCACCGTGGGCTTTCCGTTCCGCCGCAGCTTCTCGATCTCGGCGACCCGGTCCATCAGCTCCTCGTTGTCGGGATCGACGGTGACTGCGAAGTGCGCGTTGGAGAGGGTGTACTCGTGGCCGCAGTGCACGATCGCGTCGTCCGGCAGCGCTCGCAGCTTGGCCAGCGACTCCCACATCTGCTCCATCGTGCCCTCGAACACCCGGCCGCAGCCCAGGGCGAACAGCGCGTCCGCGCAGAAGAGGGCCCGGTCGTCCTCGAACCAGTACGTGATGTGGCCGGTGGTGTGGCCTGGCGTGTCGATGACCTGCGCTTCGGCGTCGCCGAATCGGAACGTGTCCCCTTCGCGCACGGTCAGGTCGAGCCCCGGAATCCGGTGCTCGTCGGCGGCCGGCCCGACGACCTGGCAGCCGTACTTCGCCTTGAGCTCCGGCACCGCGGCGATGTGATCCATGTGGTGGTGGGTGATGACGATCCAGTCGATGCCGTAGCCGCCGGCGGCGAGCGCCTCCTCGATCGGCCCCGTCTCCGGCGGGTCGACGACCGCCGTCTTGCCGCTCCCCGTGTCGTGGAGCACGTAGGAGTAGTTGTCGCTCAGGACGGGAATCGTCTGGATCTCGAGCACGGGACTCTCCGTGGGCTGTTTCGGCGCGTTCGTTCCGCGCCGCAGGGTCTGTGGGGGAAGCGCACGGGACTATATCCGCCGGCTGGCCAGCCGGCGCCGGTCCGGTTCCGGCGAAAGTGTACGGTTCCTTCTGTTTCGCCCGAAGCGAACAACTTCCGGCGCCGAGCGGCCAAGCACCGGATTGGGGAGCAACCGCCTCGTGGATCAGCCGCAGTCCTGGCTGTTCGAGCGCACGTAGGCGATCACCTTCCAGATCGTGTCCTCGGGGATCTTCCCGTCGAAGGGGAGCATCTCCGTGTCCGGCACGCCGTCGACGATCACGCGGTAGAGGTCGGCGTCCTCGTCGCCGTGGTCCCAGTCGCAGTCGAAGAGGTTCGGCGCGTCCTTCGTCACGCCCGGCGTGGTCGAGTGGCAATAGCCGGTGCAGACGGCCCGGAACATGCGCCGCCCGGCGGTGATCGCGGCGGGGTCGTCCAGGTAGGTGGCGACTGGCGAGGAAGCCGCGTCCGGTTCCGCGGCGTCGGCTGCCGCGGGTTCGGGCGCCGCGGGCGCCGCCGCCGCCGCGGGTTCGTGTGTCGCGGGCGCTGCCGCGGGCTCGGGTGCCGCTGGCGACGCCGCTGTTGCGGCTTGTTCGGCGGCTGGCCCGCCGGGCCGCTCGGGCGCCGGCCCGCCGCCCGTGGCGCAGGCCGCCAGGAGCGCCGGCAGGACCAGTGCGATGAGCGAAGAGGAGGAAGTCGGCACGGCGCGCGGCTGGGTGGTGATGGGCAAGACGTTGCTCCTGGTGAGGTAGAGGCCGGGGCCAAACACGGAGTCTGCGACAGGTTTGGCGGCGCTAGGGACCGCCGATACCGAGAGCGCGGATCGCTTCCGGCGAGGACACGGTTGGAAAGGGCTCGATGCGGAAGATGCCGTAGCGCGTTGCCAGACGCGCGAGAGTGCCGTCGCGGCGCAACTCCTCCAGTACCGGCGCGACTTCGTCGCCGAGCGCGTCGCCGGCGCGCACGGCGGCGTGTTCGTTGAAACGGAGCCCTGGAGGCGGCTCGAAGGCGCTCACCGGCGCCTTGCCGAGGCTGGCGAGGGCCGGCCCGAAGATCAGGGCCGCGGCGGCACGGCCGTCGTCCACGGCGGCCACGACCTCGGCGGCGCTTGGCTGCGAGGTCCAGTCCAGGCCCGCTGCCTGGGCGGCGAAGTGGCCGAGAGACTGCAGTCGCACCGCCACCTTGCGGCCCGCGACCGCTTCCGGCAGACCCTCCCAGTCGAGTTCCTCCTCGCCCGGCATGTAGAGCTCGAAGGCGGCCGCGTAGTAGGGCGGGCTGAGATCGACCGCTCCGGCGAGCCGCCCGAGCGCGAGCGGGCCCGGCACGGAGGCCGCGACGTCGCATTCGCGTTCCATCAGCGCCTCGAACGGGAGATCCGTGTCGTCGATCTCCGAGTAGGGCGGTGCCTTCGGGCGCCAGACGGGAACGAATCTGCGACCGAGGCGCTCGGCGGCTTCCCGGAACAGGTCGTGATCGAAGCCGGAGGCCTCGGCGCGGTGGGCTCGCGGCAGGTCGTCGTCCAGCAGGCACACGCGCAGGTCCTCGGCCTGCAGGGGCGCGACCGCCAGGCACAGTGCGAGCAGGCCGGCCGCGCCCGTCCGGCTGAGTGTCCGGGGTTCGTCCCCGGACGGGATGGGCCGAAACACGGAGTCTGCGACGGGTTTCGGGGCGCTAGCCACCGGCCGCCAACTCGAAGACGAGCAGCATGCTGCCCTCCGGCAGCGAGGGCGCGGTGCCGACCGTGGTCTGGACGATGCCGCCGCCGCCGGAGCCGACGGCGAGGTAGGTCCTGCCCTCGTACTGGTAGGCGATCGGATGGCTGCGAATGCCCGAACCGGTCTGGTAGCGCCACACTTCCTCGCCGGTCTCGGCGTCGAAGCCGAGGAGGTGGCCGGAGGCGTTGCCGGTGACGACGAGGCCGCCGGCGGTGCTCAGCACGCCGGCGAGCATCGGCACCGGATCCCGATAGCTCCACTTCGTTTCGCCCGTGCTGACGTCGATCGCCGACAGGTGCCCGTACGACTTGCCCTCGGCGGTGTCGGTCGGAATCGGCTCGCCGCCGAAGAAGGGGATGCCCTCGATGAAGGTGACGAGGCCCTTCCGGAACATCATGCAGCTCTCGATCGTCGGCACGTAGGCGAAGCCGGTGTCCGGGCTGTAGGCGCCGGCGTAGGCGGCGTTGTTGCCGCCGGCGAGGCCGGGGCAGACGCGCTGGGTCGGCTCGTCCGCCGGCTTCATCGCCTCGTCGACGACGGGGCGGCCGTTCTCGTCCAGCGTCGCCCAGTTCAACTGGTGGACGTACTGGCTGGCGTGCAGGAAGCCGCCGTCGCGACGGTCGAGCACGTAGAAGTAGCCGTTCCGGTTCGCCTGGACCAGGGCGGGAATCGTCTGCTCGTTGACCTGCACGTCGACGAGCCAAACCTCGGAGTTGCCGTCGTAGTCCCAGACGTCGTGGGGCGTGAACTGGAAGTGCCACTTGCGTTCGCCGGTCATGATGTCGACCGCCAGCACGCTGTCGCTGTAGAGGTTGTCGCCTAGACGGGTGTCGCCGTTCCAGTCGGGCGAGGGGTTGCCGGTGGTCCAGAACAGGGTCTTCGTCGCCGGGTCGTAGCTGCCGGTCGCCCAGGTGGCGGCGCCGCCCGTCTTGTACGACTCGCCCAGCCAGGTGTCGACGCCGGGTTCGCCCGTGTCCGGCACCGTGTAGTGGCGCCAGAGGAGTTCGCCGGTCTCCAACTCGTAGCCGTCGAAGAAGCCGCGTACGCCGTACTCGCCGCCGCCGATGCCTATGACGACCACGCCCTCCGCGATGAGCGGCGCCGACGTGATCGAGAAGCCCTTCGCGTAGGGAACGACCTCGGTCTCCCATGCCAGCTCGCCCGTCTTGCGGTCGAAGGCGAGCAACCGGGCGTCCAGGGTGCCCATGACGACGAGGTCGCCGGAGATGCCGACGCCCCGGTTCACCGGCCCGCAGCAGATCCGCAGATCGGACGGGTTCTCGTGGTCGTAGCGCCAGAGCAACGTGCCGTCGCCGGCGTCGTAGGCGAGCAGACGGTTCATCGAGGACGTGAGGTAGAGCACGCCGTCGTACACCACGGGCGAGGATTCGAGCTGGCTCGGCACGCCGGTCTGGGCGACCCAGGCGACGCGGAGGTCGGAGACGCTCTCGGGCGTCAGTTCCGTGATCGGCGAGTGCCTCCAGCTCGCGTAGTTGCCGCCGTAGTGGAGCCAGGACTCGCGGGTGGGAGCGGCCTCGAGCAGCGACTGGTCGACCGGCCCCGCGCCGTCGCCGACCGCCGTGGCGGCCAGCCAGTGGTTCTGGGGCGGGGCCGCCACGCCTTCCTCCTGGGCCGCGAGCGGAACAGGCAGAAGCAGCAGGGCGAGGGCGGCAAGGCGGGTGGCTGGCATGGGCAATCTCCTGGGACGTTCAGGCGTCGCGCGGACTCCCTGGACGAGGCTGTTCGTGCGGGCGGCGATGATACCGTGCGGCCCGTTTCGTGTGCATGAGAAGGCCCGCGCACCCAGAGAGGAGGAGCCCGAGATGACAGACGACGACAGCGGCACGCAGGCGCTCTACGGCCGGCTCGACCCGGAACAGGTCGGGGCCTTCGCCCTGAAGGTGTGGAAGTTCAAGCAGGGCGAGCTCGTCTCCCTGATGATCCACCTCGGCGACCGGCTGGGCATCTACCGCACCCTGCAGGGTCTGGGTCCGGTCAGCCCCGCGGAGCTGGCCGAGGCCAGCGGGCTCAAGGAGCGCTGGCTGCGCGAGTGGCTGCACGGCCAGGCGGCCGCCGGACTGCTCGAGTACCACGCGGCCGAGAACGGCGGCGAGCCGCGCTTCGAACTCGACGGCGTGGCCGCGGCGGTGCTCGCCGACGAGGAGAACTCCGTGGCCTTCGCCGCCGGCGCGTTCGGCTATCCGCCCGACCACGACGTCATCGACGGTACGGCGGAGGCGTTCAGGACCGGGGTCGGCCTGTCCTACCAGCAACTCGGGCCCTGCGCCGCGCATCGCACCGAGCGGATGCTCGGTCCCTGGACCCGGCAGGCGCTGGTACCGCGGATCGTTCCCGCGCTCGACGGCGTCGAGGACCGGCTGCGGGCCGGGATCGACGTCATCGACGTCGGTTGCGGCGGCGGCGTGGCGCTCCTGTCCCTGGCCCGCGCCTTCCCGGAGTCGCGTTTCACCGGGTACGACCCGTCCGCCCACGCGATCGACATCGCGCACGAGCGCACCCGCGAAGCGGGCGTCACGAACGTCGACTGGAAGATCGCTCGCGGCGAGGACCTCCCCCAGGAGCCGAACTTCGACCTGGTCGTGACCTTCGACTGCATCCACGACATGACGCGGCCGGACCTCGTCATCGCCGCCATCCGCGGCGCCATCCGGGACGACGGCACCTGGCTGATCAAGGACATCCGCAGCAGCCCGCGGTTCGAGGACAACATGCGCAACCCCATGCTGGCGCTGCTCTACGGGTTCTCCGTGTCCGCCTGCATGTCCTCGGCCCTGTCCGAGCCGGACGGTCTCGGCCTGGGCACGCTGGGGTTCAACCCGGTCGTGGCGGAGCGGATGGTGCGGGAAGCCGGCTTCACCCGCTTCCGAATGCACGACTTCGACGATCCGGCGAACCTCTACTACGAAGTCCGGCCTTGACCTGAGCGGGGCACACCGGGTGCGCCGGCGTCCCCGCCGGCCTTCCGGGGGGAAACGCGCCGCGTAGCGGCGCAGCGCAGGCGGCAAGGCCGGCGACGAGGTTGAAGGCCGCCTGCGGCGGCTGCGGGTCGGAGGACCCGCGCACCCAGTGGTTGGGGCTCAGTGCCAGCGCAGGTCGACGCGGTCGACCGCCAGACCGTTCTGCGGCATGGCGTCGCCGTGGGGGACGTCGAGAACGAGCGGAGCGTCCGCCAGCCAGGTCGCCGGCAGCAGCGTGCGAACGTGCCAGCCGTCCTCGCCTTCCTCGGCGAAGGTCAGGCGGCCGAGTTCCCGGTCGCCGGCCCGTACGACCAGCGTGAGGGGCGCCGCGCGGTTCCTGATCGCCTGGAGGGTGACGGCGATCTCCACGCGGTCGCCGCCCGGGATCACCGCCGCCTCGGCGCGGCTGCCTTCGGGAAGCACCCACGCTTCCGGGAAGCGCGTGCGGTCCAGCGTCCAGCGCGCCGGTTCCTGGTTGCCCCCGGTGCGCTGCACGGCCGCGCTCTCGATCTCGACGCGCCGCGTAGGCAGCGAATCCGCGAGCACGGGCAGGGCGGCCAGGAACAGAACGGGGACGCCGGCGCACGCGGCCGCCGCGGTTCTCCTCCGCACGCGCGCCGCGAGAATGGCCGCGACTGCCGCGAGCGCCGGCAGGATCCAGGTCGCGGCACGGGGCCGCGCGGCCGAGGGCAGGAAGCGGGCGAAGTCGAGACCTGTCCGCGCCTCCAGGTGATGCAGGAAGTGGTGACGGCCGTCCGCCAGGTTGTAGGTCCATCCGGGTTCCACGACGAACAGGACGGCCAGGGCGCCCGTGAGCAGCGCCAGCGCCAGGGCGAGGGCGACGAGGCCGGGCGCGGGGCCGGACGCCGGCCGCTTGCCCGATGCGATCGCCCGGGCGCCGGTCGGCGGTGAAGACGACCCGTGCGCGCCATGCCTGCCGCGCTGCCGCCGCTCGAACAGGGGGACCAGGAGCAGCGCGAGGAAGGGGAGCACCACGAGGCCGTAGCGGAACGGCGGCGACCACCCGCCGTACCACTCGCGGCGGGAGGCGACGAGGAGCAGCGTGGGCACGGCGATCAGCGCGACCTCGAGCAGGAGCCGCCGGTTGCGGCGCCATGCCGCGACCGCCGCCGGGAACAGGAGCAGCCAGATAGGCGCGCAGGCGACGAGGCCGTAGGCGAGGTCGAAGAACAGCCCGTTCAGACCGAGCGCAAACGTCGAAACCGGTTGCCGGTAGACCTCGAGTTCGCTCCACGAGTGCATGCCCAGCACGGTGCCGAAGACGCTGCGGTTCGACCAGAGGACGAGGGCGGCCGCCGGGACGCCGGCGACCGCCAGCGCCACGAGTCCGCGGCGGCGTCGGGCCGGGGCGAGGCGCAACACGAAGATCAGCGCGAGCGCCGCGCTGATCAGCGCGAACCGGAGTTTGATCGCGGGCAGGAGGGCCAGCGACAGGGCGAGGAACAGCCAGACGCGCCAGTCCGCGGCCCGATGGCGCCCGTCTTCGGGCGGTGGGATGTCGGACCGGCGCACCCGGCGCGCCGCGGTCGAGGCGCTCCGTGAATCCGGTCCCCACGCGCCTCCGGCGAGACGGTCGATCCACCGGAACGCGGCGACGGCGAGCAGGACGGCGGCGACCTCGGCCCAGATCTGCTGGCTGTAGATCAGGAACGGCGCGGCGAAGCTGAAGGTCGCGTACGCGACGAGCCGCGCCCGCGCGTCCGGGCTGAACGCCGTGAGATCGAGCAGCAACCAGGCGCCCAGAGCGGCCAGAGCCGCGACGACGACCATCGCGCCGGCGCGGCCGCCGAGGCGGTAGGCGGGCGCCATCGCCGCCTGCAGCACGGCGCCGTGGCGCGAGCGGATGGTCCCGTCGTCGGCTTCGGGATCGCCGGGCTGCGGCCCGATCGCCCGCGGCATGAACGAGAGCGAGTCCTCGTCGCGGTAGTTGTTCGCCAGGTCGAGGTCGAAGTCGTGGGCGATGCTGTGGGTGGTCAGGAGGAACCACGGCTCGTCGCCGTCGGGAGCGCGCTCCCGGATCGACCAGGGAATCAGCGCCAGGTAGAAGACAAGAGGCAGCAGCAGGAAGACGAGCGGCGGCCGCCCGGCACCGGCGGCGCGCTCCAGCAGGGACCCGAGCGAGAGGACCCGGCCGGCGACGTAGAGCAGGCCGGCCGCCGCTGCGCCGGCCATCGTCGCGGGCTGCCACCCGGCGATCCCCAGGAGCGGCGCGGCGAGCGTGACCGCGGCGAGGACGACGACCGCCCCCAGCGCCCAGGCATCGATTCCGCAACGGACCATCCTCGCCGCATTCTAGGAGCTTCCGCCGTGAACGCAGCGCGGCAAGTCCGCGGCGGAAGCTCCTGGGAGCGGGCGGGGACGGTCGCCGGCGGTCGCCGCGTCAGGCGGTCCCGTCGAGCGCCTGGAGCACCCTCGGCGGCGTCATCGGCAACTCCGTCGGCCGCGCGCCGCAGGCGTCGGCGATCGCGTTGGCGATGGCGGCCGCGGTGGGGACGACCGGCGGCTCGCCGACGCCCCGGGCGCCGAACGGCCCGTGGTCCGAGGCGACCTCGACCAGCACGGTCTCGAGCTCGGCCGGCCCCTGCGCGAAGTCGGGCAGGGCATAGTCGTTCAGGGTCGCCGTCAGGAGCTGGCCGTCCTCGCTGTAGGCCATCTCCTCGTAGAGCGCCCAGCCGACGCCCTGCAGGGCGCCGCCCATCATCTGGCCCTCGACCGCAGCCGGATTGATCGCCTTGCCGCAGTCCTGGATGACGACCACCCGGTCGACGTCGACCTTTCCGGTCTCCCGGTCGACGCTCACCTCCGCGAGCTGGGCGCAGAATCCGGGCGCCTGGCTGGTCTGGGCGTGCCGGCCGTGGCCGAAAACCGGCGCCTGCCGGCCGCCGAACCGCATCGTCCGCTGGGCGATCTTCCTGAGCGGAATCGCCTTGTCGGGCGAGCCCTTGACCTGAACGGCGCCGTCGACGATCTCGAGGTCCTCGGGGTCCGCCTCGAACGTCTGCGCCGCGAGTTCCAGGGTCTGGCGGCGCGCCTCGCGGGCAGCCTCGATGACGGGCGGGCCGACCGTGTAGATCGTCTTGCTGCCACCCGACGCGCCGGCGTACGTCCCCGCCGAGGTGTCGCCCGTCGCGATCGTGACCTTGTCCGGGTCGAGCCCGAACGCCTCGGCCGCCATCAGGGCCATGCTCGTGTTCGTGCCGTTGATGTCGGCCGTGCTGATCTGGACCTTGAGCGTGCCGTCCGTCTGCAGCGCGCAGGCGGCGGAGGCCGGCTCGGTGCCGCCCGGCCAGGCGCCGAGCGCGATGCCGACGCCCCGTCCCTCGGCGCGGGCCCGCTCGCGGTTCTTCCAGGCCGGGTGATCGCGAAGCGCCTCCAGGACCTGCCGCTGGCCCATCCCGGCCCAGGGCATTCCGGACGCCATCGGGGCGCCCTTCTCCGAGGCGTTCTGGAGCCGGAACTCCACCGGGTCGAGTTCGAGTTCGAGAGCGAGCTGGTCGAGGACCGTCTCGACGACGAACGCCGCCTGGGGCGCCAGAGGCGCGCGGTAGGCGCCGACGGACGGCTTGTTCGTCGTGACTTCGAAGCCGCCAACGGCTTGGTGGGGCGTCTGGTACGAACTTCCCAGCAGGGTTCCGGCAAGAGCGGTCATCGACGACGGAAAGCAGCCGCAGTCGATCGCCAGCTCCGCCTCGAGCGCGGTGAGTTCGCCGCTCCGCTTCGCTCCGGCCCGGATCGTGATCCGGGTGGAAGGGGCCGGCGTCGCCGCCAGCATCTCCTCGGTCCGGGTCATCACCAGGCGGACGGGACGCTGGTGCCGCACCGCGGCGACCGCGAGGAGTGGCTCGTACAGCACGAACTTGGCGCCGAAGCCGCCGCCGACGGGCGTGCCGACGACCTTGACCCGGTCCTGCGGCAGGCCGACCATGCCCGCAACCGCGTCCCGAACGAAGAAGGGCGCCTGAGTCGAGCAGTACACGGTCATCCCGGCGCCCATCGGGTCCGGGTCGATCAGGGAGGCGTGGGGCTCGATGTAGGACTGGTGAACGGACGCCGTGCGGAACACCCGTTCGACGACCGCGTCCGCCTCGTCGAAGCCGGCGGCGAGGTCGCCGCGCTCGAAGCGCATCGCGTTCGTCACGTTGGGCGACGAGGAGGCCGCGTCGTCGTCTTCCGACACGTCGCCGGCGCCGTGCGCGGCCGCCTCTTCGGACTGGCCGGGAAGGCCGTCCGGCCAGACGGCCTGAGCGTCGGCGGCCTCCGCCTGCTCGATCGTCACGATGGCGTCGAGCGGCTCGTAGTCGACGAGGACGGCCTCCGCGGCGTCCGCGGCCGCCGACTCGCTCTCGGCGAGAACGAGGGCGACCGGGTGGCCGACGAAGATCGCCCGCTCGCGGGCCAGAAGGAGGGTCGGCCGGTTCTTCGCCGGCAGGTCCGGCAGGTCGGCGGCGGTGATCACGGCGGCGATCCCCGGCATGGCCTCGGCCGCGGCGGTGTCCACGTTCAGGACCCTGGCGTGAGCGTGGGGACTCGTGACGAGGCGGGCGTGAAGGAGCCCGGGCCGGTCGATGTCGCCGCAGTACCGGAGCGAACCCTTGACCTTGGGGCCGCCCTCGAGGAGCTTGGTGGGGGTGCCGATCGCTGTCATCTGCTGTCTCCGCCTGAAGGGAAGGTGGTCGGGGGCCGGTGTTCGAGTGAGCGATTGTTACGGAAGCGGGCGTCCAGGGGAAGGGGCGGGCGTCGCGGCCCGGTCCGGCGGCGCGGGCGCCCCGAGAAAGGAGAGCCCCGAGGGGCTGACGCTCCTCGGGGCTCGGGCGACGCTCCTGGACCGCGGTCTTCGCGGCTCGGCTGAGCGTGCCGTCGCGCTTGGCGCGGTACGCGCCTCGCGGGTTTCTTGGCCGATGGGATGGCGCGGGATTGCTTCCCGGAGGAGATGTCCTGCGCCTGGCAGGGGTTTCCTAGGGAGCCGCCACCTCCATCAAGCCGCATCTGCAGTACTCCACTAGACCACCTCCTTTCCGGGCTCATCCACTGATCGGCGGGTCCCACCCCGCCCGGCCGCGGGATCGCCCCGATTGATCCCGGGACCGCCGCTGCGCCTCGTGACGCCGCGGAACGACATGGCGTCGATGCTGCTCAACCCGACGCGGATTGTCAAACCCCCTTGTTTTCAGCAGCTTGGGAGTCACCGCCGCCCTGTGCGCCGCCGGGTGCGCGGGTCATCCGACCCGCTGCCGCCGAAGGCGGCCACGAGTGTGCGCCGGCCGTCAGGCCGGCTCCGCCCGTGGCTCGCTGCCGCCTTCCGCGGCCTTCGGCCGCCGCGGCCGCCGCCGTCGCCGTCGCCGCCTGGCCGGCTTCGCGGCGCCCTTGCCGTTCGACGCCGCCTTGGCCGCGCCGGCTTCGCCACCCCCGTCGGCGCCGGGGGAGTCGATTCCGGGCACCTTGATCGCCTCGGTACCGCCGCCGTCCGCCTTGGCGCCCGCTCCGTTGCCGCCGGCGTCCGCGCGCTTCGCCCTGGACGCCGCCTCCTTGGGCTTGGCCTTCGCCTTCGCCTTGCGCGCGGCCGCGGAACGGCGTCTCCGTCCGCCCCGGCGCCGGCGCTTCTTCGGCTTTCCTTCCGGGGCGGCCTCTTCGGCCGCGGCGGCTTCGGCTTCCGTTTCCTCTTCCGTGTCGCCGATCGAGGGAGTGGCCAGCATCTCCTGCTCCAGCTTCTTCTCCTTCGCCTCTTCCTTCTCGCGCTTCTTGACGTCGGCCAGGTCGCGGGCGATCCAACTGATCTCCGGCTCCTGGCCGTGAAGGTGAGGCTGTCCCGAGATCTCGATCTCGAGGTCGAACTCCTGCCCGAGCTTGACCAGCGCCTCCCGGTGACGGTTCTGGAGGAAGTCGGCGATTTCCGGCTGCATCGCCATGCGCACTCCCCGCATGTAGCCGCCGGCGCCGTGGGACTCGATGTTGCGGAGCAGGCGCAGCGCGATGAGGTCCGGGCTGGCGACGCGGCCGGTGCCTCCGCAGCTCGGACAGTCGCCGTGGGTGCGCATCTGCAGGGCCTGGTGGATCCGCTGGCGGTTGATTTCGAGCAGCCCGTTGGTGCTGATCCGGCTCACCGTGAAGCGGGCCTTGTCCGGCTTCATCGCGTCCTTCATCGCCTTCTCGACCTTGCGCCGGTTGCGGGGGCTGCGCATGTCGATGAAGTCGACGACGATCAGGCCGCCGATGTCGCGCAGCCGGAGCTGCCGGCCGACTTCCGCCGCGGCCTCGACGTTCGTGCCGACCGCGGTCTCCTCCTGGCTCGCTCCCCGCTTCGAGCGCCCCGAGTTCACGTCGATCGCCGTCAGGGCCTCGGTGGGGTCGATCACGATGGAGCCGCCCGAGGGCAGCGCGGCGCGGCGCTCGAAGATGTTCTGGATCTGGGGCTCGAGGTCGTAGACCGAGAACAGCGGCTTGCGGGCGGTGTAGCGGTGGAGGGCCGTCTTGCTGCGCGGCATGAAGGCCCGCATGTACTGCTCGGCGCGCCCGTAGGCGGTTTCCTCGTCGACCCAGACTTCCTGGAACGAGCTGTCGAGATAGTCGCGCAGCCCCTGCAGGACGATGTCCTGGTCGCTGTAGAGGAGCCGGGTTCCCTTCGAGTCGCGCGCGTCGCGGGAGATGCGCTTCCACAGCCGCAGCAGCGCGTTCATGTCCCGGCTGAGGGCCGTCTTGGTTTGCCCCAGCGCGTTCGTGCGGACGATTACGCCGCCGCCGTCGGGGACGGGCAGCGACTCCGCCATCGCCTTCAGCTTGAGGCGGACGTCCTCCGTGTCGACCTTCCGGGAAACGCCGCTCGTCTTGTCGAACGGCGAGAGCACGAGGTAGCGCCCGGCCAGGCTGAGGTTGGTGGTCAGCGCCGCGCCCTTGGCGCCCTCCGGCTCGCGGGTCACCTGCACGACGATGGGCCGGCCGCGAACGAGGACCTCCTCGATCTTCGGCCGCTTGGACTTCGGGGCCGCCTGGTAGTAGGCGTCCGGGACAACGTCCTGGATGGCGAGGAAGCCGTGCTTGGGCGCGCCGTAGTCGATGAACGCGGCGTTCAGGCTCGGCTCAATGTTCGCGATCTTGCCGTAGTAGATGTTCCCGCGGGTCAGCCCCCGCTCGGCGATGTCGACCTTCAGGTCTTCGAGCACGAGGTCGTTGGCGATGGCGATGCGGAGTTCGGTAGAACTCCGCGCGTTGATGAGCATTCTTCGGGTCACAAAGTCTCCGGGTGACGGCGGCTGCGCCGTCGGTTGAATCGGTGGGGACGACCCCGGCCGCAAGAGCGGCAAGGCGCGGCGCGACTCCCCGGGGGGAGCCTGCGGGCCGGCGAGCCTGGGTTCGCTGCAGATGGAACTGCGCGACCGGGCGCTCGAGCCGGGTCGTCGTCGGAGGCGGCGGGTATAGCCTTGGGTTCACCACGGGCTGTTCAGCGGCCCTCGGGCGACGCGGGCAATCTCGCGCGCGTCGCCTCGGAGTGGACGAACTGTCGGAAGGAGTAAGGCTGAAGCCAAGCGCTGACTCGTGCTGTCGAGTTGCGGGTCGCCTGCCGATCAAGGCCAGCGTCGCCGCCGCGGCCAAGGATAGCAGTTTCTTGCACTTGGGGCTTTCAGCCGCGCCCGGCCCTCCATGAGACCGATCCACGGCGATGTCCGCGGCCTGCGGCCGGCGCAGCGCGCGGCGCTCGAACGGACCTACCGGCGGAAGGTGAACCCGGACCAGGTCGTCTCGACCGAGCTGGCGCGCCACCTGTGCGCGCTCTCGCGCGAGATCGGCCGCCAGGTCGGCGTGCTGCTGACCCGCGGCGGCGCGGTCAGCCAAGTGATCGTCGGCGACGCGCGCCAGCTCGAGATCCCCGACATCGGGCGGCTGCGGGGCGGTCCCGGACGCTTCCGGCGGCTGCGCCTGGTTCACACGCACCTGCGGGGCGAGGCGCTCTCGGCCGACGACCTGAACGACCTCGCCCTGCTCCGGCTCGACCTGGTCGCCGTGGTGCAGGCCGAGGAGGACGGCGGCGCCGGCGCGATCGAGGTCGCGTACCTTTCGCCCTCGGCGGCGGGCGCGGCCGCGCCGGAGGCCGCGACCGGGTCGGGATCCCGGCAGGGTGGCGGCGGCGCTGGCGGCGGCGGCGCGGACGGCCCCTTCCTGCGCGTCGAGGCGCCCCGGGTCTACGAACTGGACCTGGACTTCGCGGCCACCATCCGCGAGGTCGAGCGCGAGTTCGGCCGCTACCGCCGCGGCCGCGAAGCGACGAAGGAGCGGGCGCTGGTGATCGGCGTGCGGCCGGAGGACGATCACTTCGCCGAGACGGTCGAACTCGTCCGTTCGGCCGGCGTCGAGGTGGCGGGGAGGCTCCGGCAGCGCCGGTCGCGGGTCCATCCCCGGACGGTCGTCGGCCGCGGCAAGCTGACCGACATCGTCCTGCAGAGCATGCGCGCCGGCGCCGAGGTGGCGATCTTCGACATCGACCTGAAGCCGGCCCAGGCCCGCGCCTTCGAGGACGCGACCGGCCTCAAGGCGATCGACCGCACCCAGCTCGTCCTCGACGTGTTCGCGCAGCGGGCGCGTTCCCGCGACGGCAAGCTCCAGGTCGAACTGGCCCAGTTGCGGTACTCCCTGCCGCGGCTGACGGAGAAGGATGCGGGCCTGTCGAGGCTGAGCGGCGGTATCGGCGGCCGCGGGCCCGGCGAAACCGTCCTCGAGGTGGGGCGGCGGCGGATCCGCGACCGCATCCGCAACCTGGAGCGGAAGGTCGAGAAGCTGTCCAGGCAGCGGGACGTGGCCCGCAGCCGTCGGCGCGACCGCCGGGTGCCGGTGCTCTCCCTGATCGGCTACACGAACGCGGGCAAGAGCACCCTGCTCAACGCGCTGACCCGCAGCGAGGTCGAGACCGCCGGCAAGCTCTTCGTCACCCTCGACCCGACCAGCCGCCGCATCCGCTTCCCGCGCGAGGGCGAAGTCGTCATCACCGACACGGTCGGCTTCATCGCGGAGTTGCCGCCCGATCTCGTGCGGGCGTTCCGGGCCACGCTGGAGGAACTTGGCGACGCGGACCTGCTTCTCCACGTGGTCGACGCCGCCGACGCGGGGTGGCGAGCGAAGGTCGAGGCGGTGGAGCGGCTGATCGAGGAGCTGTCGCTCGGCTCGAAGCCGCTCCTCGTCGTGCTGAACAAGTGCGACCTGGTGACGGAGGAGCGCGCCGGGCTGATGGCCCGCCGACTCGGCGCGGTGGCGGTCAGCGCGCGTACGCGGGCCGGTTTCGGCCGGCTCATCGACCGCGCCGAGGAGGCGATGGGACGGGCCGCGCCGCTCCTGCCGGGAGCCCGGTCGGGGCGCGGAGCGGCAGCCGCGCGCTGATACGCTCAAGCACGCCATGAGGTGTTGTCCGGGGCTTCGGCGGATCGGTTGGGGAGCGCTCGCGCTGCTCCTTCTGTTCGGCTTGGCCGCCCTGGTCGCGCACTCCGCCGCGGCGCCGGCGGAGGCCGCCGACGCGCCGTCCGGCCGTCCCGACTTCGAGGGTTGGTATGAAGGGGCCGCGGGGCTGGCCGCGGCGCTCGAGGTGCAGCGGCGCGACCGCCTGCCGCTGTTCCTCTACATCTACACGGACTGGTGCCCGTACTGCCGCCAGTTCGAGCGGGAACTGCTGACGGACGACGAGGTCGACGGTTACCTGGACGCGGTCCTCGCGGTGCGGCTGAACCCCGAAGCCGGCGGGCAGGAGAGCCAGTTGGCCCGGCAGTTCGGCGTGCGCGGCTATCCGACCCTGGTCATGTACAGCGCCGACGGCGAGACGGCTTCCTACGTGGAGCGGATGGAGATGGTCGACGGCGAGCCGCGCCTGATGAGCGGCCGGGCCTTCCTGCGGGTGCTGGACGAGGCGGCCAACCGCTAGGCCCGGCGGTGGCCTGCGGCGATTGCGGCGGCGACCCCGCGAGTCCTCCTGGAATGGCCGGCATGGTCGAGTCCGCCGAACGCCGGCCGCCGAGGGCCATCGTCTACTACGACGGCGACTGCGCGCTCTGCAACTGGTCGGTGGCCCGCTGTCTGTCCCGCGGCGTACCGCCCGGTGTCCGGTTCGCGCCCCAGGACGGCGAGGCGTTCGAGCGGCTGACCGCCGCCCGTCCCGATCTGGCGGAGCTGGACAGCATGGTGCTCCAGATTCTGCCGGCGGCGCACGCGGACGCCGCTTCGGATTCGCCCCTCCCGGACGAGATCAAGGTCCGTAGCGAGGCCGTGCTGTGGTTGGCGGCGCGGTTGGATGGCCCGGAGCGCCGGCTCGCCCTGCTGTCGCGGGTGGTGCCAAGGTCCGTTCTGGACTGGGGCTACCGCTTGTTGGCGCGGAATCGCCGGCGGGTCGGTAGCCGGCTGGCCGAGTGTCCCGTGCCGACGCCGGAGCAGCGGCGCTACTTCCTGGCGTGAGCACGGCCCGGGGAGTGCCCCCGAGTCTGGCGGACAGCCTTCCCCGCGACATCAGCGTCGCCGCGCACGAGATCGGCCTGCTGGAGGAGTTGGTCGAGGAAGCCAGACAACTCGGCTTCAGTCTGCCTGCCGGCCTCGAAAGCGCCATCGACAAGCGGCGGCGCGAGTACCTTGCCGGCCGGATCAGCGCCCGGCACGCGCTGAGGCAGTTGCTGGGGCCTGCCGCTTCGGAGGGTGAGATCGTCGGCGACGACGACGATGTCCCCCGGTGGCCTGAGGGTGTGGTCGGCTCGATCTCCCACGGCGCCGGCTTCGGCTTTGCCGCCGTTGCCGCGGCTGACCGGTACGCGGGGCTCGGCGTCGATGTGGAGCGGGTCGTGTCCGCACAGCAGGCCGGGCGGCTCGCTGCGCGAGTGCTGAACGAGCGGGAGATGAGTCTCCGCCGGGGCGCCGCCGGAAGCCTGACCGAGGCGGAGATGTTCACGCTCGCGTTCTCGGCCAAGGAGAGCGCTTACAAGGCGCTGTTTCCCCGGCACCGGCGCGTGCTCGGGTTCTCGGACGTCGACTTGGAGCGGCGGGAGGCAGGTGACGGCGGCGCTCGCTGCGGCGAGCTGCGGCTTCGGACGAAGGTCGCGAGCCAGGACGGGGCGGTGCGGCGCCTCGTCGGCTGGTACGCTTTGACGGGCGGCCAGGTTGACGAGGCCGCAGGCGGCGCGTTGCGCGTGTGGGCCGTCGTTGCGATTCCGTCCTGACCGCCGGCCGGGGTTCGCGGAGTTCCTGCGCGAAGACGGCTCTTGACAAGCGTCAAATGACCGCCGTATCGTCGTCGAATGACGAAGAACGATGCCGCTGCCGTCCTCGCGGGCTACGCGAACCGGGCCGAGGCGCCGACCACCGAGGCTGCCCGCCTGGGGGATCTGCTCGGGATCGAGGATGCCGCCGTCTTGAGCGACCTGGAGCTCGCCCGCCGAGTCGGCGGCGGCCTGCATCCCGACGCGGCGACCGTGCTGATGGAGATTCTCGGCCGTGCGAACGTCGTCGGACCCGTGATCCCCGAGGCCACGCTGCGACGGGCCCGCAACGGGGACAAGCCGCTGTCGAGAGAGATGAGCGAGCGGCTCTACGAGCTCAGCCGCATCGTCGAGGCCCTCAGCCGCTCGTACAGGGGGGACAGGGAGGGGATCATGGCCTACCTCACGGCGCGCCATCCTCTGCTGGAAGGCCAGAGAGCGCTCGACGTCGCGTGTTCCAGTTCCGCCGGCGCGCGCCATGTGCTCGAACTGATTCACCGCGCCCAGTACGGCATTCCCGTGTGACCGCGAGGCTCCTCGCGTCGCCGATACGGGCGTATCGCATCGGCGACGCGGACGGGGAGTTTGCGGTGTGGAGCGCGGAAGGGGCGCTCCGCTGCAACGGCCGATGGCACGAGTACGGCAGCGAGGTGATCTACGCCTCCCGGAACTACTCGACGGCGATGCTGGAGACGCTGGTCAACTGGCCATCGCCCGTACCGTCGAACCAGCACTTCGTCGAGGCGGTGATTCCCGCCGGAACGAGTTACGAGGTCGTCACGGCCGACGTTCTGCCCGGCTGGGAACGGCTGGACCTTGCAGCGTCGCAGCGCTTCGGCGCGGACTGGTATCTGGAACGCCGGAGCGTGATCCTCTTCGTGCCGTCGGTCGTCGCGCGTCCGGAGCGCAACCTGGTGATCAACACCCGCCACCCGGACTACGAGGGCCTGGGAATCGAGGTCGGTCTGGAGACACCCGTGTGGTGGGATGAGCGGCTGTTCGCGTGACAACGTAGGCACCCGCCGGCCGCCCGGGGCCACGGAGTTGAAGCGCGTCAGCATCCAAGCGCACGCCCGTTGGCGTCGGGCCAGACTACGCAGGCTGCGTCCCGCGACGCTCGCAGGCCTCCTTCACGAGGTTATCTCCGAGGCTGGCGGCGCCACGGGGACGTCGAGCCAGGAGCCGTTCTCGCCGCCTCGGTAGATCGTCACGGTCGGCGCGTCGACGCCTTCCGGATCCGGATAGAGCGCGTGGTTGGCGGCGTCGGCGCCGGCGATGGTCAGGCGCAGGCGGTGGCCTTCGTCGATCGTGACCGCGGTTGCCATCAGGTCGATTGCCAGTCCGACGGGCTCGTCGGGCAGCGGTTCGAGATCCTCCGCATGGCCGCGGTGGAAGGGCAACCCGAGGTCGTCCCAGGGGGCGTCGCCGACGGCCCGGTAGGAGGCCCTTAGCGCGCCCTCGGTGACGTAGTGGGAGCGGCCGTCCGCGTCGACCTCCTCCAGGTAGACGAAGAAGTCGCCGTCGTCGTGGGTGGAGTTGACGGACAGATGGACGATCGCGTGGCCGACGATCGTCATGGCCTCGGTCAACGGTGCGGTGGTGTAGGTGAGGGCCTTGGCGTTCTCGGCGGATCGCTCGTCGAAGAAGGTCGTGCCTCGCCGGTCCTGCCGGCTGGCGCCGTGCCCGTTCATCCAGCGGGAGAACGAGCCGGCGGAGGAGGAGTAGTCGACGGTGTACTCGTCCTGGCCGGCGTCCCCGTCCGAAGCGCCGGTCAGGGCGCCCTCGCCGGCCAGGGCGAAGCGCCGGTTCGAGAGGCCCGCTGGGGGCCACGATTCGGCCGCGGTCCAGGTTGCGGGATCCTCGGCCCGCTGCTCGTCCAGGCTCAGTGCGGCTTCCGGGTCGTCCGGCAGGGTGTGGCTTCCCTGCATGACGTAGTAGTGGACCGGGGCCTCGTCCATCACGCCGTTCTCGATTCCCTTGAGCCACCGGTCGTACCAGCGCAGGAACTCGGCCTTGTGCACGTCGCCGCCGTAGCCGCCGCCGTGGATCCAGGGGCCGACCATCATCTTCTGCGGCGCGTTCGGCAGGTTGGCGAAAGCCATCGGCTGCTGCGTGGCGTAGATGTCGAGCCAGCCGGCGAGGTGGTAGATCGCGATGCCGGACTCGTCCATCGCGGCCCAGTCGTCGCTGGTGCCGGTGGTGTCCCAGGACACGTGATCGCCGTCCTCGACGTCGAGCTTCCAGTCCCGGAGGCCGGCGCCCTCTTCCCCCAGCATTTCGTGCGCCCAGAGGTTGGCGGCATGCTCCGCCACCGCCGCGTCGCGGAGAGCGCTGTCCGGGTCGTCGTCCACCGGCGCGGCCCGGGTCGACAGATCCGCTTCCCGGGTGCCGGCGCCCCAGGTATCGATGAACTCGTTCTTGAACGTGCCGCCGCGGAACACGAAGTCGTAGGGCGTGGGGCCGGCCATCTCGGCGAAGATCGCCTTGAGCGCCGGCGGCCTCTGCGTGACGGCCTGGTACTGGGTCATGCCCGGGTAGGAGCGGCCCTGCATGCCGACGTTGCCGTCGGACCACGGCTGGGCCGCGATCCACTCCACGATGTGGTACGAGTCGGCCGTCTCTTCGACGGAGAAGGCGCCGTTGTGGACGCCGAAGGAAGCGCCGGTGCCACGGGCGTCGGCGACCGCGACGGTGTAGCCGCGGTGCAGCATGTGCTGGAGCACCGGATCGCGTTCGGTCTGCGTGAGGATCCTGAGGTTGCCCTCCTCGTCCTCGACCTGGAAGGCGCGGGTGTAGCGGGTGTAGTGGAGGATCGTCGGCAGGGGTTCCGACGCCTCGACGCCGTTTGCCGTCGGGATGAAGTAGTCGACCGAGACGCGGACGCCGTCCGGCATCGGCACGTAGACGGAGTAGCGGTTGGCGCCGTCGTAGGCCGCTTCCCGCGTGTAGGCGCCGAAGCCGGCGTGCTCACCGCCGCCCGGAAGGTCGCCGCCGGCCGGCGCGCAGGCGAGCGCCGCGGCGACGAGGGCCGCTACGGAAAGCGCGGCGGCGAGAAGGGAGGAGGGCGTCGTGTGGCCGATCTTCGTTGTCATCGTGTTCATCCCTGGAAGGTCGTTGCAAGGCGGGCCAGACTGCCCTGAACTCTGCGCTTCACGCCGGATGCCGGGAGGGTGCGGGTGTAGCGGGCGTGGCGCTTACAGGACGGTGGGCGCGAGGAAAGGCAAGGTACTCGGAGGTCGAGCCGGATAGCCGCACAGTCTGTCAGACCGGCAGCCGGTAGGCGATCAACTCGAACGGGGCGCCGCGTCCGCCAAGCGCAAACACGATGTACTGCCGGCCACGATGCATGAAGGCGACCGGACTGCCGTCGGTGTGCGCCGGCAGTTCGATCTCACCGACCAGTTCGCCGGTCGCCTTGTCGAACGCGCGGAGCGCCGGGGTCTCGATCCGCCAGTCGTCGCGTCCGGCGCCCTCGGCCGTCGCCTCCCGGTCGACTCCGCGAAAGGCGAGCGACCGGCCGGAGGTCACTAGCAGCAACGTCCTGGTCGCGACGACGTGGCCGCGAGCGCCCGAGCCGAGGGCAGGCAGGTCGAGTCCGGCGAGCGCCGGATGGCGGCGCGGGCCGTGGCCCAGGGGCACGGTCCAGGCGATCTCGCCGCGGTTCATGTCGTAGGCGGTGACCCGGGAGTACGGCGGCTTGACCAGCGGCAGGTCGCGCGGGCCGCGGACGTCGCTCGTGATGCGGCCGACGTAGTCGAAGGACGAGCGGCTCGGGTCCGGCCTGCGGAGCGTGTTCACCACGGGCCAGGTGAAGGATGGCACGTAGAGCATGCCGGTCTCGGGATCGAACGCGCCGCCGGGCCAGCTCGCGCCGCCGCCGTAGCCGGGCATCAGGAACGTGCCGCGCTCCGTGGGCGGCGTGAACATCGGCCCGTACTGGTAACGGGAGAGGATGGCGCGCGCCTCGCCGCGGAGTTCCGAGGTGAAGTCGATCAGGTCGTCCGGTCCGATGCCCTGGCGTTCGAAGGCCGGCGGCTTCGTGGGGAAGGGTTGGGTCGGCGACGTCCGCTCGCCGACGATGCCCGTCTGCGGCACTTCGCGCTCCAGGATCGGCCATACCGGTTCGCCCGTGCCGGCGTCGAAGACGTAGAGGAAGCCCTGCTTGGAGAGCTGCATCGCGGCCCGGACCGCGCGGCCCTCGACCTCGATGTCGCCGACGATCGCGGAGGTCGGCAGGTCGTAGTCCCACAGGCCATGGTGAACGGTCTGGAAGTGCCAGCGCCGCTCGCCGGTTTCGCAGTCGACCGCGACCAGCGACTCGGCGTAGAGGTTGTCGCCCAGCCGGTGCCCGCCGTACCAGTCGTTGGTCGGCGTACCGAACGGCAGATAGGCGAGCCCGAGTTCCGGGTCGGCGCTCATCAGGGTCCAGACGTTCGTGTTGCCGCTTACCTTCCACGAACCGTTCTCCCAGGTGTCGCGTCCCGGCTCGCCCTCCTGCGGGATGGAATGGAAGGTCCAGAGCTGCTCCCCGGTCCGGACATCGAATCCGCGCACGTCGCCCGGCGGCGCTTCCGGCGCCCGCGGCCCGTCCGAGATGGAGGAGCCGACGATCGCCACGTCGCGGCACAGCGTGACCGGCGAACTGACGCTGTAGGTCCGGCGCGAGACTTCGCGGCGCAGGCCGAGGGTGAGATCCACGCTGCCGTCGTCCCCGAAGGATTCGATCGGTTCGCCGCTCAGCGTGTCCACCGCGCGCAGGAAGGAGTCGCCGCCCGCCCAGATCAGGCGGCCGCCGTCAGCCGGCAGGTCGGGGTCCTTCCAGTACGCGGCGCCCCGGTGCGTGAAGCCGAGATTCGTCGGCCTGCCGTGAACGTATGCCCGTGGGTCGTAGGTCCAGAGGCTCGTCCCCTCCTCGATGTCGACCGCCGCGATCTGCCCGTAGCCGGTCGTCACGTAGAGCCGGTCGCCGATCTTGATCGGGATCGCCTCGTGATTCCGCGGCGCGGTGCGCCGCCCGCCCTGCCCGGCGGCGTTCGCCATCAACTCGTTGTCCGGCGACGACCAACGCCAGGCGACTTCGAGCTCCCCGAAGTTGCTCCGATCGATCTGTCCAAGCGGCGCGTACCGCTGACTTGCGTCGTTGCCGGTCACGACGGACCAGTCGCTGTCCGCGTGCTCCTGGCCCCACCCGGCAACCGCCGTCACGAAGACCATCGCCAGCCCCACGGACATTCTCGTCAGACGCCGGCAACCCCCTGGTCCGAGCATCGGGGAACAGTAGCAGCGACGTCCGGCCCCGGTCCGGCCGCGACCCCCAGCCCGCGCAGGGCCACAGGGGTAAGGGTCCCAGCGGGCTCGAAGCGAGCGCCAACCTCACCCCATCCGAGAAAGCGGGAGCGACCGCTGGGACCCTTACCCCTGTGGCCCGGAGCGGGCGGGTGAGTCCGCCGCCGTCTCGCTAGCCGCTGAGACGGCCGCCGGCGGCCGCCGTCTCCCGCAGCAGCGGCGCGGCCTGCCACTGGTCGGCGTCGAAGCGGACGGCGTAGTCGTCGAGGATGTCGACGATGCGGTCGAGGCCGAACTCGTCGGCCCAGAACATGGGGCCGCCGCGGTAGACGGGCCAGCCGTAGCCGTTGATCCAGATGACGTCGATGTCGCTGGCGCGCAGCGCGATGCCCTCTTCGAGGATCTTCGCGCCCTCGTTGACGGAGGAGAGCAGGCAGCGGTTCAGGATCTCCTCGTCGACGATCTCGCGCTGCTCGATCCCCAGACGGCCCGCCAACTCGCGGGCGAGGTCCATGACCTCCGGGTCGGGCGCGGCGGCGCGCGTTGCGGAGTCGTAGACGTAGTAGCCGCGGCCCGTCTTCTGGCCGCGGCGGTCGCGCTCGCAGAGCATCTCCCGCAGGGTGCTGGACGAAGAGGTCGCCGCGTTCCAGCCCACGTCGAGGCCCGCCAGGTCGCTCATGCGGAACGGACCCATCGGCATGCCGAAGTCGTAGAGCACCCGGTCGATGTCCCAGGGCGTCGCGCCCTCGAGCACCAGGCGGTCGGCCTGGAGGCGGCGCTGGAAGAGCATCCGGTTGCCGACGAAACCGTGGCAGACGCCGACCAGGGCCGGCACCTTGCCGATCGCGCGGGAGATCGACATGGCCGTGGCGACCGCGTTCGGCGCCGACTTCTCACCGCGCACGACCTCGACCAGCTTCATCACGTTGGCCGGGCTGAAGAAGTGCATGCCGACGACGTCCTCCGGCCAGCCGGTCTCCGCGGCGATCTCGTTGACGTCGAGGTAGGACGTGTTCGTGGCCAGCAGCGCGCCGGGCCTCGCGATCCGGTCGATCTCGCCGAAGACGCGCTTCTTCAGGTCCATGTCCTCGAACACCGCCTCGATCACCAGGTCGCACTCGGCGAGTGCGTCCCGGTCCGTGCCGCCGTCCAGCAGGGCCATTCGCTCCTCCACCTGGTCGGCCGTGAAGCGTCCGCGCGACGCGCTGCGCTCGTAGTTGCTCCGTACCGTGGCCAGACCCCGGTCGAGCGCGTCGCGGTTCTGCTCGACGACCTGAACCGGGAACCCCGCGTTGGCGAAGGCCATCGAGATGCCGCCGCCCATCGTGCCGGCGCCGAGCACGCCGACCCTGGCGATCTCGCGCACCGGCGTGTCCGCCGGGATGCCCGGGATCTTGCGCGCCGCGCGCTCGGCGAAGAAGTAGTAGCGCTGGGCCCGCGACTGCGGGTCGGCATGGAGCGTCCGCGACAGCTCGGCCTCGCGGGCGAGCCCCTCGTCGAAGGGCAGTTCGACCGCCGCCTCGATGCACTGGATGCAGACCTCCGGGGCGTTGAAGCCCCGCGTCCTGCGCGCGATCCGGCGACGGAAGTCGTCGAAGATGCCCGGGTTCTCCCGGACGACGTCGCGGTGGCTGTCGATGTCCCTCACCCGTGGCAGGCCGCGTCCCTCGGCCACGGCGCGCAGGGCGAAACGGATCGCGCCGGCTTCGAGGCCGCCCTCCGCGTCGCGGTCGATCACGGCGTCGATCAGCCCCAGGTCGAGCGCCTCGGAGGCCGTGATGTGCTCCCCGCTCGCGATCATCTCGAGCGCCCGCGGCACGCCGACCAGCCGCGGAAGCCGCTGGGTGCCGCCGCCGCCCGGCAGGATGCCGAGCTTGACTTCGGGCAGGCCGAGGCGTGCGTCGCGGTCGGCGACGCGGAAGTGGCAGGCCATCGCCATCTCCAGGCCGCCGCCCAGCGCCGTGCCGTGAATCGCCGCAACGAAGGGCTTGGGCGACTTCTCGATCATCCGCCTGACTTCGTTCGTGTCCGGCGGCAGGCGCGGCTTGCCGAACTCGCGGATGTCGGCGCCGGCAATGAAGGTCCTGCCGCGGCAAACGAGCACCGCTGCCTGCATCTCGGGATCGCCGGCGACTGCCGGCACGGCTGCGGCGAGTCCCTCGCGCACGTGCTGGCTCAGCGCGTTGACCGGGGGATTGTCGATCCGGATCGCGCCGGCCGTGCCGAGTCCCGGCGCCTCGTGGCGTTCGACGGCGACGGACTGGCTGAGCTGCATGGCGACGATCTCCCTTCGGATTGGCGTGGGGAGAATACCCATCGGCGAGTCGGGTGTCGCTTGCTTCCGTACGGGCGCGCTTACCCTTGGGCCTCGGCTGAGCGGCCGGCGCGCGCGTTCGTGGCGCGGTGGGCGCGCCGCTCCTGCCCGTATACTGGATTGGTCCATCTGGAGGTACCGATGCTCAGGAACCGTCCGGGCCGTTGCCCGATTCTGCTCGTTGCGATCCTGCTCCTGGCCGGCGGAGGGCTGGCGGCCGAAGACTGGGCCGTTCCCCGGACCGCCGATGGCCACCCCGACTTCCAGGGCATCTGGGCCAACAACAGCGCCACGCCGCTCGAGCGGCCGAAGTCCTTCGGCGACAAGGCGACCCTCACCGACGACGAGCTCGCCGACCTCAAGCGCCGCCTCGAGGAGATTCGGGAGGGGTCCCAGGCCGGCGACCTGCTGGGCGACTACCTGATTCAGCGCGTACTGGAAGATCCCGAGTTCCGCGGCTTCGACCAGGTCACCGGGAACTACAACTCGTTCTGGCTCGTCGACCGGGAACTCGACAACCGCACTTCGCTCGTGATCGACCCGCCGAACGGTCGCATTCCGGCGCTCACGGAGCAGGCGATGGAACGGATGCGGGCGGCGGTGGCCTACGGCGACGAGGTGCCCGCCGGCCCCGAGGACATGACCCTCGGGGTGCGCTGCATCACCTTCGGCGTGCCGAACACGCTGGCCGGCTACAACAGCTACTTCCAGTTCTTCCAGACCGCGGACCATGTCGCGATCCTGCAGGAGTTGATCCACGACGTGCGGATCATTCCGCTGGCGGAGCCGGCGCCGCTGCCCGACGACCTGCGGCTCTGGCACGGCGGCTCGCGAGGCTGGTTCGAGGACGACTCACTCGTCGTCGAGACGACGAACTACTCTGCCGGCGGGGGCGCCAGCGGTCGAGCGACGGACGGTCTCAAGGTGGTCGAGCGCTTCACGCGCACCGGCCCGGAGACGATCGAGTGGGAGATCACCTACGAAGACGAGGCGACCTGGGTCAGTCCCTGGACGATGATGATCCGGCTCGCCCGCACCGCAGATCCGATCTTCGAGTACGCCTGCCACGAGGGGAACTACGGGCTGACGAACATCCTCTCCGGCGCCCGCGCTCAGGAGCGGGAGGCGGTCGCGACAGGCGGCCGGTAGGACCTCTGTTGGCTGGAGCACCTGACGATCCGGCTTGCGTTACTCGATGGCCTTGAGCGGCACGGCGCTGCGCAGCTTGAGCTCCCGTCGGTTCACGCGGACCTCCCGCTCGATCGCTGCGCCAGGCGGCTCCTCGCTGTAGTAGGTCAGAACATGCTGGTGGCGCAGGTCCTCCTCGATCCGATCGAAGACCTGTTCGATCCGTTCCGATCTGGCTGAGCTTTCAGGAAAGGGCGGGATGTGGAAGAGTCGGCCGCCGGTCCACCGGCTGATTCGGTCCAGGCGCTTCCGTGCCTCCCGCTGCTTGAGCCTTGTCAGGTCGCCAGACGGCGCGATGCCTCCTCCGACTGCCACCCTGGTGATCAGGTTGTCGAGTTCGAGGAAGTAGATGGGAATGCCAAGGCGCTCGGCGAAGTCCGCGGATTGCCTGGGGCGTGAGCGACTGTGGAGGTCGGCGCCGTCCGTGATCACCACCAGTGCCCGGCGGCCGGCCTCGCGCCGGTACTGAAGGAGCGAAAAGAGTACGCCGTCGTTCAAGGCCGTGCCGCCGAGGGGCGTGAGCCGGTCAAGACCTTGCGACAGCAGGGGCTTGACGCCGGTGAGCGGTTGCAGCAACCGGACGGTCGCGTCGAAGTCGACCAGGAACGCCCGGTCGCCGGAAGCCAGCGATCTGTCGAGGAATTTCGCGACGATCTGCTTCAACTTGCGCCAGATGGGCAACATGCTGTCGGACGAATCGATAGCGAGACCCAGCACGAGGGGGACATCCTTGGCGGTGTGGACGTTCTCGACCCGGCGTGGCCGACCGTTTTCGAGGATCGCGAAGTCGCTCGGCTGAAGATCGCCGACCGGGTTCCCCTGGTCATCGGCGACGAGGACCTGGATCTGGACGAGTTGGACGTCGACTTCGCTCCGGTAGTCCGCTCCCTGCAGGAGTTCGGCGTCTTCGAGCTCGCGGCCATCGGCCAGTCTGGCGCTGACCCGGACGAAGTCGTTCCCTCTAACATCCGGGATGGAGACGTTGACGGGAACGACCCGTGCCGCGCTGTCGTCCGGCTCGCCGAAGTCCGCCCTCTCCGCGACGAGACGGTCGTTGAGGTAGAAGTCGACGCGTTCAAGGGCTGCCGATCGGGGTAGCGAAACGCCGGCCTGCACGCGAACGGACGTCTCCCCGTCGACTCTCTCGCGGCGAATCCCCGTGATGCGAACCGCGAAGGCAACATCGATTCGGTTCAGCACGATCCGGTCGGCGCCAAGGTACTCGCCGTCCGCGTCGTACGCCTCGACGTCGACGGTCCGCTCCCGGGGCGGTTCGGCCAGGTCGAGACGGGCCCCGAAGGGCGGTTTCCGGTCGACCCGGGTCCGGACGCCGTCGACAGTGAACTCGACCCTGCCGACGGTCGGATCGGCGATCAGGGTCTGGACCTCGACCTTGCCCCCGAGCAGTTCGCCGCGGCGGCCGGGCGGCACGATACGGATCGGCTGCGAAACCGTTGGCGGCCCGCCGGCGGCGGGAGCAGCGGACGGGTGTTCGGTTCCCACCGGATCGTAGACCGTGCGAAGCTCGAGTCCCGAGAATCCCGTGTGACGGATCTCCGTCACTCGCACCAGTCGATCGTCCTTCCTCGAGAAGGTCTCGACCCAGAGCCAGCCGGAGATGCGCGTCTCGATTCGGAAAGCGCCACTCGCGGTCAGGAGGCGGATTCCGTTGCCGAGGCGGTCCGTGTACCGCTCGCGTCCCAGGCGGAAGGAGCTGAGTTCGCCTTTTCCGTTCAGCAGCAGCGTTTCCCCGTCCACCTGTATCAGGATCGCGTCCAGCCGGTCGCCGAGGCTTTCGGCAAGGTCGGAGACGAGTCCGGCTGCCAGCTCGGGCCCCTGCCCAATGCTCTCGCCGTCGAGGCTCGGCGCCTCGCTCAGTTCTTCGTTTCTCAGCCAGGGGCCGATCAGGTCGATGGGGGGACCGTGGCCTCGGCGACGGTTGGCTCCCTTGCGGCGGTTTGCCGGGCTTTAGCGGGCTGTACGGCAAGAGACCAGAGCGCCAGCGAGAGGCTGGCGGCAGCAACCGCTCCTCTGGCGCCTGCTCGAGAATCAGTCGTTGCGACCATCGCACCGGTGTCCTGCTGCGGCTACTCGACGGCCGCGGAAGGCAGCTCGATCGCCTCGACGGGTACCGCGCTCCGCAGCCTGAGCCCGCGCCGGGTCACTCCGACTCTCGGCGCGATGGCGGCGCCGGGCGTCCCGTCCGTGTAGTACGTCAGAACGTGCTGGTGCCGCAGGTCGGCTTCGATCTGCCTGAAGACACCCTGGATGCGGTGCGTCCACGGCGGATTGTTGGCGGACAGGTCGACGTAGAAGAGGCGGCCGCCGGTTCGGCGGCTGATCGTTTCGAGCCGTTTCCGGTGTCGTCGCCGATTCAGCTCTCTCGGGACGTTCAACTGGCCGCCGTTTCGACCGATGGCTCTTCTGGCGGGCCGGTCCAGTTCGATGAAGTAGATCGGAAGCCCAAGGCGCTCCGCGAAGTCGGCGGACTGTTCCGGCGTGGACCGGCTGTGCAGGTCGATGCCGTCGGTCATGACGACCAGAGCCCGGCGCCCCGGTTCCCGGCCGAACTGGAGCAGGGAGAACAGGATCCCGTCGTTCAGTGCGGTGCCGATTCTGGGGACGAGCGATCTCACCTGGCTCGTAAGCCGCGGTTTGTTTGCGGTCAACGGTTGGGCCAGACGGACGGTCCCCGCGAAGTCGACGGCGAAGGCCCGGTCTCCCGGAGACAGGGCAGCCTCGAGGAAGGCGGCGGACGCTTCCCGCACCTGCGCCAGATGGGCTTCATGCTGTCCGAGGTGTCGATGGCCAGTCCCAGAACCAGGGGGACGTCGTGAGCGGTATGGAGGTTCTGCACCGGACGGCGCCTGCCGTTCTCGTGGATCTCGAAGTCCTCCGACTTCAGGCCGCTGACAGGGTTTCCACGGCCATCGGTCACCAGCACCTGGAGCTGGATGAGGCGGACGTCGATTTCGTCCCGATGCTCGGCGCCCTGAAAGAGCCTCGCATCTTCCGATTCGCGGCCGTCGGCGAGCTCGGCCACGACGCGGACGAAGCTGTCCGCGGGAACGGACTCCATCAGGCTGTCGACGGCGATCTTGCGCGGCGCGCCGGCCGCCGCGTCTTCGCCGGAGAGACGCAGCGCTTCGACCAGGCGTTCGCCGCGGTAGAACCGGACCCGTTCGAGCCTCGCGGACCGGGGCACCGAGACGGCGACCTCGACGCCGAGAAGGTCGTGCCTATTCACCTGCAGGCGGCGCATCGCGACGATGCGGACGCCGAACGGCACGTCCGGCTGGTTGAGGATCATCCGGTCGGCGCCGAGGATCTGGCCCAGTGCGTCGTAGCCGCGGACTTCGAGCGTCTGTCTTCGCGGCGGTTCCGCTAGTTCGATGCGGCCGACGTACGGCTTCTTCGCGACCCCCCACGTCACCTTGCCGTCGACGACGAAGTCGACCGTGGCGATCAGCGGGTGGATGATCAGTGTCTGGATCTCGACTCTGCCGCTGAACGGTTCGAGGTAGCCGAGGACCGGCGGCACGATGTGGATCATCTTCCGCTCCGCTCCGGTCCCAGGATCGGGAATCGCGTCCTGGGCAAGGGCCGGCGTACTGCCGGAGGACCCCGGCGCGACCACGACCGCAAGGACCAATGCGGTACGGAAGGAGACCGAGGTCTTCACGCGCTTCCCCGTCGTCCTACTCGATCCCCGGCAGCGGCACGGCGCTGCGCAGCTTCAGCCCGCGCCGCGTGACCCGGATATCCGGTTCGGCCGGCGCTCCGCGAGGCTGTTCGGTGTACCAGGTCAGGACGTGCTGGTGGCGCAGGTCCTCCTCGATCTGCTCGAAGACCTGCTCGATCGGTTCGGCCCACCAGCGCGAGCCGCCGTGGAGCTGCAGATGGAAGAGACGGCCGCCCGTCTCTTCGGCGATGCGCCGGAGGCGCTCGCGGTTGCGGCGAAGGGCGGCGGCGCCGGAACTCCCGGGCCGGGAGTTGTCCAGCTCGATGAAGTAGATCGGCAGGCCCAGCCGCTCCGCGAACTCGCTGGACTGCTCGGGGCTGGAACGGCTGTGCTGATCGGCGCCGTCCGTGATGACGACGAGCGCCCGCCGCCCGGGCTCGCCGCGGTACTGCAGGAGGGAGAAAAGGAGCCCGTCGTTCAGGGCCGTGCCGCCCATCGGGATCAGGCGGTCGAGGCGCTCGGACAGCAGGGGTTCGTCCCCGGTCAGCGGCTGAACGAGGCGCACCGTGTCGTCGAAGTCGACGAGGAAGGCGCGGTCGCCCGGCGTCAGCGCGCTCTCAAGGAAGGTCCGCGCGATGTACGTCAGGCGACTCCAGGTAGGCAGCATGCTGTCCGACGAGTCGATCGCGAGCCCGAGTACGAGCGGCACGTCGTACGCGGTGTGGAGGGCCGTCGCGGAGCGTTCCTGCCCGTTCTCGCGTATCTCGAAGTCCTCGGTCGAGAGTCCGCTCACGGGGTTGCCGTCGCGGTCGGTCGCCAGCACCTGGAACTGGGCCAACTGGATGTCGATCTCGCTCTCGTAGTCGGCGGCCTGGAGAAGTTGCGCGTCTTCCCGCTCGCGGCCGTCGGCGAGCTTCGCCACGACGCGGATGAAGTCGTCGGGCTGGCCGCCGTCGATCAGCGCCTCCACTTGAATCGCGCGTGGGTCGCCCGCGGCCGCCTCTCGGCCGAAGTCGCGCAGGGCCTCGACGAGGAGGTCGCTCCGGTAGAACTCGACCTGCTCGAGCGCGGCGGAGCGGGGCAGCGAAAGGGACGCCTCCACCTGTGTCGCGGCACTCCCGTTCACTTGCAGGCTGCTCATGTCCTCGATGCGCACGGCGAATGGCAGGTCGACCTGGTTGAGGACGAGTTCATCCTGGCCGAGGTAGACGAGTTCATCCTGGCCGAGGTACATCCAGGGCTCGGCATGGGCCACGACTTCGAGCGTCTGCGGACGAGGCGGATGGGCGAGGCGGACACGGGTCCTGAAGGGCCGCTTCCGAACCCGCTTGACTCGTTCGCCGTCGAGAAAGAACTCGACTTCGGCGATGCGGGGGTCGATAGCCAGGGTCTGGATCTCGACCGGGCCGCTGAGCGGTTCGCCGTAGCCGCGTTCGGGCGGCACGATGCGGATGGCGGCGGGGGGTTCGACCGGGAAGCCGTCCGGTTCGGGTGGCGGGCCCGGCCGCTCGTAGACCGTGTCGACCTGGAACGGGGGCAGGCCCCGGGGTTCGATGTCGGTCCACCGCACGAGCCACTGGCGCTCCCGGAAGAAGGTGTCGAGTTGCCGTCCGTCATCGGCGGTCATCTCGATCGTGACCGTTTCGCCGGCCTCGAGAACCTGTCCCCTGAGGCCGCCGCCGAGGCGCCGCCGCCTGCCGTTGTACGGAACCTGGAGCGTGCTGCCGCGGCTGTCGAGCAGCACCAGGTCCTCCTGGAGAACCCGGATCATCAGGGTGGCGTTGCTCTCGGCAAATGCCTCCGCCAGCGGGCGCAGGCCCGCCAGGTCGTCCTCCGAGTCGAGGCTCAGGGTCTCGATGTTCTTCACCGGGTGCTGGCTGTGCGCGTCGTTCCGGATCCATGGGCCCAGAAGCGGGGAGAAAGGCAGACCCTCGCGCACGCCGGGAATGCCGAGCATTCGGTCGCTCCAGACCTGTCCCTCGTTCGGCGCCGGCGCCGCCATGGCGATCGCCATCGCCGTCGCGGCGGCTGTCCGGGCGGCGCGGCCCGCGCCGCCTGGGTTCCCGCCCCGTCTAGACATCTCGAGCGGGCGTCATCTCTACAGTTTAGGCAGATTCGCGGCAAAGTGGCAGGCGCAGCCGCTGCCGGTTCGCGGTGCGTTTCCTGGCCGCCTTCGGCGGCCGCCGGCGGACCCAGTGTGGGGCTTTCCGCGGTTTCATGTGCTCGTCGGTCTGGGGCGGAGCCCCGCCTAGTCAATGGCCTCCAGCGGCAGGGCGCTCCGCACCCGGAGGCCCCTTCGGGTCATCCGGACTTCCGGCTCGACGGCGGAGCCGAACGGGCGCTCGCTGTAGTAGGTCAGGACGTACTGCCGCCGGAGCTCCTCTTCGATGTGATCGAACACCGCGGCCATCTGGTCGATCGACTCGATCTGGAACAGGCGGCCGCCGGTCGGCCCGGTGATGAGCCGCATGCTGTTGCGGAGGTTCGCGTCCTCCATCGTCGTCGGGCCGAAGCCCATCGAACGCATGGCGACGACGTAGACCGGGACGCCCAGCCGTTTGCCGAAGTCGATCGCGCGGGTGGGGTCCGAGCGGCTGTTCGAGTCGAAGCCGTCGGTGACGACGACCAGGGCGCGGCGGCCGGGCGCGTCGCCGTACTGAAGCAGCGAGAAGAGGATCGCGTCGTAGAGGGCCGTGTTGCCCTGCGGGAACAGGCGCTCCAGCCCGCGCGCCAGCAGCGGCTTGCTGCCGGTGAGCGGCTGCACCAAGCGCAGCGTCGAGTCGAAGTCCACCAGGAAGGCGTGGTCGCGCCAGGTCAGGGCGCCGTTCAGGAAGGTCTCGGCGATCGCGTTCGTCCGGCGCCAGATGGGCTCCATGCTGCCGGAGGAGTCGATCGCCAGGCCCAGGGACAGGGGGATCTCGTTCGAGACGTGGAGATTCTCGACCTGGCGGCGCTCGCCGTTCTCGCGGACCTCGAAGTCTCCCGGCTCGAGATCGCCGACCGGGTTGCCGCCGCGGTCCACCACCAGCACCTGGAGCTGGACGAGCTGCACGTCGACCTCGTCCTGGAACCGGGCGCCCTGGAGCAGTTCGACCTCTTCGAGTTCCCGGCCGTCCCCCAGGCGGGCGACGACGCGGACGAAGTCCTGGGGCGTGGCGGCGGACGTCGGGACGTCGGCCGTCACCGAGCGCACGCCGCTGGGCCCGGCCTCGCCCTCGAAGTCGTCGAACGAGGCGACGAGCCGTTCCGTCCGGTAGAAGTCGACTCGCTCGAGCGTCTCGGAGCGCGGCACGGAGATGCCGGCCTCCACGCGGACGGTCTCCTGACCGTCGGCTTCGCCGGGAACGATGCCGGCGATGCGGACCGCGAACGGCGGGTCGAGGCGGTTCAGGACGAGCCTGTCGGTGCCGGCGTGGGCGCCCCGGGCACTGGTTGCCCGGACCTCGATCGTCTGTTCGCGGGGCGGATCGGCGAGTTCGATCCTCGCCTCGAACGGCGGCGTCGTGTCGCGGGCCGCCCGTTCGCCGTCGAGGAGGAACTCGACGACGGCGATCTGCGGGTCGATCGTGAGCGTCTGGATCGGGACGCGGCCGGTGAGCAGCTCGCGGTAGCCGCGCTCCGGCGGCAGGATGCGGATCGTCGCCGGCCGCGCGCTGCGGGCGGCATCGGCGCGTTCCGGCCGCCGGCGCCCGCCGAGACGCTCCTCGACCGGCGGCAGGAAGTCGGCCCTGTCGAAGCCGTCCTCGGCCGGTTCGGCGGCAGCCTCGCGGGCGCGCGGCGGGGACCCGTCGAGGCGCAGGCTGCCGGGGTCTTCCTGGGTCGTGTCGCGGTCGGGCGGCACGGACGCTGGAACCGCGACCGCGGGCGCGTCGCCGGAGCGCTCGTAGACCGTGCGGAACGACAGGTCGGCGAAGCGTCCGCCCTGGAGGTCGGTCGTCAGCACGAGCCGATCGCCCTCCAGGTAGAAGGTCTCGATCCGCTGCCGCCCCTGGGAGGCGGTCTCGACCTCCAGCGAGTCGCCCAGAAGGCGGGCGCGGCTGCGGCCGCCGAAGCCGTCGGCGATGTCGCGCCCGTCGAGGTAGAGGATGCGGTCCTCGCGCTTCGCGTTGCGGATCAGGAGCTGGGGGTCGTCGATGCGGATCAGCAGCACGTCGAGCCGCTCCGCGAGCTCGCGCGCCATCTCGCGCATCCCCGCCGGGCCGTCCTGGGCACCGCTCGGCTGCCGGCCGGAGCGGCCGCCGCCGAATCCGCCGCGGCCCGAAGGGCCCTGGCCGCCCTGGCCCGCGCGGCCGAAGCCTCCGGTGCGGCCGCTGCCGGGGTTCGCGCCGGGGGACCGGCCCGGTCCGCCGCCGAAGGTCTGCCCGTAGGCTTCCTCGAGCTTCTCGATCGCGTCCTCGCTCAGCCGTTCGTCCCGGATCCAGATGCCCGGAATGGCGGCGACGGGGTCGCCGGGCATCGTGGCGGCCGACGTCTCCGGGGCCGCCGGTTCCTGGGCGCCCGTTTCCGTCGAGGCGGCCGCGCAGAGCAGGCCGAGGGCGCCTGCCGCAAGCCACGGGCCCGCGCTACGGACGCAGAGCGGCTGCCGTCGCCCGATCTCATTGGTGCTCGTCATGAGGATGGTTCTCGAATCCATGCAGGATACAGGCCAACCGCTGGCCGCCATCGGCGGCAGCGGGTCAGAAGACCCGCGCACCCGACAGGCGGCCGCTCAGACCAGCATGTCCCGCACCCCCTTCAGCACGCAAACCGCCCCCAGCGCCAGGATCACCGGCCCGGTGATCCGCCGGAACTGGCGGTCGTCGAACCGGTCGAGGAGGCGCGTCCCGATCCGCGCGCCCGCCACGGCGAGCGCCATGCCGCCGGCGATCAGCCACGGCGAGAGCCGGGCCTCGGGCAGCTCCGGCAGCACCGTTCGGGACACCCACACGTAGTAGCCGATCTTGAGGAGATGGCCGACGGTCTGCGTGAACGCCTTGGTGGCGACGATCGAGCGGCGGTCGACGTCCGTCTCCAGGTAGAACGCGTCAAGCAGGGGCCCGGACGCGCCGGCGAGAAGTTGCGCCCCGGTGACGGTCAGGCCGCAGAGCGCCGCCGTCGGCCGCTTGCGCACGTCGAGACCCCGGAGCGCCGGCAGCAGCCGCGCGACCCAGGGGAAGCTGCCGACGACGATCAGCACCACGGCCGGATCGGGCACGAAGGCGATCGCCGCGAACAGCAGCACCGCGAGCGCCGCGCCGACGCCGTACCACGGCAGCACGGACCACATCATGCGGTCCCGGAGAAACAGGAAGCGCGCGCCGTTCGACGTCGCCTGCACGGCGCCGTGCAGGATCATCGCTCCGGTCACCGGCAGAACGCTCGCGAGCACGGCCATCAGGATCAGGCCGCCGGCCATGCCGAGCACACCGGAGATGACGGCGGTCAGCAGGACGGTGGCGAGGATGGCTGCCTGGAGCATCGGGAAGAACTGACGTGACCGAGACTCGACGCACTTCGACGCGACGGCGGGCCGCCCCGAAACCCCTCGCGATGCTCGGGGTTTCGGGGCGCTAGTCGACCCTGTCGAGCGGCAGGACGCTCTTGACCGCAAGCCCGTCGCGCACGGCCTCGACGCGAGGTTCGATCGCGGCGCCTACCGGCCGGTTGGAGTAGTACGTCAGCACATGCTGGCGACGGAGATCCTCGTCGATCCGGTCGAACACATCCTGCAACGCCCTTTCCAGACCGGACGGAGACAGGCTCGGGTGGATGCGGAACAGGCGGCCGCCCGTGCGCCGGCTGAGCTTTCGCACCAGGCCGCGGGGTGGGTCTCCCCAGCCGACGGCGATGAAGTAGATGGGGATCCCGGCGCGTTCGGCGAAGTCCGTGACCTGGGCCGTCTTCGTTCGGCTGTGCCGGTCGTCGCCGTCGGTCACCAGGATCAGGGCGCGGCGCCCGGGTTCCCCGCGGAACTGGAGGAGCGAGAAGAGAAGCCCGTCGTTGATCGCCGTGCCGCCTTCGGCGAGAAGGCGGTTGAGGCGGACAGCCAGCAGGGACCGGTCGCCCGTCGGCGGTTGCAGGAGCCGGACCGTGTCGTCGAAGTCGACGAGGAACGCTCGATCGTCGACGTCCAGTGCCGCCGCCAGGAACCTCCGGACGACGGTGCGCAACTGCCGCCAGACCAGTCGCATGCTCTCCGAGGAGTCCATTGCGATGCCGAGAACGAGCGGCACGTCGTCGGAACCGCGGAGGTTCTCGACCTGGAGTCGCTCCCCGTTCTCGAGGATCTCGAAATCCTCCGGCTGCAGGTCGCTCAGCGGGTTGCCGGCGCGGTCGACCGCGAGAATCTGGAGTTGAACCAGTTGGACATCGACCTCGCTCTCGAACTCGGCGCCCTGGACGAGCTCGGCGTCCTCCCGTTCCCGCCCGTCCTCGAGTCGGGCCGACACCCGGACGAAATCGTCCGGCGAGACGTTCTCGACCAGGGCGTCGACGCCGATCGTGCGGGACCGGTCGCGGCTCTCTCTCCAGTCCGGGCGGTCGAACGCGGCGACCGGACGTTGGCCGCGGTAGATGTCGACGCCCGCCAGAGCGACCCCTGGCGGCACGGAGACGCGGGCCTCGACGCTGACTGCCGACGCGCCCTCGCCGGCAACGGGACGCAGGCCGGCGATGCGGACCGCGAAGGGCAGGTCGAGCCCGTTCAGCACGATCCGGTCGACGCCGAGGCTGGCGCCTCCGTTGCGGTAGCCGCGGATTTCCAGAGTCTGCTCGCGCGGCGGATCGCCGAGGCGGATCGTGGCCTTGTACGGCGGCCTCCTCGACTGCTTGACGCGCTCTCCGTCGAGCAGGAACTCGACCGTGTCGATCAGTGGATCGAGGACCAGCGCCTGGACGTCGACGGGTCCGCTCAGCAACTCGCGGTGTTTGCGTTGCGGCGGCACGATGCGGAGTGCCGCCTGGCTCGCCGAGCCGATCTCCTCGACTCGGGGCGAGCTTGCCGGTGGCGGCTTGCCCTCGACGTAGTCGTAGACGGTCCTGAGGTTCAGGTCGACCGCGAGGTTCTGCGACTCCGTCGTCCCGACGAGCCGGTCGCCGGACCGGTAGTACGTTTCGCGCCAGTGCCAGAGCCAGCCGCCTCCCTCGGTGACGACTTCCAGCGCGCCCCCCGCAAGGTAGGCGCTGGTCCTGTTGCCGCGGCTGTCGACGCGCGACCGGCCGTCGACCGGGAGGCTGAGGATCTCGCCCGCCGCGTTCTGAATCCTCACCTGTCCGCCATCCGACCCGATGTGCAGGCCGCGCCGCCGGTCGGAGATCGACCGGGCGAAGTCCCGCAGCGGCGCCGGCACGTCGGCTGCTGCCCCGAACAGGGCGACGAGCCGATCCATCGGGTCTTCGCTGAGCTGACGGTTGCGAACCCAGGCGCCCTCGAAGGCGGCGACGGACGCCGCGTCGGCGCCGGCGGCGTCGCGAGCGGACCCTGCCTGGGGCCAGGCGGCCGCCTCGGGCGCTGCCCACGCGGAGAGAACGAGCAGCGCCGCTGCTGGCGCTGTCTGCCGGCGGGCTCGGCGGGATGAAGCGGCACTCGGGGGCATTCTCGGCACGCCGACGTTATCGGCCCGTGCCTGGCGCGGCGCCTGCAAGAAGGAGGCCGGGATCGCGCGTCGGCGCCGGTCCGTGGCGCGGGATCCGGGATCGTCGTCCTCGTCGCAAGGTCGGCAGTCGTCGAACTTTGTGGACGCCGCCGTCCCCTGAGGGTGTCGCCGGCCTGTATCCTCCTGTGCCTTCCATGAAGACATACATCCTCCGCCGGTTGCTGGCCATGGCGCCGACGCTGTTCTTCGCCAGCCTGATCGTCTTCGTGTCGATGCGGGTCATCCCGGGCGACGTGATCGACCTGATGCTGGCGCAGAACGACGTCTCGACGAGCATGGACCGGGAGGCGCTCGAGTCGGCGATGGGTCTCGACCAGCCGATGGTCTCGCAGTACCTGCGCTGGGCGGGCGACGCGCTGCGCGGCGATCTGGGCCAGTCTCTGTGGCGGAGCACGCCGGTGCTGGAGCAGATCCTGGAGCGGCTGCCGGTGACCTTCGAGCTGGGGCTCCTGGCGATGATCGTCGCGCTCTCGGTGGCGGTGCCGGTCGGGATCCTGTCGGCGACCCGCCAGGACTCCGCGATGGACTACACGGCGCGGTCGTTCTCGCTGGTGATGCTGGCCGTGCCCGGCTTCTGGCTGGGTACCCTCGTCATGGTTTTCCCTTCGGTCTGGTGGCGCTGGGCGCCGGAGCTCGAGTACACGCCCTTCACGGTCGATCCGCTGGCGAACCTCAGCCACCTGATCGTGCCCGCGATCCTGCTCGGGCTCTCGATGTCGGCGGTGACGATGCGGATGACCCGGACGATGATGCTGGAGGTAATGCGCCAGGACTACGTGCGCACCGCCCGCGCCAAGGGACTGCGCGAGCGGGCGGTGGTCGTGCAGCATGCCCTCAAGAACGGGCTGATTCCGGTCGTCACACTGATCGGGCTGCAGGCGCCGCTGCTGATCGGCGGCACGGTGGTGATGGAACAGATCTTCGTCATCCCGGGGATGGGGCTGCTGCTCCTGGAGGGCGTCTACGAGCGCGACTACCCGGTGATCTCGGGCGTGTTTCTGGTCGTCGGCGTCGCGGTGCTGCTGATCAACCTGCTGGTCGACCTGAGCTACGGCTGGCTCGACCCGAAGGTGCGCTACGGATGATTCCTCGCCCAGTGCAGGTGAGCCGTCGCGTGCCGCGGGTGAGCCGTCAAGCGGCACGGACGATTCCTCGCGCAGTGCGGGTGAGCCGTCGAGCGCTGCGCGTGAGCCGTCGCACGCGGCGGATGAGCGATCGAGCGCGGCGGATGAGCGGTCGAGCGGTACGGATGAGCTGTCGATGACCACCGTTGCCGCCGCCGCTCCGAACGTCCTGCCGGCGCGCGAGCGCGCGCCGTGGCTGGACTTCACGGTCCGGCTGTTCCGCACCAAGCCCCTGGGTGCCGCCGGCGCGGTCGTGTTCCTTGTCTTCCTGTTCTCCGGTGTCTTCGCGGGCGTGCTGGCGCCGTACGGCATCAACGAGACGGACCTGGCGCATCGGCTGGAGCCTCCGTCCTGGCAGTTTCTTCTCGGCACGGACCACCTCGGACGCGATCTGTTCTCGCGGGTGTTGATGGGGGCGCGACTGTCGATGATCGTCGGCTTCTGCGCCGCCGGGCTGGCGACCGTGGTCTCGATCGTCATCGGCGTCCTCTCGGGCTACCTCGGCGGCTGGTTCGACATGCTGACGCAGCGGCTGGTCGACGCCTGGATGACCTTCCCGGACCTGGTGCTCCTGATCGTCATCGTGTCGGTCGTCGGCCCCGGGGTCACGCAGATCGTGATCATCCTGGGCCTGCTCTACGGCATTGCCGGATCGCGCATCGTGCGCGGCGCGGTGACCTCGGTGCGGGAGCACGTCTACACCCACGCGGCGCAGTCCATCGGCGCCGGGACGTTCCACATCCTGCGGCGCCACGTCCTGCCCAACGTGATGCCGGTCGTCATCGTCCTGTTCACGACCCGCGTCGGCGCGGTCATCCTCTCGGAGGCGGCGCTCTCGTTCCTGGGCCTCGGCGTGCCGCCGCCGGCGCCGACCTGGGGCGGGATGCTCTCCGGCGACGGCCGCACCTACCTGTACCTGGGGCCGTGGCTGGCGCTGGCGCCCGGCATCTGTCTGACCGTCGTCGTCTACGCGGCGAACGTCTTCGGTGACGCCTTGCGCGACTTGCTCGACCCGCGGATGAGAGGAACATGAGAGAACTGACGGAGGTTCGCCTCAGCCCGACGAGCATGTTGGCCGAGGACGCCCCGCCGCACCGGGTGCGCCGGCGTCCTTGCCGGCTGCCGCCGCGGGCGGCCAGGAAACGCTTCGCGAAGCGGCGACGAACGCGCCTGCCGCTTCGACCCCAAACCCGCCTCGGTTGGAAGGCTCACGCCGGCTCAAGATGTCGAGTTGAACGACGCCTCGGCGGCGTCGTGCTTCCGGTGACCCTGGCCCTTCTCGTGGGCGCGTGCGGCGACGCGCCCCCCGCCCGGTCCCCGTCGCTCGCCGGAGGCACCGACATGGGCGCCGACCTTTCCTACGAGCCCGGCCCGGCCCCGGTGGAACCGCCGCGGTACGGCGGCGAGCTGAACGTCGGCACCGTCTACGTCACCCTGTCGGCCCTGTCCTGGGACACGACGGACTGGAACTGGAAGCAGAACCACGACACGGGGATGCTGTACGAGCAGCTCTTCGTCGGCGACCTCGACCAGGCCGCCGTCCGGGGCGGCGATCAGCGATTCGTCTCCGAGGCGTACATGTCGCCCGAGACGATTCGCGGAGAAGTCGCCGCGAGCTGGGAATGGGAAGACCCGCTGACCCTGGTCATCGACGTCCGGCGCGGCATGACGTTCCCGGACAAGCCCGGAGTGATGGAGGCGCGGGAACTGGACGCCCACGACGTCGTGTTCAGCTACGAGCGCCAGCGCGACAGTCCGAAGGCGATCCCGACCTACTTCGATCACATCGACCGCGTCGCGGCGAGGGACGACCGCACGGTCGTCTTCGAGTTCGGCGAGTTCAACGCCGAGTGGGACTACCGCTTCGGCTACGGCTACTTCTCGGGCATCGTGCCCAGGGAACTTGGCGACGTGGACGCCAAGGACTGGCGGAACGTCACCGGCACCGGCCCGTTCTCGCTGGAGCGGTTCATCCCCGGCAACTCCCAGACCTACGTCCGCAGGCCGGACTACTGGGACCGGACGACGGTCGGCGGCGAGAGCTACGAGATCCCGTTCATCGACAAGCTCACCTACCGCACGATCAAGGACGAGGCGACCTACCTGACCGCCATTCGCACGGGCAAGCTGGACATCCTGGAGTACATCCGGTGGATCGCCGTCGACCACCTGAAGAAGACGACCCCGGAACTCCGCTGGTCGCGGTGGCTGTCGACCGGCGGCACCTTCATGGTCATGCGGGTCGACCAGAAGCCGTTCGACGACGTGAGGGTTCGGCGGGCGATCAACCTGGCGGTCAACCAGCGGGAGATCGTCGACCTGTTCTTCGGCGGCAACGCCGAGCTATTCGCCTACCCGCAGCATCCTACGTGGGAGGGCTACTTCGAGCCGCTCGAGGCGATGCCGGAGTCCGTGCGGGAACTGTTCGAGTACAAGCCCGAGAAGGCGCGCCGCCTGCTCGCCGAGGCCGGCTACCCCGACGGTTTCACCTTCAGGATGCAGGTGTCGGCCAACAACGCGATGCGGATGGAGCTGGCGCCTCTGCTGGCGAGCTACCTGGACCGGGTCGGGGTGACGATCGAGATCGAGGTCGTGGAGTACGCGGCCTACCTGTCGATGATGACCACCCGCACCCACGGTCCCGGCTACCTGATGGCCAGCGGCCACGTGAACCCGACGACCACGCTCCGCAAGAACTTCGTCACCGGCCAGACCTGGAACCCGTCGATGTGGTCCAACCCGGAGCTGGACCGCCGGATCCACGAGATGTTCCTGACCCGCGACGAGACCGAGCGGCAGCGGATCGTCAAGCGGATCACGAGGGAGATGCTGGACGAGGCGCCCTACCTCTGGTTGCCCGTGCCCTACATCTACACGGCCTGGTGGCCCTGGGTGAAGAACTACGGCGGCGAGCTGCGGGCCGGCGCGGTGCGGCCCGGTCCGATCTACGCGAGGCTATGGATCGACCGGGAGATGAAGCGGGAGATGGGCTTCTGATGGCGGTGCGTACCGTGGCCACCGGGCGCGCCGGCTTCCCGGCCGGCTTCCGGGAAGGCGCCCCGCGAAGCGGCGAGGGTACCGGGCCGCCGGCGCCGAAGGAGGCGCCCGACCCGTTGTGACGGAACCTCTGCTCCGGGTCGAGGACCTGAACGTCGCCTTCCGCTCCGGCTTCGGCAGTCGGCCGCCGGTGCGCGCGGTGAATTCCGTCTCCTTCAAGGTCGCGCCCGGCGAGACGCTGGCGATCGTGGGAGAGAGCGGATCGGGCAAGAGCGTCACCGCCCTCTCGATCCTGCGGCTCGTCCCCGAGCCGGGGCGGATCGAGAGCGGCGGGATCTTCTTCGAGGGACGGGACCTGCTGGCGCTCGACGACGCCGGCATCCGCTCGGTCCGCGGCAACCGCATCGCGATGATCTTCCAGGAGCCGATGTCCTCGCTCAATCCGGTGCTCACGATCGGTCGGCAGGTGGCGGAACCGCTTCGCCTGCACCGGGGGCTCAGGCGGAGCGAGGCCCTGGAGGAGGCGGCCCGGCTGCTCGGGTCGGTGGCGATTCCGGACGCCGCGCAGCGGCTCGGCGACTACCCGCACCAGTTCTCGGGCGGCATGAGGCAGCGGGTGATGATCGCGATGGCGTTGGCGTGCCACCCGCGGCTTCTGATCGCCGACGAGCCGACGACGGCGCTCGACGTCACCGTCCAGGCGCAGATCCTGGAACTGCTCAAGGAGCGCACGCGGGAGACCGACTCGGCGCTCATCCTGATCACGCACGATCTCGGCGTGGTCGCCCGCTACGCCGACCGGGTGGCGGTCATGTACGGCGGCCGGATCGTCGAGAGCGGGCCGGCCGCCGCGCTCTACGCGGACCCGCGCCACCCCTACACCCAGGGGCTGCTGCGCTCGGTGCCCCGGCTGGAGGGCGACGCCGGTGGCCGCCTGGAGTCGATCGAGGGCCAGCCGCCCGACCTCGCGGCGCTGCCGGCGGGCTGCGCCTTCGCGCCGCGCTGTCCCCATGTGCGGGAGCGTTGCGTGGAGGCGGCGCCGCTCCTGGAGACCGCCGCGGATGGGCGGGCATGGGCCTGCTACGGCTACAAGGCGGCGTCATGAGCCGGTCCGCCGTTGACGAGGACGCGACGCTGCTGCGCGTCGAGGACCTGAAGGTCCACTTCCCGGTCACCGAGGGAGTGATCGTGAGGCGGCGGGTCGGCGCCGTCAAGGCGGTCGACGGAGTGTCGTTCGAGCTCCGGCGCGGCGAGACGTTCGGTCTGGTGGGGGAGAGCGGCTGCGGCAAGTCGACCACCGCGCTGGCCATCCTCCGCATGCTGGAACCGACCGCCGGCCGGATCGTGTTCGGCGGCGAGGACGTGACCGCCTGGAGCCAGCAGCAGCTTCGCGGCGTCAGGCGGCGGATGCAGATGGTGTTCCAGGATCCGTTCGGGTCGCTCAACCCGCGCATGAAGGTGCGGGAGATCGTTGGCGAACCGCTCAAGGTCCACGGCCTGGCCGGCAGCCGCCGGCGTTTCCGGGAGCGCGTGGCGGAGCTGCTCGATCTGGTGGGCCTGCTGCCGGCGATGGCGGACCGCTACCCGCACCAGTTCTCGGGTGGACAGCGGCAGCGCATCGGCATCGCCCGCGCGCTGGCGCTCGAGCCCGATCTGGTCATCTGCGACGAGGCGGTGTCGGCGCTCGACGTCTCGATCCAGGCGCAGGTGCTCAATCTCCTGATGGACCTGCAGGAGCAGCTTGGCCTGACCTATCTCTTCATCGCCCACGACCTGTCGGTCGTGCGCCACATCAGCGACCGGATCGGCGTGATGTACCTGGGCCGGATCGTCGAGGTCGCGGAGCGCGACGAACTGTTCGAGCGGCCCCGGCACCCCTACACGGAGGCGCTGCTGGAGTCCGTGCCAACCCCGGATCCCGTGGCCGAGGCGGCGCGGGCCCACCGCCTGATCGCCGGTGAAGTACCGAGCGTCCGCAACCCGCCGTCCGGCTGCCGCTTCCACCCCCGCTGCCCGAAGGCGCTCGGCCACTGCGGCCGCGTGACGCCCCTGCTCGAGGCGGTCGGCCCGGCGCGGGTCGCCTGCCACCTGTACGCCGATTCGCCGCCGCCCGCCGCCGGCGCGGGCGCGGCCGGAACCGGAGGAGCCTGACGACTTGAGCCCCTTGCGCGGATTCCGGCCGAAGTTCTACGGCTGGCCGATGGTCGGCATCGGCTTCCTGATCTACGGCCTGGGCATCGCTCCGGCCTACTACGGTCTGGGCGTCTTCGCGTCGTCGCTGATCGAGGATCTGGGGCTGACCCGCCAGCAGATCGGCGAGATCTTCGGGGCGTTCACGTTCACGTACGGCCTCGTCAGTCCGGTCGCGGCGGCGGTCATCCGTCGCTGGGGCCTCCGGGCCACGGTGACGGCCGGGGCGTTGTGCGCCGCCAGCGGCTTCTGGGTGGTGAGCCAGGCGACGAGCGCGACGGGACTCTACGTCGGCTACTCCCTCGTCGGCGGCATCGGGATCGGCTTCTCGACTCTGCTGCCCGCCCAGACGATCCCGGTCTTCTGGTTCCGCAGGTATCGGGCGCGGGCGACGGGGATCATCCTGACGGGCGCCGGGGTCGTCGGTTTCCTGTGGCCGCCGGTGGCCGGGCTCGTGCTCGAGTCGTGGGACTGGCGCGTGGGCTGGCAGATCGTCAGCGGGATCTCTCTCTTCGTCGCGGTGATCGCCGTGCTCCTGATCCGCAATCAGCCTGCCGACCTCGGCCAACGTCGCGACGGGCTGCCGCCGGACGATGCCGAGACTCCGGAACCTGGCGGTTCGGGCCGTCCGGCCGCGGAAGGGCTGGCGGAGAGCGGCCCCGAAGCGCCTGGCGGGCGGGCGCCGAAGGGCGTCGTGCTGCGCGCGCTCCGCACGCCCCAGTTCTGGATCGCCACCTTCGCGACGGCAGCGAACACCGTGCCGTGGCGGGTCATGTCCGCCCACGGCGGCCTCCACCTGGAGGATCTCGGCTTCACGACGCTCGCCGCGTCGGCGATTCTGGGCGCGCGGGTGGGGTCCAGCCTGTTCGGCCGGCTGGCCGGCTCGCTGGGGGACTTCATGGCGCCGACGCGCGTCCTCGCGCTGGCCCTGCTGGTCAACGCGGTCGCCCTTTCGGTCTTCGTGTCGGCGGACTCCGCGGTCGTCGCGTACCCTTGCGTCTTCGCGATCGGCGTTGCCTACGGCACCGCGTACACGAGCGAGGTCGTCGTGTTCGGCTGGTTCTTCGGCCGGGCGGGATTCGTCGGCACCACCGGCGTCCGGCTCGCCCTGATCGGCGTCATCGGCGCTCTCGGGCCGGTTCTGGCCGGCGCCGCGGCGGATCGAACCGGTTCCTACGCGGGCACGCTCTGGGCCCTCGCCGCCCTGGCGGTCATGGGCGCGGCGTCCATCTGGTTCTGCCGGCCGCCGGACCGGTCCGTGCTGGCGGGCGAGCCGGGGTCCGCCGGGTAGCGTCCCGAACCCTCGCAGGCTCGGTGTTCGGCTCATCCCGTCCTCGCGGGCTACACTCGGACCACGCCGTCAAGGGAGGGACTCGCATGGGCAGGAAGTCGCCGATCGCAGCGTTCGCCATCGTCATGCTGGCCGGGACGCCCCTCGTCGCGCAGGGCGCGCCGGAACAGGAGCGGACGCCCTGGGGAGCGCCCGATTTGCGCGGGGTCTGGGACTTCCGGACGATCACGCCGCTCGAGCGGCCGGAGGAACTCGGCGAGCAGGAGCGCTTCGGCAGCGCCGAGGCCGCGGCCGAGTTCGAGCAGCGGACGCTCGCGCGGCGGAACAAGGATCGCCGGACGAGCGACGGCCTCTCGGCCCAGGCCGACGTGGCGAACGCCTACAACCAGTTCTGGTGGGACTACGGCGACAAGCTGACCGAGGACCGGCGGACGTCGCTCATCGTCGATCCGCCGGACGGCCGGATTCCCGAGCTGACCGAGGTGGCGAAGCGGCGAGTCGCCGAGAGGACGGCGGCGCGCCGCCGGCCGGCCCACGGCCCGGAGGATCGCGGCGTCGCCGAGCGCTGCATCCTGGGCTTCAACGCCGGCCCGCCGATGAGCCCGAGCGCCTACAACAACAACGTCCAGATCTTCCAGACCGAGGACACGGTCGTGCTCCTGGTCGAGATGGTCCACGACTCGCGGATCGTGCCGCTCGACGGGCGTGCCCCGCTGCCCGAGGACGTGCGCCAGTGGCGGGGCGATCCCCGGGGTCACTGGGAGGGCGACACGCTGGTCGTGGTCTCGACGAACTTCACCGGCGAGACGAGCTTTCGCGGTTCGGGGCCGAACATGCGCCTGACGGAGAGGTTCACCCGGGTGGGAGAGGACCGCCTCGTCTACGAGTACACGATCGACGACCCGGAGTCCTTCGCGGGTCCCTGGACAGCGGTCATTCCGATGAGCAGGAACCCGTTGCCCCTGTTCGAGTACGCCTGTCACGAGGGAAACTACGGCATGCTGAACCTGCTGCGCGGCGCCCGCGCCGAGGACGCCGAAGCCGCGGCGGCCGCGAGGGCGGAGACATCGGGCGGTTGAGGCGGTTTGTTTACCCGCGCGCGTTGCCTTGACGATCGCCACCATCGGGCTTCTCCATCCGGGAGCGATGGGCGTCACCGTCGGCGTGGCGGTGCGAGAGCCGGTCCGGGTCGTGTGGGCGTCCGAGGGGCGAAGCCGGGAAACCCGCGCCCGGGCCGCGGGCGCCGGCTTCGATGATCTGAAGACGCTCGCCGCCGTGACGGCGGCCGCCGACGCCGTGCTCTCGGTCTGCCCTCCCCACGGCGCCCTGGCGCTGGCCGAGGCGGTCGCCGCAACCGGCTTCAACGGCCTCTATCTCGAGGCGAACGCGGTGTCGCCCGCCACGGCGCTCGATATCGCGGGCACCGCCGCGGCGGGCGGCGCGCGGTTCGTGGACGGCGGCATCGTCGGGCCGCCGGCGGTTCGGCCGGGGACGACGCGGCTCTATCTTTCGGGCGACGGGGCGGCGGAGGTCGCGGCCCTGTTCGCCGGTTCGGCGCTCGAGGCGATCGACCTCGGGGCGGAGGCCGGCGCCGCCTCCGCGCTCAAGATGTGTTACGCCGGCTTCACGAAGGGCAGCGCGGCGCTGTTGCTTTCGCTCCGGGCCGCGGCGCGGGCCTACGGCGTCGAGGAGGGCCTGCTCGGGGAATGGGCGAGATCGCAGCCGGGCCTGGAGAAGAGGAGCGTGCGAGCGGCGGCGACGGCCGCTCCGAAGGCGTGGCGCTTCGCCGGCGAGATGGAGGAGATCGCCTCGACCCTCGAGGCGGCGGGGCTGCCGGACGGGTTCCATCGCGCCGCGGCGGATGCGTACCTGCGGCTTGCCGGGTTCCGCGGCGCGGCGGAGGGTGTGGCGGTGGATGACGTGATCGCGGCCTTGCTGGACGGCAACCAGAGTTGAGCCGGCCTTCGGCCGGCGCGTTCTTCCGGCCGCCTTCGGCGGCAGCGGGTCGGAAGACCCGCGCACCCAGCCGCCGGCGCACTCGGCCGCTACATCGAGCCGGACGAAAAAGGGCGGCCCCGGAGGGCCGCCCTGGGTGCTTTGCCGGTAGCCGGCTTGGCTACATCATGCCGCCCATGCCGCCCATGTCGGGAGCGGGCGGGGCGTCCGGCTTCTCTTCCTTGATCTCGGAGACGAGTGCCTCCGTGGTCAGCATGAGACCCGCGATCGACGCGGCGTTCTGCAGCGCGGTCGTGGTGACCTTGGCCGGGTCGATGACGCCGGCGGCCAGCAGGTCTTCCATGCCGTTCGTCGCGGCGTTGTAGCCGGTCGAGCCGGTCTCCGCCTTCGCGTCGCGGACGATGACCGAGCCCTCGACGCCGGCGTTCTCGGCGATCTGCCGCGTCGGCTCCTCGAGCGCGCGCTCGACGATGTCGACGCCGACGCCCAGGTCGCCGTCCTCGGAGAGGCCGCCGACGGCGTCGATGGCCCGCAGCAGGGCGACGCCGCCGCCCGGGACGACGCCTTCCTCGACGGCGGCCTTGGTCGCGTGCATCGCGTCCTCGACACGGGCCTTCTTCTCCTTCATCTCGGTCTCGGTCGCGGCGCCCACCCGGATCACGGCGACGCCGCCGACCAGCTTCGCGAGCCGCTCCTGGAGCTTCTCGCGGTCGTAGTCGGAGGTGGTCTCCTCGATCTGGTTGCGGATCTGCTTGACCCGGCCGGCGATCGCGGCCTGGCGGCCGGTGTCGCCGGACTCGGTGACGATCGTCGTGTCGTCCTTGGAGAGGACGACCTTCTTCGCCTCGCCGAGGTCCTGCCACTGGACGTTCTCCAGCTTGATGCCGAGGTCCTCGGTGATCACCCGGCCGCCGGTGAGGATCGCGATGTCCTCGAGCATCGCCTTGCGGCGATCGCCGAAGCCCGGCGCCTTGACCGCGGCCGCCTGGAGCGTGCCGCGCAGCTTGTTGACGACCAGGGTGGCCAGCGCCTCGCCCTCGACGTCCTCGGCGACGATCAGCATCGGCTTGCCCTGCTTGGCGACCTGTTCGAGGACGGGAAGCAGGTCCTTCATCGAGCTGATCTTCTTCTCGTGCAGGAGCACGACGCAGTTCTCGAGCACGCACTCCATGCGGTCGGCGTCGCTCACGAAGTAGGGCGACAGGTAACCGCGGTCGAACTGCATCCCCTCGACCACCTCGAGCTCGGTCGCCAGGCCCTTGGCCTCCTCGACCGTGATCACGCCGTCCTTGCCGACCTTGTCCATCGCCTCGGCGATGATCTGGCCGATCTCGGCGTCGTTGTTCGCGGAGATGGTGCCGACGTTGGCGATCTCCTCGCTGTCCTTCACGTCCGTGGCGAGCGCGCGGATGGCGTCGACGGCGGCGCCGACCGCGAGGTCGATGCCGCGCTTCAGCTCCATCGGATTGGCGCCGGCGGTGACGTTCTTCGCGCCTTCGCGGAGGATCGCCTGCGCCAGGACCGTTGCAGTCGTGGTGCCGTCACCGGCCACGTCGGAGGTCTTCGAGGCCACCTCGCGCACCATCTGCGCGCCCATGTTCTCGAGGCCGTCCTTCAGTTCGATCTCCTTGGCGACGGTGACGCCGTCCTTGGTGATCGTGGGGGAGCCGAACGACTTTTCGAGGACGACGTTGCGGCCCTTGGGGCCGAGCGTCACCTTGACCGCGTCGGCGAGCTTGTTGACTCCGCGCAGGACCGCGCCGCGCGCGTCCTCGGAGTAGACGATCTGCTTTGCCATGTGCTTTTCTCCAGCCTTCGGTTGCGGCCTATTCCACGACCGCGAGGATCTCGTCCTCGCGCAGGATGACCATGTCTTCGTCGTCGACCTTGATGTCGCTGCCCGAGTACTTTCCGATCAGTACGCGGTCACCGACGCTGACGTCGAGCGCGGAACGCTCGCCGTTCTCCTGCATCTTGCCGGGGCCGACGGCAACAACCTCGGCCTCCTGCGGCTTCTCCTTCGCGGCGTCCGGGATGATGATGCCTCCCCGGACCTGCTCCTCCTCTTCGAGCCTCTTGACGAGCACCCGGTCATGAAGCGGACGTACGCTCACCGGCGATCTCCTCCTGTTGGGTTGGTGTCGGTGGATGGTGTCGTTGCGGTGGAACGAGTGGCCGTGCGAGGCTGCGGATGCCGGCGGCGCCGGCTGTCTGGCGGCGGTCGCTGTTAGCACTCTTCCCGCGCGAGTGCTGACACTAGCCGGGTCGGGGCGCGGATGTCAACGCTCTCTGCCCGGCGGCGCCCGGCGAGGCGGTAGAGTGGCTGGCGCCCGCAGCCGACGCCAAGGGCCGAAAAGGAGAACAGGTTGTGACGACGCTTCCCGGGAGGGCGAGGGGGCCTGCGGCCATCGGCGCCGCCCTGCTCGCGACGATCGCTCTCGTTGCCGTCTCGCCCGGCGGCGTCGCGGCGCAGGACGCCGCCACCGCGGCCGCCGTGCCGGTGGAGGAGTTCGAACTCGACAACGGCATGCGCTTCCTGCTCGTGAGCCGCCCGGAGCTGACGACAGTGGCGGCGGGCTGGGTGGCGCACGTCGGCTCGGCCAACGAACGGCCGGGGATCACCGGCCTCGCCCACTTCTTCGAGCACATGATGTTCAAGGGGACGCACACGATCGGCACGAAGGACATCGAGCGCGATCTCGAGATCGTCGCGGAACAGGAGGCGGTCCAGGAGGAGATCCGCGCCGAACTCCGGGAGCAGCGCCGGCGCTGGCGCCTGGGCGAGATCGACGACCCGTACGACCCGGCCCACCGCACCGACGCCCTGAACGCGCTGCGCGCCGAGTTCCAGGAACTCGTGGAAGAGCAGCGGGAGCTGATGGTCAAGGACGAGCTGGACAAGGTCTACACCGACGGCGGCGGCACGAGCCTGAACGCCTTCACCAGCAACGACTTCACGGTCTACATCAACCAGTTGCCGGCGAACCGGCTGGAACTCTGGTTCTGGCTGGAGTCCGACCGCCTGCTGAATCCGGTGTTCCGCGAGTTCTACGCCGAGCGCGACGTGGTCTACGAGGAACGGCGCCTGCGCACCGAGTCGACGCCGACCGGACGCTACGACGAGCAGGCGGACGCCATGTTCTGGCAGTCCCATCCGTACAGTTGGCCGGTTATCGGCTGGGCGTCCGACCTGGAGGTGATCGGCAAGTCCCAGGCCGACGAGTTCTTCGCCACCTACTACGCGCCGAACAACCTGAGCGCCGTGCTGGTCGGCAACTTCGACCCGGCCGAGGTGAGGGGCCTGGCTGAACGCTACTTCGGCCGCCTCGCCCGGGCCGAGCGGCCTGCGCCGGACGTCGTCACCCTCGAGGCCGAGCAACTGGCCGAGAAGCGGATGACGGCCGAGTGCGACTGCCAGCCCCAGCTCCAGGTGCGCTATCACGCCGTGCCGTTCGGCCACGGCGACGGCTACGCCCTCGACGTCGTCGCGGGCGTCCTGAACGGCCGCACCGGGCGTCTCTACGAGCGGGTCGTGGAGGGCGCCGAGATCGCGTCCAGCGCCAGCGCCTTCTACGAGGCGAGGAAGTACGCCGGCGTCTTCAATCTGCGCGCCGAGACGAAGGGCGATGCCACTCCCGAGCAGCTCCTGGCCGCCTGGGACGGGATCGTCGCGGAACTGATCGCCGAGCCGGTCCCGGAGGACGAACTGGCCAAGGTGAAGAACCGGGTGTCGGCCGATACCTACCGGCAACTCCGGGATCCGTTCTTCCTGATGATCCAGTTGGCGGTCATGGACGCGCTGGGCGACTGGCGCTATCTGAACAGGGTCGCGGAGCGGACGAACGAAGTCACCGCCGAGGACGTGCAGCGGGTGGCGGCGAAGTACTTCGAGCCCTCGAAGCGTCTGGTGAGCCTGTACTACCGCGAGGAGGGAACCGAAGCGAAGGAGACGCCGGCCGAACTGGAAGCGCTGCCGCCGGAGATGCGGACGGCACTCATGTCTCAGGCGGAAGCCATCGCCCGGATCGAGGACCCGGCGCAACTGGAGACGGTTCTCCAGCAGATGCAGGCCCAGTCGGCCCAGGTGCCGGAAGAAATGCGCCCGGCGCTCGACTGGATGCGCGGCGTGATCGAGGGGCGGCTGGCCGAACTGCAGGAACCCGAAGACGAGGGAGGTGAACAGTGAACGGACGCGCCGTTGCGAGGGTTCTGGTTCTCGTCGCTCTCTGCCTCGGCTCGGCGTCGTGGGCCGGCGCCCAGGGCCGCGCCGAGATCGTCGCGCACCCGAGCGAACTGACGTACGGACCGCTCGACTTCGAGCTGCCGGACGCGGACGGTTTCCGCCGCGAGCTGACCGGGGGCGTTCCCGCCTACCTGGTGCCGGACCGTTCGCTGCCGCTGGTCGATGTCACGGTGCGGTTTCGCGTCGGCTCCTGGCTGGAGCCCGTCGAGCAGACCGGGCTGGCCTCCCTGACCGGCGAACTGATGCGGACGGGCGGCGCCGGCGAACTGGAGGCCAAGGCCTTCGACGAGGCGGTGGAGGCGGTCGCCGGGAACTTCTCGGCGTTCATCGGCGGCACGAGCGCCAGGATGTCGATGAACTGCCTGTCGACGGTGCTCGACGAGTGCCTCGACCTCTTCTTCTCCATGCTCACGGAGCCCCGCTTCGACGGCGAGCGGCTCGACCTGGCGAAGGAGAACGAGCTGGAGTGGCTCAAGCAGCGCAACGACGATCCGGCCGACGTCGCGGACCGGGAGGGCCAGTGGCTGCTCTACGGGCCGGACCACGTCGAGTCGCGGTTCGTCACCGCGGCTTCGATGGACGCGATCGGGCGCGACGATCTGGCGGCGTTCCATCGCCGCTACGTCCATCCCGGCCACATGGTCGTCGCCGCTGCGGGCGACTTCGACAGCGACGAACTCGCGGGGAAGTTGTCGGCGCTGCTCGGGCGCTTCGAGGAAGAGGGCCGCGACCGGGCGCCGTGGCCGCCGCGGGCGGCCGCGTACGAGCCCGCGCCCGGCGTCTACGTGGCGCAGCAGGACATTCCGCAGGGGCGCGTGCAGATCGGCCACCGCACGTTCCAGCGCGAGGACTGGGGCACTCCCGACCACTTCGCGCTCGAGATGATGGACGGGGTGCTCGGCGACGGCGGCTTCACCACCCGGCTGATGAAGCGGATCCGCTCGGACGAGGGGCTGGCCTACGGCGCCTACTCCGACTTCGGCATCGGCAGCTACTGGCCCGGCAGTCTGGCCATCACCTTCGAGTCGAAGAGCGAGACGGTCGCCTTCGCGGCGAAGATCGCGCTGGAGGAGGTCGACCGGATGCGGACGGAACTCGTTCCCGAGGACGAACTCCAGACGGTCAAGGCGTCCGCGATCGAGACCTTCCCGGGCAACTTCGAGTCGGCCGAGGCCATCGCTTCCATCTTCGCGCAGGACGAGTTCCTGGGCCGACCCCACGACTACTGGCGGACCTACCGCGCGAACGTCGAGGCGGTGACGCCGGCCGACGTCGAGCGCGTGGCCGAGCGGCATCTCCGGCCCGACCGGCTGGTCATGCTGATCGTCGGCGACTGGGAGGCGATCGAGCCGGGCGACGCCGACGGCCGCGCCACGATGGCGGAGATCGCGGAGAAGATCGGCGGCGGCGTGACGATCCTGCCGGAGCGGGATCCGGTGACCCTGGACGTGGTGCCCGAGTGACCTCGCCAGCATGCTGAACTCGCTCGACCGGTTCCTGGAAGTCGCCGTCGGCTACGCCTGGGGCATGCCCCTGGTCGTGCTGCTGATCGGCTCGGGCGCCTTCTTCTGTCTCTACGTCCGCCTGCGGCCGCTGCTCCACATGGGGCACGCCACCGCGGTGACCCTGGGCAAGTACGACTCGCCCGACGATCCGGGGCACATCAGCCACTTCCAGGCCCTGTCGACGGCTCTGGCGGCCACGATCGGGGTCGGCAACATCGGCGGCGTCGCCATCGCGGTCACCCAGGGCGGCGCGGGCGCGGTGTTCTGGATGTGGGTGGCGGCCGTCGTCGGCATGGGCACCAAGTTCTTCTCCTGCACGCTGTCCCAGATCTACCGTGGCCGGGACGAACGGGGCGCGCTCCTCGGCGGCACGATGTACACGATCGAACTCGGCCTCGGCAAGAAGTTCCGGCCGCTGGCGATCATGTTCTGCACCTTCGGCCTGTTCGGTTGCCTGCCGATGTTCCAGAGCAACCAGGTGGCGGAACTCCTGAACGCCCAGTTCGGACTCGATCCGATGCTGACCGGAGTGGGCTGCGTGGCCCTGGTCGCGCTGGTGGCGTTCGGCGGCGTCGAACGGATCGGCGCGGTGACGGGCCGGTTCGTGCCGGTCATGTGCGTCCTGTACCTGGGCATGGCGCTCTGCGTCCTCTTCGTGCGCTCGGACGTGGCCGTCGAGGTGTTCGGCCGCATCTTCCGCGAGGCCTTCACCGGCACCGCCGCGGCAGGCGGCGCGATGGGCATCGGCTTCCAGCAGGCGATGATGATCGGCGTCCGCCGGGCGGCGTTCTCCAACGAGGCGGGTCTCGGTACCGCGCCGCTCGCCCACGGCGCGGCGAAGACGAACGAACCGGTGCGCGAGGGCCTGGTGGCGATGCTCGGCCCCTTCATCGACACGATCGTCGTCTGCTCGCTCACCGCCTTCGTCATCCTCTCGAGCGGCCTGGAGACTGTCGGCGAGATCACGGGCGTGTCGCTGACCGCCGACGCGGTCGAGAGCGCCCTGGGCGCGCCGGGCCGCGCCCTGCTGGTGCTGATCGTGATGATGTTCGCAATCTCGACGATGGTCAGCTACTCGTACTACGGCAAGCGCTGCTTCGCCTACCTGTTCGGCGCCGAGCGCGACGGGCTCTACACCTGGTTCTACCTCGCCGGCATCTTCGTCGGCGCCTGGTGGAGCGCCAGCATGGTGATCAACATGATCGACACCGCCCTGGCCATGATGGCGGTGCCGAACCTGATCGCGACGCTGCTCCTGGCGCCGAAGGTGAAGGCTGCGGCGACGGACTACTTCAACCGGCTGCGGGCGGAGCGAAGGGGGTCTTGAGCGCGTCGGCGGCCGACGCCATCGAACGAGCGGCGGGCGCGGTTGTGGTCTGTCTGGCGTTTGCCGTCGCTCCGGCGCAGGCGATGGACCCATGTGAATCCGACTTCGGGTCGGTGTCTGAGGACCACCTCATCGGCAGGCCTTTGGCGTGGGACTTGCCGGCGGTTGGGAAGTGGCGCGTGTCGAGACGTGCCGCCGGCGGACGTATCAGGGAGGGCTGCGGTCTCGGAGTGATCGAGGCGCCTCTGAGTGCGGTGCGCAGGGTCATCGACGAGGCTGCGCACTTCGACGAGTTCATGCCGCGCGTCCTCGAGTCCGACGTAGAGCCGGTCTCGCCGCGCGTCTACCTGAACCGGCAGATCCTGGACATGCCGTTCCCGGTGGAAGATCGGCGCTACACGGTCCGCGTCGAGTCCGGGGCCGTCGAGACGGAGGCCGGTGCGGGCTGGCGGGCCCGCTGGACCTACGTCGAAGGCTCCGGCAACGTCAGGGAGAGCAGGGGCTCCTGGACGCTGGTTCCGCTTGACGCCGAACGGACCGTCGTCGTCTACCGGTTGCTGACCGACCCTGGCGGGAGACTCCCGGCCTGGATCGTGGACTTTGCGGCGCCGCGGACCTTGCGGCGGGTGCTGGCGGCGGTCGCGGAGCGGTCGCTGAGCCGGCCTTAGGCCGGCCAGCGCGCCGGGTGCGCGGGTCTTCCGACCCGCTGCCGCCCAAGGTGGCCAGGAACACGCACCGGCCGAAGGCCCTGTTGCACGGTCCGCGCCGCTTCGCGGCGCCGCCCGTGGGCGGGTCGGAAGACCCGCGCACCCGGCAGGGCGGAACCTCAGCCTCCGCCGAGGACGAGAACGACGTTCTGGCCGCCGAAGCCGAAGGCGTTGACGAGCGCCACGCCGGTGGGGTGGGCGCGGGCACGGTTCGGGACGTAGTCCAGGTCGCACTCCGGGTCGGGTCGGTCGAGGTTGATCGTCGGCGGGATCGTCCCCTCCTCGATCGTCTTGACCGCCGCCAGGGCCGACACCGCTCCGGCCGCGCCGAGCATGTGACCGACCTGCGATTTGGTGGCGGTGACGGCTACGTCGCGGGCGCGCTCGCCGAGCGCCGACTTGATCGCCAGGGTCTCCGCGACGTCGCCGAGCGGGGTTGCCGTGCCGTGCGCGAAGACGGCGTCGACCTCGCCGGGATCGGTGCCGCTCGACTCGAGCGCCCGGCTCATCGCGGCCGCCGCTCCCGAGCCGTCGGGCTTCGGCGCCGTCAGGTGGTGCGCGTCGGCGGTGACGGCGCCTCCGCGCACTTCGGCGTAGATCCTCGCGCCTCGTTGCTCGGCGTGGCGCTCGGTCTCGACGACGAACGCCACGCCGCCCTCGCCGAACACGAAGCCGTCGCGGTCGCTGTCGAACGGACGGCTGGCGGCCTTCGGATCGTCGTTGCGGGTCGACAGGGCCTGCAGGCGCGAGAACGTGGCGATGATCAACGGGGTGATGGCGGCCTCGGCGCCGCCGGCGACGACCGCGTCGACCTCGCCGGAGCGCAACAGCCGGTACGCCTCGAGCAGGGCGTAGTTGCCGCTCGCGCAGGCCAGGGTCGAGGTCGTGGTCGGTCCCGTGATGCCGAGTTCGATCGAGATCAGGCAGGACACGGCGTTCGGCATCACGTCGGTGACGAGGAACGGGTTCGCCTGCCGGGGTCCCCGGGCGACGAGTCTCCGCGTTCCGTTCTCCATGCTCGCCAGGCCGCCGCCGCCGGTGTTGAAGGTGATGCCGTAACGATGGGCCGCGGCGGGCTCGATGCCAAGGTCCGCGTCGGCCACCGCCTGCTTTGCCGAAGCGACCGCGAAGTGGGTGGCGCGGGCGAGCCGGCGCGCCGCCTTGCCCTCCAGCCACTCCCTCGCGTCGAAGTCGCGAACTTCGCAGGCGACCTTCACCTTGAACCCTTCCGTGTCGAAGGCGGTGATCGGTCCTGCCCCCGAGTCGCCGGCCTTCATCCGGCGCCAGAACGTCTCGACGTCGTTGCCGACGGGGGTCACCGCGCCGAGCCCCGTGATCACGATCCGGCCGTTGTCCGTCGCGCGCATCGCGCGAGGATAGCGCCGTTCGCCGGGCGCGGTCGGGCCGTGCGAGCAGCTTCCGCTGCGCTACGCTCGCCGCTCACTTCGCGGGAACCGCTCGCTTCGCAGGAAGCAGGAACTGATGCAACGAGTGCGCCGGCCTCGGGGCCGGCATCGCGCCGCGGAGCGGCGAGCACGGAATCCGGGAGTCCGAACATGAGTCGAGAGCTTCTCCTTCGGTTGGCGGCGCGGATCGTCGTCGTGGCCGCGCTCCTGGCGGCCCTGGCCTTGCCGCTTGGTGCACAGTCCGATGGCTCCTTCGTCCCCGTGACGGACGCGATGCTCGAGGATCCGGCGCCCGGCGACTGGCTGCACTGGCGCCGCACCCAGAACGGCTGGGCGTACAGCCCGCTCGATCGGATCGACCGGGAAAACGTCGGCGAACTGACCCTGGCGTGGTCGCGCGGACTGGAGGAGGGAAGCCAGCAGGGGACGCCGCTCGTGTACGACGGCGTCATGTACTACCCGAACCCGAGCAGCGTCACCCAGGCCATCGACGCGGCGACCGGCGACCTTCTCTGGGAGTACCGGCGGCCGATCCCGGACGACATCGCGACCTACGTCGGCGGGCTGGAGACGGTCAACCGCAGTCTGGCGATCCACGGCGGTCTGATCATCGACACGGCGAACGACGGTTACGTCTACGCGCTGGACGCCGTCACCGGCGAGCTGGTCTGGGAGACGCGGATCGTCGACTACGAGGAGGACCCGGCGAGGCATTCGACCGGGCCGATCGTCGCGGCCGGACGCGTCGTCTCAGGGCGAAGCTGCCGGCCGCACCGGGGGCCGGAGGCTTGCTTCGTCGCCGCCCACGACGCGGCCACCGGCGAGGAACTCTGGCGCCGGCCGCTGATTCCGGGGCCGGGCGAGCCGGGTAACGAGACCTGGGGCGACCTGCCGTTCGAGGACCGGCACCACGTCGGGTCCTGGATGGCGCCGAGCTACGACCCGGAACTGGAACTGCTCGTGGTCGGCACCTCGGTCACGTCGCCGGCGCCGAAGTTCCTGCTCGGCGGCCACGAGAAGCGGCACCTCTACCACAACAGCACGCTGGCACTGGAGGTCGAGAGCGGCGAAGTGCGCTGGTACTACCAGCACCTGAACGACCACTGGGACCTTGACCACCCCTTCGAGCGGCTGCTGGTCGACACGGCGGTGGCGCCTGACGCGGAGGCCGTCCCGTGGCTGAACCCTGCGATCGAGGCGGGCGAGACGCGGAAGGTCGTGACGGGCGTGCCCGGCAAGACCGGCCTCGTCTACACCCTCGACCGCGAGACGGGCGAGTTCCTCTGGGCGCGCCCGACAGTGCCGCAGAACGTGATCGAACGGATCGACGGCGAAACGGGCGCCGTGGTCGAGAACGCGGAGGTCGTCTTCACCGAGCTGGAGCAGGAGCGCCTGATCTGCCCGTCGCTTCTCGGCGGCAAGGACTGGGAGGCCGGCGCCTACAGCCCGCTGACGAACGCGATGTACTACCCGCTTCGCAACCTGTGCTCCCGGATGACGACGCGCGTGGGCCGCGGCGCGATGCACTACGCGCTGGTCAACGAAACGCAGTTCGCACCGGGGAAGGAAACGCTCGGAACCGTCTACGCGATCTCCGCCGAGACCGGCGAGACCCTGTGGCTCCACGAGCGGCTGCCGGTGACGATGTCGCTTGTCGCGACCGGCGGCGGCCTCGTCTTCGGCGGCGACGTCGGCGGCCGCTTCTGGGCGCTGGACCAGGAGACCGGCGAGGTGCTCTGGGAGATCAACCTCGGTTCCTCGGTGACCGGCTTCCCGGTCAGCTACGCGGTGGACGGCCGCCAGTACGTGGCGGTCGGCACCGGCGCCGAGGGCGGGTCGACCTCGACCTACCGGAGACTGACGTCGGAGCTCCAGCCGAGCTCGAACAACACGCTGTTCGTGTTCGCGTTGCCCGCTTCCCGCTGACGGGAAGGGCCGAGAGTGCCGGTTTGCATGGAACTGCCAGTTCCCTGGGCGCCAGCGCAGCGGGCGCTGCGCGGGCTGCTAGGCTCGCGGCACTCTCGAACAGCGCATACCAGGAGGTCGAGAACGATGACCCGAGCCCTCTCCCTGTGTGCAGCCGCGAGCCTGCTCCTCGTGCCGTGCCTCGCGGCGGACGACATTCCGCGCACGCCGAGCGGCAGGCCGGACTTCTCGGGGAACTACGACGTCTCGTTCCTCACGCCGCTGGAGCGCGACCCCCGGTTCGGCGACCGACGGTACTTCACCGAAGAGGAGGCGCAGGGGATCGCCGACGGAATGGCCGCGGCCAACGCCCGCGATCAGGAGCTCCGCGACTCCGATCGGGGCGTGATCGCGGGCCGCTCGGAGGAGGGATATCGGGGCGTCGGCGCCTACAATGCCTTCTGGCTCGACCGGGGCACGGCTGCCTTCAAGGTCGACGGCAAGTACCGGACGTCCGTGATCACGGATCCGCCGAACGGCCGTCTCCCGCCCCGAACCGAGGCGGGCCAGGCGCGCTTCGACACGCTGCCGCCGTTCGGCTACGAGAACACCGGCACGGCCTGGTGGCTGGAGAACGGGGACGACCCGTACGACGGGCCGGAGTCGCTCACGCTGGGCAACCGCTGCGTCTTCCACCAGGGGTCGACGATGCCCATCGGCCCCAGGGCGTACAACAACCTGAAGACGATCGTCCAGACCGACACGCACGTCGTCATCCTGATCGAGTGGATGCACTGGGCGCGGATCGTCCGTCTCGACGGGGAGCGCCTGCCCGAGGACTATCGCTCCTACGCGGGCGACTCGGTCGGCCGCTGGGACGGCGACACCCTGGTCGTCGAGACGGCGAACCTGCTTGGCGACTGGGGCTTTCACCGGAAGGGCGCCCATGTCGTCGAGCGGCTGAGCTTCCTCGACGGGGACAACCTGTTCTACGAGTACTCGGTCGACGACCCGGAGTTCACCGCGCCCTACAGCGGCTCGCTGCCGTGGCCGCGCACCGACGCCCGGCTCTACGAGTTCGCCTGCCACGAGGGGAACTACTCGATGGGCAACACGCTGCGCGGCGCGCGCTACCTGGAGCAGCGGCACCGCGCGAAGCAAGGGGGTTAGGGGTGCCGGTCGAATCGGCGGCGGGTCGGAAGACCCGCGCGCCGACGCCCGCGCAGCCGGCGGCCACGGGCCGGGGTTGACCCCGTTCGCCGAAGGTGACAGGGTTCGCCCATCCGCTCAGACAACCCGGCGTCTGCCGAAGAGGAGTATGGCCAACGTCATGAAATCCGGAACTAGCGTGTCTTCTCGAATCGCCGTGGCTGCGGTCGCGGTTCTCGTCGTGGCGGCGGCGCCGCTCGCGGCCCAGGACTTCGAGCCGAAGCGGCTCTCGGACGGCCACCCGGACCTGAACGGCATCTGGCAGGCCCTGAACGAGGCGAACTACGACCTCGAGCTGCACATGGCGCGGGCCGCCATGCAGTTGCGACAGGGTCCCCACGGCCCGCTTCCCGCGGCCGAGGTGCTCAACTTCGGCGCGGTGGGCTCGGTGCCGCCGGGCATGGGCGTGATCAAGGGCGGCGGGAAGATCCCGTACACGGAGGCGGCCCAGGCGCTGAAGATGGAGAATCTCGCCAACTGGTCCACCCGCGACCAGGAAGTCTTCTGCTACCTGCCGGGCGTCCCGCGGGCGACCTACATGCCGCAGCCGTTCCAGATCCTCCACAGCGAGAACGCGATCTTCATCGCCTATCAGTACGCCGGCGCCGTCCGCGACATCTACCTGGAGGATCCGAAGCCGGCCCAGATCGACAGTTGGATGGGCATGTCGTACGGCCGCTGGGACGGCGACACCCTGGTCGTCGAGGTCAACGGTCTGCTGGCCAAGGACTGCGCCGAGCGCGAGGAAGACATGCCCGGCTGCGGCGGCTGGCTCGACCGCTCCGGCAACCACTACAGCAACCAGTTGACGGTGGTCGAGCGGTACACGCTGAGCGGCCCGAACCACATCCACTACGAGGCGACGCTCACGGACCCGCAGACGTACACCGAGCCGTGGACGATCGAGATGCCGCTCTACCGCCGGATGGAGCCGAACGCCCGGCTGATGGACTTCCGCTGCGTCGAGTTCGTGGAAGAGCTGATGTACGGCGAGTACCGGCGGAACCCGCTGCCGCGGATGAAGCTGGTCGAGTAGAAGAGCACCGCCGGGCGCCGCGTCGCGGGCGCGGTTTGCCCGGGATCCCTAGCGAGGTCAGGCATGCGAGAACGCGCACTCAAGGTTGCTGTAACCCTGCTGTCGTTGGCCGGATTCGTCGTGCCCGCGCTGGCGGCTGGCGACGAGGACATCCCGCGCACCGCCTCGGGGCGGCCGGATTTCACCGGCCACTACGATGTCGCCACGTTGACGCCGTTGGCGCGGCCCGCGGCATTCGGCGACAACCTCTTCCTGACCAGGGAAGAAGCGGAGAAGAGGGTGCGCCAGGCTGCGCTCTTGCGGGCCGCGGGCTCGCGGGACAGCGACCCGGACCGCGAGGCGCCGCCGGACGGCGGCGACGGCTCGCCGGGCGCCGCGGGGAACGTCGGCGGCTACAACTCCTTCTGGATCGACAACGGCACCGACGTCTTCGAGATCGACGGCAAGTTCCGTACCTCGATCATCACCCATCCGAAGAACGGCCGGCACCCGGCGCTGACCGAGGCGGCCAGGGAGCGCAGTGCGGCGCGGCGGGGTTTCTGGCGAGCCAACACGGGCGAGGCCTGGTGGCTCGAACGCGGCGGGGTCGGACCGTACGACGATCCGGAACTGCGACCGCTGGCGGAGCGTTGCCTGCTGGGCTTCAGTTCGACCGCCGGGCCGCCCATGCTGCCGGCGCTGTACAACAACGTGAAGCGCATCGTGCAGACGGAGGACCACGTGATGATCCTGGTCGAGATGGTCCACGACGCGCGGGTCGTCCGGATCGGCGGCGAGCACATGCCGGCGGAAGAGCGCCGCTGGCTCGGCGACTCGATCGGCTGGTGGGAAGGCGACACGCTCGTCGTCGAAACGACGAACTTCGGCGACCGCACGGGTCTTCGCGGCGGTACGCGGGACATGCGCACAGTGGAGCGGTTCTCGGTGAACGACAGGGACGGCCTCCTGTATCGGTTCACCGTCGAGGACCCGAACACATGGACGGAGTCGTGGGGCGGCGAGTACGTCTGGCCGCGCACGGACGCATTGCTCTACGAGTACGCCTGCCACGAGGGGAACTACGCCCTCGGCAACATCATGCGCGGCGCCCGGTTGCTGGAGGCGGATGCCCTGGCGGCGGCGGGCGCGTCGGATTCCGGGGAGTAGCGACCCGCTCCGATCCTGCTAGAGTCGCGTCTGCGGGCCGATCTGCCGCGTGCCCCGCGCGCTTCGACCGAACGAACTCACGGATCACCCACCCACATCACAACCGAGGAGCGAGAGACACCCATGAACAAGCGAGCCATGATCATCACGGGGATCAGCTTCGCCGTCGCGGCGATCGCGGTGGCGGTGCCCCTGGCGGCGCACCACGCGTTCGGCGCCGAGTTCGATCCCAACCGTCCGCTGCTGCTGAAGGGCCCGGTCGTCAAGGTCGAGTGGGTCAATCCGCACACCTGGATTCACGTGGAGCACACCGAGGAAGACGGCACGAAGCACGTCTGGATGGTCGAGGGCGGCACGCCCAACACCCTGCTGCGCCGCGGCCTCTCCCGGGACGACCTCCAGGTCGGGACCGTCATCATCGTCGACGGCTACCAGAGCAAGGACCGCTCGCGACGCGCGAACGGCCGCGACGTGACCTTCGAGGACGGCAGCAAGATCTTCATGGGCTCCTCGGGCACCGGCGCTCCGCGCGACGGCCGCGACCCGACCGAGCCGCCCCGGTAACCGCACCGGGTGCGCGGGTCTTCCCGACCCGCACTGGGTGCGCGGGTCTTCCGACCCGCATCCGGCGGGTAGCGCCGGCTTCCGGGAACGCGGGTGACGCCCGTTCCCGGGGGTCGCCTGCCTGCCGTCAGCCCTCCCGACGCCTCAGGCGCGCCGCGTGCCGCCTGAGGCGTCTTGCCGCTGGCGCGAGCGACGAAGCCGAGGAGAACAACCCGCCCAGCAGCAGGACGATCACCACGGCGTCCCACAGGGGGCGCCGGTGGTAGAAGCCAGGAAAGTCGAGCCGGTGCAGGCCCCTGTACAGCCAGCGGTCGAGCCGGCTTTGCCGACTCTCGCCGTGGACGATGCGTCCCAGCGCCGGGTCGAGATAAAGCCAGGTGCGGGCCGGGTCGTCGAAGCGGATCCGCAGAACCGGCAGGGGCAGGAGGCGGTATCTGCGGTCGTCGTAGTAGGCGTCGTACTCCCGCAGATCCGCCACGTCGACGATGCTCGCCTCCGGGATCGCCGCGGCCGCCGCCGCCAGCAGCTCGGAGCGGTCGAACCGCCGGGGCGCCCCGTCGTCGAGCGCGGCGAGCCGCCGCTCGAACGGCTGAACGGGCGACAGGAAGGCGAGGGGGCCGCGCCCGTAGGCGCCGCCGCGGGAACGCTCGCCTCCGGGAGGCCGGTACGCCAGGGCGAGAGGTTCGCCGTCGAACTGGACCAGTTCGATTTCGCGGGGAGGGAACGACTCCGAGATCGACCGAGCCGCGGCCCGGAGCGAGGCCGCCTCCAGTCGGTCGAGCCGCAGCGCTCCGCCCGCCACGGCGGCCTGCCGGGCGGCGCTCGCCGTCCTGCCTTCCTGCCAGCCGAACGGGTCCATCGACAGGGCGCCGCTCAGCACCCAGGTGAAGGCGGCGGCGCCGAACGCCAGCCCGCTGTAGTGGTGCCAGCGCATGATGCCCCTGTACGGCGAGCGTCTTCGCCGGAGCCGCACGATGCCCGCGGCCAGACCGGACAGGGTCAGTACGCAGCCCAGGCCCGCCGTCCAGACGATCAACTGGTACCAGAACGCCGAGTGGGACCGGAGCGGCGTGAAGTAGAGCCAGTGGAAGACGGCGCCCGCCGTGCCCCAGAAGCGGGACGCGGGCGTGGTCGCCATGACGACCTCGGCGGTGCGGTCCGACACGTAGAACGCATCCGCGCCGGCCCTGACGCGGTGGAGCGGCAGCAGGCCGCGGATCTGCAGGGACCACTGGTCGGGACGGGCGAGGTACGCGTCGTATGCGATCTCGGCGCCGGCGGAGGCCCGCGCCGGGCCGCGGTTTCCGCCGGCGCGAAAGGCGGCGGCGATCTCGAGCGCCTGCCGTTCGGACACCTGCAGCAGCGGACTGCCCGAGTCCGCGTACATGGCGGTCCAACCGGCCGCGGTGCGAAGCCGGTAGACGGGCCTGTCGCCCGCCATGCCGAGCCGGAGCTGGAGCGCCGGGAGATCCCGGGCGCCCGGGCCCGCCGCGGCCGCGGCCTCCGCCGGGCCGACCCGCACGGCGTCGTGATCGAGGACCGGCAGGCGGTCCAGGCGGTCGCCCGGGCCGAGCGACGGCATCCGGACGTACATCATGACCAGGGCCGAGGCGAACCACACCACGAACAGCAGGTTGCCGGCAATGCCCAGCCAGCGGTGGAGGAGGACGAGCGCGCGCCGCAACGCGGTCGGGCCTTACTGGCGGAACTGGTTCGGGTCGTTGGCCCAGTACTGCGCGTGGCAGCCGGCGCAGGCGAAGTAGATCTGCTCGCCGGTGTCGAACACGCCCTGGACGTCGCGCGCGTCGGCCGCCTGCATCGCGGCGTCGCCGGCGTCGATCAACTGCCGGCTCCACGCGACCCAGTCCTCGTCGTCCATCCTCCGCCGGTTCATCATCAGCAGGTTGCCGGACTCGGCGACCGCGACGGCCGCGTTGCGGACGAGCGTCCACTCCTCGTCCGTCTCGGGCTGGATGTGCTCTTCGCCCTCGGGGCTGATGATCCAGCCGACCGCGGCCCAGATGTGGTCGGCCGCCGGCTCCATCACGGAGGCCATGAGCAGCCTCACGCCCGCGACTTCCCGGAAGGGCGGGCCGGCGTCCCCGGCGCCGCCGCACGCCAAGGCCGCCGCCAGAGGCAGCGTCGCGGCAAAGGCGGCGGAGAGGTTTCTGGCGACCCTCGTCACGGCGGCGGAGTGTAGCAACCCGGCGGCCGGTCCGTGCCGGCGGCCGACGTCGCTCCTCGGACTGCGCTCCTCAGACCTCTTCGTCCGGCGCCCGCATCCGGTAGCCGAGACCGCGCTCGCTCAGGATGTACGTCGGCGCGGAGGCGAGATCGCCGAGCTTCTTGCGGAGCTTCGTCACGATGGTGCGCACCGGCGCCGGTCCTTCGGTGGACCTGCCTCCCCAGGCGGTGCGCAGCAGGGCGTCGAAGGTCATCGCCCGGCCCGCGTTCACCGAAAGCACGCGCAGCAGCTCGTACTCGGTGCCTGTCAGCTTCAACGGCTTGCCGGCCAGGGCGACCCTGCGTCTCGCGTAGTCGATCAGGAGGTCGTCGAGCTGGAAGGGCTTGCGCTCGGGCCACGCACGGCGGCGCAGGACCGCCTGCACCCGCGCCGTCAGTTCGGTCTGGGAGAACGGCTTGACGATGTAGTCGTCGGCGCCCGCCTGGAGCGCCTTGGCGATCGTCTCGTCCCTGCCGTAGGCCGAGATGAAGATCGTCGGCAGTTCGTCGAGCTGGGGAATGCTCTGCATCAGCTCGATGCCGTCGGTTCCGGGGAGGATCAGGTCCAGGAGGACCAGGGCGGGCTTTTTCGTCTTGACCAGGCGGGGCGCATCCTGCGGGTCGGCCGTGACGATCGGGTTGTAGCCGGCCGCCGCCAGCGCGTCGCGGGCATAGCGCAGCGTCTGCGGGTCGTCGTCCACGACGAGGATGTTCGTGCGGCGCACCCCCTGGGGTCGGCTTTCGCCGCTTCGGATCACCGGGGCGTCGCTCGTGTCTTCGACGGCCGGCAGGGTGAAGGTGACTCGGGTACCCCTTGTCTCGCCGCCGCTCTCGGCCCAGATCCGGCCGCCGTGCGATTCCACCAGCCCCTTGCAGATCGAAAGCCCCAGGCCGGCCCCGGCGACGCCCTCGAGGCTGCCGGAGGACGCTCCGGACTGCTTCCTGAAGAGGCTCCGCAGCCGTTCGGGCGGCATGCCGTCTCCTTCGTCCGAGACCGAAAGGGCGACGTGTACGCCGTCGACGGCCGCCGCCATCCGGATCGGCGCCGTGACGGGCGAGTGCCGGGAGGCGTTGTTCAGCAGGTTGTTCAGCACCTGAACGACGCGCCAGTCGTCGGCATTGACCTGGGGCAGCTCGTACGGCAGGTCGATCAGGACTTCGTGCATTCCGCCGGCGCTCTTGAACGTGTTCCTCGCCCGGTCCAGGAGGCTCGCGACGTCCACCGCCTTGGCGTCGACGGAGAGGGTGCCGGCGTCGATGCGGCTCGCGTCGAGCAGATCGGCGATCAGACCGCTCATGCGGTCCGCGTGTCCGTCGATGATGCGGAAGAACTGGAGCGTCTCGGCCGGGCCGAACTTCTGCGTGGCGTCGAGCATGGTGGTGGCCGACCCCTTGATCGCGGCGAGCGGCGCGCGCAGCTCGTGGCTCACCATGCCGAGGAAGTCCGCGCGGGATCGCTCCAGCTCCTCGAGCGGCGCCAGGTCCTGCATGGTGACGACGACCGATCCTGCCCCGTCGTCGTCGGCGGGAATCGGCGTCACGTCGATCATCGTCCGTACCGACCGGCCGCTCGGGTCGAAGAGCTCGACCTCCTCGGCGCGTATCGTCTCGAAGCCCCCGAGTTCCCTGGTGGTGACTTCCTGGCCGTCGCCGCGCCGGCACGTCACCCTGTCCAGCACCTCCTCGATCGTGTCGCCTTCCTCGTAGAGGCTGGCGACGATGCGCGTCGCCTCCTGGTTGACGGACGTAGGGTGGCCGGTCCGGGCGTCGAGCACGACGATGCCCACCGGCGAGGTGTCGACCAGCGTCTGCAGGTGGGCCCGGCTCAGTCGCGAGACGGTCTCGCGCGGGGCGTCGATCTCGGGCGGGTCATCCTTCATTGGGGATCGTCCTCGCTGAACGCTGGAGTACAGGAGTGACTACGATAGCGCATTCGACCGCGCGAGCGGAAACGCAAACGTCACACTCAGGCGTGCGGCGCCGCCGACCTGCCGGGCGGGTTTCGACGGGACCTTACGCGACTTGCGTTCTCCAGACATCGCCGTGAGCCGTGAGCAGCACGGCCGTCGGCGCTGCCCAGTGGGTGCCGACGACGGTGATGCCGGTGTCGCTGAAGCGCTCGCAGAAGCCGCGGCGGGCGGCGATCGCGGCCTCGCGGTCGATGTCCGCGATCGAACACCATTCCGGGTGCGCGCACTGGCAGGGGTGGTGCATCACGTCCCCGGAGATCACGCCCTCCTCGCAGCCGGAGGAGACGGCGATGCTGCAGTGGCCCGGGGTGTGGCCGGGCGTGGGGAAGAACTGGAGCTCCGGGTTGATCCGGTGGTCGCAGTCGACGAGGTCGACCAGGCCCGCCTCGAACACCGGCGCCACCGAGTCGCCGAAGACGTCGCCCCAGTTGGCCTCTCCCTCGTCCCGCCAGTACTCGAACTCGGGCCGCGCCATGACGTAGCGGGCGTTGGGGAAGGTGGGGACCCACTCGCCGTCGACCTTCATCGTGTTCCAGCCCACGTGGTCGATGTGGAGGTGGGTGCAGACGACCAGGTCGACCTGCTCGCGAGGGAAGCCGGCATCCCGGATCTCCTGGAGGAACGGTCCGTCGAGCTCGTTCCAGGCCGGCAGGGCGCGCTTCTTGTCGTTGCCGACGCAGGTGTCGACGACGATCTTGAGTCCCTTCGACTCGACCAGGAAGGCCTGGACGATCATCTTGAGCCGCTCGCCGTTGGGCGTGACGAAGTGCGGCTCGAGCCAGTCGAGGTCGGGCGCCAGGTTCTCCGGCGTCGCGTCCGGCAGCAGAAAGGACGCTGGCACCGGGTAGTCGATCTCGATGATCGGGGTGATCGAGACGTCGCCGATCTTGATGCCCATCGCTTCAGGGTCTCCTCTCTTGGCTGGCTGGCTCTTGCCTGACCTGGGAACGCGGGCATCCTGCCCGACGCTGGTGTGGAAGGAGCTCCGTGTCGCCGAACCTGCACGCCAGCCGCGTCAGCGGGTGAGCCAGGCGAACTTCTGCGGCTTGCGCTGCGCCTTCGGGTCGATCAGCACGTTGACCAGCGTCGGCCGGTCGGAGGCGAGCGCCTTGTCGAGCGTGGGCCCGAGGTCGGCCACTTTCTCGACCAGGTAGCCCGTGCCGCCGAACGCCTCGATGACGCGCTCGTACCTGGCGCCCAGCGTGTAGGTGGACGGCGGCAGCGGCTTGCCTGGAATGTACTCGCTGACGCCGCCGCCGATGCCGTTGTTGTTGATCACGACGAACGTGATCGGCATGTCGTAGCGGCAAGCGACCTCGACCTCCATGCCCGAGAACCCGAACGCCGAGTCGCCCTGGACGCAGATGGTGCGCCGGTCCGGATGGACGACGGCGGCCGCGATGGCGAGGCCCGTGCCGACGCCCATCGTGCCGAAGGTGCCGGCGTCGAGCCGCTTGCGCGGTTCCATGTTCGGCAGCACGGTGCGCGAGATGTCCATGGTGTTCGCGCCTTCGGCGATCAGCATGTCCTGAGGCTCCAGGCGGTCGGCGATCTCGCGCAGGGCGCGGTAGTAGCCCATCGGCTCGGTGTCGTCCTCGAGCATCGCCTGGACCGCCGCCTGGTTCTGGGTCGCGCTCTCGCGCAGCTCGGTCAGCCACTCGTTGTCGGCCGCGAGCGCGAAGGGCTCGGCGTCGAGCGCCTCGTTCAGTTGCGCCGTCACCGCCCGCGCGTCGCCGACCATGCCGACCTCGGTCGGCACGTTCGTGCCGATCTCCTCCGCGTTCAGGTCGATCTGAAGCACCCGAACGCCCTTCCTGAAGCGCGGCGGCAGTCCGAAGTGGAGGATCCAGTTGAGCCGGGCGCCGATCAGCAGGACGACGTCGGCGTTCTGCAGCGCGAAGGAGCGCGCCGGAGCGACCAGGTGGGGATCGTCGTCTGAGACGACGCCCTTGCCCATCGGCGTCGGCAGCACGGGGAGGTTGGTGCGCTGAACGAAGTTGCGCACCTCCTGTTCCGCGCGGGCGTAGGCCGCGCCCTTGCCGACGATGACCAGCGGGTTCTTCGCTTCGCGCAGGACCGCCACGGCACGCTCGACGTCCCTCGGATCGGCGAGAGACTTCGGCGGTTCCGGGCAGCGCGGCGGGGACTCGACGTCCTCCTCGTCGACCTGGGCGGTCAGCACGTCGTTCGTCAGGTTCAGGTAGGCGGCGCCGGGCCGGCCGTAGATCGATGTGCGGACCGCCTGCTCCACGTAGAACGGCGCCCGGTGCGCGGCGTCGATCTCCGCCGAGTACTTCGAGAACGGCCGCGCCGCTTCGACCTGCGGGCACTCCTGGAAGGCGCCCTGGCCGTTCTGGTAGCGGTCGTTCGCGCCGCCGAGCAGCACCATCGGCCAGCAGTTCTTCTCCGCGTTGGCGAGACCGGCGATGCCGTGGACCATCCCCGGGCCGGAGACGGCGAGGCAGGCCCCCGGCCGCCCCGTCAGGTAGCCGACCGCGCCGGCGGCGTAGCTGGCCGCCTGCTCGTTGCGGAAGCCGTAGTACTGGATTCCCGCCTGCTGGGCGGCGTGGGCGACCCCGTAGACGGGGAAGCCGACGATGCCGAACATGTAGTCGACGCCCTGCTGCTTCAGGCTGCGGGCGATCAGGTCGGCGCCGGTGGTGGTCGTCATGTCGTCGTGGTCTCCTCGCCGCCGGCGGCGGGAGTGGGCACGGCGCCCAGCACGCCGTCCGCGCGCAGCCGGTCGATTTCGGGTTGGGAAAGGTTCAGTTCGTTGGCCAGCACGCTGTCCGTGTGGCGGCCGAGCAGCGGCGCGGCTTCGATCTCGACGTCGTTGCCGCTGAGGTTCATCGGCGAGCCGAGCACGCGGACGGGCCCCTTGGATTCGTGGTGAACGGTCCGCACGAACCCGCGGTCGTTGAGGTGTGGATCGGCGAACAGGTCGAGGGTGTCGAGCACGGCGCTCGCCGGCACGCCGGCGTCGCCGAGGATGGACATCGCCTCCCGCTTCGTGTGGCGGCCGGTCCACTCGGCGATGACCTCGGCCAGTTCCTCGCTGTTGTCGAAGCGCCCCTTGGGCGTTTCGAAGCGCGGATCGGCGGCGAGGTCCTCGCGGCCGATGGCGCCGCACAGCGCCTCCCACATGCGGTTCGTGACCACCAGCATGTAGACGTAGTCGTTGGGGCCGAACGGCTTGCACGGGTACAGGTTCATCATTGCCCCGCGCCCGGTGCCGCTGCGCGGGGCCGCCTTGCTGCCGAACTCGCCGCCCATCGCGACCGCCGTGCGCATGAACCAGGTCACGCCCTCCTGCATCGAGATCTCGACCAGTTGGCCCTTGCCGGTGCGGAGCTGGTTCGCGTGGGCGGCGCAGAGCGCCAGGGCCATCAGCACGCCGGTACCGCAGTCGCCGATCGTCGTGCCCGGCCGCAGCGGCGGCCCGTCCGGGTCGCCGGTGATCGACATCGCGCCGCCCGCGGCCTGGGCCACCGGGTCGAAGCACTTGTAGTCGCTGTACGGGCCGCTGTTCCCGAAGCCCTTGATCCGGCCGTAGATCACCTCGGGATGGACCTCGCGCACCGAGTCGTAGTCGAGGCGCAGCTTCTCGACCACACCCGGCCCGAAGTTCTCGACCAGGATGTCGAAGCGGGGCGCCAGCTTCAGCAGCAGGTCGCGGCCCTCCGGCGAGGCGAGGTTGATTGCGACGCTCCGCTTGTTGCTGTTCCAGTTGAGGAAGTACTCGGAGTCGTCCGTTGTCCGCCCGCCGGCGAGGCCGCGTCCCGGATCGCCGGTACCTGGACGCTCCACCTTGACCACGTCGGCGCCCAGCCACGCCAGGGCCTGGGTACAGGACGTACCGGCTTCGTACTGCGTCAGGTCGAGAATGCGCAGACCGTCGAGTGCTGGCATGTTGCCTCCCAACAGTTCGTGTGGAGTTCGCGGCGCCGTGGTCGCCTTCTGGCTGCGTTGCGGGCGCAACGATAACCCGGTTTCGGGCGGTGCGAGCGGAGGTGCGCGGCGGGCCGGGCGGCGAGCGGACGATAGGCTCTGCCGGTACCTCCAGACAGGAGTATCGGATGCGGATGGAATGGTGCTTCGGGTGGCGGGTTGCGCTGGCGGCCGCGGCGACGGCGACGCTGCTCCTGGCGACGCCGGGCGCTGCTCGGGACGGGGAGGAGACGGTCGAGTGGCCGGCCTTCGGCAGCGGCCCCGACAACACGAAGTACTCGGCTCTCGACCAGATCGACCGCTCGAACTTCCGCGACCTCCGCGTCGCCTGGGAGTGGGAGTCCCCGTCGACCGCCGTCGCCGAGGCGAACCGCGCGGTCAAGCCGGGGCAGTTCAAGCCGATCCCGATCATGCTGGACGGGGTGCTCTACGTCGCCACGGAGATCTCCCAGGCGGCGGCGATCGACGCGGCCACCGGCGAGACGCTCTGGACCTACGATCCGGAATCCTGGCGCGCCGGCCGGCCGGCGAACATCGGCTTCCAGCATCGAGGCGTCGCCGCCTGGCGGGGGACGGTGGAACGGGACGGCCGCGGCCGGAGCGAGACGCGCATCTTTCTGCCCACCCACGACCGGCGCCTCATCGCGATCGACGGGCTGACCGGCGAACCGGTCGGCGGCTTCGGCGAGGGCGGCCAGGTCGACATGCTGGCCGACCGGGGCATGGCGGACTTCGGGCGCCGGGTGAATCCGCGCGCCATCACCCACAGCTCGCCGCCGGCGGTCGTCGGCAACACGGTGGTGGTCGGCTCCGTTGTCAGCGATGGGCCGATCCGGCAGGCCGCGCCGCCCGGCCACGTCCGCGGCTACGACGCGCGCACCGGCGAACTGAAGTGGCTCTTCCACACCATCCCGCAGGAGGGGGAGTACGGAGTCGATACCTGGGAGAACGACTCCTGGACGTACAGCGGCAACACGAACGTCTGGAACATGATGACGGTCGACGAGGAGCTCGGCTACGTCTACCTGCCGGTATCGACGCCGACGAACGACTTCTACGGCGGCCACCGGCTGGGCGACAACCTGTTCGCGGAGAGCATCGTCTGCCTGGACGCCGGCACCGGCGAGCGGGTGTGGCACTTCCAGGCGGTTCACCACGGGCTGTGGGACTACGACTTCCCGACGCCGCCGCAGCTCGTCGACATCGTGGTGGACGGCCGCGAAATCAAGGCCCTGGCCCAGGTCTCCAAGCAGGCGTTCACCTACGTCTTCGATCGGGTGACCGGGGAAGCGGTCTGGCCGATCGAGGAACGGCCGGTGCCGGAGTCCGACGTGCCCGGCGAGCGGGCGTCGCCCACCCAGCCGTTTCCCACGAAGCCGCCGGCCTTCGACCGCCAGGGGGTGAGCGAGGAAGACCTGATCGACCTGACGCCGGAACTGCTGGCCGAGGCGAAGGAGATCGCGTCCGGCTTCCGCATGGGGCCGCTCTTCACGCCGCCGAGCACGGGCAGCGGCGTTCTCATGCTGCCGAGCGCGGGCGGCGGGGCGAACTGGCCGGGTGCGGCGGCCGATCCGGAGACCGGCGTGCTCTACGTGCCGTCGTCGACATCGATCAGCGTCCATCCACTGAGCAAGCCCGACCCGGCGCGCTCGAACCTGAACTACGTCGGCTCCTTCTTCGCCCCCACCGGTAGCCCGGGAGGATTGCCGCTGGTCAAGCCGCCCTGGGGCCGGATCACCGCGATCGATCTGAACACCGGCGAGCACATTTGGATGACGCCGAACGGCCACGGCCCGAAGGAGCACCCCGCTCTTGCCGGCCTCGACCTGCCGCTGCTCGGCGGAGGCAGCGGAGCGCCTCTGCTCACGAAGTCGCTGCTCTTCGTCACCCAGCGGCGGGGACGGGGCGAAGACAACTCGCCACGCCTCAACGTCTTCGACAAGGGGACAGGGGAACTGCTGGGCCATGTGCCGCTGCCGGACACGCCGCACGCGAACCCCATCACCTACATGGTGGAGGGCAGGCAGTACATCGTCGTCGCGGTGGGAGGCGGTTCGTTCTTCGCCGACCTCGGCGAAATCGCTGAGGATCCCGGCCTGAACTTCAGCGAGGAGCAGATCGCGGCGCTGGCGGCTCAGAAGACGACGCCGAAGCTGGTCGCGCTGGCGCTGCCGTGACCCTTCTCTCGAAGCCATGATCGACGCCGACGTCCACATCCCGAATCCCCGCCTTCGTGACCTCTATCCCCTGCTGCCGGAGCACTGGGTCGAGCACTTCGAAAACACGATGGACAAGGGCGCCTCACAGGAGTACTACCCACCGAGGTCACCCGTCGCCGGCGAGCGCGGCGGGCTTGGTGAACTCCGCGAGGCTGTCTTTGAAGGGGGCGGCGCGGATGTGGCGATCTCGAGTTGTCTCTACGCAGTCGACAGCATCCACAACCCGGACGTTGCCGCAGCGCTGGCCACGGCGACGAACGACTGGCAGGCCCGGGAGTGGCTGGAACGCGAACCCCGACTGCGGGGCTCCGTCGTCGTGCCGATCGGGTTGCCGGCCGCCGCGGTCGAGGAAGTCGAGCGTTGCGCCGGCAGGCCCGGCTTCGTCCAGGTTCTGATTCCGGTGCGCACCGAGCACCCGCTCGGAAGCCGCCACTACCACGCCCTGTGGAAGGCGATCGAGCAGAGCGGCCTGGTTGCGGCGATCCACTTCGGTGGCGCGCCCGTCATGCCGCCGACACCCACCGGCTGGCCGTCGTTCTTCCTGGAGGAGTACACGGCGATGGCGCAGGTGTTCGCGACCCAGCTCACCAGCATGATTGTCGAAGGGGTGTTCGACACATGCCCCGGTTTGCGGGTCGTGTTCCTGGAATCCGGCTTCACCTGGATCCCGTCTCATCTCTGGCGCATGGACAAGGAGTGGCGGAATCTGAGGCGGCTGGTGCCCTGGGTGCGCCGTCCGCCCTCCGACTACTTCCGCGAGCACGTCCGGGTCGGCATCCAGCCACTCGATGCGCCGCCCGACCCGGCGCACCTGTGCGAGATCGTCGACCAGCTCGGCTCGGAGGACCTGCTCCTCTACGCCAGCGACTATCCCCACGTTCACGCCTGCGACGCCGGCGATCTCCTGCTTCGGCTGCTGCCGGAGTCGTTAGGGCGTAAGATCAGGTCCGAGAACGCGCGCAGCTTCTACCGTCTTTCCGAAGGAGGGTAGCCATGACAGTCACCCTGCTCGATCCGTCGACCGAACCCTCGGTGCTGAAGGCCGGGGCCGAGCCCGAACGGCCGCCGATCATCGATTGCGACTTCCACAACGAGCTCGACTCGATCAAGGATCTGTATCCGTATCTCTCCAAGCGCTGGCGCGACCACCTGGAGACGTTCGGCATCCGCCATCCGAACAGCGGCTACTACCCGCGCTTCATGGATCACCGCGAGGCGGCGCGGCCGCCGTCGGGGCGCACCCCCGGTTCGGAAGTCGGCTTCGCCGCGGAGGACTTTCTCGATCCGTACAACGTCGAGTACGCCATCCTGAACCCGCTGTCGCCGGTCAGTTCGGCGCTCGACCTGGACCTCGGCGCGGCGCTTGCCACCGCCGCCAACGACTGGCAGATCGCCGAGTGGCTCGATCCGGAGCCCCGGCTGCGGGCCTCCGTCGTCGTCACTCCGCAGGACCCGGTTGCCGCGGCCGCGGAGATCCGGCGCTGCGGCGCCGACGGGCGCTTCGCCCAGGTGCTGTTCATGGGCCGGATGCAGGAACCGATGGGCCGCCGCAGGTACTGGCCGATCTACGATGCCTGCGTCGAGACGGGGATGCACGTCGCGTCCCATGCGTTCGGCGCCTACGGCCATCCGATCACCGGCGGCGGTCACGCCTCCTACTACATCGAGGATCACACGAGCCCGCCCCAGGCCGTGCAGGCGAACATCACGAGCATGGTCGCGGAAGGCGTGTTCGACCGCTTCCCGAGCCTGCGGATGATCTCGGTCGAGAACGGCTTCGCCTGGCTGCCGCCGCTGATGTGGCGTCTCGACTCGGCTTGGAGCCTCCTGCGCGACGAGGCGCCGCACCTCAAGCGGCTGCCGTCCGAGGTGATCGCCGAGCACGTCTACGTGACGACCCAGCCGATCGAGGAGCCGCCGAGGCGCCAGGACTTCCTGGCCCTGATGGAGCACTTCGGCGACCTGCGGAGCCACATCCTGCTGGCCAGCGACTATCCGCACTGGGACGGCGACAACCCCGATGTGGTCCTGCCCTCGGGGCTCGACGAGGAATTCGTCAAGGCCATCCAGTGCGAGAACGCCCGGGCCCTCTACGGGCTCCAGGGGTGAACCCGGCGGAAACCGGGTGGGCCGGCCCTGCGGCCGGCATCCGGTGCGAAGCGTCGGCCCGTTGGAGTCCTGCCGTGGCGGCGCCGTTGCCCGACTCGACCTCGGCGCAGGCGATGCACCCATGAAGTACGTCGTCGCCGAGGCGTCCGAGATCGAGGCGGGCGAGCGCAAGATCGTCACCGTCGCCGGGCGCTCGGTCGGCGTCTTCAACCTGGACGGCGAGTTCTTCGCGCTCCGCAACCGCTGCCCGCACCAGGGCGGGAAGCTCTGCGAGGGCAAGCTCTGGGGCGTGATCCGCTCCGACGCCCCCGGAGAGTTCGAGTACCGCCCGAGCCGGGAGATCCTCTGCTGCCCCTGGCACGGCTGGGAGTTCCACGTCCGCACCGGACAGTCCTGGTGCGCGCCCGAGCGGCTCAGAGTGAGACGCTACGAGGTCGAGACCGTCCCCGGCGAGGAGATCGCCGGGGTTGCCGATGCCGGCGCGGAACCGGCGGACGATCCTGATGCCCCGGTCCCCGGCATGGTCAAGGGCCCGTACACGGCCGAGACCTATCCGGTCACTCGCGAGGGCGAGTATCTGGTCGTCGAGATCCCTTGAGCCGACAGCGGTAGTCCCATCCGGCTGTGGGTGCGCCAGCCTTCCGGTTGGCCGCCGCAGGCGGCCAGCCAGACGTGCCGGCCGTCAGTCCGGCGCCGCGGTGCCTACGGCCCCAGCGCGCCGACCGGAATGACGCCCACGTCGTCGTTCCCGGCAAAGCCGTAGCCGTTCGGCACGATGACCGCGAGGGCCGAGGGCTCGCTCGGCGCGTCTCTCATGGCCCGCGGCGCCCGCTGGGCCAGGCGGCGCAGGTTCTTCGCGCCTTCGTCGACGCCGCGTTGGCCGAGCTTGATCTCGAACGCGGCCCAGCGGCCGTCGGCGGCCTCGACGACCGCGTCGACTTCCAGGCCGCCTTTCTCGCGGTAGTGGAAGACCTCCGCGTCGTTGGCTTGCGCGTAGATCCTGAGGTCGCGGACGACGAGCGACTCGAACAGCAGGCCCAGGAAGCGCAGGTCGCCCAGCAGGCGCTTCGGCGTAGCCCTGAGTGCGGCGACGGCCAGCGACGGATCGACGAAGTGGCGTTTGGGGGCTTCCCGAAGGATCGCGCGCGAGCGCAGGTGCGGCGACCAGGCCGGCTGATTCTCGACGACCATGAGGTGTTCCAGCGCGTCCAGGTAGCCCGCGGCGGTCTCGGGCTTCATGGTGATCTGGCTGGTGTCCGCGTCGGCGACCAGCCTGGAGAGCGCGACCTCGGTCGCCGTGTTCCGGGCGAGCGAGCGCAGGAGCCGGCCGACCCGAATCGGGTCGGTCCGGCGTTCGGCGACTCTGGAGATGTCCGTGCGGCGTATCTCGTTCAGGTAGTCCCGGTTCGAGCGCAGGGTCTGGCGCAAGGGCCGGCCGTGGTTGGCCGGCCAACCTCCGGTGGCCACGAGTTCGGCGAGTTGCGGAACGCTGAGCGAGGATGCCTCGGCGCCCTGGGGCGAGCCGTCGAGCAGCTCGGCGAGAGAGATTTCGCCGGTGGAGTGCCCGGACTCGAAGAGCGACAGAGGCCGCATGCGGATGCGGGCGAAGCGCCCGGCCCCTGAATGCCGCGTCACGTCGTCGGCGGGTACGGCGGAGCCGGTGAGAATGAACTGGCCGGAGTCGGCCCGGTCGTCGACCGCGCGTCGAACGTGGTTCCAGATCGCTGGTTCGAGTTGCCACTCGTCGATCAACCGCGGCGTTGCGCCGGCGAGCGCGGTGGCGGGATCGACGCTTGCGAGCCTCCGCGCGTTGCGATCGACATCGAGAAGAACCTCGCTCGCGGCCTTCTGTCTGGCGGTGGCGGTCTTGCCGCAGGCTTTGGGGCCTTCCATGACCACGGCGCCGGCGGCGGCCAGGCACTCGTCGAGTTCCATCTCGACAATCCTTGGAAGGTAGGGCATCGAACGAGCTCAGCGGGTGAAACGGACAAAGTCCAGCGGGTGAAACGGACAAAATCTAGCGGGTGAAACGGACAAAGTCCAGCGGGCGAAACGGACAAAGTCCAGCGGGCGAAACGGACACGACCCAGCGGGCGAGACGGCCGGCGTTCCTCCGCCAGCGGGCGCGTTTGCGAAGCCGCTACGTCCGCGGCCGCAGGTCGAAGGCCACGGCTTCGCGGTCGTTGCGCACCAGCAGGATGCCTTCGGCGATCGCGGGGTTGTTCCAGGTGCGGCCCGAGACGGCTGGCAGCGCGGCAACTTCCTGGTAGCTTTCGGGCGTGGCGCGCACCAGGACGAGCTGACCTCGCTCCGTGGTGATCAGCAGGTGGCCTGAGGCGAGCAGAAGCTGGCCGTGGCCGTAGCGGCCGCCCTTCCACATGCGGTCGCCGGTTTCGGCGTCGACGCAGGCCAGGATGCCATTGTCCAGCCCGTAGACGTAGCCGTCGTGGAACACGGAGGTCGAGAAGGTGTTCTTCATCCGGTTGTTGAACCAGATTTCGCTGACCGACGCGGTGTTCGCTTCGAGGTCGGCGTCGACTTCGAGCACCGCGGCGCCGTGGCCGTAGCCGGACGACACGAAGATGCGGTTCGGCGCCACCTGGAGCGGCTGCGCGGCGTTGATGCCGTTCATCGTTGCCCAGGGCCGGCTCCAGTACGTGTCGCTGCCGTCGGTAGCGAGCGCCACGACCTGGTCGGCGCCGATCAGGACGATCTGGGAGAGGCCGTCCAGCGTGAAGACGGCCGGCGCGGTGTAGGCGCCCTGGGCGTCGAGAGCCCGCCAGCGAATCGCGCCGGTTTCGAGCTCGTAGGCGATCACGGCGCCGTTGGGGCCACCGGGCGCGGTGAGGACGGCTCCGTCCAGAATCGCCGGTGACGCGGCCATGCCCCAGGTCAGGTTCGCGGCGCCCGAGTCCTCGAGGATGTTCGTGCGCCAGATCGAATCGCCCGTCGCGGCATCGAGCACCTGCAGTTCGCCGGTGGCGCCGAGCGCTGCCAGGGTGCCGCCATACAGGGCCGGCGTGGCGCGTGGTCCGTCGCCGCCCATGCTCTCCTCGAAACGGGCGTCCCAACTCTCGTTCCAGCGTTCCGTGCCGGTCAGCAGGTCATAGGCGGCGACGACTTCCTGTTCCCGCCGCTGCTCGATCGTGTACGCGAGACCGTCGCCGACGACGAAAGATGCGTAGCCGCCGCCGACGGGGGCGCGCCAGAGTTCCGGCGGTCCACCGTTCGGCCAGGCCGTGTTGACCGGCCCCGGGTAACGGCCGTCCATGTGGAGGCCGCGGTAGTAGGGCCACGAGTCGGGCGACGGTGCCGCGGTGGGCGAGTCGGGCTCCGGATCCGCTTCCGCCAAGGTCGGAGCTTCCGTGTCAGTCGGAGCGTCGTTCGGGTCGGCGACCACCCCGGGTTCGGGGGTCTGAGGCGGTTCGGCTTCGAGAACGGCTCCATCCCCGGTCTCCCCCGCCACTGGCTCGAGCGGTGCGGGACTGGCAGCGGGAGCGAGATCCGCGCTCTGTTCACGGTGCGCCTCGATGGCCCGGTAGTGGCGGCCCTCGTGATGAAAGTCGAGTTGCGGCATCAAGCCGCCCGTGATCTGAAGGTGCATCCCCGTCGTCAGGTTCAGCACCAGCCCCAAGCCGGCGAGCGCGGCCACGGAGATGCCGGTCCACTTCAGGAAGGCGAGGAAGCGGCTTCGTTTTCTGGTCTTGGTCATCGCTGCGGCATCCTATTCCCTTTGCTCTTCCCCGAACCGGATGCGCGATGCGCGATAGGCTCCGTTGACGATACCTTGCCCGAGCGGGTTGGTACGCTGCCGCTTAGCTCGTGAAGGCCCCCGCCATTCATCTCCGCTTCGCGCCCGCGGTCCTGCCGGAGACGGCGGGGGATCTCCGCGCCGGCGTCCGGGACCTGCTGGAGCGGACCCGCGCAGCAGGCGTCTGGTCGGCCGACGGGCTCTCCTGGTGGGGCCGCAACCCGGCGCTCAGCCGCGCGCTCGGCGAGGCCGGGTTCATCGGCATGACCTGGCCGCGGCAGTACGGCGGCGCCGAACGGAGCTACCTGGAGCGCTACGTGGTCACCGAGGAGTTGCTGGCGGCCTGCGCGCCGACGGCGTTCCACTGGTTCGCCGACCGCCAGATCGGCCCGAGCATCCTGCGCTACGGCACGGAGGAGCAGAAGCGGCGCTTCCTGCCGCCGATCACTCGGGGCGAGATCTCCTTCGCGGTCGGCATGAGCGAGCCTGACTCCGGTTCCGACCTGGCCTCGATCCGCACCCGGGCCGAGCGCGCGGACGGCGGCTGGCGTCTCAACGGCTCGAAGATCTGGACCTCCTACGCGCACGAGGCCGAGTACTGCGTCGCCCTGGTGCGCACGGAACCGAAGTCGGACAAGCGGCACGCCGGTATGAGCCAGGTCATCATCGATCTGAAGAACGCGGACGGGATCACGGTGCGGCCCATCATCGACCTCCCGGGCCGCCACGACTTCAACGAGGTCTTCTTCGAGGACGCGTTCGTGCCGGACGACTGCCTGCTCGGCAATCCGGGCGACGGTTGGGCGCAGGTGACGTCGGAACTGGCCTACGAGCGAAGCGGGCCGGAGCGCTTCCTGACCAACTTCCACCTGCTGCGCGCACTGGTCGACGCGCTGAACGCGGACTCGTCGCCGGCGGCGCGGCGCGAGGTCGGGCTGCTCGTCAGCCGTCTCTGGGCGCTGCGCGCCGCCTCGGTCTCGGTTGCCGCTGCGCTCGAGGCCGGGGAGACGCCGAACGTGGAGTCGGCCCTGGTCAAAGACCTGGGCACGAACTTCCAGCAGGAAGTACCGGAGATCGTCCGCCGCGTCGTGGCCGACGAAGGAGTTTCCGACCGGGCGGTTCTCGACATCCTGCACCAGGTCACCCTGGCCGCTCCCTCGTACACGATCCAGGGCGGCGCGACGGAGATCCTCCGCGGCATCGTCGCCCGGGGACTGAGGCTGCGATGAGCGAGGTGAGGCAGCTCCTCCTGGACACGGCGGTGCGCCTGTTCGAGGCGGCGTCGGAGGACGGAGTCTTCGAAGCGGTCGAGGAAGGTCGCTTCCCGGAGAGCCATTGGCGGGCGATCGAGGAGAACGGCCTAGTCGACATGCTGCTGCCTGAAGAGGCCGGTGGCGCCGGAGTCGACTTCGGGGACGCGATGGCGGTGGCGCGGACGGCAGCCGGCTTTGCGTTGCCGTTGCCCCTTGTCGAAACGATGATCGGCCGATGGCTGCTCTCGGGCGCCGGCCTCGAGGCGCCCGCGGGTCCATTGGGAATGGTGACCGCGGCGGGCCGACTCGAGGTGCCCTGGCCGGACAACATCTCGGCGCTGGTGGTGTCGGGCGCTACGGGCGGCGTCGGCTGGGTCGCCGCCGGCGAACTCGAGTTCGAGCGCGACGCGAACAGTGCCGGTGAACCGGTCGGGCGGTTGCGGGAGCCACCGTCGATCCCGCCGGGACAGTCGGGCGGCCTGCGCTCGGAACGCTCTCCCTCCGACCTGGTGGCCGTCGCCCGCAGCGCGATGATCGCCGGCGCCATGGAGCGCATCCTCGATCTGACGATCGAACACGTTCAGGGACGGGTCCAGTTCGGGCGGCCGCTGGCCCGCTTCCAGGCCGTGCAGCAACTCGTCGCGGTGATGGCGAGCCACACCGCCGCGGTCGGCGTCGCGGCGGACACGGCGATCGCCGCCGTCGATGCGGCGCTCTCCGAAGACGGTGGCGGCGCCACCTTCATGGCGGCCTGCGCCAAGGCCCGCGCCAGCGAGGCCTGCTACGAGGTCACGCGCATCGCGCACCAGCTCCACGGCGCGATCGGCTACACGCGCGAGCACGACCTGCACCGTTTCACCCGCCGGCTCTGGGCCTGGCGGGACGCCGACGGGGACGAGGGCTACTGGCAGCAGCGGGTCGGCGAGATGGCGATTCGTTCCGGCGGGGCCGGCCTGTGGCCGCTGCTCGTCGAGGCGCGGCCTGCAGCCCTGGAGCGATAGGCTTCGTCTTTCTCAAGTGCAGTAGAGACAGGGGGAAGGGATGGACGGGTCGAACGGGAACGGGCCGTACGTAGGAAAGCGGCTGAGCAGCGGGACCTTCGTCGTCGATGACGCCGTGCTCGCCGACTACTACGGCGGCCTTCAACTCGAACCGCCGAGCAGCGGCCTGTTGCCGTCCACGATCGCGAGTGGCCCGGACGGCGACTACTTCCGTGAGATCGCCTTCGCCAACCAGACCGGGCATCTCTGGATGCGCGAGGAATGGGCGCTTTCGGCGCCGATGAAGGCGGGCACCGTCTACACGGTTGGCGGCGACATCTGCGACATCTACGACCGGCGCAACCGCGTCGTCGTCGACTACCGGGTCCGGCTCAGCGACGGTAACGGCCGGCAGGTCCTGGAGACCCACCATCACCAGAGCTTCCTGCGCGACCAGGAGTACACCGGGGACGTCGACCTGCGCGATCCGCGCAAGAAGCCGGGAGCGCGACGCTTCGACGTGCCGGAGGGTGAGCGGTTCGGCGGCCTGGAGCGCACGATCTCACTCGAGATGTGCGGCCAGTTCTTTCACGGCAACGCCAACTACCACACCGACAGGGAGGCATCCCGCGAACTCGGCTTCCAGGACGTCGTGGTCGGCGGCCGGATGACGATGGGCTACGTTGGCCACATTCTCGAAGAGCGCTTCGGCGAGGCCTGGTGGCGGAGCGGCTCCTTCGACCTCAAGTTCACGAACCCGGTCTGGCCCGGGGACACGATTACCGTCAACGGTGTCGTGACCGGCCCGGATCCGGACGATCCCGAACGCACCGCGGCCTTCGTCTGGATCGCCAAGGCGGACGGCACGGTGGCGCTCATCGCCCGCGCCGGCGTTGCAGCCTGACCTTCGGTATCTCGGCAAAGGAGCACCAAGTGACAATCCCACTCTCCGCCCTCGCTCATCGACCCGGAGATGCGGGCATCCGGCCCGCATCCTCCCCGCTTCGTTGGCCGGCGCCGTTGTGCTTCGCCGCTGTCCTGCTGTTCCTGCCGGTCGTCGCACCGCCCGTGGCCGCCAACGACACCCGCCGCGACTGCCGCGGTCTGGTCGCCCTGACCGACCTCGACCACGCGATCGAGCCCGGGCTGCGGGTCGCGGCTTCGGAGCGGGCGCCGGCCCACTGCCGCGTACGCGGCGTCGTCAACCGGGCGATCCGCTTCGAGGTCACTCTTCCCGACGACTGGAACGGCCGGATGATGTTCAGCACGGTCGGTGGCGCCGCGGGATTCATCGGCGACACGACGAGCCTGCTCGGCCGCGGGTTCGCGATGGCCTCGACGGACACCGGCCACGAGGGCCAGGAGCGCGACTACGTGCGGCAGCCCGAGGCCCTGCTCGACTATGCCTATCGCGGCGTCCATCTGGCGACGGCGGCGGCCAAACGGGTGATCCAGCGCTACTACGGACGCGAGATCGACTACTCCTACGTCAAGGGCTGCTCGAACGGCGGCCGCGCCGCGATGCTCGAGGCGACCCGCTTTCCCAACGACTACGACGGCGTCCTGGCCGGAGCGCCGGCCTTCCGCTTCCAGGAGTTCGTGCCGTGGATGATCGGCGGGGCGCGCCTGCAGGCGAAGCATCCTCTGACCGCGGAGTCGTTCCAGTTGCTCGGCAAGGCGTCTCGCGAGGCCTGCGACGCGCTGGACGGAGTCGAGGACGGCGTGATCGACGATCCGACGAAGTGCACCGCGGACATCTTCGATCTGAACGCCCTCCAGTGCCCGCCGGACTCGACGGAGAACTGCCTCACAGCGGGCCAGCTACAGACCGCCCGCTACATGTACGCCGACGTCCTCGACGCGGACGGCAACGTCCTGTCGCCGGGCGTGCCGCCGGGCGCCGAGGACGCAGGCGACTGGGCCGCCTGGATGCTGCCCACAGCCCGTCGCGGGGCGCCGGACCAGTCGCTGATCGACGGCATGGACGTGCTGCTCGAGGCCCTGATGCGCTTCGAGCCGGACTTCGACGTCGAGAAGTTCGACCCGGTCGCCGACCGCGACCTCCTCACGGCGGCCACCGCGCCGCTCGACGTGCTCACGGCGGACCTCTCGGCGTTCCGGGCCCGCGGCGGCAAGCTGCTGATGTACCAGGGCTGGAATGACTATCCGTTGCGTCCGCAGCGGGCGATCGACTACCTGCACGAAGTGGAGAAGGAAAGCGGCGGCGCGGACGAAGCCGGCGAGTTCTTCCGCCTGTTCATGGTGCCCGGCATGATCCACTGCGCCCGCGGCCCCGGCGCCTGGGTCGCCGACTACGTCGATCCGCTGGTCGCCTGGACCGAGAAGGGGATAGCGCCGGAGCGGATCGAGGCGAGTCGCCTGGGGCCGGAACCGGAGTTCACGCGCCCGCTTTGTGCCTGGCCGGAGGCGGCGAAGTACAGCGGCAAGGGCGACGTGAACGACGCGGCGAACTGGAGTTGCAGGTGAGCGGGCGTCACAGGTTTGACCGCCGGAGGGAGTCTTGATGGGTAGTGCAGGTGCCAGACAGTTGTGGCGTGGCGATCGTGTTCTCCACCCGAAGATGAAGGAGTGGGGCCTCGGCGAAGTGCGCGACGTCAGGGGCGACCACGCGGACGTGTTCTTTGTCGAGGAGGGCACGAAGACCGTCTCCTTGCGACACGTCGCGCTCGAGCTTCTCGATCCTCGGCCGGCTCATGCTCTTCTCGACCGTCTGAAACCGGGGACGAGGTACCGGAGCCTCAAGCGCTCCATGGAGGACTTCCTTGCTGACTTTGAGGGCGGCTTCCTGGGCGACCGATACTTGACCAGGGAACGCCGCTACAAGGTGGAAGCAGGCGCGCTGGCTCGGACGGAACTCGCTCGCGAGGTTGTCGAGGCCGCGCTGGCGAGCGGAGAGCACGACGACATCTGTGAGCGGGCCGCCAGGGTAGTCAACAAGACGAACCTCATCTTTCCGAACGAGAAGATGGACTTGCGAGACGGATTGAAGGACGCCGGGAACCGGCGGGCTTTCGCGACGGCGCTTTCCCGCCTGCTCCATGGAGAGGATGCGCCGGCCAACCGGTTCGAGCGCTTCGTCGCGGTGCTGGGCAAGCTCGGCGCCGCGAAGTGGACCATCGCCACCTACCTCTGGTTCCTCTTCGAACCGGAGCGCTACATGTTCGTGAAGCCGAAGTACATCCAGGGCGCTGCCCAGATGTGCGCCTACGACATCGCCTATACGACAGACATGGATTGGCCTGCCTACGACCGGATACTGACGTTCTCAAGCTATCTCAAGTCCGAACTGGAGAAGGCCGAACGCGACGATCTTTCGCCACGGGACTTCATCGACGTCTACTCCTTCGTCTGGCTGATCTCGTGGTACGGCGAGAACCGGCGGAGCTGACTTTGACGATGGAACGAGTGGTTCGGATCCTGGTTGGCGCCGTTGGCTTCGCTGTCGCGGGATGTAGTCCCGGCCCGGTCTTCATCGCTCGCTGACGACAGGCGATCCGTGTGGCATCGGCCTGACTCAAGGTGCCGTCCCGAGTCGCCTCCCCTCGCAAGGCCGCGGGTGCGGCCCTGGCGGACCGCAACCGTCGTTACGCCTCGACCGGGTCTTTGCTCGCGGGCGCCTCATTACCGAAGAGCAGATCCTGCGGGGAAACGCGCGGTTCCCTCAGTTCGTTCGCCGCTTCCGTCGCGCTCGGCGCCCGGTGCGCCTCCTCGGGCACGGGAGGCAGGTCGCTTGCGGAAAGGCAGCGACTGGCGACAACTTCCTCAAGCAGCACCTCCTGGCGCGGGTAGCTCTCCAAGGTCGCTTCCAGCAGCCACAACAGCTCCAGCAGTTCCGTCGTCATCACGTTCGTCCAGCGTCGAGGGCGAACGTCGTCGAGGGGCGAGGACCTGCGGCCCGCGCCGTCCCGCATCCGATAGCCGAGCCAGGACGAGACCACCTTGAGGCCCGAGACCTCGAAGCGGAACGCCTCCGGCGCTACGGGGCGGAACTCCCCCTCGCCCACGTGGAGCGTTTGGCTCTCCTCGTCGTAGCGAAACGCGCGGGGATAGCCGCCTTCCGTGGCTGGAACGCTCTTCAGGCACCGGGCTTTGCCATCGCCGACGCCTTTGACCGGCGGGCCGCTGGAAGCCAGCCTCTCCCCCCAGGTGTGCAGCCACAGCAAGTGCGCGCCCTGTGCCGATGCCCGGTCGAAGAGTCCCGCGTCGCGCGTGATCGGGACTCGCACCTCCCGGCTGTCGAGTTCCTGGGCGAAGCGTCGGGTGAAGGCCGGCTGGGCCAGCAGGCAATAGAGGTAGGCGGCAAAGCGCTCCGGCGTAACCGGTCGGCCATAGGCGGCGCCCAGCCGTTCGAGCAGCCCGGGCAACAGGTTCGGTTCGGAAGCGCTGGCGGTTCGGTAGAGGGGGATCGCGTTCTTCGCGCCGTAGGAGCCGCGGAAATGGTCAGGTCGGGAATGGACGCGGAAGCCGTGACGGCAGGACCTTCTCCCAGGGGTTGGCTGAGCATGGTGGTCAGGTAGATCTGCCGTGGTCCGTCCGACTGCCAGAGAGGAGGGCGAGGCCGGGACATCAGTCGGGTGTCGGCGAGGATCCACTGACGATCGAAGGAGCGGTAGCCGTAGCGCCGGAAGGGCGGCGTCGGCGCGCCGACCGGAAGCTCCGCGAGCGGCGTCGGGTCGGCGGAGGCGCTCCACGCCGCTGCGTAAGGCCGGTCGATTCTTCGGTCGTCCGTTTCGCGGAAGGCGCGGCCCCGGTCGGGTGCGCGGAGCAGTTGCGTCCATCGTGCGTGCAGCGTCTCTCGATCCGGCGCGATCGGCCAGGTTCGCTTCAATTGCACGCCGGAGTGCTGCCACGGCATGAGATCCGTCAGCAGCGGCCAGTCGAAGTAGGTCCCCTTGCCCGCTGGCCGCAACGGGGACTGCCAACCGTCGGGGCAATCCAGCCACTCGACGTCGCCGAAGCACCGTATCGCGTCCAGCCTGGACAGCTTGTCGCGTCGGCTCCCGCGAATCCGCGCGTACCGCGCCGTGGCCGGGACGGTCGGGTCCGGCTTCCCGGTGCGAAGCGCGACAGCGATGGCCACCGGCGTCTGGATCGCGAACACGTTCTCTTCCCGGCGGGTCCCTCGCCCCTCGCCGCCCAGGTCGAGGATCCACAGTTCGTCGCAAACCCGCCGCATGTGCTCCCTCATGCCGCTGAAAGCGTCCCCCTCGATGTAGCTCGAGGCGGTGATGAAGCTGACGACGCCGGTCCCGTCGCTCGTCGTGTCGTGCTCCAGGACCTTCCAGAGCGCCCAGCGCCAGAAGTAGACGTAGAGGTTGTAGACGTTCTTCAGATGACCGGCGTGTCCGCCTTCGCGGGCGGGTGCCAGGAAGTCCTCGAGGAGTGGCGGCGCGTCGCTTCCGTCCTCGCCGTGGCGTACCCAGGCGCCGGTCATCGCCCGGTTGTCTGGGCCGGCCGCCTCGTGCCGGTCGTAGGGCGGATTGCCGAGACAGACGAGGACCGGTTCCAGGGCCTTGACCTCCAGCGCCCTCTGTCGCTGTACCGAGATCGGCTCGTAGAAGAGACCGAGCTGCGGCGGTTTGGCGCTGGGACTCTCGAGGGTGTCCGTGAGGTAGATCCTCGTGCCCTGCGGCAGGAGTTCGCCGCCCGCGCCGGCCAGGGCCTGACTGACCCTCAGTTCGGCAACCGCGTAGGCGCCCACGATCCGCTCGAAGCCGTGGAGATTGCGGGCCAGTTCGCTCGCGTGACCGGAAGTGACGCCGGGCCCCTCCTCCTCGGCGAGCCGACCCAGCGTGTGTTCGATCACGCCCAGCAGGTAGGTGCCGGTGCCCGCGGCCGGGTCGAGAGTGGAAACGGTCGGATCGGCGAAACCGTGCCGGCGCCCGAGACGGTTGACCAGCAGGTCGTCGATCAACCGTACCTGGGCGTGGACGACCTCGACCGGCGTGTAGTAGACGCCGGAGTCCTTTCGGAGCTTCGGATCGTAGGCCGCGAGGAAGTCCTCGTAGAAGTAGAGCCAGGGATCGGTCTTCGTGCTCAGGGAATCGGCCGGGAGTGCGCCGATCAGCCGCTGAAGAAGGCAGAGAGGAGTGACGAGCGTGTCGGCGATTCGTCCGTCCGTCAGAAGTTGGAGAGCGCGCGACAGGAGGCTGTGTTGCGAAAAGAGGGCGTCTTGGGCGTTCTGAAGGGTGAGTGGCTCGGCGCCGAGGCTTCGTCCCAGCAGCATCGCGAACGTGACCGTCTGGGCGTACGCGTCGGCGAACTCGGCGTCGGAGGCTTGCGGGAAGAGCAACTCCCGCCATTCCGTCCTCAGCCGTTCGATCGGAAGGACTGGATCGCCGAGCGCGTCGATGACCTCGTCGCGCAGGAGGCGGCAAAGCGGGGCGAGTTCCTCCGCGAACCGGGCGAGGTCGATGTCGCCGCTGGCGGTCTTGGGCACGATCGGCGCCCAGGCGAGGTACATCCGGAGCAAGGACGCGAGGGATCGGGCGTCTTCCCGTGCAACCGCGTTCGCCCCGCTCTCCGCCACGTTGCCGCCGAACCGGACGACACCGCCTCCAAGGTCTCCTCGACGATAGAGGGCCCATTCGTTCCCGTCCGTGTAGAGAACGTTGGGAAGGGACGAGAACCGCTCGAACTGCTCGCGGTCGTGGCCCTTGAAGTCCTCCTTCCGCGCACCGCGTCCGGGCGCCTTGAGCTCGGCGTAGCCGGTCAAGAGGCCGTCTCGGTGGACGGCGAAGTCGGGACGGCCAAGTCCCTTCGGGAGCTGCGCCTCGCCACTCGCTACGACCTGCAGTCCCTCGGCAGCGCCGACCCGGCTCAGGAGCGTCTCGAACGGGCCACGGAGTTGATCTTCGGGCTGGCCCCGCCCTTGTGCCGCGGTCTTGGCCCGCACGGCGTCCGCGAACTCGCGGAGGGCTTCGTGGATGGGGTCGGCGGAGAGCATCGGGCTACGGATTCGCTGGTCGGAGTCTAGTCGCGGCGCGGCCTGGCGGCGGCGGTAGGATCGGCCCCCCCAAGAGAACGAACCAGAGGACGGACCATGCACGACATCGCAATCCGCAACGGCCGCATCATCGACGGTACCGGCGCCCCGGAGTTCCAGGGCGACATTGCGATCGACGGCGCGACGATCACCAGCGTCAACGGGGGCGTGGGCAAGGCGCGTCGCGAGATCGACGCCGAAGGCAAGCTGGTCGTCCCGGGCTGGATCGACATCCATACCCACTTTGACGCCCAGGTGTCCTGGGACCCGTACCTGACGCCGTCCTGCTGGAACGGCGTGACGACGATCGTCATGGGCAACTGCGGCGTCGGCTTCGCGCCGGTCAAGCCGAAGGATCGCGACTGGCTGCTCGACCTGATGGACGCGGTCGAGGACATCCCCGCGATCGCGATGTCGGCGGGCATGGAGTGGAAGTGGGAGACCTTCCCCGAGTACCTCGACGCGATCGACGGCAAGCCGCGGATCATGGACGTGATCACGCAGGTGCCCCATTGCGCGCTCCGCACTTACGTGATGGGGGAACGCGGCGCCGAGGACATCCAGCCGACGGATGACGAACTGAACGAGATGGCCCGCCTCGTGCGGGAGAGCGTCCGGGCGGGCGCCTTCGGCGTCTCGTCGAACCGGCTGCTGGCGCATCGCACGAAGGAAGGCGAGATGATCCCGGGGACGTTCGCCCGCTATCCGGAGCTCGAGGCGATCGCCAACGGCATGAGCGAGGCCGGCGGCGGCGTGTTCCAGTTCGTCGGGCCGTTCGAGCGCGAGTGGCTGCTCGGCCTCGGCCGCAAGGACGGGATCACGGTGACCTATCTCTCGGGGGAAGCGGCGCAGGAAGGGTTGACCGCGCTTGAGGAGCGTCGGTACAAGGGCATCCGGGTGTTCCCGCAGATCCGCGGCCGCGGCACGACGGTGCTGATGAACCTGGAGGGTTCGCTGCATCCGTATGTCCTGAACTACGCCTACCGCGAACTGGTCGGCCAACTGCCGATGCCGGAGCGGCTCGAGCGGATGCGCGATCCGGAGGTGCGGGCGAAGATCCTCGCGAGCGACTGGGACATGGCGAACGACGCGCGGCGCAACGGTCCGGAGGACGTGGATCACCCGTTCCTGGTCGACGCGACGCCGGGCAGCCTTCTGCCGGGACTGCTGGAGCTCATGCACTCGCAGCCGGAGGCGGTCTACGTGCTCGGCGATCCGCCGAGCTACGAGCCCGACCAGGAGGCCAGTGTCGCGGCCCATGCGAAGCGTCACGGCCTCACGGGGCCGGAGGCGTTCTACGACCTTCTGACCGAAGGCGACGGCAGCACGCTGCTGCTGTTCTACCTGGACGGCTACTCGAAGCGGAACTTCGACTACATGGCCGGCCTGATGCGGCACCCGCTGACCTGCAACGGCCTGAGCGACGCCGGCGCCCACGTCGGCGCGGTCAGCGACGCGCACATGCCGACCTGGAACCTGTCGTTCTGGGGCCGCGACCGCACCCGCGGCGAGCGGATCGAGCTGGAGACGATCGTCCACAAGCAGACCGGCGCGAACGCGACCCTCTACGGCCTGTCGGACCGGGGCGTTCTGGCGCCAGGCAAGCGCGCCGACATCAGCGTGATCGACTTCGACCGCCTGTCGTCCGAGGCCCCGTACCTCGTCTACGACCTGCCCGAGAACGCGAAGCGCTACATGCAGCGCCCGCGGGGCTACGACGCCACGATCTGCGCGGGCGAAGTCGTCCTCGATAACGACGAAGTCACCGGCGCCCTGCCGGGACGGCTGGTCCGCAGCCGTCCGGCGGCGTAGCGGCGTCGGTGACACCCGCCTGGGTGCGCGGGTCTTCTGACCCGCATTCTGCGAGCTGCGGAGCGGTGAGGTCGATCGCTACGGTCTCTCGGCGTACTTCTCGCCAGCCTCAACGGCCACCGGGAGGCGGTTCCGCGGGGTCGCCAGCGGGCAGGTGGCGAACTCGCTGAACACACAGGGTGGGTTGTAGGCCTTGTTGAAGTCCAGGATCGTCATGCCGTCCTCGCCGGGAAGATCAGCCGCGAGATAGCGGCCGGCAGGGTAGGTCGTGTCGCCGGCCGTTGCATCGGCGAAGACGATGAAGAACCGATCGTCGGACCGGTAGGCCTCCAGCGAGAGCGACTGTCCCTGGGCCTCGAACTCCAGGGTGCCGGGGACGGTCGGTTCCCAGCCGAGACCTGCCACGACCGTGGGCACCCGGATCGTCCGCGGTTCCGGATAGGGCTCGAAGCGGGCCTCGATGCGCCAGTCGAGACTCGGCGGATAGGACTCGATGCCGGCGAGTGCCTTCACGGCGGGATGGTCGTAGTCGCGCAACCGCACTCCGAGCCGGTCCATTCGGCGGATCACGGTCCAGGCCAGGGAACCGTGGGTGAGGAGGGTGGGCTCGCCCTCCTTGTCGTCGGCGAGAAGCATCTCGGCGATAGGCGCTTCGCCGTGGAGGACGTCGGCTCCAGGGTCAGCCCGGAAAGTGACCGTGCCGTCCTCGACCAGGAAACTGCCGAGCTTCGGCGGCGCCGACCCTTCCGGCGCCAAGAAGTCGTTGCCGGCGGCGGCGCCGAAGCTGTTGGCGCCTTCCTTCAGCCAGTGCAGTCCCGCCAGATTGAGCCAGCCGTCCGGGCCCTTGAGGCTCGCCACACGTTCGGCCCGCCATTCGGCAAGGGCGCTCTCGTAGCGGGCAGCCTCCGACTCCTGGCCCGGCGCCGGCTGAGCGAGGACGACCGCGGCCACCAGAAACGCCCGGATTCGATGGTCGATCCCCGTCACCGTCGGCGATGCTAACGCGGCGGGAGGTGCGGAAGCCGGCCGGGACGCCGGCGCACCCGGCGCGAACGTAATCGCCGCCCACTACCGCGACCGTTACCGACGATGATCCGCTACGAGGTCGCGCACATCCAGCGGCTGGGCGGACTGTTAGACTGCCGCTCGCGTTCCCGTAGCCAGTTCAGGTCTTCAGCCTGGGAGTTGGAGATTGCGTAACCCACGACCCAGTCGGTGTTGTCGCCCGCGGGCGATCGATGCGGCGGCGGTTTGCCTCGCGCTCTTCCTGGCGCACACCGGGGCAGCTGCCGCGGCTGGCCCGCCCGCGGCGCCCGCGTTCGACGCCGACGCGCCGCATCGCGCGCTCATCTCGCGGCACTGCCTGGGTTGTCACAACAACCGGCTCAAGACGGCCGGGCTCGAACTCGACGCGCTGGTCGAGCAGCACGAGAATCTCGACCGCGCGACCTGGGAGAAGGTGGCCCGCAAGCTGCGCGCGCGCCAGATGCCGCCGCCGGGCCGGCGCCGTCCGGACGAGAGCGCGTACCGGGAGGCCTTGTCTTCACTTGAGGGCGAGCTCGACCGGCTCGCCGCCGAGGCGCCGGACCCGGGCCGCACCGAGACGTTCCGCCGGCTGAACCGCACCGAGTACCACAACGCCGTGCGCGATCTGCTGGCGCTGGAGGTCGACGTCGCCTCGCTCCTGCCGGCGGACTCGGCGAGCTTCGGGTTCGACAACGTGACCGTCGGCGACCTGTCGCCCACCCTGCTGGAGCGCTACGTCGGCGCGGCGGAGAAGATCAGCCGGCTGGCGGTCGGCCGCTCGTACGCGGAACCGGTCGGCATCACGTTTCGCACGGCGCCGGACGAGACCCAGGAGAAGCACGTCGAAGGCCTTCCGGTCGGCACCCGCGGCGGCCTTCTCGCGACCTGGAACTTCCCGGCGGACGGCGTCTACGAGTTCTCCATCCGCCTCGCCCGCGACCGCAACGAGCACGTCGAGGGCCTGAGCGAGGCGCACGACCTGGAGCTCCTGATCGACCGGGAGCACATACAGACCTTCACCGTCGCTCCGCCGGACCTGATGAGCGACGTGGCGCTGAACTACCAGCCGTCGCAGGACGACGTCGACGATCACCTGGTCGTCCGGGCGCCGGTCACCGCGGGACCGCACGACGTCGGCGTCACCTTCCCGGCCCGGCCCTGGGTGCTGCTCGAGACGGCGCGCCAGCCCTACGAGTCGCACTTCAACTACTACCGCCACCCGAGGGTGCAGCCGGCCATCTTCTCCGTCTCGATCGTCGGGCCTTACCTGCCGCTCGGGGCCGGCGACACCCCGAGCCGCCAGCGGATCTTCGTCTGCCAGTCGGAGACCGCCGCGGAGGAGGACCCCTGCGCGCGGAAGATCCTGGCCAAGGTCATGGGCCGGGCCTACCGCCGGCCGGTGACCGGCGAGGACGTGCGCGGACCCTTCGCGCTTTATGAACAGGCCAGGGCCGAGCACGGGTTCGAGGCCGGCATCGAGATGGGATTGGCGGCGGTCCTGGTCAGCCCGGAGTTCCTGTTCCGCATCGAGCGGGATCCGGCCGGCGTTGAGCCCGGGGCGCCGTACCGCGTCAGCGACCTGGAACTCGCGTCGCGGCTCGCCTTCTTCCTCTGGAGCAGCATCCCGGACGACGAACTCCTGGAACTCGCGTCGGCCGGCCGCCTGGGCGAGCCGGGCGTGCTCGAACACCAGGTCGAGCGCATGCTCGCCGACCCGCGGGCGGAGAACCTGGTCACGAACTTCGCCGCCCAGTGGCTCCATCTGCGGAATCTGGACGGCGTTACCCCCGACAAGCGCCTGTTCCCCGACTTCGACGACAACCTGCGGCAGGCCATGCGCCGCGAGACGGAACTGTTCGTCGGCAGCATCCTGCGGGAGGACCGCAGCGCCCTCGACCTCGTCCGGGCGGACTACACGTTTCTCAACGAGCGGCTGGCCAAGCACTACGGCATCCCGCACGTGTACGGCAGCCGCTTCCGGCGGGTGGAGCTCGGCGACGACAGCGTGCGCGGCGGCCTGCTGCGCCACGGCAGCATCCTGACCGTGACCTCGTTCGCCACGCGCACCTCGCCGGTGGTGCGCGGCAACTGGGTGCTGGGCAACCTGCTCGGCGTGCCGCCGCCCCCGCCGCCGCCCGACGTGCCGGACCTGCCGGAAGCGAAGATCGTCGCGAGAGAACTGCCGATGCGCGAGCGGCTGTCGGCCCATCGCGACAACCCGGCCTGTTCCGGCTGCCACCGGCTGATGGACCCGGTCGGCTTCGCGCTCGAGAACTACGACGCGATCGGCCGCTGGCGGACGGTCGACGCGGGCTTCCCGATCGACGCTTCCGGCGAACTGTGGGACGGCACCGCCCTGGGCGGTGTTGTGGAACTCGAGTCGGCGATGCTGGCGCGGCCCGAACTGTTCCTGACCACCCTGACCGAGAAGTTGCTCGTCTTCGGCACCGGCCGCGGCGTGACCGCGACCGACGCCCCCGCGGTGCGCGCGATCCTGCGCCGCGCGGAGGCCGACGACTACCGCCTGTCGTCCCTGATTCAGGCGGTCGTCGCCAGCGATCCCTTCCAGATGAGGAGAGCATCGTCATGATCCTGACCAAGAAAGCGCTCCCGCGGCGCACCTTCCTGCGCGGCATGGGCGCGGCGATCGCGCTGCCCCTGCTCGACGCGATGGTGCCGTCGATGACCGCCTGGGCGAAGACCGCGGCCAAGCCCGTGCGGCGCCTCGGCTTCGTCTACATCCCGATGGGCTCCGACATCACGCGCTGGCGTCCGGCCGGCGGCAGCGGGGCGCTCGGTGAACTCTCGCCGTCGCTCAGTCCGCTGGAGGGCTTCAGGAAGCGGATCTCGGTGATCAGCAACCTGGAACTGAAGAACGCCTATCCCGGGACCCACGCGACCTCGAACGCGGCGTTTCTCTCCGCGGCGAAGGCGAAGTGGACCGAGAGCACGGACTACTACCTCGGCACGACGGTCGATCAGATCGCGGCGCAACAGATCGGCCAGGAGACCCAGTTGCCTTCGCTCGAGCTGGCGATGGACCTGATGGACATGGTCGGCCAGTGCGACAACGGCTACGCCTGCGTGTACCAGAACAACCTCTCCTGGTCGTCGCCGACGACGCCGCTGCCGGCCGAGGCCCATCCGCGGCTCGTCTTCGAGCGGCTGTTCGGCGAGGGCGGCACGGCGGCCGAGCGGCGCGAGGGGCTCCAGCGCAAGGCCAGCCTGCTCGACTGGGTGCACGAGGACATCACCCGGCTCCAGGGCATGCTGGGCCCCGGCGACCGGGTCAAGGTCAGTGAGTACCTCGACTCGGTGCGGGAAGTCGAGCGGCGCATCCAGAGAGCGGAGGCTCAGGCCGGCGAGGGCGCGCTGCCCGACGTCGACCGCCCGGCCGGCGTGCCCGCGGCCTACGCCGACCACGCCCGGCTGATGTTCGATCTCCAGGTGCTGGCGCTCCAGGCCGACGTGACCCGGGTCGTCACGTTCCAGCTCGCCCGCGAGTCGAGCAACCGGACCTACCCCGAGATCGGCGTGCCGGATCCGCACCATCCGACGTCGCACCACGGCAACGATCCCGAGAAGGTGGCGAAGCTGGCGAAGATCAACCAGTTCCACGTCTCGCTGTTCGCCTACTTCCTCGACAAGCTCGCGGCGGTGCCGGAGGGCGACGGCAACCTGCTCGACAACTCGCTCTACCTCTACGGCAGCGGCATGGGCAACCCGAACGTCCACGACCACGTGGACCTCCCGATCGTCGTCGCCGGCGGCGGGGGAGGCACCGTCCGCGGCGGCCAGCACATCGTCTACGACGAGCCGGCGCCGATGGCCAACCTGCACCTCACGCTGCTCGACAGCGTCGGCGTGCGGCTCGACTCCTTCGCCGACAGCACCGGCCGGATCGACACCCTGGCCGAGCCGGTCCGCCTGGCGGGCTGAGGGGGAGAGAGTGCGTAGCTTCGTCCTCGCGTTCCTCCTTGCCGTGCCGGCCGCGGCCGCCACCGCCAACGCTCCCCTCGCCGACGCCGCCGAACACCTCGACATCGCCATGATCGAGCGCCTCCTCGCGGCCTCGCCGACCGCCGACGAGATCAACGCCGCCCAGGTCGACGGCATGACGGCCCTCCACTGGGCCGTCTACCACGACCGAACCGATCTCGCGCGCCGACTCCTCGACGCCGGCGCCGACGCCTCCGCCGCCAACCGCTACGGCGTCGTCCCGCTGTCGCTCGCCTGCGCCAACGGCAACGTCGAGATCGTCGAATCGCTCCTGGCCGCGGGCGCCGACCCCAACGCCGTGCTCGCGGGCGGCGAGACGGTGTTCATGACCGCGGCGCGGACCGGCCGGATCGAGGTCGTCGCAGCGCTCTACGAGGCCGGCGCCGACGTCCGTTTCCGCGAGCCGAGCCGAGGCCAGACGGCGCTCATGTGGGCGGCCGCCGAAGGCAACCTGGAAGTCGTCGAACTGCTGCTCGAGGTGGGCGCGGACCCCAACGCGACCTTGGATTCCGGCTTCACGCCGCTGCTGTTCGCGGTCCGCGAAGGCCGGATCGACGTGACGGAGGCGCTGCTCCGGGCCGGCGTCGACGTGAACGCGCCGACGCCGGGCAAGGCGGTGAAGCGGGACCGTCCGCTGCCGGGCGGCCGCTCCGTACGACCCGGATCGACGCCGCTCCTCGTCGCGGTCACCAACGGCCACTTCGAGCTGGCCGCACGGCTTCTCGACGCGGGCACCGACCCGAACGCGGCCCATACCGGCTACACCGCGCTCCACATGCTGGCGCGCGTGCGCAAGCCCGGGGCCGGCGACAACAACCCGCGGCCGGACGGTTCGGGTTCGATGGACGGCCTGGACTTCGTCCGCGACATGGTGGAACACGGCGCCGATCTCGAGGCCCGGATGACGACCAGGGCCCGCCTGAACAACACGAGCCTGAACGAGTTGGGGGCGACGCCGTTCGTCCTGGCGGCGCTGGTGGCCGACGCGGACCTGATGCGCACCCTGGCCGACCTCGGCGCCGACCCGCTGACGCGGACGGACGACGGCTCGACGGCCCTCATGGCCGCGGCCGGCCTCGGCACCCGCTCGCCCGGCGAGGACGCCGGCACCGAAGAGGAGGTGCTCGAGGCCGTGCGGACGGCGCTGGAACTGGGCGCCGACATCGATGCGGTGAACGCCAACGGCGAGACACCGATGCACGGAGCGGCTTACAAGAACCTGCCGCGGGTCGTCCACCTGCTGGCCGACAACGGCGCTGACATCGAGGTCTGGAACCAGCGCAACAAGTACGGCTGGACCCCGCTGACGATCGCGCGCGGCTACCGCTTCGGCAACTTCAAACCGTCCCCGGTCACCGTCGCCGCGATCGAGGCGATCATGCTCGGCGAAGGCGTGCGTCCGCCGACCGAGGAGGAAGAGGACGCCAAGGCGGTCGACATCTACGCGAAGCCGGCGCCGAAACCGCCGGAACCCCAGCCGCCCGAGTCGACGCCGAAGAAGGACGAAGCGAAGAAGCCGCCGGCGAACTGAGCGGTCTTCGATGCGACTAGCTGCCCACTGGGTGCGCCGGCGTGTCATCCCTGCGCCCGATGACGGGCTCAGGGACTGTGACGCGGGTGGCGCGGGATCGCGCCACCCGGGTTCCCGCCGGCTTCTGGGGAACGCGCGCCGCGAAGCGGCGACCACAATGCGACTGATGGCGTTCTCGCTTGCCTCCGCTGCGGTCCTGGCCGCTGCGTCGATCCTCCCGGCCCAGGAACCTCCGCGACCCGTTCGCAACGACATCGCCCGCGCCGGCGAGGAGTTTCTCGTCCTTCGCCACCAGAAGCTCCAGAAGGGGGCCCACGAGCGCTTCTTCGAGCTGAGCCGCGACGGCGTCTGGCCAATCTTCGAGAAGATCGGCAGCCGCGTCGTGGGCCAGTGGCAAGTGGTCCACCCGGATGGCGGTGAGAGCGACGACTTCGACGAGGGCTACCGGTTGGCTCGCTACCGCAGTTACAACCACTGGGCCGCCACCCGGGCCGCGGACCGGCTGGGCGGCAACGGCGAGGACTGGCAGGCCTTCCGCGAGGCGCTGGCCGCCAGACGCCAGTTGGAGCTGGGGTCGGACGGTCCGATCTATCTCGTCGGGGACATGGCGCCCGGCGGGCCGTACTACATGCCCGGTCTTGACGAGGAGTACGAGATTGCCGAGCCCGAAGCGGATGCCAGTGCCGAACTCCCGGTGCGGAGCGCTCGAGCCCGTCGGGGCGAGGAGATCATCACGCTGCGCTACTTCCGCATCCGCAAGGGGACCTTCGAGGAGTTCAGCCGGCTGAGCCGCGAAGGCGTCTGGCCGTACTTCGAGAAGAACGGCGCGCGGATCGTCGGGCAGTGGCGCCGGGTGTATCCGGCGCCCGAGGAGCTCGATCGCAGGGGAGCCGAAGTCGGTGCAACCGAAAGCACCGACTTCGACGAGGTCTACATGATGGCTCGCTACGCCAGCTACGAGCACTGGCGGGCGACCCGGCCCGCCGTCATGGCGCGTCTGGGCGGTAACGGCCCCGACTACGAGGCGTGCGTCGAAGCGCTGGAGCGCCGGCGCAACCTCACGCTCGACACGTCGGTGCGCTTCCTGCGCGGTCACTTCTACGGCAGCCCGCCGGTCTACTTGCCGCCGCTCGACGAAACGTACCGCCGCGTCCGGTAGCGAGGCGAGTCCGAGTCGAGAGCAAGAACCGAGGTGCAATGCTGCGCCGGTCATACGAGGATTCTCTGCGCGGCACGTAGCTGCGGTCGCTACTCGGTGACGGAGTACCGGAGGGAGGATGCGTATGGCCGAATCAGTAGACAACCGAACCCCGATGACACGCGGCCGCCGTTCCCGGGCGAACGAACGGCCTCTCGCTGAACGGCACGCGGAGGTCGTGGCAGCGGCCTGCCGCGCGATCGAGGCGGCGGTGGAGCCCCCGGATCTCGACGTGCTGGCGCAGGCGGCCGGCATGAGCCGGTTCCATTTCCACCGGGTCTTCAAGAAAGTCACTGGCGTCACGCCGCGTGCGTACGTCGCCGGCCATCGAGGCGATCGGGTGCGCGAGGCGCTACGGACCTCCCGCACCGTGACGGACGCGATCTACGACGCCGGCTTCAACTCGAGCGGCCGGTTCTACGCGGCATCGTCCGACCTGCTTGGCATGGCGCCCTCGACGTTCCGGCGCGGCGGCGGCGGAGAGACGATCCGGTTCGCGGTGGGCGAGTGCTCCCTGGGCTCGATTCTCGTGGCGGCGACGGAGAAGGGAATCTGCAGCATCCTGCTCGGCGACGAGCCTGACAGGCTGGTGCGGGAGCTGGAGGACCGTTTCCCGAAGGCGGAACTTGCCGGTGGCGAGCCGGAGTTCGAGTCGTTGGTGGCGCGGGTCGTCGGCCTGGTCGAAGCACCGGCCCTCGGCCACGACCTGCCGCTCGACATCCGCGGCACGGCCTTCCAGCAGCGAGTCTGGCAGGCGCTCCGGGAGATCCCGGCCGGCGAGACCGCGAGCTACAGCGGGCTCGCCGCCGCGGTCGGATCGCCGAGAGCTTCCCGGGCAGTAGCGAGCGCATGCGCCGCCAACCCGCTCGCCATAGCGATTCCCTGCCACCGGGTGGTTCGCAGCGACGGCGCGGTCGGTGGCTACCGCTGGGGAGTGGAGCGGAAGCAGACCCTCCTAGCCCGTGAGGCCTCCCGCGCTGTAGTTGAATGAACCGGCGGTGGCCTGACAAAGAGCGACGCCTCGAGCATTCTTTCCGATGACCAAAATGAACACCAATCCGAACGGTTCGCTGTTTCCCGACCATGATTCCCTGACGGCAGCAGACCACAGGCTCACCGAGCGCCTTGGCGCGGCGCGACGTCTCATGCCGTCGCGCGACGTAGTTCCCGGCGGCCCGTCCGGCGTGTGGCTCCGGGAACTGCGAAGCATGGAATTCCACCAGCCCAAGGAGCTGGCGGGACTAGTGGAATGGGTGATCGAGGGGCTCGAAACCGGCACGGTACACGTGACGCATCCGGGCTATCTTGGCTTGTTCAACCCTGCGCCGACGTTTGCCGCCGAGTGCGCCGACCGCATTGTCTCTGTATTCAACCCCCAGATCTGCGTCCATTCGCATGCGCCGGCGGCGGTCGAGATCGAACTGCACGTGATCCGGGAAGTAGCACGCAGGGCCGGCATGCCGGATGGCTCGGGCGGACACTTCACAAGCGGTGGATCGGAAGCGAACTTCACGGGAATGCTCTGCGCTCTGCAAGCAGGATCCCCGGCGTACGGTGATGATGGCTTGTGTGCATTCGCCCATCCGCCGCGCATTTTTGTGTCGGAGGAGAGCCATTTGGCATGGCTGAAGATCGCTCACGCCGCGGGCGTCGGGCGCAACGCGGTCCGGCTGATTCAGACCGATGGGCGCGGACGCATGGACCCCGAGGCGTTGACCGAAACGATCGAAACTGACGTCCGCAGTGGCAACATGCCTGTCATGATAGCGGCGACGGCTGGCACGCCCAACGCGGGGATGGTCGATCCGTTGACGCAGTGCGGCGAAATAGCCAGAAAGCACGGCATGTGGTTCCACGTCGACGCGGCATGGGGTGGTGCGCTGATCGCCAGAGATACTGGCGCTCTCAGGGGCATCGAACAAGCGGACTCGATCACGATTGACGCCCACAAGTGGTTCGCAACGACCATGGGGGCGGGCATGTTCCTGACCTCCAGACCGGATCTCGCCGCTCAGGTCTTCCGCATAGATGCGAGCTACATGCCCAGGAGCGACACGACCAAGGACTTCTATGTCAATTCCAACCAGTGGTCGCGACGGTTCGTCGGACTGCGGATGTTTCTTGCACTCGGAACAGCAGGATGGATGGGATACGCGGACCATGTAGAGCGCGCCATTCGATTGGCGGACAGACTCGCATGGCTGTTGCAGCACGAAGGTTGGTCGCTCGTGAACCACTCTCCCATGGCCGTTGCATGCCTCGTGCCACCCGAAGGCCATGAAGCCGTTCGAAACTACGTCGATGCCGTTCGCAGCGACGGCCGGTTCTGGGTGTCAACTGCAATCTTCGAAGGCAAGCCGGTGCTGCGAGCCTGCATAACCAACGGGCGAACGAGCGAACGCGATATCGATGCACTCGTCGAAGTTCTGGCCTCCGTCCGGGTTTGATCACGACACCAGCGCCCCGTTTCGATAGAGCCCGCAGAGTCTTAGAGTCCGAGAACTCCCAGGCTAGGAGGAGAAGCTCGTGAACGTCAATGAACGTCTTGCCGAAGACCGCTGGTCAGGCGGGCTCGCACTCACTATCGAGTCCCGAGAACCGGACTTGGTGGTGGCAACAATGACTGTCACCGATGCGGCAAGGAACGCGTTCGGAACGGTCCACGCCGGAGCATTGATCTGGTTAGCCGATATCGCAGCGACGCTTTGTGCGGTCGGCGATCCGGACAGTGTGCGGGAGAACGGTGAAGGCTTCCCCTTGGCCGCACACAGTCTTGCTCGGCAATGAGCGCGACGGCAAGCTGACCGCCCGGTCGACGGCAATCAGGCGTGGAGGGAAGCTCATTGTTGTGCGGACCCTCGTAACGGGTCCAACAGACCGACTGCTGATTGACATGACGACGACGCACCTGCGAGCAGATTGAGGTCGCTCTATGTGGCGGAGCCCGAAGAGAACGGTTCTCGTCGGCCTGACGATTCTGCTCGTCGGGACGGCGGGCGCTGCTGCGGGCACGGACCGGCCGAACGTGATCTTCATCCTGGCGGACGACCTCGGCTATGGAGACCTCGGGTCCTACGGCCAGCGGGTGATCCGGACGCCCAGCCTGGACCGCATGGCCGCCGAAGGGATCCGTTTCACGCACTTCTACGCGGGAGCGACAGTGTGCGCTCCGTCCCGCAGCGTCCTGATGACCGGGCAGCACACGGGACGCACCCATGTCCGCGGCAACGCCAGGGGAACCGCCCAGTCGCTGCGCGAAGAGGACGTCACCGTCGCGGAGGTGCTGAAGTCGGCCGGCTACGCGACCGGCCTGTTCGGCAAGTGGGGCCTCGGCGAGGTCGGCATGGAAGGCCATCCCCTCAGCCAGGGGTTCGACGCGTTCTATGGCTACCTCAACCAGGTTCATGCCCACAACTACTATCCCGAGTTCCTGTGGCGGGGTCTGGAGAAGGTCTCGCTCCGGAACAATGTCGAGAGGACGCCGCGTCCGTATGGCGGTTTCGAGGGCGGTTGGGCGACGGAGCGCAAGGAGTACTCCCACGACCTGATCATGCGCGAGGCGCTGGCATGGGTCGAGGAGCAGAAGGACGCACCCTTCTTCCTCTACCTCGCGCTGACGATTCCGCACGCCAACAACGAAGCCACGCGGGCCGTCGGCGACGGGGCGGAGGTGCCGGAGTACGGCGTCTACGAGTCAGAGGACTGGCCGAATCCCGACAAGGGTCAGGCGGCGATGATCACCCGCATGGACCGGGACGTGGGCACGCTGCTCCGGCGGCTCGCGGAACTGGGGATCGACGACAGGACGCTCGTCATGTTCTCGTCGGACAACGGACCGCATAACGAGTCGAACCACGACCTCCTTCGGTTCAACCCCTCCGGCGACCTGCGGGGCATCAAGCGGGACCTCTACGATGGCGGCATCCGCGTGCCCTTTCTGGCGTGGTGGCCGGGGACGATCGAGCCCGGCCAGGTATCGACCCACATCGGCTACTTCGGCGACCTGATGGCTACCGTCGCCGATCTCTCGGACGTCGACATGCCGCCGGCCACGGACTCGATCAGCTTCGCGCCGACGTTGCGGGGACGCGCCGGCGAGCAGCGGGCACACGACTACCTTTACTGGGAATTCTACGAAGCGGGCTCGGCGCAGGCGGTTCGGATGGGGCAGTGGAAGGGAGTCCGCAAGCCGATGCTGACGGGCCGCCTCGAGCTCTACGATGTCCTGCGGGACGAGGGCGAACGGTACGACGTGGCCCGGAACCACCCGGAGGTCGTGAGAGAGATCGAGGGGATCATGGAAGCGGCCCACGTGCCTCATCCGAACTGGCAGCCGCCGAACCGCTAGAGCCCCGGTGGAGCCATGTTGTTAGGATAGTTGGCCTTAGAGGCGGGCGAGTTGACTGGGAGGTCGACCCTGGTGTCCTGACCGCCGGTGCGTGTCAACCCGAAGAGGAACGCTGACCCCATGATCTCGAAGCCGGATCGACCTACGTTGAGTCCAGACGATGAACTGCCGCCTTTCCCCGAGGGCTGGTACTTCGTGGCGAGCCGCGACGCGATTCTGCGGAAGAAGCTGATCGAGAGGACGTGGCTGGGCGAGGAGATCGTCGTCTGGTGCGACGACGAGGGCCGCATCTGCGTCTCCGACGCGGCGTGTCCACATCTGGGCTCTCACCTGGGGCCCACGGTTGGCGGCAAGGTCCGCGACGGCTGTCTGGTCTGCCCGTTCCACGGCTTCGAGTTCGACGCGACCGGCCGGTGCGTGGCGACCCCGCATGCGCCGCCGCCCAGCGGCGCGAGGCTCCAGACCTACGAGACGACGGAGATCCTCGGCATGATCTTCGCCTGGTGGGGCGCCGGCGGTCGCTCGTCGCAGTGGCATCTGCCGGACGAACCGCCCGCCGGCGCCGAGTGGAGCGAGTTGCGGTCCTGCACCCTGCGGTTCCGGGGCCATCCGCAGGAGACGACGGAGAACTCCGTGGACGTGGAACACCTGGGCTACACGCACGGCTACGACGACGTGCGGCCGGTCGGCTCCGTCTCGGTCGACGGGGCGTACCTCAGGAGCCGCTTCGACTTCACGGCCGTGCAGAAGGTCATGGGGCTGACATACCTGGTCAACCGCGTCTCGGCCGACACCCACATCCACGGGCTGGGGTACTCCTTGGTCGAGTTCCACGACAAGACGATCGGGATGGACTCAAGGCTGTGGGTCCTGGCCACGCCGGTCGACGGGACGCTCTGCGAGATGAGGCTGGTCAGCCAGGTGCGCAGGCTCGGCAAGCCGAAGCACTTCGTCGCCGGGCTGCGCTTCCTGCCCACGGGCGCGCGCCATCCGCTGCTGAACTGGTTCGCGAACTGGCAGGAGAAGCGCTACGTGAAGGAGGACATCGTCATCTGGGAGCGGAAGCGGTACAAGTCTCCGCCACGCCTGTGCCGCGCCGACGGCCCCATCGGGAAGTACCGCCAGTATTGCCGTCAGTTCTATCCGGAACTCGAGGCGGAGCGCCGGCCGAAGTTGCGGGCCATCTGAGGCAAGGAGATTCTGCCGGGCGCCGCACCGGACAAGCGTCGAGATGAGATTCGCCGAACAGCTTCTTCTGTTGCTCCACAGCCAGGACACCGGGTACTTCGTGCCGATTCCCGAGTGGCGGATGTCGTGCGCCCTGGCGGGGGCCGTGCTCATGGACCTCGCCATGGAGGACCGGATCGACTCGGACCTGGAGACGCTGACCGTCGTCGATACGACGCCTACGGGCGACGGCCTGCTCGATCCTTCGCTGGAGGACCTTGCGAGCGAGGAAGAGGTGCATCCGCCGCAGTACTGGGTGGAGCGGCTCGCCCAGCGCGCCGACCAGATCAGCGACGACGCGATCGAGAGGCTGGTCGAGAAGGGCATCTTCGAGTCCGATGCCGGCGGTTTCTGGTCCCTCTCGAAGAAGGTGACCCGTACCGGCCGCTATCCCCTGGTGGACGGCTGGGCGGGCGAGGAGATCAAGGGCCGCATCTTCCGCATCCTCCTGGACAACGAGTTCCCCGACCCCAGGGACATCGTGATCATCGGCCTCGTCCACTACTGCGACGGCTTCAAGGCCATGATGGAGCCGGAGGAGTACGAGGCCGCCGAGGAGCTCATCGAGCTCTACAGCAACATGGATCTGATCGGCAGGGCGATCGGTCCCGCAGTGCGCAGTTCCTATCGTCCGCCGGCCAGCATGCGCTCGGCCCGCCGTCGGCCCATGCCGACGGTGGGGCTCAGGGACTCTCTCGCCTCGAAGGCCTTCCGTGCCGCGAACCTGCCCAGGTTCTTCGCGGAGACGGCCGAGGAGGTCGGACCGGTCTTCGAGTGGAAGCTGCCGGGCAGGCGGCTCATCGTGCTCGCCGGGGTCGAGGTGAACCGGTGGGTAGCGAAGAAGGGCCGCCTCCACCTCCGGACACGCGACTACCTGGAGGACTTCCAGCAGGAGTGGGGGACCGCGCGGTCCATCGCCAGCATGGACGGGGCGGACCACTTTCGCATGCGCCGGGCGGTTCGCGCCGGCAACTCCCGCAAGGTCGTCGAAGACCGGCTGGGAGAACTCGTGGAGCTTTGCCGGGCCTCCTTCAGGGAGTGGGAAGTGGGCAAGGCGCTTCCCGTCGAGATGACCTGCCAGCGGCTGGTCGGAGCGCAGATCGCCAGGCTGAGCGTGAGCTTCGATCCCTCTCAGGAGCTGCTCGACGATCTGCTGCTCTTCGAGTACCGGGCGCTCATGGTCCATACGGTGGGCCTGATGCCCAGGTTCACGCTGCGCACTCCGGCGATGAAGCGCCGCAAGAAGCGCGTGCTGGATCTCTACGGCCTGATCCACGCAAGCCACAGCGAGGCGCAGCGCGCGGGAAGGCGCCGGGACCTGGTCGACGATCTGCTGGAGCTGCACCAGGCGGATCCGCAGTATCTGCCCGAAACCGACCTGGGCTTCGCGTTGATCGCCCCGATCATCGCCGGTCACTACACGGGCAGCGCGGTGGCCTTCTCCATCTACGAGATGCTGGCGAACCCCGGCTGCCACGAGCGGATCGTGGCCGAAGCGGACGCGCTGTTCGCGGGCGGAGACCCGACCGCGGCCGACCTGACGCCGGACGCGACCGATGCGTCGCGCCGTTTCGTCATGGAAGTGCTGCGGCTCCACGAGGTCGTTCCAGTACACCTGCGGACCGCCATGAACTCCTTCGAGATCGGGGGCATCGAGGTACCCGCCGGCAGCACCGTGATGCTCTCCTTCTCAGCGCCCCACCACATGGAGAGGTACTTCCCGGAACCGCAGGAGTTCGATATCGACCGCTACGTGGAACCGCGCAACGAACACAAGGGCGCGGGCATCTACATGCCGTTCGGCGTCGGCACGCACGTATGCGGCGGGGCGAACTGGACCCGTCTGCAGATGGTCATGAACGTGCTCATGCTCGCCCGCCACCTGGAACTGGAGATGGTGCCGCGCGACTACCGATTGAAGCTGAGTCCCTTCCCCAAGAACAGCGTCAACAAGAAGTTCAAGTTCCGGGTCACCGGGCACCGGCATCCTCTCGGATCCGCCGCCTAGGCGGCAGTTGCGGGCGCGAACGCGATGTCACGGGCTGCTGGAGATGGAGAGGGCCGGACTCCGCGCCGGATCGCCATCGTCGGCGGCGGCATCTCGGGCCTTGCCGCCGCTTGGGCGCTCCACCGCCATCCGGACCGCTTCGACGTCCGGCTGTACGAAGCCCAGGCTCAGCTCGGCGGCAACGCGGTCACCGCCGACATGCCGCAGGAAGACGGCAGTTCGATCCCGTTCGACATCTCCGTCACCGCCTGCATCCCGTCGGTGTACCGGCACATCCTGCTGCTGCTGGAGGAGTTCGGCATCGAGCTGCTCGACACCAGGTTCAGCTACAGCGTCAAGTACCGTGGTCAAGTCTACGCCCACGACTTCGACTCGGACATCCGGGAGGACCTTGAGGCCGAGATCGAGAAGTTCCAGCGCCTCCTGAAGCGCCTTCACCGGTTCGGCCGGCTGACCCGTTCCCGGTCGAAGCTCCTGAACGCGCTCAACCCCTACAACTACGTCAGCATGGGGACGCTGCTCAACTGGCACGGCCTGTCCGGCGACTTCAGGTACAAGGTCCTGAAGCCGATGTTCGTCAACTTCCTGATGGCGACGAACGTGTTCGACATGCCGGCGTCGCTCTTCTCGAGGTACCTCGAGTTCTTCGACATCGAGCGCGCCACGCCGATGCAGACGTGGGACCGAGGAACCCGCCGGATTTACGAGAACCTGTCGGCTGGCTTCCGGGACAAGATCTACCTCGAACGGCCGGTCCGGAAGGTGTATCGCCGCTCCTCCGGCGTCGTGGTGAAGGACGAGGAGGGGGTAGAGGAGACGTTCGACCAGGTGATCTTCGCCTGCAACGCGAACCAGACGCTGATGATCCTCGACCAGCCGTCGCTCCTCGAGCGCTGGATCCTCTCGTCGATCCGCTACGAGAGCGAGCTCCACAACCACGCGATCGTCCACTCGGATGCGTCGGTGCTCCCCGAGAGCGACGTGAAGGCGCTGGAGACCCGGAGCAACCACATCGAGCAGTACGGGTCACGGCCGGACAACTACGAGATCACGTACATCATGCACAACCAGCAGCCGTGGGCCCACGGGTCCGACAAGCCCTGCCTGGTGACGTACAACCCGGTCAGCCGGATCGACGAGAACAAGATCGTCAAGAGGTGGTGGTTCCAGCACGTCGTCCACGACGTGCGCCACGTCGCGCTGCTCGTGCCTCTGTTCCGCTTCATCCAGGGCAGGAAGGGCGCCTGGCACTGCGGCGCCCACACGCTGATCAACAGCCAGGAGACCTGCTTCGTCACCGGCCTTGCCGCGGCCAGGCAGATCGGGGCGGACTACCCCTTCGACGACCCGGAGGCGCGGGCGTCCTTCAACCACTACGGCGGCATCATGTACGGCTGGAGGTTGAGAAAGGCCAGGCGCTAGCCGGCGGGCTGTGTAGCCGCCTCGGCGGGCGGCGCTGCGGCGGCGCTGCGGTGGCCGCCGGTCACGTGCAGATGGAGGGACGACAGCGCCGGGACGACGAACATCAGGATCGCCGTCGTGATGACGATGCCGCAGCCCAGCGACGCCGCGAACGGCACCAGGAACTGGGCCTGGATAGCCGGCTCGAGGATGAGCGGCGTGAAGCCGAGGAAGGTGGTCACGGAGGTCAGCATGATGGGGCGGAACCGGCCCTTGGCGCCTTCGACGATCGCGGTCCGCGCGGGGGCGCCCTCCTTGAGCTTCCGGTCGATAAGGTCGATCATGACGAGCGAGTCGTTCACGACGACGCCGCTCAGGCCGAAGATCCCCATGAAGGAGACCGCGCTCATCTCGATGCCCAGGATGAGGTGGCCCAGGATCACGCCGATGAAGCCGAACGGGATGACGGCCATGATGATGAACGGCTTGGTGTAGGAACGGAGCGGAATCGCCAGCAGCGCGAAGATCAGCAGGAGGGCGATCGCGAACCCCCGGTACAGCGAGTCCAGGGACTCGATCTGCTGCTGCTGTTCGCCCCCGAAGCTGTAGCTCAGTTCGGGGTCGGCGGCGACGAGCTCGGCGAGAATCGTGTCTTCGAGGATTCCGTTCGCCTCGCCGCCGGAGATCACCGTGGAGTCCACGTCCGCAGTGACGGTGACGACGCGTTGACCGTCCTCGCGCCGGATGGCGGGCGGCGAGGTGCCGGAGTTCAGGCGGGCCACCTGGTACAACGGCACCTCGGCCCCGTTCGGCGTGCGGAGCAGGTACCCCTCGATGTCCGTGATGGCGTTCCGTTCCGCGGCGGGCAGCCGCACGTAGACCCGAACCTCCTCGCCGCCGCGTTGCACCCGCAGGGCCTCGGAACCGAAGAAGGCGTCGCGAGCCTGTCCGGCCAACTGGTCGAGCGTGAGTCCGAGGGTTCGCGCTTCGGGCCGGAGTTCGAGCTGGATCTCGGGAACGCCCGGCGTGTGGTCCGATCGGATGTCGAACACGCCGCCCAGTCGCTGAAGGCCGTTCACCACGGTCTCGGCGGCCTCGACGAGCTTGTCCGGTTCCGGGTGGGAGAGCACCGCCGCGACCGGGCTGCCGAGGTCGAGCACCTCGCCGCTGAACGTGATGCCGCGCACGTAGGGCAGCATGCCGACCTCCTCGCGCCACGCCTGCACGACCTCGCCGCTCGAGATCTCCCGTTCCTGCGCGCCCACCAGCTTGAAGTCGATCGTGGCGACGTTCGCCTCCGGGTTCAGGCTGGGCTCCGGGTTGAGGCCGCCGCCCTCGACCCGCGGCCTCTGACCGACGGTTACGGTGACGCCCGAAAGCAGCGGCGGCGCGTCCGGCGGCCGGTCGCGCGAAAGCCGCTCGATCACGCGGTGGCCCGCCGCCTCCAGTTCCCGCGCGACTTCGTACGTCCGTTCGGCCGTCGTGCCGTCCGGCATCTCGAGGCTGGCCGTGGCGAAGTCCCCCTCGATCGTGTCGGCGAACGTCGTCGGAACGATCCCCGCCGCCACCAGGGAGAAACTCAGGATGAGCAGTCCGACGGCCGCCGCCATCGTCACGGCGGGCTGGTCGGTCGCGAACTTGAGCCCCTTGTCGAGTGGGCCCTGCACGAACCGGTTCAGCGCGAAATCCACCCGGCCCTGAATCCGCCGGATGAACCGCTCGACGGCGTTCGACGGCGGGCTTGCCGGGTCCCGCAGGTGCGACAGGTGGTTGGGCAGCACGAAGACCGACTCGACGAGCGAGACCAGCAGCATCGCGATGAGGATGACCGGCAAGGCGCTCCAGATCTCGCCGATTCCGCCGGGTATGAAGAGCAGGGGAACGAACGCCGCCACGGACGTCAGGACGGCGAAGGTCAGCGGCACCACGATCCGCCGGGTGCCGCGGATGGCGGCCGCGACGCCCGGCGTGCCTCGTCTCCGTTCCGCGTGGATGTTGTCGGCGACGACGATCGCGTCGTCGACGACGATGCCGATGGCGAGGACGAAGGAGAACAGGGAGATCGTGTTGATTGCCAGGTCCAGCATGAACATCGCGGCCAGCGCGCCGATGCCCGCGATGAGGAGCCCGACGGCGACCCAGATCGCGAGCCGGAGCTCGAGGAACAGGCCCAGAGCGATGAGCACCAGCAGCAGCCCGAGAAGGCCGTTCTTGACGAGGAGGCCGGCGCGCTCCTCGTAGACCTGCGACTCGTCGTTCCAGATGGTGACGCCGACGCCGTCGGGCAGGGAGGGGACGATCTCGTTCGCCAGGTGCTCGCGGACGGCGTTGGCGACGCTCATGACCTGCTCGTCGTCGGCGCGGTAGATCTCGACGAAGACCGCGGGGTGGTTCTGGTGGCGGACGATCAGGTCGATGTCCTGGAAGTCGTCGCGGACCTCGGCGATGTCGCCCAGCCGCACCACCGTGCCGTCGGCGCGGCTGAGGACGATGATGTCCTCGAACTCCTGCTGGTCGTAGCGCTGGCCGAGGGTGCGAACCCGCACCTGCGACTCCTGCGTGTCGATGCTGCCCGCGGACAGGTCCAGCGAACTGCGGCGCACCGCGCTCGCCACGTCGCCCAGGGTGAGTCCGAGGGCGCGAAGCTGCCGCAGCGGGACCTCGATGGAGATCTCGTAGTTCCGCACCCCGCTGATCTCGACTTGGGACACGCCGGAGAGGGACGTGAGCTCGTCCTCGACCCGGTGCGCCAGCTCCTTCAGCGAGCGCTCCGAGACGTCGCCGTGGACGATGAGCCGGATCATGCTCTGGAGGTTCGTCATCTCCCGGAACTGCGGGCGCTCGGCTTCGCCCGGGAACGACTGGATGCGGCCGACGGCGGACTCGATCTCGTCCATCGCCCGCCCCATGTCGGTGCCCGATTTCACCTCGACCCGGACGGAAGCCATCCCCGGCGCCGCCACCGACTTGACCGACTTGACGTCCTCCAGGCCGCTGACCTCGTCCTCGATCTTGACGACGATCGACTCCTCGACCTCCTCCGGCGTGGCGCCGGGGTAGGCCATCGAGATCTCGATCTGGAAGAACGGCACCTCCGGCCACGCTTCCCTCTGGAGGCCGGTCAGCGACACGACGCCCGCGGCGATGATCGCCCACATCAACAGGTTGGCGGCGACGCCGTTGCTCGCCATGTAAGCGATCGGCCCGGGCCGCTCGCCGTGGTTGCTGCCGTTGGAAGTCACTGTATCCGGAGATTCTGGAGACGGTTCGGCGATTCTAGCGCGACGGCGCCGGCTCGGCCGGCGCGGACGCGGTCGTCGCGGGCCGACTGCGCCGGGCGACCATCCCGGATCTCCACCCCGCCGTCTGTGTTGCCGCGGCGGTGCCGCGACCCGCCGCGGCAGGACCGTCGCGAACCTGGCTCCGCCGCCCGACCATCGCCGGGACGCCGACCGCGCGGCTGCGGAGAGGTTTCGAGCTTGGCGGGCACGGCGGCCGCGTGTCGGAATGATGACGGAAGAGGTGCTCGATCTCATCCGGGAGGGGCGACACCGGTGAGCTTCGTTCTCGATGCCTCGGTCGCGGTTGCGTGGCTCCTCGACGACGAGGACGAGCCGCGTACGGAAGCGCCGCTCGAGCGACTTGGCGTTGAGACCGCCCTGGTTCCGGTGGTCTGGCACGTGGAAGTGAGAAGCGCGCTCCTCGGGGCCGAACGCCGCCGCCGGCTGCGCCCGGAGGACGTGGATTCCCGGCTGCGCCAGGTCGGCGGGCTGCCCGTGCGTACCGACTCGGCGCCGAGCTTCGATGCGGCGTTCACGCTGGCCAGAGCGCGTGGAGTCTCGGTCTACGATGCTCTCTACCTCGAGCTGGCGCTGCGCGCGGGCGCGCCCCTTGCGACGCTGGACAACGCGCTTGCGGCTGCGGCGCGCGCCGAAGCGCACCCGTTGCTTTGAGGCCCAGGTCGAGTCAGACGTGGGCGACTGACAGCGCATCGGTCCAGAACGTCATCATGTCCTCGTGGAACGCACGTGCCTGGTCACCGGCGGTGCCGATTCGGGCGCCGCTGCGGCCGTAGGGCGACTTGACCTGGTAGATCATCGCGTCGCGTTCGGTGAAGCCGGGATCGGCCTCGCCGGTCACCGGATGCACGAAGTGGCCGTCGTCGCCGATGTAGATCGTCGGAGACCCCGGACTGACGGATGCGTCGGGAACCAGTTCCACGGGCGTGTCGCGGTCGAAGCTGTGGTGCGTGTCGGGGAAGAGTCGGAAACTGGCGTCACATCCGCAGAGGGCTTGTTGACACTTGACCGCGCTCCTTCGCTACCCTGGATTGCTGGGCCAGCCAGCTTACGTTCTCGGTCACGCTGGGGACCGCGCGCGGGCAGAGCCACTCGTACACGGCGAACGGCGTGATGATCCCCGCCGAGACCAGCCCGGCGAGGTTGTTCCGTAAGAGGTTCCTCGCCGGCGACGGGGCTTGCGTGGCGGCACCGGCTGCGCCGGTGCCTTCGCCGGCTGGACTCCTGCCGCGCTGAGCCTTGGCGCTTTCGCCGCTTCTGAATGGCGGCTGTGCGCCGCCACCTGAAGGTGCTCTGCCGCTGGCTGAAGCACCGACGTCCCCATTGTGGTCGCTCCTCAGAGAGTCAGCGCCTCCAGCTGATCTGCTTTGTACACGGCTGTCTCTGGTACCGCCACGAGTTCGCCACTGGCACGAGTAGCCAGATTCTCCCGGGACCGACTGGTTGAGAGCTCGCCGACTGCTCGCCGGTGCTGAGGCTTGACAGTCCTCTATCGCCGTGAGAGCCTCCGTGTCTGCTTCGAGACTACAACCTCCGATTTGTGTAATCATCGTGGCGTCCGCTTGCGCGAGTTACGGACACTCAGGGGTGGTACTCGCATGACATGGCTGCTGCTCATCGTTGCCATTATCCGACAGGTGCCACGCAGGCCGTCGGTGGGCTTTCGTGCGCCGTGGCTTCGCGTGGACGAAATGGGGACAGGCCCGGCCACTCACGACGCTCCGGCATCCGCCGGTCCGTCGCGGGCCGGAACCGTGCCGGCCTGGGTCGAGCGGATGTCGCCCCGCAAACCTCTCTTCTACCGCTGGCGAGCCGGAACGCCCGGAAGCCGCCGTTTCGCGCCGCATGCCGGTTACCGCGCCGACATAACCGGACTCCGTCCGGGAGACCCCTGGCTCGTCGTACGAACCCGAACGGGGGCTTCGGAGTCGCAAGGCGCCAACTGGGGGCAGCCGTGAACCTGGCTTACGAGCTGATCCTGCTGCTTCTCAACGAGGAGAGCGGCTACTTTCATAAGCCCATGGAACACAAGTGAATTCCCACGACGGCAGCCACGGCGAACGGCCCGGACCGATCACCTACATGGCGAGCAACGGTGTTGCCGCCAACCTGCTGATGTGGGCCATCATCGCCGCGGGGCTCGTGGCGCTGACCGGTCTCGAACGGGAGGCGTGGCCCACCGTCCCCTTTAACCACATCGAAGTCACGATGGCCTACCCCGGTGCGACCCCGGAGGAGGTGGAGGAGTCCATCGTCGTCAAGATCGAGGACGAGGTCAGCGGTCTGGAAGACGTGAAGGCGGTCAAGTCCGTGGCGGCTCCCGGCATGGCATCCGTCAGGGTCGAGATGAAGTCGGGTACGGACATGGCCAAGGCGCAGGACGAAATCGAGTCCGCCGTCGGTCGCATCCAGTCGTTCCCGGGCGGCGCCGAACGTCCCCTGTTCCGGGAGATGACGAACCGCCAGAGCATGATCCGGCTCGTCCTCTACGGCGATGTCTCCGAGCGATCCCTGAAGGAACTCGCCTACCAGATCGAGGATCAACTCACTTCGCTTCCCGGGGTTTCCCAGGTCGACATCAGCGGCGTGCGGAACTACGAAATCTCGGTTGAAGTACCACTCCGGCGGTTGAGAGCCCTCGGACTCACACTCGGTGACGTAGCCACGCCGATTCGCCGCAGTTCCCTGGAGTTGTCCGCGGGCAGCATCGAAACACGGGAATCGCAGGTCCGGGTACGGACTCTCGGCCAACGCTACGAGCAACAGGACTTCGAGGACATCATCCTCCTCAGCAAGAGCGACGGCACGGCGGTCCGCCTGGGGGATGTCGCCGAGGTCCACGACGGCTTTCAGAATGCCGACCTGATCGTCCGGCACCAAGACAAGCCCGCCGCCTTCATCGAGGTCTTTAGAGCCGAAGACGAGCACGCGATGGGCGTTGCCAACGCCGTCCTGGCGTACGTGGAGAACGAGTTGACTCCCTCGCTTCCGGACGGCCTGGGAGTGACCGTCTGGAATGACGAGTCCGATGCCTACACGGAGCGCGCGAGCATCCTCCTCAAGAACGGCGCGCTGGGTCTCTTGCTGGTCCTCATCGCGCTCGGTCTGTTTCTCGAACTCCGGATCGCCTTCTGGGTCGCCGTCGGCCTCGCCGTTTCGGGCATCGGCGCACTCGCCGTCATGCTTGCGCTCGACTTGGCGATCAACGCCATCTCCCTGTTCTCCTTCGTCCTCGCCATCGGCATCGTCGTCGACGACGCGATCGTCGTCGCCGAGTACATCCACTACGAACGCATGCGGGGCACGCCGGGGCTCACCGCTGCGATCCGCGGCACGCGACGCATCCTGGTGCCGTTGACCTTCGCCGTGCTCACATCGGTCGTGGCGTTCATCCCCCTGCTCTTCATCCCCGGTGGAATCGGCGAGGTCTGGGGGGCGCTGCCGATCATCGTGATCGCCATGCTGCTGTTTTCCCTGGTCGAATCGACGCTGGTGCTGCCCCGCCACCTGTCTCACCTGCACGGTCCGGAGTGGAAGCCGACCGGCCCCGTCGATCGGGTCGCGGCACGGATCCAGGGCGGCGTGGATCGCGCGCTGAACCGGTTCCTGCAAGGGCCCCTGGACCATGGCCTCCGTTTCGCGACGGCTTACCCCGGGGTGACGATCGCGGGAGGCGTCGGACTGCTCGTGATCTGCGTTGCCCTGGTACCGGCCGGCATCGTACCTGCCACCTTCGCGGAGAACGTCGAGGGCGACTTCGCCACCGCCAGCCTGGAGATGCCCGACGGAACGACCGCGCAGCGGACGTACGAGGTGGCCCGGGAACTGGAGGCGGCCGGCCACCGCGCGATCGACCGACTCTCCCGGGATCGACCGGACGATGCGCCTCCGCTGCTCTCCGGAGTCACCGTAACCGTCGGACACCGGCCGCGAATCGAGGGCGGCGGACTCAATCCGGAGCCGACCCTGAATCCCGAAGCCAACATCGCCACGATCGACTTCAAGCTGCTGGGTGCCCGGCAACGGCAGATCACCAGCGGAGATGTCGTTCAGGCATGGCGCGAAGAGGCGGGAGTTCCGCCCTACGTTCGCGGCGTCACCTTCAGCGGCGAAATCATCGACCTGGGGAACCCCGTCGAGGCGGTGCTGTCCCACCCCGATCCCGAGCGCCTGGCTGAGATCGCCGATTCCGTCGTCAATGAACTCCGTGCGGTGGGAGGGGTCTTCGACATCCGCTCGGATCACACACCGGGCGTCCCGGAACTCCAGCTCGAGCTGCTGCCGGAAGCGCGAACCCTCGGTCTTACCCTCGACGATCTGGCTTCGCAGACACGAGCCGCGTTCTTCGGTGAAGAGGCGTTGCGGGTTCAGCGAGGCCGGGAAGAGGTCCGGGTCTATGTGCGTCTGCCCGAAGTCGATCGCAACGCGGTCACCGACGTCGAGGGGTACCTCCTCCGCACGCCCGGCGGGGCCGAAGTACCGCTGAGTCGGGTCGCTTCCCTGAGCTCAGGCATGTCGCCGCCCGCCGCCAGACGCAAGGACGGCCAGCGTGTCGTCACGGTTACCGCGGATGTGGACCCAACCGTCATCTCAGGCGGGGAGGCGAACGACATTCTGGAGGACGTCATTCTCAAGGAACTGACGAGCGCCGATCCGAACCTGACCTACAGCTTCGGGGGCGAGCAGCAGCAGCAGCTCGATTCCCTGGGCGCCCTCTATCGCGGGTTTGCGATCGCCCTGCTCATGATCTTTGCCTTGCTGGCGATCCCCCTCCGCTCCTACACCAAGCCGTTCCTCGTCATGGCCGTGATCCCGTTCGGGTTCATCGGCGTGATCCTGGGTCACCTGTTCCTCGGGATCCCCTTGAGCGCGGTCTCCTTCATGGCGTTCTTCGGCCTCGCGGGGGTCGTCGTGAACGACTCCCTCGTGATGATCGACTTCATCGATCAGGAACTCCGGGAGGGATTCTCCGCGCGAGACGCGATTGTTGAAGGTGCCAAGGGCCGCTTCCGTCCCATCATGCTGACGTCCCTGACCTCGTTTCTCGGCTTCACGCCCCTGATTCTCGAGCCGTCGATCCAGGCACAGTTCCTCGTCCCGTTCGCCGCCTCGCTTGGCTGCGGCATCGCCATCACGACCTCTCTTCTGATGCTGCTCGTACCGGCTCTGTACACGATTCACCTGCGATTGACCTCTCGGCGCCGGGCGCCCGGCCCTGCCCTTGAGGCCGCATAAGGCTGCCCGACGACAAGGTCACACGCATGACTCCCACCTCCGCAGGTCTCGCGAGCCAGGGGCTGACTCTCACGGACGAGTTGATCCTGATGCTCCTCAACGAGGAGAACGGCTGGTTCCATCAAGTACCCGGCTGGCACCTGCACTGCGCGGTTGCCGGCGCGGTTCTCGCCGAGCTCTCCCTTCAGTCGCGCATCGACACGGACCCGGAAGCTCTCTATCTCGTCGACGCGACGGAAACGGGAGACCCGGCTCTCGATCCGATTCTCGGGGAACTGGCCGAGGCGGCGAACCAGCAGACGGCCCGCTACTGGATCGAACGTCTCGCGCCGCAGGCCGAGACCGTCATCGACCTCACCCTCGACCGCCTCGTGAAGCGGAACGTCCTCCAGTACCACGACGGCGACTTCTGGACCCTTCCGCGGACCGGCTGGCAGGCGGACGCGCACGGCCAATCCGAAGAAGGCACCGCGACCCAGTTCATTCGGGACCGGATCGCCGACGTCATCTTCAACGACGAAATCCCCGATCCGCGAGACATCATCGTTCTCTCCATCGTCGACGCCTGCGACGTTCTGCGCTTCATATTCCAGATCGACGAAGACGTCGAGGAACGGATCGCGCTGGTCTGCAGGATGGACCTGATCGGGCGTTCGATCGCCGAAGCGGTTGCCCAGAACATCGCGGAGCCGATCCGCCGACACTCGGCCCTGACGAAGAAGATGCCGGGCATTCCATTACGGAAGTTGCTGCGCAACCAGTACGCCCGCGACGGCAACATTCCGGCCCTCTTCGCCAGTCTTGCCGAAGAGTTCGGGCCCGTCTTCGAGCTCCGCCCGCCCATCGGCGAGCGCATGATCTGCTTGGCGGGAACCGAGGTAAATCAGTGGGTCAACAAGCGCGGGCGCACGCACCTGAGAACGAAGGACTACTTCAGCGACTTCGAGAAGGTCTACGGCGCGTCCGGCGTCATGCCTTCCCTGGACGGCGCCGATCACTTTCGACTCCGCAAGGCCATGTCGCCCGGATACTCACGCGGCAGGCTCGCCGGACAGCTCGATCGGCTCTACGCATATCTTCGAACGTACCTCGCGGACTGGAAGGTGGGCGACGTCATACCGGTCCGGTCCTGCCGTCTCCTGGTCAACGCGCAACTCTCTCCACTCACCATCGGAGTGGACTCGCAGGACCTCATCGGGGAACTGGTCGCCTACAAGGAGCGCGCCCTGGCCGTTCACATCATGCGGGCCCTGCCGAAGATGATGATGAACACGCCCGGCATGAAGCGCAAGGCCAGGGCCGTCGACAGGCTCCTGGAACGCATCCAGATCTCACACACTCCGGCCCAGCGGATCGACCAGCCGCGCGATCTGGCGGACGACTGGCTCGGGCTCCACGCGAGCGACCCGCAGTTCGTGCCGGAAACCACGCTGCGCTTCCAGCTCTCCGCGGCTCTGGTTGCCAGCGTCTACGTGGGCGACGCAATCAGCTTCGCGCTCTACGCCATGACGACGCAGCCGGAACTGCGGGAGCAGATCCGTGCCGAAGCCGACGCACTCTTCGAGAACGGCGATCCGGACGGTCAGGCCATCAACTCCTCCACTATCGACGTCACGCACCGTTTCCTCATGGAAACCCTCCGGATGTACCCGGTCGTCCCCATGGCGATCCGGAACGTGATGAACGCCTGCGTGATCGAGGACCACGAGATCCCGGTCGGTTCAAGGCTCTTCATCGCTTCGACCGCGCCGCACTACATGGAGGAGGTCTTCCCGGACCCCCACTCCTTCGACATCGACCGCTACCTGCCGGATCGGGCGGAGCACCGCACTCCCGGCTACGCGCCCTACGGCCTGGGCACGCACAGGTGTCTCGGTTTTCGACAGACAGAGCTGCAACTGGCGATCAACGTCCTGATGATCGCCCGCCACTTCAGATTCGAACTCGTTCCCAAGGACTACCGGCTTCAGTTCAACCCCATCCCGAACATGAAGCCTCGCGCGAAGCTGAGGTTCCGGATCGTCGAGCAACTACGGGAAGTACCCGCGTGACGCTCTACTGTCGACCGGCGCCAGGAAACGGAGCGCCAGCCGCTGGCCGTGTCCCTGTCGCCCGCGACATCGGCTGAGGCGCCGGTACGGCCCGAACCGGCGCTACATGGAGGGCGCCGGGCTTCTCAGACGCGGGCGACTGAGAGCGCGGCCGTCCAGAACGCCATCATGTCCTCGTGGAACGCCCTCGCCTGGTCGCCGGCGGTGCCGATCCGGGCGCCTCTGCGGCCGTACGGCGACTTGACCTGGTAGATCATCGCGTCGCGCTCGGTGAAGACCGGGTCGGCCTTGCCGGTCACCGGATGCACGAGGGCGCCGTCTTCGCGGATGTAGATCGTCGGCGCCCCAGGACTTGTCGATGCGTCGGGGACCGGTTCCACCGGCGTGTCGCGGTCGAAGCTGTGGTGCGTGTCGGGGAAGAGCCGGAAACTGGCGTCGCATCCGCAGAGGGTCATCGCGTGCATGTGGGCCTGGACCTGGAGCGGCAAGCACCACTCGTCCAGGTCGCCGATGACGGAGCGCACGACGGTGCGCCCCACGTCCGGCCGCAGGAACTGGAAGCCCGACCACGGGTACGCGGCGTACACGGCGGCGAGGTCGGGAGCCCGTTCAGGGCCGACCAGAGGCGCCAGGCAGGCGGCGGACAGCACGGCCGACCCGCCGCGGCTGTGACCCTGGGCGCCGATGCGCGCGGCGTCGATGTCGTCTCGTCGGGCCAGCACCGTGGCGGTTGCGAGCACGTCCCAGGCACTGGCGGCGAAGGAGTACTGCGCCTGGTTGGCGACGGTCGAGGTCACGCCGCGGGTGCCGAAGGGGTCGATCACGCAACAGGCGATGCCGGCCTCCGTCAGCAGGTCCGCCTTGGCGACGTGCGACGGCGCGACCCCCAGGCTCCCGGGCACGACGATCACCACGGGCCACGGACCCTCTCCGGGCGGCACGAACAGGCTGCCGAGGATCTCGGTGGCCGGCATGGCGTCCGGCTCGGAGATCGCCTGGTGGAAGCCTGTTGGATCGGCGGTCGGGATGGGGATCGTCTCGCCGGCGATGCCGTTCCCGAGGACTATCGGTCCGTCCGTCAGGCTGACCGTCGCATTGCTGCTGCTTGTTGACACTGGACCGCCTCCTTCGCCGACGTGGCTGGTGGGCCAGCCAGCTTACGTGCTCGCCTGAAGCGGATGTCCGTCCTCCGACTACGAAGTCGGTTCGCCGAACGGCAGAGAGCGCTCCGCCGGCGCCCATTGGCGAAGGAGGGAGTCCGCCTCGGCTTCGAGGGCGCCTGCGCGATCGGTCGATAGCGCGAAATCGACTGAGAACGTGGCCGCGTCCTCGACGATCTGGTCCCGAAACCCGGTCAGAATCGCCCGAAGATCGATTCTCTGGAGCAGCTTCTTGGTCACGACCCGCTTCGCATCGACGAAGACCAGGGACCTGAGCAGGTTCCTGGCGGGGTCACTGCGCAGAATCGCTGCGATGATGGCTGCCTGCTCGGCGTTGTCGCATGGCAGGAAGTAGGAAGTGTCGTCGCAGAGAACCGGCTGGTCGCCGCTGGGAGGCAGAACGCGGAAGCGGGGCTCCTTCCAGAGGCTGCACACCGCCACCTTCCAGGGGCTGAACGTGTACGGTCCGATGCCGAACATCGAGAACTTCGGTCGCGATCGGTAGACGGACGATTTCCGGGCCGCGAAGTGCTCCTGGTGGTCGTTCAGGTAGGCCCAGAGCTTCGGCGCGATGTGGCGCAAACCGCGCGGATTCTCGCCGAGAGACCGTTGAGTGACGAGGATGCGCCGGCTCGGTTCGCGTCCGGCGTAGATGTCCGAACCCTTCATCAGAGGGAACGACCACTCCGGTTCGATGTCGACGAACTCGCCTGGCCCGTTCCGCCAGCGGCCCTCGTCCGGGTCGGGCTTCAACTCCAGAATCTTCGAGGCGTCGTGCTTGACTCCCTGACGCCACTCGATGGGCGAGCGACCGTCGAAGGCCCGCGACTTCCGGTGGGAAGCGACATCGGCCACGAGACCGCCGTCGACGATGCCCATGGTCGTCACGGAGGCGCGAGCCGCGAGGGAGTCGTAGACACTGCAGTCGTAGCGACCGGTGGCGCCATCGAGACGGATCATGAACAGGCCCGCGTCGGCTGCGACGCCGAATTCTCGTTGGGCGTCGATGCGCCAGAGCGCCGATTCCGCCACCGGGAGTTGAAGACGCCTGGCGAGCACGAGGACGCGGCGCGCCACCGAGGTCTTGCAGAGCAACGCGACGGTGGGCGACTGCTCCCGCAGTTCCGTGAGAAGCCGCATCCAGATGTACTCGGCTACGTCGAAGTTCGAGTCGCCCGTCAGTGCGTCTATTCCCCGCACGGATCGGACGTTGGATCGCTGGGGAACGTGAGAGGAGTTCATCGCGCCCAGCTCGGCAAGGGTGATCCATGGTGGGTTCCCCAGCACCAGAAGGGGTCCCGCCGTGCGCCAGGGAAGGGCGCACAGGTCGTAGCTGAAGATGTCGCCAGACTGGACTCGCCAATCGATGCCGGAAGGCGGATGCTCGCGAAGAGTCTTGCGGGCCTCTTCGACGTAGCGGGACTGGATTTCGATGCCGAACATCTCCAGGGGACTATCGAGTTGCTCCCCGGCGGCGCGAAGGAAGGAACCCTTGCCGCAGGTGGGCTCGAGAAGCCGGGCTGGACGGTGGCCGGCCGCTCGCAGAACGCGCGTGGCCGTCAGCGCGAGGTCCAGCGGCGTCTGGAAGTCCCCTAGCTCCTTCTTCAGCTTGCCGCGAACGGACCTGCCTTGGCCGGCGCCGCCCTCAGCGGAGGAGATCGTGGACACCGGCCACCTCCCCGGCGTTTCGTATGGCATGTCCGTACTGGAGCCGCTACTGAAAGGCGTTGCTGACCGTGATGTACCCCTGCCGCGGCGGGCGGGCGAGAATGCGTTCCGCAAGAGTCCGGCGACCGATGTCGTCGAGCGGGAGGTTGCGCTCCTCAAGGAACGCAGCAAGGTCGTCGAGGTTGCCTTTGCGTTCGAGTATGCCCCGGATTCCCGCCGTGGTCTGGTAGTCGGCTGTCCGCTCGCGCTCGATGAAGACGAGGTGGCGGACCTCGATGCGCGCCGTTCGCGTCTCGTTGACGTCGGTCTTTTCGTAGACGAAGACGAGCAGGTGGTAGCCGAGTCCGAACACCTTCTGCGAAGCGTCTCGAAACGGGCAGGATGACTGGGGTTGCGACAGGAATGTCGCCTTGAGATCCACGTCGAGCTCGGGGAAGTCGATGCCCCGCGCCGCGCTTCCGGCGTCGAAGGCGTAGCGGCTGGCCAGAAACTCGTTGAAGCTCGATTCGATCCATGTGCCCAGGGCCTTGCCGTCGGTCGTGCCGAAGAGCTCGGGCACAGGCTGTTGGCGGAGCGACTCGGCGAACGCCGCCGCCTCGGCCTGCAGGGCGGCAACGGTCAGGGGCGCTACCGAACTCATCGCGTGCGGGCAGTCGTCTGGTGTGCTTACCGTGGCGTCCAGGCCCGCACCGCTCGGGATCGATGGGCCAGTGTGACGCCGGCGATGGTAGCACTGAGACAGAGTCTCGGGGTTCGTCCCGGGCGACGCCGGTGCAGCGTTTCTGAGACGATTGGGACATGGACCGATCGCGAACCGGACCGGCGCTGTCGGGTGTTCGAGTCGTCGAACTCGCCGACGGCGTCGCCGCGGCGTACTGCGCGCGGCAGTTCGCGCTTTGGGGCGCCGATGTCGTTGTGCTGGAGAGTGAAGGTGGCTCACGGCTGCGGCGCCGCGGCCCGCACGCGGGGGTAGGCGCCGAGCGGGAGTCGCTGCTTTGGCAGTTCGTCGCCGCGAACAAGCGGGCGGCGTCGCTGCCGGACGCCTGCCCGGACGCCGCGGCGCTACTCGATCTCCTGGGGCGGGCCGACGTTCTCGTGACGGACTGGGGCGACGCCGACCTGGAGCGCCGGGGTCTGACGCTCGACGACGTCCGGGAACGGTGTCCGGACCTCGTGTTGGTCTCCGTCTCGCCGTTCGGCCTGAGCGGCCCGTTCGCCGGCCTGGTCGGCTCGGAACTGGTCGTTCAGGCGCTGTCGGGCTACGCCTTCCTGAACGGTGACGCGAGGCGCGCCCCGCTCAAGGCGCCAGGACACGTTCTGGGCTACGCCTGCGGCGTCAGCGCCTTCGTCGCCGCGCTCGCGGCGCTCGTTTCGCGGCTCGAGAGCGGACGAGGCGGGTTCATCGAGGTTTCGGAGTTCGACGTGATCGCCGGGATCCTGCCGCTGCTGCCGGTCGAGTACGGCGGCCCGCATCCCCGGCGGGAGGGCGGCTCGACGACCGGCGTGCGGGCGCACCGCTGCCGGGACGGCTGGGTGACCTTCATGCCTCCGCTCGAGGAACAGCTCGACGATTACGGGGCGGTGCTCGGTGTAGACGAGAAGGAGTGGCCGCCGATTGAGGACGGTGAGGATCCGCCCGCGTGGCGCCGGAGGCTGATCCCTCTCCTGGCCGGCAAGGTAAGGGACATGAAGGCCGACGACGTGTTCCATGGCCTGCTGAAGCGGCGCGTCGTCTGCGGCAAGGTGCTGTCGCCGGCCGACCTGCTGACCGACGAGCATCTGGCCGCTCGCGGCTTCTTCCGCACGCTTCGTCATCCGCGCCTGGGGGAGCTGCCCTTCGCCGGTCCGGCGGCCGCGCTGGGACGCACTGGAGCGGCGGCGCCTGTGCCTGCCCCGAGCGCCGCGGAACGGATCCGCCCCTCGCGGCTCGATTGGGGACCGCGCGAGCCTCCGGCGTCGCGCGCCGACCAAGGCGAGGCCCTGCCGCTCGCCGGCGTCCGGATCGTCGATCTCACCCAGGCCTGGATCGGCCCCTACGCCGCCATGTTGCTGGCCGACCTCGGCGCCGACGTGATCAAGGTGGAATCGCACCAGCGGCCGGACGTGTGGCGTCGATGGCTCGCGAATCCGCAGCCGGCCGGGAACGCGCCCGGCGGCCACATCAACACGAGCCCCTACTACAACAGCGTGAACCGCAACAGGCGGTCCCTGTGCCTCGATCTCAAGACCGAGGACGGGCGCGACCTGCTGCGGCGCTTGATCGCCGACGCCGACGTCCTGATGGAGAACTTCACGCCCCGGGTCATGGAGCGGTTCGGCTTCGACTGGCCAGCCGTGGAGAAGCTGAGTCCCGGCCTGGTGATGACCTCCTGGTCGGGCTTCGGCAAGACGGGACCGCTCAGCGACTACAAGGCGAACGGGACCTCCATCGAGGCGCTCTCCGGCTGGGACTGGCTCCACCGGTATCCGGGCGGCGAGCCGACGGTCATGGGCTTCTACCAGGCGGACGCGATCACCGGACTCCAGATGGCGGCTACGACGCTCGTCGCCCTCTTCCACAGCCGGCGCACCGGCGAGGGGCAGGCGATCGACGGCAGCATGATGGAGGCGGCTGCCGGCTACCTGGGCGAGGTGCTGCTCGATGCGGCCCTCGGAGACGAGCGGACGCCAGTGGGCAACGGCGACCTCGACCACGCCCCGCACGGCGTCTATCCCTGCGCGGGGGAGGATCGCTGGATCGCCCTGGCTGTCGAGTCCGACGAGCAGTGGCGCCGCCTGGCAGCGCTGTCCGGTTCCGAGACCCTCGCGGATCCGGCCTTCGGTCGGCGTCGGGAGCGCATTGCCAACGCGGAGAAGCTCGACGAGGCGATGGTCGAGTGGACGCGCACCCAGCGGGCCAAGCCACTGATGGAGCGCCTCCAGACCGCCGGAATCGCCGCCGGCGTCGTGCGGTCGACCGCAGAGGTGATGGCCTGTCCCCACCTGGACGAGCGCGCCTGGTTCCGCCGGATCGAGCACCCCGACCTGGGCGAGAAGCGCTACGCCGGCCACTCTTGGCGGATCGACGGCCTCTCGGAGCGCTCCGACCGGCCGCCGCCCCGTCTCGGCGAGCACAGTCGTGACTTGCTGCGGGAGCGGCTGGGCCTCTCGGAGTCGGAGATCGACGACCTCTTCGACCGCGGTGTCACCGGGCCTTCCCAGGAGGTTGATCTACTCGAATTCTCCGAGTGGGACGAGAGCTTCGACTACAAGAGAGAACGGTCCCGGGAGTCCGGGAGGCTTCGACTTCCTCAAGACTGACTCGGAAGCGCTAGCGGAACCGTTGCACTCCACAGACTACGGCCGGTAGCTCGGCCCCGTCGCCGGCCCGAGAAGCTCCGCCGCGACCACCCGCCGCGCGTCGCGGACGAAGTCCACCAGCAGCGGCCGCGTGTCGCGCGGGTCGACGATCTCCTCGACGCCGAATGCATGGGCGTTGCGGAAGGGCGATGAGATGGCGAAGAGCCTCGCTTCGATCTCGGCGCGCTTGGCCTCCGGGTCCTCGGCTGCCTCGATCTCCCGCTTGTAGGCGATCGCGGTGCCGCCCTGGATGTGCATCGAGCCGCCGTGGGCCGAGGGCCAGGCGTAGCGCCGGTAGAAGCCCTGGCCGCGCCAGTGGAGGCCGCCGGCGACTCCGTAGAGCTGCCGCACGACGAAGCAGATGTACGGCGTCCGGCTCGAGTTGAGCGCCGTCACGACGCGGGCGCCCGCCCTCACGATTCCCAGGCGCTCCTGGGCGGGACCGACGGAGAACCCCGGCTCGTCGGCGAAGTAGACGAGCGGGAGGTGGAACGTCTCGCAGAGTTCCAGCAGCCGGAGCATCTTCTCGCCGGCCGCGATGTCCATCGAGCCGCCGTTGAAACGCGGATCGTTGCTCATGACCCCGCAGGGGATGCCGTCGACGCGGGCGAGGCCGGTGACGCGGGCCTGGCCGTAGAGCGGCCCGATCTCGAAGAAACTCCCTTCGTCGACGACGGCCTCGACGATCGCGTGAGGATCGTAGGTTCGCCGCCGGTCCCGGGGCACCGCGGACAGGAGCGACTCGGCCCGCCGGTCCGGATCGTCGTCCGGCGTCCGCTCCGGCGGCGCCTCCCAGACGCTCGACGGCAGGTACGAGAGGAACCGGCGCACCTGGGCGATCGCGTCGGCCTCGTCCTCGGCGAGGTTCATGACGACGCCGTTCCGCATCTGGGTGCGTTCGTCGCCCAGCTCCTCCTTCGTGATGCGCTGGCCGGTTGCCTGCTCGACCACCTTCGGACCGGCGACGAACAGCTGGCTCGTGCCCTTGACCATGACGCTGAAGTGGCAGAGGCACGCCTGCACGGCCGGCAGGCCGGCGACGGAGCCGAGCACGGCCGAGACCACCGGAACCGCCTGCAGGAGATGGGTCGAGACGTCGGTGCCCGCGCCGCCGGGCAGGTAGGTCCTGCCGATCTGCTCGAAGGTCTTGACGCTGCCGCCGGTCGCATCGAGGAGGCGGACGAACGGGAGCCGGCTGCGCAGCGCGAACTGCTCGGCGAACCGGCTCTTGTTGCCGACGTTGGCGTCCGAGGCGCCGCCGCGGATCGTGAAGTCACCGCCGGAGAAGGCGACCTTTCGGCCGTCGACGCGCAGCGTGCCGACGACCATGTTGGACGGCTTGAGCGCCGCCACCGAACCGTCTTCCCAGGTCGCCGTGCCGGCCAGCGCGCCGATCTCGTGGAAGGTCCCCGGATCCGCGAGCAGGTCGATCCGCTCGCGCACCGTCAGCTTGCCGCGGCCGTGCTGGAAAGCGACGCTGTCGGCGCCGCCCATCTGCTCGGCCATGCGACGTTGCCGTTCGATCTCCTTGACGTCGTCGTGCCAGCTCATCGGGTGCTCCGTTGCGGATCGCCGGGATTCTCTCATTCTCGTGCGACGGCTGATCGCAGGGCCAAGTCTTCGGGCGTTCGCCGCTTCGCGGCGCGTCTTCAGAGGCCGGCGGGCCGGCGTAGCCGGTGTTAGGCGCTGGGTCTGGCATGCGGGCCGGCTGGTAGCCTGCTCGCACCATGACAAGGTACGCTGCTGCCCCGGTACTCGCACTCTCGGCGACCGTCGTTCTGGCGGCTTGCGGAGATGGTTCCGCTCCTCCGGTCGAACCCGCCGACCTGGCGATCGTCGGCGCCCGGCTCATCGACGGCACGGGCGGCGACCCCGTCGCCGACGCGGTCGTCCTGATCGACGACGGCCGCGTCGTGGCGGCCGGCCCGAGCGACGCTGTCGATGTCCCCGACGGCACGGAAGTAGTCGACGCGGCGGGCAAGACGGTCATCCCCGGCTTCGTCGACCTGCACGCCCACTACGGCGGCCCGGTGGAGGCCACGGAGCAGGCGCTGCGGTCGCAGCTCTACTACGGCGTCACGACGACCCGCAGCATCGGCTCGGACAGCCCGGACAAGGTGGCGCTGATGCTGGAGGCGAACGCCGGACGGCCGGACCTGCCGCGGGCGTTCACCGCCGGGCTCGGCTTCTCCTACCCGGGCGGCTTCAACTCCAGCTTCCCGAACACGCCGACAACGCCGGAGGAGGCGCGGGCCCAGGTCCGCGAGCAGGCGGCCCTCGGCGTCCACTTCACGAAGATGTGGATCAACGAGGTCGCGGAGCCGAACCGCAAGATCCCGCCGGCGATCCGGGCCGCGATCATCGACGAGTCCTACGAGAACGGGCTCATCCCGGTCGCCCACATCAACGAGGAGGCGGACGGCCTCCAGCTTCTCGAGGCCGGCCTGAACGAGTTCATGCACACCACGGTGCGGACCTTCGGACCCGGCGGCGGCGTGCCGATGGAGGACCCGGTGCCCAGCCAGGCGTTCCTCGACCTGTGCCTGGAGAAGGACTGCGGCTTCGCGCCGACCCTGTCGATCGTCCAGAACAACTGGCACTTCGCCGAGCACCCGGAACTGCTGGACGACCCGGAACTGCGGGCAGTGATGAACCCGCGTGCGCTCGAGCGCTTCAGCGACGAGGAAGCCCGTGCCGCCATCTTGGCGGCGGACGGCTTCGAGGGACGCAAGCTCTCCTTCCGGCACATGCAGGACTTCACGAAGACGCTCCACGACCACGGCATCCAGGTGGCCCTCGGCACCGACAGCGGTACACCGAACGTGCCGATGGGGTGGGGCACGCACCACGAACTCGAGCTCTACGTCGAGGCGGGTCTCACGCCGATGGAGACCCTGGTCGCCGCCACGGCGACCGGCGCCGGCCGGATGCCGCCGGTGGGCGAGGCGGACTTCGGCACGCTTACCGCCGGCATGAGCGCCGACCTGATCGTGCTGAACGCCGATCCCCTGGCAGACATACGGAACACGTTGCAGATCGACCGCGTCATGCTGCGCGGCGAGTGGGTGGACCGGGACGCGCTGCTGCCGTCGCCGTGAGAGCGCCCTGAGACCGAAGCGGACCAGCGGGTTGTCCGAGGGAGCGACCGATCCGGCCGGGCGCCGGACCGTGCCCGGATGCCGACCGGAGGTCGGCGTACCCGGCAGGCGGTTGGCGGCGGTCGTGGTGGTGCATGGGTGGGTGGCGCTCGTCGCTCCGCCCGCGTTTGTCGCCGCTCCGCTCCAGGAGGAGTCGAGCAGGCCGACCCGGACCGCGGTCGTTACGGCGGTGTCCGAGCCGATTCTCCTCGACGGCGTCCTGGACGAACCGGCGTGGGCATCGTCGCCGCGGATCGGCGCCCTGGTGCAACGCATCCCGACGGAGGGCGCCGTGCCGAGCGAGCGCACGGAGGTCACCCTGCTGCGCGACGCCGACCACCTCTACGTCGGCGTGATGTGCCACGACTCCGAGCCGGACCGGGTTCTCGCATCGCAGATGGCCCGCGACGCCTCGCTCAGGCCGGACGACTACGTCCAGTTCCTGCTCGATACCTTCCGCGATCAGAGTAACGCCTACTACTTTTCGACGAACCCGAACGGCGCCCTGGTCGACGGCTTGGTGTTCGCGAACGGCGAGACGAACGAGGACTGGGACGCCATCTGGAACGTCGCGACGCAGCGCTCGGACCGGGGCTGGAGCGCGGAGTTCGCGATCCCCTTCAAGAGCCTGAACTTCCCGCCGGAGGGCACGGTCTGGGGGTTCAACTTCAGCCGGAACATCCAGCGGAAGTTCGAGGAGGCGCGCTGGGCGGGCGCCCGCTTCGACGCGCAGTTCTTCCAGGTATCGGAGGCGGGGGCGATCTCCGGCATGGGAGGCCTCGAACAGGGGCTCAGTCTGGACATCCGGCCGTTCGTCGCGGGGCGCTGGGACCACAGCGCCGCCAGCGGCGACGACAGCCTGCGCGGCAAGCCCGGACTCGACCTGTTCTACAACGTGACGCCCAACCTCAAGCTGACGGCCACCTTCAACACCGACTTCGGCGAGACGGAAGTCGACGCGCGCCAGATCAACCTGACCCGTTTCTCCATCTTCTTTCCCGAGAAGCGGTCCTTCTTCCTGCAGGATGCCGGCGTCTTCAACTTCGCGACCACCGGGGTCAGCCAGCCGGGAGGCATCCCCGGTACCGGCGCCGAGATCTTCCCCTTCTTCAGCCGCCGGATCGGTCTGCTGCGAGGTCGCGAGGTGCCGCTCGACTACGGGCTGAAGCTGACCGGCAGGGTGGGCCGGACCGAAGTCGGCGTGCTCAACGTCGGCACCGGCGATACCTCGTTCGTGGACGACCAGAGCATGTTCGTCGGACGGGTGCGGCAGAATTTCTGGCAGCAGTCCTACATCGGCGCGCTCGTCACCAGCGGCAACCAGGCGCGCGCCATGGACGCCACCACGATGGGCGTGGACCTGCGCCTGGCCACTTCCGACATCCTGGGCAGCGGCCGGAACTTCGTCTTCAACGCCTGGGGCCTCCAGAGCGACAACGAGGGTCCTTCCGCCGAGGGCACGGCCGACGACGATGCGGCCTTCGGCTTCGCGGCGGCGTTCCCGAACGACCGGTACGACGCCCAGGTGCAGTGGCGCGAGATTCAGGAGAACTTCGATCCCGCGCTCGGGTTCGTTCAGCGCCGCAACGTGCGGATGCTGCGGCTGGGCGCCAGCTTCAACCCGCGGCCGAAGAACCAGTGGCTGGGCATCCAGCAGATGTACCACGACGTCTTCTACACGGAGTTCAAGCGACTCGACAACGGCCTGGTCGAGAGCCGCGACCTATACTTCACGCTCGTCGACTGGCACTTCCAGTCGGGCGACTCGCTGCACAGCCTGTTCGACGTGAACCCGACCTGGGAGCGGCTGTTCGAGCCCTTCGAGATCTCCCCCGGCGTGGTGTTGCCGCCCGGCGAGTACGACTTCACGCCGCTCAGGATCTTCTTCATGTCGGCGCAGAAGCGCAGGCTTCAGGCGAACCTGGGAGTCACCTTCGGCAGCTTCTGGTCGGGAGACGCCGAGACCTACCGCGTGGGCCTCCGGTACTCCGCGCCGCCGCGCCTGACGATCAGCGTCGAGACGAACCAGACCTTCGCACGTCTGCCGCAGGGCGACTTCGTCGCCAGGATCCACCGGGCCGAGTTCAACTACGCGGTTTCGCCGCTGCTCTCGTTCTCGAACGTGCTGCAGTTCGACAACCGCTCGGGCAATCTCGGCTTCCAGGGCCGGGTGCGCTGGACCCTCGAGCCGGGCAACGACCTGTTCTTCATCTTCGGCCAGGGTTGGGTGCAGGAGGTGGGCGAGAGGGGAACCGACTTCCGCCGGCAGGACTCGAGGCTGGCGGTGAAGGCGCAGTACACCTTCCGCCTGTGACAGCATGCCGTTCGAGCACCCGCTGACGGACGCTCGAAATTGGTTCGGGTGTGGCGCGGGACTTCGCCGCCCGGGCGCCGGGCCGCGGCCAACGGGCGGCCCCAGCCGACGGAGACAACTTCATGAGCATTCTGACGATCGTCATTCTGGCCGGTCTGGCGCTCCTCGCCGTCATCTTCGGCGCGTCGCTGATCGGGACCTTCAACAAGCTGGTCACGCTGAAGAACCGCTACCAGAACGCGTTCGCGCAGATCGAGGTCCAGCTCAAGCGGCGGTACGACCTGATTCCGAACATGGTCGAGGTGGCGAAGGGCTACATGAAGCACGAGCGGGAGACGCTGGAGGCGGTAATCCAGGCCCGCAACGAGGCGGCCGGCGGACTGCAGCAGGCGGCCGCGAACCCGGGCGACGCCGCCGCGATCCAGGGACTCGCCTCGGCGGAAGGCGTCCTCACCGGCACCCTCGGCCGCCTCTTCGCCCTGGCGGAGGCCTACCCGGACCTGAAGGCGAACCAGAACATGATGCAGGTCAGCGAGGAACTGCGCTCGACCGAGAACAAGGTCGCCTTCGCGCGCCAGGCCTTCAACGACGCGGTGACCGCGTACAACACGTACAAGCAGAGGTTCCCGGCGGTCACCGTCGCCGGGATGTTCGGCCACGGCCAGGACGCGACGCTGCTCGAGTTCGACAGCGAGGCGATCGCCGAAGCACCGCAGATTTCGTTCGAGTAGTCTGCATCGTGGCAGGCTACGAAGTGACTTCCGGGCGCGGACTACCGGCAAGGACGGGCTGGTCCGAATCGCCGAGTCTGCGAGACGCTTCGGGGCGCGAGTAGTCCGGTTTCGCCGGTTCGGGCGGCGGCGCGATGGCGACCGACTTCTTTCAGCAGCAGGACGCAGCCCGGCGGGGCACCGCCCGCCTCGTCGTGCTGTTCTCGCTGGCGGTGCTCGCGATCGTGGTTTCGGTCGAGGTGCTGCTGGCCGCCACGATGGGGTACTTCGGCCGCGACCCCGACACGGGCGCGCTCGACTGGACGGCCGTCGGCGATCCGCGGTTGCTGATCCTGGCGACGCTCGGCACCCTGTCGGTGGTCGGCGGTGGGAGCCTCTACAAGCTCGCCCAGTTGCGTGGTGGCGGTCGCGTGATCGCCGAGGAACTGGGCGGCCGCCTCGTGGATGGCGGCACGTCGGACCCGGTCGAGCGCAGGCTGCTCAACGTCGTCGAAGAGATGGCGATCGCCTCGGGCACCTCGGCGCCGCCGGTCTACGTGATGGACGGCGAAGCGGGCATCAACGCATTCGCCGCCGGCTTCGCGCCCCAGGACGCCGTCATCGGCGTCACGCGCGGAGCGGCGGCGACCCTCGACCGCGACGAACTCCAGGGGGTCATCGCCCACGAGTTCAGCCACATCCTGAACGGCGACATGCGGCTGAACATCCGGCTGATCGGCATGCTCCACGGCATCTTCCTCATCGGGATGATCGGCTACTTCATCCTCAGGATGTCGTTCTACACCGGGGGTGGACGCTCGAGAGACAACAAGGGCGCGCTGCCGATCCTGGCTCTCGGCGCCGGGCTCGCGATCGTCGGCTTCGCGGGTACCTTCTTCGGCAACATGATCAAGGCCGCCGTCAGCCGGCAACGCGAGTTCCTGGCCGACTCCTCGGCGGTGCAGTTCACCCGCCATCCCTGGGGAATCGCCGGCGCGCTCAAGAAGATCGGCGGCTTCGTGACCGGCTCGAAGGTGGAGAACCCGAACGCGCCGCAAGCCAGCCACATGTTCTTCGGCCGGGCGACCTCCGGCTTCAGCGCGATGTTCTCGACCCATCCGCCGCTGGGGGAGCGGATCAAACGGATCGATCCGTCCTGGGACGGCGAGTTTCCGGAACTGCTCGGGGCTGGCGATGGTGCTCCGGGCGCGGTTGGTCCTCCAGGTGCCGTGGGCTTCGCGGGCGGCGATGGCGGAGGGGCCGCCGGGCCGAATCTCGCTGCCGCGATCGGCCACGTCGGCCAGCCGACGCCTGCGCACGTGGAGTACGCGGCCGGGTTGATCGACCGCCTGCCGGAGCCGGTCATGGTGGCCGCGCACGAGCCCTACGGCGCCCGGGCCCTCGTCTACGCGCTTCTGCTCGACCATGATCCGGGACCGCGACGGTTGCAGCTCGCCCACCTGGAGGCGGCGGCGGACGACGGCGTCTACGAAGAGACCGTGCGGCTGGCTCCGGTCGTCGAGCGGCTCGATCCGAGAGTGCGCTTACCCGTGCTCGAGATCGCTTTGCCCGCGCTTCGCAGCCTCACGTCGCGGCAGGTCGAGCGGTTCCAGGAGAACGTCGTGGCGCTTGTCGAGGCGGACGAGGTCATCGACCTGTTCGAGTGGTCGCTCCAGCGCATCCTGTTGCGCGACATGCAGGCGTCCTTCGGCAGGTCGGGGCCGACGCGGGTGCGCCATCGTTCGGCCGGCGCGGTGCAATCCCCGTTGGCGGTGCTCCTGTCGGTGCTCGCTTACGTCGGCAATCGGGATCCCCAGGCGGCCGAACGGGCCTTCGCGGAAGGGTGGCGGGTCCTTTCGCTTCCCGAAAGGGGCTTGCTTCCGCACGAGGAATGCGGCTTCACCGCACTCGATGTGGCTCTCGTCGAGTTGGACCGGGCTGCGCCACAGGTGAAGAAGCGCGTCCTGGAGGCGGCAGTCGCCTGCATCACGGCTGACCGGCAGGTGACGGTAGAGGAGGGCGAACTGCTGCGGGTCGTGGCGGCCTGGATCAACTGCCCGATGCCGCCGATCCTCAGGCCTCCCGAATCCACCTGATCAACGCACGTCGCGGTCTGGCGACGCGCTCCGCGGTCATTGAGCTGGTCCGGTTCGCCGTAGCAGTGCGCTCCGCGCCCTGCTACGCCTCCCGGATCCAGCGCAGCAGTTCCCGCGGGCTGGGCCGATTGCCCTGACTGAGGATGCCGACCTTGTAGATCCTGCCCGCCACCCAGGCGGCGCCCCAGACGGTCAGCGCCATCAGCACGATCGAGACGGCGACCATCCAGGCGGGTACGTCCCCCATCACGGCCCGGGGGTACATCATGATCGGGCTGAAGAAGGGGAACAGGGCCACCCAGTTCATCCACGGCATGCTGTTCCCCTGGAAGGTCATCATCTGAAGCATGAACGGGACGATGATCAGGACGATGAGGGGCGCCTGGGTTTGTCCCGCTTCCTGCAGGTTCCGGCACATGGCGCCGACCGCGGCGAACAGGCTCGAGTAGAGGAAGTAGCCGAGCAAAAAGAAGACGACGAGCAGCAGAACGGCGCCGGGGCCCGGAAGGTACTGCCGGAACTCAGCCAGCTCTTCGAAGTCCGAGGCGGCGGCGATCAGGCTCGGCAACGCGAGGCCGGCCAGCAGAGCCACGCAAGCGATCCAGATCGCTACCTGGGTGAGGCCGACGGCCCCGACTCCGACGATCTTGCCCAGCATGAGTTGCCAGGGTCGCAACGACGAGATCACCAGTTCGACGACCCGGCTCTGCTTCTCCTCGAGGACCGACTGCAGCGTCTGGGCACCGTAGGCGAGCATCATGATGTAGAGGATGAGGCCGCCGGCGATGCCGGTGATCATGCCGGTGATCCGCTCGGCCTCGGCTTCCTCCGCTTCCTCCTCGTCCAGGCCCACTGGCTCGTACTCCAGCGAGCCGCCCTCGAAGAGCCTCCGCACCGATTCGCCGTCCTCGAGTTGGCCGAGACGCAGGTCGACGACCTCCTCGACGACGGCCGATCGCATCAACTGCGAACGCACGCTTCCCGGCGGTTCCTTCGACCGGTAGCGAAAGACGGCTTCGCTGGCCGTCGTGTCGTCGAGGACGACGTAGGCCTCAAGTTCTTCGTCCAGCACCTGCTGGTCCAGGTCTTCGGCGCTGGTTTCGGGCGCCGCGAGTTCCACGTCGTATCCCGCCCGATCCAGGGCCTGCTGGACGCGTTCGCCGAGTTGTCCGTTCAGGTCGATCAGGGCGATCTGCCGCTCCGACTGCTCGGAGAGGAACGCGACGAATCCGACGACCGCCATGATGCCGATCATGAGCAGCGGCATGCCGAGCGTCGAGAGGATGAACGCCCTCGTCTTGACGCGCTCCACGTACTCGCGGCGGATCACCGACCAGACCTGCTTCATGACGCACCTCCCGTCTCTGACGGGGCATCGTCGTCGCCGGGGTCCCCGGCGTGGCGGACGAAGATCTCGTGCAGCCGAGGCTCCAGCAGTTCGAACCTGCGGAGGCTGACGCCCTCCGCGAGCACCGCATCCAGGATCTTCTCCGGGCGCACCCCGTCGTGCAGGGACATGTGGAACGCGTCGCCCACCTGCTGGGCGTCCAGGACTTCCGGCCAGGCGGCGACCGAGGGAGCCTCGCCCTCGAACTCCACCGCCACGACGCCCGAGCGCTCGCGCCGCTTCAGTTCCTTCAGGTCGTCGTCGAGCACCTTGCGCGACCGCGAGATGAGGCAGACCCGCTCGCAGAGCCGCTCCGCCTGCTCCATCAGGTGGGTCGAGAAGAGGATCGTCTTGCCGCGTTCCTTCTCCTCGAGGACGATCTCCTCCAGCACGTCCTGGTTGATCGGGTCGAGGCCGCTGAAGGGCTCGTCCAGGATCAGCATCTCCGGGTCGTGGAGCACCGTGGAGATGAACTGCACCTTCTGCTGCATCCCCTTCGACAGGGCCTGCACCTTCTTGGACGCCCAGTCGCCGAGCCCGAGCCGGTCCAGCCACTCCTCGGCCCGGGTGCGGGCCATGGACCGCGCGAGGCCGCGGATCTCGCCGAAGAAGACGAGCTGGTCGAGCACCTTCATCTTCTCGTAGACGCCGCGCTCCTCGGGCAGGTAGCCGACCCGGCTGCGCCGGCCGAAGTCGGGCGGGCCGCCGAAGAGCTCCACCGAGCCGCTGTCGGGCAGCAGGATGCCCATCATCATGCGGATCGTGGTCGTCTTGCCCGAGCCGTTGGGGCCCAGGAGGCCGTAGATCGTGCCGGGTTCGATCGTGAGGTCGAGGTCGGCGACCGCGGTGTGCGCGCCGAAGGTCTTGCGCACGCCCGAGAGGCGCACGGCGGTTCCGTTCTGGGTCATCTGGGCCTGCTCCGTTCCTCGGGGCGGAGAGAGGATAGTCGATCTCGCCCGATAGAGTCGGGCGTCATTCCCACGGCCTGCGCCAGACGGAACGGAGGAACCGAGATGAAGAGATCGCGACGAGACCTCGTTGAGGCGGCGACCCTGGGCGTCGTCGCCCTGGCCTTCGCGGCGATGACCGCGCCAGCCCTTGCCGAGGAGATTCGCCCCGGCGTGTATCGCACCCCCGACGCCCGCTTCGAGAACCTGCCGGACTTCGACTTCGAGCCGCACTACCTGGAGATCGACGGCTACCGGGTCGCCTACCTCGACGAGGGGCCGGCCGACGGCGAACCGATCCTGCTGCTCCACGGCGAGCCGACCTGGTCGTATCTCTACCGGAAGATGATCCCGGTCCTCGTCGAGGCCGGCCATCGCTGCATCGTGCCCGATCTCATCGGTTTCGGGCGCTCCGACAAGCCGGCGAGCATGGACACCCACACCTACAAGTTCCACGTCGACGCGATGACCGAGCTGGTCGAGGCGCTCGACCTGCGGCAGGCGACCTTCTTCGGCCAGGACTGGGGGAGCCTGATCGGCCTGCGCGTGGTGGCGGAGAACGAGGAGCGCTTCGCGCGGGTCGTCCTCTCCAACGGAGGCCTGCCGGTCGGCGGGGCGGCCGGCCCGGAGGACTTCCCGGAGAACAGCGCCTTCATCCGCTGGAAGCGCAGGAACCAGGCGATGATTGACGCCGGAGACATTCCCACGGGCCGCATGCTGGCGACCAACACGGGCGACCCGTCGATCGCGGCCGCCTACGATGCGCCGTTTCCCGAGCCGGCCTACAAGGCCGGGGCGCTGATCATGCCGCAGCGTGTGCCGGTCTTCGCCGACGATCCGGCGAACGAGGCGAACCGCAAGGCCTGGGAAGTCTTCGAACGCTGGGAGAAGCCCTTCCTGACGGCCTACGGAGACAGAGACCCGATCACGCGCGGCGGCGAGGTGCCGTTCCAGAGGCGAGTCCCCGGCGCCCAGGGCCAGCCGCACGTCAAGGTCGAAGGCGCGGGCCACTTCATCCAGGAGACGCACGGCGAGGAACTGGCGGGGATCATCAACGAGTTCATCGCCGCGAATCCGGTGGAGTAGCGCGGCCCTCGGCGCGCTATGCTCGCCTGCCTCTGTTGACAGTGAGTCTGATGCTCAGAAGGGAGCTTGGGATGTCGAAGTGGGCGGTTCGGGCCTTGGTGTTTGCGGTGTTGTTGTGCGTGAGTGCCCCGCTGATGGCGGGAGACGAGAAGTCCGACGCTTCGTTGGCGCTGGTGGCCATCAACGTGGCGGACCTCGAGCGGTCCGAGAAGTACTACGCCGAAGTGCTGGGCTTCAAGCGCGTGTGGACGTATCCGTCCGACGGGAACGACGTGATCGAGATCGGTCTGGCGCCGCCGGGCGGTGGCGCGACACTCGTTCTGGCGCACTTCAACGACGATCCGCTCCCTGAGGGCAAGGGAAGCTACGGCCGGATCATCGTCAACACGGCGAACGCCAAGGCTCTCGCGAAGAAGGCCAAGGCGGCCGGTTCCACGCTCCGGTGGGTCACGATTCCCGGCGACAATCCGCCGACGATCGTCTTCTTCCACGACCCGGACGGCTACGAGATCGAGCTTTACCAGGCTGCGTCGCAATAGCGGCGCCTTCTCCGGCTGCGGGCCTCCGGGCGAAGCGGCGATCGGAGGGGACCGCCGGGATCCGGGCCGCGACTCGCCGGAACGCGAGCGCGACTTGCCGGCGGGGGCCTTGACGAAAGCAGCTACTAGTAGCTACTTTCGTGGCCATGAGATCCGTAGGCCTCAAGACGCTGAACAGCAAGCTCAGCGAGTACGTCCGCATCGCAGCCGGTGGAGAGACCGTGCTGGTCACGAATCGCGACCGGATCGTTGCCGAACTCGGCCCGCCGCGTCGAGAGCGAAGCCGGATGCTCGCCGACGCGAAGCTCGCCGAGATGATGCGGAAGGGCATCCTGACGCCGCCCCTGAAGCCGTTCGCGGGTCCGCCGCCGAAGCCCGCGCCGATCATGAGCCTCGACGAACTCATGGAGGTTCTGGACGACGTGCGAAGTGACCGGCTTTGATCTACGTCGACAGTTCCGTCTTGCTCGCGCACCTCTTCGTCGAAGTGCGGCGCCCTCCAGAGCGGTTCTGGAAGGCCGAGATCGTCTCGAGCCGGCTTCTTGAGTACGAGGTGTGGGTCGTACTCCACTCCCGCTTCCGCGGCGAGTCCCTTGGCGAACAGGCTCGGGAGCTTCTCGATGGAGTCGCGATGGTTGAACTGTGGCCGCTGACTCTCGAGCGGGCTCTCGAAGCGTTCCCCGTTCCGGTTCGGACGCGCGACGCGCTACACCTCGCTACAGCCGAGTACCTGTTTCGGCAGCGGAGGCAGATCGAGCTCGCCACCTACGACGGGCGGATGGCGGATGCTGCGGAAGCCATGGGCGTGCCCCTCTTCGATCTCCAGGCGGCACCCGGCACTCACGGCGGCTGAGGGCGGTGCGGACGGGCCTGACCGGCCGCCGCCGTGTCCCCCTGGCACGCTACGCGCCGGCCCTTATCGCCATCCAGGCGACGAGATGAACCTCTTCCTCGGCCACTTCGGGCAGCGGTTCGACCGGCGTCGGTCGCTTCAGACCGGTCTGCAGCGCGAAGTCCCGAAGGCGGCGGACCTTCGCCTCGTTCTCGTCGTCCGCGTTCAGGATGGCGCGCACGTCGCGCTGAACCCGCGCTGTGGGCACGGTCTGGAATCGAGGAATGAGCTTCTCGAGTTCGTCCGTGCCGAGCGCCTCCGTGCCATGACGGTGGAGCAGTTCCGCCGCGTCGCGGAACGCCTTCGGCAGGTCCGGCTGCAGGTTCGCCGGGTCGACGAGACGCATCCACTCCTCCCAGACGTCGCGTCGGGCGATGTCCCAGGCGTCGAACGCGCGGTCGTAGGCCGTGGAGGAGAGTTCACGGGCAGTGTCCTCCCGAACCGGGTCGGCGGCGATCAGCGCCTGGAGAGTGTCGCGCTCCACGATCGGGTCGCCTTTGCCGTCCCTGAGCGGCCGCCAGTCCGCGAAGGTGGGCACGAAGCGGAAGAACGGATCGCGGCGGCAGACTTCGCAGTCCGCCCGGCCGCAGGTCGGGCGTCGGCTTGGGGCAGAGGGTCTGCTCCGGGAACGTGAGGCGGCCTCGGTCCGGCATTGGCCGACACGAATGCAGAAGACGAAACCGGACTGCCTCGTGCCGGGATTGCGGAAGCCGGACCCGGAGGCCCAGGGCAGGCCCAGGACCTCCCCTCGCTCCGCGTCCGGCTTCATCGACTGGCGCAGGCGATGCCGATACTCCTCGCCGGAGAGCGCCCGGTGCTGCCCGCCGTGTTCCAGGATGGACGCGTCCTCGTCGTGGATTTCCATGATCTGGTCCCGCGTCGTGTCGCTGAAGACCTGGCCGGCACCGGAGTCGACCCCGGGCAGCACGTCGCCCGTGCCGACCGCGGCGTTGGCCAGGGCCAGCTTGCGGCGCAGGCGCTGTTCAAGGTCGAGCAGCTCTTCGAGCCTGCTGGCGGGAAAGAAGCAGTCGAGGGCGATGCGTCGGTGGGAGGACCCGATGCGGTCGATGCGCCCGTGCCGCTGGACGACCCGCATCGGGTTCCATGGCAGATCGTAGTTCACGATCCGTCCGGCCTGCTGGAGGTTGACGCCTTCGGAGAGAACGTCGGTCGAGAACAGGAGGTCGTAACGATCCTCTTCGTGCCCCGAGCCGGCGGTCCTGGGCGCGAAGCGTCCGAGGACCCGTGCCCGGTGGTGCTGGTCCACCCCGGTCTTCTGCCCGTGGATCGGCTGCCCGGGGAGTCGGCCGCGGAAGTCGGAGAGCGGGTCGTCGGGCACCGCGGCGTCAACCGCTTGCCTTACCCGTTCCTGGAGGTCTCGCACCGTGGCGACGAAGCTCGTGAAGACGATCGTCTTGCGCCGGTCGGAGGCGGCGATTCCCTCGCGGCTGACCGTCCGCGCCTCGGCGGCCACCTCGCGCAGGCGGGATACGAGTCGTTCGGACTTGGGTTCGCGCGCCTGGCCCGCAGCCGCCTCGGCCAGGGCGCTCAGTCGTTCCAGCAGGGCTAGGTCGGCCCGCACGTCGGCGCCCAGGTCAGCCGCCCGGTACTCGGAAGCCTCGGCGGCGCCGGACTTCGAGCGATCATCGAGCCAAGCGATGTGCTCTTCGAGATCCTCCGCATCGGAGGCGATCCAGTCCCTGAGCGCGTCGCCCGTCAGCACCCAGCCAGCGCCAAGAGCCTCGAGGAACGCCTCGTGCGAGTGGATCAGCGTGCCCAGCGTCGACCGGAGAGCCGCCGCCGAGGACTCCAGGCACTTGAGCAGGGCGCAGCGGAGCAGGCCGGCGTTCGAGAGCTGTGTCCGGTATTCCTTGCCGCCGCGCCGCCTGTATGCGTCCGGCGTGTAGCGGGCGAGAATCAGCCGGTCCGGGTCGGCCGCGGCCTCCGTCCCGCCTGGCTGCTCTCCGCCGGGTTCGTCCGGCGAGTCCAGCGCGCGGGTGACGGCATCGAGCAGCGCTTCGCCTGCCGCGTCGAGTTCGTAGTCGAGTCGGTGGAGCGCGGGCGTGGGGAACGTGATCGTCTGCTCCGTGCCGTCCGGGCCGACGAAGCGGTCGTTCCGATAGTGGTCCTTGACGAAGCTCCGCGTTCTGCGGACGGTCGTGCGGTCGAGCAGATCGAACAGGCGTTCGGGCGACAGCGACTCCGGGTCGATGCGCTCGGCCTCCGCGATGTAGCCGCGAATCGACGGGATGCCGGCATGGGCGAAGAACGCGTCGTTGCGGATGAAGAGCGACACCAGGGCGTGGAGGTCGCCCAGACTGTTGTTGACCGGAGTGGCCGTGAGCAGGACGACCTGCTTCGGATGCTCTCCGCCGACCAGCGCTGCGACCGTCTCCGTCCGCTGCGCCTGCGGGTTTCTCAAGTTGTGTGCCTCGTCGACGATGACCAGCGCGTAGTCGTCGAGCCGCCGTCGCGTGTCCTCCTCGTCGCGCTGCCAGGCGACCCGGAGTTCGTCGTAAGACATGCACTGGACCCGGCGGGAGAATCCGTGTCCATCGAGGAAGGGATCCCACATGCTCTCCTTGAGCGCGGCCGGCGCCAGCACCAGCACCCGTTGTCGGTTCTCCTCGGTCGCCCTGCGGATCATCTCGGCAGCGATGAAGGTCTTGCCGAGCCCGACTTCGTCCGCGACCAGGACGCCGCCGTTCGCCTTGAGCAACCGCAGCGCGCGGGCCACGCCGTCGCGCTGGAAGGCCGTCAGGCTGAGCTCCTCGGCTAGCGCCGCACGGTCGTCCGCTTCGAGATCCCTGCCGTAGAGCTCCCAGAGCATGCGGAGGAAGACGATCCAGGGGGAATGAGGATCCCAGCGCGAGGCGTAGATCTCGGCCAGCGGAAACGGCGCCGAATGCTCCCAGAAGTACCCGAACCAGCCCTGCACGAGGTGGGTGTGCTGGCTCGACGGATAGCCGAGGTTGAGCTCGGCGTTCGTCATCAGTCCGGCGTGGGTCAGGTTTGAGGAACCCGCGAGCACGGCGGGCTCCATCTCGTGCTCCACGAGGAACGCCTTGCCGTGCAGGAAGCCGTCCTCGTAGCGGCGGACCTGGACTCTGTGCCCGTCGCCGGCATCGTTCGAGCGCAGCCACTCGACCAGCCTCCGCGCAGCGCCGTCCGCCTCGCGGGAGAAGCCCGTCAGGTCCCGTTCGGCGGCGAGCCAGGCCTCGTGCAGCCGGAGGGCCTGGTGGAGGTCCTTGAGGCTCAGCCCGGCCGTCGTCGGCCGCGCCGTTGCCCGGTCCGGTTCCGCGCCCAGCAGCAAACGGACCCGGGGCGCCCGCTCCAGTTCGTCGAGCAGCAACGCGATGCCAGCCGGATTGAGGTAGGCCGTCGCGATGGCGACGGGCTGCGGGGCGCGGTGGGACTTCCGCTTGCCCCGGAGCAATCGGTTGATCTCGGCCGCGACCGTCTCGCCCCGTTCCGGCCGGTTCGTGGCGAAAACGGGAGGGAAGATGGCGCGGGCGCCACTCGGCGTCGTCGTCACGGTGTGTCGCCTGAACCCGAGTCGCCGACCGAAAATCCGAGGCGATTCCGCCAGGCCCGTGCGTGTTCGATCACACGCCGGCAGCGATCCGAGTAGTCCGCGCCGGTGTGGAACGTGTCGTAAATGACGGTCAGATCCGCGTCGTCGAGCCCGTAGAGCAGCGCTACCACGGCGTCGAGTTCCTCGATCAGGTCGTTCTTCTCGGCCTCCGAACGGACGGAACCTGCATCAACCCCGACCGCGGCGGCCCACTCGCGGAAGCCCGGGTGGTCCGGCTCGGCCGTGGCGAGGCGGCCGGCGATCTCGATCACGCGGGTGCGGAGCCGGATGCCAGGGGAGCTGGGGTCCCGATCGTCGAACTCGGGCCGGGGGATGGGGAGAGCGTTGAAGATGAAGAAGCTCAGATTCAGTTTCACTAGTCTCCGGGCGAACCAATCTAGGACCATGGAGCTCAGGATGCCGACGAGAAAGGCCTCGTCCGCTTCTGTTCCCAGCGGCAACAGTAGGTACGGTCCCTTGTTGGTGATGACCCTTTCTCCCGGGATCAAGGCCGCGATGACGGCGCGTGGGCGTGCGGCTGCCGCGATGTCGCGGAAGACGACCCGAGGATGAAGGCAGGGCAGGGTGGCCGAATCGGCCGCCCATTCGTGACTGAACTCTCTGAAGGGCGAAGTGCTGGTACGTTGGCCCCGCAGCCGCTTCTTCTGGAGTACCTTGACGATGCGGCCTGGATCGGCCCAAGCGTAGTACTCACCCGTATCCGGCTTCCAGAAGTGAAAGGACCGGCCCCCGTAGACGGGCCAAAGGGATGGCCCGTCCTTTGTGTCGCTTGCCGTTGGTCGCGTCAAGCTGGCGCCGCGGTCGGACACGTCGATGGCCGGAACATCGAGCCGGAAGAACCGCTTGTCGTTGGTGGCGTGGAATTCGGTCGCTGGGCGCGCTCGCCAAGTCGACACCAAACCCGAGGTGCGCGCAGGTTCCGGTTGATTCTCTGAGGCGAAATCTAGGCGTGGATGGGCGCACATGCGACGGAACACCCTGAGTGCCTCATCGCTGGGGACGGCGGGGATCGAGGCTGTCTTCGTCCAGGTCAGGAACTCCTCGACCAGGATCTCGGTCGCGGTGGCCTTCGCTCCGCGTCGATAGGAGGCCAAGTCGTCGAAGGGGCCGCGGAGCCGAAGGACGCCACTGTGATCGCGTCCCTTCCGCGCGGTGACCAAGCCGATCGTGTAGCTTGGGTCGATCTCGAACACCCACTCGTTCCTGTTCGCCAGCAGCGTCAAGTCGGAGAATGCGCCTCCTTTCAAGACCGCCTTTCTCCAGTTGGCCGACCCCTTGGTCGTGAGTGCCGACCCGGGAAGCACGACGCCGAAGGCGCCGTCCTCCCGGACGACGTGCCAGAAGCGCCAGCAGAAGGCCTTGTAGAGGTCTGGGTCACCGGTTCCCATGCCGGGATACGGGCCGGCGTGGAGTGCATTCCTGAGGCGCTGGGCACGGGAGACCTCGTTGTCTAGGTGGGTCACCAGATCCGGACGGTCTTGGCGGATCTGTTGGATTCTCGGGATCTGCTCTTGCTGCCTCAGTGCCTTGAGACCGGGAAACCGGGCTGTCCAAAACCCGAGTTCTTCCACCGTTGCTTCTTCCCAAGGCGGATTCCCGATCAGAACGTCGAACCCGGGCGACTCTCTCTCGAACACCTGCGGGAACCGAAGCGGCATGTGGACCGGCTGCAGGCGCTCTATCTCGCCTTCGACCTCGGGCCGGTCGGCGATCCTGGCGATCGCCTCTACGTCGCCCACGGCCTTAGTCTCGGCAACGCCCAGCCGGACCGCGACCGCGGCGTCAAAGAGGCGGCGGGCCGGCACGGCTCGGGCCTTCGCGTCTTCCAGCGCCTCGCGATTCCGTAGGACCTCCGCCGTGTCTGCTTCCTGAGCAGCGGCCACCTCTCCGAGCGCCTCGGCCGCTTCGGCCATGGCCTCCTCGATCGGCTGCGAGAACAGCGACCCCTGTGCAGTGCCCCGATCCGGGTCCAGCACGTCGAGCGCCTCGTCCACCGTGCCGATACCGGTCAGCGAATCGCCGCGGACGAGGTTGTGATCGAGCGTCGACATGGGCAAGCCGGGCACGAAGGTGTGGATCCAGGCCGCGACCCGCGCGAGCTCAACGGCGGTCTCGTTCACGTCCACGCCATGGATGCAACGGCGGGCGATCTGGCGGCGGAGCAGCGTCGAGGGCTCGAGTTCGGGACCGTCCCGCCGGCGGTCGCCCGGGGACCCGAGCGCTTCGCGCGCCTTGCGCTCGAGCCGGCGGAGTTCGTCGTTCACGCTGGCGAGCGGGCGGTCCGCCAGGAACCTGCGCATCCCCCGCTCGATGCGGTCGACGGCCGCGATCAGGAAGTGGCCCGAGCCCATCGAGATGTCGGCGACGCGGAAGTCCCAGAAGGCCTCGGCGGCGCTCGCGTGGTCGCCCCGGTCGTGCAGTTTCTCCACGCGCTTCAGGTGCTCCGCGAGGACTGGCTCCAGCGCGTGGTCCAACAGGTGCTCCACCGCGAACTCGGGCGTGAAGTAGGAGCCGGTCGCCTTGCGCTCGCCGGACCGGTTGTGGAAGTAGACGTCACCCTTCGGGACGACGACCTCGTCTTTCGGCCGAGCGGGCACGTAGACGTTCTTCTTGTCGATCGTCAGGTCCATGTCTGCCCGGCTCAACTCGGACTCGAGCAGCCCTTCGTAGATCGTCCCGAACTCGCGCACGGAGAGTGACCGGAAGTCGACGGGGCCGACGTCGCCGTCCGGAGTCTCGTCGACCAGCAGGTCGCGCAGGGCCGGCCCGATGCAGTCATCGCCGAGTTCGATGTCCGCGAGGTCCGTACCCTCGCGCCGGAAGCCGGGGTCCGCGTCGAACAGGCCACCGTTGTAGGCGGGGACGTCCAGTCCGCGGTCGCCCTTGTCGATCGCCTTCCAGATCGTCTGGAGGTCGCGCCACAGGGTGGTGGCGCCGGCGTCGAACGTCGCGGCTGGCCTGTCGGAGGAGGAGAGCGTGACGGCGAGGCGCTTCAGGGAGTGGAGGTCGAAGCGATCGTTCCGGCCGTAGGGAAGGAGGCCGCGGTCTTCGGCGTAGGCCTGGAAGAGGAGCCGGAAGAAGATCCGCAGGCTGAGCCGGTAGGCGTAGCTCAGGTCGCCCGACCCCTCGCGCCCCGGCAGCCGGTCCAGCGCTTCCGCTACGCCAACGGCGAGGCCGGGAATGACCCGCTCGTACACGCGCTGCCGGAGACGATCGCCGAGGTCGGTGGCGAACTGCCTCGATCTGGCGAGCAGGTTGGCGACGGCGCCCTCCGGCGAGAGAGCGGCGGCGGAGAAGACCAGGTCCAGGTACCCGGCGTCCTCCGGGGCGAGCGCGGCGAGGTCTAGTTGGAACCATGTGTCTACCGGGCTTCGGCTGCCGACCCCCGTTCCCGGCTTCGTGGCGTAGAGGCGAATCTGATCGCCTCGGAGCAGGATGAGCCACTCCGCGCCACGCTTCGAGGCCCTGTCCAGACCGTAGGCGGCGGGCGACATGCCGAGACGCCCGCTCCCGGCTTCAAAGGTCTCCGTTCGTTCGAGAAGGACGGCGACTGCGCGCTGTCCGCTGTTCTTGCCCAAGAGGACGAGAGCCTGATCGAATCGATCGCCGATCCGGAAGCCGAGGCCGCGGATCAGGTCCATGCCGCGTCGGTCAAGCAGCAGCCGCGCGCGCCGCCGCGCCGCCGTCCAGCGTGCCTCGCCCGGCAGAGATCGGACCAGGTAGTGCCGTGAGAAGAGACCGGCGTTGTTCATGCCGGGGCGCGTGCCGGTGTCGTCTCCGGTTCCCGCCGACTGCTTCAGCAGGCCGACGATTCGCCGCCGGGCCGAAACCGCGGACGGTTCGTCGAGGGCGGCCTGGAGCATCCGCGCCGCCTGTTCCTCGGGAAGTCGTGCGGGGGCTACCTCCAGGTCCGGTCCCAGCACGAGAACCCAGGACGGCTCGCCGGTTGCACTCTCTTCGGAGAAACCTCCCTGCCCGCTGAGCCAGCGCTGGCGAAACGAGGCTTCGTCGCCGCGGTCGGTCAGCAGGCTCGGCTGGTTGGTTTCCGCGCCAGTCGCGGCGCTGACGTCTCTGATCGTCCCCGGTTCTTCCGTGTCAGGGCGGATCACCGTCACCAGTGGAAACGTCCTCTTGCCCTGTCGCCAGCGATGCAGCGTGCGGAGCTCCGGGATCGACGGGTCGCCGGCTCCGTGGCGTTTCGCGATCAGGACCTGCAGCTCGCCGCCATGCGGGTCGTCGCCGAGGACGACTTCGGCAGCGGCGGCCAAGGTCGGTGCCCGGCCGGCATCCAGGGGAACCGTGATCCTGCGCTTGCCGCGCAGCTCACTGAGTGGCGAATCGGGCATCTTGGGGCGTTGGCAGACGGTGGAGGCTACCGGAAGGACGCGCCGGACCACGAGGCGCTAGCCCCCTTCGTCCTCAGCCGTCCAGGTCCTGAAGCGCCCGCACGCGACGACTCACGACGGACGAGGCCTCACTCCGCTCGCCCGTCCTCGATCTCCCGGTCGATGTCTTCCACCGACTCGTAGAGACCCGGCGCCGCGCCGAGCAGGTCGGTCATCGTGTGGGCAGGCCTTCGGTCGCGCGGTTCCTTTCAGGTCTCCTGCTGCGCCTCCAGTTCGATCTGCTTGTAGCCGCCTGCACGCCGGAAGTGGAGGATCAGGTAGAGGAAGCCGAGCGCCATGAACACGGGTATGGCCGCGGTGATCCGCAGGGCGGTCTGGCCGCCGTGGAACGACGCGTCGCGCACCGCCTGCTCGTCCGGCGGTAGCGTGATGCTGAAGTCCTTCGCCTTCTCCATGACCGGGCCGGCCTTCGAGCCGTCGAGGCCCTGGACCGGGGCGAAGAACAGGAAGCTGTTCGTGCCTTCGGCCTTGTACTCCTCGTAGACGGCGGGTCTGTTTTCCAGCAGGTGCTGCGAGGCGTGCCGGTCCTGGAGGTAGCCGATGCCCGGTCCACCGAGCAGCCCCGCCGAGAGCATGCCGACGCCGCCGACGGCGCCCAGCGTCAGGGCGCCGCCGCGCGGGAAGCGCTCGGAGACGACGGCCAGCATGGTCGGCCAGAAGAAGGCCTTGCCGGCGCCGTAGATCGTGGCGGCGATCATGACGGTGACCGCGCCTGCGAGCGAACCGAGCGAGTAGAGGCCGATGGCGGCGACGACGGCGCTCACGAACAGCAGGCCGAGCGGATTGATCCGGTGAACGATCGGGCCGGCGAAGAAGCGCAGCACGAACATCAGGATGGACGTGTAGAGCAGGATGAACAACCCCTTGCCGCCGAGGACGGTGTCCATGATGTTGACGATCCAACTGTCCGTGCCGAGCTCGACGTAGCCGATGCAGACGTGGAGCACGAGCAGGAAGAGCAGCATGGGCGCCGCGAACTCCTTGACCATGTCGACGAACTTGACGCCGGCGGCGGCCGCCTCGGACGTGGGGAACTTCTCCTTGACCATCATCAGGACATAGATGAGGGTCGGAACGAGATAGAGCGCGAGGACGATCTCCCAGCGCACGCGGCCGATCAGGCCGATACCCAGGAGAGAGCCGCAGATCAGGCCGGCGGGCCAGCCGGCGTGCAGGATGTTCAGGTAGTGGGTCTTCTCCTTGCGGTACAGGGTCGCGACCAGCGGGTTGATGACCGCTTCGCAGATGCCGTTCGCGACCGCGAAGATGAAGACGCCCCAGAACAGGCAGAAGTAGGCCCCGGCACGGGCGAAGTCCGGGTTCGTTTCGATCGATCCGTTGTAGACGAAGGTGGCCGCGACGGCCACGACGACCGACAGCACGTGCAGAACGCCCGCGCCCAGCAGGAACGGCTTGTAACCGTAGCGGTCGAGGAACGCGCTGGCGACGAGGATGACGAGTCCGAAGCCGACGAAGCCGCCGCCGGTGATCTGTCCGAGTTCCGTCTGCGTGAAGCCGAACGCCGTGCCCCACTCCAGAAGGAGGCCGCCCCGGACCGCCGTGCCAAGGCCGGCAACCAGGATGGTGAGGAAGCTCGCGATCAGTAGTTTCGTCTTGTTCATTGGCCCTCCTGAAGGCGGTCCGTTGCGTTGGGGGTAGGCAGTTTCAAGCTCCGAGCGTGAAGCCGGGCAGCCGGACGATCTCGCCGCCCTTGTTGGCGGACTCGTGGGCGCAGATGCCGACGCAGGTCCAGTTGGCGCTGGTGACCGCGTTCGGCCAGGGATCGCGGTCGTCGCCGAGCGCGCTCAGGAACTCGTGGACGAGGTGGGGATGGGAGCCGCCGTGGCCGCCGCCCTGGATGAAGGAGAGATGCTCCGCGTCGTGGATCTCCTGGGGCAGGGTGAAGTGCCGGATCTCCTGCGGCAGGAGGTGCGCGTAGTCGGGCACCTCGACCTTCTCCGGGATCTCCGGCTCGGGTTTCTTCGCGGTGTGCAGGACGTGGGGTTCGTCCTCGATCAGCGTCCACTCGAAGCTCTTCTTCGTGCCGTAGACGTCGAAGCTCTCGCGGTACTGCCGGGCGACGTCGTAGAGGAAGCGCCAGATGTGGGCGACCAGGTCGCTGTCCTTGACCCTGATGTGGCAGGTCTCGACGGCGAAGCGGTTGCCGGACTTCTCCGCGATGTCGTCGCGAACGACGCCTGAACCGAAGCAGCTCACGTACTCGGCCAGGCCGTCGACCAGGCCCAGGCAGGGGCTGACGACGTGGGTCGCGTAGTGCATCGGGATCATCCGCTCCCAGTAGGACGGCCAGCCGTCCATGTCCTGCGGGTGCGAGGCCGCCAGGTGCTGGATGTCGCCGAGTTCGCCCTTGTCGTACAGCTCCTTGATGAACAGGAACTCGCGGCTGTAGACGACCGTCTCGGCCATCATGTACCTGAGGCCCGTTTCCGCGACCTTCTCGACGATCTTGCGGCAGTCGTCGACGGTCGTCGCCATCGGCACGGTACACATGACGTGCTTGCCGGCGTCGAGCGCGGCAAGCGACATCCAGGCGTGGTCCGGGATCGGCGTGTTGATGTGGACGTAGTCGACGTCCGGATCGGCGAGCACGTCGTCGTAGTCCGTGTAGCGACGCTCGATCCCGAACTGGTCGCCCACCTGGTTGAGTTCCGCTTCGTCGCGGCGGCAGATCGCGTGGACGTTGGCGCCGGGACAGGACTGGTAGATGGGGATGAACTCGGCGCCGAAGCCGAGGCCGATCATGGCGACGTTCGTCATCTTCCTGTCGCTCCTGGCAACCCGGGCGGCGGCATCCGCGAGGCCCGCGAACCAGGCCGTGGGTCCCTCATCGGAGGCAACGGACTGCGCCAGGGCTCCTTGCCTGCATCCGGCTTTCTCAGGCGGAACACTACGGGCCCTGCTCGTTCGCTTCCTGCGCGGTCATCAGGTACGCCACGAGGTCCGTCACCTCGTCGTCGTCGTACGGATCGAGCAGCCCCTCCGGCATCATCGAGAGCGGGAAGTAGTCGAACGACTGGATATCCGACTGCGCGATGACGACTTCGTCCTGGCCGACGACGCGCAGGGTCAGGGAGCGGGGGCTCTTGGTGGCGACGGTGCCGGACCAGGTGCGGCCGTCCCGGGTGGTCACCATCAGTGTCTGGTAGACGTCCTGGATGTCGCCGCTCGGGTCGAGGATGTTCGTCAGCAGGTAGTCGAGTTCCGTGCGGTTGGATCCCGTGAGGTCGGGACCGATGAGGCCGCCCTCGCCGAACATCTGGTGGCACACGGCGCAAAGCTCGGTGAACATCTGCTCGCCGCGGTCGGTGTCGGCCGCGGCGATCGCGTCGTCGCTCAAGATCGTCGTGTACTTCGCGATGGCCGCGGCCTTCTCGCTGGAGACCCGGGTGATCGGCCCCCAGACCTCGAGAAAGCCGCTGCCGACGACGCGGTGGAGCTGACGGGCGACGTAGGCCGGCACGTCGCGCCGCGGGACGCCTCCCTTGTCGATCGCCCCCATCAGGATCCTGCCGTAGATGGGGCGGGAGGACAGGGTCTGGACGGCGGCGAGCTTCTCGTCTGCGTTGAAGGTCTCGTAGCGCCCCATCAGCAGCAACCCCATTTCCCAGCCTCCGTCGAACGCGGCGAAGCCGCGGATCGCGGCGATCCGCAGCTCCGGTTCGTCCAGCAGGGCCGGAAGCCGCTCGCGGAGTGCCTGGTGCTGCTGGTCGGCCAGGCCCTGGATGGCCCGTCGCCGATCTTCGGGCGCCGCGCTCTCGTCGTCGAGCGTGGCGAGGAACTGCCGCGCGACCTCGACGCCGCCGAACTGCTGCTCGACCTGGAGGGCGAGATCGGCGACGTTGCGGTCGCGCTTCAGCCGGCCGTGGACCCGTTCCCAGTTGTCCGGGGGCTCGGCGTAGACCTGACCTTCGAGTCCGGCCAGCATGCCCCGGAGCAGGGCCGGCCGGGCCTCGGAGCGGTCGTCGAGCGAGGTGACGAGGAACTTCAGCTCGTCCGCGTCCACCGCGCGGCGCGCGATGTTCTCCGTGAGCATCGGGATCTGCGAGGTCCTGGCCAGCCGCAGGGCACGCTTCGGGTCCTCGGGAACGAGGGGCTCGATGCCGAACCAGATCATCTTCGGAATGTTGTGGTCGTCCGCGTCGTCGCCCTTCATGACCAGGTGCTCGGCGATCGACCAGCGGACGTCGTGCTCGACGCGCTGGAGGGCCGCCGCGAGGTAGAGGCGGACGATCGGCGAAGCGTCCCGGTCCGCCAGCTCGATGAACTTCTCCGTTGCGGCGGCGGGCGCGTCGTGGTCTTCGGTCAGGAGCTGGATCGCCCAGGCCCGGACGTGCTGGTCCTCGTCGTCCAGAGCCGTCGTCAGCTCGCCGGACGTGAAGCCGCCGGTGACGTGGAGCGCCCACATCGCCCGCAGGCGCAGGTCGCCGTCCGGGTTCGACGCGAACATCTCGCGCAGCGTCTCGTGGACCGGGGCGTCGACTTCGCCGCTGGCCGCGCGGCCCTGGAGGACGACCCGCGCCCGGCGCGCGTGCCAGGCGCTCTTCGAGAGCTGCAGCTCGACGAGTTGGTCGTTCGACATCGTCTTGACGTCGTCGTAGCGGCCCTCCCAGTCGTCCGCCAGGGACTGCTCGGGCGTGATGCGGAAGATCCGTCCGGTCTCCTTGTGCTGGACGTCGTTGCCGCAGATATCCGCGTCGTGCCAGTCGAGGACGTAGACGTCGCCGCCCGGCCCGATCTCCATGCTGAAGCCGACCCACTGCTTGTTGTTGGCCAGCAGGAAGTCCTCGCCGTGGTGGGCGACGAAGCCGGAGCCCCTGGGTTCGAGTTCGTCCGAGAGCACCGCGTGCTCGTGGATGTTCGCCATGAAGAGCCGGCCGTAGTGCTCCTCGGGGAAGGCGTCCGAGAGGTAGACGCGGGCGCCGCCGTGCGCGGAGCGGTGGCGGTGGTCGACGATCGTGCGGATGTCGCCGTAGACGTACGGGTTGAAGTGGCTGCCGCCCTGCCGGTGGTAGATGCCGCCGGGGACCACGTGGAACAGGTGGGGGATCACGCAGGCGGTGATGAAGATCTGGCCCTTCGCGTCGTAGTCGATGCCCCACGGATTGCTGAAGCCGTGGGCCACGACCTCGAAGCGGTCCTTCGTCGGGTGGTAGCGCCAGACGCCGCCGTTGATGTCGACGCCGTCGTACTCGAACAGGTCGTCGGGGAAGGGGTCGTTGTGGCCGTAGATCGTCTCGTCTGGTCCCGGCTTGCGGATCCTGGAGGGCGTCGCGAACCCTTCGAGGCCGTAGAGCCAGCCGTCGGGCCCCCAGTGGAAGCTGTTGATCGTCTCGTGACGGTCGCGGATGCCCCAGCCGGTCAGCAGGATCTCGGCGTCGTCCATGTCGGCGACGTCGTCGCCGTCGCGGTCGGGGAGAAACAGCAGGTGGGGCGGCGCGCCCACGAAGACGCCGTCGAAGCCGACCGCAAGCGCCGCCGGGAAGGGGATGCCCTCCGCGAAGACCTTCTTGCTGTCGGCGGCGCCGTCGCGGTCCGTGTCCTCGAGAATCAGGATGCGGCTGTCGCCCGAGCCGGAGAAACCGCGGCCGCGGGTCTCGTAGTCGCGGTTCTCGGCGATCCACATGCGGCCGCGGTCGTCCCAGGCGAAGGCCATGGGCTGGGTGATCATGGGCTCCGAGGCCCAGGCGTTCACCTTGAATCCCTCGCGCACGGTCATCGCATCGACCGCCTCTTCCGGGGTCAGGAACTTCTCCTGCTTCGCTTCCCGCTGGGCGATGCCCCATAGCGACGACGTCGAGTAGGAGCCCTCGGCAGCCCCGGTGTAGTCCTCCCAGTCCTCCGTCAGTTCGAGGTCGTTCAGTTCGCCGGTGTAGACGATCAGGCGATGGCGGATGACCTCGGTCGCGCCCTCGGGGATGTGCCAGTCGCCCATCCGTGACCGCGCCGGGCCGACGCCGAGCTGGCCGTCGACGCGCCAGGTCTGCGGGAAGCCGGCGTTCATCGGGTGGTCGAAGATGGCGACATGAAGCAGGTCGTCGCGGCCCTCGACCTGCATGCCGACGTCGACCCACATCGCGCGCTGGCCTTCGGCCTGCCGGTTGCGCTGGCGGGCCGCGTTGACGGCCTCGCCGGCGATGTCCTTGTGCCAGGGCATGCGCAGGAACATGCCGCCGTAGGACATCTCGTTGATCGAGACTTCGGTGTGCGCCTCGCCGGCCCACTCGAGATCGAGGATGAAGCGGTCTTCCTCGGCCCGCATGGACCAGTTCTGGGTCTCGGTCATGAAGGCCTTGCCGTCGGCGTCCAGCATGCCGTAGACCGTTTGCCACTGCACCTCGGTCCCGGACTCGGTCACGACGGACGACGACTCGCGGCGCCAGTAGTCGCCGCCGGGGTTGTGGAAGTAGTCCCGGCCGACGGCGCGGGCGATGTCCTCCGGCTTGTCGCGGCGGTAGAACCACTGGCGGAGCGTGTCCGCATCCATCGGCTCGCCGTTGACCCGGGTGAAGCCCCAGTAGAGCCCGGTCTGGTGAGGGTGGTGGCCCGGGCTGTACTCCGTGGCCAGACCCTTGCCGTCCGGAGCGACGATCGGGTGGAGGAAGGGCCGGTGCTCCGCGCCGGCGTTCTGGGTGACGATCGGTTCCTCTTCGCCCTCCCGGTAGATCGAGATCGAGCCGGTTTCCTCGTCCTGAACGGCCCGTAGCGGCACGGCACTCGGGGTTTCCTGGGCTTCGGCGCCCGTGCCCTGCGTGCAGCCGGCGACGAGCGCCGCCAGGACCAGTAGAACGATCGGTACCAATGCCGGCGCGGCCGGAACTCTCATCCGCCTTCCTCCTTCGCTCCTGAAACCTGTCCTGGAGACAAGGGCGCATCCTATCGTCCCGCCGGGATCTGGCGCGGGGCAAGTCGCCAGTGCAGGCACTGGTTCCCGGGGTTGAGCTTCGGACCTCGGACCGATGGCGGGACGCTTCTTCAACGGCTGCGGCCGTGATCGTCAGCCTTCCTTGATCCCCTTCCAGGGGGCTCGGCTGATGACCAGATCCTGTTCCACCTGCGACTCCTGAACCCAGGGGACCTGCTCCCGCCATTCGGCGATGAAGTCCGCGGGGATCAAAGGTCCGGTTCCAGGTCGGCGTTGACCAGGAGTTTCCAGCGTGCATTGCGGTTGGCGGAGGCCTTGCTTCCGCCGGGGACCAGAACCGCTGTTGCCGTCGCGCGATTCTCCACGAAGTCGGCGAGGGACCTGGACCGGGACGAATGCCCGACCAGGTCGAGGAGGAAACCGAGCCGCTGGGACCAGGGAATGGGCGAGAACTCGCCGAGCGACGAGAGTCTTGCCGGATCCAGACTCTCTCCGAGTTCCGAGAGAACAGTGGCAACGTTCTCAAGCCCGCCACAGTGCCCTTGGTAGCCGACGAGGTCGTAGGCCGTGGCCTCGGGAGAAGCGATCCGGAGGAAGCCTCGCGGCGTGTTCACCCTCTCTGTCGGCATCGCCGCTCCGTTGCGGCGAGCGACAAAGGCGACCTTGACCAGTCCACAGTGGATCGGCGGCCGGTTCCTGGGGACGACGACCTGGAAGACCTGCGGCTGCTGGTGTGCGGCGCCGCGGTATCGAGCGGACGTCAAGAGCCCGGCGTAGTAGGGGACTCCAAGCCGGCCCATGAGTTGAGGCACGAACTGCTCGGCGGGCAGACAGCCGAGTCTCTGGTGCTCTGGCGGGATAGCGACGTGAAAGCCTCGGTAAGGAGTCGCCACGAGCCTCTTCCTCTTGAGACGCCTGAGCCCCGACCTCGCTGCCGTCAGCGATACGCCGAGTTCGTCGGCGAGTTCCTCTGTCGAGAAGTGATAGCGACCGCGGGAGGCCCAGTCGCGAAGCAGGTCGGCTGCCCGAGGGCGGGTTGGCGTGGATCTCACTCATGAAAAGTACCGAAAAAAGGCGTATTTGTCGAGTGTAACGTGTCTCAGATGTCGATCAGCGTCGATGCGGAACTGGAAACCGTGACCGGGTTCATGGAGAACGAGCCGATGCCGTGGTCGAACTGGCACGTCGGAATGAGCGCGTCACTGGCAGTGAGATCCGGAAGACGCGGCTCTGCCCGATCGTCTCGCCGGACGAACCGAAAGACAGGCAAGGTACTCTCGAAGGCGCCGGGCAGCGGGGTCGGACGCCGCATGTGGAGCGCCGCCGCCACACCGGCGAACCGCTTGACCAGGGAGCCGCGCATGAACGACAGCGCCATGGCCGATCCGGACCTGCACACGGGCGAGGAGCCGATCCTCCGCGAGGCGACCTTCAACCCGAGGGTGCGCACCTACTGGTTGCTGACGGGTGCGTTCGTGTTGACCGTCAGCATCGTCGGGATACCCCTTCTCATCCTCTGGTTTCCCATCGGCCACGCCCTGACGGGCCGCTACTTGGAGCGCGTTCGCTGCGTGCTGACCGAGAAGAACCTCCACGTCGCGCGGGGCGTCTTGGTGCGGCAGGAGAAGACGGTTCCGCTGGACAAGATCACGGATCTGGCGATGTCCCACGGGCCGATCATGCGGCACCTCGGCCTGCGCGGTCTGTCGGTGGAGACGGCCGGCCAGTCCGGTCCGGGCAGCCTGATCAAGCTGGTCGGCATCGAGGGGACCGAGGAGTTCCGCGCGGCCGTTCTGGCGCAACGCGAGCGGATCGGGAGGGCTGGGGCAGCGTCATCCGCGTCGGCGCCCGCCACGGCCGCGGAGGGCGAGGCGAGCGTGGAATCGGCGAAGCTGCTGGGCGAGATCAGGGACTCGCTGCTGCGGATCGAGAAGCGGTTGGGCGACGGCGGCGGAGGATAGGGTGCCGCGACCGGCGCGCGGCCGGTGAAACCCACGATCCCCGGAGCCAGCCATGACCGAGAACCGCCAGATCATCATCGACTCGCTGCCGACGGACCGGCTCGAGCCCGGCAACTACGCGCTGCGGACCGTCGAGGCGCCGGCGCCGGCGCCGGGCGAGGGCGAGGTGCTGTGCCGCACGCTCGCGATCACGATCGGCGCCGGCCAGCGGGCGGGTCTCCAGGGCAGCGCGAGCTACGCCGGCGCGCCTCGTGCGGGCGTCGTGATGAGCGGCACCGCGGTCGCTCGCGTCGAGGCGTCCAATGACGATGAGATTCCGGTCGGCTCGCTCGTCGTTTGTCCCGCCGGTTGGCAGGACTACTCGTTACACGAGGCGGCGAAGGTCCGTCTCGTCGATGAGGGCGACAGCGGCGGTGACCCGGCCCACCACCTCGGCGTCTACGGCACGAACGGGCTGACGGCGTATTTCGGGCTGTTCGACGTGGGCGAGCCGAAGGAAGGGCAGACCGTCCTCGTCTCGGCCGCCGCCGGTTCGGTAGGCCACCTTGTCGGCCAGATGGCGAAGGTCGTCGGCTGCCGCGTCGTCGGCGTGGCCGGCGGCGAGGCGAAGTGCCGTCTGCTCACCGAGGAGCTCGGCTTCGACGCTGCCGTCGACTACAAGAGCCCGAGCTTCCGGAGCGACTTCAACGAGGCGACGCCCGATCGCATCGACATCTACTTCGACAACACCGGCGGCGAGGTCCTTGGCAGCGCGCTGCGGCGGATGAAGGTCGGTGGCCGCATCGTCTGCTGCGGCGTCGTCTCCCAGTACGACACGTCCAAGCCGTCGCCGGGACCGTTCGGCGTCCCGGGCCTCCTGATCAACTTCCGCGTCCGCATGGAGGGCTTCCTCGTGTTCGACTACGCGAAACGCTATCCGGAGGCTTGGACCCGGATGCGCGAGTGGGTCGAGGCCGGCAGACTGGTGCCGAAGCAGGACGTCTTCGAGGGTCTGGAGCGGGCGCCGGAGGCGTTCGTCGATCTGCTGGCCGGCGGCAACGTGGGGACGCGGATCGTGCGCGTGGCGTCGTGACGGATGGTCCGGGGAGGGCTGAAGAGATGAGAGGAAACGCGAAGTTCCGGTCCCTGACGGTCGCCGCGGCCTTGCTCTGCGTCGGTTGCGGCGGTCCCGGGAGCGAGAGCGCGTCGGACGCCGCCGCGTCGCCGGAAGCACTGCTGGAACGGGCCCGCGCGATCCACGAGCGCGTACTCGTTCTCGACGCCCACGCGGACGCCGAACTTACCGACGCGCCGTCCCCCTACGTCGGCGACGACGGGCTGTCGCAGGTCGCGCCGGCCAAGCTGCACGCCGGCGGCGTCGACGCGGTCGTCATGTCGGTCGCGGTCGGGCCCGGGCCGCGGACGCCGGAAGGGTACGCCGCGGCGCGGGCGAGGGCGGACGCGGAAGTGGCGGCCGTCCACGCGCTGGCGGCGGATCCGGCGAACGACGCGGTGGTCGCGCTGTCCGCCGACGAGATCGTCGCCGCCCACGAGCAGGGCAAGGCGGCTCTTGTCCTCGGTTTCCAGAACGCGATGATCCTCGGCACGGACGTCTCGGCGCTCGACGAGTTCCACCGGGCCGGCGCCCGCGTCTTCGCGCTCACCCACATGGGGCACAACGACTTCGCCGACTCGTCGCGGCCCGTCTTCGACGCGGCCAAGGGCACGCACGAAGCGGCCGAGCACGGCGGCCTGTCCGACCCGGGCGTCGCGGCCATCGAGCGGATCAACGCCCTGGGCGGCGTCGTCGACGTGACGCAGTTGTCGCGGGACGCCACCCTGCAGGTGCTGGACGTCTCGACGGCGCCGGTCATCGCGAGCCACTCCAACGTGCGCCGGCTCACCGACGTCAGCCGCAACCTGAGCGACGAGGAGATCGACGGCATCGGCGCGGGCGGCGGCGTGATTCACGTCTGCCCGTTCCGGGGCTACCTCTACGACTCGAACGATGCCGCTCTGGACGAGGCGCTCCGCGAGGCGCGGCGCGCGGCCGGCGTCCTCGAGGACTACCTCTATCCCTTCGAGCTCTACTGGGAGATCGACGATCCCGAGGCCAGGGCCGCTTTCACGCAGTCGATCGGCGACCTGCTGGGCCCCGGCAGCGTCGACGCCATGCTCGACCACCTCGACTACATTGTCGACCGGATCGGCGTGGACCACGTCGGCATCGGGACGGACTTCAACCACGGCGGCGGCGTCGAGGGCTTCGCGGACGCGAGCGAGGCACTGGGCGTCACCGTCGGCCTGCTGGAGCGCGGCTACAGCGAAGAGGACATCGCGAAGATCTGGGGCGGCAACTTCCTGCGGGTCCTCCGGGCGGCGGAAGCCGCGAGGAGTCCGACCGACCAAGGGGCCTCGCCGTAGCAGAGCTCCCCTCGCACGGGCCGGTGTGGCCGGGTCGTTCTCACAGCCCGCCGGCCAGCTTCTCTGGAGTACACTAGGCCTATCGACCCTGCATCCACTGGAGATTTCCCATGATGAAGCGCACCGCAAGCCTGTCTTCGGTTCTCGTTCTGGCCCTCGCCTTCGCCCCGGCCCTGGCCGCGCAGAGCGACGACATTCCACGAACCGCGAGCGGCCGTCCCGACCTGACCGGCACCTACGACGCCGCCACGCTGACTCCGCTGGAGCGGCCGGTGCATCTCGGCGAGCGGGCGTACCTGACGCCCGAGGAAGCCGCGGAGATCGCGGAGGAAGAGCGGCTGATCCAGGAAGGCGCGGTCGCCCAGTCGGACGCGAACCGCGAGGCGCCGCCCGAGGGCGGGGCCAAGGTCGTCGGTCTGGAACACACCGCCGGCGGCGGCAACGAGTTCGGCGCCGGCAACGTCGGCGGCTACAACCTGTTCTGGATCGACCGGGGAACCGACACCTACTTGGTCGACGGGCAGATCCCGACCTCGATCATCATCGATCCGCCGAACGGCCGGATGCCGTCCATGACGGCGGCGGCGCAGCAGCGGATGAGGACCGCTCTCGCCGGCCTCATCCGTCCGAATGACGGAACGGCCTGGTGGGTCGAGCACGACGGCCCCGGCCCCTACGACGGCCCCGAGTCGCTCCCCACGAGCGAGCGCTGCCTCGCCGGCTTCACCGGCGCCGCGCCGACGTTCCCGAGCCTGTACAACAACTACAAGCGGATCGTGCAGACCGAGACTCACGTCATGATCCTGCTCGAGATGATCCACGACGCCCGCATCGTGCGCCTGAACTCGGAGCATCCGGGTCCCGAGGTCACGAAGTGGCTGGGCGACTCGATCGGCTGGTGGGAAGGCGACACCCTCGTCGTCGACACGACGAACTTCCGCGTCGGCGGACGCGGCTTCCGCGGCGGTTCCGAGAACACCCACGTCGTCGAGCGCTTCTCCGTGCAGCACGATGGCAACGTGATCTACAACTTCACCGTCGAGGACGACACCGTCTGGGAAGCGCCGTGGACCGGCGAGTACCTGTGGAAGGCCGCCGACGGCCTCGTCTACGAGTACGCCTGCCACGAAGGCAACTACTCGATGGGCGGCACCCTCCGCGGCGCCCGCCTCCTCGAGTCGGAGGCCCTGAGCGGCGCCAGCACCGGCGCCGAGTAGGCTTCGAATCCGTCTCCGCAGTTCCTGGGCCGGCGGGAAGGCGCGGCGGCCCGCGTTGCATGGGGGACGTGGGCCGTCAGGTCCGGCCGGTGCGGCCGAAGAAACGGCGCCAGCTCATCGCGAGACCGGTCCAGACCAGGACGGCTACGCCGAGGGACACGAGGCCGGCGATCGTCTGCCCGACCACGCCGTACACCTCTCCGGTGTGGGCAAACCGCAGCCAACGGCGAATCTTGAAGCCGCGCGTGAAGGTCGGATAGCCGGCGCGCCCGACCAGTTCGCCGGTCGCCCGGTCGAACAGCAGGTCCTCGCGCTTCGACGGCTGGCGGCCCGTCCCGCGGTCGACCGTGACCACGACGGGATCGTGAATCGCCTCGGGAAGGTCGATCGTGAGCGTCCGCCATCCGGGCGTCTCGGCGGCGGCCTGCGCGGCCAGTGCCTGCAGCTCGAAGAGCGGGGTCACCGGGTCCGGCGCGACGGAGGGAGTCTCCCGCGCGTCCGACAGCGGCCGCGGCGACTGCTGAAACGGCGGCGTGTCGCCCGCCAGCCGATGGACGAGGTCGGCGGCCCATTGATACGAGATGGTGGCCCCGCTGAAGACGATGATGACGAGCGGAACGGCCGACCAGAAGCCGATCACCTTGTGCCAGTTGTAGTCGCGCGCCCGTCCCCTGAGGCGCGGCCGAAACCACAGGGCGTGTTTCCAGGCGGCGCGGCTGCGGGTCGACGGCCACCAGAGGTAGACCCCGCTGACGAGCAGAAACAGGAACCCGAGGTTGGCGATTGCCACCGCCGTCCGGCCGATGATCCGGTGCTCCCCGTCGAGGGCGAACCACCGGTGCCAGTGCATGACGCCGCGGAGGAAGCGTCGCGTCCGCGTGTCGCCGTTGCCCAGCCGCTCGCCGGTGAAGCGGTCGACATAGACGGTGGCGCCATCGTCGAGCCCGACGACCGCCGGCTGTCGCGGATCCCTGTGCAACGCGGCGGAAGTGACGAGACCGGCGGCCGGCCCGCCTGAGACGCGCGCGATCAAGTCGTCGAGCCCGAGCGGCGCGACGCCCGGGGAGGGCGGGTCCGCGCGATAGTCGCGCAGCGCCCATTCGTTGAGCTGCGCCTCGTAGGTGAGGATCACGCCGGTCACCGCCAGCATGAGGACAACGACGGCGGCGGCGACGCCGACCGCCAGATGGATCCAGAAGATCGCCCTGCGCAGGGACAGCGCTTCTACTGCTGATCGGAGTCCGTCGCCTGCTCGGATTCGGCCGGGGCAGCGGCGTCGCCCTCGCCGTCGGAGTCGGTCCCGCCGGGGCAGGCCGTCGTCAAGGCGGCGGCCGCCGCGAGCGATCCGACCGCGACCGCGCGAGAAAGGAACGAGCGGCGATCGACTCGGACAGTGGCGATGTCCTCGTCCGTCAGCGACATCGGCGTGCCGGGACGATTGACTTCAGGCTCGCTGTTCTCGGATCTGCCCATGACCTTGCTCCTGAGTTCGGAAAATGAGACCGACTGAGTCCGGTATGGTAGAGATGCGGGCCTTGGGTGTCAAGCTGCGGCCCGATTGCCGGAGCCAATGCGCGAGAACGAACCACGATGGACCACGACGCAGGAAGCGCCCGGATGACGACGGACCACACCGGGCCGGGATCGGCGAACCCTGGCGGCGCGTCCGCGCGTCACCAGCGTCACGGTCCGAGCGCCCGACCGCGGGCGGTCGGACGTCACGACCGCGACTGGTTCGCCTGGCTCCTCGATCCGCTGCCGCCGGCGGAGTTCGAGAACGACTACTACGAGCAACGGTTTCTTCACATCCGGCGCGACGCGCCGGCGTACTACGCCGGGCTGCTCTCGGTGAGCGACCTCGACACCGTGCTCGGCACCCACTCGGCCGGTCATCGCGACATCAAGCTGATTCGTGCCGACGGTGACGTTGCCTCCCGCGAGTACGCGAACGACGCCGGCAGGGTCCAGCCGCTTGAGGTCGCCAGGCACTTCGACGACGGCGCGACCGTCATCTTCAACCAGCTTCAAACGCGCGTACCGACGCTGGCTCGGTTGTGCGGCGCGCTCGGACGGCGCTTCTCGTCGCGGGCCCAGACCAACGTGTATCTCACGCCGCCCGAGGCGCAGGGGTTCGCCCCGCATTGGGACACCCACGACGTCTTCGTGTTGCAGATCAGCGGCACCAAGCGGTGGTCGATCTACGACACCAAGGTGAAACTGCCACTCCGGGGCCAGGGCTTCGAACGCGGTACGCCTCCCGGCGACGTCAGCGAGGAGTTCGAGCTCGGCCCGGGCAGCGCCCTCTACCTTCCACGAGGTCTGATGCACTCGGCCCGTTCGACAGGGCAGACGTCGTTGCACGTCACGCTCGGGCTCACGGCGTTCACGTGGGCCGAGTTCCTCGTCGAGAGCGTCGCCGCGGCGGCGCTCGAGGAAGAATCGCTGCGCCGGAATCTTCCTCGCGACTTCGCTCGCGAGGAGTTCCCCCTGGCCGAGCGAGAGCGCCTGTTCGGCGAGAAGCTGGCGTTCGTGCAGTCGCGATTCGATGCCGAGGTCGTGTGGCGCCGCTTCGCGGACGAGGTCCTCGCCGCCGACGTACCCCTGTTCACGGACCTGCTCAGCCAGCGGCTCCACGGAGACCGGCTGACGCCCCGCTCGCGGGTAAGGCGCCGGGCCGGGCTGCTTACCGAAGCCGTGACGGACGGGGAGTCGTGCCTCCTCCGGTTCGGTGGCCGGGAACTCAGGCTGCCGGCCGGCGTGTGGCCGGCGCTCCGGTTCGCGACGACGGCTGACGAGTTCGCCATCGAGGATCTGCCCGACTGCCTGGATGCCGGGGGAAAGCTGACCCTGGTGGCTCGGCTCGTCAGGGAGGGGGTTCTCCACCCACCAGCGCCAGCAGAGCATCGACTTCCTTCGGCACTGCGGCGCTCAGGATCTCCGGTTCGCCGTCGGTGATCAGCACCGTGTCCTCGATGCGGATGTGGATGTTCCGCTCGGGGATCTCGAGGATCGGCTCGACGGCGATGACCATGCCCGGCTCGAAGGGCAGGGAGCCGTCGCCGACGTCGTGGACCGAGAGGCCGACGAAGTGGCCGGCGCCGTGGGCGGGCTTGTCCTCGAAGCCCCAGCGGTCGTAGATCTCGCGGCAGATCGCGGCGGTCTCGCGCCGGGTGACGCCCGGGCGCATGGCGGCGATGATCGCCTTCTGCGCTTCGAGCACGGCGCGGTAGGCGCGCTCCTGGACTTCGTCGAACTTGCCCGTAACCGGCCAGGTGCGCGTGATGTCCATCGTCATGTAGGCGAAGGAGGCGCCGTAGTCCATGACGACGAGGTCGCCGGTCTGCAACTGCCGGTCGTTCCTGACCCAGTGCCAGATCAGGCCGTTCGGCCCTGAGCCGACGATCGCAGGGTACGCCTCCATCTCGGCGCCGTGCTTCAGGAAGACGTGCTTGGCGGCGGCCTCCAGTTCGTACTCCCAGCCGCCGGCGCGGGTCGCCCGGATGGCAGCCGCGATGCCGTCGGCGCTGACCTTGCCGGCGCGGCGCAGGATCTCGATCTCGCGCGGCGTCTTGATCGTCCGCAGCCGGTCGAGGTGCGGCGTCAGGTCGCGCAGCTCGGCGTAGGGGTAGCGACCGCGGATCGTCGCGATCTGGTGGGCCTGCTCGGTGGGCTGGCCGCCCCAGGGGTTCTGCTCGCGCCGGCCGAGGTAGAGGCCCTTCTCGCTGCGGGCGAGGTCGAGTTCGTCGCGCTCGCCGAGGCGCATCCAGAGGAGCTTCCCGGCCTCTCCCGGCAGCCGGCCGCGCCGCCGGGCCAAGTGCTCGGGCAGGTAGGCGAGGTGGTCGACCTCGAAGCCGGTTCCCTCGGCCTTCTCCGGCGCGTAGAGCCAGTTCGGGCCGTCGATGAACTTCTCCCGGTCGCCCTGGTGGGGCAGGTAGAGCCGGGCTTCGCAGCCGTCGACCTCAAGCAGCAGCACCGCGTTCCGCCCTTCGTACCCGGTCAGGTAGAAGAAGTCGTGGTCCTGGCGGAAACGGGCGCCGTAACGCGGCATCGTCTCCGAGAACATGAGCACCGCGCCGCCGCCCAGACGCTCGCAGAGGCGCGCCCGTCGTTCGGCGAACTCCTCCGGCGGATAGGTGGCTCGCTGTGCCGCGGCCGGGAGACCCGCGGCGAACGCGAGCAGCCCGAGAAGCGGGGCCAGCTCCAGGCCACGGCGGGCCGACGCGGAGCGGGGCCGAGCGACAGAGCGGCGCCGAGCGACAGAGCGGCGCCTGCCCGAAGGAGATGGGGGCTTGCGCCGAAGTCCGGCCGACGTCTTCAGGTTCGTCATGGCTGCCGCCTCGTCCTTCAGGACCGCCCGCCGCCGATCGCCACGGCGCCCGACTTGGCGAACGGAGCGAAGAAGTCGTTGCCCTTGTCGTCGATGACGATGAAGGCGGGGAAGTCCTCGACTTCGATCTGCCAGATAGCCTCCATCCCCAGGTCCTCGAACTCCCGCAACTCGACCTTGCGAATGCTCTGCTCGGCCAGGGCGGCCGCCGGGCCGCCGATCGAGCCGAGGTAGAAGCCGCCGTGCCTCTCGCACGCGCGGCGGACTTCGGGCGAGCGGTTGCCCTTGGCCAGCATGACCATGCTGCCGCCGCGGCTCTGGAACAGGTCGACGTAGGGGTCCATCCGCCCCGCGGTCGTCGGCCCGAACGAGCCGGACGCCTTGCCTTCGGGCTTCTTCGCGGGACCGGCGTAGTAGACCGGCTGATCCTTGAAGTACCGGGGCAGGTCCTCGCCGCGGTCGAGCAGTTCCTTGAGCCGGGCGTGGGCGATGTCCCGGGCGACGACCATCGGGCCGGTGAGCGCCAGCCGCGTGGCGACCGGGTACCTCGACAGCTCGGCGCGGATTTCGTCCATCGGCCGGTTCAGGTCGACCGCCACGACCTGGCCGCTGAGTTCGTCCTCGTCGATCTCGGGCAGGTACTTCGCCGGGTTCTCTTCGAGTTGCTCCAGGAACACGCCGTTCCGGTTGATCCGGCCCAGGATCTGGCGGTCGGCCGAGCAGGACACGCCGAGGCCCACCGGCAGCGAGGCGCCGTGGCGGGGCAACCGGACGACCCGCACGTCGTGGGCGAAGTACTTGCCGCCGAACTGGGCGCCGATGCCGATGCGGGTGCAGAGCTCGAAGATCTGGCGCTCCATATCCGGGTCGCGGAAGGCGCGGCCGCGTTCGTTGCCGCTGGTCGGCAGGTCGTCCAGCGCGTGGCAGGTCGCGAGCTTCAGCGTCTTCATCGTCGCCTCGGCCGAGGTGCCGCCGACGACCAGCGCGATGTGGTAGGGCGGGCAGGCCGACGTGCCGAGCGTGCGCAGCTTCTCGTCGACGAAGTTCATCAGCGAGATCGGGTTCAGGATCGCCTTCGTTTCCTGGTACAGGAAGCACTTGTTCGCCGAGCCGCCGCCCTTGGCGACGAAGAGGAACCGGTACTCGTCACCGCGCGCCGCGTAGAGGTCGACCTGGGCGGGCAGGTTGGTGCCGGTGTTCTTCTCCTCGTACATCGACAGCGGCGCCATCTGGGAGTAGCGCAGGTTGCGCTCACGGTAGGCGTCGAAGATGCCCCGGCAGAGTTCCTCCTCGTCGTCGAAGCCGGTGTAGACGTCCTGGCCCTTGTAGCCGAGCACGATCGCGGTGCCGGTGTCCTGGCAGCCGGGAAGCACCCGGCCGGCCGCGATGTTCGCGTTCTTGAGCAGCTCCATCGCCACGAAGCGGTCGTTCGCCGACGACTCCGGGTCGTCGAGGACGCGGCGCAACTGCTCCAGATGGCTGGCCCGCAGCAGGTGTGCGATGTCGTCCATCGCGTCGCGGGCGATCAGCCGCAACGCCTCGGGATCGATGTGCAGGGTCTCGCGGCCGCCGGCGGACTCGACGCGGACGTGGTCCGAGGTGAGAAGCCGGTACTCCGGCTCGTCGCCGCGGTGTTCGAAGGTGCGCTGGTGCTGGAAATCGGGCATGGCTGTCCCCGAGTCTGCGCGACGGTGGGCCGCGAAGCAAGTTCGGTAGTCTGCGCCGTGTCTCATGCGCTTCCTCGTGTCGCTTGCCTTGCCGGCCGCGCTGGCGGCCGGGGGGTGTTCTCTTGACGCGGGACTCTTCGTGAAAGTGACCAGCCGCCCCTGGGGCGAAGTCGACGGCAAGGAGGTCGAGTTGTTCCGGCTCGAGTCTCGTTCCGGCACGGTCGTCGAGATCGCCGAGTTCGGCGGCGCGATCGTGTCGCTGACGGCCGCGGACCGGGAAGGCCGCTTCGCGGACGTGGTGCTGGGCTTCGACGACCTCGAGTCCTACGTCGCGGACACGAACCCGTACTTCGGGGCCATCGTCGGCCGCTACGCGAACCGGATCGCCGGCGGCCGCTTCACGCTCGACGGCGAGGCGTACACGCTGCCGCGGAACGACGGAGAGAACAGCCTCCACGGCGGCGTCCGCGGACTCAGCCGGGTGGTCTGGGACGGCGAACCGATACGGACCGAGCACGGCAGGGGCGTCGCGCTCCGCTACCGGAGCCCGGACGGCGAAGAGGGCTACCCGGGCAACGTCGACTTCGAGGTGCGGTACATCCTGGGCATCAGCGAGCTCCGCATCGAAGCCGAGGCAACGACCGACAGGCCCACCGTCGTCAATCTCTCCTTCCACTCCTACTTCAACCTGAAGGGGGAAGGCGAGGGGGACATCCTCGACCACGAACTCAGCCTGGTCAGCGGGTCCTACACTCCGGTCGACGCCAATCTGATTCCCACGGGCGAGATCGCGTCCGTTGCGGGGACGCCAATGAGCTTCACTCGCTCGACTCGGATCGGCGACCGCGTGGACGACGACTTCGAGCAACTCGGCTTCGGTGGCGGCTACGACCACAACTGGGTGGTCGACCGGTCCGCCGAGGCCGCCGACGAACCGGCGCCGGTGGCGCGGCTCCACGAGCCGGCCAGCGGGCGGTTGCTCCTGGTCACGACCACCGCGCCGGGCTTGCAGCTCTACACCGGGAACTTCCTCGACGGCGCCCTGGTCGGCAAGAGCGGTCGACCCTACTTGCATCGGGGCGGTCTATGCCTCGAGACCCAGCACTTTCCCGATTCCCCGAACCAGCCCGGTTTCCCCAGCACGGTACTGCGGCCCGGCGAGACCTATCGGCAGGTGACGGAGTACGTGTTCATGACGGACGAGCACCTTCGCCGAGCCCCAGGGGAGTAGCTGGAAGGCGGCCCGGCCCGAAACCAACGCGCCCGCATCGCGTAGACCAGGACCATAGAATGCGCAGCATGGAACGATCTGCCGGCGGCGCGCGTCCGCCGAGGCTGGCGGTACGCCGGTGAGCGCCTTGGCGAACGAGGGCGGCGGCTCGGAATCGCCGCCGCCGCGGCCGGATCTGTCCATCCTGCGCGACGACGACGAGTACGAATACCGTCCCCGGCGGGGACGCTTCGTCAAGTGGGGGATCCTCCTCGTGCTCGCCGCCGCGGCGGTCTTCGCCGTCTACCGGTTGCCGCCCGACCAGTACGTGCCCTACCTCATGCCCGAGGTGGAGACGGCCACGGTCCAGCGCCTGACGCCGGAGCAGGCGTCCACCGTGCTCACCGCGACCGGCTACACCTACGCGCGGGTGCGGGCGGCGGTGGGGGCGAAGATCATCGGCCGGATCACCGAACTCCACGTCGATGAGGGCGACGCGGTCGCGGCCGGAGACGTGATCGCGGTGCTCGACAGCGACGACCTCGAGGCGGCGGTGCGGCGCGCCCAGGCGGCGCTGATCGAAGCGACCGCGCGGCTGGCCGATGCGATTCGGGAGGAGGCCCGCCAGCGGCGCATCGTCGAGGCGGGCGTCGCGCCCTCCGCCGACCTGGACGCGGCGGTCACCCAGCTCCACGTGACGCGGGCCCAGGTGGGCACGGCGCGGGCGAACCTGGAGTCGATCGAGGCGCAGCTCGCCTACACGGTCATCCACGCCCCGGTCGACGGAGTGGTCATCGAGCGGACGGTCGAAGTGGGGGAGATGGTCGCGCCGGGAGGATTTACCAGCCAGCAGGCCACGGGCGCGCTCGTGCGGATCGCCGATCCGACTTCGCTCGAGGTCGAGGCGGACATCAACGAGAGCTTCATCGCCCGGATCCAGCTCGGCCAGCCGGCGACGATCAAGGTCGACGCCGTGCCCGACCACGAGTACCGCGGCGCGCTGCGGCAGATCGTGCCGACGGCCGACCGCCAGCGGGCCGTCGTGCAGGTCAAGGTGACGATCGACGACCGGGACGAACGCCTGGTGCCGGACATGAGCTGCAGCGTCACCTTCCTCCAGGAGGGCGTCGACGAGACGGCGCTCCGGGCGGAACCGAAGATCCTGGTCGCCGCCGAGGCGGTCGCGAATGACGGCGGCGGCGACTACGTCCTGCTGCTGAACGAGGGCCGCCTGGAGCGGGCGCCGATCGAACTCGGTCTGGAGCAGGACGGCAACCGGTTCGAGGTGTTGTCGGGCCTTCGAGGCGGCGAGGTCGTCGTGCGAAGTCCGACACCGGAACTCACGCCGGGCCTGCGGGTGCGCGAGGCCTCCTAGCGTTCCGAGACCGATGTGTCGGCCCATCCGAACCTCTCCCTGGAGCGTGAGCCGTAGACTCGCGTCGCTGCGTTCCGCGGCGCAAGTTCCTGGAACGAGGGACAGACAGAAACGAGGGAGCAGATAGATGGCTGAAACCGTCGTCGCGATGCACGATGTGACGAAGAACTACCGGCGCGACGCCTTCGAACTGAAGGTGCTCCAGGGCATCACCCTGCACGTCGAGGCGGGCGACTACGTCGCCCTGATGGGGCCGTCCGGTTCCGGCAAGAGCACGCTGCTCAACCTTCTCGCCGGCATCGACCAGCCGAGCAGCGGAGATCTCGTCGTCGCCGGCGAACAGGTGAGCCGGATGAACGAGAGCAAGCTCGCCCGCTGGCGCCAGCGGCACATCGGCTTCATCTTCCAGTTCTACAATCTGATCCCGGTGCTCACCGCCTACGAGAACGTCGAACTGCCGCTGACGCTCCGGCGCGGGTCGCGGGCGGCGCGCAAGCGACGGGTCGAGACCGCGCTCTCCGTGGTCGGCTTGCAGAACCGGATGAAGCACTACCCGCGGCAGCTATCGGGAGGCCAGGAACAGCGGGTGGCGATCGCCCGGGCGATCGTCACCGACCCGACTCTGCTGCTCGCCGACGAGCCGACCGGCGATCTCGACGCGGACTCCGGGCGGGAGATCCTCGACCTCCTCGGTCAACTGAACGAGCAGTTCAACAAGACGATTCTCATGGTGACCCACGATCCGAACGCGGCGGCGCGGGCGAAGCGGCTCGTGCGGCTCGACAAGGGGCAACTGGTGTCGGAGGAAGGGGACGCCGCCTCATGATCAAGCTGATTCGACGCAACCTGCTGCGCAACAAGCGCCGCACCTTCCTGACCATGGCCAGCCTGGCGATGGCGCTGTTCATCCTCTCGCTGCTGGGCGTGGTCAACGACGCGTTGAGCTTCGCCGACGAGTCGGACTTCCAGGACCGGCTGGTCGTGCGCAACGCGATCTCGCTGACCTTCCCGTTGCCCGAGGCGTACGAGCAGCGGCTTCGGACGATCGACAACGTAATCGCGGTGACGCCCCAGAACTGGTTCCAGGGCGTCTACAAGGACCAGCGCCCCGAGAACTTCTTCCCCCGCTTCACGGTCGATCCGGAGACCTTCCGCAGCGTCTTCTACGACTACGCCTGGAACGAGGAGGAGTACGAGGCGTTCGCGGCGCAGCGCACCGCCTTCGCCGCCGGCCGCGAGCTGACCGAGATCCAGGGATGGTCGATCGGCGACATCATCACGATCAAGGGCGACATCTTCCCTGTCGACGTGGAGCTTCAGTTGCGCGCGATCTTCGAGTTCGACGAGCCGGGCCAGGAGCGCCAGATCTTCTTCCACCGGCGCTACGTGGAGGAGGCGATGGGCAACCCGGGCCAGAACGGCACGTACTGGCTGCGGCTCGACGACCCGGAGGGTGCGCCCGCGGTGATCGCCGCCGCCGAGGCGATGTTCGAGAACTCGGACAACCAGGTGCGGGCGGAGACCGCCGAGGCGTTCGCGGCCTCGTTTACGGAGATGCTGGGCAACATCCAGTTCTTTTTCTCGATGATCGGGCTCGCGATCGTCATCTCCATCTTCCTGATCACCGCGAACACGATGGCGATGGCGGCGCGCGAACGAACCACCGAGGTCTCCGTGCTCCGCACCCTGGGCTTCCGGCGCAACCAGGTACTGGGCATGGTGATCGGCGAGTCGCTCGCGGTCGGCGTGCTGGGCTCCGCGCTCGGTCTCGGCTTCACGGCGGTCGCGATTCGGGGCGCGACGCCGTTCCTGGAGCAGATGGGCTTCGGCTTCGGCGGCTTCGCGCTCGATGCCCAGGTGCTGGTTACGGCGGTCACGATCGGCATCTCGGTGGGGCTCTTGAGCGGCGTCTTCCCGGCGGTGGCGGCGGCAAGGCTCAAGATCGTCGACGGACTGAGGCGGCTCTGACGATGAGCGGCATGCGCGAGGAGGCAGCATGATCCCGATCAAGTACACCTACCGCAACCTGTTCGAGCGGCGTGGCGTGGCGTTCATGACCCTCGCCTCGATCGGCTTCGTCGTCCTGGTCTACATCGGCGTGCTCGCCCTCGCCGGCGGCCTGCGGGCCGCGTTCGCGGACACCGGGGACCCTTCCGTCGTCATCGTGATGCGGGACGGCACCCGCGCCGAGATGGAGAGTTCCTACGCGCAGGAGAGCCACCGCCTGCTGACCGCCATGCCCGGCGTCGAGCGAACGGCCGACGGCGCGGTGATGGCTTCCGGTGAAACCGTGACGATCCAGATCTTCAAGCGGATCGACGGCACCGAGACGAACGTGATGGTCCGCGGCGTCGAGCCCGGAGCGTTCGCCCTCCGGCCGGGCTTCGAGATCACCGAGGGCCGGGTCTTCGAGCCGGGTCGCGGCGAGATCGTCGTCGGCCGCAGCCTGGCCGGGCGGCTCGGCCTGCGGGTCGGCGACGAGCGCGAACTGGGCCGGAACACGTTCCGCGTCGTCGGCACGTTCGCCGGCGTGGGCGCCCACGGCTCCGAGATCTGGGGCGACTACCGCGATCTGGGCGACTCGTTCCGCCGCAGCGGCTTCTACTCCTCGACCCGGCTACAGGCCGCGTCTCCGGCCGCGGCGAGCGACCTGATCGAGACGGTCAAGGCCGACCAGCGGCTCCATGTGCAGGCCCTGACGGAACCCGAGTACTACGAGCTCCAGTCGGAAACGTCATCGGGTCAGTTCATCGTCCTCGGCAACGTGCTGGCTGTGCTGATGGCGATCGGCGCCTGCTTCGCTGCGGCGAACACGATGTACGCGCAGGTCGCCGCGCGGGCCCGCGAGATCGGCACGCTGCGCGCCCTCGGTTTCAAGCGGCGCTCGATCATGGGCAGCTTCTTCCTGGAAGCCGTGCTGCTCGGAGTAGTCGCGGGCGGCTTCGGCGCCCTGCTGTCCCTGCCGCTCAACGCGATCCAGACCGGCACGATGAACCAGGTGACCTTCAGCGAGATCACGTTCCAGTTGCGAACGACGCCGTTCGCCCTCTTCTCGGGCATCTTCCTGGCCACGGTGACCGGCGTCCTTGGCGGTCTGCTGCCGGCGTTCGGCGCCTCGCGGCAGAAGATCACCGATCTCCTCCGCGAAGCGTAAACACTGGGTGCGCCGGTGCGCCGGTGCGCCGGCCGGTGCGCGGGTCTTCTGACCCGCTGCCGCCGAAGGCGGCGTCAACAAAGTCGCCGGCCAGAGGCCGGCGTCCGCATTGTTCCGGGCGATGCGGCGTACCTCCGTGTGTAACCTAGACGGATCGTGCTCCGCCCTTCGGTCCGTCTCTTCCAGGCGTCCCTGGCGGTCGCCGCGACGCTCCTTGTCGCCGCTTGCGACGACTCGCTGACGCCGGTGGCGCCGGCCTCAGCGCCTCTCCCCAACATCGTCCTCATCGTCCCCGACGATCTCGGCCGCCACGACGTCAGCTTCCACGGCGGCGAGATCGCGACCCCGAACATCGACCGGATCGCCGCCGAGGGGGTGCTGATCGATCGGTTCTACACGGCGCCCATCTGCTCGCCGACCCGGGCGGGTTTGATGACTGGCCGCTATCCCATTCGCTACGGGCTGATGCGGAACGTCATCGCACCCTGGCAGGACTTCGGGCTGGACACCGCGGAGGTCACCCTGCCCGAGGTGCTGGCAAGGGCCGGCTATGAGCACCGAGCCGTCTTCGGCAAGTGGCATCTGGGCCACGTCCGCCGGGAGCACCACCCGCTGCGGCGCGGCTTCACGGAGTTCGTCGGTCACAACACGTCGATCGACTACTTCACGAAGGCGCGGTTCGGAGAACGGGACTGGTTTCACGGCTACCAGCCGGCTGACGAAGAGGGCTACGTCACGGACCTGGTGGCCGAGCACGCGGTCCGGTTCATCGACCGGCACGCGAGCGGCGAGGCGCCGTTCTTCCTCTACGTTCCGTTCAACGCGGCCCACTCTCCGCTGCAGGCCAAGGCGGAGGACCTGCCGCGCTACGCGCACCTCGACGCCGTCGAGCCGCCGCGCAGTTGGGAGGAAGTCACCGCCGGCTGGCCTCTGCCGCCGGAGGAGCAGCGCCGCGAAGACCGTCGCGTCCACGCCGCGATGGTCCACGCGCTGGACGAGGGCGTGGGTCGCATTCTTCGGGCGCTGGACGATCGCGGCATCGCGGAGAACACTCTCGTCCTCTTCTTCAGCGACAACGGCGGCGGCCTCGGCGCCGCTGACAACGGGCCTTACCGGGGCACGAAGAGCACGGTGTTCGAGGGCGGCACGCGCGTCGCCGCGGCGGCGCGCTGGCCGGCGGGCGGCATCTCGGGCGGCGGCCGCGTGAAGCCGCCGGTCGCCTACATCGACATCCTGCCGACCCTGATGGGCGTCGCCGGCTTGAACGACCACGGCGGCAAGGAGCTCGACGGCCGGGACGTCCGCGACGTGCTCGCCGGCGCGGACGTGGACGGACCGGCGCGCGACCTGTACTCCTTCGTCGGCCAGAAGAACCCGGAGCGGGAGCAAGTGTCGGTGATGTCGGGCGCCTGGAAGCTCGTCGTCATCGGCCCGCCGCTCGACCGACCCGGATCGGCGCCGGCGTCCGAGCAGCTTCTGTACCGGATCGAGGAGGATCCCTTCGAAGAACGGAACCTGGTTACGGACCATCCGGACGTGGCGGCGCGTCTCCTCGAGAAGGCCCGGGGATTCCGCGCCCTGCAACCGCCGAACCCGGTGGGGTCCTTCGGCGAGGGCATGGAAGGATTCGAGCCGCCGCCGAACTGGCGGTTCCCGGATGCCGATGCCACTGACTTGGGAGGATCCTGACCATGCGTTCGATTCACTGTGCCCTTGCCGGCGTCGCCCTGTTGCTTGGTGGCTGTGCCAGTCCCCCCGCCGACCAGTCGCCGGCCCCGGCCGCGGCCGACGACCCGGGCGCGCCGTTTCACGGCGCCTGGGAGCTCGCGTCGATCGTCCGCTACTCGGGCGAAGGCGAAGAGCTTTCGCGCAACGAGTCGTCGACCGGCTTCATCATGTACGACCCGGCCGGAACGATGGGTGTCGTCATCCAGGGCGCCGATCAGGCGCCGTATGCGGGTGACGAGGCGACACCCGAGGAGATCCTGGCGGCCTACCGGTCGTACACGTCCTACTTCGGCGGTTTCACGGTGGACCCGGAGGCGGGCACCGTCACCCACCACCTGCGGGCGAGCATGAACCCGCGCGGCGCCGGCTCGGACTACGTCCGTCACTACGAATTCGAGGAGGACCGCCTGACTCTGCAGCCACCCGCCGGCGCCGACGGCGGCGTCGTGCGGCTGACCTGGACGCGGCTGTCCGACCTGGCCGAACTCACGGACGAGCACCGCCGCTTCATCGGCTTCTGGGAGTTCGCGCGGCTGGACCGCACCGACGACTCGGGCGCGGCGCTGCCGGTGCAACGGACCTACGAGGACGGCTTCATTGTCTACACGGCCTCCGGCCACATGGCGGTTCACCTGGTCCGTCCGGGCCGGGAGCTCTTCGCCGACGGCCGCCCGACGGCGGAGGAGGCCGCCGCCGCGATGAGCAGCTACGTCAGCTACTTCGGGCCGTACACGATCCACGCGGACGAGGGATTCGTCGTCCACCAGCGGCCCGGTTGCTGGTTCCCCGGCTGTATCGGCTCGGACGCACGGCGCGGCTACGAGTTCGGGGACGGCACCCTGACACTGAAGCCGCCGGCTCGCGAAGTCGATGGGGGATCGGTCCAGGACGCTCTGACGTGGGAACGTGTCGGCGAGTAGGAGGCGGCTCGGGTCACCACCTTCCTCGCCGCTCCGCGGCTCGTTGGATGCCGACGGGGACGTCGGCGCACCCAGTGTGTAGCTACGCGGTCTGCGCGATCTTTCGCCGCAGCCAGTCGATCAGCACCCGGTTCGTCTCTTCCGGCTTCTCCTGCTGGGTCCAGTGGCCGCAGTCCATGACGGTGTACTTCTCGAAGTCGTCGATGAAGTCCTCCATGCCGTCGGCGGAGGAGGGCCGGAGGATGACGTCGTTCTCGGCGCCGATGTAGAGGCACGGCACGTCGATCTCCCACTTCGCGTTCTCGATGCCCGGGAAGGGCCTTCCCGCCATGCGGTACCAGTTGAGGCCGCCGGTGAAGCCGGTGGTCTCGAAGGTCTCCGTGAAGTAGTCCAGGGCCTCCTCGGACAGGAACACTTCGCCGGGGTAGTCCTCCCGGTCCAGCATCCGGAGCAGGTCCATCTGCCGTTCGGGTGAGTCCGCCGGCATCGCCTTGAACGCCTCAACGTCCCAGATGTAGCCGCGCCGCAGCAGCATCTCGAAGGACTTGCGCACGTCGGCGGAGAGAGCCTTCTCGGCCCGGCCGGGCTCCTGGAACTGGACCGTGTAGTAGTTCTCGGACCGGACGATCAGGGGCTCCTCGGTCGGCTGCCGGCGGGGCATGCCGGGAGGCCGTCCGCCCGGCGTGTTCACGCCGACGATGCCTAGACAGCGGTCCGGATGCAGCCGCGCCATCATCCAGACGACCCCTCCGCCCCAGTCGTGGCCGACGAAGACGGCCTTGTCGATCTCGAGCGCGTCGAGCATCCCCGCCATGTCGTCGCAGAGGTGCCTCAGGCTGTACTCCGCGACGTCCTTCGGGCGGTCGGTCAGGCCGTATCCGCGTTGATCGGGGGCGATGGCGCGGAATCCCGCTTCGGCGAGCGCCGGAAGCTGGAATCGCCAGGAGAACGCGAGTTCGGGGAAGCCGTGGCAGAGGACGACTGGAAGCCCCGAGCCCTGTTCGTAGACCGCCATGCGGATGCCGTTCGTCTGCACGAACCGGGGCGCCGGCATGCCGGGCGCCGGCCGGACATCGGCGCCGCGGGCGAGACCGGGCAGCGCCAACGCGCCGGCCAGGGCGCCGGTCGTGTGCAGAAAGCCGCGGCGCGTCAGGGCGGTGCGGGTCAGGGCGTGGGGAGCAATCATCGAGACCTCCGGAATCTGGACGGGGTGGCGTGCGTGTCATCCGTGCGCCCGATGACGGGCGCACGGACTGAGACGCGGTTGGCGCGGGTCGCGCCAACCGGGTTGCGGGGAATGGCCGGAGTATGGCCGAACCGAGTGAAAGGCGTACAATAGTCGCGATGAGCACTACCTTCAGGCTTGCGGGTTCGTTCCTGGCGCTTGCCGTCCTGGCGGCGCCGGTGGCCGGAATGTGTGTCTCGCTCGCCGCGTCCGAGGACCCCTGCACCATGCAGGCGGCCCATGAGGCGGCGTCCTGCGGGCACACCGAGATGGTGATGACGGGCTGCTGCGCCGCGGAGTCCGTCGATCCCGCTACGGCCGGGATTCTCCCTGGCTCCGCCGCCGACATCGACCCGCCTGCCCTGGTCGGCACGGCGCCGGACGCGCCTGAAAGCCGTGGCCTCGCGGCCGCGGTGCTCGCCTGCGACGGAGACCCGCCGCCCGCTGTCCCGCGCTACAGGTTGTACTCGGCCCTGTTGCTCTGATCCTCCGCTGAAGCGAGTCGGAGCGGTCGCCCCCGGAAGCGGGCGGCCGCGGAGAACACGTTTCCGCGGAGGAATCAGATGGTTCGACATACGCCTTGGCTGCTCGCCGCCGTCCTGCTGACGGTCGGCTGGGCAGGAACATCGATGGCCGAGACCGGCCAAGCGGACGGGTTGAGCGCCCTTCCGGACCGGGCGCCGGCGGACCGCGTCGCCCAGGGAATCGCTGATGAAGCGCTGCGCGCGCTCGTCGAGGAGACGCTGGAGCGGAATCCGGGCCTCAGGGCTGGTTTCGCCAGGGCGCGGGCGGCGGCGCAGAAAGCGCCCCAGGTCGCCTCCCTGCCCGAACCGATGGCGGAGGCGACCGCTTTCCTCGCTCCGCCGGAAACACGAGTCGGGCCGCAGCGGCTCATGCTCGGTTACAGCCAGCCGCTGCCGTGGCTGGCCAAGCTGGATCTGCGGGAGGAAGCGGCGGTTCACGGTGCGGTCGCGCTGGAGCACGGCGTGCAGGCGGATCGGCTACGCCTGGTCACCGAGGTCAGGCGGCTCTACCACGAGCTGGCGTTTCTCGACCGCTCGAGGGAGACGGCCGAGACCTTCCTGGAGCACCTCGTCCAGCACGAGGAGGTCGCCCAGGCCCGGTATGCGACGGGCGTGGGCTCGACTCAGGCCGTGCTCAAGCTGCAGGCAGAGATCACGCGCGCCGAGCGGGCGCTCGTCGATCTGGATCTCGGTGAAGCCGCCCTGCGCGCGCGGCTCAACTCGTTGCGGGACCGGCCTGCCGCTGCGCCGGTCGCGAGAAGTTCCCTGCTGGTAGCAATCGAGGAAGCGGCGTTGGAGGCCGGGAGCCTCGCGGCTCTGGCGCGATCGTCGCGGCCGGAGCTGCGCGCGGCGGAGGCCGGACTCGCCCGGGCAGAAACGCTGGAAGGCCTGGCCCGGATGGCCAGGAAACCCGACTTCAACGTCGGCGTCACGTACACGCTGGTGACCCCGCGCGACGACGAGGCCGCCCGCCTGCTGGCCCCGGCCGGCAACGGGAACGACGTGTTCGGCATACGCGGCGGCGTCACGCTGCCGCTGCGCCGGCGCAGCCGGGCGGCGGCGGTACAGGAGGCGCTCGAACTGCGTTCCCACGCGGTCGATGAGCGGCGTGCCGCGGAACTGGCCGTCGAGTCGGAGGTGGGCGACCTGACGCAGCGGCTGCCGCTGGCCTGGAGACGGCTGCGGCTGCTGGAGGATCTGCTGGTGGTGCAGGCCGAGGAGGCGCTGGAGTCGGCGGAGGCCGGATACATCGCCGGTTCGCTCAACACGCTCGACCTGTTCGACGCCGAGCACGTCCTGTTCGAGGCGCAGACGGCGACCGACCGGGCAAGGGCCGACTACCTGATCGGCCTCGCGGAACTGGAAGGGGCCGTCGGCAGATCGCTGGCGGTCCTCGGAGAGGAGCCGGCCTTGCGGCCGGCGCGCCAGTCCAGCCGCCTTCGGCGGCAGCCGGCGGGGACGCCGGCGCACCCAGTCGGCGGCCTTGCGGAGAAGGGAGGGACGGAGAGATGACGAACGACGCGAACGGATTCGGCGGGCCGCTTGGGACCTGGTTGCGCGGTGTGGCCTGGGTGGTCGGGAGCTTCGCCTTTTTCTTCCTCCTGTTCTTCGATCCCCTGGGTCTGCATCCGGTCGATTCCTGGCTGCAACGCACTGTCGGCTACCACGCGGGGCCGATGACGGCTGCCGCTGGGGACGGTGAGGCTGACGTCGTGGCTGGCGAACGGGAAGTCCTCTTCTACCGGAACCCGATGGACCCGACGATCACGTCGCCCGTGCCGGCCAAGGACGAGATGGGGATGGACTACGTGCCGGTCTACGCCGACGAGGCGGAGCGGGCGTTCGGCGCCGGCACGACGGTCTTGATCGACCCGGCCGTGGTCCAGAACATGAACGTCCGTACGGAAACGGCCACCCGGCGCGACCTGCGCCACGAGATCCGGACCGTCGGCTACCTGGAGTACGACCAGGAGCGGATGGTCACCGTGACGACGAAGTACGACGGCTGGGTGGAGAAAGTCCATGTGAATCATGTGGGCGAGCCGGTGGCCGAGGGCGCGGGCCTGTTCGAGGTCTACTCGCCCGAACTGGTCCAGACGGAGCAGGAACTCCTCTCGGCGATCCGCTACGCGGGCCGGTTCAAGGACGCGCCGGACGATGCCCGGCTGCGGGCGGAGGCCCTGGTCGACGCGGCACGAGCCCGGCTCGCGTTCTGGGACATCTCTCCGGAGCAGATCGCGCGGCTCGAGGAGACGGGCGAGATCTTCCGCACCCTGACGGTTACCGCGCCGGCCGGCGGCCTGGTCATGAAGCGGATGCCGGGCCTGGAGGGAATGGCGGTGACGCCCGGAATGGAGGCGTACCACATCGCCGACATCACCTCATTGTGGCTTTCAGTCGAGGTGTTCGAGGATCAGGTGGTCTGGATTCGCCCGGGCGCCGAGGCGGAGGTGACGTTCACCTACTTCCCGGGCGAGACGATCCGCGGCACGGTCGAGTTCATCGAGCCGGAACTGTCTGAGCGCACCCGCACGCTGACGGTGAAGATCGCGGTGCCGAATCCGGACGGCCGGCTGCGCAAGGGGATGTTCGCCACCGTCGTCTTCGATCCGGTCCTCGTTCCGGGAGCCCTTACCATTCCTACCGAGTCCGTCTTGCGGACGGGACGGAGGAGCGTTGTCATCGTGGCTATGGGCGGCGGCCGCTTCGAGCCGCGCGAGGTGGAGCTGGGCCAGACTGCCGGCGGTCTGGCCGAGGTCCGCTCGGGCGTCGCGGCGGGCGAGGATGTCGTCACGTCGTCCCAGTTCCTGCTCGACTCGGAGTCCAGGCTGCGGGCGGCGGTCCGACAGATGCTGGATGCGGCCTCGGCGCCGGAGGGCGCAGCCCAGGGGCACGAAGGCCACGAGATGAGCCACGAGGGCCACGACATGGGCCACGAGGGTCACGACATGGACCACGAGGGCCACTCGGCCTCCGAGGCTGAGGAAACCGTGGATCCGCACGAAGCCCACGGCAACCACGGGCGCTGATCCGATGCTGAACCGGATCATCGAATGGTCGCTGCGCAACCAGTTGCTGGTTGCCGGGGGCCTGATCGTGGCGGTGGCGGCCGGGGTCTGGTCCGTGCGGACGACCCGCATCGACGCGATACCGGACCTCTCGGACGTGCAGGTCATCCTGTTCACCGAGTTCTCCGGGCAGGCGCCGCAGGTGGTCGAGGACCAGGTGACCTACCCGATCACCTCGACGATGCTCTCGGTGCCCTACGCCAAGGTGGTCCGAGGCTACTCCTTCTTCGGCTTCTCCTTCGTCTACGTCATCTTCGAGGACGGCACGGATCTCTACTGGGCGCGTTCCCGGGTGCTCGAGTCCGTGGCGGGGCTCGAGGGCAGGCTGCCGCCGGGCGTCTCGCCGCAGCTCGGGCCGGACGCGACCGGCGTCGGCTGGGCCTTCATGTACGTGCTGAACTCGGATTCGCGGTCCCTGGCGGAGCTGCGCTCGCTCCAGGACTGGTACCTGAAGTACGGCCTGCTGACCGTCGAGGGCGTCTCGGAGGTCGCCTCGATCGGCGGCTTCGTGCGCCAGTACCAGGTCGAGGTGGACCCGGTCCGGCTGCGCGCCTACGGCCTTTCGCTGCCCGTCGTCCGGCAGGCGATCGAGCAGTCGAACGCCGACGTGGGCGGCCGGCTGATCGAGATGGCGGAACGGGAGTACATGGTCCGCGGGCGTGGCTACATCCAGGAGTTGCGGGACCTGGAGACGATCGTCCTCGCATCCGGCCCGGGCGGGGTACCGGTACTGCTTCGGGACGTCGCGCATGTCACGATCGGGCCGGAGATTCGCCGGGGCCTGGCCGACTGGAACGGCGAGGGCGAGACGGTCGGCGGCATCGTCGTCGTCCGCTCGGGCGCCGACACCCGGGCCACGATCGAACGGGTGAAGGAACGCCTGGACGAGCTCGCCGGCGGCATGCCGGACGACGTGGAGATCTCGGTCGCGTACGACCGCAGCGGCCTGATCGAGCGATCCATCGCGACGTTGACGGACACGCTGATCGTGGAGTCGATCGTCGTGGCCGTCGTGTGCCTTCTCTTCCTGTTTCACTTCCGGTCCGCGCTGGTGGCGATCCTGCCGATTCCCATCTCCGTGCTGCTGGCCTTCGTCGTCATGAGAGCCCAGGGACTCGGTATGAACATCATGTCGCTGGGCGGCATAGCGATCTCGATCGGTGTGCTGGTCGACGCTTCCATCGTCATGGTCGAGAACGTGCATCGTCACATCGAGGAGGACGTCGAGGCGGGAGGCAAGCGGTCCCGCTTCGACCTCGTGCTGCGCGCGGCCCAGGAGGTCGGGCCGACCCTCTTCTTTTCGTTGCTGGTCGTCACCATGTCCTTCCTGCCCGTGTTTACGCTCGAGGCCCAGGAAGGCCGGCTGTTCAAGCCGCTCGCCCTGACCAAGACCTACTCGATGGCGATGGCCTCGGTGGTCGCGGTGACCGTGGTGCCGGTGCTCATGTTCTGGTTCGTGCGCGGGCGAATCGTCCCGGAGCATCGCAATCCGCTGTCCCGGCTCCTGCGCTTCGTCTACCGGCCGCTGGTCGCGGGCGCCGTGCGGCTGCGCTGGCTGGTCGTCGTCCTGATGCTCGCCGTGCTGGGTTCGAGCCTCGTACCGCTCAAGCGGATCGGGTCCGAGTTCATGCCGCCCCTGTGGGAGGGCGACCTGCTCTACATGCCGACGACCCTGCCCGGCGTGTCGATCGGGAAGGCCAGGGAGATCGTCCAGCAGACGGACCGGATCATCCGCAGCTTCCCGGAGGTGGAGACCGTGTTCGGCAAGGTGGGCCGGGCGGAGACGGCGACCGATCCGGCGCCGCTCTCGATGCTGGAGACGACGATCGTGCTGAAGGACCAGGACGAGTGGCGTCCCGGCCTGACCCCGGACGATCTGATCGCCGAACTCGACCGGGCGCTCCAGTTCCCCGGCGTCACCAACTCCTGGACGATGCCGATCAAGACCCGGATCGACATGCTGTCCACCGGGATCAAGACCCCGGTGGGGATCAAGCTCGGCGGCCCGGACCTGCAGATGCTGGAGCAGCTCGCGGAACAGGTCGAGGCGGTGGTGAAACCGCTTCCGGGCACGCTCACGGCCTACGCCGAACGGGTGATGGGCGGCGCCTACCTCGACTTCGACATCGACCGGGAGGCGGCCGCGCGCTTCGGCCTGCGGATCGCCGACATCCAGGACACGATTCAGTCGGCGGTCGGTGGCATGAACGTCTCCTGGACCGTGGAGGGTCTGGAGCGCTACCCGATCAACCTGCGCTATCCGCGGGAACTGCGGGACGATCCGGAGGCCCTGGAGCAGGTCCTCGTGACCGCGCCGGGCGGCGTCCAGGTGCCGCTGGCCCAGGTGGCGGCGATCGAGTTCCGGGACGGACCGCCGGGAATCAAGTCGGAGGGCGCCAGGCCGAACGCCTGGGTCCACGTCGACCTGGAAAGCAGCGACATCGGCGGCTGGATCCGCCGCGCCCGCGAGGAGGTCGCCGAGAAGGTGGCGCTGCCTCCGGGCTACACGCTGCTGTGGTCGGGGCAGTACGAGTACATGGAGCGGGCGCGCGACCGTTTCCTGCTCATCGTTCCGCTCACCCTCGTTCTGACCTTCGCGCTCCTCTATCTGAGCACTCGCTCGGTGATCAAGACCGCGTTCATCGTTTCGGCGGTGCCGTTCTCGCTCGTCGGTTCGGTCTGGCTGCTCGACCAGCTCAACTACAACTGGTCGGTGGCGGTATGGGTCGGGATGATCGCGCTCGCGGGACTCGCGGCGGAGACCGGGTCCGTGATGCTGCTCTATCTCGATCTCGTCTACGGCGAACGGAGGAGCTCGGGGACGATGAACACCCTGCGCGACCTCCGGGAAGCCGTGACCGAGGCCGCCGTCCGGCGGGTGCGACCGATCACAATGACCGTGCTGACGACCTTCGTCGCCCTGGTGCCCATCCTGTGGTCGACCGGCACCGGCGCCGACGTGATGAAGCGGATCGCGGCGCCCATGGTCGGTGGACTGGTGACGGTGTTTCTCGGGGTGCTGTTCGTCTTCCCGGCGATGTACTTCGTCTGGCGGTCGATCGGACTGCAAAGAGCGGGCGGGAACGCAGCCGGTTGAGGGTCTTGGGCGCGGGCGTTCTCGTTGGTCAGATGGGCTCGATCAGCGACGCGTCGTCGTTCTTGTAGCTGCCGACTCGCGTCGAGACGGGGAAGAACTCGAGTTCGCCGGTGTAGGTCTCAAGCTGGTCTCCCAGGGTATCGGGATCCTGCAGCGGGCCGTCCAGCCACTGCTCGTACGGCGGTTGGGCGATGACAGGCATCCGGTTGTGGATCGGGGCGATCGGCTCGCTGGCGGGGCAGGTCATGATCGTGCAGGCCAGACCGTCGGGTGTCCGGTTCCAGACGCCGGCGAAACCGGAGGGACCGCCGCCCGGCAGACGGATGTAGTGAGGCAGCCTGGAGCCTTCCGGCTGCACTTGCCACTCGTACCAGCCGTCGGCGATGACGAGGCAACGGCGGCGGCTGAGGAGGTTCCGGAACCTGGACGCTTCCACCGCGGTGTCGTCCCGGAGGTTGATCTGGGGTCCACCGCGTTTTCTCGGGAAGCCCCAGCGCATGGTGCCGAGCGTGCGTCGGCCTTCGCGGTTCAGTGCGACCACAGCCACGTCCTGGGTCGGCGCGATGTTGTATGTGGGTTCGAGGTCCGGCAGTTCGTTCAGCTCGAAGTGGGCGGCTACCGATCGAGCCTTCGAGCGGAGCGTGTAGCGGCCGCACATGGGATCAGATGATACGGATCAAAGCTCCGCGGCGTGCGTATAGCAGTATGGCCGGGCTGGCGAGTTCCACTCCGCGCCACCAGACAGGGGAGGTTTCCGGATGACCAGACGATTCAACGCCTTCTTCTTCGGACTCCTTACGGTGTCCGCGGTCTGCTTCGCGGTTCAGGAGGGAGCCGCGATCCCAGACGACGACGAGATTCGCCAGATCCTGGTGAACCGGATCGACGAGCAGAAACGGAGCGTCGGCATCGTGGTCGGTGTTGTCGAACCAGGAGGCCGGCGGGTGGTCGCCCATGGTCAGCTTGCGACTGACGACCCGACCGAAGTGGACGGCGACACGGTGTTCGAGATCGGTTCGATCACCAAGGTGTTCACGGCGATCTTGCTGGCGGACCTGGCGGGTGAGGGCGCCCTCGATCTCGAGACGCCGGTGCAGCGTCTGCTCGGGCCGGACGTCGCCGTGCCGACGCGGAACGGCGCGGAGATCACGTTGCTGCACCTGACGACGCACAGCTCTGGTCTGCCGCGCATGCCGAACAACTTTCGGCCGGCCGATGCGGGGAATCCCTACGCCGACTACACGGTCGCTCAGCTCTACGAGTTCCTCGCATCTCACGAGCTGGAGCGGGACATTGGAGCGGAGGTCGAATACTCGAATCTCGGCACCGGTCTTCTGGGCCACGCTCTGGCTCTGAGCCAGGAGACGGACTACGAGAGCCTGGTGTCCGAGCGGCTACTCGAGCCGCTCGGGATGTCGGACACCTCGATCGTCCTGTCGCCGTCGCAGCGGGAACGGCTGGCGATCGGCCACAGCGTTCAGCTCAGGCCGGTCGCGAACTGGGATCTGCCGACCCTCGCGGGCGCGGGGGCGCTGCGGTCCACGGTCAACGAAATGCTGACTTTCGTGGAAGCGAATCTCGCGGCGGACCGGCAGCCGGCGGAGGCCGTGGGCGACGACGTGTCCGACTCGCGGGTGCGGAAGGCGATGGCGGCGGCTCACGAGCCGCGGCGCGACTTCGGGGCGCCTGGCATGCGAATCGGACTCGGGTGGGTCATCCGCAGCGGTCATGGCCGGGAACTCCACTGGCACAACGGCGGCACCGGCGGTTACCGCTCCTTTCTCGGCTTCGACCTCGAATCGCGGACCGGCGTCGTCGTGCTGTCGAACTCCGGCGACAGTGTGGACGACCTGGGGTTCCACCTGCTGGACTCGCGTTATCGGCTGGTCGTGCCTCCGGCGCTCCGGACGGCTGTCGAGGTTGATCCGGCGGTCTACGACGACTACGTCGGCCGCTATCAGCTCGCCGAGAACGTCGTCTTCACGGTGACCCGCGAGGGCGACCGGCTGTTCGTCCAGCTCACCGGGCAGCCGCGCTTCGAGGTGTTTCCCGAATCCGGGACGAAGTACTTCTACCGCGTTGTGGACGCGCAGATCACGTTCGGGCGCGGCAAGGACGGTTCGGTGGATCACCTGGTGCTGCACCAGAACGACATGGACCAGCGGGCGGAGCGTCTGGCCGACCGTTAGCGTCAGCGCCGCCAAGCCTGTTGGAGCTCTGTCAGAGCGGAGCCGGCCTCGGGTGGTGCGGTCGCCGGTCTCTGGCCGGCGGCTCTTTCGTGCGGGCTGCGCCGCTCCGCGGCCCCGCCCGTGAGCGGGTCGGAAGACCCGCGCACCCAGCGGACGGGCCGTTCCATGCGCGACAGCGCAGCGGACTCGCTGCGAACACTCCTAAGAGGCCAGCACTGCTTCGACGATCAGCTCCCTGGCGGCGTCGACCTCGGCGTCCCAGACGACGTCGCTTGCTGGCACGCCGGCGGGGCCGATCGCTTCGATCAGAGCCGGCGGCCGCAGGTCGGCGACGGTCATGCCGCGGGTGATCTCGCCTTGCACCTCGACCGCGACCGGATGGCGCGAACGCTCGAACAGATGAGGATGCGTCACAGCGACGACGGCGGTCGCGTCGTGCAGCGGAACGACCGATTGTCCGACGTACTGCCGGAAGCGGTCGCGGAGGAAGTCGGCGACAGCGGCGGCGAGGTTGGCCGCCGGCGTTCCCGCGGTGCGCATCCTCGCGGTCTCTTCGCCGCCGAAGAGCACCGTGCTCGTCACGTCCAGGCCGACCATGGTCACGGGCGCGGCCTTCTCGAAGACGGCCGCCGCGGCCTCCGGGTCGGCCCAGACGTTGAACTCGGCGACGGACGTGATGTTGCCGGCGCCCGCGCTGCCGCCCATGATGGTCAGGCCAGCCAGGTGGCTGCGGAGGTCGGCATCTCGCTCGAGCGCCAGCGCGACGTTCGTCAGCGGGCCGATGGCCAGGAGATGCAGGTCGTCGACCGAGCGGGCGATGTCGCAGAGGTAGCCGACCGCGTCGTCCGAGGCTTCGGACCGGGTCAGGTCGGGCAGAACCGCGTTGCCCAGACCGGTCTCGCCGTGAATCCGGCTGCCGTCCGCGGCCTCCCCGGCGAGGGGCATCCCGGCGCCGCGATGGACCGGCACGTCCAGGCCGGCGATCTGCGCGACCGCGAGCGCGTTCCGGGTCGTGCGGTTGATCCCGACGTTGCCGGCGACCGTCGTGATGCCGATCAGGTCGGCGTAGTGCGCGGCGACCAGGATCGCGACGGCGTCGTCCAGGCCCGGATCGCAGTCGAGGACGAGGTTCATTGGGCCTGAGTGTACGGCTCGACGCTTCGCGGCTCGCCCGGATGCCGGCGGGGGCGCCGGCGCACCCGGTGGCCGACTGGGCTACCGGGCGTCCCGCAGTTCCAGCGCCTTCGAGATGACGAACTGGTGGATCGCGGTCGTCGCCTCCTCGTCGAAGAGCTCGGCGTAGCCGGGCATGCCGAGCGGCAGCAGGCCGTCCTGGACGATCGCCATAAAGTCGTCGTGGACCGCGGGCGACATGAAGCGCAGGTCGGGCGAGGCGGAGGCGACGATCGAGGTCTGGCCGAGGCCGCGGTGGCAGAGCGCGCAGTGCTCGTGGTACAGCGTGTTGCCGCGGTCGATCGTCTCGGCGCCGGCGACGAGGGGCGGCTGTTCCGGGATGGAGAAGTCCCGTTCGGGCGGCTCGGCCAGGGTCGCTTCGCCGTCGAGCGAGAAGACGAGCAGCTCGCCTGGCCGGTCGTACCCGCGACCGCCGCCGACCATCGTCGCGACGTACTGCGTGCCGCCCTCCATGTAGCTGACGATCGACGAGGAGAACTGGCCGTAGGCGTCGAACTCCCAGAGCTTTTCGCCCGTGTCCTTGTCGTAGGCGTTGAAGTCGCCACCGCCGCCGCAGTGGAACAGCACGCCGGTGGACGTTGCGAGAACGCCTCCGTTGAAGGCCGAGGGCAGCCGGTTCTCCCAGACTTTCTCGCCGGAAAGCGGGTCGAAGGCGACGAGGAAGCCCCTGTCCTCGGGCCGTGGGCCGGCGTCCTGTTCCAGCTTTGCGCGGTAGGCGCCGCTGGCGACGCCAAGGCTCAGTCCCCACGGCCGGATCGTGTAGGTCCCGGTTTCCACGAACTCCTCGGGCAGGGCGTAGAAGTTCGCGTAGTCGTGGTAGTAGAAGTACATGACGCCCTTGTCCTCGTCCCAGGACATGGGCTCCCAGTTGTGCGCGCCGGCGTTCGCGGGCGTGATCCACTGGGGCTTCTCTTCGAAGACCACATCCATGTTCTCGATCGGACGCCCGGTCTCCATGTCGACGTGGGTGGCCCAGTCGATCCTGTCGGTATAGGGGTGGGCGCGCAGGAGTTCTCCGGTCTCGCGGTCGATCACGTAGAAGAAGCCGTTCTTCGGCGCCTGGAGCAGGACCTTGCGGTCGACACCGTCGACGGTCATTTCGCCGAGGGCGATGTCCATCGCCGAGCTGTAGTCCCAGTTGTCGCCCGGAACCGTCTGGTAGTACCACTTCATCTCGGCGGTGTCGGCGTCGACCGCGACGATCGCGGTCAGGAAGAGGTCGTCGCCGCCGCCAGGTGAGCGGACCTGGCGCGACCAGGGCGCGCCGTTGCCGACGCCGATGTAGAGCAGGTTCAGCTCCTCGTCGTAGACGAGCGAGTTCCAGGCGGTGCCGCCGCCACCCATCTTCCACCACTCCCCGCCCCAGGTCTTCGCTGCCATCTCCATCTCGGGGTGCTCGAACGGCTGGGACGGGTCGCCGGGTACGAGGTAGAAGCGCCAGGCGAGCTCGCCGGTCTCGGCGTCGTAGGCGGAGACGTAGCCGCGCCGCTTGCCGCTTTCGGAGCTGCCCTGGCCGATGAACACCTTGCCCGCCGCGGCGCGGGGCGCTCCCGTGATGTTGAAGCGACCGAGCGCCGAGGGATGCCATGTGTCGACGTCCCAGACCTCCTCGCCGGTCGCCGCGTCGACCGCCACGAGCCGGCCGTCGAACAGGGCGACGTAGACGTTGCCCCTGTAGACCGCAACGCCGCGGTTCGCCACGCCGCCGCAGCAGGAGTACTTCACGTAGGTGCGGTCCGTCTGCGGGTCGTACGTCCAGATCTCCTCTCCGGTGGCCGGGTCCAGCGCATAGATCACGCCCCAGCCGTTCGTCGCGTACATGACCCCGTCGACGACCAGCGGCGTGCCCTGCATCCGCTCGGAGCGGCCGCCGATCGGCTTGGACCAGGCGAGCTTCAGATTCCCGACGTTCTCGCGGGTGATCTGGTCGAGGGTGGAGAAGCGCTGCTCCTTGTAGGTCTGGCCGTAAGTCAGCCAGCTTCCGGGCTCGTCCTCGGCCGCGCGCATGATGCGCTCGTCGTCGACGTTGCCGGCGGTTGGCGCCGTGTCCGAGCCGGCGCCATCGCCGCCGCAGGCGGCCGTCAGCAGGAGAAGGACGGAGAGGGTGGTCGGCGCCCACGGCGCGCGTCCAGTCGGTTCGCTCATCTTGAAGATCCTCGGTGTTCGCGGGCAACCTAAGCGTCCGAGGTCGGCGTGTCAACGGGAGACCGGCCGGGTACGGTCGCGGCCGACGCGCACAGGAGCCGGGCCCGGCGGGGGCCGCGGGTGCGACAGTCGCCCTTGAGCGTTTCGCGCAGAGGGCGAACGCGAGGGTGGCTCATGGGCTGCGCGGAGCTTTGGAGATCGACCGGAAAGTGGAGCCGACGAGCGGATTTGAACCGCTGACCTGCTGATTACGAATCAGCTGCTCTGCCACTGAGCTACGTCGGCATCGCCGCGCGAGGGGGCCGGTCCCGGCGCGAGGACGCCGGAGTCTAGCAACGTGCGCCGTGTAACGCAGCGGAGCGAGTTCCGCGGCGCACGCTGCTGGAGAGATGGGGGCTGGGGCCAGACCCGGAGCTTGCGACAGGTTTGGCGGCGGCAGCGCGCGGCCCAGCCCTGGTCGGCCTCTCCGTGATAGTCCTGCCGGGCGCGGCAGCACGTCCGGAAGCCGGCGCTTCGCGCCGAATGCCGGCGGGGACGGCGGCGCACCCGGTTTCCGCCTCGTGAGTTCTCAGCCGATGACCGTCCAGCAGTTCCCCCGGGCGCCGGGGCCGCCGCAGCCGGGCCGCGGCGGTCTGGCGGGCCTCTTCCGGGAACGCCAGTTCCGCTGGCTGTACATCTCGAACACGACGTTCTTCCTCGCCATGCAGGGCCAGTTGGTCGTGCGCGCGTGGCTCGTCTTCTCGATCACCGGCCGCGAACTGGCGCTCGGGCTGGTGACCTTGATGGTCGCTCTGTCCATGCTCGGCCTGGGGCCGGTCGGAGGCGTCGTCGCGGACCGGTTCGAGCGGCGGTCGCTGGTGATGGCCGGCCAGACCACGGTTCTGGTGGCGGAGATCGTCGTTCTGTCGCTGCTCCTGGGCGGCCGGCTGGAGTTCTGGCACATCCTGGTTCAGGTGACGTTCGTCGGCGCCGTCTTCCCGTTCGTCATGCCGGCACGCAACGCGATCATCGCGAACGTCGTCGGTCGCCGCCGGTTGACGGGCGCGATGGCGCTGACGATGACGGCGATGAACGTCACCCGGGTCGTCGGACCGGCGGTGGCCGGGGCGCTGATCGCCGTCGCCGGCGTGACGGCGTCCTACTCGCTCAACATCGCTCTCTACGCGCTGGCCCTCGCGGGAATGATGGCGGTACGCCGGGCGCCGGTGGCGGACCGCGCCGAGAGTTCGCTTCTGCAGAACATGGCGGAGGGATTCCGCTACGTGCGTGAGAACCGTCTGGTCCTGGTGCTCCTGTTCTTCGGCCTCGTGCCCATGTTCCTGGTCATGCCGTTCCAGACCCTCCTGGTCGTGTTCGCCGAGGAGATCTGGGAGGTCGGGCCGCGCGGCTTCGGCCTGCTGAGCGGCGCGTCCGGCGTCGGCGGCGTCGTGGGCGCGGCCTTCGTGGCCTGGCGCAGCAACTCGGCCCGCCGGCTGCGGCTGATGATGGCCAGCGTGTTCGCGTTCGGCCTGCTGATGATGGGCTTCGCGCTCAGTCCCTGGTTCTGGCTGGGCCTGCCCCTGCTGCTCGCCGGCAGCGCTTTCCAGGCGATCTACAGCACGCTGAACAACACGGCGATCCACGTGCTGATTCCGGACTCGGTGCGCGGCCGGGTCTCGGGCTTTCTGACCATGTCCTTCTCCCTGCCGATGCTGGGCGCGGTGCCGATCAGCGCGCTCGCCGAGGTCTGGGGCGCGCCCCTCTCGGTGGGGCTGGCCTCGCTGCTCGCCGTGGTTGTGGCGGTCGTGTTCTACCTGGCGAGTCCGGACCTGCGGCGGATGGACCTGTCGATCGTGAAGGCGTTTCGCGAGGCGATCGTGGCCGACGCGTCTCGCGAGCGCGGCGGCTCGGCGGATTCGGCCGCGGTTCGCCGCGAACCGCTTGCCGTCCCGCGCGTCGGGGGACGGGCGCGGGAAGCGGTTCGCGGGTGGCGCGGACCGCGCCACCCGGATTCCTGACGGGGGAGTGGGAGCGAGAGGGAGGACTCGGATGCTGATCACGATCTCCAGGCAGTACGCGTCCGGCGGCACCCAGGTGGCGAAACTGGTGGCCCGGCAGCTCGGATGGCGGCTCGTCGGCAACGCGCTGATCGATGAGGTGGCGGAGCGCGCCGGCGTGCCGCCGGAAGAGGTCCAGGCCCGCGAGGACCGGCCGCCCGCGTTCATCGAGCGGCTGGCCCGGGTCGCCAGCGCCCAGCTTCCCGACCTGTTCCTGCCGGCGCAGACGGTCGGCCAGCCGATCGGCGAGGGAAACCTGGTGCGCGTCACGCGCAGCGTGGTCTGCGAGATGGCGGGGGAGGGGCCGTGCGTGTTCGTGGGACGCGCCTCGGCGGCGGTTCTCGCCTGGCGCGAGGACGCGCTGCACGCGCGCCTCGTGGCGGGCGCCGGGTTCCGGCGCGGAGTGGCGGTCGAGGGGATCGGCGTGCCCGAGCGGGACGCGGACGCCGTGGTGGCCCGGCGCGACGCGAACCGGATCCGCTACCACCGCGAATACTACGCCCGCGACTGCGACGATCCGCGCCACTACGACCTCGTCCTGAACACGGAGCGTCTCGGTTTCGAGGGCGCCGCGGACCAGATCGTGCATCGGGCCCGGGCGCTCGGCTGGGCGTAGTCGCGCCGGTTCGGCGTCGGTCGCACCCGTCCCCTGGAGCACCGGCGGGCGGGTCGGAAGACCCGCGCACCCGGCGCGCCCGAAACGCTGTCTCCGAGATATGTCGCCTCAGTCGTCTTCGGCCGGCTCCAGCTTGTCCTGGGTCCTCGTCTCGAAGTCGCTGGCGGCGTGGCGCTCGCGTAGCTGCTTCTCCGGCGGGCCGAAGGCCCGGTTCACCATCTGCCCGCGCTTGACCGCGGGGCGCCGGGCGATCCGGCTCGACCAGCGGTTCACGTGCTCGTAGGTGTGGGCCTCGATGAACTCGGCGGAACCGTAGAGCTTGCCGGCGGCGAGCGCGCCGTACCAGGGCCAGATCGCCATGTCGGCGATCGAGTACTCGTCGCCGGCCATGTACTCGGACTCGGCCAGGTGGCGGTCCAGCACGTCGAGCTGGCGCTTGACCTCCATCGTGAAGCGGTTGATCGGGTACTCGAGCTTCTCGGGGGCGTAGGCGTAGAAGTGGCCGAAGCCGCCGCCGAGGTACGGGGCGCTGCCCATCTGCCAGAACAGCCAGCACAGGCACTCGGTGCGGGCGGCGTGGTCCTCGGGCAGGAACTCGCCGAACTTCTCGGCCAGGTAGAGGAGGATGGCGCCGGACTCGAACACCCGCGTCGGCGGGTCCGTGCCGCGGTCGACGAGCGCCGGGATCTTCGAGTTCGGGTTGACCGCGACGAAGCCGCTCGAGAACTGGTTGCCCTCGCCGATGTTGACGAGGTACGCATCGTACTCGGCGCCGGTGTGGCCGAGGGCGAGCAGTTCCTCGAACATCACGGTGACCTTGACTCCGTTGGGCGTGGCCAGCGAGTAGAGCTGGAAGGGGTGTTCCCCGACCGGCAGTTCCTTCTCGTGCGTGGGGCCGGCGATGGGGCGGTTGATCTTGGCGAAGCGGCCGCCGCTTTCGGCGTCCCACTTCCAGACCTTGGGCGGTTCATAGGACATGGCGGTCGAGTTCTCCTGGTCGAAGGCGCCTTCCGGGTCGAAGGCGAAGAGCGATTCGAAGGTGACGGGCGGGTCGAAGATTGACGGGACGGTCGAAGGCGAAGGGCGGGTCGAAGGCTGTGGAAGGTCGAAAGCGGCGTGCGTGAACGGGCCGGCCAGCCGGAAGGCCGCCGGCTACCAAGTGTCGATGTAGGGCCGTTTCTTGCCCGTCCGGGGCGGCGGCGCCGGCAGCCGCTTCATGCTCTCGGCGATCCAGGAGCGCGTCTCCGCCGGGTCGATCACGTCGTCGAGCCCGCCTCCGGCTGCCGCGTTGACCGCCTTGGCGCGCTCGTACGAGGCCTCGACCCGGCGCTCGAACTCCAGCCGGCGCTCCTCTGGATCCTCGATTGCCGCCAGTTCCTTGCGGTAGCCGAGCTTGACCGCGCCCTCGATGTTCATGCCGGCGAACTCGGCTGTCGGCCAGCCGACCGTGAAGAAGCCGACCAGGGCGCTCGCGCCGCACATCGCCTGCACGCCCAGGCCGTAGGCCTTGCGGACGACGACGCCGAACAGCGGTACGGAGAGGTTCGCGCCGGTGTTGAACATGCGCGCGCAGTGGCGGACAAGCGCGGTCCGCTCGTGGTCGGGGCCGACCATGATGCCCGGACAGTCCATCAGGCTCAGCACCGGGATGTCGAAGGCGTCGCAGAGCTGCAGGAAGCGGGCGCCCTTGTCGGACCCGTCCGAGTCGATCGCCCCGGCGAGGTGGTGGGGGTTGTTCGCGATCACTCCCATCGGCCTGCCCTCGACGCGGATGAGGGCGGTGATCACGCCGATTCCGAACTTGGGCCGGATCTCGAGCACCGAGCCGACATCGGCGATCGTGTGGACGATCTCCTGCATGTCGTAGAGCCGGAGCCGGTTCTCCGGCACCACGTGGCGGAGCGGCCGCTGGTCGTGAGCCTCCCATTCCGCGACCGGCCCCTGGAAGTAGGACAGGTACTTCTTCGTCACGTCGACCGCCTCTTCCTCGTCCTCGACCAGGATGTCGACCACGCCGTTCGGCACCTGGAAGGACATCGGGCCGACCTCCTCCGGCGTGTAGATGCCCAGGCCGCCGCCCTCGATCATCGCGGGGCCGCCCATGGCGATGGTCGAGGCCTTCGTCGCGATGATGACGTCGCAACAGGCGAGCAGGGCGGTGTTGCCCGCGAAGCAGCGGCCGTTGTTCACGCCGACCAGCGGAATGAGACCGGAGAGCTTGGAGAACTGGGTGAACGTATAGGTGTCGAAGGCGACCCGGGGCCCCGTGTAGTCGTCGCCCGGCCGGCCGCCGCCGCCCTCCGTGAAGAAGACGAGCGGCAGCATGTAGCGGTTGGCGAGGTCGAACAGCCGGTCCTGCTTGTAGTGGTTGCGGCCGCCCTGGGTGCCGGCGAGCACGGTGTAGTCGTAGGAGAGCACCATCGCCCGCGAGCGCTCGTCGTCGAAGAGGTCGCCGTTGATCGAGGCGGTGCCGGCGACCACGCCGTCGGCGGGCGTGTACTCCCGCAGCTTCTTGTCGCTGTACTTCTGGTGCTGGCGGGCCACGATCAGCGGCCAGTACTCCTTGAAGGAGCCGGCGTCGACGAGCTGCTCGATGTTCTCGCGCGGCGTGCGGAAGCCGAACCGGCGCCGCCGGGCGACCGCCTCGGGCCGGTTCTCGTCCAGGGTGTAGGCGTGGCGGCGGATGTTCTCCTCAAGGTCGGGCCGGATGTAGTCCGGGTCGATCTCCTCCGCGGCGTCCGCGGCTTCGCCGCCTTCCGCTTCCTGGACGAAGACCAGCGGATAGCCCTCGCGGATCGTGTCGCCGGCAGCCATCGTGACCTGCCTGACGACGCCGCTGCAGCCGGCGCGGAGCACGTGCTCCATCTTCATCGCCTCGATCACGGCGACCTGCTGGCCGCGCAAGACCTCGTCGCCCACCTCGACGTCGATGCTGACGATCGTGCCCTGGATGGGCGCGGCGACGCCGGTGGCGCCTTCGGGGCCGTCGGCCTGGCTCGCCGCGTCGACGCCGCCGGCCGGATCCGCCTGCCCGGACTGCGCGGCCTTCGTCTCCTGGTCGTAGGCGAACAGGGCCAGGGGATCGGCCGTGTCGACCCGGGCGCCGGCGAAACCGCTGTCGCGGGCGCCGTCCGCGGGAGGCGCCGGCGGCACGGCCGCCTCGCCGCCGGCGGCAGGACCTCCGGCGGGGACGAAGCGCGGCCTGCGCCCGTTGCCGGCGGCCGCCGCCAGCTCGGCGGAGTGGTCGTCGAGCCACCGGGTGTAGAGGCGGCCCGCCTCGAAGTCCGGATGCGCGAGCACGCTCTGGAGCCAGGGAATGTTCGTGTCCGGGCCGCCGATCCGGAACTCGTCGAGCGCGCGCGAGGCCCGCTTGACGGCGGCGGCGAAGTCGTCCGAGGGCGAGTGGGCGATCACCTTGGCGAGCAGCGAGTCGAACGCCGGGTTCGGCTCGTAGCCGGCGTAGCCGCAGCCGTCGATGCGCACGCCGGGACCGCTCGGCGGCTCGTAGGCGGCGAGGACGCCGGAGGACGGCCGCACGGCGCCGTCCGCGTCCAGGGTCTCCAGGTTGACGCGGGCCTGGATCGCGAAGCCGCGGGTCCGGCGCGCGTCCGGGTCGTCGAGCGCGAGGTCGGCGAGCGACTCGCCGCGGGCGACCCGCAGTTGGGCCTGCACCAGGTCGACGCCGGTGACCGCCTCGGTCACCGTGTGCTCGACCTGGAGGCGGGCGTTCGCCTCGATGAAGGCGAAGCGGCCGCCGGCCCCGGCGGACGGGCCGTCGCCGCTTGTCGCCGCGTCCACGAGGAACTCGAAGGTGCCGAGACTGTTGTACTTCGCGGCGCCGCCGAGGCGCAGGGCCGCGTCGACGATCGACTGGCGGATCTCGGGGCGGAGGTTCGGCGCGGGCGCCGTCTCGACCACCTTCTGGTGCCGGCGCTGGGCGCTGCACTCCCGCTCGCCGAAGTCGACGAGGCCGCCGGCTTCGTCGCCGAGAAGCTGGACCTCGATGTGGCGGGCGCGCGGGACGAGTTCCTCGACGTAGAGGCCTCCGCTTCCGAAGGCGCGTTCCGCCTCGGACGCGCAGCGCTCGTAGGCCTGCTCGATGTCGCCGGCCGCATCGACGATGCGGGCGCCGCGCCCGCCGCCTCCGGCCAGCGCCTTGACGATCATCGCTCCGCCCTCGCCGAGGGCGGCGAAGAACTCGTGGGTCTCCTCCAGGCTGGTCGGGCCGTCGGTTCCGCGCAGGACGGGCACGTCCGCGTCGAAAGCAGCACGGCGCGCCCGGCCCTTGTCGCCGAACAGCTCCAGGACCTCCGGCCGCGGACCGACAAAGGCGATGCCTGCATCCGCGCAGGCGGCGGCGAACTCCGCGTTCTCCGCGAGGAATCCGTAGCCCGGATGAACCGCGTCGCAGTTCGCGTCGGCGGCCCTGGCGACGACGTCCTCGATGTCCAGGTAGGCCCGCACGCCGCGGCCGCCGAGCGGCACGGCCTCGTCGGCGATCCGCAGGTGGAGCCCGTTGGCGTCGTCCTCGGAGTAGACGGCGACGGTGGCGATGCCGAGATCCATCGCCGCGCGGGCGATCCGCACCGCGATCTCGCCGCGGTTGGCGATCAGCAGACGTTGCATGGATGGGGCGGCCCGCTCGGAGGCGGAGTCGGCGCCGCGTGGTCCTCCGAGCGTTCGGTGGGAGACATGGCGCCGGGATTATAGGAGCGAGTGCTGCCCGTCGGGGGCCGCGTCCGGCGAAGCGTCGGCCGGCGGTTCCGTGGCGCCGGCGTCGCCAACCGGCAGCCCGTTCCCGTCGAGTTCGATCAGGCAGTGCCGGGGTTGCGCGGCGAGACGCGCCGCGGCCCACTCCCGTACCTCCTCCTCCTGGCTGAAGGCGACGATCTGGCGCTCCTCGCTCAGTTCGAGCAGCAGGTCGAGGAAGCGCATCGTGCGGTCCGTGTCGCAGTGGACGGTCGCGTCGTCCAGGAAGAGGGGCGCGGACTCCGTCCGGTCGCCGAGGGCCTCGGCGAGCGCGATGCGGAGCAACAGGTAGACCTGATCGACGGTGCCGTGGGACAGCTCGGTGGCCGGCCGGTAGATGCCCTCTTCCACCTCCAGGCGGACCTCCAGGCCTTCCTCGGGGTCGATGCGGACGTTCGAGTAACGCCCGGCGGTCACGAGGCCCAGGCGCCTGGCGAGCGCCTCGCGCAGGTCCGGCGCGAGCATCCGGTGGACCTCGTCCTGGGCCGCGTCCAGGTGTTCCCGCGCCGTCACCAGCACGGCGGCGGCGCGTCGGAGGAGGGCCGTTTCGCTCTCGGCGGCGGCCCGCTCTTCTTCCAGTTCGGCGAGGGAGGGCAGTTCCGCTTCGGCGGCGAGCCGGCCCTCCAGGTTGCTGGCCTGGTTGCCGGCCTCGGCGGCCTCGGCGCGCGCCTCGGCGAGTTTCCGCTCCAGGGCGTCGGCGCCCAGTCCTTCGAGTTCGGGCGGGGCGGCGTCCGGTTCGGCGCCCCCAGTCAGGCCGGCGGCGATCGTGTCGCGTTCCGCCGCGATGTCCTCGCGTGTCCGATCGCCGAGGAGGCTCCGTAGCCGCTCCCAGTCCGTGCGCAGGCGGCCGAGACGGCGCTCCCGCCGCTTCAGCCAGTCGGCGGCCCACCGCTCGGGAGAGGCGGTCGACTCCGCGGTCGAGTCGGCGGGGAAGCCGGCGGCGGCGAGGGCGTTGCGGAAGCGCGTTTCGGCCGCCTGGCGCTGCTCCTGCTGCCGCGTTGCCGCCTGCTCCATCTGCAGGCGGGCCTCCACGCGGGCGCCGAGGGCCTCGCGCCGGTCGGTTCCGGAGGCGAGCGCCCGGTTCCGGCGGCAATCCGCTTCGTAGCGGTCGAGCAGGTCGGCCGCGCCCGCTTCGGCGTCTTCCACGCCACGGCCGGCGAGCGCCGCGCGCAGGGCGCTCTCGGCCGCCGCCTCGTCCCGGCGCGCGGCCGCCGCCGCCTGCTCCCACATGGCTTGCTCACGGTCCCATCGCGCGCGCTGCCCGAGGGCGTCCAGGGCGGCGCGGGCGGCGTTCGCGTCGGGACGCAGGCCCAGGGACTCCAGGCCGCGGGCGGCGGCCTCCGTCTGTCGCCCGTGGGTCCGGTGCTTGCGCCGGAGGTCCCGGAGGTCGGCCTTCGCGTCGAGCAGTTGCATCGCTTCCTCGGCCGCTTCGTGGCTGGGAACGCGATCGGGCCGGGGGACTCGGCGCTGTGCGCGGTAGATCAGCACGGAACAGGCGAGGAGGAGAAGCGCTCCCGCGATTCCCGCCGCCCGCGGCAGCAGGTCCAGCATCGCCAGGACGCTCAGGAGACTGCCCGCGGTGGCGCCCCACCAGGGCCAACCGCCGAAGCCGGAAGCCTTTTCGAGCTGCTTCTGGTAGAGCGTGTTCTCTTCGGTCATCTCGGCGACGCGCCGCTCCGCGGCGTCGAGGCCTTCGGGGGGCGGCAGTTCGAGCGCCGCGAGGGCGCGCCTGACTGCCGGTTCGTCGGCCTTGCGGATGACCGCCTCCGGTGGCTCGCCGGGACCGAGCCGTTCCCGAACGGCGCGGGCCTGCTGGGCTTCCCGCCAGTTCCGGGCCGCTTCCGCCACCTCGGGCGCCGGTTCGCGGTCGCCCCGGGCCGCCTCGGGAAGTTCCGCCAGTTCCCGGGCCATGCGGTCGGCGCTGGGGCCTTCGAGGTCGGCGGGCGCCTCGGGCCGCCTGCCGTACTCGAAGGCCGCTTCGCGGAGTTCCTTCGCCGTCGCGGCGTCCGGTCCCTCGTCCGACCCGGCCGGTGGCTGGCCGTCGGGGAACGTCGTGGTCAACCGGTCGATTTCGGCGAGACGGGCGTCGGCGTCGTCCAGCCTGCGCTTCGCCTGAACGCGGGTGCAGTCGCGAACCAGGTTCTTCGCTGTCTCCGCGCGGTCGCGGGCCGTCCGCAGTCCGTCCTCGATTTCCGTCCGTTCCCTGTGGCGCGCTCTTCCCCCGTCGAGTTCCTCGCCGGCCCTGGCCATGCGCTCGATGGCGCGCTGCAGCGGCCTCGTCGAGTTGCGGCGCTCCGTGCCGACCTGATCGCTCGCGTACTTCTTCAGGCGGCTCAGCGCCTCCACCGCGGTGGCGGCGCCTCCGGCCGAGGCCGCGGCGCGCTGGAGTTCCTCCCGGAGGGCCGAGGCTTCGTCGCCCTTCTTCTCGCGGAGGCGCTGGATGTCGCCCTGGGCGATGACCAGAGTCGAGGGCATGACCTGGCGGTTGAGTCCCAGGAACCTCGAACCGTCGATGCTGCCGCGGTAGATCAGTTCGTCGCCGACCGCGCGGCCGGTGTCGGCGTCGTGGGCGACGCTCTCCTTCGCCTTCAGGTCGCGCTGCTGGATCTCGATCCTGCGTCCGTCGTCGAGCTGGAGCTTCACCGTCGCGCGCCACGGGTTCCCGTTCCAGGGTTCGTACTGGCGCTCGAACTCGCGTTCTTCCAGCGTGTTCGCGCCGCGTCCGCGCCGCCGGCCGCAGAGGCCGGCGAAGATCGCTTGCAGCCAGGTCGACTTGCCGGCTTCGTTCGCGCCGTGAACGACGGTCAGCCCCGGACCGAGGTCCAGCGCGCCGGACAGCTTGCCGAAGTCGTGGGCCTGGACGCGGAGGATCTTCATGCAGACGCTTCTTCGGCCTGGGTCGCGGCCGCCTCGGCCGCTTCAGCCGCTTCGGTCGCGGTGACGATCGCGGCCGCTTCGGCTGCTTCGGTTGCTTCGGCCGCTTCGGCTGCTCCGGCCGAGGCTCCTTGCTCGGTGCCGGCCCTCATGCGGAGTTCGTCCACGAGGCCGATGTCCCGGCCGTCGAGGGCGCGCAGGCCGGCGAGCAGGACGAGACGCTCGGTCTCCGGGTCGAGGCCGTCTTCGCGAACGCGCCGCACGAACATGCCGCGGACGGTCGGTTCCCGTTCGATCTGCTCCAGGTCGTAGGGAGACGCCAGCCCGGACGCGTCGACGAACACCTGGTCGATTCCGTCCGGCGGATCGAAGGCGCCGGCGGCGAAGTCGTCGGCGTGGAGGGGGAGGCCGTCGGGCTCGCCGGTCAGCCGGACGCGGGCCGCGCCGACCAGCTCGGCGAGTGCGCCGGCGACCAGGGTTCGCGCCTCGTCGGCGCTCTCCGCGTCCGTCAGGTCCACGCTCAGGCTGTGCAGCGCGGGCGGCCGCGGGTCGAGCCGCCGCGCTGTCACGCGGCCGTCCACGATCTCCAGGATCGCGGCGTTGCCCCAGGCGCCGCCGAACGCGAGCTGCTCGAGCGAGCCGAGCCGGGTCCAGTGCGGACGGTCGGCCGGGTTGTGAGAATGGCCGACCACGGCGTGGTCGAAGCCGGCGGCGGCGATCTGGGCGCTCTCGAACGGAGCGTGGCGGTACTGGCCCTGGAAGGCGGCGCTCCGCTCCTCGCCGTGGAAGACGGCGACGTGAACGCCGGCGCCGCCCGGGACTCGGAAGCCGTCGTCGAAGAAGCTCGGCGTGTCGACCGGCTTGCGGTGCGCCGCGCCCCAGATCGTGACCTCGTCGGCGAGGCGCTCGCCGGTGAAGTTCGTCTCACGGAAGATGTGGACGTTGTCCGGCCAGTCGTCGCGTCGGTAGGGACTCTCCCCGGAGGCGGGGTCGTGATTCCCCGGGGCGGCGAAGACACGGAGGCCGGACCGTTCGAAGGTCCTGCGGAGGAAGTCGACCGTGTCCGGCGATACGAGCTCGTGCTCGAAGAGGTCGCCGCCGATCAGTACCGCGGCGGCGCCTTCCTCCCGGGCCTGCTCGAACGCCCAGGCCACCCCCTCGCGCAGCCGCTGGCGCTGCCGGCGGGCGACTTCCCGGGTCGCCCAACCGAACTTCGAGTCCAGGTGAACGTCGCTGAAGGCGAGCAGTTTCATCGAGGGCCCCCGCCACTTGATGCACAACGAAACGTCGGCTCGCCAGGCCGTCGGTGCGCGGGTCTTCTGACCCGCTTGCCGCCGAGGGCGGCCAAAGGAACGCCACGGACGATCCGCGGGCACTCCGCCCGCGTCCGCCCGGAAGCGACGGCGCGGTCAGAGGGCGGCGGAGGATGGCCTCCGCGCGGTGAAGGCGAAGCCAGGACGTGTAGGGGGATGAGCGGCTACTCCTCGAGCACCGCGGGCCAGTTGCCGTCGGCCTTCTCGATGTTCCGGTCGCGGTTTTCGAGCCACTGCTCCATGACCTTCCGGTTGTAGTTCAGGTAGAGCTTGCCGTCCACGACGGTGAACGCGTCCGGGTCGGTAGGAGCGGTGTAGTTGCGGCTGACCGCCCAGGCGCAGTAGCCGCCGTACTGCGGCGCGTACTTCTCTGGCGAGGCGGCGAAGAGGTCCCGGTTCGCGGCGCTGGCGAACCGCCAGTCGGCGCCCTGCCAGCCGAGGGTGAAGTCCCTGTCGCCCTTGACCGCCTTGCCTTCCTTGAAGTACGCGACCGGGTCGTGGCCGCGGATGGCCAGGTTGCCGCGGCTCGTGAAGACCGGGTCCTTCTCGGCCGCGGCGGCCGGAATCGCGGCCAGAGCGGCGCCGATGACGAGGGCGGCCAGCGCCGTCTCGCGAGCGAATCGGGCGCGATGGCCGCGGTGCTGTGGCGTGGACATGAGGCGAGTCCTCCTCGGGCGAGTCTATTCGGTCGCCGTGCCGGCTCCTCCGGCTCCGGACAGGCGAGATCGGGAGTTCAGAACTTGAGTTTCTCCGTCCGGAGTCCCTTGAAGCGGTCGAAGTCGCGATCCTCCGTGAACAGCTTGGAGACGCCGTGTTCACGGCAGAGCGCCACGATCTGGGCGTCGAAGACGAGGTTGCCGACGGCGTTCACCTCGCGGATGGCCTCGAGCAGGAGTTGCGCATAGTGCGGTCCCGGCCGCAGGAGTACGACGCTCGGCGCCTCGAGCAGGTTGGAAACAGTCTCACAGGCCTTCTCCGGCGAGTAGGACGGGGTGACCAGCCGCGGATGCGTGAGCAGGCGCATCAACTCGCCGAGGCAGAAGACGGGGATTGCCCAGGGCGTCAGGGTCCCAGCCAGGGCGGCGAGGATCCCCTGTGCCGCACGTTGCCTTGGAGAACCGTCCTGATGGGCGTAAAGGAGGACGTTCGTATCGACGGCGATCAATCGAGGCCGTCCATGATGTCGTAGAGGGAGTTGCGGTCGTCGAAGTCAACACCCGGCATGGTACGGAACCGCTTCGTGACGAGTTTCAGCTTGAACGGTTCCTCGGCCCGCTGTGGTGGCCGCAGGTACTGCCGGATGGCCCGCTCGATCAGCCGGGTCAGCGGTTCGCCATCCTCCGCGGCGCGTACCTTGGCCGCCTTGATCAGGCGGTCGTCGAAGTTCAGTGTGGTCTTCATACAGAAATCTGTATCACCTGTTCCCGATTCCTGTCAACGGAGCCGGACCGGTTGTTCACCGGCTTCGTGAACCCATGCCGCGAGCGGCCGGCGTCGTCTCGCGGATAGTGTCTGTCGCGGCCATGCGGCGTTCTTCCAAAGGCCTCGCCCTGGTTCTTCCGGCTGCGGTGCTCCTGGCGTGCGGCGAAGCGGACGGCGGCACGGATGTGTCCACGGCGGTTCCCTCGGCGGCGCCGGTTTTCGTCGAACGCGCGTCCGAGGCGGGCCTGGACTTCGTCCACCGCAACGGCGCAGCCGGCGACTACAACTACCCCGAGCTTCTGGTGGGAGGCGCCGCGCTGCTCGACTTCGACGACGACGGACTGCTCGACGTCTACCTGGTGCAGAGCGGTCCGGTTCCAGGAGCCCTTGGCAACGTGGGCGCCTTGCCCCCATCCGGCGGCCCGGCCGCCGGCCAGCCCGGCAACCGTCTCTACCGCAACCTGGGCGGCGGCGCCTTCGAGGAAGCGACGGAGGCCGCCGGGGTCGGCGACACCCGCTACGGCGCGGCCGCCACCGCCGCCGACTACGACCGGGACGGCCGGGTGGACCTCTACGTGATGAACGTCGGCGCCAACCGTCTCTACCGGAACCTGGGCGGCGGCGCGTTCGAGGACGTGACCGCGCGGGCCGGCGTCGACGATCCGGCCTGGTCCTCGGGCGGCGTCTTCTTCGACTACGACGGCGACCTGGACCTGGACCTCTTCGTCGTCAACTACGTCGTCTGGAGCGCCGCGCGGGAGCGGCCTTGCCTGGGGCCGAACGGACTCCGCAACTACTGCAACCCGGCCGAGTACCCGCCTGCGCCGGACACGCTCTACCGCAACGAGGGCGGCGGCCGCTTCGCCGACGTGAGCGAGACCGCCGGCATCCGCTCCGTCGCCGGTCCGGGGCTGGGCGCGGCGGCGGCGGACTTCGACGGCGACGGCCTGGTCGATCTGTACGTCGCCAACGACCAGGCGGCGAACCACCTGTGGCTGAACCGGGGCGACGGCACGTTCCGCGAGGACGCCCTGGCACGCGGCGCGGCGCTCAACGAACTGGGCCAGCCCGAAGCCGGCATGGGAATCGCCGTGGCCGACCCGGACGGCGACGGCGACCTCGACCTGTTCCTGACCCACCTGAGCGGCGAGACGAACACCTTCTACCGCAACGACGGCGGCGGCTTCTTCCTGGACGAGACGGACGAACTGGGCCTCGGCGGCGTGAGCAAGCCCTACACCGGCTTCGGCACGTCCTGGTTCGACTACGACGGCGACGGCATTCTCGACCTGTTCGTCGCCAACGGCAAGGTGACGCCGGGCGACACCGCCGCCTTCGACTATCGCGAGCCGAACCAGTTGCTGCGCGGTCTGCCCTCGGGACGCTACGAAGACGCGTCGGCCTCGGCGGGCGCCGCGTTCGAGCTCCTCGAAGTGAGCCGGGGCGCCGCGTTCGGCGACCTGGACAACGACGGCGACGTCGACGTCCTGCTCGTCAACAACGAAGGACCCGCGCGGCTGCTCTGGAACGAGGTCGGCAACGCGCACTCTTGGCTGATCGTCGACCTCTGCGGCGGCGGCGTTTTCGACCGCTCGGCTATCGGCGCGCGGGTGACCGTCGAGGCGGCAGGGCGGAGCTTCTCCCGCGATGTTCGCCCCGCCCACGGCTTCGCCGTCGCCAACGATCCACGGATCCACTTCGGCCTCGGCGACGCCGGCCGCGTCGACCGGCTGGAAGTGCGCTGGCCCGATGGCGCCCTCACCGAGCGGACGGACGTGGAGGCGAACCGCATTCTGCGCCTTCTGGCGCCCGGCGACGAACGGCCCGCCGAGGGAGTCTGCCGTGACGCGGAGTGACGCCCTGACTCTGGGTGCGCGGGTCTTCCGACCCGCCTGCGGGGGGCGCCGCGGAGCGGCGCAACCCGAACGGTACGGCCGCCGGCCGGAGGCCGGCGACGATTCTGGACGCCGCCTCCGGCGGATGCGGGTCGGAAGACCCGCGCACCCGGAACAACGGCGACACTGGTGGCGTCGCTCCACTCAGCGAACGTCACTTCGGCCCGCATCCGCGGTCCTGCTGGCCCTCCTGCTCGGCTGCGCCGGGCCGCCGTCGGACTACCGGCCCGAAGCACTCTCGCCTGCTGCCGCAGCCGCCGGAGTCCCCCGCATCCCCGACCTCTCCGACCTCGACCCCGGCTTCGCCACCGCCGTCCGCGACGCCCTCTCGGTCGTCGACCGCGACCCGGCGAACGGCGCCTCCGTCGGCGCCCTGGGCCGCCTCTACCAGGCTCACCGCTACGTCGACCAGGCCCGCCGCTGCTACGAGCTGGCGGAACGGCTCGATCCCTCGGCGCCCGAGTGGCCGTACTACCTCGGCTTCCTCGCCGCCGGCCGCGGCGCTCACGGCGAAGCGGCCCGCCGCTTCGAGCGCACCCTGGAACTCCGGCCGTCGTACTGGGCCGCCCGCGTCCGGCTCGGCAACGCCCTGCTCGCCGCGAACGACCCGGACGGCGCCGAGCGGGCGTTCCGCGCGGCGCGAGCCGCGGCGCCCGGCGCCCCCTGGGGCGAACTCGGTCTGGGCAAGGCGGCCCGGCGCCGGGGCCGGCCGGAGGCCGCGGCCGCGCATCTGCGCGCGGCGCTCGCGCTCGATCCGGCGCACCGCGAGACCCGCTACCTGCTGGCCACGACCGAGCGGCAACTCGGCAACCCGGCGCGCGCCGGCGAACTCCTGGCCGGGCTGGAGAACGCGGAGGTTTCGAGCCTCGACGACCCGATGCTGGAGGCCGTCTTCGATCTGGTCCGGGACACCCAGACGATGATCCGGACCGCGAACGAGCGGCTGGCGGCGGGGGAGCACGCCGCCGCCGAACGCCTCTACCGCCAGGTCCTGCGGCTCGATCCCGACTCCTACGACGCCCACCTCAACCTGGGCGTCGTCTACGGCCTCGCCGACCGCAACCCGGAGGCCGCCGCCGCCCTGGAGCGGGCGATCGAGATCGATCCCGGGCGCGCCGACGCCTACGCTCTCCTCACCATCGCCTACATCAGGACGGGACACCCCGAGGAAGGACTGCGGCAGTTGGAGAAGGCGCTCCAACTCGACCCGGATCACCCCCGCGCGCGGGAGATTCTCCGCGGTCTGGGAGGCGAACCGGATGGCCGGGTCGGAGATCCCGGCCGCGGCGCGTCGAGTCGACAACGCTGAGTCGGGCCGGCGGCGCCGACTCGGCCGCGAAGTCGTAATGCAATCCGGAGAATCGTCAAGTTCTCTTGACGATCTGCGGCTATAGTGGTCGGCAACCTTCGCTGACCGTCCCCGGAGCGTTGCCTCCGCTCCGGTTCGGGGAGCGGGCAGCGGTCGACTCAGGAGGGGATCCCCATGCAGACCTGCGGTTCCGACCATCGCCGTCGCCGTCGCTTGGCGACGTGCGCGTTCGCAGGCCTGCTGGCGTGGCCGCTGGCCAGCCACGGGCAGATCGTGATCAACGAGTTCATCCAGAATCCCGCCGCGGTGAACGACAACATGGGAGAGTGGTTCGAGCTCTACAACGCCGGCACTACGGCGGTCGACATCAACGGCTGGAAGCTCGACGACGACGCGACGTTGACCGGCGACCACACGATCTCCGCAACCGGCGGCACCCTGGTCATCGCCGCGAAGGGGTACCTGGTCCTCGGAGTCAACAGCAACTCCTCCACTAACGGCGGGGTGACGGTCGACTACCAGTACAGCAACTTCTTCCTGGGCAACAGCTCGGACAAGATCATCCTGCTGAACGCCTCGAACGTTGTACAGGATCGCGTCGAGTACGACAACGGTGCGACGTTCCCGGACGCCAACGGCGCTTCCGCGGCGCTCAAGTTCGAGAGGGGAAAGTCGCCCCTGGACAACAGCGTGGGCGCCAATTGGTGCGTGTCGACGGCCACCTACGGCAGCGGCGACAAGGGCACGCCGGGCGCCGAGAACAGCGACTGCCGCATCCTGCCGGCCTTCACCGGCGAGATCTGGCAGATCCAGGGCAGCGGCGCGTCCAGCCCGTACGTGCGCTCCTCGAAGGTGACGACGAACGACAACATCGTGACCGCGGTCGGCGCCGGCGGCTTCTTCATGCAGACGCCCGCTTCCCGCAGCGACAACAAGGCGGACACCTCGGACGGCATCTTCGTCGTCCATGCCGGCTCGCCCACCGTCGCCGTCGGCGACCAGGTCGACGTGGCCGGCGAAGTAGAGGAGTACTTCGCCTTCACCCGCTTCAAGTCCGGCGCCACGGTCACGGTCGACGCCAGCAACCAGACGGTGCCGGCGCCGGTGGAGTTCAACGCGAGTCGTCCCGCCCCGAACCCGGCTTCGGCGAACTGCGCCATGGAGCCCGAGTGCTACGAGGGCATGCGGATCCGGATCGCGAGTGGAACGGTGACGACCGGCAGCCAGTACTTCGGTTCGGACAACACCGCGGAGATGTACGTCAGGCCGAGTTCCGGACGCGCGTTTCGCGAACCGGGCGCCCGGTATCCGGGCGTGAGCGGCCGGCCGGGGATTCCCGTGTGGGACGGCAACCCCGAGGTGTTCGAGCTCGACCCCGACAAGCTCGGACTGACCAACGTCTCCTGGGCGCCGGGAACGGGGTTCTCCGCCACCGGCGTGCTCGGCTACGAGTACGGCGGCTATGAACTGTGGGCCACCGAACTGACGTCGCTTGGTGGAGGCATGGTCCTGCCGCAGGCAGTGCGTGCCAAGGCAACCGGCGAGGTCACGGTGGCCTCGCTCAACCTGCTGAACCTCCGGGAGACCTCGAACGACACGAAGTACGACAAGCTGTCGCTGTACATCCGGCAGGTGCTTGGCGCACCGGACGTCATCGGCGTCCAGGAGGTCTACCAGCAGGCGGCGCTCACCAAGCTGGCGAACGAGATCAAGACGGACGACTCCGGCGTCGTCTACACCGCCTACGTCAAGCAGACGGCGAACAGTCAGGCGGTCGGCTTCCTGGTGCGCTCGGGCGTCTCGGTCGAGACGGGCTTCCCAAAGGAACACGGGTCCGGGGAGACCTTCGTCGATCCCAGGGACAACTCGAACGATCCCGTCCACGACCGGCTGCCGATCTACATCGAGCTGTCCGTCGGCGACTTCGACTTCACCGTCATCGATGTCCACAACCGCTCCCGCATCGACATCGACGACGCGGCCAGGGGCGAATGGGTGCGAACCAAGCGCTTGGCGCAGGCGCAGTCCGTGGCGAAGCTGGTGCAGCAGGAGAGCGACAAGGGCTCGAAGGTGATCGTCGTCGGCGACTTCAACGGCTTCGAGTTCACCGACGGCTACGTCGACGTCGTGAACCAGATCAAGGGCAACGTGAAGCCGGGCCGGAACCAGATCTCCGGGCCGGACCTCGTCGATCCGAACCTGTGCAACCTGGTCGACGGCCTACCGGCCACGGACCGCTACTCGCACATCTTCCAGGGCAACGCTCAGGCGCTCGACCACGCCCTCGTCAACCCGGCGATGTCGCGGCACGTGGTCGAGATGCAGTTCGGGCGCGGCAACGTGGACGCCGCCGGCCTGAACCGCAACACCGCGACGAACGCCCTGGCGTCCTCGGACCACGACGGCCTCGTGGTCTACCTCTGGAAGACGGACCGCGGCAGTTCGGTCTGCCCGAAGGGCATCGAAGACCTGGCCGCCGACGGCGGATTCGACGAGCCCGGCGGGACGGCGGATCTGCGTCTTCGGGCCAGCAGCCGGATCGTGGCGCCGGGCCGCTTCCAGTACACGGTCAAGGTCGAGAACGCCGGCCCGGATCTCGCCCGCGAAGTCGTGGTGACGAGTTCGTTCTCGGCCGGGCTCACGTCGCTCGAGACCTCGACCTACGGCTGCGAGGAGGACCCCGACGGCGTGCCGGAGTGCACGCTGGGCGACATCGCGGTTGGCCGTTCGGCCGACTTCACGATCGACGTCGAGGCCGCCGCGGCGGGCGAGGCGATGCTCCGGTTCAGGGCCACGGTCGGCAGCGTCGCCATGGACCCGAGCCCCGACGACGACGCGATCGAGATCGACCAGGCGTTCGCCCCTCCGAAGGCGCCCTCGGACCTCGTCGCCACCGCGCTGAGCGGGACGGAGATCGAGTTGCGATGGCGCGACAACTCGGTCACGGAAAGGTCGTTCGCGATCTTCCAGCAGGGGCCGGGAGACTCCAAGCTGCGCCTGATCGGGACGGCGCCGGCGAACCGCACGTCGACGATCGTGAACGAACTGGTGCCGAACGTCACCTACCGCTTCGCGGTCGAGGCCCGCAACGGCGTGCTTCACTCCGAGCGTACGCCGAAGGCCGCCGCGACCACCTGGACATCGGAGACGGCCCGTTGCGACGAGGGCGACGTCCTCTGCCTCGGCCGGTTCCAGGTCGAGGTCGCGTGGGACGACGGCGCCGGTTCGGCCGGACGCGGCATGGCGGAGCGGCTGACCGGGCGCACCGGCGACTTCTGGTTCTTCCACCCGGCGAACATCGAAGTCGTGGCGAAGGTCCTCGACGGCTGCGCGGTCAACGGCCACTACTGGGTCTACGCCGTCGGCCTGACCGACGTCGCCGTGACGATGACGGTGCGCGATCTCCGTTCCGGCAGTCCGTACGCCGGCGTTCCGACCTCGAACGTCGAGAAGAGCTGGACCAGCGCCGCCGGCGACACCTTCGGACCGATAGTCGACCAGGAGGCCTTTGCCACCTGCGACGCTGGCGCTGGCGGGGCGCGCGCGCACGTCCTGAGCGGCGCCCCGCTCGGCCGGTTCGGGGAAGCGCTGCGGGACGGCCCGGCGCAGCTCGTTGCCGGATCCCACGGCGGCGGCGCGACGGCGAACTGCGGCGCGGACGGCAGGTCGCTCTGCCTGCAGGACGGCCGCTACGAGGTGCGCGCGAACTGGCGGGCGGGCGAGGAGAGCGGCGTCGCCGCCGGCATCCCGCGCACCGCCGACACGGGGATGTTCTGGTTCTTCTCGCCGGACAACGTCGAACTCGTGGTCAAGGTCCTCGACGGCTGCGCCCTGAACGGCCACCGCTGGGTCGTGATGGGCGGCCTGACCGACGTGGGCGTCGAGATCGCGGTGCGGGACACGGCGCCGGGCGGCGCGGCCAGGAGTTACATGAGCGCCGAGGGTTCGCCCTTCGCGACGAACCTGGACGTGACCGCCTTCCCATGTTCCGCCGGCCCATAGCGCCGCCGGGACGGCTTGGTGGCGCGGGTACCCGCTACGAACGCGAGACTGCCGCACCCGGCCGGTGCCGGCGGCAGGTAGCCGCCCATCGACTCGACCATGCGGGTCGGCGAAGGGGAGGTCGCGGATAGCCGCCGGCCGCTATCATCGCGCGGCTTCAAGAGGGGAGGCGGCAACGTGTTGAAGGCGGTTCAGTTGGGCGAGAAGTGCGGGCTCCGGGTTTCGGAGCTCTGCCTGGGGACGATGAACTTCGGCGAGCCGGGCCGGGGCCACCAGGGCGACTGGACGCTCGACATCGACGAATCCCGGCCGATCTTCCAGGCCGCCATCGAGCGCGGCCTCTTCTACTTCGACTGCGCGGACATCTACGGGATCGGCGCCTGCGAACGGGTTGTGGGTTCGCTCCTGCGCGAGCTGCTGCCGCGCGACGAGTACGTGATCTCGACCAAGGTCTCCATGCCGATGGGACGGTCGCCGAACCAGGGCGGATTGTCCCGCAAGCACGTCATGGAAGGCGTCGACGGCTGCCTGGAGCGGCTGGGCCTCGACTACGTCGACCAGTTGATCATCCACCGGCATCCGCACGGCATCCCGGGCCAGGTCCAGGCGCCGATCGAGGAGACGCTGGAGGCCCTGCACGACGTGGTGAAGGCCGGCAAGGCGCTTTACCTAGGCGCTTCGTCCATGTTCGCGTGGCAGTTCACGGAACTCCAGATGACGGCGCGGCAGAACGGCTGGACCGAGTTCGTGTCGATGCAGAACCACTACAACCTCGTCTACCGCGAGGAAGAGCGGGAGATGAACCCGTACTGCGCCCGGACCGGCGTGGCGCTGACGCCCTGGTCGCCGCTGGCGCGCGGCATCCTGACCGGCTCCTACCGGGGCAGCTTCGACGAAGGCGGCACGGACCGCTCGAAGGGCGGCGACCGAGCGCGCACGGAGATGCTCTATCGCGGCGCCGCCACCTTCGAGATCGCCGACCGGGTCGTCGAAGTGGCCGAGAAGTACGGCCGCACGCCGGCCCAGATCTCGCTCGCGTGGCTGACGAACAAGCCCGAGGTCACGTCGCCGGTCGTCGGCGTGTCGAAGACCTCCCAGATCGAGCAACTCGTCGAGGCGACCGCGATCGAACTCGACGCGGCCGACGTCGAGTACCTGGAGGAGCTGTATCAGCCGGTCGAGAACCTGCTGTCGCTCGGGCATTCCTGAACGGCCTTCGCTCCAGCGGACCGCGAGCCGTCCGTTGGGCGCGCGGATCCTCTGACCGCTGGGTGCGCGGGTCTTCCGACCCGCTGCCGCCGAAGGCGGCCAGGAAGTCGCGCCGGCCGTCGGGCTGGCTCTGCTGGAGCTGGCGCCGCGGTTGGTGCGGTCGCCTGCCTGCGGCCGGCGGTCCTGTCGTCCGGGCTGCACCGCTTCGCGGTGCCGCCTGTGGGCGGGTCGGAAGACCCGCGCACCCAGCGGAAGGCCGGCGCCGCTCCCGCGTCCCGCCGCCGGCCGGACTTCGACGGTATGATCGGCGCCGTCTCTTCCTCCAGTATCAACCAGGGGACAACCTGTTGAAGCATCGCGTCCTTCGAGCGAACCGCGCGGCGGCTGCCGGGGTGGTCGCGCTTTGCCTTGGGGCGTCGCCGTCGGCGGCGGGCGCGCCGGACGACTCCGCCGCTCACCCCTGGGTCGGCGACCTCTCGCCCCTGGCGGAGTCCGACTTCGGCTACGAGCAGGCGGCGCATCTGCTGGAGCGCGCCGGTTTCGGCGGCACGCCGGCGGAGATCGAGGGCCTCGTTGCGCTCGGACTTGCGGGCGCCGTCGCCAGGCTCGTCGACTACGAGGCGATCGACGACTCGGCGCTTGCGCCGTTCGACGAATCGGGGATCTGGGACCCCGGCATGGACCCGTTCCCGCCCAGCCGGGCCGCGGCGGTGCGGCAGGCGCGGCGGCACGGTCGGGCGCTGGGCGTCGACGTTCTTCCCGAAGGTTCGTCGCGGCCGCTCCAGCCGGTGGTCGACAAGTTCTTCTACGGACTGCGCAGCAACGTGGCGGAGACGAGGCGGCTGGCCCTGTGGTGGGCCGACCGGATGGTCGCGACCCCGCGGCCGCTCGAAGAGAAGATGACCCTCTTCTGGCACGACCACTTCGCGACCTCCGAGGTCAAGGTCCGCGACGCCCGCAAGATGCACCTGCAGAACCGGACCCTGCGCGCCCACGCAACCGCCGACTTCAAGAGCCTGGTGCTCGCCGTCATGCGCGATCCGGCGATGCTCGTCTACCTCGACAACCGGGAGAACGTGAAGGACCACCCGAACGAGAACTTCGGCCGCGAGCTGCTTGAGCTGTTCACGATGGGCCAGGACAACCTGGAGAACGCGCGCAACTACACCGAGCGGGACATCCGCGAGGCGTCGCGGGCGTTCACCGGCTGGACCAACGACGTGCTCGACTTCCGGTTCGACGCCGAGCTCCACGACGACGGCCCGAAGACCTTCCTGGGGCATGAGGGCAACCTGGGCGGCGAGGAAGTGCTCGACATCGTTCTCGAGCAGCCGGCGACCGGCGAGTTCATCGCCGGCAAGGTCTACCGCTACCTCGTGCGGGAGGATCTCGACCCGGCGCTCCAGGCCGAGCTCGGCCGCCGCCTGCGCGAATCGGGCTACGAACTGAAGGCGCTGCTGCGGACGATCCTGTCCTCGCGCGACTTCTACAGCCCGCCGTCTGTCGGCACCCGGATCAAGAGTCCGGTCGCTCTGTTCGTCTCGACCTACCGCAAGTTCGGCGTCGAGACCGCGCCGACCGTCCCGGACATGAACAGCCTCGCCGGCGGCCTCGGCCAGCAACTGTTCTATCCGCCGAACGTGGCCGGCTGGGCGGGCGGCCGGACCTGGATCACGCCGGCGACCCTGCTGGAGCGCGGCAACGCGATGCGCTCCGTCCTCTTTCCGCCGATCGTCGAGAAGTTCGGGCACCCGGATCGGCGGATGCCCGGCATCTACCGGCAGGTCGGCGAGCGGCTGGCGAAGGGGATGACGATCACCGCCGCCACCCGGCAGGGCGACGCCGCGTCCAACGCGATGGCCGACGCGGACGAGGAGTACAACACCCGCTACGGCGGCTATCGCGGCTACGTGGTGGCCTACGAACGGGTCAAGCTCGTGCCGCGCCACGCTCTCGACGTCGACGTCCGGGCCATGGTGCTGGCTTCCGGCGCCGCCGACGCCGAGGGAGCGGTAGACCACCTGCTGCACTGGTTCCTGCGCGTTCCGCTGACGGGCCGAGGGCGCGCGGCGCTCGTGCGGCACCTGGAGCGGGAACTGGACACGACCGGCCTCGACGCGGAGGCGCCGGAGGCGCGAGCGAAGGTCGAGACGGCGCTTCGCTCGACGCTCTACCTCGTGTTCAGTTCGCCGGAGTACCAGTTGGGCTAGCAGCGTGCGCGACAGAGAGATCCACTTCCGGGAACCCGGGCATCCATGCCCGCATTCGGCGGCCGACCGTTCGGGCGCCGGAAGAAGGAGCCGACATGCCTGAACGACTTTCCTGCGGCTGCTCGCGGCGCGACTTCCTGCACCGCGGCCTCCTGGGCCTCGGCGTCGCCGCCGGCCTCCCGGCGGTGCTCGGCCGCACGTCCGCGGCGCTGGCCCTCGAAGAACTGCGGACCGGCGTGCCGGACGCCTCGCGGCGCATCCTGGTCGTCGTCGAACTCTCCGGCGGCAACGACGGCCTGAACACGGTCGTCCCCTTCCGCAACGACGAGTACTACCGCGTGCGCCCGAACCTGGGCATCCGCCGCAAGCGCGCCATCGCCCTCACCGAGGAAGCGGGCTTTCACCCGTCGCTCGTCGGCATGGAGCGCCTGTACAAGGACGGCAACCTGGCCGTCGTCGAGGGCTGTGGCTACCCGAACCCGAGCCTGTCCCACTTCTCGTCGATGGGCTTCTGGCACACCGGCGTGCCGAACGGCGGCGAGCCGCTCGGCTGGCTCGGCCGCCTCGCCGACGACCACGGGCCGGACGGCACCCCGAACTACATCGTCAACGTGGCCAGCTCGCAGTCCCTGGCGGTGCGTGCCGCCCGGCACTCGCCGCTCGTGTTCGACGACCCGGGCCGCCTCCGGCGCCGCGGCACGCCGGGCGAGAAGCAGGCGCTCGGCCGGCTCGGCACGGACGAGGCGAGCGGCAACGACGCCCTCGACTTCCTGCGCGGCACCGCCGCCAACGCCGCTTCCAGCGCGGCGCTGGTCCGCGACGCCTGTTCCGGCTACCGGACGCCGGTCGACTACGGCATCGGCGGGCTCGGCGCTGACCTGCGCAAGGTCGCGGCCCTGATCGAGGCCGAACTGCCGACGCGCATCTACTACGTCAGCTTCCGCGGCAACTCCTTCGACACCCACGTCCACCAGGCCGACACCCACGCCCGGCTGCTGATGTACATGTCCGACGCCGTCGCCGGCTTCGTGCGCGACATCGAGCGCATCGGCCGCGCCGACGACGTGGCCGTCCTCATGTTCACCGAGTTCGGCCGCCGCGTGGAGGAGAACGCGAGCCTCGGCACCGACCACGGCACCGCCGGCCCCATGTTCGTCGCCGGCAAGGGCGTCGCCGGCGGCTTCCACGGCGAGACCCCGAGCCTCACCGACCTCGACGACGGCAACCTGAAGATGACGACCGACTTCCGGCGCGTCTACGCGTCGATGATCGAGGGCTGGATGGGCATGGACGACGCGTCGGCTGTCCTCAAGGGCGAGTTCGAGGCGCTGCCGGTCTTCGGCGTGACGTCGTAGTCACGGCACCGCCGCGGCCTGTTCGTCGGCGAGCATGTTGCGGCGGTGGAGGACGTAAGCCTTGAGCAGGGCGACATCGTCGCGGTCGAGGACGGGGGCGAAGCTGGGCATGCCGAGGTCGACCAGGGCGCCTTCGAGCAGGGCGGCCTCGTAGGAGTCGAAGACCCGCTGTGACGACTGTCGCAGGTCCGGGGTGACGCCGCCGGAGACGGCGCCGTAGCCGTGGCAGACGAGGCAGTACCGGTTGAACAGGCGGCGGCCGGCGTCGATGTCCTCCGCCCCTGCGCCATGATCGACGCGGGTGACGCGGATCTCGCGCCGCTCCTGCCGCTCGATCGCCCGTCCGGTGGCGCCCAGCGAGTAGACGACGATCCGGCCTTCCGACTCGACCGCCTGCCGCGCCGACCGGCTGCCGACGATGCCGAAGGCGCCGCCCCAGCCGGACATCACCGCGATGTACTGGGTGCCGCCTGCCTGGAAGGTGACCGGCGGCGCGATGACGCCGCTGCCGGTGTAGCTCTCCCAGAGCTTCTCGCCGTCATCGGCGCGGTAGGCGGTCAGCAGGCCGAACGGCGTGCCCTGGAAGACGAGGTTGCCGGCCGTGGCGAGCGTGCCGCCGGACCACGGCATCGTGTACTGCGCCCGCCAGACCTCGCGCTGGGCGACCGGGTCCCAGGCCAGCAGATGCCCCGAGAGCAGGGCCGGCGGCGCGTCCTCGGCCAGCAACTGGCCCGAGAGGCCGGTGGCGTCGACGATCGCCTGCGGAATGTCCTCGGGCGCCGCTGCCCGCACTCCCAGGTTCCACTGCCCCGGGGTGTACTCGTAGTCGGGATCCGGCACGTAGAAGTTCCCCATCTCCATCGCCGGGATGTACACGAGGCCGGTCCTCGGGCTGTACGCCATCGGGTGCCAGTTGTGGCCGCCGAGCGGCCCCGGCGATACGTTGACGGTCTGGTCGGCGTAGCGCGCTCCCGCGAGCTCGACCGGGCGGCCGCTGGCCAGGTCGACGTGGCTGGCCCAGGTCACGGTGACGAACTCCTCGGCCGAGATCAGTTCGCCGGTGCGGCGGTCCAGCACGTAGAAGAAGCCGTTCTTCGGCGCCTGCATGAGCACCTGGCGCACCTCGCCGCCGATGGGCAGCTCCGCGAGCATGATCGGCTGGGTCGCCGTGTAGTCCCAGGTGTCGCCGGGCGTCGTCTGGTAGTGCCAGACGTACTCGCCGGTGTCGGGGCGGAGCGCCACGATCGACGACAGGAACAGGTTGTCGCCGCCGCCGGGGCTGCGCAGGTTCCGGTCCCAGGGCGCGCCGTTGCCGACGCCGACGTAGAGCAGATCGAGTTCCGGGTCGTAGACGATCGAGTCCCACACCGTGCCGCCGCCGCCGCCCGTCCACCACTCGCCGGTCCAGGTCTCGGCGGCCATCCGCATCGCCTCGTTCTCGAAGCCGTCCGCAGGGTTGCCGGGCACGGTCCAGAAGCGCCAGGCGCGCTCGCCGGTCTCGGCGTCGTAGGCGTCGACGTAGCCGCGCACGCCGTACTCGGCGCCGCTGTTGCCGATGATGACCTTGCCCTTGGCGATCCTGGGCGCGCCGGTGATCGTGTACATCGAGTCCTCGGGCACGGTCATTGTCGACCAGACCTCGTCGCCGGTCTCGGCGTCGATGGCGATCAGGCGGCCGTCGAGCGTGGCCGAGATCACCTTGCCGCGGTAGAGCGCGGCGCCGCGGTTCACGGCGTCGCAGCAGGTCTTCATCGCGATGGAGCGCGGCACCTCCGGGTCGTGCGTCCACAGCGGTTCGCCGGTCACCGCGTCGAGGGCGTAGATGACGTTCCAGGCGCCGGTCGCGTACATCACGCCGTCGACGATCAGCGGCGTGGCCTCCAGCCCCCGCTTCGTGTTCGTCTCCTGGACCCAGGCGATGCCGAGCTGGTCGACGTTGCCGTCGTCGATCTGGTCGAGCACGCTGTAGCGCTGCTCCTTGTAGGTGCCGCCGTAGGTCAGCCAGTCGCCGGTGCGGCCGGCGGCGCCGATCAGGGCGGCGTCGTCCACGGAGTAGGCTGCTTCCGCGCGGCGCGCCGGAGTCTGGGCGCCTGCGGCGGCCGCAAGGAGAAACGAAGCCGCGGCCGCGGCCAGCATACGGACGACAGTCGTGCGTGAAGTTCTCATGGTTCGGGTTCTCCTGCTCTGCCGGACTCGGGCCTCGGTACGCGAGCGTAACGCCTTCGTCGGGACCGTCGGCGCCGCCGAAGTCACTTGGCCGGCTTGCTTTCGCCGGCATCGGCCGGCAGCGCCAGGGCGACGAGTTCGGGGGGCGTTCCGCCGCCGCCGATGCCGAAGCGGCCGCCGCCGGTGGCGACGGCCAGGTACTGCCGGCCGCCGTGTTCGTAGATGATGGGGTTCGAGTTCGGGGTGCCCGGTAACTCGATTCCACCGAGGTACTCGCCGGTCTTCTTGTCGTAGACGCTGATCTCCGGCGGCACGTCGGGTTCGTCGGCCTCGGGATCGGCGGTGCGTTCCGGGGCGGCCGTGACGAAGAGCAGGGTGGGCGTGACCAGGGGCGCCGCGGTGTGATTGGCGACCCCGATCCGTCCAAGTTCGAGGTCGGCGATGGCCGGATGGTTCACCGGACCGACGCCGTGCGGGACCATCCACAGGTGTTCGCCGGTGTTCAGATCGATCGCCGTGATCCGCCCGTACGGCGGCTTGACCAGGGGCAGCCCACGCGGCCCCTCGACGGTCCGGTACCAACGATCCGGCACGAAGTTCAGGTCGGAGCGGTTGGGATCCGGCCTGGTCAGGGAGACGCTGGCCGCACGGGTATGCGAGACGACGTAGAGGATCCCGGATTCGGGATCGACCGCGGCGCCGGTCCAGTTGGCGCCGCCGCCGTCGGCCGGCATCTGGATCGTCGGCTTGCCCGCCTCCTCGAAGCGCGGCGGCGTGTAGAGCGGCACCAGGTCGTAGTCGGCCGCGATCTCGATCGCCTCGGCGCGGAGTTCGGGCGTCCAGTCGATCAGGTCGTCCTCGGTGATGCCCTGGCGGTCGAAGGCGGCCGGCCGGGTCGGGAAGGGCTGGGTCGGGGCGGCACGCTCGCCCGGCACGTCGCTTGGCGGCACCTCGCGTTCCTCGATCTCCCACACCGGCTTGCCGGTCTCCCGGTCGAAGACGAAGGCGAAGGCCTGCTTGGTGACCTGGACCACGCCGCGCACCCGCTTGCCCTCCACGGTCGCCTCGAACAGGTTGGGAGCGGTGGGCGGATCGTAGTCCCACAGGCCGTGGTGGACGAACTGGTAGTGCCACTGGCGCCGGCCGGTCTCGCAGTCGACCGCGACGATGCTCTCGGCGTAGAGGTTGTCGCCGAGCCGGTGGCCGCCGTAGAGATCGTTCGTCGGCGTGCCGACCGGCAGGTAGGCGGTTCCCGCCTCCTCGTCGACCGCGATCATGGACCAGACGTTCGTGTTGCCGCTGTAGCGCCACGACTCGTCCTCCCAGGTTTCGACGCCGAGTTCGTCGTTCTGCGGGATGGTGTGGAAGACCCAGGCGAGTTCGCCGGTCGGGATGTCATACGCGCGCACGAAGCCGGGCGGCGCTTCCTTGTGAGTTGCGAAGTCCGCCACGATCGAGCCGACGATCACGGTGTTGCCGCAGACTGCCGGCGGCGAACTGTGCGTCGTCAGGCGCTCCATCACCTCGCGACCCAGGTGCGGCGTCATCTCGACCGCGCCGCCGTCGCCGAAGTCGGGATCGGGCTCTCCAGTCGCGGCGTCGAGTGAGACCAGCCGACGGTCGTGTGTCGGAATCAGGATCCGCTCGCGTTCGCCGTCCGTCCACCAGGCGACTCCGCGGTGGTGGAAGCCGAGGTTCGCCGGCCGTCCGGCGCGCCAGCTTTCCGGGTCGTAAGTCCAGATCGTCTCGCTGCTGCCGGCGTCGATCGCGGCGACCTGGCTAAGCGACGTGGCGACGAAGACGCGGCCGCCGACCTCGATCGGGATCGTCTTGAACTGGCCGCGCCGGACGTTGTCCGGGACTTCGGTGTCCGCGGCGATCGAGCGCCAGCGCCAGGCGATCTCCACGTCCTGGAAGTTGTCGCGGTCGATCTCGTCGAGCGTCGAGTACTTGCTGTTGCCGGGATCGCCGCCGAACGTGGGCCAGTCGTCGGAAGCTCCGGTCTGCCCGGGGAGAGGTGGACAGAAGAGCGTGGCGGCGAGCGCTGCCGCAGCCACGGCGCGGCAGGAACGGGGGCTCAGGACAGCAGCCCGATCAGCCGGGCGTAGACGGAGACGCCGGTCCACATGCCGATCGAGAGGAAGCCGACCACCTTCGGCCAGTGCCCGAGCGTGCCTTCTTCTGCGAGTACGACCCGGCGGCGGATCGTGAAGGTGAAGACGAGTCCGATCAGGACGATCTGCATCTTCCACCAGAAGAACGGGCTGTAGTACTGCTTCAGTGCCGTGGACAGCACCTGCGGCGCGCCGGTGATGAACAGGGCGACGAAACTCCAGATCATCCAGCGGTCGGCCTCGCGGGCAAGCTGGTTGAGAGGCGTCCGGATCAGGCCGCGGCCGAGCAGGCGCATGTCGACGAGGAGCACGGCGCCGGCGAACGCCACCAGGGCGACGAGGTGCGCGCACTGGATGATCGGCGACGCCCAGGTCTCTTCCAGCATCCAGGCGCTGAAGGGCAGGCCCTGCATCCACTCGAAGAAGGACTGCATCATGTGGACGTTTCCTCCGCGGCCTCGTCAGGCGCCGATGTTCAGGTTGTTCCACCACTGGGGCATCAGGCCGCTGTAGGCCATCATCCGGCCGGTGACGACCACCGCCGCCCACAGCGCCAGGGAGACGACGCCGGCGAGCCGGGCGTTGAGCGGGATCTCCCGGCCCTGGTCCCACGCCTGGACCGACTTGTAGGTCGCGTAGTGGAACCAGAACATGTTGATGCCGGCGAGCACCATCAACGCCATCTTCGCCCAGAAGTAGAAGTTGCCGAAGTAGCGCATCGGCTGGCTGTAGAGCAGGAGGCCGCCGGTGATCAGGTTGATGCCGTAGCCGGTCAGCGCCCACGGGAAGAGGCGGGTCGGGATGTTGGACACCGGCACTTTCCTGAGCGTCAGCCCGACGAGGCGCATGTCCCAGAAGGCGATCAGGCCGGCGAACAGGCACATGCTGACGACGTGAATCGTCAGCAGGGTCGGGTACGCGTTCAGCGACTCCCGCAGCGCGATGCTGCTGGGAAGCGCGTCGACCCACTCGAAGGCGCTGCGGATCATCGGGAGCCGGGGCGTTCTCGGAGGTTGCGGCGTTGCGCTGGCGGGCGGCGGATGCGATCGCCAGCGGCTACTTGCAGCGGCTCGATTCCGGGTAGCGCCGGTAGATCGCGTGGCAGTCCTCGCAGGCGCCGGCCAGCGCGTTCGTCAGGTCGCTCACCTTCTCGCGATCTTCCTCGTGGGCGGCCGCGTAGATCTCCTTCGCCACCTCTGTCAACTGCTTCGCGTACTTCCGGTAGTCCTCGTTGCCGACTGGCGCGGGCGTGCCGTTCTGGCACATCCGGTCCGGATTCATGACGAGGGGCTCGACCTCGGCCAGAGCCAGCGCCGCCTGCTGCGGCACCTGCCAGCCGGTGTAGATCCCCGAGAACAGGGACGAGACGTTGCCGTCGCCCTCGCCGCCGGCCTCCGGCGGGCTTCCCGGATCCGTCATCTGCACGTCGAAGAGGAAGTTCGAGTTCGGGAACAGGATCGCGCGCATCAACTCGGCCAGGTTCCCGACCGGCTCCTCGTGCTCGGAAGCCGCGACCGGCGCCGCGGCGACGAACGAGCAGGCGGCGAGCACGACGGCGGCCGCGAGCGTCGCCGCCAGGTTCTTCGAACGCATATCCGGAATCTCCTTCGCCTCAGTGGGTGTTGTCAGCGGTGGGCTGCGCCACGCGCAGTGTAACCCAGCCGAGAGACGCCGGGTGCGCGGGTCTTCCGACCCGCCCTCTGGCGGCGCCGCGGAGCGGCGCAGACCGGACGGCATGGCCGCCGGCCAAAGGCCGGCGACGATTCCGAGGGCCGCCCTCGGCGGCAGCGGGTCGGAAGACCCGCGCACCCGGCGGAAGCTAGTCGTCGGCCCCTTCGTCCGCCGGCGCCTGGGCGATCTCGGCCATGGTTGTCGTGGCGATCAGCCACTGCATGTCGAGCCCCGCGGTGCGGTGAACGGAGTACTCCGCGACCCGCGGGTCGCCGACGATGCGGAGGAACTCGGCGCGCGAGGGATACTCCATCAGGGCGATCGTGTGGAAGTACTCGTCCGTGTCGCCGATGACCATCGAGTCGACCCGGCCGGACCAGATCAGCCGGGCGCCCTGCGAGGTGACCCACTGGACCATCTGGGCGCCGTACCTCCCGTAGGCCTCCTCTCCGGTGAGGCCCTCGTCGGGAGCGTCGGCCTCCTTCTTGAACCGCAGGAGGTTGACCATGACGACCGGACCCTCGGCCGGTCCCTCCAGGAGTTCCTGAATCTGTTCGGGTTCGGGTGCGATCTGGCCCATGGCGGCGCCTCCTGAGGCCAGCACGGCCACGGCGAAGAAGGTGAACGGAACGGCGGCGGTGGTGGATCGAATCATGACGGCTCCTGTTCCGGGGCGGCGGCGGTCGCCGCGGGGAGGGTAATGCTCCATCGTAACCGCCGCCAGTCGGTGCGCGGGCCTTCTGGCCCGCACCGGGCGCGATGCCGCGAAGCGGCGAGCGCGAGTCGGCCACCCGTCGCGCGCCTCAGGCCGCGACCCTCCGCGCGCGCAGCGGCTGGAACTTCATGTAGGTGAGAGTGCGCCACAGCCACTCCAGCGGCCCGAAGCGGTAGCGCTCCAGCCACCAGGGCGACCAGACGAGCTGGGCCGCCCAGATCGCCGCCACGATGCCGAGCTGGCCGAGGCGGCCGACCTGCTCGAACAGGCCCAGGCCGTGGCCGTAGAAGATGAGCGTGCAGATGACGCTCTGGCTGATGTAGTTCGACAGCGCCATCCGCCCCACCGCCTGGAGCCGGCGCTGGAGGCCGGGCAGCCAGCCGTGAAGAACGGCCAGCATGACGAGCGCGACGTAGCCGAGAAAGACGATCGTCGCGCCGACCAGGTTGAAGACCATCCCCTGGAACATGGAGTGCTCGAAGGCGAAGCCGTGCCGCGTGTTGAACGCGGCGCCGAGGATGACGATCGGCATGCCGGCGCCGAAGCTCCAGGCCAGAAGGCGCCGGTAGAACGCCGGCGAGCGGCGGGCGGAGAACACGCCGAGCTTGTAGAGGCCCATCCCCACGAGCATCAGGCCGCCGCTGCGCCAGAAGAACAGCACGAGGAAGACGAAGGTCTCGGCGCCCAGGGCGGTGGCGCTCCGGTGCGGAAGCTGGGTGAGCCAGCTTCCGCGGTAGGTGGCGATCTCGGCCTCGACGGCGGCCGCCGCCGGCGCCCAGTCGCCGGCGAACTGGGCCTGGGCTTCGGCCGGCATGGAGGGAATCGACAGGCCGGTCAGGAGGAAGAAGGCCACCGGCGCGGCCGTCATCGCGAAGCCGCCGATCAGCAGCTTCGTCGGGCTCAGGTTGCGCAGGCTGTAGAGCAGGAAGCCGCACAGGGCGTAGGGGACCAGGATGTCGCCGTACCAGATCAGGTGGGCGTGGGCGAGGCCGATGAGCAGCAGCCAGAACTGCCGGCGGTAGTGAACGCCCGTCGCCGAGGCGCCGCGGGCGGCGGCCCGCTCGGCCATCAGCGCCATCCCGGCGCCGAACAAGGCGGAGAAGATGGAGATGAACTTCATGTCGAAGAACAGGTGCGCGAAGAGCCAGGCCCAGTAGCCGGCGCCGGCGCCCCAGTCGTTGGCGGCGGGGTTCAGATACGCCGCCTCGATCATCGAGTAGCTCTGCACGTTCATCACCAGGATGCCCAGCACCGCGAAGCCGCGCAGGACGTCGATGGCGGCGATCCGCTGGCCGGCCCGGACCGGCGCCGCCTTCGGCGCGGTCGCGGCCTCGACGGTGGTTCCGGCGGCGGTTCCGGCGGCGGTGTCGGTCGAGGTCATGACGAATCTCCTTCGGCGTCAGTCGTCTTCGAGAAACGCCCGGGTCACGGCCACGAACTCGTCGAGCTGGTCGTGATGGACCCAGTGGCCGGCGCCCTCGAAGTTGCGCAGTTCCGCGCTGCGGAACGCGCCGATCCGGCCGTCCTCGACGGGGTCGCTGGCCCAGCTCTCCGTGCCGCGCACCAGAAGAGTCGAGCAGGTGATCCGCCCCCAGATGTTGCGGAGTTCCTCCTCGGCGGGCTGGTACGGCGGGATGGCGCGAACGTAGTTGTCGAACTTCCAGGAGTAGGTGCCGTCTTCGTTGCGCGCCATGCCGTTGACCGTGAGGTGGCGCGCCTGTTCCGCGCTCAGGAAGCTGTTGACCTCCTGCATCCGTTCGGCCGCCGCGTCGAGCGACGGGTAGCGCCGCGGCCGCCGTCCGGCGAGCTTCTGCATGTAGCCGATCCAGCCTCGCATCCGCTCGTCGACCGTGTGGGAGCGCCGTTCGGCCAGCGTTCTCGGCGGCGGCCCCATGCCCTCGATGGCGACGAGTTTGTGGACGTTCTCCGGATAGAGACCCGTGTAGTGCAGCGCGATGTTCGCGCCCAGCGAGTGGGCGACGATGCGTACCGGAAAGCGGTCGAGCGCCTCGAGCAGTTGCGCGATGTCGAGGACGAAGTCGGTGATCGCGTACATGCCGCCGATCGCCCACTCGCTGTCGCCGTGGCCGCGCAGGTCGGGGGCTACGATGTGGTAGTCGCGGCGGAGCGCGTTCGCCACCCAGTCCCAGTTGTGGGCGTGGTCGCGGCCGCCGTGGATCAGCACCAGCGGCGGCTTGTCCTCGTTGCCCCAGTTCAGGTAGTGGAGCCGGAGCCGCTGCGAGATGTAGAACTGGGAAGACGGCCCGACGATGTCCCGGAAGGGACTGTCGCTGAAGGCGGTGCTCACGAGCCGCTGCCGGGGCGGGGTTCGGAGGTGGCCGCGACCATGACGTGGGCGCCGGGGCGCCGCCGCCTGTGCGGGAAGCGCCTCATCGGTCGCCGGCGTCCGGGCGGGGCGGGTTGATCATCACATGCGCCCCCGCCGTGCCGGGGAACATCAGCCAGGGCGCGCCGGCGACGGGCCGGGTCGTCAGTCCGGTCGACTCGGCGGTGGCGTAGGGCGTGTAGATCACCCAGCGCAGGTAGGGGTCGATCACCTCGCCGGCCTCGGCGTCGAAGCCGCTGCCGTGGAGCACGTACAGGGTGCGCGGTTGGCGCGGCATCGGCAGCCTGCCCTCGGCGATCTCCCGTTCGCGGATGTCGATTCGTTCCTGGCCTTCGATTCCCTGGGCCGTCAGTTCGCGGCCCCGGGCCATGAACGGATCCAGCGACTCGTGGTAGCAGGCGACGCTCCACTGCGCCTGGCCCGGCCGGGCGGCCAGGCAGACGAGGTCGTTGCTGCCGGCGCGAAGCTCGACCACCTTGCCGTCGCCGGTCCAGCCGAGCACCCGCGCGCCGGCCCGCCGGTCGTCCGGCGCCGCCTGGACGGCGGCGGCGAGCTGGGCGTCGGCGTCTGCCGGTTCCGCCAGCGCCGAAGCCGCCAGGGAGGCAAGGGCCAGAGCGCCGATCGTTGCTGCTGCGGTCGTCCTGTTCTGCACGGCGTTCCTCCTGTCGCGCCCCCTCCGGGGCGATGAGCCCGCGTGGCAGAAGACGAGACGCGCCGGCTTCCCACCAGCATCCGGCGCAGGGCGCCGGCTTCCGCCGCGCTGGCTGGTGAGCCGACAGCGTATCGCGCTCCGGCGCCCTGCGGGACGACGCTTGGCCGTCGTGGTCGGTCAGGCGGCGGACGCGGCGCCGCGGCGGCTGCCGTAGTAGACCTGCAGCCCGGCCAGGAGCGCGGTGACCGCCGCCAGCGCGACGCCGAACCCCCAGGCCGCCGTGCCGATGGTGGCCTCGATCGCCCCGATGCGCGCCTCGACGGCTACGAGATCGGCCTGGGTCGCCATGTGTTTCAGAGCGGTCTCGACGCTGGCGAGTCGCGCTTCGATGGCTGCGACGTGGGTTCTGGTCGCCATGTGTTCCAGCGTGGTCTCGACGCTGGCGAGCCGCGCTTCGATGGCTGCGACGTGGGTTCTGGTCGCCATGTGTTCCAGCGTGGTCTCCACGCCAGCGAGTCGCTCGAGTACCGTCTGTTCTGCGGGGATCATGGTTCCTCTCCCTTGGATCGCCCGGTCAACCCACGTTCGGTAGTGTCGCTCGCGGGGCCGGAGGTTGTCAACGTGGTCCGTCCACCTTTGGACTCAGACGAAAACGAGCCGGATTCCCGTGTTCCGAGCGTGCGCGCGCGCCACCCCGGCGCGGCGGCGTTCGCTATCCTCCGGCGCGGGCCGGCAGTCCATGTCGCCGGCCCGAAGCGGGAGCCGCGCCATGATCGATCTGCACTACTGGCCGACGCCGAACGGCAAGAAGGTCACGATCCTGCTGGAGGAATGCGGTTTGCCTTACCGCATCGTGCCCTGCCGGATCGGCTTCGGCGACCAGTTCAAGGAGGAGTTCCTCGCCATCTCGCCGAACAACCGGATGCCGGCGATGGTCGACCGCGAGCCGGCGGACGGCGGCGAGCCGATCGCGCTGTTCGAGTCCGGCGCGATCATGATGTACATCGCCGAGAAGGCCGGGCGGTTCTACCCGCGGGAGCTGCGCGCTCGCCACGAGGTGAATCAGTGGCTCATCTGGCAGATGGCCAACCAGGGGCCGAAGTCCGGCGAATGCGGGCACTTCCGCCGCCTGCGCGATACCGAGGGCGACCAGAGTTACGCGGTACGCCGCTTCACCGACGAGGTCAACCGCCTCTACGGCGTGATGAACAACCGCCTCTACGACCGGCGCTACCTGATCGGCGACGAGTACACGATCGCCGACATGATCTGCTACCCGTGGACGGTCCGCTGGAAGGACCAGGAGCAGGACATCGACGACTTTCCGTACTTCCGGCGCTGGTTCGAGGAAGTCGGCGCCCGGCCGCCGGTCCGGCGAGGCATGGACGTCTCGAGCGGCGAGGCGATCGACTACGCGAACCTCTCCGAGGAGGAACGCGAACGCCTGAAGAAGCTGCTGTACAACCAGCGCGCCCGGCCCGCGCCGGAGGGCGGCCTGCTGTAGCGGCGTCGACGGCGTCGGAGGTAGCACCCGCCCGGCCGGTGAGCGGGGGAGGGTCCCATCGGCCGCTCGCGCCTTCCGGGTTGAGGGTACTTGAGCGCTCGCTTCGGTCGGCTGCGTTTCACGTCGGCGTCGGTCGTTGGAGAGGCGGTGGGCGTCACTTGCCTCCAGCCCGCTGGGACCCTCCCCCCGCTCACCGGCCGGACTGGACATCCGCTGGGTGCGCGGGTCGGTGCGCGGGTCTTCTGACCCGCTCCACGGGCGAAGCCGTGGAGCGGCGCAGCCCGGACAACGGGCCGCCGGCCGGAGGCCGGCGACGAAACAGGACGTGCGGACTACCCGATGGCGCTGCGGAGTTCCGCATACGAGCCATGCCCAGTGGCCGGTTCCACGATGCGCTTCCACTCCTGGTTCCAGACGTGGATGACCTCTTGCGGTACTTCCCGGAAGCCTTCGCCGGACTTGCCCTTGCGGACCTTCGAGGTGACGCCGGAGGAGGGGAGGCCGCAGGCGGCGTTGCGGGCGTCGCGGACGAGGTGGTCGTCGAACTTCGGGCCGTTCTGGCGCATGAAGTCGATGGTCGCCTGACGGGCGGCGATCTCGACGTTCGGATGGTCCGGGCCGAGACCGAGGAAGGCGGCGACGCGGGCGACGACGGCCGGAAGGTCGGCGACTATGTCCTCGAAGCACAGCCAGAGGGTGTCCGGATCGAGGCGCTCCGGCCACCAGGACGCGAGGTGCTCCCAGTAGCGGCCGCTGCGGGTGCCATGGAAGACGAAGTCGAGGGCGAAGTCCCGCATCGAGACGGCGCCGGGCTCGAACACCCAGCCGCTGAAGAAGTGGAAGAAGGAGACGAGCGAATCGACCGGGTCGCGGACGACGAAGATGTTGCGGCCGCCCCGCGGGGCCAGGTCGCGGGCCAGGTGGGTCTTGAAGGCTCGCGGCTCGGCGCGCTGGGGGGCGTCCAGGTCGAGGCCGATGTCGTGGGCGACTTCGATCCACGGCACGACCTCCGTGATCTCGTCGAAGTCCATGTCGCCGCCGGTGCGGAGGCCATGGACGATCTGCTGCATGAGGGTCGTGCCGGCCTTGGGGTAGGTGGCGATCAGGACGTCGGTCGGCCGCGGGCGGAAGTCGAGGCCTCGGCGCACCCCCTCGCGGGTGGCGAAGCCGTCCATCCGCCGCTTGATGCCCTCGACCGTGGTGGCCCGGCTCGGGCCGCCGCCGGGTGCTCCGGCGCCTTCGTCGGCGTTCGTGCTCACGACAACACCTCGGCCGACAGGTCGACGCCCACCGGGCAATGGTCCGAACCGGTGACGCCGGTCAGGATGAAGGCTCGCTCGACGAACTCCATGGCGGCTTCGGAGGCGAGCACGAGGTCGATCCGCCAGCCGACGTTCCGTTCGCGGGCGTTGAAGGCCTGCCGCCACCAGCTGTAGCGGACCGTGTCGGGGTGCAGCGAGCGGAAGGTGTCGATCCAGCCGGCGTCGAGCCAGCGCTGGAGCTCCTCGCACTCTTCGGGCAGGAAGCCCGAGTGCTTCCGGTTCTGTTTGGGCCGCGCCAGGTCGATCGGCTGCGGCGCCGTGTTGAAGTCGCCCATGACCAGGACGCGGTAGCCGGCCTGCCGGGCCTGTTCCAGGTGGTCGAAGAGGGCGCGGTAGAAGTCCAGCTTGTAGGGTACGCGGCTGTTGTCGCGCTTGCTGCCGCTGCCCTTCGGGAAGTAGACGTTCGCCACCAGCAGTTGGCCGAACAGGGCGAGCTGGAGGCGGCCCTCGGCGTCGAAGCGACGTTCGCCGAGGGAAGTGCGGACCCAGGCCGGCCGGAGGCGCGAGTAGAGGCCGACGCCGGAGTAGCCGGGCCGTTCGGCGGAGTGGAAGGCCGTGTGCCAGCGCTTCGGCCGGCGCAGTTCCGGCGCGAGCTGCTCGGCGCGGGCCTTCGTCTCCTGCAGGCCGACGATCTGCGCCCGGCTGCTTCCGAGCCAGTCGAGGAAGCCCTTGCGCCCGGCGGCGCGCAGCCCGTTCACGTTCCAGGACACGACGCGGATGCGCCGCCGCTTGCGGGGGCTCAGGAGCGGCTCCGCTTCCCGGCGCCCAGGTCGTAGGACATGATCATCATGTCGCGGGTGCGGCCGGAGCGGTCGATAACCCAGTCGGTGAGCAGGGCCTCGGGCGAGAACCCGAGCCGCTCGAATACCCGGCGGGCGCCGATCTGCTCGCGCGTCATCTGCGCGACCAGCTTCAGCAGGCCGAGTTCCCTCGCCGTCTCGAACACGCGCTCGGTCAGCACGTGGCCGAGCCCGCACCGGCGATGGTCCTCGGCGATGATCACGCGGATCTCGCCCAGGTGGCTCATCCACTGCAGGCCGCGCAGGTTCAGGCTGCCGTAGCCGACGAGCTCCCCGTGGTAGTGGGCGAGCGTGGTGAAGCGGCTGCCGGTGTCGGCGTCGTGGATCCATCCCTCCACGACGTCCGGGTCCGTCAGGTCCGAGCGCAGGAACTGCAGGTCGACCTCGGGCAACGCCCGGGCCAGGGCGACGATGTCGTCGCGGTCTTCCGGTCGCAGGCGGCGCAGTTCGTATGCGCGGTCGCCGCACTCGACCATGTCGACGGATTCGGTGTTCACGGTCCGCTCGGTTCCCCGCAAAGCTAGCAGGTTCGGAGTCGGCTATCGTCGCGCGAGCACGACGCGAAGGAGATTGAGCGATGGCTCCGATACCGAAGGGCGGCACGGTCGCCGTGACGGGCAGCGCCGGATTCGTCGGCGGCTGGACGGTCCGGCTGCTGCTGGACAAGGGCTACCGGGTGCGCGCCTGCGTGCGCGACGCGGACGATCCGGATAAGACGACCTTCCTGCGCGAGATGCCGGGCTACGCCTCGGGCCGGCTGACGCTCCACTCGGCGAACCTGGACGAGGCGGGCTGCTTCGACGAGATCTTCGCCGGTTGCCAAGGCGTGGCCCACATCGCCCACGTCAGCGACTACAACGACTTCGACTACGTGAAGCGGGTCTGCGACCACATCGTGGGGAGCGTCGAGAAGTCCGGTTCGGTGACTCGCGTCGTCGTCACGTCGAGCATCGCCGCCGTCATCATGGAGGCCGACATCTACGAGTTCGTCCGCCGGCCGGTTCTGTACGAGGACCGCTACCCGGACGAGTCGAACCCGAAGCGGACGCCGGAGCGGGGGCACGGCTACTCGATGAGCAAGATCTACGCTCAGAAGGCGTTCTCGGACGCGGCCGGGAAGAGCGGACGCTGGGACGCGATCACCTGCTGCCCGGGCGACAACGTGGGTCCCATCCTGTCGGCGCACCAGAAGGAGAAGGGGCCCTGGCAGCACAACATCGAACTGATGCTGCTGGGCGAGTGCAAGCAGACCCAGGCCTACCGGCCGTGGATGACGGTGGACGTGCGCGACGACGCGGAGTGCCACATCCGGCTGCTCGAGAGCGTGGACGTGCGGAACGGCGAGCGCTTCATCGCCTGGTCGGCGGACGCGGTGCCGGTGGAGGAGATCGCCGCCGGGATCGACCGGCTGCTGCCGGAACTGAGGCACGACACGCCGGCGGTCACGGAGATCCATCCTGAGCACATCCGGAAGCGGGAGGCGGAACTGCGCGGCATCTGGGCCGGCGTCGAACTGCGCAACGACCGGATGCGGGCCGCCACGGGCATCGCGTTCCGACCGTTCGACGAGTCGCTGCGCGACTGCGTCGAGTCGCTGATCGCGGTGGCCGGGGTCGAGCCGAAGCGGCGGCCGGCGGCTAGCGGCGACTGAGCACCCGCCGGTCCGGGGGCCTGAGGGGAGGATCCCAGCGGCCGCTCGCGCTCGGTCGGAAGACGTGAAGCTGGCGCTCGCTCCACTCCGCTCGCTCCGGTCGGGCGTCGGTTGTTGAGGTGGCGCCGGGCGTCGCTCGCTTCGAGTCCGCCGGGACCCTCCCCTCAGGCCCCCGGACCGGCTGGACGGCGCCGGCGTGCCGGACGGTCGAGGCGAAGCGAGCGTGCCAGTACTGCGAGTTCCGTCTTGCCGTCTATGATTCGGGGATGACTGGCGACACCTCTTTCCCGATTCTGGTCGTCCGATTGGCTGCGGCAGGGGTGCTTCTGGCCGGGCTCGGGTCGCCGTGGGCGTTGGCTCAGGCTGGTGCGGGGGACGAACCGGCTGGCGCGGAGATCCAGGAACGCGACGACCACGAGGACCACGATCACGAGGAGGCCGAGGAGCACGATCACGAGCACCACGTCCACGAGGAGATCGTCGTCACCGGCACCCGGGCCCGGCAGCGGTCGGTCACCGAGTCGATGGCGCCGGTCGATGTCATCTCGGCGGAGGACGTGGCCAGCCAAGGCCAGACGGACCTGGACATGCTGATGCGGAACGTCGTGCCCTCGCTGAACATCAGCGCGACCTCCGGCGACGCGGCGGTCGTCGTGCGGCCGACGAACCTGCGGGGTCTGGCGCCGGATCACACCCTGGTGCTGGTCAACGGCAGGCGGCGTCACCGGGGCGCGGTCATCCTGTGGTCGCGCATCGGCGTGTCGCACGGCGCCCAAGGGCCGGACCTGTCGTCGATTCCGGCGATCGCGCTGCGCCAGGTCGAGGTGCTGCGCGACGGCGCTTCGGCGCAGTACGGATCGGACGCGATCGCGGGTGTGATGAACTTCCTGCTCAAGGACGCGAGTTCCGGCGGGTCCTTCGAACTGCTCACCGGCGCCTATGGCCGGGGCGACGGCGAGTCGGTGACGTTCGCCGGCAACGTCGGCTTGCCCTGGGGCGAGGCCGGCTTTCTCAACCTGAGCCTGGAGTACGGCGGCGCCGAGCCGACGAACCGGAACGTCCAGCGCGCCGACGCCGCGCTGCTGATCGCGGCCGGCAACACCCACGTCGCCGACCCGGCGCAGCTCTTCGGCGCGCCCGAGGTCGAGGACGACCTGAAGCTGTGGGCGAACTTCGGCCGGCCGCTGGGCGGCGGCGGCTCGCAGTTCTACGGTCACGCGAACTACGCCAGCCGGCGGGTGGGCAGCCGCAACTTCTTCTTCCGCAACCCGAACACGCGGGACGCCGTGTTCAGCGGCGACGGCGGAAGGACGCTGCTGATCGGCGACGCCCTGGACGCCGCCGACGGCGTCGTCGACGGGTCGGCCGGCTGCCCGACTGTCTCGGTGACGAACGGCCTGCCGGACCAGGGGCCGCTCGCCCGCGTCTTCGCGGATTCGAATTGCTTCAGCTTCCAGGAGATGTTCCCCGGCGGTTTCCAGCCGGTGTTCGGCGGCGACCGGACGGACGGGTCGCTGGTCGCCGGGGTGCGGGGCTACACGGCTGGCGGGACGACGTGGGACGTGAGCCTCACGGCGGGATCGAGCGAGGCCGACTTCTTCCTCTACGACAGCGTCAACGCGTCGCTGGGGCCGGACACGCCGACTTCGTTCGACCCCGGCTACTACCTGCAGGAGGAAGTGAGCGCGAACGTCGACCTCGCGCGCAACCTGAGCGAGCGGCTGCACTTGGCGGCCGGGCTGGAATGGCGCAACGAAGGGTTTGAGATCGGCCTCGGCGACGACGCGTCGTGGCGCATCGGTCCCTACGCGGCGCAGGGCTTCAGTTCGGGCTCGAACGGGTTTCCGGGCTTCAGTCCGATCGCGGCCGGGAGTTGGAACCGCGCGAACGCCGCCGTCTACGGCGACCTGGAGTACGGCCCGCCGGACCATTCCTGGACCGTCGGCGCCGCCGTTCGCTACGAGGACTACGAAGACTTCGGCTCCACGGTCAACGGCAAGCTCGCCGGCCGCCGGGCGGTCGCCCCCGGCTTGGCGCTCCGGGGCAGCGTCAGCACCGGCTTCCGGGCGCCCACGCCGGGCCAGCAGAACGCCTTCAACGTCTCGACGCAGTGGGATCCCCACCTGATGGAGCTGGTCAACAACGGCACCATCCCGTCCACCTCGCGGGTGGCGGCGCTTCGCGGCGGCAAGGCGCTCGACGCCGAGAAGTCCCTCAACCTGGCGGCCGGCATGGTCCTGGAGCGGGGCTCGTTCCTGCTCACCGCGGACGTGTTCCGGATCGACCTGAGCGACCGCCTGGGCGTGACCCAGCTCTTCGCCCTGGAACCGGACGAGGTCGACCAGCTCCTGGCCGAGGGCATCACCAGCGCCGCCAACCTGGCCAACTTCCGCTTCTTCGCCAACGACTTCGAGAGCCGCACCGAGGGCGTCGACCTGGTCGCGTCCTGGACGCCGCCGGCCGCCGGCGGGAACACCACGTTCGACCTGGCGATCAACCTGACTCGCACCGAGGTCGTGGACTACAACCCGGCCACCCTGGACGCCCGCCGCATCCGCGAACTGCGCGACGCGCTTCCCGGCCTGCGCTGGACGGCCGCCGTTCGCCAGGAGATCGGCCGCGTCGAACTGCTCGGCCGGGCCGGCTACTTCGACGGCTGGTGGGATCCCAGGGACGACTGGGCCTACGGCGGCGCCTACCTGGTCGATCTGGAGGCCGCTATCCGCATCGACGACCGCACCCGCCTCGTCGTCGGCGGCCGCAACGCGCTGGACGGCACGACCGAGCGCAACCCGCACCCGACCGTGATCGGAAACGTCTACAGCACGCGCGCGCCCTTCGACACGAACGGCGGCTTCTACTACGCGAGGCTGCAGTACCGCTGGGGCAGCGGGAACTGAGTCAGGCGCCTGGCGCCGGACGGGGCGCGGCCATGATCTCAGCACGAAGCCGGGTCAGGCGACCAAGGACCTCCTCGTACGCGAGGCGAGTCGGACCTTCATCGATCAGCGTCTGAGCGGCAGCGATCACGAACTTGTCGCCGCGGGACACGGCCACGTTCGACGCTGCGAACTCGACCGCGAGTTCCTCGGCCCGATCCAAGGGCGAGCAGGCACGGACCCCCGTCGGGGCAGAACCGTCCCGGCGCCTGCAGACAAGGATGGCGTCGAGACTGATGGGATCCCTCGCCACCGATTTGGGGCTCGATACACGAAGCTCGGCATGAACCGGGTGGGAGGCCGCCACGACGAGGCCCGCACTCTCGACCGCCTCGTAGATCGCCGCCCAGCCGTCCGGCCGCGAGTGATGGAAGCTGAAGGCCAGCACGCCTTCGGGTTTGAGCACCCGGCGGCACTCGGAGAACACAGCGCCGAGCTGGCGGGCGAACGATCGGGGATCCTTGTGTTGCACCTCGCCCGCAGCCGAGCAATCCAGTCGCTTCATCCACGAATAGCGGCCTGCGAGGGCGGGACTCAGCCAAGCGTAGAAGAAGTCACTCAGCTCGCTGTAGTGAACGAAGTCGAAGTACGGAGGGTCCGTGACAACGGCATCGACGCACGCGTCCGGGAGCGGAAGGGAGGCGCTGTCGCCGTTCAGGATCATGACCGCTTGCGCAGAATCCTGCAGATCTCCCCATGTGCTCACGCTGCAGGGGTCCAACGGGGCGCTGGCCACAGTCCTGCGGGTTCCGCAGCGCTCGCCGAACAGATTTCGCTGGAGCTCGAGTTCGAAAGGCGCATCCAGGTAGCGTTTCGCGCGCAGCAGCCGGGACTTGAACAAGGTTCTGAACGTGCCGCTGCTCTTGTCGGTCCCCCAGACCGAGTTCTCGAGCGGCACTCGCTCCGGCTTGAGGATGTGGTGCGAGAACATGTGGCGCACGGCGCCGGTTCCCTCGCCCTTGTAGCTGCAGAAGAGATTGTTGAACTCCAGCGTGCTGGAGAACAGGCAGAGCATCTGCTCTTGCACGCGACGGTCCTGGATGCGAAGGATCTCACGCAGCAGCAAGCCGAGGCAGAGAAGCTGTCTGGCGTTGAAAAGGTCGCGCCAGCGGAAGTAGTTGTATCCGCGGGCCTGGGCCGTGTTGTGTCCGGAACGGACGGCGAGAGTCGGAAGCGGGAGGTCCTCCGTGCCGAGCCGGGCCTCCGCTTCCGTGTAGAGCGCCCGGTCTTCGGGGCGGGTGGGGAGATAGACCTTCTCGCCGTTCGGGCGGAGCGCCAGCATCGCGTAGAGCCTGTGAGCGGGCGGCGACCCGTCTGCCGCGAGAAGGTCCTTGATCTTGTATCGGGAACCGTCCGGCGCGGTGACGTGCCGGCCGTTCGCGGGTCCGTCCTGGGGGTTGAAGCCGTGCCCACAGTGTCGGCAGTCTAGGGACGTCGAGTCGTATCGGCTCTCGATGATCTGCCAGCACGCCGGGCAAACGACCTGGGCATCGGGGTGCTTCTTGGGCGACGCGTGTCGCGCGAAGACGTAGCGTGAGAAGAGGGGCACAACCTCGCCCCCTGGAGTCTCCACCGTTTTGCACCAGAAGAAGTAGAGAACGGGAATCGTCTCGCCTGTAGCCGGGTCGCGCGTCTGGTAGTAGTGGCGGATCTGCGGCGCCACGTTCGCTTCGAGTTCCGCGAAGGCAGCCAGGAGCTCTCGTTCCGGAACCCGGGTGAAGGCTTGGCGCACGAGGAACGTGCTGACGGGATTGATGTCGCAGCCGATGGCGCGGGCGCCGAGCTTGAGAGCTTCGCCCAGTGTCGTTCCGCTCCCCATGAAGGGGTCGAGCACTACCTTGCCGGCCAGGTCGTGCCGCTTGTAGAAGCCCTCCCAGATGTCCGACGCTTCGTCGGCGAGGGCGCCCAGGGTGATCCCGCGAAACACGGAACCCAGTCGCGTCGCCCACCACTTGTGGATGTGGTAGAGCGGCCGGTTGATCTCCTTTCGCCAGCTTTCCTGTTGCGCAAGTTCGCTGATCTCAAGGATCGGGAAACCCGCCTCAAGGGCCGTCTTGCCGGTGCTCGACGCTTCGCGTTCCTGTAGCAACGGCGCGCTCACATTCCGCCGCCCTCAGCTTGCGACGCCATGCTCACCCGCTTGGCCGCGTGGCCGTCGAGCCGGTACGCGACGAAGCGGTGCTCGGCGTCGGCGTGCGGATTGGGTACCCGTTCGGCCGCGAGTTCGTTCGTGCGCAGGTCGAATCTGTAGGCGACGACAAGCTCGGCGGCTTCGGTGCGAGCGAGGCGGCCAACCTCTCGAAGTCCGTGGGGCGCCGCCATCTTCTCGGGGACGATGAGCGTCATGAGGCCCATCGTCCCCTCGGTCAGGGCGAACGGCGTCGGTGCGACGTACATCTTGCGGTCGCGGATGAGAACGTCGCCGTAGGTGCCGAAGCCCTTGACGCTCTTGTTCTTGTGGACGTACTCGTGGTCGGCGTTCAGGAAGCTCCCATGGCACATCACCAAGTCGATGACCGGGTACTGACGGCCGCCACCGCGGTCCGGGTACGGCTCCAAGTCCGCCGGATACCGTCCGAAGACGTAGAAGATGCTCCGGCCGTTGTGGCGACCGGTGGGCATCTGGCTGTTGGCGTCGTAGTTGCGCACGCGGCCCGGCCACGCCAGCCCCTTGACCTCGTAGCCCTCCGCATGTTCGACCATGGTGAAGTCGGGGTAGCTGTTACGCCCTCCTTCGTCGAAGTGCGTACCGGTCTGTTCGAGCCGGGTTCGGAACCAGTTCTGGAAGTGGAACTCCTTGTCTCGAGCGCTGACGGACCGGATGAGTTCGCCGACGTCTACGGCGTTTGCACACCGCCTGAAGACCTCGAAGCAGGTCGTGTCGTTCGTGCGTAGCTCCGTTTCCCCGGCGGTCCCGAGCGGTGGACTCCCGAGCTCACTCATGACGGCGACCGTAGCAGAGGGCACAGGTCGAAGCAGGCTTGGCCTCCCGGTTGACCATTCGGATCGCCGTGAGCCTAGGGCGGTTCGCCGGGCGACCCTCCGTAGCGCTCCGCCATCGCCTCGCGGATGCGGGACGACTCGGCTTCCGCGCCGCCTTCGAACCAGGCGTGTTCGGGCCGGGCGAGGATGGAGTCGATGACGTTCCGTACGGCCCCGGCCTGCCGGTTGCGGCCCGCGGCCGCGGCGTGGTCGGCGAGTTCGCGCGCCTGCGGGATCAGCTCCATGTAGAAGCGTTCCGCTACCTCGAACATGCCGTGCCAATGCGCGTAGTCCGGCGCCATCATCGAGGCGCCGTGGCGGGCGCGGCGGCCTTCGTGGTGCCAGAGGTAGAACCAGGTCCACTCGATCTCCTCGTCGAACTGGGTCGGGCTGCGGAGGCCCTGTTCGAGCAGGGCGGCCATGATCGCCCGTCCCGGCTTGGCGAACTTCTCGTTGTAGAGGGTCACGAAGTCGTCGTACTGACGGTAGAAGGCGTTGACGTAGTCCGGCGTGTGGCAGTGGGAGCAGACCTCCTTCATGCGCGACCGCTTGGCCTCGGCGGTGTCGGCGATCCGTTCGCGCCGCTCGGCCGGATCGGCGGCGGTGACGATCCGGTGCTCGGCGTCGGTGTCCATCGGCAGGCTGACCGGCGGCCGGTTCGTCCACGAGATGCGCCGGCCGGGGTCGTGGGTGATCCGGCCGTCGTTGCGGGTGTGGCCCGACATGTGGCAGGTAGCGCAGGTGGGAGCGGCGCTGTAGTCCTCGCCGAGCACCCAGTCCTCGGCGTCGAGGTTCATCGCGTCGCGCAGGTCGCGGTAGGCCACGCCGTGCTTGGACTCCTCGTAGATCTCCTTCTGCGGATGGTCGGGGCCGAGGTGGCACTTGCCGCAGTTCTCGGGCTGGCGCGCGCGCCGCGGCGAGAAGTCGTGGCGGCTGTGGCAGGCGCCGCAGGAACCGCGCGAGCCGTCCAGGTTCAGCCGGCCGATGCCCGTGTTGGGCCAGGTGCCGGGGTCGAACAGCGGCCGTCCGTCCTGGTTGCGCAGGATGCGGTCGAGAGTCTCGGCGTCGGTGGGCAGGCCGTTCTCGTCCGGCCGCAGGTCGTCCACGGTGACCGTGCCGCCGTCGGTCGCCTGCAGGCCGACCTTCGAGCCGTGGCACTGGAGACAGCCCAGGAAGGCGCTCGCCATGCCGTTCACGGGCGCCGTCGGCCGGCCCGGCGTCGGCGAGTGCGGGTCGAACGGTTGGGTGGCGCCCTCGACCGTCTCGGCCAGGAAGTTGTCGAGCGAAGCCAGAATGTCGCCGCCCCTGGCGTGGTGGCTGTGGGCGAACTCGTCGGCCTCGGCGGGGTGGCACGCCGCGCAGTCGCGGGGCGTGACGACGGTGGCGATCGTGAAGCCGTAGTGGCGGTGGCTGTCCGCGTCCTCCGCGACCGCCCGGTGGCACTCGACACAGCCGACGCCCTTCTCCGCGTGCGTGCTCCCGCGCCAGTGCTCGACGATCCCCGGGTTCGCCTCCCGGTGGCATTCCACGCAGGCGGCGGAACTCGCCGGCGCCGCGACGCGCGCGGGACGGAGGCCCGCTTCCTCGGCGCGGCGGATCGTCTCCAGCCGCTGGACGAAGACCAGGGAGATCAGGAACAGGGCGCCCAGGCTTCCGATGACGATGCGTTTCGTTTCCAGAGTCATGGCGAACGGTCCTCCAGGTCGCTCAATGCGGCGCCACGGCTTCCCAGATCGTCATCCCGACGATCAGGAGCGTCGCCGCCACTCCGATCCAGACGCTCGCCTCTCTCAGGCGGGCGCGGCACCGGAACCGGGCGTCGATGAACGGCCACGCGAACATGACGAAGACGATCAGGCCCATGCTGAGCACCGCCGCGGTGCCGCCCATCAGCTTGAGCCAGCGAAAGGTGACGTAGAAGTACCACTCCGGCTTGATCTCCTCCGGCGTGGTCAGGGGGTCGGCGATCGGGCCCATGGTGGCCGGCGCCAGCGTTGCCAGGGCGCTGAGCGCGACCATCAGCACCAGACCGACGATCAGTTCGGTGTAGAGATGGTCGGGGATGAAGGGGAACTTGCGGTCTTCGCCCGGCGGTTCGTCCCGGAACCGGAGTTCGGTGACCCCCTGAAGCCGCACGAGCGCGATATGCACGGCGATCAGCGCGACCAGGAAACCCGGCAGAACCGCGGCGTGGAGGACGAAGAAGCGGGCCAGGGTGCGCTCGTTGTAGGCCTCGCCGGCGAGCAGCATGCGCTTGAGGAAGCCGCCAGCCAGCGGGACCGTGTCGGCGATGTTGGCGGACACCGTGGCGCCCCAGTAGCTCAGTTGCTCGAACGCCAGGCTGTAGCCGGTGAAGCCGAGCATCAGCGTGCAGACGAGGAGCAGCATGCCCACCATCCAGTTCAGTTCCCGCGGCTTGCGGTAGGCGCCGGTGAAGTAGACCCGCATCTGGTGCAGCACGACGGCGGCGATCATCAGCGTCGCCGCCCACTTGTGGACGCTTCGGAGATACCAGCCGAACGCGGCCTCTTCGGTGACGAAGCGGACCGATTCCCAGGCGGTCGACGGGTGGGGCTGGTAGTAGAACGCGAGCAGGATGCCGGTGACGACCTGAACGACGAACAGGTAGGCGGGCGTGCCGCCGAGAGCGAACCACCAGCGCTTGAGGTGCCAGGGGACCGGCTCGTTCGTCAGTTCGCGCAGGTCGCCGGGGGCGATGGGGATGCGTTCGCCGAAGAAGCGCCGCAACGCGCTCACGAGCGGCGGTCCGGGTTCACGAGCCTCGCCGCCTCGACCTGGATGAAGAGCATCCCCTTCCTCACCTCCAGCGGATAGCTCGACAGCGCCATGCGCTCGTCGCCCGGCGGTCCCGCGATGCCCTGGCCGTCGGCGTCGAACGCGCCGTTGTGGCACGGGCAGAAGTAGCGGTTCTCCCGCGGCTGCCATTGGACGTTGCAGCCGAGGTGGGGGCAGACGCTGGACAGCGCGGTGAAGTCGTCGCTCCGGCCGGCGCCGGCTCGGCGGACGACGTGAACCACCGCGCCGGCCGGAGTCGTGTAGGCGAGACTGTCGCCGACGGCGAGGCGGTCCGCCGGCGCGACGAACTGCCAGACGAGGCCGGATCGTCCGGCGGGGTAGAGGAAGCGGCCCAGGATCGCGCCGAAGGCGCCGTAGCCTCCCAGCAGACCGGCCGCCATCGCGGCGCGCGAGGCCCAGGCGAGAAACCGGCGCCGTTGCCTGTTGGTGGGCTGGCCAGCGGGCGCCGCGCGAACGGTCATGTCGCGGTCCAGACTAGCAGCGTTCGCAGCCGTGGGGCCGCGCTGTCCCGCAGGGAACGGGCCGCGTGTCGGTCCGCCGGCCCTTCGGCCGGCTGCCGCCGAAGGCGCGGAAAGACCCGCCGGCCGTCAGGCCGGCGCTTCCCTCAGACCTGGACGCGGGAGCGCTGCATCGCCGGCGCGCCCTGCGGGAGATGCATGCCGGCTTTGAGGGCCGCCTTGCGGCGGCCGCGGATGGCCCGCCGCCGTTCCCGGCCGCGCTCGACCAGGAGGTACAGCGAGGGCACGAAGATCAGCGTGATCAGCGTGGAGGCGAGCAGGCCGCCGACGACGACCCGGGCCAGCGGCGCCTGCAACTCCGCGCCCTCGCCGATGCCGAGCGTCAGCGGCAGCAGGCCGAGCGCGGTGGTCAGCGTCGTCATCAGGATCGGCCGCAGGCGGCGCCGGCCGCCGCGGATCAGCGCCTCGTGGAGGGTGCAGCCGACGTCCCGGCGCATGCGGTTCACGTTGTCCACCAGGACGATCGCGTTGTTGACCACGATGCCGACGAGAACCACCAGGCCGAGGAAGGAGTTCATGTTCAGGGTCGTGCCGGTGACCGCCAGGGTCAGCAGCACGCCGAGCAGCGAGAACGGCACCGCGGTCATGATGACGAGCGGTTGCACCAGGGACTCGAACTGGACCGCCATCACCGTGTAGACGAGGAACACCGCGAGCAGCACGCCGATCAGCAGTTCCACGAAGACCTGGCGCTGCTCTTCCAGCTCGCCGCCCATCTCGACGGTGAAGCCGTAGGGGGTCTCGACCCGCGCCAGGGCCGCCTCCACGGCGCTCGCGGCGTCGCTGAACCGGACGCCGTCGATGCCGGCGAGAACCTGCATGTAGCGCTCCTGGTTCTCCCGGTTGATGGACAGGGGCCCCTCGCCCGGGTCGATCGTGGCGATCGAACCCAGCGGCACGATGTCGCCGCGCGGCGTGACGATGGGCAGTTGCGGCAACTGCTCGAGCCGCAGCCGGTCCTCGGGCCGGAGCTGGACCCGGATGTCGAACTCGTCGCCCTGGTCGCGGAACTTCGTGGCCACCCGGCCGAGGATGTAGTGCTCGACGGCGTCGGCGACCTGGCTGCCGTTGAGACCCAGTTCGGCCAGCCGCGCCCGATCGACCCGCAGGGTCCGCTCGAGCTGGCCGGATTCGCGGTCGAGCCGGGGGTGGACGACCCCGGGGATCGCGGCCATCGCGTCGATCACGCGCCGGGCGAGTTCGTCGCCCTGGTCGAGGTCGTGGCCGCGGATCTCGACCACCAGGCGGGCGTCCTGTCCGCCGCGCATCATGCGCATCATCATGTTGCTGGACGAGGCGTAGAGCTGCATCTGGGCCGCCGGCACGTCGGCGATGGCGTGGCGGATCGACGCGAGGATCTCTTCCTGGCCGCGACTCCGTTCGGTCAGCGGAGTGAGCAGGATCTCCATGGTCCCCTGGTTGGATTGAGCGGGCCGCCACCAGCTCTCGGGACCGGCGGTCGTGATCAGGCTGTCGAGTTCGCCGGGACGGAGAGCGCCGCGGACCCGGGCCTCGATCTCCTCCATCGTGCCGGTGGTCGTCTCGAGCGGAGCGCCCACGGGCATCTCCACCTGCATGTTGAGCCGGCCCTCGTCGCTCTCGGGCATCAGTTCGAGGCCGATGACGGGCACCAGGGCGAAGGAACCGAGCAGGAGGACGACGGCCGTGGCCATCACCGTGCCGGGCCTGCCGAGAGCCCACTCGATCGTCCGGCCGTAGGCCATGTCGACCGGCCCGAGAGCGGCGACGCACTCGTCGTCGACCTGGCGGCTCTTTGGCACCTCGCGCAGCCAGCGGGCGGCGGCGGCCGGAATGAGCGTGAGGGCGACGAACAGGGCGCAGAGCAGAGCGAAGCTGACCGTGACCGCCAACTGGTTGAAGAAGATGCCGGCGAACCCGGAGATGAAGACCACCGGCAGGAAGACGGCCACCGTGGTCAGGGTGCCGGCGGCGATCGCCATCGCCACCTCGTTGCTGCCGGCGATGGCGGCGGCGGTGGGCCGTTCGCCCTCGTGCAGCCGGCGATAGATGCTCTCGAGAACCACGATCGAGCCGTCCACCAGCATGCCGACGCCGAGCGCGATGCCGGCCAGGGAGATCACGTTCAGCGTGAAGCCGTTGAAGTACATCAGGGCGATCGTCGCCAGCACCGAGATCGGAATCGCGGCGCCCACGATCAGGGTCGCCCGCATGTCGCGCAGGAAGAACATGAGTACGAGCACGGCCAGCACGGCGCCGAACAGCGCCCCCATCTGGACGTTGTTCACCGCCTGGCGAATGAACTCCGCGCCGTCCATGAGGATGGCGATCTCGGCGCGGCCGGCGTAGTCGCGGTTGATCGCGTCGATCTCGCGCTTCAGCCGGTCCACGACCTCGACCGTGTTCGAGCCGGACTGCTTCATCACGTACATCCGCATGCCCGGCGTGCCGTTGATCCACAGCTCGTTCGTCAGTTCGCGGATGCCGTCGTCGACCCGCGCCACGTCGCGCACCAGGATCGGCCGGCCGTCGCGGACGGCGACGATCGTGTTCTCGACGTCGATCTTGCGCTCGAACTCGCCGATGGCGCGGATCAGTACCTCGCGGCCCGTCTCCAGCATGTCGCCCGCCGAGACGTTGCGGTTCTCGCGGGACAGGGCCAGGGTGACTTCGCCGGGGGTAACGCCGAGCGCCGCCATCCGGTCGGCGGCGAGCTGGACCTGGATCTCCCGCACCCGGCCGCCCTGGACTTCCACGGAGGCGACGCCGGGGAGGCGTTCCAGCCGCCGGCTGATCGTCTGTTCGGCCAGGTGGCGTACCTGGCGCGCGTCGCCCTGGCCGGAGAGGCCGAGGAAGACGACCGGCATGTCGGAGAGGTTGAACTTGAACAGGGTCGGTTCCGAGGCGTCCTCCGGCAGCATGCCGCGCACGAAGTCGAGCTGCTCGCGGATGTCGTTCACCACTTCGTTCAGGTCGACGCCCCAGTCGAACTGGGCCTGGATGCTGCTCATGCCCTCGGCCGACATCGAGTTCAACTGGTCGAGGCCGGTGACGGTCGACAGGGCCTGCTCGACCGGGCGGGTGATCAGGCTCTCCATCTCCTCCGGCGCCACGCCTTCGTAGGTCGTGGTGATGGAGATGCGGGGCATGTCGACCTCGGGCATCAGGTCGACGGCGAGCTGGCGGACGGCGACGAGGCCGAGCACGACGACGCACACGTAGAGCATCGTCACGCCGACCGGGCGGTTGGCCGAGAGGCGGGGGAGGTTCATGGCGGGCCTCAGAAGCCGGCGGCGCCGGCGGGGGAGGGCTGTGTTTCCGACGGTTGGGGTTCGTTGCGCACGACCCGCACCGGAGCGCCGTGTCCGAGCTGGTTGTGGCCCATCGTCAGCACGAGTTCGCCCGCCTCGATCGGTCCGGCGATCGCGCTGTACTCGCCGGAGCGGCCGGCGACGGTGACGGCGCGCCACTGGGCGAGGCCGTCGACCGGCACCATGACGCCCGTGGACCGTTCGCCGTCCATGGCCACCCGTTCCAGCAGGGCGGCGCCCGGCACGATCAGGGCGTCGTCCAGGTCGCGCAGGCTGACGGAGACGTCGGCGTACATGCCGGGCAGGAGCAGATCGGCCGTCTCGGCGAGCTCGCCCTCGACGAGCACGGTGCGGTCGTTGCGCCGGACCTCGCCGGCGACGCGGCGCACGATGCCGGAGAAGGTCCGCTCGCCGGTGGCCTCGGTGGCCACGCTGAAGGCGGCGCCGGTCTGGACCGCGGCGAGATCGCGTTCCGGGACCCGGAACTGGACCAGGAGCGGCGCTTCCTCGACGAGGCGGAGGATCGGCGTACCCGGCTGGACCAGGGCGCCGCGGTCGAGATAGCGGTCGGAGACGACGGCGTCGAACGGCGCCCGCACCCGGGTGTTCGCGAACTGCTCGGCGAGCAGCGCCTCGCGGGCGGCGGACTGCTGGACCTGGGCGTCGCCGGCGGCCAGGTTCGCCTTCGTCGTCGCGTACTGGGAACTGACCTGCTGCTGCTCCTGCTCGGAGAGCAGGCCCTGGCCGTAGAGCTCCATCGCCCGCTGGTAGTCCGCCTCGACGCCGGCGAGTTCGGCGGCGGCGCGGTCGCGGTTCGCCTCGGCGACGCCGAGCTGGCCGCGCGCCTCCTGCAACTGGTTCCTCACCTCGATGTCGGCGATGACGGCGAGCACCGTGCCGGCGGCGACGCGTTGGCCGATTCGCGCCGGCACGTCGGTCAGGAGCCCCGAGACCTGGGGCGCGATGTCGGAGACCTCGCCGACGAGTTCGCCGGAGTAGGCCGTGCGCACGGAGAGGTGTCCGCGCCGGGCGGCGACGGCGCGCACCGGCACCGCCTGCGACATCGCGGGATCGCCCGCGGCGGCGCCGGCCCGCCCCTGGGGCCAGAGGCCGAAGGCGAGCACGGCCGTCACCAGCACGAGCCCCGCGACCGCGAGACCCGCGATCTGCGGGCCGCTGATCCGGCGGGGGCGCCTGGCCGCGGCGTGGATATGGGCGTGCGCGTGCGGGTGGCCCGGGTCGAAGCTGCCGCCGCCGTGGGCATGCGGCGTCGCGCGGGGCGAAGCGGCCGCCCGGGCGGCTGCTTCTCCGGTGGGTTGCTGAGTTGTGGCCATGAGTTCGTCGCTCTCTTCGGTTCGTCGGTTCCGCGGTTCGCGCCGGCTACGTCGTCTACGTCGCGCCGGAGCGGGAGGCGTCCCTGCCGCCGTCCATCGCGGCGAGCATGCGGTGGAGGCTGTCGGCGAGGGCGGAGTAGAAGCGGACGAGCCCCTCCAGGCGCTCGACGACGACCGCGCTTCCAGCCTTCGCCAGGAGCGCCTGCTTCATCTCCTCCGCGTCGGCCTGGCGGGCGCGGTAGCGGTCGGCGATTCGCAGCAGCAGGCCCGGTTCCTCGTTGATCCGGAAGTAGTCGCGGCGGTCGCCCGGCCGGGTCACGCGGTGGATGACGCCCATGTTCTCCAGCAGGCGGGTGTTCGTGCTGATGCTGGCGCGGCTGACGCGCAGGCGCTCGGCCAGCAGGTCGAAGCGGACGGGTTCCGGCGAGAGGATGAGGAGGCCGACCAGGCGGCCCGCGATCCGGGGCAGGCGGTCTTCCTCGTGCGCGAGCCCCATCGCTTCGATGAAGCGCTCTTCCGCGGCGCGAACGCCGAGATCGGGCGGTGCGGAGGGCCCGGCGGCTCGTTCCGGGGCGGGAGTCGGTTCGGAGACGGTCATCGGTCGGAGATGTTGGAACATCCGGTTTGTTTTGTCAAGACTGAACAAGATGAACCTGACGAACGGAACGACCGTCTCCGCCCGCGGGCCGCCGGCGCTAACCTCGGCGCGATGCGGTCCTCTTCACGGCGTCGCGCGGGTCCCCGGTTCCCGCCCCTGCTGCTCGGCCTGGCGATGCTGGCGTTCGCCATGCTGCAGCTCAACGACCCGGATCCGCTGATCTGGGTGACCTACTACGCCGCGGTGGCCGCCGCCTGCACGGTCGCCGGCTACCGGCCGCTGCCCCGCGCCGCCTTCCTGGCTCTGGCGGCGGTCACCGTCGCGGGGGCCGTAGCGACCCTGCCGGGCTTCGTCGACTGGGTCCTGAATCGCCCGGCCAGCGACCTGTGGGCGCCGATGTCGGCCGAGCGGTCCTACATCGAGGACAGCCGGGAACTGCTGGGGTTGCTGATCGCCGGCGGCTGTCTGGTGGCGGCGCGCCGGCTCTCGGCGGCGCCGGACTAGCTCCGCTCGCCGGGTGCGCGGGTCTTCCGACCCGCCCAGGGCGGCGCCGCGGAGCGGTGCAAGCCCTACGGGCAGAGCCGCCGGCCTTTGGCCGGCGACGATGTTCCCAAGCCGCCTGCGGCGGCAGCGGGTCGGAAGACCCGCGCACCCGGCGCACCCGGCGGGTTATTCCTCGGGCGCCGCGGCGCTCATCATGAAGCCCATCATCATCTCGTCGGTCGACGGCTGGCCGAAGCGGACCGTGCGATTCGAGTCGAAGCCGTAGCGGGCCGCCTTCTCGGCGGAGTTGTCGTACCAGGCGGTGTACTCGACCCGCGTTCCCTTCGGGATCCGCTTCAGTTCGTCGTAGTAGTAGACGGTCTGCCACGAGAAGTCGAACCGCGGCACGTCCAGCAGCACCTCGGTCGTGCCGTCGGGGTAGAAGGCCTCGAAGCGGGCCGCCTTGCCCCGCATGTGCATGTGCGGCATGAGGGCGATGATGTCCGTGTCGTGCCGGGCGACGGTGGAGTAGGGGCCCACCTGGTGGTTGCCGTCGTTCGGCGGAATGGCGAAGGTGAAGTCCATGATCGGGCGCAGACCCGAGCCGAGCGAACGGGCGACCGGCTCGTCGGCGAAGACGAAGCCGATGGACGACCGGTCCCATACGCCGGTGCCGTCGCCGGGCTCCTTGTGGTAGTGGATGTCGAACGTCACCCGCGAGCCCTTCCGCAGCAGGAAGCCGTAGCCCTCCGGGTAGCGATTCGCGTCGCTGCCGGACGAGACGCCGCCCATGTAGTTGCCCGCGTTCTCCGGCGACGGGGCGATCTGATCCTGGTTCGGGAACTCCGGCGGCGCCGGCAGTTCGCCGTTCTCGTCCGGCGCCAGCAGGTGCAGGTTGAAGTGGTGGATGATCTCGCTGTCCGGCTTGCACTGGAAGGCGACCACCCAGCGGTCCTCCGGCAGGTCTTCTTCGGTCAGAACGTAGGAGAACGCCGCGTAGAGGTCTTCGACATCGTCCTCGACGAAGTAGGGCTCGGGCATCGTCACGACGAGGTCGGGCTCGCCCACGACCCAGCCGCCGGTGCTCGGAAACTCGCGCGGCGGCGGGGCGTCGGCGGCGTCGCCGGGGGCGGCGCCGCCGCGGGCCCACTCGACCAGCGTCTCGATCTCGGCGGCGTTCAGCACGCGTTCGTTCGCGAAGGTGCCGTCGTGTTGCGGATGGGCGTCCCAGGGCGGCATCTCGCGGGCCGCCACCGTTCGGGCGATCGACCGGGCCCAGGGCCGGGTCTCGGCGTACGTGGTCAGGGCCATCGGCGCCCTCATCCCGCCGTAGTTCGCTCCCGCCGGGCGGTGACAGTCCTGGCAGTGCTGCTGGAGGACGGGCAGCACGTCGGCGTAGAAGGTCGGCGCGTCGCGGTCGGCCGCGGCGAGCGGCGGGGCGGCGAGTGGCGCTGCGGCGAGGAGGGCGAACGCGGGAAGGGCGGTGCGGTTCATGGCGGGAGCGTACCAGCGCGGGCCCGGGCGGCCCGCGGCGGAAGCGGGTCGGAAGACCCGCGCACCCAGTGCGGGTCGGAGGGGCGTCGCGCCCGGTGGGTTCAGGCGGTCGCCAGTTGCCGCTCGGGGTGCATCTCGTCGACGTCGACGCCGACGATCTTCGAGACGCCGCGTTCCTCCATCGTCACCCCGTAGAGGGTGCTCGCCGCTTGCATCGTCAGCTTGTTGTGGGTGATGACGAGGAACTGGGTCTCGGCCGACATCCGCTGCAGCATGTCGACGAAGCGCAGGATGTTCGCGTCGTCGAGCGGGGCGTCGACCTCGTCGAGGATGCAGAACGGCGAGGGCTTGGTCTGGAAGAGGGCGAAGAGCAGGGCGATCGCCGCCAGCGCCTTCTCGCCGCCCGAGAGCAGCATGATGTTCTGGGCGCGCTTGCCGGGGGGCCGGGCGTTGATCTCGATGCCGCAGTCGAGCGGGTCGTCCTCGTCCATCAGCCGCATCTCCGCGTCGCCGCCGCGGAAGAGCTCGGTGAAGGTGCGGCCGAAGTTCTCGTTCACTTCGCGGAAGGCGGCGACGAAGCGCTCCGACGAGGTCCGGTCGATGTCGCGGATCGTGCGCTTCAGGCCCTCGACCGACGCCGCTACGTCGGCGCGCTGCCCGGTCAGGAACTCGTGGCGTTCCTGCTGTTCGTCGTACTCGTCCGCCGCGAGGACGTTGACCGGCCCCATCCGCTCCAGCAGGCTGCGCCGGCGTTCGAGCTCCTCGGTCATCGCCTCGAGGTCGGGGGCCGGTCCGTCTTCGGCCGCCGGCGGTTCCGCCGCGGCCACCTCGCGGCCGAACTCCTCGCGGTAGTCCCGTTCCAGGTGCTCCGCGTCCTGGCGCAGGGCGGCCTGGCGCACTCGCAGCTCCTCGATCCGGTCGCGCACTTCGTCGCGCCGGACGCCGAGGTCGCCCACCCGGGCCTCCAGCTCGCGGCCGCGCTCCCGCTCCTCGTCGAGGGCCGCCTGAGCGCGGGCCGCCCGGTCTCCGGCGCTCGTTCGCTCGGCGACGGCGGCGTCGAGTTCCCGTTGCGCCCGGTTCGATGCGTCCTCCAGTTCGACCAGGCGCCCGCGCAGGCGCTCCTGCTCCGCCAGCCACTCCTCGTCCGCCTCGCGCAGGCTGGCGATGCGTTGCTCCAGCCTCTCGCTCTCGTTCCGCTCGGTCGTGGAGCGCTCCTCGATCAGCTCGAGCTGGCCCTGGCGGCCGGCGCCCGCGGTGACGTGCTCCTCGCGTTCCTCGCGGGCCCGCTCGACTGCGGCGGCCCCTTCCTCGACCGCCCGCTCCAGGCTGCGGTGAACCGTCTCCCGGGCCTCGATGTCGGTCCGGATCCCCGCCTGCCGGCTCTCCGTCTCGGCGATCTCGCGGCTCAGTTCGTCGCGTTCGGCCTCGGCCGCGGCGCTTTCGCGCGCCTGCGCGGCGCGCCGCTCGGCGATGTCCTGGCGCCGGGACCTGGCGACCGCAAGCCGTTCGCGCAACTCGGCCGCGGTCCGCTCGATCCGCTGTCCCGCGGCTTCGGCGTCGCGGACGCTGCCGGAGGCGGCCTCGATCTCCCGGCCCAGGGTCGCGGTGCGCTCTTCGAGTTCGTCGATATGCGCGCCGAGGCCGTCGAGTTCCCGCTGGCGGCCCAGCGCGCCCGGCGCCGCGCCCTCGCCGCGCACGGTGACGCGGCCGGCCTCGATCCAGAGCCGGTCCCGGCAGAGGAAGGCGACGCCGGGGTTGGCTGCCGCCAGCCGTTCGGCCGCATCCAGGCCGGAGACGAGGTAGCCGGGGGGCAGCGCGCCGCGGAGTTCCGGCGGCAGGCCCAGCGCGGCCGACACGTCGCCGACGATCGCCGGGTCGTCCAGTTCCGGCCGCGGCGCCGGGGCGTCGGCCGGCCGCAGGAGCGTGACCTGGCGGTCGAAGCCGCCGAGCGCGCGGGCGATGGCGGCCGCGTCCTCGTCGCCGGGGAGCAGGATCGCGTTGCGGCCCGGCCCGAGGAAGAGATCCAGGCTGTCTTCCCAGCCGGCCGGCACGTCGGCCTCGTCGCCGAGGAAGCGGGGCTCGGAAAGGCCCAGCTCGAGCAGCGCCGCCCGGATCCCGGCTCGCAGCTCCTCGTCCCGCTGGGCGAGTTCCCGCAGGACGGCGGCCCGTTTCTGGGCTTCGACCAGTTCGTCGCGGCGGGTTTCGAGTTCGGCCTGTGCCGCCTGCCGCCGGTTCCTGCTCGTGTCGAGGTCCGCTGCCGTTCTCTCCGCGGCGCGGGTTTCGGTCGCCAGGGCGGCCTCCAGGTCCTCCACCTTGGCGGCGGCGGCCCGGTCCTCGATGTCGATCGCGCGGAGCGCCTTGCGGCGAAGCTCCAGCGTCTCTTCGGCGCGGTCGCGGCGGTCGACGGCCTTCTCGGCGTCGATCCGCTCGGAGACCAGGCGGCGGCGCAACTCGTCGATCTCCGCCCGCGACGCCGCCTGTTCCTCCAGCAGGTCCCGGTGGCGCTTCCGGGCCCGCTCGATCGCGGCGTCGGCCTCGTCGATCCGCTGCCGGTCCTCCCGGACGCTTGCCAGCGCCGCTTCGCGCTTCGAGAGGAACATCTGGCGGCGGCCGGCGAGGACGGCGAGCGACTCCTCGGCCGAGGACAGCTCGCGGCGGCTCGCCTCGGCGCCGCGGGCGCCGGCGGCGAGCCGTTCGGCGATTTCGGCCCGCGTGGCGCGGGCGCCCTTGATCAGCTCCTGGCGTCCCTCGATCGTAGCCAGCAGGGTGGCCTGCCGCTCGTGCGAGCGCACCGCCTCTCCGGTGCGCGCGTCGATGGCCTGGCGGCACTCGGCGAGTTCCTCGTTGGCGCGGGCGATCTCGCCCAGGATCCCGGCCTCCCGGTCGGCCTCGCTCGCCAGAGCCGACGCGAGTTCCTCCAGCTCGCCCCGGCGCTTCGCCCAGCGGACGCGGAGCACGGCGTCCAGCAGTTCGCGGTAGGCGCCCCTGCGTTCGCGGTGCCGCCGGGCGGCGTTCGCCTGCCGCTTGAGAGAGCGCAGGCGGCGCTCGACCTCGGCGACGATGTCGTCGAGCCGGAGCAGATCGGCGGTGGCATCCTCGAGCTTCAGGCTGGCGAGCCGCTTGCGGTTCTTGTAGCGGGTGATGCCGGCCGCTTCCTCCAGCAGCTTCCGGCGTTCCTGGGGCCTGCCGGAGAGGATCATCCCGATCCGGCCCTGCTCGATGACGGAGTAGGCGCGGAAGCCCAGGCCCGTGTCCATCAGGAGGTCGCGCACGTCCTTGAGCCGGGCCACCCGGTCGTTCAGGCGGTACTGGCCCTCGCCGCCGCGGAAGATTCGCCGCCCGATCGTCACGCGGCCGTCCTCCGCGTGCTCGACGCTGCCGTCGGTGAGGAAGGTGAGGCTCACCTCGGCCATCCCCAGGGGCTTGCGCTGGCCGCTCCCGTTGAATATGACCTCCTCCATGGAACTGCCGCGGAGGGACTTGGCGCTCTGTTCGCCGAGCACCCAGGTGATCGCCTCGGCCAGGTTGCTCTTGCCGCAGCCGTTCGGCCCGACGATCGCGGTGATGCCGGGCGCGAACCGGCTCGTCACCGGGTCGACGAAGGTCTTGAAGCCGTTGACTTCGAGGCTTTCCAGTTTGAGCATCGTCGGGGTCGGCCGGGTTCGGGGGCCGGCGCGAGGGGAACATAACAGGATCCGTGCATAAGTCACAAGGAGTTGTGCCGGCAGGTGCGAATGTCCACAACATGTGGCGTTCGCGGCGCGCCGCTGATACGCTGCCGCGGCAGTGAGTGCGCTGACCGTCAAGAGGACGCTCTTCGACGCGCCGCAGATGGCGCGGACGATGCGCCGCATGGCTCTCGAGGTGGTCGAGCGCGCCGGCGGCACGGACTCGCTGTTGCTGGTCGGAGTGCGGACGCGCGGAGTGCCGCTGGCCGACTTCATCGCCGCCGAGATCGCCCGCACGGAGGGCGTCGAGGTGCCGGTCGGCGTACTCGACATCACGCTCTACCGGGACGATCTCTCGACCGTCGCTCCGCAGCCCGTGGTCAAGGAGAGCGTCATGCCGGTTCCGATCGACGACCGGATCGTCGTGCTCTGCGACGACGTGCTCTACAGCGGCCGCACGATCCGGGCGGCGATGGACGCCCTGATCATGGACTACGGCCGGCCGCGGGCGATCCGCCTGGCGGTGCTGATCGACCGGGGCCACCGCGAACTGCCGATCCATGCCGACTGCGTGGGCGAGCACGTGCAGACGACCGACACCGAAGTGATCAAGGTCTCCTACGCCGCCACCGACGGCGGCAAGGAGATGGTCGAGCTGCTCGACCGGGAAGGGTGAGCGAACCGGTCTGGCAGCGCGGCGACCTGCTCGGGGTCGCCGAGTTGTCCGCGGCCGAGATCCTTCACGTCCTCGACACCGCCGAGTCGTTCGTCGAGGTCGCGGCGCGGCCGATCAAGAAGGTGCCGACCCTGCGGGGCAAGACGGTCGTCAACCTGTTCTTCGAGCCCTCGACCCGGACCAGTTCCAGCTTCGAGATCGCCGAGAAGCGGCTCTCGGCCGACAACATCAACTTCTCGACTTCCGGGTCGTCCCTGTCCAAGGGCGAGACCCTGCTCGACACCGCCCGCAACCTGGAGGCGATGGCGCCGGACATCGTCGTCATCCGGCACGCCCACCCGCGCGTGCCCCACGCGCTGGCGGAGCGTCTGGATTCGGCGGGCGTGATCAACGCCGGCGACGGCGCCCACGAGCACCCCACCCAGGCGCTGCTGGACGCCTTCACCATCCGCCGCCGGAAGGGCCGGGTGGAGGGCCTGAAGGTGGCGATCGTCGGCGACGTGGCGCACAGCCGGGTGGTGCGCTCGAACGTCCTGTGCCTGACGAAGCTGGGGGCGGACGTCACGGTCGCCGGGCCGCGCACGATGATGCCGGAGGAACCGGAGGCGCTGGGCGCCCGAGTGGCGTACTCGCTGGAGGAGGCGATCGAGGGCGCGGACGTGGCGATGATGCTGCGGGTGCAACTCGAGCGCCAGGCGCGGGCCTCCTTTCCCTCGGAGCGGGAGTACTTCGACTTCTTCGGGCTTACCGCCGAGCGCCTGCGCGGAGCGGCGGACGACGCGCTCGTCATGCATCCGGGCCCGATGAACCGCGGCATCGAGATCGCCAGCGACGTCGCCGACGGTCCCTGGTCGGTGATCCTCGAGCAGGTCGCGAACGGCGTCGCGGTGCGGATGGCGGTGCTCTACCTGCTGGCCGGGGTCAGGGGCGGCGCGGACGGTACGGCGCCGTGAGCGGATCGATGGCGATTCGCGGCGGGCGGACGACGGCGGGCGGCGAGAAGGCGGTGCGGAGGCGGGCGCCGGTGGCGCGATGAACGGGACGCTGTTCATCCGGGGCGGCCGGGTCGTGGACCCGAGCCAGGGGCTCGACGGTCCGGCGGACGTGCTGATCGAGGACGGCGCGGTCCGCGCCTGCGGTCCGGGGCTCGAGGCGCCGGACGGCGTTCGCGAGATCGACGCCTCCGGGCTCGTCGTGACGCCCGGCCTGATCGACATGCACGTCCACCTGCGGGAGCCGGGGCAGGAGTACAAGGAGACGATCGAGACCGGCACGCGGGCGGCCGCCGCCGGCGGGTTCACCGCCGTCGCCTGCATGCCGAACACGGCGCCGGTGAACGACGACCCGTCGGTCACCGAGTTCATGCTCAAGCAGGCGGACCGGGCGGGCTGGGCCCGGGTGTACCCGATCGCCGCCGTGAGCAGGGGGCTGGAGGGTCGCGAACTGACGGAGTTCGGCGCGCAGCGGCGGGCCGGGGCGGTGGCTGTTTCGGACGACGGCCGGCCGGTCTGGAACGCCGCCCTGATGCGCCAGGCGCTGCGCTACGCGCGGCACTTCGACCTGCCGGTCATCCAGCACGCCGAGGAGCTCCGTCTCTCCGGCGACGGCGTGATGCACGAGGGGCGGTTCTCGACCCGGCTCGGCGTCGAGGGCATTCCCGGCGCCGCGGACGACGCGATGGTCGCCCGCGACCTGATCCTCGCGGCCGACACCGGCGGCCGCTACCACCTGGCGCACATGTCGACCGCCCGCGGCCTGGACCTGATCCGCGGCGCCAGGGCCGGCGGCTGCCGGGTCACCTGCGAGGTCTCGGCCCATCACCTCCTGCTGACGGACGAGGACGTGTTCGACTCGGGGCTCGACCCGAACTTCAAGATGCATCCGCCGCTCCGGAGCGCCGCCGACCGGGACGCCCTGGTCGCGGGCCTCGCGGAGGGCGCCATCGACGCGATCGCGAGCGACCACGCGCCGCACCATCCGGACGAGAAGGAGCTCGACTTCGTCGCCGCGCCGAACGGCATCGTCGGGCTGGAGACGACGCTCAGCCTTTGCCTGGACCGGCTGGTGGGGAATGGCGCGATCGATCTCGCGCGCCTGGTCGACCTGCTGTCGGCGGCGCCGGCGCGGATCCTCGGCGTCCCCGGCGGCAGCCTCGCCCCCGGTTCGCCCGGCGACGTCACGCTGATCGACCTGGACCGCGAGGTCGAGGTCGACCCGCCCGCGTTCCGGAGCAAGTCGCGCAACACGCCCTTCGCCGGCTGGAAGCTCCGCGGCGCGCCGGCCGGCACCGTCGTCGGCGGCCGGGCCGTCGAACTGCCGTAGCCCTCCGACGGGTGCCCTCCGCCGGGTGCGCGGGTCTTCCGACCCGCTTGCCGCCGCAGGCGGCCGGAAAAACGTGCCGGCCGGGAGGCCGGCGCCACTATCGTCGCCGGCCTGCGGCCGGCGGCCTTGCTGTTCGGGCTGCGCCGCTCCGCGGCTTCGCCCGTGAGCGGGTCGGAAGACCCGCGCACCCAGCGGGCGGGTCGGAGACCCGCGCACCCAGCGGGCGGGTCGGAGACCCGCGCACCCAGCGGGCGTCAGCCGATGCTGCGGCCTCCGTCGACGTCGAGGCAGACGCCGGTGAGGAACGAGGCGTCGTCCGAGGCGAGGTAGGCGACGGCGGCGGCGACGTCCGCCGGTTCGGCGAGCCGGCCGAGCGGGATCGTCTTCTCGAGGACGTCCCGTCCGGCGTCGTCCAGCTTCCGCCCGCCGGAGGGGCCCTTCATGAAGTCCGTGTCGGCCGCGACGGGGTTCACCGCGTTGACCCGGATGCCGTGCTGCGCGAGTTCCGTCGCCAGGCCCCGCGTCATCGTGATGACCGCCCCCTTCGTCGCGTTGTACGCGGTGATCAGCGGCCGGGGTCGGATGGCGCCGATGGACGCCGTGTTCACGATGACGCCGCCGCCGCGCTCGATCAGGCGCGGCACGCCGTGTACCGCGCCCAGGTAGACGCTCTTCACGTTGACCTCGAAGACCCGGTCGTAGTCGGCTTCGGGGAGTCTCCACAGCGGCTTCGCCCGGTGGCAGTAGCCGGCGTTGTTCACCAGGATGTCCATGCCGCCGAAGGCGCCGCAGGCGCGCTCCATCAGGCGCTTCAGGTCGTCGCCCTTCGAGACGTCGACCGTCTCGAAGAGAACCCTGGCGCCGCGTCCGGCGAGTTGAGCCGCGGTGCGCTTCCCCTTGCCCGAGTCGATGTCCGCGAGGGCCACCGCGGCGCCCTCGTCCGCCAGCCGGCGGGCGATCGCCTTGCCGAAGCCGCCTGCGGCGCCGGTCACGACCGCGACCTTGCCGGCGAAGCGGCCGCCGCGACCGCCCGCGTCGTTGCTGCTCGTCGAGTCGTCCATGCGAAGACGGCCTACAGTAACCGCCTGCCGGGCGCCGCGCTACGTACCCCGACCGGGGAGAAAGGCGCGCCGATCGGGAGAGGTCGCCGGCGGTTCGCGTCGAGCCGGCGGGGCGTCCGGCGGATCTGCGCTACCTTCTGCTGCCGGGAAGGCGAGGAGAGATGGAGCACCGGTCAGCAGACAACAGCCGGCGGGTGATCGTCGTCGGCGCCGGCAACGCGGCGCTGTGCGCGGCCCTCGCGGCTCGCGAGGAAGGCGCGGCGGTGACCGCGCTCGAACGGGCGCCGCGGGCCGAGCGGGGCGGCAACAGCCGCTTCACGATGGCGGCGATGCGCTTCGCCTACCGCGGCCTCGACGAGTTGCGGGAAGTGGCCGGCGGCCTGACCGAGGAGGAGATCGCCGCCAGCGACTTCGGGACCTACCCGAAGGAGCGGTTCGCCGAGGATCTCGAACGGACCGGCGGCGGCCGGGCCGATCCGGAACTCGCCTCGACCCTCGTGGCCCGGAGCCGGCCGACGCTGCGCTGGATGCGCGAGCTCGGCGTGGAGTTCGTTCCTCTCTACGCCGGCCAGGCCTTCGAGGTCGACGGCAAGCGCCGGTTCTGGGGCGGCCTGACGCTGCAGGCGCGCGGCGGCGGTCCCGGCCTGGTCGCGGCGATGGAGCGGGCGGCGGCGAAGGCCGGCGTCGAGACCCGCTACGGCTGCCGGGCGGTCGGACTCGTCCGGGAGAACGGCGGCGTCCGCGGCGTCGAAGTCGAGGAGTCGTCGGCGCGGCGCGTGCTGGCGGCCGACGCCGTCGTCCTCGCCAGCGGCGGCTTCGAGGCGAACGCCGACTGGAGGCGCCGCCATCTCGGCGAGGGCTGGGAGGCGGCCAGGGTCCGCGGCAGCCGCTACAACGAGGGAGACGGCATCCGCATGGCGCTCGAAGCCGGCGCCGGGCGGGCCGGGCAGTGGTCGGGCTGCCACGCCGTGGCCTGGGACCTGAACGCGCCCGCGGTGGGCAACCTGGAGGTCCGCCACCGCTACCAGAAGCACAGCTATCCGCTCGGCATCGTCGTCAACGCGCGGGGAGAGCGGTTCCTGGACGAAGGCGCGGACTTCCGCAACTACACCTACGCCCGGTACGGCCGCGAGGTGCTCGAGCAGCCGGGCCGTTTCGCCTGGCAGGTTTTCGACGCCCAGGTGGCGCACCTGCTGCGGGACGAGTACCGGAAGCCGCACGCGACCCGGGTCGAAGCGGGTTCGCTCCCGGAACTGGCGGCGGGCCTCGACGGCGTCGACGCCGGAGCGTTCCTGCGGACGGTCCGCGACTTCAACGCCGCGGTGCGCCGCGATGTCCGCTTCGACCCGAGCGTCCGCGACGGCCGCTCGACGAGCGGCCTCGCCGTCAACAAGTCGAACTGGGCCAATCCGCTGGAGAAGCCGCCGTTCGAGGCCTTCGCCGTGACCTGCGGCATCACGTTCACCTTCGGCGGCCTGGCGGTCGACCGGCGGGCCAGGGTGCTCGACGAGGACGGCCGCCCGATTCCGAACCTGTTCGCGGCCGGCGAACTCGTGGGGGGCCTGTTCCACGACAACTACCCGGGCGGCTCGGGGCTGACCGCTGGCGCGGTCTTCGGCCGTCTGGCCGGCAGGGGGGCGGCCCGGGTCGATGCCTGAGCGTACCGGCGGCGGCGTCCGCCTCGGGCAGCTTCAGATGCACGGGCGGCGCGGGCGCGTGCGCCGCTTCGAGGTGACGTCCCTGAGGCTTCGGCTCGGCTTCGCGGCCCTGATCCTCGCTTGCGCCTTCGCGGTCAACGCCGGCCTGGCCGCGCCGACCGTGGCGCGTTCGCAACTCTCCCGGGCCGAGCAGGTCGAGGCGCTGGAGGAGAACCGGCGGCTCGCGGCCCGTTTCGAAGCGCTGGCCGAACGCTACTCCGAGGTGCGCCGGCTGGCTTCGGAGCTCGACGGGCGGCTGTGCAAGATCGTGCTGGCTTACGGACTCGGCGGGCCGGCGAACGAGGGTTGCGGCGAGGCCGTCGACGTCCTGGAGGAGCCGGCCCTGACCCTGCGGCAGGGCCAGGTGGTGCTGATCGAAACGGGCGTCGAGGAGGACGTGGAACGGGTGGCCGGGCGCATCGAGGACCGCCTGCGGGCCGCCGTCGAGATCGAGCGGGCGGAACCCGAAATCGTCGACCTGACGCCCTCGATCGTTCCGCTCGGGGGCGACGACTTCGTCCTCGTCGCCCCGTTCGGGGAGACGAAGAACCGGGTCACCGGCGTGGAGGAGTTCCACAACGGAATCGACCTCGCGGCTTCCGCGGGCGCCCCGGTCCGCGCCACCGCGGCGGGACGGGTGACCTACGCGGGACGGGGCGCCGCCCTCGGCCGGGCCTGGATTCGCTACGGGCGGATCGTGGGCATCCGCCACGGCGACCGGTTCGTCACCCTGTTCGGGCATCTCGACGCGACCGAGGTTCGGCCTGGCGAATCCGTCGAGCGGGGACAGCGCATCGGAACGGTCGGCGCGACGGGCTGGAGCGTGGAGCCGAACCTCCACTACGGCGTGCTGCGCCGGCGCGGCGACGGGAGCTACGAGCCCGTCGATCCCCGCAACCACGTTCTGGACTACCGCTGGCGGCAGGAGCGGTTCATCGCCTCGAACGTGGCGCCGGCCCCTCCGCTGACGCTGCCGGCCACCTTGAGGAGATAGGAAACGGGCAAACCCGGGCTCGCCGTTTCGCGGCTCGATGCCGGCCGGAAGGCGGATGCACGGGGAAGGGAGCGTTCATGGAGTACAAGGCAGTCATCTTCGACCTGGGGGGAGTCGTCTTCGGTTCGCCGCTGCACGCCATCCGGCGCTACGAACAGGCGAACGGGATCGAGGAGAACTTCGTCAACCGGCTGGTGGTCTCGGCCGGGCCGGGAGGATCCTGGCAGCGGATGGAGCGGGGAGAACTGGTCATGGGGCCGGAGTTCTTCGCCGCCTTCGACGCCGACGTCGGGGCGGCCGACCCCTCGGTGGCCGAACGCTTCTCGGCGGAGGAAATGATGGCGGCGATCGCCGAGGAGTCGGCGCCGCGGCCGCGGATGATCGAGGCGCTGCGGCGGCTGCGGGCCGAGGGCTACACGGTGGCGGCGCTGACGAACAACTGGGTCAGCGAGGAGGAGCGGGCGCCGAAGGACGCGGAGGAGGCCGCGATGCGGGCGGAGGTGCGGGCGCTCTTCGACGACTACGTCGAGTCGAGCGTCGTCGGCCTGCGCAAGCCGGATCCGGCCATCTACCGGCTGGCCTGCGGCCGGATCGGCGTCGAGCCGAGCGAGGCGGTCTTCCTCGACGACATCGGCTCGAACCTGAAGAGCGCCCGGGCGCTCGGCATGACGACGATCAAGGTCGACGACCCGGACGACGCGCTCGCCGAACTGTGGCGGACGCTTGGGAAGTAGGCCGCCCCGTCCGTGACCGCCCGGGCTGGGCTACTGCGGAACGGAGAACGTGAGATCGACGGAGGCGGCGAGGCCGTCGAGGAGGGTGACGCCGGAGCGTTGGGTCCCGAGACGTTCGTGCCAGGCTTCGATGGTGTAGGTGCCGGCGGGGAGGCCGGGGATCTCGAACGAGCCGTCGGGGCCGGTGACGGCGAAGTAGGGGTGGCTGAAGACGGCCAGATAACTCGACATCCAGGGGTGGACGTCGCACTTGATGCGGAAGGCGGGTTCCTCGTCGGTGAAGGAGAAGGTGGCCTGCTTGATGGCGGCCGGCATCGCGCGGTTGAAGGGGCGGTTGACCTCGGACAGGGAGTGGACGTTGTGGAGCAGGTCGTCCGAGTTCAGGACCCTGAGTTCCTGGCCGACCACGATGCCGGCGACGCGGGGGGTGTAGCGGCAGCCCTGCTGGTCGATGACGGGCGGCGTGGCCGGCGGGTAGGGGCCCTGGGGCACGTTGTCGGCGACGTAGACGAGGACGTTGCCGAGGCCGGCCCGGTCGCCGACCGCGAGGATCTCCGGGTACACGGGTCCGTCGTGCTTGGCGGCGCAGGCCGGATCCGCGTCCATGTCGAGCGGGCGGAGTTCCGGCACGTCGCCGTCGAAGCGGACGGTTCCGGCGATCGAGCTGCTGCCGAGCGGTTCGGCGGGCGGCGCTTCGGCCGCGGGCGCGGCCTCGCCGGCGCCGCCGTCCGGGGCGGCGCCGCCGCAGCCGGCCGCGGCAAGGGCCAGGACGATGGGAAGGAGGGCCGTGAACGGGGCCGATCGAAGCGTGGAAGTCGGTGTGCGCGTCATGGACTCATTCTAGGCGCTTGGGAGCGTTCGCGCCGTTTCCTTGACCCGGATAGGGGCCGGTGTTAGCTTCCGCGCGATCCGTGGCCCGGCCCGTCCCTGAGGGCACAGCCGCCCTACTTCTTCGCCCTCGATGGCACAGAGTCAGGACAACACCCAGGAACCCGTCGCCGGGCGCGCGCCGCTGATCGTCGGCGGCTACGACTTCCGTTCCCTGACGGAAGCCGTGGCGGTTCCCGTCGAGCGCAAGACGCCCATCGGCTGGTGGTTCTTCTTCCTGCCGTCGCTGGCGATGCTGGGCCTGTTCGGGGTCTCGATCGGCTGGCTGTTCTGGGAGGGCACCGGCATCTGGGGCCTGAACAACCCGGTCAACTGGGGCTTCGCGATTGTCAACTTCGTCTTCTGGGTCGGCATCGGCCACGCCGGCACCCTGATCTCCGCGATCCTGTTCCTGTTCCGGCAGAAGTGGCGCACGTCGATCAACCGCGCCGCCGAGGCGATGACGATCTTCGCGGTCATGTGCGCCCTCGTGTTCCCCGGCATCCACGTCGGGCGCGTCTGGGTGGCCTACTGGATGTTCCCGCTGCCGAACCAGATGGACATGTGGCCGAACTTCCGCAGTCCGCTGATCTGGGACGTGTTCGCGGTGTCCATCTACGGCACGGTGTCGCTGATGTTCTGGTACGTCGGCCTGATCCCGGACCTCGCCACGATCCGCGACCGCGCGAAGACGCGGATCCGCAAGATCGCCTACGGCATCTTCGCGCTGGGCTGGCGCGGGTCGCACCGGAACTGGCTCCACTACGAGCGGGCCTACCTGATGCTGGCCGGGCTGGCGACGCCGCTGGTGCTCTCGGTCCACTCCGTCGTGTCGATGGACTTCGCGACCGCCCAGTTGCCGGGCTGGCACACGACGATCTTCCCGCCGTACTTCGTCGCCGGCGCGATCTTCTCCGGCTTCGCGATGGTCATGACCCTGATGCTGATCTGCCGGGTCCTGTTCAAGATGGAGGACATCATCACGATGCGCCACCTCGAGAACATGGCGAAGATCATGCTGCTGACCGGGTGCATGGTCGGCTATGCCTACGGCATCGAGATGTTCATCGCGTGGTACAGCGGCAACCCGTACGAGCAGTTCGCCTTCGCCAACCGGGCGCTGGGGCCCTACGCCTGGGCCTACTGGATCATGGTGAGCTGCAACGTGATCACGCCGCAGCTCTTCTGGTTCAAGAAGATGCGCAACCACATCGGCTGGCTGTTCATCTCGTCCATCCTGATCAACATCGGCATGTGGTTCGAGCGCTTCGTCATCGTCGCCTCGTCCCTGCACCGCGACTTCCTGCCGGCGAGCTGGGACTACTACCAGGCGACCTTCTGGGACTTCGCGTCGCTGATCGGCAGCTTCGGCCTGTTCTTCACGATGTTCTGCCTGTTCGCCCGCTTCCTGCCGCTGGTGGCGACGGCGGAGGTGAAGACGGTGCTGCCGGAAGCGGATCCGCACCAGGGCGAGGAACTGGTGCGGGTGGTGCCGGCGGGCGCCGGAGCGGAACCCGCGGCGCAGCCGGCGCCGGCCGGCGGGGGAGGGGCGTGACATGGGCCTGATGACCCTGGACGTGCCGGAAGCGTCGGCGGGCTACAGCCACTACGGCGTGCTGGCCCGCTTCGAGACCGCCAAGGCGCTCTACCGCGCCTGCGAGGCGGTCCGCGACGCCGGCTACTCGAAGTGGGACGCGCTGACGCCGTTCCCGGTCCACGGCCTGGAGAAGGCGATGGGTCTCAAGCCGTCCAGGCTGCCGTTCCTCGTCCTGGCGACGGGACTGACCGGCGCCGGGCTGGGCTTCGCCCTGCAGAGCTGGGTCCACATCCAGGCCTACCCGCTGATCATCAGCGGCAAGCCGCTGTTCACCTGGCCGGCCTTCGTGCCGGTCACCTTCGAGCTCGGCGTGCTGGGCGCGGCGCTGGGCGCGGTGCTCGGGATGTTCGCCTTCAACAAGCTGCCGACCTACCACCATCCCCTGTTCCGGTCCGAGACCTTCTCGCGGGTGACGGACGACGGCCTGTTCATCGCGATCGAGGCCTGGGATCCGAAGTACGACGACCGGGCCACGGCCGAGTTCCTGAGCGGGCTCGGCGCGGTCGAGGTCGAGCACGTGCCGATCGAGGATCCGATCGACACCGACGACGGGGAAGGGGACGCCTGATGGCCCACGAACCCCGCATCGTTCGCCTCGATCGGCTCGTCATCCGGCCGGGCAGCTCCTGGGCGCGGCTGCCGCTCGTCGCCGGCGCGGCCGGCATCCTCGGCACGGTGCTGTCCATCGTGCTGGCGATGGGCTCGAAGGAGAGCGCGAAGCAGTTCTACCACTCCTGGCTGGTGGCGGTCGTGTTCTTCCTCTGCATCGGCCTCGGCTGCCTGTTCTTCGTGCTGATCCACCACGCGACGAAGGCCGGCTGGGGCGTTGTCGTGCGCCGCCTCGCGGAGAACCTGGCCTGCACCGTGCCGGTGCTGGCGGTGCTGTTCGTTCCGGTCGTGGCCCTCGGCATGTACGACCTGTTCCACTGGACTCACGCCGACGCGGTGGCCCACGACCGGCTGCTGCAGGTCAAGGCGCCGTGGCTCAACGAGACCGGCTTCTGGATTCGCACGACGATCTACTTCCTGGTCTGGAGCGGCCTGGCCCTCTGGTTCCGGACCGCGTCGCGGCGGCAGGACGAGAGCGGAGACGAGGCCCTCTCCCGCCGCATGGCGCGGTTCAGCCCCGCTGCCGTCGCCCTGTTCGCCGTAACGCTGACGTTCGCCGGTTTCGACTGGCTGATGTCGCTGGAGCCGCACTGGTACTCGACGATGTTCGGCGTCTACTTCTTCGCCGGCACGGTCGTCTCGGCGTTCGCGGCGCTCACCGTGTTCACCCTGGTCTTCGAGCGCACGGGCCACTTCCGGGGCGTGGTCACCGGCGAGCACTTCCACGATCTCGGCAAGCTGCTGTTCGCCTTCACCGTGTTCTGGGCCTACATCGCCTTCAGCCAGTTCTTCCTCATCTGGTACGCGAACATTCCGGAGGAGACGAACTGGTTCCTGAGCCGGCTGCACGGCACGGCCGACAACCCGGCGGCCTGGCGCCCGGCGACCATGCTGCTGGCCATCGGCCACTTCGCCGTGCCCTTCTTCTTCCTCATGCCGCGGACGATCAAGCGCAACCGCGCCCTGCTGCTGATCGGCGCCGTCTGGATGCTGGCCATGCATCTCTGGGACGTGTTCTGGCTGGTCATGCCGAACCTGCACCGGGAGATGACGTTCAGCCTGCTCGACGCGACCTCCCTGCTCGGCGTCGGCGGGATCTTCCTCGCGGCGGCGGGCTGGCTGCTGGGCCGCGGCTCGCTGGTGCCGGCGCGCGACCCGCGGCTGGCGGAGTCCCTGGCCTTCGAGAACATCTGAGCCGTTTCCGGGCCGCACCGTCCGTTCGCCGGCCGTCTTGTTCCGCCCGCCCGTCCTTGCTACGCTGCCTTCGCTCAAGACACTCGCAACCACTCTCCCGTCAAGGAGCATCGACATGATTCCGAAGCAGACGATCCGCGTCTGTGCCGTTCTTCTCGCCCTCGCCCTGGCTTCTTCCTCGGTCGCGCTCGGCGGCACGATCGTCGGCAAGGTGACCTACGAAGGCCGCACGCCTCCGCAACGCCCGATGAGGATGGACGCGGATCCGAAGTGCGCCGAGAAGCACAGCGGCACGGTCCTCGACCAGACCTTCACGATCGGGGATGACGGCGCCTTCGCCAACGTCTTTCTGGTGATCACCGACGGCCTCGAAGGGAAGTCCTTCGACGCGCCTTCGCAGCCGGTCGTCATGGACCAGAACGGCTGCATCTACACGCCGCGCGTCATGGGCATCCAGGTCGGGCAGCAGTTCAAGGTGAAGAACTCGGACGGCCTGCTGCACAACGTCCACTCGCTGTCCAAGGACAACCCCCCGTTCAACCGGGCGATGCCGGCCAGCGTCACCGAGGCCGACTACAGCTTCGACAAGACGGAGCGCTTCCGGATCAAGTGCGACGTCCATCCCTGGATGACTTCCTGGGTGACCGTCGTCGACCATCCGTTCTACGCGGTGTCGGGCGCCGACGGCTCGTTCCGCATCGAGAACGTGCCTGCCGGCACCTACACGATCGAGGCCCGGCACGAGTTCGAGCGGTTCAAGATCTACTCGGAGACCGTCGAGGTCGGAGACAGCGGCGACGCAACCGTGAACTTCGTCTTCAAGCCGGAGTAACGAGGACCCCACAGGCAGCCAGAAAGGAGCGGCGTCCATGGCGGAGCCCGTTCACGCTTCACCCGCACACGAAGAGCATCACCACGAGCAGAGCTTCTGGCGGAAGTACATCTTCTCGACCGATCACAAGGTGATCGGCGTCCAGTACTCCGTCACCGGCCTCGCGTTTCTCCTCTTCGGGTTCGCCCTGATGATGGTGATGCGCTGGAATCTCGCCTACCCGGGCGAGCCGATTCCCCTGATCGGCTCGCTCCTCGGCGAGAACCGGGCGCCGGGCGGCATCATGCTGCCGGACTTCTACAACGAGCTCGGCGCCATGCACGGCACGATCATGGTGTTCCTGGGGGTCGTGCCGCTGGCGGTCGGCGGCTTCGGCAACTTCGTCATGCCGCTGCAGCTCGGCGCCCCGGACATGGCCTTCCCGCGGATCAACATGATCAGCTACTGGTGCCTGTTCCTGGGCGGCGTGACGATGTTCGCCAGCTTCTTCCTGCCGAACGGCGCCGCGGGCAACGGCTGGACCTCCTACTCGCCGCTGGCGGACATCGCGCTGAACGGCCAGACCGCGTGGCTGATCGGGATGATCTTCCTGATCACCTCGTCGCTGCTGGGCGCGATCAACTTCATCACGACGGCGGTCCAGCTCCGCGCGCCCGGGATGACCTGGATGCGTTTGCCGTTCTTCTGCTGGGCCCAGATCGTGACCGCCTTCCTCCTGCTGCTGGCCTTCCCGCCGCTCGAGGCCGCGGGGGTCCTGCAGTTGCTGGACCGGGTGGCCAACACCAGCTTCTTCATTCCGGAGGGGCTGGTGGTCGGCGGCGAAGTGGTCGACCGGAGCGGAGGCGGCAGTCCGCTGCTCTGGCAGCACCTGTTCTGGTTCCTGGCCCACCCGGAGGTCTACGTGCTCATCCTGCCGGCGATGGGGATCGTCGCCGAGGTGATCGCGAACAACTCCCGCAAGCCGCTCTGGGGCTACCGCTCGATGGTCTACTCGCTGATCTTCCTCGGCTTCATGAGCTTCATCGTCTGGGCGCACCACATGTTCATCACGGGCATGGGCTCGGTGATGTCCACCTTCTTCCAGACGACGACGATGATCATCTCGATTCCGTCGGTCATCATCCTGAGCGCGCTCTTCATCTCGCTGTGGGGCGGTTCCATCCGCTACAACACGCCGATGCTGTTCGCGCTCGGCTTCCTGCCGATGTTCGGCATAGGAGGGCTGACCGGGCTGCCGCTCGGCCTCTCGGCCGCGGACATCCCGCTCCACGACACCTACTACGTGATCGGCCACTTCCACTACGTGGTGGCGCCCGGAACCCTGTTCGCGCTGTTCGCCGGCGTCTACTACTGGTTCCCCAAGGTGACGGGGCGCAAGATGAACGAGTTCCTGGGCAAGCTCCACTTCTGGCCCTCGCTCGTCTTCATGAACGGGGTCTTCTTCCCGATGATGATCCAGGGCCTGAACGGCGTCTCCCGGCGTCTCGCGGACGGCGGCATCAGCTACGACTTCGCGGGCGAGGTCGCCGGTCTGAACCGGATGATGTCGGTTTCGGCCTGGTGTCTGGCGGTCGCGCAGATTCCGTTCATCGTCAACTTCTTCATGAGCATCCGGAACGGCGAGAAGGCCGGTCGCAACCCCTGGAACTCGACCACCGTCGAGTGGCTGGCGCCGTCGCCGGCGCCGCACGGGAACTTCGATCGACCGATCGAGGTCGTGCGCGGGCCGTACGAGTACAGCGTCCCGGGTAGCGACAAGGACTACGTCCCACAGGCCGAACCGGCCTCAACCTGACCGTTCGAGGACATCAAGAGATGGAAATCCCCTACACGGTAGAGGCCCACCCCGAAACGGGGCTCAACAACGGCAAGATCGGGATCTGGCTGTTCCTGACCTCGGAGGTCATGCTGTTCGGCGCGCTGTTCGCCACGTTCATCATGCTGCGTATCGGGTCGGACGGCAACTGGGCCGCGATGCAAGCCGAGGCGGAGCTCAACATTCTGCTGGCGACGGTGAACACCTTGGTGCTGATCGCCTCCAGTCTGACGATGGTCATGGCCTGGGCGTCGCTGATGCGCGGGCAACTGGGCCGGTTCAAGCTGTTCGGCTGGCTGACCGTCGGCTGCGGCGGCGTCTTCCTGGTCATCAAGTACTTCGAGTACACGGCGAAGTTCGCGCACGACCACTACCCGGAGTCGAGCACCTTCCTCGCCATCTACTTCGCGATGACCGGTCTCCACGCCCTGCACGTGATCGGCGGCATGGCCTGGAACGCGTACTTCACGGGGCCGGGGTCGAAGCTGTTCCACACGAACCGGCAGTGGCTGACCGACCGGGTCGAGCACTCCGGGCTGTTCTGGCACTTCGTCGACCTGGTCTGGATCTTCCTCTTCCCCGTCTTCTACCTGCTGTAGCGGACGCCTGCCGCCCTGAACCTCTGGTCAACCCTGGAGCGAGTCGCATTCCATGAGTGAACACGTCGATATCGACAAGCAGGTCCGCATCTACTTCATGGTGTTCGGCGCCCTGATGGTGGGCACCGCCGCCACGGTCGGCGCGTACTACCTGGACGTCTCGGTGCCGGTGGCCCTCACCATCGGCCTGTTCATCGCCAGCGTCAAGGCGTCCCTGGTCGCCTGCTTCTTCATGCACCTGATCGACGAGAAGAAGATCATCTACTGGACGCTGGCGCTGACCGTCGCGTTCTTCATCGCCCTGATGGCGTTGCCGCTCCTGACCTCGGTAACGGACCAGGTAGGGGAGTTCGCCGAAGTCGAGGCGCACGAGCCGCATTGACGGTCCCGCCGATCGAGCCATGAACCTGAAGGTCATCCACATCGTCTTCGTCGGCAGCGCCGTTCTCCTGGCGCTGTTCTTCGGCGGCTGGTGCCTGGCTCAGGGGAGCGCGTACGCGGCAGGCGCCGTTCTGTCCTTCGCGGTCGCGGCGGCGCTCGTCTGGTACGGCATCTGGTTCTGGCGGAAGATCACGACGCCCGAGGAGGAATGGGCTCGCCGCCGCAAGCTGTTCCGCACGATTCCCGTTGCCGTGGCGGCGTGGCTCTTCGCCTCCGAACCGGCGGCGTGGGCCTGCTCGGTCTGCTACGGGGCCGCCGAAGGGACGATGATCGACGCGGCCCGAGCCGGGGTCTGGTTCCTGCTGGCCGCGGTCTTCGTGATGCAGGGGGCCTTCGTTCTCTTCTTTCTCTATCTCCGGCGCCGCGCGCGGCGTCTGCGAACCGACCCGGTGCCGCCCTGGTGGAGCACCGTTGAGGAGCCTGTCAAGTCATGATGGATGCCATGTTCCCGGCCGCGGCGTCGGAGCACGCCGGCCGGATCGACAACATGATCGACGCGGTGCATTACCTGATGCTCGCGCTCTTCATCGTCTGGGGCGTGTTCTTCGTGTACGTGCTGATGCGCTTCCGCGCCAGCCGCAACCCGAAGGCGGACTACGTCGGCGTCAAGAGCAAGGCGAGCACCTACGGCGAGGTCGCCGTGGCGATCGCGGAAGGGATTCTCCTGCTGGGCTTCTCGATCCCCATGTGGGCGGAACGGGTGGACGAGGTGCCGCCGGAGTCCGACGCGACGGTCGTGCGGATCGTGGCGCAGCAGTTCGCCTGGAACGTCTGGTATCCCGGCGCCGACGGCGAGTTCGGCGCGCAGAACCTGTCGCTGATAGACGAGGCGACCAATCCGATCGGCCTCGACCGCGACAGCGAGGCCGGCGCCGACGACATCTGGACCGTGAACCAGTTGCACCTCCCGGTCGACAAGGCGGCGATCATCCACCTGTCGTCCAAGGACGTGATCCACAGCTTCAACCTGCCGAACATGCGGATCAAGCAGGACACGATCCCGGGCATCTCGATTCCGGTCTGGTTCGTGCCGACCAAGACGACGGCCCAGATCCGGGAGGAGACCGGCAACCCGGACTACGTCTACGAGATCGCCTGCGCCCAGCTCTGCGGCAACAGCCACTACTCGATGCGCGGTTTCCTGACCGTGCACACCGAGGAGGAGTTCCAGGCCTGGCTCGACGAGGAAGCGTCCTACCTCGGCGGCGGCGACGACGACTTCTTCGACTTCTGAGAAATGCCCGATTGGGGCCGCCGCGATCTGCTTAGGGCCGCGTGGGTGGGACCCGCGGCGGTCGCTCTCGGCGTCCGGGCGGCGGCCGGCCAGGCGCCTGACGGGGCCGCGGCGGCGCCGCGGCCGGACGACGCGGCGCTCGAGGCGTACCGCGCCGGCTTCGCCGCGCCGCCGCTCGATCGGGTGCGGATCGGTTTCGTCGGCGTCGGCCTGCAGGGCGGCGGCCACGTGCGGAACTTCCTCCGCATCGAAGGAGTGGAAGTCAAGGCGATCTGCGACATCGACGAACCGCGGGCCGAAGAGGTCGCGTCCTGGGTCGCCGAGGCGGGGCAGGCGCCGCCCGAGCTCTACACGCGCGGCGAGACGGACTACCGCCGGCTCTGCGAACGCGACGACATCGACCTCGTCTTCAACTCGACTCCCTGGCGCTGGCACGTTCCGGTCTGCGTCGAGGCGATGGAGACGGGGAAGCACACGGCGGTCGAGGTGCCTGCCGCGATCACGCTGGAGGGCTGCTGGCGTCTCGTCGATACCGCGGAACGCACCGCCCGCCACTGCGTGATGATGGAGAACTGCAACTACGGCCGCAGCGAGATGATGGTCCTGAACATGGTGCGCCAGGGCCTCCTCGGCGAGCTGCTGCACGGCGAGGCCGCCTACATCCACGACCTGCGGTCGCTCAAGTTCTCCGACGCGAACGAGGGCCTGTGGCGGCTGCGGCACTCCGTCGAGAGGAACGCGAACCTCTATCCGACCCACGGCCTCGGCCCGGTGGCCAACTGCATGGACATCAATCGCGGCGACTGCTTCGACTACCTCGTGTCGCTGTCGAGCCCGGCCCGCGGCCTGGCGAAGTACGCGGCGGAGCGCTTCGGCGCCGACGACCCGCGCGCCCAGGTCCGCTACGCCCTGGGCGACATGAACTCCAGCCTGATCCGCACCCGGCGTGGCCGCAGCATCCTGCTCCAGTACGACACGACGACGCCCCGGCCCTACAGCCGGCTCAACCTGGTCCAGGGCACCCAGGGGGTGTTCGCCGGGTTCCCGGACCGCATCTTCGTCGAGGGCGAGTCGGAGGAGCATGGAGACTGGAGCGATGTGGAGCCCTACCGCGAGCGGTTCGAGCACCCGCTCTGGGCGGAGCGGGCGGGCGACGCCGAGGGCGCCGGCCACGGCGGCATGGACTACCTGGAGGACTACCGCCTCGTGCGGTGCCTGATCGAAGGCACGCCGACCGAAATGGACGTCTACGACGCGGCCGCGCTGTCCGCGCCGGTGGAACTGAGCGAACTGTCCGTGGCGCGGGGCAGCGCGCCGGTCGAGTTCCCCGACTTCACGCGGGGCGCCTACCGGACCCGGCCGCCGCTCGGGATCGTCGCGTGAGGAGAGCGCGCGACGGTCGCGACGCCGTCGCCGGGCGGAACGCGCCGCGCGCCGCCGCGGGCTGGCGGCCGGAGATCCCGGCCTGAGAGTCGCCTATCTCCTGCCGGGCGCCGCGCTCTATGGCGGCGTCAAGGTGGTGCTCCAGCACGCGCGCGCGCTTCGGCGACTTGGGGTCGAGGCCACGGTGCACTCGCCGGATCCGTGTCCGGACTGGTTCGATGGCGCCGGCGCCTTCTACCGCCGGGTCGAGGCGCTCGAACGGCGGTTTCTGCCGCGCGTCGAGGTCGCGGTCGGCACGTTGGCGCCGACCGTCGCCGTCGCGGTCGAGATCGCCGACCGGCTGGCCTGCCACCTGTGCCAGGGGTACGAACCGGGCCACGACACACTGGCGACGGCCGACCGCGAGGCCATGCGCTCCGCGTACGACCTGCCGGCGCTGAAGCTGGTCGTGTCGCCGTACCTCGCACGCACCGTGCGCGACCGCCACGGCGTGCCGGCGCGCCTCATCCCGCAGCCGTTCGAGCCCGATCTGTTCCGGCCGCCGGAGCGCGAACGCACCGACGACGGTCGGCTTCGGGTGCTGGTCGGCGGCCACTGGGATCTCGAGGTCAAGGGCGTGGCGTGGTGCCTGCGCGCCCTGCGCCCGCTGTTCGAACGGACCGGCGGCCGGATCGACCTGGTCCGGCTGTCGCTCGACGCGAACGAAGAGGAACTGGCGCTGTGGCCGGAGGCCGAACGGCGCCGGCACGTGCCTCCCGCCGAGGTGCCCGCGCTGATCCGGGGCGTCGATCTGTGCATCGGGCCGTCCTCGCCGCTGGAAGGCTTCGGCCTGATCGCGCTGGAGGCGATGGGCTGCGCCCGTCCCTGCGTGCTGACGGACATTCCGTCCCATCGCGACCTCGACCCGGAGGACCGGGCTTCGATCAAGGCGCCGTTCGGCGACGGGAAGGCGCTTCGCGGCGCGGTGGAGCGCATGTGGCGCGACCGGGACCTGCGGCGGCGGCTCGGCGGGGCGGGCCGGGCGATCGCCGAGACCTATACGGAACGCCGCACCGGCGAAGCGCTGCTGCGGGCGTTTCGCCGCGGTCTGGCGAGGCACGGGCCTGCGTGAATCCGGTCGCGGACCTGGCGCAACGCGGCGTCGCGTCGAGGCCGGCCCAGCCGGCGCCGTCGGCTTGCTCGGCTACGGGAAGATCGAGACGTAGAAGCCGGCCGTTGCCAGGCTCTCGCGGTCGGGCGCCAGCGACTCCGGCAAGGCGTCGAGCCGCTCCGGCAAGGGAGTGGTCTGGGCGTCGATCCGGTAGCGGTCGAAGCCGGCGGCGTGCAGCCAGTCCTCGAGCGTACGGCGGGTGAAGAAGCGGACGTGGGTGGCGCAGAGGAGGCCCATCGGCACGTAGTCCCAGCGCCCGGCGATCAGATCCTCGACCACCGAGTAGTGGCCGACGTTGGGCACGGAGAGCACCATCCGCCCGCCGGGACGGAGCCAGCCGGCGGCGCGTTCGAGAAAGTCCTGGCCGTCCGTCAGGTGTTCGAAGAGCTCGAAGGCGACGATCGCGTCGAAGGTCTCTCCCGGTTCGAGGGTCTGGGCATCGCCGCGGATCACCCGGTCGAGACGCTCCCCGGCGGCGGCCGCGGCTTCGGGGTTCAGTTCGATGCCGACGACGCGGCAGCCGAAGCGCTCCCCGATCAGCGCTCCGGTCGCCGCCCGTCCGCAGCCGACTTCGAGTACCGAGGAGGCCGGTCCGAGGTCGTCGGGCAGCAGCGGCAGCACATCGGCGCGCTCGCCGCCGTAGTAGTCGATGAACTGGTAGCAGAGGCCGGCGCGCGGCCCGCCGGGCCGTTCGCCGGCCGCCCAGCGGGCCACCGCCTCGGGCGCCAGCAGCACGGCTGGACTTGCGCCGTCCGCCACGGCCGCCCGCCCGTGGGCCCGGCCGCCGGCATCGGCCGGCGCCGCCGCCGGATCCTCGCCGCCCCCGGCCAGCCAGGCCGCCTCGGCCTGCTGGAAGTCGGCGAGCGTGAACAGGTCGTTGCCGGCTTCGGGACCGGTCGTCGTCAGGTCGGTGGCGTAGACGGCGCCCCGGGCGCTGGCGGCGCCGCGGGTCAGTTCCCGCCGCATCCGCCGCAGGGACGCCCGGCCGATCAGCACGCGGCACGACTCCAGGACGAGAACCGCCTCGGCTTCTCGGGGCAAGCGGACGGGCAGTCCGGAGACGACTTCCACCTCGTCGAAGATGGAGCGCGCCTCGCCGGCCAGCCAGCGGCGGAGATACCGCCACTCGGCGGACGCGTCGGCCTCGGCGTCCCAGGGCAGGACCAGCAGGAGCATCAGGCGATCGTAGCGACCGTCCGCTACAGGCGGAGCATCACCTCGTCGTGGAACTGCTGGATGACCCGTTCCTGCGTGGCGAGCGACGGCAGCAGCATGAGCTGGTCGAGACCGGCGCCGGCGAGCGCGCGGACCTGCTCGCGGACTTCCTCGGCGGTGCCGGCGAGGCAGGAGGCGCGAATCAGGTCGGGCGTCACGAACCGTTCTTCCTCGGGAAGCGAGTAGGTGCAGTGGCCGGCATGGACCCGCAGGTGGCGTCCGCGCTCCGGCGTCCGCTCGACGAGGGCGCGGTACTCGTCCCAGATCGGCTGCACGTGAGGCGGCGGTTCGCGGTCGAACTGGTGCTGCTGGTCGTACAGGTAGTGCAGGCCGGACAGCACGAAGGGGCCGCACTCCTCGATTACCCGCGGCGACGTGAGATCCTCGCCCGGTTCGAGGATCACGGCCGTGGTCAGCGAGCAGGTGTAGAAGCTCTCGCGGTCAAAGTCCCGACCGGCAGCCTCGGCGCCGCGGCGGCAGTTCTCGATGGCGCGGTCGAACAGCGAGGCGTTCGGCGGAATGGACATGACCAGTCCGTCGCCGACTTCGCCGGCCAGTCCCTGGCTCTTGGGGCCGAAGCCGGAGACGTACATCGGAATCCGCGGTTCGGTGGCGATGTAGCCGAGGTCCTCCATCAGGAATCGGAGCGGCTCGGTGCGGCCGCGGAACGCGAAGTCGACCTCCTCGCCGTCGAGCAGCGCCCGCACGACCCGCAGGTACTCGCCGAACTCCCCGACGCCGACGGGACGGTGCCCCATCAGCCGCAGCGCCGTGTTGCCGGCGCCGATGCCGAGGAAGGTGCGCCCCGGCGCCAGCCGGTTGATCGTCGCGATGCTGTGCGCCGTGACCGGCGCGATCCGCGTGCCGGTGATCGCGACGCCGGTTCCGAGCTTGATCCGGCTCGTGCGTTCAGCCGCCAGCGCCAGCACCGCGTAGCAGTCGGACCAGATCATCTGGCTGTCCGCCACCCAGGCGTGGCTGTAGCCGAGCGCCTCGGCCCGCTCGATGTAGCCGATGTCGTCGATCTTGCTGGCGACGCAGATGCCGAAGTCCATGAGGCGTTTCTCCCGCGGCGAGAAGGCGGCAGTGTATCGGCGCGCCGGTGCCTGCACCCGCCCGAGGCGGCCCGGAGGGGAGGGGTCCAGGGGTCGCTTGCGCCCTCCTGGTGGATGGAGAGGTTGGGCGCTCGCTGCGGTCGGCTGCGCTCCGCCAGGTCGCCGGTTACTGGAAGCGCATGGGCAGTCGCTGGCCTCCAGCCCCCTGGACCCCTCCCCTCCAGTCCGCCTCGGGCTGGCCTTCGCCAGACTTCGCGGCACTCGACGGCCAGGCGGTCGAGGTGTTCTTGGAGGCGGAGGGGCGAAGCTCTTGACCGGAGTTGCAGTGAGTTGGTTGACTTCCCGGGTAGTGTGTCGTCCTGCTGCCGGGCCTTCCGGTGTACGGATAGGATCGGTCGAACCGATCCAGTAACCGACGGGCTATGGACAGGATGATGAGGCCACGATCGAACGGGCTTGCGGGTTCGCTTCTTCTTGGCGCTGCTCTCGCGGCGACGCCAGTCGCTGCCGCGCCGCCCGCGGCTGCCGTGCCCGACTTCGAGGCGGAAGTCCTGCCGGTACTGGAGAGCCGCTGCTTCGCCTGTCATGGGCCGCTCAGGCAGCGGGGGAATCTGCGGCTCGATTCCCGGCCCGCCATGCTGATCGGGGGCGGGCGAGGCGCGGCGATCGTGCCGGGCGACGCGGAGGCGAGCCTGCTCGTGGCGGCGATCCGGCGCGAGGACGAGCTGGAGATGCCGCCGCCGCGGGCGCTGGACGAGGCGGAGCGCGAACTCCTCGAGGCGTGGGTCGCGGCCGGGGCGGAGTGGCCGGCGGCGAGTCACGCTCGCGACGAAGCGGCGCCGGCGCGGGTCGCGGCGCGCGAGGTGCCGCCGGTCGCGCACGGCATCGACGGACCCGGCGAGCCGCTGTCCTTCAATCGCGACGTGCGGCCGATCCTCTCGGACAACTGCTTCGCCTGCCACGGGCCGGACGAGGCGGTGCGGCAGGCGGGCCTCCGGCTCGACCGGGAGGAGTCGGCGCTCGGCGTTCTGCCTTCGGGCCGGCGCGCGCTCGTCCCCGGCAGCCTGGACGAGAGCCAGCTCTTCCAGCGCGTCGCGGCCGCCGACGCCCTGGACCGGATGCCGCCGCCGCACGCGGGATCGACCCTCACCGGGCGCGAGATCGGGATTCTGGGCCGGTTCATCCTCCAGGGCGCCGAGTTCGAGGACCACTGGGCCTACCGGCCTCCGCGGCGCCCGGATCCGCCGGCGGCAGCGAACCGGGGTTGGGCCCGCGGCGACCTCGACCTCTTCGTGCTCGCGCGGCTGGAACGGGAAGGTCTCGCGCCCGCGCCCGAGGCTGACCGCCGTACCCTGGCGAGACGGTTGTCGCTCGACCTGACCGGGTTGCCGCCGTCGCCGGCCGAGGTGGAGGCCTTCGTCGCCGACGACCGGCCGGACGCCTGGGAGCGCCTGGTCGACCGGCTGCTCGCGTCGGAGCGCTACGGCGAGCACATGGCCCGTTCCTGGCTGGACGCCGCCCGCTACGCCGACACGAACGGCTACCACATCGACAACGAACGGTTCATGTGGCGCTGGCGCGACTGGGTGATCGACGCCTTCAACCGCAACCAGCCGTTCGACGAGTTCACCGTGGACCAGCTCGCGGGCGACCTGCTGCCGGACCCGACGCCGAGGCAGTTGCTGGCCACCGGCTTCAACCGCAACCACATGATCAACTTCGAGGGCGGCGCGATCCCGGAGGAGTATCGGGTCCAGTACGTCTTCGACCGCACCGACACGACGGCCACGGTGTGGATGGGGCTGACGGCGGGTTGCGCCAAGTGCCACGACCACAAGTTCGATCCGATCAGCCAGCGGGAGTACTACCGCCTCGCCGCCTTCTTCAACACGGTCGACGAGGTCGGGCTGGACGGCAGCGAGGGCAACGCCGAACCCCGGGTCCTGGCGCCGGACGGCGGCCAGCGCGCGGAGTTGGACGAGTTGACGGCGGAGCTCGGTCCGCTCGACGCGATGCTCGACGGGGCGGACCCGGACGCCGAGGCCGCCCAGGCCGCCTGGCAGCGGGAGTGGGACGGGAGGCTGGCCGAGCGGTGGCGGCCGCTGGAAGTCGTCAGCCTCGAATCGCTGGGCGGGGCCGGAATGGTCGTGCTCCACGACGGGTCGATCGAGGTCTCCGGCGAGAACCCGCCGACGGACGTCTACGCGATCGAGGCCCGGACCGGCCTGGAGCGGATCGGAGCGCTGCGCCTGGAGACGTTCCGCGGCACGGCCGAACCGGGCGCCGGGATCGGCCGCGGTTCGGACGGCAGCTTCGTCCTCACCGAGATCGAGGTGTCGGCGCTCGTCGCGGCCGGTCCGTCCGGCGGCGCGAACGTCCGGCGTGGCGCGACAGGCGCCGTCGCCGGCGCCGATGGCGGCGAATCCGCCTTCCTGCCGCTCGACCTGTCCGGCGCCTACGCCGACTACGCGACGCCGTCGATGGCCGTGGAACTGGCGATCGACGGCGACCCGGAGACCGGCTGGGGCGCGGGCTACGCGGCCCGGCCCACGGCGCGCACCGCGGTGTTCCTGGTCGGCTCGCCGCGGGGCCGGGACGCCTTCGGCGTCGACGGTTCGGAAGCCGACACGGACAGCCGCGGCGCCGCAGCGAACGGGGAACCGGCCCCCTCCGTCGTTCCGGAGGCCGGCGCCCTCCGCTCGGGCGGACTGCGTCTGCGGATCGTGCTGCGCCAGGAGTCGAGCTACCGGCAGAAGACGCTGCGCCGCTTCCGGCTGACCGTGTCGGACGCGCCCGAGACCGCCTTCCCGGCTGTCGAGCCGGACGCGCTGCCGGCGCCCTGGCCGGCGCTGGCGGCGGCTTCCCGCAAGTTCGAGTACCTCGTCGGGCTGCCCGAGGACCAGCGGACCGAAGAGCAGGCGACGGCCGTCCGGCATCGCTTCCGTCGCCACCATTGGCCGCCGTGGCGGCCGCACGAGGAGCGCTACGCCGAACTCTCGGAGCGTCTGCGCCGCATGGAGACGGCGGTGCCGACCACGATGATCATGCGCGAGATGGACGATCCGCGGCCGACCTTCGTCCTGCGTCGCGGCGAGTACGACCAGCAGACGGACGAAGTCGAGGCGGGGGTGCCCGCCGTTCTGCCGCCGATCCCGGAGGATCTGCCGAAGAACCGGCTCGGCCTGGCGCGCTGGCTGGTGAGCGGGGATCATCCGCTGACCGCGCGGGTGACGGCCAACCGGCTCTGGCAGCGGTTCTTCGGCCGCGGCCTGGTGGCGACCTCCGGCGACTTCGGCGCCCAGGGGGAGTGGCCTTCCCACCCGGAACTGCTCGACTGGCTGGCGAGCGAACTGGTCCGCCGGGACTGGGACCTCAAGGCGCTCCAGAAGACGATCGTGCTCTCCGCGACCTATCGGCAGAGTTCCCGCGCGAGCCCCGAACTGATCGAGCGCGACCCGGAGAACCGGCTGCTGGCGCGGGCGTCCCGCTTCCGGCTCGACGCGGAGGTCATCCGCGACGGCGCCCTGGCCGCCTCCGGCCTGCTGGTCGAGAAGCTCGGCGGCCCCAGCGTCAAGCCGTACCAGCCGCCGGGCCTGTGGCGCGAGATCGGCTACGAGAGCCGCGGCCGCTTCAGCGCCGGCATCTTCGAGCAGGACCACGGCGAGGCGCTCTACCGGCGCAGCCTCTACACCTTCTGGAAGCGGACGGTGCCGCCGCCGAACATGCTTGTGTTCGACGCGCCGAACCGGGAGACCTGCGTGGTGGAACGGTCGCGCTCCAACACGCCGCTCCAGGCGCTGGTGCTGATGAACGACCCGCAGTTCGTCGAGGCGGCGCGGGTGCTGGCGGAGGACGTGCTCGCCAGACGGGGCGGCGGCGACGCGGAGACGGTGGAGGCGCTCCACCGGCGGATCGTGTCCCGTCCGCCGACGGACATCGAACGGGACGCCCTGCTCGATCTGGTGGCGGACCTGCGCCGGAGCTACTCGGAGAATCCAGCCGCGGCGGCGGACCTCCTCAAGGTCGGCGAACGGCCGGCGGACGAGACAATGCCGCGCGTCGAAGTCGCCGCCTGGACCGTGGCGGCCAGCGCCCTGTTCAACCTGGACGAGGCGGTGACCAGGCAGTGAACGGGAAGAGAGCGATGAACGCGAGCAACCCGGGAGCGGATCCCCGGTCCGACTACGCGCTCGGCGTCAACCGGCGCCAGTTCTTCGGAATGGCGAGCACGGGAATCGGCGTCGCGGCGCTCTCCTCGCTGCTCGATCCGGGGCCGTCGTGGGCGGCGCGCGACGAGGCTCGGGAGGCGCTTGGCGCGCTCGGCGGCGTTCACTTCCCGGCCCGGGCGAAGCGGGTGATCTACCTGTTCCAGTCCGGCGCGCCGTCGCAGATCGATCTCTTCGACTACAAGCCGCGTCTGGCCGAGTGGCACGGCCAGGAGCTTCCCGCCTCGGTGCGCGGCGACCAGCGGGTGACCGGGATGACGGCGAACCAGGCCGAGTTCCCGATCACCGCGTCCATGTTCGAGTTCGCTCAACACGGAGAGAGCGGCGCCTGGGTCAGCGAACTGATGCCGCATACCGCGAGGATCGCCGACAAGCTCTGCTTCCTCAAGGCGGTGCATACCGAGGCGATCAACCACGACCCGGGCATCACCTACCTGCAGACGGGACACCAGCAGCCCGGGCGTCCCAGCCTGGGCGCCTGGTTGAGCTACGGCATCGGCTCCGAGAACGACGATCTGCCGGCCTTCATCGTGCTGATCTCCCAGGGCAGCGCCCGGCGCGAGTCGCAGGCCCTGTTCCAGCGGCTCTGGGGTGCCGGCTTTCTGCCCTCGGAGCACCAGGGCGTGAACCTGCGCGCGGCGGAGGATCCGGTCCTCTACCTCTCCGATCCGCCGGGAATCGACCGTGGCGTCCGGCGGCGGATGCTGGACGTCGTCGCGAAGCTGAACGAGCGGCATCACGAGGAGTTCGGCGATCCCGAGATCGCCGCCCGCATCGCGCAGTACGAGATGGCCTACCGGATGCAGGCCTCGGTGCCCGAACTGGTCGACACGTCGAGCGAGCCGCAGAGCACGTTCGACCTTTACGGCGAGGACGCGCGCACGCCGGGCACCTACGCCGCGAACTGCCTGCTGGCGCGGCGGCTCGCCGAGCGGGACGTCCGCTTCATTCAGCTCTACCACCGCGGCTGGGACCAGCACGGCGACCTGCCGAGCGACATCCGCCTGCAGTGCGGCGACGTGGACCGCGCCTCGGCGGCCCTGGTCGCCGACCTGGAGCAGCGGGGACTGCTGGAAGACACGCTCGTCGTCTGGGGCGGCGAGTTCGGCCGCACCGTCTACTGCCAGGGCGCGCTCACGGAGGACGACTACGGACGCGACCACCACGGCCGCTGCTACACCGTCTGGATGGCCGGCGCCGGCATCGAACCGGGGAAGACGTACGGCGAGACGGACGACCACTGCTACAACATCGTCTCGGGCGGCGTGCACATCCACGACCTGAACGCGACGATCCTGCACCGACTCGGGATCGACCACGAGCGCTTGACGTACCGCTACAGCGGCCGCGACTTCCGGTTGACGGACGTCCACGGCCGGGTGGTGGAGGAGATCCTGGCCTAGGGGCGGAGCGTCTCCCGGAAGACAGGCGCTAGAATGGTCGCTCCCCGAAACGTCATCAGGTGGTTTCGCGATTCAGCCGCCCTCCGGTCAGGGGCGGGCGACTACAACCAGAGCCGGAGACAAGCGATGAAGACGAGCCCGCGGACGTTCCAACCGAGACAGGCGACGGTGAAGGCGGTCCTCGCCGGAGTCGCGCTTCTGCTCGTCGCTTCGGCGGCGGGCGCCCAGGTTTCCGGCGAGGCGACTTACGTCTTCAACACCTACGCGTTCCTGGTGTGGGGCGCGTTCATCATGTGGATGTGCGCCGGTTTCACGATGCTCGAGGCCGGCTCGGTACGGACCAAGAACGCGTCCGTCATCTGCATGAAGAACATCGGCCTGTACTCGATCGCGGGCATCGCGTACTACGTGATCGGCTACAACCTGATGTACGTCGACGTCAGCGGCTGGATCGGCTCGATCCGGCCGCTCTTCGAAGCGTCGCCGGAAGAGATGGCCGTGCTCGGCGGCGCCGCGTACCACGCGCCGGACGAGAACTACTCCGAGATGTCGAGCTGGTTCTTCCAGATGACCTTCGTGGCCACCACCGCCTCGATCGTCTCGGGCGCGCTGGCCGAACGGGTCAAGCTGTGGTCCTTCCTTGCCTTCACGGCCGTCCTGACCGCCGTGATCTACCCGATCGTCGGCGCCTGGACCTGGGGCGGCGGCTGGCTCGCCGAACTCGGATTCCAGGACTTCGCCGGCTCGACGATCGTCCACTCGACCGGAGGATGGGCGGCCCTCGCCGGCATCCTCATGGTCGGCGCCCGGAGCGGGAAGTTCCGCGCCGACGGCAGCGTCAAGGCGACGCCGCCCTCGAACGTGCCGATCGTCACGCTCGGCGTGTTCATCCTCTGGCTGGGCTGGTTCGGCTTCAACGGCGGTTCGCAGCTCGCGCTCGGCGGCGCCGCCGACGCGACGGCGATGGGCAACCTGCTGATCAACACGAACCTGGGGGCCGCCGCCGGCGTCGTCGCGGCGCTCGCCCTGTCGCGGCCGCTGCTGGGCCGGGTCGATCTGCTGGCCGTGCTCAACGGAGCGCTCGGCGGGCTCGTCGGCGTGACGGCGGGACCCGATCTCGTCGGACATCACTGGGCGCTTCTCATCGGCGGCGTCGGCGGCGTCGTCACGGTCGCCGGCATGAGGCTGCTCGAGCGGATGAAGCTCGACGACGTCGTCGGCGCGGTTCCGGTGCACCTGTTCGCCGGCATCTGGGGCACCCTCGCCGTCTGCATCGCGGCGGGCGGCAGCTTCGTGCCGCAGGTCATCGGCATCGTCGCGATCGGCGCCTTCGCGTTCGGCTCTTCGATGCTCCTGTGGTGGGTGCTCGACAAGACGATCGGCGTGAGGGTTTCGCCGAGAGTGGAGGAACTCGGTCAGGACATGGCCGAACTCGGCATCGAGTCGTACCCCGAGTTCATCCTGATGCCGGACGAGGACGACATGGAGGCGGCCAGGGCAGCTCAGGACCAGGCCAGGGACTCGGACGGGGCCTAGCCGTCCGCCGGTTCGCAGGCACGAGTCGTCGATCTATCATTTGATAGGTCGATTCTGGAGATTCACGGAGGCGACTTGTGCTAGCGTTCGCGGCCATGGCCGCGAACGCTCTCTCCAGGGGATCCGCCGCCGAGGCCGGCGCCGAAGTCAGGCGGCTTCGAGGCCGCCTCGGTCTGACCCAGGAGCGGTTCGCCGAACGGCTGGGCGTGTCGACGATCACTGTCCACCGCTGGGAGTCCGGCCAGTCCCGGCCACGCCGGCTGGCGGCCGAGAAGCTGGCGCAGCTCGCCGAAGAGTCGGCCGCCGAGTCGGCGCCGCGGCCGATGCGGGGGCTGCGACCGGCGGCGGCTGGCGGCGTGCCGCTGGATTTCGCGGGCGACCCGGAAGCGGTGCTCGCGGTGGCCGACGCGCTGCGGCTGTCCTACGGCCACCAGTTCAACCCGGCCTTCGCGGTCGAGACGTCGCGCATCGATCCGCTCCTGCACCAGCGCTTCGCCGTTTACGAGCGGATGCTGAAGCAGGACCCGCTCCGATTCCTGCTCGCCGACGACGCCGGCGCCGGCAAGACGATCATGACCGGCCTCTACGTCCGCGAGATGCTGTCGAGGGGCCGTATCGAGCGGGTGCTGATCGTTCCTCCGGCCGGCCTCGTCGGCAACTGGCGGCGGGAGCTCCTGACGCTGTTCCGGCTCGACTTCCGCATCGTCTCCGGCGCGGACGCGCGCGGCCGCGACCCGTTTCGAGGCCCCGGCGCCGATCGCGTCATCGTGTCGCTCGACACGCTTGCCGGGGAGACGACGTTCGACGCGCTTCGCCGGGCGGGCGGTCAGCCGTACGACCTGGTCGTCTTCGACGAGGCGCACAAGCTCGGCGTCCGCCAGCGGGGAAGCCGCGTCGAGAGAACCCGCCGCTACCGGCTGGCGGAGGCGCTGGCCATCGGCGACGCCGAGACGGAGAGTCCGTTCGAGGGTCTCGGCTGGACGGCGCGCCATCTGCTCCTGCTCACGGCCACGCCGCACATGGGCAGGCGCCTGCCCTACGCCTGGTTGTGGCGGCTGCTCGACGCCGGCGCGTTCGGGGCGGCGGAGGCGGTCCGGCGCGTCCCCCGGTCCGCCCGCCACCGCCATTTCCTTCGCCGCACGAAGGAGGAGATGGTCGGTCTCGACGGCCGTCCCCTGTACCCGCCGCGCCGGTGCAGCACGTTCAGCTACCCCCTGAGCAGCGGCGGGGACGGCGAGCAGGACCTCTACGAGCGGACCACGCGCTACCTCGACCGGCGCTATGGCCGCGCCTTGGACAACCGGCCCGCGGTCGAACTCGCGAAGACCGTCTTCCAGCGCCGCCTCGCCAGTTCGACGTGGGCTCTGCTCCGCTCCTTCGAACGGCGGATCGAGAAGCTGACGCTGACCGCGGACGCCATCGATGGCGGTGAACTCTCGGCGGATCTGCTCCGGCAGAGGCAGCGGCGGCTGAACGAGCGCTATCGGCACGACTGGTTCGACCTCACCGGCGCGGACGACGACGCGGCCGCCGAGGGCTGGGCCGAGGGCAACGAGGCGTGGGAGGACGCGGTGCTCGGCGCGGTCTCCGCGGTGGGGGCGGAGGAGTTGCGGCGGGAAGCCGAAGAGGTCCGCGGACTGGCCCGCCGGGCGCGCCGGCTGCTCGATTCCGGGCGGGAGACGAAGTTCGAGCGGCTCCGCGAGGTCCTCGAGGATCCCGACTACTTGGACGAGAAGTGGCTCGTCTTCAGCGAGCATCGGGACACGGTGGACCATCTCGTGCGGCGGCTGGAGGGGCTCGGCTACCGGGGCCGGACGGCGCAGATCCACGGCGGCATGGACTGGCGGGAACGCGAGCGCCAGGTGGCGGAGTTCCGCCGCCCGAACGGCGCGCGCTACATGGTGGCCACCGACGCCGCCGGCGAGGGCATCAACCTGCAGTTCTGCCGCCTGATGGTCAACTACGACATCCCCTGGAACCCGGCGCGGCTGGAGCAGCGGATGGGCCGCATCCACCGCTACGGCCAGCGGTCGGAGGTTCGCATCTTCAACCTGGTGGCCGGCACCACCCGCGAAGGCCGGGTGCTGCGCGTGCTGCTGGAGAAGCTCGACGAGATCCGGCGCGATCTCCGGTCCGACAAGGTGTTCGACGTCGTCGGCCGGCTGTTCGAGGGCGAGTCCCTGACCCGGTTCATGGCGAACGCCGCGAGCGAGGAGGGCGAGCGGCGGGCGGTCGCGCGGATCGAGCGGGCGGTCGGCGCTGCCCGGGTGAAGAGGGTCGTCGAGCGCGACGCCGAGATCTGCGGCCCGCCGGAGCGCGCGGCGACCGGCGGGGATCTGCGCGGCGAGGTGGAGCGGGAACGCTACCTGGAACTCCTGCCGGCCCATGTCCGCCGCCTGGTGGAGCGCGGCGCCCGGCTGCTCGGCATCGGCATCCGCGGCGACCTGGACGACCGGTTCGCGCTGGTCCCGGGCCGGCGCGGCGCGCTCGACCCGCTGCTGCCAGCGCTCGACGCCTATCCCGCCGAGGCGCGCGAGTGGCTGACGGTGCGGCGGCCGCGTGGGGACGACTCCGGCATCTGGCTGCATCCCGGCGAGCCGCTCTTCGACGCGCTGTGCGCGGAGGTCCGGGCGGGCCACGGGAACGACGCGCTGCGGGGAGCGATCTTCGTCGATTCGTCGGCGGAGGAACCGTACCTGCTGCATGTCGCCGAGATTTGGGCCGAGATTGGGGCCGAGATCCGGGCCGAGACGCTTCCCGATCCGTCGGCCGCGGCGCGGGTCGGGCAGGAGCGGGTTGCCGGCGGCGGCGTTTCAGGCGCCGGGCGCCGGGTCGTCGAGCGGCGCCTGGTCGCGCTGCGCCAGCGGGCCGGCGAGCCGCCCGAGCAGTGCCCGGCCGAGCAGCTCCTGTCGCTTGCCCCGACCGGTCTGGCGCCCGGCCTCGCGCCGCTGGCGCCCCGCGCGCCGGAACTCCGGGCGCGGGCCGGCGTCCATCTCGCCTCTCTCCTCGATGAACTTGCCGGCGACCTGCGCGCCGAACGCGAGGCGGAGCTGCCGGAACGTCGCCGGCGCGCCGCCGTGGGGTTCGATCTCCGCGCTGCCGAGCTCGCCTCGACGCGCGCCGGGCTCGCGCGCGACGGCCGGGGCTCGGCGGAGCGCCGCGGCGAAGAGCTGGAAGCCGTGAAGGACGCGCAGAAGCGCCTGTCGGCGGAACGCCGTCGCGCGCTGGAGCAGATCGACCGGCAACCGGGGCTGGTCGTTCCCGGCGGCTGCCGGTTCCTGCTCCACGCGCTGGTCGTGCGCCCGGAGGATGCGCCCGCCGGCGAGGGCGCCGAACGCCTCGACGAAGCGGTGGAGGAGATGGCGGTCCGCATCGCGGCCGACCGGGAACGCGCGCGAGGTGCAAAAGTGCGGGACGTCTCCAGGCCCGCGCTCGCCCGCGCCGCCGGCCTCCCCGACTGGCCGGGCTTCGACCTGCTCTCGACCGGGCCTGACGGCGTGGAACGCTGCATCGAGGTGAAGGGGCGCGCGGGCCGCGGCGCCGTGGCCGTCCAGGCCAACGAATGGGCGCAGGCATGCAAGCTGGGCGACCGTTACTGGCTCTACGCCGTGCTCGACTGTGCGACGCCGTCGCCGGAGTTGCTGCGAGTGCGGGATCCGTTCAACAGGTTGCTGGCCGACGAGCGAACGAGGGCGGTCTTCGACGTGCCGCTCGGTTCGCTGATCGAGGCCGCCGAAACCGGGGAACCGATGCGGCAGAGCCGCGGGGGGCCGACACGATGAGACCGACGAAGAGAAGGGAGACAGGGGATATGGGATTGACGCATCTGCGGGTCACGGTCCGCAATCCGGCCGATGCCGAGCGGTGCTGGGAGGGCGAGTTCCTGGTCGACACGGGAGCGATCGACCCGCTCGTGCCGAAGCGGCGGCTGGAGTCCATCGGGCTGAGGCCCCAGGGCCGGCGCACCTACAGCCTGGCCGACGGCAGGCAACTCGAGATGGACGTGGCCGTGGCCCAGTTGGAGTTGTTGGGCGACCTCGTCGGCAGCACCGTCGTCTTCGGCCCGGACGACGCCGAACCGCTGCTCGGCGTGACCGCGCTGGAGTCGCTCGGAGTCGAGGTGGATCCGGCGAACCAGCGTCTGAACAAGGCGCCGTCCGTGCCGCTCAAGCTCGCGGACAGGAACCGGATCGCGGCGTCGCCGGCGCGGGCGCCGGCTTCCCGCGGCGGAGGGGGCTGTTGGACCCTCCCGGCCGCCGGCGCAACCGGCGAGCCGCCGCCTGGCGGGCCGCGGGTTGCCCCGCCCGCCGCCGGCGCGCTCCCCGGCGCTCCCGGGGGAGGCGCGCCATGAGCGTGTTCGAGGTGCCCGTGGTGCTGCTCGACGCGGTCGAGGAGCACCCCAACGCGGACCGGCTGGAACTCGCCCGGGTCGGCGGCTTTCGCTCGGTCGTCCCCAGGGGGAGGTACAGGAGCGGCCAGCGGGTCGCCTACATTCCCGAAAACGCCATCGTGCCGGAGCCGCTGCTGCGGCGGATGAACCTCTGGGACGAGGAGGCCGGCAAGGGCCGCCTGGGCGGCAAGGGGGGCGACCGCGTGCGTCCGATCCGGCTGCGCGGCGAGCTCTCGCAGGGCCTCGTGTTCGAACCGGAGGCGGACGCGGAAGTGGGCGCGGATCTCGCCGAGGAGTACGGCATCGTGAAGTACGTGCCGAAAGTCCCGACCTCGATGTCGGGCCAGGTCTCGAACGTCGCGGGCTTCCTCGTCTCCTACGACATCGAGAACATCCAGAAGTTCCCGGACGCGCTTGTGCCCGGAGAGACCGTGGTCGTGACGGAGAAGCTGCACGGGACCTACGCCTGCTTCAGCTACGTTCCGCCGCCGGACAAGGCCTCGCTCCCGGACGACCTGCCGAACGGTTCGGTCCTCGTGGCGTCCAAGGGACTGGGCGCCAAGGGCCTGGCGTTCAAGGACGTGGAGGAGAACGACAACAACCTCTACCTCAGAACCTGGAAACAGCAGTTGCGGGACACCGGCGTCTGGCGCCGGGTGGAGGAGTCGGCGAGAGGCCCTGTCCACGTCATGGCCGAGATCTTCGGCCGCGGCGTCCAGGATCTTCACTACGGCCTCCAGACGCCGTTGCTGCGCGTCTTCGACGTGTTCCTCGGGCCGCCGCCGACCGGCGCCTTCCTGGACTACGAAGCGCTCCGCCGGATCACCGACGAGTGGGGCGTGGACCGCGTGCCCGAACTCGCCGTGGCGCCGTTCAGCGAGGACCTGGTCCTCGAGCACCGCGACGGCCCCGACACCCTGTCGGGAAGCCACATGCGCGAAGGCATCGTCATCGTGCCCACGGAAGAGCGCCAGGACCGGCGCCTGCCGCGGGATCGCGTCAAGCTGAAGGCCGTCAGCCCGAACTACCTGTTCCGGCGGGGGAAGCGCACCGAGTTCGAGTAGCGGGAACCGGAGACGACGCGAGCGGCCTGCCGGGGTCTGTCGGCGGGGTTTCTGGAGTGCCGCTTCGTTCCGTCCGGTCCTACTGGCCGCTCAGTCGATCGAGCAACTCGTCCGACGCTTTGCAGGCGACGATGAGCTTGCCCACTTCCGCCAGACGCTTGTCGGTGGGCTGCCCGTTCAACGCCTCCGATACGCGGTTCGCCGCCGTTCCGCCGAAGCGGTCGGCGGCCAAGGTCACCAGAAGTTGGCGTTGACCTTCGACGTGGCCTTCCTCCACGCCGCGGCACCGGCTCTCTTCCTTCATCTCGTTGAACTGCCGCTCGAACACGTAGGTCATCTCCGCGCGCCCTTCCTCCACGCCGCGGCGCCGGCTCTCTTCCTTCATCTCGTTGAACTGCTGCTCGAACAGGTAGGTCATCTCCGATTCCTCCTTGCCCTGGAGCGCCTCGAACGGCGGAAGCGTAACACCGGATTCCGGGGAGCCCAGCAGCGCTTCCTCGACCCAGGCGTACATCCCTCGCCTGAACGGATTCGTGGGCCGGATCGCCCGAGAACCGGCGGAACTCCCTCAGGAACACGGCCGGCAGATCCTCCGCGGCTTGGCAGCGGACAAGCCGGACTGCCGCCATGAGGCGATTGTCCTCAGGCCACTCCATCGTTGAACCGGGACCCGCGTCGAGGGTGATGTAGGCCTGCGGCTGGTACAACGACACCTCGCGCACGACATCGTCCGGCAAACCCCGGACGGCCTCGGCGCCGTCTGGGAATGCGGCGATTGCCTTCAGGTCGAGCGCCGCGGACAGTGCCGGGGCGGTGGCCCTGAGCATGTCTTCGACCACGGGGGCGATGAAGAGCACCTTGGCGCTCTCGTCGGCCTTCCTGCCGCGGGCCGGGCGCGCTTCGGCCGGAGGCTTCGGCTGAGTCTGTTCCGGTGACGGCATGGCAGATCCGCTTGGCGCCGAGGCTGGCTCGTTCGCCTGCTCCGCGGAGTCGGACCGCGGAACCTACACCGCGTCGGGCTGGTGCTGCCCGTTTGTCCTGTTCGCTTGACGGGATAGCCCGCTGCCTGGCTCCATACGGGTCTTTCGTCGGTGTGCAACGACTCCACCCTCCTGTTGGGGTACGCGTGGTCCATGCTCGATGGCTCGCCGATGGGTCGCATGACTTGTGTGTAGGGTGCAGCCGGCGGGGCGGCTACGATTGGCGGCGATGCAGGCGTGTTCCCAGGGTTGCCACGGTGGCGACCTGGTCCGCTCGGCGCTGGAGCCCGAGCGTTGCAGATGAGCGACCACCGGAATCCGCGCCAAGAGGAGGCCGCGGCGGCCCCCGGCAGACGGCTGATCGAGGCGGCGTTTCCGCTGCGCCAGACCTCGCTGGACTCGGTCCATGAGAAGAACGTCCGGCACGGGCACATCTCGACGCTGCACATCTGGCCGGCGCGGCGCCCGCTTGCGGCCTGTCGGGCAGTGCTTCTGGCGACGCTGCTTCCAGACCCCGGGGACGCGGAGGGCCGGAGGCGGTTGATGACGCGCATCGGTGGGGAGGTACGCCGGCGGCAGACGCGGGGCGGGAAGTTCCGGGACGAAACCGCTGGCGGAGTGCTCCATTGGGGGCGCGAGAGCGACCCGGAGATCGAGAAGCTGCGGCAGGAGATTCGCGACGCGTTCGGGGGCCGGGCGCCCCGGGTGCTCGACCCGTTCGCGGGCGGCGGAGCGATTCCTCTGGAGGCGATGCGGTTGGGCTGCGAGGTGACGGCCTCGGACTTGAACCCGGTGGCTTGGTTCGTGCTGCGCTGCACGTTGCACTATCCGCGGCTGGTGGCTGGCCGGGAGCTGCTTCTGCCGGAGTTTGCGCTTCGGGACCGGGACTTCGTGGAGGTCTGTCTCAAGTCGCAGGGGGTAACGAAGAAGGCCGCGCTGCGGGAGGAACTGCGCCGGCTGGGCCACGGCGACGGCGAACCGCTGCAGATGCGGTCGGCGCTGTTGGACCGCTCCTCCGGGACCGTGGCGGGGCGGGAAGAGCGAACGGCCGTCCAGTCGTCCCTGGCAGCCGAAGCGAGTGCCTGGTCGATCGAGAACTGGCTCGGAGACAGGCCTCCTTCCCTTGCTGCCGGCTTTCCCTGGCATCTGCGGGCCTGGGGCCGCCGCGTTCTGGTCGCGGCGCGGCGGGATCTGGCTGGCCGCTATCCGACCTACGCTGAGTTCGAGCCGGTACGGCGGAAGGGGCGGGGCCTGCGCGCTGCGGAAGTGCGGCTTCCAGACCGTCGGTACCGGCCGCGTACGCCGCGACTGCTTGAGCCGGATGCCGACGGCAGAGTTTCGGTCGCCGAACTGAACGCGGAGTTCGACTCCGTCCATCTGGAGAATGAGGCGAACCCGCGCTGGATCGCCAAGCCGACGGTGGCGTACCTCTGGGCGCGGACGGTTCGGTGCGCCAACTGCCGGGCCGAGATTCCGCTGCTCAAGACGCGCTGGCTGTGCAAGAAGCCGGGGAAGCGGGTTCTGCTGGCGATGGCGCCGCGGGAAGACGGCACGGGCGTCGACTTCGCTCTGGAGCACGACGTAGCGGAAGGCGAAGGGAACGCGGCGAGCCGCCGCGAACATGACCGCCGGCTGGGCGCGGGGACGATGAGCCGCAGCGGCGCCATGTGCCCTTGCTGCGGCGGCGTCGCGACGATGGCAGACCTGCGCAACGAAGGGCGCGCCGGGCGGCTCGGCGAGCGGATGACGGCCGTCGTCGTCGATGGGCAGCGGGGCAAGGAGTACCGGCTGCCTGCGGAGGCCGAAATCGAGGCCGCAACGGTTGGCGAAGAGGAACTGCACCGCGTGTTCGCGGAGGTTCCGTTCGGCCTTCCGGAGGAGCGGACGCCCAGGGGCGGCGCCGGCGCGGCGCGCGCCTTCTCGGTTGACGGTTACGGGTTCGACAGATGGCGGAAGCTGTTCACGGATCGGCAGTTGCTGGCGCTTGGCACGTTTGTCGGCGCGCTGCGGAACTCGGCGGAGGACATGGAGGACTACCCGGAGGAGTGGCGGGAGGCGTTGGGCGCCAACCTGTCGTGCGTGTTGAGCAAGCTCGCCGACTTCGGCAGCGCCCTCTGCTCCTGGGCGGTCTCGCGCGAGACGGTGCGGCAGACCTTCGCTCGCTTCGCGCTCCCCATCGTTTGGGATTACTGCGAAGCGAACCCGCTCTCCGGTGGCTCGGGCAGCTTCGAGGGGATGACGGACTGGGTGGCGCGCTACACGGGACACGCCGTCCAGGCGTTGGCCGGCGTGCCTTGCGCGGAGGTGCGTGCCGAGAGTGCGATCCAGCCGCGCGACGAGGGGATCCGAGAGCGCGGCGGACGGCTCGAACCGCGCGGCGAGGGAATCGACCTCATCTGTACCGACCCTCCCTACTACGACGCGATCCCGTACTCGGACCTGATGGACTTCTTCCACGTCTGGCTGCGCCGAGCGCTTCAGGGGCTGTCTTCCGAGACAGACACCGTGTTCGCGTCTTCGGCGGGGCCGAAGTGGGACGCGGAGGCTCTGCACGGCCGGGGCGACGGCGAACTGATCGACGACGCCAGCCGCTTCGGCGGCGACCGGCGGGCCTCCAAGCAGAACTACGAGGACGGCATGGCGCGGGCGTTCCGCTGCTTCCACGAGTCGCTGCGCCCGGACGGGCGGCTCGTCATCGTGTTCGCCAATAAGCAACCCGACGCCTGGGAGACCCTGGTTTCGGCTCTGATCCGGGCCGGGTTCGTCGCCTGCGGTTCCTGGCCGATCCAGAGCGAGCGGCTCGACCGTCAACGGTCGCTGGCCTCGGCCGCCCTGTCCTCCTCGATCTGGCTCGTCTGCCGCCGCCGTCCGGCGGCCGCCCGGCCGGGCTGGGACGCGCGCGTCCTCGCCGACATGCGCGCCAACATCACGGAGTCCCTGCGCGGATTCTGGGACGACGGTATCCGCGGGCCGGACTTCGTCTGGGCCGCCACCGGCCCGGCGCTCGAGGCCTTCAGCCGCCATCCCGTGGTCAAGAAGGCGGACTCTCCCAGCGAAGTGCTCTCGGTGGCCGAGTTCCTGCGCGAGGTCCGGCGCATCGTCGTCGGCTTCGTCGTCAACCGGCTGCTGGCCGGAGAAGAGAGCGCTTCCGCCGAACTCGACGATCTGACCACCTACTACCTCCTGCACCGCAACGACTACGGGCTCGACCCCGCCCCCGCGGGCGCCTGCATCCTCTACGCAGTCTCGTGCAACCTCTCGGACGCCGAACTCGCCGGCGGTCTGGACCTGTTGGCCCGCGGCGGCCGCGCCGCCCCGGCGGAAGAGGAAGACGGGGAAGAGGCAGCCGCGTTGCCGGCCGGCTCGGCCTCGGAAGCCCGCCTCAAGCCCTGGAACCGCCGCCGAAGCCGCGACCTCGGCGAACCCTCGGCCGACGGCGCGCCGCCGCCTCTCATCGACAGCGTCCACCGGCTGATGCAACTCTGGAAGACCGGCGAACAGAGCCGCGTTGACCGCTACCTGGCCGAACGCGGCCTGTGGCGGCACGAACTGTTCGCCCGCGTCGTCCAGGCCGTGATCGAACTGGCGGCGGAAGGCTCGGACGAACGCGCGATCCTGGAGTCGATCCAGAACCACCTCCAGAGCCGTGGCGCCGCGGCGTCCGGACCGAGTCAACGGATGCTGGTGTAGCTCTCTGGGTTGCAGGATCTGGGCTTGAGGACACGGACCTGGCGCCGACTTCCCGAAGCATGACGGGCTCACGGCCGGGCCGCCGGCTGCCGGTTCAGGCTCCTCCGGCCGCTCGGGCAGCGAGGCGGCGCACCCCCGACGTGGCGCGGACGGTGTTGTAGGTTCGCGGTTCGCTCCCGCGCCCCATCCATAGCCGTTTCGAGAGACGACCGTGCCCGATCCGCCGAGACCGACCGCCGCGGTTCTGCTGGCCGCCGCCCTCTGGCTGGCCGGGTCGGCGGCGGCCGCCCAGGACGCTCCCGCGAAGCCCGAGTTCCACGACGTCCACTTCCACCTGACGAACTACGTCCAGCGGGGCATCGGGCTGGAGGACATGCTCGGCATCATGGGCGACCGGGTGGGCCGCGTCGCCGTGTTCGGCATCCCGTTGCAGCAGAAGTGGGACTACTTCGAGTCGGGCGACCGGGCGCCGGACTACTACCTCCGCTCGGACGCGGCCCTCTACTACTACTCCTTCGTCGACGCGATGATCGCCGAGGAGTACCGGTCGCTGTCGCCGGAGCAACAGCGGCGCTTCGACCCGATGATCGTGGGCTTCAATCCCACCGACATGTACGCCACGGACCACATTCGCCGGGTGCTGCTGCTCTATCCGGGCGTGTTCTCCGGCATCGGCGAGTTCTCGGTCCACAAGGAGTTCGTGTCGCCCAAGGTGCTGGGACACATGGCCAGCCTGCGCAACCCGGCGCTCGGCCGGGTGCTGGACTTCGCCGGCGAGGCCGGGCTGGCCGTCATCCTGCACAACGACGTCGACGTCGTGCTGCCGGCGGAGGGCGACCCCGCGGCGCACTTCGAGCCGATGCTGGATCTGCTGCGCGACCATCCCCGGACGACGATCGTCTGGGCCCACGCCGGCCTGGGCCGCTTCGTTGGGCCGCCGTCCGACCACGTGGAACAGCTCGGACGGATGCTCGACGACGAGGCGTTCGCCCACGTTCACTGCGACCTCTCGTGGGACGAGGTGGCGAAGTACATCGTTCGCGACGAGGCGTCCCTCGCGGCGTGGGCCGCGCTGATCGAGCGCCACCCGGACCGCTTCCTGTTCGGCACGGACTCCGTCGCGCCGGGCGGCCCGGACGGCTACCTCAAGACCTGGCGCGACTACGAGCCGCTCCGGGACCGGCTGGGCGAGAACGCGCTGCACGCGGTGACGATCGGCAACTACGAGCGCATCTTCGACGCGGCGAACCGCAAGGTGCGGGCCTGGGAGAAGCGCAATCGATGACCGGGAGCGGCCTCAGGCCCTGGCACGAGGTCGTGCGGCTGAAGGAAGAGTTGCGCACGGGCGAACTGTCGCTGGCCGAGTTCGCGGCCGACCTGCACCAGGTCACGTTGCGGCGCGGCCAGCGGCCGGTGTACGAGGAGCCGGAGAAGTTCTTTGCGCTGACGTACCCGACGTATGCGCTGCGGGAGCTCGTGAAGGACGTTGCGTCGCGCCTTGCCGGGCAGAGCGACAAGGCGGTCCGCCAGTTGGAGCTGACCTACGGCGGCGGCAAGACGCACACGCTGATCGCCCTGTACCACCTGTTCCGGCAGCCGGAGTCCTTGCCCGATGTGGCGGCGGTCAGCGAGTTTCGGGAACACGCGGGCGGAACGCTGCCGGAAGCCCATGTCGCGGCGCTCTGCTTCGACAAGATCGACGTGGAACGCGGTATCGAGGGCGTCCGCTCGCCGGCGGGGGAGACGCGCGTTCTGCGTCACCCATGGAGCGTGCTGGCCTATCAGTTGGCCGGCGACGACGGGCTGCGGTCCATTCACGGTGAGGACAGGGCGGAGGAGCGCGAGACGCCGCCCGCCGAACCGCTGCTGGTCAAGCTGCTCGAGATCCCGCTGGATCGTGGCCTGGGGACCCTCATCCTGGTTGACGAGGTGCTGATGTACGCCCGCGAGAAAGCGGGACAGGACCGAGTGTGGCGCGACCGCATCGTCGACTTCTTCCAGTACCTCTCGCAGGCGGTGACGAAGGTCGATCGGGCGGCCATCGTCGCGTCCCTCCTCGCCACCGATCCCGCCAGGCAGCAAGGCGTCGAGGGCCGGCGGCTGATCGCGGACCTCTTCGACGTGTTTCGGCGGCAGCGGGAAGAGGGAGTCCAGCCAGTCCGGAAGGAGGACGTCGCGGAAGTGCTGCGGCGGCGCTTCTTCGAACCGGACTCGCTGCGCGACAGGGAACCGTGGCGCTCCCAGGCGATCGGCGCCGTTCGCGAACTGGCGCGGCTGGACGAGACGACGAAGAAGGCGAGGAAGACCGAGGAGGACCGGTTCGAGGAGAGCTTCCCGTTTCACCCCGATCTGACGGACGTCTTCTACAGTCGCTGGACGCAGTTGCCCGGCTTTCAGCGCACCCGCGGCATTCTCCGCATCCTGGCGACCGCACTGCGCGAGGCCGAATCCTGGGACGAGGGTCCCCTGATCGGGCCGGCGGCCCTGCTGGCGCCGCCGGGGCAGGAGGGCGTTTCGGAGGCGGTCCGGGAGCTTGCCGGCGTGGCCGGTTCGGAAACCGGCGAGGGTTCCGCCATCGACTGGATGTCGCTGCTCGAGGCGGAGCTCCGCAAGGCGAGGGAGATCCAGCGCGAACAGCCCGCGCTGGCCGCGAGTCGCGAAGCGGAACAGGCGGTGCTCTCGGTCTTCCTCTACTCCCAGCCGATCGGCCGCAAGGCATCCACGCCTGAGTTGCTCCGCATGGTGGGGGCCGGCGGACCGGACGCGATCGGACTTCACAAGGGACTGGCTCGCTGGCGCGAACTGTCCTGGTTCCTGGACGACGAGGACGCGGACGATGCGCCGATGGCCGACGCCGGGTTGCCCAAGTCCTGGCGGCTCGGCAATCGGCCGAACCTCCGGCAGATGCACGACGAGGCGTGCGAGCAGCGCGTGACCGCGCAGGCGGTCGAGACTCGGCTTGAAGAAGCGACCCGCAAGGCCAGGTTGCTGACGGACGGCGCTCGCGCCGCCGGCGCGGCGGTCCACGTTCTGCCTGCTTCGCCGAAGGACGTGGGGGACGACGGCCGCTTTCGCTACGTCCTGCTCGGACCCGAGGCCGCTTCCGAGTCGGGCAAGCCGAGCGCCCTCGCGCGCCGCTACCTCGAGGAGACGACGGCCGCCGACCGGCCGCGCGTGCACCGCAACGCGGTCGTCCTCGCCGTCCCGTCGCGCGACGGTCTGGAGGCAGCCCGCAGCGCCGTACGCGCCCTCCTCGGTTGGGAGGACGTGCAGAGTCAGCTCAAGGTGCAGACCGTCGATGCCGTGCGCCGGGAACGCCTGAGTCAGCGGCTTCATGCGGCCCGTTCGCGGCTTCCGGATGCCGTTCGCCAGGCGTACTGCATCGTGGCGACCGCGAGTCCCGAGGGTGCGCCGCACGCGTTCAAGCTGCCCGGCGCCGCCGGGCCGCTGTTCCTGGAGATCAAGAACGACGAGAGGGCGCGGATCCGCGAGACCCCGGTCGACGCCGAGGCTCTGCTGCCGGAAGGGCCCTACGACCTCTGGCGCGAAGGCGAGACGTCGCGGTTCGTCAAGGACCTTGCCGGCGCGTTCGCTCGATGGCCTCACCTGCCGAAGGTGCTGAAGCCCGGAATCGTCCGCGAGACGGTGCTGCAAGGGGTGGAGCGGGGCTTGCTCGTCGCGAAGCTCACGCGGCCCGACGGTAGCTGCCGGACCTGGTGGCGGGAGGAGGTGGACCCCGAGTCGGTCGAGGAGCTGGCGCTGGAGGTGTTGCTGCCCGGCCGCGCGGAGCTGGCTCGACTTGCGCCGGCGTCGCTGGCGCCGGACGCGTTGCCCGGCTTGTGGACTGGCGGCGACCGTACCGAACTGCGCTTGACGGACCTCCTGGAGTACTTCGGCGGCGGCTACACGGTCACGGTGCCGCGCGAAGGCTACGAAGACGTGTTCCAGATCCCTGGCGCTTCGGAGGACGTGGTCCACGAGGCGGTCGATCGCGCAGTGGAGCAGGGTGTGGTCTGGCTGCGCAACGGTCCCACCTCGGCGTGGAAGGAGGAAGTGCCCTACGGCGCGCTAGATGAGCACGCTTCCCTGCATCCGCCGCCGGAGGGTCTGACGCCGCAGGAACTCGTCGAGGAAGCGCTGCCGGGCGGCTGGGCCGACGGCGGGACGAGCGGTTGGGCCCTGTCGCAGGCCTTGTCGCGGAAGCGCGGAGAGGCGGTTCCGTGGGGTCTGCTGCGCGACGGCATCGACAACGCGGTGCGAAGCCGCTGGCTCGAGGTCGCCGAGGGAAGCACCGCGGCCGGTTCGGAGAACGCGGGCGGGCTCAAGCTGCAGCGACCGGAGGATGCTCCGGCGCCCGATCCCCTGGCGTCGCCGCGGACCTCCGAAGCGCTGCTGGAACCCGACGAAGTCCAGGATCTCGCCGAGCGCCTTCCGGAACTCCTGAGCGCCGGCGCGGGCTGGGGCCTCCGGTTCCGGGTGGGCGTCGTGCTGAGCGAGGAGGCGCCGAACGAGGCTCGCGAGGAAGTCGACAGGTTGCTCGGCGAGGTGTCCGGCGGGTTCAAGGCGGAGTAGCCGAACGGGGGCCGCGTCGGCCCGCGCTTGGCGCGGAACCGCGGGAACGCCGGATTCGCCGGGGCGGTGTATCGTTCCGCCGATGTGCAGGCAGTCCGGCGCCGCCGTCCGGTGGGGATACGAGAAGCACAACGGTCCGGCGCGGTGGGGCGAGCTGGACCCGGCCTACGCCGTCTGCTCCCTGGGAACGGAGCAGTCCCCCATCGACCTCGCGGACGCGCGTGACGCCGAGCTTCCGCCGATCGAGTTCGACTATCGGCGGGCCGCCGCGACGATCGAGAACACCGGGCACACGATCCAGGTCAATCCGGCGCCCGGCAGCGGGATCGCGCTGGCCGGCGTCCGGTACGAGCTGCGGCAATTCCACTTTCACCATCGCAGCGAGCACACGGTCGACGGCGTCCCGTCGCCGCTGGAACTGCACCTGGTGCACGAGGCCGCAAGCGGCGCGCTCGCGGTGGTCGGCGCTCTGATGGAGGCGGGGGAGGCGAGCGAGGCCCTGGCGCCGGCATGGGAGCGTTTGCCGGTCGAGCCGGGACCGCCGCGCGCGCTGGCCGGCCGCCTCGACCTTCCCGCGCTGCTCCCGGCCCGCCGGACCACCTGGCGCTACCGCGGCTCGCTGACGACGCCGCCCTGCACGGAAGGCGTCGCCTGGGCGATCTTCACCGAGTCGATGTCGCTCTCGGCCGGCCAGATCGATGCCTTCGCGGCGATCTTCCCGAACAACTACCGGCCGGTGCAGCCGCTGGGGAAGCGCGTTCTCGTTCGCGGATGAGGCCCGTCAGTTCGCGTCCCGCACGAGCCGCAGCATGGCGTCGCTGACGGCGTGGGCGAAGCGCGGGTCGTTGACGTTGGCGTCGACCTCGGTGACCGGCACGGCTCTCCGCAGGTTCTCGTGCAGGGCGGAGAAGAGGGCGTCGTCGGCGACCGGATCGTGGAACGGCCCGCCGGGCGCGGACAGGGCCGAGACGCCGCCCAGCGGCAGGTAGACCTCCACCGGACCGGTGGATGCGTTCAGCTTGGACGCCAGGATGCGGCCGAGTTCTCCGCACTCGCCGGCCGTTGTCCGCATGAGGGTCATGTTGTCGTTCTGGCGGTGGAAGGTGCGGCCCTCGAACTCGGACGGCACGGTGTCCGGGGCGAAGAAGTTCACGGTGTCCAGGCCGCCGGGGACGACGATCGCTGGTGTGCCGCTCCGGGCGGCGGCCTCCAGGCGCGAGGGTCCGGCGGTGAGCACGCCGCCGACGAGTTCGTCGGCACACTCCTTGGTCGTCAGGTCGAGGACGCCGCCCACGAATCCCGCTTCGACCAGGCTCTCCATCGTTCGGCCGCCGGCGCCGGTGGCCTTGAAGACGAGCACTTCGAGTCCCTCCGTCTCCAGGCGCCGGCGGCAGGCGTGGACGCAGGGCATGGTGCAGCAGCCGAACGTGGACGCGGCGATCAGGGGCCGGTCGTGTCCGGCGGCGACTTCGACGCTGGCCATCGCGCAGACGGCGGCCGCGGTACTGCTCAGGACCTGGCGGCTGATCCGGTTGATGCCGTCGATGTCGACGATCGAGGGCACCATGACGATGTCCTTGAAGCCGACGTAGCCGGAGGCGTCGCCGCCGGCCATCGTGGAGACCATGACCTTGGGCACGCCCAGCGGCAGCGCGCGCATCGCGGTGGTCGCCATCGCGGTGCCGGCGCGGCCGCCCAGGCCGACGATGGCGTCGAAGCTGCCCCGCGCGTAGCTGCGGCGCACGACTTCCTCGGCGCCCGCGGACATCGCGGCGATGGCCCGCGCGCGGTCGGCCGCGAGCGCCAGTTGCTCGATCGTCTCGCCGCCGGCACAGGCGACCTCCCGCCGGCTCGCGTCGGGCGACCAGCTTCCGGCGAGCGCCGGCTCGCCGAGAATGCCGAGGTCGATGACGAACGCCCGGCAGCCGCGGTCGCGGACGATGCGGTCCACGAGGTACGAGGCCTCGCAGCCCTTCGTGTCGAGGGTGGCCAGGACGGCGATCGTGCAGGGGGGCTGAGGCACGGCAGGACCATCCTACGGAGGAGAAGCGCCGGAAGACAAGACGCCGCGTGCGGGCATCGGGTCACAGACCCGCGCACCGACAGGCGGGCCGGCAGGCCCGTCCACCCGCGCGCCTAGTAGGATCGCCGACCGCGAGGATTGCCGTGACGAACGACGCCGCCCTTCGGACTCTCGGTCCGACTCTTGCCGTTGCCCTCGCGCTGGCCGCCGGCGCCGGCGCCCAGGAGTTGATGCCCGACCACGACGCGTCGCGTCGCGAGCGGCTCGACTACGCAGGGGAGCGTTTCCGCACCGCGGACGGCTTCCAGGTCGAGTCGGCCGCGGCGCCGGGGCTGTTCGGCTCGGTCGTCAACATGACCTTCGACGCGGCGGGCAGGCCGCTGCTGGCGCTCGAAGGCGAAGGGCTGGCGCTGCTCGAGGACGCCGACGGCGACGGCCTGTACGACCGGCGGATCGACTTCGCGCCCCAGGTCGATACGGCGCACGGCCTGTACGTCATGGGGCCCGGCGACCTGCTGGTCCACGCGACCGGCCGCGGCCGGCTGGCCGAGGCCGCCGGAGTCGAGGGCACAGCCGGGCGCAACGGCGCGGTCGAGGACACCGGGCTCTACCGGCTGCGCGACACGGACGGCGACGAGCTGGTCGACGCCGTCGACCGGGTCGCGTCCGCGAACGGCCGGATCCAGGAGCATGGGCCGCACACGATCGCCCGCGGCCCGGACGGCGCGCTCTACGTGCTGTACGGCAACTACTCGTCGCCCGAGGCAGGACTCGAACCGACGTCGCCGCTGCGCGAGCTGCAGGAAGACCAGCTCCTGCCGCCGATCCTCGACCCGCGGGGCCACGCCAACAGCCTGCGCGCGCCGGGCGGCACGATCTACCGCGTGGATCCGGAAACGAACGCCTGGGAGCGGCTCGCGGGCGGCCTGCGCAACCCGTTCGACCTGGCGATCGGCGCGGCGGGCGAGATCTTCGCCTACGAGGCGGACATGGAGTGGGACCGCGGGTTGCCCTGGTTCCGGCCCACCCGGGTCGTCCACCTGATTCCCGCAGGCGACTACGGCTGGCGGACCGGGTCCGGCAAGTTCGCCTTCCACGAAATCGACACCCTGCCCGGCGTCGTCGACCTGGGCCGCGGATCGCCGGTTGGCGTGGCCTTCTACCACCACGACGCCTACCCGGACAGGTACCGGGGCGCCTACTTCATGGGCGACTGGTCGCGGGGGCGGATCCGGGTCCTGTTCCCCGAACGGGCCGGCGCCACCTGGACCGGCGAGGCCCACGACTTCGTCCTCGGCGAACCGCTGAACGTGACGGACCTCGACGTCGGACCCGACGGCTTCCTCTACTTCGCGACCGGTGGCCGCGGCACCTCGGGCGGCCTCTACCGGGTGACGTTCGAGCAGCCGGGAGAGGCGGCCGCCCGCGCCGGCACGGAAGCCGCGGTGCGGCAGCCGATGCCGCGCTCGGGATGGGGCAGGGAGGCCATCCGGCTCGCTCGCGACGAGGCGGGCGCGAACTGGGCGCCGGAACTGTGGGCGGTCGTCCGCGATCCGGGCCGGGACGCGCTCGACCGCATCCGCGCGCTGGAACTGCTCCAGGTCCACGGGCCCCGGCCGACGCGGGAGGAGAACGAGGCGCTCCTTGCCTCGGACGCGCCGCTGGTGCGGGCGGCCGCCGCCGCGCTGCTCGGCGCCTACCCCTTCGCCGAGGTCCAGGCACCGCTGCGCGCCGCCCTCGCCGACGCGGACCCCCTGGTCGCCCGGCGCGCGGCCGAGTCGCTCGTGCGCTCGGGCATGAATCCGCGCACCCGCGGGATCGAAGTCGCCACGTCCGACGCGCTCCACGCGCTGCTGGACCACGAGGACCGGTTCCTCCGCTACGCGGCGCGGGAGGCGATTCAGCGCATCCCCCACGGCTACTGGTTCGACCAGTCCGTCATGAGTTCCCCGGCGCAACGCCCGCGCGGCTTCTTCGAGGCGGTACTGGCGATCGTCTACAGCCTGGAACACAAGATCGAGTACAACTTCCTGGTGGGGGCGTTGGGCCGGGTCGCGCAGGCCCAGCTCGACGTGGAGGCCGAACTCGACTTCCTGCGCACGGCCGAGATCGCCTTCATTCGCGACCCGGTTCCGGACGCTCCGGGGCGGGACGAGGCGCGGGCCGGGCTAGGCCTGGCGCTGCTCGGTCGCTATCCGCACGCGGACGACCGGGTGAACAGGCAGCTCGAACGGCTTCTCGCCTACCTGCAGCCGGACGGGGCGCTGGCCAGGATGGTCGACCGCCTGGAAGAGGACCGGCCGCCGGCCGAGCGGATCCACACCGCCTACTGCCTGCGGGCGATGGACCGGGGCTGGACGCCGGAACTGCGCGCCCGGGTCGTGGCCTGGTTCGACGACGCCCGCGAGTTCCGGGGCGCCGCCAGCATGGAGGGCTACATCGACGCCATCTGGACCGGGATCCTGGCGAGGTTCCCCGACGACGAGCGAGCGGCCGCGGAGGAGCGGCTCGAGAGCCGGCGGGCGGAGCGGGCGCGCCGCGCCGCCGCCCTGGTCACCGAGGTCGAGGGCGACCGTCCGGGCAGGAGCGACCTCGCCCAGATGAGCTTCGAGGAGCTCGCGGAGTACCTGGAGTACGACGTGATGGCCTACGAGCGCTACAACCCGGAGCAGGGCGAGCGGGTGTTCCACCGCGCGCGCTGCTCGGCCTGCCACGTGTTCGGGGACATCGGCCGGGGCGGCGGCCCGGATCTCTCGACGGTCGTCAAGCGGTTCCGCCGCCGCGAGGTCCTGGAGTCGATCGTGTACCCGTCGCGGGTCATCTCGGACCAGTACCGGGCGGTCGATGTCGAACTCGACGACGGCAGCCTGCACAGCGGGATGGTGGTCGAGGACGCGGGCGCACGACTGACGCTGATCGACGCGAACGGCGACCGCCTCGACCTGGAGCGCTCGCGCATCCGCGGCCAGGAACCGTCGGCGCTGTCGATCATGCCGGAGGGCCTGCTCGACACGATGACCCTGAGCGATCTGGCCAGCCTGATCCGCTTCCTCGACGAGGGGGCGGACGAGGCGCCCTGATCGCCGAGGGACGGTCGCCGCTTCGCGCCGCGCCGCTTGCGCGGGCCGGGAGATCCGCGGCTACGGAGGTGGCGGGAGAAGCGGCGCGGCGTCGGCGCCCCGGATCGCCTCGAGTTCGGCGGTCAGCCGCTCGACGATGTCCGGCCGGTCGAGGTAGAGGTCGTCCGTCTCGGCCGGATCGGCGACGAGCTCGTAGAGCTGTCCCGCGGCGCCTCCCGGTTCGGGGGCGAGCTGCCGCGGTTCCGAGAAGCCCCCGGAGCCGAGTCCCTCGATCAGCTTCCACTTCCGGGGCGCCTCCGGGCCGTCCGCCCGGTGGGAGCGGATGGCGAACATGCCGCGCGAACTGTGGTGGATCAGCGAACGGCGGGGCGGCTCGTCCTCGCCGCGCAGCATCGGCCCGAGGTCGACGCTGTCTTCGGCGGCGCCTTCGGGAAGCTCGGCCTCCAGGACGGAGGCGATGGTGCGGAAGATGTCGACGAGGCCCGCCAGTTCTCCGCGAACCGCGCCGGCGGGAATGCGGCCCGGCCAGCGGGCCAGGAAGGGGACGCGGTGGCCGCCTTCGTGGATGTCGGCCTTCTGCCCGCGCAGTGCGCCGTTCGCCCGGTGTCCGGTCTGCTCGACGTCGGCTTCGAGCCAGTGCGCGCCGTTGTCGCTCGTGAACAGGACCAGGGTGTTCGAGGCGAGACCCAGGGAGTCGAGATCGCCGAGCAGGCGGCCGACGCCGGCATCGACCTGGGCGACGAAGTCGCCGTAGACGCCGGCGCCGCTCGCGCCCTCGAACTCCGGCAGCGGCATCCAGGGCGTATGGGGCGAGGGCAGCGGCAGGTAGAGGAAGAAGGGACGGTCGTCCGCGGCAACCGCCCGCTGGGCCAGGTAGCCGCTTGCCCGATCGAAGAGAGTCGGCGTCACCTGGTGGAAGTCGAATCCGGGGGCGATGGCGCCGGCGCGCCAGTAGCCGCCTCCGCCGAAGCGCCGCATCGCGCTGGCCTCGACGGTTTCGGTCGCCGCCTCGACTACGCCCTCGTCCTCGATGTAGAGGTATGGCGCCATGTCGAGGGACGCGGGGATGCCGAAGTAGCGCTCGAAACCGGCGGTGACCGGCCCCGGCCGGAGCGGCGCGCCGTAGTCCGTCTCGCCGGGAGCGTCGTCGTCCGGATCCGGGTCGGCGCCGAGCCCGAGATGCCACTTGCCGATGCCGGCGGTGGCGTAACCCAGGGTCCGCAGGAACGCCGGCAGGGTGACGCGCTCGGGCGCCAGCAGGGCGGTGGAGCGTCCGTTCAGCACGCCGCGCTTGAGCCGGGAGCGCCAGGCGTAGCGGCCGGTGAGCAGCGCGTAGCGGGTCGGCGTGCAGACGGACGACGGGCTGTGGGCGTCCGTCAGTCGCGCGCCCTCGGCCGCGAGCCGGTCGAGGTTGGGGGTCGGGATCCGCGACTCCGGGTTGTAGGCGCCGAGGTCGCCGTAGCCGAGGTCGTCGGCGAGGATGAGCAGGACGTTCGGCCGTTCAGGGACCGGCCCCCGGTCCGGCGCCGGCTCGATCGCACAGCCGGCAAGCAGCGCCGCCGCGGCCGCGAGGCAGGCGGCTGCGCCGCGCGAGGTCTCTTGCCGAAACGCCTCGCCAGACGCGGGAGTCCAGCGTGAGGCGGGCGTCCGGGCGGCGAAGCCGCGCGGACTCTCGGGCCGAAGCGCCGGCAGACGGTGGCGGTGTGATTGGTACAGTTCGCCGCTTCCCTTCGTCCCGGATGGTAGCCGCTCACCCGCTCTCATGCCTCGCAAACCGCAGTCGAGCATCTGGCGCCGCGGGCGTCTGGCGTGCCGGGGGGTCCGCGGCGCGACGACGGTCGAGGGCACGAGCCGCGAGCAGATCCTCACGGCGACCGCCGAACTCCTTGAGCGGATGGCCCAGGCGAACGGGATCGAGCGAGACGATGTCGCGAGTGCCGTCTTCACCACCACTCCCGACCTGACCGCGGAGTACCCGGCGCTGGCGGCGCGCCTGATGGGCTGGCGCGACGTGGCGCTGCTGTGCGGCCACGAGATGGCGGTACCCGGCGGTCTGAATCGCTGCGTGCGCATTCTGCTCCACTGGAACACGAAGCTGTCCGCTTCCGAGATCGAGCACGTCTACATCCACGGCGCGGCGAATCTGAGGCCCGACCGCGCGGAACTCGACGAACTGCGCCGGCAGCTCGAACGGAAGACGCGTTAGGGCGCGGTCGCCCTGGATGGCCTGGTGGGGCGTGTGCGTCCGGAGGCACGACGCAATCACTCGCCAAACGTGACTAGAATGATCACCTTTCTCGGCGCTCCACGCTACGCGCTCCGTACAGAACCCGATCGACCGGAGGAATCATGACGCTCAGAATCAACGACGAAGCTCCCAACTTCATCGCGCAGACGACGGAGGGAGAGATCGACTTTCACGAGTGGATCGGCGATGGTTGGTGCGTTCTGTTCTCTCATCCCAAGGACTTCACGCCGGTCTGCACGACCGAGCTGGGGACAGTGGCCGGTCTCAAGGGCGAGTTCGACCGCCGCAACTGCAAGGTGATCGGCATCAGCGTCGACGGGGTGTCGGACCACCAGGCGTGGTCGAAGGACATCGAGGCGTCCCAGGGTCACGCTCTGAACTACCCGCTGATCGGCGACCCGACGCTCGACATCGTGAAGCACTACGACATGTTGCCTGCCGACGCCGGCGACTCCTCCGAGGGCCGGACGCCGATGGACAACGCGACCGCGCGCTCGGTCTTCGTGATCGGCCCGGACAAGCGGATCAAGGCGACCCTCACCTACCCGATGAGCACGGGCCGGAACTTCGCCGAGATCTTGCGGCTGCTCGACTCCGTCCAGTTGACCGCCAAGGAGCAGGTGGCGACGCCGGCGAACTGGGAGCACGGCGACGACGTGATCATCCTGCCGGCGGTGTCGGACGAGGCGGCGCGGGCCAAGTACCCCCAGGGCTGGCAGCAGCCCCTGCCGTACATCCGGGTGGTGCCGCAGCCGTAGTTGCGGGGGCTCTAGTCGAACTTGGAACCGCCGCGGCAGTCAGGCGAGAAGCCGCGGCTCTCGCCGCGAGCCCGCCACTCGGCCGGCGTCAGCGCATCGATGGCGAGGGCGTGGACCGGTCCGGCCAGTTCGTCGGCCAGGGCTCGGTGAATCACCCGGTGTCGCTGCAGCCGGTTCGCGCCCTCGAACCGGTTGCTGACGACGACGATACGGAAGTGGGTTTCGGCCTCGGGCGGGACGTTGTGCATCCGGCTCTCGTTCAGGACCTCGATCGCTTCGGCGCCGGTCGCGGCTTCGAGCTTGGCGCGGATCGTTCGTTCCAGCGGCGTGCCCCGGGCGACCGCCTTGCCGACGGTGCGGCTGCTGGCGAGGGGACGGGCGATGCCGGTCATGGACGAAGCATAACTCTACCGGACGCCGCCAGCCCTTCCGCGCCGGCTCCCGGACCGGATCGACGACCCGCCGGCCGGCATGGTCGTCCCGGCCTTGGCGCGCGGAAGGCCTTGCGTACTGGCAAGTGGGTGCTAGCGTGACGGCGATGGTTGCTGAGCGCCGTTCGCCGTGGTTCTGTCTCCTTCTCGGGTGCCTGGGCCTCGCCGTTGTTCCGGCGGTCGCGCGCCCTGCCGGCGAGGGGTCGGCCCGATACCGGTTGACGTTCGAGGGGGCCTGGACCCGGAGCGTCACGCCGGGCGGAGTGCCGGGCGGCGCGCACTTCTCTCCCCTGATCGGCGCCGTCCACGGCAGCCGGGCGAGCTTCTGGCGCGCCGGCGGCATGGCCAGCCCCGAACTTGAACGAGTCGCGGAACTCGGGATTCAGGACCGGCTGGCGGCGGCGATGGGCCGCAGTCCGCACGTGCAGTCCGTGTTCGAGCAGGACCCGGGCAGAGGCGGCACGGCTCGGACGACGATCGAGCTCGCGGCCGCTCGGGACTTTCCGCTGGTCACGCTCGTGACGATGATCGCGCCGAGTCCCGACTGGTTCGTGGGCGTCTCCGGGCTGTCCCTGCTCGACGAGCGGGGGAAGTGGCTGGAGCGCCGCGAGGTCGATCTGTTCCCCTACGACGCGGGGACCGAGGAGGGAAGCGGCTTCTCCCTCGACAATCCGCCGACCGTGCCCCGCGGAACGATCGAGAGCATCCGGGGAATGGGCCCGTTCAGCCGCGCACCGATCGCCAGGTTGACGTTCGATCTGCTGGAATCCGACGATCCGGACGATCCTGGCGACCCGGACGATCCTGGCGATCCGGGCGACCCGGAACCGCGGTTCACCGGCGGCGTCGCCGCGGAGCCGGTGGGGGACTCGGGCGTCATTGTGTTCTGGCGTGGAAGCTGGACCGTCGCGGAAAGAGGGCTGCTGAGCGTCGAGGCACGCAGCCAGACTGCGGGCTGGGCTCAGGTGACGACGGCGAACGCGACCGCCGGACGCGTTCGCATCGACGGACTTCGTTCGGAGACGCCGTACACGTTCCGTCTGCGCGCGCAGGGGCGCCAGGGAGTCGAGTACTCGGAGGAGGCAAGTGCGACGACCGGCGGGTACAACGGCCCATGTCGTGCCGGCGACAGCTTTCTCTGCCTGAGGCAGCGCTTCGAAGTCCAGGTGCACTGGACCGACCCCGACGTGGCCGGCAACTTCGGAAGCGGCGGCGCCATCCCGGTGGCGATCTCCGACGATGCGGGCCTGTTCTGGTTCTTCGACCCGGCGAACCTGGAGCTTGTCGTCAAGGTGCTCGACGGCCGCGTGCTGAACGGTCACTACTGGGTGTTCTACGGCGCCCTGTCCGATGTGGAGTACTGGGTCACGGTCAGGGACACGGTCGGCGGTTTGAATCGCACGTACCACAATCCGCCCAAGCAGGTAAGCGGGAAGCGGGACCTCGAAGCGTTCTGACTAGGCGGTTGCGCCTCCGACGACTCGGCGCAGGTCCGCGTCACGCGCCAGCAGCGACTCGAGCAACGCCAGTTGCACCCGGCAACGATCCAGGTTCTGGCCGGGGCGCTCGACCCGAAAGTAGACGTCGCCATCCAGGTGGTCCGTGAGGAAGCGCACCGCCTGCTCGAGCGTCAGCACCAGGGCGCCGTCGACCAGGCTGCGACGCTCCGCCGCGGTCAGAAAACCGGCGCCGTCCAGGTAGCCCTGGGCCAGGGCGGCGAAGAGCTCCGGGTCGACGGTTGCATCGGCCGTGTCCCGGGCGTCCTCGTCGGCACGGTGGCTCATCGAGCGAACCATGTCTCCGAAATCGCAGGCGGCCAGTCCGGGCATGGTCGTGTCCAGGTCGACGACGCACAGCGCTTCGCCGGTCGCCCGGTCGAACAGGACGTTGCTGATCTTGCAGTCGTTGTGGACGGTGCGCCGCGGCAACTCCCGATCGGCGGCGCCGCTCAGCCGGGCGGCCAGGTCGCGGTGGCCGGCCAGCGACCGGATCTCGGCTGCGGCCCGGCGGCGCCGGTCCTTGCCGGCGGCCGAGTCGCCCGCCGCGGCCAGTGCGCGGTCGAACGCCTCGAAGCGCCCGGGCGTGTCGTGGAAGCCGGGAATCGTCTCGTGCAGTGGAGGAGCGGGGAGATCGACGAGCAGCGTCTCGAAGCGGCCGAACGCCTGCGCGGCGAGGAAGGCCTGCTCCGGGGTCGACGCCCGTAGCTCGGTCGTCGTGTCCTCGATGAACTCGTACATCCGCCACCAGTCGGCCCGGCCTTCCCCGACCGGCGTTTCGACCCACGTCTGTCCGTTCGCCGCGGGTACGAGAACGAGCCGTCGCCGGGCACTTCCCGGGCCGAGCCGTCGCTCGAGGTGGCGCGTGATCCGCACGACGTTGGCCATGACCTGCGCCGGACGCGGGAACACGTGGCCGTTGATCCGTTGCAGCAGAAAGCGGTGGCCGCTCGCGGCGGAGACGACGTACGAGTCGTTGATGTGGCCCGCCCGCAGTTCCACCGCGGCGGTTGCGGCCGCCCCGATCCGGAAGCGCCCTGCGATGCGCAGAGCCGCGCCGGAATCGGCCCGTCCGTTCGCCTTCACGACCGTGTCGGCCAGCCGACCTGGTGGCCATGTCGATATGAATGTGATATCACGCCTATATCAACTGGTGGTCGGTCGGCCGCCCAATCGAAGGAGTCGTCAACGAATGGAACAACAGATGGTAGAGCATCGAGAGAAGCGTCTCTCGGTCCAATCGGGCGTAGGCATGCTGTGCCTGCTCATTCCCCTCATCCCTCTCGCGATCGCCGGGACCGTCGTGTTCGGCGTCTGGCAGGTCATCCCCGCCACGATCTTCTGCGCGGTGTGCATTCCCGTTCTCGTCTTCCTGACGTTCGGGCTGTTCATGGTCCACCCGAACGAGGCGAAGGTCCTTCAGCTCTTCGGTTCCTACCGGGGCAGCGTCTACGACACGGGGCTTCGCTGGGCGAATCCCTTTCTCAGCAAGCGGCGCGTGTCCGTGCGGACGCGGAACTTCGAGACCGGGAAGCTGAAGGTGAACGACAACGCCGGGAACCCGATCGAGATCGGCGCGGTCGTCGTCTGGCGGGTCGTGGACAGCGCCGAGGCGCTCTTCAACGTCGACGACTACGAGGACTACGTGCAGGTTCAGAGCGAAGCCGCGCTGCGCAACATGGCGACGGGCTATCCCTACGATGCCCACAACGAGGGCGAGGTCTCCCTGTCGCATCACACCGCCGAGATCTCCGAACGGCTTCGCGGCGAGGTCCAGGAGCGGCTGGCGACCGCCGGCGTCGAGGTGATCGAGGCCCGGATCAGCCACCTGGCCTACGCGGCGGAGATAGCGGCCGCCATGCTGCAGCGCCAGCAGGCGGCGGCGGTGGTCGCCGCGCGGGCCCAGATCGTGGACGGCGCCGTCGGCATGGTGGAGCAGGCATTGAAGATGCTGAGCGAGAAGGACGTGGTGCACCTCGACGACGAACGGAAGGCCGCCATGGTCGGCAACCTGCTGTCCGTCCTGTGCAGCGACCGCCATACCCAGCCGGTGGTGAACGCCGGCACGCTGTATCCGTAGACGGAAGGGCGTCGAACGGTGGCGGCACCTCCGCGCAAGGCGTTCCTCCTGCGTCTCGACTTCGGCGTGTTCGAGGAGGTCCAGCGGCTGGCGGCGGCGGAACTGCGGAGCGTCAACGGTCAGATCGAGTATCTGCTCCGCGAGTCGCTGCGGCAGCGGGGAAGAATCGCGACGGCTGCACCGGTTGAAGACGAGGACGGACGCGAGGCCCCCGGCGAGGCTCCCGCGCGAGCGCGGGGCGAAACACTTCGGGGTGGCTGATCGTCTTCATACTGCTACACTTGAGCGCGCTGTCCGCGCTCAACGTTCCCGGTTCGTCGAGGTCTTCCTCGGCGGGCGGGGAAGTGTGCGGGCCGAGATCCACTCGGACGGCTCTCGGCGCCGCCGCACCTGAACCCTGCTTGGCCCCTACCTGGAGACCGATGATGGCAGTTTCCCCAGTGAAGGACGTGAACAAGCCCCTTGAAGCGAGGTACACGTCCATTCGCCAGCTCTTCGAGCTGGGGAAGGCGAAGACGTACCTTCTCAACGACGAGATCCACGACATGATGCCGGCCGACATGGTCGGCGTCGAGGCCGAGATCGACGAGCTCTACGACCGCCTGCGCGGGCTGCGGGTCGGCGTGATCCGGCGGCCCGACTGGTACATGGCGAATCTCGACGAGCAGGTCACGCTCGAGATCGAGAAGGCGGACGAGGACCCCGCGACGCCGACGGTCGCCGAACCGCTGAACACCAGCGATCCGGTGCGGATGTACCTGCGGGAGATGAGCACGGTTCCGCTGCTCGACCGCGACGGCGAGGTCGAGATCGCGCGCTCGCTCGAGGACGGCGAGTGGCAGATCTTCCAGGCGATGGCCCGGAATCCCCAACTGATGATCCGCCTGCTGGCGATGACCGAGCTCGCGGACCGCAAGAACGCGAAGCCGCTCTCGCACCTGGTGGAGATCGAACATCCCATCTCCCTGCTGGACCCGAACGGCCACAAGCGGATCGCCAAGCGCGACGGCGTGTTCCAGAAGATGGAGGAGCTGGAAGACGAACTCGAACGCACGAGGCGCAAGCAGAAGCGGTACTCGCCGAAGGGCGACCGCTTCCAGGAGATCGCGCGCGACATCGACCGCCTGGAGGAGCGGGCCTCCGCCCTCATCGTGGAGCTGGGCTTCACCGGTCCGGACCGCAACCGGGTGGTCGACCTGGTCAAGCTGATCGACAACCGGTTCCGGCGGAGCGAGCGCGACATCAGCCGGGCGCAGGTGGCGCTCGAGCGCGAGAGCAACGAGGAACTCAGGGCGCTGCACCGCCGGCGCATCCAGAAGTACCGCGAAGAGGTGCGCAAGCTCGAGTTGCGCCACTTCGTCAAGCAGGGAGAGCTCCGCGCGATGGTGGCGAAGGTCAAGCGCGGCGAGGTGTTGAGCGAGCGCGCCAAGGAGCAGCTCATCATGTCGAACCTGCGTCTGGTCGTCTCGATCGCCAAGAAGTACACGAACCGGGGGCTCCAGTTCCTGGACCTGATCCAGGAGGGGAACATCGGCCTGATGAAGGCGGTGGAGAAGTTCGAGTACCGCCGCGGCTACAAGTTCTCGACCTACGCCACCTGGTGGATCCGCCAGGCGGTGGCGCGGGCCATCGCCGATCAGTCGCGGACGATCCGCATCCCCGTCCACATGATCGAGAACATCAACAAGCTGACCCGCACTTCGCGGTCGCTGGTCCAGGAGCTCGGGCGCGAGCCCACGGCCGAGGAGATCGGCGAGCACATGGACCTGCCCGCCTCCAAGGTGCGCAAGATCATGAAGATCGCCCAGGCGCCGGTGTCGCTCGAGACGCCGGTCGGGGAGGAGGAAGACTCCCACCTCGGCGACTTCATCGAGGACAAGAACTCGCCGTCGCCGATCGACGAGGTCATCTCCGCCAACCTGCGCGAGCAGACGGGCAACGTACTGCGCTCGCTGTCGCCGCGCGAGGAGCTGGTGCTGCGGATGCGCTTCGGCGTGGGCGAGGGTTCGGAGCACACGCTGGAGGAGGTCGGCAAGTCGTTCAACGTCACCCGCGAGCGCATCCGGCAGATCGAGTCCAAGGCGCTGCGCAAGCTGCGGAATCCGGAGTGGGCGCGGAAGCTGCGCCCCTTCCTGGACGACGGCAGCGCCTGACCGGCGCTTCCGGCGACATCGAGACAGTGCGGGTTCGCACCGGCACGAGCGGGTTCTCCTACCCCGCGTGGGAGGGGCACTTCTACCCGGCCGGCACGAAGCGGCCGGAGATGCTCGCGTTCTACGCCTCCAGGCTGGGCGCGGTGGAGATCAACAACACGTTCTACCGCATGCCGAAGGCCGACCTGCTGGATGGTTGGCGCGACGCGGCGCCGGAGACCTTCCGCTTCGCGCTGAAGGCGTCGCGCCGCATCACCCACCACCAGCGCCTGCGTGACGCGGCCGACTCGGTCGACTACCTCTTCCGCACGGCCGGCGCGCTGGGCGAGCGGCTGGGGCCGTTCCTGTTTCAACTGCCGCCCTACCTCAGGCGGGACGACGACCGGCTCGCGGCGTTTCTCGAATGCCTGCCCGAGGGGATGCGGGCGGCGTTCGAGTTCCGGCACGCGAGCTGGTTCGACGACGCCGTGTTCGCCGCGCTCGAGCGAGCCGGCGCCGCCCTGTGCATCGCCGACGCGGGCGGCGACCACGACGCGCCCCTCGTCGCCACCGCCGGGTTCGGTTATCTTCGCCTGCGCCGCGAGGACTACGACGAGGCGGCGCTCGGATCCTGGGCCGACCGGATTGCGGCGCAACCCTGGAACGAGACCTACGTCTTCTTCAAGCACGAGGACGAAGGGGCGGGACCGCGGATGGCGGCGCAGTTCGAAGCCCTGTTCGGGGAAGCTTGACCGATGAACATCGACATCTCCTATCGGCGGATCCTGGCGCTGGCGGGACCGGTCGTCGTCACGCAGATGACCCACACGGCGATGGGTCTGATCGACGCGATGATGGTCGGGCGTCTGGGTGTCGTCGCCCTGGCCGGGGTCGGCCTGGGCGCGATCATCTCCTGGTGGCTGCTCGGCTTCTTCGTCGGCCTGCTGCAGGGCGTGAACACCTTCGTCGCCCAGTTCTTCGGCGCCGGCAAGAAGGATCGGGTCGGCGTCGCCTTCTGGCAGGGCCTCTACCTGGCCGCCGGCGCGGGCGTCGCCGTTCTGCTCGCGGCGCCTCTGTCCGGCTGGGCGTTCCGGGTGATGGGGGCGTCGGCGGAAGTCCAGGCGATCGCCACGGACTACACCGAGGTGCGCCTGGGCGCCGCGGTGGGCCTGATGATCTTCCTCGTCGCGGAGAACTACTACCGCGGCCTCGGACGCACGGAGGTACCCATGTTCGCGGGGCTGATTCAACTGGCCCTGAACTGCGGGCTGAACTACCTGCTCATTTTCGGCGTGTGGGGATTCCCGGAACTTGGCGCCGCGGGCACCGCGGTCGGTACGGTGATCGCCCAGTTTCTCGTCGCGCTCGGCCTGCTGGCCGGCGTTCTGGCGACGAAGATCGGGCGCGACTACGGCGCAACCCGGCCCCGGGCCCCGGAGGCGGCCCTGCTCGGCCAGATGCTCCGCGTCAGCCTGCCGATCGGCGTCCAGGTGTTCATGGAGATGGGCGGAATCAGCGTCTTCACGGCCCTCGTGGCCAACCTGGGCGACGCGGAGATGGCTGCGACGAACGCCGTGATTCACGCCTGGTCGGTCTCTTTCATGCTCGCAGTCGCGCTGGCCGTCGGTTGCACGACGCTGGTCGGCCAGTGCCTGGGCGCCAGGCAGCTTGGCGACGTACGCATCGTCGTCCGGCGCGTGATGTGGCTGGGCTACGGGGCGATGGCGATCATGGCTGTCGTCTACGTCGGTTTCCCCGGGTGGCTGATGCAGTTGTTCGCGCGGGAGGCGGGCGATCTGGCGGCGCTCCTGCCGTACGCCAGGCCTCTGTTTCTCATCGCCACCCTGTGCCTGATCTTCGAGCTGCCGTTCAACATCTACTCCGGCGCGCTTCGGGGCGCCGGCGACACGACCTACCCGATGGTCGTGAACATCGGCGTGGCCTGGCTCGTCTTCGTGCCGCTCGTGTTCTTCGCGACGCGGAACTGGGGCCTGGTCGGCGCCTGGAGCTGCTTCATCGTCCATGTGGCGTTGCTGGCGGGTCTGCTCGCCGTCCGGGTGCGCGGCCGGACGTGGATCGAACGCGGCGCCTCTCTGCTCGATGCGGAGCGGGCGGAAGGCGTTGAAGCGGCGGGAGTGTCCGAGATGGACGACCTCCGCTCCTCGCCGGCGCTCTGAGCCCGCCGCCGCCCACCCCCTGGCGCCCGGCTCGATCGGGACTCGGCTTTGTGGCTATGATCGTCGCCGGGCCGACCGCGCCCCTCGCCCACGCACTTCCATCCAGCGACCCAGAGAGGACAGAATCCGAGATGGCCATTTCCGCCGTGTTGAAGCGGCGATCGTTCGGTGAGACGCAGCGCCAGGACGCCTGGTGGCTGCAGCCAGGCGCCGTTGTCGTGGGCCTGGGTCTCGCAAGCGCATATGCGACCTGGGCGGCGCTTCAGGCCGACCACTACCATCTGGGCGGCTACCTTTCGCCGCTGTACTCGCCCGAGGTTTTCGGCCTCTCGCACCACGCCTGGTTCGAGGGCTTCCCGAGCTGGTGGCCGAGCTTCGTTCCCCAGTCGCCGGCGCTGTTCATCCTGATCCTGCCTCTCGGCTTCCGCGCCACCTGCTACTACTACCGGGGCGCCTACTACAAGGCGTTCTGGGCCGACCCGCCCGCCTGCGCGGTCGGCGAGCCGCGAAACGCCTACCGGGGCGAGAACTCCTTTCCGCTGATCGTCCAGAACATCCACCGCTACTTCCTGTACGCGATGATGGCCTGGATCTTCGTCTTCTTCCCGATCGACGTGTACCGGGCGTTCGAGTTCGAGACGGCTTCCGGCGGCCACGTCTTCGGCGTTGGCGTCGGCAGCTTCGTCCTCCTGATCAACTGGCTGCTGCTGAGCGGCTACGCCCTGGGCTGCCACTCGACGCGGCACGTCATCGGCGGCTTCCGCAATGTGATGGCGGGGAAGCCGTTCCAGAGCGCCTGCTACCGCTGCGTCTCCTGCCTGAACCGCCGGCACATGGCCTGGGCCTGGCTCAGCCTGATCTGGGTCACGTTCTCCGACATCTACGTCCGGCTCTGCTCGATGGGCGTCTGGACGGACTTCAGGATTCTCTGATGGAGCAGACCCCCTACGAGTACGACGTACTGGTGGTCGGCGCGGGCGGGGCCGGCCTGCGGGCCGCGATCGAGGCCTCGGCCGCGGGCGTCTCCTGCGGCGTGATCTGCAAGTCCCTGCTCGGCAAGGCGCACACGGTGATGGCCGAGGGCGGCATGGCGGCCGCGATCGGCAACGTGGACGAGCGCGACGACTGGAAGGTCCACGTCACGGACACCCTGCGCGGCGGGCAGTACCTGAGCAACCCGAAGATGGCGGAGATCCATGCGAAGGAGGCGCCGGCGCGGGCGCTGGAGCTGGAGGCCTGGGGCGCGCTGTTCGACCGCACGAAGGACGGGCGCATCCTGCAGCGGAACTTCGGCGGCCACCGCTACCCCCGGCTCGCCCATGTCGGCGACCGCACCGGCCTGGAGATGATCCGGACCCTGCAGGATCACGGCATCCACCGGGGAATCGACTTCCACATGGAGTACACCGTCTTCCGGCTGCTGCTGGACGACGGCCGCGTCGCGGGCGCGCTGGCATACGACCGGGAGCGGGGCCGTTTCCGCGTCTACCGGGCGAAGGCGGTCGTGCTTGCCACCGGCGGCATCGGCCGCGCCTTCAAGATCACCAGCAACAGTTGGGAGTACACCGGCGACGGTCACACGCTGGCCTACGACGCCGGCGCCGACCTGATCGACATGGAGTTCGTCCAGTTCCACCCGACCGGGATGGTCTGGCCGCCCAGCGTCCGCGGCATCCTGGTCACGGAAGGCGTGCGCGGCGAGGGCGGCGTCCTGCTGAACTCGGACGGCGAGCGCTTCATGTTCGACGACATCCCGCCCCTCTACAAGGACCAGACGGCCGACAACGCCGAGGAGGGCTGGCGCTACGTCGTCGGCGACCGCGACGCGCGGCGTCCGCCGGAGCTCCTGACCCGGGACCACGTTGCCCGGTGCATCGTGGACCAGATCAAGGCCGGCAAGGGTTCGCCGCACGGCGGCGTCTACCTGGATATCGCCTGGATCAGGGAGAAGATCGGCAACTCCGAGGAGCACATCCGGAAGAAGCTGCCCTCCATGTACCACCAGTTCAAGGAGCTGGCGGGCCTCGACATCACGAAGGAACGGATGGAGGTCGGCCCGACCACCCACTACGTGATGGGCGGCGTCCGGGTCGACGCCGAGAGCCAGATGTCGTCCGTGCCGGGTCTCTTCGCCGCCGGCGAGTGCGCGGCGGGACTGCACGGCGCGAACCGGCTGGGCGGCAACTCGCTCTCCGACCTGCTCGTGTTCGGCAAGCGGGCGGGCGAGTACGCGGCCGCCTTCGCCGGCGAGCAGGGCGAGGTCCGGCTCGACGAGGCGGCGGTCGACGCGGGCGTCAAGGAGGCGCTGGAACCGCTTGAACGGGAAGGCGGCGAGGGGCCGTACCGGATCCAGCACGAACTCCAGGATCTGATGCAGGAGAAGGTCGGCATCGTCCGGGTCGAGTCCGAACTGGAGGAAGCGATCGAGGAGATCGGCCGGCTCTCCGACCGCGCGAAGGCGGTGTCGGCGCCCGGCAACCGGGAGTACAACCCGGGCTGGCACACGGCGCTCGACCTGCACCCTCTTCTGGTCGTGTCCGAGGCGGTCGCCCGCGCCGGGCTCATGCGGCGCGAAAGCCGCGGCGCGCAGTTCCGGGACGACTATCCGCGGAAGGACGAACACTTCGGCAAGGTCATCGTCCGGGTCGCCAGGGGCGCCGACGGAGAGATGGTCGTTGAGGAGATGCCGGTGGAGCCGATGAGCGACGAACTGACCGGATTGGTCGAGGAGATGGGCTGAGATGGCCGCGACGCAGTTCAGAATCTGGCGCCAGGACGGCGCCGAAGGCGAGGGCGGCTACCGCGACTACGAGACGGACGTCACGGAAGGCATGGTCGTCCTCGACGCGGTCCACCAGATCCAGGCGGAGTCGGCGAACGACCTCGCCGTGCGCTGGAACTGCAAGGCCGGCAAGTGCGGGTCCTGCTCGGCGGAGGTGAACGGGAACCCACGGCTCATGTGCATGACGCGGATGAGCGACCTGCCGACGGACCGGCCGGTGACCGTCGAGCCGATGCGGGCGTTTCCAGTGATCCGCGACCTCGTCTGCGACGTGTCCTGGAACTACGAGGTCAAGAAGAAGATCGAACCCTTCGAGCCCCGGCCGCCTGACGCCGAGGACGGCACCTGGCGCATCGCCCAGGAGGACGTCGAGCGGGTGCAGGAGTTCCGCAAGTGCATCGAGTGCTTCCTGTGCCAGGACGTCTGCCACGTGCTGCGGGACCACCACCTGCACGACGAGTTCGTCGGCCCCCGCTTCTTCGTCTACAACGCGGCGCTCGAGATGCATCCCCTCGACACCGGGGACCGGCTGGCTTCGCTGAAGCAGGACGAGGGCATCGGCTACTGCAACATCACGAAGTGCTGTACCAGGGTGTGCCCGGAGCACATCACGATCACCGACAACGCGATCATCCCGCTCAAGGAGCGGGTCGTGTCGGAGTTCTACGACCCGCTCAAGAAGCTCTTCCGCGTGTTCTCGGGCGGTTCGCGAACCTAGGTCGGCGCGCGCTACAACTGATCGAGCGCAGCGCGGGCCACGTCCGCGAACTCGCCCTCCGGCGCCATTTCGAGCGACTTGCTCAGGTGCTCGCGGGCGGCGGCCGCGTCGCTTGCGTTGACCGCGAGCATGCCGAGTTCGTAGTGCGCTCTTGCCAGGTCCTCGACGTCCTCGCCGTCCGGCGCGGATTCCAGATACGTCGTCAGGTGTACCTTCGCAGGGCCGGAGTCGGCGCTGCGGCGGTAGATCACGCCGAGCCGGAAGTGGGCGCGCGGGTGGTTGTCGTCCCAGGCGATGAGCGACTGGTCGTAGAGCTTCGCGTTGCCGAACGCTTCCTGGTCGAAGAGCTGCTGGGCCTGGAACTGCACCTGCCTGCCGGCGGTGGGTTCGACCGCGAGCCAGGCCTTGCCCGCTTCGATGGAGTCTTCGAGGCGGCCGAGCGAGGCGAAGGAAAAGTACCTCATCCGCAGCGCCTCCGAGGCCCGCGGTTCGATTTCCAGCGTCTTGTCGAGCTCCACCAGGGCTTCCTCGTACTTTCCGTCGTTGAAGAGGATCGTGCCGATGTTCCGGTAGGCCTGGTGGAGCCGCGGGTTGAGCGTCGTCGCCTCGCGGAAGAGTTCGATCGCGCGCTCGTCGTCGCCGGCCCGCACCGCCTGGACGCCCTGGGAGAACAGGCCGGGAGCGAGTTCGGCGCCCATGCCGGCCTCGATCGCCGCCTGCTTCGCTTCCTCGGCGCGGGGGTCGTCGGCCGCCGCGAAGATGTCGAAGAACATGGACGCGAGCTCGGGCGGCATCGCTTCCAGTTCGAGATACCGGCCGGCTGGCGCCAGCGCCTCGTCGAGTCTCCCGAGGTTGTGCAGGATGGCCGCGATCGTCCGATGGGCGGCGGCGATCGTCGGATCGATCTCCACGGCCTTCTCGAAGAGCGGCAGGGCGCCGGCGGCGTCGCCGGCCTGGATCTTCCCGATACCCTCGTTGAAGGCGTCGACCGCCTGCTGCTGGCGGGCGGCCGCTTCGTCCCAGAGCTGAGCCGTAAGCGATCGGTCCCGGCCCCCGTCGAGGATCTCGACCTCGAGTTCACGGTCCGGGTAACCCTCCTTCTGCAGCAGCAGTCTGTACGGCGCTTCCGCCGGCGCCAGCCGGATCCGCAGGCGGCCGTTCTTGCGGGTGGCGTCCTGCACGACGATCTCGCCCGTGGGCGCGAAGACCGTGACGTTTACCGGTCCCAGCTCGGCGCCGGCCATGTCGACCACCTGCAGTTCCAGTTGGCTGCGCTGGGCCGACGCCGCGGAGGCGATCAGAAGCAGGGCGAGGGGAAGGAATCGAAGGGCGAGTCTCTGCATCGTCTGCTACCTCGGCGCCGGTCGCCGCGGCCGCGGGCCGGCGCTTCATGTGGGAGGGGAGTAGAACGCGGCCGATCCTATCCCTTGACGCGGCCGTCGCGGGTGGGGGATCGTACGACCCATGGACGCCGACGACTTCCTCGAACTGCTTTCCACCGCCCGTTCCGTGCGGCGCTACAGCCACGATCCGATCCCGGACGAGGACCTGGCGAAGATCCTCTATGCCGCGAGCCGGGCGCCGTCCGGCACGAACCGTCAGCCCTTCCGCTTCATCGTCCTGCGGGACGGACCGCGGGCGCGGCGCGCTCGCCGGCTGCTGGGCGAGTCCTTTCGTCGCGGCTGGGCGCGGAAGACGGAGGAGGAGGGCTGGAATCGCGGTTCGGCCGCCGACCCGAACTCGCCGAAGGCGCGGGTCAGCCGGGCGATTCAGCACTACGTGGACCACTTCGAGCGGATCCCGGCGGTCGTCATCGCCTGCTACGTCCGCTACCGGGCGCTGACCCACTCGGAAGGCGCGTCCGTTTTCCCGGCGTGCCAGAACCTGTTCCTGATGGCGCGGGCGCTGGGCTACGGCGCCTGCTACAGCGGCTGGCACCATGCGGTGGCCGGCGAGCTGAGGGAGATTCTGGAGATTCCGGAGAACGTCGAGCTGTCGCTCACGATCACGATCGGCAAGCCGCTGGGACGTCACGGTCCGCTGCGCCGGCTGCCTATCCGGGACACGGTTTTCGACGACGCCTGGGAACAGGGCGCGGAGTGGATCGCGGATCCGCCGGACGCTCGCCTGTCGAAGCGGCGCTGAGGCACAGGCGGAGTGCGGGTCAGAAGACCCGCGCACCCAGGCGGGTCGGAAGACCCGCGCACCCAGGCGGGTCGGAAGACCCGCGCACCCAGGCGGGTCGGAAGACCCGCGCACCCAGGCGGGCCGGAAGACCCGCGCACCCGGGCGGCGGGCGTCTATCCAGTCGGCAGCGCGTACGCGATCAGGGAGTGCTCCTGGCCGCGGTTGCCGACGGGAACGACGATGAACTGGCGGCCGCCGACGACGTAGGTCATCGGGCCGCCGCCGGGCGTGTCGGGCAGTTCGGTGCGCCAGACCTCCTCGCCGGTCGCCTTGTCGAAGGCGTAGAGGAAACCGGTCGACGGTCCGCTGGAGGTGAAGCCGGCGGCGCCCTCCTGGTACGTGCCGGGCACCTGCTCGCTGGTGACGACGAACACGAGCGTGGCGGTCGCCATCGGCCAGCCGGGAGTCAGGCCGGCCAGCGGCCAGGCGCCGAGCGGGCCGAGGTCGAGGTCCGCCAGGGCGGGATGCTCCCGCGGGCCGTCGCCCACCGGCGTCTGCCAGAGGATCTCGCCCCGGTTCAGGTCGATCGCGGTGAGCCGGGTCCAGGGCGGCTTGACCAGCGGCAGGCCCTCCGGGCCGGCGGGGAACGTGAACGCCGGCAGGTAGTCGCGGTCGGAAGGCTGCCGTTCGCTTGGCGGCGTCAACGCCATCGTGCCCAGGCGAGTCTGCGATGGCACGAACAGGACGCCGGTCTCCGGGTCCACCGCGGCGCCGCCCCAGTTCGCGCCTCCGGCCTGGCCGGGCAGTTGCGCCATCCCCTGCTTGCCGTTGGCGCCCCTGACGATCGGCGGCGTGAACAGCGGGCCGCCCAGGAAGCCCTCGCGGTAGATCTCGACCGCCTTCGCCTTGAGCTCCGTCGTGAAGTCGATCAGGTCGCTCTCGCGCACGCCCTGGCGGTCGAAGGGCGGTGGCTTGCTGGGGAAGGGCTGCCGGTCCGCGGTCCATTCCCCGGGGACCGAGCTCTCGGGCACCTTCCGCTCCTCGATCGGCCATACCGGCTCGCCGGTCTTGCGGTCGAAGACGTAGGTGAACGCCTGCTTGCTGACCTGGGCCACCGCCTCGATGCGCTCGCCGTCGACCTCGATGTCGAGCAGGATCGGCGCGCAGGGAAAGTCGTAGTCCCACAGGCCGTGCCGCACCGCCTGGAAGTGCCACTTCTTCTCGCCGGTCGCGGTGTCGATGGCGACCAGGCTCTCGGCGTAGAGGTTGTCGCCGTGGCGGTGGCCGCCGTAGTAGTCGCTGGTCGGCGTGCCGGTGCCGAAGTAGACCCAGCCCGTCTCGTCGTCGCAGCTCATCCACGACCAGACGTTGCTGTTGCCCGAGTAGCGCCAGGACTCGTCGTGCCAGGTCTCCGCGCCGGGTTCGCCGTCCTGGGGCACGGTGTGGAACACCCACTTCTTCCGGCCGGTGCGGATGTCGTAGCCGCGGATGTGGCCGGCCGGCATCTCGTTGGTCAGGGCGAAGTCCATGATCGTCATGCCCATGAGGACGGTGTCGCCGCAGACGATGCCGGGCGAGTTCGCGCCGGTGTCGCGCATCTGGTCCGGCCGGCCGATGTCGCCGCGCATGTCCACCGTCCCGGCTTCGCCGAACTCGAGGTCTGGCTTGCCGGTTCTCGCGTCCAGGGACACGAGCTGGTGGGTGCCGGTCACCAGCACGATCCGCTGCATGCCTCGGTGCTCCCAGAACTCGATGCCGCGCTGGGTGAAGCCGCCGTGGGTCGGGATGCCGCGCTCGTAGGCCTTCGGATCGTAGGTCCAGAGCTCCTCGCCGGTCTCGGGGGCGACGGCGCTCACCAGGTTCATGGCCGAGACGGCGTACAGCGTGCCGTTCACCATCAGCGGCGTGCCCTTCATGTCGCCGGACAGCGTCCTGGCCTCGACCCGCCCGTCGGGCGTGACCCAGCGCCAGGCGACCTCGAGATCGGAGACGTTCGAAGCGTCGATCTGCGCCGCCGGCGAGTACTTCGTGCTGGCGCGGTCGGCGGCGTAGTGGCGCCACTCGATCGCCTCCTGGGCGCCGGCGGCGGAGCAGGCCAGAAGGGCGAGCGCCGCGGCCGCGGCGCGGGAAATCGAACGGGGACGGCGTCTCGCCGGCATGGTGGAGATCTCCTCGGGTTCGGGTGAAAGTCGAGCGGTTCGCCGGTGAGGGCGGCGGCGGCTCAGCGGCCCTTGAACTGCGCCGGCCGCTTCTCGAGGAAGGCGAGGACTCCTTCGCGCGAGTCCTCGGTGGCGCCCGCCTCGGCCTGCAGCCTCGCCTCCAGGTCGAGTTGCTGCTCGTACACGTTCTGCCAGGTCGCCCAGTAGGCCTTGCGGATCATCGCCAGGGAACGGGGTCCGTTGGCCAGGCGGTGGGCAAGCTCGCTGGCGCCCTCCATCAGGGACTCGTTGTCGTCGTAGAGGCGGTTGATCAGGCCCCACTCGAAGGCCTTGTCGGCCGGCAGACGTTCGGCCAGCATGGAGAGTTCGACCGCGCGGCCCCAGCCGATCAGGCGGGGCAGCATGAAGGTGGCGCCGCCGTCGGGCACCAGTCCGATGCGCGCGAACGCCTGCAGGAAGAAGGCCTGCTTCGACGCGCAGACCAGGTCGCCGATCAGGGCGAAGCTCATGCCGACGCCGGCCGCCGCGCCGTTGACCGCGGTGACGATGGGCATGTCCAGATCGCGGAGCGAGAGCAGCAGAGGGTGGTAGTTGTTGCGCAGGTTCTCGCGGGCCGTCGGGTTCACCGCCCCTTCCGGCCGGTTGCCGCGCCCCGACAGGTTGGCGCCCGAGCAGAAGGCGCGGCCGGCGCCGGTGAGCAGGAGCGCGCGCACGCCGCTCTCCGGATCGCGGATGCGCAGCACGGCGTCGCTGAGCTCGCCGACCATCCGGGCGTCCGTCGCGTTCAGCACCTCCGGGTGGTTCAGCGTGATCGTGGCGAGAGGGCCGTCCTGTTCGAGCAGGATCCGTTCGTAGCTCATTGCGTTTCCTCCGGTCCGGGCGCTAGTCCGGGTACCTTTCCCGCATCGTGTCGAGCGAACCGCGAACCAGTTCTTCCAGCACGTCCATGTCGACGTCGGCAAGCTTGTTGACGTAGAGGCACGACTTGCCGGTCCGGTGCTTGCCGAGCCGGGCCAGCAGGTCGTCGTACCGCGAGAACCCGGGCATGACGTAGATCGTCAGGCTCTGCTTGCGCGGCGAGAATCCCGTGCGCGGCCAGTCGCCCTCGCGGCCGCTGGCGTAGCGGTAGCGGTAGCTGCCGAAGCCGACGATCGAGGAACCCCACATCTTCGGTTCTTCGCCGGTCACGCGCTTCATCAGTTCGAGGACGGCGAAGCTGTCCTGGCGGCGGCGGTCGTTCTCGACGGCGGCCAGGAATCCCTCGACGCTGGCGTCGTTCAGCTTCGTCTTCAGTTCGGCCATCGTGTTCGGCCCGGCGCCGCGGACGGCCCTGTCGCGGGCGGAAGCGGCAACCGTAGCAGACGCGCGCACGCGCCGCCCGAGGGTCGGTTGCGGTCGTCCGTGCGCTTCCCGGATGGCGACGGAACGGTTCGCGCGTGGGCCGGGGGTCGCGCCATCCGGGCGTGGCTTATGCTCGGAAGGCGGTGAGCGCGAACGGCCACTTCTGCGTGATGGGCATCGGCGACATGGGCTTCCATATCGCCGAGGCCTTCGGCCGGGAAGGCCGAAGCCTCACGCTGATCGACGTCGACCCGGCCAGGAGCGAGCGGATCGAGGAGGAACTCGACGCGGCCTTCGTCGTCGGCAACGGCGCCCATCAGGCGGTGCTGGAGCGGGCGAACGTCGACCGGGCGGAACTCTTCATCGCCGCGTCCTCCTCGGAGGAGGCGAACCTGGTGGCGTCGGTCATCGCGCGGAGCCTCGGCGCCAAGCGGTGCGTCGTGCGGATCGACACGTCGGAGGACCTGACGGTCTACCGCCGTTCCTACGAGCGGCTGTTCGGGGCCGACCTGCTCCTCTCGCCGCAGAGCCTGGCGACGAACGCGATCCTCAACATCGTGCTCGGCCACCACACCCACGAGGTCGACTACCTCGCGCGGGGCCGTTTCGAGCTGCGGACGATCCAGGTACAGGCGGACAGCACGGTGGCCCGCCTCCCGCTCAGCGAACTGCCGCTGCCGGAGGACGCGCGGATCGTCGGGTACTTCGACGGGGAGCACGAACTGTCGATTCCGGGTCCCGACCTGCGGGCGGCGCCGGGCGACCTGGCGATGGTGCTGTGCCGCACCAAGTCGACCCACGAGGTGGAAGAGCTGTTCGCGTCCCGCATCGAGCATCCCCACACGGTGGCGATCGCCGGCGGCAGTCCGGCGGCGGTCTCGGTCGTCAGGGCGCTGCGGAGCGAAGTGAAGCGCCTCCGCTGGATCGAGCGCGACCGGCGCCGGGCCGAGTTCTTCGCGCAGTCGTTCCCCGACGTCGAGGTGCTGCACGGCGATCCGATCGACGCGGCGACGATGGAGAGCGAGGGCCTCGGCCGGGCCGAGGTGCTGATCGCCGCCACCAGCCACGACGACAGCAACGTCGTCGCCGGCCTGATCGCGCAGGAACTCGGCGTGCGCCGGGTGGTGGCGCTGATTCACCACACGACCAGCCGGCTCTGGAAGCGGGTCGGCGAGGTGGAGCTCGTCTCGCCCCATTCGCTGGCGATCGACCACGTGCGCAACTTCGTCGCCAACGGCTACAAGGCGAACCTCGTCACGCTAGCGGACGGCGCCGTGCAGGTCGTCCAGCGGGTGATCCACGAGGCGAGCCCGGCCGCCGGCGCGACGCTGGCCGACCTCCAGGCGCCGCGTGGCCTGATCGTGGGCGCCGTCGTTCGCGGCGACCGCGTGTTCATGCCCGAGCGCAGCAACATGCTCCGCCCCGACGACCAGGTCATCCTCTTCGTCCACCGCTCCCAGACCCGGATGGCGCGGCTGCTGTTCCCCGGCAGCGAAAGCGAGGTCGCGAGCTAGTCGGTGACACCCGTCCGGTTCGGCGACCGGGGAGAGGGTACCAGCGGCCGCTCGCGCTCTCCTGGTGGAAGGGGCGTCAGCGCTCGCTTCGGTCGCCTGCGCTTCACGCCGGCGTGGGCTCAGGGGACGTCATCGAGAATCGCTTGCCTCCAGCCCGCTGGGACCCTCTCCCCGGTCGCCGAACCGGACTGGACGGCTCCTCGCGGTTGCAGGCCGAGTGGGATCCAGGCGCTAAGCTGGAACTGGCGGTGCGCTGGGTGCGCGGGTCTTCCGACCCGCTTGCCGCCGGAGGCGGCCAGAAAGCGGCGCCGGCCGTCGGGCCGGCGCCGCTGGGCGCCGAATTCGATGGAGTGCTGAAGGACAAGGGAGGGCGTCGCGATGAGAGAGCGGTCGGTTCGTTCGTTCCTGGTGGCTACCGTGCATTGGGGGTTCGCCATGGCGGTGGCTCTCCTGCTGTCCGCTGCGGCGGCGTCGCCCGCGGAGGCGGCTCAGCGGGGTGGAACTCCGTCGGCGGACATCGGCGGGGAGTGGATCCTCAACGAGGAGTTGAGCGACGACCCGCGGCAGGCGTTGCGGCGGATGAGAATCGCGCGCGGCGCCGGCGATGGCGGTTTCAGCGGTCGCGGTGGCGGCGGTCGCGGTGGCGGCGGTCGTGGCGGCGGCGGCGCTGTTGGGGGCGGCGCTGGTAGTGGCGGCGGCGGTGCCGCTGGAGGCGGCGCAGGTCGTGCCGGCGCGGGCGCCGGAGGCGGCCCGGGTGGCGCCGGCCCCGGCGGTCCCGGTGGCCCCGGCGGCCCGGGCGGCGGTAGGGGCGGTCCGCTCGGGATAGGCCGCGGCGCCAATGCCGGAGCGGACGCGCTCAGCATCGAGATGCTGGACGGCGGCGTCCGGATCACGGATTCCCGGGGTCTGGCCCTCGTCCTGAAGACGGACCGCGAGTGGTACGAGGTGGGCGAGCGGCGCGAGATCCAGGCCTTCTGGAAGAAGGCGAAGCTGGTGACCAGGAACCGGGGACGCGGGGAGGCGCTCTTCATCCAGGAGTACAGCGTCAACAAGAAGGGCCAGTTGGTCGTCCTGAACCAGATCCAGTTCGGCGGCGACGGAGGCACCGCCTCCTACAAGCGGTTCTACGACCGCAAGGCGAGCGGCTAGCAAGCTGAACCGCGACCGTCCGTTGGGTGCGCGGGTCTGACGTCCGACCGCCCGCGGACGGGCGCTCGGACCGTGACGCTGGTGGCGCGGGGCCGCGCCACCAGGGTGCCGACCCGCTGCCGGCGGAGCCGGCGAGAAGGGCGCGCCGGCCACCAGGCCGGCGCCTCCTGGATCAGTTGGCGCCGGTCGGAATGTCGCTGAAGGCCCGGTCGCGGTCGACGCGGATTTCGCCGGGCAGGGTGAGAACGCGCTCGGCGATGATGTTGCGCAGGATCTCGTCGGTGCCGGCGGCGATCCTCATGCCCGGCGCGGCCAGGTAGGCGTAGTGGAACATGCCGGCCGAGGGGGCGTCTTCGCGCCCGCTGACCGCCCCCGCGGAATCGAGCAGGTCGGCGGCGAACGAGGCGATGTCCTGGCGCGCGCTGGCGGTGATCACCTTGCAGATCGAGTTCTCGGGCCCGGGCTGCTTGCCCTGCGAGATGGCGGTCAGAGTGCGCATGAAGGTCAGCTCGACGCCGCGGCACTGGACGTACCAGTCGGCGATGCGCTCGCGCACCGAACTCTGGTTCGCCGCCGGTTCGCCGTCGATCTCGAGTTCCGCGGCGAGGCGAAGCGCGTCGCTCCAGTCGGGCGTCATCTGGTAGCGGCCGTGGCGCTCGTTCATCAGCGTGGTGATCGCCACCTGCCAGCCGGCCCCGACCTCGCCGAGCCGGTTGTGATCGGGGATCCGGACGTTCTGGAGGAAGACCTCGTTGAACTCCGAGGTGCCCGGGATCTGGCGGATCGGCCGCGGGTCGATGCCCGGCGACTTCATGTCGACGACGAAGAAGGTCAGCCCCTTGTGCTTGGGCACGCTGGGATCGTGCCGCGTGACCAGGATGCCCCAGTCGGAGTAGTGGGCGCCCGAGTTCCAGACCTTCTGGCCGTTGACCACCCACTCGTCGCCGTCGCGCTCGGCGCGGGTCCGGAGCCCGGCCAGGTCCGAACCGGCGCCCGGCTCGGAAAAGAGCTGGCACCAGACCTCCTCGCCGCTGGCCAGCTTGGGCAGGTAGCGGCGCTTCTGCTCTTCCGTGCCGTGGGCCATGATCGCCGGCGCGCAGGTGCCGTGGCCGATGCCGAGGTAGCCCTCCGGCACGTCGAACTTCGCCTCTTCCTGGGCCCAGATCACGCCCTCCATGAAGGTGGCGCCGCGGCCGCCGTGTTCCTTCGGCCAGGTGATGCAGGCCCAGCCGTCGTCGTACTTCTTCCGCTGCCACTCCTTCATCGCGGCCAGGCCTTCCTGCTCGGGCAGGCCGTCGAACCGCGACGTGCCGCCGGGCGGCAGAGGTTCGGCGTTCGCTTCGAGCCAGGCGCGCGCCTCGGCGCGGAAGGCGGCTTCCTGCGGTGAGTCCTGAAAGTCCATGGGGCGTCTCCTGGGCGGCAGTGCGGTGTGCGGTGGGGCTGAGCGGGGATTGTATGCGGGATCGCCGGACGGTTCAGAGCCGGCCCGAGACGACGCCCCGATCGGCCAGGCTGGCGATCTCCGAGGCGTCGAGGCCGAGTTCGCGCAGAAGATCGCCGGTGTGCTCGCCGAGTTCCGGCGCCGGTCGGGGTTGCGCCTTGTCCTCTCCCTCGATGAACACGGGGCTGTCGACGGTGCGCAGGCGGCCGTACCGGGGGTGGTCCAGGTCGCGGAACATGCCGATGGCCTCCAACTGCTCGTCGGCGACGATGTCGTCGAGGTTCGAGACGAGGCTGTAGGGAATCTCGTGGCGAGTGAAGCGCTCGCTCCAGTCCTCGAAGTCTCGCCGCGCGAACTCCGCGTCGAGCAGGGCGACGAACTCCGGCATGTTCGCGATCCGTTCCGGCGTAGTGCGGAAGCGTTCGTCGTCGATCAGATCGTCCCGGCCCAGAGCGAGGCAGAAGCGCTCCCAGTCCCGATCCTGTTCGACGATGCTCAGCTTGACCAGGCGGTCGTCGCGGGTGCGGTAGTAGAGCTGACCGAAGTTCATCGTGCGTTCGCGGGGACGCTTCTCGTGGAACTCCGCGCCGACCAGCTTCGCCTGGATGGCGCAGGCATTGGCCCATGCCCCGGCCGCGAGCAGCGAGGTCGTGACGTACGAACCGATGCCCGTCCGTTCCCGCTTCAGCAGACCGGCGAGCACCGCCGAGAAGAGCGTGACGCCGGTTGGATGGTCGCCGGTGCCGCAACCGAGCGGTCCGAGATGGCCGTCGATCGGCGTGAACGTCGCGACGAGCCCGGAACGGGTCCAGTAGCAGACCTGGTCGTAGCCGGGCTTCTCGGCCTCGGGGCCGGTGTGGCCGTAGCCGGTGCCGTGGGCGAAGATCAGCCGCGGGTTGAGCTCCCGCAGCCGGTCCCAGGTCATGCCCAGAGCCTCGAGCACGGAGTTGTGGCAGTTCGTCAGGAAGACGTCCGCCGTCTCGACCAGCCGGTGCGCGACGGCCTGGCCGCTCTCCCGCTTGAGGTCGATCACGACGCTCTTCTTGTTCCGGTCGTCGAGCAGGAAGCAGTAGGGGATCTCCGAGTCCGGCATCCCGGGCAGGTCCTGGAAGTACCTGTAGATGTCGCCCCTGCCGGGCGCCTCGATCTTGATCACCTCGGCCCCGAAGTCGGAGAGGATCGCGCAGGCGGACGGCGCCATCACGATCGTGGCGAGTTCGACGACGCGGATCCCGTCCAGCAATGCCGCGTCGGCCGCGGCGCCGGAAGTCGTGGCGCCGGCAACGCCGGCGTCGGGAGGGGAGGGCTGGTCAGACAGAGCGGCGCGCATTGTGACACAGCAAGGGATACGATCCGCCGATGCCCATCGGAGTCGACGCTGCGGAATCGGGGCGCTGGCGCGCGGCGAGCCGGGCGCCTGCCGGGTGCGCGGGTCTGCCATCCGTGCGCCCTACGGCGGTCGCACGGACCGGTTCACGGGTGGCGCGGAACGCGCCACCCGGGTGCCCGACCCGCTGCCGCCGAAGGCGGCCAGGAGGACACGCCGGTCGCGAGGCCGGTTCCGCTTGGCCGTTCAGTTCCACGCCAACGGCATGAGCGGCCTTCGGCTGACCAAGCCCTGGCTGGACCTGGACGAGGCGGCGATCGCCGCACTGCCCGGCCAGTTGGGCGTCTACGAGATCGGAGACGCCCAAGGCGGCACGCTGGAACTCGGCTTTGCCGGCGGCCGGTCGCGCTTCGGGCTGCGGAGCGCGATCGCCGAGGCGGCGGCGAAGCACGAGCGAGCGGCGCGCTTCCGCTACGAGGTGACGATGCAGTACTGGAGCCGCTTCGAGGAGCTGCTTGCGGTGTACGTCGCCGACCATGGAGAACTACCGGCCGCCAATGCGGAGAACCGGGGCGGCCGGCGCGTCGGCCGGATCGCCGCCGCGGGGAGCTGAGCCGATGGACTTCGAACCCAGTCCCGAACAGAAGCTGATCCTGGAGACCGTGCGCCGCTTCGTGCGCGAGGAGATTCTGCCTCTGGAGGCGGACCTCGACCCGGACGCTAGCGAACTGCCGGCGCATCACCGCGAACGCCTGGTCGCGATGACGAAGGAACTCGGCTTCTACGGACTCGACATTCCGGAGGAGTACGGCGGTCCGGGCATCGACCTCGTCACCAGGACGTTGATGGCGTTCGAGATGGCCCAGCACCGGGCTGGCCTCTACGCGCCCTGCTACGGCGTATTCGGCGGCGCCGGCCTGGCCCAGTTGTACGAGGCGGACGACGACCAGAAGGAGCGCTACCTCCATCCGGTCCTGCGGGGCGAGAAGCGCGGCTTCTTCGCTCTCACCGAGCCCTCCGGCGGCAGCGACCCGGCTCGCGCCATTCGCACCACGGCGGTCCGCGACGGCGACGACTGGATCCTTGACGGCGAGAAGACGTTCATCAGCGGCGCCGACAAGGCGGACTTCGGCATCGTCTTCGCACGCACCGACCCGGAACTGGGCCGCAAGGGGATCACCTGCTTCCTGGTCGACACGGACATGCCCGGCTTCCGGGTGCGGCGCATCGTTCACACCCTGCGTTCCACGCACTACGCCGCGGAGCTCGAGTTCAACCGGGTGCGGGTGCCCGGCCGCAACGTGCTCGGCGAGGTGAACCAGGGTTTCGCCATCGCCAACGACCGTCTGAGCCGCAACCGGATCCCGTACGCGGCCGGCTGCGTCGGCGTCGCGCTCAAGGCCCAGGAGATGGCGATCGCCTACGCCAAGACGCGCAAGACCTTCGGCGACTACCTCTCGACCCGCCAGGCGGTGCAGTGGATGATCGTCGACAACGAGATCGACCTGCGCACGGCCCGGGCGCTGACCCTGGAGGCCGCGGCCCGCGCCGATGCCGGCAAGCCGTTTCGCACCGAGGCAGCGATCTGCAAGCTGGTGGCGAGCGAGGGCGCCAGCCGCGTCGTCGACCGGGCGATGCAGATCCACGGCGGCTACGGGATGACGAAGGACCTGCCGCTGGAACGCTGGTACCGCGAACTCCGCATCCGGCGCGTGGGCGAGGGGCCGAACGAGATCCAGCGACTCATCGTGGCCCGCGACGTCATCGGGGGTTCGTTCCATTGAATTCGCCCGGCGAAGGGCCGCGAGCCGGATGCCAGCGACTCGTTGTCGCCCGCGACGTCATCGGAGGTTCGTTCCATTGACCTCTCCAGGCGAGGCGCCGCGACCCCTTGCCGGGGTGCGCGTCCTCGACCTCGGGCAGGTCTACCAGGGCCCGTACGCCGGCTTTCTGCTCGCCCAGGCCGGGGCGGACGTGGTGAAGGTCGAGCCGCCGCTCGGAGAGCCGCTCCGGCGCCGTGAGGCCCGCGGCGCGCCGCCGTCGTTTCCGCTCGCGTTCCTGAACACGAACAAGCGGTCCGTCGTCTGCGACCTGAAGGACGAGGAGGGGCGGGACCTGCTGCGTGGGCTGGCCGGCGTCGCCGACGTGCTGATCGAGAACTTCGCGCCGGGCGTGATGGACCGTCTGGGCGTCGGCTGGAAGGCGCTCCGCGAACTGAACCCGAGGCTCATCTACGCCTCGGGCACCGCCTACGGCCTGAGCGGCCCGGACTCCGAGCGGCTGGGCATGGACATCACGGTGCAGGCCTGGGCGGGTGTGATGAGCATCACCGGCGAAGCAGGAGGCGATCCGCTCAAGGCGGGACCGGCGTTCATCGACTTCCTGGGCGGAACGCACCTGTACGCAGGCGTCGTCGGTGCGCTCTACGAACGGGAGCGGACGGGGACCGGCCGGCTCGTGGAGGTGGCGATGCAGGAGGCGGCCTATCCGACCCTGCTCTCGCAGCTCGGCCTGATGCACCACGACGGGAGGCTCCCCGGACGGGCCGGCAACCGGCACGGCCGGGTCTCGCCCTACAGCGTGTATCCCTGCAGTGACGGCCACGTTGCCGTCATCTGCATCACCGAGCGCCACTGGCGGAACCTGCTGCGGGCGATGGGGCGGGAGGACCTGATCTCCGATCCCCGTTTCCGGAGCAACGAAGCCCGCGTCGCCCATCGGGACGAGACGGAAGCGCTGGTCGCGGAGTGGACCGCGGGTCGCACCCGCGCGGAGATCGACGAGGCGGCGCGTTCGTACCGCGTCCCATGCGCGCCGGTCCGCGACCTGGCCGAGGTCGACTCCGACCCGCATCTCCGCGAGCGCGGCTTCTTCGAGACGGTCGACCATCCGGTACTGGGCGAGATCGGACTGCCGACCAGTCCGGTTCGCTTCGACGGACGGCCGTCCGGGCCGCTCCGGCCGAACCCTCCCCTGGGGCAGGACACGGAGCAGGTGGTCGGCGACTGGCTGGCCGAGAGCCCACGCGATGGCCGGGAAAGGAACGCCCCGTGAACGGGGCCCACATCGAGACCGGGCGCCGCGACGCCGGCCTGCCCGGAAGCTCCGCCCGCTGGAGGAACGCCCCATGAAGATCGCCCGCATCGAGACCCGCCACTGCGACGCGGGTTGGCGGAACTACCACTTCGTCCGGCTCGTGACCGAGGACGGCATCGTCGGCTGGAGCGAGTACGACGAGCACCAGGGCGCCGTCGGCGTGACCACCGTGATCGAGCGGCTGGCGGAGCGGGTCGTGGGCGAACGGGTCCGGGACGTGGAGCGGATCCATCAGCGGCTCCTGGTCCGGGCCCGCCAGTCGATGTCCGGCGTCATGGCGATGGGGATCGGAGCGATCGAGAATGCGGTGCTCGACGCATGGGCGAAGTCGCTGGGCGTCCCCTGCTGCGACCTGCTCGGCGGCCGGGTGCGGGACCGAGTGCCGGTGTACTGGTCGCACTGCGGGACCTGGCGGATCGGGCTGCCCCAGTACTACGGGAACGCGATTACGGACATCGATGGCGTGATCGCCCTCGGCGCGGAGGTCCGCGAACGGGGCTTCAAGGCGCTCAAGACGAACGTCTTCGATTACTCGAGCGGCGCACCGCGTGGCTGGGCGCCCGGCTTCGGCCGGCCGTTCGAGCCGGGCCAGAACGTGGAACGCCGGACGATCCGGGAGCTCCGGCGCCACCTCGAAGCGCTGCGCGAGGGCGCCGGCGAGGACATGGACATCCTGCTCGACCTGAACTTCAACGCGAAGATCGAGGGCTACTGCCGGATCGTTCGGGCGCTCGCCGACCTGGATCTCTTCTGGATCGAGATCGACACGCCGTCGCCGGAAGGCCTGGCGACCGTACGGCGGTGCAGCCAGCACCCGATCAGCTCCTGCGAAACCCTGATCACGCCCGCCGCCTTCCTGCCGTTTCTGCGCAACCAGGCGGTGGACGTGGCGATCATCGACGCGGTGTGGAACGGCGTCTGGCAGTCGCTGAAGATCGCCGCCCTGGCCAACGCCCACGAGGTGAACGTGGCGCCGCACAACTACTACGGCCACCTCGCGACGATGATGAACGCCCACATGAGCGCGGCCGTGCCCAACCTGCGGATCATGGAGACGGACATCGACCGGCTGCCTTGGGACGGCGAGATCTTCACGGTCGAGCCGGAGTTCGAGGACGGCTGCCTGATCGTCCCGGAGACGCCGGGCTGGGGCACGGAGCCGGACGAGGAGGCGCTGGCCCGGCATCCGCCGCGGTAGGCCGCGGCGCCCGAGGGGTCCCGGGCATCCCGGACGCGTCCTCCGCGGTTCGCGCTCCACGGCCAGCGGCCTGTGGCCGGTCAGTCCCGCAGGCGCTTCAGGAGATCGTCGGCGCTGACGCAGTTCTGCGCCACCCGCACGAGTTCGGCCGGCGGCTTGCCGCCGGCAGACGTCGCGAGTCGCGCCGCGAGGTCGGGACCGACCCGGATGCCGCGGCTCTCGAGCACGGCCGCGACGCCGGCGACCACGCCTTCCGCTCGGCCTTCCGCCCGACTCTCGCCGCGCTCGTACCGCAACCACGGATCGTCGTCGGGGCCGGTCCCTTCCTGTGTGCCCAGGGCGCGGCCTACCCGCCGGAGCACGGCGAACGTCTCCTCGCTGGGCGGATGCTCGTTGAGGGAGCGGTGGATCTCCTCCGCCGTCCAGCCGGGAAAGGCCCGGCTGCTCGCCGCGAGCCTGAAGCGGCCGTCCTCGAGTACGTGGATCGCAAGCCCCGAACGGCGCGACTTCGGTCGGCTCGCTGCCCGCTCGTCGGGTACGTCGATCCAGAGCTCCGGGAAGCCCCAGGCCTCGTAGCGCGGCAGCTTGCCGCGCCGCGCATCGGTGGAGTAGTCGACCTCCAGGACTACATCCGGCAGATCGACTCCGTCGACGTCGACCCTCGGCGTCATGCCGACCTCGGGCCGGGGGTTGACGTAGACGATCTGGTCCGCCTGCATGAGCACCTTCGTCGTGCCGCCGGCGAAGAAGCGGACCAGGTCGGTCGTCCCGAACGTCTCGATCAGCGACCCGCTCGAAGCGGCGATGCGTTCGGCCAGCCGCGCCAGGCGTTGCGATGGCCGTTCGTGGAACAGAGTCGTCTCGCAGACCACCATCGCTGTCTCCGTCCGGCTGTCCCAGTACTCGACCCGGCCGTCGTGGTCCTCGATCTTCTCCCGTGGAATCTGGACCGTTTTGCAGCCGGGGAAGTCAGCTACGTCGAGCGGCCGGCCCTCGGCGTCGAGCCGAGGCGCGGCCGATCCGGCGGCGCCTCTCGCGGAGACGGAGCGCTCATGGAGCGGCGCGAGAGCGGGTTGAGCGGCACCTCCAGCCATGGTCCTAGACTACAACCGATGACGCCGAACGGGGGATGCGAGGCACCCCCTTTCCGGGCGCGCCGACGTTAGTATCCGCCCCGTGCCCGCGCCCCTCCGCTACAGCGATGCCCTGATTGCCGGCATCCTCCGCCGCGTGCGGACGATCGCCATGGTCGGCGCGTCGCCGAACTGGAAGCGGCCGTCGAACTTCGCGATGAAGTACCTGCAGCAGAAGGGCTACCGCGTGGTCCCGGTGAACCCCCGGGCCGCGGCGGCGGGGACGCCCATCCTGGGCGAGCCGGCCTGCGCGTCGCTGGCCGAGGTTCCCGCGCCGGTCGAGATGGTCGACGTCTTTCGGGGCTCGGACGCGGCCCTGGAGACGACCAGGGAGGCGATTCGGCTGCGCGAGGAGAAGGGAATCCAGGTGATCTGGATGCAGCTCGGCGTGCGCAACGACGAGGCGGCCGCCGAGGCGGAGGCCGCCGGGCTCACGGTGATCATGGACCGTTGCCCGAAGATCGAGTACGGCCGGCTGTCGGGCGAACTGGGCTGGGGCGGCGTCGACAGCGGCGTGATCAGCAGCCGCTGGCGCCGTCGGGCGCCGCTTGACCGCGGCGGCGCATGAGCGCCGCCCGCATTAGGGAGACGGAATGAGCACGGACGAAACGCAGGGGCAGGAGAACGGCCCGAACCCGGACTGGGGCTTCGAGACCCGGATGATCCACGCCGGCGCCGGCCCGGATCCGGTTTCGGGCTCGCGCCAGACGCCCATTCACCAGACCTCGGCGTACGCGTTCCACGACGCGGACCACGCCGCGTCCCTGTTCAATCTCCAGACCTTCGGCTTCATCTACTCCCGGCTCGGGAACCCCACCGTCGCCGCGCTGGAGGAGCGCATCGCCAACCTGGAGGGCGGTCGGGGCGCAACCTGCGCCGCCTCGGGGCACGCCGCCCAGGTCCTCGCGTTCTTCCCGCTGATCGAGGCCGGCGAGCGGTTCGCGGCGTCGAACCGGCTCTACGGCGGGTCGGTAACCCAGTTCAGCCGGACGTTCCCGAAGTTCGACTGGCGGTGCGACTTCGTCGACACGGAGGACCTCTCCGCGGTGGAGGCGGTGCTGGCTCGGGGCGCCAAGGCGCTGTTTGTGGAGAGTCTGGCGAACCCGGGCGGCGTGGTCACCGACCTGGAGGCCCTGGCCGGGCTGACGCGGGCCGCCGGCGCCTTGCTGATCGTCGACAACACGCTCGCCACGCCGTGGCTCTGCCGGCCCTTCGAGTGGGGCGCCGACCTGATCGTCCATTCGGCGACGAAGTTCCTCTCGGGCAACGGCACCGTGATCGGCGGCGCTGTCGTGGACAGCGGCCGGTTCGACTGGACGGCATCGGGTCGTTTCCCGGGCCTCTCGGCGCCGGAGCCCGCCTACCATGGCCTGAAGTTCAGCGAGACGTTCGGCGACCTCGCGTTCACGGTCCACTCGCACGCGGTCGGCCTGCGGGACCTGGGCGCTTCGATGGCGCCGATGAACGCCTTCCTGACGTTGCTCGGGATGGAGACCCTCGCCCTGCGCATGGAGCGCCACTGCCGGAACGCCCAGGCGGTCGCCGAGTGGCTGGCGGAGCACCCGAAGGTCGAGTGGGTCTCCCACGCCGGCCTGCCGGACAGTCCCTACCGGGAGCTTGCGGCGAAGTACCTGCCGAACGGCGCGGGCGCGGTGTTCACGTTCGGCGTCCGGGGCGGCTACGAGGCGGGCGTCAGGGTCGTCGAGACCTGCGAGCTGTTCTCGCACCTGGCGAATGTCGGCGACGCCCGCTCGCTGATCATCCATCCGGCGTCGACGACTCATCGGCAACTCTCCGACGAACAGCGGGAAGCCGCCGGCGCCGGCCCGGACGTCGTGCGGCTCTCGATCGGCCTCGAGACGGTCGACGACCTGATCCGCGATCTCGACCGGGCCCTGGCCGCGGCGTAGGGGCGGACCGCCGGACCGTGCTCCCCTGCCAGCGCAACCGGTTTCAACTGCCGCCGCGCCTTCACTACCTGAACTGCGCCTACATGGCGCCGCTCGCCCGCGAGGTCGAAGAGGCCGGCCTGCGCGGGATGGCGCGCCGGCGGGACCCGTCGAAGATCGTCGCCGACGACTTCTTCGCCGAGACGGACGCGCTGCGCGAGCGCTTCGCCCGGCTGATCGGGAGTTCCGAGCCGCGGCGGGTGGCGATCGTCCCGGCGGTGTCCTACGGGATCGCCACCGCCGCCCGCAACGTGCCGGTGGAGTGCGGCCAGAACATCGTCGTCCTGGGCGACCAGTTTCCGAGCAACGTCTACTCCTGGATGCGGAAGGCGGGGGAGAGCGGCGCGGAGATCCGGGTCGTCGCGCGCTCCGCCAGGGGGAAGCCGACTCCTGGAGCGTCCTGGAACCGGCGGCTGCTTCGCGCCATCGACCGGAAGACGGCGGTCGTGGCGACGCCGGTCGTCCACTGGGCGGACGGCACCCGCTTCGACGTGGCGGCGATCGGCCGGCGCGCCCGCGCGGTGGGCGCCGCCTTCGTGATCGACGGCACGCAGTCGATCGGGGCGCTGCCGTTCGACGTGGAGAAGGTGGCGCCCGACGCTCTGGTCGTCGCCGGCTACAAGACCCTGTTCGGCCCGTACCAGAGCGGCCTGGCCTGGTTCGGCGAGCGCTTCGACGACGGCGTGCCGCTCGAGGAGCCGTGGGCGGCGCGCGAAGGCAGCGACCGTTTCGTCGCCGGCCGGATCGAGTACGTGGAGTCCTACCGGCCGGGAGCGCTGCGTTACGACGTGGGCGAGCGGAGCAACCAGATCCAGGTGCCGATGCTGAACGCCGCGCTCGACATGGTGCTCGAGTGGGGGCCGGACCGGGTCCAGGAGTACTGCGAGCACCTGGTCGAGCCGTTCGAGGAGGTCTTCCGGGAGGCCGGCTTCGACCTGGAGGAGCGGGCCTGGCGCGGCGCGCACCTGTTCGGCCTGCGCTCGCGCCGGGGTCTCGACGTGGACGAGACGGCGGCGGCCCTGCGGCAAGCCGGGGTCTTCGTCTCCGTTCGCGGCAAGGCGATCCGGGTGGCGCCTCAGGTGTACAACGACCGCGCGGATCTGGAGGCGCTGGCGGCGACGCTCCGGTCGCTCCGGTAGCGTCGTTGCAACCCTTGGACATTTGTGATCGTATTTGTCACAAATGAGCGGACAGGCGGTTCAGGACACGACCGGCGGCGCCGTCCTCGAGTTCCCGGGCGCCGCCGCCGACGGCGATCTCTGCGTCCTCGGCTGGGCGATGGAGCTGGAACTCGCGACGCCGGAGCAGGTGCTGCGCTGGGCCCACGCTCGCTGGGGAAGGGAACTGACCCTGGCCACCTCCTTCCAGGCGGAAGGCATGGTGCTCCTCCACATGTGCCGCCAGCTCGGCTTGCCGGTCCGCGTCGTCACCCTCGACACCGGCCGGCTGCCGGAGGAGACCTTCCGGCACATCGAGCACCTCCGGATGCACTACGGCGTGGAGGTGGAGATCGTGGCGCCGCGCGCGTCGGACGTGGCACGCCTGGTCAGGCGGGAGGGACCGAATCTCTTCTACGCATCGGTGGCCGGGCGCCAGCGCTGCTGCAACGTGCGCAAGGTGGAGCCCATGCGCCGGGCCCTGGCGCACGCGCCGGCCTGGTTGAGCGGCCTGCGCCGCGACCAGACGCCGACCCGGGACGTTCTGAACAAGGTGGAGGTCGACCGGGTGACCCGGACCAGGGGGCGCCTGGTGAAGGTCTGCCCGCTGCTCGACTGGACCGAGGACCAGGTGTGGGCCTACATCCACGAGCAGGGCGTCCCCTACCACCCGCTCTACGACGGCGGCTACCGCACGATCGGATGCGCGCCGTGTACGCGGCCGTCGCGGCCGGGCGAGGGGGCGCGCGGCGGGCGCTGGTGGTGGGAGTCCCAGACCGGCAAGGAATGCGGGCTTCACGTGCTGCAGCCCCGTTGAGCGGCGACGCGCGGGCACCCTCGTACTACCCGGTCTTCCTGTCGCTTGCCGAGCGGCTGGTCGTCGTCAAGGGCGGCGGTCCGGTGGCCGAGCGGAGGGTCGGCGGGCTGTTGCGTTGCGGCGCGCGGGTGCGCGTCGTCGCCCCCGGACTGACTCCGGACCTGGCGCGGCTGGCGGCACGCGGCGAGATCGAGCACGTCGCCCGGGACTACCGTGCCGCCGATCTGGAGGGAGCGACCCTGGCGCTCGCCGAGCCCGGCGAGGCGGCCGAAGACGCGGAGTTCTTCGCCGAGGCCGAACGGCGCGGCATCTTCGCCAACGTCGAGGACGACGTCGAGCACTGCAGCTTCATCATGCCGGCCCTGGTGCGTCGCGGCGACCTGGTCGTCGCGATCTCGACCTCGGGCCGCGCCCCGGCGCTGGCGGTGCGCCTGCGCGAGCGGCTGGAGCGCGAGCTGGGGCCGGAGTACGGAGCGCTGCTGGAACTGGCGGGCCGGCTGCGGGCGCCGCTGGCGGCCGCCGTGCCGGAGTTCGAGGAACGCCGCCGGCGCTGGTACGAACTCGTGGACTCGGAGGTCCTCGAGCTGTTTCGCGAGGGGCGGGCGGCCGAGGCCCGGCAACGCGCGGAGCGGATCATGGGCGTCGTCGCCGAGGCGCCGGGGCGGTGAGCGGCTCGGGGCGGGTCACTCTGATCGGCGCCGGGCCCGGCGATCCCGACCTGATCACGGTCCTGGGTCTGAAGCGGCTGCGGGCGGCGGACGTCGTGCTGCACGACCGGCTCGCGGCGCCGCAACTGCTCGCGGAGGCGAAGACCGGCGCCGAGATCGTCGATGTCGGCAAGCGCCCCGGCGACGACGTGCAGGCCCGCCAGCGTCGGATCGAGAAGCTCATGATCGAGCGGTCGCGCGCTGGCGCCCACGTGGTCCGGCTGAAGGGCGGCGACCCGGCCGTCTTCGGCCGCGGCGGCGAGGAGATCGAGGCCTGCGCCGCCGCCGGCGTGCCCTGCGAAGTGGTTCCCGGCGTGAGCAGCGTCGTGGCGGCGCCGGCGGTCGCCGGCATCCCGCTGACGCATCGCGGCGTTTCCCTGGGCTTCGCCGTCGTGTCGGCGCGCAACGCCGAAGGCGGCGAACCGGACTGGGCCGGCCTCTCCGGCGTCGACACCGTCGTCGTCCTGATGCCGGCGCGCCGCCTGGAGCGCATCGGCCGTGGCCTGATCGCCGCCGGCCGCCGTCCCGCGACGCCGGTGGCGATCGTCGAGCGGGCGACGACATCCGGCCAGAAGACGGTGCGCTCCACCCTTCAGGCGCTGGCGGCCGGAGACGTCGCCGGGGAGATCGGGCCGCCCTGCGTCGTCATCGCCGGCGAGGTGGCGAGCCGCCCGCCGGTCCCTCGAACAGACGGATGACCTCGCCGGCCGTCATGTCGCCGACCCGGCGCTTCAGGCCCGCCTCGCGCACGGAGGCGATGGCCCGTTCGAACCGCCGCCGTTCGCTCTCCGGCAGATCGATGATCTCGACGCCGGCCTCCTTCGCCAGGCGCAGCCCTTCGGCGCCGGCACGCTCGTAGGCGGCGGCCCCGGCCACGGACAGGGAGACGTCCGCGGCCTGGTCGACCCAGCCCCGCGCCTCGGGACCGAGGCCGTCGTACGCCTCCCGGTTCATCAGCAGGACGAACGGCAGCCCGGACGCGGGAAGCCAGGTGGTCACGTAGGCGGCCAGCTCGTGAAGCTGGAAGGTGACGATCCCCGAGGGGGAGAGGGCGACGCCGTCGATGACCCCGGTCGCCAGGCTCTGGTGGACGACCGTGGCGGGCTGCATGACCGCGCTGGCGCCGAGCGCCTCGATGAACGGGATGGCGCTCCGGGTCGAGACCCGGATCTTGAGCCCGCGCATGTCTTCGAGCGTCCGTACCGGCTTGTCGCGGGTGACCAGCACCGGGGCGGCGTTGGACCACAGCGCCAGAACCCGCGCCCGGTACTCCGGTTCCAGGACCGACCGCGCGCGCAGCATGGCTTCGGTGCAGTCCCTCGTCGTCTTGCAGATGCCCGGGTACGCGATCAGGTCCGTCTTCGGAAAGACGTCGGCGGTGTAGGCGGGGATGGCAAGGGCGATGTCGGCCACGCCGCTCCGCAGGATCGAGTACTGCGCCGGGGCCGACGAGTTGAGGGCGCCCGCCGGGAACTGCCTGACGGTCAGCCTGCCGCCGGAGAGCTCCGCCAGTTCCCGGGAGAAGGGCGTGAAGACGGCCCCGTTCAGGGGGTGATCCGCCGGCAGGAAATGCGCCAGCGAAAGCTCCCTGGCATCCCTGCCATCGCTGCCCGGCCCGCAGCCGGCGGCGAACAGCAAACCGAGGGCAAGGAGCCGGCAGCACTTCGACACGTCAGGACCCGCGCCGGGGGACGGCCGAGACGCGGAGGGTCAGGATGTCCGTGTCGTGAAACTGCTGGTGCCGAACCGAGGACGCCAGGCGGCGGAGCATCCGCAGGGAGATCTCGTGCTCGACCCAGGCAGCGCCGGTTCGCCCGCCGAGGGACGACAGGCGGTCCTGAAGGTTGATCTCGTCGGCGCTTGCCGCGCCTACCTTGAACTCCAGCACGGCCTCGCCGTCTTCTTCGCGCGCCACGAGAAGCAGCGCCGATCGCTCGTCGTCGTCCTCTTCTTCGCTCTCCGCACGCGACTGCAACAGGGTGAGCAACGCTTCCTCGGTCGCGGCATCGAGCCGCCGCGCGGCGGCCTCCAGGCGGTTGCGGGCGGCGAACTCCCGGATGAACTTCCTGAGCCGCGGCAGTTCGGCCGTGTCGAGCCGGCCCCTGAACTGGCTCTTGCGCCGCAGCGTCAGCGCGGTGAGCAGGAGCGCCACCAGACCCCCGGTGGTCAAGCCGTTGCTGAACAGTCCTCCCGCGAACTCGCCGAACCACTCGGGGAAGATCAGGTCGAACTCCAAGCCGACGCCGGTCCAGAACGAGACGGCCGCGATCAGGCCGTTGCGGGGGTTCGCGCCCATGCTCGTCGCGACCTCGCGCACTCCGACCGTGAACAGGGTCACCATGACCACGGCGACGGCCGCGGCCACGACCGCGGAGGGGATCGCGAGAATGAGGGCGAGCGCTTTCGGCAGGAAGGCCAGAACGACGAAGACCAGCCCGCACGCGACCCCGACGCGGCGCGCCGCGACGCCGGTGACCTCGACCGCGGAGGCCGATCCCGCGTTCAGGGTGTTGGGCATCGTTCCGGCCAGACCCGCCAGCAGGCTGCTGGCGCCTTCCGCGGCCACGGCCCGCTGCACGGCCCGGAAGTCGACCGCGCGGGCCTTGCGCCAGGCCACGCGCTGGGCGGCGACCGCGACGGCGACCGACTTGGTCGAGCCGACCAGCGCCACCAGCAGGAACGCGGGCAGGAGGGCCCAGAACGCGGCGCCGAACTCGAGGTCCAGCCCGGGCGGGCGGCCCCGGGGAGCGCCGATCCACGCCGCGTCGGCCACGCGCGCGAAATCGTAGATGCCGAGGAATGCGCCGGTCAGGGCGCCGGCGACGATGCCGGCGGCGGGCGCCCAGAGGCGCGCCTTCCCCTTCCCCCTCAGGGCGATCCCCAGGAAGGCGCAGATCGTGACGCCGGCGCTCAGCGGCCCGGCGTAGCCGGGGGCGCCGGGCGGCGCCTCGTTCAGCATGCGGAAGAGAATCGGCATCACGCTGACCGGAAGGAGCATGATCACCGTTCCCGTGACGACTGGCACGAGCACCCGGTGGAGCAGCGAGAGCCGTGCCGAGAGCGCGGTCTGGGCGATCGCCGAGATGACGACCAGGGTCGCCAGCAGCCCCGGTCCTCCCCGGATCAGGGCCTCGGCGCAGACGGCGATGAAGATCGCCGAGCTGACGTGGGCCAGGGTGAAACCCGCTCCGTACCGTCCCACCCGCACGGCCTGCACGATCGTGGCGGCGCCGCAGGCCAGCACGGAGGCGAACACCGCCCAGAGCGCCAGGTCCCCGGCGCCGCCGGCCCGGAACGCGATCGTCGGCAGGAGCACCATCCCGTTGAGGCCCAGGGCGGCGAGCTGCAAGCCGAGCCCGAGCGCGAGCAACCGGGGAATCCGGTCGTCGGCTTCGTACAGGAGTTCCTCGCCGGCGTCGGGCCGCGGGCCCTTGGCCTCCTTCACGTTCATCCGAACATGGCGTCCGGCAGCAGGGTGGCGATCCGGGGAACGAACGCGATCAGGACCATCGCCGCGAGGAGGGCGAGCCAGAACGGAACGATGCCGCGGAACATCGTGTGGATCGGCACGTCGGGCGCCACGCCCTTCACCACGAAGATGTTCAGCCCCACCGGAGGCGAGATCAGGCCCATCTCAAGTGCGATGACGACCAGCACGCCGAACCAGATCATGTCGACGCCCAGCGACTCGAGTACCGGCTGCACCAGGGGGACGGTCAGCACCAGCATCGCGAATCCGTCGAGAAAGGTGCCCAGAACGACGAACATGACGAGGACCAGCGCGACGACCTGAGCGCCCGAGAAGCCCTGTACGCCGACCCACTCGGTCGCGACGAAGGCGATGCCGGTGAAGCCGAGGAAGACCTTGAACACGAACGCGCCGAACAGCACCAGGAAGGCGGTGCCGCTCGCCTTGAGCGTGGCGCTCGCCACCTCGACCGCGGTCTTCCCGTTCAGTTTGCGCCGCGCGCAGGCCGCGATCAGCGCCAGCGCCGCTCCCACTCCGGCCGCCTCGATGGCGGAGAAGACGCCGGCGTAGATGCCGCCGATCGTGACGACGACGATGCCGAGGATCCACCCCGCTCTCGCGGTGGCCCGGAGCCGATCCCGCCACGGCAGGGACGCCGCGGCGTGCGGCGCCTTGTCCGGATCCCGCCTGACGACGATCCAGACGGCGAGGACGAAGAGCAGGGTGAGCAGAACGCCGGGAATCACGCCGGCCATGAACAGGCGCCCGATGCTCTCTTCGGTGATGATCCCGTAGATCACCATCCCCGCCGACGGCGGGATCAGGATGCCAAGCGTTCCGCCGGCGGCGATGGCGCCGGTAGCCAGCGAGTCGTCGTACCGGAACCGCCGCATCTCGGGCAGCGAAACGCGGCCCATCGTCAGCGCGGCGGCGAGCGACGACCCCGAGAGAGCCGAGAATCCGGCGCACGCGACGATCGACGCGGAAGCGAGGCTGCCGCGAAACCGGCCGAGCCAGCCGTGCGCGGCCCGGTACAGGTCCTGGCTCATCCCGGAAACCAGGGCCAAGTTGCCCATCAGCATGAACAGGGGCAGGATGGTGAGCGAGTAGCGGGAGGAGACCGCGAACACCTCTCCCGCCACCACCGGCACGACGGCGCCGGGGCGGATCATGGCGATTCCGGCCGCGCCCACGATCAGCATCGCCAGCCCCGCCGGCACGCGGATCAGCAGCAGGGCGAGAAGAGCGAGAAAGCCCAGCAGGGCGATGCCGGTTCCGGCCGTCACTCGACCGGCTCGTTGGGATCGTCGGCGTTCCACGCGGCGAACCCCAGCAGCGTCTGGGACGCGAGCAGGCAGCAACAGGCGGCCAGCGACGCCCCGAGCGCGTAGTAGAACGGGGTATGCGGGATCGAGATGCTGCCGGTCACGTCGCCGCAGGGCAGGCCGCAGGCGCCGTGGACGAACATGGCCCAGGCGGCCAGCGCCGTCACGCCCAGGCTCAGAATGCGGGCGATCGCATCGGTAACCCGGGTGACTCGCCGGCCCGCGAATCGCGCGATCAGGTTGACGCCGACGTGGGCGCCCTCGCGGGCGCCCCAGGCGACCGCGGCCGCCACCACGACGGCGAGCGACATGGTCGAGACATCCTCGATCCAGGGCAGCGAGTCGTTCAGGATGTGGCGCCAGAGGACTTCGGCCACCGTGATGCCGAGCAGCACGGCGAGCGCGATGCCGCCGGCGACGGCGAACGCGGCCTGCAGGCGGCGGCAGTGCGCTTCGGCCCGCTCGATGCGCGCACGGTGCTGCTCGAAGAAGATCAAGTCTCCCTATTGAAGCACACGGAAAGGAGGCGGGCTGCCGCTAGGCGGAGGAGACGGGCGCCAGCGGATCGGCCGCCAGGTCGGGCACTTCGCGGCCTTCCGAGAGCGCGATGGCGCGCAGCAGCCAGTCGAGCCGGTCGTTGCCCCAGAAGCGCTCGCCGCGGTAGATGAACAGCGGCACGCCGAAGGCGCCGTCGTCCCGGGTGTGGGCAAAGCCGGCCATGACCTTGTCCTTCCACTTCGGATCGTGGGCGACGGCCAGGGCCTCGTCGCCGTCGAGGCCCGCGGCTTCGGCGGCGGCGCGCATGACCTCGTCGCTGGCGAGGTCGAGGCCGCGCCCGAAGCGGGCCAGGAAGGCCTCGCGGGCGTAGTCGACCGCCTTGCCCCGCTCCCGGGCCCAGAGGTAGATCTGGTGCGGCGGGAACCAGTCCGGATCGTCGCCGCCTTCCGGCCAGTTCATGGGCAGGCCGTAGGCGCTCGCGATCCGCTCCGCGTCCTGGCGGACGTAGCTCGACTTGGCGCGGCCGGCCGAGAGGTTGGCCCCCTTGCCGAAGGGGAAGATGGGAACGGCGTCGACCTCGTTCCAGTCCAGCGCGCCGGTCGTCACGATCCGGTGGAACGCGAACCAGGAGAAGGGGGAGCGGAAGGAGAAGTAGACGCGCAGGTCGGCGGGATTCATCGTGACGGAGCTCCTTGAAGACAGGGGACGGCGTGGCCGACTCAACGGAAGACGTCGATCAGGCGGCTGTACTTGACGATCACGGTGCGGTCCGGCCTCTCGTAGAGGATCCGCGCGCCCAGCTCGTCGATCTCGTTGTAGACCACGAACAGCCCCGTGTTCGCGTCCTGCAGCCAGGAGAAGCGCAGGTTCGCGGACACGTTGTCGGACTGGTCGTTGTACTGGGCGAGCGCCTGGACGAGCATCCGGGGGGTGATGGAGTAGGAGAGCCGGAGCCGGCCCAGATTGACCTGGAAGCCGCCGGAGGCGATGTCCACGTCGTTGTGGTCCCAGGTCAGTTCCGAGGTCAGCCGCTCGCCGCGCCGGGCGAGCAGGGTGAGCGAGGTGGAACTCCGGTCGCCGCCGAAGAAGCCGCCCGTGACGTTGCGGATGTAGACCGAGAACGGCTTCGCCTGGTTCGTCGAGAACACGGTCTGCAGCTCGTCGTGGCTGTACCTTCCCGCCTGGACCGGGAAGCCGTCGACGATCTCGAACGTCTCCTTGACGCCCTCCTCGGTGAAGTTCACGCCGGTGTGGACCTGGAAGCCGTTGCGCCACTCCCAGTGCGTGTCGACGTGGATGTACTGGGTCTCCTTGTAGTCGTCGAAGTCCCAGATGCCGCTGTAGGAGGCGTGGGGCCGGATCTCGTGGAAGCCGGCGAGGTTCTTCGGCCGGACCGTGCGCATCACGAACGTGGAGAAGTTCCGGAAGTCCCGCCGCGACATGAAGCCGACTTCCGGGTTGAAGTTCGCGCGCGCCTCGGCGAGGCTGAGGCTGCCGCGCCACTGCGGCTTGCCGAGGTTGTAGCTCAGGAGCATCGAGCTGTCGTCGCCCTCGAGTCCCGGCGTGTCGGTCCGGGCGACGTAGGTCTCGACGGTGTGATGCTCGCCGATGCCCCACTTGCCGTCGATGGCGTAGGTCCGGTTCGTGTCGCCCTCCGGCGCGAGGCTGCCCACGCCCTCGCGGCTCACGAACATGCCGCCGATGCTGGAGCGCTCGCCCAGTTCCCGGTTGACGCGGGCGACGGCGTAGTCGTTGCCGTGCAGCCCTCCCACCGACGCGGTCTGCATGTGGAGCAGCCCGACGTTGAAGCGGCCCGCCTTGCCGGAGAGCCGGCCGCCGTAGTCGATCGGGATCAGTTCGCCGCCGGGCCCGATGCCGATGCGCCGGCTGAAGAACAGGTCGACGCGGGCCGACGCGCGGCTTCCCCCCGAACGCGCGCCGACGGTGAACAGGCCGGCGTTCTCCAGGAAGAACGGCCGCTTCTCGGGGAAGAACAGGTTGAACCGGTCGAGGTTCACCTGCTGCTCGTCGACCTCGACCTGGGCGAAGTCCGTGTTGTACGTCACGTCGAGGGTCAGGCTCGGGGTCACGCTGTACTTGAGGTCGACGCCGAGGTCGGAGTCCGACTCGCTGCCGCTGCCGGCCGCGGGCGGCTCCCTGCTCGATCCGATCGCGTAGGGGATCAGCTTCAGGTTGCGCTGCGGCGGCGGCTCGACGCCCTGGAGCGAGCCCGCGTCGGTCAGCCGGTCGAGGTCGTGGTTCCGGTCGAGCTCGGCCCAGAAGGCGACTTCCCGGTGGCGGGCGATGTTGCGCTGGAAGTTGAGGCCCCAGGTCTGCACGTCGGTCGGGGGATAGCGGAGGGTGCGAAAGGGAATGGCGAACTCGGCGCTCCAGCCGAACTCTCCGACCTCTGTGGCGACGTTCCAGGCGCCGTCCCAGTTCAGGTTGAAGCCGGTGCTCAGGGCGCCCCGGAAGCGGCCGCCGCCGCCCATGCCGCTGAACACGCCGGAGCCGCCCTCGACGACCTGGCCGTCGTACTCGATGCCGGCCGGGTTCGTACCGAACACGAAGCCGTTGCGCCCGTCCCGGAACGTGTCGAAGATGACCTGGAAGCTGTCCGTCTCGTCCAGGGCCGCGTCCCGCCGGCTGTCCGAGATGACGATGCCGTCCGGCGCCCGGTCGTGGCAGACGACGCCGACGAAGAGGGTGTCCTCGGTGAAGGCGAAACGCACTTCGGTGCGTTCCGTGCCCGGCTCGCCGGCGAACGGCCGGGTCTGCGTCGTGCCCGAGACCGGCGCGACGCTTTGCCAGACGGGATCGTCGAGGACGGCGCCATCGAGCGCCGGGGCCTCGCCCACGGCCACCGCCGCGGCGGACGGGCGGGCGATCTGGGCCCCCGACGCGGCGGCCCACAGCGACAGGAGTGCGGCGATGGTCGCCGCCGGAAGGCGCTTCATGGGGCGCGACTCTACTCCGAAACGGGCGCCTCCAACTCGACCGGGTCGCCGCCCCGGAACCCGTAGTGCTTGCCGTCGATGTGCCACACAGTTTACTAGCCCCACTCGCCGAAAAGAGCACCAAGATAACCCGGGAAGCGCGCGGCGCCGATGGCCGCGCACATCAGGATGACGCAGAGCGTGATGACCAGCGTGTCGAGGATGAGCCGGTTCAGCGTCTCTCTGGTGGTGACGGTCTCCTTCAGGTTCAGGACATCGCGAGCCATGCCGAGACCGATGCCGATGGCCATGCAGATCACGAGAGCGAAACCCGGCGCCAGGAAGAACGGGCCCGGAATCGTGTAGCTCAGGATCATGGCGCTTCCGAACAGCCCATACAGGAAGAAATACGTCAGAGAAAACACGGCGAGCAACAACAACGGAGAGCCGCACAGAATCAAGAGGCAGTTATAGAACGGGTTCGCGAGATCTAAGGCCACTAGAGAACGGCCGAGTACCCAGATCAAGACCGTCGCTCCTCCAGCCAGCATCGCCAGCACAGCGATGGTCGGCCCCAGGAAGGAGGCGCTGTCGTCCCAGAGGGCCACCCAATCGTCGTACTCCAACATCAGCCCTTTGAAGAACAGGCAGAGGAGCGAGAACGCGAGGCCGGACGTCGCTCCGGCGCCGATGCCGAGCCACCGGGTTTTCCGGCTCGCCCGGACGTCCGCCTCGACCTCGTCGTGCGCCTGACCGGCGAGCAGGGCCATGGCGAGAAGCTGCGGCCCTTCGGCACGTCTCACGGCGCCGAGGCGCCGGAACCAGTCGGACTTCCGGGCCCGCGGCCACTTCGCGAGAACGTCCCGCGTCCGTTCCCGCAACTGCTCGGTCACGCCGCTGCCTTCGGTCGCCGCGGCCAGCAGGAGCTTCTGTTCGGTCGACGAAAGCTCGGGCAGTTCGGCGTGCTCTCCGCGAAGAGCTCCCCAGGCCGCCGCCGCGCCGGACCATCGCGCCATCTGCGCGGTCAGCGCCGGATCTCCGGGGCCTCCGAGACGAGGAATGTCGTGGAGCATCACCAGCAGCCCGGCGTCGGCGCCGTCCGGCCGCGCGGCCGCCCGGCTGGCGACGCGCGCCAGATTCTCCGCCGTCAGCGACTCGCCCCGGAACGACGGCCGCGACCGGGGGGCGAGCGCGCGGATCGCCCAGAACAACTGCGCGTCCAAGTCCAGACCCGGCGTGCGGTCGATCTCCTCCAGGCGGGCCGCCACGTCCGGAGTTCCGAGTTCGTGGCGGAGCCACTGGAGCAGTTCCGGCGTCCTGTACCTCCAGACGTCCTCGGCCATGGCCCAGTCGCCGGCCATCGCCGAGCCCAGGTCGGCGGCCGTCGCGTAGTCCCGATCCTTGACGCGAAAGCCGCGCAACGGCGTCGTCGCCGGCGCCGCTTCGTCCTTCACGTCCAGATCGGGCGCGTCCGGCGCCTCGAGCCACCGCCGCGCCTCCGCCGTGCCCCAGCGGGCTTCCGGATCCCGGCGCAGCAGGCCGCGGCAGAGCTTCCGCCATGCCGGATCGTCCACGCCCACGACCAGGTCGTCCGTGCCGCGGGTCACGAAGAACGTCGCGATCGCCGCCTCGCTTCCCGGCAGCGGATGCCGGCCCGTCAGCAGCTCCACGACGATGACGCCCAGCGCCCAGGCGTCGTACTTGCCCCGCCAGAGCATCAGTTCTTCGCGCTGGAGCGAGAACGCCTCGGGCGGCGCGTAGGCCCAGGTCATGCCGGCCAGCCTGGTGGCCCGGACGGTCTCCGATGCCTGGGTGGCGACGCCGAAGTCGGCCAGCACCAGATCCAGGGGCTGCCGGCTCCGCACCAGGACGTTGCCGGGCTTCAGGTCCTGATGCTCGATGCCCTTTCCGTGGAGCCGCTCGAGCGCGGAGACCAACTGCGTCAGCACCTCGCGGACCAGATCGGTCGAGGCCGGAACGCCCGGCTGCATCAGACCCCTCAGGTTGCCCCCCGGCACGTACTCGAGCACGACGTACAGCCGGCCGTCGGCGCGGCCGTGGGAGACCACGGGCACGATGTCCCGGTTCGGTTCCAGGCCATGCAGGATCTCCAGGATGTCCCGCCGTCCCTCGAATCCGGGGCGGAACACCTTCGCGACGAACGGCGTGCCGGCGTCGTCCTCCACCAGCCAGACGTCGGCCTGGCTGCCGTGGTCGAGCTCGCGGACGGGCCGGAAACGCGTCGCGAGCTCTTCGGGGAAGCCGGTCGCGAAAGGCGGCGCGGCGGGGTGGGCGAGAGGTGCCTCTTCGGCGCGCGTCGCATCCGCCGCGGCGGAGGATTCCGGCAGGGTCGCGTCGAATGGCGAGGGGGCTTCGCGCTGCGTCTCGTCCGGCGCCTCCGGCGGCTCGCGCCGTGTTCCGGCAGGGGGCCGCGGGCCGCCGCCTTCGGTCACCTGGAGTGCCCTTCCCCGGCCGCTGTCTCCGGGACGGCGATCCGGATGTGTACCTTGCTGGTCAAGGGCCGTCCTCCAAGCCGCCGCGAATTCCGGCGGACTCTCCGCTGGCCAATTCCGAAAGCAGGATCACTAAGGACACGAGCGCGACCGCGAACATGATCGCCAGCGTTGCGAGGGCGGCGGTACGCACCGTGAGCTGCCGGTTCAGGCGCTCGAGAGCCGCGCCAACACCGAAGCCGATGGCCGTGCACGGCAGGATGACGAGACCGGCGTCCACGAGGAACGGACCGGGGATTCTCCCGAACAGCCAGGACCACATCAACGGACCGATGAACATGAGCCCGAACACCGAAAAGCAGCCCGGGATGCCCAAGAGGAACTCGTACCGTGCCCCCAAGTTCGAGAGGCCCTCGGCGGAAGCGCCGGTCGGCCGCGATCTCGTGCCGAATCCGACCAGTGCCGCGATCACCACCAGTGCCGCGATCGCTGCGCTGACAACCAGGCTGGGCATCGGGTCGTGGGTTATGAAGGGCTCGATCAACAGGACGAGAAGGCTGATCGCGATTCCGGCCGCCGCTCCGGCGGCGATGGCCAGACGCCGCGTCTTCCGCCGCAACCTGAGTTCCGCCTCGACCTCCTCGTGCGCCTGGCCGGCGAGCAGGGTCATGGCGCGAAGCCACGGCGCTTCGGCGCTTCTCACGGCGCCGAGGCGCTTGAACCAGTCGGACTTCGCGGCCCGCGGCCGCTTCGCGAGGACCCGCGACGTCCGTTCCCGTAACTGCTCGGTGACGCCGCTGCCTTCGGTCGCCGCCGCCAGCAGGGTCGACCGATCGGTCTCCGAGAGACCCGGCAGCTCCCCGTGTTGTCCGCGCAGCTCTTCCCAGGCCGCCTCCACGCCCGACCACCGCGCCGTCTGCGCGGTCAGTGCCGGATCTCCGATCTCGCCGAGGCCAGGCACATTGCTGACCGCCAGCAGCAGCCCGGCGTCGGCGCCGTCCGGCCGGGCAGCGGCCCGGCTGGCGACAAGCGCCAGGTTTTCCGTCGCCAGCGACTCGCCCCGGAACGACGGCCGCGACCGGGGGGCGAGCGCGCGGATCGCCCAGAACAACTGCGCGTCCAAGTCCAGACCCGGCGTGCGGTCGATCTCCTCCAGGCGGGCCGCCACGTCGGGAGTTCCGAGCTCGTGGCGGAGCCACTGCACCAGTTCGGGCGTTCGGTTCCTCCAGACGTCCTCGGCCGAGTTCCAGTCGCCGGCCATCGCCGAGCCCAGATCGGCGGGCGTCGCGTAGTCCCGACCGACGAAGCGGAAGCCCCGCGCCGGCGCCGCCTCTTCCTTCACATCGAGCTCGGGCGCGTCCGGCGCCTCGAGCCATCGCCGAGTTTCCGCCGTGCCCCAGCGGGCTTCCGGATCCCGGCGCAGCAGGCCGCGGCAGAGCTTCCGCCATGCCGGATCGTCCACGCCCACGACCAGGTCGTCCGTGCCGCGGGTCACGAAGAACGTCGCGATCGCCGCCTCGCTTCCCGGCAGCGGATGCCGGCCCGTCAGCAGCTCCACGACGATGACGCCCAGCGCCCAGGCGTCGTACTTGCCCCGCCAGAGCATCAGTTCTTCGCGCTGGAGCGAGAACGCCTCGGGCGGCGCGTAGGCCCAGGTCATGCCGGCCAGCCTGGTGGCCCGGACGGTCTCCGACGTCTGGGCGGCGACGCCGAAGTCGGCCAGCACCAGATCCAGGGGCTGCCGGCTCCGCACCAGGACGTTGCCGGGCTTCAGGTCCTGATGCTCGATGCCCTTTCCGTGGAGCCGCTCGAGCGCGGAGACCAACTGCGTCAGCACCTCGCGGACCAGATCGGTCGAGGCCGGAACGCCCGGCTGCATCAGACCCCTCAGGTTGCCCCCCGGCACGTACTCGAGCACGACGTACAGCCGGCCGTCGGCGCGGCCGTGGGAGACCACGGGCACGATGTCCCGGTTCGGTTCCAGGCCATGCAGGATCTCCAGGATGTCCCGCCGTCCCTCGAATCCGGGGCGGAACACCTTCGCGACGAACGGCGTGCCGGCGTCGTCCTCCACCAGCCAGACGTCGGCCTGGCTGCCGTGGTCGAGCTCGCGGACGGGCCGGAAACGCGTCGCGAGCTCTTCGGGGAAGCCGGTCGCGGAAGGCGACGCGGCGGGGTGGGCCTCTTCGGCGCGCGTCGCATCCGCCGCGGCGGAGGACTCGGGCAGGGCCGCGTCGAATGGCGAGGGGGCTTCGCGCTGCGTCTCGTCCGGCGGCCCCGGTGTTTCTCGCCGGGTCCCGTCAGGGGGTCGCGGGCCGCCGCCTTCAGTCACCCGATGGGCCTTCGCGCGATCCGCAATCCCGGCGCCGTGCGGGAAGCCGCTCTCCCGAGCCCGGCGAGCGGGCAACAGGTCCGTACCGAACTCCGGCCGCGACGCGATGGATCGGCGCCATGGTCTGACTCGTCTTCACTGGAGGGAGTGGCGATTGAGGGCATTGTCGTGAGTATAGTGTGTCGATTCGACGAGACCGGCCTGCGTCGCGGTCCGACCTGAAGCCGCCATGGAGATGCTGTGAGCAAAGAGAACGGGTGGTGGACACTCCTGGATGAGAATCGATGGGGAGGGCCGCTGGGAATCGAGCGAGCCTACCAGCGATGTTGGAACGAAGCGCTCCGAATGGAGGAACGCGTGGGCACGTTGCAGGCCAGGTTGGAGGCGGAGTATCCGGAGTACCGGAACGAGATGAAACGGCCGCCCGCGCGACCCGATGTTGAGGGTCCCCCGGATGTGGCCGTGGACTATGTGAGGCGCCTGCGCTCCCACTACGTCACTCTGGAAGGGCGCCTGAGGGGGCGCCGGCTACGCCGCCGGCAACGCGAGGTCCGGTCGTTTCTTCTCGACGGGTTCGAGGCCGGCTCGCCAGGCGCCCCGGAGGCCGCCGGGCTCTCCGAATCCGAGGTGTCCGGCCTGGACGACGTGGCCGGGCCGGAGGAATCTCCGTCCGGCTCGCCCGAGACCGTGGGCGCGTCCGCGGACGGGGCGGCGCGCGACGCGCGGCGGCTGGTCGGCCGCCTGTCGGCCGAGGTTCCCGCCGCGGACCGGGGCGCCTTGGAAGAACTGGCGGCGGGCATCGCCGCCGAAGAGCATCCGGAGCGAGCCAGAACGATGCTGCTGGAACTCCGGCTGGGGGTGCAGCGAGCGAACGACCGGGTCGAGGAGGCCAGGGTCGAAGCGGACCGGCGCCTGGCCGAGGCGGTGGGAGATCTCCGGGAGAAGCTCCTCGGATTCGGCGGCGATGACGTCGCGAAGATCTCGGCCGAACTCGACCTCGTCGAACAGCGCCGGGCCACGCTCGACGGAGACATCGCGGATCGCGTCGAGGCGGTCGTCCGGGGCGCCCGGGAGCGGAACGCGCAGCAGTACGTCGCCATGGTGATGCGCGAGGAACTCGAGCGCCTGGGCTATGCCGTCGAGGAGGGTTTCGACTCGATCTTCTCCGGGGGCGGGAGCACGCTCCTGAAGAAGACGGACGAAGAGGAACTCGGCGTCGTCGTCGATGTCGCGGGCAATGCCATCGGTGTCGAGCCGGTCCGCGTCGCGGCTTCCGGGCGGCTGAAGGCCGGCAAGGGTGCGCGGCGGGACGGGGAACTGGAGAGCGCGTGGTGCCGGGACTTCGCGGAGGTCCGCCAGGCCATGGCCGGCCGGGGCGTCGACATCCGCGTGGGGAAGCGCTTACCGGTCGGCGTTCGCCGGCTGAAGGTCCACGAGGGCGAGGGAGGCCGGAAGGAAGCCGCGTCGGCCTCCCGCGCGAAGCGGTCCCGGCGCCGCAAGCCCCAGGTCCGGCAAGCCGGGCGGTGAGCGTCGCGGGCCGCGACCCTATTCCGAAACGGGCGCCTCTATCTCGACCCCCACGCCGTCCTGCACCCGGTAGTGCTGGCCGTCCACCCGGTACACGCCGTCTCCGAGCGGAGGCGGGTCCCCGAACAGCCCGGCATGCCAACCGGGGAAGCGCGCGGCGCCGATGGCCGCGCACACCAGAACGATGCAGAGCGTGACGGCGAGCGGCGCGAGCGCAAAGGTCCGCGCCGAGAGTTTCAGGCGCAGGCGTTCGAGACCCACGCCAAGGCCGAAGCCGACGCCCAGGCAAGCCCCGACGATGAAACTGGCGTCCACGAGAAGCGGACCGGGAATCGTGTAGCTGAGAATCATGACGCTTCCGAACAACTCGTACAGGCTGATGATCGTCAACGCGGCGCCGAGAAGGAACGCCGGCGGACCGCACAGCAGGACGACCCAGCCTGACGGCCTGAACCGCCACCACAGCCAGAGCGCGACCGCGGCGCCAACCACCATCGCCGGCACGGGGGCGAACTGCTCGCTGGACGACATGAACTCGCCCCAGAAGAACCTCCAGGCGACGTCGGCGCCGTCGCCTTCCGGGGCGGTCACGTACTCGAACCGGCCGGCGGCGGCGGCCATCGACGGCTCGATGAGGAGGCGGATGAGGAGGAAGACGAGTCCGGACAGCGCTCCCGCGGCGATGGCCAGGCGGCGCGTCTTCAGCCTTTCCCTCGTTTCCGTCTTGACCCGCTCGTGGGTCGTCGCGGCGAGCAGGGCCATGGCGAGAAGCTGAGGACTCTCGGCGCGCCTTGGGTCGCCGAGGCGCCGGAACCGGGCGGACTTCCTGGCCCGCGGCCACTTGGCGAGGACCTGCGATGTCCGCTCCCGCAACTGCTCGGTCACGCCGCTGCCCTCGGTCGCCGCGGCCAGCAGGGCAATCCGGTCCGTCTCCGGGAGCTCCGGCAGTTCCCCGTGTGCCCGGCGCAGCTCTTCCCAGGCCGGCGCCGTGCCGGACCATCGCGCCGCCTGCGCGGTCAACGCCGGATTCCCCGCATCTCCGACCTGCGGGATGCTGCTACCGAGACGCGGGATGCGGCTGACCGCCGTCAGCAGGCGGGCGTCGTCCCCGTCCGGCGTCGCGGCCGCCCGGCTCGCGATCCGGGCCAGGTTCTCGGCCGCCAGCGGCTCGCCCCGGTAAGACGGCGGCGCCTGAGGGGCGAGCGCGCGGATTGCCCAGAACAACTGCTCGTCCAGGCCCATGCCCGGCGTGCCGTCGATCTCCTCCACGCGGGCCGCCGCCTCCGTGGATCCGAGTTCGTGGCGGAGCCACTGCAACAGCGCCGGCGTCTGGTTCCTCCAGAGGTCCTCGGCCATGGCCCAGTCGCCGGCCATGGCCGCGCCCAGATCGGCTGGCGTTGCGTAGTCCCGGCCCACGAAGCGGAAACCGCGCGACGGCGCGGCCGCCGGCGCCGTCTCGGCCTCCACCTGGAGCTCGGGCGCATCCGGCGCCTCGAGCCACCGCCGCGCCTCCGCCGTGCCCCAGCGCACTTCCGGATTCCGGCGCAGCAGACCGCGGCAGAGCTTCCTCCACGCCGGATCGTCCACGCCCTCGACCAGGTCGTCCATGTTGCCGGTTGCGAAGAACGTCGCGATCGCCATCTCGGTCTCCGGCAGCGGGTTGCGGCCCGTCAGCAACTCCACGACCATGACGCCCAGCGACCAGGCGTCGAACTTGTGCTGCCAGAGGAGCAGTTCGTCGGGATTCCTGGCGAACGCCTCGGGGGGCGCGTAGGTCCAGGTCATGCCGCTGAGCCTCGTGGCCCGGACCGTTCTCGACGCCTGGGTCGCCACGCCGAAGTCGGCCAGCACGAGGTCCAGGGGTTGCTGGTTCCGGACCAGGACGTTGCCGGGTTTCAGGTCATGGTGCTCGATGCCCACTCCGTGGAGGCGTTCGAGAGCGGCGACCAGTTGCGCGAGCACTTCGCGGACGAGGTCGGGCGAAGACGGCTCGCCCGGCGTCATCAGGCTCTTCAGGTTGCCGCCCGGCACGTACTCGAGCAGGACGTACAGCCGGCCGCCGGCGCGGCCGTAGGAGACGACCGGCACGATGTCCCGGTTCGGTTCCAGGCCGTGAAGGATCTCCAGGATGTCCGGCCGTCCCTCGAACCCGGGCCGGTACACTTTCGCGACGAGTGGAACGCCCGCCTCTTCCTCCACCAGCCAGACGTCGGCCTGGTTGCCGTGGTCCAACTCGCGGACCGGCCGGAAGCGCGCCGCGAGGTCCTGGGGAAAGCCAGTTGCGGTGGGAGAGCCGGCGCCGGCGTGGCCTGGAGGCGCCTCTTCGGCGCGCGTCGCATCCGCTGGACCGGGCGACTCCAGCCGGGTCGCGTCGGATGGCGAGGGCGCCTCGCGCCGCGTCCCGTCCGGCGGCGCCGGCGTCTCCCGGCGGGTCCCGTCGGTCGCCGACGGCGTTTCCCGCCGCGTCTCGTCCGGCGGCCGCGGGCCGCGCCCTTCGGTCACCCGGAGGGCCTTCTCTCGAGCCGCGATCCCGGCGCGGCGGGGGAGACCCTTCGCCCGAGACTGACGAGCCGACATGGGCTTTTCGCCGGGTTCCAGGCCGCGATGCGGTGTATCGGCGCCATGGTCGGACTCTCCTTCACGGAAACGGGTATCGCGGAAGGGCGAGTATAGTCGGGCCGGATCGTGACGCGGTCGTGCCGCTTCGCTGTCTTCGCCGAAACAGACGTGGTGTTCATGTGAGCAAAGAGCACGGATGGTGGGACAATGAGCCGAGCCCGGAGTACTTGGCATACCTGGCGGAGCAGGAGCGGCTAAGGCGCGAGCGAGCCTTGGCTGCGGCTTGGGGGGAAGCCGACGAACTGGAGAGCCGCCAGGCTCGGCTGGAGGCGGAGTACTCGGAGAGCCGCAGCGCGTACGCGGAGTACCGGGACGGGATGGCAGAGTGGGGACGGCCCCCCGTGCGACCCGTTGACGCGAGGAGCCCGAGGCCGGTCCAGCGCTATGTGAGGCGCCTGCGGCGCCATTGCCTGACCATGGAAGGGCGCCTGAAGCGGCACCGCCGGAAGATGGAAGGGCGCCGGCGCCAACAGGATGAGGCCAGGTCGTTTCTTCTCGGCGGACTTGAGGCCCGTCCGCTGGGAACCTCGGAGGCTGGCCCGGCGGAACCCTCGGTAGCCGAGGGGTTCTCCGAATCCGAACTGTCCGGCATGGAGGGCATGCCGCGCCCGGAGGACGGCCCGTCGGGCCCGGCGGAGACCGCGGAGGCGCCCGCGGATGCGGCGGCGCGGGATGCGCGGCGGCTGGTCGACCGTCTGTCGGCCGAGGTTCCCGCCGCGGACCGGAGCGGCCTGGAGGAACTGGCCGCCCGCATCGGCGCCGAAGAACGTGAAGGACGTCCGGCGCGAGCCGGAAGGATGCTGCTGGAGCTCCGGTTGGGGGTCCAGCGAGCGAACGACCGGGTCGAGGAGGCCAAGGTCGAAGCGGACCGGCACCTGGCCGATGCGGTGGAGGATCTCAGGGAGCGGATCCGCGGTTTCCGCGGCGAAGAGGTGGAGGCGATCTCGGCCGAACTCGATCGCGTCGAACGGCGCCGGGCCGCGCTCGACGACGGCATTGCGGATCGCGTCGAAGCAGTCGTCCGGAGCGGCAGGGAGCGGGACGACCAGCGGTATGTCGGCATGGTGATGCGGGAGGAACTCGAGCGCCTGGGATATGCCGTCGAAGATGGTTTCGACTCGATCTTCTCCGACGGCGGACGGACGATCCTGAGGAAGACGGACGAAGAAGAACTCGGCGTCGTCGTCGACGTCGATGGAAACGCCATCGATGTCGAGCCGGTCCGCGTCGCGGCTTCCGGCCGGCAGAAGGCCGGCAAGGACGTGCGCCGGGACCGGGACCTGGAGAGTGCCTGGTGCCGGGACTTCGGGGAGTTTCGCCGGGCCATGGCCGGGCGGGGCGTCCGCCTCAAGGTGGGGAAGCGCTTCCCGGTCGGCGTCAGCCGGCTGAAGGTCCACGAGGGTGAGGGAGCCCGGAAGGAAGCCGCGGCGCCCGCCCGCGCGCAGCGGCCCCGGCGTCGCAAAGCCGAGGTCCGGGAGGCCGCCCGATGAGCGAACCCCCGGATGATCGCCGGCCGACTCCGCCGCCGCCACCCGGCGAGACGGAAGCGGCTCTGTCTCCACCGCCGCCGCCACCCGGCGAGGCGGAAGCGGTTGAGCCGCCATCGCCGCCGCCGCCGGACCCCGGCCAGATTCCGGAGGTTCAGCGCTGGCCGCACTGGGCCAACGAGTTGAGCCGCCTGATCTCCGTGCGGCCCCAGTTTGTCGTCAGCGGCAACGTGCGGGACGTCTTCCTGACCGTGAGCGACGATGCCGTCAGGCACTGGTCCCTGACGGAGTGCCTCCTGGAGCGGCTCCGCCAGACGGGTTGCGAGTGCCTCTTCATCTGGGATCCGATGGACGGCATCCGGCTTCACCCCGAGGAAAGCCGCGAGCGGGTCGCCTCCGCGATCGACATGCCGCTGGGGCCGGAGGGCGCCACGCCGGTGTCCCTCGAGGACCTGCCGGCCTGGTTCCGCGCGGTCGCGTCGGCGCGGGAGATCTTCTGCGCCTTCGCGGTCGATTACGCCTCCCGCATCACGAACCAGGCGGTGGGCCTCGGCGACGGGGACTTCCGGTTCTTCGCCCAGGCCGAGAAGATCGCCCAGGAGACGCTTCCTCTGCGTCCCGCGGTCGCGGGCGGGCCCGCCCCCTTCAATCCGATCGTCTGGATCGCCAACAACGTGAGGGATCTGCCGGACTGGTTCGTCGCCGGCAACGAGGGCATCCGGACGTTGACGGCCGCCCTGCCGGACCGGGAGACGCGGGCCACCATGGCGGGCAGTCTGGCGGCCCGTTTCCCGGACTACGGCGACCTGCCGGAAGAGGAGCGGGAGAAGCTGGTAGGCCAGTTCGCCGACGTCACCGACGGGATCACGCTGCGCAGCATGCTCTCGATCTACACCCTGTCCAGGGAACAGGATCTGCCCCTGACGAAGATCGCCGACGCCGTCCGGCTGTTCAAGATCGGGCTGCCGGACAACCCGTGGCAGAAGGAATACCTCGGCGAGAAACTGGCCCGGGGCGAGGAGATCATCGGCCGGCGGCTCAAGGGTCAGCAGACCGCCGTCAGGAAGAGCCTGGGCATTCTGGTGCGCTCGGTCATGAACCTGACGGGGGCGCAGGCGTCGAGCACGGGCACGCGCCCCCGGGGGGTGCTGTTCTTCGCCGGACCGACCGGAGTGGGCAAGACGGAACTGGCCAAGGCGCTGACCCAGCTCGTCTTCGGCGACGAGGAAGCGTATCGCCGGTTCGACATGAGCGAGTTCTCGGCCGAGCACACGGTGGCGCGCCTGGTGGGCGCGCCGCCGGGCTACGTCGGCCACGACGCCGGCGGAGAGCTCGTCAACGCGGTCCGGGAGCGGCCCTTCAGCGTCCTGCTCTTCGACGAGATCGAGAAGGCGCATCCGCGGATCCTGGACACGTTTCTGCAGATCCTGGACGGCGGTCGCCTCACCGACAGCCGCGGCGAGACGGTGTACTTCTCGGAGGCGATCATCATCTTCACCTCGAATCTCGGCATGTTCGTGACCGACGAGACCGGCGCCCGGGTGCAGAACGTGGACTACGAGACGCCCCTGGAGGAGGTGGAATCGAGAGTGCGGGAGGCCATCTCGGACCACTTCAGGTTCCAGTTGCAGCGGCCCGAGCTTCTCAACCGCATCGGCGACAACGTCGTCGTGTTCGACTTCATCCGGGCCGAGGCGGCGAGCCAGATCTTCGACATGATGCTGAAGAACGTCCTGGAGCGGGTCCGCCGGGAGCGCGGCGTCGAGCTGAGGTTCACGCCCGAGGCCAGGGAGCATCTCCGGACCGCCTGCACCAGCGACATGTCGTTCGGCGGCCGCGGCATCAGCAACCGCATGGAGAGCCTCCTGGTGGATCCGCTGTCCCTGGCGCTGTTCGAGAAGGGCATGGACGCGGCGCCGGGCGGGGAAGTCACGGTCCGGCGCACCGGCGAGGACGGCGATCCGGCTTCGCACGGCCTGGCGTTCGAATGAGGGTGCGGCTGAACGACGCCCGGTTTCCGGTGACCACGCTCGGCCCCGGCCGGAGGATCGGCGTCTGGTTCCAGGGCTGCTCCATCGGCTGCCCGGGTTGCTCGTCCCGGGACACATGGGACCCCGAAGGGGGCCGGTCCGTGGAGGTCGACGAACTGGTCGAGTGGTGCCGGGCCGCCGGTTCGGGAGGGTTCGACGGCGTGACGATCAGCGGCGGCGAGCCCTTCGAGCAGCCGGACGCGCTGGCGGCCTTCGTGGAGAGTCTTCGGTCGTGGCGGAGCGAGCGTCCGGAGGGCTGGTTCGACATCCTCTGCTACAGCGGCTTCGGCCTGCGCCGCCTGCGCGCCGACTTTCCGGCCGTGCTGGCGGGCCTCGACGGCCTGATCGCCGAACCGTTCGTGGCCAGCCTGAGCGGCGAGTCCCGCTGGCTGGGGTCGGCGAACCAGAAGCTCGTCGGGCTGAGCGAGCGGGGCAGGGAGCTTTACCGGCGCTTCGGCCGGGAGGGGCCCGCCGGACGGGATCGTCTCCAGGTCGAGGTGGGACGAGGCGACGTGACCCTGGTCGGCATCCCGGCGGGCGGCGACCTGGAGCGGCTCGAGGCGAACCTGGCGGCGAGAGGGGTCGTTCTGAAGGGTGCTTCATGGCGCGAATGATCCAGTGTCCCGCCTGCGGCGCCGGCAACGACCTGCACGAGCTGTTCTGCGTCGAATGCCATACGCCGCTCACGGGAGCGGCGAAGACGACCGGCCCGCCTCCTCCCGCAGCGGGCGCCGAGGACGGCGGCCCTCCCGTGCGGGAGGACCGGAGCGAACCGGCCGCGGCAGCGGTGCCGCCGCCGCCGGCCGGCGCCGGCGTGGCGGCCCAGGCCGATGCCGGCGTGGCGGCGACGACGATGGAGCCGGGCGGGGCGGGTCCCCGTGCCACCCTCTCATTCGAATGGGGGGACGTCGTGGTGGGTCCGGGCGAAACGGTGGGGATCGGACGGGATCCGGAGTTCTGCCGCCACGCCCGGGAGTTGAGCGGCAACATGTACGTGTCCCGGCGGCACGCGGAGTTCTTTCTGGACGGCGAGGGTTTCCTGACGGTGCGCCATCTGAGCCGAACGAACCCGACGTACCTCAACGGCACGGCGATCGGCGACGTGGGGGAGTCCAGGCGCCTGGCGGAGGACGACGAGATCGGCTTCTCCCGCCATGCCGGCGCGGTGGTGCGGCTTGGCTGACGCGGCCGGGCGGTTCACGCTGGAGGCGACGGCCTGGACCCACCGGGGCAAGGTCCGCGAGCGGAACGAGGACACGATCGTCGTCGGGGACTTCCGGGCCGGCGCCGAGGAAATGGAGGCGCCCCGGTCGGTCGAGCGCTCCCTTCGTGAGCCGGTCCTGTGCTTGGTGGCGGACGGCATGGGAGGCCACGCCGCGGGCCAGGAGGCGAGCGCGCTCGCCGCCCGCCTGCTGGCGGAGCGCATCGGTGAGGAGGACGACGAACTCGGCACCGGGACGGCGAAGGCGATCCGGGACGTGAACCGGGCGGTGTACGAGGCGGCGGCGGAACCGCCCGGGAGACGCGCGATGGGGACCACGGTGGCCGGCATGCTCTTCGCGTCCGGGGGCATCCGCTGGTTCAACGTGGGGGACAGCCGGATCTACCGCTACCGTGACGGGTTCGCGAGGCAGTTGAGCATCGACGACGTGCCGCCCGAGGCGCCGCGATCGGGCCGCATCACGCAGGCCCTGGGCGGCTGGTCGAGCTTCGTGGACGTGAGCCCTCACGTGGGCCGCGAAGAACTGAACGCCGGATGGCGGTACCTGCTCTGCAGCGACGGACTGACGGATCACCTCGACGTTCGCCGGATCGAGGAGGTCCTGGCGGCGGCCGAAACTGGCGCCGCCGCGGCGACCGGGCTGTTCGATCTCGCCATGGACGACGGCGGCCGGGACAACATCTCGATCATCCTCGCCACGGTCCGGGAAGGCGCCGGCTGACCGCGCGGCCGCCAGGCCGCCGCTACTTCAGGTGCCGGTCGAAGAAGTCGATCTCGGCCGCCATCGCCTTGTCGAGCCAGTCGCCGCCGTAGATGTCGTAGTGGCTCATGTCCCAGGCGTGGTACTCGACCGGGACGCGGCCGGAGAGGATCTTGAAGACCCGCTGGCCGTGTTCCCGGATGTCGAAGTAGTGCTCCTGCTCCGCGTCGATGATGATCGTGGGCGCCGTGATGAGGTGCGCGTCCTCCACGGGTGAGAACTTCGCGAAGCGCTCGTAGTACGGGCTGCCGGTCAGGCCTTCGGGCTGCGCGGCGCCGACCGGTACCGGCTCGATCTCGCCGCGGGCGCGCTGGATCGCCGTCCGGTGGAAGCCCTTGAGACCGCCCGGCGCCGCCACCAGCCCGGCCCGCTGGTCCATCGCGCCGACCTGGGCGGCGACCGCCTTGACGCGACGGTCGTGGGCCGCTCGCCAGATGACGTGGCCGCCGCCGAAGCTGGAGCCCCAGATACCGATTCGCGAGGCGTCCGCGTGCGGTTCGCCCTCGACGAACGAGATCGCGGCATCGATGTCCTCCTGCTGGTCGAGCGGATCGACGAGCTGCCGGATCGCCTGCGCTTTCACCGTCACGTAGCCGTCGTCGTCGGGCTTCGGCATCTCGCCGCGGACGACGAGGCGCGAATCGCTTTCGCCCCAGCCGCGGTAGTCGAAGGCGAGGACCAGATAGCCGGCGGCGGCGAAACGCGGCGCGATCCCGCGGTTCAGGTGCGCCTTCGTGCCGCCCCAGCCGTGACAGAGCACGATCGCCGGCAACTTCTCGCCCTCGGCGGTCGCCTTCGGGTAGAAGACATCGCCGGCCAGCCGGGTGCCGTCGCTCCAGATCTCGACCGGCTTGCGGACCAGGGTCGGGTAGCCCTCGACATCCAGCAAGTCTCCAGCCGCCAGAGCGGGCGCCGAGGCCACGGCGGCAGCCAGAACGGCCGTCAGAGCGAGGCCATGCGCGCGGAACTTCCGGGTGTGCGTTCCCATTTTCCGATTCCTCCTGCCGGGTCTGTTCGAGACGTCAGTGCTCGATGTTAGCGGAGGTCGTCGGGGCACCCGCCTGGTTGGAACCCATCCCCCGGAGTCCCGACCAGGCAGGCGGGTACCGCCTCCGCCTCTCCGCAGCAGCTACGCCAGCGCGCCCAGGAACGTCTCGACCTCGGCGTGGAACTCGTCGGGGCGTTCGGTGGGGATCCAGTGGCCGCAGTTCTCGAGCATGACCAGGCGGGCGCCCTGGATCCGGCGGGACATGATGACGCTGCCGCCGGGTGGGGTGAGGGCGTCCTCGAGGCCCTGAAGGATCAGGGTGGGGAAGGTGAGGGTCTCCAGATCCGCTGTGTAGTCGATGTTCGAGACCGCGCGGCAGGCGGCTGCGTAGGAGGCGGCGTCGTTCCGTTCGATGGTGAGACGCGCGGCCTCGGCGATTTCCTCGGCATGGCGTTCCCGGTACTCCTTGCCATAGGAGAAGGCGGGTTCGGTCGGCGCGAAGGCCTTGGCCAAGCCGTCTCGCTCGACCAGGTCGGCGCGGGCGTTCCAGCCGGCTTCGGCGCGTTCGTTCACTTCGCTCGAGGTGCTGATCAGAATCAGCGCCCGCGTGCGAGCAGGGAAGTCCAGCGCGAACCGTTGCGAGACGACGCCGCCCATGGAGAAACCGGCGATCACGGCGTCGTCGGTGCCGACCTCGTCGAGCACGGCGGCAAGATCGGCTGCCCAGGTCTCCGGCGCCATCGTGTCGGGGCGCCGTTCCGAGCCGCCGAATCCCCTGACGTCCCAGGTCAGAACCGTGTAGCGGTCCCGTAGCGTTTCTACCGTGGGCGCCCAGTAGTCCAGGTGACCGCCCAGCCCGTGCGTGAAGACGACGAGCGGCCCGCTGCCTTCCAGCCGGTAGCGGATCCGCGCGCCGTCGGCTGCGGTCGCGGACGGCACCGGGTCAGGCGGCGCGGCGGTTGAAGAGTCCGATGGTCAGCCCCAGCGGAATCAGGAACAGCAGCGTCCGCAGCCAGCCCGGCATGTCGGTGAGCATCAGGATCAGGCCGACCGGAATCCAGAAGACCAGCCACATCCAGATCGGGATCATCCGTCGGGGGACGGGTTCCGTGCTGGCGCCTTCGGCGATGATGACGACGACCAGGGCGCCGGCGGCGGCGCCGAGGACGCCGGCGATCAGGGCTCCGGCGGGGTAGACGTAGGCGGCGAGAATCAGTTCGGGCATCTTGTGGGTTCCTGGGTGGTTTGCGCGGCCGGGACCGGGTGCGCCGGCCTTCCGGCGTGCCCGCGGCACCTGCTGCCGCGCCCGGTCCGGGCGTTGTGGGTGCGGCGCGAATCGTAGCAGCCCGCGCGCTGCTGTACATTGATCCGGGAGGACCAGCCATGCGAGTGAGCATCTCCGTCCAGAGCGCATACAACGTGGACGATCCCCGCGAGGGGGCGCGGAGGATGATCGACCGCGCCCGCGCGGCCCGCGACGCCGGCCTCGACGCGCTCTTCGTCGGCGACCACCACGCGACCCCCCTGCCGTACTACCAGAACACGGCGATCCTGGGCCGGATGCTGGCCGAATGGGGCGACCGCCCGGCGGGCGCGCTCTACCTGCTTCCGCTCTGGCATCCGCTGATCGTCGCCGAGCAGGTGGGGACGCTGGCCAGCGTGATGGAGGGCCGGTTCATCCTCCAGTGCGCCATCGGACCGGCGGACAACCAGTTCGCGGCGATGGGCGTGTCGCCGCGCGAGCGCCCGTCCCGGTTCGAGCAGTCGCTCTCCATCCTGCGCCGGCTGTGGGCAGGCGAGACCGTGACGACCGGCGGCGAGAAGGACCGTTTCGGGCTGACGGAGGCCCGCGTCTCGCCCCGCCCGCCGGAACCGGTCGAGGTCTGGATCGGCGCCTCCGCGCCGCCGGCGATCGACCGCGCCGCGCGCCTGGGCGACGGCTGGCTGGCGGCGCCGGGCCTGGCGTCGGCGGAGGCAACGGAGCAACTCGCCCTCTACCGGGAGGCCTGCGAACGCCACGGCCGCCCGGCCGGCGTCTGCGCGATCCGGCGCGACATCTACGTGGGCGAGTCGGCCGCCGAGGCCGAGGCCGCGGCGGCGGGCGTCATCTCGCGCGGCTATCGGGGCTTCCCCCGCGAGGCGCTGATGCTTGGCGATACGGAACGCGTCGCCGCCGCGTTCGCCGAGCTGGGCGAGGCGGGCTACGACGAAGTCGTCGTGCGGCACCTGGTCCAGGACCCGGCGCGGGTACTCCGGTCGATCAGACGACTCGCCGAAGTTCGCGAACACCTTTCCGGCAGGAGCTAGCCTAAACGTCGTTGCGCCAGGGAGCGGGCCACCGCGAGGCGGCGATGGTTCAGCGACTGGTGTGCCCTCTGCAATCTGACTCAAGGTAGAGATCGCAGCCAGTTCTTCAGGGTCTTGCTATCCCCGTGCGGTTGATGACTACGTTCCATTGGGCGGCAGCGATTCCGGCAATCTTGGCGGCGATTGCGGGGGCCGCTGCGGCGATGGCGGGGGATATCGCGTTTGCGTAGGCAGAGTAGACCACTAAGCCAGCGTCGTCGGACTTGCCGAGCATGTGCTTCTCGACTGACCCGCGCCAGTCCGATTCGGCCTCCTTTCGGATTACGGCTTCGGCGATTCGAGCGAAGTAAGGTACGCCGAGGACGTCCCCTACCGCCGTCCCCGCGGCGGCGGTACCGGCGATGCTGGCGGCAATTGCGTCTGCGGCGTTCCTTGCATGCTGGCTTGGGATACTGCCAAGAGACTGGATGGCGAAGGCATTTGCGTCAAAGGCGCGGTCCGCGGCGAGAACGGGGTCGGCGGCAATCTTGGCGGCGTAGGCCGGGGCAAACGTGGCTACGAAGTCCGCAGGAGCGAGTCTGGCCGCTGCCGCTGCGGCAAGTTCGGCGGCGAGGATGGCTGAGATGCTGGCCTTGAAGTCAGAGTTGTTGTCCTCAAGCGTCTTCCAGACGGCGGTTTGCTCTTCGTCAGTCGTAGTCACAGACGGTTCCGGGGATTGATCGTTGTTCGGGTACCGCCGGCGCGGCAGGGGGCCCCGGAGGTTCCTCGGTTCGGCGCAGCCAACCGAAGACCCGGGCCACCGTTCTCTCGCCGATACCCGGGACGGAAGCCAACTGCCCTACGGTGGCGACGCCGTTTCGTGCGAGCGCTTGCTGGATGGCGTCGGCTCGCTTTGCCGTGACGGTCGCCGCTCTTGCCAAGTCAGCCGAGTCCAACTCACGGCAGCGCTGCCGGAGCCGGTCGATCCACTCATCCTTCGCGGTGGGCTCGTAGCGGTAGATCTCGACCGGCACGACGCAGGGATCGAGCTGGTCGCGCATCAGCGCGAGCACCTCCTCCTCGTCCAGACCGCCGTTCTGAGCGCCCAGGAGTGGGAAGGCTGCGGACGTGATCTGGCGTTCATGGTACGTCTCCATGAACTTGCGGAGCCCGACTTCCAGGTACTCCATCCTGGACGGCCAACGCCAGTGCTTCTTGGTGGGGAAGTTGAGCACGCGCTTCTGTCCCTTGAAGGCCGCGTTCGTATCCGTGTACAGCCAAAGCTTGCCGATCTCCATCTGACCTCTGCGGCAGAGCGTCGCGTAGCGGTCGAACATCTCTGGATAGCGGAGCTTGAACTCCAGGGCCAAGCCAGTGCCCATCACGCCTACGCAGTTCACCGGGTTTACCAGCGTCTGATGCCCGCTGGTGAAGATGTTTCCGTGGACGACCTTCGCGTGCTTCATGTCAGAAGAACCAGTCCTGCCGTACCTCCACGGGCGTGTCCCAGCCCTGCGCCTGGAGCTTGGAGCGGAGGGAATCCTCGCATACCACTGCCTTCGCGATGAGGGCCAGACCGATTCGGTGCGGTACGAGGACTTCGGCGGCGCGCTTGCGCTTCCCTTCAGGAAAGTCCTGCCAGTACTTGGCGTTCAGGCAGTCCCAGTCGAGTTCTTCGAGATGCTTCGGGTCGGAGAAGAACCGGGTGCTAGCCGAAGCGGCGTTGCCGTCGGTGAAGATCACGTCGGGGCGGTGCAGGAGGCTGCGGTCCACGTAGAGCACAACGATGAACGCCCGCAGTTCGCGTCGCTTGGAGAGCATCGGACCTCTGGCCCTGAAGTAGAGATTCACGTAGTCGTGGAGCGGCCGTCCGTAGAGTGGGTCGACCTTTGCGGCGCGCTTCGCCTGGACCTTGGGGTCGGAGACGTCGACAGGACGGCGGTTGCGGTACGCCTTGTCATGGGAGAGCAAGGCGCCTTCCGCCAGCATGCCCGGGATGTTCCGCTCGTGTGTCAGATGGAAGAGATAGGGCGCGTCCCTATAGCTGCCAGCGTTCGTCATGTCCGGCCCTTGCTCTTTCCGGCAACCTGCGGCGCAGAATGCTGATGAGAGCGTTGTCCGACTCGAGGTGCGGTGAGGCAGGGATCAGCGGGGCGCATGGCTTGCGGGAGGTTGGCGCGCTAGCGGCGCGGCACATCCTCGGGGAAGGGCTCCAGACCCTCGTCGAGCTCGATGCCGATGCTCCTGAGCGCCATCGACACCATTCGGTACTGACCGACCGTGAAGATCAGGTCGATCATCTGCTGGTCGCTGTAGCGGGCCTTGAGAAACGCCCAGGTCCGTTCGGAGATCGCCGAGCGCCGGTGGAGTTCGGTCGCGGCGCGCAGGAGGTAGCGCTCGAAGCTGCTCCACGGACCGGCGTTCTCGCCCACGGCGACGTTGCGGATCTCCTCGTCCGTCATTCCGGCGGCCCTGGCTGCGCGCGCGTGGTGACCCCATTCGTACTCCGCCTCGTTGAGCCACGCGGTGCGCAGGATGACCATCTCGCGGTCGCGGTCGGGCAGAGTGCTGCCGCGCAGGATGTAACCCCCGAACGGTCCCCAGGCCTCCATCAGCGGCGGGTGATGGGAGAGGGTGCGGATCAGGTTGATGCTCTCGACGCTCTCGACCGGCGGAATTCTGGGCCCGGTCTCGCGCCGCGTCCACTGAGCCGAGAGGGAACCGGCGACGAGAGCCAAGCCGATCGCCGCCGCTGCCGTCCTGCGGAACTGAGTCTTCATTGTCGATCCTCCTTGTCGGCCGTCACTATAGCCCCCGTCGGGCCGCGGCAGCCTTGAAGCCCGAGTACTTCGGCTGGTCGATGGCGATCTGGTTGACGACGGTTGCGCGCAGGTGTTCGTGGAGTTCCGTGTCGTCGAGCGGGATCCGGTCCTCGCGGATCGCGTGGACCAGCTTCCAGCGCAGTTCCAGCAGCGAGCCGTCCGCGTCGAGCAGCCGGCGGAGGCGTTCGTGCTCGCGGCGCCGATGCTCGGCGCCGAAGTGCAGGTCGCGGTGCACGATGTCGAGCGCATTGCCGGCGACCAGGGCGTGGAAGCGGGTCCGTCCGGTCGTCTCCTCCCGCACGGGGCCGTGCAGGAAGTCGCGGGTCGCGCCGACCAGCTCCTCGAGCCGCGGCATGTCGGGATCGGCGAGCTGCTCGGGCGCGGCGACGAGGTCGACCGGACCGGGGATCAGGAGGTTCACGCAGTCGACCTGGCACTCCGTCGTGCGGCGGCCGATCGTGACGCGCTCGACCGAGCGGTCCAGGCCCTGGCGGTAGTGCCGGGTCATGCCGAGCGTCGAAACGGCCCACCAGAAGGAGCCGAAGACCTCCCAGTACTGGACCCGCTTCAGGTCGACCGTCTTGCCGCTCGTCGCCTTGTAGCCGGCGAACAGGTCCTCGTAGGTGCCGAAGCCGCCGACCGGCAGCTCGGGTCCCGCTCCGTAGCGCCAGGAGTTCGTGCAGATCCAGCCGAGATCCCGCATCGGGTCGCCGATGTGGGCGATCTCCCAGTCGAGCACCGCGACGACGCCGGTCTCGTCGACCATCAGGTTGCCGTTGCGGAAGTCGTTGTGAACCAGCGTCCGCTCCGGCGACTCCGGCAGGTTCTCCATCAGCCAGCGGGCGGTGAAGTCGATCATCGGCTGCGGCGTGTCGAGCGCCTGGTAGCGGCCGCGGGTCTGCCGGATGAAGTCCGCCGCGCTCAGGCTGGCCAGGTCGCGGTCGAGGCCGTGGGCTTCGAGGTCGATCGTGTGCAAGCGGCCCAGGATTTCGCCGCACTGGCGGGCCAGCTTCGGGCGGACCTCGGCGAGGTCGGGGGAGCGCACGATCCGCGCCCCCAGCGCGACGCCGTCGAGCCACTCCATGACGAAGCCGGCGCCGAGCTCGTCGCCGGGTTCCAGCACGTGGAACACCTCGGGCTCGGGGATGCCGTTCTCGCGGGCGACTCGCATCAGCTTCGCCTCGATCCGCAGTCCGGGCGCGCTGCGCTCGACGGCTCGGGCGTCTTCTCCCTTGCCCCCCGGCGATCGCCTGAGCGCGAGTTCGCGGAGGCCGGCGGGCGTTTCGATCCGGAGACGATAGGTCTCCTGGCTGGCCCCGCCCGAGAGCCGCTCGATGCCGGCCAGGCGCTCGCAGCCGTCGATATGCCGTCGGAGCACCCGTTCCAGCCGCGCCTCTAAGCTGTCGGGCGCCCAGGCCTCGTCGCCGCCGGGGCCGCCGCCCGGGCCGCCGCCGGCGACCGGCGCGAGCAGGTAGATCTCGTCGCCGTCCTCGAGCGGGCGGTCGCGATTGGTCTCCAGCGGGCAGCGCTCGCCGTTGATCATCAGCGTGTCGCGCAGATGGGGCGACTCCTCGATGGCGGAGGCCAGGGGCACGCCGGCGCGGTCCGCGACCGGCAGCAGTTCCGCCAGCGTCGTCCCGGGCGCCAGCCGGAAGGTGCGGTCGACGTCGTACCAGCCGGCGCCGATGCGGCCCCGGATCAGCACCCGGACCTGGAGCTTCCGCCCCGTGCGGGGCCGTGTCAGGCGGCGCAGCAGGCCCATCGCGGCGTCGCGGTCACCCTTCCCGAGCGGCCCGGGTCAGGCCAGTTGCGCGTCCAGCAGTTCGGCCATGCCCAGTCGCTCGGCCCGGCCACGGCTGAGCCGGCCGGTTTCGGGATCCCAGTCCATCGCCCGGTAGTAGTCCCGCTTCAACTGGTCGAGCGGGGCCTGGACGCCGGCCAGAGGCCCGGCATCGAGCAGGCCGTCGCCCTCGCCCTTCATCCGCGCGTGGGGCTTGAAGTCCGAGGGCTTCACGCCCTCGCGGACGTTGAAGGCGTTCCTCAGGTTCTGGATCCGCTCGCCGCAGAGGAGAAGTTCCTTCTGGTCGACGTCCCAGCCGGTCAGGGCGTTCACCATGTCGACCCAGGGCAGGCCGCCGGTGAGACCCGTGAACATGCAGAGGCCGAGGCCGTTCAGCGTCTGGTGGGCGTTGCTGTAGTGAGCCTGGGCGACGCCCTTGTTCTTCGTGCCCTTCCAGGCGATCGCCACCTCGTCCTTGTCGACCGCCTCGGGCAGCGGAAAGGCCGCGCCGAAGGTCTCGTTCCAGGACGCGGAACCGGCGGTGTGGCGGCCCGGCGTGGGATCGGCGATGTAGGTGACGCCCATGAGCGAGGTGAAGCGCGGGTCGTGGTACGCGGGTTCCTGGCCGCCGACGTGGACCGCGTACTCCTCCGTGCCGCGTCCGACGTGGCGCGAAGCCGAGGCGAGGCCGTGCCGCAGCCACTCACCGCAGCCCTCGCCTTCGCCCATCTTGACCGTGAGGGCGAGCGCGCCCTCGCCGTTGCCCCAGCGCATGTCGACGCCGTCGAGGTCGTCGGCCGTCAGGTCGCCGCGTTCCACCGCCTCGCAGACCCAGGCGATCGTGGCGCTCGAGCTGACCGCGTCCATGCCGTAGCGGTTGCAGGCGTCGTGGCAGGCGGTGACGAGTTCCAGGTCGTCGTTCAGGATGTTGGCGCCGAAGCCGACGATCGTCTCGTAGTCCGGGCGGCGCACGTCGGACAGACCGCGCTTCTTCACGCCGACAATCCCCTTGCAGGGCGCGGGGCAGTCGCCGCAGCTCAGCTTCTTCACGATCAGCTTGTCGACTTCCGCGCCGTCGAGCTTCCAGCCCTTCTTCGCCAGCGGGAAGTCGCGGGCGCCGACGCCGGTCCAGTTCTTGAGCGGCGCGTCGCCGTTCTCGACCGACAGGGCCACCGCCGCCGTTGTGCCGCGGTCGGCCCACATTTGCCGCATCGCGGGCTGCGGCGATTCGATCTTGATCCCGAACTTCGCGAACGCCTGGTACAGGAAACCGAGGCGCTTCTTCGGTGCCGCCATCTTGACGACGATTCGCATGGGCAGGCTGATGTCGCTCCGGTACTCCCGGTTCACGTCCTCGCACAGGGAGCGAAAGCGCTTCTCGTCGCGGACGGGGACGGTGTTTCCCGTGTTCTCGCCGCCGTCGACGACCACCGCCTTCAGGTTCTTCGAGCCGAAGACGGCGCCGAAGCCCTGGCGGCCGAAGGCGTGGTAGCGGTCGTTCATCACCGAGGCGATGAGCGCGCCGCCTTCGCCGGCCGGGCCGATCGCCGAGACGCCGACCCGGAACTTCGTGCCGTAGCGCTCCTGGAGCGCGTCGAACGCCTCGGGGATCTGCATGCCCCGGAGGTCGCCGGCCGGTTCGATCTCGACGCCGTCCTCCCGCACGACGAGCACGGACGGTTCGGCCGCCCTGCCGCGCACCACGAGAGCGTCGTAGCCGGCGTGGCGCAGGTGGATCGCCGTGCTGCCGCCGGAGTTCGAGTCGGCCCAGGTGCCGGTCAGCGGCGACTTGCCGACGATCTGGATGCGTCCCGAGAACGGCGTGCGAAGCCCCGTGAGCAGCCCCGAGACGAGCGCGAAGCACGCCTCGGGGGCGGTCGCGTCGGCCCCGGCAGGGAAGTGCTTCCACATCAGCCAGGCGCCGAGGCCGTAGCCGCCGAGGTACTGCCGGAAGACCTCGCCCGGGATCGTCTCCGCGTGGTGCTCGCCGGTCGAGAGATCGACGACGAGGGCGCGTCCGTGCGCGCCGTAGAGGCCGTTGCTGCCGTTACCGTTGCCGTGCGCGGTCATCTCGTCGGGTTCTCCGGGCTGTTGGTGGGCCTGCGCGGTGGAGTGTACTCGGCGCGGACGACTCGCCGGTACGCGGGCCCTCGACCGGCCGGGCCGGGACGTCCGCCGTGCTTGGCGTATCCTCGGGCGCCATGCCGGAAAACCCGTCTTCGCCCCGGAGTCTGCGCCTGTCCGGCGCGGGCGGCATCGAACTGCAGGTCTACGACTACGGCAACGAGGGCGCGCCGCCTCTCGTCCTGCTGCACGGGATGCAGGACCTGGCGATGGCGTTCGAGCCGCTGGCGAACCGGTTCCGCGACCGCTACCGGGTCGTCTCCTTCGACCTGCGCGGCCACGGCGACAGCGGCAAGCCCGGCGTTTACGCCTTGCCGCACTTCATCGCCGATCTCCACGCCGTGATGTTTCATCTTCAACTGGAACGCCCGGTGCTGGTGGGCCACAGCCTGGGCGGCCACATCGTCAGCCACTACGCGGCGGTGTTCAACGAGGTGCCGAGCGCGATCGTCAACATCGACGGCGTCGGCGCCCCCTTCCGCGAGGGCGACATGCGGGTGGAGGACCGGCAGTTCCGGCTGCAGAACGGCCACACGAGCCTGCTGCGGCCGGGAGGCCACAAGCGGCCGATGATGGACCTGGACGACGCCTGGCGGCTGTACTGCCGATTCCATCCAGGGCTCGATCACGACCTGGCGCGGCACCTGGTGGAGATCGGCACGACCGAACACCCGCACGGCGGCCTGCAGTGGAAGTGGGACCCGCAGGTCGAGACGACGGGGCTCACGATGTCGAGCCGGCTGTCGGAGGAGCGCTGGCCCTGGGTGACCTGCCCGGTGCTGGTGGTCACCGGCGGCCGTTCCGCCGACTTCTACCGGGGCCGCGGCGGCATCGACCACGACACCCCGGCGGCGCCCGACGAGATCGAGCGCCGGGTGCGCCTGTTCCGCAACGTTCACCACGTCGAGATCCCGGAGGCGGGCCACATGGTCCACTTCGACGCGCCGGAACGGCTGGGGGAGATCATCGACGCCTACCTGGCAGCCGGTTAGCCGGAGGGCCGGCGCGCCGACAGTCGCAGCGGGAGAACCATGGACTTCGAGATTCCCCAGGACATCAGGGACAAGCTGGCCGAGCTCGACGACTTCATCGAGCGCGAGATCAAGCCGCTGGAGCGGCAGGACGACAACGTCCGCTTCTTCGACCAGCGCCGGGAGTGGGCGCGGACCGACTTCGAGAACGACGGCAAGCCGCGGCCCGAGTGGGAAGCGCTGCTGCGCGAGATGAAGCGCCGCGCCGACGCCGCCGGCCACCTCCGATTCGGTCTGCCGAAGGAACTCGGCGGCCAGGACGGCTCGAACCTGGCGATGGCGGTGATCCGGGAGCACCTGGCCGCGAAGGGCCTCGGCCTGCACAACGACCTGCAGAACGAGTCCTCGATCGTCGGCAACTTCCCGACCGTCATCATGATGCACCGCTTCGGAACGCCCGACCAGAAGGAGCGGTTCATGGAGGGGATGATGACCGGAGCGGTGCGGATGGGCTTCGGCCTGACCGAGCCCGACCACGGCTCGGACGCGACCTGGCTCGAGACCTCCGGAATCCGCGACGGCGACGACTGGGTGATCAACGGCGCCAAGCGGTTCAACTCGGGCCTTCACGCGGCCACACACGACCTGATCTTCGCCCGCACTTCGGGCGATCCGGGAAAGGCGGACGGCGTCACCTGCTTCATCGTGCCGACCGACTCGCCGGGCTTCGAGGTCCCCTTCATGTGGTGGACCTTCAACATGCCGACCGACCACGCCGAGGTCTCCTTGACCGAGGTGCGCGTGCCGAACGAGGCGATCCTCGGCGAAGAGGGCCGCGGCCTGGCGCTGGCCCAGACCTTCGTCCACGAGAACCGCATCCGTCAGGCCGCCTCCGGCGTCGGCGCGGCGCAGTACTGCATCGACCGGAGCGTCGAGTATGCGCGCAAGCGGACCGTCTTCGGCAAACCGCTATGGCTCAACCAGGCGATCCAGTTCCCCCTCGCCGAACTCCAGACCGAATGCGAGATGGTCCGCAACCTGGTCTACAAGACGGCCTGGGAGCTCGACCGGGAGCACCACATGGAAGTCACCGACAAGGTCTCCATGTGCAACTACCGCGCGAACCGCCTCGTCTGCAACGCCGCCGACCGCGCCATCCAGACCCACGGCGGCATCGGCTACACCCGGCACATGCCGTTCGAGCACATCTACCGCCACCACCGGCGGTACCGGATCACGGAAGGCTCCGAGGAAATCCAGATCCGCCGTGTCGCGGGGATCATGTTCGGCAAGCGGGCGAAGCGTTAGCGACGGAGCGTCGGATGCCTGTACAGCAGTCCGGACGGGCATCGGACGCACCCGCCCGGCCTTGGGCGGGCATGAAGGGGTCGGGTCCCAGCTGACGCTCGCGCTTGAGAAGAGGGGGGTGGGGTTTGCGCTCGCTCCGCTTCACTCGCTCCGGTTCGACGTCGGTGCCCGTGCTGCTTGGGCCGTCGCTCGTTCAGAGGCACCTGGGACCCGACCCCTTCATGCCCTTGGGCCGGGCTGAGAGTCGTTGCCGGTCGATTGACGGCCGCGGCCTCCCGCCGGCTCGCTACGACGCCGGTTCGAGGATCGCCTGGTAGGTGAGGCGCCGGCTCAGCGAGCGGACGTCGGGTCGCCGCGGGCCGAAGTGCTGGATCATTCCGACGAAGACGAGGTCTTCCTTCGGATCGATCCAGAACCAGGTGCCGGCGGCGCCGCCCCAGTAGTACTCTCCCTTCGAGATGCCGTCGGCGGCGACCGGGTCGAGGACGACGGCGAAGTCCAGGCCGAAGCCGGTGCCGGGCGACATCTCCTTGAGTTCGCGGGGCAGGTGGTTCAGGTGCATCAGCTTGACGGTGGAGGGCGCGAGGATGCGGACGCCGTCCAGCTCGCCGCCGTTCAGCAGCATCTGGGAGAAGCGCATGTAGTCCATCGTGGTGGACACCAGGCCGCCGCCGCCGGAGAGGTGGGCGGGCGGATCGAGGTAGCTGCGGCGCCCGCCGAAGCCCTCCTGGGCCATCAGGTTGCCGTCCTCGTCGTGGGTGTAGACCTGGGCGAAGCGGTCCGCCTTGTCGGCCGCTACATGGAACGCGGTGTCGTTCATGCCCAGCGGGCCGAACAGGCGTTCGTTCAGGAACTCGTCGAAGGGCTGGCCCGACAGGACCTCGACCAGGTAGCCCTGGACGTCGACGGCGACGCTGTAGTGCCATCTCGAGCCCGGCTGGTACAGCAGCGGGATCTCCGACAGCGCCTCGATCATGCCCTTGAGGGTCTGGTCGGGGTCGACGATGACGCCCGCCTCCCGGTACATCGCGTCGACCTGGGTGTCCGAGAAGATGCCGTAGCTGAGTCCGGCGGTGTGCGCCATCAGCTCGCGGATGGTCATCGGGTGATCGGCCGGCTCGGTGATCGGCTGGCCGTTCGGCCCGTCCTCCTTGGCGACGACCAGGCCCTCGAACTCGGGGATGTAGCGGTGGACCGGGTCGGAGAGCCGGAACTTGCCTTCCTCGTAGAGGATCATCAGAGCGACGCCGGTGATCGGCTTGGTCATCGAGTAGATGCGGAAGATGACGTCCTCGGTCATCTCGGAACCGGCCTCGAGGTCGCGATGGCCGAACGTGCCGAAGTGCGCGACCTTGCCGTGGCGCGAGATCATCGTCGTGATGCCGGCGAGCAGACCGTCGTCGACGAGCCCCTGCATGGCGTCGTCGAGGCGCGCGAGCCGGTCGCTCGACATGCCGACGGTCTCAGGGGCCACGCGCGCAAGGTCGCGGGGTCCCTCGACCGGGACGTCGGCGCGGCTCTGGTCGCAGGCGACGAGACCGAGGCTCAGAAAGGCGACCGCGAGAAGCGCGGTCAGCAGGCGAAACGCTTGGGCGGAACGAGTCATGGAACTCTCCCTTGACGGACGGTGAACCTGGACTTGCGGAAACGGCAACTCTAACAGCGCTCGCAGCCGCGAGGCCGCGCTGTCGCGCGCGGACTTGGCCGTCCGCTGGGTGCGCGGGTCTTCCGACCCGCTGCCGCCGAAGGCGGCCGAAAACAACGCGCCGGCCGCGAGGCCCGCGCCGCCGTGGCCACCGCCCCGCTGCTACGATGAAGCGGCCCGATGGACAAGACGATCGACAAGCCCCAGCTCGCGCGGGACGTCATGGTGACCAGGCTGGTCACGGTGCATCCGCGCACCCACGTCTACGACGGCGTCAGCGCCCTCCTGCGCCACCGCATCACCGGCGCGCCGGTGATCGGCGAGGGGCGCCGTTACCTCGGGATGCTGTCGGAGAAGAGTTGCCTGGCGGTCCTCACGGTGACGGCTCGCGCCGCGGACGAACGGGGGCTGGCCCGGAGCCGGCGCACCCGCTCCCGCGACTTCATGGCCACCCGCCTGGTCAAGCTGCAGGCCGGCATGTCGGCTCTCGACGCGATCGGACTGCTGCTCAGGAACCGGATATCGGGCGCGCCGGTCGTCGACGGCGACGGCAAGCTGCTCGGCGTCTTCTCCGAGAAGTTCTCGATGGAGGTGCTGCTCGGCCTGGCCTACGACCAGTTGCCGGCGGCGCCGGTCGATGCCTTCATGAACACGGACTTCGGCCGGGTGATCGACGGCACCGAGCCGCTGCTGGAGATCGCCCAGCGCTTTCTCGATACGGAGTACCGCCGGCTGCCGGTGGTCGACGGCGGCGCCCTGGTGGGTCAGGTCAGCCGCCGCGACGTGCTCGCGGCCGAGCATCACCTGACCTCGGCGATCGAGGGCCGGCGGGCGATCCTGCGCGAGCGCAGCGGCGAACTCGGCCTCGAGGACCTGGCGGCGCCGGACGAAGCGGGCGAGCCGGGGGACTTCGAGCTCGATTCGACCGACGCCTCCGCGTTCATGGACCGCAAGGCGCGCACGATCTCCGAGGACACGGACATCCTGTCCATCGCGCGCATCTTCAAGAGCACGCCGTACCGCCGGCTGCCGGTGCTCCGCGGCCGCCAGCTGGTGGGCCAGATCAGCCGCCGCGACGTGCTCGCCGCCACCCACAACCTGCTGGTGCGGGCGCCGCAGCCAGGGCAGGCGCTGCTCTATCTGAGCGCCGTCGTCGATTCGGACGAGCGCCCTTCGCTCTCGCGCGCCTAGGAGCTTGCGCCGCAGAACGCAAGGAGCAGAGTTCATGCGATCGTCACTCGTCCCTCCCGGACAACGCGCGCGAAGGCGCTTCCCCGTGCTCGGCCTGGTCTGCCTGTCCCTGACGTGGCTGGCGGCAGTGCCCGTGGCCGCGGAAGAGGAAGAAGAGCCGAAGCTGGTCGAACCGGCGCCCCCGCGGCCGGAAGGAGAAGGCGAGGGCCCCTTCGACCGGCTGATTCTGCGCGGCGTGATGGTGGTCGACGGCACCGGCGCACCGCCGATGGGGCCGGTCGACATCGTCATCGAGGGCAACCGGATCGAGGAGATCAAGAGCCTGGGCATGGCCAACACCGAGATCGACGAGAGCCGGCGCCCGAAGGACGCCGACCGTGAGCTCGATCTCTCCGGCTCCTGGGTGCTGCCGGGCCTGGTCGATCTTCACGTCCACACCGGCGGCGTACCCAAGGCGCCGCGGGCGGACTACGTCTACAAGCTGTGGCTGGCGCACGGCATCACGACCGCGCGCGGCGTGCCTACCGGTCCGCTGGAGTGGGACCTGAGCGAGAAGGAGCGCAGCCGCACGAACGAGATCGCCGCGCCGCGGTTCGTCTCGTACCAGCGTCCGGGCAGCGGCAAGGAGTGGAAGGACCGCGACATCCGCACCCCCGCCGATGCCCGCGAGTGGGTGCGTTACGCCCACGAGAAGGGCGTGGACGGTCTCAAGCTCGGCGCGTTTCCCCCGAAGATCATGGCGGCGCTGCTGGACGAGTCGAGGAGTCTGGGCATGGGATCGACCGCCCACCTCGACCAGATGGGCGTCGCCAACATGAACGCGATCGACTCCGCGCGCCTGGGCCTGGTCGGGATGACCCACTTCTACGGCCTGTTCGAGTCGATGTACGAGCGCCACGACGTGCAGCCCTGGCCGGCCGAGATGAACTACATGGACGAGCAGTTCCGCTTCGGTCAGGTGGCTCGGCAGTGGAGCATGGTCGAGCCCGGCGGCGAGCGCTGGAACGCCCTGCTTGAGGAGTTCCTGGAACTCGACTTCTTCATCAACCCGACGATGGCGATCTACTCCGCCGGCCGCGACGTGATGCGGGCGCGCAACGCCGACTGGCACGCGGACTACACGCTGCCGAGCCTCGCCGAGTTCTACGTCCCCAGCCGCCTGGACCACGGCTCGTACTGGTTCTACTGGACGACCGCGGACGAGGTGGCCTGGAAGAACTTCTACCGCGTCTGGATGCGGTTCCTGAACGAGTACAAGAACCGCGGCGGCCGGGTCACCGTGGGCTCCGACTCGGGCTTTATCTACCAGACCTACGGGTTCGGCACGATCCTCGAACTGGAGATGCTGCAGGAGGCGGGCTTCCATCCGCTCGAGGTCATCCGCTCGGCGACGATGAACGGCGCCGAGGAACTCGCGAAGGCGAGTGGCGCCGACATCGAGTTCGGGATCGTGCGTGAGGGGATGCTCGCCGACCTGCTGGTCGTGGACGAGAACCCGATCGCCAACCTGAAGGTGCTCTACGGCACCGGCGCGGTCCGGCTGAACGACGACACCGGCCGCCCGGAGCGGGTCGGCGGTGTCCGCTACACGATCAAGGACGGCATCGTCTACGACGCGAAAGAGCTCCTCGCCGACGTGGCGGATATGGTTGCCGCGGAACGGGACAGGCCCGCGGCGTCGCCGCAGGAGACAACGGGAGGCGCCCGGCCGTAGGGCGGGGACGACTCGGGCGCCGGCGCGGTCCGCGGGAGCGATCCGCGGAGGGCCTGGATTCCTCGGGCGCCGGAACATCCACCGGACATCAGGACACGACACATCAGGAGAACACAGATGAAGCGCGCACTCCCCCTCCTCCTCGCCGCGGCCCTGCTGGCCGCCCCGCTGGTTGCCGGCGGCGCCGCCGCGGACGTCCACGCCGACGTCGTCTACGGACACAAGATGGGCATGGCCATGACCTTCGACGCCCTGGTGCCCGAAGAGCAGAACGGAGCGGCCGTGCTCTTCATGGTCAGCGGCGGCTGGTTCTCCCGCTGGTCCGACCCGCACCGGATCGTGGCTGGCGAGAGCGGCCGGTCCGGCGCGGTGGGCGATCTTCTGGACCACGGCTACGCCGTGTTCATGGTCCGCCACGGCTCGGCGCCGCTGTTCAAGGTGCCCGACGCGGTCGCCGACGTGCGGCGGGCGGTGCGCTACATCCGCCTGAACGCGGACGACTTCGGCATCGACCCGGACCGGATGGGCGTCTTCGGCGGCAGCGCCGGCGGCCACCTGTCGCTGATGCTCGGCAACGCCTCGGACGAAGGAGACGCCGAGAGCAAGGACCCGATCGAGCGGACCGGCAACCGGGTGGCGGCCGTCGTCGCCTACTTCCCGCCGGTCGACCTGCAGGGGATCGTCGGTCCGAACGACCGTTTCCCGGCCCTCGACTTCGACCCCGCCAAGGCCGCCGACATCTCGCCGATCCTGTTCGTCAGCGAGGACGATCCGCCGACCCTGCTGATCCACGGCGACCAGGACCAGCTCGTGCCGATCGCCAACAGCGAGAGGATCAAGGCCGCCTTCGACGAGGCGAACGTCGCCTCGAAGCTGATCGTCATCGAGGGCGCCGCCCACGGTTTCCGCGGCGAGGACGGCGAGCGCGCCGAGAGTGCGCTCGTCTCGTGGTTCAACGAGCACTTGGGAGTGTCGGCGGACTGAGCTAGCGCGGCAGAAGGTCCGGGACCCGGGTGGCGCGATCCGCGTCACCCGTGAACCAGTCCGTGCGCCCGTCATCGGGCGCGCGGATGGCAGCCGGCGCTTCGCGCCGGATGCCGGCGTGGACGCCGGCGCACCCGTTTCCGCCGCGCTAACTCAGGACGTCCAGTTCCCCGTCGCCATACCGCGCCCGCAGGACCTTCTTGTCGAACTTGCCGACGCTGGTCTTCGGGACCTCGTCGATGAAGGTCCAGCGCTCGGGCAGCCACCAGCGGGCGACGCGGTCGGCCAGGTAGCTCCGCAGTTCGCCGGGGTCCGCCTCGGCGCCGTCGTTCAGCACGACGCAGGCGAGCGGCCGCTCGTCCCAGCGGTCGTCGGGCACGCCGACGACGGCCGCTTCGGCGACGGCCGGGTGGCCCATCAGTTCGTTCTCCAGGTCGACCGAGGAGATCCACTCGCCGCCGGACTTGATGACGTCCTTGGCTCGGTCGGTGATCTGGAGGAAGCCCAGTTCGTCGATCGAGGCGACGTCGCCGGTCCGTAGCCAGCCGTCGTGGAACTTCTCCGGGTCGTCCTCGAGGTAGTACGAGCCGGTGATCCACGGACCGCGGATCTCGATCTCGCCCACCGCTTCGCCGTCCCAGGGCATCTCCTCGCCTTCGTCGTTGCAGATCCGGATCTCCGCTCCGGAGATGATCCGGCCGGTCTTGACCCGCCAGTCGACCTCCTCCTCGCGGGGCGTGCCGCGCGGCGGGATCGCCATCGCGGCGAGGGGCGAGGTCTCGGTCATGCCCCAGCCCTGGATGATGTCGACGCCGAAGCGGTCGCGGAAGCCCTCGATCAGCGAGCGCGGCACGGCCGAACCGCCGCAGAGGACCGCCCGGAACGAGGAGAAGTCGACCTCGTGGTTCTCGGAGTAGCGCAGGACCTCGTTCCAGATCGTCGGCACCGCGCCGGAGAGCGTCGGCCGGTGTTCGGCGATGGCTCGGCAAAGCGGCTCGGCCTGCAGGAAGCGGTCCGGGTGGACGAAGTCGGCGCCGGTGAACCAGCCGACGTGGGGGAGGCCCCAGGCGTTCGCGTGGAACATCGGCACGATGGTGAGGATGCTGTCCGCCTGGCTGATGCCGAGCGCGCCGCCGGACGCCACCCCCAGGGCGTGCAGGAAGGACGAACGGTGGCTGTAGGCGACTCCCTTCGGGTTGCCGGTGGTGCCGCTCGTGTAGCACATGGCGCAGGCCGCCCGCTCGTCGATCTCCGGCCAGTCGAATTCCGTCGGCCGGCCCTCGATCAGTTCGCGGTAGCGGTGGATCGCGGCGCCGCCGGCGTGAAGCGGCGAGGCGTCGCCGTCGCCGACGACGATGAAGTGCTCCACCGTCTCGAGGCTCGCCGCGACCTGCCCGATGAGCGGCACGAGGGTGTCGTCCACGATCACCACGCGGTCGGCGGCGTGGTTCGTGACGTAGGTCAACTGTTCCGGGAAGAGGCGGATGTTCAGCGTGTGCAGGACGGCGCCCATGCACGGGATCGCGAAGTAGGCCTCCATGTGTTCCTGGTTGTTCCAGGCGAAGGTGCCGACCCGGTCGCCCGGCTCGATGCCGAGCTCCTTCAGCGCGTGGGCGAGTTGCGCGGCGTGATCCGCGACCTCGGCGTACGTTCCGATCCGCGCGCCGTCCGTCTGGCAGGTGACGATCCGGCTGTCTCGGTACACGCGGCGTCCGTGGTCGAAGATCATCCGGATCGTCAGCGGGAAGTCCATCATCGTGCTGAGTGTCATCGCGGCGCTCCAGGGTGCAGGGAAGTCTCGTTGGAAGCGGTACCTTAGCGACTCCCGAGGCCCCCGCGTAGACTCCGCCCGTGGACCCCGTTCGTCTCGAGCTGTTCGGCAACCGGTTCGCCGCCGTCGCTTCCGAGATGGGCGTCATGCTGCAGCGGACCGCCATGTCGGTGAACGTCAAGGAGCGGCTCGACTTCTCGTGCGGACTGCTCGACGCGGATGGCCGGTTGCTGGTCAACGCGCCGCACATCCCCGTCCACCTGGGAGCGCTCGGCGAGTGCGTGCGCGGGGTCGCGGCGGAACTCGCACTCGGCCCGGGCGATGTCGCCGTGACGAACCATCCCGGCTATGGAGGATCCCACCTGCCCGACATCACGGTCATCTCGCCGGCGTTCGTGGAGGACCGGTTGCTCGGCTACGTCGCCAACCGCGCCCACCACGCCGAACTGGGCGGCATCCGGCCGGGCTCCATGCCGCCGGAGGCCCGGAACCTGGCGGAGGAGGGCGTCGTCATCGCGCCGCGCTACCTCGTCCGGGGAGGAGAGCCGCGGTGGGAGCGGATGGAGGCGCTGCTCGGCCGCGGCCCGGCGCCGTCGCGCTCCGTGGCCGAGAACCTCGCCGACCTGGGCGCGGCCGTCGCCGCGAACCGGCGCGGCGTGGCCGCCCTGCGGAAGCTCGCGGAGGACAGCGGCGAGGAGGAGGTGCGCCTCCACATGTCGGCGCTCCATTCGCGCGCCGCCGACCGGATGCGGACCGCTCTCGAGGAACACGCGCGGAAGACCGGGCGGCAGTCGTTCCACGCCCGGGAACGCCTGGACGACGGTTCGCCGATCGAGGTCGAGGTAACGGTGGACCGCGGTTCGGCGCGGATCGACTTCACGGGCAGCGCGCCGGTCCATCCCGGCAACCTGAACGCGACCCCGGCGATCGTCCGCAGCGCCACGATCTACGTCCTGCGGCTGCTGATCGGCGTGCCGCTTCAGTTGAACGAGGGGTTGCTGGAGCCGATCGAGATCGAGATCCCGCCCGGCATGCTGAACCCCGACTTCCCGCCCGACCCGAACCTCTGCCCGGCGGTCGTCGGGGGCAACGTCGAGACCAGCCAGCGGGTGGTCGACACCCTGATCAAGGCCCTCGGTCTCTGCGCCTGCGGCCAGGGCACGATGAACAACACCCTGTTCGGCGACGACACCTTCGGCTACTACGAGACGGTCGGCGGCGGCGCGGGCGCCGGGCCGGGATTCGCCGGTGCCAGCGGCGTCCACACCCACATGACGAACACCCGGATCACCGATCCCGAGGTGCTGGAGCACCGCTATCCGGTGCGGCTCGAGCGGTTCGCCGTGCGCCGCGGCTCGGGCGGCTCGGGCCGGTATCCGGGCGGCGACGGGCTGCGCCGCGAGCTGCGGTTCCTCACCCCGCAGCAGGTCTCGGTGCTGGGCCAGCACCGGGTGGAGCGTCCCTACGGCGTCGACGGCGGCGGGAGCGGGACGCCGGGCCGCGCCCGCATCCGGCGCGCCGGCGGGGGAGTGCGCGAGCTGGCCTCCGTCGACCAGGCGGACGTTATGCCGGGCGACGTGCTCGTGCTCGAGACGCCGGGCGGCGGCGGCTGGGGCGCCGCCGAAGACTGAGCCGCCCGGGGCCCGGCGGCGGTTTCCCCGCCGCCGGATAGAATGGCCCGGCCCCGAGCCGCATCGGGCGCCGAAACTCCCCACAAGCAGCAGAGAGCACCCCACAGGAGCCGACCAGATGAGCCAGCAGCAGGTTCAAGTGAGTGAAGAGAAGGCGAGAGCGGTCGCCGAGGAATCGCGCCAGAAGGAGTGGAAGAACCCCTCCTTCATGAAGGAGCTGTTCCTGGGCAACTTTCGCTTCGACCTGATCAACCCCTATCCCTCGCGCGACGAATGGCGGCCCGAGTTCGAGTCGTTCTACTCCGCGCTGACGGACTTCCTGCGCGACGAGGTCGATCCGGTCGAGATCGACGTTTCCGAGGACTACCCCGACCACGTGCTCGACGGCCTCGCCCGGCTGGGCGCCTTCGGCATGAAGATCCCGACGGAGTACGGCGGCCTCGGCTTCGACCAGGTCGAGTACGCCCAGGTGATGGAGATGATCGGCTCGTTCGACGGCAACCTGACGGCGCTGCTCTCGGCGCACCAGTCGATCGGCGTGCCGCAGCCGGTCGCTCTCTTCGGCAGCGAGGAACTGAAGCGGAAGTACCTGCCTCGCTGCGCCTCGGGCGAGATCTCGGCCTTCGCCCTGACCGAGCCGGAGGTCGGTTCCGACCCGGCCCGGCTCTCGACCTCCGCCGTGCTCGACGGCGACTCCTACGTGCTGAACGGCACCAAGCTCTGGTGCACGAACGGCACGAAGGCGAAGCTGCTCGTCGTCATGGCGATGGATCCGGCGACGGAGAAGATCAGCTCCTTCGTCGTCGAGACGGACTGGGACGGCGTCGAGGTGGAGCGCCGCTGCCACTTCATGGGCCTGAACGCCCTGGCCAACGGCGTCATCGCGTTCGACAACGTGAGGGTGCCGAAGGAGAACCTGATCGGCAAGGAGGGCAGGGGGCTCAAGATCGCCCTCACGACGCTGAACGACGGCCGCCTGTCGATTCCGAACAGCTCGGTGGGCGCCGCCAAGTACTGCCTCAAGGCGGTGCGAGAGTTCGGCGGCAGCCGGATTCAGTGGGGCGTGCCGATCGGCAAGCACGAGGCGATCGCCCAGAAGATCTCCGACATCGCGGCCTACGGCTTCGCGATGGAGGCGATCGTCAAGCTGGCCAGCCACATGTCGAACGACAAGCGGCTCGACCTGCGGCTCGAAAGCGCGGCCTGCAAGGAGTGGAACACCTGGCGCGGCTGGCAGATCATCGACGAGACGATGCAGGTGCGCGGCGGCCGCGGCTACGAGACGGAGTCGTCGCTGCGCGACCGGGGCGAGGACCCGGTCGGCATCGAACGGATGATGCGGGACTTCCGGATCAACCGCATCTTCGAGGGTTCCAGCGAGATCATGCACCTGATCATGGCCCGCGAGGCGGTGGACAAGCACCTGCAGGTTGCCGGCACCCTGATCGACCGGCGCGCCGGCACGGGCGCCAAGCTGATGGCGCTGCCGAAGATCGGCCTGTTCTACGCCTGGTGGTACCCGACCCGCTGGCTGGCCTGGAGCCGCTGGCCCCGCTACGCCGGGTACGGCAAGTACGGCAGGCACCTGCGCTTCATCGACCGCGCGGCGCGCAAGCTGGCGCGCGAGAGCTTCCACGGGATGCTCGTGTACCGGGAGAAGATGGAGCGGCGGCAGATGTTCCTCTTCCGGCTCGTCGACGTCGTCAACGAACTCTTCGCGATGGCCGCCTCGGTCTCCCGCGCCCAGTCCGAGGAGCAGGCCGGCAAGGCGGACGCCGCCCACTCCGCGGCGCTCTGCGATCTCTTCTGCCGCATGTCGCGGCGGCGGGTGAAGCAGCTCTTCCACGAGCTGTGGCACAACGAGGACGACCTGAAGTACCGCACCGCGCAGGACGTGATGGGCGGACGACACATCGGCCGCGAGAAGCTGCTGGACGACCTCGATCCGTCGGGGCGCGCTCCCCGCCGGGCGGCGGCCGCCGCGTCCTGACGCGGGCTGCCGGCGCGACCGTGACCGAAGGCCCGACCAGGGTGGCGCGTTCTCTGGCCGCCTACGGCGGGAGCGGGTCAGAAGACCCGCGCACCCAGCGTTCTCTGGCCGCCTACGGCGGGAGCGGGTCAGAAGACCCGCGCACCCAGCGTTCCCTGGCCGCCCGCGGCGGGAGCGGGTCGCCGGACCCGCGCCCCCAGCCGCGGGTGGAGACCGGCCCGCCGGCCGACGCGGCCGGACACCGCGTCGGCCTGGTCAGTCTCGGTTGCGCCAAGAACCACGTCGACAGCGAGGTCATGCTCGGAGTCCTCGACCGCCAGGGCTTCGAGCTGGTCGGGGACCTGGACCGGGCCGAGACGGTCATCGTCAACACCTGCGGCTTCATCGACGAGGCCCGGGAGGAGTCGATCGACGCCATCCTCGACGTCGCCGCCCGCAAGGCGGACGCCGGGGAGGCGGTGCGGCAGGTGCTCGTGGCGGGCTGCATGGCGAACCGTTACGGCCGGGAACTCGCCGCCGAGATCCCGGAGATCGACGGCTTCGTCGATCTCGATTCGCTGCGGCGGGTCGGCGCCCTGGTGCAGCTCGGCGGCGCGCCCGCGGCGGAACCGGCGGCGTCCCACCTGGTGTTCGACCACCGGGACTCGCGGCTGCTGACCACCGGCGGGTACGCGTACCTGAAGGTCGCCGAGGGCTGCAACAACCCGTGTACCTTCTGCGCGATTCCGGTGTGGCGGGGACGCCTCCGCAGCCGCCCCATCGAGAGCCTGGTCCTCGAGGCGCGGGACCTGGTGGCGCGGGGCGCCCGCGAACTCGTGCTCGTGGCGCAGGACACGACGCGCTACGGCGAGGATCTCGGCTACGGCCGGCACGGCCTCGCCCGCCTGGTGGAGGTCCTGCTGGCGGAGACGGACGCGGAATGGATCCGGTTCCTCTACGCCTATCCGACCACCCTGGACGAGTCGCTGCTCGGCCTGATGGCGAGCGAACCGCGGGTGGCGTCCTACCTCGACATGCCGCTCCAGCACGCCGACCGGGAGGTGTTGCGGGCGATGCGCCGGGGCGGATCGGCCGAGCGCTACCGGCGGATCTTCGAGCGGGCGCGCGAGCTCGACCCGGAGATCAGCCTGCGGACGACCTTCATCGTCGGTTTTCCGGGCGAGGACGAGCCCGCTTTCGAGCGGCTGCTCGAGTTCGTCTCCGAGGTGCGCTTCGACCACCTGGGCGCGTTTCTCTACAGCCCGGAAGGCGACACGCCGTCCGCTTCGCTGCCGGACCGGCCGCCGCGCCGGGTCGCGGAGGAACGCCGGGAGCGCCTGCTCGAGCTTCAGCGCGACATCGCGCTGGAGCGGCGGCGGCGTCTTGTCGGCAGGACGCTGCCGATGCTGGTCGAGGGGCCGTGCGAAGAGACGGGGCACCTGCTCCAGGCGCGCCACCAGGGGATGGCGCCGGAGGTCGACGGCCGCGTCCTGATCAACGACGTTGCCGGCGACGGTCCGGGGACTCCCGACCTGGGCGCGTTCGCCGCCGGCCGGATCGTCGACGTCGAGATCACCGACGCCTTCGCCGACGACTCCGTCGGGCGGATCGTGGGCTTCGGCCCCGCCGCCGTCACGCCCGTGGCGGCGGTCGCGGAGGCGCGTTCCTGATGCAGGCGATCCGCGACGCCATGGCGTCGACCGAGCTGCCGCGCGGGGTGGTCGCGACGATCGGCAACTACGACGGCATCCACATCGGGCAGCAGAGCGTGCTCGACATGGTCGCGGGCCGCGCGCGCGAACGCGGAGCGCCCTCGGCGGTCATCACCTTCGACCCGCATCCGCTGAGCGTCGTCCGGCCGGAGGAGGCGCCGCCCCGGCTGGTGACCCAGGCCCAGAAGGAGGATCTTCTGCGGGAAGCGGGCCTGGAATACGTGCTGACGATCGGCTTCACCCACGAGTTCTCGAACACCCGGGCGCGGACGTTCGTCCGCGACTTCCTGCACGGCAGGCTGGCGGTCGCGGAGCTCTACGTCGGTTCGCACTTCACCTTCGGGCGGAGGCGGGAGGGCGACATCGCGCTGCTGAAGGAGATGGGCGCGTCGCTCGGCTTCGCCGCGGTGGAGATCGACGAGGTCCGGACGGACGGCGAGCGGGTTTCCAGCAGCCGCATACGGAGGCTGGTCCTCGACGGCCGGATCGAGGAGGCGAACGCCCTCCTCGGCCGCCCCTACGCGATGACGGGCACGATCGCCCGGGGCGACCGCATGGGCCAGCGGCTCGGCTGGCCGACGATCAACCTGACGCCGGACAACGAGCTCTGCCCCCACAACGGCGTCTACGTGACGAAGGTGTACTTTCCGAGCTTCGAGGCGACCTTCCGGTCGGTCACGAACATCGGCACCCGGCCTACCGTCTACGAGAACTACCGGCGGGTGGTCGAGAGTCACATCCTCGACTTCTCGAGCGACGTCTACGGCGAGCGGGTACATCTCTCGTTCTGCAGGCACCTGCGGGAAGAGAAGCTCTTCTCGTCGATGATGGACCTGTCCGCCCAGATCGGCCGGGACGCGGACGCCGCCCGCGAGTACTTTCGACGCACGGACCAATCAAACTGACGCGAGGAACGAATCCGATGGCAAGCGAACAGATCTTCAACGTGGACAGCCAGAGCTTCGAGGACCAGGTGCTGGGGTCGGATACCCCGGTGCTGGTCGACTTCTGGGCGACCTGGTGCGGCCCCTGCCGCATGGTGGCGCCGATCCTGGACGAACTGGCCGGCGAGTACGATGGGCGCGTCCGCATCGCCAAGCTGGACGTCGACCACGCCCAGGACGTGGCCGTGCGCTACGGCGTCCAGGGCATCCCGCATTTCATCCTGTTCAAGGACGGCGAGATCCTGGGCCGCATGACGGGCGCCGCGCCGAAGATGCGGTTCGAGGCCTTCCTGAACGACCACGTCTGAGGGCGGTCGCGTGTTCGTGTCGGGTGCACCCGCCGTCGGGCGATGGGCGGATAGCGGTTCATGAATCTGTGCCTGGGTGAAATGACCTGGCCGCGCAGCGAGCTCCTGGGGGCGCTTCTTGCCGAAGAGAAGGCCGAGGCCCTCGTGGTCCTGGCCGGGTCGAGTCGCGACCCGGATCTGGCGCCCTTCGTCGGCGGCGCTCGGTTGGGACATGCCTGCGTGGTGGCGAATGGCCCCGGTGCCTGGCTCGTCTACTTCACGTCGATGGAGCGGGAGGAGGCGGCCCTGGCGGAGGCGGAGGGCGTGGAGCTGGTTCATCCCGCCGATTTCGGGATGGAGGCGTTGCGGCGCGACGGCAAGAGCAGCGAGGAGATTCTCGCCGCCGCGGTGAACTCGGCGTTCGAACGCGCCGGGACCGGGACCGGCAGGGTCGTCCTCGCCGGACGGCCGCCGGCCGGATCGACCCTGGACCTGGCTCGGACACTGGAGGAAGGGAAACGGCAGCCCGTCTCCGGCCGGGGCCTGATGCTGGCGCTGCGCCGGAAGAAGACGCAGAGGGAGATCGCGGGCATCGCCTCCGCCGCGCGAGCGACGGTCGAGGCCTTCGAGTCGGTCGCGCGGATGCTGGCCGGCAGTTCGGTACGGGATAGCGGGGAGCTCTGGCTGCACGACGAACGCGTCACCGTGGCCCGGGTCAAGGGAGCTGCGGCTCAAGTGTTCGCCGCGCACGGTCTGGAACAGCCCGAGAGTTCCGTCGTCGCTCCGGGGGAAGAGGGCGCCACGGGTCACAGCACCGGCACCCCGGACCGGGTGCTGCGCGCAGGCGAGTCCGTGGTCGTCGATCTGTTCCCGCGCGGCCTCCTGTTCGCCGACTGCACGAGGACTTTCTGCGTCGGAGAGCCCCCGGAGGATCTGGCGCGGGCGCACCGCCTCGTGCTCGAAGCGCTCGAGACCAGTCTCGGCGCCGTGCGGCCCGGCGTGCGCGGCTGGACCCTGCACGAACGCATCTGCCGCTTCTTCGAGAACGTGGGCTTCGACGTGGCCGACAAGAACCCCGGTTCCCAGAGCGGCTACTTCCACCTCCTGGGCCACGGCGTCGGCTACGAGTTGCACGAACTTCCCAGCTTCCGCAAGACCGGGCCGGGAACCGACGAACTCGCCGCCGGCGACGTCGTGACGATCGAGCCTGGACTCTACGATCCGGAAGCCGGCTGGGGAGTGCGACTCGAGGACCTCGTCGTCGTCACGGAGGACGGCATGACCAACCTCACGCCACTTCCCTACGATCTCGATCCCCGTTCCTGGTAGGCAGCCCCGCAGTCACGGCATGCCGATGCCGTCCAGCCAGTCCCGGGATCAAGGGCAGTCCCCCGGGGACTCGAGCGACTTGCTGTGCCATTCCCGAAACCACCGACCTGCCAAATCGAGGCCGCCCCGAAGTCACGGCACACCGATGCCGTCCAGCCAGTCCGGGAGGCCAGGGGGGCGGGCCCCTGCGGACTCGAAGCGAGCGACTTCCGACGCCAACCCGGAAACCGACGACGTGCCGAAGCGAGCGGAGTGGAGCGAGCGCCAACCTCTCATCTTCCGACCAAGCGCGAGCGGCCGCAGTGGGCCGCCCCCCTGGCCTCCCGGACTGGCGGGTCCACTCCGCTCAGTTCCGGTCGACCCAGTAGTTGGGCGCCTCCTTCGTGATGACGACGTCGTGCGCGTGGCCTTCCTTCTGGCCGGCGGCGGTGACCTGGATCATGCGGGCGCCGGTTCTGAGTTCGGCGACGCTGGCGCAGCCGGAGAGGCCCATGCCGGAGCGGAGGCCGCCGGTGAGCTGGCCGATCACCTGGTGGACGCTGCCCTTGTGCGGCACCATGCCCTCGATGCCTTCCGGCACCAGCTTCGCCAGCGGTTGGTCGCCGGACTGGAAGTAGCGGTCGGCGCTGCCCTCGGCCATCGCCGACAGCGAGCCCATGCCGCGGTACGCCTTGTAGCTGCGCCCCTGGTAGAGGATCGTCTCGCCGGGGCTCTCTTCCGTGCCGGCGAGCAGCGAACCGACCATCACGCTGTGGGCGCCGCAGGCGAGCGCCTTCGTCAGGTCGCCCGAGAACCGGATGCCGCCGTCCGCGACCACCGGCAGGTCGCCGGCTTCGGAAGCCGCGTCCTGGATCGCCGTCACCTGGGGCATGCCGGCGCCGGTGACGACCCGCGTGGTGCAGATGCTGCCGGGGCCGATGCCGACCTTGATGCCGTCCGCGCCCCGCTCGGCCAGCGCCCGGGCGCCCTCGGCCGTCGCGACGTTGCCGGCAAGAAGCTGAACGTCGGGAAGCGCCTCGCGGATCCGCTCCAGCGCGTCCAGCACCCCGCGGCTGTGGGCGTGGGACGAGTCGACCACCAGCACGTCCGCCTGGGCCGCCGCCAGCGCCGCGGCCCGGTCCAGGCAGTCGCCGCCCGTCCCGACCGCGGCCGCGACCCGCAGCCGGCCCAGGTCGTCCTTGCAGGCGATGGGGAAGTCCATCATCTTCTGGATGTCCTTGACCGTGATCAGGCCCTTCAGGTTGCCCTCGTCGTCCGTGACGAGCAGCTTCTCGATGCGATTGCGGTGCAGCTCGGCCTTCGCCTGGTCCAGGGTCGTGCCGACCGGCACGGTGACCAGGTTCTCGCGGGTCATCAGCGCGGAAACGGGCAGGTTCGTGTCCGTCTCGAACCGGAGGTCGCGGTTGGTCAGGATGCCGACCAGGTGGCCGTCGCGGTCCGTGACCGGAACGCCCGAGATCTTGTAGCGCGCCATCAGATCCAGCGCTTCGTGGATCCGCTGTTCGGGACGGATCGTGATCGGGTTGACGATCATGCCGGCTTCGGAGCGCTTGACCCGGTCGACCTCCGTGGCCTGGGCCTCGATCGACAGGTTCTTGTGGACCACGCCGATGCCGCCCTCCTGGGCGAGGGCGATCGCGAGTTCGGCCTCGGTGACGGTGTCCATCGCCGCCGACACCAGCGGGATGTTCAGGCCGATGCCGCGGGTGAGGCGGGTTCCCAGGTCGACGTCGTTCGGATGGACCTCCGACAGGCCGGGGGCCAGCAGGACGTCGTCGAAGGTCAGCGCGAGGGGAGGCGTTTCCATGCGGAACGCTATCAGTCGGGCGACCGCGCCGGGAACGGAGGAGGGCTCAACCGACGGCGACCGGCGCGCCGCAGCACTTCTTGTACTTCTTGCCGGAACCGCACGGGCAAGGGGCGTTGCGGCCCACCTTCGCCTGGGCGCGGACGACCGTGCGCGGCCGCTGGGGGCGTGGGGGAGGGCCGCCTTGCGCCGGCGGCGGGCCCTGTCCCGGCGGGAGGCCCTGCCCCTGCGGGAGAAAGGCGCCGCCCGCGGGGCCGGGCATGCCGCCCGCGATCCCCGGCATTCCCGGCGGGCCGCCGAGCTGCGGTCCGGCGCCCGCCGCCGGGAGCGGTCCGGCGGCGGAGGGGTGGCGGAAGCTCATGTCCGCGGGGCGGAGCGCCCGGCGGCGGCGCTCCAGTTCGGCGATTTCCTCCGCGGAGATGGGGCGCAGGCGGAACAGATCCTTGATGATCGTGTCCTCGATCCGCTCCTTCATCTCCGCGAACAGCTCGTAGCTCTCGCGCTTGTACTCGTTCTTCGGATCGCGCTGGCCGTAGCCGCGGAGTCCGATCCCCTCCTTCAGGTGGTCCAGGGCGAGCAGGTGGTCCTTCCAGGAGGTGTCGACGACCCGGAGCATGTGGTGCCGCTCCGCGGCGCGCAGCGCCTCGGCGCCGTGCGCCTCTTCCTTCTCGCCGTAGCTCCGCTCGGCCGCGCCGGAGATCGCGTCGCGCAGTTCCTCCGTGCCGAGTTCCTCGAGCGGCTCGCCGAAGTCCTTCTCGTCGAGGTCGAAGTAGGCGCCGATCTCGGAACGCAGTTCGTCGATCTTCCAGTCCCGCGGGTCCGCTTTGGCCGGGCAGTGCCGGTCGATCAGGTAGTCGACGACGTCGCCGGCGATCCTCGTGACGTAGTCGCGCCCCTCGCGGCCGAGGAGGATGTCGCGGCGCAGTTCGTAGATCGCCTCGCGCTGCTTGTTCATCACGTCGTCGTACTCGAGCAGGTTCTTGCGGATCTCGAAGTTCCGGCCCTCGACCTGGGTCTGGGCGCGCTCGATCGCCCGGTTCACCATGCCCGCCTCGATCGGCACGCCCTCTTCCATGCCGAGCCGCTTCATCAGCGCCTGGACCCGGTCCGAGGCGAAGATGCGCATCAGGTCGTCCTGGAGCGAGAGGTAGAAGCGCGAGGAACCGGGATCGCCCTGGCGGCCGGAACGGCCGCGAAGCTGGTTGTCGATGCGCCGCGACTCGTGCCGCTCCGTGCCGAGGATGTGCACGCCGCCGGCGGCGACGACCTCCTCCCGCTCCGCCGCGCACAGCTCCCGGTAGCGGGCGAGAGCCTCGGCGAAGCCTTCCGGGTCCTTTGCTTCGTCGACCTCGGCCCGGGCCAGTTGCTCGGGGCTGCCGCCGAGGACGATGTCCGTGCCGCGGCCCGCCATGTTCGTGGCGATCGTCACCGCGCCGCGGCGGCCGGCCTGGGCCACGATCGCCGCCTCGCGCTCGTGGTACTTCGCGTTCAGCACGACGTGCTGGACCCGGTTCTTCTTCAGCAGCCGCGACAGCATCTCGCTGTTCTCGATCGAAACGGTGCCGACCAGCACGGGCTGGCCGTGCTCCTGGCAATCCCGGATTTCCTCGACGACCGCGTTCCACTTCTCCGGCGCCGTGCGGTAGACGAGGTCCGAACGGTCGTCGCGGATCATCGGCTCGTTCGTCGGCACGACGACCACGTCGAGCTTGTAGATCTGGCTGAACTCGCCCGCCTCCGTGTCGGCCGTGCCGGTCATGCCGGCCAGCTTCTCGTACATGCGGAAGTAGTTCTGGAACGTGATCGTGGCCAGGGTCTGGTTCTCGCGCTCGATCCGGACCCCTTCCTTCGCCTCGACCGCCTGGTGGAGGCCGTCGGACCAGCGCCGGCCGGGCATCTTGCGGCCGGTGAACTCGTCGACGATGACGACCTGGCCGTTCTCGATCAGATACTCGACGTCGCGGCGGTAGAGGTGGTGCGCCCGCAGTCCCTGGTTGACCGCGTGCAGCACGTCCATGTTCTCCATCTCGAACAGGTTGCCGACGCCGAGGAGCTTCTCGACCTTGGCCGCGCCTTCGTCGGTGAGGGTCGCCGTGTGCGCCTTCTCGTCGCAGACGAAGTCGCCGGTCGTGTACTTCCGGTCGCCGTCGCGGAGCTCCTCGCCGCGCTCGAGCCTGGGGATGATCCGGTTGACGAGCGTGTACTTCTCGGTGGACTGCTCGGACGGGCCGGAGATGATCAGCGGAGTCCGCGCCTCGTCGATGAGGATCGAGTCGACCTCGTCGACGATCGCGAAGTGGTGGCCGCGCTGGACCATGGACTCCAGCGTGAACTTCATGTTGTCGCGCAGGTAGTCGAAGCCGAGTTCGTTGTTCGTGCCGTACGTGATGTCCGCGCCGTACGCCTGCTGGCGCTCCCGGTCGGTCAGGCCGTGCTGGATGACGCCGACGTCGAGACCGAGGAAACGGTAGATCTCTCCCATCCACTCGGCGTCGCGCCGCGCGAGATAGTCGTTCACGGTGACGACGTGGACGCCGTTGCCCGCGAGGGCGTTGAGGTAGACGGGCAGGGTGGCGACGAGGGTCTTGCCCTCGCCGGTCTTCATCTCGGCGATCTTTCCCTGATGAAGAACGATCCCGCCCAGCAACTGAACGTCGTAGTGCCGCATTCCCAGGGTGCGGCGCGATGCCTCGCGAACGGTGGCGAAGGCGGGCGCCAGCAGGTCGTCGAGGCCGGCGCCCTGGTCGAGGCGGGTTCGAGCCTCGGCGGTGCGGGCGCGCAACCGGTCGTCGGTCAGCGATTCGAGCTCCGGCTCCAGAGCGTTGATCGCGTCCACGAGCGGCCGAAGCCGCTTCAGATCGCGGTCGTGCTTGCTGCCGAAGACCTTGGTGATCGTCCTGGAGATCATGGGCTCGTTGCCATCGGTGCGCGCGACGGGGGCACCGTCCGATGCTGGGAAGGGAGGCTGGGAACCCTGGCGGAGCGTCTCCGCGCCGCCAGCGACCCGGTCGCATCGTCCGTCAGCGGGCGATGCGACGGCATCCTAGCGCGGCGTCTCGTGACGCGGCGGTCGCTCAGCCCTGGTTCCGCAGATACTCGAACGGGTTGCGGGCGTCGCCTTCCAGCCGGACCTCGTAGTGCAGGTGGTAGCCCGTCGTCCGCCCGGAGTTGCCGACGCGGCCCACCACGTCGCCGCGGCGGACCTCCCGACCCTCTTCGACCAGGATCTCCGCCAGGTGTCCGTAGCGCGTCTCGTAGCCGAAGCGGTGGAGTATGTAGACGGCCCGGCCCAGGTTGCCCATCCGTTCCGCGCGCACGACAATTCCGTCGGCGGTCGCGCGCACCGGAACGCCGCGGTCCGCCGAGATGTCGAGACCGGCGTGGTGGGCCCGCTGGCCCGTGATCGGATCGCGCCGGAAGCCGAAGCCGCTGTTGATCACGCCGCGCACCGGCCAGATCAAGGGAGTCGAGCGGAGGAGGAGCCGGCGATCCCGGAACGCGTCGCCGACGGCGTCGAGCCGCCCCCCGAGCAGCGACGCCCGGGCCTCGAGCAGGGACAGATCGGAACCGTCCGGCGTGCTGAGGCTGGTGAAGGCGCCGCCCGCGCCGGTTTCCGACAGCCGGCTCTCCGGTTCGCCGCCGACGATCCGCTCGAGCCCGGCGACGATCGCCAGGTCGCGGGTGCGGTCTTCCGCCTCGGTCAGCTCCTGCTGCAGCCGGGACACGCTCTCCTCGTAGGCGGCGTTGGCCCGGCGAAGGTCCGCGTTCTCGCGCTGGATTCGTTCCAGGTCCCGAAGCTCCGCCGCCGACCGGACCTGGTGGACAGTCACCCAGCCGGAGACGCCGAGCGCGAGCCCGGCCGCGACCCCGATGGCGGCGAGCCAGCGGCCGCTGATCCGGAACTGCCGCGTCCGCCTCATCGAGTGAGGGACGAAGACGATCGTATGGAGCCTGGACGGCATCTCGACGTGGAGGTCTCGGCGCGCTGGTCGTTATCCGCGTGGCTCGCCGTCGAGCGATGGATCGACCATTCCGAATATTCTCGTTCCGATTCCGTTGAATGTCAACGTCGCGCAAGCTGGCGTTCCGCCGCCTGCACGAGGCGCCGGGCTTCAAGCGGGTCGACCGGCGCGAACTGTAGCAGCAAACGGCAGGCCCCACAGGCCGGCGGCCGGGCGAGGCGGAGAGTGGACCCCGCCCGGCCGCCTTCCGCGTCGACGTCACGGGTTGCTCCGATCCAGCGGCCGATACTGGATCGCTTCCGCAACGTGGGTGACGTCGACCTCCGGGGACGAGTCCAGATCGGCGATCGTGCGGGCCACCTTGAGGGCTCGCGCCAGCGCCCGGGCCGACATCGCCAGCCGCTCGAAGGCCGCGTCGAGGAGGCTCTGCGCCGCTTCGGTGGGCCGGGCGTACTCCTCGAGAACCCGGCGGCTCAGCGCGCCGTTGAGCGGCGACGGATGGCCGGGAGGGAAACGGGGTAGCTGGAGGCGGCGCGCCGCGTCGACTCTCCTGGCGATCCTGGCAGAAGTCTCGCAGGGAGGTCCCTTCAGTTCGTCCAGGCTGGGAACCGGCATCTCGACGTGGAGATCGATCCGGTCGAGCAGGGGGCCGGAGAGCTGGCGGCGATAGCGGTCGATGTCGTGCGCCGTGCAGACGCAGTCCGCCCGGGGATCGCCGAAGTGGCCGCAGCGGCAGGGGTTGCAGGCGGCGACCAGGGTGAAGCGGGCGGGAAAGGTGAGCCGGGCCCGGGCCCGGGCGACCGTGACCATGCCGTCCTCGAGCGGCTGGCGCAGGGCCTCGAGCGCGTCGCGCCGAAACTCGGGAAGCTCGTCGAGGAACAGCACGCCGGCGTGCGCCAGGCTGATCTCCCCGGGTCTGGGCATGGCGCCTCCGCCGATCAGCCCCGAGGACGAGACGCCGGCGTGCGGACTCCTGAACGGCCGCGTCCAGACCAGCCGGTCGGCGCCGCGGGCGCCGCCGGAGAGCGAGTGGATCTTCGTCACGGTGATCGCTTCCGCGTCGGTGAGCGGCGGCAGGATGCCGGGCAGGCGCCGGGCCAGCATCGTCTTGCCGGTTCCCGGAGGCCCGACGAAGAGGACGTTGTGGCCGCCCGCCGCGGCGATCTCGAGCGCACGCTTGGCCGTCTCCTGGCCCCGGACGTCGGAGAAGTCGGGTTCGGCGCCGCTCAAGGCCCGGAGCGGCGGCATCGGCGTCGCGGGCGCGATCGTCCGGTCGCCCGTCAGGTGCTCGATCGCCTCGCGGAGATGGGCGACAGGGATCACCCGCGTTCCGGGCAGCGAGGCCGCCTGGCGGCTGTTCGCCGCCGGGAGCAGCAGTTCGCGCACGCCGAGCTTGCCGGCCAGTTCGGCGATCGACAGGGCGCCGCGGACGGGCCGCACCTCGCCGTCGAGCCCGAGTTCGCCGCAGGCCATTCGGCCCTCGAGGGCCTCGGGGGAGAGTTCGCGGTTGGCGGTCAGGAGGCCCAGCGCGATCGGCAGGTCGAGCTGGTTGCCTTCCTTGCGCAGGTCGGCGGGCGCCAGGTTGATGACGACGTTGCGGCTCTTGAGGTCGTAGCCGCTGCTGCGGATCGCCGCGCGTACGCGGTCGCGGCTCTCCCGAACGGCGGTGTCCGGCAGTCCGATCAACTGCATCGCTGGCAGGCCGAAGTAGGCCGCGACTTCCACCTGGACTTCCCGCGCTTCGATGCCCCAGGGCGTCGCGGAGTTCATGTACGCGATCACACTGACTAAGACGCGAGGAAGCTCCGGAACCGTGTTCCGGACCTCCCCGAACGCAGTGAGAGCGCAGGCGAACCTGCGCTCTCAAGGTGTCCCGGGCCTGGAATGGATGCGTTTTCGCGGTGGGCGGCTGGGGCCCGATGGGCCGCGACTCGTTCTGCTTTGCCCTGGCGCGGTCCGGTTCGGATGGAAGATCCGCCGGACGCTCGGGCGGTTCAGGCGACGGTCGAGCGGCCGGAACTCAGTGGTCCACTCAGGCCGTGGACTCGGCGGCCCCCGGCTGGTTCCCCTCGGCGATCGGCGTCGGGGCAACCGGGGGCTGAAGATGGCCCGGCGGTGTCATGGCGCCTCCTTCCCTTGCATCGTGAGACGACGCTAAGGGGGCCGGCGGCGGGCTGTCAAGCGACCGACCGGTCGGACGGTTCGCCGGCGCGCCGGTGGCGTAGACTGACCGAAAGCGGAGGGAGTGCAACAGGGTGGTGGTCGGGGCGGTCGAGCACGGGCTCGGAATGCGCAGCCTGAGGTGGTTTCTGCGGCTGCTGGCCAGGCTCTTCTTCCGCAGCGTCGAGGTGGCCGGCAGCGAGAACGTGCCGCCGGAGGGAGGCGGCCTGCTCGTCGCCTGGCACCCGAACGGCCTGGCGGACGGCATCCTGATCCTCGGCTTCAGCCCGCGGCCGGTCACGTTCGGCGCCCGCCACGGCCTGTTCCGCCTGCCGGTCGTCGGCTGGATGCTGCGGGCGGCCGGCGCGGTGCCGCTCTACCGCCGCCGCGACCGGGGCGAAGCCGGCGGGCTCGGGAGCGGCGAGGAACGCCGGGCCGCGAACCAGCGGAGCCTCGGTGCGCTCGCGGCGGCCGCCCGGCGGTCCCTCGTCGCCATCTTTCCCGAAGGTGCGACGCACGACGAGCCCCAACTGCTCGATCTGCGGGCCGGCGCCGCGCGCCTGTTCCAACTGGCCCAGGAGGGCGGCGGCGATCCGGCGCTGGTGCCGGTGGGGCTGCACTACGAACGCAAGCACGCGTTCCGGTCCCGGGCCCTGGTCAAGTTCCATCCGCCGGTCGACCTGCCGGAGGACCTCCGGCCCGGTCGAGCCGGAGCGAAGCCGGCGGACCCCGGCCGGACGGCGGGGGAGGGCACCTTCGTCGACCGCCTGACCGGACTGATCCAGCAGCGCCTGATCGAGGTCACCCACCCGACGGAGAGCTGGAAGCTCCACCGGGCGATGGAACAGGTGCGATCCCTCGTGCGGGCGGAACACGCGGCGCGCGGGGGCGGTCCGCGCCTGCGCCGGGCGCCGATGGAGGAACGGGACGACGGCTTCGCCCGCGTCTGGGCGGGCTACCGGAAGCAGCGCGCGATCGATCCTCGCGTGGTGGACCGGCTCGTCGTTCGGGCGACCCGCTACGGGGAGGCGCTGCGGTTGCTGGGCCTGAGCGACCGGGATCTGGACGGCGCGCCGCTCCGGCGGACGGCCTGGCGCATGACGCTTCTCTTCGTCGAGGCCCTGCTCATGCTGCTGCTGCTGCCGACGGTCGTCCTGATCGGCAACCTCGTCAACCTTCCGGCCGCCCTTCTCGTCGCTCTCGGCGCGAGAAAGCTCTCCGCGAGCCGCAAGGAGCAGGCGGGACTCAAGATGTTCCTGGGACTCATCGTCCTGCCCGCGGCCTGGTTCGCCGCCAGCCTGGCGGTTGGCCTGGCCTGGACCGAGCCTCTGCCCGGGTTCGACTGGAGGCCGGAGGCGCTGTGGGCCCGGGTCGCGGGAATGCTGGTCCTGTGCGCGCTTTCCGCCCTGCTGGGCCTTCGCTACCACCGGTTCATCGGCGAACTCCGCCACGGTCTGCGGGCGCTCTGGGCGGGCGGGTTCCGCCGGGGCACGGTGAAGCGGCTCCGCCGTCAGCGCGCCGCGCTGTACGACGACGTAATCGGCCTGATCGCGGCGCTCGACGTCTGATCTCCCGGCTTGTTGCCCGGCTCGCGCCTGCCGTCCTTGCGTCCGACGACCGCCGCACGGTCCGGTTCCTGGCTGGCGCCGAGGCGCGCCGGCCGGTTCCCTTCCGTTGTTGTAGCCTCCGCGAGCCATGGGGCGGGTCATCGTTGCCTTCCTGGGACGGCTTGCCCGTTCCGGCCCTGCGCGGCCGCTGCGGTTGGCGCTGCGGCGCGTCGTCGGCGTGGGCGCCTACGACCGGTTTCGCGTGGCGGTGTGGTCGCGGGCGAAGGAGGCGGCGGGCGTGGATCCGCTTCACGCCGACATCCTGCCCCTGATCGAGCAGCTCGACGGCGCCGGACAACTGCGGGCCGGCGCCGCGAGGAGGCTGCGGTCGGTGGCCAACGGCATTCGCGCCGAGGCGAGGCGGGAAGCGCGGGGCGCCTGAGGCCGGCATGCGCGTCGGCTTCGACGTGAGCAAGCTGTTCGGGCCCCGGGACGGCGTCGCCCGGTACTCGGCGAGTCTGCTGGAGGCGCTCGCCGAGCTGTCGGAGGAGCGCGGCGGCACGCCGAGCCTGGCGCTCTACGCGCTCGGCGCGGAGGTCGATGCCGCCGGCTGGAAGCGGCTGCTCCGGGACCTGCCGGGAACCGTGCGGCGCGGACCGGGCCGCTGGCCGCGCCGCCGGGATCTCGACCTGTTCCATATCCCGACGTTCGCCGACCCCGCCTGTTTCGACGGGCCCGTGGTCTTCACGATCCACGACCTGACGTTCCTCACCCACCCGCGGTTCCACGTGCCGGCGAACCGGAACCAGTGCCTGCTGGCGACGCTGCGGGCGGTGGCCCGGGAGGCGACGATCGTCGCCGTGTCGGAGGCCACCGCCGCCGAAGTGCGGAACTGGTTCGCGCTGCCTGCCGAGCGGCTGCGGGTGGTCCACGAGGCGGCCTCGGCCGCCTTCGCCGCGTTCGACGCCGGCGAACTGGAGGTTGCCCGGCGGCGGCTCGCGGACCGGTTCGGGCTCGACGGCCCGTTCGTCCTTTCGGTGGGGACGCTCGAGCCCCGAAAGAACGTCGCCCGGCTGATCGAGGCCTACGGCCGGCTCGACCCGGACCTGCGAGGCCGGATTCCGCTGGCGCTGGTGGGCGGCGGCGGCTGGAAGCGGGACGCCGTGTTCAAGGGCGCCTGGCCGGACTTCGTCCGCCGGCTGGGCGCGGTGTCCGAAGAGGATCTCGTCGCCCTCTACAACGCCGCCTCGGTGGTGGCCTATCCGTCCCTGGTCGAAGGGTTCGGGCTGCCGGTGGTGGAGGCGATGGCGTGCGGCACACCGGTCCTGACCTCGAACCGGTCGTCGCTTGTCGAGGTGGCCGGAGACGCCGCTGTCTGCGTCGATCCCTTCGACGTGGAGGCGATCCGGCGCGGCCTGGAGAGCCTGCTGCGGGAACCGTCGCGGCGCGAGCGGTACCGGCGGGCCGGCCTGGAGCGCGCGGCCTCCTTCTCCTGGCGCCGAGCCGCCGAGGAGGTGGTCGGCATCTACGGCGAGATCGCGGACGGCGGCGTCTCGCGGGCGGTCGGCGCCCGATGACGCGGCGCGCCGCGGGGCCGGAGTCCATCGGCGTCGTCGCCTGCGAGATGGAGGGTGCGCCGACCGGCGTCGGCAGGTACGTGGAGGAGCTGCTGGCGGCTCTCCGCGGCACGCTCCGGGCGCGCGGCTGGCGCCTGAAGCTGTTCTTCAGGGGCGATCCCTTCGAGCACCCGCTGTGGAGCGGGGAGACGCCGGATGGGCGCTTGTGCGAAGCCGTGTTCGACGGGCGTCCCGGCGCGCATCCGGTCCTGTGGGAGCAGTTCCGGCTGCCGCGGATTCTCCGGCGGCGACCCGTGGACATCCTCTTCTCGCCGGGTTACAGCCTTCCTCGCGGGGGCCCTCGACCCACTCTCGTCACGATCCACGACGTGTCCTTCGAGATCCTGCCGCGCGACTTCGGCTTCCGCGAGAGGTGGCGTCGGCGCTTTCTCGCGCGCCGCGCCGCCCGCTCGGCGACCAGGGTGCTGACCGACACGGGCCGTACCGCCGCCGAACTGCGGAACCGGTACGGCGTGCCGGAGGAGCGGATCGCGGTCGCGCCGCTGGGCGTGTCCCCCCGCTTCGAGCGGGCCGGACGCGCGGTCCGCCGCGGCGCCGCCGGAGCGAGCGCGAGCCTGACGAGCCTGGGGGTGCGGCGGCCGTACCTGCTGGTTCCGGGTTCCATCCTGCCGCGCCGCCGGCTCGACCTGGTGCTGGCGGGCCTGACCCGGCTGCTGCGAGAGCCGGCGACGGCCGGGGAGGCGACCGGCGCGGCCGAGTTGGCCGTCGACGAGCTTCGGATCGTGGTCGCCGGCGGCAACCAGTTGCCCCGGCCGGAGGATCTGGACCGGATGGTTCGGACGAGCGGCTGCGCCGACCGCGTGGTCCGGACCGGCTATGTCGACGACCGGATCCTGCCGGAGCTGTACGCGAGCGCCGCCGGGACGGTCTACGTGTCCGCGTACGAGGGCTACGGGCTGCCGCCGCTCGAGTCGCTGGCTGCCGGCGTGCCGGCGCTCGTGGCGGACGCGCCGGCGCTGCTCGAACTCTGGCCCGACTATCCGCTCCGATGCGACCGGCTGGACGTGGACGCGGTGACCCAGGGGTTGCGGCGGCTGCTGTTCGATCGCGAGGCACGGGGCGCCGTCCAGGCCGAGGGACCGGAGCGTCTCCGGTCGCTGACCTGGGCGCGGGCGGCGGAGCAGTTCGCGATCGAAGTGGAGACCGCGTGGCGGGCAGCCGGAGGACGGCCCTCGTGACGGGAAGCGGCGCACCCGCGGTCAGCGTCCTGATCGTCAATCACAACGCCGGGCGTCACCTCCGGGAGTGCCTGGAGCGGCTGTGCGCGGCGGCCGGGGAATGGCCGCCGCCTCGTGGACGCCTGGAGGCCATCGTCGTGGACAACGCGTCGACGGACGGCTCGGAGGGAGCGGTCCGGGACGTCCAGGCGGAGGCGCCGGTTCCGTCGATGCGGTTGCGGCCGATCGTCTCGGAACGCAACCTCGGTTTCGGCGCCGGCTGTAACCTGGCGGCGCGCGAGGCCTCGGGCCGCCACCTGCTGCTCCTCAACCCCGACGCATGGATCGACGGAGCGTCCCTGCGGCGGCTGGCGAAAGCGCTCGACGCCGATTCCCGGCTCGGCGTTGCCGCGCCCGCCCTTCACTACCCGGACGGCTCGCCGCAGTTCGTCTGGGCGCCTCCCGTCGGCGTCCCGGGGGAGGCGGTCCAGAGGTTTCGCAACCGGTTCGAGGGGGGAGCCTGGAACCATCGCCTGCTGCCGCGGCTGCTCCGGCCGCTGCTCGGGCGGGGCTGGTTCTCGGCGGCCTGCCTGCTCGTGCGGCGAGCCGCGTTCGAGGAAGTCGGCGGCTTCGACGAGGGTTTCTTCCTGTACTTCGAAGACGCCGACCTGGGGTTGCGGCTGGCGCGGAAGGGCTGGCGCCAGCGTCAGGTCGAGGGCGCCCGCGCCTGGCACCTGCGCGGCGCCACGACGGGATCGTCCGGGACTCGAATCCTGTCGCCCGAAGTCGAGCGGTTCTACCGGGCTTCCCAGTTGCGTTGCTACGACCTCCACCGGCCGCGATGGGAGCGGGCGTACCTGCGCCGGCGGCTGCGCCGCAAGTTCCGCGGAATCGCCGACGAGGAGCGGAGGACGGCGTTGCTGCGACTGCTCGAGGACGCCTGACGGCTGCTAGTGTGACGGCGATTCGCCGGCTGCCGGGGCCGCGAACCTGAGCCGACCGCGATGCGCCAGTACCTCGACCTGTTGCGGGAAGTCCTGGAGGAGGGCGCGGTGCGCGACGACCGCACGGGCACGGGCACCCGCAGCGTGTTCGGCCGGCAGTTGCGCTTCGACCTGGCGGACGGGTTCCCGCTGCTGACCACGAAGCGGTTGCATCTGCGGTCGATCGTCGTCGAGTTGCTGTGGTTCCTGCGCGGCGACACGAACGTCGACTACCTGCACCGGCACGGCGTGACGATCTGGGACGAATGGGCGGACGAGCACGGCGACCTCGGTCCCGTCTACGGCTCGCAGTGGCGGTCCTGGCCCGCCCCGGACGGCCGGTCGATCGACCAGATCGGCGCCGTGATCGAGCGCATCCGCAGCGAGCCGACGTCGCGTCGCTTGATCGTCAGCGCCTGGAACGTCGCCGAGGTCGACTCGATGGCCCTGCCGCCCTGCCACACGCTCTTCCAGTTCTACGTCGCCGGGGGACGCCTCTCGTGCCAGCTCTACCAGCGGAGTGGCGACCTGTTCCTGGGAGTGCCGTTCAACATCGCCTCGTACTCGCTGCTCCTCCTGATGGTCGCCCGGACCTGCGGCCTGGCGCCCGGCGAGTTCGTCCACACGTTCGGCGACGCCCACCTGTACCGCAACCACGTCGACCAGGCGCGGGAGCAGTTGAGCCGGAAACCGCGGCCGCTGCCCACGATGCGTCTCAACCCGGACGTCCGTTCCGTCTTCGACTTCACGCTGGACGACTTCGAACTCGTGGGCTACGAGCCCCATCCGCCGATCCGCGCCGCGGTCGCGGTCTGAGAGGGCGAGGGGCCGGAGCGGCGGCGTGAAGGTCTCGGCGATTCTCGCCGCGGCGGCCAACGGCACGATCGGGCTCGACGGCCGGCTGCCCTGGCGGCTGCGGACGGACGTGCGGCGATTCAAGCGGCTGACGACGGGCCACCACGTGGTCATGGGGCGGCGCACCTGGCGGGAGATCGGCTGCCGGCCGCTGCCCGGCAGAACCTGCATCGTGCTGAGCGGTCGGCCGGACTTCGAGGCCCCGGGGGCGCACCCGCATCGCTCGCTCGAAGATGCGATCGCGGCCGCCCGCGAGGCGGGGGAGGAGGAGTTGTTCGTCATCGGCGGCGCCGGCCTCTTCGCCGCCGCGTTCCGCTGCGCGGACCGCGTGTACCTGACCCGTGTGCTTGCCGACGTCGAAGGCGACACGGCGGTCGATCTGTCTCCGCTCGGCGGCTGGCGAGTGGAGGCGTCGGAGGAGGTGCCGGCCGGGCCGGAGGACGACCATCCGACCCGCTTCGAAATCCTGGTTCCGCCGGACCGCGCCCGGTGAGCGGGCCCGCCGCCAGCCCGAAGAGCCGCGCCGACCTGCTGATCGGCTGGGCGCTCGAGGCCGGCTTCGACCGCGCCGGCGTCGCCGCGCTGGCGCCGCAGGCCGGCGCCGGCGCCTCCTTCCTGCGCCGGCTGGAGCGCGGCCTCTTCGCCTCGATGTCCTGGCTTGGCCGCCGGACGGGCCGCCGCGCGGTCCCGGCCACGCTGCTCGACGGCGCCCGCTCGGCGCTCTGCGTCGCGCTGCACTACCACCCGCTGGAAGGCGAGCCGGAACCCGCGGGCGACCTCTGGCCCCGGGTGGCGCGCTACGCCCGCGGCGACGACTACCACGACGTGATGGAGCGCCGCCTGCGCGCGCTCTCCGCGCGTATCCGGGGGGCGTTTCCGGGCGCCGGCGCGCGTCTCTACGTCGATACCGGGCCCGTGCTGGAGCGGGCCCTGGCGGCGCGGGCCGGCCTCGGCGCCGTGGCCAAGAACACGCAACTGCTCGACCGGAGCGGCTCCTGGTTCCTGCTCGGCGAGCTCTTCCTGACCCTGGATCTCGAGCCGGCGGAACCGCTGGCGGAGGACCTCTGCGGAGACTGCCGGCGGTGCCTGGACGCCTGTCCGACCGGAGCGCTGCCGGCGCCCTACGTGCTGGACGCGGAGCGGTGCATCAGCTACTGGACGATCGAGCACCGCGGGGACATTCCCGAGGATGCGCGCTCCAGGATGGGCGACTGGGTGTTCGGCTGCGACGTCTGCCAGGAGGTCTGCCCGTGGAACCGGCGCCGGGCGGCGCCTGCCGGGCGGCGCCGCGGCGGGTTCTTCGGGCTGCCTGCGAAGCGGGCGGAACTCGACCTGGCCGCGCTCCTGGCGATCTCCGAGGACGACTACCGCGACCGCTTCCGGCGCAGTCCGATGAAGCGGTCCGGCCGCTCCGGACTGCGGCGCAACGCGGCCGTCGCGATGGGGAACCGGGCGGACGAAGCCTACGCTCCGGTACTCGAACAGGCTCTGGGCAGCGGCGACCCGGTCGTCGGAAGCCACGCGCGCTGGGCGCTCGACCGTCTGGGCCGGCGCCGCGACCCGGCCCGTAAGTCCCTTGAAATCAGGGACTAAGCGCGATCGAGCGGGATCGAAGAGCGAAGCCCGGAGCGGTTGACCATGTGCGGCCCCGTCCCTATACTTGTCCGTCTGACCCCGGCGTCGATTCGTCCCCTGGCGGCTGCTCCCGGCGGTTCGCCCAAGGGCGGCCTGTCGCCATCCGAATCACCTTGAAACGCGTACCGCCGCGGCCTCAGGGATCGCGGCGAGAACACAGGAACCCATGGAACCAACCGAAGAACACACGCCCGAGGCGCTTCCCCCGGAAGCGCAGGTACAGGACGGAGAGAACCTCTCCTATGAACAGCTCGTCGAGATGTACGACGACAGCATGCGGCATCTCAACGAGGGCGAGATCGTCGCCGGGACGGTGATCGCGATCACGTCCAACGACGTCGTCGTCGATGTCGGCTACAAGTCGGAGGGACTCGTCCCGATTCACGAATTCACCTCCCGGGACCAAGATCTGCAGGTCAGTGTCGGCGACGAGGTCGAGGTCCTGCTCGAGCAGACGGAGGGCGCGGACGGCCACGTCATGCTCTCCAAGGTCAAGGCCGAGCGCATGCGCATCTGGGCGCAGGTCGAGACGAGCTTCAAGGAAGGCAAGATCATCAAGGGCCGCGTGATCGATCGGATCAAGGGAGGGCTGACGGTCGACGTCGGCCTGCGCGCTTTCCTGCCGGGTTCCCTGGTCGACATCAAGCCGGTCAAGTACCTCGAGTCCTTCAAGGGCGAGGAACTCGAGTTCAAGGTGATCAGCCTGGACCGGCGGCGCAACAACATCGTGCTGTCGCGCCGCGCCGTGCTGGAGAAGGAGTACGCGAAGAAGAAGGCCGAGACCCTGACCAAGCTGAAGGAGGGCGTGCGGCTCCCGGGCGTGGTCAAGAACATCACCGACTACGGCGTGTTCGTGGATCTGGGCGGCATCGACGGCCTGCTCCACATCACGGACATTTCCTGGGGCCGCGTGAACCATCCGTCGGAGCACTTCGGCGTCGGCGACGAAGTCGAGGTCGTCGTGCTGCGCTTCGATCCCGAGACCGAGCGCGTGTCCCTCGGCTTCAAGCAGACGACCGAAGATCCCTGGACCCTGGTCGACAAGAAGTACCCGCTGGGTTCGAGGGTGCGCGGCCGGGTCGTCAGCCTGGTCGACTACGGCGCCTTCGTCGAGCTGGAGGAGGGCGTCGAGGGCCTGGTCCACGTGAGCGAGATGTCGTGGACGAAGAAGGTCGTGCCGCCCTCGAAGATCGTCAGCGTGGGCCAGGAGGTCGACGCGATCGTTTCCGAGCTCGACATGGCGCAGCGCCGGATCAGCCTGTCCCTGCGCCAGGTCGAGTCGAATCCCTGGGAGGACCTGGCGTCCCGCTTCCCGGTCGGCACGATCGTGGAGGGACGGGTGCGGAACCTGACCGAGTTCGGCGCCTTCGTGGAGATCACCGAGGAGATCGACGGGCTGGTCCACGTCTCGGACATGAGCTGGACGAAGCGGGTCAAGCACCCGAGCGAGGTGCTCGCCAAGGGCGACGCCGTGCGGGCGCGGATCACGAACATCGACGTCACCGGCCAGCGCGTGTCCCTCTCGATCAAGGACTTCCTGCCGAACGAGTGGCAGGACTTCGTGGACGGTCACGCCGTCGGCGACGACATCGTCGGCAGGGTGGTCAACGTGACCGACTTCGGGCTCTTCATCGACGTCTACGACGGCCTGGAAGGCCTGGCCCACGTCAGCGAGGTGGATGTCCCGGGAGGCAAGCTGGAGGACCACTACCGGATCGGCGAGTTCGTCCGGGCTCGGATCCTGCGCATCGAGGACGAGGACAAGAAGGTCGGCCTGACCCTGCGCGGCGTGGCCGAACTGAGCGACGAGGAGGCCGACGAGCTCGCCGCGGAGCGCGAGAAGAAGCTGGCGGGCGCCACCGCCGCGGCGTCGGACGCCGCGGAAGCCGAGGCGCCCGAGGAGGCCGCCTCCGCTGACGAGGCCGCCGACGCCGAGGCCGACGCCGAGGAGGAAGTCGCCGTCGAGGCCGCCGATGCCGAAGCCGACGCCGAGGAGGAAGTCGTCGTCGAGGCCGCCGATGCCGACGGGGAGGCCGCTGAAGCCGCCGACGCCGACGGGGAGGCCGCCGAGGCCGAGGCCGTCGAAGCTGCCGACGCCGAGGCTCCCGAGGCCGAGGCCGCCGACGCCGAAGCCGGCGGCGAGAGCCAGCCGGACGAGGGATCGGAAGGGGCCGCGTAGCGACGGCCGACCCGTGGGAGGAGCCGAGAATGAAAGACGCGATCCAGTTCCCTTCCGACATCCGCCAGGGCGTGACGAAGGCTCAGTTGGTCGAGGAGGTGGCCCGGAGCGCCAGCCTGACGAAGAAGGACGCCGAGGTCATCGTCAGCACGGTGTTCGAGAGCATCGTCGATTCCCTGAAGGACGGCGACAAGATCGAACTTCGCGGGTTCGGCAGCTTCCGCATTCGGGAACGGGGTTCCAGGATCGGCCGCAATCCGAAGACCGGCGCCAGGGTCGACGTTCCGTCCAAGAAGATCCCCTACTTCAAGCCCGGCAAGGAACTCAGGGAACGCCTCAACTCCGACGAGTAGGCCCGCCGCGGGCTGGAGGAAGCAGCCAGGTCCCAGTGGCCGAGCCCGCCGCGCACGCATGACGAAGACTCCGCCACCAGCCGGCGCCCCCTCGCAGGCCGACGGCTTCCTGCGGCCGCTGCTGGTCGCGGCGGCGGCCTGGGCGCTGCCCGGGTCCGGCCACCTGCTGCTGAGGAAGCCCCGGCGGGCCGCCGTCGTCGGCGGCGTCGTCCTGTTTTCCTTTCTGTTCGGGTGCTGGCTGCAGGGCCATCTCTACGTCGTCGTGCCGGAGCAGCCCCTCAGCCGTCTGGCGACGCTGAGTTCGATGGGCGCCGGCGCTCCCTACTTCCTCGCCCGCTACCTCGTGGAGTATCGGGGCGACATCCTCTCTTCGACCTTCGAGTACGGCAAGGCGTTCCTGCTCACCGCCGGCCTCCTGAACCTGCTCGCCGTGCTCGACGCCTGGGACATCGCCAACGGCTCGAAGGACTGACTCCGTGCTGACGAGCCACTTCGCCCTGATGGTGATCTACGCGCTGCAGGTCAGCCTGTTCTTCGCCGTGCTTTGGCGGCGGCGGTTCAGGGACAGGGCGCGGCTCTTCCTCCAGATGATGGCCGGCATGGTCGGCGGCGGCCTCCTGCTCGCCTGGCTGATGTTCCCGTTCCCATGGTCGCCGCCAGCGCCGATTCCCTGAACGTCCTGATCTCCGCCGGCGAGGCCTCGGGCGACCGCCACGCGGCCGGACTCATGGCGGCGGCGGCCCGGCTGGCCGGCGACCGGCGGTCCATCCGCTTCTTCGGGCTCGGCGGCGACGCGATGGCCGCGGCCGGGCTCGACGCGGTCGCCCACAGCGACGAGGTCGCCGTCGTGGGCATCGCCGAGGTGGCGAGGGAGCTGCCGCGGATCCGCCGCGTCTTCCACGGGCTGCTGCGGGCGGCCGACGAGCGCCGGCCCCGCCTGGCCGTCCTCGTCGACTTTCCCGACTTCAACCTGCGGCTCGCGCGCCGGCTCCACCGCCGCGGCGTGCCGGTGCTGTACTACGTTTCGCCCCAGGTGTGGGCGTGGCGCCGGCGGCGGGTGCGGACGATCGCGCGCCTCGTCGAGCGCATGCTCGTCCTCTTTCCGTTCGAGGTGGAGGTCTACCGGGGTCGCGACCTCCGCGTGGATCACGTGGGCCACCCGCTGGTCGACGACGTTCCGGAACTCGAGTCGGCGTGGGAACGGACGCCGGGACTGCCGGAACGGCCCGTGCTCGCGCTGCTTCCCGGCTCGCGCAACAGCGAGGTTCGCCGGATCCTGCCGCCCATGCTGAGGGCGGCGGCGGCCCTGGCCGGCGGTGCGGGGCCGGCGGGCCTGGTTCGTCTGATCCAGGCGCCCACGGTCGATCCGGATCTGGTCCGGCGCCTGATCGCCAGGGGGCCGCTGAACGAAGACGCGCTGGAGATCGTGCGCTCGGACCGCTTCGCCGCGGTCGCGGGTTCTCATCTCGCGTTCTGCGCCTCCGGCACGGCGACCCTCGAGGTCGGACTTCTCGGAACGCCCATGGTCGTGGTCTACCGGGTCTCGCCCCTCACGTACGCGATCGGGCGCCTGCTGGTGGATCTGCCCTTCGTCAGCCTGGTCAACCTGGTTCTGGGCCGCCCGGCGGTGCCGGAACTGCTGCAGGGCCGGGCGGACGGGGAACGGATGGCTGCCGCGGCGACCCGCCTGCTGGGCCGCCGAAGCCGAATCGATGCGATGCGCGCGGCGCTGGCGGAACTGAGGCCGAGCCTGGGGGAGTCCGGAGCGAGCGAACGGGCGGCCGGCTGCCTGCTCGAGGAACTCGGGCTGTTTCCGGCTGCCGAAGGAGGAGGGCGGCGATGAGGAGCATGACCGGCTACGGCGAGGCGTCCGCGGGAGACGGTCCGCGCCGCGCGACGGTGACGGCGCGCTCCGTGAACCACCGCAGCCTGGACGTCGCGGTGCGCGTGCCGCCGCCGCTCAGGCGCCTGGAGCCGGATCTGCGGTCGGCGGTCGCGGCCGAGGTCCGTCGGGGCCGGGTGGAAATCGGCGTCGAGATCGGACCGGCGCCTGACGCGCCGGCCGACGTGGACGACGCGGCGGTCGAGGCGCTGCTGGCGACGGTCCGGCGCTGGCGCCGGCGGGGCGTCGTTGACTCGCCGCTCGGCGCGGGGGAGCTTTTGTCCGCGGTACGGCAGCATCGGCCGGATTCGGGCGCCGGCGCCGGCGCCGAGGAGCGGTCGCTGGCGATGGACGCCTGCCGGCGCGCGCTCTCGTCGCTGGCGGCGGAACGGGAGCGGGAGGGCCGGGTGCTGGCCGATGCGCTGCAGGGGCATCTTGCCTCGCTCCGCGCGCGCGTCCGCGACCTGGCGGCGCGCCGGGGCGAGGTCGTCGGCGCGATGGCCGGCGAGCTGGAGCGCCGGGTCGGCGAACTGCTGGCGGACGGCGACCGGCTCGACCCGGCGCGGCTGGTGCAGGAAGTCGCGCTGCTGGTGGAACGCAGCGACATCGAGGAGGAACTGGAGCGTCTGGAAGGCCACCTCGACGGCTTCGCCGCGGCGATGGCGGAGGAAGGGGCGGTCGGCCGCCGGCTCGTCTTCCTCAGCCAGGAGATTCTGCGCGAGTTGAACACGGTCGGCGCCAAGTGCCGCGACCTGGAGATGCAGCGCGCGGTGGTCGAAGGTAAGGTGCTCTGCGAGCAGTTGCGCGAACAGGCGCAGAACGTCGAATGACTGCAGCCGGATGAACAGCGCGAACACGGTACCGGGCGCCGCGGAGGCGCCGCGCGCCGGCCGGGGGGAACTGTTCATCCTCTCGGCGCCGTCGGGCGCCGGCAAGACGACGCTGGTGCATCACGGCATGCGGCTCGTCGAGGGGGTCGAGTTCTCGATCAGCCATACGACCCGCCGGCCCCGCGAGAACGAGCGCGACGGGCGGGACTACCACTTCGTCGAGCGCGCGGTGTTTGACCGGATGGTGGCCGAGGGCCGGTTCCTCGAGTGGGCGGAGGTACACGGCAATCTCTACGGCACGGCGGCGGACGAGGTGCTGCCGCGCATCGGGCGGGGAGTCGACGTCCTGCTCGACATCGACGTGCAGGGCGCCAGGCAGGTGATGTCCCTGCCCGGCGGCACCGGGGGCCTCCTGCGGACCGCGGTCTGGGGCATCTTCGTCATGCCGCCCAGCTACGAAGCGCTCGTGTCCCGGCTGCGGGGGCGGGACCTGGACGGCGCGCCCGAAATCGACCAGCGTCTGGCCGGCTCGCTGGGCGAAGTGGACCGGGTCTGGGACTACGACTATGTTATCGTCAACGACCGCGCTGAGGCCGCGAGCACGGTACTGGCGGCCATCATTCTCGAGAAACGACAGCGGAGGGGGCGAATGCGGGAACGCGTGAAGCGCGTTCTGGCGGACTTTCATGCACATGAACCGTATTCCTGAGAAGATCGACAGCAAGTTCCGTTACGTGCTCCTCGCCGCGCGCCGTGCCGAGCAGTTGATCCGGGGCGCCCAGGAGAGGATGCCGCGGGAGAGCCCGAAGCTCGCGCGGCACGCCATGAAGGAGATCCAGAACGAACTCGTCGAGTGGGACTACGGCGAGGCGCCCGAGTCGTCGGAAGACGGCGCCGACGAAGAGGGCGCGGACGCGGAGCACGGCGGCTTGGGGCCCCCCGGCGCCGTCAACTGACCGGCCCGCCGCGTCAGGACGGTACAGGTGCCTGAACGGGCGGCCAGAGTTCTCCTGGGAATCACCGGCGGCATCGCCGCCTACAAGGGGGCCTACCTGGTCCGCCGCCTGCGCGAGCGCGGCATGGACGTGCGCTGCGCGCCGACGCTGGCCGCCGAGAGCTTCGTCTCGCCGCTCACCCTGGAAGTGCTGAGCGGCGAGCGGGTCTACGGTCAGGACTATCTCTCGCGGGACGGCGGCACGGACGGCGCGGAGCTGCACGTCGAGGCCGCGCAATGGGCCGACCTGCTCTGCATCGCGCCGGCGACGGCGAACACGCTGGCCCGGCTGGCCCTGGGGCTGGCGGACGACTTCCTGAGCACCGCCGCGCTGATGTTCGAGGGGCCGGTCGTGGTGGCGCCGGCCATGCACGACGCGATGTGGCGGAAGGCCCCGGTGGAGGCCGGCGTGGCCGCTCTGCGCGACCGCGGCGTCGAGATCGTCGGCCCGGTAGAAGGCGCGCTGGCTTCGGGCGAGCGGGGTTGGGGGCGGATGGCCGAACCGGAGGCGGTCGTCGACGCGGTGAGCCGCATCCTCGCCCTGCCCGAGGGCGGCGAAGGCGCCGCGGTGGGTCCGCTCGCCGGCGGCAAGGTCGTCGTGACCGCCGGCCCGACCTACGAGGCGATCGACCCGGTGCGTTTCCTCGGCAACCGGTCGAGCGGCCGCATGGGTTTCGCTCTGGCGCGTCAGGCGGCGATTCGGGGCGCGGTCGTGACGCTGATCGCCGGCCCGGTGAAGCTCGAGACCCCCGCCGGCGTACGGCGCGTCGACGTCGTGTCGGCGGCGGCGATGGAAGCGGCGCTCCAGGAGGCCGCGGCGGACGCGGACCTCGTGATCATGGCCGCCGCCGTCGCCGACTACCGGCCCCGCGAATGCGCGGCGCAGAAGCTGAAGAAATCGGGCGGCGACGGCCTGGTGCTGGAGCTCGAGCAGAACCCGGACCTGCTTGCCGGCCTGGCGGCCGCGGCGCCGAAGGCGATCCGGGTCGGCTTCGCCGCCGAGACGGAGGAGCTCGAGCGCTTCGCGCGAGCCAAGCTGAAAGCCAAGCGCGCGCACTGGATCGTGGCCAACGACGTCTCCCGGCGGGACATCGGTTTCGAGTCCGCCGACAACGAGGTCGTCGTCTTCGGGGGCAACGGGGAAGCGGAGCGGTTTCCGAAGCAGTCGAAGGACGAACTGGCGGGCCGGCTGCTGGAGCTGTTCGCGGGCGCGGCATCGTGAACCGGACGCGCCTGCCGCCGTCGCGGGAGATCGGCCTCCTGCGGGATCTGGGCTTCACCGACGCCTATCCGCCCGGGCCGGCGGCAGCCGCTCCACCCGCGGCAGCCGCGCCGGCCGCAGCGCCCACGGTAGCCGCAACGCCCACGCCGGCCGCGACGCCCGCGCCGGGTAGCCGGCTGGAGCGTCTGCTGGCGGTCGCGGAGGAGGCCCGGGGCTGCACCGCGTGCGGCCTGTGCGGCGGCCGCAACAGGGTCGTATTCGGGGACGGCGACGGCGACGCGGACCTGATGTTCGTGGGCGAGGGTCCGGGCTTCCAGGAGGACCGGCAGGGGCTGCCGTTCGTGGGACCGGCCGGACAGCTTCTGACCCGGATCATCCGGGCGATCGACCTGCGGCGCGAGGACGTCTACATCACGAACGTCGTGAAGTGCAGGCCTCCGAACAACCGGGATCCGCAGCCCGACGAGACCGCGGCCTGCCGCCCCTTTCTCGATCGCCAGATCGAACTCGTCGCGCCACGGGTCATCGTGGCCCTGGGCAGGGTGGCGGCGCAGCAGTTGCTGGGGACGAAGAGCGCGCTGGGCCGCCTGCGCGGAACCTGGCACGAGGCCGGAGGCGTGCCGGTCCGGGTGACCTACCACCCCGCGTTCCTGCTTCGGGATCCGTCCTTCAAGCGCAAGACCTGGGAGGACATGCAGATCGTCCGGGACCGGCTGCTCGGGACCGGCGGAGCGGAGTAGTCTCGGTACCTTGAAGGCGGCGGCGGTCCCACTCGAACCCGTCTCGCCGGGCGTCTGCGAGGACGTCTGCGAGGCGATCGGCGGTACGCCGATGGTGCGTCTCCGCCGTTCGCCGGGCGGCGCCGGCGCCGAGGTGTTCGCGAAGCTCGAGTACCTCAACCCGATGGGCAGCGTGAAGGACCGGGTCGCGCGTTACCTCGTGGACCGGGCGCTCGCGTCCGGCCGCCTGGCGCCCGGAGGGCTGGTGATCGAAGCGTCCTCCGGCAACACCGCGATGGGGCTGGCGATGATGGCCACGACCCGGGGGCTGCGCTGCCGCGCCGTCGTCCGCCGCCAGACCAGCCGCGAGAAGCTCGACTGCCTGCGGGCCCTGGGCGTCGAACTGGTCCTGGTGGACGGCGACCTGCCGCCGGAGCACCCGGAGTCGTACAACCGGAAGGCGCTGAGCCTGGTTGCGGAGGAACCGGGAGCCTTCTTCCCGGACCAGCACAACAACCGCGACAACAACGAGTGCCACTACGCGACGACGGCGCCGGAAATCTGGCGGCAGATGGAGGGGCGCATCGACGTCTTCGTCGGCGGCGTCGGCACGGGCGGCACGGTCTCCGGGGTCGGCCGCTTCCTGAAGGAGCGGGATCCGGCGATCCAGGTGGTCGCGGTCGACGTCGAAGGATCCGTCTTCAGCCGGCATTTCGCGGCTCTCACCGGCGCGGCCGACTCGTCCGCGCCCGCCGGCCGCTACCTGCTCGAGGGACTGGGCGACGAGGAGATCATCGACTGTCCCGAGTTCGAGATCTTCGACAGGATGCTGCAGGTCAGCGACGCGGAGGCGTTCCTGGCGGCGCGCGAACTCGCCCGCGACGAGGCGATGCTGGTGGGCGGCTCGAGCGGCGCGGCGCTCTGGGGCGTGCGGCAGGTCCTGCCGGAATTGCCGCCGGGCGCGCGCGTGGCGACCCTGTTCCCGGATTCCGGGACCCGCTACCTGAGCACGATCTACAACGACGACTGGCTGCGCGAACGGGGCCTGCCCGTCTCGCGCGGCGAACTCGATGCAGGCGTTCAGCCGCCGAAGATCAGGTCGTAGCCCACGAACATGATGGCGAGGTCGAGACAGACATGGCTGAGCCAGGGCGCCAGCAGGCGGTTGCCCGTGGCGCGGTAGAGGAGCGACCACAGGATGCCCCCGAGGACGACCGGCAGCGACATGAGGGCCAGCACGAGGACCGGGGCGTCGCCGAGGTAGACGCCGATGACCACCACGTGGTGGGCGGCGAAGCCGACGGCGGCCACCGGGTGCGACCACCCGGAAGACGTCAGCCGGCGCAGCCGGCCGTAGACGAAGGCTCGCCAGTAGACCTCCTCGAGCCAGGAGTGGACGAAGCTGATCAGGATGGCCGCCGCGACGTAGCGCTCCAGCGTGTCGAGACGAAAGTCGGCCAGCTTGACCGCGATCGCCCCGGCGGCGGTGGAGGCCATCTCGCCGCCGCGAAGGAGAAGCGCGTAGGAGAACCACGTGCCGGCGGCCCCGGCGATTCCGGTGCCCAGTCCCAGGGCGACCGACCGGCCCGGTCTCGCCGTTCCGAACCTCGCCGCCAGCAGGGCGCCCAGCGCCGCCAGCGGGCCGGCGAACTGGAGCGCCTTGGTCCCCAGGTACACCGGCGCCACCCAGGCCGTGCCCTCGAGCCAGACGAAGTAGGCGAGCGACGCCACGGTGGGCAGCGTCATCGCGGCGCCGAGGACCGTCCACCAGAGTCTCCGGCGCCGCGGATCGAGGGGCCGGTCGTCGGCGGAGCGACTCACGGCGAGGCGTCCTCCGCCAGAGCGTCGAGGTAGGCCTGCCGGTACTTTCCGGCCGCCATGTCCCAGGTCAGTTCGGAGACGGCGCGGGCGCGGGCGCGGGCGCCCATCTGGCGGCGCCGTTCCGGGTTGGCCAGCAGCCCGGCGACGGCCTCCCGGAGCGCCGGCCGGTCCTGCTCGGGCACGAGGACGCCCTGCACGCCCGACTCGACCGCCAGCGGAATGCCGGAGATCCCGCTCGCCACCACCGGCAGGCCGCTCGCCAGCGCCTCCAGGATCACGTTCGGCAGGCCGTCGACGTTCCCCTGGGGGTCGTGGACGGCCGGAAGGACGAACAGGTCCGCGCTCCGGTAGAGGGCGGGCAGATCGTCGTGGGCGACGCCGCCGGGAAGGTGCATCCGGGCGGCATGCTCGGCACTCCAGCCGGCGACCGCGGCCCGGAACTCCGGCATCCGGTCGCCGTCGCCGGCGACGATCGCGTGCAGGTCGCGAAACCGGGCGAGCAGGTCGGGAAGGACGTCGATCAGCACCTGGAAGCCCTTCTTCGTCGCCAGCCGGCCGACGCCGAGCAGGAGGGCGGCGTCCGCCGGGATGCCCAGGCGTTGGCGCCAGCCGCCTTCGCCCGACGCCGCCGATCTCTCGGCCGCCGGACGGAACATCTCGACGTCGACGCCGTAGGGAATGACCCGGGACGGCTTGCCCTCGAAGCCGATCCGCCGCACCCTCTCGACTAGCTCGGGCGAGCAACCGGTGAGCAGCCCGCAGCGGGCCAGCGCGCGGCGGACGGCGGGGCGGACCAGCGCCTTCTCGGCCAGGAACACGTCGCTGCCGTGGAGTCCGGCGGCGATCAGGGCGCCCCGCCGCAGGATTCCCGGCCACAACGCCACCAGCCCGTTGGGCGCGACCCAGTGGGCGTGGAGCACGTCGAAGCGCCCGCGCGCCAGGAGGCGTCCTGTCGCCGCCGCCGCTGCCCGCAGGTAGAGCGGCGCCGCCAGCGCGGCGCCCGGCCGGACACGTTCGTCCGCCGCGAGGCTCCGGCCGTAGCCGAGCAGCTCGAGTCGCCGGGGAGCGTAGGCGAAGGAGCGGACCTCGACGCCGTCGTCGTTCCAGGCGCGGCGCACCTGGGGCGCCCGCGGCGCGAGGACGGTCACCCGGTCGCCGGCTCGCACCAGCCCGCGGGCCAGCTCCCGGATGAACGGGCCGGCCCCGTCGCCCGGCCAGCGTGGATAGGTCTGGGTGAGGAAGAGGATGCGCAGCGTCGCGCTCCTGCCGGCGGAGATCCGGGTTCAGCCGACCCGCTCGCGCACGGAGTAGCTGTCCGGCCGGCGGAAGTTCTTGAAGGTGATCAGTTCGCCGATGAGCCCGGTCGTGACGATCTGAATTCCCAGCACCATCAGCAGGACCCCGAGCAGCAGCAGCGGCCGGTTGGAGAGGGAGGCGCCGGCGAACCACAGCGCCGCGAGGTAGGAACAGATGCCCAGGCCCGCGGCGAAGCTGATCAGACCGATGGGGCCGAACAGGTGCAGCGGGCGGCGGGTGAAGCGGCTGATGAACAGCACCGTGATCAGGTCGACCGGCCCCTTGTACGAGCGGTCCCAGCCGTAGCGGCTGCGGCCGGCGCGGCGGGGATGGTGCGCCACCGGGAGCTCGCCGACGAGAAAGCCGCGGCGGCTGGCGAGCACCGGAATGTAGCGATGCAGCTCGCCGTAGACGGCGACCTGCTCCAGAACTTCCCGGCGGTAGGCCTTGAAGCCGGAATTGAAGTCGTGGAGCCGGACGTTCGAGAGGGTGCGCGTCACCCAGTTGAAGACCCTGGAGGCGAGCCGGCGGCGCCACGGATCGCGCCGGGTGCGCTTCCAGCCGGAGACCAGGTCGAGGGGGCCGTCCTCCAGCGCCTGCAGCAGACGGGGAATCTCGTCCGGGTCGTCCTGCAGGTCGCCGTCCATCGTCACCAGAATCCGGCCGCTGGAGTGGTCGACGCCGGCGGAGAGCGCGGCCGCCTTGCCGAAGTTCCGGCGCAGCCGGACGAGCCGCACGCGAGGGTCGCGGTCGTGCTCGCGGCGAACGAGATCCGCGGTGTCGTCGGTCGAGCCGTCGTCGATGAACACGACCTCCGCCCGGACGCCGATGGAGTCCAGGTTCGCGAGGACGCGCCGGGCCAGGGTGGACACCGTCGCACTCTCGTTGAGGACCGGCACGAGTACGCTGACTTCGAGGGCCTGCTCGTCCTTCGCGGCGGTCGTCGCGGGCGGCGCCGTCAACTCGATCGTCTCGGCCATCGTCCCTCGGCGTCCTTTCCCGGTCAGCCTACAGCACCCGGCCGCTCAGGGTCTGGCCCAGGCGCCCGTGGCGTTCAGTCGGTCGGCGTCGCGGCGGACGCCGGGCGCGCGGCCGCGTCCGAAGCCCGGACCGCGGCTTCGGGCGCCGCCTCCGTCGCCGGCGGCACGTCGCCGACCGCGCGGCCGTCGACGATCAGGACGGGCGGCTCGGCTTCCAGGTCGAAGCGCACCGTCGTCTCCTGCCGGGACCTCACGCGGATCCGGTGGTCGATCCTGTCCTCCGGCCGCCAGGTCGGATTGCGGAGCAGGCTGACGACGTGGTCGCCCGCCGGCAGGGGCAGGCGGAGGATGGGCGTCCAGCCGATCGCCTCGTCGCCGATGCGGACGAAGACGGGCCGCTCCCGCTCCGAGTCGGACGCCGGAGCGATGCTGACGGCGCCGGGCCGGACGAGCGGCACCGGCGTTTCCAGCAGGCGGCCGAGGCCGACCTGGGTGACGACCTGCTCCCGGATCTGGTAGTCGCGGGTGGCGAGTTCGAAGGTCAGCACGTGGTCGACATCGGCCTCGACTTCGAACACCCTCCGTCGATCGAGTCCCACGGGCGGTTCGCCGTCGATGGAGACGGTGATGTCCGGGTCCCAGGCGGGCGCCAGGGCGAGGCGGCCGACGCCGCTGCCGGCGGGGGGCGGGCCCGCTTCGAGGGACGGGAGCGCCGCGTCCTTCGGGGCGCCGGCGCTCGCTGGCCGTTCGGCTGGCTTCGCGGCCTCGCCGGCCGCGGCCTCTTTCTCAGTGGGGGACGGGCGGGCCGCGGCCGGGGACTCAGTCCGCGCCGCGGGGGCTTCCGAGCCGGCGAGCGGACTGCCCTTGGACCACCACAGCGTGCCGCCGAGCCAGAGCGCGGTGCCGGCGACCGTCGCGAAGGTCAGCCAGCGGCGCCGCAGGCGGGAACGGGGCGGTCGCCGGATCGCGTCGGCGACGCTGTCGAGGCTGGGGGCGGGGGAGGAGGCGTCGGGCGCCGGGGCGCCTCCGTCGAGTTCGACGTCGACGAGGGCGGAATCGGAGGTCCCGGGCTCGTTCAGAACCGCGGCTTCCGTCCAGTCGTTCGGTTCGGCCGGCGCCGCCTCTTCGTTCGCGGCCGCGGCGACGAGCTCCTGGTGCGCGCCCTCCAGGGCGCTCACGACCGGGGTGAAGCTCGCCGCGCGCTTGCCGGGATCGTCCTTCAGGCAGGCTTCGAGAACCGGCGTCAGCGATCGCGCGACGTGCGGCTCGAGTTGCTCCCTGATCGTCTTCCGCAGGAGACGCCGGTCCTTCGGCCTGAGCCGGCGCGCGGGCATCCGCCGCTCGCCGGCCCGGAAGGTCAGGGCCCGGTGTGCGAGTACGCCGAACGCGTAGACGTCCGTTCGCGCGTCGGTCGTCTCGCCGCGCAGCAGTTCCGGTGCCTGGTAGCGGACGTGCGCCCGCGGCCGCGGATTCGCGAACCCGCGAACGGTGACCGCGTCGTCCGAGCGGATCGCGATCTCTCCCGGGTGGAGGTCTCCGTGCACGACTCCCCGGCTGTGCGCGTACTCCAGCGCCCGCGCGACCTGGGCCAGCCAGCCCAGGGCGGTCCGGATGGGCAGTTCGTCGCAGCGTTCCAGGCGGGCCGCCAGCGTTTCGTTGCCCCGGGACTGCTCGATCCGGCAGGAGGTCGAGCCGTCGATCCCGAAGTCGAGGATGCGGGCGATCGAGTCGTGCTCCAGACGTTCGACCGCGGCGGCGCGCTGCAGGAACAGGGCCTGGGCTTCGGCTGTCTCGTCGGTCCAGGTGTCGACGATGACGGAACCGTCGTCCCGGGTGTCGCGGCCCAGGTACGAGGCCGCTTCGGCTCTCGCCTCCAGGCGGCGGAGGATCTCGAAACGACCGATACGTTGACTCATGCGCGAATGCCCAGATATTGATGCGAGGCGGCAATGATAGCACAGTTTCGCCCTAAGTTGTTGTTTTTCAATGGCTTGTGTACAACTGGACGGCGCCGTCCGGGCCGCGCTGGTAGGGTTCGCCGGGGGGATCGGAGGATGGCCGCGGACGACCGGAGCAGAGAGGGTTGGGCGGACCGCCTGGTCTGTTCCGCCACCGGTGTCGAGGCGCCCCTGGACGAGCCTGCCTTCCTCTCGCCCGCCGGCAAGCCGTGGCTGGTGAGCTACCGGCTGGACCCGCGGCGGGGCCGGGCGCTCGCGCGCGATCTTCGGCACCGGCCGTGGACGCTCTGGCGCTACCGCGAGTTGCTGCCGCTGGCCGACTTCCACGGCCGGGTCGATCTCGGCGAAGGGGGAACCCCCGTGGCGAGGCTCCGTCGCTCGGCTCCCGAAGGCGTTCGGCTCTTCGTCAAGAACGAGGCGGGCAATCCGACGGGTTCCTTCAAGGACCGGGGGCTTTCCGTGGCCGTGAACCGGGCCCGGGAACTCGGTGCCCCCGGCGTCCAGGTTCCGAGCGCCGGCAACGCGGGCGTCTCGGCCGCCGCCTACGCGGCCGCTGCCGGTCTGCCGTGCCGCGTGGCGGTGCCGGAAGACACCCCGGCGACCGTCGTCGAACGCTGCCGCCTCTTCGGCGCGGAGACGATCGAGGGGGGCGGCACCCTGGTCGACGCCGGCGCCGCGCTGCGGGAACGTGGAGGCGGATTCCAGGATCTCTCGACCCTGCGCGAGCCCTACCGCGCCGAGGGCAAGAAGACGATGGGCTTCGAGGTCGCCGAGCAGTTCGGCTGGCGGCTGCCGGACTGGATCGTCTACCCGACCGGCGGCGGTACGGGGATCGTCGGCATGGCGAAGGCGTTCGCCGAGTTGCGCGAACTGGGCCTGCTCAGCGGGCCGCCCGCGAAGTTCGCGGTTGTGCAGATGGCCGGCTGCGCTCCGATCGTGCGGGCCTTCCGGGACGGCGGCGAGCGGGCCGATCCCTGGGAGTCGCCCGAGACCCGGGTGTGGGGCCTGCGGGTGCCGCAGGCGATCGGCGATTTCCTCGTCCTGCGGGCGGTGCGCGAGAGCGGCGGCACGGCGGTGGCCGTTGAGGAGGATCTGGTGGCGGAGACGACCCGGACGATCGCGGCGCGGGAAGGGCTCCTGATCGGTCCCGAGACGGCGGCGGCGATGGCGGCGGTCGTTCGGCTCAGGGACTCCGGTACCATCCGTCGCGGCGAGTCCGTTCTGGTCTTCGCCACCGGCCATCCGGCCAACTACGTCTAGCTGGCAGGGGAGACTGACGCACGATGCCCGAGGAACTGTTCGGTTCGATCGCGGATGGGGTGAACGGACTGCTCGGTCCGGTGGCGCGCTGGCTGGAGGGCGTGGTCTGGAACACGCCGCCGCAGGCGCCCCTCCTCGCCCTGGTGCTGCTGGGCACCGGCCTGTTCGTGACCGTCCGCCTGGGCCTGATCCAGTTGCGCGGCTTCCGGCACGCCTGGGCCATCCTCGGCGGCAAGTACAACGACCCGAACGACGAGGGCGACCTGGTCCACTTCCAGGCGCTGACCACCGCCCTCTCCGCGACCGTCGGCATCGGCAACATCGCCGGAGTCGCCATCGCCATCCGCATGGGCGGTCCCGGCGCGCTGTTCTGGATGTGGGTCACTGCGTTCTTCGGCATGGCGCTCAAGTTCGCGGAGTGCACGCTGGCCGTTGCCCACCGGCAGGTACACAAGGACGGGTCCGTCTCCGGCGGTCCGATGTACTACATCGAGAAGGGCCTTGGCCAGCAATGGAAGTGGATGGCCATGCTGTTCGCCGGCCTCGCCGTCATCTGTTCCTTCGGCACCGGCAACATGAACCAGGCGAACACGATGGCCGACCAGCTCGAATCCCAGTTCGGCCTGGCGCCGGTATGGAGCGGCCTGGTCTTCGCTTCCCTCGTGGCCCTGGTCATCATCGGCGGCATCCGGCGCATCGGCCGGGTGACCTCGATTCTCGCCCCCGGCATGGCGGTGATCTACGTCGGCGGCGCCCTCTTCATCCTGCTCGCGAACATCGAGAGCGTGCCGGCCAGCCTCGCCCTGATCGTCGAGCAGGCGTTCCGGCCGACCTCGATGGTCGGCGGCGCCGCCGGCTCCTTCCTGATGACGATGATGTGGGGCATCCGCCGCGGCCTGTTCAGCAACGAGGCGGGGCAGGGCAGCGCGCCGATCGCCCACGCCACGGCGAAGACGGACGAGCCGGTGCGCGAGGGCCTCGTCGCTTCGCTCGAACCGTTCATCGACACCCTGGTCATCTGCACGATGACCGGCCTGGTCATCGTGACGACGGACGCCTGGCGCGATCCCGCGCCGCAGAGCTTCGGGCTCGACGAGATCGAGGGCATTCACCGGGTCCTCGACGACGACTCGGAGCTGCTCGCGGCGCGCGAGGAGCGATCCGGCCTGGGCGGCGGCGCGCTTCAGGTCGTGGACGGAACGGCCGGCGGCTCGTTCGTCTTCCTTCACGCGACGATCGTCGACGCACGCGTGGTCGATGCCGAGGGCGCCGCCTGGAGCGGCACGCTGGAACTCGCCGCGGACGGTTCCCTCCTTGCCGAGGGCGCCGAACCGAGGATCGAGGGAGGCGCTCTGCTGAACGGGGCGCCGCTCACGGCGCGGGCCTTCAGTCTCGGCCTGCCGGGCGACCGCGGCGACCTGATCGTCACCCTGTCGGTCCTGCTGTTCGCCATCTCGACGGCGATCTCCTGGTCCTACTACGGCGACCGCTCGACCGAGTACCTGTTCGGCGCGAAGGCGATTCCCGTCTACCGCTGGGTCTACGTCGGCTTCTTCTTCATGGGCTGCCTGCTGCCGTTGACCACCGTGTGGACCTTCGGCGACGTGGCCCTGGGTCTCATGTCCTTCCCGAACCTGATCTCGCTGCTGCTGCTCTCGGGCGCGGTCGCGACGATGACCAGGTCCTATCTCCGCCGCCACGTCCGTCGAGGAGGCAGCGAGGGGAGTGAGTGAACGGGACCGCGGCGCCGGCGCGCTCGCCCGCGTCGGGCTGATCGGAGCGCCGGTCCTCGCGGCGCTGGTCTACTTCGCGATTCCGGAGGCCGCCGTCGGCGCCGACGGCGAGATCGTCTCCGGCCTCTCCGGCGCCGGCCGCGCGGTGGCGGCGGTAGGCGTCCTGATGGCGGCGCTGTGGCTGTCCGAGGCCCTGCCGGTGCCGGCCACGGCGCTGCTGCCCCTGGCGGCGATTCCGTTCCTGACCGGCGGCGAGCTCGGCATCCGGCAGGTCGCGGCGCCCTACGCCCACCCGAACATCTACCTCTTCCTGGGCGGCTTCATGATCGCGCTGGCCATGCAGACCTGGGGGCTTCACCGGCGGATGGCGCTCCACATCATCCTGCTCGTCGGCAGCCGGCCCCGGCGCGTGGTGCTCGGCTTCATGATCGCCAGCGCCGCCCTCAGCATGTGGATATCGAACACGGCGACGACGGTCATGATGCTGCCGATCGCCCTGTCGGTGATCGGTCTCGTCCGCCAGCGCCTGGGCGACGAGGCGCCGCCGGCCGGCGCCACCTTCCCGTTCGCCATCTGCCTGCTTCTGGGAACGGCCTACGGGGCGTCCATCGGCGGGGTCGCGACGAAGATCGGCACGCCGCCCAACCTGGAGATGATGGCGTTCGTGAGCGACACCTACGGGCGCGAGATCACCTTCGCCGACTGGCTGCCGTTCGGCCTCGGCCTGAGCGTGCTGTTCCTGCCCCTGGCCTGGATCGTGCTGACGCGCGTCGCCTTTCCGCTGCGTATCCGGGAGGTGCCCGGGGGCGCGGAACTCATCCGCAGCGAACTGCGGAAGATGGGGCCGATGTCGGGTCCCGAGAAGGGCGTGCTGGCCATCTTCGCCGTCACCGCGGCGTTGTGGACCACCGGGAGCTGGCTCGTTCAGGTCGAGATCGGCGGCGTCGCGCCGTTCTCGGGCCTGACGGACGCGGGAATCGCCATCGCCGCCGCCCTGTGCCTCTTCGCGGCCCCGGTCGACCCGCGCCGCGGCGTCTTCCTGCTGAGCTGGAAGAAGGCGCTGGAGGCCCCTTGGGGCATTCTCGTGCTCTTCGGCGGCGGCCTGAGCCTCGCCGCCTCCATCCGCGCCACCGGCGTCGACCAGTTCATCGGCGGGCTGTTGCGGGTGCTCGAAGGGACGCCCCCGCTCATCCTCGTGCTGGGAGCGGCCGCCCTGCTCATCCTGCTGACCGAGGTGACCAGCAACACGGCCACCACGGTCACGTTCCTGCCGATTCTCGGCGCGACGGCGGCGGCCATCGACGTCGACCCGTTGCTCCTCATCGTGCCCGCCACGCTGGCGGCGAGCTGCGCCTTCATGATGCCGGTGGCGACGCCGCCCAACGCGATCGTCTTCGGTTCCGGCGAGATCACGATCCCGCAGATGGTCCGGGCCGGGGTGTGGCTGAACCTGATCGGCCTGGTGCTGATCGTGTTCTGGGTCTACGTCGCGGGCGGACTGATCGGCGTCTGACGGAGATTCAGGCGTCGGCCATTCCGGCCAGTTGCCGCCGAAAGCGGTAGCCGATGCACTTGTAGAGCAGTTTGGCGGCGGTGAAGTCGCTGGCCGGGTTGCCGGGGATCGGCGCCAGCTCGACGATGTCCATCGCGATCACCCGCTTGCGGTCGAACAGCCGGCGCAGCAGCGCCAGCGCCTGATACCAGTCGCCGCCCCCCGGCTCGGGCGTTCCGGTCGCCGGCAACACGGACGGATCGAAGAAGTCGAGGTCGAAGGTCAGATACACCGTCTCGGGAAGCGAAGCCAGGAGCCCTTCGAACAGGGCTTCGAGTTCCGGCCGGGGAAGGGCGTCGAGCTGCTCCGCCCAGACGATCGGGAGACGCTCGTTCGCTATCCGCGCGGCCTCCGGCCGGGTCAGCGAACGGATGCCGACGGCCAGCGTCGGCAAACCGAGATCCAGCACGCGGCTCATGGCGCAGGCATGGTTCCAGGCCGTGCCGCCATAGGTCTGGCGGAGATCCGCGTGGGCGTCGAACTGGACCACGCCGAGGCCGGCAGCGCCGGCGTCGGGCGTGCCCAGGTTGGAGGCGCCGGCGTCGAGCGCGCCCCGCACCAGGGCCGGCGTCACCGTGTGCTCGCCGCCGAGGGCTGCCGGGAACCGTCCGTTGCGAAGCGCGGCCTCGACGGCGGCGCTGATGCGTCGCAGGACGGACCCGTCGCTGCCGTCTACGTCCACCGGCGGCAGCGTCTCGATGCCGATGCGGCACGGCTCGACCTCCAGTTCCTCGTCGTAGAGCTCGACGTAGTGAGACGCCTGCAGCAGGGCGGCCGGTCCGTTCACGGCGCCTTGTCCCCAGGAGGTCGTCCGCTCGTAGGGAACGGGAAGCACCGAGACGGCGGGTTCCCGGGCAGGCGCGTCGAGTCTCAGAAACGCGGGCAGGTCGAGTCCGCGCATGGCCGCGGCAGCGTACCAGCGAAGACTGGCTTTCCGGCGCCGGATCCGTCTAGGTCCACAGGAGGACCGATGCGCCCGAACACCCCGCCGACCGCCGGCACGCTCCGCGAAGTCCCGGCAGAGGAACGTCCGCGCGAGCGGCTGCTCGCGCACGGGCCCGGCGTCCTGACCGACTCCGAACTCGTCGCCATTCTGCTGCGGACCGGTCACCGCGGCTTCTCCGTACTCGAGCTCGCGCGCGACTTGCTCTACGACGAGGGCCGGGGGCTGGGCGGCCTGCCCGCGCTCGGCCTGCTGGTGGAGCACGATCTGCCGTCGTTGCGCCGCAAGGGTCTGGGCGATGCCAAGGCGGCCACCGTCCTGGCCGCGGTCGAACTGGCCCGGCGGCTGGCGCGGGCGCAACTGCCGGAGCGGAAGCCGCTGGGCGACGTCGCGTCGGTCGCCCGCTACCTCAACCTCCGCTACGCGCGCTTCGACCAGGAGGCGATGGGAGCGATCTACACCGACGTCCGCGGCCGGATCATCGCCGAGCGCGAACACTTCGTCGGCGGCCTGGACCGCACCTCCGTCGAACCCCGGGCCGTCCTCAAGGAAGCGCTCCGTCTCGGCGCGACCGCGGTGGTCGTCTTCCACAACCACCCGAGCGGCGACCCGGAACCCAGCCCCGAAGACGTCGCCTTCACCCGCCGCCTCTCCCGCGCCGCGTCCGCGGTCGGCGTCGACCTCGTCGACCACCTCGTCCTCGCCGGCGGCCGGCGCTGGACGTCGATGCGCGAACGGCGGCTGTTGTGAGTTGTACCCGCCAGCCTGGGCTGGCGCTGGCCGCCGAGGCGCGAGGCGGCTGCCGGGGGCGCACCCGCCAGCCGGGGGCCGAAGGAGGGGGTCCCAGGGGACGCTCGCGCCTTCTCGGTTCAAGGGAAGTTGGCGCTCGCTTCGGTCGGCTGCCCTTCGCCTCGGCGCCGGTTCATGGAACGGCGCGGGGAGTCGGTTGCCTCCAGCCCCCTGGGACCCCTCCTTCGGCCCCCGGCTGGCTGGACGTATTCAGGTCGGCGGTACGCGGCGCCGGAGCCGCGCCGGCCGCAGGTCGTCTCCGATGGCGAGTTGTTCGCACACTGGGTACGCCGGCGTCCCCGCCGGCTGCCGCCTGCTGGGTGCGCGGGTCTTCTGACCCGCTCCCGCCGAAGGCGGCCGGAAACTTGCGCCGCCCGCAAGGCCGGCTCCACTACTACGTTCGGATTGCTAGGGTCCCTCCCATGACGGACGGTCCGTTTCATCTGCACCTGGATTGCCCGAGCGGGATCTCCGGGGACATGTTCCTGGGAGCGTGCCTGGACCTCGGATTGCCAATGGCACTGCTTGAAGAGATGGTCGAACGGCTGGGACTTCCGGGAGTCGAACTGCAGGCGGAGCGGTCGAAGCGGGGCGGCTTGGCCGGAGTCCGGTTCTCCGTGCTGCGGGACGGGCGTCCGGTCGAGGGGAGTGGCGGCGAGGGCGCTTCGCATCGGAGTCTGTCGACGATTCTGCGCATGATCGAAGGGAGCGGCCTCGATCAGGGCGCCGTCGAGCGCGCCTCGGCGCTGTTCCGGCGGCTGGGGGAGGCGGAGGCCGAGGTCCACGGGGTCGGCCTCGATGAGGTTCACTTCCACGAGGTCGGCGCGGACGACTCCATCGTCGATCTGGTCGGCGCGGCGGTCGCGTTCGAGCGCTTCGGCCCGGTCCGGGTCTCGTCGTCGGCCATCGTGGTGGGTAGCGGCACGGTGTCGACTCGCCACGGCGTGATGCCCGTGCCGGCGCCCGCGACGGCACTCCTGCTCCAGGGTGTTCCGATCGTCTCAGGCAGCGTCGCGGGCGAATTCACGACGCCGACCGGCGCCGTCATCGTTCGGGAACTCGTCGACGAGTTCGAGCCGTTCGCCGCGGAAACGCCGCGGCGGATCGAAGGTCTCGGGATCGGCCTGGGCAGCCGGGAAGTGCCCGACCGTCCCAACGCCCTGCGCCTACAGCGGACGACGCCCCTGGTCACCGCCGGTGGTCCGTGGCGCCAGGTCGCCGTCCTGGAATGCCAAGTCGACGACGCCACGGGCGAGACGATCGGCCAGGCCGCGGAGTCCCTGCTCGAAACCGGCGCTCTCGACGTCTTCGCCACCGCCGTGCAGATGAAGAAGTCCCGCCCCGGAGTAGCCCTGACCGTCATCTGCCGCCCGGAGCAGTCCTCCCGCCTGGCCGAACGCCTCCTCCTGGAAACCGGCTCCCTGGGTTGCCGCCGTACCATCGTCGACCGCCTGGAGGCCGCGCGCTCGATCTCCACGGTGACGACGCCCTACGGCGACGTCAAGGTCAAGCGCGCCACCGTCGCCGGCCGCTCTCTCGGGCCAGGCCCCGAGTACGAAGACGTCCGCCGTATCGCCCGTGAGCGAGACGTCCCCTTCCGCGACGTCTACCGCGCCGCCCTGCGCGCCGCAGCCGACTGACTTTCGCTGTCCGAGGCAAGTCGGCCGGCCGACACCACCGTCAGCATCGCCTCCGGCGTTTCGGGAACCTCCTGGCCCGCCGTCCCGTCTACCGCCGCCCGACCGTTCAGCTTCCGGCGGGAGCCACGAGCCGACCTCCGCAGTCCGACGACGACCAGTCCGCGACGGTGTCCGGGCGAGGACGCAAGCGCCAACCGTGAGGTCGTCAGCGCACGACGTTCAGCCGGCCGGCGGGTACAACCCCGCAAACGTCCCGCAGCGGCCGACAGTCCTCGCCCGGACGCCGGCCCGGACGGGTGCGCCTCCTGGCGGCGCCGCCACGGTGGAGCCGGCCTTCGGCCGGCGCGTTTTCTGGCCGCCTTCGGCGGCAGCGGGTCAGAAGACCCGCGCACCGACCCGCGCGCCGATCCGCGCCTAGTCGCGGCGCGGTCCGCGACCGCCGCCGCCGGGACGGGGACGCCGTCCCCGGCCGCCACGTCCGCCCGGGCCGCCGCCGCGGCCGCCGCGTCCGCCGGGACGACCTCGCCCACCGCGGCCGCCAGGACCGCCGCGACCGCCCCTGCGGTCGCCGCCGGCCGGCGCCGGAACGCCCATGCCCTCGTAGTCCTTCGGGTCGAAGTCGGGGGCGTCCATGATGACCGCCTTGCGGGAGAGCCGCACCTTGCCGGACGGGTCGATGTCGATGACCTTGACCGTCATCTCGTCGCCCTCGGTAACCAGGTCGCCGATCTCGCCGACCCGGTAGGGCGCGAGTTCGCTGATGTGGACCAGCCCGTCCGTGCCGGGGAGGATCTCGACGAACGCGCCGAAGGGTTCCACCCGGCGCACCTGGCCGGTGTAGACCTTGTCGATCTCCGGCACCTCGGTGAGCCGCTCGATCATCGCGATCGCGCGCTCCGCCGCGGTGGAGTTGGGCGACGCGACGACGACGCGGCCGTCGTCCTCGATGTCGACCTGGCAGCCCGTCTCCTCCGTGATGCCGCGGATCGTCTTGCCGCCCGGTCCGATCACGTCGCGGATCCGGTCGCGGGCGACCTGCATGACGTGCAGGCGCGGCGCGTAGTCCGACATCTCCTCGCGCGGCTCGCCGATCTCGGCAGCCATGTGGTCCAGGATGTGCAGCCGCCCGGCGCGAGCCTGGGTCAGCGCCTGGCCCATGATCTCGCGCGTCACGCCCGTGATCTTGATGTCCATCTGCAGCGCCGTGATGCCGCCGCGGGTGCCGGCGACCTTGAAGTCCATGTCGCCGTGGTGGTCCTCCTGGCCGGCGATGTCGGTCAGGACGGCGAAGTCGTCGCCATCCTTGACCAGGCCCATCGCGACGCCGGCGACCGGCGCCAGCATCGGCACGCCGGCGTCGAACAGCGCCAGCGAGCCGGAGCAGACGGTCGCCATCGAGGACGACCCGTTCGACTCCAGGATCTCCGACACGACCCGCACCGTGTAGGGGAAGTCCTCCTCGTGCGGGAGCACCGGCACCAGGGCCCGGCGCGCCAGCACGCCATGCCCGATCTCGCGGCGGCTCGCGCCGCGCAGGAAACGGACCTCGCCCACCGAGAAGGGCGGGAAGTTGTAGTGGAGGAGGAACTTCTGGTGGGTTTCCCCCTCGTACTCCTCGACGATCTGGGCGTCGCGCCGGGTGCCGAGCGTGACCGAGGCCAGGGCCTGGGTCTCGCCGCGCTGGAACAGCGCCGAGCCGTGGACGCGGGGCAGCAGCCCGGTCTCCGTATCGAGCTGCCGGACCTCGTCGAGCGCCCGGTTGTCGAAGCGCTTGCCCTGCTTCATCACGATCTCGCGGAGCGCCTTGTCCTCGAGTTCGCCGACGATCTTGCGGACCTGGTCCCGGCGCTCGTCGTCCTCGGGCAGGCTCTCGACGAACCCGTTGACGACGGCCTTGACCGCGTCGCGGCGCTCGAACTTGCCCGGCGTGTTCAGGGCCGCCGTGAAGTCGTCCCAGATGGCGTTTTCGACCTCGGCCCGGAACTCGGGCGTGTAGGCCTCGGGGGCCTCCCAGTCGGGCTTCTCCAGGTCCATCTCGCGGAACAGCTCCTGCTGGGCGCGGACGATCTTCTGGAGTTCCCGGTGGCCGGCGAAGATGCAGTCGAGAATCACGTCCTCGTCGAGCTGGTTCGCGGCCGCCTCGACCATCGTCACGGCGTCCTCGGTGCCGACGACGATCAGGTCCAGGTCGGACACGTCGCGCTCGGCGCCGGTCGGGTTGAACACGATCTCGCCGTCGATCAGGCCGACCCGGACGGCGCCGACCGGGTGGTAGAACGGGATGTCGGAGAGCACGAGGGCCGTCGACGCGCCGTTGATGGCGAGAATGTCCGGATCGTTCTCCTGGTCGGCGGAGAGCACGAGGCTGATGATCTGGGTCTCGAAGAAGTAGCCGGACGGGAACAGCGGCCGCAGGGGCCGGTCCGTCAGGCGGCAGGTGATGATCTCCTTCTCGGAGGGCCGCCCCTCGCGCTTGAAGAAGCCGCCCGGAATCCGCCCGGCCGCCGAGGTGTACTCGCGGTAGTCGACGGTCAGGGGCAGAAAGCCGCGGGGCGTGCTGTCGGACGCCATGCAGGCGGTGGTGAGGACGATCGTCTCGCCGAGCCGCACGGTGCAGGAACCGTTCGCCTGTTTGGCCAGGCGTCCGGATTCCAGGGTCAGGGTGGCGTTCCCGATCGGGATGTCCTTGGTGAACTTCATGTTTGTCTCTTGCTTCCTTCTCTGTGTGTGCGCCGCCGGCCCTCTGCCGGCGGGTTCATGTCTTCCCGGGTCCATGCCTTCCCTGGCGGACGCGGGGCTTCCGGCGTGGGAACGCCTGGAGTCCGGTCGCCGGGCGGGCGGCCGAGCGGGTCTCTTTCCGGGGCGCGGCGCCGTTCAGGGCGCCGCGACCGTCGCAGGGACTACCTGCGGAGGCCGAGACGCTCGATCGTCGTCCGGTAGCGGTCGAAGCTCTGGTCGCGCAGGTAGCCGAGCAGACGCCGGCGCCGTCCGACCAGCTTCAGCAGGCCGCGCCGGCCGTGGTGGTCGTGCTTGTGGACCTTGAAGTGCTCGGTGAGCTCGTTGATGCGGTTCGTCAGCAGCGCGACCTGGACCTCGGGCGATCCGGTGTCCGTCTCGTGGAGACGGAAGTCCCGGATGATCTGGTCCTTCACTTCGGTTGTCTGTGGCACGCTCTGATTCCTCGCTGACTCTGCTTGTTCCGTTCTGCTGTTCTTTCTCGTGTCGCCTTCTTGCGGTTTCCTTCGTGGTTCCCGGTTCTTTCGCGGCGCGGAGTGTAGCACGGGCGGCTAGCGGAAAACGATCCTCGGCTGGACGACCGTCAAGCCCCGGTCGCCGATCCGCTCGGCCACCGTGGCGACCGCGAGGAAACGGCCGCGGCCGTCCGTGAGACGGACCCAGTCGCCCTCGCCGGCGTCGAGGGCCGGCGCCAGGACGGTCTGGCCGTGGGCGACCCGCTGCTCCTGGACGGCGTCCATCGGCGCCGTGGGGAAGGGCAGCGGGATCTCGTCGAACGGCACCCAGGCCGAACCGAGTTCCGCTGTCTCGAACGGTTCCCCGGCCCGCGCGGCTTCCTCGAGCCGCTCGAGGTCGATCGCTTCCCGGACCTCGAACGTGCCGATCCGCAGGCGCCTGAGCGTCGCCAGGTGGCCGCCGCAGCCGAGGCGCTCGCCGAGGTCGTGGGCGAGCGAACGCGCGTAGGCGCCGGTGGAGCAGCTCAGCCGGAACGCGATCAGGTCGGGCCCGGGATCGCCGAGCGCGCCGCGCGGCTCGAACTCGTAGATCTCGACGTCCTTGCCCTGGCGCTCGAAGTCCTGCCCCCGGCGGGCGAGTTCGTAGTACTTCCGGCCGCCGATCTTCTTGGCGGAGTAGGGGGGCGGCAATTGGTGCTGCGGCCCCTCGAACTCCTTCATCGCCTCGGCCACCTGCTCCGGCGTCAGTCCGTCGGTCGAGCCCTCGGACGTCGTCTCGCCCGCCGCGTCGTAGGTGTCGGTGGCCGCGCCGAACCGGATCTCGCCCTCGTAGACCTTGGGCGCCTGGATCAGAAAGCGCGTCAGCCGGGTGCCCCGGCCGACGGTCAGGAGCAGCAGGCCCGTAGCGTTCGGGTCGAGGGTGCCGCAGTGGCCGATCTTTCGTTCGCCGAGCGCCCGCCTCGCGGTCCGGACCACGTCATGGGACGTGCCGCCGGGCCGCTTGTCGACGAGCAGCAGGCCGTGACGTTCGGCGCCGGAAGTCATCGGGTCGCCTCGCCCGCCGCTACGTGCGGTTCGTCCGCGCCGGTCGTCGCGGCCGCCTCGGTCTCGGCTGCCTCGGTCTCCACGGCGGCCCCGAGTTCGGCGAGCACGGCACGCTCGGCCTCCCGGCCCTCGATCAGGCAGCCGGCCGCGTTGCGGTGGCCGCCGCCGCCGCGCCGGGCCGCCACGGCGCTGACGTCGATCGTTCCCCGGCTCCGGAGCGACACCTTGACGTCTCCCTCCGGCCGCTCCCGGAAGAGCGCGACGGCCTCGACGCCGCGGATCGAGCGCGGGTGGTCGATCAGGCCCTCGGAGTCCGTCCGGTCGGCTCCGGCGCGCTCGAACATCGGGAGTTCCAGGCGCGCGCTTGCGACCCGGCCGCCGCGGTGTAGTTCCAGCGTTCCGAGCATCTCGGCCAGCAGCCGCACCGCGCCCGGAGACCGGGACTCGTAGACCCAGCCGGCCACCTTCTCCGGGCGGGCGCCGAGGCGCACGAGTTCGGCCGCCGCCTCGAAGGCCCGCGGCGTCGCGTTCGAGAACCGGAAGCTGCCGGTGTCGGTCGACAGGCCGAGGTACAGCGCCGTGGCGGTCGTCTCGTCGATGTCCGCGTCGAGCGCCGCCGCCAGGCGCATGACCATCTCGGCCACCGCGGGCGCCTTCGTGTCGACCCAGTTGGCGCGGCCGTAGAGCCGGTTGCCCGGGTGGTGATCGATGTTCAGGATCGGCAGCCGGCCGAGCGCGTCCTCCAGGCCTGTGCGGTCGAGTTGCGGGCACTCGAGCGGCACGGCGAAGTCGAACTCCTCCGGAAAGCCGGCCGGCGGCGCCGGCCCCACGTGAATCGCCGCGCCGGCGGTCACGCCCGCGTAGTTGTTCGGGGCCGGATCCGCGTTCCAGATGGCGGCGGAGCTGCCAAGCCCGCGCAGGAGCCGGGCGAGCGCCACCTCCGAGCCGATCGCGTCGCCGTCGGGATGCTGGTGGCTCGAGAGGAGGAAGCGCCCGCCGGAGCGGAACGCCTCCAGCAGGTCGTGGGGGACGGCGCCGTCGCTGTCGCCGGGAGAGGTCACAGGTCGCCCAGTAGCCGGTCGATCCGCTCGGCGTGTTCGGCGCCGCGGTAGAGCTCGAAGCGGAGTTCCGGGGTTCGCCGGAGGCGCAGGCGGCGGCCGAGACGCCGCCGGATGAAGCCGGCCGCGCGACGGACCGCCCGGATCGCCTTCTCGCGTTCCGGCTCGTCGCCGAGCACGGAGAGCCGGACGTGGGCCCGCGCGCGGTCGGCGCTCAGGCTGAGGTCGGCGATGCTGGCGAGGGCGGCCCGGGGGTCGTGGACCTCGCGCCGGAGGATGTCGGTCAACTCCCGGTGCAGCAGGTCGCGCGCGCGAGCCTGGGATACGGACGTCACGCTGCCACGGGCCCGGCTAGAGGGTCGGCGCGACGGCCTCGTGGTCGAAGGCCTCGATCACGTCGCCCGGCTTCACGTCCTGGTAGCGGTCGATGCCGATGCCGCAGTCGAAGCCGCTCCGCACCTCCGCCGTGTCGTCCTTGAAGCGGCGCAGCGAGCCGATGCGGCCCTCGTGGACGACGACGCTGTCCCGCACGAGACGGATCTCCGAGTTGCGGGCGATGACGCCGGCGATCACGTGGCAGCCGGCGACCATGCCGACCTTCGGCACCTTGAACACCTCGCGCACCTCGGCGCGGCCGCGGGACACCTCGCGGTAGGTCGGCTCGAGCAGCCCGGTCATCGCCGCGATCAGCTCGTCCGTCAGTTCGTAGATGACGGTGTGCAGCCGCACGTCGACGTCTTCCTTGCCGGCGAGATCGCTGGCGCTGCGTTCCGGCCGGACGTTGAAGCCGTAGATGATCGCCCCGGCGGCGGAGGCCAGCAGGACGTCGTGGGTGGTCACGGCGCCGACCGCGGAGCGGATGACGTTGACCTTGACCTTGTCGGTGGAGAGCTTCAGGAGGGTGTCGCGCAGGACCTCGACCGAGCCCTGCACGTCCGCCTTGAGGATGACGGGCAGCTCCTTGACCTCGCCCACCTTCAGGCTCGCGAACAGGCCCTCCAGCGAGACGCCGCCTGTGGTGGGAGCGAGCTCCATGCGGCGCTTCTCCTCCCTGCGGAACTCGGCGATGGAGCGCGCGCGCGCCTCCTGGGGGGTCGCCTGGAACGGATCGCCGGCTTCCGGCAGCTCGTTGAAACCCGACACCTCGACCGGCGCGGAGGGCGGCGCTTCCGTCACCCGCTTGCCCAGGTCGTTCATCAGCGACCGGACCCGGCCCCACGTGGAGCCGCAGACGAAGACGTCGCCGACGCGCAGCGTTCCGTCCTGGACCAGGACCGTGGCGACAGAGCCTCGGCCGGTCTCCTTGCTCGCCTCGATCACGACGCCCTGGCCCTGGAGTTCGGGACTGGCGCGCAGCTCGGCGACCTCCGCGGTGAGGTTGATCATCTCCAGCAGATCCTCGATGCCGTCGCCCTCGATCGCCGAGACGGGCACGGCGATCACGTCGCCGCCCCAGTCCTCCGTGACCAGGTCGCGCTCGGCCAACTGCTGCTTGACCCGGTCCACGTTGGCGTTCGGCCGGTCGATCTTGTTGATCGCGACCAGGATCGGCACGGACGCGGCGCGGGCGTGGTCGAGCGCCTCGAGGGTCTGCGGCATGACGCCGTCGTCGGCGGCGACGACCAGGATGACGATGTCCGTGACCTGCGCTCCGCGCGCCCGGAGCTGGGTGAACGCCTCGTGGCCCGGCGTGTCCAGGAAACTGATGCGGCCGCCGTCGTGCTCGACCTGGTAGGCGGCGATGTGCTGGGTGATGCCGCCGAACTCGCCCTCGGTGAGCCGGGACTTGCGGATCGCGTCGAGCAGGGAGGTCTTGCCATGGTCGACGTGGCCCATGATCGTGACGATCGGAGGACGCTCCACCCGGGCGGGCCCGTCGGCGTCCTCGCGGGCGGCCTCCAGTTCCTCCTCCTGTTCGAGCTGGATCTCCTCCTCGAACGAGACGACGAGAGCCTCGAAGCCCATCCCTTCCGCCAGCTCGACCGCCAGCTCGGGTTCGACGAGGTGGTTCACGGTCGCCATCGTGCCGCGCTCGAACAGCATCTTCAGCACGTCTTTCGACTTGACGCCCATCTTCTCGGCCAGGTCGCGGACCTGCAGTCCCTCGGAGATCGTCACCGTGCCCCGCCGGCCGGCGTCTTCGGCGGCGTCCTCGCCGGCCTGCTGCCGTTCCTGCTGGCGTTCCCGCCGCGTCCGCAGGTCGACCCGGGGCGCGGCGGGCGCGGTCGCCGACGCGGCGGGCGCCTCGACCGCCGGGGCGGCCTCCGCGGCCGGCTGCGCCGTGTCCGCGTCCGGCGCGGCGGGTGCGGTCCCCGTCGTCGCGGGAGCGGGAGCGGCCGCGGGCGGCGCCGTCGCTGGCGCCTCGGGGGCCGGTGCGGGCGCCTTCGCGGCCGCTGCAGCTTCCTCGGCGGCGATCTCCTTTGCGGCGATCTCCTCGGGCGTGGGCGGCTTCGGCTTGGTCTCCGTCGGCGTCAGGGTGCGGATCGTCTGCTTGTGGACGATCGAGCGGCGGCGGTTCGGCCGCATCGGCCCGACGGGCGGCCGGAGGCTCGAGATCGGCCGCCGCCGGGGCGTGGGCGGCGGCGCGGCGCGATCGCGGAGAATGACCTCGCGCTGCGGCCCGGCGATCTTCTTGCCCTCGAGCAGGGCCTTGATGATCTCCGTGTCGATCATCGGGTCGTCGCCCTCGACGCGCACGCCGATCGAACGGAACTTGAACAGCAAGTCCTGCTCGGCCACGTTCATCCGCTTGGCCAGATCCTGCAACCGGATTTTCGCCATGAAGTTCTCGATTCCCCCAGTATCCCTGTCGACGCGCTCGTCCGACTCGGCGAGCCCTAGGCGCCGCCGCTCCCCGTCTCTTCGCCGCCCGCCCGCGCCTCGTCCGGCGCGTCTTCGGCGGCGGCGCCGGATTCCTCGTCGAACACCCGGGTGAGCGCGGCCATGAAGTCGTCTTCGTCCATCGGGGGGGCCTCTCCCTCCGGCGCCGCGCCGGCGGCCTCGTCCGGGGCCTGTTCCGCGGCCCACTCGACGATCGAAGCGGCCAGCGCGTCGTCGACGCCGGGCACCATCGTCAGCGCCTGCGCGCCCGCGTTCCGCAGCGCCTCGATCTCGCCGAAGCCGGCGCTTTCCAGGGCCGCGGCCACGTTCCCGTCGACGCCGGAAATCTCCGTGAGGTCGAGCTTGTCCGCGCCGAGGTCCACGTTCAGCATCTTCGCCAGCGCGTCGGCGACCTCGTCCTTGACGTCCGTTTCGCTCTTGATGTCGATGCGGGCGCCGATCAGTTCGCTCGCGAGCCGCACGTTCTGCCCGCGCTTGCCGATCGCCAGGGACAACTGCTCGTCCTCGACGATCACGTCCAGGTGCGGCGTTGCCCCCTCGTGGGTCACCGACACCCGAGTGATCCGCGCCGGCGCCAGGGCGCTCTGCGCGAACGTCACCTGGTCCTCCGAGTACTCGATGATGTCGATCTTCTCGCCGCGCAGCTCGCGGATGATCGACTGCACGCGGGAACCCTTCATGCCGACGCAGGCGCCGACCGGGTCGACGTCCCGCTCCCGGCTCAGCACGGCGACCTTCGCGCGCTCGCCGGGCGCCCGGACCGCGGTCTTGATGACGACCGTGCCGTCGTAGATCTCGGGCACCTCCATCTCGAACAGCTTGACCAGGAGGCGCGGATCGGTCCGCGACATGACGACCTGCGGCCCCTTGGGCAGCTTGTGCACCTCGACGATCACGCCGCGGATCCGCTCGCCCTGGCTGTAGCGCTCGTGGCGGGACTGCTCGCTGCGCGGGACGATCGCCTCGGTCCGGCCCAGGTCGACGATGATGTCCCCCCGCTCGAACCGCCGCACGGTGCCGTTCACGACTTCGCCGACCCGGTGCTCGAACTCGTTGAAGATCTTCTCGCGTTCCGCTTCGCGGATGCGCTGGTAGAGCACCTGCTTGGCCGACTGTGCCGCGATCCGCCCGAGGCCTTCGGTCGAGATGGGAATCTCGATCTCCTCGCCCAGCTCGGCGTCCTCCTTGTGCTCGCGGGCCTCCTCGAGCGTCCATTCGGCCTGGGGGTCCTCGACCTCCTCGACTACCTGGCGGTAGAGGAAGGCGCTGAACTGGCCGGTCTCGCGGTCCATGTAGGAGCGCACGGGTTCCTTGATGTGGTGCTGCTTCTTGGCCGCCGAGGCGACGGCGTCCTCGAGCGCGACGATCCACTTGTCCAGGTCGATATCCTTCTCGTGGGCGACCTGCCTGAGAACTTCGTTGATGTTCACTTCGGGAGTGTGGGTCTGAGCCATGCGTGGAATCCCCGGCGTCAGAGTTCGACCAGAAGCCTGGTCTTGCGGATGCTGTCGATGGCGAGGCGGAGCGTGTCGCCGCTGTCGTCCTCGAGGATGAGCGCGATGCCCGGATCGTCCGGGCTCGGGCCCAGGAGTTCGCCGCGCACCGTGCGCCGGCGGCCGGTCCCGGCGTCGGCCCAGGTGACCCGGACGCGCCTGCCCGCGAAGCGCTCGTAGTCCCGAGCGCCGTAGAGCTCCCGGTCGAGTCCCGGCGAACTGACCTCCAGCACGTAGCCGGAAGCGGGACCGAAGTCCTCGGCGTCGAGCAGCACGGACGCCTCCCTCGAGATCTCCGCGCAAAGCTCGTGGGTGACGCCCTCGGGGTGGTCGATCACGAGGCGCAGCCGGCCGCCCCGGAACCGGGCCTCCAGCAGCTCGCAGGCGTGGCTCGCGGCCAGGCGCTCGAGTCGGCGAAGGAGATCGGCGTCCATCGGGTTGCCCGCGTCGCGCCGCGGTCCCCGCGCCGGTGCGGCCGTTGCCGCGCGGACCGGCGCCGGACGTTCGCTGGCAGGTTCGAGAGAGGTCATGCGGTACGGGAGGTCGGTTCTCGCTGGAGTGCGCGGTCTCTTGAAACAAAAAAGAGCGGGCCGAAGCACCCACTCTCAGGAGCCGACAGCCGGTCTCCGGCGCTGGGCCGCGGACCGTCTTCGCTTCGGAGACGGTCCCGCTTCGGGGAGAAGCGCCGGCAGTCGGACGCCGACTATACAACCGTCCGACAGGCCCGGCAACCTGCCCGCGGGCGTCCGCGCGGGAATGTGAGGGGCGGATCGCGGTTGTATGCTTCAAGGTGCCGCTCCGGCGCGGCGCCTGCTTCCCATTCAAGAACAGGAACTTGCGACAATGAACACGAAGAACCAGATACTCCTCACCGCCGTCCTGGTCCTCGGCGCCGTGGCGTTCGGCATGATCGTCGCCGGCGGGCTGAACCTGACGGCGCCCACGCGGGCCGAAGAGACGTCCCGGGCGGCGCTGCCCGCCGAGAAGGACTCCCGGAGCGAGCAGGCCAGGCGGGTCGAGCGCCACGCCGGCGCGGCGATCGAGAGCTTCGCCGACCTGGCCGACGCGGTGCTGCCGGCGGTCGTGACCGTCGACGTCGTCCGCATCGAGGAGGCGCCGGACCTCCCGATCCCGCAGGACTTCTTTCGCCGCCTGCCGAGGCAACCGCAGTCCGAGCCGGAGGAGCAGCGTTTTCCGGGCGCCGGAAGCGGCTTCCTGATCACGGCGGACGGGTGGATCGTCACGAACAACCACGTCATCGACCGCGCGGAGAGGATCAACGTCGGCATGGACGGCCGCGAGTACCCGGCCGTGGTGAAGGGCCGCGACCAGGAGACGGACCTCGCCCTGCTGAAGATCGACGCCGGCGAGGACCTCCCCCATCTGCCGCTCGGCGACTCCGAGGCGCTCCGGGTCGGCGACTGGGTCATGGCGGTCGGCAACCCCCTGAACTTCGAGGCGTCGGTGACGGTCGGCGTTGTCAGCGCCAAGGGGCGGTCGATTCCGATCGAGAACAACCGGGCCGATTTCGCGAACTACATCCAGACGGACGCCGCGATCAACCTGGGCAACTCGGGCGGTCCCCTGGTCAACACGGCGGGGGAGGTGGTCGGGATCGCGACCGGCAAGGCGTTCGCCGAGAACATCGGCTTCGCCGTGCCGGTGGACGTCCTCGAGACGGTGCTTCCGCAGTTGCGCGACGAAGGGCGCGTCAGGCGCGGCTATCTGGGCGTCTCGATTCGGAACCTGAGCCACCGGGAGGCCCGGTACTACGGGCTCGACGAGCCGCACGGGGCGCAGGTGCAGGACGTCGTCGAGGACACGCCGGCCGAGAAGGCCGGCGTCGAGGCCGGGGACGTCATCCTCGGCGTGAACGACCACGAGGTCGTCAACACCCGGGATCTGATCGACTACGTGGCCTCCTTCCCGCCGGGCGCCGAGGTGGGCCTACGGGTTCTCCGCGATGGGGAAGAGCTGGAACTCGAGGTCAGGCTCGAGGAGCGGCCGTCCATGGTCGCGCAGCAGGCCGAACCCGAGCCCGCTCCGCCGCGCGAGGAGAGCATGGACTGGCTCGGTCTGGAACTCCAGCCTCTGACCTCGTCGTTGCGCCAGCGGCTCCAGTTGGACCGCCGGCAGCGCGGCGTCTTCGTGTCCGGGATCTCCGCTCGCAGCGTGTTCGCGGAGGAGGGCTTTCGGGAGGGGTTCGTGATCGTCGGGATCAACGCCGCCGCCGTCGAGAATCTGGACGATCTGGAGGAGGCCGCGGCCGATCTCGAGACCGGCGCCCTCGTCCGGGTCGAGGCGCTCGCTCCCGGCGGACAGCGGCTCTTCGCGGTCATCGAAGTACCCTGACGTACCGGCGGAGACAGGTTCCTTGACGCGGCCGACCGGCGCCCGCGTGCTCGTCGTCGACGACGAGGAGCCGATCCGGGCGTCGCTCCGGATGATCCTCGAGTTCGAGCGCTACCGCGTCGACGAAGCGGCGAACGGCCGCGACGCGCTGCGGCGGGTGATGACCCGCCCTCCGGCCGCCGTCCTGCTCGACATCAAGATGCCCGAGATGGACGGCCTGGCGACGCTCTCGGCCCTGCGCGATCGGGGTCACGACATGCCGGTCGTCATGGTCAGCGGCCACGGCGACATCGCCGCGGCGGTCGAGGCGACCCGGCTGGGCGCCTACGACTTCCTCGAGAAGCCGCTGGAGCGCGACCGCGTGCTGCTGGCGCTCCGCAACGCCGTCGAACGGCAACGGCTCCGGGACGAGAACCGGGAACTGCGGCGGGCGCCCTCCGACCTGGTCGGCGAGTCGCCGGCGATGCAGGAACTGCGGGCCACGATCGAGCGGGCCGCGCCGACTCCGGCCACCGTGCTGATTACCGGCGAGAGCGGAGTCGGCAAGGAACTCGTCGCGCGCGCCATTCACGCGGGCAGTCCGCGCAACGGGATGCCCTTGGTGCAGGTCAACTGCGCCGCCATCCCGGACGAACTGATCGAGTCCGAACTGTTCGGCCACGAGAAGGGCGCCTTCACCGGCGCCGTCCGCCGCCAGGTGGGGAAGTTCACGGCCGCCGACGGCGGCACGATCTTCCTGGACGAGATCGGCGACATGTCCGCGCGCACCCAGGCCAAGGTGCTGCGGGCCCTCCAGAGCGGCGAGATCGAACCCGTCGGCGCCAGGATGACGACGACGGTCGACGTCCGGGTGGTGGCCGCGACCCACCGCGATCTGCCGGCCGAGATCGAGGCGGGGCGATTCCGCGAGGATCTCTTCTACCGCCTGAACGTCGTGCCGGTCCACGCGCCGCCGCTGCGCGAGCGCCTGGAGGACCTGCCGCTGCTGGTCGAGTACTTCGTCGAGCGCTTCGCGACCGGCAACAACTACCGGCCGAAGACCCTGACGGCGGGCGCCATCCGGCAGTTGAAGGCGTTTGCCTGGCGCGGCAACGTCCGCGAACTGAAGAACCTGATCGAGCGCCTGCTGATCCTCACCGGCGGCGACGAGATCGACCGGGCCGCCGTCCTGAGGCTCGCCGGCCCCGTGCGCGGCGAACTCTCGGAGGCTATTCTCGCGCTGCCCACCCTGCGCGAGTTCAGGGAAGGCTCGGAACGCATGTACCTGGCGAAGAAGCTTGAGGAGCACGGCTGGAACGTGACCCGTACCGCGAAGGCGATCGGGACGCCGCGGAGCAACCTGTACAAGAAGCTCGAGCAGTACGGGCTCCGCCGGGAGGCGCCGCCGTGACCGCCGGGCGTCCCGGCGCGGCGGCGCCGCACCGGATCCTGGTCGCCAAGCCGGGGCTGGACGGCCACGACCGCGGCGCCAAGGTGGTGGCGCGCGCGTTGCGCGACGCGGGTTTCGAGGTGATCTACACCGGCCTGCGGAAGACCCCGGAGCAGATCGTCTCCGCCGCCGTCCAGGAAGACGTGCGGGCGGTCGGCCTGTCGATCCTCTCCGGCGCCCACAACACCCTGCTGCCGGAGGTGGTCGAGGGCCTGCGCGCGGCCGGGGCGGACGACGTGCTGGTGTTCGCCGGCGGCATCGTCCCCGACGCCGACGTCGAGGGGCTCAGGGCCGCCGGGGTGGACGAGGTCTTTCCGCCGGGCTCCAGCACCGGGGCGATCGTCGAGTATCTCAACCGCCGGCTGGCGTCGGAGTCGCCGTGAACGCCCTTCCGGCGCCGGCGCCCGCGGCCGGCGCCGGGATGGACAAGCGCTTCGACCCGGCCTCTTACGAGGGCAAGTGGCAGGCGTGGTGGGACGAACAGGACCTCTACCACTGCCCGGCCGACCCGGAAGGCGAAGGGCCGGCGCCGTACTGCATCCTCATTCCGCCGCCGAACGTGACGGGCAAGCTCCACATGGGGCATGCCCTGCAGAGCACCCTCCAGGACCTCGTCACCCGCTGGCGCCGCATGCGCGGCGACAACGCGCTCTGGCTGCCGGGGACCGATCACGCCGGCATCGCGACCCAGCTCATGGTCGAGCGCCACCTGGAGGAGCGGGGATCGAGCCGTCTCGAACTCGGCCGCGAGAAGTTCGTCGAGCGGGTGTGGGAGTGGAAGCGCGAGTACCGGGCGAACATCCGCGGCCAGTTGCAGCGCCTCGGCGCTTCCTGCGACTGGTCGCGCGAGCGCTTCACGCTGGACGACGGACTCGCGCGAGCCGTCCGCACGGCGTTCGTCTCGCTCCACCGCGAGGGCCTGATCTACCGCGGCGAGCACATGGTCAACTGGTCGCCGGTGCTGCGGACCGCGGTGTCCGACCTGGAGGTCGAGAGCCGCGAAGTCGAGGGGACGCTCTACCGCCTGGCCTATCCGCTGGAGCGCGAAGGGGAAGAGGAAGAGGGAGGCGCCGCCGACGGCGGGGAAGAGCTGGTCGTCGCGACCACGCGGCCGGAGACGATGCTCGGCGACACGGCCGTCGCCTACCACCCGGACGACGAGCGCTACCGCCGCCTCGCGGGACGCTTCGCGCGGTTGCCGATTCTCGGCCGGCGCCTGCGCCTGGTGGCGGACGAGCACGTCGATCCGGAGTTCGGCACCGGCCTGGTCAAGGTGACGCCGTTCCACGACCCGAACGACTACGAGATCGGCCGGCGCCACGACCTGCCGGGCGTGCGGGCGATCGGCCTGGACGGCCGGATGACGGCCGAGGCGGGGCCGGACTTCGAGGGCCTGGATCGCTTCGAGGCCCGGCGCCGCGTCGTCGAGCGCCTCGAGGCCGAGGGGCGCCTGGTCGGGAGCGAGCGCCACGTCCACAGCGTCGGCCACTCCCAGCGGAGCGGCGAGCCGGTCGAGCCGATGCTCTCGCCGCAGTGGTTCGCCGACGTCTCGGGCATGGCGAAGGAAGCCCTCGCCGCGGTCGAGGACGGCCGCATCGAGCTGATTCCGTCCTCCTGGAACAAGACCTGGGAGCACTGGCTGGCGAACATCCGGCCCTGGGTCATCTCGCGCCAGCTCTGGTGGGGCCACCGCATCCCGGCCTGGTACGACCCGGACGGCGGCTGCCACGTGGCGATGAACCGCGAGCAGGCGGAGAGACTCGCCGGCACGGCGGAACTGACCCGCGACCCGGACGTGCTGGACACCTGGTTCTCGTCCGGCCTGTGGCCGATCTCGACCCTCGGCTGGCCCGACGAGGAGGCGGCCGACCTGCGCACCTGGTACCCGACGGACGTGCTGATCACGGGCTCCGACATCATCTTCTTCTGGGTCGCCCGGATGGTCATGCTCTCGCAGCACTTCCGGGGCGAGGTCCCGTTCCGCACCGTCCACCTGACCGGGCTGGTCCGGGACGCCGACGGCGAGAAGATGTCGAAGACGAAGGGCAACACGCTCGACCCGCTGGAACTGGTCGAGGAGTACGGCGCCGACGCCATCCGCTTCACCCTCGCGGTGCTCGACGTGCCGGGCCGCAACATCCCGGTCGACCTGGAACGGATGGCCGGCTACCGCGCCTTCGGCAACAAGATCTGGAACGCGGTGCGGTTCGCCCTGGCGCGCACGGAGGGCGCGATCGTGCCCGCGTCGGCGGAGGAGCTGCTCGGCGGCGATCTGGCGGCGCCGGAGCGGTGGATCCTCTCGCGGCTCGAGGCGACCGCCGCGGCGGTCGACGGCGCCCTGGAGGAGTTCCGCTTCGACCGCGCCTGCAACTCGCTCTACCGGTTCTTCTGGCACGAGCTCTGCGACTGGTACATCGAGTTCGCCAAGCCGGCGCTCTCGGGCAGGGCCGCGCGGCCGCGGACCGCCGAGACGCTCCTGTTCGCCATCGACTCCAGCCTGCGGCTGCTCCACCCGGCGATGCCGCACCTGACCGAGGAACTGTGGCAGCGCCTGCCGCGGGCGGAGGCCGGAGAGTCCGGCGAGCCGGCGCCCCGGAGCATCTCGCTGGCGGACTACCCGCTGGGCGACGGCGGTCTCGCGGCGCCCGACGTCGAGCGCGGCATGGACGCCGTGGTGGCCGCGGTCCAGGCCGCCCGCAGCCTGCGCCGCGAACGGAACTTGCCCGCGGCGGCCGGCATGTCCCTCTTCGTCGAGGACGGCGAAGCCGAGATCGTCGCCTTCGTCGTCGAGCAGGCGCCGCTGCTCGCCGCGGTCGCTGGCGTGGGGAAGGTGGCGGCGGGCCGGGGTCCCGACGAAGCGGTGCGCGACCGGTCCGGCGGCCTGAACCTGGCGTTCGAGGTCGAGGCGCCGGCGATGAGCGAGGCCGAGAAGGCCCGGCTCGCGAAGGACCTGCGGAAGATCGAGGCCGAGATCGCCGGCGCCCGGGGCCGCCTCTCGAACCCCGGGTTCCTCGAGAAGGCGCCGCCCCACGTGGTCGAAGGCAACCGCGCCCGCCTCGCCGAGCTCGAAGAGCGCCGCGCCGCCATGATCGAAACGCTCGGCAACCCCTGACCGGCGCGCCCTGGGTGCGCTGGGTGCGCGGGTCTGACATCCGACCGCCCGCGGCCGGGCGCTCGGACTGTGACGCTGGTGGCGCGCGGACGCGCCACCAGGGTTCCGACCCGCATCCGGGTAGAATTCGCCCCGCATGCCCAACTCCTCCACAACCTTCGACGACCTTGCTCGCGCACTCCGCGCCCGCTCGCGGCACCTGCCCGAGAACCTCGTGCTGATGAACACGGTCGACTCGACGAACCGCTTCGTCAAGAACGTCATCGACCGGTTCTTCGCGGATGAAACGACCCCGCGCACGGCCTTCGTCGTGGCGAACGAGCAAACCGCGGGCAGAGGGCGCCAGGGCCGTTCCTGGGTCAGTTCGGCGGGGCGCGGCCTCTACTGCACCTGGCTGCAGCCGCTGCCGGTCGGCCGCGGCTCGCTGGAGGACCAGCTCGGAACCTTGCCCCTGCTGGTCGGCGTCGGCGTCTGCCGGGCCGTCGCGGCGCTGATCGACGGCGAAGCGCTGCTCAAGTGGCCGAACGACGTGCTGGTCGGCGGCCGGAAGATCGCCGGCGTCCTGATCGAGACGGTTGCGGGCGGCAACGGCGAGATGGCCGCCGTGATCGGCTTCGGCGTGAACTACGACTTCGGCGCCGCCGGCGAGCTCCCGACCCCGGTATCGACCTCGCTGGCGCTGGAAACGGACGCTCCGCCGTCGCGGGCGGCCGCGGTCGAGCGCCTGGCCCGTTCGCTCGAACGCGAGTTGCGCCGCTGCGGCGACCTGGCGTACACCCTCGACGCCTACCGGGCGTGTACCGTCCACCGCGAGGGAGACGAAGTGAGCTGCCGGATCGGCGGCGAGACGGTCGCGGGCCGGTTCGCCGGCTTCGACACCGGCGGCCGCTTCCGGCTGGAGACGCCGGCCGGCCTCCGCACGATCGCCTCGGGCGAAGTCGTCGAGGCGTGAGGCGGTCGCCGAGGCCGGAAGGCCCGGTACGCGGCCGCGAAGCGGCTTGGTTCGGGCCGGAGATCGGAGTAGCGTTGTTCGATGACGATGCGTGCGCGCAGGATCGCGGCGACCGCCGTCCTCGCCGGCGTCGCGTTCGTACCGTCGCTCGGCGGCGCGGCTGAGGAGACCCGGCGCGATGGCAACGGCGCGGAGGGAGTCTCCCGCCCACTGGACAGCCGGCGCGCGATCGTGGAGCCGGACCGGCGGAGTCCGCTGCTCAGGACCGGCAAGCCGGAGCGCGTGACCGCCGCGGTCCACACGGGCGCCTGCGACGAGTTCTACCGGCTGGTCGAGACGTCCTCGGGCGACGCTCTCGTCAATGCCGTGCGGAGCGCCGACGAGCACTGCATCAGCGATCTGGAGTGGATCGGCGACCGGCCGGAGGTCCAGTTCGCCGTCTCCAGCCAGGATCGCGTGGTGGACGTCGCCCGGGCGATCCCCGGGTTGATGTCGTCCTACGCGGACGGCAACCGGCCCAAGCAGGAGGTCTACGCCCTGTTCCTGTACCTCAGGAAGGTGCGCGATATCCACCACTGGTGCCGCGAGCGGAAGAGGTGCGACGGCGCCGTCTGGGAGAACGCCGAGGCGTACCCCCTTGAGGCCGGCTCGCTGGCGGGCGAGGCGGTCCGGGGCGCGTTCGACGCGTTCGTCGCCCACCCTCTGTTCGTGAGCCGCGGCCAGCAGCACGGGATCGCCCTGGACTGCGTCGCGGTGGCGATGCTGGAGTTCCCGCTGCAGGAACTCTATCTGCACGTGATCGCCCGCTGGCTGAACGCCTGGGACGATGGCTACGCTTCGTCCGAGGTGTTCCGCGACGCAATGGAGCGGATCCTGGACATCGCCTATTGGGGTCACAGCCGGCCGGAGAGGTTCGGTCCCCGCTTCGGCGGCGACGACGCCCTGTTCGACGCTCTCCGGGACTTCGTCCTCGATCCGGCGTGGCTGGGGTCGCGTTCCCAGCGCATCATGGAACGCGCCGCCCTGGAAGTGGCTCGATTCAGCCTGTATCGGGGCACGGCCAACTACGGCCGCCTGCCGGCGGTCGTGCGGTCGATTCGGGACCGCTACCACGGCGGCGAGCACGAGAAGACGATCTGGCTTCGCGTGGTCGGCGAGATTCACGTCGGCGACCCGGCGAACTGCACGCGCTACGGGTTGTGCGACTGGTACGCGGGCGGCGGCTTCGAGGCCCGGTTCCGGCGGGAGCTGTTCTCCGAGCGACGCTCCTGCACGGTCAACTTCTGCGCCGGCGACACCGTCGCCGTTCACTCGCAGGACCTGGACGCCGGCGAACTCGGCGCCGCCTGCCGCCGGCTGAACGATCACAGCCGTGCGTTCGCGTCGATGTTCGAGACCCGCTGCACGCCGGTGCCGGACGACGCCAACGCGCACCTCGATTTCTTCGTCTTCACCGACGGCGCTTCGTGCGAGGACATGGAGTGGGCGGCCGGCTTCTTCGATTCCTGCAGCGGCATCTTCTACGAGGGAGAGCCGGACGCTCCCGGGTCGGTTGCCGTACTGACCGAGAAGGAGCCCGGCGACCCGCTGATCGACCCGGAGCTGGCGATCTGGAACTTCGAGCACGAGTACGCGCACCACCTGGACGGCCGCTACAACCGTCACGGGGGCTACTCCGAGGATCCGGCGCACCACGGCTGGATCGAAGGGATCGCGGAGTACTTCGCGAACACGGTGACCGAGTACCACCACGGCAAGGGATACTGCGAGTCGACCCACTCCCTGACCGACACGATGCTGCGCTCCGGCTCGATTCCCACCAGCTACAACCAGCGGCACATCGCGATCCGCTTCCTGATGGAGAACTGGCGCCCCTTCGTCGACAGGATCCTGCCGCTGATGCGCCAGGGCAGGTACGACGAGTTCGAGGCGTACACGGCGCGCCAGATCCCCCGGGTCGAGACCGCGTGGGAGACGTGGATCGAGTCGGGCTGCGTCAACGCGTCCGTGCCGGCGCTGCCGTCGCCGCCACCGCCCGATCCGCCGCCTCCCGATCCGCCGCCCGATCCCGATCCACCCGATCCCGATCCCGAACCCGAGCCCGATCCGCCGGTCCTGGGCCCCTGCGAGCCGGGCGCGGAGACCCTCTGCCTGCTCGACGGCCGCTTCGAGGTTCGCGCCGGATGGTGGACGGACGGCGGGGCGCCGGAGGCCGCCCAGGTGGTCGACTTCGGCGCCGACGACTCCGGCCTGTTCTTCTTCCTGGACGAGACGAACTGGGAGATCCTCGTCAAGGTCCTGGACGGCTGCGCGATCAACGGCCATGTCTGGGTCTTCGGCGCGTCGACCACGGACCTCGGTTACTCGATTCGCGTCCGCGACTCCGTTTCCGGTGCGGTCAGGGAGTACCGCAACGAGCCCGGCCAGCCCGCGCCGGCGATCACCGACGGCGAGGCGTTCGCGGACAGTTGCCGGCCGTAGACCCCATGGGAGCGTCCGAGGAGGCCGGCGACCGGGACTACTTCGAGACGATCGAGGAGGAGTTCATCCGGCTGCGGGGCGCTCCGTTGCTCCTGAGCCCGGCCGACTGGCGCCTGGCCGACGGCTGGCGCCGGGAGGGCGTGCCCCTGTTTCTCGTGCTCGAGAGCATCCGCGGGGTCTTCGAGCGGCGCGCCGAGCGGCTGGCGGCGGCGCCGGACGCGCCCCGGAGGCGGGTGAGCAGCCTGCGCTACTGCCGGGCGGCGGTGGAGAAGGCGTGGTCGGAGTACCGCGAACTCGGGGGAGCTCCGGCCGTGCGGCCGAAGCCGACGGCCATCGACGTACCGGAGCGGCTTCAGGCGCTGGCGGACGCGATTCCGCCCGCCGAAGCCGATCGCGAGGACTGGCGGCGCAAGCTGACCTCGCTGAGCGGGCCCGCGCCAGAAGTGGAGGACCGGCTGGTCGAACTGGACCGCGAACTCGTGGACCGCGCGCTGGAGTCCCTGCCGCCGGCGGACAGGGAGGCGATCGCGGCGGATGCCGAAGCCGCGCTGGGCCGGATGGCCGGCCGCGTGGACGCCGAGCGGTTGCCGGACCTCCGGCGGCGAATGGTGCGCCGACTCGTCCGGGAGCGCCTCGGACTGCCGCTCCTGTCCCTGTTCGCGGTCCCGGACCGCCCGCCCGGCGCCGATTGACTCAGCCTGCCCGGCCGGGCGGGTGCTTCCGCCAGCGGTCGGCCAAGCGGTCGTAGAGCACGAGACCGACCGTCATGCCCAGGTTGAGCGAGACGGCGGTCGGCACGGACACGCGGTGCCGGCAGCGGGCCAGGATGCGCTCGGAGATGGAACCGCTCTCGGGCCCGAAGACGTAGCAGGCCCGCTCCGGGTGGACGAACCCGGGGAGAGGGACGGCGTCCGACACGATCTCCACGGCGACGAGGTCGGCGTCCCGCGGCGCCGCTTCCAGCAGATCGTCCACTTCGAGCACCGGAACGTGCCGGAACGCCTTCGTGGGGTCCGTGGGCAGGCGGCGTACGTCGATGTCCTTCGATGGCCGGCCGAGGATGATCATGCGCGCGTGGAAGCAGAGCGCGGCGCGCAGGGCGTGGCCCACGTTGACCGGGTCGGACGGGCGGTCGAACGCGATGCAGGCGAAGCCGCGGCCTCCCGCCAGCGCGGCCCGCCGCTGGACCCGCCGTTCGACCTTCAGGTCTCCTCCCGCGCGCGTCGCAGCGGACAGTTCGAGCAGTTGAGGGGCTCTCCGTCCGGGCCGAGCACGTCCGGCCCGCCGCAGGAGCCGCGCAGGCAGCGGCCGCTGAGCAGAACGCCGGTGGCCATGAGGATCAGCGAGACGGCGATGACGGTAATCGTGAGGAACAGGATCGCCATGGCTCGACGGCAAGTCTATCGACTGGGTGCGCGGGTCTTCTGACCCGCCCACGGGCGAAGCCGCGGAGTGGCGCAGCCCGTAAAGAGGCCGCCGGCGGTCGTTGCCGCCCGGACGGGGAGCGGAGGGAGGGTCCCAGCGGCGGCGTTGGGTCCCCGTCGGATCAGGCCGTCCGCTTGGGAGTCCGGGGGGAGGGTCCCGTCGGACGCTCACCCCCTCCCGGAGAAATGGTGGGGTAGGGGTTCGCTTCGGTCGACTGCGCTCCGCCGCGCCGTTGGTCGATGGAAGGTCATTGGCAGTCGCTTGTCTTCAGCCCGCCGGGACCCTCCCCCCGAACTCCCGTCGCAGACTGGGCTGTGGTGGGCGTCGCTTGCCTCCAGCCCGCTGGGACCCTCCCTCCGCTCCCCCTCCGGGCTTGACGCCGGCTGGGTGCCTGGGTACGCGGGCCGCTGGGTGCGCGGGTCTTCTGACCCGCCCCCGGGGCGAAACCGCGAAGCGGCGCAGCCCGGACAACAAGGCCGCCGGCCGGAGGCCGGCGACGATGTTTGAGGCCGCCTTCGGCGGCAGCGGGTCGGAAGACCCGCGCACCCGGCGGAAGGGCCGGCGACGATGCTGGAGGGCGCCTTCGGCGGCAGCAGTCAACGCCGTGAGGGCATAGACTGCGTTCGGTGGCTGCGCTGCAAGAGAAGCTCGATGAAGACGATGACCATCCGCAACGTGACGCCGGATCTGGCGGCGGCTCTCGATAGGGAGAGGAGCTGGCGGGGCCTTCTCTCAACCGCACCGTGCTCGAGGAGATGAGCGAGACCCACGGCGTCACGGAAGAGAGTTACGGACGTGCCCAATGGCGCCCGCAACACCATCGCACCAGCGGTAGTCAAGGACAGGGAACCGACGGAGAATGAGGCGTGACTGGCACGTTCGACCGCATCAGGTCCCTCGTATCGGCTGGCAACGTGAGGATCTCGGAGCACGGCTACGACGAGCTCGCGGCCGATGGGCTGCTTGTCCGCGAGATCGTCGAAGGAGCCGCCGAGGCGGAGTTGGTTGAGGACTACCCCGACTATCCCAAGGGGCCGTGCGTTCTACTGCTCCAAAGAACGAGAGACGGACGTCCCGTCCACGCCGTGTGGGGCATTCCCGCAGGCCAAGTAGCGCCCGCCGTCCTGATTACGGCATACTTACCCGACGTCGCGAGGTGGACACCGGGTTTCCGGCGGAGATTGACATGAACCGCACCAGACGCACGAAGCTCGTTCACGAAGGCAAGTACGTCGCCGAGGTGGACGTGGAGCTACTGGACGAACCCGAGGAGTGGTCGCCCCATCTCAGCCTGAAGGACGCCTACCGCCTCGACGAGGTGCGGCAGGCTCTTCGTCGGGGCGACCTGAAGGGAGCGTCTGGGATTGCACGCGTGTTCACCCTGACGCCGGTGGCCGTCTAGATCCGGAACGGCAGCGCCCGTGCTGCCGCCACCGGGCGAGGCAGTCGCGATGAAGCGTAGAGATCGTGCGACTCGCCCGGACGCGGCCGACTCAGGGCTGTTCGACGACCCCAAAGCGGTCGCGGAACGCCGCGCTCGGTAGCTCCCCCAGCGAGTCCCCGCGGTACACGAGTAGCAGCGCGGCAATGCCGTTGTCGTCCGCCCAGCGCAGCCCGTCCTCGGGGCCCAGGACCATGAGCGCCGTGGCGTAGGCGTCCGCGACGGCGCAACTGGCGTGAAACACGCTGGCCGACGCCAGGGCGTGTTCCACCGGCCGGCCGGTCCGGGGATCGATCGTGTGCGAGTAGCGCACGCCGTCGCGTTCCCAGTAGTTCCGGTAGTCGCCGGACGTGGCCAGGGCGCCGTCGGTGAACTCCAGCACCCGCTGCAGACCCGCCGGCGCGACGTCCTCCGTCGCCGGTTCGGGAGCGCCCTGCCCAGGATCCGCCGCCCGATCCGGCGGCCGCTCGATCGCGATTCGCCACGGGTCGCCCGCGGGACTTCGGCCGGCCGTGCGCACCTCGCCGCCGACCTCCACCAGGTGATCGGCGTAGCCGGCTGCGAGAAGCGCCTCGGAAACGCGGTCCACGGCCCAGCCCTTGGCTATCGCCGACAGGTCGAGAGCCGCTCCGTCCTCGATCTTGAGCACCCGCCGGTTGTCCAGCAGTTCGATGGCGCCGATCGCCCTTCTCAACTCGGCCAGACGATCGTCAGCCACCGGAATCGGTGCCGGACCACGTCCCGGAGCGCCGAAACCCCAAGCGTCGACCAGGGGACCGACCGTCGGATCGAACGCTCCGCCGCTCTCTTCCCGCACCCGCCAGGCCAGTTCGAGAACGGCCCACGTCTCCTCGGAAAAGACCATGGACTCGTCGCCGGCTAGCCGATTGAAGCGGGAGATCTCCGAGTCGTCCCGGTAGGTCGACATCGCGCGGTCGACCCCGGCGAGACGTTCCTCGGCCAAGTCCCGGATCGCCTCGATCTCGCCGGCGTCCGCGATCGCCCGAACCCGGTAGTACGTGCCCATCGTGGGCCCCTGCACCAGCACCTCGTCGGGCGCCCGCCCACAAGCGACTGCCAAACAGGCAACGACCAGCAGAAGCGGCATCCACTGAGCAGGGCGAACTCGAGCACGGCCGGCAGCGCGCTTCCGTCTCCGGCAATGCGCCGAAGCCGACCCCTCGCCGGACGCAGTGGTGGTCTGGCTGGAGAACTTCGGATCCCGCACCTTGACCGAGACGATCGCGACCAGCCCCTCGCGGATGTCCTCGCGGGAGGTCTCGCGGCTCGACGCCGTCCAGCCTGGCGCGGGTCGGGGGGAGGGGGCACTGGCGGCTCGGAGCGAGCGACGGCCAAGAGCCTTCCGGCAACCGACGTCTGACCGGAGCGAGCGGAGTGAAGCGAGCGCACCCCCTACCATCTTCCGACCAAGCGTGAGCGGCGCCAGGGACCCCTCCCCCCGACCCGCGCCAGGCGGGTACGGCCGCAACGGCCTAGCCGAAGTCGTCGAAGGCGATGTTCTCAGGCTCGACTCCCAGGTCGTCGAGCATCTTCATGCAGGCCTGGAGCATGAGTGGCGGTCCGCAGAGGTAGTACTCGACGTCTTCCGGGGCGGGGTGGTCCTTCAGGTAGTTGTCGTACAGGACCTGGTGGATGAAGCCGGTGTAGCCGTCCCAGCTGTCTTCCTCAAGCGGGTCGGAGAGAGCAAGGTGCCATGTGAAGTTCGGGTTCTCTTCGGCGATCCGGTCGAAGTGGTCGATGTAGAACGCCTCGCGGTAGGAGCGGGCGCCGTACCAGAAGGACACCTTGCGGTCCGTGTGGATGCGGCGGAACTGGTCGAAGATGTGGGAGCGCATGGGCGCCATGCCGGCGCCGCCGCCGACGAACACCATCTCGGCGTCCGTGTCCTTGGCGAAGAACTCGCCGAAGGGGCCGGCGATCGTCACGTCGTCGCCGGGCTTCAGGTCGAAGATGTAGGAGGACATCTGACCGGGCGGCAGGTCCATCTGGCGGGGCGGCGGCGTCGCCACGCGGACGTTCAGCATGATGACGCCCTTCTCGTCGGGGTAGTTCGCCATCGAGTAGGCGCGGACCACCGTCTCGTCGACCTTCGAGACGAGCTTCCAGAGCTTGAAGCGGTCCCAGTCGTCGTGGTACTCGTCCTCGATCGCGAAGTCGCTGTAGTTCACGACGTGCGGCGGAGACTCGATCTGGATGTAGCCGCCGGCGCGGAATGGCACCTCCTCGCCTTCGGGTAGTTCCAGCACGAGCTCCTTGATGAAGGTGGCGACGTTCTCGTTCGAGCGGACCTTGCACTGCCACTTCTTGACCCCGAAGACCTCGGCCGGGATGCCGATCTTCATGTCCTCCTTGATCTTCACCTGGCAGCTCAGGCGGCAGCCCTCGCGCGCCTCGCGGCGGCTGACGTGGGTCTTCTCGGTCGGCAGCATGGCGCCGCCGCCCTCGAAGACGTCGACGGTGCAGACGCCGCAGGTGCCCTGGCCGCCGCAGGCCGAGGGAATGAAGATCCGGTGCTCGGCGAGCGTGCCGAGCAGGGTGCCGCCGGTGGCGGCGGTCAGCGTCTTCTCCTCGTTGATGAGGATCGACACCTCGCCGCCGGCGACGAGCCGGGCCTTGGCCTGCATCAGGATCGTGACCAGGGCGAGGATGACCACGGTGAACATCGCCACCCCGAGGACGACGGTGATCACAACTGGATTCCCCCGAAGGCCATGAAGCCGAACGCCATGAGTCCGGTGATGACGAAGGTCATGCCCAGACCGCGCAGGCCGTGGGGCACGTTGCTGTAGCGCAGGCGCTCACGGATGGACGCCAGGGCGACGATCGCCAGAAACCAGCCGATGCCGGAACCCAGGCCGAAGACCACGCTCTCGCCGAAGCCGTAGTCGCGCTCGACCATGAACAGGGACCCGCCGAGGATCGCGCAGTTGACCGCGATCAGCGGCAGGAAGATGCCCAGCGTGGCGTGAAGCGCCGGGAAGAAGCGGTCGGTCGTCATCTCCACGAGCTGGACCATCGCGGCGATCGTGCCGATGAAGCAGAGCAGGTTCAGGAAGGTCAGATCGACGCCGGCGAACTCCGGGCTGATCCAGGCGAGGGCGCCCTCGTTCAGGAGATGCGTCTGGATCAGGTTGTTCGCCGGCACGGTCACGGTGAGCACGAAGATGACCGCCAGGCCGAGGCCGACCGCGGTCTCCACCTTCTTCGACACCGCCAGGAACGAGCACATGCCCAGGAAGAAGGTCAGCGCCATGTTCTCGACGAAGATGGCCTTGACGGCCAGGTTCAGGTATTCCTCGAACATCGTCCGGGCCTCCTAGCGGTCCGTCTCGATCCGAACCGGGAGCACGGTTGCACTCGCCGGGTGGGGAAGGCGTCGTTGCGCGCGCATGGCGGCGTTCCCTCCTAGCCGTCCATCTCGACCTGGGCGGGCTTGTACACGCGCAGTGCCCAGATCAGTCCGCCGATGATGAAGAAGGCCGCGGGAGACAGCAGCATCAGGCCGTTCGGCAGGTACCAGCCGCCTTCCGAGACCGTGGGCAGCACGCTGTAGCCGTAGAGCTTGCCGGAACCGAACAGCTCGCGAAGGAACGCCGTGACCATCAGGATCGCGCTGTAGCCGATGCCGTTGCCGATGCCGTCGAGGATGGCCAGGGAGGGCGGGTTCTGCATCGCGAACGCTTCGGCCCGCCCCATGATGATGCAGTTCGTGATGATCAGCCCGACGAACACGGAGAGCTGCTTGCTGATCTCGAACACGTACGCCTTGAGGATCTGGTCGGTGACGATGACCAGGGACGCGATGACCGTCAACTGGACGATGATCCGGATGCTGTTCGGGATCTGGTGCCTGAGGAGGCTGATCGTCAGGTTGGACAGGGTAAGCACGCCGATGACGGCCGCGCACATGACGACCGACGTCTCCATCTTCGTGGTCACCGCCAGCGCCGAGCAGATGCCCAGCACCTGGAGCGCGATCGGGTTGTTGTTGAAGAGGGGGTCGAGCGCCGCTTCGCTCTTCTTGACAGCCATCAGCGGGCCTCCGCGCGGATCCGGTTGAGGTAGGGCTCGAAGCCGTTCTCGCCGAGCCAGAAATCGAGCATGTTCGTCACCCCGTTGCTGGTGATCGTCGCGCCGGCGAGACCGTCGACCTCGTGGGGGTCCTCCTCGGCGCTGCCGGCAAAGCCCTTGATCACCGCCAGGCGAACCTCGCCGTCTTCGTCGAAGGCGCGGCGGCCGGGCCACCGGTCCTTCCAGCGCGGGTTGTCCACCTCGCCGCCCAGGCCCGGCGTCTCCTTGTGCTGGTAGTAGGTGATGCCGCGCACGGTCGTCGTGTCGGCGTCGAGCGCCAGGAATCCGTAGAGCGTGCCCCAGAGCCCCAGGCCTTCGATCGGCAGCACGACCATCTCGATCTCGCCGCCGTCGCCGCGCACCTCGTAGAGCAGTGCCCGATCGGGAATGCGCTTGACCCGGGCCAGGTTGTCGGGGGCTTCGGCGCTGGTGGCCGGATCCCGGGCGCGGCGCTGCTGGTCGAAGGTCGCCGTGTCGCCTTCCACCGGTTCGCCCGAACCGAGCTCGATGAGCACGGGCTCGATCGGCTCGAAGCGCTCGGCGACCTCCGCCTCGTCGATCGGTTCGCCGGGCTGGAGCAGGCCCACCGCCTCCAGCACTCGCTTCTGCTTGTCGAGGGCGATGTTGTCGTCCTGGAGATCCTCCAGGCTGACCGCGAAGGAGGACACGAGGATCCCGCACACGATGCAGATCGCGGTCGCGAACAGGAGGGTGTAGCCGGTGGCCTGTCGGTCTGCCATTGGGAACTCCGCTACTGAGCGTACCGCGTCTGGCGGCGCTTGATGTTCGCCTTCAGCACGTAGTGGTCGATCAGGGGCGCGAACAGGTTCATGAACAGGATGCCGAGCATCACGCCTTCCGGGAAGGCGGGGTTGACGGTGCGGATCAGAACGGCGAGCACGCCGACGAGGAAGCCGTAGACGTAGCGTCCCCGGTTCGTCTGCGCGGCGCTCACCGGATCCGTGGCCATGAAGACGATGCCGAAGGCCCAGCCGCCCAGCACGAGGTGCCAGTGGAAGGGGACCGAGAGCATCGCGTTCGTCGGCGAGGCGATCAGGTTGAGCAGCAGAGAGATCGCCGCCGTGCCGGCCGTCGCCGCGACCATGATCCGCCAGGAGCCGATGCCGGTCGCGATGAGGATCGCGGCGCCGATCAGGCAGGCCAGCGCGGAGGTCTCGCCCATCGACCCCGGAATGTCGCCCAGGAAGGCCTGCATCCAGGAGACCTTGCCCTCGATGGCGCTCAGCCCGTCGAGCGGGGCGCTCGAACCCTCGACGGCCTCGAGCACCGCGATCTCGCCGAGCGCGGTGGCGCCGCTGTAGCCGTCGGCCGACGTGCGGGCAGCAATCCACACCGCGTCGCCCGAGATCTGCGCCGGATAGGCGAAGAACAGGAAGACCCGCGCCGTGAGCGCCGGGTTCAGGACGTTGTAGCCGGTGCCGCCGAAGATCTCCTTGCCGACGACGACGCCGAAGGTGATGCCGATCGCGACCTGCCACAGCGGGATGGTCGGCGGCAGCACCAGGGGGAAGAGCATGCCGGTGACCAGGAAGCCCTCGTTGATGTCGTGCTTGCGGACGACCGCGAACAGCCCCTCCCAGGCGCCGCCGACGGCGAAGGTCACGATCAGGACCGGCAGGTAGTAGAGCGCGCCGTGGACCGAGTTGGCGAGCAGGCTGGAGGCGTCGAAGGAGAGCCCCAGCGTCTCCATCGCGTCGGTGCGCCAGTTCGGGAGCGGCGCCGCGCCGCCGGCGATCGCGACGTGGATCTGGCGGCCCGTGTTCCACATCGCCATCAGGACGCAGGGCACGAGCGCCACGACGACCGTCATCATCAGGCGCTTCAGGTCCAGCGCGTCGCGCACGTGCGCGGCGCCGGCCGTCGTCTTGCCGGGCGTGTACAGGAAGGTGTCCGGCGCCTCGTACAGCGGGTAGAAGCGCTCGAAGCGGCCGCCCGGCTCGAAGTGGCGGGCCTGCTTGTCGAGAATGCGGCGCAGCAGCTTCATGGCGAGCCGCTCAGCCTTCCTTCTCGATCAGTTCGAGCGCGTCGCGCAGGTACGGTCCGTACTCCGTCTTGCCGGGGCAGACGAAGGTGCAGAGCGCCAGGTCTTCCTCCAGCAGTTCCAGGCAGCCGAGTTCCTCGGCCCGCTCGATGTCGCCGGCGACCAGGGACTTGAGCAGGAAGGTCGGCTGCAGGTCCCACGGGAAGACGCTCTCGTACAGGCCGATGGGCACGATGGCGCGGGCCGACCCGTGCGTCGTCGTGGTCATCGCGAACGACTTCCGGGGAAGCAGGGACGAGGCGAAGGCGCGGGCGCGCGAGAAGGCGCCGAAGCCGGGAGCGAGCCAGCCCAGGAATCGGCGCTCGCGGTCGTCGTCGAGCACCGAGACGGTTTCGTGGAAGCGGCCGAGGTAGCCGTGCAGTTCCGCCTGGGCGCCTTCGCCGATCGCGGTGCGCCCGGCAAGCGGCGAGCCGGTGACGACGCGCGCCGCGCCTTCCGGGGCGGCTTCCGCGCCGCTGCCGATCTCGCCCCGGACGACGTCGGCCAGCGAGGCGCCGAGCCGCGTGCGCAGGAGTCTGGGTCTCCCGACCGGCGGGCCGGCCAGGGCGACGATGCGCCGGACGTCCGGCTCGCCGGTCTCGAACAGGCGGCCGATCGCCAGGGTGTCCTGGAGCCCGACTTGCCAGACCAGCTTGCCGCGGTCGACCGGGTCGAGGGTGTGGATGTGCAGACCGGCGGCGCCGGCGGGGTGCGGACCCGCGAACTCCTCGACTCGCACCGGCTCGCTCGTCTCGATGCCGGAAAGCGTCCCCGGCGCGCGGCAGAGGTAGACGGGACCGTCCGTCAGCCGGGCGAGGGCGGCGAGGCCTCGCTCCAGGTCGCCCGTCCGGCCTTCGACGATCCGGTCGGCGTCGGGCGCGAACGGTTCCGTGTTCATCGCGGTGACGAAGATCGACTTCGGCACGGCACCGGGCGCCGCGGTGCGCCCGAAGGGGCGCGCGCGGAGCGCCGCCCAGTCCCCGGAGTCCACCAGCAGCGCCTGCACGTCCTCGCGGGAGAGCGCGCTCGGGTGCCTTCCCGTGTAGCTGGCGAAGCCGACGCCCGCGCCGCTCGATCCCGCCTGGTCGGACGGATCCACCCGCACGACGACCGAGATCAGCGCCCGCTTGGCGCCGCGGTTCACCGCCGCCACGGTTCCCGCGGCGGGGGAGGTGAAGCGGACACCCGGCTGCTTGCGGTCCTCGAACAGCAGTTGCCCGCGCCGCACCGCGTCGCCCGGCCCGACGTGCATCGCCGGCTTCATGCCGGGATAGTCGGCGGCGCTGACGGCTACCGCCGCCGGCGCCGCGGCGTCCTCGAGCGTCTGCTCGGGCGCCCCCGCGATCGGCAGGCTCAATCCCCGCCTGAAACGGTGCGTGGCCATCGATCGTGACGTGTGGTTTCCGGCAATCGAGGGCGAATCGGGGAACGCGTCGCTCGACCTGCGGCGGACTATTCCACAACGGTGGGGGATCGGCAACATGGGAGGCGAGCCCCGGAGCGCCGTTCGCCCTGATAGCGTCCGGCTCATGGACGGCCCGATCAGCTCCGCCCGCGCCGCGAGCGTCCTCACGGATCGCGACGCCTCCGGCGGGCTCGTCGGTGGACGGCGCCGCGCCTACTGGGGCTGCGAAACCGTAGAGATCACGGAGGCGGAGTACTACGACCCGGAGAACGAGGGGCGCCGCGTCGAGTGCTGGGACTCGCTCACGGAGACGGCGCAGATCCTGCGCGAGACCTCCTTTCAGCACGAGGGGCCGGCGACCCGGCTCGTCCAGCTCGTCCGGTTGGTCGCCCAGGCGCGTGGCTCGCTGATCGGTTCGGCTGCTTCCACCGACATCGTCTGGCGGAACGACGAGGGTCAGAGGTTCCACCTGCAGGCCGACGCGACGATCTACTTGCACCCCGGGCGGGATCTGCCGGCCGGTCAGTACATCGAAGTCGCCGGCTCTCCGTTTCCGGACGTCGTTCTGGAGGTCGATCACACGACGAACGTGCGCCATCGGCGGCGGCGCGGCCGGCGGAGCAAGCTGGAGGACTACGCCGGGCTCGGCATCCCGGAGTTGTGGATCGAAGTGCCCGATGCGTCCCGGACCCGCGGGTGGCGCCGCCCCGGCCTGAGCATTCTGCTGCTGGAGGGCGGGGAGTACCTGGAGTCGCCGGCGAGCCGGGCCTTTCCGGGCTGGACGGCCGCGGAGATTCACCGCTCCCTGAACGAGCGGGAGGATTCCGCCGAGACGGTCTCCGTCCTGCGCCGGGTGGGCCGCGCGATGGGCGCCGCCGAGGGCACCGGCCCGGACGACGACCTGTTCCTGCGACTGGAGCGCGGAGAGGCCGCCAGCGAAGCAGCCGCGGAGATCGTCCGCGCGGCGGTCGTCGAGGCGTTTGCCTCGCGCGGCATCCCGGTGTCCGACGAGTTGACGCAGTGGCTCGCCGGATTCGAGGCCTCGTCCGATCCGGCGGGCGTGATTCGGCTCGCGTTCACCTGCCGCGACGCGGACGACCTGATGCGCCGGCTCCGCGAGACCGACCGGGACTGACGCGCCAGGTTGCCGCCGCTCACGCGGCGAAGCGAGATTGGCCGCGCGCTACGGCGCGTAGTACGGATTCGTGCCCGCCGCGTGGTCCGTCGTGTCGAGTACGCGCTGGATGGAGGGCACCGCTTCGACGATCGCCTGCTCGACGCCCTGCTTCAGCGTTTGGTCGGCCATGCCGCAGCCCTGGCAGCCGCCGCCCATCGTGATGTAGGCCGTCTCTTCCTTGACCTCGAGCAGGGTGACGAAGCCGCCGTGGGCGGCGATCTGCGGATTGATACGGTCGTCGAGCACGCGCTGGACGTCGGCCGCCAGGCCTTCGCCCCAGACCGAGTTGGGGTTGTCGAACTTGAAGCCGCTCTCTGAGAGCCGGGTGACGAAGTCGACGGTGGCGCCTTCGAGGTCCGTGGCGCTCTCGGAGTCGACGTACACCTTGAACGCTTCGGTTTCGAGTATCTCGTCGCCGGGCCGGGTCTCGTCGAGGCCGACCAGGTCCATCTGGTAGCGGAATCCGCCGCCGCTGCGGCCGGTGATCGCGATCCGGAGCGCGAGATCTTCGCGCTCTTCGGACTTCATCGCTTCCGCGACTTGCTTCTGCGCCAGTTCGGTGATCGTCAGCATGCGCCGCATCTTACCGCGCCCGCGGCCCGGTATGCTGGCCGGCCCGCGCCCGCCGCAGAGTCCGCGGCAGCAACGCTTCCCGGCCACGCCGACTTCGCCCCGTCGGAGCGACACGAACGGGCTGGACCCGAAGGAGAGCACCTGGCATGAGTTTCGAGCACGTCCTGCTTGCCCACGAGGGGCCGATCACCCGCCTGACCCTGAACGACCCGGAGCGGCTGAACGCGATGACGCCGGAGATGGGCGCCGAGATCCGGGACGCGGTGCCGGAGATCAACGCCCGCGAGGAGACGCGGGTGGTGATCGTCCGCGGCGGCGGCCGAGCCTTCAGCGCCGGCGGCAGCCTGAAGAGCATCCAGGAGGAGGTCAGCGAGGACCCGGACGCCGGTCCCGGCCTCGGCGGCGGCGCGAGCTTCTACCGCCTCTACCTCTCGGTCCGCGACCTCGCCGCGCCGTCCATCGCCGCGATCAACGGCCACGCCATCGGCGCCGGCCTGTGCTTCGCGCTGGGCGCCGACATGCGGGTGATCCGGACCGGCGCGCGGGTGGGAATGACCTTCGTGCGGCTCGGCATCCACCCCGGCATGGCGGCGACCTGGACCCTGCCGCGCCTGGTCGGCCCGGCGCGGGCGGCCGAACTCCTCTACAGCGGCCGGCTGATCGACGCGGCGACGGCGGTCGAGTGGGGGATCGCCAGCCGCGAGGCGGACGAGGACTTCGACCGGGTCGTGGAGGACCTGGCGCTGGAGGTCGCCGCGGCGGGACCGGTCGCGGTGAAGGCGACGAAGCGGACGCTGCGGGGGACGTTCGACCGGGGCATCGAGGAAGCGCTCGACCTGGAGAGCGCCGAGCAGGAGGTCACCTTCCGCACCGCCGACGCCCGCGAGGGCGTGAAGGCGCTCGGCGAGCGGCGGACGCCGCGATTCGCGGGCCGCTGAGGAGGGCGCCGACCCGCGGGCGCTGGCCGTACGCCCGAAGTAGACTCGCGCGATGCCGACGGCAGGCGCGCTCATCATCGGGAACGAGATCCTCTCCGGCAAGGTCGAGGAGGCGAACCTGAGCCTGCTGGCGAGGGAGCTCTTCGACCTCGGGATCGAGCTCCGCCGGGTGGTCGTCTGTCCGGACGACGTCGACGGCATCGCCGCCGACATCGAGCGCCTGCGCGGCCGGTTCGACTACCTGATCACGAGCGGCGGCGTCGGGCCGACCCACGACGACGTGACGCTCAAGGCCGTCGCCCGGGCGTTCGGCCGGCCGCTGGTCCGCTCCCCGGAGCTGGTCGGGAAGATCCGCGAGATGGTGGGCGAGCGCTGCACCGAGGGCCACCTGCGGATGGCCGACGTGCCGGAGGGCGCCGAACTCGTCAGCACGCCGGACGTGCCCTGGCCGTCGGTCGTCATGGAGAACGTCTACGTGCTGCCCGGCGTGCCGCGCATCTTCCGCATGAAGCTGCCGCTGCTGCGGGACCGTCTCGCCGCCGGCCGGCGCTTCCACTGCCGGGCCGTCTACACGTCCTGCCGGGAAACGGACATCGCGGAGATGCTCGACCGGGTCGTCGACGCCCACGGCGACGTCGACATCGGCAGCTACCCGGTGATGGACGGCGACTACCGGGTCAAGTTGACGGTCGACAGCCGCAGCCGCGGCGCCGCCGACCGCGCTCTCGCGGCGCTGGTCGACGCGCTGCCTGCCGATGCCGTCGTGCGTGTGGACGGCGGCGCCCAAGCGGCCGGCAACCCTTGAGCCGCTTCACTCACAGGAGGAAACGTCGATGATCGAGCGGATTTCACGCGCCGCGCGCGTCTGGCCGGTCTTGGCGGCCGCCGTGCTGGTCGTTCATCCGTCGCCGGCCGCACATGGCCAGGAGGCCTCCGAAGGAGACTGGACCTGGGAGCTCGACGAGGTCCTGCCCCAGGACCCGGCCGTGCTCACCGGCCAGCTCGACAACGGCCTCCGCTACTACGTCAGGCAGAACGGCCGGCCCGAGAACCGGGCCTTCCTGCGCCTCGTCGTGCGCGCCGGTTCGCTGCTGGAGGACGACGATCAGCGCGGGCTGGCGCACTTCGTCGAGCACATGGCCTTCAACGGTACGGAGCACTTCGAGAAGAGCGAACTGCTCGACTACCTGCAGAGCATCGGCATGCGCTTCGGGGCGGACGTCAACGCCTACACCGGCTTCGACGAGACGGTCTACATGCTGGAAGTGCCCACCGACGACGAGGAGATCCTCGACAAGGCGTTCCTGGTGCTGGAGGATTGGGCCTCCGCCGTCAGCTTCGAGGACGAGGAGATCGAGCGGGAACGCGGCGTGGTGGTCGAGGAGTGGCGGGGCGACCGGGGCGCCGGCGCGCGGCTGCGCGACGCCGAGATTCCCTACCGTTTCCACGGCTCGCGCTACGCCGAGAGGCTGCCCATCGGCGACCCGGAGATTCTGCGCGAAGCGCCGCCGGAGCGGCTGCGGGACTTCTACCGCGACTGGTACCGGCCGGACCTGATGGCGCTCATCGCGGTCGGCGACTTCGACGCCGGGTCGATCGAGGAGGAGATCCGCAGGCGGTTCGGCCGGCTCGCGGCTGCCGACGAACCGCGGGAACGCTTCGAGGCGGAGATTCCCCCGCACGAGGAGACGCTGGTCTCGATCTTCGCCGATCCCGAACTGTCGCGATCCTCGGTCTCGGTCGCCTACAAGGGCGACCCGGACCCGTTCGTCACCGTCGCGGACTACCGGGCGCGCTTGGTCCGCGGCCTCTACAACGGGATGCTGAACAACCGGCTGGCCGAGCGCGCCGAGGAGGCCGACCCGCCGTTCATCGGCGCCACGAGCAGCCGGGGGACGCTGGCTCGCCAGCGCAGCCTCTACGTGCTCTCGGCCGGCGCGCGCGAGGGCGGCGCGGCGCGGGCGCTGGAAGCGGTGCTTACCGAGTCGGAGCGGGCCCGCCGCCACGGTTTCGAGGCGAGCGAGCTGGAACGGGCCAGGATCAACACCCTGCGGTCGATGGACCGGGCGTACGACGAACGGGACAAGACCCACTCCGCCGTCTACGTCTCCGAGTACCAGCGGCACTACCTGAGGGACGAGCCGTTTCCGGGCATCGCCTACGAGCGGGAGCTGGCCCGGCGGTACGTGCCCGGGATCGTTCTTGACGAAGTCAACGGGGCCGCCGACGGGTGGATCCGCGACCGCGACCGCGTGATTCTCGCCAGCGGCCCCGAGAAGGAGGGGCTCGAACAACCCCGCGAGGAGGAGCTTCTGGGAGTCTTCGACCGGGTGGCCTCGGTCGAGGTCGCGGCTTACGAGGACGACGTCGGCGAGGGCGCGCTGGTCCCGGTCCGACCGTCGCCGGGCGAGATCGTCGAGCGGTCGACGATCGAGGAGCTCGGCGTCACCGAGTGGCGCCTGTCGAACGGCGTTCGCGTCGTGCTGCGGCCCAGCGACTTCAAGAACGACGAGATCCTGTTCGCGTCCTTCAGCCCCGGCGGCACGTCCCTGGTCTCGGACGAGGACTGGCTGGAGGCGAGCCTCGCGACCTCGGTGGCCCAGCTCTCCGGGTTCGGGAACTTCAGCCTGACCCAGTTGAACAAGGCGCTGGCCGGCAAGGTGGCGCGGGTCGGTCCCGTCATCGGCCCCCTGTTCGAGGGGATCAACGGGCGCGGTTCGCCGAAGGACCTGGAGGCGCTGTTCGAGCTGATCTACCTCAGCGGGACGGCGCCCCGCCGCGACGCGGAGGCGTACGAGTCCTTCCTGACGCGGCAGGGTGCCCTGCTGCGCAACCAGAGCGCGATGCCGATGTACGCCTGGATCAAGACCCTGCAGGAGGTCGTCAGCCAGGAGCATCCGCGGCGCCGCATGATCACCGAGGAGATGCTGGCGGACCTGGACGAAGACCGGATCTTCGCCGTGTATGAGGACCGGTTCCGCGACTTCTCCGACTTCACGTTCTTCTTCGCCGGCAGCTTCGAGCTGGAGGCGATGGAACCGCTGGTCGCGACCTGGCTGGGCGGACTCCCGTCGACCGGCCGCGAGGAAGAGTGGCGGGACGTGGGCGTGCGCCCGCCTGAGGGCCGCATCGAGCGGACCGTGTACAAGGGGCTGGAGGACAAGAGCCAGGTCGCCGTCGTCTTCACCGGCCCGTTCGAGCAGAGCCAGTTGAACCGCTACCGGCTGAACTCGATGGTCTCGCTGCTGCGCGACCGCCTGCGCGAGCGGTTGCGGGAGGAACTCGGCGGCACCTACGGCGCCAACGTCGGCGGCGGCGCCGAGCGCATCCCGGTCTCGGCGTTCGCCATCCAGATCAGCTTCGGCTGCGATCCGGACCGGGTCGAGGAGATGCTCCGGGCGGTCGACGAGGAGATCGCCCGCATCCGCGAGGAACCGGCAACGGACGAGGAAGTCGGTCAGATCGGCGAGCAGCAACGGCGGGGCCGGGAGACGGCGAAGGAGACGAACGGCTTCTGGCTGGGCGTGCTGCAATCCGTCTACCAGTTCGGCGACGATCCGCTGAGCATCCTGGCGTACGAGGAGCTGTTCGGCCGGCTCGACGCGGAGACGATCCAGGGTGCGGCCCGCGACTATCTCGGCGGCGAGAACCGGATCCAGGTTCTGCTGATGCCGGAGGCCGCCGAAGCCGCCGGCGAGGCGGCAGGGAGCGAGGGACGAACGCAAGAGCCGGCCGCGGCAAGGGAGGCAGCGTGAACCGAACGAACGTGAAGCCGCGACTTCGAGGCCGGGCCGGAGGCTGGCGGCCGGCCGTCTGGTGCATCCTGCCGGCGCTGTTCGCGGCGCAGGCTGCGAGCGGGGCGGACTGGCCGAACTGGCGGGGGCCCGCGCGAAACGGCTACAGCCAGCACACCGGTCTGCCGGTCGAATGGTCGCACGACGGCAACGTGGAGCGGAACGTCCTCTGGAAGCTGCCGTTGCCGGATCGTTCCGGATCGACCCCGATCGTGGTCGGCGACATCGTGTTCCTGAACGTCGCCGAGGGCGACGATCTGTCGCTGTGGCGGGTCGACGCGGGTTCGGGGGACGTCGTGTGGCGGCGAACGATCGGAGGCGGCAACCGATTCCAGCGCAAGCACAACATGTCGTCGCCTTCTCCGATCGCGGACGGCGAGCGGGTCTGGGTGCTGACGGGCACCGGCGCCCTGCAGGCCTACGACTTCGACGGCAAGCGGCTCTGGGCGCGGGAACTCGAACAGGACTACGGCGCCTTCGGCCTGAACCACGGCTATGGCTCGTCCGCGCTGCTCTGGCGGGACGTGCTCTACGTGCCGGTTCTCCACGGCATGAAGACGGACGATCCGTCCTACCTCCTGGCGATCGACTCCTCTTCCGGGGAGACGATGTGGCGGCAGGAACGGCCGACGAACGCCCGCATGGAGTCGCCCGACGCCTACATCACCCCGGCTCTGGTCGAGAGCGGCGACGGGCATGTCCTGGTGCTGAACGGCGGGGACGTGGCCACCGGGCACGACCCGGAGAGCGGCCGCGAGCTGTGGCGCGTGGAGGGCTTCAACCCGAGGGACAGCCCGATGTACCGGGTCGTCGCGTCGCCGGTGTCCGCGGGGGATCTGGTCTTCGTCCCCACCCGCGTCAATCCGATGAAGGCGCTGCGGCTCCGGCCCGGCGGCGAACCCGAACTCCTCTGGGAGACCGACCGCGGTCCCGACGTGCCGACTCCGGCGACGGACGGCGAGACGCTCTACCTGCTGCGAGACAACGGCCTGCTGTCGCGGCTCGACGCCCGGACCGGTGAGCCCGACTGGGAGAACCGGCGGCTCGAGCCGGGGACCTACAGCGCTTCCCTGCTGGTGGCCGACGGCAAGGTCTACGCGACCAGCGAGGACGGCGTGACCACGGTCGTCCGCGATGGCCCGGAGTTCGAGATCCTGGCCGCGAACCAGGTCCAGGGCTTCACGCTGTCCTCGCTTGCGCCGGCGCCGGGACGGCTCTACCTGCGGACCGACAGCTTCCTCTACTGCATCTCCGAGGCGTCGGGCTGAGGGCCGCCGCGTTTCCGGCCGCGCTTCGGAGCGGCGGCCGCCGCGCCGGCTGCTAGGCTCGCGCGCTGCCGGCCGGCGGTCCCCGCACTCCCGCGGTTCGAGAGGTTCCCCCGCATGAAGACCCGTTCGCTCGTCCTTCTTCCTCTGCTCGCGCTCTTCGTCGCCTGTGGCGGGGGCGGCGGCGACGCCGGCGACGGCCCGTCGGGCGGCCCGCAGTTCCTGAGCATGGGCACGGCGCCGGTCGGCGGCGCCTTTCCGGTCGTCGGCGGCGCGATCGCCGAGGTCCTGAACGAGAACCGCGGCGAGAACGAGTGGCGGGTGCAGCCGCGCGGCACGAAGGGCTCGCAGGAGAACATCCGCCGGCTCGCGCGCGGCGAACTGCAACTCGCGATGTCGAACTCGGCGATCAGCTACTTCGCGGTCCTTGGCGAGTCGGGCTGGGAGCAGAGCTACGAGATCCGCGCCGTCGCCACCCTGGCGCCGAACATCGCGACCTTCATCGCCAAGGCCGACTCCGGGCTGACTTCCCTGCGGGACCTGGTGGGGAAGCGGGCGATGGTCGGCGTGGCCGGCGCGGGCTTCGAGATGTTCGTCCAGCCGCTGCTGGCCGCGCACGGCGTGACCTACGACGACTTCACCCAGGTCTACGGCACCCAGAGCGGCGCCGTCGACATGCTGGCCGACGGTTCGATCGACGCAGCCTTCCTCGGCGGCGCGGTTCCCACCGGAGCGGTCACGCAGGCCAGCAGCACGCACGACATCGTGTTCCTGCCCTTCGACGAGGAGAAGCGCCAGCAGCTCGCGACGGACTACCCGTTCTTCCAGCTCGCCACGATTCCGGCGGACGCCTACTCCGATCTCACCGAGGACTACCCTGGCCTCAACGTCGGTTCGATGCATCTGATCGCCTACGCCGACGCCGATGAGGAGCTGATCTACCAAGTCACGAAGACGATGTGGGAGAACCGCCAGTCGATCGCGGAGAAGCACCCGGCGGGCCGCGCGATCAACGAAGCGAACGCCGCTCGCAACACCGGCACACCGTTCCACCCGGGCGCGGAGCGTTTCTACCGGGAGATCGGCATCTGGCCCGAAGCGGGCGATTGAACGAGGCGGAACAGCTCCCGGTGCGCGGCTTGTCGGCCGCCTTCGGCGGCGGCGGGTCAGAAGACTCGCGCACCCAGCTTTCCGCGGCGGCCGCGGCTCCCGGGAGCGCGGGCGCCCGATTCGCTTCCGGCGGCGCGCCGGGCGAGGCCGCTGGCATCTCGCGGTTCGACCGCTCTCGCCGCGCGCTGATCGCGGCGCTCGGCGCGGCGCTGTGCTTCTTCGTCCTCTTCGAGGTGAACTTCGGGCTGCTGCTGCCGCAGTCGTCCCTGGCGGCGTTCGTCGGCCTCGGGCTGTTGCTCTGCTTCCTGGCCTTTCCGGTACATCCGCGGTTCGCGGCGAACGGCTGGCTGCGAGGCGTGGACGGGCTTCTTGGGCTTCTGGGGGTGGCGGTGTGCGCCTACGTCGTCGTGCAGACGGAGCCGGCGTTCGAGCACCTCTGGTCGGGAGGCAGGTCGCTGGGCAACCGGGCCGGGATCGAGACGGGGGCGGACATCGGCCTCGGCCTGATCGGCCTCCTGCTCGTGCTGGAGGCTGCCCGCCGGAGCATCGGCTGGATCGTGCCGGCGCTGGCGCTGGCCTTCGTCGCCCACACGCTCTACTGCTACTACAGCCTGCGGAGCGGATGGCCCGTGCTGCCCGACTGGCTGTTTCCGCACGCCGGCCAGCATCCGCGGGACGTCGTCGGCACGACGTTCCTGCAGAGCCTGGGCGTGTTCGGACCGGCGGCGTCGGTCATGTTCCGCTACGTCTTCCTGTTCGTCGTGTTCGGAGCGTTCCTGGAGATGTCGGGAGCGACGCAGTTCATCATGCGCTTCGCCGAGCGGGTGTTCGGCGCCCGGCCGGGCGGGCCGGCGAAGGTGGCGGTGCTGAGCAGCGGGCTCCTGGGTTCTCTGTCTGGCAGTGCGGTGGCGAACGCCGTGACGACCGGCGCCTTCACGATCCCGATGATGCGCAGCAACGGTTTCCGCCGCCACGTGGCGGCGGCGGTCGAGGCGGCGGCGGCATCGGGGGGCGCGCTGGTGCCGCCGGTCATGGGCGCCGGCGCCTACATGATGCTCGAGATCGTCGAGCCCCGGGTCACGTTCTTGCAGATCGTGCAGGCGGCGCTGCTGCCGGCGATCCTCTTCTACCTCTCGATCTTCCTGATCGTCCACTTCTACTCGCGGCGGGTCGGGACCCCGGAGCGCGAGGGAGAGCCGCCGCCGGTACGGCGCTTCGACGCGCTCGTTTTCGGCGCCGGCCTGTCCACGCTGATTCTGCTCCTGCTGCTGCGGTTCTCGCCGTTCCGGGCGGTGACCGGGGCGCTGATCGTCATCCTGGTGCTGGCGGTGCTGCGCCCGGAGATCGAACTGCCCCGGAGGCTGCGCCATCTGGCTCTCGGCTGTTTCGGGGCGGTGGCCCTCCTGCACAACCTGATCTGGGCGGACCTGCCGGCCGAGCCGTCGTTCCGGCAGATCTTCGAGTCCTGGCTCTCGTCCGGGATCGTGGCGATGTTCGGGCTGATGGTCTTCGGACTCGGGCATCGCGTCTTCCGACCGCACGTCTTCGGCGCCCTGACCCGGGCGGCGCGCAACGGGATCCCCCTGGTCGCCGCCAGCGCCTGCGTCGGCGTCGTCATCGGCATCGTGCAGCAGACTGGCATCGCGGCGGACTTCTCGGCCGCGATCAAGGGGGTCGTGGCGACGAACCTGTTCCTCGCCCTGCTCGGCATCATGGTGACGTCGCTGGTGCTGGGCATGGGCGTGCCGTCGGTCGTGTGCTACCTCCTGATGGCGACGCTGATGGGCTCGCTGCTGTCCGAACTGGGCGTCATCCCCCTGGCGGCGCATCTCTTCATCTTCTACTTCGGGATGATGTCGATGGTGACCCCGCCGGTCGCGCTGGCGGCCTACGCGGCGGCCAGTCTGGCCCAGGCGCCCGTCATGCCGACGGCGCTGGCGGCGTTCCGCTTCGCCCTGGTCGGGTTCACGCTGCCCTTCATGTTCATCTACCGGCCGGCGCTGCTGCTGATGGACGAGGACGGCGCGAGCCTCTTTGCCGCGGGCGCCGCGGGACTGCCGCCCCTGCTGCTGGCGCTCGGCGCGGCCGTCGTCGGCATCGTGGCCCTGGCATCGGGGATCGGCGGCTACCTGCGGACGGAGCTCACCCTGCCGCTCCGCGTCCTCATGCTGGTCGCGGCGGCTCTGCTCCTGGTCCCCGACCTGGGCGGGGCGGCGATGGGCCTCGTCGTGAACGGTGTCGGGGCGGTCCTGTTCGCCGCACTGCTGGTGCTCAACCGGCCCGCCGCGGTTTCGAACTGACACTGTCCCTGCGGTGAGGTGGGCCTGCCTGCCGGGGGCGCGGGTCTACCCGTTGACGAGCGGCGCGGAACGCGCCACCCGGGTACCCGACCCGCTTGCCGCCGGAGGCGGCCGGAACGACGCGCCGGTCGAGAGGGCGGCGCCGGCCGGCGGCCATCAGTCGAGGAAGGTGAAGCGGTTCGCCTTCAACTCGTAACGGGGGAGCGAGCCGGCGTCGGCGACGCGAACCGGGACGCGGAGGCTGAGCCGCTGCTCGAACAGATCCTGGAGCCGGGACCTGAGTGTCGCCGAGTCGGCGCCGGCCTCCGGCTCGACCTCCAGCTCGACTTCCGCCATCTGGCGTTGCCGGCGCACGGCGGCGCGGTACTCGGCGACGCCGCCGGCCTCGCGGATCAGGGCATCGACCGCGCTCGGGTAGACGTTGACGCCGCGGACGACGAACATGTCGTCGGCCCGGCCGAGGACGCCGCCGTCCAGGTACATCGTCGGCCGGCCGCAGGGACAGGCGGCGGCGCACAGGCGGCCGACGTCGCCGGTGCGGTAGCGGACGACGGGACTGCCGATGCGGCCGAGGTTGGTCAGGACGAGCTCTCCGAGGACCGGCTCGGCCTCTTCGCCCACGGCCGACGGGTCGACCGGTTCGAGGGGCTCGCCGGTGGAGCGGTCGAACCACTCGACGACGAACTCCTCCTCCAGGACGCGCAGGCGCTCGCCGACGCCGCACGGATGGCCCCAGGCGCCGACCTCCGTGGCGCCGGCGTGGTCGAAGACCTGGGCGCCGTAGCCGGCGGCGAGCCGGCTCTTGACCGCCGGCACGCCGGCGCCCGGTTCGCCGCCGTGGATCGTCCGTGCGATGGAGCTGCCGGCCAGGTCGAGGCCGAGCGCGTCGGCCGCTTCCAGGAGGCGCAGGGCGTAGGTCGGGGTCGACACGAGGACGGTCGCCTCGTCGTCCAGCATCGCGCGCAGGCGTTGCTCCGTGCTCAGGTGGCCGGCGGGCATGACCAGGCAGCCGAGTTGCTGGGCGGCCTCGAACGCGGTCCAGAAGCCGACGAAGGGGCCGAAGCCGAAGGCCACGAACACGCGGTCGTCCGCCTCGACGCCGGCGCCCCGGTAGGTCTCCAGCCAGCAGTCGAGGAACCACTGCCAGCTCGCCGGCGTGTCGAGCCAGCGGAGCGGCCTGCCGGTGGTACCGGAGGTGCGGTGGGCGCGGACGTAGCGTTCCAGCGGGAAGGTGAGGTTCGTGCCCCAGGGCGCGTTCGCCTCCTGGTCGGCGGCGAGTTCATCCTTCGTCGTGAAGGGAAGGCCGGCAAGATCGTCGAGCGTGGGCGGCGACTCGAAGCCGGCGGCGCGCCACTTCGCCCGGTAGAAGGGGTTGTGTACGTGGACCTGCTCCGCCATGCGGCCGAAGCGGTCCGCCTGCCGTGCCCGAAGCCGCTGGCGCCGGCGCGCCAGCCGGTCAGTCAACCGCCGGTCCCTCGCCCGTCTGAGGGAGCTTGAGGACCGGTCGCGGCAGTGCGCCGGCCTCGTCGAAGTCGTCGAACTCGTCGCGGAAGCGGACCTCGATCGCGTAGCCGGCGGCGTCCTCTCCGAACTGCGAGAGGAGGAACGTGCTCACGAACTCCGCCGTCCGCTGCCGGCCCACGTCCCGCACCAGGGCGATGTTCTCGCCCGCGCGCGCGGCCAACCGGTCCGTGATCTGGGACCGAAGCTGCTCCAGCACCGCGTCCTCGTCGCGCAGGATGGAGTCCTCATGGACCCGGTACTCAATGGCCGAAGCGTCGACCGCCGGCCGGTTCGCGCGGACGCCGGGCGCGAGCACGCGGACGGTCGTTCCTTCGAGTGTCAGCGACCACTCGTCCTCCAGGTCGAGGTAGTAGGTGTAGCGCACCGGCACCCGCGCCTCGACCATGACGTCGGGAAGCCGGAGGCGTCCCCAGAGGAGGCTGGCGGAGTCGGTTCGCTCGAGGATCTCCGTCTGGTCGAGGGTGGCGAACTGGAGGAAGGCGTTGCCGGAGATCTCCGTGGCGTAGCTCAGGAACGACGTCTGGACCGTGCCGGTGCGGAAGGCCCGGGCGATCCGCTCGACGCCCTCGATCGTGTCCCGTGCGAGTTCGCGGCCGCCCGAGGCGATCTCGCGCGGGATCATCGTGAACCGGATGATGACGAAGCCGACGACGATTGCCAGAATCAGTCCGAGCATCAGCGTGACGAAGGCGAGCGGCCAGATCGTCTGACTGCGCGGCCGGCGGCCCGATTCTCCTGTCCGGCTCCACTGGGCAGGTCTCTCGCTCACCGCCGCAGTCTATGCCCGACGCCGCTTCGCTGCGTTCCACGGCGCACGCTGCTAGCCTCGCCTCCCTCAAGCCAGCAGGCATCGGCAAACGACACGACGAGGAGAACGCCGCCATGGAACTGGGACTGCTCGCGGGCGCCTTCGGCAGCCAGATCAGCATCGACATCGACCGCATCCGCCAGGCCGAGAGCGCCGGCTTCACGTCCGTCTGGACCGCGGAGGCGTACGGCTCCGACGCGGTGACGACGGCGTCCTGGATTCTGGCGCAGACGGAGAAGATCAAGGTCGGTACCGCGATCATGCAGATGCCGGCTCGCAGTCCGGCGATGACCGCCATGACGGCGATGACGCTCAACCAGCTCTCCGGCGGCCGTTTCCTGGTCGGCCTCGGCCCGTCCGGTCCGCAGGTCATCGAAGGCTGGCACGGCGTCGCCTACGGCCGGCCGCTGACGCGCACGAAGGAGTACATCCAGATCATGCGGAAGGTCTTCGCCCGCGAAGAGCCGGTCACCCACGAGGGCTACCACTACCAGTTGCCCTACCGCGGCGAGGGCGCTTCGGGCCTCGGCAAGCCGCTTCGGAGCATCCTGGCGGCGGACACGTCGATTCCAATCTACACGGCCTCCATCAGCCCGAACGGGCTGGAGTGCAGCGCCGAGGTCGCGGACGGCGTGTTCCCGATCTGGATGAACCCCGAGCGCTACGACCTGCTGGAGGACTCGCTCGAGCGCGGTTTCGCCAGGGCCGGCAACGGCAAGAGCCTGGACGACTTCAAGGTCATGCCCTTCGTCACCGTCGTCATGGGGAACGACGTGGAGCAGTGCCGCACCCCGGTCAAGCAGAGCATGGCTCTCTACATCGGCGGCATGGGCGCGCGCGACAAGAACTTCTACAACGCCTACGCGAGGCGCCTCGGCTATCCCGACGAGGCGAAGACGATCCAGGACAACTTCCTCGGCGGCAAGAAGAGCGAAGCCGTCGGCGCCGTGCCGGACGCCCTCGTGGACGATGTCGCTCTGGTCGGGCCGAAGGAGCGAATCGTCGAACGGCTGGAAGCCTGGAAGGAGGCCGCGGGCAAGGGTCAGGTCGCGTCGCTGCTGCTCGGCTGCCGGCAGCCGGAGGCGCTGGAGGCGATCGCGGAGGCGGTGCTCTGAGCTGTCGCGTGGCGGCGGGCGCCGAGAAATCGATGGATCTGTCGAGCAACTTCACGTCGAGGCCGGTTGGGGAGTTGCTGGACTCGGAGCGCGTGTTGGCGGTTTTGGACTTCGCGGCGCCGGTGGAGCGCGATACGAGTTCCGACGACCCGCGGTACGTGGCGACCGGCCAGCCGTCGCTTGCGCGCGAAGGTCTGCGAGAAGTCTGGCGGAGTTCCTCGCCGGTCCGCATGGGTCGGGAGGGTACCGTTGGGTGGGCTGCCGGCGACTTCGGACTGTTCGCGGCCTGTACCGCGGATGCTCCGCCCGAGCGGGACCTCGCAACGGTCGCCTGTAGCGTTTGGTCGGCGCTTCTCGACACATGCGCGGTCAAGGGTCATCCGCACTTGGTTCGCGGCTGGAACCATGTTCCGAGGATCAACGCAGGCGCGGGCGACCAGGAGCGGTACAAGCGCTTCTGCCTCGGCCGCCACCAAGCCTTCGAGCGTTACGGTTACACCAGCGATCGGTATCCGGCCGCCACGGCGGTGGGGAACTTCGGCGACGCGCTGGTCGTCTACCTGCTCGCGCGCGCCGAACCGGGACGCCACTTCGAGAATCCTCGCCAGATCCGGGCGCCTTCCTATCCGCGGCTCTACGGACCGCGAGCGCCCTCCTTCGCCAGAGCGACGTGCGTAGCGGATCGGGACGTGCAGCATGTGTTCGTGGCGGGCACCGCCAGCATCGTAGGGCACCGAAGTCGCCATCCAGGGAGTCTCGCTCGGCAGTTGACGGTGACCTTGGAGAACCTCGACCGCCTACTTGAGACTGTTCTCGGACCGGGCGGTGGCAGCCAGGGCCTGGATCGGATCCGGGTCTATCTGCGAAACAGGGGGCACGTTCCACTGGCGAGCGAAGTCGTCGCAAGCAGACTTCCGGAGGTCGACGCGGTCTATCTGCATGCCGAGATCTGCCGATCGGAACTCGAGGTGGAAATCGAGGGCGTCAGCCGACTCGATCCGTAGCCTTCCTGACGGAGCGAGATGCCGAGAGTGGCGGTCAGCGGGCGTCGCCGAGTTGGGCGCCGTCGAGAGGGCTCTGCAGCCAACGGGACACATCCTGAGCGATGGCCTTGGCGGTGCGTCCCAGGATCTTGCAACTGCCCTTGACCACCGCCAAGGCGCCGCCGGTGCTGAACCGCTTCGCCCTGAAGGAAGACACCAAGTCGCCGTCGCCTTCGCGCAGGGCGCCGGTCAACTCCATCCACTTGGGGCCGGACCACGCCCCGCCGCCAGGCATGTGGATCTCGGTGATCTCCAGATCCAGGTAGTGGCTGGCGTTGGCGATGTCGCCGATCTGGATGTCGGCCGAACGGCTGGCCAGTTGTTCCGCGAGCAGAGTGCCTATTCGGCACTCCGAGGTCGCCAGCGGTGCGCCCACGTATGAGGCCACTCCTATCGTGGCTGGAATCGTCACCGGGCCGCCGCTGTACACGCCCGTGGATGCGGCTTCAGTGGGCGCAGGCGATCTCCCGCGCTGGGCGGCCGGAGCGGCCGATGGCCCGGTTCCCGCAACCGCCCGCTCGGCCAGAACCCTCTGCAGTACACCGTTCAAGGTGGCGACCCACTTGTTGTAGTTGCCGTGGATCTTGCCGTTCTTGTAGTCCAGGTTGTGGCTGTCCTTGTAAGTGATCGAGTACGCCCGCTCGTCGAATGTGATGTCGACGACGGCGCTGTGCGACCGCACGTTGACCCGCGCCTCGATGTGTCCGGGCGCGACAATTTGCGCAGTCCAGCCTTGTCGGCTGAACGTCCCTGCGACCAGCGTCTGCTCGATCTCCTCCATGGTAAGGCCGGCGGGGATAGGCGCGTTCTCGATGTTGACGATTGGCGCTCTGGCGTAGGCCGCCGGTGCGGCACCGAGGAGGAATGTCACGAGTAGCGTCGCGCCAGCTACAGGCGAGGGAATCGACTTCATGGCTGTCTTCCTTCGCGGCTTGGCCGCACTGTTGGGCTCGAATCGGGGACTTCGATCCGAGAGACCACCGAACACTACACGATGCAAGCGGCGCGTGGTAGCCCTCCAAGAATGGGGTACCCGTCTTCGCCGGCCTCAGCCGCGCTTGCGGCCGACGACGACCGTGATCCCGACCTCGCGCCAGACGCACTCGGTGGCGAGGCCGGCGTCCCGGACGGCGGCCAGTTCTTCTTCGAGCGGGAAGTAGGTGTCCTCTTTCGACCACTCCTCGAAGTGCTCGAAGGCGCGCCGTGCTTCGATACCGTGCGAGACCATGTGGTCGGCCCAGCCGCGCCAGGTGGCTTTCCGGGCGGCGGGCTCGGCGGGCATCGTGGCGTCGGCGTTGACGAAGATGCCGCCGGGTTCGAGGGCCTCGAACACGCGCCGGTAGAGGGCCCGTTTCGCGTCCATCGTCGGGATGTGGTGCAGCGCGAGGGACGCGGCGGCGCCGTTGCAGGGCGGCAACGGTTCGAGGAAGGAGGCTTCCGTGAAGCGGGCGCGCTCGCCGAACCGGACGAGCCGCGTGCGGGCCTGGTCGAGCATCTCCGGGTCGACGTCGATCAGTTCGACGGCCGTCTCGTTCGTGGAATCGAGAATCGCCTCGGCGAGCGCGCCGGTGCCGGCGCCGAGGTCGATCACGAGGCCCGGATCGACGGGCGCAAACTGCCGGGCGGCGACGGCGAGCATTTCCTCGTAGCCGGGGATGAAGCGGCGGATCGCCGCGTCGTAGGAATCGACGGCGATCCGCAGGTGGCGCCGGACGGAGTGGGAGGAGTCGTCGCTCATGCGAGTCGGCGCGGCGCGGACGCGGCGTCGACTGCTACGAGCCGTCCAGGCCCGGGCGGACGAGGCGCAGCGGCCCATCGCGCTCGTAGCGGTGCGCCGGGTTGTTCAGCACAGCGGCGAGTTCCGCGGCCTGGAAGGAGGTCTCGACGCGTTCGGGCGGCGGCGTGCCGTAGGCGGTGGTCCGCTGCTGCGGGACGCGGCCGGCGTCGCGGATGAGCTGCTCCATCTCGGACGGCGGCAACTCCTGGCCGTGGGCGGCGCCGGCGGCCCGGGTAATGCTCTCGTTCATCAGCGTGCCGCCGAGGTCGTTGACGCCGGCCCGGAAACAGGCCGCGACGCCTTCCGGCCCCATCTTGACCCAGGACGCCTGCACGTTCTCGAACCACGGGTGGAGCGCCAGCCGGGCGACCGCGTGCATGAGCACGGCCTCGCGGAAGGTCGGCCCCTTGCGGGCGCGGCCCTTGAGGTAGAGCGGCGCCTCCATGTGGACGAAGGGCAGCGGCACGAACTCGGTGAAGCCGCCGGTGCGCTTCTGCAAGGCCCGCAGGCGGAGCAGGTGGCGGGCCCAATTCCGCGGGCCCTCGACGTGGCCGTACATGATCGTCGCCGTGGTCCGGTAGCCGACGCCGTGGGCGGTCTCCATGACCTCGAGCCACTGGTCCGTGTTCAGCTTGTCGGGGCAGATGATCGCCCGGATCTCGTCGTCGAGAATCTCGGCGGCCGTTCCCGGCAGGGTGCCGAGGCCGGCTTCGCGGAGGTGCAGCAGGTAGTCGCGGAGCGGCATGTCGAGGGTCGCTGCGCCCTGCCAGACCTCGAGCGGCGAGAAGGCGTGAACGTGGATCTCGGGCACGGCCTCCTTTACCGCGCGGCAGATGCCCAGGTACGTCTCGCCGGTGTAGTCCGGGTGGATGCCGCCCTGCATGCAGACTTCCGTCGCGCCGCGCTGCCAGGCCTCGGCGGTGCGGCGCATGACCTCGTCGAGCTCCAGGTCGTAGGGCTTGCCGCGCAGGTTCTCGCTCAGCTTGCCCTTGGAGAAGGCGCAGAACTGGCACTTGAAGTAGCAGACGTTCGTGTAGTTGATGTTCCGGTTGACGACGTAGGTCACCGTGTCGCCGTTCACTTCGCGCCGGATCGCGTCGGCGGCGGAACAGACGGCGGTGAAGTCGGCGCCGCGGGCCCGGAACAGGGCGGCGATCTCGTCTTCGGCCAGGTCGTCGCCGGTGCGGGCCCGGTCGAGAATCGAGCGTACGGTCGGCGAAGCGGCCGCGCCGGCGCCGCCGACCGGAGGCTTGGCCAGGGCCGCCGTGCGACCGGCGCCGTTGCCGCCGGCGCCTGGCGAACCGGAGGTTGGCGGCCCCGACCCGTTGGCGCGGGCGGGGGACGCTGTGACCGCGTCCAGCATCTCTCGAGGCGGCGGCGTCTGCTCGCCCGGCGACCAGTCGTCCGTGCGCGGCAGGCCGGTGGCGTCGATTCGCTGCAGAACCGCCGCGCGTACGCCGCCCATCCGGCGGATCTCGCGGCTCTGGCCGCGGCCGTCGTCGAGCCAGCGCTCGCCGTCGAGCGCCCACTCGGGGTACACGGTCAGTCGCTCGACCAGGGTCTTGCCGGCGGCGGCCGTCTCCTCGGCCAGGCGCTCCAGGTGCGGCCAAGGCGCCTCCGGATTGACGAAGTCGGGAGTCACCGGAGAAACGCCGCCCCAGTCGTCGATGCCGGCCGCCACGAGCTGCGTCAGAACGCCCGGACTCAGGTTCGGCGGGGCCTGGATGTGCATCTCCGGGCCGAGTACGAGGCGCGCCGCGGCGATCGTCCAGAGCAGGTCCTCGAGCGTGGGTTCGGGCGCGCTCGCCATCCGGGTCTCCGGCTTGGCCCGGAAGTTCTGGACGATGACCTCCTGGATGTGGCCGTACTCGTCGTGCAGGTCCCGGAGCGCGAGCAGGGCGTCGATCCGCTCCTCGCGCGTCTCGCCGATGCCGATCAGGATGCCGGAGGTGAAGGGCACTCTTGCCTCGCCGGCGAGCCGGAGCGTCTCCAGCCGGCGCGACGGCACCTTGTCCGGGCAGCCGTAGTGCGCCTGGCCCTTCTCGTGCAGCCGCATCGAGACGCTCTCCAGCATGATCCCCATGGACGGCGAAACGGGGCGCAGGCGCTCGATGTCCGCGGCCGTCATCAGGCCCGGATTCAGGTGGGGCAGGAGGCCGGTCTCGGTCAGCACCCGTTCCGCCGCCTCGCGCAGGTAGGAGAGCGTCGTGTCGTGGCCTAGCTCGGCGAGGCCCTCGCGGGCGGCCTTGTAGCGGAGTTCCGGCTTGTCTCCGAGCGTGAACAGGGCTTCCTTGCAGCCGGCCTGGGCGGCGAGGCGGGCCTGGCTCAGCACGGCGTCGAGCGGCATGTAGGCCGCCTCGCCCTTCCTGGGCGGCCGGGCGAAGACGCAGTAGTGGCAGATGTCCCGGCAGAGGTGCGTGAGCGGCAGGAAGACCTTGCGCGAGTAGGAGACGAGATCGCCGTGGCCGCGATCCCGCAGCTCTCCGGCGGCCTCGATCAGCTCGTCGAGACCGGCGCCTGCCCCGACGGCGGCGAGCGCGCGCGCCTCGTCGGGAGTCGGGCGGCGTTCGAGGAACGTGCTGAGCGGAGGGGACATGGCGACGGCGGCGGGGGAGAGAGCCGGCCCGCAACGGATAGCGAACGGTATCAGTCCCGGTTCCGGAGCCGTTCCGCCACGCCGAGTCCGCGGAGCAGGCGCCCGGTCCGCCCGGAACGGTCGAGCCGGAGCAGTTCGGCCAGGTCGTCCGGGTGGTCCACGTCGAGGCCGAGGTTCGCCAGGGAGAGGCTGGAGCGGACGGCGCCCGCCCGCTCCGCTTCCCGCAGATGGGCATGGAAGCTGCCGTCGCCGAAGCGGAAGGGGATGCAGCCCGGCGGCGAACAGACGAGCGCGTTGGTCCCCGAGCGGAAGCGGTCGGGCGCCACGGTGACCGCCGCCGGCCGCTGCCGACCGCTGCCTCCGCCGCCCAGGTCGTCGAGATGGCGGGCGCAGAGTTCCTCCAGGTCGTCCGGCGTGACCAGGGGCAGGTCGATCGGCAGCACCAGCATCGTCGCCGCGCCGCGCCGAGCGAGCTCCTCGGCGGCCGTGCCGAGCGCCCGGTTCAGGCCGCGCCTGGGTTCGGCCAGGACCTCGCAGCCGGCCTTTTCCAGGTAGCTCGCCGCGGCGCCGTCCGCGGTCACGGCCAGCGCGCCCGCGACGCTGGGCGCCGCCGCGACGGCGTCGAGCAGGTCGTCGAGCATCGCGCGGGCCAGCCCTTCTCGTTCCCCGGCGCTCAGGACCGGCGACAGCCTCCGCTTGGCCTCGGACCAGGCCTTGACCGGCAGGACCGCCCAGAGGCCGCCGGCATTCATGCTTCGCGTTCGGACCGGTCGCCGGTCCCGCCGGCCTTCTGCCCGGCATCCGACTCGGACGCCTGGCGCCCGCCGGTTCGTGGCGCCGGGTGCGCGGGTCTTCCGACCTGCTCTCGCCGCAGGCGCCGTTGAATGTCGTCGCCGGCGTCTGGCTTGCCTTCGTCTCCTCCGGATTGCGCGGCTTGCCGGCGCGGGTCGAGTCCGAGCGCGAAGTCGAGCGTGTCCCGGGCCAGGCGTTCGCGGTCGGCGAGGGTCTGCATCACCGTGCCGGTGACCAGCGTGGGCAGCCCGTGATCCTCGATCGCGGCCGTCTCGGCGGCGTCGGCCTCGTCGATCACGAAGCCGTCGAGGAGGTCGCGTTCCCGGTAGTGACGGGCGACTCCGGCGGCGGTCACCGGCATCCCCAGTTCGGCCATCATCTTGGCCGCCGGTCCCTTGATCGCCGCGCCGCCGACGATCGGCGACACCGCCACGACGGGCGCCGCGGCGCCGCGCAGAGCGGCCTCGACGCCCTCGAGCGCCAGCACCGGATCGACGCTGACGAAGGGGTTCGAGGGACAGATCACGATGCCCGCCGTCGCGTCGTCGTCCAGGGACGCCAGGAAGTCCGGCGCCGGCCGCGCGTCGTCGATCCCCTCGAAGCGGAACCCGGCGACGGCCGGTTCGCAGCGGTCGCGCACGAAGTAGTGCTGGAAGCTGAGTTCGCCGGCCTCCGCCAGCACCACGGTGCGCACCGGATCGTCGCTCATCGGCAGTACTCGGGCGGCGATGCCGAGCGCGCCGCAGAGGGCCGCCGTCACCTCGGTCAGGGCCTCGCCGGCGCGGAGCCTGCGGGTCCGCTCCACGTGGGTCGCGAGATCGCGGTCGCCGAGGCGGAACCAGGTCTCGCCGCCGAGGTGGGCGAGCGCCTCCAGGAACGACCACGTCTCGTGCGCCTGGCCCCAGCCCGTGACGCGGTTCGAGATCCCGGCGAGCGTGTACATCACCGTGTCGAGATCGGGACAGATGCGGAGCCCGAGGTGATCGAAGTCGTCGGCGGTGTTGCAGACGACGGTCAGCGACTCGGCCGGCAGGACGCGCGAGAGGCCGAGGGCCAGCTTGGCGCCGCCGACGCCGCCGGAGAGGGCGATGCAGCGGTGTGGCGAGCGTGCGTCGCCGCGCCCGGTCGCCGGGCCGCCGGCGTCTGGCCTGGCCCCCGCGCCGCCGGCGTTTCGCCTGGCCCCCGCCTCGGGGTCGCCGCTCATCGGAACAGGTCCATGTCGCGGGGCCGCAGCAGGGCACGGGCGGTCTGGGGCGGTCCGAGTTCCTTCAGGCCGCGCACCCGGACCACGGGCGTGCCCTCGTCGCCCTCGCCCTGGACGATCTGGGCCGCGCTCGCCACCTGGTCGGCGGCGCCGGTCTCGGAAACCAGGAGCTCCCGGCCGAACAGGTCGCGCTCGCCGCGGAGGTCCCGGAGCGCCGTCATGCCGGCGACGCCGATGGCGAGCCCGACGGTGCCCAGCCGCCAGGCCCGGCCGACGCTGTCGTTGACGATGACGCCGAGGCGCTCGACCCGGAACCGCGCCGCCAGGGCTTCGCGCAGGACTGCGGCAGAGGCGTCCGGATCCTCCGGCAGCAGCAGGGCATGCCCGTGGTCGCCGCCCGGGCGGAGATTCGACTGGTCGATCCCCGCGTTCGCCATCACGAGCCCGAGCCGGTGCTCGACCACGATGACGCCGGGCACGGTGCGCAGGACCTCGGTGGATTCCCTGAGCACGAGCTCGATCAGGCGCGGATCCTTGTCGCACTTCGCCGCCAGTCGCACGGCTTCCGGCCGCGGTTCGACCGTCGCCAGATCGACGACTCGCCCCTCGGCCTTGGAGACGATCTTCTGGGCCACGACCAGGACGTCGCCGTCCCGCAGGTCCAACCCGGCGCGGTCGAGTCCGTCGCCGATCAGGTCGGCCAGATCGTCGCCCGTCTGGACCTCGGGCAGGTCGGGAATCGCGTGGAGGCTCAACATGGCGTACAAGGTCGCTGGCGGCCGGGGAAGGCTACCCGCATCGGCGCGGGGTGGCGTCCGCTGAATCGTCGGCCGGTACGTCGGTGGTGAGGCCGCTGCGCGTGGGCGCCATCGCTTCCCGCAGTCATCGTACGCATTGCCGGCTCGGTGCCGGCACGGATGCCCTGGTCCGGCGGACGGTGGACGAGGCGGGACTCCGAGGCGGAAACGTCGCTCAGGGTTCTCGGGTCGGTTCGCCCGTGATCCGGATGCCCGCCCCGGCGATGCCGTACTTCCGGTTCAACTGGATCAGGATGGACGTAAGCGCCTCCGCCGCGGCCGCGTTGTCGAGCGGCCCCGCGTGCAAGCCCCGCATCCCGAGCGCCTCGATCAACTCGATGACCTCGGCGCGCGCGGCAGGGTCGTCGCCCGTGACGAGCACGTCGCAGTCCACCGCGTCCTCCTCGCGCAGGTGCGCGGCGCCGACGTTCTGGAAGGCCGAGACGACGCGGACGCCGGGCCCGGCCGCCTCTTGCGCGATGTTCGCGGCGCAGCCCTCCTCCGGAAGCTGCACGCGCGCCACCTTGGGCGGCACGAGCGGCACGGTGCAGTCGACGAGGATCTTCCCCTGGATCGCTTCGTGAACGGACTCGATCGTCGCCCGCTGGAACGCGTAGGGCACCGTCAGCACGACGATGTCGCCCTCCTGGGCGGCCGTCAGGTTGTCGGTGCCGCGAACCGTCGTCTCAAGGCCAAGCCCGCGAAGCTGCTTGTTCACGTCCTCGGCTGAACCGGCCCCCTTTTCCCGCGAGCGCGAGCCGATGACGATCGGGTAGCCGGCGGCCGCCCAGCGCCGGGCGAGGCCGCCACCCAGATCGCCGGTGGCGCCGAGCATGGCGAGAGTCGGCAGAGCGCCGCTGCCTGGCTGGTTGTCCGACATGGAGATTCCCGCAGAATCGAAGAACGTCTCGGCCACCGGCCGGGACTTGGGCGTGAGGCCGGGCGATGGTACACCGTTGCGCCGCCAACCGGTCCCTCGATGACCGCCTCCCGGACCAGTTGGCCGATCCCGGTGTTGATCGGCTCTCGGTTATGGACTAAGGTCGGTTAGTCCATACTGCGGAGGACCACGATGCGAGTAGTCAACGTCCACCATGCGAAGACCCACCTCTCGCGCCTCTTGCGCGAAGTCGCCGCGGGAGAGCCGTTCATCATCGCCCGCGCCGGCAAGCCGGTGGCCAAGGTCGTCGCGGCCGACTCGCCAGCGCCTCTGAAGAGCCGGGTCGGGTTCATCAAGGGAGACATCGCTATCCCGGAGGACTTCGACGGGCTCGCCGCCAAGGAGATCGAGCGTCTCTTCTACGGTGACGAGTGACGTTGCTCCTCGACACCCACCTCCTGGTGTGGTCGGCCATCGATTCTCCGATGCTGTCGCCCAACGTCCGCCGGCTGCTCCATGAGCCGGAGACGGAACTCCGTTTCAGCGCGGCGTCGATATGGGAGGTCGCCATCAAGCACGGGCTTCGGCGAGCCGACTTCCCGCTGGACCCCCGAGTGCTGAGGCGAGGTCTGCTCGAGGTCGGCTACAACGAACTGGCCGTGACCGGCGCCCATCCGGCGGCGGTGGATCTCCTGCCGCGGATCCACCGGGATCCCTTCGATCGCCTGCTCGTGGCCCAGGCTCAGGTGGAAGGAATCACGCTGCTGACGGCGGACGAGACCGTGGCGCGCTATCCGGGCCCCGTCCGTCGGGTGTAGCCCGCCACAACGGCACGTCCGGCCAAGCCTCTACTTCCTCCGCCGGTGGAGCGTCACCGTGTCGACGTCCCGCTTGCGCTCCCACCAGTTCTGGTAGAGATCGACCGCGAACATCAGCAGCAGGATGAAGATGACGATCCACTGCGGGATGTACGGCGTGGCCGCGCCGTTGACCGTCAGGTGGGCGCTGTGGCCGCCCTCGAGGATCAGCACGAAGCCGATCAGCAGCAGAACGAACAGGCCCAGGATCTCGAACTCGGGGTTGGCGCTCAGGAAACGGGAGATCGGCGCCGCGAACGCCAGCATCAGCGCCACGGAGATCAGCACCGAGCCGACCATGACGGCGAAGATGTCCGTCATGCCGACGACGGTGAGGATCGAGTCGACCGAGAAGATCAGGTTCATGCCGACGATCAGGGTCACGACCTCGGCGAAGCGGCTCGCCCTGGCGACCTCGTGTTCCACCGCCTTCAGCTTGATTCGCAGTTCCTTGACGCCCTTCCAGATCAGGAACAGGCCGCCGACTGCGAGCACGAGGGACTTGCCGTCGATGCGGCCGGCGAGATCGACGCCGAGGAACCTGCCGTCGAGGCGCCAGAGCTCGGCGGTCGCGGCCTGGAGGACGAGGCTGACGAGGAGCAGCAGGACGATCCGCAGCGCCATCGCCAGGATCAGGCCGAGCTGAATCGCCTGCTGGCGCCGGGCCTCCGGCAGCTTGTTGGCGATGATCGTGATGATGATCAGGTTGTCAGCGCCGAGCGCGATCTGGATCAGCGTCACCGAGAAGAGGGCCGCCCAGAAGGAGGGTTGGAGCAGCAGGTCGATCATCGGGATCTCGGCCTGGCGGATGGCGCGGGGAACGGGCGGCGGCGCCGGCCGCGGGCGGTTCTGCTCGAACGGCACGGCCGCCGGTCCGGCCGCCCGCGCCCGGACGGTCGTCGGCCGGCCGACGACAGGGGATAGACTGCACGGTCGCCGCACGGGCCTCGCTCGACCAACAGCATCCAGATTCCGGGAGTTCGCCGCACGCCATGAAGCTACACGAAGCAGCCACCGCCCCCAACTGTCGCCGCGTTCGCATCTTCCTCGCCGAGAAGGGCATCGCGGTGCCCGTCGTGCCGGTCGACCTGGGCGCCGCCGAGAACCGGCAGGCGCCGTTTCGCAAGAAGAACCCGATGGGCCGCGTGCCCGTGCTCGAACTCGACGACGGCACGTTCATCGCCGAATCGGTCGCCATCTGCCGCTACTTCGAGCAGTTGCAGCCCGAGCCGGCGCTGATGGGCGGCGACGGCCCGGCCGAGGTGGCCCGCGTCGAGATGTGGCAGCGGCGGATGGAACTCGAGGTCGCCCTGCCGATCATGCAGGTCTTCCGCAACACCCACCCGTACTTCGCGGACCGCATCCAGCAGTTCCCCGACTACGGCGAGGGCCAGCGCAGCCACGCGACGAAGCGTCTCGCCTGGCTCGACGAGGAGTTGGCCGACCGCGAGTTCGTTGCCGGCGACGAGTACACTATCGCCGACATCACCGCCCAGATCGGCATCGACTTCGGCCGGGTGACCAAGTTCAAGGTGACCGAGGAGACGCCGAACCTGCTGAGGTGGCACCAGGCCGTGTCGGCGCGGCCCAGCGCGAAGGCGTAGGGCGCAGGCGCCCTCTACGGGGAGGTTCGGCACACGGCCGCCGCCGCGATTTCTTCCGTGAACGACCCGCGTTTCGGTTCGGCGTGCCGACGGCTACGGACGCAGGTGCGGTATCCGGGCTTCCAACTCCTCGCGGAACCGGGGCGCCGCGATGCGAGCCAGTCGCCGGGCGCGCTCGGCGAGGTCCAGCCCGCGCACCTCGGCGACGCCGTGTTCGGTGACGAAGATGTCGGCGTCGGTGCGGAGCGCGGTGGCGGCGTGCGGCTCGGGTAGCGCCGGGACGATCCGCGAGAACCTTCCGCCGCCGGCGGTCGCCTCCAGGGCGACGATCGACCGCCCGCCGGGCGACATCCCGGCGCCCCGCATGAAGTCGACCGCGCCGCCCGTGCCGCTGATCTGCCGGCCACGGACGATCTCGGAATTGACCTGGCCGAAGAGGTCCACCTCGACCGCGGAGTTCAGCGCGACGAAGTTCTTCAGCTTGGCGATGACCCTCACGTCGTGGGTGTAGTTCACGCCGCGCAGGTCGATCAGGTCGCATTGGCTGGCCCAGTCGTAGAGCGCCGGTGTGCCGAGGACCATGGCGGCCACGAGGCGCCCCTCGTCGATGCTCTTGCGGGCGCCGGTAAGCGCGCCGGCTTCCACCAGGTCCATCACGCCATCGGACAGCAGGCCCGAGTGGAAGCCGAGGTCGCGGTGATCCCGCAGAGCGGCCAGCACCGCACCGGGGATCGCGCCGACGCCGGTCTCGATGCAGTCGCCGTCGCGGATCAGTTCCGCGACCAGGGCGCCGATGCGCTCGGCCGCCGGACTCGGCCGGCTGGCCAGCGTGGGCGGTTCGACCTCGGTCTCGACGACATGGTCGAAGCGGTCCGCTTTCACCGTCGGCGCGCCGGGGAGGCGCGGCAGCGCGCGGTTCCACTCGGCGACGAACGGGATCTCCTGGCGTCCCAGCAACGCCGGCAGAAACCCGGCGCCAATGCCGAGCGAACAGTCGCCGTTCCCGTCCGGCGGCGTGAACTGGGCGATGGCGAGGTCGAAGGGCGCCGCCATCAGGTCGTCCCAGACGTGCCGGTACTGCATCGGCACGAAGCGGACGGACCCGCCCTCGAAGCCAGCCCGCATCTCCGGCGTGACGAAGTAGCTCCGCACGGTCGAACCGGCCCAGGGCGCCAGCGTCGGCGACGAAATGCCGGGGATGCGGGTCACGGTGAACTCGACCCCGGCGGTCGCCTCGGGTTGCGCATGAAGTGCCGCGGCGATGCCCCGGGGCTCGCTGCAGCCGCCGAAGACGGCAACCTTCATGCCGGGCCGGAGCAGCGCGCCGACCTCATGCGGATCGAGTCTCTTCATCGCGGGCGCTAGCGTAGCCGCAGCCGCTGATACCCTGCCGCCGCAATGACGACGACTTCCGAAGCACGTAACGGCCTCCCGGCCATCTCGCTCGCGGCCGTTCCCGGCCGGCGCCGGCTGACCCTCGACCTGGCCGCCGAGATCGAGCGCCGCGGCTTCAGCGGCATCTACTGCCCGAGCATGGGCGACGGGCTGGCGCTGTGCGAGGCGATCGCGCTATGCACCGAGCGCATCCAGTTCGGCACGTCGATCGTGAACATCTACATGCGCCATGTGACGGACTTCGCGCACACGGCAGCCTTCATCCACGAGGCGTCGGGGGGCCGGTTCATCTTCGGGGTGGGCGTCGGCCATGCGCCGGCCCACGAGCGCCTCGGCGTGACGCCAGGCAAACCGCTGGCGGACATCCGCGCCTTCGTGAAGGAACTGAAGGCGGTGCGCGGCGCCGGCGCCCTGCCGCCGATCGTCCTCGCGACGCTGCGCGACCGGATGATCGCGACGGCGGCCGAGATCGCCAGTGGCATCGTGTTCGCGAACGGCGCCCGCTCGCGCATGGATCGCTCCCTGCAGGCGGCGGGCGTGCGGGCGGACGACCCGGATTTCCTCGTTGGCAACATGATCCCGACGGTCATCTCCGACGACCGCGACCTGGCGGCGGCGCGCAACCGCAAGACGCTCTCCCGCTACGCGCTGCTGCCGAACTACCGGAACTACTGGAAGGCGGCCGGCTACGTGGAGGAGATGGAGGCCGTGGAGCGGGCGGTAGAGCAGGGCGAGATGGACCGCATTCCGGCCCTGCTCTCGGACCGCTGGCTGGCCGACTGCACGCTGTTCGGGACGGCGGCGGAGGTCCGCGAGGGCGTCGAGCGCTGGGTCGACGCCGGCGTCCGCACGCCGATCCTGGTGCCCTCGTCGGCGGCGGGCAACCAGATCAAGGCGTTCGAGGAACTGTTCGCGGCATTCGAGAACTAGCGGCCCGGCCTCGCCGTGAGTCTGCCTCGCGGAAGGCACTCCGCGTCCTTCCGCGGCGCAGCCTTCGGGCGCCGCTCCGGACCGCACCAGCCGACAGGAGCCCATCGATGATCGAGACCGCAAAGGAGCGCCTGAAGGCGCTCGGCCTGATCCTCCCCGCGCCGGCACCGCCGGCCGCGAACTACGTTCCCTGGGTCCGCGCCGGAGCGCTCGTCTTCGTCTCCGGCCAGGTACCTGTGCGCGACGGCCGGCTGGCCTACCGTGGCAAGGTGGGCGTCGACTACTCGCTGGAGGAGGCGCAAGAGGCGGCCCGCCTGGTCGGGTTGAACATCGTGGCCGTCGTGGCGGCAGCCTGCGACGGCGACCTGGAACGCGTGCGCCGCTGCGTGAAGCTGGGCGGCTTCGTCAACTGCAGCGACGACTTCGAGAATCATCCGGCGGTGGTCAACGGCGCCTCGGACCTGATGGTCGACGTCTTCGGCGACAAGGGGCGGCACGCCCGCTTCGCGGTGGGAACGAACAAGCTGCCGTTCAACGTGCCGGTCGAGATCGACGCCGTCTTCGAGGTCGACTGAGGGGATTCGTGGCCGGGGATGCCGCCGAGGCCGGCGAGACGCGAGGCCCGCGAACGGCGGCGTCGGGAATGCGCAGGCCGTTCCTCGCGAACGCCCGCTTCGCGCGATGTCCAGGGTCGATGAACTCTGTCCGAAGCTCTCCAACTGGCTGAGAAACCGTAGCTTAGGGACTTCGGAGCGGCGGCTTTCGCGTCGCCGTCGGGCGGGCTTCGGCTGCTACGATCCGACCCGCCATGTCCACGCAGCGAGTCGAGATTCTGGGCGACACGATGCGCCGGCTGGCCCGCCGGGGCGCCCGCCGCAACCTGTCCCGCGTCCTCAGCAAGGTGCGGCCGGGAGACGTGGCCGCCGCGCTGCGGAAGCTGGTGCCCACCGAGCAGTTGTTCGTCGTCCGGCTGGCCCTGGAGGACTTCCCCGATTCCGCCGGCGAGGTGCTGCTGGAACTGGAGCCGGGGGAGCGGCGGCCGCTGCTGGAGGAACTCGCGCCGGCCGAGATCGCCGGTCTGCTCGCGCCGCTCGCGGTCGACGACAGCGTCGAGATCGTCGACGGCCTGGAGGAGGAACTGCGCGAGGCCGTGCTGGCGCTGCTCGACCGCCCGGACCGCGACGAACTCCAGACCCAGTTCGCCTACGAGGAGGACACGGCCGGGCGGATCATGAACACGGAGTTCTTCTCCCTGGCGGAGGACACGCCGGTCGGCGACGCGATCGCCAAGATCCGCGAGCACGGCGAGGTGGAGATGATCTTCTACCTCTACGTGGTCGACCCGGAGGGCCGCCTGGTCGGCGTCCTGTCGCTGCGGGAACTCCTGCTCGCCGTGCCGACCCGCCCGCTGGGCGAGATCATGAACCGCGGTCTGGTCACCGCCCACACCGACACGGACCAGGAGGAGGTGGCGCAGCTCGCCTCCCGTTACGACTTCCTCGCCATCCCGGTGGTCGACGACCGGCGCCGCCTGCTGGGCCTGGTGACCGTCGACGACGTGATCGACATCGTCCAGGAGGAGGCGGAAGAGGACTTCTACAAGATGGTCGGCACCTCGGACGACGAGCTGCTGTACCGCGAGCGCTCGTGGCGGGTGGCCGGCATCCGGCTGCCGTGGCTGCTGGTCAATCTGATCGGCCTGACCCTGACCGGCGTTCTGATGAAGCAGTTCCAGCTCCGGCTGAACGAGGCCTTCCTGCTCGCCTTCGCGCCCGTGGTCATGGGGATGGGAGGCAACATCGGCAGCCAGACGATGACGCTCACCGTCCGCGGCCTGGCCACCGGCCGGATCGGCGAGGGCGGCGGCCGGATGAGGCGTTTCCTGCTGCAGCAGGTGCGGGTCGGTCTGGTCGTCGGCCTGGTCTGCTCGGCGGTCGCCGCGGGAGTGGCGGCTTTCCTCGAACAGAACCCGGCCTACAGCGCGGTCGTGGCGAGTTCGCTGTTCCTCGCCATCATGCTGGCGTCGCTGATCGGCTCGCTGCTGCCGATGGCCTTCGAGCGGATGGGGATCGACCCGGCGGTGGCCAGCGGCCCGATGGTCACGACCTCCAGCGACATCACGGGAATCCTGGTGTACTTCGGCCTCGCCACCCTGATGATCGACTGGCTGGTCCGCTGAACGGGCGATGAGGCGATGAAGCGGCGAAGCGGCGAGGCACTGCTGCTTCAGACGATCGACCTTCACGAGAAGGACCGGATCGTCGTCTTTCTCAGCCGCGACTGGGGGCTGAAGCGAGGCGCCGCGCGCAGCGCCAAGGCCCGCTTCAGCCGTTTCGGCGGCGAGCTGCAGCAGCTCGCCAAGGTGCATCTGTCGTGGTTCGAGAAGCCCGACCGCGACCTGGTCCGGCTTGGCGACGCGGAGATGATCCGGAGCCCCGGAACGCTGCATGCCGACCTGGAAGGGATCCTCGTCTCTTCGTACCTCGCCGAGCACATGCAGGTGTTCGCGCAGGAGAACGAGCCGGACAACCACCTGTACCGGCTGCTGGACTCGACCGTGCAGGCGCTTCTCGCCGGCTGCGAACGCTCGCTGGCCGCGCGCTACCTGGAGTGCTGGACCCTGCGCCTCTCCGGCGTGTTCCCGGCGCCCCGGCACTGTCCGTCCTGCGGCGAAGCGCTTGGCGACGAGGCGATGCTGGCGGTCGACGCGGCTGGCCTGCTGTGCCCCGCGTGCGGCGCTGGCGCTGGCGCCAACCGGCGGGTGGGCGCCGGCGCGCTGGCCTTCCTGCGCCGCATCGGCGGCTCGGATCTCGCCGCCATGCAGGCGAACGGGCACGTGGACGAGGCGACGCTCAGGTCCGTCGAGTCGCTGGCGCGCGAGGTCCGGCGGGCCTTCCTGGGCAAGGAACTCCGCAGCTACGGCGTGATGCAGCGGACGCTGCGGGACATGGCGCCATGACGGCCGGCGCCGGCGCCGGCGCCGGGCCGTCGGGCCGCCCGTTGCGGCGGCTTCCCGAGGCGCTGATCTCCCAGATCGCGGCCGGCGAGGTCGTGGAGCGTCCGTCCTCGGTGGTCAAGGAGCTCGTGGAGAACGCGCTCGACGCCGGCGCGACCCGCATCGAGATCGACCTGGAGAACGGCGGCAAGGACCTGATCTCGGTCATCGACGACGGCGGGGGCATCGGGGCCGAGGAGGCTGCCCTCGCGGTGGAGCGGCACGCGACCAGCAAGATCGCGTCCTTCGACGACCTGCTCGAGGTCGCGACCCTTGGCTTTCGCGGCGAGGCGCTGTCTTCCATCGCCGCGGTTTCGAAGTGCGAGCTCCTGACCGCCCGTACCGCCGGCGAGGGCCGCCGGCTGCTGGTGGAGGGCGGCCGCGTTACGGTCGACGAGCCGGTGAGCCGCCCGCGCGGCACCACGGTCAACGTGGAGTCCCTGTTCTACAACGTGCCGGCCCGCAAGCAGTTCCTCAAGCGGCCAGCGACCGAACTCCGCCACGCGACGACCGTGGTGCAGGGGTACGCCCTGGCGCGCCCGGACGTCACCTTCGTCCTGCGGCACGCGCCCGAAGCGGCGGCGGCGCGCCGCGAGCTGCTGCGCGCCCAGGCCACCGGACTCGACGCGGCGGGCCGGCTCGACCGGATCGGCCAGCTCTTCGGCGAAGGTCTCGTCGAGCGTCTCGTTCCGTTGCCCGAGGCCAGGAGGGAGCAGGGGATCTCCGGCTTCGTCGGCGACCGCGAGACGGGAAGGGGCCGGCGACAGTTCGTCTTCGTCAACGGCCGGCTGGTGCGCGACCGCGCGGTGCTCGGCATCTACTACAAGGCTGTGCGCGACCTGATGAAGGGCGACCCGGCGCCGGCGCTGTTCCTGTTCCTGGACGTGCCGCCGGAGTCGGTAGACGTGAACGTCCATCCGCAGAAGGCGGAGGTCCGGTTCCGCGACGCGGCGCTCATGGGCCGCATCGGCAGCGCGCTGCGCAGGGGGCTGGAGGCCGCGAAGGGCGAGGAGCCCGCGCCGCTGCGGGAGATGCAAGGGCCGATCGTACCGCCGGCCTGGACCGGCGCGGGCGAGGTCCGGGAAGCCCCCGGTCCGGCGCCGTGGCGGGAGACCGGTCCGGGAAGAGGCGGCGGCCCGGCACAGGACGATCCGGCGCCGGCGGCGCCAGTCTGGGCCGCCGAACTGGCCGCACGCTACGGCGGCGCTGCCGCCGCGCAGGCCGGACAGTCCGGGCAGATCGGCAAGCTGGCCGAGGTGTCCTACGCGCCCGGGCCCGCCGCGCCGGTGCCCCTGTCCGGCAAGGGACGCGAATCGCTGCGGCTGATCGGCCAGTACAAGGGAACGATGATCCTGCTCGAAGGACCGGAGTCCATGCTCGTCGTCGACCAGCACGTGGCCCACGAACGGATCCTGTACGAGCGCTTCCGCCGCAGCCTGAGCGAGAACGACGCCGCCAGCCAGACGCTCCTGGTGCCCCGCATGCTCGAACTCTCGGCGGCCGAGAACGCCGCGCTCGCCGAGTGCTCCTCAGGCCTTGCCCGTTGCGGCTACTCGGTGAGCAGCCTGTCGGGCGGCAGCGCCGCGATCACCGCGATTCCGGCCGTGCTGCCCGATGCCGAAGCGGAGAGCCTGGTGCTTCGCATCGCCACCCGGGTCGCCGCCGGCGACGAACTGCCCAGCGAGAGCGAGGCGCTCGCCGACTACCTGCTGACCCAGTTGGCCGCCAGCCGCGCCTGCCGTGCCGCGGTCAAGATGCACCAGGCGCTGTCGGCGGAGAAGATGGAGAGCCTGATCGCCGAGCTCTTCGGCTGCGAGCACCCCTATACCTGCCCGCACGGCCGGCCGGTGGTGCTGGAACTGACGGACCGGGACCTGGAGCGGCGGTTCAAGCGGCGGTAACGGCGGCCGGGTCGCGGTGGGTTGGCGTTTCGGCGGTCCCGGCCCCGTTTGCCTGTCCGAACGCCGTTCAGGCATCCTGCTCGATCAGCTCGGCGATGCGATCTCGGAGGAAGCGGGGCGTACCGACGAGCAGGTTCTCCGAGCGCTCCGCCACCGGTACTTGCACGGTGTAGGCTTCGTTCACGAGTTCTCCGTCGTCGCGACGAAGCTCGTAGTAGATCCGCAGGCGGAACTCCCACTCGACGATCTGAGCGAACGCCGCGATCTTCTCGCCGTAGGACAGACTCCCGCGAAAACGGACCCGGCTATCCACGATCGGCCAGAGTTGCCCTCTGGCGCCGAGCTGCCGATAGCTGAACCCGAGTCGCTCGAGGAGGGCGGTGCGCGCGGTTTCGTAGTATCGAAAGTAGTTGCCGTGCCAGACCACGCCCGTCGGATCTGCGTCCTGGAAGGGCACGACAAGGGTGGCGCACGCCCGCAAGGACGGGTGGTCGGGCCAGCGCTTCGTCCACAGCGCGCGACGGCCCTGGCCGTGGCTGGCGCTCATGCCTGGGGACTTCCGGTCCCGCAACCGCGTGGCGGTCTCAGAGAACGGCCAAGCGCCTCGAAGGTCAGTACGCTGTGCATGCGGGCGAATCTCAGATTGTCGGCGATGAGACGAAAGTGCGAGAGGCCCTCTTTCGGATAATCCACCCGCGTCGGGATGAATTCCAACTCGATTCCCGCCCAGCAGGCTCGCACCAGAATCTCGACGTCGAACTCCATGCGGACGCGGTTTCCCAGAGCCGGAACGAGAGGCAACACGGTAGCGAGGGGGTAGAGCCTGAAGCCGCACATCGCATCCTCCACCCGGTTTCCTCCAGCCAGAGAACGGGCCAGCCAATTCGTCACCTTACGACCGTGGAGACGGCTCGCCGGTATGCTGTCGGCGAACACCGGCCTGCCGGAGAGTAGGCGGCGGGGGCTCCGCTCCGAAGCCCGCCGGAAGCGGGCAACGTCCCCGGGATCGTGTTGGCCGTCGGCGTCCACCGATATGGCGTGCGTTGCGCCGCGGTCGTACAGATACTCCATGCCGGCGATGACGGCGGCGCCCTTGCCGCCGTTGCGGTCGCGCTCCAGCAACGAGGCCCAGGAATAGCCGGCGACCAGATCGCGCAACCGCTTCAGCGTTCGGCGGTCGCTGCCGTCGTCGACGACCAGGACTGGCAGACCGGCTGATGCAAGACGGGGCAGGAACCGGGTCAGCCGGTCCACGTGCCGGTAGTGCGGAATCAGGAGATGGTAGCGTTTCGACATGTTTCCGTGCCCGCGAAATGGCGTCTCCGGTACCGGATGCGGAACAGGTACTCGACGCCGAGCAGTAAACCGACAAGGAGGTAGCTGATGAATCCGTTGTAGATCGTCCAGACGCCGGTCGGTGTCGCAAGGGCAGTGTACGTTGCGGCGCAACTGTTGAACAAGAAGAAGACCACCCAGATCCGTGTGACCCGCTTCGTGTACAAGGACTTGCGCCAGTCGAACTTCTCCCCGGGATTCGCGAGCCGCGCGAGCCGCTCCGCCGCCGAAGGTGGACGGATCAAGGTCCATGCGAACCAACTGGCACCCGCAAGATTGACCAGAACGGGGTACAGTTTGACCCACTCCCATCGAGCGTCCAGACAGGCGATCCCGCATAGCAGGCCCAGCAGAACCAGCAGCAGCGGCCGGTGCTTCCGGTGAACCGATCTCCCGGTCGCAAGTCTGGCAGCGCCCAAGGCGCCCAGGCCGAGAATCATCAAGGCCGGCGGTACGCGATCGAGCAGCAGGTAAACCAGAAGAGGATAGGCAAGAAGCGCCAGCGCCGTGAAGACACTCACGGGCGTTGTGCGGGGGAGCGCCGCCAAGTTTCAGGACCTCGCCAGGGCGGAGGTCCTCCGAACAGTCTCGCCGACGCGCTCGATCACGTCCGAGAACGTCTTGCCCGTGGCGAGACTGCACAGTCCGGAAGCGGGGGAGCGCCGCCCATGGTGCGGATACGGTCGGCGAGCCTCAGGAAGGGCGAGTGCAGGGGGAGAATCGAGATTGAGCGCATTGGAGTGCCCGAGTGCGACGTGTTCCCCGGAGCTACGCCGGTGGCCCGGAACTAGCGTAGACTACCGCCGATCATGAGGCCATGTCCAGAAGAGCGGTCGTTTGGGCCGTGGCCGGCTGGAGGGGTAGGCTCCCAATCCTGCGGAGTCGCGGTGGAGATTGCCCCTTGAGCGTGTACCTGAAGGCATACACCCTCACTTCGGCGTTGGGAGCGGGTAACGGCGGCTTGCGGGCTTCCCTGCGAGCGAACCGGACAGGCCTGGACGACCGGGAGTGGCGGGGTAGCGACGTCCCGTGCTTTCTCGGCCGGGTCGATCTGCCCGAGTCGGTCGAAGTGGCGCCGGATCGATGGAGCCGGAACACTCGCCTCATCGAGTTCGGACTGCGGCACGATGGTTTCGTCGATGCCGTCGCCGAGGTGGGCGAGCGAGTGGAGAAGGATCGGCTGGGTCTCGTCATGGGCACGAGCACCTCAGCTATCGACCGGACCGAGGAGGCGTATCGGGAACTCGAAGAGGACGGCAGATTCGCCAGACGGTACCGCCAGCCCGAGGTGCACAATCCCCACGCACCGACCGCCTTCGCAGCCGAGCGGCTGGGGGTCGAGGGTCCGAGAATCACGGTCAGCGCGGCTTGCGCCTCCAGCGCCAAGGTGTTCGCGACGGCCAAACGCTGGCTGGAGCAGGATCTCGTCGACGCCGTGGTGGTCGGAGGTGCGGACAGCCTTTGCCTTAGCGTGATCCACGGGTTTAGTGCGCTGCAGCTCGTTTCGCCCGAACCTTGCCGACCCTTCTCGGAAGATCGAGCGGGCATCAGTCTCGGCGAAGCTGTGGGGTTCGTCCTGCTGTCCCGAGAACCTGCGCCGGGAGATCTTCGGCTGCTGGGGGTGGGTGAGAGCTGCGACGCGCACCACATGTCCAGCAGCCACCCGGAAGGCCTGGGCGCCCGGCTCGCGATGGAACGGGCGCTGGCCGACGCCGGAATCTCGATGAACGAAGTCGACTACGTGAATCTCCACGGCACCGGTACCCAGGGCAACGACGAGGTCGAAGGAAAGGTATGCGCGGCGATGATGGAAGGCGACGTTCTGGCCAGCGCCACGAAGGGCTGGACGGGGCATGCGCTCGGTGCAAGCGGCATAGTGGAAGCCGTGCTGTGCCTTGAGGCCCTGGCCACCGGCTTCGTGCCGGGCACCAGGAACACGACGACTCCCGATGCGCCGTTCGAGTTGCTGCTCGAGAGCGCGATGCGCCCCATCGACGTCGCTCTCACAAACTCCTTCGGGTTCGGGGGCGTCAACTGTTCGGTGGTTTTCGGCCGGTGATTCGGCCGGCGCTTGGAGTGGCGATTACGGGCGTCGGCCTCTGGACGCGGGGCCTCACCAGCTTCGCCGAGTTCAAGGCGGCGAGAAAGTCCGGTTTCGTCGACTTGGCCGCCAGCGAGTTCAAGCCGCCCAAACCCGCGTGGCTGCCGGCACGGGAGCGGCGCAGAGCGGGGTTGATGATCGGCCTGGGCGTCGAGGTCGCGCACCAGGCATGTGAGGTTGCCGGCGTCCCGAAGGACGCCGTGCCTTCGGTCTTTTCGTCCGCACTCGGCGACACGGCAGTCACGGAGTACATGTGTCGCCGGCTTGCGCAGCCTGCGAAGGTACTGTCGCCGACCAAGTTCCACAACTCGGTTCACAATGCTGCATCGGGTTACTGGACGATCAGCGCCCGCAATCGCTCGCCGAGCACGTTCGTCGGCGCTTTCCTGGAGAGCTTCGGGGCCGGATTGCTGGAAGCGGCCAGCCAGGCGGTCGCCGCTCACGGTCCCGTGCTCTACGTTGCCTGCGACATCGCGACGAAACCGCCGCTTACGGCGGTCGCGGACGTTCGGCAGACGCTCGGAGCCGCTTTCGTTCTTGAACGGGAAGACGGCGTGGCCCGGGACCGCCGCTGCCTGAGGGCGGAGCTCAGGTTCAGGACGGGGCCGCTCCAGACGACCCCTTTTCCCGCCGGCCTGGAGTGGCTCGGACAGGCGAATCCGATAGGATGCGCGCTGACGCTCGCGGATCGCCTTGCGGCTTCGGAAACGGATCCGTCGCGGCAGGGCTGGCTCCGTTTTCCTGCCGGCCCGAGCTGCTGCGTCGAACTGCATCTCGAGGGCGGTCGTGGTTGGGAGGACTGATTCCGTGCGGCGCCAGGACGTGTGTATCGTGGGCGGTGGCTTCGCGGGACTGACCCTCGCCCGGCATCTTCGCCAGCGATTCCCCGATCTCGACATCGCAGTGGTCGAACGGAGGCGCTTTCCGGTGCCGGAGGCAGCGCACAAGGTCGGCGAGTCCACGGTCGAGATTGCGTCCCACTACCTTGCAAGGGACCTCGGTCTGAAGGAGGAGCTCGATCGTGAGCAGTTGCGGAAGTTCGGCTTGCGCCTGTTCTGCCGGGGCGACGCGCCCATAGACCGCGATCTGGCCGCCTACGACGAGATCGGACCCAGCGCACCGCTTCCCATACCCACCTACCAACTGGATCGGGGCCGCTTTGAGAACCAACTGGCCCGGACCTGGCGTGAGGTCGGTACGCTTCACGATGGGACTACGGTGCGGTCCGTGGATGTCGAAAGGGGGATGCACCGGGTCGTCCTGCGGAACCCGGGCGAGGGAAGGGAGACGACGCACCGCTGCCGGTACCTGATCGACGCCAGCGGTCGTAGGGCGTTTCTGCGCCGTTCACGGAGGACCGTCCGTTCAGCTCGACATCGGCACCATGCTGTCTGGTTCCGGCTTCGTGGAGTAGTGGACGTCGAATCGCTGAGTGGCGACGGAGACTGGCTGTCGCGGTGCTCGGGGGAACTTCCGCGCCGTGCCAGCACGATCCACTTCACCGGTCCGGGATACTGGCTCTGGCTGATTCCGCTTGCCTCCGGGGCGACCAGCGTGGGCCTCGTGTTCGATCCCGAACGAGTGCCTTTGGAGGAGGTTCGCGGGCGAGCCGGCCTGTTGCTCTGGCTGCGGCGGGAACACCCGCTGGTGGCTGCGGAGCTTGCCGGAAGAGACCCTCTCGACCACGCCGTCCTGAAGGGCTATGCGGTCGGCAATTCTCAGGTCTTCTCGGAGGAAGGTTGGGCGGCGACCGGCGATGCCAGCCTGTTCGCCGATCCGTTCTACTCGCCCGGCGGCGACTTCATCGCTATGGCGAACACCTATGCGGTCGACCTTGTCGCGCGCGGATTTCCGGCCGAGCGGGTGCGGAGGTTCCAGCGGAACTATCAGTCCTTCTTCAGCAACACGATGCTCCTGTATCGCAGCCAGTACGCGGGCTTCGGCGACCGGACGCTGATCGTGGCGAAGACGCTTTGGGACTACGCGTTCTACTGGTCGATTCCGGCCAAGCTGTTCTTCTCGGGCAGGTTGACCGATCTGGAGTTCATGCAGCGCAACGAGAGCCTGTTTCTGCAGGCCGCGGCCCTGCACTCGGGCGTTCAGAAGCTGTTTCGCCGCCGTGCGGCGAACGCCGGCCGGGTCGGCGGCGAGGGCGGTTTCTTCGACCACCACGCCGTGCCTCTGTTCCACGAGCTGCAGACCGACCTGCTGGAGGGCGATCCGTGCGGGGACGAGGCGCGCTTGACGGTCAACCTCGAACGGCTGCAAGCGGCGGCGACCGGTATCCGTTGCATCTTGGCGGACGATGGAGACCGTCTCGTGCGACGCTCGCTCGGTCAGGTTCCGGGCTTCGGATAGCGGCCGAAACGAGTCAGCAGGTACGCCGCAGTCACTCCGGTCGCGACTGTCTGGCCGATCCCCGCGAGTACAGGAATCCTGGAGAAAGCCAGGAGCCCGAAGACGACGAAGCTCGAGAGCGCGCAGATCAGTACGGCGGCGCCCGTTTCGCGGGCGTCTGTCGGGTCGGCCGGCGTTCGGCTGTGAAACAGGCCGTAGTCCAGCCCCAACCCAGCTACCAGTGCCAGCGCCATCAGGTCGAAGGGCGAGAGGCCGCCGCGCAGCCACATCCCGAGACATGCCGCGGCCGACAGTGCGGCGGCGACGTTCCCGAGCAGCCAGACCGAACGGCGCAAGTCCCGGGTCAGCAGCCAGAGCGCGCAGCCGGCGGCGAAGAGCGCGGCTGCGAGGAGGACGGCGATTCGGTTCCGAAGGTCCACCACCAGTGTGCGTGAGGCCTCGACGAGGTCGACGACTTGAACTCCGTCCAGGCCGTCGAGCCTGTCGGCCACCGCGTCGGCGTCTGCGATGCCGCTCAGGAACGTGAGGCTGATCCAGCCGTCGGTCGTTTCCAGGACGTGCAGTCCGGTCAGCGAGGCGAGTTCCGGGTGGTCCTGCAGATCGTCGATCGAGAGCCAATCCGCGGTTCGTCCAAAGCCGACGGCATCCTCATGGAAGGGCCGGAAGGCGTCTTCTGCGAAGGACAGCTCGTCCGCGGCGTGTACGAAGGCGCTTGAGTACACTCCGCCATCGGCAAGGAACCGGCGGACTTGGTCCATTCGCTGGCTCTGGCGCGATCGGCTGGGGAGCAACGGCGAAATGCTCCGGTGGGCCTCCAGTTCACCAGCCAGCACGGCGTCGTCGAGACGTGCCGACACGGCTTCCGTGAGCAGAAGTGCGTCCTCGAGGTCCGGAGCGCGGCTCGCCGCGACATGGCGCATGTCGTGCGCCCCCAGTTGGCGCCGAAGTTCGGCGTCGGCGGCCAGCGTTTCCTTGGGCACGGGCGTCAGCGCGTCGAGGTCGTCCAGGAACGGGCCGTGCGTGGCCAGCGGGATCGCGGCGGCCGCGACGACGACGACCCAGGGCCAGGGGCGCAGCGCCGTGTCTCTGGCGGGCGCCGAGCCGATCGCTATCGTCGGAGACGCCGCGCTGCCGGATCTCGCCGTCAACCAGGCTGTTGCCAGGGCGGCGGCCGCGAGGCCCGAGAGAGCGAACGCGCCGAGCTGCTGAAGACCTGGGGCGCCGCCCACGAGGAAGACGGAATAGGCGATCAGCGTACTGCCCACCCCAAGGCGAAGAGTAGGCCAGACGGCGCCCGGGTTCGACCGGTGGCTGAGAGCGTGCAGGGGGTAGTCGACTGCGACGCCTAGAAGAGTGAAGCCGAAGGCGAGCGCGATCGAGTGAACCTGTTCGTAGAGGAGCGAGGACACGCCGAGCCCCGCGGCCGCGCCCGCGAGCATGGGCGCGCCGGCGGCGACGACTGTGGCGGGCGCCCGGAAGTGCCACAACAGAAGAAGCGCCAACGCGACCGCGGCGAGCGAACTGAACAGCTTCGCCTCCCGCCGCGTCCTGGCCTGCAGATCGACGCTGTAGACGCCGCTGCCGTAGAGCCGGGCGTCGTCGAATCCGCGTCCGGCCAGGGTCCGCCTCACGTCCCCGAGCAGTTCGGCGTGCGTGCCGATGTCGAACATGGCGGCCGCCGGGAGTACCAGGAGATACCGCCTGTCGCCGTTTCCGAACGTCTGCCGGGCAGGGGCCATCCGTTCGAGAGCCGAAACGCTCGCCAGCAACGGATCGGCGGCAATCAGCTCCAGCGCCGAATCCGACTCGGCCAGCGTCGAGTCGGCCAGCCGGGCCTCCAGAACCGCGCGCCAGGCGTCCTCGCCAGCGGGAAGGTCTTGGAGCAGCAGGCGTTTGCGCCAGATCGGGAGCGGAATGAGATCCGGTTCGAGCACTTCTGCCTCTGGAAGGACACGGCGTGCCAGCGGCAGGGCCCGCAGATCGGCCGCAACGCCGTCGGCCGCCGTCTCCGACGCCTCCGGCAGAACTACGTAGACCGCGTCGGCGCCGGAGACCCGGCCCAGGCGTTCCACCAGCAGCCGCTGGGCCGGATCGGTGGGTTCCGGCAGGAAAGAGGCGAGATCGTAGCCGACGGAGATGTCGAGCGCCGTCGCGCCGGCGATCGTCGCAGCAACGATCAGGAGGCCAGCGGTGCGTCTGCCCAGAGTCAAGATCAGTCGATTCTCTCGTCGCCTCGGGATGGAAAGAGAAGCCGGATCTCCCGCCAGTTCCTGGTCCCGCGGCTCAGGTACAGGAAGCCGAGGCGCTGGCCCGCGCCGCGAAGGCGTACAGCCACGAGTTCGCCGCGGAGCCCGGGATCGCGCGGGACCAGCTCGATCTCCCAGTCGTGGCCTTCGGCGGAGTCGTCGAGCGAGGTCGACGAGGAGTCGAACCTCTGCCGGAGTTCCGAGAGGTCGCCGGAGAGCACGTCGAGGATGATCGCCAGCATGAGGTGGGCGCCTCGCCCGCGGTTGAGCCTGCGCCGCCGCTCGGTTCCGCTGGCAAGTGCGGCTTCTTGCTCCTCAGCCTCGGCTCGCCGCTGGTGCGGACGACGCAGGACCAGCCGGTCGCCCTCGATCCTGCGTTCCTCGAGGCGCGGGGTATGCACCCGCATGACCGCGACGCCGTCGCTCGTAAGCCAGAGTTCGCCGTGCTGTTCGGCCGGCGCCCGCAAGAGTCGATTCAGATGCCGCTCGACGAAGGCGACGCGTTCCTCCCGCGGAAACTCCAGGTCCGCGAGCCGCTTCCAGGCCGCCTCGTCCGCCGCGGCGGGGAGTGCAGCCGAGAGGGCAAGAGCGGCGACGCTCGCCCACCCGAACCGGGACGGGTCAGGCCCTCGTGCGGCTGGTGGACTGTTGCGCCTCTGTCGCATGCTGCGCCCAGAAGTCGAAGAAGTTGAACCAGGAGAAAGGCGCCGCACGGACATGCCGCTCAAGTCTCTTCGCGTATCCCCGGGCCAGCGCTGCGACCTTCCCGGCGCGTTGCGATCGAGGTACGTGGCCGCCGGTCCACAGAACCTCGCAGTGGACCTCATACCCGGGCGGGTCCAGGCGGCAAAACACGCAGATGATCGGCGCCTTGAACGCGCAGGCGACGAGGTACGGGCCGAGCGGGAAGGCCGCCCGGGCGCCGAGGAAGGGAATCGAAAGCGTCCGGTCTCCGTGCCGAAAACGATCCGCCATGAACCCCACCCAATGGCCTCTTCGAAGCGCTTCCGCGATGGAGACGCCAAGCGCCGCCGCGCCTTGTTCCGAGTCGATGATGCGCTTCGCCATTGTCGGATCGACCTCCTCCATGACGGAGAGAAAACGGGAGTTGACGCCCTTGTCCAGGACGATGCGAATCCCGAACTCACGACGGTCCGCGTCAACCAGCCTGGGAGCGTCGAACGAACCGAAGTGAGCGGTGACGAAGATCCCCGCATCGTTCTTCTTCACTACCTGTTGGATTCTCTCGTCGCGCACGAACCTGACTTCTCTCGCATCCGGACTGCGGCTGAGTGTGAAGAAGCGATCTGCCGCTACTCGGGCGAAACTGAGGAAGTGCCGCAGAACGTCGGTTTCGCGCACCGGACGCCTCAAGGCGCGAGTCAGGAACTCTCGGGAGGCCCTGCGCTCCGGCTCCCGCACCAGATAGAAGTACAGGACCGTCGGTAAGAGAAGCAGGTGGATGGCCCTGCGGCCAAGGGTTCGGGCTACCCATACTGCGGCGCGAATGGCGAGCCGGTTTCCTGCTTCGGAACGGGCTTGCCAGTGGGCTGTATCAGTCATCGAGCGGTGCGGCGCGGGCGTCCAGCATGCTGGTCAGCTTCCCCAGGGGCATCTTGCCGGTACGATTGCGAGGAACCGCCTCCACGATCCGGATCGGTCGCGGCACGAAGGCGGGATCGAAACGGTTCGCCATGGCCCTTCGGATGTCCAGAGGGGCGAGGTCCGGCGCTACCACGAGGGCAGCGAGGCGTCTCGATGTCTCGCGGACGCGCCGGGGCTGGAAGATCACGCCGTCCTGTACTCCAGGGATCTCCAGCAGGACCGCGTTCAGGTTCGTGAGAGATTCCCGCTTTCCGCCAATCTTCACGATGTCCGTAGACCTTCCGAGGAACCTGAACCGTCCATCCGCAAGGCGCTCGAAGCGATCATCGAGGTCGACGGAAGCCTCCAGTCGGGGCGCCCTTACCGTCAGGCCGCCTTCGGAGAAAGCCAATTGAAAGTAGTCGAAGAAGCTCCATTCGGTTCCTTCGGTGGGCCGGCGCGATGCCAATGTGCCCACTTCGCTGCAACCGTAGAGTTCGAGAATGCGTGTGCCGAGGCGTCTCTCCGCTTGGGCTGCGAGGTTCGGATCGAGGGGGGCGGTCGCGCAGATGGTAACGCTCACCGGGCGAGCGGGAGAAGGAGCCTTGAGCAGCGCCCGCAGGTGCGTTGGCGTGGTTACCAGGACGGTGGGGGCGCTTGAAGAGCCCAGGGTGTCGACCACGTCTTTGGGAAAGAATGCACGTTCACAGTGCATCGAGACGGGAGCGACGCTGGGCAGCAGCAGCGTCCACTCAAGTCCGTAGAGGTGCCACGGAGGAACTGTCGACACCATCGCGACCTCGCCGGCAGGAGTCCCGGCTTCCTCCAAAGCTCGGGTCAACCTGCGCCAGTGGATGGCGCGGAAGTCGCTGAGCAGGCCCCAGGTTTTCGGATGCGGGTTCGGAGCGCCGGTGCTTCCCGAAGTGAAGACGATGGCGGCAAGCTGCGCCGTGTCGATCTCGGGGAGAGCCGGCATCGGGTCCGCGGAGTTGGAGGAGGGGGCTGGGACGGCCGCCGTGTCGTCCGCGACGATCGCGCTGTCCGGGTACCTCCGGCGCAGCGCGTTCAGGGCTTCAGAACTTCGCTGTGACGGCAGGAGGTTGACGCGGCCTCCAAGGAGCGCGGCGAAGAACGCGACCCCGAAGAGGTAGCGGTCGGAGCAGACGTTGATCAGCCAAGGGCGGTCCGGAAGATTCCGTGCGCACAACAGCGCGTCTCGGGCAAACCGCGAGACAGCGATCGGACGGTCGGCGGCGTGTGCCCATGGCGCCTCTCCCGAACGGTCGACCAGAGGCGCCGTCGACAGCGCCTCACATTCGGCCATTCACTTCCTTCATGACGAAGTCCGTCAGGTTTCCCAAGGTGGCAAACGCTTCCCGAGTCGTCTCCTCCTTGGCGCTGAAGTGGACCGCGAACTCCTCCGCGATCGCGACGGCGATCTCCAGAGCGTCGATGGAGTCGAGAGCGAGACCCTCGTCGCCGAACATCAACTCGTTCGGGTCGATAGCGCCGGGATCGACGTCCTCCAGGTTCAGGGCCTCGACGATGAGGACGGCCATCCGGCTCTGCTCAGGCGTCTGTTTCACGAGTAGTGGTTCCTTCTCTTGGGGGCAGCCTGAACACGAGTGAAGTGTTCACGCCGCCGAAGGCGAAGTTGTTGGTCATCAGATAGTCGGTCTCGAGGTGCACCGGTTCGCCGACGACGTAGCCGAGTTTGGCGCAGCGCGGGTCGGGATTCTCCAGGTTGATCGTCGGAGCTGCCCAACTTTCCCCTAGCATCTCAAGGCTCATCCATGCCTCCAGACTGCCACACGCTCCCAAGGTGTGACCGATGTAGCTCTTTAGCGAGCTGATCGGCACGGGACGACGGAACACCTCCAGCGTGGCTTGGCTCTCCGCGATGTCCCCCAGTTCGGTGGCGGTGCCGTGGGCGCTCACGTAGCCGATTCGATCCGCGCCCAGACCGGCGTCTGCGAGAGCCAAACGCATAGCTTCGGCCATGGTTCGTTGAGCGGGTTGGGTTGGATGAGCGCCGTCGGAGTTGGCGCCGAAGCCGACGAGCTCGGCCAGGATCGTCGCGCCGCGGGCGAGAGCATGGCGCCTGCTCTCAAGCACGAACGTGCCGGCGCCTTCACCAACCACGAGGCCGTCGCGGTCGGAGTCGAAGGGTCTCGGAGTTTGCGACGGTGTTTGATTTCGGCGGCTCGTCGCGTACAGCGTGTCGAAGGTCGCCACCGCCGGAAGGTCGAGTTCGTCCGCGCCGCCGGCGACCATCGCGTCCTGGTAGCCGTGCCTGATCGACTCGTACGCCATGCCGAGCGACAGGCTTCCCGAGGTGCAGGCGGAGGAGGAGGGCAGAAGACGCCCGGTGAGGCCGAAGAACATGCCGATCGCTGCGGTCGTCGTATGCGGCATCATCTTGACGTAGACGTTCGAGGTAACCCCCTCGGTCGACCCGGTCGCGAGAAACCGGCCGACCTCCCGCAAGCTGTCGGTGGAACCGCTTGAGGAGCCGTACGCGACTCCGACCCGACCGGATTGCAGGACGGGATCGTCTCGAAGGCCCGCTTGTTCAAGTGCAAGTTCCGTCGCCCGGACAGCCATGGCGGACACGCGGCCCATGGATCGCCGCATCTTGCGCGGCCAGCGGAGGGGCGTCTCGAAATCGGCTGGGGCGCCGAGCCACGACCGCAACCCCTTGACGCGGCTCCACTCGCCCATCCGTTCGACGCCACCCTCTCCAGCCAACAGGCGGTTCCGCACCGACGCCCAATCGGTGCCGATCGGCGAAATGCCGGCGACGCCGGTCACGACGACTCGCCTGCTCATCCGTGCGGCGTTCCCGTGTCGGGGAGGTGGAAGAGGAGACAGAACATGAGTCGACGTTGCTAGATCATGCCCCCGTTGACCGACAGGACCTGTCGGGTCACGTAGGCGGCAAGGTCGGAGAACAGGTACCTGACCAGGCTGGCGACTTCCTCGGGCGTTCCTGGTCGTCGAAGCGGCACGAGCCGCTCGACGAGCTTGTCGGACATGCTCCGGGTGATGTCGGTTCCGACGATACCCGGAGCGACGCAGTTCACCGTGATCTTCCGCTTGCCGAGTTCGATGGCCAACGCCTTCACGGCGCCGATCAGCCCAGCCTTGGCGGCGCTGTAGTTGACCTGCCCACGGTTGCCGGCGATGCCGGAGACCGACGACATGGCGACGATGCGACCTCCGTCGCGCAAGCGGATCATCGGCATCACGCACGGCTGGACTACGTTGAAGAAGGAGTCCAGGTTGGTACGCAGGACATCGTCCCACTCCGTCTCCGTCAGCGCGGGGAACGCGGCGTCGGCGTGGCCGCCAGCGTTGCAGACGATACCGTAGAACGCGCCCCGGCTTTCCATGTCCCGGTCGAGGGCGGAGCGAATGGCTTCGCGGTTCGAAACGTCGCCAGGGAGCGCGCTGGCGGCGCCGCCGCGCGAACGGATCTCGTCGACGACCTCTTCGACGTCGCCTCGCGCGTTGCAGGCCACTTCGAAGCCCTCCTCGGCGAGGGCCAGGGCGACCGCGCGGCCGATGCCCCGGGATGCTCCCGTCACAAGAACTCGCCGGCGCCCGGTCATGTCAGTGCTGGCCCGCTGCCGGGTCGCAGGTACACGGTCACGGCGCAGTCGGCTATCTCGCCCCGGAGCTGGTCCGAGATGACGCCTCGGAACTTCGAGAGATCCGCCATCTCCAGGACGGTAGAGACTACGATGGTCAGATTGGCACCGAGGCGAAACCAGGTCTCGGCACACCTGTACCGTCTCGTGCCGAGGAGGAAACCCACCCGCACGGGTTCTCCTTCCCGAAGGGCGCGGAGCCCGGCGTGAGCCGCGACCGTCTGGGCGATGTACTCGATGCCGAAGTACGATGGCACGCCGTGCGGTTCTTCGTAGAACATGGAGTCTTCACCGATGCGCACCACGCTTCGGGTCGATTCGGATCCTTGGGGCGCGACGCCATCGATGAGGATCATGGGTGCGGCGTGCGGCAGCAGCGCCTCGACGTCGGTCGACAGGACGACTGGGGCTGGATTCGTCACGACAAACCTGGCACGGCGTTACGCGCCGATGAGCACGCCGCTGCTGTGCGTGCCTGCGTCGGAGGTTAGTCTGAAGGCGACCTGCGACCGCGTCCCTATCCGGTGAACGAGTGCGATCCGAAAGTTGACGCCCGGCGCGAGGATCCTCGCGAATTTCAGGTTGCGGACCTCGGCAGTCGCGGCGTGGTCGGGAAAAGCTCGACGGGAAAGAGCGTCCGCCCACAGCAACTGGGCGAGGCCGGGAACGACCGGCTCGTTCGGGAAGTGACCCTCGAGGACCGCCAGATCGCCGGTCACGGTCGCTTCGCCGAGCCATGTCGCCTCAGTATGCTCGAGTTCCTCCCAGTCCGGGTGGAGGGGCCGGTTGGAATCGGCCTTCGCGGCGGAGGGCAGCCGGTGCACGAAGCGCCACCGTTCAGGTACCCCTTCCGGGGTTGCACCGGACGAGAGAACGCCGCTCAGCTCCTGGATCAGCGTCCGCTTGCCCTTGTGCGCCAAAGCCTCCCAGCCAGCCTCCGTTGGCACGACGTGCAGTTCTCCGGCCTGCAACCGGGCGGCTTCGACGGACTCCAGACGTTCGACCGCGCTGACCAGAGCGTTCACCTCAGCGGACCTGTAGCAGTTCTGCTACGAGGTCGACCACGTCCTCGACCGTACGGATCTCCTTGACCCGCTCCGGAGGGATGTCGGCCTGCGTGAAGTCCTTCAGTCGGACGGCCAGATCCACCGCGTCGATGCTGTCAAGCCCCAGATCTTCGTAAAGGCGTGCGTCGGGGACGAGTTCGGCGGGATCGAGTTCGTACATCTCGACCAGAAGATCCCTCAGTCTGGCCCGGATTTCGTCGCGCTTCATCTTTCCCTGCGGCTCCCTCATCAGGCGATGCTGAACCTTACCAGCCGTCCTTCTTCGGGTCCAGCTAGATCCCGGGCGGCAAGTCCAGTGCCCGCTCCAGAATCCTGGTTCCAGACCGGGATTTCTCGCGCTCGCTGCCGTGGGTTCCGAAGGAGGACGGATGGACCTCCTCGCCGACGCTCATCGTGAAGCGCAGCGCCTCCGGCGGAAGGCGCGCAAGAGAGTCCGTCTTACCGAGGGCGGCCGGGCGAACCCGCAAGCGGACCGGCAGTGCAGGTCGGTCCGACCGCAGGAGAATCAACGCCGCGCCGCGCTGCGCCGCGATCAGCTCGTCCCGTCTCGTTCGGGTCCCTTCCGGAAAGAGGACGACCGTCTCTCCGGCGCGCAAAAGGCGGACCGTCCGGTCGACGACGTCTCGCGGATCCATGCTCGGCACGTAGCCGGCGACGCGGACGACCGCGCCGAGAAACGGGCTGTGCCACACGGCCCGCTTGACGACGCAGCGCGCGTCGGGGAGGCGGGAGATCAGAACCACGACGTCGATCAGCGAAGGGTGGTTGGCAACCACCAGCCGACCGCGAAGATGGAGCAGACGCTCCTCTCCGAGAAACTCGAACCGCATGAGGCGCAGAGCGGACAGGAAGTTCAGGAACAGGCGGAAGGACACCTGAATGGCTCGGCGGCAACGCCGACCGGTCGCTTCTCGCGGGCTGAGCAGACGGATCGCGGGGAAGAAAACGCCGCCCAGAACGAGGCCGCCGAGGCCGAAGAGAAGAAACGACGCCGCAGTCAACGGAACCCGCCAGCAGCGCTGGAAGAGAGTCGCCAAGTCGGTCATCCGGTTACCTGCCGTCCAGCAGGGTTCCCTCCGTGCCGTCGGCCGCTCGCCGTCCGCCGCGTCTGGATGGCGGAGCCGGTCGGTCGGTCGGTTCCGCGTCGCGAAGAACTCGTCGCGCGGCGCTACGTTCCGCGGCCTTCTTCGAGCGCCCCGAAGCACTGGCTGCGAACCGACCCTCGATCCAGCACTCGACGTGGAAGGCCGGATCGTGGTCGGGTCCTTCGCGGCCGACGTGGCGGTAGACCGGGGGTTCGAGACCTTGCGCCTGGAGCACCTCCTGCAGGTCCGACTTGGCGTCCCCGGCGCCGATCGCCTCCGCCGCCCCGGCTTCGAGCCAGGGCGCCACCGTGCTGCGGGCGGCTTCCATGCCTCCGTCCACGAACACCGCGCCAATCACGGCTTCCAGGGCGCAGGCCAGCAGGGACTGCTTCTCCCGTCCGCCGGAGCGATCCTCTCCGCGGCCCAGCCGCAGGAGCGGTCCGAGTTCGAGCTGCCGGGCGCGCTCGGCCAAGGCCCTGGCCTGGACCAGGTGAGCCTTCGTCTGCGTGAGCTCGCCTTCCGGCGCCCGCGGGCAGCGGTTGAAGAGCCACTCGGCGGCGATCGTGCCGAGCACCGAGTCGCCCAGGAACTCCAGGCGTTCGTTCTGCTCCGGGAGTCCCCGTTCGTTGGCGAAGGAGGTGTGGGTCAGGGCCAGCCGGAGCAGCGCTGGATCGTTGAAGCGGTAGCCGAGCCGCTCCTGGAGCTGGTCCAGGTCGCTCAGGGGTAGATCCGGTCCATCGTGCGCGGGTAGGGGATCGTCTCCCGCAGGTGGGGCACGCCGGCCATCCAGGCGACGAAGCGTTCGACGCCCATGCCGAAGCCGCTGTGCTCGAAGGTGCCCCAGCGGCGGATGTCCAGATACCACTGGAAGGCGTCGAGCGGCAGGTCGTGCTCCCTGAGCCGGGTGAGCAGCAGGTCGTGGTCGTGGATGCGCTGGCTGCCGCCGATGATCTCTCCGTAGCCCTCCGGGGCGATCACGTCGAGCGCCAGAGCCAGCGACGGATCGTCCGGATCGGGTTCCATGTAGAAGGCCTTCAGCGACGCCGGGTAGTGGGTGACCATGACCGGCCGGTCGAACCGCTCGGCGACCGCGGTCTCCTCGGGCGCGCCGAAGTCCTCGCCGAACTCGATCTCCGAGCCCTGCCCGCGGAGCAGCTCGATCGCCTCGGCGTAGCGCAGACGGGGGAAGGGCTTGCGGATCGCTTCGAGCTTCGCGACGTCGCGCTCCAGGACGGCGAGCGGGTCGGCGCAGTTCTCCAGGACCCGCTCCGCCAGGTAGACGACGAAGTCCTCGGCGAGTTCGCACAGGCCCTCGAAGTCGAGAAAAGCGGCCTCCGGCTCGACCATCCAGAACTCCATCAGGTGGCGGCGCGTCTTCGACTTCTCGGCCCGGAAGGTGGGGCCGAAGCAGTACACCTTGCCGAGCGCGGCGGCAGCCGGTTCCAGGTAGAGCTGGCCGGACTGGCTGAGGTACGCGTTGCCATGATCGAAGTACGGCGTCTCGAACAGGGTCGACGTGCCCTCGCAGGCGGCCGGCGTCAGGATCGGCGAATCGACCAGGTAGTAGCCGCGTTCGCGGTGGAAGTCGTGGATCGCCTGGCATACCTCGCTGCGGATCCGCAGCACCGCGCGCTGGCGGCTGGAGCGCAGCCAGAGGTGGCGATGGTCCATCAGGAACGCGGTGCCGTGCTCCTTGGGCGTGATCGGGTACGCCTCCGCGGCGTGAACGAGGGCCAGCGACGACACCTGCACCTCCACGCCCCCGGGCGAACGGGGATCGGCCGCGGCCGTGCCGGTCACCGCGATCGTCGATTCCTGACCGGCGTGCTGGAGCACGTCCCAGGAGGCGTCGTCGACCCGCTTGCGGCTGACGACGAGCTGGACGGTGGCGCCCGACTCCCGGAGCTGGATGAAGCCGATCCGCCCACTGGAACGGCGGGCGTCGACCCAGCCGCGCAGCCGGACCTCCTTGCCGATCAGGCCGCCCAGTTCGGGAATCGAGTTCCAGCCGCTCACCGATCGATCCCCACGAGGGGATCATACCGATGCCGCGGAGGCCGGAGCGGCGAGTCGCGGGCGGGCTGGCCCGCCGTCGCGGTGGTCCTGTGGCTCTACTTCTTGCGGAAGAAGGCCGCGCCGAGGACGCCGCCGAGGGCGCCGAAGATGCTGTTGACGATCAGGCTGAAGACCAGGCCGGTCATCAGGGCCAGGGCGCCGATGGAATCGCCGGAACCCGCGAACGACTCGATCATCTGCCTGGGCGCCCCTTCGAGCTGGATCCCGTCGTTCTCGAGAAGCTCCTGGAGCGTCTCCGCCGCCACGTTGCCGAAGATCAGGGTGACGGGGATGGAGACGATCGTCCCGACCACCGCGGCGACCACGCCGGACAGAGCGCCGATTCCGGCGCCGGCGCCGTACGGGCTCTCCGTCGCGTCCTCGCCCCGGAACGCCAGGTAGACGGCGAGGATCGCGCCACCGACGATCAGCGCGCAGCACAGGACGTTGAGAATGTTGAGAATCGGGACCTGACTGGCAATGCCGGCGGCGCCGCCGCCGATGGCGATGGCCTTGATGCGGTTCTGGGACATGGAGGCTCCTTCTGAACTCAGGGGCTGGTGGAATCGCTAGACTAACTCGCAATGCTCCGCCGGCGTCCCGAAGTCTCGCCCGGAAGCGTCTTCGCCGCAGCTTCCGAGGGCCCGGGCTCGACGGGAACGGTACTCTCCGCGCTGGCGACCACTGGCCGGATGACCGCGGCGGTGGCCGCGGCTTGTTGCCTGGCGATCGGCATGGTCGTCGCCGCGCCTCTCGCCGCCGCGCCCGGCGGGCGGCTGGGGCCGGTGCTCTACGAGATCTTCGCGCCGGTCTGCCACCAGATCGCCGAGCGCTGCTTTCACCTGGCGGGCCACCCGCTGGCGGTCTGCCACCGCTGTTTCGGGTTCTACGTCGGCTTCACCCTGGGGCTGGCCGTGCTTCCACGCGTTCGCCGGTTCCGCGACTGGCTGCTCGACCGGCCCCGGCGGATCCTCCTCTTCCTTGCGCCCACGGCGATCGACTGGCTGCTGCTGCCGTGGAACACCGCGGCGAGCCGCTTCGCGACGGCGTTGCTGGCCGCCGCGCCGATCGCCGTCCTGGTCTGGGCGGCGGTTCGCGAACTGACCGAACGACGAGTTCCGGAAAGGTCCGAAGAGACGGCATGACGCCGGACGGGCCGAAGGCCGCGGCGATTCGGCGGCGCGGTCGGAGGGCAGGAGAAGCCAGCCGCGGCCGTCTAGCGTGCTCTCCGCGGAGATCAGCGCCTGAGCTTCGTCCCCGGACGGTAGTAGCGCTGGTGCCAGATGCCCGCCTGGTCCTCGTCGTCGATCGGCATGCGCCAGGTGCGGACGGCGGCCGACTCCAGGGGCAGCCGGTAGAGGCCCCGCGGCTGGTCGATCGTTGCCTGGATGTAGTCCTCGGCGGCGTCCTCCGGGACGTAGCGGCAGGCGATGCGGCGGTAGCGGTCGCGCCAGACGTCGTCGACGCCGATGTCGTGCACGAGTTCCGCCTCGCCCTCGACCAGGACCTTGCGGTAGGGGAGGTCCTGTTCGTCGATGGCGAGGCAGGTTCGCGGATCGCGGCGCAGATTGGCGAACCAGGCGGAGTTCTCCCGAGGGGTAAACCAGATCGCGCCTTCCTCGAAGATGAACCAGATCGGCGTCACCAGGGGCCGGCCGTCGTCGCAGACGGTGCCGATCCGCATCAGGATACCGGGCTCGGCGAGGAAGGCGTCGCGTTCGGCGTGGGTCATCGTCGGCATGGACAATCCTCCTGCAGCGGGCCGGGAGCGCTTGGCAGCGCCGCGCCGGCGCCGTTGCGCGGCTTCCCAGACATGGTCAACCCTCCTCGGGGGCGCCGAGAGTCCGCGCCGCGGCGATGTCGGCGGAGTAGTCGCGCAGCTTCGTCGGCATCAGGGTCATCTCCTCGATCACGGTGCGCTCGGGCAGAGCCGCCGCGGTGAGGATCGCCTCGGCGATGTCTTCGGACGCCATCATCCCGGCCCGTTCCTCTTCCGACGGCGGCCGGGGCCGGTTGTCGAGGATCGGCGTGTCGACCTCGCCGGGAAGGACGCTGGTGGCGCGGATGCCGAGCTGGCGCAGTTCGGCGCCGAGCCCCATGATGTAGTTCCGGGAAGCCGCCTTGGCCGCGCCGTAGGCCGTGCCCGCCATGACGCCGGGCCGGATCGCCGCCATCGAGGAGACCATGATGACGGTGGCGCCGCCGCGGTCGAGCATCGCCGGCAGCAGGGCCTTGGTCAGCATCGCGGGGCCGGTGGCGTTGACCGCGATGACGCTGTCCCACTCCTCCTGCGAGATGTAGCGGGTACTGCGCACCTTCGAGCTGTGGCCGGCGTTGTGGACCAGAACGTCGATCGTGTCGTGGCGTGCGAGGATGGCCGCGGCCAGTCCCCGAACGGCTTCCGGGTCCTCCATGTCCGCGGAGTGGGCCCAGGCGGCGCCGCCGGCCGCCTCGATCTCCGCGACGACCGCTTCCAGCGGCTCGATTCGACGGCCGGACACGACGACCGACGCGCCCTCGCGCGCGAACATTAGCGCGGTGGCCCGGCCGATGCCGGTGCCGCCGCCGGTTACCAGGGCGGTCTTTCCTTCGAGCTTTCCCATGTGCGTTCGGCCTCCCCGGGGCTGGTGGACGATGTGCCGGCGGCCCGGAGTGTAGCCGCTGCCCCGGCTGCCGCGGCTTCTCTTCTCAGGCGCCGCCGCGGTCCGGCGTGAAGTACCGGCGCGCCGCGTAGCCGAGCGTTCCAGCCCTCGCCGCCATCAGGCCGACCATGCCGAGCCAGAGGAGGTGCTGGTCCCGGAAGTGGACCGCCGCCCAGGCGAAGGGAGCGAAGCCCGCCGCCAGGCTGACCGCCATCGCGCGGCTCAGCAGCCTGCCCCGCGTCAGGCCCAGGAAGAACCCGTCGAAGGCGTAGGCGAGGGCGGCGAAGAGGAGTACCGGCAGCAGCCACACGTTGCTGGCGGCCGCGAGGTCGACGACGTCCGGGTAGTCGGCGAGCAGGCCGTAGATCGACTCCGGCAGGATCAGGACGGGAAGCAGGAAGACGATCGCGCACGCCTCGGCGACGAGCACGGTGAGAACGAGGACCCGCCGCAGTCCGGCGCGGTCGCCGGCGCCGAACGCCGCTCCCGCCAGGGTTTCGCCGGCGAACGCGGCGCCGTCGATCAGGTAGGAGGCCACGCCCAGCAGGCGCAGGACGAGGCCGTTGGCGGCCAGCCTGGCGGTGCCGAAGAGAGCGCTCAGGTTCGTGAAGGCGGCGAAGGCCGTGACCAGGAACAGCGTTCGGATCACGAGGTGGCCGTTGAGCGCGACGATGCGGCGCAGCTCGGCGGAGTCCAGGAGCCGCCGCCAGGAGACGGCCGGCAGGCCGGCGCCCACGGCCAGCGCCAGCCCGAGGAGTGCCCCCAGCCACTGCGCGGCCGCGGTGGCGACGCCGGCTCCGAAGGCCGCCCAGCCGAGGTGGACGATGAACCACCAGTTGAGCGCCACGTTGCCGAGGTTCGCCGCCGCGACGACGGCCAGGGCGCGGGCCGCCTGCGCGCGGCCCAGGAACCAGCCGGTCAACGCGAGGTTGGCGAGCGTCGCCGGCGCGCCCCAGATGCGGGCGTCGAAGTACTCGCGGCCCGCGTTCTCCACTTCCGGCTCGCCGGCGAGAAGACGGAAGCCGAGGTCGCCCATCGGATCCCGCAGCAGGAGCGCCAGGGCGCCCAGGACGGCCGCGATCAGGAGGGCGCGGTAGAGGTGGGCCGCGATCTCCAGCGGATCTCCCCGGCCGCAGGACTGCGCCGTCATGCCGGTCGTGCTCATGCGCAGGAACGCGCAGCCGAAGTAGAGGTAGTCGAAGATCAGCGCCGCCAGGATGACGCCGGCCAGGAAGCGGACGTCGTCGAGCCGCCCCAGCATCACGGTGTCGGCGAGGCCCGCGAGCGGAACGGTCAGGTTGGAGGCCACGTTGAGCGCCGTCAACCGGGCGAACCGGCGGCTCAGGCTCGCCCCTGCGGGCGCGGAACCGGCGATCACGCGCTGGCCGGCAGCGCCGCGGGAGGCCTCGCGGTCCCCGGCGCCTGCCCCGCTTCCGGTCTCCGCGCCGCGCCGGCAGTCCCTGCCGTCGCGGGTGCGCGGACTGGTAGCCTGCCCGCGCTCATGGCGTCAGCACCAACCCCGGGCGGCTTCCTGGCACGTTTCGTGGCCTGGACCGATCGTCTCAATACACGCCTCGGCGTCGCGGTTTCCTGGCTGACGCTGGCCATGGTCGCGGTCGGAGCGTACAACGCGGTGGTCCGCTACCTGGGCCGTTTCACCGGCTGGAACCTGAGCTCGAACGCCTACCTCGAACTCCAGTGGTACATGTTCAGCCTGGTCTTCCTGCTGGGCGCCGCGTACGCGCTGCTGACGGGCGCCCACGTGCGCGTCGACGTGATCTTCAGCCGGCTGCCGGAGCGCTGGCGGCGGCGGATCGACCTCTGGGGATCGCTGCTGTTCCTGGTTCCGTTCGCGGTCTTCGGGCTCGTCATGTCCTGGCCGGCGGTCCGGAACTCCTGGGCGGTGCTCGAGGTGTCGTCCGATCCGGGAGGGTTGCCGCGGTATCCGATCAAGAGCGTCCTGCTGGTCGCGTTCGCGCTGCTCGCCCTCCAGGGGCTGGCGGAGGCGGCGCGCAACTGGCGGCGGCTGCGCGAACTGAAGGCCGGCGCCGAGGAGGAGGATCTGCAGCAGGAGGGGTTGCTGTGAGCGCGGACCTCCTGGGCCCGCTGATGTTCGCGGTCGTCTTCCTGTTCATCTTCGCGGGCTACCCGGTCGCGTTCTCGCTCGGCGGCACGGCGCTGATCTTCGCCTTCATCGGCATCGAGCTCGGCCTCTTCTCGTGGAACCTGCTCTACGCGTTCCCCGAGCGCGTCTTCGGCGTCATGTCGAACGGTGTGCTGCTGGCGGTGCCGTTCTTCATCTTCATGGGCACGATGCTGGAGAAGTCCCGGCTTGCCGAGGACCTGCTGCGCACGATCGGCATGCTCTTCGGCCGCCTGCGCGGCGGTCTTGCGCTTGCGGTGGTCGTGGTGGGCGCGATGCTCGCGGCCGCCACCGGCGTCGTCGGCGCCTCGGTCGTCGCGATGGGCCTGATCTCGCTGCCGGTCATGCTGCGCTACGACTACTCGCCGATGCTCGCGACCGGCGTGATCAGCGCCGCGGGCACGCTGGGGCAGATCATCCCGCCCAGCGTCGTGCTGGTCGTGCTTGCCGACCAGCTTGGCATCTCGGTCGGCGATCTGTTCATCGGTTCCCTGATTCCGGGCCTGATGCTGGCCGGGTTCTACGCCGTCTACGTCACCGGCGTCGCGATCGCGAAGCCGGCCGCCGCGCCGGCGCTGCCGGCGGAGGAGCGGACGCTCGACGGCGCGGCGCTGGCCCGGCAGGTGGCGGTCGTCATGCTGCCGCCCATGGTGCTGATCCTGGTCGTCCTCGGGAGCATCTTCGCCGGCATCGCGACCCCGACCGAGGCGGGTGCCCTGGGCGCCGTCGGCGCCATCGCGCTCGCCCTCTCGCGCGGGCGGCTGACGATGAAGGCCGTGAAGGAGACGATGGACGCGACGGCGAAGCTGACCACGATGGTCATCTTCCTGCTCATCGGCTCGACCGCCTTCGCGCTCGTCTTCCGGGGCCTCTACGGCGACATCTGGATCGAAGACCTGCTGACCGGCCTGCCGGGCGGGAAGATCGGCCTGCTGATCGTCGCGAACCTGGCGATCTTCATCCTCGGCTTCTTCATCGACTTCTTCGAGATCGCCTTCATCGTCATCCCGCTGATCGCCCCCGCGGCGCGCATCCTCGACGTCGACATGGTGTGGTTCGGGGTGATGATCGGCATGAACCTGCAGACGTCGTTCCTGACCCCGCCCTTCGGCTTCGCGATCTTCTACCTGCGCGGCGTGGCGCCGCGGCGGATCACGACGGTGGAGATGTATCGCGGCGTGATCCCCTTCATCGTCATCCAGCTCATCGGGCTGGCGCTGATCTGCCTCTACCCGGAGCTGGTCACGGCGCTCCTGTAGCGGTTACGCCTTCATCCGCGCGTTGCCGGGATCGAACAGGGCCGGACCCGCGGCGACGGTGACGGGGAAGGGCTCGTTCATGTAGAGGACCTGCAGCCGGGTTCCGGCCCCGGCGTGCTCGAGCGGCAGGTAGGCGAACAGGATGTACTTGCCGACCGACGGCCCCATGCCGGCGGAGGTGACTCGGGATTCCCGCCCGTGGGCGTCCACGATCCGTTCGCCGTCGAGGGTCAGGATCGGCTCGGCGCCGCCGGTGGGGAAGCGGGGGACCCCGGACGCGCTGGCGTGGTCGTCCATCGTCAGCGTGCACAGCTTCGCCGCCGGCCCTTCGGCCCGCGCCCGGAGGTAGGCCTCCTTGCCGATGAAGTCCGCCTTCTTGACGCCGCGCCGGGCCAGGCCGGCCTCGACCGGCGTGTACTCCGAGGTCAGGTCCGCGCCCATCAGCGCGTAGCCCTTCTCCAGACGGCCGGTCGTGCCGTAGACGCCGATGCCGACCGGCCGCGCGCCGAGCTCCCGGCCAGCCTCCCGGATCGCGTCCCAGAGGCGGACGCCGCACGGCGCGGGAGCGTAGATCTCCCAGCCGCTTTCGCCGACGTAGGAGATGCGGAGCATCGTCGCCGGCACGCCGTCCAGGACGGCTTCGCGCCCCGTGCTGTACGGGAACGCTTCCCGCGAGAGCGGGATGTCGGCGATCTTCTCAAGCAGCGCCCGTGCGCGCGGACCCCAGACGCCGATCGTGCACAGGGCGGCCGAACGGTCCTCGAACCGGACCGAACCGTCGGCGGGGAGGTGGCGCTCGAACCAGACGCGGTCGCGCGCCCCGTCGAAGGCGCCGGTGACGACGCGAAAGCGGTCCTCCGCCAGACGCTGGATCGTCAGGTCGGCACGGATGCCGCCCTCCGGCGTCAGCAGCGGCGTGTAGATGGAACTGCCCGTCGGCCGGTCGCAGCGGTTGACCGTCAACCGCTCGATGTAGGGCACGACGCCCGGACCGGAGACCTCGAACACCTGGAACGCGCTCAGGTCGACGATGCCGGCCTTCTCGCGCAGGTGCAGGTGCTCCGCGTCGACGATCGGCGACCACCAGCGGCGGTCCCATTCGTGGGGACGGTCGGCGACCCCGTAGCGGGCGACCAGGTCCTCGTTCGAGGCGTACCACTGGGGGCGCTCCCAGCCGCGCGCCTCGTAGTACTCGGCGCCGAGAGCCGCGGTGCGGTCGTGGAACGGCGCCCGGTGGACGCCGCGCTCCGACTCCCACTGCTCGCGGGGATGGACTATGCCGTAGGTCTTGTTGAAGTGCTCGCGGCAGCGCCGCCGGACGTGCCGCTCGGTCCGCTCGTGCGGGTAGAAGCGGGTCACGTCCGACCCGTGCGGGTCGCACAGGCGCGGGTAGCCGTGGGTGATCCACTCGGCGATCAGCCGCGCGCTGCCGGGACCCTCCTTGATCCAGACCGCCGCCGCCGACCAGAGATTCTCGACCTCGGCTGTCTCGCCCAGCACCTGCTGCGCGTCGGGCGTCAGGGACAGCAACCCGTTGACCGAGTAGCGCATCTCCGAGTCGGCGAGCAGGCCGCCCATCAGCCGCCGCGCCTCCTCGAGCTGGGGCGCGAAGTCGCCGGCGGTGAACGGCATCTCGGTCGGCGTGCGCTTCGCCTCGGCGAGCGAGGGGATCTCGTCGGGCCGGACCAGGATCGGCCGGTGGGCGTAAGAGCCGACCTCCATCGCGTCGTGGTCCTGGCGCTCGTACATGAAGGTGTCCATGTCGCGCACGATCGGATAGCCGATCTCGTTCCCTGTGCGGTGCAGCAGATCGATCGGGCCGAAGTCGGCCATCTGGTGGACCGCCGGGGTGAGCGGAATCGTCGCTCCGGCCATCGCGGCGATCCGCGGGCTCCAGACGCCGCAGGCGACGACGACCCGGTCCGCCGCGATCGTGCCGCGGTCGGTCGCGACGGCGCGGACCCGCGGCCGGGCGAACGGGCGGCGCTCGACCTCGATGCCGGTCACCTCGGTCTCGTCGAGCACGGTGAGCGCGCCCTTCGCCAGCGCCCGCTCGCGAGCGAGGGTTCCGGCCCGCACCGAGTCGACCACGGACGCGCTCGGGGTGAAGAATCCGCCCAGGACGACGTCGGCGTTGACGAACGGCACCTTCCCGACGACTTCCGCAGGGTTCAGCAGTTCCGTCTCGATGCCCCAGGTCCGCGCCGAGGTCATTCGCCGGCGCAGTTCCTCCATCCGCTCCTCGGTGCGCGCCACCTCGATGCCGCCGCAGGCGGTGTTGACGCCGAGCGCCGCGTACTGGCGCTGGCTCTCCAGCGTCAGCATCGCGATCTCGCGGTTGTGGTCCGTGGGGAAGATGAAGTTCGAGGCGTGGCCGGTCGAGCCGCCCGGATTGGGCAGCGGTCCCTTGTCGATCAGCACGAGGTCGCGCCAGCCGAGCTCGGCCAGGTGATGGACGAGGAAGTTGCCGACGATGCCGGCGCCGATGACGGCGATGGTCGCTCGCTGGGGCGGCGCCACGGTCGGGGGCGGCGCCGGCGGCACGGAGGTACTTGCGGTCATCGTCCCTGTGAGTCATCGTAGCCCAGACGCCCGCGCGGCAGAAGCGGCCGAAACCGGGTGCACCGGCGTCCTCGCTTGCATCCGGCACCGAGCGCCAGCTTCCGGGCGCCTTCTGCCGCGCCGGACGCACGAAAAAGGGAGGTGCAATGAGCGGCCAGCCTGGAAGCGTCGATCAGTCCGACCGGATCGTCCCGATCAACCTGCGCCAGAGCGGCCGGACGCCGGTCGAGCTGCTGATCTCGACCCGCGTGCGGAAATCTCCCTACTGGCACCTGTCCCACGAGGCCGGTTGCTGGCGGGCCACGGTCTACAACCGCATCTACCATCCCCGCGGCTACGTCCGGCCGGAGGACGGCGGCGCCGCCGCCGAGCACGAGGCGCTGACGAAGCACGTGACGATGTGGAACGTCGCGGTGGAGCGCCAGATCCGGGTCGCGGGTCCGGACGCCGAGCGCTTCACCGACTACGTCATCACCCGCGACGCGACGCGGATTCTGCCGATGCGCGGCCGGTACGTCATCCTGTGCAACGAGAAGGGCGGCATCCTCAACGACCCCGTGCTGTTGCGCCTGTCGGAGGACGAGTTCTGGTTCTCGCTGGCCGACTCCGACATCCTGTTCTGGCTCCAGGGCCTGAATGTCGGCCTGAAAATGGACGTGGAGATCGACGAGATCGACGTCTGCCCGGTGCAGATCCAGGGGCCGAAGTCGCTGGCGCTGATGGTCGATCTGGTCGGGGAGCGGATCCGGGACATTCCCTACTACGGCCTGCTGGAGGCAGAGATCGAGGGTTGCCGGGTGGTGATCTCGCAGTCCGGCTTCTCCGGCGAGAAGGGCTACGAGATCTACCTGCGCGACGCCACGCTGCACGCCGAGACGCTGTGGAACGCGGTGCTCCGGGCGGGCGAGCGCCACCGGCTCACGGTCATCGCCCCGGGCCACCAGCGGCGCATCCAGGCCGGCATCCTGTCCTGGGGACAGGACATGGACCACGAGACGACGCCGTTCCAGTGCAACCTGGCCTACCAGGTGCCCCGCAAGAAGGAGGGCGACTACATCGGCCGGGAGGCCCTGGAGCGGATGCGCGAGGAGATCGAGGCCGGGCGGCCGCCGTTCTCGATGCTCCTGGTCGGCATGACCGTGGGCGGCAAGCCGATCGACGACTACGCGCCGGACTTCTGGCTGGTGTCGGACGCGGACGGCGGCGATCCGATCGGCTATCTGACATCGCCGTGGCACGCACCCGAGCTCGGCTGCAACATCGCGCTGGGCTACGTGCCTGTGGCGAAGTCGGCGGTTGGAACGGAGCTCCTCGTCCAACTCCCCGACGAGTACGCCACGGAACCGGGCCGGCCCGACCCGGCGCGGGTATGCGAGGTGCCGTTCCGCGAGTCGGTGAACCCGAGTGCGCGCGAACTGGCGCACGCCCGCGGCGAGGACGCGGCGGACTGAGGCCGGGAGCGCGCGGAATGCGGTTCGGTTCGTCGGAGCGGCCCGCGCCGTCGATGGCGGCGCCGGACGAGGACGGCGAGCGGTCCGCCCTGCGCGACCTGGCGGTCGGGGCGTCGGTCGAGGTGCCGCCGCACGCGGTGGGCGAATCGCTGGCGCGCCACCTTCCCCGGGGCGCCAGCGTCTACGTGCCGTTCCTGCCCAGGGGCCGCTGGCGGGACACGGTCGCGGCGTGCGAGCGGATCCTGTCGGCCGGGATGAAGCCCGTGCCGCACCTGCTCGCCAGGGAATTGCGAAGCGCCGCCGAGCTCGACGCGCGGCTGTCCGAACTGGCCGGCGCCGGCGTCGACTCCCTGCTGCTCGTGGCCGGCGACCGCGCCGAAGCGGCCGGACCGTATCCCGACGCTCTGGCGGTCCTCGACTCCGGCCTGCTGGCGGAGCGCGGCTTTCGCAGCCTGGGAATCGCGGCCCATCCGGAAGGTCATCCCTTCGTCGACCGCGGGCGCCTCGACTCCGCGCTCTCGCGCAAGATCGAGTACGCCGCCGCGACCGGCACGCGGATGTGGGTCGTGACCCAGTTCGGATTCTCGCCGGCGCCGTTCCTGAACTGGCTGGCACGCATCGAGGACGCCGGATGCACGCTGCCAGTGCGCATCGGCGTGCCGGGACCGGCCCGGCTGCATACGCTGACGATCTATGCGGCGCGCTGCGGCATCGGCCCGTCGGCGCGCTTCCTGCGCCGCCGGCCCGGCGCGATGCGGCTGACCGGCCGCTGGTCGCCCGACGTCGTCGCGGCGCCGCTCGCCCGCCATCTCGCCGGGAATCCGGGAACCACGCTGGCCGGCATCCACCTGTTCACCTTCGGCGGCCTGAAGGCCAGCGCAGACTGGCTCCGCGCCGCGCGGGAGGAGAACGGCCGGGAGCCCCCGGACGCCGCCGGCCGCTACGGCGAACTGCTGGCGTTCAGGCGCGATGCGGCCGGGGGACAGCGGGGCGCCGAGCGGATAGACTGACAGCCCATGACGACCTTCGACACGCTCACCGCGGCCCGCGGCCTGGAGGACGCCGGCATGGATGCGAAGCAGGCCGCTGCCGTGACGGCAACGATCCGCAACGCCGTGGCGGAGGACGGCCTAGTCACGCGGTCCGACCTGGACGCCGCCCTGGCGAAGCTCGAGGCGCGGATGACGCGAACGCTGTACGGCGGCGTCGCGGCATTTCTCGCGGCGCAGTTTGCGGCGGTTCTGGAACTGTCCCACCTACTCGGCACGAGCTAGCGGTTCACGACTGTCGCCATGAAGCTGTACAGGCTCGAATTCGTCCTCAAGGAACCGTCGGAAGACACGGAGGGAATGTACCTTGCTGAGGTACCCGTGCTGCCCGGCTGCCGGGCCTGGGGTGAAACCGCCGCCCTTGCGCTGGAGAACCTGCAGAGTGTCACGACGGCGTTCATCGAGTCTCACCGCGCTCATGGCGATCCGCTTCCTCCCGAGGTCGCTGCCGCCGCCGTGGAACTTGGCGAGCGCCGCGGATTCAGCGAGGTAATGGTCGCTGTTTGAGGTACCGTGAACTCACGCGCAAGCTCCGGCGTCTCGACTGCGAGTTCGACCGCAGGGGACGTGGGAGCCACGAGATCTGGATCCGACCGTCGACGCGACTTCGCACGACAATCCCGAACTGGGGAAGCCGCGACCTCCGGCCGGGTACTGTGCGGGCGATCCTCCGAGACCTCGGGATCAGCCGGGAGGAGTTCGAACGGTCCTGACCCGCTCACTGCGGCCCGCAGCCGCAGAGACGCCGGCATGGCCTCGAAGAAGCCGCTATCGCGACGGCAGACGTCTCGGATCGCCGGCGCATAGGAGTACTCGCAGCCGTCAGGCTGCGCTGTCGCGCAAGGAACTGGCCGCATACTGGGTGCGCCGGCGTCCCCGCAGGCGGCCGGAACGCGCGCCGGCCGTCAGGCCAGCTCTGCTCTGGCGGCCAGTTCCATGCAAGGCCTTGGTCACTCGGTCCGTGCAGACCGGCCGCCGGCCCTTCCAGGCGATTCGCTGGCTCAGGTCGAGAGGAATCGGTCAAGCCGCACGAGCGCGGTCTCCGGGTCCCGCAGCTCACACTCCCAGATCGTGAGGACCCTCCAACCGAGACAGACCAGCTTGGCCACGTTCTCACTGTCGCGAGAACGCGTACGGGTCAACTTCGGCTTCCAGTACCCTAGGTTGGACTTCGGGAGCGCAGCAATCGGGCACATGGGATCGGCGTGCCAGTGCCAGAAACAGCCGTTGACGAACACCACCGCCCGGTGTCGCGGGAAGACGAGGTCGGGTGTGCCGGGCAGGTCTCGGCGGTGCAAGCGGAAGCGATAGCCGAGGCGATGCGCCATGGAGCGGACCGCACGCTCGGGCTTCATGCCCTGCGAGCGGATGCTCGCCATGCACCTGGAACGATCCGCCGGGCTCAGATTGTCGGTCAACCGGCAGTCGCCTCCAAGGCCCGCGCGGCCTCGTCGCGCAGAAGCGCCGTCAAGGCAGGTTCCGGAAGAGCGTCGAGGAGAACGACGCCTCCGCGCCGGTTGATGTTGACCATCCAGGTGCGAAAGGTCTCGCGCGCGAACAGGCCTCTCGTCTCCTGTTGCCAGTGCTCCTGCATCCCTCTCTGCCAACGTACGTGACACAGCGGGCATCCCGTTGAATAGTGGAGGGCACACGTTGGCAAGGAGGATCGATGGCGAGACGAGAGCAGAGACGTTGGGGTGGCCCGGAGCTCCCGGCCCCGGGGGGTGAGGAGCGGAGCGACGAGGCCCCCGGGGCCGGCGCGTCGCCCGCGGGGGGTGTTCCCGACCCGGAGGTCGTGGCGAAGCCGACCAGACGGCAGTTCACGGCGGAGTACCGTCTGCGGATTCTGGAGGAGGCGGACCGATGCACGGATCGCGGCGAAGTGGGCCGGCTGCTTCGGCGAGAGGGTCTGTACAGCTCGCACTTGGCCAACTGGCGCAAGGCGCGGCGCGAGGGCGCGCTTTCCGGTCTGCGGCGGAAGAAGCGGGGCCGCAAGCCGACCGAGGCCAACCCTCTGGCGCCGAAGGTGAAGCGGCTGGAGGCCAAGGTGAAGCGGCTGGAGAGGGAGCTCGCCGCCGCCCACACGATCCTGGACGTGCAGGGAAAAGTTGCAGGGCTGCTGGGATTCAGCCTCGAAGACGGGAAGGACTGCTGATGGCGGCCCGGTCCCTGGCAAGCAAGGTCGGCGTCGCGCCGGCGTGCCGGGCGCTGGGCGTGTCGCGATCGACGTTCTACCGTAGGGCGAGGCCCGCTCCCGGGCGCCAGCTGCCCCGACCCGCGCCCGCCCGGGCGCTGAGCGAGATCGAGCGGGAGCGGGTCCAGGCGACGCTCGCGTCTCCCCGGTTCGTGGATCGCTCGCCGGCGGAGGTGGTGGCGACGCTGCTGGACGAGGGCCGGTACCTGTGCTCGGAACGCACCATGTACCGCATCCTGGGCGCGAACGGGGAGGTGAAGGACCGTCGCAACCAGCGGGTCCACCCGCCCTACGCCAAGCCGGAGTTGGTCGCCACCGCGCCCAACCAGGTGTGGTCGTGGGACATCACCAGGCTGCTCGGCCCGCGGCCCTGGAGCTACTACTACCTCTACGTCCTGCTCGACCTTTTCAGCCGCTACGCGGTCGGCTGGATGGTTGCCGACCGCGAGAATGCCGCGCTCGCCCAGAGGCTCATCGAGGAGACCTGCCTCAAGCACGGCGTGAAACCCTCGGTGCTCACCCTGCACTCCGACCGGGGCGCGCCCATGACCAGCCAGGGTACCGCCCAACTGCTCGCCCGCCTCGGCGTGAACCGATCCCTGGGCCGACCTCGCGTCAGCGACGACAACCCCTTCTCCGAAGCCCAGTTCAAGACCCTGAAGTACCACCCCGGCTTTCCCGACCGCTTCCCCGACCAGGACGCGGCGACCGGCTACTGCAGGTCCTTCTTCCCCTGGTACAACACCGAGCACCGGCATGCCGGCATCGCCATGCTGACTCCGGAGACCGTCCACTACGGCCGGGCGCAAGCCGCGATCGAACAGCGCCAGCGAGCGCTGAGCGCCGCCTGGAGACGCCACCCGGAACGATTCGTCGGCGGCGAGCCGATGCACCAACCCCTGCCTCAGGCCGTCTGGATCAACAAGCCGAGCCCCGAAGCATCGGAGATGGCTCAGTAAATCCGAGAAGCCCCTGTGTCAAACTCGTTGACAGGTTCCGCATCACGCCGTAGATGGCCTTGAGGACTTCCAGGTTCATCGACACCGCGGGCCTCTCGATCAGCGCGGAACGTACGTCCTGCCTGTGGAGCAGAATCTCCAGAAACCTGCGGGGGTGTTCCGGGTCGATCTGGTGCGCGATGTAGCCGAGCCACCAAAGCCTGGAGACGCCATTGTCCCGGACGAGAGATCTGGAGCCGTTCCGGCGGGCGAAGAAGTGACTGCGCACTTTCTTGGCCGCCACCTCAGTGGCGTCGGGACGGTGTCCCAACCACCGCCACGCGACGTAGGCCGAGCAGCTGTTGTGGCAGAGGTAGGCCCAGAGTCTCTCGTCGGTCGCCTGATGCGGACTGAGCGCGTTCAGCGCCTCGTAGACGAGTAGGGCGTTGCCGGCGTCCGTCTCCGACGGTTTCGCGTCCTGTGGCTTCAGGAGGCTCGACAGATCACGCGCTTCAATGGGCGCCGATCTGGTCGTGTATGTCTCCTGGGGTTCTGGCGCTTCCCCGTTCGGCTCGTAGTACCAGTCGAGGTTCAGCTCAACGCGGTCGAAGTAGTCGTCGACGATCGCCTGCCTGTAGTAGTGGAGAGTCATGCCGCCGGTTCCGAGTCGCGGTCCGCGAACTGGGGGAGACGCCCCAAGGGTGAATCCAACAGCTTCTGAGCATCGGCGAGGCGATCCGGGGCTACCCTTCCAAGAGGGGGGCAACCGAGTTCTTCAAGCTTCTGGTCGAGCGTGGAGAACCAGCGATAGCCGGAGTACTCGTCCTCCGACCGATCCGCCTCGCTGAGCACGTGGACAAGGGCCGGGAGGTAGACGCTGTTGATCAGGAATGCGGCGTCGTCCTGGCGCCGGCGACCGGCCTCTTCAAAGCGGCCATGGTCCCGTTCGGACATCTGAACCGCGACCTGGTTCCCGGACAAGTCACAAACCCAAGTTCCATCCGCTTGGCGGCTTGACGCCACGTGCTTGAAGATCGAGCCGATCGGCTTCTCGTCTTCCGTGTCGATCCAGTACGCACGCGGCTCGTCCTGGCCAAGCACAGACCCCGGATAGAGGTCGAAAGACCGTTTGCCGTAGTCGGCGTGCCACCCTGCCGCCTTGAAGCCGACCAGTTCCCGCAGGCAGACCAGGAACGGCCGGAATTCGACTCTTCCCTTCAACTCGCCCGCACGGAAGCTCTCGTGCAGGCGGTAGCAGGTCGCCCTGAGAAGACGGCGGAAACGAGTTGTAGGTGCCTCGACAAGAAGGACGCACTCTGCGTCGCCTCGACCAACGAGGCTTCTGAGGTCGGCGTCGGACAGTTCAAAGTCGACGGACACCTCCACAGCCATCGCTCCCTTGGCGCGGACCGCTTCGACGTCGGCTTCAAACTCGGCTGTCGGGTAGTCGCCTTCGTCCCGCCGGTCGGGTCGGAGAACGGGATGCGGAAACGCTTTGCCTGGATCCCACTTCATCCTCCTGAGTACTCCCCGCCGGCGGCTGGCCTGAGCGCCACTCGCCATGCCCGGTCATGGATGGGCTCAGTGGATCGGATCCGAAGGCGGAAGCGACGGCGAGCGCGAATCTCCACGCACTGCAGGTCGATACGGTCGCCATGCTCGTCGAAGGCGATCAGATTGGCGTGGGGGATTGCCGAGGCGTCTCCTGCTTCCTCGACCTGGAGCTGTACGAGCCCGGACTCCGTACTCGTGAAGCTGACCTCCAGTTCGTGACGATCTTCCAGCGGCAGCATGCGAACGCCATGCACTGGCACGAGCTTCGCGGTCGCGCTGCCTCCCCGAGAGCCGGTTCCACCTCGGCCTTCGCCCTCTCCGCGACCATGTCCGTCCCCGCCACCACCGTGGTTCGATCCCTCGCCCCGACCGCCTTGCTCTCCTTCCAAATCGCCGTCGCCTTCGGCGTTGGCATCCACTTCTGTAGCTTCTGAGGAGAGGCCGCGTGAGGGGCGGCGTCTGATCGGCCTGAGTGCCAGCTCCTCGATTCGGTCCGCGAAGGACTTCTCGATGCCGTCGCCGGCCGCGCCCCCGCCCAGATCATCCTCCGCATACGGATCGGGAAGGAGTTCAGCCACTTCCTTTAGGGCCGACGTTGCCGCGGTCTCGGGCGGCTTGGCGTGCTCGCGGATGCTGCTTCTGATCCAGTCCGTGACCCGCTTGAGTGCCTTGCGGCCGACCTCCTTCTCTTCGTCGGGTAGACGCTCCGGCTCGAACTGATCGTGCTGCGGGTTCTCCATCTTCCGAAGGAGCTCGTTGCCCTCGGGATCCTCGAAGACGCACAGGGCAGCGAAGTCATCGAGTCCGCGAAACTGCTTCAGACCCCTCTGGTCCGAGGTCACCAACATGCCCGACCGACGGACAAGTGCGACCTTGCTTGGCAAGCCCTCCTCTACGCGCAGGTAGAGCTTGCAATGGCCCAGATCCTGATCCTGTTTCTCGAACTTCTGATCGTGCTCGCCCGGCAGCGTCCAGAAGGCCCGGGCTTCGGCCAAGTCCTCCAGCTCTTGATCGGCGTCGCCGGATCGAGCGGAATCGACCAAGTAGGCGAACCAATCGCCGATCGTGCACCGGTCGATCGTCAAGAGCTCGCGTTCCTGCAGCTCGTCGTCGGGTTCGATCGTCGTCTCAAGGTTGCCGTGGCTGACGGCATGAAAGAAGCTGACGAGCACTCGTCCTGCGAGCTCTCGCTGCCAGCCCGGATCAGCACTGAAGCCCAACACGGACAGGCTCGTACCTGATTGTGGCTTCCCGGTGTTGTCCAGGACCCGGAAGCAGCGCGGTATTCGGTCCGGGTCGAGTTCTCGACATCCGTGTCGGTAGCCGTAGAAGCCCGTTCCCTGGGTCGGACCCTCAGGCCCGTCGTGGGTCATCAGTACGGACTTTCCCTGCAGCTTCTCTACAACTTTGCCGTCCTCGGGAAAGGCAGTCCAGTAGAAGACTGTACGGAGCGACGAAACCGCAAACGGGGCGTACTTCCCGATGCCGTGCGAACCGAGAGGATCGCTTCCAGGCTGCTTGACGGTGAGACCTTGTACTTTGACGAGGGCCTTCCAGTGGCGGTTCGTGAGGCCGGTCGTGTTCTGGTCGGAGATCCGCAGATAGGCGACGTCGCCAGCTTCAAGAAGGTCCAATGCGCGAGTCAGCCCACCGACGGCACCATCGTCCTCGTCCGCCTCGGCGCGGACGCGGCAGGACTCGATCGCCCGTCGGAGTCCCTCGTGGCCGAAGGAGTCCTCCTGCGCGCTGAGCGAACGGACCTCGAAAGCCACATGGACCGCCTTCGGCCCCTGGTCATGTGCGTCGAGCGAGTTCTGGATGGTCTCGCGAGCCAAGCTCCCGATCCGGGCGCCGCGAAAGTGCGCCATCCCAGAGTGATTGTAGCCGTCTTCTTGGCCGCCGCCGGTGGGCGGAAAGTGCCAACCGATGTCATCAGCCACGCTAGTCTCCCTCGCTGGGCCGTATGGAGTGTTCAACCAGGATATCGATGCAGCGCCCGGCGACCACCGTGGCGAGGTCAGCGCATACCGCGTTGCCGAGCAGACGATAGCGTTCCGTGGCAGGGATCTCCGCCGGAAACAGGCTGTGGGGGTCGCTGAACCCCTGGAGGCGAGCGACTTCATCCACGCCGAGCCGGCGGATTCCCCATTCGTCCCGTATGAAGGGGACGTTGTGTCCGCCGATCCCCATGTTGGCTGTGAGCGTGGGGCAGAGGCCGTCTTTCTTCTCGCGCACGTAGGAGCGCCTGAGTTGGTAGATGTTCCGGTGGTCGCCAGTCTCCATCTTCCGGGCGATCATCTTGAAGTAGCGGTTGTGTGGGGACAAGTACTCGGAGGGTTCTCGGCGGTGGCCCCGGTCGACGAACTCGTCCAGACCGTGCTTGCCATTCAGCTTCGCGGACAATCTGGGCTGGGCGGTCTCAGGACGGTCTGCCGGAGGCCTGAACGGGTTGAAACTGAAGTGGTGTCTGGAAGCGGCCACCATGAACAGGCGCTCGCGGTCTTGAGGAAGGGCGGTCTCGTCCTTCACGTTGGCCACCCAGCAGGCGGACTGCCGAAACCAGTAGCCGGCGCGCCTCAGCTCACGCCGCACCCTGTCGAACCAGGCGCCTCCGGCGCCGTGGAGAAGGTGCGGGACGTTCTCCAACAAGAGTAGTCGGGGCCTTTCAGTCTCAGCGAACTCACCAACAAGGCGGATGATCTCGAGGAACGTCCGGCCACGCGGATCGTCGAAGCCCCGACGGTCGCCCGCTTGCGAGAAGCTCTGGCACGGAAAGCCCGCCGTCAGGACATCGACAGGATCGAGGCGATCGGCTGCCACGGAGAGATCCGCCACATCCCTCTCGAGCACGGGGACGTGAGGGAAGCGGTGGTGAAACGTGGCGCAAGCAGCCGCGTCGGAGTCGCTGGCCCAGCGCAGGTCGAACCCCTCCCGGTCCATACCTGAAGCGAAGCCGCCCATGCCGCAGAAGAGCGCGCCTACGGTGTAGGGCCGGCGAGCGGCCCCTGTTCCCCTGCCCATCTCGCTCACTTTGGTGGCTCTTCCGGGTTGATGGTGGAGATCGCGTAGTGTGGCGCGATGCGCAACACAGACTTGTACGGTCGGATTCTCGGCATCGAGAGTCCCTGGGAGGTGACGGACGTCGAGCTGCGGCTTGAGTCCGGCGAGGTGGAGGTGTTGGTGGCTCGCAGGCAGGGCGAGTCGTTCCGTTGTCCCAAGTGCGGCGGCTCGGCGAGCCGGCACGACGCGCGTCGTCGGCGCTGGCGGCATCTGCCGACGTGCCAGTACCGGACGATCCTGACCGCGGACGTGCCTAGGGTGCGTTGCGCGGAGCACGGAGTGCTGACGATCGGCGTGCCCTGGTCGGACCCGGGCTCGCGGTTCACGGCGTTGTTCGAGGCGCTGGTGATCGACTGGCTGGGTGCGGCGAGCGTCTCGGCGGTGGCTCGGCTTCTGGACCTGAGTTGGGACCAGGTATCCGGCGTGATGGAGCGTGCGGTGAAGCGCGGGCTCGAGCGGCGCGGGCCGGCGCCGGCGTCGAGGGTTCTGGGCGTGGACGAGACGTCGTTTCAGAAGCGCCACGAGTACGTGACGGTGGTGGCTGACATCGAGGGCGAGCCGCGGGTGCATCACGTGGCGGACGGTCGGGGCAAGGACGCTCTGTCCTCGTACTACGAGTCGTTGTCGGAGGCGGAGCGCTCCCGGATCGAGACGGTGGCGATGGACATGTGGCCGGCGTACATCTCGGCGACGGTGTCCTGCCTGCCTGCCGGCGGCGCCAAGCTCGCGTACGACAAGTTCCACGTCGCGGCCCATCTGGGCGACGCCGTGAACCGGGTGCGGGTGGCGGAGCACCGAGAGCTGCAGAACCGGGGGGACGACCGGCTGGCCGGCACCCGGCACATGTGGCTGTACCACCCCGACCGGTTGCCGGAGAGGCATGCGGCCTCCTTCAAGACCTTGGTGAACGCGACCTTGAAGACGGCGCGTTGCTGGCACCTGAAGGAGGTGGCGATGATGATGTGGGAGACGCGGGACCGCGTCGAGGCGCGAGAGATCTTCGACGGCTGGTACTCGTGGGCGATCCGCAGCCGTCTCGAGCCCATGAAGGAAGTCGCCCGCATGATCAAGGCTCATCTCGACGGCGTGCTGAACGCGATCGAGCGGGGCGTCACCAACGCGCGCCTCGAAGGCATCAACTCGGTCATCCAGTCGCTCAAGAAGTCCGCCCGCGGCTACCGGAATCGGGACCGGTTCCGCGACGCCATCTACTTCCATCTCGGCGGCCTGAACCTCTACCCCGATTCGCTCACGTTCCACTCGAAACCCTGAAGAGCCACTTTGGTTGGCGGGATGTTACTCCGTGGCGAATCGCGGTGTCATGGTCAGTGTGCCAGCCCAACCGGCGGCCTACTGATCAACCGCCGAAGGAGAACCGGGCGTACGTCTGTTCCGCCGCGCTGAACCAGCGGAAGTAGGACTCGCGGGCCTCGTTCCAGGACTCGAAGATCTTTCGGTAGCCGGGGTCGGCCGCGGCGTTCTCGTGCATCAGCTCGAAGGCGGTGTCGCGGCAGCCGGTCATGATCTCGTCCGAGAACGGCCGCAGCGAGACGCCTTCCTCTACCAGGGCCTGCATGGCGCCCGGGTTCTGGGCGTCGTAGCGGGCGGTCATGTCGATGTTCGTCTCGGCCGCGGCGGCGGCGACGACGGCCTGGTACTCGGCGGGAAGCGAGTCCCAGGCGGTGCGGTTGACGTAGAGCGACAGAGTCGGCCCCGGCTCCCACCAGCCGGGGTAGTAGTAGTTCTTCGCCACCCGGTGGAAGCCGAGCTTCAGGTCGTCGTAGGGGCCGATCCACTCGGCCGCGTCGACCACGCCGCGCTCGAGCGCGGGGTAGATCTCGCCGCCGGGGATGGTCTGCACGGTGACGCCGAGGCGGCTCAGAACCTCGGCGCCGAGACCGGGAATCCGCATCTTGATGCCGCGCAGTTCGGCCAGCGTGTTCACCTCGCGGCGGAACCAGCCGCCCATCTGGCAGCCGGTGTTGCCGCAGGGGAAGTTGACGATGTCGAAGTCGGCGAACACCTCGCGCATCAGTTCCAGGCCGCCGCCGTGGTAGAGCCAGGCGTTCTGCTGGCGCGCCATCAGGCCGAACGGCATCGCCGTGTCGAAGGCGAGCGCCGGGTTCTTGCCGGTGTAGTAGTAGGTCGCGCTGTGGCCGAGTTCGATCGTGCCTTGCTGGACGGCGTCGAGCACGCCCAGGGCCGGGACCAGCTCGCCGGCGGGGTAGGGCCGTACCCGGAATCGGCCCTCGGTCAGGCTCTCGACCCGGCTGGCGAAGACCTCCGAGGCGCCGAAGATGGTGTCCAGGCCGCGCGGGAAGCTGGAGGCCAGGCGCCAGGTCAGGCGCGGCCTCGCGACGACGCCCGGAGCGCCCTCGGAGGTCGTTGCCGCCCCGCCGCAGGCGGCGACGGCGCCGGCGCCGGCCAGAGCGGCCGTGCCCAGGAAGTCCCTGCGGTTTCGTTCGGTCATCCGCGTTCCCCGTTCTCGTCGGTCCCGTTCTTCTCGGTGGTGGCGGCGGGCAGTCTACGCGAACCGGCGCGTCTCCGCCTGCCGGGGCTCGCCGGCCTCGACGGCGGCTGCCGGCGGCAACGCCCGCGGGGCCGTGCCCGGGCGGCCGGGGGTCGCCGGCCGCGATGGCCGCCGTCCAACGCCGCGACGCCGCGTGCTCCCCTCGGCCGTCAGTGGGCCTCGCTCAGCCAGCGTTCCGCGTCGATCGCCGCCTGGCAGCCGGTGCCGGCGGCGGTGACCGCCTGCCGGTAGATCGGGTCCATCACGTCGCCGCAGGCGAACACGCCCTCGACGTTGGTGGCGGTGCCGGGATGGGCGACCTTGAGGTATCCGACGTCGTCCATGTCCAGAAGGCCCCGGAACAGTTCGGTGTTCGGGTTGTGGCCGATCGCCATGAAGACGCCCTGGCAGGGGAAGTCCGATTCCTCGCCGCTGCGGGGGTCGCGCAGGCGGACGCCGTGGACGCCGTCGGCCTGGGTGCCGTGGATCTCCTCGACGGTGGCGTGGAACCGCCACTCGATCTTCTCGTTCGCGGCCGCGCGCTCGCGCATGATGACCGAGGCCCGCAACTCGCCGCGGCGATGGACGATCGTCACCTTGCTCGCGAACTTGGTCAGGAAGGTGGCTTCCTCCATCGCCGTGTCGCCGCCGCCGACGACGACGAGTTCCTTGTCGCGGAAGAAGAATCCGTCGCAGGTGGCGCAGGCCGAGACGCCGTAGCCCATCAACTCGGCCTCCGAGGGCAGGCCGAGTTGGCGGGCCGAGGCGCCGGTGGCGACGATCAGCGCGTCCGTCCGGTACTCGCCGCCGTCCGTCTCGAGCCGGAACGGGCGCTCGCTCAGGTCCACGGCCAGACCCGTCTCGAAGCGGGCGTCGGCCCCGAAACGCTGCGCCTGCGCCCGCATCCGGTCGATCAGCTCCGGGCCCATGATCCCGTCCCGGAACCCCGGGTAGTTCTCGACGTCGGTCGTGATCGTCAACTGGCCGCCGGGCTGGCTGCCTTCCAGCACCAGGGGCGAGAGGTCGGCGCGCGCCGCGTAGAGGGCGGCGGTGAGGCCGGCCGGTCCGGAGCCGAGGATCGTCAGCCGATGGCGGTCCGGAGAAGCGGATGGAGCGGTCGTCATCGGCCGCGGAGCGTAGCAGCGCGGAGGCGGATCGCCCGCCGTCGCCGCTTCAGCCGGCGGACGACCCACGCGGTCGGCCCGGACAGCGCGTAGCTGGCGGCGCCGATCAGGAAGAAGAGGCCGATGTGGATCAGGGCGAGCACCGCGATCGAGGCGATCACCAGCACGACGCGGAAGCTCCGCCGGCGCCGGAAGTCGATCTCCTTGAAGCTGACGTAGCGGAACGTGGAGACGGCAAGCAGGCCGACGACGACAAGCGCCGACAGGACGACGATCTGGAGCACGAACGAATCGCCGCGGGTGTCGACGAAGAAGAGGATGGAACCGATGGCGCCGGCGGCGGCCGGCGCCGGCAGGCCGACGAACCAGGCCGGGTCGGCCTGGCGGAGGCTGACGTTGAAGCGGGCGAGCCGGGCCGCGTTGCAGAGGAGATAGACCGCGGGCGCCGCGAAGCCGACGCGGCCCAGTTCGTGGAGGCCCCAGAGGTAGCAGAGCAGCGCCGGCGCGAGCCCGAACGACACCAGGTCGGCCAGCGAGTCGTACTCGCGGCCGAACGGGCTGGCGGTGCCGGTCAGGCGGGCGATCCGTCCGTCCAGGGTGTCCAGGCAGGCGGCGGCGAACAGCATGAGCACGGCGGTCCGGAACTGTCCCTCGAGCCCGGCCAGCAGGGCATAGAAGCCCAGCAGCATGTTCGCCGTGGTGAACAGGCTGGGAATCACGTAGGCCCCCGCCCGCAGCGGCCTCGGCTTGCTCTTCTTCCAGTTCACCGGCCGTCCTCCCCGGGAGCGCCGTCCCCCTTCCGAACCGCAGGCCTGCGGACCGGGAAGTCCTCCGGCGGCGGAGTCGAGGGATCGGTCGGCATGGCGATCGGCGTCTCGGCCGAGATCACGCGCTGGCCCTTCTCGACCAGGGGGTCGTACGAGAGGGGCACGAACACGTCGACCCGCGAGCCGAACTTGATCAGGCCCAGCGGTTCGCCCTGGACCACACGCTGACCGGCCCGGAGCTGGGAAACGACCCGCCTCGCCACCAGGCCCGCGATCTGCCGCACCGCGATCAGGTCGCCCCGGGACCTCCGCAGCAGCGTGAGGTGGTTCTCGTTCACGTCGCCCGCCTCCTTGCGGAACGCCGGCAGCTTCTTTCCCGGCGTCGCGATGCTGCCGATCACCACGCCCTCGACCGGGGTCTTCTGGGTATGGACGTTGAAGACGGACAGGAAGATGGAGATGCGCCGCCACGTCTCTTCGCCGAGGGCGCTGTCGGTGATCACCTCCACCGCGGTGACCGTACCCTCGGCGGGCGAAAGGACGACGTCGGGGGGACCCTCGTAGTTGCGCCGGGGATCCCGGAAGAAGAGCAGCACGAGGACGCCGAGGAGCGCCGCCGCGCCTGCGGCGACCTGCCAGCCCAGCGGCCAGAACACGGCCGCCGCGGCCAGGAACGGCAGCACGAAGGGCCAGGCCTCCCGGGCGAATCTCATGCGTTCAGGCGCGACGCCGCTGACGGTCTCGCCATCGGGGTTCGCAGGGGCGGGAACGCGACGGCGGGAGAGCGAGCGGCCGCGCCGCGCCTACCTGGCCGCCTGGAGGCCGTGGGACCGGATGATCGACTCCATCCGGTCCTTGAGAGCGAGCTTGTGGAGCTTGATGCGCTTGGCCTCGGAGTGGTCCGTCGGCGAGAGGACGGGGCGGCCGACGAGTTCCTCCAGTTGACTCTCGCATGCCTGATGCTCCTCGTAGAGCTTCCTGAACTCGCCCTCCTGTGCCAGAAGTTCTTCCTTGACTGCGTCATCGCTCATTCGGTGCGCGCCTCCTTCCGTGGTCGTTCCGCGGCCTTCGGCATGGCCGTTGGAAGATTAGCAGCTTGGACCGGGTGCGCGGGTCTTCCGACCCGCTTCCGGCTCAGCCCGGCTCGCGCACCAGCGGCGATCGTCCAGCGCCCCGGCGCCGGCCCGGACGCGGGCTGCCCGGCGCCCGCCTGGGAGCGCTCGTCGCCGGCGGCCGCAGGTAGAGAGGCTCGACGAGCGTCGAGGCGTCCCAGGCCAGTCCGCCGTCCGCCATCCGCCGCAGCAGCGTCGGGGCCAGATCCGCGGCCTCGACCGCGCCGGCGGGAACGGCCAGCGAAGCGACTCCGTGACCGACGACGGGGAGGTCGCTGGCTTCCAGGTCGGCCCGGCTCAGGATTTCCGGCGGCGATTCCTCCCGGATCGCGCCGCCGGGCGCGAGGCGCACCGCCTGCGCGAACCAGCGGTCCCGGTGGGCGTCGACCGCCGCCCGGACCGCCGGCGCCGGCTCGGCGGCGTTCCCGGCGTAGTGCGCGGCCAGGATCTCGAACGTGGACACGGCGCCCGCGGGCGCCCCGGCGGCCTGGTGCAGGCCGAGGGCCGTCGCGAGGCCGACTCTCAGGCCGGTGAAGCTGCCCGGCCCACTGGCGGCGCCGATGCCGCCGAGTTCCCGGACATCGAGCCCCGCGCCGGTCAGCAGTTCGTCGATCATCGCGATCAGTTCGCGCGACGAGCGTCCCTGGGGCGCGGTCAGGGTGGCGACCCGGTCGGGCAGGGCGAGCGCCACGCTGACGACGGGCGAACCGGTGTCGAACGCGAGCAGCGGCTTCTGCCAGTGCATCGCGGCTCACTATACTGGCGGCCGTCCGTGGACGGGAGCGCTGCAGCGAACGCGGGGGATTCGCGGCCGCCCGCCCGATCGCGTCGCCCGGCGCGCGACCGCGCGGCACTGACGCCGATGCTCCGTCACTACCTGACGGTGAAGGCGGAGCAGCCCGACGCGCTCCTGCTCTACCGGATGGGCGATTTCTTCGAGCTGTTCTTCGAGGACGCCACGACGGCCGCGCCGGTCCTCGACGTCGCCCTCACCGCCCGCCAGAAGGGTACGGCGAGCGAGGCGCCGATGTGCGGGGTGCCCCACCATGCGGTCGACTCCTACATCTCCAGGTTGCTGGAGGCCGGTTTCAAGGTCGCGGTCTGCGACCAGGTCGAGGATCCGGCCCAGGCCCGCGGCCTGGTCCGCCGGGAGGTCACCCGGGTCGTGACGCCGGGAACGATCAGCGACCTGGAGATGCTCGAGCAGAACCGGCCGAACTACCTGGCCGGGATCCGGTTCAACGGCACGGCCGGAGCGGGCGCGTTCCTCGACCTGTCGACCGGCGAGTTCTTCGTGCGCCGCTGGGACGACGCGGCCGGCGCCGTCGAGGACCTGGAACGGCTCTCGCCGCGCGAGGTCCTCACCTGCGGGGCGGACTTCGAGGGCGGAAACGCCGATCCGGAGGGACGGCTTCCGGCGTGGATCGCTCGCGCGGGAGTGCCGCACACGGCGGTCGACGCCGCGGAGGCCCCCAGGTCCGCGTCCGCCGAGCGCGCCCTGAGGCGGCAGTTCCAGGTCGAGAACCTGCGCGGGTTCGGCCTGGTGGAGGGCGAAGCCGCAGTGGCCGCGGCGGCCCTGGCGGTCGATTACGCGCGGCGGGCCGCCAAGTCGGGCATAGACCACGTCGCCGGCCTGGAAGTGCAGCACGACGAGCGCCGCGTGGTCGTCGACGAGACGACGCTGCGCAACCTGGAGGTGTTCCGCCACCTCCAGCACCAGGGCGGGCGGACCCTCGTCGACGTGCTCGATCTGACCCTCACCGGACCGGGCGCCCGCGCCCTGCGCCGCTGGCTGGGCCGTCCGCTGCGCGTTCCCGCCGAGCTGGAGGAGCGCCACGACGCGGTGGAGTCCCTGCTCGGGAACATCTCGCTGCGGGAGTCGCTCCGGGCGCGACTCAAGGGCACGGCCGACCTCGAACGTCTGACCTCGCGGCTCGTGCTGGGCCGGATCAGCCCGCGCGAGGCGGCGGCCTTGCGGGACACGCTGCGCGAGGCGCCCGCCATCCTCGTCGCCGTGGAAGGCAGCGAGGCGGATCTCCTCGGACGCATCGCCGCCGCCGACGTCCTGCCGGAGCTCAGAGCCAGGCTCGACGCGGTGCTGGCGGAGACGCCGGGGTCGCTGACCGAGGGGGGCGTGGTCGCCGCCGGCGTGGACTCCGAGCTCGACCGGCTCCGGTCGCTGGCGCGGGACGGCAAGGGACACATTGCGGCGCTGCAGGCGCGCGAACGCGAAGCGACCGGGATTCCCTCCCTCAAGGTCGGCTACAACCGGGTCTTCGGCTACTACCTGGAGGTGCGCAAAACCCAGCAGGAACGGGTGCCCGAGCACTACGCGCGACGGCAGACCCTGACCAACGCCGAGCGCTACGTCACGGACGATCTGAAGACGCTGGAACAACAGATCCTGGGCGCCGAGAGCGGCCAGCTCGCCCTGGAACAGGAAATCTTCGAGTCCCTGCGGGCCGAGGCGGCCCGGGAGGCGCCTCGTCTGCTGGCCCTGGCGTCCGCTCTGGCGCGGCTGGACTGCGTGGCGGCCCTGGCGGAGGTCGCCGCCCGCTACGACTACGTGCGGCCGCGGATGGCGCCGGCGCCGGGCAAGGTAGAGATCCGCGAGGGACGGCATCCCGTCGTGGAGAGGTCCACGGCGGCCATCCGCGGCGCTTCGGGCTTCGTGCCGAACGACGTCTCCCTGGACCGCGAGCGGGAGCAGATCGTCCTCCTGACCGGACCGAACATGGGCGGCAAGTCGACCTACCTGCGCCAGACCGCGCTGATCGTGCTGATGGCCCACGCCGGCAGTTTCGTCCCGGCGAGGAGCGCGGAGATCGGCCCGGTGGACCGGATCTTCACCCGCGTCGGCGCCAGCGACGACCTGGCCCGCGGCGAGTCCACCTTCATGGTCGAGATGGTGGAGACCGCGAACATCCTCCGCCACGCGACGCCCGACAGCCTGGTCGTCCTGGACGAGGTCGGCCGCGGCACCTCGACCTACGACGGCCTGTCCCTGGCGTGGGCGATCGTCGAGCGCCTGCACGAGCACAACGGCTCGCTGGCGCTCTTCGCCACCCACTACCATGAGCTGACCGGACTCCCGGCGACTCTCCCGCGGGTCAGGAACTCGCAGATGGCGGTGAAGGAGTGGCAGGACCGGATCCTGTTTCTGCACCGCGTGGCGGAGGGCCGCGCCGACAAGTCCTACGGCCTGCACGTGGCGCGGCTGGCGGGGGTGCCGCCGGAGGTCGTCGAGCGCGCCGGCGCCGTGCTGGCGAACATCGAGTCCCAGCAGTACGGCTTCTCCGGCAAGCCCCGGGTCGTCGACGGCGCCGCGGGGGCGCCGCCGAATCCCGGGCCGGATCAACTCGCCCTCTGGGGCGGAGAGGACCAGGCCGCGGTCGAGGCGCTGAAGGCCGTCGACGTGGACCAGTTGACGCCGATTGCCGCCCTGAACCTGCTGCAGACGCTGCAGAGCCGGCTCGGGCCGGGACCGAAGCGCTAGCTCGCCTGCCGGGTGCGCGGCGCAAGCTCCTAGCGCCCCGAAACCCCTCGCGGACTCGGTGTTTCGGCCCATCCCGTCCGCACGGCGGCGCCTGCGCCTCAGACTTGCTTCGCGGCGTTCCGCGGCGCAGGCGCCTAGCGCCCCGAAACCCCTCGCGGACTCGGTGTTTCGGCCCATCCCGTCCGCACGGCGGCGCCTGCGCCTCAGACTTGCTTCGCGGCGTTCCGCGGCGCAGGCGCCTAGAACGGGATGTCGTCGTCCTGTTCGCCGGCGTCGAAGCCCTGGTCCTGCGGCGCCGGCTGGGCGGCCTCCTGCCGGCCGCGTCCGCCATAGCCCTGTCCCGAACTGTCGCCGCGGCCGCCCAGCATCTGGAAGTTGTCGCAGATGACTTCCGTGCGGTAGCGCTTCTGGCCGGTCTGCTGGTCGTCCCAGGAGCGGGTCTGCAGCCGCCCCTCGACCGAGACCAGGCGGCCCCTGGTCAGGTACTGGCCGGCGATCTCGGCCTGCCGGCCCCAGCAGACGATGTAGTGCCACTCCGTCTCTTCCTGCCGGTTGCCGTCGCGGTCGCGCCAGCGGCGGGTCGTGGCGACGCTGAAGTTCGCGACCGACTGGCCGGATTGGGTGGTTCGGACCTCCGGGTCCCGTCCGAGATTGCCGATGAGGATCACCTTGTTCAACATGGATTCGTCCTTTCAGGATGGCTCGGGGCGGCGCGGCGCCGCCCCGCTGTTGGTAGCTCGCATTCGCCGGCCGGCGCCAGCGCCCGGGACCGCGTCGCGGCGACCGGGCGCGCCGCCGGCCTGGACCGTCCATCGTAACCCCGGCGGGCGATCGGAGCTATCGTCCGGGACATGCGCCTGGTCGTGCAGCGGGTGGCGAGGGCCGAGGTCGCGGTCGACGGCCGGACGGTGGGCCGGATCGGCGCCGGCATGCTGGTCCTGGCCGGCGTGGAATCCGGCGACGGCCCGAACCAGGCGAAGGCGGCCGCGTCGAAGCTGGCCGGGCTCCGGTTCTTCGACGACGAACGGGGCCGGATGAACCTCGACGTGCGCCAGTCGGGCGGAGCGATCCTCCTCGTGTCGCAGTTCACCCTGGCCGCCTCGACCCGCAAGGGGAGGCGCCCGTCCTTCGACCGGGCGGCGCCGCCGGACGCGGCGGAGCCGTTGCTCGGGGAACTGCGCCGTTTGCTCGAAGCCGCGGGCGTTCAGGTGGAGGGCGGACGGTTCGGTGCGCGGATGCGGGTGGACCTGGTGAACGACGGACCGGTCACCTTCGTGCTGGACTTTCGTCAGCCGGCGGCGGAACCCGCCGCCAGAGCGGCGCCCGGTTGACGGCCGGCGCGAGCATCCGGCCGGCCTCCGGCGGCTTCGGCTCGGAGGACCCGCGCGCCCAGCGGCTACAGGTTCTTCAGTTCCTTGCCGGGCTTGAAGCGGACCGTCTTGCCGGGCGAGATCGTCACCTCGACGCCGGTCTTCGGATTGCGGCCGACGCCGCGCTTCCGGTCGCGCACCTGGAAGACGCCGAAGCCCCGCAGCTCGATGCGCCTGCCGTCGCCGAGAGCGTCCTTCATCGCGCCCAGGATCGTGTCGACCGCTCGCGCCGCCTTGACCCGGGGAAGATCGGAGTTCTCGGCGACCCGGTTGACGATGTCCGCCTTGATCATCTGCAGCGCCTCCTCCCTGAATCCGACGGCCGCCGCGAATCGGCGCGCGGCTCGCGCGTGAATCGCCGATTCTAGCCCGGCCGGCGGCGCCGGTAAAGGGGTCGGCGTGCCCGAGGCGGGACCGCGGGAGTGTTACCCTTCGCGTCCGATGTTCCGCCCGCGCCCCGGCAGCCGATCGCCCATCGTCCGCGCTCCGCGCGGCGCGACGGCGGTGTCCGCGATCGTCATTTGCTGTTTCGGAGTAGAGGCGGCGCCGGCGCAGGAAGCCGCCGGCGCGCCGCCCGTTTCCTCGCCGCCTTCGGCGGAAGCGGGTCGGAAGACCCGCGCAGCCGGTGGCGCGCCAGCGTCCGAGAGCGGCCCCTATCTCTTTGCCGCGGCGAGGATGACGGCCGCCGAACCGGGCCGGGAGGAAGAGGCGCTCGACCTGTTCGAGCGCGCCGCGGCGGCCGATCCGGAGGCGCCGTTCCTTCGCCTCGGCCTCGCCGAGTTCCTGGCCGGACAGGGCCGCTTCGAGGACGCGGCCGAACATGCCGCGGCCGCCTACCGCCTCGCGCCCGACGACGTCGACGTGCTCCGCGCCTACGCGCTCGCCCAGGTCGAACCCCGCGCCGGCGGCGGCGACCGCGGCATCGACCGGGCGCTCGAGGCCCTGGAGAAACTCCGCGAGCTGGCGCCGGGCGACATGCAGGGAATGATCCTGCTCTACCGGATCCGCGAGAGACGGGAGGAGTTCGACGAAGCCGCCTCCGTGCTCGAGGAACTGGTCAGTTACCACAACGGGAACCGGCAGCTTCAGAGCATGCTGGTGGATGCCTTCCGGCGCGCCGGCCGCGACGACCGGGCGCAGGAACTCCTGGACGAGATGCTCCAGTTCTCGCAGGAGGGCAGGATGGAGGCGGCTCTGCGACAGAGCCGGCAGGGCAATCACACGAGAGCGATCGAGCTGCTCGAGGAGGGGATCGCCGAGAACCCGGAGGACATCCGGCTGCGCGGCGCCCTGGTCGAGGAGTTCTACAACCGGGGCGTGGCTCGGGGACGGACCCCGCGCCAGCGGGACGACGATCTCGCGGAGGCGCTGCGGCGCCTGCACGCGCTGCCTCGCGTTGCCCGCGCGAGCCCTCCGGCCCGCCTGCTGGAGGCGAAGATCCTGGCCGAGTCCGGCGAGAGGCCGGAGGCGATCGAACTGCTCGAGGACCTGCGCCGGGAGTCGGGCGGCGACCCGCGGATCGTCCGGGAACTGGTCGGACTGCTGATGCAGGAGGGCGAGTGGCGGCGCATCCTGGAGCTCGGCCGGACGATGGTCGACGGCGCCGACCGGAACGGCCAGCGGGGCGCCCAGGCGGCGGACCTCGGCCTCAGCCTGGTGGTGGAGGCGCTCCGCCAGTTGGGCGAGACCGACCGGGCGCTCGAGGCGCTGCGGGCCGAGGAGGCGCGGGCGGGGGAATCCATCGAACTCGTGCTGAGCCAGGCCGAACTCCTGGCCGAGGCCGGCAGGAAGCGCCGGGCCATGGCGATGCTGCGACGGGAGATCGTCGCCAACGAACGGTTGTTCCGGGCGGGCGACGAGGGCGAACCGGAGTTCCAGGCGATCGAGAAGAAGGCCCGGATCTACTTCAGCCTGGACGCCGACCGGCTCGCCCTGCGGGTGTACGAGGACCTGACCGCGAACGGCGACGTCCGGCGGCTCATGCTGGTGGCCGATTTCTGCCGCGCGCAGGCACGGTTCGCCGAGGCCATTCCCTTCCTCCATCGTGCGCTGTCGAGAGTCGACGCCGGCGCCGAGACCGGACTGGACGTGGAGCGGGACGCGCTGCTCGCGGCGCTCCGCTTCCAACTGGGCGAGGCCTACGAACGGAGCCGCCGCTACGACGAGGCGGCCGATCAGTTCCAGTCGGTACTCGAGCTCCAGCCGGACAACAGCCTCGCGATGAACTACCTGGGCTACATGTGGGCGGACAACGGCGAGAACCTGGAGCAGGCGCTGGACCTCATCCGGCGCGCCGTCGATCTCGACCCGAACAACGGCGCCTTCGTCGACTCCCTGGGCTGGGCGCTGTTCCGGCTCGGCGAGTTCGAGCAGGCCCGCCGCCACCTGGAGCGGGCCAACCAACTCGTGCCGCGAGACTCGACCATCCTCGAACACCTGGGCGACGTCTACGTCGCCCTCGGCGACGACCGACGCGCCCGGGACGCCTACGAAGAGGCGCTGGCGCTCAACGACGAGGAGAACGTGGAGTCCGTGCGCCGCAAGCTGGGCGAGCTTGCCCGGCGCTGACCGGGCGCTCCCGATCCCCATGCGGCGGTCGCTCCCGCTGCTTCTGCTCGGTCTGTCCTGTTGGCACTGGGGCTGCGCCAGCACCGGTGCAGGCGCGACGCCCGGAAGGGGCGGCGAGGCAGCGTCCCGTGCCGACGCCAGGCCAACGGCCCGCGCCGGCGGCTTGCCGGCGGTCGCGGCGCCCTGGGAGATTCCGGAGACGGAGTGGCGAACCCAGCGCATCGTCCGCATGCACTACGACGGCCCGGAAGGCAACGGCACGCTCCGGCTCGTCCTGCGCTTCGAGAACCCGGAGCGCTTCCACGTCTCGGCCTCGGACCGGCTCGGCCGAAGATGGTGGGACCTCAACGTGGAGGCCGGGAGCGCCCTCGTTCTCTGGGTGCGGGAACGGACCTTCTGCCGCTACGCGGGAGACCTCGAGGTTCCCGCGCTCTCGCTGGGTCCGGTGCCGGCCGGCGCGGTCGCGGCTCTGCTGATGCGGCGGCTGCCGGCGCCGCCGGCGGACCCCGGAGCGTGGGAGAGGGCGACCGCCGCCAGCGAGCGCGGCGCTCCGGTCGAGTTCGCCTTCGCGGACCGCCGCGGGCGCCGCTGGACGGCGGAGTCCACCGCCGGCGGGCCGAGCCGCTGGACCCTGTGGCGCGACGGCCGGGAGCGGGCCTCCTGGTCCCGGGACGCCGAGGGCATGGCCCGGCTGGTGGAGTCCGACGACGGGCTCGAACTCCGGTGGCGCCAGCAGCGTCCCGCGACCGGGCTGACCGGGCCGGTTCCACCGCCGGATGTTCCCGGCGGCTTCCAGCCGGGACGCTGCGGCCCGGACGCCTGATGCCCTCGCGGATCGCGATCTCCTGCCCGGCCAAGGTGAACCTCAGCCTCCGGGTCCACGGCCGCCGGCCCGACGGATTCCACGAGGTCTCGACCGTCCTGCAGACGATCGGTCTGTGCGACCGTCTGACCCTGCATCGGACGGCCGGGGCCGCGCCGCTCCGGATCGACGTGCCGGGCGGCGGCGCTCCGGCCGACGGCTCGAACCTCGTGCTGAGGGCGGCGCGCGCCTTCTTCACCGCGGTCGGGGAACCGGCCCGCGGCGTCCGCTTCGCACTGGAGAAGCGGATACCGGCGGGCAGCGGGCTCGGCGGAGGCAGCAGCGACGCGGCGGCCTCGCTGGTGTTGCTCCAGCGCTTCCTGGGGAACCCGCTCGACCGGGAACGGCTGCGGGCGGTCGCGGCGGCGGTCGGTTCCGACGTCCCGTTCTTCCTGGCCGGCGGAACGGCGCTCGCCACCGGCCGGGGCGAGAAGGTGACGCCCCTGGACGATCTTCCCGAGACGCCGGTCCTCCTCGCCGTGCCCGCGGTCGAGGTGTCGACCGCCGAGGTCTACCGGGCATGGACTCCGGCGTCAGCGCCGCGCGTCGCCGCCGGCGGTAGCGGGTCGGAAGACCCGCGCACCCAGCGGGTCGGAAGACCCGCGCACCCGGTGGGGTCGGAAGATCCGCGCACCCGGTGGGGCGACTGCCCGCCGTTGCCGCCGCCGTCGCGCCGCGGCGACGCGGCCGGCTGGGTGCTGGGCAACGACCTGGCGCCGGTCGTGCGCCGGCTTCACCCGGAGGTCGACCGTCTGCTCCGCGCCCTGGAGCGGCGCGGGCGGACCCGCCGGCTGGGCGGTCCGCAGGTGTCGGGCAGCGGCGGCGCCGTGTTCGCGATCGGCGAGTGGCCCGGCGCCGAACGGGCGCTGGCGGGCATGGACGCGCGGGTGTTCCGGACGCGGACGCTGCCGCGCTCGCGCGGCCAGCGGACGTAGAGTGCCCCTTCGCTTTCCCGATTCGCCGCCGGCCCGGAAACTCGCCGCCGCTTCATGTACAATCCGCCGGCCCGTCTGGGGCGTCGCCAAGTGGTAAGGCACGAGACTTTGGATCTCGCATTCGGGGGTTCGAATCCTCCCGCCCCAACCACGGTCGCGCGCCGGACCGCTGACTCGGGTTCGTCGAAGTGACCGTCCACGCCAACAACGTCGAACGGGCCATGTATACCGAGCTCAAGGTCTTCGGCGGCCGCGCCCACCCCGCGCTGACGAACGAGATCTGCAACTACCTCGGGATGGCGCCGGGCCAGGTGACCGCCTACAACTTCGCCGACGGCGAGATCTTCTGCCAGATCCAGGAGAACGTGCGCGGCGCCGACGTCTTCATCGTCCAGCCGACCTGCACGCCGGTCAACGACAACTTCGTCGAACTGCTGATCATGCTGGACGCGGTGAAGCGGGCGTCCGCGGCGCGCGTCACCGCGGTCCTGCCGTACTACGGCTACGCCCGCCAGGACAAGAAGGACAAGCCCCGCGTGCCGATCACCGCCAAGCTGGTGGCGGACGTGATGACCGCCGCCGGCGCCGACCGACTGCTGACGATGGACGTCCACGCCCAGCAGATTTCGGGCTACTTCGACATCCCGGTCGATCACCTGTTCGCCGCGCCGGTCCTGCTGGACGCCATCCGCGCGCTCGGCATCGAGGACCTGATGATCGTCGCGCCGGACGCCGGCGGGGTGGCCCGGGCGCGGGCGATCGCCAAGCGGCTGCAAACGGAACTCGCGATCATCGACAAGCGCCGGGTGGCCGCGAACCAGGCGGAGGTGATGAACGTGATCGGCGACGTCGATGGACGCGACGTGCTGATTCTCGACGACATCATCGACACCGCCGGCACGCTGATCAACTCGGTCGAGTCCCTGGCGGCACAGGGCGCCCGGAGGATCTTCGCCGCGGGCATCCACGGCGTCCTCTCCGCCTCGGCCATCGAGCGGATCGAGGAGTCGAAGCTCGAGGGCGTCCTGGTGACGAACACGACGCCGCTCGAAGAGAAGCTGGCCCGGAGCACCAGGCTGCGACCCCACAGCGTCGCCGCCCTGCTCGGGGAGGCCATCCGCAGAATCCACGACAACAGCTCCGTGACGTCGCTCTTCGTCTGAGCCGTCCGTCCCCTTTGCCCTCTAGCCCAGGAGTTCGATAGTGAGCGAACCCACCGTCAGCGTCCGGCTGCGCGAGCAGACCGGCAAGAACGCGAACCGGCGCCTGCGGGCGGCCGGCGAGATTCCCGCGGTCGTCTACGGCGGCGGCGCCGACGCGGCCGCCATCCGCGTCGACGGCAAGCGCGTGCTGAGCCTGATCCGGGAGGGCGGCGAGAACGCCGTCTTCCTGCTCCAGCTCGAAGGCACGGAGCAGACGCGCCACACGATGATCCGCGACCTGCAGTGGAACCCGCTGACCGGCGCGCTCGTCCACATCGACTTCCAGCGCGTGAAGATGGACCAGGAGGTCCAGGTCTCGGTGCCGGTCGAAGTCGTCGGAACGCCCGAGGGCGTGCGCAACGAGGGCGGACTGCTCGAGTTCATCTCGCGGGAAGTGGCCGTCGTCTGCCTGCCCGGCGACATCCCGGTCTCGATCGAACTCGACGTCTCGCCGCTGCACATCGGCCAGCACGTCGAAGCGGGGGAGCTGCAGCTTCCCGACGCGGTGACGCTCAACGAGGACGAGACGAAGGTGATCGTGTCGGTCGCCGCCGCCCGCTTGGCCGAGGAGGAAGTCGAGGAATCGGAGGAAGACGAACTGCTCGAGGCCTTCGGCGAGGAGCCCGAACGGGTCGGCGACGAAGACGAATCGGCGAATGGAGACGAGTAGCGAGGGCGAGGAGGCGCGCCTGGTCCTCGGTCTGGGCAACCCGGGCGGGCGCTACGCCGACACTCGTCACAACCTCGGTTTCCGGGTGGTCGGCGAGTTGGCGAAGCGCCTGGGCGTCCGCCCCCGCCTGGAGGTCTGCGGAGCGCTCTGGGCCTCGACCGACCGGCTGGACCTGGCCCTTCCGCAGACCTGGATGAACCGAAGCGGCTACAGCGCGCGCTGCCTCTCCGAACGGAATGGCTATGCTCCCGGACGTATCCTGGTCGTCTACGACGAAGTCCATCTGCCCCTGGGGCGGCTCCGGCTTCGCGGCAAGGGGAGTCCCGGCGGACATCGCGGCATGGAATCGATCGTCGAGAACCTCCGCACCACGGCGGTGCCGCGGCTGCGGCTGGGCATCGCGCCGGACGACGAGGCGGCGAGGTCGGCGGCCGCGGCCGCTCGCGGGGGAGAACTCCCGGACTTCGTTCTCGCGCCCTTCGCGGCGGACGAGGTCGAGACCGCGGAACGGATGGTGCGCCGGGCCGCCGACTGTGTCCTGAGTTGGGTCGACCGCGGCGTCGACGTCACGATGAACGAGTACAACGGATGAGAGGAAACGGATAGTGGACCCCAACAGCATGTACTACCTGCTGCCCGCCTGCGGCGCGGCGGCGCTGCTTTACGCCTTGCTGAGGAGCCGGTGGATCGCCCGGCAGGACGCCGGCGACGGCGCGATGCCCGAGATCGCCGGCCACATTCGCGACGGGGCGATGGCGTTCCTCGGCCGCGAGTACCGCATCCTGGCCATCTTCGTCGTCCTGGCGGCCGCGCTGCTGGCTCTGGCCAATTCGGACCGCGCGGGCAGTTCCGCCTGGATCGGACTCTCGGTCCTCGGCGGCGCTCTCTGTTCGGGCCTCGCCGGGTTCTTCGGCATGAGAGTGGCCACCTCCGCCAACGTGCGGACGGCGGCCGCGGCCCGGACCAGCCTGAACCGCGCCCTCGCCGTCGCCTTCTCGGGCGGCGCGGTGATGGGTTTCGCCGTCGTCGGCCTGGGCATCCTGGGCCTGTCCCTGCTCTACCTGCTCTACGCGGCCATGTTCGGCAGCGGCGACAACGGGTCGCTGGGCCAGGTCGTGACCGTCCTCACCGGCTTCTCGTTCGGCGCTTCGTCGATCGCCCTCTTCGCCCGCGTCGGCGGGGGCATCTACACGAAGGCCGCCGACGTCGGGGCCGACCTCGTGGGGAAGGTCGAGGCAGGGATTCCCGAGGACGACCCGCGCAACCCGGCGGTCATCGCCGACAACGTGGGCGACAACGTCGGCGACGTCGCCGGCATGGGCGCCGACCTGTTCGAGTCCTACGTCGGCGCCATCGTCGGGACCCTCGTGCTCGGCGTCAGCACGACGACCCTGGCGGGCGAGGCGTTCACGCCGAACCTGATCCTGCTGCCGATGCTTCTCGCCGGCCTCGGCATCCTCGTCTCCCTCGCCTCGACCCTGCTGGTGCGGACGAAGGAAGGCGGGAACCCGCAGCACGCCCTGGATCTCGGGACGTTCGCGGCCGCCGGCATCATGCTGGTCGTCACCTGGTTCACCGCCCGGAACCTGCTGGGCGACGCCCGCTTCGTCGTCGAGGGCAAGGAGTTCGGCTATCTGGGAGTCTTCCTGGCCACGGTCGCCGGCCTGGCCGCCGGCCTGCTGATCGGGCTGATCACCCAGTACTACACGGCGGAGTCCAAGGCGCCCGCCCAGGGCATCGCCAAGGACAGTCAGACGGGGAGCGCGACGAACATCATCGGCGGCCTGGCCGTCGGCATGCAGTCGACCGCGCTGCCGATCCTCGTCCTCACCGCCGCCGTGCTGGTGGCCCACGACCAGGCCGGCCTCTACGGCATCGCGATCGCGGCGCTCGGCATGCTGTCGACGACCGGCATCCAGCTCGCCGTGGACGCCTACGGGCCGGTGGCCGACAACGCCGGCGGCATCGCCGAAATGAGCGCCCTCGGTCCGGACGTGCGCGCCCGCACCGACAAGCTGGACGCCGTCGGCAACACGACGGCGGCGATCGGCAAGGGTTTCGCCATCGGCTCCGCCGCGCTGACCGCGCTGGTGCTGTTCGCGGCCTTCCGTACGACGGTGGGCCTGGAGAGCATGGATCTCGTCAACCCCCGCGTCATGTGCGGGCTGTTCGTCGGCGCCATGCTGCCGTTTCTGTTCTCGTCCATGGCGATGAAGGCGGTCGGCAAGGCGGCATTCGAGATGATCGAGGAGGTTCGGCGCCAATTCCGCACCATCCCCGGCCTGATGGAGGGGGAGGCGAAGGCGGAGTACGCGCGCTGCGTCGACATCTCCACCGCGGCGGCGCTGCGCCAGATGGTGGCGCCCGGCCTGCTGGCCGTCCTCGTGCCGGTCGCCGTCGGTTTCTGGGACGTCGAGGCTCTGGCCGGCGTCCTCGCCGGCGTGACCGCGGGTGGCGTCCTGCTCGCCATCTTCATGGCGAACGCCGGCGGCGCCTGGGACAACGCGAAGAAGTACATCGAGGCGGGCGCCCACGGCGGCAAGGGCTCCGACGCCCACAAGGCGGCGGTGGTCGGCGACACCGTGGGCGATCCGTTCAAGGACACGGCCGGGCCGAGCCTAAACATCCTGATCAAGCTGATGTCGGTCGTGTCGCTCGTCATCGCGCCGCTGCTGGTGCTGTAGCGGAGGGCTGGCGACCGACCGTGATAGATTCCGCCGCCGATTCGCTCCGGTCCGCGGACCGGCGCACCCTGACGGCGCGGGAACGCGCCGCCAGCGTCGCGGCCGAAACGCCCATCGTCGGGCGATCCGGCGCCCACACGAAGAGGAACAACGATTGACTCGCACATACGAACTCGTCTTCATTGCCGACCCGCGCCTCACCGATGAAGAGGCCGTGGAGTTGAGCGACGCCTTCGGCAAGCTGCTGACGGCGGACGGCAGGCTGCGGATCGCCCAGGAGGAGTCCTGGGGCAAGCGGCGGCTGGCCTACCCGATCCGGAAGTTCACCGAGGGCCGCTACCACATCTACTACCTGGAGTCCGACGGCGGCGACAACGGCCTCGCCGAGATCGGGCAGCGGATGCTCCAGAACGAGAAGATCCTGCGCCACCTGGCGGTGCGGACCGACCTCGACCTGAAGCGCGCCGCCAGCAAGGGCAAGGCGCCGGTCCAGACGACGGTCATGGGCAACGTGCCGGGCCAGGCGGCGGGAGGGGCCTAGAGATATGCCGAAGAAGCGCAGAACCTTCTTCCGTCGCCGCAAGGTGTGCAAGTTCACCGCCGACGGGATCGAGTACATCGACTACAAGGACGTGGCCCTGCTGCGGTCCTTCGTGCCGGAGCGCGCCAAGATCCTGCCCCGCAGGATCTCGGGCAACTCGGCGCGCCACCAGCGCATGCTCGCCCGGGCGCTCCGGCGGGCCCGCTTTCTGGCGCTGATTCCCTACACCACGGACTGAGCGCCGCGCGGCGGCGACCGAGACGGCGAGGAACGAGGCGATGGAAGTCATCCTGCTGCAAGACATGAGAGGGCTGGGCGCGCGCGGCGAGGCGGTCGACGTGAAGCCCGGCTATGCGCGCAACTACCTCTATCCGCGGGAACTGGCGGCGCCTTCCACCCAGGCGAACCGGCTCTGGTTCGAGTCCCAGCGGAAGAAGTTCGACGCCCGCCACGAGGCCGAGCGTTCCGCCGCCGCCGAGGTGGCGGCGGAACTCGCCGCGGTCAAGCTGACGATCCCGAAGCGGGCCAGCGAGACGGGAACGCTCTACGGCTCGGTGACGCCCACGGAGGTCACCGAGGCGCTCGCCGCCGCCGGCGTGCAGGTGGACCGCCGCACGATCGATCTCACCGGCGGCATCAAGACCGTGGGCGACCACCTGGTGCGCGTCGACCTGCACACGGAGGTCATCGCCGAAGTCGCCATCGAGGTCGTGCCTGAAACCTGACCCGCACAAGGCCGACAGCGAGAGTTCCGGCGCGAGCGCTCCGCCGGACATCGCCGATTTCCTGGGCGAACGGCCGACCCGCAGGCTGGCGGACTGGCGCCATCTCTGGGAACGGGACGTTCCGTTCCCCATCCGCAGCCATCGCGGCCTGGCCGGACGTCTCCTTGTCGTCTTCAAGCGGCTGCTGCGGCCGTTCGTCTCGCTGCCGCAGAACGACCTCTGGGAACGGCAGCGCGTCTTCAACCTGATCCTGCTCGACGTCTTCGAACACCATCTCCAGGAGTGGAGAGACCACCAGGAGCGGGTGGAGCGGATGTTCGAGCAGCGCATCGGCGACCTGGACCACCGCACCCGGCACCTGGAGAACTTCCTGCGCCAGGGGCTCGACGAAGTCATGCGTCACGACGACGCCCTGTTCGGCCGGGTCGACCGGAAACTCGACCGCTACCGGCGGGAGGCGGACGAACTGGCGGGCCTGCTGAGATCGGCCCTGGCCAGGACCGGCGAGCGCGAGACCACGCTCCGGGAGGCCGACGCGGACGTCTCCTACATCGGCTTCGAGCACCGGTTCCGTGGCGCCGAGGAGGACATCCGGGAGCGCGTCCGCGTCTACCTGCCGCGGCTCCGCCAGGCGGCGCCGGTCCTCGACCTGGGTTGCGGCCGGGGCGAAGCGCTGGCCTTGCTGCAGGCGGAGGACGTTGAGTGCCGCGGCGTCGACCCGTCCTCGGCGATGGTGCGCCGCTGCCTGGAGCGGGGCCTTGCCGTCGAACGGAACGACGCGCTGGCCGAGCTGGCCGGGACCGAGCCGGCGTCCCTGGGCGGCATCGTCTCCTTCCACGTCATCGAGCACATGGCGCCGGAGGACGTCGACCGCCTGGTGCGCCTCGCCTGGGCGGCTCTGCGTCCGGGCGGGATTCTCGTGCTCGAGACGCCGAACCCGCTCTCCGTCGCGGTCACGGCGCGCAGCTTCTGGCTCGATCCGACCCACCGGAGACCGGTGCATCCCGAGGCGCTGGCGGCCTCCTACGAGCAGGCGGGCTTCACCGGAATCGAACGGCTCGACCTCCGGCCCTACCCGGAGGAGGAGCGCCTGCCGGAGATCCCGCTCGACGGACTGGACGGCCAGAGCCTGGAACTCGCGGACCGGCTGAATCGCCTGCGGGACGACCTCGACGACTTTCTGTTCGGCTACCGCGACTACGCCCTGATCGGCGTGCGGCCCGGCAGCCCGGCCTGACCCGCCGTACTCGCGGGCCGAGCATCCGTACCGGGGTCAAGGGGCTTTCCGCCCCGCGTCGCCAGGTTCGGGCCGCGGCCTCGGCCGACTGCTATGGATCGGGAACCGCTGCGCGCATCTCGACCCGGCCGACCGCGACGCCCAGGCTGCGGTTGTCGCCCGACGCGGGAACGCGCGCATCGCCAAGCAGCGAGATCTCCACGTTGGGCGGCGGGAGCGCGCAATCTCCGAGATCGAACGACGCCTTCCAGCGGTCCCGGATGGTCCGGTCGAAGAGCAGGCAGTCGGCGGCGGCTATCCGGAGCCGTTTGTCGCCGCCGGTCATCACGACCTCCACCACCAGTTCCGTCGGCCGCGACCGCGGATCGAACGGCACGCGCAGCCGTGCATCGCCATCGGTCCAGCGGAAGGGAGCGTCGCCGATCCACTCGACGGCGTGGAAACCGGAAGTCCGCCCGCCCAGGGCCTGAATCTGCTCTTCGCGAACGAGGTTCGGCCAGCGACTGCCGGCCGTGGCGCCATGGGCCGCGGCAAGCGCGACCGCGCCGTCGCCGCCCCGTTCGCGAACTTCGAACACCTCCAGGGTGTTGGCGCCCGGAACGAACCGACGCGGATCGACGATCGCCTCCCACGCGGCGCGACGACCCGCCACCGGAAACGGAAACGGGCGGGTCACCGCGGCCACGGCGCCGTTCAGGGCGATGGCCAGCACCGGCGCCGGCGTACCGTCCCCGCTGCCGACCACGGCGCCCGTGATGTGGGCGGGGACGAAGTCGGCATCCGGATCGGCTTCCTGGATCAGCGGCAGGGCATCGACGATGACGTCGACAGCCGCCGGCTGCGCGGCGCGCAGCGGATCGACTGCGCGGCCGATCAGATCCCCGTAGCGGCCTTCCGGGGTTGGAACGTCCAGGGGATTGCCTGTTTCGAGCCAACCGAACTTCCGCGCGGCGCTCTCGATCAGGGCCCGACGAAGATTGGCGGAAGTCTCGATGCGTTTGGTCGCCCTGTCGTAGAACATGGTCTTCGTCGGACGCGGGGCCCGAGCGGCATCCAGGGCGTTCGTGCCGTCGGCTGTCCACGGCAGCGCGGCGCCGAGCTCGGCGGCGACCGTCGGGACGATGTCGACGACCTCCACGTTGGCATCGCTCACCGATCCCCGGGACTGCCCGGGCCGCTTCAGGAAGAGCGGCACGGCCGCGATCTCCTCGAACGTGGATTCGTTCGGCCGTCGAAACGACGTGCCGGGCCGCATGCTGGCGCCGTGGTCGGCAGTGACGACGATCAACGCATCGTCGTAGATGCCGACCTCGCGCAGGCGCGCAACCAGCCTGCCGAGCAAGGTATCGGCGTAGCCCACCTGGAGCAGGTAGCGCTGGTAGTTGAGCGCGGCGGCCCAGTCGTCGTCGACCCACTTGCCGTTCCGCAGGCCGATACTGTGCCGTTGAAACGTGAACTGCTGCCCCGTCGGCAGGTAGGTCCAGGGCTCGTGCGGCAGAAGCACGTGGAGAAAGTGCAGCGCCGGCCCGGTTGCGGCGATCGACTCGATGAAACGGTTGGCTGCCGCCCGGCGGTCCTCGGCCCGCGCCGTCAGCCAGCGGCCGTGCACCGTCTCGTCGGCGGCAATCACGGCGAAGTCGTTCCAGGTCTGGTTCACGGGTGGGAGGAACGCGACCAGCGCCTCCGGCAGCAGCACTCTCGGATACACGATCGCCAGGTCTCGCAGCACTCCCGACAGCCGGCCGCCGAGCCACGGGCGTTCAGCGGGGCACAGCGACTCCGGGCACAGCTCGGTCAACGGCTCCTCGACGTGCAGGAGGTACCGGCTTCCCAGCAACGTGAACAGGTTGGCCGGATGGTCCGCGGCCACCGGCAGGCGGCCGCGAGCCGGATACCTCCCGGTGACGACCGCCGGCAAGGCATGGATCGTCATCTCGGCTACGGCGGTGGCGTTCCGAAACCAGGTGGCGTCCTCGGCCAGCGCGGCGAAGTGCGGAAAGGTCGCGCGGTCGATGTTGCCGGCGGAATCGAGCAACGCCGCGAGCTGGAACTGATCGAAGACGACAACCACCACGGGCGGCGTGGAGGCGAACGACACGCCGTCGAGCGCGCCGACTTCGTCGGTGGGCGCCAGGACGCGGCCGACGCCGGGACTCAGCAGAAAGGCGGCCGGTACGGCCACGATCGCCGGCGCGAGAAAGGAGGCGAACGAGCGGACCGGCGGGAATCGCAGGTACGCGGCGGCGCCGGCGGAGGCCGTGACGAGGAAGATGGCGGCGGACACGCCGTACGACTCTCCGCCGAGGGGCTTGAACGCCGCGAGGGCGACCGCTCCGGCAAGGCCGCCGATGGCCGTCGCGGCGGCCCGTCGGCGCCAGCGCCAGCCGCGGAAACGGCCAACGAGATGAACGAGGAGCACGCAGCCTGCCGGAATGCCGAAGCAGAGGCACGCCACGAGCGCCAGCAGGTCGGCCGCCCCGGCGTCATGGGCGACGAAGAACTCCGGGCTGCGCCCCACGACGTCGAAGATCGGGTGGGCGACGGCAATGCTCCACAGGGCCGTCAGATGGAGCGCTTCGAGGCGCGCTGCGTTGGGCGCGTCGCGGCGCGGTCGCCGGGGCAGAATCGCGCGGCCGAGACGGGCTGCCGGAGCCGCCACGCGCACCCAACGCGGAAGAACCGGGTCTGAAGCGCCAGGTCGTTTCATCGGTCCGGCGGGCGATGGTACCGAAGGCGTCGCTCGGAAGCCGAGGCGCCCGGCGCTTCGGTCCGGCGCCGGCCCTCCGGGCTCAGGAACCGTCGGCCCGGTCGCCCCGCTGCCAGCCCTGCATGACCGGCAGCCAGTCGGCCAGGTCTTCCGGCATGTTCTCGCCCGCCTTCGGCTCGCCGTAGAGCGCCCGCTGCTGGTACCACGGCAGGTCGTAGACGGCCCGGGTCTCGGGATCGAAGGTGAGCACCGGCTCGGTGCCGGCGATGAAGGCCTCCTCGATGACGCGCTGGCCGGACCGCCGCGGCGCGGGGAGCAGGCCGGACCGGTACTCGACCTGCCGGAGCCGTACCTGCTCGGGCCGCGTGAAGGCGAGGGCCGGGTCGATCCAGCCGTCCTCGACGCCCAGGCGGAGCACCTCGTTCCAGATCGGCAGCGCCGCCACGGCGCCGGTCATGTTGCGGCCGATGCGCCGCTGCTGGTCGTAGCCGACCCACACGACCAGGGTGTATCTGGGCGTGAACCCGGCGAACCAGGCGTCCGTGAACCCGTCCGTCGTGCCGGTCTTGCCGGCCACCGCGGCCAGGCCGAGCGACCGCGCGGACTGCGCGGTTCCGCGCTGGACCACGCCCGCGAGCACGTGGGTGAGCAGGTAGGCGACCTCCGGCGTGACGACGGTCGCCGCCCGCGGCACGTGGGCGTCGAGTGCGCGGCCGTCGCGGGTCGTGACGCGGTCCACGAAGTACGGTTCCACGTGGACCCCCAGGTTGGCGATCGTGGCGTAGGCGGTCGCCACCTCCATCACGGTCAGGTCCGCGGCGCCCAGCGCGAGGCTCGGATAGGGCAGGAGCGGGGAGCGGACCCCGGTGCGGTGGGCGAAGTCGACGACCCGCTCCGCCCCGACGATGTCGTGGAGCTTGACCGAGGTGACGTTGACCGACCGTTCCAGGGCCCGGCGCAGGGTCAGGATGCCCAGGTACTCCCGGTAGAAGTTGCGCGGACTGTAGTCGAGCCGGTTGTCCGTGCCGACGAAGACGGCAGGGGCGTCGAACAGGGTGTCGGCGGGAGTGAATCCGTGCTCGAACGCGGCGCCGAACACGAGCGGCTTGAACAGGGACCCGACCTGGCGCCGGGCCTGGAAGGCGCGGTTGAACTCGCTGCGGTCGTAGTCCCAGCCGCCGACCATCGCCCGCACCGCGCCGGTCGCCGACTCGAGCAGCAGGACCGCGCCCTCGATCGCCGGTTCCTGGACGAGCTCCAGCGCGAACCGGGCCGCGCCGGCTTCGTCCCCGTCCGCCGGCGGGTCCTCGCCGGCCCGCAGCTCGAACCACGCGACGTCGCCGCGCCGCAACGGCGGGGAGTTCCTCCGGGTCCACCGGTATCCGGCCGGTTCCAGCGCGAAGCGGTGGTCGCCGATCCGGATCTCCGCGGTCTCCGGCCCGCTCTCGAGCACGAGGCCCGGCGCCCAGGCGCCCGCTTCGGGCTCGAAGCCGACCCACTCGGCCAGCACGCCGCCAAACGACTCGGCGAGGTCGGGCGCCGTCAGGTCGTCGCCCTCCACCCGGGCGACCGGACCGCGAAAGCCGCGCAGCCGGTCGATCCTCGTCAGCCCGCCGCGCAGCGCCTGCCGGGCCGCGGCCTGCATCCGCCGGTCGAGAGTCGTCCGCACCTGCAGGCCGCGCTCGTAGAGTCCCTTCCGGCCGTAGGCGTCGTACAGGTCGACGCGCACCTTCTCCGCGAAGTAGGGGGCCACCGGCGCCGGTTCCCGCTGCGTGACGACGTCGAGCGGCCCGGCCGCCGCCTCGTCCGCCTCTTCCCGCGTCAGCACGCCGCGCTCTCCGAGCATCCGCAGGATCGCGTCGCGGCGGGTGCGCACGATCTCGGGCCGCAGGTAGGGCGTCCAGACGCTCGGGCTCGGCACGATCGCCACCAGGGTCGCGGACTCGGCGTGACTCAATTCGGCCGACGGCTTCCCGAAGTAGTAGCGGGACGCGGACTCCACGCCGTAGTTGCCGTGGCCGAAGTAGGTCAGGTTGCAGTAGAGCGTGAGGATCTGCTGCTTGCTGAGACGCTTCTCGAGTTCGACGGCGAGCAGGGTCTCCCGGATCTTCCGCCGCCAGACCTTGGCCCGGTCCAGGAAGAGCATCCGCGCCACCTGCATGGTGATCGTCGAGGCGCCCGAGAAGCGCTCCCCCCGGCGCCAGTTCTGAACCACGGCCCGGAACACGCCGACGATGTCGAAGCCGCCGTGGGCGTAGAAGTTCCGGTCCTCGGCGGCGAGCAGGACCTGGGTGAAGGTCTCCGGCGCTTCTCCTTCGGCGAGCAGGATGCGCTTCTCGACGGAGTAGCTCCGGAACGCCTCGCCGTCGCGGTCGCTGAGCCGGGTAATCTGGCTCGGCGTCAGCTCGGCCACGCTCTCCACCTGCGGCAGGTCGATCGCCGCCGCCACGCCGATGCCCAGCAGGACGCCGGCCACCGGGGCGGCGGCGACCGGAACGAGCCAGCGCCAGTGCCTGACGCACCGGCTCCGCAACGTCTCCGAGGCTTTGCGCGCCGCCTTCATCGCCCGAATATCATACGGCCCGTTCCATGACTCCCGAAGCCGACCCGGCGACCGGCCTGCCGCCGCTGCCGGAACCCTTCCCCGAGCCGTCGACGGCGAAGCCCTCCGATCCGAAGCGGACGCGCCGGGGCTGCCTGGTCGCCGGGCTTGCGGGCTGCGGCCTGATCCTGGTCCTGGTCGTCGTCGGCCTCGCCGTCCTGATCTCCCAGGCCGACGAGCTGCTGGAGTTCGCCCTGGACTTCGGCCGGGAGCGGATCGTGGCCGAGCTGCCGGAGGACGCGTCGCACGCGGAGAGGGAACGCCTGGAGCAGGCGTTCGATTCCGTCCTCGAGCTCTATCGAAGTCGTGCCGCCACGCCGGCCGACAACCGCCGGCTCCAATTGGCGCTCACCGACGCCCTCGGGCGGATCGAACGCGGGCTCTTCGACCGGGAGGACCTGCAGCGCCTGACCGAGCGCCTCGAACGGGTCGCGGCGGCCGATCCGGAGGGCTGACTTGCCCTCGGCGCGAGCAGCCGGGGCCGGACGGGGAGGCCGGTTCGAGCTGGTCTCGCCCTTCCGCCCGCAGGGCGACCAGCCGGCGGCGATCGCCGAACTCGCCGACGGCGTGCGGACGGGCCTTCCGGAGCAGGTGCTGCTCGGGGTCACCGGCTCGGGCAAGACCTACACCGTGGCCAAGGTGATCGAGGCGGTCAACCGGCCGACGCTCGTCCTCTCCCACAACAAGACCCTGGCGGCCCAGCTCTACCAGGAGTTCAGGAGCTTCTTTCCGCACAACGCGGTGGAGTACTTCGTCTCCTACTACGACTACTACCAGCCCGAGGCCTACGTCCCGCAGTCCGACACCTACATCGAGAAGGAGACGAGCATCAACGACGAGATCGACCGGCTGCGGCTGCGGGCCACGGTCTCCCTGTTCGAGCGCCGCGACGTGCTGGTCGTGGCGTCCGTCTCCTGCATCTACGGCCTGGGCGCGCCGGACGTGTTCTTCTCGATGCTCCAGTTCTTCGAGCGCGGCGCGGAACTGCCGCTGGAGCGGGCCCAGCGCAGTCTGGCCGAGATGCAGTACGAGCGCACCCGGCTCGACCTCTTCCACGGCAGCTTCCGGGTGCGCGGCGACGTGCTCGAGATCCTGCCGGCCTACGACGACCGGGGCATCCGGGTCGAGTACTTCGGCGACGAGGTCGACCGCGTCAGCCGGTTCGACGTCGTCAGCGGCCGGGTCCTCGAAGAGGTCGACCGGATCCCGGTCTTCCCGCGCAACCACTACGTGACGCCGGAGGAACGGATGCGGCGGGCGATCGCGTCGATCCGCGACGAGCTCGGCGAGCACCTCGCCGTTCTGGAGCGGGAAAACCGCCTGCTCGAGATGCAGCGGCTGGAGCAGCGTACCCGCTACGACCTGGAAATGCTGCGCGAGCTCGGCGCCTGCGCCGGCATCGAGAACTACTCCCGCCACCTCTCCGGCCGGGCGCCGGGCGAAGCGCCGCCGACCTTCCTCGACTACCTGCCCGAGGACTTCCTGCTCGTCGTCGACGAGAGCCACCAGACGATCCCGCAGGTCGGCGGCATGTACCGAGGCGACCGGGCCCGCAAGGAGACGCTCGTCGAGTTCGGCTTCCGTCTCCCGAGCGCGCTCGACAACCGGCCGCTTCGCTTCGACGAGTTCGAGGAACGCTGCGGCCAGCGCATCTACGTGTCGGCGACCCCCGGGCCGTTCGAGCTGGAACGGACGGGCGGCGTGGTGGTGGAGCAGATCATCCGGCCGACCGGCCTGCTCGACCCGAAGATCGAGTTGCGGCCCTCGGCGAACCAGATCGACGACCTGGTGGCCGAGGCCCGCGACGCGATCGGCCGCGGCGAGCGGGTCCTGGTGACCACGCTGACCAAGCGGATGGCGGAGGAGCTCACCCAGTACCTGACCGAACTCGACCTGCGGGTGCGCTACCTGCACAGCGACATCGACACCCTGGAGCGGGTCGAGATCACGACCGCCCTGCGCCGGGGCGACTTCGACATCCTGGTCGGGATCAACCTGCTGCGCGAGGGCCTCGACCTGCCCGAGGTCTCCGTCGTCGCCATCCTGGACGCGGACAAGGAGGGCTTCCTGCGCAGCGAGGTGTCGCTGATCCAGACCGCCGGCCGGGCGGCCCGCAACTTGAACGGCAGGGCGATCTTCTATGCCGACCGGCGGACCGAGTCCATCGACCGGTCGGTGGTGGAGACGGAGCGCCGGCGCCGGGTCCAGGAGAGCTACAACGAGCGGAACGGAATCGAGCCGGCCTCCATCCTGAAGGAGGTTCACAGCCCGCTGGTCCAGATGAGCAACCTGGACTACCTGCACAAGGCCGGCGCCGAGGCGGAGGCCGCAGCGGAGGATCTGCTGCGCGAGGACGCTCCCGAGATGCCGCTGGAGCGGCGCATCGCGCGGCTGGAGAAGGCGATGAAGCAGGCGTCGAGGCGGCTGGAGTTCGAGCAGGCGGCGGTGTTCCGGGACCGGCTGAAGGAGCTCCGCGAACTCAAGGTGATGGGCTGATGCGCGCGGACCTCTCGCTCAAGCTGGAGGAACTGCCGGACCAGCCGGGGATCTACATCTTCAAGTCGGAGGCGGGGGAGGCGTTGTACGTCGGCAAGGCGAAGTCGCTCAAGCGCCGCGCCGCGGCCTACCGCAAGCCGGCCGGCGACCCGCGCATCGCGCTGATGCTCCACGACGCCGCCGACGTCGAGTTCGTCGTCACCGACTCCGAGGCCCAGGCCCTGCTGTTCGAGAACAACTGGATCAAGCGGCGCCAGCCCCGCTTCAACATCCGCCTCCGGGACGACAAGACCTACCCGTACCTCAAGCTGACCCTGGCCGACGGGCATCCGCGGCTGGCCTTCACCCGCCGCATCGGCCGCGACGGGGCGGAGTACTACGGCCCGTACCTGCCGGCCGGGCTGGCGCGCAAGGCGATCAAGCTGACCCAGAAGCTGTTCGGCATCCGGGTCTGCCGGATCGACATCGACGGCAGCCTGCCGCGCCCCTGCCTCTACCACGACATGAAGCGCTGCCTCGGTCCCTGCGTGGACGGACTGACCACGGACGAGGAGTACGCCGGCGCGGTCGAGAAGGCCCGCCTGTTCCTGGCCGGCCGGAACGACGAACTGGTGAAGGGACTGCGCGGCCGGATGCGGGAGTGCGCGGACGAGCTCGAGTTCGAGGCGGCGGCCCGGCTGCGGGACACGATCCGCGAGATCGACGAGGTCAGTCAGCGCCGCAAGCTCCGCTCCGCCCGCGGCGAGGACGTCGACATCTTCGGCGTGCACGTCAGCGGCGACAACGCGGCGGTCGCCGTCCTCGTCATGCGCGGCGGCCAGGTCCTGGACCGGCGCGAGCTGTTCTGGGAGGGCGTGGCGAAGATCACAGCCGAACGCCTGCTGTCCGAGTTGCTGCCTCAGCTCTACGACCGGACGACGCTGATTCCCAAGGAGATTCACCTGCCGGCGCCGATCGAGGGCGAGGAGGCGCTGATCGAGTGGCTGAGCGGCCGCCGGGAGTCGAAGGTCTACCTCCGCATGCCCTCGCGCGGGCCGAAGGCCCGGCGCATCGAACTCGCCAACCGCAACGCGGCGATGGCGTTCCGTCGCCGCTTCCGCGGCGCCGGGGCCGCCGGGGAGGCCGGCGACGCGCTGCGGGAGGCGCTCGACCTCGCCGATCCGCCGCGCCGGATCGAGGGCTTCGACATCTCGACCTTCGGCGGCAGCCAGACCGTCGCCTCGCTGGTCGTTTGGAGCGACGGCCGGATGGTCAAGGGCCAGTACCGCAGCTTCAACATCCGCGGCCTCTCCGAGGCCGACGACTTCGCCTCCATCCACCGGGCCGTGAGCCGCCGCTACCGGCGCGTGCTGGACGAGGTCGGGGAGATGCCCGACCTGATCCTGATCGACGGCGGCCGCGGCCAGTTGAACGCGGCGCTGGAGGCGCTGATGGAGCTCGGCGTCGACGAAACGCCGGTGGTCGGCCTCGCCAAGCGGGAGGAGGAGCTCTACCTGCCGGCCCGGCCCGCGCCGCTGAAGCTGAAGCGGCGCCACGCCGGCCTCCGCGTGCTCCAGCAGGTGCGGGACGAAGCGCACCGCTTCGCCGTCTCCCGCCACCGCCGGCGGCGGGCGAAGCGAACCCTCCACAGCCGCTTCGACGACCTTCCCGGTATCGGACCGCAACGCCGCAAGCTGCTGGTGCGTCGCTTCGGCAGCTACGCCGGCGTCGCCCAGGCTTCGGAGCGGCAACTCAGCGACGTCCTCGGACCGAAACTCGGGCACTCCGTCTACGAGGCGACAAGAGCCGAGTAGCCTCCCGCCGGGTGCGCGACGTCCAGTCTCGGCAAGGACCGAAGGGAAGGGCGCCCGGCGGGCTGGAGGCAAGTGACTCCCCGTGACGTCGCCTGGTCCGACGCCGCGGCGGAACGCAGCCGACCGAAGCGAGCGCCGTAATCCCCTTCACCTGGAGAGCGCGAGCGGCCGCCGGGCGCCCTTCCCTTCGGTCCGTCCAGCCGAGACGGCAACACTGTCGCTCCGCCTGCTACGCTTCGCCGCGCCGGAGGACCGGACGCGGTCGCTCCCGGTGGCCCATCCGCCGGGGGAGGAAAGTCCGGACTCCAACGGACGGCATGCTTGCTAACGGCAAGGCGCGGCGACGCGACGGAAAGTGCAGCAGAGAGCAGACCGCCGGTCCCGGTGCGCCGGGGCGGGCAAGGGTGAAACGGTGCGGTAAGAGCGCACCGCTCGGCCGGCGACGGTCCGAGGCGATGGCAAACCCCATGTGGAGCAAGACCAAATAGGGAGAGCGGATCGGGCTGTCCGTCCCGGCACAAGCGCCGTTCGCGGCGCGGAGCGCACTCCGGGTAGGTCGCAAAGATGAATGGCCGCCTCCCGAAGCCCCAGGGCAGCGGGACGAACAGAATCCGGCTTACGAGGTCCTCCGGCACTTGACCTTGCAATCTGGCCCTGGCGGGCTCTCCCCCGTCGCCGCCGAACGTCCGCCCGCGGCGAAGCCCGGCGATCGGGTGGGGATCGCCGCGCTCTCCGGCCGCATCGACCCGGACCGGCTGGCGGCCGGCGTCGCCGCGCTGGAGGAACTCGGCTTCCGGACCGTCCTCGGCTCCAACCTCAGGCCCGGCGCGCACCTCGGCGGCCGGCCGCTGTTCGCGGGAGCGGACGCCGAGCGGCTCGACGCCTTCCATGAACTGGCCGACGACGACTCGATCGCCGCCATCGTGTTCGCACGCGGGGGATACGGCGTCCCGCGGGTTCTCGGGCAGATGGACTGGGATCTGCTGGCCGCCAGGCCGCGTCCGTACGTCGGCTACTCGGACCTGACGCCACTGCTGCTGGCACTCGTCGCCAGGACGGGCACGGTCGCCTTCCACGGTCCGATGGCCGTGGACTTCGCGCGGGGCCTGTCGGCCGGGGAGCGGAACTCCTTCCTGGACGCGCTGGCGGGGCGGCGGCCGCCGCCCTGGGCGCTGGAGGCCGTTTCGGGCGTGTCGGCCGGCCGACCGGCGCCGATCGAGGGTCCGTTGCTCGGCGGCTGCCTGACCATGCTGGCGGCGACGGTCGGGACGGGGCTGCTGCCGAGCTTCCGGGACTCGATTCTCATGCTGGAGGACATCGACGAGCCGGAGTACCGGATCGACCGCCTGCTCACCCAGCTTCGCGCGTCCGGCCAGGCGGCCGGCGTCCGCGCCGTGGTCGCCGGCCACTTCACGAACTGCGACGCCCGCGCCAGCCTGACCGACTTCGCCGATGCCCTGGGAGCGCCGCTGTTCGCCGGGCTGCCGGCCGGCCACGAGGCGCCGAACCACACGCTTCCCCTCGGCGCCAGGGCCCGCCTCGACCCAGGCACGGCGACTCTTCAAGTGGGGGAGTAGAGCCGACCCATGGACCCGCGCGATCCGATAACCCGCGCGCGCGGCGTGGGTCCCGTGCTCGGACGGCGGCTGGCCGAGGCTGGCTGCCGGCGGATCCTGGACCTGCTGGCGCACCTGCCGCTGCGCTACGAGGACCGCCGCACCCTGGGGCGGCTGCCCGGCGCCGAGGACCGCGCGGACGGCGGACTCCGCGACGCCCGGGGCCCTCACCGTGGTCGCGCGGCTCGAGAACCTGAAGCGGCTGTTCGGGCGGCGGCGCTTCTCCCGCGTGGAGGCGGTCGCCCGCGACGGCGAGGCCCGCGTCGAGGTCGTCTGGTTCAACCGGCCCTACCTGGCGAACCAGCTCGAAGAGGGCGTGCCCTACCTGCTGCACGGCTCGCTCCGGCGGCGCGGCGGAGACGGCCCCTGGCAACTCTCCAATCCGTCCGTCGAGCGGTTCGACGGCGACGGCCCCGTCGCCGGCGGCGGCGTGCGGCCGGTCTACGGCCGCATCGGCGAGGTGCCGCCGTCCCGTGTCTCCCATCTCGCCGCCGACGCCGTCCGGAGTCTGCGGGACGCCTCGGGGCCGGACTGGATCGAGGAGTGGCTCCCGCGCGAGGAACGGGCGCGGCACGGACTTCCGCGCCTCGCGGAGGCCCTGACCGAGGTTCATCTGCCGTCGGCCGAGGCGTCGATCGAGAACCTGAACGCGAGGCGGAGCCCGGCCCATGCCCGCCTTGCCTACGGGGAGTTCCTGCTCCAGCAGTTGCGGCTCGCCGCGGCCCGCCGCCGACGCCGCCGGTCGGGCAAGCCCCACCGCTACCGCGCCGGCGGCGACGAGTGGAGCGAGGCCGCGGAGCTCCTGCCCTTTCGCCTGACCGGAGCGCAGGAACGGGTCCTCGGCGAGATAGCCGGCGACCTGGCCGCGCCGGAGCCCATGCTGCGCCTCGTCCAGGGCGACGTCGGCTGCGGCAAGACGGTCCTGGCGGCCCTCTCCTGCCTGATCGCCGCCCGGAGCGGACTCCAGTCGGCGCTGATGGCGCCGACGGAACTCCTCGCCGAGCAGCACTTCGCCTCGCTGGAGCGCCTGCTCGGTTCCCGGCTCGCCCTCGCGCTCGTCACCTCGAGCCAGCGCGCGGCCAGCGACGGCGGCGCGGTCGCGGAGCGGATCGCGGACGGCGGGATCGACCTGACGATAGGCACCCACGCGCTGATCGAGGAACGCACCCGGTTCGCGCGGCTCGGCCTCGCCGTGATCGACGAGCAGCATCGCTTCGGCGTCGTCCAGCGCCAGTCGCTGGCGGAGAAGGGCCTGCGGCCGGACCTTCTGGTCATGACGGCGACCCCGATTCCCAGGTCGCTGGCGCTCACGGTGTACGGTGATCTCGACGTGTCGATCGTGGACGAGATGCCGCCCGGCCGCAGCCCGGTCGAGACCCGCGTGCTGGCGGACGGCCGGATGGAGGAGGCGGTGGAGGAGGTGCGGCGCCGGCTGGCGAGCGGCGGCCGCGCCTACGTCGTCTTCCCCCTGATCGACGGCGGCGAGGGCACGGCCGCCGGCCTGCCGTCGCTGGAGGAGGCCGGCCGGGAGTGGGAGCGGGCGCTCGGCACGCCCTGCGGCGTCGTGCACGGCCGCCTGAACCGCCGGGAACGGGACGAGACCATGAGCCGCTTCGCCTCCGGCTCGATCCAGGCGCTGCTCGCGACCACCGTGATCGAAGTCGGCGTCGACGTCCCCGAGGCGACCGCGATGGTGATCCTGGGCGCGGAGCGCTTCGGCCTGGCGCAGTTGCACCAGCTTCGGGGGCGGATCGGCCGCGGCACGGATCCGGCGCTGGGGGACCCGCTCTGCATCGCGCTCGCGGGCAAGCCGTCGCCGGAAGCGCGGAGGCGCCTGGAGGCGTTCGCGGCCACGACGGACGGCTTCCGGATCGCGGAGGAAGACCTGAAGCAGCGGGGACCGGGCGAGATCCTCGGCACCCGCCAAGCCGGCGTGCCCCGGTTCCGGTTCGGCGACGTGGCTCGCGACTGGAAGTGGCTGGTCGCGGCCCGCCAGGACGCGGCGGACCTGCTCGACCGGCTGGCGGCGCCGGAGAACCGGGCCCTGCGGCGGCAGTTGGGCCGGCGCATCCCCGGCCTCGCGGCCCCGGAGGAAGGAAGCGATACCTCGTGAGGGTGCTCCTGGTGGCCAACGTTCTGCCGCCGCGGGACCTCTCCGGCGCCGGCGAGCAGGTGCTGCAGCTCGCCTGGGGCCTCCGGCAGGCCGGCTGCGAGGTCGAGGTCCTGGGCCGCGACCGCTGCGGGCCGGGGGTCTCCAAGGCCGCCTTCCCGTGGCGGGCCCGTGCGGCCGTCCGGCGCGCGGTTCGCGAGTGGCGGCCCGACGTGGTGCAGGTACACGAGAGCGACGGCGGCCTCGTGGTGCGCGATCTGGCACGGACCGATCGTTCGTCCAGGCCCCTCCTGGCCGCCCTGCAGCAGGTGAGCTACGTCCGGGAGCGCCGGGCCGTCCGTCCGCTGGTCGACGGCGACCGGAACGGCGGGGCGGTGGCCCGGCCGGTCGGCAGCGAACGCGTGTTCCGCGCGTTCCGCACGCCGGTCCACATCGCGCTCGGGCGGCTGACCGCACGGCGGTGCGACCTGCGGCTGGCCCCGAGCCTGGCCACGGCGCGGGAGATCGAGCGCGACTACGGCGTGGAGGGCGTGCGGGTGGTGCCGAACGTCACCGGCGCTCCGCTCGAAGGCGGCGCCGGGGAGGCGCGGACGGCGAGCGCCGAAGGCCCGGAAGCCCCCGCCGCCGACGAACCGTTCCTGCTGGGGGTGGGCCGGCTGCGCATCCGCAAGGGGATGGAGATCCTCCTGCACGCGATGGCCGAGGCCCGCGACCGCGGCCGCCTCCCGCGGCTGGTCGTGGCGGGCGACGGCGAGCGGCGCGAGGCGCTCGGCGCACTGTGCGAGCGGCTCGGGCTGGCGTCCAGCGTCCGGTGGAAGGGGCGGTGCTCCCGGTCGGAGGTGGCGAGCCTGCTGCGGCGGGCGGCCGCGCTGGTGGTCCCCTCGACCTACGAGGGCATGCCCCTCGTCGTGCTGGAGGCCATGGACGCCGGCGTCCCAGTGATCGCCTCCGCGGTCAGCGGCATCCCGGAAGTCGTGGTCGACGGCGAAACCGGCTGGCTCGTGCCGCCGGAGCGCTCGGCCGCCCTCGCCGGGGCTCTGATCGAGGCGGCCGCCGATCCCGGCGACGCGCGGTCCCGCGGCGAGGCGGGGCGGCGCCGCCTCGACCGGCGGTACCGCCCGCGTCACGCCGCCCGGTCCTGGCTCGAGGCCGTCGGCGACGCCGGCGTTCCCTTGCCGGCAATGTGGGAGAATCGGCCCGGATGAGGCTCGTGGACGGTCGCGGCAGCCTGTTGCCGGAGTCGTGGCAGGTCCGGCTCCCGGCCTTCGAGGGTCCGCTCGACCTGCTCCTCCAGCTCGTCCGCGTCAACGAGATCGAGATCGTGGACATCCCGGTCGCGCTGGTCTGCGACCAGTTCCACGAGTACCTGGCGCTGATGGACGAACTCGACCTGGACATCGCCGCGGAGTACATCTACGAGGCGGCGCTGTTGATCCAGCTCAAGGCCAGGGTGCTGCTGCCGCGGCCCGAACCGGCGCCGGGCGAAGAGCCCGAGGATCCCCGGCGCGAGCTGATCGAGCGGCTGCTCGAGTACCAGCGGCTGAAGGAGGCGGCGCAGACCCTGGCCGAGGTCCACGACCTCCGCCACGGCCTCTGGTCCCGGAGCGCCACGCCGGCGGCCGCGCCCGGAGACGGCGAGGAGTTCGACATGGGGGACCTGTCCCTCTTCGACCTCCTGCAGGTCCTGCGCAACGTGATGAAGCGCTACGACGAAGAGAACCCGAGCCCGCTGATCTACCGCGGCGAGAACTTCAGCGTCCGCGGCCAGATCGAGCGGCTGCTGCGCCGCTTCGAGGGCGGCCGGTCGCTCGATCTCCAGGACGACCTGTTCGCCCTGTCGAGCCGGGCCGAGGCGATCGCCTGCTTCCTGGCGGTGCTGGAGATGGCGCGCCTGAACCTGGTCCGGCTTCATGCCGCCGGAGCCGGCTCGGTGCTGCTCTTCCGCACCACCCGCCCCCTGGATCCGATCCTGCTCGAGGAGTTCGCGGAATGACCGACCGGTCCGAGATGGCCGCCGTGTTCGAGGCGCTGCTCTTCGCCAGCCCGGATCCGCAACCCGAGGCGAAGCTGCTCGGCGTCTTCGGCGAAGAGTACCGGGACGAGGCCCGCGAAGCCCTTCGCACCGTCCTCGCCCGCTACGGCGCCGACGGGTCCGGGACCGAGCCGGACCGCGGCGTCGTTCTCGACCGGGTCGGCGACGCCTACCGCCTGGTCACCCGCCCCGACCTCCACGCCTACCTGCGGAAGTACTTCGAGGTGGCCGGCCGCAGCAAGCTGTCGATGGCGGCGCTGGAGACCCTCGCCATCGTCGCGTACCGGCAGCCGGTGACGAGCCCCGAGATCCACGATCTCCGGGGCCGGCACTCCGGCGGCGTGTTGAAGACCCTGCTCGAACGGCGGCTGATCCGGATCGCCGGCCGGAAGGAAGTCGTCGGCAGCCCGTTCCTGTACGCCACGACCCGCGACTTTCTGCTTCACTTCGGACTCCGGTCGCTGTCGGAACTGCCGCCGCTGGAGGAGTTCGAGGAGACCTTCCTGGCCGCCGCCGAAGGCGAGGCGGCCCCGCAGCCGGCACTCGCGCTGGGCCCCGCGGACTCGACGGACGCGGACGCGGGGAACGTGGACCCGGGGGATGACTGAGCGGCCGCGGGGCGACCGGCTCCAGAAGGTGCTCTCCCGCGCGGGGATCGCCTCGCGCCGCGGCGCCGAGGAGCTGATCCGGGAGGGGCGGGTCACGATCGACGGGCGGGTGGCCGTGCTCGGCGACCGGGTCGCTCCGGCGGGCGATCCTCCCGCCACGGTCCTGGTCGACGGCGAACCGATCCGCCGGAGCGCAGCGGCCCGGTACGTCCTGCTGAACAAGCCGCCCGGCTATGTGACCACCCGCTCGGACCCGGAGGGACGCCCGACCGTGATGGACCTCGTGCCCGAGAAGTGGCGCAGCCGGCTCAAGCCGGTCGGCCGGCTCGACTACGGCACGGAGGGCCTGCTGCTGGTGACGGACGACGGCGACCTGGCCTACCGCCTGACCCACCCCCGGTTCGGCTGTCCCAAGCGGTACCTGGTCAAGGTGCGCGGCATCCCCGGCGACACGGCGATCGCGCGGTTGCGGGGGCGCATGACGATCGCGGGCCGGCGCACAGCGCCGATGAAGCTGAGCCGGGCGCCGGCGCGCCGGGGCGCCCGCGCCGCGCGCGCTTCGAGCTGGTGGCGGGTGGAGCTGTTCGAGGGCCGGACCCGTCAGATCCGCGAGATGTTCTTCCGCGTCGGGCACCCCGTGCAGAGGCTGCGCCGGGTGGCGATCGGCGGCCTGCAGGACGCCCGACTTCCGCTCGGCGCCTGGCGGGAACTCTCGGCCGCCGAAGTGGCCGCGCTCCGCGCCGGCGTGGCGCGGCCGGCGGGCAGGGCCGGCCAGGGCGCCCGGCGCCGGAACGCATCCGCACGGACCCGGCGAAAGTCGACCGCGGGTCCTCCGGGCGCTGGCACGCCTGGCGCGGGGCGCCGGAAACCGCGGCGCCGATGATCGTCGTGGCGATCGACGGCCCGGCCGGCGTCGGCAAGAGCACGGTGGCGCGGCGGGTGGCGGCCGGGCTCGGCGTGCCCTACCTCGACACCGGCGCGATGTACCGCGCCGTGGCCTGGAAGGCGCTGGAGGAGGGGCTCGACCCGGCCGACGAGCCGGCGATGAGAGCACTGATCGCGAGGCTTCGCTTCGAGCTGCGGCCGCGGCGGGACGAGGCGGACGTGGCGGTCGACGGCATGGTTCCCGGCGCCCGGCTTCGCAGCGCGAGCGTCGACGCCGCGACCTCGCGGGTGGCCGTCCATCCGGCGGTGCGCTCCTGGCTGGTCGGGAAGCAGCGCGAGTTCGCCCGCAGGGAGGGCGCGGTGGTCGAGGGGCGGGACATCGGCACCGTCGTCTTCCCCGAGACCCCGTACAAGTTCTACCTGGAGGCGCCGCTGGAGGTGCGGGTCGAACGCCGGTTGCGCCAGCTCGCCGACGTTGCCGGAGGCGACCGCGACCGGCTGCTGCGGGAGATGCGGGCCCGCGACGAGCGGGACATCCGCCGCACCGCGTCGCCCCTGCGGCGCGACGACACCTACCAGGCGATCGACACCTCGACCGGGGACGCCGAGCGGGTGGCGGCGCGGATTCTCCGGTCCGTGCGGGCGGCGACCGGCCCATGACCGACCCCGCGGCCGCGGACCGGCGCGGCGGGGCCGCCGCCGAGCTCCGCGTCGTTTTCGGCCTGTTCGCGCTCGCGGCCGTCCTGTTCGCGTTCGATCGCTGGCCGCGAAACGGCGGCGGCGACCCGCCGCTCCCCACGCGCGGACAGACGGCCGCGATGGAGTCGGCCTACCAAGACCTGCTGCTCGATCTCCTGGCGGACGCCGAACGGGCGGCCGGGAGCGTCCGGGGCGCCATGGCGGTCCCTATCGGCTCGGCGCAGGCCCGGCAGAGCCTGTTCGAGGAACTGGATCGCGCCAGCCGGGAAGGCGGGCGCACGCTGGTTCTCGTCGATCCCGACGATCTGGCGCAGGCCTGGGCCGGTCCGGGACTCCGGCACGACCTGCCGCTGGACCGCCTCCTGCCCGGAGGGATCAACCAGACCGCCGGCTTCACGGCGGTCTCGCTCTACGCGGCGGTCGACATGACCGCGGGGGAGGGCGGCTGGCGGCTGATCGTCGGTGACAGCCATCCGACCGATTCGCTGCCGTTCCCGGCGCCCGCGGGACTTCGGCGCCACGGCGTCAGGTGGTCGGTTCGCGACCACGCCGCGGAGCCGCTGACGCCGGCTCTCGAGGCCCTCGGCATCCGCGAACTGGCGCCGCCGGACGGCGTTCCCGGCCCGTGGCTGCGGCTGCGACTCGAGCCGGCGGCCGGACGGCTGCCCGGAATCGGCGCCGCGCTCGCCCTGGCCGCGGCCGTTCTCGGCGCCGGCCTGTCGCTGGTCTGGCTCTTCCGCCGGTGGAGCGCCCGTTCGCCCGCTCGGCCTCGCCCGGCGGTGGCCGTTCCCGGTCTCGCCGCGGTGGCGGCGGCGGCCGGCTACGGGCTCTTCCGGTGGAGGATCTGGACGATCGAAGCGACCGGCGCGCCGCCGGACCCGGGCGCCTCCTTCGGCGGGCCGCTCGGCGACTGGGCAGCGCTGCTGGGGTGCTGGACCCTGCTGGCGGGCGCCGCGTTCTGGGCCTCCGGCTGGCGGCAGGGCCGGGACTGGATGCACGTGCTCCTGACCGCCGCCGCGGCGGCCGCCGGTGTCGGCCTGCTGGTCGAGGCGACGAACCGGCCGGCCCTGCGCGCGGCGCTCTCCGAGTACGCCCGGGACGGTCTCGACGCCCCGGCGCCGGAGGACGTCGCGGCGCTGGCCCGGAGCACGAGTTCCTTCCTGGCGGCGACCGACCTGAGGGAACTGGCGCTCGGCGATCCGCGGGAACTCGACGATCGCCAGGACCTGGCCCTGGAGCTCTGGCGCCGGTCGCCCCTGGCCGCATCCGAGACGCTCTCCGCCCTCGCCGTGATCGGCGACGGCGCCATCTCGACCTTCTCCTACGGCCTGCCGGTCGACCCGGTCACCGGCGGCCTCGACGCGGGCAGCGCGCGCTCGCCGTCGGGCGATCTTCCGGGCTGGAGGCGCCAGCGAAGCGCGTCGGGCGAGCTCCCGATGAGCGCCGCCGGCCGCGACTGGGGCACGGTGCGCTTCTGGACGGCCGCGGCGCCGAGAACCGGCGTCTGGAGCGACGCCACGTCGCGCTCCGCGGCGGAACTCGAGGTACGTCTCCTTCGCGGCGGCCCGGATCGGAGCCGCAGCGGCGCCGAGCCGCCGGCCGGTGCGAAGCTCGCCTACGTCGACGGCGCGGGCCGCCCCCTCGTCTCGCCGTGGCAGGAGGACTGGACGTTGCCGGCGCCGTCGGAGGCGGTGGATCCGAGCCGGGTCATGCGGGTCGCGACGCCGGCGGGGCCGGCCCTGGCCTGGTTCGCGCCCACCGGCCAGCCGGGCCTCTGGATTGCCGCGCTCCTGCCGGAAGAGCCGATCGCGGATCGCCTCTGGCGAGTGGCGGCGGTCGCCGCGCGGCTGATGCTGGCCGGGCTTGCCGCGGCCTTCGCCGTCCTGCTGATCAGCCTGCCCACGGCGAAGCTGCGCCGCCGCCTCCTGCCCGACGTCCGCCGCTACTCGGTCCGGCTCACCGCGGTGCTGGCCCTGATCGCCATCGTGCCCCTGACGCTGCTCAACGGACTTCTCTTCCGGAACCTCTCCAACCGGGTTCAGGCGGAGCAGGAGGCCGCCGGCCGGACCGCTCTCGTGTCGCTCGAGTACGTCCTGACGGACTTTCTCCTCGGCCTCGAGGCCGGTTTCTCGATGGACGCCCAACTGGACGACGAACTGCTGGCCTGGCTGGCGGAGGTCGTGGGCCACGAAGTGAACCTGTACTGGCGCGGCGGCGTCTACGCCTCGAGCAAGCCGGACCTCTTCACGGCCGGCCTGATGCCGAAGCGGATTCCGGGCAACGTGTACAGCAGGCTGGCGCTGCTCGGCCACCGGACGGCCGCCCGGGTCCAGACCACGCAGCAGGGCACGTCCTACCTGGAGCTCTACACGCCGGTGTCTCTCGGGGAGGTGCGGCCGGGAGAATCGGGCCTGTTCGTGTCCGTGCCGCTGCTGGCGCAGCAGGAGGCGGCCACGCGGGAACTGGCCGCCCTGAGGCGGCAGGCTCTGGTCGTCACGACCGCGCTCGTGCTGCTGCTGGTCACGGTCGGCGCCCGGCTCGCGCGGGGGTTCACCCGTCCCCTGGTGCGGATGATCGACGGCACGGACCGCATCGCGGGCGGTGCCGATTCGCTCGGCTTCGAACCGGAGGAGACGGAACTGAAGACCCTCGGCCAGGCGATCGACGGCATGGCGTCGCGCATCGCGTCGGCGCGAGCCGACCTGGTGCGGGCCCAGCGGCTCGAGGCCTGGGCCGAGATGGCGCGCCTGATCGCCCACGAAGTGAAGAACCCGCTGACCCCCATCCGGCTCTCGACCGAGCACCTGCGGCAGGTCTGGCGGGATGCGCCGGACCGCCTGGAGGAGGTGTTCGAGCGCTGCACGGACAACATCCTGGCGCAGGTGGAGGAACTGGCCCGCACCGCCGGCGAGTTCTCGACCTACAGCCGGATCCCGCTCGCCCGGCCGGCGGCCGGCAACCTCGGCGAAGCGGTTCGGGAAGTCGTCGAGGGCTACGCCAGCGCCGCCCACGGGACGGTGGCGGTCCGCTTCGAGTGCGGGCTCGACGGGGAGAAGGCCGTGCTCGCGTTCGACCGGCGGATGGTGCAGAGGGCGCTCCGCAACCTGATCGAGAACGCCGTGCGGGCGAGCGCCGAGGACGGCGAGGTGCGGGTCCGCATCGAGCCCGGCGGCAAGGACGGCGGGCTGGCCGTGACGGTCGCCGACCGGGGGCCGGGCGTCCCGGAGAGCGACCTGGAGCGGATCTTCGAGCCCTACTTCTCGACCTCGAGCGGGGGCACCGGCCTGGGCCTGCCGATCGCCCGGCGGATCGTCCGGCAGCACGGCGGCTCGATCGCCGCCTCGCTACGGCCGGCCGGAGGGCTCGCGGTTCGCATCGTCCTGCCGGCCGGTCAGCCTGCCGCGCCGGCGGCCGGATCGCCGGCCTCCGGCGCCTCCAGGTGAATCGTCCGCGTGGGGAAGGCGATGCGGACGCCGAGGCGGTTGGCGAGCCGCAGGATGTCCAGCGCCATCTCGTGGCGCAGCCGCAGTTCCGTGCTCCAGTCAGGCGCCAGGAAGAAGACGTAGAGCATGATCTCCAGGCCGTCCGCGCCGAACTCGTTCAGGTGGATCTCGAAGGCGTCCTGCCGCATCGACTCGTTGTCCCGCACGATCTGCCGGATGCCCTCGCAGAAGGCGTCGATGGTCTCCGGCGCGGTGTCGTAGGTGATGCCGATGCGGGTGCTCCAGCGGCGGAAGGCCCGGGCGCCGTAGTTGTCGACCGAGGCGTCGATCAGCCTCGCGTTGGGGAGGGTGATCAGCGAGGCGTAGAACGTCCGCACGCGGGTGCTGCGGAAGCCGATCTCCTCGACCACGCCCTCGACGTCGCCGACCTTGATCCAGTCGCCGGCGCGGAACGGGCGGTCGAGCAGCACGGTGACCGAGCCGAACAGGTTCTTCAGCAGGTCCTGGGCCGCCAGCGCGACCGCCAGGCCGCTCAGGCCGAGACCGGCGAGCAGCGCCGTCACGTCGCGGCCCTGCTGGGCCAGCAGGAAAACGATGCCGAAGACGGCGACCGCCGCCTTGAGCGTCTTCGTGACGAACGGGACCAACTGGTCCTGGAACCGGTTCTCGGCCCGCGCGGCCCGCGCCCGAAGTGCGGTTCCCAGCAGGTCGATCTGGGCGAACGCGACGCGGCCGAGCGCCAACAGGAAGAGCACCAGCACGACCGCGTCCAGCCAGGCGTGAATCCGGGGCGGCAGGCCCAGCCACTGGAGCCCCAGCCACCAGATCCCCGCCATCGCCACGAGCCCGGTCGGGCGCAGGATGCGGCGGGCGCCCGGGAGATCGAGAGAGCGGTAGCGCCGGTTCAGCGGCCCGGCGAACAGGCCGCTGGCGATCCAGGCGACGATCCGGTCGATCGCAAGGCCTAGCAGAACGAGGGCCGGCAACGCCAGCCACTGCCACGGGTGGAGAATGAAGCCCCCGGTCCGCAGCGGGGCGGGAACGCGGTCCCGTAGCCAGGTCGCCGCCGCCACCGGCGCTTCCTCGACCCCCTCGACGATCGACCGGTCCCGCAGCTCGTCGTACAGCGCCGGTATCGCCGCCACCGTCGCCCGCGTGAACAGCCAGTTCCCGTTCCCGTCCGGCGCCAGCGCGATCGGCGCGGACAGTTCGTCGCTGAAGGTCCAGCGGTCCAGATCGCCCTCGGCCGGGATGGCGTCGAACTCCACGAACTCCAGCCGGTCGATGACGTTCTTCAGTTCGCCGGCGAGGCGCCGGCCCTGCCGCGCCCGCACCGGGAAGGGAAGGTCGCCCAGGTCCAGGCAACGGGCCGCGGCGTCGAGATCCGGACGGCCGTCCTCCGTCGCGAAGGCCTCGAGGAAGGCGCGCATCGTCTCCCGCGGGCTCAAGAGCGGCTCGTCCGCCGCCGGTTGGGCGAACGCGAACCAGGCCGCGGCCAGCAGGGCGCCCGCGGCAAGCAGGCCGGCTCTTCCGAGGATGGAGGACCTCATGGCCGCGACACTCTTCCAACCGCCGCCGGAACGGTCAAGCCTTCCGCTGGGTGCGCGGGTCCTCCGACCCGCCCTTGGGCACCGCCGCGGATCGATGCCGGCCTGACGGTCGGCGACGGTGTCGCACACTGGGTGCGCCCACGTCCTCGTCGGCTTCTGAACAAGACGCGCCGCGGAGCGGCGACCTTGTCGGCTGGTAGCGTCTTCACGATGCGCGGATTCTGGCTGGGGCTCCTTCTCCCGCTGCTCGCCGTCCCGGCCTGCGGGCCGGTCGGCTGGATCGAGTCGGCGCCGGGCGGCAGAGCGCAGGCGCCGCCGCCGCAACCCGAGCGCTGGCAACTGGAAGTCGTCGATCGCCGCCCGCACGACACGGAGGCCTACACCCAGGGGCTCCTCTGGCGAGACGGCGTCGTCTACGAGAGCACCGGTTCCTACGGCGCCTCCAGCCTGCGCGCATGGCGGTGGAGCGACGGCGCCGAACTGGACCGCGCGGAGCTCGACCCGGAGCTGTTCGGCGAGGGCATCGCCGTCGTCACCGGCCCGGAGGACGCGGAGGAACGGCTGATCCAGTTGACCTGGCGGCGCGGCGTCGCCCTGGTCTGGTCGCTGGCGCCGTTCGCCGAGCGCGGCAGCCTGCGCTACGGCGGCGAAGGCTGGGGCCTCGCCTGGAACGGCGACGAACTCGTCATGAGCGACGGTACGCCGGTCCTCGCCTTCCGCGATCCCGAGACTCTGGAGGTGCGGCGGCGCCTGCGGGTCACGAGAGGCGGCATGCCGTTGGACGACCTGAACGAACTGGAGCTCGTCGACGGCCTGCTGTTCGCCAACCTGTTCGGCAGCGACGAGATCGCCGCCATCGACCTGGACTCCGGCGCCGTGGCGGCGATCGTCGACGCTTCGGGCCTGCTGACGGCGGAGGAGGCGGCCGAGGCGGACGTCCTGAACGGGATCGCCTGGCGTCCCGACACGGGGACCTTCCTGCTGACCGGGAAGTACTGGCCCTGGGTCTTCGAGGTCCGGATCCTGGGCTACGATCCCTGACCCCGGCTGCCGTCACCGCGCGGCGACGAAGCGGTTTCGTCGCGGCCCCACTGAAACCCGGCGCGCCCAACAGGAGTAGTTGAGAAGATGAGCGACGCGATCTGGTACCTGGCAACCGACGGCAGGCAGGAAGGACCCTTCCCGGCCGAGGAGATCGAGGAGAGGATCCGGTCCGGCGCGGTTCCCCGGGGCGCCCACGTGTACCGGGACGGCATGGGCAACTGGGCGCCGGTGGTCAGCGAGCCGCGGTTCGCGGCGGCGTTCGGCGCGACGGTGCCCAAGCCGCCGGGCGGCATCGCCGACGAGATCGACTACGTGATCGTCGGCGAGGAGATGCAGTTCGTCGAGATCACGCTCGACCCGGGCGAGGCCTGCATCGCGGAAGCGGGCGCCTTCATGTACATGGACCCCGGTATCGAGATGAGCACGATCTTCGGCGACGGCTCGGACCGCGGCGGCGGGGGCTTCATGGACAAGCTCCTCTCCGCCGGCAAACGGGTGCTGACGGGCGAGTCGCTGTTCATGACGGTCTTCGGCAACGGCGCCGGGATGCGCCGGAACGTGGCGTTCGCCTCTCCCTATCCGGGACGGATCATCCCGCTCGACCTTCCGTCCCACGGCAACACGATCCTGTGCCAGAAGGACGCCTTCCTGTGCGCCGCCAAGGGCGTCTCGGTGGGCATCGCGTTTCAGCGCCGGCTGGGCGCCGGACTGTTCGGCGGCGAGGGGTTCATTCTGCAGAAACTCGAAGGCGACGGACTGGCCTTCGTCCACGCCGGCGGCACGGTCGTCGAACGCGACCTCGGTCCCGGCGAGACGCTCCGGCTCGACACCGGCTGCCTGGTCGCCTTCGAACGCCAGGTCCAGTACGACATCCAGACGGTGCCCGGGATCAAGACGGCGCTGTTCGGCGGCGAGGGGCTGTTCTTCGCCGCCCTGACCGGACCCGGCAAGGTGTGGATTCAGTCGCTGCCGTTCAGCCGGCTGGCGAGCCGGGTCTACGCCGCCGCTCCCCAGACCGGCGGCGCCCGCAAGGGCGAAGGTTCCGTGCTCGGCGGCCTCGGCGGCCTGGTGATGGGCGACCGGCGCTAGCGGCGTCGGACGCACCCGCCCGTCCTGGGTCGGGAGGGGTCGCCGCCCAGGCGACCCGACTGGGCTGGACGTCGCTGCCTGGAGCGAAACACGGGGCCTGCGACAGGTTTCGCGGCGCCAGGAGTCTGCGGCGGTCAGGTGGCGACCGGCTCTATCTTCAGCATCCGGGCCCAGGCGGCGCGCAGGCTCTCGGGCAGGTCCAGGTCGTCGAAGAGTTCCCGCACGTCGTCACGGGTGACGTAGTCCCAGATGTCCTCCCACTGCGCGTAGCGGAGCATGCAGGAGATCGCGGCGCAGCGGGCCTGGCGGTCGCCGCCGTGAAGCATCCGCTCCAGTTCCTCGGCCGTCACGTCCCGCTCCGGGAAGAAGTAGAGGGGCTGAGCGCGGCGTTCCATCAAGACGGGGAGGAGGGGGAGCGGAAGCGAGTGCATCATAGCGCCTTTGCCGGCGCCGCCGGCTGCACGGCGTTCGGCGCCGGCCGGGCCGGCGTTCCCGCTCGCAGGCCGCTCCAGACCAGGTTCACTCCGCGTCCCGGCGGGCCTCCGGGCCGGAACGCTTGACCGTCCGCGGGGGCTGGGTTACCTTGACGCGGTCCGAGCGTTTGCGGGCATAACTCAGTTGGCAGAGTGCCAGCTTCCCAAGCTGGATGTCGCGGGTTCGAGTCCCGTTGCCCGCTCCAGCCGCCTCGACCAGCGTGGCGCCGTCGAAACGAAACCAGCTACAGCAAGGCTACGGAGAGCAAATGGCGTTCTTCAGGAAGGACCTCGAAGAGTCGGCGGCGGAAGCCGCGCTGACGCCTCCCGGAGACGTCAGGTCGGCTTCGGCCGCGCCGGCGCGCACCTACGTGGCGCCGGGTTCGCGCATCGAAGGGAGCATCACGGGCGACGCCGAGGTGCTGGTCGACGGCTCGCTGGCCGGAACCGTGGAGCTCGAGGGACGTTTCGTGCTCGGACGGCGCGGCCGGATCGAGGCGGACGTGATGGCTCATTCCGTCCAGATTTCGGGTCACGTCAAGGGCGACGTCCGCGCCTCGGAGAAGATCGAGGTGCTGTCCTCCGGCTCGGTCGAAGGCGACCTGACCGCGCCTCTCGTATCCATAGCCGAGGGCGGCATCTGCAACGGCAGGATCGAGATGAGCGGCACCCTGGCGATCGGTGCGACGCCGTCCCGGGCGGCCGCGAGCGACTAACCGGCGTCTGGGAGGCCTCGGTCCAGCCGGCACGCCGCGCACAGGGCCCTCAGGTCCTCGGGCACGGGGGCGGTGAAGGTACGGGGAGAGTCCCCGTCGTCGCCGGGCAGAGTGAGCCGGAGCGCGTGGAGGGCCGGCCGCGGGAACTCGCGGACCGGGCGGCGCAGGGACGGTTCGAGGTTCCGCCAGCGGGACTCGCCGTAGACCGGGTCGCCGACCAGGGGATGCCCGATCGCCTTGCAGTGGACCCGGATCTGGTGCGTTCTGCCGGTCAGGATCCTCAGTTCCAGCAGGGAAACGCCGGGCGTCGCCGCCACCACGCGGTAGCGGCTGACCGCCGGGCGGCCGCCTCTGGAGAGGTCCACCACGGCCATCCGGGTGCGCACCGCACGGTCGCGGCCGATCGGCAGGTCGACCTCCCCCTCGGCCGGTTCGGGCCGGCCGTGGACCACGGCCAGGTAGGTCTTGCCGACGCGCCGCTCGGCGAAGGCGCGGCTCAGGCGCCGGTACGCCGCGTCGCTGCACGCCACGGCCAGGACGCCGCTGGTGCCGGCGTCCAGACGATGGACGATGCCGGGCCGCTCCGCCGACCCCACTCCGGCGACGCCGGGCCGGTGGTGGAGCAGCCGGTTGACCAGAGTGCCGCCGGAGACGCCGCTGCCGGGATGGACGATCAGGCCCGCCGGCTTGTCCACGACCAGCAGTTCCTCGTCCTCGTGGATCACCGGAAGCGGACCGGCCTCGGCAAGGGGCCCGTCGGGCGGAGGCGGCGGCTGCCGGCAGACGATCTCCTCGCCGCCCCGCAGCAGGTACGAGGGCTTCAGCGCGGCGCCGCCGGCCGTCACCAGGCCGCGGCGTAGGAGTCCCCGAACCCGGTTGCGGGGCTGGTCCAGCACCCGCGCCAGATGGACGTCGACTCGCTCGCCGGCCGCCGAGGCCGGCGCCCGCAGCCGCGTGACGCGCTGGTCCGCCGCCGGGACCGGCGCCTTCGGCGGGGCGCCGCGCTCGCCCGCCCGCGAACCGCTCGGCCCGCGAGTCATCGAGCGCCCGGCCGGGGCGCCGGCGTCACTCCGGCGTACCGGCGCGGACCAGCCCGCTCCGGCGCGCTCCGGCTTCGCTGGCGCGGTTTCGCAGCGACGGCAGGAAGCTGTGGGCGAGCATCAGGACGATGCCGACCGTGACCCCGCTGTCGGCCACGTTGAAGGCCGGCCAGTGGTGCGTGCCGACGTAGACGTCCAGGAAGTCCGTCACCGCCCGCAGCAGGATGCGGTCCACCAGGTTGCCGACCGCGCCGCCCAGGACCAGGGACAGCGAGAGGAGCAGCAGCGGTTCGTCGTCGGAGGTCATCCGGAAGTAGAAGGCGACGATGGCGAGCGCGGCCAGGCCGAGGCCGATCAGGACCAGGGTGCCGGCAAGTTCGCGCCCGGCCGGAAACAGGCCGAAGGCGATGCCGGTGTTCTGAACGTGAACCAGATCGAAGAACCCCGGCACGACCGGCAAGCGCTCGTGCAGATCGAGGGTGGCCTCGATCCAGAGCTTGGTCCACTGGTCGAGCGCGAGAACCAGGGCCGAGACGACCAGGAACCTGGCCCGCACGTTCACCGATCTCCTGCTGCGGGCGCGGATGCGCTCGCCGCGGCGCCACGTTCTCTCTCGCGCCGGTTCGGCGTACTCCGTGGCGAGGAGTCGGGGAGACGGCGCCGGGCGCCGCCGTCGCGATGGGCGTGTCCGTCGCTCTGTCTCACGGCGCCGGGATCGTACCAGCCGCTTCGAGCCAGGCGTCCCGGAGCTCCGCCGTCGCGCGGGGTTCGGCGAAGGCCCTGATCGCCGCCACGCCGTGCGCCCCGGCGCGCGCGAGCGAAGCCGCGGCGCCCGCATCGACGCCGCCCACGGCAAGCACCGGCAGGCCGGCGGCCGCGGCCCGACGAAGCCGCTCCAGGCCCTGGGCCGGCCCGAAGCGCCGCTTCTCCGGCGTGTCGAAGACGGGGCCGAAGAGGGCGTAGTCGGCGCCGATCTCCCCGGCGGCCTCGAGTTCCTCCAGGCTGTGCGTGGAGACTCCCAGCAGCAGGCCGCGCTCGCGGGCGCGCGGCCCGGCCTCCCGCCACCGCTGGCCGGAGGGCAGGTGGACGCCGTCGGCGTCGCAGGCCAGGGCGACCTCGAGATCGCCGTTGACGATCAGGACGCCGTCGAACGCGGCGCGGAGAGCGCGGCCGAGATCGACCAGGTCGGCCCGCTCCAGGTCCTTCTCCCGAAGCTGAACCGCGATCCCGGACGGGAGGGACCGCGCCCAGTCCGCGAGTCCGCCGTCGTCGCGGAAAAGCCGCCGGTCGCCGATCGCGAGGAGAGCAGGAACCGCGGGGCGTTCCTTCACGGTGCGCCGCCCGCGCCGGTCGCCGGCGTTCCCGGAGGGGCGGCTGCCGGCCATCCCGGCGAGAGCGATTCCAGGCCGCGGGCGCCGCGGCTCAGAACCCGAACGGAGGCGTCTGCCCGCCGCCGCCCGAAGGGGGCGACGACGGCGGCGGCGACGAAGAGGATGGCGAGGAACTGGGAGGCGGAGAGTAGCTCGACGGGCTCGACGACGGCGGCGGAGAGTAGCTCCGCGGCGCCGAAGACGATCGGGGCGAGGAACTCCTCGGGGACGAACTCCTCGGGGTGGACCGCACCCGCGTCGGAGTCGCCCTGGGCGTGGAACTCCGCGGCACGGACCGGATCCGCGTCGGCGGCGCGGCCTTGGGCGTCGAGGTTCTCGGCGTCGACCTCACGCGCGTGGGCGGCGCCGACCTGGGCGTGGTGGCTCGCGGCGTCGACCGCACTCGCGTAGGCGGCGCCGACCTCGGCGTCGAGGTCCTCGGCGTCGACCGGACTCGCGTGGGCGGGGCCGATCCGGGCGTCACGGTCCTGGGCGTCGTCGAGCGCACCCGCGTCGGCGGCGCGGCCTTGGGCGTCGAGGTCCTCGGCGCGGACCTCACCCGCGTGGGAGTCGCGGCGCCATCCCGGCTCCGAATCGCGTCCAGAACCCGGCGGCCGGGCGTCGGCCGCCGGCTCGGCGCGGGCGCCGCGCCGGGACTCGACGGCACGGTTCTCGTGACCGTCGTGCCCGTGGCCGTGTCGCCGTCCTCGTCCCGTGTAGCGGGAGCGCGTCCGGCCCGCCGGATCCCGGCGCCGCCGTCACGCACGACGTCCGCCCGTCCCGCCGGGCTCGAAGGCGCCGCGCGGATGCCGCCGGCCGTCGCGCGCGTGGGTCCCGAAGGCGCGGCGCGGATGCCGCCGGCCGAGGCGCTCGCCGGGCTCGACGGCTTCGCGCGGACGCCGCCGGCCGTGACGCTCGTCGCCCCCGCGCCGCTTCCCGGAACGGGCACGCGGCGCACGGAGACGGCCGGCGGATCCTGCTTGCTCCGCACGATCCTCGTCCGGACGGCGGGGTCCAGGTCGCCGCCCCGCGCCACGAAGCTGTCGACGTCCGGAAGTTCGCTCCCGGCCAGTCCGCTGCGCCGTCCGAGCAGGGCCCGCTGTGCCCTCGTCGGATCGTGCCAGTTGCGGCGGTCGATGCCGCGCGTGTCCGTCGTGATCAGGCCGCGTTCCAGCTTCGGATGGTGGCGGCGCAGGGAACGGCCGTACGTGTAACCGCGGCCGTAGCCCAGGTAGCCGCTCGGGCAGAAGATCCAGGAGTTGAACGGATCCCACAGGCCGCCGGCCCAGCCGTAGAGGCCGAAGCGGAGGCCGAAACCCAGGCCCCGGTAGTAGTGCCGGTAGTAGCCGCTCGGGATCCAGCCGACGTAGGACGGCCCCCAGTACCAGTAGACGTGGCTGGGCGCATAGACCAGGCCCGGGTACCAGAGCCATCCCCAGGCCGGATGCATGGACCAACTGCCGTAGTGGTAGGGGAGCGGACCCCAGGGATCCCGGGCCACCCAGTAGAGCCCGGCGGGAGTGTCCGTCCACCGGCCGCGGCTGTAGGGCTGCCAGTCGCCTGCGACGCGCGGCTTCCAGGCCCTTCGATCGTCCACTTCCACCCAGTCGCCATGAGCGTCCAGGGCGTTGCCGTACGCGCCGGCATCGACGCCGGCGTAGGCGACGAGACGGGCGCGGTGGCCCGCGGTCCAATCGTCGAGCATGGCGGCGGCCGCCGCCGCGCCGCTCTGGAGCTCGATCCAGGGATTGTCGAGACCGTTCGCCACCAGCGTTTCGCCGCCGCGGACGATCACGGAACCCCGCTGCGTCACGACCTCCGTGAAGCCGGTCAGGACCGTCACCTCCGTCCAGCGGTCTCCGTCGCTGTGGACCTGGTAGCGGCCGCCCTGCTTCATGTAGATCCTGGCGTTGGCCGTATCCACCGCCGGCAGTTCCGCATCGAGCAGGCGGTCCTCGACCTCCAGGCTCAAACGGCCCCGGTGGAGGACGTAGAGCGAGTCGCGGTCCTCGCCGTCCGGCGATCCGGCGATCCGTTCCAGGGTCACCTCCGTGTCGTAGTCCAGGGCCAGGATCGAACGGTCCGACATGAGCACTGCGAGCCGCGCGCCCGGAGTCGTCCAGACCCGGTCGCCGCGCAGGATCGGCAGGTGAAGCTCGAGTTCGCTCCGGGCGCCGGAACGGGCCGCGAACAGGGTGGCGTCCCCTTCCAGCGCGCCGACGAAGCTGTAGACGCCGCCGAGGCCCTCGGTCTGGCCCTGGCCCGGCGTGTTGACGGCGCCGGCGGCGCCCGCCGCGAGGACAGCGATCGGAACGGCAAGGACGACGGTCAGGAACGGATGTCTCATCTCTCGGTCCCCCACGGGTTCGGAACGGATGGAAACTACCACTCGCAGGCTTGGAGCAATCCGCGTGCCAGTGCCGGGTGCGCGGGTCTTCCGGCCCACCGGGTGCGCGGGTCTTCCGGCCCACCGGGTGCGCGGGTCTTCCGGCCCACCGGGTGCGCGGGTCTTCTGACCCGCTTGCCGCCGAAGGCGGCCTGCGGACATCGTCACCGGCCGAGCGGCCCTGTTGTTCGGGCTGCGCCGCTCCGCGGCGCCACCCGTGGGGCGGGTCGGAAGACCCGCGCACCCAGCGGAGAGGCCGGCGCCGCCGTGAGGACGCCTTGTCATCTGCAGTGGACGCCCGGCCCGCCGCCTTTCCGTTCCGTATGATTGCGCCGCCCCGCACCGGCCCGCCGCGCACGTCATGTCCCTGCTCGCCATTCGCCTCTACCCGGATCCCGTGCTGCGGGTCGAGTGCGCCCCCGTCCGGGAGTTCGGTCCCGACCTGAACCGGCTGGTCCGGGACATGATCGACACGATGCACGACGCACCGGGCGTCGGGCTCGCGGCGCCGCAGGTCGGCGTCGAGCTGCGGGTCGCGGTGGTGGACGCCACGGCGGGGGTGGACCCGGAGGCGGTCCGGGTGCTGGTCAACCCGGAGATCCTCGATTCCGCGGGCGTCGACACGGATACCGAGGGGTGCCTTTCGATTCCCGACTTCACCGATCGGGTCACGCGCCCGGCCGCCGTTCGCGTGGCCGCCCTGGACCTGGACGGGAATCGCCGCGAGTTCGAGGCCGAGGGGCTCGAAGCGCGAGCGATCCAGCACGAGCTGGACCACCTCGACGGCATCCTGTTCGTGGACCGCCTGCGGGGTCTGCGCCGGCAGCGCGCCAGGAGCTTCCTCCGCCGCCTGCGCGCGCCCGAGCCGGCGGTCGCCGGCGGCGCCTGAGACCGGGTCCGGCGGCCGCGATCCGTGCGCCTTCCGGTTGCAGCGACGGTCGCCGCCTCGCTTGCCGCCTTCGCCTGTAACGGCGGGGGAGGGAGCCCCACCGCTCCGTCGCCGTCGCCCCCGCCGCCGGCCAGGGGAGTCGACTTTTCGGCCGCGGCGCCGGCCGATGCGGCGATCGCGCTGCGGGGCGCCGCCACCGGCTCGACGCTGGAGATCGAGGTGTACGCCGCCGCCGTCGAGGACCTCTACGGCCTGAGCTTCGAGCTCCTGTTTCCCGCCAACCTGCTCCGCTACGAGAGCCACGACGGCGGCGCGTTCCCCAGCCTGGAGGTCCGGGAGGCGGGAACCGGCCGGCTTCTCGTGGGCGCCACGCACCTGGGACCGGTCGCCGGCCTGTCGGGCGGGGCCACGATCCTCGTCGCCCGCTTCAGCGCGACCGCGAACGGCAGCGGCCGCTTCGAGTTCGGCGACGAGGCGGCGTTCGACAGCTTCGGCGACCGGCTGGCTCTGAAGTGGCTCGGCGGGACCGTCACGATCAACCTCTGACGCCGCGCCCGCCGCTGGGTGCGCGGGTCCTCTGACCCGCATCCGGGCGTGCGCGGGCGCCCGAGAGCCTGCCGATCGTCGGCCGCGACTTCACCGCCCGCATCCGGGCGTGCGCGGGCGGCCGACCCGCCTCAGCCACCGCCGCGCATCTCCGTTCTGGACCGCAGCCGGCGCGCATTGCTACTGTCGGCGGCCCACGCCCGACCGCTCATTCCCGCCGCCGAAGCCCCGTGAAACTGTTCAACTCCCTCGGTCGGCGCCTGCAGGAGTTCGAGCCCCTCGAGCCGGGCCAGGTCCGCCTCTACACCTGCGGACCGACGGTCTACGACCGGGTCCACATCGGCAACCTGCGCACGTTCCTGTTCGAGGACGTGCTGCGGCGGACACTCCGGTACTTCGGCTACCGGGTGACCCAGGCGATGAACCTGACCGACGTGGAGGACAAGATCATCGCCGCGGCGCTTGAGGCCGGGGTCGACATCGGCGACTTCACGGCGCCCCACGTCGACTCCTTCTTCGAGGATCTGGCCGCACTCCGCGTCGAACCCGTGGAACACTATCCGCGGGCCACCGGGCACGTCGCCGAGATGATCGCCATGATCGAGCGGTTGCTGGACGAGGGTTACGCGTACCGGGCCGACGACTCGGTGTTCTTCCGCATCGCCGCGGACGAGGACTACGGGAAGCTCTCCGGCATCGACGTCGAACAGGTGCGTCAGGGAGAACGGGTCCGGAGCGACGAGTACGGCAAGGAGGACGCGCGCGATTTCGTCCTCTGGAAGGGCGCCAAGGAGGGCGAGCCGGAGTGGCCGTCGCCCTGGGGGCCGGGACGGCCGGGCTGGCACATCGAGTGCTCGGCGATGAGCCAGAAGTACTTGGGGACGACCTTCGACATCCACTGCGGCGGCGTCGACAACCTCTTCCCGCACCACGAGAACGAGATCGCCCAGAGCGAGTCGGCGAACGGCTGCGCGCTTGCCCGCTACTGGCTCCACTCGGAGCACCTGACGGTCGACGGCGAGAAGATGTCCAAGTCGCTCGGCAACTGCTACACGATGGGCGATCTCGCCGGCCGCGGCCTCTCCGCCCGCTCGATCCGCTACCTGCTGATCTCGGTGCACTACCGCCAGCAACTGGACTTCACGTTCGACAAGGTCGCGGAGGCCGGACGCGCGCTCAAGCGCGTCGACGACATGCGCTTCCGGCTCGCCCACGCGCCCGAGAACGGGGCCGACCCGGCGCCGCTGGAGCGGGCCGCCGGCGAGTTCGAGAGCGCCTTTGCCGCGGCTTTGGCGGACGACCTGAACACGTCCGCCGCCCTGGGCGCGGTCTTCACCTTCGTCCACGAGGTGAACGGCACGATCGACCGCGGCCTGCCTGCCGGCGCCCGGTCGCGGGTGGAAGGCGTCCTGGACCGGGCCGACGAGGTGCTGGCGGTGCTGGACGCCGGCACCTGGGTGGACGCCGCCGGCGCCGTGGACGGGGAAGGCGGCCTGAGCGACGCCGAGATCGACGCCCTGGTCGAAGCGAGGAGCGAGGCGAGGGCGGCGCGCGACTTCGCCGCCGCCGACCGCATCCGCGACGAACTGGCCGAGGCCGGAGTCGTCGTGGAGGACGCGCCCGGCGGCAGCCGCTGGAAGCGGTCCTGAGCCGGCGGCGATGGCGCGCGCCGGGCGGGAATCGCCGCCGCGCCTGAGCGGCGCGGAGGCCGAAGACGCGGCCGCGGAACTGCTGCGCGCCGGCGGCCACCGGATCCTCGAGCGGAACTTCGACTCGCCGGTCGGCGAGATCGACCTGATCACGATGGACGGCGCCACGCTCTGCTTCGTCGAGGTCAAGGCGCGGTTCGACCCGCGCTTCGGCGGCGGCGCCGCGGCGGTCGACCGCCGCAAGCGCGGCCGCCTGGTCCGGGCCGCCGAGGCCTTCCTCTGCCAGCCGGAGCGGTCGGCGCTCCGGCACGGCCCCTGCCGTTTCGACGTGGTCGCCGCGACTTGGTCGGAGGACGAGGGCGCCTGGACCTTCACCCACTTTCGGGACGCCTTCACGGTGGACGACGCCGGTCGCCGAAGTTGGCTCTGACCCGCCGGGCGGGTCGACCGTCCGCGAACGATGCCGCTCGCCGGTGGCGGCGCCGCCCCCGGCGGTCCGGAGCCGCCCGCGAGTTGACACTGTCCAGAGGAGGGCCGTATCCTCGCGGCTTCAGGGCCCGCCGGTTGCACGGTTCGGTTCGCTCGGGCGCGGGAATAGCTCAGTGGTAGAGCACAACCTTGCCAAGGTTGGGGTCGCGGGTTCGAATCCCGTTTCCCGCTCCATGCGATCCATGCCGGGCGCGACCGGCGGCGAAGTCCCTCAGAGGCGACGTGGCCAAGTGGTAAGGCGAGGGTCTGCAAAACCCTTATTCGCCGGTTCGAATCCGGCCGTCGCCTCCAGACTTCCCGTTGGTGCCGCAAGAGCCGGAGTGGCGGAACGGCAGACGCAGGGGACTTAAAATCCTCCGCCCTCTCTGAGGGCATGCGGGTTCGACTCCCGCCTCCGGCACCACGGCTCCCGGCCATGCATGTCCCCTGCGGGGACTTGCCCCGTTCCCGCGCCCCTCTTAGGGCATGCGGGTTCGACTCCCGCCTCCGGCACCACGGCTCCCGGCCATGCATGTCCCCTGCGGGGACTTGCCCCGTTCCCGCGCCTCTCTGAGGGCATGCGGGTTCGACTCCCGCCTCCGGCACCACGGCTCCCGGCCATGCACGTCCCCTGCGGGGACTTGCCCCGTTCCCGCGCCCCTCTTAGGCCATGCGGGTTCGACTCCCGCCTCCGGCACCACGGTTCCCGACACGGCGCGCCAGTCGCCGCCAGCGGCACGTCCCGGCGTCGCATCCCCCGAACCGCCCCAGAAATGTCTCTGGAATCAGAAACCACGTGTATAGTCTCACCTAACAGGTACTTCACCGTCTCTTGGACGGGCCAGCCTGAGGTCGACTCTTCGAGTGTGGAACCCCTAACCGGAGGAGGAGAAGCGATGGCGAAGAACGAAGACCGGACCAGGTACCAGCCGACCCCGATGTCGGACGATCAGGCCGAAGGCGTCGTCGGCGGGCAGAACAATGCCGACCCCGTGGAAGACCCCTTCGACGGCGGGGAGCCGTGCTACGAGCCGGACTGCTTTTGCACGGTGAATGGGGGGCCGGCATGCACTTGCGACGGACACTCGCACACCACCATGTAGCCGCCGACTGAGTGGCGGAGCGCCGGTCGGCAGGCCGGCGGTCCGCACCTTCGAGCGTCGAACCCCAACCGATGGAGGAGTAGCGATGGCGAACGAGAAAGACCGGACCGGGAACGAGCCGACTCCGATGTCGGAGGACGAGGCCAAGACCGTCGTTGGCGGCGAAGACTTCGGGGCTGACGGGCCCGGCCCGGATACCGATCCGTGCCTGCAGTTGGGCTGCAATTGCGAGTACAGCAATTCGGCGCAGTGCACTTGCGAGAACCACCCGCACCTCTGATCGCCGGCTGAGCGGCCGGCGTCGCGGGGTTCAGGAAACTGGTACATTCCCGGTCCGAAATGGACCGGACCCTGGCCGACATGTCGGACGCCCGCGACGAGCGGCCGGTGGAGATCGCCGAGGTGAGCGGCGACGGCGCCGAAAGCAGGCGGCTCCGGGAGATCGGCTTCTGCGCCGGCGCGCCGGTCCGGTTCGTGCGCCGGGCGCCGCTGGGCGACCCGGCGATGTACGAGCTCCGGGGCGCGCTCCTCAGCCTGCGCCGGACCGAGGCGCGGCGGATCCGCGTCCGCCGGACCGACGCATGACGGCGCTGGTCCGGCTGGGGTCGGCGTCGGCGGCACGCCGGCCGGAGCGCATCGCCATCCTGGGGGCGCCGAACTCGGGCAAGACGACCCTGTTCAATGCCCTCACGGGCCACCGGGCCAAGGCCGGGAACTACCCCGGCGTCACGGTCGACCGCCGCGAGGGCGATCTGCGCGAGCGTTTCGGCGCCGGCGAGGTCCGCCTGATCGACCTGCCGGGCGTCTACAGCCTGGAAGCCCAGTCGGAGGACGAGTCGGTCGCGGTGGGCGTCCTGCGGGGCGGCTTCGGCGAGCCGCCGCCGGACGGCGTGGTCGTCGTCGTCGACGCGACGACGATCGAGCGGGGCCTGCCGTTGCTCGCCGAGGCGGCGGCCCTGGGCCTGCCGGTCTCCGTCGCCCTGACGATGATCGACGAGCTGAAGGCCCGGCGCGGCGAGATCGACGTCGAGGACCTGCAGCGGCAGCTCGGCGTGCCGGTGCTCGGCGTCGTCGGCAACCGGGGAATCGGCATCGACGATCTCGGCGCATTGCTGAGCGAGCCCTGGGACTGGACGGCGAAGCCGGCCCTGGCGCGGGGCGCCGAGGCAAAGACGCCGGAGGAACGCTTCGCCTGGGCCGCCGAGGTCCTCGGCGCCTGCCGCCGCCGGTCGCCGCAACCGAATCGCTGGACCCGGCGCCTGGACCGCCTCCTGCTGCATCCGTTCGTCGGCGCCGCGGTTTTCCTGACGTTCGTCGCGTTCTTCTTCCAGGCCATCTTCACCTGGGCCACGCCCGCCATGGACCTCCTCTCGGGGCTGATGGACGGGCTCGCCGACCGGGTCCTGGCGACGCTGCCCGATACGGCTCTGACCCGCCTCGTCGCGGACGGCGTGATCCGGGGCGTCGGCGCGGTGATCGTCTTCCTGCCGCAGATCGTGCTGCTGTTCACGGTCATCCTGTTCCTGGAGGCGTGCGGCTACATGGCGCGCGCCGCCTTCGTGGTCGACCGCGCGATGGGCTGGGTGGGGCTGGAGGGCCGCTGCTTCATCGCGCTCCTGTCTTCCTACGCCTGCGCCGTTCCGGGCATCATGGCGACCCGGACGATCCCGTCGCCGCGCGACCGGCTGACCACGATCCTCGTCGCGCCGTTCGCAACCTGCTCGGCCCGGCTGCCCGTCTACATCCTGCTGATCGCCGCGTTCATCCCGGCCGATCCGGCCTTCGGCCCCTTCACCTGGCAGGGCCTGTCGCTGACCGGCCTCTACTTCCTGGGCACCGGCGCGGCGCTGCTCTCGGCGGCCGTCTTCAAGCGCGGCCTGCTGCGAGGCGCGACGCTGCCGTTCTACCTGGAACTGCCGCCGTACCGGCTGCCCCGGCCCGGCGACATCGCGCTCGGCGTCTGGGACCGGGCGAAGATGTTCCTGCGCCGCGCCGGCACGATCATCCTCGCCGCCAGCGTCGTCCTCTGGTTTCTGCTCAACCTGCCCCGGCGGCCGGCCGATCCGCAACTCTCGGCCGCGGAGAACCAGCAGATGGTCCTCGAGGGGAGCTACGCGGCCTCCGCCGGGCGGCTGCTGGAACCCGTCTTCGCGCCGATGGACTTCGACTGGCGGATCAACGTCGGCCTGGTCGCCTCGCAGGCCGCGCGCGAGGTGATGGTCGCCACCCTGGCCCAGATCTACGCCCACGAGGGAGAGGGCGGCGAAGGGCTCGGTGTGCTGCTGGCCGGCCGCGGCGAAGGCGGCGCGCCGCCGCTCCTGTCCCGGGCCTCGGCGCTCGCCCTGCTGGTGTACTTCGCCTTCGCGATGCAGTGCATGTCGACGCTGGCCGTCATCCGGCGCGAGACGGGAGGCTGGCGATGGCCCGCCTTCACGTTCGCCTACATGAACGGCCTGGCCTGGCTGGGCGCCTGGCTGACCTTCCTGATCGCGTCGGCGGCCGGCGCCTGACCCAGGTTCCAGGCGGACGCACACCGGGTGCGCGGGTCCTCTGACCCGCTTGCCGCCGAAGGCGACCACAAGAACGCGCCGGCCGTCAGGCCGGCGCCGATCAGGCGCCGACGAAGCGCGGCGGCCGCCGCTCCGTCATCGCCCGCACGCCCTCCGCGAAGTCCGCGGTCTGCCGCAGGCGGTTCTGCTCGGCCTTCTCGTGGTCCGTGGCGGTCCGGATCTCCGCGGCCAGCCGGCCGCGCATCATCTCGCGGATCGAACGCACGGCGAGCGGCGCGGACGTGGCGATCTCCGCGGCCAGTTCCCGCGCCCGCGGTCGCACCTCGCTCTGGGGCACGAGATCGTCGCAGAGGCCGATCCGCAGCGCCTCCTCGCCCTTGACGCGGCGGCCGGTGTAGAACATCTCCATCGCCCGCTGACGGCCGACGAGGCGGGGCAGGGTGACGGTCAGCCCGAATCCCTGGACGAAGCCCAGGCGCGCGAAGTTGGCGGAGAAGCGCGCCTCCGGGCAGGCGACCCGGAAGTCCGGCATCAGCGCCAGTCCCAGGCCGCCGCCGACCGCCGCGCCCTGGACCGCCGCAACGATCGGCGTCTTCGTGTCGAACAGCCGGACCGCTTCGTCGTACAGATGGCGCTCGCCGCCGGCGCCGGTCGCGTCCCGCCGCGCGTTCAGGTTGGCGCCGGCGCAGAAGTGCTTGCCCTCCGAGCAGAGAACGGCCGCACGGCAGTCGTCCCGTTCGTCCAGCTCGCCGATCGCCGTCGCCAGTTCGCCGATCAGATCGAGGTCGAAGAAGTTGTTCGGCGGCCGGTGGATCTCGATCTCGGCGACCAGGTCGTCGCCGACCGTGACCGTCACTTCGCCGCTGGGGGTGGTCGTGCTGCTCATTCCCGTGATCCTCGCTCGTCGGTTTCGAGGCCGGACTCTAGCCTGACGACGGCGCTCCGACTCCCGGCACCGCCGTCCAGCCCAGTCGGGGCGGGAGGGGTCGGAGTCCAGGTGCCTCTGAACGAGCGACGGCCGGCGCCCTCCCGGCAACCGACGCCCGCCCGAAGCGAGTGAAGCGGAGCAAGCGCAACCCCTCCAATCTCCTCTCGAGCGCGCGCGTCACCTGGGCGCCGACCCCTCCCGCCCCAAGACGGGCGGCAGCCGCCGACGCCGCCCGCGCCGCTAGCGGCCCGGCACCGGCGCCGCGGTGCCCTGGCCCCGGTAGTCGCCGAACAGCATCTCGACGCCGAACCGGAGGATGGGCACGGAGTCCCTCGGTTCGCCAGGTTCCTCGCGGCGCCAGGCCATGCCGGGCCCGATCTCGAGGAAGAGCCACTCCCGGAGGATTTGCTGGCGGTAGACGAACCGCACGAACCAGTTCTCGACCAGTACCGGCGCGCCGGTCTCGCCGTTCGCGCCGACCTGGTGGGCAAGCGCGCGCCGGCGGCCCAGGCGGTGGTAGTAGCTCAGCTCGGTGAACCAGTCGGTTCCCCGCGTGAGGTCCGAGACCTTGCCGGCGCCGCGCCAACGCAGCATCGCGCCGCCGGCGAAGGCGTGCTCGTAGTCGATCCGGGTCGCCAGGCCCCAGCCGTCCTCCCGTTCCCAGAACAGCGTGTGCCGGAACCGGACCAGGTTGGTTTCCGAGAGGAAGGTGCGGTGCCTGTAGCGGGCGCGGACCCACGGCTCCATGGGGAACTTGAAGTTGATGCCGAGATCGAAGTCGAGGTCGCCGGCGCCGCCCGAGATCGGCCGGTAGCCGAGCCCCACCAGCCACTCGTCTTCTTCCGGGTCGAACATCCGGGGCAGGGGGGCCGCCTCGCGGCGCTGGGCGTCCTCCAGCACGTCCTCGCGGTCGTCGCGGCCGATGAACGCGTTGAAGCGCCGCTCCGCGATCGGGAAGTGCAGGCGGGCGCGGAGCCGGAGATCGTCCTCGAAGCCGTCCTGCTCGTCCCAGACGACTCCGAACATGGCGCGCCCGTGAGTCGCTTCCAGTTCGTCGTCCAGACGGTAGTCGCCGAACAGGTGGTCGAACCAGAGGGCGGTTTCGCAGGCGGTGCGGTGGAGGCCCCGGTTGAGCCAGTCGATCCAGGAGCGGCCCTCCAGGTACTCGGAGGCGCAGGGGTGGGGTTCCTCGGCCGCCTCTGCTTCGTTCGCTTCGGTGGCCGGCACGGAGGTCGCCTCGCCCTCGGGCGGCTGAGCTGCGGCCGGAGCGCCGAGCAACAGGACCAGGCAGGCCGTCGCCAGCCAGGCGGGCGGCGCGAACGGAGTTCGTCGGTCCATGGACTTCAGGCGCGGCTGGCACAGGTTCGGTCCGGTGCGGCGCCGCTCGATCTTCGCACGGGCCTCCGCAAGATCCGCAGCCGCGTGTCCGGCGGCACCTGCCGAAGGCTAGGCTAGGCCAGCCCCTCGGAGGAAGACGTGCGCGCGCCAGTCGAAGAGACTCACAGCCTGCCCCACAGCGAAGAGTCCGAGCGCGCCGTGCTGGCCGCGATCCTGCTCGACTCGGAACGGCACCTGGCCGCCACCTCGATCCGGCTGAACCCGACCGACTACTACTTCGAGCGGCACCGGCTGCTCTACGAGGCGATGCTGGCGCTCCAGGAGTCGGAGAGTCCCATCGACCTGCGCACGGTGCAGGCGCGCCTGGAGCAACGGGGCGAGTTCGAGTCCGCTGGCGGCGTGGCCTATCTCGCCACCCTCGAGGTGGACCTGCCGGACCTGGGCCGGGTCGACAGCTACGTCGAGATCATCAAGGAACGGGCCCTGCGGCGGCGCCTGATCGACGCCTGCACGACGATCTACCGGACGGCGCTCGACGGCGGCCTGGAGGCCCAGGACGCCCTGGCGCGGGCGGAGCAGGAGGTCCTGGAGCTGAGCGAGGAGGCGGTGTCCCGCACCTTCGTGCCGCTCGACCAGATCTACCGCGAGACGATCGAGCAACTCGAACGGCGCAACGCGAACGAGTTCCCCGGCCTGCGGACCGGCTTCGTCGACCTGGACCGGATGACCCACGGCCTGCAGCCCGGCAACCTGGTCATCGTCGCCGGCCGGCCGGGGATGGGGAAGACGAGCCTGGCCCTGAACATCGCCGCCCACGTCGCCCAGCAGGAGGGCCGGGCCGCGGGCTTCTTCTCCCTGGAAATGAGCGAGCGCGAGATCGCCATGCGGGTGCTGTGCTCGACGACGGACATTCCGTTCCACCGGCTGCGCGGCGGCCAGTTGTCGCCGCGGGACTGGCGCCGCCTGCACGAGGCGGTGGACAGCAGCCGCGACTCGCCCCTTTTCGTCGACGATTCCGCCAACCCGTCGCTGCTGGAGGTGGCCTCGAAGGCCCGGCGCCTGAAGGCGCAGAGCGGTCTCGCGCTGCTGGTGGTCGACTATCTCCAGTTGATGAACGCGGGCGGGCGCTACGAGAACCGGAACCTGGAGATCGGCGCCATCACCCGGGGCCTGAAGCAGTTGGCCAAGGAACTGGAGGTGCCGGTGGTGGCCCTGTCGCAGTTGTCGCGGCTGCCGGAGCGCCGGGGCAAGGACCACCGCCCGCAGCTTGCCGACCTCCGGGAGTCCGGGAACATCGAGCAGGACGCCGACATCGTCATGTTCGTCTACCGGGAGGAGGTCTACGAGCCGGAGGATCCAGACGTGGAGGGCCTGGCCGACCTGATCGTCGCCAAGCACCGGAACGGCGAGACCGGCTCCGTGCGGCTCGTTTTTCTCGGCGACACGACGACGTTCCGCAACTACGACGGCTACCACGAGGCGCCGGAGGGGCTGAACTGAGCTCCATCGGCCCGGTCGCGCGGGTCGAGATCGACCTCGGCGCGCTGGCCGTCAACCTGCGCGCGGTGCGGGAGGCGGTGGGCGGGGCGGCCGTCTGCGGCGTTGTCAAGGCGGACGCCTACGGGCACGGCGCGGTCCCGGTGGGCCTGGAACTCGAGCGGCTCGGCATCGACGGCTTGGCGGTGGCGCGTATCCGCGAAGTCGAGGAGCTTCGGGCGGCGGGCTGCGTCGGCCCGCTGCTGCTGTTCGGCGGTGTGGACTCGTTCGAGGATCTGAGGTCGGTCGTCCGCCTGGAGGCGACGCCGGTACTCTGCCGGCGGGGCCAGATCGCGGCCTGGGTCGCTTGGCTGCGAAAACTCCCGGGGCCGGGGCTTCCGCTCCGGCGCCGCCCGGGCGTCGCGGGCGGCACGGCCGCGGACCGGAGAAGCCCGCCGCTGGACGTCGTGGTGGAACTGGACACCGGCATGAGCCGGTCGGGCCTGAACCTGGGCGACTGGCCGGCGGCGCTTGAGGAACTGCGGGCCGCGCCGGAACTCCGGCTGACGGGGCTGATGTCCCACCTGGCCGAGTCCGACTTCGCGGCAAGTTCCTTCACCGGCGAGCAGGAGCGCCGCTTTGCCGCCGCCGCGGAGCTTCTCGACGCCAGGGAGCGGCGGTCCGTCAGCACTCACCTCGCGAACTCTTCGGCCGCACTGCGGCGTACGTCAAACCGATGGAGTGCGGTGCGGGTCGGCGGCACTCTCTATGGCCTCGACCTCGCGACGCTAGCCGCTGCCGGCACGCCGCCGGCGGTAGAACTGCGGCCGGTCATGAGCGTCCGGGCGCCGATCGTCGACCTGCGCCGCGTGCCGGCCGGCGCCGGGGTCGGCTACGGTCGGACCTGGCGGGCGCCGGTTGAGGCGACGATCGGCCTGGTGCCGGTCGGCTACGGCGACGGATTCAGCACCGGCTTCGGCGGCGGCGACGTCCTGGTCCGCGGGATGCGTTGCCCGATCGCGGGCCGGATCAGCATGGACTCGCTGACCGTCGACGTCACCGGCGTTCCCGGAGTCGCGGTGGGAGACGAGTGCGTTCTGCTCGGCTCACAGGGGAGCGATCGGATCGACGTCGGCGAACTGGCCGCGCGGGCCGGCGTCGCGCCGTACGAGGTCTGGTGCGGCCTGAACCGCCGCCTGCCGCGCACCGGCGGGAGCCCTCAGGCGGACGTCTGAACCAACTGCCGCCTGGCCAGCGTCGCGAAGACGCCGTCCTGGCGCATCAGGTCGTCGTGGCCGCCGGTCTCGACGACGCGGCCGTCCTGGAGCACGTGGATGCGGTCGACGTTGCGAATCGAACTCAGGCGGTGGGCGATGACCAGCCGGGTAACGCCCAGGTCCTTCAGCGACTCCTGGACGACGTCCTGGGAACCGTTGTCCAGGGCGCTGGTCGCCTCGTCGAAGAGCAGCACGCGCGGCTTGAGCGCCAGCGCCCGGGCGATGAGCAGGCGCTGCTTCTGGCCCACCGAGAGACCGGCGCCGCCTTCCGGGAGCCGCGTGTGCATGCCCTTCGGCATCGCCCGGATGTCGTCCTCGATCGCGGCCGCGCACCGAGTGCATGTCCAGGCTCGCCACGTTGTGCCCGTCGAGGAAGACGACGCTGCCGAAGATCGCGACCAGCGTCAGCGGCTGCGCCGCCGCCATGAAGGCCTCGCCAGCCGCCGTCCAGTCCGCGCCGGCCAGCTTCTCCCGCCTCCACTCGCCGTACTGGCGCGCCCAGCGGTCCAGCAGTTGGTTCTCGGCGTTAGCCACGCGCAGCTTGGCGAGGCCGCGCAGCACCTGGAGGACGAAGCCGTTCAGTTCGCCCGCCAGGCGCTGGCTCCGGCGCTCGTGGCGCAGCCTGCCGAGCGTGAGCAGCCACATCGTCGCCGACTGGAGGGTCAGCAGGAACGTCACCAGCAGCGCCATCGGCCAACTGAGGTAGAAGAGCAGCACGAGGCTGAACACGGTGGAGGCCAGGCCCGTGGCAGCCGAGGCGCCGGCGCTGGTGAGCGCCCGGCGGATCGTGTTCGTGCCGCCGGCCCGGAGCGCCAGGTCGCCGGCGCTGTAGTTCCGGAAGAACCGGGTCGGCAGCGTCATCAGCCGGCCCCAGACCGCAGCGGCCGCGCGCTGGTCGAACCGGCTCTGGATGCGCAGCATCGCCAGGCCGCGCACGATCTGGAAGACGCCGCTGCCGAGCGCGACGGCGACCAGCGCGCCGATCGCGGCCAGCCAGGCCGACGCCTCGCCGCGCGGGACGATCTCGGTCAGGAACTGCCCGGTGAGGATCGGCGCGACCATCGCGGCGAGCCCGCCGAGGACCGTGCTCGCGACGGCGGCACGGCCGTCCGCCCACCTGCCGTGCAGGGCGAAGCGCGCGAGCTGCGCGACGCCCTTGACGACCTCCGGCAGGGGCGCGTAGAACACCGCCGCCAGCGGCCTGCGCGCGCCGCCGCTCGGCGAGCGCCTCGCCGTCCCGGACGTCGGCTGCGGCCGCCAGCTTCAGCACGAGCGTGCCGAAGCGGTCGAACGCATGCCAGAGCCGGTCCGTCAGCAGCGCGGTCGGCGTGTAGACGGCCGTCACCTCCGTGTCCTCGTCGCTCTCTCGACGGTGCCGACCCGGTGCTGGCCGCCCAGCAGGTTCGCCTGGATGCCGGCCCGGCGCGCCAGGAAGTCGTCTTCGGCGCCGGTGCCCTTGAGCGTCTCGATCATGTCGATGCCGGCGACCGACGCGCCGGCCAGGCGCCCGTGGTCCTTCACCACGTTGCGGTTCGCGATGTCGCGGTACCGGGCGGTGAGCCGCATGACGACCAGGTTGACGGCGACGAAGGCGGTCACCGCCAGCGACAGCGGGACGTCGTAGGCGAACATCGCGACGCCGTAGACGGCCGCCCGGAGCAGGTTGACGGCCAGGCCGTCCGAGAGCAGCCTCGCGACCGTGTCGTTCGACGCGATGCGGGACGCGATGTCGCCCAGGCTGCGTTGGCTGAAGAACTGCATCGGCAGGCTGACGACGTGCCAGACGAACCGCACCGACGCGACCATCGCGAGCTTGGTCGCCATGCGGGCCAGCAGGGTTCGCTGAAGCCAGATCAGCGCGCCGTGGGTGAGGATCATCCCGAGGCAGGCCGCGCCGCACTCGACCGACTCCATCTGCAGCACCGGCGGCACGCGCCGGCGCCCGGCGCCCTTCAGGTTGGGAGCGAACTCGCCCTCGGCCGCGAGTTGCTCGGTGCCCTCCAGGCGCGCCCGGGCGTTCGCCAGAAGCTCGTTGCCCGCGTCGACCATCCTGCCGAGCCGCTCCCGCTGCTCCCTCAGGTTCTGCTCGAACAGCTCGTTCTCGGCCCAGGCCGCGGCTTCCCGCTCGCGCAGGACCTTCAGCCGCTCCTCGACGGCGGCCGCGGCGCCGCGCCGCTGCTCCATCTCTCCGGCGTCGAAGGTCTCCGCCACCAGGTCGCCGACGGCAAGCATGTCGCCGACCTCGGGGACGATCCGGTTCAGCGTGCCGCCGGAGGTCGCGACGATGTCCAGGACCTGGCCGTCGCTGCTGAGGAAGATGCCGTCCGCGCGGACCTAGGTCGCCACCTCGCCGAGGATCGACCAGGCGACGACGATCGCCAGCCCCGCGATCAGCGCCGCCAGCATGATCCACGTCTTGGGCGTGGTGACGGTGAGCGCCCGGTCGAGGCGTTCCGGCGTGCGGATGCTGGCCGAGTGCGATTCGCTCGCCGGTTCTGTCATGACTCAATGCTAACGAGATCGCTTCTCAACGTAGCTGAGGGGGAACTCCGCCTGCCGCGCCGGCAAGGCCGCCGCTGCGCGGCGCGTTCTCTCTGGCCGGCTTCGGCGGCAGCGGGTCAGGCACCCGGGTGGCGCGTTTCGCGCCGCCCGTGAACCGGTCCGTGCGCCCGACCGACGCTCGCACGGATGGCGGACGCGCGCACCCGGCGGGCGACGTACTGACGGCTACAGGACCGGGTCGCGGCCGGTGACGCGCCGGAAGGCGTCGACGTAGCGTGCGCTCGTTTCGGCGACGACGTCGGGCGTCAGTTCGGGGGGCGGCGAGGCCTTGTCCCAGCCGGTGCCGGCGACCCAGTCGCGGACGGGCTGCTTGTCGTAGGAGACGGGCTCGGTGCCGGGGCGCCACTGGCCCGCGTCCCAGTAGCGGGACGAGTCGGGGGTCAGCACCTCGTCGATCAGGACGAGCCGGCCCTCGACGTGCCCGAACTCGAACTTCGTGTCGGCCAGGATCACGCCGCGGCCGGCGGCGAGTTCCCGCCCCCGCTCGTAGAGCTCGAGGGTCACGCGGCGGAGGGTCGCCGCCAGTTCCTCGCCGACGCCTTCGACCAGGGTCTCGTAGTCGATGTTCTCGTCGTGGCCTTCCTCGGCCTTCGTCGCCGGGGTGAAGATCGCCCGCTCGAGTTTCTCGGCCCGCCGCATCCCGGCCGGCAGGTCGTGGCCGCAGGCGCGCCCGGTCTCCTCGTACTCGCGGAAGGCGCTGCCCGCGAGGTATCCGCGCGCCACGCACTCGAAGGGGACGACCTCCGCCTTCCGCACCAGGACGGAGCGCCCGTCGAGGTAGCCGGCGTGCGGCTGGAGCTCGGCGGGGAAGCCGCGCACGTCCGTCTCCAGCAGGTGATTCGGGATGACGTCGCCGAGCCGCTCGAACCAGAAGTTGGTCAACTGGTTCAGCACCTTGCCCTTGCCGGGAATCTCCGGCGAGAGGACGAAGTCGTAGGCGGAGACCCGGTCGCTGGCCACCAGCAGCAGCCGGTCGCCGAGGTCGTAGATGTCCCGGACCTTGCCGCGGCGGGGCCGGGGGAGGCCTTCGAGGACGTTCATGGCGGCGGGAATGTAGCATGGCGTTCGCCGGCCGAGGGGACCTGAGGGAGGATGAGCGCCAGAGGACGAAACGGAGCCCCCGAACGGCGGGCCGGAGCGTCTCCCGCGTGAAGTACGACGCCGCGACGCTCAGGGGCGACCTGTTCGGGGCGCTGACCGCCACCGTCGTCGCGCTGCCGGTCGCGCTGGCGCTGGGCGTGGCCTCCGGGATGGGCGCCGTCGCGGGCCTGCACGGGGCCATCGCGGTGGGCTTCTTCGCCGCCGTGTTCGGCGGCACGCGGTCCCAGATCTCGGGCCCCACGGCGCCGATGACCGTCGCCATGACGGTCATCCTGACGACCCACGCCTCCAACCTGACGGAGGCGCTGACCGTCGTCGTTCTCGGCGGCCTGCTCCAGATGCTCCTGGGCCTGGCGAGGATCGGCCGCTTCGTCGTGTACACGCCCTACGTCGTCGTCTCCGGGTTCATGTCCGGGATCGGCGTCATCGTCATCCTGATCCAGGTCCTGCCGTTCCTCGGCGCGCCGCCCGCGCCGGGAGGGGCCCTGGGCGCCGTCCGGGCCGTTCCGGAGACCCTGGGCGCGGCGAACCTGGACGCGGTCGCGATCGGCGCGATCACCCTCGCGGCGGGCTTCCTGTGGCCGCGCAGACTGGCGCGTTTCCTGCCGGGACCCCTGCTCGCCCTCCTGGTCGGCTCGGCAATGGGCGTCCTGTGGCTGACGGGGGCGCCGGTTCTGGGCGAGGTGCCGACCGGCCTGCCGACGCTGAAGATCGGCCTGCCGAGTGCGGCCTTCCTGCTCCAGGCGTTCCAGCCCGCGCTGATTCTCGCCCTGCTGGGATCGGTGGACAGCCTGCTGACCTCGCTGGTGGCGGACTCGCTGACCGGCACCCGCCACAAGCCGAACCGCGAACTCGTCGGCCAGGGCATCGGCAACATGATCTCCGGGCTGGTCGGGGGCCTGCCAGGCGCCGGCGCCACGATGGGTACGGTCGTCAACATCCGCGCCGGCGGCTCGACGCCCGTGTCCGGGGCGTTGCGGGCGATCTTCCTGCTGCTCCTCGCCCTCGGCCTGGGACCGCTGGTCGAGCCGATTCCCCACGCCGTGCTGGCGGCGATCATGATGAAGGTGGGGTGGGACATCATCGACTGGCCGCTGATCGTCCGCGTCCACCGGATCCGCCGCGAGCACCTCTTCGTCATGCTGCTGACGCTGGGCCTGACGGTCTTCGTCGACCTGGTCACGGCGGTCGCCGTCGGCCTGATCGCGGCCGGCATGGCGCACGCCCGGCGGCTGGAGGGTCTGGAACTGGACAGCGTGGTCTCCGTGCCGCTGCTCGACCGGACCTTCTTCAGCGAAGGCGAGGAGCGGGCGGCGGTCGACCCGTTCACGGCGCGGGTCGGCCTGGTCGCGCTCAAGGGAACCCTGACGGTCGCCTCCTCGAACAAGCTGTCGACCGTGATCGGCGGCGACATCAAGGACCACGAGGTCGTCATCTTCGACTTCTCGGAAGCCGTCTACCTGGACGACAGCGCGGCGATGGTCATCCGGCGCCTGCTGGACGTCGCCGGGGCGGAGGGGACCGGCGTCGTCGTCTGCGGTCTGGACGGATCCGTCGCACGGACTCTCGGGACGCTCGACATTCTCCGCGACGTTCCTCCGGATCGCCGCGCCGGCACGCTCGAGGAAGCGCGGGGAATCGCGCTCGAACTGATCGACGACTGAAGATCCGGCGTAGGGTTGCTGAAACAACGTCGCGCCTCTCGCGTCAAAGAGGAAGACACGGTGCGCCTCGCCCGCGGCGGCGGGGGCTCTCTCGAAGGAAGGAACGCACTCCGATGAACCTGTTCCCGGCAAGCAACGTCCGAAAGTCCGCGGCGGCGATCGCCGCCCTCTGCACCGTCCTCGTCCTGGCCGGGTCCTCGGGACCGCCGGCGGCGGGTCAGGTACAGGTCGGTTCGACCTGGATCACCCAGCCGGTCGCGCCCGATCTGGACATCGCCGACGGCCGCCTCCGGCTCGAACTGGACCAGGCGATCGCCATCGCCCTGCAGAACAACCTGGGCCTGCTCGTCCAGCGCTACCAGCGCTCCCAGTCGCTGTTCCAGGTGAACCAGGCGTACGGCATCTACGACACGACGCTCGGGGTCACCACGAACGTCAACAGCGACAGCAGGCCCTCGGCGTCGCAGCTCGACGGCGCCCTGGTCACCGAGAACGAGACGATCGTCGCGAACGTCGAACTCCAGCAGCCGATCTCTTCGGGCGGCAGCTTCTCCATGAACTGGCAGAACAGCCGCTCCACGTCGAACTCCCGGTTCTCGGACATCAACCCCAGCCTGCGCTCGAGTCTCGAGTTCGCGTTCAACCAGCCGCTGCTGCGGAACCGGGGCAGGCGGATCACCGAGCGGAATCTGGCCGTCGCCCGGCTGAACAGCGACATCAGCATGGGCGACCTGGAAGTCCAGGTGATCGACACGGTGCAGACGGTGGCCAACGGCTACTGGGCACTGGTCGAGGCCCTGGAACAACTGAAGGTGGCCGAGGAGAGCCTCACCCTCGCCCGCGAGCTGCACGAGATGAACCGCATCCAGATCGAGGTCGGCACGCTCGCGCCGCTGGAGCTCGTCCAGAGCGAGGCCGGCATCGCGACCCGGGAGGAGGAGATCATCCGGGTCCAGGCGCAGATCCAGGACGCGGCGGACGAACTGCGGCGGCTCCTGAACCTGGACGAACGCTCCTTCTGGGACCTGGAGATCGTGCCGACGACGTCGCCCGAGATCAAGCGGGTGGCGATCGACCTGGAGGCGTCGCTGAGTTCGGCGCTTCAGAGCCGGGTCGAGATCGACCGCCAGGAACTGCGGATCGAAACGCTGGAAGTCGATTCGACCTTCCTCCGCAACCAGCGCATGCCCGACCTGAACCTGAGCCTGAGCTACGGCCGGAACGCCCTGGGCGGGGACCGGACGGTCTGCGAGCGCCCCGGGCCGCCCAGCATCGCGGACCTGTTCGAGCCCTGCCCGGAGGAGTACGTCCGGACCGACTCGCTCGACTTCCTGAGCACGCTGGGCCAGTTCTACGACGGGATTCTCGGCCAGGTGTTCGAGGGCTGGACGGTCGGCCTGAACCTGTCGAAGCCGCTCCAGAACCGCTCGGCGAGGGCCCAGAGCCGGATCGCCGACCTGGCGCTCGACCAGGGGCGCCTGGAACTCCAGGACCTGATGCTGACGATCCGCACGGAGGTGCGGACCGCCGCCCGCGGGGTGGAGACCGCAGGCAAGCAGATCGACTCGGCCCGCGTGTCCCGCGAACTGGCGGAGAAGAACCTGGACGCCGCCCAGAAGCGCTACGAGAACGGGCTGTGGACCAGCTTCCAGGTCCTGGAGATCCAGGAGGACCTGACCGCCGCCCGCAGCCGCGAAGTCGAAGCGATCACGAACTACCGCCGCGCCCTGCTGGCCTACTTCCGCGCCATCGGCGTCCTGCTGGACCAGGAGGGCATCGACCTCGTCGACGACGCCGACGCCGACAGTTGATCGCACCCACTGGGTGCGCGGGTCTTCTGACCCGCATCCGGGGAAGCCGTGAAGCGGCGTCGGACGGACCCGCCCGTCCTGGGTCAGGAGGGGTCGGCGGCTGAGCCGGGTCCAGATGCTGGTGCCGGAGGTGGGAGTCGAACCCACACGCCCTTGAGGGCGCCGGGGACGCTGCGAGTCCCCGCAGGGGACCTCTCCGCGGCGTGCCATTGGTGCCGGAGGTGGGAGTCGAACCCACACGCCCTTGAGGGCGCCGGGGACGCTGCGAGTCCCCGCAGGGGACCTCTCCGCAGCGTGCCATTGGTGCCGGAGGTGGGAGTCGAACCCACACGCCCTTGAGGGCGCCGGGGACGCTGCGAGTCCCCGCAGGGGACCTCTCCGCAGCGTGCCATTGGTGCCGGAAGTGGGAGTCGAACCCACACGCCCTTGAGGGCGCCGGGGACGCTGCGAGTCCCCGCAGGGGACCTCTCCGCAGCGTGCCATTGGTGCCGGAGGTGGGAGTCGAACCCACACGCCCACACAGGGCGGGGGATTTTGAGTCCCCTGCGTCTGCCATTCCGCCACTCCGGCACGGATCTCCGCCGGCGAGAACGCCCGCGCGGAGCAAGGTGAGGCAGAGTAGCAGCCCCGCCGCCCCGGTTCCAGGCCCGCAGCGCGAAAGTCAGCGGCGTCAACGACTTAGGGCGAATCGCCCGCCCGCGGCGGAAACGGGGCGGGAACAACTTGACGATTCGCCGCCCGGAAGCTACAATCCGCGTCCGTTAACTGCGTGATTTTCTGCAACTTAGGCACAGGGCGACAGACACAGGACTCGCGGCCGGTCCCGGAACCGCAACCGCCGTTCCGGCGATCCTTGCCGAGGCAGGATTCCGCCAGGACTTGAGGGGAGATCAGAGTGTTTCGAGTGGGCGAGAAGGTCGTGTATCCCAACCACGGGGTGAGCGTAGTCGAGCGGATCGCGCTGAGCGCGCCGGATGGAGGCCAGAAGCAGACCTACTTCCATCTCCGGCTGCTCGCGAACGACTCGAAGGTGATGGTGCCCGAGGAGAACCTCGACCGGGTCGGCCTGCGGCGTCTCGCCAAGGAACGGGAGATCAAGGCCCTCCTCGCCCTGATCGAGGACGGCAACATCGACGTCTACAAGGACTGGAAGGGCCGCTACAAGCAGAACCTGGACAAGATGCGCACCGGCGACCTGACCGATGCCGCCGAGGTCCTGAAGAACCTCCGCCTGGTCAGCCAGAAGAAGAGCCTCTCGTTCCGCGAGAAGAAGATGTACGAGAAGGCCCGCTACTTCATCGTCAGCGAGGTGCTTCACGTCCGCGGGATCGGCGAGGAGAACGCGGAGGAGCTGGTCGAGAAAGCGCTCCTCGGCAGCCTGGAGAAGATCTCCAAGGCGAAGGCGAGTTGAGGCCGCCGGGCTGCGGGACGCCCCGCTCCTGACGGCGGAACGGGTCCGGTTCGATCGGCGGCCAGGCGCCCGACCCGGAGGCGAGAGAGGGACCGCGACAAGGTGACAAGGCTCCTCGTCATCCTGATCGCCATTCTGCTGGCGTGGCTCTGGATCTCCCGGATGGTCCGGGGACTGCTGGGCTCTTCCCGGGCCGCCGAGGCGCGTTCCTTCCTGCGCCTGCTGCAGGTCCTGCGCCGCAACGCGGCCGGCGGTCCAGGCGTTCGCGGAGGCGCGGCGCGGGGCGGGCCCGCGGCCGGGGCGGGCGGCCGTCCAGCCAGCGCCCTGCTTCGCTGCCGGCGCTGCGGCGTCCACGTGCCCGAAGGCCAGTTGACGGCCGGCGTCTGCGGCAGTTGCCTGAATGAGGACCGGGCGGCCCAGGGTTGAGGCGGGCGAGTACGCCGCCGTCGCGGTCCCGGCGCCGCTGCCCGACCCCCTGACCTACCGAGTGCCGCCGCCGTGGCGCGGCCTCGCCCGCGTCGGATCGCGCGTCCGGGTGCCCGTCGGCCGGCGCCGGCTGGTGGGCTGGATCGTCGACCTGCCGCCGGAGGCGCCCGCCGGGCTCCAGAGCGAACTGCGCCCCATCGAGGCGGTCATCGACTTCGAGCCGCTGCTGCCGGACGACCTGATGAAGCTGGCCGGCTTTGCCTCGTCCTACTACGCGGCGCCGATCGGCGAGGTGTTCAGGAGCCTGCTGCCGGGGGCGCTGCCGGCCTGGGGCGACGGCCGGGTGCAGCTCACGAACCGCGGCGCCCTGGCCGAATGCGGCGACCCGTCGGACCGGGCGCTCCAGCGGCTGCTTCTGGACCGGGGCCGCGTCTCCCTCGCCGCGCTCTGGAGCGAGCTCGGCGATGCCGCTCTCGCGGGCCGGCTCGATCGGTGGCGGGAGGACGGCCGCCTCCGCGTCCACGAGGCGGGAGGCCGGAGCTCCCGCTACCGTCAGGCGGTCGAATTGCCGCCGGGCGACCGGGAGGCCCAGCTTGCGGCCTGCGGCCGCTCTCCGGCCGGCAGAGCGGTGGTCGAGTACCTCGCCGCGCTCGAACGGCCGGCCACCATCGCGGAAGTGCGCGGCGGCGTCGGCTGTTCGGCGGCGGTCGTGCGGCGGCTGGTCAAGCTCGGCGTGCTCCGTTCCTTCACCCAGATCGAGACGATCGACCTGGCGCGCCACCGCCTCCAGGGCCGCGCCGGCGCCGCGCCCTTCGAGCTGCGGCCCGACCAGGCGGAAGCTGCCCGGCAACTCGTCGCGCGGGTCGAGAGCGGCCGGTTCAGCCCCTGTTTCCTGGGCGGCATGACGGGGTCGGGCAAGACCGAGGTCTATCTGCGGGGCGCCGAGGCGGCGCTGCGGCGGGACCGTTCCGTCGTCGTCCTCGTTCCCGAGATCGCCCTCGTGCCGGCGCTGGCGCGCGCGCTCGAGGAGCGGTTTCCCGATCGGGTCGCCATGCTCCACTCGAACCTCGGCAGCGCGGAGCGGCGCCAGGAGTGGGACCGGATTCGACGCGGCGAGGCGCGGGTCGTCGTCGGCCCGCGGTCGGCCGTCTTCGCTCCGGCCCCGAACCTCGGCCTGATCGTCGTCGACGAAGAGCAGGACGGCGCCTACAAGCAGGACACCCGGCCGCGCTACAGCGGCCGGGATCTGGCGCTGGTGCGGGCCCGCGCATGCACGGCGGCGGCGCTCCTGGTGTCGGCGACGCCGAGCCTCGAGACCCGGCTGAACGTCGAGCGCGGCCGCTACCGCGAACTTCGCCTGACCGCCCGCGTCGGGATCGGAACGCTTCCCGAGCCGATCCTCGTCGATCTGCGCCAGGAACCCGCGGGGCGCCCTCGCCGGCCGGGCGACGTCGCCTTCTCGGGGCTGCTGATCGAGGAGATCGAGAACTGCCTGGACCGCGGGGAGCAGGTCATCCTGCTGCGGAACCGCCGCGGCTACTCGCCGCAGCTTCTGTGCCGGGCCTGCGGCGAGAACATGCCGTGCGACGACTGCGGACTGCCGAAGAGCTACCACCGCCGGCAGGAGCGGCTGATCTGCCACTACTGCGGCGCCCAGGCCCCGGTTCCGCGAGTCTGTCCGGAGTGCGGCGAGGACGCCCTGCAGCCGATCGGGGCGGGCACGGAACGGGTGGAGGAGGAGGTGCGAAAGCGCTTCCCGGAGGCCGGCGTGGACGTCCTGGACCGCGACGCGACGCGGCGCGCGGGTGGCGCCGCGGCGGTGCTGGAGCGGTTCCGCTCGGGACGCACGAACATCCTGATCGGCACCCAGATGGTGACCAAGGGACATCACTTTCCGAACGTCGCGCTCGCGGCCGTGCTGGCCGCCGACTCCTATCTCGGGTTTCCGGACTTTCGCGCCGCCGAACGGGGCTACGCCCTCCTGACCCAGCTTGCCGGCCGCGCCGGCCGGGGCGAGCGCGCCGGGCGATTCGTCGTTCAGACGTACCATCCGGACCACTACGCGATCCAGGCGGTCCTGAACCAGGACGACGAGGCCTTCGCGAACCACGAGATGCGCTTTCGCCGGACCTTCCACTATCCGCCGTTCACCCGCATGGTCCAGATCGTCGTCCGCGACCGCAACCGCGACCGCGGCCGGTCGCGGATCGACGAACTGGCGGCCGCGGCCCGGCGCCACGAGCTCGCGGCCCGGGTCCGCTTTTCGGGCCCGGCGCCGGCGCCGCTCGAACGGCTCAAGGGGCACTGGCGCTTTCAGTTCCTGATGCGCGCGGCGAACGGGGCGGACGTGAGGCGCCTGGCGAAGGCCGTGGCGCCCGCGCCTTCGGCGGACGTCGCAGTCGATGTCGACCCGCAGGACCTGATGTGAGCGGCGGACCGGCGCCGGCTGAGGCCGGAACGGAGAGGACGGAGTGGGTCCAGGCGCCGGCGCCGGAAGCCGCCGCGGCCCTGGAGGAGGCCGGCTACGGCCTGCTGGCGGCGCCGCTCGCCCGCCGCGGCGCGACGTCGCCGGCCGAGGCGGAGGCCTTCCTGGCGCCTCATCGGCGCGGCCTGCACGATCCGTTCCTGCTGCGCGGCATGGAGGAGGCGGTGGGGAGCCTGCTGGCCGCGTGCGGAAACCGCCGGACCGTGGCCGTCGTCGGCGACTACGACGTGGACGGCGTGACCGCCTGCGCTCTCCTGACTGCCGTGCTGCGCGCCCTGGGCGCGGAGGTCGTCCCGATCCTCCCGAAGCGGCTCACCGAGGGCTACGGCTTCCAGACCGTGCAGGTGGAGAAGGCCCACCGCGCCGGCGCTTCCCTGATCGTCACCGTGGACTGCGGGACGACCTCCACCGAGGCGGTAATGGCGGCGATGGAGCGCGGCATGGACGTGATCGTCACCGACCACCACGTCGCCGGCGACGACTTCCCTTCGGGCGCCGTCCAGATCAACCCGCTCCAGAACGGTTGCGACTATCCGTTCCGCCACCTCTGCGGCGCCGGGCTCGCCTTCAAGCTGGCGCAGGGGGCGCTGCGGCGGAGCGGCCGCGACGAGCCGCTGGCGGCCCTGCTGCGGGTCGCCTGCCTGGGCACGATCGCCGACGTCGTGCCTCTGGTGGGCGAGAACCGCGTGATCGCCGCGCTCGGCCTGCGGGCGCTCTCGGAAGCCCGTTCTCCGGGCCTGCGCGCCCTGATGCGGGTGGCGCGCGTCGAGGGCGCCGTCTCGTCCAACGAGGTCGCCTTCCGCCTCGGGCCGCGAATCAACGCCGCCGGCCGTCTCGCCGACGCCGACCTCGCCCTTCGGCTGCTGCTGACCCGGGACAAGGCGGAGGCGGACCGCCTCGCCGGCGAACTCGACGCGCTGAACCGGAACCGCCAGGCCGAGGAGCGCCGGGTCGTCGGGCAGGCCCGGAAGATCTTCGCGGCGCGCGATCCGCTGCCGGGAATCCTCGTCGCGTGGCGCCCGGAGTGGCACCGCGGCGTCGTCGGCATCGCCGCCGGCCGTCTCGCGCGCGAGTTCCACCGCCCGGCGATCCTGCTGGGCGTCGACGGCGACTCCGCGACCGGCTCGGGCCGGAGCGTCCCGCGACTCGATCTCCATGCCTTCGCCGCCGGCTTCGAGGACCGTCTGACCCGCTTCGGCGGCCATCCCCAGGCGATCGGGCTCTCCGCGTCCGTTGCCGAACTGCCGGCCCTTCGGGACGCGATGGAGGAGGCCGCTGACTGGCCGCCCGATGTCCTGGTGCGGCGGCGCGAGTACGAACTGGAGCTCTCCGCCGAGCAGGCCGGGCCGGAGCTCCATGCCCGGTTGGCCAGGCTGGAACCGCACGGCGAAGGCAACCGGCGGCCGCTGATCCGGCTCGGCCCGCTGGAGCGGGCCGGTCCGTTGCGCCCGTTCGGCGAAGACCACGTCAAGCTGCGGGTCCGGACTCCGCGCGACGACGGCGGCGGACGGGGCCGCCCGGTCTGGCTGATCGGATGGGGCTGGAAGGAGCGGTCGGCCCGGTTCGAGGGACGCTTCGAGGTCCTCGGCGGCCTGGAATGGGACTCCTACCAGGGCTGTCCGGTGCTGAGGATCGAGGACGCCCGGCCGATCGGGGAGGGCGGACGGGCCGAAACGTAGAATGCCGGCATGACCGCGGACGCACCGCTCGAGCCGCCGGAGCGGGCCCCTTCGCAGGAGGGGCCGGGCCCCGGCCCGGCCTATGCCCCGTCCCGCCGCCGCGACCCGAACTTCGGCAGGCGGCGCCAGTTGCGGAACCGCCTGCTGAGGGCGGCGCTGCTGCTGCTCCTGGCGGCCGGCGTCGGCGGCCTGACCGCGATCTTCCTGGACGGACGGCAGGAACGGAACGCGGCCGCAAACGCCTCGGCGCCCACCGGGGCCGTCGCGGCGGGCGCGGAACCGGAAGCGGCCCCCGGAGAAGGGGAAGCGGTCGCCGAGACCGCCCGGCTGCGCGCCGGGCAGTTCGAGTCCGCCCTCGAGCGCGACGGGGTGGAGGTGTTCCGCATCCGCGGCGCCCGGACCAGCGAGGACGAACGGGGCAACGTGATCCTGAACCAGGTCGAGGTCGACTACCCGCGTGGCGAAGACCGCTACTCCCTGAGCGCCGGCGGCGCCGAGTACAACGAGGAGACGCAGGCGACCCATCTTCAGGGCGACGTGTCCCTCCAGGGGACGAACGGCCTGACGGTCGACGCCGACTGGATGGACCTGGCGCGGGGCGGCATGCTCCTGACCGCGGCCGACGACAGCCGCTTCGGCTTCGCGGGAGTCGCGGCGCGGGGCGACGGCCTGCGGATGAACTTCCGCGAAGAGATCGCCCGCATGGGCGGCGGCGTCCGGCTGACCGGCGCGGAGACGCCGGAGGGTGGCGGCGAAGCGCCGGCAGCCGACCCCTCGCAGGCGCTCTCCCTGGCCGCCGAGACCCTGGAGTACCGGTGGGGCGCCGGGATCGTGCGGGCTCTGGGCGGCGCCGAGATGCGGCTCGGGGACTTCTCGCTGGCCGCCCGGTCGGTGGTCCTGACCCGGAGCGAAACGGGCACGCTCGCAAGCCTCGAGGCCCGCGGCCAGATCGAACTGAGCGCCCCCTTCGGCGACGGAGAAGCGGCGGCGGGGAACGGCGGCGCGCCGGCCGAAGAGTCCGTCCTGATCCTGCGCGGGGACGCCCTGAACGTCGAGTTCGACGAGGCCCAGCTCCCGCACCGGGTCACCCTCGGCGGCCCGGCCTGGGGCGGGCCGGCCGTCCTGCGCCTCGACCATGCGGACGGAGCGCAGCGCCGCATCCGGGCGCGGCTCCTTGAATTCGCCTTCGAGGAAGGCGTAATCGCCGAGTTCGCGTCGCGCGGCCGGGTCGAGCTCGACGAACGCGTTCCCGGCAGGAAGCAGCCCCTGCGGGAGGCCTCGAGCGTCGTCGCCGGCGGGCGTTTCGACGCGGCGGGCGCCCTCGTCGAACTGACCCTCGGCGGCAACGTCGAACTGACCGACCGGAGCGGCTCGACGGTCGTTGCGCGCGCCGGCGCGGCGACGATCGACCCCTCGGCGCAGCGCGTCGACCTGCGGGGCGAACCCGCCACGCTGAGCCATCCCGAGGGCCAACTCGAGGGCGCCCGGATCGTCCACGACCCGGCGAACGGCTGCTCCGAAGCGACCGGAGCGGTTCGGATCGCGCTTGCCGCCGACGGCGAGTCCGGGAGCGCCGCCCTGCCGCTCGGTCCGGGCGGGGCGGACGCCGGCCCGTCGGTCGTCACGGCCGGAGACGCGCGGCTTTGCGAGGGGAGCGAGAGCCGGTTTCGCGACGGGGTGGAGGTGCGCCGCGGCCCCGACCTGCTGGCAGCCGCCCAGTTGCGGATCCCGGCCGACCGCGGGTGGCTGGTCGCCGACGGCGGCGTCCGCACCGTCTGGCACGCGCGGCCGCCGGCTGTCGAGGCGTCAACCGCCGAAGGCCCGGCGGCTGGGGAAGCCGGCACGGAGACCGCGCCGGAATCGTGGACCATCGCGGCGGACCGCCTGAACTACGACGCGGACTCCGGCGAGCTCCGCTACAGCGGCGGCGCCGAGGCCGTCCTCGGCGAGCAGAACCTGGAGTGCGACGAACTGACCGTCGAGGGCGCGCCCGGCGACCCGGCGGCGGAGGAGTTCCGGGCGGAGACCCTGTTCTGCCTTGGCAACGCCCGCCTGGGCGGCATCGGCGCCGGCCGCTCGACGGAAGCGGACCGGGCGATCTACGACGTCGCCGAGCGCAGGATCCGCCTCCTCGGCGACGTCGTGCTGCGGGAGGGAACGGACGAACTGCGCGGAACCAGCCTCGTCTACTGGATCGACCGGGGCCGCTACGAGATGGGATCGTCCGGCGGCACGGCAGCGGCAACCGGCGACCCGTGACGGAACGTCCCGCATCCCGCCACCGCATCCGCACCGAGGAGGTGCGGAAGGTGTACCGGGGCCGGCCCGTGGTCCAGGACGTCTCGATCGAGGTCGCCCAGGGGGAGGTCGTGGGCCTGCTCGGACCGAACGGCGCGGGCAAGACGACGACGTTCTACATCGTCGTCGGGCTCACCCGGCCGGACCGGGGACGGGTCTTCTTCGACGACGTCGAGATCACCGACCTGCCGATGTACCTGCGCGCGCAGCAGGGGATCAGTTACCTGCCGCAGGAGCCCTCCGTGTTCCGGCGGCTCTCCGTCGAGGGCAACCTCCGCGCCGTGTTCGAGACCCTGGGCCTCCGCCGCGCCGAGCAGCGCCGGCGGATGAACCAGTTGATCGCCGACTTCGACCTGGTCGGCGTGCGGCGTTCGAAGGGGAACCAGCTCTCGGGAGGCGAGCGGCGGCGGCTGGAGATCGCCCGGGCGCTGGCGATCGGCCCCAGCTTCATCCTCCTCGACGAGCCGTTCGCCGGCATCGATCCGATCGCCGTGCTCGACATCCAGGCCATCGTCCGCCAGCTTCGCGACATGGGCATCGGCGTCCTGATCACCGACCACAACGTCCGCGAGACGCTCAGGATCACCGACCGCGCCTACATCATCAACGACGGACGCATCCTGCGTACCGGCACTCCCGCCGAACTGTCGGCCGACGAGACGGTCCGCAAGATCTACCTCGGCGCCGAGTTCACTCTCTAGGCGGCCGCCCCGCGGGATTGCGGCGCCGACCCGCGGGGAACCGGCCGCCCGCCGGTTGCGCGGGTCTTCCGACCGGCCCGCTGGCGATGCCGTCGCGCTGGCATTCGTCTTGCTCTGGCATTACTCTTGCTAGGCGATCATGGTGCTCCAACAGAGACTCTCGCTCAAGCTGGCCCAGCGGCTGGTGATGACGCCGTCCCTCCAGCAGGCGATCAAGTTGCTGCAGATGACGCGCCTGGAGCTTCGGAGCGTCCTCAACCAGGAGATGGTGGAGAACCCGATGCTCGAGGATGCCGGGGACGAGGCGGAATCCGACGAAGAGACGCCGCCGGAGGCCGAGGCGGCCGCCCCGGCGGAAGAGGCCGACGGCGACGCCGCGGCCGAGGTCGAGGAACCGGAGCCCGAGCCGTCGATGCTCGACATCGACCTCGACGCCTACTTCAACGACTACCTGGGATCGGAGTCGACGGCCGCGAACACGTTCGAGGCCCGGGAGGCGGCGCCCCTCGAGAACAACGCCAGCCAGGAACCGGATCTGCACGACCACCTGCTGTGGCAGTTGCGCATGTCCGACGCGAAGCCGCCGTTGCGGGACGTCGCGGAGCTGGTCGTCGGCAACCTGGACCCGGACGGCTTCCTCCGCGCGTCGGTCGAGGAACTCCAGCTCCTCGGCGCCCGGCCCGCCGAAGCGGTGAACCGGGCGCTGGACCTGGTGCGGAGCTTCGACCCGCCGGGGATCGCCTGGCATACGCTGCCCGAGTGCCTGCTGGCGCAGCTCGAGGCCAAGGGCCGGGCCGGGACCGTGGCCTACCGGATCGTCGACGAGTGCTGGGACCTGCTCGCCCGGCGGCAGTTCCGGCTGATCGCCCGGCGCCTCCGCACGCCCCTGCCGGCGCTCCAAGCGCCGGTCGAGGAGATCAAGGCCCTGGAGACCCGCCCCGGCCGCCTGTTCTCGCGGGAACGCACGGAGTACGTCGAGCCCGACGTCGTGGCGGTGAAGACGGGAGGAGAGTGGGCGATCCAGTTGAACGACGACGGCCTGCCGAGGCTGCGCATCAGCCGGGCCTACCGGACGATGCTCCGGCGCATTCAGCGTGAGGAAGGCGAGGCCGAGGCCCGCGAGTTCCTGAAGGACAAGATGCGCTCCGCCATGTGGCTGATCAAGAGCCTGGACCAGCGCCAGAGGACCATCTACAAGGTGGCGGAGTCCATTCTCCGTCAGCAGCGCGGCTTCTTCGACCGAGGGCTCGACGAGATGCGCCCGATGGTCCTGCGCGACGTGGCGGACGACATCGGCATGCACGAGTCGACCGTCAGCCGCGTCGTGTCGAACAAGTACATTCACACGCCGCGCGGCCTGTACCCGATGAAGTTCTTCTTCCACAGTGGCATCGAACGGGACCGGGGAGGCGAGATCTCCTCGCTGACGGTGAAGCGTAAGCTCAAGCACCTGATCGGCGACGAGAACGGCCGCAAGCCGCTCTCCGATTCGGCGCTGACGCGCCGCCTCCAGCACGAGGGGATCAACATCGCCCGGCGGACGGTCGCCAAGTACCGCGACGAACTGGGCATCCCGTCATCGAACGACCGAAAGCAGATCTTCTGAGACCGGGCAGGGAAGGGACCGCGGAGCGACAATGGAACTGGCAAGTCTGGCGAAGCCGCAACTCATCTTCTCCGACTTCGAGGCCAGGAGCCGGGACGGCGCCCTGCGCGGCCTGACCGAGCGCATCTGCCGCGTGCTGGGACTGACCGACCCGGACGTCGTGCTGTCCGCCCTGCGCGAACGGGAGGAACTGGGGTCCACCGCGCTCGGCGACGGCCTGGCCGTGCCCCACGGGCGGATCCGCGGCCTGCGGGACATCGTTCTGGCGGTGGCTGTTTCCCGGCGGGGCGTCGACTACGGCGCCGAGGACGGACGGCCGGTCCGCGTCTTCTTCGTCCTGCTCTCGCCCCAGGAAAGCGCCGGCCGCCATCTCAAGGCGCTCGCCGCGGTGTCGGAGTGGTGGATCGACCACGGCGGCCGGAAGCGCCTGCTGAAGGCCAGGAAACCGCAGGAGATCTACGAGCTCCTCTGCGCCGACGAGCGTGTCTGACTTGCCCGTTCGCCTGTTCGTCGTCACCGGTCTCTCCGGCTCGGGCAAGAGCACGGTGGCCCGCTGCTTCGAGGATCTGGGCTACCACTGCATCGACAACCTGCCGCTGCCTCTGCTGCGCCACCTCGTCCAGGAACCGGCGGCGGCGGCCCCCTCCCTCGAGGCGATCGTCCTCGTCACCGACGCCCGCACTCCCGGCCTGGCGAAGGAGCTGCCCCGGCTTCTGGACGAGGCGGATCCGGCGGTGGTGGAACCCGTGCTGCTGTTCCTCGACAGTTCCGACGACGTCCTCGTCCGCCGCTACTCGGAGACGCGCCGGCGCCATCCGCTGACCGGGGCGGGGGAGCGGGTGATCGACGGCATTCGCCGGGAGCGGCGGCAGCTCGCGGAGCTGAGGGGCCGCGCCGCCCGCATCCTCGACACGACGGACTCGACGATTCACGAACTCCGCGCGGCCATCTACAACGAGTTCGCGTCCAGCGACGCCGGCGGACTGACGGTCAACGTCGTCAGCTTCGGCTTCAAGTTCGGCGTGCCCTCGGGCGTCGACCTGATGTTCGACGTCCGCTTCCTGCCGAATCCCTACTTCGTCCCCGAACTGCGCGACAAACCGGGAACCGATACGGAGGTCCAGCGCTTCCTGCACGGACACGAGGCGTTCGGCGAGCTCGTCGATCGTCTGGAAGGACTCCTGTCCTACCTCCTGCCCCGGTTCCGCGACGAGAAACGGAGCTACCTGACGGTCGGGATCGGCTGCACCGGCGGGCGGCACCGCTCGGTCGCCGTTTCCGAGGCGGTGGCGGACCGCCTGGCTGAGGGGGCGTGGCAGATCCGCCTCCTGCACCGCGATGTCGAGCGCCGCCGCGCGGGCGCCGGAACGGGCTCGTGACGGCGCCGGTTCACGTCTTCCGCGTCGACCGGCGGGCCGGCCGCAGGCGGACCGCCGGATGACGGAGCGGGTGGTCGAGGTCGTCAACGAACTGGGGCTCCACGGGCGCGCCGCGGCGAGGCTGGTGCATACCGCGAACCGGTTCGAGTCGAGCGTCCTGCTGCGGGCCAACGGCCGCGAGGCGGAGGCGCGGAGCATCCTCGGCGTCCTCCTGCTGGGCGCGGGGCGCGGCGCCATGCTGACCGTGCGCGGCCGGGGCGAGGACGAGCAGGCGGCGGTGACCGCCATCTGCGATCTGGTCGAGGACCGCTTCGGGGAGGACGCGTGAGCCGGCCGGCACGGCCTCCGACCGTGGAGGAGACGCTCCAGGGCGCGGCCGCCGCGCCGGGCGTCGCGATCGGGCCGGCGGTGTCGCTGCGCGGCCACGGCGTTCAGGTGCTTCGCGTGCCGATCCGCGAGCGCGGCCTGGACCGCGAGGTCGAGCGCTTCGGCGCCGCCGTGCGCACGGTCGAATCCGAACTGGAAGCGACCGAGAGCCGGATCGCCGAGACCTACGGCAGCGATCTGGCGTCCATCTTCCACGCCCACTCGGTGATCCTCCGCGACTCCTCGTTCGCGCGCCGGATCGACCGGACGATCCGGGAAGACCGGGTGAACGCCGAATGGGCGGTACAGGCGGTCGCGGACGATCTCGGCGAGAAGTTCGCGCAGGTCAAGAGCCAGCACCTCCGGGAACGCGGCGAGGACCTGCGCGACGTCACCCGCTACCTGCTCCGCGCCCTGGCGGGCAGGACGAGCACGCCCGGCTTCGGCAAGGACTTCGACCGCAGCGTCGTCGTCGTCAGCCACGAGCTGACGCCGGACGAGGTGCTGCGCCTGGGCCGCCGCGGCGCGGTCGGCTTCGCGATCGAGGTGGGAGGCGCCAACTCCCATACGGCGATCGTCGCCCGCGCCCTCGACGTGCCGCTGGTCACGGGAATCGTCAACATCACGCACCGCGTCGCCGACGACGACCCGGTGATCGTCGACGGGGAAGAGGGGCGCCTGACGCTGCACCCGACGTCCGGAACGCTGGAACGCTACCGGTCGCTCCGGCGCCGGCGCCGGCGGAAGGAGGAATCGCTCACGACGGCGGCGCGGAAGCTGCCCGCCCGGAGCCGCGACGGAGTCGAGGTCGAACTGCTCGCGAACGTCGAGCTGCCGGAGGAGTGCGAGGACGTGCGGCGCTTCGGGGCCGCCGGCATCGGTCTCTACCGGAGCGAGTTCCTGTACCTGGAGAGGAGCCCGGAACTGCCCGGCGAGGAGGAGCACCTGGCGCTCATCCGCGGACTCCTGGAGGGCCTGGCGCCGCTGCCCGTCGTCGTCCGCACGCTCGACCTGGGCGGCGGCAAGGTGGCGCGCGGATTGGGCCAGCAGGAAGAGGAGAACCCGGTGCTCGGGCTGCGCGGCATCCGGCTGACGCTGGCCCGCACGGACATCTTCCGCAGCCAGTTGCGGGCCCTGTTCCGCGCGGCGGTCTTCGGAAACCTGCGGATCATGGTCCCGATGGTGACGGCGCTGGAGGAGATCAGGGCCCTGCGCGCCCTCTGCGCGGAGGTGTGCGCGGAACTCGAGGCCGAGGGGGTCGAGCACCGGCGGGACGTGGAGATCGGCGCCATGGTCGAGGTGCCGGCGACCGTTCTCATCGCCCGCCAGCTTGCCGCCGAGGTCGACTTCCTGTCGATCGGCACGAACGACCTGATCCAGTACGCGCTGGCCGTCGACCGGACGAACGAACAGGTGGCCGGCCTCTACCAGCCGCTGCACCCGGCCGTCCTCGGCATGATCCGGCTCGTCGTGGAGGCCGGCCGGAGGCGCCGGACGCCGGTGGCGCTCTGCGGCGAAATGGCGGCCAGCCCGGAGTGCGTGCCGCTGCTGCTCGGCCTGGGCCTGCGCCAGCTCTCGGTGAGTCCCCGGAACGTCCCGCTGACCAAGGAGGTCGTGCGCACCGTGGACGTCGGCGACGCGGAGGAGCTCGCCCGGCGCTGCGTCGCCGCGTCGACCGCCGGGGAAGTCCGGGAACTGCTCGCCGAGGCCGGGGCGTTTCCCGCGTAGCCGGCGCCGGCAGCGCGCCCGTACCCGGCCGCGAACGCGGCGGTTCCCGGCCGCCAGGGTAGTAGTCTCCGCGCCGTGGAGCGCTTCTACATCGAAACCTGGGGCTGCCAGATGAACGAACTGGACAGCCAGCGCATGGCCGGCCAGTTGATGCAGCAGGGCCTGCTGCCGACCCGCGCGCTGGAGGAGGCCGACCTGATCCTCCTGAACTCCTGTTCGGTGCGGGAGAAGGCGGCCCAGAAGGCGTACTCGCGGCTGGGGGAGTACCGGCTGCTCAAGCGCGGCCGCGAGAACCTGCGGATCGGATTCTGCGGCTGCGTCGCCCAGCAGGAGGGCGAGGAAGCGCTGCGGAGGATTCCCGACCTCGACTTCGTCGTCGGCACGGGCCGCGTGAGCGAACTCGGTTCCGTGCTCGCCCGCAGCCGCGGCGGCGAGCGGGTGCTGGCGGTCGGCTTTCCCGACGAGCGCCCCTACGACTTCGAGGAGATCGACCGCGACACCGCCCACAAGGGGATGGTCACGATCATCGAGGGATGCAACAAGCGCTGCACCTTCTGCGTCGTTCCGAACACGAGGGGACCGGAACGCTGCCGCCCGATGGAGGAGATCCTCCGCGAAGTCGAGCACCTGCTGGACTACGGCTTCCTCGAGATCGAGCTCCTGGGCCAGACGGTGAACCACTGGCGCGAGCCCGCGCCGCCGCGCGGGACGGGCCGCGACCTGGACTTCGCGGATCTGCTGAACGCCGCCGCCGTGCTGCCCGGCCTGAAGCGCCTGCGGTTCGTGACCTCCTATCCGCGCGACTTCACCGACCGGATGATCGACGCCGTGGCCGGCCACCGGAACGTCTCGCCCTACCTTCACCTTCCCGTGCAGTCGGGATCGAACCGGGTCCTGCGCCGGATGGGGAGGGGCTACACGGTGGAGGAGTACCTCGGGCTGGTCGACCGCCTGCGCGCGGCGCGCTCCGGGCTGGCGCTGTCCACCGACCTGATCGTCGGCTTCCCCGGCGAAACGGAGGACGACTTCCGGCGCACCCTGGAACTGGTCGAGGAAGTGCGCTTCGCCTCCGTGTTCGCGTTCAAGTACAGCCCCCGGCCGAACACGGCGGCGATCCGGCTGCCGGCGGCGGACGAGGTCCCCCGAGAGGTCGCCGACGAACGGCTGCAGCGGGTGTTCGCGGCGCAGTCCGCGATCCAGCGCGAGCTGAACGAGCGACTCGTGGGCGGCGAGTTCGACCTCCTCGTCACCGGCTGGAGCCGGCGTCCGGGGCACCAGTCGGGGCGCACGGACTGTCACCGGATCGTCCACTTCCCGGTTGCCGGGCAACCCGCGGAAACCGGTTCGCTGGTCCGGGTGAAGGCGCTCCGGGCCTTCGACCACTCGCTGATGGGCGAACTTCTACCCGCTGGCGTAGGATGACGCGAATGGCGGCGGAAGAGGGCAGCGCGCGGTCGAGCGGGGACAAGAGCGAGGATCGGAAGATCCCGGCCGAGGTCCACGGCCTGATGATGGAGCCGAACTCGAACCAGCCGATCGTCATCCTGCGGCTGCACGAGAAGGAGCCCGAGGAGAGTTCCGTCGTCCCGATCTGGATCGGCATCTTCGAGGCCGGCGCCATCCAGCTCGCGATCGAGGGCCGGGATCCGGGCCGGCCGATGACCCACGACCTGCTGAAGAACGCGCTCGACCTGGTCGGCGCCGAGGTCATCGAGGTCGTGGTCCGGGCGATCGAGGGCAACACGTTCCTCGCGGTCGTCGAACTCGTCGAGCGAACCGGGGAACACCGCCTGCTGGACGCCCGCCCGAGCGACGCCATCGCCCTCGCGCTGCGCGCCGGAGCGCCCCTCTTCGTCCGCCAGTCCGTCGCGAACCTCGCCCGGGTCCGGCAATCCGACAAGGGCGCCGGCGGAACGCCCAGGGCCGGAGCGGACGAGAAGGAGATGAAGAAGTGGCTGGAGGACCTCGACCCGAAGGCCCTGGGCAAGTACGAGATGTAGCCTGAGGCCATGCCGATCCGGGAAGGCGAGACCAGGCAGGGCGGTTCGCAGGCCTCCGGAGAGAACCGCCGCGCCGGCGGCGCCGCGGTCGGCCGGATGGTCCCCCTGAACCGGATAGAGCCGGACCCGGACCAGCCGCGGCGGGAACTCGGCGGCCTCGACGAACTGACCGCCTCGATTCGCGCGAGAGGCGTCCTGGAACCGATCCTGGCGCGACCGATCGACCGCCCGGAAGCGGACGGGACGCCTCGGCGCGGGTACCGGATCATCTCCGGGGAGCGCCGCTTCCAGGCCGCGCGGCGCGCCGGAATGGCGGAGATCCCGCTGATCGAGATGGACGTCTCGCCGCGGGACGCGCTGGAGATCGCGCTGGTCGAGAACCTCCAGCGAGCCGACCTGACGCCGTTCGAGGAAGCCGACGGCCTGTCGACCCTGGTGGAACGGCACGGCTACACGCACGAGCAGGCCGCCGTCGCGGTCGGCCGGTCCCGGGTCAGCGTGACGGAGTCCCTCGGCCTGTGCCGCATGCCCGCCGCCGCGCGCGCGGCGGCGGTCGCGCTCGGCGTCGCGTCGAACAAGTCGCTCCTGCTGGAGACGATGAAGCTCGGCGACGAGCCGGCCATGATCCGGATGCTGGAACGGATCGCCGAGCGGGGCCTCACGCGCGCGGAGGTTCGCACCGAGATCCGGCAGCTTCGGTCGCCGGCGGACGGCGACGAGGAGGCGAAGGCGGCGGCCGGAACCGGCGGCGGCGAACCGAAGCCGCACGTGTTCCGCTTCCGGTCCACGGACGAGCGGTTCAGCGTGTCGCTCAGCTTCCGGCAGGAGATCGTCGAGGAGGACGACCTGATCCGGGCCGTCGAGGAGCTCCTGGCCGAACTCCGCCGCGGTCGCGCGCGCGGGGTCTGATAATGTCCATTATGTAAACTCAGCCCACGATCGGGCACCGGCTACGGCGATGGGTCAGAATGGCGGCCGGTCAAGCCGATGTACCGCCTCCTCGACCGCTACATCCTCCGCGAGACGACGGGTCCGCTCGTTCTCGGGCTCCTCGTGTTCACGTTCCTGGCGCTCATGCAGGAGCTCTTCCAGTACGCGGAGATGATCATCGGCCGCAACGTGGAGGCGGCCCTGGTGCTCCGGCTCCTGGCGTACAGCGTTCCCCACATCGTCGTCCTGACGATCCCGATGGCCTTCCTGTTCGCCATCCTGATCGCGACCGGCCGGCTGGCGGCGGACAGCGAGCTGGTGGCGATGAGGGCCTCGGGCATCAGCCTTTGGGCCGTCTACCGGCCGATCCTGTTTCAGAGCCTGGTCCTGGCCGGCCTGACCGGCTACCTGACGACCGTGACGCTCCCGGCGGGAAACAAGGCGATCAGCGAACTGCGGCTCTCCATCCTCACGCGGAGCGTCAGCCAGCAGGTCAAGCCGAAGGTGTTCTACGAGCAGCTTCAGGATCGCGTCCTGTACGTCTTCGAGACGCCGGAGAACGGGGACGAGTGGCGCGGCGTCTTCCTCGCCGACGCCGTGCCGGGCCCGGAGCAGCAAATCATCGTGGGCGAGACCGGCCGGATCGACCTGAACCGGGCCACGGGACAGGCGGTCCTGCGGTTCGGCCTCGCCGACGTTCACGAGGTGGACACCGACGATCCCGGCAACTACCAGGTGCAGCGGCTCCGGGACGCGAACATCGCGCTCGAGGACAGCCTCTTCCGCCACGAGGAACGCCTGGTGCTGGCGAAGGACTCCCGCTCGATGACGCTCCCGGAGCTGATCGAGCGGGCCGCCGAGCCGGAGAGGACCGAGTCCGAGCGCAACAAGGCGCTCGTCGAGATCCACAAGAAGTTCGCGATCCCCGTCGCCTGCCTGGTCTTCGGCCTCTACGGCATTCCCCTCGGCTTCAGAAACCGCCGCGGCGGCCGCTCGTCCGGCTTCCTCGTATCCGTCGGCATCTTCCTCTTCTACTACGTGATGCTCGGCAACGGCGAGGAAGCGGCGGCAGGCGGCCGGATGCCGCCGTGGCTGGCCATGTGGGCGCCGAACATCGTCCTGAGCCTGCTCGGCACCTTCCTGCTGTGGCGCCGCAACCGGGACAAGAGCCTGATGATCGGCGTCGTCGACCGCTTCATGCGGGATCACTTCTGGCGGCGCCTCCTCCGGCTCGGGCGCCGGTGGGAGGTGCGCGGGCGCAGGCGGCGGGCACTCGAGCACCGGCTGGCGCGGGCACAGCCCCAGTCGCTGTCCTCCTCCACCTCCCCCGCCCGGACGCGGGTGAAGGTCCGGGTGGAGCCCCCGAGCTTCCGTTTCCCCGGCGCGCTGGACCGGTACATCTTCGGCGTGTTCGTCCGCGTGCTCGCGGTCACGGTCGTCGCCGCCCTGGCGGTCTTCATCGTCTCCGACTTCACCCAGCTTGTCGACGAGATGTTCCGGAACGCGGTTCCCACCAGCGTCTTCCTCGAGTACTACCCCTACCTGTCGCTCCAGGTCTTCTACGACAACGCGCCCGTCCTCGTTCTCGTCACGACCCTGGTGACCTTCGGCCTCCTGTCGCAGCGCAACGAGATCGTCGCGGCCAAGGCCCTCGGCTTCAGCCTGTTCCGGCTGGCGGCGCCGGCCCTGTTCGCGGCCGTCGGCGTGGCCGTGCTGAGCGCGGCCCTGGAGAACGCGGTGCTGCCGGCTTCCAACGCGAAGGTCGTCGAACTGAGGGACCGGATCAAGGGCGGCGGCGGCCCGGTCAGGAGCTACCACCGGGCCGACCGGCAGTGGCGCTTCGCCCAGGACGAGGAAGGCGGCGGCTACATCTACAACTACCGGCACTACGACGCGGACCGCGCCACGCTGCAGCGCCTCCAGGTGTTCCGGTTCGACGCCGAACACCGGCTCACCCGGCGCCTGTACGCGGCCGCGGCCCGCTACGTCCCCGGCGACGCGGGGGCCGAGGGCCGGTGGCAACTGCTAGACGCCTGGGTTCGGGAGTTCGACGGCCTGTCCATCGCCAGCAGCCGGCGGTTCGCGGGTCCGCAGCCGGTGGACCTGCCGGAACTGCCGGAGTTCTTCAGCACGGAAGTCAAGTACGCCGAGCAGATGAACCGCGTGGAACTCCGCCGGCACATAGACGACCTCGTGGCGGCGGGAAGCGACGTGCCGGACCTGGAGATGCAGCTCCACAACAAGACCGCGATGCCCGTCGTCAGCCTGGTCATGGCGCTCGTCGCCCTGCCCTTCGCCTTCCGCCTCGGCCGCCAGGGCGCGCTTTACGGCATCGGCATCTCGATCGTCCTGGGAATCGTCTACTACGCCGTGATCGGCGTCTTCACCACCCTGGGCCAGTCCGAGGCCCTGCCGCCCCTGGTCGCCGCGTGGAGCCCGAACGCGCTGTTCGCGACGCTGGCGCTCTACCTCTTCCTCGGCGTCCGCACCTGACGCTGGGTGCGCGGGCGTCAGGCGACGGCGCGCTGCAGCGCGGCCGTCCGGTCGACGCGCTCCCAGGGAAACTCCGACCGGCCGAAGTGCCCGTAGGCCGCCGTCCGGAGGTAGCGGGGCTCGCGCAGCTCCAGCTCCTCGATGATCGCCAGCGGCTCGAGCGCGAACTCGCTCGCCACGATCTCCTCGAGCAGCCGGTCCGTCAGTCCCTCGCCCGCGGTGCCGAAGGAGTCGACGTGGACCGAGACCGGCCTGGCTACGCCGATGGCGTACGCCAGTTGGAGTTCCAGGCGATCGGCCATGCCGGCGGCGACCAGGTTCTTCGCCACGTAGCGCGCCATGTAGCTCGCGGACCGGTCCACCTTCGTCGGGTCCTTGCCCGAGAACGCGCCGCCGCCGTGGTGGCCGACGCCGCCGTAGGTGTCGACGATGATCTTGCGGCCGGTGAGCCCGCAGTCTCCCTGAGGTCCGCCGACCTCGAACCGGCCGGTCGGATTGACGAGGAGTTTCGTCTCCCGCGCACCCTCCTCGCTGTACAGGTCGCCAGGCATCGTCGGCCGGACCACGCGTTCCCGGACGAAGGCGCGAATCTCATCAAGGTCGACGCCCGGCGCATGCTGCGTCGAAACGACGATGGTGTGAACGCGCGACGGCGCCCCGTTCCGGTCGTACTCCACCGTGACCTGAGACTTGCCGTCCGGCCGCAGCCACTCGGCCTCGCCTTCGCGCCGCGCATCGGCGAGGCGTCGCGTCAGGCGATGCGCCAGCACGATGGGCAGCGGCATGAGCTCCGCGGTTTCGCGGCACGCGTAGCCGAACATCAGCCCCTGGTCGCCCGCGCCGCCGGTGTCGACCCCGAGGGCGATGTCCGGAGACTGGGGATCGAGCCGGACCTGCACCTCGCAGTCGTCGGCGGAGAATCCAACCCCGGCGTCCGTGTAGCCGATGTCCCGGACGGTCTTCCGTGCCACCGCCTCGAAGTCGATCCCGGCGCCGCCGGAACGAACCGTGATCTCGCCCGCGAGCAGCACCAAATCCGTACTCACCAGCGTCTCGCACGCTACCCGGGCCGCCGGATCGAGGCTCAGCGCCGCGTCCAGGACGGCGTCCGAGATCTGGTCCGCGACCTTGTCGGGATGTCCCTCGGTCACGGACTCGGATGTGAACAACCGGCGCGTTCCGCCTTCGGCTCTCGGCATCGGGCGCGAACCTTAGCAAGATTCGCCCTTCGAGTTCTCACGAGCCGCGTCGACTCCACGCCGCCTCCGGCACCGGGCGTCGACACGCGCCGGGCCGGCCCGCCATCCAGATAGCCGACGCGCCCGCCGCAAGGCGCCGCCCGCCCGTAACATCGTCCGGGCATGATCCGCAGCCGAACCAATCCCCAGGTCAGAACGATCCGCCGGCTGCGCGGCGCCCACGGCCGCAGGAACGCCGACCTCCTGCTGCTCGAGGGTCCGCACCTGACCGCGGCCGCGGCCGAGGCCGGCCTGTCCCTCCGTCACCTCCTGGCGACGCCAGACTTCCAGGCCCAGCACGCCGAACTCGTCCGCCGCATCGAACGCCAGTCCGGCCTGCGCGCCGCCTCGATCGAACCCGAACGGCTCCGCGAACAGGCCGACGCCGACGCCCCCCAGGGCATCGCCGCCATCGCCGACCCGCCCGACGCCTGGAAGTCAGCCGCGAACGCGCCCCCGGTGCTCGGCCCCGGCCTTCACCTCTACGCCGACGGCATCCAGGACCCCGGCAACCTCGGCGCCATGGCGCGGTCGGCGGAAGCCGCCGGCGCTGCCTCAATGCTCCTCTCCCCTGGAACCGTCCGGCCCGGCCACCCCCGCACGCTCCGGGCCTCCGCCGGCAGTCTTCTTCGCCTTCCCCTGTGGACCGACGTGAACGCAGACCTGCTGCCGTCCGGCGTCCGCTGCCTTGCCCTGACGCCCGAGCTTCCCGACCGGGACTCGCCACCCACGTTCCGGCTCTTCGCCAACGAGACCCTTCCGTCCGATTTCTCCCCCACCGACACCATCGTCCTCGCCGTCGGCGGCGAGAGCCGGGGACTTTCCGCCTCCCTCCTGGCCCGCGCCGACCTCCTGCTCTCCATCCCCATGACTGCCGCCGTGGAGTCCCTGAACGCGACCGTCGCAGCGTCCCTTGCTCTGTTCGAGTTGCGGCGGCTGACGGCCGCTACGCCGACCCGCGTCGCGCCTCCAGCAGCCGCGTCAGCGCCGGCGCCACGTCGTGAAGGTCCGCGACGACGCCGTAGTGCGCGACGCTGAAGATGGGCGCCTCGGGGTCCTTGTTGACGGCGACGACGACGCGGGCGCCGCTCATGCCCATGAGATGCTGGATCGAGCCGGACACGCCCAGGGCCACGTAGAGGTTCGGGGCGACGACATGGCCGCTGGAGCCGACCTGGTGCGCGCGGGGCAGCCAGCCGTTGTCGACGACGGGCCGGCTGGCGCCGAGCTCGGCGTCCAGCGCCGCCGCCAGCTCGGCCGCCACGGAGACCTCGTCCGGGCCGCCGACTCCGCGGCCGGCCGTCACGATCCGCTCCGCGCTCGCCAGGTCGACGCCGCCCGCGCCCGCCGCTTCGCGGCCCAGGATCTCCCGCTCCGGGCCCTCTTCGCTGTCGGCCGGCCGACCGACCTCGAACGCCCGGGCCGGCGCCGGCGCCTCGCCGCCGTCGAACGAGCCGATCTGCACCGTCGCCACGACGCACGGCCGCCGCGGGACGACTTCGGCATGGACCTTCGCCTGGAAGATGGGCCGCCGGAAGCGCAGTCCGCCGTCCTCGTCGACCGCCGCCGCGACGACCGAAGGGACGTACGCCGCGTCAAGCCGCGCCGCCAGCCGCGGCGCGTACTCGGCCGACTGGTAGGTATGCGGCAGGAGCACCACACAAGGCGTCCCTGCGTCCCCACCGCCGCCCTCCTCCACGATCAAACGCCTGAGCGCCTCTGCGTAGAGCCCCGGCGAGTACGGCCCGAGCCGCTCCTCGTCCACCAGCGCCGCCCGGGCGTCCCCGCCGAGCGCCCGCCCGCAGGCGCGCACCTCCTGCGTCCCCGGACCGCCGCTCGCGCTCTCGACGAGCCATAGGACGGGCGGCACGCCGGAACGCCCGGCCCCGCACGGTTCGCCGCCGGCTCCAGGCCCGGTCATGGCAACACCGCCTCGCGCTCGAGATGCGCGACGAGTTCCCGCGCCGCCGCCTCGGGCGCGGCGCCCTCGATCGTGACGCCGCCGGCGCCGGCTGGCGGAAAGGCGACGGACGCCGTTCGGGTCCCCGCGCCCGAAGCGCCCACCGTGTCCGCGTCGACGCCGAGCGTCGCGCATTCCACCCGGTCGAGCGGCTTCCGGCGGGCCTGCAGCGTGCCCCGCAGCGAAGCGAAACGCGGCCTGTTGATGCCCGCCTGAATCGCCAGCACGGCCGGCAGTTCCAGCCGGAGCGCCTCGTTCATGCCGCCTTCCAGTTCCCGGACGACCCGCGCCGAGCGGGCCCCGGCTTCCAGTTCGACCGCCATGACCAGCCAGGCATAGGGGCAGCCCAGGACCTCCGCGACGACCGCCGGCGTCGCCGCCTGGCCCAGGTCGTCCGACTGGGCGCCGGCCAGCACGAGGTCGCAACGCTCCCGCGCCAGCGCCGCCCCCAGGGCGCGTCCGTCGGTGAGCGCGTCGCCGCCGAGAAACGCCTCGTCCGCCAGGTGGACGGCCCGGTCCGCCCCCAGCGCCAGCGCCTTCCGCAGCGCCTCCTCTACCCGCGCCGGTCCCAGGCTGAACGCGACCAGCTCCGGCCGTTCGCCGCCGGCCGACTCCGCCGCTTCGGCCAGCAGCAGCGCCTCCTCCAGCGCGCACAGGTCGCAGCTCGAGATCACCCAGTTCAGGCCGCTGTCGTCGAGCCCTTCTCCCGAGTCCGCGATGCGCAGGTGCGAGTCCGAGTCCGGTACCTGTTTGATGCAGACGCCGATCCTCAACCCTCTTCCCCTACCGACTTCCCCAGGAGTTCCGGTTCCGGCGCGTGCCGCCCGAACCACGATCGTCCGCCTGCGCCGCATCCGCGAGGCCGAGCACGGACGTCTTCAGGCGCGGGAGCATAGCGCCGCGGCGGACGCCTCCGACCGGCCCCGCCGGGAACGCCAAGCTATAGACGCCTGGCTATCTCTCTGGTAACTTCCCCGGCGGTGCCTGTCTTCGCCATGCCCGTCGCCACCCTGATGGCCAGCGGCGACTCCGCGGTCATCCACTTCTTTCTCCGCTCGGGGCCGGTGGCGAAGATCGTCCTCGGGATTCTCATCCTGATGTCGCTCTCGTCCTGGTACGTGCTGCTGCAGCGCCTGCTGCTGTTCCGGCGCACCGCCCGGCAGAACGAGGGCTTCCTCGCCGTCTTCCGCAAGGCCGCCCGGTTCAGCGACATCGGCAAGGCGGCGCCGGACCACCGGGCATCCTCCCTGGTCGGCCTCTTTCAGGCCGGCTACCTGGAGATCGACACCCAGATCAAGGCCCTGCGCGAGCCTCGCGGCGACGACGAAGGCCTGCGTCTCCAGTCGCTCATGGGACTCGAGCGGACGCTCCGCCGGGCGGCCAACGTCGAGCTCCGCGTCCTGGCCCGCAACACCTCCTGGCTGGCGACGACGGCGGCGGCCGCCCCCTTCATCGGGCTGTTCGGCACAGTGTGGGGCATCATGATCGCCTTCAACGACATCGGAACCTCCGGCACGGCCACGATCACGGCGGTGGCGCCCGGCATCGCCGAGGCGCTGGTGAACACGGCCGCCGGCCTGGTCGCCGCCATCCCGGCCCTGGTGGGCTACAACTACCTGGCCACCCGGCTGCGCCAGTTGCGCGCCGAAATGGACGACTTCACCCTCGAGTTCCTGAACCTGGCCGAACGGAACTTCGGCTGAACCCGCCGCCGGAGGGAGCGACACGACCTTGGCGTTCTTCCAGGACACGGACAGCGACGACTCGGTCCTCGCCGACATCAACGTGACGCCCCTGGTGGACGTCATGCTCGTCCTGCTGATCATCTTCATGATCGCGACGCCGATGCTCCACCAGGGCGTGGAGGTGACGCTCCCGGAGATGGAATCGCCGGCGTCCCTGGCCATCCGCGACGAGGATCCGCTGATCCTCACGATCGCCCGGAACGATCTCGTCTACATCCGGGACGAACCGGTCGCCACCGCCCTGCTGGTCGAACGCCTGCTGCCGATGCTCGAGCTCCGCGACTACGAGGCCGTGTTCATCAAGGGCGACGAGGAGGTCCCGTACGGAAGAATCATCGACGTGCTCGACGTTCTGGAACGTGCGGACATCCATCGCGTATCCCTCGTCGTGCAGCCGGAGGATTGAGGCCCGAAGCCGTGCGGAACCAGGACGACTCGACGCCGCCCCTCGAGCGGGCTCTCGCGAGCCGGGAGCGCCGCGGCCTGGGCGTGCACCGGCCCTGCCTGGCGGCGTCCGCCGCCCTTCACGCCGCGCTGATCGGCGGGATCTTCTTCGGCCCCGTACTGTTCGCCGAGCGCACCCGTCTGGAACGACAGCCGCTTGAGATCGTCCGCCTGCCCACCCTCCGGCCGGAACCGATCCCGCCTCCCCCGCCCGCGGAGGAACCCGCGCCGGACCCCGAGCCCGAACCCGAGCCGCCGCCCGAGGAACCGCCGCCGGACATCCCGGCGCTCGCGGCGGAAGAGCCCGAGCCGGAACCCGAACCGGCGCCCGAGCCGCCCCCGCCAGAGCCCGAACCGGAACCCGAACCGCGCCCCCGGCTCGACCGTCCGTTCCAGCCTCCGCGCGCCGTGGACGACGCCCTGGCCGGCAGCGACGACGCCGAAGTTCCTCTCGTCGGCTACGACAGCGAGGACTTCACCTACGCCTACTACACGTCCCGGCTGGTGGCCGCGATCAAGGCCCGCTGGACCAGGCCCCCGATCGAGGGAGTGGAAGCCGTGGTGTTCTTCCGGATCGCGGCCGACGGCGCCGTCAGCGACCTGGAACTCCTCCGCTCGTCCGGCGTCGCCCGGTTCGACAGGGCGGGCCTGCGGGCGATCGAGCTGGCGTCGCCGGTGCCGCCGCTGCCGCGGAGCTTCCGGAAGCCCAGCCTGGGCGTGACGATGACGATCCGCTGACGACGAGGAGCCGAGGATGAGAGTTCCGACCCTGACGACGATGGTCCTGGCGGCGGGCGCGTGCGTTCTCGCCGCGGTCCCGGCGCCGGCCCAGACGGGACCGGAGGCCGCCGAACCGGCGCCCGCGGCGTCCCCGGACCTCCAGCTCGTCCTGGAGCCCGACGCGGGAGCGCGCCTGAACCTCGCCGTGCCGCGCGCGAAGCGGCCTCCCGGCGCCAGGCCGGAGTTCCTCGACGCGATGAACGAACTGGAGCAGACCCTCCGCGAGGACCTGACCTTCACCCAGCTCTTCGACGTCCAGGGTCCCGAGATCCTCTCCGCCGTGCCCCTGAGCGGCGACCGGGCGAAGGACCTGGAGCAGTACCGCGCCTACGGCAACGAGGTCGCCCTCCTCGCGGAGTTCAAGCTGGACGGCGAGCAACTGATCCTCGAGGGACGGGTCTACGACCTCGCGAGCGGCCAGTTCATCCTCGGCAAGCGGTTCAGCGGCGGCATCGACCTGGCGCGGCGGATCGCCCACGCCCTCTCCGACGAGGTGGTCCTCTACTTCACCGGACGCCGCGGCATCGCGATGACCTCGATCGCCTTCGTCTCGGACCGGGAGGGCCAGGAGAGCAAGGAGATCTTCCTGATGGACTACGACGGTCACGCCCAGCGGCGGATCACGGGCCACATCTCGACCAGCCTGTCGCCGGTCTGGGCCGCCGACGGCAGCGGCCTGACGTACCTCTCGTACTTCCAGGGGCGTCCCGGCGTCTACTGGGCCGATCTCGCGACCGGCCGGAAGACGCCGGTCGTCTTCGAGGAGGAGCCCGCCTACTCCCCCAGCATGTGCCCCGACGGCGACACGGTCGTGTTCGCCCGGCCGATCCGCAGCAACATGGAGATCTTCGTCACCACCCGCAGCGGCCGCACGCCCAGGCAGATCACCCGTTCGAGCCGCATCGACACGAACCCCGAATGCTCGCCGGACGGCGACAGGATCGCCTTCACTTCCAGCCGCTCGGGAACGCCGCAGATCTACGTGATGGACCTCGACGGCGCCAACCTCCAGCGCGTGACGATGGAGGGCCGCTACAACGAGGGCGCCTCGTGGCACCCCGACGGCAGCAAGCTCGTCTACGCCCGCCGCACCGAGCGCGGCGACCGCTTCGACATCGCCGTCGTCGACCTCGTGACGGGCCAGGACCGGCTGCTGACGACCGGTCCCGGCAGCCACGAGTACCCGACGTTCTCCCCCAACGGCGAGTGGATCGTCTTCGAGTCGCGCCAGCGGGGCCGCGGGCGCCAGATCTTCATCATGAGCGGCGACGGGCGGTACACCCGCCAGGTGACCACGCGCGGCAACAACTACTCCCCCTCATGGTCCGGCTATCTGGATTGACGCGCGTCGAGCGGGGGATCCGCCGGTGAAAACCCGCTGTTGCCGCCGAAGCGACGCTCTGGTACTGTCCTGCAATCGAAACGATCCAGTTTCCAGGCTTTAGGAGAAGTCCCCGTATGTTGGCCAGAAGGTTCTCTGCACTCATCCTCTCGGCTGTCGTCGCGCTGGCCATCGGCGCCTGCAAGAAGGCGGAACCCGAGCCGCCCCCGCCGCCACCGCCGCCGCCGCCCGCGGCCGAGCCGCCGCCGCCGGAACCCGTACCGCCGCCGCCGGAGCCCCCGGTCGAGCCGGAGTACGTCTCGCCCTGGTCCGAGGACATCGTCGAGGCGAACGCGGAAGTCCACGAGAAGGGCCTTCTCGGCGACGTCTACTTCGAGTTCGACAAGGCGACCCTGACGGACGCGACCCGCTCCCAGCTCGGCAAGAATGCCGACTTCCTCAAGAGCAGGGACGGCGAGGACTTCGTCATCACGATCGAAGGCCACTGCGACGAGCGGGGCACGAACGACTACAACCTCGCCCTTGGCGACCGCCGGGCGAACGCGGCCCGCGACTACCTCACGTCGCTGGGCATCTCGGGCGGCCGCCTGAAGACGATCAGCTACGGAGAAGAGCGGCCGCAGTGCGACGACTCGAACGAGGACTGCTGGCAACTCAACCGGCGCGCCTACTTCCGCGTAACCGACCGCATGTGACCCCGGGCCAGGCCTTCCGGCGAGTCCCTCGCCGCGGTCCGGCCCTCGTCGCCCCGCCGGCATGAGTCACCGTCCTGGCCGGGAGCGCGGATGGCGCCCGCTACTGGCGGGCGTCGTCCTGGCGCCGCTGCTCGCCTGCGGTTCCGCGACCCAGTTGACCGAACTGGAGGCCGGCCTGGCCGCGCTCGAGCGGCAGGTGGATGCGTTCCGGTCGGAGTCTCCCACCCGCGACGACCTGGCCGCCGTGCTGCGCGCCGTCGAGGAACTCGCCGCGAGCGGCGTCAGCGCCAACGCCGACCTGAAGGAGGACCTGCGCCAGCTCGTCGCGGAGGTCGAGGCGCTGCGGATCGCGACCCAGGAGCAGCGGCGCACGCTCAACGCGTCCGTCGACCGCCTCGGCCGCATGAACGACGAGCTGGACCTGCTGCGCAGCCGGTTCGACCGGCAGGAAGAGGTCCTGGCCGCCCTCGGCGAGCAGATCGAGGCCAGTAGTCAGGCCCCGCCGTCCGAGTCGGTCGACCCCAGGGCCCTGTACGGCGCCGCCTACCAGGACTACCTGAACGGAGACTACGAACGGGCGGCCGCCGGCTTCGAGAGCTACCTCGACACCTTCCCGGACGGCGAGGACGCGGACAGCGCCCAGTACTGGCTTGGCGAGTCCTGGATGGGCCAGGGACGGTTCCGCACGGCGATCGAGGAACTCGGCCGGGTAGCCGACCGTTACCCGGACAGCGACAAGGTCGCGAGTTCCATGCTGCGCATCGGCGTCGCGCACATCGAACTCGGCGAACGCGAGCTGGCGAACCAGATGCTGCTCCGCGTCCGCGAGGAGTACCCCGAGTCCGACGAGGCGATCCTGGCGCTCCAGCAACTCGACAACGAAGACGACCGGCTGTAGACTGCGCCGCCGGCGAGGGGCGATCCCCGCTGGCGACGCTCACGGATCGAGCCCCGGAGAGAACACGAGATGGCGAACAGCAAGCAGGCCGAGAAGCGCATCCGGCAGTCGCGCATCCGGCGGGACCGGAACCGCGCCGCCAAGTCCGAGCTCCGCTCGTCGATCAAGCGGCTCCGGGTCGCCGCGGAGAGCGATCCGGCGGAGGCCAGGGAGCTTCTCCCCGGCACCCTCGGCCTGATCGACGTCACCGCGCGCAAGGGCGCGATCCACGCCAACGCGGCGGCGCGGCGCAAGTCCCGCCTGTCCCGGCTGGTTCACCGGCGCGCCGAGGCGGCCGCCGCCGCTGCCGCCGAAGCGGCCGAAGCGACCGACTGATCCTCCGTCGGCGGCGGGGCCTTCAGCGGCGGGCGGGGGTCAGAAGCCCTCGAGCAGGTCCGTCACCATCGTGTCGGCGAACCGCTCCGCGCTGTCCTCGATCGCCAGGTTCTCCCGGTCGAAGAAGTCGCTGTCGGCGCTCTCGACTTCGTAGCTCTCCTTGAACTGGTAGCGGTCGTTCGCCCAGATCACCTCCCCTTCCTCCGCGGCCGGCGAGGGAACCCGCCGGAAGGAGACATCGACCACGATCGCGAGTTCGTACTCCTGGGCGCGCCCGTCGCTCGTGAACGTGATCGGCGCCACCCGGAACCCCGTCACCGTGCCGCGAATCAGGGCGTCCGCCTCGGCTTCCGTCGCCACGAGATCGAAGCGCGGCCGCGTCACGAGCTCGTCGGCGATCGCCTGGGTCAGGAACTGCTCGACCTCGACCCGCCCCGTCCGGTTCTCGAACGGCTGGAGGAACACGCTGCGAATGTCCTCCGGGATGTTCGAGGCCTTCCCGACCAGGGTGTAGCCGCAGCCGCCCAGCGCCAGCGCCGCGGCCAGTGCCGGAACCGTCGCCGCGTATCCCGTCCCGGCGCCCGCCTTCATCGAGGTCAGCCTACAGCAGGTCCGCGGCCGCCGCCCCGGCCGAGAACGGTCCGGAGGGCGTCGAGGATCCCGTTGACGAACCGGCCCGACTGTTCGGAACCGAACTTCTTGGCGAGTTCGATCGCCTCGTCGATCACCACCACCGCCGGCACGTCCGGCTGATGGCGGAGTTCGTAGACCGCCAGGCGCAGGACGTTCCGGTCGACGACCGGCATCCGCTCCAGCCGCCAGTTGTCGGCCTGTTCCGCGATCAGCGCGTCGATCGGTTCCTGGTTCGCGAGGCTCCCTTCCAGAAGCGTCCGGGCATAGTCCTTCGCGGACTCCGTGGCGCGCAGGCTGGCGCCGGCGTCGGCGGTCTCGGAACGGAAGGAGTGGATGTCGAACTCCCGGACAAGTTGCTGCGGCGCCGCCTGCCCGATCTCGCGCTGGTACAGCATCTGCAGCGCCATCTCGCGCGCCTGCCGCCGTTTCCCGCCGTGGGGACGGCGGCGTCCCGCGACGGTACCCGCCGCATCCCCGGCCGCGGTCGGCGCCGCGCCGCCGGATCCGGTCACGACGACCTCGACGACCGCAACGACGGCAGGAGGCGGGCCATCTCCAGGGCGGCCTCGGCGGCCTCCTCCCCCTTGTTCCCCGCCTTGCCGCCGGCGCGGGCGGCGGCCTGATCCGCGTCGTCGCAGGTCAGGACGCCGAAGCCCACGGCGAGCCCGGTCCGCGCCGTGACCCGCGCGCAGCCGGCCGCGCACTCGTTGCAGATGTAGTCGAAGTGCGGCGTCTCTCCCCGGATGACCGCGCCGAGCGCCACCAGCCCGTCGAATCGGCCGGTGTCGGCGAGGGCGTCCAGGGCCGCCGGAATCTCCCAGGCGCCGGGGACCCGGACCAGCTCGATGTCTTCTTCCGCCACGCCGTTCTCGCGCAGCGTCTGGCGCGCGCCGGCGAGCAGGCACTCGACGACGCTGCCGTTGAACCGTGAAGCCACCAGCCCGAACCGGAAACCGGCCGCTTCGACCGCGGTCTTCACGTCGGGCACGGGAGATCAGAGGGGTTCGGCGGTTAGTGGTCGGGACGGCGAGATTCGAACTCGCGACCCCCTGAACCCCATTCAGGTACGCTACCAGACTGCGCCACGTCCCGACCGAAGGGCATTCTCTATTGGATTGCGGCGCTTGGCAACAGTTCGCGGCCGGTCAGTCGCTCTCCCCGCCCGCTTCGAGGCCGAGTTCGGCGGCAAGCCGGCGGGCTTCCGCGGCCACGGCGGCGACGCCTTCCTCCAACGCCTTCACCCGGCGGGCCAGGGAGTTGGGGTCGCCGAGGCCGGCGGACGGGCTCTCTTCCTCCGTCGCCTCCTCGGCTTCTCCCGCCGCCGGCGGTCCGTCTTCCGGCTCGTCTTCCTCGATTGGCGTCAGCGGCCGGCCGCGGAGCCGGCCGTCCTCCAGTTCGGCGGCGATCTTCTTCCTGGCGCTGGCGATCGTGTAGCCCTCGTCGTAGAGGAGCTCCTTGATCCGGCGAATCGTCTCCAGGTCCCCTGCGCTGAAGTCGCCGCCGGTCCCGCCGGCCTTCTTCGGGGCCAGGGCGCGGAACTCCGTCTGCCAGTAGCGCAGCACGTACGGCTGGAGGTCCAGCAACCGGCACGCATCGGCGATCTTGTACTGCTTGGGAACGGCGGGCCTCCCGGCTTCCCCGGCCGATGGAACGCGGGCACGACCGGAGCGGCCGCGATTATACGAAACGGCCGGGCGGCGACGGGTCGCCGCGGCGCTCCCGCACGACGAGCCGAAGCGGGACGCCGTCGAGCCCGAACGCCCGCCTCAGGCTGTTCTCCAGGTACCGCCGATACGCGTGGCCGCGCTTGAGCCGCCGGTTCGCGAACAGCAGGAAGGTCGGCGGCGTCCCGGCCACCTGGGCCGCGTAGAAGAACCGCCAGGGCCGGCCCCGCTCCGCGGGCGGCTGGTGGCGGCCGACGATGCGCTGAACTTCGCGGTTCAGTTCCGGCGTGGCCACCCGCAGACGATGCCGTTCGCCGAGCCGGTCGAGTGCGGGCAGGACGTTTCCCACCCCCCGGCCGGTCAAGGCGGAGACGTTGACCCGGGCCGGCCGGGCGAACAGTTCGGAGACCCGCTCCCAGCCCGACTCCATGCGCTCCCGCTTCCCGGGGTCCAGCAGGTCCCATTTGTTGCAGGCGACGACGGCGGACCGTCCCGCCTGCCAGGCCGCGTCGGCGATCGCCAGATCGCCGGTGGTGACCCCCTGACTCGCGTCGACGACCAGGACAACGAGCTCGGCCCGCTCGATCTGGCGCCGCGCAAGCATGACCGCCAGTTCCTCCGGCGCGTCCTGGGCCTGGGAACGCCGCCGGATGCCGGCCGTATCTACCAGCAGGTAGTCCGTCCCGTCGTCGCGTTCCAGCAAACTGTCGATCGGGTCCCTGGTGGTGCCCGCGGTCGGCGAGACGAGCGTCCGTTCCCTGCCGAGGAGACGGTTGACCAGCGACGACTTGCCCACGTTGGGCCGGCCCACGACCGCCACCGCCGGAGCCGCCGGCGGCGCCTCCTCGCCGGCGCCCGGAAGACGGCCGGCGATCTCCTCGTGCAACGACTCGAAACCGCTGCCGTGCTCCGCCGACAGCAGCGCCAGCCCGTCTCCGCCCAGGGCGTGGAACTCGTGGTAGCCCTCCCGGGCGGCCCGGGTGTCCGCCTTGTTCACGACGACGACGATCGGCCGGCCGCTGGCCCGGAGCCGCGCCATGACCTGTTCGTCCGCGGGGGTAAGCCCCTCCCGGCCATCGACGACCAGCAGCAGGAGGTCGCTCTCCTCGACCGCGAACTCGACCTGCGCGTTCAGCCCGAGCGGATCGTCCCCCGGCACGAGGCCGCCGGTGTCGATCAACTCGACGGCGCCGCGACCGTCCACCTCGAAGCGCCCGACGAGCCGGTCGCGGGTGACGCCCGGCGTGCCGTGGACGATCGCCTGCCGGCGGCCGATCAGCCGGTTGAAGAGGGTCGACTTGCCGACGTTGGGGCGACCGACGATCGCGATCGCGGAGGCCATGGAAGATCGCGCGGGTCAGGACTCGAACTGGTGCTCGATGCGCCGATCGATCACCATCCAGCCTTCGTCGCGGCGCTTGAACTGGTAGCGGACGCGGTAGCGGTCCGTGGCCGACGACAGCAGCCGCTCCGTGCCGCTGACCAGCGAGTCGATGTCCCAGACCTCGATCGTCGTCACCGCCGCGTTCGAGTAGCGCCAGACGTCGATCCGTTCGATCTCGAAGCTCTTGAGCGTCGGCCGCAGGGTGCGGCTCGCCTCCATCTCGAGGTCGTACACGCGCTTCCTGACCGTCGCGATCTCCTTCGGCACGGCGCCCGAGGCGAGCGCGTCGAAGTCGCCTTTGGCGTAGGCGTCGCCGAGCTTCGGGAGATAGTCGGCCAGAACGATCTCGATGTCCGTCCGGTCCTCGTCCGAGGCGCCGTTCGACCCGGCGCCGTCGCAGGCGGCCGTTCCTCCGAGCAACACGATGGCGGCGACCGGCAGGATCCTGTTCATGGAACGAGCCTACCAGCCCGTGTAGAATGCCGGCCCGGCCCGAGAGCCGCGGCCCGCGAAAGTGGCGGAATTGGTAGACGCGCAAGATTCAGGATCTTGTGGCAGCAATGCCGTGGGGGTTCGAGTCCCCCCTTTCGCACCACGCCCCGCTCACCAATAGAGCGTGAGCGCGCTGTCGCCGTAGCGCCTCGTCTCCCGGAGCCGGAGCCGGCCGGCCTCCGCCGGCGGACAGCGCCGGCTGGCGTGCTCCAGAACGACCTCGCCGCCCTCTTCCACCTCGGCGGCCGCCGCGGCCAGCGCCTCGCCGAGCCCGGAGGCATCGTAGGGCGGGTCGAGGAAAACGAGGTCGAAGGCGGCCTCCCCGGCCACCGCGCGCGCGAGTCCCGCGGGCAACTCCGCCGTGGCCGTCCGCAGATCGTCCGTCCCGAGCGCCCGCCGGTTCGCCTCGATGCACGCCCGCGCGCCGGCGCTCCGGTCGACCGCCAGGGCGAACCCCGCGCCGCGGGACAGGGCCTCGAACGACACCGCGGCCGAGCCCGCATACAGCTCCAGCAGGCGGCTGCCCTCGACGCGATCGCCCCAGCGCGAGAACAGCGCCTCGCGGACGCGCGCCTGGGTGGGCCGGACGCCCGTCGGCGCCGCGAGCCGCCGTCCCCGCCAGCGGCCGCCCAGCACGCGGACGCCGCGGACGCGCGCCGCCGCGCCGCTACGGTGGCGGCTCATCGGTCGGGATTGGACGACGACGGCGCGTCCGCCGGGCCGCTACCACCGCGGCTCATCCGCCGGGCGCGGACGGCGGCGGCTGCCGATAGGCGATCCGGCCGCCCACGATCGTGTAGACGACCTCGGCGCCGGGGATCTCCTCCTCCGGCACGGTCATGATGTCCCGCGACAGGACGGTGAGATCCGCGAACTTGCCGACCTCCAGGCTCCCCTTCGAGTCCTCCTCGAAGGCCGAGTACGCGGCGTCGATCGTGTAGGAGCGGAGCGCCTCCTCCCGGGTCATCCGCTGGCGCTCGTGGAAGACCTCGCCGCCAGCCATCCTCCGGCTGACCGCGGCATGGAACGAGGCGATCGGGTCCACGTCCTCCACCGGCGCGTCCGTGCCGTTCGTGACCACCGCGCCGGAGTCGAGCAGGTCCCGCCAGACGTAGGCGCCCTCGGCGCTCCGGCGTTCGCCGAGGCGGTCCGGCACCCACGGACCGTCCGAGGTGCAGTGGACGGCCTGCATCGAAGCGATCACGCCGAGCTCGGCGAAGCGCGGCACGTCGTCCGGATGGAGGTGCTGCGCGTGTTCGACCCGCCAGCGCCTCGTGCGGTCGCCGGCCAGGGTCCGCTCGAACAGGTCGAGCGTCTCCCGGTTCGCCCGGTCGCCGATCGCGTGGACGCAGAACTGGAAGTCGAGCTCCTTCGCCAGCCGGGCGGTCTCCTCCATGACCTCCATGCTGGTCGTGTTCAGGCCGGCGGACTCCGGCATGTCCTCGTACGGATCGAGCAGCCAGGCGCCGTGGGACCCCAGCGCCCCGTCGATCGAGCGCTTGATGCCGCGGACGGTGAGGAAGCCGCCGCCGCGGTCGATCGCGCGGTAGTCGGCCAGCGACTCGGCCATCGCCTCGTTGCTCTCGAGCACCATGACCCAGAGGCGCAGCGGCAGCGCGCGCTCGTCCGCCATCCGGCCGTAGACGTCGATCAGCCCGAAGCTGGACCCGGCGTCCTGAAAGCTGGTGATGCCCTTGGCCAGGCACTCCTCGCCGGCGAGCTCCACGACCCGCCGCGCCCGGTTCCACTCCAGGCTCTCGGAGCGCAGCCCGGCGACCAGGTTCTCGGCCGTCTCCCGGAGCGCGCCGGTCGGCCGGCCGGCCGCGTCCCGCACGATCTCGCCGCCCGCGGGATCGGGCGTCGCCGCGTCGATGCCGGCCAGTTCCATCGCTTTCGCGTTGGCGAACGCCATGTGGCCGCTGGCATGGCCCAGCAGCACGGGGTTCTCCGGCGACACGGCGCTCAGACCATGGTGCGTCGGCAGTCCCTGCACGGCCGGCGCCGGCGTCTCGGCCCACTTCGACTGGTGCCAGCCTCGGCCCAGGATCCAGGCGCCCGGTTCGGCCTCCGCGACCGCCGCCTCGACCCGCGCGACGATCTCGTCCCAGGTCGCGGCATCCTCCAGCGCCAACTGGAGCTTCGCCTCGCCGACGCTCCAGAAGTGGCCGTGCCCCTCGATGAATCCGGGCACGCCGAGCCGTCCCTCCAGGTCGACGACCTCGGTGTCCGGGCCGATCAGCGCCCGCGCGCCGTCGTTCGAGCCGACGAACGCGATCCGGCCGTCGATGGCGGCGAGCGCCTCCGCCTCGGCCGGCGCCGCGAGCGTGACCAGGCGGCCGTTCAGCACGACCAGGTCCGCGGCGCCGGGAGCGGCGCCCTCCCCGCAGCCAGCCAGCAGGGCGCCCAGCGGCGCGAGGAGCGCAACGGCGGCGAAGGAGCGGCGCCCGCGCTTCCGCAAGCGGATCATTCCGCCGGGATGCGCAGCGTCTGGCCGACGACGATCCGACTGCCGCGCAGGCCGTTCGCCCGCTGGATCTTCGCCGTCGACGTGCCGAAGGTCCGGGCCAACTGGCTCAAGGTGTCGCCGCGGCGAACCCGGTAGACGACGTCTCCGCCCCGCGGGATCCGCAGGCGCTGGCCGGCGTGGATCAGGTCCGGCCGCCGCAAGCCGTTCGCCGCCTCCACCGCCGCGACGCTGACGCCGTACTTCCGCGCGATGCGATGCACCGACTCGCCGTTCCTGACGACGTGGACGACCTCGCCGCCGGCGCCTTGCCGGCCTGCCGGGGCCGTCGCGGCTGCGGTAGCCGGCGTCGGAGTCCGTTCGCCGGGCGGTTCGACCGCCGCCCGCCGCACCGGCGGCGGCGCGGCGCGCCCGGAACCCTGCTGCGGAATCCGCAGGCGTTGACCGACGTAGATCCGGTCCGCCCGCGGCAGGCGGTTCGCGCGCTGGATCTCGGCGACGGACGACTTGAAGCGGCGGGCGATCGCTCCCAGCGTGTCTCCCCGCTGCACCCGGTAGCCGAACGCCGCCTGCCGGTCGGGCTTCCGCTCCGGCGGCAGCTCGGCGTACGCCTGCTCGAAGCGCGCCGCGGTCCCCGCCGGCACCCGCAACGGGTACCGGGGCGGAACCAGCAGCGAACCGGCGAGCACCGAGCGGTCGAGCGCCGGGTTCAGTTCCGCCAGGTCGTCCATCTCCACGCCGGTGGCCGCGGCCAGATCGGTCAGGGCGACGTAGCGGTCCCGGCGGGTGACGTCGAAACGGATCTCAGGCAGCGGCTCGACGCCGGGGAAATGCCGTTCCCGGTCCGCGTAGACGATCACCGCCGCCAGGAACTCCGGGTAGAAGTTCCGCGACGCGAAGCCGAACGTGCGCGAGCGGTACTTCTCGGCGATCGTGCCCATGTCCCGCGTGCCCAGCCGGCGCACCGCCCGCGCCATGCCGCCCGCGCCGTGGTTGTACGCCGTCAGCGCGACCGGCCAGGCCTCGAGCGACTCGTAGTCCCGCCGCAGCTTGCGGGCGGCGCCCGCGGCCGCGAGCAGGACGTCCGACCGGGCGTCGACGGCCTCGTCCATCTGCAGGAAGGCCCGGCCGGTCGAGGCGGTGAACTGCCACGCGCCCGAAGCCCCCACCTTGGAGCGGGCGCGATAGTTGAACATCGACTCCACGAACGGCAGGCAGCGGATCTCCCGCGGCAGCCCGTACTCGGCCAGGGTCCGCTCGATCCCCGGCATGAACATGCCCGAGATCTCGATCGCCTCCTCGAACCGGTCCCGGAGCCCCCGCTGGGAGCGGATCAGGCCGGTGGCCCGCCGGTACTTCGACCGGCCCCCCTCGATGTTCTCCATGCGGGCCGGTATCGAGCGGAGGTCCGGCGGCAGGTCCATCGCGGGCCGTCCCGCGGCCAGATCGCGCAGCGCCTTCGCGATGCGGTTCATCTCGGCGCGGACGCGCCGGATGCGGGTGCGGTCGATCTCGAGCTCGGACGAACCCGTCGCCCGCAGGTCGCTCATGTCGATCACGCTGTAGACGACGTCCAGGTGGCGCTCGTCGTGCAGCACGACCTGGTCGCTGGTGTAGGTGGCGAAGACGTCGGTCCAGAAGCCGACCGCCGCCTCCAGGCTCTCCGGCAGCGGGAAGAGCTCCGGATCGATCGCGGGGTGGTAGCGCTCCCGGGCCCCGGCAGCGGACGCCGCGAGGGTCAGCAGGGCGATGCAGACGAATGGGCGGGACAGCTTCGAGACGCTACGCCGGATTGTCGTCATGGGAGACGTATCTTACTGAAAAACAACGACTTGTGCGCCGCGAGCCCTCAATAGCGGTAGTCGTCCCGCTTGTAGGGGCCGTCCTTGTCGACGCCGATGTACTCCGCCTGCTCCTCGGTCAGTTCCGTCAGCTGCACGCCCAGGTGATCGAGGTGGAGCCGGGCCACCTCCTCGTCGAGATGCCGGGGGAGGAGGGTAACCGTCTTCTCTCGCTCCGCGCCGCCGCGGTGCAGGTCGATCTGGGCCAGTACCTGGTTCGCGAACGACGTCGACATGACGAAGCTGGGATGCCCGGTCGCGCAGCCGAGGTTGAGCAGCCGCCCCTCGGCCAGGATCAGAAGGCTGCGGCCGTCTTCGAAGATCCACTCGTCGACCTGGTCCTTGATGTTGCGGCTGCGAACATCCGGCGTCCGCTTCAGTCCGGCGATGTCGATCTCGTTGTCGAAGTGGCCGATGTTGCCGACGACCGCCTTGTCCTTCATCCGCGCCATGTGGCCGGCCGCGATCACGTTCCGGTTGCCCGTGCAGGTGACGAAGATGTCGGCGGTCTCCACCACGTCTTCCAGCCGCGCGACCTGGTAGCCCTCCATCGCGGCCTGGAGCGCGCAGATCGGGTCGATCTCGGTGACGATCACCCGGCAGCCCTGGCCGCGCAGCGACTGGGCGCAGCCCTTGCCGACCTCGCCGTAGCCGCAGACGACCGCCGACTTGCCGCCCAGCATGAGGTCCGTGGCGCGGTTCAGGCCGTCGATCAGCGAGTGCCGGCAGCCGTAGACGTTGTCGAACTTCGACTTGGTGACCGAGTCGTTCACGTTGATCGCCGGGCACAGCAGCGTTCCGGCCTCCTCCAGCTCGTAGAGGCGGTGAACCCCGGTCGTCGTCTCCTCGCTGATCCCGCGAAGACCCTCCGCCAGACGCGTGAAGTAGCCGGGGTCCCAGGTCCGCACCCGCCGGATCAGCTCGAGGATGACGCCCCACTCCTCGGGCTCGACCTCCGCGTCGAACTCCGGCACGGCGCCGGCGCGTTCGTACTCGACGCCGCGGTGGATCAGCAGTGTGGCGTCGCCGCCGTCGTCGACGATCAGGGTCGGGCCGCTCTCGTTCGGCCAGTCCAGGGCGCGCAGCGTGCACCACCAGTACTCGGCCAGCGTCTCCCCCTTCCAGGCGAAGACGGGCACGCCGTTCGGTTCCTCCGGCGTGCCGCCGATCTCCGGCCTGCCGACCACCACCGCCGCGGCGGCCTCGTCCTGGGTCGAGAAGATGTTGCAGGACGCCCAGCGCACTTCGGCGCCGAGGTCGGCGAGGGTCTCGATCAGCACGGCCGTCTGCACCGTCATGTGCAGGCTGCCGGTGACCCGGGCGCCGGCGAGCGGCCGCTCCGCGCTGTAGCGGCGGCGAAGCTCCATCAGCCCCGGCATCTCGTGCTCGGCGAGCTCGATCTGCCGCCTGCCGGCGTCGGCCAGCGAGAGATCGGCGACTCGAAAGTCGAGGCCACTCGCGGCGGGGAACAGCTCCCCCGCCGTTCCGGCCGTCTTCTCGCCTTGCTCGACTCGCGTATCTGCCATCGTCATCGTTCGGATCCTCCAGGGACGTTCGGATCCTCTGGCTTCAGCGCGGGCCTGTCAACCATGATCGCCACTGGGTGCGCGGGTCTTCTGACCCCCACCGAAACCCTCGCCAGGTCGCAACTGTCCGCCAGAGCGGCGCCGGAAGGCCGGCGCCCGTTCCGGCCGCCTTCGGCGGCAGCGGGTCAGAAGACCCGCGCACCCAGCGGAACCTCGTTCCACAGGCCTGACGGCTGCGATCACTCCTGGAGTCCCACAGCCTCGGCGAGCAGTTCGTAGGAGCGCACCCGGGCTTCGAAGCTGGGGCAGATCGTCAGCACGACGAGTTCCGCCACGTCCAGGCGCCCCGCGAGTTCCGCCGCCCGGTCCCGCACCCGCTCCGGCGAGCCGATCAGGCTGCGGCCCTGCATCTTCTCCATCACTGCGCGGTCGCGATCCGTGAACTCGTGCGCCTCGGCCTCCTCCAGGCTCGGGAACGGGCCGGCCTGCCCCTGGGTCAGCCGGATCCACCACAGGAAGCGGCTGAGCGACTGCCGGCGCGCCTCCTCGTCCGTGTCGGCGACCATCGCGCTGACGCCGACGCTCGCCCGCGGCTCGGGATGGCGCTCGGAAGGCCGGTACTCGCTCCGGTACAGCTCGAGCGCGGCTTCCGCGTCGCGGGGCTGGATGAAGTGGGCGAAGCTGTACGGGCAGCCGAACCAGGCGGCGAAGCGGGCCGAGCCGAGGCTCGAACCGAGCAGCCATACCTCGGGCTGCGTGTCGCCCTGGGGCATCGCCCGCACGCCGTTCAGCCGCTCGTCCTGGTGGCCCCGGCCGAGGTAGCCGAGGAGGTCGGCCACCTGCTCCGGGTAGTGCTGAACGCCCAGCCGGCCCGGTCCGTGCGCCAGGATGCGGGCGGTCAGCCGGTCGGAACCCGGCGCGCGGCCGATCCCGAGGTCGATCCGGCCGGGGTACAGCGTCTCCAGCATCCGGAACACCTCCGCCACCTTGAGCGCGCTGTAGTGGCTCAGCATGACCCCGCCGGAACCCACCCGCATCCGCTCCGTGGCCGCCGCGACCTGGCCGATCAGGGCCTCGGGAGCGGCGCAGGCGAGCGACTGCGAGTTGTGGTGTTCCGCCAGCCAGTAGCGCCGGTAGCCGAACCGTTCCGTGGCCCTGGCCAGCTCGACAGCCTCCCTGACCGCGTCCGCCGCGGTCGCGCCGGCCCGGATCGGACACTGGTCGAGAACGCTCAACGCCAGGGCCGGCGAACCGCCGCCGCCCGGCTTCTCTCGGTCCCGACCCGGCGGCTGCCCGGCCACTCAGTACGCCGTGGAACGCCGGAAGCGCTCCACCACCCTGCCGTTCTCGCGCTCGGCGCGCGCCAGCAGCCGCGCCGCCCACTCCTTGCGCTGCTCGTCCACGGCGTCCGGGTCGTAGCGGTCGACCATCGAGCCGAACTGGCTGATGTGGGCCGCCGAGGCCCGCGCCTTCTTCTCCGCCACCTCCGTGATGTCGACGGTGTAGTTCGGGTTGGCGCTGTAGTAGAAGAACACGAGCGGCACGCTCCACGCCTCGAAGCCCTCGGCCTCCAGCTCCGGGAAGTAGAGCCGCCAGCGCGCCGCGCGGATCGCGTCCACCGTGACGATCGCGCCCGAGCGGTGGTCCGACTTGTGGTACTGCTCGTAAGGCGAGCCCGGGTCGACCGAGAACAGGACGTCGGGCCTGAACCGGCGGATCTCGCGGGCCACCTGCTTCGTCAGTTCCCGGCGGTCGACGTACTCCAGCATGCCGTCGTCATGCCCCAGCCAGACGATGTTCTCCTTCGGGATGCCCAGGATGCGGCAGGCCTCCTCCTCCTCGGCGCGCCGGATCGCCTTCAGCCGGTCCTTCGTCATCGACGGGTCCCGCGAGCCGGCGTTGTCCGTCGTGTAGACGACGACCCGGATGTCGTTGCCGTTCGCCGCCAGGATGGCCAGCGTGCCGCCGGAGGTGAAGGTCTCGTCGTCCGGGTGCGGCGTCACGACGAGAACGCGGCGGCCCGACCACTCCTCGATCCGGTCGGCGCCCGTGTACTCCGGTTCGGGGCGCGAGACCTGGGCCTCCGCCGGCCCGTCGGCAAGGGCCGCGAGGATCACGAGGGCGGTGATCGGACGGGCAGCGGCGAGCAGCCTCGCCGCGACCGGGAGCGCCTTCGTGGAGCCTCTCGCGCCCGCGGTCGCCATCGCGGCTCAGTATAGTGAACCTCATGGTCCTCCGGCGCCCGGCCCGGCGCGCGTTCGCCGTCCTCCCGGCCATCCTGGGAGCGCTCGCGGTTCCCCTGGCGGCGGGACAGGCCCAGGAACGGGATTCCCAGGCCGCGATCATCCTCGACGAGGTAACCGTGAACGTCGTGAACATCGACGTTCACGTCACGGACCGCAGGGGCCGGCCGATCTCGGACCTCTCCATCGACGACTTCGAGGTCTTCGAGGAGGGCGAACGGATGGAGATCACGAACTTCCTGAACGCCGCCGTCCGCCCCGACCGCGACGACCTGGAGTGGGCCGAAGGCGAGAGCCTGGACGAACTGGACGGCCCCGGCCCGCCCCTGATGGTGGCGCTCTACCTCGACCGCTACCGGACCTACCTCGGCAACCTGCGCCGGATCGAGAGCGATCTCGCCGCCTTTCTGACGAATCGCGGCGAACAGGCGAGCGACGTCCGGTTCCTGCTCGCGACCGGCGATCCCGACCTGAACGTCCGCGTGCCCTTCACCGGCAATCCCGCCGAACTCACGGAGGCGTTGCGGGAGATCGAGAGCGAGCCCAGGTCGCCCGCCCACGACAACGAGCTCTTCCGGCGCCGGATCCTCCAGGAGATCCGCCAGGCCTACGAGGCCTGCGCCCTCGGCGAGTCGCAGAGCGCCTTCGTGCCGGACTGCGAACCCTGCGTCGACCTCTGGCCGGGCCTGCTCGGTTCCGCCGAGCAGTACGCCGCCGAGATGCAGTCCCGCGGCGCGGCGTCCATTTCCGCCCTGGGCGACCTGGTGACCGCTCTCGGCGGGCTGCCCGGCCCGAAGGCCGTCATCTACGTCAGCGACGGTCTGCCCCGGCAGCCGGGCGCGGACGTCTACCACTACCTCGGCGAGGTCTGTCCCGAGAACGAGACGGAAACGAACCGGCGCCAGGCCGAGCGGGACGAGACGACGCGGTTCAACCGCTTCAGCGCCTTCAGCAACGCGAACCGCGTGACCCTCTACCCGGTCGACGCCGGCGGCGTCCGGGGCTCGTCCGCGACGGACGTTCGCTTCGGCGGGCCGGTCGGCGCGGCGGACGGCGGCGGCACCGGCGGCCTCGGCCTGGCGAACGTGCTCGTTCCCAGCAACCGGAACGACCGGCTGCGGGTCGACAACCTCCAGTCGACGCTCAGCCTGCTCGCCGACGAGACCGGAGGCCGCGCCGTCTTCAACGAGGCCCATCCGGCCGAGGCGCTGGAGGAGATCGCGGCCGACTTCGGTTCCTACTACTCGCTCGGCTACGCCGCTCCGCCCGAGCGCCGCCATCCGATCCGGCAGATCGAGGTCCGGCTCACGGAGCCCAAGAAGGGCTGGCGGGTGCGCTACCGCCGCTCGTACATCCTCAAGTCGGACGAGCAGCGGCTCGCCGACCGGCTGTACGCCGCCCTGAAGCTGGGAGAACAGTCGAACCCGCTCGACGCCGAGGTGACTTTCGGGGAAGTGCGGGATGCCGGCGACCCGGGGCACGCCACGCTGCCGGTGGAAGTCCACGTGCCGGTGGAGGCGGTCGAGCGCCTGCCGGGGCCCGCCGGCTCGACCGGCGCGGTGCGGATCTTCCTGGTCGCGGAGAACGAGAACGGCGAGCGCACTTCGATGCGCCAGAAGACGCTCGCTCTGGGCCAGGCCCAACTGCCGCCGCCCGGGGAGAGCGCCGTGGTCGTCGTGAACGTCGATCTGCCGCCCGGCAGATTCGCCGTCGCGGTCGGCATCCGGGACGAAGCGTCCGGCCGCGCCAGCTATCTCGTCCAGGAGACGGTCGTTCGGCTGCCGGACGACCAGCAGGGCGGATCGATCGCGTTGCGCCCGTGATCGACAGAGCCTCACGCTTCTCCCTCGTCCGTTGCGTCGTCCTGTCGACCGTCCTCGGCGCTCCCGCCATCCCGGCACAGCAACCGGAAACCGAAGAGGCCGCCGCCCCGGACGAACGGCCCGTCGTCCAGGACGAGATCGTCGTCACCGCCCGGAAGCGCGAGGAGGATCCGCAGGACGTTCCCGTCTCCATCTCGGCGTGGACCGGTGAGGCGCTGAGCCAGCGGCAGATCGTCTCGTCGGACCTGCTCTCCAACGTCGCGCCGAACCTGAGCTTCGACGGCGCCGCGCCGGGCAGCGGGTCGCGGGCGGTAGGTCAGGCCTTCATCCGGGGTATCGGCCAGGTGGACTACGCGCAGGTACTCGACCCCGGCGTGGCCCTCTACCTGGACGGCGTCTATCTGGCGCGGACCGTGGGTTCGGTGTTCGACCTCCTGGATGTCGAACGGGTCGAGGTGCTGCGCGGGCCCCAGGGCACTCTGTTCGGCCGCAACGCGATCGGCGGCGCGATCAGCATTCACTCCAGGCGGCCCGACGGCAACCGGAGCGCCAGCCTCGTCGCCCGTGTCGGCAGCGACGACCTCCTGGGGGTTGCGGCCCGGGCGAACTTGCCCCTTTCAGAGCGTCTGTTCGCCAACGTCGCCGTCGCCCGGACCCTGAGAGACGGCTACGTGGAGCGGCCGCGCGACGGCATCCGGACCGGCGACGAGAACAGCCTCTCGGGCCGGGCGGCGCTGCGCTACCTGCCCTCGGAACGCTTCGAGTGGAACCTCGCCATCGACCGGTCGCGCTCGCGCGACCACGGCGCGCCCTCCGTCTCCGGCGGCGTCGACGACACGCAGGCGTTCGCGGCCTTCGGCAATGCAATGCTCGGTAGCTGCGGCCGGTTCCGCATCAACCCGAACTTCCCGGCCGCCGGCCCGCCGACCTTTCCGCCCCCCGGCTCGGCCGGCGTCGGCGGCGACGCCGGCTGCTACGGGCCGGACAATGTCGCCGGCCCCTACATCTCCGAAGGCACGTATCCCGTGTTCTCTCACCTCGACGCGGGAGGCGCGAGCAGCGAAGTCCGCTGGGAGCTGAGCGACGCCACGACTCTCGTGGCCGTCACCGGCTTCAGGGACTTCCTCTTCAACAGCTCCCGGGACGCCGACAACACGCCGGCCAACCTGCTCCAGACCCGGATCTTCTACGACCACCGGCAGTTCAGCCAGGAACTCCAGTTGCGCCACGACGCCGACGGCCCCCTGAGTCTGGTCGGTGGCGTCTACGGCTTCGACGAAAGCGGCGTGCTCTCCAACTACGTCACCCTCCCGGTCGGCGTTCTCCGCTCCTACGGCGCCTACGACAACCGGTCGACGGCGGCCTTCGTTCAGGCCTCGTTCGCTCTGCCGGCCGGCGTGGAGATCACCGTCGGCGGGCGCTACACGCGCGATACGAAGGGCTTCGAGCCGCGCACCTACGCCGCCGGCGACGCCTCTTTCGGCAACGACATCTTCGGGCCGACCTGGCCGCTCCTGGCCGGTTCGTACCTCTCCGCCATCGGCCCCCTGCGTCCGGGAGAGTTCTTTCTCGAACGCCGCCGCAACGAGAAGGAGTTCGACGCCGTTACCGGCGCGATCAGCCTGTCGCGCTCCATCGCCGATCGGCATCTCCTCTACGCGTCTTTCTCCCAGGGTTTCAAGAGCGGCGGGTTCAACGGCCGTCTGGCGGCGCCGCCGGTGGACGCCGAGGGCCGGCGCGTACTCGACCCGAAGCCCTTCCGCTCGGAGTTCGCGGACGCCTACGAGGTGGGCTTCAAGTCGGAGTGGCTCGACCGTCGGTTGACCCTGAACGCCTCGCTGTTCCACACGGACTACCAAGGTCTCCACATCACGATCCGGGAAACGTTCAACCCGCTCATCTTCAACGGCGGCAGCGCGGACATCGAGGGCGGCGAGATCGAGATGTCCTGGCTGGGCCCCGATTCGTGGCGGCTCGACCTGGGCGTGGGGCTGATCGACGCCCGCTACGCGCGGCTCAGCGAAGAGGTCCTGACCAACGCGACGCCCATCCTGCCCCACTACCGCCTGGTGGGAACCCCCGAAGCGACATCCAGCCTGGGCCTCTCCCGCAGCCTCGATCTCGGCGCGGCGGGCGAACTGACCGCGCGGGTCGACTGGTCCTACCGGGGCCGGGAGTACAACGACGCGGCGAACACTCCGCAACTCGCCTCCGAGCCGTACCACCTGGTCGCCGCCTCGCTGTCGTTCCGTCTCCCGGAGGGACGATGGACGGCGATTCTCGCCGGGCGCAACCTGCTCGACGAGACCTTTCTCGTGAGCGGCAACTCCGCGTTCGGCACCGCCGCGGCGTACGTGGAGCAGACCTGGGGCCGGCCGCGCTCGTGGAGTCTCTCTCTGCGGCGCGACTTCTTCTGACCCGGTCCCGGGAAACTGGGTGCGCGGGTCTTCCGACCCGCTCCCGGGCGTAGCCGCGAAGCGGCGGAGCCCGAAGAAAGGGGGGCCGGCAAAGCCGGCGGCGATACTGGACGCCGCCTCGGGAGCGGGTCAGAAGACCCGCGCACCTTTACCCAGACGGAAGGCTTCGACGTCGGCGGCGCCGGTCAGCACGTCGAGCCCTGTATGGATCGGGTCCTCGACCGTGCCGCCGCCGACAAGTTCCAGCAGCACCTCCATCGACCGGTAGCCCATCGCGTATGGACGCTGGCCCACCTGGCCGTGGCTCAGTCCCTCCGCCAGCAGGTCGAGCTGCATCGGCAGAGTGTCGGCGCCGAGGATAACGAGGTCCTTCGAGTCGATCCGCTCCCGGTACGGTTCGACAGCCTGCCGGTAGGCCTGGTCGACGAACTGCGGGAAGCCGCCCGTGATCGAGAAGACGTCGAGGTCCGGCTCGGACGCCAGCGCGTCGGCCATCTGCTGGACGGCGAGCGGGAAGTCGTCGTTCGTGTAGAGCGGGCAGGCCGCGACCTCGGTCCAGCCGTTCTGGCCCTCAAGGCGCTCGCCGGGAGGCGCGGCCGAGTCGGCCCCGGCGAGCGTGTCCCGGAGCCCCTGCATCCGCTCGTTGTGGTTCATCGCCGCGGCGCCGCCCGACTGGATGCAGATTCTGCCTCCGTCCGGTTTCAACTCGTGGAGGAGCTTCGCCTGCTCCACGCCCATGGCCCGGTTCTCCGTGCCGATGTACGTCGTGCGCAGCCCGGCATCTTCCGCCAGGAGATCGGAGTCCCACGTGATCGCCGGGATGCCGGCGTCGCGAGCCCGGGCGAGCGCCCGCGCCATCGCGGTCGCGTTCGACGGCGACACGGCCAGGCCGTCGACCCGGCGGGTGATCAGGTCTTCGACGACCTGGATCTGGTCCGCCTCCGTGTGCTCGCTCGGGCCGATGTAGAGGCACTCGACGCCGTCGAGGTCGGCCGCCGCCTGAATGCAGCCGTCGCGGGCCAGGTCGAAGAAGGGGTTGTTCATCGCCTTCGGAACGAGGGCGAAGGTGTAGCCGGCATCCTCCGGCGCGCAGGCCGCCAGCCCGATCGCCGCCGTCATCGTCGCCGCCGCCAGGCGGACGGCCGCCGCTCGCGTTCCAGTGCCTTGCTGTCCGCTCGAACTCACTTTCGCCTCACACGCTCCACCAGCATCGCAACGATAATCGAACCGCCGACGAACGCCCCCTGCCAGTAGGGATCGACGCCGAGCAGCAGCAGGCTGTTGCGGATCAGTTCGATCAGCGCCGCGCCGGCCACCGCTCCGAAGGCGCCGCCTTCGCCGCCCATCAGGTTCGCGCCGCCGATCACGGCCGACGCGATGACGCGCAGTTCGTAGCCCTGGCCGAGCGCGTTGGTCACCGCCCCCAGCCAGCCGATCATGAGGATCGCCGAGACGCCGGCCAGCAGGGAACTCAGAACGTAGACCGCGAGCTTGACCCGAGCGACCGGCACCCCGGCCAGCCGCGTCGCGTGCTCGTTGCCGCCGACGGCCAGCACGTGGCGGGCCAGCCGGCTGTAGCGAAACCAGGCCGCGGCGCCGAGGGCGGCAAGCGCAAGCAGCCAGACCGGATTGGCGAGGCCGAGGAAGCGGCCGCCGCCCAGGGCGAGCAGCAGGTCCTCGTCGGGCCCGAAGTCGTGGATCATCCGGTTGTTCGAGACGACCAGGGCCAGCGACCGGGCGATGCTCAGCATGCCGAGCGTGACGACGAAGGGCGACAGCCGGAGGTACCCCACGAGCACGCCGTTCACCAGTCCGCAAAGGAGCGCGCACCCCAGGCCGGCGGCCGCGGCGAGCGCCAACGACTGGCCGGCACCCAGAACGAGCCCCGTCACGATCCCCGCGAGCCCCATCACCGAGCCGACCGAGAGGTCGATGCCGCCGGTCGCGATCACCGCCGTCTGGCCCAGGGCGATCAGCCCGATGAAGGCGAAGTTCCGGCTGACGTTGAACAGATTGTCGCCGCTGGCGAACGGTTCCGAGACCACGCTCATCCCGACCGCCAGAGCGGCGACGGAGAGCGCCACCCAGAGCGACTGCGGCGCCCGGCGGAGCCTCTTCACGCAGCCTCGAGCGCGCCCGTGATCAGCCCGGTCGCTTCCTCGGGCGACGACTCCGCCGTCGGCTTGTCCGCCACCTTGCGGCCGCGCCGCAGAACGACGAGGCGGTCGGCCACCGCGAACACGTCCGACATCCGGTGCGAGATGAGCAGGATGCCGACGCCCCGCTCCTTCAGGCCGCGGATGAGCTCCAGCACCTCGGCGATCTGCCGCACGCTGATGGCGGCGGTCGGTTCGTCGAGCAGCATCAGCCGCGGCGAACTGAGCCGCGCCCGGGCGATCGCCACCGCCTGGCGCTGGCCGCCCGACATCCGCCGCACCAGGTCGTTCGCGCGGGTATCCGAGCCGAGCTCCGCGAACAGTTCCGCCGAGCGCCGGCGCATCGCGGCGTGGTCGAGCACCGGCAGGACGCCGAGCAGCCGGCGGCTCAGCTCGCGGCCCAGGAAGACGTTGGCGGCCGCGGAGAGGTTGTCGCACAGCGCCAGGTCCTGGTAGACGGCCTCGATGCCGAGTTCGCGCGCCGACAGCGGGGAGAGCTCGACCTCCCCGCCGTCCCAGAGCACCCGGCCCGAAGTCGGCGCGAAGTTGCCCGCCACGATCTTGAGCAGCGTCGACTTGCCGGCGCCGTTGTCTCCCATGAGCCCCACGACCTCGCCGGCGCCCAGCTCCAGGTCGACGTCGAGCAGCGCCTCGACGGCGCCGAAGCGCATGCCGACCGACCGCAGTTCCAGCATCGCCGGGAGAACGCCGCTCAGCCGGTCAGGCGCCCGAAGTACGACGGCCCCTGGGTCCAGACGTACCAAGCCATGAAGACGGTCAGGAAGAGGGTCACCGCCACCATCGCGCCCCACCACGCCCGGCCCCGGGCGCCGGACGGACGGTCCTCGCCCAGGTAGCCGCGGCTGCGCTGAAGCATGACGAAGCCGATGTACGCCGCGGGCAGGAACAGGCCGCAGACGATGTTCGTCGGCACAGCCAGCCAGACCGCGATGTCGCCCCAGAACACCGGGCCGAGCGCGCCGGGCGCCGGCAGCAGCATCGCCAGGCGGTGCTTCCGGCTGCCGAACTCCCAGCCGAACAGCTCGCAGGCCACGAACCCGGTCGCCAGCATGTGCAGGGTGATCGTCGAGAGGGCCATGCCGAGCACGCCCAGGTCGAACACCACCCGCCCCACCGCCGGTCCCGCGACGGCCGCCAGGGACTGCGCCGCCTCCACCGGACTCAGCCGCACGCCGTCGTAGGACGGGTCGAGGTGGATCGTGTTCGCGGCGGCGATAACCATCAGGCTCGCGGCGAGGACGTAGGGCACGAACGTCCCGGTCCACAGGTCGAAACGGGCCAGCGACCGGTGCTCGCGCGACCAGCCGCGGGCGAGCAGCGAGTAGGGGTAGAGGAAGACCATGTTGATCCCGACCGCCGCCGACAGGCCGCTCAGGATGACGGTGACCCCGAGCACGCCGTTCCGCTCGCCCGGAATGGCGAAGCTCGTGAAGCCGCGGAACAGCGCCCCCCAGTCCGAGATCCCCGTGCGGAAGACGACCCAGGCGAAGCAGACGACGATCCCCCACACCATGTAGCGCAGCAGCCGCTCGTAGAGCCGGATCAGTTCCGGGCGCCGGCCGTAGAGCGACGAGATGAGCACCGCCCAGACGAGAACGACGAAGCCGAGCCCCGCCGCCGGCAACCCCTCGATCCCCGCCGCCTCGCCGAGGTCGACCAGCACCGCCGACGCCAGCGAGTACTGCGGGAAGTGCCAGACGATCGACGCGATGAGCGCGCCCAGAGCCCAGCTCCAGGCGAGCGGCGCCCCGGCGAAGCGGCGCATCGCGTCGAACGGCCTCATGCCGGTGGACAGCGTCTGGTGGGCGACCGCGGAGAGCATGACGAGCCCGAGCAGCATCGCGAGCGGCGCCACCCACAGGAGTTCGTAGCCGAACACGGCGCCGGCGAACAGCGCGGACGCCGCCGTGCCGCTGCCGAGCGTCATCGCGCTCTGCATGTAGCCGGGGCCAATGAGCCCGGCGAAGGCCCGCCAGCGCGCCGTGCGGGGCGCTTCGTCCAGTTCGGCGAGGCGGCGCCGCTCCGCGGCCAGCGCCGCCGGGTCGGGCGGGTGGGCCATCCGCAGGCCGACCCGCAGGTCGTCCCGTTCGGCGGCGGAGAGCTGCTCCGGCATGTCGGCTAGGCTACTCCACCGCCATGGAGCGGCGACCTTCCTTCGCGCTCCCCGGTCGTTACTCGCAAGCGGCGATTCGCTTCAGCTCGATGCGGTCGAACCAGGCGTCGCCCAGGTTTGCGCCGTCGCGGGCGGCCCGGACTCTGACGGCGCCGACCGAGGCGGGAATGCACTTCGTCACCGCGCGGCACTCCCAGGTTCCGACGGAACTGGCCACCACGTGGGCGTCGTCGAAGTCCGCGTCCCTTCCCGCGCCGTCGTCGAAGTCCACGAACACGTTGTCGCTGGCGTTCTCCCGGACCATGCAGGCCGAGAGCTGGTAGGTCCCGCCCTCGACCGGGATCCACTCCTCGGTGACCGCTGCGCCAGGCGCTGCGTCGCCGCCGCTGTCGCCGCCGCGGAGTACGAGGCTCCAGGCGCCGGCGTCGAGGCCCGAAGGCGGCCGGGCTACCGCCGCGTTACCCCAGGCGGCCGTCCAGCCGGGCGCCGCGGGAGCCCCGTCCCGCCCGCCGTCGCGTCCGGGCGCGCCGGAGATCCCTGCCGCTTCGCCCGCGATTCCCACTCCAGGAGCGACGTCGTCCAGGTTCCCGTTCAGCACCGCCGTCTTCGGCCAGCCCGGAGAGAACGGATCGAACCACGGGATCGACGGCGAGGCGGGCGCGATCGGCGTCAGGGCCTTCTCGACAGCCCACCACTCGGCGACCTCTCCCGGCGACGCGACGCCGGACCGCCGCGCGTACACCGCGCCGTAGCCGCGCGCCAGGTAGAACGTGTCGTGTACCTCCGCCCGCGCCGCGTCCGGCCAGTACCGGACTTCCAGCACGTCCTCAAAGGTCAGGCCGGGGACCGGCGGCACCTCGAACGCCGCCCGGTGCGACAGCGCCTCCATGCGCATTGTCCCCGCCAGGACGCCGGCCCGGTTACGCCTGCGGTCCGAGAGCAGCCGGCCGGTCGCGGGACCCTGCAGCACGTCGCCCACCGCCATGAAGCGGTTCATCCAGCGGAAGGGACGGTCCAGCGCAATGCTCGGACGCTCTTCGCCGCCCGCCGAGGCGCCGCCGAACGTCCCCCAGTAGTCGAGGCCGCCTTCGACCTCCTCGAAGATGTCGTAGCGTTCGCTAGCCGGATCGCCCAGGAGGGCCACCTTCCTGCCCCACAGGTCGCCGCGCCAGAAGGAGCGGAGATACGCCGTGCCCTCGGCCGGAGCGACGCGCCCGTCCCGCAGGCGGGTACGCACCTTCACGCCGCTGCCGTGCGGCAGCAGCCAGTAGTCCAACGTGTCCACCGCGCCGGAGGGCGTCGGCGGCGCGAGCGCCGCCGACGACTGGGACGACGGATCCTCGGCCACCGCGACCGAGAACGTCAGCGTCGCCTTGTCGCCGTCCGTGTCCGTCGCCGTGTACGTGTACGTCGTCGCCGTCCTCGCCGCCCTCGGCATCCCCGACACCGTCCGCGTCGAGGCCGTGAAAGTCAGGCCGGGGGGCAACGCGGGCGTCAGCGAGTAGGTCAGCGACGCGTCGCTGCCGCCCGCGGCGGGCAGGGTCAGGTCGGTGATCGTCAGGTTCCTCTGCCACGACTGGTCGGCGACGGTCGCGGCGCCGAACGACGGGTCCTCCACCGCGATCGTCGCGCTTGTCGTCGAATCGCCGAACCAGGAGCCGGGATCGCGCACCATTTGCCACGCGAAGACATGGCCGCCCGTAGTCGACGGCGCCGTAATCGAGACCGTGAAGGCCGCCTCGCCGTTCGGCGCCACGTCCGACCCCAGGGAGACCCTGTTCGTGCCCCACGTCGTGTTGTCGGCGGGACTCTGCGATCCCAGCTTGTAGCCCAGGGCCGTCGTCCAGGTCGTCGTGCCCGTGTTCCGCATGGTCACCGTCACCGTCGCCGTGCCGCCCGCCGCCATCTTCGACGGCACGCCGGTCGCCGACACGAACGCCGCGCTGTCGCCGGCGGCCGCCGCCACCCGGATCCGGAACGTCAGCGTCGCCTTGTTGCCGGCCCCGTCGGTCGCCGTGTAGGTGTACGTCGCCCCCGTCTGCCCCGTCGTCGGCGTCCCCGACAGCGTCCGCGTCGCCGTCGCGAAGGTCACGCCCGCGGGCAACGCGGGCGTCAACGCGTAGGTCAGCGTCGCGTTGCTGCCGCTCGCCGCCGGCAGCGTCAGCGTCGCGATCGCCGTGTCCTTCACCCAGGCCTGGTCGGCCACCGTCGCGTCGCCGAACGACGGGTCCTCCACCGTTATCGTCCGGCTCGTCGTCGAGTCGCCGAACCACGTCGCCGAGTCGCGCACCATTTGCCAGGCGAACGTCTGCGCGCCCGTAGTCGACGGCGCCGCGATCGCGAACGTGAAGTCCGCCGTCGCGTTCGGGGCCGTGTCCGAAGGCACGGACACCCGGCTCGAGACCCAGGTCGTGTTGTCCGCCGGGCTCTGCGCGCCCAGCTTGTAGCCCGCGGCGGACGTCCACGTGGTCGTGCCGGTGTTCCGCATCGTCACCGTCACCGTCGCCGTGCCGCCCGCCGCCATCTTCGACGGCACGCCCGAGTACGACACGAACGCCGCGTTGTCCACCGGCGCCTCCGTCGCCTTGATCCGGAACGAGAGCGTCGCCTTTTCGCCGGCCGTGTCCGTCGCCGTGTACGTGTACCAGGCCTGCGCCTTCGCCGCCGTCGGCGTCCCCGCCAGCGTCCGCGTCGCCTCCGTGAAGGTCACGCCCGCCGGCGGCGAGGGCGTCAGCGCGTAAGTCAAAGCGCCCGTGCCGCCGCTCGCGGCCGGCAGCGTCAGGGTCGCGATCGGCGTGCCCTTGATCCACGCCTGGTCGGCCACCGTCGCGTCCCCGAACGACGGGTTCTCCACCGTGATCGTGTTGAGCGTCGTCTTGGCGCCGAACCAGCCCGACGCGCCCTGGATCATCTGCCACCGGAACTTGTAGCTCCCCGTCGTCGTCGGCGCCACGATCGTGAACGTGAAGTCGCCCGTCGCGTTCGGCGCCACGTCCGATGCGAGCGATACCCGCTTGAGGCCCCACGTCGTGTTGTTCTCCGGCCGCTGGGAACCCAGCTTGTAGTTCGCCGACGTCCACGTCGTCGTGCCCGTGTTCTGCATCCGCACCGTCACCGTCGCCTTGCCGCCGGCGACGATCTTCGTCGGCACGCCGCTGTACGACACGAACGTCGCCCCGTCCGACGCCTTGCCCGCCACCCGGATGGTGAACGTGGCCGTCGCCGCGTCGCCGTCCGCGTCCGTCGCCTTGTAGGTGTACGTCGTCGCGTCCTGCTTGCTCGTCGGCGTCCCCGACAGCCGCCGCGTCGAGTCGTCGAACGTCACGCCAGCCGGCAGGGTCCCGGTCAGCGAGTAGCTCAGGCTGCCGTTGCCGCCCGTCGCCGCCGGCAGCGTCACCGTCCCGATGGCCACGTTCTTCACCCACGTCTTGTCGAGGGGCGACGAGCCGAACGACGGCGTCGTGTCCGCCTCCACCGCGATCGTCTCGAGCGTCGACTTGGCGCCGAACCAGTCGGCCGCGCCCTTCAGCATCCGCCACCGGAACTTGTAGCTCCCCGTCTTCGTCGGCGCCGTGATCGTGAACGAGAAGTCCGCCGTCGCGTTCGGCGGCGTGGACGAAGGCAGCGCGACCCGCTTGAGGCCCCACGTCGTGTTGTCCTCCGGCCGTTGCGAGCCCAACTGGTAGCCCGCGCCCGAAGTCCAGGTCGTCGTGCCCGCGTTCTTCATCCGGACGGTCACCGTCGCCGTCGAACCCGCCGCCATCGTCGAAGGCACGCCCGTGTAGGACACGAACGACGCGCCGTCCGACGCCTTCCCGTCCACCCGGATGGTGAACGTGGCCGTCGCCGCGTCGCCGTCCGTGTCCGTCGCCTTGTAGGTGTACGTCGTCGCGGCCTGCTTCTTCGTCGGCGTCCCCGACAGCGTCCGCGCCGTGGCGTCGAACGTCACGCCCGCGGGCAGGGTCCCGGTCAGCGAATAGGTCAGCTTGCCGTTGCCGCCCGTCGCCGCCGGCAGCGTCACCGTGCCGATCGACACGTTCTTCACCCAAGTCAGGTCGAGGGGCGGCGTCCCGAACGACGGCGACGTGTCCGGCGCCGCAGTCACCGCGATCGTCTCGATCGTCGTCTTGGCGCCGAACCAGCCGGCCGCGCCCTTCAGCATCCGCCACCGGAACTTGTAGCTCCCCGTCTTCGCCGGCGCCGCGATGCTGAACGAGAAGTCCGCCGTCGCGTTCGGCGGCGTGGAGGCCGGCAGAGCGACCCGCTTCAGGCCCCAGGTCGTGTTGTCGGCGGGCCGCTGCGAACCCAACTGGTAGGCCGCGGCCGAGGTCCACGTCGTCGTCCCCGCGTTCCGCATCCGGACGGTCACCGTCGCCGTCGAACCGGCGGTCATCGTCGAGGGCACGCCCGTGTACGACACGAACGCCGCGCCGTCCGACGCCTTGCCGTCCACCCGGATGGTGAACGTGAGCGTCGCCGACTTGGCGGCGGTGTCCGTCGCCTTGTAGGTATACGTGACCGCGGACTGCTTCTTCGTCGGCGTGCCCGACAGGGTCCGAGCCGAGGAGTCGAACGTCACGCCGGCGGGCAGGGTCCCGGTCAGCGAGTAGCTCAACGAGCCGGTCCCGCCGATAGCCGCCGGCAGCGTCACCGTCCCGACCGACACGTTCTTCACCCACGTCCGGTCGCGGATCGTCTCGCTGAAGGTCGGAATGGCCGGCGCCGCCGACACCGCGATCTTGAACGTGAGCGTCGCCGTGTCGCCGTCCGTGTCGGTCGCCGTGTACGTGTAGGTCGTCTCGGCCAGCGTCGCCGTGGGCGTGCCCGAGAGCGTCCGCGACGAAGGAGAAGAGTCGAACGACAGGCCCGCGGGCAGCGTCGGCGACAGCGAGTAGGCCAGGGTCCCGTCGCCGTCGGTGGCGGCGGGCAGCACCGTCGAGGTCATCGCCCGGTTCTGCGTCAGGGTCATGTCGGAAATCGTCTTGCCGCCGAACGAGGGCTGCTTGTCCGCGCTGTCGTCGTCGGTCACCGTCACGGCTACCGACGCCGACACGTTGGCGTAGTCCCCGCCGCTCGCGCTCAGGCCGACCGTCGTGCTCTCGTTCACCGTGTCCACGTCCTGCTCGCCGGTCACCGTCACGGTCTGCGCCGTGCCGTAGTTCGTCGTCGTGAACGTCAGGCTCGCCGGACTCGCCGTCGCGGCGCCCGAGTCTCCGCTCGTCACCGACACCGTCACGTCGGCCGTCGGCTGAGTCGCCAGATTCACCGTGAACGTGCCGCTGCCGCCCTCGGCCACCGTCAGGCTCGCTACGCTGGCGACCAAGGCCTTCGTGTCGTCGTCCGTCACCGTCACGCCCACCGAAGCGGACACGTTGGCGTAGTCGCCGCCGGCAGCGCTCAGGCTGACGGTCACGCTCTCGTTGGACGCGTCGGCGTCCTGCTTGCCCGTGACCGTCACCGTCTGCGCCGTGGTGTAGTTCGTCGTCGTGAACGTCAGGCTCGCCGGACTCGCCGTCGCGGCGCCCGGGTCCCCGCTCACCAACGACACCGTCACGTCGGCCGTCGGCTGAGTCGCCAGACTCACCGCGACGGTGCCGTTGCCGCCCTCCGCCACCGTCACGCTCGCCGGGCTGACGACGACCGTCCGCGTGTCGTCGTCGGTCACCGTCACGCTCACCGAAGCCGACACGTTGGCGTAGTCGCCGCCGCTTGCGCTCAGGCTGACCGTCACGCTCTCGTCGGACGCGTCGGCGTCCTGCACGCCCGTCACCGTCACCGTCTGCGCTGTGGTGTAGTTCGTCGTCGTGAAGGTCAGGGTCGCCGGACTCGCCGTCGCGGCGCCCGGGTCGCCGCTCGACACCGAGACCGTCACGTTCGCCGTCGGCTGCGTCGCCAGACTCACCGCGACGGTGCCGCTGCCACCCTCGGCCACCGGCCTGCTCGCCGGGCTGACGACGACAGTCCGCGTATCGTCGTCGTCCACCGTCACGCTCACCGAGGCCGACACGTTCGCGTAGCCCCCGCCGCTCGCGCTCAGGCTGACGGTCGTGTTCTCGTCGGCCGCGTCCGCGTCCTCCACGCCCGCCACCGTCACCGTCTGGACCGTGTTGTAGTTCGTCGTCGTGAACGTCAGGCTCGCCGAGCTCACCGTCGCGACGGTCGTGTCCACGCTCGACACCGACACCGTCACGTCGGCCGTCGGCTGGGTCGCCAGCTTCACCGTGAAGTCGCGCTTGTCCTCCGCGGCCGTACCCTCCGTAACCGTCAGACTCGTCGCGCTCACGGTCAGATCGACTATCGCGATCGTGAACGTCAGCGACGCCGAGTTCGGAGATGGCGTGGCCGAGTCCGTCGCCGTGTAGGTGTACTCCGTCGCGTCCTGCGCCGCGGTCGGCGTGCCCGAGAGCGTCCGCGAAGAAGAAGACGCGTCGAACGACAGACCGGCGGGCGGCGTCGGCGACAGCGAATAGGTCACGGTCCCCGTTCCGCCCGTCGCCGGCGGCAGGACCTTCGATGTCATCGCCCGGTTGCGGATCAGGGTCATGTTCGAGATCGTCTTCCCGAACGACGGTGGGGACGGTTCCGGTGGCGGCGGTTCCACTACGGAGACCTTGAACCTGAGTGTGGCCGTGTCGCCGTCCTTGTCCGTCGCCGTCCAGGTACACGTCGCCGTGCTCAGCAACGCCGTCGGCGTGCCGCTGATGGTCCGGCCCGACCGGCTCACGCCTGCGGGGAGATTGCAACTGAAGTTGTAGGACAGCGGCCCGTTGCCGCCGGTCGCCCCGGGGAGGATGACCGGCGCTATCGCCTCGTCCTTCGTCCAGGCCTGTTTGTCGACGTTCTTGTCCCCGAATGAGGGAACCTCGTCCTTCACCACCGTGATCGTGAACGTCAACGTGGCCGCGTCGCTTGGCGCCGTGTTGTTGTCCGAGTCCACCACCGTCCAGGTGCATTCCTTCTCGCCCAACTCTGTCGGCTTGCCGCTGATGGTCCTGTTCGACAGGCTCGTGCCGGCAGGCAGACAAGCGTTCAGCGAGTACAACAACTTTCCATTGCCGCTGGTCGCCCAGGGAAGCTGGACCGAATACGCCTGACGCTCGATCCACTCCTGCTTTCCGACACTTCCTTGGAACTTCGGCACCCTGTCCTTCCACACTCCGATCTTGAATGTCAACGAGTCCGAGTCGCTGGGCGCGGTGTTGTCGTCCGAGTCGGTCACCGTGTACGTGTAGTCCGTCGGGTCCTGCTCTGTCGTCGGCGTACCCGACACCGTCCGCGTCGAGCCGTTGAACGTCAAGCCGGGAGGCAGCGTTGGCGACACCGAGTAGTTCAGCTTTCCGTTGCCGCCGGTCGCGGCTGGCAGAACCTCGACCATCCCCAGTTTCACTTGCGGGTAGAAAGGCCCGGCCGTCTGGTCCCCGAACGACGGGTTCCTGTCGACCTCCCTTGCCTTGACCTTGATCGTGAACGTCAACGTGTCCGAGTCGCTCGACGCGGTGTTTTCGTCCGAGTCGGTCACGGTGTACGTATACGTCTTCGCGTTCTGCGCCTTGCTCGGCGTGCCCGACAGCCTCCGCGTCGACGTGTCGAACGTCAATCCGGCAGGGAGCTTCGGCGACAGGGAGTAACTCAACGCTCCGTTGCCGCCGGTCGCTGCCGGAAGAGTCGCGCTCGTCTTCGCGCCCACTGTCAGGGTCATGTTCCCGATCGTCTTCTTCCCGAACGACGGGGATTCGTCTTCGCCTTCCACGCGAATCGTCACGTTCGGCGTCTTCTGACCGAAAAGGGTCGTCGAGGCGCTGCCGATAATGGGGCCGATCGGCTTGTTGATATCGTTTCGGAAACGCGACATCTGCCACCGGAAGGAGTAGTCCCCGTCTGTCTCCGGCGCAGTGATCGTGAATCCGAAACCATGCGGCGAGTTCGGCGCCACGCTGTCCGACACCGACACGCTGTTGACTCCCCAGCCGTGGCCAAGCGCGACCAGCGAGTACCTGGTCACCGTCTGCCCGGAGGTCGTCCTCTGCCAGGTCGTCGTGCCGGTGTTCCGCATCGTCACCGTCACCGTCGCCTTGCCTCCCCGCGTCATCGTCAGGAACACGCCGGAGGACGACACGTGAGCCGCGTCGTCCCCGCCGCTTGCCGCACCGGCAACAGAGGCGAGTACCAGGAAGAAGCCCGCCATCCCGCGCCGGCGCCGGGCGCCGCCTCGTCCACTTCTTCCGGAAGTCATCGTCACAGCCCCCATTGCGGTTGCCCCCTCTTCGCCGGCATGGCGTACTCCGCTCAACGCCGCGCCGCTCCGGCAGCGCAGTCGAACGCCTCCGCATCCACGATCGCCGGCGACGGCTGGCCGGGCTCGTTCCCGTAGGATCGCGACTCGCCCGTCACCGTGTCGGTCACCGCGATCCGGTAACCGAGGTCCGTCGTCGAAGCGCCCAGCACCCAGACCCGCCCGTTGATCGCGCAGCCGTCCAGCACCTTGACCAGCACTTCCCAGTTCTCCGGGTCGAAGAACCGGAACAGGCCCGAGTCGTTCGTGCCCGCGTGAACGACCCGCCCGGCGCCCGACTCTCCGGCCGAGGTCCGCCACTCCATCTTCACCTCGTAGCGGGAGTCCCGCAGGCAAACCGTCTCCGCATCCGCCCGACAGGAACCGGCGGGCGCGGCCGCCTCCACCAGCACCGTCCGCCTCGCCGAGTCCGAACTCGAGCCGTCGCTTACCGTCAGCGTGACGGTGTAGAACCCCGGCGTGGACCACGTATGCACCGGCGACGCCGCGTCCGACGAGGCGCCGTCGCCGAAACTCCAGCGCCGCTCGGTCACGCCGCCGCCGCTCGTGTCCACGAGCCTCACGGGCGTCCCCGTCAGCGCCCGGCAGAGGTCCTCGCTGCAACGGATGTGGAGGCCGAAGGAGGCCTTCACCGGCCCGCGCGGAGTTTCCGTCACGCGGCGAGTGCTGTATCCGCGCTCGTTGTAGGCGAAGACCCGGATGGTCTTTGCGGAGGGGGTCAGGTCGAATGGCCTGAAGACGACCGTTTCCGTATCTGCGGGGACCGTGAGCACCCGCCGCCAGTTTTGGGTTTCCGTGGGGTCGTCCTGGACCTCGAAGCCCAGTTCGTCGGTCGAGTTGTCCCGCCAGTTCAGGCGGATCCGTCCATCGTCCATCCTCGCCCAGGAAAGGCGCGAAGGCGCCTCCGGACCCGCGCCGCGCTCCCCCAGGGTCAGGTAGTGGTACGAAGGCACGCTCCAGCCACGCCGTCCTTCGGCGGATAGGCGGAACCTGTACCGGCCGCCGCGCGCCAGGTTCTCGAAATCCGTCCAGGCAGTACCGCCGGAGACGTTGTAAGACTGGGAACTCCAGCGTCTGTCTTGCCAGTTTGGAAGCACGGCATAGACGTGGTAGCGGCGAACCTCCGGCTCGATCGTCCAGGCGACGCGAACGGTCGTCGGTCCGATGGCCGACAAGGACACGCCGGCGACCGGTCCCGGAGCGTCAGGACGCGCCCACCGGAAGATCGCCACTTCGCTGCTCTCGGAGTAGCCCGACGAGTTGTAGGCGAACACCCGCACGCCGTACTCGGCGCCGCCTTGAGCCTCCACCGACCACCAATCGAACTTCGAAGCCTCGCTGTCCGCCGCAACTCGCCTCCGAGCCAGCGGCTCGCCGTCCTGGAGAAGCTGCACGTCGAAACCCGATTCGTTGTCCGAGTTGTCGGTCCAACGGACGTAGACCACGCGGTTCCCGGGCGCGACCCACGCCGAAACGTTCGATGGCGCCGCGATGGGATCGCCGGGAAGCACCAGCGTGACCCTGTCGCTGCGAAGCGACCGCGCCTCGCCTTTCAGCGCTCTCACCACGAAGTCGTGGCGCGTGCCCGGTTCCTTCAACTCCAGGGGCACGGTCGCCCCTGAGCGACTCTCGACCCGGATCAGGGAATACCGGTACAGGTTCGACCCCTGCTCAAACCACCGGTACTCGACCTCGTATCCGTCCGCGCCCGGCGCCCTGTCTCGCCAGGAGAGACGCGCGACGCCGCTGTCCAGCCGCACCTGAAGGTCGCCCGGCGGTGCCGGGAGCCCCTCCACGGACCTCAGGTAGTCGCTGTACCGCACGCCGATGTGGACGGTCTCCCGCAACCTCCGCTCGTTGTCCGCCTCGTCGACGACGCCGACCGCCGCGCCCCAGAGTCGGATCCGGGAAGTGGAGAAGAACGGCTCGATCTGCCCCGGGTGGCTCATCGCCGTGCCGATGGTCGGCATCGCGTCGTAGTTCACATGGCCGATGGCGTACGGTCTGGGCAGGTTCTTCCCCGACGGGCCGAGCTTGGTCGGATCGTGGCCGGCGTCAAGACCGTGGCCGATCTCGTGCGCGAAGACGACCGCGTAGTCCTTGCACGCCAGAGGGTTGTTCGTGGTCCAGCCGTAGGCGGCCGAGGAGAACTCCTCTGCAGTGCTGTCCCACAACACCGCGGCTGAGCCGCAGACGCCAAGCAGCTGGGCAGACTCGCCCGTGAACAGATGCAGCAGGTCGGCCCGGTGCTTGTGCCGCAAGTAGCGCAGTTCCCCGTCCAGGCTCGTCCAGTCCAACAGGGGTCTGTGGTTGAGCCGGGAGATCTCGTGGTAGCCCCGGTCTCTCCCCGCCCGGTCCAGAGCGGCCGACGCCTGCGCGATGTGAACGATGTGCGGCTCGACCGGGAGATCGTTGTTCCGGAACACCATCTTCAGGTAGTCGCCGGCGTGGCGGATCGCCGCCCGGGCTTCGTTGTGGCCTCCCCAGTTCCTGGCCGCCTTCGCCGTGTACCCCACCAGGATGTCCAGCCGGTCGTGGCTCTGCGGGTTGCTCACCGGCACGGGAAGATCGGCTGCGCGGGACCCCGCCCCAACATGGACCGCAGCGTCGCGGGCGGCCTCCGGCGTCGTCTCCACCCCGCAGAACGGCACTCCCTCCGGCCGCGGGCCGCCGACCGGGGCCATGCCGCCCCGGCCGTCCGACGCCGCGTGGATCTGGTACGCCCCGCCGCCCGCCGCGCCGAACCGGCCCACCAGACGGCCGCCCTCCACCGTCAGCACAACCGTGTCGTATCCCGCGTCGGGATGGCCGCCGGACCACATCAGGTCGCCGCCGCCGCGGTCCTCGAACACGCTTCGTTCCGCCGACAGGACGCTGCCGTCCGGCGTCGGCACCTCCAGCCGGGGCGGCGCGCTGCGGAGCAACTCCAGGTCCACTTCCACAGCCGTCGGAACCGGCCCGATCGACGGGCCGGGACCGTCCGTTGAGGACGCTTCCGCAACGCCCGGGACGAGCGTCAGCAGCCGTTGCGCCTGCGCCGCGGAAGCCGGCGCAAGGAGAAGCGCCGCCGGCAAGCCGCACGCCAGCGCTGCGCGGCGGCATCCAGCGAGCAGTGAAGCCAACGGAATCATCGGGAGACTGCGATCAGCACGACCGTTGAGGCAATGGGAACCAGAATCATACCCATTGATGCGACCAGACCTCGAAATGTCGGGACCGCAGGCCGCCGCCGTCGTGTCGAACCTCCGCTCAACGCGCCCCCGCGCCGCCAACACAGGCCAGCGCCTCCGTGTCGACGATCGCCGGGGCCGGCTGCCCGGCGGTCGTGCCGTACCTCTTCGCCGCCCCGGTCACCGCGTCCGCCACCCGCAGGTCGAGGCCCATGTCGGTCGCCGAGGCGGCGAACACCCAGTAGTGTCCGTTGATCGCGCAGCCGTCCAGCACCTTCACCAGCACCTCCCAGTTCTCCGGGTCGAAGAACCAGAAGAGGCCCGCCTTGTCCGTGCCCGCCCGCGCGACGAGGCCTTGGTGCCGCTCGCCGTCCAACGTGGACGCCTCGATTCCCAGCGAGAACCGGCCGCTGCCGAGGCACAGCGTCGCCGGGCCGGCCTTGCACCGTCCCGTCGCTTCGTCCGTCGCCACGAGCCCGCGTACGGAAGCTCTCGCTCGCGCGGCTGCTAGCCGGCTGAAGGCCCCGCCGCCGGGGGACTCCACGGACCGCGCACCGGCCGTCGCCGCGTCGCCGCAGGCCAGGGGGAACGCCTCCGTGTCCACGATCGCCGACGCCGGCTGGCCGGGCTCGTTCCAGTAAGACCGAGAGTCGCCCATCAACGTGTCCTTCACGTCGATTCGGTACCAAAGATCGGTCGTCGAAGCGCCAAGCACCCACATCCGGTCGTTGATCGCGCAGCCGTTCAGGACCTTGATCAGCACCTCCCAGTTCTCCGAATCGAAGAAGTGGAAGAGGCCCGAGTCGTTCGTCCCCGCGGGAACGACCCGCCCGGCGTCGTACTCCCGGGCGGCGTTCCGCCACCTCATCCTCACCTCGAAGCGCGAGTCCCGCAGGCAGAGCGTCTCAGCGTCGGCCTCGCAGCGCCCGCCAGGAGGCGCAGCGCCGAGCACGCCGGGCAGGGAGAAGCCGCGCTCGTTGTATGCGAATACCCTTAGAAAATGCGGTTGGCTGACGACCGTCTCGTTCGTTAGAGGGAAGACGGCCGTCTCCGTGTTGGGAGGGAGGAGGGCTACCCTGATGGACCTCAACTGAACCTCGAAACCCAGCTCGTCGTCTGAGGTGTCCTTCCAGTTCAGGCGGGCCGCTTCTCCTTCGACGACCCAGGAGAGGTCCGAGGGCGCCCGCGGCCCCGTGCTCCGGGCCCCCAAGGTCAAATGCCCCCAGGATGGCGGGCTGTAGCCATACTCGTTGCCGGGCTTGACTTCGAACGTGTAGCGCCCGCCCCGGGCGAGGCCCTCGATGTCCACCGATTCGCCGTGAAGAGGCCAGATCGAGTGGTACCAGCGTTCAAGACGAGCCGTGACCGAGTAGTGGTCGCTGCCGCGACCGCCCGTCCAACTGATCCTCGCCGTCGTCGGCCCGACGGCCGTGGCGGTGAGATCCGTGACAGGTTCCGGGGCCAGCGGATGTCTGCGCCAACGAAAGGTCTCCGACTCGGCGCTCTCGGAACGGGCGGTGGGGTTACTTGCGAACACCTTCACCCGGTAGTCGCGGTCCCGAGGCTGTACCTTCGTAGCCCAGAAGTACCCCTCCGCCCCCACCGACACCCACTCGCGCGCGATCGGCTCGTCGCCCTCCAGCAGCAGCATCTCGAACCCGAATTCGTTGTCCGAATTGTCCGCCAACGGACCGTCAGGACCGACGATGAGGGCTCCACGACCACGTCCGACGGCGCCGCGACAGGCTCGCCGGGGATGCTCAGGAAGGCGTAGCCGCTGCGCAGCGACCGCTCCTCGCCCTTCGTCGCCACCACCCAGCACTTGTACGTCGTGCCCGGTTCAGGGCGTTCCAGCGGAATCGTTGCCTCGCTGCGACCCTCGACCCGAAGGGTGGGGTCGTGACCGCCGAAACACCGCACCTCGTATCCGTCGGCGTCCGGCGCGTTGCCCTTCCAGGAGAGGCGCAGGAACTCGCCTTCGCGCCGTATCCGAAGGTCGCTCGGCGGCGCCGGCACTCCCTCCAGCGAATGCAGGTAGTCGCTGTAGCGCGCGCCGATGTGGACCGTTTCCTGCAACAGCCGCTCGTTGTCCCGCGCTCCCGCGAAGCCGACGACGGCGCCCCAGGGCCTGATCCGCGGCGTGGAGAAGAACGGCTCGATCTGGCCCAGGTTGCTCACGGCCGTCCCGATGCTCGGCATCACGTCGGTGTCTCCGTGGCCGAAGCCGTACGGCCTGAACGCGCTCTCCGGGAAACGCGTGCTGCCCGGATTGTGGTTGGCGCCCAGGTTGTGGCCAATCTCGTGAACGAAGGTGACCACGTAGTCGCAGTAGCCGGCGTTGCTCGTCCAAGCGTAGGGTGACGAGTGAAAGTGCCATGCCGTATCGCCCTTCAACAGGGGAAAGGCCCGGCCGCACGGACCGACAAGCGCCGGACCTTCGCCCGTGAAGAGATGAACTAGGTCCGCCCGGTGTTCGTGGCGCAGGCGCAACACGTCTCCATCGTCACGGAGCCCATCCAACAGTCCCCGCCACGGGGAGCGTTGGTCTCGCGCTGCCCGGTCGAGAACGGCGGACGTCTGAAAGGCGTGGACGATGTGCGGCTCGACCGGCAGTTCGTTGTTCCGAAACACCATCTTCAGGTAGTCGCCCGCGTGGCGAATCGCCGCCTCGGGGCCGCCGATGCCCGCCCAGTTCTCCGCCGCCGTCGCCGTGTACGCCACCAGGATGTCCAGCCGGTCGTGGCTCTGCGGACTGCTCACCGGCACGGGAAGATCGGCTGCGTGGGACCCCGCCCGGGCATGGGCCGCGGCGTCGCGGGGGTGCTCCTCGATTGTCTCCACCTCGCAGAGCGGCACGCCCTCCGGCCGCGGACCGCCCACCGGCGCCATGCCGCCCCGGCCGTCCGAGGCAGCGTGGATCTGGTAGGCGCCTCCGCCCGCGGCCCCGAACCGGCCCACCAGGCGGCCGCCCTCCACCGTCAGCACCACCGAGTCGTACCCCGCGTCCGGGCGGCCGCCCGACCACATCAGGTCGCCGCCGCCGCGATCCTCGAACACGCTCCGCTCCGCCGAGAGGACGCTGCCGTCCGGCGTCGGCACCTCCAGCCAGGGCGGCGCGCTGCGGAGCAACTCCAGGTCCACTTCCACCGCCGTCGGAACCGGCCCGATCGACGGGCCGGGACCGTCCGTTGAGGACGCTTCCGCAACGCCCGGGACGAGCGTCAGCAGCCGTTGCGCCTGAGCCGCCGGGGCCGTGGCCAGCAGCAGCGCCGCCGCCAGGCCGCACGGCGCCGCTGCACGTCGCAATCCGGCCAACACGGGAGGCAACGGACTCATGCGTTGTCCCCGCCGCGCGCCGCGCCGGCCGTGAACGCCAGGACGACGAACAAGCCCGCCGCCCCGCGGCGAAGCGCTGCACCGCCGGATCCGACCGTTCTCGAAGTCGCCGCGTCCTTCATTTCAGTCGCCCTCCCTTCGCCGTCGTGACCAACCTCCACTCAGCGCCCCGCCGCGCCGGCAGCGCAGTCGAACGCCTCCGTATCCACGATCGCCGGGGCCGGCTGCCCGGCGGTCGTGCCGTACGTCTTCGTCCCCCCGGTCATCGTGTCCTTCACCCGAAGGTCGAGTCCCAGGTCGGTCGCCGAGGCGGCGAACACCCAGTGGCGGCCATTGATCGCACAGCCGTCCAGCACCTTCACCAGCACCTCCCAGTTCTCCGGCTGGAAGAAATGGAACAGGCCAGACTTGTTCGTGCCCAGCCGCGCGACTCGGCCCTCGCGCCGCTCCTCGTCCATCGTGGACGCCTCGATTCCCAACGAGAACCGACCCTCGCCGAGACACAGCGTCCCGGCATCGGGTTGGCACGCTCCCGCGGTCCGGCCCGAGGCCGCGGCCGCGGCCGCGGACGCTGAGCCTGCCTCTCCTGCCGTTGACCCGATGAACCGTCTGTCCCCAACGGTCGCGGACGACCCCGAACCGGCCGCTACGGCACCGTCACAAGCCCGGGGGAAGGCCGCCGTGTCCACGATCGCGGGCGCCGGCTGGCCCGGCTCGTTCCCGTACGACCGTGACTCGCCCGTGACCGTGTCGGTGACCTCGATCCGGTACCCCAGGTCCGTCGTCGAGGCGCCCAGAACCCACATCCGCCCATTGATCGCGCAACCGTCCAGCACCTTGATCAGCGCCTCCCAATTCTCCGGATCGAAGAAGTAGAAGAGGCCGGACTCGTTGGTGCCCGAAAGTACGGCCCGTCCCGCGTCGGCCTCGCCGGAGGCGGTCCGCCACTCCATCTTCACCTCGAAACGGGAGTGCCGCAGGCAGAGCGTCCTCGCGTCCTCTCGACAGGAGCCGGCGGGCGACGCGGCCAGGGAGTACCCGCGCTCGTTGTAGGCAAATACCCGGATGTTCCTTGGGGAGGGCGCGAAGTCTACGAATGGCGTAAAGGCGACCGATTCCGTACCTGCGGGCACCGTGAGCTCCCTCTCCCAGTTGCGGGTCTCGGTGGAATCGCTCTGGACTTCGAAGCCCAGTTCCTCGTCCGACCTGTCTCGCCAACTGACGCGGATCCGCCCATCGTCCATTTTCACCAAGGAGAGGTCCGAAGGCGCCGCCGGTCCCACGCCGCGTTCGCCCAGGGTCAGGTAGTGCCAGGAACGCGCACTCCAGCCTCGCTCTCCTTCGGCGGATGTGTGCCGTCCTTCGGCGGATAGGCGGAACCTGTAGCGGCCGCCCCGGGCGAGGTTCTCGAAGTCCGTCCACGCAGTGCCGCCGGAAACGTTGTACCACTGATGACCCGAGCGTATGTCGTCCCAGTTCGGAAGCTCGGCATAGACGTGGTAGCGGAGAACCTCCGGATCGATCGTCCAGGCGACGCGCACCGTCGTCGGTCCGACGGCCGTCACGGAAACGCCGGCGACCGGTCGCGGAGCGTAAGGATGCGCCCAACGGAAGGTCGCCACTTCGCTGCTCTCGGAGTAGCCCGCCGAGTTGTAGGCGAACACCCGTACGCCGTACTCGGCACCACCTTGAGCCATCACCCATAACCCATCGAGACTGGACTTCTCGCTGTCCGCCGCGACCCGACTTCGCGCCAACACTTCGCCATTCTGGAGAAGCTGCACGTCGAAACCCGATTCGTTGTCCGAGTTGTCGGTCCAGTGAACGACCATTCGCACCAAGCCGGGACTGATCGTCACGGAAACGTCCGATGGCGTCGCTACGGGCTCGCCGGGAAGCACGAGCATGACTCGGTCGCTGCGAAGTGACCGCGCCCCGCCTTTCAGCGCTCTCACCACGAATTCGTGGCGCGTGCCTGGTTCCGTGAGCCTCAAGGGGACGGTCGCCCCGGACCGGCCCCCGACCCGGATCAGAGAGAATCTGCGCCAGCCCGCCCCCCGCTCAGACCACCGATACTCAACCTCATATCCTTCCGCGTCCGGCGCACTGTCCCGCCAGGAGAGACGTGCGACGCCGCCGTCCATCCAAACCCGGAGATCGCTCGGCGGCGCCGGAAGGCCCTCCACCGACACCAGGTAGTCGCTGTACCGCGCCCCGGTGTGGACCGTCTCGCGCAGCCTCCGTTCGTTGTCCGCCTCACCGACGACGCCGACAGCCGCGGCCCAGGGCCGGATCCGGGGAGTGGAGAACAACGGTTCGATCTGGCCCCGATAGCTCATCGCGGTGCCGATCGTCGGCATCGCGTCGTAGTTCACATGGCCAACGGCGTACGGCCTGTACAGGAGATCCGCCGAGTGGCCGAGCCCGCTGGTGTCGTGGCTGGCGTCAAGACCGTGGCCGATTTCGTGCGCGAAGGTGACAGCGTAGTCATCGCACCACAACGGGTTGTTCGTGGTCCAGCCGTAGGCCCAGGGCGCGAACTTCTCCGCGGTACTGCCCTCTAGCTGAAGCGCCGCGCCGCAGGCACCCAGCAGGAGCGCAGGCTCGCCCGTGAACAGATGCAGCAGGTCGGCACGGTGCTTGTGACGCAGGTACCGCAGTTCCCCGTCCAGCTCCGGCAAGTCTGCAAGGGGATCGCCGTTGAGCATGTGGCGCTCGTGATAGCCAAGGTCTCTGCCCACCCGGTCCAGCGCGGCCGACGCCTGTGCGATGTGCACGATGTGCGGCTCCACCGGCAGCTCGTTGTTCCGAAAGACCATCTTCAGATAGTCGCCCGCGTGGCGGATCGCAGCCTCGGGGCCGCCGATGCCGGCCCAATTCCTCGCCGCCGTCGCCGTGTACCCCACAAGGATGTCCAGCCGGTCGTGGCTCTGCGGATTGCTGACTGGCTGGGGAGGATGGGCTGCGCGGGACCCTGACCGGACATGGGCCGCGGCATCGCGGGCGGCCTCCGGGACCGTCTCCACCCCGCAGAACGGCACCCCCTCCGGCCGCGGACCGCCGACCGGCGCCATGCCGCCCCGGCCGTCCGACGCCGCGTGGATCTGGTACGCCCCGCCGCCCGCCGCGCCGAACCGGCCCACCAGACGGCCGCCCTCCACCGTAAGCACCACCGTGTCGTATCCCGCGTCGGGATGGCCGCCCGACCACATCAGGTCGCCGCCGCCGCGATCCTCGAACACGCTCCGCTCCGCCGAGAGAACGCTGCCGTCCGGCGTCGGCACTTCCAGCCAGAGCGGCGCGCTGCGCAGCAACTCCAGGTCCACTTCCACCGCCGTCGGAACCGGCCCGATCGACGGGCCGGGACCGTCAGCAGAGGACGCCTCCGCAACGCTCGGGACGAGCGTCAGCAGCCGTTGCGCCTGAGCCGCCGGCGCCGTCGCCAGCAGCAGCGCCGCCGCCAAGCCGCACGGCGCCGCTGCACGTCGCAATCCGGCCAACACGGGAGGCAACGGACTCATGCGTTGTCCCCGCCGCGCACCGCGCCGGCGGCGCAGGCCAACGCCTCCGTGTCCACGATCGCCGGGGCCGGCTGCCCGGCGGTCGTGCCGTACCTCTTCGCCGCCCCGGTCACCGCGTCCTCCACGCGCAGGTCGAGGCCCATGTCGGTCGCCGAGGCGGCGAACACCCAGTGGTGCCCGTTGATCGCGCAGCCGTCCAGCACCTTCACCAGCACCTCCCAGTTCTCCGGGTCGAAGAAGTGGAAGAGGCCAGACCTGTCCGTGCCTGCCCGCGCGACAAGGCCCTCGCGCCGCTCGCCGTCCAACGTGGACGCCTCGATGCCCACCGCGAACCGCCCGCTCCCCAGACACAGCGTCGTTGCGCCGGCCTCGCACCGCTCCGCAGCCCGACCCGCCGCCACTTCGGGGACGGAGGCTCTCGCCCCCGCCGCGGGGCGCCTGGATGCCTTGCCGCCAAGTGGCTTCGCGAACGGCGAACCGGTCGTCGCGGCCGTGCCGCAGGGCAGGGGAAACGCCTCCGTGTCCACGATCGCCGGCGCCGGCTGGCCGGGCTCGTTCCAGTAGGACCGAGAGTCCCCCATCAACGTGTCCTTCACGTCGATTCGGTACCAAAGATCGGTCGTCGAGGCGCCAAGCACCCACATCCGGCCGTTGACCGAGCAGCCGTCCAGCACCTTGATCAGCACCTCCCAATTCTCCGGATCGAAGAAGTAAAAGAGGCCCGAGTCCTTGGCGCCCGCGTTAGCGACCCGCCCGGCACCGGATTCCCCGGCGGCGTTCCGCCACCTCATCTTCACCTCGAAGCGCGAGTCCCGCAGGCAGAGCGTCTCAGCGTCGGCCTCGCAGCGGCCGCCAGGAGGCGCAGCGCCGAGCACGCCGGGTAGGGAGAAGCCGCGCTCGTTGTACGCAAACACCCTCAGCTCTGATCGGCGGTTGACGAAATCGCTTGAGATGACAGTCGTCGTCGTGTCCGGAGGGACGAGTGCCGACCTGGTGCCCCCCCATTGAACTTCGAAGCCCAGTTCGTCGTTGGAGTTGTCTTTCCAACCCAAGGTCGTCCAGTGGACCCCGGATTCGACGACGTAAACCTCCGAGGGCGCCCGCGGGCCCGCACCGCGAGATCCCAGGGTCAGGTGGGCCAGGGACGGCAAGCTCTGGCCGTACTCGTTGGCGGCATACACTCCGAACGTGTAGCGACCGCCCCGGGCGAGGCCCTCGATGTCCACCGACTCGGCCTGCAGCGGCCAGATAGAGTGGAGCCAGCCCGCAAGACGGGAGTCGACCGCGTAGCTGTCACTCTCCGGGTTGCCCGTCCAACTGACCCGTACCGTCGTGGGCCCGATGGCCGTGACGGTGAGAGCGGCGACCGGGCCCGGAACCAACGGATGATCTCGCCAGCGGGAAGTCGCCGACTCGCTACTCTCGGAACGGGCGGTCCGGTGTGTTGCGTACACCGTGACTTCGTACTCGCGATCCTGAGGCTCTACCCGTGAGGCAGAAAACGGGACGCTCGTCTCGTCTGCCGAGGCCCATGCACGCGCGATCGGGTCGCCGTCCTCCATTAGCAGCACGTCGAACCCGATTTCGTTATCCGAATTGTCCGTCCAATGGACGTCCAGGCGTGAGGCGCCGGCATCAACGACCACGTCCGACGGCGCCTTGAGCGGCTCGCCGGGGATGACCAGATAGACGAAACCGCTCCGCAGCGATGGCACTTCGCCTTTCGTCGCCAGCACATGGCACCGGTAGACCGTGCCCGGTTCACGGCGTTCCAGAGGAACCGTCGCCTCGGTGCGGCCCTCGACCCGCAGGATGAGTGGATCGGAGCCTTCGAAGCACCGGACCTCGTATCCGTCCGCATCCGGCGCGTTGCCCTTCCACGAGAGGCGCGCGAAAGCACCGTCGCGCCACATCATCCGAAGGTCGCTCGGCGGCGCCGGAACTCCCTCCACGGAACGCAGGTAGTCGCTGTACCGAGCGCCGATGTGGACCGTTTCCCGCAACAGCCGCTCGTTGTCCCGCGCTCCCGCGATGCCGGCCGCCACGCCCCAGGTCCGGATCCGCGGCGTGGAGAAGAACGGCTCGATCTGGCCCAGATTGCTCACCGCAGTCCCGATGCTCGGCATCACGTCGATGTCTCCGTGGCCGAAGCCGTACGGCCTGAATGCCCTCTGCGGCTGCTTGGCGCTGGCCGGATCGTGGTGGGCGCCCAGACCGTGGCCGATCTCGTGAACGAAGGTGACCACGTAGTCGCAAGGGCCGGCGTTGCTCGTCCAACTGTAGGCTCCGTCCACGAAAGTCCGTGCCGTGTCGCCCTTCGCCAGCAGGAAGGCCCGGCCGCAGGCACCGACGAGGGCTAGACTCCTTGAACAAGGGGCGTCTTAACAGTTGAGTCAAGTTTGGTTCGGGGTGTCCGTGTCGATTCGGCGTGACGGAGGTCGGCCTCAGGCTGCGAGTCGCTGTCCTCGCCAAGCTCTTTGGACCTCGCGGTCGTAGCTGGCGACGGTTCTTCGTAGCCGGGCGTTGGCTTCCGGGTCGAGGGTGGCGGACATGACGGGGCCGAGCACTCGGGCGTGGGTCCGGTGGTAGGCGAACGCTACGCGCAGTCCCCAGTCGGTGATCCGGTAGCGGTGGGTGCGCGGAACCCGTTCGACGATTCCCCGCAGTCGCAGTCGGCGCAGGTCGTAGGTCATGCGGGAGGGTCCGTAGCGGTCCGGCGTGAGTCCGCACAGACTGGCGACCGCGGGCCGCAGGTCGCGGTTGCGGAAGCCGTTGGGCAGGAGGCTGAAGCGCAGCAGGGCGGCGAAGAGACTCTGCACCCTGCGGTCTCCGAAGCGAAGCGCCGAAGCGCGCTGACCCGAGATGCACCGCGGACGGTGCAGATCGTCGAGCGTTTCGGCTCCGAGCAGACAGTCGTGGCTGAGAGTTTGGACGCCGAGCAGGCGTCGGTTGGCGGCGAAGCCGACCTTCTTGAGGTCATCGAGGTTTCTCAGCAAACGACCGACATCGAAGTCGTAGGTGTCGTTGATCACCGTCTCGGTGCGCAGGGCGCGCCCTTCCTTGTGGTACTGCTTGATGCGCGAGTGCTTGTAGTCGACGTGCAGCGACGGGGAGACCCCGTCGGTAATGACGCGGGTGCGATACCGCGAGGGGGTGCGTCGCGTGACGCGGCGCTTGAAGATCAACTGCACGTGCTCGGGCCGTCCCATGTCGAGGTGCTCGCGCAGCACCTCCTCGAAGAAGACCCGACCCTGCACCGGGCGGTCGAAGACCTGGGTCAGGGCGAATTCGGCCTGGAGGATCGAGACGGCGTAGCGGATGCCCCGCCGCCGGTCGCCGGCGGAGAACGGATGCGGCAGGCGAGCCAGCCACTTGCGCAGCAGCGCGTCGATCTTGTCCGCGTCGAGGCCGTCGGCGAGCCGCTGCATCGCCTCCGGGTCCGAGCAGCGCAGGATGCCGTTGTCCAGCGCCTCGTACTCGATCCCCCGCTTGCTCAACTGGCGCTTGAGGTACTCGTGTCCGTTGATGCACAGCTTGGCGTTGTAGGGGAAGTACGAGCAGAACTTCAGGAAGAACGGACCGAAGTCGTCGTCGAACACGTAGAAGTAGTACTGGTTGACCATCGCCGTCGAGTGCACCAGCCACGGATAGCCCGCGTCGGTCGCCGAGTCGTAACGACGCTCGGTACGCAGCACCCGAGCCTTCTCCTGCGCCTTGCCGACGTACAGCACCCCCTCGCCTCCATGCCACCGGCGAAGGTACTCGCGGGTGCGGTCGTCCTTGCGCTCGCCGCGCCGAAACGGGACGATGTCGATCCGATGCTGCCGCGCGTAGCCCTTGATCGCGGCCACGAACCGCCTCGTCATCGGCGCCATCAGCACCGACGACGGCACCTGCGCGCCCCGCACCTCCCGGAAGAACCAGGCCGCGCCCGCGCCACGCTGAAGCACCGGTACGTAGACGTTGAGGTACATCCGATCGACGCACTCCAGCGTCAACGACACATGCTCCTCAAGAACCTCGGCTGCCGTGCGTGCTACCTTCATCAGCGGACTCCGGTCGATGGGCTTCTCACCGGCCAGCTTAAGGCCACCTTCGCCGCAGAGCGACAATACGGCGGATTCACTCCGCAGCTGAAGCAGCGACCGGAGTCCGATCGACGCCAAGGCCGAGGCCGACCACCGCCGCGAACATGCTCGTCGGTCTGAGGCGAAGCCTCGTTAGGCCTTCGCCCGTGAAAAGATGCACCAGATCGGCCCGGTGTTCATGGCGCAGGCGCAACACGTCTCCATCGTCGCGGAACTCAGTCAACAGCGCCTGCCTCGGGAAACGCTGGTCTCTCCTGGCCCGATCCAGAACGGAGGACGCCCGAAAGGCATGGACGATGTGCGGCTCAACCGGCAGTTCGTTGTTCCGAAACACCATCTTCAGGTAGTCGCCCGCGTGGCGGATCGCCGCTTCGGGCCCGCCGATGCCCGCCCAGTTCTGGGCGGCGGTCGCCGTGTAGCCCACCAGGATGTCCAGCCGATCATGGCTCTGCGGATTGCTCACGGGCACGGAAAGATCGGCTGCGCGGGACCCCGCCCCAGTATGGACCGCGGCGCTGCGGGTGTCGTCCGGGACCGTTTCCACCCCGCAGAACGGCACTCCCTCCGGCCGCGGGCCGCCGACCGGGGCCATGCCGCCCCGGCCGTCGGCCGCCGCGTGGATCTGGTACGCCCCGCCGCCCGCGGCGCCGAACCGGCCCACCAGGCGGCCGCCCTCCACCGTCAGCACTACCGCGTCGTACCCCGCGTCGGGGTGGCCGCCGGACCACATCAGGTCGCCGCCGCCGCGGTCCTCGAACACGCTCCGCTCCGCCGAGAGGACGCTGCCGTCGGGCGTCGGCACTTCCAGCCAGGGCGGCGCGCTGCGCAGCAAGTCCAAGTCCACCTGCACGGCCGTCGGAACCGGCCCGATCGACGGGCCGGGAGCGTCCGCCGAGGTCGCCTCCGCAACGCCCGGGACGAGCGTCAGCAGCCGTTGCGCCTGAGCCGCCGGGGCGAGCAGGGCCGCCGCCAAGCCGCAAGGCACCGCCGCGCGTCGAAGTCCAGCGAGCAGCGAAGCCAGAGGAATCATCGGAGGTCAGCGTTTCGGATCGGCGCCGATCCTGTATGGTGAAGTCGTATCTGTGTAGTGGCGATCCTATACCTCCCGGTACCTCGTAGCGCCGGGATCGGGCCCCTTGAAGTACTGTCGCCCGACGAATGTCCCGCAACTTCGTCACCAGGGCCGTTGCCGGAATCGCCTTTGCCAGCTTGGTGCCCGCCACCGAAACGCCCTTGGCGGCACAGCGTGGCGACCGCGAGGGTCACGTGATGGAACAGGTGTGGCGCGGGTTCGAGGTGCCGGAAGCGTCTCCGCTCGGGCCCGCGGAGGCGATGGCCACGCTGCGCGTGGCGCCCGGCTTTCGCGTGGAACTGGTCGCCGCCGAACCCCTGGTCGAAGACCCGGTGGCGATGGCCTGGGACGAGCGGGGACTCCTCTACGTCGTCGAGATGCGCGGCTTCATGCCGGACGTGGACGGCGTCGGCGAGGAGGCGCCGGTCGGCCGGGTCGTCGTGCTCGAGGACACGGACGCGGACGGCGCGATGGACCGGAGCGCCGTCTACCTGGACGGCTTGGTGAGCCCGCGCGCGATCGCGGCGGTCTCCGGCGGCATCCTGATCGGCGAGCCGCCGAACCTGTGGCTATGCCGGAGCGAGGCGCCGGCCGCCGAACTGCCCCGCTGCGGCAGCCGGGAGCGGCTGCTCGACTACGGCGATCCCGATCCCGACCTGCTCGAGCACACGGAGAACGGGCTGCTCTGGGCGCTCGACAACTGGATCTACAATGCGAAGTCCGACCGGCGTTTCCGGCTGCGGCGGGGTTCCGAGGGTGCGTCGATCGAGGTCGCCCCGACGCTGTTTCGCGGCCAGTGGGGCATCGCCCAGGACGACGTCGGCCGCCTCTACTACAACACGAACTCCCGCTACCTCTTCGCCGACCTGATCCCGGCCGAGTACGCCCTCGCCAACCCGGAACACCAGCCGCGGGGAGGCGGCATCGGCGCCAGCGAGCGGCTCGTGCGGGACGAAACGGTCCATTCCATTCGCGTCAATCCCGGCATCAACCGCGGTTACGTGAAGGGCATGCTGCGCGCGGACGGCCGGCTCGCCGTGACGACGTCCGTCAGTAGCCTCGCCGTGTACCGTGGCGACCAGTTCCCCGCCACCTTCCGCGGAGACGTCTTCGTGCCGGAGCCGGCGGGCAACATGGTGGCCCACTTCGACCTCGCGCCGGGCCCGGTGGAAGACGGCATCCCGACTCTCGTCGCCGAGCACCGGCGCTACGGCGATCCGGACTGGACCGAGCGCGAGTTCCTGGCCTCGACCGACGAGCGCTTCCGCCCGGTCGACGCGAAGGCCGGGCCGGACGGCGCCCTCTACGTGATCGACATGTACAGGGGCATCCTCCAGCACGTGCGGTTCGTGACGACGTACCTGCGCGAGTACATCCTCGAGCACGGGCTGGATCGGCCGCTCGGCATGGGCCGCATCTACCGAATCGTCTGGGAAGGGGATCCCGACAGCCCGGCGCCCGTCCGCCGGGACGCGCCGCGCTTGGCGACCGACGCCGCCCGCATCGCCGCCCTTGCCCACCCGAACGGCTGGCACCGGGACACGGCGCAACGGCTGCTGGTCGAGAATGAACTCGGCGAGACGGCCAGCGGCGCCCTGCGGGAGCTCGCCCGCTCCGGCGAGGACCCGCTGTCGCGGATTCACGCCCTGTGGACGCTCCACGGCCGCGGCCAACTGGACGACGCGACCGTGCGGGACGCGCTCCAGGCCCGGGATTCCTGGCTCGTCGTCCACGGCCTGCGCGCCGGCGAGACGTACCTCGCCGGCGCCGGCCAGGACGGCGCCGCCCTGCTCGGCGACCTGCTCCAGTCGTCCTCGGCCCAGGTCCGCGCCCAGGCGTTGCTGACCCTCGGCGCCGTGGCGGCGGAGGCGCCCTGGGCGCGGATCATGCTCGCCGAACGCGTCGCCGCCCGCCCCGACGATCCGTTCCTGGGCCAAGTCGCCCTCGCCGCGACCCCCGCCTCGGTTTCCGGCGACGCCGCCGAGCCACCGGAAGCGCCTGCCTCAGCCCCGGCCCTGACCGCCGCCGAAGCCGCCCAATTCAACCACGGCCGCCGGCACTATCGGGCCTGCAGCTCCTGCCACAACGACGACGGCCGGGGACAGGAGGGCCTCGGCCCCAGCCTCGTTGACTCGCCGTGGGTCCTCGGCTCCCCCGAACGCCTCGCCGCCCTCGTACTCCAGGGAATCGAAGGACCGATCGAAGTCCACGGCGAGACCTGGGACGACATGATGCCCGGTTTCGCCGTCGATCCGCGTCTCCCCGACGCCGCCGTCGCGGCGGTGCTCACGTACATCCGCCGGAGTTGGGGCAACACGGCCGAACCGGTGTCACCCGAACTCGTCGCAGGCGTCCGCCAACGCACGGCTGACCGCGCGGACCCGTGGACCGTCCCGGAGCTTGAGGAGGCGTTTCCGTAGCGGGGAAAGCTCCGCACCCGGGTTGGTGGGGCTTCCCGGCAGTACGGAGCCGGCCTTCGGCCGGCGCGTTTTCTTAGGCCGCCCTCGGCGGCATGCGGGTCGGAAGACCCGCGCACCCAGCAGATCCCGCCGCCTCCAGATCCGCCCCCCGCAAACGCGCGTCCAGCCCCGCCCACCGCCAACATCCAGCCCCGCCAAACCGGCGACGCTCAGTCCGCGGCGGCGTCCGGGGAGGGTCCCAGGGCGTCGGAGGCAAACGACTGCCCGCGCCATCCCGTCCGCCGACCCCGACGTGGAGTGCAGCCGACAACAGCGAGCGCCAGCGTTCCTCCTGCCGGGGGAGCGCGAGCGTGCCCCTGGGAACCTCCCCGGACGCCGGCGCGGACGGCCACCGGCGCCTACGCCGCGGCGACGGCCTCCGGGTCCGCCTCGTGCTTGTGCCGGTCCAGCAGCAGGTAGAGCGCCGGGATCACGATCAGCGTCAGCAGCGTCGACGTCAGCAGGCCGCCGACCACGGTCAGCGCCATGGGGGTCCGCAGCTCGGCGCCCTCGCCCAGGCCCAGGGCCATCGGCAGCAGGCCCAGGACGGTGGTCGAGGTCGTCATCAGGATGGGCCGCAGGCGTACGAGGCAAGCCTCGCGCACGGCGTCGATCTTGGCCTTGCCGGCGCGCCGCAGGCGGTTCGTGTAGTCGATCAGGATGATCGCGTTGTTCACCACGATCCCGGCCAGGAGAATGCCGCCGATCAGGACGACGATGCTCACCGGCGTGCTCGTCAGGTAGAGGATGCCGATCGCGCCGACGATCGAGAACGGCACGGCGAACAGGATGACGAACGGGTGCAGCAACGACTCGAACTGCGACGCCATCACCAGGTAGACCATGAACACGGCCAGCAGGATCGCCAGCCTCATGCTGTCGAACGACCGCTCCATCTCCTGCCGCTGGCCGCCGACCGAGTAGTCGAAGCCCACCGGGAACCGCGTCGTGTCCAGGATCGCCTGGATGTCGTCCGAGACGCTGCCCAGGTCGCGGCCGACGATGTTCGCCTCGATCTGCGCCACCCGGCCGCCGTCGCTGCGCCGGATCTCGGCCGGCCCCTCCGTCTCGATCACCTCCGCCACCGCCGACAGCGGCAGCGGCGTAGCGCCGCTCTGGCGGATGTTCAGGTTTCGCAGGTCGCGGACGGAATCGCGGTAGCCCTCGTCGGTCCGCAGCCTCACCTCGATGTTGCGGTCCTCGCGCACGATGTCCGTCGCGATGTCGCCCTGCACCTTGGACCGGATGACGGCGCCAAGCTGGGCGACCGTGTAGTTCAGCGTCGAGAGCCGCTCCCGGTCGAAGACGATCTGCAGCTCCGGGTTGCCGCCCTCCGTCGAGGACTTCACGTCGACCAGGCCCTCGACCTCGCGCATCCGCGACGCCACCTGGTCGGCCAGCCTCTCCAGCAGCGCCAGGTTGTGGCCGCGGATCTGCACCTCGACCGGGCTCCGGAAGCTGAAGTAGGTCGGACGGCCGAACCGGTACTTCAGCGCGTCGTCCGCGACCGCCGGCCCGGGCCCGGCTCCGGCGCCGGCCGGGACCGCGGCCGCTGGCGCCCGACCCCCGAAGGACGCGTTCTCCGCGTCGATCAGTTCCCGGATCCGGCCGATCACCAGTTCCTCGCGCTCCGCGTCGATCGGCGGGGCCAGCCGCACGTTGACCTGGCCGATGTTCTCGCGCCTCTCGCCGGCGGCGCCTCCCTGTTCGTTCGAGGTGCCGACCACCGTATAGACCGACTGCACGCCGAACTCGTCGGGAAACTCCCGCACCCGCTGGTCGATCTGGCTCAGACGCCGGTCCGTCACCTCCAGGCGGCTGCCGGGCGCCAGTTCGGCGTCCACGTAGAATTCGCCCTGGATCAGCTCCGGCACCAGTTCGCTGCCGAGCGAGCCGACGAGCTGGACGCTGCCCGCCAGGAGCACCACCGCCGTCAGCACGACCAGCGCGGGATGGCGAAGCGCGCCGCGCAGGACGCGTGCGTACACGGCGGTGATGCCGCGAAGCAACGCGTCGAAGGCCGCCAGCACCGGCCGCAGCAGCACGGACATCACGGCGGAGACGCCGCGGAACGCGTACTTGAAGGCCAGGGCGATCCCGACGCCGATCGTGTCGAAGACCGTCGCGAGGCCCCGAGTCAGGGGGTTGGAGCGCCCGGCGCTCCGGACCTCCTCGACCTCCGCGTCGCTGGCGAAGAACTTCCGGGACGCGAGCATCGGGATAACGGTCAGCGCCACTCCCAGGGACACCAGCAGGGAGAACGTCACGGTCAGCGCCTGGTCGCCGAACATCTGGCCGGCGACGCCCTCGACGAACATGATCGGCACGAACACGCAAACGGTCGTGATCGTGCTGGCGATCACCGCCCGGCCGACCTCGGAGGCGCCGGCCCGGGCCGCCTCGACGACGCTCAGCCCCTGGTCGCGGCGGCGCTGGATGGCCTCCAGCACGACGATCGAGTTGTCCAGCAGGAGCCCGATGCCGAGCGTGATGCCGCCGAGCGACATGATGTTGAGCGACACGCCGGCGACATACATCAGGAAGAAGGTCGCGACGACCGACACCGGGATCGAGACCCCGATGATCAGCGTCTTCGGCGCGCTCCGCAGGAACAGGAAGAGGACGACGATCGCCAGCGAACCGCCGATCAGGGCGGTCTGGATCACGGCCGACACGGAATCCCGGATGTAGCGCGACTGGTCGGCGAGCACGGTCAGTTCGAGTTGGGGGTCGATCTGCCCGATCTCCTCCTCCAGTTCCTCCACCCGCTCGAGCACGGCGGAAGCGACGGTCACCGTGTTCGTGCCGCCCTCCTTGTAGACCGCGATCTCCACGGCCTCCTTGCCGTCGATGCGGGTGATCACCTCGCGTTCCCTGGCGCCCTGGTAGACGCGGGCGATGTCCTCCAGCCGAACGATCGCGCCCTGGGTGCGGTCGATCACGATCTCCCGTATCTCTTCCGGGCGCAGCAGCTCGTTGATCGTCCGCACCAGGTAGTCCGTCTGGCCGTCGCGCAGCCGGCCGCCGGTCAGGTTCACGTTCTCCTGCGCCAGGCGGTTCATCACCTGGTTCATCGTCAGGCCGAGGCTGGTCAGCCGCCGCTCGTCGATCTCGACCTGGATCTCCTCCTCCAGGCCGCCGCTGACGACGACCGCGGCCACCCCTTCGAGCCGCTCCAGCTTCCGCTTGAGGTCCTCCTCGGCGAGCAGGCGCAGGGCGATCAGGTCGCTGCCGCCGCCGGCGAGACCCATCCGCAGGATCGGATCGAGGGAGGGGTCGTAGCGCAACAGCACCGGCCGATCGGCCGCCACCGGCAAGCGCACCTGGTCGAGCCGCTCGCGCACGTCGAGCGACGCGAAGTCCATGTTCGTGCCCCAGGAGAACTCCAGGGTGACCTCGCTGATGTCCGCCCGGGAGCTGGAGACGACGCGGTTGACGCCGTTGACCACGCCCACCGCGTCCTCCACCGGCCGCGTGATCAGGGTCTCCATCTCGACCGGCGCGGCGCCCTCGTACTGCGTCTGAACCGTCAGCGAGGGGTACGTGATGTCCGGCAACAGGTCGACCGCCAGGTCGCGGAACGCGACGCCGCCGAACACCACCGCCGCCAGGGCGAAGATGAACACGGTCACCGGCCGCCGGGTGGCGAAGGAAACGACCCGCATCTCGATCTACCTGCTCAGCAAGTCCGGCGCCGGATCAACCCGGCGGGCCGCCGCCCTGCGGTCTTCCCGGCGGTCCGCCGGCGGGGCGTCCGGGCGGCCCCTGGCCGCTCCGGATGCGCTCCATCATCCCGTCGATCTGCTCGTCGCTCAGGCCGCGCTCCTTCATGCGGGCCCGCATCATCTCCATTCGCTCGGGAGTCATCTGGCTGGGATCGAAGCCCCCGGGCGGGCCGCCGCGGAAGCCGCCTGGAACGCCCGGCCGTCCCTGGCCCGGCGCCGCCTGTGCGGCCGCCGCACCGCCGGCAGTCGCCGCCGCGCCGCCCCGGTCCGCCGCGACCTGGGCCGGGCGTTCCGCCCCGGCAACCGGCGCCGCGGTGAACATCGTGGGCGCCGCGGCCGGCCCCTCGCGCTCCATGACCAGAATCGGCGTCCGGTCGGAGAGTCCGTCCTGACCGACGATCACGACGTCCTCGCCCTCCACCAGGCCCGAGAGCACCTCCAGGCTGTCGCTCTCCTCGTAGCCGAGTTCCAGTTCGCGGCGCCGGGCGACCGTTCCGCCCTCCCCGTCGTCCATCGCCACGTACACCGTGTCGGACGTGCTTTCCAGCACGAGGGCCTGCTTCGGCACGACGATCGCGTTCTCGTGGACGTCCGTCTCGACGAACACGCTCGCGAACATGCCGGGCCGCAGGCGGCCCTGGGCCTGCACTTCGAGAGTCACCTTGACCGTGCCGGTCGCCGGGTCGACCACCGGGCTGATCCGCAGCACCCTGGCCGGGAAGCGCACTCCGGGATAGGCCTCGACCGACAGGTGCGCGGGCTGATCCAGCTTGAGCCGCGGCAGGTCCTTCTCGGGAAGCTGGATCGGACAGAGCAGCGGGTCGAAGTCGGAGATCCGGAACAGCCGCGCGTTGTTCGCGACGTACTCGGCGTTCTTGACGACGCGCTCGACGATCAGCCCGTCGAACGGCGCCCGGATCACGGTGAAGTCCAGCAGGATCTCGGTGCCGACGATCTGGGCCGCGGCGGCGTCGAAGTTGGACTTCGCCAGGTCGTAGGCCTCCTGGCTGACCACCTCCGCCTCGAACGAATCCTGGGCGCGGTTCCAGGCCAGCTCGGCCTCCGCCAGGTTGACGCGGGCAATGCCGAGCTGCGCCTCGATCTCCACCGCGTCGATGCGCGCCAGCACCTGGCCGGCCCGCACGAAGTCTCCCTCCTCGACGTTCAGTTCGACGATCGGACCGGCCGTCCGCGCCACGATGTCGACCTCGTTCTCGGCTTCCAGCGAACCGTTGGTCTCCAGGTAGTCCGCGATGTCCCGCCGAATGACGCTCGTCACCGCGACCGGAATCGCGGTAGTCGAACCGCCGAAGTTCGGAGGGACGCCGCCCGGAAAGCCCCCCGGAGGACCGCCGCCGCGCCCTCCGGGCCGGCCGGCGCGCGGGTTCTCGCCGCCCGCGTCGGCGCTGGACTGCCCGCAGCCGATGCCCGCGGCCGCCACGGCCGCCGTCAACAGAAGAGCGCCGGCCGACCGGGCCGCGCCCATGCGTATCTTGAGTCTCATGCCATCTTTCTCCGCGGAACGGCGGCCGCCGCCCGCACAACCCGCTGGAAGAAGAGCTTCACGTCGTCGACCAGGGAATAGACCGTCGGAATCACGAGCAGGGTCAGGAAAGTCGAAGTGGTCAGTCCGCCGAGGATGACGAGCCCGACCGGCGCCCAGAACGCGGCGCGGCCCTCCGGCTGCCCGAACACCTGGGGCAGGAAGAACGGCGCCACCATCGGCGACAGGCCGAGAATCGTCGTCACCGCCGTCATCAGGATGGGCCGCAGGCGGTTCTTGCCGCCGAGCACGATCGCCTTGTCGCGGGCGATGCCCTCGCGCCGCAGCCGGTTGATGTGATCGATCAGGACGATCGCGTTGTTCACCACGATCCCGGCCAGGATCAGCAGGCCCATGTTCGAGGAACCGTCCCGCGGCTGGCCGGCGAGGTACATGATCAGGCCCACGCCGATGAAGGCGAACGGAATCGACAGCATGATCGTGAACGGCTGGAGGAAGTCCTCGAACAGGGCCGCCATGATCATGTAGATCAGCACCGCCGCGAGGATCAGCGTCAGGACGGCGCGCGACGCGTCCTCCTCCTCCTCCATGAACCTCCTGCCGAGAGACCACTCGTAGCCCGGCGGCAGCGGCACGTCCGCGAGCGCCGCCTGGACCGGCCGCCGGAGCATGAAGCCCGGCGTGCCGCCTGCGGCCGTCACGTCGATCTCCACCTTGGCGCGACGGTTCTCGCGCTCGATCTCGGACGGGCCGCTCTGGACCCGGAACGAGGCGAGGCTCGAGATCGGCAGGGTCACGCCCGCGCCCTCGCCGTCCGGGTCCGACACGAGCACCGGCATCTTCTTCAACTGGTCGAGCGTCTCGCGATCCTCCTCCCGGTACTGCATGACCATGCCGATCTCGCGCTCGGCGGTCTTGAAGTACGCCAGCGACCGGCTGGAGAGCGCGCCGCTCACCGTCATCGCCACCGCCTGGCTCGACAGGCCGCCCTGGAGAGCGCGCTCGCGGTTCACCGATACCCGGATCTCGTCGTCGCCGCTCTCGAACGAGTTGTCGATGTCGCCCACGATGGGGATCCGGCGGAGCCGCTCCGTGATACGCGGCACGAGGAGTTCGAGCGTGCCCACGTCCTCGCCGATCAGTTCCACGTCCATCCCGGTTCTCCCGGAACCCGGAGGCCCGAACTCCGTCCGCGCGAGCTTGAACAGGACGCCGACCCGCTGCGGCATCGCCTCCCGGATGCGTTCCGTGACCTCGTCCGTGGACATCTCGGAGACCTCCTCCGGCTTGAGGTAGATCTCGAAGCGGTTGCCGCCTCCGTACCCGCGGCTGCGGCCGCCGCCCCGCCGCACCTGGTGGGCGATGTCGGCGATCTCCCACTCGTCGCGCCGGGAATCCAGCATCGCGTAGACCTCGTCGTAGAGCGCCAGGCGATCGTCCATCCCCATCTGCCGCGGCGTTTCGACGAACACCGTCAGCGCCCTGCCCTGGGAGGGCTGATTGAAGCTCCGCTCGATGCTGTTGTAGAGCCTCCAGGAGCCCACCAGCAGGAGGACGATCGCCACGGAGAAGACGAAGCGGTGGCGGAGGGTGAAGCCCAGCGTCCTGCCGTAGAGCTCGTTCATCCGGTCGAGCAGCTTGAACCGCCGCTTGCTCTCCGACTTGAGCAGGATCGCCGCGATCATCGGCACCACGGTCAGGGAGATGACGAGCGAGCCGAGCATGACGACGCAGACCGTCGTGCCGATGTCGGCCATGAAGCGAGAGAAGCTGCCGGGACCGCCGCCACCGCTGCCGAAGAAGATGAGCGGCACGAAGACGCACATCGTGGTCATCGTCGAGCAGATGATCGGCATCGCCACGTCGCTGGCGCCGCCCAGGGCGGCGTTCTTCGCGTTCGCGCCGAGGTCCTGGCGGTGGCGGAAGATCGACTCGATGACCACGATCGAGTTGTCGAGCAGCATGCCGATCGCGAGCATCAGCCCCATCAGGCTCATCACGTTCAGCGTGATCTCGGTGACTCCGGCCTGCCGTCCCAGGTACATCATCACGAAGGTCATGACGAGCGACAGGGGCACCGCCAGGGCCACCAGCAGCGTGGTCCGGAACTTGCGCAGGAAGAGAAACATGAAGACGATCGCGAGGCCGCCGCCGATGACGCCGCTGCGGCCCAGCTCGGTCAGTCCCTGGCGCACGTCGATCGAGGTGTCGTGGAAGTGGCGGAACTCGAGGCCCGCGCCCTCGGGCGTCTGCCGGATCGCCTCCAGTTCGTCCTTGACCCGGTTGACCACCTCCAGCAGGTTGGCGTCCGAGGTCTTGTTCACGTTCAGGCTGATCGACTCCTGCCCGTTCAGGAAGCTGTACTCGTACTTGTCGGGATAGCCGAACTTCACGTCGGCCACGTCGCCCACGCGCAGGCCGTCGCCGCGGATCGGCAGGTCCCGGATCTCGTCCGGCGTCCGGAACTCGCCCACCGTGCGCACCAGCAGCCGGCGGCTGCCCTCGCGCAGGTAACCGCCCGAGACGTTGACGTGGTTGCTCTGCAGGACCTGCCTCAGTTCGCGGATGTCCACCCCGTGGGCGGCCATCCGGTCGGGCAGCAGTTCGATCCGCAGCTCCCGGCTCAGCATGCCCCAGACCTGCGCCTGCGCGACGCCTTCCAGCCGCTCGATCCGGGGCAGAAGCACGTCCTCGACGAAGTCGTTCAGCTCGTCCTGGTCCCAAGGCGCGCTGAGACTGCTGCGGAGGACCGGAATGTCCGTGCTCTCGAAGCGGCGGACGTAGACCTGCTCGACGTCGGCCGGCAGTTCGTTGCGCACCCGGTCGATCCGGTCGCGCACGTCGACGGCGGCCAGCTCCATGTCCGTCCCGTCCCGGAACTCGATGTCCACGGAGGCGGAACTGCCGCTCGCCCGCGACCGGATCATGCTGACGCCGTTGATCGTCCCGAGGCTGTCCTCCAGCGGCCAGATGATCGACCGCGCCACCTCTTCCGGCGAGGACGACTGGTACGGCACCCGGACCGAGATGTTGGACGATTGGAAGAGCGGCAGGAACTCCAGCGGCAACCGCGTCAGCGACAGCCAGCCGAGCACCAGCACGCCGAGCGTCGCCATGAACATGGTGACGCGCCGCTCGACGGCGAAGCGGATGAACGGGTGGACGGGGACGTGCGCCGCCGCCTCCTGAAGTACGGCTTCTTCCCGCTCCGTCGCCTTGAGGCCGCTTCCTCCGGCCGGGCTTCCTTCCGGGCTTTCGCGTCTTTCGCGCTCATCGCCCGAACCGGTCTTCGGCTCGTCCATCGGCGTCCCTTCCCCCCGGTCGATCATCGGCAGCTCTCCGGCGAGCCGCCGCCGTCGTCTCGGCGCCGGTCGTCGCGGTCGCGGTCGTCGTGGCGCCGGCTCCGTTCCCACAGGTCGCGCCGCATCTCGTCGAAGCGGGCCGCCTGGTCGGGACGGAGAAGCTCTCCCACCTGCCGATGGAAGTCGTCCTGCATGGCGCAGAACTCGTCCCGGGCTCCGGTCCAGTAGCGCCGGCCGCGCAGCATCGCCTCGCCGACGATCGGTTCGAGCGCCTCGATCTGCTCCGGATCGAGGTCCAGGCGCCGCGCCATGCGGTGGGTCATCTTCGAACGGTGCTCCTCGAACGCCGCCGCGCGCGCCGCTTCGTCCGGCGCTTCCCGGGCGGAACCTGCCGCGGCGCCGCTCGGCGCTCCGTCTTCGTCGCGGCAATCGAAGTGGAACATGGAGGACGACCTGCCGGCATGGGCGGGCCGCGCGTCCGGCCGCTCGCTCTCCGCGGCCCGGCGATCGGGGAGGAAACGGTCAGCCAGCAGCCCGGCGGACACGCCCACCACCAGCACGGAACCCAAGGCGACGCCCATCCACAGCCTCGTGGCGCCGTTCGCCATCACCGACCTCCCATCGGCTCGTAGAGCACCGCGAGGAGCTCGTAGCCGGCCTCGTCGTCGAGGGTCGCCACCGTCGCCACGCCGGCCTCTTCCAGCCCCGCCGCGAACGGATCCGCGTACTCCGCCGCCTCAGGCGCCGCCGCGGGATTCTCCGGCGCCATGCGCGGCGTGCCGGACCCGAGAGTCACGACCAGCGCCGCCACGGCCGCCAGGGCGCCCGCGGGCGCCAGGCGCAGGGCGAGCGGCCGCCAGGGCGCGGCCCGGCCGGCGCGCTCCAGCCAGGCGTCGCGACGGGCCCGGAAGCCCGCCACGAACCCCGGCGCCGCTGGCGGCGCCGCGCACTCCTCGCGCAGTTCCGCCAACAGCGCGTCGACGTCCCGCCAGCCTCGCGCTTCCGGCTCGACCTCCGGGGCCGGGCCGTCCGCGCGCCCGCCGGCGGGGCCACGAACCGATTCACGCGTAGCGCGGATCGCTCCACGCGGTTTCCGCTCCTCCCTCATCGCGTACCTCCTCCTTCGCCGGCGCGCGGCTCGTCGAGCCAGCGCCTGAGCCTCCTCCGGCCCCGGTGTACCCGGATCTGCGCCGTCCCGACGGGACAGCCCAGCAACTCCGCGATTTCCACGTACTTCATCCCCGCGACATCCTTCAGCACGACCGCCGTGCGCTGGCTCTTCGGCAGGCGCGCCAGCGCCCGTACGAGGGCGCGCCGTTGCAGCCGCGACTCGACGGCCGACTCCGCGCCCGCCGCCGGCAGTTCGGCGAGCGCCTCGGCCCCCACGTTCCGGTCCACTCGCCGGCCCCAGCGCGCCGACCGGCGCAGCTCGTCGTGCGCCCGGTTGATCGCGATCCGGTAGAGCCAGCTCTTGAAGGCGGCAGACTCCGCCAGACCGCCGAGCTTCCTCCAGGCCAGCAGGAAGGCGTCCTGGGCGACGTCCTCGGCAACCTCCCAGTCGAGTACGTAGCCGTAGACCAGCTTGCGTAGCGGCGTTTCATAGCGCAGCACCAGGCCCTCGAACGCGGCGCCGTCGCCCGCGACGGCCCGCCGAACGAGTTCGGCATCGCCGGGAGCGCCGGCCGGCCCGCTGGCCTGTTTCCGGTCCCGGTCGGGCGGTTCTGCTGCCGGCAAGCCATCGTCCTCTGGGTCTGGAGACGACCGGCCGCCTGTCCTTGTTTCGCTCATCCGACCGTTTCGGTCATCCGGTGGCGCGCCGGGCCAGCAACCGGTCGAGATGCCTCAGCCCGCCGTCGCGGCTCTCGAACTCGCCGTTCAACTGGGCCGTGTAGCACTCCCTGACGACCTCGCCGATCTCAGGCCCCGGCGCCACGCCGCGTTCGATGAGGTCGCGCCCCCGGACGATGCGCTCCGGCGCCCGGTCCCGGATCCGCAGCGCCTCGGCGCGGGCCAGCAGCCAGTCGCAGTCGGGGAATTCCTCCGGCCGGAGGGGCGGCCGGCCCAGGGCATCCGCCCGCGCGACCCGGACCAGCCGGTCGATGCGCTTCACCCGGTGGGCGAGCCGGCGCACCGCCGCGTCGCCCGCGCCGCCCCGGTGGAGCTGGCGCGGCTTCAGGTGGTCCACCACCAGGCGGACCACGTCGTCGACGAGCTGCCGGCGGTTCGTGAGCCGCGCCAGGAAGCTCCGGGTCGGCTCCTCCCCCGCCGCCTCGTGGCCGCGGGAGCGCAGCCGGCCGTCGACGAACCGGGTGGTCGCGGGCTTGCCCAGGTCGTGGCAGAGGCAGGCGAGGCCGACGACCAGGTTCTCCTCGTCGTCGCCCAGGCGTTCGGCGGCGAAGGCGTCCAGGACGTGGCCGGTGTGGGTCCAGACGTCGCCCTCGGGGTGCCACTCCGGGTCCTGCCCGCAGCCGACGGTGGCCTGGAGTTCGGGGTAGCCGGCGAGCCAGCCGGTCGCCTCCAGAAACAGGAGGCCGCGCCTGATCTCCACCCCCAGCAGAAGCAGCTTCCGCCATTCGTCGAACACCCGCTCGACGCTCATTTCGGTCCAGGCGATGCCGGAGCAGAGGCTCACCGTCTCCGGGTCGGGTTCGAGGTTCAGCCGGGCGACGAGCTGCATCCCGCGCAGCACGCGCAGCGGATCCTCCTGGAAGCGGTGCGAGGCGTGGCGGAGGCGGCGGCGCTCGAGGTCCGCCCGGCCGCCGAGGGGGTCGTCGAGCCGGCCGGCCAGCGGCTCGTACGAGATCGCGTTGATCGTGAAGTCGCGCCGCTCGGCGGCCTCCTCCACCGTCATGTCCGGGTCGGCGTCCACGACGAAGTCGCGGTGCCCGGCGCCGACGCTGACCTCGCGGCGCGGCAGGGCGACGTCGACCGGCAGGCCGCGGAGCTTCGCCACCGAGAAGGCGCGCCCCACCCGGTCGACCCGCAGGCCCAGGTCCGCCAGCATCCGGTCGAGTTCGGCGGGCGCCATCCCGAACGCCTCCAGATCGAACTCCTCGAACGGCCGGTCGAGCAGGGCGTCGCGCACCGCGCCGCCGACGAGCCGCACGCACCCGCCCCGTTCCGCCGCGGCCCGGCAGATGCGCAGCGCCTCCGGCCAGTGCGGATGGCGCGCGAGGCGGGAGCCAGGATCCTCAACCACGGCTCTGTTATTCTAGGCGCCGCTTCCGGGGACGAACGGAGGCAGCCGGCGGAACGGAGACCCGCCGCGCCAGGACACCGGCCAGCGGCCCGCGCGGCCGAAGGAGGAGACGATGAAGCCGATTCGCGAACCGTGGACCATCGAACGGCCGGCGCGGCCGGCGCTCCTTGCCGCCGTCCTCGGCGCCTGCCTCCTGCTCGCCCTCGCCGCGCCGGCGGCCGCGCAGCTTCCGGGCACCGTGTGGGGCCAGATCTTCGACGCCAACACCGGCGAGACGCTCGAGGGCGTCGAGATCATCTTCACGAACCCCGAAGCGCCCACCTTCCGCGAAGTCCACCACTCCGGCAAGAACGGCCGGTTCCGGATCATGATCAAGAACGTCGTCACGCACGAGCGCGGCGGCTTCACCGTCGAGCTGAAGAAGGAGGGGTACCAGACCCGGCGGGTCGGCAACGTGCGCATTCCGGCCCGGAACGAGACGAGGCTCAGCCAGCTCCCCGGCGGCGGCGACTGGAACCTGACCTCCGTGGAAGAGGCCATGAAGCAGCAGGCGGCGCAGCTCGAAGCCGCCGGCATCCCGCAGCCGCAGGAAATCGACCCGGATGCCGAGGCCCGCGGCAGCGCGATCAAGCTCTACAACCAGGGCAGCAACGCGCTGAACTCGGGCGACTACGAGACGGCGGAGTTCATGTTCCAGAGCGCTCTGGAGAAGAAGGTGGACCTGATCCCGGCGATGGGCGGGCTGGCCCGCATCTACTCCTTCCGGGGCGACCACGTCCGGGCGGTCGAGTTCGCCGAGCAGGTGGCGGCCGAGGGCGAGGACATGGAGAACATGAACCAGATCCTCTACGCCGGCTACAACGCGCTCGGCATGGACGACAAGGCCGAAGCGGCACTCGCCTCCCTCCAGAACACGGATCCCGAGAAGGCGTCCAAGAACCTGTACAACGAGGCGGCGGACCTCTACAACTCCGGCAGCATCGCGGAAGCCACCGAGAAGCTGGAGCAGGTCATCGGGTTCAACCCGAACCACCCCGAAGCGCTGAACATGCTCGGCCTCTGCTACGCCGCCCAGTCCGAGAACGGCAAGGCCCTGGAGACGTTCAGGAAGTTCCTGGAGATCGCGCCCGACCATCCCGAAGCGGCTACCGCCCAGGCGATGGTCGAGTACTTCGAGTCCCTGTAAGGGCCTGATGTCGGTGCGCGGGCCCTCCGTCCCGCACTGGGTGCGCGGGTCTTCTGACCCGCACCGGGTGCGCGGGTCTTCTGCCGTGCACTGGGTGCGCGGGTCTTCTGACCCGCACCGGGTGCGCGGGTCTTCTGCCGTGCACTGGGTGCGCGGGTCTTCTGACCCGCTGCCGCCGCAGGCGGCCGGAAACGCGAGCCGGCCGCCAGGCCGGCGCCTCTCCGCCGCGGCGCTCCTGGTCGCGCTCTTCCTCGCCGTCCTCCCCGCCGCCGCCCAGGACGACCTCGACCTCCCGCGGATCATGGCCCACCCGGACTGGCTCGGCCGCCAGCCGGAAGCCCCGTACTGGAGCGCCGACGGCGAGAGCGTCTACTACGAGCGCAAGCGCGAAGGCGAAGAGACCCGCGATCTCTACCGGATCGACCTCGCCACCCGAGAGACGGCCCGGATCTCCGACGCCGACCGCGCCGGCGCCGACGCCCCGGACGGCGCCTGGGACCGCGACCGGCGCCGCCAAGTCTTCGTCAGGGCCGGCGACATCTTCGTCCGCGACCTGGACGACAACGGCAGCCTGACCCAGATCGCCCGCACCGCCGCCTTCGAGAACTCCCCCTTCTTCACCGTCGACGGCGACGTCGCGTTCCGCCGGAACGGCGTCTGGTTCGTGCGCGAGCGGGCCGCCGGCCTCCTGAGGCAGCCGTTCGACGTCCGCGAGGCCGAAGACCCGGAGGACGAGCAGGCCGAGCGCGACGCCGAAGCCGGCTACCTGGAGCGGCAGCAGCCGCGGCTGCTCGAGATCGTCCGCCAGCGCCGCGAGCGCGAGGAGCGCAGCCGCGAAGTCGCCAGGGAACGCCAGGCCGCCGACGCGAGCCGCCTTGCCCCGCCCCATTACCTCGGCGACAAGGTGGAGATCGCCGGTTCCGCCCTGTCCCCCGCCCTCGACCGCCTCGTTCTGCGCGTCCGGCCGAAGCAGCGCGACGAGGGCCTCCGCGACCGGATGCCGAACTACGTTACCGCCACCGGCCTGGTCGAGGTCGAGGAGGTGCGGATGAAGGTCGGGACGGCCGAGGCGACCGGCGAAACGCTGCTCCTGCTGCGCGCCGGCGACCCGGAACCGGCGACGCTCGACCTCTCCGTGCTGCCGGGAATCGCCGACGATCCGCTGGCCGACCTGCGGGAAGCGGCGCGCGAGCGGAAGAAGGCGCGGGAAGAGGCGTTGAACGGGGACGATGGAGACGACGACCCAGGCGGCCCCGACGCGGCGCCGGCAGAGCCGCAGGAGGCCGGGAGCAAGGAGGACGGATCCGAGAGCGACGCGGCGAAGGAGGCCCGGCCCGAGGAGGAGGGCTCCGGGAAGGACGGGTCCGTGGACGACGCCGCGAAAGACGACGAGTCCGAGCCCCGGCCGGTCCGCTTCGGACCGGTGCGCTTCAACCGGGACGGCTCGCAAGCCGTCGTGCAGGCCTACTCCGCCGACAACAAGGACCGCTGGATTGCCGCCATCGACCTGGAAGCCGGCGAACTGCGCCCCCTGCACCGGCTGACGGATCCGGCCTGGATCAACTACGCGTTCCAGGACCTGGGCTGGCTGCCGGACGACGAGACGATCTTCTTCCTCTCCGAGGAAACCGGCTACTCGCACCTCTACCTGATGCACGCCGCGACCGGCGAACGGCGCCAGGTCACGGAGGGAGACTTCGTCGTCCGCTCGCCCCAGGCTTCGGCCGACGGCGCCTTCGTCTACTTCGAGGCGAACCGGGACCATCCCGGCGTCTTCGACGTCTTCCGGACGCCGGTGCCGGCGGCAGGGCCCGGCGATCGAGGCGATCGCGGACCCGGCGTCGGGGCCGGCGGGCGGCGAGGCGACGGCGCCGCATCTCCGCGGGCCGCCGGCGGCATCCAACGGGTCACGGACCTGGGCGGCCTGAACTCGTTCCGGCTCTCGCCCGACGACGGGCGCCTGCTGATCGTCCACTCCACCGCCGCCATGCCGCCCGAGCTCTGGCTGCAGGAAGCGTCGCCGGGCGCCGAGGCGGTCCGCCTGACGGAAACGGTGTCCCCCGAATTCCTGGGCATCGACTGGACGGCGCCCCGGTTCGTCGAGGTTCCCTCGTCGCACGTGAACCGGCCGATCCACGCCCGCCTCTACCTGCCGTCCGGTCAAGCGGAGGCGCCGAGGCCTGCGGTCGTGTTCGTCCACGGCGCCGGCTACCTGCAGAACGCGCACCAGGGCTGGTCGTCCTACTTCCGGGAGTTCATGTTCCACACGCTGCTCGCGCGCCGCGGCTACGTCGTGCTCGACATGGACTTCCGCGCCTCCGCCGGCTACGGCCGCGACTGGCGCACCGCGATCTACCGCCGGATGGGCACGCCGGAGGTCGAGGACCTGGCCGACGGCATCGACTATCTGGCCGCCGAGCACGGCGTGGACCGGGAGCGAATCGGCGTCTACGGCGGCTCCTACGGCGGCTTCGTCACGTTCATGGCGATGTTCCGCCGGCCCGAGCTGTTCGCCGCGGGCGCCGCGCTGCGGCCGGTGACCGACTGGGCCCACTACAACCACCGCTACACGTCGAACATCCTGAACACGCCGGAGCTCGACCCCGAGGCGTACGAACGAAGCTCCCCGATCGAGTTCGCCGAGGGCCTGGAGAAGCCCCTCCTCATCTGCACCGGCATGCTGGATGACAACGTGCTGTTCCAGGACTCCGTACGGCTCGTCCAGCGCCTGATCGAACTCGGCAAGGAGGACTGGGAACTTGCCGTCTACCCGGCGGAGGCGCACGGCTTCGTGGAGCCGTCGAGCTGGCTCGACGAGTACCGGCGGATCCTCAAGCTGTTCGAGACGCATCTGAAGCCCTGAACCGCCCACTGGCTGCGCGGGTCCTCCGACCCGCCGGGTGCGCGGGTCTTCTGACCCGCTGCCGCCGAAGGCGGCAAAAGGCGCGCCGGCCGCAGGCCGGCTCCGCTCTGGCTGGCGCCTCGCCGCGGTGCGGTCGCCGGCCTCTTGGCCGGCGACCGTGTTGTCCGGGCTGCGCCGCTCCGCGGCGCCGCCCAGGGGCGGGTCGGAAGACCCGCGCACCCAGCGGAGAGTTAGCCGCCTCGGAGGGCGGGGAGAAGGTCCTCGCGGGTCACGCGGCGTACCGCCGCGAGGCTCGCCAGGGTGCCGGCCGCCAGCACCAGCAGCAGGGTAAGCGCCAGCGACAGCCACGGCACGAGCGCATGGCCGCCAAGCAGATGCGGACTCACCGCGACCAGCGCCGACGCGGCCCCGACCGCGACGCCGGCCGCCAGCAGCAGGCTGTTCTCGGCGACCACCAGCCAGGCCAGGGCGCGCCGCCAGAAGCCGATCGCCTGCATCGTCGCCAGTTCGCCGCGCCGCTCCAGCAGGTTCCGCAGCAGCACCACCGAGAGCCCCAGCGTGCCGAGCAGCAGCCCGAGGCCGCCCAGGGTCTGGAAGGTGCCGAGGTAGGTGTTCTCGACCGCCTGGAATGCCTGCAGCCGCTGAGCGGTGGGTACCGCGTCGAAGCCGAAGCCCGAGAGCGTCCGCTCCAGCTCCTGCATCGTCCGGTCCTGCTCGTCCGGCTCGGTTCGCAGCAGGAAGTACGACGCCCCCGTCCGGCTCGGGAAGTGCCGCGCCAGGTTCGCCTCGGAGATCACGAGTTCGCTCTGGAACACGCTCTTGCGCAGGAGCCCGACGAGCCGCAGCTCGATCGTCTCGCCGCGCTCCGTCTCCACCTCGATCCCCTGGCCCAGCCCCGAGTGCAGGATCCACATGACCGAGTTGAAGTCGCCGATCGCGGGTACCACGCCCGGACCGAGGTCCTGTTCCAGCAACCGCCAGGGCGTCCCGGGATCGCCCGATGATGGGCGGTCCGGCCGCGACGCCGGCGGCGCGTCTTCGCGCCCCAACGCCTCCTCTCCCGCCACGTCGACCACCGACTGGAAGCGGAAGCCCCCGCGCTCGACGAACTCCGGCGGCGCGCCGAGCAGCCGCGGCCTCTCCGGCTGGAACAGGTTCAGGCAACTGATGTCGTCGCCCGGCACCGTGCGGAAGGCGACGATCTCGCTCCGTCCGACGAGATCCGAAGCGTCCCTGCCGAACCCGAGTTCGTAGCGGCCGTCCACGCTGGTCATGTCGGCGAGGATCGAGACGTCGGACTCGGCGACCAGGTCGAAGCCGCCCGCGCCCGAGTCCAGATCCCTCGTCTCCTCCCCGAACCGGAGGCCGTAGGCGCCGACGGCCACGATGACGAACGACGCGCTCGCCACGAGCGCCGCGCAGAGCAGGCTCCGCCCCGGGTTGAGCGACGCGTTGGCCGCCGCCATGCTCGATCCGGCGCGCAGCGACCAGCCGCGAAGCGGCGCCTCCGGACGGCGCCGCAGCCACAGGACGAAGGCGGCGAGCCCGGCGACCAACAGGCAGGCGCCGCCCGAGAAGAACAGGTAGGCCGCCGCCGACGCCGGCGCGGCGGCCGACCCGCCGAGCAGGGCCAACGCCAGAGCGCCGGCGACGATGCCGGTCCAGCGCGCCCGCGGCCGCGGCGCGGCGACGGCCGCCGGCTGTTCCACCGTCTCTCCCCGCAGCAGCCGGATTGGCGAAACCCCGGCCAGCCGGCCGACGGCGCCCCGCACGGCGAACAGCACGACGAGCAGCGAGCCGGCGCCGCCCAGCGCCAGCGTCAGCGGCTCGACGTGGAGGTAGAGATGGCTCGACCCGACGGCCGAGCGCCACAGCGTACGGAGCGCGGCCATCATCGCGCCGGCGTAGAGCACCGCCCCGCCCAGGCCGAGCAGCACGCCCGCCCCGCCGAGCAGCGCGCCCTCCAGCAGGAAGCGCCGCCGCACCCGCCGGACGCCGTGGCCGAGCGCCAGCAACAGGCCCATCTCGTTGGCGCGGCTCTCCGTGCCGAGCCGGAAGAACAGGCCCACCAGCAGCGCCGCCGAGACGATCAGGAACAGGCTGAAGCCGACGAACAGGCCCCCGAAGTCGGTCGCGCCGGTGGCGCCCCGCAGCCCCGTGGCCTTGACCGGCTCGACCGCCAGCCCCGCCGCGTGGAGCGCGATGCGCGCCGGCGCCTCGGCCTCGAGGACGGCGCCGAGTTCGTCCGGCGAGGCGCCGTCGCCGGGCAGCAGCCGGAACGAGGTCAGATGCCCGAAGCGGCTGGACCAGAGCCCGGCGCCGAAGTCGAGGTCGACGAACAGCTTCGGCGTTCCGCGGTATTCGTCCCAGTACGCCTCGTCCCGGTCGCGGATGCGGCTCAGATCCACCGGGAAGGTCGGGTCCCAGTCGCTCATGTTGTCGGCGTCGGCGACGCCGGGAAAGTCCGGCGTCATGCTCCGGTCGGCGGCCCAGCCGGTCATCTCGACGACGCCGGCCACGGTGGCCTCGACCGTCCGCTCGACCAGTTGCTCCCGATCCCCGACGACGAAGTAGTCGATGGAGAGCCGGTCGCCGGCGCCGACGCCGAGGTCCTCCGCCAGGAACGTGTTGACCAGGGCCTCGCCCGGCCCGAGCGCCGGCGCGGGCGCACCGGCCGCAAGCCGCAGCGCGCCGAGTTCCCCGGCCCGGCCCGTGTCGAGCGCGGCGATCGTCGAGTACGGCGCGGCGCCGCCGTTCTCCGCCGCGGTCCGGTTGGCCAGGTAGGTGGATACGCCGACCGCCTCCGCGCCCCGGTCCCGCGCCAGCGCCTCCACCGCCCCGGCGAGTTCCTCGCTGAAGACGATCTGCGAGGTCGTCACCCGGAGGTGATCCTCCGCGCCGTCGAACGCCAGGCTGAAGTCCCCGGCCTCGGCGTGGGAGCGGATCCGCCGTTCGAGGTCCAGCGCCGCCGAGTCGGGATCGGCGGCAACCCCGCTGCCGGCCGCGGCGCGCTCGCCCACGAGCAGCGCGTTCGCCATGCCGCGCCGGTCCAGCTCCCGCTGCAGGTCGCGCAGCCGCACGTAGCCGACCAGCGGCTGGCTCTGGTGGGGCGCCAACTGGAAGCGTCCGGGGCCCTCGTCGTCGAGGACGGAGGAGACGCTCAGCCGCACGCTCTCCAACTGGTCCTCCGGGTCCTTCTCCCCCATCAGGCTGGCCCGCGGCGCCTCGCTGGGCCGCTCCAGGTAGAGCACGACGGAGTCGCCGGCTTCGACCGCGAGCGCTTCGGCCAACGACCGGTTGACGGCCAGCGACGCAAAGAACTGGCCCTCGCGGCGGGAAAGGTCGAGCCCTGCCGCCGCGTCCGGGAAAAAGGCGACGAACCCGGCGTCGATCCCCTGCACATTGACGCGGGCGGCGCGGCGGCCGCTCTCGGGTTCCACCACGCTGCCCTGCATCAGGATCGCGGCCGACACCGGGCCGAAGCGGGCGGCGAACTCCTCGTCGGCGGCCAGTTCGTCCCGCAGATCCTCGCGGAAGAAGCCGGCGCCGAGCAGCGCGTGATCGATACCGCCCAGCCGGTCCAGAGTCAGATCGCGCAGACTGCCGCGCACCGAATCGCCGACCATCAGCGCGCCGGTCAGCACGGAGGCCGCGACCGCCGCGGTCAGCACGACGGCGACGTTCGCGCGCCAGTAGTGGCGCAGGCTGGGCAGGGGCCCGCCGGGGCGCGCGGCAGCCATGGCCTCAGTCTCCCGCCGCCGGCTGCCGCCGGCTGCGGCTCAGGCTGGGCAGGGGCCCCCCGGGGCTTACCACCGCCACGGCATCAGTCTCCCGCCGCCGGCAGCGGGACCGGCGTCGCCTCATCCAGCAGGCCGCTGCGCAACTCCAGCCGCCTCGGCAACCGGGACGCCAGTTCCAGGCTGTGCGTGACGACGATCAGGGCGCTCTCTTCCTCGCCGTGGAGTTCGAGCAGCAGGTCGGCCACGGCGCCCGCCGTCTCCGCGTCCAGGTTGCCGGTCGGCTCGTCGCACAGGAGCAGGCTCGGCCGGTTGATCACCGCCCGCACGATCGCGGCCCGCTGCCGCTCGCCACCCGATAACTGCGCCGGCCGGTGATCGACGCGGGCGCCGAGGCCGACGCGCTCCAGCAGGGCGCGCGCCCGCTCTTCCGCGTCGCCCTCGTCCCGGCCGTTGCCGGCCGCCACCGTCGGCAGCAGCACGTTCTGGAGCATCGTGTACTGCGGCAGCAGGTAGTGATCCTGGAACACCAGGCCCACGCGCCGGCTCCTGAACGCCGCCAGTTCCCGTTCCGGCAAATCGTGAGCGGCCTCGCCGCCGATGCGGATGCTGCCCGCGGTCGGCGTCTCCAGCGTCGCCGCGAGGTGCAGCAGCGTGCTCTTGCCGCTGCCGGACGGTCCGGTGACCGCCATCGCTTCGCCCGCTTCCAGGCGGAACGAGATTCCGCGCAGAACCTCGACGGCGCCGGCTTCCGTCGGGTAGGACTTCGCGACCCGTTCGAAGCGAAGGGATTCAGTCATACGGGACGATGCTAGCGCGGCAGCGGGTCGGAAGACCCGCGCACCCGGTTCCTGGCCGCCTTTGGCGGCGGCGGGTCGGAAGACCCGCGCACCCGGTTCCTGGCCGCCTTTGGCGGCAGCGGGTCAGAAGACCCGCGCACCCGGTGGGCGGCGCTCGATTCCCCGCCGGTAGGCGGCCAGCGTGTCCGCCGCCATCAGTTCGGCGGAGTAGTGGCGGCGGACGCCGTCCTTTCCCGAGCGGCCGAGGTGGCGCCTGCGCTCCGCGTCGCCGGCCAACTGCTCGACGGCGTCGGCCAGGGCCGACGGGTCGCCGGCCGGCACCAGCGTGCCGCCGCCGGTCCGTTCCAGCATCTCGGGGAACGAGCCGTGGTCGGGCAGCACGGCGGGGACGCCGTTCGCCATCGCCTCGAGCGCCGGCAGGCCCTTCGCCTCGCGGTAGACGGTCGGCAGCACGAGCGCGTGCAGGCTGCACAGCAGCTCGATCTTCTCCTCGCGGGAGACCTCGCCCAGCCAGTCGAAGTGCGGTTCGAGGCCCCAGCCGGCGATTCGCCGCCGCTGCTCCTCGAAGTACGCCTCGTCGCGGCCGCCGAGGTAGCCGGCGGCGCGGAAGCGGACGCGGCCCGGCCCCAGACGCTCGCTCAGTTCCCGGAACGCCTCGGCGGCGAGGTGGAACCCCTTCTCGGGGCACATCCGCGCCAGGTAGCCGATGACGAGGGGCGACTCGGGAGGCTCCGCCTCGCGGCCCCCGTGCCCTTCCAGTTCGATGCCGAGCCGCGCCACGTCGATGTCCGCTCGCGGCAGTTCCAGCAGTTCCGCCATCGTCGCAGCGTAGTAGTCGTTCGGCGCGACCAGCACGTCGGCCTCGCGCACCCGCTTCCGCATCTCCTCGACCACCAGGGACTTGTGGGGTTCGTCCAGGTCCTCGAGGAAGATGTCCTCGCCCTGAAGGCCGCAGACGATCAGCGTCTCCGGGAGCGCCTCGCGCAGCCAGTGGGCCATGCCCACGAGCATCGAGTTCGTCAGGTGGACCACGTCCGGCCGGAACTCGCCGGCCAGCCACGTCGCCAGGCCCTTGAGTTCCGCCAGTTGACGCCCCTCCTCGCCCCGCACCATGGACAGCGCGAGCTCGCCGAGCTGGTTGGCGTCGGTCGCAGACGCCGACCGGGTGACCCGGGCGAGCAGCCGCGGGCTGTCGAGCAATCGGCGGACCGCCGCCGGCGCCCGGCTCCACAGCGGCACCTTCTGCTCCAGGTAGATGTTGACCGCGCCGTAGAAGATGCGGCCGTAGCTCACGTTCTCCTCGTCGGTCCGCAGCGGCGTGTAGATGGGCAGCAGCAGCGCGTTGTGCCCCCGCCGCTGGAGTTCGCGGACCAGCGCGTTGTCGTGGATGCAGCTCCCGCAGATCATGCCGCCGGCGCCCGCCGCCAGGTAGGCGATGCGCAACGGCTGGTCGGTAGCGGTCACGGGATGCACCCGTGCGGCGCGTCCCGCGCCGTGCGTGGACATGTCCGCGCGCGAGTCATCGGGGCTGCCCGACAAAGCGCTCCACCCGCTCGGTAACGGGCGGCCTGGTCAGGAGGGAGACGACGATCATCGCCGCGGCGGAACCCGCGAACACCACGGCGACAGGCATGACGCCCGTGCCGCCGACGCTGTAGTCCGGATCGCCGATTCCGCGCAGGAAGAACCAGGTCCACAGGGCGATCGTCGCGAGGATGGCCGCGCCCGCTCCCGCCGCCGTGCTGCGGCGCCAGTAAAGCGCGGCCACCACCACCGGCAGCAGCGACGCGAACCCCGTGAACGACCACACCGAGAGCGCGAAGATGCTGCGCTCGGCAACCAGCGACAGCACGAACACCGCCGCCACGACGCCGACGACGAACAGCCGGCCCAGGCGCACCTGCCGCGCCTCGCTCAGGTCGCCGCCCCAGCGGTAGTGCCGCACGATGTCCTGCGTGAACATCGCGCCCAGGGAAAGCGACTGCGAGTCGAGCGACGACATGATGGCCGCGAACACGCCGGCGCCCAGCAGGCCCGCGAGCAGTTCGGGCGCGTAGAGCGCGATCATCCGGACGAGGACCGCGTTCGACTCCGCGCCGTCGAGCCCCGGAAAGTCGATGTTCCCGAACAGCCCGAGGAGCACGCTGGGAATCCAGACCGCCGCGATGCAGACCGGATACAGGACGATCGGCGCCTTGAAGGTGGCCGCCCGCTTCGCCGACAGCCAGTGCGCGAAGATGTGCGGGAAGGTCCCCACCGACAGCGGGATCAGGGTGTAGCTGAGAAGCCGCAGCGGGTGGATCGCGTCGCCCCGCACCAGCAGCTCCGGCCGGCTCTCCGCGACCCGGTCGAGCGCCGCGCCCACGCCGCCCAGTTTCGTCACGATCAGCACCGCCGTCACCGCCCCGAGCAGCATGAACATCGCGGTCTGGAACGTGTTGACCCAGGCGGTGCCGCGCAGCCCCCCGCTCGTCACGTAGCCGATGACGACTCCCGACACGAGCAGGCTGCCGAGCCACGACGGCGCCGCCCCGTCCGTGATCTGGCCGAGGACCACGCCGCCGCCCATCACGCCGATCAGCAGGTACGGCAGCAGCAGGAGGACGAGCACGACGAACAGCAGCAGGCCCACGCCGTCGGAACCCCAGCGGGCGCGAACGAACTGAACCTGGGTCAGCAGCCCCAGTCGCCGCCCCACCGCCCATACCCGCGTGCCGACGAAGAAGAAGACGACCGGCACCATCAGCGCCGATGACGACGCCATCAGCGAGAAGACGCCGATGCCGACGCGGTACGACTCCGCCGAGGCGCCGAGCAGCGCGAAGGACGTCATGTGGGTACCGAACAGCGTCATCAGGAGGACGAACGGCCCGATCGTCCGGCCGGCGACGAAGAAGTCCTCGCCTGTCGCGGCCAGGCGCCGGTTGCTCCAGACCCCGATCGACAGCACCGCCGCGAGGTAGGCGAAGATGACCGCGAGCGTCACTCCGCGCCCTCCGCGCCGCCGTCGTCAGGAGACCCCGCCAGCTCGGCGAGCGTGTCGCCCGGCCAGGCGACGCGCACCAGCCGCCACATGGCGAGCACCACCGCCGCCGAGAACAGGACGTGGTACGACAACCCGACCGGCAGACCCAGGAATCGGCCCGGGTCGTCCCAGAGCCAAAGATCGTTGTGCAGCAGGTACAGCGCCGGCAACGCCGCGTACGCCGTGACCCGGACCGCTCGCTTCGCCATCAACCCGCCCGCGGACTTCCGGCTCAACCGGGTGCGCGGGTCTTCCGACCCGCCGTCGCCGCAGGCGGCAGGGAGACCGGGCCTCCGCTGGGTGCGCGGGTCTTCCGACCCGCCGCCGCGAAAGCCGCCATGTCCTCGAACATCGACGTGAAGTCCAGATCGAACACGTCGCCGATCAGGATCCGGGTCACCTTGCTCTGGTGCTGCGGGTAGAGCCTCAGGAACGCGCCGACGCTGAAGTTCCGGTCGTAGAAGACGTTGACCAGTTGCCGCACCGCCTCGACGCCGCGCATCAGCAGCGGCTGGAACGCTCCGAGCCGCTCGCCGGAGACGTCGTCCGCGGCGACCGCCCCGATCGCCGCTTCGGCCGCCATCTCGCCCGACTTGAGCGCCAGGAAGACCCCCGACGAGTAGACCGGATCGATGAAGGAGAACGCGTCGCCGATCGCGATCCAGCCGTCGCCCGCCATCTTCTCGATCCGGTAGGAGAAGTCCTTCATCACGGACACGGGGCGGCACTGGACCGCGGGCGCGATGCGCCGCTCGATCTCGGCGCAGTTGCGGACCTCCTCGAAGAAGATCTCGTGCGGCCTGCCCTCCCGGTTGCGGATCAGCGCGTCCATCGGCCCGACGACGCCGACGCTGACCACGTCGCCGGCCAGCGGGATGTACCAGAACCAGTTCTCCCCGGACTTCGTGTGCAGGATGAGCGTCGCGCCCTCGTCCTTGCCCTCGTCCCGGATCGCGCCGCGGAAGTGGGTGTAGATCGAGGCGTGGCGCAGCCCGTAGTCGACCCGGCCAAGGTCGAGCCGGCGCGAGAGCATCGCGCTCTGGCCGGTGGCGTCGACGACGACCCGGCTCGCGATCTCGACCGGCCCGCCGTTGCCCGCCGCGGTCGCCCGCACCCCGACCGCCCGTCCGCCGTCGAACAGCACGTCGCGGACGTTGACGCCGCGGCGGACCTCCGCGCCCTGCTCCGCCGCCGCGTCCATCAGGAGCTGGTCGAACTCGGAGCGGCGCACCTGCCAGGTGCGAGCGCTGTCGTCGCCCGGCCGTTCCTTCTCGAAGTAGAACGGCATGGACGCCTTGCCCGTCTTCGTGAAGAACTGGACGGAGTGCTTCTCCACGAAGCGGCTCTTCTTCATGCGGTCCAGCGCGCCCATCTTCTCGAACACGCCGTGGGTGTCCGGCATGAGCGATTCGCCGATCTTGAAGACGGGCGCTGCCTCCCGTTCCAGCAGCAGGGTCCGCAGGCCGCCGCGGGCGGCGATGGCCGCCGCCGCCGAGCCGCCCGGCCCGGCGCCGATCACGATCAGGTCGTAGGAACTCGCGGCGAACACGGCGGGGAGTCTACGGCAGAGCATCGGCGGCGGCCACCGGCGAACCGCCGCACGGGCAACCCGAACCGCCTTCGGCACGTAGTCCCGTTTGTTGTAGCCTGCCGCCGCTGCGCGCGCGGCGAGTTCTTCCAGTCGCCCGTCGCGCCCACCTTCCAGTCACGAGAGGTACCTGCCGATGCGCTCGAACTTCGCCCTTCCGACGACCTTCCTCTTCCTGCTGCCGGCCCTTCTCGCCGGCGGCGCCGCGACGGCCCAGGACCCGGACGACCCGGAGTCCATCGTCGCCGACGAGATCACCGTCACCGCGCAGCGCGTCGAGGAGGCGATCCAGGACGTCCCGATCTCGATCGTCACCCGTTCGGGCGAGGAGCTCGAACGACAGGCGATCGGCGACGTGCAGGCCCTGGCCGAGGCCTCGCCCGGCGTCGTCATCTCGGGCCAGAGCCCGACCACCGGCGAAGTCGCCATCTACATTCGCGGCATCGGGTCGGCGACGCTCGGCATCGGCAGCGAGCCGACGGTCGGCTACTACGTGGACGGCGTCTACATGCCGCGACCGCAGGCGGCGGTCAACCCCTTCCTCGACCTGGAGAGGATCGAGATCCTGCGCGGCCCCCAGGGCACGCTGTGGGGCCGGAACTCGACCGCCGGCGCGGTGAACGTCGTCACCCGGGCGCCGGAGGGCCAGTTCCGCGGGCGCGTTTTCACCTCGTTCTCCGAGTTCGACTCGAGCGAGTCGGCGGAAGGCCGCCGCTACGGCATGTCGCTCACCGGCCCGGTCTCGAGCAAGGTGCTGGGCCGCTTCACCGGCGTCTCGGCCCAGGTCGGCGACCCGACGTACAACGACTTCCTGGGCCAGAGCGCCGACAACTTCGACGGCGTCACGCTCCGGGGCTCGCTCACTTTCCTGCCTTCCGACTCGCTCACGTTCACCGTCCGGGCCGACAGCACGGACGACGACGCCCACGCCAACTTCTCGTTCAAGCAGCTCCACTCGTCCCCCTACAGCACGGTGGGAACCCTGAACCGCTTCTACGGCTACGCCGATCCCGACGACGTCCACAAGGTCACGGCGGACACCCCTCCGTCGTCTCCATACGAAGAGTCCGGCTTCTCGCTGCACGTGAACAAGGCGATGGCGAGCGGCGCGAGCTTCACCTCGATCAGCAGTTGGCGCGAGTTCGATTCGAGCCGGGTGACGGACATCGACGCCTCGCCCAACCCCTTCGTCGTCAACGCCGGCGTCTACGCGTCCCAGTGGTGGTCGCAGGAGTTCCAGCTTCACGGCGCCAACCAGCGCGCCAACTGGGTCGCCGGGGCGTACGCCTTCGGCGAGGAGAGCCGGACGAAGATCGACAACGTCACGGACACCGCGATGCTCGGCGTCTGGCTGTTCGCGAACAGTCCGCAGACGTTCCTGTTCGACCCGACGAACTTCTGTTCGCTCGGCTTCCTGGCGCCGTCGTTCCTGTGCGGGCCGAACTACTACAACGCCGTGGCGCCCTTCATCGGCCTGCCGCTGCCGGGAACCACCACCTCCCTGCCGTTCGAGACGAACCTCGACAGTTCGCTCTACGCCGCCTACGGCCAGGTCGACTGGCTGCTGAGCGACCGCGTCACCCTGACCACCGGCCTGCGCTACACCGCCGACGAGAAGGACCACGACCAGGCCGCGTTGAACTTCGAGACCTTCATCCCGGATGAGCAGATGCTGAGCGACAGTTGGAGCGCGCTGACGCCGAAGCTGGGCCTCGAGTACCGCCCGTCGGACAGCGTGATGTTCTACGGCGCGGCGACCGCCGGCTACAAGAGCGGCGGCTACAACTCGATCTCGCTGCAGCCGGCCTTCGACGAAGAGACGGTGACCAGCTTCGAGATCGGCGTCAAGTCCTCCCTCGCCGACCGCAAGGTGCGGATCAACGCCGCCGCCTTCCACTACGACTACGACGACCTGCAGGTGGCGGTGCTCTATCCCGATCGTTCGGTGGTCGAGAACGCCGCCAACGCCCGGATCCGGGGGCTCGACTTCGAGCTCTCGGCGCGGCCGAACCGGCAGTTCTCCTTCGACCTGTCGCTTGAGTTGCTGGACGACGAGTTCACCGAGTTCACGACGCTCGATCCGGTGCTCCAGGCCGAGTTCGTGGAGGGGTTGCTGGCCGCGGGCCTGATCGATCCGGCCCAGGTGCTGCAGGGCGGCGGCGGCTCGCTGCCGATCCCGCCCACCGACTTGTCCGGCAACGGCCTGCCGCGGGCGCCCGATCTTTCGGCGACGGCGTCGGTCCAGTACACGTTCGACCTCGGCGGCAGCGGCTCGCTGATGGCCCGCGGCGAGTACCAGTACACGGACGACGTCGCCTTCGACTCGTTCGAGCGCTTCGTCCAGCCCTCCTACAGCCTGTTCCACGCCCAGTTGCGCTGGACCTCGGCCCAGGGCCGCGTGTTCGTGGCCGCCTACGGGCGCAATCTCGGCGACGAGGAGTACCGGCTCAGCCAGTTCTTCGTGAACTACACCGGATCGCTCGCCATCTGGGCGCCGCCCGCGGAGGTCGGCCTGCAGCTCGGCTTCGACTTCTGACCCACCGGGTGCGTCGGAGCTGGGTACGCGGGTCTTCTGACCCGCCTGCGTCGAAGGCGGCCAGAAGGTCGCGCCGGCCGTGAGGCCGGCGTCCGTTGCTATGTGTAGCGGGCGCCGCGGTACCGCTCGTCGTAGAACCGCGGCAGCAACTGGTCCACCCGCAACAGCCCGCCCTCGCTGAGTTCGACCCGCTCCGCGCCGATCTCCGCGAGACCCTGCTCGGCGAGGCTGCCGAAGGCATCGGCGTAGTCGGCAACGACGTCGACGCCGAACTTCCGCTCGAACGCGGCGCGCTCCAGCCATCCCTTCTTGAGCTGCAGGATGACCTCCCGCGTCAGCCGCTCGCGCGACGAGGTCGCCAGCGCCCGCCGGGTCGCCAGGCCGCCGGCGTCGACCGCCGCCAGGTAGCCGTCCCAGCGGTCGTGGTTCTGCATGTGGACGCCGCCGATGTGGCCGAACGAAGAGACCCCGATCGGGATCATGTCGGCGCCGCTCCAGACCTCGCGGGCGTAGACGAACTTGCAGCCGCGGTCGCGGCGCATCATCGTGTAGGCGCTCCAGCGCTCGAAGCCGGCTCGCTCGAACTGCTCGAAGGCGTAGGCGTGCCATTCGCGCTTCGTGCGCCAGTCGGCGAACGGCGGCACGTCCTCGTCGCCGCGCAGCCGCGCCTTCGAGTACACCGTGTTGAACGGAAGCTCCATCTGGTAGAGCGTGATCGAGTCCGGGTCGTAGTCGATCGTCAGCTCGACCGTCCGCTTCCAGCTCTCCCACGTCTCGCCGACCATCCCGGCGATCAGGTCCACGTTCAGTTGCCGGAAGTCCTGTTCCCGGATCCAGTCGCGCACCCGGTAGATCTCTTTCGAGACGTGCGCGCGGCCGTTCTCCTGAAGGATCTCGTCGTCGAAGTTCTCCACGCCGAGGCTCAGCCGGGTGACGCCGATGCTCCGGATCGCCTCCAGCTTGGACCGCGTCAGCGTCCCTGGTTCGCACTCGAAGGCGACCTCCTCCGCCGTACTCCACGGGATCACGCCCTGCAGCCTCTCGGCCAGCGGAATCAACTGCTTGGCGGCGATGTAGGACGGCGTGCCGCCCCCGAAGTAGACGAAGTCGAGGCCGCGGCCCCGGACCGCCTCCCGCTCGGCGTAGCGCTCGATCTCGGCGCCCAGGGCGTCCAGGTAGCGGCCGATCTGTTCGTGGTTCTTGTCGATGTAGACGCGGAAGTAGCAGAACTTGCAGCGCTTGCGGCAGAACGGGATGTGGATGTAGAGGCCGAGCGACGTGTCCGGCGCCGGCTCGCGGTCGAGGGCCGCCATCGCGTCCGCCACCGCCGCCTCGTTCCAGGCCGAGTACGGCGGGTAGTTCGAGACGAAGACGGAGCCGATGTCCGTCGCTTCGAGGTCGAGCAGACCGGTCGCCGGCTCGGCCCGGACCGACGCCGGCTCGCCGGCCCCGGTTCCCGTGGCTTCCGGCGCTTCGCCCTTCATCTCCAGCGACCCCTCCCTCAACCGAAGCAGTACAGAGTGCCGTCGAGGCTGCCGATGACGAGGCGCTCCGCGGCCACGGCGGGCGAGGCCACGATCGCCGAGCCGGTGTCGAACTCCCACACCGGCTCGCCCGTCGCCTTGTCGAGGGCAAGGACGGGGCCGCGATTCGAGCCCAGGAAGATCCGGTCGCCCACGATGACCGGCGAGGAGTCGAGCCGCGCGCCGCTGTTCCACTCCCACTGCCGCTCGCCGGTTCGGGGATCGAGGGCGTGGACGATCTTGTCCCGCCCGCCGATGACGACGATCTCGTCGTCCGCCGCCGCCGAGGCGTAGAAGGGGAACTTGCGCACCTCGTGCTCGTAGGCCCAGGCGACCTCGCGCTTCTCGAGGTCGATCGCGAGGACTTCGTTCTCGTAGGTGGCCACGTAGGCCATGCTCCCCACCACCGCCGGGCTCGACGCGGCCTGCCCGTGCAGGTTGATCTTCTGGACCGTCTCGCCCGACTCGATGTCGATCAGCCACAGGAAGCCGTCGCAGCCGGACACGGTGGTCAGCCCGCCGGCGATCGCCGGCGTCCCGTGGACGTAGCCCTCCGTCTCGACCTGCCACACCTTCTCGCCGCTGGCCCGGTCCAGGCAGTAGAGCGAGTTGTCGTAGGAGCCCACGAGCAGGCGGTTCCCTCCCTCGGGCGACTCGTAGAGAGAAACGCCGGCGTAGATCTCGCCCAGCGTCTCGAACCTCCACTGCTGCTCCCCGGTGGCGGCGTCCAGCGCGTAGACGAAGCCGTACTCGTCGCCGACGTAGACGACGCCGTCGAAGACGGATACCGGCGCCTTGATCGGCGTGCCGGCCTCGAAGCGCCAAAGCTCCCTGCCCCCGGCCAGGGTCAGGGCGTAGACGCGGCCCTCGAAGTCGCCGAAGTAAACGACGCCGCCCACGATCGCCGCCGTGCCCTCGATCTCGCTCTCCGTGTCGAAGGTCCACAGCAGTTTCGGATCGTCCGGCAACGTGGTGCCGGCGACGCCGGTGCCGAGCAGGTTGCCCCGAAAGACCGGCCAGGAATCGGCGGAGGGCCGGAAGAGAGAACCGGCCGCGGGCGCCTGCCGGTCTTCGGCGTCGTCCGCCCCGGCGTCGGCGCCGGGAAGGACTGCCGAGCCGGGCACGAACCCGGCGCCGGAGAGAAAGGCCGAGCCGAGCAGGATCGGCAGGCCGAACAGACCGGCCAGCGCCGCGGCCAGGACCGTCCCCTGCCCGTGCGGACGGCGCCGGACAGCGCGCTTCCCTGGGGTTCGACTCTCCGGCACGGCAGGGTCTCGGCTGATCTTCCGGTCGAGGGGTGTCTTCGCGGGGCCGGGGCGGCCTCAGAACGCCGCCCGATAGAGCGCCAGCATATCGGAGGGGGAGGCCGCCCGCGGGTTGAACTGTGCCGTCCACTGCTCGGCCGCCTGCGACGCCAGAAGCTGGAGTTCGGCCTCCCGGACGTCCAGGTCGCGCAATCTGGCCGCGACGCCCGCGCGGTCCCGCAGGCCAGCCCACAGCCCGGCCAGCCGCTCGGCGGCGCCGCCGTTGTCCGCCGAGCCGGCGAAGGCAAGCCGCGCAAGGTCGCCGTAGGCGGCGCCGGCGGCCGCGCCGTTGAACCGCACGACGTGGTCGAGCATGACGGCCACCGCCACGCCATGAGTGATGTCGTAGCGAGCGGTGAGCGGATTGGCCAGCCCGTGGGCGGCGCCGAGCATGGACGCCTCGATGGCGGCCCCGGCGAAGTGGGCGCCGAGCAGCATCTCGCCCCAGAGTTCGGTCGAGCCGGCCTTGGCTTCTCCGCCACCGGCGCCGGCCGAGTCACCTCCGGTCTCGGCTTCTCCGCTGGCGGCCCCGGCTGCTCCGTTGCCGGCCTCGGTTGCTTCGCTGCCGGCGCCGGCTTCCCGCCTGGCGGCCTCTTCGCCGGAAGCACCGCCGCCCGGCTGCGCCTCGACCACCGCCTCGAACCCCCGCAGCAGCCGCGCGAAGCCCTCCGACGCGAACATCCGGGCGTACGGGTTGGCCGCGGTGCAGACGAAGCTCTCGAGCGCGTGCGACAGGGCGTCCAGGCCGGTCGCGGCCATGACCTCGGGCGGCGCCGTCCGCACGAGCTCCGGATCGAGCAGCGTGGCCGCGAACCGGGCTTTCGGGTCGCCACAGGCCATCTTGCGGTGGTCGTCTTCCCGCGAGATGACGGCGAACGACTGGGACTCGCTGCCGGTGCCGGCGGTACACGGAACGCCGACCGACGGCAGCATCGGCTTCGAGGCCTTGCCGAAGCCCCAGTAGTCCTCCATCCGGCCGCCGTTGGTGAACACGAAGTTGGCGCCCTTGGCGCAGTCCATCGCGGAACCGCCGCCGAGGCCGACGAGAAAGCCGGCCCGGTGCTCCGCGGCGGCGGCAGCGGCGGCCGCTACATGACGCTCGCCCGGGTTCTCCTCGACGGCGTCGAAGACGGCGACCTCGAGACCCGCGCTCCGCAGCGACTCCGCGGCCCGGTCGGCGTGACCCGAGGCGACGATGCCGGGATCCGTCACCACGAGGACGCGGCCCCCGCCCCGCTCCCGGACGAGTTCGCCGAGGCGGTCGATCACCCCGGCGCCGAACAGAACGCGGCCCGGCGCGGTGTCCACGCTCCAGGAGTCCTCCGCCGGGAGCGGACGCTGACCTCTCTTGATGCCCACGGCCGTCGCGACGCCTCCTGCCTGGCTCATCGAGCGCCCGGCCTCTCCGGCGCAACCGGATCCCGGCCGCAGGCTGCTCGCGCGAGTTCCACAGCCAACCGGTGGCTCGGAGCGCCTCTCAGTCCGAACCGATGGCGAACACGTCCGAACGGGTCGCCACGTAGATTCTCCCGTCCTCCGCGACCGGCGTCGTGTACACGGCCGAGCCCATGTTGTGCTCGGCGATGACCTTCTCCTCGCGACCGTGTTCCAGCACGACGATGTCGCCGTCCTCGTCGCCGAGGTAGACCTTGCCGTCCGCAACGAAGGCCGAACCCCAGACGGCGGCGAAGGTGTCGTGGGTCCAGAGATGCTCTCCGGTCTCGACGTCCAGCACGTAGAGGAAGCCGCTCAGATCAGGGATGTAGAGCAGGCCGTCGGCGATCGCAGCGGTCGAGATCGTCCGGTTGAAGTCCTCGTTGCCGAAGTGCCAGAGGGCGGCGCTGCCGGTCGCGTCTCCCTCGACGTTCGCGTCGATGGCGTAGAGGTGGCCCGGACCCTCGCCGTGCTCCGGATCCTGGCCGACGCCGAGGTAGAAGCGGTTGTTGTAGAAGACCGGCGTCGAGATGATGTTGTTGCGGGTGCCGGCGCCGCCGAGTTCCCAGATCGAGTCCTTGGGGTTCAGATCGAACTTCCACAGCAAATTGCCGGTCGCCGGCTCGTAGGTGTAGAGCCAGCCGTCGCCGCCCGGGAAGGCGATCTGGGGCTGGCCGTCGATCACGCCGTAGCCCGGGTTCGACCAGGAGCCGTGCAGGACGGCGTCGCTGCTGTCGATGCTCTCCCAGACCAGCTCGCCGGTGTTCTTGTCGAGCGCGATGAAGGCCGGGGAGGCCGGCGAGGGCAGGTTGATGTGCCCCTCGTCGACGCCGGCGCCGGTGACCGTGAACAGGAGGTCGCCGACGACCAGGGGCGACCCGGCGGCCAGGTTGTGCGGGAACACGTCGAGTTCGCCGATCATGTCGTACTCCCACACGATGTCCGCGTCGAGCTCCTCCCGGTACTGCTCGTCCGTCATCCCGTCGTTCACGCCGTCCCGGAAGCCGTCCACGTCGGCGGCGACGACCGTCGCCCGGTTGGATACGTAGTAGACGCGCTCGTCCTCGACGTAGGGCGTCGAGCAGATGCCCTGGAGCGGCCAGTCGTTGACCCGGCCGGCGCCGAGCTTGTCGTGGGTGGCCTGCCAGAGGAGCTGGCCGGTCTCCTTGTCCAGCGCGACGAGGACGCCCTTGTCGCCCTCGATGCCGGGCCGGCGCAGCCCCTCGTTGTTCGTTCCGGCGTAGACCCGGCCGCCGTGAACCACCGGGCCGGCATAGGTCTGGGAGCCGACCTTGGCCCGCCAGAGGACGTTCTCTCCGGATCTCACGTCCCAGGCGGTCGGCAGGTTCGTCGCGCTCGACACCATGTTGCGGGCCGGCGTGTTGCCGAACATGGCCGGCGGTTCGGGATCCGCCGCCGCGAGCGGCGCCGAGGCGACGGCTGCGAGGAGGAGCGCCGTGAGCGGAGAGAGTCGAGACGTCATGGTGATCCAGTCCGTTGGTCGAATGAGCGTGTGGGAATGCCGGCGGCGAAGCGCTTGGCGGGGCCGTTCGCGACGGCCGGCCGCCGCGGTCCCGCCGCCGAAGGGCGGCAACGGTATCAAAGGCCCAGCGCGTAGAGCGTCTCGCTGGTGGCGACGTACAGCGCGGCGCCGTCGGTCGAGGGCGAGGCGTAGACCGGTCCCGGCATGACGTTCTCGGCCAGCACGTCGAGCGTCCGGCCGTGCCGGAGCACTGTCACGTCGCCCTCCGTGTCGGCGGCGTAGACCTTCCCGTCCGCGACCAGGGGCGAACTCCAGAACGGCGCCAGGGCATCGTAGACCCACAACTTCTCGCCGGTGTCCGCATCGAGAGCGAACAGGAAGCCGTTCAGGTCCGCGGCGTAGACGATGCCGCCGGCGACCGCGACGGTGGCGATGGCGCGGCCGAAGTCCGGGTCCTCGAAGCGCCACCGGACGCGGCTCGAGGCGGCGGCGCCGCGGCTGCCGGCGTCGATGGCCCAGAGGACGCCGGGCCGGATGGAGACCTCCGGGTCGCGGCCCATCGCGATGTAGACGGTGTCCTCGTGCAGCACCGGCGTGGCGACGAAGGCGTGGCCGGACTCGGCGCGGTCGGCACGGGCGGTCGGCACGGCAGCGTCGCTGGGTGCGCGGGTCTTCCGACCCGCTGCCGCCGCAGGCGGCGAAGTGAAGCTCCGACTGCGGCCAGCTTCCCCACCCTGACCGGCAGCGGCCGCGTTGCCGTCGAAGCGCCACAGAGACTCGCCCGTCGCCGGATCGAACGCGTACAGGCGGCCGTCGCCGCCCGGGAAGACGACCTGCCCCCGGTTTGCCGATTGGCCGGCGGCGCCGCCGGCAGCCGCCAGGGCCGGACTTCCCCACTGGCCGTCGATCAGGCCGGCGCCGGGGCCGGCGTCGGTCCAGACCGGCGCGCCCGTGGCGCGGTCCACCGCGACAAAGCTCGGCGCGGCCGGGGCCGGAATCCGTCCGTCGTCGGTCACGCCGTTGCTGGTCGACGCGAACACGAGTCCGCCCGCGGCCAGCGGCGTGGAAGCCGCCATGTGCTTCGGAAACACGCCCCACTCGGCGATCATGTCGAGCGACCAGACCGTCTCGCCGGCCAGGTCGACGGCCACCAGTTCGGCACGGTTCGAGACGTAGTAGAGGCGCTCGCCGTCGAAGGACGGCGTGGAGCAAACGCCCTGGAGCGGCCAGTCGTTCACCTCGCCGACCGCCAGTTTCTCGTGGGCGATCTGCCAGCGGAAGCCGCCGTCGCGCCGGTCGAAGGCCATCAGGATGCCGCGGTCGCCGGTCGCGGCCGGGTCGCGCGGGCGCTCGTTGTTCGTGCCGACGACGACGAGGTCGCCAGCGATCGTCGGCCCGCCGTAGGTCGTCGTGCCGAGTTCGGCGGACCACAGCACGCCGTCGCCGGCGGCAACGTCCCAGGTCACCGGGAGGTCCGCGGCCGCCGCCACGCGGTTGCGGGTCGGGTTCGGATCGTCGGCGGCGAGCGGCGCGCCGAAGGCCAGCGCGAGAAGAGCCGGCGTCAGGCCACTCAGGCCCAGAATGCCACGTCCTCCCCCGGCCACGCAGCCGTCGGCTGGCGTGCCCCGGGGTCCAAGGTTTCCGTCCAGGTCAGCCTCGCTGCCGCCCACGTCCGGGCTGCCGTCAGCCGCCGCGCAGCCGGGGCTCGATCACGCCCAGTTCGACCGACGTCTCGATGACGTCCCGAATCGTGTCCTCAACCGGCCGCAGGGTGGCGCCCAGCACCGACGTCGCCTTGTTCGAGTGGTTGATCGCCGCCGGCGGCGGCACGCCGCCCTCGGGAACCGGCGCTTCGCCCACCGCGAAGGACGGGAAGAGCTCCTGGACGATGTCGCGCACTTCCGTGCCGAAACGCAGCGCCGACCGGCCGCCGCTGCCGTGCAGCAGGTAGCGGCTGCCGCCGTTGGTGGCCCGGTGGTCGACCGGCGATTCCGCCGCCAGCCGCTCCGCCTTCACCAGGTCGCGCACGTCGATGATGTTGTAGTACATGTCGTACGGCGTCGGCCAGGACGGCGCAAGCCCGGCGGCCAGCCGGCCGATCTGCTCGATCCACTGGCCGACCTGCGCCTTGAACAGGATCGGGCCGCAGATCATCGCCGGGTTCAGGGTGACGACGTCCCAGCGCCCACCGCTCGAGTCCGCGGCCTGGTTCAGCAGCCGCTCCGTGTCCACCTTGCTGCGGGCGTAGGCCATCCGCGGGTGGTTCCAGACTTCCTCGGGGAAGTTGTCGGAAGCCCAGTCCGTCTCCGTCCAGGCGTAGCCCGGAGGCTGCGCCGGGGCGCCCAGGCCCGCGACCGCCGCCAGGGAACTCGTGTAGAGGACGCGCCTCACGCTGCCGCTCCGCTCGACCGCGTCGATCACGTTCCGCGTCCCGGCCATGCCGCCCTCGTAGACATCCGTCGAGACGTTGCCCGAGCCGAGCGGCTGCGATTTGCCGTCCGCCGAGTTGCCGAGCACGGCGGCGACGTGGAAGACGGCCGAACAGCCCGCGAACGCCTCGTCGTAGGAGCCCGGCACGAACAGGTCGCAACCGTCGACGATCTCGACGTTCGGCAGCCGCTTCAGGTAGTCGACGCAGTCCTTGCCGCGCCAGGATTCGGCGTTGCGGATGCAGGCCCGGACCCGGTAGCCCTGGGTCGCCAGTTCCCGCACCATGTGGCCGCCGGTGAAGCCGGAACAGCCGGTGACGGCAACCGGTCCGTCGTTGGGTGAGATGGCGCTCATCGCAATGGCTCCTTGCGGCGATCCTCGCTTCGGTTCCGGCGGCGCCCCGGCGGGCGACCGCGAGGATCCGCGCTTCCGTTGATCCGGTGCTCCGCTACTCCGCGGGTTGCCCGTGTACGACCATCCAGTTCACGCCGAACCGGTCCGTACACATGCCGAAGTAGGCGCCCCAGAACTGGTCCTGCATCGGCATCGCCGCCGCGCCGCCGTCCGAAAGGGCCGCGTACAGCTCGTCCGCCCGCTCCCGGCTCTCGGCGTCGACCGAGATCGAGAAGTTGTTCCCGACCTCGAGCGGCGGGCCGAACGTCGTGCTGTCGCTCCCCATCAGCAGGCTGTCGCCCACCGGCAGCGCCACGTGCATGATCTGGTCCTCCTGCCCCTCCGCCAGCGGCAGTCCCTCCGGCCCCTCGCCGAACGTGTTGAAGTCCGAGTACTCGCCGCCGAACACGGACCGGTAGAACTCGAACGCCTCGCGGCAGTTGCCGCCGAAGGTCAAGTAGGTGCTGAGGGCCATGGGGTTCTCCTTGAGTCAAGTCGAGTCGGCGCGTGCGCGGCCGCTTGTCGGGCCGCGCGCGGCGGCGAGCTTACGTCAAGCCGGTGCGGCGGGCGGCGTGCTCCGGCAGCTACGACCCGACCACCCTCCGAGAGCTTCAAGGCTGCGCTGAACCTCTCGATCGTAGAGATCAGAGAAGGCGTCCGCGATCGTGTTCGGAGCGATGCCGGCGTACGTCCTCGACGTACGGCACGCGATCCTGCCGCCCTCCGGCTCCCGGTACAGAGAGTGGAATCCGACCTCCTTCCGGCTTCGGCCCGCAACCCGGTGATCGAGCTCCTTCAGGATGGTGTAGTCGTGGGTGGCCAGGAAGATCTGGATGCCCGCCTGCTGGAGCTGGACGAAGATGTCCGCGAGGCGACCGAAGAGTCCGGGATGGAGATTCGTCTCGGGTTCGTCCCAGAACAACACCGAACCCTTGAGCAAGGTGCCGTTCTGGATGAGGAGCCACAGCAGGCCCAGCTTCCGCATGCCCTCCGCGAGAAGCGAGAACTCGAGGTTGCCCTGCCTGCTGCGGAGAAAGAACTCCTCGTTGCGCACCGTGACCTTGCCCGCCATTGCACCTTGGAGGACGTCCAGGAGCCGTCTCCGGTGCTGGTCGGGCGCGCCCCGCAGAGCTGGGCGGTAGGCACGGTCGAGCACGTCGGCGTACACCTCCTCGAAGTGCACTTCGCGTTGGGAGTAGAGCGAGCGGAATCCCGGAGCGTTGGCCAGCATCTCCTTGACGGGGATGAAGACGCTCTCGAGCGGAGCGCCGTACCAGGCCTTGGCCCCCCTGACGGTCGCCGACTTCGGCACCGACGAATGATTCGAGAAGGAAGCCGAGAGCTTCGCCAGACTGCGTCTCGGGCGTCGGTGGACCTCGATCAGGCAACGGGAACTGCCCTGTTGCCGCTTGACCAGGCGACCCAGCGCGCCACCGGACGGGAGGAACACGCGCAGGAGCTTCTCCGCGAAGGAAGCCCCCGTCTTGCTGACGTCGCAGGCCGCATAGGCGACCTTCATCAGGTGGGTCTTGCCCGTGCCGTTGGCCCCGATCAGGACGTTGATGCCCGGAGAGGGCTCGAAATCGAACTCGTCGAAAGCCGTGAACCGCTGAAGCCGCAGTCGCGTGATGGCCATGCAGATGAGACTATCCCCAAGTCGCGGCCCACGCCCGAGGCGCCTGAACGAGGGGATCTCCCCTTCTACGCCCGGGCCAGGTCATCGAGGAACTCCGAAGCCGGATCCACGCCGGTCACGAGCAGCCGATCGCGCGCCCTGGTGCACGCGACGTACAGCAGGTGCCTCTCCGTGTTGTAGACGTCCTCCAGGTCCGCCTCGTCGGCGACGTTCTCGATCCGGGCCTGCAGCGGCAGCACCTCGTCGTCGCATGCCATGACGGCCACGGCGGAGAACTCCAGCCCCTTGGCGCGATGCATGGTCCCGACCGAAACGGGAGCCGGCACAGCGTCGACCTGGGAGCGGTCCGCACTGTTCCCCACGACCGTGGCCGATTCCCCCGCGTCAAGTCGCACCGCCTCCAGACCGGCCGCCTCCGCGGCGCGGAGAGCCCGCTCGATCTCGCTCGACGACCGGACGAGCCCAATCCCGCCGCGCCCGGGCTCTGTCCCGAAGGTTCCGCTGCCAGCCCGCGACAGTTCGCGAAGCCAGTGGCCAACGGCCGCTGTCTCCTCCGCCTCGGACCCGAAGACGCGAATCCCGGGTTCGGGGCCGTTGAACACGGACACGGCACCGCGCTCAGAGACGCTCGACGAGGTCCTCGATGGAGCGCTGGTATCTCTCCAGCGAGGTGCTGTTGAGCTGCGTGTCTTCACCGTCGAGATCGTACTTTCCGGCGCTAAGGCTCTGGATCGGCGCGCCAAGGTGCGAGGCGACGATCACCACCGTATGCGCGTCAGGGATCTCGATGAACATGTCGTCGTCCGGCTCGCGGGAGAAGGAGTCGGGCAGGTGCTCGCTTTGCCCTTCGACCCGTTGCCGGATCAACGAGACCATCTTGGCGAACGCCTTGGCGGACTTCTGGCGATAGGTGGTCGAACGGTTCATGGCCACGAGGTGCAGCCTCGGCAGCGTCATCGAAAAGAGCTTCGCCTTGGCGCTGAAGCTCGCCTCCCTGTACTCGGGCGGTACGCCATGGCCGTAGACCAGTTGGCCGACGTTGTCGATCGCCCGCGCGGAGGAACCGTCTGCCGTGCAGCGGACGATCAACCGGTCCGCGGCGAGAATCGCCTGCTCCGTGTAGGAGGAAAAGCTCGGGTTGCAGTCGATGAAGAAGGCGCATTCGCCGAAGTGGGTCGTGGCGGCGTTCTGGAGGTCGATCACCCAGGAGTGGACGCTGCGCCACGCCCCCGCCGGGATGTCCTGGACGGCGATGTCGTTGATCGTCTGTACCTGGAGCTCCAGCGACGGATCGCCCACTACCAGGTGGAGATTGGCCGGTACGCGCGGGTTCGTATCGCGAACGCGGACCAGAAAGCTCGTCTCGGTTCCGGTCGCCCGATGGGGCTGAAGGATGCGCTGGTGGTAGTAACCGCCCACGGTCTGCGGAACGGGCAGCTTCGCCAACAGCCGCTGCAGTTCCGTTCCTCCCCTCCGTTGCCGCCCAGCAGAATCTCGCTGACGTTGGCCTGCGGGCACATGTCGATGACGACGACCGCCGTTCGCGGATGCCGTCGCGCGTACTGGCAGGCCGACGCGAAGCAGAGAAACGTCTTGCCGACGCCTCCCTTGTTGTTCCAGAAGGCGTACTTCATTCTGAGGGTCCTTGGTTCTCCTGCCGCGTGGCAGTCCAGCAGCGTGCGGCGCGAAGGACTTTGGGCGCATGAGTGAGCCGAGCCGCTACGCGGCGCGTCCTTTCCGAAGCCGGCGGGGACGCCGGCGCACCCAGTTTGTGTCGCCACGCTCACAAGGCTCCGCTTACGGCGCCAGCGCGCGGATCGTCTCGCGCAGATCGTCGCCCGGGTGCATGATCTGGATCGCCGGGGTGTGGACGCCCGCCTCGATGTACTCCTGGATCCGCTCGCGGCACTTGCCGGGGGAGCCGATGATCAGGATGTCGTTCAGGGCCTCCTCCGGGATGACCTCCAGCGCCTTCTTGCGGTCGCCGGCGGCCCAGGCGTCCCACATCGGGCCGAGGACGTCGCGGCGGCCGAGCCAGTCGTGGAAGGCGGCGTAGACGGGGACGTTCAGGTAGGCGGCCATCGAGCGCCGGCCGACGAAGTCGATCGTGCCCTTGTCTTCGGTGGCCAGCACGAAGATGCGGGCGGCGATTTCCTTGCCGGGGCCGGCTTCGTGGACGTAGGGGACGACCGTCTTCACGTCGTCGGGCGACAGCCAGTTGAGGATCGCGCCGTCGCCTTCGCGGCCGGCCATCCGCAGCATGCCCTGGCGCAGCGCCGCGACGAGGATCGGCGGGCACTCCTCGAGCGGCCGGCCCATGCGGAAGCCGCGCACGTTGAAGGTCTCGAACTCCTCGTCGATGCGGTCGCCGGTGAGCGCCTTCTTGAGGAACCGCACCATGTCGCGGGTCTTGTAGTACGGCCGCTCGAAGGGGATGTCGTTCCACTGCTCGACGATCACGTTGGACGAGGTGCCGACGCCCATGACGAAGCGGCCGGGGGCCGCCTCCGCCATCGCGCCGACGGTCATCGCCATCAGCGCCGGCCCGCGGGTGTACGCGGGGATGATCGCAATCCCGAGCCGGGCCGCCGGCGCCCAGATGGAGGCCTGGACCAGCGGCGTGAAGCCGTCCGAGCCGTTCGATTCGGAGGACCAGAAGTCCGTGTAGCCGAGGTCGACCATCTCCTTGATCAGGTCTTCCTGCTCCGCCAGGGGCAGGCCGAAGGGGATCGTCATGCCGTATCTCTGCATCGTCGCAAGCCTCCGGAACGGCGGCCGGGGCCGCGGTTCGGCTGAAGTTCGGGTTGGGGCGTCGAGGGCGGATTGTACGGCAGGCGTCTCCTATACTGACCCGCCTCCTCCGCCACACGAACCTCCGCCCGGAGACACGCATCATGGGACCACTGAACGGCTACCGCATTCTCGAGATCGCCGGCATCGGCCCCGGCCCGTTCTGCGCCATGGTGCTGTCCGACCTGGGCGCCGAGGTGGTCCGCATCGACCGGCGCGCCTACGCGGGCCGCGGCTCGAAGTTCGACGTGCTGAACCGCGGCCGCCGCTCCCTCGCGATGGACCTCAAGCGGCCCGAGGCGATCAAGGCCGTGCTCGACATGGTGGAACAGGCCGACGGCCTGATCGAGGGCTTCCGGCCCGGCGTGATGGAGCGGCTCGGACTCGGCCCCGACGTGTGCCTGGAGCGGAATCCGAAGCTCATCTTCGGCCGCATGACCGGCTGGGGCCAGCACGGCACGATTGCCCACGCCGCCGGCCACGACATCAACTACATCGCCCTGTCGGGCGTGCTGCACTCGATCGGCAACAACGGCGGCAGGCCGGTGCCCCCGCTCAACTTGGTCGGCGACTTCGGCGGCGGCGGCATGCTGCTCGCCCTGGGCGTGGTGGCTGGCCTGCTGGAGGCGCAGAAGTCCGGCAAGGGCCAGGTCGTCGACGCGGCGATGACGGACGGTTCGGCGCTGCTGCTGGCCGCCGTCGTCGGCATGCACGGCGCCGGCGTGTGGAAGGACGACCGCGGCTCGAACATGCTGGACAGCGGCTCCCACTTCTACGACACGTACGAGTGCGCGGACGGCGAGTACGTCTCCATCGGTTCGATCGAGCCCCAGTTCTACGCGCTGCTGCTCGAGAAGACCGGCCTCGACGGCGCCGAGTGGGAGGGACATCTCCAGAACCGGGACCGCTGGCCGGAGCTCAAGGCGAAGCTGGCCGAGACGTTCCGCACGAAGACGCGCGACGAGTGGTCCGGGATCATGGAGGGCAGCGACATCTGCTTCGCCCCGGTGCTCCGCATCGGCGAGGCGATCGAGCACCCTCACAACCGATCCCGGCAGACCTTCGTCGAAGTCGACGGCGTGGCCCAGCCGGCGCCGGCGCCGCGCTTCAGCCGGACGCCGGTGGCGGTGCAGGGGCCGCCGCCCAAGGCCGGCGAGCACAGCGACGCGGTCCTCGCGGACTGGGGATTCGCCGCCGACCGGATCGAGGCAATGCGTGCGGCCGGAGCGATCTGAGCGAGAGGCCTGTCCGCGCCTGAGCGCTTCGGGACACGCCATTCATCACGGGAGCAACGCCATGACCACCAGATTCGATCTCGACAGACCGCCGGCACCCCCTGGCGGACGCACTCGCAGCCGCCACGCCGTCTACGCGGTCGCGGCGGCGGCCCTGCTGCTTCTCGCCGCATGCCAGGTTCGGGTCGGCTCGGGCGGCGAAGATGCCGCCGCCGAGGCCGAAGCCGGACCGGGGCCGGGCGAGGTCCTCAAGCAGTACGTGGACACACCCGATCCCGCCTACGGCTGGACCCTGGTGAACAGCGAGCCCGGCGACGGCTACACCCTGCACACGATCGAGATGACGAGCCAGACCTGGCTCACCGAGGCGGAGGTCGACCGGCCGCTGTGGACCCACTGGCTGATGGTGGTCGAGCCCGACGAGGTCCGTAGCGACCACGGCTTCCTCTACATCTCGGGCGGCCGGAACGGCGGCGACCCGCCGGAGCAGGCCAATCCGCTGACCCTCCAACCGGCCCTCGCGACCGGCTCGTTCACGGCCGAACTGCGGATGGTGCCGAACCAGCCGCTCAACTTCGTCGGCGACGACTACGGCGAACGGGTCGAGGACGAGCTGATCGCCTACGGCTGGGACAAGTTCCTGCGCGGCGAGGATCCCATCTGGCTGGCGCGGCTGCCGATGACGAAGGCCGCGGTGCGGGCGATGGACACGATGACCGCGTTCGCGGCTTCCGAGGACGGCGGCGGGAACGACGTGAACCGGTTCGTCGTCGCCGGCGGCTCCAAGCGCGGCTGGACCACCTGGACCACGGCGACGGTCGACGACCGGGTGGTCGCGATCGCGCCGATCGTGATCGATCTCCTGAACCTCGAGGCTTCCTTCGAGCACCACTGGAAGGCCTACGGCTTCTGGGCGCCGGCGATCGGCGACTACGTCCACGAGGGGATAACGGACTGGTTCGGAACTCCCGAGTACCTGGAACTCCAGAAGATCGTCGAGCCCTACCAGCACCTCGACAAGCTCACGATGCCGAAGTACCTGATCAACGCGACGGGCGACCAGTTCTTCCTGCCCGACTCGGCCCAGTTCTACTTCGACGACCTGCTCGGCGAGAAGCACCTGCGCTACGTGCCGAACACCGAACACTCCCTGGGCGGCAGCGACGCGGCGGTCGGTTTCCTCGCCTTCTACCAGGCCATTCTGGATGGCGTGGAGCGCCCGGACGTCGACTGGTCGATCGAGACCGACGATTCGGGGGGCGGGGCAATCACCGCCTGGGTGGCGAACGACATGGCGCCCAGCCGGGTTCTCCTGTGGCAGGCCACGAACCCGGAAACGCGCGACCTCCGGGTCGACACGATCAGCCGGACGTGGACCGGCACCGCCGTCGAACCGGGCGAGGACGGCAGGTGGGTCGGCGCCGTCCCCGCGCCGGACCGCGGCTGGACCGGCTTCTACCTCGAGTTCCACTTCCCCGGCCCCGGCGAGGCCCCGTTCCAGTTCTCGACCGAGATCAAGGTCGTGCCGGAGGACCTGCCCTTCGGCTGGCCGCCGGAGACGGCCAGCGAGTAGGCCGATGGCAGTCCCGCTCGACCGCATGGTCCGCGCCATCGTCGACAGGGTGCGTACTGGCGGAAGCCGAGCATCCGCGGAACTCCCTGACCTGGACTCCGCCGCGAGGAATGCGGACGGCGGCTGAGTCGCCGCGCGACAGTTCAGATTCGACTTGCGGCCCCGCCCGTCGCCAGCGCATCGGCGAGGCGGTCGACTCTCTCCGAAACGGCGGCGACGTCCCTGCCGGAGGGTGCGCACGAGCGCAACGAACCCATGCGTCGCAGATCTTCCGCGTACTCCTCCAATCGCCGCCGGTGGCCGGCGCCGGTCTTCGTGCAGACCAGCGTGTAGGGGCTGCCGCGACGCTCCGTCACGTGATCGATGTCGAGCCCGTGAGCGTCGATGACCCGGTGAAGATGCCTGCGCCGGTCCTTGCGCACGCTGAATCGTTCGGTCCGCTTGTCGGGATCCCGGCAGAAGGCGCGCAACGCGGTGCAATCCGCGCAATGGCGCGGGATCTCCGCGGCGATCGTCCAGTCGCCCGGCTCGGAGGGCACCGCGGAACTGCGCTCGAGGAGAAAGTCCACGGCCTGCTTCCACAGTGCGGCGTACGCGCCGGAACCCGCGAGACCGGCGTCTTCGCGCATGTCCCGAAGCGCCGCCGGGAGCATCCGGTCCGGCGTCACGATCTCCGGGTGTTTCCCGATCGCCCGGACGGCCGCCGCCGCTTCCTCGTCGAGACCGAACCGCCGCGCGAGTGCGAACAGGTCGCGGACGGCCTCGTGACCGATCCGCTCCCGCGGCGGGGTTCGGTAGTCGTAGCTGCCCCAGGACATGATCCGCGTTCGTCGGGCGGAGGCCTGTTTGGCGCGCTTCTTCCCCAACCGCCTGAGAGCCGCGCCCAGACGAGTCAGGGCGATCTCCACGGATTCGCGCAGCGCCACGCGCCACGCGTCGTTCTGTCTCAGGTCCGCACTGCGGGCCGTCAATGCGAGAAGTTCGACGACGTCGCCCGGCCGGCGAGCCAGGTGCTCCACCACGAGGCCGACGAGAAACTCCCAACCGTCGTCGGGGTGGATCAGGGGCATGAGCGCCGCGAGATCTTCGTTCTCGCTGCCGTCGTACCTCGCCATCACGGCGTGCTGGAGGAAATCGGCCGCAACATCCGCCGCGCCGACGTCCGCCAGAAGGCGGAGCATTGCGCCGCGATCTTGCTCCCCGTAGTCCTTCTTCCCTACCGGCCAGAGATCGACCAGCCGGCCAAGGATGCGACGGCTCGATTCGGAGTCGGCGCGGTCCCTGCATCGGCCGGTCGCCCAGGCCACGGCGCCGTCGATGCCGGCGTCCGCAACGACGTCGACGGCCTTCTCGACGGGCCAGACCACGAGCGCTCCCAGCCTGTAGATGAACTCCAGGGTGGGACCCTCGTTGCCGGTCGAATCCTCCAGCCGGCGGTCGTCCGGCTCGGCGTCGTCGAGGGCGCCGCAAGGAAGAAGCTCCTCATTCTTCAGCGGGATCTCGCCCAAGGCTGGCCGGCTGCCGTCGCGAGCGGCCCATCCGTCCAGAGCCTCCCACCGGTCGTAGACTTCTTCCATTCCGGCATCCGCGCCGTCATCCTCGTCCCATCCCCGACGGCTGTAGAAGGCGTCGATCTCCGGTATGCCGTACTCCTGGATCTTCAGCACGGCGGCGTGCAGTTCGCAGTCCGCCCGGTCCGCGGCCTCGACCAGCACCCGGGCGACTGCGGCATCGGTGTTCTTGAGCGCCTTGAACGACAGACCTCCTTCGCTGTACTCATGTTCGAGCAGCCACACGATCTTGTCGGTCGAACCTGCATCCCGCCATTCCGCCAGACCCTCTGCCACTGACGCGGCCAAGTCCGCGTAGTCGGGGGCGCCGAGATCGGCCGCGCGGGAATCGAGGGACAGGTTGTAGACGAGCGACACGCGGTGGCCTTCGGTCACCGGCCGCACTTCGTGCGGGCAATCGGCGTAGAAGGCCGCGAACGACAACTCCGACGGCTCCGCGGCAGCCAGATCGAAGGCGGTCTCCCGGTCGCCGTGACGAACGACGAGCTCGCCTCCGGCGCCGGCCGCCGGCAACGACAGCGTCAGGGTCGCCACCATGCCCGGGACCTTCTCGGTGTCCCGGTGCTCGGCGAAGAAGCCTCCCCGCCGGTAGACGAGCAGCTTGTATGGCTTGGCCCTGAGTCGCGCCATGGGCAGACCGAGCCCCTCCGCCGCGAGACCCACGACCCTGGCGAGAGAATTCGGCCAAGCCCTGCCGAGCAAGCGCACTTCTCGGGCATCGATCTGCCAACAGTCGCGAACCGACGTGTTCACCAGCGTTTGCGTGCCCTTGCCGTAGGGGGCGCGCTCGGCTCCGGCGATCAACGCCTCGATCTGGGCTGGCGGAACCGGGAAGGAAAGTTCTCCCGTGCCCTCGACGACGATGCGGGGCATCGGCACGTAGAGCCGGCCGCCGACGCAGTAGTCGCCAGGCCGGTCGATGGATCGCAGCAACTCTTCGAGCCGCTCGTGACCGTGTCCGTACTCGATGCCTCGAATGCCCATCGGCCTACCACCCGCGCCCACAGATTGGGCCGCTCACGGAGCGGTCTGACGGCCACAGGGATCGAACGACGGCAGAGGATATCTGACGCCCGATCCGCACGTCGACAGGCCCGCCGCCGGCAACGTGCCAACGTTTCGATCGCGCCAGCAGCCTCTGCGTCTCCCTGAGAATCAACGATCCGGCAGGTCGAGTCGGATCGCCTCGAGCAGTCGCGGCACGTAGTTCCTGAAGCGGCGGTCGAGACCTTCGAGGTCGGATGGCAGGGCGCTGAGCCGTTCGCGCCACGCTTCGGCCTGTGCGTCCCGCCCGCCCAGGACGTCGGGCGGCAGGTAGTCGAGGGCGTTGAGCGCGAGCAGGGCGTCGAAGAAGTCGTTGTCGTCGGTCGAAGCGGCATCGAGAAGCAGTTCGACCGCGGGGGCACGGTCCGCTTCCTCGCCGAAGCGGCCCAGGGCTTCGGCGGCGTGGATGCGAACCGGCGGCGACGGGTCGGCAAGCGCGGCGCGCAGCTCGGCGCCGGCCGCGCCGACCGCCTCCTTACCCCGCGTGCGCAGGCCGATCGCGGCCCACGCGCGGACCGCCGAGTCCGGGTCGCCGAGCATCCGCCCGAGCCGCTCGATGTCCCCGCTGCCCCGCCTTGACCTGTCCGTGGCGAGTTCGGCCGCCGCGAGCGCCCGCTCGACCTGGTAGCCACCCTGGCCATAGGCCCAGGGCGTGGCGTCCATCGCCGCGGCGCGGCGGTGCATCTCGGCCTCGGGCAGGAAACTGAGATCGCGGATCGTCAGGAGCTGCAGCCGCAGCGCGGCCGCCAGCCGGTCCCGCGCAGCCGCGTGGTCCGGCGACGCCGCGAGGTTGTTCACCAGGTCCGGGTCGTTCTCCAGGTCGTAGAGCTCCTCGCTCGGCTTCTCCCGCCAGAAGGCCGACTGCGCGGCGTTCAGTTCACCCTCCTGGAACAGCCGCAACCAGACCCGGGTCGTCGGCGTCTCCATCTGGTATGAGAGCCGCTGGCCGTAGGGCCGGTCGACGAGGAAGTTCCGCGCGTACATGTAGCGCTTGGCCCGCACGCTGCGGACCAGGTCGTAGCGTTCGTCCATGCGGTCGGAGAAGCCGAACAGGAACTCGTTCGGTTCGGCTTCGTTGGCGCCGAGGAAGGCCCGTCCCTGGAAGTTCGCCGGCGGCTCGATGCCGGCCAGACTCAGCATGGTCGGAGCGAAGTCGATGAAGCCGACCAGCCGGTCCGTGCCGCCGCCCGCCTCGTAGTCGTCCGGCGCCAGATGCCGGTACTTCTCCGGAATCGAGACGATGAGCGGTACGCCGAGGCCGGTCTCAAGCGCCGTGCGCTTGCCGCGCGGCAGGCCCGGACCGTGATCTGCCCAGTAGAAGACGACCGTGTCGTCCGTCAGGCCAGCCGCTTCGAGTTCGGCCAGGCGTTCGCCGACGAGCGCGTCCATCTCCGTCAGCTTGTCGTAGTACTGCGCCCAGTCCTGACGGACCTCGGGCGTGTCCGGGTGGTAGGCCGGCACGCGAACGCCGGCCGGGTCGTGGACCTGCGCGTGGGGCCGGCGGCGGATCTGGCTCTCGTGCGTGACGGTGAAGTTGAAGACGGCGAAGAACGGAGCGCCGTCGGGGCGGTTCCGCCAGTGCGCTTCGCGGGAGGACTCGTGCCACACGGCACCCTGGCCGCCCGGCTTCTCGAGGTTGTAGTCCTCCTTCGCGTTGTTCGTCGCGTAGTAGCCCGCCTCGCGCAAGTACTGCGGGAAGAAGCGGAAGCCCTCCGGCAGCCTGGACCGGCTCCGCATGTGCTGGGCGCCCGTGGACGCCGGGTAGAGGCCGCTGATGATCGTCGTGCGGGCCGGCGCGCAGACCGGGACGGTCGACCAGGCGTTGCGGTAGACGAGGCCGCGGGCTGCGAGGCCGTCGAGGTTCGGGGTCGTGGCGTAGTCGTCGCCGTAGGCGCCTAGATGCGGGCCGTTGTCCTCGCTGGAGAGCCAGAGGACGTTGGGGGGAGGCAGGTCGGGCTGTGGCTGGGCGGCGACAGTTCCCAGCGGGAGCAGGAGAAGCGCCGGAAGCAGACCGGCACTTTGCGCCAGATGGCGGCGAGGACGCAGGCGCACCCGGTCCCCGAACGAAAGGCGGATTGCCAAGCCACTGGGTGCGCCGGCGTCCTCGCCGGCTTTCGGAGGCAAACGTGCGAGGCTGCCGAGCTCCTTCGAGCCCGCCACTACACCACCCGTTCCGCCCGAAACGCCTCGATCTCGTCGGCGCCGTAGCCGAGGTCGGCCAGAATCTCGTCCGTGTGCTCGCCGAGGGTCGGCGCCCGGTGGCGGATGGTGGCCGGCGTTCCGGTCAGACGCACGGAAGGTTGCGCCACCGGCGCCGCTCGCTCCATGCCCGGATAGTCGAGTTCGACGAAGGACCCGACCTCGCGGATGTGCGGGTCGTCCAGCGCCTGCTGCATGGAGTAAGCCGGCGCCGAGGGAATCATCGCCGCGTTCAGCGCCTCGACCGCCTCGGCGGTGGTACGCGAGGCGCACCAGGCGTTCATCCGCTCGCCGATCGGACCGGCATTGTCGCCGCGGGCGAGATCGTCGGCGAAACGGGGATCGTTCAGCCAGTCGATCCGTTCGCGACCGGCGTCGCGGTCGCGCCCGTTCCCGTTGTCGCCGCCCTCCCTGTTGCCCTTGCTGTCGCTTCCCTTGTCGTTGCCGCTCCGCAGGCTGGCCTCGCCATCACCGGCGTCGATGCGAGCGCCACCGTCGCATCCGACGCTCACCGCATCGTCCTTCTCCATCAGGTCCACCCAGCGCCTGAACAGCGGCTCGCCGATCACCGAGCACAACACCCAGCCGTCCGCGGTCCGGTAGAGGTCGGACGGCGCCGAGGTTTGCCCCCGGTTCCCGGTCGGCTGGCGGTCTCTCTCGATCACCGCCTGCTCGATCAGGTTCGCGTTGCCCATCATCAGCGCGGTCTTGAGCAGCGCGCCCTCGACCATCTGGCCCTCGCCGGTCTGCTGCCGCGCCATCAGCGCCGCCAGCGTGCCGTAGGCGCACGAGAGTGCGGTCCCGAAGTCGACGAAGGGAGCGGCCGCCCGCCGGGGACGGTCCGGATCGCCCGTCATGTAGGCGATCCCCGACATGACCTGGCCGATGCCGTCGAAGCCCACCCGGTCGCTGTAAGGACCGCCCCGGCCGTAGGCGGAGACGGTGGTCAGGATGATGTCCTCCTTCGTCTCGCGCAGGCTGTCGAGGTCGAGGGCCATCGCCCGGAGCGTGGCGGGCGGCAGGTTGGCGACCACGACGTCGGCGGTCGCGACCAGGCGCTTCACGATCTCGCGGCCCGCCGGCTTCATCGGGTTCAGCGTCAGCGACCGCTTGTTGCGGTTCATCTGCAGGAACATCCCGCCCTCGCCGGAGGGCGTCACCGGCGCGATGAAGCGGTCCTCGCTGCCGCGCACCTTCTCCACCCGAATCACTTCCGCGCCCAGGTCGCCGAGCAGCGCGGCGCAGAACGGACCCGCGATGTAGCGGCCGAAGTCCAGGACGCGGACGCCGGCGAGCACCTGGTGCATGGGAACTCCGTTCGGTGGGTGACGGGGAGGAAGCGCGAACTCGCGGCTGCGAGAGGGCCGGGATCGTAGCAAGGGCCAAGGTGGCGCCGCTCTTCTATACTCGCGACCGCTCCGACCCAAGAGAAGACGACCAGCCTGGAGAGACGATGAAGGTTGACGGCGGACTCCCCACCGATCTGCGCGAGGTTCCCGCGCGCATCCGCGAACTCGAGGACGCCGGCTTCGCCGCCGCGATGACCGCCGAGACGGCGCACGATCCGTTCTTCCCGCTGCTTCTGGCCGCCGAGCACAGCGAGCGGATCGAGCTGATGACCTCCATCGCGGTCGCCTTCGCGCGCAGCCCGATGACGCTGGCGAACGTCGGCCACGACCTGAACGCCTACTCGAAGGGCCGCTTCATCCTCGGCCTGGGTTCCCAGATCCGTCCCCACATCACGAAACGGTTCAGCATGCCGTGGTCGAGCCCGGCGGCGCGCATGAGGGAGATGATTCTGGCGATGCGGGCGATCTGGTCGAACTGGTACGAGGGCGAACGGCTCCGCTTCCAGGGCGACTTCTACTCGCACACCCTGATGACGCCGATGTTCACGCCGACCGACACCGAGTACGGCCCGCCCAGGGTGTTCCTCGCCGCGGTCGGGCCGCTGATGACGGAAGTCGCCGGCGAGGTGGCCGACGGCCTGATCGTCCATCCCTTCACGACGCAGTCGTACATGCGCGACACCACGCTGCCGGCCATCGAGCGCGGTCTGGCAGCGGCCGGACGCGACCGCGCCGACTTCGAGATCGCCTACCCCGGCTTCATCGTCTCCGGCCAGGACGAGAAGACGTTCGAGGAGACGAAGCGCGCGGTCAAGAAGCAGATCTCCTTCTACGGTTCGACTCCCGCCTACCGGCCCGTGCTCGAATCGGAAGGCTGGGGCGACCTGCAGCTCGAACTGAACCGGATGTCGAAGCAGGGCCAGTGGGACGAGATGGGCACGCTCATCACCGACGAAATGCTCGACGCCTTCGCCGTCGTCGGCGAGCCGGCCGACCTGGCCCGGGGCGTCCTCGACCGCTACGGCAGCGTGGTGGACCGCATGAGCCCCAACCTCCGCTTCCTCGACGAGGCGACGCAGCGGGACGTGATCGCCTCCCTTTCGGCGAACTGACGCGAACCGAACCGAAGCTCGCCCGGGCCGCCGCCCGAGCGACGCGCCCGACAGGACCCGACCGGACCCGACAAGGAGTTGACCGCACCATGAAGGAGTTGATCTTCCACCGGCTGTTCGTGCCCGCCATGAACTACCTGGCGAACAAGGAATCGATCGTCGACGGCGCCTACAGCGCCACGTTCGGCGAGCACGCGGACCGGACGATGCGCCTGTGCACCGCGCTGGGCGGCGAGCTGGGAGTGGGCCGCGCGGATCGCTTCGCGGTCATGGCGCTCACCTGCCACGAGTACGTCGAGCTGTACCACGCCGCCTACCTCGGCGCGGGCGTGATCAACCCGCTCAACCTGCGCCTGGCCGGCAAGGAACTCGACTACATCGTGCGCGACTCCGGCACCGAGGTCGCCTTCGTCGACAAGACCTTCGCGCCCCTGTTCGCGCAGGCGATGGCCCTGGCCGGCGACGAGTGCACGGTCCGGCGGACCGTGCTGATCGGCGGTCCCGGCGACGACACGGACGCTCCCTACGACCTCCGCTACGAGGATCTGATCGCCGGCAGCGACCCCGTTCTGCCGGACGAGCCGGAGGAAACCGATTCCGTCGTCCTCATGTACACCGGCGGCACCACCGGCCTGCCGAAGGGCGTTCTCTGCAACCAGCGCGCCGAGATCCTGAACACGTACCACGGAGTCATGCGCTTTCCGCAGCTCTCCGACGGCGTCGCGCTTCTTCAGACGCCGATCTTCCACGCCGCCTCCATGGTCGGCGTCATCGCGACCCAGACCTTCGGCGGCAAGTTCGTCCTGATGCCGATGTTCGACCCGGGCGCCGCCATCGCGTTGATCGAGAAGTACCAGGTGACGACGACCACCATGGTGCCGACCATGATCCACATGATGATGAGCCACCCGGACTTCACGCCGGAGAAGCTCGCCTCGTTGCGCAACCTCGGCTACGGCGCCTCGCCGATGCCGGCGGCGCTGCTCGACCGGCTGCTCACCCTGTTCCCGGAGATGGAGATCGGCCAGGGCTACGGCATGACGGAGAGTTCCTCGCTTCTCACCGTGCTCGACGCCGAGGACCACAAGGCCGGCGGCGACCGCCTGCGCTCCGTCGGGCGCGCCGTGCCCGGCGTCGTGCTGTCGATCCAGGACGAGGACGGCAACATGCTGCCCTCCGGCGAGGTCGGCGAGGTCTGCGCCAAGGGCGGCAACTACATGACGGAGTACTGGAACAAGCCCGAGGCCACCGAAGAGGCGTTCCAGGGCGGCTGGTACCACACCGGCGACGCCGGCTACCTGGACGAGGAGGGCTACCTGTTCCTCGTCGATCGGGTCAAGGACATGATCGTCTCGGGCGGCGAGAACGTCTACTCCGCCGAGGTCGAGAGCGCGATCTCGACGCATCCCGTCGTCGGCCAGGTCGCCGTCATCGGCATCCCCCACGACGTCTGGGGCGAGCAGGTCCACGCCATCGTCGTGCCGAAGGAGGGCGCCGAGGTCGACGAGGGTACGGAAGCCTCGATCGTCAGCCACGCCCGCGAGTCGATCGCCGGCTACAAGGTGCCGAAGTCCGTCGAGTTCCGGGCCGAGCCGCTGCCGCTCTCCGGCGCGATGAAGGTGCTGAAGCGCGAGCTGCGCGCGCCGTACTGGGAGGGCAAGGAGCGCGGCATCAACTGACGCCGGCCGCGCTCACCCGCGCGGCTGCACGAACGGCTGCCGGAAGGCGCCGTCCGGCGCCGGCGCGGCCCGCCGATCGACGAGCGTCCTGAGGAAGAGACGGACACCCGCCCGCATGAACGCGCTGACGCTCCACGTCCTGTTCCTGCTGTTCGCCGTCGGCGGGCGGATAGCGCTGCAGTACCGCAGCACCGGAGACCACGGCATCCGGCCGGATGCCTGGAAGTCCTCGTCCCGGATCGTCGCGCTCGCCGGGCCGCTGCTGGGAGCTTCGCTGCTCGGCAACCTCGTTCTTGCGTGCCTGGACGCCGCGGACCTGCTCCAGCCGCAGGTCGAACTCGGTCCCGCGGCGCGATGGGCCGGGGCCGCGGTGGGCCTCGGCGGCATCGCGACGACCGTCATCGCCCAGCAACAGATGGGAACGGCTTGGCGAGGCGGTTTCGACGACGCGGAGCGGACTCCGCTCGTGACCCGCGGCCTGTTCGCCCGGATTAGGAACCCGATCTACGCCGGCGTGCTCTGCCTCGGCCTCGGCGTCCTGGCGCTCCTGCCGCACGTCTTCGTGCTGCTTTTTCTCGTTCTCCAGTTCGTCGCCATCGACATCAACGTCCGCCGCCTCGAGGAACCGCACCTGCGCCGTCTCCACGGCGCCGCCTACGAGGAGTACCTCGACCGCGCCGGCCGCTACCTGCCGAGGATCTTCCGTCGCGCCTGAACGCGGGGATCAATGGCGCTCCCGCCGCTTGAGACGAGGAGAGAGGACATGACCGACGCTCTGCGTGGACGTGTCCCTCGCTATCCCAGCCGCTCCAGTCCGGGACAGGCGTCGAAGCCCCGGTCGAGGCTGAAGATGCGTTCGATGCCCGCACGTCGCATCACCGCGGCATGGAGGGCGTCCCGGGCGGATATGCCGTGGATCGACCGGATCAGCTCGCGAGCGGACCGCACGTCGGCCATGTGGATCGGCAGCACCTCGTCGGCGATTGCGTCGAGACTGGCGATGGCGGGATCGATCGCGTCTTGGCGACGGATGGATACGTACCGGTGCAGCACCTCCTGGTAGACCTCGACGTCGGTCACGAGGCGCTCGTTCCCGCGGATGAACCGTGCGAGAAGCTCATGCACCCGAACCTTGTTCGGGTGTTCCGCGCCCACCAGGTACATGGGAATGTTGGAGTCGATGAAGATCACTCCGGCAACCGGTCCGCTTCGATTTCCCGGAGCATCGTTTCGATGTTGCCGACGGGGAAACTGTGACGGGTCGCCTCATCCACCGCTCGCAGCTTGGCCTCCGCGACGGACTTCCGGGCCATCCGCGCTTCGCGCAGAGACTGGCGCACCCACTCGGCGACGGTCATGCGGCACTCGCGCGCGACACGCTGTATCCCCCGATACTCCTCGTCCTCGAACAGCACTTGCATGCGTTTAGTCATCGCAATGAGTCTGCATGACTCACCGGGAGTGAGTCAAGCGCGAGCCCGGCGCGGGGAAGTGGTCCTTCCCGGACTCGGCCCTTCGTCTCGACGATCCAGTTGACCTCCCCGGAGTGGTCCCGCTGGACCACGACCCAGTCCGGGTAGTAGAAGCCGATCGCACCCGAGGGTTTCACGTAGTCGACCCGGAACGCGGCACCTCGGTCACCCTGTTCGGTCCTTCCGAGCGCAACGAACCGGAGCACGTCGGGAGCGCGGCCAAGGAAGTGACCGAACTCACGCTCGAAGTCGTTGCAGGTGACCATGGTAGTGAGATCGTCCACCATCGAGTGGAGCGTTGAGCGCCCCTTTGGCACCTTGGTGAAAGGTGCTGCTACTTCACCCCCGCGCAAAGCCACTTGATCGGCTTGAACAGCACGAGGAACACCGCGCCTCCGACGGCGACGATCAGCGCCACCGTGCGGAACAGCTCGGCCGGTGGCAGCGCCTCGATGTAGCCGGCGACCCGGCCGGCGATCAGGTTGCCGAGCGCGGCGCCCATGAACCAGGTGCCCATCATCTGGGACACGAGGCGGTCCGGCGCCAGCTTCGTCATGCTGGAGAGGCCCACCGGGCTGAGGCAGAGTTCGCCGACCGTGTGGAAGAAGTAGGTCACGACCAGCCAGGCCATCGCCGCCTGCTCGCCGCCCGCCTCCGCCATCGAGGCGCCCCAGGACAGCACGGCGAAGCCGACGCCGAGCAACACCAGGCCCATGCCGAACTTGACCGGGATGGAGGGGTTCCTGGCCCCGAGCTTGACCCAGAGCGCGCCCATGACCGGCGCGAGGATGATGATGAAGAAGGGGTTGACCGACTGCAGCGAGCCGATCGGCACCTCGACGAGCCCCCAGAGGTCGCGGTCGACGTAGTCCCGCGTGAACAGGTTGAGCGACGACCCGGCCTGCTCGAAGCCGGACCAGAAGAGGGCCGCGCCCACGAACAGCACGGCGCAGGCGCCCACGCGGCGCCGCTCCGTGGCGTCGTTGCAGACGAAGCCGATGACGTAGGCGAAGTAGACCGCCGCCAGGACGACGACGATCAGGCCCGTGGCGTCGGCGAAACCGACCAGTGTGATCGGCGCGATGCCGCTGGCGCCAAGCCACCACAGGATGCCCGTCAGCACGACGACGCAGGCGGTGCCGGCGATCAGGCTGCGCTTCGCGCCGGCCAACTGGACCGGGTCGGCGGCCGGGCCGCGCGGATCGCCGGCGCCTTCCAGGTGCCTCTGGCCGCGGACGTAGGCGACGATCGCGGCGGTCATGCCGACGCCGGCGGCGCCGAAGCCGAGGTGCCAGTCGATCCCCTCACCCAGCCAGGAGCAGACGAGCGGCCCGGCGAGCGCGCCGATGTTGATTCCCGAGTAGAAGATCGAGAAGCCGGCGTCGCGCCGGGCGGCGGTGTCGTTCGCGTAGAGGTCGCCGACCACCGCCGAGACGTTCGGCTTGAGCAGCCCGGTGCCGACCACGACCAGGAACAGGCCGAGGAAGAACGTCGCGAGGCTCGGCACCGCGAGGGCATAGTGCCCGAGCGCGATGATGACCCCGCCCCACAGCACCGCCTTCTTCTGGCCGAGGATGCGATCGGCGACCCAGCCGCCCGGCAGCGCCAGGGCGTATACGCCGAACGTGTAGAGGCCGTAGATCGCCGAACTCCGCTCGGTGCCGAAGCCGAGCCCGCCGGTGGCGACGTCGGTCATGTAGAGCAGGAGCAGCGCCCTCATGCCGTAGTAGCTGAAGCGCTCCCAGAGCTCCGTGAAGAAGAGCGTGGAGAGGCCCCGCGGGTGTCCGAACCACTGTGCCGTCGATGTCGTCATGTGCGTTCTGGCCCTCCCTGTCGTCTCCCGTCGCTTCGGTGCCGCGACCGGCCCCGGCATCTGGCCGGCTACGCCGGCAGCGGGTCAGAAGACCCGCGCACCCGGCGCATGCGCGATTCTGTCACTTCCCCGCCGCCGCCACGATCCGCAGGAGCGCGGCGCCGTAGCGCTTCACCGTCTTCGGGCCGACGCCGGGGATCGCCAGCAGTTCGTCCCGGCTGCCGGGCTTCACGGCGGCGACCGCGGTCAGCGCGCCGTTCGTCAGCACCGTGTACGCGGGCCAGCGCCGCTTGCGCGCCTCTTCCAGTCGCCACGCGCGGAGGGTCTGGACGAGGTCCGGATCGGCGTCGGTTTCGTCGATCTCTAGCGGCGCGGCCGCGCGCCGGCGGCGCCGCCGCTTCGCGGGTTCGTCGGGTGGATCGTCCGGCAGCAGGACCTGGCCAGCCAGATCGATTCCGCGCCGCCGGCCGCTCGGGGTGAGTCCCGCGCGCTGGTAGCGGATCGTCTCGCCGCCCTTCTGGAACGAGTCCTCCTCCAGGAACGCGATTCGGGCCTGGGCGAGCGCGCCGAGCAGATCCTCGAACGCTCCCCGGTCGTAGGAGCCGTGAACGGCCCGGAACTCCTGGAAAAGCCGGCCCGTGCCGATGCCGTCGCGCCGCCGGAGCATCGACACGACGGTCTCCATCGCCTGGATCTCCTCGGCAAGAGGCGTCCGGAACCGCCGCACCAGGCATGGCTCGGGCGCGCAGACGTCGCAGAGCCCGCAGCGCTCGCCGCTGTCCGCCCGGTCGCCGAAGTGCCGCACCAGGCGAAGCATCCGGCAGCCCCGATGATCGGCGAAGCGGGTCATCTCGTCGATCTGGTCGAGCCGGTGGCGCCGCTGCGCGCGGTAGGTCCGGATCCACGAGTCCTCGCCCCGGCGCACCCGGTAGCCGCCGGCGACCGCGGCCCCGCCGTGAATGCGCAACTGGTCGAGCGCCGCCTCGAACACCTCGTCCTCCAACGCCACGCGCCGCCGCAGGTCGCCCCGCTCCTCCGGCTCGTCGCCCAGGGCGCGGAACAGGCTGGAGAGGACCTCGACTTCGGGATAGGAGAGCCGGTGCAGGAACTCCTGGGTCCGGCGGTCGGCCCAGGAGTACAGGAGCAGGGCGCGCGCGGGCTCGCCGTCGCGGCCGGCGCGGCCGATCTCCTGGTAGTAGCCCTCCACCGTCGCCGGCATCGCCGTGTGGATCACGGTGCGGATGTCCGGCTTGTCGATCCCCATGCCGAAGGCGGTGGTGGCGACGATCGCTTCCAGTTCGCCCTCGAGAAACGCCGTCTGCACCCGGTCGCGTTCGGCCGCGGGCAGTCCGGCGTGGTACGCGGCGGCTGGAAAGCCCTCCGTCAGGCGGGCGGCGAGGGCCTCCGTCTCCTTGCGGGTGGGCGCGTAGACGATCGCCGGCCGGCGCGCTTCGTCGCCCAGCACCTCGGCGACGAGCGCGCCGCGGGCCGACGGCCGCTTCTGGACCACCTCGACCGCCAGGTTCTCGCGGCGGAAGCCGTAGATGTACCGCTGGTCGCCCTCCAGGTCGAGCTGGGCGGCGATGTCGTCCTGGATGCGCGGCGTCGCGGTGGCGGTGAGCGCCAGCACGGGCGCCGGGCGCAGGCGCGGCAGGCGCCGGCCCAGGAGCCGGTAGTCGGGACGGAAGTCGTGGCCCCACTGCGAGATGCAGTGCGCCTCGTCGACCGCGATGAGGGCCGGCCGGCAGCGCTCGAGGAACTCCATGAAGCGGGGCACGCCGAGCCGCTCGGGGGCGATGAACAGGAAGTCCAGGTCGCCGTCGCGGTAGAGCCGGCATGCGTTCCTCGACTCGTGACGCGGCCGCCCCGAGTGGATGCGCTCGGCGCGCAGCCCGAGTTCGCGGAGCTTCGCCGTCTGGTCCTCCATCAGGGCGATGAGGGGCGAGAAGACGAGGGTAGGGCCGCCCCGCAGCAAGCCCGGAAGCTGGTAGCAGAGCGATTTGCCGGCGCCGGTCGGCATGACGACCAGCCCGTCGGCGCCGTCCGCCGTGCGGCGGCATACCTCTTCCTGGTGGGGACGGAAGGCCGAGTGGCCGAAGACGCTCCCCAGCCGCTGCTTCAGATCCGGAGCCGTTGCCACCACGCAGTGAATCCTCCTGGGATAGCCTCCTCCGTCCGACAACGACTCCCTCCAGGAGGCTCACGCCAATGGCCCGACCCTACCGAATCTTCGGCGCGGAACTGTCGCCCTACTCCGTCAAGATCCGCTCGTACTTCCGCTACAAGGGAATCCCCCACGAGTGGCTGCGCCGGAGCGGCGCCAACCAGGACGAGTTCAAGCGCTACGCCAGGCTGCCGCTGGTGCCCCTGGTCGTCACGCCCGACGACCGGGGCATGCAAGACTCGACGCCGATCATCGAGGCGATGGAGGCCGAGTTCCCCGAGCCCTCGATCCACCCTCCCGATCCGACCGCGGCCTTCGTCTCCGTGCTGCTCGAGGAGTACGGCGACGAGTGGGGCAACAAGCTGATGTTCCACTACCGCTGGGCCCGTCCGGCGGACCAGGAGTCCGGCGCCCGCCGCATCGCCCAGGGCATGAACCCGGACGCCGACGAGGAGACGCTCCAGGCGATGACCGCCCAGATCCGCGAGCGGATGGTGCCCAGGGTGTGGTTCGTCGGCTCCAACGAGAAGACCGCGCCGCAGATCGAGCAGTCGTTCCTGGACACGGCCGACCTGATCGAGGCCCACCTCGACGGCCGCGACTACCTCTTCGGCGACCGGCCGGCGTTCGGCGACTTCGGCATCGGCTTCCAGTTGCACCAGGCGTGGACCGATCCGACGCCGGGCGCCCTGCTGGAGGAACGCGCGCCCCGCACCGTCGCCTGGGTGAAGCGCCTGGTCGATCCGACCGCGAACGGCGACTTCGAGGACTGGGCGTCCCTGGCGCCGACCTTGACGCCCCTGGTCGAACGGCAGGTCGCCGGGCTCTTCCTGCCCTGGAGCGTCGCCAATGCCGCGGCGATCGCCGGAGGCGACGAGGAGTTCTCGGTGGACATTGCCAGTGGGACGTGGACCCAGAAGCCGCAGAAGTACCACGCCCGGTCGCTGGCGGCGCTGCGCGCCAAGTACGCCGAACTCTCCGACCGCGAAGAGATCGACGCGGTGCTGGAGTCGACCGGCTGCCTGCGCTGGCTGGCCGCCTGACCGCCGAGTCCGCTGGGTCCACGGGCCACTGGGTGCGCGGGCCGCTGGGTGCGCGGGCCGCTGGGTGCGCGGGCCGCTGGGTGCGCGGGCCGCTGGGTGCGCGGGCCGCTGGGTGCGCGGGTCTTCCGACCCGCTCCCGCCGAAGGCGGCATCCAATGTCGTCGCCGGCCTCTGGCCGGCGGCCTTGTTTCCGGCCTCCGCCGCTCCGCGACGGCGGCCGGGAGCGGGTCGGAAGACCCGCGCACCCAGTGGCGCGGACTCTCAGCCGCGGCGACGTCGCCAGAACTCCCGCATCGCCCGCTTCGGCTCATCGGTCCCATAGGCGGCCCGAAACGCCGACACGCCGGCCTCCACGGCCTTCTCCAGGGGCAGGTTGAGCCAGCGGCCGATCAGGCGCTTCTGCAGCGACAGGGCCTCGGGGCTCAGTCGCAGCAGCCGCTCGACCTTCGCGTTCACGGCCGCCTCCAGGTCGGCCGCCGGGACGACCTCGCCGACCAGGCCGATGCTCGCCGCCTCGGCGGCCCCGATCGGATCGCCCAGGAACAGCAGTTCGCGGGCGCGAACGAGGCCCACCACGTGAGGCAGCAGCGCCGCCTCGATCACTGAAGGCAGGCCGACGTGGGGTTCCGGCATCCCGAAGATCGCGTCGTCGGCGGCAACCGACAGGTCGCACGAGACGAGGAGCTCCAGGCCCGCGCCGAGCGCCGCTCCGCGAACCTCGGCGACGACCGGCGCCGCGTGCTGGCGGATCGCCAGAAACGCCCGGTGCAGCCCGCGGATGAAGCGCTCCGCCGCGACCGAATCGAGATCCTCCATCTCGCGAAGGTCGGCGCCGCCGCAGAAGACACGTTCGCCGGCGAGGACGACGACCCGCGGGTTCGCCTCCGCCGACTCCATGACCGCCTCGCGCAGCGCCTTCGTCGTCGCCGAATCGAGCGCGTTCGCCCTGGCGCTCCGGGTCAGCGTGATCCGCGCCACCTCGCCGTCGGAGTCGAGCCGCACGTCGGACATCGCGCCGGGATCGTATCCGCGTCGGCCGGCCGACTCTGATACAACGCGGACTCTCCGGCGCTCATGAGGGGATCGACGATGAGGAACGCAGGAAACCCGCGGTCGGCTGCCGCCTGGGTCGCTGCCGCGGCACTCAGCCTGCCGATCCTCGCCGGTTCGTCCGCGTGGGCGCAGGCCGGACCCGACCCCGCTTCCCTCCCCGACCACCTCCGGCCAACCGTCGACGGCGTCGCGACGCTCGTCTACGACGCCTCTCCCGGGCGTCCCGTCCGCCTGACCGTCATTGCGGGCCCGGACAATGACCCGCCGGCCACGTTGACGCTGCACGCGACCGCCGAGAGTCTCCAGCCGCTCGTCGCCGAGATCCGCGAACTCGCGCTGCTCAGGCCGCCGGCTTCTCTCGGTCGGATCGTTCGTCTCGGGGACGAACTGGGCGAGATCCTGCTCGGCCCGGTCTCCGAGCGTCTCCGAGACGCCTCGCGTCTGGTCCTGTCCGCCAACGGGCCGCTCGCCGACCTTCCCTTCGGCGCGACCCGGGCGCCGCGGTCGCTCGATCCTCGGGGCCGCTACCTGATCGAGACGCGCACGCTGTGCTGGGTGAACCCGGCATTGAGCGCCGGCGCTGCCGCCGACCGACCCGCTGGCGAGACGCAGATCGCTCTGGCGGTGGCCGACGCCGTGTACCGTCCGCCGGCGCGGCCGCTCGGCGCCTCGATGAGCGACGGCGGCATCTCCTGGCGCCGTCACGCCGCCCGGCGGAATCAGGCGAGCACCGTCGCTGCCCTGGGCCTGCCGGTGCTGTCCCGCTTCGGTCAGGCCGCCTCGCCAGCGCTGTTGTGGGAATCGACCGAGAGCTACGCAGTCCGGTTCCTGCACGTCGCGGTGGAAGCGCTTGTCGAGCCCGGCGACTCCGGCGCTTCCGCCGTGCTGCTCTCCCCCGAGCGGTATGACGAGCAGCCCGTTCCCGTCTCGACCGGCCAACTCGCGTCGAGACTGGCCCTCGAAGCCGATTCCCTGGTCGTCCTCTCCGGCCTCGACACCGGCGGCCACGGCATCGGACCCGGGCCGTTCGTCGAGGCCTTTGGCGCCGCCGGCGCGACTTCCGTCGTCGCGTCGCTCTGGCCGGTGCTCGACGAATCCGCCACCCACCTGTTCGACGCCTTCTACCGGAACCTGGCCGGCGACGACAAGGCGCCCGCCGACGCACTCCGAGTGGCCCAGCTCAGGCTGCTCGCCGATCCCCTCGTGTTCCATCAGGGCGAGGGTCGCGAACCTGTGGAGTTCGACGCCTCCCATCCGTACTTCTGGGCCGGCTATCGGGGGTATCGGGGCTCGGCGGGCGACTGCGGCCGATCGTCTACGCCGCAGCCGTGACCGCGAGGAGCGTCACCGGCAGGTTGACACGGTGACATCGCGCATGCATAGTCGCGCTGTCATGCCGTCATCCCAATTGACCATACGCAACGTGGAAGCGGATCTCGCCCGGCGGCTGCGCACCATCAGCGCCGAGCGAGGCGAGAGCCTGAACGCCACCGTGCTGCACGTGCTTCGCCAGGCTGTCGGACCGGACGCCCGTCGCGCTCGCCTCCTCCGCTACGCCACATGGACCGAAGAAGACGCGATCGAATTCGATGCCGCGCTGGCCGAACAGCGGGTGCTCGACAGGCAGTACTGGGAATGAACGCGATCGATCGGCTGGTCCTCGACACCAGCGCCTACTCGCACTTTCGCAGTCGACACCCGCAGGTACTCGCGAGCCTCACCGCCGCCGTGCAGGTTCTCGTGCCCGTGATCGTTCTCGGCGAACTGGAAGCGGCCTTCGAACGCGGTAGCCGCGCAGCCGAGAACCGGCGCGTACTCGACGAGTTCCTGACGGAGCCGTTCGTGAGCGTCCTCGACGTGACCCGAGCGACGGTTCGCCACTACGCCCGCGTCTTCGCCTCCCTGCGGGCGGCCGGCACGCCAATCCCGTTGAACGACGTCTGGATCGCCGCCTGCACGCTGGAGTGTCACGGCCATCTCCTGACCTCCGACCGGGACTACCTGCGCGTGTCCGCGCTGGAGTGCACCGTGGTGGAGACACCATGAGAAACGGAGGAGGTCCACGCTCCTCGGTTGTGCATTGCCGACCCCGACGGATGTAAGATCGCACGCCATGGTTCGCCGCGCTGATCGCTTTCGCCGCCTCGTCGCCGCCGCCGCGATACTCCCGGTCGCGTTGACGGTCTGGAGTTGCGGCGGCGCTCCGCCGCCGGCGTCGGCGGGCGCGGCCGCCGCCGCGCCCGGCGACGACCCGGTCGCCGCCCTGCTGGCGCTGCCGATGGAGCGGCTCATCGCGTACGACGCCGAGATCGAACTGACGGCCGAGCAGGAGGAGGTCAAGCGCGCCGCGCTCACCCCCATCCCGGCGCCCTGCTGCAGCGACCGCTCGGCCTACACCTGCTGCTGCCAGTGCAACCTGGGGCGGGCATGGTGGGGCCTCTCGAAGGTCCTCATCACGGAGCACGGCCAGACCGCGGCCGAGGTCCAGGCGAACGTCGAACGCTGGATCGAGAGCGTGCGTCCCCAGGGCTTCGCCGGCAACTCCTGCTACACCGGCCGCTGCTCCACGGCGGCCAGGCACGACGGTTGCTCGGGCATGAACCCGAACCGCGTCGTTAGCTGACCGGCACGGCCGGCGCAGCCATTCCTCGACACGACCGAACGGAGGCCGCCGGCATGGCCCGTACCCTCTTCTTCACGGAGTCCACGCCCAGGCCCGCGCGCGTGGCGTTGCCCGCGCTTCCGCTCGCGCTTCTCGCGCTTCTCTGGACGGCCGGCGCGGCGGCACAGGAAACCGAGGACGAGCACGAACGGGAGCGCCAACACGCGGAGGAGACCGACGGCGACCACCCGGACGAGCAGGAGCACGGACACGAACACGCCGGTCCGGAGGACGCCGGCCACGACCACGGGGACGAGCACGCTCAAGCCGGCACGGAAGAGAGCGGCCACGAGCACGCGGACGAACACGACGCAGCGGAAGAAGACGGCCACGGTCACGAGCATTCCCACGACGTCGAGACCTTCAGCCACTCCGTCACCGTCACCGGCTCCTGGATCCCGGGCAGCCCCGAGGACGCCGCGCAGCCCGTCTCCGTTCTCTCCCGCGACGACCTGGAGGCGGAAGGCTCGCCGTCGATGCTCGGCGTCGTCCGCAACCTCTCGTTCAGCCTCGGCGCCGATCTCGAGTCGGACCAGTTCGGTTCCCGCACCGGCGCCGACCGCTCCACGCTCAACCTGCGCGGCCTCGGACCGAGCCGGTCCCTGGTGCTGCTGAACGGCGACCGGATCACCTGGTCGCCCGGCGCGATCCCCGATCAGGCGCAGCTCCTGGTCGACACGAACGTCCTGCCCATGGTCGCCGTCGAGAAGGTCGAGTTCCTGCGGGACGGCGGCGCCGCGACCTACGGCTCGGACGCCATCGCCGGCGTGATGAACGTCATCACCCGCAGCCACTTCGGCGGCCTCGCGTTCGAGGGCAAGCACAGCATGATCGACGCGTCGAACGGCGACGGCGAGATCGGGATCGTCGGCGGCACGCCGTTCGGCGGCGGCCGCGGCCACGCCGTGACCTCGCTCGGCCTGTCCCGGCGGAGCCCCGTCCTGCTCGCCGACCGCGACTGGGCGATCCGGCCCTACGCCGACAACCCGCGCGGCGGCTGGACGGGAACGGGCCGGCCGGGCGTGTTCAACCCCCTCTCCGGCGCTCCCGCCATCCGCGACCCGAACTGCGAGCGCGTCGGCGGCGCGGTCAGCAGCCCGACCAGCGCCATCTGCCGCTTCCAGTACACGGCCTTCGACAACCTGGTCCAGGACACTCGGCGCGGCCAGTGGTTCACCGAGGCCTCCTGGGACACCGAGGGCGGCTGGCACATCGGCGCCGAGGTGCTGGTGGCCGAGAGCGACGTGCCCTCGTGGCAGACCTCCCCGTCCTACCCGCACCGGACCCTCGACCCCGGCCGCTCGGTGCGCGCCAACCACCCGAGCCTGATCGACATGGCCCGGCGCTACCCCGATCTCTACGGCCCCTACGCATTCTGCGACGCCGCGTACTGCCGCTGGACGGGAGACGGCGGCGCCCAGGACGCGGCCGGCATCGACCCGGCCTGGCAGGAGGTGGCGTGGATCCGGGGCCGCACCTTCGGGCAGGAGGGTCCGACGCGCGGGCATCTTCGCCAGTCCGAGACCCGCCGCTTCGCCTTCGACTTCGAGGGCGTCACCGGCGAGACGCTGTGGGCCTTCCGCGGCGCCTGGTCGGAGGCCGAGCGCGAGTTCGAGGACGGCGACTCGCTGCACTACCGCGAGCGCCGGGCGCTGCTCGGCCTGGCCGGCTTCGGCTGCGAGGAACGGGTGCCGAACGAGTACGACGCGAACGGCGCCCTCAGCTTCTCCCTCGACACCCTGCGCCGGCACGCGGGCCGGGGCGACTGCCTGTACTGGCACCCGTTCTCCAACGCGATCAGGCCCCACCATCTGGTGCCGAACGCGACGAACCCGGACTACGACCCGGCCTTCGACAACGCCCCGATTCACGACTACCTGACGACCATCCTCGGCTACCGGGGCGAGACCTCCCTGCTCGTCCTCGAGGCGGTGGCGAGCGGCCTCCTCGACTGGGATCTGCCGGGAGGCGCGGCGGAGTACGCGGCCGGCGCCCAGTGGCGAAGCGAGACCTACGACCTGAGCCCCTACACCCTGGGCGCGGCCACGCCGCGCGGCGGCGCCCTGCACGACATCGCGATCTACCCCTGCGCGGGCGGCCCCGACATCGTCTCCTGCGACCGCGCCGACGGCGTCTTCAGCTACCTGCCGCCGGCCTTCCCCGTGTCGGACGACCGCGGCATCGGCTCCGTCTTCGGCGAACTGTCGCTGCCGCTCGCGCCCTCCGTCGAGAGCCAGGTCTCGCTACGCTTCGAGGACTACGGCCGCGGCGTCGGTTCGAGCCTCGATCCCAAGGTCGCCCTGCGCTGGCAGGCGACGGACGCCCTGGCGCTGCGCGGTTCGTTCGGCACGACCTTCCGCGGTCCGACGCTCAACCAGACCATCCCGGGCATCGCCGACACCTCGCGCCAGTTCATCGGCAGCATCGGCACCTTCAAGCCGATCCACATCTTCGGCGACCCCACCCTCGACCCGGAATCGGCAACGACGCTGAACGCCGGCCTCGTGTTCGAGAAGACCGGCCTCGCCGGCCGCAGCGGCCGCTTCTTCGCCACCGCCGACTACTGGCGCTACGACTTCACGGACCCTCTCGTCATCCAGCCCTTCAACTTCATCCTCGGCGAGGCCTGCCCGGCCGCCACGCACCCGATCTGCGACACCGGCTCGCCCTGGTTCGACTCGCTGACCATCAGCGGCGCCGTGCCCACCATCGTGAACCTCGACACCGTCCGGGTGCGGATCGTGAACGGACCGGACATCGCAACCGACGGCATCGACTTCCGCGCCGAACTCCAGGCCAACGCCGGCCCCGGCCGCTTGACCCTCGGCGCCTCGGGCACCTACGCCCTGTCCTGGAACATCGACGGCTGGGAACTGGGCGACGCCTACGACGCGAAGGGCCGCCTGAACTACGACACCTCCCTCGCCCGCGCCCTGCCCGAACTCAAGGGCCGCCTCTTCGCCGGCTACTCCGCCGGCGCCTTCACCGCCCGCTGGCACCTGAACCACGTCGATTCCTACGTCCACGACGCCCCCGCCCCGTGGGGCGCCGACTACCCCATCGACGCCTTCGCCACTCACGACCTTCACGTCTCCTGGGACATTCCCGGCGACAGGGCGACGCTTTTCGCGTCCATCCTCAACCTCGCCGACAAGGATCCGCCCCGGGTCTTCCGCCAGTTGAACTACGACCCCTCCACCCACAACCCCCTGGGCCGGGTTCTCAGCGTCGGCCTGCGGTTCGAGTTGTAGTTCAGAAGCCGCGCAAACGCGCGAACCGTTCGCGGTGGAACGCCGCGTCGCCGAAGGCGAACTCGAGGGCCCGGGCGCGTTTCATGAACAGGCCGACGTCGTGCTCGTCGGTCATGCCGATGCCGCCGTGCATCTGCAGGGCCTCGTTGGTGACGAGGATCAGGGCGTCCGAGCAGCGCGCCTTGGCGTTCGAGACCTGGAGTTCCGCGTCGTCGCTTCCGTCGTCGAGCGCGCGCGCCGCCGCCATGACGGTGGAACGCGACAGCTCGATCTCGATGAACATCTTCGCCGCGCGGTGCTTGAGCGCCTGGAAGGTGCCGATCAGCACGCCGAACTGGCTGCGCGACTTGAGGTACTCGATCGTCCGCTCGAAGGCCTCCGTCATCACGCCGAGCATCTCGCCGCAGACCGCAACCGTGGCCCGGTCCACCGCGCGGCCGAGCGGTTCGAGCCCGCCGTCGACCTCGCCGAGGACGGCATCCGCCGCCACCTCGACTCCGTTCAACCTCAGGATCGCCGAGTTCCGCGAGTCGACGCGCCTCTGGGCCACGACCTCCAGGCCGCCCGCGCCGGCCGGCACGAGGAAGAGCGTCAGGCCGTCGCCGCCGGCCGCCCGCGCCGGGATCACGTAGCCGTCGGCGCCGACGCCGCCGACCACCTGCGTCTTCTCGCCGGACAACGACCAGCCGCCGCCGTTCCTCTCCGCCGCCGTCGACGTGCGGGCCACGCGATACCGGCCGCCCGGCTCCAGCAGCGCGGGCGCGAGCTTCTTCTCGCCCTCGATCGTCGGCGGCAGCCACGCAGCGACCTGCTCGGAACTGCCCGCGTCCGCGATCAGCCCGCCGCCGAAGACGACCGCCGACACGAACGGCTCCGGCGCCAGGCCGCGGCCCATCGCCTCCGTGATGAGCACCGTCTCGGCCATGCCCATGCCGAGGCCGCCGTGCTCCTCCGCGAAGGGAATGCCCAGCCAGCCGAGATCGGCCATCTCGGCCCAGACCTCAGGGCTGTAGCCGAGTTCGCCGGCCTCGTCGCGGAGCTTGCGCTGGCGGTCCACGCCGCCGTGCTTCTCGATCAGCTCGGCCGCCGTGCGGGCGAGCATGTTCTGGGGTGCGGTGAGTACGAGCGGGGCCATCAGTCCGGCAGTCCCAGAACGCGCTTGACGATGATGTTCAACTGGATCTCCGAGGTTCCGCCCTCGATGCTGTTCGCACGGGAGCGGAGCCAGGTTCGGGTCTGGTCGAGTTCGGCCGGCTCGAAGCCCTCGCCCTCCCAACCGAGCGCCTGCGGCCCGCGGATCGAGAGCATCAGCTCTTCGCGGCGCATGTTCAGCTCGGTGCCGTAGTACTTGAACATCGAACTCTCGGGCCCCGGCTTGTGCCCGGCTTCCAGCCCGTCGCCGTGCCGCCGGATCGTGAGCCCGTAGGACATCGCGTCCATCTCGCACTGGGTCACCCGCTCCCGGAGCGCGGGATCGTGGATCCGGCCCGACTCGTCGACGCCGACGTAGTCGCGCGCCAGGTCCGGCAGCGAGGCGCGCGGCCGGCCCCGGCCCATGCCGCCGATCGACGTCCGCTCGTGGCCGAGCAGGGCCTTCGCCACCGTCCAGCCGGAGTTCACCTCGCCAATGACCTGGTGGACGGGCGCCCGCACGTTGTGGAAGAACGTCTCGCAGAACGGCGAGGCGCCGCTGATCAGCCGGATCGGCCGCACCTCGACGCCCGGCGACTCCATGTCGACCAGGATGAAGGTGATGCCGCGCTGCTTCTTCACGTCCGGATCCGTGCGCACGAGCATGAAGATCCAGTCCGCCTCGTCGGCGCCGGAGGTCCAGATCTTCTGGCCGTTGATCACGTAGAAGTCGCCGTCGCGCACCGCCGACGTGGCGAGCGACGCCAGGTCCGAGCCCGCGTTCGGTTCCGAGTAGCCCTGGCACCAGCGGATCTCGCCGCGGGCGATCTTCGGCAGGTGCTCCGTCCTCTGCGCCTCCGTGCCATGGTCGAGCAGCGTCGGTCCGATCATGCTGTAGCCGAAGCCGGTCAGCGGCATCGGCAGCGCCAGGCGGGCGAACTCCTCGTGCAGCACGATCGCCTCGTCGCGCGACAGGCCGGCGCCGCCGTACCGCTCGGGCCAGGTCGGCACCGAGAACCCCCGGTCGGCCGCGGCCAGCAGCCAGTCGCGGCTCTCCGGGTAGATGAAGGGCGCCTTGCGGCCGCCGGCGGCCCAGGCGTTCGGGTCGGACGCCTTGCCCCGCAGGAACTCGGGCGAGTTCGCCTCGACCCAGGCGCGGGCCTCCTCTCGAAACGCGGACAGATCGGTCATGCGGTTACCTCGACAGTTGAAACCGGGTGGCGCGGCGCGCATTCTGGCACGGACGGCGCCCCGGCGGGCGGCGCCCGACTATAGACTCCGCCGGCCGCTGCGCGAGGATCCCGGACAGGGCGGCCGCCCACGCCTCGCCTCTGTCCTCCGCGCCCCGCCCCGCCCCGCCCGAAAACGCCAGCCATGACCTCGCTCGCCGAAGCGGTCGCCCGCCGCCGCACGTTCGCCATCATCTCGCACCCGGACGCGGGCAAGACGACGCTGACCGAGAAGCTGCTGCTCTACGCCGGCGCGATCCAGCTTGCCGGCGCGGTGAAGGCGCGGGGAGAGGCCCGACGCGCCCGCTCCGACTGGATGAAGGTGGAGCAGGAGCGCGGCATCTCGGTCACCGCTTCGGTGATGACCTTCGAGCATGAGGGCAACCGGTTCAACCTGCTCGATACGCCGGGCCACGAGGACTTCAGCGAGGACACCTACCGGACGCTGACGGCGGTGGACTCGGCGGTCATGGTGCTCGACGCGGCGAAGGGCATCGAAGCGCAGACGCGGAAGCTGTTCGAGGTCTGCCGCCTCCGCGACATGCCGATCACGACGTTCGTCAACAAGCTCGACCGCGACGTGCGCGACCCGTTCGACCTGCTGGACGAGATTGCCGACACGCTGCAACTGGAGGTCTCCCCGGCGAGCTGGCCGGTCGGCATGGGGCGGGACTTCCAGGGCTGCTACGACCTCGTCCGCGACCGGCTCGTGCTGCTCGAGAACGCCGCCCGCGAGCGCCGCGGAGCGGAACGGATCGTGCCGGGGCTCGACAACCCCGAGATGGACGTTCGCATCGGAGCCGGGCCGGCGGCGAAGCTGCGGGAAGAAGTCGAGATGGTGCGCGAGCTGTGCCCTGCCTTCGGCAGCGCCGCCTACCTGGAAGGCAACCGGACCCCCGTCTACTTCGGCAGCGCGCTGAGGAGCTTCGGCGTCGGCGCCCTGCTCGACGGCCTCGCCCGCCACGCGCCGGCGCCGCGACCGCAGCAGGCGGCCGAGCGGACGGTGGCGCCCGACGAGGATCCCGTGACCGGCTTCGTCTTCAAGATCCAGGCGAACATGGACCCGAAGCACCGCGACCGGATCGCCTTCGTCCGCCTGTGCTCGGGCCGCTTCCATCGCGGCATCCGCCTGTTCCACCCCCGCAGCGGACGCACCCTGAACATCCACAACCCGGTGCTGTTCCTGGCGCAGGACCGCGAGCTCGCCGAGGAGGCCTGGCCCGGCGACATCATCGGCATTCCGAACCACGGCAACCTGCGAATCGGCGACGCGCTGTCGGCCGGCGAGCCGATCCGCTTCGTCGGCGTTCCCAGCTTCGCCCCCGACCTTCTGCGCCGGGTCCGGCCCGAGGATCCGCTGCGGGCCAAGCACCTCGGCCGCGCCCTCGTCCAGCTCGCGGAAGAAGGCGTGGCCCAGGCGTTCCGCACCCGAGAGGGCAACGACTGGATCGTCGGCGTCGCCGGCGCCCTTCAGTTCGACGTGCTCGCCGACCGCATCCGCACCGAGTACGCGGTGCCGGTCCGCTTCGAGTCGACGGCGATGTCCCTGGCGCGCTGGATCGAGGCGGACGACGATCGGGTCGTTCGGGACTTCGTCCGCCGCAACGAAGGGAAGATTGCCCACGACCACAACGGCGCCCCGCTGTTCCTGGCCGCGAACCGCTACTGGCTGGACCGCGCCGCCGAGAACGCGCCGGATGTCCGGTTTCTGACAACCCGGGAGCAGGCTGTCTAGCAGCCCGTTCTTCAGGGCCGCGAGACGCCCGGCCGCTCCTCGCAGGCGGCAATCCGCTTCAGCTCGATCCGGTCGAACCAGGCATCGCCCAGGTTCGCGCCGTCGCGGGCCGCCCGGATCCTTACCGCGCCGACCGAGGCGAGGATGCACTTCGTCACGGCCCGGCACTCCCAGGTCCCGGTCGAACTGGACACCAGGTGGGCGTCGTCGAAGGTTGCATCCCGGCCTGCGCCGTCGTCGAAGTCCACGAACACATGGTCGCTGACGTTCTCCCGGACCATGCACGCGGAGAGTTGGTAGGTCCCGCCCTCGATGGGAATCCACTCTGCGGTGACCGCGGCGTCGGGCGCTGCGTCGCCGCTGCCGCGGAGCACCAGGCTCCAGGCACCGGCGTCGAGGCCCGAGGGCGGCCGGGCGACCGTCGCGTCGCCCCAGGCGGCCGTCCAGCCGGGCGCCGCGGAAGCCCTGTCCCGCCCGCCGTCGCGTCCGAGCCCTGCGGAGGTCGCGGCCGGTTCGCCCAGGAGTCCGACTTCGGGCGCGACATCGTCCAGGTTCCCGTTCAGCACCGCCGTCTTCGGCCAGCCCGGAGAGAACGGATCGAACCACGGTACGGAGGGCGCCGCGGGCGCGACCGGCGTCAGCGCCTTCTCGACCGCCCACCACTCGACGACCTCTCCCGGCGCAGCGACCCCGGATCGCCGCGCGTACACTGCGCCGTAGCCCCGCGCCAGGTAGAACGTGTCGTGGACCTCCGCCCGCGCCGCGTCCGGCCAGTACCGGACTTCCAGCACGTCCTCGAAGACGAGGCCGGGGACCGGCGGCACCTCGAAGGAGGCACGGCGCGACAGCGCCTCCATGCGCATCGTCGACCACAGGACGCCGGCCTGGTTACGCCTACGGTCCGAGAGCAGCCGGCCGGTCGCGGGACCCTGCACTGCGTCGCCCACCGCCATGAAGCGGTTCATCCAGCGGAAGGGACGGTCCAGCGCAATGCTCGGACGCTCTTCCCTGCCCGCCGAGGCGCCGCCGAACGTCCCCCAGTAGTCGAGGCCGCCTTCGACCTCCTCGAAGATGTCGTAGCGCTCGCTGTCCGGATCTCCCAGGAGGGCCACCTTCCTGCCCCACAGGTCGCCGCGCCAGAAGGAGCGGAGATACGCCGAGCCCTCGGCCGGCGCCGCGCGCCCGTTCCGCAGGCGAGTCCGCACCTTCAAGGCGCTACCGTGCGGCAGCAGCCAGTAATCGAGCATGTCGAAGACGCCGGACGGCGCCGGAGGCGCAAGCGCCGCCGATGACTGGGACGACGGATCCTCGGCCACCGCGACCGAGAACGTCAGCGTCGCCTTGTCGCCGTCCGTGTCCGTCGCCGTGTACGTGTACGTCGTCGCCGCCCTCGCCGCCCTCGGCATCCCCGACACCGTACGCGTCGAGGCCGTGAAGATCAGGCCGGGCGGCAACGCGGGCGTCAGCGAATAGGTCAACGACGCGTCGCTGCCCCCCGCCGCGGGCAGGGTCAAGTCCCTGATCGTCGAGTTCCTCTGCCACGACTGGTCGGCAACCGTCGCGGCACCGAACGACGGATCCTCCACCGTGATCGTCGCGCTCGCCGTGGAAGCGCCGAACCAGGAACCGGGATCGCGCACCATCCGCCACGCGAAGGTGTGCCCGCCCGTGGTCGTCGGCGCCGTGATCGAGATCGTGAAGGCCGCCTCGCCGTTCGGCGCCACGTCCGACGCCAAGGAGACCCGGTTCGTGCCCCACGTCGTGTTGTCGGCGGGGCTCTGGGAGCCCAGCTTGTAGCCCAGGGCCGTGGTCCAGGTCGTCGTCCCCGTGTTCCGCATCGTCACCGTCACCGTCGCCGTGCCGCCCGCCGCCATCTTCGACGGCACGCCGCTAGACGACACGAACGCCGCGCTGTCGCCGGCAGCCGCCGCCACCCGGATCCGGAACGTCAGCGTCGCCTTGTTGCCGGCCCCGTCGGTCGCCGTGTAGGTGTACGTCGTTCCCGTCTTCGCCGCCGTCGGCGTCCCCGACAGCGTCCGCGTCGCCGCCGCGAAGGTCACGCCCGCGGGCAGCGCGGGCGTCAACGCGTAGGTCATCGTCGCGTTGCTGCCACTCGCCGCAGGCAGCGTCAGCGTCGCGATCGCCGTGTCCTTCACCCACGCCTGATCGGCCACCGTCGCGTCCCCGAACGACGGGTCCTCCACCGCGATCGTCCGGCTCGTCGTCGAATCGCCGAACCAGGTCGCCGAGTCCCGCACCATCCGCCACGCGAACGCGTGCGAGCCCGTCGTCGACGGCGCCGCGATCGCGAACGTGAAGTCCGCCGTCGCGTTCGGCGCCGTGTCCGAAGGCACCGACACCCGGCTCGAAACCCACGTCGTGTTGTCGGCCGGACTCTGCGCGCCCAGCTTGTAGCCGGCGGCCGACGTCCACGTCGTCGTGCCCGTGTTCCGCATCGTCACCGTCACCGTCGCCGTGCCGCCCGCAGCGATCTTCGACGGCACGCCCGAGTACGACACGAACGCCGCGTTGTCCACCGGCGCCTCCGTCGCCTCGATCCGGAACGACAGAGTCGCCTTGTCGCCGGCCGTGTCCGTCGCCGTGTACGTGTACCAGGCTTCCGCCTTTGCCGCCGTCGGCGTCCCCGCCAGCGTCCGCGTCGCCTCCGTGAAGGTCACGCCCGCCGGCGGCGAGGGCGTCAGCGCGTAAGTCAAGGCGCCCGTGCCGCCGCTCGCGGCCGGCAGCGTCAGGGACGCGATCGGCGTGCCCTTGATCCACGCCTGGTCGGCCACCGTCGCGTCCCCGAACGACGGGTTCTCCACCGTAATCGTGTTCAGCGTCGTCTTGGCGCCGAACCAGCCCGACGCGCCCTGGATCATCTGCCACCGGAACTTGTAGCTCCCCGTCGCCGTCGGCGCCACGATCGTGAACGTGAAGTCGCCCGTCGCGTTCGGCGCGACGTCCGATGCGAGCGAAACCCGCTTCAGGCCCCACGTCGTGTTGTTCTCCGGCCGCTGGGAACCCAGCTTGTAGTTCGCCGACGTCCACGTCGTCGTGCCGGTGTTCTGCATCCGCACCGTCACCGTCGCCTTGCCGCCGGCCACGATCTTCGTCGGCACGCCGCTGTACGACACGAACGTCGCCCCGTCCGACGCCTTGCCCGCCACCCGGATGGTGAACGTGAGGGTAGCCGCGTCGCCGTCCGCGTCCGTCGCCTTGTAGGTGTACGTCGTCGCGTCCTGCTTGCTCGTCGGCGTGCCCGACAGCGTCCGCGCCGAGTCGTCGAACGTCACGCCCGCCGGCAGGGTCCCGGTCAGCGAATAGCCCAGCGTGCCGTTGCCGCCCGTCGCCGCCGGCAGCGTCACCGTCCCGATGGACACGTTCTTCACCCACGTCTTGTCGAGGATCGAGGACGAGCCGAACGACGGCGTCGTGTCCGCCTCCACCGCGATGGTGTTCAGCGCCGTCTTGGCGCCGAACCAGTCGGCCGCTCCCTTCAGCATCCGCCACCGGAACTTGTAGCTGCCCACCGTCGTCGGCGCCGTGATCGTGAACGAGAAGTCCGCCGTCGCGTTAGGCGGCGTGGACGACGGCAGAGCGACTCGCTTGAGGCCCCACGTCGTGTTGTCCTCCGGCCGTTGCGAGCCCAACTGGTAGCCCGCGGCCGACGTCCAGGTCGTCGTGCCCGCGTTCTTCATCCGGACGGTCACCGTCGCCGTCGAACCCGCCGCCATCGTCGAAGGCAAGCCCGTGTAGGACACGAACGACGCGCCGTCCGACGCCTTCCCGTCCACCCGGATGGTGAACGTGGCCGTCGCCGCGTCGCCGTCCGTGTCCGTCGCCTTGTACGTGTACGTCGTCGCGGTCTGCTTCTTCGTCGGCGTCCCCGACAGCGTCCGCGCCGAGGAAGACGTGTCGAACGTCACGCCCGCGGGCAGCGTCCCGGTCAGCGAATACGTCAGATTGCCGTTGCCGCCCGTCGCCGCCGGCAGCGTCACCGTGCCGATCGACACGTTCTTCACCCACGTCAGGTCGAGGGGCGGCGTCCCGAACGACGGCGACGTGTCCGGCGCCGCCGTCACCGCGATCGTCTCGAGCGTCGTCTTGGCGCCGAACCAGCCGGCCGCGCCTTTCAGCATCCGCCAGCGGAACTTGTAGCTCCCCGCCTTCGACGGCGCCGCGATGCTGAACGAGAAGTCCGCCGTCGCGTTCGGCGGCGTGGAGGCCGGCAGAGCGACCCGCTTCAGGCCCCAGGTCGTGTTGTCGGCGGGCCGCTGCGAACCCAACTGGTAGCCCGCGGCCGAGGTCCAGGTCGTCGTCCCCGCGTTCCGCATCCGCACCGTCACCGTCGCCGTCGAACCCGCCGTCATCGTCGAGGGCACGCCGGTGTAGGACACGAACGCCGCGCCGTCCGACGCCTTGCCGTCCACCCGGATGGTGAACGTGAGCGTCGCCGACTTGGCGGCGGTGTCCGTCGCCTTGTAGGTGTAGGTGACCGCGGCCTGCTTCTTCGTCGGCGTGCCCGACAGCGTCCGCGCCGAAGAGTCGAACGTCACGCCCGCGGGCAGCGTCCCGGTCAGCGAGTAGCTCAGCGAGCCGGTCCCGCCGATCGCGGCCGGCAGCGTCACCGTGCCGATCGACACGTTCTTCACCCACGTCCGGTCGCGGATCGTCCCGTTGAAGGTCGGATTGGCCGGCGCCGCCGACACCGCGATCTTGAACGTGAGCGTCGCCGTGTCGCCGTCCGTGTCGGTCGCCGTGTACGTGTAGGTCGTCTCGGCCAGCGTCGCGGTCGGCGTGCCGGAGAGCGTCCGCGACGAAGGAGAAGAGTCGAACGACAGCCCCGAGGGCAGCGCCGGCGAAAGCGAATAGGTCAGGGTCCCGTCGCCGCCGGTCGCCTCCGGCAGCACCGTAGAGGTCATCGCCCGGTTCTGCGTCAGCGTCATGTCCGAGATCGTCTTGTCGCCGAACGAGGGCTGCTTGTCCACGCTGTCGTCGTCGGTCACCGTCACGCCGACGGACGCCGACACGTTGGCGTAGTCCCCGCCGTTCGCGGTCAGGCCGACCGTCGTGCTCTCGTTCGTCGCGTCCGTGTCCTGCACGCCGGTCACCGTCACGGTCTGGGTCGTGCCGTAGTTCGTCGTCGTGAACGTCAGGGTCGCCGGACTCGCCGCCGCGGCGCCCGGGTCGCCGCTCGACGTCGTCACGGTCACGCTGGCCGTCGGCTGCGTCGCCAGCTTCGCCGTGAACGTGGCGCTGCCGCCCTCGGCCACCGTCAGGCTCGCTACGCTGGCGACCACGGCCTTCGTGTCGTCGTCCGTCACCGTCACGCTCACCGAAGCCGACACGTTGGCGTAGTCGCCGCCGGCAGCGGTCAGGCCGATGCTCGTGCTCTCGTTGGAGGCGTCGGCGTCCTGCTTGCCCGTCACCGTCACCGTCTGCGTCGTGGCGTAGTTCGTCGTCGTGAACGTCAGGCTCGCCGGACTCGCCGTCGCGGCGCCCGGGTCCCCGCTCGACACCGACACCGTCACGTCGGCCGTCGGCTGGGTCGCCAGACTCACCGCGATGGTGCCGCTGCCACCCTCGGCCACCGTCACGCTCGTCGGGCTTGCGACGACCGCCCGCGTATCGTCGTCGGTCACCGTAACGGCTACCGACGCCGACACGCTGGCGTAGTCCCCGCCGCTGGCGCTCAGGCTGACCGTCACGCTCTCGTTGGACGCGTCGGCGTCCTGCACGCCCGTCACCGTCACCGTCTGCGCCGTGCTGTAGTTCGTCGTCGTGAACGTCAGGCTCGCCGGACTCGCCGTCGCGGCTCCGGTGTCCCCGCTCGACACCGACACCGTCACGTCGGCCGTCGGAAGCGTCGCCAGACTCACCGTGAACGTGCCGTTGCCGTCCTCGGAGATCCTCACGCTCTCCGCGGCGAGGAGGGTAGGCGTATCGTCGTCGTCCACCGTCACGCTCACCGAGGCCGACACGTTGGCGTAGCCTCCGCCGCTCGCGCTCAGGCTGACGGTCGTGCTTTCGTCGGACGCGTCCGCGTCCTCCACGCCCGTCACCGTCACTGTCTGGAACGTGTTGTAGTTCGTCGTCGTGAACGTCAGGCTCGCCGAGCTCACCGTCGCGACGGTCGTGTCCCCGCTCGACACCGACACCGTCACGTCGGCCGTCGGAAGCGTCGCCAGCTTCACCGTGAAGTCTCTCTTGTCCTCCGCGGACGTACCCTCCGTGACCGTCAAGCTCGTAGCGCTCACGGTCAGATCGACTACCGTGATCTTGAACTTCAACGACACCGAGTCCGGTGAGGTCGTGTCCGAGTCCGTCGCCGTGTAGGTGTACTCCGTCGCGTCCTGCGCCACGGTCGGCGTGCCCGAGAGCGTCCGCGAAGAAGAAGCGGCGTCGAACGACAGACCCGCGGGCTGCGCCGGGGACAGCGTGTAGGTCAGATCGCCGTCGCCGCCGGTCGCCTGCGGAAGGGTCTTCGTCGTCATCGCCCGGTTGCGGATCAGGATCATGTCGTCGATGTCCTCGTTCCCGAACGACGGCGTCTTGTCCGCGGGCGGCGGCGCCACTACGGAGACCGTGAACGTGAGTGTGGCCGTGTCGCCGTCCGTGTCCGTCGCCGTCCAGGTACACGTCGCCGAGTTCAGCAACGCCGTCGGCGTGCCGCTGATGGTCTTGTTCGACCGGTTCACGCCTGCAGGCAAATCGCAACTGAACGCGTACGACAACGTTCCGTTGCCGCCGGTCGCATCGGGAAGCGTGATCGGCGTGATCGCCTCGTCCTTCGTCCAGACCTTGTCTCCGACCTCCTCGTTCCTGAATGAGGGGGCCGTGTCCGCTACCACCGTCACGCTCACCGACGCCGATTCGTTGCCGTAATCGCCGCCGCTGGCCCCCAAGTCGATCGTGACGCTGCCGGCCTTCTTTCCTGTCACCGTCACCGTCTTCGTGGAGTTGTAGTTTGAAGTGTTGAACGCGAGGCTGCCCAGGTCGACCGGCGCTACTGCCGTGTTCGAGCTCGCCACCGACACCGTCACCGGCTCGCTCGGCTCCGTCGACAGCTTCACCGTGAAGGCGCCGGTTCCGCCCTCCATGATCGACAGGCTCGTCGGATCGACATCGATGCCCCGCGAATCGTCGTCGATCACCGTCACCGGGCCCTTCGCCGAAGCGCTGCCACAGCTTCCCTCGCTCGAAGTCAGAGTGATCGTCACGTTCTCGCTCCACGCATCGGGGTCCTGGACGCCGGTCACCGTCACGTCCTGCGTAGTGTTCCAGTTTGAAGTGTTGAACGTCAGGCTCGAACTCACCGTCGCCGCCCCGACGTCATCGCTCGCTGGCGTTACCGTCACCGTGCCAGCGGGCCTAGCCGCCAGCCTCACGTTGAAGGAGCCGTTGCTCCCCTCGCTGATCGTCAGAGGTGTTCCGGTCGCGACCGGACCCGGGGTGTCACCGGCCGTGACCGTCACGCTGACCGACGCCGAGGAGTTGTTGTAGCCGCCGCCGCTGGCCCTCAGGTTGATCGTCGCGCTCTTGTCCGTGGCGCTGCAGTGCGGCACGGCGGTTACCGTCACCGTCTTTGCCGCGATGTCGCCCTTGTTGAAGATCAGCTTCGCCGGACTCACCGTCGCCGTTCCGGCAGCCCCGCTCGAAACCGACACCGTCACCTTGCCCGTAGGCGGGGTCGTCGGCGCCACCGTGAACGTCCCCGTCGCTCCGCCTTTGATCGTCAGGTTCTTCGGGCTCGCCGTGAGAGCGGGCCGTTTCGCCCAGATCTGGAAGGTCAGTGTATCGGCATCGCTGTCGGCCTTGTTGTCGTCCGAGTCCTCCACCTTCCATGTGCAGTTCGTCGGCCCCCACGCCGTTGCGGGCGTGCCGACGATCTTCATCTTCTTGCGGCTCACGCCCTTGGGCAAGTGACACGACACCAGCGAGTACTTCAGAGCTCCGTTGCCGCCGGTGGCCGACGGTAGATCCACCGCTGCGATCGCCTTGCCCCTCTCCCAAACCTGGTCGGGGATCGTCTGCGTCCCGAACGTTGGCGCCGTGTCCGGCCCCTTCTTCTTCACTTTGATCGTCACGCTCGTCGTCTTGTCGCCGAAGGAAGTGCTGCTCAGAGCCTCGACGATCGGGCCGATCGGCCTGTCGACCTTGTCCGTGCGACGTGTCATCTGCCACCGGAACACGTAGTCGCCCTCCTGTTGCGGCGCCGTGATCGTCATAGAGATACCGATCTGCTGGTTCGGCGCCACGCCCGAAACCCCCACGCTGCCGACGCCCCAGCCGTGACCGAGCGCGACCAGCGCGTAGCTGGTCACCGTCCCTCCGGAGATCGTGTTTCGCCACGTCGTCGTGCCGGTGTTCCGCATCGTCACCGTCACCGATTTCTTGTCGCCCGGTTCCATCGTCGACGGCACGCCGGAGTACGAAACGAACGACGCGTTGTCCCCGCCGCGCGCGGCGCCGGCGGTGAACGCCAAGCCGGCGAACAGCACCGCCGCCGCCCCGCGGCGAAGCGCCGCACTGCCGGTTCCGACCGTTCTCGAAGTCGTCGCGTCCCTCGTTTCAGTCGCCCTCCCTTCGCCGTCGGGTCGAACCTCCGCTCAACGCACCGCCGCGCCGGCGGCGCAGGCCAACGCTTCGGTGTCGACGATCGCCGGGGCCGGCTGCCCGGCGGTCGTGCCGTACCTCTTCGCCGCCCCGGTCACCGCGTCCGCCACCCGCAGGTCGAGGCCCATGTCGGTCGCCGAGGCGGCGAACACCCAGTGGTGCCCGTTGATCGAGCAGCCGTCCAGGACCTTTACAAGCACCTCCCAGTTCTCCGGATCGAAGAAGTGGAACAGGCCCGCCCGTTCCGTGCCCTCCCGCGCGACGAGGCCCTCGTGCCGCTCGCCGTCCAGCGTGGACGCCTCGATTCCCAACGAGAACCGGCCGCTACCCAGACACAGCGTCGTCGGGCCGGCCTCGCACCGACCCGACGCCCTATCCGCCGCCGCGAGCCGCGTCGCCGAGGCTCTCGGTCCCGCCGCGAGCCCGCCGAACGCCCCGCCGCTTGGGGACCCCGCGGACGTCGCGCCGACCGTCGCGGCGGCGCCGCAAGGCAGGGGGAACGCCTCCGTGTCCACGATCGCCGACGCCGGCCGGTCCGGATCGTTCCAGTACGACCGCGAGTCGGACGTGACCGTGTCCGTCACCCGTATCCAGTAACCCAGATCGGTCGTCGAAGCGCCAAGCACCCATATACGCCCGTTGATCGCGCAGCCATCCAGTACCTTGATCAGCACCTCCCAGTTCTCCGGGTCGAAGAAGCGGAAGAGGCCCGAGTCGTTCGTGCCCGCGGGAACGACCCGGCCGCGGCCCCCCTCGCCGAGCCGGGTCCGCCACTGCATCCTCACCTTGAAGCGCGAGTCCCGCAGGCAAAGCGTCTCCGCGTCCGGCAAACAGGTACCACGCGGCGCGGCCCCGAACACGGCGGGCAGGGAAAAGCCCCGCTCGTTGTACGCGTACACCCTCGGCGCGAGCAGCGGGTTGTTCACGTAGCCGGATGGGACGAGGGCCGTCGTCGTGTCCAGCGGGACGAGTGCCAACCTGAACGACCCCGACTGAATCTCGAAGCCCAGCTCGTCGTCGGAGTTGTCCTTCCAGTTCAGGCGCGCCGTTTCTCCCTCGACGACCACGGAAAGGGACGAGGGCGCCTCCGGCCCCGCGCCGCGAGCCCCCAGGCTCAGATGCGTCCGGGAGGGCAGGCTACCGTCATGGTGGTTGGTGGCCAAGACTTCAAACGTGTAGCGGCCGCCTCGGGCAAGCCCTTCGATGTACACCGGGTTCCGGTCGGTCCGTACAGGCAAGGGCCGGTGGCGCCAGCCCTCGAGGAGGGCACTGACCCAGTAGTAGTCGCTCCCGGGCTTTCCCGTCCAACTGACCCTCACAGTCGTCGGTCCGATGGCCGTCGCCGTGAGATCGGCGACGGGACCTGGAGCGAGCGGATGGCTTCGCCAGCGGAAGGCCGCCGACTCGCCGGCCTCCGAAGCCGCGGTCTGATGGACCGCGAACACCCGCACCCGGTGCTCGCGGTCCCGGGGCTGCACCCTCCACTCAGAGAGAGACTCGCTCGTCTCGTTTGGCAATGCCCATCTCCGCGCGACCGGTTCGCCGTCCTCCAGCAACTGCACCTCGAAGCCAATCTCGTTGTCCGAGTTGTCCGTCCAGCGCACGTTCACGATTGACAAGGAAGGCTCCACGACCACGTCGGACGGCGCTCTGAGCGGATCGCCGGGGATGGCCAGGTAGGCGTAACCGCTCCGCAGGGACCGCTCCTCCCCTTTCGTCGCCAGTACCTCGCACTTGAGCACCGTGCCCGGTTCATGGCGTTCCAGAGGAATCGTCGCCTCGCTGCGTCCCTCGACCCGCAAAATGGCGACGGCGGGGCCGCTTCCGTCCCAACACCCCACTTCGTACCCGTCCGCGTCCGGCGCGTTGCCCTGCCACGAGAGGCGAGCGAAAGCGCCGTCCCGCCGCATCCGAAGGTCGCTCGGCGGCGCCGGCACTCCCTCCAGCGAACGCAAGTGGTCGCTGTAGCGCGCGCCGATGTGGACCGTTTCCCGTAACAGCCGCTCGTTGTCCCGCAAGCCCGCGATGCCGACCACGGCGCCCCAGGCCCTGAACCGCGGCGTGGAGAAGAACGGCTCGATCTGGCCCGCGTTGCTCACTGCCGTGCCGATGGGCGGCATCGCGTCGCGGTTCCCGTGGCCGAAGCCGTACGGCCTGAAGGCATTCTGCGGGGACCATGCGCTGGCCGGATCGTGGTTGGCCCCCAGATTGTGGCCGATCTCGTGAACGAAGGTCGCCACGTAGTCGCAATAGCCGGCGTTCGACGTCCAGGCGTAGGCTCCCGTGTGGAAGGTCCGTGCCGTGTCCCCCCTCTGCAGCGGGAAGGCCCGGCCGCAGGGGCCGGTAAGGCCCGGTCCTTCGCCCGTGAAGAGATGCACCAGATCGGCCCGATGTTCGTGGCGCAAGCGCCACTGGTCTCCGTCCTCCTTGAGGAGCATCAACAGTGGGCGCTTCGGAAAGCGCAGACGTCCGTCTCTCATGGCCCGGTCCAGAAGGGCGGACGTCCGAAAGGCGTGGACGATGTGCGGCTCCACCGGCAGCTCGTTGTTCGAGAACACCATCTTCAGGTAGTCGCCGGCGTGGCGGATCGCCGCCTCGGGGCCGCCGATTCCCGCCCAGTTCTCGGCGGCCGTGGCCGTGTACGCCACCAGGATGTCCAGCCGGTCGTGGCTCCGCGGATTGCTCACCGGCACGGGAAGATCGGCTGCGCGGGACCCCGCCCCAGTATGGGCCGCGGCGCTGCGGGTGTCGTCCGGGACCGTTTCCACCTCGCAGAACGGCACGCCCTCCGGCCGCGGACCGCCGACCGGCGCCATGCCGCCCCGGCCGTCGGCCGCCGCGTGGATCTGGTACGCCCCGCCGCCCGCCGCGCCGAACCGGCCCACCAGGCGGCCGCCCTCCACCGTCAGCACCACCGTGTCGTACCCCGCGTCCGGGTGGCCGCCCGACCACATCAGATCGCCGCCGCCGCGGTCCTCGAACACGGTCCGCTCCGCCGACAGCACGCTGCCGTCCGGCGTCGGCACCTCCAGCCAGGCCGGCGCGCTGCGCAGCAACCCCAGGTCGACCTCCACCGCTGTCGGCACCGGCCCGATCGACGGGCCTGGATCGTCCGCCGAGGTCGCCTCCGCAACGCCCGGGACGAGCGTCAGCAGCCGTTGCGCCTGAGCCGCTGGAGTCGGCACCAGTAGCAGCGCCGCCGGCAATCCGCACGGCGCCGCTGCACGGCGCAATCCAGCGAACAGGGAAGCCAACGGACTCATGCGTTGTCTCCGCCGGTCGCCGCGCCGGCCGCGCAGGCCAGCGCCTCGGTATCGACGATCGCCGGGGCCGGCTCGCCGACGTTCGTGCCGTACCTCTTCGTCCCACCGGTCACCTCGTCCTCCACCAGCAGGTCGAGGCCCATGTCGGTCGCCGAGGCGGCGAACACCCAGTGGTGCCCGTTGATCGCGCAGCCGTCCAGGACCTTCACCAACACCTCCCAGTTCTCCGGGTCGAAGAACCAGAAGAGGCCCGCCCTTTCCGTGCCCGCCCGCGCGACGAAGCCCTCGTGCCGCTCGCCGCCCAACGTGGACGCCTCGATTCCCGCCGAGAACCGGCCGCTCCCCAGACACAGCGTCGTCGGGCCGGCCTCGCACCGGCCCGCCGCCCTATCCGCCGCCGCGACCATCGGCACGGCGGCTCTCGCTCCCGCCGCGAGCCGGCGGAACGCCCCGTCGCCTGTGCGCTCCGCGGAAGCCGCGCCGGCCGTCGCCGCGTCGCCGCAGGCCAGGGGAAACGCCTCCGTGTCCACGATCGCCGACGCCGGTTGACCGGGCTCGTTCCAGTAAGACCGCGAATCGCCGGTGACCGTGTCCTTCACTCGTATCCAGTAACCCAGATCGGTCGTCGAAGCGCCAAGCACCCACATTCGCCCGTTGATCGCGCAGCCGTCCAGCACCTTGATCAGCACCTCCCAGTTCTCAGGGTCGAAGAAGTGGAAGAGGCCCGAATCGTTCGTGCCAGCGGGAACGACCCGGCCGCGCCCCCTTCTCCCTTGGCTTAACCAAGCGTCCCATCTCATCCTCACCTCGAAGCGCGAGTCCCGCAGGCAAAGCGTCTCCGCGTCCGGCGAACAGGTGCCTGTGCGCGGCGCGGCCCCGATCACGGCGGGGAGGGAAAAGCCGCGCTCGTTGTACGCGTACACCTTCTTCTTGGACAGCGGGTCGTTCACCCGCCAGGAGGGGACGAGGGCCGTCGTCGTGTCCGGCGGGACGAGTGCCAACCTGAACGACCCCGACTGAACCTCGAAGCCCAGCTCGTCGTCGGAGTTGTCCTTCCAGCTCAGGCGTGCCGTGTCGCCCTCGATGACCATGGCAAGATCCGAGGGCGCCTCCGGTCCAGCGCCGCGATCCCCCAAGGTCAGATGCGCCCGGGAGTAGGGGCCCCGGCCATGGTCGTTGCCGACCGCGACCTCGAACGTGTAGCGGCCGCCTCGGGCAAGCCCAGCGATGTCCACCCGGTTTCCGTACAGGCCGGGGCGATGGCTCCAGCCCTCAAGACGGGCGTGGGTCGAGTGGTAGTGGTGCTTCTCGGGGGGACCGGTCCAACTCACCCGCACCGTCGTCGGCCCGATGGCCGTTGCCGTGAGATCGGCGACGGGACCTGGAGCGAGCGGATGGCTTCGCCAGCGGAAGGCCGCCGACTCGCCGGCCTCCGAAGCCGCGGTCTGGTGGACCGCGAACACCCGCACTCGATACTCGGAGTCCCGGGGCTGTACCTTTGGCTCCCGGAAAGACTCGCTCGTCTCGTTTGGCGATGCCCACTTTCGCCCGACGGGCTCGCCGTCCTCCAGCAGTTGCACCTCGAACCCGATCTCGTTGTCCGAGTTGTCCGTCCAGCGCACGTTCACGATTGACGAAAAGGGCTCCACGACTACGTCAGACGGCGCCCTGAGCGGCTCGCCGGGGATGACCAGGTAGGCGTAGCCGCTTCGCAGGGAACGCTCCTCCCCTTTCGTCGCCAGCACGTGGCACTGGTAGGTCGTGCCCGGTTCATGGCGTTCCAGAGGAATCGTCGCCCGAGTACTGCCTTCGACCCGCCGAACGGTGTCTCTGCCATGGAAGTAGTAGCACCCCACCTCGTACCCGTCCGCGTCCGGCGCGTTGCCCTGCCAGGAAAGGCGCAGGAACTCGCCGTCCCGCCATATCCGAAGGTCGCTCGGCGGCGCCGGCACTCCCTCCAGCGAACGCAGATGGTCGCTGTAGCGCGCGCCGATGTGGACCGTTTCCCGCAGGAGCCGCTCGTTGTCCCGCAAGCCCGCGATGCCGACCGTGGCGCCCCAGGGCCGGAACCGCGGCGTGGAGAAGAACGGCTCGATCTGGCCCGCGTTGCTCACTGCCGTGCCGATGGGCGGCATCGCGTCGCGGTTCCCGTGGCCGAAGCCGTACGGCCTGAACGTACTCTGCGGGAAACTTGCACTGGCCGGATCGTGGTTGGCGCCCAGATTGTGGCCGATCTCGTGAACGAAGGTGACGACGTAGTCGCAGTAGCCGGCGTTCGACGTCCAGGCGTAGGCGGCGTTGGCAAAGGTCCGTGCCGTGTCGCCCCTCTGCAGCGGGAAGGCCCGGCCGCAAGGGCCGGTAAGGGCCGGGCCTTCGCCCGTGAAGAGATGCACCAGGTCGGCCCGGTGTTCATGGCGCAAGCGCCACTGGTCTCCATCCTCCCGGAGGAACTCCAACAGACCGAAGCTCGGAAAGCGCAGTTGTCGGTCTCTCATGGCCCGGTCCAGAACGGCGGACGTCCGGAAGGCGTGGACGATGTGTGGCTCAACCGGCAGCTCGTTGTTCCGAAACACCATCTTCAGGTAGTCGCCCGCGTGGCGGATCGCAGCCTCGGGCCCGCCGATGCCCGCCCAGTTCTCGGCCGCCGTCGCCGTGTACGCCACCAGGATGTCCAGCCGGTCGTGGCTCTGCGGACTGCTCACCGGCTGGGGTGAATCGGCAGAGTGGACCCCTGTTCGGGCATGGGCCGCGGCGTCGTGGTGGTGCTCCTCGACTGTCTCCACCCCGCAGAACGGCACTCCCTCCGGCCGCGGACCGCCGACCGGCGCCATGCCGCCCCGGCCGTCCGAGGCCGCGTGGATCCGGTAGGCGCCTCCGCCCGCGGCGCCGAACCGGCCCACCAACCGGCCGCCCTCCACCGTCAGCACAACCGTGTCGTACCCCGCGTCCGGATGGCCGCCCGACCACATCAGGTCGCCGCCGCCGCGATCCTCGAACACGCTCCGCTCCGCCGAGAGGACGCTGCCGTCCGGCGTCGGCACCTCCAGCCAAGGCGGCGCGCTGCGCAGCAGGCCCAGGTCCACCTGCACCGCCGTCGGAACCGGCCCGATCGACGGGCCGGGAGCGTCCGCCGAGGTCGCCTCCGCAACGCCCGGGACGAGCGTCAGCAGCCGCTGTGCCTGAGCCGCCGGAGCCGTCGCCAACAGCAGTGCCGCCGACAAGGCGTACCGCAACGCTGCTCTTTGGAACCCAGATTGCAGTGAAACGGCAGGAGATATCACCGTAAAGGCAGACTAGCACGATACTCGGGCCGTGCGACCACCGAATCACCCCGAACCTCGCGGACTGAGCCGCTTGCCCGAATCGCAGCCGCTGGAGGAGGGTCGCCGGCCTCAGAACAGGTCGCGCGCCCTGGCCTTCAACTCGGCCAACCGCTCCGCCGCCTCGCCCGTCGGCGCCGGCCAGAGCACCCGCCGCCCTTCGAGCAGGCGGTCGAGCCGGTGCCAGAGGTCGGCGTTCTTGACCTGTCCGCCGGACTTCGTGCGCCAGCGGTTGCGCTTCCACGAGTGGATCCACAACGAGGCGCCCCGCCGCAGGTAGTCGTTGCCGGTGTAGACGGCAACCGGCCGTTCCGGCGGCAGCGCCGCCAGCAGATCGAGAACGCACTCCAGTTCCAGGCGGTTCGGCGTGGTTCCCGAGGCGCGGCCCGTTCGCCGGCCCGATTCGCCGGGGCTCTCCACCTCCGCCGCCCACGCGCCGCGCCCGCCGACGCAGCGGACCTTCAGAAAGACCCGGGCGCTGTCTGCCGGAACCTCGACCTCGGCGTCCGGCTCCGCGGCGGCGCCGCCGCCCCGTGCCGCGATCTCCGCGCTGGCGAGGGCGTCCACGCGCTCGTTCCATTCGTTGCCGGCGTGGCCCTTCACCCAGTGCCAGCGGACGCGGTGACGCCTGTTCAGACCTTCCAGCCGGCGCCACAGGTCGACGTTCTTGACCGCCCCGCCGTCTCGCCGGCGCCAGTGCTGGCGGCGCCAGCGGCTCAGCCACGAGGTGATTCCCTGCCGGACGTACTGCGAGTCCGTGTAGAGATCGACCGCGCTCGGTTCCGCCAGGTCGGCGAGCGCCGAGATCGCCGCCTGGAGCTCCATGCGGTTGTTCGTGGTGCTCGGAGCGCCGCCCGCGAGTTCCCGCGACTTCCCGCCGGACTCCAGGATCACCGCCCCCCAGCCGCCCGGGCCGGGGTTGGGACTGGCGCCGCCGTCGGTATAGATGACAAGCGGCGGTCGGGCGGCAGGCTGGTCGCTCAAAACCGCGTCAATGTAGCAGCCGGACGCGCCCGCGCGGCGCCCGACCGCCGCCGTCGGCAGCCGGCCCGGAGACCTGCGCCCCGGTCACGGCGCGCCGCGCCCTGCCGACGCTCTCAGCCCATAGACTACGCCGCGACGATGTTGCTCCCGCGCCCAAGGTCCGCGCCCATGATGCTCGCGGTCGCCGCCATTGCCGCGGCGCCGGTCTGGAGCCAGGAGGACTCCGGCCCCTTCGAGGGGATCGAGTTCCGGCTCGTCGGCCCCAGCCGCGGCGGCCGGGTGACCGCGGTCGCCGGCCACGTCTCCCACCCCTACACGTTCTACATGGGCTCGACGGGCGGCGGCGTCTGGCGCACGACGAACGCGGGCATCTCGTGGGAGAACCTGAGCGACAAGGACTTCAAGGCCGGCTCCGTCGGCGCGGTGACCGTGGCGCCGAGCGATCCCAACGTGATCTACGTCGGGATGGGCTCGGCCTGCCCGCGCGGCAACGTCTCGATCGGGGACGGCATGTACCGGTCGATCGACGCCGGCGCCTCCTGGCAGCACATCGGCCTGGAGCGCTCCGGCGCGATCAGCCGCGTTCGCGTCCACCCGGACGACCCGAACGTGCTCTGGGTCGGCGTACTGGGCCAGATCTTCGGCAGCAACCCGGAGCGCGGCGTCTACCGCTCGACGGACGGCGGCGAGACCTGGGAACAGGTGCTCAGCATCTCCGAAGACGAGGGCATCTCCGACCTCGAGCTCGATCCGTTCAACCCCCGCGTCCTCTACGCCGCCGCGTGGAGGGTGGAGCGCAAGCCCTGGACCCTGATCGACGGCAGCGAGGAGGGCGGCCTGTTCCGCTCGACCGACGGCGGCGATACCTGGGAACGGCTCGAAGGCGGTCTGCCGACGGGCGTCCTCGGCCGCATCGGCGTCTCCGCGTCGCCGGCGCGGCGGGGGCGGCTGTGGACGATCGTCACCGCGCCGGAACGCCGCGGCGGCATCTTCCGCTCGGAGGACCACGGCGACACCTGGGAGAAGGTGAGCGACGAGCCGGACCTGCTCACCCGCGGCTGGTACTACAGCCACATCCACGCCGACCCGGCCGATCCGAACACGGTCTGGGGCTCGAACGTCCGCTTCTTCAAGTCGGTCGACGCGGGCGCCACCTGGGAGCGGGTCGGAACGCCGCACGGCGACAACCACGACCTCTGGATCAACCCGGAGCAGCCGCACATCATGGTCCAGGCGAACGACGGCGGCGCCAACGTCAGCGTCGACGGCGGCCGTTCCTGGTCCGGCCAGAACAACCAGCCGACCGCCGAGTTCTACCGGGTCACCGTCGACAACCAGTTCCCCTACCGGATCTACGGCGCCCAGCAGGACAACAGCACGATCTCCGTGCCGTCGCGGCCGATGCCCGAACTGACCGCGACCCAGCACTGGCACTCGGTGGCCGGCGCCGAGAGCGGGCACATCGCGGTCCATCCCGAGCAGCCTCACCTCGTCTACTCCGGCAACTACCTGGGCCGCATCGACCGCTACGACCACCGGAGCGGCACCTCCCGCAACATGATCCTCTATCCGCAGATGCAGGACGGCACGGCGCCGCGCGACCTGCGCTACCGCTTCCAGTGGAACGCGCCGATCCTCATCTCCCGGCACGACCCGGACGTCGTGTACCACACGTCGAACTACGTCCACCGCACCCGCGACGGCGGCTGGACGTGGGAGACGATCTCGCCGGATCTCACGACCGACGACGACGAGAAACAGGGAATCCCGGGCGGGCCCGTCCAGCACGACCACACCGGCGTCGAGGTCTACAACACGATCTTCGCGCTCGCCGAGTCGCCGCGGACGGCGGGCGAGATCTGGGCCGGCAGCGACGACGGCCGCATCCACCGGAGCCGCGACGACGGCGCGACGTGGGTCGACGTGACGCCGGACCGGATGCCGGCCGACGGCACGATCAACTCGATCGACGTCTCGCGCCACGACCCGGCGCGCGTATACGTCGGCGCCTACCGCTACCGCATGAACGACTACACGCCCTACGTCTTCCGCACGGACGACGGCGGCGCCACCTGGACGACGAAGACGGATGGGCTGCCCGAGCACCACTTCGTGCGCGTCGTGCGCGAGGACCCGGGCGCCTCCGGCCTGCTCTTCGCCGGCACCGAGTTCGGCCTCTACGCCTCGTTCGACGGCGGCGACTCCTGGCTGCCGTTCCAGTTGAACCTGCCGCGGACGCCGATCACCGACCTGCTGATCCACGAGAACGCCGCCAACCCGGACCTGGTGCTGGCGACCCAGGGCCGGAGCTTCTGGGTGCTCGACGATCTCGGCGCCGTGCGCGAGCTCGCCGGGGAAGCCGCCGCGGAGGCCGCCGGCGGCGAGGCGCGGACCGCGCCCCGGCTGTTCTCTCCCGAACCCACGGTCCGCATCGACCGGCCCGGCGGAGGCGGCGGCTTCGTCAACGGCGCCTCGATCTGGTTCGACCTGCCCGAGCAGCCGGCCGGCCGGGTCGAACTGACGATCTCTTCCGACGGCAGCGACCGGGTGCTGCGGCGCTTCGTGTCGTTGCCGGACGGCGAGGAGATCGAGGGCGGCGACAAGGAGCGTCCACGGATCGAGTCCTTCGACGCGAAGGAGGGGCTCAACCGGATCGTCTGGAACCTGCGCGGGCAGGCGCCCCACCTGGTCGAGGGCGCCATCATGTCCCTGTCGTACACGGGCGGGCCCTACTTGCCGCCGGGGACTTACCGGGCCACGCTGTCGGTCGCCGCCAGCGAAGAGCGGACGCCGGCTTCGCCGGCGGCGACACCTGACGCCGCCTCCGGCGGCAGCGGGTCAGAGGACCCGCGCACCCAGGCGGAAGGCGACGCCGAGTCCGAAGGCGACGCCGGGACCGGCGGCGGGGCCGCCGGCTGGCTCGACAGCCGGACCTTCGAGGTGCTCGCCGACCCGCGCCTCGACGACATCACCGAGGCCGACCTCGAGGAGCAGTACGCGATGCTCGACCGGTTGTCGACGCGGTTGACGGCGATCCACGACGCGATCGCCGGCCTGCGCAGCGTCCGGGAACAGGCCGGGGCTCTTCAGGATCGGCTCGACGCCGCGGGGGCCGGCGAACTCGAACCGGCCGTGGAGGCCGTCCTGGAGCGGGCCGGGGAACTCGACGACCAACTCATCCAGTCGCGCAGCCGCGTCTCGCAGGACGCGCTCAACTTCCAGCCCCGGATCGACAACCAGTACGCCTACCTCTACACCCACGTCTTCGGCAACACCGCGCGGCCGACGGCCGGTTCGCGCCAGCGCCTGGAGGATCTCGAAGCCGAACTCCTGCCGATCCTCGAGGCGGTGGACGAGCTGACCGGACCCCGGCTCGACGAACTGAACCGGCGGGCCCGGGAACTGGAGATCCCGGCCGTCCAGCCGCCGGCCGGCCGCGAAGCGGACGAAACTCCGGCGCCGCAGTAGGGCCGCCGAACCCCTCGCTGACTCCGTGTCTGGCCCCAGCTCCCACCTCACTGCGACCTCGCGCCGCGGCCCTTCTTCGCTGCGTTCCGCGACGCAAGCTCCTGGCCCGCCGATGCCTGGAATCTCGCTTCCGGCCGGCGCTCTGGCGCTGATCGCGCTCGTTGCGGCCAGCGACGGCATCGCCGCGGCACAGGTCGAGATGCGGAGCGATCGTCCGCGACTCCAGGCGGCGCGCCTGGCCCAGGCGCCGGTGATCGACGGCGACGTGCTCGGCGAGGATCTCTGGCTGGACGTCGACTTCGGAACCGGCTTCCAACAGGTGGAACCGTTCGAAGGCGAAGCGGCGAGCGAACGGACCGAAGTGCGGATCGCCTTCGACGAGTCCAACCTCTACCTCGCGGTCATCTGCTTCGACCGTGACGCTTCCTCCCTGGCGATCTCCGACAGCCGTCGCGACGCCATGCTCCAGAACGAGGACAGCTTCCGGGTCGTTCTCGACACGTTCGGCGACCGGCAGAACGGCTTCGTCTTCGGGACGAACATCGCGGGCATCCAGTACGACGGCCAGTTCACCAACCAGGGCCGCGGCGGCGGCGGGAGTTCCTCCCGCAGTTCCAGGTCCGGCGGCGCCAATCTGGACTGGGACACCGCCTGGACCGTCCGGACGTCGAGCGGCGACTTCGGCTGGAGCGCGGAGATGGCGATTCCCTTCCGCAGTCTCCGGTACGGATCGGGCCGCGCGGTCTGGGGCCTGAACTTCGAACGCAACATCCGGCGCAAGAACGAGACCGCGTTCTGGGCCCACCTCGGCCGCCAGCACGACCTGTTCCGGGTGTCGGAAGCCGGGCACCTGGTCGGCGTGGAACCGCCGCGCCAGCGCAACCTGCAGTTGACTCCCTACGTCCTGAGCACGGGGCGCGAGAACGTGGACGGCAGCGTCGACGACAGCGAAATCGGCATGGACCTGAAGTACGGCGTCACCCCGAGCCTGACGCTCGACGTGACCGTCAACACCGACTTCGCCCAGGTGGAAGCGGACGATCAGCAGATCAACCTGGACCGCTTCAGCCTGTTCTTCCCCGAGAAGCGACCGTTCTTCCTGGAGAACTCCGGGCTCTTCCGCGTCGGCGGCCGGTCCTCGTTCCGGGGCGGCACCGAGCTCTTCTTCAGCCGACGGATCGGCCTGAGCCAGGGTGTGCCCGTGCCGATCCTCGGCGGCGCCCGCCTGTCCGGCAGGGCCGGTGGATTCAACGTCGGCTTCCTGAACATGCAGACCGACGACCTGAGGGATCTCCACGGCAACAACTTCACGGTCGCGCGGCTCGGCCGCGAGTACCGCAACCGGAGCCGGGCCGGCGTGCTGGTCGTCAACCGCGAGGGCACCGGCTCGCTGGCGCCGGACGGCGACTACAACCGGACCTTCGCCGTCGACGGCCAGATCGGAATCGGGCAGTTCACGGACGTGTCGGGCTGGGCGGCCCGGACGGAAACCCCCGGCCTGACCGGCCGGGACCACGGTTTCGGGATCGACGGCGGTTACAGCTCCCCGTTCTGGCGCTGGCGTCTCGGCTATGCCGAGATCGGCGAGGACTTCAACCCCGAGGTCGGTTTCCTCAGCCGCTCCGGCTACCGCCAGTTCAACGGCTACATCCGGCGCCGCTTCCGCCCGGCCGGCGAGGGCCGCGTCAAGGAGTTCGGTCCGCGCGTCTTCTACGACGGCTTCTGGAACTTCGACGGTTACCAGGAGACGCAGCGCTACTCCGTCGGCGGCGAAGTCGAGTTCCGGAGCGGCGCGCAGATCAGCCTCTCCGCCGGCGGCCGCTACGAGGGACTGCTCGAACCCTTCACGCTCGCCGGCCTCGTGAACGTGCCGGCCGGGGAGTACGACGACCACGGTTTCTTCCTGTTCGGCAACACCAACCGGGGACGCGCCGTGAGCCTCTTCGTCAGAGTCCAGGGCGGGGGTTTCTTCGGCGGCGACCAGCTCGTCCTGGATCCCTGGCTGAGCATCCGCCTCGGCGACTATCTGACGTCCGAGCTGAGCTGGTCCTACAACGACATCGACCTCCCGATGGGCGCTTTCAAGACCCACCTCGGCAGTCTCCGCGTCACCTACGCCTTCAGCACCAGCCTGCTCCTCCAGGCGCTGATCCAGTACAACGACCTGACCCACAGCGTGAACACGAACCTCCGCTTCAGTTGGCTGAACGAGGCGAACCGGGGGCTGTTCGTCGTTTACAACGAGATCTCGGAGTTCGGCGTACTCGGCCTGGACACGCCGGACCGGAGCCTGGCCATCAAGTTCAACCGCACCTTTGACGTCTTCCGCTAGCGCCTCCGCCCGACCCCGGCTGGCTAGTCCCCATCGCACGGGACGCAGCGTCGTGATGGCGCGCCGAGGCATGGTCGCAACGTCGCATCCGGCGGCTACCCTGGCCGGGCTCGACATGCTGCGGGCCGGCGGCTCGGCGATCGACGGCGCCGTGGCGGCGGCGGCGATGCTGGCTGTGGTCGAGCCGATGATGACGGGCATCGGCGGCGACGCCTTTCTGCTTTACCACCTGGCCGATCCCGACGGCGGCCGCGGCGAGTTGCTCGGCCTCAACGGCAGCGGCCGCTCGCCGCTGGCCCTGGCGCGGGAGGACCTTTCGGGCGCCGCGATCGCCCCAGATTCGTGGCCGGCGGTGACCGTCCCCGGCGCGGTCGATCTCTGGCAGACGGCGCATTCGCGCTTCGGCCGCTTGCGGTTCGCCGACCTGCTCGGTCCGGCCATCGAAACCGCGGAAACGGGCTTTCCCGTCAGCGAGCGGGTGCAGTCGATGTGGACGGCGTGTGCCGCGCGGCTACGCCGCGACGGCGCGGCGGCGGAGCATTGGCTGGTGGGAGGACGGGCGCCCGAACTCGGCGAGGTGTTCCGGGCGCCTGCGCTGGCGCGGTCGCTGCGGCGGATCGCGGAAGACGGCCGGGACGCCTTCTACGAGGGTCCGATCGCGGAAGAGATCGTCCGCTACTCCCGCGAGACCGGGGGCTTTCTCGATCTTGAGGACCTCCGGCGGCACGAATCGACGTGGGTCGATCCGATCGGCACGATGTACCGCGGCCGGGAGGTCCTCCAGTTGCCGCCCAACGGCCAGGGACTCGGCGTTCTGCTGATGCTGAACCTGCTTGAGAACTTCGACCTCGCCTCGATGAACCCGGCCGGCGCCGAGCACACCCACCTGCTGGTCGAGGCGAAGAAGCTGGCCTACGCCGACCTGCACGCCCATGTCGGCGACCCGGAGGCCGAACCGCTGCGAAGCGGCGGAGGCGTCCCGCTGGCCGAACTGCTCGACAAGGCCTACGCGCGCGAATGCAGCCGGCTGATCGACCCGCGTCGGCCGGCCGACGGTCCGCCGGCCGGCGGCATCCGGCCCGGCGACATCGCGACGGGCGGCGGCAGGCCCGACGGCGGCCCGGCTGGCGACGACACGACAGGCGGCGGCCGGCCCGGCGGCGGCGGACGGGCCGGCGACGACACGGTCTACCTGGCCGTCGTAGACGGCGACGGCAACGCCGCTTCCTTCATCAACTCCCTGTTCGCGCCGTTCGGCGCCGCCATCGCCGGCGGCGGCACCGGCATCATGCTCCACTGCCGGGGCGCCGGCTTCACCCTCGAAGCGGGTCATCCGAACGAGTACCGGCCCGGCAAGCGGCCCTTCCACACGATCATCCCCGGCATGGTCCTGGACCGGGGCCGGCTCGAACTCTGCTACGGCGTGATGGGCGGACCGTTCCAGCCCCAGGGACACGTGCAGCTCCTGACCGGCCGCTACGACCACGGACTCGGCCTGCAGGCCGCGGTCGACCGGCCCCGCTGGCGGCACACGGCGGGCCTTGAGCTCCTGTGCGAGCGCGGGTTGGAGCCGCGCACCGTCGAGGAACTCGCGGCCCTCGGCCACGAGGTGCGAATCGCCGGGGGCGCCGAGTTCGGCGGCGCCCAGGCAATCAGGGTCGACCGCCGTGGGACCCTCTACGGCGCCTCCGACCCCCGCAAGGACGGAGCCGCCCTGGGCTACTGACCGCCCGCTGGGTGCGCGGGTCTTCCGACCCGCACACGGGCGGCGCCGGGGACCGGCGCAGCCCGGGCGAAAGGGCCGCCGACCAAGGCCGGCGACCGCACTCAGCCGAGGCCGGCGCCCCTCCGTCACTGCCGTGCAAGACTCGTCCAATGGACGACGCCGCAGCCCGGACAGGCGCCCAAACCGAGCAGCAGCAGGTCGAACTCCGCATCGTCCAGTCCCTCGCGGACATTCCCCAGCCAGCCTGGGACCGCCTGCTCCGCCCCGGCGACCGTCCCTTCCTCTCCTGGACTTTCCTCGAAGCGCTCGAACGGACCGGCTGCGTCGCCCCCGACCGCGGCTGGCTGCCCTTTCACCTGACCGCCTGGGCGCCGGGCGGCGCCCTGCTGGCGGCCGCGCCCGCCTACATCAAGAACGACGGCATGGGCGACTTCTCCCGCGACTGGGCTTTCGGCGACGCGGTGAGGGCGGCGGGCGGCCGCTTCTACCCGAAGCTCGTCGTCGGCGTGCCGTTCTCGCCGGTCACCGGCCGTCGCATCCTGGCCGAGCCGGACCTCGACCCGGCGCTCGCCGCCCGGATGCTGGTGCAGCTCGCCGCCCACACCGCCCGCGAGGTCGGCATCGCCTCGGTCCATGTGCTCTACCACGGCGCCGAAGAGGCCGAGGCCCTCGCCGGCGCCGGGCTGGCGCAGCGGGTCATGGTCCAGTACCACTGGCACAACTACGACTACCGCACGCCCGAGGACTGGCTGGCGAAGCTCCGCTCCAAGCGCCGTACCCAGTGCCGCCGCGAGCGCCGCGAACCCGCCCGGCAAGGCATCGCCATCCGCACCGTGCGGGGCGAGGAAGTCGCCGCCGATCCCGAGCGCTGGGCCGAGACCGCGTTTCGCCTCTACTGCACCACCTGCGACAAGTACATGTGGGGCGGCCGCTACCTGAACCGTGAGCTGTTCTCCGACCTCTTCGGCAAGCTGAGCGACGCGGTCGAACTCGTGATCGCCGAGCGCGAGGGCCGCGTCGTCGCCGGCGCGATCAACCTCCGCTCCGACACCCACCTCTACGGCCGCTATTGGGGCTGCCACGAGGAGCACAGGTTCCTCCACTTCAACGTCTGCCTCTACCACTCCATCGACGAGTGCATCGCCCGGGGCGTCCAGGTCTTCGAAGGCGGCGCCGGCGGAGAGCACAAGATCAGCCGCGGCTTCGAGCCCGCCCCCGTCTACAGCTCCCACCTGTTCATGGACGAGAAGCTGAACTCGCTGCTCGGCGCCGCCCTGGAACGCGACGCGGCCCGCCACCTTCAGGGCATCGAAGCGTGGCGTCAGCAGCGAACCCGGTTGGGCTGACGCGTGTAACTCGGCTGCTTCGCGGTCGCCGACCTATAATCGGGCAAGCCATGCCGCACTTCGAGGACGACCGGCAGGGGGACAGCAAGGTCCTCACGAGGACGAAGACGCGCAAGCGCCTGGCGCGGCCGCGGTTGTACAAGGTGCTGCTCCACAACGACGACTTCACGCCGCGGGAGTTCGTCGTCCTGGTGCTGCAGCACGTGTTCCACATGACGGAGTCGGACGCTTCGCGGCTCATGCTCTACGTCCACAAGAACGGCGTCGGCGTGGTCGGGCTCTATCCCTTCTCCATCGCCGAGACGAAGGTGGCCGAGGTGGGCAGCCTCGCCCAGCAGGCCGAGGTGCCGCTGCTCTGCACGATCGAGCCGGACACGGGCGACGGCAAGGGCGACGACGACCGGGACGACGACGACCGGGGCTCCGGCGCCGGCGACGTCAACTGAACCGCTCCGGGAGACCAACCATGGCTTCCGTTCGCATGACCGAAGAACTGCGGCAGTCGCTGCGCCGCGCGATGCTTGACGCGTCTACGCGCCGGCACGAGTACGTAACGCTGGAGCACCTGCTGCTCGCCCTGTGCAGCGATCCGGTGGGCGCCAAGGTGCTGCAGGCGGTGGGCGTTCACCTGCCGCGGCTGGCGAGCGACATCGAGGAGTACCTGGCCAGCCAGTTCGAAGCGCTGCCGCTGGCGCTGCCGGCCGACGCGGCGGAGGCGCCGGAAACCGGAGACGAAGCGGCCGAGCCGGCGGCCGGCGCCCGGGCGGACGTGGCGGCGATCAAAGGCTCCGAAGCAACCGCCGCGGCCGGCGGCGCAGACCGGGCGAACGGCGCCACCCGGGAGAACGACGCCAGCCCGGAGAACGGCGCCGGTCGGGAGAACGACGGTCCCGGCCAGCTCGGGACCCAAGCGCCCGAAGACGAGTCCGCCGACGAACAGCCCCCCAAGCAGACGCTCGCCTTCTGGCGCGTGGTCGAGCGCGCCGCGCTGCACGCGCACGGCGCCGGCAAGACCGAAGTGGACGCGGGCGGGGTGATCGCCGCGATGATGCGCGAGCAGGAATCCCACGCGGTCTACGTTCTGGAGGCGCAGGACGTCTCCCGCCTCGACGTCATCCGCTACCTCTCGCACGGCACGGTCAAGTCGGCGCCAGGGCTGCCGGGCGCGGAATCGCCCGACGCGGACGCCGCGGAGGGCGAGGAGGAAGTCGAGGATCCGCTCGAACGCTTCGCCTCGAACCTGAACGAGCGGGCGGCCGAAGGCTCCATCGACCCCCTGGTCGGACGCCTCGACGAGGTGCGCGTCGTGTGCGAGACGCTGGCGCGTCGGCGCAAGAACAACCCGGTGCTGGTGGGCGACCCCGGCGTCGGCAAGACGGCCATCGTCGAGGGGCTGGCGCTCGCGGTCCACGAAGGGAACGTGCCCGAGCTCCTGTCCAAGGTGACGATCCATGCGCTCGACATGGGCGCCCTGCTCGCCGGCACCCGCTACCGGGGCGACTTCGAGCAGCGGCTCAAGGCGGTGATCGACCGCATCGTCGCGGAGCCCGAGCACATCCTGTTCATCGACGAGATCCACACGATCGTCGGCGCCGGCGCCGTGTCGTCGGGCTCGCTCGACGCCTCGAACATCCTCAAGCCGGGCCTCGCCTCGGGCAAGCTGCGCTGCATCGGCTCCACCACCCATGCCGAGTACAAGGGCTCGTTCGACCGCGACCGGGCGCTCGCGCGCCGCTTCCAGATGATCGAGATCGACGAACCGTCCGTCGAGGAGTCGGCGGAGATCCTGCGCGGCCTGCGCGACCGCTACGAGGAGCACCACGAGGTCAAGTACGCGGACGAGGCGCTCGACGCCGCCGCCGACCTCTCGGCCCGCTACCTGCTCGACCGCCGGCTGCCCGACAAGGCGATCGACCTCGTGGACCAGGCCGGCGCCGCGAACCGGCTCGTGGCCGCGAAGGAACGCAAGGGCGTCCTCGACCCGGTCGACATGGAGCGGGTCGTCGCCTCGATGGCGAAAATCCCCGAGAAGTCCGTCTCGAGCGACGACCGCGACGCTCTTCTCAACCTGGAGGAGGAACTCAAGGCGGTCATCTTCGGCCAGGACGAGGCGATCCGCTCGATCTCCTCGGCCGTCAAGCTGGGGCGCGCCGGTCTGGGAACCTTGGAACGGCCCATCGGCAGCTTCCTGTTCTCCGGCCCCACCGGAGTCGGCAAGACGGAACTCGCCCGCCAGTTGGCCGAAGTGCTCGGCATCGCCTTCACCCGCTTCGACATGAGCGAGTACATGGAGAAGCACACCGTCTCGCGGCTTATCGGCGCGCCGCCCGGCTACGTCGGCTTCGATCAGGGCGGTCTGCTGACCGACGCGATCCGCCGCACCCCGCACACGGTGCTGTTGCTGGACGAGATCGAGAAGGCCCACCCGGACGTCTACAACATCCTGCTGCAGGTCATGGACCACGCCACGCTGACCGACAACAACGGCCGCAAGGCGGACTTCCGGCACGTCATCCTGATCATGACGACGAACGCCGGCGGCCGGGAACTGACCACGAAGCCGATGGGCTTCGGCGACCGCTCGAAGCTCTCCGCCGAGGCCGCCTCGAAGCCGGCGGTCGAGCGCCTGTTCACGCCCGAGTTCCGCAACCGGATCGACGCCTGGGTCGTCTTCAAGGCGCTGGAGATGGACTCCGTGCGGCTGATCGTCGACAAGCTGGTGGGCGAACTCGGCGGCCAGTTGGAGGACCGCGGCATCGCGATCGAACTGACAGACAACGCTCGCGGCTGGCTGGCCGAGCACGGCTACGAACCCGACTTCGGCGCCCGCCCGATGCGACGCCTGATCGACGAGAGGATCAAGCGCAAGCTGGCCGACGAGATCCTCTTCGGCAAGCTGGCGGACGGCGGCAAGATCGTCGTCGACGCGAAGGAAGGCGCGTCGCTCGAGGACGGGCTGCTGCTCAGAACGCGGCGGAAGCGGAGGGCGCGGCGGAAGAAGCCGAACTAACGAGCCGCAGGTCCTCTCAGGGCTCCGGCAGGCTCAGGGAATCAGCCTCACCAAGCTGACCACCGCGCCGACAACGACGGCTGTCTGGAGCAGCAGGGCGCGGTAGAGGACGGTACGCATCTGAACTCGCGTAACAAGGTCGCCGACGGGCTCCTTCGGATGCGGCAGGCTCAGGGAATCAACCTCAGCAGGCCGACCACCGCACCGATGATGACTCCGGTCTGTATCAGCATGGCACGGTACATATCGGCTCGCAGACCAGACATGTCGGCTCGCAGAGCCGCGACGTCAGCGCGAGTCGCCAACCCCTCCGTGGCTTCGTCAACTGCCTCGTCCGTCGCCCGGGCGTGGGCGCTTGCCTGACGGTCAGGTACTCCGGCCTCCCGCAGGGTCTCGGCAGTACGCAGCGTGTCCGTGGCGGCGCTCATCGCCGGATCCTCTTGTCTACGCTCACTCGTTCATCTCCAATCAGGGGCCACGACGCTATCACTCGGAGGGGCACGTACCCTCTGTTACGTCTCGGGTCGGAAAAGCGTCTATCCGAAGCGCGGCAGCACCTCTGTCCTGAAGCGTTCGATCGTCGACATCAGCCGCGCGTGCGGCAGCAAGCCGTTGTAGGCCCAGAAGTAGAGCCAGGTCACCGGCAAACGCTCGCGGAGCGTCTCAAGCTGGCGGATCACCGTATCGACGCTGCCGACCAGCGCCATGCCGGCGCCCATCATGTCGTCGAACCCCTCGCCCGTGTCCGGGTCCGCCATGCCGCGGCTGAAGCCGAACGGCTCGAACCACGCGGCGCCGCAGAAGGCGCCGCTCGCCTTCCAAAGGCGCTCCGCCTCGCTATCCGTGTCGGCGATCACGACGTCGCGGAGCACCCCGATCCCCTCGCCGAGCGGTCGTCCGGACTCCTCCGCGAACAGCTCGAACAACACCCGTTCCCGCTTCGGATGCAGTGGCGGCAGAATCGCCGTCACGCCCTCCCGCGCGCACCAGCGAATGCTCTCTTCCGAAGACGCGAAGGGCTGGAAGATCGGCGGGTGCGGCTTCTGCACCGGCTTGGGCACGACGCCGACCTGCCGCAGCACGCCTTCCTCCACGCCGGTGCCCCACTGCTCCGTCGCCTCGAGCGTCCACGGCGTGCCGCCCTCAGAACCGCCGACCGGGACCTTCCAGAACCGGCCGTCGTAGTCGAGCATCTCCTCGGTCCACGCCTTCTTGACGATGCGGAAGCACTCCTCGAAGGCGGCACGGTTCGTCGCGTCGATCTCGTCGTGCCGGTGCGGCAGCGCGCCGGAGATGCCGTGCGTCTGCTGGGCCATCACATCGACCCAGCGCCGCTGGTAACCGCGGGCGAAACCGGCGTTCGCGCGGCCACCGGTCATCCGGTCGAGCATCGCGATGTCCTCGGCCACGCGGATCGGGTTCCGTGCCGGCAGCACGATGCCCAACTGCCCCACCCTGATGTTCTTCGTCTGCATGCCGACGAAGAGGTCGAGCAGCACCGGGTTGTTCGAGAGTTCGAAGCCCTCGATGTGGAAGTGGTGCTCGGTGAAGCTGATCGAGTCGTAGCCGAGGTCGTCGGCGAGCCGGGCCTGCTCCGAGACCTCGGCCAGCATCCGGTCGTAGAGATCGCCGCGCAGGCCGGCCATGCCCCGCTTGATCTCGGCCCGCGAGCCGATCGAGGGCAGGTAGAAGAGGGAGATCTTCAAGGAGCCTCGGATTGACCCGTCCGCCCGTCAGACCGCGAACGCAAAGTGGCCGTCGAAGGCCATGTTCAGTACACCGCGCCGGAGAACGTCGCGTCCCAACAGCACCCGATAGCTGGCCGAGCCCGGATCGAATTCGGGTGTCTGAAGGCCCGCGAGCATCTGCAGATCCGTGCTCACCGTGCCGTCCGGGCTCGTCGCGGTAGGGCCAACGAGACCGATGTGAACGCTGTAGACGTTCGTCGCCACGGCGCCTCCGGCGGTGAGCATCTCTGTCATGCTGATCGCTTGCAGACCGAGCGCCTCCGCCACGGCGCGGGAGATGCACGTCGAACTGGCGCCCGTGTCCACCAGCGCCGGGCAGAGATGAACCTCATCAGGCGGCGTCGCGACGTCGAGATTCCCGGGAACGACGGCGACCTGGATGACCAGGCCTACATCCCAGTCAAACCTGCCCGAGTACGCGGACACGCGAGAAGTACCCGAGATCGACCCTTCGGTCGGTGATCTCCTGAATGGAGAACGGCCGATCCGGAAACAACTGACGGCCCGCCTCGATCGCGTCGCGACTCGTATCGAAGCAGGTGACCACCTTGCCTCCGCGCATCAGCGCAAACCGCTTGGCGTCGCTCTTCAGAAGTTCCGGGAGCAAGGTCTTGAAGGCCGCGTAGTTCCGCTCCACTTCCTTCTGCTGCTCGTCGCTCATCGATCCTCCCTCTCAGCCGCCGCCGCTGTAGCCCGGCAGTTCCCGTACCCAGATGTTACGAAACCTCGTCGGGTTGCGGTGGTCCTGGAGGCCGATCCAGCCGCGCGGCTCGTGCGGGCGGTCGTAGACGCCGACCCGGCGGTGGATCGTCCGGCCGATGTACTCCTTCTTGTGATGGATGACGACGCCGTTGTGGAGCACGGTGACGTTCGCCTTCTTCGTCAGTTCGCCGTCCTGCCAGCGCGGCGCCTCGAAGACGATGTCGTACGTCTGCCATTCACCGGGGGGCCGGGACGAGTTGACCATGGGCGGCGTCTGGCCGTAGATCGCCCCCGCCTGGCCGTCGGCGTAGGTCCGGTTCTCGTACGAGTCGAGGATCTGGATCTCGTAGTCGCCGTAGATCATCACGCCGCTGTTGCCGCGGCCCTGGCTGTTGCTCTCTACCTTGGCCGGGGTCGCGAACTCCAGGTGGAGCTGGAAGTCGCCGAACTCGTCGCGCGTGCGGATGGAGCCGGTCGACGTGACCTCCATGTAGCCGTTCTCGACCTTCCACTCGGGTTCGTCGCCGTTCGGCTTCTGCCACTTCGAGAGGTCCGTGCCGTCGAACAGGACGACGGCGTCGGCCGGCGCCGGGGCCATGTCGCTGAACGAGGCGCCGGAGGCGACGACCGGCGGCACGGGCCGGTTCGGGTCGTGTACCTTCCACGGCAGGCTGGGCAGCTTCGGCGTGTCCTCGTAGCCGATGGGCTGCTGCTGAGCGGCGGCAGCCGCGGCGAGCAGCAGGCACGTTCCGGCGATGGCCGCGATCTTCGTCGCTCGGTTCACAGGCATGTTCGTCTCCTTGGGTTTCTCCTACCGCACCCGCGACGCGAGCAGCGGCTCGGACAGGTTCAGCCACTTGACGACCTCGGCGCGCGTGCTCCGCGGGTCGATCAGATCATGGACCGAGAACCCCTCGGCCCGCGGGAAGGGAGTGCGGCGCTTGGCGAACCGGGCCTCCAGTTCGGCCCGTTTCTTGTCCGGGTCCGGCGCCGCGGCGATCTCGCGCCGGAAGGCGACCGCGACGCCGCCCTCGATCGGCAAAGCCCCGCTCTCGGCCGAGGGCCAGATCAGCACCCGGCCGCCGGGGCCGTAGTGGGCCGCCGCGGCGACGCCGTACGACTTGCGGATCTGCACCGCGCACCAGGGCACGGTGGAACGGACGGTCGCCGCGATCGCCTCCATGCCGTAACGAATCGTCCCGGACGCCTCCGACTCCGAGCCGATCATGAAGCCGGGCTCGTCCACCAGGCTGAGGATCGGCAGGTGGAAGGTCTCGCAGAACTCGATGAAGCGCCGGAACTTCTGCGCCCCGGCGGCGTCCATCGCGCCGCCGATGTGCCTGCAGTCGTTGGCCACCACGCCGACGGAATGCCCGTCGACCCGCGCCAGACCCGTGATCTGGGACGGCCCGTAGCCCGGAGTCATCTCGAAGAAGCTGTCCCGGTCGACGACCAGCGAGATCGCCTCGCGCATGTCGTACAGAAACCGCCGGTCCCGCGGCACGATCTCTAGCAGCCGTTTCTCGCGCCGGTTCGCCGGATCGCCCGCCTTGCGCCGGGGCGGCAGCGAGTCCACGTTCGAGGGCAGGTAGCTCAGGAAGCGGCGCACCTGCTCCATCGCGTCGTCCTCGTCCTCGGCCACGTTGTCGACGACGCCGCTGCGGGAATGGACCTGCCAGCCGCCGAGTTCGTCCTTCGTCTTCTTCTCGCCCAGCGCCCGCTCGACCAGCGCCGGTCCGCCGATCAGGATCTGCGCCGTGTGCCGCGTCATGACGGAGAAGTGCGACGCCACCAGGCGCGCCGCGGGAAACCCCGCCACCGCGCCGACCCCGATCGAGGCCACCGGCACGGTCCGCAGAATCTCGGCGATCGACCAGAAGCGGGCACGCGAGTACACCGGCTCGCCCATCGGGCGGGGCGGCGTCTTCGGCGCCCCCTTCTGGCGTCCCGCGCTGCCGCGAACGCTGCCGCCGCCCCCTTCGAGGAAGCGCACGAGCGGCAGCCGGTACTTGAGAGCGAGCTCCTCCGAGTAGACGCTCTTGCGCAGCCCGGCCGGCGACGGCGAGCCGCCGGCCTGGGTGAAGTCCTCGCCGGCCACAATCACCCGGCCGCCGCCGACATCGGCAAAGCCGACGACGTAGTTCGCCGGCGTGAACGCGACGACGCGACCGTCCTCGTCGACCTCGGCGGCCCCGGCCTGGCGGCCCTCCTCGATGAAGGACCCCGGATCGGCGATCCGCTCGATCCGCTCGCGCACGGTGAGACGCCCGCGCTCGTGCTGGCGCGCCACTGCCTCCTCGCCACCCATCGCCAGCGCCAGGCGCCGGCGGCGTTCGATCTCGTCGACCTCGGACTGCCAGGACATTGGACGGGGATTGTAGATGCTCCGCTATCGTGCGGCGCCAAGGAGGTTCTGATGACGGAGGCGAAACGCAAGCTCTGCGGTTGGGGGTACGAGGGCCAGGGGCTCACCGCCGCCGAGGCCGAGGCTTTCCGGCGCCAGACCGAGGAACGGTTCGGCCTCTCGCTGAAACCCCGCGCGACCGTGCCCCAGGCCGGCGACTTCGACCTCCGGGCGCCCCGCCTGCGGCCGCCCGCCTCGCTGGCGGCGCTGTTCCGCGACGACCCGTACGAACGCCTCCTCCACGCCTACGGCAAGTCCTTCCCGGACGCGGTGCGGATGTTCAAGCGCGAGGTTCCCGAACCGCCCGATCTCGTGGCCTACCCGGAAACGACGGACGACGTCGTCCGCATCCTCGACTGGGCGGGCGACGCTGGCGCCGCGGCGATTCCCTTCGGCGGCGGTTCGAGTGTGGTCGGCGGCGTCGAACCGGCGGTCGGCGACAGCTACGCCGGCGCGGTGACGATCGACCTGCTCAAGCTCGACAGGGTGCTGGAGGTCGATCGCGCGAGCCGTGCCGCGCGCATCCAGGGCGGTGCCCGCGGGCCTCGCATCGAGGCCCAGCTCCGGGAGCACGGGCTGACGCTCCGCCACTTCCCGCAGAGCTTCGAACACTCCACGCTCGGCGGCTGGATCGCGACCCGCTCGGGCGGTCACTTCGCCAGCCTCTACACGCACATCGACGACTTCGTCGAGGCGACGACGACCGTGACGCCTCAAGGCGTCATGGAGACGCGGCGGCTCCCCGGCTCCGGCGCCGGACCGTCGCCCGACCGGATGGTCATCGGCTCGGAGGGGATCCTCGGCGTGATCACGGAGGCCTGGATGCGGCTCCAGGACCGGCCGACGCATCGCGGCTCGGCCGCGGTCCACTTCGCCGACTACGCGAGCGCGGCCGAGGCCGTGCGGATGCTGGCCCAGAGCGGCCTCTACCCCTCGAACTGCCGCCTGATCGACGCCCAGGAGACCGCCGGCGCGGGCGCCGGCGACGGGTCGACGTCACTGCTCGTCCTCGGCTTCGAGTCCGCCGATCACCCGGTCGACGCATGGATGAAGCGGGCGCTCGAGCTCACCGCGGACTGCGGCGGCGACCACAGCGCCTCGGCCGGACGGTCCCACCGGGAAGGCGCCGCCGGGGCCTGGCGCGACGCCTTCATCAAGGGACCCTACTTCCGCGAGGTCGGCGTGCCGCTCGGCCTGATCGGCGACACGTTCGAAACCGCGATCACCTGGGACCGCTTCGCCGACTTTCACGCCCGGATCATGGCCCGGACCGCCGAGATCCTCGAGCAGGCGACCGGCAGGGCCGGCCGGGTCACCTGCCGGTTCACGCACGTCTACCCGGACGGACCGGCGCCGTACTTCACCTTCTCCGCCCTGGGCGACTGGGATCGCCTCGGCGACCAGTGGCGCGAGATCAAGCTGGCGGCCAACGAAGCGGTCGTCGACGAGGGCGGCACGGTGACCCACCACCACGCCGTCGGCCGCGACCACCGACCGGCCGGCTACGACCGCCAGCGCCCCGACGTGTTCGCCCGCGCCCTCGCCGGCGCCAAGGCGGCGGTCGACCCGGACGGCCTGATGAACCCGGGCGTACTGATCGACCCGCAGGGCCGAGACGTCGGCGTCACCGGCGCGATGGCGCCGTAGCACAGCACCCGCCCGAACCGAGCACGGGGGACGGGTCCCGGAGCCTGGCGGCCAGGGCCGCGACGTGGGTGTCCTCGGCGCCGAGGGTTTCGAGTGCGGCGTGCAGGTCGCGCACGTAGTCGGCGTTGGCGCCGCTCGGACCTGTTGCTTCCGCGACCTGTGACGCGATCTCGGTGATCGAAGCCGGGCCGGCGTAGTTCCGGTTGCCGGGCCAGCCTTGGTAGGTGAGGCCGGCGACGACTTGCGGCACCGACGCTGCGGGGCCCGATGCTCCCTCGGCGGGCGGTTCCAGTTCGAGTTCGATCTCGATGCGCACGTAGCCGCCGCGCTCCCGCACGTCGAGATCGGCAAGGATGGCCTCGGCGTCCGCTTCAGGGAGCAGGTACGCCATGCCCCAGCAAGCCCCGTCCGGCACCGGCGCAAGCGTCACGACCCGGCCGGGGCGCCACGGTTCGCCGCGATGGTCCGTCGACCACTGCCAGAATCGCCGGGCCCAGCCCCGGACGCGGGCGGGCCGGCGTTCCACGAAGGGGATCGCCGGCCGGAAGATCAGCGAGCCGTAGCCGAAGAGCCAGACGGGTCGCGCCTCGTGGTGCATCGCGCCGCATTCTAGGAGCGTTCGCTGCGTTGGCGCGCATGGAACGGCCCGTCCACTGGGTGCGCGGGTCTTCCGACCCGCTCACGGGCGGAGCCGGCCTCTGGCCAGCCCTCCTCTCCGGCCGCCTTCGGCGGCAGCGGGTCGGAAGACCCGCGCACCCAGCGGCGAGACCCGCAACGCCGAATGGCGCGTGATAGCTTGCGCCGCCGCTCGAACCGTCCCGCCGCCCCATGCGCCACCTCTTCGTCATCGATCCGATCGAGCGTCTCGACCCCGAGAAGGACACGACGATCGCGTTCCTGCGCGAGGCGGACCGCCGCGGGCACGAGCTGGCCGTCTGCACGATCGACACGCTGGGCCTGGGGCCGCAAGGCCGGCCGCGGGCGGAGGCGATTCCTACCCGTACCGTCGACCCGGAGAACGGCGGCGCCTGGTACGAACTCGACGCTGGCCATCCCGCCTTCCTGGACGAGTTCGATGTCGTCTGGATGCGCAAGGACCCGCCGTTCGACATGGCGTTCTTCTACGCCACGCATCTCCTGTCCATGGTGGCGAAGAGCACGCTCGTCGTGAACGAACCGCTGTCGCTCCGCGACGCGAACGAGAAGCTGTTCGCGCTTCGCTTCCCGGAGGTCTGCCCGCCGGCCCGGGTCAGCCGACGCATCGCGGACCTGCTCGCCTTCCAGGAGGAGATGGGCGGCGAGATGATCGTCAAGCCGCTCGACGGCGCCGGCGGCGAGGGCATCTTCCACGTCAAGGCCGGCGACCGGAACACCAGTGCCATCCTGGAGGCGGCCACCGCGCACGGGAGCCGCTACATCATGGCCCAGCGCTACCTGCCGGAGATCCGGCAGGGGGACAAGCGGGTGATCCTCGTTGAGGGCCAGGCGCTCGGCGCGGTGCTCCGGGTACCCGCCGAGGGCGAATCGCGGGCGAACTTCCATGTCGGCGGCCAGCCGGCGGCCACGGAGGTGGACGACCGCGACCGCGAGATCGCCGACGCGATCGGCCCCGACCTCGTGCGGCTCGGGATCGTCTTCGCCGGCATCGACGTGATCGGCGGCTGGCTGACCGAGGTCAACGTCACCAGCCCCACCGGCCTGCGCGAGATTGCCGATCTGGGCGGACCGCGCCTGGAAGTCGACGTGCTCGACGCGGTGGAACGCAGACGCCGAGCAGCCTGACCTTCGGACCAAGGCGGCGCCGGCCTGACGGCCGGCGCGTTGTCCGGGCCGCCTTCGGCGGCAGCGGGTCGGAAGACCCGCGCACCCAGTTTGCCGCCAGGTCAGCGGAGCGTGACGAACTCCTCGGCCGAGGTCGGGTGGATCGCCATGGCGGCGTCGAAGTCGTCCTTCGTCGCGCCCATCTTGACCGCCACCGCGAGGCCCTGGACGATCTCCGGCGCGTCGGCGCCCAGCATGTGCGCCCCGAGAACACGCCCGCCGGAGCGATCGACGATCAGCTTGACCAGAGTGCGCTCCCGGTTGTCGGTCAAGGTCAGCTTGAGCGGCCGGAAGCGGCTCCTGTACACGTCGACGTCGCCGTAGCCGGCTCTTGCCTCCTCCTCGGTCAGGCCGACCGCGGCCAAAGGCGGCTGGCTGAAGACGGCGGTGGCGACGGCTTCGTGGTCGACGGGAGTCGGCTCCCCGGCGAACAGGGTCCGACTCAGGCACATCGCCTCGTGAATCGCGACCGGAGTCAGGTTGAGGCGGTCCGTAACGTCGCCAATCGCCCAGATGTTCGGCACGTTGCTACGCGAAAACTCGTCGACGACGATCTCGCCCTGCTCGCCGAGCTCCACGCCGCAGTTCTCCAGTCCCAGGTCGGCGACCAGGGGCCGGCGGCCGGTGGCGTAGAGCACTTCGCCGCAGTCGACCGTGCCGCCATCGTCGAGGTGGAGTCGTAGACGATCGTCCCCGCTTCCCGGCAGCTTCTCCATCCCGTCGACCTGGCAGTCGAACCGGAGGTCGATCCCCCGCGACCTCATCTCCTCGGCCAGGTGGGTGCGGATCTCCTCGTCGAATCCGCGCAGGAACAGCGGACCGCGGTAGATCAGGGTCACCCGACTGCCGAGGCCGGCGAAGATGCCCGCGAACTCGACACCGATGTAGCCGCCGCCGACGACCGCCACCCGCTCCGGCAGGCGCTCCAGGTAGAACGCCTCGTTGGAGCTGATCGCGTGCTCGATGCCCGGGATCGGCGGCATGTCGGGCCAACTGCCGACGGCGATCAGGATCTGGTCCGCCGTAACGCGGCTCTCGGTCGCCCCACCTGCATCGATTTCGACGGTGTGCGGATCGAGCAGCCGCGCCCGGCCCTCGAACAGCTCGACGCCGGCTGAGTCGAGCAGGCCGCGGTAGATCCCGTTGAGCCGCTCGATCTCCCGGTTCTTGTTCTCGATGAGCTGGCCCCAGTCGAAAGCGGGTTGCCCCGCCGTCCAGCCGAAACCCGAGGCCTCCCGGTAGTGGTCGGCGAAGGCCGAGGCGCAGACCAGCAGCTTCTTCGGCACGCAGCCGACGTTGACGCAGGTACCGCCAAGGTAGCGCTCCTCGGCCACCGCCACCCGGGCGCCGTAGCCGGCGGCCATCCGGCTGGCGCGCACCCCACCGGAGCCAGCGCCGATCACGAACAGGTCGTAGTCGTAGTCCGTCATGGCCGCAACGCTAGCGCCCCGAAACCCTCGCAGGCTCGGTGTTTCGGCCCATCCCGTCCTCGCCTGGGAGCTTGCGCCCCGGAACCTTACCCGTAGCGTTCCGCGGCGCAAGCTCCCAGACCGACCGGGGGCCAGATCGCCAAGCGCCCTTAGACTCCGTCCGGATGGCCGGCAATCGGAGGAAGTCCGTCGTCTCCTGGGCGCCGCGCGCGGTCGCGGGCGGCGTCCTGATGGGGCTCGCCAACCTGGTGCCGGGTATCAGCGGCGGCACGATGCTGCTCGCGGTCGGCATCTACCCGCGCTTCATCGAGGCCGTGGCGGACACGACCCGGCTGCGCCTGCGGCTTCGGCCGCTGCTCCTGCTGGCGGTGGTCGCCGCGTCCAGCGGTCTGGCGATCCTCCTCCTGGCGGGCGTCCTGCGCGACCTCGTTGTGCAGCACCGCTGGATCGCCTACAGCGCCTTCATCGGCCTGACCCTGGGCGGCTTGCCGCTGGTCTGGCGTCTCGCTCAACCGGCTGTCCTTGCGTTCCGGGGCGGTGCGGCCGGCGGTTTCGCCGCCATGGCGGGGCTCGCCCTGCTCCAAAGTGGCCCCACCGCGGCGGGATCCGCCGCCAGCGGACCGTTCCTGCTCGCGGTCGCTGGCGCGGCGGGCGCTGCCGCCATGATTCTGCCCGGCGTGAGCGGCGCCTACCTGCTCCTGGCCCTCGGCCAGTACGAGCCGATCCTTGGCGCCGTCGAACAGCTACTGGAAGGACTCAGCGGTCTGGACGTCCAACCGATCGCCGAAGCGGCGGTCGTTCTGCTGCCGGTGCTCGTGGGTATCGCCGCCGGCGCAACGGTCATCAGCAATGCCGTGCGGTTCGCCCTGCGACGTTTCCGCCAGGCGACGCTGGGAGTGCTGATGGGGCTCCTCCTGGGCGCCGTCGTCGGCCTCTGGCCCTTCGAAGACCCGGCCTCCCCCGCACCGCTGCAGGCCGTATCGGCCCTGGCCTTCGCCGGCGCCGGCTTCGTTCTGACCTGGTCGATCAGCCGGTTCGGTACAACGCGTACGGACCCGTCCGGGCGCCAATAGTTGTCCCTCCTGCTGCGCTACAGTCGCGGCCCCTTCCCGCTTCCAGATCAACGGAGGTTCCCGACGATGACGAACCGTTTCGCCCTATCCCGCGTAGCCGCCTTCCTTTCCCTGGCCGCGCTCCTCCTGTTCGCGACGACCGCACCCCTCGCCGCCGACGGCCGCACCGTCATCCACGCCGGCGCCCTGGTCGACGTCGAAGCCGGCGAGGTCCTCGGCAGGCACACGATCGTCGTCGAGGGCGAAACGATCACAGCCGTCGCGGAGGGACTCGCCGATCCGGAGGACGGCGACACCTTGATCGACCTGTCCGACCACACTGTCCTGCCCGGCCTGATGGACATGCATGTCCACCTGACCTCGCAGCAGGCCGGCGCCGCCTCCTACCTCGAGCGCTTCCAGGAGACGCCGGCCGACATGACGGTCAAGGGGCTGATGTACGCGAAGCGGACGCTGCTCGCCGGCTTCACGACCGTCCGCGACGTCGGCGGCGAGACGACGGCGATCCTGGCGGTGCGGAACGCGATCAACCGCGGTGACATGCCCGGACCCCGGATCTTCGCCGCCACCGCCTCGCTCGCCACGACCGGCGGTCACGGCGACCGCACGAACGGCATGCGGCCGGACCTGCAGGGCGACCCCGGCCCCAGGCAGGGCATCGTCAACGGCATCGAGGACGCCCGCAAGGCGGTCCGGCAGCGCTACAAGGAGGGCGCGGACCTGATCAAGATCACGGCCACCGGCGGCGTCCTGAGCCTGGCCAAGAGCGGCCAGAACCCGCAGTTCACGGAGGAGGAGATCCGGGCCATCGTCGAGACGGCGAAGGACTACGGTTTCATGGTCGCCGCCCACGCCCACGGCGCGGAGGGCATGAAGCGGGCGATCCGGGCCGGCGTCACGACGATCGAGCACGGCACGTACATGGACGAGGAGGCCTTCGAGCTGATGAAGGAGCACGGGACGTACTTCGTGCCCACCATCTCGGCAGGCAACTTCGTGGCCGAGAAGGCGGCGGTCCCCGGCTACTTCCCCGAGATCATCCGGCCCAAGGCGGCCGCCATCGGGCCGGTGATCCAGGACACGTTCGCCAAGGCCCATCGGGCGGGCGTGCCGATCGCCTTCGGCACCGACTGCGGCGTGTGCCCCCACGGCAGCAACGCCCAGGAGTTCCTCTACATGGTGGAAGGCGGCATGGCGCCGATGACGGCGATCCAGTCGGCCACGGTCGTCACCGCGAAGCTGCTCGACATTTGGGAAGAGACTGGCTCGATCGCGGCCGGCAAGGCGGCCGACCTGATCGCGGTCGAGGGCGACCCGATCGCGGACGTCAGGAGGCTTCAGGACGTCCGCTTCGTCATGCGGCTCGGCCAGGTCCACAAGTCGCCGGCCGGCTGAGCCGGAGGCCGGGCCGGATGGCGGCCAGAGGGCCGGCGCACCGACAGGCGCATTGACGGGCGACGCCGCGAGTCGCCGGCCAGTTGAGCCGGCGGCCAGGGCCAATGCCGGCGGGGCGGACGGCGGCGGATCCGCCGTCCGATACGCTGCACCGATGCGGGACGCCGTGCGTTTCGTCCGTCGCGGCCGGGTCGTCAGCCTCGGCGGATTCGCCCCCACCGAGACGCTCCTCGACCATCTGCGGCTCCGCGAGCGGTCCACGGGCACCAAGGAGGGCTGCGCGGAGGGAGACTGCGGCGCCTGCACGGTCGCCGTCGGACGGCTGCGCGACGGGCGGATCGTCTACGAGCCGGCAAACAGCTGCATCCAGCTCCTCGGCACGCTGGACGGCGCCGAAGTCGTCGCCGTCGAGGACCTGGCGCGGTCGTCCGACGATCTCCATCCCGTCCAGCAGGCGCTCGTCGACTGCCACGGTTCCCAGTGCGGGTTCTGCACGCCCGGCTTCGTCATGACCCTGTTCGCCCTGTACCACGCGAACGAGAGCCCGAACCGCGACGCGGTGAACGACTGGCTCGCCGGAAACCTCTGCCGCTGCACCGGCTACCGCCCCATCGCCGACGCCGCTCTCGCCTGCTGCGGCGGCCCGCCGCGCGACGACTTTGCCCGCAACGCGGCCCGCGCCGCGGCCCTGCTGAAGGAACTCGACGACGGCGAAGACCTCTTCGCCGGCAGCGACGAGGCGTTCTTCGCGGCGCCCGCCTCCGAGGACAGCCTCGCCGAACTCTGCGCACGCCATCCCGACGCGGTCATCGTCGCGGGCGCCACGGACGTCGGCCTGTGGATCACGAAGGAACTGCGCGACCTTCCCCGCATCATCCACACCGGGCGCGTGCCTTCGCTCCGCGCCGTGCGGGAAGAGGACGAGCGCGTGGAACTCGGAGCGGCGGCCACCTACGCCGAGGCCGAGGCGGCGCTAGGCGGAATCGATCCGGACGTCGGCGAGGTGCTCCGCCGCCTCGGCTCCAAGCAGGTGCGGGCGGTCGGCACGGTCGGCGGCAACATCGCGAACGGCTCGCCGATCGGCGACATGCCCCCCGTCCTGATCGCGCTCGGCGCCTCGATCGAACTGCGCCTCGGCGTTCGTCGGCGCACCCTGCCGATCGAGGACTTCTTCATCGACTACGGAGTCCAGAACCGCGCGCCCGGCGAACTCCTGACCAGGATCCGGATCCCGCGCCTCGGCCCGGACGAGCGTTTCAGGAGCTACAAGATCTCGAAGCGCTACGACCAGGACATCTCCTCCGTCCTGGGCGCCTTCCGGTTCGGGCTTGCGGGCGGCCGGATCGCTTCGGCGACGATGGCCTGGGGCGGCATGGCGGCGACGCCGAAGCGCTCGCCGCGGACGGAGCAGGCGGTGACCGGGCTCAACCTGGAGCGCGAAGGAACCCCGCGCGCCGCGGAACGGTCCGTGCGCGACGCGCTCGCTCAGGACTTCTCCCCGATCGACGATCACCGGGCCAGCGCCCGCTACCGGCTGCGGGTCGCAGGCGCCCTCGTGCTGAAGGCTCTCGACGAGACCGCGGGGCGCGCCAGCGGCGAAACGCGGGTCCGGGGCCACAGGGAGGCCGCGGCGTGAAGAGCGTCGGCCGGGCACTGCCCCACGACAGCGCGGCGCGGCACGCGCGGGGCACCGCGAACTACGTCGACGATCTGCCGGAACCGCCGGGCACGGTCCACGTGGCGCCCGGCGCGGCGAACGCCGGCCGCGGCCTCATCCGCTCCCTGGACCTCTCGGCCGTGCGCTCCTTCCCCGGCGTCCTCGCCGTTCTCGAAGCCGGCGACATTCCGGGCCGGAACGACTGCAGCCCGGCCGCCGGGGACGACCCGATCCTGGCCGAAGGCGAGATCCGCTTCCCGGGCGACGTCGTCTTCGCGGTCGTGGCCGAGACCAGGGACATCGCCCGCCGGGCCGCGAAGCGGGCCCGCATCGAGGTCGAGTCCGGTTCGCCGCGGGTCGGCGTGGACGACGCGCTCGCCGCCGGAAGCGACCTGAAGCCACCCTACGGCTTCGAACGGGGCGATGCCGCCTCCGCCGTGGCGGCCGCGCCCCACCGGCTGGAGGGAAGGCTGCGGATTGGCGGCCAGGACCACTTCTACCTGGAGGGCCAGGCGGCGCTCGCCGTGCCGGGCGAAGACGACGAGATCCGCGTCTTCTCCTCCACCCAGCACCCGACCGAGGTGCAGGGGCTGGTCGCCGCGATGCTCGACATCCCGGACGCGGCCGTCGTCTGCGAGTGCCGGCGAATGGGCGGCGCGTTCGGCGGCAAGGAGTCCCAGGCGGCGCAGTGGGCCTGTCTCGCCGCCCTCGCCGCCCGCGCCGTCGGCCGCCCCGCCAAGGTCCGGCTCGACCGCGACGACGACATGGCGATGACCGGCAAGCGCCACGATTTCCGGGCGGACTACCGCTGCGGCGTGGACGCCTCCGGCGTCCTGACCGGCGTCGAGATCGATCTGGCCGCCCGCGTCGGGTGTTCGGCCGACCTGTCGATGGGCGTCTGCGACCGGGCGCTGTTTCACGCGGACAACGCCTACCACTACCCGGCCGCCGCGATCCGTTCGCGCCGCCTGCGGACGGACACCGTCTCGAACACCGCCTTCCGCGGCTTCGGCGGGCCGCAGGGGATGATCGTCGCCGAGCGGATGATGGACGAAGCGGCCATCAGGCTGGGGCTCGACCCGCTCGCCGTCCGCAAGCGGAACCTCTACCGCCCGGGACGCGACACGACGCCCTACGGCCAGACCGTCGAAGAGCACGTGCTTCCGGACATCGTCGGCGCCCTGGAAGCGAGCAGCGGCTACGCCTCCCGGCGGGAAGAGGCGGCCCGCTTCAACGCGCGGGGCGGCCCGCTGCGCAAGGGCATCGCCCTGACGCCCGTGAAGTTCGGGATCGCCTACACGCTGCTGACGCTGAACCAGGCCGGCGCCCTGGTCCACGTCTTCACGGACGGCTCGGTCCAGGTGAACCACGGCGGCACCGAGATGGGCCAGGGGCTCTACGTCAAGGTCGCGCAGGTGGTGGCCGAGGAACTGGGAGTCGGCATGGACCGGGTGCGGGTCACGGCGACGCGAACGGACAAGGTGCCGAACACGCCGGCCACCGCCGCGTCCTCCGGCTCGGACCTGAACGGCATGGCGGCGAAGCGCGCGGCCCGGAAGATCCGGCGGCGCCTCGCGAAGGTCGCCGGCCGCCGTTTCGGCGTCGAGCCGGACCGGATCCGTTTCGAGAACGGCGAGGTGGGCCCCGCAAGCGGCGAACCCCGGCACGGCGAGACGATGCCGTTCGCGGAGGCCGCGTCGCTCGCCTTCACGGAACGCGTCTCCCTCTCGGCGACCGGCTTCTTCCGGACGCCGAAGATCGGCTGGAACCGCGACGAGCGAAGCGGACGGCCCTTCCTCTACTTCGCCTGCGGGGCCGCCTGCAGCGAGGTCACCGTCGACACGGAGACGGGCGAGATGCGGCTCGACCGGGTCGACATCCTCCACGACGCCGGACGATCGCTCAATCCTGCGATCGACATGGGGCAGATCGAGGGCGGTTTCGTCCAGGGCCTGGGCTGGCTGACGAACGAAGAACTCGTGTTCGACCAGTCCGGCCGCCTGCTGACCCACGCGCCGTCGACCTACAAGATCCCCACCTGCTCCGACGTCCCGGCCGACTTCCGGGTCGAGATCTACGAGCCGGGGCGGAACCCCGAACGCACGATCCACCGCTCGAAGGCGGTCGGCGAACCGCCCCTCATGCTGGCGCTCTCCGTGTTCTCGGCCATCGTCCACGCCGTGGCCAGCCTGGCCCCCGGCCGGGTGCCGCCGCTCGACGCGCCGGCCACGCCGGAAGCCATCCTGCGCGCCGCGGACGCGATCCGCCGCCGCGACCCCGCGCCCGCGCGCGCCGTCCCGGCGGCGGCCGCCGGCTGACTCCATGGCCGAGGTCTGGCCGCGAGTCGCCCGTCTTCTCGACGCGCACGGAGCCTGCGCCCTGGTCACCGTGGCGGAGGTGCGGGGCTCGGCGCCGCGGGAAGCCGGCGCGCGGATGGTGGTCGGACCGGGCGAGGCGGGCTTCTCCGGGACGATCGGCGGCGGCGAACTCGAGTGGCGGGTTCTCGGCGCCGCCCGCAGGGCGCTTGACGCGGACGAGCGGTCGGCGACCCTCGACCGCTACTCGCTCGGCCCCGAACTCAGCCAGTGCTGCGGCGGCAGCGTCGACGTTCTCTGCGAGGTGTTCGACGGCGGGCAATCGGACGCGGTGCGGGCGCTCGCCGAGCGGGAGGAGGCCGGCCCGTTCCTGACGCGCGCCCGGATTGGCCGCCGCGCGGTGGACCGGATTCCGGTCGAGCGACGGAAGGGCGCGAATGGCAGCGGCGACGCGGCCAGCCGGCGACGGACCGGGACCCGGGAGAACGGCCGGACGGTCGAGATCGTCCGGCGGCCCGTGCCCGAAGAGCGGCAAAGCCACGCCGCGGCCTCCGGCGACGAGGTCGAGATCGTCGAACGGTTCGGCGGGCGGCCGCCGGAAGTCTGGCTCTTCGGCGCCGGTCACGTCGGCCGGGCGCTCATCCTCGCGCTGGCCCCCCTGCCGTTCGCCGTCACCTGGATCGACGAGCGCCGCGGACAGTTCCCGTCCGTGCTGCCCGGTCGCGTCCGGACGATCGAGAGCCGAAACGCCGCGGCGGAGCTGATCGCGGCGCCATCGAACGCCGCCGTCGTCGTGATGACCCACAGCCATCCGCTCGATCTGGAGATCGTCCATGCCGCGCTCGCGGCGGAGCGCTTCGCCTACGTCGGGCTCATCGGTTCCGCGAGCAAGCGAGCCCGGTTCCTGCAGAGACTCCGGAACGCCGGTCTGCGAGACGATCTGGCCGACACGCTCGTCTGTCCGATCGGAAGCCCGCGGATCCGGTCCAAGGCGCCGGCCGCGATCGCCGCCGGCGTCGCGGCGCAACTCCTGGAGCGCTTCCCCGCGTGACCTTCCGGCTCCAGGTCCTGGGCTGCGGCGACGCCTTCAGCAGCGGCGGACGCCTTCACACCTGTTTCCTGCTCGGCGGGGAGACCGGCGACGGTCCGCTGCCGCCGGCGCTGCTCGACTGCGGCGCCACGTCGCTCGCGGCGATGAAGGGGCGCGGCATCGAACCGGCGACCGTCCGCACCATCCTGATCACCCACCTGCACGGCGACCACTTCGGCGGCCTGCCGTTCCTGCTCAGCGACGCGCACTACCGCGCCCGCCGCACGGAACCGCTCACCCTGGCGGGACCGCCGACTCTCGCCGACCGGCTGCGCCAGGCGCAGGAGGCGCTCTACCCGTCCTCGACCCGGCGCGAGCCGGCCTTCGAGGTGGAGATCGTCGAGCTGCGGGAACGCGTCCCGGCCGAGGTCAACGGCCTTCGCGTAACGCCCTTCGAGGTCGTCCATCCCTCCGGCGCCCCCAGCCACGCCCTCCGGGTCGAGTACGGGGGCCGCGCGCTCGCCTTCTCGGGCGACACGGAGTGGACGGACGCCCTGGTCGATGCCGCGGCGGGCGCCGACCTGTTCATCTGCGAGTGCAACTCCTACGACCGGCCGATTCCGAACCACCTGAACTACCGCGAACTGCTGGCCCGGCGGCGCCTCTTCGACTGCGGGAGGATGCTGCTCACGCACCTGGGCGACGACATGGTCGCTCGGCGCGGCCTGGAGATCGAGGCGCTCGAGGAGGGCCGGATCTACGACATCTGAGAGCCGCCGTTTCGCTGCCGCCGCCAAACCCGTCGCAAGCTCCGCGTTTGCCCCCAGCCCCCACCTCTCCAGGAGCTGGCGTCGCGCATCTCGCTCCGTTGCGTTCCGCGCCGCTAGCTCCTAGACTCGCCTTCCGAAACCGACCAGGAGCAGCAATGAACTTCGATTTCTCGGATGCCCAGAAGGCATTGAAACAGCAGACGCGCGGCTTCCTGCGCGCCGCCTGCGACACGACCGTGCCCCGGCGGGTGCTGGAGGACGCGGACGAGCCGTTCGCGCGCGACCTGTGGCAGCAGATCTGCGCCAACGAGTCGCCCGGAATCGCGATCCCCGAAGAGTACGGCGGCATCGGCTTCGGCTACCTCGAACTCTGCGTTGTCGCCGAGGAACTCGGCCGCGCCGTCGCGCCGGTCCCCTTCTCGTCGTCCGTCTACCTCGCCGCCGAAGCGATCCTCCAGGGCGGATCGGAAGAGCAGAAGGCGAAACTCCTGCCGAAGCTCGCGTCCGGCGAGAGCATCGGCACGTTCGCCCTCTCCGAGGGACCGGGCCAGGCCACGGAGGCGAATCTCCAGGCGACGCTCCGAAACGGCCGGCTGTCCGGCACGAAGATGCCGGTGCCCGACGGCGACGTCGCCGACCTCTGCGTCGTCGTCGCGAAGGACGGAGACGGCGCGTCGCTCGCGGTCGTCGACCTGGGCGGCGAGGGCGTCTCGCGCGAGCCGGTCGACACGCTCGATCCCTCCCGTTCCCACGCCAGGATCGTCTTCGACGGCGCCGAGGCCGAGTTGCTCGGCGAGGCCGGCCAGGGCTGGGCGGTCAAGGACCGGGTGTTCGACCGCGCGGCGGTGCTGTTCGCGATGGAGCAGCTCGGCGGCGCCGACGCCTGCCTGCAGATGGCGATCGGCTACGCGAAGGGCCGCTACGCCTTCGGCCGGCCGATCGGCTCGTTCCAGGCGATCAAGCACAAGCTCGCCGACATCTACATCAAGAACGAACTGGCCCGGGCGAACTGCTACTACGGCGCCTGGGCGCTGTCGACCGACGCGCCGGAACTGCCGGTCGCGGCGGCGGCGGCGCGCGTGGCCGCCACCCAGGCCTTCCACTTCGCCTCGAAGGAGAACATCCAGACCCACGGCGGCATCGGCTTCACCTGGGAGTCCGATTGCCACCTCTACTACCGCCGCTCCAAGCTGCTGGCCCTCGGCATCGGCAGCGAGAGAGTGTGGAAGGACCGGCTGATCTCCGGTCTGGAACAGCAGGAGGCCGCCTGATGGACTTCAACGACACTCCCGAACAGGCCGCGTACCGGGCCGAGGTTCGCGCCTGGCTCAACGCCAACGCGGAACCCCGCAAGGACCGCCCCAGCGTCAGCCGCCGGCTCGACGCCGACGAGGGCCTCGCCCTGGCCAAGAAGTGGCAGGCCACCAAGGCCGACGCCGGCTACGCCTGCCGCCACTGGCCGGCGTCCCACGGCGGCCAGGACCGTCCGATGATCGAGACGATCATCTACGACCAGGAGGAGGCCCGGTTCGACGTCCCGACCGGCTTCTTCAGCATCGGCCTCGGCATGTGCGGCCCGGTCATGGCCCAGTACGCGACGAAGGAGCAGCAGGAGCGCTACATCCCGCCGATGATCCGCGGCGAGGAGGTCTGGTGCCAGTTGTTCTCCGAGCCCGCCGCCGGCTCCGACGTCGCCGGACTCCGCACCCGCTGCCACCGTGACGGCGACGACTGGGTGGTCAACGGCCAGAAGGTCTGGACCTCGGGCGCCCACTACTCCGACTGGGGCATCCTGGTCGCGCGGCACGACTCGTCCCTGCCCAAGCACAAGGGTCTGACCTTCTTCTTCGTCGACATGAAGTCCCCCGGGATCGACATCAAGCCGATCAAGCAGATCAACGGCGGCTCGAACTTCAACGAGGTCTTCTTCACCAACGTCCGGATCCCGGACAGCCAGCGCCTTGGCGCGATCGGCGAGGGCTGGCAGGTGGCCATCACCACCCTGATGAACGAGCGCCTCGCCGTCGGCGGCGCGCCGCCGCCGGACTTCCGCGAAGCGATGAAGCTCGCCGCCGCCTGCGACCTGGACGGCCGGCCGGCCCTCGAGGACTCCGCCGTCCGCGAGAAGATCGCCGACTGGTACGTCGAGGCGATGGGCATGGAGCACACGAAGGCCCGTACGCTGACCGCCCTCTCCCAGGGCAAGGTCCCCGGCCCCGAGAACTCGATCGGCAAGGTCGTCTCAGCCTCCAAGCTGCAGAACGTGTCCTCGTTCGGCGCCGACCTGATGGACATGGGCGGGGTGATCACCGACCCGTCGCTGATGCCGTCCTCGGCCCTGTTCCAGCAGTCCTACCTCTACTCCCCGGGCCTGCGCATCGCCGGCGGCACCGACGAGATCCTCCGCAACATCATCGCCGAACGCGTCCTCGGCCTCCCCGGCGAGATCCGCGTCGACCGCGACGTGCCCTACAGCGACATCCCGACGGGGAACTGACCGGAGCCGGCCTCCGGCCGGCGCCTTCTCCTGGCCGCCTTTGGCGGCAGCGGGTCAGAGGACCCGCGCACCCAGAGGGGCGCTGCCGGCATGGCCTGACGCCCTGCCGTAATCGTTCAGCCTCGGCAAGGACCGAAGGGAAGGGGTCCCAGCGGGCTGGAGGCAAGTGACTCCCGGCGCCGTCACAGAAACCGCCGCCGCGGCGAAACGCAGCCGACCGAAGCGAGCGCCGACTTACCCCACTGCCAAGAAAGCGTGAGCGGCCGCTGGGACCCCTTCCCTTCGGTCCGTCCAGCCGAGGCGGCAACGGGAGCCGGCCCAACGGCCGGCGCGTTTCCTGGCCGCCTTCGGCGGCAGCGGGTCAGAAGACCCGCGCACCGACAATAGCGGGGCCGGCTCAGCTTTCGCTGGCGAGCTTGCGGAAGTACTCGTCGACGAGGTCGCGGTAGCCCGGCGGGACCTGGTCGGAGTTGCCGAGGTAGACGCGTTCGGCGTCGCCGCCGCGCAGTTCGCGCCACAGGCGGTACTCGAACTGCCGCAGGCCCTCGACGATGTCGTTCCGGAGCCGTTCGAGGGCCAGCGGGTCGCGGTTGAGACCGAGCAGGTTCAGGTCGCCCATTTGCCCGAGCAACCGGTCGATGTCGCCCGTGTCCATCCGCTCGCGGCGCAGGTCGTCCCGCAGGCGTTCCAGGTCGGCTCGCCGCTGGTCGAGTTCGCGGTCCACCTGCCGCAGATCCTCGGCGGTGAAGACGCCGGGCTGGTAGTAGCCGCCCGAGCTCGATCCGTACTGGCTGAAGCGGCCCCAGTTCCGGCCGCCCTCGGGGTTGGCCGCGTCGCCGCCCCCCTCCGACGACGCGTCGCCGGGCTGGCCGCCTTGCCGGTCGCCGCCCTGCTGCTCGCCAGCCCGGTCTCCGCCCCGCTCCCGACCGCTCTCCTGGCCGCCTTGCTGCTGACCGCCTTCCTGCTGGGCCGCGTCCTGCTCGCCGCCCTGCTGCCGGCCGTCACGCTCGCCCTGCTGCCCCGGACGCTGGCCAAGCCGCCGGCCGTCCTCGACGCGGTCCCGCAGCCGGGCCTCCATCGAGGCCATGTTCTCCACGAGATCCCGGGTCCGTTCGAGCATCCGCTCCCGGCGCTCGCCGCCGCCCTCGCCGACGCTCTCCCGCGCCTCGGCGATCCGCTCCGTCACCTCGTCGATGTCCTGCCGGATCTGGTTCTCGAACAGCCGCGCGAACTCGGCGTCCCGGCCCGCCAGCACGCCCTTCGAGTAGCGGATCTTCTCCTTCAACTGCTCGTCGCGGATGATCGTCGCCGACTCGCGCAGCTTCCGCGCCGTTTCCGGCTGGTCGTTGCGGGCGCCCTGGCTCATCCGGTTGAGCTGCGCCTCCAGCCCCGCGACCTCGTCGGTGAGGCTGTCCTTCCGCTCCATGATCCGTTCGATCAGGTCCGAGCGCTCGCGCGCCGAGAGGCCGCTGCGCCGCTGGCCGTCCTCGCCTTCCCGGCCCGCCAGTTCGCCGACCTGCTCCTCGATCCGGCTCTGCATCTGCGACACGCGATCGGCCCGCTGCTGCAGTTCCTCCATGTCCCGGCCGAGTTGCTGGCGCTGGTTGCGGTCCAGCAACCGCCGCGCCTCGCGCAGCTTGTCGAGCGCCGCGATGCCGTCCGTCCCGGCGTTCGACTGCGACCGGGACGAACCGGCCTGGGAACGCCTCATCTGCTCGGCGGCCTGCCGCAGCGCCTGCGTCGTCTCCCGCAGTTCCGGGCGCTGCTGCTCGCGCGCCAGCCGCTCCAGGCGCCGGGCGAGTTCCTCCGTCTCCTCGATCAGGTCCTGCTGCCGGCCGCCGCCGCCACCGCCCTGCTGAGAGCGGCTGCGCAGCCGGTTCTGGCGCTCGTTCTCGCGCTGCTGGCGGCGCGCCAGCTCGCGCAGCTTCTGCATCAGCTCGTCGACTTCCGCCTGCGCCTGCTCGGCGGCGCCGCGCTGGACGGTCTCGTACTGGTTGCGCAGCTTGTCGAGTTCCAGCTCGAACAGGTCGGCGAGGTCCTCCGACAATTGCTGGTTGCCGCCGCCACCGCCGCCGCCCTGCTCGAACGAGACGCGCACCTCGCGGAACACGGACTCCGCGCGCTGCAGCGAGGCCAGGGCCTTCTTCTCCTCGGTCAAGGCCTCCTCGGGACGCTCCGCCTCGAGTGCCTTCTCCGCCGCGGCCATCTCGACGCCGGCCTGCTGGAGGAGTTCGACGATCCTGGCGAAGTCGCCGTCTTCGAGCAGTTGCTGGCCGCGGTTGCCCATCCGGGTCACCAGCGATCCGACCTGTTCCCGCAGCCTTCCCTGCATCAGGGAGACCGTCTTCAGGTTCTCGGCCAGTTCCCTCGCCGTGTACTCGTCCTCGTCGCGGATCAGGCGGAAGGTGGCCGAGATGATCATCTTCTGCTGAACGGAGAGCGTCTGGTCCAGGCCGCCGGCGCCGCCCATGCCGCCTCCGCCTCCCTGCTCGGCCTGGCGGTAGTTCCGGTCGAAGGGGCGGATCTCGAGGAAGTAGATGTCGCTGATCGTGGGCTGCGCCCGGCCGCGATCCCAGGCCTCGGCGTAGTAGGAGATGGAGTCGCCGACCTGGAGATCCATCTCCTCCAGGAAGAGCGTGTGCCCCGCGCTCACCTTCTTCATCGAGGACGCGCTGTCGAGCAGGCCGATCTCCGTCTCGTCGCCGCCATTGATCGCGTAGCGGATGTTCAGGCGGCTGACGCCGTAGTCGTCCTCGGCCTCGACCTGGGCGAACACCTCGTCGATCATCGTCACCTTGACGTCCCGCCCGGGAGCGGTGAACCGGACGATCGCCGGCTGATCGTCGAGCGCGGTGACCATGTACTCGGCGGAGGCGCGGTGCCACCTGCCCTCGTCGTCCCTCAACTCGATCCGGTAGTACGTGCCGCGGTCCACCGTGTAGGCCGCGGTCAGGCGGTCGCCTTCGAGCTTCAGGTCCCGCGGTTCGTCGCCCTCGACGAGCAGACGGCCCGCCTCGACCTCGAAGATCGGCAGGATGCTGAACTCGACTTCCGTGCCCCGGAGAACGGCGATGTCGCCGCCGTCCTCGACCGCCCGGTCCGACAGGCCGCTGTAGCCGGGAAAGCGGTACAGGAGGTCGATCCGGTCGACGTAGGGCAGGTCCTTGACCCGGATGCGGTAGATCGGCGAGCGCACGCCGGCCGCGTCGACGTAGTAGTCCGTGTCGGCGCGCACGTTGAGCGCGATGAAGTCGTGGGTGGCGGCCGCGTCGCCGACCATCGGCGCCTCGTCCGCTTCGAACCCGTCGCCGATCCGGTTCATCGGCCACTGCTGCCACTCGCCGTCCGGGTCGCCGGCGGCGTCCAGGGGCCGCAGGCCGAGCTCGACGCGGTCCGGGTCGAAACCCAGCACGGCGGCGCCGATCAACTGATCCGAGCCGCGGGCCACCGTCACGTTGCCCGGCGCCACGACCAGGCGGTACGGGTTGTCGACCGCCGCCGCGCGCCAGGGCGCGAACAGCAGCATCGCCCCGTGCTGGAGGAAGGCCGGGCTGAGCAGCACGGCGACCATGCCGGCGCCCGCCGCCCCGGCCAGGGCGGCCGAGAAGCGCCGCAGCGCGCCGCGCTCGATGCGCTTCGCGAAGCCGCTCCGCTGGCAGCGCTCGATCGCGTCTTCCAGCACCCGCCGCTGGAGTTCCGGCGATACGCGCTCGGGATCGCCGAGCGAGCCCTGCTGCACCGGCCCCAGTTCCACCGCGCTCAACACGGACGCCTTCAGCGTCGGTTCGTGCTCCTCGACGTAGAGCGCCACCTGGCGCCTGGACACCCGCTGAGCGAGGGGAACCACGAGCAGCCGGACCGCGAGGGCAATCAGGGTCAGGTAGGCGAGCCAGCGGAAGATCTCGACCGCCCGCTCGCCGTAGAGGAAGTAGTCCATGCCCCAGACCGAGATCGCGAAGGCCGCGAATCCGGTGACCATCAGCATCGCCAGACCGCGGAGCGCCACCTTCATGCGCCACCGCGCGCGAACGCGACGGATCACGCTCATCAGTTCGCCGTAGGTCGGGTCGTAGATGGGGTCGAAACCGGAAGCCATCGGGTCTCCTCAGTTCAGCTCTGCTCGCCGGTGGGGTTCCATGCTGTCACGACCGGCGCCGCGGCGGCGCGGCGCCGGTTGCCGAAGAGGGTCTCGGCGGCGAGGATCAGCGCCGCGGCAGCGATCAGGAACCACCACAACCGCTGGCTGCGCTCCTTCTCCTCCGGGGTCCGCGCCGCGGCCTCCGCGGCCGCGCCGGCCTCCTCCGGCCGGGGTCGGATGCGGGACCCGAGTTCGTCCAGGTCGAGCCTGTTCAGGTCGGATTCGGGCACCGGCACGTTCGCGGCAAGCGTCAGCGGTTCGGCGGCGACGTCGGCGCGGACCTCGCGGAAGTCGTAGAAGCCCGGTTCGTCCACGTCGAGCAGCAGACCGCCGGGCGCGGCGTCGATGCGGCTCTCCCGGCCCGACGGGGCGACCGTGAGGTAGTCGTTCCCCTCCCCTCCCGCCCGGCCGCCCGGCAACTCGACCTGCGCCACCTCGCCGACCCGGTACCACGAGCGAGGCAGCGAGTAGCCGGCCAGGTACTCCACCGAACGGTGGACGAAGGGCAGGAACACCGCCTGGAGCGGCAGCGTGTTCCAGAAGGTGTCGAAGGAGGTCGGCATAACGAGGACCCGGCCGGAAGCGGCGCCGGCCGCTTCGCCGTCCTCCGCCGAGGCTGGCGTCAGGTCGAGCAGCGCCGGAGCGCCGTCGTCGAAGCGCGCGATCGCCGCGGCGCCCTCCGGCGGCGCGAGACGGTGGTAGCGGAAGAACGAGGCGGACGAGAAGTCCCCGCTCCTGGCCGCCGCGAAGACGTCGAAGACCGGATGGCCGGTGTCGAACCACGCCAGCGAACCGGCGCCGCCCGACAACCGGTCCACCTGCCGCTCGCTGGCGACGCCGAGTTCCCTGAGCAGCCCGGCGGTCGAGGTCAGGCCGCGTTCGACCGAGAGCAGCAGGCCGCCGCCGTCGCGCACGAAGCCGGCGACGGCGTCGGCCGCCGCGCTCGGGAGATGCTGGGCCGCGTCGTTCACGACGACGACCGACTTGCCGTCCAGCATCGATCGCTGGAAGCCGGACGCCCGGACGCGGCTCACGCGGAAGAACGGCCGGCGGCCGAGCGCCAGGGCCTCCTCCAGGTAGCGGCCCCGGACGCGGTCGCCGTCCGGTTCGATCACCAGCACCCCCACCTCGTGCGCCGGCGACAGGACGAAGTGGAACTCGTTGTCCACGGCGAGCGAATCGTCCCGCAGGCGCACCGTGCCGCGGGTCGTGCGCTCGCGTTCGAGCACCTCGGGAGCGAAGTTCACCGTCGTCGACGAGTCGGCGTCGAGTTCGACCGCCCTGGTCTGGACCACTTCGCGGTCGAGCAGCAGGTCGACTTCCGCCCGCAGGGACCGGCCCGCCGCTGCCGCCGCCGGTCCCTCGACGACCTGGTAGCTGACGCGCGCCGCGATCCCGACCTGTTCCCGTTCGCCGCCGCCGGAACCGTCGGACACGCGGGAGTGGTCGAAGGCGATGTCGGTGACGGCGGCGTTGCCCACCTCGCTCTCCTCCGCGGCGACGTCGACCAGCCGCAGTTCGACGCCGGCCGGCAGTGCGGCGACGTTCTCCGGCGTCCAGGAGGAGCGCTGGAAGTCGCTGACGACGACGAGTTCGCGCCGGCCGAGGTCGCCGGCGTCCGCCAGCGTTCCCCGCGCCACCTGGATCGCCGGCAGCAGCGACGTCGACCGGGGCGAAACCTCCACGTCCCGAACCGTGGACGCCAGCAGCGCGCCGTCCGCGGTCGGCGCGCTCAGCAGGTGCGCCTCGTCCGAGTAAACGATCAGGGCGCCGCGCTGGTCGGCCTCGAGGCCGCCGAAGGCCGACTCGGCCGCCGCCGCGGCCCGCTGCCAGCGATCGCCGAAGCCCATGCTGAACGAGTTGTCGAGGAGAACGACGACCAGCCGCTCCGAGGACGCGGCGCCGGCGGCGCCGTCCCCCTGCCACAGCGGCCGGGCGAACGCCAGCGCGAGCAGCGCCACCGCCAGGCAGCGCAGCAGCAGCAACAGAACGTCCCGGAGCCGGCGCCGGCGCATCGAACGGTAGGGCGCCTTCGAGATGAACATCAGGGAAGGGAACCGGACGACCCGGCTGCGGTGGCGCAGCCGCAGGTGGATGAGCACCGGCACCGCGACCGCGGCCAGGCCGAGCAGAAACAGCGGCGCCAGCAGACCCACGGCGTCCTATCTCGCCTTCATCGCGTACAGCCGGGCGGACAGGTAGCTGTAGAGCGCCGCGTCCAGGGGCTGCGAGATGTCGACCAGGGTGTAGTCGATTCCCGCCTCGACCAGCGAGCGATCCAGCGTCCGGGTGTGCTCCCGGATCAGCTCGAGGTACTGGTCGCGCAGCACGTCCGGCATGACTGCCTCGCGGGCCCCCGTCTCCAGGTCCCGCAGGTCGAGTTCGCCGTCGAACTCGAAGCGGAGTTCCGCCGGGTCCAGCAGGTGGAACAGGATGACGTCGTTGCCCTTGTGCCGGAATCCGGCCGCGGTCCGGATGACCGTCTCGGGTTCCTCGTAGAAGTCCGAGATCAGGACGACCATGCTGCGCCGGCGCACCGAGTCGACGACCTCCAGCAGCGGCTCGCGCAGGCTGCCGCCGCCGCCGGGCTCGATGCGGTCGATCGTGTGCAGCACCACCTGAAGGTGCTTGGCGGCCGGCGGCACGAAGTCGACGATCGCGTTGTCGAAGGTGACGAGGCCGATTCGGTCCTTCTGCTTGGACGCGAAGTAGCCCAGGCAGGCGGCCAGGTAGCGCCCGTAGTCGAGCTTGGTCAGGGCGCCGGTGCCGAAGTCCATCGAGCGCGAGACGTCCAGCGCGAGCGTCAGGTTGGTGTTCGTGTCGGCCTCGAACTCCTTGACGAAGAAGCGGTCCGTGCGGCAGAAGAGCTTCCAGTCGACGCGCCGGATGTCGTCGCCCGGCTGGTAGGCGCGGTACTCGGCGAAGTCCATCGACCGGCCGAGGAACGGCGACCGGTGGAGGCCGCTGACGAAGCCCTCGACCACCGTCTTCGCCAGCAGGTCGAGACTGCCGATGCGCGAGAGGGTCCGGGTGTCGACGAACCGGCCGTAGCTCACGTCATCCCGCTGGGCGTGACCGGCGCGAGCTCCAGCAGCCGGGAGACGATCTCGTCGGTGGTCACGCGCTCCGACTCGGCATGGAAGTTGGTCAGGATGCGGTGCCGCATGACCGGCTTGGCCAGCGCCCGGACGTCCTCGTGGGCGACGTGGTAGCGGCCGTCCATCAGCGCCTTGGCCTTGGCGCCGAGCACCATGAACTGCGCGGCCCGGACGCTGGCGCCGTACTGCACCCACTTGTTGACGAAGTCCGGCGCCTCCGGCGTGTCCGGGCGGGTCATCCGCACGAGGTGAACGGCGTAGCGGAGGATCGGCTCGGCGATCGGCACCCGCCGGACCAGGCGGTGAAACGCCCGCAGGTCGTCGCCGGTGACGCGGGTCTCCAGCGTGAACTCGCGCACCGTGGTCGTCGCGTCGACGATCTCCATCTCCTCGTCCTCCGGGAGATGGTCGATCACGATGTTGAACATGAAGCGGTCGAGCTGGGCCTCGGGCAGCGGATACGTGCCCTCGAGCTCGATCGGGTTCTGGGTCGCGAAGACGAAGAACGGCTCTTCCAGTTCGTAGGTCCGGCCCTGGACCGTCACCCGGTGCTCCTGCATCGCCTCCAGCAGCGCCGCCTGGGTCTTCGGCGGAGTCCGGTTGATCTCGTCGGCGAGGACGATCTGGGCGAAGATCGGCCCCGGCATGAAGACCATCTCGCGCCTGCCGGTGTCGTGGTCCTCCTGGATGATGTCGGTGCCCGTGATGTCGCTGGGCATCAGGTCGGGAGTGAACTGGATGCGGCTGAACTTGAGGTCCAGGATCTCCGCCACGGTCTGGACGATCAGGGTCTTCGCCAGGCCCGGCACCCCGGTCAGGATGCTGTTGCCGCCCACGAACAGGGTCATCAGCACCTGCCCCAGGACCTCCTCCTGGCCGACGATCTGCTTGGCGAGCTGGGCGAGGACCTGCTCCCGGCCCGCCGCCAGCCGCGCGGCCAACTCGATATCCGTTTCGCTGGTCAGCCCCTCGCCGCCGGCCGCGAGGCCGCTCGCGCTTTCGAGGGTTTCCTGGGTGTCGTTCATCGAGTTCTCCATCGTTGGGGGAGGCGGCGGCCCGCGCCGGTTCGGGGCGGTTCGGGCGGGCGGCTCAGTGGGTCATTCCGTAGATCAGGTAGTTGACCCCGAGCTTGAAGCCCTTCTGGGTCACGTCGACCGGGTAGAAGGTGGTCTCCGACCACTCCCAGAAGTCGCCGATGTCCATGTTGTAGTTGGCGACGGCCATCAGCCGCCTGCTCGGATCGTTGTCCTCGAACACGCCGTAGATCTTCCCCCGGATGGGATAGAAGCGGGGATCCTCGATGTCGAAGTCGATGTCCTCGAGGACGAAGAAGGCCCGGAAGACCGGGTGATCGGCGGTGAGCGGGACCAGTTCGTAGCCGGGCAGGAGCCGCGCCATCTGGCGCTCGAAGTTCTCCCACTGGACGGGATAGCCGCGCACGTCGAAGAAGTCGTCGATCACCAGGAAACCGCCCTTGAACAGGTAGGAACGGAGGTTTTCCAGCTCCTCTTCCGTGGGGTTCCAGAAGCCCGGCTCGCAGAGATAGGCCCAGGGATGCTCGAACAGCCGCGGGTCGGTGAGTTCGAGGACGTTGCCGCCGTCCGTCCGCACCTCGATGTCGGTGATTTCCTGGACGATGCGCGTGAAGTTCTCCTCGGCGAAGGGATAGTCGTGGTTCCACTTCAGGTCGAGGCCCCACATGAACGGGCCGCCGCCCCAGATCGTCGGCTCGAACCGGATCCGCGCGAAGGTGAAGCCGCCCGAGTAGGGGAACGACTGCGTCTCCACCTCGGGAGCGGCGCGGCGCCAGGTCTCGTCGCGCGCGGACAGGACGCCCGCCAGCAGGGCGAGCGCGAGGAGGCCCCCGACGGCGGCGAACGTCCGGCGTCTGCTGCGCGCTTGCTTCACGGCCCTTCCGCTCCTTCCAACAGCCCGGGCGCCTCGCCCGTCTCCGACTGCCGTCCGTTCCCGGCCGGGGCCTTCCCGACCAGGTCGAGCAGCAGCGCCTGCGCCGGATCGTACCCCGGCGCCACCTCGAGGGACCGCAGCACGCTGCGGCGGGCCTGCTCCGGCCGGCCCGCGTTCCGTTGGGCCAGCGCCAGTTCGTACAGGGCGCCGGCGCGGTCGGGCGGGTCGAGCGCGACCAGGGCGGCGCGCTCGCGCACGGCGGCCTCGAACCGGCCGTCCGCGGAGGCCAGTTCCGCGAGACGGCGATGCACGTCCGCGTCGAAGGGCGAGATGTAGAGGGTCCGCTCCAGGATGCCGGCTTCCTCCTCGCTCCGGCCGGCGTCGGCCAGGAGGTCGGCCAGCGCCAGGTGCTCGTCCCAGGCCGTCTCGTTGTGCCGGATCAGCGCCTCCAGCACGTCCATCGCCTCTTGGTCGCGTTCCTGCTCCCGGTAGATGGCGGCCAGCAGCGCGTAGGCGTTGCCGGGGCCGACGAACTCGGGGAAGAGGTCGCGGCCGCGCAGGAGCGGCGCTTCCGCCTCGTCGTAGCGCTCCTCGGAGAAGAGGGCGTTGCCGTAGGTCATCTGGACGCGGAAGTCGCCGGGATTCTCCTTCGCGGCCCGTTCGAGCGCCGCGAGATCGGGCGCCTGGCCCGCGAACCGGTTCCGCCGCGGGCCCCGGGACGGCCCGCCTTCGCCGGATCCCTCTTCGTCCTCCGCCTGTTCGCCGCCCGGCCCGGGCGCGTCGCCCAGAGCCGCCACGGCGCCGGCGAAGCGCTCCCGCAGATGGCCGAAGAAGCGCTCGTCGAAGCTCTCGAGCGACAGCGACATCGCCTCCTGGAACACCTGTTCCGTGTCCTTGCCGTCCCGGTAGCCGGCGAGCATGACGAGGATCGCGTCGAAGCCGTAGTTCTCCTCGATCCAGTCGCAGATCAGCGAGGCCTGATAGTAGGACAGGGCGATCTGGTTCGGGAACTTCGGCCGCATGAAGCCGTCGTTCAGGTCGGCGATGCCGAGCAGTTCCCCGTCGCGCAGCGAGGTGACGAAGGGGATCTGCACGTCGTCGCCCCAGCCGGGGCGCCCGCGCCGTTCCTCGAGCACGGACAGGCCCTCCGTCAGCCAGCGCGGGATCTTCGCGTCGGTCGTCAGCAGGGTGAAGGTGTGGGCGAGTTCGTGCCAGAGCGTGGAGCCCCAGTTAAAGTGGCCGACCTGGCGGGCCGACGGCGAATCGAGGGCCAGCACCGGGCCGAAGCAGACGCCCAGGGCGCCCAGCCCGGCGAGACCGACCGTGCGGACCGAGAAGTCGGCGTGCGAGGGGTAGACCTCCACCCGGACCGGCGCCGGCGGCTCGAACCGGTAGCGCTCGACCAGCGCCGCCCAGGCCTCCTCCGCCAGCGCGACCATGTACGGCGCCAGCAGGTCGGCCTCGCTGTCGTGGATGTGGAACTCGAAGTGCTCGCTCTGCACCGTCCGGTACTGGCCGAAGGTGTCGACGAGATCCAGCGTGTTCTTGATCCACACGTTGTACGGATCGCCGGCGAAGGCCCGCTCCAGGTTGGCCTTCCCGGCCTCGATCTCCCCCAGGCGAAGCTGGTTCAGGCCGAGCAGGCCGTAGCCGCGCCAGGACTTCGGGTCGAGCCGCACCGCCTCGGCGGCGAAGTCCCGCGCCTGCGGGTAGAGCCGGTTCTCGACGCTGGCGTCGGCGAGTTCGTTGAACAGGTCGGCGTAGCGCGGGTTGTCCGCCAGGATGCCGTCGCGCAGGCGGGCGAACTCCTCCTCGCGGCCCTCGATGAACTCGACGGCGGCCAGCACCGTCCGGGCGGCGAGCGATTCGGGATCGGCCCGGATCGCCTTCTCCGCCTCTTCGCGGGCCTCCCCGAACCGCTCCGAGGCCAGGCGGAGCCGCGCCCGGAACACCCGGGCCGCGATCAGGTTCGGGTTCACCTCCAGGGCCGCGTCCAGAGTGTCGCCCGCCCGCGGGTCGCCGTCGAAGCGCATCGTCCGCGCCATCGCCAGCAGGGCCTCCGGGTGGCGGGGGTTCGACCGCAGCACGTCGGCGATCGAGGCGCGGGCCTGCGAGCTGTCGTACTTCTCCAGGAACAGCTCCCCGAGGCGAATCCGGGGCGCGGGCCACGACGGGTCGAGGGCCACCGCCTCGTCGTAGGCCCGGAGCGCGTCCTTGAACAGCTCCGGGTCGTCGCGCCCCAGCAACTGGCAGGCGCGGGCGACCGCGAGGACCTCCTCGGCCGTGTCGGCCGCGCCCCGGTTGTAGGCGTCGATCATCGCGTAGAAGCCCGTCTCGGCCTGTTCCATCTCGCCGCGGTCCCAGGCCAGCAGCGCGAGTTCGAACGAGGCGACGATGGCGTCGCCGCCGCCGGCGGCGCGCGCCGCCTCGAAGTGCCGCCGGGCGCCCTCGCGGTTGCCGGCGAGCAACGCGACGCGGCCGCGCAGGACGCCGAGGCCCAGCTTCGCGGCGTCGACGCCCTCGAACGCCGCGGCGGCCTCCTCGTAGCGCCCGGTGGCGGTCAGGGCTTCCGCCAGCAACTTCAGCGCGCGCGGCGCCGGCGCATCTCCGCCGCCCGCGGAAGCCTCCAGGCCGGAGATCGCGTCCTCGTACCGGCCGGTGCGGAGCATCGACTCGACGTCGTCCAGCGACGCCGGTTCCTGGGCGGCCAGCGGCCAGGCGAGGGCGAGCGCCAGGGCGGCCGCGGCGGTTCCAGCCGCCGGCGCCCGCTGGGTGCGCGGGTCTTCCGACCCGCCCAGGGGCGAAGCCGCGAAGCGGCGCAGCCCGAAGAACCGGACCGCCGGCTGAAGGCCGGCGACGAGAGACGAGTCGGCCTTGCGGCCGGCGCGCTTCCCAAGCCGCCTTCGGCGGCGGCGGGTCGGAAGACCCGCGCACCCAGCGGGCGAGATCATGGTTCGGGCGCCCCGTCGCCGTCGCCGGTCGCCTCTTCCAGTTCGCGGTCGACGAGCGCTAGTTCGATCATCAGTTCCTGGAGTTCGCTCAGGTAGACGTCCTCGTCCAGCGTTTCCCGCTGCAGGCGCAGTTCGTCGATCCGCCGCTGGATTCCCTCGCGGCGCTCCGCCAGTTCCCGCGCCTCGGCGGTGAGCGCCGCAGGCGCCGCCTCCTGGCCCAGGTAGAGCAGGCTCGCGAGCCGGCCGTCGACCGCCTCTGACGCCTCCACGCCGGCCGGTTCCGTGCTGCCCGAGCCGTCGCCGTCGTCGTCGAGGAGGGCGTTCTCGGTCCGCAACAGGCCGGTCTCCCGGTAGTAGCGCTCGATCTCGCGCTGGGCGAAGGCGAACGCCTCGAGCGCCGAGGTCCGGCCGTCCTTGTTCGCGTCCCCCGCGGCGCCGTCGAATGCCTCCGCCAGATAGCCGCCGAACAGCGACTCGTTGCTCTGCCCGCCCGACTTCGTCGCCGTGATGACGACCCGGCCCTCTTGCGACAGGGGCGCGATGAAGCCGCCGGACGCGGAACTCGCGTTGACGAACACGATCCGCCGGTCCGGAAGCTGCTCCAGCGCCGCGGCGTACTCCTCGGCGATCAGGTCCCGGCCGGGCAGGTTGAACCGCGGCGGCCCCGCGGCGCCGCTGCCGTGGCCGAAGAGAACGATCCAGACGTCGTCGCCCGCGGTCGACCGCTCGGCGATGGCGGCGATCTCGGCCAGCACGTTCTCGCCGGTCGAACGCGCGCCGATCCGCTCGGGATCGAGGTCCTCGCGCTCGCCCAGGTACACGACGTTCTCCGGACTGAGCCCGGCGGCGAGCGCCGCGTCGACGACCCGCGTCGACCACAGGTGGAAGCGTCCCGTGTAGGCCTCCTCGCCGCCGACCCCGGCGACGACCAGCAGGTGGGTGTCGGCGCGGAGCGGCGCCGCGCAGAGCAGGCAGGCCGCCGCCGCCGGGGCGGCCAGCGCGGCCAGGGCGGTCCCGCGGCGCGGCCCCGGGCGCGTCACGCCATCCCCAGGCGGCGCCTGACGGCCCACTCGCCGCCCAGCAGCGCCACCAGCGCCAGAAAGAGGATCGGCATGTCCCAGAGGTCGCGCGCCTCCCGCACCACGGTCCCCTCCTGGCTCAGCGACAGGTCCTCGACCAGGCGGTCCGCCTGACCCAGCTCGACCTGCCGGCCCCCCGACTCGCTCGCGATCCGCTTGAGGACGGAATCCCGGCGGGCGGCGCCGAACAGCTCCTCGTTCAGGTCGTCCACGGCGAAGCGGGAGGACGCGACGCCGAGCAGCTCGCCTTCCGACCTCGCGTCCACCTCCACCCGGTAGAGGCCGGGCTCGCCGGCCGTGAAGGTCCCCGTGAACTCCCCGTCGCGTTCGACGGACCAGTCGAGCGGCGCCTCGACCTCCTCGCCGGACGGCAGTTCGATCGCCGCCACGACCTGCGCCCGGTTGACCTCCCGGAACGCCTCGTCGCGCACGGTCGCCCGCAGGGTGACGGTGCTGCCGGGCTCGAACCGGTCGCGGTCCGCCTCGACCTCGATCCGGTCCGGCACGTAGGACACCAGCCAGCGCAGCATCTGCCGCCACAGGCGTTCGTGGGTCTGGTCCTCCAGCGGGATGTCGGCGCTCATCTGCCAGTGCCACGAATCGTGCGGCGTGAAGGCGATCGCCCGTCCCCGGCCGATCCGGTGGTGCGCGAGGACGATCAGCGGGTCGCGGACCATCGGGCTCTCCGCCTGGAGCAGCGCGGTGGCGCCCGCCTTGATCCCGGTCGCGCGCTGGTAGGAGGAGAGCGCCGGCAGGGTCGGCCAGAGCTCGTTCGACTCCTCGCGGTCGTCGCGCAGCAGCGTGGCCGGGTGGGCCCGCCCCTGGGGCGTCAGGTCGAGCCGCAGATCCGTCAGCAGTTCGGGGCGGCCCTCGTCGGCCGACCGCTCGCGGAGCACGACCGGCGACAACTCGGCCAGCGGCGTGCCGGCGAAACCGCCCTCGGAGAACGCGCGCCGGCCGCCGAGAAGCAGCACGCCGCCGCCGCGCCGGGCGGCGAAGTCCACCAGCATCCGCATCTGGTCGTGGGTGAAGAAGCTCGCCTCCATGCTCCCCAGGATCACGCCGCTGTACTCGAACAGGTCCTCGCGCCGGGTCGGGAACCCCTCGAAGCGCCGCGTGTCCTCGTCGAAGTTCATGCCGTAGAACTTGTTCGCCGCCTGCCTCGTCATCGACACGACCTGCAGGTTCTCGTCCAGGCCGACCGCCCGGCGCAGGAACTTCGACTCGTCGCGCGGCTCGCCCTCGAAGAAGAAGATCTTCTCCCTCCGCTTGAGCACTTCCACCAGGGCCGTCCGCTCGTTGTTCGGCAGCAGTTCCTCGCCCGGCTGGCCGGCGACCTGGAAGCGGAACTCCCGCGCCCCCTCGTCGTTCGCCGCGAACATGACGCGGGCCGTGACCGCCGAACCGCCGCGCGGGAAGGTCACCTGTTCCACGTTCACGATCCGTCCGTCGTCCTCGACCTCCAGGTCCACCGTGCGGCCGCCGAACCCGGTCTGCGACAGGGTGACCTCGACCTCGACCGTGGAGCCCTGAAGCACGCGCCGGGGGGCCACCACCCGCGAGACCTCGATGTCCTTCCGCAGCCGCGGCCGCCCGACGCCGACGGTGTGAACCGGCGTCCCGGCGGCGCGCAGGGTGAGCAGGGCGTCGCCGAGCTCGGCGGGCGCCGAGTCGGCGCCGTCGGAGAACAGCACCAGGCCGGAGAGCGGCAGCCCGGCCAGTTCGTCGCCGGCGGCGACCAGCGCCTCGCCGATCCGGCTCTCGGACCGCGCGAAGCGGAGCTGTTCCGCGGACTCGATCCGCTCGGCCGTGCGGCCGAACGCGAGGATCCTCACCTGGAACCGCTCGCGCAAGCGGTCCAGCATCGAGCCGGGCTCGCCGGAGAGGGCCTCCAGCACGGCGCCGCCGCGGGTGCCGTCGGCGGCCGCCGCCTCGTCCGGCATGGCCATGCTGCCCGAGTCGTCGACCACGACGCCGACGAAGGTCTCCCGCGGCACCACGGTCGACAGCACCAGGGCCGGCTGCAGCAGGCAGAAGACGACGACGACGATCGCCAGCGAGCGGCACACGGGCGGCAGCCAACGCAGGCGTTCGGCGCCGGCGGTCCGTTCGGCCGAACCGGGGCGCATCCGGCGGTAGGTGAAGACGGCCACGACGAGCAGGGCGCCGGCCACCAGCGCCGCCGCCTGCGTCCAGCCCGGGCCGACGAAGGCGAACCGGCCCTCCTCGAACAGGGCCGGCCGGTACTTGAACAGGAACTCGAACAGACCGACCATGGCAACGGAAGGGGAAGAAACCGGGAGGAAGCGTCGCCGCGCTCAGTGCGACATCGCGTACACGACGAAGTTGACTCCCATCTGGTACGCGTAGTGGGAGAACCGCACCGGATACCACTCGTCTTCCGCCCACTCCCAGGCGTCGCCGAGATCCGTGTTCCAGTTGATGACGACCATCAGCCGGCCGCGCTCGTCGAAGATGCCGCGGACGTGCGGCGTGAAGCCGTCCTGCTCCCAGGTCGGGCCGCCGTAGCGCCCCTGCCCCACGTTCGGCACCTGGAGGATCTCCTCCACGTCGTAGAAGCAGTGGAAGATCGGGTGGTCGAGAGGGATCTCGACGATCGCGTACCCGGGCAGGAGCAGCGACAGCTCGCGCTCCAGGTTCGCCCATTCCCAGGTGCCCCAGAAGTCGTCGATGACCCAGAAGCCGCCGGCGAGCAGGTACCGGCGCAGGGCCTCGCGCTCGTCCTCCCGGAGCGCCATGTGGCCGACCTCGACCGAGTAGAGGAAGGGGAACCGGTAGAGCTCCGGATCCGTGGCCTGGCGCGCGTTGTAGTAGTCGTAGGCGTCCAGTTGGTCGAGCAGCCGCTTCAGGCCGATCATGAACTGCACGTCGGCCTTGGGGAAGTCCACCGACCAACTGCCCCGGCCCATGTAGGGACTGCCGCTGTAGGCGAGACGGGTGAAGTAGAACTCCCGGAGCACCTCGTCCGGGTGGACCGGCCGCGGCAGGTGCCGCTCGAACAGCGGCATCGCCTCCGGCGGCAGCGAGTAGCGGTTGCGGTAGCGGAAGCCGCGCCGCTCGTCCGAGGCCCGGACCTGGGGACCCGGGGCCGGCGCCGGCGCCGCGGCCGTGGCCACCAGGGCCGCCGCTCCGCCCGCCACGAGAGCCGCGACCAGAATCAGGCACGCTGTTCGCCTGCTCGGCACGGCGGGATCGTACCGCACCGAACGGCCGGCGCCGCCGGGTGCGCGCGTCCTCCGACCCGCCTGCCGGGTGCGCGGGTCTTCCGACCCGCCCGCCGGGTGCGCGGGTCCTCCGACCCGCCGCCGCTCCCGATCAGCGCTCCCGCGACTCCCAGACCTCCGGCAGCACCTCCACGCCCGTCAGGGACTCGACCAGCGTGAAGATGAGGTCGTCCTCGTCCGTGCCGAGCTGCGCCGCGAGGTCGCGCATCACCTCGTCGATCGACGAGACGAGCGCGCTGAACCGGAACTTCCACTGCCCGCCCTCGTTGACGAAGCGATACGCCAGCTCGTCCATCCCGCCCGCGAGAGAAGGATCCTCGAGCGACGCCCGGGTCCGGGCGGCGGCCGTCGCCTCGTTCCCCTCGATCCGCACCGCGCCGACGGCCAGTTGCTCGATCGCCGTCGAGTTGATCCAGCCGATCTCCGTGGCGCGCACGACGACGTCGGCGAGTTGCATCGACGCCAGCTCCTCGCTGGCGAACTGGTGGCGGAAGGCGACGACCAGCAGGCGATCGACGAACGTCCGCTGGCGAACCTCCTCCTCGCTTCCCTCGAGCGCCAGCCGCTTGAGCTCCCCGAAGTACGTCCCGGTGTCCCGGTCGACCAGAGCTGCCGCCGTCTCCCCGTCGCCGGCCATCAACGCCTGGCGGTAGGCCTCGAAGGTCGCGCGGACCGCCGCCTCGTCGTCCTTCGCCTCCGCCGGCGCCTGGGCGACGGCAAGCTGGCACAGCAACGCCGCCACCACGGCCCACGCCAGCAGGGCCAGCGGGTCTCCGCGGCGCTGCCGCGCGGGGAACAGGATCCGCCGGGTGCGCGGGTCTTCCGACCCGCTGCCGCCGGAGGCGGCCGAAGAACAGCGCCGGCCGGAGGCCGGCTCCGCTCTGGCGGCCTGTCGGTGCGCCGGAATCAAGCGATCTGGCCCTCCCGAAGCAGCCGGTTCACGCCCTTGAACCGGGGATGGTCCTTGTCCCGGGCAAGCTCGAAGGCCACCGACTCGTGGTTCGTGATCTGCGCGCCCGCGTTTCCCATCCGATCGAGCGCATGGCGCCGGTACTCCTCGCCGCGGGAACTGACGCAGTCCCAGCAGACGTGGACGTCCGTGCCGCGCCCCAGCAGGTCGAGCACGGTCTGGACGACGCAGATGTGCGCCTCGATTCCGGCCACGACGACCTGCCGCTCGGACGCCGGCAATCCGGGCCTCGCGGCGTCCAGCGCCTCCTCGAACGCCGGCACGCCGCAGCAGCCGAACGAGTCCTTCTCGACCCGCCGGGTGCGGCTGCCGTCCGGGTCCGTCTCCGCGATCGCCTCCTCCACCTCCTCGCGCGTCGGCCCCAGGCCCCGCGGGTACTGCTCGGTCACGATGACCGGCAGGTCGAACAACTGCGCCAGCCGCAGCAACCGGGCGGTGCCGTCCAGCAGCATTCGCGACCGGTCCATCAGGTCCACCAGCCGGCCCTGGAGGTCGATGACGAGGACGATGGCCCGATCCCGGTCGAGCTTGGCGGCGGCGGAAGAAGCGACTGCGGTCATCGGCGGCTCCGAACGGTCGAGGGGTTGCCGGGCTTGCCCGCCTGACGATTGCCGCTCTCGGCGGGCCGGGTCCGGCGTATCCAGGCGGCGACGTTACTCGATCAGGTGACGCGTGCGGCGCAGGGCCTCCACGGCCTCGGGCCCCGAAACCGCCCGCTCCGGGCGGCACTCCGACGGCCCCGAGATCAGCCGGCAGCGCAGGGCCGCCGCGCACACGGCGTCCACGTCGTCCGCGGCCGGTGCGCCCGCCTCGCCGACGCAGGCCGCACCGCGGCCGATGCGGCCCGGCATGCGGAGCAGCGTCGCCAGGGCCGGCCCCCGGCGCATGTAGTTGTTCGGCCCGAACCGGCGAACCGCCGCGTCCGCGGGTTCCATCAGCCCCAGATTCAGGAGCCGCGCGATCTCGCGCCGGTGGGGATGCTCCAGGATGTCGCTGACGATGACGGTGTCGCCGGCCGGCCCGGTCCTGATCCCGGGCAGGAGCCAGGCAGTGAGCGCCGCGAAGTCTCCCCGAAGCAGGTTCGACGCCCGCGCCAGTCTCCCCACGCGTTCCGGCAGCAGCCGGATGCGCCAGGCGAAGCGGGCCGCGGTCAGGCCGGCCTCGATCTCGGCGTTCCCGGGATGCCGTTCGGCGAGCTCTTCGTAGAGCTCCAGTCCGCGGCGGGCGTCTCCCGCCTCGAGTTCCAGCGCCGCCTGGCGCTGGAGCACGTCCACGGAGGCGGCGCCGGCCGCGACGAGTTCCCGCGTCGCCGCCAGTTCGGCCCCGGCGTCTCCGCGGGCTCGCGCGAGGCGGCGTCCCAGGTCGATGGTCGCCGCATCGCCGGGCGCCCGTAATCGGAGCACCTCGAGGTGCGTTGCGGCGTCGGCCAGCTTCCCGGCATCGAGTGCCGCAACGATCCGGCGCCTGACCTCCCCGATGGCCTCCTCCTCGACAACCGCCTCGGGCACCGACGCGGACACCTCGCCAGTCGGGCTGCCAGCGTCGATCTCGGCGACATCGGGTGGCGGCGGTTCGACAATGGCAGTCGAAATGCAGGCGCCGCCCCCAAGGGCGGCGGCCAACGCCGCCCCCAGGTAGCGGGAGGCGCTCACGGCGACGCCTCGACCGGCCGGCCGCTGGCCAGTGCCTCGACGACCCGCCGCCGGATCCGCTCGGCTTCGCCGGCCCGCGAGACATCGATCCAGCGGACGCCGGGCTCCTTGCGGAACCACGTCTCCTGCCGCTTGGCGTAGCGGCGGGTCGCCCGGATCGTCTCCTCCAAGGCCTCCTCCAGCGTCAACTTCCCATCCAGGTGGCCGGCGAGTTGGCGGTAGCCGATGGCCTGGAACGCCGGCAACTCCCCGCATGGACAACCGCCGCGCGCCTCCGCGGCTTCCCGCAGCCGTTCGACCTCGGCAAGCCAGCCGCGCTCCAGCATGCGTCTCGCCCGCTTCTCCACGGCATCGTACAGAACGGCTCTCGGCAGGGTCAATCCGACCTTGAGCACGCGCCGCTCGAGGCGCCGCTCCGTCCCCTGGCGCTGCCACTCGGACAGCGGGCGGCCGGTGGCGCGCGCGACCTCGAGCGCCCGAAGGACGCGCTGCGTGTCGCCCGGCGCCAGGTTCGCCGCGCTCTCGGGGTCGAGCCGGCGAAGTTCCTCGACCAGAACGCAGAGGCCGCGCGAGCGCAGGTCGGCCCGCAGTGCCTCGCGCATCTCGGGATCGATTGCCGGTACCGGCGCCAGGCCCTCAAGGAGCGCGCGCAGGTAGAAGCCGCTGCCGCCGACGAAGACCGGCAGCGCACCGCGGGCCTCGATCTCCTCCACCGCGGCGGCCGCGCGGCGCGCGAACTCGCCGGCCGAGAAGGTCTGGTGCGGTTCGAGGATGTCGACGAGGTGGTGCCGCACCCGCGTCCGGGCTCTCGGACCGGGCTTCGCCGTGCCGATGGCGAGCCCCCGATAGGCCTGCAAGGCATCGGCGCCGATCAACTCGACGGCGAGCCCGCGGGCCGCGAAATCGGCGGCGAGGGCCATCGCGAAGGAGCTCTTGCCGGTGGCGGTCGGGCCGAGTACGGCGACGGCCTGCCAGGGAAGCGGAGACATGCGCGCAGGATAGCCCCGCCCCGCGCCGTTGGAAGGAACGGGCCGCCCGCCGGGTCCACTGGGTACGCGGGTCTTCTGACCCGCTGCCCCCGAAGGCGGCGCCCAGTCGGCGCCGGCCTCTGGCCGGCATCCGTTCTCTCCCCGGTCCCCGCCGCTTTCGCGGCTGCACCCGGAGCGGGTCGGAGGACCCGCGCACCCAGCGAGCGTCAGCGGCGTGGCCAGTCGACGACACGCACGACAGGCCGGCGGCCGCCGGCGCCGTCGCGGCGGAAGCGCACCTCGATCCGGCCATGAAGGTCCGTTCGCAGAACGCGAACCCCCCGGCGTTCCAGTCTCGCCAGCACCTCCGGCGAAGGATGGCCGTACGGATTGCGTCGGCCGGCCGACACCAGGGCCAGACGTGGCTTCACCGCCGCCAGCAGCGCGGCGCCGGTCGAGGTTCTGCTGCCGTGGTGGCCCACCTTCAGGACGTCGCTTCCTACCGAAGCGTCCTCGCGACGGGTGCGGGCCAGCAGTCCCCGTTCGCCAGCGACGTCGAGGTCGCCGGTCAAGAGCACGCACAGCCCGGCCTCGACGTCCAGGTCGCGATCCTCTCCCGGCCTCGGTCGGCGGCCGGAATCCGGCTCACCCGGGCTCGCCTCGCCGCTGACGCAACCACGCAGGACGAGGGAGGCCGAGTTGCCGCCCTCCGTCCGACCCGGCCCGGGATGGAGGACTTCCAGGTTCCAGGCGCCCACTCGCCCGGCGAAACCCCGCTCCACCTTCCGCACCCGCCCGCGCAGCCGATCCGCCAAGGCGCGGCCGCAGCCGTCCCGGATCTCGACCGGCGCCGCCCACAGCCGCTCGATCCGCAGGTACCGGCTCAGGTCGAGAAGACCCTGACAGTGATCGGAGTCGCCGTGCGAGAGGATCGCCAGGTCGATCCGCCGGACGCCTTCCGCCGCGAGGGCCTGGAGCAGGGCCGCCTCGGCGAAGTTGCCGCGCCGGAAGCCGCCGCCATCCACCAGGACGACCGGGCCGCGCTCGCCGCTTCGCAGCAGAATGGCCTCGCCCTGCCCGACGTCGAGCATCGCCAGAACCGGCTCGTCGTCCGGCAACGCCGGCGTGCAGACCAGCACCAGCGCGACGCCCCAGACCGCCCGCCGGAACCCCGACGCCAGGACGCCGAGCCAAAGCGCCAGGGTCAGGGCGGCCGCCCCATCGACGCTCACCGGCAGGGCGAACCACGAGCCCGGCGGCAGGTGCGCGAGCCAGGCGAAGGGCAGGCTCAGCAGATCGAGAATCGCCTGCACGGCCCGGGCGCACGGCCCCGCAACGAACGCCAGCACGGGCGCCGAGGCCAGGGCCGCCAGGGCGACCCAGACCAGCGAAACGCCGAGCACCACCGCCGTCAGGGGCACGAACGCCAGGTTGAGCAACGGCGAAAGCGGCGTGAGAAGGCCGATCTCGACCGCCACGATCGGCAGCGTCGCAAGCTGCGCCGCGACGGTGGCGGCCAGCGCAACCGCCACCGGGTTCGGTGGGTCGGCCGCCGCGTCTCCCCGCCACCGGTTCAGCAGGCGGGGCGCCAGGATCAGGATCCCCGCCGTGGCCAGAAAGCTGAGCTGAAAGCCGAGATCCCCGCCGGCGGCCGGATCGAGCGCGAGGATCAGGATCGCCGCGGCGCACAGCGAATTGAGCGCCTGCGGCGGCCGCTCGAGCGCCATCGCCAGAACCACCAGCAGGGCCATGATCGCCGCCCGGAGAAAGGACGGCCGCGGGCCGACGAGGCACCCGTAGAGCAGCAGGACGGAAACGGCGCCGGCCCAGGCGAGACGGCCGGACACCGCGCCGAAGACCCACCAGAACCCGCCCAGCAGCAGCCCGACGTGCAGACCCGAGACGGCGAGGAGGTGGGAGAGGCCGGCTCGGCGCAGCCCCGTGCGCCACTCCGGCGGCGCCCGGCGCGCGTCGCCGAACACCAGAGCGCGGGCCAGCAGGGCGCCGGGGCCCTCCGCCTCGTCGACCGGCCGCAGGAGCCGGTGCCGCAGCCCGCCGAGCGCGCGAAGGCCCGCGCCCGGTTCGCTTCCCGCGGCCTCGATCAACCGGCGGCTCTTCACGTTGAGGCCCCACTCGCCCGGCCGGGACACGTGCAGGTTGCGGTACGCCGGCCGCCGCGAGAAGTAGCCGCGAACGCGAAGCCGCCTCTCCCGCGGCGGCGCGCCCTCGTCCCGCAACCGGAGCCAGACGCGCGCCGGTCCGTCGAGCCGCCGGCCCGCCTGCTCGGTCCAGCGCACCCTTGCCCTCGCCGTCCATCCGTCCTCGTCCCGCTGCCAGGCCGAGGCGCCGAGAGTCGGCACGGCGACCTCCGCCACGACCGGCCGCTCCGGATCGAAGGCCGGCGCGCGCGCGCCGTCCCCGCCGCGCGCCAGCAACAGCAGGGCCAACGCCGCGGCCAGGGGCAGCAGCGGCGCCCGGCGAAGCGCCGTCGTCCAGTCGACCGATCCAGCAGCCACATGGACCATGACGGAACGGACCGCCTCGAACCCGGTTCGCCTGCCGTAAACGCCGCTCAGGCGAACCGCTTGCGCCGTCCCGCCGGCGGTGAGAAGCTAGCCGGCGTCGCGGCGGCGCGACGGCGTTCCACAGGCCCCGGCCGGCCGCGTACACTCGCACCGAGCATGGCGCCCGACTTCGTCCACCTCCACCTCCACTCGGAGTACTCGCTGCTCGACGGCGGCAACCGGATGGGCCCCCTGGTCGACCGCATCGCCGGGTTCGGTATGGACGCGGTGGCGCTGACCGACCACGGCAACCTGTTCGGCGCCGTCGCCTTCTACGAGGCCTGCCGGAAGAAGGACATCAAGCCGATCCTGGGCATCGAGGCGTACGTGGCGCCCGACATCGAGACGGAGACCTCGGACCGCCGCCACAAGGAGACCCACGGCGTCGCCGACGGCGGCTTCCACCTGGTCCTGCTGGCCCGCAACCAGGAGGGCTGGCGCAACCTGGTCAAGCTGTCCTCCGACAGCTACATCGAGGGCTTCTACTACAAGCCGCGGATGGACAAGGGCACGCTCGAACGCTGGAGCGAGGGCCTGATCGCCATCAACGGCCACCTCGGCTCCTCCCTCGCCTACCATCTGCGCAAGCGCATCGAGACCGGCGCCGAAGAGCACTACGAGCGGGCCCGCCGGGAAGCGGAGTGGCACCGGGACACCTTCCCCGCCGACGAGGACGGCGAGCCCTGCTTCTACCTCGAACTGCAGCGGCACGACACCACCGAGCAGGACGAGGTCAACGACCTGGTCCTGCGCCTCGCCGCCGACCTCGACCTGCCCCTCGTCTGCGACAACGACCCGCACTTCCTGACCGCCGAGGACTGGGACAGCCACGACACGCTGATCTGCGTCTCGACGAACAAGCCGAAGCAGTCGGAGGACCGGCTCCACTATCCGAAGGAGCTCTACGTCAAGAGCCCCGAGCAGATGACGGAGCTCTTCGACGAGCCGGCGACCGCCGAGGCGCTCCGCAACACCCGCCGCATCGCCGACCGCTGCAACGTCGAACTCGACTTCACCGCCAACCACGCGCCGCTGGTCCGGGTCGAGCGCACGGAACCCGAACCTCTGCCGGCCGGCGCGGCGGCGCCCGAGCCGGGCAGCGACGCCCGGTTCGACCGCTTCTGCGCCGGCTACCGCGTGGAACCGCTGGCCGAGCAGCCGGGCGAGGAGGAACTGGCCGTCCTCCACGCCGACTGCGACCGCGCCCTGCGGGAACTCAGCGAGGCCGGTCTCGCCTGGCGCTACGGCGACCGGATCGAGGACGCTCACCGCCGCCGTCTCGACCACGAACTCTCCGTCCTCGCCGGCAAGCGAATCAGCGCCTACTTCCTGATCGTCTGGGACTTCGTCAACGAGGCCCGCAAGCGCGGCATCCCGGCCACGGCGCGCGGCTCGGGCGTCGGCACGATGGTCGGCTACACGCTCGGCCTCTCGCACGCCTGCCCGGTCCGCTACGGCCTGCTGTTCGAGCGCTTCACCGACCCGGACCGCAGCGAGTACCCCGACATCGACATCGACCTGTGTCAGGACGGCCGGGCCGAGATCCTCGAGTACGTCCGCGAGAAGTACGGCTACGTCGCCCAGATCATCACCTTCGGCACGATGAAGGCGCGCGCCGCGATCCGGGACGTCGGACGGGTCCTCGAACTTCCGCTCGCCCAGGTCGACCGCATCTCGAAGCTGATCGGTTCCGAACTCGGCGTGACGATCGAACAGGCCCTGGGCCGCGAGAAGGAACTGAAGGACCTCTACGACGGCGACGAGCAGGTCCGCGAGACGATCGACACCGCCCGGCAGCTCGAGGGAATCACCCGGCACAGCGGCGTTCACGCCGCCGGGCTGGTCATCGCGACCCAGCCGCTCGAGAACCTGGTGCCGCTCGCCACCAGCCGCACCCAGGGCTCGAAGGACGTGCTGGTGACCCAGTGGGACGGCCCCACCGTCGAGAAGATGGGCCTGCTGAAGATGGACTTCCTGGGCCTGACCACCCTGTCCATCATCGAGCGCTGCCGCCAGCTCGTGCGCGAGACCCTGCCGCCGGAGGCGATCGCCGCGGCCGTTCCGGGCGCCGCCGAGGGAGAGGACCCGCTCGACCTCGACCGCATCGACCTCGCCGACCCGAAGGTGCTGGAGGTCTTCGCCAGCGCCGACACCGCCGGCACGTTCCAGTTCGAGTCGGAGGGCATGCGCAACCTGCTGCTGCAGATGAAACCCGACCGGCTGGAAGACCTGGTCGCCGCCAACGCCCTCTTCCGGCCCGGACCGATGGCGCTCATCCCCACCTACTGCGACCGCAAGCACGGCCGCGAGGAGACCCCGCGGGTCCACGAGATCGTCGACCGGCACACGGCCGACACTCACGGCATCATGGTCTACCAGGAACAGGTGATGCAGATCGTCCACGAGCTGGGCGACGTGCCGCTCCGCGAGGCGTACACGCTGATCAAGGCGATCAGCAAGAAGAGCCGGAAGACGATCAACGCGGCCCGGCAGCGCTTCGTCGCCGGCGCCCGGGACAAGGGGCTTGCGAAGCACCAGGCGACGCGGTTGTTCGGCCTGATCGAGGAGTTCGCGGGCTACGGCTTCAACAAGTCCCACTCCGTGGGCTACACGCTGCTCGCCTACCAGACGGCGTACCTCAAGACGTACTTCCCGGTCCAGTACATGGCCGCCGTCCTCACCTACGCCGCCGACAGCACGGACAAGCTGGTCCACTACGTCGACGAGTGCGGGCGGGTGAAGCTCCCGGGCGGAGGCGGGATCGAGGTCGGCGCGCCCGACATCGACCGCTCCGGCGTCCGCTTCCACGTCGTGTTCGAGCCCGGCGAGAAGAAGACGAGCGGCGCCGGGCACATCCGCTTCGGGCTGTCGGCGGTCAAGGGCGTCGGCGAGAAGGCGGTGCGGGCCATCCTCGAAGCGCGCGAGGAGGGCGGTGGGTTCAGCAGCCTGTGGGACTTCTGCCGGCGGGTGCCGCTCCAGACGGTGAACCGCACGACCGTCGAGGCGCTGATCAAGTCCGGCGCCTTCGACGGCGTCCACGGCAAGGACCAGCGGGCGGCCATGGTCGACGCGCTCCCGGCCGCGATCAAGGCCGGGCAGCGGGCGGCGGCCGACCGCGAGAGCGGCCAGGGCAGCCTCCTGTTCGGCGGCGGTTCGGAGGACGCGCACGAGCCCGACGACGCCGGCCAGGAACTGCCGGCCGTGCCGCCCTGGAGCGCGACCGAACTCCTGACCCACGAGAAGGAGACGCTGGGCTTCTTCGCCTCGAGCCACCCGCTGGACGACCACCGGGAGATGCTCGAACGGTTCGGCAACGTGAACGTCGAGCAGTTGAAGGCCCTGCCGGCGGACACCGAGGTGGTGCTCGGAGCGCTGCTCGGCTCGCTCCGCACCACCCGCACCCGTAAGGGGCGCAACCCCGGCCAGAAGATGGCGATGGTCCAGCTCGAGGACAAGAGCGCGCGCGTCGAGGGCGTGCTGTTCGCCGATGCCTACGCCGAGTACGAGGAGCAACTGGAGCGCGGCGCCGTCCTGTTCTTCACCGGCCGCGTCGACCGCCGGCGCGAGGAGCCGAACCTGGTGGTCGGCAAGGTCGTGCCGCTGGAAGAGGCCTCCGCCAAGCTCGCCCGCCGCCTTCGCATCCGCCTCGACCTCCGCGGGCGGGCCGCCGTCGGCGCCAACGGCCTCGAGGACGACCTGGAACGGCTGCGCGACCTGCTCGACAACCGCCGCAGCCGCGGCCGCAACGGCGGCGTCGCCGTCGAGTTCGAACTGGAGCTCGACGACCGCACCGTCATCGCCGGCGCGAACGGCAGCCGGGCGCCGGTCGACGCCGGCCTGGTGTCCAGGATCGACGAACTGCTCGGCGCCCGCGGCCACTGCCGGTACATTGGCGCGCCGCCGCCCTCTTCCCGGCCCTGACCCCGACGACGATGACACGCGAGCGCCGCCGCATCGCCCTGATCGCGACCGCCGTGCTGGCGGTCGGACTGCTCGGCCACTGCCGGGGCAGCGGCTACCGGCACTTCTTCGAGCACGATCCGCGCGAGGCTCACGACTACGCTCTGGACCGGCGCGGCGGCACGAACCACGAGGTCGACCTCGGCCGCGACGGCTTCGACTGGCCGAGCGAGGCGCCGGGCGATGGCGTGACGGCGCTTCTCGAGTTCCACGCCAGGACGAGGCCCCTGCTGCCCTCGCTCTCTCCCAGCATCGAATTCCGCGCCGGCGGCCGGAGCTTCACCCAGTCCTTCGCGCCGCGCTCGACCGGACGCCGCTACCTGAACGTGTCGCCCGCGGCCGGCGCCGGTCGCATCGAGATGGTCGGCCGGAGCATCGGCTGGCGGCTCGGGCCGACCCGGCTGGTCGTGTTCGAGAATCCCCCGATCAACGAAGAGACCCGGGTGCTCGTCCTCGCTCCCCATCCCGACGACGCCGAAATCGCCGCTTTCGGCCTCTACGCGACCACCCGTTCCGACGTCGTCACCGTGACCGCGGGCGACTACGGCGGCAAGAACTACGGCGGCCTGTTCCCGGACACCGGCGAGCACTACCGGATCAAGGGCTGGATGCGCACCTGGGACAGCCTGACGATCCCCTTCCTGGGCCACGTCCCGTTCAACCGCGCCCGCAACCTGGGGTACTTCGACGGCACCCTGCGCCGGCTCTACGAGCGGCGGCCCGAGGCCGCCGGTTCCATCCTCGCCGACCTCGACGACGACGGCCTCTTCCGGCGCCTGAACACGGAACCGCAACTGGCCACGCGGCCGTTCGTCTCGACCTGGCCCGAGCTCGTGGCCGACATGCGGCGCGAGGTCGACTGGACCGGCGCCGAGCTGATTGCCGCTCCGAACCCGCTGCTCGACACCCACCGGGACCACCAGTACACGACGGTCGCCCTGATCGAGGCGCTGGAGGAGAACGGCTGGGACGGCCGCCTGCTGCTCTACACCAACCACGCCACGTTCGCCGAGCCCTATCCGCTCGGGCCGAACACGGCGCTGGAATCGCTGACGCCGTGGTTCGGCGACCCGATGCCGTTCGATTCCGTGCTGTCGTACCCGGTCGACGAGACGACCCGCCGGCTGAACTACCTGGCGCTGGAGGCGATGCACGATCTCCGGCCCTTCGAGCACCGTGTGGCGACGCCTTTTGCCGAGCGTGCCTGGAACCTTGCGACGGAGGCGTTCTGGCGAGTCCTCGGCCGCCACGACAAGATCCCCGGCTACCTCTACGACTATCTCCGCCGGGGGCCGCGCCCGAACGAGATCTACCTGGTGCTCGATCTCGAGCAGGCCGTCCGGCTGAAGGAGCGTTTCCTGGAGATCGAAGCCGTCCAACGACGCCGATAGTTCGCCGGGTTGGCGGATCTGCCGGGTGCGCGGGTCTTCCGACCGGCCGGCTGCGCGGGTCTTCCGACCGGCCGGGTGCGCGGGTCTTCCGACCCGCTCAGGGCGGCGCCGCGAAGCGGCGCGGCCCCGATGAATGGCCGCCGGCTTTGCCGGCGACGTTGTTGGACGCCGCCTTCGGCGGCAGCGGGTCGGAAGACCCGCGCACCCGGCGGACGGGCGGTTCGATGCGATCTGCTCAGGAACGCGAGCAGGTCCGCCATGTCGGCGGGTTCGAGCCCCGCCTCGAGTTCCTCCGGCATCATCGACAGGCCGTCGCTGCGGATCTCGCGGACGCGTTCGGCGGGCACCTCGATCAGCAGGTCCTCGGCCGCGCGCAGGGCGACCGCGCCGCCGGCGCTCTCCGCCAGCAGACCGGTGTGGACCTCGCCGTCCACGGTCTCCACGATGTAGTTCACGTAGGCGGCGTCGACCGCCGCGTTCGGGTCCAGGATGTCGTGCAGGAGCGTCTCGCCGCTCTTGCGTCCGATGCCGGACAGGTCCGGGCCCGGCCCGCCGCCGGCGCCGCCGCTCCGGTGGCAGCGGGCGCAGAGTTCGAGGAACAACGCTTCGCCCCGCGCGACGTCGCCGTCGAGTTCGAGCGCGGGCCGCATCGCCTCGATCGCGCCGGCCCGGGTGACGACTCCGGCATCGTCGAACAGGGCTTGCGCCCGCCGGCGGATCTCCGGCTCGGGCGAACGCAGCAGGAAGCGGCGCCGCTCCAGGTCGAAGTTCATCTCCCCGACCCGGATGCGTCCGCTCTCGATCGCGTCGAGGAGCGCCCCGTGCCGGCCGCGGCCGCGGATGAGGTAGCTGCCCGCGTCGCGCCGGGCGGCCGGTCCCATGTACGGCCAGCGGTCGATCACGTGCGCCGTCACGGCGGTCTGGTCCGCCGCCGCGAATTCCGCCATCGCGGCCCGCTGAACCTCTTGCGGATGCCCCGCTTCGAGCAGCGACCCCATCCGCTCCAGCCACGACCCGCCGGTGAAGGCGGTATCGGCCGGGCCGCCGCCGGTCCGCGGGCAGCGCACCGCCACATCCGCCGAATCCGCCGGCCACTGGCGGCGCAGGGCGAACAGCGCCAGCGCCTGAAGCCGCTCCTCAACCGGACCGGCCGGATCCCCGGCGCGGATTCCGGCACAGTCGAGAAGCCGGATCTCTTCCGCCGACGCTCCCGCTCCGAGCGCGGCGCTCAGGCGCCACGCGGCGGCCGCGAGGCCGTCGTCGGTTGAACGCCGCAGGCGCGCCAACGGTACGGCCAGAGTCGAATCCGCGGGCCGCCGGTTCTCCCCGCCGGAGGCCGCCGCCGTAAGGCCGGCCAGCAGCGCGCGGCCTGTCCCGGAAGCCTGGGCGCCGGACCCGGCCAGGGTCCGCAGCACCACGTCGCTGGCGATCGTCTCGCCCAGCCGTTCGGCGGGCAGCAGGGCGGCGATCCGTTCCACCACGTCGTCCGCGCCGCCGCCCGCTGTCAGCAGGAGTTCCAGGGAAGCGACCGGATCGCCGGCGAGGACCGAAACCGCTGCGAGCCGCAGCCAACGCTCCTCGTTCGCCGACTCCGGGGACGCGAGCGTCTCGTCCGTCGGGTCCGGGGACGCCGGCGTCTCGTCCGCCGACCGCGGCGCGGCAGGCGACTCGCCGGCCGAAGCCGTCAATCCCGCCACGACCGCCGACATCGCCGCGTCGCGAATCGCCTCGGCGCCGTCGATTCCCGACCGCAGCAGGAGTCCGGCGGTCAGCATCGCCTGGAGCCTCACGCCCGAGTCCGCATCGCCGATCAGCGCCACGACATCGGATGCCAGCGCCGATCGCGGCCCGACGCCGGGTGCGCCGGCGCCCTCGCGGGCTGCCGCCGCGGGCGGCCGGAAGTCGCGCCGGCCGGACGGCCGGCGCCGCTCCGTCAGGATGCCTGACGTCTCCTCGAACGCCAGCACCGCGTTGCGCCGGAGCTCCGGCGCCGGGTCGGCCAGGGCCGCGCCAAGGCTCTCGGGATCGAGCGCCCCGAGGCCGCTCAGGGTCCACAGGGCGTGAAGCCTCCCCAGCGGCCGCGCGTTCTCCAGCATCTGCCGGAGGTCCCGGACGAGGGGCTCCGGCGGGTCCGTCGCGAACTCCTCGACGAGGAGGCGCTGCGCGGTCAGTCGCCGCCACCGGTTCGGGTGGGACAGCGCGTCGAGGAGTTCGCCGGGGCGCGAGCGGTCGTAGCCGCCGAAGGCGGCATGCCCGGCCGGCAGGCCGGCGGCCGGCACCACACGGTAGATGCGGCCCCGGTCGTCGCCCTCGTAGAGGTCGAGTTCCGCCTCCATCGGGTCGGGGATCCACTCGGGGTGCTCGACGACGCCGCGGTGCATGTCCAGGACGTAGAGCGCGCCGTCCGGCCCCACCGTCAGGTTGACCGGCCGGAACAGCGGATCGGTCGAGGCCAGGAACTCGACTCCCGGCCGGCCCCGCGCCGCTTCGGCCGCGGCGCCCGAGGTGTCGACGACCGCGCGATGGACCACGTTCGCGGACGGATCGGCCACGAACACGTCGATCCCCCGCTCAACAGTGCCGGTTCCGCCGCCGCCCAGGATGGCTCCGTCTCCGCCCAGGCCCGCGCTGCCGAAGGCGCCGCCGGCGTACGCCGTCACCGCGCTGGCCGCCGAGAAGCGGCTCGACTGCTCCGGGTGGTTCGGCCGCGTCTGCCGCACGCCGATCGGAAACAGCTCGGCCGGGCCACCGTCCGGGGGCGCCGCCAGACGCTGCCGGCCGTCCTGCCAGGCCGGCGGCAGCCCATCGAGGTAGCGGCGCGGAACGACGACCTGGCTCAGATGGTCCAGGTTGTGCGTGCCGAAGGCCCGCCCCCAGGGGCCGAAGGTCATGCCGAACCCGCCGGCGCCGCGGCCGGTCCGCTCGAAGCGGCCACCGCCGAGGTCCACCCGGAAGTCGTCCTGCCCGATATCCGCGGCCTCCTCGGGCGCGTCCGGCCAGAAGACGCGCGCGCCGTTGCCCCCGTTGACGCCGTGGACCCAGTTGTCCAGGCCGTAGCGGAGCGCGTTCACGTTGTGCTGCGGATTGCCCTCCGCGAAGCCGCTCAGCAGCACGTCCCGCCGGTCCGCCCTGCCGTCGCCGTTTGTGTCCTCGAGGTAGAGGAGGTGCGGCGGCGCCGCCGTCAGCAGCCCCCGCCGCCATGGCAGGATCGAATCCGCCATGCCGAGATCGTCCGCGAACAGGCGGCGCTCGTCCCAGCGTCCGTCGCCGTCGCCGTCCGTGAGTTCGGCGATCCGCGCCGGGCGCTCCATGTCGGGATAGCCCGGCAGTTCGAGAACGAAGACGCGCCCGCGCTCGTCGAAGGCGAGGTCGATCGGGTCGACCGTTACCGGCTCGGCCGCCGCGATTTCGAGCCGGAACGCCGGGTGGAGCTCGAAGCCCGGCGGTACGCCATCGAGCGCCGGCTGGCCGCAGGCGGCGAGCGGCATCGCGCCTGCCGCGAGCGAAGCGAACGTTGCCGCGCAGCGCTTCAAGCGAATGGGCGGAGACTCCTACTCACCGCCGGAGGCCGCGGCCGCCGCATCGGCCTCGAGCAGCCGGGCGCCGCGCATGATGTTGCCCATCGCGTAGTTTCCCTCGTGGCAGGCGTACTCGTAGACCCGCCCGTCCGCGGCCGGCCACGGGAACTCGCCGCTCCACGCCGTCTCCCACGTCGTCGCATCCTCGACCGTGAAGCTGTAGTTCAGCGTGTGCTCGTCGATGCGGCTGAAGCGCTCGGTCACCTGGAGGCTCTCGCCCGCTCCGTAGGTGTACATCCCCGGCTTGGCGCCGAAGTTCCTTGTCTCGACGACCAGCGTGTCGCCCTCCCAGCGGCCGACCGAGTCGCCCATGTACGCCGCGTTCCCGGCTGGCAGGTGCTCGCCGCCGATGCGGATGATGCGCGCGTCGTGGATCATCTCGGCCAGGATCATCACGTGGTCCTCGGTCTGCACCACCCGCTTCAGGTTGTTGTAGGCGGTCGGCAGCATCGGCGGCCCCGACGTCGAGCCGAAGCCGAGGATGCAGCGCTCGCCGAGGGGCCGCTGCTCGATGTCGTCGTAGGGGCCCGGGCCGTCGTTCTCGAGCCACCACGCCGTCCCCGTGTTCTCGCGGAAGAGGGTGAAGAAGGCCGTCCGCTTCCGCTGCGCCTCCGGCGTCATCTCCGGCAGGCGCCCGTTCGGCGGATCGAACACCAGGGAGGTGCGGAACTTGCCGTCGATGGAGATCGAGCGGCTGCCGTAGTCCAGCCAGAAGTCGTTGTAGCCGCCGACGTTGCCCGCGGCGCCGGGAGATCCGTCGCCGCCGGCCGGCGGCGCTTCGCGCGTCGGGTCGCTGGCCTTGAGATCGGCGGCCCGCCGGTCGGCGACGGTCCGGGCGATCTCCTCCGCCTCCTCGGGCGAGAGGTAGAGGTTCTCGCCGAACTTCGGATCCCGTTCGAGCGGTGTCAGGGTGGCGATGTCGTACACGCCGGTCAGGTCCGGGCGGCCGCTCGCCGTCCGCGGAATGTCCCCGTCGCCGTCGGCGGCGGGCAGGGCGGCGGGCAGGAGCAGCGCCGCGATCGACAGTGCGGCGGCGCCGCCGGCCATGGATCGGAACATGCGGTTTCCGGTCGTCTTCGTCATCTGCTCAACTCCTTCCGGAAGGTCGGCTGCGGCGGATTCGAGTCGGTGCGTTCAAGCTCGGGCGCCTGCACCGCCGAGCCTAACGGACGGCGCCGCGCGAGGCGAACTCCATCCCCGTTCGACGCTGCTACACTCCCGCCGCCACGACCACCAAGCGCAACGCCGCCCGGAACTCGAAGAGCAGGGCGGCCCCCAAAACGGAGAACCCATGAAGAGCCTCGTGCCAGCCGCAATGCTCGCCACCGCCGTCACGCTCGCCCCGCCGGGCGCGGGCGCGGCGGACCTCGCCGTCGGCGACGCCGCGCCGGACTTCACCCTGCCCAGCACCGACGGCAGCCAGGTGACCCTGTCCTCCTTCGCCGGCCGGAAGAACGTCGTCCTGGCCTTCTTCCCCAAGGCTTTCACCGCCGGCTGAACGATGGAAATGAAGGGATACCAGGCTGGTATCTCCGACTTCACGGGCAGCGATTCCATCGTCTTCGGCGTCAGCACCGACGAACTCGGCGAAAACAAGAGGTTCGCCGAGGAACTGGAGCTCGACTTCGCGCTCCTGAGCGACGTCGGCGGCGAAGTCGCCAAGCAGTACGGCGGCATGATGGAGAGGTTCCCCACGGCCGCCAACCGCGTCACCTACGTGGTCGGCAAGGACGGCAGGATCGCCTACATCGGCGCCGGCGCCGAGGCGATGAACCCGGCCGGCGCGAAGGACGCCTGCCTGGGTCTCGAGTAGCGGCGCCCGGGCTCAAGGCGCGTCCCCGGTCGCGGCCGGCGCCATCCGCGGCCCGACTTGCGTCCGTACGCTGACGGTCAGCCGGCTTACCGGGTCGTGTACGGAGACGAGCAGATCGTGCGGCCTCCGGCGCAGGGTCAGAACGGTGTCGTACGGTACGACGGCGTCCGGGGCCGGCTGCGTCCTGCCGGCGAAGCTGAGCGGAATGACCGGAATCCGCGCCTGCTGCCCGTTCCGGTCGACGACGGCGAAGCGGAGTTCCAGGCGAGCGAGGAACCGATCCTCGAAGGGGAATGCGGGGAAGTAGCCGACCGGGACGTGTACGGTCACCGGCACCAGCATCTTGCGGCGAAACGGCCCGGTCGGTTCCGGCTCGGCGATCTCCACCCGCAGTGACGGCGCCCCGCGGGTCCGGGTCCGGTCGGGAAACAGCAGCCGGCCCTGCGTCTCCATGTCCGCCTCGGCTCGGCGCGAGAGATCGACGTACCCGCTCCGCGAGCGCACCCGCAGGCCGGGCCGGCGAACCTCGACCCGCACGTCGTGGGCCCGGTCGTCGCGGCGGTACTCGGGCACGAAGCCGAGCCAGTAGTAGTTCGCCACGTCCTCGCTGGCCCGCCCGAGCGCACGCAGGTTGGCGCCCGCCATGAACGCCCTGCCCCCCGTCCCGTCCGCGACCTTCCGCAGGTTCTGCCAACGCCAGACGCTCGGCCCCTTCTGCTGGTCCACCGGGTAGATCGTGTAGCCAAGCACGTTGGCGGTGTCGACCAGGCCGTCGAGAATGTCCCAGTCCGGGCGAAGCCCTATCCCCCGCCCTCCGGGCCGAAACGACCCCACCGGCCAGTCGCCCGCCACCAGCAGGAGCACCTTGCGACCGTCCGGCACGTCGAGCGCCCGCATCGTCGAGCTGACCGCGGTCACAGAGAACTCGAGGTCGCGCGCCAGGCTCTCGGCTTGCGCTTCGCTCGCGGCGCTCGGCAGGTCCATGGAGGCGAACGGCAGGTCGGCGGCGACGGACGTCAGATCCTCGTCGAACCTGGCGGCCGGCAGTGAACCGCCCACCCGGACAGCGGCGAAGCGCTGCTGGTCGATCAGGCGAGGCGACCTGAGAACCCCGCCGAACGGTCGCCCACGTTCGAGCTGTTCGAGGGCCGCGCGGGTCCGCCGGCGGTCGGTCGTGAACGGGCTCAGAACCTGCAGCCGGCGGCGGGTCTGCACGACGACGGCGACCTGATCCCGCAGGCCTAGGTTCGCCAACTGCCTCGCGAAACCGCGGATTACCGGCTTCCTGAACGTGACGTGCGTATGGTCGTCGTCGACGAACAGCAGGTAGTTCGTCTGTACCGAGTCGCCGTCGCCGATCGCCGGCGGCGCGGCGCCGTCGCGCGATTCGACGGCCCGGTTCTCGAGGATCTCCGTGAAGTAGTCGACTTCGACCTCGACGCCGTTCACCAGGAGCCGGAAGTCGTCCGCTTCGAGCCCATGCACGCGGTCGCCCGACCGGTCCTCGACCACCACCTCCAGGTTGACTACCCGGACGTCGATCTCCTCGCCGAAGAGCAGATCCGCGGGAGGTGCCGGGTCGGGCTGAGCCGCCGCAGGCGGCAAGGCCCAAGCCAGTCCCGAGGCCATCATGCAGGCGACGAATGGCCATCTCATGGACGACACTCTTGCATGAAACCGGCCGCCGGAGTGGAGCCAGCCCGCGGCCGGCCCGCCTTTCCGGCCTCACCCGGATGCGTCCTCCATGCGCGGCTGGTACAGCTCGACCCGGTTTCCGTCGGCGTCCCGGATCCACGCGAACAGGGCGTAGCCCTCGTCGTCCCGGCGGAGCGCCTCAACGCCCCGTTCGGCGAGGCGCGCCAGCACCGCGTCCAGGTCGCGCACGCGCAGATTCACCATGAACGGCTGATCGCCGTACATGTCGCCCTGCTCCGCACCCTCGTTGCGCGGCATCGGCGGTACGGGCCTCTTCGCCTTCATGATCGCGAAGGTCGTGTCCATGACCCAGGCCGCATCGTCCGGGTCCGCGGCCACGTAGCGGACGTAGAAGGCGCCGAACTCCTCGCTTCCCTCGAACTCGATGCCGAGGTGCTCCGCGTACCAGTCCGCGAGCCGTTTGGGGTCCTCCGTGAAGACGAAGGCGCCGCCGACGCCGTCGATCAGGCTCACGGCGCCTGGAAGGCCACCGCGTAGGTCAGAACGCCGAGAAGCAGCGTGTTGAAGGCCATGAGGCTGCCGAAGGTCCACTTCAGCGTGCCCAACTGACCCGCCAGCCCCGCGGTCTGCCCCGCGACCTGTCCCTCGATCGAGCCGAACCGGGCCTCGACCAGGCCGAACCGGGCGTCCAGTTCGCCCTTCAACTCCGCGAAGCGAGAGTCGACCTGAGCGAAGCGCACATCGACCTGAGCGAAGCGTGCATCGACCTGAGCGAAGCGGGAGTCCACTTCGCCCCTGAACTCCGCGAAAAGAGCCTTGACCTCCGCCCGGTCCCGTGCCCGCTTCGCATCGTCACGCTCCAGCATCGCCGCGAATCGCGCGTCCACTTCGACCTTCGTCGTCTCGTGACGCTCCAGCATCGCCGCGAACCGGGCGTCGTGACGCTCGAGCATCGCCGCAAACCGCGTGTCCGCTTCAGCCCTCGTCATCGTCGGCGCCGCCTGTTCATCCAGCAGGTCGACAAGCGTCTCCGCCACCGGGCGGTCCATCCCCGCGTCGGTCAGCGCCCTGCGCCTCGCGGCCGTCCTTCCGCTCGTCCACGCCGTCTCCGTTCCCAACCTCTCGGATGTCGTCATCGTCAGCCCCCGACTTTCTCGATCGTCCCGCGCCGGGCGGCCGCGACGGCAGGAAGAAGCGTACTACAGGCCCCGGCCCCGGGCCCCGCGGACAAGGCCTGGCGCCGGTCCCTAATGACCTAAGACGCAATCGGCGCTCGTTGCACGGATCGGGGCCTCCGCCGGAGCGGACGGCAGCCGTGGCGGACGTCGTCGTGCCCGCTTGCTAGCCTCCGGGCATGACGTCCGCTTCTCCCTCGCCTCCCTCGACTGCAAGCGCCCGCGAACCGGCCGAAGACGCGGCGTACTGGACGGCCGCGCAGGCGGCCGCGGCCATCCGCGACGGTCTCATCTCGTCGCGCGACTACCTGGAACTCCTGCTCGACCGGGTCGACCGCCTGAATCCGCCGCTCAACGCGGTCGTCACCCTCGACGCCGAGCGGGCGCGGCGCGAAGCGGACGCCGCCGACAAGGCGCTGGCCGAGGGCCGGGAACCCGGACCGCTGCACGGCGTCGCGATGACGATCAAGGACTCGTTCCAGACCCTCGGCATGCGCACCACCTCCGGCGCGCCGGAGCTCAGCGGCCACGTTCCCGAAGTCGACGCCGTTCCCGTCGCCCGCCTGCGCGCGGCCGGCGCGGTCATCTTCGGCAAGACGAACCTGCCCATCTACGCCGGCGATACGCAGAGCTACAACGAGGTGTTCGGCCGGACGAACAACCCCTGGAACGTGGAGCGGACGCCGGGCGGATCGTCAGGCGGCTCGGCCGCGGCGCTCGCCGCGGGGTTCACGCCGTTCGAGCTCGGCAGCGACATCGGCGGCTCGATCCGCGGCCCCGCCTCGACCTGCGGCGTCTTCGGCCACAAGCCCAGCTACGGCATCGTGCCGGCGCTCGGCCAGATCCCCGGGCCGCCCGGCACCCTGACCCAGGCCGACATCGCGGTCGCCGGGCCGATGGCGCGCACCGTCGAGGACCTGGAACTCGGCCTCGGCCTCCTCGCCGGGCCGGACGAGTGGCACGCTCCCGCCTACCGCCTGGAACTGCCGCCGCCTCGCCACGAGAGCATCTCGGACTACCGGGTCGCGGTGTGGTTCGACGAGCCGTCCTGCCCGATCGACGACCGGGTCCGCGAACGCCTCGAAGCGGCCGCCGACACACTGGAGGCCGCCGGCGCCACCGTCGACCGCGAGGCCCGGCCCGACTTCACATTCGATTACGCGACCCGCGTCTTCGGCCAGCTCCTGGGCGCCGCGATGTGCGGCGGCTTCAGCCACGAGAAGATCGAGGAACTGGCCGTCCGCGGCATGAGCGAGGACGAGGAAGGCGCCCTCGCCGCGCGCTGGGCCTCCCAGCGCCACCGCGCCTGGCTGTCCGCCAACGAGCGCCGGCTGCAGATGCGCCGCAAGTGGCACGACTTCTTCAAGGACCGGGACGCGGTGCTCCTCCCCTGCCTCCCGACCACCGCCATCCCCCACGACCACAGCGAACCGATGGGCGCGCGCCGCATCGCCGTCAACGGCGAACCGCGCGCCTACGGCGAGCAGACGCTGTGGGTCGGCCTGACCGGCGTCGTCTTCCTGCCGGCGACCGTCATCCCGGCCGGCACGGCAAGTGACGGCCTGCCGGTCGGCCTCCAGATCGCGGGGCCCTTCCTGGAAGACAGGACGACGCTCGACCTCGCTCGCCGCCTGAGCGAGCGGATCGGCGGCTTCGAGCGCCCGCCGGGCTACTGAGACGAGAGTTCGCGGGCCTTCCGCCGGGTGCGCGGGTCTTCCGACCCGCCCGCGGGCGGCGCCGCAGAGCGGCGCGCCCCGGACGGCAGGGACGCCGGCCGCACGCCGGCGACAGCGCCGGTTCAGGTGATGGCGCTCCGCACGTGCGCGGGCATGGACGCGACGACAACCTGCCGCGTCTCCTGGTCCCAGAAGTAGTAGATGCGCAGGCAGCGCGCCGGGTCCCGCGTATTGCCTCCGTTCTTCAGGTGCCAGTCCGCGTGGCGGTTCTCGCCCCGCCACTTGAGCGGCACCTTGTCTCCGCCGCACGGCTCGTTGCGGATCCCGGACTCTTCGATCCGCAGGGACGCTCCCGCGCCGTTCAGGCGGCCGTCCCGGTACTCCCCGGCAAGCCACAGCAGGCAGCGCGCCGCGAGCGGGGCATCGGCGAAGTGGGCGCCCTTGATCTCGCGGCGCGCCTTGGGAGACAGGATGAGCGAGCCGCCCAGCTCGCGCTCGCACCAGTCCACGAAGTCCTCCCATCCGCCCGGCAGCGGCGTGTGGCCGAGGGAGCGGAGTTGCTCTTCGAGCTGCGCGATGCGGGCGTTCGCCTCGTCGATCTGCCGCTGCCGCTTGCCCGCCAGAGCTTCCGCCTCCTGGTTCTCGGTGAGGAAGTACTCGGCTTCCTCGCGCGTCGATCGCAGCTTCGTGGTCAGTTCGTCGAACTGGCGCCGGCTGGACTGAAGCTCTCGCTCCATCCGTTCCTTCTCGCGCTCGGCGGGAGCCCGGATCCTGGCCTCCCCGGTCGCGTAGCCGCCCGAACTCAGCATCCGGGCGAGCGAACCCAGGCGGGCGAACAAGCCGGGCGCCCGTTCGGGCAACGCTGCCGGCGTGGCGGGCGGCGCGGCCGGGGTCCTCTCGGCGGTCGTCCGCGGTTCGCTTGCCGGCGGACCTTGCGTGGAACCGGGCGTCGGACGCGGGGCCGGCCTGACGGCCGGCGCGTCCTTCTGGCCGCCTTCGGCGGCAGCCGGCGAGAACCCGGGTGGCGTCTCGGACGCCACCCGCGAACCAGTCCGTGCGCCCGTCGATCGGGCGGACGAACGGCACCCCGGCGCACCCGGTGTGCGGCCCCGTTCCCTGCGTGGCGGCGCGGCGGGATCCGCTGCGTCCGCTGGCGCGTTTCGGCCTCCGACGGTCGCCGCAAGGTCGGGCGAAGCTGCTTCGTCGCCGGGCGACTTCTTCGCGCGGACCTCCGAAGGGCTTGCGACCTCCTCCCCGGCGGCGCCATCGGGCTCGGCAGTCGGTGCGGCCACGCCGCCACGTTCGGCGACTGCCGGAGCCGCACCCGCGGACTCGACGGGCGGCGGCTTCCCGCCGGCGCGCTCGCGCAAGTCCGCGAACGCCGGCGGCGCCTCCTGGTCGGCGACGCTCCGCTCCCCCACGCGGCGCAGGATGTCGGCGCGATGCCGCTGGGCGCCCGCGGGCGCGCTCAGGCGGTCGGCCATGACCGCCCAGTGCGAGTCGCCGGCGTTCACGCCGTCGAACCCCGGCTGGTAGATGCGGATCGCGCCCCGGTAGACGGACAGCTTCTTCGAGAACCGCTGGGTCAGGAACCAGGTGAACCTGGAGGGCAGCACGGCCACCTGGGCGATCCCCGCCGCGTCGCGCGCGAGTTCCACCGGATCGAGCAGCGGCCGGTAGGGATCCTCGGCGTCGTCCGGCACGGAGAGCGTGATGACCGGCAGGCGCCGCGAGGCATGGGTGAGCCACTTGACGAGCGCCTCCGCGTCGCGCTCCGTCTTGATCAGAAGCGGCGACGCGCCAAGCGGGACGCCGAACTGCTTCAGCTCGTACCGCTCGGCGAGCCGGGCGATCAGGTCCGGCGCCTCGCCGAAGGCGTGACCGACGCTGGACAGAACCCGCGCGAAGAGCCGCACCGGCGCGTCGCCGCTCCCGGCGACGCCGATCTCGTTCGCCAGCGAGCCCGAAGCTCCGTTCTCGCCTCCGTCCTCGACGCGCACCGCCCAGAGGTCGTCTTCGCCGTCCTCCAGCCGCACCGCTTCGCAGCGAAGGCGGTCGCCTTCCCAGGAGAACGTCCGCTCCGCGGCCCGTTCGGGAAGCCGTTCGCCGGCCCGATCCTCCAGCCACTCGACGACCGCCGAACGGACCGCAGCCGCTCCGCCCTCCCCGCTCTCGACCGATGCCGCGATGCGCAACACCTCGGTCTCGACAGTCTTGATCGACATCGCCGCGAGGGAATCGCGCAGCGACGCGAACGACTCGAACTTCGTTTCCTTCATTCCGACCACTCCGCCAGGGGCTAAGGCCAAACCGAACGCTCAACAAACGAGGCGCCCCGAACCTACCGGATCCGGGCCGCGCCGCGCCCGACCGGTCGTCACGCCCGCGCGGGCGCGGCCAGGCGGGCGCCGGACGGGGACGACTCGTTTCGCGCCGCGCCCGGAGGTCGCGACGGGCCCGCAGCGGCGCCGGCGGACCGCCGGAGCGAGGTTCGCCGCCGCTGCCGCCGCCTCCCCCGACCCGGCATTCACCGTACTCGCCAGGCTGCTCCCGGAGCTCGCGTCGCGGTTCTGCGGCAAGTAGGGAAACACGACCGCGAAGGCAGTCTCGACGCCGGCATCCAGGGCGGAATTCCGCTTTGGACGAACCATCGGTGCCGAATCGACACGCGATGTTCCGTTGCCAATCTCCACTTCAATCACGGGTCCGCGCACGCACCGACTCAAGTCATTGACAGCGCGTCTCGATCTCCCTATAAGGGTGCCTGAACAGCGTTGTTTCCGCGGCGGTTTCGTGTCGTCACCAACGCTCCGATTCGGAGTGGGGCTGCCACCTCGCCGTCACTGGTCGACCGGAAAGAAGGGGAACCTTGCATCTCGTGCACAAGAATCACTCGTCCTGCCAGCTCCGGCTCCGCCCGTGCCTCTGCCGGAAGAGGCCGGCCACGCAGGCGTCCACGGGCGGCGGCCTCCTGCCGCGACTCGCGCTCGCGGCCACGTTGCTGCCGGCCTTCCTCGGGCTGCCGGCGCCCGCCGCGGCCCAGAGCGTAGCCGCCAGCAACATCACCACCAATTCCGTGACGATCACGCTGACCCGCGCCGGCTACACCGGGAACTGGCACTACGAAGTGTCGGGAGGCACGGCGATCGCCTGTACCGGCAACGTATCCGGAGACAGCGTGACCATCACCGGACTGACCCAGGCGCTGTCCCATACCGTCACTGTCTATGCCACCTGCGAGGGCCCGCCCAGTGCGCGGCTCATCAACGACAAGATTCTTGAGGCGACCTTCACCACGCTCTCGGGCCCCACGTTGTCGGTGGACGACACCTTCAGCGACACCGACAACACCCACGACACCAGAACCTCCACCAGTCTGACGCTGATTCTGACTAATCACAGTACCGCCTGGTATTACAAGTACACGACGCCCACGGGGGGAACCTGTTCGTCGGCGGTGTCGGCGGGAACGACGTGGGCGACGGTAGACGGCCTGACCCCGAACACGTCCTATACGTTCAAGGCGTACAGCGACGCCGCCTGCGGCACGGTGCTCGCGACGGCGACCGCCCTGGCCACGCTGAGGGCAAAGGTAACCGACGTCACGGTTTCACCCCTGAATGCCGACAAGCAATGGCGGGGCCTGTACGTGGAGTGGACCGGACAGGACGGCGCGGAAGAGTACGAGATACAGTGGAAATCCGACAGCGATTCCGGTTACAACGACGGGAATCGGCAGATCAAGGCGGGCAAGTCCGGCCACGTCGTCAATACATGGGTCACGCTCCCCGGTGCGGTGAACGCCGACATGGACAACGGAACGGCGTACACGGTGCGTGTCCGATCCATCAGCTCGAGTGGCCTTTCATCACAGGGCGAGTGGTCCGACGAGGTTAGCGGCACCCCGGCGGTCGAGACGCTGAGCGTCTCCGATGTCTCGAGCGGCGGAGCGACGTTGACTCTCGCCAACTACAGGGGTCAAGGCGACTGGTACTACCAGAGAGCCGCCCGGGGCGCCGGAGACGGCACCGCACTCGGCGAACTCGGCGCCCAGTGCACGGGACCGGTGAGTGAAGAGACCCTGCGACTGACGGGGCTTGCGCCCAGCACCAACTACGCGGCCGCGGCCTTCAGCAACAGCGACTGCTCCACCGGCCTGGGCGAACTTGTCGAGTTCGCGACCCTGGCCGAACCCGTTCCGGTAGGCCTCACGGTTCCCGATAGCACCGCGACTTCGGCAACCCTCTCGCTCGGCGGCTACCGGGGCGCCTGGTGGTACCGGGGCAACCAGCGCGGCGCGGCGTGCACCGCCGTTCCGGCGGGCACGACGACCGTCACCCTCACCCGGCTGCTACCGGGCACGAGGTACACGTACAAGGTCTGGCTCGGCCCCGGCTGCGCCGAGGGCGCCGAGGTAGCCAGTACGACGTTCACCACGGAGTCCGAACCGGACACGCACCCGACCGCCGCCATCGGCGTCGATCTCCCCTGCGAGGACGGCCTCTGCCGAGCCGTGACCGATACGCCCGTCCGGTTCCTGGACATGAGCACCGGCACCGTTCGCTACCGGCTCTGGGACTTCCACGGCGCCTCCACGTCGCGAAGCTCCTCCGTCTTCCACACCTTCGAGTCGCCGGGCTTCCACGACGTGTCCCTCACCGTGTCGCTCGACGGCGAGCGGGAGAGCACGGCGTCGCTCAAGTTCCTCGTCGAGGCCGCCCATCCCGCGGGGACATGCGAAGCGACCGCCACGGAACTCTGCCTGCGGGACTCCCGCTACGAGGTCTCGCTCGACTGGTGGACGGCCGCCGGCCCGAGCGGCGACGCGCCGGTCGTCCGCGAGGGCACGAACGACTCCGGCCTGTTCCGATTCTTCGACGAGGACAACTGGGAGATGCTGGTCAAGGTGCTCGACGGCTGCAACCTGAACGGCCGCCACTGGGTCTACGCCGCATCCGCCACGAACCTGGGCTACGCGCTGCGGGTCAGGGACACCGTGACGGACGTCGTCAAGGAGTACCGCAACGAGCCGGGCATGCCCTCGCCGGCCGTCGCCGACGGCGACGCCTTCGCGGCGGCGTGCGAGCCTTCGGCGGCCTCGTCGCTCGCGGAAGCGTGGGCCGCCGCTCTTCCGCCCTCGTCCGCGGCGGCCCCCGCGACGCCGGCCGCCGGCGACTCGCCCGGCGCGAATCCGGGCCACGCCGCGCCGGCGACGGAGGACGGCGGCTGCACGGAGACGGCGACGACGCTCTGCCTGCTGAACGGCCGCTACGAAGTGTCCGTCGCCTGGTCGCGGGGCGCCGCGAACGGAAGCCAACCCGCCGAAGGGGGGCCGGGCCGGACGGTCCGGGCGCGGACCGACGACTCGGGCCTGTTCTGGTTCTTCACCGGCGACAACTGGGAGATGCTGGTCAAGGTGCTCGACGGCTGCGCGTACAACGGCCACCACTGGGTGTACGCGGCTTCGGCGACGACGGTCGGCCTGGAGCTGACCGTCCGCGACGCGGAGAACGGCGAATCGAAGACCTGGTTCAAGGAGGCTGGCGAGCCCGCGCCGGCGATCGTGGACGCCGGGGCGTTCGGCGGACGCTGCGCGACGGAAACCGCGCCCGCGGCTGATCGTTGACGCGGCGAGTGCGAAATCGCAACCGCGCAAGCAGCTCCGCAGCCGGTTCGGGGCGCGAGAACCTCCGACAACGCGATGATCGGCGACGAAGCGATACGTGGCCGCACGACTGCGGAGCGACCTTCAAGGAGAACGGAAATGAGCATGGAAGCCCCGGCACCCACTACGCCCAAGGCGCGGCCGGCCGCGCAATCGCCGACCCATCCCGCGCGCCTCGCCTCGCGCTTCCTCCCGCGTCTCGCCCTCGCGGCCACGCTGGTCGCCGCCTTCCTCGGGCTGTCGGCGCCCGCCACGGCCCAGAGCATCGCCGCCAGCAACATCGGCAACAACTCCGTGACGATCACGCTCACCCGTGCCGGCTACACCGGGAACTGGCAGTACAGCGTGTCGGGCGGTACCGTGATCAACTGTAGAGGCGACATATCCGGAGACAGCGTCACGATCACCGAACTGACGCAGGGTGCGAGCCACACGGTCACCGTCTGGGCCACTTGTTCAGGACCGCCCAGTTCGCGCCACATCAACGACAAGAATCTCGAAGTGGACTTCAGAACGACTTCGGGCCCCTCTTTGTCGGTCGACGAAACCTCGAACGCGGCTCACAACAGCTACAACACCAAGACCGCCACCAGTCTGACGCTGAATCTGACCAGTCACAGCGGCGCCTGGTGGTACAAGTACACGACGCCCGCCGGAGGCAGTTGCTCGTCCCAGGTAGCGGCCGGAACGACGACGGCGACGGCAACCGGTCTGGCCCCGGACACGAGCTACACATTCAAGGCGTACGACGACAACGCCTGTAGCACCGAACTGGCCACGGCGGCCGCGTCCGCCACGCTGAGGGCGCAGGTGGCGAACATGACGGTTTCGCCCCTGAATGGCGACAAGGCCAATCTGGGGTTGTACGTGGAGTGGACCGGGCAGAGCGACGCCGAAGCCTACGAGATTCAGTGGAAGTCGAGTACCGATTCGGACTACAACGACGGGGACCGGCAGACCCGGGCGGACACGTCCGGCGGCCAGGGCTCGCTGAATTCCACGCTCAATACATGGGTCACGCTCCCCGGCGCGGGGAAGGCCGACATGGCCAACGGCACGGAGTACACCGTGCGCGTGCGGTCTCTCGCGACGGTTGGCGCCAGCGACTACGGCGAATGGTCCGACGAGGTGAGCGGCACGCCGGCTGCGGAATCGCTGACCGCGTCCAACATCTCCAGCAGCGGAGCGACGTTGACGCTCGGCAGCTACAGGGGTCAAGGCGACTGGCACTACCTGAAAGCGGCCCGCGGCGCCAAAGACGGCACCTCGCTCGGCGAACTCGGCGCCGAGTGCGAAGGACCGGTGAGCGGAGAGACCGTGCGACTGACGGGGCTCGCACCCGGCACGAACTACGCAGCCACGGCCTTCAGCAACGATTCCTGCACTCTCAGTCTGGGCGATCTCATCGAGTTCACGACCTTGGTCGAACCTCCCGGACCCGTCATCGAGACCCCGGAGATCTCAAGGGTCACGCCGACTTCCGCAACCCTTTCGATCGGCGACTACCAGGGTCCCTGGTGGTACCGGGGCAGCCAGCGCGGCGCGGCATGCATCGCGGTTCCGGCGGGCACGACGACCGTGCGCCTCGCCGGCCTGAAACCCGGCACGAAGTACACCTACAGGATCTGGAACAGCGCCGGCTGCACGGAAGGCTTCGAGATCGAGAGTACGACGTTCACCACGGAGTCGCCTCCGGACAGGCACCCGACGGCCGCCATCGGCGTCGACGTCCGCTGCGAGGACGGCCTCTGCCGGGCCACGACCGGTACGCCCGTCCGATTTCTCGACACAAGCACCGGTACCGTTCGCTACCGGCTCTGGGACTTCCACGGCGCCTCCACGTCGCGAAGCTCCTCCGTCTTCCACGCGTTCGAGTCGCCGGGCTTCCACGACGTGTCCCTCACCGTGTCGCTCGACGGCGAGCGGGAGAGCACGGCGTCGCTCAAGTTCCTCGTCGAGGCTTCCCGGCCCGCGGGAACGTGCCAGGCCACGGCCACCACTCTGTGCCTGCGGGACTCGCGCTACGAACTCTCGCTCCGCTGGTGGACGGCCGACGGCCCGAGCGGCGACGCGCCGGTCGTCCGCGAGGGCACGAACGACTCCGGCCTGTTCCGGTTCTTCGACGAGGACAACTGGGAGATGCTGGTCAAGGTGCTCGACGGCTGCAGCCTGAACGGCCGCCACTGGGTGTACGCCGCGTCAGCCACCAACCTCGGCTACGAACTGAACGTTCGGGACACCGTGACGGACGTCGTCAAGGAGTATCGCAACGAGCCGGGCATGCCCTCGCCGGCCGTCGCCGACGGCGACGCCTTCGCGGCGGCGTGCGAGCCTTCGGCGGCCTCGTCGCTCGCGGAAGCGTGGGCCGCCGCTCTTCCGCCCTCGTCCGCGGCGGCCCCCGCGACGCCGGCCGCCGGCGACTCGCCCGGCGCGAATCCGGGCCACGCCGCGCCGGCGACGGAGGACGGCGGCTGCACGGAGACGGCGACGACGCTCTGCCTGCTGAACGGCCGCTACGAAGTGTCCGTCGCCTGGTCGCGGGGCGCCGCGAACGGAAGCCAACCCGCCGAAGGGGGGCCGGGCCGGACGGTCCGGGCGCGGACCGACGACTCGGGCCTGTTCTGGTTCTTCACCGGCGACAACTGGGAGATGCTGGTCAAGGTGCTCGACGGCTGCGCGTACAACGGCCACCACTGGGTGTACGCGGCTTCGGCGACGACGGTCGGCCTGGAGCTGACCGTCCGCGACGCGGAGAACGGCGAATCGAAGACCTGGTTCAAGGAGGCTGGCGAGCCCGCGCCGGCGATCGTGGACGCCGGGGCGTTCGGCGGACGCTGCGCGACGGAAACCGCGCTCGCGGCTGATCGTTGACGCGGGCAGCCTCCTCGCAGGGTTCACGGAGTTCCGTATGTTGACAATGCGTATCGCGTCCCGTACACGCCGCGTCCCGAGCGCGGCGCCCTCCAGTCCTTTCCGCGACCGTGTCCGGAACGGAAGCGCGCCGCCTCGACATCCCCACCCGCGGCTCGCCGTCGCGGCCACCCTGCTGCTGGCTCTCCTCGCGCCCTCTGCCCCCGTCGCGGCCCAGAGCCTCGCCGCCGGCAACGTCACCAACGACTCCGCAACGCTGACGCTCTCCCGCGACGGCTACGTTGGGGACTGGTACTGGGGACAGGTAGTGGGCGGCACCTCGAGCGTCGCCGGATGCACGGGACCGGTGAGCGGGGCGACCGCGAAAGTGACCGGTCTGACCCCCGGCGTCGACTACCGCTTCGGGGCCTTCAGCGACAGCCTTTGCACCAGTGGCCTCGGCAGCCCCGCCGAGTTCACGACCCTGCTCCGGCCACCCGGGAACCCGCCCGGAGAAACCGCCGTCGCGAACCTGGAAGTCTCGGACATCACCGCGACTTCGGCCATCCTCTCGGTCGTCGACTTCGCGGGTCCCTGGTGGTACCGCGGCAGCCAGCCGGGCGCGGCCTGCATCGAGGTGCCGGCGGGCACGACGACCGCGAAGCTGACCGGTCTGCGACCGGCCAGCGAGTACACCTACAGGGTCTGGACCGTCCCCGGCTGCGGCGACAGCGCCGAAACCGGCGACGCGACGTTCACCACCGATTCCGAGCAGGCGCCGGACAGGCACCCGACGGCGGCCATCGGGGTCGACGTCCCCTGCGAGGACGGTCTCTGCCGGGCCACGACCGGCACGCCCCTCCGATTCCTCGACGTGAGCACCGGCACCGTTCGGCACCGCCTCTGGAACTTCCACGGCGCCTCCACGTCGCGAAGCTCCACCGTCGACCACGCGTTCGAGTCGCCGGGCTTCCACGACGTGTCCCTCACCGTGTCGCTCGACGGCAAGCGGGAGAGCACGGCCTCGCTGAAGTTCCTCGTCGAGGCTTCGCGGCCCGCGGGAACTTGCCAAGCCGCGGCCACCACGCTGTGCCTTCGGGACTCGCGCTACGCGCTCTCCCTCGGCTGGTGGACGGCCGACGGCCGGAGCGGCGACGCGAACGTCGTCCGCGAGGGCACGAACGACTCCGGCCTGTTCCGGTTCTTCGACGAAGACAACTGGGAGATGCTGGTCAAGGTCCTCGACGGCTGCGCCCTCAACGATCGCCACTGGGTGTACGCCGCGTCCGCCACCGACCTCGGCTACGCCCTGCGCGTCCGGGACACGGCGACGGGCGTCCTCCGGGAGTACCGGAACGAACCGGCGATGCCCTCGCCGGCGATCACGGACGGCGACGCGTTCGCGGCGTGCCCGGACTCCGCGGCCTCGTCGGTCGCGGCCGCGCGGCGGTTCGCTCCCACGCCCTGGCTCACGGCCAGGACCGCGCTGGCGGCCGGCGGCCCGGCCCACGCCGGTCCGGCGGGCGCCGCCTCCGCCGCCACGAACGAGACGCCGGCCACGCGGGACGGCGGCGGCTGCACGGAGACGGACACGACGCTCTGCCTGCTGAACGGCCGCTACGAGGTCTCGTTGGCCTGGTCGCCGGGCGCCGCGGACGGAACCGGCGCCGGCGAAGGGGGTCCGGCCCGGACGATCCGCCCGCGGACGGACGACTCGGGCCTGTTCTGCTTCTTCGACGACGACAACTGGGAGGTCCTCGTCAAGGTGCTGGACGGCTGCGGCTACAACGGCCACCACTGGGTGTACGCGGCCTCGGCGACGACGCTCGGCATGGAGCTGACCGTCCGGGACACCGAGAACGGCGAGTCGAAGACGTACGTCAAGGAGGCCGGCACGCCGGCGCCTGCAATCACGGACACCGGCGCCTTCGGCGGACGCTGCGCAGCGAACGTCTCGCCCCGCGTCCAGCATTGACGGAAAGGGTGAGGAATCGTAACCGAATCCGCGATCCCGGCGGCGCCGTTCGGAACGAAACCCGGCACTTCCAGAGTGCTTGGCATCGAATCGACTCTTCCAGGAGTAGCAGCCGAAATCCGGTCCGACCGAGCCGTCTCGATCCGACAGGTTTCGGACGTTGACACTACCTCTCGCCTGTCGTATACACAGTGTCCAGTTCGGGCCGTTTTCGAGTCCGTTGTGATCCGTTCCCGCTCCTGGAATGACAGAGCCGAGACGACAATCCCTCACCCTAGTGCCTGACAACGCGCGACCATCTCCGGTACCCGAAAGCAGTCGTCCCAGGGCGACGCCGCAGCGGCGCCGCTCCACGCCCCGCCCCCTCGACGAAATCGACCACGCCATCCTCAACCTCCTGCAGGCGGATTCGAACCGCAGCGACGCCGAGGTCGCCCGCCGAGTCGGACTCTCCGCCTCCGGCCTGAAGAAGCGACTGAAAAGACTGAGCCAGCACGGCGTCCTCCAGAGCCGCGTCGCGCTCGTGGACCGCCACGCGGTCGGCCTCAGGCTGCTGTGCTTCGTCCAGGTCGCCCTGACCCATCCCGACCTGGGCACGGCACAGCCCTTCCGGAAGGCGGTCAAGAACATTCCGGAGGTCATGGAATGCCATTCCCTGACCGGCGAGTACGACTACCTGCTGAAGATCGTGGCCCGCGACCATGCCGACCTGGAACGCATCCTGGCCAAGCATCTCACCTCCGCGCCGGGAGTGGACAGGTTGCTGACCAGCATGGTCCTGAACGAGGTCAAGCACACCACCGCGCTGCCGTTGAAAGCTCCGCCGAGGGACGCCGCGCAGGCCTCCTGAAGCCCTTCGCACCCGCCGCTCCCTCTCGGGGCGGCTTCCGGCCGGGCACCGGCGCCGCGTACCCCGCCGCCCCTGCCACCGCCTACGCCGACGGACACTCTCCGGAGACTTCGGCGCTTCCGGGGGCGCCGTGCCGCGCCGCTCCGGCGAGCCTCGGGCATATCGCGAATAGCCGTGTCGCTCTGGCTGAACGGGACGGGCAGCGTCGTCCATGGCGATCCGGCGACCTATCCGCCGACGTTCGGCTGGCCCGGCATCGAAGGCGCCAGATCTCTGCTCGCGGAATGGGAGGCCACTCTGGTGGGCGCCGGACCGCAAGCGTCGCTCGCAACCGCGGGTATCGACCTGACCGACTTCGCCCGACCGGACGGCGACGGCTATGTACATCTCGTCGTTCGTCCCTCCGAGGCGTACTGCCCCGCGGATGGCGACCTGTACTCCGCCAGGGTGCGCGTGCGTGCCGTGAGAACGACTGGCGTGGCCAGCAGTGCCGAGGCAAGCGCCTCATCCGGCGCCGCGGCCCAGGTCCTCCCGGCTGACCGCCGGCTCGCCCGGCGCCACGTTGTCCAGGCGGCCCGCCCGCAGCCAGCGCTCCAGGCGGCGCACCTCCTGGCCAAGCTGGTCGAAGCCGTCGGCCACGAAGAGCAGCGGCTGGAGGGAGTCGATCTCGAAGCTCTGGTTGACCACCCACTCGAGCCGGAACGGGACCCGCTGCACGTCCGGGGACTCCAGGGCGTGCTCGATCTCCCCCGCCGAGCTCAGCAGGCCGCTGCCGTAGACGCACAAGCCCTCTCCGCCGGGACGGCGCATGAGACCAAACTCGATCGTGAACCAGAAGAAGCGCGCCAGCGCCCGGACGGCGCTCATCGCGCGGCGGCAGTCGCCGTCGCCGGCGCGGGAGGCCGCCGCTCTCGCCGCTTCGCCGAAGCGGACGAGTACGCCGGCGAACGCCGGGTCCGTGTGCATCGGCACGTGGCCCGCCAGGTCGTGGAAGATGTCGGGTTCGGGCAGGTAGTCGAGCCGGGCGCCGTCGCGCACCGTGATCGTGGTCGGGAACTCGCGCCGGCGCAGGCAGTCGAAGAACAGGCAGGCCGGCACGTAGCCGCTCACGGCCCGCGCCTTGAAGCCGCTCAGCGGTTCGAGGAAGCGGTTGATCTCGCTCAGCCTGGGGATGCGGTCCGGCGCCAGGGCCAGTCGCTCGACGCCTTCGAGGAAGCGCGGATGGGCGCAGCGCGGCCAGCGCCCGCGCAGAGCGCCGTAGAGGCGTCGCCAGGTCTCCTGATTCGCCTCGCTGTAGAGCTCGTAGGGCTGCTCGACGAAGAGATCGCCCCGCGACTGGGCGCGCTCGATGAAGCCGGCGCGGCCGGTCGTCAGATCCCCGCCGGCGATCGGGCCGCCCGGCGGGCCCTCGACCGCGAGGACGCCGAGGCTCACAGGTTCCCCCTGGCCGCCTGCTCGCGTTCCAGCGCCACGAACAGGCTCTTGAAGTTGCCCTCGCCGAAGCCGCGCGCCCCGTGCCGCTCGATGATCTCGTAGAACAGCGTCGGCCGGTCCTCCACCGGCTTGGTGAAGATCTGGAGCAGGTAGCCGTCCTCGTCGCGGTCGGCGAGGATGCCGAGCTCGGCCAGGCGGCCGATCGGTTCGTCGATCCTGCCGACCCGCTCCTCCAGGTCGTCGTAGTAGGCCCGCGGCACGTGCAGGAACTCGATCCCGCGCTCGCGCAGCCGCGACACGGTGGCCACGATGTCGTCCGTCCGGCAGGCGATGTGCTGCACTCCCGGCCCCTCGTGGAAGTCGAGGAACTCCTCGATCTGGGACTTCTTGCGGCCCTCGGCCGGCTCGTTGATCGGGAACTTGATCGCGCCCGAACCGTCCTGCATCACCTTCGACATGAGCGCCGAGTACTCGGTGGAGATCGCCTCGTCGTCGAAGTGGACGAGCTGGCTGAAGCCGAGGACGCGGGAGAAGAACCGCGCCCACTCGTTCATCCGGCCGAGCTCGACGTTGGCCACGACGTGGTCGATGGCGAGCAGGCCGCAGCTTTCGGGCTTCGCGGCGCCCGGGACTTCCGCCACGCGCTCGAAGCCCGGGCCGAAGACGCCCGCGTAGTCGCGCCGCTCCATGAACTGGAGCACGCAGTCGCCGTAGAGGCGAATGGCCGCGTGCCGCAGTTCGCCGTGCTCGTCGCTGGCGGTCGCCGGCGGCACCGCGGCCTCGGCGCCGCGGGAAACGGCGGCGGCGAACGCCTCGTCGGCGCTCGGCACGGAGAGCGCGATGACCGCCACCGAATCGCCGTGCCGGCGGACGGAACGGGCGGCGTCGTGGCCGGAATGGAGGCCGCTCGTCAGCACCAGCCGGATATCGCCCTGTTCGACGAGGTACGAGGCGCGCTCGCGTTCACCGGTCTCGAGGCCGCGTACGCCGGCGCACTCGAAGCCGAAGGCGTGGCAGTACCAGGCGGCCGACTGCTTCGCGTTGCCGACGTAGAGCTCCAGGTGGTCGAAGCCGAGAATCGGAAAGTCGTCCTCCGCCGCGGCGGCGCGGCGCGGCTCGGTTTCGGAACCGCTCGCGGGCGGGACCGCGGAATCGGGCGCGGCGCCGAGGGGGAGCGCGGCCGGCTCGGCGTGCATGAGCTGTGTGGCGATGCTGTTCATGTCGTTCTCCTCTTCGGTTTCGGTCGTTTCTTCGGAAACGGCTTCTTCGTTCGTTCGTCGGGCTCGGCGCCCGGCGCCTCGCTGCGTCAGATGCAGGCGGCGAAGTTCGCCACCGCCTCGTGCAGAGCTTCCGGCTCGAGGGTCGAGAAGCTGAGGCGGGCGGCGTTCCGCGGCGCCTCGCGGTCGCTGCGGTCGGCGAAGGCGGCGGCCGGCACGAAGGCGAGCCCGTGCTCCGCCATCGTCCGTTCCAACAGCTTCAGGCCGTCGGTTCCTTCCGGCAGCTCCACCCAGACGAACATGCCGCCCGCCGGTTCGGAGAAGGCGCAGCCGGCAGGGAGGTGGAGCGCAAGGGCCTCCAGCATGGCGTCCCGTCGGCGACGGTAGGTCGAACGCAGCCGCCCGAGGTGCGCCTCGAAGTCGAGCTCCGAGAGCAGCCGGTCGACGGCGAGCATCGTCAGCCGCGAGCACTCCAGGTCCCCGGCTTCCTTCACCGCCGCGAATTCGTCGGCCAGCGCGGGCGGCCGCCGCATCCAGCCCAGCCGCAGGCCCGGCGCCAGCACCTTCGAGAAGCTGCCGGCGTAGATCACGCGCTGGTCGTCGAGCGCGGCCAGCGGCGGCTCGAACTCCCCGTCGCAGCACAGCAGGCCGTAGGGATCGTCCTCCAGGATGACGAAGTCGTAGTCGTGGGCCAGGGCAAGCAGCCGCCGGCGGTCCTCAGGCGTCAGACTGACTCCGAGCGGGTTGTGCGCGTCCGGAATCGTGTAGAGCAGCCGCGGCCGCTCTCCCGCGCGCAGGCGCCGTTCCAGGGCGTCGACGTCCAGGCCGCGATCCAGGCAACTCGGCAGACCGATCAGCCTAGGGCGGAACGGCGCCAGCGCCTCCCGGATGCCGGTGTAGATGAAGCGCTCGACCGCGACGGCGTCGCCGGGGGAGAGGAACGCCCGCACCGCGACGTCGAGAGCCTGCTGGGCGCCGCTGGCGATCAGGATCTCCTCGGGCCGGCAGGGCACGCCCCGGCGCTTCATCAACTCCGCGACGCGCCCGGCCAGATCCTCGCTCGGCGCTCCGTACTGGAGCGAGCGCGGATCGGCCAGGAGCCCCCGCAACGCGTCCGCGTAGGCGTCGGCGGGGAACAGTTCGACAGCCGGCAGGCCGCCCGCCAGCGACACGACGCCCGGCCGCCCCACCTGGTTCACCAGCCGGCGCAGCAGCGAGCGCTCGCGGCCCCGCAGCCACGGGGCGATCAGGGAGGCCAGCGGGGTCCCGGCGGAACGTGGGAGAGCGTCTGCCTGCACCGGGCCAGCGGTATCACGTACTGCACTCATAGTCATCGGTTGGAACGATAACAGAACGAATCCGGTAGAACAAGTTGGATTCATGATCCCAGTCGCCGTTCCATGGTGTATAGTCGTCCCCCATGAACGAAAGCAGCAAGGCAGGCAGGACACCGCAGAGACCGTTCTCCGACGCGCGCCCCTTCGACGACCTCGACTACACGATCCTCGAACTTCTGCAGGAAGACGGCTCGCGGACCAACGCCGACCTGGCCCGCCGGGTGGGGCTCTCCGGCTCGGGCCTGAAAAAGCGCCTGAAGAAGCTGAAGCTGCGCGGCGTGATCGAGAGGCGCGTCACGCTGCTCGACCGTCACGCGGTCGATCTCGGGCTGCTCTGCTTCGTCCAGGTCGCCCTGACCCACCACGAACCGGGCACGTCGCAGAGCCTGCGGGAGGCGGTCCGTGCCATCCCGGAGGTCCTCGAGTGCCACTTCACGACCGGCGCGCACGACTACCTGCTCAAGGTCGTGGCCCGAAACCACCGCCACCTGGAGCACATCCTCGCCGACCGGCTCGCGGCGATACCGGGCCTGGATCGCGTGCTCACCAGCATCGTGCTGAACGAAGTGAAGGTGACCACCGTCCTCCCCCTCGCCGTCTCCTACGGGGACGAAAACGACGAAACCCCTGCTACCCTCCCGCCCCGATGAACGGCGCCCAAGCCATGCTCCGGACCGCCGCCAACGCCGGCGTCGAGGTCTGTTTCGCCAATCCCGGCACCTCCGAGATCCACCTCGTCGCGGCACTCGACGAGATTCCCGGCGTCCGCGGCGTCCTCGCGCAGTTCGAGGGCGTGGCCACCGGCGCCGCCGACGGCTACGGGCGGATGGCCGGCAAGCCGGCGCTTACCCTGGTCCACCTCGGACCGGGCTTCGCCAACGGCATCGCCAACCTGCACAACGCCCGCCGCGGACGGACTCCCCTCGTCAACGTGATCGGCCACCATCCGACCTGGCACCGGAACTACGACCCGCCGCTCAACACGGAAGTCGAGAGCCTGGCGCGGGCGGTGTCGGACTGGCAACGAACCGCTGCTTCCGCCGAGCACATCTCCCGCGACATGGCGGACGCCATCTCGGCCGCCCGGCACCATCCCGGGCAGATCGCCACGCTGATCGTGCCGACCGACTGCCAGTGGAACGAGGCGTACGGCCCGATCGTCGAGCCGACTCCGCCGCCGGCGGCCCTGGCCGGTCCGGAGGCGGTCGAGCGCGCCCGCACCGCCACGTCGAAAGGCGAGCGAACGATGCTGCTGCTCGGCAGCTCCGGCCTGACCGAGGCCGCCCAGCGCGAGGCGGCCAGGGTGGAGGCGAAGACCGGTTGCCGGCTCGCCGCCGAGACGTTCTGCGGACGCATGGAACGCGGTCACCATCTGCCGCCGCTTCCGCGAGTGCCCTACTTTCCCGAACAGGCGGTGGAGTTCTTCCGCGGCGTCGATACGGTCGTCCTGGCCGGCGCGCTCGACCCGGTCGCCTTCTTCGGCTACGAGGGCGGCGTCAGCCGGCTGATCCCGGAATCCGTCGACGTCGTCGTCCTGAGCCACCCGACGGAGGACAGCGGGCACGCCGTCCGCGACCTGGCCGTCGCCCTCGACGCCGGGGACGAACCGCCGGCCCGGAGCGTCGAGAGACCGCCCGCGCCCACCGGGCCGATCGGCGTCCGCGCCGCCGCCCAGGCGATCGCCGCCACCCTGCCGGAGCGGGCGATCGTGATGGACGAGGGGATCACCGCCGGCGCCGGCTTCTACCCCGCCACGATGAACGCGCCGGCCCACACCTATCTCCAGGAGAACGGCGGGGCGATCGGCATGGGCCTGCCGGCATCGCTCGGCGCCGCGATCGCCTGTCCGGACCGCAAGGTCCTGAATCTGGAGGGCGACGGCAGCGGCCTCTACACGATCCAGGCGCTGTGGAGCCAGGTCCGGGAGGGCGTCGACGTCGTCAACCTGGTGTTCGCGAACGACGCGTACCGCATCCTCCAGGTCGAGCTGCAGCGAGCCGGGGTCGAGGAGTTCGGGCCGCAGAGCCTGAACCTGACCGAGTTGGGCAGCCCGCGGGTCGAGTGGCTCGACCTGGCCCGCGGCTTCGGCATGAACGCGGTGCAGGTCCGCACCGGCGAGGAACTGACGGAGGCGCTCGAACGCGGCTTCGCCGAGCCGGGTCCCTGCCTGATCGAGGCGATGGTGAGCGACGGGGCCTAGCATGGAAGTAGCCGCCAGCGTAGAGCCGGCCTGGCGGCCGGCGCGTCTCCCTGGCCGCCTGCGGCGGCAGCCGGCGAGGACGCCGGCGCACCCGGTGGGCGCCGCATGAAGTACTCCATCACCCTGCTGCCCGGCGACGGCATCGGCCCCGAGGTCAGCAAGGCGATGGTGCGCGCCGTCGACTTCGTCACCGGCGGGCGGATCGAATGGGAGCCGGTCATCGCCGGGAGCACGGCGGTCGACCAGGGCCTGTCGCCGCTCCCGGACGAGGCGATCGACTCGATCCGGCGCAACCGGATCGCCATCAAGGGACCGCTGCAGACGCCCGTCGGCGGCGGCTGGCGCAGCGTCAACGTGCTCCTGCGCCAGTCCCTCGATCTCTTCGCGTGCGTGCGCCCGGTCCAGTCGATGCCCGGCGCCACCCGCGCCCGCTACGACGGCGTCGACCTGATCATCGTGCGCGAGAACACGGAGGGCCTCTACAGCGGCCGCGAGCACGAGGTTGTCGACGGCGTGGTCGAGGCGCTCCGGATCGTCACCCGCGACGCCTCCCGTCGGATCATGCAGTTCGCCTTCGAGTACGCGCGCAGCCACGGCCGCAAGAGGCTGACTATCGTCCACAAGGCGTCGATCACGCCGCTGTCGGACAACCTGTTCCTGGATTGCGCCCGCGAGTGCGAACGGAACTACCCCTTCTTCCAGGTCGACTACCTGCCGCTCGACAACCTCGCCCTCGAACTGGCCACGGACCCGACCCGCTTCGACATGCTGGTCATGGGCAACCTCGACGGGGACCTGATGAGCGACCTCTGCGCCGGCCTGGTCGGCGGCCTGGGCGTCGTTCCCGGCGCCAACTACGGCGCCGGCTGCGCGGTGTTCGAGGCGGTCCACGGCACGGCGCCCGACATCGCGGGCCGCGACCTGGCGAATCCCATCGCGCTGATCCTGTCGGCGGAACTGATGCTTCGCTACGTCGGCGAGGCGGAGGCGGCGGCCCACCTGCGCGCCGGCGTCGAACGCCTGTTGGTGGGCGGCCGGGCGCTCACCCGCGACCTGGGCGGCTCGGCCAATACGTCAGAGCTGACCGACGCCCTGCTGGCCGAACTCGACGTCGTGGCCGCGGAACGGGAGGCCGCCCAATGAGCGGCTCGGCCCGGGTCCCTCGGAAGTCAGAGCTGACCGACGCCCTGCTGGCCGAACTCGACGCCGTGGCCGCGGAACGGGAGGCCGCCCAATGACCGCGAACGGCGAGGCCGCGTCCGGGGCGGACCGGAGCGCGGCGGCCCGACCCCGGGTCGCCCTGATCGTCGGCAGCATCGGCATCGGCGCCGAAACCGCGCCGCCGGTACTCGAGATCCTGAAGTCCGCCGGCGCCGACTTCGACTTCGTCCGCGTCGACGTGCCGACCGCGGTGCGGCGCAACACGGAGACCGTCCTGGGCCCGGCGGCCGACGCGATCCGCGAGTGCCGGGTGGCGCTCAAGACCCGTCTCATCGGCCCGGGCCGCGACGCCGTGCGGGTGGGGCCGGGACCGCAGAACCCGAACGTCGCGCTCCGGCAGATGCTGGGGCTGTGGGCAAGCGTGCGTCCCGTGCGGTCGATTCCGGGGCTGGCGACGCGCTATCCCGACCTCGACGTGCTGCTCATCCGCGAGATCACCGAGAGCGTCTACCGGGGCATCGAGCACGAGATCGTCGACGGCGTGGTCGAGAGCATGAAGGTGGTCAGCCGCGCCGCCAGCCGCCGCATCGCGGACTACGCCTTCCGCATCGCCCGGCGCCACGGGCGCAAGAAGGTCACCGCGATCCACAAGGCGAACATCATGAAGCAGAGCGACGGCCTGTTCCTGGAGTCGGTCCGGTCCGTCGCCGGCGACTACCCCGACATCGAGGTGGACGACTGCATCGTCGACGCGGCCTGCATGCGCCTGGTGCTGAACCCGTACGACTTCGACATCATGGTGATGGAGAACCTCTACGGCGACATCCTGAGCAACCTCGGCGCCGGCCTCGCCGGCGGCATCTCCACCGGCCACGCGATCAACGTCGGCGACGACTGCCACGTCTTCGAGGCCGTCCACGGCGACGCGCCGCACCTGATCGGCACCGGCCAGGCGAACCTGCTGCCGCTGCTGACGCCGGCCATCGCCATGCTGCGGCACTTCGACCGCTACGAGGAGGCGGACCGGATCGACCGCGCCGTGACGGCGGTGCTCAAGGCGGGCGAGCGCCTCACCCCCGATCTCGGAGGCCGATCCTCCACCTGGCAGATGGCCCGCGGCATCATCGCGGCGCTCGACCGCGAGTAGCGACCTCCGCCAGCACACGCAGCAACCCGACGCGCACCCGCTCCACCTCCGCGGCGCGCAGCCAGGGCGCAAGCACCTTGAGGTCCGCGGCGTCGAGCTCAGGGGCAAGGCCCGAGGCGAGAGCTCGCAACGACCGCATCTGCCGCTCGCCGAGGCGGATCAAGGCTGGCCGAATCGCGTCCAGTTCCAGGGTGGGCGCCGCCGCCGGAGCCCGGCGCTGCACGGCCTTGGCCAGATCGACCTGGAGTTCGAACCAGGCGCGGACCGGCGCTGGATCGAGCCCATACTCCGCGGCGTTCCGCTCGGCCGCCTCCAGCACCACCAGCTCCCGTTCCAGGTCCTCGATCGGCACGCCCCGCGCCGCCTTCCAGGCAGCGATCGGCGGCATGAAGGCGAGACGCCTCGCCGTCAGGTCGAGCAGGTGGTCCAGTTCGTCGCGGCCCTGCCCCTGCCCGAACCACTCCTCGCGCCGCTGCTCGATCCAGCCTTCGTTGCGCTGGATCCAGCGGTCGATGGCGGGACCCAGGCCGGCGGCCCGCTCCGGCGACGCCCAGAAGACCTTGCGATCGACGGGCGGCTCGCACTCCCGGCGCCAGCCCTCGCGCGCGAAGTGTTCGACCTCGAAGGAATCGGTGACGAAGGCGTCCACCTCGCCGCGTTCGAGACGGCCGGGCAGCGACAGGTTGTCGTCCACGGCCATCACTTCCACTGGCCAGCCGGCCGCTCGTCGGGCGGCTCGCCGGCCCGCGTCAGGCGCCGGCGTCCCGGCGGCGCCGCCGGCGAATCGCTCTCTCGCCCAGCGTTCCAGGATGCCGCCCCGGTTGACCGCCACGCGGCGCGGCGGGTCGGCCGCCGTCGCCGAAGCGACCACGCACGGACCGCCCGCCGCGACCGCCCGGCTCATCCAGCCCACGGCGGCCCGGCCGGGCCGCCAGGTGACGCCGCTCATCGCGAGATCGAAGTCGCCGGCGGCGACGGCGTCGCTCAGATCGGGCCAGTCGAACGGCCGGAACTCCAGGTCGTAGCCGAGATCCGAAGCGAGCCGGCGCGCCACCTCGATGTCGAAGCCTTGGCGGACCGCCTCTTCGCCTGTGGAGAACGGCGGGTAGTCGCCGCTCGTTCCCACTCGCAACACCGGCTTCGGCGGCGCCTCGGCCGGCGCGGCGGCGGCCGCCTCGTCGAGCTCCGCCGTCGTGAAGCGGACCGAAGCGATCCACGGCTCCTCCCCCGGAGTGAAGTGGCCGTAGGTCGTGGTCACGAACGTGCCGTCCGGCAGCACTTCGAGGCCCGGGTACGCCGTGTCGGCGGCGTACGTGTTGTCCATCAGCCGCACCCGCGCCTCGCCGGCCCACGGGTCGCGCTTGCCGCGGCGCAGGTCCTCGTAGCGGCCCAGCCAGCCCACCCAGTCGCCGCGCCACGGGCTGGACGGCGCCTGGTCGCGGAACGTGACGAAGAGGCGCCCGTCCGGCGTGTAGCGGCCCACGTGCCGATCGCCGGTGAGCGAGGACGGCAACTCGATCGGCCGGCTCCAGGTGCGGCCCTCGTCGGGCGAGAAGACGACGAAGGAGTTGAACTGGCGGCTGTTCTCCCGCAGCAGCACGGCGATCTCGCGGTCGTCGGGCGAGCGGATCAGCCCCGGCTCGCAGAGGTGCGCCTCGGGATGCTCGGCGATGACCTCCGGTTCGGACCAGGTGAGACCGTCGTCGAGCGAGATCGTCTTGTAGACCTTGAACTCGGGCTCGAACCCTGGAATCCGCTCGTAACGGGACGTCGGCCGGCGAAAGAACCGGCCGTCGTCGTGGAAGAGCGCCATCAGCTCGCCGTCCAGGCTGCGCAGCCGCTCGACCGACGACATCGCGACGACGCCGCCGAAGTGGCCGATCGGCTCGAGCTCCGTCCAGGTCTCGCCTTCGTCCTCCGAACGGGCCATCCGCACCGGGTAGAGCCCGGAGAACATGACGAGCCGCCGCCGCCCGTCCGCCAGATCGACCGGGAAGACGGTCGGCGTCTCCATCGACGTCGCCCAGCTTGCCGGCGTCGGCAGACGCTCGGACCAGGTGAGCCCGCCGTCGCCGCTCCGCTTCATGACGATCGGGCCGGCGCCGTGGCCCTTCGGGTAGACGGTGAGGATGGAACGCTCGTCGGAGAGCAGCACCGTCGTCGGGTGGCCCAGGTACTGGCCGGGTTCCCGGTCGACGACGACCTGGCGGTGGGCCGCGTCCGCCCAGTCGACCCAGCGAAGCGACGACTCGGCGCCGCCACAGCCGAGCACCGCAAGCGCCGCCAGCAGCAGCACGGCGACCACGCCCGCAACGCGCAAACGGCATGCCCGCCACACACTGGGTGCGCCGGGGTGCCATCCGTGCACCCGCTGACGGGCGCACGGACTGGCTCGCCGGTGGCGCGAATTCGCGCCACCCGGGTGCTCGCCGGCATCCGGCGCGAAGCGTCGGCCTCCGCAGGCCGTTCGCACCACCCTCACCGTCCGCCCCCCAGATTTCTGAGCGCCTCTCGCCGGCTGAGCGGACTCAGCCGCTCCTCGTGCTCGCCCACGAAACGCTGCACTTCTTCCGGGTCGTGCCAGGCCAGGTCGCGCAGCGCCCAGCCGATCGCCTTGCGAATGAAGAACTCGCCGCCGAAGCGGGATTCCAGCAGGTTCTCGGCGATCGTCGCGTGGAGCAGATCGAGGTCCGTGTCGCCCTTGCGACCGAGCTGGCAGATCATCGACGCGCGACGCTTCCACATGTCGGGGCACCGGCTCCAGACCTTCATCCGCTTCGCCATCGTCTTCGGATAGCGCTCGACGAGCTCGCGCAGCCGGTGGCTCGCGACGGCGTCGACGTAGTCCCACCAAGCGCCGGAGACGATCATCTCCTCGAAGACGGGCAACGCCTTCATCGTGCGAAGCGCCTCGTACTTCCGGTAGCCGCCGAGGTCGATCGCCGCGTGCCGTTCCTCGCGGCGGCCGGCCGTTCGCCACAGGGTCAGGACGGTGGAGCGCCACTCCTCGAAGCCGTCCAGCGGATGGCGCTTGAACGCCGCGCGGCCGATCTTGCGCAGTTCCGGCGTCGTCACCCCCCAGAAGGGCATCTCCGACCTCATGTACGCCTGCTGCCCCCTGGCCCGCTCCGGGTCGCCCGCGGCCTTCAACTCGCGCCGCACTTCCAGGATCAGCTTCCGACCCGCCGCAGGCGGCCGCAGTTCAGACATCGCGGCGAATCGTACAGCGGCCATCCCCTTGGGTGCGCGGGTCTTCTGACCCGCTGCCGCCGAAGGCGGCGTCCAATCGTCGCCGGCTCCTGACCGGCGGCCTTGCTGTCCGGGCTGCGCCGCGTCTTCGGGGCGGTATCCTCGCAAGCCGTGCCCCACCCGAGTGGCGCGATCGGCGCCACACGCGTCGCAGTCCGTGCGCCCGTCAGCGGGCGGACGGAGGACCGCGCCGCCCGGGTCGCAGTGGGCCTCGCCGTCGCCTTCCTGACCATGGCCAACGCTCCCGCCGCATCCGCCATCCCGCCTCCCGGCGCCGCGGCGCGCCCGCCCGAGCTCCAGGCCAGGCTGGAGGCGACGCTCGCCGCGATGCCCGCCGACTACGAGCCGCGGACGGAACTCCTCGACGCCGGCGGCCAGCCCCTCTACCTGAACCGGCTCATCCTGGAGACGTCGCCCTATCTCCGGCAGCACGCGCACAACCCCGTCGACTGGTTCCCCTGGGGCGAGGAGGCGTTCGAGCGCGCACGGGCCGAGGACAAGCCCGTCTTCCTCTCGATCGGCTACTCCACCTGCCACTGGTGCCACGTTATGGAGCGCGAGAGCTTCGACAACGTCGAGGTGGCGACTCTGATGAACGAGCTGTTCATCTGCATCAAGGTGGACCGCGAGCAGCGGCCCGACATCGACGACATCTACATGACCGCCGTCCAGGTCACGCAGCAGCGGGGCGGCTGGCCGATGTCGAGCTTCCTGCTCCCCGACCGGCGGCCCTTCTTCGGCGCCACGTACTTTCCGCCGCAACAGTTCGTCAATCTGATGCGCCAGGTCGACACCGCGTGGCGCGAGCGGCGCGCGGACCTCGAAGCCAGCGCCGCGCAGATCACCGACCTCGTGCGCCAGATCACGGCGGCCCGCGGCGCGGCGAAGAACCTGGGCCGCGCGGTTGTGGGCGAAGCAGTACGGGGCCTCGTCGCCAGCACGGACCGGGTCCACGGCGGCTTCGGCGACGCGCCCAAGTTTCCGAACGAAACGAACCTTCTGCTGCTGCTGGAGGAGGCGCTTCGGACCGGCGACCGGGCGCCGCTCGACGCCGCGCTGATCACCCTGCGCGCGATGGCCCGCGGCGGCATCCACGACCAGGTCGGCGGCGGCTTCCACCGGTACTCCGTGGACGGGCGCTGGCTGGTACCCCACTTCGAGAAGATGCTCTACAACCAGGCGCACCTGCTCCGCGCCTACGCCCTGGCCTGGCGGCTGACCGGCGATCCGCTGCTGGCGCGGGTGGCCCGCGAGACCGCCGACTACGTGCTGCGCGACATGACCTCGCCGGAGGGCGCCTTCTATTCCGCCACCGACGCGGACAGCGAAGCGGCGGACGGCGAGTCGGTCGAGGGCGAGTTCTTCGTCTGGACGAAGGACCAACTCCGGGACGCGCTTCCGCCCGACCACGCCGAACTGGCGATTCGGCTCTTCGGCGTGAGCGACGCCGGCAACTTCGAGCACCGGAACATCCTGTTCCTCGACCGGCCGCTGGACGAGAGCGCCGCCGACTTCGGACTGCCGCTGAACGATCTGCTCGACCGGCTCGATGGGATCCGGGAGCGGCTCTACCAAGTCCGGGAGCGCCGCCTCCATCCGCTGCGCGACGACAAGGTGCTCACCTCCTGGAACGGGATGACGATCCGGGCCCTTGCAGAAGCCGCCGATGCCCTCGGCGAGCCCGCCTACGCGGAGGCCGCGGCGCGGGCGGCGGACTTCCTGTGGCGGCACGCCCGGCGCGACGGAGGCGGCCTGTGGCGCGTCTGGCTGGACGGCGAAGCGTCGACTCCCGGCCTGGTTCAGGACTACGCCCACCTCGCCCACGCCTTTGTCGCTATCCACGACGTGACCTCCGACGGCGACTGGCTCGAACGGGCCGCGGCGGTCGCGGCGGAGATGGTCGAGCGCTTCTGGGATCCCGATACTGCGGCGGTAGGCGCCGGCGCCGCTCCGGCAGACGCCGCGGCCACTCCGGCAGACGCCGCAGCCGCTCCGGCAGGCGCCGCGGCCGCTCCGGCCAGCGCCGCGGCCGAGCCGAGCCTCGGCAGCGGCTTCTTCATCGCCGAGCGGGAGAAGGCGAACCTGCTGATCGCCCAGCCGAAGAGCCCGACCGACGGCGCCGTGCCGTCCGGCAACTCGGTCGCCGTCCGCGCCCTGGCCGAACTCGGCCGCCGCACCGGCGACCGGAACGCCACAGACCGGGCGCTCGCGACCGTCGCCGCGTTCGCCGCCAACCTCGAACGGATGCCGGCCGCCTACACCTACATGTTGACCGGACTCGCCGTGGCCCTCGAAGGCGACGCGGGTCCGCGGGCCTTTGCCGGCAACGGCGCCGTCGTCGTGGCGGCGGTCCTGCGGCCCGCCAGCGACGCAGGCGAGTACGAAGTCGACGTCGACCTCGTCATCGCCGAAGGCTGGCACCTGAACGGCCCCGAGCCGCTCCAGGAAGACCTGATCGGCACGACGGTCGAAGGGGCCGGCAGCGGCTTCGACATCGCGAACCTCCGCTACCCGGAACCGCGGCGAACCCGGGTCGGCACCCAATCCGGCGACGTCCTGATCTACGAGGGTCGGCAGCGCATCACGTTCGCGCTCCGGCCTTCAAGCTCCGCTCCCGATCCACGCCCCGTCTCGGTTCCGATCTCCCTCCGCCTCCAGGCCTGCGACGACCAACTCTGTCTGCTGCCCGAGACCGTCGTACTCGAAGTTCCCCTCGCCGGCCTGCGTGGCACTGGCGACCCAAGGGAGCCGGCCTGACGGCCGGCGCGTTTTCTGGCCGCCTCCGGCGGCAGCGGGTCAGAGGACCCGCGCACCCAGTGTGCGACCTCATCCAACCCGCAACGCAGGCATCCGGCGCCGGGAAGCCCGACGAAGTCCAGCCGTCCGGGACCCTCTCTACCGGCCCCCGGACAGGCGGGTGCCACCGACAACGCCACGCAGCCGCTCCACGACGACGCGCCGACGACGCTACGGGGCCGCGATGCAGTACAGGTTGCCGCGGCCGCGCAGGTAGATCTCGTCGCCGACGATCGCGGGCGAGGCGTCGAAGCGGTCGTCGAGTTCGTTCTCGGCCAGGACCTCGAAGGTCGGTCCCGCCCTGGCGACCAGGAACTCGCCGTCGCGGCTGGCGAAGTAGACGCGGTCGCCGACTCCGACCGGCGAGGCGTAGACGTTGCGCACGGCGCCCAGCCGCTGGTTCGCGTAGAGCGCCTCGCCCGTCCCGGCGTCGAACGCCGAGAGGATGCCGCTGTTCGACTTCGTGAAGTAGATGACGCCATCGTGCAGCAGCGGCGAAGGCACGTACGGCGTGTCCCGGTCCACCGACCAGACGACGTTCTCCGTCCCCGTGACGTCGCCCTCGGCGCCGTCGAGCCGCACCGCCAGCAGCTTGCTGCCGCGGAAGCCGCTTGTCAGGTAGACGACGCCGTCCTCGTAGACGGGCGACGGAATCGCGTTGAGCGTCATTCCGGTCGCCTCCCAGATCGGCTCGCCGGTGTCCGCGTCGTAGGAGCGAACGCGGTTCGTCGCGCTCGTTACGACCTGCGTCCGGCCGCCATGCACGACGACGAGAGGCGTCGTCCAGGCCGTCATCTCGTCGCGGTCGCGGCGCCAGATCTCCTCGCCGGTCATCTTGTCCAGGGCGAACATGAAGGAGTCGTCCTCGTGGTCCCAGATGACGAAGACGCGGTCGCCGTGAAGCGCCGGCGAACTTCCCTCGCCGAAGCCGAGCCGGGTCCTCATGTCGCCGAAGTCGCGCCGCCAGAGCTCCGCTCCGTCGAGGTCGAAGGCGTAGAGGCCGCGCGAACCGAAGAAGGCGATCAGCACCTCGCCGTCCGTTACCGGCGAGCCGGCGGCCCAGGCGCCGTCGGGATGGGTGCCCTCGTGCGGCGCCTCCGTCCGCACGGATCGCTTCCACGCCGTGGACCCGTCCGCGCGGTCGAGCGCGAGGACCTCGTAGCTCAGGACCCGGTCCGGCGGCACACCGTCGCGCCGACCGGCCGGCGGCGCGTTGCCGACCTTCTCGCCCGTGGGCACGGCGGTGGTCAGGAACAGCCGGTCGCCCCAGACGATGGGCGACGAGAGGCCGAGCCCCGGCACCGCCTTCTTCCACCGCACGTTCTTCGTTTCGGACCACTCGATCGGCGGGTTGCCGGCCGGCGCCGACCCCGTGCGGCTCGGCCCGCGCCATGCCGGCCAGCCGCCCTCTACATCCGAACTGCCGGGCGGCGCCGCGCCAGCGACCCCAGCCGCCAGGGCCAGCGCGGCCATCAGCGCGACGTACTCCGAGCGCAGCACTCCATCCAGACGCATGACCGTCACGGCGACCCTCCTACAGGCTCTCGAAAATGAAACCGATGAAGACGGCCTCGTTGATGAAGCCGGAACCCCAGCCGTCCCACTCGTCCGGCAGTCCGGCGGCCTGGATCTCCTCCACCGTCTTGCCCGCGTCCTTGCCCGCCTTCACGGTCGCCACGCACTCGGCGAGCATCCGGTGGTACTTCCTCAGGTCGTCCACGGACGACAGCGGCCCGTGGCCGGGGATCACCTTCGCGTCGGCCGGCAGGTGATCGAGCGCCCACCCGATGCTGTCCCGCAGCCCGACCGCGTTGCCGCCGTTGCCGACGTCGACGAAGGGGAAGCGCCCGGCGAAGAACTGATCGCCCAGGTGAACGACGTTCGAGTCCGTGAAGTAGATGAAGCTGTCGCCGTCCGTGTGCCCGGCCTGCAGGTGGCCGACCACGACCTCCTCGCCGTTGAAGTGGATCGACAGTCCGTCGTCGTAGGTGACGACCGGCAGGGCCTCCTTCGGCGCCGGCTCGGCGGGTCGGCCGCGCACCCCCGCGCCCTCCGCCAGCCGCTTGCGCACATTCGTGTGGGCCACGATCAGCGCCTCCTTGCCGAAGATGGCGTTGCCGCCCGTGTGGTCGAAGTGGAAGTGGGTGTTGACGACGAACTCGAGGTCGCCGGGCGAGATCCCGGCGAGCGCCGCCCGGATCTTGTCGGCCAGGGGCGCGAACTGGTCGTCGACGATCAGGATGCCGTCCTCGCCGGCCGAAACGCCGATGTTGCCGCCGGCGCCGGTCAGCATGTGGACCGCGCCGGCGACGTGTTCGGCGGTCACCTCGACGGCAGAGAAGTCCTGCTGCGCCGCGGTCGGAGCGGCCAGGAGGGCGGCGGCGATCGCGGCGGGAACCGCCGGGAAACGGGAACGTAGCGGCGTGCGTGCCATGTGTCTGTCCTCGTCGGGGAGTGGATTCGGGAACCGGCCGGCCGGCGCGGCCGGGCGGATGCGCGGACCCTAGCAGTCCGTCGCGCCGCCCCGCGGACCCCGAGCCGTCCTCAGTGCGACAGCGCGTACAGGACCAGGTTGACGCCGAACGGGTAGGACTTCGTCAGCGAGAAGCGCTCGAAGAACTCCCGCGACTCGCCCTCCCGCTCCCAGCCGTCGGCGATGTCCGTGTTATGGGTCATCGCCACCATCAGGCGGCCGTTCTCGTCGAAGATGCCGCGGAAGTGCGGTTCGGCGGAGTCCATGCCCCGCTCCGAGGTGCCGGCGCGGCCGCTCATGTTCCAGTACTGGATCGACGGGATCTGCGGCACCTCGTCGACCGTGAAGAAGGTGCTGAAGATCGGGTGATCGAGCGGAATGTCGACGATCGGGTACTCGCCCGGCGGCAGCACCCGGCCGATCTGCCGCGCCCAGCGGTCCCACGCCGTCGGCCCCCAGAAGTCGTCCACGTAGAGAAAGCCCCCGGCCAGCAGGTAGTGCCGCAGGTTCTGCGCCTCGACGTCGTCGATGCCGATCGTGCCGACGTCCGACATGAACAGGAACGGGAATTCGAACAGCCGCGGGTCGTCGAGCGTGAGCACCAGGTGTTCCGGGTCGCCGAACGCGGTCCGCTGGATCTCGACCGTCGTCAACTGGGCCAGCCGGGTCATGAAGTTGTACTCGGAGTCGGGGTAGTCCGTGAACCAGCCCTGGCCCAGCCACTCGTCGATGACCTGCCGGTACTGGCCGCGGCAGAAGACGAAGCCCTCCAGATACTGGCGGCCCTCCTCGGGGTAGCGAGCCGGCACCGGGCGCCACCACTGGGCGGTGGTCAGCGAGGCCATGAGCAGCGTCAGAACGGCCACGAGCGCGGGCGCCCGCCAGCCTCGTCTCGACTCGCCGTTGGTCCGCATGGCCCGAATCGTAGCCGAGCCGGCCTTCCGCTGGGTGCGCGGGTCTTCCGACCCGCCCACGGGCTGTGTCGCGGAGCGACGCAGCCCGGAAGACAGGGCCGCCGGCCGCAGGCGGCTACAGAGCCGGGCGAAACGCCGGGGGCTAAGATGAACGTCAACCGGAGGACATCCCATGAACGCAGAACCTCTGTCCCGCCGCACCCTGATCGCCGGCGCCGCTTCGGTCGCCGCGGCCGCCGCCGTTCCCACGGCCGTGCCCGCCCAACAGGAACGGGTGATCAGGAACGGGAGAATCCGCCAGTCCGTGTGCCAGTGGTGCTACGGCCGCATACCGCTCGGGGAACTTGCCGCCGCCGCCAGCGCGATGGGTCTCGAATCGATCGAGATCCTGGGTCCCGAGGCCTTCCCGACCCTGCGGGAACACGGCCTCTCCTGCGCCATGACGAACAGCCACGGCATCCCGAAGGGCCTGAACGACCCCGCCAACCACGAGGCCTGCCTGGAGGCGATCGCGACAGCCATCGACGCCACCGCCGAGGCCGGCTTTCCCAACGTGATCACCTTCTCGGGCAACCGCGACGGCATGGCCGACAGCGTCGGCCTGGAGAACTGCGTGACGGCCCTTAAGCAGATCGTCGGCCACGCCGAGCGCGAGGGCGTCACCATCTGCATGGAACTGCTGAACTCCAAGGTCAACCACGCCGACTACATGGCCGACAACATGCCCTGGCTGGTCGAACTGGTGGACCGGGTCGCCTCGGACCGGTTCAAGATCCTCTACGACATCTACCACGCGCAGGTCATGGAAGGGGACGTCATCCGCACGATCCGCGACTTCCACCAGCACATCGGGCACTACCACACGGCCGGCAACCCCGGCCGCAACGAACTGGACGAGGACCAGGAGCTGTACTACCCGGCGATCATGCGCGCCATCCTGGAAACCGGCTACACGGGCATCGTGGGCCAGGAGTTCATCCCCAAGAGCGACGACAAGCTCGCCGCTCTCGCGCATGGTGTGAGCGTCTGCGACGTCTGATTCGCTGGGTGCGCGGGTCTTCTGACCCGCTGCCGCCGGAGGCGGCGGCCAGTATCGTCGCCGGCCTCTGGCCGGCGTCCTTTTTCTCCGGGCTGCGCCGCTCCGCGGCTTCGCCCGGTGGGCGGGTCGGAAGACCCGCGCACCCAGCGAATCAGGTCTCGTCGCGGAAGAGCGCCCCGAAGGCCAGCATCGTCAGCAGCGCCAGCGCCGACAGCGAGTACCACAGCGCCGAATAGTCCAGCACGCCGGCCTCGTTCGTGAAGACCTCCGACAGCACCTGGAGCACCGGCGCCGCCAAGACCGGCCCGAGACCCAGAATCACGATCCCGAACACCGTCTGCGCCGAGTGCCTGACATCCGGCTCGGCGATGCGGTCCACGTAGATGAACGCAGCGGCGAAGAAGCACGCGTAGCAGAGGCCGTGCAGCGCCTGGCTGGCGACGATGACCTCCACGGGCAGAAAGTCGCTGCCGAAGATCGCGTAGCGCGCGCAGTAGGCGAAGGCGCCGACGACGATCACGCCCCGAAACCCGAGCCGGGACAGCAGCCAGCCCGTGGCCACCATGACCGCGATCTCGGCGAACTGGCCGATGCTCATTGCCGGTCCGATCCGGCTGTCCGCGAGCCCCAGGACCTCGCTCATGAACGGCGCGGTCTGCATGAAGTAGATCTGGTGGATTACCGCGATCGGCAGGCTCGCCGCGACGAGCACCGCGAACGAGCGCCGGCGGAACAGCGCGAAGGCCTTGGCGAAGGCCAGCTTCTCCTCCGCGTCCCGCCGCGGCGGCGTCGCAGGCAACACCAAGCAGAACAGGGCGTAACCGAAGGCGAGAAGGCCGCTCCAGATCAGCGAGTCGACCAGGCGGGCCGTCGCGTCCGTGGCCTCGACCCCGACGTAGAACGGCGGCAGCCAGGAGAAGCGCACGTCGGAGAGCAGCCAGAACAGCGGGAACGCCCAGCTCGCCGCGATCCAGCCGATCGTGCCCCATACCCGCACCTTCGGAAACTGGCCGTCGGGGTCGTCCATGTGCGCGAAGGCGAGCGAGTTCGAGAGCGCCAGCGTCGGCGTGTAGAGGACCGAGTAGGCCACCGAGAGCCAAAGCCAGGCGGAGAAGCTCGTCTGGTACGCGGTGACGATCTTGACGGCGCCGCCGGCCAGCAGCAGCACCGCGAGGACGCGCTGGGTCGAGAACGAGCGGTCCGCAAGCTGGCCGGCAACGAAGGGCGCGGTGACGGCGCCGATCGAACTCGCCAGGCCCAGGATCCAGCCGACCTGGCCGGGACTGAAGCCCAGGCCGCCCTCGGCCTGATCGGCCTGGAGGTAGCGGGCCAGGACCGGCAGCCAGACGCCCCATACGCCGTACTGCAGGAGCATCATGACGGATAGCCGGAGATACGTCTGGCGTTTCACGGAAACGCATCCTACGCCCTCCGCCGGGTGCGTGGGTCTGACAGCCGGACGCTGGGTGCGCGGGTCTTCCGACCCGCTCTTCGGGCGAAGCCGCGTAGCGGCGCAGCCCGGACAAGAAGGACGCCGCCCAAAGGCCGGCGACGCTAATGGCCGCCTTCGGCGGCATGCGGGTCAGAGGACCCGCGCACCCGGCGGGCGGCCGGCTCCGCTATCGTCGCCGACGCTCTCGCGGCAAGTTCCAATGCAAGACGACACCGAGAAGTCCGCGAAACGAGAACCCCGACGCGGTGCCCTGCACGGCATCCACGCCGTCGACCTTGCCGGCACGGTCGCGACCGCCTACTGCGGCAAGCTCTTCCGCGACCTCGGCGCGACGGTGACGAACCTCGAACCGCCGGGCGAAGGCCACCCGATCCGCCGCCTGCATCCCTTCCATCCGCGGTCGTCCCCGCCCGAGGCCAGCGCGCTCGCGACGTGGCTCTCCCTCGGCAAGCGAAGCGTTGCGGCCCTCCCGGAGCACGCGGAGGCCCGCGCCCTCCTCGGTGCCGCCGATCTCATCCTCGACGCCGACCCCACCGCTGAGAGGAGGCTGCTCGACCGCCAGACGCGGCTCTCCATCTCCTGGTTCGGCGCCTCGGGGCCCTATGCCGGCCGCGCCTCCACGGACCCGGTCATCAGCACCCACACCGGCGCAGCCCGGGCGATCGGAACCGCCGAAGGCCCGCCGATTCTGGCGACGGGCCACGCGCCGCAGATCGTCGCCGGCACACTCGCATACGTCGCCGCCGCGGGCCATCTGCTGGCGCGCGGGACCGGCCGGCTCGACGCTCCGCTTCACCTCGACGTCTCCATCTTCGAGGCCGCGATGTGCATCACCGAACCGGGCCCTCCGGGCACACTCGCGACCGGCGAGATCCGTCCCCGCCTCGGCATCAACCGCTTCTGGCCGACCTTCCCGGTTGGCGTGTATCCGTGCCGCGACGGCTGGCTCGGCGTGACGACGGTAACGCCCTCGCAATGGCGGAGCTTCTGCGCCCTCCTGGGCCTTCCCGAACTCGGGACCGAACCCCGATACCAGGTGTCGATCAACCGGCTGGAGGACGCCGACCGAATCGACGCGGCGATCCGCCCGCGCCTGCTCGAACGGACCGCCCTGGAGTGGGTCGAAGCCGGGCAGGCCGCGCGCATCCCGCTTGCGCTGGCGCCGACGCCGGCCGAGCTGTTCGACCTCGAGCAGTTCCGGGACCGCGGCGCCTGGGTCGAAGCCGAACATCCCGACCAGGGGAGCTTTCCCGCCGCAGGCACGCCGTTTCGCCTGCACCGCACTCCCGCGGCAATTGGCGGGAGGGCGCCGCGCCTGGGCGAACACGACCGCGTAGCGACTGCAGCCGAAGGCCAGGGGTCCAGCGCGCAACCGGCCGTCGACCCCGAGCAGCCGGCGGACCGGATGCCGGCCAGAACCCTGGCGGCGCGTCCGCGCGCAACCAGCGTCACAGTCCGAGCTCCCGTCAGCGGACGGTCGGATGTCGGGCCGGCGCGCCGACCGGCCAGCCGCCGGCCGGCCCACCTCCAGGACATCCGCATCGTCGACCTGACGATGGGCTGGGCCGGCCCGCTCGCCACCCGCCAGCTCGCCGACCTGGGCGCCGAGGTGATCAAGGTCGAGTCGTGCCAGTACTTCGACTGGTGGCGCGGCTGGGAGTCGACGCCGGAGTCGATCGCGCAGAAGCTCTACGAGCAATCGACCGCCTTCAACACGACCGGGCGCAACAAGCTGGGGATCACGCTCGACCTGACCAGCCGGCGCGGCAAGGACCTGCTGCTGCGGCTCGTCGCGAAGTCGGACGCGGTGATCGAGAACTACACCGCCAGCGTCCTGCCGAAGCTGGGTCTCGACTACGACTGCCTGCGCCGGGCGAACCAGGAGCTCGTCATGGTCTCCATGCCGCCGTTCGGCGCGAGCGGCCCGTGGCTGAACCACCGCGCCTACGGCTCGACCGTCGAGCAGGCTTCGGGGCTGCCCCACCTGAACGGCCGCGCCAGCGACCCGCCGACGATGCAGCACGTCGCCCTGGGCGACCCGATCGCCGGCATCAACGGGGCCGCGGCGCTGCTGACCGCCCTCCGCCACCTCAAGCGGACCGGCGAGGGCCAGTACGTCGACCTCTCCCACGTCCAGTCCATGTTCCCGCTCGCGGCCCACGGCCTGATCGAGCAGGCGGTCCGCGGCGCCCCGCCCGAGCGCTCCGGCGGACGCCACCCGGTCTTCGCGCCCTGGGGCGTCTATCCGTGCATCGGCGCCGAGCCCTGGATTACCGTCACCGTCGAGACCGGGGACCAGTGGCGCGGCCTGTGCGCGGCGCTCGGAATGGACGCGGAGGACGGCCGCTTCGCCAGCGCCGAGGCCCGGAAGCGGCGCGAGGACGAACTCGACCGGGCGCTGGCGGCCCGCACCAGTCTCCACGACGGCCTGGCCCTGGAGCGACGCCTCGCCGGCGCGGGCGTGCCGGCCGCCGTGCTGCGGAACACCCTCGACGTGCTCTACGACCCGCATCTCGATGCCCGCGGCTACTGGCAGTGGCGCGAGCGCGCCCATGTCGGCGACCATCCCAACCCGTCCGCGCCATTCCGGCCCGTGAGCGATGACGGCGAGAACCGGCCCTACGCCGTCGAGTGGCCCGCGCCGACGCTTGGCGAGCACAACCGCGAGGTGCTGAGCCGGCTGCTCGGCCTGAGCGAATCGGAACTCGATGCGCTGGAGCGCGACAACGTGGTCGGCACGGAGCCGGTCCGCTAGACATCCCCCACCGGGTGCGCGGGTCTTCCGACCCGCATCGGGCGGCGCCGCGGAGCGGCGCAGCCCGGACAGTCGGGCCGCCGGCCCAAGGCCGGCGACGATGCTGTTGGCCGCCTTCGGCGGCAGCGGGTCAGAAGACCCGCGCACCCAGCGCGCACCCAGCGGCGGTCGTATGATGCCGCCCAGCCATGATGGTCGTACTGGCGCTCAGCACCGCCCTCGCCGCGGCGCCCGGAAGCCTCGAGGATGTCTCGCCTGCCTTCCAAGAGGTCGCCGCCGAGGTGGGCATCGACTTCGTCCACTGGAACGGCATGACCGGGCAGCTCTACACTGCCGAAGTCGTCGGCGCCGGAGTCGCCCTGTTCGACTACGACAACGACGGCGACCTCGACGTCTACCTCGGGCAGGGCCGCTCCTTCGACGGCGACGAGGATCGCGAGCCCGTCTTCCCGCCGCCGGCCGCCGAACCCACGGACCGCCTGTTCCGCAACGCTCTCGCCGAGACCGGGGAACTCCGTTTCGCCGACGCCACGCGGGAAGTCGGCCTCCACGCGCCGGGCTACAACACCGGCGTCGCCACCGGCGACTACGACCGCGACGGCTGGGTCGACCTCTACCTGACGAACCTGGGCTCGAACCGGCTCCTTCGCAACATCGACGGACGCGGCTTCGAGGACGTCACGGCGGCCGCCGGCGCAGACGACCGGCGATTCAGCGTGCCGGCCGTCTTCTTCGACTACGACGCCGACGGCTGGCTCGACCTCTACGTCGGCAACTACCACCGCTTCCACCGCGCCAACCGCAAGCGCTGCTTCCTGACCGGCGGCCAGCCGGACTACTGCGGGCCGCTCAGCCAGCCGGCGCAGGCCGACCGCCTGCTCCGCAACCTGGGCGACGGCACCTTCGTCGACGCCACGGTCCGTTCCGGCCTGGGCGCGGACTCGGTTGACGCCGGCACGGCGCTGGGCGCGGTCGCCGCCGATTTCAACGGCGACGGTCTCGTCGACCTCTACGTCGCCAACGACCAGATGGCCAACCACCTCTGGCTCAACCGGGGCGACGGGACCTTCGTCGAGGACGCGGTGTTCGCGGGCGCCGCCTTCGACCGCGACGGCCGCCCGCAGGCCAGCATGGGCGTGGCCGTCGGCGACTTCGACGGCAACGGCGCGCCCGACATCTTCCTCTCCCACCTCGTCCGCGAGCACAACACGCTCTACCTGAACGACGGCGACGGGATCTTCGACGACCGCAGCCGCGAGGCCGGCCTGATCGACGCGAGCTGGCCGATGACGGGTTTCGGCGCCGCCAGCCTCGACTTCGACGGCGACGGCGTGCTCGATCTCTACGTCGCGAACGGGGCGGTGCGGCGGATCGAGAGCCAGGTCGAGGCCGGCGATCCTCACCCGCTGCGGATGGAGAACCAGCTCTTCCGCGGTCTCGGTGACGGCCGTTTCGAGACCGTGCCGGCGGAACGCCGCGAGCGGCCGGTTCACGTCGAGGTCAGCCGCGGCCTGGCGGTCGGCGACCTGGACAACGACGGCGACCCGGATCTCGTCGTGACGAACAACGCCGGACCGGCGCGGGTGCTCTTGAACCGGCGCCAGCCGGCGGACGACTGGGTCGGCCTGAGGCTGGTGGAGGCAGTCGGCGACGACCGGCAGGACTTCGTCGACGTTTACGGCGCGCGCGCCCGCGTCGTCGACGGAGGCGGCTGGCGCAGGGTGCATACCGACGGCAGCTACGCAGCCGCCCGCGATCCGCGGCTGCTCTTCCCGCTGCCGGGCACCGGCGAGCCAGCCGAGAACCGGAACCGCCTCGTCGTCGAGGTCCGCTGGCCCGACGGCGCCGCGCAGACAGTCACGCTTGAGACTGGCCGTTACCACATCGTGCAGAGGGCCGCTGCGGCCCCAGGGACGCCGCCTTGACCCGACTACGCTTCCTCTGGGTGCGCGGGTCTTCTGACCCGCCCTCCGGCCCGGCGCCGCAGAGCGGTGCAGGCCGGAGAAAGAGGTCGGCCTTCGGCCGTCGTTCTTCTGGCCGCCTTCGGCGGCAGCGGGTCAGAGGACCCGCGCACCCAGTGGGCGGCCTTTTCCTGTGCCTCATCTTCGCCGGCGCCGCGCAGGCCGCCGCCCAGGCGCCGCAGCCCACCGACGACGCCCGCAAGGTCCGCGCCCTCCTCTCCCTCGACGCCGTGCCGGCCCCATCGCTCGACCACCTCGACGCCGAGACCCGCGAGCAGATCGCCGCCGGCCGCGCCGCCGTCGGCGCCGCCCTGGAGGCCGCGGCCACCGACGAAGAAGCCCAGATCGCCGCCAACTCCTTCGGCCACCTCTGCCTGCAGTACCTCCACCACGAACTTCACGGCGCCGCCGCCGTCTGCCTGGCGCAGCTCCGGCTGCTGGCGCCGAACGACTTCCAGTGGACCTACTACGAGCTGCTGCTCCACGACGCCACCGGCAACCTGGAGCGCGCCCGGCTCGCAGCCCGCGCAGCCCTCGCGCTGCGCCCGGACGACACGGCGACCCTGATCCGCGCCGGCGACCTTCACCTCGACGCAGGCGATCTGGACGCCGCCGAAGCCGCCTACGCGCGGGCGCTCGACGCACGGCCCGAGAGCGCCGCGGCGCGGTTCGGCCTCGGCCGGGTCGCGATGGACCGGGGCCGCACCGCGGAAGCGATCGCCGCCTTCGAGGCGGTGCTCGCCTCGCAGCCGGAAGGCAGCGTCGTCCACCACCACCTCGGCATGGCTCTGCGGGCGAGCGGAGACGCCGCCCGTGCCCGCGCCGAACTCGCGCGCAACCGGCAGGTGCCGATCGCCATCGCCGATCCTCTCCGGGACCGGCTCCAGATCTACGGCGTGAAGACCGAGGCCCGGTTCGACCGCGCGGTGCGCGCCGCCCGCTCCGGCCGGAACGAGGAGGCGGTCGCCCTGTACCGGGAACTCCTGGCCGAGGGCGACGGCGACGCCGACGCCGACGCCGACGCCGACCCGGAACTCCACTTCAATCTGGCCCGCTCCCTGATCGAGAGCGGCGACCGGGCGGCCGCCGAGGAGCACCTTCGGCACGCGATCGCAGCGAATCCCGCCCACGGCGCGGCGCACTTCAACCTCGCCCTCCTGCTCGGCCGCACCGGCCGCACCGCCGAGGGAGCGCTGCACCTGGAGCGGGCCGCCGACCTCGACCCGGAGAACCTCCAGTGGCGGCTGATGCGGGCGCAGGCCCGGGCCGACGCCGGCAACGCCACCGGCGCCCGCGCCGAACTCGAGGAGATCGTCCGGCTCGACCCGGGCGCCATCGAGGCGCACCGGCTGCTGGCCGCCCTGCTGCTGGAGGCCGGCGAGCCGGGCCGGGCCGCCGAGCACCTCGCCGCCCTGGCCGCGCTGACCCCGGACGACCTCCGCGTCCACTTCAACCTCGGCCTGACGCGGTTCCAGAGCGGCCGGTTCGCCGCCGCCCGCGAGACGCTGGAGACGGCGCTCGAACGTTTCCCAGGCGACCTCGCCGTCCGCCACCTGCTCGCCCGGCTGCTCGCCACCAGCTCCGACGCAGCGGCGCGCGACGGCGAACGCGCCGTGGAACTCGCCCGCTCCGTCGTCGACGAGCAACCGGCCGTCGACCACCTCGAAACGCTCGCGATGGCGATGGCCGAGGCCGGCCGCTTCGACGAAGCCGTCTCCTGGCAACAGCGGGCCCTCGACCGCGAGCGCGAGACCGCCGGCGGCAACTCGCCGCAACGGCTCGACCGCCTTCGCCTCTACCGGGCGAGGCAACCCCTCCGCGCTCCCGGCGGCGCCCGTTAGCTTCGCCTGAGACCGACGAGCATGCGGGCCGTGAACGCTCCGCACCGGGCCCGCCGGAGCGCCATCCGCGCGACCGACTGGCGAGCGCACGGACTGGTTCGTGGGTGGCCCCCCAGGCGCCACTCAGGTTCGCGCCGGCTGTCGCCGCCGGCGGCCATGAACGCAGCGCGAAGCGGCGGCGACTTCGTCACCCAACCGCCCCGCGCTATCGTGTCCCACCCCAAGACATGACAACCCTCCTCAGTCCCGTCCACGCCGCCCGCATCGTCGCGGCGCTTCCTCTGCTCGCCGCGGCGATCCCGGCCCCTGCCGCGGCCCAGCAGAGCGAACTGCCGGCCGTGTTCACGGAGACGATCGATGTCCGGGTGGTCAACATCGAGGTCGTCGTCACCGACGGAGACGGAAACCGGGTCCACGGGCTGGAGGCGGCGGAGTTCGAGCTCCTGGTGGACGGCGAGCCGATGCCGATCAGCTACTTCACCGAGATCGACGAGAGCATCGCCAGAGCCGGCGCCGGCGCAGCGGTGGCCGGCGTGCCGAGCCTGGACCCGAACACGCCGGTGGGCACGAACTTCCTCGTCTTCGTCGACGACGTGTTCGCCATGGAGCGCGACCGGAACCGGGTGCTCGACCGCCTGGAGGCGGACCTGTCGCGCCTCCACCCTGCGGACCGGATGGCCGCCGTCGCCTTCGACGGCCGGAGCATCGACACCCTGACCGGCTGGACCGCGGCGCCGGGCCGGCTGGCCGACGCGCTCGCCCGCGCCCGCGAGCGGCCGAGCTACGGCTGGCAGCGACTCGGCGAACGGACGATCCTGGCCGGCGACCGGGAAGCCGAGGCCGTCCTGGAGGCCGTCGCCGACCAGGCTTTCTCGGGCGATCGGCTGAGGCCGGAGGAGATCGCCGGCCCGGCGGACGCCGTGCCGGCCGGATTCGCCGATCCCGGCGCCGGGCTGAGGGAGGCGGACGCGATGCTCCCCGAGGACACCGGCAGCGCGCAGGACGTGCTGGGCTCGTCCCTCTCCGGCCTCGAGCGCCGGTTCGCGAGGAGCATGGAGGAGCGGTTGCGCCGCTCCGTGCTGGCCGCGGTGGCGAGCATGCGCAGCTTCTCCAACCCCGCGGGCCGCAAGGTCATGCTGCTGCTGGCGGGAGGCTGGCCGCGGTCGCCGGCGCTCTATACCGTGGCGGACGCGAGCGAGAACACCGTCAACGCCGCCGCCGTGGCCGACGGGTTCCTGGCCTCGGAAGACGAGCTCTACGGTCCGCTCGTCTCGGCGGCGAACCTGATCGGCTACTCGCTCTATCCGGTGGACGTGCCGGCCATGAGCGCGGAGTTCGCGGGCGACGCCTCGCGGGCGCTGGGGCCGGACGCGACGCCCGACAGCCTCGGCGTCGTCGCCGGGTCGACGAACCGGGAAGACCTGCTCCACGGCACACTCCAGTTGCTGGCCCGCGCCACCGGCGGCGTGCCGCTGCTGAACGCCGAGCGCGACGCGGCGCTGGCCGGGGCGGTCGAGGACACCCGCTCGTACTACTGGCTGGGCTTCGAGCCGAGGCGGCGCGAGGACGACGCGTTCCACGACGTCGAGGTCCGTCTGGCCGGGCGCCCCGAGCTTCGCGTGCGGACCCGCGAAGGCTACGTGGACATGTCGCGCGACCGCGAAGTCGACATGACGGTCGAGGCGGCCATGCTGTTCGGGGGCCAGCCCGGCGTCCGGCCCCTCGAGGTGAGTTTTTCCGACCCGGTACGCGGCCGCGGCCGCCGACGCGGCCGGATCTCGGTCCCCGTGGAGGTCGCCATCCCGCTCGACGAGATCCAGCTTCTGCCCGTGGCCGGCGAGTGGCTCACCGAAATCGAGGTGCGCGTCACGGCGATGGACATGACCGGCGCCCGCGCCGACATGTCGGTCGAGAAGGTCCGGATCGCCGGCCCCGCCAGACCGAGCCCCGGCCAGGTTTTCTACTACCAGACGGACCTGCAGCTTCGCCGGCGCGAACACACCTACGTCATCGCCGTCTACGATCCGCTGACAGGGACCGTGCTGACGTCCACGGGAAACATCGGCCCGAAGTAGCCGCCGTGCTGGCTGCCCGCCGACTTGCCGAGGCTTCGCCGGGTGCGCGGGTCTGCCATCCGTGCGCCCGAGGACGGGCGCACGGACTGGGACGCTGGTGGCGCGGTGACGCGCCACCAGGGTGCCGACCCGCTGCCGCCGAAGGCGGCCAGGAAACCGGGCCGGCCGCCAGGCCGGCGCCGACACGGCCTTGCCTCCGCTCATGGTGGTTCCTGACTGCCCTGCTCCTGGCCCCAGCCACCGCGGCCCAGGAACCTCCCGTCCGGCCAGCCTCCATCGACGCGAGCCACGCCCGGATGGTCGAGACGCTGGAGACGATCCGCACCCAAGACCTCGACCGCAACCCCTGGCTGGGCGAGGCCCCGGCCCAAGCCGCGCGCGAAGCGCTCGCCGCGGCCGCCGATGCCCCCGCCGCCACGCGGTTCCGCCTCCTCGTCGACCTGGCCGAGGAGGAACTCCGCCTCGGCGACGAGCCGGCCGCGCTGGAGCGTTTCGGCGAAGCGTACGAACTCACGTCCGCATCGCCCGCGACGCTCGGCGACGAGACCGAGACCCTGTTCCGGATCGCCGTCGCCTGGCTGCGCTACGGCGAAAGCCGCAACTGCGCCGGGCTGCACGGGTCGCCAGGGGGGGCCAACGCGTGCATCCTGCCGATCCGCGGCGATGCCGTTCACAGCGAACGTGAGGGCTCCGAGCAGGCGGCGCGCTTCCTCCGCGAGTACCTCGCGGCCGTACCGCCGAACTCCGTGCAGCAGGTCAAGGCGAAGTGGCTGCTGAACCTGGCCCACATGACCTTGGGCGACCACCCGGCGGCGGTCGAACCGGATCACCGGCTGCCGCTCGCGGCCTTCGGTTCGGCGGCCGAGTTCCCGCGCTTCGTCAACGTCGCGCCCGAGCTCGGGATCGACAGCTTCAACCTCTCCGGCGGCGCCGTCGTCGACGACTTCGACGGCGACTTCGACCTCGACATCTTCACCACGACCTTCGATCCCGCGGTCTCGCCCCGGCTCTTCCTTAACGACGGCACAGGCACCTTCACCGACTTCTCTGCCGCGGCCGGCCTCGATGGGCTCTACGGCGGCCTGAACGTCGTCCACGGCGACGCCGACAACGACGGCGACCTCGACCTCTTCGTGCTGCGCGGCGCCTGGTTCGGCCCGCACGGCCGCCACCCGAACTCGCTTCTGCTGAACCAGTCGGCCGACGGCGGCGAGCCGGGGCCGCCGGTCTTCCGGGACGTCACGTTCCTCTCCGGCCTCGGCGAGACCCACTACCCCACGCAGACCGCCGCCTGGGCCGACTACGACAACGACGGCGACCTCGACCTCTTCGTCGGCAACGAGCACGGCCCGGCGGTCGACGCGCCGTCGCAACTCTTCCGCAACGAGGGCCAGGGCGAGGACGGCGTCGTCCGCTTTCGGGATGTCGCGGCGGAAGCCGGCGTCGCCACCCGCGCCTTCGTCAAGGCAGCCGTCTGGGGCGACTACGACAACGACCGCTTTCCCGACCTCTACCTCTCCGTGCTCGGCGGCCCCAACCGCCTGTTCCGCAACCGCGGCGACGGCAGCTTCGAGGACACAGCGCCCCGGCTCGGCGTCGCCGGACCCCGCCAGAGCTTCCCGGCCTGGTTCTGGGACTTCGACAACGACGGCAACCTGGACCTATTCGTCTCCAGCTACACCGGCGACCGCGGCGGCCTCGGCTTCGTCGCCGCCAGCTACCAGGGCTTTCCGGGTCCATGGGAACTCGCCAGGCTCTACCGGGGCGACGGCAAGGGCGGCTTCGAGGACGTTGCCGTGAAGAGCGGGCTCACCCGCCTGCAGCTTCCGATGGGCTCGAACTTCGGCGACCTCGACTTCGACGGCTACCTCGACTTCTACCTCGGCACCGGCTATCCCGACTACGAGGCGATCATGCCGAACGTCCTCTACCGGAACCTGGCGGGCCGCCGGTTCGTCGACGTCAGCCTCGCCGCCGGCTTCGGCCACCTGCAGAAGGGCCACGCGGTCGCCTTCGCCGATCTCGACGGCGACGGCGACCTGGACGTGTTCGAGCAGATGGGCGGGGCCTTCCCCGGCGACCGCTTCGGCGACGCCCTTTTCCGCAACCCGGGCTTCGGCAACCGCTGGCTGGCGCTCCGCCTGATGGGGACGGTGAGCAACCGCTCGGCGATCGGCGCCCGCATCCGGGTCGACGTCCTTGACCCGGACGGCGCCCGGCGCAGCATCCACCGCCGCGTCAACGGCGGCGGCAGTTTCGGCGGCAACCCGCTGCGCCAGACGATCGGGCTCGGCCAGCCAGAAGCCGTCGAGAGGGTCGCGGTCTACTGGCCCGCGAGCGACCGGACCGAGAGCTTCGCCAGCGTCCAGCCGGACAGCCTCTACCGGCTCGTCGAGGGGCGAGGCGAACTGGCCCCGGTCCGCCCGCGGCCCTGAGCGTCAAGCGACCTTGCCGGAACCGACGCTGGCGCTCCAAGACGCTGAACGCCGAACCAACAGGTTGAATCGGAGAGCGCCTTGCACGCCCCGGCGGGGCGGGATTTGACATCGCGCCCTTACTCCGCGAGGATTCGCCGCTTTCTTTCAACACGGCCGACGCGAACCGTCGGCGATGGAGGACTCGATGAAACGACTCTTGGTGGCCGCGTTGCTGCTGCTCCTGCCCGTCGGCGCCCTTGCCGACGCGCCCGAGACGGCGACGATCAGCGGCCGGATCGTGGATCCCGGCGGATCGCCCCTGCCCGGCGTGAGCGTCACGCTGAGCGGCGAGCGCGGGGACAAGTTCGGCATCACCGACGAGAACGGCGCCTACCGCTTCGTCGGCGTGACCCCCGGCGACTACAGCCTGACCGCCTCGCTGGAGGGCCTCGGCGAAGCCGCGGCCCAGGTGCGCGCGGTGGCCGGCGACCGCACATCCCTCGACCTCACGCTGCAGGCTGCGATCGAGGGCGAGGTCACCGTCACCGGCGAGACGCCGATGGTCGACAAGTTCAACGTCTCCGCCGGCGCCACGGTTTCCGGCGAGATCGGCGAGCAGATCGGCGGCGTCACCCGCACCTACTACGGCATCATCAACGCTCTGCCCGGCGTCACCGCCGACGCGGAGAACGACGACATCCAGCAGACCCGTCCCTCGGTCAACGGCGCGCACTTCGCCGACCAGGGCGTGTTCATCGACGGCGTCGACACGACGTTCGCCAAGTTCGGCGGCAGCCGGGTCCGGGTGCCGACGACTGCCCTGACCGAGGTCTCCATGGAGGCCGGCGGATCGTCGGCCGAGTACGGCCGCTACGTCGGTTCCGCCACGAACGTCATCGTCAAGTCGGGCACGAACCGGTTCCACGCGGACACCCTCTGGAACCACCAGCGAATCGACTGGGGCGCCGACTACAAGGACCAGCCTTCCCTGACCGAGAGGACGAACAAGCCTTATCCGGCGGACTGGTTCAAGCGCTGCCACGGCGATGACCGGGACCAGGGCCGCGGACTGATCCCCGGCGGCACGGACGGCTCCCGCGAACTCGAGCCCTGCCGGCCGGGCGGCTCCGAGTGGGCCGGCGCCAGCGACGGCTTCGAGGTTTCCCTCGGCGGCCCCATCGCGCGCGACAAGTTCTGGTTCTACACCGGCTACAGCGAGTTCGACGACGCGTACTCCGAGCGGCTGGTCGGCGGCGACCCCTACGACATCAGCCTGTTCGACGACACGCGGATCATGAAGCTGAACCTGCAGGCGAACAACGCCCACTCGTTCAACGCCTCGTGGATCGAGACGCCGACGTTCAGGAACTACTTCAACCCGCAGTCGTTCGACTACTGGACGCCGACGCCGCACGAGAACGACAGCGACCTGCTGACCGGCAACTGGAACTGGGCAATCTCGTCCAACTGGTTCCTCGAGGCCAAGCTTGCCCAACAGGAAACGCAGGAGAACAAGTTTCTCGGCTGCCACAACACGCTCGCCCAGGAAAACCCGGACGTTCTCAGCGTCGACGGCCAACCGATTCTCGACTGGCTCGGCCTCAGCCACCTGCCGGAAGTCCCCGCGGAGATGGTGACCACATGTCTGCAGGCGAAGGCGCTCGACCGTGGACCCGAAGCGGGGCACAGCGAGTTGAACACGTCCGGCGGCGACACGAACTGGCCGCTACGGTTCCCGTTCGACCCCAGCAAGGGCTTCTTCTGGCCGGGCAACAACTACAAGGTCTACGTCGACGGTGAGAACCTCGGCGCCTGGCACAACGGCTGGATCCTCTCGGACGGCTTCGGCTTCAACGCGTTCCCCCGAGAGCAGGCCAACGTCGGCCTGACCCAATTCGTCGGCGCCAACCACGAGTTGAAGTACGGCATCGACTACCAGGACACGAAATGGGAGGGCGAGAACGCCCGTACGTCGTTCATGAACGGCTGGGGCTACGACTCCTACAACCCGTTCGGGTACGGCGGCGCCGGCACTCTCGTGGACGATAGCTGCGGCCTCGGCTGGGCTCGTCCGACGACCACCTCGCCCGACAACCCCTACACGCCGATCCCGGGGTTCATCCCGCCGCAGACCACCCGGTCGCGCGGTTGCACCTACGTCGACTACAACTCGCCCAAACTGACCTGCCAGGGCCCGGTCGGCGAGGAACTCACGCCAGTTGAGATCACGAAGGTCAACGGCCAGATCCACCGTACGGACTTCAACGACCGTACGAGTTGTATCGGTCGCGGGACCGGCGACGCCGAGATGAAGGACACCGCCTTCTACCTCAGAGACCGGTTCACCATCGGCGATCATTGGACATTCAACCTCGGCGTGCGTGCCGAGATCCAAGAGGGCTGGAACGACATTCGCCGCAAGGTCGTGGACTCCACCTACGCTGATCCGCGAGTGAACATCACCTACGACGTCAAGGGTGACGGTCGGCTGCTGCTCACCGCGAACTGGGGTCAGTACCACGCGATGCTGAACCAGGCCTGGATCTCCGGCGGAGGCGACACCGCCGGCGGCATGCACGATCAGTGGAACGGCTACGAAGGCTACGAAGTCTGGCTGTTCTGCGATCCGGTCGAGGCCGCCGTCTGGTGCCTGGTTCCCGACCGCAACGACACGCGTGCTACCGGCACCGTCGGCGCACGTCTTCCTGGCTACAACTTCGCCTGGAGCACCCTGGTTCCTGGACTGATGTGGGACGCCGTGAGGCCATGCCAGGACGGCGAGATGTCCGCCATCGACTGCGAGATCTGGGATCACGACATCGACCCGTACTACCGCGACGATCTGATCCTCGGCCTTGAATGGCAGTTCGCTCCGAATTGGGCGCTCGACGTCAAGTACATCGACTGGAAGATGCAGGACATGATGTTCTCCAACACCCAGTACGACCACAAGGGCCGGAACATCTTCATCACCGGCAACTACCACGACCTTGCGCAGATCGTGACCAACACGGCCGACGCGCGCGAGGCCAAGGGCCTTCCCCGGAACCTCAACGACGAGGCTCTGGCCTCGGCGGATCCGGCGAAGAACTCCTACCGCGGGCTTCAGATACAGCTCAATCGGCGCTTCGCCGACGGCTGGGCTCTGTACAACAATGTGTCCTGGTCGGAGACCGACACGACCGGTGCCGGCGCTTGGTGGAACAACACGAACAGCAGCTACCTCGAGAACCTGAGTGTCGTGCTAGAACAGCAGCACATCGACGAGTGCAACGCCAACCAGGCGATTCCGGACCGGCGCACCGGTCGCACGGAGCTCTTCCCGGTGGACTGCGATCAGGCACTCTCCCAGTGGCTCGGCTATCCGGTGTCGATGATCAACCGGCGCGGTCTCAACGGCGCCTACGATCGGACCTGGATCTACAACTCGTTCGGGTTCAAGACCTGGCGCCTCGGCAACCAGGACCTGACTCTCTCGGGTCATCTGAGCTTCCAGACCGGAACGCCTTGGGTCCGCTCGGAGGGGACGCGTATCGATCTCGACGATTCGGCCACGGTCAACCGCAACCCCAACGACCCGAAACCAGGTACTCCGAACCGCGATGTCGGCTTCAATCTGCATGCCCCAGGCACGCAGGGCCGCTTCACGTCGGACGAGTACACCCTCAACCTGAGCGGCGCCTGGGGCTTCCCCATGGGCTACCGCGACGTGCGCGGTGAAGTCCGGGTCGAGGTGCTGAACGCCACCAACCAGCAGCGGCGACGCTCCTGGGGCGGCGACGGGCAGGTCTACCCGGTGCGGCGCTTCTTCCAGCGCCCGCGCCAGGTGCGCGCCTCGCTGAGGTTCCGCTTCTAGGAGCCGGGGCGCAGAGATCGCCGGGGCTGAGCCCGGGGATCAGAGGCTAGAAAAGGGGAGAGAGCTTTGCCTCTCTCCCCTTTGCTTCACATGTACTGAGCAGTACACTGCGTTGACACCCTTCTCAGCCGACGTGTAGGATCGTCTTTCTTCGCCCTTTCCGCAGTTCGCCCAAAGGAGCCCGTAGGCAATGATCAGGACAGGCAGGTTCGCTCAGACAACCGTCGTGGTACTTCTTCTGGGAGTAGTGCTTCTGCTCTTCAGTTCGCCCGCACTCGCTGCTGGTGGTGCTGGCGCTTGCTACCTCGTTACCACGACCATTACGCAGCACGGGAATGGGCAGATCACGTCCACTACCACAGTGACGCCCATTCCGTGCCCCGCTGCGCCGATCGAACCCCGGGAACCGCTGGCCGTCCGCGAAACGGACCCCACCCCAGATGGAGTCACTCCCTCTGGCAACCAAGTCGCCTGCACGACACTCGCTACTGGATTACGGAGGGGAGATCAAGCTCAGATTGACTTGGGCCTTCTCATGCTTGGTGCGTCCTCCGTTGAGGAGGCTGAGGCGATCTGTCAAGGTTGAGTGATGGTCCAAGGGAGCCCACCGACCTGCTTGTTCCAGCGGGTTCACCGCTGGAACGTCTCCCTGACGGCGCTTTGGTTCCCTCCGGTGACCGGTTCTCGCGGCTTCCGCCCTGTGCCAATCGGCACCGGAAGCGGGTGGGGAACCCGCGTCGAGTTCCTCGTCGGCGATTCGCAACCTCCCCGCACCGAATCCGAGAGCGCCCGGTAGCGTCGCGCGACCCGCGCTCGGCCGCGCCGAGATAGGCAACCCCAAGACCGTCCCTCGCTTGGCTCGGCTTCGAGAATGAGAACAACGGGAAGCGGACAGGCTGGTCTGCCGCTCCAACACGAACTTCGTCCGGTTCGCGGGTCGAGGTTGCTGCTGGCCGCTGGGGCGCTTGCAAGCGCCGTCGCGCCCGGCGTGGGGTTCTCGCAGGACTCCCCTCCTGACGCGGCGGCCGTTTCGGTCGTGGACGGCGAAGGTGGCGGCATTGAAGGCGCGGTCGTCCAGGTACTCCGGGCGCCACATGCAGGTGCACCGCTTCCTAACGGCGCGCTCCTGATTCGGACGCGAACCACAAGCAACGGTGCGACGGAGCGTTGGCTTCCGAGCGTTCGCGGAATGACACTCGTCGTCGATCATCCTCAGCACGAGAGGTTCGTCGGCACTTTCGACGACGGTCGGATGCCGACGACAATCCGGCTCGGGCCAGGACGGTCCTTGGAGGGACGCGTCTTCTCTTCCGATGGCCGGGGGGCGACAGGAGCTACTGTTTGTGTGCGTTGGAGAGACGAGAACGCGCCATTCCCCGCCGACGCTGTGCGCCGATGCGTCGCTAGCGGCAACGACGGTCGGTTTGTCGTAACCGGTCTGTCGGCCTTTCCTGAAGCCGAGGTCCTGGCCGAGGCTGAGGGTTATGGCCGCGCCGCGAGAGACATCGCCGGCTCGCCTTGGCCAGACCAACCGATCCTCCTCAGGCTACCCGCAGAGGCGACCGGCGATGAAGCGGCAGTCCGCATAGCAAGTTCGGAGGGCGTCCGGGTGCAGGTGTTCTCCGCCGCCGGGGTTCCCGTTGATCGCTTCACGATGCGCGTCTTGATCAAGCGGGTCCGGTCGCACTCGACACTCAGCACGGAGGTCGAGCAGGGGACGTCCCCCGTGATCGTCCCGATTCCCGGCGACGTTGGGCAGGCCGATCTCGTGCAAGTCGACTTCCAGGCGGAGAACCACCTCCTGTCAGGTGCCTACGGCCTATCTCTGAATCCGGGGCGCGTCATGGACCTCGGCGTCGTCTATCTGGAACCGGGCGCTGTCGTGACCGGACGGCTGTTCGCCGCTGGCGGTGCCGAGCCCGTCGCTGGGTGCGTACTGGAGCTTCTGCCGGCCGGTAATGCACACATTCTGCACCGCCTGCGAGGCAGGCAGGACATCACCGTCTCAGACGGCGATGGCGGCTTCCTCCTTGGCGGACTGAGCGAGGGCCGCTACTACCTGCGTGCGGAGTGTAGGACAGGGCCTCCTATCGCACGGCTCATTGCCCTCGACGCCTCAGAGCGTGCCGACCTCGGGGAGATATGGATGCCCGCGCCTCGCACCGTTCTCGTGAGAGCGCACGGAGTGACACATGGCACGGTGCGCGTGATGGACCGGTTTCGTGAGATGGAAGCGCCTCTGGCGACGGCCAATCTCCAACCGACAGGTGGAGGGAACCGAGCCCCATCTTCGTTCGCGGTGGTCCAGCTCGCATCCGGTCGTTACCGGATCGACCTCCGGGATTCCTCTGACTCACTCCTCGTGTCGAAGGAGATTCAGGTCCACGCCTACGACCCTGCCGACCGCGTCGAAGTGGACCTCGTGTACCGGAACCGCACCATCCAAAGCACTTTGACGCTGGACGGCGTTCCGGTGAATGGGGGTCTTGTCGGTTTCGAGCGGATTCCAGGCTCGCGGGCAGGCACCGGGCTCCTCCAGATCAATGTCCAACAAGGCGACACCGTTACGCACTCGACGACGTTGCGGCCCGGCCAAGCGTTCCTGCGCCAATCCAGGGTGGCAGCGGACGGCTCGTTCACGGTGAAAGGAGCGCCCGACGAGTCCTTGTGGATGACGTGGGTCTCGGCAAACGGTCGAAGCCGTATCGGCAGGATCTGGCCTGATCGGCCGCTTTCCCAGTTCGAGTTGGGCGGGACTTCCGTAGTCAGCGGCGAACTGCGGCCGCCAGCAGGCCACACCCTCAAGCAGGCCCACGTTGCACTGATCGGCGATCTGGGTCTCGAAGTCGCCGGCACCTCCACGGCAGAGAATGGGTACTTCACCCTGCCCCCTGCACCGCCGGGCCACTATCGGCTACAGGCCGACACCGGAGCGGGCCTTGCCCACACCGAACTCACTCTGAACGCGGACATGCACTTTCCCTTCCAGACTCTCCAAGTCAACGAGGGGACACTCGGCGAAGTGGAAGTCCGGCTCGCCACACCGGGTCTTCCGATGGTCGGTGCATGGATTCACGTCCTGGGTCCCGACGAGACTTTGGCCGCGGCTGGCCTCGTCGCCGAGGCCGCCGACGTTCTCCGAGCCGACAACGTACCACCAGGAGAGGTCACGGTCCTCTGGAGTCATGGTGGCGCCTGTGTCGGTGCCGACAAGGTGACGGTCGAGGCCGCGCGGACGGCACAGTTGAATCGCACCTTGCCATTGGGCCGCCTGCTGGAGCTCCGGTGCTTGGGCCGAAGTTGTGCGGGCGAAACCCTCTCCCTCGTCCGGGTCAACACCGAAGCTGGCGTCAAGGTCGCCCATCATCTGCCTGGAGCACTGCCCGGTACGACCTTCTCGGAGGACGGCCGGGTGGGCCTCGGCTGCTTGACTCCGGGCGCCTACACAGTTTCGCTCTGGGTCGGCGAACACCGGTGGGGTGCAGCGTTCGAACTCGATCCGGGTCCAGAGGAGCTTCCCTTCACTGTCACCCTTGAGCCCACGCCCGAGTAGGCACGGAGTACGCCAGTCGCTGGCCAGCAACCAGCCACTCGCACCTTCCCAAACACCGCGCTCGATCCTCTGGACACAAACAGTGTCCGATCGCATGGTCTGTCCAAGAGGCGCTGAGCCCGCCACAAGGACATCCGAATGACCCGCACGATCGCAGCCGCCCTCTCTGCCAACGTACGTGACACAGCGGGCATCCCGTTGAATAGTGGAGAGCACACGTTGGCAAGGCGGATCGATGGCGGGACGAAAGCAGAGACGTTGGGGTGCCCAGGGCCGGCGCGTCGTCCGCGGGGGGTGTTTCCTGAGGTTGACCCGGTTTCGTGGACACCACATCCTTGGAGGAGGAGGTACCCACGATGCCAAGATCAAGACCCCGGTACCCGGCTGAGTACCGGCGCCAGATGGTGGATCTGGTCCGGTCCGGGCGCAGCCCGGACCAACTCGCCCGCGAGTTCGAGCCTTCAGCGCAGTCCATCCGCAACTGGGCGGCGCAGGCGGATCGGGACGAAGGCCGCCGCGCTGACGGACTGACCACGGCGGAGCGCGAAGAGCTCCGCCGTCTGCGCCGCGAGAATCGCCGGCTGCGGGAAGAGCGGGAGATACTGGCAAGAGCAACGGCCTGGTTCGCCCGGGAGACAAAGCCCAAGAGGTCTACGGGTTCATGAGGGCGTACCAGGCCGAGTTCCGGATCGCTGCGATGGCTCGAGTGCTCGGCGTCTCCACGAGCGGGTACTACGCGTGGCGCAAGCGAGTCCCGTCGGCCAGGGTCCGGGCGGACGCCGCCCTGTCCGAGCGGGTTCGGTCGATCCACGAAGCCAGCCGGGGCACCTACGGCGCTCCCCGGATCCAGGCACAGTTGGCCGACGAGGGCGTCCTGGCGAGCCGCAAGCGCGTCGCCAGACTCATGCGAGAGTCGGACCTGGCCGGCGTAAGCCGCCGCAAGAGGCCGCGGACGACGCGCCGCGACAAGACCGCTCGCCCGGCGCCGGATCTGGTCGACCGGGAGTTCGAGAGCGAAGCGCCCGACCGCCTCTGGGTGGCCGACTTCACGTACGTGCCGACGCTGTGCGGCTTTCTCTGCCTGGCCATCGTGCTGGACGTCTTCAGCCGCCGGATCGTCGGCTGGGCGATGGCCGGCCGCCCGCGGGCCGAACTCGTGGTGGACGCCCTGAACATGGCCGTCGCCCAGCGCCGCCCGGGCGAGGGGGTCGTCCATCACTCCGATCGAGGCAGCCAGTACACTTCGCTCCAGTTCGGGAAGCGCTGCCGCAAGGCCGGGATCCGGCTCTCCATGGGCTCGGTCGGAGACTGCTACGACAACGCGATGGCCGAGAGCCTCTTCGCCAGCCTTGAGTGCGAACTCCTCGACCGGACCACGTTCCGGAACCATGCCGAGGCAAGGAGGGAACTCTTCCGCTACATCGAGGGCTGGTACAACCCGCATCGTCGCCACCCGGCCCTCGGGTACCTCTCGCCCGTCAACTTCGAGAACGACTACCACCGGGACTACGAAGCCGCCTGAACCCTAAACACGAACCGTCCGCGAAAGCGGGGGAAACTCCACCAAGTAGACGCATCCGGCAGCGGTGCGACGGCTCCGTTCTGGACACCAACAACGTCCGGTCATATGATCTGTCCGCTTTGCAGCAACGGACGCGGAGTACGCCCAAGGAGGATACGGAGATGACCCGGACCATCGCCGCCGCTCAGTTCAAGGAGAAGTGTCTGGCTATCCTGGATCGGGTCGACCCGGACGGCATCGTCATCACCAAACGCGGACGCCCCGTGGCGAAACTGATCCCGGTCGCCCGCACGTCGGAGCACCTGATCGGCAGTCTCCGAGGCAAGATCCGCGTCACGGGCGACATCATGAGCACCGGCGTCAAGTGGGATGCTGAATCTTGACACCCACATCCTGATTCACGCCCTCGAGGACGCCCTGCGTCCCGGCGAACGCCGGATTCTGGCCGCGAACGAGTGGGGAATCTCGCCGATCGTCCTCTGGGAGATCGCCAAGCTCGCACAGCTTGGGCGGATCGAGTTCGACCTCGAGGACCCAAGAGTCCGCCGGGTCCTGCGCCAGATTCGGATCTGGCCCCTGACGCCGGCGATCTGCCACACCAGTTGCCAACTCGACTTCCGGGCCGACCCGGCCGACGAGTTGATCGCGGCGACCAGCATCGTGGAGAAGGCGCCGCTGCTCACCCGGGACCGGAGAATCCGCGCCTCGCGGCTCGTGCCGCTGGCGGGCGAGCCGCAACGCTGACGGCCTGAACCGAGGCCGCCCGTCTCCAGGAACGCTCTACTGCCGCCGGATCGCTCTTCCGGCGCCGAACGCCCCAAGACGCCGACGTACCCGGTCCCGATCCAACCATCTGGATCCTCCACGCCCCGCAAGCCCGGTCTCCCGCTCCGCCCTTGACATCCTCCCCGCTCGTGTATAGTCCCTTCACGCATTTCCCTACAACTTGATCCGAGGAGGAGCTCCATGAAGCGACTCGCAGTGGTCCTGATGATGCTGGTCCCGTTCGGCGCCTTCGCCGACGCACCGGAGACCGCAACCGTCAGCGGCACGATCGTTGACCCGGGAGGCTCGGCGCTTCCAGGCGTCAGCATCACCCTGTCCAGCGAACGCGGCGACAAGTTCGCGATCACGGACGAGAACGGCCAGTTCCGGTTCGTCGGCGTCGTGCCAGGCGAGTACGACCTGAAGGCGGAACTTCAGGGCCTGGGCGAAGCCGCCGCGACCTTCCACGCGGCCGCCGGCGACCGGCAGTCAGTCGATCTGACGCTGCAGGCCGCCATCGAGGGTGAGGTCACCGTCACCGGCGAAACGCCCATGGTCGACAAGTTCAACATCACCGCGGGCAGCACCGTGACGTCCGAGATCGGCGAGCAGACCGCCGGCACGACGCGGACCTACTACGGCGTCATCAACGCCCTGCCCGGCGTCACCGCCGACGCGGAGAACGACGACATCCAGCAGACGCGCCCCTCGGTCAACGGCACCCACTTCGCCGACCAGGGCGTCTACATCGACGGCGTCGACACGACGTTCGCCAAGTTCGGCGGCAGCAGGGTCTTCCTGCCGACCACGGCGGTCACCGAAGTGTCGATGGAGGCCGGCGGCGCCTCCGCCGAGTACGGCCGCTACATCGGCTCCTCGACGAACGTCATCGTCAAGTCGGGCACCAACCGGTGGCACGTCGACGCGCTCTGGCAGCGCCAGGCGATCGACTGGGGCGCCGACTACAAGGACCAGCCGGCCCTCGACCAGCGGCAGAACAAGCCCTATCCGGTCGACTGGTTCCGCCGTTGCCACGGCGACGACCGGGACGCTGGCCGCGGGAAGATCCCCGCCGGCGACCTGAGTTCGGAGCTGTTCACGACGAACCGCGAGCCCTGCCTGCCCGGCAGCGACGAGTGGGCCGGCGCCTCCGACGGTTACGAGTTCTCCGCGGGCGGTCCGATCCAGCGCGACAAGTTCTGGTTCTTCCTCGGCGTCAGCGAGTTCGACGACGCGTACTCAGAGCGGCTGATCGGCGGCGACCCGTACGACATCAGCCTGTTCAACGACGCGCGCATCTTCAAGCTGAACATGCAGCCGACCGCCAGCCACTCCTTCGCCGCTTCGGCGATCGACACGCCGGCGTTCCGGAACTACTTCCACATTCCGTCATCGGACTACTGGACGCCGACGCCGCACGAGAACGACAGCGTGCTGTCGACGGTCAACTGGAACTACGCCATCTCGAGCAACTGGTACCTGGAGGCCAAGATCGCCTTCCAGGAGACGCAGGAGAACAAGTACCTCGCCTGCTACAACAAGCTGGAGCAGGAGAACCCCGAGGTCCTGAACGTCGACGGCCTTCCAATCCTCGAGTGGCTTGCCCAGGACAACTTCCCCAACGCCTCGGCGCGCATGGTGGAGACCTGCCTGCAGGCCAAGTCGCTCGACCGTGGCCCGATCGCCGGACATAGCGCAACGAACACCTCGGGCGGCGACACGAGCTACCCGCTGCGGTTCCCGTTCAAGCCGGAGCTGGGAATCTTCTATCCCGGCAACAACTACAACGTGTACCGGGACAACGAGAACCTGCAGGCCTGGCACAACGGCTGGATCCTCTCCGACGGCTTCGGTTTCAACGCGTTTCCGCGCGAACAGGGGAACGTCGGCCTGACCCAGTTCATCGGCGCCAACCACGAGTTGAAGTACGGCCTGGACTACCAGGACACGAAGTGGGAGGGCGAGAACGCCCGCGTGCCGCTGTTCAACGGCTGGGGTTTCGACTCCACCAACCCCTTCGGCTACTACCAGGCCGGTTCCCTGGAAGACGATTCGTGTTCCCTGCTGCGGGGCTACGGCACGTCGCCTGACAGCCCGAACTTCCTCGGCGCCACGACGCGGGGCCGCGGCTGCTACTTCGTCGATTACAACTCGCCGCTCCTGACCTGCGAGGGCAACCACACGGACGGCTTGCCGCACCGGCCCACGCAGATCGAGAGAGTCAACGGCGAGATCGTCCGCACGATCGGCACCTGCGTCGGTCGCGGCAGCGGCGACACGGAAGTCCGCAACGTCGGATTCTTCGCCCGTGACCGCTTCACGATCGGCGATCACTGGGTGATCAACCTCGGCGTCCGGGCGGAAGTCCAGGAGGCCTGGAACGATGTCCGGCGCCAGGTCGTGGACGACACCTATGTCGATCCTCGGATCAACATCGCCTACGACATCAAGGGGGATGGCGCCCTGCTGCTCAACGCAACCTGGGGCCAGTACCACGCGATGCTCAACCAGGCGTGGATCTCCGGCGGCGATGTGGCCAGGCCCAGCATGCACGACCTCTGGAACGGGTACGAGGGCCGCGAGGTCTTCCTCTTCTGCGATCCGATGGACGTGTTCGGGATGAACCTCCTGAGGTCGATCGGCTACGTCAGCTACGACTGCAACCACCCGTCGCGGCGCGACACGCTCCGCAACGGCACGGTCGGCGAGGGGATCCCGGGCTACAACCTGTCTTGGGAGCTGGCGCAACCCGGCCTCATGTGGGACGCGGTCCAGGAGGGCTACTACGACTTTGACATCCAGACCTACTACAAGCAGGAGGCGATCATCGGCCTCGAGTGGCAGTTCCGCCCCGACTGGGCCCTGGATGTGAAGTACATCGACTGGCAGTTGCAGGACATGATGTTCTCGAACTTCCAGCTCGACTACCGGGGCCGCAACATCGGCATCACGGAGAACTACCACGACCTCGAGAAGATCGTTCTCGCCTTCGACGACGCGAGAAGGGACAGGTGGGTCGCAGCCGGCTTCGATGAAGCCGACCGCGTCAGTGCCGTCAACCGCGAGGCCCTCGCCAACGCGGATCCGGCGAAGAACGCCTACCGGGGTCTGCAGATCCAGTTGAACCGCCGGTTCGCCGACGGCTGGGCGCTGTACAACAACGTCGCCTGGTCCGAGACGGACACCACGGGCGGAGGCGTCTGGTGGAACAACACGGACAGCGGCTACCTGGAGCTGGCTCACGTGAACCTCAGCGAGGCGCACCTCGACGATTGTCAGGAAAGCCAGACGGAACCCGATCGCCGCACCGGCAGGACGAGGACGTATCCCGAGGACTGCCACGCGCGGCTGTCTCAGTTCATCGGCATGCCTGGCAGCATGATCAACCAGCGCGGTCCGAACCACGTGTACGACCGCACCTGGATCTACAACTCCTTCGGGTTCAAGACCTGGCGGATCGGCAACCAGGATCTGACCCTGGGCGGTCACCTGACCTTCCAGACCGGCACCCCCTGGTACCGGTCGGAAGGCGCCGGCATCAGCGCCACCAAGACCTGCGCCCCGGGCTCCAGGCCTAGCGGTCTGCGGACCTGCCCGCCGATCACTCCCTCCGACCCGACCAGCGACGCGCGGCCGGGCACGGCGAACGGCGGGATCGGCGTGCGCCTCTTCCCGGCGGGCGCCGAGGGACACCGGACCGCGGACGAGTACACGATCAACCTGAGCGGCGCATGGGGCTTCCCCATGGGCTACCGGGACGTTCGTGGCGAACTCCGGGTCGAGGTCCTGAACGCGACCAACCAGCAGCGCCGCCGCGACTGGGACGGTCGAGGCGAGGTCTACCCCGTGCGCCGGTTCTTCCAGCGCCCGCGGACAGTCCGCGCCAACATCAAGTTCCGGTTCTAGACCGGATCGGCAAGAACCCGGGGGCCTGACGCCCCTTGGTTTGGTCGGAAATCAAGGGGGAGAGGGCTTCGGCTCTCTCCCCCCTTCTTTCAGGAGACCCAAGAATGGAGGAAGTCCCGCAGTCTGAGCACCTCAAGGATGTCTTCGTAGCCCTCTCCGTTACCGTCCTCGTCGCCGGAATCGTCGAACGCGCGCTCGCCTTCCTCTTCGAACACGAGTGGTTCCTGCGCCTCTTCACGAAGCCTTCAACCGCCGACCACTCCAAGAGGCACAGCAGACTCCCTGGGACCAAGGGTCTCTTTGCCCTCGCGCTCTCCCTCGGAATCGCCTCAAAGTACCGCTTTGACGTTCTCCACGTACTCTTCGAGACGCCCAGCGCTGACGCTATCGGCATCCTCATCACCGGCTTCCTAATCGCCGGAGGAAGCGTGGGTGCCATTACGGTCTTCCAAAGCTACTTCAAGTTCTCCAAGTCCACCCGCGACGCCCTCGTCGATGCCGCGAATGCGGAGGCGGCGCTTCGCGCGTCTCAGGCAAAGAAGAAGCAGGCCGAAGTTGAGGCACGGACACCGTCGACCTAGCCAGTAGGAGCGCTCGATATGGAACGAGAGAGCCTTGAGAACCCTCTGCCCAACTTCATGGTCTGCGTACGAAACGTCAGGTCTAACGGTAAGTTCGGCTCCGAGCCCGGACCTACTCGCTATCTGCTCGTCCCCTCCCGAGAGACACCCCACCCAGAAGAGCACCGCCTAGACAGGGACAAATGGCTAGCAGAACTCCGTCGGCGCGCAGACCTAGGCCCGTCCGAGATCGCGGACCCCAAGAACCCTTACAGTCGTTACACTCGTGGCGACGTCTTGATCTTCGTCCACGGCTACAACAACTCCCAGGAAAGGGTTCTTCAACGTCAGGATCTCTTGCGAGGAAATCTCTCGAAGTTCGGCTTCGCAGGAGCCGTCGTTAGCTTCGACTGGCCCTCGGCTGACTCAGCGCTCAACTACCTAGAAGATAGATCTGACGCGCGAAAGACTGCCGATGAACTGGCTGACGATGCGATTCGACTGCTTGCACTCGCACAACGCGCTCAAGACGAGCTACACTGTGACATCGACGTGCATCTCCTTGCACACTCGACAGGCGCCTATGTGGTGCGGGAGGCCTTCTACTACGCCGCTCAATCACGTCCCTTGTCAAGAGTGAACTGGAATGTGAGTCAGGTCGCGTTTATCGGTGCCGATGTCGCGCGCAAATCCCTGTCGATGCGCGACAACAAGAGCGCCTCTCTCTTCGAGCACTCCACCCGCATCACGAACTACCAGAATCCTTATGATCGAGCGCTCAAGCTGTCGAACGTGAAGCGCCTCGGCGCTCAGCCGCGAATCGGTCGGGTTGGAACTCCGGAGGACACCTCCGATTGCGTCGTTAACGTCAACGTTGGCAATCATTGGAAGGGCCTTCGCGAGCCCGAGCTGGACGTGGGCGACTGGTCTCACTCGTGGCATTTCCACGACCTTACGTTTGCTGAGGACCTTGCGGCCACTCTGGCCGGGGACGAAGATCGCCGCGTGATACGAACGCGGAAGGAATCCGCCTCCGGTCTCGAGTTGCGGCGACCGCGTACGGGAGCCCCCTAAGGGTCAGGCCAGTTCGTCGAAGAACGCGCGTGGTGGTTCATGCGTGACGGGACTGCCTTGAGGTCGTCCATGTCGCCAGCCGGGCTAGTCCCAGAAGTCGTGGATCCGGTGATGTAGGCCAGGCGGCCTATCCTCTTGGGTGTTCAACCGAATGCCCGGTCGGATGCCGGGAGAAAGGACAGGCCACCCATGCTCAAGATAGTCGAAACCGCTTCCCAGGGAAACTGCCGGGCCACCGGCCCGCGCCGCCGCCACCAGCCGCGTCCAGATCGTCGGCATCGAGGCTGGCCGGCGAACCGGCTCCGTTCACACGCTCCGGCGCCTCGCCGACGCGCTCGCCATCGGTCTGGACGAACTCGTGAAGGGCTGAGTCATAGGCGCTGTTCGCGACGGGATCTACCGCAGGTTCCACCGCGGCACGCCCGGGTCCTGTCGTCGCCTCCGAGTCGAGGCGCCGAGGCTGGCAGCGCATGGACAGTCGACCGGGTCGCGGGAGGATTTCCGGCCCTGTAGGATCGACGCCATGACGGCGGGACGCAGGCGCCGTTGCCGGCGGGCCAGGTCGTCTATCTCGACCCTCAAGCAACCAGGAGAACCGCCATGAAGAGAGACGATCTAGCGAAGTTCGGAGCCCCGCGTGCCGGCGCGCCGATCCAATGGTCCTCGACAACCTACCTTGAGTCCCAGGCCCGTGACCTCTGCAACCAGGTTAGCGGCCTACGGGCCGAGCTAGGCAGGATCGGCACGGCTCTCTGGCTACTGCTCATCCTGGCGACGTACGGGACGGTGGGCGTGCTGGCACTCATCGTCCACCTCATTCTGAACTGATGCCCAATCCGCCGTCTGGATGGAAGGCGGCGCCGCTCGATCCGGCCGACTTCCCCGGCTGCAAGGCCATCCACATTCCCCCCGAGGAGATCGAGGACTACGAGGGCCGGCTGGAGTATTGGGAATCCCGCACCGCGACCGCAATGGTCGTGAGCGAGCCGACGACCTTCTTCCACGAGCAGCCCTCGCAGCGGCTGGCCGGGCTCGCGCGCCTGATCGCCGCTTCCAGAGGAGCGCCCATCGAGACCTTCGGGACAGCCGACCTCGTTCGCTTCGGCGCTCGCGGCAGGACGTTCCAGTTGCTGCAGGCGGACCAGATCGTCTACCTAGACCCGCCACCCGCAGGGGAACTGAAGCCGAGGCTCGACGTGGACGCGGACGACAAGCCGGACGTGGTCCTGGAGGTCGACTACTTCACCGACGTCCGCGGCTGGAAAGTGCCGCTCTACGAGGCATGGGGCTTCCCCGAGGTGTGGGTGGACGTGCCGGAGGAACGGTCCGCGAGCCGCCCGAAGTCGCGCCTGCCGGGGCTCACGATCCACGTCCTCGAAGCCGGCCGTTTCCGTCAGGCGACGAGCAGCCGCGTCTTTCCCGGCTGGACGGCGAAGGAGATCCACACGGCCCTGAACGAACCGGCAAGGTCGCACGGCACGGTCGAGGCTCTTCACCGCGTCGGCATGGCGCTGGCGGCCGCCGAAGGTACCGGGCCGGACGACGACCCGTGGCTGCGGCGTCACCGCGACGAGAGCCGCGCCAAGGGGAGAGCCGAAGGCGAAGCCAAGGGGAGAACCGAAGGCGAGGCCGTGGGGAGGACCCAAGCGCGAACCGCAAGCGCGATCGCCCTTCTCGCGGAACGGGGCATCAGCGTAACGTCGGCCCAGCGGGCGAGCCTGGCTGACCTCCACGACCTGGGCGAGGCCGAACTCATGCGCGCAGCGCTCCGATGCGCCAGCGCCGCGGATTTCCTCCGCCGGCTCGAACGGGGCGACACGGACAAGCGATAGTGAGCGCGGCGGCCGGCCGGCGCATGGTCGAGTCCGGCCTGCCGTCCGCTCAGCGGCGCCTCCGCAGAGCGGGTCAGAAGACCCGCGCACCCAGCGGCGGAGTCAGGAGAAGACGCGGGGCACGAAGCCCGGCGCGTTGACGATGCTGGCGCTGCTTCCCGTCGCCTGGATCACGAACAGCCCCTGGCGTTCCGCGTGAGTCCGCAATGACGGGTCGCACTGCAGGTACGCCATCCCGCCGAGGACTCGCTTGCCCCGATAGGCGGGAAAGTACTCCGCGAAGTCCGGGAGCCTCGAGACGAACTTCTTCACGTGCTCCGGCCTCAGCGTCGTCTTCACCTCCACGACCACGACTTCCCGGCCGTTCTCCGCGAGGATGTCGACCTCGAAGTGCTCCCCGTTCCGCCTGCCGCGGAACCGCCCCTCCTGGGTGTGCCGCACGTCGATGCCGCGATCCCTCAACAGGGCCACGATGTCGCCCTCGACCAGGCTCTCCATCAGCCTGCCCCACTGCGTGTTGAAGAGGCTCTCCGTCTTCTTCAGGCGACGGTCCGTCTCCTTCATCTGACGGTCGGTTTCCTTCTGCTGAAGAGCCGTCTCCTTCACGATGCGGTCCGTCTCTTTCTGCTGCTCCCGGATTTCGGCCAGTTCTCTCATGGCCCGCGCATGGTCCCGGTCCTTCCTGGCCTCCAGTTCGCGGCCGCGTGCGCGGAGTTCCGCCAGGCTCTGACGGAACTCGTCCAGGGTGATGGAACCGGCGGGCGCCGGCGCTGTGTCGTGGGTCGTCATGGTGTGTCGTTCTCCTTGATCGGGTGGGACGCCTCCGGTCGGGAGCGCCCCGATGAAGGAGCGAGAATGCGCGGCCCGACAGTCCGGGCACTCGGCAAGGGCGCGGACAGCATAGCCGAGCGGGTACGCCGCGCGTGCGAGCCGAGTCGACGGTCTCGCGCCGCAACTCCCAAGCGGACCACGGTACGCCGCGCGCGATGTCGAGCCCCCGCAAGACTCGATCCAACCTGCTGGATCCGTCCCGCCTCCTTTGACTCGCTCCCCATCGGTCGTATAGTGGCCTCTCACTCGGCCTCGATCCAACCCTCATCCGAGGAGCACTCATGAAGCGACTCGCAGCGATCCTGATTCTGCTGATCCCCTTCGCCGCCTTCGCCGACGCGCCGGAGACGGCCACGATCAGCGGCACCGTCGTCGACCCGGGGGGCTCCGCCCTGCCCGGCGTCAGCGTCACCCTCTCCAGCGGCCGCGGCGACAAGTTCGCGATCACGGACGAGAACGGCCAGTACCGGTTCGTCGGCGTCGTGCCCGACACCTACGAACTGACCGCGGAACTGGAGGGTCTGGGCGGAGCCCAGGCGACCTTCCACGCCGCGGCCGGCGACCGCAAGTCCGTCGACCTCACCCTGCAGGCCGCGGTCGAGGGCGGCGTCGTCGACGTCACGGCCGAAACGCCGATGGTCGACAAGTTCAACGTCACGGCCGGCAGCACGGTGACCTCCGAGATCGGCGAGCAGACCGCCGGCACGACGCGCACCTACTACGGCGTGATCAACGCCCTTCCGGGCGTCACCGCGGACGCGGAGAACGACGACATCCAGCAGACGCGGCCCTCGGTCAACGGCACCCACTTCGCCGATCAGGGCGTCTACGTGGACGGCGTCGACACGACGTTCGCCAAGTTCGGCGGCAGCCGCGTGTTCCTGCCCACGACGGCTCTGACCGAGGTGTCGATGGAGGCCGGCGGCTCCTCCGCCGAGTACGGCCGCTACATCGGCTCCTCCACCAACGTGATCGTCAAGTCGGGCACGAACCGCTGGCACGCGGATGTCCTCTGGAACCACCAGCGGGTCGACTGGAGCGCCGACTACAGGGATCAGCCCTCGCTGGCGGAACGACGGAACCGGCCCTACCCGGTCGATTGGTTCCGGCGCTGCCACGGCGACGAACGGGACCAGGGCCGCGGCCAGATCCCGCCCAGCATCGTCGAGGAAGTCTCCACGATCAACCGCGACGCCTGCCTGCCCGGCAGCGACGAGTGGGCCGGTTCCAGCGACGGCTACGAGTTCTCCACCGGCGGTCCTCTCATGCGGGACAAGTTCTGGTTCTTCATTGGCGCGTCCGAGTTCGACGACGCCTACTCCGAGCGCCTGCTCGGCGGCGACCCGTACGACGTCAGCCTGTACGCCGACGCCCGCATCCTCAAGCTGAACATGCAGCCGTCGGCGTCGCACTCGTTCGCGGCATCCGGGATCGACACCCCGGCGTTCCGCAACTACTTCAACTGGCAGTCCTACGACTACTGGACGCCGACGCCGCACGAGAACGACAGCGTCCTCTCCACGATCAGTTGGAACTGGGCGCTCTCCAGCAACTGGTTCATGGAGGCGAAGATCGCCGACCAGGAGACCCAGGAGAACAAGTTCCTCGCCTGCCACGACACGCTCCAGCAGGAGAACCCCGCCGCCCAGGCGGTGGACGGCATTCCCGTCCTCGAGTGGCTGTCCCAGGACAACTACCGCGACACGCCCGCCCGCATGATCGAGACCTGCCTGCAGGCGAAGTCGCTCGACCGCGGGCCGGTCGCGGGCCACACGGCGACGAACACGTCGGGCGGCGACACCAGCTACCCGCTGCGGTTCCCGTTCGACCCGAGCAAGGGCATCTTCTACCCCGGCAACAACTACAACGTCTACCGGGACGCCGAGAACCTCTCTTCCTGGCACAACGGCTGGATCCTCTCCGACGGCTTCGGCTTCAACGCCTTCCCGCGCGAGCAGGCGAACGTCGGCCTGACCCAGTTCGCCGGCGCGAACCACGAGCTGAAGTACGGCATCGACTACCAGGACACGAAGTGGGAGGGCGAGAACGCCCGCGTGCCCCTGCTCCAGGGCTGGGGCTTCGATCCGACGAACCCGTTCGGTTTCCTCGGCGCGGGGACGATCGCCGACGACACTTGCGCCACGCCGTTCACCCGCACGGGAACCTCGCCCATCCGCGGCCGGACCTGTTACTTCACCGACCACAACTCGACCTTCCTGACCTGCGAGGGCAACGCCCCTGACGGCATGCCCCACCGGCCGACCACGGTCGAGCACGTGAACGGCGAAGTCGTCCGTACGACCGGCACCTGCGTCGGACGCGGCACGGGCGACAGCGAGGTGCGCAACCTCGGCTACTACATTCGGGACCGCTTCACGATCGGCGATCACTGGACGATCAACATGGGCCTTCGGGCCGAGCAGCAGGAGGCGTGGAACGACGTCCGGCGCCAGGTCATCGACGACACCTACGTCGACCCGCGGATCAACATCACCTACGACATCAAGGGGGACGGCGCCCTGCTGCTCAACGCGAGCTGGGGCCAGTACCACGCGATGCTCAACCAGGCGTGGATCTCGGGCGGCGACTCGAACGTCCCCAGCATGCACGACCTGTGGAACGGCTACGAGGGGCACGAGGTCTTCCTCTTCTGCGATCCCGCGGACATCGCGACCTTCGACTTCCTGCAGTTCCTCGGCCTGACCAACTACGGTTGCCGCGTCCCGCAACGGCGGGACTCGCTCCACAACGGAACGGTCGGCGCGCCCTTGCCCGGCTACAACCTCTCCTGGGAGCTGACGACGCCGGGCCTCATGTGGGACGCGGTCCAGGCCGGCGTCCTGGACTACGACGTCCAGACGTACTACAAGCAGGAGGCGATCCTCGGCCTCGAGTGGCAGTTCCGCCCCAACTGGGCCCTTGACCTCAAGTACATCGACTGGCAGTTGCAGGACATGATGTTCTCCAACAACCAGCTCGACCACAAGGGACGGAACATCGGCGTCACCGAGAACTACCACGACCTGTACGACATACTTGTGGCCTTCGATGACGCGCGGGCCGCCACCTGGGCCGCTCAGGGCTACGACCCGGCCGAGCGCCCGGCCCAACTGAACCGGGAGGCCCTTGAACTGGCCGATCCGGCGAAGAACTCGTTCAAGGGGGTTCAGCTCCAGTTGAACCGCCGCTTCGCGGACGGTTGGGCGCTGTACAACAACCTGGCCTGGGCCAGCACGGACACGACCGGCGCCGGCGCCTGGTGGAACAACACGAACAGCACCTACCTCGAGGCGGCTCACGTCGTGCTGAACCAGCAGAACATCGATAGTTGCCAGGCCGCCCAGACGAGGCCGGACCGCCGCACCGGGCGGACGCCGCTCTATCCGGAGGACTGCGTCGCCCGCCTGACGGACTGGCTCGGCTACCCGGCGAGCATGATCAACCGGCGCGGGGCCAACGGCACGTACGACCGCGAGTGGATCTGGAACACCTTCGGCTTCAAGACCTGGCGCCTGGGCAACCAGGATCTGACGCTGGGCGGCCACCTGACGTTCCAGACCGGCACGCCCTGGACCACGTCGTCCGGCGCCGGCTACGAGCGGCCCTGCGGTCCGCGGCCGCCCGGCATCCCCACGTCGATTCCGATCTGCCTGCCGGTCGACGTGACGGACGCCAACGCCAACCAGCGCCCCGGAACCTCGAACACGGGCGTCGGCTTCCCGCTCCATCCGTCCGGCACGGAGGGCAGGCGGACTGCCGACGAGTACACGGTCAACCTGAGCGGCGCCTGGGGATTCCCCCTGGGCTTCCAGGATGTCCGCGGCGAACTCCGCGTCGAGGTGCTGAACGCCACGAACCAGCAGCGCCGCCGCTCCTGGAACAGCGCCGGCGAGGTTCTGCCCGTGCGCCGGTTCTTCCAGCGCCCGCGGACGGTCCGGGCCAACTTCAAGATCCGGTTCTAGGAGCCTGCGCCGCAGAACGCAGCGGAGCAAGTTCGGGGCGCAGGCTCCGCCGTGCGGACGGGATGGGCCGAAACACCGAGCACCGCTAGGGGTTTCGGGGCGCTAGGCCGGATCGCTGCCTGGGGGCTTCGGCCCCCGGTCGAGGGAATCGAGGGGAGAGGGCTTCGGCTCTCTCCCCTTTCTCGTTCCCGCTCCATACACTCCGTAGGATGCCGCCAACGCCCCGCCCGCTCGTCACGGTCCTGATCTGTACGGCCGGGATCCTCAACTGCGCAGAAGACCCACGAATCGGCCTCGTGGAGGAACCGGTGAGTACGGACACGCCCGCTGCCGCGCCGGCGACGCCGGCGGCCCTTGAAGAGAGCGCCGCCGAAGTCGGCCTGGTCTTCCAGCACCGGAACGCCGCCGGCGGCCGGTTCCTGTTGCCCGAGATCATGGGCTCGGGCGCGGCGTTGTTCGACGCCGACGGCGACGGCGATCTCGACGCATACCTGGTGCAAGGCGGCCCGCTGAACCCGGGCACCGCGGGCGCCCGGAGTGCCGCCGCCGACTCCCCCGCTCGCGACCGCCTGTTCCGAAACGAACTGGCCGAAACAGGCGAACTTCGCTTTGTCGATGCAACGGAGCAGTCCGGCATCGACGCCACCGGCTACGGCATGGGCGTCGCCGCCGGGGACTTCGACGGGGACGGCCACGTTGACCTCTACGTCACGAACCTGGGCCCCAACCAGCTCTGGCGCAACGCGGGCGGCGGCCGATTCGAAGACGCGACAGCGGCTGCCCGCGCCGACGACCCGCGATGGAGCGTTCCCGCCGCGTTCTTCGACTACGACGCGGACGGAGCGCTCGACCTGTTCGTCGGCAACTACGTCGACTTCAATCTCGGCAGCCACACGCTCTGCACCTTCGGCAGCGGCGAGCCGGACTACTGCAGCCCGAAGACCTACCGCGCCGAGCCGGACCGCCTGTTCCGCAACGACGGCAACGGGCGCTTCGAGGAGTCCACGGACCGCGCCGGCCTCGCGGCCGAATTCGGCAACGGCCTCGGCGCCGTGCCGGCCGATCTGGATCTCGACGGCCGGCTCGATCTCTACGTGGCCAACGACGGCACGGCGAACCAGATGTGGATGAACCTCGGCGACGGCCGCTTCGAGAACCGCGCGTTCTTCGGCGGCTCGGCCGTCAACCGCCGGGGCGAACCGGAGGCGGGCATGGGCGTCGACGCCGGCGACCTCGACGGAGACGGCGACGAGGACCTCTACGTGACCCACATCACGGGCGAGACGAGCACCCTCTACGTGAACGAAGGCGACGCCCTGTTCGCCGATGCCGGCGTTCCCGCGGGCCTGGACGCGCCCAGCCTGCCGATGACCGGCTTCGGCGCCGGCTGGTTCGACTTCGACAACGACGGCGACCTCGATCTCCTCGCGGTGAACGGCGCCGTGCGGCGCCTGGACCGCGCCCGCTCGGGCGACAGGGCCGCCGCGCGCACGGCCGCGGCCACCGAACACGAGCGCCGCTTCGGCCAACCGAACCAGCTCTTCCGCAATCTCGGCGACGGCCGCTTCGAGGATGCCTCCGCGCTCGGCGGACCGGTCTTCGCCGCCTACGAGGTCTCCCGCGGCGCCGCATTCGGCGACGTCGACAACGACGGCGACACGGACGTGCTCGTCACGAACAACGGCGGACCGGCGAGGCTGCTGGTGAACCTGGTCGGCCAGGACAACGGCTGGATCGGCCTCCGGCTCGTGACCGCCGGCGGCAACCGGGACGCCCTCGGCAGCCTGGTCCGGGTGCGGCTCACCGACGGCCGGGCGCTCGCGCGCCGGGTCCGCGCGGCGATGAGCTACGCCTCGTCCAGCGATCCGCGGGTGCTGATCGGCCTCGGCGACGCCACCATCGAGGACATCCGCGTCGACTGGCTAGCCGGCGCCGAAGAGTCCTTCGGCGCGCTTCCACCCGGCGCCTACCACGAGCTCCGGCAGGGCGAAGGCGAACGATGAAGCAACAACGCCGTGGCGCCGGGTGCGCGGGTCTTCCGACCCGCTGCCGCCGCAGGCGGCCGGGAAATCCTGCCGACCGCAAGGTCGGCGCCGTCTTGGCGACCCATGCCATCCACGTCGTTCTGCTGCCCCTCCTCGCCTGCGGCGCAGCCGAGCGCCTGCCGCTCCCCTCCAGCTACGAAGCCCACGATCCGGCGGTCCGCGGCCAGATCGCCAGCCTGGAACGCCGGGTCCGCTCGCTTGAGGACGCCGGCGCCGCCGGCCCCGAACTGGCGGCCGCGGTCGGCGAACTTGGCAAGCTCTACCACGGCGTGCAACTGCTGGACAGCCACGCCTTCACCGCGCTCGAGGCGGCCGAAGCCTGCTACCGGGAAGCACAGCGACTCGACGCATCCGACCATCGCTGGCCCTACCTCCGTGGCTTCGGCGAGGAAACCCGCGGCGACCACGAGGCTGCGGCCGCCTCCTACCGCGCCGCGCTGGCGATCGAGCCCGACCTGGTGCCGGCGATCCAGCGCCTCGCCCAATCGGAGGCCGAGCGCGGCCAGCCCGAAGAGGCGGCCGCCCTGTGGAACCGCGCGCTGGAACTGCGGCCCGAGTTCGCGCCGGCCCTGTACGGACTCGGGACACTCGCACTCGACCGCGGCGACGCCGAGACCGCCGCCGACTACCTGGAGCGCGCCGTCGCCGCCGAGCCCGGCGCGGGCCGCGGACACTATGCGCTCGCCATGGCCTGGCGCCGCCTGGGCGACGAAGACCGCGCGGCCGAGCACCTCGCCCGGGCAAGCCACACCGACTTCCCCTTCGACGACCCGCTGGTCCGGGAACTCGCCTACCTGCCCACCGGCAGCGCCGCTCTCGTCCAGCAGGGTCTGATCGCGGTGCAGGCCGGCGAGTTCGCTGCCGCGGCGACCGTATTCGGCCGCGCCATCGAGGCGGATCCGACGAACCTGGAGGCGCGCAAGCACCTGGCGCTGGCCCAGGTCGACGCCGGCCAGTTCGACGAAGCCGAAGCCGCCTACGAAGAGCTGCTGGCTCTCCACCCGGACCAGGCGCCGGCGCACTTCGAGTTGGGACAGCTCCTCGCCACCCTCGGCCGATCGGACGAAGCGATCCGGCGTCTGACCCGCGCGACGGAGCTCGCGCCCGACTACAAGCAGGCCCACTATCAGCTCGCGCTGCTCCTCGACCGGGCGGGCCGCCCCACGCAGGCGCTGGAGCGCTACGACCGCGTCCTGGCGCTCGATCCCGCCTACGCCGAGGCGCCGACCCGGCGCGCCGCCGCCCTCGCCGCGTCCGGCCGGCCGGCCGAGGCCCTGGACATCCTGAACGCGCGAGTCGCCGCCGCCCCGTCGGACGCCGCCGCCCTGCAGGCGCTGAGCGTCGTGTTGCGGCAGCAGAACCGGCTGCGCGAAGCCCGGACCGGCCTGGAACGGGGCCTTCGCTCCACGCGGTTCCCCGCCGCCGAAGAGGCTCGCCTGCGAACCGAACTTGGCGGCGTCCTCGCCATCGAGCGGCGCCTCGCCGACGCCGCGCGGGAGCTCCGCACGGCCCAGCGCCTCGACCCGACGGAACCCCAGACCAGCTTCGTCCTCGGCATGGTCCTGCTCGACCTTCGGCGCCCGGAAGAAGCCGCCCGCGCTTTCGCCGCCACTCTGGCCGTTCGCCCCGACTTCACGCTGGCGCGGCTCCGCCTCGCCGCCATCCTTGCCCGGACCGACCGCTGCGAAGAGGCCACGGCGCTCCTCGACGATGGCCGCCGCTTCGCCGCCGACAATCCGGCGTTCGCCCAAGCCTCCCGACAGTTGCGGGCCGCCTGCGCCGAGCAGTAGCTGGGTGCGCGGGTCTTCTGACCCGCTCGCTGGCGAAGCCGCGAAGCGAGATAGCAGGAGCAACCTCATGGCGAAGGAGAAGTTCGAGCGCACGTCGACAAGAAGTCGCGCGAGGCGCAGCCCGGACAACAAGGCCGCCGGCCAAAGGCCGGCGACGTTTCTCCCGCCGCCTTCGGCGGCATGCGGGTCGGAAGACCCGCGCACCCAGCGGAAGACCCGCGCACCCAGTGCACCCGGCTAGCCGAAGACGATCGCGCGGTTCTCCACGACGAGGACGCGGTGCTCCAGGTGCGCCTGGACGGCGCGGGCGAGGACGACGCGTTCGAGGTCCTTGCCGCGGCGCGCGAGGGTGGTCACCGAGTCGCGGTGGCTGACGCGGGTGACGTCCTGCTCGATGATCGGTCCCTGGTCCAGGTCGGCGGTCGCGTAGTGCGCGGTGGCGCCGACGACCTTGACGCCGCGCACGTAGGCCTGCCGGTACGGCCTGCCGCCCGGGAACGCCGGCAGGAAGGAGTGGTGGATGTTGATGATCCGGTTCGGGAAGCGATCGAGGAACCGCGGCGAGAGGATCTGCATGTAGCGCGCCAGCACGATCAGATCGACCTTCGCCTCCTCCAGAATCTCGATCATCCGCCCTTCCTGCTCGCCGCGGGTCTCGGGCGTCACCGGCAGGCAGTGGTACGGCAGCCCGTTGTACTCCGCTTCCGCCGCGTGATCCGGGTGGTTGCTGATGACGCAGACCGGCCGCCCCGGCAACTCGCCCAGCCGCCAGCGCGACAGCAGGTCGTGCAGGCAATGCGCCGGCTTCGAGGCCAGCACCGCCACCCGCTGCTCCTCGTCCGAGAAGGCGATGTGGCTCCTGACCGACACGTGATCCCCGATCGTCAATTCGATCGACGGCTGGATCGTTTCCCGGTCGAGGTCGAAGCGGTCGATCTCGAACTCCAGGCGCTGGAAGAACTTGCCGAGTTCCTCGTCGCGGTGGGTCTCGGACGAGCAGATGATGCCCCCGTGCTCGTTGACGAACCCGGTGACGGAGGCGATGAGGCCGACCGCGTCGTCGCAACTCAGGAGCAGCGTCGCGGTCGCGTCATGCGGCGCAGGCAGAGCGCCGTGTCTGTGCTGGGCCAAACCGCACCGGAGCTTACCCGGCGCAGCGGTCGCCGCTGCGCGGCGCGTTCTTCTCGGGAGCCGGCGGGCTGCGCCGCTCCGCGGCGCCGCGCTTGGGCGGGTCAGAAGACCCGCGCACCCAGCGGAGGGACGCCGTGCGGTTCTCCGGGCGCGGTATGATCGCGCGCAGCATGCCTCCATCGGCGCAGCGGACGCGGCCCGTCGCCAGGTCGGGCGCCGCGGCGGCGCTCGCCCTGCTGACGGCGGCGTCGGCGGGCGCGCAGACCGCCCAGACGCCGGCCGACGGCATCAAGCTGTTCGAGGAGAACGTCCGGCCCGTGCTGGAGCGGAACTGCTTCATGTGCCATTCCGACCCGGAGCGCGCCGAGAACGGCCTGCTGCTGACCACCAGGGCCGGACTGCTCCGCGGCGGCGAACGGGGACCGGCCATCTCCACCTCCGAGCCCGTCCTGAGCCTGCTCCTGCACGCGGTCGAGTACGAGGACGAACAGTTGCAGATGCCGCCCTCGGGCCGTCTGGCCGACGCCGATCTCGACGCGATCCGACAGTGGATCCAGCTCGGCGCCCCGTTCGGAGGCGACGAGGACGAGCTCACGGAGGTCGCGCCGGCCGGCGACGAGTACGAGATCACCGACGCCGACCGGGCCTGGTGGTCCGTGCGACCGCTGGAGCGCCCGGACGTCCCCGCCGTGGCGGACGCGGAATGGCCGCTCAACCCGATCGACAACTTCCTGCTCGCCCGCATCGAGGCGGCCGGCCTCGAACCGCCCCCTGCAGCCGACCGCCGCACCCTGATCCGCCGCGCGAGCTACGACCTGACCGGCCTGCCGCCGACCCTCGCGGACGTCGAGGCCTTCGAGAGGGACCAGCGTCCCGACGCCTGGGAACGCCTGATCGACCGCCTGCTGGCCTCGCCCCACTACGGCGAGCGCTGGGGCCGGCACTGGCTCGACCTCGTCCGCTACGCGGAGACCGACGGCTACGAGCGCGACCGCAAGAAGCCCTCCGCGTGGCGCTACCGCGACTGGGTGATCGACGCCCTGAACGCGGACATGCCCTACGACGAGTTCCTGACCCACCAGCTCGCCGGCGACGAACTCGACGAGCCCACGACGGCGTCGATCGTCGCCACCGGCTACCTGCGGCTCGGCATCTGGGACGACGAGCCGACGGACACGGAACTCGCGCAGTACGACGACCTGGACTCGGTGCTCGACACGACCTCCCGCGTCATGCTCGGCATGTCGATCGGCTGCGCGCGCTGCCACAACCACCGCGGCGACCCGATCCCGCAGACCGACTACTACCGGATGCTGTCGTTCTTCCGCGGCATCGCTCCCTACAAGGTCGGCGGCGGCAACCAGCCGACGCCCAGGAACTACACGGACTGGATCCCGGCGAACCTGGGCGACGCCGGCGTTTCCAGCCTGCCGGCGGACTGGGGCCCGGCGAACCTCATCCAGGTGCTGCGGGTCAAGGAGATCGGCCCGGAAGCGCCGCCGACCCACGTCCTCATTCGCGGCAACCCGCACGCGCCGGCCGAACGGGTCGAGCCCGGCTTCCCGCTCATCCTCGGCGACGGCGACCCCGGGCTCGAACCGGCCGCGGCCGACTCCCCCACGACCGGCCGCCGCCACGCCCTGGCCCGGTGGATCGCCGACAAGGGCAACCTGCGCACCTCCCGGGTGATGGCGAACCGGCTCTGGCAATACCACTTCGGCCGCGGCCTGTCGCCGACGCCGAACGACCTGGGCCGCTTCGGCGAACCGGCCACCCATCCCGATCTGCTCGACTGGCTGGCGACCGAGTTCACGGAGCGCGACTGGAGTCTCAAGTCGATGCACCGGCTGATGATGACCAGCCGGGCCTACCGGATGTCCTCGCGCCCGCCCGACGGAGCGCTCGAAGCCGATCCCGGCAACGACCTGTTCAGCCGCTTCAACATGAGGCGGCTCACCGCCGAAGAGATCCGGGACTCCGTCCTCGCCGCGAGCGGCCGGCTCAACCTGGAACTCGGCGGCCCCAGCGTCTATCCGCCGATGCCGGAAGAGGTTCTGGCGACCGCCTCGCGTCCCGACGCGGCCTGGGGCGAAGCGACGACGGAGCAGGCATCCCGGCGCAGCGTCTACATCCACGTCAAGCGGTCGCTGCTCCATCCGCTGCTCGAGAGTCTCGACATGGCCGACACGGACTCGACCTGCCCGGTTCGCTTCACGACGACCCAGCCGACCCAGGCGCTGATGATGCTGAACGGCGAGTTCATGAGCGAACAGGCGGCGGCGCTGGCGGCGAGCGTCGACGGCGCCGGGGGCGCGCTGGAAGACCGGGTCTCCGGCGCGCTCGAGGCCGTGCTGGCCCGGCGGGCGCGCCCGGTCGAAGTGGCCCGCGGCGTCGGCCTGATCGAGGAGCTGCGGCGGGAGGAGGGCTTCGACTCCTCCGCCGCGTTCGCCAGCTACTCCCTCCTGCTGTTGAATCTGAACGAGTTCGCCTATCTGGATTGAGAAACCGCCTCGACCGTCGAGTCGAAAGGAGCGGAACGATGACCCGCGAAACCGAACGCCCACGCAACACCTTCTGCGGCCGGACCCGGCGCGAGTTCCTCTGGGAAGCCGGCGGCGCCTTCACGTCCGTGGCGCTCGCCGGCATGCTGGCGAACGACGACTTCCTCGCCGCCCAGACCGTCGCCGCCGACGGCGCCACCGCCTGGAAGAACCCCCTGGCCGCGAAGCCGCCCCACTTCGACGGCCCCGCCAAGTCGGTCATCTTCCTGTTCATGTACGGCGGCCCCAGCCAGGTCGACACCTTCGACTACAAGCCCGATCTCTACCCGCTCGACGGCAAGACGATCGAGATCGCCACGAAGGGCCGCGGCGGCACCCGCAACCAGGGCCGCGTGGTCGGGCCGAAGTGGAAGTTCAAGCAGTACGGCGAGTGCGGCAAGTGGGTCTCCGACCTGTTCCCGAACCTGGGCGGCTGCGTGGACGACATCGCCTTCATCCACTCGATGACCGCGGACGCGCCGCTTCACGGCTCGGCCATGCTCCAGATGAACAGCGGCCGCATCCTCTCCGGCAGCCCCGCGCTCGGTTCCTGGGTGAACTACGGCCTCGGCACCGAGAACGAGAACCTGCCCGGCTTCGTCGTCATGCTGGACCCCACCGGCGGACCGATCAGCGGCGCCAAGAACTGGTCGAGCGGCTACATGCCGGCCAGCTATCAGGGCACCGTGATCCGGTCGAGCGGGACGCCGATCCTGGCCCTCGACCCGCCTCCGGGAATGTCGCGACAGGCGCAGCGCCGGCTGCTCGACCGCCTGCGGGAGTACAACGAGGAGCACGCCGAGCCGCGCTCCGAGAACAGCGAGCTTGCCGCCCGCATCGCCAGCTACGAGCTCGCCTACCGGATGCAGCAGCACGCCCCGGAGGCGGTCGACCTCTCCGGCGAGTCGGAGGAGACGCGCCGGCTCTACGGCCTGGACCAGGACCGCACGAAGGACTTCGGCCGGCGCTGCCTGCTGGCGCGCCGCCTGGTCGAGCGCGGCGTCCGCTTCATCCAGGTCTACTCGGGCGGCAACCACAACGACCACAACTGGGACGCGCACGGCGACCTGGTGAAGAACCACGAGTACCACGCCGGCGGGACGGACCAGCCGATCGCCGGGCTGCTCCGCGACCTGAAGCAGCGCGGCCTGCTCGACAGCACGCTGGTCATCTGGGGCGGCGAGTTCGGCCGGCAGCCCACGGCCGAGTACGCCGAGGGGACCGGCCGCGACCACAACGCCTACGGGTTCACGATGTGGATGGCCGGCGGCGGCATCAAGGGCGGCGTCAGCGTCGGCGAGACGGACGAACTCGGCAACCGCGCCGAGGTCGACCGCTTCCACGTCAAGAACCTCCACGCCACGATCCTCCAGCAGTTGGGCCTGGACCCGAACGCGCTCTCGTACTTCCACGCCGGCCTCGACCAGAAGCTCGTCGGCGTCGAAGGCGCGGAACCGATCCACCAGATCGTCGCCTAGCGGGGCTGCCGGGGTGTACCCGCCTGCCCGGAACGCCGAGGGGGGCGTCGGCCATCGGCCGCTCACGCTTACAGAGAGGATGAGGGGTTTGCGCTCGCTTCACTTCGCTCGCTTCGGCACGGTCTTGCAAGGCGTGGTGGGCTCGGGAGTCGCTCGCTTCGAGCCCGCTGGTCGACGCCCCCCTCGGCGCTCCGGGCAGGCTGGTCGGCGTCGGTTGGCGGGCCGGCGCCGCTTTGGCGGCGCCTGCGCCGGATCGGCCGCCTTGTGGGCGTGCATGGCCGCTTCGGCGTTGGGCCAGCAGACGGTGACGTTCGAGGCGGAGGGTGCGTCGGCGCGGGAGTTGCGCGGGGAACTGGACCTCCGGGTCGGCAGTGAGGAGATCGAGATCGAGCGGGTCGCCAGGGCGGATGGCGGCTGGCAGACGCTGGTCTACGTCGACTTCGCGTTGACCAGGCCGGGGCCGGTGTTCCAGCTTGCCCAGGCGCTGCTGGAGCAACTGGATCCGCTGCTCGAGGCCGGCAGCCTGGAGATCGTGGTGGCGGATCCGGAGGCGCGGACGATCCTGCCGCCGACTCGGGACCGGGACCTCGCGGAGGCGGCGCTGGGCCGTCTCGCCACGGACGAGGAGGCGGCAAGCGCGCTGGTCGACCGGCGACGGCTGTTCGCGAGCGAGCGGGAGATCGAGATTTCGCGCGCTCAACGGCAGGCGGCGGCGGGCGGCGGCGCTCGGCAGGCGGAGTTGGAGGCGGTTCTCCAGCAACTGGCGACCGATGCGATCCGCGACGAGGCGGCGATGCGCCGGCGCCAGATCGACGAGCTCGTTTCCTTCCTGGCGGGCCGGGAGGACCTGAGGCGCGAGGCCGCGGAGGCCGGCCCGGGCGACGCGCCGGCCAACCGCCGGCACCTCATCGTCCTCGCCGACGGGCTGGTCGCCGATCCGCTGAACTACTACCTCGAACTCGTGCCGACTGCCGGTTCGCTCGCCGTCGAGGCGGCGACGATGCCGAGCGTCGCCGCCGTCGGCCGGACCGCGGCGGCGTTCGGCTGGACCGCGGCGCCCGTGGCCTTCGCCGACGAGGAGGACGGCGACGGGCCGGAGATCCGCTCGAACGAGGTGACCGTGGGCTTCACGCTGCGCTTCAACCGGCCCCGGTCGGGCGACTCGCGGACGGTCGAGGAGGAGCTGGGGCTGTTCGTGCGGCCGTCCGACTGGGCGTCGGCCGCGGAGGCCACCGGCGGCGAGGTGCTTCTGAACGAGGTCGAGATCGCGGACTGGATCGAGCGGCTCCCCCAGCGCTTCGAGGCGAGCTTCGATCTGCCGGATCGCGCCGCCGCGGCCGGACCGTTCGATCTGAGCGGCGGCTCTCGCGACAGGGAGATCGCGGCGCCCACCGTCACCCCCGGAGCGGGCTCGCCGAACGACGTCGCCGAAGTGCGGCTGCGGCGCGCCTTCGAGGGCGAGCTCGACAGCGAGTTCGAGGGCGGCGACGGCGCGGGGGTCGAGGTCGTCGCGTCGATCCGCATCGAGTCGACGTCGCCCCAACGCACTGTCGGCCGGCTGACCAGCACCATCGTGCCGCCGGACGGAGTGCCTCCGGGCGACGCTTCGGACTGGCGGGTCAGCACCGGGCTGCACCGCGAGGACGGTACCGTCGTCCCCAGCCACGGCGTCCCGTTCGCCCCGCCCGGCGCGGAGAACCTGACCTTCGAGCGGCCTCTCCAGCTTCCGCCCGGCACGGATTCCGCGATCGTCCTGGCCGAGAACCTCCGCGACGGGCGCTGGGGCTACGCCGTCGTCGACTTCCTCGACCTCGTCGAAGAGGCCGCGGACGCGCGGAGCGGCGAGCGCGCCAAGGCGATCAATCTGCGACCCGAGGACCCGGCGAACCGGCGCGGCCGCGCGGCCTTCGTCGCCGAGGTGCTCGACCCGTTCGTCGACCGGGTCGAGCGGGTCGTCTTCTACTTCAACGGCCGGCGGGTCGCGGCGCGCAACCGGGCGCCCTACCGGGCGCGGATCGACCTCGGCCGCGGCGACCGTCTCGGCCGGGTGGAGGCCGTCGCCTTCGACGCCGGGGACCGGGAGCTCGACCGCCACGAACTGCTCGTCAACCAGCCGCCCCACGCGTTCTGGGTCCGCATCACCGAGCCGAGCGAAGGGCCGCAGGCCGGGCCGGTGGAGGTCGCCGCCGAGGTCAAGCTGCCGCGCGGCGGCAGCCTGATGGAGATGCGCTTCTTCGTGAAGGACCGGCTCGCGGCGACCGCCGCCGAGGCGCCCTTCCGCCGCGAGGTGCTGGTGCCGGTGGGCGACCCGGAGTCCTACCTGCGGGTCGAGGCCCAGTTGACGGACGGACGGATCGCGGAGGACGTGCTGTTCCTCTCCCGGCCCGGCCTGACCGCCCGCATCGGCGTCGAGCTGGTCCAGCTCTACGTCGTCGCCACGGACCGCTCGGGTCTGCCGGTGAGGGACCTGACGGCCGCCGACTTCTCCGTGTTCGAGGACGACCGCGCCCAGGAGCTCGAGTCGTTCCGGATCGCCTTCGACCTGCCGCTCACCCTGGGGCTCGCGATCGACACCTCCAGCAGCTTGTTCCTCCGCATGCCGGACGTGAAGCGGGCGGCCACCGAGTTCCTCGAATCGCTCGAACCGCGGCGCGACCGCGCCTTCCTGGTCGGCTTCGGCACCGAGCCGCGCCTGGTCCGGGCCGCCACCTACAACCTGAACGCCGTGCGCGGCGGCATCGGATCGCTCAGGCCGCGCGGCCGCACCGCCGTCTGGGGCGCGCTGTCGCTGGCGCTCGACCAGTTGGAGGGGCTGCGTGGCCGAAAGGCGCTCGTCGTCTTCTACGACGGCGACGACGAGGACTCGGACGCCGCCTTCCGGCAGAGCCTGGAGCAGGCGCGGCGCGCCCGGGTGCCGGTCTACCTCGTGCTGATGAACGACGAGGCCGCGCGCACGGACGGCCGCAGCTTCAGTACGCGCACGTTCGTCGGCAAGCTCGAACGGATGGCCAAGGCCGGCGGCGGCCGCGTCTACTACGTGCGCCACGACCAGGATCTGGAACCGATCTTCGACTCGATCAGCCGCGAACTCCGCAGCCACTACCTCCTGACCTATTACCCGAAGGAAGAGCCGGGCGGTCCCAACTGGCGCGAAGTCAGCGTCGAGCTGGCGCGCGGCGACGTCGTCGCCCGGACCATCGAAGGGCGGGAAGTAAGGTAGGAGTACTCGCAGCCGTCAGGCTGCGCTGTCGCGCAGGGAACTGCACGTCCGCTGGGTGCGCGGGTCTTCTGACACGCTGCCGCCGAAGGCGGCCAGGAAGTAAGGTAAAGGTGAGATGATTCCCACGCGTTCGCGGCGCTGGCTGTCGCCGGTCCTGGCTGCGACGCTCGCCGGCACGACCGCCGGCACCGGCGCGGCGCAGGTCCTGAGCCGCGAGTCCCAGATCGTCGTGCAGCTTCCCGCCGGCTCCCTGGCGTCGCCCGACGCCGCTGCGCTGGAGGTGCTGGAGAACGGCGAACTCCGGGAGATCTCCGCGGTCGAGCCGGTCGCCGAACGCTGGCGGATCGTCGTCTACTTCGACCTGCCGGGTTCGACGCCGGACGGCGTGGAGACGGCGGCGGCCGCCATCGGCGACGCAGCCGAGGCCCTCGTCGCGCTCGGCGACGTCGAGATCGCCGCCGCCGACCTGATCGTCGAGAGGATGCTCGAACCCACTGCCAATGCCGTCGACGTCCGCGCCGCGCTGGCCGCCGTCGCCGCCCAGTCCGGCGGCGCGGGCGCGCTGCTGGAACTGCGCCGCGACCTGCAAGACGCCGCCGACGCCCGCTCGGGCGATCCCGACGCGGACGGCCTGCGCACGGCCGATCTGCTGGAAGGCTTCCTGCTGGAACTCGACACGCTGCGCGGGCAGCGGTCCAACCTGCTCGAAACGCTCGAGGACGACGACTGGGCGAGGGGTCCGCCGCGGGTCCTGTTCCTGGTGCGCGACGGCACGGACCTCTCCGCCGACGGCTTCGCCCAGCGCCTCCTGGGCGAACCGACCCCGGCGTTCGAGCGCGCCGCCGTCGCCGAGCAGCGCCGGCAGCGCAGCCTGGCCCGGGCGGTCGCGGCTCTCGGCTGGCGCGTCTATCCCGTCCACGCGGCGCCCGCGGCCGAGGAAGTCGACGATCTCCTTCCAGGGCGCGCGGAGTCGTCGCGGCAGGCCGCCCACGCCAGCGGCGGCCGGGTGCTGGCCAACGGGGAAGAACTGATGGCGGCCATCGACCGGCTGCGGACCTCGTGGCGCATCCGCTACCGCTCGAGCGGCGCCCCGGACGGCGCCGCGCATCCCGTGAACGTCCGGCTGGCGGCGGCCGGCGGCGGCCCGCCGGTCGAGCCGGCCGCGCGCCGCTGGGCCACGGTCGCCGCGCCGACCGACCTGATCGCCCTGCGCGCGAGCCGGGCTCTCGAGGCGTTGAACCGGGACGGAGACGATGCCTCCGTCGGCGCCAGCGGCGACCTGACGATTCGCAGCGTCCTGCTGCCTCAGGGGATCCAGACCACCGCCGACGGCGCGGCCGCGGAACTGGTCACGCTCGACGGCCTCGCCACGATCGGCAGCCGTCCTCCGCCGTCGAGCGCCGCCCTCAGGGCAACGGTCTACGGCCGGGGCCTGGACACGCCGCCCTTCCTGCTCCATCGCTCGGGCGCCGGCGGCGACCTCGACGGGGGCGCCTGGCGCTTCCGCGCCCTCTTCGACCTGCCGACGGCCATCGACGAACTCGTCCTGATGGTCGAGGACCTGCGGAACGACCGGTGGGCGGCGACCTTCCTGGAGCCCGGCTCGAATCCCCTGGACGACCGCGGCGATCCCGAACTGCTCGCGCCGGGCGCGGGCGAACCGACCGAAGCGGAGATTCTCGCCGCGGCGAAGGCCGCCGCACGGCGCTCCGGCTGGGCCGCCGACCCTCCCCCGCCCGACCTGGGCGACGCGGCGCCGGTGGCGAGCCTGGTGCGCCTCCTGCCGCCGCGCGGCCAGCGGTCCGGCCTGAGCGGCAAGAGGTCCTTCGGCACGATCGCGACCAGCACGATCGTCCGGCGGGTCGAGTTCTACCTCGACGACGAACTCGTGTTCGACGACCGCAGGAAGCCGTTCGAGACGAGAATCGACCTGGGACCGGAGGCCGTGCCCCGCACCGTTCGGGTCGTCGCCTACGACCGTTCGGACCGGTGGCTGAGCGAGGACGAACTGACGATCAACCAGCGCCAGGCGAGAACCGACGTCGGCATCGCGTCGGTCGAAGCCCGGGCGGGCGAGAGCTACGCCATCGAGGCCCAGGTGGAACTGGCGGGAGGCAGGCGCCTCGACCGGGTCGAGTTCTACCGCAACGACCGGCTGACGGCGACGATGACCCGGCCCCCGTTCCGAACCGTCCTGCCGGGACCGGCCATGCCCGGCGCCGACTTCGCCCGCGTCGCCTTCCATTTCGACGACGGCACGATGGTCGAGGATGTGGAGTTCCTCTCCTCCGAGAACCCCATCGCCGAGACGACCGTCAACCTCGTCGAGGTGTACGTCGTCGTCAACGACGAGCAGGGCAAACCGATCAAGACCCTGACCCGGGAGGACTTCGTGCTGCGGGCGGGCCGCCGGGAGATCCCGATCGAGCGCTTCGCGATCGCCGAGGACGTGCCCCTGGTCCTGGGACTGGCGGTGGACAGCTCCCAGAGCATGGCCCCGCTGATGGCCGACACGCGCCGGGCGGCCGCGCGCTTCCTGGGCAACGTTCTGACGAAGATCGACCAGGCGTTTCTCGTGGACTTCGACACGCGGCCGCGCCTCATCTCGGACACGACGAGCCGGGTCCGGGACCTGATCGGCAGCTTGAAGGACATGCGGGCGGACGGCCACACGGCCCTCTACGACGCGATCGAGTTCGGTCTCGTCCATCTCGCCCGCGACCAGGGCCGCCGCGCGCTCGTCGTGCTGACCGACGGCGACGACTTCGGCAGCCAGGCCAGCTACCGGCGGACCTTCAAGACCGCGGAGAACTCGGGAGTGCCGGTCTACGTCATCAACATGATCCTTGGCGAGGATGCGTTCGGACGCGGACCAAGGAAGCTCGACATGGAGGCGATCTCCAAGGCGAGCGGCGGCCGGGTGTACTACGTCGGCAGCATGGACGCCGTGATCTGGGCCTACGACCACATCGGCGAGGAGCTCCGCAGCCAGTACATGCTCGGATACTCGACCGCGGAGCCGCTCACCGAGTCCGAGGTCCAGTCCATCCAGGTCGAACTGCGGTCCAGGCGGCCCGACCTGGAAGTGCGCATCGCCGTCGGCCGCGGCCGCGGCTGACCTCCCGCCGGGTGCGCGGGTCTTCTGACCCGCAATCGGGCGAAAGCCGCGGAGCGGCGCAGCCCGGACAACAAGGCCGCCGGCCAAAGGCCGGCGACGATGCTCCCGCCGCCTTCGGCGGCATGCGGGTCGGAAGACCCGCGCACCCAGCGGGCGGCTACGGCTCGGCGACGACCGGGTTCTCGAGCGTTCCCAGTCCGTCGATTTCGATCCGCACCGTGTCCCCGGGGACCAGGAACTTCGGCGGATCGTAGGCGGCGCCCACTCCGGCCGGCGTGCCGGTGCTGACGACGTCGCCCGGTTCGAGCGTACACATGGTCGAGATCGTCTCGACCAGCTTCCGGCAGTCGAAGACGAGTTCCCGCGTGTTCGAGTCCTGCCGCAACTCGCCGTTGACCCAGGTGCGGATGCCGAGCGCGTCCGGATCCGCGATCTCGTCGGCGGTGACGAGATACGGCCCCATCGGACCGTGGGTGTCCCAGCCCTTGCCGAGGATCATCGTCGGCGAGCGCCGCTGCCAGTCGCGGACCGAGACGTCGTTGACGATCGTGTAGCCGGCGATGGCGGCCGCCGCGTCCTCGGCGACGACGCCCCGGCACCTGCGGCCGACGACGAAGGCGAACTCACCCTCGTAGTCGACGGCCGAGGACGCCCGCGGGACGTGGATGTCGCCGCCCGGCCGGTTGACGCACGTGACCTGCTTGTTGAACACGGTCGGGAACTTCGGGAGCTCCTGCCCGGTCTCGGCCGCGTGGTCGGCGTAGTTCAGGCCGATGGCGAAGAACTTGCGCGGCCGCGGCACCGGCGCCAGCAACGTCTGATCGGCGAGCGGCACGCGGCCGGCGCCGGAGTCGACGGCGGCGCGGGCCGCCTCCATCGCCTCCTGGCCGGCAGCCAGGAACCGGCACATGCCGCGCGGCAGGTCCGGCGCGGCGACGCTCAGGTCGACCGCCGTCTCGTCGCCGGCCAGCACGCCGATCGCGGACCGGCCGTCGCGCAGCAGAGACATCAGCTTCACGGGCCGGCCTCCGGCAGGGCGAGGGCGACGATCCCCGCTTCACCCTCCTCCGCGCCGCTGACCGCCAGCGCGATGTACTGCCGGCCGCCGATCTCGTAGGACATCGGCGTCCCGCTCGGCGCTCCGTCCAGCTCGATCTCGTGAACCACTTCGCCCGTGCCCTTGTCGTGCGCCCGCAGGACGGATGGGCCGCCGCCGTCGCCGCCGGTCAGCCCCGGCGCGCCGCCCTGGGCCTGGAACAGCAGCGTCTTCGTCAGCAGCGGACCGGCCGCGGGCGGACCGCCGAGGGGGCCCGGATCCTCGCCTGTCATGTCCTCTACCTGCCGCCGCGGCCCGTCGCCCAGCGGCTTCATCCAGGAGTGCTCGCCCGTGTTCAGATCGATCGCCGTCATTCGGCCGTACGGCGGCCGGGTCAGCGGCAGGCCCATCGGCCCCGGCAGGAAGAAGCTCTCGATGCCGTCCATGCCGCGCACGTAGCGGAAGTTCGAGCGCGCGCCGTCCGGCTCGACCAGCTTGACCACCATCGGCCCCGTGAACGACGGGATGTAGATCGTGGACGTCTCGGGATCGACCGCGGCGCCGTACCAGTTCGCGCCGCCTCCCCAGCCGGGCAGCAGCAGGGTGCCCTGGAGCGACGGCGGCGTGAACAGGGGCCCGTAGACCCACTTGTCGCGGATCTCCCTGGCCGCCTCGTGGAGTTCCGGCGTGAACGAGATGAGCATGTCGTCGCTCTCGAACCCCTGGTGTTCGTACGGCAGAGGCTTCGTCGGGAACGGCTGGGTCGGCGACGTGCGCTCGCCGGGGACGTCCGTCTGCGGCACCGGCCGCTCCTCGATCGGCCACACCGGCTCGCCGGTCGCGCGGTCGAAGACGTAGATGAAGCCCTGCTTCGTGATCTGGGCGACCGCCTTGATCCGTTTGCCGTCGACCGTGATGTCGACGAGGTTCGGCGCCGCCGGCACGTCGTAGTCCCAGAGCCCGTGGTGGACGAACTGGAAGTGCCAGACCTTTTCGCCGGTCGCCGCGTCCAGGCAGACGATGCTCTCGGCGTACAGATTGTCGCCGAGGCGGTGGCCGCCGTACCAGTCGTTCGTCGGCGTACCGATCGGCAGGTAGACGTAGCCCAGTTCCGGATCGCCGCTCATCAGCGACCAGACGTTCGTGTTGCCGGTGTAGGTCCAGGACTCGTCTTCCCAGGTCTCGACGCCCGGCTCGTCGCCCTGGGGGATCGTGTGGAAGATCCACTTCTGCTCGCCGGTGCGCGCGTCGAAGCCGCGGACGTGTCCGGGCGGCATCTCCTTGCGCGTCGGCCCGTCGAAGATCGAGGAACCGACGATCACCGTGTCGCCGACGATCATGGGCGCGGAGATGACCGAGTAAACGCGCCGCTGCACCGGTCGTCCGAGCCCCTCCGTCAGGTCGACCTTGCCGCCCTCGCCGAAGTCGCCGACCGGCTCGCCGGTGTGGGCGTCGATGGCCCACAGGTACGCCTGGTTCGTCGGCATGAGGAGCCGCTCCTGCTCGCCGTCCGTCCAGTAGCCGACGCCGCGGTGGTTGTAGCCGAGGTTCGTGGGCCGGCTGCGCCGCCAGTCCTCCGTGTCGAAGACCCACTTCTGCTCGCCGGTCGCGGCATCGAGGGCGGCGACCTGACCGAAGGACGTCGCCGCATAGAGCACGCCGTCGACCATGAGCGGCGTCACCTTGTAGGGGCCCGGCCTGAGAAAGCGGGCCCGTTCCGCCGCCTCGGCGTTGTCGGGGGAGTCCCAACCCCATGCCACCTCGAGGTCGGCGACGTTGTCCCGGTCGATCTGGTCGAGCGCGGTGTACTTCGTGCTGCCGTAGTCGCCGCCGTAGGACGGCCAGTCGCCCGCGCCGACGCCATGCTGCGCCCAGGCCGTGGCCGAAACGAGGGCAAGCAGCGGCGACATCAGCACCGACGCCGCGAGTCTTCGTTGTGATCTGGTCAAGAGCCTCTCCTTCGATCCTTCCGTCCTGGGATCCCTTACGCAGCCGAGCGATCATAGCCGCCGCTAGCGGTTGACCCCACTTGCCATATGCTCGCCGTTCACCGACCGACCGTTCGGACGCTTCAACGACCAACCCGATGCGAACCGCCGCCACGCTCGTTCCCGCCCTGGCCGCGCTCCTCACCCTGGCGCCCCAAGCCGCGGCCCAGTCGAAGGACACCGCCGCCGACCAGCGGCTGCCGCTGGCCTCGCAGCGCCTCCAGCAGTACATCCGCATCGACACGACGAACCCGCCCGGCAACGAGAGCGAGGCGGTCGCCTTCTTCGCCGACATCTTCGAACGCGAAGGCATCGCCTACGAAACCGTGGAGCCGGCGCCCGGCCGCGGCAGCATCTGGGCGCGGCTCGAAGGCGGACCGGCGCCGGGCATCGTCCTCATCCACCACATCGACGTGGTGCCCGCCGACCCGCGCTTCTGGAAGCACGATCCGCTCTCCGGGACCTACGAGAACGGCTACCTCAACGGCCGTGGGGCGCTCGACACGAAGGGCCTGGGCATCATGCACCTGGAGGCGTTCCTCGCCCTCGCCCGCTCCGGCCAGCCGCTGGACCGCGACGTCATCTTCCTGGCCACGGCGGACGAAGAAGCCGGCGGGCGGCTCGGCGCCGGCTGGCTCGTCCGCAACCGGCCGGACCTGATCGAGAACGTCGGCCTGCTGCTGAACGAGGGCGGCAGCGGCCGGGTGCTCGGCAACCGCGTCGTGTTCAGCGTCGAGGTGACCCAGAAGGTGCCGATGTGGCTCCGCCTGAACGCGGTCGGACCTGCCGGCCACGGCTCCAGCCCCTCGCCCCGGAGCGCCGTGACGGACCTGGTCGAGGCACTCGAACGCCTGCGGCTCGATCCGTTCGAACCCCGCATCGTGCCGGCCGTGGCCGACTACTTCCGGCGTCTGGCCGATCTCGAAGCGGCGGCGGCCCACCTGGCCGATGCCAAGCGCCTGATCGCGTCGCCGCAACGGCTCGCGGCGCTGCACCGGACGAATCCGTCGCTGCACGCGCTCACCAGGAACACCTGCGCGGTCACCCGGCTCAACGCGTCGAGCAAGATCAACGTCGTGGCGCCCGCCGCCAGCGCCGAACTGGACTGCCGACTGCTGCCCGATCAGAGCCCGCGGCTCTTCATCCGCGACCTGAGGAAGCGCCTGAACCAGCCGTCCATCTCGGTCGAGGTCCTGATGTCGTTCACGTCGGCCGTATCCTCGACGGACACCGACCTCTACCGCGCCATCGAGGCCGTCACGGCGCGGCGCTTTCCCGGTTCCACCGTGATGCCCGCGGTGACCGCCGGCTTCACCGACAGCCACTTCTTCCGCGACCTCGGGATCGTCGCCTACGGCTTCTCGCCCGCCGTGATCCCCGGCGCCGACCAGGGCGGCGTCCACGGCAACAACGAACGGATCTCGGTGCAGAACGTGGAGCGCGGCTGGCGCACCATGCTGGACCTCCTGGAGACGATCGCCGTCGCGCCCGGCCGCCGCCGGGCGCTGCCGTCCGACCTGACCCCGACCGCCGGCGGCCAAGGCTGACCCACTGCCGGGTGCGCGGGTCTTCCGACCCGCTGCCGCCGAAGGCGGCTTCCAGCATCGTCGCCGGCCCTTGGCCGGCGGCTCTCTTGTCCGGTCCGCGCCGCTCCGCGGCTTCGCCCGCGAGCGGGTCAGCGGACCCACGCACCGACACCCGTCCGGAACGGGCCGCTAGGATCCCCGTTATGAAAGCCCCGTACCGCCTCGCCACCGCCATCTTCATCCTCCCCCTCCTCCTCGCCTGCGCCGGCGAGCCGTCCGACCCGTTCCTGGTCCAGACCGACGCCGGCCCCGTCCAGGGCTTCGCTCCGGAAGGCAGCGACGACATAGCCGCCTTCCTCGGCATCCCGTTCGCGCAAGCACCCGAGGGCGACCTGCGCTGGCGGACGGCCCAGGCCGCGACGCACTGGACCGAACCCCTCCAGGCCAGCGACTACGAGCCCATCTGCCCGCAGGGCCGCGCCCAGCTTCCCCAAAGCGAAGACTGCCTGTACCTGAACGTGTGGACACCCGTCGACCGCGACGGCGACGACCCGTTGCCGGTCATGGTCTGGATCCATGGCGGCGGCTTCCGCGCCGGCAACGGCCGGCTCGGCGAAGCCCCCGCGACCGGCCGCGGCACCGGCCTGGCGCGTCGCGGCGTCGTCGTCGTCAGTATCCAGTACCGGCTGGGGGCGCTCGGCTTCTTCGCCCACCCCGCCCTGGCCGCGGAGGCGGCGGCATCCGGCGAGCCCGAAGGCAGCCACGGCGTGCTCGACATGATCGCCGCCCTCGAGTGGGTGCAGCGCAACGCCGCGGCCTTCGGCGGCGACCCGGACCGCGTGACGATCTTCGGCGTCTCGGCGGGCGGCATGGCGGTGAACACCCTGATGAGCGTGCCCGAGGCCGCCGGCCTGTTCCACCGGGCAATCGCCCAGAGCGGCTACGGCACCTGGCGGCTGCCCCACCTCAGCGAAGCCCGCTGGGGCCTGCCGTCCGCCCGCGACCACGGCGCAGCGCTCGTCGCCGCCGCCGGCTTCGACCTCGGCGACGAACCCTCCGCCGCCGACCTGCGGACGATTCCGTTCGAGGACCTCAACGGCCTCGGCACCGGCTTCTGGGTACCGATCACCGGCGCCGTCCTCCCCGACGAGCCGGGCATCGTCTTCGCCCGCGGCAAGCAGCACGACGTGCCCTACATCACAGGCGGCAACAGCTTCGAGGGCACCATCTTCCGCGCCTTCGCGATGACGCCCGCCGACTACTTCGCCGGCTTCGGCGAACGCGAGGCGTTGGCCCGGTCTCTCTACGGCGCAAACGGAGCTGCCGGCGCGAGTGCCGCGGCGGACGCCGCCGCCGGCCCGGATCGGGCGACCGCCGCCGAGGCCGGGACCGCAGCCGGGGCCGCAGCCGACGCCGAGCGCATCGCCGCCGCCACCCTCTTCGGCGACCAGCGCTACGTCATCTCCGCCCGCTACCTCGCCGCCCAGATGAAGAACGTCGGCTCGCCGGGCCGTGCGTACTACTTCCGATTCGTCCCCGAAGCCCAGCGCGAGACCTTCCCGGGCGCCCCGCACGGCTCCGAGGTCGCCTACGTCTTCGGCGACCCCGGCGAACAGGGCGCCGAGAACTACCGGGGCGACGACGGCGCCGCCCTGGCCGACGCGATGGCCGGCTACTGGACCCGCTTCGCCGCCACCGGCGACCCGAACGGCGACGGCACCCCGGAATGGCCGGAGTACGACGGCGAGACCGACACATGGATGGTCCTCGACGCGCCGGCGCCGCACCCGGCGACGGGCGTCATCAAGGACAAGCTCGACCTGCTGGAGGCGGTCTACTTTGAGCGGGTCCAAATGGAGGCAGGCCAAGCGGACGACCCGAGGTAGCGAACGCTGACTCTCGGCCGACACGAATCGTCCACCGCCCAGTGGCTAGGAGCGCCGTTACGAACGCCCGTGGCGGAACCTGCTACGAATCGACGGACGATGCGTTACGTTGAGCGTGCGTCTCCACCACGAAATCAATGAACGTCACGGCCGCGCCAACCGCCAAGCGGGCATGCCTCGGTTGGAGCCCACGGTACTGGCCATCTCGTCCGTGTCCGGAGCCGTAAAGACCGCGCAGTTCAGCGAGGTTGTGTACCAACGACGCGAGATTCTGAAGGACACGGCGAACGTTGTCCGCGCCCTTGGCCGACTCTGGAACACTCTCTGGAACTAGACTCAGTTCGCCGGCCATCCGCTTCGCAAGCTGTGGCAGCGTCGCCTTCCTCCCGATCTCGATTCCCCGATCCGAAAGAACGCACTTGCAGCAGCTCTCCACCAAGTCCTTCGCCGTTCCAATCGCTAAAGCCGGATCCCCGTCAACCGCACCCTCCATCCTCTCAACTTCACCGCTCATCCACTCGGCACTCAAAGCCCGAGCGCTTTCGCGAGCGCGCGCGATCGCCCTACCCCGTCCGGGTCCCCGTTCGCGCGCGGCAAACCGAGGTCGCTCCGCAATGCGCTCCACCTCGTAGAGTTCCCATCCATCCATCCGAAGTCGCTCGTTGAATTGACTAACCATCTCAGCAGTCTCTTCGGAATCGGCACGGACAACTGGATGGACCATCTCGCACAAGAAGGTCAGGAAAAGCCGGGACGAACACCCCGTCAGATCAAAGCGAGGATCAGAGTAGACCCAGTCGTCGTTCCAGTCGTACACGTTGTTTACTCTGTGCTGCCATATGTCCCTCTTTGCGTTGCTGAACCGCCGGTCGTGCGACGGTAGGGTGCGGAGGTCGAAGATCCGCTCGAGAAAGTCGACGTCGTTGAGGACGCCACTCCACTCGACCTGTTGGATCTTCAGATAGTCAATGATCCCGCGCCGAGTGAGTCTCGACACTTCAGGTTGCCTTTGCTGTTCAATTGGTGTCAGAGACTCCATCGTTCCCCCGGAGTTACAAACTCGCGGCCTCGTGAAGCGCGACTGGTCTCGTTGGTTGGGCGAGGATGTTCGTTCCAGCGAGAGGCTCAGTTCCAGGCCGCGAGCCGGGTCTCGCTCGGCCGTCCGGCTCTAGAACGGTCGGACGAGCGGATCCCACCACAATTCACGTGGTTCCCGCAAGGGACGGGCACTCTTGGGTTCATGTCCACCGGGGTGCAGAGCCATGGCAGTCGGGGAACGGAGCCCTGTCCTCGCCCGGAGCACAGAGCCAGCCGGTCATTGAGGCAGCAACGCCTTGAACACCCCATCCACCGGGTCGCTGTAGTACTCGACGTTCACCTTCGTCCACAGCTCGTCCGCCATCTCGTTCAGCGCCTTCCTCGCGCTGACCGGCATGAGCAGGGTCGTCGCCTGCTTGTCGACGGCCAGTTCCGCGATCGAGACGGGGTGATGGAGCATGTCCAGACTGCCGCCGAGGTTGAGCGGGCCCACGACGATCGCGCCGCCACGGGTTCCGCGGTCGAGCAGCGCGCCGACGCAGGCGGCGAGCACCGGCATGCCGAGGCCGACGCCGGACTTGTCGGCATCGAAGGACTGGAGTTGCACCGAGTACTCGAAGCCGCGCGGGTCGCGATGTCCCACAAGCTCCCTCGCGGCGCGGTACAGGTTCTGCTCGCCGACCCTGACGCTCTCGCGGAAGGCCGGGGGCACGGGATAGTTGACGATCTTCGCGCCGCTTCCCGGCCCCAGCGCGACCTCGACGCGGTACAGGCCGGCGCCCGTCTCGCCGGCGCCGGGACCGATGGCCCAGACCTGTCCGGGCGGCAGCGGGTCGCTGTCGATGGCCTCGTCGCTGTGGAGTTCCGGCGTGGCGACGAATTGCTCCACCCCGTCCACGCCCAGCGTGAAGGAAAAGTGGGTGTTGCCGAACTCGCTCCTGAGGCAGCGCTTCTGCTGCTCCTTCACGCGCCGGCGCGACTCCAGGGCGAGCCGGACGATCCACTCCAGGTCGTCCTCCTCGATGGGCATCTCCCGGTCGGGGTACAGGAGCTTCAGCAGACCGGAACAGGTCTTGTTCACGGCCTCGATGTCGCGGCCGCTGAGCGCGCCGCCCCAGAAGACCCGGTTCTGCAGCGCGTCCAGCCGCGTCGACTGCCGGGACTGGTTCCAGCACTCGCTCAGGAAGTCGGTCACGAGGCCGAAGTGATCCGTCAGGTGGTCCTCCGGGTTCAGCTTCGGGAAGTCCCAGCCCGGCGCGTAGGCGTGGATGCGGTCGTGGAATGCCGTGTCGTCCCGCATCTCCCTGGGCAGGGGCGAGAGCAGGTGGCCGATGCGCTGTTGCTGCTCCACGTCGACATCGAAGTTGCCCACCATGACGATGCCGCCGTCGGCGCGGATGCTCTCCTTGCCCCGGCTGAACTCGCCGGACGCCATGTAGCCCTTCATGATGTTGACGCCGTCCTTCTGATCGAAGGAGACGCCGGAGACCTCGTCGAAGCAGACGACGTCGTACTGGCAGACCAGGCCGCGCTGGCCGTTCGCCATGTTGACGAACATCTTCGCCACCGTCGCCTTGCCGCCCGAGAGAAGGTGCGAGTACGGCGAGATCTGCTGGTAGATGTGGCTCTTGCCGGTGCCGCGCGGGCCGAGTTCCACCAGGTCGTAGTTCCGCTCCACGAAGGGGACCATCCGCAGCAGGGCGACCCGCTTCGCCCGCTCGTCCAGCGCCGCCGGTTCGAGGCCCACGGAGCGGATCAGGAAGTCCCGCCACTCGTCCGTCGTGAACTGCCGGCGGCCCCGCGCGAACACGTCGAGCACCCGCGGGTCCGACATCTGAATCGGCCGGAGCGACGCGATGCGGAACGGGTTGGCCCGCTCCTCCAGTGCCGCCACCGCGTCGTACTCCAGCGTCACCTCGGCGTAGAAGCCGTCCGTCAGCATCCGCTGGTTCTCGGTGACGATGGCGTCGCCCACGTCGACGCCGCGCAGGCCCAAGCTCGGCAGTTCGGCGGCGTAGCGGTCGTTGCGCGCGTCGAGCCGGGCGCGGACGATGTCGATCAGCTTGACCGAGCCGTTCTCCCGGGCGCGCGACTTGAAGACCTCCTGGTCGCTGGGGCGCACGGTCCGCCCTTCGAGCTGCCTCTTGACGACGACCAGCCCCTCCTCGATCTCGTCCTCGTCCACGCTCGCGCAGTAGCGGCCCAGGAGGAACTCCACCACGTAGGTGGGCACCGGGTACTGCCGGGCGTAGCGCCGCACCAGGTCCTTGCGCACCAGATAGCCGGGGAACGCCTCCGCGGCGAGTTCGTCCAGGCGGTCCATCTCCAGGTTCCGGGAAGTCTGCGAGTTCACGAGTCCTCTCCCACAGCGGTCTCGCGGCGGTCGAGAATCCGACCCTCCTCATCGACAAGGACGAGAACCAGCCGCGATTGTTCGTGGTCGTCGTCGGCGAGCAGCAGGCTGACCGAGCCGTCCGCCTCCACGGGCTTGCCGGCCCCCGCGACCGACTGGCTCAGCTCCGCCGCCAGGCGCAGGTCGGCGGCGACCGTTCCGGCTTCCGCCGTGGCCTCGACGAGGCAACGGAAGCCGCGCCAGGTGACGGTGCGGATCCGCGCGCTCGGGGCGGTCGAAGCCGCCGTACGCACCGTCAGATCGGGAACCAGGCACTCCTGGATGCTGAGCCCCCCGTGGGCGTACTCCACCGACCGGCGGAAGGCGCCGGCGCCCCGCGCCGAGGCGAACGACTCGTTCGCGTTCCAGTGCCACGGCGGCATCGGCGCGTCTGGCTGCGAGGCGCCAGCCACCGCGGCGCAGCGCGCGCCCCGGCTGACGGTGAGATGCTGAGGCAAGTCGACCTTGGGCAACCCGCCGGGCATCTGCAGCCAGCCGTGGTCGGTCACGAGCCGGACCCTCTTCCAGCCGACTTCGAGGAGGCGCGCGACGCGGTCGGCGAGCGCCTCCAGCTCGTCGCGCAGCTTGCGGGCGAAGTCGGCCGCGGCGAGTTCGTGCCCGAGCTTGTCGATGGCGCCCTCTTCCGCCCAGCCGCGAGCGGGACTGCCGAGCGGCGCGTCGAGCGTTCCGGTGCCCAGCACCTGGTAGCCGCGCGCCTCGATGGCGGTTCGGAGCGCCTCGGCGTCGGCGCGCCGGCCGGTCGCGGCGAACGCCGGCGTCAAGTCGGCACCGAGCTCCGTCCCCGTCACATCGGCAGCCACCGGCGTCGCCGCCGGCTTGCCCGTGGCCGTCAGCGTCGGCAGCGCCGCCCAGCGATGCCGCAGGTCCGTGCCGAAGCCTCGCCCCTCGAGCAGATCAGCCAACGTGCGCGCCAGCTCGTAGCGCAGACCGTCCACGAACAGCAGGCACGTTCCTTCCTCCGCTTCGACCGGCGGCTGCCCGCCGCGCGCCGGCAGGGCCTCCCGCTCGGCGGCGGCCTGGAAGGCTTGGGCGCCGCCCTCGAGCCACGGCAGCAGCACGCGCCGGACGACCGCCGCGACGAGTTCCCGGTCCGCGGCACCGGCGGCGGCCAGGGCCTCGCGGGCCGCGGCATCGGCCGCCCATCCGTGCTCGACGTAGCCGCGGGCGACCTCGCCGGGCGTGCCGCCGGCCAGCGTCGTTCGCGCTTCCGCGGCCAGACGCGCCAGAGGCGCCAAGACGACGGCCAGCGGCGAGAGCCCGAGACCCGCCCAGACCCAGTAGCGGCGACGGCCATGCTCCTCCTCCGCCTGGAGCAAATCCCGGCAGGCGTCGTCGTGGCTCAGGTCGCGCAGTTCTTCGAGTTGGAGCCGGAGAACCTCCTCGGCCTCGGCATTCAGGTCCGGCCACCGTTCCGACTCGAAAGGAAGAACGCCCGCCGGTCGACTCCGCAGCAGAACGTCGGCCACCCACTCGTAACTCTCCGGCGCTTCCAGGAACCGTTCCCATACCCGCGCCCATTCGCCCTCGCCGGTACCCAGCCGCTCGCCGGCCGCTACGTCGGGCGCCGTCTGCGGGTCGAAGTCGAGTTCGTCCCGGCAGCGGCTGCGGAAGGCGCCCCACCGCTCCGGACCGAGACGGGACCGCATTGCGTCGCCTTCGCCCAGCCACTGCAACACGTCGCGCAGCGGGTCGGGGCTCAACACGCGGTGGAAGAAGTCCGCGTCGAGCCGCCTGCCTCCCAGCCGGTCGAGCGGCGCCACCGCGACCTCCGGCAGAGCCTGCAGCATGGCCTGCCTCGTACCGCGATCGTCCGGGACGCCCAGGCCGAGCGACTTCGGGGAACTCAGGAAGGCCCGCACCGTCCACTCCCGCCCGTTCGGGTGAGCCCAGACGGCGCCCCGATAGAGAAGTTCGACCAGGGGCTTCAGATTGTCCGGGCAGTCGTCGCCGGCGCGAAGCTGCTGGCGGGAGACGGCGGGAAGGTACAGGATGGGCGGCCGCCCGTTCGTCGGTGCCGCCCCGCCAAGCTCGCCGTCGACGGCCGCGCGCAGCCAGATGGCCGGGCCGCACCGGGCCGCCTCGTCGTAAACGCCAAGGGTCAGGAACTCACGCAGCCTTTCGCGGAGGGTGGCGACCAGAGGACGCCATTCTTCGTCCGGGTCGGGCCAGAGGACGGCGGCCGGCCGTTCGTGGCCGTCCAGCGGGCCAGCCTTGTCGCGGAGGGCGGCGATCAGGCGGCCGAGGATCGTGTCGGCGGCGGGTGCGACCTCAGCGGTGTGCGATGCGGTGGAAGCCAACGCTCTCTCCTAATCCTCAAGCCCTGTCCTGGGGATCGACGGTGTCCATATCGGCGCCGGCAACGAGACCCGCCCTGAGTCCGAACGGCGCAATCGTGGCGCGCAGCAAAGTCCTCAATCCTCCGACGGTCCAGCGGCGAAGATCGTCAGGCGCAACTCGCGCTCGTCGAGCAGCTCGTAAACAGGTCAACGCCCTGAATGCCCCTCGATTCTCTGTAGGCGTCACGCCGACGCCCTCGTCTCGCTCCGTCCACGCGTCCGGGCAGCCTCCTTGACGGCCCGTGAGTAGTGAAGGTCGTTCCAGCGGTTGCCATCAAAATCCGCCTCCAGCGACGCCGCGTAGTCCGTGCGGTCTACCTCGGTACCTTGGCCAACGGAGGAGTAGAACCAGGGGAAGTCATCCCTAGGGCGAAGGCTCCCTGGTTCCTTGCCGCGGTCCTTCTTCCAGGTGATGTTCGGCCTGACGCGGAGGATGCCGGCGCCCTTGCGGCCGCCGGACTGGAGTTCCGCCCGCATGAAGGGGCGGATGTTGAGCCTCACGCCGTCGTCGAGGTTCGGCGCCCAGCCGACCGGCTGCTCGTGGAGCGGGCGCCAGCGGATGAAGAGGTCGTAAGGCGGTTCACCCTTCAGGATGAGTTCCAACTGCCGCTGAAGGTCCAGGGCGGCGGCGAGCCGGGCGTCCGCCCCCTCCCGATCCTGACCCTGCGCCGCGCGCTGACGAGCTATCCACTCGCCCAGATGCCGGTACGCGAGCGCTTCCAGCGTTCGCCGGCCTTCGCCATCCGGCCCGCACAGGCGATGGCAGTTCACCAACGCGTGGAAGCCGTTCTTGAGGCCGTCCCAGACGTGCCAGACGAAGGGCCGGTTGTGGAACAGCCTGCAGTGCTCGGCGAAGAACCGGTCGCGGAGCCACTCGTCCAGAGACCTGGGCGGCCGTTTGCCGTTTCCGGCCGCACCAAGAAGCTGGCCCTCCTTCCCGTCGGACCACGCCTCGCCGTAGGAGGCCGCGAGCAGGGAGCGCAGCCGGTCGGCCGCCGGCAGCTCGCCAGCCGCTGCCCGAAGGCAGACGATGCCGTCCTCGTCGGCGAAGTGGTGCAGTTCCCGGCACCGCTCGACCCATTCTCGGGACTCTGCCGCCAGCCGCATGTCCGGGTCGAGCTCCGCTGGCCAGCGGTAGCCGAGGAGCCGCGCGACGGCGACGTGGAGCACGGAAGCGTCTGCACGGAGCGGACCGTGGGCGGTCCACTTCGTCTCCTCGTCCCAGACCACCGAGCCGCACGGGTGGCCGTGGAAAAGCCATTGAGTCGGGTCGTCGGAGAACGGCTCGGGGAGGCCGTTGGGGTACCGGGCGGCGGCGACCTTCCTCCAGTGACCTCGATCGAATGGAACCTTCACCAACGTGGCGTTGGTTACATTCAGCTTTTGGTCGATCTCCCGCACGGCCCGCGCGTACTCGGGAGCGGAGCAGTAGCACCAGATTGACTCAACGAGTGCCCCCTCTCTAGGGAGAATGACCGCCACGTTGGAGTCGAACTTGGCCCCCGAGTACAGCGTCGCAGGCAACGTCGTCATCTGGCTGATGCCGATTCCGTTCCGACCCCATGCCGCGTTGCCACGGCGGTCCGAGTCGTGAAGCCTCTCCCGTCGAACGAGAGCATCCTCGCGGAGATGGCCGTTCTCCTCATCGAAGTAGATGACTCCTGAATGTCCGCCAAAGAAGCTCGGTTCGTCGACGCTTGTCTGCTGCAAGACCCACTCCGGCGGAACGGGATGGAACTCCCACACCATGCGACGAAAACGGAGAGAATCGCCGTTCAGTATGCCGGCAAGACCCTGAGCATGCTCAGATAGAAGAACCTGAACCGCTTCTCCGTAGTCGAGTAGCCTGACCACGGCATCTGGATTGCGTCGCTGCCGAGCCTGCGGAAGTTGTGAGACCGGCTTTCTCCCACGAGTCCGCAGCAACTCCGCCTTCTTCCGCGCCGGAATCGGCTTCTCGCCGCGGGGTGCCGACACGTCGATGCCGGCCATGCGCCAGTTTTCGTCCGGCCTCTTGGCCGACAGCACGGCCATGGCGACGTTCACGACGTGCCCGCCTATCGTCTCGAACGCGCCGGGTCCCAGCCGCGCCACGAATCGCCACGTCCGTTCGGCGAGCAGCCGCTCGCGCAGCTTCCTATAGCTGGTCAAAAACAGCCAGTTCTGCGGCGCGACGACCGCCTGAACGCCGCCGGTCCCGAGCCACCGGAGAATCCTCGACACGAAAATGGTCGCCAAGTCGGCCTTAGCGTCCGGGTGACTCTTGAGCGCGAAGTCCTGCAGGCTCGCGGCTTGCTTGCGACGCGCCAGATAGGGCACGTTGGTGATCACGAGGTCGTACTCGCCGGCCAGCAGTCCGGCGGCGCGCGACATCCCCTGCGCCGCCACCGCGCGCTCCCGCTCTTCCTCGCCGGCGTCTTCCTGGGCGACCGCCCGGCTCAGAGCGCGCTCCGCCGTCGCGAAGTCGGCCTGGAACAGTTCCTCGCCGACCCCCGCCGGGTCGATCAACGAACCGAGAATGGGCCCCTGCTTGAAGAGGTCGTGGAGCCGGTCGAGCGTGCCTTCCAGACGTTGATCGCCCTCGGCAAGCCTCACCCAGTCGTCCTTCGAAGCGCTCACGGCGAGACCGGAGCAGGCAATCCGTGGCGGCGGCAAGTCGATCGGGCGGCCCACCATCTTCCACGCGGCCAGTGCAAGATTGAAAGCCGCGATCTGCGTGCAGCGCTGGTCGATCTCCAGTCCGAACAGGTTGTCCCTCAACACGGCCCCGACGGCGTGCTCGACCCCGAGGCCCTCCTCCTCCATGCGCAGCCGCACCAGGAGTTCCAAGCCCTCGATGAGGAAGTGGCCGCTTCCGCAGCATGGGTCCAGCACCCGAAGGTCCGCCGCCCGGTCGGGCCAGCGGCGGAAGGCACCGCCGGCTGGCCGCCAAGGTCCAGTCGAGGTCCGGGCCACATCCTCGCCGTCGTCGCCGGCCGGTTCGCGGACGAACCGCAGGTAGTCGAAGTCGTAGCCGTCGAGGCCGCCTCGCGGTTCGATGTGCACGGCGGCCCCGAGTTCCCCTTCGCTCGCGGCACGCTCGGCCAGTTCGGGCCGCTGCTCCAGGTGCTTGCCGGCCCGCCACGCGCCGATGGTGTTGTGGAACAGAAACTGGACCATGTAGTTCTCGGTGAACAACTGCGTCACCGCGGGAAGTTCGTCCGCGCCGATCTTCGCGCCCGACTGGTTTACCTCCTCCTTCCGGTCCGCCTGCCAGAACTGGTACGTCCAGCCAAGCGCGTCGCTCGCCGTGAACACGCTGTCTGGCAGATCTTCCACCAGCCGCTCCAACCTCTGCCGCGTCTCCGGCGCCAGCGTCACCGCGAGGGCCGGGTCGTCTGGCCGGAAGATCCGGGGCAACATCTCGGCAGCGAACCTCTCGGCGACCTGCCAGCCGTCCGTGGCGCCCGCTTCGCGCGCCAGTTCAGCGCACTCGTCCAGCGATACCGAAACCCGGGACCGGGGCTCGACCAGCAACCCGTTCTCCGCCAGGAACCGAGCGAACAGCATCCGGTGCCAGTGCTCGTAGGCGACCTCGTGGACGAGCCGCCCGATCTCCTGCGCTCCGCTCTCCCGGTCCCGTACGTCGCCCAACTGCCGGCCGTGGGCGCGAAGCCGCCGCCGCAGCTTGCGCTCGTCGGCGGACATCGACTCGTGCGGCCGGGCGCCGTCCACCGCGAGCGCCCGCAGCGCAGCGCGAGTGCCGGCCTCGCCTTCGGCGCGCGCGGAGCGGACGGCCTTCTCCAACTGCTTGCGGAGGTCGGGCGTTAGGGCTCCGGTCATCTCAGGCCGCCTCCTCGATCAAGGCCGTCAGCATCTCGAAGAGCCGCTTGCAATGCGGGCAGCGCGCTTGGACCCTCTCCGAGTCGATCAGGCCGAGGAGCCGTCTGGCATGGTGGATCTTGTGGTAGCGGCCCTCCGACGTCGGTGCAGTAGCCTCTTCGAGGGTCGCGAGCACCGTCTCCTTCTCTACCGTCTCCAAGTCCTGGTCCGCCGGCAGAAGGTCCGTGCGAAAGGCAGGTCCATAGTGCCTCGCGAGCGCCTGAGGATCGGCGACGAGCCAGGTCTCCATCACCTGCACCATTAGGTGAATCTCGCTCTCGGACGCCGGTTCCAGATCCCCCCAGCCGTCGTGAGTGACGAGGTGGGTTCTGGGATCGCCCTCGACCGGCTTCTCCGAGTCCACTAGCAGGAGCGCCGCGAACCGCCCCTCGCTCCTTGCCTCGACGAAGTCGGCTCGTGCCTCGCCTCGCCCGCCGCAGCAGACGATCCTCAGTTCGAGGCCCCGGCTTCGCGCAGCGGATCGAAGTTCCCCAAGAAACTCCTCCGCCCCTTCACGGAGCAGCGCCCTCGAACTGGCGGTGCGGCCTCCGCCTTCCATGTAGACCTCGATGTCGGTCACGGGTTCGCACCCAGCTTGCCCATCCGCCAGATGTCGCCCAAGGTGTATTCGTGGAGCCACCTGCGAAGCCGCTCCGGATCAACTCGCTCCAAGGCGCTTCCCCCGCCCTTCCACTGGCACGTGACGACCGAGTCTGCTCGGTTGGAGAGAGCAGCAACCAGAGCGTCGGAGTGCGTCGTCACGACCAGCTGCATCCGCGAGGATGCCTCGACGAGGAGGTCCCCCAGCCCGACAACCGCGTCCGGGTGCAGCCCAAGCTCTGGCTCCTCGATGCAAACAAGGGGAGGCGGGTCGGGATGAAGCAAGGTGACAAGGATGGCCATGAACCGCATCGTGCCGTCCGAGAGACGGCTTGCCGGAATGGGTGCGGTCAATCCGTTCTCGTGAACGTAGAACTGCACGGATCCGCCGGCGACTCGCGTGGACAGGCGTGCGAACCGCGGGAGAAACTGCCGCATCTCGTGCTCCAGTTGCGTCGCGCCGGAGTGTCCGATGTAGTTCAGAACAAGCGCGAGATTCAAGTTGTTCGGCAGCAGGCTGTCGTCCGGCAGGTCGGAGCGTTGCGGCTCCCGAAGCGACGCGAAGCGGCCGAACGTCCACTCACGGAATGTCCGAATCGCCTTGAAGCGCTCCGAGACCCACGCAACTTCCGGGCAGAGGTCGACGCTCTTGTAGCGAGCGAGGACCGACTGATCGGGAGGCAGGTTCTCTCTCTTCAGGCTCCGCTGGACCGCTTTGCCGCCTTCCTCGCGAACGCTGATCGCTGGCTCGCCTTGTTGGAACCGATAGTAGAAGAAAACGTCCTCGTTCCCCGCGTAGGGCCTCGTCTCCTCCACCACCTCGTCGAGGACCTCCGCCCGGCGGGCGACCGAGCCGAACTCGATGCCATGGCGAAGCGGCCGACCAGTCGGGGTTCCATCAGCCAGCACGGTCTCGATGCGGGCGGTGGACCTAGCGCCCACTCCCTTCCACGGCCATTCCTTCGCGCCGCCCCCACTCCGTACTGCCGCGGCAAAGTCCACCGGCGCAGCCGCGAGAAGCTCGAACGCCTCGATGAAGTTCGACTTGCCGGCGCCGTTCGGTCCGATCAGTACGTTCAGAGGCTGAAGCTCGAACGCCGACGAACCCGGCGGGAAGGACAAGAAACCATCGAGCTGTAGGGTGTGGATCGTCGCCATCGGTCAAACCTCCTTGAACTTCGGGCACTGATTCGAAGCGCGCCGCCTGAATCCGGGAGGCGGCGCCTTGAACTTCTCAGGATCTTCCTTCTTGCCCTGCCACTGCACTTCCGCACGGCGCTCCGCCTCGGCGACTCCGAACCTCTGTCGGCGAAAGAGCTCCTTCACGGGCAATCGCACGTCGGCCGTAACTGAGAGACCGCCGCCTCGAACGCGCCCCGCCTCCCGACGGTGGCCCCGCTTGGGCGTCCACAGCACGCTGCCGCCGTAGCGGCCGTCATTCACGGTCACGACGTTCGCGAAGTTCTCGTACGACCTTGTCCGCGTCAGCGCGTCGAACAGGTCGAGATCCTGATTGAAGGCGACCATGAAGAGATGCATGATCTCGCCTCGCAAGGAGCGCCAAGGCGCGGCATCGAGCAGGTCTGCGCAGATCGCGACCGAGAAGTCGCCCCAATCGGGATGGAGGAACCTGTACCACCTCCGCCCCTTGAGCATGGCCCAGCAAGTCTCCTCGCCGGGTTTCAGCTCGTCTTGTCCACAGCACCGGGAACCAAGCGCCGATGCCAAGCCGGCCTCGATATGGGCCGGCACCGGCTTGCGAACCCGGTACCAACGAACACTGGTAGGCCCGGGCTCTTTGTGGCCCACGGGGAGCGTGAGCTCGGCCTCATTGACGAACCAACTCCTGGATGCGCGGGTCAAGCCCCGTGCCGGATACGCAGGCTTGAGTTGCCGCCAGTAGAGGCCGCTCAGCGAAGCGATGCCAGTCTCGCGGACCAGGTCGCGAACCGTGCGGGCCTCGGGTTGCGGCACGGCCAGTTCGGGAAACACGACGAGACCGGGGGTCTGCTCCGGGCTCGGGTGATGTGGCGCCTGGAACGCACTGGCGATCTGTTCAAGGACGGCGTTGCCTGCCTCTAGCTCCATGCGGGGAAAGGAGGAGAGCATCGAGTTGAACGACCGCTTCGGCTCAAACGTTTGGCCGACGCGAAGCAGGAGCGAGTCGGCGAGCTCCGCCTCGTTCACTTCAAGTTCCTCCGGCAGTTTGCCGTCCACCAGCCCTGGTGGCCGCACCGTGCGGGGAACTTCGGTGGAGCGCGCGTCCGCCAAGCCGATGTCGATGCGCTCGCGCTTGAAGTCGTCGTTCGTGATCGTCTTCGGGCAGCAAGCCTCAAGAGCGTGAGCAAACTCCTCTCGTCCCGGACCGAACTCACGGTCAGGCCTCGTAGACCAGCGGAGAATTGCGTCCATCGCCGCCCACGCCGCCTCAGGAAGGTGGATTCGGGACCGCCAAGCCCATCGGTCCACGAATGGAACGGCACCGACTCCTCGCTCGGCCAATCCCGAGAGAATCGCTTCACCACCGTCGAGCGCGGTAATCAGCAGGAGAACGTCGCAGTAGAGTGCATAGTCCTCGGCCTTGATCGCCGCCACTTCGGCCGCAGCCGCAAGAGGAAGAAAGTACGCCTCATGCGGCGGAACTTCCCAAGCGGTGGTGCGCCTGAGAACGGGACCTCGACCGGGGGATGCGCTACCGCTTGGCGAAGCTGCCGGGTTCATCTCGAACTGGGCGAGCCTGCCTGCGCCAAGGACCTCCAGCTCACCGCCAAGCGACCACGTCAGCGGTCCCGCTTCCGGCGTCCACTCAGAAGGACACGGGGACCGCGCTACCGATGAGTAGAGAAAGACCGCTACGCGGACAGGCAGACCAACCGCGGGCACCTCCCATGGCCGGGGCGCCCATTCCGCGAGACGCTTCTCCCGAGTGGGACCCCAAAGCAGTCGATGGAGCGTCGGCAACATCTGTTACGCCTGCACCTCGTGGCCCAGGTAAAGACGCCGTGCGCGTCCGTACTCCCGGAGGGCGTGCGGATCACGCGAGGCCTTTCGAGCCGCCACCGCGGGATCAAGAAGCGCTTGCCGCAGCAGGTCCAGGCCGATGCTCGCGCCACACCCAAGAGCCATTCCGACGGCGATCGCATGGTCAGTGTCTCGGGGAGCCCCCAGAATTCGCGGCGGCTGGCCCGCCGGAAACAGGACGGGTGCCAAGCCCTTTCGGCGACCCGCCAAGTAGAGATGTGCGAGTGCGCTCTCGTTCAGGGCCCTTTCCTTCGCATGTGGCGGCAGGACGCGCTCAGCCTTCTCAAGAAGCTCGGCAGTTCGCCGCCACCTGCCGCTGATAAGCGCAACAGGTGCCGCGAGCGACCCGCCGGGCCGCTCTGCACGGCGCAGGCCCTCCGCAACCTCCGGTCGGGCACTGGAAGCGAGAACAGCGGCAACGAGTTCGTCAAGCTCCCAAGGCCATCGTCTCAGACGATCCGTGACGTCCTCGGACGGGTAGAGCACGCCCGTCCACTCGTCTAGCGCTCCTAGCCAAGCAGCGACGACAGCGTGCCCTCCGCCAGGGAGAGCCCGTACCGTCCACCAACTCGGCGACGGCCCGGCGTCGCCCACCGGTGGTTGCTTGACTCGATCATCGTGACGCCAGAGCTCCCTCAGTACGTCGCCCATCGCATGCCAGAAAGCCGCCCTGTGGAAGGACAGGTACAGCGCCTTCCAAAGCGCGTCTCGGTCACTCCGATCCTCATCCTCCAGATCCTCCGGCCAAGCGTTCATCCAGGAGCGCGAATCCTGACCGCCTTGAACGTGGGCGATATGCCGGAGCCGGCCGACAAGCCAATCCCGAGCCAGCCGCTCGTCTTCTTCGGACCGCTCAGGCGGACGCATTGCAGCCGCCCTCACCACGGACCTCCAGAGCGAGAATTTCCAAGGCGTCACTCGCAGCACGTAGGCAATCGACTCCCGAATGTCCGCCAAGGTGGCGCGCGCCTTGGCCCCGTCGGGCGAAAGCCAGGTCCTGACTAGCCGATTGGCCGCAAACGCGCGACGAGTTTCGGGGCGAACCTGCTTGTCGTCGATGTCGAATCGGGCCAGTTCGTGAAGTCGGCCGAGCCGATGCCTGGCTCCCTCGCCAAAGCGCTCCGCCAGAGTATCCGTACCGAGCTCGCTCAGCCGGGAAACCAATGTCGTCAAGAACGGACCCACTTCGTTGGGACCCACTGCCGTCCGTTGGAGATCCACGCCCCATGAACTTCCATCGCCTCCCTCCGAACGGAACCAGTCGCCCAACGTGGGGACTTCCGTTTCGGTTGCAGATCCTTGGGGCCTCAGGCGACGGCAGCTACCGCAGCACTTCCAACCCTGTGCCTTGAGATAGGCGTTGACCAACTTCGACAACTCCTCGGGCGCTACCTTGCCGAGATTGAGGTAGAGGTTCGACGGCGAGACCCCGCTCGCGAGGGCGACGGAGTCCTCGCCCACCAAGGCCCTCCAGACGTCGTCAATGAGGTCGACTAGGCCGTTGGCGGATCGCGACAGAACGTACATGTCGTCCGCGAATCTGAGGAAGGCGCTACGGTCCCGACCTTCCCGGGCCTCTAGGCTCGTCAAGAGTTCGCTGTCGCCGGCGTGCAGGAGGACGTTCATCAGAAGTCCCGATATCGCGAGCCCTGTGGGAAGGCCGCGGTTGTCGGGAGGCAGGTCCGGAGCCGCGCAGCAGGGACGCCAAGCAGTCTCCGGGATCTCTCCAGACAACACGGTCACTGCGTCGAGCGCGTCGGCAAGGTGGTCGCCAAGAAGCTCGGGAGTCCCAGGACGAGCCATGATGTCGAGAACGGCCTCGGGGAAGCCACTCAACTCGAAGACCGGAGCTTGGCCGGCCATCTGACGGATGCTCTCGCGCAGTCGACTGAGACGAATCGAGGGATACGCGAGCTGGAGGTCCAGAGCTGCCCAGTAGGCACAACGGGCGCCGCGGTCTTCAGTAGCCCACCACTCCTCCCTGGTCCACTCAGGAAGCGATGTCCGCACGTAGTCGTCGGGGAGCTGAAGTGGCCCTCCGTAGTCGTGGTCGCGTATCCGCGCGTTCGTCATTCGCGCAACTGTCCAGTGTGCTACGCGACGATAGAGGCCATGCGAGCGGGCGTAAGGCAGATAGGCCTTGTCCGTCAGCAACGGGTAAGGGCCCTGCACCCAGTGACCCCGGCCGGTCCGTCGCTCCCATCGAATCGGCCGATACCACCTGTTCCCGAATACGAAGTTCTCAAACTGGCGATCCAACAGAGGGCCCAGCAGCACCAGAAACGCCATGAACGCAACTTGGTCGCGTACGGAGGGCATCGTGTAGTGGCGCAAGCAAGCGCCCCGCTTCGGGTACGGAACCTGGAGCCAATCGCTCGGCGTCCATCTCTCCCTTCGCAGATCGCGCGCTAGCCGGCGCATCTCGCGTTCCGGGTGAAGGCGCCAGAGGGAGAGTTCGGGTTGAGGCGCCAAGTTGCCGCTGCGATACCAGCCGTCTACGCGAAGCCAAGCTCCGCGAAGGACCACCGGATGACTTAGTGCATCCAGCGCCCCGTCGTGAGCCTCGGCTCGACTCGCCACTACCTCACCGATCCTCTTCTCAGAACGTCCCAGTCCACCGGCGACACATCAACCGGCGGTCTCGGGTCGATTCCTGCGGCCACCACGAGTTCCTCCAGATCGTCCTCGCTCACGCCCACTAGTCCGGCCAACTCGCGGAGCTTGCTGTAGGAGATGATCTCCCGCTCCAGGGCCTCGATTCCGAGGGTCACGAGACGCTTGCGAGGCAAGCGACGGCGGGCGGCGTCGGGGTTCCGAAGACCAAGCAGGCTCGCGAGGCGTTCGCCGTGGCCGACGTTCCACTCGGCCAAAGCGGCCCGCTGCCGTTCGGTGAGGATCCCCAGGCCGTTCAGGCGGTAGAGCGCCGCCACGCGGCTGACGCCGAAGTGATGAGCGAGCATTGCCACGTCGTGCAGACGCAGCCCCTGGCTGCCGGGAGGCCGTCGGCGCTCCGCGGTTTGAACGTCCCGGCCGTCCGAGACTTGGCGGCGAGTCCGGCTCGCGCGCCCCTTGGCGAGGTAGTGGACATAGCGACGAACACCGTCGGCCGGAAGCAAGAAAGTGGCGGCGAAGGAGTCGGCCCGCACCTCCATCGACGATTCCTGGTCCTCCCTGCGGCTCAGGCAGGCCTGCCTGTCGCGGTCGAACAGGACATGGGCGTACTCCCGGGCCAGCGAGAAGCGCTGCCGGTTGAACCCGTGCCGTCCATTGACCGCGACGACGATGCCCGCCGCATCGTCCACCAGGGTCAGGCCGGACACTTTGGCAGGCATCGACGCCGCCACGGCGCGCACGCCCTGCCTCTCCAACAGATCCACGAGATCGGGCAGCGGCTCGATGCCCAGCCCCAGCCTGTTCCGCTCCGCGCCGGCCACGCGCTCTCCCTGCTGGATGGCATCCCACTTGTTCTTCATGGCGGCGGTCCCATAGCCGTACGCCACCACCTCGCGCCTGTCGATCTGGAGCCGGTCCTCAAGGTGGGCCACGGAACGCCCGAACTCCAGTGCCAGCCCCACCGCGTCCCGTAGGTCGGAGTCGCTGCTCAGAATCGGATGCGCGCGGAAGAGCGCGATGGCCGCGCCTCGTTCGGGAGAGAACGCATCGTCGAAGAAGTCGGTCATGCGCCTCCCGAAAAGGCGCCCGAGGCGCTCGAGTTCGAGGCCCGACACGGCCCGGTTCCCGGCCTCCATCTGCGACACGGCGGGGCGCGAGAGCTTCAGCGCGCCAGCCACCGCCTCCTGTGTCAAGCCGGTTGCCTCCCTTGCAGCCCGAATGCGTGACGCGAGTTGTTCTGTGGTTATCGACATGCTCACCGCAGCACCACCGGCCCCTTCCGCACCGCCTCCACCAGCCGCTCCTCCTGCTCCCGCAGCCAGTCCCGGACGGCCACCTCGTCGGCAAGCGTAACGGGGCGGATCGTGACGCGGGTCGGCGCCGGCTCGTCCTCGGAACCGGCGCCAAGCCGGGTCGCCGCTTCGCCCAACGCCCGGGAGGCGCGCTCGCGGACGGCATCGGCCTCGGCCTGCCATGCGGCGAGCGGGCGGTTGTCGAGGTTGGCGAGAAGCTCCTGGCGCGTCGCGATCGGGGTCTCGCGAGGCGGGTCAAGCTGGCACTGCCGGAGGATCTCCTCCTGCTCGCCCTGGTCCAAGCGCTGCCAGGTCGCGTCCGCGGCCAGCGCCTCGGCGGCACCGGTCACCGCGACGGTGAGCTTGTGGCGTCGCGCAGTCAATTCCTCGCGCAGTGCGCCGGCGAGCCGGCCCACGAGGGGATCGAGGCGGTCGGTCTCCGCGAGGAGCGATCGCTGCCGCTCGATCGCTTCGAACTCCTGCTCCGGCGAGTCCGTGCCCGAGAGACCCTGGGCATGCCGCCGCAGGCCCGCCGCGAGCCGCCACAACCGTTCGCGGCCCTCCCGCCGCTCGGCCAGCGCCGTCCAGGCGGCAATCGACTCGCCGATGCTCTCGCGCCGCTCGTGGATGGCGGCCAACTGTTCCGCGCCCGCAAGCCGTGAGAGTTCGTCGATGAAGCCGGTCTCGGGCACGGGCGGCAGCGGCGCCGCGCCGCCGGCGGACTCCGCAAGCTCCTGCAGACGGTCGAGGAAGCTCCGGGCGGACTGCGCCTCCTCCCCGCTCCGCGCACGGACGCCGACCTGCTGGAACAGGCCGCGCACGGCGATCCGGTCGCTCACGGTGAGCACGACCCTCTCGGGCCGGAACTCCGCCGCCTTGATGCCGGCCTGGTCCAGCGCGCCGACCGCGACGTCGACCCCGTTGCGGACGGCCCTCAGGTGTCCGCTCCGGTGCAGCGCCACCAGCACGGCGTCCACCGCGTCCTGCGGCCAGCCGAACGGCGCGGCCCGGAGCGCCCGGTGCAGTTCGGTGCCGCGCGCGCCGGCCGCAGCTTTCGCGAGCACTTCGCGGGCCACCGGATGGTCCGCCGTCTGCCCCTCCCAACCGACGATCTGGAGCGGCGCGTCGTTGCCGTCGCGGGCGCGGCGGAGCGCCACCTCCCAGGCCCGGTGGTCGCCCTTGTCGAACTCCGGGAAGAGCCTCGCCAGCGAGGCCTCGGCGCCCCGCTCGATCCGCTGGCGCAGGTCCTCGCCGTAGACCTCCGTGCCCCCGCCCTGGTAGACGGCCGCTGCCCGCAGCGCGTCGAGGACGAGTTCGGTGCGCTGGCGGACGGCGTCGTCCCGCCGGCTCTCCATTCCCGCCTTCGCGTCCCGCCCCTCGGGCGAGGCGGGGCTGCCCTTCAGGTCGAGCACCCGCCCCGCCGCCTCGACGGCGAGGATCCGCTCGCGCAGTTCGTCCGCGTTGCGGCGCGGCAGCCAGGCGAACAGGGTCGGACCCTCGACTCCCGCCCGCCGCGCCTCGTTCTCCACGGCGTTCCGCCGAACCGACCAGCCGTCGCGCCACCAGACGACCACGGCCTCGGCGTCGGGCACCGGCGCTTCCTCCCCGGCGTGGAGCTTGACCGTGCGTCGCAACTTCGATTCGCCGTGGATGAGGCGGAGAGACCGCACCGCCTCCTCAACCTCCCTGCCGAAGAGCTGGTTGCGGACGCGCCCGATCTCGACCTCGTCCTGCCGCATCGCCGCGACCTGTTCGCGGTAGGCGCGGTCCCACTCGGCGCCCTCCGTGGTCTGGAGGCGGTACTCCTCGCCCACCTTGAGGAGTTCGCCGCGCTCTGCGAGGGACTCGAGCTCCCTCTCCACGTCGCGCCGGAACGCCGACGCGTCCCGCGTGATGTCGGTCACGAGCAGGTCGGCCAGGGCGGACGGCGTGGCCCGCACTCCCATGTCGACCGCGGTCTCGCGGGGCAGCCGTCCGATCAGGAACGCCAGCCCGCAGAGGTCGCGCCGCAGGCGGCCGCGGTCCGTCCCGTCGTCGAGCCGCCTGATCCGCGTGTCGAGTTCACCGAGGAGAACGCCGGTGCTCACCATGTCCGGCGCGAGGGCGCCGAAGAGGTCGGACGCGGGTATCGCGGCGCCGAGGTCCCGCGACGCGAGCCCGTCCAGCGAGTCGTGCAGGATCCGCAACTGGGAACGAAGCTGGCTCTGCGCGCCGCCGGCATCGACGGCCCGGAAGCACGCCTCCCAGAACCGGCGGCGGACGGGGAGCAGCGGGTAGTCGTCCACCCGGTGGCCGGCGTCCTCCGGCCGGGCGCCGATGCGCGTGTTCCGCAGGTGACGGGCGACCTCGCCGGCGTGGGTCTCGAAGAGCTTCTCGATCTCGGGAACGGCGCTCTGCTTCTTGCTGAGCAGCACGCGCCGCGTCACCGCCTCGACGTCGGCGTCGGTCAGCTCCACCCGGATCACGAACCGGTCGCGGAGCTTGGCCAGATGCGGCGTGTCGGCCGACAGCGCCGACTGGCCCGCGCCAACGAGCATCACCCGGCTGTCGAACCGGGTCTGGATCGCCTCCGCGAGTTCGGTGATGGCCGACGACCGGTCCTCGTCGCCGCCGATGTACTGCTGGACCTCGTCGAGCACGAGCACCGTGTGCGGAAGCTCGTCGCCGTCCGAGAGCGCGCGGCGGGCGGCGTCGACGAACTGCTCCGTGGTGATGTCCTCCCTGGTCGGCGGGAACTGCGCCCGCAACGCCTGCATGGCGTTCTTCACGTCGGCGGCGAAGCCCGGCACCGCGTCGACCACCGCGCCCGCGAGGACGGGGCTGACGTAGAGGTTGTTCAGTTCCCGCAGCCAGTCCCTTTCCCCGGCTTCGACCGCCGCCCGCACCGCGTCCAGCGCACCCTCGTCCCGCAGCCAGAAGCAGAACTTCGCCTGCGCGTACTGGTCCGGCCAGCCGCGGGCGCGCAGGACGATCTCGAGCACGGTGCGGCGGACCCAGTCGTTGCCGCCCAGGAGAGTGCCGGCTGCGGCGACCGGGCGGCGGCCGGCGCGCGTCGCCCGGGTGTCCAGCTCCCGCAGCGCGGCCTGCACGTCGCCGGGGAGAGACTCCCCGGCCACGCCGCGGGCCGTCGAGCCGTCCTCGAAGCTCGTGTTCCGCCACAGGTGCGCGGCCATCTTGAGCAAATGCGACTTGCCGCTGCCGAAGAACCCGCTGACCCAGGCCGCGTCCTGCCGCGCCGCGCCCAGGTTCGCGAGGTAGCGGTCGAGGATGCGCTGCAGCGCATCACCGAAGCGCCCGTCGCAGACGAACGTGGAGAGTTCCTCGCGCAGCACGTCCTCGGATCGGCCGCCCTCCACGTCGAGACGGGCCTGGCCGTTGTTCGCGAGGCGGGCGCCGCGCGGGTCGCGGTCGAGGAGTTCGTGGATCTTCACGGCAAGGTCACCTGTTCATCGTGGAGCGTGATGGCCTGGGCCAGGTAGTTCCAGCCGTCCCGCGCGTCGAGCAGCCGGAAGTTGTTCTCGTTCCTGCTGCCGGGGAAGAAGACGACGAGCCGGCCCCGGACGGCCGGCTCCACGGCGCGGATGAGGTCGGACACGCGCAGGAAACCGTACAGCGACGCGACGCCGAGCAGGGCGACCACGTCGGTCTCACCCGCCTGCTCCAGGGCGATGGCGAGCTTCTGGGCCGACTGGGCGCGGAACTCGCTTTCGAGCTTCAGTTCGAGCAGGGACGGATCCTCGAAGTAGGCGTCGCGGTACTCGTCGCGAGCCATCCACTCCGCGAACCAGGAGGTGCAATCGACCAGATTCCAGCCGTGACCGGCGCCCACCGTCGCCTGCTTGAACTGGCCGATCCTGGCGCGCAACGCCCGTTCCATCTCCTTGTCGTAGACGACGAAGACGACCCGCTGGGCGCCGGCGAGGGTGCGTTGCCACGGCGCGCCGATGTGGCGTTCGTACGCCCGGGCCAGCCTGTCGATGCGGCTGAGGGTCATCGCGCTACCGCCGGGTCGAGAATGGAAGCGTCGATGGAGAGGACGCCGGCCGCGGCGCGTGCCCGGACGAGGCCGAGCTGGCCCGCCCGGAGCGCGACCGGCAGCAGCTCCCCCGGACCGCCGTCGCCGGCAACCCGCGCCCACGGCGAGTCGAGCAGCCGGGCCACCGCGTAGCCCTCCAGCCGTCCGAGCCACAGCGCGAGAGCGACGGTTCCCGGCGTCGGGGCGACCCGGCGGCGGATCTTCCGCACGCGGCCCCTGAGGAAGCCCGCCTGGACCCAGGAACTGCCGGCGTTGCGCGCCACCTTGTCGAGCACGGCGTCGTTGAGCCGGTCGTCGACGGTTGCCCGGATCTTCTCAAGGAGCGTGGTACGCATCATTTCCTCGCCCGGCGACAACAGCACGACGACCGGCGCGGTGGCCGTGAGCAGAGGATCCCGCGCCATGGCCGTGAGCACGGCCAGCCGAGGCCGCCCCGCCTCGTCGATCTCCCAAAGACGCCGCAGCACCCGGAAGAGGGGTATCCGCGGGTCGAGGCCGTAAAGCTCGCGCAGCCGCTGAAAGCTGAGCCGCCGCGTAGCCGCCGTCTGCTTCCCGAGCACGTTGTCTTCGACGACGGCGTGGGCGTAGACGCTCCTGTCGCTATCCGTTGGAACGGCCGCGAGGAGTTCGCCCAGGTCTTCCAGCATGATCGTGCGGCTCGTGTGCGTGCCGCGCGCGCCGAGGCGAAATCCGGCGCGTTCAAGGTCCGCCACGGGGGCGGCGCGTAGCTGTTCGATGGCCACGACCGGGCATCGTAGTGAATCCACGGAAGGCTGTCAACTGTGTCGCCGGCAAGTTTGCCGGCGAACCAAGATCCACTAGAAGCGACGTCCCTCGTCGCGAGCGGAGAGGATCTCCTCGGTCGTGACGGCGGAACGCTCGCTGCGCGCCGCCTTGATCCGTTCGACGACCGCGGCTACGGGCTCCTCGGCGCCCTTCGCGCCGACGATGCGAGCGACAGGCTTGCCGCGACGCGTGATCGTCACGACCTCGCCCCGCTCCACGTCGCCCGGAAGTTCGGGCAACCGCGTCTTTGCCTCGTAGGATCGAACAGTCGTCATAGGGTCCTCCTTTCCCCACGCCCTCCGGCCTTCGCCCCTTGGGAGGCACGCAGCATTGTTCCTCTGTACTCTCCTGCTCGCAACCAGCGCGATGGCGCAGGGCGCCCAGGACTCGACTCCCGCCGACTCGGCCGCTCCCGACCCCAACCTCGGCCGGCAGGCCTTCCTCCGTTACTGCCGCGAATGCCACGGCGAAGCCGGCGACGGTCTGGGCAAGTTCAGCTACACCACCGGCGAGCGGCCGCGCAGCTTCCAGTCCGGCCGTTTCAAGCTCGCGACGACCGAGAACTCCATCCCCTCGGACCGGGATCTGGAGGAGACGATCCGCCGCGGCATGCCCGGCACGGGAATGTCGGCCTGGGGCCAGGTTCCCGACGACGAGATCGCGGCGATGGCCCGCTACACGCGCAGCTTCAGCCTGGACGCCATCCGGGCCGAACTCGACCGCCGGGTAGCCGCCGGCGAACTGAGCGCCGCCGAGGCGGACGCGGAGTTCGCCGAACGGACGACTCCCGGCCCGGCGATCGAGATCCCGCCCGAGCCGCCGTTCGACGAGGAGCGGCGCGCGCGCGGCGAGCGCCTGTACCTGGAGGCCTGCGCTTCCTGCCACGGCCCGAACGGACGCCGGCTCCGCAACGACCCGATGCCCGACTTCGAGGGCAACCACACCCTGCCGACGAACATCGTCGGCGGCGTCTTCAAGGGCGGAAACGGCAACGCCGACATCTACGGCCGCCTCTATCTCGGCATGGACGGCACGGCGATGCCGGGCTACCGCGAGGCCTACACGAAGGACGAGATCTGGGACCTCGTTCACACCGTGGAGCGGATCGTCGAGGACGGCGGCCTCGGCCAGCCGGAGGACGAGGCCGCCCTGGCCGCGGCCGCCACCGCCGCCCGGAACGCCGCCGCGATCTTCGACGAGCCGGGGAGCGAGGTCGTCACGGAGGACCGCCGGCCCGACGCGTCGCCGATCCTGCTCGGTATCGGGGCCGTTCTGCTGCTGCTGGTCCTCGTCGGATCCGCGCTGCTCACCAGCCGCCGCTGACCATGACCGCTCAGCGGTCCCCGGAACCCACGCTCCCGCGGCGATAGACGTAGCCCGCCGCGATCCCGTAGTTCACCGCCGCCCCCACGCCGACGCCGACGAGCAGCGCGGCCAGCCGACGCTCCGCGAACGCCGGGACCAGGCCGGTCAGCGCGAGATAGCTGCCGACGTTGACGACCAGCCCGAGCGCGCTGCCCACGGCGAAGCAGGCCCACTGGCGAGCCCGCGGCCGGCGCGGGCGATCGCCGAAGGTCAGTCTGCGGTTCAGCCACCAGTTCGAGGTCACCGCGGGCCAGAAGGCGAGGAAGCGCGCCAGCCGGTGGTCCACTCCGAGCCGCTCCAGGGCCAGGTAGACGGCGACGTCGATGACGAGGCCGCTCGCGCCGACCAGGCCGAAGCTCAGCACCCGCGCCGGGGTCTCGAACTTCCACGCGTAGAGGCGGCGCAGGTGGCGCAGGTAGGCGAGCTGCTGGCGCCAGTTCATCTTGCTGGCGCCGCGGTCCCGGTCGACGAAGTCGATGGCCACTTCCCGCACGCGCAGCCGCCCCCGCACCATGAGTTCCAGGCCAATCTTGTAGCCGGCGGGCGCCAGGGTCGCCAGGTCGGGCAGCGCCCGGCGGTCGACGGCGAAGAAGCCCGACATCGGGTCGGAACAGCGCACCAGCGGCCGCGCCAGCCAGGTCGCCAGCCGGGAGTTCAGGACGCGGTAGAGGCCCCAGGCACGGTCGAGGCGGGCGCCCGGCGCGTACCGGCTGCCAACCGCGATGACCGCGCCGGCGGCGCCGCCGGGGCCACCGTCGCTGGTCCCACCGTTACCGGACTCACCGCCGCCGGCCTCACCGCCGCCGGCCTCACCGCCGCCGGCTGCACCGTCGAAGGCGCCCTCCTCCAGCGCCGCGATCAGGTCGCGGATGCGTTCCGGCGGATGCGAGAGGTCCGCGTCCATCACCACCACCAGGTCGTGCCGGGCAAGCCGGATGCCGTCGATGACGGCCAGCGCGAGCCCCGGCGGCACGCCGCGGCGCACCTCGATCCTCACCGGCAGGCGACGCGCCAGGCCCGCGACGATCTCCTCGCTCCCGTCGTCCGAGTCGTCGTCGATGAGCAGCAGCTCCCATTCGATCCCGGCACCCCTCATCGCCGCGTCGACCCGCTCCACGAGTGCCTGGATGTTCGCGGCCTCGCGCAGGGTCGGCGCCACAATCGACACGGGTCGGCGCGGACCCGCCCCTTCCGCGGCGTCCAGCGGCGAGCCTCCGCCGCGACGCGCGCCGTCAACCGCCGCCCCCGTCCGGGCCGTCCGGACGCCTCTATCCGCAGGCATCTTCCGCGCCGCCCGATTCCAGCCCCTGCCGCACGACCTCGAGGTTCGCCCGCGCCGACTCCAGGTCAGGATCCATCGCCAGCGCCCGTTCCAGGCTCGCCGCGGCCTCTTCGGACCGGCCCAGTTGGTGGAGCACCACGCCGATGTTGACGTGGACCTCCGGGTCGCCGGGAGTGACCTCCAGGAGCGTCCGCAGCGCCTCCAGCGCCTCCTCGTACTCGCCCTGGCCGAAGCGCAAAGAAACCAGCTCCCGCAGAGTCGCGGCATCGTCCGGCGCGAGTTCCAGGGCGCGACGGAAGCCCTCCTCCGCCTCCTCGGGCCGACCTCGCGCCGACTGCGTCCTGCCGATCAGGCGGCGGAGGTCGGGTGCCAGTTCCGAATCCGCGGGCAGCAGGGACTCGGCTCGCAGCAGCCGTTCCATCGCCTCGTCGTGGCGTCCCAGGGCGAAGAGCGCGTCGCCCATCGCCGCGTAGGCAAGGGGAAACTCCGGGTCGAGCTCGATCGCCAGGCCGTACCACTCGATCGCCTCCCCCAGGCGGCCCTCCTCGCGCAGCGTCTCGCCCAGGTCGTGAAGCGGTTCCGGCCGGTCCGGCGCCCGCGCCAGAGCCCGGCGGCGCTGGTCCGCGACCTCCTCCGCCCGGCCGAGCTTCCTCGCCGCGACGGCCATCTGAACCCGCAGCCGGGCCCGGTGCAGGTCGCGCGCGTCGGCGCCGCGCCCCGGCGCCGCGTCGGGCAGTCGCGCAATCTCCCGCTTCAGGAAGGCGAGCGCCTCCTCGTTGCGGCCCATACGGAGCAGCACGCCGCCCCGGCCGACGAGCGCCTGCTCGTTCGCCGGGTCGAAGTCCAGCCACTCGTCGTACAGCGCGAGCGACTCACCGAACCGCTCCAGCCGTTCGAGCGCGGAGGCCAGGTTCCGGATCGTGTTCCGGTGCCCCGGGTCGACTTCCCGGCCGCGGCGAAGGATCGCCTCCGCCTCCTCCAGGCGGCCCAGGTCGATCAGGGCGTGGCCGGCGTTCGCGTAGGCCCCGGCGTACTCCGGCCGCTGCTCGATGGCGACCCGCGCCGCCTCCAGGGCCTCCTCGTGGCGACCCACGTCGGACAGCGCCGCGCCGAGGTTCAGGTGGGCGTCCCGCGCCTCGGGATTGAGCGAGACGATGTGGCTGTGGAACGTGACGTTGTCGCGGTAGATGCCCGCCTGGCGCCAGGTCAGGGTTCCCAGCGCGGCCAGCACGGCGACGCCGGCGCCAAGCGCGGCCTTCCGCTGAAACCCGGACAGGCCCTCCGCGGCCCGCGCCGCCGCCCCGGCGACGACCGCGATGACGCCCAGGCTCGCCAGGTACTGGTAGCGGTCGGCGACGAACGACCACTGCATGTACGTGTTGTTCACGACCCCGAGCACCGGCGACAGGGTCAGGACGAAGAAGCCGAGGCCGGCCAGCGGACCGCGACCGACGCGTCCGCGAAGGCGCCAGAGCAGCGCCGCGGCCGCCACCGCGGCGGCGGGCCACAGCCAGGCCTGAAGCGACGACGGATCGATCTCCCAGCGCGGGTAGACGACCGCCAGGTCGACCGGCCAGAGCAGCTTGCCGAGGTAGAACCAGACCGCCCGCGACGCGATGAGCAGCCGTTCGACGGCCGAGAACGTGAAGCTGGCCGATTCCCGCGCCTGGTAGAAGAACATGTCGCTCAACGCGATGCCCAGGCCCACGGCGAAGAACGGCAGCAGACGCAAGATGTCCGCCGCGCTCGCCCGGCCCCGCTTCCACCATTGCGCGACGAGGAGCGCGGCCGGCAGCGTCGCCGCCATCGTCTTCGACAGCAGACCGGCGACGAACGCCGCCATGGCCCCCGCGTAGCGCCCCGCGCGCGGCGACTCGGCGAACCGCAGCCACGCCAGCGCGGCGACGAGGCAGAACAGCGTCGAGAGCTGGTCCTTGCGGGCGATGACCCAGACCACGGCCTCCACGTGGACCGGATGAACTGCGAACACCGCGGCGGCCAGCCAGGCGCCCGGCACGGCCAGCCGGCGCAGCAACCGCCAGATCAGCCAGCAGTTGGCGAAGTGCAGCAGCACGTTGACCAGGTGATAGCCGAACGGTTGGAACCCCCACAGCTTGTGCTCCAGCCAGAACGTCGAGTAGACGACGGGCCAGAAGTGGCCTTCCCGCGTGTTGTCGGGATGATAGGTCGTCCCGGTCTCGAACCAGAGCTGCCGGAGGCCGGACCACTCCCGCACCGCCTCGGAAGTCGTCACGATCGAGTCGTCCCAGACGAAGCCCGCCTTCGTCGCCGGGAAGTAGAAGACGGCGACGAGCAGAAAGAGCCCCAGAACCCACGGCCCGTCGCCGCCCCGGAACCGGTCCGGGAAACTCGCGTCCGCCGCCGCGGAATCGACTCCCGCGGCAACGGCGCCGCCGCCCCCGGAGTCCGCGGTCGTCGCCGCCCGGGAGCGGGCATCGGGCGAGGCTTCGGCCCTGCGCTGCCGGCGCGCCTTCTTTCTCCTGCTCGCCTTGCCCATCCGGCTGGCCTCCGCTCAGTGTCGGGCGCGGAACTCCAGCATGTAGTCCCGCAGGCGCTCCACGCCTTCCGCGGGCATCGCGTTGTAGGCGGAGACGCGGAAGCCGCCGACGCTGCGGTGGCCCTTGATCGACATGAGATCGCGCTCGGCGGCGCCGGCCACGAAGGCCTCCTCCAGTTCGGGGCGGCGCAGCCGGAACGTCACGTTCATGCGCGACCGGCTCTCGCGTTCCGCGTGCGGCAGGAAGAACTCGCCGCCGTCCTCGTCCAGCACGTCGTAGAGCATCGCGCTCTTCGCGGCGGCCCGCGCCGCGGCGGCTTCCAGGCCGCCGACCTCGTCGCGCAGCCAGCGGGTCATCAGCAGGAACACGTAGACGCCGAAGACGTTCGGCGTGTTGAGGCGCGACCCCTTCTCCGCCTGGCGGCGGTAGCTGAGCATGGAATGCACGTCGTCGCCGCAGCGCTGGAGCAACCGCTCCGAGACGACGACCACGGCCAGCCCGGCGGGACCGGCGTTCTTCTGCGTACAGGCGTAGAGCAGGCCGAACCTGCTCACGTCGACGGGACGGGACAGGAAGTCCGAGGAGGCGTCGCAAACCAGCGGCGCGTCGCCGGCCGCCGGCGGGCGGCGGAACTGGACGCCCTGGATCGTCTCGTTGGAGGCGTAGTAGACGTAGGCCGAATCCGCCGGCAGATCGAGTTCGGCGTCGCGCGGCACGCGCACGAAGTTGTCGCCGCTGCCGTCCCAGGCCACGTGGACCTCGCCCTCGCGCCGCGCCTCCGCCAGGGCCTTGACGCCCCACGACCCGGTCAGGACGTAGCTCGCCGGCAGGTCCCGGCCGCGCAGCAGATTGATCGGGATCATCGAGAACTGGAGCGACGCGCCGCCCTGGAGGAAGAGCACCCGGTAGTCGTCCGGGACGGCGAGCAGCTCGCGCAGGTTCGCCTCGGCTTCGGCCAGGATCGCGTCGAAGGCCGGCGACCGATGGCTGACCTCCAGAACCGAACAGCCGGCGCCCGGCAGCGCGAGCAGGTCGCGCTGGATCTCCCGAAGAACCGGCAGCGGCAGCGCCGCCGGACCGGGCGAGAAGTTGAAGACACGCTGTTCGGGCATTGGCTGTCTCGACGTCGTCTTTCTGGCGGTCGGCTGGCCGACGGGTCGTCGTCGCGGCCGAGGCCGCGCGGCACCCCGATGAGCGAAGGACCGGCAGGGAGCGGGGATCGTAACCCGGATGGGGTCGGATTGCCCGTGGACGTTCCCCTCACGCGGGGGAGGTCGCCGACCTCCGGCCAGCGTCGCATTCCGGCCGCCTCCGGCGGGAGCGGGTGGGAGGACCCGCGCACCCAGCGAATTCGGGGTGTACGCTTCGGCGCATGACGATCGCAGATCCGGCGCCCGCCGCGACCAGCGAGCCGGCGCTTCACCACACCGCCTGCACCCTCGACTGCCCCGACTCCTGCTCGCTCGAAGTCGAGGTCCGCGACGGCCGCGTCGACAAGGTGCGCGCGGCGCCGGCCGATGTCGCCCACCCGCTGACGAGCGGCTTCATCTGCTCGAAGGTCGGTCGCATCTCGCGCCATCTCTACGGCGAGGACCGGCTGCTGCACCCGGCGCGGCGCGCCGGCGCGAAGGGCGACGCGGCCTTCGAGCGGATCTCCTGGGACGACGCCCTCGACCTGATCGTCGAACGGATGGGGGCCGCGAAGGCAGCGCACGGGGCCGAATCCGTGCTGCCGCTCAGCTACGGCGGCTCGAACGGCCTCCTGACCCAGGACACCGCCGACGCCATCCTGTTCCGGCGCTTCCGCGCCTCCGGGCTGGCGCGCACCGTGTGCGCGGCGCCGAGCACGGCCGCGGCGCTCGGGCTCTACGGCAAGATGGCGGGCGTCGCGCTCGAGGACTACGAGCACGCCGAACTCGCCGTCGTCTGGGGCGCGAACCCCTCCTCCACCGGGATCCACCTGGTGCCGATCCTGCGCGCGATGCAGGCGCGCGGCGGCCGGCTGGTCGTCGTCGACCCGCGGCGGACGCCGCTGGCGAAGAAAGCCGACCTCCACCTGCAGCCGCGGCCGGGCACGGACCTCTGCCTGGCCCTGGCGCTGCACCGCGAACTGTTCCGCCGCGGAGACGCGGATCTCGCCTTCCTGGCGAAACACGCGACGGGCGAAGACAAGCTGCGGCAACGCGCCGAGCCGTGGACCTTCGAGCGGGCCTCCAGGGCGGCGGGCGTTCCGCGGGCCGACCTGGAGCGCTGCTACGAGTGGTACGCCGAATCGTCGCCGGCAGTCATCCGCTGCGGCTGGGGCGTGGAGCGCAACCGGAACGGCGGCTCGGCGGTGGCCGCGATCCTCGCCCTGCCGGCCGTCGCGGGCAAGTTCGGCGTCCGCGGCGGCGGCTACACGATGAGCAACAGCGGCGCGTTCCGCGACGTCGGCCGGCGCGAGCCGCATCCGGGCACGCGGGTCGTGAACATGAACCACGTCGGCCGCGTCCTGACCGACCCGGAGGCGATTCCCGGCCCGCCGGTCCAGGTTCTGTTCGTCTACAACGCGAATCCGCTCGCCACGCTGCCGAACCAGGAGCTGGTGCGGCGGGGGCTGGAGCGCGAGGATCTGTTCACCGTCGTCTTCGACCAGGTGATGACCGACACCGCCGCGTACGCCGACCTCGTGCTGCCGGCCACCGCGTTCCTGGAGCACGACGACCTGGCGATGGGCTACGGCGCAATGGTGTTGCACGCCGCGAAGCCGGTCGCACCGCCGGTCGGCGAGGCGCGCTCGAACAACCGCGTGTTCGGCGACCTGGCGGAACGGCTCGGCCTGCTGCGCGAGGACGGTCCGCGCACCGACGCGGAGTGGACGCGGGAGATCCTCGGCCGGGAGCGCGAGCGGCGGCTCGCCGAGGGGCGGTACGCCCTACCGAAGACCGGCCGCCGGCCGGTCCAGTTCGTCGACGCCTTCCCCTGCACGCCGGACCGCAGGGTCCGCCTGTGCCCCCGGTCGCTGGACATGGAGGCGAGCGTCGGGCTCTACGCCTACCACGCGCCGCCCGGCGGGACGCGCTACCCGTTGACGCTCATCTCGCCCTCCGTGCCGGGGACCGTCAGTTCGACCTTCGGCCAGTTGCGGAAGGGCCAGGTGCCGCTCGAGATGCACCCGGAAGATGCCGCGGCGCGCGGGCTGGGAGGTTCGGCCGCGGCCCGCGGCAGAGCGGAGAGGCCCGGCCAGAAGGGTACGGGCGAACGCGCCGAGGCCGCGGCGCCCAAGAGGGCGGTCGCCGACAAGCCGCGAGTGCGGGTGTTCAACGAATACGGCGAGGTCGTCTGCCGCCTGCGCCTCAGCGCGGACCTCAAGCCCGGCGTCGTCCTGATGCCCAAGGGAGTCTGGGCCAGGAGCACGGAGTCGGGTACCAACGCCTGCGCCCTCGCGCCCGACACGCTGACCGACATCGGCCAGGGCGCCTGCTTCAACGATGCCCGGGTCGAGGTCGAGGCGCTGCCCGGGACCGCGAGCGTCTCGCCCGAATCCGCTCCGGCGTGAGCCGCGGCATGGCAGGTCGGATCGCTCTCTCCAGTCTCGTGGTGCCGTTGGCTCTGGCGACTCCCGCGGGCGCGGCAACCGAAGATGAGTCGAACGCGACAGCCATGACGCCAGCCCCCATCGTCATCGCCCACCGCGGCGCCAGCGGCTACCTGCCGGAGCACACGCTGCCGGCCTACGCCCTCGCCCACGGCATGGGCGCCGACTACATCGAGCCGGACCTCGTGATGACCCGGGACGGCCACCTGATCTGCCTGCACGACGTCTACCTGCAGGCGACGACGAACGTCGAGCAGGTCTTCCCCGACCGCGCCCGGGAGGACGGCCGCTGGTACGCCGCCGACTTCACGATCGAGGAGGTCCGCCGGCTGCAGGCCGACGAGAGGCTCGGCGACCGGTTCCCCAGGGGCGCCAGCCGCTTCGCCGTGCCGGCCTTCACCGAGATGATCGAACTCGTCCAGGGCCTGAACGAGGGCACCGGCCGCCGCGTCGGCATCTACCCGGAACTCAAGGCGCCGGCCTGGCACCGCGAGCAGGGGCTGGAGATCGAGGAGGCGCTGCTCGAAGCGCTCGACCGCTACGGCTACCTGGAGGAAGGCGCGCCGGTCTTCGTGCAGAGCTTCGAGGAGGAGAGCCTGAGGCGCCTGCGCGCGCTCGGCTCGGAACTGCCGCAGGTGTTCCTGATGGCCGAGGTCGAGCGGTACCGGCCGTTCCTGAGCGCCGAGGGCATCGCCGGCGTCGCGAAGTTCGCGACCGGCCTCGGACCGGCGAAGACGATGATCGAGCGCCAGCCCGAACTGCTCGACTGGGCGCGCACGGCCGGTCTCACGGTTCACCCCTACACCTTCCGCGCCGACCAGGTCCCGGACGGCTATGGGAGCCACGAGGAGGAACTGCGCCGCTACCTGGTCGATCTCGGCGTCGACGGCGTGTTCACGGACTTCCCGGACCGGGCGCGGGCGGTGCTGGACCGTTAGCGCCGCCAGAGCTGAGCCGGCCTGACGGCCGGCGCGTCTCTCCGGCCGCCTTCGGCGCCAGCGGGTCAGAAGACCCGCGCACCCAGCGGGCTCGTTCTTCCGGCGCCAGTTCGGCCAGACGCTCCACTTCAGCGTAGAAGGCCCCGAAGTCGCCGCCGGACGCCTCCAGCAGGCCGAGGAACGCGGGCACGAGGTCGTTGTAGGTCGCCACCGATACGAGGTCCGCGTTGTTGAAGCGCGCCAGCCATTCGCCCAGGTCCGATTCGCCGCCGGCGTCGTCGCCCGCGGCGCGCCAAGCCGGGACGAGGTCGCGGCGGTAGCGCGCGGGCAGCGAACGGAACACCTCCGCCTTACGGGCGAGCTTCCGGTCCTCGCTCTCGCCGCTCGCGTAGATCGCCTCCAGTTCGCCGCGCACGTCGAGCAGGAAGCGGTTCAGGTCGCGCCGGCGCTCCCGGCCGCGCTCGAAGGCCGCGAGTTCCTCTTCCCTGCCCCCGGAACGGAGCCAACGCCTCACGCCCGCGACCTCGACCGCCGTCGCGAACGACTCGTTGAAGACGCTGTCGTCCTTGACGTAGACGACCTGGTGGGCGAGTTCATGGAAGATCACGGCCGCGAGATCCACGTCGGCGTAGTCCAGGAACGTGTTCAGCACTGGGTCGGCGAACCAGCCGAGCGTCGAGTACACCGCCACGCCGCCGACGCGCACGTCGTACCCGTCGGCCGCCAGCCGGTCGGCGTGGCGCCGCGCGGCGCGCTCGTCGAAGTAACCGCGGTAGGCGGCGCAACCGGCGAACGGGTAGCACCACGTCTTCGCCTCCAGGCCGAGCCGGGGCGCGGCGACCACGTTCCACACCGCGTACGGGCGGCCCAGGTCGGCGAAGCTCCGGTAGCTCCGGTTGTCCGGCAGCGCGAGCTCGCGGCTGGCGAAGTCGCGGATCTCCTGGGTCAGCCGCAGCCGTTCCCTCGTCGCGGCGGCGAGAATCTCCGCGCGCCCCGGTTCGAGCAGGCGGTCGATGGAACGGCGCTTGACCAGCACCCCGGCCCCGCCGGCGACGGCCTGCGAGTAGTAGCGCACGCTGCCGCAGCTCGCCGCGAGCACGGCGAGCGCGAGCGCCGCGGCGAGCGCCAGAACGCGGTTGCGGGCAAGCGCGGCCGCGAACCGGCGGGCAGCCCCAGGCCGCCGCCTGGTCCGCGCACCCGGAGAGCCATCCCGCCGGCGCCCGCTCTGCCGGCGCCGGGGCCGCCTTCCGGCCCTTCCCCGCGTGCTACCCTGCCGACTCATGAAACTCGCTCTTCACTGGCAGGTACTCATCGGCATGGCGCTGGGGCTTTGCTTCGCCCTGGTCTTCGGAGAGGTGGGCTGGATCGGCTGGATCGCCGACCTCTTCATGCGCCTGCTCAGGATGGTCATCGTGCCCCTGATCTTCACCTCGATCGTGCATGGCGTGTCCGGCATCGGCGACGGCAGGTCGATCGGCCGCCTGGGAGGCAAGACCCTTCTCTGGTACGCGCTGAGCAGTTTCATGGCGATCCTGGTCGGACTCACGCTCGCCAACAGCATACGGCCCGGCAAGGGTCTCGTCATGCCGGAGGGCGTGGAGCCCCTTACCCCGGACGATCTGCAGACGCCGAGTTCCATGGCCGACATCATCCAGCGCCTCGTTCCGGACAACCCGGTAGGCGCGGCGGCCGGCGGCGACATCCTCGGGCTCATCTTCTTCTCGATCGTGCTCGGCGCCGCGATCGGCGTGATGACCGGCAAGACGGGCGACCTGCTCCGCGAGGGCTTCAGCGCAGGCTTCGAAGCGATGATGAAGGTGACGACCTGGGTGATCCGCCTGCTGCCCATCGGCGTCTTCGCCCTGCTCGCCCGCGCGGTCAGCCAGATGGGACTCGAAGTGTTCCAGCAGGTCGGCAAGTACGTGCTGACGATCGCGGTCGGTCTCACGTTGCACCTGTTCGTCGTCCTGCCGCTGCTCTTCGCCCTGCTCGCCCGGAAGAACCCGTTGCACCACTACCGCGCGATGGCATCGGCGATGGCGATGGCCTTCTCGACGAGTTCCTCGGCGGCCACCCTGCCGATGACGATGAAGTGCCTGCGGGAAAAGGCCGGCGTCTCGAACCGGGTGACCAGCTTCGTCACGCCGATGGGCGCCACGGTCAACATGGACGGAACCGCCCTGCTGGAGGTCGTCGGCGCGCTCTTCATCGCCCAGGCCCTGGGCGCCGAGCTTTCGATCTACACGCAACTGGTCGTCGTGCTGACGGCGCTGCTGGCCTCGGTCGGCGCGGCGGCGATCCCCTCGGCCGGCCTGGTCATGATCTTCATCGTGCTGGAGGCGATCGACCTGACGACGCCGGAGGCCTACGCCCTCGCCGGCCTGATGCTCAGCGTCGACCGGCCGCTCGACATGTTCCGGACGGTCGTGAACATCACCTCCGACTCCGTCGGCGCCGCGGTCATCGCGAAGTCCGAAGGCGAGACGCTCAAGTATTGAGGTGGCTTCCGTCGCCGACTCCAAAGGCATAAAGTAGCCGCACGATGAGCGCATCCACAAGCGGCAACGACGTTACGATCACACTCGGAGTCGAGGAAGAACTCTTCCTGATCGATCCCGAAACCCGCGACCTGCTGCCGGATCCCGACCCCGGCATCTTCGAAGCCTGCGATCGGGCCGCGGGCCGGGAACAGGTGGTCCGCGAGTTCCTCCGGTCCCAGATCGAGACGAACACGGCCGTCCACGAGTCGGTGGCCGATCTGCGCGAGGGCATGAGAGCGGCCCGCGGGATTGTCGTCGACGCCGCCCGCGCCCACGGGGCCGAAGCCATGGCCGCCTCGAGCCACCCCTTCGCCGCCTGGGAATCGCAGTTGCCGACGGCGAAGGAACGCTACCGGGAGTTCGCCTCCACCTTCCAGGAGACGGTCCGGCGACTGGTCATCTGCGGCATGCACGTCCACGCCGGCTTCGCCGACTTCGATTCCCGGATCCGGGTGATGACCGCTCTGCGGCGCTACCTGCCGCTGTTCATCGGCCTGTCCGGCTCGTCGCCCTTCGGCGGCGGTCGCGAGTCCGGGTTCAAGTGCCACCGGCTGAACCTCTTCGAGGCGATGCCGCGGACCAGCATTCCGGGACCGCTCGCCGGCCGGGAGGACTACGAGGCCCTCGTCGGCGAGTACCAGCGCATGGAGTTCATCAAGGACGGCAGCGAGATCTGGTGGGACATCCGTCCCTCGCACCGGTTCCCCACCATCGAGCTGCGCGTCTGCGACACGTGTCCGTCGATCGAGGACGCGCTCTCCATCGCCGCCCTCTACGCCTCGCTGATCCGGAACCTCGCGCGCTGCGACCGGGAGGGCACGCTGCCGCCCGAACCGCCGACCGTGATCATCGTGGAGAACAAGTGGCTGGCCCAGCGCTACGGCCTGGTGGCGTTCCTGGGCGACACCCGGCGCGGCGGCCGGATCGACATCGCGGACGAGCTGGAGGCGCTGGTCGAGGAGCTCGCCGAGGACGCCCGCGCGCTGGGCTGCGAAGCCGAGCTGCGGCGGTGCCTGGAGATCGTCCGCAACGGCTCGAGCGCCGACCGGCAGCTCGACCTGTACCGCCTCCGCGTCCTGGAAGGAGCGACCCAGGAGGAGGCGCTGCGCGACGTCGTCGACCTGCTGGTCGAAGAGACGGCGGCCGACCTGGCCACGGGCCGCTAGGCGGGCCTGTTCGCGTCGCCGACCGCGGCCAGGATGTCGTCGAAGGAACGGCCGGGAACGAGGCTGCGAAGGAAACCGTCGTACGGCAGGCAGAGGATGCCGTTCGTGAGCGTGCGACGGCCGCCGTAGAGGAGCACCGGCGTAGCCTCCGGGTAGTCCGCCACGAAGGCGCGGAGGCCACTCGGATCACGGGGGCGCCTAGCGCTCGACCGTCATTCTGTCCATCCAAACTCCGTTTTGCCGGGTGTTTCGGAAACTGAACGGCCAGAACAACGCTTGACCCCACGCAGCGACGTCCAGGCAGCTACCGCAGCGTCGCGTAGCGGTCGAGGCGAGGCAGGTTCCGGTCGCGGCCTTCCGGCGGCAGCGGCAGGATGACGCGGTCGACGCCGGCCTCGGCGTAGGCGTCGAGCACCTCCCGCTGCGGGGGCGCGCCGAAGACGCTGATGGAGATCGTGTCCATGGCGCGGCCGGCGCGCTCGGCGCGCTGCTTCAGGTCCCCGATGCCGTCGAGCACCGCCTCGGTCGAGCGGCCGATGGGAAGCCAGCCGTCGCAACGATCGACGACGCGCTGGCGGGTGTAGCCGGTGCCGCCGCCAAGCAGAATCGGCGGATGGGGCTTCTGCTCCGGCTTCGGCCAGGACCAGATCGGCTCGAAGTCCACGTGCCGGCCGTGGAACTCCGCCTCGTCCTCGCTCCAGATCGTCTTGAAGGCGTCCACCTGCTCCTCCAGCTTCGCGAAGCGGGTCGCGTAGTCCGTGCCGTGGTGCTCCATCTCCTCCCGGTTCCAGCCACCGCCGATGCCGAAGACGAAGCGGCCCCCCGAGAGCACGTCCAGACTCGCCACCGCCTTGGCGGTGGTGATCGTGTCGCGCTCGACGATCAGGCAGATGCCGGTGCCGAGCCTGATCGTCTTCGTGGCCGACGCGGCCGCCGTCAACGCCACGAACGGGTCGTGCGTCCGGGAGTACTCCGGCGGAAGCTCGCCGCCGCCCGGGAAGGGCGTCCGCCGCGAGGTGGGGATGTGGGTGTGCTCCGGGACCCAGAGGGACTCGAAGCCGCGCGCCTCGACCTCGGCGCCGAGTTCGTCGGGCCGGATCGCGTCGCCAGTGGGAAACATGAAGATGCCGATGTCCATAGGTGGCGCAGTCTAGCCGCCTCAGCCGGGGATCAGTCCGTCGAGATCGGCGCAGACCTCCTCGGCGAGCGGCGCGCTCAGTTCGACGACGAGCCGCGTGAAGGGGGAGCGGGCCAGCCACGCGCGGCCTTCCCCGGCGGGTGCGGACCAGATCTCGAACGTCGAGGCGCCGTGCCCGCGGGAGTCAACTGCGATGCTCGCCTCGGGCCGCCAGTCCGCCGCGGGTTCGCCGCCCCGGTAGGTGGCGACGGAGAGACGGAAGAACTTGTCGACCCAGGCGGCGATGTCGGCGTCGGCCTCGTCCGATCCGTCGACCGTCCAGTACGTGTCGGCCGGAGTCGCGCCGGTGCGCTGGCGGATCGCCAGCGGCTCGCCCGTCCCGCCGAGTCGCTGGAGCGTCATCGCCTCCACTTCGGGCCGCGTCGCGGCGAGCAAACGCCGCTCCATCAGCAGGTCGGCCCCGCCAAGGCCCGAAACGACGCCGGACGGCAGCACCAGCACCCGGCCGGCGGATTCGGTGGACTCGTCCGGCCCCGTTTCGCGGCGGGCATAGCGATCGGCGCCGCCGAAGGGCCGGCCGCCGAGCCAGAACCGGATGTCGCGTCCGCGGACGGTGAGCGTCAGGTGCTCGGCGGGCGGTTCGCCGCCCGCAAGGCCGAGTTCCTCGAGTTTCGCCTGGTCCACGCCGTCCAGCACCCGGACCGCCCGCAGCGGCTCCAGGCCGCGCCAGACCGTCTCGACCTGCCGGCCGCCGGCGAACGGCGCACCGTCGCCATCGCGGCCCTCGAACCAGCGGCCCAGGCCGTCTTCCCGGGCCTCGATCACCAGCGTCCGGTCTCCCCGTTCGTGAACGAGCCGCTCGACCTCGCCCTCGGCCGCCTGGACGACGACGACGCCCTCCGCCGCCCCGGCGGCATCGTCCGCGAACGGCCGCGCGAACGAGAGCCAGGCGCCGAGAAGCGCCAGCGCCAGCAGGCCGGCATGGAGCCAGGTCGACCGCCACGGCGATTCCGGGCCGAGCGACGGGAGAGCGGCGCGAAGCGTCACGGTTCTCGCCTCCCCCGCCGCGGCCGGCCGCCCGGCCGGCGGCGGCGCACGAACCCGAAGCCCGCGGCCAGCACCAAAGCCGGCACGCCGAAGACGGTGCCGAGGAACCAGCGGATCGACTCGCCGCGGGTGCGCTGGAGAACGGGATCGTCGTCCCCCGGCACGCTGGCGACCGCCGTCTCGCCTTCCCGCGCCAGCCACACGTAGGCGTCGAGCAGCAGCTTGGCGTTGGCCGACATAGCGCCCGGACCGCTGACGTAGACGTAGTCGTCGTTCAGCGCGTCGACGTCGCCGATGACGATGGCACGGCTCTCGACGCCGCCTTGCGCGGGGGGCGACACGCCCGCGTTCCCCGAGTCGGCGGCGTTCCCCGCGTCCTCCGCCGGCAACGTCGAGGCCATCGCCAGCGCCTCGATCCGGTCCGGTTCCGCATCGCCGTCGCGCTCGAAGTCGCCGTCGATCTCGAGCCAGCTCCCGGTCATCGGCCGCACCAGCACGCTCGACCGCGCCGGGCCGCCGGCCACGCCCTCCAGCCCTGCGGCCCCTTCGAGCACCAGCCCGATCCGGCTCGACGCTCGCGAAAGATCGCTGACGGTCGCGTGGCTGCCGAAGCGGTTCGTCACGAGCAGCCTCCGGTCGCTCGCGCCGCCGTCCCGGCGCAGGTGGTAGCGCTCGTTCGCGACCGTGCCGTCGAGCCGCCGCACGGCCATCTCGGCCAGCAGTTCGTCCAACCCGTGGTCCACCCCCGGCTCCAGCAGCAGCAGGATGGACCCGCCCCGGTTCCAGAAGCGGCGCAGGCTGTCGGCTTCCTCGGGCAGGAAGCGCCGGGTCGGCCCGAAGGCCGCGACCACGCCGGCATCCGGCGGCAGGTCCTGGATCAAGTCGGCCACCGGCAGATTCCGGGTGCTCACGTTGAGCGCTCTCAGGATCGCGAAGGCGTTGCCGAGCCCCGGCTCGCCGACGTCGTTCGCGTACTCGCCCCGCTCGCCGTGCCCCGCCGTCACGTAGAGGGTCCGCCGTTCCCGTCCGATCTCGAGCAGGGCCTCCTGGAAGTCCCGGTCGAGCGATCCCAGGCTGCGCTTCGCCCGGTCGTAGTCCACGTCGAGCTCGATCCGCCGCTGGTCGCCTCCGCGCAGGAGGAAGAGCACGCCGTTCTCGCGGGCGCCGAGTTCGGCCGCCCTGGTCGGTTCCAGCGCCTGGTCGAGCACCGTCACCTCCACCGGACCGGCCGCCGCGACCTCGCCGAGGAACGGCTCGATCCGGCGCAGCACCCGGTTCGCGGGCGGGAAGAACGCGACGACCTGGACCGGCTCGCGCAGCGCACCGACGAGTTCCAGCGTCGCTTCCGACACCCGCGCCCTGCTGCGGGCGCTCCACTCCCACAGCCGGTCGCGTTCGCCGGCCGTGTAGTTGAGGGCGAACACCCAGGCCACGGCGAGGGCCAGGCTGGCCGCCGCCGCGGTCGCGGCCCGCACCCGGCGCGGTTCCAGGCCGCCGCCCCGGTAGCGGACCCAGTCGCCGCCGACCGCCGCCGCCGTTCCCACCCACCAGGCCAGCAGCCAGGCCACCGTCCACACCGCCCGCCAGGTTGCGGCGCCGTCGTCGTCGAAGTCGAGCCGGTCGGCCATTCCGCTCCAGCTCAGCGGATGGAGCAGCAACCCCAGCGCCGCCAGACCGTAGAATCCGAGCGCCCGCTTCGCCGCGGCCCGCGCCGAGCCGCTCGCGCCCGCGAACTCCCTCGCGCAGACCGCGAGAGCAGCCGCCGCGAGCGCCGCCCCCGCCCCGTCGAGCAGCCAGCGGACCGTTCCCGGCCCGGCGTAGCGCTCGCCGGCCAGGATCAGGGCGGAACCGCCGAGCCACAGCGCCGGCGCCGCGCGTCGCAGCCGATTCACGTCCACCTCCGCGCCTGCAGCACGCGCACGCTGCCGAGCAGGAACAGGAAGGAGACCGTCGGCGCGTAGACCAGGGTCTTCAGGTGGACCGCGCCGTCCTGGAACGGCTCGAAGTGCTCGCGGTAGAGGTCCATCGCGGCGAACACGCCGTCGAGCGGCGGCTCGCTGATTCCGGAGAGGAGCCAGAACAGGACCTGGAGCGTGACCAGGAAGCCAGCCGAGACGCCCGCGGCCAACTGGTTCGGGGCCGTTGCCGAACAGAAGATGCCGATCGCGGTGCAGACCGCGGCCGCGAGCGCGATGCCGAGGTAGCCGGCCGCCGCCTGCCCCCACTCCAGGTTGCCCTTGAGCCAGACCATCGCCGGGATGTAGGCCGCGGCCGCCACCGTGCAGAGCACGAAGCCCAGCGCGCCCAGGTACTTGCCGAGCACCACCTGCCAGTCGCCGGCGGGCGAGGTCAGCAGCAGCACCAGGGTGCGCTGCTCCCGCTCGGCGGCGAAGGAGCGCATCGTCACGAACACGGCCGCCGCCATCGTGACGCCGAAGTTCGCGTAGAAGAACAGGCTCAGCACCTCGGACGAGGGCCGCTGGCTGCCCAGCGTGTACGCGTTGAAGAACAGGCCGTCGAGCATGAGGACCAGGGCCAGGATCGCCCAGCCGTAGAGCCCGGCGAAGGCGGCGCGCAACTCGCGGCGGGCGATCAGCAGGACCGCGTTCATCGGTCGCCGATCCCCGCGGCGCGGGCGCCGGAACCCCCGTCACCGGCTCTGGCATTCCCGGCGGCGGCTCCGGCATCCCCGGCGGCGGCTCCGGCATCCCCGGCGGCGGCTCCGGCATCCCCGGCGGCGGCGCCAGACGCCTCGGCAACGCCGTCGTTCGAGACGATGTCGAGGAAGATCCGTTCCAGGTCGGAGCGCACCGGCTCGACCCGGCGCACGCCCAGGCCCGCCGCTACGAGGCGGGCCACGACCTCCTCCCGCGACGCCTCCGCCAGCTCGATCGTGACGGCGGCCAGGCCGCCGCCGAGTTCCGCCGAGGCGACCGCCGCGGCGCCCGCGGGAAGGCTCGACAGAGCGGCCTCGACCGGACCCCGGACCTCCACCTCGATCCGCATCCGGCCCGCGAGGGCGCCGAGTTCTTCCTGCGTGCCGTGGGCGACCAGCGCGCCCTCGTGGAGCACGAGGATCGAGTCGCAGGTCTCGTGGACCTCGCGCAGGTGGTGGGACGAGGTGAACACGGTCCGCCGGCCGCCCAGGGAGCGCACGAGTTCCCTCATGCCGACGATCTCGGCCGGGTCGAGTGAGGACACGGGCTCGTCGAGCAGGACGACGTCCGGCTCGTGCAGGATCGCCTGGGCGATGCCGACGCGCTTGCGGTAGCCCATCGACAGCTCGCCGATCTCGCGGTCCAGGTGATCGTCGACGTGGACCCGTTCGGCCACCGCCGCGATGCGGCCCGGAAGCTCCGGCCGGGGCACGCCGTTCAGCGCGCCGGCGAAGGCGAGGTAGTCGCGCACGCGCATCTCCCGGTAGAGCGGCGGTTCCTCGGGCAGGTAGCCCACCAGCGAACGCATCGCCCGCGAGTCGGCCCCCAGTTCCACCCCTCCGATCGAGACGCTGCCGCCGCTGGGCAGAAGCTCGCCGGCCAGGATCCTGAGCAGCGTCGACTTGCCGGCGCCGTTGAGCCCCAGAACGCCGACCACGTCGCCCGCCTTGCACTCGAAGCCGACGCCGTCGAGCGCGGTCACCGCGCCGTAGCTCTTGCTCAGCCGCTCCGTTCGGACGATTGCCGTCAACTTCTGAAACCCGTCGAGAAGGCGCCCGCCAGCGGGGCCTCCGGGGATCTTGCCCCACACGATCGAGAGACGGCAACCCGGCGCCGCCAGCGTGGCCGGCCTTGCGGCCGGCTCGTACTCCCGGCCGCCTTCGGCGGCAGCGGGTCGGAAGACCCGCGTACCCAGTGCTGAGAGGCAAGTAGACTCCGGCACCGTGACCGACCGGCTCGACTTCGGCGCCATCCGCGACGACGCGGAACTGGAGGCCCAGGCCGCCAACGACGCACTGGCCTTCAACGCCCCGCGCGACTCCTGCCTCGCCGGGCTGCGGGCGATGCGGGACGGCGTGCGCCTGGTGCGACGCGGCGGCGACGTCGTGGGAGGGCTCGTCCAGTTCCGGATGGGCCTCTTCCTGGGCGGCCGCTCCGTCCGCAACGTGGGCATCGCCAGCGTCGCGGTCGACCCGACGGCCCGCGGCCGCGGCGCCGCGAAGACGCTGATGACGTCGATGCTCGCCGAACTCCGCGAGGAGGGCGTCGCGGTCTCGACCCTCTACCCCACGACCTTCACGCTCTACGGCCGCGCCGGCTACGCCGTCGCCGGCCACCGCTACCGCTACCGCCTGCCCCTGGCCGGGGTCGGCCGCATCGTCGCCGATGGCGAGCTGCGGCGGCTCGACCGGGACGCCGACCGCAAGGACATCGAGCGGCTCTACCGGCGCCTCGCCACATACCGCAACGGCTGGCTCGACCGCGACCGCTTCATCTGGGACCGGGTCTACCGCGACCTCGGCGGCGAGGAGATTCACGGCTATGCGGTTCCGGGCGAGAACGGCGGACTGGACGGCTACGTCGTCTACACCCAGGGCGAGCCGGAACGCTACCCCTACAGCATCGAGGTCCGCGACGTGCAGGCCGCGAACGCCCGCGCCGCCCGCCGGATCCTCGCGCTGTTCGCGGACTGCCGGACCCTGGCGCGAGACGCGACCTGGCACGGCGCGCTGGACGACCACCTGCTGCTCCACGTGCCGGAGCTCGGCACCGAGATCTCCGTGGCCGAGACCTGGATGCTGCGGATCGTCGATATCGGCGCCGCGTTCGGCGAACGCGGCTATCCGCCCGGTCTCGCCGCCCGCCTCGATCTCGAGGTCGAGGACGACGTCCTGGCCGGGAACCGGGGCCGCTGGACGCTCCGCGTCGACGGCGGCGCCGGCGAACTCGCCCGCGCGGAGCGCGAGGCCGGGCCCGGCACGCTGCGCCTGGACATCCGCGCTCTCGCATCGCTCTACACCGGCCACCTCAGCGCCCGCCGCCTGGCCGACCTGGGCCTGGCGGAAGGACCGGCCGCGTCCCTGAACGAGGCCGACCGGATCTTCGCCGGTCCGCCGCCTTCCATGCCCGACTACTTCTGAGTCAACGGCGCGTCCGCTGTTAGTAGACTCGCCCGTCGCGGACGACCGGACCCGTCCGCGGGAATCCCGTTCACCAGGAGGGCCTATCCGGCATGGCAAAAGACCCGCACCGCAGACCCAACGTCCTCCCGTTCCTGGCCGCGCTTCTGCTGGCCGGACCGGCACTGGCCCAGGAACCGCCGCCGGCGCCAGCGTCCGCCGAGCGCGCCGACACGGCCGAGATCGAGCCGTTTCTCGGCGAGTGGGTGCTCGAGGTGCTCACCCAGCAGGGCTCGCTCAACAGCCTGATCACGTTCGCCGACGACGACGGCAAGGCGATAGCCGATTTCTACCTGGCCCGCCTGGCCGACGTGACGGTCGAGAACATCGCCCGCACCGGGACGGGCGTCCTGCTCAAGTGGAACCTCGAACTCGGCGGCCAGCTCGTGCCGGTCGAGCTGGAACTCGCGCGGGAGGGCGACGAACTGGCCGGGAAGCTGGAGACCGGCTTCTTCAACGCCGACGTCAAGGGCGTGACGAAGGAGGCCGCCGAAGCGGCCGGCATCATCGTCGAGCGCCAGCCGGTCGGCGACCGCGACGACCTCGCCCAGTCCCGGGTCGAAGTCGACGGGCAGGCGATCCGGCTCCGCTTCGACCTCCTGCCGGCGCCCGGCCCCGACTACGACAAGCTGGAGACTCTCGCCGACGGCGAGGTCCTGGGGCCGATCCACGGCAAGCCGTTCAAGTTCTGGACAGACGCCGACCTGGCGTTCGAGGACGCGGAAGTGGCCGCCCACAACCACGGGCCTACCTACCCCGGCGTCTACAGCCTCTGGCTCAAGCGCGAGGGAGACGGCTGGAAGCTCGTCTTCAACCACCTGGCCGACGTCTGGGGCACGATGCACATGGCGGAACACGACGCCGGCGAGACGCCGCTGGCCTTCCGCACCCTCGACGAACCGGCGGAGCAGACGGAGGGCGTGCTGGAGATGGACGGCGCAGCCGGGATGCTGACGATCCGCTGGGGCACGATGGAATGGTCGGCGCCGTTTCAGATAGCCGACTAAAGTGATCGCCGCGCCCGACGGCGTCGTACCCGGCCGACGGCTGAGGAGCGGCCGTTGAACCGCCTAGGGTTCAGCGCATCCGAAACGGGCGCCGGCCTGGTCACCAACAGCGTCTCCGGCGACCCCTGCGCCTGAACCGCCGACGCAGCTGGTTCGAGCCAGACAAGACAACGCCGATGCTGTGTAGCGTGTGCGTCCGTCGGGCCACCAGGAACAGGTGCTCATGAACGCGAACTTGGTCTTCTTCGGCGCACTCTCGACCGCTTTCTTGGAGGACGGAGAACGGTGCCGCAGGATACGTCGGAGTAACTGTTGCCTGTCTGACCATGAGCCAAGTACAGTCTCCTCGCTTCGTTCGTGACCCGGAGCGCGCCAAGTGGCTAACCTCGATAAGCACCCAAGCGGCGAGGTCGTCCACACTCTTGGTAGCGTAGTGCCATGAACCCAGTCGCTCACCCGCCACGTCGGACCTGCCCCGCGTTTGCGGACTACGAGACGGCAAGTTCAGTGCGGCCGTCCCGCCGACGCTGGCGGGGCCTTCCCCTCCTGCCGCTGGCCTTCGTTGCGGCCGTCTCGGCTCAAGCGCAGGCCCCGGCCCAGACGCCCGAAGCGGCTTTCGGCGAAACGGTCGACGTCCGCGTCATCAACGTGGAGGTCGTGGTCGAGGACAAGGACGGACGCCGGATCAAAGGACTGACCGCGGAGGACTTCCGACTGCTCGTGGACGGCGTCGCGGTCCCCATCGACCACTTCACCGAAGTCGCCGACGGCCGAACCGCGGCGACTCCGGACGGCGTCGCACCGCCTTCAGCCGGCGACGGCGGCGCGGTCACAACGAACTACCTGATCTTCGTAGACGACGACCACACGATTCAGGCGTTCCGGCGGCCGGTACTGGATGGCCTCGCCGATGGGCTCGACGGCTTGATGCCCGAGGTCCGGGTGGCCGTGGTCGCGAAGTCCTGGGGGCGCCTCGAACTGCTATCCGGCTTCACCACGGACCGGACCAAGAGCCGCGCTGCGCTGAACGAGTTGGCCCGCGGCAATCGCTTCCGCGGCGCATTGACGAAGGGATGGCTCAACGCGCTGTTCCAGCCGGGAGGCGGCGGAACGAGTCCCCTGCGCACTGGCACGCTCCTGCCAGCGGGGCTGCAGCAGCCCATCTCCGCCGAAAATCCCGTCAACGGGACCTTCACGTCGGGCCCGGCGGCGCTGAGGGGAGAGACTTCGCCACTTCCGTCCGACTTACCTCTGGCCGAGTATGTGGCTGCTTCCGGTAACACTCTGGAGCGGATGATCCCGAGGACCTTCGAGCAGGAGGCCCGAGCCGTTTGGCTGGAGCGTCTCCTGGGCCTTTCCGCGTCGTCCGTGAGTTCGGCGATGCGGGCACTCGACCCGTCAGGAGGGCGGAAGATGCTCCTCCTTGTTGCGGGAAACTGGCCCACGGGGGATTTTCGGCCGGCGGGAGAGAGTCTCGCGCTGCGGACCGATCGAGAGCTCCTGACGGAGATCGTGAACACGGCGAACCTGCTCGGCTATACGGTGTACCCGGTCGATCAGGCGACGACGAACCCAAACACACCGCTCTGGCAGAACCTGCGGATGATCGCCCGCGATACGGGCGGAAGGGCGTTTCTGGCCGGGGCCAACCTGACCGCCCTGTCGCGGGCCCACAAGGACGCGTCGAACTACTACTGGCTGGGCTTCGCGCCGGACTATCGGCGCGATGACGTAGTCCACGACGTTCGCGTCGAGGTCCGGAAACCGGGCCTCGATCTGCGCGCGCGACGGAGCTTCCTCGATCTCGCCCTGGACACTCGCCGGCAGATGGAGCTTCACCGCTCGCTCCTCTTCCGCTCGGTGAGCGATTCGGCGAGCGCGTTCGAAGGTCGAGCCGGGCCACCGGAGAGGATCGGCGGTAGACTGATGAAGGTCCCCCTTCACCTCGAACTGCCGGTCGGTGCCTTCCCCGCCATGCCGGGCCCAGATGGCTTCGTGCAACAACTTGAAGTGCGCATCGGTGCCATCGACCGGATGGGGCGGCTTGCGAGCCACGCTGCGGTTCCGTTGACCCTGCGGCCGCGAACGCCTCCTTCTTCCGACGCGAAGTTCCCCTTCCACGCCAGCCTGACCCTCCGTCGCCTGCCACATTCCGTCGTGGTGCGCGTGGACGACTTGTGGTCCGAGGAGTCGTCTGAGGCCCGGTTCGAGATATCGCCCAAGTAGAGTTGAAGGCTACGACTTACGGGAGTCCGCTATGATCCGACGGAAACAAGTTCAATCCTCCTTGCGATGCGAGTCGGCCCGTATCGGATCGCTCGTCGTTCTCATCGGGCTCGCGCTGGGCTCGACACCCTCGGCTGCATCTGCGGTTTCTGAAGACACCGGGGCGGTTCCGACCTACGCCCAACGGCCCGAGGCGGGGTCCCTATGGAGGGTAGACGGAGTCCGTCTGCGACTGACTGACCTCGTCCGCCCACCCCTGACGCTAGCCTACTCGGTCCAGTCGTCAGACTCCCCAGACGCTGAAACGAACGATCATGCTGACTGTATCGCCAGTTGTTCAGCTGACAAGGACTACTGCATGTCAGGGTGCAGTCAAGGCAACGGCAGTTGCGCGAAGGCCTGTATGTCGGAGTTCCAGCGCTGTAAGGACCGTTGCGGGAACGAACCACCAGATCCACCGGGAGGACCAAGCATGCAATGTCGTTTCGACTTCGACACAGGTGTCCTGACATGCTGTGTCGATATCGGCGCGGGAACGTTTTGCATGGAGTTCTGAAGCGCTGATCACGCACTGAACCGCGGCCGCGGTCAGAGTTCGGCCGCGACCGGCGATCCGTCGCTCAGGCTGTCGCTCGGGTAGACGACGACCTGCTCGCCGGCATCGAGACCGCCGAGCACCTGGGCTTCCCGCGCGTTCCGCTCGCCGATCTCGATCGGCCTCAAGCTCGCGCGGCCGCCCTCGACGGCGAACACCGCCCAGCCCTCGTCGCGACGGAAGAGCGCGCCGGTCGGCGTCTTCAGTTCGTCCCCGCTCTCCCAGACGACGACCCGGGTCTCGACCCGGAAACCGTCGCCGAGGCCGGCCCACACGGCGGGAGGATCGACGATGTCGATCACCACGTTCACGCGCTGCTCCTCGACCCCGAGCGCCGAGAACTTCGTGAAGCCCGAGGGCTCCACCCGCCGCACCCGCCCCTCGAGCGGCCGGTCGCCGCCCCAGCGGTCGATCAGCACCCGCTGGCCCGACCTCATGCGGACGGCGTCCTTCGACAGGTAGTCCGTGACGATCTCGATCCGGTCCGGGTCGCCGACCTCGAGCAGGGCCTCGCCCGCCGGCACGACGGACTCGCTCTCGCGCACGCGGCGCAGCACGACGCCCGATACCGGCGACACGATCCGGATCGCCGCGCCGCCGGCCTCGTCGGCGCTCTCGGCGCTGAACTGGAGGAGCCTCACCCGCGCCGTCTGCAGTTCGCTACGGGCCGTGCGCACCGCGTACTCGGCCGCCTCGACGGCCTCCTGGCGGGTGTCGAGGTCGAGCTGGGCGCTCTCCATCGCCTCGACGGAGACGATGCCCTCCCGGCTGAGTTGCAGGTAGCGTGCCGCCTCGGAACGCGCGAACGCGAGTTGGGCCGACTCCTGATCGAAATGCGCCTCGGCCTGACCCAGGGCGGCGGTCGCGGTCTCCACCACCGCCTGCGCCTCGGCCCGGCTGCGGGCGTCGAGCAGCACCGGCGCCGAAGGCAGGAAGACGGCGAGCACCGTCTCGCCCGCCGCCACGGTGTCGCCGGGTTCGAGTTCGATGCGAAGCACGCGGCCGGCGAGGGGCGCCGAGATGACGAACCGGTCCCGGACGCGGGTCTCGCCCTCCTCGTCGATCGTGACCTCCAGCGCGCCGCGGACGACCGGGACCAGTTCCGCCGGGATCCGCGGCGGGCGCGTGCCGAGGAACGCCGCCGCGGCGACCGCCGCGGCGACCACGATCCAGAGTGCCCACCTTCGCTTCGTCATCGCTTCCTCGTTCCGTCTACTCGCGGGTCTTCAGCACCGCGACCAGGTCCAGGTCGTGGAGCTTACGCCGGACGGTCCAGGCGGAAACCGCCATCGACCCGGTCACCGCCGCCGCCGAGACCACGAAGGTGCTTCCCTCGACGACCACGGGCAGCCGGAACAGTTCGCTCTCGAAGGCGCCCATGGCGGCGGTGATCATCCCGTAACCCAGGATCAGACCGAGCGGAATCGCGGCGAGGGTCAGAAGCGCCAGTTCGCCGAGCAGGATGGAGGAGATCTCGCCCCGGGTGAAGCCGATGACCCGCAGGCTGGCAAGTTCGCGGCTGGTCTCGGACAGGGAGATGCGCGCAGTGTTGTAGATGACGCCGAAGGCGATGATCAGCGCGAAGGTCAGGTTGACGCTCATCATCATGGACATGTTGTCGAGCATGTAGGTCTGCAGGTTCTCCAGTGCGGCGCTGCGCAGCGTCACGCCGGCCACCGCCGGCATCGCCTTGAGCAGGCCGTAGAGCCGCTCCTCGGCCAGCGCGTCGATCTTCAGCATCGCGCCGTTGATCGTGTCGTCGCGCCGCACCAGCCGCCGGAGCGACTCCTGCTCCATGTACGCCGTCACGCCGAGCAGGTCGTCGACGGTGTCGGCCAGCACGACCTCGCGCACCGGCCTGCCGTCTTCCATGATCTCGACCGTCAGCCTGTCGCCCGGCTCGACCTGCAACTCCTCCGCCAGCAGCGTGGACAGCACGAGACCCGGCCGGTCGAGCCGGATGGCGCGATAGTCGAGATCGACCACGCGCCGCAATCTGGCGTCGGGCGCCAGCGCCTGGATCGCGGTCTGCTTCTGCAGGTGGCCGTTGCGCAACCGCGCCGCGACGCTGTTCGTCGGCTCCACCTGGAGCACGCCCGAGAGCGCCGCAAGCTCGTGCGCCGCGCTCCGTTCGACCGGTTCGAAGAAGCTCACCGACAGGTCCTGGCGCTGGACGATGTTGAACTGCACCTCGAGCAGTTCGTCCATCGAGTCCATCATCGCCCAGCCCACGACCATGATCGCGCCGGCGAAGGCGATGCCGACGATCGACAGGACCGCGCGCACCGGGCGCCGCGACAGGTTGCGGAGCACCATCCGCGCCGGCTGCGACAACCATCGCCGGGCGCCCAGCCGTTCGAACAGGGACACCCGGAACGTCTCGGGCGCCGCCGGGCGCATCGCCTCGGCGGGCGGCAGCGCGACGACGCTGCGCACCGCGCCCAGGGCGCCCACCGTCGCGGCGGCAAGACTCACCCCGACGGCGATCAGGATGCTCGCCGCCGACACGTTGTAGATCAGAAGAGGGAAGCGGAAGTACTCCATGTACAGGCCGAGCATCGCTTCGGCCAGCAGTAGGCCGGCGCCGATCCCGATCAGGGCGCCGAGGGCGACCACGACGACGGCCCACTGCACGTAGTGGACGCCGAGCCGGACGTTCGAGTAGCCCAGAGCCTTGAGCGCCGCGATCTGTTCGCGCTGCACCGCGACCGTTCGCCGCAGCACCACGTTGAGCAGGAACGTGGCCACGCCGAGGAAGATCACGGGTATGAGGAACCCCATGTTCTCGAGCTGGGTCAGCTCGTTCTGGAGGTACCAGTTCGAGGTCTGCTCCGCCCGCGGAATCGCCCCCAGACCGCCGTACGGGTCGAGAATCGCGTCGAGTTCGACGATCGCCGCCCGCTCCAGGCTGGGCGGGCCGTCCGCGAGCGCCAGCGCGACGTCGTTGAACCCGCCCTCCATCTCGAACGCGGTGGCCAGGTGCCGCCGGGTCATCCACAGGAAGCCGAAGTGCTTCGGATCCGGGAACAGCTCACCCGGGCCGATGCCGTAGACGAACTCGGGGCTGAGCGCGACACCGACGATCAGAAGCGGCTGCCGGCGGCCGTTGATCACCGCGAACAGGCGATCGCCCAGATCGAGGCCGTGAGCTTCGGCGAAGCGCTCGCCGACCAGAGCCTCCTCCGCCCGGTCCGGGTCCAGGAACCGTCCGCGCCGCAGAGCGACGTCGTTGAGCGCCGGCCGGCCGCGCTCCGGCAGGGAGATCAGGCGTCCGTTGACCGGATCCGTGACTCCGGGCACGTCGAGCGAGACGCCCATCACGACCCGGGTCTGGACCTTCTCCACTCCCGGGATCGCCGCGATGCGCTCCTCGACCCAGTTGGGGACGCGCTTGGCGCCGGCGAAGACGTCGGCGAAGGCGTAGCGGGTGTAGTAGGCGTCGCGGGTCGTCAGGAGCGAACCGAACACTCCCTGCGCCATGACCAGGAGCGCGATGCCCGACGCGACGACCAGGGCGATCGCCAGCACCTGGGACTTCACGTTCCACAGGTCGCGCAGCAGCTTGCGGTCGAGGGCTCTCATCGTCCGGCTTCCGATTTCACCCTGGGCCTCTACCACTCGATCGCGGCCGCCGGCAGCTTGGTCTCGTTGCGAACGTCGCTCGTGATCTGGCCGTCGGCAAGCGAGATTACCCGATCCGCCATCGCCGAGATCGCGGCGTTGTGCGTGATCACGGCGGTCGTCGTGCCCAGTTCGGAGTTCACTCTCTCGAGCGCCCCCAGGACCGCGATGCCTGTGCTGATGTCGAGAGCGCCCGTCGGCTCGTCGCAGAGCAGCACGTCCGGACGCTTGGCGATGGCCCGGGCGATCGCCACGCGCTGCTGCTCGCCGCCGGACATCTGCGACGGAAAGTGGTCGAGGCGGTACTTCAGGCCGACCAGCGCCAGGGCTTCCTCCGGCGCGATCGGATCGCCGGCGATCTCGGTGACCAGCGCGACGTTCTCGCGCGCCGTCAGCGACGGGATCAGGTTGTAGAACTGGAACACGAAGCCGACGTGCCGGCGGCGGTAGCGGGTGAGCGCCCGGTCGCCGCCGAGACTCAGCTCGGTGCCCCGGTAGGTGACGAGGCCGTCCGTGGGACCGTCCAGGCCGCCGAGGATGTTGAGCAGCGTCGACTTGCCGCTGCCCGAGGGCCCGAGCAGCACGGCGAACTCGCCGTCGTGGAGGTCGAGATCGACGCCGCGCAAGGCGTACACCGCGACATCGCCCGTGCCGTAGACCTTCGTCACGCCGCGCATCCCGAACACCGGCGGCGTCTCGGGCGCGCCGGCGGACGCCGGAGCGGCGGCGGCGTTCATCGGCCGCCGGCCTCTTCCGCCCCGCCGGTTCCGGCGGCGACGTCGTCCAGATCGGGAGGCGCGGCGGACAGTTCGACGATCATCTCCGTGAACTCGCCCGGGACCGTGTCGACCCGGATCATGCCGCCGTGCTGGCGCACGATGTCGGCGGAGAGCGCCAGGCCCAGGCCGGTGCCCTCGTCCGTCGGCTTGGTCGTGAAGAAGGGGTTGAAGATCTTCTCGACGATGTCGGGCGGGATGCCGTTGCCGTTGTCCCGCACGCGGACTTCGACGCCGTCGTCCATCTTCCGCGTCGTCACCGTCAGCGTCGGCTCGTAGGACTCGTCGTCCGTGCCCTGCCGCCTCTCGTTCGTGGCGTAGCAGGCGTTGCCCACCAGGTTGAGGAACACCCGGCCCACGTCCTGCGACACGACCTCCAGAGTCCCCAGATCCGGGTCGAAGTCCTTCTCGATCGTCAGGTTGAAGTTCGGGTCGGTGGCGCGCGCGCTGTGGTAGGCCAGTCCGATGTGCTCGTCCACCAGGCGGTTGATGTCGGCCTCCTCGCGGCCGGCGGCGCCCCGGCCCATCTTCAGCATGTCGTTGACGATGCGGTTGGCCCGCTCGCCGTGGTTCTGGATCAGCTTCAGGTTGCCGGTCAGATCCTCGAAGATCTCGGCGATCTCCTCCCGCTGATCCTCGCTCAGGCTGCCGTCCTCGTTCTCCTTCATGATCTCGTCGACCTCCTCGAGGAGTTCGGAGGAGACCTCCGAGAAGTTCTTGACGAAGTTCAGCGGGTTCTTGATCTCGTGGGCGACGCCGGCGGTCAACTCGCCGAGCGCCGCGAGCTTCTCGCGCATCACGATCTGGTCCTGCGCCTTCTGCAGGTCCGCCAGCACGACCTCCAGTTGCGCGTTCTTGTCCTTCAGCTCGTCGGCCAGCTTCTCGACCAGGTTGAGGCGCTGCACCTCGAGCGCGTGGCGGCGGAAGACCTCGAGGGCGGCCGCCATGTCGGCGACCTCGTCCTTGCCGCCGACGCCGATCTCGGCCTCCAGGTTGCCGCCGGCCATCTCCCGCATGCTGTTCGAGAGGGCCTCGAAACGGCGCACCAGCAGCCGGCCGACGAACAGCCAGCCGATGAAGATCGCGCCCGCGATGCTCAGAACGTTGAGCGCCAGCAGCAGGGCGCGGCCGGTCCGGATCGCCTGGGACGAGGCGAGCGTTGCGGCCCGCGCGCGGGCCTGCGACGCGGCGACCAGGCCGTCCACGTCCGGCCCCAGACTCAGCGCCAGCTCGCGGTTCTGCGCCAGGAGAGCCTGCTGCCGGTCGAGCACGGCGACCTCGCGCCGCCTGAGCTCGAATGCCTCCCGGCTCTTCTCGAGCATCCGCTCGAACAGCGCCTTCAACCGCCCGGAGGTCGCCGTCTCGTCGATCGCGCCGATGGCCCGCTCTATGCTCGTGGCGGCGGACTCGTACTGCTCCTCGAGCGGTTCGATCAACGCCCTGTCGGTCAACTGGGCGACGCTGGCCAAGAGCTGATCGACGATCGTGATGTCCTGCTGCAGCCCGACGAGAACCCGGTAGCGGTTGATCTCGGCTTCCGAGAAGTGAACCTCCCGCGGCGCGGGCGGTTCCTCGAAGGAGCGGAGGCCGGTCATCGCGTAGAACAACTGGTCGTCGAGCGCCGGCACCAGCAGGGCCGCGATCGCGCCCCGCAGGGCGCCGAGTTCGCCGCGCAACTCCCGGCTGGCCCGGCCGAGTTGAAAGCCCTCCGCGACCGACTGCTGAATCGCCTCGATGTTGCCGGCCAGTTCCCGGCCGCGCGCCTGCACGGTCTCGAACTCGTCCCCGCTCCGGACCGATCCGCCCGCTTCGCCGACCAGGCGGATCAGCTCCTCGAGTCTCTCCTCGAAGTCGCGGCGCGCGGGGGCGATCTCCACCCAGGCCCGGTCCAGGTCGCCCTCCGTCGCGGAGGCGGTCAGCCGCGGGCCCGCCGCCACGAGGATTCCGCTGCCTCGCGCGACGCCGAACGCGGCCGCGAGTTCCGGCACGGTGCCGTCGTTCACGCGGCTCTGCGAATCGCCGACCCGCTGGAAGGAGAGCAGGGCGACGAGACTGGCAGCCAGGGTCAGCGCGGCCGCGCCGCCGATTCCCACGTAGAGCTGGGCGGCGATCCTGAACCGGCCCTCGGCCAGCTTCCTGAACCAGTCGATCACGGCGCCGCCGGGCGGACGAGACGGGTCGCCGCACGGTACCTGCCGGACTCGTCGATCACGGTCAGGAACACGGCGTCCGATCCCTGGTTGTCGCCGTCGCCGAACGCGAGCCGGAAGCCTTCCAGCTCGATGTCGCCGGCGTCCCGCAGGGCCTGGACGAAGCCCTCGCGGTCGACCTCCGCTCCGCAGCGTTCGAGCGCCTCGATCGCCAGGCGGCCCGCGAGATAGCCCTCGAAGGAGACGAAGCCGGGCGCCGCGCCCGCGTCGTGAGCGCGCAGCGCGCGCCGGTACGTCGCGGCGATCCTCGGTCTGCTTGCGGTCGGGAACGGCACGACCTGGGTCACGTAGACGCCGGCGCCGCCCGGCCCGAGCTCCTGGGCCAGGGCGTTGCTGCCGACGAAGGACAGCGTCATGAAGACCGGGTCGAGCCCGAGCCGCCGCGTCCACGCGACCAGGCTGGCGACCGGCTGGTAGGCGCCCACCACGATGACCGCCTCCGGGCTGCCCAGCTCGATGTCGACCAGCGCCGTCTTGACGGCCGTCGTGTTCCGGGGGTACACGCCGATCGCGACCGGGTCCATGCCCCGCCGATCGAAGGCGGCGCGGACGCCGGCAAGGCCCGCGCGGCCGAACGAGTCGTTCTGGATGACGACCGCGATCCGCTCGATGCCCAGATCGCCGGTCAGCCGCGCCACCATCTCCTCCGTCTCCTGGGCGTAGGACGCGCGGAGGTTGATGACGTTCGGCTCCTCCCGCAGGAAGCCCGCGCCGGTGAAGGGAGCGACGTAGGGAACGCCGGCCTCCGCGGCCACCGGCACGGCGGAGCGCGAGGTCGGCGTGCCGACGCCGCCGATCAGCGCGAAGACGCCCTCGTCCTCGATCAGCCGCCGGGTGTTTCCGATCGCCCCCTCGGGCTCGTAGCCGTCGTCCAGCGACAGCAGTTCCAGGCGGCGGCCATGCACGCCGCCGGCTTCGTTGACCTCGCTGAACGCCGCCTCGATGCCGAGGCGCATGCCCCGTCCGAGTTCGGCGGCGGGGCCGTTGAACGCCGCCGACTGGCCGAACAGGACGCGCTCGGCCGTCACGCCCGGCGCCGCGGGCGGCTGCGCCGCCGCCGTGCCGGCCGCCCCGAGCGCCGCCAACGCGGCCAGGACAGCGGTGCTACGGGCAGTCTGCTTGCGAACGGACATGGTCGGCCGGAGTCAATTCCGGCGCTTGACCATGGTCACGTGGTTGCGGCCGTCCTCGCGGCTGTAGTCCGTCTCGTCCATCAGGATCTTGACGAAGTGGACCCCGAGGCCGCCGATCTTCCTGTCCTCGATGCTCGCATCGACGTCCGGCTCCGGCGCCTCGTGGAACGGATCGAACGCCCTGCCGCCGTCGCGGACCTCGACCCGGACCTCGTCGTCGCTCGACCGGACCTCGATCTGGATCTCGCTGCCGCCGGGCTCGCCGCCGCCGTGGCGCACGACGTTCGTCGCCACCTCCTCCAGGCTGAGGACGACGGCGTAGGTCACGTCCTGCGCCCAGCCCTGCTCCTCGGCGAGCGCCTCCACCGCCTCCGACACGCCCGGAAGCTCCTCGATCCGGTTCCGAACCCGCAGGTGGAGGTTGGCGGTCACTCGTCGGCGATCCTCAGCGTCATGCAGGTGAGATCGTCGAACTGCGGCACTTCGCCAGCGAACGTCTCCACCGCGTCGAGGATCGTCTCGGCGGCCTCCCGGGCGCTCGGCGGCCCGGACTCGCTGAACAGCGCCTGGACCGCCTCCAGGCCGAACTCCTCGTTCGCCACGTTGATCGCCTCGGTCACGCCGTCGGTGAAGAAGACGACCAGGTCCCCGGGGCTCAGTTCGACGCTGGCCTGCCCGTACTCGAATCCGGGAAGCGCTCCGAGGGCGATGCCGCCGGTCAACCGCAGTTCCTCCGAACTCCCGTCGGAGTGAACGACCAGCGGCGGATTGTGGCCGCCGTTGGAGAAGGTCAGCCGCCTGCTGGCGGGGTCGTACACGCCGTAGAACACGGTGACGAACATCGACGTCTCGTTCGTCTCGTTCAGCAGGTCGTTGACTTCCCCCAGGACCGCCGAGGGCTCGCCGACGCCAACCGCGGCCCCCTTGAGCAGGGTGCGGCTCGACATCATGAACAGAGCCGCCGGCACCCCCTTGTCCGAGACGTCGGCCACCGTCAGGCCGATGCGCCCGCCCTCCAGCCGGATCACGTCGAAGAAGTCGCCCCCGACGTTGCGGGCCGCCTGCATGCAGCCGTAGACCTCGCACCCGTCCACGTGGGGGAACGTGTCCGGCAGGATGGACTGCTGGATCTTCGTCGCCACGTCGAGCTCGTTCTGGATCGCCACCAGCTTGTCGCGCGAGGCGAGGGCGGCGCGCCACTCGTCGAGGTGCTTGAGCGTCCGCTCGATCGTGACCTCCAGATCGGTGAAGTCGATCGGCTTGGTGACGAAGTCGAAGGCGCCGCGGTTCATGGCCGTGCGGATGTTCTCCATGTCGCCGTAGGCGGAGACGATGACCGAGCGGAGGTCCGAGTTGACCTCGGGGATCTGCTGCAACAGGGTCAGACCGTCCATCTTCGGCATGTTGATGTCCGAGAGGACGATGTCGATGTCCTGGTTCTCCGCAAGGACCTCCAGCGCCTCGACGCCGTTGCCGGCGAACTCGAAGCCGTACTTGCCCCGGCGGATATGGCGCCGCATCCGCTGGCGAACCAGCCGCTCCAGATCCGGCTCGTCGTCGACGACGAGGATCCGGTAGTCGGGATTGTCCCGATCGCCCATCTAGACGACCATCCCTTCCGTACTCGAGACCCTTGCCCCGGCCCTTACCCCGCGGCCGCCAGGGCGTCGGCCTGCGTGTCGTAGATCTGGATGATGCGGTTGAAGCCGCTGATCTCGAACACCGACTGCACGGGATCGCTCAGCGCGCAGAGGGAGATGCTCACGTTCCGCTGGCCGAGGGTCTTGGCGACGAGCAGCACGACTCTCAGGCCGGCGCTGCTGATGTAGGCGAGCTGGCCGAGGTCCATGATGACCGCCTTGACCTCCTCGCCGATCGCCCCCTGAAGCTGGCGCTCGAAGTCCTGGGAGTTGGAGCTGTCGACGCGGCCCTCGACCTTCGCCACGAGAACCCCGTCGTGATGCTCAACCTGGACGTTCATCCTCTTCTGCCTCCTCTTGCAGTTCCTTCCGCGCCAACCGAGCCGCGGCCTTTTCCGCTGAACCGATTGCATTCAATATCACATCGACCGCTATCCTTGCATCCCCGGCGCCCTGGAACACCCCCCGCACAGGAGAGACGTCGCGGTAGTCCCGGCCGGCGGCGACCCGGATGTGCCGGCGGTCGCTGAGCGTCCCGTTCGTCGGATCGAAGCCGACCCAGCCGCACCCCGGCAGCCAGAACTCCACCCAGGCGTGACCGGCCGCGGCGGTCACGCGCTCGCCCGCCTGCCCCGTGCCGTGGAAGTAGCCGGACACGTAGCGGGAGGGAACGCCCCAGCCGCGGGCGATCGCGATCGTCAGGTGCGCGTAGTCCTGGCAGACGCCCCGGCCCGACTCCAGCAGTTGCTCGATGGGCGAATCGGCCGCGGTGCTGCCCGGTTCGTACTCGAAGCGCTCGCGGATCCGGCCGGAGAGGCCGAGCAGGCTCTCCATCGGGTCCTCTCCCGGCTCGAGGCCCTCGCGACGGACGAAGTCCCGCAACGCGGGGGTCGGCAGGGTGCGCGCGCTCGGCTCGACCCAGTGCCAGTACTCCGGGAGCAGCCGGCGGGCTCGGACCTCTTCCCAGCCGCCGGCCGCCTCCGGCCGCGGCGGCGCCGCCACTTCCGCCCGGAAGCGCGACACGATCTCCAGCTCGGCGTGGCGCCGATGGAGGTTCAGGACATGCAGCCGGTTGCCGAAGCAGTCCCGCTCCGGACTCAGCGAAGCCGCCGGGGTCGTCTCGATCTCGAACCGCCGCACCCGCTGGCCCTGCGCCGGCGCCGGCCGCAGGCAGAGCAGCAGGACGCAGCCGCCGACGCTCTCCGAGTACTCGTAGCGCGTCCGGTGCTCGACGTCGTAGCGGAGCGTGCCTTCGGAAGTCGGGGTCGCTTCGGAAGTCATCTCAAGGGAGAGTCCTCGATCGGATAGTCGACGAAGGCGCCGAGCACGGCGTCGTGAAGGCGGCGGACGCAGCGATCGACCTGCTCCAGCAGCTCCTCCGGCGCCGGGGCTTCGGGCCAGTCGTAGAGGATGAGCGCCTCCGCCCTTCCGGCCAAACGACGCGCGGCCGCGTCGGCGTCGACGCCCGGTCCGCCGTCGAGACCCGCGAGTTCCGTCGCCGCGGCCTGCACGGTGGCGAGCACGGAACCGGGCAGGGACGGGTCGGCGACCAGCAGGTCCAGGACCCGGTCCGGCTGCATGTCGGCGCCGTAGACGCGGCCGTAGGCCTCCAGGGCATGGTGGGTCCGCAGCATGCTGGCCCAGCCCAGGGTCCTGCGCTCCGCGCGCCGGCTGAGCTCCATCTGGGCGCGCAGCAGGGACGCCGCGAGCTGCGCGCGCTCGACGGCCCGGCCGAGGCGCATGAACCGCCAGGCCGCGCCACGGTACATCGTCGCGTCGGCGACCCCGACGAAGTTGTGGATCTCGCTGCGGGTCTTCGCGTAGAAGACCTCCGGCGTCCTCCAGATGTCGACGGCCTCGAGATCGCGAATCCGCAGCCAGGCAGCGTTCAGGCAGGTCCACATCTCGCCGCTGATGCAGTGGCGCATCTGGCGGGCGTTCTCGCGCCCGCGCGCCAGGGCGCTCCGCACCGAGTCCGGGTTCGACCGCTCGAAGGTCAGGTCGTCCGCCAGCGTGAAGGCGTCCGCCAGGGCAAACTCGTCCGCCTCCGCCAGGAACTCCTCGCCCGAGGGCGGGAACCGCTTCATGCACCGGTAGATCCGCTTCCAGCCGAAGTGGATCTCGTCCACCGGGCGATCGACCAGAAACTGCACCTGCAACTCCAGCAGGCGGCTCAGATAGCCGGCCCTGGCCAGGTAGCGGGCCATCCAGTAGACGCCCTGGGCGCTGCGAGAGAGCATTGCTACAGGTCGACCACCCAGAGGTCCTTGCCGCCGCCGCCCTGGCTCGAGTTGACGACCAGGCTGCCGCGCCGGAGCGCGACCCGGCAGAACGCTCCGGGGACGATCCGGGTCTCGGCCCCGGTCAGCACGAAGGGCCGCAGGTCGACGTGGCGCGGTTCGGCGCGGCCGTCGATCAGGCAGGGCGACCGCGAAAGCGCCAGGGTGGGCTGCGAGATGAAGTCGGCCGGGTCGGCCCGGAGCGTCTTCGCGTACTCGTCCCGCTCCTCCAGCGTCGAGTGGGGGCCGACCAGCATGCCGTAGCCGCCGGACTCGCCGACCCGCTTGACCACCAGGCTCTCCAGGTTGTCCAGGGTGTACTCCAGGTCCTCGGGCCGGCGGCAGAGGCGGGTCTCGACGTTCTGGAGCAGGGGCTCCTCGCCCAGGTAGTAGCGCACCATGTCCGGCACGTAGGCGTAGACGCTCTTGTCGTCGGCGACGCCGGTGCCGGGAGCGTTGGCCAAGGCGACGTTGCCGCGCTTGAACGCGTTCATCAGGCCGGGAACGCCGAGCAGGGAGTCCTCGCGGAAGACGAGCGGGTCGAGGAAGTCGTCGTCGATCCGGCGGTAGATCACGTCGACCCGCCGCAGTCCCGAGGTCGTCCGCATGTAGACGAAGCCGTCGTTCACCAGCAGGTCCTGCCCCTCGACCAGCTCCGCGCCGATCTCGTGGGCCAGGAACATGTGCTCGTAGAACGCCGAGTTGTACGTGCCGGGCGTGAGCAGCGCCAGGCACGGGTCGGGACGGCCGCCCGGCGACAGCTCGCACAGCGTCTGCCGCAGCAGGCTGCCGTAGTTCTCTACGTCCTGCACCCGCGAGTTGCGGTACAGCAGCCGCAGACCGGCCTTGACCGCCTTCCGGTTCGCCACCATGTAGGAGACGCCGGAGGGCGACCGCAGGTTGTCCTCCAGCACCCGGAAACCGTCCTTCGTCCGCACGATGTCCGTGCCGCAGATCGTCACCCAGGCGTCGCCCTGCACGCTGACGCCGCGCATCGCCAGGCGGTACTGCGGGCAGCCGAGGACCAGGTCGGGCGGGATCGCGCCGTCCCGGAGAATCCGGCACTCGCCGTAGACGTCGGCCAGGAACAGGTTGAGCGTCCGGATGCGCTGCACCAGGCCGGCCTCGAGTTCCCGCCATTCCGCCAGCGCCAGCAGGCGCGGCACGCAGTCGACGGGGATGATCCGCTCCTCCGCCTCCTCGTCGCCGTAGACGGTGAAGGTGATCCCCTCCTGCGAGAAGGAGCGGGTCACCCGCTCCTGGATCGTCTCCAGGTGGTCGTCGGGCAGCTTGCGGAGCGCCTCGTAGATCGCCCGGCAGTGCTCGCGAGGCGCCCCCTCCGCGACGAACATCTCGTCGTAGATCGCGGGGTCGAAGTCGTAACGGCTGAAGTCCAGGAGCTACCCTCCCAACGAGGTCGAGGCCCCGGCGCCGGCAGTGCCGCACGCCGCCGCAGCGAGGCCGCGACGCCCCGCGACCGCCATGGCGCCGACCGGTTCCATGCCCCGATGTTACCGGCCCAGGGGAATCGCGGGCCCTCGTGTCGGAATTCGCTTGGACGTTCCGGGCGCCGCCGCCGTATCATCCTGTAAGCCGGCGGCGGAACGAATCCGTCGCCCGGCGGTCGGACTCCCAAGCACACGAAGGAGCACGAAGATGACCGGAACGCGCTCCCGCCGCCAGGAAGGCGGCTTCACCCTGATCGAACTGCTGATCGTCGTGGCGATCATCGGCATCATCTCCGCGCTGCTGGTGCCGAACCTGATGACCGGCCTGCAGAACGCGAACCAGACCCGCACCCAGGCCGACATGAAGGCCGTGGGCTCCGCCTGGATGCAGTGGCTGACCGACCAGGTCAGCGCCGCGGCGGCCGGCTCGAGCACGACCGCGACGTTCAGCTGGAGCGACTTCACCGATCCCGACTTCTCCCACGCGGATCTCTCCGCCCTGCTCAGGCCGTCGAACACGTTCTTCTACCTGCAGGACGTGCCGGAACGGGACGGCTGGAACAACCCCTACCGGTTCGGCTTCGCCGGTTCGGACCAGTTGCTCAGCACGCAGGTCATCGGCATCTGGAGCGGCGGCCGCGACGGCTCGGCCACCGCCCAGCCGCAATCCACCTACGAGATCGGCGCCTTCCGCGGCACCGAATTCAACGAGGACCTGGTCTGGGCCGACGGCTACTGGGTGCGCTGGCCGGGCAGCGCCGCCGAAGCCGGCGACGACTCGTCGGGCAACTAGCTGGGTGCGCGGGTCTTCCGGCTGGGTGCGCGGGTCTTCCGACCCGCGCGTCGCCGGAGGCGACCGGGAACGCGCCGGCCGCAAGGCCGGCGTCCGCTCTCCCGGCCAGCGGCCGGGAGGTCAGATCTGCGAAAACGCCGTCGGCCGCAGGAAGACGTTCTCGATGCGCGAGACCGTCCCCGCGTAGTACTCCATGTCCCGCATCCGGATCCACTCCGGGTGCTCGAGGAACGCCGTCCAGTGCTCGCGGTGCGACTCCATGTCGGGCGCCGAGAGGATGTAGACCAGAGCGGGCACGTCCTCGCCGATCAGGAGTTCGGCGAACAGCAGCGGCGCCATGTCGACGTCGCGCATGACGTCGATCTCGCCGTTGTCGAACATGTGGACCTTCCGGCGGGCCGTCTCCTCGTTGTGGCTCTCGTACAGCCGGAGTTCGAAGATCCGGTCCTCTCCCGCCGCGGTCTGCGGCGGCGGCTCCATCGCCGGCATGCCCTTGAAGGCCCGCAGGAACCAGGTCTCGACCCGCTCGTAGATCGGCTCCCGCCTCGGCGTCGCGTACATCGGCGCGGCGGCCTCCAGGTACTCGGCGTCCGCCTCCAGGGTGGGCTTGATCGCCGCGAAGTCCTCGACGGTCGCATACGGGACGATCGCCCAGATCGAGAGCGCGTCCACCGGGTCGAGCGGTTCGTCCTCTTCGCCGGGCGGTTCGACGCCGAACACGCCCACCCCGTCGATCCCGGCGCGGTTCAGCGCCGGCACCAGGGCGTTCTCGAGATAGGCGAGGACGGTCTGCCGGCTGTCCTCGTCGGCCAGGCGGTAGCGGCGGATCTCGTAGTACTCCCGAGCCGGTTCGGGCGCCGCCGCGGCGTCTTCGGCGGCCGCCTCGGGAGCCGGCGCTTCGGCCGGCGCGCAGGCCAGCGCCAGCGCGGCAACCGCCGCGCCGGCCAGGAAGGCCGGAAGGGAACGCCTGGATTCACGGGTCATCGACATGCTGCGACCTCCTCTTTGCTCCTGCGCCCCGCGGCGCCCCTACTGCCTGGCCAGCAGCCAGGCGTGCATCGTCTTCGAGACCAGGTCCGCGGCCTCCAACTGGACCCAGTGGCCCACCGTCGGCACGGTGACCAGGGTGTAGTCGCGGTCGATCCAGTCCCAGGTGTTCTTCAGCCCGTCCTTGTCCACCGCCGTGTCCTTCAGGCCGTGGAACTGGAGCACGGGCATCTCGAGGTTCGGCAACTCGCCGCCGGCCGCGACGCCGCCGTAGTTCGCCCGGTAGTAGTTCAGCATGCCGTCCCAGTAGGAGCGGGCAAACGCCTCCCGGTAGTGGCCGGCCACCTTCTCGCCCTCGCTCTCGTAGCGGCCGAGCAGCCCCTCCGGCACCGGGCTGCCGTCCGGCTCGGACGACGCGAAGTTCCGGGCGTACTGGACGTTGCGGCGCTGCGCCTCGGTCGCGTTCGCGATCACGTTCGCGTAGCCGCGCGGGTGGGTCAGGTTCATGATGACGAGCCGCTTGACCTTGTCCGGATTCTCGATCGCGAAACGCCAGGCGATCGCCCCGCCCCAGTCGTGACCGACCAGGTTGATCGGCGCGCCGAGATCCTCGACCACGGCCGCCACGTCCGCCAGCAGATGAGGCATGGCGTAGTCCTCGACCCGCTTCGGCTGGCCGCTCCGGTTGTAACCGCGGAGGTCCATCGCCGCGGCGCGGAAGTCCCCCTCGAGTGCCGCCATCTGGTGCCGGTAGCTGTACCAGATGTCGGGAAATCCGTGGATGAAGAGGACCGGCTCGCCCTCCCCGAGGGTGACGTAGTGGATGCCGACGTCGCCGTTCTGCGCCGTGTGGTGCTCCACGCGGTCCCAGACGTCCGCGTTGGATCCGTCCGCGGCGAGGCCGGCGGGCAGCGCCGCCGCGAGAAGCAACAGAGTCGCGCACGCCGCCCGACGCCTGCGAGATTCGATCGAGTTCACGTTCTGGCCTCCTGGAGTTGAGCGCGCCATCGTAGCAGCGTCGCCCGCGCGCCGGCAGGACGGCCGGCCTCGACCCTCAAGACGGACGTTTCGGCACTCGCGTCCGTTTCGGCATTCGCGTCGCCCGTGCGTCGGCGGGGCGAAGCTACGGTACCGACCCCTCTTCCACGGGAGGCGCCTCTTCGGCGGAAGGAACGGCCTCGGCCGGCGCATCGTCGAAGCGCTTGTAGTTCCTGCCGTAGTCCGGCCGGGTTCGGCGATGGCACACCACGCAGGACATGTAGACCTGCTCGTTCAGCGCGATCAGCGCGTCCAGATCGTGCTCGAGCGCGGCCTCGTAGGCGGCGGCGCCAGCGTCGAACATCAGTCGGGCGTCGCGCATCCACTCGTCGCGGTCGCCGACCACGCGGCTCGGCATCATGATCAGGTTGGCCGACTCGGCGAGGATGAGCGCCTGCGCCTGCAGCTCGTTCCACTCGACCTCGTCGGTCGGCGCCCGGCTCTCGACGTAGAGAATGGCGTCCGAGGCCGGATACATGAGCTTGATCATCAGTTCGCTCATCGTGCCGATCGGTTCCGGCTCGGGAACCGGCGCCGGGTCCTGGGCGGTCGCCGCGCCGGCGAGGCCGGCGGCGAACGCCGCGAAGGCGACCGCCGCCAGGCGGAAACGCGGACTCGTGTCGTTTTTTCTCGCTGATTTCACTGGCTCCGTCCTCCTCCCGCTTCGAGGCTGCGAGGCGTTTCGGGGCTATGATGGCACGATCCCGCTGGCCAGGTAACGACACCGGAGACGGAATCCGACCATGAAGCACCTCATCCTCCCTGCCGCCGTCTGCTCGCTCGCTCTCGCCGCCTGCGCACAGGAGGACGCCACGCTGCGCCCCGGCGACAACGACCACCGGACGCTCCAGGAAGCGCTGCTCGTGGCCGAGCCCGGCGCCGTCATCGAGCTCGCCGCCGGCCGCTTCGAACTCGACGCCACTCTCTCGCTCGACACGGAGGGCGTGACCCTGCGCGGCCAGGGCATGGACGAGACGGTTCTCGACTTCTCCGCGCAGGCCCCCGGCACGGGCGGCGAGGGGATCCTCGCCACCGCCGACGACTTCACCGTCGAGAACCTCGCGGTCGAAAACACGAGGGGCGACGGAATCAAGGTCGAGGGCACCACCGGCGCCGCCTTCCGGAGCGTTCGGGTCGAGTGGACGAACGGACCCGACACGAACAACGGCGCCTACGGGCTCTACCCGGTCCAGGTGACGAACGTGCTGATCGAGGACAGCAAGGTGCGCGGCGCCTCGGACGCCGGCATCTACGTCGGCCAGTCCGCCAACGTCGTGGTCCGGCGCAACGAGGCGTGGGAGAACGTGGCCGGCATCGAGATCGAGAACACGACCGGCGCCGATGTCTACGGAAACCGGGCGCACGGCAACACCGGCGGCCTGCTCGTCTTCTCCCTGCCCGAGCTGCCGGTCAAGGACGGCCGCGACGCCCGCGTCTACGACAACGACATCACGGACAACAACCTGCCCAACTTCGGCAAGGAAGGCGCGATCGTGTCGACGATCCCGGCCGGCTCGGGGATCATCGTGATGGCGAGCGACAACGTCGAGCTGTTCGAGAACCGGATCCGCGACAACCGGAACTCGAACCTCGCGGTCATCTCCTACCTGTCGACCGGCCGCGGCTACAACGATCCCGACTACGACCCGTACACCGAGGGCGTCTACATTCACGGCAACGAGTTCGTCGGCGGCGGCGACGGCCCGAACGGCGACTTCGCGGATGCCTTCGTCGCCCTCGCGGGCGGCGCCTTCCCGGACATCGTGTGGGACGGGGTCTCCAACCCGGACAAGCTGGTCGACGGCGAGGTGCCGGCGGAACTGTGGCTCTACATCGAGAACAACGGCGACGCCGACTTCGTGAACCTCGACCTCGGTTCCGTCTTCGCCGGCGGCGAACCGAACGTCAGCACGGACCTGGCGGCGCACCGGGGCGCGCTGCCGGCGGTGCCCCAGCCGGTCGACCTCGGCGCGGCGACCGGTGGCGCTCCCTAGCGCACAACACGCGGCACTGACGTTTGCCGCATTCGTGCTGGCGGGCTGCGCGGGCGGGGAGGCCGGTTCCGACCAGGGGCCGTTCAGCCGCTACCCGGAGAGACTCTCGGCCTGGGGCCTGTTCGTTGGCGAGCAGGCAGACCACATCCCGGCCGCCGGTGTCGAGCCGTACGACCTGAACACGGCTTTGTTCTCGGACTACGCGCTGAAGTTCCGCTTCATGCGCCTGCCGGATGGCCCCGGAGGCGCCGTCGTCCCGGCGCACTACCGGGAAACCGGCCCGTTCGAGTTCCCGGTGGGCACGGTGATCGCGAAGACGTTCGCCTACCCCGCCGACTTCCGGGTCCCCGAAGAAGGCCTGCGGCCCCTGGAAACCAGGCTGCTCGTCCACGAGGAGGACGGCTGGATCGGGCTGCCGTACATCTGGAACGCCGGGCTGACGGACGCCGAACTCCAGATCGTCGGCGGGCCGCTCGAGGTGTCGTGGATCGACGCCGAGGGCGCGAGGATCGACCACACCTACCGAGTGCCGAACGCGAACCAGTGCAAGACCTGCCACCGGACGGACGGCGAGCGCGTGCTGCCGATCGGTCCCCAGGCGGCGCAGTTGAACCGGCACTTCGACTACTCCGCCCCCGACGGACCGACCGTTCGGGACAACCAGCTCGAGCGGTGGCGGCGCATCGGCTTTCTGGAAGGGGCGCCGCCGGCCGCCGAAGCTCCGCGCGCGCCGGTCTGGAACGCGGCGTCTTCCGGCAGCGTCGACGAGCGGGCCCGAACCTGGCTCGACATCAACTGCGCCCACTGCCACAACCTGACGGGCAGCGGCCGCACCTCGGGGCTCGATCTCCGCAAGGACCACGAGGACCGGACCCGGCTGGGCCTATACAAGCACCCCGTAGCCGCCGGCCTCGGCACCGGGGACCGCATCTATGCCGTGGTCCCCGGCAAGCCGGACGAGTCCATCCTCCTCTACCGGCTCGAGTCGACCCACCCCGGCATCGCGATGCCCGAGATCGGACGCGGCCTGGTCGACGTCGAAGCCGTGGCCCTCATCCGCCAGTGGATCCTGGAGATGGAACCCCCGGGACCGCGGGAACGAACCGACCGGGTGCGCGGGTCTTCCGACCCGCTGCCGCCGCAGGCGGCCGGATAGACGTCGCCGGCCTTTGGCCGGCGGCCCCACTGTCCGGGCTGCGCCGCTCCGCGACGCCGCCCGGAGCGGGTCGGAAGACCCGCGCACCCGGCCGGCGCTACTCCGCGAGAATCTGCCGGGTCCGGTGGAAGACTTCGTCCAGGCCCACCTCGTCCGAGGCGTAGTAGCCGCGGACGCCGCCGTCGCGGTCGACGAGAGCCAGTCGCGCCGCGTGCGCCACGTCGACCAGACCGCCGGCGAGGTCCAGCCGCTCCCCCATCGGCAGGGCGAAGCCCTCGACGACCACCGAGCGCACGTCCCGCTCGGCGCCGGTGACGAGACTCCAGCGCTCCAGGTCGAGCCGCCGGCTGCGCGCATGGTCGCGCAGCCTTTCCGGCGTGTCGTGCTCCGGGTCGACGGAGAAGCTGACCAGCCGCACGCCCTCGACGCCCTCTTCCCGGTAGCGGCGCTGCAACTGCCGCACGGAGGCGGTGAGCCGGGGACAGACCGTGGCGCAGCGCGTGAACAGGAAGGAGGCGACCCAGACCTCGCCCGCCAGGTCGCCGCTGCCGAACGACTCTCCGTTCTGGTCCACCAGCCGCCACTCCGGCAACTGCCGCAGCACCGGCGGCGGATCCGGCTCGAACCGGAGCAGCGGCCTGATCGCCGGAATCAGGACGAGACCGGCCAGGGCCGCGAGAAACCAGGGATTCAGGAAGCGCCGGCGGGGTTCTCCCGGCTCTCCATCCGCGCCGGAAGGGCCTCCTTCGGACATGGCGCGACCCTATCCCGGCGCGATCCTGGGATCGTCCTTTGACCGCCCCGTTGGCACGCTGTACACTCCGCGCGACTTCGGATCGGGCAGGGCTTCGTACCCTGCTTCAAGGTACGGATACTTGGCTCAGATCTTCCCCAAGTGGACCCTCCGGCTACCGCTGTACGCGGCGGTCGCGTTGCCCGTCGCCGGCGCCGTCGCGGTGGGCGGCGTCTGGTACTTCTTCTCCCCGGAGTACACCGACGTCGGTTACCGGCCGGCGCAGCCCGTGCCCTACAGCCACGAACTTCACGTCGGCGAGCTCGGCCTCGACTGCCGCTACTGCCACGCCTCCGTCGAGGAGTCGGCGGTCTCGAACGTCCCGCCGACCCAGGTATGCATGAACTGCCACCACGTCGCCGCGCGCGAGAGCGAACTCCTCGAACCGATCCGCAAGAGCGTCGAACAGGACCGTCCGATGCGCTGGGTGCGCATCCACAACCTGCCCGACTACGCCTTCTTCGATCACAGCGTCCACGTCGCGGCCGGCGTCGGCTGCCGGACCTGCCACGGTCCGGTCCACGAGATGGAGGTCGTGTACCAGGCGGAGCCTCTGAGCATGAGCTGGTGCCTCGACTGCCACCGCGACCCGGGTCCCCACCTGCGGCCGCTGGACGCGGTGACCGACATGGAGTGGATCCCGACCGGGGACCACGAGGCCTTCGCCGAACTGGCGATCGCGGAACGGGCGCTGGCGCCGCCCGAGGACTGCACGGGGTGCCACCGATGAGCGCGGGCAACGGCAAGCGGCCGGAGAGAACCTACTGGCGCAGCCTGGAGCAGATCCGGGGCGACTCCCGAACCGTCGATCTCCTCCACCGGGAGTTCCCGGAGGGCGCGTCCGAGGCGCCGCCGGAGTTGCTGCGGGACGGCGTCAGCCGGCGGAGCGCGCTGGCCATGCTGGGCGGGGCGGCGTCGCTCGCCGGCCTGACCGGCTGCGACATCGTCCGCCGCCCGGTCGAGCACATCGTCCCCTACGTCGACGCTCCGGAGGGCATGGTCCCGGGCGTTCCGCTGCTGTACGCGACGACGATGCCGCTCGGCGGCCGGGCGCTCGGCCTGGTCGTGGAGAGCCACGAAGGGCGGCCGACGAAGGTCGAGGGCAACGAGTCCCACCCCTTCTCGGAGGGCGCGTCGAGTACGTGGGCTCAGTCCTCCATTCTCGACCTGTACGACCCGGACCGGTCGAAGTCCGTACGCTTCGGCGACGAGGCGTCCACCTGGGACGACTTCGCGGCCGCCTGGACCGAGGGCGACCTCGGCCCCGCCGCCGACGGCACGGGCTTCGCCATCCTCGCCGAGCCGTCCTCCTCGCCGACCCTGGTCCGGCTCAAGGAAGCGCTGCTCGACCGCTATCCGCAGGCGCGCTGGGTGACCTGGGCGCCGGTCAGCGAGGAGAACGCCGACCGGGGCACGGCGCTCGCCGCCGGCGAGCGGGTCCACGCGCTCCGCCACGTGGACCGGGCGAAGGTCCTGCTGACCCTGGATTCCGACTTCCTCGCCACCGAGGGCGACGGCGTCCGCAACCTGCGCGGTTACGCCCGGGCCCGGCGCGTGAACGAGGAAGGCGGCGGCAGCCCGCTACGGCACTACGCGGTCGACGGCGTCCACTCGACCACCGCGGCCAACGCCGACCATCGCCTGCGGGTGCAGAGCGGCCGGGTCGCGGCCTTCGTGGCCCGGCTCGGCGGTGCCCTCGCGGCCGGCGGCCTGGACCTGCCCCTCGACGCCGGCGCGCCAGCCGAAGACATCGACGACGCGTGGGTCGAAGCGGTGGCCCAGGATCTCCTCGCCCACCGCGGCGCCGGCCTGATTGTCGCCGGCGACCGGCAGCCGGCGGCCGTCCACGCCGCCGTCTACGCGCTGAACTCGGCGCTCGGCAACGCCGGCGCCACGGTGACGTACCACCGGACGCCCGACCTCGGCAGCTCCAGCGACGCGGACCTCGCCGACCTGGCGGCGGCCATCGACCGGGGCTCGGTGGACCGCCTGCTGATCCTGGGCGCGAACCCCGCCTACAGCGCCCCCGCCGATCTCGACTTCGCCGCCGCCCTGGAGAACCTGGGCGAAGCGGGCGCCGTCGTCCACGTCGGCGCCTACCGGGACGAGACGAGCCGTCACGCGCGCTGGCACGTGCCCCTCGCCCACTTCCTGGAGAGCTGGGGCGACGCCCGCGCCACCGATGGCACGGCCAGCGTCGTCCAGCCCCTGATCGAGCCGCTGTACGGCGCCAAGAGCCTCGTCGAGGTGCTGGCGCTGGCGGCGCTGGGCGAGGACCTGGACGGCCGCGATCTGGTGCGCGAAACCTGGTCGGAGATCCTCGGCCTGCCGCTCGACGAGGGCGGCGGGGAAGACGCTGCCTCCGCGGCCGCGCCGGAAGCCGGAGCGGACGCCGAAGCGGCCGCGGACGGCGAAGGCGAAGGCGCCGCGCCGGACGAGGAGTCCGTGCCGGTCGACCCGATGTCCCTGCCGTTCCCCGTTGCCCTCTCGGAGTTCGAGATCGCCTGGCGCAAGGTGCTCCACGACGGCCTGCTCGACGGCAGCGCGGCGCCGACAGCCGATCTTTCCGCCGTGACCGCCGAGGACGCCGCGGCCGCGGTGCGTGCCGCCGGCGACGCCGCCCCGCCGATCGCCTCCGGCGACGAGCTGGAGATCGTCTTCCGATGCTCCCCGGCGGTCCACGACGGCCGTTTCGCCAACAACGGCTGGCTCCAGGAGCTGCCGGACGCGATGACCAAGCTGACCTGGGACAACGCCGCCCTGATCAGCCCGGCCACCGCCGGCGCGCTGGGCCTGGAGAACGAAGACCTCGTCACGGTGACCTCCGGCGAGCGCGAACTGGAACTGCCCGTCTGGCAAGTGCCGGGACAGGCCGACAACTCGGTGACGCTCGACCTCGGCTACGGCCGCGACTTCGCGGGCCGGATCGCGAGCGCCGCCAACGCCGAGGGCCGCGCACCCGGGCGGAACGCCTATCTCCTGCGCACCTCGGAGGCGCCCGATCTCGCCCGCGGAACGCTCAGTCCGACCGGCGGCACGTATCCGCTGGCGCAGACCCAGGACCACCACTCGATGGAGGGACGCCCGATCGTCCGCGAGGCCGATCTCGACTACTTCGAGGAGCATCCCGACTTCGCGACCGCCCACAGCGAGAAGCCCCACGAGAACTCGATGTGGAACGAGTGGACCTACCGGGATTCGCCGCAGTGGGGCATGACGATCGACCTGAACGCCTGCGTCGGCTGCAACGCCTGCATGATCGCCTGCCAGAGCGAGAACAACGTGCCGATCGTCGGCAAGGAGCAGGTGATGGAGGGCCGGGAGATGCACTGGCTCCGCATCGACCGCTACTTCTCCGACGAGGGCGAGTTCGGCGGCATGCTCCAGGACCTCGTCCACGACCTCCCGTCCGAGCCGCAGACGAGCTTCCAGCCGGTGCCCTGCATGCAGTGCGAGAACGCGCCCTGCGAACAGGTCTGCCCGGTCGCGGCCACCGTACACGACAGCGAAGGGCTGAACGCGATGGTCTACAACCGTTGCATCGGCACCCGCTACTGCTCGAACAACTGCCCCTACAAGGTGCGGCGCTTCAACTACTTCAACTTCACCAAGGACACGCCCGAGGTGATGAAGCTGGGCAAGAACCCGGACGTGACGATCCGTTCCCGCGGCGTCATGGAGAAGTGCACGTACTGCGTGCAGCGGATCAGCCGCGCCAAGGTAGACGCCAAGCAGGACGGGCGGGCCCTGGCCGACGGCGACGTCGTCACCGCGTGCCAGCAGGCCTGCCCGGCCGAGGCGATCCGCTTCGGCGACGTCACGGACGCCGAGAGCGGCGTTTCCCAGGCGAAGGCGAGCCCCCGCAACTACAACCTGCTCGACGACCTGCACACGAAGCCGCGGACGACCTATCTCGCGAAGCTCCGCCATCCGAACCGCGAGATCACGCCGGCGCCGCCGCCCGCCGAGGACCACGGCGGCGAGGACGCGCACTGATGCGCCTGGCGATCCACCGGCGGCTCCGGCTCGCCTGGAACCCGCTCCACACTGGGTGCGCGGGTCCTCCGACCCGCTCGAAAGAGCCCGCCGGCCGCCACGCCGGCGCCGCTCTGGCCGCCGTCCTGCTCCTCCTCGGCTGCCGCGGCATGCCCTCCCCGTTCCCGCCCATCCACCCGAACCCGAACATGGACTACCAGGAGCGCTACGACCCGCAGGAGGCGAGCGCCTTCTTCTACGACGGGATGGCGATGCGCCAGCCGGTGGCGGGCACCGTGGCGCGCGGGCAGCTCGACGTCGATCACGGCCGCCTGCACGGCCGCGACGACGAGGGCTACTTCCTGGAGACGTCGCCCATCCCTGTCACCGACGCGTTGCTGGCCCGGGGCGCGAGCCGCTACGAGATCTACTGCCAGCCCTGCCACGACGAGCGCGGCACGGGCCAGGGCATCCTGTTCGAGCGGGCGAGCACGCCCACGGCCTCGCTCCACGACGAGCGGATCGCCACCTACAACGACGGCCGGATGTACGACGTCATCACGAACGGCGTCGGCCTGATGGCGGGCTACCGCTATCCGCTCACCGTCGAGGATCGCTGGGCGGTCGTCGCCTACGTCCGCGAGCTGCAGCAGGAACGCAGAACGATGCAGGCGGAGCGGGCGGCGCGCCAGTAGCGCCGGGAAACAGATGAACAGAAACAGGATCATCTTCGGCATCGGCGTTCTCGCGTTCGTGTCCGTGATCGCCACGGTGCGGCTCGGCGGCTTCCTCGTCGACAACGAGTACCGCCAGCCGGACCGGCAGGCCGTGGCCCTGGAAGAGCGAGGCGAGGCCGAACTCACGCCGCGGCAGCAGGGCATCGCCGACGAGCAGGCCGCGGACGAGGCCGAGGCGAGGGCCAGGCCCTACGAGGAGGCCGAGTACCGCACGGTCCCGTTCGTCGGCAGCCGGGTCACCGTCTGGGTGCTGGCGCAGCTCCATCTGCTCTTCGCGGCGTTCGTCCTCGCGGTGCCGCTGTTCGCCTTCATCATCGAGTTCGTCGGCTACGTGAAGAAGGAAGAGCGGTACAACAAGCTGGCGTACGAGTTCACCAAGCTGCTCTCCGTCTCGTTCTCGATGACCGCCACCTTCGGGGCGTTCCTGACCTTCGGGCTGATCATCCTCTACCCGAAGTTCACGAACTACCTGATGCACATCTTCTCGCCGACGTTCCTGCCCTACGTCCTGCTGTTCTTCCTGGAGGCGCTGTTCCTCTACAGCTACTACTACGGCTGGGGCAAGTTCGGACCGAAGATGCACCTCTTCCTGGGCTTCATGCTGAACATCGTGGGCACGGCGATCATGTTCATCGCGAACGCCTGGCTCACCTTCATGATGTCGCCGGGCAAGCGCGACGACGTGGACGGCGACGGCGTCCCGGACTTCGTCTCCGCCGTCTCGGAGAGCGGCGCCCTGCTGAGCCTGCGAGACGCCTTCTTCAACTTCACCTGGATGCCGATCAACATCCACCGGATCATCGCCAACGTCGCGTTCGGCGGCTCGATCGCCGCCGCCTACGCCGCCTTCCGCTACCTGCAGGCGAAGACGGACGAGGAGAAGGCCCACTTCGACTGGATGGGTTACGTCGGCAACTTCGTCGCCATCATCGCCTTCCTCCCGCTGCCGTTCGCGGGCTACTACCTCGCCGCCGAAATCTACGCGTTCAGCCAGACCCTGGGCATCCAGATGATGGGCGGCACCTTCTCCTGGCTGTTCGTCATCCAGGCGGCCCTCATCGGCAACCTGTTCCTGGGGGCGAACTACTACCTCTGGCTGGGGATGGGCCGCATGGAGGGCGGCGTCCACTTCCAGAAGTTCATCAAGTGGCTGCTGATCGCGATCGCCCTCTGCTTCGCCGTCTGGGCGACGCCGCGCTACGCCATCTCGTCGGTATCCGAGATCGCCGCGATGGGAGGCAGCAGCCACCCGCAGCTCTCCTACCTGGGCCAGATGTCGGCCAAGAACACGGCGGTCAACATCCTGATCCTCTCGACCTACATGAGCTTCCTGCTCTACCGGCGGACCGGCAGGCAATCCGTCCACCCGCACAGGCAGCTCCTCGCCCGCGCCCAGGCGATCGTGTTTTCCTCGGCGGCGGCCCTGGTCATCTTCTACGGCGTCTACGGCTACTACGTGGACGCGGATGTACGCATACGCTTCGCGATCCCGCAGGTCTACTCGGTGCTCGCGGCCCTGGTCGTGATCACGGTGATCGACCTGCCCCTGTACCGCAACGCCGCGCAGTCGGGTGAGACCAAATGGGGCAGGATGCCGGCGGTCTCCCAGTACGCTCTCATCTTCATCGCGCTCAGCTTCACCTGGCTGATGGGATTGATGGGATACGTCCGCTCCGGGCTGCGCCAGGAGTGGCACGTCTATGGCGTGATCCTCGACACGTCCCCGGACGCCTACACGCCGACCCTCGGCTTCGCGACGCAAGTCGTGTCCGTCACTGTCCTCATCTTCTTCGGCCTGCTCGGCGTCGTCTTCTGGCTCAGCAGTCTGGGCGGGAAGAAGGACTGGGAACCGAAGCCGGTCGCTGACGGCCGCGACCGGCTCGAAGGGGGGCAGGCGGCATGAAGCTGAGCGTCCCCATGCCCCTGCGGCTGGTCCTGCTCGTGCTCGGTACGACGGCCTTCTACATGTACCTGGGCCAGATCGTGCCGCAGAAGGAGGCCCATCCGCCGCCGCCCGTGCTGATCAGCGCCGAGATGACGACGGAGGATCTGGTCGCGGTCGGCGCGGAACTCGCCAGCGGCAAGGGACAGTGCCTGGTCGGCTGTCACACCGTCGGCCAGAGCGGGCCGCTCCGCTACCCGGACCTGGACGGCATCGGCGCCCGCGCAGCGACCCAGATCGAAGGGCTCTCCGGCCTCGAGTACCTGGCCCAGTCCCTCTACGAACCGGCGGCGTTCATCGTTCCCGGCTTTGCCGATGGAATGCAGCCGATAGACCAGCCGCCGATCAGCCTCTCGGAAGACGAAATGAAAGCGGTGATTGCCTGGTTGCAGAGTCTGGGCGGAACGCCGACCGTGACCCTGGACACTGAACTCGGATACTGACCATGTGGGGACTCAACCTTCCTGTTGTTCTCGCCCTGGCCGCGATCGGCGGATTGCTCGTCTGGCGGCGGGCCCACACCCTCGCCTGGCTCCTCTACAGTCTGGTCGGCCTGTGGGCCTTCTTCAAGTTCGGCTTCGTGGTGCCGATCCCGCAGTCCGTCGCAACGATCTACCTGGCGATCACCGGGCTGGCGCTCGTCACCTACGCGTCTTCGAGCCGCGAGCGGCTGGCCGAGACGGTGCAGCCCATCAAGCGGCTGATCCTCGAACCGCGCTATCGCCTCGCCCTGGCGGGACTCCTCGTCGCGCTTCCGGCGCTGGCTGCCTACAACGCCTACGCCGACCTGACCATGCCGCTCGAGGCGCCCGGATTCGGCCGCGAGATCCATCCGCCGCCGCCCACTGAACTCACCGTTCACGACGAGACGATCGACATGGCGACGGCCGACAACCCGTACCTCCACTACAAGCACGACGACCCGGAGCTGTACGGGAAGCACCTGGAGAACGGCCGCCGCGTCTACTACGAGAACTGCTTCTGGTGCCACGGCGACGGCATGGGAGGCGACGGCATGTTCGCCCACGGCCTGAACCCGGTGCCCAGCAACTTCAACGACGTCGGCACGCTGCCAGCCCTGCAATCCTCGTTCGTTCACTGGCGGATCGCCAAGGGCGCTCCCGGCATGCCAGCAGGCGGCACACCTTGGGACAGCGCCATGCCGGCCTGGGAGAAGTTCCTGACCGCCGAGGAGATGTGGGACGTCAACCTGTTCATCTACGACTTCAACGGCTACGAGCCGCGCGCTCTGGGGCAGCACTGATGACCGCGCACGCCAACCGACGCACTCAGGCCGCGGCAACGCTCGCTGCCGTCGCTCTGCTCGTGGCGCTACCGGCCAACGCCCAGGTCGACCTGGGCACGGAGGAGCAGCAAGCGGCCGGCAAGGTCGTCTACGACAAGTACTGCGGCCAGTGCCACGGCGATACTGGCGACGGCAACGGCTACGCCACGCCCCGGGTCAAGCCGAAGCCGCGCGACTTCACGACGGGCACGTACAAGTTCCGCACCACGCCGAACGGCATGCTGCCGACGGACGACGACCTGCGCCGGATCATCGAGATCGGCGCCCCCTACACCTCGATGCCGGGCTGGCCGAACCTGACGAGCGCCGAGATCGACAACGTCATCTACTACATCAAGTCCTTCTCGGCCGACTTCGAGAATCCCGACCGCTACGGCGAGCCGATCGACATTCCCCGGCCTCTCGAATCGACCGAAGAGTCGATCGCCCGCGGCCGCGTGGTCTACGAGGAGCAGGGCTGCGCCGCCTGCCACGGCGAGGTCGGACGGGGCGACGGCGCGTCGGCGCCGACCCTGGTCAACGACAAGGGCGACCCGATCAAGGTCGCCGACCTGACCCAGCGCTGGACCTACCGCGGCGGACCGACCAAGGAGGACATCTACCGCACGTTCTCGACCGGGCTGAACGGTACGCCGATGCCCTCCTACGCGGACTCGCTCGAAGTCGAGGATCGCCAGCACCTGGTGAACTACGTCTACTCCCTGGGCGACGCGGACGAGCCCAACTACGGCACCCTGATCACGGCGGTCTATTCGGAGGAGCCGATCGACCTGCAGGACGGAGAATCGCTCGACGCGCTGTTCGAGGCCGCGCCGACGACCCGGTTCCCCCTGGTCGGCCAGATCACCGAACCGGGGCGGAACTTCTTCCCCTCCGTGACCTCGATCGAGGCCCAGGCGGTCTACAACCGCGACGAGATCGCCTTCCGGGTCCGCTGGAACGATCTGCGCGCCGACACCTCGGGCCGCAACAGCCCGAGCCTGGAAGTGCCGATGTGGGACGAGGACAACGGCATCGGCGGCGATGCGGACGACGACGCTGGCGACTCCGACGACTTCTTCGGCGACTTCGGCGGCGAGGAAGCACCGGCGGAAGACGACTTCTTCGGCGACAGCGGCGACGACTTCTTCGGCGACGGCGGCGACGACTTCTTCGGAACCGCCGACGCGGGCGCCGGCGGCGCCGAGTTCTCCGACGCCGTGGCGCTGCAGTTCCCGGCGACGCTGGCGCCCGAAGAGACTCCCGAACTCAAACCGTACTTCCTCTACGGCGACGCCCAGAACCCGGTCGATCTCTGGTTCGTCAACCTGACCTACGGGGTCGCGGACACGTTCCGGGGGCGCGGCAGCGACGCGATCGAAGCGACCGAAGCGGACATCGTCGAGGCCGTAACGTCGTACGACCAGGGCGCGTGGACCGTGACGTACAAGCGGCGGCGCTCGTCGCGAGCCGGCGTCAGCTTCGCCGAAGAGCAGTACACGCCGGTCGCCTTCAGCGTCTGGGACGGCTTCAACCGCGAACGCGGCAACAAGCGAGCGCTGTCGTCCTGGTTCTACGTCTACACCGAACCGAGCGTCGAGCAGGCCGTGGCCGGCCCCGTGCTTCGCGCCGCCCTGATCGTGCTCGTTCTCGAGCTGGCCGTCGTGTTCCTGGTCCGCCGCCGCGCGCGCCAGAAGGCGGCCGGCGAGGAAGGCGCGGGCGACGCCGTCGTCGCCGCCGAGGCGCCGGCCGTCTGACTCGCATCGACCTCGTAAACCCACCCCGCAGCATTCGGAACCGACACTCCGTCAACCCAGGAAACACCGCCATGTACAAGACGATCTACGTCCCCGTCGACAACTCGGACTACTCGAACCAGGCGATCGCCTCGGCGGTCGAACTGGGCCGCAAGTTCGACTCCACGATGGTCGGCTGCCACGTCTACGCGGCCAGCATGCACGACTACCGGTTCAAGCAGATGGAGTACACCCTCCCGGACGAGTACCTCGAGGAGACGGAGCTCGACCGCCAGCGGAAGATCCACGACTCCCTCATCACGATGGGGCTTGAGCTCATCTCCGAGAGCTACCTCGAGCCGATGAAGGCGGTCTGCGACGACGCCGGGCTCGAGTTCGAGCCGAAGATGATGGACGGCAAGCACCACGTGGAGATCGTGCGCGACATCCGCGAGTCCGGCTACGACCTGACCGTGCTCGGCGTGATGGGCATCGGCCGCGTCCGCGACACCCAGATCGGCTCGGTCTGCGAGCGGGTCGCCCGCACCGCCGACAGGGACGTGCTGGTCATCAAGAGCCTGCCGGCCCGCGCGCACGGGACGAACGGCAACGGCAACGGCAGCCACGCCGAAGCGCCGGTCCGGGACACGATCCTGGTCGGCGTCGACGGTTCGCCCCAGTCCTTCGGCGCCCTGATGACGGCCATCGACCTGGCGAAGACGTTCGGCAAGAAGGTCGAGGCGATCTCCGTCTACGACCCGTACCTCCACTACTCCGTGTTCAAGGGCGTGGTCAACGTGCTGACCGAGCGCGCCGCGAAGATCTTCCGCTTCGAGGAGCAGAACCAGCTCCACGAGGAGATCATCGACACCGGTCTGGCGCAGATCTACCAGTCCCACCTGGACGTCGCGGAGACGATGGCGACCGAGGTCGGCGTCGAGTTGACGAAGACGCTCCTCGACGGCAAGGCGTTCCAGAAGGTCCTCGACCACGCAAGGAAGATCGACCCGTGGATGCTGGTCGTCGGCCGTGTCGGCGTCCACAGCGACGAGAGCGAGACCGGTCTCGGCAGCAACGCCGAGAACCTGCTCCGCGCCTGCCCCTGCGACCTGCTCCTGACCACCCGGCTGGAGTACCCGGAACTCGACGTCAAGGCCGAGGAGAGCATCCGCTGGACGCCCGAAGCCGAGGAGCGCTTCAAGCGCGTTCCGGAGCAGGTGCGCGGCATCGCGCGTACCGCCCTCTACCGCCTGGCGGTCGAGCAGGGCCACAGCGTGATCTCCTCCGACGTGCTCGACGAGGCGATGGACCGCTACATGCCGAAGTACACCGCCCGTGAGACGGAGGCCCTGGCCGAGAAGGTCGCCCTGCAGCTCGCGCGCAGCCGGCCGACCTTCATCTGCAAGAAGTGCGGCGTCACGTCGGCCGAGCCGGACCCGGTGCGCTGCGCAGTCTGCGGCAGCGAGTCCTTCGAGCGGATCACCGAGGAGATGCTCGACCGGATCGCCGAGATGGAGGGCGGCCTGGAAGTCGAGACGACCTACGACGGCCGCAAGCTGAAGTGGACCGCCGACGCCCGCCTCGCCCTCAAGACGATCGAGGACCTCTACCGCCGCCGCCGCGCCAAGGCGCGGATCGAGAAGAAGGCGCGGATGAGCAAGCTGCCGACCGTTACCTTCGAGTTCGCGCGCGCGATGATCGAGGACGAAACGGGCGAGCCGGTGACGATCGAGGCCCGCGAGGCCGCCGGGGCGAACGGCAACGGCGCCGGCGGCGCCGAAGCGCCCGCGGACGAGCGCAAGCTGATCGCCCGCGACGACGACCGCGTGCCGCTGCTCTCGACCTTCGAGTGGTCGTCCGAAGCGGTCGAGCGCATTCTCCGCGTTCCCGCCGGCTTCATGCGCGACCGCACCCAGGAGCGCGTCGAGCTCGTGGCCCGCGAGAAGCACGTCCCGGAGATCGGCATCAAGACGGTCGAGGAAGGCATCGCGCTCGGCCACGAGCTGATGGAGCAGATGATCGCGGCCTACGAGATCGGCAAGGGCGACGGCGACCAGGCGGCCGCGGTCGCCGAGGCTGAGACGAAGGCCGCGGAGGGCGCCGGCAGGTGCCCCTTCTCCGCTCTCGCCGAAGCCGGCGCGAGCCAGGCGCAGGTCGAGGCAGCGAAGGACGCGAAGGCCGGCACGTACCTGAACGAGGTCGGCCTGATGTCGGCCTTGGACGAGAAGCGCAAGGCCGGCGAACCGGAAGCCTGAGTTCCTCCTTGCTTCGTCGCGTCGCGCTCTCCACCCCTGCTCCCGGACCGCGAGCGGGCCACTTGGGCCGTTGCGAGGTGGAGGGAGTCGGGCGGTGACCCACCCGCGGCGCTCACGGCGACGGCCGGCCCTGTCCGGCTGCGTCCTGGCGGTGCCCCTCCTCGCTGCTGCGTGCGGAAGCGACGTCGAAGAGGTTCCGGAGGTATCGGAAGTCGTCCTCGCGCGGCACGTCCACACCGACCTCTACGACGCCTATCCCGGCATCCCTTCGCCCGCCGGCGACCGGGTCGTGTTCGCCGACTTTGCCGCGGGCGCCAGATCGCTGACTGTCTACGACGTTGCCACCGGGTCCGGCAGCGTGTTGACCACCACGCCGGCGGAGCGCTTCCGGGTAACTTGGTCGCCCGACGGTTCGCGCGTCGTGTACGTCGACCGCCGGCCCGAGAGTCACGGCGTCTGGACCCTGGACCCGACCACCGGCGAGGAGTCGCGCATCGTGGACCCCGGGGAAGCGCGCGTCGACCACCCGCGACTGTTGCCCGACGGAACCGTGACCGCGCTTCGGCACGAGGGCGCCGATACCGCGTGGGTCGCGTTTGCGCCCGAACAGGGCGACCCGACCGTGATCGTCGGCGACGCCGGGGGATGGTCCGCGCCCGTTCGATCTCCCGACGGGCGCTCGGTCGCGCACCTTCAGGTCGCGGCCGGATACCGCGCCGACCTGGCCGTGACGGCGATCGCGACGGGCGAGACGCGCACGCTCGCCGCCGATTTCCGGTTCGGATGGGACAGCCGCGTGGAGTGGTCACCCGGGGGAGACGCGCTCTATCTCGCGGCGGCGCGGCCCGACGACTCGCTCCTGGTCGGCTGGCGCGTGCCGCTTCACGGCGGCCCGGCCGAACGGCTGGCGCGCGGCGACCATGACGTGCTCGCGGTGACGCCGCTGGCCGACGGTCGCGTCGCGCTCAGCGTCTACCGCACGCGCACCGCGGTGGGTCTCGTTCCGGCGACAGGCGGGGAACCCGTCGACGTGACGACGGCCGGCGGCACGAGCGCCTTCCTGCCTTCCTGGCGCCCCGACGGGGCGGCGCTCGGTTTCACCACGCTCTCCTGGCGACGGCTCCTGATGCCCATCGACTTCGACCTGGGCGTGCTCGACCTCGACGCGGAGGGCGCCCCGGCTGGCCCGGTCCGGACGCTCCTCTCGGAGGAGCACGAGGACTACGGCGCCGCGTGGTCGCCCGACGGCAGGTGGCTCGCCTTCCACGGGCACCTGGAGCAGAGCGACGACATATGGATCGTCCCGGTCGACGGGAGCGAGCGACCCACCCGGCTCACGCGCTTCGGACCGGGCGCCGACACCGGCGAGCCGGACTGGCGTCCGGACGGGCGGGCCCTCGCCTTCAGCAGCCACGGGCCGCCGTCCGAGGGGAATCCGGGGTCCGTGTACACGATCGCCGTCGATCCCGCCGCGGGGCTCGCGATCGGCGACCCTGTCCGCGTCCCGCTCGACGGGTTCGAGGGCTATGCCATGGGCGCCCGCTACTCGCCGGACGGCGAGCGGCTGGCCTTCTACGGACGCTCGTTCGAGGACGGACGCGTCACCGTCTGCACGGTGCCGGCGGAAGGCGGAACCCCCACGGTCGTCCTCGCCTTCACCAACGGCGAACCCTACAGCGCTCCCGAGTGGAGCGCCGACGGCGCGTCGCTCTTCTATTCGCGCAACGACCGCTTCGGACCCTTCCAGGTGTGGCGGGTGGACATCGCCACCGGCGCAACGGAACAGGTCACGACCGGCCCGCTCGGCGCGCTCCAGCCGAGCGTGAGCCCGGACGGACGCACGCTCGCGGTCACGATGCGGGAGGCCGCCATCGAGGTCGTCGTCCTCGCCGCCGGGAGCGGGGGCGCCAACCCGGATCCGAACCAGGGGTGAAGATGGGCAGACCCAGGGACATCGGCGTCGTCGACCTGTTTCTCGACATTCCGGCCGGCGGCAAGGGCATGGGCATGGAGGCCGTGCGGCGGCTCAGCCGCGACCGCGGAACGGAGGATTTCTCCCACCATCCGGCCCAGTACCTGTTCAAGGACGCCGGGAGGCGCATGGACAGGGCCTGGACGGCGGCCGACGTCGTCGCGATGATGGACGCGTTCGGCGTCCGGATCGCCCAGATCGGCGTCAACGCCCAGAACCCGGAGCCGGCGATCAAGATCTTCGAGGAATTCCCCGGGCGCTTCTTCGGCGCCGTCGGCGTCGATCCGAACGCCGGCATGGACGGCGTGCGCGCGCTCGAAGCGACGGTCAACCTCCACCCGGCAATCCGGGCCGCGTCCGCCGCGCCGTGCCTCGCGTATCCCCAGGTTCCGATCGACGACAAGCGCTTCTACCCGATCTACGCCAAGTGCATCGAGCTCGACATCCCGATCAACATGCTGGTCGGCGTGCCGGGGCCGCGGGTGCCCTACAAGTGCCAGTACCCGGGGTTGCTCGACGAAGTCGCCTGGTTCTTCCCGGAGCTCCGCGTCGTCATGCGCCACGGCGGCGATCCCTGGACCGACCTGTGCGTCAAGCTGATGCTCAAGTGGCCGAACCTCTACTACTCGCCCTCGGCCTGGGCGCCCAAGCACTACCCCAGGAGCGTGATCGACTTCGCGAACAAGCGGGGACCGGACAAGTTCCTGTACGCGGGCTACTTCCCCGGCCTCTCCTACGAGCGCATCTTCACCGAGATGGACGATCTGCCGCTCCGCGACCACGTCTGGCCGAAGTTCCTGCGCGAGAACGCGGCGGAGGTCTTCAAGCTAGACGAGCTGCTGAGGCAAGCCGCCAGCTAGTCGATGGACAGGCGCTCGTCGCTTCGCGGGGAGCGCCCGGATCGCGGGCCGGAAAGCCCGCGCGACGACCATGACGTGGACGCCCCCTGCCAGCGCCCCCTTCCACGGTTGGAAGATCATCTTCGTCTCCTTCCTGGCGCTCTTCGTCTCCGTCGGCTTCGGCTTCTACTCCTTCAGCGCCTTCTTCGTCGCCCTCACCTCCGAGTTCGGCGGCGGCCGCACCGGCGTCGGCATCGGCGTAGCCGTCTTCGGCATGACGAACGGCCTGGTGGCGCCCTTCCTGGGCCACGCCCTGGACCAGGGTCACGCGAAACGGATCATGACCGCGGGCACGTGGCTGCTGGCCCTGGGCCTGCTGCTGACCGCGGCGGTCCAGAATCTGTTCCAGTTCTACCTCGTCCTCGGCACCTTCCTGGCCCTGGGAGCGGCGCTGATCGGTGGCGTGACCGCCTCCACCCTGGTCGCCAACTGGTACGTCCGGCGTCGCGCCATGGCTCTCGGCATCGCCACGATGGGCATCTCCCTCTCGGGCGTCGTCATGGCGCCGGTTGCGACACGGCTGATCGACCTGATCGGCTGGCGCGGCACGTTCGTGCTCTATGGCGCGCTGACCCTTCTCTTCGTCCTGCCGGCCATCCGGCGCTGGGTGATCGACCGGCCCGAGGACATAGGCCTGCACCCCGACGGAGCAGCGACTTCGCTGGCCGGCGAGTGGACGGCGGCGCCGGCGGCCGGGGAGGGGCCGGCGGGTGTCGAACCTGTCGCACCCCTGCCCACGGCTGGCGGCGCACCGCCCAGGCGCCCACGTCTGGAGTGGACGCAGCCGCTGGCAAACCGCAACTTCTGGGTCATCGTCGCTGTCGTGTCGATGTGCTTCTGCGCCAACTCCGCCATCCTCACCCACATCATCGCCCACGCGACGGACCTGGGCTTTCCGCCCGTCGAGGCGGCCTTCTGCCTGTCCACCATCGCGGCCATGGGCGTGCTGGGCAAGGTCGTGTTCGGGTGGATCAGCGACCGGCTCAGCAGTCGCGGCGCCTTGTGGCTGGCGGTCGGCCTGATGGGCTCCGGCGCCGCCGGCCTGCTGCGGGCCGAGAGCTATCCGGCGGTCCTCGGCGCCGTTGCCGTCTTCGGCCTCGGCATGGGCGGCATCATGCCGCTGTGGGGAACGCTGATCGGGGCCTGCTTCGGCCGCCGCTCCTTCGGTCGCGTGATGGGCCTGATGAGTCCCATGCTGCTGCCGATCCAGGTAGTCGGCGTCCCCTTCGCGGGCTACGTCCACGATCGTTTCCACAGCTACGACCTGGCATTCACCACCTTCGTCGGTCTGTACGCCTTCTCGATGGTGGCCCTCCTGCTTCTCCGCATACCCGAACGGGAGCCGAGCGGCTCCGCGGCTTCCCCTGCGGGGCTGACGACCGCGACGGTCACGCGGACGGAGTAACCGGGTGACCGCCTACCGTTTCTGCCGTTCGGACGACGTGCCCCTCATCGTCGACGCGTACGAACGCTGCAACGTCGGCGCCGGCGCTCGACCCTGGAGCCTGACGGTGGACCACATGAAGCGGCTGGGCCGGGAGATGAACCTCTGGACCAGCAGCTGCATGGTCGCCTTCGAGGGTTCCGACCCGATCGGCGTCCTCATCGCCGCCAAGCGGGAGCCGATCGCCAGCCTGGTGCTCCACGTCGCCGTCCACCCGGATCACCGCCGCCGGGGTCACGGCCGCCACATGATGACCTCGCTGAGCCAGAAGATGGCGATCCTCGAACCGACGCTGATGCTCGTCGAGCTACCGGAAGGCGACGCCCTCGGCCGCCGCTTCTTCGAAGCCTGCGGATTCGTGGAGCGAGACGTCCTGACCGACTACTCCTGCGCGGGCGAGGCGCCGGCCGGCGTCCCCGGCGTCGACCTGGTCGCTGTCGTTGCCGCCTCTGAGCTCGTTTCGCAACCGGACTTGGAGGCCGTCACCGAGCTGGACCGCTGCTGGCAACGCTCGCCCTGGAGCATCGGGAACCTCCGTGACCGGCCGCAGGGACTCGCGATCGCCACGGATCGGGGCGTCGAGGCCTGCCTGCTCCACCGGGGCGACGGCGACGCGGAGGCGCCCCTTCCCTTCCTGGCGGCCCCGCCGACGCGGTCACCGGTGGAGGTCCTCGCCCTCGGCGGCAAGATGCCCGTTCCCGCGCTCGTGCGCCCGCTGCTCGCCGTGGCGTCGGACCGCGCCGGGCGCTCGCTCCACCTGCCCCGGGTCCATCCGTCGGAGGTCCCCGCCGGCCGTCTCGAGGAGTATGGCTTCAGCCCCGGCGCCAGGACGATTCGCTACGAGAGCGAAGCAGCTCCGGGGTAGCGGACTTGTTACTCTCCCTACCGCGATGAAGAGCTACTTCGACCTCACCGACGACGGCGGTTCCGACATCGCCGGCCAGGTCGGCCGGCAGCGGCAGCGGATCGCCGAGGCCCTGACCGGCGTCGAACACATCGTCGCCATCGGCTCGGGCAAGGGGGGCGTCGGCAAGAGCACCCTGACCATGCAACTGGCCCTGGCAATGCAGCGCCGCGGGCGCCAATGCGCCGTGCTCGACGCTGACCTGAACGGCCCTTGCCAGGCGCGCCTCGCCGGCCTCGAGAGAGCGGCCCTGCTTCCAGGCGGACGCGGGATGGCGCTGCCCCGCACGTCGACGGGCCTGGGGGTCGTATCGATGGGTTCCGCGGTGCCGGAGTCGGAGGATCTGGACTTCGCCAGCGTCGCCCGCGGCGACTCCCACGTCTGGCGCGCCACCCGCGAGTTCAACCTGTTCCAGCAGTTGCTCGGCCTGGTCGACTGGGGACGTCTCGACGTTCTGCTCGTCGACCTGCCGCCCGGCGCCGAGCGCACGCTCCAGTACGCCGAGGTCCTGGGACCGGGGACCCGTTTCGTCCTCGTCTCGATTCCGACCGCCCTGGCGCGAGGCGTCGTGGCGCGCTCGGCCGCCGCTCTGCGGCGAACCCCAAACGTGACTCTCGGCGTGATCGAGAACATGAGCGGCTACTACTGCGGAAGCTGCGACGAGGTCAGAACCCTGTTCGACGGGCCTGCCGACACGGCACCCGAGCTTGGGCTCCCGGTGCTCGCTTCGATACCGTTCGACCCGCGACTGGCCGCGGCCTCCGACGCCGGAAACCCGGATCTGTCGCCGGGACCGGCGGTCCGCGCGATCGAAGCCGCCGCCGATTCCATCCTGAGCGGCCTCGCCGAGCGGCGGGCCGGCTGATCCGGAGACCTGATGAAGTTCCTCTGCGTACCCTGCGACGAGCAGATGAAGCTCAAGCACGCGATCGGCCCCGAGGGCGGCTCGGTCGCACTGGTCTACGCCTGCCCCGCCTGCTCAGCCGAGATGGCGATGATGACGAACCCACACGAGACTCAGGTGGTCGGATCGCTCGGCGTGAAGATCGGCACAACGGAAGATCCCGAGACGGCCGCGGCCGCGTCGAAGTGCCCGTTCACCGGCATGTTGGCCGACATGGGCGTTCCGATGACCGGGACACGGGCCGGGGAGAACGCCAGCCCGGTCGAGAGCGGCAACGGCGGCCCGGAGGGCATTCCATGGACCGCCGAGGCCCGCGAGCGGCTCGCCAACATCCCGGACATCGTCCGCGCCTCGGCGGTCGCGGGTATCGAAAAGTTCGCCGAGGACCACGGCTACGAAGAGGTGGACGCCGCCGTCCTGGAACGCGCCCGCTCGTTCTTCGGCATCGCCTGACCTCGCCTGGAGTTACCGATGACGGTGTCACCCCTGGAGCGGCAGGCGAGCGTGAATCCGGCCGCCTTCGCGCGGCCCTACGTCATCTCCTGGAACCTGACCTACCGCTGCAACCTGGCCTGCGAGCACTGCTACCTCGACGCCGGCGGCAAGCCGCTGGTCCAGACGGCGAACTTCGCCGACCGCTCGGAGCTCTCGACCGACGAGTGCCGCAAGGTGATCGACGACATCCGCGAGTTCGCTCCCGAAGCCCTCGTCATCCTCACCGGCGGCGAGCCACTGCTGCGCCGCGACATCCTGGAGATCGTCCGCTACGCGGCCGAGCGGGATCTGTGGGTCGTCGTCGGCAGCAACGGCGTGCGGATCACCGAGAACCTGGCCCGGATTCTGGCCGGCGAGGGCGTCCGCGGCCTCGCCCTGTCGCTGGACGCTCTCGACGCCGAGGTTCACGACGGCTTCCGGCGGGTCCGCGGCGCCTGGCAGAACACGGTCGACGGCGCGAAGCACCTGGCTGCGGCGGGTTTGCCCTTCATCGTCCAGACCACGGCCGGGGCGCACAACCGGGGTCAGCTCGAGGAGATCGCCAAGTTCGCTCATGACGAACTGGCGGCCCGGGTCTGGAACCTGTACTTCCTCGTTCCGACGGGCCGCGGCCAGTTCGTCTCGGACCTGTCGCCGGCCGACTACGACGACGTGCTGGCCGCCCTCGCGTCCATCCAGCGGAACTACCGCGGGCGCATGGTGGTCAACGCGAAGTGCGCGCCCCACTACGTCCGCCAACTGATCGCCGGAGACCCGGACTCGCCCTTCCTCAAGGCGTACGACGGCGGCGCCGGCGGCTGCCCGGCCGGAACCCACTACATGGGAATCCGACCCAACGGCGACGTCACGCCCTGCCCCTATCTACCGGTCTTCGGCGGCAACCTGAAACGCTCCACGCTGGCCGAGTTGTGGAACGACTCCGACCTCTTCCAGTCGATCCGGCGCCGCAACGATCTCGGCGGCCGTTGCGGCGATTGCGAGCTGTCGACGGTCTGCGGCGGCTGCCGGGCCCGGGCCTTCGGCATGACCGGCGACCTGATGGCGGAGGATCCGCTCTGCACCCACGAACCCGGCTCGTTCACGGCCGACCGGCTTCAGGCGTTCGGCGACCGCACGGGGCTGGCCTCTCTGGCCCGCTACGGCGAAGACAGCTCGACCAGCATCGCCTGGGCGGCCGAAGCCGAAGCCCGCATGAAGCGGGTGCCGGCCTTCGTCCGCGGCATGGTCGTCCGCTCGGTCGAGTCCCACTGCCGCAAGAACGGGATCTCGACCGTGACGGTTGAGGAACTCGAATCGATCCGGGCCCGGATGCCGACGCCGAAGGTGTTCGGCAGCCGCCCCTCCTGACCCGCGCCAGACCGTGGCCAGCAGCAGCCGCCCGCTGCCCCGCTCCTACGCCCACGTCCCGCGCACGATCCTCTGGCTCGTGCCGGGAGGCGAGATAGTGGTCGACGGCCGCACCGTCGCGGTCGAGCCGTTCTACCTCGGCAAGTGGCCGGTGACGAACGAGCAGTTCGAGGCCTTCGACCCGGACTACCGCCGATCTCCCCTCTCTTCCGGTGACCGGGATCTCGCCGTCGGCATCAGTTGGACCCAGGCCGACGCCTACTGCCGCTGGTACGCAGAGGTGTCACGCAAGCCGATGAGACTGCCGACCCGAACGGAGTGGCTCTACGCCTGCCGGGGTTCCTCGACGCCAAACGACGAGCCGTCCTGGACCGCCACGCCGGAGGCCATCGACCGCCACTGCTGGCACGCGGGAAACTCAGACGGCCGCGTGCTGCCGCCCGAACAGAAGGAGGCGAACGACTTCGGCCTCCACGGCATGCTCGGCAGCGTCTGGGAATGCGTTGCCGAAGATCCCACCGACGATCCCGGCCGACGCATTCTCTGCGGCGGCTCCTTCCGCATTCAATCCAACGAACTCCGACCCGGTCTCGTCAAGCAAGAGGCGCCCGACATCGTGTCCAGCGATATCGGCTTCCGCGTCGCCCGTTCCTTCCGCATACGAGGCCACGAGCCTGCGCCGCAGAACGCTGCGAAGCGGCGTCGTCGGACGCACCCGCCCGTCTTGGGTCAGGAGGGGTCGGCGCCCAGGTGACGCGCGCGCTCGAGAGGAGATGGGCAGGACTGCGCTTGCTCCGCTTCACTCGCTCCAGTTGGACGTCGGCCTGCGGGAAGACGTCGGCCGTCGCTCGTTCAGAGGCACCTGGACGCCGACCCCTCCTGACCCGACTGGGCTGGGCGTCGGTGCTTGGGCCACTCAGAGCCGCGGAGAGGGGGTTCCAGGAGGTGGGAGCAAAGCAACGCTCGGTGCCATCACGCCAACCGACGCCCCGGAACCGGCGACGACGTCCAGCCTGGTTCGGTCCGCGGGGAACGGATCCCAAGGGGGTCGGAGCCAAGCGACGCCCGGCGCCCTCACGCCAACCGACGCCGATGCGAAGCGCAGGCGACAACAGCGAGCCCACTCGCCCCCTCTTCTCCGGAGGGCGAGCGTCCCCTGGGAGCCGCTCCCCGCGGACCGAACCAGGCGGGTCCCACCCGCCGCGAACCGACGCAGGCGGGCTCAGCGCGTGCCGCGGACGACCGGCGTCGGCGGTTCTTCGCCGCGGTGCAGGGCCAGGACGTTGTCCACGGCGAGTTGGGCCATGGCCAGGCGGGTCGGGATCGAGGCGCTGGCGATGTGGGGGAGCAAGACGGCGTTGTCGAGCTCGAGGAGGTCCGCGTGGACCTCCGGTTCGCGTTCGAAGACGTCGAGTCCGGCGGCCCAGATCGTGCCCGCGCGGAGCGCCGCCGCCAGGGCCGCTTCGTCGACGATCGGCCCGCGGGCAGTGTTCACCAGCACCGCGGTCGGCTTCATCCGGGCGAGTTCGTCCGCGCCGACGAGCGCCGTCGTTCCTTCCGTCAGCGGCAGGTGGATGGACACGAAGTCGGCGGCGCCGAGCAGTTCGTCCAGGTCCGTGCGCCGGACGCCGAGCTCGCGCTCCAGGTCCGGCCTCCCCCGTTCGTCCCAGTACAGGATCTCCATCCCGAACCCGAGCCGCGCCCGCCGAGCGACCGCCTCGCCGATGCGGCCCATGCCGAGGATGCCGAGCGTCCGGCCGTGAACCTCCTGGCCGGTCAGAAGCATCGGCCCCCAACGCCGGTAGCGGCCGGCGCGCAGGAAGCGCTCCGCCTCCGGCAGGCGCCGCGCCGCCGCCAGCAGCAGCGCCATCGCCAGGTCGGCGGTCGCGCCGTCGAGCACGCCCGGCGTGTTCGTCACCCAGATGCCGCGGGCCTCGGCCGCCGCGACGTCGACGTTGTCGAAGCCGACCGCCATGTTCGCCACCATGCGCAGGCCGGGCGCCCGGTCGAAGAGCTCCGCGTCCATTCGCTCCGTCAGCAGGGCCAGGACCACCTCGGCATCGGCCGCGGCGTCGAGCAGCGTCGCGCGGTCCATCGCCGCGTCCTCCTCGAGCACCCGCGTCTCGATCCCCGGCTCGGCCCGCAGCCGCTCGACCGCCGGCTGCGGGATCGGCCGCGTCACCAGTACCTTCATGAGTCGCCCTCCCCTCGATCGCGAACGCCGCTCCCTCGGCGAGTCCCGCCGGCGCCGGACGCGCCGCCGCCCACCGGGGCGGCCGGCCCCTCGTTACCCGATTCCTCCGGCCGACGACCGTCGAGTTCCCACTCGTGCGGCACGTCGAACAGGCTCGGCTCGAAGCGTTCGGCCTCGATCTCCAGCACGTTCGCCTCCACCTTGCGGTCGTAGACGTGCAGGGATTCCTCGTCCAGCAGGAACACGCAGGCCGAATAGTCGCCTTTCGTCATCGGCAGCCGCGGTACCCGCACCACCGCCCGGTGAGCGCCTTTGCCCCTGACCGGCGGAAGCCCGGCCCGCTCCGTCGTGAAGGCGCAGACCTGGACGCCGTCCGCCGTGTCGAGGCCCACCGCCAGGTGGAAGCCCAACTCCTCTTCCCGGCTCTCCCACTCGACCTCCAGGGCCCAACGTTCCGAAGCCCGCCGCCGCGAGGCGCCGACGGGCCGGATGGCGACGATCCGCGCCTGCGCGGCTACCGGATCGGCGCTCTCGTCCGCCTCCTGGGCGCTCTCGCCGCTCTTGGCCATCAAGAACCGCTCGTACTCGCCGACCACGCCCAGCGCCGGCCCCGAAGCCGCCGCCTTGCCCTGGCGGAGCCACAGCGCCTGCTGGCAGAACGTGGTGACGTAGTACATCGCGTGCGAGCAGAACAGCAGGGTGCCGCCGCCGGCGACGAACCCCTGGAGCCGGTCCATGCACTTCTTCTGGAAGTAGCCGTCGCCGACCGAGAGCGCCTCGTCGACGACCAGGATGTCCGGTTCGACCTGCACCGCGATCGAGAAGCCGAGCCGCATCGTCATGCCGGTCGAGTAGGAACGCACCGGCTGGTCGATCGCTCCGCCCAGCTCGCTGAACTCGACGATGTCGCCGGTCCTCTCCCTGAGTTCCCGCTCGTCCAGGCCGACGATCGCGGCGCTCAGGCGGATGTTCTGGCGGCCCGTGAACTCATGGTGAAACCCCGAACCGAGTTCCAGGATCGAGGCGACCCGGCCCCGGACCTGGAGATCGCCCGAGGTCGGCCGCGTCACCCCGGCGACGATCTTGAGCAGGGTGCTCTTGCCGGCGCCGTTCTCCCCCACCACGCCCAGCCCTTCGCCGGCGGGAAGCTCGAAGCCGACGTCGTCGAGCGCCCGGAACGGCACGTGCGCCGGCCGTCTCGTCACCGCCTCCCGCAGCCGCCCCCAGGGGCTTGCGTAGACCTTGTAGACCTTGGTCAGACGGTCGGCCACGACCGCGGGGACAGCGGCCGTCATCGGTTCACCCGGCGCCGTCCTCGCCCGAAGCGGCGATCATCGCCGCCACCTGCTCCCGCCGCACCCGCGTGAACAGGGGCTCGAAGGGATCGATCTCGCGGTCGAGCAGCGGCGTGTGAACGTCGTCCCAGGCGAGCGGCCCCGTCCGCAGGAAGGACTCGGCCCGGCCGGCGATCACCGGCACGACCGGCTTCAGGTACACGACGAGTTGCCGGAACAGCTCGAGACCCGTGGTGCAGACCTCCTGCACCTCCGCGGCGCGCTCCGGGTCGCGCGCCGCCTCCCAGGGCCGCCGCTCGTCGACGTAGCGGTTGGCGCGGTCGGCCAGGGCGATGACGCGGCGGAGCGCCCGGTTGTAGTCGCGGCCCTCGTAGAGTTCGGCGATCTCCTCCGCCTCCGCGGCGGCCGCCGTCGCGAGCTCGGCCGCGTCGAGCCGCGCCGCCAGCCGGCCGTCGAACTGCCGGTGCAGAAAACCGGCGCAGCGGCTGGCGATGTTCACCACCTTGCCGACGAGATCGGAGTTCACCCGCAAGACGAAGTCCTCCAGGTTGAGGTCGATGTCGGCGAGCCCGTTGCTCAACTTGGCCGCGATGTAGTAGCGGAAGGCCTCCGGGTCCAGGTGCTCCAGGTAGGTCCGCGCCATGACGAAGGTGCCCCGCGACTTCGACATCTTGGCGCCGTCGACGGTCAGGAAGCCGTGGACGAACACGGACGACGGCGTTCGGTAGCCGGCGGCGTGCAGCATCGCCGGCCAGAACAGGCAGTGGAAGTAGAGGATGTCCTTGCCGATGAAGTGGTACAGCTCGGTGTCGCTGTCCGCGCCCCAGAAGTCGTCGAATGCGATCCCGTTCCGGTCGCAGAACTGGCGGAAGCTGGCCATGTAGCCGACCGGGGCGTCGGCCCACACGTAGAAGTACTTGTTCGGCGCGTCCGGGATCTCGATGCCGAAGTAGGGCGCGTCGCGGGAGATGTCCCAGTCCCGCAGCCCCTCGTCGAACCACTCGCGGAGCTTGTTCGAGACCTCCCGCTGCAGACGTCCGTCGCCGACCCACTCCTCAAGCAGTTCGCCGTAGTCGGAGAGTCGCACGAAGATGTGCTCCGATTCCCTCTCGACCGGCAGGGCGCCGGTGATGGTCGACCGGGGATCGATCAGGTCGGCCGGCTGGTAGATCGAGCCGCACTCGTCGCAACTGTCGCCGTTCTGGTCCTTCGCGCCGCAGCGCGGGCAGGTCCCCTTGATGAAGCGGTCCGGCAGGAACATCTCCCGCTCCGGGTCGTAGAACTGCCGCACCGTCCGCCGGACGATCGATCCGCGGTCGCGCAGCCGCTCGTAGATCCCCTCGACCAGTTCCCGGTTCTCGGGAGAGTGGGTCGTGTAGAAGTTGTCGAAGTGGATCGCGAACGCCCGGTAGTCCTCCAGATGCTCGTCGAACAGCCGGACGATCAGCTCCTCCGGGTCGATCCCCTCCCGCTCGGCTCGCAGCATGACCGGCGCGCCGTGAGCGTCATCTCCGCAGACGTGGTAGCACTCGTGGCCCCGCATCCGCTGCAGCCGGCACCAGATGTCCGTCTGCACCGCCTCGACCAGGTGGCCCAGATGCAGCGGACCGTTGGCGTAGGGCAGGCCGGTGGTGACCAGGATTCGTCGTCGTTCGGGCACGTCGGTTCCCTCAGTCCAGTTCGGCCCTCAGCTTCTCGTGCAGCGCGGCGGCGCCGTCGATCATCGCGTCCACCGTCCGCGCGCCGGCCAGGAACAGGCCGGTCAGGTTCAGCGCCACGCCGTCGAAGCCCATCTCGCCGAGCTTCGCGGCGGCCGCGGCGACCCGGTCCGGTTCCGTGTAGAAGGTCCGGTCGCTCTCGTTGCCGGGGCGCGGCGGCGGCGAGACCTGGGCCTGGAATTCGAGCGCCGAGGGGTCCCGGCCGGCCTTCTCGGCGTGCCGGCGCACCGTGGCGATGGCCCGGTCGCCGTCCTCGAACAGCTCCGGCGAAGCGACGCCCATCCAGCCGTCGGCAAGCCGGCCCGCCCGGCGAAGGGCCGCCTCGCTGTGGCCGCCGATCCAGATCGGCAACCCGGCGCCGTGCGGCGGCTTCGGCTCCATCGCCATCGCCTCGAGCCGGTAGAACTCGCCCTCGAAGTCGATGGGATCCTGGCTCCAGCAGGCGCGGAGCACCTCGATCGCCTCGTCCATGCGCCGGCCGCGGTTGCGGAACTCCTGGCCCAGGGCCTCGTACTCCGACTCCTGCCAGCCGACCCCCAGGCCGAGCCGGAGACGGCCGCCCGAGAGGGTGTCCAGGGTCGCCGCCTGCTTCGCGGTGAGCACCGGGTCGCGCTGAGGCAGCACCAGAACCTCCGTGCCGAGCCCGATGCGGGACGTGCATGCCGCCATGTAGCCAAGCGTCGCGAACGCCTCCATGATCGGCATCTTCGCCGGATAGCGGTTCTTCTCCCGACCCTCCGTGTCGTGGCCCATCACCACGTGGTCGAAGATGTCGAGCTGATCGAAGCCGATCTCGTCCATCGCCGCGGCCAGGCGGGCGATGGCGTCCGGACCCTCGCGGTACACGACGCTGGGGAACTCAAGGGCGAGCTTCATCTCCGGGGCTCCTCGGAAGTTGGCGGGGCCGGTCCGGGACGCGACCTTCGCGCCGCGTGGCAGGGGACATTGGCGGCGAATCGTAGCGCAGTGCCGCGGTGGGTCCCGCCGCCGGTCGCGGCCCGCCGTATCGCCGAGTTGCTAGGATCGCGCCCCTGACCGGCGCCGCGGCGCCTGAGTCGCTCCGCGCTTCACGGATCCCCAGCAACCCGTGCCGCGCCTGCGTTCAAGATGACCGCCGACCAAGCACCGCCGCACCGCCAGTTGCTCAAGGGCCTCGAAGAGGAGGTCTACACCGGTACGGCCGACGGCCATGTGCTGCCGCTCTCGGCCCAGGTCAAGGCGGCGATGGACGGCTACACCACCGAGCCGGACGGGCGCAACGTCGAGTTCACCACCGCGCCCTACCGGAGCTACCGGATCCTGATCGATCGCCTGATGGCGAAGCGCTGCGCCCTGCGGCGCTACCTGGAGGTCGAGCACGGCTGCACCCTGGTGCCGGGCGGCGCGCTGTCCCTGGCCGACCCGGACTCCTTCCACTTCTCCGACCCGGACAACCCCTACTACCGCTACATCCGGGACGCCTACGGCAACCGGGTAGTCACCGCCTCCACCCACATCAACCTCGGGATCGACGAACCGGAGGAACTGCTGCGCGCCTGGCGGGTGCTGCGGCTGGAGGCCTCGATCTTCCTGGCCCTGACCGCGGCGTCGCCGTTCCTGGCCGGCAAACCGACCGGCCAGCACTCCAGCCGCTGGCTGCGCTTCCCGCTGACCCCGGAACGGGTGCCGTTCTTCCCCGACCATGCCTCGTTCGCCGCCTGGATGGACGAGCAGCTCGACAACGGCACGATGCAGAACCAGCGCCATCTCTGGCTCGGCATCCGGCCGAACGGACCGGCGACGCCCAGGAATCTGGATCGCCTGGAACTCCGGATCTGCGACCGGATCAGCGAACCGCACATCCTCCAGGCGGTCACCGCCCTATACGAAGCCCGGGTATGGCAGGTCCTGGAGGACCCGGAGATCGATCCCCTGCGCGGACGATCGTCGCGGGAACTGGAGGAACTTGCCGCCGCGAACGAACGTGCCGCGAGCGTGGCGAGCCTCGACGCGACCGGCCTGAACTGGGTCGACGGCAGCGCCGCCACGTTCCGCGACCGGGCCGCATCGATGCTCGAAGGCGCCCGCGAGACGGCGGAGCGCCATGGCTTCGCCGCCCTCCTCGATCCGATCGAGGAGATCCTGGAACGGGGCAATCCGGCGATTCAATGGCTGCGCCGAATCGAGCAGGGCGCGACGGTCCGCGAGACGATCGGCGAGGCGATCGTCGACCTGGCCGCGGTCGACCGCGCGTTCGACCCGAGCTGTCCGCTGGTGGCCTGACGGCAGCCTTTCCTGGCGCGGCAGAAAGCCCGGAAGCCGGCGCTTCGCGCAGGATGCGGGCGAGAACCCGAATGGCGCGATCCCGCGCCAGCCGCGTCACAGTCCGAGCGCCCGTCCGCGCGCGGTCGGATGTCACGCCGGCGCACGCAATCTCCGCCGCGCCGGGTCATGGAGCGAGCCGGGCGTAGCGACCGCCGTAGAACAGCAGCGGCGCCGCCTCGCGCGCCTGCCCGCCAGCTACCACGTCGCCGATCACGATGATGTGGTCGCCGCCGTCGAGCCTGTCCGCGATGCGGCATTCGAGGTGCGCCAGCGCGTCCTCGATCAGGGGCTCGCCCAGGCTGCCGAGCCGGTACTCCACGCCCTGGAGGGAACCCTCCGCGGGCTTCGTGGTCCGCGCGAACCGGTTCGACACCTCCTCCTGGTCGGCGGCGAGGATGCTGACGCCGAACGCCTCCGCCGCCTGCATCTGCGAGTAGCAGTTCGACTCGCGGTCCACGCAGACGAGCAACTGCAGCGGATCGAGCGACAACGAGCACACCGCGTTCGCGGTCATGCCGTGGAGCCGGCCGCCGACGTTGGTCGTCACCACCGTGACGCCGGTAGCGAACTGTCCGATCAGACTTCGGTAGGTATCGCGGTCCACCTGCAAGGCCTCGATGTCGCTCCGACCACGGATGCTCCCGGAGTCGTTCGCAGTCGGCGGCCACGCTACCAGCCACCGTGTCCGACCGCGGTCGGGTGCTCCCGGGCACTCGACGTCTGTCGGCGAAACGCACCCGGCCGAAGCCCGAACCTGAGTACACTGCCGCGATGCGGTCATCCAGGCATCCGCGCGAGAACCGGGCCGGCGATCTTCCCCGGTCTCGCCGGGCGGTCGCCTTCGCCGCGCCGATCGCGGCAGCCCTGCTCGCGCTCTCCGGTTGCGGCGGCACGGACTCCGCGCCGCGGCCCGACATCGTCCTGATCATGGCGGACGACATGGGTTTCTCCGACCTCGGCAGCTATGGCGGCGAGATCGGCACGCCCCACCTCGACCGTCTGGCGGCCGACGGCCTGCGCTTCAGCCACTTCTACAACACGGCCCGCTGCTGCCCGACCCGCGCGTCCCTGCTCACCGGCCTCTACGCGCACCAGGCCGGCGTCGGCCACATGATGGGCGACGACGGGTTGCCGGGATACCGCGGCGACCTCGCCGCCAACGCGGTGACAATCGCCGAAGCGCTGGGCGAAGCCGGCTACGGCACGTACATGTCCGGCAAGTGGCACGTCACCCGCCACGTCGGGCACTGGAGCGGCAACCGCGAACTGACGTCGACCCACAACTGGCCTTTGCAGCGCGGTTTCGACCGCTTCTACGGCACGATTCACGGCGCCGGCAGCTTCTACGACCCGATCACCCTGACGGAAGGCAACACGCCGGTCGAGTTGGAACCGCCAGAAGACCCCGGCTCACCGGACTACTACTACACCGACGCGATCTCGGACTACGCGGCGCGCTTCGTGCGCGAGCACGCGGCCGGCGACCGGAGCGGCAATCCATTGTTTCTGTACGTCGCCCACACGGCGCCGCACTGGCCTCTCCACGCCCTGCCGGAGGACATCGAGCGCTACCGGGGTCGCTACGCGGCGGGTTGGGACGCGATCCGGGAAGAGCGCCGCATGCGGCTGATCGAACTGGGTCTCATCGACGACGACTGGCCGCTCGCCGAGCGCGATCCACGAGTGCCCGCCTGGGAGGAGATCTCCGAGGACGAACGTGCCTGGTTCGAACGGGCGATGGAGGTCTACGCCGCGCAGATCGACCGCATGGATCGGGGGATCGGGGAGTTGGTGGCGGCACTCGAGGAGACCGGCCGGCTCGACAACGCGCTGATCCTGTTCCTGGCCGACAACGGCGGTTGCGCCGAGGTCCTGACGGACCGTTGGACCGGCCTCGCGATCCCGCGCCAGGCCCTGGACGGCAGCCCGGTCGCCGTCGGCAACGACACGAGCGTGCTCCCCGGACCGGAGTCGAGCTACCAGAGCTACGGCCCGCACTGGGCGCACGTCAGCAACACGCCGTTCCGCCTGTACAAGCACTGGGTCCACGAAGGCGGCATCGCCTCGCCGCTGATCGTTCACTGGCCGGCGCGGATCGCCGACGGCGGCGGCATCGCGCGAGAAACCGCACACGTCATCGACCTGATGGCGACCGCGCTCGACGCCGCCGGCGCCCTCCACCCAGCGAACCGCGCCGGCAGGGGATCCATCCCGGTCGAGGGGACGAGCCTGCTGCCGGCCTTTCAGGACCAGCGGCTCGGACGAGAGGCCGTGTTCTGGGAGCACGAGGGCAACCGGGCGGTCCGTGCCGGCAAGTGGAAGCTGGTGTCCCGCTATCCCGGACCGTGGGAGCTCTACGACCTCGTCGCCGATCGCACGGAGGCCAACGATCTGGCACCGGCAGAACCGGAGCGGGTCGCCGCCCTCGCCGCTCTCTGGAACGACTGGGCCGCCCGCACCGGCGTTGTCCCCTGGGACGAGATTCGTGAGCGCCGGCGGGCCGCCCGCGAAGCCGCCCAGGAGCCCTGACCCGGCTGACCCGTACCCGCGGCAGCCGCGTCACGGTCCGAGCGCCCGGCTTCGGGCGGTCGAAGGTCGCCCGGCTGCGTGTTACTCTCCCGCCATGAAAACGAGAACTCTGCTGGCCGGCGCGGCCCTCGTCTGCGCCTCTCCCGCGCTTGCCGCCGACGTGCCGACATCCGCCGAGGATGTCCGGCCGCTTCTGGTCGGCAGCGCCGTACCCGAAGTCGAACTCCCGGCCGCGGACGGCGGCACGGTCGATCTGCTGGCCGCGGCGAAGGCCCAGCCGACGATCCTCATCTTCTACCGCGGCGGCTGGTGACCGTACTGCAACACGCAACTGGGTCAGTTGCGGGAGATAGAACAGGATCTGATCGGCCTCGGCTACCGGTTGTTCGCCATCTCGCCGGATGTCGCGGAACAACTGCGGGCCACGGTCGACAAGAACGAGCTGAACTACCGGCTCCTCTCGGATCGGGGCATGGCGGCCTCGCAGGCGTTCGGCATCGCCTTCCGCGACGAAGAGCTGGTGCGCACCTACCGGGAGAGCTACGGGCTCGATCTGGAGGCGTACGCGGGGGACGATCACCACATGCTGCCGGTGCCCGCCGTCTTCGTGCTCGACACGGAGGGCCGGATCGCCTTCCACTACGTGAACCCGGACTACATGGTCCGTCTGCCGGAAACGGTTCTGCTCGAGGCCGCGAAGGCGGCGCTCGAGTAGCTTCCCGCCGCGAGCGAAGACGCCGGCACGCGGCTCCGACCGGGGCCGCCGGCGCCTTCCGCCAACCGATCGACTTCGGAGAAGCCGCGTAGTGGATTCCAACCGGCAGGCGCTGGAACGCAGCGATCCCGCGGTCTGGGCCGCCATCGCCGGCGAGGAGGAGCGGGAGCGCCGCGGCGTCGAGCTGATCCCGTCGGAGAACTACACGTACCCCGAGGTGTTCGCGGCCAACGGTTCCGTGCTGACGAACAAGTACGCGGAGGGCTACCCCGGCCGCCGCTACTACGGCGGCCAGGAGTTCACGGACGCCGTGGAGCGGCTGGCGATCGAGCGCGCCTGCCGGGTGTTCCGGGCCGAGCACGCGAACGTCCAGGCGCTGTCCGGCTCGCCGATGAACCAGGCCGCCTACTTCGCCTTCCTCGATCCCGGCGACACGGTGCTGGCGATGGACCTTTCGCACGGCGGCCACCTCACCCACGGCGCGCCGGTGTCCCACATGGGCCGCGTCTTCCATTTCATCCGCTACCGGACCGACCCGGCCAACGAGGGCGCCATCGACTTCGACGCCCTGCTCGCCCAGGCCCGCGAGCACAAGCCGAAGATGATCCTCTGCGGCTACTCGTCCTACCCGCGGGACTACGACTACCGCGAGTTCAAGCGCGTCGCCGACGACGTGGGCGCGCTGACGATGGCGGACGTATCCCACATCGGCGGCCTGATCGCGGGCAACGCGATGGACAACCCGCTCGACTTCGGCTTCGACGTGATGACGACCACGGGGCACAAGACGCTGCGCGGCCCCCGCAGCGGCCTCATCCTCTGCCGCAAGGAGCACCGGCTGAAGATCGACAAGGCGGTCTTCCCCGGCCTCCAGGGCGGTCCCCACATGAACGCCGTGGCCGCCCTGGCGATCGCCCTGGGCAAGGCGCTCGAACCGGAGTTCGCGGTTTACGCGCGGCAGGTGCTGACCAACGCGAAGGTGCTGGCGGACGAGCTGATGAGGCGGGGCGCCGAACTGGTCACCGGCGGCACCGAGAACCACATGATGGTGCTCGACACCGAGAGGAGCTTCGGCATCGACGGACGGGTCGCGGAGGAGACGCTGGACCGGGTGTCGATCACCGTGAACAAGCAGTTGATTCCGGACGATCCGCGGCCGCCGTTGCGGCCCAGCGGCATCCGCCTCGGCAGCCCGGCCGCGACCGCGCGCGGCATGGAAGAGGCGGAGATGAAGCTGCTCGCCGAGTGGATCGTGGACGCCTTGCGACGCCACGGCGACGAGGACCGGCTTGAGGCGATGCGCCGGGACATCGAACGATTCTGCCTGCGCTTCCCCGTGCCGGGCCTGGCGCCGACAAGCTGAAGAGAAGGCGAGGAGACGAGTCCGGATGAGCGACCAGCCCCCCTACGAGACGATCCGCACCGAACTGGCCGACGGCGTCCTCGTCCTCACGATGAACCGGCCCGAGATCCTGAACGCGTTCAACGGCAAGATGCACGCCGAGATGGTCGACGCCTTCGACCGCGCCGACGCGGACGACGCGGTGCGCGCGATCGTCGTGACGGGAGCGGGGCGCGGCTTCTGCGCCGGCGCCGACCTGTCCTCCGGCGGCGACACGTTCGCCCGCTCGCGGGCCGCCATCGAGGAGTTTCGCGACGGCGGCGGGGTGCTGTCGCTCCGCATCTGGGATCTGAAGAAGCCGATCGTCGCGGCGATCAACGGGCCGGCGGTCGGCGTCGGCATCACGATGACCCTCCCCATGGATGTCCGCATCGCCTCGACCGAGGCGCGGATGGGCTTCGTCTTCGTTCGCCGCGGCATGGTGCCGGAAGCCTGCAGCACCTGGTTCCTGCCGCGTCTCGTCGGCATGGGCAAGGCCTCGGAGTGGGCGCTGAGCGGACGCGTCTTCCCCGCGTCGGAGGCGCTCGAGGCCGGGCTCGTCAGCCGCGTCCTCGAACCCGGGGAACTCCTGCCCGCGGCCCGCGAACTCGCCGCGGAGATCGCCGCCAACGCGTCGCCGGTGTCCGTGACGCTGACCCGTCACATGCTGTGGAAGGGGCTGACCGCGGAGTCGCCGATGGCCGCCCACCGCGTGGAGTCGAAGGGGATCTTCTCCCGCGGCCGCAGCGACGACGCGGCGGAGGGCGTGACGTCCTTCCTCGAGAAGCGCCCGGCCCGGTTCCCGATGGCGGTCAGCCGCGACCTGCCGCCCTGGTTCCCCTGGTGGGAGGACGAGCCGTTCTGAGCGCCGGCGGCAGCGGATCGCAGCCGGCCGCCCGCCGCGGGGCGGTCTTCTCGTGGTGCCTCTACGACTGGGCCAACTCCGCCTTCACCACCCTGGTGGTGACCTTCGTCTACGCCACCTACTTCTCCCAGACCTTCGCGGCGGACGCGGACCGCGGCACCGTTCTCTGGTCGCGCGGGATCACGATCAGCTCGCTGGTCATCGCGCTCGTCTCCCCGGTGCTCGGCGCCATGGCCGACCGCTCGGGGCTTCGTCGCCGCTTCCTGGCGGCCGCCACCCTGATCTCGGTGGCGGCGACCGCCTGGCTCGCCTTCGTCGTTCCGGGAAGCGGCAACGCCGTCCTGGCCGCCCTCACCCTGTTCGTCGTCGCGAACGTCGGCTTCGAGGTCGGCATGGTGTTCTACAACGCGTTCCTGCCCCAGTTGTCGACCCCGGCGACGATCGGACGGATCTCGGGCTACGCCTGGGGCCTGGGCTATGCCGGCGGCCTGGTCTGCCTGGTGCTGGCGCTGCTGGGCCTGATCGGCCTCGGCGACTCGCCGCCCTGGCTGCCGCTCGGCACGGAAGACGGCTTCAACGTCCGCGCCTCGAACCTGCTCGTCGCGGGCTGGTTCCTGCTCTTCAGCCTGCCGATGCTCCTGGCCGTCCGCGACGCCGTTCCGGCCCGCGGCGGCGGAGGCGGCATCGCCGCATCGGTCCGGGAGTCTTTCCGGGATCTCGCCCGCACCTTCGCGCGCATCCGGGACTTCCGAGACATCGTCCGCTTCCTGATCGCCCGCCTGATCTACAACGACGGCCTGATCACCGTGTTCGCCTTCGGCGGCGTCTACGCCGCCGGCACCTTCGGCATGGACACGGCGGAAGTCATCGTGTTCGGCATCGCGCTCAACGTCGCGGCCGGCGCGGGCGCCTTCCTCTTCGGCCTGATGGACGACCGGGTGGGCGGCCGCGCCACCGTGCTCTGGAGCCTGGTCGGCCTGTTCGTCTGCTCCCTGGTCGCGGTCGCCGCGCCGAGCAAGGCCTGGTTCTGGGGGGCGGCCCTGGTCCTCGGCCTGTTCATGGGTCCCAACCAGTCGGCGAGCCGGTCGCTGATGGCCCGTTTCGCCCCCAGGCGCTACGAGTCCGAGTTCTTCGGCTTCTTCGCCTTCTCGGGCAAGGCGACGGCCTTCCTGGGGCCGATGCTGCTCGGGGTCATCACCGCCGGCTACGGGCAGCGCGCCGGCATCGGGGTCGTCCTCGTCTTCTTCCTGGTCGGCGGCCTGCTGCTGCTGCGGGTCGACGAGGCGCGGGGCATCGAACGGGCGGCGCGCGGGTCGTAGCGGCGGCGCCAACAATGGACCCCGAAGACACGTAGAAGAAGAGGGGAGGAACGATGGAGGCAGTCGGCAACTGGTGGGGTTCGCTGGACGGCGCGTACCGCGTCTTCTACGCGCTCGGCATCGTCTCCGCCCTGGCCCTCCTGGTCCAGGTCGTCCTCACCGTCTTCGGGCTCGACGACCTGTTCGACGCCGTCGACGGTGAGGGGACGTCCCTGCTGTCGCTGCGCACGGTGAGCGGCTTCCTGGCCGGCTTCGGCTGGACCGGCGTCGTCATGATGCGCGCCGGCTACGGAACGCTCGCCGCCTCGCTCGGCGGCACCGCCGTCGGCCTCCTCTTCGCCGGCATCCTGTTCCTCATCATGCGCGTGATGATCGGAATGCGCCACAGCGGCACCGTGGACTACAGGAACGCGGTCGGCGTGGCCGGCAAGGTCTACGCGCCCATCGGCGCCAGTCTGAAGAAACCGGGGCAGGTCGAGGTCCTGGTCCAGGGCCGGTTCCGCACGGTCGCCGCGATGACGCGGCACGACCGGGACCTGCCGACTCTGGCCCGCATCCGCGTGGTCGACCTCCTCGATCGGAACACCCTGCTCGTCGCTCCGCTCGAAGCGGAAGCCGACGAGCCGACAGCAACAAAGTAGCAGTCAGGAGAACCCAACCGTGGACCTGATCATCCTCATCCTGTCCGCCCTGGCGGCGGTCCTCATCCTCGTCTTCTCGCTCTCGAGCCGCTACCGGCGGTGTCCGTCCGACCGCATCCTCGTGGTCTACGGGAAGATCGGCGGCGCCGGCTCGGCGAAGTGCTACCACGGCGGCGCCGCCTTCATCGTCCCCATCCTCCAGGCGCACCAGTTCCTCGATCTCGAACCGATGACGATGGACATCAACCTGACCGGCGCGCTGTCGAAGCAGAACATCCGCGTGAACTGCCCGTCCACGTTCACCGTCGGCATCTCGACCGAGTCCGGGGTGATGGAAAACGCGGCCGAGCGCCTGCTCGGGATGCAGATGGAGCGGGTGTCGGCGCTCGCCCGCGACATCATCTTCGGCCAGATGCGCGTCGTCCTGGCGACGATGCCGATCGAGGAGATCAACGCCGACCGCGACAAGCTGATCGAGAACATCTCGAACGGCGTCGAGGTCGAGCTGAAGAAGGTCGGCCTGCGGCTGATCAACGTGAACATCCAGGACATCACGGACGAGTCCGGCTACATCGACGCGCTCGGCAAGGAGGCCGCGGCGCGGGCGATCAACGAGGCGAAGGTCAAGGTCGCCGAGCAGGAGCGCGACGGCGAGGTCGGCGCGGCGGCCGCCGAGCGCGACCGGCGCATCCAGGTGGCCGAGGCCCGGGCGACGGCCCAGGAGGGCGAGAACGAATCCGCGGTGCGGGTGGCCCGGTCCGACTCTCAACGGAGAAAGGAAGAGGCCGAGGCCGAGCGCGACGCCTCCGCCGCCGAGAAGGTCAAGGCCGCCCAGGCGCTGCAGGAAGCGTACGCGGCCCAGGAGGAGTCCGAGGTCGCGCGCGCCAGCCGCGAGCAGGCGACCCAGCGGGCGGACGTCGTCGTGCCCGCCGAGATCAAGAAGGAGGAGATCGCCACCCTGGCCGAAGCCGAGGCCGAGCGCAACCGGCGCCTGAAGCGAGGCGAGGCGGACGGCATCCGCTCGCTGACCGAGGCCGACGCCGACCGGATTCAGCGCCTCCAGGAAGCCGAGGCGGCCGGCATCGAGGCGATCCTCAAGAAGAAGGCCGATGGCTTCGACCGCATCGTCGACGCGATCGGCGGCGCCGACAACGCGGCGCTGCTGCTGGCCACCGAGCAGCTGCCCAAGCTGGTCGAGGAGCAGGTCAAGGCGATCGCCGGCCTCAAGATCGACAACGTGACCGTGTGGGACTCCGGCCGCGGCGAGAACGGCAAGACGGCGACGGCCGACTTCGTTTCCGGCCTGGTCGGTTCCCTGCCGCCGCTGCACGAGTTGACGAAGAACGTCGGCATCAAGCTGCCCGAGTACCTGGGCGCCCGCGAAAGCGACCCGGGACCCGAGGGGCACTCCGCCCAGCCGGACGAGGAACCGCCAGCCGACCCCGAACCCTGAGCGCACGGCGCCTCACACCGGGTGCGCCGGCGTGCCATCCGTGCGCCCGCTGACGGGCGCACGGACTGGTTCACAGGTGGCGCGAACCGCGCCACCCGGGTTCCCGCCGGCTGCCGCCGCAGGCGGCCAGAGAGACGCGCCGCGAAGCGGCGACCGCTGCGCCGCCCTCAGGTGATGTCGCGCAGCGTCAGGCCGCGACTCTTCAGGTAGGGCATCAGGCCCTTCTTGTCGATCGTGCGGAGCGCGCGGGTCGACACCTTGAGCTTGAGCGTCCGCTTCAGCTCGGGAACATACAGCCGCTTGGTCTGGATGTTCGGCCGCTGCCACTTGTTCGTGACGTTGTGCGCGTGCGAGATGTTGTGGCCGCTCAGCGGCTTCTTGCCGGTGATCCGGCAGACTCTGGGCATGTCAGGACTCCATCGGCGCGACGTCTCGGGGGCGAGCGTCGGGGCGGTCTCGTTCGGCGGGCGATGATAGCAGCGATCGGCCCCGGCGTCGCGCGAGCGCTCCCGGCCGGCTGCTAGGCTGCCGCGAACGACACGGAGTACGCAACGCCGGCCGGAACGCCGGCCCCCGCGGCCCCTGGGAGGACCCACCGTGAACGAACTGGTCTACCGCTTCCTCCGCAACGATCTCTCCCGCCGCGGGTTCATTCAGGCGCTGACGGCGCTGGGGCTCACCGGCACGATCGCCGAGTCCACGGCCAACGCGGCGGCCGCCGCGGCGAACGCCGATCCGGAGACGGGCAGCCGCACCGCCAGCGGCACCGGCGGCGACCTGATGGTCGAGCAGATGGAGGCAGCCGGCGTCCGCTTCCTGTTCACGAACCCCGGCTCCTTCGAGGTCGGCCTGTTCGACGCCTTCCTCGACCGGCCGAAGATGCAACTCATCATGGGGCTGCACGAGGGGATCGTCATCTCGATGGCCGACGGCTACCACAAGGCCTCGGGCGAACCGGCCTTCGTCAACGTCCACGTGATCGCGGGCACCGCGCAGTCCGCCGGCCAGCTCTACAACTCGAGCCGCGACGGCTCCGCCCTCGTCGTGACCGCCGGCCTGCTCGACAACGAGATGCAGGACGACAACCTGCTGCTGGCGGCCCGGCCCGGCTTCGACCAGAAGGACGTGAACCGCCAGTTCACGAAGATGTCCTGGGAGACCCGGGATCCGGAGTCCATTCCGGTCATGCTCCGGCGCGCCTTCAAGGTCGCGACCACGGCGCCCGGCGGCCCGACCTACCTGGCCCTGGCCAACCACGCCCTGGAGGCGAAGGGCGTCTCCGCCACGATCCATGACCGCCCCTCCTTCATCATTCCCGACGACATTCCCGCCCGTACGGAGGACATCGAGGCGGTGGCGCGGATGCTGATCGAGGCCGAGTCGCCGATCCTCCACGTTGGCGACGAGGTGAGCAAGGCCGGCGCCCAGCAGGCCGTGCTCGAGCTGGCGGAGTCGCTCGCCGTGCCGGTAGCCGACGTGAACTGGCCGTTCCACAGCTTCCCGCGCATGCACCCGCTGTACGCCGGCGGCTACAACAGCCGTGGCCGCGACTTCGTGCTCCGCATCGGCGTCGGCGACATCGGCGGCACCGCCGCCGCCGGGCCCGACGCCGAGGGTTCCCGGAGCGCCTGGATCGGCCTGAACACCGGGGCGATCGGCGGCGACCGGCCGTTCGGCCGCGCCGTCGTCGCGAACGCCAGGCTCGCCGCCGAGGCCCTCGTGGAGGCGGTCGAGTCGCTGACCACTGAAGAGCGCCGCAAGAAGATCCGCGACTCGCGACCCGAATCCGCCCGCCGGCTGCCGCAGCTCGACCCGGCCAACGTGGGTCGCAGCCCGATCCACGCCGACGAGCTGGGCCACGTGCTCGAGACCGAACTCGACCCGAACGCCATCGTCGTCAGCGAGAACCTGAGCGGCTCGAACCAGTTCTTCTCCACCGGCCATCGCGACAACGAAAAGACCTGGCTCGCCACCTCCGGCGCCGGCCTCGGCTGGGGCATCGGCGCCGCGACCGGTGCCAAGTTGGGCCAGCCCGACCGGCAGGTCGTCTGCAACATCGGCGACGGTTCGGTCATGTACAGCGCCTCCGGCTTCTGGAGCCAGGCCCGCTACGGCGTGCCGGTGCTGACCGTGGTCACGAACAACCGGAACTACCAGACGGTCCGCTTCGCCTACGCCCGCTACGACGGCAGGATGAAGGCGGCAAACCGCTACACCGGCATGCACCTGGGCGATCCCGACATCGACTTCGCCGGCCTCGCCAGAAGCCAGGGCGTCGACGGCGTCGCCGTCGAGTCGGCGGCCGACCTGCGGCCGGCGATCCGCCGCGGCATCGAGGTCACGCGCGCCGGCGAACCCTTCCTCGTCGACGTCGTCGTCGACCGCAAGGGCGACGGCGGCGACTCGACCTGGCACCAGGAGTTCAGCCTCGCCGACCAGCGAACGAAGACGGTCTAGGAGGTCTGGCGGCGTGCCCGCTGCGCCGTGGCTCAGGGACCTTGCCGCACGCTGGGTGCGCGGGTCCGACATCCGACCGCCCGATGACGGGCGCTCGGACTGTGACGCGGCTGGCGCAGGGACGCGCCGGCCGCAAGGCCGGCTCCACCTTGCCGTGGCGGGATTCCTCCTCGCCTTCGGCCTTCCGCACTCCCCCGCCGCCGCACAGACGAGCACCAGCCCGCGGCCCACGATCGAGGCACTCCGCATCGACACCCCCATCCGCGTCGACGGCGTGCTCGACGAAGCCGCCTGGGCCCAGGCGCCCGTCGCCGCCAACTTCACCGCCCGCGAACCGGAAGACGACCGCCCGGCCGCGCAACGGACCGAGTTCTCCGTCGTCTACACCGGGACCACGCTCTACTTCGGGATCCGCGCCCACGACGCCGAGCCCGAGGCGATCGTCGCCAGGGAACTCCAGCGCGACTCCGACCACGGAGGCAACGACGACTCCTTGGCGATCGTGCTGGACACCTTCCACGACCGGCGCAACAGCGTCACCTTCGAAGTCAACCCGCTCGGCGCCCGCACCGACTCGCTGGTCACCGACGAGGGCAAGGACCAGAACATCGAGTGGAACGGGGTCTGGACCGCCTCGGCCCGCACGACGGCCGAGGGCTGGCAGGCCGAGGTCGCGATCCCCTTCGCGACGCTGCGCTTCGACCCGGCGCAGAGCGTCTGGGGGCTCAACGTCCGCCGGGTCGTCCGCCGGACGAACGAGGAGAGCTACTGGGCGCCGATCGGACGCGAGATCGGCATGTCCGCCGTCACTCGCATGTACGCGGCCCACCGGGTCTCGCTCGCTGGCGACCTCACCGGCATCTCGGGCGTCAAGCCGGGTCGGCGGCTCGACGTCAAGCCCTTCGTCCTGGCCTCCGCCGCGGAGGAGCCGCGGGACCCGTCAAGCGGGACGATCGACGACGTCGACGGCGGCATCGACCTGAAATGGGGTCTCACGAAATCGCTGACCCTCGATCTCACCTACAACACGGACTTCGCGCAGGTGGAGGTCGACCAGCAGCAGGTCAACCTCACCCGCTTCTCGCTCTTCTTCCCCGAGAAGCGGGAGTTCTTCCTGGAGAACGCGGGAATCTTCGAGTTCGGTCCGCCGGCCCCGCCGGGCATGCAGCCGCCGCTGATGAAGGCCTTCTTCTCGAGGCGCATCGGTCTCGCCGGCGGCGAGGCGGTTCCGATCGACGTCGGCGCACGCCTCACCGGCCGGGCCGGCGCCTGGAACCTCGGCCTGCTGACCGTGGGAACCGAGGCCGTGGCGGCCGGCGACCGGCCCGCGACCTCCGCCGCGCAACACAGCGTCTTCCGGCTCAAGCGCGATCTCGGAGAGCGGTCGAGCGTCGGCATGATCTACACCGAACTCGATCCGCGCGGCGGCGAAGGCAACCGGCTCTACGGCGTCGACGTCGACTACAAGCCGAACCGGCAGTCCCAGTTCTACCTGTTCGGGGCCGCCAGCGAGGACGAACGGCCGAACGACGATACCGGCGCCCTCGGCGCCGGGTGGGCCTACACGACGCGCACCCTGCGCGCCAACGTCGATCTGATGGAGGCCCAGTCCGGCTTCGATCCCGGCGCCGGCTTTCTCCTGCGCCGGGACTTCCGCCGCTACAACCCGAGGGTGCGATGGGAACCGCGGATCAACCGCGGCGTCGTCCGCAGCGTGACGCTCGAAGCGGAACTCGACTACTTCGAGCGCGAAAGCCTGGGCCGGGTGGAGAGCCGCAAGCTCCTCCTGGCGCCCATCGGCATGCGCACCACCGGCGACGACCGGTTTCGCCTGGCGTTCGTCAACGACGTCGAGCAACTCTTCGAGCCCTTCGAGATCAGCCCCGGGATCGTCATCCCCGCGGGCCTCTACGAGTTCGATTCGATCTTCCTGCGAGGGTTCTCCAACCAGGGACGGCGACTCGCCTGGCGCGGCAACGTCAACGTCGGCGAGTTCTTCGGCGGCGACCGCCGGAGCTACGTCCTGTCGAGCTACGTTCGCCTGTCGCGCCACCTGCTGACCGAGTTCCAGTGGAACTACAACGACGTCATGCTGCCGCGGGGCGATTTCACGGCCACGATCTACACCGTCCGCCTCGACGCCGCCTTCAGCCCGGACCTGCGCCTCAACACGCTCGCCCAGTACAACGACGCGGCTCGACTGGCCGGCGTCAACGTGCGCTTCAACTGGATCTACAAGCCCGGCGCCAACCTGTTCGTCGTCTACAACCACAACTGGGACGCCCCGGCCTTCAGCGCGAGGGAGACGGCAAGGCGCGAGTTGATCGTCAAGTTCAACTACCTCTGGCAGCCGTAGCTCCCGCCTGGCGGCGGCGCTTCGGTGCGCGGGCCTCCCGTCCTTGCGCCCGGGAACGGGCGCCGGGCCGGAGCGAATCGCCGAGCCGCCCGATCGGTCGTAGACTCGCCGGATGACCCACCGATTCCCGAAGCCCAGCATCCCCTTCCGCCTCTCCGCCAGCCTGCTCCTGGCGCTCGCCCCCGTCCCGGCCTTCGCCAACGACGACGAGAACAAATGGGACGTCAACGACCCGCCGGGCGACGAGTACGAGATCCGGATCGACACGACCGAGGGCACCTGGATGGGCCTCGACGTCTCGCCGGACGGCAAGCGGATCGTCTTCGACCTGCTGGGCGACCTCTACCTGCTGCCGATCGGCGGCGGCGACGCGGAGGCACTAACCAACGGGATGGCCTGGGACATGATGCCGCGGTTCAGCCCGGGCGGCAGCCGCGTCGCCTTCATCAGCGACCGGAGCGGCGGCGACAACGTCTGGACGATCCCGGTCGCGGGCGGCGAACCGAAGCAGATCAGCCGCGAGGACTTCCGGCTCGTCAACAACCCGGTCTGGAGCCCGGACGGGCGCTTCATCGCGGCGCGCAAGCACTTCGTGTCGACGCGCTCGATCGGCAGCGGCGAGATCTGGCTCTACCACGCGAGCGGCGAGGGCTCGGGTCTCCAGTTGAACGAGAAGCCGAACGAGCAGAAGGACCTCGGCGAGCCGGCGTTCTCGCCGGACGGACGGTACGTGTACTTCAGCCAGGACACGACGCCGGGCGGCGTCTACGAGTACGGCCGGAACGCGGCCACGGGCATCTATTCGATCCGCCGCATCGACCGCGAGACCGGCGAGATCGAGACGGTGATCGCGGGGCCCGGCGGCGCCGTGCGGCCGACGCCGTCGCCGGACGGCCGCTACCTCGCCTTCGTCCGCCGCATCCGCTTCCAGAGCCACCTGTTCCTGCACGATCTCCGAAGCGGCGAGAACACCCGCATCCACGACGCCCTCGACCGCGACATGCAGGAGATCTGGGCGGTCCACGGCGTTTACCCGGGCATGGCCTGGACGCCGGACAGCCGCTCGATCGTCTTCTGGGCGCGCGGCGGCCTGCACCGGATCGACGTCGAGACGCGCGAGGTCAGCGAGATCCCGTTCCGCGTCCGCGCGACCCACCGGATGCAGGAGGCCCTGGCCTTCGACTTCGAGGCGGCGCCGGACACCTTCCGGACGAAGATGCTGCGTTGGACCCGGGTGTCCCCCGCCGGCGACCGGGTCGTGTTCCAGACCCTCGGCAAGCTGTGGATCCGCAGCCGCGACCCGGAGACCGGCGAAGTCGGCGAGGCGCGGCGGTTGACCGCCCAGGACGACCACTTCGAGTTCTACCCGTCGTACTCGCGGGACGGGAAGCGGATCGTCTACGCGAGCTGGCACGACGACGACCTGGGCGCGGTGCGGATCGCGTCGGCGTCCGGCGGCGAGGGACGGGTCGTTACGCCGGATCCGGGCTTCTACCTCGAACCGGCCTTCTCGCCGGACGGCGGCACGGTCGTCTACCGCAAGAGCCGCAGCGGCGGCATCCTGAGCCCGCTCTGGTCGAAGGATCCGGGCCTCTACCGGATCGACGCCGCGGGCGAGAGCGCGCCGGTGCGGATCGCCCGGAGCGGCGCCGGCCCGCACTTCGGCGCGGACGCCGACCGCGTCTACTTCACGGTCACCGAGAGGTGGGACCGGCGCGTGCTCCGCAGCGTGCCGCTGATGAGCGGGGGCGAAGCCGCGACCCGCGACCACGCCGGCAGCAAGGTGGCGACCGAGATGCGGGTCTCTCCCGACGGCCGCTGGCTGGCGTTCGCGGAGCGCTTCGACGCCCACGTCGTGCCCTTCGCGCCGGCCTCGAAGGCGATCGAGGTCGGCCCCCGGACCGCGGGTCTGCCGGTGCGGAACGTCTCGACCGACGACGGCGCCTACCTCCACTTCTCGGGCGACAGTTCGACGCTCTACTGGTCGCTGGGACCGGAGCTGTTCGAGCGGCGGCTCGAGGACGCCTTCGCGCCGGCGAACGACGGCGAAGGCAGCGAGGCGGACGAGGACGAAGGCGAGGAGGACGAGGCGCCCGCCGCCGGGATCGACCTCGGCTTCGAGGTCACCGCCCACCGTCCCGAAGGCCGGATCGCGATCGCGAACGCCCGCCTGATCACGATGGCCGGCGAAGGCAACCTGGAGATCGTCCGCCGCGGCACGGTCGTGGTCGACGGCGACCGGATCGTGGCGGTCGGCCCGTCCCGCCAGGTCGACGTGCCGGCCGGCGCCACGGTCATCGACGCCTCGGGCCTCACCGTGATGCCCGGCCTGATCGACGTCCACTGGCACGGGCCGCAGGGCAGCCAGGAGATCGTCCCTCAGCAGAACCCGGAGCTCTACGCGACGCTGGCCTTCGGCGTAACGACGGCCCACGACCCCTCGACCGACACCAGCACCTTCTTCGCCGCCAGCGAGATGCAGCGGGCCGGCGAGATCGTCGGTCCGCGCCTCTACGCCACCGGCACGATCCTCTACGGGGCATTCGGCGCCTTCCGGGCGATCGTCGAGACGCCGGACGACGCCGTCCAGCACCTGCGCCGCCTGCGGAAGGTCGGCGCGTTCAGCGTCAAGAGCTACAACCAGCCCCGCCGCGACCAGCGCCAGAAGATCGTCGCCGCGGCCCGCGACCTCGGCATGCTGGTCGTCAACGAGGGCGGCGCCCTGTTCCAGCACAACATGACGATGGTCGCCGACGGCCACACCGGCATCGAGCACTCGCTCTCGGTCGGGGCGATCTACGACGACGTCGTCCAGTTCTGGGGCCAGAGCCGGGTCGGCAACACGCCCACCCTCGGCGTCGCCTTCGGCGGCATCCAGGGCGAGGACTACTGGTACGAGCACACCGACGTCTGGCGGAACGAACGGCTGCTCAACTACGTGCCGCGGGACCTGATCGACGCCCGCTCCCGCCGCCGCCAGAAGGCGCCGGAAGGCGAGTACAACCACATCCTGGCCGCTCGCGTTGTCAACGAGCTGGACCGGGCCGGCGTGCCGATCATGCTCGGCGCTCACGGCCAGCGCGAGGGCCTCGCCGCCCATTGGGAGATGTGGATGTTCGAGCAGGGCGGAATGACGCCGCATCGGGCGTTGATCGCCGGCACGATCGCCGGCGCCCGCTACCTCGGCATGGAGGCCGACCTCGGTTCGCTGGAGGTCGGCAAGCTCGCCGACCTGATCGTGCTCGAAGAGAACCCGCTCGACAACCTGCGGAGCTCCGAGCTGGTTCGCTACGTCATGGTCGGCGGCCGCATCTTCGACGCCCTGTCGATGAACGAGATCGCCGGCGAGAAGCGGCAGCGCAAGCCCTTCTGGTTCCAGCGGTAGTCGGACCCGTCGCTCGGCACCGTCGCTCCGACCACTGACGAAGGCCAGCACCTTGCTGCGAGGCGAAGCGACAAGTCAGCCTCACAGCCGGCCGGGAACGATCTCCACGAAGCGGGCGAGGCGGCAGCCATTGCGAATCTCCGTGCCATAGGTGTGGCTCATGCCGGCCATGCGACAGAGATCAGCCGCCGAAGTGCCGCATGCTTCGATCTCGTCGGCACACTTGATCCCGAACAAGTGAATCATCGTCTTCTGCAGACCCATACCGTCGCGACTGGGCTCCACGCGCAGGCGACGAAGTGGACCTGTACGGAGCGAGGCAGCGGCTCTGGGTCTCCAGATCACGTCGCTTTGCAGCAACCGGCCACGCTGCCCGGCATCGGCGAGGTTCGCATTCCTTTGCTGAACATTCGCCACACCGCCCGGACCAGCGCTCAAGGACTCGAATTGCGGTGGGACTGGGACGACCCCGACGATGAAGAGCCCGGCTCTCGCTATTCCTTCGTGATCGACTCGTCCGGTTCGGGACGGTACTTCGACTTTGACTTGGGCGAGAAGAATGACGACGGCGTCAGGACCGCAAGCGCACGCAGCTTCTTCACTTGCCGCCGAGCTGCTGCGGACGCACTAAGCGATGGTGCGCGCGCACTACTGGAAGAGATACGCGCCGCCGGGAAAGAGCAGGCACCTGCGAGCAGAGACTCCTCGTCCACTACGAACGCCCCAAGTCCTCCAGATCCGTAATCCACTGGTCGAAGCGGGCGCAATCTTCACGGATCGCCGCTAGGCCGATCCTGCGAGCAACGCGTGCCCTGTCGACGACCTTCCGGTACCTCGATCCTGGCGATCGGACTGTGCCTGGAGCAGCTTCGTGCCGACATCGCGGGCGATCTCCAGGGTCTCGGCAACCGTGCGGCCCTGAGCGACCAAGCCAGGGATGTCCTCGGAAGTGGCGAGGTACACCCCTTCGGGCAGCTTCTCGATGTGCAGGTTGACGATTCGCTCCATTTCAGGGCCGCTCCAGACGTTGTGCGGGGACGTGCGAGCCATGCCTCGGCCAACGGCAGGCGACCAAGACTATCGTGCAAGCGCGCGTCCAGGCTCGCGTAGTCTCAGGCTCCTCTTCCAGTTACACGTTCCCCAACAGGTCGGCGAGGGCCTCGTCCGTGGTCGCGGCGCCGCCGCGGTCGGGAGTTCGAGGGCCAGCCGCCCGGTGCTCGGCGAGGGCCTCCTCGACGCGCGCCGCGTCGGCGGCGAAGCCCACCCGCTCGAGGAGCAATGCGCCGGCGGCGACCGCGGCGATCGGATTGGCGATTCCCTGCCCAACGATGTCGGGAGCGCTTCCGTGCACCGGCTCTGCCAAGCAGAAGCCCTCGCCGCAGTTGGCCGAGCCGACGACGCCGAGGCCGCCGACGAGGGCCGCGCCGGCATCGCTCAGGATGTCGCCGTAGAGATTCGGCGCGACGATCACGTCGTAGCGCTCGGGCTCCAGGATCAGGCGGTAGACCATCGAGTCGACGAGCTGCTCCTCGACTGCGAGCTCCGGGAAGCCGGCCGAGACCTCGAGCGCCGTCTCGCGGAAGAGGCCGTCGCTCAGGCGGAGGACGTTCGCCTTGTGGACGACGGTGAGCAGGGGTGGTCGGTCTCGCGAAGCCGCGCGCGAAAGCGCCAGCTCGCAGGCGAAACGGACGATCCGTTCCGTCGCCCGGCGGCTGATCACTCGCTCGGCGATCGCCACCTCGCCTTCCCTCTCCCAGCGTTCCCGGCCTGCGTACAGACCTTCCGTGTTCTCACGGACAACAACGGCGTCGACGGCGCCGGCGCGGAGCGGCCTCAGGTTCGCGTAGAGATCGAGACGACGCCGCAACTCCACGATCGGACTCTGGTACCCGTCCACCGCGTGGCTCGGCGAGGAGACGGCGCCGAACAGGGCGCCGGCGCAGCTCTCCAGGATCTCGACCGTGGCCTCGGGCAGTGCGCGACCGGTGCGCTCGAAGGTCCGCCAGCCCATCTCGGCCTCGACCCATTCGATGCGGTCGCCGCAGACCGCGTTGACGACCCGTACCGCGGCGCCTGTGACCTCCGGGCCGATGCCGTCGCCGCCGATGCGGGCGAGGCGGACCGGCGCCACCGCCGAAACGTCGCTGCTCGGCGTCACGGCACTCCTACCCAGCCGCCAGCCGCCGCTTCGTCTGCTCGATCAGGCCGCCGGCCGCGATCATGGAGCGCACGGCCGGACTGAAGGGCGAAAAGCCGTAGGCGGCCTCGCCGCAACGGATCACGGACGCTCCGAGATCGACCTCGACCTCGGCCCCCTCCTCCAACGCATCGACCGCCTCCGGGCAGACGATCGCAAGCAGACCGTTGTTCAGGGCGTTGCGGTAGAAGATCCGCCCGAAGCTGCGCGCGATGACCGCGCCGACGCCGGCGTAGCGCAGGCAGACCGCCGCCTGCTCCCGGCTGGAACCGCATCCCCAGTTCCAGCCGGCGACGATCACATCGCCGGGCCGCACGCGACCGGCGAACGTCGGATCGAGGTCTTCGAGCGCGTGGGGCGCGACCTCCTCCGGCCGGCTCTTCGTGTAGGTGTAGCGGCCCGGAAAGATGACGTCCGTGTTCACGTGGTCGCCGTACCGGAAGACCCGGCCGCGGAACGGGCGAGCGACGTCGACCGGCGCAGTCACGCCGCCCCCGCACACTGCCCACGCGTCGCGCCCGGACCGTTCGACGCCCTTCGGCTTCCGGCCCGGCAGCTCACCCAACCACCTCCCGCGGGTGCGCGATCCGCCCCGCGACCGCGCTCGCCGCCACGACCGCCGGCGACGCGAGGTAGATCTCGGCGCCGCGATCCCCCATCCGGCCCTGGAAGTTCCGGTTCGCGCTGGAGATGCAGACCTCGCCCGGGGCCAGCACGCCGAGGTGGTTGCCCATGCACGGGCCGCAGCCCGGCGTTCCGAAGACGGCCCCGGCGGCGACCAAGTCGGCCACCCAGCCGCGGGCCAGAGCCTCGCTCCAGACCTCGCTCGACGCCGGAACGATGACCATCCGCGTGCCCTGGGCGAGCCGCCGGCCCGCCATCACCCGATGCACCGCGCCCAGGTCCTCGATGCGGCCGTTCGTGCACGTCCCGATGAACGCCTGGTCGACCCGCACCGAGTCCAGTTCGCCGACCCCGACCGTGTCGTCGACCTGGTGCGGGCGGGCGACCTGGGGCTGGACCGAGGAAAGGTCGAGAAGATGTTCGGCCACGTACTCGGCGCCGGCATCCGGATAGAGAGCTCGCTCCCTGAGTCGGACGGCGACCTCGCCGGACGTCTCGCCGGGTTGCGTCCCGCGACCCGGGCGACGCCCCGGACGTGTCGGCAACCGTTCGGCCAAGTACCGGAACACCGCGCCGTCGGGCGGCATGTACGCGTTCTTCGCGCCCATCTCGGCCATCATGTTGACCAGCGCCGCGCGCGAGTCGAGGCTCAGGCAGGCGATCGCCGGCCCCTCGAACTCCACGCTCCGATAGAGCGCACCGTCGGCGCCCAGATCGCCGATCAGGGTCAAGGCCACGTCCTTCGTCGTGACCCACTCGCCAAGCGCTCCCTCCAGCCGGATCCGGATCGACTCCGGCACCCTGAGCCAGAGCTCGCCGGTGGCCCAGAGCACCGCCATCTCGCTGCGGCCGACGCCGGCGCCGAACGCCCCCAGCCAGCCGAAGTGCGGCGTGTGGGAATCGGAACCGAGGATCGTGTCGCCCGGCAGCACGACCGCCTCCTCGCTCAGCACCTGGTGGCAGATGCCGCGCCCGACCTCGAAGAAGTGCTCGACTCCCTGCTCGGCGACGAACGCGCGAACCTCGGCGTGGTTCCGGGCGTGCCGTACCGTCGGCGCCGGCACGGCGTGGTCGAGCGTGACCGCCATCCGTTCCGGGATCGCGACCCGCTCCTGACCGAACTGCCGCCAAGTCTCGGCAATGGGCGCCGTGTTGTCGTGGCTGAGCACGATGTCCGGCCGCGCGTCCACGATCTCGCCCACCGCCGCGGCCGCCTGCCCGCCGGCGCGAGCGAGGGCCTTCTGGGCGAACGTCCGCGCGGTGTCGGCCAGCCGACCCGGCCCGGTCACCCGGCCGCTCCCGCCACCGCCGGCAGCAACTCCGCCGTGTGGTACTCGCGCAGCAGGGCGTCGACGTCCGACAGGCTGAGCGGCTTTTCATCGGCCAGCGCCTTGATGTGGGCCGTGATGTCCTTGATCTGCGCATCGCTCAGTTCAAGCCGCAACTGCTCGACGCGGGACTTGATCGCGTTCCAGCCGGTGAGGCGATGCGCGACGTGGACGTAGCGGTCGAGACCGAAGTCGGCCGGATCGAGGATCTCGTAGGTCGACGGGTCGTTCAGGATCGCCTTGGCGTGGATGCCCGCCTTGTGCGTGAACGCCGTGTAGCCGGTGATGTAGTTGTTGAACGGCACGTCGACCTCGACGAGGGAAGCGACGTAGTTCTCGATCTCGCGCAGCAGCGGCAGGTCGTAGCGCGACCGAACGCCTTCGGGATCCTCGGCGTAGAGCCGCGCGACCAGGCCGCCGAGCGGCGTGATGCCGTTCCGCTCGCCGATTCCGAGCACCGACGTGTCGACGTGGGTCGCACCCGCCTCCAGCGCGCAGAAGGCGTTGGCGACCGCGCAGCCGGTGTCGTTGTGGCCGTGGAACTCGATGTCGCAGTCGACTTCCTCGCGGAGTTGACGCACCAGGTCGTAGACCTGACGCGGACTCGCCACGCCCACGGTGTCGGCGACGCCGACCCGGTTCACGCCGACCTCGTTCACCGCGCGGTAGGCCCGGATCAGATCGTCCGGATCGCTGCGGAAGGAGTCCTCCGTGCTGAAGCGAACCTCGACATCGTGCGACCGGATGTACTCGACCACTTCGACCGCCGTCTCGATCACCTGCTCCATGCTCTTGCCGTGGGAGTACTCCCGCAGGTAGCGGGAGGTGCCGAAGACGACGTCGATCCCGTCGACGCCGGTTTCGAGCGCCAGCCTCGCGTCGTCCAGATGGCAGCGGGTGTGGGTCAGTACCTTGGCGCGGAGCCCCAGGCTCGCCACCCGCTGACAGTCCTGCCGGCTGCCGCGGCTCGCGGCTGGCGAGGTCAACTCGAGGTACTCGACCCCGAACGCGTCCAGCAGGCGCGCGATCTCCACCTTCTGGTCGCTGTCGAAGAAGGCGTTGGCGAACTGCTCACCCTCGCGCAGGGTCGACTCGATGATGGCTGGATGGGAAGGCATGGAGGGATCCTCCGGATACAAGAAAGCCGGCGCATCCTTGAACTGGATGGCCGGCCGAGAAGTGTCGCTGCGGGTTTCTAGGCGATGGGCACCCAGTCCTGAAGTCGGGGCTTCACGCCCCGCTTGTGCAGCGGCTTGACCAGAGACGGTGTGATCGTCGATTGAGTCATGGAAACGGGGATTGTGCTCGCTGAGCGCCGGCGTGTCAAGGCGAACGGTGAAGCCGGGCGATGCTCGACAGGCGTCAGAACAGCTCCTGCAGCTCCTCGAAGGCCTGTCTTGCCTTCGCGATGTGCGCGTCCGCGTCCCCGCCCAGACCGCCTCCCAAGGTGCGTAGGCACAGGTGGGTCAACCCCTTCTCCCGCCAGCCCCGGACGCGATCCTGCCACTCGTGCTCGCGCGGCCCCACCACCGCGACACCAGCCTCCGTGCCGATGGCCGCCGGTTCCCGGCCTGCGGCCCGCGCCGCGACGTGAATGTCGGACGAGAGATCGTCGAAGTCCTCCGGCGAGCACAGGACGAACCAGCCGTCCGCCTGCCGGCCGATGCGGCGGCGTATGCGAGGCACCGGCAACCCGCGCGCGCCGATCCAGATCGGGATCGCACGAGACGGCAAGGGATCGATGCCCGTGCCCTGGACCACGTCCCAGCGGCCCTCGAAGTCGACGTTCGGCTCCGTCCACAGGCGCCGCAGCAGCTCCAGTTGTTCTTCGCAGCGCGCGCCGCGGGTACGGAAGTCCTGCCCCAGCGCCCGGTACTCGGCCTCGCTGCCGCCGACGCCGACGCCGAGACGCACGCCGCCCCCCGACAGCCGTTCGAGTGTCGCCAGTTGCTTCGCCAGCAGCACCGTCTGGCGCGACGGGGTGACGATGACCGAGGGTACGAGTTCGATGTTCACCACCGTCGCGGCGACGTATGCCAGCAGGACGAGGGGCTCATGAAGGTGCCCGCTCTTCGGCCGGGCGACCAGGTCCGGCACGCGCAGGTGGGTGTAGCCGAGTTCATCGGCGGCCTGCGCGAACGCCTTGACCGCGCCGAGATCGTCCTTCAGTTCGCGGACGGGGAGCGAGATGCCGACTCTCATGCGAGGGACTCCTGTGGTGGCCGTGTCCGGCGCGGGATCGTAGCAAGGTGTTCCAGGCGCAAGAGCCGCTTCCAGTTGCCGCCTCGAAGCTCCTCGCAGGCTCGGCGCTTCGGCCCATCCCGTCCTCGTCCAGGAGCTTGCGCCGCGGACTTGCTACGCTGCGCATTCCGGCGCAAGCTCCTGGACCCCCACTTGACCGACCCGCAGCAGATCTGGACCGCTACGGTCCTGCCGGAGTGGATCGACCACAACGGCCACATGAACGCCGGCTACTACCTGGTCGCGTTCGACGACGCGACGGGCCCCTGGACCGCGTTCCTGGGCATCGACCGGACCTACCGCCGCTCGCACCGGCGCTCCACGTTCTCCATCGACAGCCATCTCACCTGGCTGAGGGAACTGCCGGAGGGCGCGCCGATCATGGTCGAAGCGGAGCTTCTGGGCTTCGACGACAAGAAGTACCACACCTTCATGCGCATGCTGCACGCCGAGGAAGGCTACGTCGCCGCGACGCACGAGCTGCTGAGCATCCATATCGACCTGGACACGCGGCGCAGCACTCTCTTTCCGCCCGAGATTCACGAGCGGATGAGCGAGGTGCTCTCGAAGCAGCGCGCGATTGCCGAGCCGGGCGACGTCGGTCGTGTCATCCGCACCAAGCCGTGGCCGCCGGACGCGACGTCCTGAATCGAGGAAACTCCAGCCAGCTCAGGCCGTCGCGGCCCGCGCCGTCCGCGGGCGGCCCGGGCACGGCGGCAGGTCGCCGCTTCGCGGCGGCGTCTCCCGGCCGCCTGGCGGCGGCAGCGGGTCAGAAGACACGCGTACCCAGTGGTTCGATCGCCGCCGCGCGGCGGTAGAGGTAGAGCGGCAGCGCCAGCGACAGGCCGACCAGCAGGTTCGCCGCGACGTACACCCACAGATGGCCGATACGGTGTCGGCGGCCGTCCGTGAACAGGAAGACCCAGAACGCGGCGGACGACACGACGAGGTCGATGCTGAAGCCGGCCGCTACCGGATTGGCCGTCGCCGCGCCGATGAAGCCGGGCAGGTCGAACCCGGCGTCGCCCAGGAAGAACCGCAGGAACTGCCAGTACGGCAGCACCGTGCCCAAGACGCAGAGTAGGAGGTAGAAGCGCTTCATCGCGGAACGCAGGCTAGCAGGGGGTGCGGGCCACTGGACCCAGCAGGAGAAGCCCGAGGAGTTCGACCGGGTGCCGATCGACTGGCTCAAGGGGACGTTCGGCGCGTAGCCCGTTGGATCGACACGCGCCCGTCGCCCGCGGCGCCACGAGGGCGTTCCGCACGTCAATCGGTCCGCGACTCCGCCGGCAAGGCCGGCTCGATGTCCGTCTTCGCGAAGTCGTCGCCCTTGAACAGCAGCGGCAGGTTCTTCCGGCGCGCGAGAGCGTAGGCGAACGCATCTCCCAGGTTCAGGCGCGCGGGGTGTTGCCCCCGGCCGAAGCGGCGATACGCCTCGACGCCGATCAGCGCCTGCTCGACGTCGACCGGCTCGATCTGAACGAAAGGAGTCAGGAGAAACTCGTCGAGCGCGCGCGAGGCCAGCTTCTTGCCGGCGGTGACCGCGGCCAGCTCGACAATGGAGGCGGCCGAGACGACCGCGCCGCCAGCCCGCAGGATGCACTCAACGAAGCTCTTGCACTCCGGCTCCTCATGAAGGATCGCCACGACCGCCGACGAATCGACCGCGATCACCGTGGCAGGCCCCGCTCATCGTAGAGCTTCTCGAAGAGCGTCTCGGACAGCGGACGGCTCGGGTCGAGGGTCGGATCGGCAGCCAGAGCCTCCGCCCTCAGGCGCGGACCGTTCTTGAGGAACCTGTTGAGGGTCGTCCGGATCTCCTCCGGACTGCACTTCCGGCTGCCTCGCTTCTCCTCGAGCGCGTCGATCGCCTTCTCGATCACCTTCACCTTGCTGCCCCGCACGCCCCCGTACATCACCTTCGCAAGGTACTCGACCCGTTTGTCGAGATCCGGCCGGTGCGCGATGTTGATCGCCATCGTGTCGTCCTCCGGGTTTGCTTCATGCTCGGCTGATCGTAGCATTGATCGTAGCGATCCCTGACCCGGAACCGGCCGCGCACTCCACTACGGAATGTGAGAAGGTACCGGCCCCATGCGGGTCGCGGCACGACATCGTTCGACATCCGATCGGGGTGCGCAGGCAGCCGCCGACGACGATACGGCCGCCTCGCCGCCGCCCGTCATGGACATCGCCGGGATCCGGCGACGGCTCGCGGCGCACGAGCCGAAGATCCTGCCGCCGGCCGCGTTCGAGGCGAGCGTCGCGATGGTGTTGCGCCCGTCGGCGGCCGGACCGGAAGCTCTGTTCATCGAGCGATCGAAGAAGCCGCGGGACCCGTGGTCCGGCCAGATGGCGTTCCCCGGGGGCCGGCACGACGACACGGATCGGGACCTCCGGCACACCGCCGAGCGAGAGACCGAGGAGGAGGTCGGCCTCTCGCTCGAGGGCGCGCGCCCGATCGGCCGGCTCGACGACCAGACCGGCCAGCGCGCCGGCCAGGGAAGGCAACTCCGCATCGCGGCCTTCGTCTACGAAGTGGACGCCGGCGCCGGAAACGACCTCACGCCGAACTACGAAGTCGCCGAAGCGCTCTGGGCGCCCCTGGCCTGGTTCGAGGAGCCTTCCCGGGCCATCGACTATCGGCACCCGCCCTACCCGGAAGTGAGCTTCCCGGGCGTCGTGGTGGGCGATCCCGAACGGCACATCGTCTGGGGCCTGACCTACCGCTTCATGGCCGGCTTCTTCGACGTTCTCGGGCGGCGTTTCGCCGGGGCCGGATAGCTCCGGAGAGCAGGGCTTCGAGCCGAATCCGGGCAAGCTGACGCGGCGCCGGGCACGGCGCCCGCGGAACGGCGGGCTACTCGACGATCTCCAGGTACTCCCGCTTCGACCAGCCCCGCTGCCCTTCGGGCAACTCGATCCGGGTCCATTCGGGACGCCGCTCGACGACCCGGACCTCGGTGCCGGCGTGAAGCCGGAACCGGACCACCGAGCCTTCGCCGGCCGCGGCGTGGAGATCGATCTCCTGCGGCAGGACGACGGCGACCGGAGAGCTGAAGGCGGCGTGCGCCACGAGCGAGCCGCCCAGCGCAAGACCGACCGCCAGCAGGCAGACGGCGGACCAGCGAAGCACCTCGGACGCCGGCCGGTAGAGCCGGAGCGCGAGCACGATCCAGAAGCCGAGACCGGCCAGCGCCGCGCTTCTCAGGACCTCGGCCGGCGCCAGGCCGTAGTGCCAGAACAGCACGGTGCGGACGAGCGCGGGCGGCGCCGGCGGCGCGATCTCGTCCCGCGCGCTCCGGCGGGCGAAGGCCAGGTTCGCGGCGGCGTCTTCGTCGCGCGGCAGGAGCCTCAGCGAGCGGCGGTAGGAGGCGATCGAGCGCCCCAGTTCGCCGGCGCGCAGGTAGGCGTTGCCCAGGTTGTAATGCAGGTGGCCGTTGTCGACCCCCATCTCGCGCATCGCGCCGTAGAGGGCGACCGCCCGCTCGAAGTCGCCCGCCTCGTAGGCGGCGTTGCCGTTCACCCAGAGTTCGGCCGGCTCCGGGGCCGCCGGGGCGCCGTCGACCGCCTGAACCTGGCCGAACGCGGGCGCCTCCTCGTCCTGGGGCAGCGCCGGGAAGGCCGCGGCCGCGCCGAACGCGACGAAGAGCGCGGCGCGTCTCATGTCCTCCGTCTCCGGAGCTGCCTGTCGAGGCTCCTGATCAGATCGTTCAGGCTTTCGGTGCTGCTCTCCGCCGCCAGGCCGCCGGCGCCCGCCACCGGCGCCCATCCGTACTGCGCGGCTTCGAGCTGCTCGAGCTGCGACCGGCAGCGCGCCGCGAGGTCCGCATTCACGCCGGCCCGGATCATCGCGGCCTCCGCCTCCGGCGGCGTCAGGGCGGCGCCCTCGAGACCCAGCTTGTCGCCGACGTAGCGGCGCACGATCCGGGAGGCCTCCGCCGCGGCGGCCGGTCCCGTACCGGAACGGAGCCCCCTCGCGGCGGACAGAGCGCCTCGCAGCGCCCGCTGGCGCCGCCGCAGCGTGCTGTCGGCGGCGTAGCGGCGTTCCCGCCGGTAGTGCGCCAACAAGGCGAGGTACGCGAGGGGCGGCGCCACGCCGCAGGCGATCCAGGCCCACTGGCGCCAGCCCTCCGGCGCCGCCGAGACGATGCCCGCCGCGGCGCGTCGAATCGGCAGGATGTCGTCGGCGAGGATTCTCACCGCGACCTTGCCGGTGGTCGGCGCGAGAGACTCGGTCAGCATGAGTTCCTCTTCGCCCTCCGCCGGTGCGACCTCCAGGTCGATGCGGTCCGTCGACCGGGTCGCGTACTCGCCGAGCTCGGGATCGAAGTAGACGAGATCGATCGGCGGGACGTCGAGGGGGCCGGCCACCAGCGGCACCAGCGCCCGCCGGAACACCTTGCGTCCGGCGAGCAGCCGGCCCGTGCGGTCGATGCTCGCGTCCGGCTGGTCCGGATAGACCTTGAACGCCGGCATTTCCGGGAAGCCGGGCTCGGACAGGAGCTGCACGTTGCCGGCGCCGCCGACCTCGACCTCCAGCGTGGCCGACTGCCCCACCTGCAGCTCGCGCCGGCGAAGCTCCGCCCGGATGGCGAACTCGCCGACGAGGCCGTTCCAACCGTCGGGAGGCGGCGGCAGCGGCCGCACGGCAAGCGTCAGGGGCTCCGTGAGCAGGTACTTCGTCGTCCAGCGGCCTCCCGTTCCGAGCAGACTGTCGAAGTCGTCGAAGATGCTGCGCACCCGGCTCGGCCGGCGCGGCGCCTCGCCCTGCACCTCCACCCGGAGCTGGGTCTGCGGCAGGACGATCTCGCCCGGACGCTGAGGAAAGAGCGCCTTGCGGACCTCGTTCACCGAGTACTGGACGCCGTCGATCAGGGTCGAGAACTGGCGCACCTCGCCCAGATCCTCGGCCACGACGTCGTTGCCGAACTCCATCGACTCGATGGACCCCTGACCCACCGGCACCCGGCTGTAGAAGCGCCAGGTGTAGACGACCTGCTGCCCCTGCCACGGCCGATCCGTCGACACGGTCGCGACGACGAAGAGGTCCCGGTTCTGCTCGTCGTCCCGTTCCTCGGCGGAGGCGACCTGGATCGTGAACGGCCGGCTCCGGACCTCGGCGCCGTCGATCGTGGCGACCGCCGGACCGATCTCGAAGGCGCCGGCCCGGGTAGGGATCAGCAGGTAGTTGTACGACGTGCTGTTGCTGACCCGGAAGTTCTCGATCTGCGTGCTGCGGTGCTGGCCGCGCGACACGACCCGGAAGTCCGGCAGCTCGGGCAGCCTCGGCGGCGCGTCGGGCGATCCCTCGATCCGGATCGTCAGGTAGATCTGATCGCCCAGCGCGACCTGGTTGCGGTCGACGGTGACCTGGATCGGGTCCGGCTGCTGCGCGTTCGCCGCGACCGCTCCCAGCAGCGGAAGCAAGGCTGCCACAGCAGCGATCCCGCGCCCGCGGGCAAGGCGTGACCCTCGCATCCGGCGTTCCATCGCGCTACCAGTCCTTCGCCTGACGGCTCCGGCGACCGCGCTGCCCGCGCCGCGTCGGGTCCGGCCGCCCCTCTTCCAGCGCCTGCAGGTAGCGCTCGGCCTCCTCCGGCGTCATGCCCGGAGGCAGCTCCCCGGGGCCGCCCCGGTCGTCGCTCTCCGGCCCGTCGGCCGGCGAGTCGGGATCCGCCGCGTCCGGTACGTCGTCTCCCTCACTGTCCTGCGGACCCTCGCCGCCTTGCGGCTGTTCGTCCCGGCCCTGGTCGCCCTGCTCCTGCTGCTCGTCGGAGGGCTGCTCTGCCTGCCCCCGATCGGCATCGTCCTGCTGCTGCCCGCTCTCTCCCTGTTCCTGGCCCTGGTCCTGCTGCTGGTCCTGGTTCTGCTCCTGGTCCTGGCCGCCCTGGTTCTGCTGCTGGCGCTGCGTCATCTCCTCCCGCACGAACTCCAGGTTGAACTTCGCGTCGAGATCGTCGGGGTTCGCCTCGAGGGACGACCTGTAGAAGTCGACTGCGTCTTTCAGCTTGCCCTGACGGTAGGCGCTGTTCCCCAGGTTGTAGAGCGCCTGGGCGCGCAGCTCGTCGTCGCCGATCGCCGCCGCCCGGTAGAACTCGCCGGCCGCCGCCTCGAAGTCCTCCAGCTTGTAGTGGGCCGCGCCGACGTTCAGGTTCAGTTCCGGGTCGTCCGGCCGCCGGGTCTGCCGGTCCGCGAATCCCCGCAGGGCCTGGTCGTAGGCGCCGGCGTCCCAGGCGGCGTAGGGGGACGAGTACTCGACCGGGGGACTCTCCGGAGTTTCCGCCTCGCCTGTCGGTGCGCCGGCTCTCTGGCCGGCATCCGCCTCGCCGTTCGCGGAGCCAGGAGGCGGCGCCTCCTCCGGCGCCTGCGACGCAACGGCAACCGGAAGGAGGAGCAACCCAAGTCCCGGCAGCCAGGCTGCGCCAGGGCCCCGGCGCCGACGCCGACTCGCCGCCTCACGCGGCCGCGGCATGGTCCCTTCCCTCCCGGCCGGGGCCACGGCGGCCCAGGCGCTCGCCGATCAGCGGCTCCAGCATCAGCGCCGCGAGCGCCACGACCAGCAGCCACTGGAACCGCTCCTCCCAGCGCTGCTGGCGGCTCGAGCCCAGCTCCTGGTCCTCCAACTGCGCCTTGATGCCCTGGGCGTAGATCTGCTCGAGGTCCACGTCGCCGGTGACCGAGCGGACGTAACGGCCGCCCGAGGTCAGGGCGATCCGCTGCAACGCCGCTTCGTCGAGCCGGCTCAGGACGATCTCGCCCCGACGGTCGGTGCGGAAGCCGCCTCCCTCCCTGGGAATGGGCGCGCCCTCGTCCCGTCCGATGCCGATCGCAAAGATGCGCACCCCCGCCTCGGCCGCGGCCTCGGCGGCCTCCTGCGCCTCGCCCAGGTGATCCTCGCCGTCGGTAATCAGGATGATCGCCCGCGACTTGCGCGATCCCGTCCGGGCCACCCGGTCGAACGCCTCGAGCGAGACGCGGAGCGCCTCTCCGATCGCCGTGCCCTTGACCGGGATCAGGTCCGGCGCCATCGCCTCCAGAAACAGCGCAGCGGCCGAGTAGTCCAGGGTCAGGGGCAGTTCCAGGAAAGCGCTGCCGGCGAAGGCGACCAGGGCGATTCGGTCGCCCTCCAGCCGCTGCAGCAGGTCGGCGATTTCGCGTCTGGCCCGTTCGAGACGGCTCAGTTCGCCGCCCGCCTCCGCGTCGCGGACGAGCATGGAGTCCGAGACGTCGAGAGCGACGACGATGTCGACGCCCTCGCGGTGGATCTCCTCCCACACGAAGCCCCAACGCGGCTGGGCGAGCGAAGCGACCAGCGCCAGCACCGCGACCAGCACGAGGAACGCCTTCAGCCGCCGTCTCGGCCGGCTGACGCCGGCGGTCAGCCCCGGCAGCATCTCGCGGGAGGCGAAGCGGCCCAGCAGGCGCGCGCGGGCGCGAAAGGCGTAGACGTAGAACAGCAGCAGCGCCGGGCCGAGCCACAGCAGCCAGAGCGCGTCCGGCCGGCCCGTGCGTACCTCGCAGCCGGCGACGAACAGCAGGACCGGCACCAGCGCCAGCACTTCCCGGCGGCGGCGCGGGCCGGCGCCGCCCGACCCGTCGTCCCGGCGTGCGTGCCAGCCGGTCACGGCAGCTTCCTCAGGCGGGTATCGAGCAGCACGACCTCGAGCAGCAGCAGCAACACGGCCGGCGCCACCAGCCAGGCGAACCGCTCCTCGTACTCCATGTAGGACTCCTGGCTGATCTCCGTCTTCTCGAGCTCGTCGATCCGCTCGTAGATCTGCTCCAGGCCCGCCTCGTCCTCGGCGCGGTAGTAGGCGCCGCCCGTGACGTCCGCCATCCGGCGCAGCGCCTCCTCGTCGATCTCCACGTCCTGGTAGACGACGCGCGGACCGAACGCGGACTCCACCACGAAGGGCGCCTGGCCCCGCGTGCCGACGCCGATCGCGTAGAGCCTGACCCCCAGCGCCGCCGCCGCTTCCGCCGCGCGCAACGGCGAGAGGGCGCCGGCGTTGCTCCGGCCGTCCGTCAGCAGGATCGCCACCTTCGACTCGGCGTCCGAGTCCTTCAGGCGCTTGGCGGCGACGCCGACCGCCGATCCGATCGCCGTGGCATCGCCCGCCATGCCGATCTCCAGTTGATCGAGGAAGGTGGCCGCGACCCCGTGATCGAGCGTCAGCGGACACTGGGTGAAGGCCTCCTCGCCGAACACGACCAGGCCGATGCGATCGTTGGGCCGGGCGGCGATGAACGTCTCGACGACGCCCTTCGCAACCTCCAGCCGGTCCCGCCGCCGGCTCAGCGAGCGCTCGTGCGCGTCCAGGTCGAGCGCGCGCATCGAGCCGGACGTGTCGATCACGAGCACGATGTCGATGCCTTCGGTGGTCACCTCGGTCAACGCGCGCCCGGTCTGCGGCCGCATCGCGGCGAGCAGGACGAGGGCGACGACGACGAGCCGCAGGGCCGAGATCACCCGCCGCGCCGTCAGCGCGCCGGAGCGCGGGGTCCGCAAGACATGGGCGAGCGAGGAGTAGGCCACCGCCGCCGCGTCGCCGCCGGCCCGCTCGTCGCGGGCGCCCCGCCGCGCCGTGACGAACCGGCGCAGGCGCGGCCCCAGCCACCACAGGAGCGCCCAGACCGCGTACAGCGGCAGCAGCGCCCAGAGCCAGCGCGCGTCGGCGAAGACGAGCTGTTCCGTCATGCCGCCTTCCCCGTCCGGCCGGCGGCGGCCGCCGGACCGTCGCCGCCTTCCGCGTTCTCGCCTTCTCCTTCCGCGTCCTCCGCGTCATCCCGGGGCCGGGTCGCCTCGACGAAGCCCAGGGCCTGCTCGTACGTGCGTTCGATCTCCTCGGAAGCCGGCAGGTGGGCCGCGAACTTGACCCGGTCGGTAGCGACGAGGAACCGCTGCAGACGCTTCGCCTGCGGCGGCTCGAGCCGCGCCACCTCTCCCAGACGGCCCAGGATCTCCTCCGTCGTCAGGTCGGTCGCGTTCAGCCCGAAGCGGCCCTCGACGTAGGCCCTGACCACGGACGACACGGCGAAGTAGTAGCGCCGGAGCTCCCGCAGGTTGGAGAAATCCGTGCGGCGCAACCGCTCCAGCTCCCGGATCGCCAGGTCCCAGGGCGGGATCTGCGGCGCTTCCGGCGCGCCGCCATCCTGCCGGCGACGGCGCCGCCACCACCACGCCGCCAGCGCCACGAGCGCGACGGCCAGCGCCAGGCCCGTCCACAGCAGCCACGACGCGGCGGCGTCGAGTCGGCGGAGCGGCTTGATGTCGCGAATGTCCGTCGCTTCGCTGCCGTCGCCCGGCAGAACGGACTCGACCTCGACGGAGATCTCCGCCGCCTCCAGGTCGCCGCCGTCGCCGGACGGCCCGGCGTACGTCGCCGTCGGCGACGGCAGGACGTAGGCGCCGACGAGGTCGGCCCGGAGCTCGTACCAGCGCCGTTCGAGGATCCGGCCGGAAGGCAGGGTCTCGGCGGGCGCCCGGCCGAGATCGACGATGCGGAAGCCGGCGATGTCGGTGCCCGGCTCGTTCAGCGCCACTTCCACCTCCGGGTGGCGCTCGACTTCCACGGTGTAGACGATCAGGTCGCCCGTGGTGGCGACGGCGCGGTCGACCGAGGCCCGGAGTTCGGCCGGCGGCCCCGCTTCGGCCTCGCCGGGCGGCTGGCCGGCGGCGCAGCCCAGAACGAGGGTCGCAGCGGCAAGCGCCGCGACGACCCCGGGCCCGATGCTCCGACGCGACATCCCTACACCCGCACCGACTGCTCGCGCGCCCTCATGTACCGCACCAGGGGCTCGATCCACGGCCGGTCGGCCCAGACCCGGATCTCGCCCACGCCGGCCTGGCGAAACTGCTCCGTGCGGCGCTCCATATCCTCCCGGGCCAGCCGGGCGAAACTCTCCGAGACCCGCCGGTTCGCCGTGTCGATCACCGCCGTCCGCCCGGTCTCCGCGTCCTCGAGCTCGACGAGCCCCATCCGTGGCAGGCCGGCCTCCCGCCGGTCGAGTACGCGGATGGCCGTCAGGTCGTGACGCCGCGCCGCCACCCGCAGGCGCTCCGCGAAGCCCGTGTCCAGGAAGTCCGAGATGACGAACCCCACCGACCGGCGCCGCACGACCCGGCCCAGGTAGTCGAGCGCGCCGTCCAGGTCCGTGCCGCGCCCCGCCGGCCGGAAGCTCAGCACTTCCCGGATGACGCGCCAGACGTGCGCGCGCCCCTTCTTCGGGGGAATGAACCGCTCGATCCGGTCGGAGAAGACGATCGTCCCCACTCGGTCGTTGTTCTGGATCGCGAGGTAGGCGAGCACCGCGGCCAGTTCGGCGACGACTTCCCGCTTCTGCTTGCCCGAAGTGCCGAACGCGCCCGAGGAACTCACGTCGACGATCAGCATCACCGTCAGTTCGCGCTCCTCGCGGTGCTCCTTGACGAAGGGGCTCGACATGCGCGCCGTTACGTTCCAGTCGATGTGGCGGATGTCGTCGCCGGGCGCGTACTCGCGCACCTGCTCGAACTCCATGCCGCGTCCCTTGAAGGCGCTGTGGTACTCGCCGGCCAGCGCGTCGGTCACCAGGCGCTGGGTGCGGATCTGGATGGCCTTGATCCGCGCCAGCAGTTCGGGCGACAGGGTCGCCGTCTCCTGCTCGGGGGCCTCGCTCCGTTCTCTTCTCGCGAAGAACATCTGCTCCCCTGGCGCGGTTTCAGGGAACGTCGACGGTGTTGAGGAGCTCCTGGATCAGGTCGTCCGAGGTGAGATCCCTGGCCTCGGCCTCGTACGAGATCAGGACGCGGTGCCTCAGCACGTCGGGGGCGACGGTCTTGACGTCCTGCGGCGTGACGTAGGCCCGGCCGGACATCAGGGACTGCACGCGGGCGGCGGCGGCGAGGAAGATCGTCGCCCGCGGCGACGCGCCGTACTCGATCAAGGGTTCGAGCTTCTCCAGGCCGACCCCGGCCGGCTCGCGCGTCGCGAACACGAGGTCGACGATGTACTCCTCGACCTTCGGATCGAGGTAGATCGCGTCGGCCACGCCGCGCGCGCGCCGGATGTCCTCCGGGCTCACCGCGGCCTCCACGGCGGGCCGCTCGCGGCGGGCCATCCGCCGCATGATCTCCATCTCCTCCTGGCGGTCCGGGTAGTCCACGCGCAGCTTCAGCATGAAGCGGTCGACCTGCGCTTCCGGCAGCGGATAGGTGCCCTCCTGCTCGATCGGGTTCTGGGTCGCCAGGACCAGGAACGGATCCGGCAGATCGAAGGTCCGGTCGCCGAGCGTGACCTGCCGTTCCTGCATCGCCTCGAGCAACGCGCTCTGGACCTTGGCCGGGGCGCGGTTGATCTCGTCGGCAAGCAGCAGGTTGGTGAAGATCGGCCCCTGCTTGACCTGAAAGTCGTGCCGGTCGGTCCGGTAGATCTGGGTTCCCAGGAGATCCGCCGGCAGCAGATCGGGCGTGAACTGGATGCGCGAGAAGCCCGTGTGCACCGCCTGGGCCAGGGTCTTGATCGCGGTCGTCTTGGCCAGACCGGGGATGCCCTCGACCAGGACGTGGCCGTCGGCGATGAGGGCCATCAGCAACCGGTCGATCATGTAGGTCTGACCGACGATCACCTTGGCCACCTCGGCGCGGACGCTCTGCAGCAGACCGGCCTGGGCGGCGATCTCGGTGCGTAACTCCTCGCTGACGCCCGGTACGGCAGGGCCGGCCGGCGGCGCCTGGGGCGCCGCGAGAGGCTGTTCGGCCGGAACGTTCTCGCTCGAATCCATCGTCATCTCGGTCGATCCGCAGGGGCGTTTCCCTGAAGTCTCACAACCCGGACGCCGCCCGGGTTCTTCCCGCAGACCCGCGGGGACTTCCGGACTTTATCCGAGCCGTCCGCCACGCCCCGAGAGCGCGGGCCGGCCCCGCGCCGGGTCAGATGCCGGACATCCGGCCGCCGTCCGCGGTGGCGGCATCGAGGTGCTCGCAACAGTTGACGAGCGTCGCCGTCCAGGGCGACCGGCTCTCCACCTGCGTGACGGAGGTGTTGCCCCAACGGGCCGGCGGCTCGATGCCGTCGCCGAGGCGCAGGTGTCGGTGAGCCAGCGAATGGCAGACCAGGCCGTGGGTAACGAAGACGCTGTCGCCCGCCGTCTCCTCCGCCAGTTGCCGGATCCTGGCCCAGGCCTCGTCCACCCGGAGGTGGAACGCATCCCAGTCCTCACCGCCCGGAGGCGAGTAGCCGGGCGCCATGATGTCGAGGCCGATGTCGGCGTAGGCCCGTCCGCGCAGGTCGCCGAAGTTGCGCTCGGCGAGCAGCGGCTCGACGAGCACGGGCAGTCCGACTGCCACGGCCACCGGCGCCGCCGTCATCTCCGCCCGGCGCAGGTCGCTGGCGACGACACAGCCGATCGGGCGCTGCCGATGGTGCCTTGCCAGCCGGCCCGCCAGCCGCTCCGCCTGCGCCGTCCCGCGCTCGTTGAGCGGCGTTTCCGGCACCTGGACGATCCGGGCGGCATTCGCGGCGGTCTCGCCGTGGCGCACGATGAGCAGCACGGGGGCGAGGGTATCAACGCCGTCCTCACCCGGGAGCTTGCGCCGTAGACTCACGCCGTAGCGTTCCACGGCGCAAGCCCCGAGGACCGAACAGCCCGTCATGCCGCCGCAGCTTTCGATCGTCGCCCCGGTGTACAACGAGGCGGGCAACCTGGAACGACTGGCCGCCGAGACCGCCGCGGCGATGGCCGCCGCCGGTTTCAGGTACGAGTTCATCCTCGTCGACGACCGCAGCACGGACGGCAGCCGCGAGGAACTCGCCGCCCTGGCGGCAAGCGACGCCACCGTGCGCGCTCTGAGTCTCGAACGCCACTCCGGCCAGTCGGCCGCGTTGCTGGCCGGGATCCGCGCCGCCCAGGCGCCCCTGGTCGTCACCATGGACGCCGACTTGCAGAACGAACCCGCCGACATTCCGGCCATCGTCGCCCTGCTCGACGACCACGACGTCGTCTCGGGCGTTCGCGCGAAACGCATCGACACGCTCTTGCGACGGCTTGCGAGCCGCATCTCGAACCGCGTCCGGCGGCTCGTCCTCGGCGACCCCTGCACCGACATCGGCTGCGCGCTCAAGGGCTACCGAACCGCCGCCCTCGACGACCTGCCGCCCTTCGACGGGCTTCACCGTTTCCTGCCGGTCCTGGCGCTGAGACACGGCGGCGCGTATGCGGAGATCCCCGTCGGACACCGGCCCCGCAAGCACGGCACGAGCAAGTACAACATCCGTGGCCGCTTTCTGCGCGGAGTCCTCGACCTGCTCGGCGTCTCCTGGTATCGCCGCCGCTCCGTCCTCACCACCGCCCATGCCCTGGAGAGCCCACCATGCCAGCAATCGCGCCCGAACACCTCTGGATAGCCCTCGGGCTTGGCGGACAGGCCCTCTTCGCCTGCCGCTTCCTCGTCCAGTGGATCGCCACGGAACGGCACCGCCAGAGCGTCGTTCCAACCGCGTTCTGGTACCTGAGCCTGGGCGGCGGCCTGATTCTCTTCACCTACGCCGTGTGGCGGCAGGATCCGGTCTTCATCCTGGGCCAGAGCTTCGGCATCCTCGTCTACTCCCGCAACCTCTGGTTCGTGCACCGGCAAGGGGCAGCCGGAACGGACTGAACCCAAGCTCACGGCGGCCACCGCCGGCCCGACAGCAACTCGTCAGAAGCTGTACTTGACTCCGAGCTGCACGATCCGGCCGTCGCCGTTCGTCGCCGTGATGACTCCGTAGTTGCGGTCGCCGATCCGGTTGCCCGGCTGGGCGAAGTTGACCCGGTCGAAGACATTGAACGCCTCGACCCGGAGTTGCAGCGAGCGGTCGCCGCCGCCAAGCGGAATGTGCTTGATCAGCGACAGGTCGATCCGTTCGAAGTCCGGACCGCGAATCGGGTTGCGGCCTGCGTTGCCGCGCCGCTCGGCGGTCTCCGCCAGAGTCCGAAACACGAAGCACTCCGTGTTGAACCACTGCTCGACCGTCTTCGGCGCGCCGCTGTTCGGGTCGCAGACCTGGTCCGGCCGCGACGTCAGGCCGCGGATGTCGTCGCCGCGAACCCGGATCGGGAACGGATAGCCCGTCTGGTACTGCAGGATGCCGTTCAACTGCCAGTTGCCGAACACCCCGCGCACGAACCCGCTCCGCCCTTCGAGCGAAGGCAGGTCGTAGCCGAAGCTGAGCACGAGCCTGTGCTCCACATCGAAGAGCGCCGGACCGCGCTCCCGCTCGAGCGCCTTGTCGATGGAACTCAACCGCGCCAGGTCGACCGGAACGATCGGCCGCTCCTCGCCGCCGATGTTGAGGCCGGAGACGTGATCTTCCGCCTCGCCGTAGGTGTACGAGAAGAGGAAGTTGAGCCCGCGCGTCGGCCGCATGCGGACGCTGGCCTGGAACGCGTCGTACCAGGACTTCGCCACCGTGAAGGTCGGCCGCACGAGGCTGAAGGCCGGGTACAGGCGCGGCCCCAGCGTGGTCTGGCCGGGCTCGACGACCCGCGGGTTGACCTCCATGAAGATCGGCAGGTTGCGGCCGCGCGAGCCGACCCAACCGACCTCGAGCCCGATGTTCTGGCCGAGCTGACGCTGGTAGGTCAGGTTGTAGTGCTGGTAGTTCGGCGTCGTGAACTCGCTGCCCCAGCCGATGAAGATGATCCCCGGCGGGAACCTGGTCGGCCCGCCCGTCAGGTTGGCGAGCGGATCGGCAAGCGTCATCGCCGTGGGCGGCGCGTTGAGCTGGACCAGCGGGTTGAAGGGCGGCGCCAGAACCGAGTTCTGGAAGAAGTCGCCCTGGCCCGGCAGGCTGTCGTGGAACAGGCCCCAGCCGAGGCGAAGGCTGGACCGGCCATCGCCTTCGGGGTCCCATACCATCGCGAGCCGCGGCGCGAAGTTGTTCGAGTCCGTGTCGTAGGTCCCCGCCGGCACTCCCGCATCTCCCGGATAGACCAGGCCGGTGGGCGCGTCGGGGAATCGCGTCGACTGCTGACCCGGCCGGAAGCTGTTCAGCGCATCGCCCGTATCCTCGAAGGGCTCGGCCACCTCGTACCGGAGACCGAGATTCAACGTCAGCCGCGGCGAGATCCGGAACTCGTCCTGGATGTACGCGGCGTACAGCGAGCCGTCGCCCTCGTTGATCGAGTCGGCGCCCGGCACCGCGGTGCGGAAGAGCGAGGGCAGCCCCAGCAGGAAGTCGGCCGCGGCACTGCCGGTGTGGGTGCCCCGGAACACGAAGTCGCCGTTCGGCCGGTTGATGAAGCCGATGAACATCTTCTCGTTCCGGTAGTCGATTCCCGCCTTGATCGTGTGGCGGCCGCGCAGAACGGTGAGATCCTCCGTGAACTGCTCGACTTCGTTCTCCCGCTTGACGAACGGCTGGTTGCGGTCGCCCATGCTCGGGAAGCCCGAGATCGAGAACTGCGGCAGGCCGACCGCCAGGTCGTTGATGTTCGGCAGGTTGATGCCGTACTCGGAGTTGGTGAGCCCGCTGGTGACCACCGGCTCCGCGTCGATCGCGCTGCTCAGGTACCGCACCTGGTTGAAGACGTTCGATCCGAACGTGGCCGTGTGGGAGAGCATGTAGTCCTCGAGCGTGGACGCCGCCGTGTTGCCGATCGGCCGCACCGTCGGCGGCTCGAAGCGGTCGGACGCGCTTCTGAGAGCGCGCGCCAGCACGTTCTGCGAGTCCGTGATCCGGTAGTCCAGGCGCAGCCCGAACTGGTCGCGGTCGTCCGTCACGTCGGGCGACGCGATGTAGCGGCCGCCCACGTTCGGGAGCGGCATGAACTCGTCGATCAACCTGCTCGCTATCGGGCTCAGGCGGTCGGACGGAATCACGTTGCCCGGGAAGGGCTCGCCGGTCATCGGGTCGACGATCGTGCCGCCGCCCGAGAAGTCGCCCATCCGCTCGGCGGCGGACATCACCGCGATGTTCTGGGTCGTGCCGCGGGTGTTGCGGAAGCCCTCGTAGTAGCCGAAGCCGAACAGCCGGTCGGTGATCATCGGGCCGCCGATCGTCCCGCCGAACTGATCCTGCGCGAGCGTCGGCTTCTCCTGGTCGGGCGGCGAGAAGTAGTTCCGGGACTCCAGCGAATCGTCGCGGTTGAACTCCCAGATGCTCCCCTGCAGGCTGTTGCCGCCCGACTTCGTCACCACGTTGACGATCGAGCCGGCATTGCGGCCGAACTCCGCGGTGTAGGAGTGGGTCAGGATCTTGAACTCCTCGATCGCGTCCGGAGGCGGCCGCACGACGAAGCCGGTGTTGAACGTGTCGTTGTTGGCGGCGCCGTCGAGCAGGAAGTTGTTCGACTGGTTGCGCACGCCGTTGACGCTGAAGCCCGCGGTCGCGGCGCCGAAGCCGTGAATGGCGGCGTCGGCGTCGCCGCGCGCGCCGCCGAGACGGGCGGGCGGCTCGACCACGCCCGGGATGAGAGTGCCCAGCTGGGTGAAGTTCCGGCCGTTGAGCGGCAATTGGACGATCTGCACCTCGTCGACGACCACGCCCAGGGTGGCGTTCGATGTCTCGATCAGGGGCGTCTCGCCGGTGACCGTCATCGTCTCCGAGAACTCGCCGACCGTGAGCGCCATGGCGATCCTCGCGGTCTCCGCCGCCGTGACCCGGACGCCTTCGCGGCTCAACTGGACGAAGCCATCGAGCGCAGCCGTGACGTTGTAGTCGCCCGGCGCCAGCAGCGGCGCCGCGAAGTAGCCGTCCTGTCCCGTCATCACCAGCCGGGACTGGTTCGTGGCGACGTTCGTCACCGTGACGCTGACGCCCGGCAGGGCGTCGCCTTCGTTGTCCGTGACGAAGCCGCTCAACTGTCCGGTCGCCTGCGCCCAGGCGCCCGTCGCACAGAACACGATCGCGACCGCGCCGACCGCAGTCCCCCGAGTCCAACCAGCCAGCTTCCTCATCAGGGACCTCCCTTCAATGCCCATCCCGACGGCGGGATGCGGCGTTACCGAAAAGCGAACCAGGACGACACGCGTCGCCCGGAGAGGGTCAACGGAACTGCCGATCAGCATAGCACCGGCGGCTTCGCCGCCGGGCGCGCGACCGTCTGCTACGATCCGTCCGCTTCGGCGCGGTTCCCCGTGGCCGGAGCAACTCATCGAGACCGGCTGAGGGACAGGCCCGTCGACGCCGGGGCAACCACCGGGGCTTCGCAACCCTGGGGAAGGTGCCAACTCCTACGGGAGTTCCGTCCTCGGACGGGGCTTGCCGAGAGATGAGTCAAGAGCCGCATGAACGCGGTTTCGACGCCACCTCCGGTCACTCTCCGTAGAAGTCTTCTCGGGAGAGCGTTGAACCCGTTCCGCGCAAGCGGGACCGCCCAACCTCCTTTCGACCGGAGACTCACATGACAAAGAACCACGACCCGGCAACCCGCGCCGTCCGCGCGGCGCTCGCTACCGACGAACACCACGGAGCGGTCGTTCCGCCGCTGCATCTCTCGGCCAACTTCACGTTCGCCGGCCTGGACGGCAAGCGGCCGTACGACTACACGCGCTCCGGCAACCCGACGCGATCCGCCCTCGCCGAAGCGCTGGCCGAGGCCGAGGGCGGCCACGGCGCCGTCGTCACCGCTTCCGGCATGGCGGCGGTGACCCTGGTCTGCCAACTGGTCGACCCCGGCGACCGGATCGTCGCCGCCCACGACTGCTACGGCGGCACGTTCCGCCTCTTCGACCGCCTCCGGCAGCGCGGCCTGCTGGAGGTCGAGTTCGCCGACCTGACGGACCGGCAGGCCGCGGCGACGGCTCTCGCCTCGGGACCGAGGCTGGTTCTGGTCGAGACGCCGAGCAACCCGCTGCTTCGCATCACCGATCTGGAAGCCGTCTGCCGACACGCGAAGCAGGCCGGCGCGCTGGTCGTGGCCGACAACACGTTCATGTCGCCGGCGTTTCAGCGGCCCATCGAACGGGGGGCCGACGCGGTCATCCACTCGACGACGAAGTACCTGAACGGCCACAGCGACGTGGTCGGCGGCGCCGTCGTCGCCGCGACGCCGGAACTCCACGAGTTCTTCGAGGAGTGGGCGAACATGATGGGCGTGGCCGGCGCTCCCTTCGACAGCTACCTGACGCTGCGCGGGCTGCGCACCCTGCACAGCCGCCTGCGCTGCCACGAGGAGAACGCGCTGGCGGTCGTCGAGATGCTCCGCGAGCATCCGGCCGTCGAACGGGTCTACCACCCGAGCCTGCCGGACCATCCCGGCCACGAGATCGCCAGGCGCCAGCAGGACGGCTTCGGCGCCATGGCGAGCTTCGACCTCCGGGGCGACGCCGGCGACGTGGCCCACCTGGTCTCGAACCTGACGTGCTTCTCGTTCGCCGAGTCCCTTGGCGGCGTCGAGAGCCTGATCTCCCACCCGGCCACCATGTCCCACGCCTCGATGACGGCGGAGGCAAGGGCCGCGGCCGGCATCGGCGACCGGCTCCTGCGGCTCTCGATCGGAATCGAGAACGGGGAAGACCTGGTCGCCGACCTGCGCGGCGCGCTCGACCGGGTGGTGAACCGGCCGCGGTCGGCTACGGCGTAGCGCCGGGGCGCGAACCCGCCCGATCCGGGCCGGGGGGAGGGTCCCGGGGGACGCTCGCCCTCAAGGCAGAGGACGGAAGGGGTGGGCTCGCTGTTGTCGGCTGCGTTCCTGCTCGGCGTCGGTTGCCGGAAGGGCGCCGGGAGTCACTTGCCTCCGACCCCCCGGGACCCCGCCCCCCGGCCCGGCTCGGGCGGGACGTCGTCGTCTGGCTCGATGGTCCGAGGATTGGTCCGGCTACTGAGTCGCACGGGAGTGCGGAGGGTTCACGGAGCGAGGTCAGGAGCGTTGCGGCCCAGAGCCAGACGGATCATGCGGTCGCAGAGGTCTTCGAAGGAGATGCCGAAGACCGCGGCGGATTGCGGGAGGAGGCTGGTGGGCGTCATGCCCGGCAGGGTGTTGACCTCCAGGCAGTGAGGGGCGCCCTCGGCGTCGAGACGGAAGTCGACGCGGGAGAAGTCGCGGAGGGCCAGCGCCTCGTGGGCGGCGAGGGCAAGTTCGCGGAGACGCTTCCGGAGGTCCTCGTCGATGTCGGCTGGAAACACTTCCCGGGCACGCCCCGGGGTGTACTTGCTGTGGAAGTCGAAGATCGTGCCCGGCGAGATGATCTCGCCGACGCCCAGTGCGCAGTCCTCGAGGACTCCCACGGTGTACTCCCGCCCGGGCAGGAACGGCTCCAGGATCACGTGGTCGTCGAACGTCAAGGCCTTGCCGACCGCCGAGTCGAGGCCGTCGAGATCCCGCATGAGGGTCAGGCCGACCGTCGAGCCGACCCGTGACGGCTTGACGATCAGGGGCAGGCCGAGCTCTTCGATGTCGGACTGACGGGCCGGCCAGGTCAGCCAGTCGGGAGTCGGGATACCGGCATCGCGGAAGCGGCGCTTGCTCTCGTCCTTGTCCATCGCCAGACGGCTGCCGCGGGAGTCGCTGCCGGTGAAGGCGATGCCGGCGGCCTCCAGCAGCTCCTGCACTTCCCCGCCCTCGCCCTGGCGGCCGTGGAGGACGAGGAAGACGGCGTCGTGGCCGGCGAGTTCGCCCGCGACCAGGGCGGGCAGGTCTTCCCGCGCTTCCAGTTCGCGCAGCTCGGCCAGCGACGGCGGGCGGGCGCCGACGGCTCGGCCCAGGCGCCGACGCTCCTGTTCCGCGTCCAGGGGTCCCGGTTCGATTGTGTCGAACACGGCGACCTCGTGGCCGCGGGTCCGCAACGCGGCCGACACCTTGGCCGCTCCGGCCAGGGCGACCGTTCTCTCCGGCGTCGAGCCTCCGGTCAGGACCGCTATGCGCGCCACGGACCACCCATCGAGGGCGATGCTAACGCCGACCGGCGCTCGCGGACCATTGCCGGCGCCGTGTTCGGCCTCGACCCCGCCGCACCGCAAGCGCGTGCCGCGAATCCCGCTCCGCCGACGCTGTTACCCTGACCGCATGAGAGACAGCGGACCGGGACGCATCCCGGCGATCCTCGCCGCCGCCTGGGCGGCCGCTCTGCTGAGCGCCTCCCCGGCTGACGCCAGCGCCAACGACGCCGGCCAACCTCTGGCGCCGACGCTGGAGGGCCTGGGCGACCTGCACTACCCGATCACCACCTCGTCCGAAGCGGCGCAGCGCTTCTTCGACCAGGGGCTGCGGCTCGTCTACGCGTTCAACCACGCCGAGGCCATTCGGGCCTTCGAGGAAGCGGCGCGGCTCGACCCGGAAGCGCCGATGCCACACTGGGGCAAGGCGCTGGCCCTGGGCCGCAACCTGAACGACTCGATGCCGCGGGAGCGCGAGCTGCAGGCGCTGGCCAGCCTGGAGCTGGCGCGCGAACGGCGCGCCAACGGCGACGAGCGCGAGCAGGCCCTGATCGAGGCGCTCGCGAGCCGCTACTCCGCCGAAGAAGAGGCCGACCGGGCCGCCTTCGACGCGGCGTGGGTCGACGCCATCGCCGCCGTCGCGAAGCGCTTCCCGGACGACCCGGAACCGGCGACGCTGCACGCCGCGGCGATCATGAACACGATGCCCTGGGACTACTGGCGCGGCGGCCAACCGCAACCGGGAACCGTCGAGGCGAAGGCAGCGCTGGAGCGGGTGATTGCGGCGCACCCCGACCACCCGGGCGCGCACCACTACTACATCCACCTGATGGAGGCGCGCGAACCCCATCTCGCCGAGCCCAGCGCCGACGCCCTGGGCAAGCTGATGCCCTCCGCCGGCCACCTGGTCCACATGCCGGCGCACATCTACATCCGGGTCGGCCGCTACGACGACGCGGTGACCTCGAACCAGCGCGCGATCGCCGCCGACCTCGACTACCTCGCGCAATGCAACGCCCAGGGGCTATACGCGGTCGGCTACTACCCCCACAACATCCACTTCCTGTGGGCCGCCGCCACCTTCGGCGGCCGCTCGGAACTGGCGATCGAGACCGCCGACAGGCTGGCGGCGGAAGTACCGCTCGCGATGGCCTCGACGCTTGCCTTCCTCCAGAACTACCTGGCGACGCCGCTTTTCGCCCGCGTCCGGTTCGGCCGCTGGCAGGAGATCCGCGATACCCCGGCGCCGCCGGCCGGCCAGACCTTCCAGACCGCGATGTGGCGCTACGCCCAGGGCCTGGCCGCGGCGGCCGCGGGCGACCCGCGCGGCGCCAGACGCCACCTCAAGGCGCTCGGCAAGCTCCGGCGGCGCCCGGAACTCTCGGAACTCCGCATCTCGTTCGCCCGAGGCGCCGATCTGGTGCGCCTGACCGAACACCTGCTCGCTGGCGAGATCCAGGCGGCCAGGGGCCGGCTGCCGCGGGCGATCGCCGAGATGCGCTCGGCCGTGGCGCTCCAGGACAGCCTCCGTTACGCGGAGCCGCCGTCCTTCCACTACCCCGTGCGCCAGTCCCTCGGCGCCGTCCTGCTTGAAGCCGGCCGCGCCGCCGAGGCCGAAGCCGCCTACCGCCGCGACCTGGAGCACAACCCGCACAACGGCTGGTCCCTGTACGGCCTGGCGGAGGCACTGCGCGCGCAGGACCGGAAGCAGGAAGCGGATGCAGTGGAAGAGCGCCTGGCGAAGGCGTGGCAGAGCGCCGACGTCGAGCTCGAAGCGTCCGTCTTCCGCTAGGAGTGTTCGCAGCCGTCAGGCTGCGCTGTCGCGCGGGGAACGGGGCCGCACACTGGGTGCGCCGGCGTCCTCGCCGGCTGCCGCCGAAGGCGGCCGGAAAGACGCGCCGGCCGAAGGCCGGCTCTCCAACGCGCGCTCGAAGCTGACCAGGCGACGGACAAGCGCGTTGTAACGGGAGTGCGCGTCGGCCGAGCGCCTGGCGGCGATCATCCCGTAGAGGGCGATCTCGGGCGACGTCTCGAGGTCCGGCGCCGCCGGAACATCCAGACCGGCGGCGCGGAGCCGCCAGGCGCCGATCAGAACCAGCAGAGCCTCCTCCGTCGTCTCTCCCCGCCGCAGCGCCTCGATCCCCGCCGCCACGAGATCCGCGCCCGGGAGCGTCGCCGGCACGCGGTCGAGCGCAGCCGTTTCCGGCCCGGTCATGCCCCGTCCTCGCCGGCGTAGCGAAGCACCCTCAGGCGAAGACACCTGGGCTCGACTGCCGGATAGCGTTCCAGTTCAGGCTCGATCCGTCGAAACAGATCCAGGAGCCGCGGCGCCGTGACCAGGCCGCGCTCCAGCATCGCCTCCACGTCGGCCAGGTCCTGGGCGTGGGCCCGTTCGATCTTCGCGAGAGCCTGGGCGTGGAAGTCGTAGTGAAAGAAATCGACAACCCCGTGACGCGCGACGAACGGACTGCGGTCGCGCCACCCGGGCAGCGCGGGCAGGAAGTCGTCGGGCGCCGCGAGTTCCACGTTCACCCGAAGCGCCTCCTTCGCCCCGGCGATCGCGGCGAAGACGCCCTCCGGCTCCGGATCGAGCTTGAGGTCGACATCGATCGTCGTCTCCCGCCAGCCGACGAGGACGGCGGAGGCGCCCCCCACCAGATAGATCCGCCCGGGACTGCGGGCCGCACCGCCCAGGCGCCGCATCAGGGCGCGCACCTTCTCCGCTCCTGCGGGCGGGCGTCTCATCGTCGAGGTCAGACTACCCGCTCACGGGCGACGACGAGGCCGCGCGCCTCCGGCGGCGCCGGCTACCGCCGGCCGGGAGGATCCACTCCCCCGCAAGGCGATCGGCCCGGGCCATGCCTTCGAGGGTCGGCGTCAGTCGCCGGCCAACGACCCGGAGCCAGCCCGCCTTCTCCCAGGCTTCGATTCGCCCGGCGTTGCCGGCGGACGGATCGATGCCGAAACGCCGCTCCAGCGCGGCGCAGTCGATGCCGGATCGCTGGCGGAGTCCCATCATCACCGCTTCCAGCAGCAGTTGGTCGTCGGTCAGTTCCTCGCGACCGGCGACCGGAGATTCACCGCTCGCCACCGCGGCGCTCCAGTCCTTCCACGGAGCCACGTTCCACCACCGACTGCGCCCGGCGAAGGAGTGCGACGAAGGCCCCAGCCCCAGATAGGGCCGGTGCCGCCAGTACTTCCGGTTGTGGCGGCTCCGGTCCGCCACGCGGCGGGCGAAGTTCGAGACCTCGTAGCCCTCGTAGCCGAGCTTCGCGAGCCGCCGATGCGTGGCGACGAAGTTGGCGGCCCGCTCGTCTTCGCCGGTGTCCCGCAGCCTGCCCGCGTCCCGCCGCCGGCCGAACGGCGTCCCGTCGTGGATCGTCAGTTCGTAGCAGGAGACGTGGTCCGGCCCGAGCGCCGCCGCCTCGTCCAGCGTCCGAAGCCACCAGCCGCCGTCGAATCCGGGCAACGAGTAGATCAGGTCGACCGACACCGACCGGAAACCCGCGGCACGTGCCCCTTCGACGCTCGCACGCGCCGCCGCCGCATCGTGCCGCCGCCCGAGAAAGCGCAACGCCCGATCGTCCAACGCCTGCAGGCCCAGACTGACCCGGTCGAAACCGAGTTCCCGCCAGCCCGACAGCGCCTCGGGCGACGCATCCTCCGGGTTCACCTCGATCGTCCACTCGGCCTCGGGATCGATCAGGAACGTCCCGACCAATCGCCGCCGAATCGCCCCAAGCTGCTCCAGGCCCAGCGCCGAGGGAGTACCTCCGCCGAAGTACACAGTGTCGAACCCGCCGGTACCGAACCTCTCAGCCTCGCCAGTCCGATTCCGCTCTCGCCCCCTGCAGCCGAAGGAATCGATCTCTCCAACCAAGGCATCAACAAACCGCTCCCCATCCGCCTCGCCACCCCGCGCCACCGCAAAGTCGCAGTAGGGACAGATCGCCGAGCAAAAGGGGATGTGGACGTAGAGCCCGGCCGCCTCCGCCGGAACCATCCCTTGCCCACGCCTCGGCTCCTTGGACAAGACGTAGCCTCTACGGTTGAATCACGTTTCGTTGAGCCATCTGGCGGAGATCGTGGCCGCTTCGCGGCCCGTCTACTGGCCGCCTCCGGCGGCAGCCGGCGAGGACGCCTGCGCACCCAGTGTGGAACGTCCCAAATCGCCCACCAGCACCTCCGTCCTCTCGTTCGTGCCAGCCGGCGTTCGGTCCGACCGCCCGACGACGTCCAGCCGGTCCGGGGCTGACGACGTGCAGCCGGTCCGGGGTCTGAGGCGGAGGGTCCCAGCGGCCTCTGAACGAGCGACGCCCGACGTCATTCCCCCAACCGACGCCCGACCGGAGCGAGTGAAGCGGAGTGAGCGCAGTCGTCCCCCAAACTCCGAAAGCGCGAACGTCCGCTGGGCCCTCCCCCTCAGGCCCCGGGCCGGCGGGTGCCACCTCCAGCGCTAGCGCGGCTTCTCGCCGCCGACCCACCAGGGGCTCGACCAGGCGAGGTGGCCGTCGATCTGCTCGACGCGGAGGTAGTACCAGTCCTCCTCTTCGCCGAAGTCGGTGAAGCGGAAGGTCACGTCGTCGCGGAGTCCCTCGATGAAGTCGGCGCGGACGCTGTCGCGGTAGTCGCCTTCGTGGAAGACGTGCTCGTTGCCGCCGCGGGCGCCCGCCGACGTGCCCGGCGCCGCCGGCAGCGCCAGCGTGAACTCGGCGGCGGCGAACCGCTGCGGGGTGCGCACCTGGGTCGGCGCCGTGCCGTATTCGACGGCGGCCTCGATTTCGAGGTCGAGCCGCACCGCCGCCGGATCGCCCTCCAGCACCAGCGCAAAGGAACGCCGCGAGCCCCGGGTCGTGAAGTCGAAGCTGGCCGCGTTGCCGTCGACCGCGAAGCGATCCGACGGCAGCGGCGGGCCGGTCAGACGGCCGCCAACCAGCTTCGCCCCTTCCACCGTCACGCTGCCCCGCCACGGCCGCTGCCCGCGCGGGTTGTCCCGGATGTCGACCCAGGTTTCCGAGAAGAAGCTGACCAGGGCCTCGAACTGGCCCTCCGGCAGCGCCGCCCCGCCGGCGCCGCGCGTGTCGAACGTCGCCGCGACTTCGCCGCTGCGGATCAGGTCGACCCGCCGGATCGGCCCCGTGCCGATCGCCCGTCCCTCGAGCGCCCGGCGGTCGGTCAGGTCCAGTTCGCTGCCCATCGGCTCTCCGTTCAGGCGAGCGTCGAGCACGATCCGCTGTGCGCCGGTCGTCGCGTAGGCGTGCCGGGATTTGAGCGCGCCGAACACCGCATCCGTGGTGCGCGCCGGCGCCCAGGCGGCCGCCAGACCGCCGAACTGGAAGATGTTCGACCGCCGGCCGGAAGCGCCGGCCTGGTGACCCGGCGAGTAACCCGGGTGCCCCAGGTGGTCGTCCGACGCGGACACGAAGCCGACCCGGAAGCCCTGCTCCAGGTAGCGGCTGCCGAACCACTCGAAGGTGCCGTGGCCGGACATGATCTCGATCAGGTTCTCCATCTGGAAGTCGTTCTGCCGCCAGTCCCCGTTCTGATGGGCGTGCGGGATGATCAGTACGTCGTCCGTGTCGTACTCGGCGCGCAGGCCGCGATAGAGGTCCGACAGGTTCGGCGCCGACTGCACGCCCACCCGCTGCATGCCGACGTTTCGGAAGAACACGTTGTGGTGACCGCCGCGCTGGCGGGGCGACGTCCACTCGTAGCCGGCGAAGACCAGCAGTTCGCCCTCCCGGTGGAACTTCCGGACCGCCTCGTTCAGCTCTTCCCAGAGTCCGTCCGTCAACCAGATGTCGTGCTCGCTCATCGTGACGAAGTCGAGACGGGCGTCGTCGCGGGCGAACGCGAAGTAGCCCTCCGGAGTGCCCTGACCCTCGGCGAAGCCGGAGTGCCCGTGCGTCTCGCCCCAGTAGAGGCGCTGCTCGGGGTCCGCCCGCACCCAGACTGGATTGGCGGCGCCCGTGACCTCGCCGTCCGGGCTGCGGAAGGTGTAGCGATGGACGCCCTCCGCGCCGGCGACAAGCTCGACCAGGTGGATCGCCTGCCCGGCCGGCAGTTCGGCCACCTGCTCGCCGTCGAGCAGCACATGGAGGGCCGGAATTCCCCGGGTCGCCCGGTTGTAGGCGCGGTCCTCGGCCCGCACCGAGATGACGAACGGTTCGCCCGTGCCGACGATCGACGGCGCGAAGCCGTGGACCCGCTCCGCCGCGCCGCCCACGACCTCGAACGTCGCGGGAGGCATCTCGTAGACCCTGCCATCGCCGGGGTCGACGTGAATCGGCAGCGCGATCCGGTCGTTGCTGAACTGGCCGAGCCGGAGACCGCGCCCGCCGCCCGACGTGTCGCCGTAGGTGAGGGCGATCGTGTCGCCGGCTTCGAGATCTCCGCCGCGAACGCGGAACATGGGAAAGCCGGCCGGTCCGCGGAAGCCGCCGTAGGGGCCCCAGATCGGGTGCGTGTCCTGCTCGAGACGGATGCCCGGCCGGCTGACTCGCGCCGAGACGTACCGGTCGGCGGCGGCGTCCGTCGTCTGCGCGCGGCCGTAGCCTCCCATGCCCTGCGAGGAAACGACGATGCCGCCGCCCTCCTTCATGCCGAGCGAACCGACGGTGTAGACGACCTCGATCGTCGCCCAGGTCCTGGCCTCGAAGACATCGGAACCGGTTCGCGTCACCGTGCCGAGCGCGCCCGGGTCCTCGTCCAGCCAGGCGAGCTGCCGCACGTAGTCGTCCACCGCCTCGATCTGGTTCCTCGCCGGTTCCGCTCCGGGCCGGGGAAACGGCACGAAGTACGCGACCAGCGGGAGATTCTTCGGCACGAACCCGCCCTGCAGCGAAACGGCGTTCGCCCAGTCCCACAGAACCGGGATCCGTTCGGCGACGCTGGCGCCGGTGGTCGGGGACTCGGCGACCTCCGCGATCAGGCCGTCGACGCGGGCCCTGAGAGCGGGCTCCAACTCGTAGCCCATGGCCGGCGGCGCCGCCGCCAGCACTCCCGCGACAGCGAGAACGAGTCCGTCCGTCAGTTTCCTCACAACGAGTCCTCCTCGGGCGCCGCTTCGCGGTGCGAAGTCCTCGCCGCCTTCGGCGGCGGGTCGGAAGACCGGCGCACCGACAGGGCGGCCGGAACATCGCGCCGGCCCGCCGTCAAGCCGATACCGCTCTTGCCGACCACTTCCATGAGAGGCCAATAGTAGACTGACCCGACACGCTCTCAAGGAGAAGCCGATGAAGAAGCTGACGACGGTCGCGGCGCTGGCCGCGTGCTCCGTACTCCCGATGGCCGCCTGCGCTCCTGGCGACGGCGACCCCGGCGGCGCCGAGCCGGCAGCCGGGACCGCCGAGGCGCCGAACCCGACGAAGAACGCCTACTTCGGCGACCTGCACGTCCACACCCGCTACTCGTTCGACGCCTTCATCTTCGGCACGACGACCGATCCGAACGACGCCTACGAGTTCGCCAAGGGCGGAACGATCGAGCACCCCGCCGGCTTCGACATGAAACTCGACCGGCCGCTCGACTTCCAGGGCGTGACCGACCACGGCATGTACCTCGGCATGCTGCCCGCGATGACCGAGGAGGGTTCCGCCGCCTACGACCACCCGATCGCCGCCGACCTGCGCGCCGCCGAGGAGGCGGACGAGCGCCGCGGCATCTTCGTCGGCATGCGTCCCTACCTGGGCGCCCGCGCGGGCGAGGACGAACACCTCGACATGGACGTCGTGCGGGGCGCCTGGTCGAAGATCGTCGAGGCGGCCGAGGCGCACAACGACCCCGGCAACTTCACGACCTTCATCGCCTACGAGTACACGTCCTCCGGCTACGAGCGGGACAACCTGCACCGCAACGTGGTCTTCCGCGGTTCCGAAGCCCCGGACGCGCCGTTCAGCCGGATCGACTCCCAGAACCCCGAGGACCTCTGGGCCGCGATGGACGAGTGGCGGTCGCAGGGCATCGACGCGCTCGCCATCCCGCACAACCCGAACGGCTCCGGCGGCCGCATGTTCGAGATGGAGAAGTTCTACGGCGATCCCCTCGACGAGGACTACGTCGACGTGCGGACCCGGAACGAGCCGATCGTCGAGATGACCCAGGTCAAGGGCACCTCGGACACCCACCCGGCGCTCTCTCCCAACGACGAGTGGGCCGACTTCGAGATCATGCCCTACAAGATCGCGACGACGATCGTCAGCGAACCGGAAGGAAGCTACGTCCGCGACGCGTTCATCCGGGGCCTCCGGCTCGCCGACGGCGGCCTGACGAATCCGTACAAGTTCGGCCTGATCGGCGCCAGCGACACGCACGTCTCCGCCGGCGCCTTCCTGGAGAGCGACTACTGGTCGAAGGTCGGCCTTCTCGACGCCGAAGCGCATCTTCGCGGCTCGGTCCCCGGCACGGGCGTCAACCAGAGCACCGGCGACCCGGCCCAGGAGTCGGACTCCTCGATCCGAACCGACGACGGCTCGGGTCGCACCTTTCGCGACACCTACTACTACACCTGGGGCGCCTCCGGCCTGGCCGGCGTCTGGGCCGAGGAGAACACCCGCGAGGCGATCTTCGACGCCATGCGGAACAAGGAGACCTTCGCCACCTCCGGTCCCCGGATGAAGGTCCGCTTCTTCGCCGGCGATTTCGCGGACGGCGACCTGGACGACCCCGACTTCCTGACGACGGCGTACGCCGAGGGCGTGCCGATGGGCGGCGATCTGCTGCCCGCGGAAGCCGGCGCCGCGCCGACCTTCGCCGTCTGGGCGATGCGCGACTCGATGGCCGCGCCGCTCGACCGCGTGCAGGTCGTCAAGGGCTGGTCCAGCGACGGCGAGGGCGCCGAGACGGTCTACGACGTCGCCTGCTCCGACGGCGCCGAGGTCGATCCGGCCACCAACCGCTGCCCCGGCAACGGCGCCACGGTCGACCTCGCCACATGCGGGATCAGCGCCGACTCCGGCGCGGATGAACTCAAGGCGGTCTGGACCGACCCCGACTTCGACGCCTCGAAGCGCGCCTTCTACTACGTGCGCGTGCTCGAGAACCCGACCTGCCGCTGGTCCACCTGGGACGCCCTGCGCGAAGGCGTCGAACCCCGCCACGACGTGGCGCCGACGATCCAGGAACGCGCCTGGTCGTCGCCGATCTGGTACACGCCGGAGTAGGCGCTTCGGATCGCGTCGCGGCGCGGTGCGCGAAGTCGGCGCCGCTCGATTCGGAGGCCGCACTTCGCACAGTCGCCTTTCTACACCGGCGAGTCCGCCTAACCGGGCCACGCACCCGGCAATCCGCTTGGGTCGGCGCCCGTCTCCGCCAACCGACGCCGTCCAGCCCGTCGGGGCTGCGGGGGTGCTACCCGTCGCTGCGCAACACGGACACGAACGCCTCCTGCGGGATGTCCACCGAGCCGACGCGCTTCATCCGCTTCTTGCCCTCGCGTTGCTTCTCCAGCAGCTTGCGCTTGCGGGTGATGTCGCCGCCGTAGCACTTGGCGGTGACGTCCTTGCGGAAGGCGCCGATCGTCGTGCGGGCGATGATCTGGCCGCCGATGGCGCCCTGGATGGCGATCTTGAACTGCTGGCGCGGGATCGTGTCCTTGAGCCGCTCGCAGTAGCGGAGCGCCCGCGGGCGCGCCTTTTCGCGGTGGACGAGCTGGGACAGCGCGTCGACCCGCTCGCCGTTGACCAGGATGTCGACCTTGACGAGATCCGTCGGCCGCAGGCCGATCAGCTCGTAGTCGAACGAGCCGTAGCCCTGGGTCACCGTCTTCAGCCGGTCGTAGAAGTCGAACAGCACCTCGGCGAGCGGCAGCTCGCAGGTCAGTTCGACCCGGCCCACCGCCAGGTAGTGGATGTTCGTCTTGCCGCCGCGGCGCTCCAGGCAGAGTTCCATGACCGCCCCGAGGTAGCGCTCCGGCAACATGATCGCCGCCTTGATGTACGGCTCGGCGACGCTCTCGATCTCGGACGGGTCCGGGTAGGCGGCCGGGTTGTCGATCCGCCTCTCGGCGCCGTCCGACATCTCCACCCGGTAGCGCACCGACGGCGCGGAGAGCACGAGCGACAGCCCGTACTCACGTTCCAGGCGCTCCTGCACCACGTCCAGGTGCAGGAGCCCGAGGAACCCGCAGCGGAAGCCGAAGCCGAGCGCCGACGACGAGTCCTTCTCGAAGGTCAGCGAAGCGTCGTTCAACGCGAGCTTTTCGAGCGCCCGCGTCAGGTCCTCGTAGTCGTGGCTCGACACCGGGTACATCGACGAGAAGACGACCGGCTTGGCCTCGCGGTAGCCGGGGATCGGCTCGGCCGCGCCGCCCGCGGCGCTCGTGATCGTGTCGCCGATGTCGATCTCGGAGATGTTGCGGATGCCGGCGATCACGTAGCCCACCGAGCCGGCCTCGAGCGACTCGCTCCGCCGGCGCTTGAGCAGCAAAGTGCCGAGCTCCTCCACGTCGTGCTCGCTGCCCGTGTGCATCAGGCGGATCTTCTGCTTCGGCCGGAGCGATCCTTCGCGCACCCGCACCAGCAGGACGACGCCGCGGTAGGGGTCGTACTGGGCATCGAACACGAGCGCCCGGAGCGGGGCCGACGAGTCCTCCTCCGGCGCCGGCAACCGGGTCACGATCGCGTCGAGCACGTCCTCGACGCCCTCGCCCGTCTTCGCCGAGCACAGCACCGCCTCGAACGGATCGAGCCCCAGGTCGCTGTCGATCTCCTCGCGCACCCGGTCCACGTCGGCCGACGGCAGGTCGATCTTGTTGATCACCGGGATGATCGTCAGGTCGTACTCCAGCGCCAGGTAGAGGTTCGCGACCGTCTGCGCCTCGACGCCCTGCGACGCGTCGATCAGGAGCAGCGCCCCCTCGCAGGACATGAGCGAGCGCCGCACCTCGTGCGAGAAGTCGACGTGGCCCGGCGTGTCGATCAGGTTCAGGCGGCAGGGCCGGCCCTCGGCGTCCTGGTGCCGGAGGGTCACCGTGTTGCTCTTGATCGTGATGCCCCGCTCCCGCTCGATGTCCATCGAGTCGAGGATCTGGTCGCGGAACTGGCGGTCCTCGACCGCCCCGCAGTGCTGGATCAGACGGTCGGCCAGCGTCGACTTGCCGTGGTCGATGTGGGCGATGATGCAGAAGTTGCGAACGGACATTTCTGGCTTCGCATCCTAGTTGCTAACTTCCCGCCCATGCCCAGCCCCGCCCGGACCACGATCCGCGTCGTCGGCGCGCCGCTGGACCTCGGGCAGTCCCGCCGCGGCGTGGACCTCGGCCCCACCGCTCTCCGCTACGCCGGCCTCAAGTCGGCCCTGACCCGGCTCGGCTACCGCGTCGAGGATCGGGGCAACATCGAGACCGTCGAGCGGGACGCGCTGGCCGAAGAACCGGGCCTGGGCTTCCTGCCGCCCGTCGTCGACGCCTGCGAGCGCATCTACGAGGCGAGCCGGCAGGCGGTGGCCGACGGCGCCCTGCCGCTCGTGCTCGGCGGCGACCACTCGATCGCCGTCGGCACGATCGGCGGCGTCACGCACGAGCGGCGCACCGGCGTCCTGTGGATCTGTGGATCGACGCCCACGGCGACTTCAACACGCCCGAAACCTCGCCGAGCGGCAACCTCCACGGCATGCCCCTGGCCGCGCTCTGCGGCCACGGCGCACCGCAACTCGTCAACGTGGGCCGGCCCGGCGCCAAGCTGCGAACCGAAGACGTCGTCCTGTTCGGCGTGCGGGATCTCGACCCCGGCGAGCAGGAACTGATCCACTCGGCCGGCGTCGCCGCCTACACGATGCGGCAGATCGACGAGCGTGGCCTGGCGCCGCTCGCCGCCGAAGCCCTCGAGCGTCTCGACGATGTCGACCGCATCCACGTCTCGCTCGACCTCGACTGCATCGATCCGCGCGAGGCCCCCGGCGTCGGCACCCAGGCGCCCGGCGGCCTGAGCTACCGCGAGGGCCACCTGCTGATGGAGCTGATCGCCGAACACGGCCGTCTCGGCTCGGTCGACGTGGTCGAAGTGAATCCGATCCTCGACACCCGGAACCGGACGGCAAAGCTCGCCCTCGATCTGCTCTGCTCCCTCTTCGGACGGAGCATCCTGTAGCCACGACAAGGAGGCCCCCATGACGGACGAATCCCGCCAGTACTGGCTGATGAAGAGCGAACCGGGCGAGTACTCGATCGACGACCTGGCCCGCGACGGCAAGACGTACTGGGACGGCGTGCGGAACTACCAGGCCCGCAATCTGATGCGGGACCGGATGCGGGTCGGCGACGGGGTTCTCTACTACCACTCGAACGCCAAGCCGACGGCGGTGGTCGGCCTGGCGCGGGTGTGCAGCGAGTCGTACCCGGATCCGACCCAGTTCGACCCGGACGACTCCCACTACGACCCGAAGTCGGACCCGGAGAACCCCCGGTGGTACCTGGTGGACATCGAGTTCGAGCGGAAGTTCGACGAGCCCGTCACCCTGGCCGAACTGCGGCAGCGGCCCGACCTGGAGGGAATGGCCCTGCTCCGCCGGGGCCAGCGGCTCTCCGTGCAGCCGGTGACGGAACGGGAGTGGCGCATCGTCTGCTCGATGGCCGGCCTGCCCGCGTAGCAGGCTCACGGCCGGGCGCCCGGCCCGACGGCCCGCGCCGGATCGGTCAGTCCACGGTCGCGATCCGGACGCCGCCGGAGCCGGTGTCCAGAACCACGTTCGCGTCGCCATCGCCGGCCACGAACCGCATCTCGCCCCGGCTCTTGTGCAGCGTTCTGGCGATCGGCACGTCGACCTCGATGCCGCCGGAGCCGACGTCGATGTCGAACCGGGCGGACACGTCCTCGGGAACGAGCACGGAGATGCCGCCCGAGCCGGTGTCGATGTCGAAGTTCCCGCCGCCCATCCGGTCGAGCGCGAGACGGACACTGCCGCTCCCGGTGTCGATCTCCGCGGCGTCGACCGCGGCGGCGGCGACCCGGACGCTGCCGCTGCCCGTGTCGATCGCGAGCATCTCGGCCTCGGCCCCGTTCACTCTCACGCCGCCGCTGCCCGTGTCGATCTCCACGGTCTCCGCGGTCGCTTCCGCCACTTCGACGGACCCGCTGCCCGTGTCGATCTCGAGCGCGCCGCCCTCGAAGCCGTCCAGCGAAACCCCGCCGCTGCCCGTGTCGAGATTCAGCTCGCCACGCGCGTCGCTCACGTTCAGCCGGCCGCTGCCGACTCTGAGCCCGACCTGGCCGTCCAGCCCGGCCGCCTCCATCGCGCCGGCCTTCACGTCCACGTCGAGGTCGGCCGCGACGCCTTCGATCTCCACGTCGCCGGCGCCGTGCTCGAGCTTCAGCGACGCGCCGGCGGGCACGAGGATCGTCACGTCGGCCCAGACTTCCATGCCGCTGCCCCTCCGTTCGACCCGGATCCGGCGGCCCGAAACGGACCGCAGGATCTCCCCCAGCAGGCTGCGTGAGCGGCCTTCCCGGAACCAGAGCTGGGCGCGCCGGCGGCTGAACTCCGGGTAGACGAAACGGCGCTCGTCGTCGACCGGGAAGACGACGTCCAGCCGGGCGCGCGAGCCGCGCTCCTGCTCGATCGCGATGTTCCGCGGCAGGCCATCGGCGCCGCGCACGGAGACGGCGACCTCGAACTCGTCGCCGGTCGCCTGTCCGATCGTCACCTTGCCGATCAGGTTGGTGACCTGCAACGAACGGGCGTCGAAGCGGTGGCTCTCGTCGAACTCGGCGGAAGCGGGCGCCGCGAGCAACGCGGCCGCGGCCAGCGTCGCGATCGCGAGGCCGCAACGCGGGAGTCGCGGTCCGCGGCGGCGGATCGGAGCGTTGGAAGCCGGAGCGGGGATCGAAGGTTGGTCGGTCATCGCGTTCTCCCTGTGGGTTCCGGGGAATGGTGTTCCCTCCCTGTCGCCTTACAACGGAGCAGGAAGGCCGCGAGTTTCACCGCGGCGCCGACTGCTAGGGTTCGCGGCAACGGCAGCGTCGCCGGAGGGCGTTCGGGATCGATGGCCAGCTACAACATGAACCAGGTCCGCACCGGGCTCAAGGTGCTCGAGAGCGGCGAGCCGAACGTCATCATCTCGTGCGACTTCATCAAGCCCGGCAAGGGTCAGGCGTTCACCCGGGTCAAGATGCGCAACCTCCTGAACGGACGGGTCAACGAGAAGACCTACAAGCCGGGCGACCTGCTCGAGGGCGCCGACGTGATCGAGACCTCGATGCAGTACCTCTACGCGGACGGCGGGCACTGGTTCTTCATGAACCCCGACACCTACGACCAGGTCGAGGCCGACGCCGCGGCCCTGGGCGGCGCCGAGCAGTGGATCAAGGAGGAGGACGTCTGCAGCGTGACGCTCTGGAACGGCCATCCGATCCTCGTCGCGGCGCCGAACTTCGTCGTCCGGGAGGTCGTCGAGACGGACCCCGGGCTGAAGGGAGACACCTCGAGCGGCGGCAGCAAGCCGGCGAAGCTCGAAACCGGCGCGGTGGTCAAGGTGCCGCTCTTCATCCAGACCGGCGAGTCGATCCGGGTCGACACCCGCACCGGCGAGTACGTTTCCCGCGGCAAGACGTAAGCGGTGACCGGCCACGCCGCGGACTGGCGGCCCACCGCCGGGCCAGCGGCCCTGGAGCGGCGCGCGGCGATGCTCGCCAGGCTGCGCGCCTTCTTCGCGGAACGGCGCGTCCTGGAAGTCGAAACACCCCTGCTCTCGGCCGAGACGACTCTCGACCTGCACCTGGAACCCCTGAGCTCCAGGGTCGACGCGCCGGGGATCGAGCGCCGGCGGATGTACCTTCAGACCTCGCCGGAACTGGCGATGAAGCGCCTGCTGGCCGCCGGTTCCGGCTCGATCTACCAGGTGTGCAAGGCGTTCCGCGGCGGCGAACGGGGGCGCTGGCACAACCCCGAGTTCACGATCCTGGAGTGGTACCGGGTCGGCTGGGACGTCCACCGGCTGATGCGTGAAGTCGCGGCCCTGATCGAGACCCTCCTCTCCGGCTCGCGCCGCCTCGAGCCGGCGGAGTACGTGAGCTACGCCGATCTCCTGCGGCGGCACGCCGGGATCGACCCGTACGGCGCCTCGACGGGCGACCTGCGGCGCGCCGTCGAGGACGCCCGCGCACCCGTCGAAACCAGCGGCCTCGACCGGGACGACCTGCTCTCGCGGCTGTTCGGCGAGCGCGTCGAACCCAGGCTCGCGCCCGACCGCGTCACGATCGTCTTCGGCTACCCGGCCTCCCAGGCCGCGATGGCGCGGATCGACGCGAGCGACCCGCGCACGGCGGAGCGATTCGAGGCCTACGTCGGCGGCATCGAACTCGCCAACGGCTACGGCGAACTGGTCGACCCGCGCGAGCAGCGTCAGCGACTCGAGTCCGACCGTGCCCGCAGGCGCGAACTCGGCCGGCCCTTGCCGCCGATACCGCACCGTTTCCTCGCCGCCCTCGAAGCCGGTCTCCCCGAGTGCGCCGGCGTCGCCCTGGGCCTCGACCGCTTGCTGGGACTCGAACTGGATGCGAACGGCATCGACGAACTCGTCCCGTTCCCGATCGAGCGAGCCTGAGCGCGACCCGACCGGACAAGCGGTCGACGTCGCCAGCCAACCGGGGACTTCCCCGCGCTCCCGGCCGGACCGGTCGTCGCGCGTCGGTTGTCGACCGCTCCGACTACGGCTGAGCCGTCGGACCCGGCGGCACGACCTCCAGCAGTTCGACGGCCGGCCGCTCGTCGCAGAAGATCGTCGCCAGGCGGCCATGGACCCGCAACCGGTCGTCCTTTCGAGACGCGAGGGCGCCGAGCCCGAAGTGCCGGTGGAGTTCCTCGTCCGGCTCGATCTCGAGCAGACAGTGGGTGCTGATCCGCCGCAACCGGCTGTGGCGAATCAACACGTGGCCGAGCGGCGTCATTTCGCTCACGATCTCGCGCCGGGCCGCCTCGGTCGTGAACCGAAAGTCGATCAGCACGATCCCGAACAGAACCACCGCGCCCGGTCCCGGCCCCACGCTCCTTCCGGCGCCGGCAGGGCGCCGCAGGAGGATCTTCCGCGCGTAGCGGCCGTCGCGCGCGAACCGGTCCAGAACCTCCACCTCGACGGCGCCCCCGTGGTGCGCCTCCAGGGTTACGGTCATGTGGCTCTCGTGAGCGAGGAGACGGCGTTGGGGCTGGGGCACGGCACCCTCGGGCACGACGACGGCGGCGGGAGCGGGGTCGCCGAACAGGCCGTACAGGTCGCCGATGTCGTGTGCCTGCGCGATCACCTCTTTCACGGCGGCGGACTCTACCGCCAGTCGCCGCGCCCCCCAACGCGAGGCGGTCTCCCTTCAGCGGCGCCGCGACGCGTTCCGCCGTTTCCCCGCGACCCCGGTGTCGAGCAGGCCGGAACGCTCGACCTCCGGTTCGAGCACGGAGCGGCGCCAGCCCTCCAGCTCCGCCGGCCACGCCCACTCTCTCCGCTCGCCGCTCCGCGAGGCCCAGGCTTCGAGCGCCTTCCGGCGCACGAGGAACTCGACCGGAACGTCGAGATCGGCGGCGACTCGCGCAACCAGTTTCCGCAATCCGTCCAGCAGGCCGCTCGACGATCCCCTGCCGGCGCGTTCCGTGCGCTCGGGAAGCCGGCCCTTCGGGAGCGAGCGGACGCCGCGAACCAGCTCGAGCAGCACCGGTCCGAAACGCCGCGCCTGGCGCGGTCCGAGACTCTTCGCTCCCGCCAGTTCCTCCGCGGAGCGCGGGAGCCGGCGCGCCAGGTCGACCAGGGTCTCGTCCCTCAGCACGAAGCCCCTGGGCAAGTCCCGGCGGCGGGCCCGGCGCTCGCGCCAGTCGCAGAGCGCGCGGAGCGCTCCCAGTTGGCGCCGCGACATCGAGGGGCGCCGCAGGCGGCGCCAGGGCCAATCCGGGTCGAGACGCGCCTCGGCCGTACCGAGCAGCCGCCCGAACTCCTCCTCGGCCCAGGCTTCGCGACCGAGTTCGACGAGCGCCGCCTGCAACCGCTCGTGGGCCGGCAGGAGGTAGGCCACGTCGAGACCGGCGTAACGCACCTGCTCCTCGCTGAGCGGCCGCCGCAGCCAGTTCGACCGCTGCACGCCCTTCCCCAGTTCGACGTCGAAGAGATGGGAGACCAGGTGAACGTAGCCCAGCGAACGGCCCATGCCGCACAGCGTGGCCGCGACCTGGCAATCGAACAGGGGCGCCGGCGCCTGGCCGAAGGCCTGGTGGAAGATCTCCAGGTCCTCGCTCGGCGAGTGGAACACCTTCGTCACGTTCGGCGCCCGCACGACCGCGAGCAGCGGCGACCGGTCCTCGATGGCGACCATGTCGACCAGGTAGCAGCCCTGGCTGTCGCCGACCTGAATCAGGCCGAGTTGGGCGAAGAACGTCCGCTCGCGCACGAACTCCGTGTCGAGGCCAACCGCCGTCTCCCGCAGCCAGCGTTCGGCGAGAGCGGTCAACCGGTCGTCGCGGTCCACGACCTCTGGCGTCGGCGGGGCTGGGAGAGTCATCGAGCGGGGCGCCGGCGGCCGGGCGAGGCCGCCGTCAACAGGATGCTAGCGCCCTTGCCGGCGGGGTCTTGGGCGCCGGGATTCTCCGGCGTACAATCCGGCCCGCGACAGCGAGAGAACCGGACGACCGATGACCCGAAAGAACGTACCCCTCGTCATCCTCGGAGGCAGCGACCGGCGGCCCGCCTACATGCCGCCGGGAGGCCGCTCCAAGCACCCGCTCGCCGGCATCAAGGGAGTGGACGTGAAGATCGGCGGCAGGCCGCTGATCGAGGTGGTCATCGAGCGGATCCGCCAGAGCGACGCCTTCGACCCGATCTACGTCGCCGGGCCCGGCCATGCCTACCGCTCCCTGCGGGACGGCATCCCGGTCGACACGGACGGCGGCTTCGGCCGCAACATCCAGGTCGGCGTGGAGGCGGCCCGCCGCCGGCACGGCGACGGGCCGCTGGCGGTCACGACCTGCGACATCGTGCCCGAACCGGACGAACTCCGGACGGTCGTCGAGGACTACTGGGGCAACGGGCCGGTCGACTTCTTCTTCCCCATGGTCCGGGCGCCACGCGATCCGGAGAATCTCGGCGCCTCGGAGTGGAAGCCGCAGTACCACGTCAAGCCCGACGGCGGCGGGGCGCCGGTCCCCGTGCTGCCCGGCCACCTGGCGATGTTCGACTCCGCGGCGCTCCGCTGGAAGTTCATCTACCGGCTGATGGACCTCGGCTACCGCACGCGCAACCGGCCGATCCTCTACCGCAGCGGCTACATGGCCCGGCGCCTGCTATGGATCATGCTCGTCCAGGACTTCATTCACATGCTGAACCTCCGGCTGCCCACCTTCACCTGGGACACGCTGCTGTCCGGCACGCGGGCGGCCCGGCGCCTCAAGGAGAAGGTCATCCAGCAGTCCGAGCTCGAACTGGCGCTGCGCCGCATGTTCATCAAGCGCCGGCACCGGCGCCGGCACCCGGAGCGCAAGGTGCGCATGCCGGTCGTCGAGGCGATGTCGCTGGCACGGGACATCGATACCCGGGAAGAGGCCGTCGCCTTCGGGGCCGTCACGGCGTGAACGCCGCACGACGCCTGCTCGTCGCGACGGCGCTGGCGGCGGCGTTCTGCGCCCCGCTTTCCGCGGCCGAGCCGCACTTCGTGCTGCTCTCGGTGGACACCCTGCGCGCCGACGCCATCGGGGCTTACGGCGCCGAAACCGCCGAGACGCCCGCGATCGACGACCTCGCGGCGGCGGGCGTGCTGTTCGAGGACGCGCACACGACGATCGGCAAGACCGGCCCCGCCTTCGCCTCGATCTTCACGTCGCTCTACCCGCCGACCCACGGGTCGCGGCGAAACGCCCAGCGGATGCGAACCGACGTCCCGGTCCTGGCCGAGATCCTGGGCGAAGCGGGCTACGAGTCGGCCGCCTTCATCTCGAACTGGACGCTGCGGGCCGACCTGGTCGGCCTCGACCGCGGTTTCGACCACTACGACGAGGAGTTCGACCGGGCCCGCAACGCCGTCGGCGTGATGGAGCGCCATGCCGACAGCGTCGCCAAGGCAGCGGAGCGCTGGCTGCGCGTCCGCGCCGGCGACGAGGAGCGGAGCGGGCGCCCGCTCTTTCTCTGGGTCCACTTCTCGGACCCGCACGACCCGTACCTGGAACGGACCGGCTTCACGCCCCCGCCGCCGCCCCGCGCCGAGCGCACGAGCGGTTGGCAGCGCCGCTGGCGCTACCAGTCGGAGGTGAACTACGTCGACCACTGGCTGGGCCGGCTGTCCGAGGCGATCGAGGAGCTCCTCTCGGGCCCCCGCTACACCCTGTTCCTGAGCGATCACGGCGAGAGCATGGGAGAGCACGGCTACTGGGGCCACGGCAAGAACGTCCACTGGCCCAACGCGCGCATACCCATGATCCTCGCGGGCCCAGGGGTTCCCGCGGGCCGGCGCGTCGAGGCCGCGGTCGGCGTGGTCGACGTGCTGCCGACCGTCCTCGACCTGCTCGAACGGGAGGCCCCCGCCAACGTCGAGGGGCGAAGCCTGGCGCCGGTCGGCGAAGAACCCGGCGGCGAGGAGCGGCCCCGCTTCGTCGTCGGCGACAAGCACAGCGCCCTGATGGCGAAGTCGCGCCGCAGCGCGCCCTACGAGGACCCCCTGCAGATCAGCATGGAACTCGACGGCGCCAAGGTCCTCCACGACTTCTCGAAGCGCAGGACGGTGTACTTCGACCTCACGGTCGACCCGGAAGAGCAGCGGCCGCTGCCCGCGCCGCCCGTCGACCTCGTGCCGCCGCTCGGCCGGCGCTTGGTGAACTGGTACCGGAACCTGCCGAAGTACGAGGCGAAGAGCGGAACCGTCCTCAGCGAGGAGGACGTCCGCCAGTTGAAGAGCCTCGGCTACATCGACTAGGAGCGTCGCGAAACGGCGCCGAGCCGACGGCTGGCGTTCTCCCGGCCGCCTTCGGCGGCAGCGGGTCGGAAGACCCGCGCACCCAGCCCGGCGGCAGCGGGTTACCCGCTGGCGCTGGCGAGGACGATGCAGTCGGCGAGCAGCCGGGTCGCGGTCTCGATCTCGGAGAGGCCCGGCAGCGTCGGCGCGATGCGGATGTTCCGGTCCTGCGGATCGACGCCGTACGGGAAGGTGGCGCCCGCGGGCGTCAGCTTGACTCCCGCGGCCCCCGCCATCTCGACCACTTCGCGCGCGCGGCCCGGTTCCGTGTCCAGGCTGACGAAGTAGCCGCCCCGGGGCCGACTCCAGGTCGCCACGCCGAGGTCTCCCAGCGTCTCGTCGAGCACGCGCAGCACGGTCTCGAACTTCGGCCGGATCAGGTCCGCGTGCCCCTTCATGTGATCCCGCACCGCGGAGAGGGAACCGTCGAAGAAGCGGGCGTGGGCGAGCTGGTTCAGCTTGTTCGGCCCGATCGTCTGGATCGACCGGAAGCTCCGGATCCAGTCGCCGTTCGCGGGGCTCGCCGCCGCGGCGGCCAGTCCGGCGCCGCCGAAGGTGACCTTCGAGAACGAGGTGACGAGGAAGGGCCGGTCCTCGTTGCCGTGCGCGGCGCAGCGGTCGTAGAGGTTGGCGAGCCGGTCCGGTTCGCCCTCGAACGCGTGCAGCGCGTAGGCGTCGTCCCAAATCACGCGGAAGTCCGGCGCCGCGGTCGTCATGGCGGCGATCGCCTCGACGACGTCGTCCGAGTACGTGACGCCGGTGGGGTTGCTGTAGCGCGGCACGCAGAACATCCCCTTGACGTTCGGATCCTCGCCGGCCAGCCGCGCGACCTCGTCCACGTCGGGGCCGTCGCCGCCCATCGCGATCGGCAGCATCTCGATGCCGAAGCGCTCGAGCAGGGCAAAGTGCCGGTCGTAGCCGGGACAGGGGCAGAGGAACTTCACCGGCGTCGAGCGCCTCGGTCCGCCCCAGGGATCGCCGCCCGGCACGCCCACCAGCATCGCCTGCACGACCAGGTCGTGCATCCACTGCAGGCTCGCGTTGCCGCCGACGAACACGAGGTCCGGATCGATCTCCAGGATCTCGCCGAAGATCGTCCGCATCTCCGGCAGGCCGCGCGGGTCGCCGCCGTAGTTGCGGCAGTCCGTGCCGTCGCCGGCGGGGCTGTCCTCCCGTTCGACCGCCCGCAGCAGGCCGTGAGAGCGGGCGAGCTGCTCCGGCGACGGCTTGCCGCGGGTCATGTCGAGGTCGAGTCCGGCCGCGCGGGCCGCGTCGTAGCGAGTTCGCGCCGCCTCGACGACGGTCGGATCGATCGGCGGCACGCGCCTACTCTCCGGCGGCCGCGGCCGCGGACCCGTCATGGACGATGCGGTAGATCGCGCCGCGCTGGTCGTCCGACACGAGAAGCGACCCGTCGGCGCGTTCCATCACGTCGACCGGGCGGCCCCACGAGTCTTCGCCCTGGAGCCAACCGGTGGCGAACTCCTCGTAGTCCGTCGCCTGGCCGTCCCGGTCGACGTGAACCACCATGACCCGGTAGCCGATCTTGTTGCTGCGGTTCCAGGAACCGTGTTCGGCGATGAAGATCTGCCCGCGGTAGCGCTCAGGGAAGGCATCGCCCCGGTAGAAGCGCATGCCCACGGCCGCCACGTGCGGGCCGAGGTCGATGGCCGGCGGCACGAGTTCGCCGCAGGAACGCCGGTCGCCGAACTCCGGGTCGGGAATGTCCTGACCGTGGCAGTAGGGGTAGCCGAAGTGCTGGCCGTCCTCCGTCAGCACGTTCAGTTCGTCGGGCGGAACGTCGTCGCCCATCATGTCCCGGCCGTTGTCCGTGAACCACAGTTCGCTCGTGCTCGGACGCCAGTCGAAGCCGACCGTGTTGCGCACGCCGCGGGCGACGACCTCGTAGCCGCCCGCCTCGTCCAGCCGGAGGATCGTCGCGAAGGGATCCCCTTCGTCGCAGATGTTGCACGGGGCGCCCACCGGCACATAGAGCCGCCCGTCGGGACCGAAACGGATGAACTTCCAGCCGTGATGAGTCTCCTCCGGCAGGTCGGCAGTGACCACGACCGGCGCGGGCGGTGAGTCGAGCCGGCTCTCGATCTCCGCGAACCGAAGTACGCGGCTGATCTCCGCAACGTACAGGTCGCCTTCGTGGAAGGCGACGCCGTTCGGCCAGTTCAGGTCGCCGCCGATGCGGTAGCGGTCGTCGGCCCTTCCGTCCCCGTCCGAATCGACGACGGCATGAACGACGCCGCCGCCCCTGCGTCCGGTGCCGACGAAGACGGTCCCGGACGGGCTCTGGGCCAGCGAGCGTGCGTTGTCGATCTCCGCGGCGAAGACGTCGATCGAGAAACCGGCGGGAAGCTCGATCAGGTCCAGGCGGACCTCGTCGTCGGCGGCGAGAGCGACGCCGCCCCCCGAGAGCGCGATGAGAAGACCGGCCGCGCAGGGCGCGGCGAAGCGAAGACGTTGAGCGAAAGCGGACCGCGGCATGGCGGATTCTCCTCTGGGTTGGGTGGCTGGAGCTTACGGGACCGACGCGGACGCCGTGCAGGCCTGGCTGAACGCGCGGTTGTCGGTGATCGCCGGGGCGGGTCGGCCGGGCTCGTTGCGGTACGGGCCGCTCACCTCGCCGGTCGCCGTGTCCCTCACATGGATCGAGTAGCCCAGGTCCGTCGTCGAGGCGCCGTAGACCCAGACGTGGCCGTTCAGGGCGCAGCCGTCCAGGACCTTGACCAGGATCTCCCAGTTGGACGCGTCCAGGAACCAGAACATGCCGGAATCCGCCGTGCCGTACTCCGCCACGTAGCCCGGGTTCGGCTCGCCGCCCGCCGTCCACCAGCGGACCTTCAGTTCGAAGCGGCCGTCCAACAGGCAAAGGGTGTCGGGTCCCGGCTCGCACGGGCCTTCCGTCGGCGGATCGGGATCCGGTTCGGGCGGAGGATCGGGGTCGGGCTCCGGCGGATCGGGATCCGGGTCGGGGTCGGGTTGTGCCGCCGACTCGTGCACGATGCGGTAGATCGCCCCCTGCCGGTCGTCCGACACGAGCAGCGAACCGTCCTCGCGCACCATCACGTCCACCGGCCGGCCCCACGCGCTTCGCCCCTGGAGCCAGCCGGTCGCGAACTCCTCGTAGCCGGCCGCCCGGCCGCTACCGTCCAGCCGGACCACCATGACCCGGTAGCCGATCGGGTCTGTCCGGTTCCACGACCCGTGCTCGGCGATGAAGATCTGGCCCCGGTAGCGCTCCGGGAACGCGGTCCCCGTGTAGAACCGCATCCCGAGCGCCGCGACGTGCGGCCCGAGCGCCTGGGCCGGCGGCCGGAACTCCGAACAGGAACGCCGGTTGCCGTACTCCGGGTCGGCGATGTCGCGGCCGTGGCAGTACGGGTAACCGAAGTGCTGCCCGTTGGACGTCAGCACGTTCAACTCGTCCGGCGGACTGTCGTCGCCCAGCCAGTCGCGGCCGTTGTCCGTGAACCACAGCCGGCGGGTCGCCGGATGCCAGTCGAAGCCGACTGTGTTCCGCACTCCCCGCGCCACGATCTCGTAGCTGCCGTTCGCGGCGAGGCGCAGGATCGAGTTGTAGGGGTCGGGCTCGTCGCAGACGTTGCAGGGAGCGCCGACCGGCACGTAGAGCCGGCCGTCCGGCCCGAAGCGGATGAACTTCCAGCCGTGATGCTCGTCCCTTGGGAGACGATCGGTGACCACGACCGGCCGAGGAGGCGAGTCCAGCCGGCTCTCGATGCCGTCGTACCGGAGTATCCGGCTGATCTCGGCCACGTAGAGGTCGCCGTTGCGGAAGGCGACGCCGTTCGGCGAGTTCAGCCCGGACGCCAGACGGTATGTCCCGTCCGCCTCGCCGTCGTCGTCCGAATCGACCAGCGCGTAGACGACGCCCTCCGGCCGGCTGCCGACGAACACGGTTCCCACCGGGCTCTGGGCGAGCGACCGGGCGCCCCGAACGTCGTCGGCGAAGACGCCGATCGAGAACCCGTCCGGCAGCTCGATCCGGTCCAGGCGCAACACCTGGGCGCCAACCGCGCCGGACCCCACCGCTACGAGACTCAGGACGATCGCCAGGAGGCGCCCGGAACCGGCCGGGAAACGGCTCGCCATTGCAGGTCAACCTACCAGAGCATCACCGCGACGCCGACCCCGATCAGGGCCACCGTCACCGCCTTTCGCAGCGTCAGCGGCTCGGCGAAGAACAGGCGGCCCAGGACCAGGGCCAGCGACGCTCCGAGACCCTGCTTCACGGTCTCCACGAAACCCACCCATACGTGTTGCAACGAGAGCAACTGGAACGCCTGGGCCGCCGCGCCCACCGCGACCGCCGAAAGCAGCAGGACCCAGGTTCCGCGGCCGGCGCCGGCCGCGCGACGCCGCCAGAGCGCGCCCCGAAGGCTCCGGGACGCGACGATCGCGCCGGAGAGGCCGACGCCGAGGTGAAGGACCAGGCCGTGGAACGGCACGTTGGACGCCTCCGTGGCCAGCTTGTCGAGTGGCAGCGCCGTGGCCCACAGCAGGGCGACCAGGATCATCCACCAGGCGCCCGCTCCCAGTTGCCAGGGCCGGGCCTGGTCGCCGCCGCCCCGGTCGATCTGCAGGGAGAGGGCCGCGCACACGACCACCGCGATCCCCAACCACTCGCGCGGTTCGGGAAGCTCGCCGAGCAGCGGGATCGCCAGCAGCGCGGTGAACACCGGCGTCAACGACAGCAGGGGGATTACGGCGCCGAGTCCGGCGACCCGCACCGAACGCAGAAAGCCGTAGTTGGCGACCAGGTTGCAGGCGACGGACGCCAGACCGGGCCAAAGATACGCCGCGCTCACTTCCCCGGGCGGCTGGACCAGCGCCCACACGCCGTACAGCGGCACGGCCCCCAGGGCCAGAACCGCGACCAGAAGAGCCGCGTTCAGCCGCCCTGCGAGCAGCTTGCGCAACAGGTTGAGCAGCGCGAAACAGAGCGTCGCGCCGACCACCAGGGCGATGCCGAGCAACGAGACCATGAGCCGGGGTCAGTCTAAGGCCCGACCGCCCTCCGACCGGCAGGCAAGTGTGCCGGTGCGCGGGCCGTCAGCGATCCCGCATGTACAATCCCGGCGCTCGTGACCGCGCCCGATTCATCGCCCCGGAAGTCCGCGTCGGAACCGTCCCCGGCCGGCGCCGCCTCCCGGGGACTGCTGGCCGGGCGCCGCGGTCTGATCGTCGGCGTCGCGAACAAGCGCTCCCTGGCCTGGGGCATCGCCCGGCGCGCCCACGAGGAAGGCGCCGAACTCGCGTTCACGTATCAGGGCGACGCCCTCGAACGTCGCGTGCGGCCGCTGGCCGCGAGCATCGGCTCCGCCATCGTCGAGCCGCTCGACGTCACGGACGACGCTCGGATCGACGCCGTGTTCGACACCCTCGCCGAGCGCTGGGGCCGCCTCGACTTCCTCGTCCACTCCGTGGCCTTCGCCAACCGGGAGGACCTGCTCGGCCGCACGGTCGACACGTCGCGCGCCGGCTTCGCCACCGCGCTCGACATCAGTTGCTACTCGCTGATCGGGCTCGCCCGCGCCGCCGAGCCGCTGATGACGGAGGGCGGAAGCATCATCGCGATGACCTACTACGGCGCCACCAAGGCGACCCCCAACTACAACGTGATGGGCATCGCCAAGGCGGCGCTCGAGGCCTCGATCCGCTACCTCGCGGTCGACCTGGGTCCGAAGAACATCCGCGTTCACGGCATCTCCGCCGGCCCGGTGAGGACGCTCGCCGCATCCGGCGTCTCGGGAATGCGCGGCATGCTGAAGGTCATGCCGGAGCGGGCCCCGCTCGGCCGCAACATCACGGTGGACGACGTCGGCGCGACCGCCGCCTACCTGCTGTCCGATCTGAGCGCCGGAACCACCGGCGGCATCCACTTCGTCGACGCCGGGTTCAACATCACCGCGATGCGCCACCCGGACCGCCACGCGACGGGCGGTTAGGAGGCGGCACCGCAAGACGCGGCGAAGCGGCGTCGGACGCACCCGCCCGTCTTGGGTCAGGAGGGGTCGGCACCCAGGTGACGCGCGCGCTCCAGAGGAGATGGGCAGGGTTGCGCTTGCTACGCTTCACTCGCTCCGGTTCGGGGTCGGCTTCCGGGAAGGCGTCGGCCGTCGCTCGTTCAGAGGCACCTGGGCGCCGACCCCTCCTTACCCGACTGGGCTGGTCGGCTCCGGTGCCGAAACCCTGTCCGGTGCCGGTGCGTAAACCGGGTCGGGGGCGGAGCGGCGCGCTCCTCCTCGCGTGACGTCGACTGACTACCTCCCCAGTGGACCGAACCGGTCGCTCCGCCCCTTCCGCGGCCTCGGTTCCGGCATGGAACGGGCGAGGACCGGCGATCAGGAGACGGCCGCCTGCTCCGCCAGCTCCCGCGACGCCTGCCGCGCCGCCGCGGCGAGCAACGCCCCGCCGACGAAGATCGCCTCCTCCGCCGGCGCGAAGTACGGCGTGTGGGCGCCGACGACGGGGTCGCCAGGGCGCCGGGCGCCGACCCGGATGAAGCATCCGGGGATCCGCTCCAGGTAGAAGGCGAAGTCCTCGCCGCCCATGTTCGCGGCCGGCAGCGGCTTGACCGCCTCGGCGCCGATCACCGAAGCCGCGGCGTCGCGAGCCCAGCCGGCGGCGCGTTCGTCGTTCAGCACGGCCGGCGTGCCCTGGAGCATCCGCACCTGGGCCTCGAGCCGGCAGGCCGCGGCGACCGATTCGGCGACGTGCCGCACTTCGTCCGCCAGGAGCTTCCGGACCGCCGGGGCCAGCGATCGCATGGTGCCCTTGAGCACGGCACGGTCGGGAATCACGTTGTGCGCTGTGCCCGCCTCGACGGCGCCGACGGTGACCACCGCCGGTTGGTCGGGCGGCACCCGCCGGGAGACCACCGTCTGCAGAGCGGAAACGACCTGGGCGGCGCCGATGATCGGATCGAGTCCCTGGTGCGGCCTCGCACCGTGCGCGCCCTTGCCGCGGAGCTCGATCTCGAAGCGGTCGGCGGCGGCGCCCACGGCGCCGGGCTGGATCATCGCCTGCCCGACCTCGAACGTCAGGTCGACATGGGCGCCGAAAATCGCCGCCGCCTCGTCCAGGACGCCGGTCGCGAGGACCGCCGCGGCGCCCTCGCCGGTCTCCTCCGCCGGCTGCAGCACGAGCAGAACGTCGCCCGCCGCCGGCTCGGCCTGGAGCAGGCGGGCGGCAGCGACCGTCCACGAGGCGTGTACGTCGTGGCCGCAGGCGTGCATGACGCCTGCGTTGCGCGAGGCGAACGGCAGGCCGGTGTCTTCCTGGATCGGCAGCGCGTCGATGTCGCCGCGCACCGCGACGGGCGGCGCGCCGCGATCGCGGCCGGGGATGCGTCCGACGACGCCGGTGCCGGCCACCCGGACGACGTCGTCGATGCCGAGTTCGTCGAGTGTCCGCTCGAGCCGGGCCGCCGTGCGTTCTTCCTGGAGCGAGAGTTCGGGGTCGGCATGAAGCGTCCGCCGCAAGTCGACGAGTTCGGCGACCTCGCCGGCGCTGTAGATGCCGGCAACCGCGGCCGGAAGCCGGAGCGATGCGGCTTCGGCGCCGGTCACGGCGGCGCCGACCCCGAAGACCACCCGGGCCCGGCGCTCCACGAAGCGAACGCCAGACCGCCCGGGCCGACGCTGCAGCCGATCGGCGAACCGTCGGGCGCGCGCAGCGGGGCCGGCAGTTCCACCGAGCCCGGATCCTCGAGAAAACGCCCGATCAGCCAGCGGGCATAGCCGCGGTGCGCCTCCTCCGCCGGGTCGTCGGCGGCCGGATTCGCTTCCAGCCAACCCTCCAGGGCCGCCAGATCGGCCCGGGCCTCGGCCCGCGCCTGGAACGAACCGTTCCGCTCGGGCACGGTCGGCCAGTCGAAGTTCGTCGGAACGGCGGCCGACGCGCCGCCGCCGACCCGCCCGCCGGCCGCCAGAAGCATCAGCCGCCGCAGGGCCGCGAAGTCGACGGCCCGACCGACTTCTCCGGCAAGGCCCGAATGCGGATCGGCGCGCCAGGTAGCGGCCAGCACCCGGTCGATCACGGCGCGGAGACCCGGCTGCGCCCCCGCCCGGGAACGGTGATCGACCAGCCGGGCGGCGCGCGCGCCGTCGAAGATCATGCCGAAGGTCAGGTCGGCCGCCATCTCGGCCGCGGCCACCGGGTCGAACGCCGGGCCGGCGCGCGACGGAAGCTGCTCCCGCCCGCGGCCGCGACCCGGAGACGGCGGCGGGATCAGGTCGACGATCTCCGGGGGCAGCGTGAGTTCGGCCGGATCGACCGTCCGGAGCAGCGCGTCCAGCGCGTCGAACTGCATCGCCGGCGGCAGCAGCGACACCGGCGCCTGGCCGTCGCCGCGGACGGCGTAGCTGTAGTCGATCCCGCCGACCGCCTTGGCCGCCGCCTCGATCTGGTAGCGATGCAGCAGGTAGAGCGGGGTCAGGACGTCCTCCAGCGCGGACAGCGGATCGCCGACCCGGACGCTGCGCTCGGAGAACCGGTCGAGCGCCGCGCGCCGCACGGACAGGATGCGCCGCAGTTCTTCCGCCGCCGAACGGCCGTTGTCCCAGAGGTGGGCCAGCGGATGGGCACCGCCCACCGGCCGCGCATCCTCGTCGGCGATGAAGTGGAGCCCGGCGTCGATCGTCCCGCGCAGAATGGCGTCGAGTTCCGCCGCCTCGTCGGCGCCGTCGGGGAAGTCGGCGTAGCCGTAGAGGACCGCCCGCTTGTCCCATTCGCCTATGCCCACGTCGTAGGCCGCGCTCAGGTCGATCATGCCGTCCTCGCGCAACCTGGCCAGCGGATGCGGATAGTCCATGACCGACTCGCGGCCGTCCGGTCCATCGACGCTGGAGGCGAAGTTGTGCATCAGGCCGATCGTGTGGCCGACTTCATGGGCCGAAAGCTGGCGCAGCCGGGCAAGCGCCATCTCGGTGAGCGCCTCGGTGGACGAGTCCGCGTCCTCGTAGGGCGACAGGAGGCCCTGGGCGATCAGGAAGTCCTGCCGCACCCGCAGGGAACCGAGCGTCACGTGGCCCTTCAGGATCTCGCCGGTGCGCGGGTCGGTGACCCCGCCGCCGTAGGACCATCCGCGGGTCGACCGATGCACCCACTGGATCACGTTGTAGCGCACGTCGAGCAGGTCGGCCCCCTCCGGCAGCAGCTCGACCCGGAACGCGTCGATGTAGCCCGCGGCCTCGAACGCCTCGTTCCACCAGCGGGCGCCGTCGAGCAGCGCCGAACGGATGGGCTCCGGCGCGCCCCGGTCCAGGTAGTAGACGATCGGTTCGACCGGTTCGCTTCGCTCCGCGTTCGGGTCACGCTTCTCGAGGCGGTGCCGGTCGATGAAAACGGTCTCGATCGGCTGGTCGATGGGAGTCGCGTAGTCGAGATAACCGGTCACGTTGAAGCCGGCACGGGGATCGGCGAGCCGGGGTTCGTACCCGGGTTCGGGCAGGGCGACGAAGGAGTGGCGGACGCGCAACGTGAGCGCCTCGGGCGAAGGCGCGACCTGGCGAACCCAGGCGCCCGGCCCCCGCTCCGAAGGCCGCAGGGTGAAGGTCTGCGTGCCCTCGAGTTCCGAGTTGCGCGGAAAGGCGGCGACGCCGGGACGGTGAATCGCCGAGCGCGAGGCGTCCAACTGGTAGCTCCCCTGCCCCCGTTGCCGGAGCCGCGCCACGACGCCGTGCGCGTCCCGGAGCACGAAGTCCGTCGCGTCCACCAGCACCGCGCCGCCTTCGTCCTCGGCCGCCACCTGGAAGCCCCAGAGGACCGAGCGCGCGAAGGCGTCGGCGACCGCGCGCCGCTCGTCCGGGTTGTCGCTCAGCGCGCGATAACGGGTGTTCTGCTGCACCAGCAGGACCTTCGGCCCGACCCGCTCGAACCGCGCCAGGTGGGTGCCGCCGAGCTGGCCGCGGTCGAGGCCGATGTCGTTCGACCCGAGGCCCGCCGACAGCGACTCGATGTACAGCAGGTCGTCGTCGAAGGAGTCGATCTCGAGGAACAGCCTGCCGCCCCGGCTGTCCCAGAACAGGTCGAGAAAGCCGGGCAGATGCTCGAAGCCTCCGGTGGCTTCCGAGATCGACCGGGGCTCCTCCGCCCCGGCGTCCTGCGCCTGAAGACCCTGAATCGAGAGGACCGAGGCCAGCGCCCAGATCGCGGTCACGACGCGGCTATGGAACCGGCCGCCAAGCGGAGCCGCTTCGCGGCGCGTGCTCCTGCCCGCCTTCGGCGGCAGCGGGTCAGAAGACCCGCGCACCCAGCGGGCGGCCCGGATCACGAGGCGGCCCGCACCGGCGCCGGTTCGGTCTTCTCGATCAGCGCCGTCAGCGACTCGCGATCCCGCCCCGCAAGTTCGCGGACCCGTTCCCGGTTGACCGCCGCGACGATGATCTCGCCGACCTCGGTGTTCGCCGTCTCGAAGATCCCGAGTTCGATCATGCGCCGGGTCTGGTGCTGGTTGTCGTCCGTCGGACTGACGTAGTGGACCCACGCCGCGCCGTAGCGGTGGATCAGGAACACGTGGATCAGCGCCATCAGGCGGCGCCTCCTCAGGTCGAGGTCGAAGGTGTTCTGGTCGCGCACCGAGAGGATCATCCGCTCTCGGCGGTCGCGGATGGGCGCGAAGACGACGTTCGCCGCCTTCGACTCGTCGCGTCCGTTCCGAGCCAGGACGTTGAGCTCCAGGAGCTCGGAACCGGCGACGTGGGGCCGGAGTTCCACGCGCATGCGCTCGTCGACGTCGTACTTGCCGCGCCACAGGTCGAGCCACTCCTCGAGCAGCCGCGGCGGCACCTCGGTCTGCGCCAGGTGCTGAACGTGGGTCGAGCCCTTGCCCATCGCCTTGGTCGTCGCCGTGTGGCCGGTCGCGGCCGAGAGCCCGCCGTCGAGCCGGGCGCCGCCGACGAGGGCCTGCGGCGTCCGGTAGGGCGACCCCACCAGACGCAGCTTCCGCTGCAGCCGGGCCAGCGCCAACATGCCGTCCTCGCGCAGGGCGGTGGCGAAGTCCTCCGCCGCCAGACCGTCGACCTGGTGGCCGCCGTAGGTAATGAAGTTGAAGACGTAGCCGAGCCTGCCCAGTTCCTCCGGGAACTTCTTCATTTCCTCGTCCGACATGCCGGTCGTGTCCCAGTTGAAGGAGGGGGAGAGGTTGTAGGCCAGCAACTGGTCCGGGAACACGGCGTGGATCGCCTCGGCGAAGCGGCGCGCGTCCTTCAGGTTGGCGGTCGCCGTCTCCATCCAGATCAGGTCGGCGTAGGGCGCGGCGTGCAGGGAACGCGAGATCGCGTACTCGATGCCGCCCCGGATCTGGTAGTAGCCCTCGGGGGTGCGCGCGATCTCGGCGTTCCAGACCAGGTTGATGCCCATCTTGCGCGCACGGGCCGCCGCTTCCTCGACCGGCACGGAGTGGGCGAACTCCAGCCACTCCTCCACCGAGAGATCGAAGACCGCGCCTTCCTCTTCCCGGAAGGCGATGACTTCCGCCACGGCCTGCGGGTAGGTCTTGAGCCCGGCCTCCGCCTGCCAGGCGTCGAGGAAGGAGGCCATCGTCTCGTCGAGCGCGGCCTCGACCGCCGCGCCGCCGTTCGCGGCCGCCTTGCCGTAGGCGGACTCGAGCCGCTCGTAGACGCCGGCGCCCTCCAGCCAGAGGTCGGCGCGGCGGTAGGCGGCTTCCGAGATCTCGTACAGCTCGTGGCCGCGGACGTCTTCCGCGCCCAGGGCGTTCAGCCGCCGCAGGATGGCCAGGGTCGCCGTCTTGCAGCTCGGCAGATCGAGGTTCGTGGCGCCGAGAATGAACGCCTGGTCGCGCTCGTCGCCGTTGCCGTCGAGGAAGGTCGCGGCCTCCGAGTCCGTGCGGGCGACGATGAGGCCGGCAACCGCCATCACGTCCAACTGGAAGCGGGCGGAGTTCAGCCGCTTGTTCTGTTCGTCCTGCGGCACCAGGACCTTGCCCGCCTGGTGGCCGCACTTCTTGACCCCGGGCTTCTGGTCCTCGATGTGGTAGCCGGGCACGCCCACCTCGACGAACCGGCGGATCAGGTTGCGCACATGCTGTTCGCCGCCGTGGCCGGTGTCCGCGTCGGCGACGATGAACGGGCGGAAGTCGGTCGCCGGGTTCGCCCGCCGCTCCGCCTCGCTCATCCGCGAACGGTTGAAGGTCTGGTTCTTGTCGGCCGTCAGCAGGGCGCGGACGATCGGCGCCGCCTCGTCCGGCACCTGGCTCAGGGGGTAGCTGGCGAGATCCGGCCCCGGATCCTCGGTGATCGAGCCCTTGGCCGAGGTCGCCCAGCCACCGAGGTAGATGCCCTCGATCCCTCGCCGCTTCATCGCCACCGCCTGGCCCGGCGAGTACGGGCCGAACGTGGTGATCGACTTCCTCCGGTCGAACAGGTCCCTCAGCCGCGCGTGGAAGGCCGCCGCGGCGTCCCGCGCCACCGTGTAGTCCTGCGGAATCGAGCCCCGCTGCGCCGCCACTTCGCGCGCGGTGTGAAGCCTCCTGATTCCCTGGAACCGGTCGGCGCCCATGAACGCCGCCGCCGCTTGCGTCTGCTCGTCCAGTACTCCGTTGCCTGTCTCGCCGCTGGCCATTGCCGTCGCCTCCATCCGGCTCGTTGTGGGTGCCCCCGAGAGGGCTCGGAAGTCGCTAACCGTAGCACCGGAAGGGCCGCGCCCGCCACGTCCAAACGGGCGACGGGGAACCGCCCGCCGCTCCTGCTAGCCTCGCTCGCCATGAGCTTGCCAGCGATCCGTCCGAAGCGCAGCCCCCAACGCGGCGGCGACGTCCTGCTCGACGCCCTGACCGAGTACGGCATTCCGTTCCTGTTCGGCAATCCCGGCACCACGGAGAGTCCGCTGATGGACCGGCTCTCCGACCACCCGGACCTGCGCTACGTCCTGGCGCTGCACGAGTCCGTGGCGCTCGGCGCGGCGCACTACTACGCGCAGGCGACCGGCATCGCCGGGGTCGTCAACCTGCACGTGGCGCCGGGGCTCGGCAACGCCCTCGGCATGCTCTACAACGCCTGGGAGGCGAACACCCCGATGGTCGTCACGGCCGGCCAGCAGGACACCCGATCGCGGCTCCGCGAGCCCCTGCTGGGCCACGACCTGGTGGCGATGGCCGATCCCCTGGTCAAGTGGAGCGTCCAGGTCGAGCGCGCCGACGAGTTCGCGCCGATCCTCCACCGCGCCTTCAAGGTGGCGCACGATCCGCCCGCGGGGCCGGTGTTCGTCGCGCTGCCGCTCAACGTCCTGGAGGAAGAGACCTCGGAGCCGGTACGGCCGCTCGGCGACCTCTACCGGGCGCCGCAGCCGGAAGCGGCTGCGGTCGCCCGCATGGCCGAGCTGCTGGGCCGGGCGCGTCAGCCGGCGATCGTGATCGGCGACGGCGTCGCCAGGAGCGGCGGCCAGCGGGAACTCGTCGCGCTGGCCGAGTTCCTCGGCGCGGGGGTCTACCCGGAAGGGCTGATGCAGCGCCTGAACTTCCCGCAGAGCCATCCCTGCTTCCGGCCGCGGATGCCGCTCAACCACGCAGGCATCCAGCACGCGCTTGGCGGTGCCGACGTCGTCCTGCTGGTCGGTGGCTCCTTCTTCGAGGAGGTCTGGTTCGACCCGGACTCCCCGTTCGGCGCCGAAACGGCCGTGCTCCAGATCGAGGACGCCCCGAGCCGGCTCGCCTTCAACTTCGCGGTCGACGCGGGAATGCTCGCCGACCCGCGGGCCGGGCTCGCGGCGCTGCGGGAGGCGCTTGAGGCGGCCGCGGACGCCGGTTTCCGGACGGCCGCCGCGGAGCGCATGGACAAGCTGCGGGCGGCCGCCGAAGGCGCGCACGCCGCGCGCCGGAAGCGGCTCAAGGCCCACTTCGACGACGCGCCCATGTCGCCGGCGCGCCTCATGTCCGAGGTCGCCAAGGCCGTGCCGGACGACGCCGTCGTGGTCAACGAGTCGATCACCGCGGGCGGCGACCTGCTCGGCTTCCTGCCCGTCGACGACCCGGACCGCTACTGCGGCACCCGCGGCGGCGGCATCGGCCAGGGACTCGTCGGCGGCATCGGCGCCTCGCTGGCCCACCCCGAGCGGCCGGTCATCGTGTTCTCGGGCGACGGCTCGGCCATGTACTCGATCCAGGCGCTCTGGACCGCCGCCCACTACGACATGCCGATCGTCTTCCTGATCCTGCACAACCGCGAGTACAAGATCCTGAAGATCAACATGGACATCTACCGGGAACGCTTCGGCATCCCGGCGGACCGGCCCTACCCCCACATGAACCTCACCGAGCCGGAACTCGACTTCGTCGAGATGGCCGCGGGCATGGGCGTGCCGGGCCGGAAGGTCGAGGATCCGGCCGAAGTCGAGGACGCGGTGCGCGAAGCCTTCGCCGCCGGCGGCCCCCGGGTGCTCGACGTGATCGTCGGAGGCCGGATCTGACCCGGCCGCCTCGGTTCGCGAACCGGCGCCGCCGTCCTCCCGGCCGCCGCGGAAGTTCGCCTTTCGGCGGCCCGGGATTCATGTTGTATGCTCGCCGCCGGAAGCCGGTAACAGACCAGAGGGCAGCCCCCTTGACCACCGCCCGCCTGACGGAGGTTGGAGACCATGGATGAGCTGAGAGAAGACGTCTTCCTGCAGGACGACCTGCTGGAGGATCTGCGAGACGAGAACTCCGACCTCGAAACGGAGGCCCGGCTCGACCTGGAAGAGGGCGAATCGGGCGACGGCGGCGGCCTCTCGAGCGTCAGCCGGCGGACCTTCATCCAGGGTTCCGTCGCCACCGGCGCCGCCGTCTCGATGGCGGGCGGCAACCTGCTGCAGCCCGACGTGCTGCGCGCGGCGACCGAGCCGGTGGCCCGAACGATCGAGCTCCGGGTGAACGGCGAGAGCCACGAGCTCGATGTGGAGCCGATGGACACCCTGGCCATGGTGCTGCGCTACAAGCTGGACCTCACCGGCACCAAGCTCGGCTGCGACCGCGCCGAGTGCGGCGCCTGCACCGTGCTGATCGACGACGTTCCCCACTACGGCTGCTCGATCCTGGTGCATCAGGTGCGGGGACGCGAGGTCACCACGGTGGAAGGTCTCGAACAGGACGGCGTCCTTCACCCGGTCCAGCAGGCGGTCATCGACGAGATGGGCTTCCAGTGCGCCTTCTGCGCTCCGGGCTTCATCATGAGCATGGCGGCCCTGGTCAAGGCCAACCCGAACGCGACCCGCGCGGACGCCCAGAAGTGGCTCGCCGGCCACATCTGCCGCTGCGGCGACTACAACAAGATCCTGAACACGGCCGAACGCGCGCTTGAGAACGCGCGCACCGCCTGAGCGGAGGAACCAGAGCATGGCCAACACCCTCGTCGGCACCGACTACGCCCCACCCGACCTGATCGAGAAGATCACCGGCCGCGCCAAGTACGCCGAGGACTGGCGCGCCGAGGGCATGCTGTTCGCCAAGCAGTTGCTCTCGCCGATGCCCCACGCGCGGGTGCGCAACATCGACGCCTCCGCCGCCCTGGAGATGGAGGGCGTCGAGGCGGTTCTCACCGCGGACGACCTCGCCGAGTACATGGGCGAGGCGGGGCCGCTGGACGAACGCTCCCTGACGAACCATCCGAAGTACGAGGGCGAGCCCGTGCTCGCCGTCGCCGCCGTCAGCGAGAAGATCGCCGCCGACGCGATCGAGAAGATCCAGGTCGACTTCGAGCCGCTCCCGTTCGCGCTGGATCCGCTGGATTCGATCGCCCCGGGAGGCGCGAACTCGCTGCCGGACGGCAACAGCATCGTCCGCCGGCGCACCGACACGGGAATGGAGACCGTCGTCGAGCGCGTCGAGTGGAAGGCCGAGGATCTCGCTGCCGGGAGGGGCTCGGACGGCGAGAAGGGCAGGATGCCCGAGGGCGTGTTCCAGGACGAGTGGACGAACGGCGACTTGGAGAAGGGCTTCGCCGACGCCGACTACATCATCGACGAGCCGCTCTTCTTCCAGTCCGTGACCCACCACCCGATGGAGCCGCGGAGCTGCATGGCCCACTGGGAAGGCGAAACCTGCCACCTCTATCCCTCGACCCAGAGCGTCGCCTTCACGCTGCTCGCGGGCCAGGGCACGGTCGGGGTGCCGCCCCAGAACCTGGTCGTCCATGCCGAGTACACCGGCGGCGGCTTCGGCAGCAAGATCGTCGGCACCAGCAACATGGCGGTGCCGGTCTACCTGGCGAAGAAGACCGGCAAGCCGGTCATGCACCGGGTCACCCGCTACGAGGAGAACTACATCGGCCGCGCCCGCCCCGGCTTCCAGGGCTGGGCGAAGATCGGATTCAGGAACGACGGCCGCATCACCGCCTTCGACTGGGCGGTGATCCAGGACAACGGCCCGTACGGCCGCCAGAGCGACATGGGCACCTCGGGCAACATGGTGTCCCTCACCTACCAGCCCGAGAACATGCGCCACCGCGGCCTCTCCATCGCGACGAACACGCCGCCGAGGGCGCCGCAGCGGGCGCCGGGCGGCGTGCAGATGTCCGCCATGGTCGAGCCCCTGCTCGACCGCGCCGCCGACCACCTGGGGATCGACCGTCTGACGATCCGCCAGATCAACATCGCGAAGAACGGCGCCAAGTTCGGCGACGGGGAAGGTCGCAACGTGACCACCGCCTACGTTGCCGAGGCCTGGAACCGGCTGGCCGAGATGGTCGACTGGGACGACGCCAAGGCCCGCAGCGGGCAGGCAAACGGCTCGAAGATCACCGGCGTCGGCCTCGCGAGTTCGACCTACACCGCCGGTTCAAGCGGCTTCGACGGACTCATGCTGATCACGCCGGAAGGCCGGCTCGAGATCCACACCGGGATCGGCAACCTCGGCACCCACTCCTACTCCGACACCGCGCGCGTCGCCGCCGACCTGCTCGACGTGCCGTGGGAGAAGGTGGACATGGTCTGGGGCGACACCGGCAAGGGCGTCCCCCACACCTGCGTGCAGGCGGGCAGCCAGACGACCCACGCAATCACCCGCGCCACTCACGCCGCCGCCACCGACATGAAGACGAAGCTGCAGGAGATCGCGGCCCAGGTCCACGGCGGCTCGGCCTCGCAGTACGTCGTCGCCGGCGAGCGCGTCTACCGGCGCGGCAACCGCGCGGCGGGCCTGAGCTTCGCCCAGGCCGCCCGGAAGGCGATCGAACTCGGGGGCCGCTTCGACGGCACCGAGCTGAACGAGGGCCTGAGCCCGATCACGCTCGGAGGCGCCGCCGTCCTCAAGGGCAAGGGCCTGCTGGCCGCCGCCAAGGACAACTACGGCCGCGCCGGCGACGTCTACTCCTGGGTCGTCGCCTACGCCGAGATCGAGTTGGACAAGGAAACCGGCGTCATCGAACTCGCGGACTACAAGGCGGTCACCGACTGCGGCACCGTCCTCAACCCCAGGAGCCTCGGCGGCCAGCTTCACGGCGGCGCCGTCCAGGGCTTCGGCTGCGCGGTCGGCCAGAAGTGGGTGTACGACCCGCAGTGGGGCATCCCCTTCGCCAACCGCTTCTACACCGCCCGGCCGGCCACGATCCTCGACGTGCCGCTTGAGATGGAGTGGGACGCGGTGAACATGCCGGACCCGAACAACCCGGTGGGCTCCAAGGGCATCGGCGAGCCGCCGATGGGCGCCGGCTGCGCCGCGCTCCTGTGCGCCATCCAGGACGCGCTGGGGCAGGACACGGTGGCCTACCTGCCGCTCATGACCGACCACATCATCAACCAGCTCGAGGGCCGCGAGCAGGACGGCGAATTCCTGGCCGCGCACACCTGATCGGCCACGGAACGCCTGATCGGATCAGAAGGAGGAAACCACAGCATGGCCGTCATCCACGACATGATCCCCGACTTCGAGCTGTACCAGCCCGAGAGCCTGGACGGCGCCCTCGAAGTCCTCGACCGTCACCGCGAGAGCGCTTGGGTGCTCGCCGGCGGGATGGACACCTTCGACTGGTTCAAGGACCGGGTGAAGCGGCCCGAAGCGGTCGTCGACCTCGGCGCGATCCCGGAACTGTCCGGCATCGGCGAAACCGACGGGGGCATCGAGATCGGCGCCATGACCCCGCTCACCGAGGTCGTGGACAACGAGCTGATCCGGGAGCGCTACGGCATCCTCGCGGAAGCCGCCGAAACCGTCGCCACCCCGCAGATCCGCAACCAGGGGACGCTCGGCGGCAACCTGGTGCAGGACACCCGCTGCTGGTACTACCGCGCCGGCTGGCCCTGCTACCGGGCGGGCGGCAACATCTGCTACGCCGACACGCCGGAGTCGATGAACCGCGAGCACTGCATCTTCGACGCCTCGCGCTGCGTCGCGGTCACGCCGTCGGACACCGCGCCGGCGCTGATCGCGCTGGACGCCGAGATGGTCATCCGCGGCCGCCGCGGCGAGCGGACCGTGGCCGCCGAGGACTTCTTCGTCGGCCCCGCGATCGACATCACGCGGATGACCGTCCTGCAGCCCAACGAGGTCCTGCAGTCCGTCCGCATCCCGGACACCTGGGCCGGCGCCGACTTCTACTTCGAGAAGGTTCGCGACCGGAACGCCTGGGACTTCCCCCTGGTCAACGTCGCCTCCGCGATGCGGGTCGAGGACGGGGTCGTCCAGGACTGCCGCCTCTCCGTCGGCGCCGTCTCGCCGGTGCCGCTCCGCATGGACCGTTGCGAGGAGCTTCTGCGCGGCCAGAAGATCAGCGAAGACGTCGCCACCCGGATCGCCGAGCTGGGCGTCATCGGCGCCAAGCCGCTCCGCCACAACGGCTACAAGGTGCCGCTGATGAGGAACCTCATCCGCCGCGCCATCCGCGGACAGGCGCCGGTCTAGGGCCCGCATGAATCTCTTTCAGAGGGCCACCAACCCGTGGGGACAGGACGTCCTCCTGGGGATCGACTGGAGTCTGTTCTGGATCGCGCTGATCGCCGGCGGCGTGTTCCTGATCCTCCACCTGGCGCTCCGCCGCCGCTGGATCGGCGAGGAGAAGAAGGCAGCCGCCAACGCCCCCGACGATCCGGGTCTGCCGCAGAAGATCCAGCGGCACAGTCTGGCGTCCCGCCTGTTCCATGCCGTGATGGGGATCTCGATGATCCTGCTGCTGATCACGGGCTTCCTGCCCAAGGTCGGCCTGCAGTTCGCCTGGCTCGAGATTCACTGGATCACCGGCCTGATCCTGACCGCGTCGATCGTCTTCCACATCGTCCACGCGACCTTCTTCCAGAGCCTGAAGAACGTATGGGTCGGGCTCTCGGACCTCGGCGACATGATGCGCGAGATGCGCAAGGCCGTTACCGGCGGCGAGGCGCCCGCCAAGCCCGGCAAGTACCCGGCGGCGCAGAAGATGTTCCATCACGCCGCGACCCTGGCGGGCATGGCCGCGATCGTCACCGGCATCCTGATGATGTGGCGGATCGAGCAGCCGCTCTGGGCCCAGGACGACTACAAGTTCTTCGGCGACGGCGGCTGGGGCTGGGTCTACGTCCTCCACGGCGTCGGCGGCGTCGTGCTGGTGACGCTCACCGTGGCCCACGTCTACTTCGCCATCCTGCCCGAAAAGCGCTGGATGACGTGGTCGATGATCCTCGGCTGGATCGACCGCAAGGACTACCTGAGGCACCACGACCCGGCCAAGTGGCCGGTGACCGGCGGCAAGTAGCGGCCTACTGGGTGCGCGGGTCTTCTGACCCGCCGCCGCCGAAGGCGGCAAAGAAACGGGCCGGCCGTCAGGCCGGCTCCGCACTCTTACTCGATCTCCACCTCGGCGGTCCGCCGCCGTTCCGTCCACACGGTCCGCACCTGGTTCCCCCAGCGCAGGGTGTACTCGCCCTCCGGCAGGTTGGGAATCGTCTCGCCGACGGGGAACGTCGTCGCGCCGCCGAACCAGATGCGGAGAGAGCCTAGATCCCAGCCGCCCGGGCCGGTCACCTGCACCGCCGCCGTCGACGGCTCGCCGGTCAGGACGATCGAGGAATCCGACTCGAAGGGATCGAGGTCGATACCGCGCTCCAGCGCGGGTTCGAGATCCCGCCAGCCGGTGAGGACCCAGCGTCCGTCGGCCTGGCAGGCGACGCGGACCCGGTCGGTGAGAGGCGGAGTGAGTTTCGTGCTCGCCGCGCCGCCATCGATCCGGACGGTCCGCTGCCCGGCGCCTTCCATCTCGACGAAGCAGAAGCCGCCGGCGGCGCCGGCGAGCCGGACCGCGAGTTCGTCGTCCGGGGGATCGTCGCGCAGGTGCAGTTGGACGGACTGCAGGTCGTTGTAGTCGCGGAGCTCCACGTCCACCAAGTCGGAGCGGGAGTGCTGGAACCTCGCCCGCAACTGGTACGCGCCCGGCGCCAGATCCATGATCTCGTAGCGGCCGTTCCGGCCCGTCCCCACTGTCTGGCGGTCCGGAAAGACGTCGACCGTCGCGTGAGCAACGGGCTGTCCCTCGGCATCGACGACGCTTCCCTCGATCGCCACGCCGCCGTAGCGGAAGTCGACGACTACCTCCTCGCCTGGAGCCTCCGGCACCGTGATCTCGCGCCGCTCCTGCATTCCGTCAGTCTCCGACCGGAGGGTCACGTTCCACTCGCCCGGGAGCATCGACTCCAGCCGATAGCGGCCCTCGCCGTCGAGGAACGCCGTCAGTTCGAGCTTGCTGGAAACGCCCAGAGTCCGTCCAAGCGGCGAGCCGAGGATTCTCCCGACTCCTTCGGGTTGCGGGTTCTCCACCTTCGACAGCCAACTCAACCTCCCCTTTCCAGGCTGCCCTCCGACCGTCACCAGACCGGTCACCGTCACCGTGCTCCGGTCGCACCGGATCGCCTCGTCGCCGGTTCCGGCCTCCTCGCGGCGCTCGCAGACCGGCACGCCCTCGTCCATGACCCGCACCCGCAGCGGCGCCTCGGGAACGTTCTCGAACACGGCCTCGCCGCCGACCACCTTGCCCTTCATCGGCCCCAGGGGATCGTGCTCGGGACCCGGATCGAGGTTCACCCCGCCGCCGTCGACGTCGGAACGCACAGTGATCCGGCGCCCGCGCGAGAGCTCGACGAAGCCGGCATCGACCCACTCGATTGCCGCGGCCTCGACCTCGAACTCCAGCGGAGCGAATCCCTCCGCCTCCACGCGGAGGCTCGCCGGGCCGAGTTCCAGGCCGTGCATCTCGAAGTAGCCATCGGCATTCGCCGTGATCTCCACCACGCCCCCCATCGCTCTGGCCAACAAGGCGCCGAACTCGGTCGGACGCAGGTAGGAGATCCTGGCGCCGGGAACCGGAGCGTACTCGGGACTCACGACGGTCCCGGACACCCAGGCCGACGCCGGGGCCACGACAACCCCCAGGTCGCGCGCCTCGCCCGCCGATCCCGAGACCTCCAGCACCCGCCGGCCGGCGTTCGCTGCCGTCAGTTCCAGCGTGTAGCCGCCCGGAAGCGGCGGGAGTCACGCCGTCGGCCGCCACGAAGACGCCCTCGACCGTAAAGGCCGGCGCCAGCCCCAGCACGACCGGCTCTCCGGCCGTCGCGCCGGCGCCGCCAGCCACGATACGGACAGGCCCAGGTGGCGCTGCATTACCGCGAGCTCGCTCGCCACCCACGACAGACCCAGCAACCGCACTCCGGCCACTGGCCGTCCTTCCGCGTCCACGGTCGGCCCGTCAAGGCGAACCCCGGACCGAGTTCGACGACCGGCGGCACCTCGGCGAGACGCCCGAAGGCCGACGCGGTCCGGGCGACGTGGGAGACGAGGACCGCCGCACGCTCCCGCTCGGACAGGGTCAGGCTCACCCTGCCGCCGGCGTCCGAGATCCCGAAGCCCAGAAACTCGGGTATGGCGGTCATCAGCCCCGAAGCCGGTCGCACCAGGTACAAGCGGGCGCCGGCAAGGGGCGCGCCGCCGGCAGTCGCCTGCACCGTGAACTCCACCGCGTCCCGCAGCGCGAGCTCCACCGCCCCCTCTTCAGGAGTCACGTCCCGCCAGGTCGAGGCGAGGCCGTCAGCGAGCGCCTGGACTCGCCACGTTTCGTCGTCGCGGAGCAGGGAGAGCGATCCCGACGCGACGGCGGTCGACGGCAGCAGGTTCCAGGGCACCTCCCGCCACATCGCCGCCGGCGCCGCGACCACCTCGAACTCGGCGGGCGCCGCGACGACCTCGAAGCTGGCCGTGGCCGCCGTCCTGTCCGCCGGGTCGCCGTCCGCCTTGGAGGCATCGGGGACCACAAGGCGGACGTTCAGGGGCCTGAACGAATCGACGCCGGCGCGGCAGGCGGCGGCCGCGTTCTGTCCGGGCTCGAGCAGCCGGGGCGGACACGACGCGCTCCACGCCCAGCAGGCAGCCGGCGCCCCGCCGCCCGGCGGGAGGTCGTCCAGCCGTTCCCACGTCCTGTCGGCCCGCGCGGGGATCCCGTCGGAGAAGGCGGGCTCGCTCTCCCGAGGGCAAACGAACTGGAACGGGCCGTCCGGCGACGCTACGTCCTGAGCCAGTCCGGGGACCGCGACCGCACTGGCCGCGAACAAGGAAACGAGAATCGAGAACCGCACCGCCCTAACCCTCGGCACCGGCCGGAGAGAGCAGACGCGCTTCGAAGGCCTCCGCCGCCCGCGCGTCCCCGCCCCGCAGGGCGCCGCCGCGAAGCAGGATCACCAGACGGTCGCCCCGCAGGTCGGCGCGCAGCCGGGTATCCGCGAACTCCGATTCGACGGCGCACGGTTGCCTCGTGACCGTCCGCAGATCGTCGACATGGGCGTGAACCAGGTCCCAGCACACCCTGCCTCGCGGAGGCGGTACCGAGGCGACGACACGATCCGCGACGCTCCCGGCCCGAATGCCGTTCACGTTCTGCCGCGGAGGCTGGCTGACTCGCATCCGCAGCTGCTGCCGCCGCGATCCCTGGAAACCGGCCCCAACGAGTGCGGACCGCGAACCTGCAGCGGCGTCCAGCTCCGCCGTCCGCCGACTCTCGGCCCCGTACCGGACGAAGAAGTACACGTTGCCGGCGCCGTCGGCCACGACCTCGTCGACGATGCGGCGCGGACCCAACCAGTCGGCACGACTGTAGGCATCGTGGAGCGGCGAACTCCCGAACTCGTCGAGTTCGTTGTCGCAGCCGGACTCGGCGAAGAAGGTCGCCGCATCCAGACTGTCGCGCAGCGCACCGTCGCGGTCGTAAACGAAGACGCCGGCTTCCGCGCCGGGAATCACCAGCAAGCGGTCATCCGAGACGAACCGGACCACCGAAAGCTCGGCCACACTGCACGCCTCCAGGGCGCGGCCGCCGTCCCTGGTCGGCAAGAGGCCGCGGGGCGCGCCGCCGCCATCCTCGATCAGCCAGGCCGCATACGGCGCCCAGCCGTCGTCATCCGTCCGGATGAGTCCCACGGCCGCGGTAAGCGATCCCCGACGGTCCAGGTCGCCCAGGAACTCCACGGTCGTCGGGCCGCCGATTCCGTCCTCGTTGGCCAGATGGAGGCCGGTGAAGTCGTCGGCGAAGGGCTACGCCCCGAGACGAGACGGCCAAGCGGCCGTAGTCCCTTTCACGCCGGCTGCTGCTGACAGTCTCCCGCCCCCCGACGTTGAAGACCCTGGGCGCCGGTTCCTCCAGCGCCGCCTGGAGTTCGGCGCCGCTCTCGTCGAGCCGCCAGGTGTTGATGCCCGACCCGATGACGCCGAGGACGACCTCGCCGTCGTCGATGCCTAGGACGGCAACCATTCCGAGATCGCGGAACCGATCTCGTCGGGGGAATCCTCCTGGATGAAGTGGGAGCCCTTGACCGTCACTTCCGTCTGGTTGGGCCAGGCGCGGCAGACCTCCCGCATGGCGCCGGTGAGAATGGCGCCGGGCTTCGCGTTGACGAACAGCTTGGGCACGTCCGACCCGGTCAGCCAGTCGGCGTAGGACTGCACGATCGCAGCGACGTCCTCCGGCTCCCCGGCGATCGGGATCTGGCGCGGCCACGTCAGCGTCGGCCGGCGCGACTCGCCCTCCTCCGCGAAGGGGCGCCGGTAGACCGCCATCTCCTCGTCCGTCAGCCCCCGCAGCACGGACCCAGGCAGCACCCGCTCGACGAAGACGTTCTTCGCCAGCACCATGCCCTCGCCGGCGGGCGATCGGAACCCCTGGAAGACGCCCCGCGCCGCCTCGGGCCAGGCGTCCCAGCTCGGGACCGGGCTGACGAGCGCCTCCATGTAGGCGATCCCCCGCACCGCGTCCCGGTGCCGGTTGGCCCAGTCGAAACCGAGCGCCGAACCCCAGTCGTGGATCACGAACACGACGTTCTCCGCAACGCCGATCACCTCCAGCAGCCCGTCGAGGTAGCGCCGGTGCTCGACGAACCGATACCGGTCCGGCCCGCTGTCCGGCAGCTTCGCCGAGTCGCCCATCCCGATGAGGTCAGGCGCCACCAGCCTTCCCTTCCCCTCCAGATGCGGCATCACGTTGCGCCACAGGTAGGACGACGTCGGATTGCCGTGCAGAAACACGATCGGATCGCCTTCGCCGTAGTCGACGTAGGCCATCTCGTGGCCGTGAACCTGGATCCGTTTCTTCTCGTAGCGGTGGTCGGCGGAGATCATCCTGGCCCTTCCTCTCTCGTTCCGTCCAAAGGTGTGGCTGCAACCCCGCGCAGCCGCAGCTACGGCCCGGAGGCTTCGCCGTAGCGGAAGCCGGTGCGCGACCGGACCTTGTACTTGCCTTCGCGGACCTTGACCTTGATGTCGCGGTAGCCCTGGGTGCCGGCTTCGTACTCGGAGCGGAAGCTCACGAGGTAGTAGCCCTGGTTCTCCTCGGCGACCTGCCGCATCGGCGACATGATGTTCGTGAAGTTCGCGTAGTAGTGGCCACCCGTCTCGTTCGAGAGCAGGCTGAGCGAATCGTTCAGGGAAGCCGAGGCGATCGACCGGCGGCGGCTGCCCATCGTGTCGATCGTGTAGACCGCGACGTTCCCGGCGTTCAGCGCCTCCCGCATCTGCGGATAGTAACGCGGGTCCGGCGTGTAGGCGCCGAACCGGCCGACCTCGCCGAAACCGAGGCTGAACATGACGAGGTTCTTGCGGCCCGCGATCCCCGCCGCCGCCTCGCCGAGCAGTTCCAAGCCCTGCTGCAGCTTGCGGCTGCGGCGCGCGAGTTCCTTGCCGACCGGGAGGTTGACGAAGAGAGACGGCGAGTTCGGGTCGAACTCGGGCGACGACCGCGTCACCCACCGCTCGATGTCCTTCTTGCCGCGGGAAGCGGCATCCACCGCCGCGAGGATCGCGTCGCGGTCGCGGGTGAAGTCGAGGTAGACCTTGAGCCGCGCCTGGTAGGCGAAGACGGCCACCTGGTCGTTCGGCTGCAACTCGTCCTCGATCCACCGCCTGAGCCAGCGCGCGTTGTCCATCTGCGGCCCCGCGAGCTGCGGCGCCTGCATCCGCTGGTCATGGAACATCAGGATGAAGTAGCGGTCGGTGCGCGTCGTGCCGGCATCTCCCGGCGCCGCCAGTTCGCTCGGACCGCCGTAGAAGGAGGCGCTCGTCACTTCCTGCTCCTCGCCGTCGTGGAGAACGACGAAGTCCTGGGCGGCGAGGTCGTCGATCACGTTGCCCTGGCGATCCGTGACCAGCACGTCCAGCAGCACTTCGGCGACACGGATCCGCTCGTTGAGGGCGATGTCCCGGGCCGGAGACGCCGCAGGCGAGGGATCTCTCGTCCTGGCCGGACGCGGAGCAGGCCGTTCGACGCGCGGCTGCTCTCGCTCCGGCGCCGGTGCCGAAGCTGTCCGAGCCGATTCCGCTGCCGCCGCCTTCGCAGGCTCGGCCTTCGGCGCAGCCACGGGTGCCGGCGCGACCTTGGGCGCCGCCGCGGCCGCAGGTTCCGGCGCGGCCGCAGGCTCGGGCGCCGCGGCAGGCTCGGGCGCCGCCGCGGCCTCCGGCACGGCAGCCACAGCCGGTTCGGCCGTCTTCGCGGCCGGCGGTTCCGCTGGCGCGGCAGGCGCCGACGGCACGACAACCGCCCGCACGGTCCTGCCCCGCTGCCGGCGCTGCTTCTCCAGGCGCTTCTGCTCCTTCGCCGCTCTTGCCGCCGCCTTCTTCTCCGCCTTGCGCTTCTTCTTCTCGTCGTCCTGGACCGCGGCCTCCACGCCAACCGCGGCATCCGCAGCCACGGCCAACCCATATCCGGCCGGCAAGAGGAGGGCACAACCGGCCACCGCGGCCGAAAGCGCCCACCGTCGTCCAACCGTCGCAACTCTCTTCATCCCTGGGGACCTCCTGGTTTCCTGAATGCCACTCGCCGGCAAAACGGCAACGGCACGGGAAAGCGACGCTTCCGCCATCCTAGCAACCGCGGCGGGCGCGGGGTTCTTCCATGAAGTCGCGATGCTCATCCTGCGGTCCCGGCGGGGCGGCAGGCGGGGTACGCACTCGCCGAGTACCATTCCGCGCCGTGACTCTGCCCGCTCCGGATCGCCGCACGGCCAAGCTCGCTGGCGCCTTCGTCGACCTGCGGACGGCGTTGGGACGGGTGCTGGTGGGCCAGGACCAGGCGGCGACGGGGTTGACGCTGGCGTTGCTGGCAGAGCAGCACGCGTACCTCGAAGGGCCGCCCGGCTGCGGCAAGTCCGAGTTGGCCGCCGCGCTGGCTTCGCTGTCCGGGGCCCGAACCCACACGCTCGTCTTCCACCGGGACATCCGCGAGACGGACCTGCTCGGCGACGTGCTGCTGAGCCGCCATCGCCACCCCAGCCACGAGCGGCTGCGCCGGGAGCTCATCCCCGGGCCGCTGCTCCAGGCCGAGGTCGCGCTGCTCGAAGACCTGCCGCGGTCCCCTGGCGAGGCCCTCGGCCCCTTGCTGCGGATCCTCGCCGAACGGCAGGCCCTGGGGCAGGCGTTGCCGCTCGAGTCCGCCGTGGCCACCGGGCCGCTGGAGCAGGTCGAAGCGCCGATCGACCCGCTCGAGCCCGGCCAACTCGACCGTTTCGCCGTCCAGCTTCGCCTGACCGGCCTGCTCACCGGCCAACTCTTCGACGAAGCCGCCGTCCTGCTGGAACGCGAGTCCGCGCGCAGGCCGGACCGGGCCACGCACCAGCCGGACGGCGCCGCGTACCGGCCGGACCGGGCCGCGCACCGGCCGGACCGGGCCGCGCACCGGCCGGATCGGGCCGGGCCCGGGCCCGACGCGGGCGAGACGTCCGCGTTTCCGGGGACCGGCGGGCCGGCGGCTCCCGGAAGCCCCGCGACGCCGCTCCCGGCGGTGATGAACACCGCCACGCGCAAGGCCGCGCAGGCCGCCGCGGCCGCGCTCCAGATCGAACCGCGCACCCTCGGCGCCTACCACCGCCTGCTGGACCGCCTCCGCCAGCGCAGCGCCGACGAGTCGGCTTCGGGCGACCGCCTGATGTCGGATCGCTCCTTCAGCTCCGCCGCCCTCCGGCTCGTCCGCGCCCACGCGTTCCTGCGCGGCGCCCCGGCGGCGGCGCCGCGCGATCTCGGCGCCATCCGCTACATGGTCGCCCACCGGCTGCCGGACGAGGTGCAGGAGGACTTCGACCACATCCTGGAGGAACTGCTCGGCGATCCGCCCAACGTGACGATGGCCGAGACCGGCGCGCAGATGCCGGGCGCGCAGTCCCAGGGCGACGACTCCGACGGCGCGGCGGCTGCCTCCCCGGCCTCCGACTCCTGGATCGACGATCAGGCCGACCTGCCGGCGCCCCCGACCCTGTTCGGGAAGCCACCTCCGCCGGCCCAGGTCGATCCCCTCCTGCGGGCGCTGGTCGGCCGCATCGAGCGCGGCCGGATCGACCCGGACACGGACCCCGGCGGCCAGCCCCGTGGCTACCGCCCGCTGCGCGACCTGGACGAACTGATCGACGCCGACGCGATCGAGGCCCTGCTGTTCGCCGAAGGCCGGCTGCCCGGTGCGCCGCGCACGTTCGAGCGCAAGCGCAGGAGCGCCGGAGGCGCGGTCGCCGTGCTGCGGGACATCTCCGCCTCGATGGCGGGCCGGCTCACCGTCTGGTCGAGCCAGGTCGTGCTCGGCATCCTGCGGGTCGCGGCGCGCCGGCGCATGCGCGTCGGCTACGTGGAGTTCCACCACCGCGCGCTGCCTCACCACGTCGGCGGCCGGCTGTTGCATCGCTCGTACTCACGCCTCGCCGAGCAGGCGGGGCAGGCCAAGGCGGTCGGCCAGACGAACTACGAAGCGCCGCTCCGCACGGCGCTGGAGGGCCTGCGGGGCGGCTCCGGCCGCAACCGCCACGTCGTGCTGCTGACCGACGGCCTGCCGATCATCGGCGACACGACCGTCCGCCGCGAGCGGCAACTGGCGCGCCGGCTCGGGGTCGCGCTCCACACCGTGTTCCTGGGCAACGGCGACTGTCCGCCCGTCCTGGACGACATCTCGCTGGAAACCAGCGGGCTGCGTTTCTGCGGACGCCCCCTGGCCGGCGGCGGCCTGCGGCTGGAGGAGCGGTGACACCGGCTGGCGCGTCCCCGGGCCAACCGCGCCGCAGCCCGGACGCCCGTCTTCGAGCGGTCGGATGTCCTCGCTTGCGGATAGAGTCCCGCGTTCCGTGAGCGACCTGACCCCCCTTCGCGATCTGCTCGACCACCACGTCGTCGGCCACGACGAGGTGAAGACGGCCCTGCTCCTCGCCCTGATCACGCGGGAGCACATCTACGTCGAGGGCCCGCCCGGTACCGCCAAGACCCGGCTCGCCGAAGTCGCCGCCAGGGGCTCCGACCTCGACTTCTTCTTCTACCAGTTGCACCGCGACACCCGGCTCGCCGAACTCGTCGGCGACATCGTCCTGGAGCGGCGCAAGGTCCGGACGGACGGCGACGCTCCCGGAACTGCCGGCGAAGCGGAGCGGATCCACCAGCGGATCGAGCCCGGCGGCCTGCTCACCGCCGAGGTTGCGGTGCTGGACGACATCTCCCGCGCCCCCGGCGAAGCGCTGAACGTCCTGCTCCGCATCCTGAACGAGCGCCGCTTCGGCGCCGAGCCGATCCCGCTGATGGCCGCCATCGCCACCGGCAACCCGATGGACGACGAGTACTACAACGAACCCCTCGACCCCGCGAACCTCGACCGGTTCGCCCTCCAGTTGCGCGTCTCCGGCCTGATCCAGAGCGGCGTCGACGACGCGAAGACCCTGATCGACCGCTTCGCCGCTGGTTCCGTCGTCGAACAGCCCGATCCGGAACCCGTGACCGACCGCGCCACGCTCGACGCGCTGAACCGGCGCATGTACGACGTCGAGGTCGGCCCGGCCGTGCGCGCCGCCCTGCTCGACGTGCTGCGCACGCTGGTGCTCGAGTTCGAGTGCAACGAGACGAACTCCCTGCTCACCGACCGCACCTTCCTCGTCAAGGCGATCAAGATCCTGCGCGGCGCCGCGCTGCTGGCCGGTCGGGACGCCGTCGACCTGGCGGACCTCGCCGCCCTGTCCTGGATGACGACATTCCGCGTGCCGCCGGAAGCGCACGAGGCCCTGCCGCGGATCGTCGGCCGCGTGAGCCGGCAGATCCAGGCGGTGTAGCGCCGCCTACTCCTGGCCGGAGCTCGCCTGCCCCTTCTCGAACTCCGCCTCCAGCAGCCGGGCGCCGCGCAGCGTGTTGCCCATCGCGTAGTTGCCCTCGTGGCAGGCGTACTCGTAGCTCTTCTGGTCCGTCTTCGGCCACGGCAGTTCGCCGCTGTACGGCGCTTCGTACTCCGGGTTCTCCACCGTGAAGCTGTAAAGCAGGCCCTCGCCGTCGATGGGGCTGAACTTCTCGATGACGCGGACGCCTTCGCCGCGGAGATCGGGCATGTCGCGGAAGTTCGTCGTCTCGACGACCAGGGTGTCGCCTTCCCACCAGCCGATCGAGTCGCCGCTCAGCGAGGTGTACTCGGCCGGCATGTGCTCGCCGCCGATGCGGACGACCCGGGCCCAGTGCATCCACTCGATCATGATCATGAAGTGGTCTTCGGTCTGGACGATCGTCTTCACGTTGTTGTACGGCAGCGAACGGATGGCGACCGAGGCCGTCGGCTGGTACATGCAGCGCACGCCGACGATGTTCGTCTCCGGTCCGTCGTAGGGGATGTCGCCGGACTCGAGCCACCAGGCGTAGCCGCGATTCGGCCACGCGAACTTGGGCGCCACGGCCGACCGCGCCTTGCCCTCTTCCGTCATCGCCGGCATCTGACCGTTCGGCGGATCGGTCAGCACCGAGGTCCGGTACTTGCCGTCGATCATGAAGTTCTGGCTGCCCCACTCGAACCAGAAGTTGTTGTAGGCGCCGACGTTGCCGCCCTTCTCGGGCGCCGCGCGCTCGCCAGCCGAAGCGCTGGGAGCGTCCTGGGCCGCGTTCGAGTCGGCTCGCCGCTTCGCGTTCGCCTCCGCCTCCTCGGGCGTGAGGGTCAGCTTGTCGCCGAACTCCTTGGGCCTGGCGAACGGCGTGATGCTGGAGATGTCGTAGACGCCGGTGAAGTCCGGCTTGCCGTCGGCGGTTCTCCTGACGCCGTCCTCGGCGGCAACGGCCGCGGACGCGGCGACCGCGAGTCCAGTCAGCACGGCGATGGCGATGAGCGACTTCTTCATGTCGGCCTCCCTGCTCGAAGGGGTCTGCTGTATCCGAGTGACGGCATCATAGCGCGTCGCCGCTGCGATACCATGCCGCCGCCACGACACCCGATTCGACAGGAGCATCGATGCCAGGATCCGTCCCCGTCTCCATCACCGTCAACGGCAGCGAACGCGAGCGCAACGTCGAGCCGCGCACGCTGCTGGTCCACTTCCTGCGCGAGGAACTCGACCTCACGGGGGTCCACGTCGGCTGCGAGAGCACCCTCTGCGGCGCCTGCACCGTTCACCTGAACGGACGCGCGGTCAAGAGCTGCACGGTCCTCGCCGTTCAGGCCGACGGCCAGGAGGTGACGACGATCGAAGGCCTCGCCCCGGACGCCGACAACCTGCATCCGCTGCAGGTCGGCTTCTGGGAAAAGCACGGTCTCCAGTGCGGCTACTGCACTCCCGGCATGATCATGGCAGCGAAGCAGTTGCTCGACGACAACCCGAGCCCGTCGGAAGACGAGATCCGGGAGGCGATCGACGGCAACATCTGCCGCTGCACCGGCTACCAGCAGATCGTCGACGCGGTCCAGCACGCGGCCGACCTCGCGGGAGACGCCTCATGACGACGTTCAGACCCAACTCCGTCGGCCGGCCCATCAAGCGGCGCGAAGATCCGCGCCTCATCCGGGGCCTCGCCACCTACACCGACGACGTCAAGCTGCCGCGCACGACCCATGCCGCGTTCGTACGCAGCGACTTCGCCGCCGGCGTCATCCGTTCCATCGACACCGCGGCCGCGGCCGCCCACCCGGGAGTCGTGGGCGTCTACACCTATGCCGACATGGACGGACAGGTCGGAGCGACCCCCATCGGCGTCGAGATACCCGGGATGCCCGACCACCCGCTGCTGGCGAACGGCCGCGTCCTCTACGTCGGCCATCCGGTCGCGGTCGTCGTCGCCGACACCCCTTACGCCGCGCGCGACGCGGCCGCCATGGTCGAGGTCGACATCGAACCGCGGGAGGCCGTGGTGGACGTCGAGGCCGCGCTCGCGCCGGACGCGCCGAAGGTCTACGAGGAACTCGAGAGCAACGTCTGCCTCCAGGTTCCCGCTCCCAATCCGGAGGCCGACAAGCTCTTCGAGCAGGCCGACCGGACCCTCTCGATCCGGCTGCTGAACCAGCGTGTCGCGCCCTTCCCGATGGAAGGGCGCGCCATCTGCGCCCACTGGGAAGAGGGCCCCGGCAAGCTGACGCTCTGGACCTCCAACCAGGCGCCCCACTCCGTCAAGCAGCAGATCGCGATGTGCCTGGGGATCCCGGAGATCCGCATCCGCGCCATCGCCCCCGAAGTCGGCGGGGGCTTCGGCGCCAAGATCCCGACCTACGCGGAGGACGCGCTGCTGTGCTGGGTTTCGCGCGACCTGAAGAGGCCGGTGAAGTGGTCGGAGACCCGCACCGAGAACCTGCTCGGCATGACCCACGGCCGCGGCCACGTCGAGAAGATCGACGTCGCGTTCCAGAACGACGGCCGCGTGCTGGCGCTCAAGGGACAGACGATCGCCGACATCGGCGCCTTCCGCTCCTTCTTCGGCCCCTTCATCGCCCTCTCCACCCACACGATGTCCTGCGGCTGTTACGACATCAAGGCCGTCGCGTGGGAAACGTCCTCGGTGTTCACGAACACGATGGCGACCGAGGCGTACCGCGGCGCCGGACGCCCGGAGGCCGCGTACATCATCGAGCGCGTGATGGACGAGGTGGCGGCCGCCATCGGCGTCGACCCGGTCGCCGTGCGGCGCCGGAACTTCATCGGCAAGGACGCCTTCCCGCACACCACGCCCTCGGGCGCAACCTACGACACCGGCGACTACGAGAAGTCGCTCGATCGCCTGATGGAGCTCGCCGGCTACGACGAAGCCCGCGCGGAGCAGCGCGGCGCGCGGGAAGAAGGGCGACTCGTCGGCATCGGGCTCGCCACCTTCACCGAGGTGTGCGGTCTCGGCCCCTCCACCGGCGCCACGCCGCAGCAGCGCATGGGCACCTGGGAGAGCGCGACCGTGCGGGTCGAGCCGACCGGCAACGTCACCGTCTACACCGGCGTGTCGCCGCACGGCCAGGGTCAGGAAACCGTCTTCGCCCAGATGGCGTCGGACGCCTTCGGCGTCGGCCTCGACGACGTGGTCGTGGTCCACGGCGACACGGATCACGTGCAGCACGGCGTCGGTACCTTCGGCAGCCGCGGCATCGCGGTGGGCGGCGCCGCGCTCGACATGGCGCTGGTCAAGGTCCACGCCAAGGCCGCCAGGATCGCCGCTCACCATCTCGACGCGCCCGTCGACCGGATCGACTACGAGGACGGCGAGTTCACCGTCAGCGGCACGGACCGCAAACTGACTTTCCGCGAGGTGGCCGAGAAGGCGCACCTCTGGAGCGTAGCCGTGCCCGGCGAGGAACCGGGCCTGGAGGCGGTCGCCCGCTTCGAGCCGTCGGCGACGACGTTCCCGTTCGGCGCGCATCTCTGTCAGGTCGAGATCGATCCCGAGAGCGGCCAGATCGAGATCCAGCGCTACGTCGCGGTCGACGACTTCGGCGAGGTGATGAACCCCATGCTCGCCGACGGCCAGCGCCTCGGCGGCGTCGTCCAGGGCATCGGCCAGGCGATGTGGGAGGAAGTCCAGTACGACGAGGGCGGCCAGCTTCTGTCCGGCACCCTGATGGACTACGCGGTGCCGCGGGCGAAGCAGTTCCCGCGCATGGCGCTCGACAACACGGTGACGCCGACGCCCATCAACCCGCTCGGCGCCAAGGGCATCGGCGAACTGGGCACGATCGGGGCCACGCCCTGCATCGTCAACGCGATCGTCGACGCCCTGCGGCCGCTCGGCGTCACGAACATCGACATGCCGGCCAAGCCGGAGCGCGTCTGGCAGGCGATCCAGGCGGCGGAGGCGACGCAGTAACCTGCGATCTCGCCTGACCGTCCTCGCGGCAGCGGCGAGCGTGCTCGCGGCTGCCTCTTCCCTCGGCGCCCAGGAACACCGGTTCGGTCCGCTGCCCGTGGCCGAGGTCTGGCTGGGCAGCGGCTCCGGGTTCCTGAGCCTGCCGGTCGAGGCGCCGGCGAACGCGCGGTCGCCAAGCGGCCGGTGGCAAGTCACCGCGTCCCTGGGACTGTCCAGCTTCTGGCTGCGATCGCCGTCCGTCTCCGAGGTCATCGAAGGGCGCCGCTACCGGGGAGCGGTCACGCCCGAGGAGCTTGACGGCATCTCCCCCTGGCCCGGCTTCGAAGGGATCTACTTCGCCGACATGGAAGTCCACCGGCTGACGCTCGACGCGCGCAGGCGCTTCGGACGGCGGCTCGAACTCGGCCTCCGAACCTCCATCGTCAACGCGGACGGCGGTTTCGTCGACCCACTGATCGAGGGCTTTCACGATTTCTTCGGCTTCCGCCAGTCCGGGCGGCCCCAGACCCTTGAGAACGGCTACGCCCTCTACTTCCGCCGCGACGGCCCCGGCGGTTTCGGGGAACAGCTCCGGTTCGTTCGCTTCGAGCAAGCCGGGCTCGGCCTTGGGGAAACGATCGTCTCGCTCAAGTCCGGTCTCGGACCGGAATCCGCCGGCTGGCGGCAGGCCATCCAGGTCCAGCTCAAGCTACCGACCGCCAACGACGACAACTTCCACGGCACCGGCTCGGTCGACGCCGCCGTTCAGTACCTTGTCTCCCGCCCCTGGCGGCGGTGGACGCTTTACGCCAACGCCGGCTTCACCCGGCTCGGCGGCCACGACCTGCTGACGCTGAAGCCGCAGAGCATCGTCACCGTCGCCATCTCCGGCGAACGCCCCATCGGCCCCAGGTCCTCGATGGTCCTTCAGCTCCGCCATCAGCAGAGCCCCTTCCGCCAGCTCAACCTCTCCATCCTCGGCGTCACGGCGACCCTGATCGACATCGGCTGGACCCGCAGCCTCTCTTCCGCCGATGCAAGCGGCAACCGCGCCGCCTACTTCAGCCTCACGAACAACACGGCCAAGTACGGCTCGGCGGTGGACGTCAGCCTGCACGCGGGGCTGCGCTGGCGCCGGTAAGGTCGCCGCTGCGCGGCGCGCGTTCTCTTCGGAAACCGGCGGGGACGTCGGCGCACCCGGTGTGAGGCGCCTGCCGTGGTGTTACCGTTCGGAAGGTCTGCGGTAGTCGAGCGGCGGCTGCTGGCGGACCGACTCGGTCCGGAGCCTTCTCCAAACGAGACCGTCCACCCGCTCGTAGTGACGATCGAAGGAGAGCAGCTCGCTCCCCGTCTCCATGGCGTGCGCGGCGATCCAGATGTCGTTCGTCGGAATCGGTCTGCCGTACGCCCGAAGAGCCGCGGCGATGCGCGAGTACCGATCACTCGTCCTCATGCTGACCGGCACGACCTCCACCAGCGGGCTCCGCAGGAAGGACTCGAGTTCCTCGACGTTCTCGTCGAAGCGGTCTCCATGGCGGAAGCCGTAGAGAAGCTCGCCGGCCACGACCGTCGAGAGAAAGATCCTCGTCGAGGATCGGACGAGACCCGCAAGCTGCCGATGACCGCGCCTCAGATGCGAGTAGGCGTCGGTGTCGAGCAGATAGACGCTCACTTCCACATCGACTCGTCGATGACGTTGAAGTCCGCTACCGCCCGGTCGAACTTGTCCGCTTCCTCGGCGGTCCAGGTGCCGATGAGGTGATCGAGGGAGTTCCCGATCACGCCGTCAGCCTCATTGCCCGAATGGGCGAGCCCCCGGCGCAGCAGCTTCCTGACGGACTGATTCAGCGAAACGTCCTCTTCTTCCGCGATGCGCTCAAGCTCGTGAACGATGTCCTCGTCCAGGCCACGAACCGTCAGTTGCTTGAAGGCCACTCGGCGTCCCCCGAAGAGTGAGTCGGATGTGAGTCACCGTGACTCTACCGGCGGCAACCGACGGCCCGCAAGTCCCGGGAGCCTCCCGGTCGGCGCCTCCGGGCCAGCCGGGTCTCCGGGGTCGTCGAGGCGCGCGGGCAGCGGCCGCCGGCGCCTCGGAAGGCGGCTCGAAAACTCGGCCTTCGACCCTCCATCGCCAACGCCGGCGACGGCGAGTACCCGCCGTCGCCGGCGCGCCGCTACCGTTCGGGCGGCCTGCGGTAGTCGAGCGGCGGCTGCTGGCCTTCTTCGAGCGCCGCGCGGTAGGGGCGGTCGGCCAGCCGGCGGTCGAGTTCTTCCCTGGCCGCCTCGACGATCGAGGGATCGGCGAGCAGGTCCCACGCTGTCGCGGCGAGAACGCGGGCGGCCATCAGCATGCCCTGGCGGCCGATCGTCGTGCCGCCGGCGGCCACCGCCTGCCAGGAATGGGCCGGCGTGCCGGGCACCCAGCAGGCGGTCCGGATGCCGGTCGTCGGCGCGACCCAGGAGACGTCGCCGACATCGGTCGAGCCGAGGGTCGTGGCGCCGGTGTCGTCGCGGAGCTCGGAGACCGAGGCGAGCGGCCGCGGCTTGAGAAGAGATTCCTGGAGCTTCGCGGCCCACGCCTTCTCGGCTTCCGTGTAGCCCAGGTCGATGAGGCTCTCGAAGTTCGCGAGCGACACCCGGGACAGCGTGTCGTTCGGCAGTAGGTTGTGGATGCCGCCCAGGAACTCGATCTCCAGTTCGGTCTCCGTCGCGTGGGCGGCGCCCTCGGCCACCAGAACGAGCCGGTCGTAGATGGACCGCGCCACATCGATGTCCGGGTGGCGGACGTAGTAGTACGCCTCGGCGAAGGCGGGCACGACGTTCGGCGCGTCGCCGCCGGCGGTGATCACATGGTGAATGCGGGTCCGGTCCGGCGTGTGCTCGCGCAGCAGTTCGGCGCCGTAGTTCAGGATCGCCACGGCGTCGAGGGCGGAGCGGCCCGCCTCGGGAGACGCAGCGGCGTGGGCGGCGCGGCCGCGGTAGCGGAACTTGGCCGCCACGCGGGCCAGGTTCGTCGGATCGCCGGCCGAGTTCCCGTCGCCGGGGTGCCAGTGAAGCACCGCGTCCACGTCGTCGAACAGGCCGGCCCGGGCCATGAACGCCTTGGCGCCGCCGCCCTCCTCGGCGGGGGTGCCGTAGAGCCGGACCGTCCCCTGGATCGCTCCGCCGCGGATGCCGTCGGCCACGGCGAGGGCCGCGCCCAGCGAACCGGCGCCGAACAGGTGGTGGCCGCAGGCGTGGCCCCAGTCGGTCCCCTCGCGCGGCGAGCGGGTCGGTACCGCTTCCTGGGAGAGCCCCGGCAGGGCGTCGAACTCGGCGAGGATCGCGATCACCGGCCGGCCGGAGCCGAACGAGGCGACGAAGCTCGTCGGGATGCCGGCGACTCCGCGGCCGACGTCGAATCCCTCCTCCTCGACCAGCGAGGCGAGCAGCGCCGCGGACTTCGTCTCCTGGTAGCCGGGCTCGGCCCACTCCCAGACCTTGCGCGCGGCGTCCCAGAGCAGGTCCGCGCGGGAGGCCACCGCCGCTTCGAGGTCGCCCTTCCCGGTTACACCATCGGCCGCCAGCGGCGAAGAGGCGATCGGAGCCAGCAGGCACAGCGCGATCACCGCAATGGCCCGCAGGGAACCGGGCTCGTTGTCGGTGCGCGGGTCTTCCGACCCGCTGCCGCCGGAGGCGGCTGGAAAAACGGGCCAGCCGTCAGGCCGGCGCCGCTCTGGCGCGGAGCAGCGCACAGCGCGGCTGCCGGAGTTCCTAGCCATCGAACACGATGACCTGACGGGCAACCTCGCCGTTCTTCAGGTTCTCAAGCGCCTCGTTGATCTGCGAGAACCCGACCCGGTCCGAGATCAGTTCGTCGAGCTTCAGCTTGCCGGCCAGGTAGAAGTCGATCAGCCGCGGCATGTCGATGCGGAAGCGGTTCGACCCCATGACGCAGCCCTGGATGCACTTCGCCTGGAGCATCTCGTGGCCGGGAATCTCGATGTTCTCGCCGAACGGGACCATGCCGATCACGGTCGCCGTGCCGCCGGGCCGCAGCATCGCCCAGGCCTGCTCGGCCGTTACCTTGAGGCCGATCGCCTCGAAGGCGTACTGCACGCCGCCGCCGGTCATCTCGCGGATCTGCTCGACCGGGTCGCCCGCGGACGCGTCCACCGTGTCCGTGGCGCCGAACCGCTTCGCCAGTTCCAGCTTGGAGGCCACCCGGTCGACCGCGATGACGCGGCCCGCGCCGGCGAGTTCGGCGCCGTTGATCGTCGACAGGCCGATGCCGCCGCAGCCGATGACGGCCACCGTCGAGCCCGGCTCGACCTGGGCCGTGCGAAACGCGGCGCCGACTCCGGTCGTCACCGCGCAGCCGATGACGGCGGCGCGGTCGAGCGGCATGTCCTCGCGGATCTTCACCACCGCGTTCTCGTGGACCAGCATCTGCTCCGCGAACGAGGCGAGGTCGGCGAACTGCGAGACGGGCCGCGGACCGCCGCCGTTGCTGGGCGGCAGCGCCAGTCGCGGTTCGCCGGTTCTCGGCCGCCTCGTGGCCCGCTTGTCGCACAGCGTCGGCTCGCCGCTCATGCAGTACTCGCAGTAGCCGCAGAACACGGACAGGCAGGTGATCACGTGGTCGCCCGGCTTGACGTAGCGCACCTCGGATCCGACCTGCTCCACGATGCCGGACGCCTCGTGGCCGAGGATCGCCGGCGTACGGATCGGCCACAGCCCGTCGACGAAGTGGAGATCGCTGTGGCAGACCCCGACCACGGCGCTGCGAATCAGGATCTCGTGCGGTCCCGGCTTGCCGATGGCGACATCGGTGATCTCGAGCGGCTGCCCGACCTCGTGGAACACGGCTGCTTTCATCACGGTGAATCCCCTCCCCGATTGCGGGCGGCGCGCGCCGGAGTCCCGGTCGCCTGCGCTGGTCCTGACGAGAACCGTCAGGCTATCAGCGGCCACGGCGGCACAGGAGGCGAACGACGCCGACATCGTCGCCCCCGCCCGGACGCTGGTGTAGTCTGGACGCCTGGACCGGAACCTCGCTCATGCCTGAAGCCAGTATCCTCGTTGACGCCCGCCCGGACCGCGTCCACTTCAGGATGACGGTGCCCGTCGACTTCCACGTGGAGGGAGACGCGTGGATCGCGTCGTGTCCTCTCCTGGACGTAGCAAGCCACGGCGCGGACCGGCAGGAGGCCCAGGAGATGCTGGGCGAGGCTCTGGGCGCCTTCCTCTTCACCTGCTACGACATCGGAACCCTGGACGAAGTCCTGAGGGACTGCGGCTTCGAGACCTCGACCGAGAACCGCTACTCCGCTGCCAGCACCACAGATCGCATGGTGCCATTCCAGACGAGGCAGCAGCTTGTCCAGGCCGCTACGGCCCATTAGGCCGCGCCGGCTCGTCCGCGTCTTCGAACGGGACGGCTGGACCAGGAAGCACCAGGTCGGCTCTCACCTGACCCTGACCAAGGAAGGCGCGAGCCGCCCCGTGGTCATCCCCATGGGCAAGGACGTGCCGGTGGGCATCATCCTCAAGAACATGCGAACCGCCGGGATGAGCCGGAAGCGGCTCTTCGAGCTTCTCGATGGGTAACGCCATGCCGCAGTCCGAACCCCACCGCCGCTTCGTGTCGCGGGTACGGCAGGAGAACGAGAAGGAGTTCGGTCCAGCCGCCCGGTCAGCCGTAGAGCGGATGCTCTCTGCCGGCCACTCCCATCCTTGGACCTACGTGTACGAACTGACCCAGAACGCCATCGACGCGGGTGCCCGGCGGGTTGAGTGGCGGCGGATCGACGAAGGCACTGTCCGCTTCCAGCACGACGGCGGGCAAGCTCTGGACGAGGAACACGTCCGGGCTCTGGCATCGCTCGGACAATCCACGAAGGGACTCGCCGCGATCGGGTTCATGGGGGTGGGCTTCAAGTCGGTCTTCGCCCGATTTCGCCGAGCGCGAGTCTCCGGGTTCGGATGGCGCCTCCGCTTCAACGTCACCACCGACCGAGGGGACCTTGGAGCGAGAGTCATCCGTTGGTTCGACACGCTGCTTCCAGACTGGGACGAAGATCCCCCACCGCTGAATCCGGACGCCGACTACACCACCGCCTTTCAGCTCAGCCACCGGGCGGATCCCGACCCGCCTCTTCTGGCCGACCTTGAGCGTCTCGCGGCCCCCGACGATCCGATCCCGCTCGCGGTCCTTGCGCTCCGCGGCCTCGAAGAGGTACGCATCGACGACGTGACGTGGCGCCTCTCCGCCAAGGACGGCGTCGTTGAAGTCCGATCGTCGTCCGATGGGAAGCTCTTCCAGTGGCAGTCGTTTGCCTCCAACTACCGCCCCGGAAACGACGAAATGCGTGCGTTCCTGGAGGCACGCAGCGAACTCAACGATCAACGTGACGCTCGGGGCCAACGGCCGGAGCGGCAAGTCATCGCATTGCTGCCGCTTGACAGTGACGGCAGGTCCGATCCACCGGACCGCGGGCGCGTTTACGCGACACTCCCGACCCAGACGCGCGTGCCGTTCGGCTTCCACCTACAGGCCGACTGGCTCGTCGATCTCGACCGCCAGAACCTGAGGCCCATCGAGGAGAACGCCTGGCAGCAAGCCATCGTGAGGCAAGTCCCCGAACTCGTTCGCCAGATCCTCGTCTGGCTCAAGAAGCAACCCGAAGAGTCCAAGGAAGCGGGATACCGGCTTCTGGCTGACCCGACGAAGGACGACGCCCCGCTCTCCGATGCGCTGGGGCACTTTCAGGAGGACTTCACCAGAGCGCTCGGCGACCTGAGTGTCGTGCCGATTCATGGGACCGAACCGGGCGGATACAGCAGTCTGAGCAGAGCCGTCCGCCTCCCTCGCGGGTTCCGGGAGGACTTCGGTCGCCGACCTGACTGGCGCCCGGACCTGTTGTTCGACCGGGAACTCGTGCAGGAGGGAGTCCTCGGTAAGCGTGGCGTCGACTTTCTGCGTTGGCTCGGCTGCGCAGGTAGCGTGGAACGAGGCGACGTTCGCTGGTCGGAGACGCTGCCCGTTTGGTGGGACGCGTTGGCCGAACTGCCCGAGGATGAGCGTACGGATGCTCTGTTCGCGCTTTGGCACGGCATCGACGATCGAGGATGGCAAGACGTGCCAGCCGTCCCCACCGAGGCGGGTACATGGCTGGCGGCAGGACGCACGCGTTTCCTGAACGAAGAGCCGCCTTCCGAAAAGGAGCTGAGCGGTCCTGCTGTCGCGAAGGCACTCGCGGGGCTCCTTCCCCAACCGGATCAGCGGCTTCCGGCAGGGCTACGCAATCGGGTGAGACAATCGCGCCATCCCGGCGCCGCATGGCTCAAGGGCCTGCAGCAGGACGTGAAACTCGCGTCCGTCGTTGAGAGAGCCTGTGACGCGGTCGAGGACAAGGACGATCTCCCGCTGGTTGAACTCCTCGAATGGGCACTCCGGCGGGGCGAACGGCGCCAGGATCTCGTGCCCCTTGTGATGACGGAGGATGGAGCTCGCAGACCCCGCGAAGCCTTGCTCGCGGACCCGCTTGTCGACCATGGCCGATGTCGCCGGGACCTCTTCCAGAACAGGCCCGCACTCGTCGAGGACTACGCCTTCATCGAAGGCCGACGGGCGGTGATCCTGTTCCTGGAGCGACTCGGCGTCGCAGGCCAAGTCAAGCTCCGGGAGTTGAGGACATCCTCCACAGACTACTGGATGGTCCAGCGACAAATCGGTGCTGAACCGCCGAGGACCCGCGCGAACGGCGGCTACAGGGTGTTGGACTACGAGTTTCCCTTCCCCGTCGCCGATGTTCCCGCCGAGGCACTGCAGGTTTGGTTGAGCGACAGGCCCAGCTCCCTTAGGCACCGTGGAAGGAAGCGAGCCGAAGGAAGCTTCTACGGCACCAAGACGAGACGCGGGACGACACCGTGTAACTGGACTCAGGATCTACGCCACCACGCTTGGCTGCTCTGCGCGGACGGGAAACGGCGCAAGCCGGGCGATGCGCTGCTCTCCCCCCATCCCGACTACGAAGATGCGCCGGTCGCGGACATTGACTCGGAGTTCGCCGAGGTACTGCGGCAAGAGGGCATCGCGTTCGGCGACAACATTCCGAAGTCACCGGCGCTCCGCCGTCTCGTGCTGCGCGGGGAGGAAGAGATGCCAGACGCCGAACTGGCCAGCCTCCTTCGGGAAGTGCAAGAGGAGTACCGTACCAAACTCGTCACACGAGCCGAACTTGACGCCGCGCTCGACGGCGTGACGCTCCACGACGTACCCTTGGTCAGACGTGCCGTCCGCCGCTGCGGCGTAGGCGAGGGTCTACGAAGCGATCTCGGTGGTTGGGTCGTCCCCTTGTCTTCCGTCAGCGACGACTTGGCGGCCATCGTGGCCGAACTCGTCCCTTCGATTCCGGCAACCACAACGGGGCGTCAAGCCCTGGACTTCCTGGTGCTTGTGTGGGACGAGGGACCTGCGCAAGTGGAGCGAGTTCGCAGCCGAATCGCCGCCGCCTACCGCTACGCGCTCGATGATCTCGACGCCGGGGATCTACCACTTTCGCATTGGGAGGAGAACCGAGAGCGCGCCCGGCTTCATGGGCAAGGTCAGTGGTGGCCTGTGGACAACTCCTCGCTCATAGTCGACGATGTCCAGTCGCCGTTCATCCGCCAGTCGCTCTCCGGCGGTCGAATCGCGGTGGCGGCGGCCCACCTGGGAGAAACGGCCCAATCGGTTCGCCGGGTCGCCGAGCGCCTCGACATTCCCTTGCTGTCTGACCAAGTCACGATCCTGCCCGGCAGGACGGTTGATCGCCAGACGCCGTGGACGGGCCGACTCAAGCAACTTGTCCAGACCTTGGCCCTGCTCGGGGATCGACGGGAGATCCGGCAACTGACCTTCCACGAGGACTTGACTCTGCGCGTCGAAGACACGGAGCGCCGCCTCGCGGCCTACGCCGAGGGCGACATCCTCCGGCTCGCCGGCGAGCCGTCGAGCTTCGCCGTCGAGGCAGCCGACCAGCTCGTGAACCACTTCCGACTTGGCCAGCGAGGCCACGAGGTCGCGTGGCTGACCGGAGCGCTCTTCGCGCTGGAGGACTCGAGGTTGTTCCGAACACATCTCAAGACGCTGGCGGATGGACTCGGCGTGGAGACCGATCTCGACGACCTGAGGCCGAACGACCACGACGAGCCTGTTGCGGAAAGCGACGAAGTCAGAGAGCCAGTCGTCGAAACGGCACCGAGGGAACCGAAGAAGGTCTCCGAACGGCCAGCGGCGAACCAGGTCGCGGTCTTCGTCGAGTCCAAGCGCGACGGCGAGTCGAAGTCGAACGCGGCCAGCAGGACTTCGGCCAAGACGAGGACGGGGCCGAAAAGCGACAAGAGAGCCCGCGGAGCGGTCGTGGAGTTCGAGAAGAGGCAGGGTCGAGAAGCTCTGGAAGCGCCAGACGGCCAGCCCGGTTTCGACGTGCTCAGCCGAGACCCGAAGACCGGCCGGGAGCTCCGCCGCATTGAAGTGAAGGGCGTGCAGGGACGATTCGAAGGAAAGGACGCCAGCGTCCTCCTGTCCGCCCGCCAAGTCAACGACGCGCTGCAGCAGGAAGACGGAGCCGAGTACTGGCTGTACGTCGTGGACTCAACCGAGACCGTGGAACCAAGGGTGTTCCCGATCCCGTGGACTCGGTGGCACGGACGACTACGCTACGGCTTCTTCGCCCACGCCTGGAACCAGCACGCAGAAGAACCGAGCGATCCTGCGGTCCAGGACTAGTGCGTCTTGATTCCAAGTCGACGGCCCTACGGACGAGTGGTCGGCGAGGACAACGAGAAACTAGATCAGCCAGCGGCCAGCACGGTTCCGCCGCGGCGATAAGCTGCCCCGATGACCCCCACGCCGGCCCCTGGTTTCCGCGTTCGTTTCCTGGCGTTCGCCGTCGCCGCCGTTTGCGTCGCCGCTCCGGCTCTCGCCCAGCGCACCGTCAAGCCCGTGCTCCACGGCCGCCACTGGGTTGCCGTCACCGGCAAGCCGCTGGCCGCCACCGCCGGGGCGCTGATCTTCGCCCGCGGCGGCAACGCCGTTGACGCCACGTGCGCCATGCTGGCCGCGACGTCAACGATGTGGGACACCCTCGGCTGGGGCGGCGAAACGCAGGCGCTGATCTTCGATCCGCGGAGCGACGAGGTGGTCGGGATCAACGCGCTCGGCGCGGCGCCGACTGGCGCGACGGTCGAGTTCTACCGGGAGAAGGGCCACGTCTATCCGCCGGAGTATGGGCCGCTCGCGGCGGTGACGCCGGGGACGCCGGGCGGCCTGATCGCGATGCTCTCGCGCTACGGCACGATGAGTCTGGCCGACGTACTCGAACCGGCCATCCAGATGGCGGACGGCTACCCCATCGAGCGCGCCCAGGCCGACAACATGGAGCGCCGCCGGGAGATGCTCCAACAGTGGCCGGACTCGGCGCGGGTGTTCCTTCCCCACCTGTCGTCGTCCGGGGACGGCGACGGCCGCGCGGCGCCGCGGGCCGGGGAGATCTTCCGCCAGCCGGACCTGCTCGACACGCTGCACAAGCTGGTCGAAGCCGAGGCCGCGGCGCTCAAGCAGGGCAAGACCCGCGAGCAGGCGTTGGCGGCGGCCTACGACCGCTTCTACCGCGGCGACATCGCCGAGGAGTTCGTCCGCGGCTCGGGGGAGCTCGGCGGGCTCGTCACGATGGCGGACCTCGACCGCTGGCAGGTCCACATCGAGGAACCGGTCCGCACGAACTACCGCGGCGTCGAGGTCTACAAGCTGACCTCCTGGGTCCAGGGCCCGGTCATGCTGCAGGCGCTCAACATCCTGGAGAACGCCGACCTGAAGAGCATGGGCTACAACTCGGCCCGCTACATCCACGCGCTCTACCAGGCGATGAACCTCGCGTTCGCCGACCGCGACTTCTACTACGGCGACCCCTACTACCCGCCCGAGGAGCCGCTCGAAGGACTGCTCTCGAAGGACTACGCCCGCGCCCGCTACGAGTCGATCGACTGGGAGAAGAACGACGAAGGCGCGCGCCCCGGCGACCCGTACCGGTTCCAGAACGGCGACAACCCCTTCCTCGATCTGCTCGAAGAGTGGACGCCGATCCCGCCGGCGGCGGACGCCGAGGGCGAGCAGGGCTTCCAGCAGGCGGCGGCCAGCCGACCTCCCCTGTCCCGGATGACCTACGAGGAAGCCTTCACCGCCGGGACGACCTCGATCCAGGCCGCCGACGCCGACGGCTGGGTCGTCTCGGTGACGCCCAGCGGCGCCTGGATCCCGGCCGTCATCGCCGGCCGCACCGGCATCGGCATGAGCCAGCGGATGCAGAGCTTCGTGCTCGATCCGGGGCTCAACCCGTACAACCTGCCCGAACCTGGCAAGCGGCCCCGCGCCACGCTGACCCCCGGCATGGCGCTCAAGGACGGCAGGCCCTACCTGTCCTTCGCCGTCCAGGGCGGCGACACGCAGGACCAGAACCTGCTCCAGTTCTTCCTCAACGTCCTCGAGTTCGGCATGAACGTCCAGCAAGCGGTCGAGGCGGCCAACGTCACGAGCCACCAGATGCAGAGTTCCTTCGGCGCCCACGAGTCCCGGCCGGGAGACCTCGACGTCCACCGCGACGTGCCGCCCTGGGTACGGGCGGAACTCCGCCGCATGGGCTACCGCGTTCGCGCGCTGGACCGCACTTCCGGACCGATCACCGCGATCTGGTTCGACCGCGAGAACGGGACCATGTGGGGCGGCGCCAGCGACTATGGCGAGGACTACGGCATCGCCTGGTGACTACGGATCAACCGCCCCTCTTGACTCAAGGAGACCGCCCGTGAAGCGACTGCCCGGCGCTACCTCTGCTCTCTGCCTCCTGATCCTCGCCACGGCCTGCGGCGAGTCCGCCGACACCGGAAACCCGTCGGCCGACATCGTCGACATCCCCAACACGAAGTACGTGCTCGACAACGGGCTGCGCCTGATCGTCCACGAGGATCGCAAGGCGCCGATCGTCGCCGTCAACGTCTGGTACGACGTGGGCGCCGGCGACGAGAAGCCCGGCAAGACCGGGTTCGCGCACCTGTTCGAGCACCTGATGTTCAACGGCAGCGAGCACTTCAACGACGACTACTTCAAGCCCTTCGACCGCGTCGGCGCCACCGGCATGAACGGGACGACGAACCAGGACCGGACGAACTACTTCCAGGTGGTGCCGACGACCGCGCTCGACATGGCCCTGTGGATGGAGTCCGACCGCATGGGGCACATGCGGGCCGCCGTCGACCAGGCCCGGCTCGACGAGCAGCGCGGCGTGGTCCAGAACGAGAAGCGCCAGGGCGAGAACCAGCCCTACGGCAAGGTCTTCCTGACGATCTTCGAGAACACCTACCCAGACGGCCACCCCTACGACCACTCGACGATCGGCTCGATGGAGGATCTGAACGCCGCCTCGCTGGCCGACGTGCACGAGTGGTTCGACACCTGGTACGGCGCGGCCAACGCGGTCCTGGTCGTCGCGGGCGACGTCGACGCCGAGGACGTGAAGGCGCGGGTCGAGAAGTACTTCGGCCACATCCCGTCCGGGCCGCCGCTGATCAAGCCGGACGTTTCGCTCGCCCGGCGGAGCGAGCCGAGCCGGATCGTCCTCCAGGATCGCGTGCCGCAGGCTCGGGTCTACAAGGCCTGGAACGTCGCCACGGTGAAGGACAAGTCCGTCGACCATCTCTCCCTAGCCAGCGACGTCCTGGCCGCCGGCAAGAGCTCCCGCCTCTACAAGCGGCTGGTCTACGACGACCGGACCGCCACCGATGTCAGCGCCTTCGTCATGACCCGCCAGTTCGGCAGCCTGTTCCTCGTCATCGCGACCGCGCAGCCGGGACAGGACCTGGCCGAGGTCGAGGCGGTGCTGGACGAGGAGATCCAGTCCTTCCTCGCGTCCGGGCCGACCGCGGAAGAACTCGCGCGCGCCCAGGCCAGCCAGCGGGCGAGCTTCGTCCGCGGCGTCGAACGGATCGGCGGCTTCGGCGGCAAGTCCGACGTGCTGGCGGCCAGCGAGGTCTACCTCGGCAGCCCGGACGGCCACAAGCGGCAACAGGAGAACCTGCTGACCGCGACCGCCTCCGACGTCCACGCCGCCGCCGTCGAGTGGCTGGACGACGGGGTCCTGACCGTCGAAGTCCGCCCCTTCGCCACCTACACGACGACCGCCAGCACGGTCGACCGGTCCTCCGGCCCGCCGGAGGTCGCCGAGTTCCCCTCCGCCTCGTTCCCCGCCCGCGACACAGCGGAGCTAGGCAACGGTCTGAAGGTCGTCCTGGCGCGGCGCGACGCGGTCCCGGTGGTCAACTTCACGCTTCTGCTGGACGCCGGCTACGCCTCCGACCAGTTCGCGCTCCCCGGCACGGCGCGCATGGCGATGTCGATGCTCGACGAAGGGACGACCTCCCGCGACGCGCTCGCGATCTCCGACGCGCTCGACAGCCTCGGCGCCACCCTCGGCGCCGGCTCGAATCTGGACGCCTCGAGCGTCTCGATGAGCGCGCTGGTGGAGAACCTGGACGCATCGCTCGACCTGTTCGCCGACGTCGTCCTCAACCCCTCCTTCCCCGAGGCCGAGTTCGACCGGTTGAAGCAACAGCAGCTCGCCGGCATCGGCCGCGAGAAGGTCCAGCCGGTGGCGATGGCCCAGCGCGTCCTGCCGCGCATCCTCTACGGCGAAGGCCACGCCTACAGCAACCCGCTGACCGGCTCGGGAACCGAGCAGTCGGTCGGCGAGATGGGCCTGGACGCGCTCCGCGCCTTCCACGACACCTGGTTCAGGCCGAACAACGCGACCCTGATCGCCGTTGGCGACATCGGGATGGCGGATCTGCTGCCCGCCGTTGAAGCCCGCTTCGCGAACTGGGAGGCGGGCGACGTGCCGGCCAAGAACCTGGCCGAGGTCCCGCCGCAACCCGAGACGGTCGTCTACCTGATCGACCGGCCCGACTCGGCGCAGTCGATCGTCTTCGCCGGCCAGGTGGCGCCGCCCAAGAGCGATCCGGCGAATCTCCGGATCGAGGCGATGAACGACATCATGGGCGGCAGCTTCACGTCCCGGATCAACCTGAACCTGCGCGAGGACAAGGGTTGGTCGTACGGCGCCCGCGCGATCCTCCTCGACGCAGCGGGCCAGCGGCCCTACTACGCGTTCGCGCCGGTCCAGACCGACCGAACCGCCGAGTCGATGGCCGAGATCGACAAGGAGATCCGGGGCATCCGGAGCGGCGGCGGGAGGCCCGCGACCGCGGACGAACTGGCCAAGGTGACCGACCAGAACACGCTGACCCTGCCGGGGCGGTGGGAGACGAACGGCGCGGTGATGGCGAGCATCGTCGAGATGACCCGTTTCGACCTGCCGGACGACTACTGGGACACCTTCGCGCACGCCGTACGGGCAGTCGGCCTCTCCGACGTCAGCGCCCAGGCGGACCGGGTGCTTCAACCCGACAACCTGGTCTGGATCGTCGTCGGCGACCGGGTCCGGATCGAGGAGAAGATCCGCGCGCTGGGGCTTGGCGAGATGCGATTCCTCGACGCGGACGGGAATCCGGTTGAGGACTAGCGCGGTGGAAGGTCCAGAAGCCGGCGCTCCGCGCCGGATGCCCGCGGGGACGCCGGCGCATCCGGTTTCTGCCCCGCAGGTTCCGGGGCGAAGCTGTCCGCAGGCCCTCGGCGGTCAGTGCGCGGTCCGGGTCGCCGCGGCGTACCTGCTCGCGAAGCGTTCGCGCACGCCTTCGCCAAGCAGCAGCATGGCCGGCACGACGAACAGGATGCCGACGCTTCCGGCCGCGAGGCCACCGACGATGCTGACCACCAGCGGCGCATAGTTGGCCATCGTTTCCGATTTCAGATAGAGCACGGGAAGCAGCCCGACGACCGTCGTCAGCGTGGTCAGGAAGATCGGACGGAAGCGTTCGCGAACGGCACCGGCGATCGCGGCGATCGCCGGCAGCGAATGCGCCGCGCGCAGACTGTTGCTGCGGTCCATCAGCAACAGCGTGTCGTTGATGACGACCCCAAGCACGGCGACCAGGCCGAACACGGACGCCAGGGTCACGTCGTAGCCCAACACGAAATGCGCCAGCACGGCGCCCGCGCCCGCGAGCGGCATCGCCGTCAGAATGACCAGCGGCTGCACGTAGCTGCGGAACTGCACCGCCATCAGCGTGTACATGACCAACAGCGCGACCGGCAGCGTATAGACGAGCGGGCCCATGGTCTGTTCGTCGTCCTCGACGCCCGCCACACTCCAGGCAACGGCCAGGCCCGGGTAGCGGGCCGCAAGCTCCGGGAGAAACTCGTCGACGCGAGAGGAGAGCTCTCGAGCCGTAACCGCCGCCGTGTCGAGGGAACTGTCGATTTCGACCGCCGGCAGGCCGTCGATGCGCCTCAGCGTCTCCCAGTCCCGGGTCTCGACCACGCGCGCGGCCACCGAGAGCGGAATGTCGCCGCCCATCGCCAGTTCGATGCGCTCGTCCGCCAGTTCAGCCAGGCTGCCCCGCCGACCCTCCGGATAGCGCACCATGACCTTGATCTCGTCCCGTCCGCGCTGAATGCGCTGAACCTCGGCGCCGAAGAAGCGCCCCCTGATCTGGGTGGCGAGATCCGCGCCGGTCAGCCCGACGGCCTGCCCGGCGGGCGTCAGTTCCAGATCCAGGTGGCGCCGACCCGGAACCAGCGAGTCGTAGGCATCGATAACGCCCGGCGACGCCTTGATCCGGGCGATCAGTTCCGTAGCGATCCGCTCCAGCGCTTCAGGGTCGGGGTGGACAAGGGCCATGCCGAAGTCGGCGGGGACCCCGTTTGCGTCCCCCGTGGAGTAGAGCAATCGCTCGACGCCGACGATCTGGCCGACGTTGCGCCGCCACGAGCGCATCACTTCATCGCTGCTGACGGCGCGGTTCGACTCGTCGCGCAGCCGCAAGGTCACCGAAGCGACATGGGTAGCCCGGCCGCCGCTGTCCGGGACAAGACCCGGTTGCGCATGGTGCCCGACCACCGTGGCAATGCCCTGAATCGGGGAACCGAGTTGCTCGTTGGTCAGCCTTGCCGCAGCCTCGACCTGCTTTGCCCCGACGCGGGTGGCGTCGAGCGGCGTGCCCACCGGATAGGTCAGCGAGGCCTCGATCTTCCCGGTCGGGAACTGCGCCAGTGCGCCGAAGCGCACGATGTTGCTCGTGAACAGGGCCACGGCGGCGACCACGGCGGCGACTGCAATCGCCAGCGTCGTGGCGGGCCGGCGCGTCGCCGCGGCAACCGCGGGCACGGTCCATCTGTCGCGCATCCGGTCGATGGCATCCCGCACGCGCGCCTGCAACCCCGCCAGCGGCTGGCGGCTCCAGTCGCCGCCGTGGGCGAGATGCGACGGCAGGATCAGGAACGCCTCGAGCAGCGAAACCGCCAGCACCAGGCCCGCAACGACGGGGAGCGCGTTCATGACCTGGCCGACCACTCCGTACGTGAACAGCAGCGGAACGAAGGCCAGAAACGTCGTCGCGACGCCAACCGCCACCGGCCAGAACACCCGCCGTGCCCCCACTACCGCGGCCTCCGGCCCCGAGAGGCCCCGCTCGCGCTCGGTCGCGATGCTCTCTCCCACCACGACCGCGTCGTCCACCACGATGCCGATCATCATGATCAGCCCGTAGATCGTCACGAAATTGAACGTCAGGCCGAACGCAGGGAAGAGTACGACCGCGCCCAGGAACGACACCGGAAGGCCGACGGCCACCCACGTCGCCAGCCGGAGGTCGAACACCAGCGCGAGCACCACGAACACCAGCACGAGGCCCAACGCGCCGGTGTTGAGGACCGCGTCCAGGCGCGAAGTCGCCTGCCGCGAACTGTCCTCCCAGACGGAAACCTCCGCCCCGGGCGGCGGCGCGTACCCGGCCAGCATGGCGAGCACTTCCCGCGCGATCTTCACCTCCGACTCGCCATCGACCGTAGCCAGGGCCTTCACGAAGACGGCCGGCACGCCGTCGAGCTCGCTGTCGCCGGCGGCGTCGCCGAAGCCTTCGCGAACCTCCGCCACGTCCGCCACCGTGACCAGCGCGCCGCCCGGCGTTCCGAGCAGCACGACATCCTCGAACTCCGCGGCCGTAATCCGCCGGTCGTTGACCCGAACGACCAGCCCGCCGGCGCTGGTCAAGAGCCGCCCCGAGGTCGATTCCACGGAGGATCCACCCAGCGTTTCCGCCACCTCGCCGATCGTCAGCCCGTGCTCGCGCAGCGCTTCCTCGTCCACCTCTATCGCGATCTCGCGAGCGGCCGCGTAGTCCAGCGTCACATTGGTCACCGACGGCAGCCGCAGCATGTCTTCCCGAACGCGCTCGGCAGCCAGCCGCAGTGCATCCGGCGACAGCTCCGGCGATGCGACCGCCAGCGTGACCGCCGGCACGTGGACGAACGTGGTGCCAATCTCCGGCTGCTCCGCGCCGACCGGCGGGAAGCGCTCGATGCGGCTGACGGCCGTGCGTACTTCATCCACCACTTCCCGGGTGCGGGCGAAGGTCTTCAGCTGCACGTCCACGGTGCCGAGCCCCGCCGACGCTTCCGAAAGCACCTGGCGCACGCCGGGCAGACCGATCAGCCGTTCCTCGATCCGCCGCGTGACGCTCTCTTCCACCTCGCTCGGACTCGCGCCCGGATACGGCACCGTGACCGAGACGACCCTCGTGTCGATGGCCGGCATCAACTCCACTTCGATTCCGGATGCGACCAGGAGGCCGCCCGCCAGTGCGATCAGCATGAGCAGGTTGCCGGCCACCCGGCTGCGCACGAATGCGCGGACCACCGCACCCGCCGCGCGCGAACCCTCGCCCGCGCCGGCGCCGTCGGCGGAGGTCATCGCTCGTCGTCCCCGGCGATCGCCGTCACCGCCAGACCGTCGCGCTCTCCCGGCACGGCGCCCAGAACCACGCCGTCGCGCACGTCGAACGCCTCCACTATCCAGCCATCGGCCGTGCGCCCGAGCGTTCGCGGCGTCTGCCGCCGCAAACGCCCGTCGTCCACGAGCCACACGCTGTCTCCAGCACGGTGCGCCTCGTCCGGCAGCAGGTAGGCGTCGTCGTACGCCGGCCCGCGCACGGAAATTGCCGCAAAGGCGCCGGGCATCGGCAAGGGCCGGTCGGTCCCGGCGAAGTCCAGCACCAGTGTCGACAGCCGCGTCTGCGGCTCCAGCACCCCCGAAACCTGCGTCACCGACGCGGAAAAAGCGCCTTCGGCGGTGACAACCGTCGCCCCGAGACCGCGCGGGTCGCCGAGGTATGCGAGGTCCGCTACCGAGATCGGCGCCCGCACTTCCAGACGACCGTCGAACACCGTGGCCAGGCTATCCGCCGCACCGCCCATGGCGCCCCCGCCCATGGCGCCCCCGCCGCCAACGATCTGACCCACGGACACGGCAGCGTCGATCACCCTGCCGGCGAACGGCACCGACAGGCGAGTTACATCCAGTTGCCGCTCGGCCATTCTCACGTCGGCTTCGGCCGCTCGTACTTGCGCCTCGGAGCGCTCGATCTTGCCAAGCCGCTGTACCGCCGCCGGCACGGCCGCGCCCGGGTTCCGTTCCCGGTATTCCTGAGCATCCAGCGCACCGCGGTCCCGGTGCCAGCGCAATCGCCCCCGTTCCGCCGCGAGCACCGCCTCCATCCGTTGCAGCCAGATCTCCGCGTCCACGGAGTCGATGGTCACCAGCGTCTGGCCGGCCCTGAACGTCCCGCCCGGGCGCAGCGACGGCGACACCGCCACGACCTCGCCCGCCGCCCGAGGCAGCAGCGCGACCGGGTGGCGCGCGTTCACTTCGCCGGTCAGCGATACGGTCAACGAATGGGCGCCCGGCGATGGCGCCGATACCCGCACCGCCGGCGCGGCCGGGCTGCGCAACGTCTGCTCGTCCAGCGGCGGCAGACTCGGCGACCGGGCGAAGTAGACGCCCACGATCACCGCAGCCGCCAACACGGCGACCTGCAACCAGCCGATCCAGCCTCGTGAGGTTTCCCCGGTCGACTCCACCATCGCCTCCCTCCCCAAGGTCCGCCAGCTCCGAAGCTACCAGAAGCGCTCTGTGGGCGTTCAGTTGAAGCGCTGTCCAATACGCGTGGCCCGACGGGGCATCCGACTCATTCCTCGCCTCGGCCGGCGCCGGCGGGTTCCGGCCAGCGCAAGGTCCGCCGGGCGCCGGCGAACTCCACCGTCCGGCAGTCCTCGGACACGGTGCGCAGCAGCGCGAAGCGGGGCGCGTCCGCGATCTCGACCGGCCCGTGGCTCGCGGACGACGCGAACAGCCGTTCCCGCTCGTCCAGGCACAGCGAATCGGGATCGAGGGTGTCGGCGCGGCCGTTGTTCAGATCGGCGACGACTCCTCCCCCGGCGGCCTCGTCTTCCTCCCGCAACTGAACCGCGACCAGCGGCGTCGTCTCGCACTGCAGGTAGCACTTGTCCCACCAGCCGTCGTTGACCCGGTACTCGACGAACCAGACGCCGAGGGCCGGCTCGAAGCCGATGTGCTGGACGAAGAAGCGCCGGATGCGCTCGGCGACCGGACCGCCCTTCCACGACCAGCGCCGGTCGGCGTCGACCACGACCGGCGGGTAGTGGAACGACATCAAGACGTCGTCGAAGGCGCGTCCCCCGGCGACCGCCCGGGCCAGCGGAACCGGGAAGTACGTGCCCCGCTCGAGCCGATCGAGCCGCTCCGGGAGTTCCTCCGCGACGATGGCCACGACGGCCGGATCCGCCGCCGCGTCCGAATCGGCCAAGGCATCCCGGTCAACCGGCGACAGCGGATTGCGGAAGCGGGCCCGGTGCGAAAGGAAGATCGAGATCCCCCGGGGCCACAGCCGTTCGCAGGCCCGAACCAGGTCGTCCATGACCCGAACTACCCTCCGGGCCTCCAGCGGCTTGCGCCGCAGCGCGCCGCGAAGCAAGCTCTCGGGCGCGAACTGCCAGCGAGGTGTGGGCTGGGGCCGAACACGGAGTCAGCCACGGGTTCGGCGGCTCTACCTGCCTCCGGGCTGCGGCGCCGGCTGCGCTTCGCCCGGCTCCGGGCTCATCCCCACGAGCCACCGCAGACCCTGCTTCAGATCCTCGACCATCATGTAGGTGCAGGGCACGAGCACCAGGGCGATGCCGGTCACGAACAGGACGCCGAAGCCGAGGCTGAGCGCCATCGGCACGAGCCACTGGGCCTGGTTCGACCGCTCCAGGATGATCGGCATCAGACCGAAGAAAGTCGTCAACGAAGTCAGAATGACCGGCCTGACGCGACGGGTCACGCCGCCGACCACGGAGTCGAGCAGGCTCCTGCCCTCGCTCCGCAACTGGTTCACCGCGTCGATCAGGACGAGCGAGTCGTTGACCACGACGCCGGACAGCGCGACCAGCCCGAAAATGCTGAGGAAACTCAGGTCGTAGCCCATGATCAGGTGGCCGACGACCGCCCCGAACATGCCGAAGGGCACCGCCGACAGGACGACGAGGGGCTGCAGATAGCTGCGGAAGGCGACCGCCATCAGGGCGTACATGGCCAGCATGGCGACGAACAGACTCCCCGTCAGGGAAGTAACCGCTTCTGCCTGCGCCTCCTGCTCGCCGCTGAAGTTGAAGGTCAGTCCGGGCGTGTCCGCCACCACTTCGGGCAGGATGGTCCGGGCCAGGGCGGCCCGAATGTCGTTGCCCGTGGTGGCCGTCGGGTCGATGTCGGCCGTCACGGTCACGGTGCGGCGTCCGTCGACCCGGAGGATCTGGGTGAACGACCTCCCGGGCCGCACGTAGGCCGCCTGGTGGAGCGGAATCTCGCCGCCGCCCGGCGTGCGGATCAGGAGATTCTCGATCGCGTGGACCGAATCGCGCTCCTCCCGCGGCAGGCGGACGTAGACCCGCAGTTCGTCGCGGCCCCGCTGCTGGCGGCTGGCCTCGGCGCCGAAGAAGGCGCCGCGGACCTGGGCCGCCAGGGCCCGCTCGGTGAGTCCCAGACCCTTCGCGGCCGGCTTGAGCACCAGGTCGAGCTGCGGCTTGCCGACCTTGAATCCGTCGTCGACGTCGAACACGCCGTTGTAGGTCGCCAGCGACGCGGCCACGCGCGCGGCCGCCGCCTCGAGCGGCGGCGTCCGGGTGTGCTCGAGCTGGACCGAAACCTTGGCCCCGGCCGAGGGACCGTCGTTGAAGTCGAAGGACAGCCGGTCCACTCCCGAGACCTCGCCGACCCGGTCGCGCCAGCGCGCCGTGAACTCCGCCGAGCCGAACTCGCGCTCCGCGTCCGGCACGAGGTGGACCGTCACGACGCCGACGTGCCCGCCGGTCGCCGCAAAGCCCTGACCGGGACCGAAGGCACCGGTGCCCGTGGTTCCGATCTTCGCCTGGATCCCCCGGAAGACGGTGTCCGGCATGGCGCCGTCGCGACCCGGGCGCATCCGCCCTTCCGCCAGGAGTTCGGCGCCGACCTCCTCCGCGGCCCGGGTCATCAGGCGCGAAACCTCCCGGGTGTCCGCGACCGGCGCGCCGAACGGCAGCTCGATCACGCCGTTCGCGAACTCGCCCTCGATCCGCGGGAAGAAGTTGAACTTGATGTGCCCTCCGGCGACGAAGCTGACCGCGACGACCAGCGCCGAGAAGATGGCGGCCACCGTCAGGTAGCGGTCCCGGACCAGTCTCCGGACGATGGGCGGGACCTGGCCGGCGATCAGCCGCTCGACCCACTCCGAGAAGCGAAGCTGAAGCGCGCCCAGTTTCCCTATCGGATTGAGCGACCGCCTCCGGCCCTCCCGGCCGCGCAGCTTCGTCCGTCCAACGTGCCGCAGGTGCGCCGGCAGGATGAACACGGACTCGATCAGCGACAGCAACAGGACGGGAATGACGATGAACGGGATGTTGCGGAAGAACTTGCCGGTGATGCCGGGGACGATGGCCAGGGGGATGAAGGCGATGATCGTCGTGATCACCGCGAACGTGACCGGCGTCAGCACCTCGCGGGTGCCGACGATCGCGGCCTCGAGCCGGTCGCCGCCCCGGCGGTGATGGAAGATCGCCTCGCCGACGACCACAGCGTCGTCCACCGCGATGCCGAGCACCAGGATGAACGCGAAGAGCGAGATCATGTTGAGCGACACGCCGAGGACCGGGATGAGGAAGAACGAGCCGCAGAACGAGATGAAGATGCCCAGGCTGACCCAGAAGGCGACCGCCGGCCGCAGGAAGATGCCCAGCACCGTGACCACCAGCAGCAGTCCGATCAGGCCGTTCTTTCCGAGAATCGACAGCCGGGCGCGGTAGTCCTCCGACTCGTCGTTCACGATCGAGATTCCGACCGAGTCCGGCAACGTGCCCCGGCGGCGCTCGACCAGGTCGTAGACCGCGGACGACACCTGGAGCGGCACTTCGTCGCCGACCCGGAAGACCTGCAGGTCGATCGCCGGCTGCCCGTTGTAGTACATCTCCTCGTCCGTCTCCCGGAAGCCGTCGACCACGGTGGCCACGTCGCGCAACCGGACCCGCGTGCCGTCGGCCCGCGCGATCAGCGTGATGTCCCGGAACTCCTCGCCGTAGTCGCGCCGCTCCGTCGTGCGGACCAGCACTTCGCCGCCCTCCGTCTTGACCGAGCCGCCGGGAAGATCGATCGAGGCCGCTCGCACGGCCGTCGAGATCTGCGGCAGCGTCAGGCCGTAGCGCCGCAGGTTGTCCGCCGGCACCTCGACGCTGATCTCGGGCGGCGGTATGCCCGCCTTCTCCACCAGGGTGATCCGCTCGTCCGAGAGCAGTTCGTTCCTGATCTCCTCGGCCAGGCCGTCGAGCGACTTCAGGTCCACGTCGCCGTGGACCAGCAGCGACAGCACCTGCCTGCGGTTCGTCACGAGCGAGATGACCGGGCGTTCGGCGTCCTGCGGGAAGGACGTGATCCGGTCGACGGTGCTCTTGACGTCGTTGTACGTCCGGTCCGGGTTCGCGCTGGTGAGGATCTCGGCCGTCACCGTGCCCAGCCCCTCGACCGAGACCGAGCCGATCCTCTTGATGCCGTCGAGAGACCTGATCTCGTCCTCGATCGCGAGGACGACTCCCTCCTCGACCTCCTGGGGCGACGCCCCCGGGTAGGCAACCACGACGGTCACCATGTCCATGTCGATTTCCGGGAAGACCTCCCGCTTCGTTCCGAAGGCGAACAGGATGCCGCCGATGACCAGGACTCCCATCAACAGGTTCGCAGCCACCGGATGCGCCGCCATCCAGCCGATCGGTCCCTTCCTGTCGACGGGGCCGCGGTCGTGCGCCAGCAGGCTCATGGCGCCGCTCCCGCCGGCACCGCGCCCCAGGCCGACACGTCCCAGCGGCTGGCCGCGGAGAGGAACTCCGCCGCGACCGCCGGTGGCGCATCCGCCGCCAGGCGGAGCTTCATCCCCTCGATCGGAGTGGCGATCCGGCTGGTCACGACGAGTTCCCCGTCAGACAGACCGGTATCGATGCACACGCTGTCCTCGAAACGCCACGCCACGTCGACCGGTCGACGCTCGAGCTGCTCGCCGCTGTACATCCAGAGGTGTCCGCCCTCCTGGAGCCACTCCCGAGGCACCTCGAACAGGTCGCGGACCGTGCCGCCCTCGAGCAGGAGGTCGACGTAGCTGTCCAGGAGCAGGAGTCCGCGTCCGGCCGGGCCGCCGGTGCCGCGCCCGAGAGCGAGGGGATCGTCGACCTCGACGAGAACCCGCGCCATCCGGCCCGCGGTGTCGAGATCTCCCAGCAGCCGGACGATCCGGCCCGGCAGGACCTGGTCCGTCTCGGGATCGAGCCGGACCAGCGCCCGCGAACCCTCGACGTCGCCGTGGAGACCCGGAACCCGGAGCTGTTCGAGTTCGTCGGTTCGGACCGCCGCTCGCACCCAGAACGCATCGGTGCCCGCCAGCGTAACGGCTTGACTCTGCGGCGTCACCGTCTGCCCGACCTCGATCGACTCGGAGAGCACCACGGCGTTGAACGGGCTGCGCACGACCGTGCGTTCCAGATCCAGCCTGGCCCGCGCCAGGGCGGCGCGGGCGGTGTGGACGGCCGAGAGCCGGGAGCGCAACTGAGGCTCGCGGAGTGCCAGGGAGGCCTCGATCTGTTCGGCGTCCAGCTCGTCCTGGAACAGCTCCCACTCGCGCTCGGCGACCCGGCCCCGGCCCTGCTCGAGTTCGAGCTGGGCCGCCGCCTCGGCGACCGCGGCGGTGGCCCGCGCCACCGCCAGCTTGAAGTCGGCGTCCTCGATCGCGAAGACGACATCGCCCTCGCGCAGCAAGGTGCCGGGAGCGAGCCGCGGCATGACGCGCGCGATCCGGCCGCTCACCTGAGGCTGAACGACGACCCGCTGGGCCGGCAGCACGGTCCCCTGGGCTTCGATGTCGATCCGCCGCGGGAGCCGCCTCACCTCGGCCACTTCCACCAGCACGCCGGAGTCGTCCGGCGGCCTCTGCACCGCCTCGGGCCTGGCCTGGACGATCGCCCTGGCAACCACCAGGCCGAACGCCAGGACCAGCACCACGATGCCGACGCGGATCAGGGTACCCTTCATGTCCTTCCGCCTGTCAGGACGCTCCGCCCGCGGCGGTTGTTTCGGGCGCCGCGGCGAGTCCCGCCGCCAACCGCTCCACCGACGTGCCCGGCGCGAAGCCCAGCGCCCGGCAGAGCTGGAGCCGGCTCGCGAGCTGCTGCCGCCGGGCATCGACCAGCGCCTGCTCCAGCCCCTGCTGGGAGAGGAGCGCGGTGAGCACGTTCAGATAGTCCGTGGCGCCCTCGCGGTAGGACTCGCTGGTGAGAAGCAGCACGCGGCGAGCTTCTGCCAGGCGCTCCTCGATGTTCAGGACGAGCTCGCGGCTGCTGCGGCCGACCGCGAAGGCGGTCTGTACCTCGCCGACCGCGGCGACCAGCGACTGCGCGTAGGCGTAGAGGCTCTCCTCCGCCGCCGCGTACGCCTGGTCGATCCGGGCGCGACGGCCGCCGCCGCGGTAGAGCGCCTGGGCGCCAGTGCCGCCGATCTGCCGGACCAGGTCGTCCAGCACGTCGACGACCTCAAGCGCGCGCCCGGTCAGGAGAGCGTTGAGCGACAGCGACGGCAGCCATTCCTTGACCGCCGCCGCCGCCCGCCGGTCGGCCGCCTCGACCCGGTTGCGCGCCGCCTGAAGATCCGGCCGCCGCTCCAGCAGTTGCGCGGGGAGTCCGAGATCGGGCCGCTGGCTCCCCGCGAGCAGCGGACCCAGGCCCGGCGAGTCGCCCGGCGTCTCGCGCTCCACTCCGCCCAGGAGCGTGGCGAGCTGGAACTCGAGCGAGTCGAGGCGGCCCCGCGCGAGTTCGATCTGGCCCCGCAGGCCCAGCAGTTGTTCGCGCTGGCGGCCGATGTCCTGGGCCGGGCCCAGTCCCTGTCCGAACCGAAGCTGGGTGAGCTCCAGGAACCTCTCCGAAGTCCGCTGCTGGCTCTCCAGCAGGGCGATCAGCTCGCGCTCCGCGACGATGCCGAACCACACTTCCGCCAGTACCGAGGACAGGCTGATGGCCAGCGAGCGCAGGTCCTGCCGGCTCGCCTCGGCGTCGAGCAGCGCCGCGAGCTCCCGGTTCCGCAGCCGGCCCCAGAGGTCGATCTCGAAACTGGCCGCCAGGCTCGAATCCCAGGCCGCGCCCGCGAGCAGGAACTGGTTGACGATGCCGCCGCCCGGAAACGTGAGGTCGTTGCCGGTCAGCGAGGTGTCGACGCGCGGCATCAGGTAGGCGCCGCTCTCGCGGGCGCGGGCGCCGGCGGCCTCGAAGCGTCGCCAGGCGGCCTGTAGATCGAAGCTTTGGCTGGCCAGGCGGTCCTGGAGGTCCCGCAGCGTCCGGTCGCCCAGGTCGCCGCAGGCACCGGGCGCGGCCGCCCCGGTCGCCGGATCGGGTCCCCGGTCGAACGCGGCCGGCGGCTCGGCGATATCGGGAATGCGCTCCAGCACGCTGGTGTGCGCGCACCCCAGCGCCGTCGCGGCCAGTCCGCAGGCCGCAAGGCAAGTCAGGTACATCCAGGAGGATGAACCTGGGGCACGGGCGACTCTTGCGGATGGGCGACGCATGGATCAGGCGGTGGGAACCGACAACTCTACGCGAAGCCGACGGGCCGGCGCGTTCGTCCGGCCGCCCGCGGCGACAGCGGGTCAGGCACCCGGCGGCCGGTCGAGCACGAGCGCTCCGGCCTCGTCGACGCGCAGCTTCCAGCCCGGCTCCACCACCGTGATGCTGTGCCGCTCCTGGACCAGGCAGGGGCCGGAGCGCTCGAAGCCCGGAGCGAGTTCCTCGCGGCGCAGGAGCGCGGCGGCCTGCCAGCCGTCGAACCAGGCCCGGTGCGCGCGGACGGGCGCGTCGCCGGCAAGGACCTCCCCCGCGCGGTCGAGCCGCGCGGCGGCGGGAGCGGTCGAAGCCAGCACCCGGACGGACTCGACCTCGATCGGATGCTCGGGCGGCGGGTAGCCGTAGACCGCCCGATAGCGCTCGGCGAAGAGCGCGGCGATGGCCTCCGCGGACCGCGCCTGCTCCGCGGAACCGGGCTCGACTTCGAGCGCCGTTTCCTGGCCGAGCAGCCGCAGCCGGACGATCCGACGCCGCACCGCGGCGCCCTCCAGGTTCGCGCCGCGCTCTTCCAGCAGCCGGCTCAGCGCCTCGCGCTCGAGTTCCTGCACCACGGCGCCCACCCCGCCGTCGAGCGGTTCGAGGACCTGCCGGTGAGCGAAGCGCTCCAGCACGGCGTGGCCCAGGCCGACCGCGCTGAGCAGCGACGTGTCGACCGGCACGACGACGGTCGCCATGCCCAGCTCCGAGGCGATGGCGCAGGCGTGCTGCCCGCCGGCGCCGCCGAAGCTGACCAGGGCGTAGTCCGCCGGGTCGTAGCCGCGCGAGATGGAGATCCGGCGGATCGCGTCGGCCATCCGTTCGTTGGCGATCGCGAGGAAGCCGCCGAGCAGTTCCTCGCCGGCGCCGTCGAGATCCGCCAGGGCCTCCGCCGCACGCCGTTCGGCGGCGGCGACGTCGATCGGCAGGCCGAAGGCGGCCGAATCGATCCGCCCGAGCAGCAGGTTGACGTCGGTGATCGTCAGCGGGCCGCCGGCGCCGTAGCAGGCGGGGCCGGGACGCGCGCCCGCGCTCTCCGGCCCCACCTTGAGCTGGCCGTGATCGACCCGGCAGATCGAGCCGCCGCCCGAGGCCACCGTCTCGATCGCCAGCGCCGGCGCCACGACCGTCGCGTCGCCGACGCGAAACTCGAAGTTGTACTCGAAGTCGCCGTCGTAGCGCGAGACGTCCGTGCTGGTGCCGCCCATGTCGAACCCGATCACCCGGTCGTGGCCGCTCGCGCGCCCCGCCGCGGCCGCCCCCACTACGCCGCCGGCGGGACCGGACAGCAGGCTGTCCTTGGGGCGGTAGCTCGCGAAGCTGGCGAGGCCGCCGGCGCTGGTCATCACCCGGGGCGAGACGCCGCCGTTCCCGGCGGCCTCCGGCCCGCGGCCACCCGCCAGCGCCGCGCCGGTCGTTTCCAGGTAGCCGCCGACCGCACGGCCCAGGTAGGCATCGACCACGGCGGTGTGCGCGCGCGGCACGATCTTGATCAGGGGCGCCAGTTCCGCCGAGCACGAGACCGTCTCGAAGCCGGCGTCGCGAAGGATGCGCTCGGCGCGCCGTTCGTGGTCCGGGTTCCGGTAGCTGTGCATCAGCGCCACGGCCGCGGCCCGGAAGCCCTCGTCGACAAGGGCGCGGGCGGCCGCCGCGAGGCCGTCCTCGTCGAGCGGCGCGAGCTCCCGGCCCTCCGCGTCGAGCCTGCCCGCGACCTCGACCGCCCGCTCGTAGAGGGGCGCTGGCCGCTCGACCGCGAGCGCGAAGATGTCGGGCCGCGCCTGGTCGCCGATCAGCAGCAGGTCGGCGAACCCTTCCGTGACGAAGAGCGCGGTCCGCGAGCCAGCCCGCTCCAACAGGGCGTTCGTGCCGCGCGTGGTCGCGAGCCGCAGGTCGCACGGCGGCAGCGGCTCGTGCAGCGCCGTGCCCGTAGCGATGCGGGCCGCCAGGATCGGCGCGTTCTCCGGCGACACGAGTTCGAGCACCTGGCCGGGAGCGACCCCTGGCGGCGCGTCCTCGCGCCGCGAGCCTCGCTGACCGAGCGGCCGTCCTCGGGCGTGCGGATCCCGGCCGGGAGCGGCGCCGCCGCCCTCGGCGGACAGCCGGCAGGTTCCGTCCCGCGACCACCGTTCCACCCGCGCCGCGGCGCCGCCGCCCAGGGGCGCCGCGCGGTAGCCGGCGAAGAAGCCGTCCGGCAGGTCGAAGCGCGTCTCCAGCCGCGGGCCCCTGTCGTCGATGGAGACGACGGTGGCCCGGACCGCGCCCGAGCTCAGGACCTTCACGCAGCGGGCCGAGCCCCCGGGGTCGATCGCGATGCAGTCGGTGAACGTGCCGCCGGTGTCGATCCAGAGCTGCCACAGGGAAGACACGGCAGAGGGTCGGGTGCGCGGCCGGCCGGCCGCTCTCAGGCGCCCGCCAGGAGGCGCGCCAGCCGATCGATCCGGCGGTCGCCGCCGGGTTCCAGCCGCTGCGCGCGGCGCAGAAGCCTCTCGGCGGCCTTACGCTCGCCCCGGCGCAGCAGCACCTCGCCCAGCGCCGCCGCCGGCGCCGCCTCGTCGGGTCCAAGCCGCCGCGCCCGGCTGTAGAAGCGTTCCGCCTCGTCCAGGCGGCCGTAGCGCAGGCTCAGGTCGCCGAGGGCGACGTAGGTGAACGGGTTGCGATTGCGCCTGCCGTCCGCCAACAGGAGAAGGTCGTCCGCCTCGGCGGTCCGACCGTCCAGGCGCAGCAGCACGGCCAGGTTCACGAGGGCCGAACTGGCGCCCGGATCGACCTCCAGGGCCTTCCGGTAGCTCCGCTCCGCCCGGTCGGCGCGGCCGCTCCGGCGCTGGGCGACTCCCAGGTTCGCCCAGGCGGACGCGAGTTCCGGGTCGATCCGGACGGCGTCCTCGAGCCAGGCTACAGCCTCGTCGAGCCGGTCGGCCCGCAACGCCTCGGCGCCGCGATTCGAGTAGTAGAGGGCGGTCGCCGTCAGATCGCTGATCGGCGACACCCGGAAACCCCGCTCGTTCTCGAGCAGGCCGAAGTCGATCACCCGCATCGCGTGCCGGGGCCCGAAACCCACCGCGACGTGATCGGAGATGACGATCAGATCGCCCTCGCGCTCGAAGTTCTCGACGTGCGACACCTCGACGAAGTAGCCCGCGAGGTCGAGTTCGCGGGCCATGCCGACGAACAACTGGGTGAAGGCCAGGCAGTTCGCGGTCCGGGTCTCGAAGACCTCGACGGCGGAGCCGGTCCGGCCGGCCTTGTACTCGACGCCGAGCATGGAGGAATCCGTCACCGCTTCGACCAGGCGATCGAGCCGTTTGTCCCGATCGACCGCGCCGACCGCTTCGTGAACCCAGGCGGCCACGTCGTCGTTCAGCGCGAAGGGCACCAGGGCGCGGCTCACCTGGCGCCGCTCCAGTTCCCGCAGGAGGGCGCTCTCGCCGGCCTCCCGCACGCCGGTCGATGCACATCCCAAGGCGAGCGAGGCGAAGACGGCGGCGACCAGGGCGGAACGCCCCGGCCAGCCGGGCCCGTGGCCTCGCATGGAACCGGCCGCCAGAGCGGCAGCGCCGACCACGGCCGAGCACCCCACACCGGGTACGCCGGCGTCCTCGCCAGCTCCGGCGCCGCGGGTCTTTCGACCCGCGGAGAAGAACGCGCCGCCAAGCGGCGACCTTGTTGTCGCGATGGCCCTTCCGTTCACGATGGTCCCCTGCTCCACCGTCAGCTCAACCAGTCTAGCGCCTGCCGGATTCCGACGACGGGCCGGGCCGTCCGATCCGCCAGCGGCGTTCAGTTGGCCGCGGGCCGCGGCCCCCTGACCTTCCGCCGGAGCAGCCGGACGCTGACCAGGGCCACCAGCAGCAGCGCCACGGCCAGGGCCGCCACCGGCAGGCCGATCGCGAGCACCGACAGGCCGACCGCCGAACCGGCCTCGCCGGTCGAGATGACGGGATTGCCGATCCCGGCCGTCATCGCGGTCGAGGCGCCCCGCAGGAGGGTCGTCCCGGTCTGGACCACCGCCGCGGCGGACCCGCCCGCGACCGCGGCCAGCGCCCAGCCCAGGAGCGGCGTCGCGGTCTCGATGTTGGCCGCCGCGACGACGATGCCCGCCGTCACCGCGGCCGGCATGGCCGCGGCGTCGAGCATGTTGTCGAGCCAGGGAATGTAGTAGGCGCCGATCTCGCATACGGCGGCCACGCCGAGCGCCAGCAGCGCCGGGACGCTCGCCATCCACTCGAAACCGTCGGCCAGCTCGAGCGCGCCCGCCCGCGACGCCACGCCCATGACGAGCACCGGCAGGAAGACCCGGAATCCGCAGGCCGCCGCCAGCCCGATCCCCAATCCGACGCTGAGCAGAATCTCCATGCCTCGACCTCCTGCCTGAGACTACGCCTCCCGGCCCCGCCGGGTTTCCGAGAGCCAGCGCCAGAGCGTCCGCGCCTCGGGGACCTTGAGCAGGTACGACGCCGCCAGGTAGGTCGCGGCGAAGCCGACCGCGGGGACGGCGCCGGCGATCCAGGGCGGCCCCGGCACGATGGTCCGGGCGGCCGCCCAGGGCACGACCGAGCACGCCGCAAGCGCCAGGTGCCGCAGCCACGCGCGCCAGGGCGCCGGCACGGCCACCCCTCTTCCCCTCAGCCGCCCGAGCAACAGCCCCAGCTCGAGCCAGCTACCGGCCGCGGACGCCAGCGCCAGCCCCACCGCCCCCAGGCGCAGAGCCTCGGCGTCCGCCGCCGGCACGCCCAGCCAGGGCAACGCCTCCCCGACCGCGACCCGGTCGAGCAGGACCATCATCGCGGCGCCGACCCCGGCGGCAAGGACGAGCCGCATCGCCGCGATGCGCGCCGGACTACGGGTGTCTCCCAGCGAGAAGAACACGCTCTGCAGCAGCCGCGACGCGCTGGACGCCAGCAGACCCAGGGAGTACGCGGCGAGCACCAGGAACACGAGCCCGTTGTCGGCGAGCCCGAACTCGCCGCGCCGGTAGATCGCCCCGACGATCCCGAACCCCAGCAGCAGGTAGCCGACCATCGTCGGCGCCACCAGGAACGACATGGCGGCCAGGGACCGCCGCGCGCGCTCCGCCGCGGCTCTCGCCCGTTCCTCCCCCTCGCCGCGGAGCCGCGAGAGCTCCGGCAGTTCCGCCGCCGCCACCGAGACGGCGAAGAGGGAGATGGGGAGCAGGTACAGGCGTTGCCCCCAGGTCAGCGCCGCGAACGCGCCCTCGACCAGGAAGGAAGCCAGGAAGAGATCGACCCAGGCGCCGAGTTGACCTACGCCCCGGGCGGCGACCGCCGGCCCGAGGTTGGTCAGCGTCGTCCGCACGCCCGCCGGGCGGAGGCTGAGCGACGGCCGCAACCCCTCCGTCACCCGGAGCACCAGGGGAAGCTGTACGGCGAACTGGAGGAGGCCGCCGGCCAGACCGCCCCAGCAAACCGCGAACGCCAGCGTCTCGAGCCGGTCTACGCCGTCGCCGCCGGTTCGTTCGGCGACGAAAAGAACCGCGGCGATCACGCTCGCGTTCCAGAAGCACGGGGCCAGGTACGGCAGAAGAAACCGGCGATGGCTGTTCAGGACGCCGAGACACCAGGCGGACAGCGTGATCGCCCCGACCATCGGGAAGCAGATCCGGACCGCCGCAACGGTCAGTTCCTGGCGGTCGAGGGTCATGGCGCCGGCGGCCACCAGATCCGCGTCGCCGGCCAGCCCGGGGACCAGCAGGCGCACGAGCCAGGGCGCCAGCAGGACGCCAAGCAGACTGAGGACGGCCATCGCCGAGAACAGCAACCCGAACACCGCCCCGGCCAGGGCGCCGGCCTCCCGGCGACGGCCCTCCGCCAGGAGGCGGCTGTAGACCGGAATGAAGGATGCCGAGAGCGCCTGGTCCCCGAGCAGATTCTGCAGGACGTTCGGCGCCCGAAACGCGATCGCCAGGATGTCGGTCAGGGCGCCGACGCCGGCGACCCCGGCGATCGCGGCCTCCCGCGCCAGGCCGAGCACGCGGCTGGCGACGATGCCGGCCGCAATCCGCGGCGCGGCGCTGCCGGACGCCGCCGGCGCGCTCTCCCTTCCGGCGGACTCCGCCAGGGTCAATCCGAGAGGTTGACGACGACCCGGTCGCCGCGCCGCTCGACCGTCGCCACCATGTCGGGCGCCGCGAGATCGAGCACGACGTGCAGGTTCCGCGTCGCTCCCCGCCCATGAACGGCGGTGCGAAGGCCGCGCAGCCGGGGCGCCGCGACCGCGCTCGCGTCGTAGGCGCGCTGTACGCCGATCAGCCGAACGAGCAGCCGCGGCGGCGCCTCCAGCGGCATCACGTGGTGGCGCCGGAAGGGGGCGTTGCCGGCGATCTCGACGACCGTCCGGCCATCCCGGACCGAGGCAGTGATGGAGCGCAGCGCCGTCGCGTTCGCGGGCGGCGCGGCGGCGTCCGCCGGGGCCGGCCGTGCAGGCGCCGGCGCGCGCGGCGGAGCGACGGGCTCGGGAGATCGGGCCGCCTCCGTCCGGGCGGTGGTTACAACGGCGGGCCGGGCCGGGGACGGTTCAGGCTGAGACGGCTCGACGGGAGACGGCTCGACCGGAGGCGGTTCCGCGACCCCGGCCGGCGCCGAAGACGCGGCGGCGCTCTCCGCCGGCCCGTCCGCCTCGCGGGTAACGGACTCCTCCGAGGAAACGGCGTCCCCCGGGGGGACGGGCAGCCGGCTGTCGGCGGGCGCCCCCGCGGGCGCGGGCGGCGGCGCCGCGGCGCCGGGGTCCTCGACCGGCGCCGGCAGGTCGAAGCTCTGCGCGACGGCGGGCGGCTGATCCTCGGCGCCGCCCATGCCGGCGAGCCGCATCAGCGGCCCGCGCAGGAAGAACAGCAGGACGCCGACCAGAATGACGCCGACCACCGTGGGCCAGACCCAGGAAGGGCTGTCGGACTCCGGCTTCATCCAGTCGTCGTCATCGCCCGCGAGGTCGCCGAACAGCTCGGCGCGGGTACCGGAGACCTCCTCCCCGGCCGCCGCCTCGTCCGGGAGCGGCGCCTCCGCGCCGGCTTCGGTCTCGACTTCCGGCGTCACCTCTTCCACCTCTCCTTCTTCGCTCTCGACGGCAGCCGTTTGCGAGCGGTCGACCGGCTCTGCGGGTTCCGGTTCTTCGGGCGGCGCGGCATCGTCCTCCGGCGCCGTCGTCGGCGCCTCGTCCTCCACGCCAGCCGCTTCGGCGGGCGCCGGCGGCGCCGCTTCCGCGGCCGCGGACGGAGCGGCCGCCTCGTCCGGCTGTTCGGAGAACAGCATCGCCAGGCGTTCCTCTCCGGGCGGTTCCACGCTCGTGAACCGCATGCCCATACCGGCCGGCTGATCGGCGCCGCCCGACGCCTCGCGCACCCAGACCACCGTGGCCTCGCCCCGGACCGTGTCCGATGCGTCCGATCCCAGTTCCAGCACGAACGACGCCCCGGTACCGACCGGCCGCGCCTCGGGCGTGGACACGAACATGCCGCCGGTCGCGATGTCGCGGGTCCGCGCGACGAGTTCGCCGCCCTCGCCGAAACCCGACAGCCGCACCGGCGCCTCCCGCAGTACGCGGCGGGACTCGCGGAAACGGAAACTCTGGCTGGCCGGGGACATGGACGCGGGCGCTCCTTTGCGAACGACGCCGCAATAGTAACCCCTCAGGCCGCCTGAGCCCCCTTGCGCCCCACCAGCAGCGCCATCTCGAGCGCCTGCTCGTAGTTCAGCCGGGGGTCGACCTGGGAGCGGTAGGCCCGGCGAAGCCCCCACTCGTCGAGGCCCCGGGCGCCGCCCGTACACTCCGTGACGTCCTCGCCGGTGAGCTCGAAGTGGACGCCGCCGAGAATGGTGCCGTGCGCGGCGTGGATGTCGAACGCCTGCTCCAGCTCCGACAGGATGGCGTTGAAGTCCCGGGTCTTCATGCCCTCGGAGGTGCCCTTCGTGTTGCCGTGCATCGGATCGCAGATCCAGAGCACCGGCTTGCCGGTCGCCGAAACCGCCTCCAGGATCGGCGGCAACTCGCGGCCGACCTTCTCGGCGCCGCAGCGGTGGATCAGCGCCAGCCGCCCCTCTTCGCCGCCGGGATTCAGCGCCTCGACGAGTTCCGCGATGTCGGCGGGGTTCATTCCAGTCCCCACCTTCACGCCCAGCGGGTTTCGGATGCCGCGGGCGTACTCGACGTGGGCCGATCCGGGAAACGCGGTGCGCAGACCGATCCACGGCAGGTGGGTCGACAGGTTGTACCAGCCCTCCCGCCGCGGCACGGTGCGGGTCTGCGCCTGCTCGTACACCAGATGCAGGGCCTCGTGGCTGGCGTAGAAGTCGACCCGGTCGATCTGCCCGACCTCGACGCCGGCGAGGGTCTCCATGAACTTCAGCGAGTCGCCGATCGACTCGACCCGGCGCTGGTACTCGGCCGCGTTCTGCGAGTGGCCGACGAAGTCGAGGTTCCAGTACTCCGGGTGGTGCAGGTCGGCGAAGCCGCCGTCGATCAGGCCGCGGATGAAGTTCAGGGTCAGCGCCGAGCGCTGGTAGCCGCGCAGCAGGTTGAGCGGGTCGGGCTCGCGCGCGGCGCCGTTGAAGTCTAGCGAGTTGACGAGGTCGCCCCGGTAGGAGGGCAGGGTCTCGCCGTTCCGGGTCTCCGTGTCGGACGACCGCGGCTTGGCGTACTGACCCGCGAAGCGGCCGATGCGGATCACCCGCTTCTTCAGGCTGTGCGTGAGCACCAGGCTCATCTGCAGCAGGATCTTGAGCTTCGCGGTGATCGCGTCCGAGGTGCACTCGGCGAAACTCTCGGCGCAGTCGCCGCCCTGGAGGACGAAGCGCTCGCCGCGCGCCGCGGAGGCCAACTGCCCCCTCAGCGTCTCGACTTCCCAGGAAGTGACGAGCGGCGGGAGCGCCGCGAGCCGGCCAGCCACCGCGTGGAGCGCCTCCCGGTCCCTGTAGGTCGGCTGCTGGCGCACGTCGGCGCTCTGCCAGGACGCCGGGCTCCAGCTCTCCGCTGCATCGCTCATCGGTTCACCGCCGCCTTTCCCGTCATCGTGCCGGCCCCTGAAAGCGCGGAATCCTACTCCACCCCGCCGGCGACCGCCGCTCTCCTCAGCCGTCCTCGATCTCCAGGTACCGGCGCAACCAGCGCGTGCCCAGGTAGAAGGGCAGCGTATCGACCGCGGCCGCCAGGAACTTGAACACGTAGGCCGTGCCGATGAACACCCACAACTGCGGCCAGATCGGTTCCCCGCTCTCCACCGGAATGGCGCCCGCGGCGAAGTGGGTGATCGTGATGACGGAGAACGAGTCGACGAACTGGCTGACCACGGTCGAGCCGTTGTTGCGCAGCCACAGGTGCCGGCCCTTCGTCAGCCGCTTCCAGAAGTGGAACACCCAGACGTCGCAGAGCTGCGCGCTCAGGTAGGCGATCATCGAGGCCGCGATGACGCCCAGGGTCATCGTCCGGATCTCGAAGAAGATGGGCAGCCGGCCGTCCGGGCCCGGCACCGGCGCGTCGAACCCCGGCAACGCGCCGCCCAGCCACAGGATGACGGCGAGCCAGAGGTTGACGAGGAAGCCCACCCAGACCAGGAAGTTCGCGCGCTTGCGGCCGTAGATCTCGGAGATGAAGTCGGTGCACAGGAAGGTCAGCGGGTAGGGCAGAACGCCGATGGCCAGCGGCATCGGGATGCGGGTGCCGAAGACGGTGAAGCTCAGGTCCAGGAACCGGGTCACTCCCAGGATGTTCAGCATCGTCATCGAGCCCAGGAACAGCCCGGCGAGGATGAGGAAGACCCGTTCGCGGCGGGCGTGGAGCGCACTCGCCTCGATCGGATGGAGGTCGGCCTCGGGCGGCCCCGGATTCGCTGTCGTCGTCACTGCCCGGCCCCTCCCTGGACGCGGCGCCGCGCCCGTCGCTTAGCGGCGATGAACTCCTCATGCGGCAGGTGCAGGAGCCTGGCGATCTTGCGGATGAGGAACTCCTCCTGCGCCTCCAGCACGCGGTCCGCGAAGGCAACCCGCCACAGTTCCTCGACCAGCCGGCCCTTGCGGGCGTCGTCGAAGGACTCGTGGATCAGCCGGGTGAACTCGTACAGGCAGACGGCGCCCTCGGTTTCCGATTCGGCGAGCGCCACGAGTTCGGCCGTCTCCTCCTCGGCGAGACCCAGGTGGCGCCGGACCGCGGCGAGCACTTCCGCCTTCTCCTCCTCAGCGGCGTCGAAGTCGGCGCGCATCACCTCGACCATCAGCGCCGCCGCCGCCAGCCGCAGGCGGGCGTCCGGATCTTCCCCGCGTTCCGGGTCGATCCGTTCGCCGAAGAAGCTGCGAATGCGGTCGAGCATGGCCGGTCTCAGGGCGAGGACGCGGCAAGCCGCTTCCACGCCCCCTGCCGCCGGAGTTCCTTGGCGCGCGCGGCCACCCCGCCGCCGGCCGCGGCGCGCCTCCAGGCGGCGGCCGCGGCCTCGTCGACGAGTTCCCAGTGTTCCGCGTGGTCCGCGCGGACCCGGGCCGTCGCCCGGGCCAGGGCCGCGACGCCGAGGTGCGCGGCCGGGTCGTCCAGCGGACCGAAGGCCAGCGCGCCGGCGGCGACGAGCAGGAGCAGCAGATCCTCCACGGCGGACTCGGGCCAGCCCGAACGGCGGGCGAGCGCCAGGTTGTAGGCCGTCGTCGCGGCGCCGATGTACAGGTCCTCGATCGTCCGGAAGGGCTTGATCGCGTCCGTGTAACCGTCGCCATCCATCACCTCGCCGGCCGCAACCGGAACGGCGGTCAGATCGACGACGGCGTGCCGTACTTCGGGATTGGACGGCTTCCGGTCGCGCCCTCCGGCGGGAGAGGCGACCGCCATCGGAGCGATCCCGACCCCCCGGCGGTCGCTCGGCACGCAGAGCGCCCGCAGGCGGTTGCGGTCGCCGTCGCGGCCGACCGAGGCGACGATGAGCAGGGCCGCCGCGGACGGCGCCAGGGTAGCCCAGCGCTTCCGGCCGTCGAGGCGGAATCCGCCGTCAGGCATCTCCCTGAGCGCGGAGTGGACGGCGCGGGGATGCGCCCCGCCCTCCTCGCTCGCGCAAAAGGCGACGATGCCGCCGTCCGGCAGAAGATCCAGCGCGCCGCGCTCCCAGGCCAGTCGCCGCACCGCCGCCTGGTGCCCCGCCACCATCGCCCAGGCCGGACGGTCGGCAACGAAGCCGCCGAGCAGGCCGTGGGCGAAGTGGTCGCGTCCGGATGGGCCGGCGCCGCCGTTCGGGCGCGTCCGCCAGGGCGCCAGCGCCTCCTCGTGGAAGGACCGGTACCAGCCGGCCGGATCGTCGCCGGCCGCCAGCGGCGCGGGCCGGGCGGAGAGCAGATGGCTCAACACCGGGTCGAGCGTCACGATCCAGCCTCCGGAACGACAGGTCGCAGCGCCGACGGCACTCGAATAGGCTCCATCGGCCGAAGATGATAGAGGAAACCGCACCCACCGCGACCGGCGCGGACTCCGGCCCCGAGACGCCCGGCTTTCGCCGGGTGCCGCGGACCGGCGTCATCTACGTGATGCACCGGGCGGCGGCCGCCGGCCACGGCAGCGACGGCCGCACGTGGCACAACCTCGGCCAGGGTTCCCCGGAGGTCGGTCCGCTGCCGGGGGCGCCGCCCCGCCGGGACGAACTCCACATCGACCCTCGCCGCCAGACCTATGCGCCGGTCGACGGCATCGACGAGCTGCGCGAGCGGGTCGCCGAGCTCTACAACTTCCTCTACCGCCGCGACAGGCGCTCGCAGTACACGCGGGACAACGTGAGCATCGCTCCCGGCGGCCGGCCGGCGATGACCCGGATCGCGGCGGCGATGGGCGAGATGAACCTGGGCCACTTCATCCCCGACTACACCGCCTACGAAGAACTCCTGACCGCCTTCAAGGGCTTCATTCCGATCCCCATCCTGCTCGACGCGGCCCACGGCTACCGCGCCTCGCGGCGACTGCTCGAGAAGGAGATCGTCGGCCGCGGTCTTTCGGCGCTCTGGTGCAGCAATCCCTGCAATCCGACGGGCCAACTCGTCGAGGGCGATCTCCTGGCCGAGTGGGTCGGCGTCGCCCGCGACAACGCCTGCACCTTCATCCTCGACGAGTTCTACTCGCACTACATCTACACGCCGGCGTCCCCCCAGACCTCCGAGCGGACCGCCTGCCCGCAGATCGGCGACACCGAGAGGATGGTCTCGGCGGCCGCGCACGTCGAGGACGTGAACCGGGATCCGGTCATCCTGGTCGACGGCCTGACGAAGAACTGGCGCTACCCCGGCTGGCGGGTGTCGTGGATCGTCGGACCGGTGAGCGTGATCGACCGGGTGACCAGCGCGGGCTCCTTCCTGGACGGCGGCGGCAACCACCCCTTCCAGGAAGCCGCCGTGCCGCTGCTGAAGCCGGAACTCGTGCTGCGGGAGACGCGCGCGATCCAGGCCGAGTTCGCGCGCAAACGCCGGTTCCTCGTCGACCGGCTGCGCGGCCTGGGCGTCGAGGTGGAGCACGAGCCCAGCGGCGCCTTCTACGTCTGGGGCAACCTGGCCGGCCTGCCGGCGCCGCTCAACGACGGCATCGAGTTCTTCAAGGCGCTGCTCCAGGTCCAGGTGATCACGGTGCCGGGCGTCTTCTTCGACGTCAATCCGGGCCAGCGGCGGCGCAACGCGCGCTACCACAGCTACTGCCGGCTCAGCTTCGGCCCGCCGATGGAGACGCTGGAACGCGGCATGGACCGGATCGAGAAGCTGATCCGGGCTCACTCCTGAGGTCAGGCGAAGCCGACGAGCCGGCGGATCTCCGCCGCCTTCGGCTCGGCGACTGCCCGCGCGCGGTCGGCGCCGACGGCGAGCAACCGGTCCAGTTCCTCCGGCGCCGCCATCAGTTCGTCGTAGCGCCGCCGGATCGGCGCCACCACCTCGATCACCGCGTCGGCCACGCCCGTCTTCAGGTCGCCGTAGCCACGGGCCCCGGCGAAGTCGGCCAGGACCTGTTCCGCGCCGCGGTCCGTCACCGCCTGGTAGATCCGCAGCAGGTTGTTGACGCCAGCCCGCGCCGGATCGTCGCTGAACTCGATCTCGCGCCCCGAGTCGGTGACGGCGCGCTTGAGCGAACGCCTGATCTCGTCGTCCCCGTCGGTGAGACGGACGGCATGGCCGCGTCCCGCGGTCTCGCTCTTCGACATCTTGACCGCCGGATCGTCGAGGGCCATCACCCGCGCGCCGGCGGTGGGGATGACCGCCTCGGGCAGGACGAAGGTCTCGCCGTAGAGATGGTTGAAGCGGCCCGCGATGTCGCGCGCCAGCTCCACGTGCTGCTTCTGGTCCTCCCCCACCGGCACTTCGTCGGCGTCGTAGAGCAGGATGTCGGCCGCCTGCAGGACCGGGTACGTGAACAGGCCGACGCCGATTCGCTCGCGGCCGCCCTGGCGTTCCGACTTCGCCTTGTACTGCGTCATCCGCTCGAGCCAGCCGATCGGGGTCGTGCATCCGAGGATCCAGGCCGCCTCCGCGTGAGCGCGGACGTGGCTCTGGACGAAGAGGGTCGTCCGCTCCGGGTCGATGCCGCAGGCGAAGAGCATCGCCGTCAGCTCGCGGGCGCCGGCGCGCAGCGTCTCCGGATCCTGCCGCACCGTGATCGCGTGCAGGTCGACGACGCAGATGAAGTTCTCGCGGTCGTCCTGGCGCGCCGCCCAGTGCTTCACCGCGCCGAGGTAGTTCCCCAGGTGGAGCACGCCGGAAGGCTGAATGCCGGAGAACACCCGGCGCCTGCGAACCGCCCCGCTCATGCCGGAGATCTCCTCACGCCGGCGCGTTCGCCGGGACCTTTGCCGGGCGAAGCACCGTCCAGCCCACGCAGACGCCGTAGTTCACGAGCAGGCCCCAGACGCCGGCGCCCACGCCCCACGGGCTGCGGGTCGCCCAGACGTCGAAGGCGGCGCCGCACCAGATGACCAGGGTCAGAAGGGTGCCCAGCACCATGCCGGAAAGAACCGCCGAAGCGGGCATCCGCCGCCAGTAGACCCCGAGCATGAAGACCGGCGAGAGCTGGACCATGAACTCGAGCTTCAGCTCGATCAGCACCCAGATCGAGCTCTCCGTCTCCAGCGAAACCCAGGCCATCAGGATCAGGATCGCCATGATGCCCCAGGCGAACGTCTTGCCGACGATCAGCATCTCGCGGGCTGACGCCTCGCGGCGGAAGTAGCTCTTGTAGATGTCCTTCGTGAACATGGACCCGATCGACAGGAGGGCCGAGTCCGCGGTCGACATGATCGCCGCCACCACCGCCGCGAACACCATCACGATGAGCCAGTACATCACCGGCGAGCGGTCGATCAGACCGCCCAGGACGTAGATCGTGACCTTGTCGCTCTCGAGCTGCGAGAGACCCGGGAACCGGCTCAGCGCGATGAAACCGATGAGGAAGGCGAGCAGAGTCGTGCCCAGCGGCATGAAACCCATCGCCGCCAGCGACCGCCGCAGACTCTTCTCGCCTTTCGCCGCGAAGATGCGCTGGATCGCGTGGGGATACAGCGCGACGCCGAGGCCGAGCATGAGGAGGGTGCTGACCCACGTCCGCAGACCGCGGGCGTCCGGCGCTTCGAGTCTCTCCGGCGCCGTCGCGCGAATCCCCTCCGCCGCCGCCGCCAGCCCGCCGTCCGCCGTGATCAGCGTGTAGAGAATCACCGCGCAGCCGCACAGCAAGAGGGTTCCCTGCACGGCGTCGGTCCAGGCCACGGCCCTCATGCCGCCGAGCGACTCGTAGATCAGCATGACGCCGACCAGCAGGAGCACGCCCTGCATGAAGCTCATGCGACCGCCGCTGATCGCCTCGACGCCGTGCCCCATCGCCACGAGTTGCTCCAGCACGTAGTTCGCCAGGCCCCAGCAGAGGAGGACGACGCACAGGACCCGCAGCGGATGCGAGCCGAAACGGTGGTACACGAAGTCCGTCGGCGTGATGTAGCCGAAGCGCCGGGCCAGGCGGAACAGGCGCGGCGCGTAGATCATGAACACCGTGATGACCAGGACCATGAAGGTCACGCTGACGATGTAGGTCGCCCCCTGGACGTAGGACCGCCCGGCGAAGCCGAGCAGCGTGTTGCCGCTGTACTGGGTCGCGAACAGGGTCAGGAAGAGGACCGCGAAACCGAAGGTCGAGCCGCCGAGGTAGAAGTCCCGCAGCGAACGCTCCTGCTGCTTCAGGCGCCCGAGCAGGCCGAGGCCGAGCATGACGACGAGGTAGCCGCCGAGCACCGCCAGCGCGCCCGGTCCGAAGGTCACCTCGGGGACGGACGAGTTCACGGGTTCTCCCCCGGCGCCGCGGACGGCGCCGGTTCGCCGGCGGCGCCGCCGTCTTCGTCGCCGCGGCCGTCCCCGCCGTCCCGCCAGAGACGCAGCGAAGCGAAGGCCGTGACCACCGCCAGGCAGAAGCCGCAGCCGATCGTGATCCAGGTCCAGACGGGCAGTCCGCCCGCCAGCCGGCCGCCCACCGACGGCGGCAGGTACCACGGCACGCTGACGGCGAGAATCAGGACGACCGCGGGCAGGAACCAGCGATGCCGCAGGGGCTCGTCGACGGGACGGATCGCCTCCCAGAAGGCGTCCTGGTCCCTCTCGTCTCCGTAGTCCGACAGGCGCTTCGCGTTGGCCACCGAGCGCGCATTATGCCCCACCGGCAACCGGGACCGCCGTGGTAGCGTCCTCACCGCTCCGGCAGGTCGGCGGCTCGTGCCCCGATGGCTTGGGGGCCGCCAGATGAAGAACCGTTCCCGGCCACGTTCCCCGACCCTCCATGCCGCCGTTTTCGCGATCCTCGCCGCGGGCCTGGGAGCATGCGGTCTCGCCGAACGCGCAACCGACCCGGAAGGGCAGCAGGACTTGAACCAGGCAGACGGAGTGGAAGCCGACGCAACGGCCGCGCCCGAGTGGTCGCTCGCCATCCACGGCGGCGCCGGCAGCGCTCGCCGCGACTCGACGGACGCCGAGGACTACTACGGGGCGCTGCGCGAGGCGCTGGCCCTGGGCAGCGAGCGGTTGGAAGCCGGCGAAGCGAGCCTCCGCGTGGTCGAGGACGTCGTCGCCGCGCTGGAGGACGACCCCCGGTTCAACGCCGGCCGAGGCGCCGTGTTCACCTTCGTCGGCACGCACGAGATGGACGCCGCCATCATGGACGGCCGGACTCTGGCGGTCGGCGCGGTCGGCGGCGTGAAGAACGTACGCAATCCGGTCCGGCTGGCCCGTCGCGTCATGGAAGACTCGGACCATGTCTTCCTGAGCGGACCGGGCGCCGACGACTTCGCTGCGCTGGTCGGCGTGAACCGCCGGCCGCAGGCCTACTTCACGACCGAGGCGCAGTTGGACAGGTTCCGCGCGCTGCGGGCGCGGCGCAGCGAACGGACGGACGAAGACGGCGGCGACGCGGCGGCCCAGGCGGACCGCGACGACGGCGGCAACGCCGCCGCTGCCGCCCCCCTGGGCGGAGCGGGAGCGCCCTCGGGCCGAACCGGCGGCCCTGGAGGCGGAGCGGACGGTCTCCTGAGCGGAGCGTCCCAGCTCGGTACCGTGGGCGCGGTGGCACTGGACCGCTACGGCAACCTCGCCGCCGCGACGTCCACCGGCGGCACGATGATGAAGCGGGTGGGCCGCGTCGGAGACGTGCCGGTCATCGGCGCGGGCACCTACGCGAACAACGAGACCGCGGCCGTCTCCTGCACGGGCCGCGGCGAGGAGTTCATCCGCCACACCGTCGCGCACGAGGTTTCAGCGCTCGTCAAGCACGCGGGGCTCTCGCTTGAAGACGCCGCCCGCCGAGTGGTCGGCGACACTCTGAAGCCTGGCGACGGCGGGTTGATCGCGGTCGGACCGGACGGCACGATCGCGATGGAGTTCAACACGAACGCGATGTTCCGGGGCGCGGCGAACTCCCTCGGCCGCTTCGACGTCGCGATCTGGGAAGAACTGCAGAGCGGGCGCGCGCCGGTCCCTGCGGCAACGGCCGAACCGGCGCAGTAGGGCCGCGGGCCGGCAGAGACGGCCGGCGCCGGACGCCCGGCTATCATCGCCCGCCGTGAACAGCCGCTACGAAGAGACCCTCCGCCGGGCCCGGCGCGACCCGGAGGGCTTCTGGGCCGAGGCCGCCGAGGCGATCTCCTGGTACCGGCGCTGGGACCGGGTGCTGGACGACTCCAACCCGCCGTTCCACCGCTGGTTCGCGGGAGCGGAGGTCAACACCTGCTACAACGCCGTGGACCGGCACGTCGAGGCCGGGCGGGGGGACCAGCCGGCCCTGATCCACGACAGCCCCGTCACCGGCACGACGCGCACGCTCTCCTACTCCGAGCTGCGGGACCGGACCGCCCGGCTCGCCGGCGTGCTGCGCAGCCTCGGCGTCGAGAAGGGCGACCGGGTGCTGATCTACATGCCGATGGTGCCGGAGGCGGCAGTCGCCATGCTCGCCTGCGCCCGCATCGGCGCGGTCCACTCGGTCGTCTTCGGCGGCTTCGCCTCGAAGGAACTCGCGACGCGGATCGAGGACGCCAGGCCGAAGGTCGTCCTCGCCGCCTCCTGCGGCATCGAAATCGCCCGCATCGTCGAGTACAAGCCCCTGCTCGACGAGGCGATCGCCATGTCCGCACACAAGCCGGGCGCGACCGTCCTGCTCCAGCGTCCCCAGCACCGCGCCGAACTCGGCGACGGCGACCGCGACTGGCACGAGGCGATGGCCGCGGCCGAACCGGCCGACTGCGTTCCGGTGCGGGCCACCGACCCGCTCTACATCCTCTACACCTCCGGCACGACGGGCGTGCCCAAGGGCGTCGTCCGCGACAACGGGGGCCACCTGGTGGCGCTCGACTGGAGCATGGCCAACGTCTACGGCGCGGCGCCGGGCGAGGTCTACTGGGCCGCGTCGGACATCGGCTGGGTGGTCGGGCACTCCTACATCGTCTACGCGCCGCTGATCCACGGCTGCACGAGCGTGCTCTACGAGGGCAAGCCGGTCGGCACGCCGAACGCCAGCGCCTTCTGGCGGGTGATCTCCGAACACGGAGTCTCCGCGCTGTTCACGGCGCCGACCGCCTTCCGCGCGATCAAGCGGGAGGACCCGCGCGGCGAGCTGATCGGGAACTTCGACCTGAGCAGCCTGCGCACCCTGTTCCTCGCCGGCGAACGGGCCGACCCGGACACCGTGCGGTGGGCCGAGCAGAAGCTGGGCGTGCCGGTCATCGACCACTGGTGGCAGACCGAAACCGGCTGGGCGATCGCGGCCAACTGCGTGGGGCTGGGCGCGCTGCCGGTGAAGCACGGCTCGCCGACGAAGGTGGTGCCCGGCTACGACGTGCGGATCCTCCGCGACGACGCCGGCGGCGGCCCGGTCGAAGAGATGCCCCCGGGCGAGACCGGAGCGATCGCCCTGCGCCTGCCGCTTCCGCCCGGCTGCCTGCCGACGCTGTGGCGGAACGACGAGGGCTACGTCGACTCCTACCTCGCCGCCTACGAGGGCCACTACGAGACCGGCGACGCCGGCTACCTGGACGAGGACGGCTACCTCTACATCATGAGCCGGACGGACGACCTGATCAACGTCGCCGGCCACCGGCTGTCCACCGGCGCGATGGAGGAAATCCTCGCCTCGCACCCGGACGTCGCCGAGTGCGCCGTGATCGGCGTCGCCGACTCGCTCAAGGGACAGGTGCCGCTCGGGCTGGCGGTGCTCTACGCCGGCGCCGGCCGCACCGAGGCGGAGATCGTCCCCGAGCTGGTGCAAAGCGTGCGCGACCAGCTCGGTCCGGTCGCCTCGTTCAAGGTCGCGGGGATCGTCGAACGCCTGCCGAAGACGAGGTCCGGCAAGGTGTTGCGAGGCACCATGCGGCGCATCGCGGACGGCGAGCCCTACGCCGTGCCGCCGACGATCGACGATCCGGCGATCCTCGACGAGATCGAGCGGACACTCGCCGAACTGGGCTATCCCCGCCCGGCCGCGCGCTGAGCGAACCCGCGGCGCCGGAGACCCGCGCACCCGGTGAGCGGCCAGTTCCGCAGAAGCTGCGGAAAACCCTGCGGAAAGCAACCATCCTCATACCTTGTAACCCCTTTGTTTTCAGTAACTTACGGCCATTCCGCACCGAATACGGTGCGCCTCTCCGACTCGCCGTAAGTCCTTCATGAACAAGAGGTTAAGGCGGCCCGGCGACTGACCGGCATTGCCGGATGTTTCGAGTCGGCGGTACAGTGGCCTCCATGGACCCCACCCAGGCAACCCGAGAGGTCTTCTGGAACATCCAGTACACGTGGTTGGTGTACGTCCTGATGGTCCCCACCCTGGCCGTCTTCGGCTGGGGGTTCTGGCTCAAGATCCGCCGCTGGCGGGCCGGCCAGCCGGCCGTCCGCTTCGACCGGCCGGGCGAGCGCCTGAAGCTCTTCCTGAGGAACGCCGTGGGCCAGGGCCGCACGGTCAGGCGCCGCTACGCGGGCGTCTTCCATACGCTCGTCTACACCGGCTTCATCGTGCTGTTCCTGGCCACCACGGTCGTCGCCATCCACCACGACACGCCCCTGCACATCATGAAGGGGCACTTCTACCTGATCTTCCAGTCGCTGATCGTCGACGTCTTCGGCCTGTTCGTGATGGTCGGGGTGGCGCTGGCCGCGATTCGACGCTGGATCTCGAGGCCGAAGCTGCTGGTCTACACCGACGAAGCGAGCTGGATTCTGGTCACCATCTTCACGATGGCCCTGACCGGCTTCATGATCGAGGGCTGGCGAATCGCCGTCACCGACGATGTCTGGGCCGCCTGGTCGCCGATCGGCAACCTGTTCGCCATGGCCTCGGACCCGCTGATGAGCGACGCGGCGATGCAGACCGGCCACGTGGTCATCTGGTGGTTCCACCTGGTGGTGGCGTTCGGCTGGATCGCCTGGGTGCCGTTCAGCAAGATGTCGCACGTCTTCACCGCGCCCCTCAACATCTTCACCGCCAACCTGGACGGCTACGGCGGCAGCCTCAAGGCGATCGACTTCGAGACCGCCGAGCGGTTCGGGATCAACCACCTGGGCGACTTCACCTGGAAGGACCTGCTCGACTTCGACGCCTGCACCGAATGCGGCCGCTGCACCGACGTCTGCCCCGCCAACACGGTGGGCAAGAGCCTGTCGCCGCGCGACATCATCCTCGACCTGCAGAAGCTGATGCACGAGCGGGGCGACGGCCTCCTGGGCGCCGGAGCGGCCAACGGCAACGGCGGCGCCGGCGGCAACGACAGCAACGGCGGCGGCGAACTGCTTCCGGTCATCGACGAGAAGACGGCCATGGCGCCGGAGGCACTGTTCTCCTGCACCACCTGCGCCGCCTGCATGGAGGCCTGCCCGGTCCACATCGAACAGATGCCGAAGATCGTCGACGCCCGCCGCTACCTCGTCATGGAAGAGGCGGACTTCCCGGAAGGGATGATGGACATGATGAACTCGCTCGAACAGCGGAAACACCCGTTCGCGGGGACGCAGTTCAACCGCGTCGACTGGACCGAGGGCCTCGACATCGACGTGATGGCCGAGATGGACGATCCGCGCGAGGCCGAGGTCCTGATGTGGGTCGGCTGCGGCGGGGCCCTCGTCGAGCGCAACCGGAACACCGTCCGAGCCACCGCGAAGCTGCTCAAGAAGGCCGGCGTCAAGTTCGCGATCCTCGGCCGCGAGGAGTCCTGCACAGGCGACCCGGCCCGCCGCGTCGGCAACGAGTTCCTGTTCGAGATGCTGGCCAAGGGCAACGTCGAGACGCTGGACCGCTACGGCGTCCGCAAGGTCGTCACCTCCTGCCCGCACTGCTTCAACTCATTCCGCAACGAGTACCCGCAGTTCGGGGGCAGCTACGAGGTGTTCCACCACACCCAGTTCCTCGACCGACTGCTGGAATCGGGCCGTCTCGCCGGGCCCCCGAACGGCGCGGGACGCGCCGCGCGCGAACCGGCCGGCACGGCCGTCGGCCGGGCGCGCGGAGGCCACGGCGCGGCGGACGGGAACGGCGGCTCGACGATCACCTTCCACGACCCCTGCTATCTCGGCCGCCACAACGGCGAGTACGACGCCCCGCGCGACCTTCTGGCCAAGGTCGGCGGCGCGCGCCAGGTCGAGATGAAGCGCAGCCGCAACGAGAGCTTCTGCTGCGGCGGCGGCGGCGGCATGGCCTTCGTCGACGAGCCGCCCGACCAGCGCGTCAACCAGGAACGCGCCCAGGAGGCGGTCGACACCGGCGCCGACGTGGTGGCCGTGGGTTGCCCCTTCTGCGCCACGATGCTCGACGACGGCGTCAACGCCCGCCGCGGCGACCGCGACGTGAAGGTCAGGGACGTGGCCGAACTGCTGTGGGACGCGGTCGGCGACTCCGACCAGGCAGCGCCCTGAATCCCGTCAAAGCACCGCCATCCAGCAGACGACGCCCAGGTCGCTCATGGCAGCCGCCTCCAACCAGCGGGACGCCTCTCCGCGAAAGCGATGCTCCAGCGAATGGCGAACAGGCAGACCTCGGCACGTCAAGCCCTCCCCGGCGAGACGCGCGAGGTCCCTACGGCCGGTTGACGAAACGTCGCACTGGGTGCTACACATGCTCTGTGACGACAGGCGTTCGCGGGACCGGGATTGCAGACCTTCAAGACCAAGGCGTTCGCTCGCTTCGCCGACCGCATGGGATTGGACGATGCCGCTCTTTGCGACGCGGTGCAGCGTGCCGAGAGAGGACTCGTCGCTGCCGACCTCGGGGGCGGCGTCATCAAGCAGCGGATGGCCCGAAAGGGAGCTGGCCGGTCGGGAGGGTTCCGGACGATCATCCTGTTTCGCCGCAACCAGTTGGCCTTCTTCGCCCACGGATTCGCCAAGAGCGACCGGGCGAATCTTCGCCAGGACGAACTTCGGGCCTTCCGGTTGCTGGCTCGGCGGTATCTTGCGCTGGATCGCGCGGGCCTCGCCGCGATCGAGGCGGTTGGCGCGATCATTGAGGTGAAGTGCAATGAAGAAGCAGTACAAGAGTGAGGCGTTCGCTTCCGCGCATGAGGCGGCACAGGGCTTGGCGGAGGCGGGGATCCTGTCGAGACGGACCATGCGGGAGTTCGACGAGATGTGCCTCACCCCGGTCCGGGAAATGACGCCGGAGGACATTCGCGATCTGCGGCGGCGGGAGCGGGCGAGCCAGGCCGTGTTTGCGCGCTACCTGAACGTGACCACGAGCCTGGTGAGCCAGTGGGAGCGGGGACAGAAGAGACCGCGGGGCGCCTCGTTGAAGCTCCTGACCCTGGTCGAGAAGAACGGTCTGGGCGCGGTCGCGTAGCTGAGCCCGCTCTCGCAGCACGAGCGACGCCGCGGCCCGTTGCGAACCTACCGGGCGGTCGGTAGACTAACCGCCGTGACCCGCACAGGAACGCCCATCCGATGACCGTCCTGGACAACGCGGTCCTCCGCGCCGTCCAGGGTTCGGCCGACCGGGACCGGGACCGGCGGGCGGAGATCTACCGCAGCGCGGCGCGGATCTTCCACCGCAAGGGCTACCACGCCACGTCGATCAACGACATCGCGGCCGCGGTGGGCCTGACCAAGGCAGGCCTCTACTACTACATCAAGGGCAAGCAGGATCTCCTGTTCGCGATCATGGGCTTCGCCATGGACCAGCTCGACGAGCAGGTCATCGAGCCGGCGCGGCGGGTAGAGGATCCGCAGGCCCGCCTGGAGACGATCGTCGCCCGCCACGCCCGGCTGATCACCCAGGACTCCTCGGCGCTGACCATCCTGGTCAACGAGCTCGAAGGGCTGCTGCCCGACGACCGCGCCGACATCATCGGCAGGCAGCGGGACTACGTCGACTTCATCGCCGACACCCTGGCCGCCCTCCGCGACGAGGGTAAGGTCCTCGGCCTCGATCCCACGGTCGGCGCCTTCAGCCTGGTGGGGATGATCCTGTGGATCTCCCGCTGGTACCGCGCCGACGGCCGCCTCGACGGCGACGAAGTGGTGGCGGAAGTGACCCGGATGGCGGTCTCGGCGGTGCTGAACCGGGACGCCGGACGAACCGAAGCAGCCGCCGGAGGGGCCGACAGCTAGCCGGCGCCGCGGCGATCGGCTCAGGCGCCAGCCGTTCCGGCAAGGAGAACCCAGAATGAGAGTGCTCGTCTGCCTGAAGCAGATCCTCGACCCGGACGTTCCCGCCCGGGACTTCCAGATCGATCCCGCCGCCAAGGCCGCCAGACGCGGCGGCGCGAACCTCGTGACGAACATCTTCTGCGAGAACGCGGTCGAGACCGCCCTGCAGCTCAGGGAGGCGGCGGGCGGCGGCGTCAAGGTGACCGCGCTCTGCTACGGCGAGTCGTCCGCGGAGGACTGCCTGCGCAAGGCGATGGCGATGACCGTGGACGAGGCGTGCCTGGTGGAGCGCGACGGCAACGCGAACCCCGACGCTGCCGCAGTGGGGCGGGTGCTGGCGGCGGCGATCCGGCAACTCGAAGAGGACGGCGGGCCGTTCGACGCCGTCCTGGTCGGCCGCGAGTCGGGCGACTGGGGCACCGGCCAGACCGGCGGCATGCTGGCCGAGGAACTCGGGCGGCCGGCGCTGGGGTTCGTAGAGAATCTCGCGCCCGGCAACGGCGCCGTCACCCTGCGCCGCCAGACCGACGTCGGCATCGAGGTCGCGGAGGCCGAACCGCCGTTCGTCGTCACGATCACGAACAACGAGGACAACGTGCCGCGCATCCCGAAGACGCGGGACGTCATGATGTCCTACCGCAAGCCGCTCCGGAAGCTGAGCCTCGCCGACCTGGACCTGGACAGCGAGGAGATCCGGGCCGGTTCGTCGATCTTCGAGGTCGAGGAGATCTTCGTCCCGGCGGACGAGGTCGAATGCGAACTGGCCGAGGGCGACACGCTGGAGGATCGCGTGGACCGACTGGCGAAGCGAATCCACGAAGTCGTGGCCTCGATCGGCTGACGCGGGAGAAGGAGAAGGAACGATGGCGAACGTTGCAGTCTGTGTTCTTGGCAGCTTCGGCTACGACCGCGCCGCGCAGGGCGCGATGGGCGCCGGACGCGCCCTGGCCGACAGCGTCGGCGGCGAACTCCACGCCCTGGTGATCGGCCCGGCCGGCGACGAGGCGCTCGCGGCCCTGGCGGCCGTCTCCGACCGCGTCGTGGCCGGCGCCAACGAGGAGCTCCGCGACGTCCAGCCCGAACAGGCGCTGCAGGCGGCGCAGCAGCTCCACGCCGCGGGCGGCGGCGACTACGTCGCCGTGCTGCTCGGCAACGACACCTACAGCCAGGAACTCGCGCCCCGGCTCGCCCACCGCCTGGGCGGCGCCTCGATGGCCGACGCGGCCGCGATCCGGATGGACGGCGGCGAGCTGCTGGCCCAGCGCACCGCCTACGGCGGCAAGGCGATCTCGATCTACCGGCTGAAGAAGCAGCCGGCGGTCGTCTGGCTGCGCGCCCGCGGCTTCGAACCCGCGCCCGAGCGGCCGTCGCCCGGCGAGGTGACGTCGGTCGATCTGGCGCTCGATCCCCCGCGCATCCGCGTCACCGGCCGCGAAGTGGCGGAACAGGAAGGCGTCCGCCTGGAGGACGCCCAGGTCATCGTCTCCGGCGGCCGCGGACTCGGCGGCCCCGAGCCCTTCCAGGAACTGAAGGCACTCGCCGACACGATCGGCGCCGAGCAGGGCGCCTCGCGCGCCGCCTGCGACGCCGGCTGGGTGCCCCCGAACTGGCAAGTCGGCCAGACCGGCAAGAAGGTGGCCCCCGAGCTCTACATCGCCATCGCGATCTCCGGCGCCAGCCAGCACCTCCTCGGCATGGGCGACAGCAAGGTCGTCGCGGCGATCAACACGGACGCCGACGCGCCGATCTTCAAGCACTGCAGCTTCGGCATCGTCGAGGACTACAAGGCGGTCGTGCCGCTGCTGACCGAGAAGCTCGCGGCGCTCTCGAGCTAGCGCCGTCAAACCCGTCGCAGATTCCGCGTTGGCCCTCGGCACCCGACTTCCAGCCCAGTCGGGTCAGGAGGGGTCGGCGCCCCGTCAGGACGAAGCCGCCGGCGTCGCCTCGCCGGCGGCGCCGGGCTTGAGCCACAGGCCCGCGACGACTCCGATCGCCGTGACCGCGGCGCATAGAACCAGCGCGTCCCCCACCGCTCCGGCCACGGCGGCGTTCAACCCGCCGATCAGATCTTCCGCCGTCTCGGCGGCCTCCGGGCCCGTCTCGGCGAGGGACGCCCTCAGCGCGTCGGCCGCGACCGGATCCGCCAGCACCCGGGGATCGCTCCTGAGCGCTTCGAGCTGTTCCGGCGCCACGGCGGTCCGGACCGCATCCGACAGCCCGGCTTCGAACCGCGACGCGAACCGCAGCGAAAGCGCCGCCCCGAGAACCGCCAGACCCAGCGAACCGCTGACCTGCCGGAAGAACTGAAGCGCAGCCGTCGCCACGCCCACGCTCGCGAACGGCACCGCGTTCTGCACCGCCACGGTGACCACGGTGGTGATCCACCCCACGCCGACGCCGGCGACGGCGAGATACGCCGAGACGACGCCAAGACCGGTCTGCGGCCCCATCGTCGAGAGAAGCCAGGTTCCGCCGCTCAGCAGGAGGCCGCCGGCGACGCCGTGCAGGCGGTAGCTTCCGCCGGCCCGGGACTGCAGTTGGCCGGACGCGACGGCGCCGAAGACGACGCCGAGGCCCAGCGGCGCCAGGATGCCTCCGCTGCCGGTGGCCGAGACGCCCTGCACGCTCTGAACGAAGAGCGGCACGAAGAGGACGGTGGCGTAGAGGCCGAAGGAGGCCAGAGCGGTGAGCGCCACCGACGCAGCGACCGTCCGGTCGCGGTAGATCCCGAGCGGCATGACCGGAGCGGCCGCTCTCGACTCGATCAGCACGAAGACCGCGGCCATGGCCAGGCCGAACGCCAGGAGGCCGCCGACCCGCGGCGACGTCAGCGCGTGGCCCTCCCCGGCCAGGGAGGCCCCGACCATGATCGGCGTCACCGCCAGCGCGAGCGCCGCCATGCCGGCGGGGTCCAGCGCGCGGTCGTCGACCTCGGGCCGGAGGGCCGGAAAGGTCCGCAGGACGACGATCAGCACGGCGAGTCCCGCCACCACGTTGACCGCGAAGATCAGGCGCCAGGACCACTGATCGGTGACCAGGCCGGCCACCAGCGGACCCGCCACCGTGGCGAGAAAGACGACCGCACCGACCAGTCCCTGGGCCTTGCCCCGTTCCTCGGGCGCGAAGAGATCCGCGATCGCGATGATGCAGTTCGACATGACGATCCCGCCGCCGATGCCCTGGATCGCCCGCAGCGCGACGAGCTGCGTCATCGTCGTCGCCAGGGCGGCCGGCGCCGAGCCGACGATCAGGATCAGGAGTCCGACGACGAAGAACACCCGGCGCCCGTGCAGGTCGGCCAACCGGCCGACGATAGGCGTCGTCACGGCGGCGGCGACCAGGTAGGAGGTCAGCGCCCAGGTGTAGCGGTCGAAACCGCCCAGGTCGGCGACGATGGCGGGCATCGCCGTCGTCAGGCTGGTCTGCCCCATCGCGCCGAGGAACAGGGCCGCCATGACGCCGCCCGTCGCGGCGGCACGCTGGCGGCGGGAGAGAGATGCCGGAGCGCCCTGACCGCCGTTCAAGCTCCTCCCTCGATGCGCTTGGCCGGGCTGCGCAAGCGCCTAGGCGCCTTCGTCTTCGCCGCCGCGGCCGCCGACGATGACCTGGTGGGCCTTGAGCCGGAGCGCGTTGATGCGGATGAAGCCGCGGGCGTCCGTCTGGTCGTAGCCGCCCTCGACGTCCATCGAAGACAGGTTCCGATCGTACAGCGAACTCGGCGACTCGCGGCCGAGGATCGTCACGCTTCCCTTGTAGAGGCGCAGATGAACCGTGCCGTCGATGATCCGCTCGGCCTGCTGGAACGCGGCGCGAATGAACTCCATCTCGGGCGAGAACCAGAAACCGTTGTAGATCAGCTCGGCGAACTTCGGTGACAGGCCGTCGCGCAGGCGCTGAACTTCGCGGTCCATCGCCACGCCTTCGAGGTCGCGCAGGGCGTGGTGGAGAATCGTGCCGCCGGGGGTCTCGTAGACGCCGCGGGACTTGATGCCGACGAACCGGTTCTCGACGATGTCGATCCGGCCGATCCCGTTCCGGCCGCCGACCTCGTTCAGATACTCGAACAGCGCGAGCGGGTCCGTGTGCTCGACGCCGTTCGTCCGGTCGCGGACGCGGACCGGGCGAGCGTCCTTGAACTCGACCTCGATCCCGGTCGGCTCGTCCGGGGCGTCGAGGGGCGACACGCTGAGCGAGAACATGTCCTCGGTCGGCGCCTGCATCGGGTCCTCGAGCAGGCCGGCCTCGTAGCTCTTGTGCATCAGGTTCTCGTCCATGCTGTACGGCTTCTCGGACGAGGCCTCGATCGGGATGCCCTGTTCCTCAGCGTAGTTCAGCAGATCGGTGCGGCCCTGGAAGCGCTTCAGGAACTCCGCGTCCTTCCACGGCGCGTAGACCTCGATGTGCGGCGCGAGCGCGGCGTAGCCGAACTCGAACCGGACCTGGTCGTTTCCCTTCCCGGTGGCCCCGTGGGAGAGCACGTCGGCGCCTTCGCGGATCGCGATCTCGGCCTGGCGCCTGGCGATCAGCGGCCGCGCCAGCGCGGTGCCGAGCAGGTAGCGGTTCTCGTAGACGGCGTTGCCGGCGACCGCCGGGTAGATGAAGTCCGTCACGAACTCGCGCCGGACGTCCTCGACGTAGACCCTTGAGGCGCCGATCGCCTCCGCCCGGCGGGCCTGGGCGTCGAAGTCCTCCCGCTGCCCGACGTCGACGATCACGGCGACGACGTCGAACCCCCGCTCCTGCAGCGTCCGCAGGATGACGGAGGTGTCGAGGCCGCCGCTGTAGGCGAGCACGGCTTTCTTGCGCGTCATGGCTGCGGGAGACTACAGGAGACGAGGAGTCACTCGTCGTCCGCCGGATCCTCCGGCACGAGGCTGGCGGGCTCGGTGCGCCGGAGCCGCCAGCGCACCCGGAAGCTCAGGAAGATCGCGACGAAGACGAGGCCGAACGTGAGGCCCCACCAGACGCCGGCCGGCCCGAGCCCCTGGTGGAAGGTCAGCCAGTAGCCGGCCGGCATGCCGACTACCCAGTAGCCGACGAGAGCGACGGCGGCGGGGAAACGCGTGTCCGCGGCGCCGCGCAGGACGCCGGCGGCAGCGACCTGGAGACCGTCCGCGACCTGGAACAGGCCGGCGATCGGAATCAGCGCCGCGCCGGCGGCGACGAGTTCCGGCACGTCGCTGAACATCCGCGCGATGAGTCCCGGGAACGAGAAGAAGACGCCGCCGAAGGCGACCATGACGCCGGTCCCAAGGCCCAGGCAGACAAGAGCGGAGAGGCGCGCCCCGTCCGGATCGCGACGGCCGATCGCGTTGCCCACCCGGGTCGTCGCCGCCCCGGCGAAGCCGAGCGGCACCATGAAGGAGATCGACGCGATGCTGATCGCGACCTGGTGGCCGCCGAGCTGCGCCTCCCCCAGCCGTCCGATCAGAACGGCGGCGAAGCTGAACACCGTGACCTCGAGCGAGACCTGGACGGCGATCGGCACGCCGACGTAGAGGAACGGCCACAAGGCGGCCGGGCGGAGCCACCGGAGCCTCCAGCCCCGGAAGTAGGGGCGCAGATGACGCCAGGCGAACACGGAAATGACGATCAGCATGACCCAGCGGGACCCCGAAGTCGCGAAGGCGGAGCCCCGCGCGCCCAGCGCCGGGAAGCCGAGATTGCCGAAGATGAGCGCCCAGTTGGCGACGACGTTGAAGACGTTCGCCACGACCGTCGCGATCAGCGCCGGGCGCACGATGCTCATCGCCTGGAGCGTCTGCCGCAGGCACATGAAGAGCAGGAAGGCGACGACGCCGGGGCCGATCCCCCGCAGGTAGGCGGAGGCCGGCCCGACGACCGCCTCCGGCTGACCGGTGAGCGGCAGGAGGAGCTCCAGCCTCAGCACGATCGCGGTGGCCGGGACGGACAGGAGAACGGCGAGGCCGACCCCCCGGCAGAGGACGCGGGCGATCCGCCGGCGGTCGCCCGCGCCGAAGGCCTGCGCGACCATCGGGTCGATCGCGAGCAGGATGCCGATGAACGACCAGATGACCGCGATCGACAGGGCGTTGCCGATCGAGCCGGCGGCCAGCGCAGTCTCGGACACGCGGCCCAGCATCGCCGTGTCCACGGCGCCCATCAGCACCATGCCGACCTGAACCAGGATCACCGGCGTAGCGAGCCGCAGGACCGCGCCCAACTCGCGCCGGACGGGCCGGTCGTCGCCGGTTGCACTGCTCCCGTTCATCCGCCGCCTCCAGCGGCGATATTGTAGGCCCCTTCCCCGCCGAGAGAACGACCTTGTTCAGCTACATCCTCCGCCGGCTCGTCACCGGGCTGGTCACCCTGTTCGGCATCTCGGTCATCTCGTTCTTCATCATCCAGCTCGTGCCGGGGGACCCGGCCCAGATCCAGACCTCCCAGATCGCCGACGCCGCGGTGTCGGAGCGCGTCTACCAGCAGCTCCGCGAGCTCTACGGGCTCGACAAGCCGATCCCGGTGCAGTACGCGAACTGGATCGGCAAGGTGCTGGTGGGCGATCTCGGCTCGTCCTTCCACGACGGACGCCGGGTCTCGGCCAAGATCGGCGAGGCGCTGTGGCCCACCCTGTCGGTGGCGCTGCTCTCCTTCATGCTGACCCTGATCGTCTCGACGCCGATCGGGATCTACAGCGCACTGCGCCAGGGCGGCGGCTTCGACCGCTCGGTCAGCACCGGGCTCTACATGCTCTATTCGGTGCCGAACTACGTCGCCGGCATGCTGCTCATCCTCTACCTGGGCGTGAAGTGGGACCTGCTCCCCTTCCGCGGCATGAGGTCCGACGGCTACGACGAGATGACGACGCTCGGCCAGATGTGGGACCTGGCGCAGCACTACGTCCTGATCACCTTCTGCTTCACCTTCGGCAACCTCGCCTACTACTCGCGCTTCATCCGCCAGAACCTGCTCGAGGTGGTGCGGCAGGACTACATCCGCACCGCCCGGGCCAAGGGCCTGGGCGAGCGGAGCGTGGTGCTCAAGCACGCGTTCACCAACAGCCTGATCCCGCTCATCTCGCTGATCGGCCTCACCTTCCCGTTCGTGCTGAGCGGCAGCGTGATCCTCGAGTACATGTTCAACTGGCCGGGGCTGGGCCGCCTGTACTTCGAGTCCGTCCTGCAGCGCGACTACCCGACGATCATGGCGCTCAACTTCATCACCGCCCTGCTGGTGCTCGGCATCACCTTCATCGCCGACCTGACCTACGGCCTGGTCGATCCCCGCATCAGCTACGAGAAGTGACGTGACGGTCGAGGCAGCCAGCAACCCCGCGCCGGTCCGCTCCTACTGGGGGATCACCTGGCGCCGGTTCCGCACCCACCGGCTCGGCATGATCGGCCTGTGCGTGGTGGCGGCGCTGTTCCTGGTGGCCTTCCTGTCGCCGATCCTGGCCAACGAACAACCGATCCTGTGCCGGTTCGACGGCGGCTTCTACTTCCCGGCGGTCGTCGACCTCGTCCACCAGGTCCCGGGCGCCAGCCTGATCGTCCAGAAGAAGCGCCCCTACCGCCTGGCGACCTTCGACTTCAAGCGGGAGTTCGACCCGGAGCGCGGCGACTGGGCGCTGTGGACTCCGGTGCGCTACGGTCCCCGGGAGATCGCCGCCGAACCCCTGGCCGGACCCTCCGGCCGTCACTGGCTGGGCACCGACCAGTCGGGGCGCGACGTCCTGTCGCGGATGGTCCACGGCACCGTCGTGTCGATGAAGGTCGGGTTCCTGTCGATGGGCATCGCGGTCATCCTGGGGCTCGTGCTCGGCTGCATCGCCGGCTACGCGGGCGGCGCGGCGGACCTCGTCATCTCGCGCTTCATCGAAGTCGTCATGTGCTTCCCGCCCTTCTTCCTGATCCTCGCCGTGCTGGCCTGGTTCCCGCCCAGCATCGAGAACGTGATGATCGTCATCGGCCTGACCCGGTGGGTCGGCATCGCCCGCTTCGCGCGCGGCGAGATCCTGCGCATCCGCGAGACGGACTACGCCCTGGCCGCCCGCTCGCTGGGCGTCAAGCCGGCCCAGCTCGTGCTGCGCCACCTGCTGCCGAACGCGCTGGCGCCGGTGCTGGTCAGCGTGACCTTCGGCATCGCCGTGTCCATCCTGATCGAGGCGGGGCTCTCGTGGCTCGGCTTCGGCGTCCAGCCGCCCGACGCCTCCTGGGGCACGATCCTGCGGTCGGGCTACGAGAACCTGTTCACCGCCGGCCACATGATTCCCCCCGCCTGCGTGGCGATCTTCGTCGCCGTGCTGAGTTTCAACCTCGTGGGCGATACGCTGAGAGACGTGATCGACCCGCGGCTCCAGGCGGAGCGCGCTTGACCCGGGGCTTGCCTGGAACCACGGCAGGGCGGCTCACACCGGGTGCGGCGGCTTCTGAGGAGGACGCGCCGCGACTCCTGCTAGCGTTCGATCACGGAGGTAGGCGGCGATGAGCCAACCAGAGCAGTTGCACAGCCTCTCTCTCGACTACGTCGAGACGCTCCTGGCCGAGTACCGCCGGGATCCGGCATCCCTCGGCGAAGAGTGGCGACGCTACTTCGACTCGCTGGCGGCCGCCGGAGAACTCGGCAGCGGCGCCCTGGCGCCGTCGCTCGAGCCGCCGTCGTTGTTCGGCGGCAACGGAGCGGCCGCACCCCCGGCGACCGCCGCGCCGGCGCCTCTTGGGCCCGCGGCGCCCGGGCCAGCCACGCCCGGGCCAGCCACGCCGGCGCCCGAACCGCCCGCGGCGCAGGCGCAGGCCAGCGCGCCCTCCGCCCTGACCGCAGCCATCGAGCTGCAGCGCCGCGTGGACGACATGATCCGCAACTACCGGATCCGCGGCCACCTGTACGCCGACATCAACCCGCTCCGCAATCCGCCCGTGCTGCCGGAGGAACTCGAACTCGAGGGACTCGGCATCAGCGAGAGCGACCTGGACCGCACCGTCTCGACCGCCGGCATCCCCGGCGCCGACACCGCGACGGTGCGCGAAGTGTTGGAACGGATGCGCGAAACGTACTGCCAGTACATCAGCGCCGAGTTCATGCACATCGACGACCTGGAGGTCCGTACCTGGCTCCAGGAGCGGATGGAGGTCAGCGCCAACCGGGTCCATCTCAACCGGCGCGAGCAGGTGCGCATCCTGAAGAAGCTGATCGACGCCGCGGTGTTCGAGGAGTTCATCCAGAAGAAGTACCTCGGCGCCAAGAGCTTCTCGCTCGAGGGCGCGGAGAGCCTGATCCCCCTGCTCGACCTGGCGATCGAGAAGGTCGCCGAGCAGGGCGCGGTGGAGATCGTCTTCGGCATGTCCCACCGCGGCCGGCTGAACGTGCTCGCGAACATCGTCGGCAAGCCCACCCGGGACATCTTCCGCGAGTTCGAGGACCTCGACGCGGATCAGTACAAGGGCGGCGGCGACGTCAAGTACCACATGGGGCACTCGAGCGACTGGACGACGGACCAGGGCCGCAGGATCCACCTCTCCCTGTCGTTCAACCCGAGCCACCTCGAGTTCATCAACCCGGTGGCGATGGGCCGCGTGCGCGCCAAGCAGGACCGGATCGGCAACGACCTGCGCGACCGGGCCGTGCTGTTCCTCATTCACGGCGACGCCGCCTTCGCCGGCGAGGGAATCGTCCAGGAGTCGCTCAACCTGTCGCAGCTTCCCCCGTACCACATCGGAGGCGCGCTTCACGTCGTCGTCAACAACCAGATCGGCTTCACCACGCCGCCCGAGAGCTCGCGCTCGAACACCTACTGCACCGACGTCGCGAAGATGCTCCAGGCGCCGATCTTCCACGTCAACGGCGAGCAGCCGGAGGCGGTGGCCCAGGTCGTCAACGTCGCCCTCGACTTCCGCCAGCGTTACCGCCGCGACGTGATCGTCGACCTCTACTGCTACCGCCGGCGCGGGCACAACGAGGGCGACGAACCGGCCTTCACCCAGCCCATCCTCTACGACGGCATCCGGGCCCGCGATCCGGTCCGGGTCCACTACCTGGAGCACCTGCTCGAACTCGGCGAGATCGAACCCGAGGAGGCGGAGATCCACATCCAGCGCGAGGAGAAGCGACTCGAGGGGGCTCTGGCCACCGCCCGCCGGATGAACGAGAAGACGAGTCCGCAGGCCTACGACGGCGTCTGGAACGCGTTCGTCGGCGGCCGGATGGAGGACATCCCGGAGCCCGACACCGGAGTCGACGAAGGCAAGCTGCGGGAGTATCTGAGGCGGCTCGTCGAGTTGCCGGAAGGCTTCAACCTGCACCGCAACCTGCGCCGCTTCCTCGCCGCCCGCGCCGACATGGCCGAAGGCAAGCGGCCGCTCGACTGGGCCGCCGCCGAGGCGCTCGCGTTCGCGGCGACCGCCGAGTCCGGCCACCGCGTGCGGCTGACCGGGCAGGACTGCGAGCGCGGGACGTTCAGCCAGCGCCACTCGGTGCTGCACGACCGCGTGACCGACGAGAACTACCGGCCGCTGATGAACGTCGCCGAGGGCCAGGAGCCGGTCGAGATCTTCAACAGCCCGCTGTCGGAGGCCGGGGTGCTCGGGTTCGAGTACGGCTTCAGCCTGGACTACCCGGACGGCCTGGTGCTCTGGGAAGCCCAGTTCGGCGACTTCGTCAACGCGGCCCAGGTCATCATCGACCAGTTCATCACCAGCGCCGAGGACAAGTGGAACCGGCTGAGCGGCCTCGTCATCCTGCTGCCCCACGGCTTCGAGGGCCAGGGGCCCGAGCACTCGAGCGCCCGCGTCGAACGCTGGCTGCTGCTCGCCGCCGAAGAGAACATGCAGATCGTCTACCCGTCGACGCCGGCGCAGTACTTCCACCTGCTGCGGCGGCAGGTCGAGAGGGCCCAGCGCAAGCCGCTGGTCGTCTTCACGCCGAAGAGCCTGCTGCGGCGCCGCGAGGTCGGGTCGTCTCTCGCGGAACTCGCCGCCGGCCGCTACCAGCCGGTCCTGAGGGATCCGGCGCTCGCTTCCGGCGAGGACCGGGCGAAGGTCCGCCGGATCCTGCTCTGCGCCGGCAAGGTGTTCTACGACCTGGACGCCCACCGCCGGGAGATCGGCGCGCACGATCACGCGATCCTGCGCATGGAGCAGTTCTACCCGGCCCCCGGGGAAGAAGTCGAGGCCGCGCTCGGCGAGTTTCCCGCCGGGGCCGAGGTCCGCTGGGTGCAGGAAGAGCCCAGGAACATGGGCGCCTGGTCCTACCTGCGGTTGAACTTCGGCTTCGAGATCGGCGGCCGCCCGCTCTCCGCCGTCTACCGGCCGCAGTCGGCGAGCCCGGCCACCGGCTCGCCCAGCAGCCACAAGCAAGAACAGCAGGAACTGATCGAATCGGCGTTCGCCGACCCGGCGGCGGCAGAGTGAGCGGCCCACGCCCGACGGCAACCGCAGGCACCCCGGGGAACGAGGGCGTTCCGCCCGCGTCCGGTCCGTAGCAACAACCGAGAACGTCAACCATGACCTACGAAGTCACGATCCCCGAGATCGGCGAATCGATCACCGAGGCCCTGATCGTCCGCTGGATCAGGAACCCCGGCGAGCACGTCGGCCGGGACGAGCCCCTGGTGGAACTCGAGACGGACAAGGTGACGGTCGAGATGCCCTCGCCTGTCGCCGGCGTCGTCTCGGAGATCGTCGCCGCCGAGGGGGAAACCGTTCCAGTCGGCGGCGTGATCGCGAGAATCGAGGAAGGCGCCGTTGCGGCGAGCGCGGTCGCTGCACCGAGCGTCGCCGCGGCGGCGACCGATGCGGCAGCGCCGGGAGGCGCCCAGGGCGACCTGCTCGCCAGCGCCGAACCGTCGGCGGAAAGGGCAGCGGCGCCGTCCGTCGAGCCGGCCCCGCAAGCCCAGGCCGCCGCGGCCGACGCCGCGCCGCTGGCGGGCCAGACAGTCGCAGCCGGGGCAACCGCGCCTGCGACGGGCCAGACGAGCGCCGCCGGGCCTGCCCCCGCCGCTCCGGCCACGGAAGACCGGCCCATTCTGCCGGCCGCCCGGCGTCTCATCGCCGAGCATGGCCTGGATGCCTCGCGGATTCCCGCCACGGGCAAGGGCGGCCGGCTGCTCAAGAGCGACGTGCTCGCCTGGCTGGCCGCCCGCGAAGCGGCGGCGCAGGCGCAACCCGAAGAGGCGCCGCCTGTCCCGGCGCCCGCCCCACCGCCGGCAAGTGCACCCGCACCGGCAGCGGCAGCGACACCACCCGCACCGGCGACGGCGGCAACGCCGCCCGCACCCGCAGCGGCAGCGCCGCCCGCACCCGCGGCGGCAGCGCCGCCCGCACCCGCGGCGGCAGCGCCGCCCGCACCCGCGGCGGCAGCAGCAGCGCCCGCGCCGGCAACGGCGGCCGCGACCGCCACGCGGCCAGCCGGAGAGCGGGCCGAGGAACGGGTTCCGATGACGCCGATCCGCCGCCGGATCGCCCAGCGCCTGGTCGAGTCCCAGCAGCAGGCGGCCCTGCTCACGACCTTCAACGAGATCGACATGTCCGCCGTCATCGACTTCCGGCGGCAGTACCGGGACGCCTTCGCCGAACGCCACGATGTGCGCCTGGGCTTCCTCTCCTTCTTCGTCAAGGCGGCCGTCGACGCCCTCCGCCGCTTCCCGCGACTCAACGCCGAGATCTCGGGGACAGACATCGTCTACCGGAACTACTACGACGTCGGCATCGCCGTCAGCACCGACCGCGGGCTGATGGTGCCCGTGCTGCGAAGCGCCGAGCGCATGTCCTTCGCCGAGATCGAGTCCTCGATCGCCGACTTCGCGGGCCGCGCCCGAAAGGGCCGCATCCGCATCGACGAACTCCAGGGCGGCACCTTCACGATCACGAACGGCGGCATCTTCGGCTCCCTGCTCTCCACGCCGATCATCAACCCGCCGCAGAGCGGCGTCCTCGGCCTGCACGCCATCCAGGACCGGCCGATGGTCGTGGACGGCGAGATCGTCGTCCGCCCGATGATGTACGTCGCCCTGACCTACGACCACCGCATCGTCGACGGCCGCGAGGCGGTGAGTTTCCTGGTCCGCATCAAGGAGGCGATCCGGGACCCGGCCAGGATGCTGATCGAGGTCTGACGTCGCATGACTGACACGCCGGTCGATCTTCTCGTCATCGGCGCCGGACCCGGCGGCTACGTCGCGGCCATCCGGGCGGCGCAGCTCGGCTTTCGCACGGCGGTGGTCGACGAGTACGCGGCGGCCGGCGGCGTCTGCCTGCGGGTGGGCTGCATTCCGAGCAAGGCGCTCCTCGAGTCGACCCAGCGGCTGATCGCGGCGCGCAGCGAACTCGCGGCCCACGGCGGCGTCGCGGGCGAGATCGGTCTCGACCTGGCGGCGATGATGAAGCGCAAGGATCGCGTCGTGACGACGTTGACGCGGGGCGTCTCGTCGCTGCTCAAGAAGAACGGGATCGAGCACATCCAGGGCCGGGCGCGGCTCGGCGAGCTCGACGGGGAACTGCGAAGCGTGGTCGTCGCCAGCGACCAGAGTGAGCGGACGATCCAGGCCCGGAACGTGATCGTGGCCACGGGCTCCCGCCCCGCCACCCTGCCCGGCATCGAGCTGGACGGCGACCGGATCGGGACCAGCACGGAAGCGCTCGCCTACGACGCCGTGCCCGAAAGCCTGGTCGTCATCGGCGCCGGCTACATCGGCCTCGAACTCGGCGCGGTCTGGAACCGGCTCGGCTCGCGGGTCGTCGTGCTGGAGTACCTGGACCGCATCCTGCCCGGCGCCGACGCGGAGATCGCCGCCGCCGCCGAGAAGATCTTCCGCCGGCAGGGCCTCGACATCCGGCTCGGCTGCCGCGTCCTCGGCGCCACGGTCGAGGACGGCGGCGCGGGCGCGGCCTGCAGCGTCGAGGTCGAAGGCGCCGACCCGATCGAGTGCGACCGGGTTCTCGTCGCCGTCGGCCGCGTGCCGATCAGCGACGGCCTGGGGCTCGAGGAAGCCGGCGTCGCGGTGGACGGGCGCGGCTTCATCCAGGTCGACGAACGCTTCGCCACATCGGCGCCCGGCGTCTTCGCCATCGGCGACGTGATCGGCGGCCCGCAGCTCGCCCACAAGGCCGAGGAGGAGGGGATGGCCTGCGTCGAGGGCATCGCCGGCGGCTACGTCCACATCGACTACGACGAGATCCCCGGCATCGTCTACACCGAGCCCGAGGTCGCCTCCGTCGGCAGAACCGAGGAGCGACTGAAGGAGGCCGGCACGCCGTATCGCAAGGGGACGTTCCCCTTCCGGGCGATCGGCCGCGCCCGCGCCGCCGGCAGCCTGGAGGGGTTCGTCAAGGTGCTGGCGCACGCCGAAACGGACGCGGTGCTCGGCGTCCACATCCTCGGCAGCCACGCCGGCGACCTGATCGCGGAAGCCGTGGCGGCGATCGGTTTCGGCGCCTCGGCGGAGGACCTCTTCCGCACCAGTCACGCCCATCCGACCCTCGCCGAAGCGATCAAGGAAGCCGCGCTGGCCGTCCACGGCCGGGCGATCCACATGTAGACTCCAACGACCATGAAAAGCACCTGCACCCCTCTCAGCCTGGCGCCGCTCGCCGCCGTCTTCTTCCTGATCGCTTCGCCGCTTGCCGCTCAGGAACCCGCCGAACCCGCCGCCGGGGAAGAGCAGGCGGGCGAGGAAGCCGCCGAAGACGAGGAGAAACCCCCGATCCCGCCCGGCGCCGAGCTCAAGGTCTCCCCCGCCGAGCTGACCCTGGAGGTCGGCGACAAGGCGACCCTCACCGCCACGGTCGTCGACCAGAACGGCGAGACGATCGAGGGAATCGACGTCGTCTTCTTCTCCCGCAACCGCCGCCGGCTCGGTGTCAACCCGGCGGGCGAGCTCGAAGCCCACGGTCCCGGCGAGATCACGGTCATCGCGCTGGTGCCGAAGGAGGCCGAGGACGAACCGCGGCGCGCCGAGGCCCTGCTGCGGGTCGAGGTCGACGTGACCATCCCGAACCCTCCGGTCGAGAGCGTCGAGGTCGTGGATCTCCCCGGCGCCTTCTACGCCGGCACCCGCCTGGACCTCCGGTCCCGCGTCGTCGACATCACGGACGTCGTCCGCGACGACGTCGAAGTCGCCTGGTCGAGCTCGAACGCCGCCGTCGCGGCGCCCGACGGCTTCGGCGGCCTGGATCTCGCGGCGCCCGGCACGGCGACCCTCACCGCGACCGCCGAGGACGCGACCTCGCAGGTCGAGATCCGGGTCGTGGAGAACCCGACGGCACGCCTGAAGCTGACGGCGTCCGCGGACGAGGCGCGAACCGGCGACGTCGTCCGGTTCGAGGCGGTCGGCCTGAACGCCTCCGGCGCCGAGGTCGAAGACCTGCCCATCCGCTTCCTCGTGGCCGGTCAGGCGGCGAACCGCATCCTTGCCCCCGGCGCCACCGCCCAGATCGAGCAGGACGGCGCCTTCGTCGCCGAGCGCTCCGGCGTCTACACCGTCACCGCGCTGGCCGGCAGCCACTCCGACAGCCTGCCGGTGCGGGTGACGCCCCGCCGCGTGAACAAGGAGATCGAGTTCGTCGGCCAGGGCAAGGTGAGCGACCGCCGCACCTCGGACCTGTGGGTCTGGGAAGGCACGGACGGCAACGACTACGCGATCACGGGCACCTGGGGCGCCGAAGGCCACGCCTACATCTGGGACGTGACGAACCCGGAGAGCATCGTGCTGATCGACGCCGTGCGGGTCGACGCGCGGACGGTGAACGACGTCAAGGTGTCCGAGGACGGCCGCATCGCGGTGATCAGCCGCGAGGGCGCGTCGAACCGCAAGAACGGGTTCGTCGTGCTCGACGTCTCCGAGCCGCAGGTCGGCGTGCGCGTCCTGTCGCGGTTCGACGACCAGTTGCGGGGCGGGGTCCACAACGTGTTCATCCACGACGAGCACGTCTACGCCCTGTCGAACGGCCGCCGCTTCGACGTGATCAGCATCGAGGATCCGACCGAACCCCACCGCGTCGGCCGCTTCGAACTCGACACGCCCGGGCACTCGATCCACGACGTCTGGGTGGTCGACGGCGTCGCCTTCACCTCGAACTGGGACGACGGCGTGGTCGCCATCGACGTCGGCGGCGCCGGCATGGGCGGCGCGCCGAACAATCCAGTGCAGCTCGGCAGCTACGCCTACCCCAGCGGCTGGAACCACGCCGCCTATCCCTACCGCAGCGAGTCGACCGGCAAGTTCTACGTCTTCGCGGGCGACGAGGCGTTCCCCTACGGCGAACTCGGCCGCGACCCGAGGGCGGCGCCGCCGCGCGCGGCCGGCTGGATCCACGTCATCGCGTGGGACGACTGGGAGAACCCCCGCGAGGTCGCCCGCTACCAGGTACCGGAAGCCGGCACCCACAACCTCTGGATCGAAGACGACATCATGTACGTCGCCTACTACAACGGCGGTCTCCGCGTCGTCGACGTCTCGGGCGAACTCCGCGGCGACCTGTACCGCCAGGGCCGCGAGATCGGCATGTTCCTTCCCTACGATCCCGACGCCCTGGTGCCGAACGCCCCCTTCGTCTGGGGTCCGCAGCCGTACAAGGGCCACGTCTTCTTCTCCGACTGGCATTCGGGCCTGTGGGCGGTCAAGCTGAAGGATCCCGAAGACCCGAACCGGATCATCGGAGAGCCGCACTAGATCCCCGACCGGGACGTACCGAGAGGAATGCACATGTCGACTTCCCGGCAGCCGCGGACGGCTGTGCTCTCAACGCTGCTTCTCGCCTTCACCGTCTTCGCGGGCGCCGCCGTCCTGCAGGCGGAGTCGGACCTCACGCCGCCGTCCCGCGAGTACTACGCCTACGTCTGCGCCGAGTCGGAGGACGAGGTCGCCCTCGTCCGCTTCGGCCCCTCCGGCATCGAGGTGACGAAGACGATCGCCGTCGGCAGCTTCCCGGCCGAAACGGAAGGCCCCCACGGCATCAACATCTCGCCCGGCGGCCGCTACTGGTACGTGTCGATCGCCCACGGCAACCCGTTCGGCTCGATCCACAAGTACGAGACCGGCACCGACGAGTGGCTGGGCGACGTCCGGGTCGGCATGTTCCCCGCCACCCTCGACGTGGCCGCCACCACCGGGCTGCTGTTCGTCGTCAACTCGGACTTCTACGGCGACCACGTGCCGAGCACGATCTCCGTCGTCGAGACGTCGACGATGACCGAGATCGCCCAGTTCGAGAGCGGCACGATGCCTCACGGCGCGCGGTTCAGCCGCGACGGCCGGAAGCTCTACAGTGTGAACATGATGGACGACGAACTCGTCGAGGTCGACGCGCTCCGCTTCGAGGTCGGCCGCCGCCTGAAGCTGGGCCGGAACGCCCACCGGGCCGACGGCCACGAAGGACACGGCGGCCACGCGGATGCGTCCGCCGGACACGCCGGTCACGGTCAACCCGGCGTCGAGCCCTCGTGGGTCACGCCGCCGACCTCCGGCGGCCTCGTTTACATCACCGCACTCTCGGGGAACGCGATCCACGAGGTGGATACCGGCGCCTGGAAGGTCGCCCGGCGCCTCGAGACGCCGGCCCCCGGGCCCTACAACGCCGCCGTGGCGCCCGACGAGCGCCTGCTCGTCGTCACCTACAAGAAGGGCGACTCGGTCGGCTTCTGGGACCTGGAGGAGGGCCGGGAAATCGCCCGGGTTCCGACCACCCGCCGCATCCCCCACGGCGTCGCCGTCACCTCGGACGGCCGCTTCAGCCTGGTCACCGTCGAGGGCGTCGGCGGCGAACCGGGCGTCGTCGAGGTCTACGACAACGGCGCGTTCCGGCGCGTGGCCCAGGTCGACATCGGCAAGCAGGCCGGGGGCATCGCGCTCTGGGAACCGAATTGAAGCCGTCCGGCGCCGGTCGACCGATCCCGGAGCGATCGGACACCGCGGAGGCCGAGGCCGCGGAACTGCGCGCCCGGCTGCTGCGCGGCATCTCCGCCACCGACCGCCGGCTGCGTCTGCGCCGAGCGCTGAAGGCGCTCACCTGGCTGGCGCCGGCGGCCTGCCTGTGGCTGCTCGCCACCTGGCTACTGGGGCTGGGCGCCGGCGCCGCGGGTCCCGTCGCCGCGCTCTGGCCGTCCTGGGCGGGCGGCGCCGTGCTCCTCCTGCTCTTTCTGCGGGAGGCGGCGGCGCTGGGCCGCGACCTTCCCGCCGCCGCCCGCGCCCTCGACCGCGCCGGCGACCTTCACGACGCGGCGGCCACCGCCCTGGAGATGCAGCGTCGGATGGGCGAACCGAGCGGCGGAAGGCAAGGCGGGAACGCCCGCCGCGGCGCCGTGTGGCCCCTGCCCTGGATCGCCCTGGTGCTCAGGCGCGCGGTGGCGGGGCTCGACCGCACGGGTCCCAGACGGACGGTGCCCCGGCTCGTGCCGCGTCGCGCCCTTCTCTCCGCCGGCATCTGCCTCGTCCTGCTCCTGCCGGTGGCTCTGCCCCGCTCCCTCGTCGGCGAGGCGCTGGCCGCGGCGATGAGCGGCGACCCGGCCGGGGACGTTCCTCCCGGCTTCGACGCCGCCGCCCTGCTGGAGGACGATCCGAACCGGATTCCCGGCGTCCCGGAACTCGACGTGCGGCTCAGCGACCTGCCCTTCGTGACCCTGCGCGTCCGCGAACCCGACGCCGAGGACCGCGCCCGCGGGCGAGAGGCGACCGACGCCGCCGAAGGCAGCCTCGGCGACGGGGCGGAGGCCGAAACGCTGGACGCTACCGCCGAGGGCGGCGACGCCGCGGCGAACGCCCTGACGGACGAGACGAACCCGGAAACCGGCGCCGACCTGATGCGCGAGCTCGACAACCGGGCGGGAACCGGCGAGGAGGAGAAGGGCGCGGCGCCCGGTACGGAGGGCAGCGCCGAGAGCGCGGACCCCGGCGCCGAGGCCGGCGAAGGCGACGGCTCGGGCGGCCAGCCGACCGAAGACGGCGAGGGGTCGGGCGCCGAGAGCGGCTCGGCGGCCGCGCTCAGCGACGAGCCGGGCAGCAGCGACGGCGATGCCGACGGCGCCGCCGCCGGCATCGGCACCGGTCCCCAGGAGGAGATGGTCGACCCCTTCGGCGACCTCCTCGTGCCCGCTCTCAGCCTGGAGCAGGCGCTCGAGACCGCCCTGCTCGAGTCGATCGAGGAGATCGAACGGCGGCCCCTGACGACGACCAGCGCCACCCAGTTCCGGGCCGCGGAGGTGAGCCTGCGCGGGACCGCGGCGGGCGTCGCGGTCGAAGCCTCCGCGTCCGGCGGCGAGGCGCCGGCCGCGCGGCGGCCGATCGCCTGGCGCCACCGGGACTCCGTGCGCCGCTACCTGGAAGCGCTGCAAGCCGCAGCCGAGGAGGACGGGGAGTGAACGACACCGCCCAGCCGCGGACCGCCGACGACCTGGCCCTGCAGTTGACCGAGTTCGCGGACCGCTGCAGCCGCCTCCGCGGCGAGATCGGCAAGGTGATCGTGGGCCAGGAGAATGTCGTGGACGGAGCGATCATCGGCCTGCTGGCCGACGGCCACGTCCTGCTGGAGGGCATCCCGGGCCTCGGCAAGACCAGACTCGTCCGCACCCTGGCCCAGGCGCTGCACCTCCGGTTCAACCGCATCCAGTTCACGCCCGACCTGATGCCCGCGGACATCGTCGGCACGCACGTCCTGCGCGAGGACGAGACCGGACGCCGGCGTCTGGTCTTCGAGCGGGGACCGATCTTCGCGAACCTGCTGCTCGCCGACGAGATCAACCGCGCCACGCCGAAGACCCAGTCCGCCCTGCTGGAGGCGATGCAGGAGACGACGGTCACCGTCGGCGGCGAGACGAATCCCCTCGATCCGCCGTTCTTCGTGCTCGCCACCCAGAACCCGCTGGAGATGGAGGGTACCTATCCCCTGCCCGAGGCCCAGCTCGACCGCTTCCTGTTCAAGCTGCGGATGACCTATCCCGCGACCGGGGACCTGCACACGATCCTCGACCGCACGACCTCGGGCCACACGCCCGAGGCCGAAGCGCTCTGGACCGCGGAACAGGTGCTCGCGATGCGGCGCGCGGCGCGCCTCGCCCCGGTGGCGCGCCCGGTCCAGGAGTACGCGATCCGGCTCGGGCTGGCGACGCGGCCCGAAGGCGACCGTCCCGCGGAAGCGGTGCGCCGCTACATCCGCATCGGCGCCAGCCCGCGCGGCATCCAGGCGATGGTGCTCGGCGCCAAGGTCCACGCGCTGATCCGGGGCCGGCCGAACGTGTCGCGCGAGGACATCCGGGCCGTGGCGCTGCCCGCCCTGCGGCACCGAGTCCTCCTCAACTTCGAGGGCGAGGCCGAGCGCGTCGACCTCGACGACCTCCTCCAGGATCTGGTCGACAGCGTGCCCGAGGGCTAGCGCCGCTCGCAGCCGTGGCCGACCACTCCGTCTTCGCCTTCGAGCCGGCCTTCCTCGCCCGGCTGGAGCGCCTGCGCCTGCTCACGCGGCGCGTGCCCGCCGGCGGATTCAAGGGGGAGCACCGCGCCAGCCACCTCGGCGCCGGCCTCGAGTTCGCGGACTACCGCCCGTACGTCGAAGGCGACGACGTGCGCCACCTCGACTGGCGCGCCTACCTGCGGTTCGACCGCCTCCTGCTCCGGCAGTTCGAGGAGCACGGCGACCTGGCGGTCTACATCCTGCTCGACTGCAGCCACTCCATGGCGCCGACGCCCGGATCCGGCGGCCGCCGGAAGTTCGACGCCGCCCGCCGCATCGCGGCCGCCCTGGCCTACATCGCCCTGGCCACGCTGGACCGGGTCACGCTGGCGCCGTACTCGGGCCACGTGCACCAGGTCCTCGGCCCGCTCCACGGTTCCCGCCAGGTCTGGCGCGCCCTGGACTACCTGGCCAACCTCGAGACCGGCGGCGAGACCCGCCTCGACCGGACGGTGCGCGAGGTCTTCGCCGCCGGCCGCCGCCGCGGCCTGGTCGTCGTCATCTCGGACCTGCTGTCCGACACGACGGAGGGCGGCCTCGATCTGCTCCTGCCGCTCCGCCACGACGTGGCCGTCCTCCAGGTGACCGACCACCGCGACCTCGAAGCGCCGCTCGACCGCGACACGACCCTGGTCGACAGCGAGACGGGCGACTCGCTCCGCATCCACGGCGCCCCGAGCCTGCTCCACCGGCTGGAACGGGAAGCCGAAGCTCACCGGGAAGAGATCCGCGCCCGCTGCACCGCACGCGGCTGGTCCTTCATCCACGCCCCGGTCGAGGCGTCCTTCGAGGAACTGGCGCTGGGCGCATTGCGCCGCGGCCTGCTGAGCCGGGGACGCTGACGTGCCATTCTGGATTCCGCTCGGGATCGCCGCCCTGCTGGTGCTGGCGATCTACCTGATCCGGCCCACCGCGCAGGCGCTGCCGGTCGCCTCCACCGTGCTCTGGCGCCGCCTGCTGGCGGCCCGCAAGCGGCGGCGCGACCGCCTGCGCTGGCTGCTCTCGCTGCTCCTGGCCACGGCCGTCGCCGGCTTCCTCTCGGTCGCGGCGAGCCGCGCGCCCTGGCTCCAGCCCGGCGGCGGCGACCCCGTCGCGCTGGTCTTCGACCCGTCGCCGACGCTGCGGGCGGGCCTGCCCGGCGAGGATCGCAGTCGGCTGGACCTGGCCGCGGCCGAGGCGCGCCGGATCGTGGCCGCAGCGGACGCCGGCAGCCGCTTCACCCTGAACGGCAGCCCGGACCCGCTGACCGCAACGGAAGTCCAGGCGATCCTCGCCGGCCCCCTGGACGCGCTGGCGGCGGACGCCGGCGCGGCGCCCGCGATTCCCACCGCCCGGCGGGTCCACGCGTTCACGGACGGCGTCGGGCCGTTCGCGCCGATCGTCGACCCCGGCACCGAGACGGAGACCGTGTCCGTCCTCGTGCCGGCCCGCAACGCCGGCATCGTCCGCTTCACGACCCGGCCGCCCCCGACGCGCGCCGGCGCGCCGGAGGCGCTGCTCGAGATTCTGGCGACCGACCCGGCCGGCGGCCCGGTCCCGGTCGACCTGAGGGTGACCGACCCGGAGACGATCCGCATCCGGCGTCAACTGGAACTCGAACCCGGCGCCCGCTTCACCGCCCTGATCGACCTCGGCAGCTTCTCCCCGGGCACGGTGACGGCGCGAATCGACGCGCCCGGGGACGTCTTCCCGCTCGACGACCGCGCCGGACTGATCGACGCCCGCCGAACCGGCGCCGCCGCGACCCGGATCGGCTACTTCGACTCCCGCACCGCCGCCGAGCCGGCGAGGCGCTTCCCCGTCGGCCGCTTGCCAGCCCGGGCCGAGACGATACGCGTCGTCGTGACGGCCCGCAGCCCGGGCTCGTTCGCCGACTCCCCCGCCGCGCTCGCGCTCGAAGCGAACGCCTCGGCGGACGTCGTCGCCGTCCGGCCGGCGCCCGACGCCGCCGCGTCCCCGCCGGACGACCCGCCGCCCGCGGCCGACATCGCCGCCTTCCACCGGACCGCGCCCGCGATCCCTCCCGCCATGCCCGCCCTGTACCTGGATCCACCGGCCGCGGTCCCGGCAGGCGGCCTCTCCGCCGCCGCCGAAGCGCCCCTGTCGCAGCGCCGCATCGACCGCGTCGAGCCCGGCCACCCCCTCCTGACCGGCGTCTCGCTCCTCGATCTGCCGGTCGTCGTCACCGCACGCGAACTCCACCCGGAATGCACCGCCCTCGCCGCCGCCGGAGACCGTCCCGCCATCGCGATCTGCGACCCACTCCCAGGCACCGCGCCACGCTCCATCGTCATCGCCTTCGACCTCGACCTCTCCCCCCTGTCACAGCGCCCCGACCTCGCCGCCCTGTTCCAGAACGCCGCCGCCTGGCTCGCCGAACCCCCCGCCCTTGCCCCCGATCTCACGGCCGACGCCGGCCTCCAGGACGAACGCGCCACCCGCATCAACGACTCCACCCTCGAACCCGTCCCGGCCAGCCGCCTGGCCGACCTCGACCGCCCCGCCCGCCGCCCCTGGTCCTGGCGCACCCTCGCCCTCGCCGGCCTCCTCCTCGCCGCCTTCGAAGCCCTCACCTTCTTCCGCGGCCTGACGCTGTAGCAGGATGACTCTCCACATCTCGACCCAATCCCACGACCCAGACCCCAACCCAACGACGCCGACCAGCCCGGCCGGGAGCGCGGGGAAGGGTTCCCAGGGGGTCGGAGGCAAGCGACTCCCCACGCCCTCCCGTCAACCGACACCGACCCGAAGCGCAGCCGACAACAGCGAGCCCACCCCTTCCCTACTCTCCCAGAGGGCGAGCGTCCCCTGGGAACCCTTCCCCGCGCTCCCGACAGGGCGGGTCTCTACCCGATGACGTTCCAGGCGCCCCTCTGGCTGCTCGCCGCACTCCCCGTCGCCGCGCTCCTGTGGTCGCAACGCAGCGACCGCCCGGACCGGCAACGACGACGCCTTCTGTGGGTCCGAGGATCGCTGCTGCTTGCCGTCGTGCTGGCTCTGGCCGAGCCGGTCGCGACCTGGCGTACGCGGGAGCTCGACGTCGCCGTCGTCGTCGACGTCTCGGCCAGCGTCGAGCCGGCAAGCCTGAACCGGGCCATCGAGGCGATCGACCGCGGCCTCGATCCGGACGGTCCCGCGCGCCTCTTCGCTTACGCGGACCGCGCCGCCGCCGTCCCGAGCGCGGCCGACCTGCGGCGGCTCGAGGTCGCCGACTCCAGCACCGCCTCGGCCGGCGCCGCCGCCCTGGACCGCGGCGCCACCCGCCCGGTCGCGGCGCTCCGCCAGGCCGCCGCGACGCTCCGTCCCGACCGGGTACGGCGCGTCCTGCTCCTCTCCGACGGTCAGAACCTCGGCGGCGCCGCCGCCCGGGTCGCCGCCGAGCACCCGGACCTTCGCATCGACACGGCCGTCCTCGGCCGCGCCGCGCCGCCCGTCTGGATCGAGTCGGTCGAACTCGACGAACCCGACCGGCCATTGCACGCGGGCGAACCCCACGGCTGGGTGCTCCGTCTCGGCAGCCGTTCCGCGCTGCCCGAAGCGCCGCTGACCCTGCGCGGCGGCGGCGCCGAGGAGCGTCGAAGCGTGGCGCTCGCTCCAGGCGTCACCACCGTCGAGCTGGAGTGGACCTTCGACGAACCGGGGATGCAGACGCTGGAGGCGGTCCTCGGCGCCGGCGAAGGCGAGGCCGCCGCGCAGGGCGCGCTCTGGCGCGGCAGCCTGCGAGTCGAGCCCGCGCACCGGGTCCTGCTGCTCGCGCCCGGCGACCACTCGGCCGACCTGCGGCGCCTGCTCCAGGCGCAGGGGCTGCGCGTGACCCGGTCCGCACCGGACCGGACCGCGCTCAACCCCTCCTCGCTCCGCGGCTACGACGCCGTCGTGCTCAGCAACGTCGCCGCCGCGAGTCTCTCGGAACCCGCCCAGCAGGCGCTCGGCGCCTGGGTCGAGGAAGAGGGCGGCGGTCTCCTGTTCGTGGCCGGCGAGGAGACGTTCGGCGAGGAGGGCTATCGGAACTCCCCGCTCGAGCGCGTCCTGCCGCTCGACTTCGAGATCGAGGAGGAACGCAGCGAAGTCGCGCTGATGATCGCCCTCGACAAGTCCTACAGCATGAAGGGGCCGAAGATGGACCTGGCCAAGGAGGCCGCCAAGGCCGCGCTCGGCATGCTGAACGAACAGCACCGCTTCGGCCTGGTCGCCTTCGACTGGCACACGCACGAGATCGTCGGCCTGCAGTTCGTACGCGACCAGGAGCGGCTGCAGCAGCGGGTCGACCGCATCGAGGCCAGCGCCCAGACGAACTTCTACCCTGCGCTGGAGGCCTGCCTGGAGCAGCTCGCGGAGGTCGAGTCCGAGGTCAAGCACGTCATCCTGGTCTCCGACGGCCGGACCTACCCGGACGAGTACGAGCAGCTCGTCCTGCGGATGAGGCAGGAGGAGATCACCGTCTCGACCGTCGCCATCGGCGTCGAGTCCGACCGGGAGCTGCTCGCCGACATCGCCGATTGGGGCGACGGCAACGCCTACACGATCGAGGATGCGAGCTCGGTCCAGAGCATCCTGATCGACGAGACGATGAACCAGCTCCCCGACTCGGCCCGCGAAGAGACGATCCTGGTGGAGCTGCGCGGCCAGTCGGACGCCCTGACCGGGATCGATGTCGCCACGGCGCCGGAGCTCTACGGCCGGATCGCCGCGGTGGCCAAGGACAGCGCGGAGGTCATCCTCGGCGCAGGCCCCGGAAGCGGCGAGGGCGGAGACCCGATCCTCGCCAGCCGCTACGTCGGCCTCGGCAAGACCTGGATGTTCACGTCCGACCTGGAGCCCCGCTGGGCGAGCGACTGGCTGCGCTGGCCGGAAGTCGGCCGGCTCGTCGCCCAGGTAGTGCGCGACGCCGCCGACCGGCGCGCCGGCGCCGAGTGGGACTTCGACCTCCAGCGGCGGGACGGCGCGCTGGAAGCGGCGCTGAGCGTGGTCGACGACGGCGGCCGCTTCGGCAGCGACCTCTCGCCCCGGCTCGTCCTCCTGCGCGGCGACCGGCGCGTCGAAGCGCCGATGACGCGCACGGGTCCCGGCCTGTACCGCCTGGCCCCAGAGGAGGACCTGCAGCTCGCGCCGAGCCTCGATCCCTACCGGCTCGAGGTCCACACCGGCCTGGCCGGCGCCGCGGCGACGGTCGGCCCGGGCCGCACCGTCTTCTTCCCCGCCCGCGACGAACTCCGCCCCGGCGCCCCCGACGTCGCGGCGCTCGCGGAACTTGCCGCCGGAACCTCCGGCGCGCTCCACGAGACCGTCGCCGGCGCGGTCGCCGCCGTCACGGCACCCGGCGCCGCGACCGCCGTCCGCCGCTTCGAGCTGTGGTCCGTGCTGCTGGTCGCGGCGACGCTGCTCTTCCTCGGCGAGCTTCTGCTCCGCCGGCGTCGCCGGCACGGCGCCTCGACGGTGATTCCCGCCGTGGCCGAACGCCGGCCCGCTGCCTGACTACTTCGAGGCGGTCCACGCCAGGACGCCGGCGAGGCCGGCGTCCGTGCCGAGCGCGGCGGGTTCGACGCGGACGCCGTCGGTCGGAAAGACGCGGACGCGGTCGGCGATCGTCTGTTTGACGCCGTCGAACAGCAGGTCGCCCAGGCCGGCGACGCCGCCGCCGAGCACGATGAGCTCGGGGTGCAGGGCGACGACGACGTTGGCGGCGGCGATGCCGACGAGGCCCGCGATCCGCTCCAGTTCCTTCGCCACCGCCTCGTCGCCGGCCCTTGCCGCCTCGCCCATCGTCTCCGCGTCGACCTTCTCGGTGTCTCCTCCGGCGATCTTCTGCAGGATGGGCGCCTGACCCGAGCGCAAGAGCCGAACGCCGGACGCCCCGATCGCCGGGCCACTCGCTACCGCCTCCAGGCAGCCCCGGTTGCCGCAGCCGCAGAGGGGGCCGGTCGGATCGACGATCTGGTGGCCGAGTTCGCCGGCCGAGCCGAGCGGCCCCAGGCGCAACCTGCCGTCGACCACCACGCCGCCGCCGATGCCGGTCCCGAGCGCGAAGAGCGCCATCGTCGAAACGCCGCGGCCGGCGCCGAAGGCGAACTCCCCCAGCGTCGCGGCGCGGACGTCGTTCAGCAGGTGGACGGGCGCCCCGAGCCGCTCCCGGAGAATCCGCGCCACCGGCACGTCCCGCCACTGGCCCGGCAGGTTCGGCAGGAAGCGCGTCTCGCCCGTCTCCAGGTCCACCCAGCCCGGACAGCCTACGCCGACCGCGGCCGGACGTTCGCCCACCTCGCGCTCCAACTCGACAAGCCCTTCGGCGATCCGGTCGAGCACACGCTGCCACCCGTCGTAGCCGCCGCCTTCGAGGCTTCTGTGCGCGACCAGCCGGTACTCGCCGGCCTCCGCGTATACCGCACCCAGCGCGAGCCCGATGTGCGAGCCGCCCAGGTCGACAGCGGCGTAGAGGCGCCGGCCGGGTCGTTCAGCGGCCATCTCGGGTCAGCCAAGCTCTCCGGAGGGGTGGGGCCGCCGGCCAAGGCCGGCGTTTCCTGGCCGCCTTCGGCGGCAGCGGGTGAGAAGACCCGCGCACCCAACGGCGACGCGCCCAACGAGGCGGACGCGCCGCATGACAAGGCTCTGCCGCGACGCCGCCGCTACTGGCCGCCGCCCGCCGGCGTCGCGGCCGCCGCCGCGCCCTCGGCCTCGGTGACGAGCGTGTCGCCCGAATCCTCCGAGTAGTCGATGAAGCCGATCATCATCTCGTCGGTGGTCGGGCCGCCGAACTGGACGGCGCGGGTCGTGTCGAGCTCGAGCACCGTCTGCTCGTTCCGCTCCTCGGTGTTGACGTAGGTCATCAGCACGTCGATGCGGGTCCCGGGCGGCAGGTCCTTCGGCTCCTTGTAGATGTAGTTCGTCTGCCAGTTCCAGTCGTATGCCGGAACGTCCAACAGGACCTCCTCCGTGCCGTCCGGGTAGTACGCGGTGTACTTCGCGTCCAGACCGCGGAGGTGGGAGTGCGGCAGGTAGCCGTAGATCGTCGTCGGGTGCTCGAAGACCTTGGAGGCGCCGATGATCCAGTTCTCGTGGCCCGGCGGGATCTCGAAGTCGCTGTTGCCGACCCCTTCCCACTTCGCGATCCGGTCGATCTTCGCGTCCTTGGGGTGGAACTTGAAGGCCATCTGGGAGTTGTCCCAGACGCCGCTGCCCTCGCCCGGCTCCTTGTTGTAGTGCATGGAGAAGTAGAGCTGCGTGCCCGGCGTCAGCAGACGGCCGGCGCCCTCGGGCAGGTAGAACGGCTCGGTGCCCGGAGCGATCCCGCCGAGCAGGCCGGAGGCGCCCGGCGTCTCGGTCTCGGTGGCCACCCGCGAGCCGACGATGTGATGCACCACGTCGCTGCCGGGACGGAACTCGATCGCCTGGATCCAGCGCGGCTCGGGCAGCATCTCCTCGGTGATCAGCACGGCCTTCAGGCTGATGTTCAGGTCCTTGACGTCGTCGTCGACCCAGAACGGCTCGGCCAGGTCGAGCACCAGGTCGGGCTCGCCGATCAGCCAGCCCGTCGGCCACTCGGTCGGCGCCGGCGCGTTCGCCGGCTCGCCGCGGCGGGCGCCGGTGCTGGCCCAGCCGACGATCGTCTCGATCTCCTCCACGGTCAGGAGGCGCTCGTTCGTGAACTGGCCGTGGGTGTCCTCGCTGGCGAACCAGGGCGGCATCTCCTTCGACTCCACCTGGCGCGCGATGCTGCGCGCCCACGGGCGCGTCTCCTCGTAGGTGGTCAGGGCCATCGGCGCCTTCATGCCGCCGTAGGCCACGCCCTCGGGGCGATGGCAGCCCTGGCAGGAGCGCTGCAGGATCGGCTCGACGTCCTCGTGGAACGTGATCGCGTCGGGACTGTCGGGCGAGTTGGGGCCGGCGGCGACGACCGGGGCCGCGACAACGAGAAGCAGGACGGCGAGGGCGGCGAGGCGGGAACGGCGTGACATCACGGGCTTCCTCCCAGGGAGTCTGGTTGCGAGTTGCTGGGCGAACCCTACCACACTGAGTGGCGACTCAGCTATTGGCCCTCGCCCCCGGCCGGCACGACCGTCTCCAGGCGGTCGATCGCGTGGACCGGCGCCGCGTCGCCCTTCATCAGCGGCGCTATCGCCCGCAGCACGAGCCGCTGGCGCGCCAGCGTCCGCTTGCCGGCAAAGGCCGCGGACTCGACCCGCAGGCTGAAGTGGTTCCCTTCCCCCGTTACCTCGATGCGGGCGTCCGGCAGCGCGGCCGCCACCGCCTCCCGGATGCGCGCCGCCGTCTCTCGCGGCGTCTGCTGGCCGGCGATCTCCATTCCCCGCGCCGGTCGATTCAGCCGAGCGCTCGGACGGCCGGAGGGGGCATCGCCATCGACGTCACGGGCCCGCGCAATCAGCCCGTCGCCCGGGCCGCCGGGATGTCGACGTCGAGGCGCTGCCCGTGCTCGGTGTCGACCACCTTGATCGAGGCGCCCCGCGCCCGCCCCGCGCTGTCCCGGTCGAGGAGGAAGAACAGGCCGCCGACCGGCACCCGCAGCTCCGCGCCCGTCGCCGGGCCGAAGCCGAGGAAGGGCTGGAACTTCGCGTCGATGCCGAAGTGGAGCTCCGCCTCCTGCTGCTGCTGGGCGTTCCGGAGGATCCGCTCCGCCCCGTCGCTGATCGCGATCTCGACCTCTTCGGCGGACAAGTCCGCGCGGTCCAAGCCCAGCGCGTCGTGGAGTTCGCCGTTGTCGTACATCTCCTTGACGATGTCGCAGCCGCCCATGAACTCGCCCTTGATGTAGAGCTGCGGGATCGTCGGCCAGTCGGAGAACTCCTTGACTCCCTCGCGGACCTCGCCGTCGGACAGGACGTCGAAGGTCGCGTACTCCGGCAGAACGCGATTCAGCACCTGGACGACCTGGGCGGAGAAACCGCACTGGGGCGCGGCCGGGTTGCCCTTCATGAACAGGACGGTCGGCGCGGAATCGACGATGTCCTGGATGCGGGACGCGAGGTCGGGAGTGAGCGACATGGAGAGTCTTCCTGGCCCTGCGGGCCGGTCGTGCTTGTTGCTACTCTACCGGGTTCATTGCCGACCCGCGACCGCGCGGCAACAGACGACCGGCCAGGAGACTGCACGGAATGAGCGACTCGGGCAGGGCCGCCGCCCGCAACCACATGCCTGAACGAAGCAGCACACGGAACACTGCCGGCGCGATCCCGCGCAACCGGCGAACGAGTCCGGGCGCCCGGCGCCGGGCACGCGGACCGAACTCGCTGCCGGCCTGCGGGCTACTGGGAGCGATCCTCCTCGCGACGCCGCTTGCCGCCAACGAATGGACGTCCTGGCGGGGTCCCAACCAGAACGGCTACTCGCCCTCGACCGGCCTGATCGACACCTGGAGTCCGGAGGGAGAGAACCTGATCTGGCGACAGGACTTCATCGCCCGCTCGACGCCCGTCGTGATGGGCGGCCGGGTGTACGCCAACGGCCGCGCCGGAACCGGCGTCGACCAGCAGGCGGTGGTCGCGGCGTTCGACGCCGAGACCGGCGAGCCGATCTGGGAGAACCGCTACAACCTCTACCTGACCACCGTGGCGATGAACCGGGTCGGCTGGGCCTCGCTGACCGGCGACCCCGAGACCGGCTACATCTACGCGCAACTGGTGAGCGGCCTCTTCCTGTGCCTCGACCGCGACGGCGACGTCGTCTGGTCGCGTTCGCTCAAGGAGGAGCACGGCCGTTTCGAGGGCTACGGCGGCCGTACGGCATCCGCGGTCATCGACGAGGACCAGGTGATCCTGAACATGATCAACGGCAGTTGGGGCGCCCAGGGTCCGCCCCGCCACCGCTACTACGCCTTCGACAAGCGCACGGGGGCCGTGCGCTGGATGTCGACTCCCGGCGGCAACGTCTACGACCGAAACACCCAGTCCACGCCCGTCGTCGCCGTCGTCGACGGCCAGCGGCTTCTGATCGGCGGCAACGCCGACGGACACATCTACGCGCTGCAGGCCAGGACCGGCAGGAAGGTCTGGGAGTTCGAGCTGTCGAAGCGCGGCATCAACGTCTCTCCCGCGGTGGACGACGCGGGCCGGGTCTTCGTCTCCCACAGCGAGGAGAACATCGACGAAGCCACCCTCGGCCGGGTGGTGGCGATAGACGGCACCGGCAGCGGCGACCTCACGGCCACCGGCGAACTGTGGCGCTGGAACCGGAACAAGGCCGGATTCCCTTCGCCGGCGCTCCACGACGGCCGGCTCTACGTCGTGAACAACCAGGGCAACCTCGCCGCGGTCGAGGCGGCCACCGGCGAAGTGCACTGGGAACTCAGCATCGGCACGGTCGGCAAGGCGTCGCCCGTGTGGGCCGACGGCAAGCTCTACGTTCCGGAGACGAACGGCCACTTCGCCATCGTCGGACCCGGCAACGACAGCGCCGAGATCCTCGCCCGGCACGAGATCAGGATGCCCGACGGCCGGCGCTACGCCGAGTTCTACGGGTCGGCGGCGATCGCCTACGGGCGGATCTACTTCACGACGGAAGAGGGCCTCTACTGCCTGGGCGACAGCGACGCTCCGTTCGAGGCGACCGCGTCGGCCGCGCCCGGCCTCGGCGACGAAGGCTCGGCGGAGGGACCGCCCGTGACGCTGCTCGTCGTACCCGCCGAAGTGACCGCGAACCCTGGCGAAACCCACGAGTTCCAGGTCGAGGCCTTCGACGCCATGGGCCGCGCGCTGGGGCCGGTCGATGCCACATGGTCGATCGGGGGTCTCGACGCCGAGCTCGCCGGATCGAGCGTCACGATCCCCGCCGGCTCGGGCTTCGCCGCCGGTGCGCTGGTCGCGAAGAGCGGCGATCTCGAAGCCGAGGCGCGGATCCGGGTGTTTCCGCCGCTTCCATGGAGCGAGGACTTCTCGGGCGGCAAGCGCGGCCTGTGGATCGGCGGCGGACGCTACGACATCGCCGAGGAAGACAGCGAGAGCATTCTGATCAAGCCGGTCGCGGAACGAGGCCTGCTGCGCTCGCCCCTGCTGCTCGGTCCGCCCAGCCTGGGCGACTACACGATCCAGGCCGACGTCCGCCTCACGCAGAAGGGCCGCCGCAAGTCGGACGCGGGCCTGATCGCCAGCGGTTACATCCTGGACCTGCTCGGCATTCATCAGCGCCTGCAGATTCGATCCTGGTCGGCGCAACTCCGGGTCGAGAGTTCGGCCGACTTCGAGGTCGAGATGGACCGCTGGTATACGATGAAGCTGCGCGTCGAGAGCGCCGGCGACACGGCCACGATCCGCGGCAAGGTCTGGCCGCGGGGCACGGACGAGCCCGCCGACTGGACCGTGACCGCAGTCGATCCGCATCCGATCCGCAGCGGTTCTCCCGGCCTGCTCGGCTACTCGCCGTCGGTGGTCTCCTACGACAACGTGGCGATCACGGCCAACTGACCCCGCGCCCGGGCCGGAGGAACGCGATGGAACGGAAGATCCGCATGGGCATGGTCGGCGGCGGCCAGGGCGCCTTCATCGGCGCCGTTCACCGGATGGCGGCCGGGCTCGACGGCCTGATCGAGCTCGCCTGCGGCGCCTTCAGTTCGGATCCCGAGCGCTCCAGGGCCTCCGGCGCCGACCTCTTCCTGCCGCCCGAGCGCTGCTACGGCGCCTACCAGGAGATGATGGAGCGCGAAGCCGCCCTCGACCCGGCCGAGCGGATGGACTTCGTCTCCATCGTCACGCCCAACCACCTGCACTTCCCGGTGGCAAAGGCCGCGCTCGAGGCCGGCTTCCACGTGATGAGCGACAAGCCGATGACGAAGTCGGCCGCCGAAGCGGAGGCCCTGGTCGAACTCGTCGAACGGACCGGCCTCACCTTCGGGCTGACTCACAACTACACCGGCTACCCGATGGTCAAGGAGGCCCGGCACCGGGTGCGAAGCGGCCAGCTCGGCAAGGTGCGGAAGATCGTCGTCGAGTATCCGCAGGGCTGGCTCGCCACGAAGCTCGAGTCGGACGGTCAGAAGCAGGCGGACTGGCGGACGGACCCCGAGCGGGCCGGAATCAGTTGCTGCATCGGCGACATCGGCACCCACGCCGAGAACCTCGCCGAGGCGATCACCGGCCTCCGCATCGAGTCGTTGTGCGCCGACCTGACCACCTTCGTCGACGGTCGGCCGCTCGAGGACGACGGCAACGTCCTGCTGCGTTTCGACAACGGCGCGCGCGGGGTGCTCTACGCCTCCCAGATCTCCATCGACGAGGAGAACGCGCTGGCGATCCGGGTCTACGGCGAACTCGGCGGCCTGGAGTGGCGCCAGGAGGAGCCGAACACCCTGATCCTCAAGTGGCTCGACCGCCCGCGCGAGATGCTGCGCACCTCGAGCCAGGGGCTGAGCGACGACGCGGCGGCGCACACCCGGCTGCCCGCCGGCCACCCGGAAGGCTTCCTCGAGGCGTTCGCCAACCTCTACCGCAACTTCGCCCGGACGCTCGACTGCCGGCGCCGCGGCGCCGAGCCCGACGCAACGATGCTCGACTTCCCCACCGTCCACGACGGGCTGCGCGGGATGCAGTTCGTCGAGACGGTCGTCGCCAGCAGCGAGAGCGACCGGAAGTGGCTCAGGATGCCGGAGTAGCCGGCGTGCCGACGCCGGCGATCGTTCGCGGACCGGCGCCTCGCGCCGAACGCCGGCAGCGCGCCCACGTTCCCGGACGGCCGGAATCGATGAACCGCACACCGCAACCTCCAGGAGGAACGCCGTGGCCCGACCCGTAACCCTGTTCACCGGCCAGTGGGCCGACCTGGCCCTGGCCGACCTCTGTCCCCTCGCCCGGAACCTCGGCTACGACGGCGTGGAACTCGCCTGCTGGGGCGACCACGTGGAGGTCCACCGCTGCGACGAGGCCTATGCCGCGTCCCGGCGCGAGTTGCTCGCCTCGAGCGATCTCGAGCTCCACGCGATCAGCAACCACCTGGTCGGCCAGGCCGTCTGCGACCGGATCGACGCCCGCCACGAGGCGATCCTGCCGCCGCACGTCTGGGGCAACGGCGATCCGGAAGACGTGCGGAAGCGCGCCGCCGACGAGATGATCCGCACCGGCGAAGCCGCGAAGGCCCTGGGCCTGTCGGTCGTCAACGGCTTCACCGGCAGCTCGATCTGGCACCTGCTCTACTCCTTCCCGCCGGTACCGCCTTCGATGATCGACGACGGCTTCGCCGACTTCGCCGCCCGCTGGACGCCGATCCTCGACGCCTACCGGGAGCTCGGCGTCCGCTTCGGCCTGGAGGTCCACCCGACGGAGATCGCCTTCGACACGGTGAGCGCCGAGCGGGCGATCGAAGCTCTGGGCGGTCACCCCGCGTTCGGCTTCAACTACGACCCGAGCCACCTCGGCTATCAGGGCGTCGACTACGTCGACTTCATCCGCCGCTTCAGCGACCGCATCTTCCACGTCCACATCAAGGACGCCTGGTGGTCGGACCAGCCGAAGCCGTGCGGCGTGTTCGGCGGACACACCGGGTTCGGCGATCACCGCCGCTTCTGGGACTTCCGCTCGCCCGGCCGCGGCTCGGTCGACTTCGAGGAGATCGTCCGGGCCCTGAACGACATCGGTTACGACGGTCCGCTCTCGGTCGAGTGGGAGGACTCCGGCATGGACCGCGAACACGGCGCCGCCGAAGCCGCGGAGTTCGTCAGGGCGCTCGACTTCGCCCCCTCCGCGATCGCCTTCGACGCCGCCTTCGAGGACAACTGACGGACGCATGAGGCGAACTCCGAGATGACGCCCTTCTTCCCCGAGGTCGGCAAGCCCATCCCCTTCCACGGCCCCGACAGCCGGGCGCCGCTGGCCTTCAGGTACTACGACCGGAAACGCCGGGTCGGCAACCGGACGATGGAGAACCACCTCAAGTTCGCCGTCGCCTACTGGCACACCTTCAAGGGTGGCGGCCAGGACCCGTTCGGGCCGGATCCGGTGTACGACCGGCCCTGGAACCACGCGCCGACGGAGATCGAGGTCGCCGTTCGCACGCTGAACGCGGCGTTCGAGTTCTTCACCAAGCTCGGCGTGCGCTACTACTGCTTCCACGACCGGGACATCGCTCCCGAGGGCCGCTCGATCGCGGAGAGCAACGAGTACCTCGAGGAAGTCGTCCAACTGGCCAGGATCCGGCAGCGCGAAACCGGCGTCAAGCTGCTCTGGGGCACGGCCAACCTGTTCTCGCACCCGCGCTACACGCACGGCGCGGCGACCAACCCCGACCCGCGGGTCTTCGCCCACGCCGCCGCCCAGGTGCGCCGGGCGATCGACGCCACGATCGAACTCGGTGGCACCGGCTACGTGTTCTGGGGCGGCCGCGAGGGCTACACGTCGCTGATCAACACGGACATGCGCCGCGAGCGCGAGCAACTGGCCGCCTTCCTGCGGCTCGCCGTCGACTACGCGCGCCGCCAGGGCTTCAAGGGCAAGTTCTTCCTGGAACCCAAGGCGAAGGAGCCGTCGGTTCACCAGTACGACTTCGACTGCGCCCATTGCCTGAACTTCCTGCGCGAGTTCGACCTGATGGACGACTTCCTGCTGAACGTCGAGGCGAACCACGCGACCCTGGCCACCCACTCGTTCGAGCATGAGCTGATGACGGCGGCCGGCGCCGGCATGCTCGGCAGCGTCGACATCAACCGCGGCCTCGAGGGCGTCGGCTGGGACACGGACAACTTCGCGATGAGCCTGCGCGAGTGCGTGCTGACGCTGCTCGTCATCCGCGGCCAGCGCGGCCTGCGCTGGGGCGGCCTGAACTTCGACGCCAAGGTGCGGCGAGGCTCCTTCGACACGGTCGACCTGTTCCACGCGCACGTCGCTTCGATGGACGTCTTCGCCAAGGCGCTGCTGATCGTCGAGCGCATCCGGAAGGACGGCGTGCTCGGCCTCGCCGGCAAGCGGATCCGCCAGCGCTACGCCGGCTACCGCCGCGGCCTGGGGCGCAAGGCGCTCGCCGGCGACACCTCCCTCGAGGAGCTGGAACAGTGGGCCGGAAGCCTCGGCGAGCCGCCCAGGACGAGCGGCCGGCAGGAGGAACTCGAGAGCCTCCTGAACGACTACCTGTACAGCACCCGCATCGAGTGAGCGGAGCGGCCGTGCGGTTGCACCCGCCTGACCGGGGAGCGGAGGGAGCGCGCCCCTGGGGCCGCTCGCGCTCGGTCGGAGGATGGAGGGTTGGCGCTCGCTCCACTCCGCTCGCTTCGGCTCGTCGTCGGTTGGCGTGGCCTACCGGGCGTCGCTCGCTTCGAGTCCCCCGGGGCGCGCTCCCTCCGCTCCCCGGTCAGGCTGGACGGCGTCGGTCGATTGGAGCTCGGGACGGGCGCGACTGGGGCCGCCGCGCTGGGTGCGCGGGTCTTCCGACCCGCTGCCGGCGTAGCCGGCCGGAACGTCGCGCCGGGCGACGGCGCGCCGTCCCCGCGCCCGGCAAAGGAGGCGCACACTGGGTGCGCCGGCGTCCCCGCCGGCTTCCGGAATGAAGCGCGCCGCGCAGCGGCGACCGCATAGCGGCGGCGGCTCGGCCGGGGAGTCGCTCTACCTTGGGATCGATGTCGGCACCCAGAGCCTGACGGCGATTCTTGTCGAGGTCGGGCCAGCGGGCAGCGACGGCGACGATCGGGCCACGGGCATCGTCGGCCGCGCCGGAGTGCACTACGACTCGGAGCTTCCTCGGTACGGAACCGTCAACGGCCAGCTTCCGAGAGACGATCCGGCGATCGGCCGAACACCGCCGTGCATGTGGCTCGAAGCCCTGGACTTGGTCTTCGAGAAACTGGGCGCCGATGCCTGCCGCGAGATCGGCGGCGTGTCGGTGTCTGGCCAGCAGCACGGTTCCGTTTACCTCCGCCCGGGGGCAGAGGCCGTACTTCAGTCCCTGACTCCCAAGCGGAGCCTTGCCGAGCAGATCGCTCCTGTCCTCTCCCGCCCCGAAGCGCCGATCTGGACCGATTCCTCGACCACGCGGGAATGCGCGGAGATCCGGCACGCGCTGGGCGGCGCCGCGGCGACGGCGAAACTCACCGGCAGCGACGCCTTCGAGCGCTTCACCGGACCCCAGATCCGGCGCTTCGCGCGGACCGAGCCCGATGCCTGGGCCGCTACGGCCCACGTCTGCCTTGTCAGTTCCTTCGTCACTTCGGTACTTGCCGGAAGGCTGGCGCCGATCGACCATGGCGACGGTTCCGGCATGAACCTGCTCGACATTCGGCGGCGGGAATGGTCGGAAACCGCGATGGCGGCGACCGCGAAGGGGCTCGACGGCAGACTGCCGCCGACCTGCGCGCCGTGGACCGCGGTCGGACCGGTCGCGCCCTACTTCGTGTCCCGGTACGGCCTGCCGGCCTCGGCGCGGGTCGTCGCCGGCTCCGGAGACAACCCGTGCTCACTCGTCGGCGTCGGGGTCCGGGAGCCGGGCGAGGCGGTGCTGAGCCTCGGCACGAGCGACACGTACTTCGGGCTCCTGAGGGAGGTCGCGGTCGACCCGGAGGCGAACGGCCACGTGTTCATCGCGCCGGGCGGGCATCCGATGAGCCTGATCTGCTTCCGCAACGGGTCGCTCGCTCGCGAGGCGGTGCGGGACCGGTACGGGCTGGACTGGGCGGGCTTCGACGCCGCCTTGCGGGCAACGCCGCCGGGCAATGACGGCATGACGATGCTCCCCTGGTTCGAACCGGAGATCGTGCCTCGGGTGGCCACGCCCCGCGTCCACCGGCTGGGCGGACTGCGCGACGAACCGGAGCAGGCGGCCCGGAATTGCCGGGCGGTGGTCGAAGGCCAGTTCCTTTCGATGCGGCTCAACTCCGGGTGGATGGCGACCCGGCCGGAGCGACTCGTCGCCACCGGCGGCGGCTCGCAAAACCGCGAGTTGCTCCAGATCGCCGCCGACGTGCTCGGGTGCCGCGTCGAGAGTCTCGACGTTACCGACGGCGCCGCCCTCGGCGCCGCGCTGCGCGCCACCGGCCAACGACTGCCTCCCCTGCCGCCCGCGGGCCGGCCCGGCCCTTCGGCCGAGCCGCGGCCGGAAGCGGCCGCGATCTACGACGCCATGCTGCCGCGCTACGCCGAGACCCAGCGGCGCGCCGCCGGCTGAGCCGAGCGGACGACCTGTCGAGGTGGCGCAGACCGGCGGCGGCATGGCCGGGGCCGGCGGCTACGAGCCCTACTCCAGTGCCGCGTACAGTTCCCTGACCTTGTTCCGCACCCGGCCGTCGTTGTCGGGCCCCAGCCGCAGCAGCAGCTTCTGCGCCGGGCTCAGGCTCTCGAGCGCCGGATCGACGTACTCGAAACTGATGACCCGCAAGCGGAGTTCGGGCGGCGACTCCGGCGCCGGCGTCCGCAGGAGCTTGGTCACGGCGAGTTCCAGGGTGTCGCCGAACTCCGCCGGGTACCCGAGTTCGTCGTGCGCCCGCTCGAGCAGCGGCTCGAGCCGCTCCCAGGCGCCGGCGACGCCGGCCACGTCGATCGAATCGAACACCTCCACCGCCAGGTCGTACCGCCGGTAGCTCGTCTCCGCGGGGTAGAAGCGCTGCCCCCGGCGGACGACGCTGAAGCCGTCCTCCGGCCGCAACGGTTCCAGGCTGCCCTGGGGCGGTTCGTCGTAGGCAACGGCGCCGACCGCGCGCACGAAGTTCACGACGAGTTCCTCCGGCACGAGCCAGGCGGCCCACCCGGCGTGCCGAGACAGGCCGCCGACCACGTCCCGGACCAGGGAGTCGCTCCCGGCCAGGTCCGGCGGCGGCTCGGGGGCCGGAGTTGGCGGCTCGCCGCCTTCGGCGTCTTCGGAAGCTCCGGCGGCGTCCAGGCCAGCCGCCGGCGGTGGCGGTTCGACCGGCGCTTCGGCGTCCTGGCTTGCCCCGCGCGACCCGAACCACCACCAGAGGACGGCGGCGGCGCCGATCAGGATCACGGCGGCGATGACGACGACCGTCATCGTCCCGGACCGGTCCGGCGGCGCCTCCTCGGGCGGGAACTCGGCCTCGCGGCTCAGGCGCAGGGGCGCGTCGAAGCCCGAGTCGCCGGCATCCGGCTCCCGGTCCCCCGGCGGCGTTCCCTCGGGCCGTTCCTCGCCGGCGGGTTTCTCGTCCATGCGGAGAGTGTAACCCGTCGCCCGAGCGCGCGATTCCGGCGCCGGGGGCGCGGTCCGGTTCAGGCGGCGAGAGCGCGGTTCGGCCGGATGCCCCGCAACACGTCGATGCCCTCGGTCAGACCGTCGATGGTCAGTTCGAACATCGGGAACACCTGCCGGATCAGGTGGATCGTCGGCGCGTTCCAGATGCGCCGCGGTTCCGGGTTGAGCCAGATCGAGTTCGGGCAACGGTCGCGGAACTTGCGGAGCCAGTCGAGGCCGGTGACCTGGTTCGTGTGGTAGTAGTCGATCGCGCCGCCGGTGTGGGTCAGCTCGTACGGGCTCATCCAGGCGTCCCCGACCAGGCACACGGACCAGGTGTGGTCCAGGCGCTTCAGGATCTGGGAGGTCGCCTCGCCCTTCCAGCGGCTGATGTCGGTGTACAGGTTCTCGTACACGCAGTTGTGGAAGAACTTGAACTCGAACTTCTTGAAGTGGTTCGCCTTGTGGGCGGCGGAGAACAGCCGCTCGCAGAGCAGGGTGTGCGGGTCCATCGAGCCGCCCACGTCGATCAGCAGGAGCAGCTTGATCCGGTTGCGTCTCGGCGGCCGGAAGACGAGGTCGATCTCGCCGGCGTTGCGGGCGCTCGAGTCGATCGTCTCGTCGATGTCGAGTTCCTCGGGCCCCTCGTCCTTGTCCAGCTTGCGCAGGCGGCGCAGCGCCAGCCCGATCTGCCGGGTGTCCAGGATGCGGTCCGAGCGCAGGTTGCGGAAGCGGCGGTCGGTCGCCACCTGCACCGCCGAGCGCCCGCCTCCCGCGCCGCCGATCCGAACCCCCGTCGGGTGCTCGCCGCCGTGGCCGAAGGGCGACGTGCCGCCCGTCCCGATCCAGCGGTTGCCGCCGTCGTGGCGCTCCTTCTGCTCGTCGAGCAGTTCCTTGAAGCGCTCGCGGAGCTCGTCCAGGTCGAGGGACTCGAGCTTCGCGCGCTCCTCGTCCGTCAGTTCCCGCGGCAGTTCCGGCTTGGACAGCCACTCCAGCAGCTCGTCGCCGATGTCGAAGTGGTTCTCGACGCCCATGAAGAACGAGGCGAATGCGCGGTCGTAGTTGTCGAAGTCCGCCTCCCGCTTGACCATCAGGCAGCGGGCCAAGTTGTAGAAGACGTGCAGGTCCGCCCGGCTGTGGCCGATCCCCAGCGCCTTCATCAGGGACAGCCACTCCGTGATCGTCACCTTCAGGCCGTAGCCCCTGAGGTGGTAGAAGAAGTCGACGAACATCGGTTCGGGCCGCGGGCGAGCGTCAGGGCGCCGGGATCAGTTGACCCGGCCGCGGCGATGAGCCGCCATGACCGCCTCCAGGTCGTTCTCCCGCTTCATCAGGACGCCCAGGAAGGGTAGCTCACTCTCGATCGACTCCGTGCTCACGCCGCCGCGCCGCAGCGCCGCGATCCAGTCGATCAGCTCGCTCGTCGACGGCTTCTTGCGCAGCTCCGGCAGATCGCGGAGCCAGTAGAACCGCAGCAGGACCTGGCGCAGCAGCTCGGCCTCGACGTCCGGATGGTGGACGCGGATGATGTCCTCCATCTCCGCCTTGTCCGGGAAGGCGATGTAGTGGAACACGCAGCGGCGCAGGAAGGCGTCCGGCAGTTCCTTCTCGTTGTTCGAGGTGATGACGACGATCGGGCGGAACCTCGCCGCGTGCTGCTCGCCCGTCTCGTGGACGAAGAAGCTCATCCGGTCCAGCTCGTGCAGCAGGTCGTTCGGGAACTCCATGTCCGCCTTGTCGATCTCGTCGATCAGCAGAACCACCCGCTGGTCCTTCAGGAAGGACTCGCCGAGGGGTCCGTACTTGATGTACTGCGAGATGTCGGTGATGTCCCGGTCGCCGAAGCGGGCGTCGTTCAGCCGCTGCACCGTGTCGTACACGTAGAGGCCCTCCTGGGCCTTGCTGGTCGACTTGATGTTCCAGGTCAGGAGCTCCATGACCAGGTTCTCGGCGATCGCCTCGGCGAGCACCGTCTTGCCGGTGCCGGGCTCGCCCCGCACGAGGAGCGGCTTCTCGAGAGCCGAGGCGACGTTCACCGAGTCCCTCAGCTCGGGCGATGCAAGGTAGGTGTCGGTCCCTGTAAAGGCGTGGAAAGACATGCAGACCCTCTATCCTCCGGCGTGGCCGGTTCCATCCAGCTTGATTGCGGTTTGACTCGTTCCGAGCGGAGCGCAGTGTAACAGACCGACCGGTCGGTAGAGAGCTGCCCGTAGACTCGCCGGGACGAGGCCGAAGAACCTGGAGACACGCATGAGCCAACCGCAGGATCTCGAACGTCTGATCGAAGAAGCGTCCCGGATCGTCGCCTTCACGGGCGCGGGTATCAGCACCGAATCCGGCATCCCGGACTTCCGTAGCCCGGGCGGGATCTGGACGAAGTACCGGCCGATCGACTTCAGCGAGTTCATGGCCTCGGAAGAGGCGCGGCGCGAGTCCTGGCGGCGCAAGATCGGCAGCGACCGCACGATCGGCCACGCGAAGCCCAACCGCGGGCACCTGGCTCTGGCCGAACTGCGGCGCCGGGGCAAGCTGCTGGCCGTGATCACGCAGAACGTGGACGGCCTGCACCAGGAGTCGGGCATCCCGGACGACGACATCGTCGAACTTCACGGCAACGCGACCTACGCGGCGTGCCTCGAGTGCCGGCAGCGCTACGAGCTGGCGCCGATCGTCGCCGCCTTCAAGGAGCGGGAGGAACTGCCCGTCTGCACGCGGGAGAACCTGGCCGGCGACGCCTGCGGCGGCATCGTCAAGACGGCGACGATCTCGTTCGGCCAAGCGATGCCCGAGGAGGCGATGCGGCGCGCCCACGAAGCGACGCTCGCCGCCGACCTCTTCCTCGCGATCGGCAGCTCCCTCGTCGTCTACCCGGCGGCCGGCTTCCCCGCCCTGGCCAAGCAGGCCGGCGCCAGGCTCGTCATCCTGAACCGCGAAGCCACCGACCTCGACGGCATCGCCGACCTCGTCCTCCACGCCGAGATCGGGCCCACGCTGGGCGCCGTCACGGGCGTCACGCTGCCGAACTAGAGACGGGCACCCGCCGGCACGGGTCCGGGAAGAGGGTCCCAGGGGACGCTCGCCCTCACGGAGGAAGAGGGGGGCGGTTGCGGGCGAGCAAAGGGGCATGGGGAACCCCGCAGGGCATGAATCTGATTTGATCTTCATAAGATACTTGACATCTGCCTGTACTGGACTCATAATCCTGGGCCGTCGGCGGAAGAACTCCCGGAAGCCGGCGCTGAATCGAAGGAACCAACCCAAGGAGGGACAACACGATGACCCGTAGCCTGATTCGACACGCTCCGTTCCGCCGGCCCCTGATCGGGGCCTTCGAGCCGCTCTTCGGCAAGGCGATGCTCGACGACTTCTTCTCGCCCGTCGTGAACCGGTTCGCCGGACACGACGGGGCCGAGTCCGCCGCCGTCGCCTGGTGGCCCGCCGCGGACCTCGTCCAGACGGACGACGCCTACACCCTGGCCGTCGATCTGCCGGGCCTGACGAAGGCCGACATCGACGTCACGGTCGAGGACCGGACCCTCACCCTCTCGGGCGAGCGCAAGGCAGGCCACCAGGGCGCGACGACCGACCGGGTCGAGCGCGTGTACGGCCGCTTCGTTCGGCGCTTCGAGCTGCCGAACGACGTCGACGTGTCGGCGGTGAGCGCCGAGTTCGAGAACGGGGTGCTGAGCGTCGTCATCCCGAAGGCCGAGGAGGCGAAGGCGAGGAAGATCGACATCGCCTGAACCGGCGCTTCAACTCGGACCAACCAAGGGCCCTGCCTCGGCAGGGCCCTTTCTCCTTGCCCGCGGTGCTACAATCCCGCTCCGGCGAACGACGACGCCGGCGCGCCCCGAAGCCGCGTCCCTCTCTCCCCCTCCTCACCATGACTGAGACGAACGATCAAGCGCTCGCTCAGGAGGCCGCGGAGAGCGACGTTCCGTCCGAACAGGCGCCCGAGCCGACGCTCGCGGAGGCGGCTGCCGGCGAGGCCGCGGCGACCGAAGCCGAAGCCGTGCCCGCGGCGGAAGCACCGGAGGAGACGCCGCCTGAAGACGATCACGCCGGACCCGAGCCCGAAGTCGCCGCGGCCGCCGAAACGGAGGAAGAACCGGCCGTCGAGGCGCCGCCGCTGGCCGCCTCGGCTCTCCCCTTCGCGGCGGCGCTCAAGGCGAAGAACCCCGTCGAGGGCAAGGTCATCGGCTGGAACAAGGGCGGCTTCCACATCGCCTGCGACGGCGTCACGGCATTCTGTCCGCGGTCCCTCATGGAGCTGGGCAACCGGCCGAAGTCTCCCTCCCAGTACGTCAACAACACGTACGAGTTCCACGTCCTCGAGATCAAGGAGGCGGGGCGCCGGATCGTGCTCACCCGGCGGCCGGCGATCCGCAACGAGCGGCGCCGCGCGCTGGACGAGATCCGTGCCAAGAAAGGGTCCCGGGAGCCGGTGAGCGGCAAGGTGACGTCGGTCACCGAGTTCGGCGCGTTCGTCGACCTGGGGGGCGGCATCGGCGGCCTGGTCCACCGCACCCAGATCAGCCGCACCCGGAGCGGCGAGCCCGCCGACCTCCTGAAGGTCGGCCAACGGGTCGAAGCCCTGGTCACCAAGGTCGAGAAGAAGAACGGCAAGCGGAGCGCCCGCATCTCGCTGTCGATGAAGGCGCTCGAGGCGGATCCGTGGAAAGAGACCGCGAAGAAGTTCAGCGCCGGCGACCGGTTCAAGGGGAAGGTGGTCCGGCACAGCGAGTTCGGCCTCTTCGTCGAGTTGGCGCCCGGCCTCGACGGCCTGATCCACACCTCCCAGCTCCCCATCGGCAAGTCGATGAGCCATCCCTCGTTCGCCACCGGCGAGGAAGTCGAAGGCTGGGTGGTCGAGGTCGCTCCCAGGCGCCGCCGGCTCGCCCTCTCGCTGCGCGAGGTGCCGGCGAGCGACCCCTGGAAGAACCTGGGCAAGCAGTACGTCGAGGGCGCCGAGGTCGAGGGGAAGGTCGAGCAGGTGTCGCGGTTCGGCATCTTCGTCGAACTCGAGCCCGGCCTCACCGGCCTGCTGCCGATGTCCGCCGTGACCCTGCCGGAGGGCAACCAGGCCCGGCGCGCCTACCCGCCCGGCCGGGAGGTCAAGGTCGTGATCGAGAGCATCGACCGGAAGCGGCGCCGCCTGGGACTGGCGCCGCCCGGATCGCAGCTCGTGGGCACGAAGACGGACTACAAGAAGTACCGGCAGCGACAGAAGCAGTCGACGGGGCTGAACGTCATGGCCGCGGCCTTCGCCAAACTCCAGCAACCGAAGTAGCGCATGTCCGACGACCTGATCTACCGGGTGACCTTCCTGAGCCAGGGCGAGATCTACGAGGTCTACGCCCGCTCGGTCTCCCAGGGCGGCCTGCTGGGCTTCGTCGAGATCGGCGAGCTCGTGTTCGGGGAGAGGACCCAGGTCGTCGTCGACCCCTCCGAGGAACGGCTGCAACGCGAGTTCAAGGGCGTCGAGCGGACCTACCTGCCGATGCACTCGGTGCTGCGCATCGACCAGGTCACGAAGCGGGGGACGGCCCGGATCCGCGATGTCGAACGCCGCGAGAGCCGGAAGGTAACGCCGTTCCCGATGCCGATCTACACGCCCGGTGGAGAGACCACATGACCAGCCGCCGCGTTCTCGCTGTCTGCTCGCTTGCCGTCCTGCTGTCCGTCCTCGGGTCGCCGGCGCTCCCGGCCCAGGAGACCGCCCGCGTCGCCGTGATCAACGTCGAACTGGTGGTCGCCGAAGCGCGCGAGGGCAGGGAGCTCGCGGAGTTCCTTCAGCAGATCGAAACGGAGACCCGGACCGCCCTGGAAGCCAACGCCAGCCGGGTCGAAGCGCTGCGCCAGAACGCGGCCGGCAAGGGACCGGACGAACTGCGAGGCATCCAGCACCAGATCGAGGATCTGCAGCGCGAATCCCAGCGCCTCGCCAACGACGTCGAGCGCCGCGCGGCGAAGCGGCAGGAAGAGACGCTGCAGGAAATCAACGAGCGCCTCCGGCCGATCGTTCAGCAACTGATCGACGAGAACGGCTACGACCTGATCCTGAACGCCAGCATCGGCGGCGTGCTCCACGCCAGCGCCCGGGTCGACCTGACCCAGCGCGTCGTCGAGATGCTCCAGGCGCAGGAACGGCAGGCGGAGTCGAGCCCGGAGCCGTAGGCCCGCCCGGCGGGCCCCGAGCCGCCCGAGGCCGGGCCGCGAGGACGGCTACGGAGGCGCCGGACGCCGCCGGTACAGCTCGTAGGAGCGGCTGTGCCGGTTCGAGAGGTCGACGTCGCGGCCGCGGACGATCAGGCGCCGCACCGCGGTCCGGACTTCCAGCGGATCGCCGTCCGTGACGATCAGGTTCGCCCACTTGCCCGGTTCGATGGAACCCAGCCGATCGTCCAGGCCGAGGATCTCCGCCGCGCCGAGGGTCAGGGCGCGGAGCGCGGCTTCGGGTTCGAGGCCGAAAGCCACGGCGGTGGCCGCCTCGTACGGAAGAACGCGGGCGCTCGACGCGTCGAAGGTTCCGAACGCGATCGGTACGCCGGCGCGTTGGAGCTCGCCCGGCGCCGTGAAGGGGCCGTCGTAAGGATCGTCTTCCTGAACCGGCAACGCCTGCACCGCGCCCAGGATGACCGGCACGCCCTTCCCGGCCAGCAGGTCCGCCTCCTTCGCCGCGTCGCGTCCCGAGGCCAGCACGAGCCGCAGACCGTGTTCGTTCGCGAACGCGACGGCGTCGCGAATGGCCCGGGCCCGGTCCGCGACGACCAGCAGCGGCAGTTCGCCGCGCGCCACGCGCGCAACGGCCTCGAGCGCGTGGTCCTGCTCCACCGCCGCCGCGGAACCGGCGTTCGAGCGCGCATGGTCGTACTGGCGTGCCGCCTCGATCCAGTCGCCGAGTTCGCCGACCGTCCGGTCGTACTCCTTCTTCGCCTCGGAGAACTTCCTCTCGCGCACGCTGAAGGTCGAGAAGTCGAACTCGCGGGTGTCGAGGCTCGGCCACTCCAGCACCACGCCCACGCTCCTCTCGACCGTCATCTCCTCCACCGTCCAGCCGTCCAGGAGGATCGCCGACGCCTGACCCGCCCAGGGGCCGCCGCCGGGGGCGGACAGGACGTGCGTGATCCCGGTCTCCCGGGTGACCGGAACGATCTCGCTCGCCGGGTGGATCGCCTCGACCGCCAGCAGGTGCGGCGTGTCGCCCAGTTCGTTCGCGTCCTGGGTGGCGGCGACCGAGCCGATCTCGTCGAGGCCCACCGAAGTGAAGGCGTTGAAGAGACCGGGGTAGACGTGCAGACCGGTCGCGTCGATCGTCTCGGCGCCTTCCGGCGTCGCGACGTCCGCGCCCGCCGCCTCGATCAGGCCGTTCCGCACCACGACCGTACCGGCGAAGGAGGCCCCGGAGACCGGGTGAACCGTGCCGCCCTCGATCGCCAGCGTCTGCGCCGCGGCGGGCGCGGCGGCGAGCACCACGGCGAGGAGGAGCGCGAGGCCCGCCGCGAGCGCGCCCGGGAACCGCCCGAGGCGCCGCGGGGCCGGTCGGACGTCGATGCCGCTCATCGCTCCCCCTCGTCCGCGGCGGCGGCCTCGTCCTCGGAGTCGCCCTCCGCCGACTCCAGCAGCGACTGTTCGAGCGCCGCCAGCCGCTCGCGCCGCAGCCGGTCCAGCGCGCGGTCGAAGTAGACCTTGCCGTCCACCAGGGTGGTCTGGACGACGGCGTACGAACTCAGCGGATGCCGGTCGTAGACCACGAGATCGGCGTCCTTGCCGACCTCGATCGAGCCCACCCGGTCGTCGATCCCGAACTGCTTCGCCGGGTTGATCGTGACCAGGGCGAGCGCCGCGTCGTCGGAGAGTCCGCCCCACCTGACCGCCTTCGCCGCCTCGTGGTTCAGGTGCCGCATCTCCTCCGCGTCGTCCGAGTTGATCGACGACAGCACGCCGCGTTCGGTCATCAGGGCCGCGTTGTGGGGAATCGCCTCGTAAGCCTCGACCTTGTAGGCCCACCAGTCCGAGAAGGTGGAAGCGCCGGCGCCGTGGGCCGCGATCTCGTCGGCTACCCGGTAGCCCTCCAGCACGTGCTGCAGCGTCGCGATCCGGAAGCCGAGCTCCTCGGCGAGGCGCAGCAACTGGAGGATCTCGTCGGCCCGGTAGCTGTGGGCGTGAACGAGGCGTTCGCCCTCCAGGATCTCGACCAGGGCCTCGTGTTGCAGGTCGCGCGCGGGCGGACGGCTGCGCGCGCCGGCGGCCACCGCTTCCTCGTGCCGCCGCCAGGCATCGCGGTACTCCGCCGCCTCCGTGAACGCCTGCCGGATGACGTCGAGAACCCCCATGCGCGTCGCCGGGTAGCGCCGCGGACCCTGGCCGAAGCTCCGCGAGCGCTTCGGGTTCTCGCCGAGCGCGAACTTGATGCCCGGCGGCGCGCCTTCGAACCGCATGCCGTCGGCGTCCTGCCCCCAGCGGAGCTTCAAGACCTGGTTCTGGCCGCCGATCGGATTCGCGCTGCCGTGGAGCACGTTGATCGTCGTGACGCCGCCTGCGAGCGCCCGGTAGATCGCGACGTCGGTCGGATCGACGACATCCTCGATCCGCACCATCGCGGTCACCGCCAGGCTGCCCTCGTTGACGCCCCCCGCGGTCGCGATGTGCGAGTGCGCGTCGATGATGCCCGGTGTCACGTAGCCGCCCGCGGCGTCGATCACATGCGCGCCACTGGGCGGCCTGCCGCGGCCGACCCGGGCGATGCGGCCGTCCCGCACGACCACCGTGCCGTTCTCGATCGTCTCGCCGGCCATCGTCAGAACGGTGCCGCCGACGATGGCGAGCACGTCGTCCTCGCGGTAGGGACCGGTCATCGGGACCGTGCCGTCGCCCGCGACCTCGGCGTACCTCTCGGCGACCTCGGCCAGCCGCATCGGCACGGGCGCTTCGGTCGAACCGCCGCGGCCCCCGGGGCCGCCAGGGCCGCGCCGTCCACGCGGCCGGGCCTCGTCCGGTTCCTCGGCCGCTTCGGCTTCCCGAGCGCCCTCGCCGCCCGCCTCGGCGCCGTCGCCGCTCTCGCCGTCCTCGCCGTCGCCTCCGGCCTCGTCGCCGTCGGAGACGGCGTACCGGACGCCGTCGATGAACACCGCCTCGACGCGGCTCGACTCACTCCACGGGTAGCCGTCGGCCAGCACGAGGTCGGCCGCCATTCCCGCGGCCACCGTGCCGATCCGGTCGTCCAGGCCGTGGATCGCCGCCGCGTCCCGGGTGAGCGCCTGAAGCGCCCGCGCCGGTTCGAGGCCGCCCTCGATCGCTCGGCGCACGCCGGCCAGGAAGTCGTCCGCACCGCCGGCGTCGCCGGAACCGAGAGCGAACGGCACCCCCGCCTCGGCCAGTTCGACCGGCGTCGTCGGCGCCAGCCGCTCGTGAAGGATCTCGCGAAGCGGCCGGTCGGCATCCGGATCGCGGTCGCGCTCGGGCAGCGGCTCGGGCCAGTCCACAAACGCGAGCACCGCCACGCCGGCATCCGCCAGTTCGCCGGCCAGCCGGTATCCCTCCTGGCCGCCGTAGATCGAGAAGTCGAGACCGAGTTCCTCGCCGAGCCGGAGCGCCCGGGCGATCTCGACCGCACTCGATCCCGGCAGGAGGATCCGTTCCTCCCCCGAGGCGACGGCCGCCAGGGGCGCCAGGGTGCGGTCGAACTCGGGCCGCCGCCAGCCGGCGGGATCGGCCTCGTAAGCGGCAATCGCGGCGGCGTAGTGAGCCGCGTCCAGGAGCAGTTGCCGGAAGTAGGCGACCCTGCCCATCAGCGCGCCGGGGTAGGAACCGAAGCCGCCGCCGCTACTCAGGGAGGCCACCTGGGCCAGCTCGGGCGCTACCACCTGGTGTTCCGGATCGCGGCCGGGAGCGCCCAGTCGTACCAGGGAAAGCCGCCCCGGGAACAGGCCGTCGCCGGGCCTTGCCGCGATCGAGGTGACGCCGGCCTTGCGCCAGGCCTCGACCGCTTCCGCGTCCAGCGTCAGGCCGTCGGCCGCCCGCTTCCAGGGGGTCGTCAGCGGACGGTCCTCCGGGCCGCGAGGCAGTTGCCGCTCGGGATCCGGCCGGCGCCGCTGGCCCCCCGGCGGACCTCCCGCGCCCGGACCGCCCGGAGGCCGACGAGCCTGCGGCAACCTGCCCATCGCATCGATCAACCCCGGATAGACCGTGAGCCCCTCGCCGTCGATGACCCAGGCATGAGCCGGAACGGCCGCATCCTCCGCCACCGCCGTGATCGTCCCGTTCTCGACGACCACCGTCGCGCGCTCCAGGACCGTGCCGTCGCCCACCTCGACCCGCACGTTCTCGATCGCATAGAACGGCGGCGGCTCGGGTGGCGGCCCGGCGGCGACCGGCAGAGCGGCCAGCAACCCCAAGGCTGCACATCGGAACGCCGGGCCGGCGGTGGCGGTCATCCTCATTGCGAACGGCGGCAGCCTAGCAGGCCGGCAGACCGTTGCGAGGGCACCACTCGGCGAGCGTGCAGCTCGCGCAATCGGGCCGCCGCGCGGCGCAGACGCGGCGGCCGTGCCAGATGATCGCGTGGCCCATGAAGATCCACTTGTCGCGCGGCAGCCGCCGCATCAGGTCCCGCTCGACCTTGACCGGATCGGTCTCGGCGGTGATGCCCAGACGTCGCCCCAGCCGGCCGATGTGGGTGTCGACGACGACGCCGACCGGCTTCCCGAACCAGGTGCCGAGCACCACGTTCGCCGTCTTCCGCGCCACGCCGGGAAGGGTAACCAGCTCCTCCATCGTGTCCGGCACCTTGCCGCCGAAGTCGTCGACGATCTTCCGGGCCGCGCCGAGCACGCTCTTCGTCTTGTTGCGGAAGAAGCCGGTGCTCCGGATCTCCTGCTCGAAGACGGCCGGATCGGCCGCGGCGAAGTCCTCGACGTTCCGATAGCGCTCGAACAGGGTCTCCGTCACCTGATTGACCCGCACGTCCGTCGACTGGGCCGAGAGGATCGTCGCGATCAGGAGTTGCAGCGCGTTCTCGTGCCGCAGTTCGCAGTCCGCGTCCGGATACAGCCGCTCGAGTTCGGCGAGAACCTCGCGCAGTCCCGGTTCCGGTATCGGTTCGAACGGGCCTTCCGGTCTGGGCACCGCTAGGGCCGCAGCAGGTCGAGCACCGCCAGCGTCATCGCCTCGACGCCGGCGCGGATCGACGGTTCCGGTTCGATGCGGAAGAAGGGGGAGTGGTGCCCCGGGACCGGCGGTCCGCCGGCCGCCTCCGCTTCCAGGTCGGCGGGGTCCGTGCCGCCGACGTTGAAGTAAGTGCCGGGCACCTTGTGCTCGGTGCGGACGAAGTAGGCGAAGTCCTCGGCGCCCATGCCCGAGGGCGGCGCGCTGTAGAACACGTCCTCGCCCATGCCCGCGGCGATCGCGGCGCGCACCCGGGCCGCGAGTTCCGGGTCGTTCTCCGTGACCGGAGTCGATTCCTTCGTGCGCACCACGTTCGGCAGCAGCGAGGCGGGAAGCCCTGCCGCGCGGCCGACGCCCTCCGCGATCCGCTCGATCGCCGAGAGCAATTGCTCCCGCGTCTCCTCGTTGTTCGCCCGCACCGTGAGCTGCAGTTCGACCCGGTCCGGGATCACGTTGTGCTTGAAGCCGCCGTGGATCGCACCGACCGTCACGACGCCGGGGTCGAGCGGATTGAGCTCGCGGCTCACGATGCCCTGGAGCGCGACGACGAGTTGCGCCGCGATGTAGATCGGGTCCTTGCCCCGGTGCGGCGACGCCCCGTGCGCGCCGACCCCGAACACGGTGATGTCGACGCTGTCCGACGACGACGCGAGCAGGCCCGGCGGCACCTCGATCTTCCCGGCCGGCCGGCCGGCCGAAACGTGGAGCGCCAGCGCGTAGTCCGGCACGCCGAAGCGCTCGTACAGGCCGTCCTCGAGCATTTCGCGGGCGCCCATGATCCGCTCTTCCGCCGGCTGGCCCACGAACATGACCGTGCCCGACCACCGGTCGCGCATCGCGGCGAGCCGCCGCGCCACCCCGACCATCGTCGTGATGTGCATGTCGTGGCCGCAGGCGTGCATGACCGGGACTTCCTCGCCCGAGAGGTCGACCTGGGTCGCCGTCGAGGCGTAGGGCAGTTCGGACCTCTCCGCCACCGGCAGACCGTCCATGTCGGCCCGCACGAGGACCAGCGGTCCGTCGCCGTTCTCCATCATGCCGACGATGCCGGTTCGGCCGATGCCCTCCGTCACCTCGACGCCCGATTCGCTCAGCTCGTCGGCGAGCCGCGCCGCCGTCTCGTGTTCGAGGAAGGAGAGTTCCGGGTTGCGGTGGAAGTGCTCGAAGAGGGCCTTCAGTTCGGTCCGGTAGTCCTCGGCGATCGCGTCGGCGAGGTCCTGGGAGGAAACGGCCGCCGGCCCGGCGAGGAGCGCCGCCAGCAGGAGAGCGACAGCGAAGGAAGAACGGCTCCCGCCCACGGCTAGCCCACCGTCTCTTCGATCAGGGCCAGGAAGTCGTCGTCGAGTCCGTTCGTTCTGGCCAGAATCTCGCCCTGCTCGTCGATCAGCATGTAGGTGGGAAAGGAGTAGACATCCAGGATCCGTGCGATGTCGCTCTGCGCGCCAACGTACCAGTGAGTGAAAGGCATCGGCTCGCTCTCCATGAAGCGGGTCGCGGTCTCGAGCTGACCGTCGACGCTGATCGCCAGTAGAACGAACCGGTCCGCAGGCAGATCGGCGACCAGACGCCGGAGTTCAGGCAACGCCGCGATGCACGGCTTGCACCACGTCGCCCAGAAGTCGAGCAGCACCACCTTGCCCCGATAGTCGGACAACGCCTCCGGGGCGCCGTCGAGCCCGGCGCCCTCGACGTCCGCGACCGTCGCACCGACGGTTGCGTGGCGGATCGTCCGAACGAGGTCCTCCTCCGCCTCCGCAAACGTCCGAACGCGAGCAACCAGCAGGACACGCTCGTCTTCGACGCCGGCGCTCAACCCGGTCGCCGCCTGCAGCGCGCGCTCGCGTCTGGCCGCGCGATCCGCCGAGGACAGCGGGCCCACGTTGAGCGAGGCAATGAGCCCCGACGCGAAGTAGAAGCGCCCGGCCGCGCGGTACCTGGGATCGCCGGCGCCGGAGGCCAGTTCCTCGAAGAACCGGTCGATGGCGGAGCCGGTCGGCTCTCCGTCCTCGCCGAGTTGCCGCGCGATGTCCATCTGGGCCAGGAGCATCGGCCACCCCTGCACCTCGGCGTCGCCGTCGAACAGGGCCTTCGCCCCTCGATAAGCAAGGTCGTCGCCCCCCGGTGCCCTGGCCCCGTCCACGGCAAGAAACCGTGCCGCCTCACCCCTCTTCTCGTGCCCGGCCTCGTGCTCGAGAATCGCGATCGCCGCGGCGGCAGCACGGCTGATGTCGGGCCGTTCCGACTCCAGATCCGCGTCCGCACCGTCGACGGTTTCTCCTTCTTCCTCCTGCGAACCGAGGCTGTCGAGAACGCGCTCGTTCCACTCCTGATGGCTCTTCCGGTACTCCTGCACGACCTCCCAGTCGGGGCCGACTTCGGCGGCCAGCGCCGTCAGTTCGTCCTCCGAAAGCGGGCCGCGGTCAGGAGCCGCTGCCGGTTCGCAGGCGCCAAGAAACAGTGCCATCGCCAACATCACCCATGCCGCAGCGGCCCGGCACCGTCGGCCAGGCGCCATGTCACTACCCATCCTCATGGCCTCTCTCCCCTTCAGACTCTTCCGGTGAACCCGATCGTGCTCTCCGACGAGGGCCGAACTACTTCTCCGGCAAGCGGTTCGCTCCCGTCAGGATCTTGCCCTGTTCGCCGCACAGAATACCCGCAGACCGAGGCCTACTTCGTTCGCCCTGCCAACTTCCGCGCGTACTCCAGCGCGTGGCCCAGCGAGTCCGTGAACGCCTTGCCCTGCCAGGCGATGTCGAAGGCGGTGCCATGGTCGACCGAGGTACGGACGATGGGCAGGCCGATCGTCACATTGACGCCCCGTTCGAAGCCGTAGAGCTTCATCGGCGCATGGCCCTGGTCGTGGTACATGCAGACGACGGCGTCGTAGCGGTCGAGATGAATCGCCTGACGGAAGACCGTATCCGCCGGATGCGGACCGGACACGTCGATACCGTCGGCCGCCGCGGCCTCGATCGTCGGCCGGACGATCTCCTCGTCCTCGACGCCGAACAGGCCGTGCTCCCCGGCATGAGGGTTCAACCCGCAGACGGCGATCCGCGGCCGCTCGACGAACCGCGACAGCGCCTCGTGGGTCAGGTCGATCACCTTGCGGATCCGCACCGGTTCCACCCGCTCGATCGCCTCGCGCAGGCTGACGTGAGCGCTGACGTGCGTCACGGCCAACTCCGGCACCGTCAGCATCATCGCGAAGTCGCGGACGCCGCACAGCCCGGCGATGAACTCCGTGTGCCCCTGGAAGCCCGGCCGCGACATCCGCGTCGCCTCCTTGTTCATCGGCAGGGTGACGACCCCCGCGACGTTGCCCGACAATGCGTCACGGGTGGCACAGTCGACATAGGCCAAAGCCGCCGCGCCCGCCTCTCGACTCAGGACCCCTGGCGTCACCCGATCCGCGCTCAGCAATCTCAGGTCGCGGACGTTCAGCGCACCTTCGACCGCCTCGTCCGGATCCTGGACCGATTGGATCCGTACATCCATACCCAGGACCGCCGCCGCGCTCGCCAGCACCGCCGCGTCGCCGTAGACCACGCTGTCACTGCCCAACAACCCCTCGGCAAACCGGCGTACCGCGATCTCCGGTCCAACTCCCGCGGCATCCCCCATCGTCACCGCCATCCGCCGGCCACCCATGACCGCAATCTACTCCGTCCTTCGACATCCACCGCCTGCGCCACCACGGCGCCGGCTATCATCCCGTCTCCGCCGCGGGCCGCCGTCTTCCCGGCTTCGATCATGTCCCTCCGTTCGACGCTCGCCACCATCCTGCTCGCTGCCGCCGCCGTCCCCGTTGCCGGCCAGTCCGAAGCGACGACCGGGATCATCCGCGGCACCGTGCGCGGCCCCGGCGGGGCGCCGGTCGCCGGCGCCCAGGTGCTGTTCCAGCACACCGAGACGGGGTTCACGACCTCCGTCGAGACGACGGCCACGGGCGCCTTCGCTCGCACGCTGCTGCCGCTCGGGTCGTACGAGCTGATCGTGACCAGGGACGCCGACGGCCTGATGGAGCGGCTCTCGGGCATCACGCTGCGGGTCGGCCAGAGCCTGAACCTCGACATCGACCTCAGACCGGTCGTCGCCGAGGAGATCCCGGTCGTCGCCGACGCCTGGGGCACGGCCGCCACCGAGGACACCACGTCGTCCCAGCGGCTCGACGACGAGGTGATCGAAGGCCTGCCCACGAACGGCCGCAACTTCTTCGACCTGACCCTGCTGACGCCCGGCGCCTCGATCTCCCAGGGACCGGACGGCGACGAACTGAACGTCAGCGGCCAGCGCGGCATCTTCAACAACTTCATCGTCGACGGCGCCGACTTCAACAACTCGTTCTTCGGCGAGCAGCGCGGCGGCCAGCGGCCGGCCTTCACCTTCAACCAGGACGCGATCCAGGAGATGGTGGTCATCAACCAGGGCGCGACCGCCGAGTTCGGCCGCTCGGCCGGCGGCTTCGTCAACGTGATCACGAAGTCCGGCACGAACGAGTTCGAGGGCACCGCCCACACGTTCCGGCAATGGGACGGGATCTCGTCGGAGCACCCCTCGGGCGAGGCGGCGAAGCCGGACTTCGAGCGCCTTCAGTACGGCTTCACCTTCGGCGGCCCGATCCGGCGCGACCGGATCTTCTTCTTCGGCGCTTACGACGAGCAGGACGCGGCGGAGACGAAGCAGGCCGTGCGCGAGGTCGCGGGTCCCGCCAACCTCGCCCGGCTCGACGCCTTCCTCCAGCGCCGCTGGCCCGGCCTCTTCGACGACGAGTTCGGCCCCATCGAGCGCACGGACGACAACCGCGCCCTGATCGCGAAGCTCGACGTCAACCTCGGCCCGAGCCACCAGGCGTCGGTCAAGTACAACTACACCTGGTCGGAGCAGGTCAACGGCACGTTCGACGTCGATTCCTGGGGTCTGTCCGCGAACGGCATCGAGCAGGACTACTCGCACGCGGTCAACCTGAGCCTCCGGTCGCTCCTGAACAACCGGACCTCGAACGAGGCGCGCCTGCAGTGGGCGCGCGAGGACCGGCCCCGGCGCTACGGCGGCCCCAACCTCCCGGGGGCGCCGGCGCCGCCGCTCTTCGCCGGCCAGGGAGGACGGCCGTTCCCCGACATCGGGATGGACTTCGCGGACGGCTTCCGCATCGGCCTGCCCTTCTTCCTGCCTATCCCGAGCTCCTTCGACAGCCGCAGGCAGGCAGTGGACAACGTCTCGATCCTGCTCGACGACCACCTCGTCAAGGCCGGAATCGAGGTGAACCGCACCGGCGTCGGGCAGCAGTTCATCGGCTTCGCGAACAGCCGCTACCTCTTCGACTCCGTCGACGGCTTCATCGCCTTCGTCGAGCAGGGGAACGGCTACGTGACCTGCTCCGACGGCTCGAGCAGCGCCGAGGGCGTCTGCCCCCCAGGCGCAGAGATCCGGGGGCCCGTGCTGCTCTACCTGCAGGCCGCTACCGTCCCCGGCGTGCCGCCCGAGCGCCTCGGCCTGCAGGACTACGAGGTCGACGAGGTTGGCGTCTTCGTCCAGGACGCCTGGCAGGCGGCGGACCGGCTGGTCCTGAACCTCGGCCTGCGCTGGGAGGGGACCTGGTATCCGGGTCCGCTGATCCAGCCGGAGGACACCTGGTTCGCCCCGTACCTCGACGACCCGAGGTTCCCGTCCGACGGCACGTTCCCCGACGACCTGGACAACCTTCAGCCGCGCCTGGGCCTGGCCTGGGACGTCGCCGGCGACGGCGCCACGGTGCTCCGGGCGAACGCGGGTTCCTACGTGTCGCGCGTGCCGAGCCTGATGATGGCGACGCCCCGCACGACGAACGGGGCCTACCAGCAGACCCTGTTCCGCAGCAGCGCCGCCTCGCCCGCGCTGGGCCGCGTGCCCGCCATCGACGAGCAGATCGACGGTTCGACGACCTCGCCGTTCCTGCCCGACATCTACGTCTGGGACCGCGACTTCGAACTGCCCGAGACCCGTTCCCTCGCCCTCGGCCTGGAGCGGCGGCTGGGCGGCGGAATCGTCGGCGAACTCACGGTCCAGCACGCCCGGAGCAGCCGCCTGTTCCGCTTCGTCGACCGCAACGCCGCCGCCCTGGGCGCGCCCTTCGGCGTCGGCACGCATCCCGGCGGCGGCGGCATCAACGCCCTGAACAGCGCGGAGAGCACGGCGCGGTCGCGCTACCACGCCCTGACGGCCACCCTGCGCGGCCGGAACGCCGCGGGCGGCCTGCTCACCTTCGAGGTGAACTACACGCTCAGCCGGGACCGATCGGACGACGACAACGAGCGGGACCCGTTCACCTACCGCTACGCCGACCCGACCGACTTCGGCCCCGAGTACGGCTGGTCGGACCGCGACCGACGGCACCAGGTCGCCGGCTACCTCCTCTTCGCCCTGCCCGGCGATGTCCGGCTCAGCAACTCGTTCCGCTACCTCTCCGCGTCGCCCGTCTCCGAGTCATGCGCCAACCGCGGCCAGCGCGCCGCCCAGCCGTCCGACCGCATCTGCGCCGACGGCAGCATCCTCCAGCGCAACACCCTGCGGCGCGACAACGAGTTCCTGACCTGGGACATCCGCCTGTCCAGACCGTTCACCCTGGGCAGAGGCGTCACCCTCGAACCGGTGTTCGAGATCTTCAACCTGACGAACGCCGACAACCGGCTCGACGCCTCCCAGGGCTCGCTGCTCTTCAACTTCGACGGCACGATCCGCAGCGGCCTGGGAGACAGCCGCCGCGGCCAGATCGGCCTGCACGTCCACTTCTAGGCGCCGCGCGTTCGTCAGCCGAGGATCCGCAGCTCCCGCGGCGACGACGTCAGCAGTTCGCAACCCTGCTCCGTCACGCGGACGTTGTCCTCGATCCTCACCCCGCCCCAGCCCTCCAGGTACAGGCCGGGCTCGACCGTGAACACCGCCCCCTCCTCGACGATGTCCTCGTTGCCCGCCATCACGGACGGCGGCTCGTGGATCTCCAGGCCCAGGCCGTGGCCGGTGCGGTGGGTCATGAACCCCTTGAACCGGGAGGCGCGCAGGTTCGCCTGGCAGTTCCTGTCGACGTAGTCGTAGGTCACGCCCGGCCGCGACGCCGCCACCCCGCGGATGTTCGCCTGCAGCACCGCCTCGTAGACCTCCCGCATGCGGTCCGACGGCGAGCCGCTGACCACGAAGGTGCGGGTGATGTCGCAGTGGTAGCCCTCGAAGGAGGTTCCGAAGTCGACGAGCAGGAACTCGCCCTCCTGCATCTCCCGGTCGTCCGGCACGCCGTGGGGCAGCGCGCTCTTCGGTCCGCTGAGGACGATCGGGCCGAAGGAGATGCCGCCCCCGCCGCGGCGCAGCAGCTCGCTCGACAGCTTGGCCGCGATCTCGCGCTCGGTGCGCCCCGGCTTGACGTCGCGCAGCGTGAACTCGAGCGCCGCCTCGGCGATCTTGGACGCCTGCTGCATCGCCGCCGCCTCTTCGTCGGTCTTCTTGAGCCGCAGCTCGCTCACGATCGACTCGGCGCTCTCGAGCTTCGCCTTCGGCAGCTCGCGGCTCAGGTGCTGGATCTCCATGTAGCGGAGGCTCAGCGGCTCGATCGCCACCCGCGACGCCTTGGCGAGCCCCTCGAATGCCGCGGCCGCGGCCGCCTCCGGGCCGTCCGCGTCGTCCCAGAGATGCACCGACTCGACCGCCGGCGCCGCGCCGCGGAAGTTGGCCTCCTCCAAGGCCGGAACCACCGCGACCGGCGCGCCGGTGGTCGGCACGACGAGCAGGAACAGCCGTTCGTGGCCCTCGAAGCGGTGGCCAAGGAGCCAGGTCATCGTCGCGCCCGGCGTCAGCACGACGGCCTCGGCGCCGGCCGCGGCAGCCGCCTGCCTCAACCTGTCGAGAGCCACGGCGTCGCGAGTCGGCGGCGCCTCCTCGGCGGCGTCCTCCGCGTCCAGGGCCCGATCCTGTCCAACCGTGTCGTCGCTCATATCGCTCGCGCCGTCCTTCCCATGTCGTGGCCCGCCGGAATGCCGCGGCGGCCAAGCTTACTCCGAACCTCCGGGCTCGCCGACGAAGGTCGCGCCCGCGATAGAGTCGCGCCCATCATGGACACATCGATCGGCACCGAGTACGACTCCCTCCGCGAAGAGATCCGCTCCTTCTTCGCCTCCAACGAAGACGCCGTCGTGCCGGCGGGTCCCGGCTTCGGCGGCGACGCCTCCGAGGTCCGGGCGCGAACCCTCGAGTGGCAGGGACGACTGGTCGACGCCGGCTACGCCGCCCGCACGATCCCGCAGCGGTACGGCGGCGCCGGCCACGATCCCGACCCGCTCGCCGGCCTGGTGATCGAGAAGGAGTTCCAGGACGCCGGCATCTCGCTCGGCATGGAGAACCAGGGCATCAGCATGTTCGTGCCCACCCTGCTGCACTACGGCCGCGAAGACCAGAAGCAGGACCTGATCCGGCCCACGATCCGCGGCGAGATGATCTGGTGCCAGGGCTACAGCGAGCCCGGCTCCGGCTCGGACCTTGCGTCGCTCCGCACCTCGGCGCGCCTCGACGGCGACGAGTACGTGATCAACGGCCAGAAGATCTGGACGAGCGGCGCGAAGGAAGCGGAGATGATGTTCGCGCTGATCCGCACCGAGGCGGATGCCGGCAAGCACGCGGGCATCAGCTACCTCGTGCTGCCGATGGACACCCCGGGCATCGAGGTCCGACCGCTGATGACGATGACCGGCGACGCCTCCTTCAACGAGGTGTTCTTCACCGACGTGCGGGTGCCGGCCACGAACGTGATCGGCCGCCCCGGTCAGGGCTGGGAGGTCGGCACCTACACGCTGCGCTACGAGCGGAACATGCTGGGCCGGTCGAACGCGACCGAGAACTACCTCTCCGGCTGCGTCGACATCCTGCGCGAGACCGGGCTCATCGACTCCCCCGTCTACCGCGACCGCCTGGCCAGGCTGGAGGGCCGCGTGCAGGCGATGAAGTACCACCAGTTGCGGCTGCTCACCGACATGCTGAAGAAGCGCGACTCCGGCGCCGGCGGCTTGATCGTCAAGCTGAACAACTGCCAGTTGAACTACGACGTCTGCGCCCTGGCGATCGACGCGATGGCCGAGCGGGGCGTGCTCAAGCGCGGCTCGAAGCACGTGCGCGACTACGGCAACTGGCAGCGCAACTACATGTACGCCCTGGGGCTCATCATCGGCGGCGGCACCGCCCAGATCCAGAAGAACATCATCGGCGAGCGGGGGCTCGGCCTGCCGCGGGAGCCGAAGCCGGCCGCGGCCTGAGTCCATCCGGCCGCCGCCCCACCCGAACGAACCGCGCCGCAAACCGCAAGAGGAGTCCGGCATGGACTTTGGCCTGACGCAGCCGCAGGAACTGCTCCGCGACACGATCGCCCGCTTTCTCGCCCAGGATGTGGGCATCGAACGCGTTCGCTCCGTCATGGACTCGGACTCGGGCCGCGACGAGGCGATCCACGGCCAGCTCGGCGACCAGGGAATCGCCGGCCTGCTGATCGACATGGACCGGGGCGGCGCGGAACTCGGGCTGCAGGAGGCCGGGATCGCGGCCCAGGAGATCGGCCGCGCCGCGGCGCCGGTCAACTTCCACTCGGCCTGCGTTCTGGCGCCGCTGCTGCTTGCCGGCGCGGACGCGGGCGAACGCCGGAACGAACTGCTCGAGGGGATCGCCGAGGGCGGAACGCTGGTCGCGCCGATCCTCGACGCGCCGGTCGACGACGGCCGGATCGAAGGCGCCGCCCTCTACGTGCCCGATGCGGCGTGGGCCGACGCTTTTCTCCTCGAATCGGGGGGCAGCCTGTACGTGCTCGACGCGTCCATCTCCGGCATCGACATCACGCCGCTCGATACCGTCGACGACACCCGGCGAGTCGCCGAGGTCACCTTCTCCGGGATCGACCTCGGAGCGGCCGAGAACCTCGGCGGCAGCGCCGAATCGACCCGCCGCGCCGTCCAGGCGGCCCGGATCGCCCTGGCGGCCGACGCCCTGGGCGCCGCCCAGAAAGGGCTCCAGATCGCGGTGGACTACGCCAGGGAGCGCAAGCAGTTCGAGCGCATCATCGGCTCCTTCCAGGCGGTCAAGCACATCTGCGCCGAGGTCCTGGCCGAAGTCGAGCCCGTCCAGTCCCTGCTCTGGCACGCCGCCGACGCCTGGGACCAGGAGTCCGACGAGATCGACCACCTCGCCCCCTTGCTGAAGGCCCACGCCACCGAAGTCGCGACGAACGCCGTCACGTTGACCACCCAGGTCTTCGGCGGCATCGGCTTCACCCACGAGTGCGACATGCACATCTTCTACAAGCGCGTCGGCTACGACCGCCAGATGATGGGAAACCCGACGGCGCTGCGGGAGCAGGCCGCGGCGGTGATGTACGGCTGAGGAAACAAGCCAACTCCCGCGCTCGCCATTTGTGCTATTCGGCCCAATAGCATTCATCCCGTGTATGTTGTTCGCCCCGAAAACACGCTCGGTCGCGTGCCAGCCCCCTTGTACCGGCCAGAATGACGCCCCCAGCCGCTTCCCCGTTTCCTGAACGCGAGCTCCCCGAACGCGACCCGGAAGTCGGCCAACTCGTCCACGTCCGCTCACGTCGCTGGCTCGTGGAGGACGTTCAACCGGGCGAGAAGCCCGGCCACTCCTCCGTCGTCCGTCTCGCCTGCGCCGAAGACGACGCCCAGGGCGAGGAGATCGAGGTCTTCTGGAACCACGAGATCGACCGGCGCATCCTGAAGCAGGAAGGCTGGGGCGAACTTGCCGCCAAGGGCTTCGACACGCCGCGCCGCTTCGCAGCCTTCCTGCACACGCTCCGATGGAACTGCGTCACCGCCACGGATCCGAACCTCTTCCAGGCGCCGTTCCGGGCCGGCATCAAGCTGGACGCCTACCAGATGGAGCCGCTGCGCAAGGCGCTGCGGATGCCCCGCGTCAACCTCTTCATTGCGGACGACACCGGCCTGGGCAAGACGATCGAGGCAGGCCTCATCGCCCGCGAGCTGCTGCTCCGCAAGAAGGTCAAGACGATCGTCGTCTCCGCGCCGAGTTCCGTCCTCGAACAGTGGCAAGCCGAGATGGAGGAACGGTTCGGGCTGCTGTTCGAGATCCTCGACCGCGCCTGGTTCACGCGCATGCGGCGCGAGCGGGGCTTCGGCGTCAATCCGTGGCGGACTCACAGCCGCTTCCTCGTCTCGCACAGCCTGCTGCGCGACGCCACCTACGCCGACCCGATGCGCGAGTGGTTGGGACCGGTGCTCTCCGGGAGCCTGCTGATCCTCGACGAGGCCCACCATGCCGCCCCTGCCAGCGGCGGCCGCTACGGCATCGAGTCGAAGTTCACCCGCGCCGTTCGCGACCTCAGCGGCCGCTTCGAGCACCGGCTCTTCCTCTCGGCGACGCCCCACAACGGCCACTCGAACAGCTTCTCCACGCTGCTCGAACTGCTGGACCCGAACCGCTTCACCCGCGGGGTCAAGGTGCGCAAGCGGTCGCTCGAAGCCGTGATGGTGCGCCGCCTGAAGGAGGACATCCGCGACGTCCAGGGCGGCTTTCCGAGACGCCGCGTCGTGCCCGTGAAGATCGACGATCTCCCCGAGGACGCCCCCGAACTCCTGCTCTCCCGCCTGCTCGACGAGTACCGCGAGGCCCGCGAGGAGCGGTTCCAGGCGGCGCCGCAGTCGGCCCGCGCCGCCTCCGGTCTGCTCGTCGTCGGCCTTCAGCAGCGGCTGCTGTCCTCCATCGAGGCGTTCGCGCGCAGCCTGAGGACGCACCGCGGCACGCTCGAGCGCCGGCGCCGGAAGGCAGCGGACGCCGCCGGGCGGAGCGGCGGCTCGGACCGGACGGAGCGTTTCGTCTCGGGCTCGTGGCTGGCCGGGGAAGAAGGCGACGAGGACCGCGCGGCCTTTACGGGCGAAGAAGCCGACCGAGAGGAGGAGGCCCAGATCCGCGACCTGAACGCCTCGGCCGAGTCCGCACACGGAGCCGAACGGGCTGAGGGCAGCCCCCTCCAGCGCGAGAACGACCTGCTCGATCGGATGCAGCGAATCGCCGAGCAAGCTCGCGGCAGGCCCGACGCGAAGACCCGCGAACTCGTCGACTGGATCCGCGAACACCTCTGCCCCGGCCTGCCGCCCCTGGGCCAAGCGCTCCCCGCCGGCTCCCCGCCGCCGCGCTGGAACGACCGCCGCCTCCTCGTCTTTACCGAGAACCGGGAGGGCACGAAGCGCTACCTCCGCGCGATGCTCGACGACGCGATCGCCTCCACCGACCGCGCGGAGGAACGGATCGTGACGATCGACGGACTCACTCGCGGACCCCGGCGGCGCGAGATCCAGCGCCGGTTCAACACCGACCCGAAGGACGAGCCGCTTCGCATCCTCCTGGCGACCGACGCCGCCCGCGAGGGACTGAACTTCCAGGCTCACTGCACGGACCTGTTCCACTTCGACTTGCCCTGGAATCCCGGCCGCATCGAGCAGCGAAACGGCCGTATCGACCGCAAGCTCCAGCAGGCGCCCGAGGTCCGCTGTCACTACTTCGTCCTGCCCCAGCGCGCCGAGGACCGCGTACTCCAGGTTCTCGTCAGGAAGACGGAGACCATCAAGACCGAGCTCGGCAGCCTGTCCCAGGTCATAGACGACGCGGTGGAACGCCGCCTGACGAAGAGCGGCATCCGCCACCGTGACGCCGGCCGACTGGCCCGCGAGATCGAGCGGGCCGACATCGACGCCGAGCGCCGGCGCCTGGTCAACGAAGAACTCGAGGCCGCGCGCCAACGCCGGGACGACCTGAAGGGCCAGATCGCGCGTTGCCGGGACCTCCTGCAGCGGTCCCGCCAGTGGGTTCAGTTCGAGGAGAACGCCTTCCGCGACGCTCTGTCGTGTTCGCTCGAAATCGCCGGCGCGGCGCCGTTGCGGCAAACGCGGAGCGAAGACAACGGCAAGGTTTGGACCTTCCCCGCTCTGGACGGTCAGACCCACGCCGACCCGAGCTGGGCAGGCACCCTCGACTCCTTGCGCCGACCACGACGCCGCAACCAGAAGCTCACCGAATGGCGGAAGGAAGAACCGCCGCGCCCGGTCGTGTTCCAGGATCCCGGCATCCTCACCGACGACACGGTTCACCTTCATCTCGAACAGCGCGTCGCCCAGCGTCTGCTGGCCCGCTTCCGCTCCCAGGGCTTCGTGCATCACGACCTCTCGCGCGCCTGTCTTGCCCAGTCGGCGGATTCGATTCCCCGCGTCGTCCTGCTCGGCCGGCTGACCCTCTACGGCCGGCGCGCCGAACGGCTGCACGAGGAGATCGTGACGGCAGCGGCCCGCTGGGTCGAACCGGGGAGGCGCGACGCCCCGCTCGCCGCCTACGCGCGCGACGCGGAAATCCGTGCCCTCGACCTGCTCGAACAGTCGCTGGCGCGTTCCGGCGGTCGCCCGGTGAACGACGTCGTCGTCCGCCGACTGCTCGGCTCCGCGCCGCGCGACGTGGACGAACTCCGGCCGCAGTTGGAGACCCGCGCCCGCGCGATGGAGAAGTCGGCGACCGAGCGTCTGCGCGAGCGCGGCGAACGCGAGAGCCGGGAGCTCCGCGAGACGCTCGAACACCAGCGCGGCCACGTCGGCGGCGAACTGGAACGACGCCAATCGGCGCTGAAGCAGCGAACCCTGGCCTTCAGCCAGGCCGAAGAGCGGCAACTCCTGGCCGACATGAACTCCTGGCGCCGCCGCCTGGACCAGTTCGACCGCGATCTGGACCGCGAGCCCCGCCGCGTACGCGACTTCTACGAAGTCCGCGCCGTGCCGCCGGTCGAGCCGCTCGGCATCGTCTACCTGTGGCCCGAGACGAACTGACCTCGCCTGGCTCGATTCCCCTGCGTACTTTGCGGTAGCCGATGGCCCGACCGAACGCGAACACGCTCGCGCACCTGGAGTGGCTCGGCTTCGTTCAGCCGACCGGGCTTGTCGTCTCGGCCCCGGCGCTGGACAAGGCCGGCGTCGTGCTGCAGCGAAGCGACCGGGAGGGCCAGCAGCGCCTGCAGGCAGCCGTCGAAGAGCGGCGGTTCGGAGAAGGCGAGGCGCCGCGGCCCTTCCTGCCCGACTTCGAGAAGTTCGCCCGCTCCGTGCTCGACTGGAAGTTCTCGCCCAGGGGCTACGCCGGCGGCCTCGGCGCCTCGCTGCCGGACGAACTGAGCCTTCAATTACCGGACTACGGTGAAACCCTGCGCCCGGACTTCGGGGTCCGCGAGCGCGAACCGGAAGAGGGCGGCTCGGCTTGGCAACTGCTGGTGCGAACCCTTGAGACCGGCCAGGACTTCGATCGGGTCGCGGCCGACGCCGGCCGGCTCGAGGCCTCGCCCCACAGCCGGCTGGAGCGCCTGCTCCGGGCGAAGAACGTCCCCGCCGGCCTGCTCTTCAACGGCCGTTCCCTTCGACTCGTCTCGGCCCCGCGGGGCGAGAGCTCCGGCTGGATGGACTTCCGCGTCGCCGACATGCTGCTTCCGGCCGGGCGCCCCATCTGCACCGCGCTCCGGCTGCTGCTGAACGAGCGCCGGCTGCTGGCCCTGCCGAGGAACCAGCGGCTCGCCGCCCTGCTCGCCGACAGCCGGAAGTACCAGAACGAGGTCAGCGAGAAGCTCGCGGTGCAGGTGCTGCACGCGCTCTACGAGCTGCTGCGGGGATTCCAGGCCGCCCACGACGCCTCGCGCGGCGACCTGCTGAACGACCAGTTGCGCGAAGACCCCGGCGGCATCTACCGGGGCCTGCTCACGGTCGTTCTCAGGCTCGTCTTCCTGCTCTTCGCGGAAGAGCGCGATCTGCTCTCGGAGGACGAGACGTTCGTTCGCCACTACTCCCTGGCCGGTCTCCACGACCGGCTCCGGGCCGACGCCGCGCTCCACCCAGACACGATGGACCAGCGCTTCGGCGCCTGGGCCCAGTTGCTCGCGCTGTTCCGCATGATCCACGACGGCGCGAAGGGTGCAAAGCTGCGTCTGCCGCCCCGGCACGGCGTCCTCTTCGACCCGGACCGCTACACGTTCCTAGAGGGCCGGCCGCTGGGCGCGGTGGCACAGAACCATGAGCGCGTCGCCGCGCCCCTCGTCTCCGACGGCACGATCCACCGGGCGCTCGCCAAGCTCCTAGTGCTCGACGGGGAGCGCCTGTCCTACCGGGCGCTGGACGTAGAGCACATCGGTGCCGTATACGAGACCATGATGGGCTTCCGCCTCGAACGAGCGGAAGGCCGCTCGGCCGCGATCAAGGCGGCGAAAAAGCACGGGGCGCCGGCAACGGTGAACCTGGAAGCGCTGCTGACCGAGGCGCCGGGCCGCCGCGTCCGCTGGCTCCGGGAGCAGACCGACCGCAACCTGACCGGCGCCGCGGCAAAGGCGCTCCGCGACGCGGCCACGCTCGACGAACTCCATGCCGCTCTGGACAAGGCCATCGACCGCGACGCGACGCCCGACCTCGTCCGCACAGGCGATCTCATCCTCCAGCCGAGCGAAGAGCGCCGGCGCTCAGGATCGCACTACACGCCGCGGGAACTCACCGAACCGATCGTCCGCGACACCTTGGAACCGATCCTCGACCGGCTGCGCCGGGAGGCGGCGGAAACCGCGGTGCCACGGCCAGCCGAGATCCTCGACCTCAAGGTCTGCGACCCCGCCATGGGCTCCGGCGCCTTCCTGGTCGAAGCCTGCCGCCAACTCGCCGACGTCCTCGTGGACTCCTGGTACGCCCACGACGCCGTGCCCGCGATCCCGCCCGACGAGGACGAGATCGTCCATGCCCGCCGTTTGGTCGCGCGGAACTGCCTCTACGGCGTCGACCGGAATCCCGTTGCCGTCGATCTGGCGAAGCTGTCCCTCTGGCTCGTCACCCTGGCCAGGAACCACCCGCTGACCTTCCTCGACCACGCGCTCCGCGAAGGCGATTCGCTTGTCGGCCTGACCCTGGAGCAGATCCGGGCGTTCCACTGGAAGGGCGGGGAGAAGAGGTTCCAGGCAGGCATCGAAACGACCTGGATCCGCGAGCAGGTCGAGAAGGCGCTACGCCTGCGGCGGGAGATCCAGGACGCCGGCGACGAGACGCCGGATCGTGAGTTGCGGGACCGGCTCCGCGAGGCCGACAGCGAAGTGGCGCGGGTGAAGAGACACGGCGACCTGGCGCTGGCCGCTTTCTTTGAAGGGAAGAAGCCGAAGGAGCGGGAAGCGCTGCGGCGAGAGTTTGCCCAAGCCCTGCAGTCGCCTACAGAAGACGAGACCGGCCTTCCGGGCACCCACGCCTACGTCGGTTGGCTCGAAGAACTCCGCAAGGCGAGCCCACCGCTGGCCCCGTTCCACTGGGAGATCGAGTTCCCGGAAGTGCTGCTGCCCGGAGAACGCGAGAACCCAGGCTTCGACGGGATCGTCGGCAACCCGCCGTTTGCCGGCAAGAACACGATCGCCGCGGCGAACGTCCCCGGCTACAAGGACTGGCTGCAGCAGCTCCACGAGCGGAGCCACGGCAACGCCGACCTGGTCGCCCACTTCTTCCGGCGCTCGTTCGACCTGCTGCGCGCCCGTGGCGCCCTCGGCCTGATCGCCACGAACACGATCGCCCAGGGCGACACGCGCGCCACCGGCCTGCGCCACATCTGCCAGAGCGGCGGCGAGATCTACCGAGCGCGACGGCGGGTCCAGTGGCCCGGACTGGCGGCGGTCATTGTCAGCGTCGTCCACGTCCACCGCGGCGCCTGGTCTGGCCCGAGACTGCTGGACGCCAAGCCAGCGCCGACCATCACCGCCTTCCTGTTCCACCGCGGCGGCCACGAGGACCCGGCGCGTCTGACCGAGAACGCAGGCAAGAGCTTCCAAGGAAGCATCGTGCTCGGAATGGGCTTCACGTTTGACGACACGGACAAGAAGGGCGTGGCGACGCCGCTTGCCGAGATGAAGCGTCTGATCGCCGACAACCCCAAGAACCGGGAGGCGATCTTCCCGTACATCGGCGGCGCCGAGCTCAATGCCAGCCCCGCTCACACTCATCACCGCTTCATCATCAACTTCAAGGACTATCCGCTACGGCGCAGTCGACTCGATCGGTCGTGGCACCAAGCAGACGAAACGGAACGGCGCGAATGGCGGCAATCCGGCGTAGTGCCCGACGACTACCCAGATCCCGTGGCGGCGGATTGGCCCGAGTTGTTGGCGGTCGTGGAGGAGCGGGTGAAGCCGGACCGCGACTCCCAGAACCGCAAGGCGCTTCGCGAGCGGTGGTGGCACTACGCCGAGAAGCGCCCCGGACTCTACGCCGCCATCGCCGACCTCGACCGTATCCTCGCCGTCTCGCGCGTCGGCCAGTACGCCACCTTCGCGTACCTTCCCAACGGCATGGTCTACGCTGAGAGCTTCATCGTCTTCCCTCTCCCCACTTACGCCGCCTTCACCGCCCTCCAGTCCCGTCCCCACGAACTCTGGGTCCGGTTCTTGGGCTCCTCCATGAAAGACGACCTCCGCTACACCCCCTCAGACTGCTTCGAGACCTTCCCCTTCCCCGAGAACTGGGAAACCAGCCCCGACCTTGAGGCCGCCGGCAGGGCCTACTACGACCGGCGCGCCACCAAAATGGTCGAGAACGACGAGGGCCTAACCGCGACCTACAACCGCTTCCACGACCCCTCCGAGACCAGCCCCGCCATCCGTGAACTCCGCGACCTACACACCAACATGGACCGCGCCGTCCTCGACGCCTACGGCTGGACCGACATCCCCACCGACTGCGAGTTCCTCCTCGACTACGAGATCGACGAAGAGACCTGGGGCGCCAGGAAGAAGCCCTACCGCTACCGCTGGCCCGACGAAGTCCGCGACGAGGTCCTCGTCCGCCTGCTCGAACTCAACGCACGGCGAGCCGCCGACGAGGAGCGCCGACTTCTTTAGTCTTGGTCAAGGGGAACCTTCAGCAGCCCTTACCGGTCCTCAACTGCCTGTAGCGCCGCCACTCGAAGAGGCCGTCCGCCGGTACACCACTCTTCGCTCATTCAGGTCGATCTCCACGGCCCCGCCCCGGTTCCGCGTCAGCCGCCGGAACACACGATACCCCTCCAGGATCGCCTCCTCCCACTGCCAGTACGGAAGCGCCGCCACCTCCAAACCCACGACGAGCTGTCGAACTGCCTTCAGGAGGTCGAAGTCCACACGTTCGACGCCCTTGAAGAGACTCATCTCCTTCGCCCGCCGAAACACCGCGAAAGACACCGCCTCCTCGGCCACCGCCGCTCTAGCACCGTCCTCCACTTCGTCGACGTCCGGATTGCTCTTCCGTTTGCACTTCAGCAGACTCCGGATCACAGGCGACCAGCCCAAGAATGCCGCATACGATAGGTGAATCACATCGTGATACCGGTATGAGTCCGGGTCCTTCGCGTTGTCCGTCAGCCGATCACCCATATTGAGGCCCCGACACCGCAGCAGTACGCTCTCGGTCTTCCCCCGCTCAATCGGAATGAACTCCACCTCAAGCTGCCGCGGCAACTGCTCGTACACGGGAAAGTCACTATCGAACAGCGGCGCGTGCTTACGTGAGCTGGGCCACCTGCTCTCGATCTTCGCCCTATTCCACCGGGCGGCCTCTGGCCACCCTACATCGGCGAGCCTGGCCACGCTACCTATGCGCACAGCCACATCAAGGAGACCCCTGCGAATCCCTTCCCGTCTGCCGTGCTCTACCCTCGCCCAGAGCCCTCCTACATCGCGGCCCAGTGCCAGAGCAGCGGTCACCGCGTCCCGGTCGCCATCCCCGCCCTCCTCCAGACGAGAAGCGATCCTCCCAAGCAGATCCGGCTCCGACACGCGCGCAAGCCGAGTGAAGTACCACAGGACGTCGCCCAACTCCTCGACCAATCGCCTTCGATGCCCCGGATAGGCAGCGGCCTCCCGAACTTCCTTCTTGATTTCGGCCAGCACGCTCCCGACCTCGCCGAGCAGCCCCGCCGCCAGAAGCGCAGCGTGATTCGGCCGCTGACTGAACTGGTCCGTCCGAGCGGCCGCCTCTTCGAACTCCAGAAACCAATCACTCATGACGGCGACTCTCCTCCCTGTAAACGCTCGATTTCATCCAAGGCACCCCGCAGAGGTGTCTTCGGCCCGTCAATGTAGGCGTAGGACGAGTGAACGACCAATCCACCAGGCCGCTGCCCCGTCTCGTTCGCCACAAACAACAGTAACCGCGAGAGGCCGAGGAGGTTGCCCGGCACCTTCACGCCATAGTCGTGACTGCGGTAGAGGGCCGTCAGGTGAACGGCGTTGCCCCATACCTTGAACGACAGATGAGACAAACACGGAAAACCCATTCTCTGCCGTCGGTCTCTCGCGGCGCTGTAGAGCGGCAGCTCGTACTCCGCAGGACAGATGCCCATTTCGTAGCACGCGCGCTTCGTGCGCGAACCGGTGACTTCCGAACGCATCTTCCGGAGCATCTGATCCAGAGGGTTGATCGTGTCGCCCGCGCTGGTCTCCCGCCGAAGCAGACGTCCTGCATAGTTACCCCACCGACGGGGCTCTCTCCTCCTTAGAACCGGGTAGATGTTCTTCGGGTACAGTTCCAACACTCCCCGACTACCCTCCCGCCAATACAGCGAGCAAGGGAAGATCGTCTCCGCCACGCTGTGCAAGGACTCCTTCCCTTGTGACGCCATGTAGCTGTCGATACGGCGCTCCAGCGCTTCCGTACCGGGAACGTAAGTGGAAGCGATGTCGAGTACGAGATTCAGCAGTCGTTGGCTCTCGAGTAGTCGCCGCGCCGCCTTCACCCACGCCTCCACCCGGCCAGCCGCATGGATCACTTCCACCGTCATCCTGGCGCGTCCGACAGCACCATCAGCTCATGAAGATGCCGAGCGACGAAGCGCTCGGACAGCCAAACATGGCCGGCGTCACCCCAGCCTGCGCCCCAACTGTTCCTGATCAGGACGCAACGCCCGCTGCTGTGAAGGCCGAGCCCTACACCCGCAACCGCATGTAGCCCACCCACTACGTCTCCCGGCTCTACTAGCCACGGTGCAGAAGGGCTCAGGAACGCAGCAGGCAGGCTGATGCCCAGGACCGGGACATGTTCTGATTCAAGCGCCGACATCACGTCGGGCGGTGTCGGGCTCAACATCTCGCTGTCTCGTCGAAAGAGTGGCAAGCCAGGAACAGGCAGCCAGTCTGGCTCCGATTCCACCAGATCGTAGGGACAGTCGGCCTCGAGCGCCTGCCCCGGTTCCAGTAGAGCGTCGCGAATGGACTCAATCGACACACCCTTCCCTATCTGCGTTCCAGCGGCTTGAAGATGGAGCTGCCGGGGCGAGAGCTCCACACCTGATCTCAGGGCGTGTTCGTGTGCAGCCGTCACTGCAAAAGCCAAGCACGTCGGGAGTTCGCGTTGGTCCCGCACAGGACCTAACGCGGGCCGCAGGTCCAGCTCGATAGCCACGTTCATGCCGCACTTGCCAGCGCCTCTCGCTTCTGGCGCCGTGGCAGGCCTTCCTGCTCCGAGCCGAGAGCATGTATGTTGACGGTTAGCTGATCCAAGGTAGCGCCGGTCCAAGGCCGTGCGAGTTCAAACGACAGTTCGTGCATGCCCGGGGCGTCGAATCGGAGATACACCGTTCTCGTGCTCCTGCCGCCATAGTCGAGGCTCAGACTCGGAGGGGCCTCCCCAACCACCTTCGCCGCGCCGCCCGTTCCCTTGAGCCTCCACAGATAGCCGGCCGCCACGTGGTCGGACAGTTCAACCGCGAACAGGTCTTCCGGTCCAGCTTCTAGACACGTGTCTCGATCCGCCGAGGTGAGTAGCCACACATCCGTTCGCGCGTTGGTCTGCAGGCGGAGAGGATCGAACGACTGCTTGATCTGCTTGACCGGCAACTTCTGGAGACAACGCGCCTCTTCGTGCGTGAGTACAGAAGCCGTGCGCAGAGCCCAGCATGTGGCCTTGTAGCTGAGCCCAAGACGAAGCGCGAGTTGATACACGTTGCGTCTTTGTCGAAGCGCCTTCCTCGTCCAACCGTGGCGACGGGCCGACCGAAGGACGAGGTCTCTAGCCCCCAGAAGTTCGGAGGCGAACGTGTTCGCCGCGACCTCGTGCAGGTCGGCATCGGGGGTGGAATAGGGACCCTGAACATCCACCGTCGTCATCGTGTCGAGATGGGGCTGATGGTCGAGGAGGATGTGACCGAGTTCGTGAGCGAGCGTGAACCGCTGTATGGCGAGGTTGCGCCGAGTTGTCACGAGGATGCCGGCGGCGCCATCGTCTGAGCGAATGTTGGCACCGAGCAACCCATCGAGCGGCCGAAAGAAGAGAGGGATGCGGCGTGACACGACAGCGCGCACGATGTCGAAGCTCGTTCGGGCACCGACTGGGACCTCGCCGAGCAGCTTTGAGGCTTCCGCCACCGCCTGTAGAATCCCTTCTCGCCTAGTCACTGGCACTCCTCCTCGATCGGAGGAACTCTGCGAATCGAAGCACTTCCTGCCGGTCCCGTTTGGAGAGATCTGCCGTTGCCCGGGCCAAGAAACCGACCGACTCCGCTTCCGACTCGCTTGACACGGTGCCGGTAAGGCTCTCCATGCTCCGCTGATAGAGCCGCGCCAGTCGCCCTAGCTCCATGGCGTTGACGCTCCGAGAGCCGCTCTCCATCAGAGACACGGCCGATCGGGATACGTTCAAGTGCCGCGCCACCTCTTCCTGGGAGAAGCCACAGTACTTGCGCGCGTCCCGGAGCCTGATCCCGAGACTGTCGCTACTCGACCGTTCTTCAGTCATCTCCTTCTCCTCCTTGCTCCACGATCGTCACCGTGCGGCTGCCTCAAGAACCGCAGGGATCAGTTCCGCGACCAGTTCATCTTCGCTGTTGTAACCGCCGGCACGTATGAGCTTGAGGTCGAAGTCGCAACCGAGAACGTCCTCGAAGACCGGGACGAGCTCGACCACGACCTTTGAGTCGATCACGGGCATCGACCCCCAAGCGTCGGCGTGTTCATGGTCCACCTCACCCGTAACGCCATCCCGAACAAGCTCGTCCCAGTCCCGGAGTTTCTCCGCCAACGCCTCCCGTACTCGCCGCTCTAGCTCAGCCTTGCGATGGTCCTGGGCCATAGCTCTCGCTCCACATCGTCCGTTCGACTTCGGCACAGTCTACACGATGGCGTCCGAATTTCAAACACAGCCTACTATGCCCCTCTGTGCTAGGGCACAAGAGACGACCCAGTCTGGAACTCCCGTCGAGCAGCGGACCTCGATCGAAACCCGACGGAAGACCGAAGTTCCATGGAGCACCCCGTCCACGCCGCCAGCCGACCATCGCACCACGACGTCCTCGAACGTCATCCTCTCCCTCACCAACGGGAAAAGGGCTTTGAAGGCGGCCTCCTTGACGGAGAAGAGGACCGCTACTGCAAGACGGGGGTGCAGACCCGGCGGAAGATCGGGTGCCGTTCGGAGGGATCTAACGCGCATCAGATCCCCTGGCTCGGCAGCCTCGATGTCCACTCCTACGCCATCGAAGGCACGCGATGGCGCGAGCACGGCTACGACCTTGGTGCCTTTGTGGCTGACACTGCCCATGAAGCCCGAAGGCCACACCCTCTCCCCAGAGACCCGTCGAGTGGGTTCAACGGCCGGTAGTCCGGCACCCCTTAGGAGGTCGACGAGACAACAGGCGGTGGCGACTCTCTTCACGCGTCGCAGTTCCTCGACTCGATTCTCTCGGCCAGTCCGAGCCAGAGGAGGCAGCGAACGCGCAAAGGAACCGCCACTCACTGTCACCTCTGGAAGAAGCCGTCGAACCTCTTCCACGACGGGATCAGCGGCCAAGTCGAGACCGCAACAGCGGAAGCTACACACCGAGCGAAGGTAGCAGCTAGGCTCCCACCTGCGGCCAGACCGCCCCGCTGCACCCGCCCAGCAGACCGGGATCGCGAAGATGAGGACCACCAGCAGGGCGCGAGCCAGCTTCACGAGGCGGTATCGTCGGCCGCCACATCCACATGGACAAGGCAATCGTCACAGTCGGCGCGCCCTGCAAAGACGCTAAGACGCCTCCGGTTACAGAGCAGGTGAGGGACCTGGCCGCTGCCCTGTCCCTGAACAAGTCCCAAATCGCCCGGATCCTGAGAGTGACGCGGGCAACGGTGGACTCCTGGCGCCAAGGCGCAGAGCCCTCCGCAGCCGCCGTCGCGCGGTTGCATCGCCTCGCCGGCATTCTCCAGCTCGCATCGGTATCCGACACGGCTCCCCTCAACGCCCGCTTCGTCCGTCACCCGCCGAAGCCCGAACAAGTCTCTCTCATCGAGATGCTCTCCCAAGAACAACTCGCACCCGACCGGGTCGTTGCAGCGCTCAAGGCGGCCCGCGCCTTGGGTGACGCCGCCGCCCAGCGGGCCAAGGACCGCGAGGAGCGCCTCCGGTCCTGCGGGTTCGAGGTGCCGGATGCAGCCAGCCGCCGAGCGCAGCTCGCATTGAACATGGCGCTCAGGAAGTGGCCCACGTAGGACCTTGGCGGCCGCGAGCGGACGGCCGAGAACCCAGAGCAGCTCCGCGCCCAACGACTAGACTCGCCGCATGAGGGACCGCCTGTTGACTCGCGTTGCCCTCCGCAACTATAAGAGCATCGCCGCTTGCGACGTCTCTCCGGCCAACCTCTGCTTCCTCGTGGGGCCGAACGGCGCCGGCAAGAGCAACTTCCTCGACGCGCTCTGCTTCGTGCGGGACTCGCTCCGGCACTCCATCGACCATGCGCTGCGGGACCGGGGCGGAGTCAACGACGTGCGCCGAAGGTCCGGCGGTCACCCGACGCACTTCGGCATTCGCGTCGAAGTCGATCTGGAGGAGTCCCACGGGCACTACGCGTTCACGGTAGGCGCCAAGAGGCCAGGCGGCTTCGAGGTCCAGCGCGAGGACTGTGTGGTGGTCCCCCGCGATGGTGGGGACCCGGACCACTACCGTGTGGAGAAGGGCGAGGTCAGGAGGAGCAGCCTGCTGATCGGACCAGTCGCCGCCTCGGACCGGCTGTACCTGGTCAACGTCTCCGGCCACAAGCCCTTCCGCCCCATCTACGACGCGCTGTCCACCCTCGGCTTCTACAGCCTGAACCCCCAGGAGATCCGGCAACCTCAACCACCCGACCCCGGCCAACTTCTAAGTCGGGACGGCAGGAACATCGCGAGCGTGCTGGCCAACGTCTCGACGCGTTCGCCCGACGCACAACGGCGAATCCAGGACTACCTGAGCAGCGTCGTACCGGGGATCGCCAGCGTCGCCCGCAAAATGGCGGGTCCGAGAGAGACCCTCGAGTTCCGCCAAGACGTGCGCGGCGCCAAACACCCTTGGAAGTTTGAGGCGAACAACATGTCGGACGGCACCCTTCGCGCCCTAGGCATCCTCGTGGCGGTCTTCCAAGGCGCCGGCAACGGGAACGCGATGCCGGGTCTGGTGGGAATCGAGGAACCGGAAGTGGCGCTCCATCCGGCAGCGGCCGGGATCCTCATCGACAGCCTGCGCGACGCCGCGGAGCGCATTCAGATTCTGGTGACCAGCCACAGCGCCGACCTTCTGGACGACGAGGAGATCTCGGCCGACTCGATTCTGGCCGTCCGCGCCGACCACGGGGAAAGCCGCATCGGCCCCCTGGATGAGGCCGGGCGTTCCGCTCTCAAAGAGCACATGTTCACCGCTGGCGAGCTGTTACGGATAGACCAACTCGATCCGGATCCGGTCCGGTCGAGCCCCAGGCCGAGCCAAATCCGGTTGTTCGGCTCTGAGCCCTGAGATGCTCACGATCGCCTCCATCGTGGAGGGCCACGGTGAAGTCGCGGCCCTGCCGATCCTGCTACGGCGGATCGCACAAGCGGTGGCACCCTCTACTCCGATTCACGTCCCACGGCCCATCCGAGTGAAGCGCCAGAGTGTCGTGAAGCCCGGAGAGTTGGAGCGGTACGTCCAGCTTGCGGCCGTCCGGGCAGGCGCTGCCGGGGCAATCCTGATCCTGCTGGATGCCGAGGACGGCTGTCCCGCCGAACTCGCCGTCGAGCTAAACGAGCGCGCCAAGGCTGCACGCGCTGACCGCTCCATCCGTACCGTCTTGGCGAAGGTGGAGTACGAGTCCTGGTTCATCTCCGCCGTCGAGTCGATCGCCGGCCGGGCGATGGGTGCGGCCGAATTGCATCGAGATCCGGAGTCGATCAAGGACGCCAAGGGCTGGTTGAGCCGAAACGCACTTACCGGCGAGACCTACCGGCCGACGCGCCACCAGGCCAGATTCACCGCAGCCTTCGACCTGAACGCCGCACGCGCAGCGCCATCCTTCGACAAACTGTGGCGCGACGTGACCTCGCTGCTTCACCATTCGCGAGGGTCATAGCCGCGTGTCCGAAGCCGACGCCGTCCTTTCGGCGGCGACAACTTCCGTCGAGGTCCGCCAGGACATCGTCGACGCCCTCAAGGTCGACCTCGTCGGCCCCGGCGCGGGTCACGAACTCGCCCGCGAGCGGCTGCCCGCGAACGAAACGCCGTCGAACTGGTACCTCACCGGGTTCCTGATTCCCTCCGGTACGCCGCCGGAGCTCAGCACGAGCCGCGACGACGAAGACGACGACGACCTCGACGAGGTTCCCGAACGGTCGGGCCTTGCCGAGGAATCGAGCGAGGACCGCAAGGCGGCGAAGAAGGCCTTCTTCCCGTCGTCGATGGGGCTGAGCTTCCTCGCAGGGGACACGGCTCTGCGGGTCACCGTCCGCTGGGGCGACTACGAGCGGTCGGAAGAGAAGGACGATTCCGGCGGAAGCCGCCGCTTCTGGCTGCGGACGCCGCGGGAGGAGGTCGTCCCGGTCGATCTGGGCGGCGGCGAAGGCGCCACGGTCCACGACGTTCCCGCCTCGGGCGGCCTGCAGCTTCACATCGAGCGCCGGCTGATTTCGGAGATCAAGGCGATTCCCGCCGGCGCCCTGGCGGTCACCGTGTTCCTGGTGAACAACCGGCAGCCGGCCGACGCGTTCGACGACCAGGAAGCGACGTACGCCTTCCAGGCCGAGATCGAAGTGCATGGCGACCGGCCCTTCCTACGCCGCCCCGACCTCCGCTCGGCCCAGGACGACGATTGGGACGAGCAGGTGGCGGCCCTGCACTACGCGGACGCGCCCCGGTACGCCACCGGCCACAACGTGTCGGCCGAGTGGGACCAGGAGGAAGACGGCAGTTGCCGCACGGTACGGACGGCCTGGATCCCGAGCGCCGAGGTCGAGAAGACGGAGACGTTCGAGCCTTCCGGCGTCGACCTCTCGATGGACCGGCTCGGCGCGCTGCCCGGCGCGGCCGATGCGGAGGCGGCGCTTCAACCGCTGACGGCCGCCTACCGCGAGTGGATCGAGGACCGCCGAGCCGATCTTCCGGGCATCGACGCCGACCACACCGAAACCGCCGAGGAACTTCTGCGACGGGCCGAGTTCGCCGCCGACCGGATGGAACGGGGCGTCGCCGCCCTGCAGCGGGACGAACAGGCCCTCGACGCCTTTCGCGTCGCCAACCGGGCCATCGCCCAGGCGCTTCGGCGGCGAAACCCGGACGTGTTCACGGAGAACGACCCGAAGTGGCGCGCCTTCCAACTCGCCTTCATCCTGCTCAACCTGGCCCCGCTCGCCGACCCGGAAGACCCGCACCGCGAGTTCGTGGACCTGCTCTTCTTCCCCACCGGCGGCGGCAAGACGGAGGCCTACCTCGGCCTGGCCGCCTTCGCCATCGTGCTGCGCCGCCTTCGCCACCCGGAAGCCGCCGGCCGAGCCGGCGCCGGCGTGTCGGTCGTCATGCGCTACACCCTGCGCCTGCTGACCCTCGACCAGCTGGCGAGAGCCGCCGGCCTGGTCTGTGCGCTGGAACTGGAGCGGGCGGACGATCCCGAGCGCTACGGCGAATGGCCGTTCGAGATCGGACTCTGGGTCGGCAAGGCGGCCACGCCGAACGTGCTCGGCCGCAAGGGCGACGGCGACAGCGAGTCGGCGCGCTCCAAGACGACGCGCTACCAGCGCGAACCCGACCGCAATCCGTCGCCGATCCCGCTCGAGAACTGCCCGTGGTGCGGCGAGCAGTTCACTCCCGACTCCTTCTCGCTGGAACCGAACAAGGACGAACCGCGGAACCTGCGAGTGGCGTGCGCCGCCTGGGAATGCGAGTTCTCCGGCGACCGTCCGTTGCCGATCGTCGCCGTCGACGAACCGCTCTACCGCCGCCTGCCCTGCTTCCTGATCTCGACGGTCGACAAGTTCGCCGCCTTGCCGTGGGAAGCGCGGTCGGGCGCGCTCCTCGGCGGCGCCGACCGCTACGACGACGCCGGGTTCTACGGCGCCGCGGAGCCCGGTCGCGGCCAGCCGCTGCCGGCGCCGCTTGCCGGCCCCGACCTGATCGTCCAGGACGAGCTGCACCTGATCGCGGGGCCGCTCGGCTCGATGACCGGCCTGTACGAGACGGCCATCGAGGCGCTCTCGCTCCGCCAGTCCGGCGGCGGTGGCCCGGCGAAGCCGAAGATCGTCGCGTCCACGGCCACGACGCGCCACGCGCGGGACCAGATCCAGGCGCTCTTCGGCCGTCCGGTGACGCAGATCTTCCCGCCGCCCGGACTCACCCGCCGGGATTCGTTCTTCGCCCAGGTCAAGCCGCCGAGCGAGACGCCCGCGCGGCTCTACCTGGGCATCGCGTCGCCGGGGAAGAACGCGAAGGTCATGATGCGCCGCGTGCTGCTGCCGTTGATGGCGGCGGCCCAGAAGGCGTACCGCGACGCCGGGGGCAGAGACAACGCCGCCAACCCCGCCGACCCGTACATGACGGTGCTGGCCTACTTCAACAGTCTGCGCGAACTGGGCGGCGCACGCCGGATCGTGGAAGAAGAGGTGCAGAACACCCTCCGGCGGTATGGCGCGCGCAGGCGAATCGGCCAGGAACGAAGGTACTTCCGGGACCGTTCGACCTACGTGGAACCGCTGGAGCTGACCTCGCGGGTCTCGACCGCCGACGTCGCCCAGGCCCGCCAGAGGCTCGGCCTGCCGTTCCACCGGAGCGGCCGCGTCGACTGCGCCTTGGCCACGAACATGATCTCGGTCGGTCTCGACATCCAGCGCCTCGGACTCATGGTCGTCCTGGGCCAGCCCAAGACGAACGCCGAGTACATCCAGGCGACGAGCCGGGTCGGCCGGGACGACGCCAGACCGGGGCTGGTGCTCACCCTCCTGAACGTCCACAAGCCGCGGGACCGCTCCTACTACGAGCGCTTTCGCCACTACCACGAGACCTTCTACCGCGCCGTCGAGGCCGGAAGCGTGACGCCCTTCGCGGCCCGCGCGCTCGACCGCGGGATGGCTGGTGCGCTGGTGGCGCTTGCCCGCCACGCCGAACCGTCCCTGACGCCCGCCCAGGGCGTGGGGAGGCTGGCCGACGCCCGGGCCGAGATCGAGCGCCGGCTGGTAGAAGCGTTCCGCGACCGGCTCCACGCTCAGCCGCTGGAGGAAGCGGAGCGGGAGGAGAAGCTGCGGAGCGTAAGGAGCCGCACCGCCGATCTGCTCGACTCTTGGCAGCACGTCGTCGACGCCTACCGCGAGGTGGGAACCGACGTTAAGTACCAGCGCTACGAACGGCGGGCCGGCCAGCCTCTGCTGCGGGAGATGCTGGACACCGAGTTCGATTCGGACCACCACCGAAGGTTCCGGGCCAACCGGTCCTTGCGCGACGTCGAACCCGAGGTCCACCTGTACGTCCGGGATCCTGCCGGCGGTGGAGAGCGCTGATGGCCCGGCGCGGGCGCGGCAAGGCCGGCAAGGCTGGCAAGGGCGGCAGCAGGGGCAGCGTACGCCGGAGCCAGGTCATCACGACCTACGGGCCGGGCGCCCTGATCGACTTGCCCAGGGACTCGGCGGTCGTCGGCGGCCTCGACTGGTGGCCGCCGCCGCATCTGCTCGAAGCGATCGAAGAACCGAGGCTCGCGGAGCGGCTGCGGGCGCTCACCGGCGGTACGCCGCCGGGCCTGTTCGCTCCGCCCCCGGCGTCTGACCGTCCAGGGGCCAACTCGCCGGGCATCGCCTCGCCGCGCTTCCCGGAGTGGTTCCTGGTGCAGAACGATGCCGCTTCCGACGCCGGCGATCGCCCGGGCCGCACCTCCCGCCGGATCGTCCATCGCACCGCCCTGGACGACCGCCGGAGGTTCGACGGCAAGCCCGTGGTCGCGACCCGGTTCGTCCAGGGCTGCCCACGGGGCCATGTGGACGACATCGACTGGTATCGCTTCGTCCACGGCGGCAAGTCCCAATGCAGAGGCGAACTTCGGCTTGACGAGACCGGCACCGGCGGCGACCTCTCGAATCTCGTCGTTCGCTGCAGTTGCGGCAGCAACCGCGGCATGCACGAGGCGAAGACGCTGGAGGAACGGCCGCTCGGCATCTGCAACGGCGCCCGTCCCTGGCTCGGCCGCAACGCGAACGAGGACTGCAACCTGCCGAGCCGCCTGCTGATCCGCACCGCGACGAACGCCTGGTTTCCGCAGGTCGTCACGGCCCTCTCCCTGCCGCGGCGGAGATCGGTCGTCGATCAGGCGGTCGGCGAGCTGTGGGACACGCTCCAGGTCGTCAAGACGGAGGAGAATCTGGCCTTGCTCAAGGGCATCCCCAGGGTCAAGGCGGCCCTGCAGGGGTTCGACGACGCCGAAGTCGTCGCCGCCATCGAGCGCCGCCGGGCGGGCGACCCGGAAGAACAACCGATGAAGCACGCCGAACTCGACGCGCTGCTGGCGGCCCCCGAAGGCTACGACGACAACGTTCCGGTGGACCCCCGGTTCCACGCCCGCCGCCTGCCGGCCCGCGAGTGGCGGGCCACCGGCGCCGCGTTCCTGGACCGCGTCGAGGCGGTCGTGCAGGTCCATCGACTGCGCGAAGTGTCGGCCCTCGCCGGCTTCACGCGATTCGAGGCGCCGACCCCGAACGTCGACGGCGAATACGACACGGACGTCGAACGCGCCGACCTGGCGCTCGAACCGTCCTGGTTCCCGGCGGTCGAGAACCGGGGCGAGGGCGTGTTCGTCCTGCTGAACGGCTCGGCCATCTCCGATTGGCGCCGGAAGCCGGACGTGCAGACGCGCTGCGCGGCACTCCGGGCGGGCCATGAGCGTTGGGTCGAACGTCGAACCGGCGGCCGCGGCCAGAGCGAGCGCCCCTTCCCCGGCGGCCGCTACGTCCTGCTGCATACCCTGTCCCACCTGCTGATCCAGTCGCTCGCCCTGCGCTGCGGCTACCCGGCAGCTTCGATCCGGGAGCGCATCTACGTCGACGAAGCCGCGAAGCGCTACGGACTCCTGCTCTACACCGCCAGCGCGGACGCCGAAGGCACGCTCGGCGGCCTGGTGCAGCAGGCCCGCCGCATGGGCGATCACCTGCGCCAGGCGCTCCACATCGCCGCCTTGTGCTCGAACGACCCGGTGTGCGCCCAGCATGTGCCGCAGTCGAGCACGGAACAGCGCTGGCTGCACGGGGCCGCGTGTCATGGCTGCACGCTCGTGGCGGAAACCTCCTGCGAGATGAGGAACGACTACCTCGACCGCGCCCTCGTGGTTCCGATCATCGGCGAGAACGCCGGCTTCTTCGACCGGGTCGATTGACCCCGGGCGCCGGCCATGAGCGACGAAGCAACAGGGCGCCGCTCGCCGACTGAAACCCCGTGAACGCCAGCGTCATCACCGCCGACTTCCCCGGCGCCGCGGTTCCTCCCGGAAGCCGGGTGGAGTTCACGGGGCGTGGACGGTCGGTCGCCGGCGTCGTCGCCAAGCTGCTCAAGCGCCACGCGGTCGTGGCGGCGGGCGCCGACGGTCGGTGGAAGGTCCCCTACCGGCTCCTGCGAGTCGTCGAGCGGGAAGCGGAACGCGAATGCACGCTGGCGGATGTCGAAGAGCTGGCCCGCCGTCTGTTCGCGCGTCATCGGCGGCGGAGCGGGCTGGGCGCCGAGTGGACGTTCGGTTTCGACCTCTCCACGGCGCGCGCCGGCGTCTGCCGCCAGCGGAGCAAGCGCATCGACCTCTCCGTCTGCTACTGCCTTCGGGCGCCGCGGGACGAGATCGAGGACACGCTGCTGCACGAAATCGCCCACGCGATCGTCGGAGTCGAGCACCGTCACGACGCCGTCTGGCGGGCCAAGGCGCGGGAAATTGGCTGCAAGGCCGAGCGCTGCTCCAGCGTCGGCCATACGCTGCCCCGCTGGATCGGCAGGTGCGGCTGCGAGAGGCCGTGGTCCCGCCAGCGGCTCAGCCGCTCGCTGCGCGAAGGCGCGATCTGCAAGGCGTGCCGGCGGACGATCGTGTGGCGCCTGAACGCCGAAGGACAGGTCCCGTAGGCCCTGCGCGGAAGCGGCGCGGGTCTGGCGCCTACTCCACGATCGCCTGATACGTCAGCACCTCCATCGTCGGGCGAAGCGGATAGGTGCCGGTCGGCAGCAACTGGGTTAGCACCATGGCGACGAGGTCCTGCTCGGGATCGACCAGGAAGTCGGTCGAGGCGGCGCCGCCCCAGCCGTAGGTGCCCGGCGAGGCCGGCAGGCCGGTCAGCCCGGTGTCGGTAATCGAGTAGCCGCCCAGGCCGTAGCCCATCCCCTCGCTCATCCCCATGTCGAGGTTGAGGCTCGACATCGGCGACGGACCGTAGGCCGAGCCCAGGTGGTTGTCCATCATCAGGGCCACCGTCTGCGTGCCGAGGATCCGTACGCCGTCCAGTTCGCCGCCGTTCGCCAGCATCTGGGCGAAGCGCAGGTAGTCGCCGGCGGTGGCGACCAGGCCGGAGCCGCCCATCTCGACCTTGGGCGGCTTGCGATAGGCGCTCGTCTCCGGATCGTCCATGACGACGATGCCGCCCTCCGGCGTCGGCGCGTAGTTGACGGCCAGGCGGTCGAGCTTCTCGTCCGGGACGTGGAAGTCCGTGTCGACCATCTCCAGCGGGTCGAAGATGCGCTCCTTCAGAAAGTCCCGAAAGCTCTGCCCGGACACGACCTCGACCACCCGGCCCGCGACCTCGAGGCCGACGCTGTAGTTCCAGGCCGACCCGGGGTGCGCCATCAGCGGCTGCTTCGCCAGTTCCCGCACGTAGTGCGCAAGGTCGTCGTGCGGAACGGCCTCGGCCGACCCTTCGAGTCCCGCGGCCGCGTAGGAGGCGGCGACCGGTCCGGGAATGAAGGTGTAGGTCAGCCCCGAGGTGTGGGTCATCAGGTCGCGGACGACGATCGGCCGCCGCGGCGGTTCCGTCTCCATGTCGTCGCTGTCGCCGGAGACGTAGACCTGCGTGTCGGCAAACTCGGGAAGGACCTGGGACAGCGGCGTCGACAGCAGGAAGTGGCCCTCCTCCCAGAGGATCATCAGCGCCGCCGAGGCGATCGGCTTGGTCATCGAGTACATGCGGAAGATGGTGTCCTCCGCCATCGGCTCGCCGGCTTCGACGTCCTGGTGGCCGCTGGCCTCGAAGTGGACGACCCGGCCGTCGCGGGCCACGACGGTGACCACGCCGGGCAGCTTGCCGTCCGTCACGTAGCTCTCGAACGCCGGCCGGATGCGGTCGAGCCGCTCGCTCGACATGCCGGCGCTCTCGGGTGTTGCAACCGGCAGGCCGGCGAAGGTCTCGCCACCCGCGCCGCCGCCTTCCTGGGGCGCGCAGCCCGCGAGCAGGCCGGAAGCGAGGATGGCGGCGAGTGCCAGAGCGGAGATCGGTCGTCGATGCATGGGGGACTCCTCCCGGTTTCTCTCGGTCTATCTCAATCGTCGCCGAGCAGCCAGGCTTCTTCGAAACTCACGTGCTTGATGCTCTTGCCCTGGCCGCCGTCGTCGAGCGCGCCGGCGACATGGTAGCTGTAGGTCGCGTGGACGCGGCCGTTCCGGGCCTGGATGACGGACGGGTAGTGGTAGCGGCCGACGCCCTTCTCCTCGCGCTCGATGTAGCGCCCGTGCCTGAAAGTGCGGCCCTCGTCCTCGGAGACGGACACCGCGAGTCGGTAGCGGCCATCGGGAATGTCGTTGTGGACGACGATCCAGCGGCCGCTCGCGAGCTTCAGGACCTCCAGCCCGGCGCCGGTCTCGACCAGGTCCGGGTGGTCGCGGGCGATGCTCCAGGTCGCCCCCAGGTCCCGCGACTCGGCGACGTGGGCGCGCTTCGGCGGCGGCCCGTTGTCGCGCATGAAGGCGACCAGCGTGCCGTCGTCGCGCAGCGCGAACGTGGGCTGGATGCTGCCGCCGCCGACGATCGGCTCGCTCATCGTCCATGTATGGCCGCCGTCGTCGCTGTAGGTGGCGGAGGCGAAGCTGAAGCCGTCCGAGTAGAGGCCGAGGAGCAGCCGTTGGCCGCCCTCGGGCAGCGGCAGGACGACCGGATGGGCGCGCGTGAACCAGCCGAGCCGCCGGGTCAGCTTGTCGGCGGCCTGCTCCAGGTTGCGCGCGGCCCACTGCCGGGCCGACTCCGGCGCGGCCGGATCGGTTGCGCCGGCGAAACCGAGGCTCCGGAAGTACTCGTCCGTCTTCGCCGCCACCAGGTCGTGGAACCCCTCGCCCGGCTTCATGTGGAGCACGTCCTGCCACTGCCACACGGGCGGCCCCGGCCCATCGAAGTCGGTCGAGACCTTGACCTTCATCAGGGCGCTCTCCCAGAGGTTCGCCTGGATCGTGGGCCAGAACAGCCACAGCCGGTGGCCCCCCGCCGCCACCGGTTCGAGCAGCAGGGTGCAGTTCGTGTCGGGGAAGCCGGGCGTGTCGGCGAGCAGGAACGGCTCGCTCCAGGCCGTGGCGCCCGCTCGCAGGCGGGCGCCCAGGATCCGCACGTCGTCGGAGCGCCGCTCGCCCGAGCCGTGGAACCACGCCACAAGCAGGTCGCCGTTCGGGAGTTCGACCACGGACGAACCGTGGTTGTGCCAGTGCTCGAGCGGGAAGATCAGTTCGCCGGCTGGACCCTGGCCGGCGGCGGGCAAGGCGGCCGCCGCCAGCAGGACCGCGGCCAGCGCCGGGACGCGCTCCTCGCGGCGCGCGCGGCGGCGGCGAGCCTCCGGGTACCCGCCACGCGTGATCCCCGCGGCGCTCACCGTCACTTCGCGGCGAGGGACACGCGGATGATCTCCTCGTCGTTGCGGGCGACGATGTGGCGGTTGGCGTAGGCCGGATGCGACCAGTTGACCATCGCCTCTCCGAATCGCTGGGGACCGAAGCCGGCATTGGCTGTCGGCTTCAACAGCTTCGCGCGGTCGATTTCCTCGTAGCCGTCCCGGGAGAAGCGCGCGATGATCAGGTAGCCCTCGTCGTTGTTGACGAACCAGCGGTCGCCGTGCTTCACCATGAAGGCGGCGCCCCACCGGCCCTGGCGCGTCATCCGGTCGGTGACCCACAGCCGGGCGCCGTCGGCGGCGTTGAGCCCTCGCAGCTCGCCGTAGCTGCAGACGCCGTAGATCGTGTCGCCCTCGAAAATCGGCGTCGTGATCAGCGAGTGCAGGCCCTCCGTCCGGTCCGGCAGTTCGCTCCGGCCCTGGCCGCGCCAGATCTCGCGCACCGCGGGCTTCTCGCGGTCGAACTCGAGCATCAGCGAGCCGCGGTAGAACTGAGTCAGAAACAACCGGTTGTCGTGGACCACCGGCGTCGCCACGGTGAGCGACGACGCGCCCTCCCAGGGCACCGTCCAGTACACCTCGCCGGTCCGCGGATTGAGCGAGTTGACCCCCTGCGGCTCCCAGATGACGAGCTGCTCCACGCCGCCGCGCTCGACGAGGAGCGGCTGGCCGTAGCCCGGTTCCCAGTTCGACGAAAGCGCGCGCCACACCTCCTCGCCGGTACGCTTGTCGAAGGCCATCACCTTGCCGTCCGGTTCGGCGCCGACCACGGCGATCAGCAGGTCGCGATGGACGAGCGGCGAGCTGGAGAAGCCCCAGATCGCGACGCTGGCGTCGCCCTCCTCCTGCGCGTCGTAGGACCAGATCACCTCGCCGGTGGCGGCCTCGAACGCCAGGACGTGGCCGACCGCGCCGGCCATGTACACCCGATCGCCGTCGACCGTCGGCGTCGCCCGCGGGCCGATCGCGTAGCTCGCCTGGAGCGGCGCGTAGCCGACCTCCCACTCGTGGGTCCAGAGGACTTCGCCGGTTTCCTCGTCCAGCGCCAGGGCCCGCTCGAAGCCCTCCTTGATCCGCGAGCCCTCCTTGGGCCGCCAGTCGGTGATGAAGACGCGGCCGTCGGCCACCGAAGGCCCCGAGTAGCCGCCGTCGATCGGCGTGCGCCAGACGACGTCGAGGCCGTCCTCCGGGAACTGCTCGAGGATGCCGTCCTCGCGCCACTCGCCGGAGCGGTCGGCGCCCCGCCACTGCGGCCAGTCGTCGGCCGCTGCCGGCGCCGCCAGCGCCAGACCCAGGACGACACCGAAGATGCGAATCGCTATGCCATGCACGAGAGGCCTCCCTGGCTGGCTGCGCCGCCGGCAGGGCGCGACGCTCCTGCCGGCGGCCGGTTCACGCGGATCGGCGCGGCAAGTCGCAGCGCCGGCGCCTAGATGTCGTAGTACAGCGCGAACTCGTGCGGATGCGGCCGCAGCGCCACCTCCTGGCACTCGCTCTCGCGCTTGTACGCGATGTGGTTCTCGATCACGTCCTCGTCGAAGACGCCGCCCGCGGTGAGGAACTCGTGGTCCTCCTCGAGGGCGTCGAGAGCCTCGTCGAGCGTCGCCGGCGTGGTCGGCACGCCCTGGCTCTCCTCCGGCGACAGATCGTAGATGTCGACGTCGAGCGAACTGCCCGGATCGATCTCGTTCTGGATGCCGTCGAGCGCCGCCATCAGGAGCGCCGCGAACGCCAGGTACGGGTTGCAGCTCGGGTCGGGGCAACGGAACTCGACCCGCTTCGCCTTCGGCGAGGGCGAGTACATCGGGATCCGCACCGCCGCGCTCCGGTTGCGCTGCGAGTACACCAGGTTGACCGGCGCCTCGAAGCCCGGCACCAGCCGCTTGTAGCTGTTCGTCGTCGGGTTCGTGAAGGCGAGCAGGGCCGGCGCGTGCTTGAGCAGGCCGCCGATCGCGTGCATCGCCATGTCGGAGAGGCCGGCGTAGCCGTCGCCGGCGAACAGGGGCACGCCGTCCTTCCAGAGCGAGAGGTGAGTGTGCATGCCGCTGCCGTTGTCCTCGAACAGGGGCTTGGGCATGAAGGTGACCGTCTTGCCGTGCCGGGCGGCCGTGTTCTTGATGATGTACTTGTAGAGCATCATCGCGTCCGCCATCTCGACGAGCGGAGCGAACCGCAGGTCGATCTCGGCCTGGCCGCCGGTGCCGACTTCGTGATGCTGGCACTCGGGATTGAGACCGAGCTCCTCCATGATCAGGATCATCTCGCTTCGCATGTCCTGGTGCTTGTCGGTCGGCGGCACCGGGAAGTAGCCCTCCTTGAAACGGGGCTTGTAGCCGAGGTTCGGGCCTTCGTCGGCCCCGCTGTTCCAGCGGCCCTCGATCGAGTCGACCTCGTAGAAGCCGAAGTTCGGGCCGCCGTCGAAGCGCACGTCGTCGAAGATGAAGAACTCCGCCTCGGGTCCGAAGTAGGCCGTGTCGGCGAGGCCCGTCGCCTGGACGTAGGCCTCCGCGGCCCTGGCGACGCCGCGCGGGTCGCGGCCGTAACTCTCGCGGGTGATCGGATCGACGATGTCGCAGGTGAGAACGAGCGTCTTGTGCTCGAAGTACGGATCGACGAACGCCGTGCCGGGATCCGGCACCACCAGCATGTCCGACTCGTTGATCACCTGCCAGCCGCGGATGCTCGAACCGTCGAACCCGAGCCCGTCCTCGAAGGTGTCCTCATCGACCTCGCTGGCCGGCACCGAGAAGTGCTGCCACAAGCCGGGAAAGTCCGTGAAACGAAAGTCGACGATCTGGAACCCCTCCTCCCGGATCCGGTCGACGATCGACTTGGGGCTTGCCTCTGACATGAAGTTCTCCTTTGCTGTTCCTTGCCGCGGACCTGCCGCGCGAAATCTGCTGTCGCCGGGACGCCTCCCGGCCGCAACGCTCGAACACGAAACGCCGTGGAGGCGTGTCTATCAGCGAGACCATGAGCTAGGCAAGCCGCGGGCGCGCCTAGCCGGTCTCCAGACGGCTCAGGACCGCCGCGTCCTCGCGCCATCCGGGCGCCGCGCGCACCCGCAGCTCCAGGTACACGCGCCGCTCCAGGAACGCCTCCAGGTCGCGGCGCGCCGCCGTGCCGATCTCCTTGATCCGTTTCCCTCCGCGGCCGACGACGATCCCCTTGTGGCTCTCCCGGTCGACGAGGATGCTCGCCAGGAGGTCCGTCCGCTTCTCGCCGTCCTCCCAGGCCTCGACGACCACCGCCGTGGTGAAGGGCAGTTCGTCCCGCGTCCGTTCCAGGACCTTCTCGCGGATCGTCTCCGCGACGAGGAAGCGCTCGGTGTGGACGGTCAGCAGTTCCGGGTCGTGCCGCGGCGTCCCGGCCGGCAGATGCCGCCAGAGCAGTTCGAGCAGGTCGCCGACTCCGTCGCCGGTAAGCGCCGAAACCGGCACGATCTCCTCGAACACGCCGCGGCCGGCGTAGCGCTCGATCTCAGGCAGGAGCCGGGGCTTGGAGATCAGATCGATCTTGTTCAGCAGGCAGACCATCGGCCTGGGCCGCTCGGCGGCCGCCGCGGCGACGAGGTCGAGAGCGTAGGCGTCGCCCCGGCCGAACGGAGTCGCCGCGTCGCGGAGCAGGCACACCACGTCGGCCTCCCTGAGCGCGGCCGAGGCGGCGTGGACCATGCGCCGGTTCAGGCGGTGCAGCGGCCGGTGCAGGCCGGGCGTGTCGTGGAACACCATCTGGCCGCGGTCCGTGCTCAGGATGCCGATCAGCCGGTGGCGCGTGGTCTGCGGCTTGTCCGAGACGATGGCCAGCTTCTCGCCCAGCATCCGGTTCATCAGCGTCGACTTGCCGGCGTTCGGCCGGCCCACGAGGGCCACCGTGCCGGCCCTTTCGGCCAGCGGAACCTCGCGTTCGGTTCCCGGCGCCTCGCGCGGCCCCAGGAACCGGGCCCGCAGCCGGGTTTCCAGAGCCTCCATCTCGCCGTCGTCCGTCTCGTGGTCGTGACCCAGGCAGTGCAGGATGCCGTGCAGGGCCAGGACCCCGAGCTCCCGCTCGAGAGTCCCCTCGGCCCGCGAGGCCGCGGTCTCGACCGAGATGACAACGTCGCCCAGGTGCCGCCCCTCCGGGGTCTCTTCGCCCGGGAAGGACAGCACGTCCGTCGGCTCGTCGATCCGCCGGTAGCGGCGGTTCAGTTCCCGTATCTCGGCGTCGTCCACCAGCCGGACGGCGAGCGTCGCCGCCGGCGCCAGTTCGGCGACGACCTCGGCCGTCATCGCGCGGAGGCCGGAGAGGCACTCGCGGCAACGGTCCTCCACCGCCGCCGCGACCTGCAGGTCGATGGTCGCCACCGCCGGCTTCAGTCGCCGCCCGGCCCGCCGCCGGCGCCGCCGGGCAGCACCCGCAACGCGCCGCGGCCGCCCTGCCCGAAGTCGAACTCCGGGTAGTCCACCCGATGGTGGTGTACCGTCTTCAGGACGTTCTGCAGGGTGTAGCGCATGCGCCGCAGGTCGGCGAGCGTCAGGCCCGTCTGGCCGAACTGGCCGTCGTCGAGGATGTCGTCCAGGAGCCGCTCGACCAGGGCCCGGATCGACTCCTCGGAGTAGTCCCCGAGGGTGCGGCTCGCGGCCTCGACGGTGTCGGCGACCATGACCGCCGCCATCGTCTTGCTCCGAGGCATCGGGCCCGGATAGCGATACTCGTACTCGTTGACCTGTTCGGCCGGCGCCGCCTGCTCCTTCGCCCTGGCCAGGAAGAAGCCCAGCTTGCGGGTGCCGTGGTGCTGCTCGATCGCGTCGACGATCGGCTGCGGCAGCCGGTTCTCCCGCGCCAGCCGGACTCCTTGCGTCACGTGGTCCATGATGATCGCGGCGGACGCGGAGGGCGGAAGGCCATCGTGCGGATTGTCGCCCTCGCGCTGGTTCTCCACGAAGTACCCCGGCCGCAGCACCTTGCCGATGTCGTGGTACAGACCGCCGACGTAGGCCAGCGTGGGGTTCCCGCCCACCGCCTCGCAGCAGGCCTTGGCCAGGTGGGCGACCATCAGGGAGTGCTGGAACGTCCCCGGCGCCTCGAAGGCCAGGCGCTGGAGCAGCGGCAGGTTCGTGTCCGAGAGTTCCAGCAGCTTGATGTCGGTCGTGCGGAACAGCATCGCCTCGAACACCGGAACGGCGAAGCTGACCGCCGCCGCCACCATCAGGCCGCCCAGGATCCCGCAGAGCGCCTCGAACCCCCAGACGACGACCGTCGCGCCGTCCCCGAGCAAGGTCAGCGTCGTCACCGAGGCGACGTTGACGAGTCCGACCAGCAGACCCGCCCTCGTCACCGCCGACCGCTGCTTCAACTGGTCGAGGGCGAACACCGCGGCGAGGCTGCCGGTCAGGCAGTAGAGCATCGTGCCGCCCGCCAGCCCGAGCTGCGCGTTCGCCGCCTCCAGCCAGCCCAGCCGGCCGACCAGGACGGAGAAGACGACGCCGGCGAGCAGGCCGGCGCCCCGGCCGTAGAGCACCGAGACGAGCAGCGACACCGCCGCGAAGGGGATCGCGAACACGTAGCTCCGCGCCGAACTCAGGGCCTCCACCGGGAACGAGGCGGCGAGGGCATCGGCGACGAGGAAGCCGAACCGGGTCGCCGCCAGGCCCAGCACGAGAATCAGGACGACGCTGCCGAAGTGGCGGCCCTCGACCGCGACCAGGCGCTTGCGCCGGAACGCCACCCACAGGAACGCCGCCGCGAGGCCGAGCACCAGGGCCGAGGCCAGCGGCGAGCGGAGCACCGACAGGTTGCTCTCGCTGCCGGTCAGCTCGCCAAGCAGGCGCATCGCCTCCGCGTCGACCTCGTCGCCGTTGCGCACGATGACCTGGCCGGCACGGATCTGGTTGAAGACCGGCCCGACGTCCTCCGCCGCGGCGGTCCGACGCTCCTCGGTCTCGTTCAGGTTGAGGTAGACGTTGGGCGCCAGGTTGACCATCAGGAAGTCGACGACGGTGGCCCGGTCGGCCCGCGACCAGCCCGCCCAGCGGCCGACCTCCGCCTCCAGGTAGGCCTCCACTTCGACCGGATAGCCGCGGTAGCCGAAGAGGTCGAACTGGACCGACTCCTCGCCCGTCTTCATGTTGTGCAGCGTGACGCCCTCGAGACGGTTCTGGAGCAGGGTCTCCTTGTTCTCGACGATCCCGGCCCGCAGGAGCAGCCCCGCCAGGCGCGTCAGGCGCTCCTCCAGCTCCGCGCCGCCGTCCTCGCCGCCGACGCGAACCGCCAGCAGGTCCGCGTGGTTTTCGTCGACCCGCAGGCCGCTTCCGACCCGCAGCCGCCGCAGGCGTTCCTCGGCCGCCTCCTCCTCGGGCAGGAGCTCGGCCACCCCGTCGTCGTCGAACCCGCGCTCGATCTCGAACAGGTTCGCGATCCGGGTCTCGACCTCGTCCGCCTGCTCGGCGTCGAAGTCGTAGAGCGGCCGCACGTCGGAGCGGGCCCGCTCCTTCAGTTCCTCGGAAGTCGCCTCGTCGAGCAGCAGCACGTCGCGGGTCGCGTGGTAGTCGCGGGTCGCAATGTCCCCCTCCGCCAGATCGGGTCCGAAGAACACGCCCGGCGGGGCCATGATCCAGACCCCGGCCACGACCAGGAGCGCGATCCAGACGGCGTCCAGTTCCAGCGCGTAGTGCCACAGGCCGGCGACCGTGAGGCGGTCGCCGTGGCGCCGGTACATGCTGCGGCGGAGCCGCTTGCGGGCCTCCCGCCTGCGGACCGACCGGCTGCGCCTCGGCGCCCTGATCGCCGCGCTCACCGGCCGTCCTCGTCCCGGGAGCGGTCGCCGTGACGCGCCTCCCAGCGGTCGTAGGCCCCGACGATCCGCTGCACGAGTTCGTGCCGGACCACGTCGGAGCGCCCGAAGCGCACGAACTCGATGCCGTCCTCGCCCCGGAGCACCTGGAGCGCGTGCTTCAGGCCGGACTGCTGCCCGGGCGGCAGGTCGATCTGGGTGATGTCGCCGTTGACCACGGCCTTCGAGTTGAAGCCGATGCGGGTCAGGAACATCTTCATCTGCTCGGGCGTCGTGTTCTGCGCCTCGTCGAGGATGATGAAGCTGTCGTTCAGCGAGCGGCCGCGCATGAAGGCGAGCGGCGCCACCTCGATCACCTCGCGTTCCATCATCCGGGACACCTTGTCGAAACCGATGATGTCGAAGAGGGCATCGTAGAGCGGCCGCAGGTACGGATTGACCTTCTCCGCCAGGTCGCCGGGCAGGAAGCCGAGCTTCTCGCCCGCCTCGACGGCGGGCCTGGCGAGCACGATGCGCCGCACCTTCTGCTCCTTCAGCGCCGACGCCGCGACCGCCACCGCCAGGTAGGTTTTGCCGGTGCCGGCCGGCCCGGTCGAGATGACCAGTTCATGGTCCAGCATAGCGCGGAGGTAGCGCTTCTGGTTCAGGCTGCGCGGCGCCACCAGCCGCCGCGAGGCCTGGATCAGGGCGCCCGTCCGGAAGAAGTCGACCAGGGAGGTCGCGGGCTCCTCGGCCACGACCCGCAAGGCGGTGGCCAGGTCGTCGGGGCGGAGACGCCGGCCCCCGGCCGCCAGGGCGCCGAGGTCGGTCAGCAGCCGCTCGGCCGCGCCCACGGCCTGGGCGGCGCCCCGGATCTGCACCGCGGCGCCGCGGACCCCGAGAGTGACGTCGAGCGCCTTCTCCACCCGGCGCAGATTCTCGTCGTGGGCGCCGCAGATCGCCCGCACCGATTCCTCGGGCAGCGTCACCTGCCCTCTGGCCCGCGCCGCCGGTTCAGCGGTAGTCAAAGAAGCCCTTGCCCGTCTTGCGCCCCAGGTGTCCCGCCTGCACCAGTTGCTTCAACAGGGTCGGCGGCGCGAAGCGCGTCTCCCGGTACTCGTCGAACATGATGTTGGCGACGGAGTACATCGTGTCCAGCCCGATGAAGTCGCTCAACGTGAAGGGCCCCATCGGATAGCCGCAGCCGAGCTTCATCGCCGTGTCGATGTCCTCCATGCTGCCGACGCCGCTCTCGTAGGCGCGGACGGCATCGAGAAGGTACGGGATCAGCAACCGGTTGACGATGAACCCGGAGTTGTCGCCGCAGGCGACCGGCGTCTTGCCGACCCGCTCGGCCAGGCGCCAGCAGGCGTCGTAGGCCTCGTCCGAGGTCATCAGGGTCCGCACCACCTCGACCAGCCGCATCGCCGGCACGGGGTTGAAGAAATGGAGCCCCACGAAGCGGTCGGGCCGCGCCGTCGAGGCGGCGAGCTGGGTCAGGGTCAGCGAGGACGTGTTGCTGGCGAAGATGCAGCCGTCGCCGACGATGCCGTCGAGCGCGACGAACAGCTCGCGCTTCGTCTCCAGATCCTCGACGATCGCCTCCACCGCCAGGTCGGCGCCGGCGAGATCGGACAGTTCGACGGTGCCGGTCAGGTTGGCCAGTGCCCGGTCGTGTTCCTCGACATCGATGCGCCGCCGTTCGAGGCTCTTCGCCAGGGACGCGCGCACCGCGCCGAGCCCCTTGTCGAGCGTCTCCCGGTCGATCTCGCGCACCGTGACCGGGATGCCGGCCCGCGCGCAGATCTCCGCGATGCCCCGGCCCATCAGACCGCAGCCGACCAGCCCTACGCGTTCCACTTCCATCGGTTCTTCCTTCTCGTTCTTGTCGTTCGCAGCGCCCGTTCGGGCAGAGGCGGCACCCTAACAGTTGGCCGCCGGGCGCGACTTCCTGGCCGCCTTCGGCGGCAGCGGGTCAGGCACCCGGCAGGCGGCCGGTTCCCCGCGAGGCGATCTCGATCTCCCGTTCCTCCGGACCCGCCCCCGTTCGCATCCGCACTTCGAGGCCGGACGGCGGTTGCGGCAGGCGGTCCGCCCACTCCACCACCTTGACCCCGTCCCCGGCCAGAAACTCGTCCACGCCGATCGCGTCCACCTCGTCCGGTTCCAGCCGGTACAAGTCGATGTGGACGAGCCGCGTGTGTCCCCGGCCGGAGCGGGCGCCCCGGTCGTATTCGTGAATCAGGGTGAACGTCGGCGACTGGACCTGGGAGGCGTCCAGCCCGAGCCCTTCCGCGATCCCCTGGGTCAGCACGGTCTTGCCCGCACCGAGATCGCCGAACAGGAGGGCCGTGCCGTCGGGCAGGAGGCGCTTCGCCAGCTCGACGCCGAGGCCCCGCGTCTCCTCGGCGCTGCCGGTGCAGACGATCATGCCTCCAGCGACCGGAAGGCCGCCCCGAGCTCGTCCACCAGGTCGCTGGCGGCCATCGAGATCTCGCCCCAGCGCTTCGCCGCCAGGTCGCCGGACAGGCCGTGGACGTAGACGCCCAGCCGCGCCGCCGACGGCGGATCGAGTCCCTGGGCCAGGAGCGCCGCGATGACGCCCGTCAGTACGTCGCCGCTGCCGCCGGTCGCCATGCCCGGATTGCCCGTCGGGTTGACCCAGGTGCCCAGCGCCGGATCCGAGATCAGGGTCTGCCGTCCCTTCAGCACGACGACCGCCCCGGTCTCGCGGGCGGCCCGCCGGGCGTGCTCCCAGCGGTTCTCGACGACCGCCGAAGTCGGCACGCCGAGAAGCCGGGCGAGTTCTCCGGGATGCGGCGTGACGACCAGGTCGGCGTCGCGCGCACGGAGCGCGTTCGCGTCGCCGGCAAAGGCGGAGATGCCGTCCGCGTCGAGCACGACCGGCGCCGCGCTCCGGGCCGCGACCTCCCGCGCCAGCGCGCGGGCGTCGTCGGAGAGCCCGAGGCCCGGGCCGAGCGCCAGGGCGCCGCCGCTCGACGCGCGCTCGACGACCGCCTGCAGCAGATGCTCCACGGCGTCGCGCGACCAGCCCTTCCCCTGCGCGGGCATCCCCAACGTCATCGACTCGACCGAGCCGGCGTCCACCGCCTCGACGAGATGCTCCGGCACGGCCGCCGTCACCAGCCCGGCGCCGCCCCTGACCGCCGCTCGCGCCGCCAGGATCGCGGCGCCGCTGTACCCCGTCGATCCTCCCGCGACGACGACGTGGCCGAACGTCCCCTTGTGCGCGTCGCGCCGGCGCGTCCGCAGCCGGCCCACGAGGTCTTCCCGGCGTGAGCGGTAGAGGGCGTCCGGACCCGGCGGCGGTTCGGGCAACGCCACGCCGAGATCGCCGATCCACAGCCGCCCGCCGGCGTCCGCGGCCGGCGCCAGCACGTTGGCGACCTTCGGAAACCCCAGGGCGACGGTGAGATCGGCCCGCACGTGCGGACCCGGCAGCGTCGCCGCCGAGGCGTCGAGGCCCGTCGGCACGTCGACCGACACCAGCGGCGCGCCGCCGCGCCGCTCCCCGAGCCAGGCGACCCAGTTCGCCACCGGACCCTCGACCGGCCGGTTCAGGCCCGTGCCGAGCAGGGCGTCGACCCAGAGGTCGACCTCCTCGTTCACCGAGCCGTCCGCGGCCGGATCGGCTACCGACCGGACCGGGAGACCGAGCCGCTCGCAGGCCGCGAGCTGCTCCGCCGCCTCGGCGCTGAGCCGGTCGAGCGGCCCGGCGACGTACGCCGCGGCCTCGCAGCCGCGCGCCGCGAGGTCGCGAAGCAGCGCCAGGCCGTCGCCGCCGTTGTTGCCCCGGCCGCAGGCGATGCCGATCCGGCGGGCGCGCGGGTAGCGCTCGGCGATCGCGTCCGCCACGGCGCGCGCGGCATTCTCCATCAGGACGATCGCCGGCACGCCGAGGCCCTCGATCGCCTCGGCCTCCGCGGCGCGCATCTCGTCCGACGTGACGACTCTCACCCGGCGCTCCCGGCGGCCGCTGGCAGCGGGCGCTCCGAGAGGAGAACCTCGGCCGTGCGCGGGCAGAGCGACCGCAGCGCGGGCCGCCGTTCCAGCTCTTCACGAAAACGGACGAGGTCGGCCACCGTGTCGAGATCCCGCGCCTCCGGCAGCAGGGACACGTCCAGGCCGAGTTCACCGGCACGGGAGAGAGTCCCGGCGAGCACCGACGGCGTGCTCCAGGCAACGTCCTCGAACAGCCGCCGCCGGACCGCCTCCCGCCGCAGCGCGATCAGGTAGTAGCCGCCGTCCGTTGCCGGACCGAGCACGGCGTCGCGGCCGGCGGCCAGGGCGTCGAAGGCCTCCTCCACGCGCACGGAGTCGAGATCGGGATGGTCGCTGCCCACCGCCGCCACGCAGGCGGCGCCCTCGGCCGCCCAACGGAGGCCACGGTAGAGGCGCTCCCCCAGGTCCCGCCCGTCCTGGCGGCGCCACGGCACGCCCGGCGGCACGAGGTCCCTTGGCGGCCGGGCATCCGGCGCCAGCGCCCACATCGCGACGAGTTGCCAGGGACCCGCGCTCAGGCGGCGGCCCAGGTCCTCCACCAGCGCCCGGTGGAGCGAAGCGGCGCCGGCCGCCGTGAGCCCTCCGGGCGCGACCAGCCGGGTCTTCACCCGGCCCGGAACCGGCGCCCTGGCGAAGAGCAGCAGGCGCGGGGCGCTCACCTTCTCCGGCGTCGCCGCAGCGACCACGCGATGGCGATGCCGAGTGCGCCGGCCGCGAGCGGCAGGATCCAGGCCCCGCCCTTGACGGGAAACGCCGCCAGACGAGAGCCGCCCGCCCGGTCGAGGGCGCCTCTCATCTCCGCCACCGCCTCGCGGACGTCGTCCCGCCGGCGCGCCAGCGCCGCCGCCCGCGCCAAGGCCTCGGACCGCCGGCTCACGGCGCCCCTCCCGGCGAGTCGTCGGCGGCCTCGCCCGCCTCGCCGCCTTCTCCGTCCCGGCCGGCCGCGTCGTCCAGGACTCCGCGCCAGAACGCCAGGTGGCTGCCGACGCGCCGCTTGACGGTTCCCACCGGCGACTCGAGGCGGCGGAACCGCGCCCGCACCGCCAGCAGCAGGACGAGCGCCAGCGCCAGGAGGCCGCCGGCCACCGCCAGCGCCGCCGCCCACGCCGGAAGCACGGTCGCCAGACCGGCCCCCGCCGCGAACAGCAGGGCGCCGAGCGCCCAGAATACGACGCCGAAGGCGAAGGCCGCGATCAGAACGAGCCGGACGAGGCGTGCCCAGTTCCGCGCCAGGTCGAAGCGAAGCTGCTCGATCTCCGCCTCCAGCAGCGCCGTCGCCGACCGCGCCAGCGCGCCTCCCAGTCCGCTGAGGGTTGCGACGGCCTCGACGATCTTGTTGGTCATGGGCGGCGGGACCTCGGAACGGCCGCGTCCGGCTTCATCGCCGGGGAACGCTCGCGCGCCGGTCAGGCGCCGACACGCAGGGTCCGGGTGACGAAGGAGGTCTGGCCGGCCACTTCGTCCCGCACCGCCACCGTCAGGCGTTGGTCGCCCTCCTTCATGATCAGCGGCAGGGTGTACGTGTAGAAGCTCTCCATCGCGCGGTCCAGGTCCTTCGCCGGAATCGTCAGCTCGAAGGGCTCCACCTGGGGCGGCGAGATGTCGCCGTTCGAAGCCAGGGCCTGCACCCAGATGCGGGCGCGCAGGAGGTGCTCGCCCTCGGTCCCCACCGGTACCAGGGTCATCTCGCCGATCGGCACCTGGACGTCGAGGTGGACCGTGTAGAGCCCCCGCTCTTCGCGGCGGATCTCGTCCGACTTGATCAGCTTGATGTCGAGGTCGTTCTTCTCGTAGCCGAGCTTGAGCGCCGCCAGGGTTCCCTCGGTCATCTCCGTGTCGACCGACTTGTCGCGATAGCTCAGCCGGTGCCGGACGAAGCGGTCGCGCTTGAGGCCCAGCCGCTCCTTCGCCTCCTCCGTGAGCTCGACCTTGATCCGGTACCTGCGGCCCGTCCCCGCGTGGCCGGGCTGGAAGCCGAGCGAGTAGTAGCTGGCGAAGTCCAGGGCGATCCGGTTCAGGCCGTCGCGGAAGTTGTTCGTGTTGACGATGTACTGGCCGCCGGTCTCCTCCGCCATGTACATGACGGACGAGTGCATGTTGTCCCGGGCGACCGAGTCGATGTTCGACGAGAACGCCATGCCCTGCATCGAGGCGTCGCGCGAGTTGATGCCCATCGGCCCCGATGCGTCGACCGTGTAGAACGACACCTCGTTCGCGTTCGCCGTGTCGACGAGGTCGGTGAAGCGCCGGCTCGAGTCGTACTGGAGCGAATCCAGGAAGAAGTTCTGGTTGTACTCGATCGAGTCGACCGAGCGGCCGCGCTGGTCGAGCGCCTCCCACATGTCCGCGCCGGCCCGCATCGGCAGCCCGTCCGAGACGTAGAGAAAGGCCTTGCGGCCCGGCAGGCCCGCGAGCGAAATCACGCTGTCCTTCAGCCCGTCGAGCGTGAACTGCATGTCGTTGTAGATCTGCTGCGAGTAGATCCGCACCCGCCCCTGGACGAAGTAGTAGTCCCGGTCCTCCTCGCCGATGTCGCGGATCAGGTCGGCGCGGTCCGAGTCCCACATCGTCCGGCCGCCGGTGTGCTTCTCCAGGTCGTAGAGGGCGTTCGCGATCAACTGCGGATCGCTCGTGAACTCGCGCTCCACCTTGACCGACCGGTTGAAGGTCAGCAGCATGACGCGATCGTCGCGGGTGACGTGCTGGCGCAGGAACTCCCGGACATAGCGGAAGAACCTGTTCCGGTTCTGGGGGCGGATGTTGTGGTGGTCGACGTAGACGACCAGGTTCAGCCGCTCGTCCTCCGGCACGACGTAGCTCCGGCGAGCGAGGCCGGGCCTGTCGATGATGTGGACCTCCGGCTCGTCGGGTACCAGGCCGGCGACCGCGCCCACCTTGACCCGCTCGTGGACCTCGTAGAAGTTCGTGATCGGTACCGGACGCTTCTCCTCCATGAGGACGAAGTCGTCCTTCGTCAGGCCGGCCACGGGATTCCCCTCCCGGTCGCGGACGAAGACCTGGACGTTGATCACCTTGACGTGGACCGCGTCCTCGAAGGCGGCCCGCGGCGTCTGGGAGGATGTCTCCTGGGCGGCAACCGGGACCGGCACGGTCGACACCGACCCGGCGAGCAGCGCCAGGGCGAGGACGGACGGTCGAACTGAGGGCGATCGGGTCATCGGCAGTCGATTATAGGGGACTGCCCCCGCGCAACGCCGGCGCCGCCCGCCGCATTCCGGCAGCCCGGCCTCACCGGCGGCCGCGACGGCCCGCCATCGGGTCGAGCGCGCCCTGCCCGCCGCTCCGTCCCAGCGGATAGGAACCCCGCAACGCGCGCTCGACGAAGGCGACCGCCCGCTTCACCGCCTCGCGCAGCGGCATGTGCCACCCCAGGCCGGCGGCGACCGCGGCCGAGAGGGTGCAACCGGTGCCCCGCCGCCACGGCGTCCGGATCCTCGGATGGACGAACGCCTCGAAGCGGTTGCCGTCGAACAGGAGGTCGGTCACTTCGCCGCCGCTGGCGCCGCCGTTCGACGAGGACGCCGCGGCCGCGAAGCCGTGCCCGCCGGTGACCAGAACGCCGGGGCCCATCCGCTCGATCCGCCGCGCCGCGTCGCGGGCCTCCTGCAGAGAAGCGATCTTCGCTCCGCTCAGGCGCTCCGCCTCGAACAGGTTCGGCGTCACCAGCAGGAGCTGCGGAAGCAGCCGTTCCACCAGCACGGGCACCGCCTCGGCGTCGAGCAGCGCCGTTCCGGAGGTCGATCGGAAGACCGGGTCGAGCACGGCGGGCGTCGGCGGCAGCCGCTCCAGCCAGTCGGCCACCGCCTCGACGGTCGCGGCGTCCGCGAGCATGCCGATCTTGATCGCGTCGATGCCGATCTCCTCGGCCGCCTCGAGCTGCCCGAGCACGAGCTCGGGTCCCAGCGGTTCGACCGCGAGCACCTCCGCGGCGGACTGCGCGGTGACCGCGGTCAGGGCGCACAACCCGTGAACCCCGTAGGCCGCGAAGGTCCTCAGGTCCGCCGGCGCCCCCGAGCAGCCGCCGGAGTCGGAACCGGCGATCGTCAGGACGCGCGGCGGCGGCGCAGCCATAGCGAAGCGACGAGGAGCAGGATCGCGGCCGCGATCGCCTGCGCCAGCGTCAGGGCGCCGAAGAACCGGTCGTCCTTGGCGCGCAGGAACTCGACCAGGAAGCGCTCCAGCGACAGCAGCCCGACGATCGGGAGCGCCACGCCGCCCGGCGCCGTCCCGCGCGCGAGCAGCGACCTGCCGAACCAGAAGATGAGCAGCGCGGCGACCGTCTCGTAGATCTGGGTGGGATGCACCGGAACCAGGGCGTCGGCGGCCGTGTCCGGCGGCAACACGACCCCGAACTCCCGCTCCAGGGCGCTCGCCACCGTCGGAATGGGGCCCTCGGGGAACGTCATTCCCCAGGGCAGATCGGTCGGCACGCCGTAGTCGTCGCCGACCAGCAGGCAACCGATGCGGCCCACGCCGTAGCCCAGCGCCAGGGCGGGCGCCGTCGCGTCGGCCGCCCGCCAGGCCGGCATCCGGCGGCGCCGCATGACGAACAGCACCGCCGCCGCGCCAACCAGGAAGCCGCCGTACCAGACCAGCCCGGCGCGGCTGTAGAGCAGGCGCCAGTCGCCGTAGAGCAGGGCGTAGTAGGCCTTGCCGCCGACGATGCCGCCCAGGGCGCCCGCCAGCAACAGGGCCGCCGCGTCGTCCGCGGCACTCGCCGGGCTCCACCCCGTCTGGCGGAGCCCCCAGCGCAACTGCAGACTGGCCGCGAACAGCGCCGCGACGAGCATGACGCCGAAGGGCGAGACCGACAGCGGCCCGATACTGAACAGCTCCGAGATCATGGGTCGATCCTAGCCGGCGCCTCGCGCCGGATGCCGGCGGGAACGCCGGCGCACGCCGCTTCTGCCCCGCAGGCTCCTGGCCGCGATCCGGCGCGCGGACGGCGGTTACGCGGCCCGGCTCACTCCCACTCGATCGTGCCGGGCGGCTTGCTGGTCAGGTCGTAGACCACCCGGTTGACGCCCGCGACCTCGTTCACGATCCGGCCCGCGACGCGCCCCAGGAACTCGTGGGGCAACTGGCTCCAGTCGGCGGTCATGAAGTCCTCCGTCTCGACCGCCCGCAGCGCGACGACGTTCTCGTAGCTGCGGCCGTCGCCCATCACGCCGACGCTCCGGACCGGCAGCAGCACGGCCAGCGCCTGGCTCACCCGGTCGTAGAACCCGGCGGCGCGCAGCTCGTCGATGAAGATCGCGTCCGCCTCCTGGAGGACGGCGACGCGGTCGGCGGTGACGTCGCCCAGGATGCGGACCCCCAGGCCGGGACCCGGGAACGGGTGCCGCCCGAGGAACTCCCGGCCAAGGCCGAGCTCCCGGCCGAGCTTTCGCACCTCGTCCTTGAACAGGAAGCGCAGCGGCTCGATCAGGTCGAAGCCGAGACGCTCCGGCAGGCCGCCGACGTTGTGGTGGCTCTTGATCATCGCGGACGGGCCGTAGGCCGAGACGGACTCGATGACGTCCGGGTAGAGCGTGCCCTGGACCAGGTAGCGGATCGCGCCGCCGTCGCCGGCCTCTTCGAGCTTCTTCGCCTCGCGCTGGAACACCTCGATGAACACGCGGCCGATGGTGCGGCGCTTCTCTTCGGGATCGGCGACGCCCGCGAGCTGTCCCAGGAAGTCGTCCGCCGCGGAGGCGACCACGAGCCGCAGGTCGAGGCCGGCGCTGAGGCTCCGCTCGACAGTCTCCCGCTCGTTCTTGCGCAACAGGCCGTTGTCCACGAACACCGCGGTCAACCGATCCCCCACCGCCCGCTGCACCAGGCTCGCCGCCACCGCGGAGTCGACGCCGCCCGAGAGGGCGCAGAGAACCCGGTCCGTCGGCCCGACCCGTTCGGCGATCGCCGCCGTCGCCTCCTCGGCGTACGACGCCATCCGCCACGCGCCGGCGGCGGAACAGGCGCCGTAGAGGAAGTTGCGGAGCATCTCGCGGCCGCCGTCCGTGTGGGTGACCTCCGGATGGAACTGGATCCCGAACAGCGCCCGCTCGCGATCCTGGACCGCCACCACCGGCACCGTCGGCGCCGACGCCGTCGCCTCGAAGCCGGGAGGCGCCTCGTCGACCCGGTCGCCGTGCGACATCCACACGCTCTGCTCGGCCTCGAGGCCCGCGAACAGGCCGCCATCGCGCGCGGAGAGGACGATCTCGGTGCGGCCGTACTCCCTCATCCCGGACGCCACGACCCGGCCGCCCAGGACCTGCGCCATCCACTGCATGCCGTAGCAGATGCCGAGGACCGGGATGCCCAGCCGCAGGAGCTCCGGGTCCGCCTGCGGCGCGCCCTCCTCGTAGACGCTGTCCGGCCCGCCCGAGAGAACGATGCCGACCGGCCGCCGCGCGCGGATCTCCTCGACGGACAGGTCGAAGGGGTGGATCTCGCAGTAGACCCTGAGTTCCCGCACCCGCCGCGCGATCAACTGCGTGTACTGGCCGCCGAAGTCGAGGACAAGAACGGTCTCGTGCTCGGTCACGGGGCGAAAGCGACCCGCGGTTCCCGAATCCGGCGCCGTAAAGGACCGGAGAACGCGCCGGAGACTGACCGGTTGCGGACCACTACAGGGCGGACTCTACCTTGAGTTCCCGACCCATCAGATCGCGAATCGCCGCCGCCGGTTTCTTGCCGCGATAGAGGATCTCGACCATCTGTTCCGTGATCGGCAACTCGACCTCCTTCTCGGCCGCCAGTTCGAGCAGGGCGAGCGAGTTGCGGACGCCTTCGGCGACTCCCGCCCGGTCCGTCTCGATCTCCTCCAGGGTGCGGCCGCGCCCCAGCTCCATCCCCGTGTTCCGGTTGCGCGAGAGGCCGCCGGTGCAGGTCAGCACCAGGTCGCCCAGACCGGCAAGCCCGGCGAAGGTCGCCGGCCGGCCGCCGCAGGCGAGGCCCAGGCGCATCATCTCGTGCAGGCCGCGGGTGATGAGCGCCGCGCGCGTGTTCGAGCCGTAGCCGAGGCCGTCCAGCACCCCGGCGGCGATCGCGATCACGTTCTTCGCCGCACCGGCGATCTCGACTCCGACCACGTCGGTCGACGTGTAGAGCCGCAACGCCTCGTGCGAGAGCGCGGCCTGCAACCGCTCCGCGACCTCGGCCGCTTCCGAGGCCACGACGCAGGCGGTCGGCGCCTCGGCGGCGAGTTCCGCGGCGAACGACGGGCCGCTGATCGTCGCGAAGTCGATGTCCGCGCCGGCGGCCGAGGCCTCCTCCGCGCAGACGTCGCCCATCCGCCGGAAACCGCCCTGGCGGTCCGACTCGATCCCCTTGGCGCCGGAGACCAGGGTCACCCGCTTGGGCAGCGGAGCGCCGGCGCCCAGGCCGGCTCGGGCGTCGAGGAAGGCGCGGACGACGGCCCGGAAGCCGTGGGAAGGAACGACCACCAGCACCGTTCCGCTGGCGGCGGCCTGCCGAAGGTCCCAGGTGACGCGAACGTCCGCGGGCAGTTCGACGCCCGGCAGGTAGCGCCCGTTCACCCGCTCGGAAGCCAGCCTGGCGCCGAACTCGGCGGAGCGCGCCCAGAGCAGCGCCGGCGTACCCGCCCGCGCCGCGTGAACGGCGAGCGCGGTACCCCAGGCGCCGGCGCCGAGCACGGCGATGCCGCCGCCGGATCCCGCGCCGGTCAACCGGAGGCCTCCGGCGCGGGCGCCTCCGGATCCTGCTGCGACTCGGCACCCAGCCGCGACTCCGTGCCCGCCCGCAGCCGCGCCAGGTTGGTCCGGTGCTTGACGATGACGAGGACGGCGATGGCGGAAACGCCGGCCAGCAGGGCCAAGCCGTGATCCGCACCGTCCGCGTCCGTGAACGCGCCGCTCCACCAGCGAGCCGCCGTCAGCACCGGCAGGGACGCCGCCGCCGCGATCGAGCCCAGCGAGACATAGCGCTTCCACGCCACCAGCACGACGAACACGGCCAGCGCGCCGAGCCCGGCCCAGGGCAGCAGCAGCGCCAGGACGCCGGCGGCCGTCGCTACGCCCTTGCCGCCCCGGAAGGCGAGGAACAGCGGGAACATGTGGCCCACGACGGCCGCCACCGCAGCGGCCGCGAGCCACCAGGGCCCGGCGTCGAGGGCGCGGGCCGCAACGACCGCCGCGCTGCCCTTCGCCGCGTCGAGCAGCAGGGCGAGGAGAGCCGCCCACCTGCCCGACGCGCGGAGCACGTTCGTGGCGCCGGCGCTGCGGCTTCCGATCGTGCGCACGTCGATGCCGCGGTGGACGCGGACGACCAGATAGCTGAACGGCGCCGAGCCGAGAAGGTAGGCCGCGACGACCGCAACCGGGCCGGCTGCCGTCACGGCGGACCCATCCGCGACGGCGCCGCCCAGGGCAGGGCGTCGGCCGGTCCTGCTCCGGACAGCAGCATCCGCCGCAGCATCTCAAGCGCGAACTGGGTCGAGAGCTGCCGCACGCGCGCACGGTCGCCGGGGAACCGGGCCTCGAAATGCGAGCGCGAGTCCGCCGGTCCGGCCACGGCGATGTGGACCGTGCCAACCGGCCGCTCGTCGGTGCCGCCGCCCGGACCCGCGACGCCGGTGATGCCGACGCCGTAGTCGCTGCCGCAGCGCTCCCGGGCGCCCGCGGCCATCGCCAGCGCGGTCGGGCCCGAGACGGCGCCGTGTTCCGTCAGGGTCTCCCGCGGCACGCCAAGCAGGCGCATCTTCAGCTTGTTCGAGTAGGTCAGCAGGCCGCCGACGAACCAGGCGCTGCTGCCGGCGGTCGCCGTGAACCGCTGGCCGAGCTGGCCGCCAGTGCAGGACTCGGCGACCGCGACCGTCTCGCCGCGCTCCGCCAGCAGGCCGCCGACCGCCGCCTCGAACTCGATGCCGTCCTCGATCGGCCCCACGTAGAACACCGCCTCGCCGAGGGCCTCCCGAACTCCCGCTTCCATCTCCGCGAGCCGCGGCGCCCGCCCCGCGACGGGCCCGCCGGCGCGCAGCCGCAGCCGGATCTCGCCCGGCCGCGCCAGCACGGACACGTCCGCGTCGCCGAAGCGCTCGTAGACCGGCGCGATCCGCTCCTCGACGACCGACTCCGGCAGGCACGCGACCCGCACCTCGACCTGGTCGAAGCCGGCGCCGTCCTCCGCCCGCGCCGCCAGCCACGGATCGAGCGCGTCCTCGACGAGGGCTTGAAGCTCCCGCGGCACGCCGGGAAACAGGAAGTACGTCGTGCCGCGCGGCGCCGGGGTCGAGTCCTCGATCCGCTGCCCCGGCGCGACGCCGGCGCGGTTCGGCAGCATCTCGGCGCCGTCGACCCGCTCCGCCTGCTTGCGATTGACGCGCGGAATGCGCCGCCCGAGCTTGCGGAATCCGCGCTCGATCCGGTCCCACAGCGCTTCGTCGACGGCGACGGACCGGCCCAGCAGCCGGGCAACGCCGTCCCGCGTCAGATCGTCCCGCGTCGGCCCCAGGCCGCCGGTCACGAGCAGCAGCTCCGCCCGCTCCCGCAGCGCCTCCAGCGTCTCCGCGATCTCGACCGGGTCGTCGCCGACGACGGCCTTCGAGACGAGGTCGACTCCCCGCCGCCTCAACACCTCCGTCAGCGTCAGCGAGTTCGTATCGAGCCGGTCCGTTCCGAGCAGTTCGCCGCCGACCGCGAGAATCGAAGCCTTCACCGGGCGCAGTGTAGCCGGGTGGCTTGCACCCGCCAGCGGCGGTCCGGCGATGAGCGACGAGGAGTCGCTGCGGAGCGCGCTCGACGCGTCGAGGCCTTGATCGCGGTCGACACGAGCGTCCTGCTCCGCTATCTGCTCCAGGACGACGAGAAGCAGGGGGCTCGCGCAGCCGCAGTCTTCGCTGCCGGCGAGACGATTCTGATCGCCGACGTCGTACTGGCAGAAGCGGTCTGGACGCTCTCCGGCAGGAAGTACGGACTGCGGAAGGCTCAACTCGTGGCCGTCCTCGAACGGCTGTTCAGCGAGCCGGGCATCCGTTTCGAGGACGACGAGGTGGTGTGGCGTGCTCTCCACGCCTACCGCGGCGACGGAGTGGCCGGCGAGACGGGATCGGCCAAGCGAGTCGGATTCGCCGACGCGCTGATCGTCTTCAAGGCCCTCCGGGCCGCCGCAAGCGACGGCGAACTGCTGGACGGCGTCTACACGTTCGACGCGGCCATGCAGCGGCTCCCCCACGCCGTGGCGCCCGGAGAACGAGTGGGCTGGCCATCGGTCGCCAAGGATGACGAGTTGAACGAACTCCGTTGACCGCCCCCTGGAGGTCCCGTGCGAGACGGCAGGTCTCCTCGTTCCTGATGCTCGGGGTCATCGTCACTTCCGACCTTCGTCTCGTTTTCGGCCTTCGCTACTCGGCCACGGCCGGCGGTGGTTCGGTCTCCTCGCCTATGACCAGCGCGGCCGCGACTTCGCGTTGCAGCACTTCCGGATCGCGGCGGACGTAGAGGCGCGCCAGTTCCTGGCCACGTTCCACTTGCTGGCCCAGGCGGACGTCGTAGCGGATGGCGACGGCGTGGTCGATGCGGTGCGGGTCGCGGTCCGGGCGGCAGGCATCGGCGAAGGCGTTGCCGATGCGGCGGCAGTCGACGGCGGAGAGATGGCCCGACTCGGAGGCGGTGACGACGGCTTCGACCGGGGCCAGGTCGAGGGTGTCGGTCCAGCCGGGCTCGGCGCCCTGGGCGTCGGCCCAGTCGACCAGCTTCCGGCGGGCGGCGCCGGAGGCGATGGCGGCGTCCAGGTCGTCCGGCGAGAGTTCCCGGTCCACCAGGCGGGCGGCCTTGCCGCAGATGGCGGCGACCACCTCGCGCAGGCGCGGGTCGCCGTCGCCGGCGAGGAAGTCGAGGGCCTCGCGCACCTCCGCCGCGTGGCCGACCCACCGGCCCAGGGGCTGGTTCATGTCGCTCAGCACGCAGTCGGCCGGCGTGCCGCAGGCGGCGCTGATCGAGACCAGGCTGGCGGCCAGTTCACGGGTGTCCGAGGCGTCGGCGAAGAAACCGCCGTTGCCGATCTTCACGTCGAACACGATGCCGGACGCGCCGAGGGCCAGTTTCTTGGACAAGATGCTGCCGACGACGAGCGGGATCGAACTCACGGTCGAGGTGCGGTCCCGCAGCGTGTAGAGGCGCTTGTCGGCGGGCGCGATGCCGGCGGTGGCGATGCCGATGGCCATGCCGAAGCGGTCGAGCAGGTCGAGAACGCCGCGCCGGTCGAGTTCCAGGCGTACGCCGGGAATGCTCTCCAGCTTGTCGGCGGTGCCGCCGCTGTGGCCAAGGGCGCGGCCGGTGAGCTTGGCGGCAGGCACGCCGCACGCGGCCAGAAGCGGCAGCGCGATCAGGCTCACCGTGTCGCCGACGCCGCCGGTCGAGTGCTTGTCGACCAGGGGACCGAAGTCCTCGGCCAGCGACCACCGGTCGCCGGACTCGAGCATCGCCAGGGTCAGTTCGCGGGTCTCGTCCGGGTCGAGCCCCCGGATCGCGGCGGCCATCAGGAAGGCAGCGAGCTGGACGTCGGTCCAGTTGCCGGAGGCCGCTCCTTCGACCGCCGAGCGGACTTCGGCCGCGGTCAGCGTCCGTCCCTCGCGCATCCGGTTCAGGATGTCGAAGGGCGTCGCCATCGGGCCTAGGCCGGAAGGGTCCCTAGCCGCCGAAGGTGAACGGCGCCGCGCCGCCCGCTTCGGGACCGAGCTGCCGCCGGGCGCGAAGCGCGTAGCCGCTGTCGGGGAACTCGTCGACGACGCGCTGGAAGGTCTCGCGCGCGCCCTCCTCGTCGCCAAGCTGGGCGAGCGTGGAGGCCAGCTCGAACAGCAGCGCGTCCCTGGGCAGCGGCGACGATTCGGCCGCCACGGCGCCTCGCAGTTCGGCCGCCAGTTCCTCGCCCCGCCCCTCCGCCCGGTCCAGGCTGTAGAGGTTCAGTTGGACGCCGAGGGCCAGCGGATCGTCGCTTCCGGCCGAGTCGAGATAGCCGGACCACAGCTCCCGCGCCTTCGAGGTGTCCCCCTCCGCCGCCGCGATCCGGCCCAGGTAGACGGAAGCCAGCCTGCCGGACGTGGTCGAGCCGTAGCTCTCCCACACGGCCTCGAGTTCCGTCCGCGCCGCGGAGCGCCGCTCCGCCTCGGATGCGAAGCTGAGGTCGTCGTCGGCGCTGCCGTCGCCGTCAGCGCTCCCCGCGCCGGCCGCCTCCGGTTCGGCCGGCGCCTCGTCGCCGGGAGCGCTGTCGGGAGGCGTGCCGAACAGGTCGTCGATCGCGTCCGTCGCCGGCTCGTCGATCGGCGCCCGGTAGACCTCCAGGGCCCGGCTGAGCCGGTAGCTCGCTTCCTTCTCCTGCCCCTCGCGGTAGTTCAGGAACAGCACGATCCCGACGACCACCGCGATGACGGCGGCGACGCCGGCCAGAATCTCTCGAACGTGTTCCGCGAACCAGGTGGAAGCCGAGAAGACGGCCTCCCGCACCTCGTCGCGGCGTATCTCGTCGCGTGTCAGACGGCTCATTCCGCATCCCTCCGAAGCGGCGAACACTAGCAGCCAGCGGCGAACGGCGCGGCGGTGTGGCAGACTCGGCTGGCGGCCCCCGCAGCGAGCGGGCCGTCCCTCCGCAGATCCAGACCGTCAACCACCTGGAGCACCAAAGATGCCCACCCTCGGAATCGGCGAACTTCTGATCGTCCTTGCGATCGTCGTCCTGATCTTCGGCGCCAGCCGCATTCCGAAGCTCGCCGGCGGCCTGGGCACCGGCATACGGAACTTCAAGGAAGGCCTGAAGGGGCCCGAAGGGGACGAGGCAGAGGACGCCCCGAAGCGGGAGATCGAGGAGTAGACGCGGGTTGTGGTGCGCCTGGGAGGACTCGAACCTCCGACCTGCGGATTAGGAATCCGCCGCTCTATCCACCTGAGCTACAGGCGCGCTCGCATCTGTCCGACACGGTTGCCGCGAGGCAGTCGCCGGCGCGGTCCGTCGAAGGATCTCAGTAACGGACCAGCGATTCAACCACGTCGAAGCCGTCGAGGCGGCGGCGGCCGTCCAGGTAGGTGAGTTCGACGACGAAGCCGATCGCGTCGACGGTCCCGCCGACGGACTCGATCAGATCCGCCGCCGCCTTCGCGGTGCCGCCCGTGGCCAGCAGGTCGTCGACCAGGGCGACGCGGTCGCCGGCGCCGATGCCGTCGAGGTGAATTTCCAGGGTGTCGTGGCCGTACTCCAGCTCGTAGCTGCGCGAGGCCGTCTCGGCCGGCAGCTTGCCGGGCTTGCGCACCGGCACGAACCCCGCGTTCAGCCGGCAGGCCACGAGCGGAGCGAAGATGAAGCCGCGTGCCTCGATGCCCACGACCTGGTCGATGCGCCGGCCGGCGAACCGCTCCGCCAAGAGGTCGGCGGCGTCCCGCAGCGCCGCCGGGTCCTTGAGCAGCGTCGTGATGTCCTTGTAGAGGATGCCCGGCTTCGGGAAGTCCGGGATCTCCCGGATCCGGTCCTTCAGCCGCTTCGCCGCCGCCTCGGCCGCCGCCGTCAAGATGCCGCCTCCACCTTCGTCTTCCAGCCGTGACGGCCGATCAGCGGCACGAAGCGCACCGCTTCGCCGACTTGGCGGGCGACCGTTCCGTCGTTGTACTTCTGGTAGGCGACGAGGCGCTGGTCGTGGCGGTCGCCCTCCGGAACGAGAAGCCGGCCGCCCGGCGCCAGTTGCTCGAGGAGCGACTCCGGAACCCGCGGTGCGGCGGCGGCCACCAGAATCCGGTCGAACGGGGCCTCGGCGCTCCAGCCCACCGTACCGTCGAAGACCTGGACCTTGACGTTCGGCAGTTCGAGAGCCTGGATCCGGCCGATCGCCTCCCGCGCCAACTGGCCCACGCGCTCGATGCTGTACACGCGGCGCGCCAGCAGCGCCAGCAGCGCCGTCTGGTAGCCGGAGCCGGTGCCGATCTCCAGCACCGAGTCTTCCGCCCCCACCTTCAGGTCCTCCGTCATCCGCGCCACGACGTAGGGCTGGGAGATCGTCTGCTCGCATCCGATCGGCAGCGCGCGGTCGCCGTAGGCGTCGTTCACCAGGTGTTCGGGCACGAACAGGTGGCGCGGCACCCGCTCCAGGGCGGCGATCACGCGCTCGTCGCGTACGCCGCCCCGCTCGACGATCTGGGTCACCATGCGGCGGCGGGCGTAGCGGTAGCCGGCGTCCGGCGCCGCCGCCTGCGCCGTCAAGTCAGCGCTCCCGCGAGCCGCGGCAGAACCGCGTCCTCGCCCATCGCGTCGCGGTCGGTCAGGTCGGCGGTGAGCGGCGTGATGGATACGTAGCCGTCCCGGATCGCCGCCGCGTCCGTGTCGTGCAGGCGCTCCGGGTCCGGCTTGCCGACGATCCAGTACATCGTCCCGCCGCGCGGGTCGGCCTGTTGGACGATCGTGTTCCGGTAGGGCCGCCGCCCGAGCCGCGCCACCTTGACGCCGCGCGGCGGGTCGAACGGGAAGTTCACGTTCAGCAGCAGGCGCTCGGGAATGCCCTGCTCCACCAGCGAGACGATCGCGCGGGCCGCCAACGCCGCGGCGCGCTCCATGTCGGCGCGCCGCGCCTTGCGGTACTCCTGCGAGAAGGCGACCGCCGGCAGGCCGAGCAGCCGTCCCTCCAGCGCGGCGCCGACGGTGCCGCTGTGGGTCACGTCGTCGCCCAGGTTGACGCCCATGTTCACGCCGGAGACGAGCAGGTCGGGCGGTTCGTCCAGCAGCGAGTGGACCGCCACGTTGACGCAGTCCGAGGGCGTGCCGTCCACCGCGAACCAGCCTTCCCGCACCTGCTTCGCGCGGAGCGGCCGGAAGAGCGTGAGCGCCTGGCTGCAACCGCTCTGCTCGTACTGCGGCGCCGCCACCCGGTAGGAGATCGGCCCCCTGGAGGTCGACGCCCCGTCGAGGGCGGCCGCCAGACAGCGCAGGCCCGGCGCGTCCACGCCGTCGTCGTTGGTCAGCAGCAGTCTGGCGGCGCTCATCGGCTCGGTTCCTTTCCGCACGTTCCGTTCGCCGCTCAGGCGTCCCCGCCGCCGTCGCCCAGCAGGCGGCCGACGATCGGCGCCAGATCGCGCTTCACGGAGGCCGGCACCGCCGCCGGATCGGTGATCAACGCGTGCTCCAGGGCATCGACGCAGGGACACGCCCCGGGCCGGCGCCCGTCCGGCAGCGCCGCCACGATCCGGGCCACCGCCGCCTGAGCGGTGCGCGCGTTCCGCCGCAGGACGGCGAGGACCGCGTCGACCGTCACGTCCTCTTCTTCCTCGTGCCAGCAGTCGTAGTCCGTGACGAGAGCCAGCGTCGCGTAGCAGATCTCCGCTTCGCGGGCGAGCTTCGCCTCCTGCAGGTTCGTCATTCCGATCACGTCCGCGCCCCAGCCCCTGTGCATGAAGGACTCGGCGCGGGTGGAGAACTGGGGCCCCTCCATGCAGACGTAGGTTCCGCCGCGATGCACCGTCGCCCCCGCCGCCGCCGACTGCTCCGCGCAGACCTCCATCAGAACCGGACAGATCGGATCGGCGAACGCGACGTGGGCCGCCAGCCCCCCGCCGAAGAAGGTGTCGGGCCGATGCCGCGTGCGGTCGATGAACTGGTCCGGCACGACGATGTGGGTCGGCTCGTAGCGCCGACGCAGCGACCCGACCGCGGACAGGGAGATCAGCCGCTCCACCCCGAGCGTCTTGAAGGCGTAGACGTTGGCGCGGAAGTTCAGCTCGCTGGGCAGGATGCGGTGGCCGCGGCCGTGCCGGGCCAGGAAAGCGACGCGCCGGCCCGCCAGTTCCCCCAGGACGAAGACCTCGGAGGGGTTGCCGAACGGCGTCTCGACGGCTCGTTCCTCGTGAACCCGCAGCGCCTCCATGCCGTAGAGGCCGGAGCCGCCGACGATCCCGATCGGCCAGGCGTCCGCGCTCACGCCGCGCCCCCGGCGATCGTCGAGTTGACCAGCAGCGCCGTCTCCAGCGCCCGCCGGCCGGCCGCGCCGTCGACGAACGGGGCCGCGCCGCCGGCGCAGCGGTCGAGAAACGCCTCCAGTTCGAGCCGCAGCGGCTCGCCGCGTTCGATCTCGAGGTCGGCCGGCACGATCCGGCCCGCCGGCCCGCCGGCCGCCATCGCGGCCGCGCCCCCAGTCTCCCCGCCGCCGGCCTCCGCGCCGCGCACCCGCCGCGCGCCGCGCACCGTCTGCTCCTGGTAGTCGAGCGAGAAGTAGCGGTCCTCGAAGAAGACCCGCAACTGCCGCACCCGTTCGGCCGACACCCGGGACGCGGTCAGGTTCGCCACGCACCCGGATTCGAGTTCGATCCGCGCGTCGGCGATGTCGACCCGGTCCGACAGGACGTCGATGCCGACCGCCCGCACTTCCCGCACCGGGCTCGGGTCGAGGGCGTGGAGAATCTGCAGGTCGTGGATCATCAGGTCGAGCACGACGTCGACGTCCAGGCTGCGCGGACTGAACGGGGACATCCGTTCGACTTCGATGAACCGGGGCGCGAGCCCCAGCGCCAGCACCTCCTGGACGGCGGGATTGTAGAACTCGACATGCCCGACCGCCAGCACCGCGCCCCGCGACGCGGCCGCCGCGATCAGGGCGTCCGCCTCCTCGAGATCCGCGGCGACCGGCTTCTCCACCAGCACGTGGACGCCGGCTTCGATCAACCGTCCCGCCACCTCCAGGTGATCGACCGTCGGCACCGCGACCACCGCGACGTCGACGGCGTCGATCGTCTCGGCGACTCCGGCCACGACGCCCGCGCCGTGCTCCGCCGCGAGACCCTCCGCCCGAGCCGCGTTCACGTCGGCCACGACCACCGACCCGGGGCCCACCAGGTCCGCCAGGAGGCGGACGTGATGCCGGCCCATCGCGCCCGCGCCGACGACGCCCGCCCGCAAGTCCGCGCCGGTCCGGGCGTCGCGGCCCGCTGCGTGTGCGCCTGAGCGCTCCCGGCGCGACACGGCCCTCTGCCGCCCTAGGCGCCGGCGCCGCGCGTGCCGCGGCGCGCCGCCCGGATGAAGCCCCGCTCGGAGCTCCTGATGAAGGCGATCAGGGCGTCGACGTCGGCGTGGCCGGCGTGCTCGGCGTCGAGCTCCTCGAGCGCCTGGGTCTTGTTCCGTCGCGAGCGGGTCAGCACCCGCACGGCCCGCTGGATCGCGCGGATGTCCTCCGCGGACTTGCCCTTGCGTTCCAGGCCGATCCGGTTGACGCCCATGCAGGCCGGCTTGATCCCCACCGTGGTGCAGAACGGCAGCGCGTCCATCGTGATGACCGAGTAGCCGCCGATGTAGGCGTGCCGGCCCACCCGGCAGAACTGGTGTACCGCCGAGAAGGCGCCGATCGTGGCGTCGTCCTCGACCTCCACGTGGCCCGCCAGAGTGCCGCCGTTGGTGAACACCGTCCGGCTGCCGACCCGGCTGTCGTGGCCGACGTGGGTCTGGGTCATGAACAGGTTGTCGTCGCCGATCCGCGTTACGCCGCCGCCGAACGCGGTGCCCCGGTTGACCGTCGAGAACTCGCGGAACTGGTTGCGGTCGCCGATGACGAGCCGGCTCGACTCGCCCTCGTACTTGAGGTCCTGCGGGTCGAATCCGACAGCCGCGTAGGGAAAGACACGGTTGGCCCGTCCCAGCACCGTGTCGCCGAGCACCGTGGCGTGGGCGCCGATCTCCGTGTCGTCGCCGACCCGGACGCCGGCGCCGATCACCGCGTAGGGGCCAACGGCCACGCCCTCCCCCAGTTCGGCCGAACGATCGACGATCGCCGTCTCGTGGATCCTGGCCGTCATGGCGCGCGCCGCGGTCCGCGGCTCTTCAGGGCGTCACCATGGTGGACGTGCAGACGGCCTCCACCGCCAGTTCGCCGTCGACCGTGGCGCGGCCCCGGAAGCGGGAGTGGACGGTGCGCAGGCGGAGCGACTCGACTTCCATCCGGATCCGGTCGCCGGGGACGACCGGGCGCCGGAAGCGTGCCTTCTCGATGCCGGAGAAGAAGAGAATCCGCCGGTCCCGGTCCTCGATCTCGTGCAGCAGCAGCAGGCCCGCCGCCTGCGCCATCGCCTCGATGACCAGAACCCCCGGCATGATCGGGTTGCCCGGGAAGTGGCCGTCGAAGAACGGCTCGTTGCGGGTCACGTTCTTGATCGCAACGACCCGCTGTCCCGGCACGAGTTCCAGCACCCGGTCCACCAGGAGGATCGGGTAGCGGTGCGGTAGCACGCTCTCTATCCAGCGCGCGTCGAACGGCCCGAGCGCCCCGCCCGCGCCGCCGGTTCCCTGTTCCTCGCTGCTCACGTCTCGTCTCCGCCGCCCGCCGCCGGGTCCTCGGCGCCGGCCTTCGCCTCCGCCTCGAGTTCGCTGACACGGCGCTCGAGACCGCGAAGGGCGCTGCGCATCGCCGGCAGGCGGGACTGTAGCGCGTTCCGCCGGCGCCAGGAAGCGATCGGCACGGCCGGGATCCCCGCGACCTGCCGGCCGTCCTCCACCTCCTGGAACACCGCCGACTTGGCCGCCACCTGGACCCCGTCGCCGATCCGGAAGTGGCCGGCGACGCCCGCCTGTCCCGCCAGCAGCACCCGGTCGCCGATGCGGCTGCTGCCGGAGACTCCCGCCTGGCCGCAGAGGATGCACCCCCGGCCGATCCGGGCGTTGTGGCCGACCTGCACCAGGTTGTCGATCTTCGTTCCGCGCCCGATCGTCGTCGCGTCGAAGGTGGCCCGGTCCACCGCCGAGTTGGCGCCGATCTCCACGTCGTCCTCGATGACGACGACGCCGACCTGGGGCAGCTTGACCTGGGACGCGGCCTCCGCGCCCTCCGCGTAGCCGAAGCCGTCGGCGCCCAGCACGACGCCGGAGTGAACCACTACCCGCTTGCCGACCCGGGCGCCGTCGTAGACCACGACGTGGGGATGGAGCACCGTGCCGGCGCCCAGGCTGCAGCCGCGGCCGACCACGCAGTGGGCGCCGACCGCCGTCCCCGGACCGAGGGTCGACCCGGCGCCCACCACGGCGAAGGCGTCCACCCGGGCGCTGGCGTCGACCTCGGCCGAAGCGTCCACGCAGGCCGTCGGGTGGACGCCGGGATCCGCCTCGGGCACGGGAAACAGGGCCGTCATCAGGTCGGCCAGGGCCCGGTACGCGTCGTCGCAGAGCACCAGGTCGGCGCGGAGGCCGGCAAGCGTCTCGGCGGACAGGTCCCGCGAAACGAGCAGGGCGCCCGCGCCGGAAGCCAGCGCCTGCTCCCGGTACCGCGGATTCGTCAGAAAGGAGAGATCCGCGGGCCCCGCGGCCTCCAGTGTGGCGATGCCGTCGATCGGCCGGTCCGCGTCGCCCACGAGGTCGGCGCCGACCATTGCGGCAAGATCGGCGAGGCGGTGGGTCACGAAGCGAGCCTACCGGAACCCCGGGCGCCGCCGGCGGAGCGGATACGATGCGCAACGACCCGCAGCCGAACGCCCCCTACTCAGACCGGGAGGTCCGATCTCGATGAACAGAGCAACGCCCCTCCGACGCCGTCGCCACTCCGACCGCCGGGCCGCCATCGGCCTCGCGGCCATCGCCTGCTTCGTCCTCTCGGCCGCCGCCGCGCCCGCGGCCGACAACTGGCCCCAGTTCCGCGGCCCCGGGATGAACCCGGCGGTCGAGGACAACCCGACCCTGCCGGACCGCTGGAGCCAGACGGAGAACGTCGAGTGGGTCGTCGAGATCCCCGGTCTCGGCTGGTCCAGTCCGATCGTCTGGGGCGATCGGGTGTTCCTGACGACGGCGGTCTCGGAAGGCGAGTTCGAGCGCCCCCAGGCCGGCCTCTACGCCGCCCGCGGGCGCAGCGAACCGCCGCAGGCTGAGCACGACTGGCGCGTCTACTGCCTGGACGCGGCGACCGGCGAGGTGCTGTGGGAGCGCTCGGTCAAGGCCGGCGTCCCCGAGTTCCCGCGCCACCAGAAGCAGACCTACGCCTCCGAGACCCCGACCACGGACGGCGAGCGCGTGTACGCGCGCTTCGGCGACCTCGGCGTGTACGCCTTCACGATGGAGGGCGAGCCGGTGTGGAGCTTCGACACGCCGTACCGGCCGACGATGTGGGACTACGGCTCCGCCTCGTCGCCCGTGCTGCACGGCGACCTGCTGATCGTCCTCTACGACAACGAGGAGGAGTCCTGGATCGCGGCCCTCGACAAGCGCACCGGCGAGGAGCGCTGGCGCACCGGCCGCGAAGAGGTGTCGAGCTGGGCCACGCCGTTCGTCTGGGAGAACGAGGCCCGGACCGAGATCGTCACCAGCGGCAAGAACCGCATCCGCTCCTACGGGCTGGACGGCGAACTGCTGTGGGAGATGGACGGTCGCATGTCCTGGGCGGCCATCGCCACGCCGTTCGCCGCGCACGACATGGTCTACGTCAACTCCGGCTACTTCCAGGACCAGCGGCGGCCGGTCTTCGCCATCCGTCCGGGCGCGCTGGGCGACATCACCCTGGAAGGCGAGGCGACGGAAAGCGAGTTCGTCGCCTGGCACCAGCCCAAGGCCGGCAACTACAACACGTCGCCGCTGGTCTACAAGGGCGTCTACTACAGCCTGCTGGACCGCGGCTTCTTCGAGGCGTACGACGCGCTGAACGGCGAGCCGGTCTACGGCCGGAAGCGCGTGGCGCCCCGCGGCGGCGCCAGCTTCACCTCATCGCCGTGGGCCTACAACGACCGCGTATTCGCGCTGAGCGAGCAGGGCGACACCTACGTGATCCGCGCCGGCCCGGAGTACGAGGTGCTCCACGTGAACAGCCTCGACGAGATGGCGATGGCGTCGCCGGCGGTCGCGGGCGACCGGCTGCTGATTCGCACCCGGTCGAAGCTCTACAGCATCCGCAACGCGGAGTAGCGCGGCAACGGAGAGGAGTCGGCCTGACGGCCGACGCGCTCCCCGGGCCGCCCGCGGCGGCAGCGGGCCAGAGGGCCCGCGCACCGACGGTTGCCGCGCTACTCGGCGGGAGTGGCCGGGTAGGCGGCGTTGTAGCGCTCGATGATCAGGTTCGTGATGTCCGCGGCGTCGGCGGCGAACAGCAGGCCGCCCTGGAACTTGTTGAAGATCGCCGTGTAGCCGAACTCCCGGCCGACCTGGGAGATGATCGGCAGCACCGCCTGTTCGATCTCGCCGAACCTCTCGCCCTGCACCTTCTGCATCTCGCGGTTCGCGTCGTCCTGGGCGCGGCGCAGGTCGATCGTCCTGTCCTCGAGCTGCTTCTCCATCTCGGCCAGCCGGTCTTCGGCCAGCGTGAGCCGGCCGTCGTTGTACTGCTTCTGCAGCGCCGCCAGTTGCTCCTGCCGGTTCGCCAGTTCCGCCTGCTTCTCGTCCCGGAGGCGGGTGAGTTCCTGAACCGCGATCTGCCCGCGCGCCGACTCCTGCAGCAGGCGCTCGACCTCCACCACGGCGATCTTGCTCTGGGCCAGGGCCGGCCCGGCCAGGAGGACGCCGGCGGCGAGCGCGGCGGTCGCCGCGGCGACGCGGAATCCAGGGGTCTTGAGGTTCATCTTCGTGGTTCTCCGTTTAGGCGTCAGAAGCTGGTGCCGATGCTGAAGTCGAAGCTGTCGAAGCGTTCGCGGTCGTAACCGCCGAGGTCGTCCAGCGGATTGAGGTTCGTAGCGTAGATGAAACGGAGCGGGGCTCCAAGGATGGGCACGTTGACCCGCAGCTCGATCCCGGCCGACATCCGCATGTGATCGAAGTCGACGTCCTGGTCGTCGCCGTAGACGTTGCCGGCGTCGAAGAACGCCACGACGCGGAAGGGACCGTTGACGAGGGTGTGGTGCTCCAGGTTGAACACGACGCTCTTGTTGCCGCCCTGGGGGAAGCCGTTCTCGTCGAGGACGGTGCGGCCGGTCTCCGGATCGCGGACCCAGATCGACCGGAAGGCGAAGCCGCGCAGGCTGTTCTCGCCGCCCAGCAGGTAGCGGTCGAGGAAGAACAGGCGGCGCAGGTTGCCGGCGTCGTCCTCGCCGAACGGCTCGATGTAGCCGAGCTGGAGGTTGGCCCGCCCCACCGTCCGCAAGCCGCGGCTCGAGAGCGGCACGGTGATCGCCGCGGTCAGCGACGGCCGGATGAAGTAGGACTCGCCGCCCAGCGGTCCGCCCGCGTACTCGAGGGACGCGACCAGGCGCTTGCCCTGGGTCGGTTCGAGGCGGCTGTTGTGGCTGTCGTACTGGTAGGTCGCGGTGACCGAGCGGCGGTTGAACTGGAACGCCTGCTCGAAGGTGTCGCTCGACGGGTCGCCCTCCGTCACTTCCGGGTTGTCGAAGAAGTAGAAGGTCTGCGACTGGTAGCTCTCGATGTCCATGTTGCTGTAGGACATCTGGATCATCTCCCAGCGGCGGAAGTTCCGGCCGAAGGTGATGACGCCGCCGGCCTCCTTGCTCCGGTAGCGCTGGTCGATCAGGAGGTCGAAGTCCGTGTCCCGATTGAAGAGCTGGACCCCGAAGTTCTGGGGCCGGTCCTTGACCCAGGGCATGTAGTAGGAGACGTCGAAGATGTCGCGGTAGCGGCCGGTCTGGATCGACACGCCGACCGTCTCGCCCCGACCCAGGAAGTTGCGCGTCCGCAACGCCGACTGGACGAAGAAGCCGTCCAGTTCGCTGTAGCCGCCGCCGAACTGGACCTCGGTCTGGCCGGTCTCCGTGCCCTTGACGGTGATGTCGACCTGCTTGTCGTCCGTCTTGTAGTCGACGTCGACCGGCTCGTCCTCGTTGACCACGTAGTACTCGAGCTGGCTCAGCCGCAGCAGGCTGGTGCGCAGCATGCCGGAGTTGAAGACGTCGCCTTCCTTGAGCAGCATCTGCCGCCGCAGGACCCGGTCGCGCGTCCGGTCGTTGCCGGTGAACTCCATCCGTCCGATCCGGAACTGGTCGTTCTCCTCGACCGTCACGAGAATGTCCGCCACCAGGTCCTCCTGCTCGACGATCTCCATCTTCACGTCCGCGAAGATGTAGCCGCTGTTCCGGTAGAGCTCCTGGATTTGCTCCATGCCCTCGTCGATCACGTCCGAGCGCAGCCAGCCGCCCTTCGGGTCCTTGAACATCCGGACCAGCAGTTCCTCCGGCAGCACCTCGGCGCCGTCGACGTCCACCTCGCCCAGCTTCCAGCGCGGCCCTTCCTCGATCGGCACCACCAGCGCCAACTGCCGCTTGCGATCCTCGATGCGCTCGGCGTTCGGCTTGCGCTCGATCACGTCGAGTTCGGGATCGCCGACCTCGACGTCCTTGTAGCCGAAGCGGCGGTAGAGGTCCTTGACCTTGTCCAGGTCCTCCTGGACGGTCGCCGAGTTGAACACGTCCCGCTTGCGGATCCGGGTGAGCAGGTTCGACTTCTTCGTCTTCTCCATCTGGCGGCGCAGCCGGCCGGGCGAGAACACCTCGTTGCCCTCGAAGTCGACCTGGCCGATCTTGACCCGGCCGCCCTCGTCGACGGTGATCAGCACCCGCTTCTCGCCGAGACCGGCGTCCTGGATCTCGACGTGGATGCCGGCGAACCGGAAGCCCCGCTCTTCGTAGAGTTTCTTGATCGCCTGTTCCAGCCGCGCCAGTTCGCCCAGGTCGAGCGGCAGGCCCTCGTAGACGGAGATCCGCTCGCGGTCCGTCATGTCGCCGATGTCGCTGCGCTTCACCTTCTTCAGGCCGTCGTACTCGAGCGACACGAGCAGCGGCCTCTCGACGACGGTCACGAGGACCTTGACGCCGTCCCCCTCCGCTTCGGCCCCGATCGTGATGTCGTCGATCAGCTTGCGCTCCCACAGTTCCCGGATCCGCTCGTTCACGCGGCCCGGATCCCAGGGCTTGCCCGGCTCGACGTCCAGGTAGTAGTTGAGACTCTCCTCGCTCAGGGTCTCGACGCCCGCGTACTCGACGGACGCGATCGGCCGGCCCACCAGCATCTGGCCTGCCGCCGGCGCGGCAAGCAGCAGGACGGCCGCGAGCGCGACCGGCCACGCCAGGCCGCGAGGCCACCTCGAATCAGTGTTCCGCAAGGGCAGGTTCCTCCTCTGTGCGTTGCACGGCACCGGCGCCGACGACCTCCAGGACGAGTTCCCGGTCGGCCAGCGCGGCCCCGGCCGCGACCGGGGCCTCCGGCGACGGCGCCAAGTCCACCCGGATCCGTTCGACCGGAGCGCCGGTGCGCTGAATCAGCAGGTCGGACACCGCATCCTGGACGTGGCGCTGGATCGTGCGCCGGAGCGGACGGGCGCCGGTCGACGGATCGATTCCCGCCTGTTCCAGCAGCCATTCCCGGGCGTCCCGGGTCACCTCGACCGTCAGACCGCGTTCGGCGAGGGTCTCGTTGACGTCGGAGAGCAGCAGGCTCGCGATCGCCCGCAGTTCGTCCCGGCCCAGCGGGTCGAACACGATCGTCTCGTCGATGCGGTTGATGAACTCGGGGCTGAAGCTCCGCCGGAGCTCGGCCTCGATCTCTTCGCGGATACGGCCGAAGTCGTACCCCGAGGCCGAGCCGCCGAAGCCCATGCGCCCGCCCTTGAGCACCAGCTTGCTGCCCAGGTTCGAGGTCAGCAGCACCAGCGAGTGGCGGAAGTCGACGTGGTTGCCGTAGGCGTCCGTCAGAGTCCCCTCCTCCAGGATCTGGAGCAGCAGGTTCGCGATGTCCGGGTGCGCCTTCTCGATCTCGTCGAAGAGGATCAGCGAGTACGGCTGGCGCCGCACCCGCTCCGTCAACTGGCCGCCCTCCTCGTAGCCGACGTACCCCGGCGGCGAGCCGATCAGCCTGGAAACCGCGTACTTCTCCATGTACTCGCTCATGTCGAAACGCATGAGCGCGTTCTGGCTGCCGAACAGGAACTCGGCGAGGCGCCGGGCGACCTCCGTCTTGCCGACGCCGCTCGGCCCCAGGAAGACGAACGACCCGACCGGGCGGCGGGGGTCGGACACGCCGAGCCGCGACCGGCGGATGGCGCGGCTGATCGACTCGATCGCCCGGTCCTGCCCCACGACCCGGCGGCGCAGCACGTCCTCCATCCTCATCAGCCGCTGGGCCTCGTCGCTGCGCACCGCGGCAACGGGCACCCCTGTCCAGGAGGCGATCACCTCCTCCACGTCCTGAGCGGTCACGACCTGATCCTCCGCGTCGCGGTCGTGCAACCGCTCGACGCTCTCCAGATCTTCCCGGAGTTCGATCTCGCGTTCCCGGAAGCGGACGGCGCGATCGAAGTCCTTGTCCGAGATCGCCGCCTTCATCTCGGCCACCACGTCCCGGATCTCCTGCTCGATCCGCCGCTCCGGGCGGTTGTCCCGCACCCGGCGCAGCTTGACCCGGGCGCCGGCCTCGTCGATCACGTCGATCGACTTGTCGGGCTGGTGCCGGTCGGCGATGTAGCGGTTGGACCCGGCGATCGCGGCGCGCAGCGCGGCGTCGTCGTAGGCGACCTTGTGGAAGCCCTGGTACCGGTCCTTCAGGCCCACGAGAATGTCGTAGGTCTCGTCGGCGGAAGGCGGCCGGATCCGGACCGCCTGGAAGCGCCGCAGCAGCGAGCGGTCCTTCTCGATGTGCCGCCGGTACTCCCGCTGGGTCGTGGCGCCGATGCAGGCGATGTCGCCCCGCGACAGGGCCGGCTTCAGGATGTTCGCGGCGTCGAGCGAACCCTCGGCCGAACCGGCGCCGACCAGGGCGTGGATCTCGTCGATGAAGACGAGCACGTCCTCGCCCTCCTCGAGTTCCTTGAGGATGCCCTTCAGGCGCTCCTCGAACTGGCCACGGTACTTCGTGCCGGCCACGATCAGGGACAGGTCGAGCGCGACGATCCGCTTGCGCGCGAGGAACTTCGGCGCCAGCCCCTGGGCCACCCGCTGCGCCAGCCCCTCGACGATCGCCGTCTTGCCCACCCCCGGCTCCCCGAGCAGGATCGGGTTGTTCTTCGTCCGCCGCGCGAGGATCTGGACGATGCGCCCGACCTCCTGCTCGCGGCCGATCAGCGGGTCGAACTGGTCCTGTTGCGCCAGCGCAGTCAGATCGCGCCCGAACTCGGTCAGGAAGGGCAGTTCCTGCTTGCCCCGGCGGCTGGCGCGCTCGCGGGCGATGGATGCGACCTGTTCGCGCACCGCCGCCACCTCGAGCCCGTACTGCACGAGGACGCGCTGCGCCAGGCAGCCGTCGACCCGCAGCACGCCGATCAGCAGGTGCTCCGAGCCGACCGCGGCGTGGACCATGCTCTCCGCCTCGTGCGAGGCGTAGGCGAGGATCTTCTTCGACTCCTCCGACAGCGGCAGTTCGGCGGTCGAGGAGATGCGCTCGACGAACACGCGCTCGCCTTCGATCTCGCGGCGCAGATCCTCCGGCTTGACCTGCAGGCGCTGCAGGAGCTCGACGATCGACTCCTCTCCCTCGCGCAGGATGCCGAGCAGGATGTGTTCCGACTCGATGACCCGGCTGCCCAGCTTGCTCGCCTCGTAGCGGGCGAAGAAGAGCGCGCGGCGCGACTTCTCGTTGTACTTCTCGAACACGGACCGGAGTTTACGAGTTTGCGGGCCGGAACGCAGCGAAGCAAGGATGGCCACGAGCTCATGGACTCAGGACGGGCTGGGCCGAAACGCCGAGCCGGCGAGGCGTTTCGGGGCGCTATGAGAGAGCCGTCAGCCGGCCGCCGTCGAGACGCAGCACCCGGCCGCAACGCTTCGCCACCTCCGGGTTGTGGGTCACCAGGACCATCGTCGTGTCGCGGCGGCACCGCAGCGCGTCCATCAGTTCCAGCACCCGCTCGCCGCTCTTCGCGTCCAGGTTGCCGGTCGGTTCGTCGGCCAGCAGCACCGCCGGCTCCAGCACCAGGGCCCGGCAGATCGCGATCCGCTGCCGCTCGCCGCCGGAGAGCTGCTGCGGAAAGTCGCCGGCGCGGTCGGCGAGGCCGACCCGCTCCAGCAGCGCCAGCGCCCCGGCCCGGAGAGGCGAACTCGGGCGGCCCGCGATCCGGCCCGGCATCATCACGTTCTCAAGCGCGGTGAAGTCCGGCAGCAACTGGTGGAACTGGAAGACGAAGCCCAGCGACCGGTTGCGGAACCCCGCCAGCGCCGAGGGCTTCGACGCGGTCAGATCGACGCCGTCGATGCGGACCGAGCCGGCGTCCGGCGTGTCGAGCGCGCCCAGGATGTTGAGCAGCGTCGACTTGCCCGAGCCGGACGGACCGACGATCGCCGCCGTCTCGCCGCGCGCGAGGCGGAGGTCCACGCCTCGCAGCACCTGCCGCCGGACCGCGCCGTCGCGGTAGGCCCTGGTCACGCCCGACACCGCGATCACGTGCGCGCGCTCCTCATCGCCTCGACCGGGTCCAGGAGGCTCGCCTTGCGCGCCCCGACCGCGGCGGCCGCGGCGGTGAACAGGACGGTCACGCCCAGCACGACGAGCACGTCCGCGCCGCGGACCAGGAACGGCACGTAGTCCACGACGTACACGTCGGAGGGCGTGGAGATGATCCGATAGCGGTCGAGGAAGGCCGCGAGCGCGGCGCCGGCCGCGCCGCCGAGGCCGGCGCCGCCGACCGACAGCAGGGCGCCGAGCAGGAGGAACACCCGCTGCAGCCGGCCCGGAGGCGCGCCCATCGCCGCCAGCACGCCGATCTCCGAGCGCTTGCTCGAGAGCACCATGGACAGGGCCGCCAGCAGGGCGAACGAGGCGACCGCGACGATCAGCGCCACCGCCGAGAAGACGAGGCCCTTCTCCAGCCGCAGCACGAACAGGAGCGCCCGGTTGGCCTCCCTCCAGGTCGTCACCGTCGCCGCCGCCGGGTCGATGCCCCGGCGCAGGAAGGCGCCGATCTCCTCCGGGTCCGCGCCCGGCGCCAGCGTCAGGTCCAGCCGCCGGTCGCCGCGCGCGAACAGGGCGGCGGCCCGTTCCAACGGCAGCAGCACCGGATCGTCCTCGTCGTCCGCCCGGCCCGAGCCGTAGATCAGGTCGACCGGCAGCGTGCGGGTTCGCGGCTGGGGCCCGACCGGCGTCAGCCCCGGCCGGGGCGACACGACGCGCACTTGGTCGCCCACCGCGAGCCCCATCCGCAGAGCGACGGAGACGGGCACGATCAGGCCGGAGGCGGCTTCCCCGTCGACCGGGATCCAGGGCGGCGGCGCCCGCTCGTAGCCGAGCACCCCGACCGCGAAGAGACGCTCGCCGGCGGCCAGCCAGCCCTGGGCGTAGAGCAGTTCCTGAACGCCGGCGACGCCGTTCGTCGCGGCCGCCAGCTCGGCCAGGCCGCGGGCCGGATCCGTCGCGCCCGCGGGGCCGGCGGCGCCGTCGCCGGCGAGTTCGATCTGCAGCGCGGGCGTATGTTGCGCCAGTTCCTCCAGAACGTGGCTCTGGAAGCCCGCGAGCGCCGCCAGCGCCAGGACCAGCGCCGCCGTGCCGACCGCCAGGCCGCCGGCGGTCAGGGTGGACAGCGCCCGAATGTGCGCGTCGGCGCGCGTCGAGCGGAAGTACCTGACGGCTATGTGCCAGACGAATCCCACAGCGGCGCGAGGCTATCCCCGGTCGTCAGTCGCCCGGCGCCGCCTCCGACTCGCCCAGCACCCCGATGTAGGGCAGGTTGCGGTAGCGGTCGTCGTAGTCCAGGCCGTAGCCGACGAGGAACACGTCGTCCACCTCGAAGCCTCGGTAGTGGATCTCGATCGGCGTCTCCCGCTTGCATGCCTTGTCGAGCAGAACGCAGAGCCGCACGGAACGGGCGCCCCTGAATCCCATCAGCGCCATGATCGTCCGCATCGTGTAGCCGGTGTCCACGATGTCCTCGATCAGCAGGACGTCGCGGCCGGCCAGGGCGTGGTCGAGGTCGCGCCGGATCCGGACTTCGCCGGGCACGGTCGTCTCGCCCCGGTAGCTTGAGGTCTGAAAGAAGTCGAGGACGAGCGGCCGGGAAAGCCGCCGCACGAGGTCGGCCATGAAGAAGACGGACCCTTTCAGCACGCCGACGCAGAGCAGATCCTCGCTGTCGGCGTAGTCCCGCTCGATCTCGGCCGCCAGTTCGTCGACCCGGCGGTCGAGCTCCTCCCTCGAAATCAGCTCGCGCGGTTCCTGTCCCGATGCCAAGACCGTTCCCCCTTTCCGGGCCCCGCCCGAGCCGCGCCCGTCGTGTAGTGTCCCGGCCAGAACGCCGGCGCCGCCCGAAGGGCCGAGCCGCACCCGATCTCCAGAAGACCGCCGGAACGTGTCAGAGGATAGCCGCATCCCCGCCCGGCCGGCCGAACACCTCCCGCACGCCCACGACGACGGGGGCAGCGGCTCGTCGCACGGTGCGCAGCGGCCACCCCTCCCGCACGCCCACGACGACGGTCTGGCGGCGGAAATCGAAGCCCGCCGGCGCCGGTGGCTGGACGCCGGCTGGCCGGCGCCCGACGCGGTGCTGATCACCGGCTCCGGCATCGAGGTCGACCTCGGGTCACCGGTCGCCGGGCCGTGGCCGTTCGCCGAGTTCCTGCCCTTCCACCCCGAGCCGATCCAGGGCCACGCCGGCACCGTGGAGGTCGCGGCGACGGCCGCGGGACGCCACCTGCTGGTGAGCCGCGGCCGGCTCCACCTGTACCAGGGCTGCACGCCGGCCGAGGTCGTCTTCCTGGTCCGCCTCGGGGCGCTGCTCGGGGCCGGCGCGCTGGTCGTCGGGAACGCCGCCGGGTCGCTCCGACGGGATCTGCCCGAGGGGTCGATCGTGGCGATCTCCGACCACCTCAACCTGACCGGCCACAACCCGCTGCGGGGGCAGCCGCCGGCCGCGTGGGGACCGCAGTTCCCCGACCTGTGCGACGCCTACGACGCCGACCTGCGGCGCCGCCTGGTCGACATCGGCCGCGAAGCGGGAATCCGCGTCCACGAGGGGGTCTACGTCGGCCTGCTCGGCCCGTCCTACGAAACGCCCGCCGAGATTCGCGCCTACCGCGCCCTGGGCGGCGACCTGGTCGGCATGTCGACGGTGCAGGAAGTCATCGCCGCCCGCCACATGGGGCTCCGCGTGCTCGGCTTCTCGCTGGTCACGAACATGGCGGCCGGCATGGAGGGCGCCCACCTCGACCACGAGGACGTGCTGAGAGTCGGCGCCGGCGCCGCCGGGCAGGTGGCGCGGCTCCTCCGCGGCCTGCTGGACGACGAGGAACTGTGGCGGCGGCCGTCCTCGTCCTGCGGTTCGCCGGCGTCCCCCGCCGCCTGACCGGGACGTAGCGGATGTCCGAACTCGAAGCCCAGATCGAGAACCGGCGCGGCAAGCGCGACCGCCTGCGCGAACGGGGAGTCGATCCCTACCCGACGCGGGCGGAGTACGACCTGGAGCCGGGCGAGGTCCGCGACCGCTACGGCGGGAAGACCGAGGCGGAACTCGAAGAGGCAGCCATCGAACTCCGGGTGCCCGGCCGCGTCCGCGCTCACCGGACGCATGGCAAGGCGGCCTTCCTCGACATCTCGGACGGCGCCGACTCCAGGATCCAGGTCTTCGTCCGCCGCAACCGGGCGGGCGAGGACTGCTGGTGGCTGCTCTCGCAGCTCGACATCGGCGACTACGTGATGGCTGAAGGCAAGCTGATGCGCACCCGCACCGGCGAACTGACGATCCTGGCGGACCGCCTCGATCTGCTGGCGAAGGCGACCCGGCCGCTGCCCGAGAAGTGGCACGGCCTGGCCGACCGGGAAGAGCGTTACCGGCGCCGCTACCTCGACCTCCTGAACTCCGCCGAGTCGACCCGGCGGTTCGTCGTCCGCTCGCGGGCGATCGCCGCGCTCCGCGCCTGCCTGCTCGACGAGGGCTTCCTCGAGGTCGAGACGCCGATGATGCAGGTAGTTCCCGGCGGCGCGACGGCCCGGCCCTTCGTGACCCACCACAACGCGCTCGACCTCGCCCTCTACCTGCGCATCGCGCCCGAGCTGTACCTCAAGCGCCTGCTGGTCGGCGGCCTGCACCGGGTGTTCGAGATCAACCGCAACTTCCGCAACGAAGGCATCTCGACCCAGCACAACCCCGAGTTCACGATGCTCGAGTTCTACTGGGCCTACTCCGACTACGAGCAGTTGATGGGCTTCACCGAGAAGATGTTCGCCGCGGTGGCCGAGGCCGTCCTGGAAGACGGCGCCACCACTTGCTCGTACCGCGGCGCCGAGATCGACTTCCAGGCGCCCTGGCCGCGCATGAGCGTGCGCCGGTCCCTGGTCGAGATCGGCGGCATGGAGCCGGCCGCCGTCAACGACGAGGCGGCGCTCGCCGCGGAACTCGACCGCCTCGGCGAAGAAGCGCCGAAGAACGCCGGCTACGGCAACCTGCTGATGGCACTCTTCGACCGCCTCGTCGAACCGAAGCTGATCCAGCCCACCTTCATCCACGACTACCCGGTCGAGGTCTCTCCCTTCGCCAAGCACGCCGCCGGCGACGCCCGCTTCACCGAGCGCTTCGAGCTCTTCGTCGGCGGCATGGAACTGGCGAACGCCTTCACCGAACTGAACGACCCCGACGACCAGGCCGAACGCTTCCGCCAGCAACTCCTCGCCCGCGAAGGCGGCGACGACGAAGCCCACCGCTTCGACCGCGACTACGTCGAGGCGCTCCAGTACGGCATGCCTCCCGCCGGCGGCCTGGGCCTCGGCATCGACCGCCTGGTCATGCTGCTGACGGACGCCCGGTCCATCCGGGACGTCATCCTGTTTCCCTTGCTGCGGCCGCGGTAGCCGACTCTTGCTTGAACCCACTCGTTGACTACGTTTCGCCAATGCCCCGCTCACATCACGAACCAACGCCACACGGGATTCGTGTGAATCGAGGACAACAGACGGCACCCGGCACTTGGCTCCTGCGGTCGCTGCGGCCAGAATGGTCAAGGTGATTGAACACACTCCGGCGGTTCGGTTGCTTGCGGGGAGTTGGCGGCAGGACCTCGCCGCATTGGACCGGAACATCGAGTACGGCGTCCTTCTTGAGCAGGACGCGCTGGTGCGGAAAGTACGCCACGACATGCTGGAGTTCGCCCGTCTCGGCAGCGAGGTCGATGTCGAGACGATCACTGGCCTCGTCCAACTGGAGACTGAGCTTCGTCAAGCTCACTCCGAGTCGATGAGCAGCGCTGGACAGGGTGCGAGGAAGAAGTTCGACAAGGCCATGCGTAAAGCGCAACCAACGTTCGCGGCCGCCCAAGTGGGCAACCGCAGCGCCCATGCCGTGTTCGGTGAGACCATTGAGTTCATCCTCAGACGGGGTCCGAAGAAGACAAAGGCGATGCAGCAGGAAGTGAAATCGCTGCTTCCCGCCCTGTGCGATGACAGCGAGCTCTTCTTCATCAAGGGTGAGCCCTACGGTAAGGCGTGGCAGCGTCGGTTTCGTCACGCGCAGCTACATCTGAAGCGTAAGGGCGTCATCGTCTACGACCCCAGCGAACAGAACTGGAAGCTGGCAACGGCGGTGTCGAAGAGCGGCGGGTCACGGTAAAGCCGGGAACCAGTTCATCACACGGATCATGAACCAAAGGCACTTCCGCCGCACCACCCGGTGAGCCGCCGGCGAGGCACCGGGACAGGCCCGACGCCATTGGCCGCCCTGTCACCAAGCCCTGCGACCGCCTGCAGGCCAACCCTTGTCCGACGGCAGATTGAGCACTTTTCCAGATGGACTCGTGATCGAGAAAGTCGTCGAACCGGGTCGTGTGTTCGACATCCGAGCCGATGCCGATGAAGCGCCAGTCCAACTCGCGACTGGCTTCCCGATCCCACGGACGGTTGCCGAAGTAGGTCTTCCCGTTGGCTGATCTGCCCGCCAAGGTGCGCTCGGCCGCGACGCGCATGATCTCGACCCGGCTTTCGGCGTCCGAACCGGAGGCGAGGTTCAGGGTCTCGGGATCGAGGCCGACGGCCTGCAGCTTCATCGCGGCGGTTTCCTTCCAGCCGCCGGTGGCGATGCCGACGGCGACGTCCGGCCGGGCGACGAGCCAGTCGACAAAGGCGCGGGCGCCGGGAACTTCCGGCAGCCGGTTGCCGCGGGCGTCCTGCGGCGACAGCGGATCAGAAAGCCCGTGCACCAACACTCGCGGCCTGGCACTCGCGCCGCGGCGGAAGCTCCCGAATCCGGCTCTCGGCGCCGGAATCCGTCCTAGTCCTTGAGGACCGGCAGAAGGCCGTGTCCCCGGGGCCCGGCGCCGGGGCCTGTTGTACCCTTTCCTCTGTCGTCGCGGCCGCCCGGCGCAGAATGATCGAGCGAGTTGGGGGCTGACGATGACGAGAGCTGAGATTTCAGGAACGGAGATGACGTGGACCACCGGACAGGCGTCCGCCAGACGCAAGGCACTGACCGACGCGGGCATGGATCGCCCGGTGGCGGAGACGCTGGTCGATCTGCTGGATGAACAGGCGGCGCCGATGATGACGAGAGCGGAAGCGGACGCGCGGTTCAAGGCGATGCTGGAGCGTCACGACGCGCAGCGGGCACAGGACCGGGCGGAAGCGGACGCCCGGTTCAAGGCGATGCTGGAGCGTCACGACGCGCAACGGGCCCAGGACCGGGCGGAGTTCAGGGGCGAAATGGATGCCCGATTCTCGCAGGTCGACGCCCGGTTCGCCCAGGTCGACGCCCGCTTCGCGGAGTTGAAGGGCGAGATGGACGCCCGCTTCGCCTCAGTCGAGGGGAAGATCGCGGGGGTCGAAGGGCAGATCGCGGGGGTCGAAGGGCAGATCGCGGGGGTCGAGGGGAAGATCGCGGGCGTCGCGGGGCAGACCGCGGGGCTGGCAGGACAGTTGGGCACGCTGAAGTGGACCTTCGGCGGCATCATGGCCTTCAACACGCTGATTCTCGCCGCGCTGACGTACACGGTCGCGACCGGCACCTGAAGGAGTAGGCGGCGGCGCCGGGGAGGCTGCGGCCAACGGACACAGGATGTCGAGCGTCGCGGACGGGGGCTGAACGCCGGCGACACTCCCGTTCGTATCGGCTTCAGTGTCGGTGGCGCGAGGCCAGCCACCGTTCCGCCGCCCGCTTCGCCGGCGCCTCCAGCCACGGCAGGACGCCGAGGTTCCCTTCGCGGGCGGCGGCTTCGATGTCGACTTCGTCGCGGTCGAGGAAGCGGGCGGCACGGTAGCAGGCGTCGCCGCCGGTGGCGGCGGCGTCGCCGAGTTCGATCAGGTGGCCGGCCAGCTCGCGGGCGAGGCGAAGTCTTGCCGGCAGCGGCGGCGCCGGCAGCGGCCGCGGCAGGCGAAATTCCAGGCCCGCGGCTTCGGCGGCGCCGCGGAAGGCCGGCGCATCGGGCGGCGACTCGTCGCCGTGGAAGAGGGCGTCGAACGCCTCGGGCCAGGTCGTCTGGAGATGTCCGGCGAGCAGGCGGCGGTCGCGGGCGTCGAGCGCCATCGCGCGCGGGACGACGCGGCGCGCGCCCGCAGCCGCCAAGCGGGCCATGGCCGATTCCAGGATGCCCGGCTGGTCCGTCCAGCCGGTGACGAGAGGCCACACCAGGGTCGCGTCCTGCAGCGGCGGAGGCTCCAAGGGGAGGCTCGGCTGACGGTTCTCCTTGAACTCCTCCCGCAGCGTCGCGGCGTGGCGAACCAGGCTGTCGAGCAGGTCGATGGCGACGACGACGTTGGGCGGCGGCCCGGCGTCGGTCGAACCAGGGGACGGCTCGGCTTCGGTCGAACCGGGCGACGGCCCGGAGTCGGTCGGGCCAGGTGACGGCCCGGAGTCGGTCGCCCCAAGTATCGGTTGCACCGACGCGGCGCCGGGAAGCTCACGAAGGTACCGGCCGGAGTCCGGCGCAACCGGCAGGCCGTCGGCTACGGTCTGGATCAGAAGGGGCGCGCCGGAGGCGCTCGCCGCTTCGACGATCGCTGCGCGGAGTGACTCGCGGTCGGCCGGCAGGGGCGGAACGTAGACGACGTCGGTCGCTGAGCGCACAAGGTCGACCGCCTCGGCGTCGACGAACGACGGCCGGACGGCGGACGGTCTCTGGCCGCCGGCAGCGGACGGCCCCAGGCCGCCGGTCGCGAGGTCGCACCAGAGGTCTTCGCCGCCGGGCCAAGGCCAGCGGGAGAAGCCGTGGCGGATCCAGAGGTTCGCCGGCTCGGCGACGTGTTCCCGAAGGGCGAGTGGCGTCACGCGGCTACGTTAGCGGCGCTGCGATCGACACTCGGGCTCGCCGCTTCGCGGCATCGCGCTTGGTGCGGGTCGGAAGACCCGCGCACCCAGCGCGCCCAGCGCGGCGCGGCGCTCTCATCTTCCCGTCGGCTTCAGTGCGGCGGCGACCGCGGCCTCGACCGCTTTCCGGACGTAGCGGGCGAGGATGTCGCCCTCGACGTTGACCGGATCGCCGGGGCTCAGTTCCGAGAGGGTCGTGACCTCGAGCGTGTGCGGAATCAGGGCGACGTCGAAGGTGTCCTCGTCCAGAGCCGCGACGGTCAGGCTGACGCCGTCGATGGTCACGCTGCCCTTGGGGACGAAGCCGTCGCGCAGTTCGGCGGGGATCTCGAACGCGACGACCCGGTTGTCGCCCTGCTCCTCCACCCGGGCCACCCGGGTCGTCGAGTCCACGTGCCCCTGGACCCAGTGGCCGCCCAACGGGTCGCCGGCCGAGAGCGGCGGCTCGAGGTTCACCTCGTCGCCGGCTTGCAGCGCGCCCAGCGTCGTTCGGCTGAGCGTTTCGGGAGACAGGTCGAAGGCGGACCAGGCCGGCGAACACCCAGGGGACGACGTCCGCGACCGTCCCGAGGCACTGCTTCCCGCGGCCCGCTTCGCGTCGCCAATCGCAACGCTGCCCTGCGTGCCATCCGCGCCTCCCTGCTCCACCACGGTCAGGCACACGCCCGCAACCGCGATGCTGGCGCCGAGGTCGAGCTTCGCGGCGAGCGCCGCCGAGTGTCCGACAACCAGGCGCGCACCCGCGGGGTACGCCCTCGCACCGTCCGCGACCCGGTCCGAGCGCCCGCCTTCGGGAAGTCGGATGGCGCGCCGCCCCTCGGCAGCCCCGGGTGCCTCGACTACCCGGCCACGCTCCGTGACAATTCCGGTAAACATCCCTGCCGGTAGCCTACGAGAATCACGTCCGGTCCGCGTCGGCGAACCCGCAGTTCGTCGAGACGCCAGGCGTCCGCCAGCCGTTCCGGCCCGTCGCCGCCGAGCGGACCCGGCGCGGCCGCGCCGCCGATCAGGACCGGCGCGCAGCAGACCGCGGCCCGATCCCACAGGCCGGACGCCGAGAACGCGGCGAGCACTTCCCCGCCGCCCTCTACCAGCACGTTGGAGACGCCGCGATCGAAGAGGTCCGCCAGCACGGCCGCCGGCGTGACGGCGGCGAGGCGCACCACCTCGGCGCCGGAGCGGCGCAACCGGTCGCCCGCCGGCGCCTCCGTGTAGACCACGACCGGCCCCTCGACTTCCAACATCCGCGCCTCGGGCGACAGCCGCAGCCGACGGTCGAGCACCACGCGCAGGATCGGCCCCTCGGCCCGGCCCAGCCGCCGGTTCAACCGCGGGTCGTCGGCGAGCGCCGTGCCGCTGCCGACGACGATCGCCTGGTGCTCCTCCCGCAGGTCGAGCGCCCACCGCCGGCCCCGCTCCGACGAGATCCACTGGCTGTCGCCGGCCGCCGTCGCGATCCGGCCGTCCAGGCTCATCGCCCACTTGAGCGTCACGGCGGGCCGGCGATGCACCACGTTCGTCAGGAACGGCACGTTCATCTCGACCGCCTGCCCGGCAAGCAGCCCGCCCTCGACCCGTATCCCCGCGGCCCGCAGCCGGTCGCCGCCGCCGCCGGTCACCTCCGGGTTCGGATCGCGGTGGGCGTAGACGACGCGCTTCACCCCGGACTCGATCACGCGGCCGGCGCAGGGCGGCGTCCGTCCGTGGTGGTTGCAGGGTTCGAGGGTCACGTAGAGCGTGCCGTCCAATGCCGCATTGGCGGCGGCCGCCAGCGCCGCCGCCTCCGCGTGCTCGCCGCCCGCCCGCCGGTGCCAGCCCTCGCCCACGGTCTCGCCTCCGCTCACGACAACCGCCCCGACCATCGGGTTCGGCGCCACGGTGCAGCGGCCGCGGCGCGCCAGGGCCAGCGCGCGCGCCATGGCGCGGCGGTCGGCCGGACGGAAGCTCGACCCGTCGCTCACCCGAACGGCCCCGTCCGAACCGGGCTCATCCGCACCGGCCACCTTCGCGCCGGCCGCATCCGCACGGGGCTCATCCCCACCGGGCTCATCCGCGCCGGCCGCATCCGAGTCGTCCTCCGTCCGAACGGGTTCATCCGAACAGGGCGGCCGCGAAGGACCGCGGATCGAAGTCGACCATGTCCTCGACCGCCTCGCCGACGCCCAGCCAGGCCACCGGCAGGCGCAGGTCGCGCGCGATCGCGACCGCCATGCCCCCCTTCGCCGTGCCGTCGATCTTGGCGAGGAAGACGGCGTCGAGCGGGACCGCCGCGCCGAACTCGCGGGCCTGCACCAGCGCGTTGTGGCCGTTGCCGGCGTCGACCACGAGGAGCGTGAAAACGTTCCATGCCTCGCCGGCCGCCCGGCGGGCGACACGGTGGACCTTGGACAGCTCGTCCATCAACTGACCGCGGGTGTGCAGCCGGCCCGCCGTGTCGACGATCAGGTGACCGGCGCCTCGCGCACCCGCCGCCTGAACGGCGTCGAAGACCAGCGCCGCCGGGTCGCCGCCGGACGGACGGCGGACGACGTCGATCCCCAGCCGTTCGCCCCACACTTCTAGCTGCTCCGCGGCCGCGGCGCGAAACGTGTCGCCGGCCGCGAAGAGGACCTTCTCGCCCCGGTCGAGGGATGCCCGCGCCAGCTTGGCGGCCGAGGTCGTCTTGCCCGAACCGTTGACGCCGACCAGCAGGGTGATGCGCGGCGCCGCCGGCAGCGCCGCCGGCGGCGCGTCGAGCAGCAGCACCGCCACCTCGTCCACCAGCAGTTGGCGCAGCGCGAACTCGCCGCCGGCGCCGAGTCGTCCCGAGTCCCCGGCCCGGCGCAGCCGCTCGACGAGTTCGAGCGTCGTGTCGACGCCGAGGTCCGACTCGATCAGGGACTCTTCGAGCCGCTCGAGCGCGTCTTCGTCGATCCGGGCGGCGCCACCGAGCGCCTTGCCGATCCGGCCGACGAGCCCCTTGCGGGTGCGGCCGAGCCCCCGCCGCAGCCGTTTCCACAGGCGGCCGGATCGGGCTTCGGCGTCCGCCGCGAGCGCCGCTGTGCCGGCGTCCGATCCCCCGTTCATCGCGTAACCCCGGGCGGCGCCGCGCCTCCGACGTAGCCACTTCCCCGGTTCACCGCGTACCCCTGGCCGGTGGTGCCCGGGACTCGTCCAGGAACGCCTGGAGTTCGCTCCGCACCAGCGCCGGATCGAGACCGGTGACGATCTCCCCCCTTCCCGGCGACACCGGCAGCACCCACGCCAGGCCGCTCTCGCGCGCCTTCTTGTCGCGCCCCATGGCCGCGACGAGCCGGTCCGCGTCGAGGCGTACGCCGAGCTTCCGCTCGACGCCGGCCAGCCCGGGAGGCCCCATCCGATCGATCAGGCGCAGCAGCCCCGAGCCGAACTGCCGGTCGAGGCCGCGCCGGAGCGCAAGCCGCAGCGCGAACCTCATGCCGTGGCCCACCGCGTCGCCGTGGCGCAGGCCCCGGTAGCCGAACTCCGCCTCGATCGCGTGGCCCAGCGTGTGGCCGAAGTTGAGCAGGCGCCGGCTGTCCCCTTCCTCCAGGTCGCCCGCCACGACGCGCATCTTGGCCCGGACCGAGGCCGCGACCACGCCCGTCAGCCACACCGCATCTCCGGCCAGCAACGCCTCCAGCGACTCCTCCACCTGCTCCAGCAGTTCGAGATCGAGCAGCGCCGCCATCTTGACGACCTCGAACAGGCCCGCACGCAGCTCGCCAACGGGCAGGGTCCGCAGACAGGACGTGTCGGCCAGCACGAAGCCGGGATGGTGGAACGCGCCGACCGTGTTCTTGCCGCCCGGCAGGTCGATGCCAGTCTTGCCGCCGATGGAGGCGTCCACCTGCGCCAGCAGCGTGGTGGGAATCTGCACGTAGTCGATGCCGCGCAGGAAGCTGGCGGCCACGTAGCCGCCGAGATCGCCCACGGCGCCGCCGCCGAGCGTGACCAGGCGGCTGTCCCGCTTGCCGCCGCGCTCCAGCATCTCGTGCCAGACGGACGCGGCGCAGTCGACCGTCTTCGCCGCCTCGCCGTCGGGCACCTCGATCGTCTCCACCCGGGCCGCGGGCGCGAGCAGCTTGCGCGCCGCGCCGCCGCAGTGGCGGTCCGGAATCTCGCTCGTGATCAGGAAGACGACCCGGCCGCGGCACCAGTCCCCGACCGCGCCGAGGGCGCCGTCGTCCCCGCCAAGGAGCCCCCGCTCCACCACCGCCTCGCAGACGCCGCCGGGGTGTTCCAGACCGAACCGGTACGGCCCGTCCGATCCGTAGTCGATCATGCCGTTCTCAGGGGACGGACCGGGTTCTCAAGGAACTGGCCGGGGGCGCATGCGCAGACCCAGGTCGAGCAACTGCTCCCGGTCGACCGTGGACGGCGCTTCGGTCATCAGGCACACCGCCGACGCCGTCTTCGGGAAGGCGATCACGTCGCGCAGCGAGCGGGCTCCGGCCATCAGCATGACGATCCGGTCGACGCCAAGGGCGATGCCGCCGTGCGGGGGCGCGCCGTAGCGCAGGGCCTCCAGCAGGAAGCCGAAACGCCGTTCCGCATCCTCGTCGTCGATGCCGAGCAGGGCCAGCACCCGCTTCTGCAACGCCGGATCGTGGATGCGGATCGAGCCGCCGCCGATCTCGTGGCCGTTCAGCACCACGTCGTAGGCCTGCGCCCGCACCGACGCCGTGTCGCTCTCCAGGCGGTCCAGGTCGGCCACGCGCGGCGACGTGAACGGATGGTGGGCGGCATGCCAGCGCCCCTCGTCGCTGTTCCAGTCGACCAGGGGGAAGTCGTGGACCCAGAGGAACTCGTGCGCGTCCTCCCGCATGTGGCCGAAGCGGCGGCCGACCTCGACCCGCAGCGCGCCGAGCGCCGCCGCCGCGGTCGGTTCCGGCGCCGCGACGAGGAGCGCCATGCCGCCCTCCTCGACACCGAGACGGTCGGCCAGGGTCTCGACCTGTCCGTCGGTCAGCGCGTTCCTGACCAGGAACGAGGGCACGCCGTTCTCGCGCTTGACCCAGAGGACGCCCTGGGCGCCGTGGCGGCGCGCGATGTCGGCGTACTCGTCGACCTGGCGCCGGCTGGACGAGGCGGCGCCCGGAACGTGGACGCCCCGCACCACGCCGCCGGCCCCGATGGCCGCCTGGAAGGCGCGGAACTCCGTCTCGCGCAGGCAGTCCGTCACGTCGACGATCTCGATGGCGACCCGAAGGTCCGGACGGTCGGACCCGAAGCGGCGCATCGCCTCGTCGTAGCTCATGCGCGGGTACGGATTCGGCGGCTCGATCCCGGCGAGCGGAAACACGCGGGCGAACAGCCCTTCCGTCAGCCGGTAGATCTCCTCCTCGTCGGTGAAGGACATCTCGACGTCGATCTGGGTGAACTCGGGCTGCCGGTCGGCGCGCAGGTCCTCGTCGCGGAAGCAGCGGGCGAACTGGACGTAGCGCTCGACGCCGCTCACCATCAGGATCTGCTTGAACAACTGGGGCGACTGCGGCAGCGCGTAGAAGCTGCCGTGGTTCAGGCGGCTCGGCACGAGGTAATCGCGGGCGCCCTCCGGCGTCGAGCGCGTGAGCATCGGGGTCTCGACGTTGACGAAGCCCTGCTCGCGGAAGTAGGCGAGGCTCTCGATGGTGAAGTCGGAGCGCAGCTTCAGGTTGCGCTGCAGGGCGTCGCGGCGGAGGTCGAGGAAGCGGTACTTGAGCCGGGTCTCCTCGCTCGCGTCCTGCGGCCCCTCGACCGAGAACGGCATCGCCTCGGACCGACCCAGCACCCGGCCGCCGCGGACCTGGACCTCGATCTCGCCGGTGGCCATCTTCGGGTTCACCTTGTCCGGGTCGCGGCGCGCGACCTCGCCCTCGACCTCGACCACCCACTCGAGACGCGCGGGCTGGAGGGCCTCGGCCGCCTCCGGCGTGGTCTCGGGATGGACGACCGCCTGGACGACTCCGCTGCGGTCGCGCACGTCGAGGAAGATCACGCCGCCGTGGTCGCGCCGGCGGTGGATCCATCCCTGGACCTTCGCCTGCTGGCCGACCTGCTCCCCGGTCAGGGTTCCTGCCCTGGTTCTGTTCACACCCTCGGTCCTTCGCGCTTCTCTTTGGTCCTTTGCCGGCTTCTCCAGCCTCTCACGGTCCTTGCGCGGCGTTTCGCAGTCCTTCGCGGCGAGCCGCATCTGGCCCGAACCGCCGATCCTCGCACAACTCAGGCGGAAACTCTCGCGGCAACCGCGGCGGCGAACCCCTCGCGGGGGAGGGTCTCCTGGGCGCCGCTCTCGAAGTCCTTCAGGACCACGTTTCCGGAGGCGGCCTCGTCCTGCCCGAAGAGCGCGATCCAGCGGCAGCCGCGGCGGTTCGCTTTGCGCAGGCCAGCCTTCAGCGAGCCTGCCGTCAGGTCGCAGATCGCGGGTACGCCCGCCGCCCGCAGCTCCTCGGCGAGTTCCAGACCCTGTTGCAGGAGGACCTCGCCGACCACCACAATGGCGACCGGCGGCGAATCGCCGGACCGCGCCGGAGACGAGGCCGGCAGCACGTCGACGAGCCGGTCCTGGCCGATCGCGAAGCCGATTCCGGGTACGCTCGGGCCGCCGAGTTCGCCGATCAGTCCGTCGTAGCGGCCACCGCCGAGAATCGCGTTCTGCGCCCCGAGCGCATCCGAGGCGATCTCGAACACGGTCCGCGTGTAGTAGTCGAGCCCTCGAACCAGGCCGTCGTCGATCCGGTAGGCGACGCCAAGCGCTTCGAGCCGGGCGCAGACGGCGTCGAAGTGCTCGCGAGCCGCGGCGCCGAGCACCTCGCGCAGCCGCGGCGCATCTTCAAGCAGTCGCCGTTCCCCGGGCGCCTTCGTGTCCAGGATGCGAAGAGGGTTGGTTTCCAGACGCCGCCGACTGTCGGCACCCAACTCGTCGCGGTGCGGTTCGAGGAACTCGCGCAGGCGCCCCGAGTAGCGCTGCCTGCATCTCGGATCGCCGACCGAGTTGAGGCCGACCGTCAGGTCTTCGAATCCGAGTTCCGAAAGGAAGCGCACGAGCATGACGAGCAACTCCGCGTCGCCGTACGGCCCCGGATCACCCATCAGTTCGGCGCCGATCTGGTTGAACTGCCGGTAGCGACCCGCCTGCGGCCGCTCGTAGCGGAAGTAGGGACCCATGTAGAAGACCTTGACCGGCTGGGGCCAGGACGCCATGTCGTGCTGCAGGTAGGCCCGCGCCACCGCCGCCGTGCCTTCCGGGCGAAGCGTCAGGCTGCGGCCCTTCTTGTCGTCGAAGGTATACATCTGCTTGCCGACGATCTCGCTGCCTTCGCCGACCCCGCGCACGAAGAGGCCCGTGTCCTCGACGATCGGCGTGCGCAGCTCGCGGTAGCCGTAGAGCGAGAACACGCGGCGCGCCGCCTCCTCCACTCGCGCGAAGGCGCAAGCCTCGACCGGGAGCAGGTCGCGCGTGCCCTTGACCGTCCGGAATCGCCGCTTGGCAGCCATGGCGCGATCGTATCCACCCGAACGTGCGGCAGGCACGGGCCCGGGGTGTGGTGGCCTACCTCCTCCGGAACACCCGGTCCACGGCCGCCCAGAGCGCGTCCATGTCGAGTTCGATCTCGGGAACCGCGACGGACCGGTACATCGCGCCGTCCGGAGCCCGCTCCAGGAACTCATCGCCCTCGCGAACGAGGAACGCGATCCGCCGCCGTCCCGGATCGACTACCCAGTACTCGCCGATCCCGTGCTCGCGGTAGAGGTTCAGCTTGTAGACCCGGTCGCGGGAGGCGGTGCCGGGCGAAAGCACCTCGACCAGCAGGTCCGGCGGTCCCTCCACCCACGTCTCGATCACCTCGCGGCGCCGTCGCGAGATGAACATCACGTCGGGCTGCACCACGGAGTGATCGACGAGGTGGACATCCATCGGCGCCACCATGGCGACGCCGTCCGTCCGATCCGCCACATCGGCCAAGAGCCGGAACAGTTCACCCACGATGACCTGATGAACGGGGAGCGGGCTCGGACTCAGGTAGAACCTCCCGTAGAGGAGTTCGCAACGCGGTTCGTCGGGCAGGGTCATGTAGTCGCAACGGCGATACGGCCCCAGGTCGTGCGGCAGGGTCCGCGGCGGCTGGTCGAGCAACGTCACGGTCATGCAGGGGAGTACACGGAGCGGCGTCCCGGAGCACCCAAGGGGTCGCGAAACGGACAAGATGCTTTGACGTCCAGGCATCCTGAGGGCCGCCGCCGGCGCCGTCCTCGCGGCGACAGGGCGCGGCTGCCGCCAGTATCCGGGTCGGAAGACCCGTGCCTCCAGCGGAAGCGCCGGCGGCGAACGGTCTCGCCAACGGTGGTAGCGTCCCGTCAGGGAACGGACACCGGTGCCGATCGAACTCTCGGAACGCCAGCGAGCCACCGTCGCCGCCGCGGCGACGATCGCGGCGGCCGCCGTCATCCTGGCCGCGGTCGTGGCCCTGTTCTGGGCCATCGGCTCGTTCTTCGCCGCGTTCTCGAACGTGTTCCTGCCGCTCGCGGTGGCGGCGGTGCTCGCGTTCGTGCTGCGGCCGTACTACGGGCTTCTGAACGAGCGGCTGCGGTTCCCGAAGATCCTGGCGGTGGCCGTCGTCCTGCTCTCGCTGCTCGTGCCGGTCGCCGGCTTCGCCTGGTTCTTCGGCGCCATGGCCGCGTCGCAGATCGGCGGCCTCGTCGAGGCCCTGCCGGAGGCACGGGATCGCCTCCTGGCCTGGGCGTCCGAGCGCCTGCCGGAGCTCACGGAACGCCTGGAGGCCAACCCGCTGGCGGCTCGATTGCGCGAGGCGATCGAGGAGATCGACCCGGCCAGTCTGATCCCCGGCGTCGGCATGGTCGGCGACACGGCGGTGGAGGTCTTCCAGAGCATCGGCGCCGGGCTCGCCTCGCTCTTCGCCTGGGCGGTCCTGCCGGTCTACCTCTGCTTCTTCCTGATCGTCGAGCCGGACCGTTTCCGCAAGCTCGACCACGTCTTTCCCTTCCTCAAGCCGAAGACGCGGGCCGACGTGATCTACCTGATCCAAGAGTTCATCGACATCCTGGTCGCCTTCTTCCGCGGCCAGCTCGTCATCGCCTTCCTCCAGGGCGCCCTGTTCGCCGTCGGCTTCTCCGTCGCCGGCCTGCGCTACGGGCTCGTTCTCGGCTTGGCGCTCGGCTTCCTGAACATCATCCCCTACCTGGGCAGCATCGTCGGCCTGGCGGTGGCCCTGCCGATCGGCTACTGGCAGGAAGGCGGCGGGCTCCAGCTCGTCGTCTGGGTGCTCGTCGTCTTCGCGCTCGTCCAGGCGATCGAGGCCTACGTGCTGACGCCGCGGATCATGGGCGACCGCACGGGCCTCCACCCGATGGCGATCATCGTCGCGGTGTTCTTCTGGGGCTCGGCCCTCAACGGCATCGCCGGCATGATCCTGGCGATCCCGCTGACGGCGTTCCTCGTCGTGTTCTGGCGGCTGGCCCGGGAGCGCTACATCGGCGAGGTGTTGTAGCCGACGGCGCCGGACGTCCTGTTCGCTGGGTGCACGATGGAATCAGCCCCAGGCGAACTGAAGCCTCCCCGCTCGACAGAAAACGTCGCCACATTCAACCAAGACGCGGAGGTACAGGCTGACATGGGCACCGACAAGGCGAACAAGACGTACGGCGAACTCGTGAAGCACGAGACGCTCTCATCTGAAGACGAGCAGGTTCTCCGCAAGGTCTACGGCCTCGTTCCTCCGAACGGCGGGGCCACGAGCGAACTTCGCATCTCGGCCGCACTGGAAGACGTGGCCAAGAGCAGTGTTACCCGCTGGATCGACTTTCTCAGGGACGGCGGGCTCGTTTCCACTGGTCGAGGCGGATCCCGCTCGGTGTCGAGGAACCTCCGCCACTACCCGAACGAGCACAGTCTCTATCCCGACATGAGAGCCGAGATCGCGACGCGATGGGCGGACGAGTGGCCTCACGACTTCATCGAGCCCAGTCGTTTCTGCGAAGTTCTGGGCACTCATGGCATGAAGAGAGGTCGCTGGAACGCACCCGACATCACGCTTGTCGGAGGAAGGACTCTGCCCTTTCTGCCGGGGAAGTTCCTGGACGTCGTGACCTTCGAAGTCAAGCCGTCTCTGGACATCACCGGGCTCTACGAAGCCCTGTCGCACCGGACGCACGCCACGCACGCCTATCTGATCTGCCATCCCCCCGCGTCAGGAGGTGACCCGGATGCCGCGACCGTCGGGAGAATCGCACGAGAAGCCCAACGTACCGGTGTCGGCTTCATTCTGGCCAGGCAGCCGGACGACTACGCGACCTGGGAGGAGATCGCGCCCGCCAGTCGCTGGAGCCCGGAACCGGAGATGCTCCACGACTTCATCGCTGATCTCGGTCGTCTGGACCGGCGAATGCTCGGGGAACTTAGGACCTGGCTAAGGTCGGATCCGTTCCTGGGTCGCCGTCCATCCGTCAACTTCTCCGAACTGGGCCTGAGCAAGAAGGACCAACGCCTCGCGAAGGATATCTACCTCGAGATTCCCATCGAGGGGAGTCGAGGCTGGAAGCACTTCCAGGGGTGGATCGAAAAGCACGATGTCGAGAGGATTCGCGAGCTGCTGAAGAAAGAGGGGATCATCGAGGTGTTGCGAGGAGGCGGCATGAAGCTGCCCGGCTGATGCGTCGGCACCAACACCTACGGTGAATCGTCGTCTTCCTCAAGGTCGTGCCAGGCCTCGTAGACGGATTGCAGGAGTGCGGTCAGGCGCGTCTGGTGCGCGCTCCAAACATCCCGAGACACCTTCAGCTTGATTTCCGGCTGCGGGTCCGACACCGGCGCCTGGTTCATCGGCGACGTCTCGTGGGGGATCGCGTCGTCGCCTTCCACGAACGGGCGGAACTCCTCTCGACACAGTCGGATCGCCTCGGAGTAGAAGACCATTGCGACTTCCCGAGACCAGGGCTCAAGTCGGGCCAGAGTGGCATACCCCCCGGTGCGCGGGTTTCCCAGCCTGAGACGGAGCCCGAAGACCCCGGGCGCCTTTCCGGGGGAACTCCAAACAGCATCCCACGCGGTCAGAACTTCGGCGAACAAGTCGGCGACTTCCGATTCCCGTAGCTTCCTGTCAAGTATCGCTTGGTACTCCGCCTTGGTTCTGTGTCTTCGTCGTCTGGTCGGGCGCGCTTCCTCCGTTGCGCTCACCTCGACCTGCTTTGCCAGAAGCGTCTTTCCGCCCTGGTCGAAGCCGTGAAATGTCAACAGGGAGATCTCCATCTCGCTGTTGACGGCGAGGAACCTCACCATACGTTCGGTCCGCTCATCGACGCCAAGCCCGACGAGAAAGAGGCGCAGCGGCTTCAGCAACTCCAAATCCTCGCGGTACTTCCGGCCGTACCATTCCTCGAAGTCATCGATCCGGTCGATACCGTGGGCGCCCGACGCCGACGCGATGTGAGCCGCGAGATCTCCCAGGTCCATGTCGTCGAGATGTGAGGCGTAGTCGATCACCTGTGCGACGGCGTCCCGAGAGAGGGTGCCGCGCTTCAGCTCGAACACGACCAACCTGCCGTTCGGATCCACGCCCAGCAGATCGAGCGGCCCGCCTTCGGTTGGCGTCTGCCTGCCCACCAGAGTCAGACCGTCGATCAAAAGGTCCGGGTTCTCCACCAGCGTCTCCTCGAGGAGGTGCTCGGACTCCAGCCGGTTGTTCGACGCGAGCGGAGTGGCCCGAGAACCTTCGAGTTGCCAGAGCTTGATGTCCTCCATGTGAACTCCCTGCCAGTCTCTCCAAAGTGGGACGCCGTAGGCCCGTTGCCTAGTTCGCCAGCGCGGAGTGTAGCGACACGGCCGTCCGGCAACCAGTCCCGGTGGAGCCCACGGCAGCAGATCGTGTTACGCTACGCTACACCGTTACGTTCCGTCACACACTGACGAAGAGCGACACTGACGATGGCCGGCGAAGTTCTTCTATCGATCAAGCTCACGGCGCGTCTGGCCGGAGTAACGGTCGCCGCTGTCAGAGCAGCGATTCGCCGAGGCCGCCTGAAGGCAGTAACGCTCGCGCAGGCCGAGCGCACGGCGGTCCGTTTCGTCGATCTGCGGGAAGCCGCGCGCTACTACGGATGGCCTCCGGCGCTTGTGAACCGCCTGGAGGACGAAATGAGAGTCGGGGTTCCCGAGGGCCAGACCGTCTACAAGATGGCCGAAGGACCGGACAGGCTCTCAGGCGAAGTCCAAAACACCTCTGACCCGGAAGCCGCTCACTCTGCTGTCGCTGACCCGTCAGGCCCCGGTGCCGAAAACAGCGTGGCAGCGGAACCGCACACGCAGGCCGGGCCCGCCGGCTCCCCATCCCAAGCTCCCAGGGCCGCGGACCTGACGACCGATCCGAGCTCGGCCCGCGACGCTTGGCGGCGCGCGACGACGGAACTGGCCAAGGTCGGACAGATGCCGGCCGAACCTCCCCCGGGGTTCCGGCTCCTCCTTCCCCGGAAAACCGCCGCGCTCCAGCGGCGGGAGGTGCACGAACTCGTCGTGGACGGTGAGGTCGTCGGTACGATCGCGGACGGAGGATTCGCGACCTACGTCAGGGAGAAGTGCTTCCGAGGCGAGGTCTTCGTCGACGGCAGAGGAGCAGTCAAGTGGCGACCGCGCGTTCCGCTCGCGGCAAACCGATGCTGAGTGCGATTCTCCTTCCGGGAAGGAGAAACCGTAGGCCCATGTCACCGGATCTGGACCGGCTCCGACTCGCTTTCGACGCCCAGCTCGCCGACGGACTGGACGACGCGGGGCCGTCTTTCACGAGACGCCGCGTTTTCAGCCGGCTCTTCAGGGTTTCGTGTGGAACGTGAGCGAATCGGGGTAGAGGTTCAGGCCGCCGAGATGGAAGTAGATGGCGTCGCGGAACCGGTCCCGATTCCGGTAGCCGCGGGCGGACTTCTTGAGCGACTGGATGACCGAGTTGATGCCTTCGAGGCGGGCGTTGGTGACGCCCCGCTCGATCGCGTTCAGCACGCCGTCGAGATGAGCCTTGATCATGCGGGCGACTTCCTTCATGGGCTCGAGACGACTGCGGATCGCCCACGAGTACCAGCCGTCGAAGATCTCTCGCGCCTCGACGCGGTCCCGCGTCTCCCACATCATCATCGCCACCTCCTTCAGGTGCCAGCAACGCGCCGTCTTCAAGGTCGCGTTCACCAAGGTCTTGAAGGAGGCCGCATGCCTCTCCGGCAACCGGTCGGGGTGGTACAGCCACATGTACCGGGTACCGGCCAGCCGGTCGTCCCCCCGGTTCTGCAGCTCTCGGTGCTCCGCTACCCGCACCCGGTTCACGGCGTCGCCCAGATGGGCCGCGACGTGGAACTTGTCGTACGCGAGCTTGGCGCCGCCGTCCGGCAGGCAGGACACCGTCGCCGAGATGTACGCCGGCCACATGTCCATCGCCACCGTCTCGATCCGCGAGCGCGCCGCCTCCGACAGCGACTCGTAGTACGAGGACAGAGCGTCCTTGCCCCGACCGTCCGCCACGTGGTGCATCCGCGGCTCGCCCTCGATGTCAGCCACCACCGTCACGTACTCGTGGCGCTTCTGAAACGACGTCTCGTCCACGCCCAGAACCCTCGACGCCGACGCCGGCCCGCGCCGCTCGAGCCCGCGCTTCACCGCACGCTCCATCACGCCGGATACCTGGTCCCAACTCAGGTCCAGAAGCCGAGCCACCGCCGAGACGCTCGCCGCACCCAGCCAGTCGATCACCAGCGCCTCGAACAACGCCGTGAACCGCGAACCCGGGTCCGACCAGGGCACGCCGATCGTCAGCACCCCGTGCTCCGCGCACCGCACCCGAGGCACGTCCGCGGTCAGGATCGTCCGGTACTGGCACGTCGGCAGATGCCGCCAGCGCCGACGACGCGAATCGTGCCGACTCGCAGCGCCGCCGCACTTCGGACAACGGAACGACTCGCCCTGCCTGCGAGCCACCAACACCTCCACCTCGCCGGCGTCAAGCCGCAGCTCGACGTCCGTCACCTTCCAGGGACTCTCGATGCCGAGAATCCGACCGTACAAGTCTGTGTCGCGCATCGCGCCACACTACGCGATTTCCACCATCAACCCGGAAGAGCCTTTCAGCCAAGTCCGGTTGCCGGGCAAGGTCACGTCCGTCATCGGAATGCGCCGCGCGGGAAAGACGACGTTCCTGCATCAGTTGAGAGCCGAGAAGATGGCCGGAGGCGCCGCACCATGGCGGCTACCGTTCCTGAGGCTCGAGGACGAACGGTTCGCCGGACTGGACGCCCTCTCCCTGGGCGCACTGATCGACGAGTACCCAAGCCGCTATCTGGAGAGTGCGGACGCCGCGCCCGAAGCCTGGCTGCTCGACGAGATCCAGGTCGTACAGGGCTGGGAGCGTCTCCTGCGGCGCCTGCTGGACTCCAGGCGCAGAAGATCGTTGTGCCCATTGCCGCCCACACGGCGGCGTCCGGGCCGGGGGGCTCTTCAACCCCCGGCCCGGATCCTCGCACCCGGCGTCAGGCCTTGGCCAATTCTCGGGGTACACGAAGCCGGAAAGTGCAGGCAGGACCTGACAGAATTCGGCTGCGGGAGTCCGGTCGGGTCACGACGTCCCCGCCTCCTCCCCGCCCAGCGGCGGTCGGCCAGGGTGTCCTCGCTCATCCCCGCCCAGGCGTGCGGACGGGATCAGTTCCGCGCTACCTGACGGCCGTCAACCCAAGCGTATAATCCCCTTTCCGAACGCCCGCAAGATGCTGTTGACCCTCACGATGTCGGGCCTTCCCTCCGAGACCGTAAGCGGGATCGAGGCTCGGCCCGCGTACGAGTGGTTCCTGGGCGATCGCCCCCTCTGCCGCAACCGGTACCGACGGGCTGGCTGTAGCGAGCAAGGAACCGGTGGCGCCACAGCGGCGCCGGCCTGACGGCCGGCGCGTTCTGTTGGCCGCCTTCGGCGGCAGCGGGTCAGAGGACTCGCGCACCCAGCGGACGGCTAAAGCTAAAGCAGTACGAGGCGGCCGGAGGCTGGCGCGCCGGTCAGTTGCTCCAACGCGTAGCAGTACCAGCGGACTTGCCGGCGGTAGCGTTCCCCGCGGGCGGTGGCGTCGGCGCCGGAATCGCCGCTACCGCCTGCCGGCGCGTCCAGATCGCCGAGGTCGGTCTTCCAGTCGACGACGATCCAGCGGCCGTCGTCGTCGAGGTAGGCGAGATCGATCGCTCCCTCGACGATCCGGTTAGTCGCGTCGCCGGCCAAGGGCGGAGCGTCGCCGGCCAGAGGCAGAGCGCCGCTCGCCTGCGGCAGACCCTGGCCAGCAGGGGGCAGACCCTCGCCGGCCGGGGGCAGACTCTTGATCGCCAGGGGCAGGAGGAACGGCGTCTCGCGCAGAAGCCTCCGCGAAGCCCGAGCCGCCTCGGCGGCCGGGCTCGCGAGCGCCGCGGTCACGACGGCTTGGGCCGCTTCGATCTCGGCGCCGGTCGCGGCCAAGAGGGCGCCGTGCAGGCGTGCCAGCTCGCTGATCCGTTCCGCTTCGCCCGACAGCGGCGCGCCGCGCAGCAAGGTGTGGACCAGGCTGCCGAAACGGACGCCGCCGGGCCGGTCGCGAGACCGCTCCAGTTCCTCCACCGAGACCTCCGCTGGCTCGCCCGGCGGGTCGACCTCGAGTTCGGTGACCGCGACCGGGCGGGCGCTCGGCACCGAACCGCGGGCGACCAGGTCCTCGCCGTGGCGCCGCCAGCGTTCGAACCGTTCGCGGTTGGCGTTGTCGCCGGCCTCGACCAGCAGATCCTCGCCCAGCAGGCCGTAGCTCGCCGGCGGCTTCACATCCACCAGGTTCGCGTCCCACCAGACGACGTCGTAGCCGGCATCGCCGGTCTTGCCGGCATCATTCCAATTGGCGGCCTCGCCCGCTTTACCGGCCTCACCCCCTTCGCCGGCTTCGCCCCCTTCGCCGGCTTCGCCCCCTTCGCCGGCTTCGCCCCCTTTGCCGGTCCCGCCATCTTCGCCGGCCATGCCCGGGAACCGGTGCCTGCCCGGCCGGACGGACGTCTCGGGCTGCGGCAACCGATCCCGGTCGTCCGGCCGCCTTGCCACCGATCGCTCGCCGAACGCCGGGCAGCCCTCCGCCGGCTCGGACTGCCGCCGGCGCTCCGGCGGCGGATACACCGCGTCGTTCAGGCACTGGACCCATCCGTTCCGCTTCGCGTCGCCGACCGCCGGGACGACGAGCAGGTCGCGGGCCCGCGTCGCCGCCACGTAGGCGACCCGCACGCCCTCCGCCTCCTCGCGGCGGTCCTCGATCTCCCTCGATTCCAGCAGTTCCCGCGGCGACAGGCCGAGGAGCTTCATCGCGCACAGGCCGTCGTCGGGGCTCATGGTCCGTTCGGCGCCGCGGGACAGGCCCGCGGTCATGTCGGCGAGGATGACGACCGGGAACTCCAGCCCCTTCGCGGTGTGGACGGTCATGATCCGCACGCCTTCCGCGTCCTCCTCCACCACCGGCGCCTGGGTGCTGGCCGGGCGCTCGGCCTCCTCGTCCAACTGCTCGACGAAGCCGCGGAACGAGCGGCCGCCGCCCAGCTCGTAGCGGCGGGCGAGATCGCACACCCGCTGCGCGTTGCCCAGCACCTGGTTGCCGGCGGGCCGGAGCGCCATCGACGCCTGGGCCCGCGGCCTCGCCAGCACCTCCTGCACGGTACCGACGATCGGGCGGTAGTTCCGGCGGCGGTGGAGTTCGGCGAGGAAGTCGAGCACCTCGACCAGGGAGCGGAACTCCTCAAGCGGCTCGCCATTCTCCTGCGCCCGCCGCGGCGCCCGGAACGGATGCCAGCCGCCGTAGCGCGCCCGGAAACGAAGCAGCAGGTCGTCGTCGAACGCGAACAGGCCGCCGCGCAGCGTCGCGTAGACCGAGAGGTCGTCGTCCGGCCACTCGACCGCCTTGAGCGCCGACCGCAGCGCCTCGACTTCCTCCCGCTCGTGGAACGAACGCGCGCCGAGCAGGAGATGGGGAATGCCCACGGCCTCCAGTCCCCGGACGTACTCGCGGGACGTGTCCCGGTTCCAGCTCATGAAGCGGCGGAAGAGCAGGCAGACGTCGCGCGGCCGCACCCGCGACCGCTTGCGATGTCCGGACCGGTCGGGATCCGGCGTCTCGACCTCGAAGCCGCTGTCCTGGATCAGCCAGCGGACGAACTCCACCGTGGCGTAAGGCTGGCACGCCTCGATCTCCCGGTTGCTCAGGTTGCGGACGCCGTACGGCCTGGGCGGCGGCAGGGCGACGACCGCGGGCTGGCCGGCGATCGGTTCGCGGTGCTCGCCGAGGGCGATGTAGTCCGCGCTGCCGGCCTCGCGGTCGCCGGTCATCAGCGGCGCGAAGGCCGCGTTCACCAGCCGCTGGATCGGCGCGACCGAGCGGAAGCTCGTCGTCAGGTGGAGGACCTCAACGCCGCGCCCGGCGAGCATCTCCTTGACGTCGTGGTACAGCACGACGTCCGCCCGGCGGAAGCGGTAGATCGACTGCTTCGGGTCGCCGACGACGAACAGCTTGCCCGCCGCCGGCCGAACCTCTCTCCAGTCGTCCTGGTCCGGATCGTCCGCCGCGAGCAGCAGCAGGATCTCGGCCTGGAGCGGATCCGTGTCCTGGAACTCGTCGATGAACAGGTGGCCGTAGCGCCGCTGCAGGTGGGCGCGCACCGCGCCGTCCGAACGCAACAGGTCCCTGGCCTTGATCAGGAGGTCGTGGAAGTCGAGCTTGCCGAGGGCGGCCTTCGCCTCCTCGTACCGCTCGACCGCGCCGCCGAGTTCGTCCCGGAGCAGCGCCGCGAGGTCCGCGTCGGCCGACTCCACGAAGTCCTCCAGGCGCTCCGACAGCCCCAGCCAGAGGCGCCAGACGTGGTCGCGGGCGACGCCTTCGGCGAAGCCGCCCCGGCCCTTGCGGGGCTTGCCCCAGCCGCTCAGGCGGCGCCGCAGTTCGACGAGCCGCGCTTCCAACTGATCCCGAAACGCCTCGCCGCCCTCCGCTTCGTCGCCGCCGCCGGCCACTTCCCGGCCGCCGCCGTCCACTTCCCGGCCGCCGCCGCTCGCTTCCCGGCCACCGCCGTTCGGTCCCGGAACGCCCAGCTCCCGCGCGCGGGCCATCCAGGCCGCAAGTTCCACGACCCGGTCGAGGTCCCGCCTCAGGATGTCGCCGCGCCGGCCATGGCGCACGAGATCGGCCAGCCTCTCCACGCGCTCCGCAAGATCGGCGAGTTGCGTTTCGCGGTCGAGCTCCGGCCGCCGCCAGCGCGCCGGGAAGTCCCGCCAGTCGACCAGCCGCCACGCCGTTTCCCGCAGCCGGTCCAGCGGCGGCCGTTGGGGCGACCACGGTCCGGCCGTCAGCCGCGCCAGCGCCCGCCGCAGTCCGGGCCGCATCGATTCGAGCTGCTCCTCGATCCAGCCCCGGAAGGTCCGGTCGAACAGGCGCGGCGCCTCGTCCTCGGCCAGTTCGCCGAAGCCCGGATCGACGCCGGCCTCGACCGGCCGCTCGCGGAGGATCTCGGCGCAAAGCGAGTGGATCGTCCCGATGGACGCTTCCTCCAGGCGCGAGATGGCGGCCTCCAGGTTCCGGCTGCGCTCGTCGGCCGCGCCCGCGGCCCGCAACTCGACCAGCCGCCGGTCGAGTTCCTCCCGCAGGCGGAGCTTCAGCTCGCCGGCGGCCTTGCGCGTGAAGGTGACGGCGGCCAGTCCGTCGACCGTGCCGAGGCCCCGCTCCAGGATCGCCACCAGCCGTTCGACCAGCACCGTCGTCTTGCCGGTGCCGGCCGCCGCCTCGACGAGCTGACTCTCGCGCAGCGCCTCCCGGATCCGCCGGCGGGCGGTCTCGTCGGCGAGCGGCCGCTCGGTCCCGGCGGTCACGGTTCGAGCCTCAGGGCATGGAGCGGCTCGAGACGGCGCCGCTGCTTGGCCGCCACCCGGAGTTCCTCGTACGGGCCGCAGACCGCGCGGTAGTCGCAGTAGCGGCACTCGTCCTTGTCCGGCGCGGCGGGCAGGAAGCCCTCCTCCAGCGCGCTGTCGACGGTGGCGAGCATCCTGCGGACGGCGCCGCGGCTGCGCTCGTCGAGCGGGACGGAGGCGACGCGGTAGCCGCCGCGCTGGGTGCAGTAGAACAGCCGGCCCGAGGCCACGTCCCGGCCGAGGACGGCCTCGGCCGCCAGGCTGTAGAGCGCCGGCTGCAGGACCTTGCCGCCGCCGATCACGAGTCCCCTGCCGGCGTGGCGGGCGCCGCCGGTCTTGTGGTCGGTCACCCGCAGGCGGCCGGCGGCGTCCGCCTCGACCAGGTCGATCGAACCGCGCAGTTGCGCGCCGTCCTGCACCTCCGCCGGCTGCCGGACGCTCCGGGGATCCCGCTCGCGCGACCGCGCGAGGCCGAAGCCGAGTTCGGCGTGGACCGGCGTCCAGCCGCCGCCCTCGTCCGCGACCTGCCGGAGCCAGCCCCGGAGATCGCCGCGCAGGCCCTCGAACTCGGCCGTCCAAACACGCTCGATCGGCGGCGCCAGGCGGTCGCGGTACTCGCGCTCGGCTTCCTCGATCACGTCGTCGAGCGCCGCGAACGCGTCGTCGAGCCGGGCGGCCGTCACCGGGTGAAGCTCCTTCTCCTCGAGCGCGCCGAACAGCCGGAACTGGATCTCGTGGAAGATGCCGCCCCGGGTCATCGGGTCCAACTGCTCGATCTGCACGAGTTCGTCGCGCGGCCGCAGGTAGAGCACGGCCTGGAGGAAGAACCGGTAGGGGCAGGCGGCGAAGTTCTGGAGCGCGGTCGGCGAGTAGGAGCGGGCGCCGACGCGGTGCCGGGACAGGTACTCCCGGGCCTCGTCGCCGGCGTCGACCAGGCCGTCGACCGGGAACCACCCCTTCCGCCAGCGCCTGGCCCGGGCCCGCAGCGCCCGCGCCAGGTGCTCGTTCGACGACAGCAGGAAGCGCGCCCGGCCCCGGCGCTCCTCCGCCTCCAGCCCGCCGGCGAGCAGCGGCTGGAGCATGGCGAGGTCGAACTCCGCCTCGTCGATCGCCTCGTCCGGGTCTTCCGGCGCGGGCCAGCCGACGACGGCGGCGCCGGCGGCCGCGGCTCGCCGGCCGAGGGCGTCCAGGTCGGGCAGCCGGCCCTCGGCGGCCCGTAGCAGGTCGAGAGCGTAGAGCGACGGCACCCGGGCCCGCCCCTGCACCAGATCGACCCGCGGCCAGGAGGCGACGAGCCGCCGGCCCGCCGCGCCGGCGGCGAGCCGCAGCAGGAGTTGCTCCCGGCGCGTGCGGTCGACGTCGATCGGGAGGCGGTAGCCCGCAGCCCCCAGTGCGCGGCGCCGGTCGTCCAGCAGCAGGGCGTCCTCGCCGGAGCGCCGCGGGAAGACCCCCTCGGCGAGGCCCGGCACGAAGACGAGGTCGAAGGACCGCCCGGCCGCCTCCTCCACCGCGCCCACGAAGACGCGGCCGTAGCGGCGCTTCGGCGGTTCGCGCCGGCTGAACCGGAGGCGCTCGGCGAGCACCCGCTCGACCTCGGCCAGGCCCACCTCGTCGACCTCCGAGAGCGGCCGCAGCTCCGCCAGCAGTTCAAGCACCGACTCCGGGCGCCGCAGCGCCATCGTCGCCAGTTCGCCGAGGCGGTCGAGCCAGAGGCCCCAGTCAGCGCTCTCCGGCAGACCGTCCAGGAACTCGACCAGGGGCAGTGCGAAGTCGCGGAGCGTGCCGAGCCGCGCGATCTGGCGCTCGAGGTAGCCCCGGCGGCCCTCGTTCTCGTCTGCGGCCTCGCGCAGTTGCAGCCGAAACTCCTCGTCCAGCCCCTCGAGGCGCTTCCGCCAGCGGCCGGCGCCGCCGACCACGGCCGCGTCCACCAGCAGGCGCTCCCATTGCGCGGGAACGCGGAGCGCACCGGCCGGGGCGGCGTCTTCCGCGGAATCGGCGGCATCCTGGCGTCCCGCGTCTCTGCCGGCCGATTCGCTCCGCGGATTCGACCCTTCCGGCGCCATCTCCGCACCGGGCGATGGACGCGGCGACCGGTGCGCGGTCGGTGCGCCGATGCCCGAACCGGGTTCCGGCGATTCCGGCGACTTGAGCACGAGCTGTTCGCCGGCCGGCTCCACCCAGAGGACCCTCTCCGTCTTCGGCGGAGCGCCATCCGCCGCCGGTTTCGGCGTCTGGCCGAGGGACAGGTACTCGGCGAACCGGCTCGCCGAGAGCCGCTCCCCGGCGCACGCGAGCAGGGCCAGGAAGGCTCGGCCGGCCGGGTTCGGACGAAGCGAACCCCGCGTGACCCAGGCGGGAACTCCGGCCCGGGCCAGCGCGTCCTCCACCAGGGGCAGGTAGGCCGCGGGCTGGCGCACCAGGATCGCGACGCGGTCGAAGGCGAGCCCGCCGGCCGCGGCCCGGCGGATGCGGCGGGCGATCTCGACGCACTCCTGGCCCTCGCCCGCGGCCGAGAAGAGATCGACGGACGCCGGCGCTTCCTCGACCGGGCGCTCGGCGCCGGCAACCTCGGCGCCGGTCTCGAAGACGAAACGCTGCACCCGGCCGAGCGCGGTCCCCTCGCCTGTGGCCGCATCCCGGTCGGGATCGGTCCCCTCGGCGCCGTCCACGTCCCGGTCGAGACCGGCCCCCTCGCCGCCGTCCGCACTCCGGCCGAGCGCAGTCCCCTCGCCGCCGTCCGCATCCCGGTCGAGGTCGGTAGCGGCCCGGTCGCCGAGCACCGCGGTCAGCCACTCCATCGACTCGCCGTCGCCCGCGGCGACGGTCGCCGCGACCTCGCGGCTGCGCGCGGAAAGAGCCCGTAACGCCTCGGCCTGGGCCCGGTTGCGCAACGGCAGGTCGAGCCAGATCGAGCGCGGCGGCGCGGCCGCCCTCCCCTCGGCCAGGGCCGCCGCGGCGAGCCGCAGGACGGCCGGCCGGTCGGCAAGTCCGAACCGGTCCATTTCGTCAGCGAAGCGGGCGAGCAACCGGCCCAGGTCGCGCGTGGACTCGTCTTCCATGAGCGCCGCGGCGGGCACCCCGGCCGACCGCAGTTCCCGGATCGTCGCGGCCAGGGAACGAGCGAACCCCGGCATGCCGGCGACCGGGGACAGGCGCTCCAGTTCGCCGTCCGCCTCCGCCAGCCGGGCGGCGCGGGCGGCGATCGCCTCGGTTCCGAGCGGCGTGATCGGGCGCAGATCGCGAGCGGCCAGGTCGAGCGCGGCGGCCTGGAGCGCCCACTGCGCGAAGGACATGGCGTGAACGCCCAGCAGGCCGCCGCCGGCCGCCGACAGGCGCCGCAGCAGGTCGTCGGCGGCGCCGCGGGACGGAGCGAGCAGCAGCGCCTCGTCGCCGGTCTCGAGGCACGCCCGCAGCCTCTCGCCGGCCGCGGCCAGGCGCGCGCCGGCCGAAGCCGAAACCAGGATCGACGACGACGCCGGATCCGTCACGGCACCGGCGGCGGGATGAGTTCCAGCGCGGCCAGCCTGCCGCGCCCGCGCAGGTAGAGCACGCCGTGGGCGAGCACCGGGGCCGCCCAGGCCGGATAGCGCAGGAGGTCGACGGTGCGGCCGTCCACGTCGCCGCGCAGGCGGAGGTGGCCCACCTGCTGGTAGCTCTCCGGCCTCGCGCGGACGAGCAGCAGGTCGCCTACCTCGCTGTGGACCACGAGGTGGCCGTCCACGTGGAGCAACTGAGTGCGGGCGAGGCGCGGCTGACTCCAGCGGACTTCGCCGGTCGCCCAGTCGACGGCCCGCAGCTCCGCGTTCGGCGACTTCTCGCCGCTCGAAACGTAGACCACGCCTTCGTGGTGAACGGGCGTGTTCCAGTGCGCGGCGATCGCCTGGTTGCGCGGGCCGTCCTGCCAGACCGGCCGGAAGCCGCTCTCGCCGCTCTCCGGGCCGCCGCCGCCCTTATCCGCGCCGCTGTCGCGTTTATCCGCGCCGCCGCCACCGCTATCCGCGCCGCCGCGGCCGCTCTCTGCACCGCCGCCGTACTCGAGCAGCACCGCGCCCTTCTCGTAGGACTCGGTCAGCAGCACCTGGTTGCCGACGACGACCGGGTTCGCCGCGTTGACGCTGGTCAGCCGGCGCGCGCGCCAAGCGAAGCCGTCGATCGTCCGGCCGTCCTTCGGGTCGAAGAGGATGAGGCCGAAACGGGCGAAATGGAAACCCCGGCGCTTGCGGCCGAAGTCGACGACCACCGGGCTCGCGTAGCTCGCCAGGTCGTCACCGAGGCGGTAGCGCTCCTCGCCAGTCCGCTTGTCGAACGCCACGAGCGCCGTGCCGTTCGGCTCGACCCGGCCGCTGTGGATGTTCGGCGCGCCGGCCGGGCTGCCCCCGACCGCGACGATCAGCAGGTCGTCCTCGATCCACGGCGAACTGGCGACGCCGAAGAAGTTCTGCCGGACGCCGTACTTCGCGTGGGTGTCCAGTTCCCACAGCACGGCGCCGTCGAGGACGCGGTGGCAACGCAGAACCCCGGCCGCTCCGACCGAGTAGACGCGCGCCCCATCGACCAGCGGCGCCGTTCGCGGGCCGCCGTCGTAGCCGTAGTAGTCCTCGTAGTCTGTCGAGTACTCTGATCGCCAGAGTTCCTCGCCGGTATCGGAACGGACCGCCACAAGTCGCGCCCGATCGCGGACGCGCGTGAAGTAGAAGAGCCGCCCGCGGGCAACCGACGGTGCGGCGTACCCCTCGCCGAGCTCCTGGTGCCAGAGCAACGGCGGCGGATCGCTCGTCCAGTCGGTACGGATGCCGGTTTCGGGCGACTTCGAGTCGCGGTTCGGTCCGAGAAAGCCCGGCCAGTCGATGCCGTCCGCACGCGTGCGGAGGTCCGGCGGCAGCGCGTCGTCGCCGGCGGCCGCGACGCCGGTGACCGCAAGCACCGCCAGAGCGGCGAAGCAAGCGCGAAGCGCCACGGGTTCAGACCAGATCGATCCGGTCCGGCCGGTTCGGCACCAGGCAGAGAAACTCGAACGGCGCCTCGATCACCTCGTAGGAGTGCGGCAGGCCCGCCGGGATGAGCAGCACGTCGTCCGCGCCGACCTCGACCGTCTCGTCGCCCAGCACGATGCGCGCCCGCCCGCGCAGCACGTACTGTTCGTGCTCGACCTGGTTCGTGTGCAGCGGCATCCCGCCGCCGTCGTCCATGCGGAACCGCCGCATCGCAAAGTGCGGCGCGTCGTCGGCGGCGCCGAGCAGCACTTGAGTCGTCGTCCCCGTGCCGAGTTCGACCCTGTTTGCCGGCGGGTCGTCGGCACTCCGGACGACCGCGGCACGTCGGGACGAAGAAGGCGTCGGGTTCATCGACCCGACTCTACCGCCGCGTGCCGACGTCAGGGCGAAGGCGCGATGCCGGCGCCCGCCCGGATCCGCCACTGGCCGTCCAGTTCCGTGACCAGGTAGATCGTGTCGAAGCTGTGGATCGGGGCGCCGCCGGCGCCGTACCGCGTGATTCTGACCGCCACGTTCACGCCCCTGGCGCCGACCTGGATCGCCTCCATGGAGTCCGCTTCGGAGCGCTCCCAGCCGAGCCGCTCGGCGAACGAGTCGAAGTCGAACCCTTCCATGTACTCGGCGGCGGACTCCCAGACTCGGGCCCTTCCGACTCCGACCCGGACGTGGGGAAACTGCATGGCGTCCGTCATCGCCGCTTCGTCACGGGCGTTGAAGGCCGCGAGATAGCTCTCGACCGCGGCAACGGCGGCCGTCGCATTCGCCTCGCGATCCGACTCCGACAGGTCGTCCAGGCCCGCCGCGAGCCGGGCCTGGATCCCGGTCGAGCCGTTCATCTCCGTCACAACGTACGTGATCTGGTTGCTCCAGATAACGGAGCCGTCGGCGCGCAGCCGCGTGTACCGCCCGGCGACGTGGGCCTGACCCTCTCCGGCCTGAACGACCTCAGCCGAGTCGAGACGGGTCCGATCCCAGCCCGTCGCCAGCACCTGGTCGAAGTCGATGGCCGCAGCGTACGTCGCGGCGTCGGCAAAGACGCGGCCGTCGAAGTCCGCGGTCGGCCGCACGTGCGGGTACTGGAGTGTCGCGGCGAAGGCGGCTGGCTCGCGGGTGTTCCAGGCTTCGATGAAACGGCGGACGGCCTCCCTGGCCTCCTCGCCGGTCAAGGCGAGTGCCTGAACCGGCCAGAGAACGGAAAGCACGAACAGCCCGAGCAGATTGCGAACAGCCAGCCGCATCGTCAGGTGACTCTAGCTCGGCAGAGGTCCAGAGGCCGGCGCTTTCGCGCCGGATGCCGGCGGGAACCCGGGTGGCGCGGTACCGCGCCACCCGCGAACCAGTCCGTGCGTCCGTCATCGGGCGCACGGATGGCACCCCGGCGCACGCAGTCTCTGCCGCGCATGCTCCTGGCCCGCCGTAGCGCCCGCTAGGATCGATCGCGGTGATTCGACCGTTCAGCCTGCTCGCCGTTCTTCTGCTCGCCACCGGCACCGCGGCAACGGCCCAGCACGACGCTCCGAACGTCCTGTTCGCGATCGCGGACGACTGGGGCTGGCCGCACGCTTCCGCCTACGGCGACCCCGTCGTCAAGACGCCGTCATTCGATCGCATCGCGCGCGAGGGCGCCCTGGCCCACCACGCCTACGTCTCCTCGCCATCCTGCACGCCGTCGCGCGGGGCGATCCTCACCGGGCAGTGGCACTGGCGGCTCGAAGGCGCAGCGAACCTCTGGAGCGTCTTCCCCGACCGATTCGAGACGTACCAGGAGTTGCTCAGGGCGGCCGGCTACCGGACGGGCATGACAGGCAAGGGCTGGGGACCGGGCCGCACCGAAACGGAGGGCCGGGAACTCGCCGGGAGGCGGTTCGAGAGCTTCGATGCCTTCCTGGCCGGGCTCGGGGAGGCTCAGCCGTTCGCGTTCTGGCTGGGTACCTCCGACCCGCACCGGCCTTTCCGGCCCGGGTCGGGCGAGGAGAGCGGCATGGACCTGGACGCGATCCAGCTTCCCGCCGCCTTTCCCGATCACCCGGACATCCGCGGCGACGTGGCGGACTACCTCTGGGAAGTGCAGCGGTTCGATGCCCTGGTCGGCGACGCGTTGCGACTGCTCGACGAACAGGGTCTCGCGGAGACCACGATCGTCGTCATGACGAGCGACCACGGCATGCCCTTCCCGCGCTGCAAAAGCAACCTCTACGACTGCGGGTCGCGGGTGCCGCTGGCGATCCGCTGGCCCGAACGGCTCGCGGCCGGAGTCGAGATCGACGCCTTCGTCAGCCTGACCGACCTGGCGCCGACGTTCCTGGAAGCCGCGGGTCTTCCGCGGCCGGCGGCCATGACCGGGCGCAGCCTGATCGCGCTGCTCGAAGCGGGCGCCGACGAGACCGCGGTCGAGGCGGCAGTCGAGGCCGACGGACGCGACTTCGTGCTGACCGGCAAGGAACGGCACGTGCCGGCGCAGGAGGCGCCGGAGGTGGGCGGCTATCCCGGCCGGGCGATCCGCACGCACGACTTCCTCTACATCCGCAACTTCCGGCCCGATCGCTGGCCCAACGGCACGCCGAACCACGAGCGGGCCGCCTACCCGGGCGCCTGGTACGCCGACGCGGACAACGGGCCGACGAAGACCTGGATGATCGAGCAGCGGGACCGCGACGCCGAGCACCGGCGGCTCTACGAACTGGCGTTCGGCAAGCGGCCCGCGGTCGAGCTCTACGACCTGCGGAGCGACCCTGACCAGCAGGTGAACGTCGTCGGCGAGCCGGACTACGAGGCCGTCCGGGACGAACTGGGCGAGCGGCTGATGGAGCGTCTGCGGGCCACCGGCGACCCGCGCGCGACCGGCGGCGGCGACGCCTTCGACGAGTACCCGTACCTGGGCGGCGCGCCGCGCCACCCGAGCCTGCCGCGGTTGCGGCCGGGCGCGCTTCGGCCGGCGGCGGCGGAACAGCGCTGAGCCGGGCGTTCCGCCGGCAGCGAGGCGCCGGCCTTCGGCCGGCCCGTTTCTCTGGCCGCCTGCGGCGGCAGCGGGTCAGAAGACCCGCGCACCCAGCCGGCCCGTTCTTCTGGCCGCCCTCGGCGGCAGCGGGTCGGAACCCGGCTGGCGCGTGCCCGCGCCAGCCGGGTCACAGTCCGAGCGCCCGTCCTCGGGCGGTCGGATGTCAGACCCGCGCACCCAGCGTTTCCAACGCGGAACCGCCGGCGGCCTTGCGGCGCGCCGGCGGTTCGCTTGAACGGACTGGACCTGGGGTTACTCGCCGCCGCCAACGGCGCCGACAGCGGTGGCCTCGGCCTTCTCGCGCTGCTCGGTCATCTGCTCGAGGTAGGCATTGGCGGCCTGCGCCTCTTCCATGTCGACCGCGCCGTCCTGGTTCTGGTCCATCATCTGGAAGTACTGCTTGACCATGCCGGGGGCCTCGTCGAGCTGCATCTTGCCATCGCGGTTCGAGTCGACCATGGCGACGACCGCCGTCAGGTCGATCTGGAAGCCGTCGTCGTCGTCGACATCCGAGAAGATGACCTCGCCCTCGTTCGCGTCGTTGATGTAGGCCATGAAGCCGAAGCTCATCTCGTCGGTCGTCGGCTCGCCCCAGCGCACCGTCGCCGTCGGATCCGGATTCGCCGGGTTGCCTTCCGAGTTGTCGAACACGGTCGTCAGCACGACCTTCGTCCCTGCCGGGACCTTCTTGCGCTCCTCGTAGAGGTAGGTCGTCTGCCAGTTGAAGTCGTAGTTCGGAACGTCCAGCAGAACCTCGCTGGTGCCGTCCGGGTAGAAGGCCTCGTACTTCGCCGCCTTGCCGCGCAGGTGCATGTGCGGCAGGTAGCTGACGATCTCGGAGTCGACCGGGAAGGTCCAGTCGGTCCGGATCGTGTAGTCCGTCGCGCCCGGCGGCACGGCGAAGTCGTACTTGCCGAGGTCTGCGTTGAAGACCTTGTGAGTGACCTCGTCCTCGCTGTCGTAGAACTGAGCGCGACCTGGGATTGATCCCAGACGCCAGTGCCGGCGCCCGGCTCCTTGTGGTAGTGCATCTGCCAGGTCAGATCCTGGCCGGCGCGGATCACGTCGGCCAGGCCGTCCGCATGGATGACGGGATCGTTGCCCGGAGCGATGCCGCCCAGGCCGGGGATGATGATGTGATGCACTGCGGCGCTGCCGGGCCGGTACTCGATCGCCTTGACGTAGCGGTCCTCGGGGAGCATCTCTTCGGTGACCGTCGTCTTGAAGTAGATGTAGAGGTCGTCCACGTTGTCCTCGACGAAGTAGGGCTCGTCGAACGTGAAGACGACGTCCGGCTCGCCGATCAGCCAGCCTTCGCTGCTCGGCCACTCGACCGGCTCGGGAGCATCCGCCGGATCGCCGGCCGGCGCGCCGGACTCGGCCCAGGCTACGAGCAGGTCGATCTGCTCCTGAGTCAGCGTGCGCTCGTTGGCGAACTGGCCGTTGTGGGCCGGCGAGGCGTCCCAGGGCGGCATCGCGCGCGTGGCGACCTGACGGGCGATGGAGCGCGCCCAGGGTCGCGTCTCCTCGTAGGTCGTGAACGCCATCGGCGCGACCATGCCGCCGAGGTTGGCGCCGTTCGGGCGGTGGCAGACCTGGCATTCCTGCTGCAGCACGGGCGCTACGTCGGCGTGGAAGGTGATCGGCTCGGGGTCGACCGCGGCCGCTGAGGCGGCGCCGGCAAGCGCCAGCGAGGCGAGCGCGCCGAGGGCCAGCAGCCGGGTCGCGGAGGAAGTCTGGGGACGGATCATTCGGGATCTCCGGGTGGTGGTGTCCAACGATGTTGACGGGCGCAGCGCTCCCGCGTTGCGCGACATACTATACGACTGCTCAGTTTACGCCGGTCCACCGGCGCGGGTTTCGCCGGACCGGCAAACGGCGGGCAAGACGTGCGACGAAGCCATAAACCAAGTCCCGCCCAGAACCGTATAGACATCCGAGGAGGAGAAGCATCGTGAGCACGACCGTCGACGTGCAGGGCCTCCGGCACGTCTACAAGGGAGGCACGGTCGCCCTCGACGGGGTCGACCTGTCGATCGGCGCCGGACTGTTCGGTCTGCTGGGCCCGAACGGCGCCGGCAAGAGCACGCTGATGCGCATTCTCTGCACGCTGCTACAGCCGAGCGCCGGCGCCGTAACGGTCTTCGGCCACGACGCGCTCAAGGAGCGCCGTGCCGTTCGCTCCCACCTGGGCTACCTGCCGCAGGAGTTCGGCGCCTGGCGGCTGCACCGGGTGGAGGAGGCGCTGGACACGCTGGCCGATCTCTCGGGCCTGAAGGGCCGGGCCGAACGGCGCGCCCGGGTCGACTCGGTCCTTGAGAGCGTCGGGCTGGGCGAGGTCGCCCACCGCAAGGTGAAGAAGCTCTCCGGAGGCATGACGCGCCGGCTCGGCATCGCGCAGGCCCTGATCCACCGGCCGCAACTGCTGATCGTCGACGAGCCGACCGTCGGGCTCGACCCCGAGGAACGGATCCGGTTCCGCCAGTTGATGACGGCGCTGGGCAAGGAGCGGACGATCGTCCTGTCCACCCACATCGTCGCCGACCTCGGCGCCGGCTGCAACGATCTCGCCCTGCTCGACGGCGGCGCGATCGTCTTCCGCGGCTCGCCCGGGGAGTTGCTCGAACGGGCCCAGGGCCAGGTGTTCGAGCTCACCTTGCCCGCCTCCGCGCCGCCGCCGCAGGGCGACTTCGAGATCGTCTCGCGCACGGTCGGCCCCACCGAGACGACCTACCGCAGCGTCGCGGCGCCGGGGCGCCTGCCCGAGAACGCCCGGCCCGCCTCCGACCCGACGCTCGAGGAGGGGTACCTGGCCTTCATGCTCGCCCGCGGCCGCGCCGAGGATCTGCTGCGGGACGGCCACTTCGGCGAGAGCGACGGCGACGCCGACGTCTGCTGGGACGACGACGAGGCGGTCGCCCGCCAGGGTTCCCGAGAGGAGGACGCATCGTGATTTCACTCGCCGCGGCATGGACCCTGGCCCGGGCCGAGATGCGCACCATCCGCCGCCTGTTCCGGTTCTGGTTCTTCTCCGGCGCCGCGCTCTTGTACTGCGTGGTGTCGTACGGCTTCTACTGGGCCTTCCACGGCCTGGCGTCCGGCTGGTCGGGGAGCGTCTCGATCTTCAGTCCCAGGTACCTGCTCGCTCAGATGGGGTCGTGGCAGACGGTCGTCCTCGCCATCGGCGTCATCTTCCTCGCCTTCGACCTGCGCGCCCGGGACCGGCGCGACCGCGTGATCGAGGTCCTGGACAGCCGGCCCTACTCGAACGCCGAACTGGTGCTGGGGCGGTTCGCCGGCGCCCTGCTCATGGCGATGAGCGTCGCGGTCCTGGCGCTGATGCTGATCCAGGGCTTCGGTTACCTCGCCATTGGCCTCGGCTGGTACGTCGGCGAGCCCGCGTTGTGGAGTTCCGTATGGGCCTTCCTGATCCTGGACGCGCTACCGGCCCTCGCGCTCTACGTCGCCTTCGTCCAGGCCGTCGCCCTGGTGAGCCGGAACCGGCTGGTCGCGGCGCTGGCCGGCGTCGGGCTCGCGATCGGCGGCATCTGGCTGAGCGTGCGGTTGCCGGTCTACGCGCTGCCCGTCCTGGGCATCAACGGCGGCTTCACCGGCAACATCTCGGAACTGGCGCCGCAGCTCTGGAACGCCGAGAACATCCTGAACCGGGGCAGCCTGACGGTCCTCGCCGCCGGGCTCCTCGGCATCGCCGTCGCGGTCCATCCGCGGCTCGACGACGCCCGCCGGCGCGCCTGGGGGCTCGGCGGCGGCGGCCTGTGCGCCGTCGGCGCCGCCACCCTGGTCGCCATGTTCGGCGGAAGCCGGGGAGAACTCGACATGGTCGACGGCTGGCGGGACGCGCACCGTGCCCGGCAGGAGGAGCCGGCGGTCGATGTCGAGCGCATCCGGGGCACGGTCGACATCGGGCCCGGGGGGCGCCTCGACCTGGACCTCGAGGTCCGGTTCGCCCCGGCCGGCGGCGCCCAGGCACTGTTCAGCCTGAACCCCGGCATCGCGGTCGACGCGGTCGAGCACGGATCCGGCGGATCCCTCCCCTTCACCCACCGGGACGGCCTGCTGGAGGTCGACCTCGGCCGAGCAGCGGCCGGCGAGACGGTCGACCTGCGGCTGCGCGCCCGCGGCCGGCCCGACATCCGCTTCGCCTACCTGGACTCGACGATCGACCTGGAGCGGCTCAGCTACCAGGACGCCCAGGTGGTCCTTCTCGGCTCGCTCAACGGCGTACTGGAGCGCCGCTTCGTGTCCTTGGTCCCGGGCCTCGCCTGGCTGCCCCGCGCGGGCGCCCTGATCGGCGTCGACGACCCGCGGAAGCGGCCGCGGGACTTCTTCGAGCTCGACCTCGACGTCGGCGCCCCGTCCGGCTGGACCGTCGCCGGCCCCGGCAAGGGCGAGCCGAACGGCGACCGCGTACGCTTCCGGCCGGCGGCGGCCGTGCCGGAGGCCGCCCTGATCGCCGGCGTCTACGATCGCCGGACGACCGAGGTCGACGGCGTCGAAATCGAAGTGCTGTTCGACCGGCGCCACCTCCGCAACCTGGAGTTCTTCGCCGACGCCCGCGAGGCGATCGAGGAGCGCGCGGCCGAGCACTTCGCCACGGCCCGGGAAGTCGGCCTCCCCTACCCCTACCGGCAACTCTCCCTGGTCGAGGTGCCGTGGACCCTGCGCGGCTACGGCGGCGGATGGAGGATGGACACCGCAAGGGCGCCGCCCGGCATGCTGCTGATCGGCGAGAACGGACTGCCGACTTCCCGCTTCGAGTTCACCTTCCGCAACCCCGAACGGTTCGAGGACCGGGAAGGAGGCCTGCCGCGCGCCAAGGCGCTGGGACTTGAGAACTACTTCGCCAACGACTACACCGGCGGCAACATTCTGGTGGGCGGCGCGCGCAACCTGTTCCTCTACCGCACCGGCGCTCGCGGCCCCGAATCCCTGGCGCTGGAAGCGCTGTGCCACAACCTGGTCAACCGGCTGGTGACCGGCGGCGAGTCCTACTTCTCCGTCCACCTCTTCGACCGCAACATGGGCTGGACCCTCAGCAACGCGTTGCAGGACGGGTTCAGCGGCCAGTTCGCGGCCGGCGGCGGTTCCGTCTCCAGCGGCATCGTCAACGCGATCACGGACCGCCCGGAAGTCTGGGAGGCGGTGCTCGGCAGCTCCCTGACCGACCTGAGGGTGGAGGAAGATCCCAGGCGGGCGGTCAACGCCATCTATCTGAAGACGTCGGCGCTCGCCACCGCCATCCTGGACGGCGCCGGGCGCGAACGGACCGCGGCCATGGTCGCGAACCTGGTGCGCGACCACGCGGGGACGACCTTCGACGCCGCCGACCTCGACCGCGCCGCCGGGGAAGCGGGCATCGACCTCGCCGGCCTGGTGGGCGACTTCCTGCACGACACGGACCTGCCCGGCTTCGTCGTCTCCGCCGCCGACCTGGTCCGCCTCGCCGACGACGACCAGGGCGCCCCGCGGTACGAGACCCGACTCTCCGTCCACAACGGCGAGCCGACGCCGGGGCTGTTCCGCCTCCGCTACGCCGTCCGGTCCGACGCCGGCCCGCGGTGGGACTCGAGCGAGCCGGTCCTCGTTCCGGGCCTGACCTCGGTGGAGTTCGGGCTGGTCACGTCGACGCCGCCGGGACTGATGCTCGCGTCGCCCTACCTCTCCCTCAACCGGGGCGAGTTCCCGGTGGACCTTCCCGCGGTCGACAGCGAGCGGATCGTCGAGCGCGCGCCGCTGCGCGGCGCGCGGCCCAGCGACTGGTTGCCCGACTGGCTCGACGCGGACACCGAGGTGATCGTCGTCGACGACCTGGATTCCGGGTTCTCGGTCAGCGACGAGAAGGCCGCCTCGGACGGCGGCGTGAGACTCCAGGGAGGGCTGACCGGCTACTTCGCGCCCTCGATCGAGCTGGACCGGGGCCTGCCCGTCTACCAGCCCTTCCTCGGCGCCCCCCGGGAGTGGTCGCGCTACAGGCAGCCGCGAAGCTGGGGCCGCTACCGGCGAACGGCCGTCGTCGGCCCGGCCGGCGAGGGAGATCGCCGCGCAACCTACAGCGCCCACCTGCCGCAAGCCGGCCGCTGGCGGGTCGAGATCCATGTGCCGTCCCTGTCGCCGCTGCCGCCCGGCACGGGAGAGATCCGGCGGGAGGTGCGGATCGGCGACGATGGCGGCGGCGCCCCCAGCCGGGGCGGAAACGAGGGCGTCCAGGTCTCGGTGAACCTCGGCCTCCGGCTCGGCGACTACGACCTGGAGCTCGAGAACGGCGGCAGTTCGCGATCCATCGACTTCGACGCCGCCAGCGCCGGCCCCGGCTGGGCGGTCCTGGGCGATTTCGACCTCGCGTCCGGCCCCGTCTCGCTGGTGCTCAGCGACCGGACCGAGGGCACCGCGGTGGCGGCCGACGCCGTCCGCTTCGTCCGGCTCGACACCGGCGGCGCCGCGGACGCGGCGCCCACCGGCGGAGGCGTAGCGATCCAGTGAACGAGACCGCCCGCAGATTCCCCCCCGCCGTCCGCCGCCGCGGCGCTGCCGCGGCGGCCGCCTGCGCCGTCCTCCTCGGCTGCCAGGCCGCTAGCGCCCCGAACGAAATCGACTTCCTGGTCCCGGTCAGCGCCGCCGAGGTCACGACCGGGGACGTCGAGGACCTGATCGTGGCCACCGGCACGCTCCGGGCCGCCGAGAGCGTGGTGCTCCAGGTCGAGACCCCGGGCCGCCTGGAGGTCGGGCGCCATCCGTCCGGCCGCCGGCTCGCCGAGGGCGACCGCGTCACTCCGGACCAGCTCATCGCCGAGGTCACCGGCGAGGACGCCCGCCTGGCCGCCCGGGTCGAGGTCACCCACAAGGCCTACCTCTCGGCGCTGGCCGAGCGGGACGCCCGCGTCCGGCTGTTCGAGCAGGAGCTGATCAGCGCCGAAGAGCTCCGCCGCGCGGAGACGTCGCTCGAGGAAGCGAAGGCGGGCTGGGAACAGAGTCTGCTCACCGAAGACCGGGCCCGCCTGCTCACCCCGATCGGCGGCGTGCTGATGGAGGTCGCCCGCGACGCCCAGGGCATGCCGGTCGCCGACGGCCAGTTGGTGACCCAGGGCTTCCAGGTCGCCCGCATCTCCCCCGTCGACTCGCTGATCGCCGACATCGACCTCGTCGGCCCGGAACTGGCGCGGGTCCGCCCCGGCCAGGAAGCCCGGCTGCGGCACTTCGCCTGGCCGGGCCAGAGCTTCGGCGGCGGGGTCGTCCGGCTCTCGCCCGAGGTCGACCCGGTGACCCACACCTTCCGTGCCGAGGTCGCCGTGCGCAACCCGGGCCGCCTGCTGCGGCCCGGCATGTTCGTCGAAGTCAGCTTGGTCGTCGAGCAACGGAACGAAGTCCCGGTGGTGCCGCGCGAGGCGATCACCGAGCGGGGCGGCCGGCGCGTCGTCTTCGTTCTCGACGGGCAGCGCGTCGTTCGGCGCGAGGTCGTCCTCGGGCTCGGCGACGACGAGGTCGCCGAGGTGCGGCAGGGGCTCGAAGTCGGCGAGCGGGTCGTCGTCCGAGGACTCGAAACGCTGACCGACGGCACCCGCGTCAGCGTCTCTGGATGAGCGGCCGGATGAAGAGCCGGTCCATCTCCGACTGCGACGCGGTGGCGGCGACGCCACGCGCCCGGCGCCATGACCGCGGCGCCCGGTAGCACGTCCGCGGCGGCACGTCTCGCCGCGCGGCGCCCGGTCGCGGTCACGGTCACCGCGCTGGCCTTCGCGCTCGTCGGTTGGATCTCCTGGCGCGAGCTGCCGATCGACCTGCTGCCCGACCTGCGCTCGCCCACGATCGTCGTCGCGGTCCGCTCCGGCGACCGGCCGCCGACCGAGATGGAGCGCCTGTACGGCGAGCAGGTCGAGCAGCGGCTGTTCACCGTGCGCGGCATCCGCGAAGTGCAGCAGGTGGCCCGTTCCGGGCGGCTCATCGCAACCGTCCGGTTCGACTGGGACGCCGAGATGGACTTCGCCCTGATCGAGGTCCAGAAGGCCGTGAACCCCGTCGCCGCCGACCCGGAGGTCGACGAGGTCCTCGTCCGGCATCTCGACCCCCGCCAAGCGCCGGTGATGACCCTGGGCCTGGTGGCGGAGGACGACGGGCCGGACCTCGCCGAGCTGCGCCGGCTGGCCCGTCGGCAACTGGCGCCCGCCATGGAAGAGCTTCCCGACGTGGCGGAGGTGCGCGTTCTCGGCGGACGGGACCTCGAGGTGCAGGTCCGGGTCGACCGCTACCGGCTCGAGGCGTTCGGCGTCACTCTGAATCAACTCGAGCAGCGCTTGATGGCGGAGAACCTGGACATCGACGCCGGCACCCTGGAGGACGGAGGCGACGTCTACCTCGTCCGCGGCATCGCCCGTTTCCGCGAAGCGCGCGACGTCGAACGCGTCGTGGTTCGCTACCGTACCCAGCAGGGCGCCGCCGGCCAGATGACCCGCCAGCCGATCCGGGTATCGGACGTCGCCGACGTGGCGCTGGCCGACGCCGAGATCGACCACCTGGTCCGGGTCGGAGGCGTGGAGGGCGTGGGGCTCCAGGTGTTCAAGGAGGCCGGGGCCAACACGGTCGAGGTGTCCCGCACGGTGCGGGACGCGCTCAACGACCTGGAGCGCGACCTCCCCAGGGTGAGCGTGTCCATGGTCAACGACGACGCGGCGCTGGTCGAGAACGCGATGGACGACCTGATGAACGCCGCGCTGGTCGGCATCGCCTTGGCGATCGTCGTCCTGGCGCTGTTCCTCCGCTCCCTCGGACCGACCGTGGTCGTCGCGTCGGCGGTTCCGGTGTCCCTCTTCGTCGCCCTGTTCGCCATGCGCCTGGCGGACCACTCGCTCAACATCATCACCCTCGCCGGGCTGGCGCTCGGCGCCGGCATGCTGGTCGACAACGCGATCGTCGTCGTCGAGAGCATTCACCGCCGCCACCGCCCCGGCGTGTCGGCCGCGGACACCGCCGCCCGCGGCGCCTCGGAGGTGGCGGGAGCCATCGCCGCCTCGACCCTGACCACCTGCGTCGTGTTCCTGCCGGTGCTGTTCGTCCAGGGACTCGCCGCCCGCCTGATCGAGGGCATCTCGTTCACCGTCGTCGCCTCGCTCGGCGCTTCGCTGGCGGTCGCCATGATGCTGATCCCCGCCCTGTCGCGCTGGCTGCTGCCGCGGGCGAAGGCCGCGGCCGCCAGCTCCGCCGGCCACAGCGGCGAACCGGCGGCGGCCGTAGAGGACGCGCCAGAGGCCACGGAAGAGGAAGAGGCGCCCCCCCTCGGCCGCGCCTTCAGGGCGACGGAACGCCTGGTCCTGGGCCTGCTGCGGCTACGCTGGGCGGTCGTTCCGGCGGCGGTCCTGGCCGCGGCCGGCGCGGTCCACGTCCTGCTCGGCCTCGGCAGCGAGCTCCTGCCGCCCTCCGACCCGCGGCAGTTCTCCATTCGCATGGTGGGCCCCGCCGGCCAGCGCGTCGAGGCCACGGCCAACGCGGTTGCCACCCTGGAGGCCGCGATCCGCGAGGCCGCGGGCGAACACCTGGAGGCGATCCAGGCCGAAGTCGGCCGCCTGCCCGAGGACGACCGGCTGGTGACCACCGAACTGACGGAGGAGAACACCGCCCGGATCCTGGTGCGGCTCTCGCCCGACGGCCCGACGGGCAACCAGATCGTGGACGCCCTGTCGCCGCGGTTCCGCGACATACCGGATACCGAGATCGAGTGGGAGGTCGGCGCCTCCGCCCTGGCCGAGGCGCTCGGATCGACCGGCCCGCCGATCGCGCTCGAGATCGCGAGCCAGTCCCTGCCCGACCTGCGCGCCGTGGCGTCCGAGCTGCGCGAGGCCCTCGCCTCCCGCCCGGAGGTCTGGAACGTCCGTTCCTCCTTCGAGGGCGGGCCGCCCGAACTCCGCATCGAACTCGACCGGGCGATGGCGGACGGTCTGGGCGTCGATCTCCAGACGATCGCGCGCGTGCTCGAGTCGGCGCTCGACGGGCGGCGCGTCACCCTGCTCTCGACCGGCGACGAGGAACGCCACGTCGTCCTCACCCTGCCCCAACCCCGCCCGGAGGACCTCGCCGACCTCCGCTTCACGAACGACGGCGGCGCCCGGCTCGCCCTCGGCCAGGTCGCCCGCTTCGAGCCCGCCGAAGGCGCCCGGGAGGTCTTCCGCCGGGATCAGCGCCGGGTGGCCCAGGTCACGGCCCGCATCGCGACCGGCAGCGACTATCCGCGCGCGGTGGCGGCCGCCGAGGAAGTGCTGGGCGCCGCCGCGCTGCCGCCCGGCATGATCGTGCGCCTGGCCGGCGAGGAGGAGGAGCGCGAGCAGGCGGTGGGCGAGCTGCGCTGGGCCGGCCTGCTGGCGATCGTCCTCGTGCTGATGGTGCTGGCCGGCACGTTCGAGTCGCTGCTGCAGCCGCTCACCGTGCTGTTCTCCATCCCGCTGGCCCTGGTCGGCGTCGCCTGCACCCTGGGGCCGATGGGCAACCCGGTCGGCGTCATGGCGCTCCTGGGGCTGATCGTGCTGGCCGGGGTTGCGGTCAACGACGCCGTGCTGCTGCTCGCGACCGCCCGCCGGCTGATGGCCGCCGGCATGGAGCGGCGCGCCGCCCTGGCCCGCGCCGCGGCCATCCGGCTCCGGCCCATCCTGATGACGACGCTGACCACCGTCCTCGTGCTCCTGCCGCTGGCGGTCGGCGCCGGCGAAGCGGCCGAACTCCGCGGGCCGATGGCGTACACGATCATCGGCGGCATCCTGACCTCGACCGTCGGCTCGCTCCTCGTGCTCCCCTGCGTCTACCTGATCCTCGACTCGTTCCGCCTGACGCGGCGCCGGCCGGCGGACGCCTGATCCGGAACCGCCCGTGAAGTACGGTCTCGACACCCTCGCCATCCGGCGCCCGGTGGCGGTGGCCATGTTCTTCCTCGGCCTGGTGCTGGTCGGCGCGGTGGGCTGGCAGCGGTTGCCGGTCGAGCTCTTCCCGAACGTCAGCGGCGACCGCCTGTTCGTCTCCTTCATCCGCCCCGGCAGCGAGCCCGAGACGGTCGAGCGGGAGATGCTGCTGCCGCTGGAGGCGCGGGTCCGCACCCTGGCGGGCGTCGCCGAGACCTGGGGCGAGGTGACCGGTTCCGCCGGCACCTTCACGATCCGCTTCGAGCGCGGCACGGACCTCAAGGTGCGGGAACTGGACGTCAACCGGATGGCCGCCGACATCGCCCGCACCCAGCCGCGCGACGCCTTCATCGACGTCCAGGCGAACGACAGCAGCATCCTCTCCAGCTTCGCGATGGCGCTCCAGGCGACGGGGACCGCGGACATCGACGCCCTCCACGAACTGGTCGAGGACCGCGTCGTGCCGCGGCTGGCGGCGGTGCCGGGCGTCAGTCAGGCCCTGGTGGCCGGCGGCGCCGCGCGGCAGTTGACGGTCTGGGTCGATCCGAACCGTTGCGCGGCGCTCGACGTGACGCCGCAGGAGGTGGTCGACGCGGTCCGCGGAGCGTCCGGGCGGCTCCGCTACCTCGGCAGCCTGGAGGACGAGGCCGGACGGACCGCGGTCATGCTCGACGGCCGGCCCGCGGGACCCGTGTCCCTGGGCGAGGTGCGGGTGAGGCCCGACCGCCCCGTGCTCGTCCGCCACGTCGCCCACGTCGAGATCGGTCCGGGCCGCCGGCAGATGGCCAACCGGGTCGACGGCCGACCGGCCGTCGGCCTCGTCGCGTTCCAGGAGGAGGGCGCGAACCTGGTCCGGCTCGGCCGCGACCTCCGCAGGCGGGTGGACGAGATCAACGAGGAGATGGCGCCGATCGGAGTGCGGCTCGCGATCGGCTTCGACGCCGCCGAACTGGTCGAGGAACAGACGGAGCGGCTCCGCAATCTCGGCCTCTCCGGCTTCGTCATCGCCCTGCTCGTCCTGTTCCTCTTCCTTCGCCAGTGGCGCGCGGTGGCGGTGGTCGCGATCGCGGTGCCGGTCAGTCTGGCGTCGGCGCTCGGCTTCCTCTATCTCGCCGGGCAATCGCTCAACCTGATCTCGCTCTTCGGCCTGGCGGTCGGCGTCGGGCTGCTGGTCGACAACAGCGTCGTCGTCTACGAGTCCGTGCAGCGCCGCCTGGAGCGGGGCCACGGCCCGGACGCCGCCGCCGCCGGCGGCGTCCGGCGCACGGGGCGCGCCATCGTCGCCGCGTCCGCCACGACCGCGGCGGTCTTCCTGCCGCCGATGCTGATCGACCTCGGGTCGCCCGCTATCCGCAACCTGATCGCCATCGCCGCGCTGGCCATCCTGCTGCCGCTCCTGGGCTCCCTGCTCGTCGCGATGGGCCTGGTGCCGCTGCTGGCGCGCTGGCTGGCGGCCCCGGCCGCCCTGCGGAGACTCGCCGTGCTGCGCGAACGGCGGGAGCGCTTCGCCGGCGAACCTCCGCCCGAAGCCACCAGGGTCCTCTTCAGCGGATGGCTCGCGTCCGCCCTGAGGCGGCCGGCGACCCTGGTCACCCTCGTCGCGCTGGGGATCGTCCTGACGGCGGTCATCGCGTTGCCGTTGGTGATCGGGGGCGGCGTACCGCAGGCGCGAATCGCCGACGAGGTGCAGCTCTCGGTACGGCTCACGCAGGGGCGGAGTTCGCTGGACGGCGCCGTCCAAGTCTTCGAGCGGCTCGAGGCGTCGGTGCGGGACGTCGACGGGATCGACCGCGTCGAGAGCCTCGTGCGCGAGGAGGGCGGTTCGCTCACGGTACACCTCGTGCCCGAGGACGAGCGCCCGCCCGGCCTCAACGCGAACCGCGTCCGCCGGCTCGTCCGCGACGCGGCGCGGCGGTTGCCGATCAGGCTCAGCCGCCCCGGCGAGGAAGACGGCGGCGGTCGAGGCGGCGGAGGAGGCGGCGCCGGCGGCGCCGAGGAACTGCTGGGCAGCGGTCCCCAGCGGGTCGTCGTCTCCGGCAACGACAACGAACAACTGACCGACCTGGCGAACGAGATCGCCGACCGGCTCAGGAACATCGAGGGGGTCGCGTACGCGTCGCCCTCCGTGCTGCCGGGCCCCGAGGAGATCCACGTCGGGCCGAATCGCCGCGCGTTCGAGGCCTTCGGCGTCCTGCTCGACGACGTCCTGCCGATGCTGAACCTCGCCGGCCGGGAGGGGAGCCGGATGAACAGCGGCTACCCGCTGCCCAGCGGCCGCGAGCTGCCGATCGTGGTTCAGCGGCTGGAGGGCGGGCTCGGCGACCGGGAGGTCCTGGACGGCGGCGGGATCGACCGGAACGTGTCCCTCGCCGGCCTGTCCCGGCTCCAGATCTCGACCAGGGCGGGCGTCCTGCCTGTCATGGCGCTGGCGGACGTGCGGCAGGCGCCGCCGGCGGCGGTGATCACCCACCACAACGGGCGCCGCGAACGGGTGGTGACCTACGGGCTGTCCGGCGACGTGCCCGGCAGCGGCCCCGCGCGGCAGACGTTCGACCGCGCCGTCGAGGACGCGATCGCCGCCGTCTACCGGCCCGCCGGCACGACCGTGCAACTCGACCGGTCCACGCAGGGCACGGACTGGTTCCGCAAGATCCTGGTCCCGGTCGTCGCCCTCCTGTTCCTCGTCCTGGCGATCGCCTTCGAGTCGATGACCCTGCCCGTGCTGGTTCTGCTCGCCCTGCCGCTGACCCTGCTCGGTTCCCTCTGGGCGCTGGTCTTCAGCGGGATGGGGCTGGTCGGCATGGCCCTGCTGGGCGCTCTCGTCCTGCTCGGACTGGCGGTGAACCCGGCGGTCCTGCTCGTGGACCGGATGCAGCAGCGGACGCTCGGCGCCGGCTGGAGCGCCGGCGCGGCCGCCCTCGCCGCCGTCAGGGAGCGGACGCGCCCCGTGTTGATGACCAGCGCCACGACGATCGCCGCGCTCGCCCCGCTCGCCATTCCCACCGGCCGGGCCAACGAGATCTGGCCGCCCTTCGCGGTGCTGGTCATCGGCGGACTGCTGACCGCGACCGTGCTCACGCTGCTCGTCATCCCCGTCGGCTACGTGTTCCTCCGCCGGCTCGACGAACTCTTCAGCCGGGTCGGGCCCTGGGTCGTCATGGTCTGGCTCGGCGCGACGATCGCGGCCGTCGGGCCGCTGTTCGCGTTCGACGTCGTCGAGTCGATGTTCTGGCAGGTCACGACGGCGATCCTGATCGGCGGCGCGCTGCTGGGCATCGCCGTCCGGGCACTGCCCAGGGAGGCCGTGCCCGAGCCGGCGGCCGCGGACGGTCCGCCACGACTCGTCGTGCGGCACCTGCGCAAGGTCTACGGCCTGCCCGGGCCGCTCCGGCGGGCGCTGCGCGCGAAGATCGACTTCGCGCGGCGCGTGCTGGCGCGGAACGGCGAACCCTTCCACCCCGCCGACGCCCGCGACCGGCTGCTCCCCCTGCTCGTGCTGCTTGCGGGCGCGATCGCCGCCGTGAGCCGGATCGCGGACGGGCTGTGGAAGCTCCTCCTGCTCGCGGCGGCGGCCGCGATCGCGTCCCGGCTGGTGCTCGAGATCCGGCGGGCCCGCGGGCGCGTCGACGAGCTCGGCCGGGTGGCGCCCGGCGGCGTCGAGGGCGTGCTGGCGGCGCTGATGCCCTGGGGCGCGCTGGCCGCCGTCGTCGTGCCCTGGATGGTCGCGGGCGAGTTCGCCATCGCCGAGGCCATCTTCCTGTCGATCTTCGGCGGCATCATCGCCGTGGTCCAGTTGGGCCGCCGCACCGCACGCCGGGAGACGGCGCGGCGGGAGAGCCCGTCTCGGGACCGCCGTCGCTCCCGGAACCCGCTGCTCGTCTTCTGGCGTGGCGCCGCGACGCGGATCTTCGGCCTCGACCTGCCCATCGACACGGTGCGGGCGCTGGCGGCGGTCAGCTTCGACGTGGAGCGCGGCATGGTCGGCGTGCTGGGGCCGAACGGCGCCGGCAAGACGACCCTGCTCCGCCAGTTGACCGGGATCCTCGATTCGACGCGCGGCCGGATCACGATCGGAGGGGTGCCGCTGCTCGGCATCCGCAAGTATCTCGCGCGCTGGGTCGGCTACCTGCCCCAGGACGCCGGCCTGCCGGCCCGCCTGACCGCCCGCCAGTACCTGGAGTACTACGCCGCCCTCTACCAGATAGAGCCGGAGGTACGGGAAGAGCGGATCGAGTCCCTGCTGGCCGAGGTCGGCCTCGCCGAGCGGGCCGGCGAACCGATCGGCGGCTACTCCGGCGGCATGCGCCAGCGCGTCGCGGTGGCGCGGACGCTGCTCCGGTTGCCGCCGATCATCGTCGTCGACGAACCGACCGTCGGCCTCGACCCGCGCGAACGGGTGCGCTTCCGCAACCTCCTGTCGCGGCTCGCCAAGGACCGGATCGTCCTGTTCTCGACCCACGTGGTCGAAGACGTGGCGGTGGCGTGCGAGCGCGTCCTCGTGCTGAGCAGCGGCCGCCTGGTGTTCGACGGCGTGCCCGACGCCCTGTCGCGCGAGGCCGACGGGCGAGTCTGGTCGTGGCGGACCGAGGGCGAGGAGCAACCCGACCTGCCGCCCGGCGCCGTCCTGGCCGACAGCCGGCCGGAAGCCGCAGGCAACCGCTTGCGCGTGCTCGCTTCAGGGCCACCGAACGACGCCGCCGAACCGGTCGAACCGACGCTCGAGGACGGCTATCTCTGGCTCGCCCGTGCCGCGCGCGGGGAGGCGCCGGCATGACGGCCGTGCTTCGCCTCTCCCTCGTGCTGCTGGCCGGCAGGCGGTTCTGGCTGCTGCCGCTGCTGCCGCTCCTCTGGCTCGGCCTGCAGGCACTGCTGCTGCTGATCGGCGCCCGCGAAACCGCCGAACCCGCGGCGGCCCAGGACACGCTGATCGGCGTGCCGGTCGCGGTGCTCGCCATCTTCCTCGGCGGCCGGACGATCGTCGGCGAACTCGACCAGCGCAGCCTGGAGATCGCCTACACGGTGCCGGGCGGCGCCCACCGCGTCTGGCTCGGCAAACTCGCCGCGGCCGGGCTGCTGCTGGGCGCCAGCGTGGCCGTCATGGCGGCGGTCACCTACGCCTTCTTCACTCCCTTCCCCGTGCTCCAGAGCCTCTACGGCGCCGTTCAGGGCATCGCCTTCTACCTCGCCGCCGCGATGGGGTTCGCCACGCTGTTCCGCAGCGAAGTGGCCGGCGCCCTCGCGAGCGTGGCCGTCCTCGGCTTCAACGGCCTGATCACCGGCCTGGGGACCCAGCCCGTGCGCGTCTCGCCCTTCTGGAACCCGCTGGCGATCGAGGACATCGACCCGGAACGCCTACTCGCGCTCGCCGTACAGAACCGGATCGGCATCGCCCTCGCGATAGCCGCCATCGTCGCGCTCACTTTCGCCCGCGCCGAACGGCGCGAGAAGATGCTGAGCGGCTGAGCCGGTCACTTCGCCCCGGAAACGAGTTCGCCGACTTTTTCGTCCGGATCGCGTCTTAGTCCATAGCGGAAGCTGCAGCCGTTCCCGGCGCCGGGCCCTGTGCTCGCGCCGGGCCGGAAGACGCCGCTCCGCCATTCGAACAACCCGTTTCCAAAGAAAGGAATCAACATCATGACGAAGTTCGCATCCATCGCACTTTCCGCCATTCTGCTGCTGGCCGGCGCCGCCGTCGCCGAACCGCCGAACCCGGCCGCACTCGACGGGGCACCCGTCGTTCACGACCCGGGAGTTCGGCAGCTTGCCGAGGCCGACCTGGCCGACGTCGTCGGCGCCGCGTTCCGGCACGACGCCTGCACCGCCGGCCTTCGGATCGCTGGCGGCATCCTCTTCGTAGCCGGCTGGCTTTCCGCAAACCGGGTTCTACAGGTCGGCGGCCGTGTTCTTCAGCATCTGAAGTGCGTCTAGTGGTGACGACGATCCGCGACAAACACGGCGAGCCCGTAGGTTGATCGCGCCGGTCCACCTACCCGCCGTGCTGCTCGCCGGTCGCCGCTGGTGGCTGCTGCCCCTGTCGCCGGCACTTTGGCTCCTGGCGCAGGCCGGCCTCCTGATCGCCGGCGGCCGCCCGAGCTTCGAGCCCGCGGCCGCCCAGAACATCCTGATCGGACTGCCGGTCGCGGTCCTCGGGGTGTTTCTGGGCGGCCGCATCGTCGCAGGGGAACTCGATGAACGTACCCTCGAAGTCGCCTACACAGTGCCGGGCGGAACGCGTCGCGTCTGGATCGGGAAGCTGGCCGCCGCTTGCTTGATGCTGCTTCTGGCCCTCGGCCTGATGGCGATCCTGACCTTCGCCTTCTTCACGCCGTTCCCTGTCGTCCAGACTCTCTACGGCGCCTTTCAAGGCGTCATCTTCTACCTGGCCGCGTCAATGGGAATGTCCACTCTGTTCCGTAGCCAGGCAACCGGTGCCCTGGCCGCCGGCGGGATCCTGGCTCTGAACGGTTGGATCACCGCCTCGGGAGCATCACAGCTACGGGTCTCACCGCTCTGGAATCCTCTGGCGGTAGAAGGCGCCGACGCGGAGCAACTGCTCGCCATGGGCCTCCAGAACCGCATCGGCATCGCGTTGGCCATCGCCGCCATCGTCGCGCTCACCTTCGCCCGCGCCGAACGGCGCGAGACGATGCTGAGCGGCTGACGCGCGAAGACGAACGGTCGCACGGCGGTTCGTCTACCCGCCGGCCCGGTCGAACGGCCGGCCCTTCCTGTTCGAGCGCCGCGAGAACGGCGAACACCGGGCGGCGAAACCGTGTTTCGCCGCCGGATCGCGTCTTTGTCTACAGGAGGGGCAAGAGCCTCTTCTCAACCATCCACAGGCAAAGGAGCCATCGACCATGAAGAACCTCACAGCCATCGCACTGGCCCTCCTCCTCACGACCGCCGGCGCTCCCCTGGCCGCCGCGCCCGACGCGGGCGCCGCGCTCCGCGCGGATGCGGCCCCGTACGCGGATGCGGCCCCCCACGCGGATGCGGCGCTCTACGGGGATCCCGCGAAGCAGGCAACGAGCCTGCCTCGCCCCGAGCTCGACGGTCTCCGGACGATCGACCTGGAGAGCGCGGAAGGGGGCCGCTGGTCGAAGCTGGGCTGCACCACGCTTCTGCTCAGCGGCATCGTCTACATCGTCCTGGGCGAAGGCACAAAGCAGCCGAGGCTCAAGACCTACGGCAACCAACTCCTCGGCATGAGCCAGATCATGTGCGTGTAGCCGGGTCCATCACCCGACCGAAGAGAGCGGCGCCCCTCCGCTCAGAAGTCGCAGATCAGACCCGGGTAGCGGAAGGCCGCGCCCGGGTCGATCTGCTTCGGCTTGTTCGCCGCTTCCTGGGCGCGGGCGCCGGCGAGCATGCCCTCCATGCCGTAGTTGCCCTCGTGACAGGCGTACTCGTAGATGGCGTCCTCCGTGCGCTTGAGGGGAATCGAGGCCGTCCAGGGCTTCGTCCACGTCCCCGGGTCGTGCACCGTGACCTCCCATTCCAGGGTCTCCGGGTCCGTCAGGGTGAACCGCTCAGTGATCGCAAGCTGCTCCGAGGAGCCCATGAAGTCGTTCTTCTTCGAGTAGTTCGTCGTCTCGACGACCAGGGTGTCGCCGTCCCAGTGGCCGCGGGAGTCGCCGTTCCACAGCCGGACGTCGTCGTCGAGCGCGGACTCGTCGTCCAACCGGATGACCCGTGCGTCGTGGATCATCTCCTGGTGAATGACGACGTGGTCCGGGCTCTGGAAGAACTGGTGATAGCCGTTGTAGCCCGGGAAGATGAAGGGGGCGCCGTAGCTGATGCAGCGCTCGGCGATCGGCCGGTCGAGCCAGGAATCGGCCGGATGCTCCATCAGGTGCTTCACCCGCTTGCAGAGGCGTTCCTTGGCGTCTTCCGTGAACGGCGGGATGAGGCCGTCGGGGGGATCGACGACGAGGGACGTGCGCTTCGTGAAGTAGCGGTCCGCGATCCAGAACTGGTTGTAGTTGCCGGTCGTCGGGTCGTAGGACGTCGCCTTCGTCCGCTCGATCGCCGCGAGGACGAGCTGGTCGCCGAACAGGGCGTCCGCGCCGGGGTCCGTCGCCTCGGCGACCGCGGCCATCAGCTCCTGGAACTCCTCGTCCGTCAGGCGCTCCTTGCCCGCCCAGGCGGCGGGCCGCTGCAGCGGCGTGCCGTTGTTGTTCTCCCACACGCCCTGGAGGTCGGGATGGCCGTAGGCGGTGCGGGGAATCGTCCAGTCCGCGTCGTTGGCGTTGTTGTTGGCCGCCGAAACCGCGCCGGCGGCGAGTCCGAGCAACAGGACCACGGCGCCTGTCGTCGCCGCGGCACTCGACCGTTCGTTCTTCCTCATCCGACTACCCTCCCAAGAGCGGGTGAAACCAGGAATCCAACCAGCGTCCTTCGATCATAGCCGCCGATGCGCGACGGTCCGCGTCACGTCCAGCTCCACGCCTTCGCTGCGTCGTCCCACAGCGCCCAGCAGTCGGTCGCCAGACCCGCGTCCAGAACCCACAGCGGCATGTCCGTCTGCGGTCCGGTGGATCCCTCCCAGACCGTGATCGGCCGGCCGTCGGCACTCCAGGCCGACAGTACGTGGCCGAGCGCCTGCGCCCCCTCGCCTGACCCGGCCTGGACTTCGAGCGAGTCGATCCGCACGCGCCACTGGACGTCCTCGCCCGAGCCGTCGGGGCGAACGAAGCGAATGTCGTCGCCGTCGGCTTCGAGATTCGCCACGAGGTCGATCGATTCGATCTGCGCGATGAAGGACGCGCGCAGCGTCTCCACGTCCGGCTCTGGCGCCGCGGGCGCCGGGGTTTCCGACGGTCCGCAGGCCGCGAGCGTTCCGGCCAGCGTTACAGTCACAGCCACCAAGGCGCCCCCGCAATGCCAGTTGCCGCCGCGAGGAGCCGGCACGGGCCGACTCGACCGGGACGCTTCGACCAAGTGGATCATGGCGTCAACTCTAGCGCCTGCCAGCCCTACTGCTCTCGCGGCGCTTCACCGCCTCGGCGGCATCCAGGCCCGGCGCGCCGCTCCTGACCGGTTCCCTGCTCATGGCCGTGGCCATGCTGCTGCCGGTCCGGGCCTTCCGCCGCCACCAGGCGCCTTCGCGGCAGAAACCGGGTGCGCCGGCGCCAAGCGCCGGCTTCCGGACCTTCTGCCGCGCTAGAATCCCCTCAAGGAGGTCCACGATGCCGTTCGACAACTCGTCGCTCCCGATCCGACTCTTCACCGCTTCCCACGAGCGTTCGTGGAACCCCGCCGACATCGACTTCTCCCGGGAGCGCTCCGACTGGCTGTCGTTCACCGACGACGAACGGAACCTGCTGATCCGCCTGGTCTCCGGTTTCCGGGTCGGCGAGCGCGGCGTGACCCACGAACTCGCGCCGCTCCAGTTCCGCTTCCGCCAGGACGGTCGGCTGGAAGACGAGATGTACGTCACCGCGCAGATGTACGAGGAGGCCCGCCACATCCAGTTCTTCGAGACCTGGCTGATCGAGGCGCTGCCGGGCCGGTTCGGGGTCGACATCCCCTACCCCAACCTGCACGGCGACATGTTCTCGACGCGGCTGCCCGCGACGATGCGCGCGCTGTTCGACGACGACAGCCCGGAGGCGCTGCTGCGCGCCATCATGCTGTACCACTTCTACGTCGAGGGCGTGGGCGCGGAAGCCAGCTACCCGATCTACTACAAGATCTTCGAGCGCACGGGCAAGCTGCCCGCGCTCAACCGCGGGATTCGCCTGATCCAGCGCGACGAGGCCCGCCACATCGGCTTCGGCGTGTACGTCCTGCAGCGCCTGCTCGCCGAGCATCCGCACCTGGTCGACCTGTTCGAGGAGCAGGTCGAGGCGATGCGGCCGTTCGCGGAAGACGGCCCGAACCAGACCTTCGCCGGCTTCGAGCGCGGCCGGGCGCCGTTCGACCTCGACTACGACGAGTACAGGCAGCTCTACCTCGACAAGCTGGAAGAGATGCGGCAGAGCATCTACGCCGGCCGGCTCGCCGCGGCGGTGTAGGGGAGCACGATGGCAACCGGACCGTCCATCGCCAGGAGAGTCGGGCCTGTCATCTGTTGTCTCCTGCTGGCTACCGGTCCGCTGGCGGCACAGGCGGAGCAGCGCGCGGATCACGTCGTGCTCGTCTCGGTGGACGGCTTCCGGCCGGATTTCTACCTCCCCGGCTCCTCCTGGCCGGCGCCGAACATCCAGCAGATGGCACGCGACGGCGCCCAAGCCGAGGGCGTGCGCGGGGTGTTTCCGACCGTCACCTACCCGTCGCACACGACGATCGTCACCGGCGCGTTGCCCGCCCGGCACGGGATCTACTACAACCGGCCCTTCGAACCGGAGGGACAGACCGGCGAGTGGTACTGGTTCGAGTCCTCGATTCAGGTCGACACGCTCTGGGACGCGGTGCGCGCTGCCGGCAAGCAGACCGCCGCGATCTCGTGGCCGGTCACCGTCGGTGCTCCGATCGACCGCTTCGTGCCCGAGACCTACTCCCTCGACCCGAACAGCGACCGCCTTGCCCCGATGCGCGAGGGCACGACTCCAGGCCTGTGGCAGGAACTCGAGCGCGAGGCCACCGGCCGGCTCAACCTGCGCAACTACGGCGCCGCCTACATCACCCGTGACGACACGACGGGCGCCATGGCCGCCTACGTCCTGGAGACCCACAAGCCGGCCCTGCTGGCGCTGCACCTGATCACGACCGACTCCGCCCAGCACGCGCACGGCCGGGAATCGGATCGCATCCGGCGCGCCGTCGGCGCCGCCGACCGTGCGGTCGGCGCGGTCCGCGACGCCGCGGCCCGCGCCGGCATCCTGGACCGCACGGCCTTCGTGATCACCGGCGACCACGGCTTCGTCGACCTCCACACCCAGGTGATGCCCAACGTCTGGCTCGCCGAAGCCGGTCTCCACGGCACGGCACCCGACCGCGGCGAGTGGCGCGCCACGTTCCACCCCAGCGGCGGCGCCACCTTCCTTCACCTGCGGGACGCGGGCGACGAAGAGGCGCTGAAGGCAGTCCGCGCCATCCTCGCCGACCTGCCCCAACCCATCGGCCGGCTGTTCCGGATCGTCGAACGCGACGAACTCGACGAGATCGGCGCCAGCCCGGGCGTCCCCTTCGCCCTCGCCGGTGCGCTCGGCGTCAGCTTCGGCGCCGACGCCTCCGGCGACGCGATCAGGCCCACCGACGGCGGCGCCCACGGCCACTTCCCCACCGACTTCCCCGAGATCCTCACCGGCTTCGTCGGCTGGGGCGCCGGCTTCGAAGCCGGCCGCACCGTGCACCGCATGGGCCTGACGGACATCGCCGACCTCATCGCGATGCTGCTCGACGTCGACTTCGAGAGCCTGGACGGCTCGCCGCCACTGGGAGTGCTCTCTCCGCGGTAGCGGGTCGGAAGACCCGCGCACCCAGCCTGCTACTCGCCGCCGCCGGTGGATCCGGCGGCGCCGGTTGCGCGGATGGCCGCCGCGTCTTCGGGCTCGACGTAGGTCCAGGCCAGGAACGGCGCCATCATCTCGTCCGTGCTCTGGGCGCCCCAGTCGACCGCCCGGCCGATGTTCAGGAAGGGGTACTCATCGAGCTTGGTCTCCGAGTTGTCGTAGACGGCCTCGATCTCGACGCGGGTGCCCGCCGGCAGCACCTTCGGCTCGCGGTAGATGTAGTTCGTCTGCCAACTGTAGTCGTACTCGGGCACGTCGAGCAGCACCTCGGCGCCGCCGTCCGGGTAGTGGGCCGTGTACTTCATGCTCTGGCCGCGGAAGTGCATGTGCGGATGGAGAGACAGCAGCACGGTGTCCTTCTCGAAGATCCGGGACGAGCCGACGCGCCAGTTGCCGTGGCCCGGCGGGATCTCGAAGGCGCCGGCGCCGATCGTGTTCCAGGTCACCTTGTGCTTGACCTCGGCGCCGACCGGGTGGAAGCGGAAGGCGACCGCCGACCGGTCGTAGCCGCCGGAGCCCGGACCGGGCTCCTTGTGGTAGTGGACGTTCAGGCGGACGACCATGCCCGCCCGCAGCAGGTTGCCGAAGCCCGGCGGGTAGATCGTCGGGTCCTCGCCGGCCGCGATCGAACCGAGCGAGAAGGTGTTCTCGCTCAGCACGTCGACCTCGCCGTCCTCGTTCGGGATCAACGCCCGGCCGGTGATGTGATGGACGAACTCGGCGTCCGGCTGGTACTCGATCGCCTGGATCCAGCGCGGCTCGGGGAGCATCTCCTCCGTCAGCGTGATGAAGAAGTTCGGCTGTTCGTCCTCCACGTCGTCGCCCACGTGGTAGGGCTCCTCCATGTACACGAGCAGATCGGGCTTGCCGATGAGGAAGCCGCCGGTGTCCTCCCACTCGCGGGGCGCCGGACCCTTCGACGGATCGCCCTTGGGGGCGCCGCGCTTCGCCCAGGCCACGACCGTGTCGATCTCTTCCCGGGTGAGGGTCCGCTCGTTGAGGAAGACGCCGGCGGTGTGGTCCGTCGCGTCCCAGGGGGGCATCTCGCGGCTCTGCACGAGGCGGGCAATGGAGCGCGCCCACGGCCGCACCTCGTCGTAGGTCATCAGGGACATCGGCGCCACCATGCCGGCCACGTTGTCGCCGCCCGGGCGGTGGCAGGTCTGGCAGTTCTCCTGGAAGATGGCCAGGACGTCCTCGTGGAAGGTGACGGCGTCGCCGGTGTCGGCGGCGGCCGCCGCGGACGCGAGTCCGAGCGTGCCGAGGACGAGAAGTGCAGCGATCGAGCGGTTCATGCGCGCCTCCAGTTTCGAGCCGGTTTGTCCGAGTGGCAGGCGGACTCTAGCAGGCCGGTGCGGCCTGCTTCCGAAGGCTGGCGCTTCGCGCCGGATGCCGGCGGGGACGCCGGCGCACCCGGTGCGGGTCGGAACCCGGCTGGCGTGTCCCCGCGCCAGCCGCGTCACAGTCCGAGCGCCCGTCGGCGGGCGGTCGGATGTCAGACCCGCGCACCCGGTGCGGTCAGTCCCAGACGCCTTCGGGGATCGGTTTCGCCTCGACGACCTCCACCGCCACCTTGTCCGGGCCCATGACGAAGAAGCTCCTCATGTCGAGCTCCGGCCGGTAGGCGATCGGCTCGACGATCTCGATTCCGGCGGCCTTCAGCCGTTCGAACACCGGCTCGATGTCGCGGTAGGAGAAGGCGAAATGGTCGATCGCGCGGCCCCGTTGCGGCTGGGTCTCCAGCAGCGGCGCCGCGTCCTCGGGCCACCACGGCGCCACCGGCTCGTAGTCCGGCAGGTTGTAGACGATGAAGTTCACGTTGTCGGCGCGAAACGAGTTGGCCCAGGCCCGGTGTTCCCGGTGGAACTCCTCCCAGGTGGCGAACTTCGCGCCCTCGCCGACCGGACGCGGGTTGCCCTCGGCGCTGCGCCGCGCGGGCAGTCCGAAGTGGCGTTCGTACCAGGCCGCCGTCTCGTTGACGTCGGCCGCGAACAGATGGAGGTGAGCGAACCGGTGGTGGCCCATCGTGTTCACCTCGATCATCTCGCGGTCGGGGCCGTTGACGTAGATCACGTGCCCCCGGCCCAGGCGGTAGATCGGCGTGTGGATGTCGACGCCGCGGGACACCAGCCAGCGGTACTGGCTCGGCAGGTCGACGCCGCCCCAGCCGAAGTGCCAGATGCCGCTCCGCTGGCCGCCGTCCGGCGGCTCGTCCACCTCGTTGAGGAGGATGAAGGACCGCTCGGTGAACAGGGCGTCCGAGACGCCCCGGAACTCGATGGGCAAGGCGCCGAAGGTGGCGCGGTAGAAGTCGATGGAACGCTCGACGTCGGTGACGTTCAGGTGGATGTGGTGGAACCTGGCCGGTTCGACGGGCGAGCCCACCTCCTGCGCCGCGAGCGGTCCGGCCGCCGCCAGCGCCGCGGCCGCGCAGACGAGCCGCCGCCTCGCGTTCAGGCGCCGGCTCGCACGGAACCGGCGGCCAAAGCAGAGCCGGCCTCGCGGCCGGCGCGCATTTCTGGCCGCCTGCGGCGGCAGCGGGTCAGAAGACCCGCGTACCCAGTGGGCCACCAGTTCCGTGCGCGTCAAGGAGATCCTCCCTCCAGCAGCTCCACCAGCTCGATCTTCGTACCCTCGGGTCCCTCGACGAAGGCGATCCGGTGTCCGGCGTCCAGCACCCGCGGCTCTTCGACGAATTTCACGCCGTTGGCGCGCAACCGTTCGAGCCAGGAATCGTACTCCGTGGTGTGCCAACCGATGTGATCGACCGCCGTGCCGTCGGTGCCGGTCCGTTCGCCCGGCGCCTGGGTGACGATCAGCCATGTCTCGTCGCCGCCGTTGTCGTAGAGGATCGACTGCAGCGGCGCAAGCCCCTTGAACGCGACGACTTCACCGCCGAACTGCTCGGCGTACCAGGCCACCGTGGCGGCCGCGTCGCTTGTGAACACGTGAACGTGGTGCAGTCCCGGCGCGCCGCCGTGGTCCATGTCGTCGATCACCTCGATCCGCGTGCCCCAGGGGTCTTCGCAGAAACCGAATGTGAATCCGGCCGCCTCCACGTGCCGAGCCGCGCCGACCGCCTTGCCGCCCGCGGCTTCGCACTCCTCCAGGCTCGCCTCCACGTCCGTCACGGAGAAGCTGATGTGGTCGAGGGACGTGCCGCCGCTGCCGCTCGTCGGTTCGCCTTCCCGGACCTTCAGGATGTCGTTGCCGTAGTAGACGGCATCGAAGGGACCGCTCTTGCCGAGTTCGCCGCCGAAGAGCTCCTGGTACCACTTCGCCGCCGCCAGCGTCTCGGGCGCGATCAGGTGAACGTGGTCGAACTCCTCGGCGAGCGCCGGCGACGCGGCGCCGGGGGCGAGGCCCAGGACCGCCAGCGAAACGGCGACGCCGGGAACGGAGACTCTTCGGGAATCGGGACGCATGTTCGATCGAACCTCCAGGCAGGGCGGGAAGGCCGGAGCGCGACGGTTCCGCGGAAATCCGCCGCCGGCTGTATGATCTCGGACGCGGATAGCGGCAGCGTACCAGCCCGACCGGGCACGGCCGCGAACCGCGCGACGACGAGGAGGGCCGGGGCGCCGGACCCGTCCGATGCAGGCCGTCCCGGCCCGACTCCGCGACTTCCAGCAGGAGTCGGTCAATGAAAGGCACCAGGCCGGACTACGAGGCGCGAAGCGCGTCGCCCGCGATCTGCGCGATGCTCGTTCTGAGCCTCGCGAGCGCCGGCTGCCGGGACGCCGGCGCCGGCGGCGCCGGCGGCGGAACCGAGACGGCCGGCGCAGCCCCGGGTTTTCGCGGCGAATCCGCCCCGACGACTCGCGTGCGCCGCGGCCAGGTCGACGCCCTCGTCACGGCTTCCGGCTCCGTCGTCGCTCCCCGCCTGACCGAACTCGGACCGGAAGTCGCCGGGCGCATCGCCGCCGTCCACTTCGACGTCGGCGACCGTGTGGCGGCGGGCGACGTCGTGCTCCAGCTCGATCCGGGACCGTTCGAGACCGACCTGAAGCGGGCGCGCGCCGGCCTTGCCCTGGCCCAGGCCGAGGCCGCGCAGGCCCGGCAGGAGCTGGAGCGGGTCCGGCGGCTGGCCGAACAGGAGGTCGCCCCGACCCAGCACCTCGACCGGCAACTGACCCACCTCGCGGTGGCCAGGGCCCGCGTCGAGCAGGAACTCGCGACGGTCGAGAGCGCCGAGCAGGACCTGACCCGCACGGCGGTGACGAGTCCGTACGACGCCCACGTGGTCGAACGGCAGCTTCACGAGGGCGCCATCGTCGGGCCGGGCTCGGTCGTCCTCACGATTCAGGAGCACACCGGCTTCGCCGCCGAGCTCGACGTGCCCGCCGCGGCGGCGGCGCCGGTCCGGGTCGGCGACCCGGCCCTGCTGATCGTCGAGGGCGCGGCCGCGCCCTTCGAGTCGCGGATCGCCTCGGTGAACGCGAGGATCGACCCGGAGAGCCGCACCTACCGGGTGCGGGCGCCGGTTCCCGGCGACATGCCCGGGGCGAAGGCGGGCGCCTTCGTCCGCGCCGAGATCAGGCCGCGGACCCCCGGCGGCGCCGTCATCGTCGAACGCGCCGCGGTCCTGAACCGCGACGGCCGCGCCTACGTGTTCGGCGCCGAAGACGGACGGGCGCGCCGGATCGAGGTGACGACCGGCGCCGCGGGCCCCCGCTGGGTCGAGATCCGGAGCGGCGCCGAACCGGGCGACGCGGTCGTCACCGGGCCCCTGATCGAACGCCTGGCCGACGGCGCGCCGATCTACGCCGCCGAATCGCCGCCCGCGGGCGACGCCGGGAACTCGCCCCTGGCCCAGCTCCCGAACGCGCCCTGAGGGTCGGACGACGACGATGCTGAACCTGCCCCTCCTCTCGATCCGCCGGCCCGTCTTCGCCCTCATGCTGAACGTGGCCCTGGTCGTTCTGGGCCTCGTGTCGCTGAACCGGCTCAACGTCGACCTGAACCCGGACGTCGAGGTGCCCTTCGTCACGGTGACCACGGTCCTGGAAGGAGCGTCGCCGGAGACGGTCGAAACCGAGGTCACGGACATCCTCGAGGAGCAGATCAACATGATCGAGGGCATCCGCGACCTGAGCTCGGTTTCCTCGGAAGGGGTCTCCCAGGTCTTCGTCGAGTTCGAGACGAACTACGACGTGGACGTCAAGGCGCAGCAGGTACGCGAGAAGGTCGCTCCCGCGCGGGCCGAGCTGCCGCTCGACGCCGAGGATCCGGTGGTCGTCCAGCTCGATCCCGACGCGACGCCGATCCTCTCCGTCATGCTGGGCGGCCCGCTCTCCGTCCGCGAGCTGTCGGAGATCGCGGAGAACATGGTCAAGGACCGGCTCGAGCGCCTGCCCGGCGTGGGCAGCATCGAGATCATCGGTTCGCGCCGGCGCGAGGTCCGGATCTGGCTCGATCCCGTCCGTCTCGCCGGCTACGGCCTGTCGATCGACGACGTCCGCTCCACCCTGCTGCTCGAGAACGCCGAGACGGCCGGCGGCCGCGTCGAGGGCCGCGAGCGCGAGTGGACCGTGACCACCTCGGGCCGGGTCAAGCGGGTCGAGGACTTCGGCGCCCTGATCGCCGCCGAGCGCGGCGGCCGCCTGGTCTACCTCCGGGACGTCGCGAAGATCGAGGACGGCCTGGCCGAGGAGCGCTCGCTGGCCCGCTTCAACGGGCAGCGGGGAGTCTCGCTGGAAGTGCGCCGGCGAAGCGGGACGAACACGGTCGCCGTCGCCGAAGCCGTTCGGACGGAAGTCGAGGCGCTGCGGCCCAACCTGCCCCCCGGCATGGAGATCCTGATCACCCGCGACATGGCGGTGTTCATCGAGGACTCCATCTACTCCGTGTTCTCGAACATGCTCTGGGGCGGCCTGCTGGTGGTCGCCGTCGTCCTCCTGTTCCTTCGCAACCCGAGGTCGACCCTGATCTCGGCGCTCGCGATCCCGTCGTCCGTCATCGCGTCGTTCACGTTCTTCTATCTGGCCGGCTTCACGCTGAACGTGATGACCCTGATGGCGCTGTCGCTGGCGATCGGCGTCGTCATCGACGACGCGATCGTCGTGCTGGAGGTGATCTACCGGCGGATCGAGCAGGGCATGGGGCGCCGAGAAGCGGCGGAGGAAGGCGCCGGCCAGGTGACGCTGGCGGTCATCTCCACCACCCTCGCCCTGTGCGCCGTCTTCGTGCCGATCGCGTTCCTGACGGGCACCGTCGGCCAGTGGTTCTACGAGTTCGGCATGGTGATGGCGATCGCCGTCTGCGTCTCGAGCGTCTTCGCCCTGACCTTCACGCCCATGCTCGGCAGCCGCGTGCTGACGGCCCGCCAGGGAAAGGACCCGGTCAGCCGATTCCTGGGCCGCGTCCTCGACGGCCTGGACCGCTTCTACCAGGCGGTTCTGCGCCGCGCCCTCGGCCACCGCGCGGTCACGCTCGCCGTCGCCGCGACGGCCATGGCGGGCGGCTTCCTGGTTGCCCGCACCCTCCCGTTCGACCTGTTCGTGACGGAGGACCGGAGCGAGTTCAACGTGGATCTCAAGATGCCGATCGGCACGCCGCTCGCCGTCACCGCGGAGGCGGCGCGGCGCGCCGAAGAGGTGCTCGCGGCCGACCCGGAGGTCCGCAACCGCTTCGCGACGATCGGCGGCGGCAGCCGGCAGGCGCCCCACCGCGCCTCGATCTACGTCCAGTTGACGAACAAGCGGGAGCGCGACCTCGGGCAGCTCGCGATCATGGACCGGGTCCGCGAGCGGTTGCTGGCGCGGGTCCCGGAAGCCGAGGAGATCGCCGTGTCGCCGATCGCCTGGATCGCGGGGAGCGACGACCAGTTGGGAGCGCGGGCCGTGACCTACAGCCTGCGGGGGCCGCGGATGGAGGACCTCGAGTTCCATTCGGAGCGGCTGGTCGGCCTGATGAGGTCCGACCCGGCGTTCGTCGACGTCGGCACGAGCTGGGAGACCGGCAAGCCCGAAATCGAGATCGACGTCGACCGCGACCGGGCGGCCGACCTGGGAGTGCCGGCCACGGTCATCGGCCGCACGATCCGCACCCTGCTCGCCGGGGAGGAACTGGGCGCCTTCGAGGAAGGCGGCGAACGCTACGACGTCCGCGTCCAGGTGCTGCCCGAGTACCGCGACACGCCGGCCAAGCTGGACTTGATCCGGATCCGCGCCGCCTCGGGCCAACTGACGCCGATCACCAACGTCGCCGACATCCGCCTCGGCGAGGGCGCGGTCCAGATCGGCCGCCGGAACCGCGCCCGCGAGATCACGATCGCCGCCAACGCCGCCGAGGGCGTCGCGCAGTCCGAACTGGCCGCCCGGGTCGAGGAGTACGGCCGGCGGATCGGCCTCGCGCCCCCGAACCAGCTCGTCCCCAGCGGCATGACGGTCGTCATGCGGGAGACGGGCCTCTCGCTGCTCTTCGCCTTCGTGCTGGCGATCGCGGCGATCTACATGGTCCTGGCGTCGCTCTTCAACTCCCTGGTCCACCCGATCACGATCATGATGTCGGCGCCGCTCTCCTTCATCGGCGCGTTCCTGGCCCTCAAGCTCGCGGGCAAGCCGCTCGACATGATGACTGGCATCGGCCTCCTCGTGCTGATGGGGCTGGTCATGAAGAACGGGATCCTGCTGATCGACTACATCAACCGGCTCCGCCAGGACGGGCGTTCGCGCCGCGAGGCCATTCTCGAAGCCGGGCCGGCGCGCCTGCGTCCGGTCCTGATGACGGCCTTCTCGCTGATCTGCGGCCTGCTGCCGGTCGCCTTCTCGACCGCTTCGGGTTCCGAGGCCCGGGCCGCCATCGCGGTGCTGACGATGGGCGGCATGGCCACTTCGACGCTGCTCACCCTGCTCGTCGTGCCGGTCGTCTACGACCTGGTCGACCGTAGCGTCGAGAAGGCGAGCGCGTGGAGCCGGGTCGCGTGGGAGTGGATGGTGAACCTCAGCCGGCAGCCCGCCGCGCAGCCGGCCCGCGCCACCCGGCCACGGCGGCGTCAGCGCCAGCGGCGAAAACGCAAGCGTCGTTCGCGGCGCCTCTGAACAGCGCCGGAGCGGACTCAGGACACGGCGCGCACGGACGCGCCGCGCAAGGCGACGGAACGGCAGGCGCTGAAGAGGGCCGGCACGAACAGGTGCGGCCTGGCGACGCAGGCGTAGTGGTCCGCGTCGACCCGGTGGACCTCCGCGCCCGGGATGGCGTCCGCCATCGCCTGTTGGTACCGGGCCGGGATGTGCTCGTCCCGCAGCGTGAGCACGACCGCGGCGGGGACGTCGATGTCGCCCAGCCAAGGGCCGGAATCGAAACGCGCCAGCGCGGCGGCCGCCTCGATCACCGAGGCCGGCTCCGTCGGTCCGAGTTCCTCCTTCAGTGCCTGACGCCGGCCGGGATCCTGGACGTTCTCGAGCATCCGCTCGCCCATGCTGTCCCATACCGACCGGGGCGCCGCCCGCGCCGCGAGCGACAGCAGCGGTCCGAGCGTCGAGGCGGCGCGCTTGGCCCGCGGACCGCCAAAGCGGGAGCCCGTCGCGCAGAGGACGAGGCCGGCGGTTCGGTCCGGGTGGCGGCGCCAGAACGACTGGGCCACGGCGCCGCCCATCGAGTAGCCGACCGGGATGACCCGGTCCACGCCCAGCCGGTCGGCGAGCGCCGCCACGTCGTCGGCGCAGTCTTCCAGCTTGAAGGCGCCGATCCGCCGAATCCCCCGGCCGTGGCCCCGGTGATCGAGCGCGACGACCCGGAAGCCGCGCGCCAGCGCCGCGAAGCTCGTCGACCAGTTCAGGAGCGCGGTAGCCGCCAGGCCATGCAGGAGCAGCAGCGTGGGCGCGCCGGGCGGCCCGGCGATGTCGTAGGCCCAGGTCGCGCCCCGGCCCAGCAGGTCGACGCGGCGGCCCGTCGGCGAGGAGTCCACGGCGACGTCCTCAGGCGTAGCGCCCGATGCCCTGGGTGCGGGCGTGGACGTCGTCCACGACCCAGTGGAAGAGGCTCACGTGCAGGCTCTCGACCATCGCCATGTCGTCCAGGTCGACGTGCATGCCGTCCTGCTGAATCTCCTTCAGCCGGCCGCCGTCGAACCCCGTCACGCCGAAGGTGCGGAGCCCGTGGCGGTTCGCCCAGTCGACCGCGGCCAGCACGTTCGGGCTGTCGCCCGAACCGCTGAAGGCGATCAGCGCGTCGCCCGACACGGCGGCGCTCATCAACTGCTGAACGAAGACCTGCTCGTAGTCCAGGTCGTTCGCGACCGCCGTGACCCAGGGCACGTTGTCGGTCAGGCTGACCACCCGCAGCCGGCGGTGCGACTCGTCGCGCAGCGCGTCCGCCGCGACCGTGCCCTTGCCCAGGTCGACGCTCAGGTGGCTTGCGGCCGCGGCGGAACCGCCGTTGCCGGCGAGGTAGAGCGTGCCGCCCCGGGTCCACGCGTCGAAGACGAAATCCGCCCAGCGCTCCACCGCCGCCGTGTCGATCTTCGAGAGTTCGGCACGCAGCCGGTCCAGGTACGCCGAGGCGTCCAGCGTCGTGCCGAGCATGGCGGCATCGTACCCCGGCCCACGAAGCCCCGTCGCCCCGCATCCTGGCCGCTCGCGGCGTCGACACAGGGTTCTCGGGGCCGAAATCCGTCCTGGTTCTGTAGAGCCCCGGAAACCGTCCGGGCGACGAAGGACCACGCAACGGGAGTACGAGCCATGCAAAGAGCGGCAGTAGTAGAGTCGGACGCGACGATGACGAGGAAAGCCCTCAGGAACGTCGGCTTCGACGACAATCAGGCGCAGGCGCTGGTCGACCTCAGCGGCACCGCCGCCGAACGACGCGAACTCAAGGCCGACGTGACCACGCTCAAGGCCGACGTGACCACGCTCAAGGCCGACGTGACCACGCTCAAGACCGACGTCGCGGTACTCAAGACCGACGTGACCGAACTGAAGCACGGCTTCGCCAACTTCCGCACCGAGACGCGGGGCGAGTTCGCAAGGCTGGACGCCAGGATCGACGGGCTGAGAGACGAGATGAACGCCAGGTTCAAGGGTCTGGAAGACCGGATGGACGCGAGATTCGAAGGCATGGAGGCCAGATTCGACGGCATGGAGAGCCGGATGAAGCTCATGCTGTGGATCATGGGGACCGGCGCGACCGTCTACACGGGCACGACCGTCTCCCTGATCTTTCTGCTCTATCGCGTCGTCGTGGCCTGAGCGCCTGGCTGCCTTGCGGGGGAACTCGCCGCCGAGCGCGTTGGCGCGATCCGGCGCCCGGTTCAGTACGGCTCGCGCGTCACGCGGTCCGGCGGCACGCGGCAGATGCGTTCCATCCGGTGGCTGCCGGCCGAACGCCGTTACCTCTCGTCCCCCGCGCCGGGCCGCGAGGCGACACGGTCCGCCGCCGCGGCACGCTCCCTGCCGGACGCCACGACCGAGCTACCCGCCCGCCGGCGTCCGTTCGATGAAGTCGGCGACGATCGTGGCCAGTTCCACGCCCCGGCCCTCCTGGAGGAAGTGCCCGCCGCCCTCGATCGTCCGGTGGGGCTGCCCCTTGGCCCCCGGAATGCGCTCCTCGAACGGCCGCCGCGCCGCCGCCGTCACCGGGTCGTTGTCCGAGAAGGCGCAGAGGAACGGCTTCGTCCACTCCGAGAACGTCTTCCAGGCCTCCATCTGGGCCGGCACGGAGGGGTCGTTCGGCAGCATCGGCACCCGGCTCGGCATGGCCCGGATCCCCGCCTTGTACGACGGGTCGGGGAAGGGCGCGTCGTAGGCCGCGACCTCTTCGGGCGTGAGCGTCACCCCGTCGGCCATGCCGCCGAGCAAAGCCCCGACCGGAATGTCCTCGGTCTCCCAGGTCCATTTCTGCCAGTACGCGAACTTCTCGGCCGGCTCGGTTCCCATCTGCGAGATCTGCCGCTGCATCTCCACGACGGTCGGCGTCGGCGCCTCGGCCCGGAACTTCGCGATCTTCTCCACCGTCTCGTCCGGCACGTCCATCGGCAGCGGCAGGGCGGTGTTCGCGGCGACGATGCGGTCGAAGCGGGCCGGGTCGAGGGCCGCCATCCGCAGCCCGACCAGGCCGCCCCAGTCCTGGCCGACCAGGGTCGCGCGCATCACGCCGTTGCTCCGCAGCCAGGCGCTCAGCCAGTCGACCTGACGCTGGTAGGTGTAGTCGTCCCGCTCGGTCGGCTTGTCGGACCGGCCGTAGCCGACGAGGTCGGGCGCCATGACGCGCATCCCCCGCTCCGCCAGCACCGGGATCATCCGGCGGTAGAGGAAGCTCCAGGTCGGCTGGCCGTGCATCAGCAGGACCGGCGGACCGTCCGCCGGGCCCGCCTCCACGTGGTGAATCCGGAGGCCCTCGCCCTCGCCGTCGCCCCTGGGGACGAGGGTGTAGCGCGGCTCGTAGTCGAAGTCGGGCAGGTTGGCGAAGCGCTCGTCGGGGGTACGAAGGACTCTCATGGGGGCGTAGGATAGCGCCCTTCCGAGCCGCCCTTCCGGATCGGCAAGGTTCGTGTGGTTCCGATGAAGCTCCTGATCGCCAACCGCGGCGAGATCGCGGTCCGCATCGCCCGCGCCGCGGCGGAACTCGGCGTGCCGGCGGTCGCCGCGTTCTCCGAGGACGACGCCGAATCGCTTCACGCGTCGAGGGCGGACGAGGCGGCGGCGCTTCGCGGCGCCGGCCCGGCCGCGTATCTCGACGGCGAGCAGTCGATCCGCGCCGCCACGGAACACGGGTGCGACGCGGTCCACCCCGGCTACGGCTTCCTGAGCGAGAACGCCGGCTTCGCCCGCTCCTGCGTCGAGGCCGGCCTCACGTTCGTCGGACCGCCGCCGGAAGCGCTGGAGCTGTTCGGCGACAAGGCGCGGGCGCGCGCTCTCGCCGAAGAACACGGCGTGCCCGTCGTGCCCGGGATCTCCGGGGCGGTGTCGCTGGAACGGGCCCGTGCGTTCTTCGACGGACTGCCGGACGGCGCCTCGATGCTGATCAAGGCGGTCGGGGGCGGCGGCGGCCGCGGGATGAGGATCGTCCGAACGGCCGACGAGATCGAGGACGCCTACCGGCGCGCCACGTCCGAGGCCGGCGCGGCCTTCGGCAACGACGGCGTATTCGTCGAGCAACTCCTCTCGGCCGTTCGCCACGTCGAGGTCCAGATCGCGGCCGACGACAGCGGCGCGGTCACCCACTTCGGCGACCGCGACTGCAGCCTGCAGCGCCGCCACCAGAAGCTGATCGAGATCGCGCCCGCGCCCGCGTTGCCGGACGGCCTGCGCGCGGCGATGCGGGAGGCGGCGCTCACCCTCGCGGCGGCGGTCGGCTACCGCAACCTGGGCACGGTCGAGTTCCTGGTCGAGACCGGGGAGGGAGCGGGCGCCGAGCCGCGGTTCTTCTTCATCGAGGCGAACGCCCGGCTCCAGGTCGAGCACACGGTGACGGAGGAGGTCTTCGGAGTGGACCTCGTCCACCTCCAGCTCGAACTCGCCCGCGGACGCCTGCTCGCCGACCTGGGCTTCGGCCGGGAGGACGCGCCGGATCCCGCGGACCGCGGCGCCGGGCGCGCGCAAACCGGTCCCGGCGCGCGGTCGGCGGGCGAGCGGCCAACGCCTCGCGGCTGCGCGGTCCAGGCCCGGGTCAACATGGAAACGATGGCCGCGGACGGCCGCGTGGTGCCGGGCGGCGGCGTGCTGGCGGCCTTCGAGCCGCCCTCCGGGCCGGGCGTGCGGACGGACACGTTCGGCTACGCCGGCTACCGGACGAATCCCCGCTTCGACTCCCTGCTCGCGAAGGTCGTGGGGCGCACGCCGGCGGCCGACGTCGGCGCCGCGCTGGCGCGGACCTCCCGCGCGCTCGGCGACTTCCGGACGGACGGCATCGACACGAACGCCTCCTTCCTGCGGGCGCTGCTGGGCCACGCCGAGGTCCGGGCATGGAACGTCCACACGCGCTTCGTCGACGAGCGGCTGCCCGAACTGGTCGAAGCCGCGGCCGCGCTCGAGGAACGTCCCCGCCGGGCCGGCGAGAGCGCCGGGGACGCCGAAAACGGGGGCTGCGGACTCGCGAGCGGGAACGGTGGCCTCGCGGGAGGGGACCCTGGCCTCGCGGACGGGGGCCGCGGACTCGCCGGCGTCAAGGTCGACGCCGTCGACCCGTTGGCGGTGCTCGACCACGGCAAGTCCGGCGCGCCCTCGGCCGGCGTGCGCACCGCCGAGCCGCCGCCCGTCGATTCGACTCCCGTTCCCGAGGGGCTCACCGCGCTGCGCGCGCCCATGCAGGGCACCGTGCTGAGCGTCGAGGGGGAACCGGGCGAGCAGATCGCTCCCGGCCGGATCCTCTTCATCATGGAAGCGATGAAGATGGAGCACGAGATCCGCTCCGAAGTCGGCGGCGTGCTGCGCGACCTGCGCGCGGCCGCCGGCGACGCGGTCTGGGAAGGCCACGTCCTGGCCCTGATCGAGGAAGGGGACGTGGCGGCCGCAACCGGCGACGAAGAGGGCGAGATCGACCTCGACGCCGTCCGGCCCGATCTCGCCGAGGTGCTCGAGCGCCACGCGGTGACCCTGGACGACGCCCGGCCCGACGCGGTCCGGAAGCGCCGCACCACGAACCAGCGAACCGCCCGCGAGAACATCGACGACCTCTGCGACGAGGGCAGCTTCGTCGAGCACGGTCAACTCGTGCTCACGCCCGGCACGGGCCTCCCCAAGCAGGAGATCATCCGCAAGTTCCCGACCGACGGCATGGTCACCGGCGTCGGCTCGATCAACGGCGACCTCTTCCCCGACGACCGCTCGCGCTGCGTCGTCATGGCCTACGACTACACCGTCCTCGCCGGCACCCAGGGCGCTCTCAACCATCCGAAGACCGACCGGATGGTCGAGCTGGCCCATCGCTGGAAGCGGCCCGTCGTCCTGTTCGCCGAGGGCGGCGGCGGCCGCGCCGGCACCGGCGGCAAGCGCAAGGGCGGCGCCTCGACGACGAAGGCCGGCCAGGGCCGGAGCGACGAGACCTACCGGCCGCTCGACACGCCGACCTTCACGTCCTTCGCGCGGCTCTCCGGCCTGGTGCCGATCGTCGGCATCATCTCGCGCTTCTGCTTCGCCGGCAACGCGGCGCTGCTCGGCTGCTGCGACGTGATCGTCGCCACCGCCGACTCGAGCATCGGCATGGGCGGCCCGGCGCTGATCGAGGGCGGCGGCCTGGGCGTGTTCCGGCCGGAGGAAGTCGGCCCGATGGACGTCCAGGTGCCGAACGGCGTCGTCGACGTCGCGGTCCAGGACGAAGAGGAGGCGGTGGCCGTCGCCAGGCAGTACCTGTCCTACTTCCAGGGACGGACCGAGGACTGGGAAGCGCCCGATCAGCGCCTGCTGCGCCGGGTCGTTCCCGAGAACCGCCTGCGCGTGTACGACATCCGCGAGGTGATCCACACCCTGGCCGACACCGGCAGCGTGCTGGAACTGCGGCCCGCGTTCGGCCTCGGCATGGTGACCGCCCTGGTCCGGATCGAGGGGCGGCCGGTGGGGATCCTGGCCAACAACCCGGAGTTCCTGTCCGGCGCCATCGACAGCGACGGCTCGGACAAGGGCGCCCGCTTCCTCCAGCTCTGCGACGCCTTCGACATTCCCGTGCTCGTGCTCTGCGACACGCCGGGCATGATGGTCGGCCCCGAGATCGAGCGCACCGCCCTGGTGCGGCACTGCTGCCGGCTGTTCGTCGTCGGCGCCAACATCACGGTGCCGTCGCTGACGATCGTGCTGCGCAAGGCCTACGGTCTCGGCGCCCAGGCCATGGCCGGCGGCGACCTGAAGGAGCCGTTCTTCACCGTCGCCTGGCCGACGGCGGAGTTCGGCGGCATGGGGCTGGAAGGCCAGGTCAAGCTCGGCTTCCGCAACGAGCTGGCGGCCATCGACGACCCCGAGGAACGCCGCGCCCGCTACGAGGAACTCGTCGCGGCGGCCTACGAACGCGGCAGCGCCCTGACCGCGGGAGCGTCGTTCGCCGTCGACGACGTGATCGACCCCGCCGACTCCCGGCGCTGGATCGCCCGCACCCTCGACTCCGTGCCGCCGCCCCCGGTTCGCGACGGCAAGAAGCGGAGGAACATCGACACCTGGTAGGCGTCGCCGGGTGCGCGGGTCTTCTGACCCACTGGGTGCGCGGGTCTTCCGACCCGCTTGCCGCCGCAGGCGGCCGCCAGCATCGTCGCCGGCCTTTGGCCGGCGACCTCGTTGTCCGGGCTGCGCCGCTTCGCGGCTTCGCCCGGAGAGCGGGTCGGAAGACCCGCGCACCCGGTCTCTACTCGGACGCGGCCGGCTCGATCGTGCCGTACATCATCCCGCCGTACGGCCCGTGGTCCCACGTCCCGGCGTAGCGCTCGTCGTAGAACAGCACCCGCGCGCCGAACTGCTCGCCCAGGCCCGGGATCTCGAAGTCCGTGATGCTGACCATCGGCGTGTCGCCCGCCCAGACGATCGGCACGACGACCGGCAGGGTCACGTCCACCGTCATGTAGACGACCCGCACGTCGAACCGCCAGCGGTCGCCCGGGCCGTCGATCTTCGCGACGCTGGCGATCTCGTAGCGCTCCGGGTTCCGGTCGCGCTGCACGCCTTCGACGTCCTCGAGCCCTTCGATCCCCTCGATCGTGAAGTGGCCGACCAGGTCGACGTTCCGCATCCGCTCGACGAACGCCCGCTCGCGCTCCGAGAGTTCCTCGACCGGCACCGTGCGGCCGACGCCGGCGGCGTGGACGAACCAGCCGACACCGTAGCCGAGGCTGAAGAGGATCAGGACGGCAACCGCCCCGGCAAGCCAAAGAACCGTCTTCTTCATCGCGAACTCCCTGTTGCTCCGAGGGCGGAGGTTATGACACGCCGCGAACTCTCTTGCAACGAGTCGCATGCCGTAACGCCACATGGCATCGACTATGGTACGGTGCACCCATGAACGGACCGGCAGACCGGAGCGAAGCACTCCAGAAGATCACGGTTCACGTGCCGAACGCGCTTCTCCAGCGCGCCCGTCGGGCGAGCGGCTCCGGGATCACGGAGACGGTCCGCCAAGGCTTGCACCTCGTTGCCGCGCGCGAAGCCTACGGCAAACTCCGTGCTCTGCGCGGAAAGGTCCGGTTCGATCTCGACCTGAAGCGGCTCCGGGAAGACTAGCGCCACGGCAGTGCCTTGATCGCGCTCGACACGAGCTCGCTCATCGCCTACCTGGAAGGAGGCGAAGGGGCTGACGTCAGTGCCGTCCAGGAGGCGTTGATCCTCTGTATCGGAGTCCTGCCTCCGCCGGTCCTGACAGAACTCCTCAGCAGCCCCAGGGCGGACGAAGACACCAAGGCGCTCATCCGTCAGCTTCCCGTGCTGCAGGTGACACCCGGCTACTGGGAGCGGGCTGCAACTCTTCGAGCCGCCATTCTGGCGAAGGGACTGCGCGCCAACTTGGCGGACACGTTGATCTGTCAATCCTGCCTGGACCATGACCTGCCCCTCGTCACGCGCGATCGGGACTTCCGTCATTTCGCGACGCACGGCGGGTTGACGCTCCTGCCCGCCTGTTCTCCACCCTGAGCGCGTGTCCGACGTTCCCTTCACGAAAAACCGCACGGCTAGAATCCTCCGCTCACATGCGACACTCGCCCGCCGCCGGCCTGACGGTCGCAGCCGCTACCCTGCTCGCCGGCGCAGCCGCCGGCCAGGAGCTGACGGGCTACCGCTGGTCCGACATGGACTACGGGCCGTTCAAGGTCCACTCGTACATCGTCGAGCCGGGCAACAACGCGAACAAGGGCATCGCCATCCGCGTCGACGACGGCCCCGGCGGGGTCGCGAAGGGGACCGAGTTCCTGCTCTTCGACACGGACACGCTGCGCTGGGCCGCGGGCTGGACCGGACCCGGCTTCATGGACTGGAACTCGATCAACTACAACGGCCGGCACGAGGTGGAGCCGGCGATCGTGGGCGATCTCGCGTTCACGAACCCGGACGCGCCGGGCTGGTCGCGGGCGGGCGACGGGTTCCGGGACACGCGCATCGTCGGGCGCGGGGGCCGGCGATTCGGACCGCAGGACCGCGCCGTCGCCCGCTGGCTCGGCCACTACCTGCACGGTTCCCGGGTGGTGCTGCACTACCGCGTCGGCGACGCGGAGGTGCTGGAGCTCGGCGCCTCGGAGGGCGGCGGGCTGTTCAGCCGCACGCTGAACGTCGGGCCCCGCGACGCCGACCTGCTGATCCAGGTGGCCCACCAGGAGGGAGGCCGCGCCTGGACGGACAGCGAGGCCGCCGGCTTCCGCTCGCCCCGCGCGGCCGCCAGGGACCGCGGCGAGCGAAGCGGTCCCACCGCCGCGGCGCTGATCGGCGCGCCGGACGGCGTCCGGTGGGTCGGCAGCGACGACAACGGCGGCGGCGACCATCTCCGCCTCCTCGTCCCGGCCGGCGACGAACCGGTCCGCTTCAAGATCGCGATCGGGCGGCGCGGCCGGTCGAACGCGGGCTTCCTGGCCAGGGCGGCCGGGGTCGAGCCGGCGGTCGACCTCGAACCGTTGACCCGCGGCGGCCCCGCGCGCTGGACCGAGGCCCTGACGACAGAGAGCCGCGTCCTGGGCCGCCGCGGCGGTCCGTTCGCCCTCGAAGCGATCACGACGCCGCTCGACAACCCCTACCGCGCCTGGATGCGCCTCGGCGGCTTCGACTTTCTCGACGGCGGCCGGAGAGCCGTGGTCGCCACATGGATGGGCGACGTCTGGATCGTCGACGGACTGGGCGGCGAGGAGATCGGCGCGGCGACCTGGAGGCGCTTCGCCACCGGGCTCTACGAACCGCTCGGCGTGAACACGCGGGGCGGCGAGATCTTCGTCACGTCGCGCGACCAGATCACCCGGCTGCACGACCTGAACGGCGACGGCGAGGCCGATCGCTACGAGGCGTTCAACCACGACGCCCAGGCTTCGGCCCACTTCCACGAGTTCGCGGTCGGCCTGGAGACGGACGCCGACGGGAACTTCTACTACGCCAAGGGCGCGGGGCACGACTTCGACGCCCGCGTGCCGCAGCACGGCACGATCCTCAAGGTGTCCGCGGACGGCGCCAGCACCGAGATCGTCGCGGGGGGCTTCCGGGCCCCGAACGGGCTGGCGGTCAATCCCGACGGCAGCGTCGTCGTCACCGACCAGGAAGGGCACTGGATCCCGGAGAACCGGATCGACTGGGTCGAGCCCGGCGCCTTCCACGGCTACATGCGGGCCTGGCGCGAGCCCGATCGCGATCCCGACGACTTCGTCCGGCCCGCGACCTGGATCCACCACGACGTGGACCGCTCGCCCTCGGCGCCGGTACGGGTGCGGAGCGAGCGCTGGGGCGAAGTCGACGGCTCGCTGATCTACCTGTCCTACGGCAACGGCAAGATGTTCTCGGTGCTGCTGGACGAAGCGTTCCCCCGCGACGGCGGCCCGCCCCGTCAGGCGGCGGTGACGGAACTGCCCGTCGCGGCCGCGCCGACCGGCCTGATCCGGGGCCGGTTCAACCCCGCCGACGACCATCTCTACGTCTGCGGCCTGTTCGCCTGGGCCGGCGACCGGACCCAGGCCGGCGGCTTCTACCGCGTGCGGCGGACCGCGGCGCCGCTGCGCATCCCGATCGGCTACGAGACCGCGCGGAACGGCATCGTCGTGCGCTTCAGCGCCGCGCTCGACCCGGACGCCGCCGCCGACCCGGGCAACTACTCGATGCGGATCTGGCAGTACCTGCGGCAGGCCAGCTACGGCTCCGAGGACTACCGGGTGCTCGGCGACGGCGTTGGCGAGGACGTCCTGGCGATCCCCTCCGCGACCCTCTCGGCCGACGGGCGCTCGGTGTTCGTCGAGATCCCGGAAATCCTCCCGGTGCAGCAGTACCACCTGGAGATGAACCTGCGGAGCGCGGACGGCGCCCGGATCCGCGAGTTCGTCCACGGCACGATTCACGAACTCGGCGCCCGCGCCGGCGGCGAGATCCTGGCGGGCGTCCGCTGAAGCCGCGGGCGAAGCAGTTGCGCAAATCCGTGGCGGCGCTCCTGCTGCTGGCGGCCTCCGCCTCCAGCGCCGCCAACCGGCAGGTGGCCGACGATCGTGCCGGCCGCTTCGACCAGCCCGGCCTGGAACTCGTCTTCCGTTCGGCCGCGACCGGCGAAGAGGACGTGCGCGCCGCGAGGCTGGCCGCGCTGTACGTCCCGGACGGCCAACCCCCCAGCCTCTTCCTGGACCCCGGGCCGTTCGAGGCGACCTTCCGCGGCGCCGTCGAGCTGGAGCTGAACGACCGGTACCGCTTCACGGTGCGCGGCTCGGGCGCGGTCCGGCTGAGCGTCGGCGGCGAGGTTGTCCTCGACCGGGAGAGTTTGCCCCCCGGCGGCGCTCCCGCGTCGACCGACGGCGAGGTGCGGCTGCACAAGGGCCTCAACCCCATCGAACTCGTCTACCGCAGCCCGGCAAGCGGCGACGCTTCCCTGCGCCTGACCTGGAGCAACGACTACCTGCCGGAGGAACCGCTGCCGCCCGAGTCGCTCCGGCGGGCGGCGTCGGCCGGGTTCGACCGCGGCGCGGCCCGCCGCGAGGCACGCGATGCCGCCGTCGGCGCCGCCTCGCCGGGCCGGCTCGTGCCGGCCGAGTTCGCGGAGCGCGCGATCCGCGACGGCGGCTGCCTCGCCTGCCATGCCCGCGACGGCGAGGCCGCGTCCCTGCCGGCGGCGGCCGGCCAGGCGGACGAGGCCGGCCCCGGCCTGCCGGCGCCCGACCTGACGTGGGCCGGCGAGAAGCTGCGCAGCGACTGGCTCGCCGACTTCCTCGCCGGCCACGCCGGCGATCGGACGCGGCCGCACCTGTCCGCGCGGACGCCCGACGGCGACGCCCGTGCCGGCGCGCAGACCGCCGCTGCCCGCGCCGACGCGCTCGCCGCGGGCCTGCACCATCAGCACGGCCTGCCGGCGTCGCCCGCGACCGTCGAGCCGGTCGACGAGGATCTCGCCGCCATCGGCCGCGACCTGGTGAGCGGCGACCGCCTGGGCTGCCACTCCTGCCACGCCCTCGGCGACGAGCCGGCACTGGGCGGCGAAGGCTCGGAGGAGGCCATCGACTTCGCGCTCGTGCGCCGCCGCCTGCGCCGCCCGTTCTTCGACCGCTTCCTGCTCGACCCGCAGCGCATCCTGCCGGGAACGAAGATGCCCCAGTTCGTCGACGAGGACGGCTACACGGCGCTCTACGACGTCTTCGACGGCGAGGCCGCCCGCCAGTTCGAGGCGATCTGGCACTACCTGGGCACCCTCGACTGACGCGGCGCGCGCGGACAACGCCCTGGACCGCGAAAGCCGGGGCGCCGCAAGGCTCGGATCCCGCTGGACCGATCCGAGCGCGGCAAGGCAGAATGCGGCCCATGAGCATCCAGCGCACCGCGACCGTCGTTCTCGTCCTGGCGGCCGCCCCGGCCGCCGCCCCCGCCGTCGCCGAGACTGGCTTCTACGTCCGGACCGACCTGGGAGTGAACGCGGCGCCGGGCCTGCAACTCGCGACCGCCGACAACGACCGCCCCAGCCGCTGCGACGGCTTCGTCAACCCGCAGTACGCGCTGCTCCCCGGCTGCACCGATCCGAACCGGAGCATCGACGCGGTCGACCGGTGGACCAGCGACTTCGGCAGCGCCTCGGGCCTCTTCGCGGGCGCTGCGGTGGGCTACCGCTTCTCGCCGCGGCTGCGGCTCGAACTCGAGTACGCCCACAGGCAGGCGGCCTACGACGAGCGATCGAACATCGTCGCGCCCAACGGCACGGCCTACGTCGACATCTTCGGCCCGGAGATTCCGCGCGCCGAGGAACGGGTCGGGACCGCCGCAGCCCACCACGGCTTCCTCAACCTCCTGGTCGACTTCCCCAACGAGAGCCGCGCGACACCGTATGTCGGCGCCGGCGCCGGCGTCGCTTGGATGCGCCTGGACTACACCTCGTACTGGGCGCGGGCGATCGACCCGGCGACGATCGCGACCGCGGCCGGCCTGCCCAACGAAGAGGAAGTCCGCCGCAACCTGGCCGGCACGGTAACGCTCGCCCAGGCGACCCTGCGCGACCGGCTCTCCGGCTACCAGATCCTGGCCGGCGTGGGGATCGGGCTGAGCGACCGCCTGACCCTCGACGTCTCGGCGCGCTTCGTCCGTTTCTCCCGGCTCGAAGACGGCGACGGCTACGTTCGCCTGCGCAGCCACGTCTCCAACCTGCGCGCCGACGGCAGCGAGCCCGTCGAGTACCGAACCGGCACCGACGACACCGGCTTCATGGCGCTCTCCGCCGGTCTGCGCTACGACTTCTGAGGGTCCGTCACGAAGAGCCGGGTGCGCGGGTCTTCCGACCCGCTGCCGCCGAAGGCGGCCAGGCAACGCGCCGGCCGTCAGGCCGGCAACGCTTTGGCGGCAGGTTCCATGCAAGACTGCCGTCATGAAGCCTGCGCTCTTCGTGCCGCTCGCGCTCGCCGTAGCCGCCGCCTGCACGCATGAAACCGCTTCGACGACGGAGGGCCAGGTGGCCAGCCCGCCGACGGACGTCTTCGAGCCGGCATCGACCGTCGCGGAGAACCTGCGCCAGCACCGCGCCCTGCCCGACCCCGCCGAGGAGGTCTGGTGGACCGAGACCGGCGAGGCGATGGCCTGGCGCAACCGCAACCTCCACCAGATCGTGCCGACCGTCAACGTCTACCGCGACGGGCCGGTCAGCGAGCTGGCGGCGCGCCCGCTGGCCGCCATCGCCGACTTCCCGGTGCAGACGCCGGCCGGCGAGACGACCTTCGACGCCTGGCTGCACGGAGAACACTCGACCACGATGGGCATCGTCGTACTCCACCGGGGCGACGTCGTGTTCGAGCGCTATCCGCGGATGCAGCCGCACGAGAAGCCGATCTGGTGGTCGGTGACCAAGGTGCTCCCGGCGACCCTGGTGGCGATCCTCGAGCAGCGCGGGCTGGTCGACACGAGCCAGCCGGTGGAACGCTACGTTCCCGCGCTCGCCGGCTCCGACTTCAAGGGCGTCACCGTTCGCAACGTGCTCGACATGGCGTCCGGCGTCGACTGCCCGGACGGCGACTACAGCGACCGGAGCACCTGCTACTACCAGTTCGAGGCCTCGCTCGGCGACGGCGTGCGCAGCGAGAAGACGCCGGACGATCCGTACACGATGCTCGCCAACCTGGACGTCGGCCGCTGGGCCGAACAGGGCCGGAGCTTCGACTACTCGGGCACGAACACCTTCGTGATCGGCTGGCTGGTCGAGGAGGTCGCGGGCATGCCGTTCCAGGACGCGCTGAGCCGTGATGTGTGGACCCGCATCGGCGCCGAGGCGGACGCCTCGATCTACGCCAACCGCTACGGCATCCCGCTGACCTCCGGCGGCCTGCTGGCGCGGCCGCGGGACATGGCGCGGTTCGGTCTCCTGTTCACACCGAGCTACGGCAAGGTGTCGGCGGAGCGGATCGTGCCCGAGGAGCACGTGGACCTGCTCCTCCACGGCGGCAGGCCGGAACTGCTGGAGAACGCCCGCTTCGGCGGCAGGCCGCCCGGCGTCCGGCACAACGTCTACCAGTGGGACCTGGTCTTCACGAACGACGACGTGTACAAGGGCGGATGGGCCGGCCAGGGGCTGCTGGTCAACCCGGTCCGGGACGTGGTGGCCGTGTGGGTCGGCTACGCGGCGGCGGAGTCCGACCCGGACACGTATCCGATGCTGCCGCGGGTGCGGGCGGTTCTCGACGGCGTGTTCGGCGGCTCGGCGAAACCCGGCCCCTGAACCTCTCCTCCGCTGGGTGCGCGGGTCTTCCGACCCGCTCGCGGGCGACGCCGCGAAGCGGCGAGCCCGGACAACAGGGCCGCCGGCCGCAGGCCGGCGACGATGCTGTCGGCCGCTTTCGGCGGAATGCGGGTCAGAAGACCCGCGCATGTATGGTCCGCCCCGCTTGTGCAAGGGCACTTTCCGGAGTTCCGGCGAGAGAGGTGTCGTTGCTTGCATGTATTCGGCCTGTTGTTGGGCGTCTCGTGGTTTCGAGCTCCCTGGCCCCGATGGAATACGCGCGCGTCGTCTCTTCTGTACACCCAGACGGCCTGTTGAATGGCCCTGCGCGGGTTCAGGCTCTCGACGCGCCGGTCCGACCTGTTTCGCCATCGCTCCGTTGTGTCCTCGCAACGACTTGGTGGGGCAATCCTCCTTGGTTGATTCGATGTGGATCGAGCCGCCTGCTACGCGGCCCGAGAGACCTTCTGCCGAGACCCGGCGAGGCGGTCGTCGCGGTACAGCTCGCCGCGGCGAAGCACCGCCCAGGCGATGCGGCCCAGCTTGTTGGCCAGTGCCACCGTGGCGACGTTCGGCCCCCGGCGCCGCTTGACGTCGAGCGCCCAGCCCTTCAGCCGCGTTCGCTCGCCCTTCGCCGCCGTGCGCAGGACCGCCCGCGCACCGTGGATCAGGAGCGAGCGCAGGTAACGGTCGCCGCGCTTGCTGATCCCGCGCAGCACCGTGCGACCCCCGGTCGAGTCCTGACGCGGCACCAAGCCCATCCAGGCCGACATCTGACGACCGCTGCTGAAAGCCCAGCCGTTGCCCACCGCCGCCACGATCGCCGTCGCCACGATCGGACCGATGCCCGGAATCGACATCAGACGCTGGCAGTGAGGGTTCTCCTTCGACTCCCGCACCAGCATCGCGGTCAGGTCCTCGACCTCCTTGTGGACCTGCATCAGAGCCTCGTACTGCATCCACAGCAGCGCGCGAAACTGACCCGGCAGCTCGCGCTCCGCGTCGCTCGCGATGTCGGGCACCGCCCGCATGACCACCGCCCGGCCCTGACGCAGCACGATCCCGTACTCGCCCAGGAATCCCCGCAACTGGTTCACCAACTGCGTGCGACGGCGAAGCGCCGCCTCCCGGCTCCGATGAACCTGCTGAAGAGCACGCTGCTCCTTCGTCTTGTACGGCACGAAACGCATCGTCGGACGGGACACCGCCTCGCAGATCGCCTCCGCGTCGTGGTAGTCGCTCTTGTTCGACTTCACGTAAGGCCGCACGAACTGAGGACTCATCATCCGCGCGTCGTGACCCAGAGCGCTCAGCTTCTCCACCCAGTAGTGCGCGCCGCAGCTCGCCTCCATGCCCACCAGGCACGGCTCGAGCTGCACCATCAACTCCATCAGCCCCGACGCCTTCACCTGACGCTGAAACACCACCGCGCCCGACGAGTCCATCGCGCACACCTGGAACAGGCGCTTGCCCAGATCGATACCGACTCGAGTAACCTTCTTCATGGTCCGTCTCCTCCCTTGTTGGTTGGGAAAAACCCATTCTGGCCCTACAAGAGGCCGTAGAGGGCGGGGCGGACCATCCCATTACCCAGGGGGCGTTACTTGCGGGCGGCCTGGCAGCGAGCGAACTCTTCGCCGATGCCGGGGAGGTCGCCTTCCAGCGGCGGCAGCGACTCGACGGCGGGGCCGGCGCCGTGCCGGCCGCCGGCGATCCGGGCGCCGAGGTTCGTGAAGGTCTCCAGCATCGTCTTCGCGGTGCGCGGCGTCACTACCCTCTGCCCCATGCCGAACGGCGGCTGCGGGTCGCTGACGCTCTCCTGGACGACCTCGACCGTGCCTTCCTGCTCGCCCGGAGAGAGGAACCAGCGGGCGTGCATGCAGAGGACCCGCTTGCCCTTGAAGGCCGGCGTCCGGTCGTCGGTGCCGGCCATGTCGCCGATGACCCGGCCGTCGGCGGTCCGCCACCAGGCCGAGGTGTTCATCGAGATGCGGCGGCTGATGCCCTTGCCCGACACGCGCTGCCGGAGAGTCCGGAACGGGGCGTCCAGCGGCGTCGCCGTCTCTTCTTCGCACATGGCTTGCCACTCGGGACAGGCGCCGGCGTCGTCGAGCAGCGCGATCACGGCGGGCATTGCGCCCCTGACGACGGTTCGGGCGCGCACGGTCGGGTAGTCGGCGTTGTCGACGGGGCAGGACTCGACGGTGACGCCGCCTTCGGACTCGAGGGGGGTGCAGTCGGCGGCGGATGCGGGCGGAGCGGCGAGCAGCGTGAGCGCGGCGACTGCGAACAGTGTCCGGAGGCCGGCGCTTTGCGCCGGGTGCGGGTCGGCACCCGGCTGGCGCGCTCCGAGCGCCAGCCGCGAACCATGCGGATGCCCGTCAGCGGGCGTCCGCATGACAGACCCGCACACCGACAGATGCGGGTCAGAAGACCCGCGCACCCAGTGATCCCAGAATCGTCGAAGCATGGTCCTATCCTCCCATCTCGGAATCCGGTAGGGCGAAGGCGATCAACTCGTCCGGTATCCGGCGGTTGCGGGCGCCGCCGCCGGCGATGACGATGTACTGTCGGCCTTCGTGCATGTAGGTCATCGGCGGGCCGTGGAGCCAGACGTCGGTCTCGAGTTCCGCAAGCACCTCGCCGGTCGCCTTGTCGTAGGCGCGCAGGAGGCCGCCGCGGCTGGTGCGGGGGTTCTCCTCGTCGGGCAGGGCCAGGAAGCCGATCAGGAGCGTGCGGGTGACGAGCAGGCCGCCGTCGGCCGGCATGCCGATGTAGCGGGTGCCCATGTCGCCGAGGTTCAGATGCGCGATCGCCGGGTGGTCCCTGGGGCCGGGGCCGACCGGGATCCGCCAGAGGTGCTCGCCGCGGTTCAGGTCGATCGCGGTGATCGTCCGGTACGGCGGCTTGAACAGCGGCAGGCCGCGAGGGCCCCCGGTGTCGACGTAGTCGATCACGTAGCGCCAGTCCGGCCGGCGGGCCGCGTCCGGCTCGATCAGGGACATGCCGACCGGCCGGTTCTGCGACTCGACGAAGAGCACGCCGGTCGCCGGGTCCACGGAGGCTCCGGGGTGGTTCGCACCGCCGGCCGCGCCGGGCACGACCACGACGCCCTCCTTGCCCCCTTCGCCCTGGACGATCAGGGGCGGGAACATCGGCGCCAGGATCAGCTTCCCGGCGATCTCGAGCGCCTCCTCCCGCAGTTCCGGCGTCCAGTCGATCAGGTCGTCCTCGCTGACTCCCTGCTTCTCGAACGCCGGCGGCTTCGTCGGAAACGGCTGTGTCTCCGCCAGCTTCTCGCCCGGCACGGTCGATTCGTGGTTCACCGGCCGGTCCTCGATCGGCCACACCGGCTCGCCGGTGGCCCGGTCGAAGACGTAGGTGAAACCGGTCTTCGAGACCTGGGCGACCGCCTTGACCAGCTTGCCGTCGACGACGATGTCGAGCAGGTTCGGGGCCGAGGCGATGTCGTAGTCCCAGATGCCGTGGCGGACGGTCTGGAAGTGCCAGACGCGCTCGCCCGTCTCCGCGTCGACGCAGACGAGGCTCTCGGCGAACAGGTTGTCGCCGGGCCGGTCGGCGCCGTAGTAGTCGTTCGAGGGCGTGCTGGTCGGCAGGTAGACGTAGCCCAGTTCGTGGTCCGCGCTCATCGACGTCCACACGTTCGCGTTGCCGGCCGTGCGCCAGGACTCGTTCTCCCAGGTCTCGACCCCGTACTCGTCGTCGCGCGGGATCGTGTTGAAGCGCCACTTGAACTCGCCCGTGTGGACGTCGTAGGCGCGGACGTGGCCGGGCGGCGCGTCGCTCCGGATCGAGTAGTCGAAGATCTTCGAGCCGACGATCACGCTCGTGCCGACGACGATCGGCGGCGCTCCGTGGGTGATGTGGCGAATCGCGTAGTCGCCGGGGCCGAGATCCCGGGCCAGGTCCACCGTGCCGTCCTCGCCGAAGGCTCGGTCGGCCAAGCCGGTGGCGGCGTCGATGGAGACGAGCTGGCGGCCGATCGTGGCGACGAACAGGCGCTCCTTCTCGCCGTCCGACCAGTACTCGATGCCGCGAGCGCCGACCGGCCGCATCGTGGTGCCGCCGCGTTCCCAGGTCTTCGGGTTGTAGACCCATTTCTGCTCGCCGGTCGCCGGCTCGAGCAGGGCGACCTGGCCCAGGCTGGTCGGCGCGAACAGGCGGCCGCCGATCATCAGCGGCACGGAGCGGTAGAAGCCGGTGTCGTAGCCGGGCAGCACGTCCAGCGGCACGTCGTGATCCGCCGTGCGCCAGCGCCAGGCGATTTCGAGCCGGCCGAAGTTCGAACCGTCGATCTGGGCGAGCGGCGAGTATCGGCTGGAGGCGTGGTCGCCGCCGTGGTGCCGCCACTCGCCGTGGGCGGAGCGGCCCTGCTCGCCGGTTTCGGCCACGGCGGCGGCTGCGGCTAGACCGAAGAGTACGGCCAGCACGGCGGAGGCGCCGGGGAGGAGAGCGGAGCCGGCCTCCGGCCGGCACGTTCGATGGCCGCCTTCGGCGGCAGCGGGTCGGAAGACCCGCGCACCCAGCGGCCGGCGCGTTCCATGGCCGCCTTCGGCGGCAGCGGGTCGGAAGACCCGCGCACCCAGGGCGGGTCGGAAGACCCGCGCACCCGGCAGACGGCGCGGACCCGGCAGACTGCTGGCGGTTCTCGACATCCTCCGTGTTCCTCCGAGTGCGCTAACCTACCGCACACCGACCTCGACGAAGAAAGGCACTTCCCCAATGCCCGAACAAGACCTGAGCCGCCGCAGCGTGCTCGGCGCCGCAGCGGCCGGCGCCGGCCTGATGATCGTTCCCCGCCACGTCCTCGGTCGCGGCGAGGAAGCGCCCAGCGACAAGCTGAACATCGCGGCCATCGGCGCCGGCGGCAAGGGCCGCAGCGACGTCGAGGGCGTCGCCAGCGAGAACATCGTGGCGCTCTGCGACATCGACTGGCAGCGCGCCGAGCAGACCGTCGCCGCCCACCCGGACGCGAAGCGCTACCACGACTACCGCGAACTGCTGGACGCCCACGACGACCTGGACGCGGTCCTCGTCTCGACTGCCGACCACACCCACGCCGTGATCACCGCGGCGGCGCTCGAACGCGGCCTCCACGTCTTCACCCAGAAGCCGCTGACGCGCACGATCTGGGAGGCGCGGATGATCGGCAAGGCCGCCCGCAAGGCCGGGACGGCGACCCAGATGGGCAACCAGGGCCACGCCGCCGAAGGCGCCCGCCTGATCCGCGAGTGGATCGAGGGCGGCGTCATCGGCGAGGTCAACCGGATCGAGTACTGGACCAACCGGCCGATCTGGCCCCAGGCGATCGAGCGGCCCGAGGAAGTCCACGAGGTGCCGGACCACGTCAAGTGGGACCTCTGGCTCGGCCCCGCGCCGGAGCGGCCCTACCACCCCGACTACTACCACCCGTTCGCCTGGCGCGGCTGGTGGGACTTCGGGACCGGCGCCATCGGCGACATCGCCTGCCACGCGATGGACGCGGCGTTCTGGATCTTCGACCTGCGGGATCCGTCGTCCGTGTACGCCGAATCGACGCCGCTGTTCAGGGAGTCGGCCCCGGCGGCCACGCGGATCACCTTCGAGTATCCGGCGCGCGGCACCCGGCCGAAGATGACGGTCGTCTGGCGCGACGGCAACCTGACGCCGGCCATGCCCAAGGTGTGGGAAGGCAAGTGGCCGCCGCGCAACAGCGGCCAGCTCTTCGTCGGCACGAAGGGCGCGATCGTCGCCGACATCTACTCCGGCAGGCCGACGATCTACCCGTCGAAGCTGCACGAGAAGATCGCGAAGAACCCGCTGCCCCAGGTCTACGAGCGCACCGAGGGCCACTACAAGCAGTGGCTCGACGCGATCAAGGCGGGCACGACGAACCCCGACGGCTCGAACTTCGCCGACCACGCCGGTCCGATGACCGAGACGGCGCTGCTCGGCAACCTGGCGGTCCGCACCCAGCAGGAGATCGTCTGGAACCCGAAGAAGCTGAAGGTGACGAACGGCGTCGAGGTGCCGAAGGAGTACATCCAGCCGACCTACCGGGACGGCTGGACGCTGTAGCGCTCAGTCCGAGCGCCGCACCGCCGCCACCGCGGCGTCCCGGTCCGGCTCGATGCCCACGATCAGGCTGAAGCCCGAGACCTCGAACAGCTCCTTCACCTCGTCGTTCAGGCTGCAAACGGCGAACCGCCCCTCGCGCGCCTGGAGTTCGCGCGCCACGACCAGCACGACGCGCAACCCGGCGCTGCTCATGTAGCGGGTGAGGCCCAGGTCGAGGACGACGGCCTCGCTGCCTTCCGCGATCTCGTCCATCATCGCCTTCTCCAGGTCGGGCGCGCTCGAGGCGTCGACCCGCCCCTCCGGCACCCAGACGGTCACGCCGCCAACCGTCTCGCCCTCGATCGTCGACTTGCCGATCTTGATGCTCTCGATCACGTATACACCTCTTCGCGTCCGGTTGGACTCAGTAGAACGGATGATGGGCCGTCGCGGTCGCGGCGGCAATGTCCTGAACGGATTTCTGGATCGCCCGGCCCATCGCCTGGCCGATCAGGTCGAAGCCGCGCACCAGCTCGATCCGGGCCGCGGCGTGCCGCAGCTCCTGGGCGCTCAGGATGACCTGGAAGGCGTTCGACGCGTCGGCCAGGCAGATCAGCGCCACGTCCCTGGGCGCCGGAATCCGGTCGCTCAGCAGCACGTCGAGGATCCGCAGCTTGACCTCGCGTTCCTCCCGGTCGGAGACCGCGGGGTAGCGGCGGCTGCCGAACACCCAGAGGAAGCTCCGGTCCTGGACCCGGAGAATCCCGCGTTCGACCAACCGCGCCAGGGCGGCTTCCTGGAGTTCCTTGCTGCGGGCCGAGAGCCGCACCACCCAGGTGCGCGCGTCGGCTTCGTCGCCGGCCTCCACGATCTCCGCCAGCGGTCCGTCCAGTATCTCCTCGCCCACCGGCGTCGAATCGACGACCACGAGGCGCTGGAGATCGCAGTCCAGCCGTCCGCGCAACGCGAGGTCCATCAGGACCGCGCCGGCGACCAGCAACTCCATCACGTTCGGCGCGACCCGCTTCATCGTGCCGGTCTCGTCGTCCAGGAGGAGAAGGAGAATCTCCTCCACGAAGGTCAGGTGGGGACTCTCGCTCACGCGCGGTCGGCACTCGCAGGTCGTTCAGGGAGGAACGGCATCGGGAGCGGATCCTACAGGAAGAGCGAGCGAGGCAACCGGCGCGGCGGAAACCGGGTGCGCCGGCGCCCCGCCGGCATCCGGCGCTCAGATTCCCGCCGAGTCCACGTGACCGGCCGATTCCTGGCCGTCGCTGTTGACGGTGACCGTGAGCACGTCCGTGTCGTGGTACTGCTGGTGCTGCACCGAACTCGACACGTGCCGCAGCAGCCGCAGCGACAGCTCGTGCTCGACCGGGCCGGGAGCGTCGGGCGCCATGACGACCAGCCGGTCCTCGATGTTGCGCCCGCCCGGCGCCGCGACGAACTCGAGTTCCGCCGTCTGGCGATCGACCCTCGCGGTCACCAGCAGGCCGCGCTTCCTGCCGCCCTCCTCCTCGTCCAGGCCGACCAGGCTGAGCACCGCCTCCTCGCCCGCCGACCAGATCCGGTCGCAGGCCTCGGGCGCCCAGCGCGCCTTCTCGGCCAGACTCCGCAGGAACCCGCCGATCCGGGCGGCCGATGCCGCGCTGACCTCGACTTGCAGCCGGCGGCGGCGCGCCCCGGTCGATTCGAGGAACGCGGTCAGCACGATCGCGGTCAGGCCGCCCGCGGTCATTCCGTTGCCAAGGACGGAGGCCGCCCAATCGCCCATCCGGTCGCTGAAGATCAGGTCGTTCTCGAAGCCCACGCCGATCCAGAAGGAGACGCCGATCACGAGCGCCTTCCGGTAGTCGATCCCGCCGTGGCCGGCGATGCGGGCGCCGAGCACGAACAGGATGGCGATCAGCACCAGAAGGTAGGCGCCGGCGACCGGGCCGGGAATCGCCAGGATCAGGGCGAGGGCCTTGGGCAGGAAGGCCAGGCCGATGAAGATGATCCCGATCCACACCCCGACCCGGCGCGAGGCCACGCCCGTGAGTTCGGTGACGGAGATGCTGCTCGAGTACGTCGTGTTCGGCACGGTGCCGGCGATGCCCGAGAGCAGGTTGCCGAGTCCGTCGGCGGCGACGGCGCCCTGCACCGCCCGGTAGTCGGGCGCCCGCGGCGCGCGCCAGGAGACGCGCTGGATGCCGACGGCGTCGCCGATCGTCTCGACCGCGCCGATCAGGGTCACGATGACGAAGCCCGGCAGCAGCGCCCAGAAGGCCGGACCGAAGGTCAGGTCGAAGCCCGGCCAACCGCCGGCGGGAGCGCCGAGCCAGGCGGCCGCGGCCACCTGCTCGAAGTCGTAGAGCCCGAAGAACGCGGCGACGATCGAACCGGCCACGACGCCCGCGACCGGCGCCCACAGGCGCCCGATCCCCCTGGCCCGAAGGCCGAAGCCGGCCATGACCGCGATGGCCACGACGAACGTGATCGGACCCGCGACGCCGGGCGCGTTCTCGGGAACCTGGGTCAGTTGATCGAAGACGATCGGCATCACGGTGACCGAGATCAGCATGATGACCGTGCCGGTGACGGTCGTCGTGAACAGCCTCCGCAGCAGCAGCAGCCGCGTCGAGAGCAGGAACTGGAAGAGCGACGAGACGATGACGAGCTTCGCCAGCAGCATGGGGCCGCCCTGGCTGAGGGCGGCGATGCTGACGGCGATGAACGCCCCGGAAGTGCCCATCAGCAGGATGAAGCCGGCGCCGATCCGCCACAGCCGAACCGCCTGCAGGATGGTGGTGATCCCGCTCACGAAGATGGCCGCGAACACGGCCCAGGCGAGGTACTCGTCGCTGCCGCCGGCGGCGCGGACGATGATCGCGGGCGTCAGCACGATGCCGGCGACGCACAGGGTCGCGTACTGCAGGCCCATCGTGGCGGCAAGCAGCGCCGGCGGCCGGCCGTCCGGCTCGTAGCGGACGCCCGTGCCCGGACTCTTCGCCGCGGCCGTCATGCCTGGTAGAGCGCCGCGTCGGACCGCCAGGGCGACCGCTGGCCGTCGTAGACCGGAGGTCCGTTGCGGAAGTGGGAAGCCTCGTCGAGCGTCTCGACGAACGGCATCCGGGGCGGGTAGAGCTCGCCGTCGCCCCGCGGCCGCGGCCCGGCCTTGGAGACGTGGCCCCAGAGCGGATGGCCGACGACTTCCTCCGCGATGTGCGCCGCCTCGATCAGCTTGTCGAGCTTGTAGCCGGTCTCGATCCCCAGTTCGTGGCAGAAGTCGACGAAGTCCTCCGTCGGCACGTGACCCGCGGCGCGGCCGTTGCCGCAGTACGGGCAACCCCCCATGCCGCCGATGGACGTGTCGAACTCGCGCACGCCGAGCTTGAGCGCCTCGTAGTAGCTGACCATGGCCGCCCCGCGGGTGTTGTGCAGGTGGCAGTGGAAGTCCACGATCTCGGGCCAGCGCTCGCGGATGGCGAGGAGCGTCTCGCGCACGGTGTGCGGCATGTTCCAGCCCATCGCCTCGACGATCGCGCAGCGGGTGACCCGGAAGCCGGCCTCATGCCAGCGGTCGATCATCAGCGCCAGCAGGTCCATCCGCTGCTCGAGCGTGAACGCCCCCTCGAAGTTCGACCCGAACGGATTGCCGATCGCCACCGCGCCCGTCTCGGCCCCGCGGGCGCGGGCCTGTTCGATCACCCCCGGGATGCGCTCGATCTGCTGCGCCTGGGTCGCGTTGTAGTTGCGGCGGGCGAAGGTGTCGCAGAGCTCGACGTGGGTGCCGAACCTGCGCTGCCGGACGTCGAGCTTCGGGTACCAGCGGTCGGCGCGGTCGAAACCGATCTTGTTGAAGATCGCGGCGGTGTAACGCACGCCCGGCTTCGGCACGAAGCGCTCGGCGATCTCGTCGATGCAGGCCATCTGCGGCGTCCACTTGGGGTGGGCGTAGGAGCCGATCGAGATCACCCTGGCGCCGGTCTCGCCCAGGGCGTCGAGCAGCCGCAGCTTGTCCTCGACCGGGATGTCCGCGCTCTCGATCTGAAGACCCTCCCTCATCGTGTCGTCCGTGATCGTCACGGACTTCGGTAGCTGGCCCATCGCTCGAATCCCCTTTCCTTGCCGGTGCGCCGGCCCGTGGGCCGGCATCCACTCTCCTTGCCGGTGCGCCGGCCTTCCGGCCGGCAGCCTCCCCCTCCTCGCCTCGGCGATGCATGAACGGGAAGCCGCTACCCTATCGCCGCCCGCGCCGCCGCCCGCGGCCGGCGCCGATTCCCTGTGGCAGGATGCGCCCGTGCGAGGTCGCCTGCTTCCCTGCCTCGTCCTCGCCGTTGCAGCCACGGCCGTGCTGCTGCCCGGCATCGGCAGCCGCGACCTCTGGAACCCGGACGAACCGCGCTACGCCGAGGTCGCGCGGGAGATGCTGCTCGAGCCGCGGGCGATCGAGCACTTCCTGGTGCCGCGCCTGAACGGCGAACGGTACGACCACAAGCCGCCGCTCCACTTCTGGAACATCGCCCTGTTCGGCACCCTGCGCGGCGGCGTCGACGAGGTGGCCGCCCGGCTGCCGTCGTTCCTCGCGGGCCTCGGCTCGGTGCTCGTCGTGTTCGCGCTCGCCGGCCGGCTGTTCGACCGGAGGACCGCCCGGCTGGCGGCGCCGGTCTTCCTGACCTCGGCCCTGGTCATGTGGAACGGGCGAGTGGGCCAGATCGACATGACCCTGACGTTCCTGGAGTTGCTCGCCATCCTGTTCTGGGCCTGGGGGCGGCGCTGGGCCGCGGACGACCCGGGCCCGGCCGGGGCGCCTGGCGGCAACGCCGGCAACCTCGGGAATCTCGCGCTCTTCGCCTGCCTGGGCCTGGCCACCCTGGCGAAGGGGCCGGTCGGGCTGATCGTGCCGCTGCTCGCGGTCGTCGCGTACCTGGCGTTCGAGCGGGACCGGGCCGGCGTCGCCGACCTCCGGCTGGGGCGGGGCCTGCTGGTCTGGACGGCGATCGTCCTGGCGTGGTTCGGACCGGCGGTCTGGCTCGCCGGCTGGTCCTACTTCGACGCGCTGATCCTCGACCAGACCGTGTCGCGCTACGCCGAGGCGACGTACCACCCCCGGCCCTGGCACTACTACTTCCGGACGCTGCCCGGCACCTTCGCGCCCTGGACCCTGCTCGCCCCGGTCGCCGTCTACGCCGCCTGGCGAAGTTCGCGCAGCGAGCCGGCGAGCCGAGAGGCGCGGGCGGTCCGCTTCCTGCTGATCTGGATCGCCAGCACCTTCGTCTTCTTCAGCGTGTCCGGCGGCAAGCGGACCGTGTACCTGCTGGCGCTCGCCGCGCCGCTCGCGATGCTGACGGCCCGCGGCGTTCTGGCGATCCGCGACGGGTGGCCGCGCTACCGGGCCGCGTTCCTCGTCTCGGCCGCCGCCGTGCCGCTTCTCTTCGGCGCCATCGTCGCCGCGGCGCCGGTCGCGGCGCGGGACCTTCCCGCCGGTTCGCTGCCGGAAGGCGCCGTCGCCTCGCTGCAGGCCGTCGCCGCCATCCCCCTCGCCGCGGGCCTGATCGGCCTGTACCTGGCTGCCCGGCGGCGGCCCGACCTGCTGGTCGCCAGCCTGGCGACCGGCCTCGGACTCACCATGTCGGCGACCGCCGTGCGCCTGCTGCCGCTGGGCGACGCCTTCAAGTCGGCCCGCGCCCTCTCAAGCGACCTGGTGCGGTGGGCCGAGCCCGGCGAGCCGTACGCGATCTATCCCGTTCCCGACGCGGCCTTCCTCTTCTACACCCGCCGGTTCGCGGTGGACCTTCACGGCGGCACGCAGGAGCACGACCAGGGCGACGAGAAGGCCCTGCGGCGATTCGCCGCCCGCGCGGACCGGCCCGTCTGGCTTCTCATCGAACGGGACAACCTGGAGCGTCTTTCGCCTCCGCTCGACCTGGTCGAGGTCGCGCGCGACCGCGATCCCGAGCAGGGGCACGTCCTGCTGACGACTCCGGAAGCGGCCGCCCGCGTCGCCGCCTCCTCCAGGACCGAGCGATGAACGACAGCCGGCGGCTCGCCGACCAGGGCCTCTTCCTCTTCCGGCACCGCAGCCTGTTCGTCGTGTTCCTGCTGCCCGCCGCGGCGCTGGCGGTGCTCGAGCGCCGGTCGGCGGCGCCGGCGGCGGACCCGGGACTCGGCTGGCTCGCGCTATGCCTCGCCGTGTCCCTGCTCGGACTCGCGGTGCGGTGGGCGGCGCTGGGCTCGGCGCCTCCTGGCGCTTCCACCCGGAGCCGCAGGGCGCCGAGCGCCAGCCGCCTGAACGTCACCGGCATGTACTCGCTCTGCCGGCACCCGGTCTATCTCGGCAACCTCTTCGTGCTGATGGGCTTCGCGCTCGCGCTGAAGTCCTGGTGGTTCGTGCCGGCGGCGGCGCTCGTCTATTGGCTGCTCTATCGGCGGGTGATCGCGGCGGAGGAGCGGTTCCTCGGCGAGCGCTTCGGCGCCGTCCATCGCCGCTGGGCGGAGCGGACGCCGGCGTTCTGGCCCCGGCCCGGCCCGTGGGCGCCGCCGGAGACCAGCTTCAGTTGGCGGACCGTCTTTCTCCGGGAGTACAACTCGCCGCTGCTCATCGCCTCGACGTTTCTGTTCCTGCGGATGGTCGACCAGGTCGTCGTCGGCGGACTGGGCCCGAGAGCGTGGCTGACGCAGGATCTCGGCCTCGTGGCGGGAGTCCTCGGGCTGATGGCGCTGGTTTCCCTCGCGCGACAGGCGCGCAAGCGGGGAGGTTCGGGGCACTAGACGTCGCCGACCTGGGTGCGCGGGTCTTCTGACCCGCTTCCGGCGAAACCGCGCTGGAGGTCGCCCGGCGGAGCCGCTTCGCGGCGCGAATACCTGGCCGCCTGCGGCGGCAGCGGGTCGGAAGACCCGCGCACCCATGCGGGTCGGAAGACCCGCGCACCCATGCGGGTCGGAAGACCCGCGCACCCATGCGGGTCGGCAGACCCGCGCACCCGGCGTTCGGCGCCGATTCGGTGCAGAATCGGAGACGAACCGCCGATGCGCCCTCGTCTCAGGATCGCCGCCGCGCTTGCCGCGCCCCTGCTGCTGTCTGCAGCCGGCGGGCCTTCGGATGCCGAAGAGAAGCGGCCCGACGAGCAGGGCCGGCCGGCGGCCGCGGGCGAAGCCGCGCCGCCGCGGCCCCTGGACGCCCGCTTCGTCCGCTGGCTGGAACGGGTCGGCCCGCTGATCAGCGACGAGGAGCGCGAGTTCTTCGTCAACCTGCCCGAGGACTACCGCCGCGACGCCTTCATCCAGGCCTTCTGGAAGGCCCGCGACCCCGATCCCAGGACGCCGCTCAACGAACTCCAGGTCCTGTGGGAGGATCGAGTCGACGCGGCACTCACCCAGTGGGGCACGCTCGACGACGCGCGCGCCCTGTTCTACCTGCTGAACGGCCCGCCGGGCCGCTTCGTCCTCCCGGACGGACGGACCGCCGCCTACTGCCTGTCGCGGACGAGCGAACTGGAGATCTGGTTCTACGGCGGCAGCGACCGCACGCCGCGCCACTTCGTCGTCATCTTCCTGGCCACGGTCCGCGGCAAGCCTTACGCGTTCTGGCACGAGAGCGCCGTCCGCCGTCCGATCTCGCGCCGCGGCCTGCCCACCACGAACATCGCCGTGCTCTGCGCCGACGAGTGGTTCGGATGGGCCGCCCAGGCGATCCAGCGGGAACTCGCCGGCAGCGGCGTCATCGAGACGGTGTCCGCTCCGCCCGAGCCGCCCGCCGAATGGCTCGCGACCTTCGCCGCCTTCAACACCGACGTCCCGGAGGGCGCGCCCCGCTTCGACGTGGACCTCCAGTGGGACTTCCCCGGCCGCAACCAGATGCGCACCGTCACGCACGGGCTGGTCATGGTGCCCGGGCCGGGCGCGGGCCGCCGGACCTTCCAGGAACGCGAGTACCACAGCTTCCAGATGATCGGCGAGGTCATCCGCGGCGACCGCCTGTTCGAGACCTTCCGCTACCGCTTCGAGCTGCCCGCGAGCGGCAACCCGGAGAACGCCGTCCCGCTCGTCTTCACCCGCTACCTGCGGCCCGGCGAGGTCCAGATCCGGCTCAAGATCGAGGACGTCTTCGGCCAGCAGTTCGCGGTCGCCAGCGAGACGCTCGACGTGCCGAACCTCGAGGAGGCGCAATCGCTGCGGAAGACCATCCTGGAGACCTTCCCCGCGCTGGCCGAGGCCAACCGGGCGGCGGCCCGCGGCGAACGGCTGCTGCGCCTGGTGCCGCCGCGGGACGAGCGCCTGCGGGTCGGCATGGTCCGCTTCTCCACCCACGCGATCGGCGACTTCGACGCCGTCGCCTTCTCCCTCGACGGCCGCGAGATCCTGCGCAAGCGCCGGCCGCCGTTCGGCGTGGAGCTGAACCTGGGTTCGCACCCGACCGAGCACCGGATCCGCGTGGAGGGCATCAAGGACGGCAAGGTCGTCGCCTCGGACGAGATGTCGGTCAACCGCGGCGGCCAGCGCTTCCGCGCCCGGTTCATCGAACCGCGGTCCGGCGAGCAGTACCTGCAGAGCGCGCGGGCGGTCGTCGAGATCGCGGCGCCGGACGGCGAGGAGATCGAGCGCCTCGAACTGTTCCTCGGCGAGGAACGGATCGCGACGCTCTACCAGCCGCCCTGGGTGCAGCCGGTCGTGCTCGACGGCCCGGACCTGACCTACCTGCGCGCCGCCGCCTTCCTCGCCGACGGCAGCAGCACGGAGGACGTCGTCTTCATCAACAGCCCGAACCCGATCGAGCGGATCGAGGTGCAGTACGTCGAGCTCTTCGCCAGCGTCGTCGACGCGCGCGGGCGGCCGGTCCCCGGGCTGGAGCAGGACCGCTTCGCGGTGACCGAGGACGGCGTTCCCCAGGCGGTGCGCCGCTTCGAGTGGGTCGACGACACGCCCTTCCACGCCGGCCTCCTGATCGACACCTCGGCTTCCATGCAGGACTCGATCGGCCAGGTCCGGGCCGCGGCCCAGCGCTTCGTGGACGACACGCTCCAGCCCAGGGACCGAATGGCCGTTCTCTCCTTCGCCAACCGCGTCGAGGTCGAGAGCCGGTTCACCAAGGACCGGGGCCAGCTCGCGCGGGCGCTCTCGAGCCTCCGCGCGACCGGCACGACGTCGCTCTACGACAGCCTCGTCTACGCGCTCAGCTACTTCGACGGCATCAGCGGCCAGAAGGCCCTGCTCCTCCTGTCCGACGGCAAGGACGAGAACAGCTCGTTCACCTTCGAGAGCGCGCTGGAGAACGCGCAGCGTTCGGGCGTGACGATCTACGCCATCGGCCTCCGGCAGGCCGCCGCGGACAGGACCACGCGGCGCGTGCTCGAGCGCATCGCGGAGGAGACGGGCGGCCAGGCCTTCTTCATCGACACGGTCGGCGAACTCGACTCGATCTACGCCCTGATCGAACGGGAACTGCGGAACCGCTACCTGCTGACCTACCAGTCGACCAGCGGCAAGCCCGAGAGCGAGTTCCGGGTGGTGCGGGTGGAAGTCGACGCCCGCGACGCCGAGGTGCGGACGATGTCGGGGTACTACCCGTAAGCCGGGGCCGTCAGCCGGCGAGCGCCTCGGCGCCGAACCGCTCCATCGCCTCCAGGGTCTCCCGGACGTCGTCCCAGCTAGTCGAGTGGTTGATAATGCAGAGCCGCAGCGAGAAGACCCCATGGAGCGAGGTCGAGGAAACGAACGCGCGGTCCTCCCAGAACAGGCGGGCGAGAACCTCCCGATTGGCGTCGTCCAGCCTGCCGTCGTCCGGACCGGCGCCTTCGGGGTTGACCCTCATGCAGACGATGCCGAGCGACGCCGCCGCCGTCAGTTCCAGGGTCCGGCTCTCGCGAACGTACTCCTCGGCCCGCTTCGCGAGTTCCATCCCCTTCGAGACGGCCCGCCGGAACGCGGACATGCCGAAGGTCTGAATCGACATCCAGATCTTCAGGGCGCGGAACGACCGGCTCAGTTGAAGGCCGCGGTCGTCGAGGTTCGGATGGTTCGCTCCCCAAACCGTGTCCTGGAGCACCGGCGCGCGCATGGAGAAGGCGCTCTCGAGCGTGCGAGCGTCCTTCACCAGCAGGCAGCCCACGTCGTACGGCTGAAACAGCCACTTGTGCGGGTCCAGCCCGACCGAGTCGGCTCGCTCGACTCCGCCGAGGAGCTCGCGGCCCTTCTCCGTGATCGCCGCGAAGCCGCCGTAGGCGGCGTCCACGTGGAACCAGATGTCCTCCTCCCGGCAGAAGTCCGCCATCGCCCGGAGCGGATCGATCGCCCCCGTGCTCGACGCCCCGGCGTTGGCGCAGACCGCCATGGGCCTGAGACCCCTGGCGCGGTCCTCCGCGACGGCGTGCGCGAGAGCCTCCATGTCCAGGCGGAAGGCGCCGTCCGTCGGGACCTCGCGCACGGCGTCCCGCCCGACGCCGACGATCAGCGCGGCTCGCGCCTGCGCGCTGTGGCTCTGGTCGCTCATGTACACCGTCGGGCGCTCGGGATTGCCGGCCGCCTCCCTGGCCGCCACGAATGCATCGACGCTGGCGGCGGAACCGCCGCTCGTCAGCAACCCGCCGGCGCCGTCCGGATAGCCGATCCAGCGGCGAAACCAGTCCAGGACGACGAGTTCGACCTGGCTCGGACCGCTGGCGACCAGCCAGGTGCAGGCGTTCACGTTCCATGCGGAGGCCAGGAAGTCGGCGACGACGCCGGGCCACGTCGGTTCCGACGGAACGAACCCGAAGCAACGGGGGTGGTCCAGCCGGGTCGTCATCGGCAGGATGTCCCCTACGGCCCGCCGCAGAACCTCCTCGGCGGGGCGGCCGTCCTCCGGCGGATCCTCAAGCAGCATTCGCTCGAGACCCTCCTTGAACTCTCCGTCCCAGGCGTTCTCGCGGGGCAGATTCTCGATTCGCGCCACCGCGAGCTCCGCGGCCTTCCCGGCCAAGGCCAACATGTCTTCGTGCGACATCCCGAGGTCGGAGTGGCCGGGGCGCGCGCCCTCCTGGACAGCCGGCAGATCTTCTCCGCCCTTCCCCGATTCTTCGGATTGCACCATGGTTATGGACCTTGTCCCCAAACGACACGATTCCTCTGCATTACCGAACCGCGGGCGCGACCTCCTCGATGAACCGGTCGAGCACGTCCTTCTGGCGATCCTTGCCGCCCAGGTTGAACGCCGGCACGATGAACTCATGCACTCCGGCGTCGCGGTAGGCGCCGACCGCGTCGGCGATTTCGGAGACGCCGCCGATGTTCGACGGCATTCCCGTGCCGCGCGCCCGCACCTTGGCCAGGAACGCCTCGTCGTCGCTCAGGAACAGGAGCGCCACCGCCGACCGCTCGATCTCCGCCGGGTCGCGCCCCACGTTCCCGCAGTGGGCGTCGAGCACGGACATCTTGTGCTTCAGGATGTCCACGGTGCCCCAGACGTTCCACTCGTCGGCGTGCTGGGCGGCGATGCGCAGCGTCACCTTCTCGCCGCCGCCACCGATCATCAGCGGCAGCGGTTCCTGGACCGGCTTCGGCTCGAGCGGCGCCCCGATCAGCTCGTAGGCGTCGCCCTTGAAGTTCGCGCTCCGCTGGCCGTAGAGGGCCTTGATCACGCGGCACGCCTCGTCCAGCCGGCGGAGCCGCTCGCCCGTCGTGTAGAACGGAATGCCGTAGGCGAGGTGCTCGTTCTCCTGCCAGCCGGCGCCCAGCCCCAGCACGACCCGGCCGCCGGAGATGTGGTCGATCGTCGCCGCGATCTTCGCCAGCACCGCCGGGTGCCGGTACGTGTTGCCGGTGACGAGCGGACCCAGGCGAACGCGCGGAACCGCCGCCGCGAGGGCCGCGATCGTCGTCCAGCACTCGGCCCACGGCGCCGAGGTGTCCTCGGCGTTCGGCATGAAGTGATCGGCGTACCAGATGCCGTCCCAGCCGGTGCCCTCGACGTGCCGCGACATCTCCAGAAGGTCGGGCCAGGGCATCGTGGGGGCGGGCCAGTAGCTGAATCGCATACGCGGGACTCCTCCGTGGCGGCGGACAGTACCACCGGCGCCTACCTGGGGAAGTAGCGTACGCCCGGCAGCCCCTCGAAGTCCGCGTCCTGGGTCCACAGCTCCGCCTCCTCGGAGTAGGCGGTTGCGAGGATCGAGGCGTCGGCCATCGGCAGCGAGTGCTCGAGGGAGAGCCTTGCGGCGAGAACCGCCAGATCGGCCGTGAACTCGACGACCCTGCCTTGCCGCATGGCCGCAACGGCCTCGAGGGCTTCGACTTCGGAGCGCTGCCTGGACATGACCCTGAACACCTCGTAGAGGCAGATCGCCGGCACGAGAAGCTCCCCCGTGTCCAGGATGGGCGCCTCGTACAGATCCGCGCGCTCGGAATCGGCGAAGTACTCGATCCACGCCGACGAGTCGACGACGTTCACAGTCGATCGGCTTCGCGAGCGACCGCGGTGTCGATGCCCTTCGCGAATCCCCGGTACTCCCTCATCGGCTTGACCGGGACCAGTTCGATGCAGCGGCCGACGCGAATCGCCTGGATCTTCTGGCCTGGCTCGAGTCGCAGAGCGGTGCGGATCTCGAGCGGGATGACGACCTGGTACTTGGGCGAGAGGGTCACTTGAGTCATGGCCGTACAACGGTACCATGATCGATCGCCTCCTCGGTCTACCGGAGCCTCCAGCCAGCCGCCTGCGCGGCAAGGACAATCCGAGCGCAAGCCAGAGCGTCCGAGCCCGCGTCGTGGTGCCGGAGAGGGATGTCCAGTCGACGGCAGACGTCGGGCAATCTGGCCGACGAGACATCCCATTGGGCCCAGGCCAGTTCCACGGTGCAGACGAAGCGCTTCCGTGGCGCCCGCAAACCGTTGCGAGCGCAGCCGGCCTGCAGCACCCTGCGGTCGAACTTCGCGTTGTGAGCGGCAACGAACCGCGCCGGAGCGAGCCACTCCCGCAGCGTCGGCCAGAGGTCGGCGAACGTCGGCGCCTCGCGCACATCGTCCCAACTCAGGCCGTGGACTCCAGTGAAAGTGAACCGCCTGCCGGGAGGCCGGATGAGATAGCTGCGCGACTGCACCACGTGGCCGCCGCTGCAAGCGGCAAGCCCGACCGCGCAGGCGCTGTCGTGGCGTGCGTTGGCTATCTCGAAGTCGATCGCCACGAAGGGGTCCATCGGGTCGCGTACCATGCCAGGGCCGATGCTAGTGGCGCGCGACGGGTGCGCTCCAGCGTGGAAGCGAGGACCTTGGCGTGGACGCATGGGGGAAGTTCGACGAAGCAACGGGACGCTTCCATCGGCTGGAGCATCACTGTGCCGACGTAGCGGCCTGCTTTGAAGCACTGATCGGCGAACCCGTGCTACGCGCCCGCTTCGCCCGAGCCGCGGGCGCGCCGGTTCTCGACGACACGCTCGCCGCCCGACTGACGTACCTCGCCTACCTGCACGATTTCGGCAAGCTCAACGCCGGCTTTCAGTTCAAGGTGCCGCGATCCGGCGGAGCGGTTCGGCGAGGCCCGCGGCCAGCCGGACACATCGGAGAGGCGCTGCTGAGCTTCGCGCAGCCCGGACTCTGCGAACTCCTGGGACTCCATCGCATCGCCGACGAGTGGGGCGGCGGCGTCGAGCCTCTTCTCTACGCGGCGCTCGCCCATCACGGCCGACCGGCTCGGCGGCCATCGCGCACGGGAAGAGGCCCGGCCGAGCTGTGGCAGCCCTTCGGAGGCTACGAACCACGAGCCACCGCGAAGCTGCTCTACGAGCGGGGACGGGCGTGGTTCCCCGACTCCTTCAAGTCTGGACCTCCGGTCCCCGACGTGCCGGCGTTGGCCCACCTCTTCGCCGGCGTCGTCGCCATTGCCGATCAATTGGGCTCGGACGAAGATGCCTTCAAGCACGAGCCGGACCCGGACCCGTCCTACATCGAGCGCGCTCGCCGCATCGCCGCAGGGACAGTCGCGAGCAAGGGGTTCGCCCGGTCTGCTTGGCCGAAGGGCGCACCGGTCGCCGATGTGAGGAGGTTGTTCAACTACGCCGAGCCGCGGCCTCTGCAGACCGCCGTGGCTTCGGCGCCGCTCGACAGCCCTCTCCTGATTCTGGAGAGCGAGACCGGGTCCGGCAAGACGGAAGCGGCCATCTTGCGATTCGCGTCCCTGTGGCGCGCAGGAGTCGTAGACGGTCTCTACTTCGCCGTTCCGACTCGGTCCGCAGCGAAACAACTGCACGCGCGCGTCCATCGGGCGCTGGACCGGCTCTTCCCGTCGACTGCCAACGCAGAGACGGTTTTGGCGGTGCCGGGCTACCTCCGGGCCGGAGATTCCGAAGGACGCCGAGCAGAGAAGTTCGAGGTCTACTGGGAGGACGAGCCCGACGAAGCGAAGCGGCTTGCCCGTTGGTCGGCCGAGAGTGCCCGCAAGTACTTGACGGCCCCAGCGGCGGTCGGGACGGTCGACCAGGCGCTCCTCGCAGGTCTGCAAGTGAAGTGGGCGCACTTCCGGGCGGCTGGCCTTGCCGGCAGCCTGCTCGTTGTGGACGAAGTCCACGCCAGCGACGGCTACATGACGCAGGTACTGCGCGGCGTCCTGCGGGGACACCTCACGCTGGGAGGCCACGCCCTGCTCATGTCGGCCACCCTGGGTTCGGCGGCGAGTTCCAAGTTCGTCTCGAAGACCAACCGCTACGCCACGCCATCGCCAAGCGATGCCGAGGCCGTCCCCTACCCCGCCATGACGCTCGCGGACGGCCGCGGCGAGTTCCGGGTGACCCCTATCCGGACGACGGGCACGTCCAAGCCGGTCGCAATGTCCACGGCGGCGTTCCTGGGCGAACCAGGAGCAATCGCCCGCAAAGCGCTCCGTGCGGCGCAGAACGATGCCAAGGTGCTCGTCGTTCGCAACACCGTGGACAGCGCACGGGCCGTCTTCGCCGCGCTGGTGGACCAGGGCGGCAGCGATCTGGCGCTTGCGGTCGCAGGCGGACCGGCGCTACACCACAGCCGGTTCGCCGCCGAGGACCGAAGACTGCTGGACGCCGCCGTCGAACGGGAATTGGGGAAGGAGAGTCGTCCACCGGGCGGCACAATCGTCATCGGCACGCAGACGCTGGAGCAGTCGCTCGACATCGACGCCGACTACCTGATCACGGACATCTGCCCCGTAGACGTCCTGCTGCAGCGGCTCGGGCGACTGCATCGCCACGCACCGAACGAACGCCCGGCAGCGTTCAAGGATGCCCGCTGCCTCGTTCTCGTGCCGGATTCGGGGCTGGCGGCAGGGCTCGACGGCTCGCTCCTGCAACACGGGCTCGGCGTTTCGGACCGCGGCGGGATCTACACGAACCTCGTCGGAATCGAGGCAACGCGGAGGCTCATCGAGGACCACCCGGCCTGGACCGTCCCGGAGATGAACAGGACGCTGGTCGAGCGCGGGACTCACCCACAGGTGCTGCGCGAGTCGGCTGAGACGCTCGGCGAAGACTGGCTCTCTCACCTGAGCAAGGTGGTCGGAAGAAACTCCGCCGAGGCCGTCGCGGCGAGGAACCACGCGCTGACGCGGGAAGAGCCCTTCGACGGGGACCTCGTCTTCGCGGACCTGGACTCCAAAGTCCGAACCCGACTGGGCGAAGACGGCCCGCGAATCGAACTCCCGTCCCCGCTAGCCGGACCGTTCGGCAGTGAGGTCCGTACCTTCAACCTCCCGGCTCACATGTTCCGGCGCGGCCTGCCCAGGAAGGAGGACATCGAGGCCGCACGAGCCGAACCTACCGCGGCCAGCACCCTCGTTCTGACGGTCGGCGACGCTCGACTGACCTACGATCGGACCGGAGTCCGACCTGAGGAATCCTCGGCTTCTTCAGTCACTGCTTGGTGAGACAGACCGACGCGGTGGGGCGAGGGCGTGGCGGAGTACCGCTCGCTCAAAACGGGCGAGCCGTAAGCTCGCCCGGGCAGTCGTCAACTTGCCGCCGACGGCTGAACGCTGCATCGAGTCCTCATCTGTAGCGTACGAGGAGCAACGGAGGCGCGACAGTCTGTCTTGTGCTATGGTTGGCGACGCGCCCTGACCGGGCGCAATGACCGCTCTGAGGAAGGACGACATGCGGAATCCCCTTGAACTGCCACTCGCTACACCGAGCCCTCGCTGCCGAAGTACCGACCCGTTGGTCTTCGCGCGTCGTCCCCTGAACAACAGCGCCCGCCGGGGAGACACCCCGGCGGGCCAACCCGTAGCGGTCCTGTCGTCTAAGGTCAAGACGCGCCGAAGAACAAAGGCGAGATGCCGGTTTCGACTCCGGCCGGGACCGCTACGACCATCACCGACTTGGTTGCTCATCGACGATGCTCCGAATCGTAGCAGCCAAGAATCGCGCCAACCCCTCCGACCTCATCGGAGATTGACCCGTACGCGGAGCAACGGAAGCGCTTGATGAAATCGCGACCCCGCCATAGCGGGGAGAGCGCGAGGCCACAACCATGTACAACCTCCTCACTGATCCACTAATTCGAGTTCGTCTCGCCCACGACCACTCCGAGGCGATGTCGCTGCCGGACGTCTTCGAGAAGGCATCGGCCGATACAGTCGCCGCGTTCCCGGCCTTGCGGCCCCACCAAAGACACGCCTGGCACGCCTTTGTCGCCCAGCTCGGCACACTCGCCGTCCAACGGGCTGAGGCGACGGCTCTTCCCAGCGCCGCAGCCGAGTGGCGCTCGGTAATACGCAGGCTGACGCCGGAGTTCGACGGCGACGAACCGTGGCAGTTGGTCGTCAACGACCCTGCAAAGCCAGCCTTCATGCAGTGCCCGGCGGGCGACACGCTCAGCCAGTATCGCCGGCGAGTTGCCACGCCCGATGACCTCGATCTCCTCGTGACGTCCAAGAACCACGACGTCAAGCAGGACGTCGCCCGGGCGAATGCACCGGACGACTGGGTGTTTGCCTTGATCGACCTGCAGACGATGGCTGGATTTCTCGGCGCCGGCAACTACGGGATCGCCCGCATGAACGGCGGGTTCTCGGCTCGACCCTGCCTTGGGCTCGCGCCTGCTGGCGGTGGTTTCGGCGCACACCTCCTTCACGACATCCAGCAGATGCTGGAGGATCGCCCGCAACTACTGAACCGCCTCCCGGACTACTACCGCCCGGAGAACGGAACGGCTCTTCTCTGGACCGTCCCGTGGGACGGCGAAACGTCGCTCGACCTGGGCGACCTGGACCCCTACTTCATCGAGATCTGTCGGCGCGTGCGCCTGCGTGTCGAGAATCGGCGAATCGTGGCGAAGACGGCTGGGTCAAAGACGAGCCGGGTCGCCGCCAAGGCCGCCCGCGGCAACGTCGGCGACTTCTGGACGCCCGTCAGCACGGGCGATGCCAAAGCGCTGTCGCTGTCTAGCGCCGGATTCCGGTACGACCGCCTGAACAGGCTCCTCTTCGATAAGGCCGCCTACGATCTTCCGCCAGCGATGATCGTCTCCGCAGCTAGCAAGGAACGGTGGCGAGTAGTGGCCCGAGGCATGGCAGGCGGCCAAGGCAAGACCGATGGCTACCACGAGCGGAAGGACATCGTCTTCGCCCCGGGAGTCGCCGCAGCCTTCGGCCGGAAAGAAGAACGCGACGAACTGGCGGCCATTAGCGGCGATCTTCTTGAGGAGATCGCAGAGGTCTCGCGCGCATTGCGGCTCGGAGTAGCTGTCGCCGCAAGTGGCGGCAAGATGCTGGGCGACCTGAGCAAGAACGACCGAACGTTCGCCAGGCCGTACGCCCGCCGGCTGGACGCGTGGGTCGACTCGCGGTTCTTCGATGCGGTCGAGAAGCGGTTCGCCGCCAGCCGGCAAGCCGGCACCCACGGGGAGCGCGCGAACTTCGCCCGGGGCATGGTGGCCGCCGCGGACGCGCTCCTCGTAGACGCTGTCGAATCTGTGCCCTGCCCAGCGATCCGGCGACACCGGGCGCGAGCGCGTGCCTTTAGCGCCTTCTATGGAAGTCTCCGCGGCAACAGGAGCGTGTTCGCCGATCAGCCGGAGATCTTCACCGCACGGGAGCCTGCCAATGTCGAGTAGCGACACCGAAACAGCGAGGACGGCGCAAGGTTCGGGGAATCTCGGGAACGTGATCCCGAGTTTGGCGGCGGAGATCGCGCGTCTCGACCCGGGGTCGGCCGCCGCTCTTCGCCACGACCCCCTGAGCGGTGCCGGCGCGGCGGCCTTCTGGAGGCTACTGACCCGCTACAGTGCCGATGGCGACGAACAGAGATGGGCGGCGATGATTCAGGCCGTCGCGATCCTGACACCGAAGGGGCGGAGAAAGGACAATGCCTCCGCGCACCAACAGGAGTTGTCCATGGGCAAGGCCCTCTTCCAGGCCGGCGTGTCGGAACTACGCCTTGCGCGGCTACTCGCAGCACCGTCGGACCAGCGGTCCGACCTCGTGGTCCGCATTTGCCGGCGACTGGCTCGCACCGACTTCAAGCGCTTCAATCTGCTCGGGCTAGGCCAGTTCGTGCTGGCCGGCGACAACACCCCCGCAGCCCGGCGGGCATGTCGACGGATCGCCCGCGAGTACTACCGCGCCGATCTTGAAGCCACGCTAAACCCAGGAGCCAAGGAGACGCATACCGATGCCTGACGCCCGCTTTCTCCAGATTCACAGCCTGCACGGCTACTCGGCCGTGCTGTTGAACCGCGACGACTCCGGCCTTGCCAAGAGGATTCTCTATGGCGACGCCATGCGCACGCGCGTTTCGTCTCAGTGCCTCAAGCGCCATTGGCGGGTGACCGAGAGTCCACACGCGCTCCAACGGATCGACGGCGCTGCTGCGAGCGTTCGGTCCCGCGAGACGGTGAGCCGCCAAGTGATTCAACCCCTCCGCGATGCCGACCATGACGCAGAGGTCGTCAAGGCCATCTCGACCGCATTCCAGAAGGCCGTGTACGGCGAAAAAGGCGACGAGAGTCGCCAGCCCCTGTTGCTCGGCGAACCCGAGATCGAGTACCTGGCAGCCGAAGCACTCAAGATCGCGCAGGAACACGGAACCGACGTCAAGGCAGCGGCAGAGGCGGCGGAAAGCTGGCAGAAGAACTCAAAGGCCAACATGAAGGCGCTCCGAGAGAATTGCTCCCTCCCCGGCGGCATCGCCGCCGCCCTGTTCGGACGCATGGTCACATCGGACGTGGAGGCGAACATCGACGCCGCTGTCCATGTCGCACACGCCTTCACCGTTCACCGGGAAGAAAGCGAGAGTGACTACTTCACCGTCGTCGACGATCTCCGAGGAGCGGAGGACGACTCAGGCGCCGATCACATCGGAGAGACCGAGCTGACTTCGGGGCTGTTCTACGGCTACGTGGTCCTGGATCGAAACGGTCTTGTCCGCAACCTGGGCGGTGACGCCGAGATGGCCGGCGAGGTGGCGCGCAGGCTGATTCATCTCATCGCCACGGTGACGCCCGGCGCCAAGTTGGGACCGACAGCACCCTACGGCTACGCGAGCTGGATGCTGGTAGAGGCTGGCGACCGGCAGCCGCGGAGCCTCGCCGAGGCGTACCGGGAGCCCTGCAGACCCAACAGGCTGGTCGCCCAAGAGAAGGCTGCCCAGTTCCTGAACAACGTCGACGCCCTTTACGAGACCGGCGAAGAACGCCGGTTCATCGGTCTCGAAGAGACCCAAGTACCGGGAGCGGAGCGGTCGTCGACGTTGCGGGAGCTCGCTTCGTGGGCCAGCACCGTCGTGAGGGACGGCAGGGCCTGATGCGCTGGATGCACCTGCGTCTTCGTGCCCCCATAGGCGCGTTCGGCGGGGAGACCGTCGACGCGCATGGCGTGATTCGAGATGTCCCGGCCCAGTCCATGTTGACCGGCCTGCTCGCGAACGCTCTGGGATGGTCGCGGTCGATGCGGGCCGAGCACCAGGCGCTGCAGGAGCGAGTCGTCTTCGGTGCCGTATGGGAGAGGGACATCGGCTTGAATCGCATGACGGACTACCAGACAGCGCAACTGGGCAAGAACGACCGTGCGTGGACCACTCGCGGCACCCCCGCAGGCAGACACGGCGGGGCGAAGACCTACGAGGGCAGACACCAACGTTGGCGCGAGTATCACGCCGACTTGCGAATGAGCGTTGTGCTGAAGCTGGAACCCGCAGAGGCTCATCCCACGCTTGATGCGCTGCAGGCTGCCCTTGAGCAGCCGGCACGGCCGTTGTTCATAGGGCGCAAGAGCTGTCTGCCTTCGTCGCCTATCTTCGAGGGGTGGGTGGACGCGCCCGCGGCACGAGAGGCGTTGGAAGCAGTCGCGCTCCCGAACTCGAACGGCCTGCTTGCGACTTGGCCGGCGGCGGAAGGGACGGCTGGCGCCGACCGTGTTGCGAGCGTGACCGACGAGCGAAACTGGGTCAGCGGACTTCACGGCGGAGCAAGGCAGGTCTGCACGGGCTACATCGCGTCCTCACGGAGCGCGGAATGAAGCTGCACCTCGTACATGCTCCTCTCGACATGAGGAGGTTCAACCGGTGGGCAGGCCGCCGCGGTCTGATTCGGCGCGGCGCCTTCGATGCGGGCTACGCCCTTCACGTTCTCCTGTCCGCCATGTTCGGCAAGGGGGCACTCCAGCCCTTTCGTTTGTTCGCCTCGGAACGCCGGCGCAGCGCGGCACTCTATGGCTACTCCGACGGAGATGAAGCCAGCTTGCGGCTGAGGGCGGCCGGCGTCGCTCCGCCCGACTGCGAAGAGGTCATCGCGCCCCAACGGCTGAGGTCGAAACCGATGCCTTCAGCCTTCGAGCAGGGCGAGCGTCTCGGTTTCGACCTTCGACTCCGGCCCGTTCGTCGTCTGAGGAACGACTTGCCCGACCCGCAACTCGGCTCCTCGCTGTCCAAGGGCAGCGAAGTGGATGCGTACCGATTGGCGTTGCTCCGAACTTGCCCTGGGACGCCGCGCGGGCGGGACGCTTCGACCGAACGAGCCAGCATCACGCGCGAATCCGTCTACCGGGATTGGCTTGCCGAACGATTCGACGATGTGGTTGCGGTGGATCAGTGCAAGTTGGCCGGGTTCCAACGAACCCGGATAGTCCGCGGCGAGAACGGGGGCCCCGAGGGACCCGATGCGATCCTCCACGGCACCATGACGGTCAACGACGCGGACAGGTTCGCCCACATGCTCCGCAAGGGCGTCGGGCGCCATCGCGCCTACGGCTACGGCATGCTGCTGCTTCGACCGCCGGGCCAACCTGCGCCGGAACGCTAGATGTTCAAGGGTCGCCTCGGCCTCGAAACGGCCCGGATTCCTCATGCCGACCGTGCGGGCCTCCTATGGCTCTCCCGGGGCGCGTTGACAGCTCGCGACGGCACGCTGTCCTTCGAGCGCGGGCCGAAAACGAGGGAGAACGACCCGCTCGACCCTGGCCGCTACGGCATACCGCTTCAGGGTGTGTCGATGATCCTGCTCGGTCCCGGCTCCACCGTGAGTCACGATGCGCTGCGACTGTTGGCGAGGCACGGTACGGCGCTGGCGGCGGTCGGCGAAGACGGCGTGCGGTGCTACACGGCGCCGCCACTCATCGCCAACCGTTCGGGCCTTGCCCGACGGCAGGCTCGAGCGTGGGCAGACCCGAGCATCCGTCTTCACCTCGCTCGTCGCATGTACGCATGGCGGTTGGGGGAAGTCCTGCCCAACGAGAAGATCGCCGTCCTTCGCGGCATGGAGGGCGCCCGGATGAAGGAAAGCTATCGCCTGGCAGCCATCCAGGCCGGAATCGACTGGCGAGGGCGCCGCTACGACAGGGCGCGACCGGGCGCCGCCGACCTCCCCAATCAGGCTCTGAACCATGCCGTGAGCGCCGTGGAAGCGGCAGCCGCTATCGCCGTGTCCGCGACGGCAACGCTCCCGCAACTCGGCTTCATCCACGAAGATTCCGGACAGTCCTTCGTGCTCGACATCGCCGATCTGTTCCGCGACTCGGTCACGATACCGGTGGCGTTCCGCTCAGCCCGAAAGGTCTCGGAGAGCGGGGGCCGTCAGAACATCGAACGGGTTACCCGCCGGGAGTGCGGGCGAACCCTCCAACGAGAACGGACCATCCCGAAGATGATCGACCGCATCAAGGCGCTCTTTGACGACGCGGAGAGTCCCCCGCTACGGAGTTCGTAGACCGTGCCCATGACGGTGATCGTGACGCGGGACGTCGAAGCCAGGTATCGGGGCTTTCTCGCGTCCGCGATGCTCGAAGTGGCGCCAGGCGTGTACGTGTCCCCCGATCTCTCGGCCGGCGTACGGGAGCGGATCTGGACAGTGGTCGAGGACTGGTTCACCACTCTCGGCAACGGTGCCATCGCCATGATCTGGCGCGACGGCACGGCCGCCGGAGGTCTGGCGCTTCGCCACCTTGGCGACCCCCCGAAGGACATCTGGGACGCCGACGGCGTCCTGCTCGTCAAGAAGTCGTGATCGCGCCGGAGTTCCCGCTCTTTGACAACTGAAGCGAGACACGGAACTACGGTTTCGTCTTCCATGCACTGGCCAGAGCCTCGACTCTTCGCGGCGAATCGGCCAAAATGGCCAGAGGTTCCCCCGCACCCGCGGGGATAGACCCAACGCTTGCGACGCTGCGACGATCAAGACCAGGGTTCCCCCGCACCCGCGGGGATAGACCCTCTTCCTGCTCGATCCACCAATCGGCGCGGCTGGTTCCCCCGCACCCGCGGGGATAGACCGTTCCGCGCCTGATCCTCTCCCTGCCGGAACATGGTTCCCCCGCACCCGCGGGGATAGACCCCGCTCCTCCGGCGCGCGAGTCGCGTCGTTCAGGGTTCCCCCGCACCCGCGGGGATAGACCCCGCGATCGATGTCCAGACCCACATGCGACACCGGTTCCCCCGCACCCGCGGGGATAGACCCCCGAGCAACCACGCGACGTGCTGATCGCTCCAGGTTCCCCCGCACCCGCGGGGATAGACCCTTGCTGGATCCTTTGACTCTTACCTTTTGATGGGTTCCCCCGCACCCGCGGGGATAGACCGCCGTGCGGTTGTATGTATGTATGTCCCGCCTAGGTTCCCCCGCACCCGCGGGGATAGACCCGTTGCCCTGCGACGCCGGAAACGGCAGGTCACGGTTCCCCCGCACCCGCGGGGATAGACCGCCATGTCCGAGACGCCGGCCGCTCCCGCCGAGGGTTCCCCCGCACCCGCGGGGATAGACCCGATCTGTTCTCCAGCTACGCGAGCTCCCTGGTGGTTCCCCCGCACCCGCGGGGATAGACCCCTGCCGCCGGATCAGGCCGGCCAGACGGACTGGGTTCCCCCGCACCCGCGGGGATAGACCTCGACCTACGACGTGGAGGTGGAGGAACAGGCGGGTTCCCCCGCACCCGCGGGGATAGACCCAACAGCCGGTCCGTCGCCGCCCAGTCGCTGCCGGTTCCCCCGCACCCGCGGGGATAGACCCTCGAGTACGTCGCGGAGGATGGCGGCCCGGCGGGTTCCCCCGCACCCGCGGGGATAGACCTCATCGTTCCTCCTCGCTTCATCGGTGCCGCGTGGTTCCCCCGCACCCGCGGGGATAGACCCAAGGCGCTTGCCGCCGCCATCAAGGCCGGCGAGGTTCCCCCGCACCCGCGGGGATAGACCCCCTCCGAACGGCTGGGGCTGCCGGTGCAAGGTGGTTCCCCCGCACCCGCGGGGATAGACCGCCTTCTCCGGCGGCGTGTTCCGGGGCGAGGAGGGTTCCCCCGCACCCGCGGGGATAGACCCGTGACCGTCGGCGCGTCGCCCTGGGCGCGCTCGGTTCCCCCGCACCCGCGGGGATAGACCTCGGGATGTTCGCGCTGGAGTCGGTCGTCGCCAGGTTCCCCCGCACCCGCGGGGATAGACCCCGTTCGCCCGTGTCGATGGCCTCGCCGACCTGGGTTCCCCCGCACCCGCGGGGATAGACCCTCGTCCGTCACGTCGTTCGCGCCCTGGTAGACGGTTCCCCCGCACCCGCGGGGATAGACCCAGGGCGAGGACGCGGCCGATCGGTTCCGGGGCGGTTCCCCCGCACCCGCGGGGATAGACCCTGATCTGGGGCCTGAGGCTCCGCCAGGGGGGCGGTTCCCCCGCACCCGCGGGGATAGACCCCACGACCTCGCCCGCGACCTGGCCAAGGCCACGGTTCCCCCGCACCCGCGGGGATAGACCCTCGATCGTGCGGTTCTCATGCTCCTGCTCGTAGGTTCCCCCGCACCCGCGGGGATAGACCTCACGCCGTGGAGGCGAGGAAGTGAGGGCGCTCGGTTCCCCCGCACCCGCGGGGATAGACCCTCGATGGTCAGGATGCCCTCGAGGTCGACGGTGGTTCCCCCGCACCCGCGGGGATAGACCGAGTGGCTGTCGCGGGAGGTCGGGCCGCTCCTCGGTTCCCCCGCACCCGCGGGGATAGACCCCCCGTACCCCTGCCTTCTGGAACTTGCGGGAGGGTTCCCCCGCACCCGCGGGGATAGACCCGATCCTCCCGGACGTAGTCGATCGGGGCGTCCGGTTCCCCCGCACCCGCGGGGATAGACCCAGCACGGCATCGGACCGCCCGTCCCATCCGCGGGTTCCCCCGCACCCGCGGGGATAGACCTGCTGACGATCTCCGGCGCACAGAACGATCGCCGGTTCCCCCGCACCCGCGGGGATAGACCTCCGCCTTGCGGCAGGCGTTGATCGCATCCTGCGGTTCCCCCGCACCCGCGGGGATAGACCCACGTCGGCCCACCAGAGGCCGTCGGCCGGGCCGGTTCCCCCGCACCCGCGGGGATAGACCCAAGCGGGTCGGCACGGCGCTGACGGCCGCGGGGGTTCCCCCGCACCCGCGGGGATAGACCCTCCTTGCCGTCGGCGACGGCGCCGCCGGGGTTGGTTCCCCCGCACCCGCGGGGATAGACCCGACGGCTCCGAGCCCGTGATCGGCGCGTACACGGTTCCCCCGCACCCGCGGGGATAGACCCAGTCCCTCGTCCAGCACGCGCCGGAAGAACTCGGTTCCCCCGCACCCGCGGGGATAGACCCCCGGCGAACGTGGCCGATCGGCTGGCCGGCCTGGTTCCCCCGCACCCGCGGGGATAGACCCGACTCCGCCAGCTTGCCGGTGTCCATCGGGCGGGTTCCCCCGCACCCGCGGGGATAGACCCCCGGTGCTGGCATCGCTCAGAAACTGAACCAAACGTCGCTCAGAAAGTGAGCGAACCTCGGCCCCGTCCCGCAGCATCCACATTGGTGCGGTCCAGCGCACCGGTGGCCCTGCTAGGGTCCCCTCATGAGGCAGGCGACCTACATCGTCGTTGCGACCATCGCGGCGCTCGCCGTCGCTCTGGGCGCGGTCCTGTACGCGCTGCACTCCTTCGTGACCAGCTTCCCCGACATCGCCTTCGGCGCCGCCGTCGTCCTGATCGCCGGGTACTTCATCTGGGGCGGCCTGGGCTTGGTTCTCTCGTTCCTCCGCTGACTCCGGACACCTGCTCGGCACGCGTTCCGATTCGAGGATGCCGTGGACGTGGACCTGATCGACTACCACTAACGAGGCTTCGCCTCAGACCGACGAGCATGTTCGCGGCGGTGGTCGGCGTCGGCCTTGGCGTCGATCGGACTCCGGTCGCTGCTTCAGCTGCGGAGTGAATCCGCCGTATTGTCGCTCTGCGGCGAAGGTGGCCTTAAGCTGGCCGGTGAGAAGCCCATCGACCGGAGTCCGCTGATGAAGGTAGCACGCACGGCAGCCGAGGTTCTTGAGGAGCATGTGTCGTTGACGCTGGAGTGCGTCGATCGGATGTACCTCAACGTCTACGTACCGGTGCTTCAGCGTGGCGCGGGCGCGGCCTGGTTCTTCCGGGAGGTGCGGGGCGCGCAGGTGCCGTCGTCGGTGCTGATGGCGCCGATGACGAGGCGGTTCGTGGCCGCGATCAAGGGCTACGCGCGGCAGCATCGGACCGACATCGTCCCGTTTCGGCGCGGCGAGCGCAAGGACGACCGCACCCGCGAGTACCTTCGCCGGTGGCATGGAGGCGAGGGGGTGCTGTACGTCGGCAAGGCGCAGGAGAAGGCTCGGGTGCTGCGTACCGAGCGTCGTTACGACTCGGCGACCGACGCGGGCTATCCGTGGCTGGTGCACTCGACGGCGATGGTCAACCAGTACTACTTCTACGTGTTCGACGACGACTTCGGTCCGTTCTTCCTGAAGTTCTGCTCGTACTTCCCCTACAACGCCAAGCTGTGCATCAACGGACACGAGTACCTCAAGCGCCAGTTGAGCAAGCGGGGGATCGAGTACGAGTCGCTGGACAACGGCATCCTGCGCTGCTCGGACCCGGAGGCGATGCAGCGGCTCGCCGACGGGTTCGGCGCGGACAAGATCGACGCGCTGCTGCGCAAGTGGCTGGCTCGCCTGCCGCATCCGTTCTCCGCCGGCGACCGGCGGCGGGGCATCCGCTACGCCGTCTCGATCCTCCAGGCCGAATTCGCCCTGACCCAGGTCTTCGACCGCCCGGTGCAGGGTCGGGTCTTCTTCGAGGAGGTGCTGCGCGAGCACCTCGACATGGGACGGCCCGAGCACGTGCAGTTGATCTTCAAGCGCCGCGTCACGCGACGCACCCCCTCGCGGTATCGCACCCGCGTCATTACCGACGGGGTCTCCCCGTCGCTGCACGTCGACTACAAGCACTCGCGCATCAAGCAGTACCACAAGGAAGGGCGCGCCCTGCGCACCGAGACGGTGATCAACGACACCTACGACTTCGATGTCGGTCGTTTGCTGAGAAACCTCGATGACCTCAAGAAGGTCGGCTTCGCCGCCAACCGACGCCTGCTCGGCGTCCAAACTCTCAGCCACGACTGTCTGCTCGGAGCCGAAACGCTCGACGATCTGCACCGTCCGCGGTGCATCTCGGGTCAGCGCGCTTCGGCGCTTCGCTTCGGAGACCGCAGGGTGCAGAGTCTCTTCGCCGCCCTGCTGCGCTTCAGCCTCCTGCCCAACGGCTTCCGCAACCGCGATCTGCGGCCCGCGGTCGCCGCTTTGTGCGGACTCCCGCCGGAACGCTACGGCCCTTCCCGCATGACCTACGACCTGCGCCGGCTGCGACTGCGGGGAATCATCGAGCGGATCCCCCGCACCCACCGCTACCGGATCACCGACTGGGGACTGCGCGTAGCGTTCGCCTACCACCGGACCCACGCCCGAGTGCTCGGCCCCGTCATGTCCGCCACCCTCGACCCGGAAGCCAACGCCCGGCTACGAAGAACCGTCGCCAACTACGACCGCGACGTCCAACGAGCCTGGCGAGGACAGCGACTCGCAGCCTGAGGCCGACCTCCGTCACGCCGAATCGACACGGACACCCCGAACCAAACTTGACTCAACTGTTAAGACGCCCCTTGTTCAAGGAGTCTAGAGCAGGAGGAGGACCATGAGCAATCGCGAGAGCGACCGCGTCGGCACGATGTTGGATCCACCGCATCTGGGCGAACTCGTCCGCGAGAACGTGGACGACGTCGGATGGAGCGTGACCGAGACGGCGGCGCGCCTCGGCTGCGAACGCGGAACTCTGTCGCGGCTGTTGAACGGCAGGGCCGGCGTCTCCGCGAAGATGGCGCTGGCGCTGGAGGACATCGGTTGGGGAACCGCCGTTCATTGGATGCGGATGCAGGCCAGCTACGACTTGGCGCAGGCGCGGCGCTCGCGAGCAACCGCACGAGGCGCAACGACGGCCCAACTCCAAACGCATCGAACCGCCCCCGCAACGGCACGGTCATGATCCGCTCGCGGAACAAGCTGCCTCTCTGCCCTCCCGCATTTCCCCGCACACGCGGGGATGAACCGGCCGACACTCACCAAACCCGGTTGACGGCGTAGCGGTCGAACATCGCGTCCACCGACACGACCGGCAGGTCCCGCGCCAGGGCTTGCGCGATGAGCATCCGGTCGAACGGGTCCCGGTGCGGCCCGGGCAAGCGTCCGGCGCGTTCGGCATCGGCGACGCTTATCTGGAGTTCCGTGAACCCCTGTGCCCGGATGCTGCCTACGACATCGGCCGCCACGGTTTCGCCTCCCGGCAACTTGCCCAGCCGGTACTTCGTCGCGATCTCCCAGGCCGAGGCCGCACTGACCAGGATCTCGTTCGAGTCGTCGGCAATCAGGCCGCGAGCGGTCTCCGAGAGACGCGCGCTGTCCGCCACCCACCAGAGAAGCGCGTGGGTGTCCAGCAGCGCCCTCACGCCGACCTACCGTTCCCAGGCGGAAAGCTCTTCGTCCGGCAGAGGATCGAAGAAGCTGTCCGGAACGACGACCCGGCCCTTGAGAGTGTCGGGCTGACGCCGCACCTTGGGCCGGCAACGGACGAGACGCACGACAGGTTCGCCGCGGCGCGCAATCACGACGTCCTCCCCGGCCTCGACCTGAGCCAGCAGCCGCGAGAGTTGGGTCTTGGCTTCATGAACGTTGACGACTGTCATTCGAGCACCCTCCAGCGAGTTCGACTCGACGGCGAACTCGGTCGAGCGCAGCGCGGCAGGCGTTGCGGAGAGCGGCATGCGCCGAACCGCACCGTGTCGATCTAGCCAAGACTATGGCTAGGTTCCCGACGGGGTCAAGCCAGACGGAACCGTCTTTCGACGACCGCCGAGCGGACTCCGGCGCAACGCGACAACGGCGTCGCCCTCGTGTCGCCGGGGAACTCGGCCGGAATCCGTCTTGATCCATAGAGCCGAATGGTCGGCTCGCGACGGTCCGCGCGACGCCGCGCGGCCGGTGTCTCATGTACCATCGCCCCGTTGCCGCGGTTTCGCTGCGCGGGGCGATCACCGACGGGAGAAACGGAATGACGGCAACGGAATCGAAGACCGGGAGCACCTCTTTCTTGACCGAATCGGACGCAGCAGTGCGGCTCGAAGCGATCCGGCGCGAGATGCGCGCCGAGCGCGCGCGGGACCACGCCGAACTGCGCGCCGAGATGAGCGAACTGCGCGGCGACCTGCGCGCCGAGATGGGCGAGCTGCGCGGCGACCTGCGCGCCGAGATGGGCGAACTCCGCGGCGAGATTCGCGCCGACATGGAGAAGCTCCGCGCGGACCTGACCTGGCGCATGCTGCTGGTGGTGGGCGCCTTGTTGGCTGCCGCGACGGCGCTGGACCGGCTGCTGCTGGCGTAGCCCCCACGGGTCAAGCCAGCGGGAACCTCCCGCCCTCCGCCGCCGCGACGTAGGCGCCGTACAGCGCCCGCACGACCTCCAGGCCGAGTTCTCCGTCCGACTCGGCCGTCTCGCCGCCAAGCAGGTTCGCCGCGAACGCCTGGCACATGCCGAGTTGGCCCGAGGTCCAGTCCTCGTCCGGCATCGGAGTCGTCCAGCCGGCGCCGGAGTCGATCTTCTCCATGATGTAGGCGTCGCCGAAGACGCCGCCGTCGGGGGCGTAGGCGCGGAGCATGTCGTTCGGGCTCAGGGAGAGGCGCAAGCGGCAGTTGCTGGCGAACAGGTCGAGGCTGCTCTCCATGCCGCCGAGGACGTGGTCGCCGCCCCAGGCGACGGCGCGGGAACCGTCGTCGAAGCCGATCGTGAGGCAGCCCCAGTTCTCGACCTCGCCCCATTCCCCGGCGATGCGGAGTTCGTCCGCCGGCACGCCGGCGACGGCGCTCAGGTCGGCGGTGTCGGCGCTGACCCAGGCCGGGCGGACCGGCGCGCCGGTGCGGCGGAGGCCCTCGGCGCGCTTCAGGTGCAGCATGGCGCCGACCGGGTGCGCCGCGAGCCGGATCAGGGCGCCGCCGCCGGTATGCCGCCAGACCCGCGAGTACGGCGAGTGCGAGCCGCTGTGGCACTCGCCGCCGCGCATCTCGAGCAGCACGGCGTCGGCCTTCTCGAGCAGGCCGAGGGCGCGGCGAAAGGCCGGGGCGTAAATCCAGTTCTCGCCGTAGAGAAGTTGTACGCCGGCGCGTGCGGCGGCGACGACCATGGCCCGTGCGTCGGCCTCGGCGACCCGCAGCATCTCGCGACGGTCGCGAGCCGCGACCTCCCCGTCGCTCGCGTCCGCCGGCAGATCCTGGCCGGTGTACGCGGTCAGGGGCTTCGTGCAGATGACGTGCTTGCCGGCCGCGGCCGCGGCTTCGGTCATCTCCCGATGGAGGCTGTTCGGGACACAGAGGTCGACGACGTCGATGTCGGGGCTCGCCAGCATGGCGTCGAGGTCGTCGAACACGGCCGGCACGCCGAAGCTCCGTGCGTACTCCTCCGCCCGCTCGCGCCGGCGCGACGCGACGCCGGCGACCTGGGCCGAGACGACCTGTCTCCAGCAGCGCGCCCTGGTTTCCGCGAGGAATCCCGCGCCGACGATGCCTACGCGCAACTGCTTCGACGTCCCCATCGATTCGCGGGAGCATAGCCGCCTGGTCGCGCTCCCGATTCCGCCTGCGGCGGATGCCGGCCAGGAGGCCGGCGCACCGACTGGATCGACGGGTACGATTGGCGGCCGACATGCCCAGAACGACGATTGCCGCCGGCGGCCTGGTCGCCCTGCTGCTCGCTGCGCCCGCGATCGCCCAGCGCGGCGCCCCGGCCGGCGAGTGGCCGAGCTACGGCGGCGACGTCGGTTCGACCAAGTACTCGCCGCTCGACCGGATCGACGCCGGCAACTTCGGCGACCTCGAGGTCGCCTGGCGCTGGCGGTCGGTGGACGGCTTCCTAAGCAAGTCGGAGGCGGGCGGCGAGTGGTACGCCGACCGCGACGTCGTCTTCCGCCGGCTGAAGGACGACGATCCGCTGCTCTGGCGCGCCGGCCGCGCTCCCTTCATCCGCAACCTGAAGGCGACGCCGCTGATGCAGGAGGGCCTGCTGTTCCTGAACACGCCGATCTCGATCGGAGCCGCGATCGACCCCGGCACCGGCCGGACGGTCTGGGCGTACAACCCGAAGAGCTACGAAAGCGGCACGACGACGATGACAGTCGTCTGGAACCAGCGCGGGGTCGCGTACTGGACGAACGGCGAGGAGGGCGGCGACGCCGACAGCCGCGTCTACTGGGGCACCGGCGACGGCTACCTGCTCTCGGTGGACGCCCGCACGGGCCGCCCGAACGAGGACTTCGGCGACGGCGGCCGGGTCGACCTGATGGAGGGCCTGCCGCGCGCCAACCGCGGCGAGCGGGACTACCTGAACGCGCTGCTCTACTCGATGCAGTCGCCGCCGGTCGTGGTCCGGGACGTGGTCGTCACCGGCGCCTCGATCGCCGACCGGCGGATCACGAAGGAGTCCATCCCGGGCTGGGTACGCGGCTGGGACGCGCGCACGGGCGAGCTCCGCTGGGTCTTTCGCACGGTGCCCCGGGAAGGGGACGAAGGGGTCGAGACCTGGGAGGACGAGTCGTGGCGCTACTCGGGCAACGCGAACGTCTGGACGATGCTGTCGGGCGACAACGAGCACGGCATCGTCTACCTGCCGATCGGTACGGCGACCAACGACTTCTACGGCGGACACCGGCCGGGCGACAACCTGTACTCCGAGAGCCTCGTGGCGGTGGACGTCGAGACCGGCGAGAAGCTCTGGCACTTCCAGGCCGTCCGCCACGGCCTCTGGGACTACGACTTCCCCGCCGCGCCGACGCTGATCGATCTGCCGGGCGGCGACGGCGGCGAACCCCGGCAAATCGTCGCCCAGGTCAGCAAGCAGGGGTTCCTCTACGTCTTCGACCGCGTGACGGGCCAGCCGGTCTGGCCGATCGAGGACCGGCCGGTGCCGCCGGCGACGATGCCCGGCGACACCGCGGCGCCGACCCAGCCGTTCCCGACGAAGCCGGCGCCCTTCGAGTACCAGGGCGTCGCCGAAGACGACCTGGCCGACTTCACGCCCGAGATCAGGCAGATGGCGCTCGACGTCGTCAAGGACTACCGGATCGGCCCGCTCTACACGCCGCCGTCCCTGCCCGAACCCGGCGGCAAGCGGGGGACGATCTTCCGGCCGTCGGCCGGGGGCGGCGCGAACTGGTACGGCGCCGCGGTCGATCCGGAGACCGGCTGGCTCTACGTGCCGTCGCGCAACGCGTTCAGCATGGTCACGTTCTACACGCCGGATCCGCTGGAAGGCGGCACGCTCCGCTACACCCACGGCGGCCGCGGCCGGCGGCCCGAGATGCCGGAGGGCCTGCCGCTGTTCAAGCCGCCGTACACGCGGATGACCGCGATCGATCTCGTCACCGGCGAGCACGTGTGGATGAAGCCGCTGGGCAACAACGACACGCTCCGCAACCACCCGCGCCTCGCGCACCTCGACCTGCCGCCGCTTGGCGGCGACACCTACACCGGGCCGCTGCTGACGAAGACGCTGCTGATCCACGGCCAGCACGCCCCGGACGACGACGGCGGCAACCGGCTGGTGGCGCGGAACAAGCGGACCGGCGACGTGATCGCCGAGGTGCCGCTGCCGGCGCGCGGCCTCGGCACGCCGATGACCTACCTCTGGGAGGGCCGGCAGTACATCGCCCTGACCGTCGCCGGTAGGCGCGAGACGGACGGCGTGCCGGAACTGCTCGCTTTCGCGCTGCCGTAACCTTCCGGCCGGCGTCGGCGTTCTGACTCGCGGAAACCGAACCCAACGGCCACCAGACTGTACGAAAGGCACGCCATGAAGAGCCCCAATGTCGGTGCGCCGGCCTTCAGGCCGGCACCGGGCGCGAAGCCGCGAAGCCGCGAGCCCGAACTCCCAACCCCAGAGTACGTCGCTACGCGAATCGCGACGTTCGGCGTGGCGATCCTGGCCGCGCTCCTTCTCGGTTGCGGCGGAGGCGGCGGCGGCGCGCCGCCCGAGACCATCGTCGTCGAGGGACCGGGCGCCTCGTCCATCAGGGGCGAGGTCTGGGCCGACAACTGGTTCGCCTTCTACTTGGGCGACCGCCCGATCATCGAAGACTCCGTGTCGATCGGGACGGAACGGTCGTTCAACGCCGAGGCCTTCGTCTTCAACGCGGACTACCCGCTGCAACTGAACTTCGTCGCCAAGGACTTCAAGGAGAACGACACGGGCCTCGAGTACATCGGCCGCGGCAACCAGCAGATGGGCGACGGCGGACTCATCGCGCAGTTCACCGACGCCGCCACTGGCGAGACGGTCGCCGTGACGAACGACGACTGGCGTTGCCTCGTGATCCACGAGGCGCCGCTCGACCGCGCCTGCGAGGACGAGGCCGATCCGGAGGCCGGCGTCGGCCCGTGCGGGTTCACGGCAACGGCGGAGCCCGAAGGCTGGCGGGCGCCCGGATTCGACGACAGCGAGTGGCCGGCGGCGGTCGAGCACAGCTCGGCGGCGGTCAGGCCGAAGGGCGGCTACGACGCGATCGACTGGCGGGGCGGAGCGCGCCTGATCTGGTCGGCGGACCTGGAGACGCAGAACACGCTGCTTTGCAGGCTGACGGTGCATGACGGGTAGGGAGCCGGCCTGACGGCCGGCGCGGTTTCTGGCCAGCTACGCCGGCAAGCGGGTCAGAAGACCCGCGCACCCAGCAGGCGGGTCGGGAGACCCGCGCACCCAGCCAGCCAGCGGGTCAGCGCTTCATGAAGGCGGCGACGGCTTCGCGGTGAGCGTCGCTCTGGTAGGCCGCCCGGAGTTCCTCCGATTCGCGGCGGTGGACCTCGCCGAGATCGTGCGATGAGCCGTTCTTCGTCAGCAGCCGCTTGACGGCGCGCAGGGAACTGTCGGCGTTCTTGCCGATCCGGGCCGCGAGTTCGAGCGCGCGACCCAGCGTCTCGTCGTGCGGCACGACGGCGTTCGCGAAGCCCATCGCCTCGAGTTCGGCGGCGTCGTAGAGGGCTCCGGTCAGGCACATCTCGCTCGCCTTCGCCCAGCCGACGCGCTGCACGAGGAAGTGGGAGGAGCAGAGTTCAGGCACCAGCCCCATCCGCACGAAGAACATGCCGACGCGGGCGCGTTCCGAGAGCACGATGACGTCGAAAGGCAGGGCCAGCGTGATCCCGACGCCCACGGCGACGCCGTTGATCGCGGCGATCATCGGCTTCGACTCCCGCACCAGTTCCACCCACGGGCGCGGGGGCGTGCGGTCGGCCTCCGCTCCGGCCTCGCCGCCGTCGAGCCGGGCCTTGAACTGGGCCCCGATGTCGGCGCCGGCGCAGAACCCGCGTCCCGCCCCGGTGACGACGATGGCCGACAGCCCGGGGTCCGCGTTGGCGGCTTCGATCGCGTCCACCAGCTCGAAGTTCATCTGCCGGGTCCAGGCGTTCAGCTTGTCCGGCCGGTTCAGAGTGAGGATGCGGGTACCGTCCCGGTCCTCGACCAGGATCTGCTCGTAGTTCGGGGCGGTCATGGACGGTCTCCTCGATCTGGCAGTCAGGTTCGTGCAGTCTGGCTCGTGAAGCCGGTTCGTGAAGTCAGGTTCGTGCGGTCGGGCTTGTAGTGGAATGCGGCGCTCCGGGAACGCTCAAGCGCCCTCCAGAACCGGCGCGATGCGCGCCGGCGCCGGGATCGCCTCGGCCTCCCGCCGCGCCAGCGAGATCCGGGCGCGGCGCGCCACGAACCAGACGCAGACGAGCAGCAGGGCGATCGCGTTCATGCGGAGCGGCAGGATCATCGTCGTATGGACCGTCTCGGGCGACGACTGCATCTGGTGGATGCTCCGCCACCAGTTCACGGAGTAGTAGACGAGCGGCGCGTTGACCGAGGCGACGATGCTCGCCGCCGCCGTCCAGGGCGCCCGCCGGTGCTCTTCGGCGAGCCGCCGCAGCGCCAGCACGCCGAGGAACGTAAGCCACATGACGAAGGTGAAGGTCAGGCGCGGGTCCCAAGCCCAGTAGACGCCCCAGGTCGGCTTGGCCCAGACGATGCCGGAGAGCAGCCCCGCCGTCTCCAGCACGACGCCGACCTCGATCACGCCGACGAGCATGCCGTCGATCCAGTCCTTGCGCTTCCACAGCGACGCGGCGCCCACAAAGCCGGCGCCGAAGAAGCAGAGCAGTGCGTTCCACTGCAGCGGCACGTGGACGTAGAGGATGCGGTAGACCTCGCCCATGAAGCGCTCGGTGGGCGCCACGAACAGGCCGACGTAGACGCCCGCCACGAGCAGGACGAGGCCGGCGAGGCCGAACCAGTGTTCCCAGGCCCAGGTTCCCGGTGGCGCTGGAGAAAGCGCGGCTGCCCGAGTCGTGGGGGATCGGTCGGCGGTTCTCATTGGCCGGGGACGTTAGCACCGCTGGTTCAAGGCGGCGCCGGCCTCGTCACGGACCGCGGCGAGACATGCCGGCTAGTCGACGTGCCTCGTCTCCTTCCCAACGGCGGGCTTCGGTGGCTAGTATCGAGAGCATGACGCACTCGCCCGCTCTGGACCGGAGACTTCGCCCGTGAGACGTTTCGTCATTGTCAGGACGCCGGACAGCGATCTGCCACCGACGGCCGTGCCGATGGCGTTTCCGGATCGGCACATCGAGGTCGTCCCGGAGCGCGTCTGGTTCGTAGCCGGCGACCACAAGACCTGCAACGAGGTCTGCGAGGCGGTCGGAATAGGGCCGCGGGGAGGCGCGGAGCGCGCCGGGGTCGTGGTCCGGGTCGGGGCCTACAGCGGTTACGAAGACGGGGAGCTGTGGGAGAAGCTGGACGATTGGGCCAGGGCCAAGGATGAGTAACGGGAGACGCTTCCCGAAAGCCGTTCAGGGTCCGAGCGATGGCGGTCCCGGCGATATCGACTCGCGGCTGCGCGGGGTCGAGGGGCGTTTGGCGGCCCTTGAGGCGCGATTCGAGAGTCTCGCGACCAAGGAGGACATCCAGAAGGTCATGACGGCGATCGCTGAACGGGAAGCCAGGACGGCGCGCTGGCTGATAGGCGTCATCGCCGGCGCCGGCATCTCGATCCTGGCCGCTCTGATCAGGACCTTCATCCCGAACTGAGGCTGGGTGCGCGGTCTTCCGACCCGCTTGCCGGCGCAGCCGGCCTGGAACCGCGCCGGCCCTCAGGCTGTCGCCGCCTTCATGGCGACGCGCTGAGGCGGCGGCGCTCCGCGCAATTGATCCGCGCAATTGATACGGTCGGCGCTCGTTTCAGCGACGGAGGAGCCTTGGCGAAGATGACGGACTCGGCACACAACCTCGGCCGGCTGGGCGTCTGGGCCGGCCTCGACGGCCTCTCGGCGCCGCAGGCGGCCGAGTTCGCCCGCGTGATCGAGGCCCAGGGCTACGGCGCGCTGTGGACGCCGGAGGCGATCGGCCGGGACCCGTTCGCGCTCGTCGCCTATCTCGGCGCGCGCACCGAGCGCATCGTTCACGCGACCGGCATCGCGAACATCTACGCCCGCGACGCGATGACGACGAAGGCGGTCCACAAGACGCTGTCCGAGATGCTGCCGGGCCGGTTCGTCCTCGGCCTCGGGGTCTCCCATCCGCATCTCGTCACCCACCTGCGCGGGCACGAGTACAAGCCGCCCGTGCCGAAGATGCGCGAGTACCTGGAGGCGGTCGGCAAGGCGTTCTACCGCGGCCCCGAGCCCGAGCGGGAAGCGCCGATCGTGATCGCCGCGCTGCGGCCGCTCATGCTGAAACTCGCCGCGACCGGCGCCGACGGCGCTCATCCCTACCTGGTGACGCCCGAGCACACGCGGCGGGCGCGCGAGATCATGGGCGAAGGTCCGCTGCTCTGCCCTGAACAGAAGGTCGTCCTGACCACGGACGCCGAGGCGGCCCGCAAGATCGGCCGCGCCAACCTCTACGTCTACCTGCGCGCCCCGAACTACCAGAACAGCCTCCTGGAACTGGGCTACGACGAGGACGACTGGGAGGAGTTCCAGGCCAGCGACCGGCTGGTCGACGCCCTGGTCGCCTGGGGCACGGAGGACCAGGTCCGCGAGCGGATCCAGGCCCACTGGGACGCCGGCGCCGACCACGTCTGCATCCAGGCGTTCCGGCCCGACGGCAAGCCGGGCGCCGACGTCGACGCGCTCGCGACCCTCGCCCCGGGGCGCTGACGCCGGCAATCGCACGAAGGAGAACGACATGAAGAACCGACATCCCCACCGTCTCGCCGCCGTCGCGGCCCTTGCCGCTCTGGCGGCGTTCGCCTGCACTCCCGCCGAGGAAGCCCCGGAACCGGTCGACCTCGAGGCGCCCCTCGCCGACCTCGCGGAAGGCTGGAACACGATCGAGCCGGGCGGCAGCACGACCTGCTCGGACGGCTCGCCGTTCCGGTTCTTCGTCCGCAAGGCCGATCCGACGCAACTCGTCTTCTACCTCCAGGGCGGAGGCGGCTGCTGGACCGCCGAGACCTGCGACCCGCGGGGACGGCCGACCTACACGACGACCGCGATCGAGGAGATGCGCTCTCCGAGCGGCACGGAACCCGAAGAAGGTGCGGCCCACGGCATCGCCGCCTTCAACCATCCCGAGAACCCGTTCGCCGATCACAGCTTCGTCTTCGTGCCCTACTGCACGGGCGACGTCCACATCGGCGACCGCGACGCGGTCTACGAGGCGGCGGCCACCGAGGATGCGCCGGCGCGCGAGTTCACCATCCACCACCGCGGCTACACGAACGGCCGGGCGGCTCTCGACTGGACCTACGAGCACTTCCTCGGCCCGAAGGCGGTGTTCGTCACCGGTTCGAGCGCCGGCTCGATCCCATCGCCGGTCTACGCCCGGCACTTCGCCGAGAACTACCCGGCCGCGCGCGTCACCGCCCTCGGCGACGGCGCCGGCGGTTACCGCAACCTCACCGACAGCCGGCCGCACGACTCCTGGGGAACGCTGGCCGCTCTCTCGCACTTCGAGAACATGAACGAAGTGGACGGCGACAACTTCTCGTTCGAGGCGCTGTACGTCCAGGCCGCCAAGGCCCACCCCGAGGCGACGTTCACGCGCTACGACACCGCGGAGGACGACGTCCAGATTCAGTTCCTGGAGATCGCCGGCACCGACGTCAGCGGCGGCCTGCAGCCGCTGCTCGACGCGAACGAGGCGGACATCGACGCCGCGCTCGAAGGCCAGGACAACTACCGGAGCTACATCGCGGCGGGCGAGCTGCACACGATCATGCTGCGGCCCCAGTTCTACACGTACGAGTCGGACGGGGTGAAGATCCGCGACTGGGTGGCACAGCTCGCCGCCGGCGAAGCGGTCGCAGACGTCCACTGCGGCGAATGCACCGGTTCGCCGGAGCCGGAAGCCGCGGAGGCCGGCGAAGCGACCGGGCCCTGACGACCGGCCGACCGCCGGGTGCGCGGGTCTTCCGACCCGCTGCCGCCAAAGGCGGCCTCCAGCATTGTCGCCGGCCTTCGGCCGGCGGCCCTCTTGTCCGGGCTTCACCGCTTCGCGGCTACGCCCGTGAGCGGGTCGGAAGACCCGCGCACCCAGTTGCTACTCCGGGAAGAGGCTCCGGTCGAGGCCGGGGATGATCTTCAGCGCGTTGCGGAAGTAGATCTTCTCGAGCGCCTCGTCGGACACGCCGAGCCCGTACATCTTCCAGTGGGCGTGGCGCTTGCGGTAGTAGTCGAAGTACTCGTCCCGCGTCTCGAGCACCCGGAAGTAGACGTGGTAGCCCTCGATCGGATCCCATGAGTCCTTCCCCATCAGGACGCGGTCCTGGTACTTCTCCAGGAAGGCGGCGCCCGTGATCGGCTGCCGGCCCAGTTCGGCGAGGACGGCGCCGAGTTCGGTGTAGACGTTCGGCAGCTCGTCGAGCAGTTTGCCCAGCCGCGCCAGGTCGTTGCCGAACCAGCCGAGGTGGGCGTTGATGAACGTCGTGTTCGGGTGGTTGCGGAACAGGTTGTGCTGCTCGCCCATCGTCTGCTCGAACGATGCGAAGCGCTTGGGGTCGTCGCGGCGGCGGTTCGGGAACATCTTGAGTTCGAGCCAGCGCTCGTTGCGCTCGTCCCACGGGTCCCAGAACGCCGACGGTTCGCCGACGTGAATGAGCACCGGAATTCCCAGTTCGCCCGCCTTCTCCCACACCGGCGCGATCCGTGGGTCGTCCGCCGCCACCCTCTTCCCCGCGCTGTCGGTCTGGAACATGCTGAGGTTCTTGTAGATCTTGAGGCCCTGCGCGCCGGCCGCAACGTCGGCTTCGAGCTGCGCCGCCGCCTTCTTACCCCAGCCGGGTTGGCCGATGCCCGAAAAGTCGACGTTCGCGTAGACGACGAACCGTCCCGGATACCGGCCGTTCGTCGCCGCGATGTTCGCCTTGAGACGCTCGCCCGAGCCGCCGCTCAGGTTGACGAACACGGCCATGTTCAGCTCGTCCATGACCTGGACCATCCGGTCGACCCGGGCCGGGTCGCTGCCGCGCATGTGGCCGTGAGCGTCGACGAAGGGGAACTTCGCGCGCGTCACCGGGCCGCCCGGCACCTTGAGCGTCGAGCGCGGCTCGTAGGCCTCGACGGTCATGTTCTCCGCGTCCTGGCCGGCCGCCGGCAGCGCGAAGGCCAACGTCAGGGTGGCGAGTGCGGCGATCCAGTCGCAGCGAAGCAGCGGCAAACCCGGCGCTCCTTCGCGCGTCGTCGCCGTAGCGTGAATCGGTCTGGGCATGTCGTCGTCCTCGGGGTCCAGTCGTACATCGTCGGAGATGCGCACGGATGCGGAGTCTACGGCAGAGCGGGTCGGAAGACCCGCGCACCCAGTCCGCGACGACGACCCGGCGCGATGCCCGCGTATACTCGCGGCGATGTCCATCGTGCGCGCCGCCGAGGTCGTCGTGCTGCTCTGCACCGTGTACATCGCCTGCGGGCTGGCCTTCTCGCTCTTCTTCGTCTGGCGCGGCGCCGGCCGGGTCGATCCCGCCGCGCGATCGGCCGGATGGGGCTTCCGGCTGATCGTTCTTCCCGGCGTCGCGGCGTTGTGGCCCGTGCTGCTGCGGCGGTGGATCGCCGGCCGCCCGCCGCCGGTGGAGCGCAACGCGCATCGCGACGCGGCCGGCGGCGGCGCCGAACGGAGTTCCGGGTGATCCGCCGTCTGCGGCGCCGCCACCGCCTCGCGTGGGCGGTGCTGTCTCCGATCGTGGCGATCCTGCTGGCGCTCGCCCTGCTGTCCAGGCCCGAGCCGCCGCTCATGGACGAGTTGCCCGAGCCACGCAGAGCCGCGGAGACGCCGGCCAACGATCCCGACGATCAGCCGCCGCGGAACGAAGCGCGAGGGTCCGGAGCACCGCCCCCTTCAGACGCCGCCAGAGACGCCGAAACCGGCCAGGAACGCGCCGATCCATGAGCGCCGGCTACCAGGCGGTCCTCTGGAACCGCAACAAGAAGCTGTACGACCTGACGGTCGCGGCCGGCGTCCTGGCGTTCCTCGGCCTCTTCGTCGCCGTCGGGATGGCGACCCGGCCCCAGGCGACGATCGAGACGCTGCTGATCCGCGGCTTTGGCGCGGCCGCCCTGTTGCTGCTCCACGTCGTACTCGCCATCGGACCGCTCTGCCGGCTGGACCGGCGCTTCCTTCCCTTGCTCTACAACCGCCGCCACCTCGGCGTCTGCACGTTCCTGCTGGCGCTCGCGCACGGCGGCTTCGCGATCGTCCAGTTCCACGGCCTCGGGGTCCTGAACCCCCTGGTCAGCGTGCTGGCGAGCAACGGGAACTACGACAGCCTGTCGCAGTTTCCCTTCCAGGCGCTCGGCCTCGCGGCGCTGGTCATCCTGTTCCTGATGGCGGCGACCTCGCACGACTTCTGGTTGGCGAACCTCACTGCGCCGGTCTGGAAGTCGCTCCACATGCTGGTCTACGTCGCGTACGGACTGATCCTCGTGCACGTTGCGCTGGGCAGCCTGCAGGCCCCGGAGCGACCGCCGGCGCTCGCCGTTCTGCTGGGCATCGGCTTCGCCGGCATCTCCTCGTTGCACCTCCTGGCCGGCTGGCGCGAACGCGCCCCGGAGGCCGCCGCCGTCTTCGTCTGCGCGGCCGCGGACATCCCGCTCGACCGCGCCCGCATCTTCGTGCTGGGCGGCGAACGCGTGGCCGTCTTCCGCTACCGGACCGAGGACAGCGAGAGGATCGCGGCCGTCTCCAACGTCTGCCAGCACCAGAACGGCCCGCTGGGGGAAGGCCGGGTCATCGACGGCTGCATCACCTGCCCGTGGCACGGCTACCAGTACCGTCCCGAGGACGGCTGCTCGCCGCCGCCCTTCACCGAGACGATTCCAACCTTCAACGTACGCGTCGCGGACGGCCGGGTGCTGGTCGATCCGCGGCCCAATCCGCCGGGAACCCCCGCCGAGCCGGCCCGCGTCGACGCCGCCGCCGCCGCCGCCGCCGCCGCCGAGGAGCCTTCGTGACTGGCGGCCGCCAGGACGAGTGTGATCCGTGCGCTCGCTGACTCGCACACGGACCGGGTCGCGTGTGGCGCGAAACGCGCCACACGACTTCTACGTCGGCTACGTCGACGAGACGGCCCCTGGCATCCGCCGGTTCGTACGCCGGCCGGCCGTCGGCCTAGTGGTCCTGGCGGCGGCGGTCGGCCTCGGCTTGGCCCTGCTACTGGAGCGGTTCGACGAGGGCGTGTTCGAGTACGGAACCGTACGGGACTACGAAGGCGAACTGCTCGTCGATCCCCATCCCCGGCTGATCACGGCGGACGGACCGGCCGAGGGCTATCTGCTGGTCGGCACCGGCAAGCACGGACTCGACGTCCGGAGCGAGTCCAGCCCGCCCTGGACGCCGTCGCCGTCCAGAGAGACCGCGCTCTCAGGCACGTCGATCCGGAACCCGGAAGCGGCCATGCTCGAAGTGCATTCCCTTGAGCTTCCCGAAGGAGCCGCCGAACCTGGACCCGCCGTCGAGCCGGATGCTCCGGCCGGCCCGGCGACCTGGGCGCCGCCCCTCGACGACGAGAACGTCGGTGCCGGGTCCGAAGCGAATCCCCTGCCCGGCGCGGCAACCAACGTCATTCGCATGAGCGGACACAGGCTTGTGGGTGAAATCGTCGACACGAAGTGCTATCTCGGCGCCATGAAGCCGGGCCGCGGCAAGCCCCACCGGGACTGCGCCTCGCTCTGCATCCGCGGCGGCATTCCGGCCGCGCTCCTGGTGGGGACGGAAAGCGGTGAGCGAAGCCTGGTTCATCTACTGAATCTGCAGGGGCAACCCTTGGGACACGAGGTTCTCGAGTGGGTGGGCGAACCGATCGAAGTGTGGGGAAACCTGAGGCGACGCGACAATCGCCTCTTCCTGCGGACGTTCCTCATCAAGCCGACACGCGCCACGTCCCCATCCTTCATCGTCTCCAATCCAGCGAATCCGTCCACGGCTGCGAGTGGCAATGACTGAGCCAGTGCGCGACAACGCGGCGGCAGCCGGTCTGAGCGGCCACGCCATCCCCAGCCCCGAGTGCCTGCCCGAAGGCCGGATCCAGGCCGGCAGCTACCGGCTCCGCTTCGCCCGCACCGCCGCCGACATCGACCGGCTGCTCCAGCTCCGCTTCGAGGTCTTCAATCGCGAGCTGGGCGAGGGACTTGACGAGTCCTGGGAAGCCGGCCGCGACACGGACGAGTTCGACGCAAGCTGCCACCACATGCTGGTCGAGCGGACGGACGGCACGACGATCGGCACCTACCGGATGCAGACGGCCGCGATGGCGGTGCGCGGCGCCGGCTTCTACTCGGCCATCGAGTACGACCTGGACGCCCTGCCGCGCGGCGTACTCGACCGGTCGGTCGAGATCGGCCGCGCCTGCATCCATCGCCGGCACCGGAAGCGGACGGTCCTCTTCCTGCTCTGGCAGGGCCTGGCCCGCTACGTGGTCCACAACCGGCTCCGCTATCTGTTCGGCTGCTGCTCGCTGACCAGCCAGGACCAAGCGGCGGGCGTCCGCCTCTACCGGCAACTCGTCGAGGCTGGCAAGGTCCGCCCGGATCTCGACGTGCCGGTCCTTGAGCACGCCCGCTGCGAGGTGCCGCCAGAGCCGGAGGCCGCCTTCGGCGGCAGCGGGTCGGAAGACCCGCGCACCCAGTGCGGGTCGGATCTGGCCTACGGCGGTCCCAAGGTAGAAATTCCGCCGCTGTTCGCGACCTACCTCCGCTACGGCGCCCTCGTCTGCAGCCAGCCGGCGATCGACCGCGACTTCAAGACGATCGACTACCTGGTGCTGATGGACACGGCCACTCTCAGCCGCAGGACCCGGTTGATCTTCGGCCTGGACGACGGAGCGACGGCGCACGAACCGCCGGCGCGAACGGCCGGGCCGGCTGACGAAGCGGCGGTGCCGGCAGGCAAGGCCACGAAGCCCGCGGACGCGAACCGGACGGCGGCAGCCGTGAGCGAGGCCGCGGCGCCGCGCCGAGGATGACGCCTCGAGGCAGCAGGACCGTCCGGCTCGGCCGGATGATCTGGCGGGCAACGGCGCTGCTGCTGGCGGCGCTGGCCGCCTGGTTCCCCCTGCTGATCCTCCGTCCCTTCCTGCTCCGCCGATCGCCCGGGGCCTGGCGGAGGTTCCGGCGCGCGGTACTGCGGCGCTGGGGCCGCGCCAGTCTCGCCATCCTCGGCTGCCGGGCGACGGTGCGCGGCGCACCGCCGAGCGGGCCGTTCCTGCTGGTCTCGAACCACCTCTCCTACGTCGACATTCTCCTGCTCTCCGCGTTCGCTCCGGGGCGCTTCGTCTCGAAGGCGGAGATCCGGGACTGGCCGCTGGCCGGCGCGATGTGCCGTACCGTGGACATCATCTTCGTCGACCGGGGCCGACGCCGCGATGTGACCCGGGTAGGAAGCCAGATCGCCGAGGCGCTCGCGGGCGGCGACTCCGTGATCCTGTTCCCCGAGGGCACGTCGACGCCCGGCGACGCCGTGGCGACGCTCAAGCCGTCGCTGCTGGCGCCGGCCGCCGCAGCCGGCGTCCCGGTCGACTGGGCCGTGCTCCGGTACGAGACGCCGGAGGACGAACGGCCCGCCTTCCTCAGCATCGCCTGGTGGGGCAACATGGCGCTGACGCCCCACGCCCCCGAACTGCTCCAACTTCGCCGCATCGACGCCGAGATCGCCTTCGGGAGCGAACCGCTCCGCGGCGCCGACCGTAAGGACCTCGCCCGGCGCCTGCACGAGCGGATGACGGACGCCTTCCGGCCTATGGTGACGAGCGAAGAACTTGCGGCCGTCGGCGACGCGTACGGCCGCGCCGAGATCCCGCGCGACTGATCCCCGGAACGATGCGGCAGCCATCGCGCAGCGGACCCGCGGCGGGCGACGTCGCACGGCCGGCAACCGGCCCGCCCGCCCGAACCGTCGAGGGCGTCGGTGGCTGAACGGGCCGCTTCGGAACCGCTCCAACCGGCCGCGTCCCACGGCCGCCGCTGGCTGCGCGTCCTGCTCGCCGTCTACGCCTCCGCGCTCGTCGTCTCGACGGCGGCGCGGATCGCCGCGCCCGAGGCCCCGCTTCCGCCCAACCGGCAAACGATGGAGATCCCGACGCCGAGCGGAGACGGCACGCTCCGCATCGCGTGGAAGGAGACGCAGGGAACCGAGGAGGCCAGGTTGCCGCTCGTGTTGCTCCACGGTTCTCCCGGCACCGCCGACAACTTCAACCGGCTACAGGCCGCCTGGACGCTTCGAGCATTCGTCGAGCAGGCTGGCAACGAGCTCCAGAGCGGTCAGGCGGACAGCGGCGCCGGACGAGACCCACGTCCCGCGGCGCCCGACGCGCGGGTCGACGGCCGATCCCCCGGCGACGCGATCGTCTTCGAGGGATCGCCCATGAGCCGCCGGCTCGAGTCCCTGGCGGCACAGCGACTCCAGCCGGACGACGCCGACGAACGACGAAGCGACGTTCGCCTCTACCTCAGAGTCCCTGACCGCGAACGGCGGACCATCGCGCCCGACCTGCCGGGTTTCGGCGCCTCGGAGCGCGGGGTCGCCGACTACTCGGCCCGCGGCCACGCGGACTCGACGCTGAAGCTGCTCGACCGGCTGGCCGTCGACCGGTTCCACGTCCTCGGTTTCAGCATGGGCGGCGCGGTCGCCCTGCATCTCGTGGACCACGCGCCCGACCGAGTCGCATCCGTCGTCCTGGTGTCGTCGGTCGGCGTGCAGGAGCTCGAACTGCTCGGGGACTACACGGTGAACCACGCCCTGCATGGACTGCAGCTCGGCCTGCTCTGGACGATGCGGAACCTGGTTCCCCACTTCGGCCTGTTCGACAGCTCTTCCGCCCGCTCCTACGCCCGCAACTTCTACGACACGGACCAGCGGCCCTTGCGCGGCATCCTGGAGGCGCTCGAAGCGCCCGTGTTCATCATCCACGGGGAGCGGGATCCGCTGGTGCCGGCGGCGGCGGCGCTCGAGCACCACCGGATCGTGCCCCACAGCGAGTTGTGGATGCGGCCGGACAGCCACTTCTTCATCTTCGGCGGCGGCGAAACCGCATACTCGACGCGGGACGCGGGGAACGAACCTCCGAGGCCCGACCTCGCCGCTCGCATCGACGACTTCCTGAGCCGGGTCGAGAACGGAACCGCCGTCCGCCGCGGCGACGCCGAGCCGGAACGCCGGCCGCGCGCCGCGCTGCCGTTCGACGACATGGACCTGCCGCCGTTTGTCGGGCCCGCGTTGCTGATCGTCTTCCTGCTCCTCGTGTTCGCGGCGTACGTCACCGAGGATCTGACCTGCGTCACGGCCGGCCTGCTCGTGGCCCAGGGCCGCCTCGACTTCACCGTCGCCGTCGCCGCCTGCTACGTCGGCCTGCTGAGCGGCGATGTGTTCATCGCCTGGCTCGCCCGCGTCCTGGGACGGCCGGCACTGCGCATTCCGCCCTTCAGGTGGTGGGTCAAGGAGGCCGCGGTCGAGGAGGCGTCCGCGTGGCTGCGGCGGCGGGCGCTGGTCGTCGTCCTGGTCAGCCGCTTCCTGCCCGGAACGCGCCTGGCGACGTGCCTCGCCGCCGGCATCCTCCGCACCAGCCTGCTCAAGTTCACCTTCTGTTTCGCCGTCGCCGCGGCGATCTGGACTCCCCTGTTCGTCGGCGTCAACGCGCTCGTCGGGCGCGAGGCGGTCGAGCGCTTCGGCGGCCGCCTGCCGGGCGGCCTTCCCGGCGCCGTGCTGGCGCTGGCGCTCGCGATCGTCGCCGTCCGCACCGTCGTCGTACCGCTGTTCACCTGGCGGGGCCGCCGGGCTTGGCGCGGCCGGGTGCTGCGGGTCCGCCGCTGGGAGTTCTGGCCGATGTGGGCGTTCTACCCGCCGCTCGCGCTCTACATCCTCTGGCAGGGCCTGCGGCGCGGCAGCCTGACGGCGTTCACCGCGATCAACCCCGCCATGCCGCTCGGCGGCCTGGTGGGCGAGTCCAAGAGCGACATCCTGGAAGGGCTGGCCGGCATCGGCGAGGCGCTGCCGGCGTGGCGGCGGCTGCCGCCGGGCGGCCCCGAGGAACGCGTGGCGGTGCTGCGGCGACTCCTGGAAGAGGAGAAACTGGACTGGCCGGTCGTGCTCAAGCCGAACACCGGCGAGCGCGGCCGCGGCGTCGCCGTCGCGCGCTCCGAGGCGGACGCGGCGGCGTTCTTCGAGGCGACCCCCGGGGCCGCGCTCGCGCAGGAGTACGTCGACGGCGAGGAGTACGGCGTGTTCTGGGCCCGCCATCCGGGCCGACGCGACGGGCACGTCTTCTCGATCGCGCACAAGGTCCGGCCGATCGTGACCGGCGACGGAACCAGCACCCTCGAACGGTTGATCCTGGACGACCCGCGCGCGGTCGCCATCGCGCACACCTACCGGCGGGAACACCCCGAGGCGGCGACGCGCGTCCCCGCCGGCGGCGAAGAAGTCGAGCTGACCGAAGTCGGCGCGCACTCCCGCGGGACGATCTTCCTCGACGCGAACGAGCTGCACACGCCCGAACTGGAACGGGCTATGAACGCGATCTGCGCCACGTACGACGGCTTCGACTTCGGCCGCTTCGACGTGCGTGTCCCGAGCGCCGAGGCGCTCCAGTGCGGCGAAGGTCTCCGAGTGCTGGAAGTGAACGGCGTGACATCGGAGGCGACCCACATGTACGACCCCCGCTACGGCTTCTTCGCCGCCCACACGATCCTGCGGCGACAGTGGCGGATGGCCTTCGAACTGGCGGACGAGCGCATTCGAGAGGGCGCCCGGCCAGCTACGGTGCGCGAGTGCCTGCGCGCCGTCAGGACGGAACGACGAGCGAGACGCCGACGCTCGGCCTAACCAGGAGCCTGCGCGGCAGCAACCGGGTGCGCCGGCATCCGGCGCGAAGCGCCGGCTTCCGGGCCTTCTGCCGCGCTAGCCGGCCTTCGGTGACGCCTTCCTGGCCGTGCGCCGGCGCGGCGGCTTCGGCTTCTCCAGCGCCTCGAGCCGCGCCTCGATCGCGCTCAACCGTTCGATCACGGCCTCCAGGTCCGCCTTGCCAAGCACTCCCAGCCGCTCCAGCCGCCGTTCCAGCTCGCCGTCGATCCCGGCCTGCGCCTTGGCCCGGGTCTGCACGAAGCCCTTCCCGGCCGCGGCTCGCACCTGCTGGACCTTCTCCTCGGCCTTGTCCCGCCAGCCGCTCAGGGACTCCCGGCCCTGGCTCTCCACCTTCTCGCCGCGCGCGACCAGCCGGTCGAAGACCTTGGCCCCAGCATCGGCCGCCTCGCTCGCCGCGCCGACTCCGGCAAGCGCCACCTTGTGGGCCTTGTCGACGGCGGATTCCACCGCCGACCGCGCTCTTGCGTCGCTGTTCCCGGTTTCCGCCGCGGATGCTGCCGTCATCTGGATTCTCCCCTTGTCTTTGCGTCTTCGCGCGGCGCGGTCCGCGGTCGCGTCAGGAACCCCCGGCCCCGGCGACCCGCCGCTTCACGGTCTCGATGGGATTGCGGTAGTCCACCGTGCCGAGGCCGCGGTTCGTCAGCTTGTAACCGATCAACGCCTGCAGCTTCTCGGGCATTCCCACCACGACTTCCCACGGCACACCGACGAACTGGTTCTCCCGCTGCTTGAGCCATGCCAGGTTGAAGTTGAAGTTGAGGGAGCGGCGGTAGCCGCTCTCCGTCGAGTTGCCGCCGCCGCGGTGCCAGACGGCGCCGTCCCACAGGAAGAGCGCCCCGGCCGGCATCTCCACCGTCCTGGTGGGGACATCGGGATCGACCGGATCGGCCGAGCGGTGGCTGCCGGGAACGATCTCGGTCGCCCCGTTCTCCGCCGTGAACGGATCCAGCGCGACCAGCGTATTGGCGATCAGCGGAACGTGCGGGCGCGGAAGCGGATAGTGGCCGTCGTCCTGGTGCATCCGCTGGTGACGGTCGCCCGGTCCCGGCCGCATCGCGGCGACGCCGGAGACCTGGAAGTCCGGGCCGAGCACCGCCTCCACCAGGCCCAGGAGGCGGTCGTCCATGAGGAGTTCGTCGACGGCCCGCGTCTTGGCCAGCAGGTTGTGCGTGTGGATCGTCTGCTGGCCGTAGTCGTCGGTCATCCGGCTGCCGATGGCGTCGAAGACCGGGGCGAGGTCGCGGCGCAGGCGCTCCAGAGTCTCTTCGCCCAGGAAGTCGGGTTCGACGGTGTAGCCGTCCTCGCGGACGCGGCGTGCTGCGCTCTCGATGTCCATGGTCTTGTCCGGGCAGTGATCCGATCGGCGACGCGGGGCAGCGTAGCAAAGCGGCCGGGTCGCGCCGGCCGGCGCAAGTCGGGTTGGTAGCCTTCGCCGACCCGCAGCCGCGAGTCTTCCGGCCTGTGGACGACAACCTCCGAGGCGCCAGCCTCGCTCCCTGCGAAGGAACCCCATGAGAACAAGTACGACGTGTCGACGACCGATGTTCCGGGCCGTCCTGACGGCTCTGCTCGCGCTCGCCGCCTTCGCCGGCGCCTGGGCCCAGGGCGAAGCCGCAACCCGGTCCTTCACGGCCACCGACGGCGTCGAGATCCACTACCAGGTCGAAGGCCGCGGCGACCCGGTCGTGCTGCTCCACGGCATCACCGGCACCGCCGCCTCGAACTGGGGCGCGGCGGGCATCGTCGGCCGCCTGGCCGAGGAGTTCCAGGTCATCGCCGTCGACCAGCGCGGCCACGGCAAGAGCGGCAAGCCGCACGACGCCGAGAGCTACGGCGAGCGCATGGCCCTCGACGTCGTCGACCTGCTGGATCATCTGCGGCTGCAGCAGGCGAACGTGGTCGGCTACTCGATGGGCGGCTTCATCGCGATGAAGCTCATCGCCCTGGCGCCCGACCGGCTGATGTCCGCCGTGATCGGCGGCGCCGGCTGGCCGAGCCCCGAACTGCGCGACGAAGCGATGTTCGACGCGCTCGCCGCCTCCCTCGAAGCGGGCAAGGGCGGCGGCCCCCTCGTCGAGTTCCTCTGGCCCGGCGACGACCCGCCGACGCCCGAACAGGTTCAGCCGATCGGCCAGGCGATGGTCGCCTCGAACGACCAGAAGGCCCTGGCCGCCGTCGTCCGCGGCATGGCCGGCCTCGACGTGAGCGCCGAACTCCTCCGCGTCAACAAGGTGCCGACCCTCAACATCATAGGCAGCGACGATCCCCTCAAGCCCAACGCCGACGCCTTGGTCGGCGTCATGAAGGAGCACCGCCTCCACGTCATCGAAGGCGCGAACCACATGAACACCCTGACGAATCCGGAGTTCACCGACACCGTCCGCGCCTTCTTCATCGAACTCTGCAACTGCGCGTAGCGACGTCGGCGGCGCAGCGGAGCGCTGCGGGTACACCCGCCTGCGGCGGAGTCCGGGGAGAGGGTCCCTGGGGCCGCTCGCGCTTTCCCGATGAATGAGAAGTGAGCGCTCGCTTCGGTCGGCTGCGTTTCACGTCGGCATCGGTTCCGGCAACGTTGTCGGGAGTCACTTGCCTCCAGCCCCCAGGGACCCTCTCCCCGGACTCCACCACAGTCTGGTCGTCGTCGGGAGAACGTACCGCGCGGGATCGACCAGTGTTCAGGTTCCGCGAGGTCCGACGAGGTCTAGCCCGTTGCGGGGCCGCAGGGGAGGGGTTCCCCGCGGGCTCGAAGCGAGCGACTCCCGACGACCTGACCGCACGCACCGACCATCCGAAGCGAGCGGAGTGAAGCGAGCGTCAGCTTCCCCTCCTCCGAGAGAACGCGAGCGGCCGCTGGGAACCCCTCCCCTGCGGCCCCAAGCCGGGCGGGTGATACCGACGTCGCTACGCCCACAACTGCGTCTCGACCAGCGTGGTCCAGTAGCGCATGCCGACGGGCAGGATGTCGTCGTTGAAGTCGTAGCGGGGGGTGTGGAGGCCGGCGCTGTCGCCGTTGCCGAGGAACATGAAGGCGCCGGGGCGTTCCTGGAGCATGTAGGCGAAGTCTTCGGAGCCCATCACGGGGGCGAGGCTGGTGGTGACTTCCCGGCCGACTTCGCGGGCGGCGTTGGCGGCCTTCTCGGTCTGCTCGGCGTGGTTGACGGTAGCCGGGTAGTAGTGGCGATACTGGAACTCGAAGCCGGCGCCGTGGGCGGTGCAGATGCCGCGGCCGATCTGGCGCATCCGTCGTTCGACGAGCTTCTGCACCTCGGGCAGGAACGCCCGGACGCAACCGCCGTGGACGACGCGGCTCGGGATCACGTTGTCCGCGTGGCCGCCGTGGACGCGGGCCACCGTGATCACCGCGCTGTGGAGCGGGTCCACGTTGCGGGCCACGATCGTCTGCAGGGCGAGGACGATCTCGGCGCCGATCGGGATGGGATCCACCGTGCCGTGAGGGAACGCGGCGTGGCCGCCGGCACTGGTGACGGCGAACTCGAAGACGTCGATGGCGGCCATCATCGGGCCGGCGCAGAGGCCGAAGTTGCCCACTTCCATCCCCGGATAGTTGTGGACGCCGTAGACCTCCCCGGCGGGGAACTGCTCGAACAGCCCTTCCTCGATCATCACGCGGGCGCCGCCGTCTTTCTCCTCCGCCGGCTGGAAGAAGAAGTAGACCGTGCCGTCGAAGGAGCGGTTCTCGGTGAGGTGCTTCGCGGCGCCCAGCAGCATCGCCGTGTGGCCGTCGTGGCCGCAGGCGTGCATCTTGCCGGGGTTTTGCGAGCGGTGCTCGAACTCGTTCTCCTCCTCGATCGGCAGCGCGTCCATGTCCGCGCGGAGCGCGATGCTGCGGTCCGACGAGCCGGACTTCAGCACGCCGACGACCCCGGTGCCGGCGAGGCCGCGGTGAACCTCGATGCCGCCGAAGGACTCGAGCAGCGCGGCCACCTTGCGGCTCGTCTCCTTCTCCTCGAAGGCGAGTTCCGGGTGGCGGTGGAGGTCCCGGCGCCAGGAGGTCATCTGTTCGTGCAGCGAATCCATCGCCCAGGGATGGTAGCGGAAGCAGCCGGTACACTTTGCTGCCGTGCGGCGGTAACGACGATGACGACGAACGACCAGCCATCCAGGCCCCGCAGGCACCTCTACGACGCCGCCGAGATCGAGCCGAAATGGCAGCGGATCTGGCGCGAGAGGACCGCTTTCCGCACGCCGGACGACCCGGAACTCCTGAAGAGCCGGCCGAAGTACTACGTCCTCGACATGTTCCCGTACCCGTCGGGCGCGGGGCTGCACATCGGCCACCCGGAGGGGTACACGGCGACCGACGTGGTGGCGCGCAAGCGGCGGATGGAGGGCTACAACGTGCTCCACCCGATGGGCTGGGACGCCTTCGGCCTGCCGGCCGAGCGCGCGGCGGTGCGCGAGAACCAGCATCCGCGGCTCATCACGCGGCGCAACATCGCCAACTTCCGCCGCCAGATCGAGCGCCTCGGCTTCTCGTACGACTGGGAGCGCGAGGTCGACACGTCGTCGGCGGACTACTACCGCTGGACGCAGTGGATCTTCCTCGAGCTCCACCGGCGCGGCCTCGCCTACCTGGAGGACGTTCCGGTGTGGTGGTGCCCGGCGCTGGGCACGGTGCTGGCCAACGAGGAGGTCAAGGACGGCGCCTACGTCGACACCGGCGACGCGGTCGAGCGGCGGACGATGCGGCAGTGGATGCTCCGGATCACCGCCTACGCCGAGCGCCTGCTCGACGACCTCGACCAAGTCGACTGGCCGGAGTACGTCAAGGAGATGCAGCGCAACTGGATCGGCAAGTCCCACGGCGCCGAGATCCGGATGCCCATTGCCGGCGCGGACGAGAGCTTCCCCGTGTTCACGACGCGGCCCGACACGCTGTTCGGGGCGACCTACTGCGTGCTGGCGCCGGAGCATCCGCTCGTTGCGGCGATCACCACCGCCGCGCAGCGCGACGCGGTAGACGCCTACGTCCAGGAAGCGGTCAACAAGAGCGAACTGCAGCGGACCGACCTGGCCAAGAGCAAGACCGGCGTGTTCACCGGCGCCCACGCCACGAACCCGGCCACCGGCGAGCCGATCCCGATCTGGGTCGCCGACTACGTGCTGATGAGCTACGGCTCGGGCGCGATCATGGGCGTCCCCGGCCAGGACCAGCGCGACTGGGACTTCGCCGTGGAGTTCGGGCTGCCGATCGTCCGCACGGTGGCGCCGCCGGACGGCTGGGAGGGCGACGCGTACCTGGAGGACGGCCCCGCGATCAACAGCGGCTTCCTCAACGGCCTCGGCGTCGCCGACGCGAAGGAGCGGATGATCGAGTGGCTGGTCGAGACCGGCCACGGCGACCGCCGGGTCGAGTACCGGCTGCGGGACTGGCTGTTCTCACGCCAGCGCTACTGGGGCGAGCCCTTCCCGGTGCTCCACGTGCTCGACGACGACGGCGAGCCGACCGGCGAGATCCTGCCGGTGCCGCGCGAGGACCTGCCGGTCGCGCTGCCCGAGGTCGACGAGTTCAAGCCCACCGCCGACGGCCGGCCGCCGCTCGCCCGCGCCGGCGACGACTGGCTCGTCGTCAGCCTGCCGGACGGCCGCAAGGCGCGGCGCGAGACGAACACGATGCCCCAGTGGGCCGGCTCCTGCTGGTACTTCCTGCGCTACATCGACCCGAAGAACGCGGAGGCGCCGTGGTCGCCGGAGCTGGAGCGCTACTGGATGCCGGTGGACCTCTACATCGGCGGCGTCGAGCACGCGGTGCTGCACCTGCTCTACGCGCGCTTCTGGCAGAAGGTGCTGTACGACGCGGGCCTGGTCTCGACCTCCGAGCCGTTCGCCCGCCTGTTCAACCAGGGGATGATCCTGGCCTACAGCTACCGCGACCGGGGCGGCAAGTACCACCACCCCGACAGCGTGGACTGGCGCGGCGACCGGGCGTTCCTCGCCGGCAGCGACGAGCCGCTCGAAGCGCGGGTCGAGAAGATGTCCAAGTCGAAGCTGAACGTCGCCAACCCGGACGACATCATCGAACGCTGGGGCGCCGACTCGCTGCGCCTGCACGAGCTGTTCATGGGGCCGCTCCACCAGCAGAAGCCGTGGCAGACGAAGGACGTCGACGGCGTCCACCGGTTCCTGAGCCGGACCTGGCGCCTTGTGGTCGACGAGCGGACCGGCGGCGTCGCCGGAAAGGTCGCGGACGAGCGCACGGGCGGCGGCACCCAAGGCAGCGGCGAGCGGACGGGCAGCCAGCAGGCCGAGGACGGCCGGGAGCGGACCGGCGGCGACGAGCCGGCGCCCGCAAGCGAGCTGGACCGCCTGCTCCACAAGACGATCCGCAAGGTCGGCGAGGACATCGACTCGCTCGACATGAACACCGCCATCTCGCAGATGATGATCTGGGTCAACGCGGCGACCGCCGCCGAGAGCGTGCCGCGCCGGTCGCTCGACGCGTTCCTGCGCATCCTGTCGCCGTTCGCGCCGCACCTCGCCGAGGAACTGTGGTCCCGTCTCGGCGGCGAGGGCCTCGTCTGCCACCAGGAGTGGCCCGCCTACGACCCGGCCCTGGTGGTCGACGAGACGATCAACGTCGTGGTTCAGGTGATGGGCAAGAAGCGGGACGTGCTTCAGGTCGCGGCCGACGCGGACCGGGAGACCCTGGAGGAGCTGGCCCTGGCGTCCGGGAACGCGCGGCGCTTCATGGACGGCAAGGAACCGCGCAAGGTGATCGTGGTGCCGGGGAGGCTGGTGAACATCGTGGTGTGAACGGAGCCGGCCTGACGGCCGGCGCGTTTTCAGGCCGGCTGCGCCGGCAGCGGGTCAGAAGACCCGCGCACCCGGCGGGTCGGAAGACCCGCGCACCCGGCGGGTCGGAAGACCCGCGCACCCGGCGGGTCGGAAGACCCGCGCACCCGGCGGGTCGGAAGACCCGCGCACCCGGCGGGTCGGAAGGCCCGCGCACCCAGCCAGACGAGAAGTCGGTTATCATCGCCCGCCCTCGGCGGCGTAGAACCGCATCCGCCCTCCGAGCCCAACACCAGCGAGACCACCATGAAGAGCGACATGCACCCCGAGCTCCACCCGGTCGTGTTCATCGATCCGTCGGCCAACGCGGAGTTCATCTCCCAGTCGACGATGACGAGCGACAAGACCCGGGACATCGACGGCGTCGAGCACTACGAGATCCGGCTCGAGATCTCGTCGGCGTCGCACCCGTTCTACACGGGCCGCCAGCACTTCGTCGACAGCGCCGGCCAGATCGAGAAGTTCCAGCGCCGGTACGGCCGCAAGTAGCGCTCGTCCCGCAGGGCTCCGACCGCGTCGAAGCGGCGTCGGACGCACCCGCCCGTCTTGGGTCAGGGCTGGACGTCGGCACCCTGGCAGAACGAGGCCTGCGACAGGTTGGCGGCTCCAGCGTTCCGCCGCTAGCTCAGCGCTCTCCAGACCTGCGCCACGACGAAGCAGAGCAGCAGGCCCATCGCCACCGGCAGCAGGGCCGAGACCGCGGTCCAGCGGACGCTGCGGGTCTCCTTCCAGATCGTGTACAGCGTCGTCGAGCAGGGGTTGTGGACGAGGGAGAAGAGCATCAGGCAGACGGCGGTGAGCAGGGTGAAGCCGCCGGCCTCCAGCACGCGGGCGGTGGCGACCTCGGAGTCCAGCTCGAACATCACGCCGGCCCCGGCGCCGACGCCGGGCACCCCGGCCACCAGCACGGTCAGCATGAGGATCGTCGGGATGACGATCTCGTTCGCCGGCACGGCGATGATGTAGGCGACGAGGATGATCCCGGACAGGCCGAGGGCGAAACCGAACGGGTCGAGAGCGCCGATCAGCCACGCAGCCAAGGATCCGTCGCCCGCCTGGATGTTGCTGAGCAGCCAGATGACCGCCCCGGCCGGCGCCGCGAAGATGACGGCGCGCCAGAGGACGATCAGCGTCCGGTCGATGATCGAGGTGTAGATCGTCTGCAGCACCCGCGGCGGGCGGTAGGGCGGCAGTTCCAGCGAGAACGCGGACGCCTCGCCGCGCAGGACGGTGCGCGACAGCAGCCAGGACACGGCGAAGGTCAGGAACACGCCGAGCACCGCGACGCCCACGACCGACAGGGCCGAGACGGCGCCGGCGAGGTGGGCCGGCACGAGGCCGCCGATGAAGATGGAGGCGATCAGGATCTGCGTCGGCCAGCGGCCGTTGCAGAGCGAGAAGTTGTTCGTGACGATCGCGATCAGGCGCTCGCGCGGGCTGTCGATGATCCGGGTCGAGACGATCGCCGCCGCGTTGCAGCCCCAGCCCATCGCCATCGTCAGCGCCTGCTTGCCGTGGGCGCCGACGCGGTGGAACATCCGGTCGAGGTTGAACGCCACCCGCGGCAGGTAGCCGAAGTCCTCCAGCAGCGTGAACAGCGGGAAGAAGATGGCCATCGGCGGCAGCATCACCGCCACGACCCAGGCAGTGGCCAGGTACACGCCGTCGATCAGCAATCCGTCGAGCCACCAGACCAGGCCGAAGGCGGAAGCCACCTGCTTGAGCAGCGGATGCACGGTGTCGATCAGGAGCGTCGCGAGCATCGACGACGGCACGTTGGCACCGGCGATCGTGAGCCAGAAGACGACGGTCAGCATGAGCAGCATGAGCGGGAAGCCGAACACGCGGCTCGTCACGAGCCGGTCGAGCCGGGCGTCGAAGTCGAAGCGGCCGCGCTCGCCGTCCCGCGTCACGGCGCGGTCGGCGATGCGGGCTGCCTCGGCGAAGACGGCCTCGGTCAGCGCCTGGTGGAAGTTGCGGCCCACCCGCCAGCGGAGCTGGCCGGCCAGTTCGAGCACCGCGGCGCGAGCCGCGGGATCCGCTGCGGCTTGCGACTCGGCGATCTCGATGGCGGCCGCCCGGGTCGCCCGCGGTTCCGTAACCGAGCGAGCGGCGGCCTCGCCACCGGTCGTTAGCGCCTCCCCATCAACCGGGAACGCCTCGCCACCGGGCCGGAACACCTCGCCGCCTTCCGAGAGCCCCTTCCCGCCAGCCCGGAACGCCTCGCCGGCAGCCAGGAGCGGGTCGCCACCAACCGGGATCGCCTCGCCGCCCGCATCCTCCGGCACTTCCGGATCGACGAGTTCGGCGAGCGAACCGCTCTCCACGGCCGCGGCCAAGGTCGGGTCCCCGTCCAGCAGCCGAAGCGCCACCCACTGCGGGTTCGGCAGCGTCGGAAACGCGTCCTGGATCGCGCCCGACAGGCTGCGGGTCGCTTCGCGCAGCGCCGGCGACCGGCCGCCGACCCGCCGCGGCCGGCAGCGGTAGGCGCCGGAAGCGACTTCGGCGATCGTCCGGTTCAGCTCGTCCAGCCCCTCGCCCGAGCGGGCCGCCGTCGCCACCACCGGCACGCCCAGATCCCGCGCCAGACGCCGCGCGTCGACGTCCAGGCCCTGGCGCCGCGCCTCGTCCATCAGGTTGAGGCAGACGACGGCCCGGTCCGTGATCTCCAGCACCTGGAGCGCCAGGTTCAGGTTCCGCTCCAGCCGCGTCGCGTCGACGACGATCACAGTCACGTCCGGCCGTCCGAAGAGGATGAAGTCGCGCGCCGTCTCCTCGTCGAGGCTGGACGAGAGCAGCGAGTAGGTGCCCGGCAGGTCGACCAGCTTGAAGCGGTCGCCGCCGACCTCGAAGCCGCCCTCGGCGCGGGTCACCGTCTTGCCGGGCCAGTTGCCGGTGTGCTGGCGCAGGCCGGTCAGCGCGTTGAACACCGTGCTCTTGCCGGTGTTCGGATTGCCGGCCAGCGCGACGACGTAGTCCCAGTCGCTCATGTCGACGCCGAGCCGGACGAGGTTGCCGGAATGGTGCGCCGGGCAGTTGGAGCAGTCGTGGGCAAGCGCGGGCTGGGTCATGCCGTAACCTCCTGGGCAACCTGTTCGACGCGGATCTGCTCGGCCTGCGAACGGCGCAGGGCGATCACTGCGCCGCGCACCCGGTAGGCGATCGGATCGCCCGACGGGCTGGTCATCTTCGCCTCCACCAGCGTGCCCGGAAGCAGGCCCAGATCGAGCAGCCGGCGGCGCTCCATACCGCGGCAGAAGCGCGAGAAGCCGAGCACCTGCGCCCGCTCGCCGACGCCGACGCTCGAGAGCGGAACCGCGCCGACTTCGTCCCGCGTCGCCTCGTCGTCCGCCGCCTCCGCGACCGGCGCCCCGAAGACGTTGGCCGCAATGACCGGGGCCAGCACCACCTCGTCGAAGTCCGCCACGAAGCGGATGCGCTCCGGCGCCACCGAAACGACCCGCAGCCTCATGCCGGGGTGAATCCCCTCGGCGACGAGTTGGGCGTAGACCGCGTCCGGTTCGTCCTCGACGTGGACCACCTCGACTTCGTCGCCCGCCGCGAAGTCCGTCAAGGCTCGTCCGGCCGGCGGCGGCAGCTCGCCCTCCGGCGTGGGAATCGGGTCGCCGTGCGGGTCGAAGCGGGGATGGCCGAGGCGCACGGACAGATCGTCCGCCTGGGCGGGCGAGGTCAGGTGCTCGCGGCGCTCGGCCTCCGGGTGCCAGCGCCGCGGTTCGAGCCCCGTCTCGTCGGCGAAGTAGCGTTCCCACAGCCGGTGGATGCGGATGACCCGCAACGCCTCGCCGCGGCCCTCGTCGGTCAGACGGAAGCCCCCCTCGGCCGACACCAGGAGCCCCAGCGCCTCCATGCGGGCGATCAGCTCGGCGCCGCGCCGGCCGCCCAGCCGCAGCACGCCGACGAGGCTCTGGTGCGTCGCCAGCCGCCCCTGGTACTCGCAGTCGAAGAGGTGCTTCAGGGCGTCCTCGGTGCGGGCGCGCTGGAGCGTCCGCCAGCCGAGGCGCCAGCGCCAGAGCCAGCCGTCGTCGGGCCGCGCCACGAGGACGGCCAGCGCGACGACCGCGGCCAGGACGAGGAGGGCGAGCAGGGGGTTCATGTCGCTTCGACGGGCGCGGACGGCGGATCGGGCATTCGCCGCCGCGAATCAGAGTTTTAGTCTACACTAAGAATCGGCGCAACCAAGTGGCGATAAGGTATCGGAACCATGCTGAACTTCGGACACGCGACGTGGGACGTGCTCATCGAGCTTGCGCCCTGGCTCCTGTTCGGCACGCTGCTCGCCGCCCTCCTCCACGTCCTCCTGCCGAAGAACCTGATCCGCCGCCAGCTCAGCGGCTACGGCGGGACGCTGAAGGCGGTCGTTCTCGGCGTGCCGCTGCCGCTCTGCTCCTGCGGCGTGATCCCGGCCGGAATCGGCCTGAAGCGCACGGGCGCCAGCAACGGCGCCGCGATGGGCTTCCTCATCAGCACGCCGCAGACGGGCGTCGACTCGATCCTGGTCAGCGCGACCTTCCTCGGCTGGCCGTTCGCCCTGTTCAAGGTGGCCGCGGCGGCGGTCACCGGCGTGGCCGGCGGCTGGTGGGTCGAGCGCATGAAGGACGAGGTCCCGGCGGAGGAAGCGGACGCCGCCGACGACGACGCCGAGGACGACGGCGGGTCCGGCAACCCGATCCTGCGGAAGATCTCGGACATGACCGCCCACGGCACCGAGCTGCTGCAGAGCATCTGGCGGTGGCTGGCGGTCGGCGTGCTCGTCTCGGCGGCCATCGAGATGCTCCTGCCGCAGCAGGCATGGCTCGATCTCGCCGCCCTGGGAACGCTCGGCGCCGCCACGGCCGCGCTCGTCGTGTCCCTGCCGCTCTACGTCTGCGCGACCGCCTCGGTCCCCATCGCCGCCGCGCTCGTCGCGAACGGGCTGCCCCTGGGCGCCGCCCTCGTCTTCCTGATGGCCGGCCCGGCGACGAACGTCGCCACCGTCGGCGCCGTCTACCGGGCGTTCGGCCGCAAGACGACGGCGGTCTATCTCTCGACGGTCATCCTCGGCAGCATCCTTTTCGCGCTGCTCTTCGAGTGGCTGATCGGCGGCGCGACGCTCGGGGGAAGCGGCACGCACGAACACGGGGACGCCTGGTGGGCCACGCTCTCCGCCGTCCTGCTCGTCGCGCTCTTCGCCTGGTTCGCCGCCCAGGAGTTCGGCCGCTGGCGGCGGAACGCGCGGGCGGACCGCTGGGCCGCCGAGCAGGTCGCCGCCGGCGAGCCGGGCGGCCGGGCGGTGGAGATCGCGGTGACCGGCATGACCTGCGGCCACTGCGTGGAGACCGTCGAGTCCGCGCTGCTCGCCTCGCCGGGGGTGGAGGCCGCCCGCGTCGACCTATCCGGCGGCACGGCGACGGTCTGGGGCGCGGCGCCCGCCGCGGCCCTCAGGGCGGCCGTCCAGGACGCGGGCTTCGGAACCCCCTGAGCCCTCCGGCGCGTTCGAGCTTCCCCTCCCGTTTGCACGCGACGCCTCCCGGACATAACCTTCGCGCGCGAACATGAGAGCCGGAGTCGTACGCGAGACGCACCCGGGAGAGCGCCGGGTCGCCCTGGTTCCCGAGAGCGTCGCCCGAATTCACGCCAGGGGCGTCGACTTCCTGATCGAAGCGGGCGCCGGCGCGGCAGCCGGTTTCAGCGACGACGCGTACCGCGAAGCCGGCGCCGAGATCGCCGCGACGGCGGGGGACGTGCTCTCGTCGGCCGATCTCGTGGTCCGCGTCCAGGCGCCGGATGCCACGGAGATCGAGGCGTCGAAGGCGGGAGCGGCGGTCGTCGGCCTGCTCTTTCCGCTGACCGCGGCGGCGATGGTGCGGCAGCTCCGTTCCGCGCGGCTCACCGCGATCGCCCTCGACCGGATTCCCCGCGTCACGCTCGCGCAGTCGATGGACGTCCTGAGTTCCCAGAGCACCGTCGCCGGCTACCGCGCCGCGGTGCTCGCCGCCTACCGCCTGCCGCAGTTCTTCCCGCTGCTGATGACCGCCGCCGGGCGCATCGACCCGGCCCGGATCCTGGTGCTCGGCGCCGGCGTCGCCGGACTGCAGGCCATCGCCACGGCGCACCGGCTGGGCGCGGTGGTCGAGGCCTACGACGTGCGCGCCGTGGTCAAGGAGCAGGTCGAGAGCCTGGGCGCCTCCTTCGTCGAGGTGCCGGCGATCGAGGACGCCGAGACCGAGGGCGGCTACGCCCGCGAGGTCTCGGAGGAGAGTCAGCGGCGGGCGAACGAAGCGATCGCCGAGCGGCTGCGCTCGACCGACGCCTGCATCACCACGGCGCTGATCCCGGGTCGCCCGGCGCCCAGGCTGATCACCGCCGGGATGGTCGAGGGCATGCCGCACGGTTCGCTGATCGTCGATCTGGCCGCCGAACAAGGCGGCAACTGCGAACTGACGAAGCCAGGGGAGGAGGTCAACGTGAGCGGCGTCACGATCCTCGGCCCGCTCAACCTGGCCAGCGACCTCGCCGCCGACGCCAGCCGCATGTTCTCGCGCAACGCCGAGAAGCTCGTGCTCTACCTGCTCGTCGACGGCGAGTTGAGCTTCGACTTCGAAAACGAGATCGTCAAGGGTTGCGTGGTAACCCACGACGGCGAGATCGTCGACGAACAGGTCGCCGAAGCCATCGCCTGACCCGGCCGGCAGAACGTCAGGCTTCTCGCGGTTGTGGAGTCGGCCATCCCCACCCCACCCATGAAGCAGCGCCGCCGAACTCGCACCGCCCGGTTCGGCGCCGCAGATCCCCGGCGCAGTTCGCGCCGGGAGGAGAGTCCAGATGCTTGAGATCTTCCTGGGGCTGTACATCTTCATGCTCGCCGCGTTCGTCGGCTACGGCGTGATCAAGGGTGTGCCCGCCCTGCTCCACACCCCGCTGATGGCCTTCACGAACGCCATTTCCGGCATCTCGCTGGTCGGCTCGCTGGTCGCGGCCGGCGCGCACTACAACGACGTGAGCACCGTGCTCGGCGCGATCGCCGTGCTGTGCGCGACAATCAACGTCGTCGGCGGCTTCTGGATCACGGACCGCATGCTGCGGATGTTCAAGAAGCAGGAGCCGAAGGCAGGCGCGGACGGCGAGGCCGCATCGTGACGGGCGTCGTCGAGCCGCTCCTCTTCGTCGCCGCCACGGCGCCCGGCGATGCCGACATCGCGTTCAACAGCCCGGTCGAGACGCTCTACCTCATCGCGTCGTTCCTCTTCATCCTCGGGCTGCGCGGGCTGACGGCTGCCCATACCGCCCGCCGCGGGTTGATCCTCGCCGAGCTGGGCATGGTGTTCGCGATCTGGGGCACCGTGATCCACCCGGACATCATGGCCCACCTTGAGATCGCCGGTTTCTTCCAGACATACAAGTGGATCCTGCTGACCTTCTTCATCGGCAGCGCGATCGGCATCGCCATCTCGGCGCTCATCCCGATGACCCGGATGCCGGAGCGGATCGCGCTCTCCCACGCCTTCGGCGGCTTGGCCGCGGCGCTCGTCGGCGTCTCGGAGTACTACCGCGAGCAGGTGGTGGCTGGACACATGGACCAGACGACGATGGCCGCCATCGGCTTCGAGGTGCTGTTTGGCGGCCTGACCTTCACCGGCTCGCTGATGGCGTTCGGAAAGCTCTCGGGCCTGATCCCCGGACGCAACATCACCTGGCCGCTCCAGAACCAGAGCAACATCCTGATGTTCGGGGGCACCTTCGTGCTCCTCGTCCTGGTCACGATCGACCCGTCGAACCAGGTCCTGTTCTACGCCGTGGCCGCGATGCCCTTGCTGCTCGGCATCCTGTTCGTCGCGCCCATCGGCGGCGCAGACATGCCGGTCGTCATCACCCTGCTCAACTCGTACGCGGGGCTGGCCGCGTCGGCGACCGGGTTCGCCCTGGGCAACAACGTCCTGATCATCGCCGGCGCTCTCGACGGCGCCTCGGGGTTCATCCTCTCGGTCGTCATGAGCAAGGCGATGAACCGCTCGTTCCGCAACGTGCTGTTCGGCGCCTTCGGCAAGGTCGACGAGGAGGACGCGGCGAAGGCCGCGGCTGGCGGCGACCGGGTTCAGGAAGCTTCCGTCGGCGACGCGGCGATGCTGCTCTCCGGCGCAGGCTCCGTCATCGTCTGCCCCGGCTACGGCATGGCCGTGGCCCAGGCCCAGCACGTCGTCGGCGAGCTCGCCGAGATCCTCGAGGCGAACGGCACCCAGGTCCGCTACGCGATTCACCCCGTCGCCGGCCGCATGCCCGGCCACATGAACGTCCTGCTCGCCGAGGCGAAGATCCCCTACACCTCGCTCATGGAACTCGAAGAGATCAACGAGGACTTCAAACACACCGACGTCGCCCTCGTCGTCGGCGCCAACGACGTCGTCAATCCGGCCGCCAAGCACAACCCGGCGAGCTCGATCTACGGCATGCCCGTGCTCAACGCCGACCTCGCGCGGTCATGCATCGTGCTCAAGCGATCGATGCGGCCTGGGTTCGCGGGGATCGAGAACGAACTGTTCTTCGCGCCGAACACGGTGCTGACGTTCGGCGACGCGAAGGACACGTTGGAGAAGGTGGTGGAGGCGTTGCGTTAGAGATGGGTATCCCGCCACCGCTGGGGAACGCGACCGCCATGGGGACGCTCTCCGAACGCGCGTACTGTCGACCGGCGGCTCAACCGAGCAGGCGGTCGAGCGCGGTCGCCAGAGTCAACAACGCACCGACGATCAGGACCATGCGCCAGGTGAGGTCTGCGCGCAGTGCTCCAGGTCCGCCTTCGTCGCGATGCCCTCCGTTACGGTTGCACGGATAGCCTCGGTGACCGCCTCGGCTTGAACGGTGTTCAGGCCCGCGTCTTCGAGCTTGCGGGCCGTGGCCAAGGTATCGAAGGTCGCGGTCGTCATGACGCGGCTACGCTACCGGAGTCGGACCGCCACGGCGCCCATGTTCTCTGGCGCCGGGAACGGGCAGATACCAGGAAATCTCGTCGACAGCCGTCGAGATTTCCTGGTGTCTACTCGCCGAGGCAGATGCCGAGGTCGCGGGCGGTGGCGACGACGTCGGCTTCGAGGGGGACGCTCTTCATCCGGCTGACGGCGAGTTCCAGCGGCACGGCGCGGACGTTCGGCGGGTCGAGCGACACCATGACGCCGAACTCGCCGACTTCGATCTGGCGGACGGCGGCGGCACCGAAGCGCAGGGCGATCAGGCGGTCGTAGGGGATCGGCTGGCCGCCGCGCTGGAGGTGGCCCAGGGTGACGGTGCGGGTTTCCTTGACGGTCCGCTCGTGGATCTGGGTCGCCACGCGCTCGGCGACACCGCCCAGGCGCTCGCCGGCGCTGCCGCCGGCGCCCTTGGCCCAGGTGAAGTCGCCGCCGACCGGCCGGGCGCCCTCGGCGGCCACGACGACCGCCGAGTGCCTGCCCCGGCGCTCTCGCGCCATCAGGTGGTCGCAAACGTGCTCGATGTCGTACGGAATCTCCGGGATCAGGATGACCTGGGCCGTCGCCGCGACGCCGGCGAACAGGGCGATCCAGCCGGCGTAACGGCCCATCAGCTCGACGACGAAGATGCGGTCGTGCGCGTCCGCGGTGGAGTGCAGCCGCTCGATGGCCGCCGTGGCGACGTCGACGGCGGTGTGGAAGCCGAACGTGACGTTCGTGCCGGCGAGGTCGTTGTCGATCGTCTTCGGCACGCCGACCACGGGTATGCCGTGCTTGTGCAGCTTGAGCGCGAGCCGCATGGAGCCGTCGCCGCCCACCGACACGAGTGCATCGAGTCCGAGCCGGTGGAACCCCTCCACGGCTTCTTCCATCAGGTCCTCGACCACGACCGAGCCGTCCTCCTGCTCGACCTTTCGCTCGAAGGGGTTGGCGCCGCTGCGGGTGCCGAGGATCGTGCCGCCGAGGTGGGTCGTGCCGCGGACGGCGTCCCGGTCGAGGATGCGGACCTGGCCGGGGTCGAAGAAGGCGCCGTAACCGCGCAGGAGGCCGACGACTTCCCAGCCGCGGCGAATGGAGGCGAGGGTGACGGCACGGATGACCGCGTTGAGGCCGGGCGCGTCGCCGCCGCCGGTGCTGATGCCGATGCGCTTCATTGGACTGCGGAGAATCGCACAGGGGGGCGACTTCCGTCCAGCTTGCAGGGCGGCGGGCGCGTGAAGGTCGCCGGCCCAAGGCCGGCGCGCTTCCTGGCCGCCTTCGGCGGCAGCGGGTCAGAAAGACCCGCGCACCCGGCGGGTCGATTACTCCTTGCCGTAGACGAAGCGCTCGACTTCGCCGTGGACGCGGGCCACCGTCTCGCGGGAGGGGCCGGGCGTGAAGGCGGACACGGCAAGGGCGACCAGCGTGTTGGCCAGGAGCCCCCAGACGCCGCCGTGCATGCCCAGCGGATGGGCGCCCCAGGGCAGGGCGAAGCCCAGGTTCAGCGGCAGCGTCAGCGCCAGAACGAACAACCCGGCGCCCAGGCCGGCGAGGACTCCCGCCCGGCTGAGCGAGCGCCGGCCCGGGAAACAGACCCCGACGATCGCCGGCATGAGCTGCAGCGCCCCCGCCCCGGACAGCGTGACGATCGCCACCAGCAGGTCGCTCTCCGTGATCGAGAGCGCGAAGGCCACCCCCAGCAGCGCGAAGACGATCGCGCGACCGACGAACACGTAGTGCGCCTGGCTCTTCCCGCGCGCGATGTGACGCTGGTACACGTCGCGGGTGAGCACGGTCATGTTCGCGTGCAGGATGGAGTCCAGAGTGGACATGGCGGCCGCCGCGGCGCCGGCCAGGATGATGCCCGTCAGCCACGCCGGCGCGTACTGGAAGAGCAGCTCGGGGAAGATGCGGTCCGCGCGCTCCAGCTCCGGCATGACCAGCGCTCCGCCCAAGCCGACCAGCGCCGCCGGGATGTACAGCGTCATCAGGTAGATCGGCGTCGTCGCGCCGAGCAGCTTGAGCGTCTTGCCGTCCACCGCCGTGTAGTAGCGGATCATCATGTGGGGCTGGAAGATGATCCCGAACGACAGCGTGAGGACCATCCCGACCCACATGCCGGGCGTGAAGAAGCCCTCGGGACCGGGCAGGGTCAGCATGTCGGGCCGCTCGCTCGTCACCCGCTGCCAGAGTTCGACCGGGCCGCCGAAGAGCTCGAACGAGAGAACGAGCGCGCCGGCCCAGATCGCGACGTACATCCACGCGCCCTGGAACACGTCCGTCCAGTAGACGGCGCGCAGGCCGCCGACCATCAGGTGGACGACGGCGACCGTCAGCATGATCAGCACGCCGACCTCGAAACGGATGCGGCCGTCCGTCGCCACGTCCATGATGTAGCCGAGGGCAAGCGCCTGGACCTGGATGTAGAGGATCGTGAACAGCACGGAGACGACCGCGACCGCGGCTCGCACCGCCTCGGACTCGTAGAAGTCGGCCAGCAGGTCGGCCGGCGTGATGTAGCCGAACGCCTTGCCCAGCGCCCAGATGCGGGTCCCGATGACGTAGGTTGCGGCGCCGACCAGCAGCGTCCACACGCCCGCCGCCCAGAAACCGACGCCGTGGGTGAAGAAGAAGCCGCCGGAGCCCAGGAACGCGAACGCGGAATGGTAGGTGGCGACGACGGTCAGGTAGAGAACGACGAAGCCGGTGCGCCGCCCGCACAGGAGGAAGTCCTCCATGTCGACCGTCATGTGACGGTTGGCGACGACGGCTACGCCGAGGGTGATCAGCAGGTAGATGCCGATCAGGCTCGTGGCGACGACCCAGGTTTCCATCGGCGATCCTCAGATTGGGGAGACGAACGAGGGAAACGGCGTCATACGCCGCGGCGATACGCCCAGATCAGCACCGCGATCAGCGCAACGTAGACGGCGAAGAGGGCCAGGTAGAGGAACGGCAGGCCGAGGACGCTCGGCTCGATCCGGTTCAGCAGCGTGTGGGACACGGGCGGCACCGCGAGGAGGAAGATCGCCCCGAAGGCGATCATGGCGATCCAGCCGTCGCGGGTGCGCGGCAGGAAACGGGGATGGCGTGGCGGTTTCAGTCCGGGTTCTCCATGCGGTGGTACATCCGCCGCACCTCCACTTCGGAGGGCTGCCGTTGCGGAAACGCCGTGTCGGAAAGGTCGAGCGTGCCGGACACCTCCTCGGCGGGCGTCCCGGCCGCGCGCATTTCCGCCGTCCGCTCCCACAGGACGCGGTAGTACTCCTGCGACTTCTCGATGGCGCTCAGGTCGGTCAACGGCGGGCCGTGCCCGGGCACGACGATGTCGAAGTCGAGCGCCTTCAGGTTTTCCAGCGTCTCGGCCCACTCGTCGACGTAGCCGTCGCCCATGAACGACGGACCGCCGAAGAGGATGTCGCCGGTGAAGACGAGCCTGTCCTGCGGGAAGTGGACGACGACGTCGCCGCCGGTGTGGGCGCGGCCCACGAAGACGATCCGGATCTCCCGGCCGCCCCGGAACAGGATCATCTTCTCGTTCATCGTCACGTCGGGCGGCAGCGGGTCGATCTCGTCGAAGTCCGCGGCGTGGACGGCGAACATCGCGCGGTACGTTTCGAGCCCCTCGCGCTCCTCGTCGTCCTCGGCCGCCTCGATCTGTTCGGCGAGCCGCTCCAGCGTCGCCGCGTTGCCGGTCGTCCCCTGCACGTAGGTCGGCTCGTCGAGCGGCGCCGTCGCCATTTTCATCCGCGTGTACTCGTGGCCGATGATCGGCACGTCCGCGAACTCCTGGTTGCCGTGCGCGTGATCCCAGTGGAAGTGCGAGTTGACGACGGCGGTCACCGGCTTGTTCGTGATCGCCGGAATCGAGGCGATCAGGTCGCGCGCCTTGGCCGGCGTCACGTGGGAATCCACGACGACGACGTCCTCGTAGTTGACGATGACGAGCGCGTTGCTGTTGAACACCTGGGCCGTCGTCTGGGTCAGCCAGATGCCGTTGCGGACCTGCATGAACCGGTGGGTGTCGGTCGTGACGGTCCAGTCCTGCGCCGGAAGCGAAGCCGCCGCGAACACGGTGGCCGCGGCGAGCGCGGAACGAATCGTCAGTCGAAGAGCGTCTCTCATGGATCCTCCCTCGTGGTCCGCCGCCCGCCGGCGGCGCCTGCCGTAGCTCGCTGTCTACAATAGCGCGATGAAGTTCTCCGCCTTTCCGCCACTTGCCGCCGCCAGACCGGCCCTCGTCCTGACCTGCCTCGTCGCCCTGGCCGCGGCTGCCCCGACCCGCGCCGAGGAGGGCGACGGCGCTCCGGCCGCCGCCAAGGCGCCTCCTCCGCCCGGCCGCTGGGAGACCAGCCACTCGATCGACGTCGGCGGCGAGACGGTCGAGTACGACGCCGTCGTCACCGGCATCCAGCTCGACAACGACGACGGCGCCCCGGCCGCGCAACTCTGGTACACGGCGTACTTCCGCACGAACGGCGCGCCGGCGGGGACGCGCCCCCTGGTGTTCTCCTACAACGGCGGCCCCGGCTCGGCGTCCTTCTGGCTGCACATGGGGATCATGGGGCCGCGGCGCGTCGTGACCCCGGACGTCGGCCCGCAGGGGGCGCCGCCCTACCCGCTGGAGGACAACGCCTGGACCATCCTCGACATCGCCGACATCGTGATGGTCGATCCCGTAGGCACCGGCTTCAGCCACACCCTGGGCGAGACGCCGGGTTCCGACTACTGGGGCATCGACGAGGACGCGAAGTCGCTCGCCCAGTTCGTCCGGCGGTTCCTCAGCAAGCACGACCGCTGGAACTCGCCGCGCTACCTGCTCGGCGAGAGCTACGGCACGACCCGGTCGGCGGTGCTCGCCGGCCGCCTGCAGCGCGCCAACATCGACCTGAACGGCATCGTCCTCGTCTCGTCGGTCCTGCAGTTCAACACGATCCAGTTCGCGCCCGGCGACGACGTCGCCTACATCGTCAACCTGCCGTCCTACGCCGTCGCCGCCCGCTACCTGGACGCGCTGCCGGCGGGCAACCCGGCGGACCTCGAAACCCTGATGGCCGAGGTGGAGGAATGGGCGCTCACCGAGTACGCCACCGCCCTGCTTCGGGGCAGCACGCTCGACGCGGACACCCGCGCCCGGGTGGTCGACCGCATGCACCGCTACACCGGGCTCTCGCGCGACTTCATCGACAAGTCGGACCTGCGGGTGACCGCGCCAGCCTTCGAGGCCGAGCTGCTGCGCGACGAAGGGAAGATCGTCGGCCGACTGGACGCCCGCTTCACCGGCCCGGCCGGAGACGCGCTGGGGACGCGGCCGTCCCACGATCCGCAGTCGACGGCGATCAGCTCGGCCTACACGTCGGCGTTCAACGGCTACCTGCGGAGCGAGCTCGGCTACGACGGCGACCGGGAGTACGTCCCGAGCGGCGCCGTCCGCGACTGGAACTGGGGGCGGGTGAACGCGGGACGCTTCTCGCGCGGCGACGGCACGCCCAACGTCGCCCCCGACCTGGCCGCCGCCATGCGCAGGAATCCGGCGCTCGAAGTGCTGCTGATCAACGGCCTGTACGACCTGGCGACGCCCTACTTCGCGGCGGTCTGGACGATGGACCACATGGGCCTGCCGCCGGAACTCAGAGCGAACATCCAGCGCGAGGACTTCGCCGCCGGGCACATGATGTACGTGGAACAGTCGCTGCTCCCGCAGTGGAAGGAGACGCTCGACGAGTTCATCCTGCGCACCTCGGGCGGCGCCGGGCAAGACGCCGAGTAGGCCCCGCCGGGTGCGCGGGTCTTCCGACCCGCTGCCGCCGCGGGCGGCTGGTGGGCGTCGTCGCCGGCCCTCGGCCGGCGGCTCTATTGTCCGGGCTTCGCCGCCAAGCGGCTCCGCCCGTGGGCGGGTCGGAAGACCCGCGCACCGACACTCTGTTGCCCGGGGAACAAATCGGGACTGATACAGTGTTACAGGTTCATCCGCACCGGAGCCTTAGCCCGTGCCATCCGCCATGAAGCTCGATCTCAGAACGGTGCCGGCGCTCCTTTGCGCCGCAGCCCTCGCGCTGCCGGCGGCGGCCGCTTCGCCTGAACCCGGCGAAGCAAACCAACCGGCGCCGCTGGCGCTCACGCCGACCGAGTACAACAACACGGTCGCCGACCTGCTCGGCTTTCCCCGGGACGGCGAGCGGTGGCCGAAGCGCCCGGCCGTCGCCGACCGGATCAGCCCGCGGCGCGCGGCGAGCAAGGGCGTCTTCGCGCCGCCGCCCCCGCCCGACCCGTGGCCGTGGCCGTTCCCGGCCGAGCCCGGCGCCGACGGCTTCGAGGGCATCGCCGAGGGCCAGAGCCCGTCGTCCTATCAGGTCGAGGAACTCCACCTCGCCGCGATGCACTTCGGCTCGTTCGCCCTGCTCTCGCCGACCTTCTTCGCCTGTTCGGACTGGTCCGGGCTGCCGGCCGCCGACCGGGAAGCGTGCGCCGAAGAGAGCATCCTCCGCTTCGCCGAACGCGCGTACCGCCGGCCGCTGCACGACGGGGAGCGCGACCGGATCGAGGCGTTCTGGCGGACGCAGGCCGCAGCCGAACCCCTCGACGAGGCGGTAGCGCTCACCGTCGCCGGCATCCTGCAGGCGCCCGCGTTCCACTTCAAGCTGGCGCCGGACGCCACGGCGCTGGACTCCTGGGAACTTGCCTCGCGCCTCTCCTACTTCCTCTGGGACTCGATGCCGGACGACGATCTCTTCCGGGCGGCAGGCGCCGGCGAACTCGCGACCGCGGAAGGCGTCGAACGGCAGGCCCGCCGGATGCTCGACGACCCGAAGGCCCGCTCCGCCGTCGTCCACTTCCACCACCAGTGGCTCGGCACCGACCAGGTTCTCCTGATCGCGCCCGCGCGCCGCGCTTTCGGGCCCCGCTTCGGCCTCAGCCCTCGCCTGGGCAAGGTGCGCGACGACGACACGAAGTGGCCGTCGATCGTGGGGCCGATCCGGCACTCGATGAAGCTCGAGACAGAGCTGTTCGTCGAGGAGGCCATCTTCGACCGCGCGGGAACGTTCACCGAGCTGATGACCGGAAACCACGGCTATGTATCCCGCAGCACCGCGCCGATCTACGGCGCCACGACCACCGCGGACGAAGGGCGCGCCGCCGTGACCCGGCCGATCGAGTACGTGACCGCGTCGATCGGACGCAAGAAGCCGCTCACCCTCGATCCGGTCGTGCTGGACGCCGCGCAGCGGGCCGGCGTGCTGACGCTGCCGTCCGTCCTCGCCATCGGCGCCTACGCCGTGCAGCCCGGCCCGATCCCCCGCGGCGTGCGCATCCTGGAACGCATCGCCTGCATGGAACTGGGCGAGCCGATCGAGGGTGCCGAGACGTCGCTTCCGCCGGACACTCTCGACGCCGAAGCCACGAACCGCGAGCGGACCACCGCCGCCACAATGCCGAGCGAGTGCAACACGTGCCACCGCCGGATCAACCCGGCCGGCTTCGCCTTCGAGCACTACGACGCGATGGGCGCCTGGCGCGCCGAGGACAACGGCCAGCCGGTCGACGCCGGCGGCTCGCTTCGTCTGCCCGGCGCCGAACTGCTTGAGTTCGCCGATGGCGTCGAGTTCGCGCACAAACTGGCCGCGAGCCGCCGGGCACGGGACTGCTACGCCCTGCACTGGACTCGCTACGCCCTGGGCAGGCACATGGAGAGGAACGCGCCCGGCCTCGAACCGATCCAGGAGGGCTTCCGCGAGAACGACTCGGTCAAGGAGCTCCTCGTGTCGATCGCCACCAGCGACCTCTTCCGCTCAGGAGCGCACCCATGATCTCCAGACGCCACCTGCTGCAACTCGGCGGACTCGCCGCGCTCGGCGCCGGCTGGCCGGGCGGCGCCCTGCGCGCACTCGCCCAGAGCCCCGCGCAGGTCCGCCGTCTGATCCTGATCAGCCACTGCCACGGCTGGCCCTACGCCACCTGGAAGATGCGCCCGGAGGGCGTCTCCGAGAGCGAACCCTGGTCGGTCGATCTGGAGCAGCTCCCGAAGTCGGCGTTCAGCACGCCGCTGGCGCCGCTCCACGAACATCGCCGCCGCATCCTCGCCCTGGACGGCCTGTCCCTGGCCACCGCCGAACTCGACGCCGGCGGCAACCGGCACGACCGCGGCTGGGTCCACGCCTGGACCGGCGCCAACGCGGACTTCGCCGGCCGCGACACCCGCTCGACCTCGGCCTCCCTCGACCAGCTCGTCGCCGCGCACGTGGCCCGGCCGGACCGGCTGCCGTCGCTGGAAGTCTCGGTCGACGCGGCGCTCGAAGCCGGCCGTCCGATCAGCTACAACGGCGGCGGCGTACGGCTGCCGGCCGAGAACACGCCGCTGCGGGCCTGGAACCGGGTCTTCGGACCGGCATCCTCCGGCGACACGGTCGGCGCGTACCGGCGCAGCACCCTCGACTTCGCGTACCGGGAGTACCGGGCGGTCGCCGCGCGTTTCGACGCGAACGACCGCGCCCGACTCGAGTCCCACTTCGGCCTGGTCGACCGGCTGGGCCACCGGCTCGAGGGCCTGGCGACCCTCTCCTGCGACGCGCCCCCGCAGCCCGCCGCCTCGTTCGACCGCTACGACCTGCAGTTCGACGCCTTCGCCGACATCATCGGCGCCGCCTTCAGTTGCGACATCACGCGGGTCGTCTCGTTCTCCCTCGGCGAGATGCCGACGGCGGAGTTCGGCGCCGACCACATCAGCGACAAGGTACACAAGGGCATCGCCCACTACATCCACGAGGACATCCGCAAGCACGACGCGATGACGCATTACGCGGCATACCACGGCCAGCAGGTCGCCCGTCTCGTCAGCACCCTGGAGTCGATCCCGGACGCTGGCGGCGGCTCGCTGATGGACAACACCCTGATCGTCTGGGGCTCCGAACTCGGCGACGGCTGGCACGGCTACCGCAACTACTGCCCCGTCCTCATCGGCGGTTCCTGGGCCTTCGACACCGGCCGCTACCTGTACTGGCCCCACGAGACCCCCGCCCAGATGCGGGTCCCGGCGCAACTCGCCCCCGGCGGCCTCACGCAGTTCGCCGGCGTCCCCCACCAGCACCTCCTCGTCTCCGTCGCCCAGGCCATGGGCCTCGACGTCAACCACGTCGGCCTCCCCCACGCCTACGGCCAACGCGGCGACTACATCTCCCTCGCCGGCCCGCTGCCGGGCCTGCGGGCGTAACGCCGGCACGCCGCGGCGTGGCGTGGCGGCGGTGGTTGTAGCCGCCTTCGACGGAGCGCCGGACGGACGCGCCCTGTGGGAGCAGGATCAACGTAGCCGTTCGGCTATCATCGGTCCGGGAGGACGGTCGATGAGGCGGAAGAGCAAGGTCCGGCGTCCCAAGGCCGCACTGACGGAACCGCTGACGCTGAAGCTGCGGTCGCCGACCTACCAGCCCAAGAAGGCCGAAACGGAGGAGCGGCGCCGGATCGCCGCAACGTCCTACGAAGTCCCCCGCGCGATCCTGACTCCGACGAAACTGCTCTTCGGGCAGTCTGACCAGGGCCAGACCCCTTCGGCCCGAAAGCAGAGTCCGATGCAGTAGAGTCCGCCGTCGCCCGCCTCGCATGTAGCGGTGCCAAGACAGAGCCGGGTTCAACGATGCGACGACCACAGCCAAGCGACCTGCCGCCACGCCGGTCCAACAACGACAAGCGCAGGCTGGCGGCGGATCCTCCGTCAGCACTGCTGGACCACCTCCGCGCCGCAGCGACGTACAAGGGGAGTCCAAAACACAAAAGCCACCCGCACCTGTACAACCTCCCGCAGCTCACCGGCTCCAGGGGGGACGCTACGCTGTGCGATCGGGATGCCGGTTTTCAGCCCGAGGACATGCGAACTATCCCAAAGATGATTCGTCGAGGCATCAAGGCTGGACTGGTCGACAAAGAAGGCCGCATCATCTGGACCGTCGCGGACGACGGCTGGATGTTCGAGCTCCGGCAGACGAACGCAACGCTGTGCGAGTACCACGGCTACCCACTTCGCCAGACGGAGGCCATCGCGAGCCAGATCTTTGACCGCTTCGCACCGTGGGCGCAGGAACACGGAACACAGATCGACCAAAACGCAGCGGAGTTCTGCCGGCTCCAGTACGGTTTCCGCAATGCCTGAGTTCCAGATTGAGTCCACCCCGCTGCGGAACAGCATCGACGGTGACCTGTGCCGCGTCAGGATCAGTGCGGGCGATCAAGTCCTTACGCGCCTCGAGAGACCTGGCAACTCCTCTCCGGACGACTGGCTGGAGGTTCCCGCGGAAGCGCTAGCGTTCTGGCTGATCGACAACTGGTGGCGAATTCGTTGGGAACCGGATCCCCTGATCGACTTCACTCCTGAGTGGCGACTGGCGCACGACATCTCGTCAGTCGGCGGCGGCTACTGCTGGCCGCGCATTACCCTCTGGAGTGAGGGCGACCGGGTCGGTGTTGCGGTGCGGGCAGACAAGCCGGGCTCGTCCCCACGGTACCGATCTCACGGCGACTTCCTGATCCGAGCGACGAGCTTCGAGGATGGCGTGGACTCCTTCGTCAAGCTTCTCCTGCGGTCGGACACGCCGGACGGCACCGCGCTGGGGGCCTGTTTCCGGCGTCTAGTGGCCGAGCGAACTGACCCGGAGACCGCCGCCTGGCGAAGACTCGAGGCGCAGCTCGGTTTCGATCAGGACGAAGCACCGGACGAGCTGATGGCAGCGCTTGGCGTGTTGGCGGACGAGTACGGCTTGGACGGTGTACAAGAAGCCGCACTGGCTACGCAACGAGACGACGCGGCTGCCGTGCTGCAACGAGAGATCGAAGTCGCTCGGAACTCGGCAATCCGGTTGGAGAGCCCGGTACCGGAAGCCGCGATAAGGGTCGATGTCGCGTCCGGGCGCGAACCGTGGCGGTTGGCGGAAAATGCCGCGCGACAACTGCGCGACCACATCGGGCGTCCAACGGAGCCCTTGCGCAATCGCCTGCTGAGCGATGTGGTTGGCTTCGACGTGGCCAAGAAGATTCGACTGGCGCCGCGCGACGCGGAGTACGGCCTGCGCCTGCGCCATGCGGGCGAGAACCGGCATCTCGTGTCGCTGAGAACCAGCCGGTCGCCTTCCCGCCGTTTTGAGATCTGCCGAGCTCTTGGCGACATCTTCTGGTCCCGCGGAGACCGTCTAGGGCCCCTGTCCGACACGAACTCCGCGCGGCAGAAGTTCCAGCGCGCTTTCGCCCAGGCCCTGTTGTGTCCCCTTGAGAGCCTTCGTGCGTACCTTCGCACGGACCAGCCCGACGCCGACGACGTGGAAGCCGCCGCTCGCTACTTCCATGTGCCGCTCAGGGTGATCCAGACGATACTCGTGAACAAGAGGATCATCGGACGGAGCGAGTTCGAGCGCATGGTCGCGGCGACCTGAACTTGCGCGCCGAGTCCGGGCGGGTTCGTCTGAGGCGAGATAGACCGGATCGTTGAGTTGCTGGAGCAGATCCGCGAGAAGCTCTAGCCTAGCCCGCACGTTCGCCGATTCCTGCCGCGACCGCGGGACGCGGTTGGGGCGCGGCGCGGCGGCGGATCCCTGAACCTCGATCGCAGCATCCGCCTGCCGTCGAACGGACGCACTGAGAGGAGATGATTGCAATGACAGCGCTTTCATCGTAGGCTCTCCGGTCATGGCCCAACTCACCATTCGCAACGTCGACGAAGCCGTCGTACAGGCGCTGCGGCGCCGCGCGGCGACGGCGGGCCGGTCGACCGAGGAAGAGGCCCGGCGTTCGCTGGCGATGGCCGTAGGAGTCGACCGCGAGGCGACGCGAACCCGCCTCGACGCGGTTCGCGCGGCGCTCGCCGGACGCGAGGACGAAAGCGCCGAACGACTTGTGCGCAAGCTGCGGGACGGAAGGACCCGGGATCTCTCGGGCTGATCCGCCGTGCCGCTTCAACGAGTCGTCGTCGACGCGAGCGCCGCGCTCAAGTGGGTGCTCGACGAAGAAGGCAGCGACGCCGCGTACGAACTGCTGGACAAGGACGTCCTCCACGCACCGGACTTCATGCTGCTGGAGGCGGCAAACGTCCTCTGGGCGAAGGCTCGTCGCGCGGTTCTGTCACGAGCCGAGGCGGACGCTGCCTTCCAGGCCCTGGCGGCGGTACCGCTCGTGCTCACGCCGTTGGCCGAACTCATCCGGCCGGCCCGGACCTTGGCCTTCGCTCTGGACCTGACGGTCTACGACGCCGTCTACGCGGCGTTGGCTCAAGAGCTCGCGTGTCCTCTGGCCACCGCCGACGAGAAGCTCGCCAAAGCCATGGCGGAAGCCCACCTCGCGGGGTCGGCGCAGCTCATCCGCTAGAGGCGTTGGGCTGAGGCAAACTCGAGCGTGCCGGGAGCTAGACAGCGAACGAAGAGCAGGCGGCACTAGCCGGCGCCGTACAGCCAACGGCCTACTGCGGCAACGCGAACGCGAGGAGTTCGGACTTGCGAGGGGGTGGGCGCGGAGGCGGGGGCGGTGCGTCGGCGATGGCGGTCGATGCGATGGAGCGGCCGGGACCGGGGCGTTCGCCGCCGCCGGCGACGAGGATGTACTGGCGGCCTTCGTGCATGTAGGTCATCGGGCCGCCGTGGAGGCTGCGGTCGACCTGGACCTGGGCGAGGAGTTCGCCGGTCGCCTTGTCGAAGGCGACCAGGTAGCTGCCGTTAGCCGAGCGGTCGCCGAGTTCATCGACGATCGGCTCGATGGAGACGACCAGCGTCTTCGTCACCAGGACGCCGCCTTCCGTGACGACGCCGTCCTGCGGCGGCGTGCCGAGCCGGCCGAGGTTCAGGTGCGCGATCTCCGGGTGGTTGCGGGGGCCCTCCCCCAGCGGGACCTGCCACAGCATCTCGCCGCGGTTCATGTCGAACGCGGTGATCCGCCGGTACGGCGGCTTGAGCAGGGGCAGGCCCTTGACCTTGGGCATCGGCCGGCGGTTGATCGAGTAGCGCCAGTCGGAGCGCGCCGGGTCGGGGGCCGATAGCGAGATCGCGCCCGGGCGCGTCAGAGAGGGGACGTAGAGGATGTTCGTCTCGGGATCGAAGGAGGCGCCGGTCCAGTTGGCGCCGCCGCCCGGGCCCGGGTTCTGGAGGTAGGCCTGCTTGCCGTCCTCGCCGTGGACGATCGGCGGCGTGAAGACGGGGCCGATGACGTAGTCACGGATCGTCCGGAACGCCTCGGCCCGCAGCTCCGGCGTGAAGTCGATCAGGTCGTCGTAGTCGATGCCGAGCGTCTCGAACGGCGGCGGGCGCGTCGTGAACGGCTGCGTGCGCGACAGCTTCTCGCCCGGAATCCGCGAGTGGTAGTCGACCGGCGCCTCCACGATCGGCCATACGGGCTCGCCGGTCGCCCGGTCGAACACGTAGGTCATCGCCACCTTCGAGACCACCGCCACGGCCTCGATCTCGCGGCCGTCGACCGTGATGTCGATCAGGTTCGGCGCCGACGCCAGGTCGTAGTCCCACACGCCGTGGTGGATCGTCTGGAAGTGCCAGACCACCTCGCCGTTGCGGGCGTCGAGGCATACGACCGACTCGGCGTAGACGTTGTCGCCGTGCCGGTCGCCGCCGTAGTAGTCGTTCGTCGGCGTTCCGAACGGCAGGTAGACGTAGCCGAGTTCCCGGTCGGCGCTCATCATCGACCAGACGTTCGTGTTGCCCATCTTCCGCCAGGATTCGTTCTCCCACGTGTCGAGGTACGGCTCTCCCTCCCGCGGCACGGCGTGGAACGTCCACTTCAGTTTGCCCGTGCGGATGTCGAAACCGCGCACGTCGCCGGGCGGGTTGTTGTTGCGGAGCGGAAAGTCGAAGACCGTGGCGCCGACGACGATCGTGTCCGCCACAACGATGACCGGCGCCGTCCAGTTCATGTTCCGGTTCGCCCGCCCCGGCAGGAGGCCCTGCATCAGGTCGACGACGCCCTCCTCGCCGAACTCCGGATCCGGCCTGCCGGTCTTCGCGTCGATGGACACCAGCCGGCCGCCGCGAGTCGCGATGAGGATGCGCTCGGCGTCGCCGTCGGTCCAGGACTCGATGCCGCGGATCTGGACCAGGGAGCCCCGCTGCTCGATCTCCCAGTCCCTCGGATCGTGCAGCCAGAGCGCCTCGCCGGTCGCCGGATCGAGCGCCGCGACCTGGCCCAGGTTGGTCGCGATGTAGACCGCGCCGTCGATCATCAGCGGCATGCTCCGGTACGACCCGGGCGTCTTGTCGGTCAAGTCCTTCAGCAGGACGTCGGCGGACTCCCAACGCCAGGCCACCTCCAGGTCGGCGAAGTTGTCCCGGTCGATCCGGTCGAGCGGCGAGTAGCGGGTGGAACCGCTGTCGCCGCCGAAGTGGCGCCACTCGCCGTCTTGCGCGCCGTGCTGCGCCGCGGCTGGGGCGGCGGCAAGGCCAGCCAGAAGCAGCGCAAGACCCGGAGCAGCCCAACGATCGATCCTCGACATCCGAACTCCCTCCCGGTGGAACCGGCGCATCCTACAGCCAAGAATGATCCGCATCGGACCGCCTCCGGCAGCGGGTCGGAAGACCCGCGCACCCAGCAGACAGGCCGGTGACGCCGGCCTGCGGTAGTAGGCTCCGCCGTCCGATGACGGCGAACGCCACAGCCATCTCCGCGGTCGGCGGCCGCGAAGTGCTCGACAGCCGGGGCAACCCGACCGTCGAGGTCGAGATCGTCCTCGAAGGCGGCGCCCGCGGCCGCGCCATCGTGCCCAGCGGGGCGAGCACCGGCCGTCACGAGGCGGTGGAACTGCGCGACGGCGACGCCGGGCGCTACGGCGGCAAGGGCACGACGAAGGCCGTGCGGAACGTGAACGGCGAGATCGCCTCGACGGTTCGCGGCCTTGACGCCGCCGGCCAGGCGGAGATCGACCGCGTGCTGCTGGAACTCGACGGCACGCCGAACAAGGGCCGCCTGGGCGCGAACGCGGTGCTCGGCACGAGCCTCGCCGCCGCCCACGCGACGGCCGCGGCCCGCGGCTTGCCGCTCTGGACCTCGCTCGGCGGCGACGGCGCCCGCACGCTGCCGGTCCCGATGCTGAACATCCTGAACGGCGGCCAGCACGCCGCCGGTTCGACCGACTTCCAGGAGTTCATGGTCATGCCGACCGGCGCGGCCACCTTCGCCGAGGGTCTGCGCTGGGGCGTCGAGATCTACCAGCGGCTGCGCGCGATCCTCCACGATCGCGGCTTCTCCGTCGCGGTCGGCGACGAAGGCGGCTTCGCGCCGGCCCTGGGCGGCAACGAGCGGGCGGTCGAGGTCATCCTGGAGGCGATCGAGGCGGCCGGACGGCGGCCCGGCGAGGAGATCCGGCTCGCCCTCGACCCGGCGACGAGCGAGCTCTACGACGAAGCGACCGGCCGTTACAGCCTGCCGATCGACGGCCGCGAGCTGGAGAGCGGCGAACTGGTGGACCTCTGGGCCGACTGGTGCCGGAAGTACCCGATCGCCAGCATCGAGGACGGACTGGCCGAAGACGACTGGGCCGACTGGAGCGAACTGTGCCGGCGCCTCGGCAACGACGTGCAACTGGTCGGCGACGACCTGTTGGTGACGAACATCGATCGCATCGACCGCGCGATCGAGGAACGCGCCTGCAACGCCCTGCTGTGCAAGGTGAACCAGATCGGCTCGCTCACCGAGAGCCTGGAGGCGGTCGAGCGGAGCCGTGGCGCCGGCTGGGGCGTCGTGATGAGCCACCGCTCCGGCGAGACGGAGGACGTGACGATCGCGGACCTGGCGGTGGCCTGGAACACCGGCCAGATCAAGACGGGCGCGCCGGCCCGGAGCGACCGGGTGGCGAAGTACAACCGGCTGCTTCGGATCGAGGAGCAGCTCGGGGACCGTGCGGTTTACGGCGGCTACGGCGGCGCCGGCCTGACGGCCGGCACGTAGTTCCTGGCCGCCTTCGGCGGCAGCGGGTCAGAGGACCCGCGCACCCAGCGTCGGAATCAGTCGCAGCGGTCCCCCTGCCAGTTCTCGATGGCCCCGAGCCACTCGTCGAACTCGGCGGTGGAGGGAGCGCAGAGCTCGCTGAGGTGGAACCAGAAGGACTGGAGTCCGCCGACGTCGAGGAGTTCGTCCGGCAGCGCGCCGGAGAGCTCCGTGTCGTGGATGTAGAACTCCGTCAACGCCGTGAGGCGGCCGATCTCGGGCGGTACCGGACCGGTCAGAGGGTTGGACCACAGGCGGAGCGACTCGAGAGCCGTCAGGTTGCCGAGTTCCGGCGGTATCGCGCCGGTGAGTTCGTTGTCGCCGACCAGGAGCCACGTCAGTTCCGTCAGTTCGCCCAGCCAGGCGGGAATCGCGCCGGTCAGTTCGTTCTCCCGCGCCCCCAGGTACGTCAGCCCGGACAGGTTGCGGAACGAGGCGGGAATCTCGCCGGTCAGCGCGTTGAGACCCAACCCCAGGAAGCCGAGGCGGGGCAGACGCCCCAACTCCGGCGGAATCTCGCCGGTCAACCGGTTGGATTGCAGATACAGAGCAAGCAGGTCGCGGAGCCTCCCCAGTTCGGCCGGGATCTCCCCGGTCAACTCGTTCGACTGCAGGAACAGGAAGACGAGTTCGCGGAGATTCCCGATCTCGCCGGGAATCGATCCCGTCAACTCGTTTCCGGCGAGAAGCAGCACAAGGAGGCGGTCCAGGTCGCCGATCGCGGCCGGGATGCTCCCCTTCAGCCCGTTGAAGCTCAGCTCGAGCCAGGTCACGCGCCCGGCCGAGTTGGTCGTCACGCCGTACCACTCGTCGAGAGGCCGGTTGCTGAGCCAGTTCTCCTTCTCGGTCCAGTTCGGACCGTCGGTCGCCCGGTAGAGCGCGATCAGCGCGTTGCGGTCCCGCTTGGAGATGACGGTGTTGGCCGAGAAGCCCGTGTGCAGCTCGTAGGCGCCGGTCGCTTCGCCGTCCTTGCCGGTGACGCGGACGTAGTACGTCCCCGGCCCCACCCGGACGGCGAGCCGGAAGTTCGCGTCGGCCCCCGAATCCGAGTCGCTGGCCAGAACCTCCCCGACGGCGTTCAGCAGCGCGCCCTCGGTGTCGGTCGAGCCCGTCGTGCGGAGCTGCACCCTGCCCGCGCGGGGAACCCGGAAGACGAAGAAGTCGCTGTCGCCGGGCCCCAGGTGGCCGGCCAGGGAGCGCTCGAGGGGAATGTCCGTCGCCGCCGCGATGGCGTCGCCGTGATCGTCCGTGGCGGAACACGAGAAGAACCTCGTGTCCTTGATGGCGCGAAACGGTCTGCCCAGAGCGTTGCCGTAGGTCCGCGTGGCGCCGGTGAGGACGTCCACCACCGTCATCTCGACGGCAACGTCGGTCAGACCTCCCGCGAACACCCAGCGGGCGCCGTTCACCGCGCAGCCATCGAGTACCTTGATCACGATCTCGATGTTGGCGGCGTCGAAGAACCAGAACAGCCCGGTGTCGCCGCTGAGCGGCAGGGCCATGCCGCGGCCCGCTTCCTCGTCCTCGGTCTCCCAGTGCAGGCGGACGCGGAAGCGGCCGTTCTCCAGGCAGAGGGTCTCGTCGCCGGCAACGCACTCGCCCGGCGCGGCCTGTGCCGCCGGCACGCGAGCGGCGCGGAACCGCTCCAGCGCGCGCTGGACTTCCCGGTCGGGATCGGACGCGCGCCCGGCCGAGCGCGAACGCTCCGCGGGCGCCGGACGGCTCGCCGCCGCGCTGTTCTCGGTCGCCGGTTCGCAGGTCTCGAACGCCTCGTTGTCCTGAATCGGAGACAGGAGCGTCCCCTCCGGATTGAACCAGGTGCCGGCGATGCCGGTCCGGGTGTCGACCACGGTCAACCGGACCTCGGTATCCGTCAGTCCGCCGGCGAAGACCCAGAAGCGCTCGTTCAGGCCGCAGCCGTCGAGCAGCTTCACCACCATCTCGACGTTGGCCGAGTCGAAGAACCAGAAGGCGCCCGTGTCCGGCGTCAGCGGCATCGAGCCGCCTTGGCCGCCGGCGCCGTCCGCGGCGGCCCACTCCGCCGTCACCCGGAACCTGCCGTCGTTCAGGCAGAGAGTCCGCCCGTCCTCGACGCACGGTCCCGTCTCGCCGTGCGTGACCGCGCTGGCTTCGCTGGTAGCCGAGGATCGGCCGCCGGCGTTCCGCGACGCCACCCGGTAAGCCCGGTAGGTCGCGGGCGGCAGGCCCTCGACGACGAAGGACGTCGCGTTCGCGTCGACGCTGGCGATCGGCGTGAAGTCCGTCCGATGGACCTCGCGCTCGAAGATGTCGAAGGCCGTCTCGTCGTCCGAGTTGTCCTGCCACACAAGCTCGATGCTCTGCCGGTCGATCGTCGTGGCGTTCAGGTCGGTGGGGCTCGCGGGACCGCGGTGCGCCGGATAGAGGAACCGAACCGCGGCCAGATCGTCGGCGTTCGGCTGACCGCCCTTGTAGATGCTCTTGCCGCGGGCGGTCGCCTTCATCAGCGAATCGGCGGTCAGCGCGCTGCAGGTGTCGGCGAAGCCCTGGGCGCAGGAGTGGGCAAGCCCCAGCGCATGGCCCAGTTCGTGCGCCATCACGCTCTCGTGCACCTTGCCGGGGCTCAGGCTCAGGGCCGCCCAGCTCCGGCCGTAGCCGTCCTGGGTCAGGATGTCGGCCTCGACAATGGGAACGGCCTCGTGCGCCCTGTTGCCGGGGATCCGGTGGAGGTTCTCCTCCGCGCAGCGAAAGCGGACGAGAGCGATCGCCAGAATGCCGCCGGTGCTGGCCTGGAAGTAGCCCGGAATCACGTCGTGCGGGTCCTCGAAGAGGACGGAGTTGACGCCGTCGCTCCGGACGACCTCGGCCTTCCTGTTCGTGACGCCCCGGTTCGCGAGGTCGATGGTGCTCTCCGGATCCTCGTTCCAGGCCCGCAGCGCGCGTACCACCTCCGCGATCCCGCCGCCGGGGACGCCCGGCTGGCCGTCGGCCTGAATCGTGAACCCGACGCTCCGTCCCCGGTCGAACTGCCGCCAGCGAATGGGAAGCTCCGGCGCGGCGCACCCCGAGGGCGAGGAGATCAGCCGGTAGGGCGCAGCCACGGAGACCGGCTCGCCGGCCGGCGCCGCCGCGAAGTAGTCCGCCTCCCGCTCCTCGCCACGGGCGCGGTCGGCGATCCAGCCGCGGAAACTCTCGCTCATCCGGGGCCCCCGGCTCTCGTGCCCGGCCTCCGCCCCGCCGGAGAGCGCCGGCGCCTCGTCGTGAAGGGCGGCCTCGCGCACGAGCAGCCTGCCCGCGGCCGACGGCGCCTCGAAGAACATGCCCAGCGACAGTTCCACCGTGCGGTACGCGACGGTGTCGCGCGCGTCCGGAATCTCCTCGAGGAAGAGCAGCATCCGGTCGCCGGGCGCCATCGCCGGCAGTCCCCGGATGCTTGTGAACACGCCGTCGTCGCCCAGGCCCCCGAACTGGCGGACGACGATGGCGCCGCCGGGCACGCTCCCCTTCAGCACCTGCGCGACCTCGAAGACGGCGTCGGTGGACGGGTGGCGGGCGCCGGGCGCCGGCATCACCGACCGCACCTCGCCGAACACGACGATCGGCGCGCGATCCACCATGACGGCGTCGCCCGGGTCGACGTAGACGATGCCGGCGGCGGGCGCGGCGAGCAGGAGCGCCAGCCCGGCGAGCGCGAGCGCGGCGCGACGCGGGATGGCGACAGGTCCACGGAAACCCGAACCGGCGCCGGCCAGGGCATGCATGCTCTCTCTCTTCACTCCGAATCCTCCCATACAGGCGAATGCCGCCCGAGAAACCCTATGCGGGTCGGAACCCGGTAGGCGCGTCCCCGCGCCAGTCGCGTCACAGTCCGAGCGCCCGTCCTCGGGCGGACGGATCTCAGACCCGCGCACCCTTGCCCGCGAATGTCCTGGACAGGAACACGAAGATATCTGCAACGTTCGTGCCGGTCGCGCCCGTGCGGAGCAGCGCGCTGGCGGCGTCGAGGGCGCGGTAGGAGTCGTTGTCCGCGAGCGCGGCGACCGGATCGACGCCGGCGGTCCGCATGCGCTCGACCGTCGAGGCGTCGACGAGGCCGCCCGCGGCGTCCGTGGGGCCGTCGCGCCCGTCCGTGCCGGCGGCGAGGAACGCCCAGCCGGGCTGGCCGCCGAGCGGGCCCTTCGCCGCTTCGAGCGCGAAGGCGAGGGCGAGTTCCTGGTTGCGGCCTCCCTTGCCCGCGCCGCGCACCGTGACGGTCGTCTCGCCTCCGCCGACCCAGGCGGCCGGCGGAGGCGCGCCGGCGAACCGCCTCGCCAGCTTGGCGCCGACGTCGCGGGCCTCGCCTTCGAGCGGTGCCGGTTCCACCTCGACGCCGTCGCCGCAGGCCGCGACCATCGCCCCGACGCTGGTCCGGTTGCCGCCGACGATCCGGTAGACCGCCTCGTCGAAGATGGAGTCGCCCGGCTTCGGCGTCTCCTCCAGCTCGCCGCGACCGCCCGCCTCGAGCCGTTCCCGCACCGGCGCCGGGCACGTGTCCAGCGCACCGCGGCGGGCGAACACGTCGAGGGCGTCCTCGAAGGTCGACGGATCGGGCGCCGTCGGACCGCTGCCGATCGCCGACGGATCGTCGTCGATGACATCCGACAGAGCGAGCGTCACGACGCGCGCCGGGCGCAACTGCCGCAGCAACCCGCCGCCCTTGGTCGTCGAGAGGTGCTTGCGCACCGCGTTCAACTCGTGGATCGTCGCGCCGCCGCGGATAAGCAGGCGGGTGGTCTCCAGTTTGTCGGCCAGAGCGATGCCCGGGACCGGCGCCGGCAGCAGCGCGGAAGCGCCGCCCGAGATCAGGACCAGGGCCAGGTCGCCGCGGCCCAGCGCGGCGGCCCGCCGTTCGACTTCCCGGGCCGCGGCGAGGCCCCGTTCGTCCGGCAGCGGATGTCCCGAACGCAGGGCCTCGAAGCGGCCGAGGCGGACCGCTTCGTCATGCGTGACGAGCAGCGCGTCGGCGGCCCGGAGGCGGTCGCCGAGCGCCGCGGCGGCGGCTTCGGCCATGCCGAACGCCGCCTTCCCCACCGCGAACGCCGCCGTCCGGCCGTCTGGCCCGGCTTGCAGGTCGAGCTCGCCGAGTGCCGCGGCGGTGGCCGCCTGCGGGTCGGCGGCGGCGACGCCTGCGCGGAAGATCTCCTCCGCCCGCTGTCTGAGCGTGTCCGCCACACGCCAAGAATACGGCTCGCGCCGGCACCGGATGCGCGGGTCCTCCGACCCGCATCCGTCCCACTGGGTTCGCGGGTCTTCTGACCCGCCTGCCGCCGAAAGCGGCCAGGGAACCAGGTGCGGATCGGCGCCCGCACCATTCCCTCCATGTGGTACATTGCGTCGCACCAAATGGCACGCCGCCTGCCCGGGAGCGAGGAATGAACGACCCAGACGAAATCCAGCCACTGAGCCTTCCCGACATGGAGCAGATCAGGGGCGGCGCCTCCACGTCCATCCTGTTGGAGCTGAAGCAGCGCCTCGCCATCTCGGACCTTGAGCTCGTCGCGGTCGTGGGGATCCCGCGCCAGACGCTGCTCCGCCGGTTCAAGCAGGGCCGGCTGACTCGCCACGAGAGCGACCGCGCCGCGCGGCTGGCCAGGGTTTACAACGCGGCTCTCGAGTTCTACGACTACCGTCACGACGCCGCCGTCCGTTGGCTCAAGCACGCCAACCCGGCCCTGCAAGGGGAAACGCCCCTGGAGCGCTCGGATACCGACCAAGGCGCCGAGGAGGTCGTCACCGTGCTGCACCGGCTGGCCCACGGGATTCCGCTGTGAGAGCCCCTGGCCACGTTCGGCGGCGTCGCCCGGCCGGAACGGCCGGAGAGCGCCGGCAACCCGGCGCGGATTGCCGATGAGAGTCTGGCGCCTGGCCAAGGCCCGGTACGCACGCGACCTCGCGGTCATGCTGAGCGGCGCCGGCGCGGCCGAGAGAGGCGGCCGCTGGAATCCACCGGGCGTACCCGCCGTCTACTGCAGCGAGAACTCCTCCCTCGCGCTGCTGGAGATCCTGGCCGGCCTGCCGTTCGGAGTGGACCGCCCCGAGTACCGGATCGTCGACCTCGTCGTCCCGGACGAACGCATCGAGTATCTCGACGTCGCGCCGGACGAGACGGACTGTTCGCGGCTTGGCGGCGAGGCGCTCGAGCGCGGCTTGGCAATCACCGTGCCCAGCGCGGTCAATCCGCTCGACAGGAACATCGTCATCAACCCCCGGCACCCGCACTTCCGCGAAGTGGAAGCCGGCACGATTCGCACTTTCCGGCTGGACGAGGGGCTGCGGTGAGCACCTCCGGCGCGAATCCAAAAGGGCTCATGAGGCCCGCTTCATGAACGTGGCTCTCGGACACCACCCCGAGTACGTCGACCTGGCCGGAAGACTGGACGCCACCTGCTTCTCCGTGCCCGAGCGCATCTGGAACCGCCTCTCGGCAGTTCAGCGGTGGGAGCTGAACAGGAGGTTTCTCGAGACCCAAGTGATCCAGGCCGGGTCGCAGATCGTCTTCTCGAACCGGCCTCAAGACGCTCGGCGCAACAGCTTCTTCGAAGGGGAGTTAGAGTATCTCCTCAGCCGGGGAGTACGGGTTGCTCCCGATCTGACGGCTTTCCTCCCCTGACAACCGAGGCAAACCGATGGCCCACCAAGCCATGACGGCCAAGAGCCCCTTCGCGGCAGAGCTCTACGAGCAGCTCTCCCACCTTGAGTTGGGGCATCTCACGATCGTCCGAGACGACTACGACGAAGCGAACTTCGGCAACGCCTTCGTCGTGTTCGAGGCGGAGGGAATCCTGCTGAAATTCGTCCGTGACCGGGGCCTCGTGACCGTCGATGTCGGCGCAAGCAACCGCTTCGTGAGCCTGGACTTCGTTGCCTGCCGGCAACGCTGGGCCGACAGGGCGGCACTCGCTCGGCACTACGCTCGGCCTCGGAATCTCCTGGGCTTCCCGCCCACCCAGCCGGAAGACCAGCCCGATGGCATCTACGCCGATCTGCTTGCCGCGCTTGAGGATTCGGATGAGGCGGAAGCAGAGCGGATCGCAAGCCGACTGGAGGTTGGGCCCGAAACAGTGCCGTCATCCTTCGGCGTCGCGCCCATGGGGCCGTACTTCGGCGTCTCGTCGCCGGGCAGCAAGTCGCATCCCCGAGCCAACGCGTTTACCTTCCTGGCCGACCACTGGTCCGATCTCGCGGAAGCGTTGGCCGACGAGAGTTGGCTTCGCGTCGCCTGCGACGAGGAACCCGCGTTCTGGAAGTCCCTCGTGCGAGAGCCCTTCCTCCCCGACCTCGTCGACACTCCGGCACTGACGGCCTCCTGACGGCCAGGGCTGTCGGTACAATCCGTAGCGGGCGGGAACAGCCCGCCCCGAGGGACTCATGGACTTCACTCACGCGCCGCCCTCCGTAGCATGCAGGATCGGCTGGCAGTCCTCGAAACCGGTCCCCAAGAGCTACCGGTTCAACGACTTTCTCGAAGCGACCGGAGGCAGGCTGCGGGCCCACGGACTGGACCTCGCGGCGTTCTTCGAGGCCGGGCGATCTCTCGCCGCCGGCCTGCCGGCGGAGGCGATGCCCAGCCCGCTGGAGGTCGCCTTCCTGCCGAACATCCGCGAGCAGGTGGCGGCGATGGAGGCGTGTTTCGCCCGCGCGGCGGACGCTCTCGGCTACCCCGCTCCGTTCCTCTTCGCCTACGCCTCGAAAGCGAACACGGCCGAGGAGATCGTCCGCTCGACGCTTGCCGCCGGGGCGCACCACGAGATGTCGTCGAACGTCGACGTCGAGATCGCGCGGCGGATGATCCGCCGCGGCCTGTTGCCGGAGGACCGGCTGGTGCTTGCGAACGGGTTCAAGGCGCCGGGCAGCGACTACGCGAGGAACCTGGCGGCGCTGCGGCGCGAGCACCGGCGGACGATCCCGATCCTGGAGGACGCGGCCGAACTGAGCGGGTTCGCGGGCGGCGGCCGGGAGTTCGAACTCGGCATTCGTCTCCGACGACCGCGGCAGATCGCCGCGCCCGGCACAGCCCCCCGACCCGGCGCAGCCTCCCGACCCGGCGCAGCGGAACGCCGTCCGCCGGCCGGCGCGGCGTTGCGGCCCGACGGAGTGGCGGCTCGCGCGGCCGACGCCGAGGACGACTCGCGCTTCGGACTGGAGGCGGACGAAGTCGAGCGGCTGGCGGCCGAGGTCGACGGGGCGCCCGGCACGCGCTTCGTCCTCCTGCACGCGATGTTCGGATCCGCGAGTTGCGACGAAGAGGAGTTCGTCGAGGCTCTCGAACCCGGACTCGACCTCTACGCCCGGCTCGGCCGGCGGCATCCCCACCTCCGCTACTTCGACTTCGGCGGCGGAGTCCCCGGCCGAACCACGCTGGACGACGGGTTCGACCACGACCGATTCGCCCGCCTCCTGCTGAGGAAGGCGCTGGCCGTCTGCGCCCGCCACGGTACGCGACCGCCGGCGCTGATCGGCGAGTTCGGGCGCTACACCGTGTCCGAGCACGCTGCACACATGTTCCGGGTCATCGCCGTCAAGGAGAACGGCTCGCGGCTGCCCTGGCATCTCGTCAACGGCTCGATCATGACCTCCTTCCCGGACACATGGGCCCTCGGCGAGCACTTCATCTGCCTGCCGCTCAACCACCTCGACCGGCCCTTCCGGCGGGTTCGACTGGGCGGGATCACCTGCGACCGGGACGACGTGTACCCTCCCCGCGCCAGCGCCGTGCCCCTCTTCCTCCCGCACACGACTACCGCCGACCTGGCCGAGAAGCCGCTTCACGTCGGGTTCTTCTCCGTCGGCGCCTACCAGGAGATGCTCGGCGGCGTGCGTGGCAGCAAGCACTGCGTCCTCCCCGAGGCGACGGAGGTCCTGATCGACCGCGACGACGACGGCACCCTCTCGTGCGAGGTCCTGCCGGCGCACTCGACGGAGGACGTGCTGCGGAACCTGGGCTACGGGAGAAGACCGGCGGATCGGGCGCCGCGGACCGCCGCCGCGATCTCGACCGGCTAGCGGCATGGCGCTCGTCGACAGGCTTTCGCGCGACGAAGACGGCCCGCCGGGGAGTTCCGTGGCCGAGCCTCTGCGGACCGCGACCCACCCGCGTTCGCACCGGATCGAGGCCGGCCGGGTTCGCCTCGCGGGAAGCGGCGCCATCTCCCGCTCCCTGGCGCTCGCGACCGCCGCGGCGACTGCGGCGCTTGCGGGGGCCGCCGGCCTCGCCCGGGCCGACGACTCCCAGCCCGTCTTCGTCGACCGCGCGGCGGAACTCGGCGTCGACTTCACCCACTTCAACGGCATGACCGGCGCGCTGTACTTCGCGGAGCACATGGGCAGCGGCGTCGCCCTGGCGGACTTCGACGGCGACGGCGACCTCGACCTGTATCTCGGGCAGGGACATCTCCTGGCACCGCCTGGCGAGGGCGCCGCGAGCGGCGCGGGGCCGGTCGTACGGGACCGCCTCTTCCGCAACGACCTCGATGCCGGCGAGTTCCGCTTCACCGACGTCACCGGGGAGAGCGGCCTGGACGCGCGCGGCTACGCGATGGGCGCGGCCGCCGGCGACATCGACAACGACGGCGACCCGGACCTCTACATCCTGAACCTGGGCGCGAACCAGCTCTGGCGCAACGACTCGAAACCCGGCGCCATCCGCTTCACCGACATCGGCGCCGGCAGCAACGCGGCCGATCCCCGCTGGAGCGCCGCCGCGAGCTTCCTCGACTTCGACGGCGACGGACTGCTCGACCTGTTCGTCGGCAACTACGTCGAGTTTCGCGTGGCCATCCACAAGCAGTGCGCCTCGGCGGAGGGCGTGCTCGACTACTGCGGCCCGAAGGCCTACCAGGCGGAGGCGAACCGGATGCTCAGGAACCTGGGCGGCGGCGTCTTCGAGGACTGGACGGCCCGGCTCGGCCTCGCGGACCTGAAGCGGCCGACGCTGGGAACCGTCGCCGCCGACTTCGACGGCGACGGCCTGCTCGACATCTACGTCGCGAACGACCAGCACGCCAACGCGCTGCTGCTGAACCGGGCCGGCACCGGCTTCATCGACGACGCCGCGCTCGCCGGCGCCGCGGTCGATGCCGCGGGCCAGCCCCAGGCGAGCATGGGCGTGCTGGCGGAGGACCTGAACGGCGACGGACTGGTCGACCTGTTCATGACCCATCTCCACCGCGAGACGAACACGCTCTACGTGAACCTCGGCGACGGTCTCTGGGACGACGCCACGCGCTCCAGCGGCCTGGGGCGACCGAGCTTCCTCTACACGGGCTTCGGCACGGCGGTACTCGACTACGACCGGGACGGCGAACTCGACATCGCGGTGGCGAACGGCGCGGTCAAGCGAATCGACGAGCAGTTCCGGGCGGGCGAACCGCTGCCCCTGCGCCAGAAGAACCAGTTGTTCCGGGGCCTTGGCGAGGGCCGCTTCGCCGAGGTTCCCGAGTTCGGGAGTCCCGCGGTCGCCGAGGTCAGCCGGGCGCTCGCGGCGGGCGATCTCGACAACGACGGCGACCGGGACCTGGTCATCGCGAACAACAACGGGCCGGTCCGCATCCTGCTGAACGAGGGCGAGCCGGCGCCGGAGGAGTGGGCCGGCGTCGACCTGCGGCTGCCCGGCGAAGACGCGGCGGCGCCCGGGCGGCGCGCCCTCGGCGCCTGGGTCGGCGCGAAGAGCGGCGACGGGGCCGTCCGCGGCTGGCGCCGCTTCCACACGGACGGTTCCTACGCCGCCGCGAACGACCCGCGGATCGCGTTCCCGGCCGAAGACGGGCCGCCCGCCGTCGTCGTCGCCTGGCCCGACGGCGAGCGGGAGACGTTCCGGCTGCCGGGCCGCGGCCGCTACTTCACGCTCCTGCGCGGCAGCGGCCAGCCCGCGCCGGCACGGCCCCCGGCGCCATGACCTGCGAGACGCCAGGAACTGTCCGCCTGTCGGTGCGCGGGTCTTCTGACCCGCTGCCGCCGAAGGCGGCCAGAAAGGCGCGCCGGCCGTCAGGCTGGCTCCAGGCAGGCAGGCGATCAGCTCCGGTTGCAACCCTGCTGCTTCTTTTGGCGGTCGTCACGGCGCAGGCGCAGGTCGCCCTGGAACCGGTCGAACCGCCCCGGATGGACCACTACGAGACGGCCGCCCAGACGCAGATGGCCGCCGCGCAGGGCGCGCTCGACCGCGCCCTGGCCGAACCCGGGACGGACCCGGCCCGCCTCGCCGCGCTGTTCGGCCAGCTCGGCCAGCTCTACCTGCTCTACGACTTCATGGCCCCCGCGGCGGCCGCGCTCCGCAACGCCCAGGCGCTCGCGCCGGACGACCCGCGCTGGGCCTACTACCTGGCGATCCACCACCGGTACGAAGGCGCGCTCGAAGAGGCCGTCTCGGCGCTCGACCGGGTCGTGGCGCTCAGGCCGGCCGACCTCGCCGCCCTGACCCACCGGGCCGACATCCGCCTCGAGCTCGGGCTGCTCGACGAAGCGGCCGCCGACTACCGCCGGCTGCTGGGAAGCGACCCGGCCTACTCGTCGGCCGCCCGGCTCGGGCTGGGACGCGTCGCCTTCGAGCGGCGCGACTACGAGTCGGCGGCGGGTCTCTTCCAGGCCGCCCTGGCCGGCCAGCCGAAGGGATCCGTGGTGCACCACCACCTCGGCCTAGCGCTTCGCCGCCTGGACCGCCGCGAGGACGCCGCCGCCCAACTCGCGCTGAACGAACAGCTCACCGTGACCTTTCCCGACCCGCTCTTCACCGACCTGCAGCGACTGAACGTGAGCCGCGAGGCCCACATCAAGCGCGGCACGGCGGCGATGCGGCAGGGCCATCCGCGGGCCGCGCTGGCGGCGTTCCTCGAAGCCCTGGCGGCCCTCCCGGACGACCCGCTGACCATCTTCAACGTCGCGATGGCCCTGATCGAGCTCGACGAGAAGGAACAGGCGGAGGCCCGGCTGCGGGAGTCCATCGCGATCAACGACAACTACCGCGACCCCCAGTACAACCTCGCGCTCATCCTGGCGGAACGCGGCGATCTGGAAGGAGCGGAACGGCACTTCCGCCGGGCGGCCGAGATCGACCCCGAGGACATCGAGGCGAGAGTGCGGCACGCCGACATCCTCACGCGGATCGAGCGGCCGGAGGAGGCGGTCGCGCTCCTCGGCGACGTCGTGGCAAGCGACGCGGCGCTGCCCCTGGCCCAGCTCGCCCTCGGCGCCGCCCATCAGGCCGCCGGCGCCGTCGGGCCGGCCCGCGCCGCCCTCGGCAAGGTCCTCGAGGCCGCGCCCGGCGCGCCCGGCGAACGCGCCGAGGCGCACTACCGGCTGGCGGTGCTCGCCCAGACGAACCTGACGCCAGGATCCCCGACCGACGGCGCGGCGAGCGGCGCAGGTTTCCCGACCAGTGACGCCTCCCCCGGCGGCGGGGCGAGCGGCGACGGCCCTCCCGGCGGCGGCGCTCCTGGCGGCGAGGCCGTCGAGCATCTCCGGCGCGCGATCGAACTCGACCCCGACCTGGCCGAGGCCCACGCCTTCCTGGGCCGGCTGCTGGCGCGGGACGAACGGTACGCGGAGGCCGCCAGCCGCTTCGGCCGCGCCCTCGCCCGCGACCCGGCCAACGCCGGCTGGCACCGGGACCGGGCGATGGCTCTCATCCTCGGCAAGCGCTACGCCGCGGCCCGCGGCGGACTGGCCAGCGCCCGCCGCTCGCTGGCCGGCGCGGGCGGTCCTCCAGGCGCGGCCGCCGACCACCTGGACACCCTGCTGGCGCGCCTGCTGGCCGCGAGCCCCGATCCGAGCGTGCGCAACGGCCCCGAAGCGCTCGCCATCGCCGAACGCCTGATGTCGGAACGGCCAACGCTGGAGCACGCGGAAACCGTCGCCATGGCGCTGGCCGAGACCGGCGACTTCGAGGGCGCGGCGGCCATGCAGAGGCAGGTGCTGGACGAGGTCGGGCGGCGCGGCGGCACGCCGACCGCGGGCCAGTCCCGGCGCCTCGCCGCCTACCTGAACGGCGAACCCGCCCGCGAGCCGTGGTTCTCGCCCTGATCCCGGCGCTCGCCGCCGCGCTGGCGCTCGCCGCCCCCGCCCAGGCGGCGGGCGGACTCCGGTTCGTCGACGCGGCAGAAGACTGGGGCGTCGATTTCCGGCACCGCCATGGCGGCCGCGGCGAGTACTACATGATCGAGACCGTCGGCAGCGGCGTCGTCGCGTTCGACTACGACGGCGACGGCGACGACGACCTGCTGTTCGTCGACAGCGGCGAGCCCGCGCCCCACGGCGGCGCGCCCGGCCGCACGACCCTGCTGCGGAACGACGGCGGCCGGTTCGTCGACGTCACCGGGGCCTCCGGCATCCGGCTCGACAGCTACGGCATGGGCGCCGTCACCGGCGACGTGGACGGCGACGGCGACCCGGACCTCTACCTGACCGCCTTCGGCCCGAACCGCCTGTGGCTCAACCGCGGCGACGGCGCCTTCGTCCCCGCGCCGGCCGCCGCCGGCGCCGCCGACCCCTCCTGGAGCGCCTCCGCGGCCTTCGGCGACGTCGACCTGGACGGCGACCTCGACTTGTACGTGGCGAACTACGTCGACTTCGGCTACGACAACAACGTGCGCTGCGGCGACCCGCCGCCGGGTCCGCGCTCCTACTGCCACCCGGACGCCTACGACGGCCTTCCGGACCGCTTCCATCGCAACGACCTCGGCCCCGAGGGAACCCCCGTCTTCGTCGAGGCCGCCGCCGAGACGGGTCTCGCCGGTCCGCGCCACGCCGGCCTCGGCGTCGTCATCACGGACTTCGACGGCGACCGCCGGCCGGACATCTACGTCGCGAACGACATGGATCCGAACCTCCACTTCCTCAACCGGGGCGCCGATGGCGGTCCGCGCTTCGAGGACGACGCCCTGCTCGCCGGCACCGCCCTCTCGGACCGCGGCGAAGCGGAGGCGGGCATGGGCATCGCGGTCGGCGACGTGGACGGCAACGGCCTGGAGGACCTGATCGTCACCCACCTCGACCGGCAGACGAACGCCCTGTACTCGAACCGCGGCGACGGCCTCTTCCTGGAACGCCGCTTCGTCGCCGGCATTGCCGAGCCCTCCATGCCGTGGGTCGGCTTCGGCGCCGACCTGGCCGACTTCGACCTCGACGGCGACCTCGACCTCGCCGTCGCCAACGGCCACGTGATCCACAACATCTCGGAACACGCGGGCTTCGCCGGCGCCGCCTACGCGCAACCGAACCAGCTCCTGGAGAACGTGGGCGGCCGGTTCGCCGAAGTGGAGGACAGCGGCATCGGCGCCGTCCGCGTGAGCCGCGGGCTGGCCACGGCCGACTTCGACCTCGATGGCGACCTGGACCTGGTCATCTCGAACTGCAACGACCGGGCCGAGGTCTACCGGAACGAGAGCGCGCGGAAAGGCCACGCGGTCCAGGTCGACCTCGTCGACCGAGGCGCGGCGAACGCGCGAGCGATCGGCGCGGTGATCGAGCTTCGCGCGGGCGCCGGAGTCCAGCGTCGGGAGGTGCGGGCGGGATCGTCCTACCTGTCCCAGAACTCGCTGACGCAGACCTTCGGCGCGCCGGCGGATCCCGGCGCGGCGGCCGAAGCCACTGCCGCGAGCGAAGCCGGCGGTGCCGAGACCACGCGCGCGGTGGAGATCCGGATCGCTTGGCCGCGAGAGGGACGACTGCGGCTTCCGGAACTGCCGCCGGGCCACCGCCTGCGGGTGGTCCGTTGACCGCGCGTGCCGTGAGCGGGCGGCACCTCAGGTCGATCGAGGTGATCGGGCCATGCCCGGAGTCCGCGCTGCCCACGCGCGGACAGCGTCCCAGGCCGAGCGGGGAGGCGGCGCGTTCGCGTAGGCGCCGCCAGCGCCTCGTCCACGCTGACCGGCATGCCGCGCTTGCCGCCGTGGCGTGCCTGGCGTTGCTCGGCTCGCCGCTGCCGCTCGGCGCCGCCGCCGGCGAGATCGCCTTCCGGGAAGTGGCCGCCGACTGGGGCCTCGACTTCCGCCACAACGCCGGCTTCACGGGCCGGCACTACATGGTCGAGACGATGGGCGGCGGCGTCGTCCTCTTCGACTACGACCGCGACGGCGACGAGGATGCCTTCTTCATCGACGGCGGCGCCCTGCCGGGCTATGAAGGGCCAGTTCCCCGCTCCCGACTGCTGCGCAACGACGCCGGCCACAGCGGCGGCAACAGCGACAGCGACGGCATCGGCGCCGGCGACAGCCCCGCGCGCTTCGTCGACGTGACGGACGCGGCCGGCATGGATTTCCACGGCTACGGCATCGGCGGCGCGGCGGGCGATGTCGACAACGACGGCGACCTGGACCTCTACGTCACCGCGTTCGGGCGCAACGAGCTCTTCCTGAACCTCGGCGACGGCAGCTTCCGCTCCGCCGGCGCCGAGCGCGGCGTCGCCGACCCGCGCTGGAGCGCCTCGGCCGCCTTCGCCGATCTCGACCTCGACGGCGACCTCGACCTGTACGTGACCAACTACACGGACTTCTCGATCGCGAACCACAAGCCCTGCGGCCTGAGCGGAAGCAGCGACGGCGGCACCCGCGACTCCGGCGACTCCGGCGACTCCGGCGACTCCGGCGACTCCAGCGAACGCGGCTACTGCCACCCGGACATGTACAACGGCGTCACGGACCGGCTGTACCTCAACGACGGCAGCGGTTTCTTCACCGACGCCACCGCCGCCAGCGGCCTGGACGGCCCGGCCGAAGCCGGCCTCGGCGTCGTCGTCGGCGACCTCGACGGCGACCGCTGGCCCGACATCTACGTGGCCAACGACAAGGACCCGAACCTGCTTTTCCGCAGCCTCGGCGGCGGCCGGTTCGAGGACGAGTCCCTGCTCTCCGGCGCGGCCTTCGACCGGAGCGGCGCCGCCGAGGCCGGCATGGGCGTCGAGCTGGCCGACCTCGATGGCGACGGCCGCCAGGACCTCGTCGTCACGAACTTCGCGCTCGAGACGAACGCCTTCTACCGCAACGCCGGCGGCGGCGTGTTCCTCGACCGGCGCTTCCCCGCCGGCCTCGCCCAGCCGTCCCTCCAGCGACTCGCCTTCGGCGTGAACGCGTTCGACGCCGACCTCGACGGCGACCTCGACATCTTCGTCGCCAACGGCCACATCCAGCCGCGGGCGGCCAGCATCGGCGAGGTCGGCGCCTACGAGCAGCCGAACCAGTTGTTCGAGAACCTGGGCGGCGGACGATTCCGGGAACGGACCGACGCGGGCCTCGACGAGGTGCGCACGAGCCGCGGCTCGGCGGTCGCCGACTTCGACCTGGACGGCGACCTGGACCTGATCGCGGTCAACTCGAACCAGGTCGCCGAGGCGTACGAGAACCGCGCTTCCGGCGCCTGGTTCGCCCTGACGTTCGTCGCCGGCAGTTCAAGCGCCACAGAAGCCGCGAGCCCCTCCGGCGGCAGCGCGAACGCCGGCGACGGTACGGGCGGCGCCGCGACTCCGGGCGTCCGCCTCGAGCTCGCCGCCGGGGAGACGACGCAGGTGCGCGAAACGCGAGCCGGTTCGTCCTACCTCTCGCAGAGCGCGCTCGCGGCCTTCTTCGGACTCGGCGAAGAGGAGCGCATCGACCGGGTCGTCGTCCGTCCGCCGTCGGGCCAACGCCCGCTCGTGCTGCTGGACCTGCCGTCCGGCAGGCGGGCGCTCCTGCGGCGATAGCATCGCCGCCATGAGTCGGAATCCCCGGCGCGGCCGCGACGAAGCGGATCGAGGCCGCGTTCAAGCCCGCGACGGCGCCGCGTCGACCCGCAACCGCGGCGCCGCCAGACGCTCCGCGGCCCTCGGGGCCGCGATTCTGACCGCGGCCGTACTCGCCGCGCCCCTCGACGCGGCGGCGGCGCCGGCGCCCGCCCAGCAACCGGGCGACGCCGCTCCGGGCGCGGGCGCCGGCATCGCCGAGGCGCTTGCCCTGGCCAACGCCGGCGACCTCCAGGGCGCCATCGCCGCCGCCGAGACGCTCTGCGCCGGTTCCGAAGCCGAAGCCGGCGGCGGCGCCGGCGACCGCGACGCCGCCTGCGCCCTGCTCGGCAGCCTCCACGTCGAGGCGGGGGCCTTCGATCAGGCGACGGAGATCCTCGCCCCGCTGACCGAGCGCGAACCGGCGGACGCCGGCGTGCTCTACAACGCCGGCCGCGCGGCCGAGGCGGCGGGCCGCGTCCAGGACGCGGGCGAGTACTACCGGCGATCGCTCGGCGTCCAGCCGTACTCGCCGGCCCTGCGCGCGCTCGGCATGATGCTCGGGCGCTACGGCCACCCCGCCGAGGCCTACGCCTTCCTGCAACCCTGGACCGCCTCGAACCCCGGCGACCTGGAGGCCCGGGCGGCCGCCGCGGCCGGCGCCATCGCCCTGGAGCGAGCGCCCGAGGCCGAGGCCCTGCTCGAAGGGCTCCCGGCCGACGACCCCGGCGTCAAGATGCTGCGCGCCCAGGTCCTGCTCCAGCAGGCGGACCCCTGGGGCGCGATCGGCGAGCTCCGCGACCTCGCCGCCGACCCGGCGCCGGACATCGGCGGCGGCATCCGCCGCACCCTCGCCCGCGCCTACCTCGTCGTCGGCGAGGCCGAGGGCGCCCTGGAACAGATGGAGTCGCTCGAAGGCGCCGGACCCGAGGACGCCGTGCTGCTGGCGAGCGCGTACTTCCAGGCCGGCCGGCTCGACGAGGCGATCGCGACCCTCGCGCCGTACGCCGAGCCGCTGCCCGAGAATCCGGCGCCGGAGAACCCGCCGCCGGTGGCGCGCGACATCGTCCTCGAGTACGGCCGCTACCTCCATTCGTCCGGCGAGGCGGCGCGCGCGGTGCCCTTCCTGCGCCTGGCCACCGAACTCGACGCCGGCAAGGCGGACGCCTACCAGGCGCTCGGGCAGGCCCTCGCCGCCAGTGGCGAACGGGAAGAGGCGCGCGAGGTCCTGGAGCGATTCCAGGAACTGTCCCGCGACGCGACCGACGAAGTGGCGTCCGTCAACCGGCGGCGGCAGGACATCGCGGATCCGACGGGCCGCGAGGTGCGCGGCGCGCTGGAACTCGCCGCCGGCGGCGAGATCGAGGAGGCGCTGAGCGTCCTGGCCCGCGAGGCGCGGCTGGCCTCCGCCGACCCGCGGCCCGCGTACGCCGCGTCGTCGATCCTGCTCGACGCGGGCCGGAACGAAGAGGCGCTGGCGGCCGCCGACCGGGCGCTCGCCGCCGCGCCCGGGCGGGCCGACGGCCTCTATCAGCGGGGCGCGGTGCTCATGTCGCTCGAACGGACGTCCGAGTCCGAGGAGATGTTCCGCCAGGCGCTGGCGGCCCAGCCGACCCATACGGCAACGCTGCAGGACTACGCCGTCCTGCTGATGAGCGACGGCCGGAACGGCGAAGCCTCCGGACTGCTGCGACGGTTGCTGGAACTGCGGCCGGGCGACGCGGTGGCCCAGGGCCATCTCGACCGGCTGCGCGCGGCCGGAGCGGCGGGCGGCGGCCGGAGCGATGAACTGCCGCCGGCGGAGTTGGGGCGCGAACTCCTGCGAAACCGGGACTTCCGCGCCGCCGAGGCGCCCCTGGACCGCGCGGTCCTGCTCGACCCGGAGGACGCCAGCCTCCGCATCGACCTGGCCTCGGCGCTGTGGGAGAACAACAAGCCGGCGGAGGCCGAACTGCACGCCCGCGAGGCCGTCGCGCTCGAACCGTCCTCGGCGGCGGCGCACCGGATGCTCGGCGGCCTGCTGCTCTGGCGCGGCGAACACCTCGCGGCGGCGGAGTCCCTGGAACGCGCGGCGGCGCTGCCCGGGCCTGATGCCGCGTCGCCTGAACCGGACGCGTCGCCGCCCGAACCGGACGCGGCGCTGTCCGAGCCGGACGCCGCGCTGCTGATCGACCTGGCCCGCGCCTGGGACGGCGCGGCCGGCGACGCCGCGGGAACGGCGGACGAGCAGTCCCGCCTCGCGAAGGCCGAAGAGGCCTACCGCCAAGCCGTCGCCGCCGCGCCCGATCACAGCGAAGCGATCTACGGCCTCGCCCAAGTGCTGCAACGCCTCGGGCGAAACGACGAGGCCGCGGTCCACATGGAGCGCTACAGGGAGCTCTACGCCGAAGATCAGCAGGCCACGCGAGAGCAGGGTCTCGCCGCGGCGGAGACTCCACCTCCAGACGGAAACTGACTCCTCCCACCGCCGGAGCGGAGCCGGCCTTAACGGCCGGCGCGTGTTCCTGGCCGCCTTCGGCGGCAGCGGGTCAGAAGACCCGCGCACCCAGCAGAGGGTCCGTTCCCTGCGCGGCAGTCTTCCGCTGGGTGCGCGGGTCTTCTGACCCGCACCCCGGAAAGCGCCGCCGCGAAGCGGCGACCACTCTCCTACAACCCCCGCAACAACCCCCGCGCCACCTCCACATCCGCCGCATACCGGCCGCCAAGAGACGGCGCCGCCGCTTCCCGCACATACCGCTCCAACGCCGGCCGGGCCACCTCCCGCCGCCCCGTCCGCGCCGCCACGCTCCCCAGGTTGAACAGCACGCCGAGATCCCCCGGATCGAGCTCGACCGACCGCTGCCAGGCCCCGATCGCCTCGTCCGCCCGGCGCTGGTTGAACAGCGCGATCCCCAGGTAGTTCCACGCCAGCGACAGCCCCGGATTGAGCGCCAGCGCGGCGCGCGCCTCCCGCTCGCAGAGCGGCCAGTCGCCATCGTGCAGGGCCGCCAGCGCCAGATTCTGACGCGCCCGCGGGTTCCTCTCGTCGACGTCGAGGGACCGCAGGAGAACCTCCCGCGCCCGCGCCGTCCGTCCCGCCTCCGCCAGCACTAGGCCGAGAACGTCGAGCGCGTCCGGGTCGCTCGACTCCGCGTGGCGCTCCATCAGACGCACCGCGTCCTCCGTCCTGCCCACCTGGGCGAGTGTCAACGCCAACTGCCGCTCGAGGTACGGCGACGCCAGCCCCCGCCGTTCGGCATCGATCATCAGGCGAAGCGCCTCCTCGATCCGCCCCCGGTCCAGCAGAACCTGGGCCAGGTTCGCGTAGCCGAGACCCATGCCGGGCCGGCGTTCGATCATCCGCCGCGCCAGCGCCTCGGCCTGCTCCAGGCGGCCCGCCTGGTAAGCCGCCGAGTAGTCCTGGATCATCCGGTCGACGTCGACGAGGGACTTCGGGTCGTCCTCCTCGCCGTAGGCGCGCGGCAGGGACACACCGCCGGAGGAACTCAGGTAGCCGAGGCTCTGGAGAGCCCGCCGTTCCTCCTCGCTGACGGCACCCGCCGCGGGCGGCCACTCCGATTCGGCCGGCAGGAGCGCCGCGAGTGCCGCCGCCGCGTCGCGGTCCGCCGCGTGGAGGTTCCGTGCTTCCGCCGGGTCCGCGTCGAGATCGTAGAGCTCGGGCCGCGGCAGCGAAACGTACTTGAGAAGCCGTCCGGACCTTCCCGCGCCGTCCTCCTCCGGCACCGCCCGGCCGACCACGCCGCGCAGGGGCGCCCAGCCGCGCTGCAGGTTCGCGTGCAGCGCCTCGAAGTAGGTCGCGCGCCGAGCGCCGTGAGCGCCGGCCGACCCGCCGCCGGGATCCCGCCAGAGGCTGCGGCCCGCCGTGCCGGCGAACGCAGCCGCCTCGACCCCGGCCGCCTCCAGCATCGTGGGCAGGACGTCGACGTGCCCGACCGGCGAACCGATTCTGGCGGCGGTCAGCGCCTCGGCCCACAACACGAGCGGCACCGCTAGCGTCGCCTCGTAGGCGAACAGCCCGTGCGTCGCCTCACCATGGTCGCCCAGGCCCTCGCCGTGGTCCGACGTGACGACGAAGAGCACGTCCGGGCCGCCTTCGCCGGGCGCCGCGGCCTCGTGCAGCCGCCCCACGTAGGCGTCGGCCGCCGCGACCTCGCCCAGGTAGGGCCGTTCGGGGAACCGCGCGGCGAACGGCGGCGGTGGCTCGTACGGCACATGCGGCTCGTAGAGATGAACCCAGAGGAAGCGGCGTTCGCCCTCGTGCCGCCGCCACCAGGAGATCGCCCCAGCGACCACCTCGTCGCCGCTTCGCTCCGCGACCGCCCCGCCCCGGGTCGCACCCTCGGGATAGGAGTCGTCGTAGACCTCGAAGCCCCGGTCCAGGCCGTAGCGGGCGTCGAGCGGGAACGCCGCCACGAAGGCGCCGGTGCGAAAGCCAGCGGCCGCGAGCGCCTCCGCGGCGGTCGGCACGGACGCCGGCAACACGAAGCCCGCGTTGTCGCGCACGCCGTGCTCGTACGGCAACCGGCCCGTCAGCAGGTTGGCGTGGGACGGCAGCGTCATCACGCTGTGCGCGTGCGCCCGCTCGAACACCCAGCCGCCAGCGGCCAGTTCGTCCAGGTGCGGGGTCGCCGCCGCCGCGTTGCCGGCGAAACCGGTCGCGTCCGCGCGCAGCGTGTCGATCGTCACCAGGACAACGTCGCGGGCGAAGCCGGGCGGCGGCGCCTCGGGCCAGGCGTCAGCCGGACCCGACCGCCGCTCCGTAGCCTGCTGCGGCGATTGCCCGGCGCCTCGCGCCGCCGATACAGCGGACGGCGCGGCTGGCCCGGCCCGCGCGCCCGACTCCTCCTCGCGGTCTCCGCCGGACTGACAGGCCGCCAGGAACGGAACCGCCAGCAGGAGGGCGGCCGCCCCCTGCCGGAGCCGCCTCCTCAGAGCGATTCCAGGTACTCCGCGAACTGCTTCGCCTCCTCGGCCTTCTCGCCCTCCGGCTCAAGCTCGAGCATCCGGCGGAAGTCGGCCGCGGCCTCGGCATTGTTCCCGGAAGCCATGTTCGAGAGGCCGCGGAAGTAGTAGGCGTCCGCCCAGTCCGGGGCCGCTTCCACCGCCACGTTCAGCTTGGCCAGAGCCCCCTCGAAGTCGTTCTGGTTGTAAAGCGCGACGCCCTCGCGCACCAGAATCTCCGGGTCCGCCCGCTGATCCTCCGGCATCCGTTCGAGGTACTGCCGGGCCTCGTCGCCCCGCCCCATCGCGGTGAGCCGGCGGCTGATCAGCCGCAGGGCGTCCACGTTCGACGGCGCGAAGCCAAGCGCCTGCTCCAGGCTGGCGATCGCCTCGTCGTCCCGCTCCAGCGCCACCTGCGCCTGGGCCACGGCGACCAGCACCGCCGCCTTGCCGCCGTCCGGCAGAGACGGAAACGCCTCCTGGAACGCCTGGATCGCCCCTTGGTAGTCCTGCGTCAGGAGCAGGGAGTTGCCTTGCTCCAGCAACCCCCGCGCCGCCTGGGCCGCCTCGTTGTCCTCCAGCGCCGCCGCCGACCCGTCGGTCGCCGCCGCGGTCCCCGCCTCCAGGGTCGTCCTCAGAAAGACCCGATCCGCGGGCGCCGCGTACTCCTGCACCGGCGCCGTGTGCGTCGTCGACACGTAGCCCGCCTTGGACACGAGCACGTCCCAGGTTCCGCCGCCCAATCCGGCGCGCGCCCAGCGCCCCTTCGCGTTCGTCGAGACCGCCTCCGGCCCCGCCCCGTTGAGGGTGAGCTGGACGCTCGCCCCCTCCACCGGATTGCCGTCCGCATCCTGAACCGTGCCGCTCAGGCGCCCGCGCCCGGCCCAGGCCTGCGCCGAAACAGCCGCGGCCAGAAGGGCGCCGGCCAGCATCGAGGCGGCGATTCGCGTTCTGTAGCCCATGAGTCCTCCCCTCGCTCGCAGTCGACGTCTGCTCAACATCCTACCTTCCCTGCCCGGCCCCTCCGACTCTGCTAGCCTGCGGAACAGCAGAGCGAACCTTCACGGAGAACCGTCATGCCAACCCAGGAACTGCCCATCATTCTACCGCCTGATGCTCACCAGGTCTTGGACAGGTTCGCCCGCAAGCACCACCTCACCAAGCACCAGACCCTGGGCCGAATGGTGGCCCTTCTGGAGGCCATCCAGGAGCAGGAGGAACAGGGGCGCTCGCTGGCGTTCGCCGAGATCACGAGCGACGGCAAAGTGCAAGCCGTCAAGCGGATCTCCGGGCTGATGTAGTGCCGTGTCGGACCACCTTCCCGATCTCCGAGTCGAGGATGAGCCGGTCAAGCTCTCCCGCGACTACCCACTCCGTAGTCCTGACCCCGCCAAGGTCCTCCGGCTCGCCGGCTGGACCTTGGCCATCGTCGGCCTCTTCGCCTTCACCTTCTCCGGTCTCTACGTGTGGGCGAGTCTGACGGGCAAGAGTGACAGCTTCAACGCACTCCCGGAGATCTTCGAGTTCATCAAGATTGGCCTCCTCCCTCTCGCGGTCCTCATCTTGACCTTCTACTTCCAGCGGAGTACGTCGCAGTCCTGAAACCGCCTTCGACTGCTTCCTCGGTCGCCTGTCCGCTGCTGTAGTGCTACTCTCTCTGGACAAGACGGCCCATCGGACTGCCGCCCGGAAAGGGAGAATCGGCCTCCGATCCTCTTGACCCCAAGGACGCCGGAGCGACGGCACGACGACGGCGGAGCGTGAGGAGTGGTGCAGCAGGCGGTCGATGAGTGTCGTCGTGAACCCAGACGATCAACGGTCAATCAGACCCAGTCCGCGGGATCGTTCGGGAGCGGCTGCACGTTCGCCCAGAGAGTCCGCGAGTTGAGGCCATCGAGCATCGAGGCCATCTCCTGGTACGCATCCGTCAAACGGTCGTAGGCGTCTTCGTTGACGTTGGCGGCACGGTTGTTTCCCCATGCTGTCGCGGGCACATCCGGATTCATCCGCTTCGTCAGGAGGCCAAGTTCATCCGCGGCCAGCCCGCCGTACTCGTCGGCGACGTACTGGACGATCGCGCGTTCGGCCTCTCCCAGACTCCCTTCCGGCGGCAATCCGGCGTCGCGCCGAACCGACTGGGTTTCGGTGTACTGCGGACGTTCGACGTGGAACCCACCGTCCTTCGGATTGTGCTCCAGCATCGCGAACAGCGGCTCGCACACGACGCCATGCTTCCACGTTCCGTAGCGAGCATCGGTGATGGGCGCCCCCAATACGCGCGTCGCGACGACGTCCACGAGGTACGGGAACTTGACCGCCTGGGTCTTCATCATTGCGCCCAGATGGTCGCAGAGGGCCGCGAGCACGGCCTCGGCCTTGGGATTCCGCTGGAACCGGGACATGGGCATCTCTCCCTGCTCTGTTACGCCCTATTGCCGCCAAGCAAACACCGATGGTGTCAGGTTCTGCCCGATGTTGGCAAGGACAGCGGCTCCCGCTGCGCTGTCGCCCAAGGCAACGGCGCCGTCCGCTGGGTGGGCGGGTCTCTGCCCGCCCACGAGCAGAGCCGCGGAGCGGCGCGGTCCGAATGAGAGGGCCGCCGGCCAAAGGCCGGCGCTGCTCTCCGGCCGCCTCCGGCGGCGGCGGGTCGGAAGACCCGCGCACCCAGCGCCGGTTTCGTCCAGCCGGCCGCATAAGAAAAGAGGGCCGGGGGATGAACCCCGGCCCTCTCGGCTTGCTTCGGTTCATGACCCTTCGTTCAGAACGTCAGGCCATGTTCCTCCGGTTCTGGACTACTTCCAGGCCAGCCGCACGCCAAGGCGGTAGATGCGCGGCGAGATGTTGTCGTCCAGGTTTCCGGCGTTCGTGTACCGCGTGTTCAGCAGGTACGCGAGGCCGGTGCCTTCGTTCGTCACGTTGAACACGTCGATGCCGAAGGTCATGTTGACCGGACCCTGAAGGGCGATCTCCTTCTCGACCCGGAAGTCGATCGTCTCGATGTCGTCCAGGCGGTACTGGTCGTAGTCCTGACCCGGTACGACGTTGAACGAGAAGCGCGGATTCCGCGATCCCCAGGGCGCCGTCACCGAGTTGTCCCAGTAGGCGAGAGGATAGCCCTCGCGTCCGGTCAGGTTCGCGGAGACGTTGAAGCCCCACGGCCGGTCCGGCGCCACCTGGTACATGCCGTTCAGGCTGTAGCTCCAGGTGGCCTGCAGGAACCGCTCGCCCTTGCCGGAGCCGGAAGAACGGGTCAGGAAGAGGTCGCCGTCCTGGCAACCGGCCCGCCCGACGTTCGGGCTCGCGTGGTCGTAGTAGGAGCGCGGAATGCTGCACTCGCCCTTGCCGTACTGGTAGAAGCCGCGGGCCATCCAGCGGTTCGCCAGCCTCTTGGTGAAGCTGATCGAGTAGCCGAGATAGTCGCGCCCGCGGTCGCCGTTCGTCGCGTAGCTGCCGCCCGTCTCCACGAGGTCCCTGTTCGGGATGCCGTAGTACGGGATGCTGACGCTGCGGCCGATCCGAGGCAACTCGGTCTCCAGGGTCCCGACGTGCTCGTAGTCGCTACGGTTCGGGATCCGCGTGCTGCCGTCCGGCTGCCGGAAGATCGTGAAGGTGTCGAGCAGATCGCTGACCTCCCGCGACGTCACCGTGAAGGCGACGACGAACTCGGGCAGGAAGGCGTGCTCCACGGCAGCCAGGATCTCCCGGGTGAGCGGAGCGTCCAGGCCCGGATCCGTCTCGTCGACCACGTTCACCGGATTGTCGGGATCGAATCCTCTCGTGTAGTACATCTCCCCGGTGACCGAGTCGAAGTAGGCGTAGGAAGCGCCGAACGGCGAGTTCCTGGTCACCCAGCCCGAACCCATCTGATCGTAGAACTGGGAGATGCTGGCCCGGATCAGCGTCTTGCGCTGCTCGCCAATGGCGTAGGTGGCGCCCAGACGCGGTGCGATCGTTCCCCAACTGAAGCCGGCGTCGGAGCCCCGGAAGTTCGTCTCCGGGAAGATCTCGCGGTAGGCGGCCACCGGATGGGCGGGCCGACTGTACGGCTCGTTCCCTCCGGTCTGGTCGTCGTACCGGAGACCGAAGTTGATCGTCGCCCGGCCGAAGGTCATCGTGTCCTGGGCCCAGAGGGCCGTGTACTCGGAAACGGCGACGCCCGTGTGATCGCGGACCGCGACCGTGGCGCCCCAGTCGCCGTGGAACACGTCCCGCGGCCCCCACTGGAACACGGAGTTCTGGGTGAACTCGCGGAACCGCCCGCCGATCTTCAACTCGTGGTTGACGGACGCGCCCGTGGTGAAGAAGTAGGACGTGTCGACCTGGTACGAGTCGAACGGACGGGAGCTACTGCCCGACAGGTAGTTGTCCTGCCAGACGCCAGCCTCCCGGCGCGGGTCGAGCGCGTCCGGATGGACTCCGTTCTCGTCCGAGCGGGTTCCCCTGGCACGCAGGGCGAAACCGAAATCGCCGTGCGAGTAGGTGCCGGTGAGGAAGAAGTTCGACGAGAACACGTGCGTGTCCTCCAGCCGGTACTGGGCCGAGGGACCGCGCTGGTTCCAGGTCGTCGCCGCCGGGCGGATCGTGCCCGCGCCGCGCCCGAACTTCAGCTTGTCGCCGTTGTTGAACGAGCCGACGATGGAGTTCGAGGCGTTGATCTGGCCGTTGGCCTTGAGCGCCGTGTTCTCCAGGATCGTGTCGTCGGCCAGACCGGTCGCCGCGTTCTGCTGAATGTCGTTCTGACCCCAGCTACCCCAGAAGAAGAGGCGGTCCTGGATCGCGGCGCCGCCGGCCTCGAAGCCGATGTCCTCGATCTTCCTGACCTGCGCGCCGGCGAGGTCGGTCTGGTAGTTGTCCTTGTACAGCTCGCCCTCGATGTCCGGCTGCGCCTGCGGGAGCGAACCGCCGAAGTAGCCGTTCCGCTGCGTGTTGTAGAAGCGGGCCGAACCGCGGAACTCGTTGCTGCCGCGCTTCGTCACCAGGTTGACCTGGACGCCGGCGCTGTTCTTCGTCACGTCCGTGCCGCCGGTCGTGAACGACATCTCGGCGAACTGGTCGAAGTCGTAGTACGTCGGCGAGGCGCCGGTGGCCGCCATGTCGGTGATCGACGTGCCGTCCATCTGGAAGTCGTTCTGGTTGCCGCTCACGCCCGGGGCGCGGAACGTGGCCTGCTGGCCCGACTCCGAACCGCCTACGTTCACCCGGTCGACCAGAACGCCCGGGGTCTGCGAGAGCAGGGCCCACGGGTCGCGGGCGGTCGGGATCTTCTCCAGTTCGACCTGGCTGACGTTGGTGCCCGTGGAGAGCTTCCGCTCGTCGAGCAGGGGACTCTCCGAAGTGACGGTGATCGTCTCCTCGAGCGCCGCGGTCAGCACCAGGGGCACGTTCGTGTTGCGGCCCAGAGCGACGATGACGTCGGGGAACTCGATGCCGCCGAAGCCATCGAGCTCGGCGGCGACGGTATAGGCGCCCGGGTCGAGCGCCAGAAAGCGCCACTGGCCCTGGCCATCGGTGAACTGCGTCCGGGGCGCGCCGATGCCGCTGACCGTCACCATGACGCCCGGCAGCGCGGCGCCGGACTCGTCCGTCACCGTGCCGTAGAGATTGCCCGTCGGCGTCTGGCCAAAGGCCACGCCGGCGACGAGCAGACAAAGGATGACGCTGAACGTCGAAACGAGGCGTCTGTTCATACGATCGATTCTCCCTCCGATGTGTGTTTCACGGGTGGGTCGGCGCCGCTCACGCGACGCGAGGGAACCCCCCGCCGTTTGGGAAGAGCCGCGAAGGCTCACCGACTGTGTGGACGTACCCGCAAGGCGTGTGCCAGATCGGCCGGAGTGCGGGCGCCTGACGCGCCGCGCGAAAATCCGCGCCACGGCGGGATTCTCCGGCAGGACCGACTCGGCGCGACGCCAAATTGGCGCGCACCGGGACTGCGGGCAATCCAAGAAGCTGCTCCATGTTCATTATCTTGAACCGACTCGACCATCCTGACCGGCTCGCCGGGCCTCGGCGGCGCGAATCCGGGCCGCCACGCGAGGGCGATCGGCCGGTATCGTTCCGCCACGAAGCCGCGACCCCGAGCCAACAACGGCAACAGGACGGACAAAGACCGTCAGCCCTGCTCCGCCGCGACCGACGCGGCCAGCGGATCGAACCTGTCGAGTGCGCGCATCGTACAGTAGTTGCACCATGTTGTCCACCCGCAGCAAGGCCCGCGTCGCGCTGGCGCCCCTCCTGGCCCTCGCCGCCGGCTGCGCCGGCTACGTTCCGTTCGACGGCGAGCAGGCCCTGGCGCCCGAGTTCGAGCGCCGCCTGGGAATCGGCTGGGAAGAAGGAGTCGTCGTTCCCTTCGCGATGGACGAAGAGCTGCGCGAGGCCGTGGACGAGCGCGTCAGCCCCGCCGGCAGCGAGACCCGGCGACGCGACGCGGTGCTCGACTTCATCTTCGGCCGGGTCGGGCTGGAGTACGAACTGACGCCGACCCGGACGGCGGCCGAGACCTTCGCCGATTCCCGCGGCAACTGCCTGTCGTTCGTCAACCTGTTCGTGGCGGTCGGGCGGGAGCGGCGGCTGAACCCCTTCTTCGTCGAGGTGGAGGACTACCAGCGCTGGAACTACCAGGACGGCGTCGTGGTCAGCCGCGGCCACATCGTCGCCGGCATGTACGTCGACGGCGAGATGGCGACGTACGACTTCCTCCCCTACCGGCCCAAGTCGTACCGCGACTTCCGGCCGATCACCGACCTCGCCGCCGCCGGGCACTACTACAACAACCTCGGCGCCGAGGCGCTGATGGCGAACGAGCTCGACGAGGCCGAGCGCTGGCTGGACATCGCTGTCCGGCTCACGCCGGACTTCGACAAGGCGATCAACAACTACGGCATCGTCCTGCTCCGGCGCGGCCGCCTCGACGACGCCGCGCGCCGGCTCGAGGAGGGCGTCGAACTCCACCCGGACAGCGTGCCGCTGCTGACGAACCTGGTCCGCGCCTACCAGCTCCAGGGCCACGACGACCTGGCCGGAGGGGTCCTGGACACGCTCGAGGAGATGAACCAGGCCAGTCCGTTCTTCTACGTGTACCGGGGCGACGCGGCGCTCGCGGCCGGGGACGGCGAACTGGCGCTCGACTACATGCGCCGGGCGCTGCGGGCGGACTCCGAGATCCCGGAGGTCCACGTCGGGCTGGCGCGGGTCCATCTGGCGGCGGGACGGATGGCCGAGGCGAAGCACCATGTGGAGAGGGCGCTGCGGCTGGACGCGACGCATGAGGAGGCGCGGAAGTACGCGGCGCTGATCGAACGCGGGCCGCCGTAGGGGCAGCGGAGCGGAGCCGGCCTGACGGCCGGCGCGTTCTTTTGGCCGGCTGCGCCGGCAAGCGGGTCAGAAAGACCCGCGCACCCAGCGGAAGACCCGCGCACCCAGCGGAGGGAACCGCGCACCGACGGGCGGCTGGTAGCCTAGTCGCCGACATGTTGCGGTACGGGAGATTCGGAGTTGTCGCTCTGGCCGGCCTGCTCCTGGGCGCCGCGCCAGGGCCGGCCCAGGGGCCGGACGAACTGCACCAGTTCGACGACCGCGCGTTCGTGTTCGAGGTCCAGGTGCCGGTGAACGTCACCGCCCGCGGCGGCGAGCCCGTGCGCGGCCTCGGACCGGACGACTTCCAGATCCTCGACGAGGGCGAAGTCCAGGAGGTCACCGGCTTCCGGGTGATCGACCTCGACCTGATCGCTCCCGACGAGCGGCGCGTAGTCGAGGCCGACTACGGCATCCCGCCCGCGGCCCGCCGCCACTTCCTGTTCCTGTTCGACCTCTCGTTCTCGGCGCCTACTTCCGTCGGCAAGGCGCGGGCCGCCGCGCAGGACTTCGTGCTGGAACACATGCACCCGACGGACCTCGCCGCGGTCGCCGTCCATACCGTGGAGTCGGGGCCGCAACTGCTCATCACGTTCACGCCCGACCGGGCCCAACTGGCGCGCGCCATCGCCACGCTGGGCAATCCGCGCCTGCTCAACCTGGCGACCAAGGACCCGCTCGGTTTCATGATCGACGCGCCCAGTGCGAGCATCGCCGGCGCGCTCGACGTGGGCGGAGTGAACGAGGACATCCGCGCCATGGAGCGCGACCTCGACGCCTACCTCCAGGTGATCGGCAACGAGATGGCGAAGTACGAGAAGAGCTACGCCCGCGGGCAGATCTCGAGCTGGACCGGATCCCTCCAGGCGATGGCGCGCATCCTCTCCAGCGTCCAGGGCCGCAAGCACGTGGTCCTCTTCACCGAGGGGTTCGACGGCCGGCTCCTGTTCGGCCGCCAGCCGGACTTCTTCGACCAGGAGATGCAACGCGAGCAGGAGGCCATCGACACCGGGCAATACGGCCGCGTCGACACGGACAACCGCTACGGCAACACGCAGCTTCTAGGCCACGTCAACCGGATGCTGAACGAGTTCCAGCGGGCGAACGCCGCCATCCACACCGTCGACATCTCCGGCCTGCGCGCCGACCTGCCGGAGGAGCACCGCACCCGCATCGTCCACCGCGACGCGCTCCACTACCTGGCCAACGAGACGGGCGGCGCCCTGCACGAGGACGCGAACGACTTCGGCGCCGAGCTGGGCGAGGTGCTCGAGTCCTCGACGGTCACCTACCTGCTCAGCTTCGAACCTTCGACCCCCGGCGAACCCGGCGAACACCGCCGGCTCCGGGTGCGGGCGCGGGCCCCGAAGGGCGCCCAGATCTCCCACCGGATGGGCTACTACACGCCGCGCCCCTTCGACGATCTCCACCCGATGGAGAAGCGGCTCCTGGCGTCCGACCTGATCGCCGCGGCCGCCGAACGGGACGACCTCGCCATCGACCTGCTGGCGGCGCCGTTCCGGGCCGCCGACGACCTGGCCTACGTGCCGGTGATCGTCGAGATCGGCGGCGACGGGTTGCTGGCGGGGCACGAGCCGGCCCGCATGCCGGTCGAGATCTACGCCTACGTCACGGACGAGAAGTCCGAGATGCGGGACTTCTTCAGCCGCGTCGTCACTCTCGACTTGTCGGGCCGCGAGGACGCGTTCGGCAACACGGGCCTCAAGTACTACGGCCACCTGGAACTCGGCCCGGGCAGCTATCTGCTCCGTGTGCTCGTCCGCAACGGCCTCACCGGCGCCACCGGGGTCGAGACGGCGGAGATCCGGGTTCCGGCCTTCGACGCGGGCGAGCCCCTCCTCCTCCCGCCATTCTTCCACGAGGAAGCGGGAAGCTGGTTCCTCGTCCGCGAACAGCCCGCCGACCGGTACGCGAAGACGACCGTCTACCCCTTCACGGTGAACGGCGAGCCGTACGTGCCCTCCGCGGTGGCCCTGGTGCGCGCGGGAGCGGACGGCGCCGGCGCCGAGATCTGCCTCGTCGGCTACAACCTGGGCCGCGGCGACCTGGCCCTGGAGGCGAGCCTGATCGACGCGCGAGGCGACCCGGTGGACGGCGGCTCGCTCCGCCTGCGCGAACGCACGGTGACCGGCATCCCCGGCCTCGACAAGCTCGTCGCCGCCTTCGACCCGGCGGACCTGCCCGCCGGCGACTACACTCTCACCGTCGCCGTGACCGACCCGGCGACCCGGCTTCGGCCCGCCAACTCCATCCCCATCAAGGTGCTCAACTGAGCGGGGACCGGCCCGGCGGCGCCGCGGCCAGACCCGCATCCCCCGACCAAGGGAGCCAGCCCATGACGAATCCCAGACCCGGCAACCGTCCATTCGCCCCCGCCGCGGCCCGAACGGCCGCCCTCCTGTGCGCCGGCGCCCTGCTGCTCGCGGCCGCCGCCGACGCCCAGCGCGGCCGCCGGCAGAAGAGAGCGGAGTTCAGCGAAGCGACCACCGTCACCGTCGTCGAGGTGCCGGTGCAGGTCAGCAGCGGCGGCGACCCGCTGCGCGGCCTCACCCGCGACGACTTCGAGCTCCTCGACGGCCGCAGGCCGGTCGAGATCACCGGCTTCGACATGGTCGACCTCGGGGTCGTCGAAGGCAAGGTCTCGGAGACGCCGGTGCCGGTGGCGGCGCGGCGGCACTTCCTGCTCCTGTTCGACCTCCTGTTCTCCACCCCCGACTCCGTGGGCCGCGCCCAGCAGGCCGCCGCCGACCTCGTGCTGCGCGAACTGCACCCGACGGACCTGGCCGCCGTGGCCCTCTACGACACCCGGCCGCGGCTCGTGCTCGGCTTCACCTCCGACCGCAGCCAGCTCCGCCAGGCGATCGCGACCCTGGGCAAGATCGAAACCGGTCAGGCGGTCCGCGACCCGCTGGGCCTCGTCATCGGCGACCTCGGCGGCGAACTGCCGACCGGCGACGGCCTCCTCGGCGAGACGGCCGACCGCGCGGGGCTGGATTCCGAGGCGCTGCTCGCCCAGCAGCGCGCCGAGCTCGCGGGCCTGCAGGCGACCGCCGACCGCGACCGGGCGGCCAGCGACATCGCCGCCCTGACCTCCGGGATGGGCGAACTCGCGGCGTGGATGGGAACCGTCCAGGGCCGCAAGCATGTCGTCTTCCTCTCGGAAGGCTTCGACAGCTCCATCCTGGTCGGCAACCGCAGCCTCACCGCCGGGGAGCAGGACCGGATGCTGGAGATTCAGCAGGCGGCGGCCGACGGCCAATCCTGGCGCGTCAACAGCGAGGAGATCTACGGCAGTTCGTCCGCCCAGCGCTCGGTCAACGAGATGCTGACCAGGTTCCGCGAGGCGGACTGCGCGATCCAGTCCGTCGACGTCAGCGCCGAGGTGCTGACCGAGGGCCAGAGCAACCGGGACTCGCTCTTTCTCATGTCCAGAGACACCGGCGGCGAGGTGTTCGCCAACTTCACCGACCTGGGCGACGCGATGTCCGAGATGCTGCAGCGCACGAGCGTGACCTACCTGCTCGCCTTCCAGCCTTCGGACCTGACGTTCGACGGCAAGTTCCGCAGGCTGCGGGTCCGGCTGAAGAACGCTCCGCGCGGAACCCAGATCGTCCACCGGCCGGGCTACTACGCGCCCAAGCCCTACGCCCGGACGAACCCCTTCGAGCGGGCGCTGACCTCGGCCCAACAGGTGATGGGCGGCGTCGAGGCCGGCGAGATCGACGCGGCCGTCCTCGCCGCCGGGTTCGCCGCCGCCAGCGGCAAGGCCTACGCGCCGGTGCTGATCGAGGCCCGCGGGGAGGATCTCCTCGCCGGCATCGACGGCGGGACGGTGCCGCTCCAGATCTACGCCTACGCGCTGGACGAGCACGGCATCGTGCGCGACTTCTTCGTCCGCGCGCTGGGTCTCGACTCCGTGCAGGCCGGCCCGGCGCTCCGCCAGAGCGGAATGAAGTACTGGGGGCACTTCGACCTCGATCCGGGCACCTACTCGGTGCGGGTGCTCATCCGCAACGACGCGACGGGGCGCCGCGCGCTGACCACGTCGCTGCTCGAGGTGCCCGGCGAGGCGGCGACGCTGCAGCCGCCCCTGTTCCCGGAACAGCCGGGCAAGTGGGTGCTCCTGCGCGAGGAGGAGTCGGAGCAGCGCAAGGACGTCGGCTTCCCCTTCCTTCGCAGCGGCGAGCCCTTCATTCCGGCGGCGCGGCCCGAGGTCACGGCCGGCGGCGAGACGCCGATCAGTCTCGTGGGCTCGGATCTCGGCGCCGGCCCGGTGTCGGTTCGGACCCAGGTGTTCCGGCCGAACGGCGAACAGGTTGCCGACGGCGGCGAGGTCGTCCTCGCTCCGGACGCCCAGGCCGGTTCCGGGCTGTCTCAGCTCTCCGGCGTCTTCGTCGCGGGCAAGAAGCTCGCCGCGGGCGACTACACCCTGTCGGTCGTCGTAACCGACCGGTCGAACCGCGAGCACTCCTCGTCGACGCCGATCCGGGTGCTGTAACGGCCCCACCGGGTGCGCGGGTCTTCCGACCCACCGGGTGCGCGGGTCTTCCGACCCACCGGGTGCGCGGGTCTTCCGACCCACTGGGTGCGCGGGTCTTCCGACCCGCATTCTGGATGCGCGGCTCTTCCGACGGGAGTGCGGGTCGGAAGACCCGCGCACCCAGACCCCCTATCGGACGTCGACGCCGCCGCGCAGGAAGGACCGGCGGCCGCCGATGGCGTCGCGGAAGCCGATGCCGATGTCGTGGTAGCCAGCCTCCATCGTGACTTCCAGGCCGTACCGCCAGGTGCCGCCCTCCGTCTCCACCAGGCGGTCCTCCGGCACGGCGATGTTGAGTTCCGTGCGGTGCGGCTGCGTCGCGCGGTCCTCCTCGTCCTTCGCCGCGATCCATAGCTCGATGCGGCCGTGGTGGACGCCGTCCCGGGGAATCAGGGCCAGCTCGCTCCAGGCGACCTCGACGACCACCGGCACGTCGTAGTTGCCGTCGGAACGGCGCTTCGCCGGCAGGCTGTTGACCCGGACGCTCAGAGGGTTCTCCTGCATGTTCAGGTTGAGCGCCGACAGCGTGCCCTCGATCATCCGCGACTCCGTCGTCTTGTCGCGGTAGCCCCGGCGGTAGCGCACCGAGGCGCCGCGCGGCCTGTCCTTCCAGCGCACCTCGATCCGGCGGTAGCGGCCGCTGCCCGCGCTCGAGGGCATGTAGCCCAGGGCGTAGTAGTTCCGGAAGTCGTCGGCGATCTTGAGCAGATCGGGCATCACGCGGTTCGCGTTGATCACCGCGCGGCCGCCCGTCTCCTCGGCCAGGAGCTGCAGCGGCGCCTGGAGGTTCGTCATCCGTATCTGGTCGATCAGCGTCGCCTGTCCGGGCGCGCCCGCCACCTGGCCGTCGACCGTGCCCTGGGAGAGGACGGTCAGCCCGCGAGCATCGATCGCGTAGAAGCTCGTCCGGTTCGCGTTGGCGCTCGCCGCGAGCTGCTGGAACCGTCGCGAGAGGTCGTAATCCGCCATCTCGATCAGCGACACGGAACGCTCGTAGAGCTGCTCGACGAAGTAGAAGATGTCCTCGGCGGCGATCATCGGCAGGCCGTCCGCGACGTAGACCAGGGCCTTGCGGCCGGGCGCCGCGGAGAGGTTCTCGACCACCCTCGTCAGCGCGTCGATCGCCAGGTTCGTGTCGTTGCGCACCGAGCCCGCGTAGGCCATCAGTTCGTTGCGCGCCCAGCTCCCGCCGCCGCCGACCGTCAGGCCGGCCCGCTCCGCCGCCGCGGCGCCGGGCCGGTTCTCCATCGACTCCTCGTTGTTCACGTCGTTCACGTTGTTGATCAGGTCCCGGCGCTCGTTGTTCCGGTGGATCCGCTGCGCCGAGACCTCCTCGAGCTCCAGCAGGGTCCGGTTCAACTGCTCGCGGTCGTTCGTGAAGGGCATGCGGAGCGTGAGCCCGGGGTCGGACGAGGCCAGCATGACCTGGTCCTCGCGCCGCAGGTGCTCGCGGATGAAGGCCCGCAGCTCGCGCAGGACGCGGTTGCGGTTGAACGGCGTCAGGTTGAAGTTGTCGATGTAGACGGCCACGTGCAGCGCGTGCTCGGCCGGAATCCGGGGAGGGGCCCGGCGCAACAGTTCCGCCTCGCGCGGGTCCGCAGGCGGAGGCGGCGCCAGGGGCTGGGCCTCGACCCCGCCGCCGCGGCGCACGAAGAGCTCGTCGTCGCGGAGTTCCACCGCGTAGAAGTTGCTGATCCCTACCGGATTGCCGTCGACCCGAAGCTCGAAGTCCTCCGGACCGAGCCCGAGCACCGGCTTGCCGTCGGCGCCGGTCACGTAGACGTCGATGTTGACGACCTGGACGTCGACGGTCTCGGTGAAGCCGGGACCGGAAGGCGGCGGCGCGGCTTCGGGCTGGGCGGCCGCCGGTAGCGCGCCGAGCATCCCGAGGGCGAGGACCGTCAACGCGGCTGCCGAAGTCGGAATCCTGCCGCCGGACGCAGTGCTGTTCGCCGCCATGAGCAAGAGCCTAACCCCGTTTGCACTCATGCGGGCCGGGATTGCCCGGTTCCCCCGGACGGGTCGGAACCCGACGGACACGGCCGGACTCAGCGCGAGGCCGTGAGCAGCCGCAACTCCTCGGCTTCCGGCCACCGGCGCAGCGCCTCGCCGAGCACGCCGTCCGCGGAGCGCGGATCGTTCATCGCCCGCAACGCCCGCACCGCTTCGGCGTACGCCGCCGGGCTCGGGTTCACGGCGACCATTTCCTGCAGCGTGCGGCCGACCTCGGCGCCGCGTCCCATGAGCGCCTGGAGGAAGGCCAGGCCGGACCAGGCCCCGAGGAGATCGGGCCCCAGCGCGATCGCCTCCCGGTACGCGCTCTCGGACTCGCCCTCGCGCCCCAGGGCCGCCAGCGCCGCGCCGCGGTAGAGATACAGGTGCCCGAGGATCTCCCGGTCGCGCCGGTCGCCGAACTCGGCCAGCAATCCGTCGCTCAGCGCCAGGGTTTCCTCGAAGCGATCCTGTCTGTTCAGCCAAGCCGCCTTCGTGATCAGAGGTCTCACGCGGAAGCCGCGCTCCGCGACCGCCCGCTCCAGGTGTGCTCCGGCCGCGTCCAGGTCTCCTTCCAGCATCGCCGCCTGCGCCAGCACGTCGTTCGCCATGGGCGACCGGTCAATCACCGCCAGGGCGTGTTCGCGGGCCTCGGCGACGCGGCCCTCCTGGAGCAGCAGTTCGGCGACCTTGAGCCCCGCTGCGGAGGCGCCGCCGGCCGAGAGCTCGAACGCCTCGCGGTAGGCCTCGAGCGCCGGCCCGGGCCGCTTCCGGCGTTCCAGCACGTCGCCGAGCGACTGCCACGCGAGCACGAGTTGTGGCTCGGCGGTTACTACCGCCCGCAACGCCGACTCAGCCTCCGCCAGTTCGCCAGCGTCCGCCAACCGCATGGCGCGGCCCAGATCCGCGACGACGGAGATGCGGCCCTTGGGGTCGGCAAGCGGCCCGTCGCCGCCACTCGCGCCGCCGGACAGGTAGCCGAGCGACTCGAGCCGGCGGCGGACCTCCGGATCGTCCTCGGCCGGCGCCGCCAGGGAACGGTCGATCTCCGCAAGCGCCGCGCGCAGGCGCCGCGCGGCCGCCCGCTCCTGCTGGATCACGTTGTTCCGCTCGGCCGGATCCTCGGACAGGCGGAACAGCTCCGGCTCGGGCGATTCGATGAAGTGCAGCTCGCCCTCGACGACCGAGCCGAGGTCGCTCCAGCCGAAGTGGATCCGCGGATAGACGCTCTCCGAGACGATCCGGCGCGGCGCAGCGTCCGGCGGGGCCGCGCCGAGGGCGAGCAGATCCTCGCCGGCGAGTCCAGGCGGCGCTTCCAGGCCGAGCAGCGAGTAGACCGCGGGCGCCACGTCGGCGAGCTGCGCGTTCGCCGCGATCCGCTCGCCGGCACGCGAACCGTCCGGCAGCTTCACGATCAGGGGCACCTGGAGCACTTCCCGGTAGATGAGGATCAGGTGGTCCATCTCGCCGTGGTCCATCAGTCCCTCGCCGTGGTCCGAGAGCAGGACAACGAGAGCTTCGTCGTAGACGCCGAGTTCCTCCAGGCGCGTGATCAGCGCGCCGACGACCGCGTCCGCCGCTGCGACCTCGCCGTCGTACGGGTTCTCCGGGTAGCGCTCGGCGAACGGCGGCGGCGGCTCGTAGGGGGCGTGCGGCTCGTAGAGGTGAAGGAACAGGAAGAAGGGCGTTCCCGCCACGCCGCCGAGCCACTCGGAGGCCGCGGTGAGCGTCTCGGCGCCCGCGCGCTGAAGCTGGCCCAACTGGCGGCCGGTCTCGAACCCGACCTCGTCGTCGTAGACGTCGAAGCCGCTGGCGATTCCGGTCCCGGCGCGCAGGACGTAGGAGGACACGAAGCCGCCCGTCGCGTAGCCGGCTTGCCCGAGTTCCGCCGCCAGGGTCGGGACCGCCTCGTCCAGGCGGTAGCCGGCGTTGTCGCGCACGCCGTGGTCCGGCGGCAGCAGGCCGGTGAACAGGCTCGCGTGCGAGGGCAGGGTGACGTTGACGTGGGTGTAGGCGCGCTCGAACAGGACGCCGTCGGCGGCAAGGCGGTCGATGGCAGGCGTCTCGACCGCGTCGTAGCCGTAGGCGGGCAGCCGGTCCGAGCGCAGGGTGTCGATGGAGATCAGGACGATCGGCGGCCGCGGCGCGGCGGTGCCGACGCCGGCGCCGGGGCGGGACTCCGGCGGCGCGGGAGAGCACGCCGCCACGACGAAGGCCGCGGCGAACGCGAACGACCCTGCACCCAACCGGCCGCCGGCTGGGTGCGCGGGTCTTCCGACCCGCTGCCGCCGAAGGCGGCCAGGAGTACGAGCCGGCCGCAAGGCCGGCGCCGCTTTGGCTGGCGTCTCGTCTGCCGCGGTCGCCGGCCCCCGGCCGGCGGCCCTGTTGTCCGGGCTGCGCCGCTCCGCGGCTTCGCCCGTGAGCGGGTCGGAAGACCCGCGCACCCAACGGACGCGCATTGCGGTCACTTCAGTTCGAGCGCCAGGCTGACCGCCTGCGGCAGACCGGCGACGTCTCCCAGCGGCGTCCACACCTCGACGGTCTCGCCGTCTTCTTCGACCTCGGAGACCTCGACCCAGCGCGCCTCTCGCAGACGGACCAGCACCTCGAGCTTGCCGTCCGCCGGCGCCGGCCGGCCGGTTTCCGAGGTCCAGAAGTTGAAGAGAGCGACCTCCTCCGTCTCGCCGGCCTCGATCACCTGGAGGAAGAGTTGCTTCTCGTAAACGGGCAACGGTTCGCCGTTCAGCTCGACGTCGAAGCCGAAGCCGTAGACGGCCCGGTCGCCCGAGTTCTCGATCGTCGCGGTCAACTTGCAGAGCGTCTCGGCGCCGGGCGCGGCCGGCGCCACCTCGATGCCGGAGAGAACGACCCGCGGCGGACCCTGCGCGGCAACCGCGCCGACGCCGAGCAGCAGGACGAGGAGCCACGCTCTGGCCCTGGGCACTGCTTCCGGCACGGCGCGCATACTATCGACGGCGACCGAGACGATGACCTCTCCACGACCCCGGAACGCGCTTCCGCCGCCGACCGCCGCTCCGCGACCGGCCGCCGCGTTCGCCTTCCTGGCGCTGTTCGCCGCGACCAGCGTTGCGGCCCAGGTTCCGCCGGCCGACGAACCCCGAGCGACGCCGCGGCAGCTCTCGGTGGACCCCGCCGGCGCCGACGGTCCCGTCTACGAACGCCTGCGGCGGCTGATGTCGACGAAGCCGAAGGCGCGGCGCAAGGCGGCGGCCGCGCTGTCGAAGGCCGATCCGGCGACGCTGATCCCGCTGGTCGACGCGTACTTCTTCATGCCGGGCGAGGCCCGCGCCGACGGCAGGGAACTCCTGGAGCGCCTCGCCGGCGAACGGCTCGGCGGCCGCTACCGGGACTGGTTCCTCCACGCCGCCAGCCGCGACGATCTCGCGGCGCCGCCCGGCTACGTCGCCTGGAAGGGGGAGACGTTCTCGCGCATCGACCCGGTCTACGGCGAGATTTTCCGTCCCGGCGCGGCGGTGCGCCTGCGGCTGCGAGAAGTCCACACGGGCGGCGTGCCGCTCGACGGCATCCCGGCCATCGACGATCCCGCCTTCGTCCCGGCGGACGTCGCCCGCTTCATGCGCGACACGGACACCGTCTTCGGCGTCAGCCTGGGCGGCGAGCGGCGCGCCTACCCGGTCAAGGTGCTGAGCTGGCACGAACTCCTGAACGACACGGTGGGCGGCCAGCCGGTCGTACTCTCCTTCTGCACGCTGTGCGGTTCGGGGATCCTCTACGCGGCGGTCGACGGCGACGGCAACCGCCTCCGCTTCGGCACCTCCGGCCTGCTCTACCGCTCGAACAAGCTGATGTTCGACCGCGCCACGCTCAGCCTGTGGAGCAACCTGACCGGCGAGGCCGTCGTCGGGGAGCGCGCCGCCGAGGGAGCGAAACTCAGGATGCTGCCGATGACCCTCACGCGATGGGACGCCTGGCGACAGCGCTACCCGGACACGACGATCATGCGGCCCGACCCGGAGACCGCGCGGCGCACCGGCTACCGCTACGTCGAAGGCGCCGCCGAACGGGCGCGCACGGGCGTCGAGTTCCCGGTGTGGAGGCAAAGCGACGCGCTCCCGCGCAACGAGCCGATCTACGCGCTTCGGATCGCCGGCGAGGCGAAGGCCTACCCGCTCGCGAAGCTGCGCGCCGAGCGGCTGGTCCACGACACCCTCGGAGGCCGAAACGTCGTGCTCGTCCTCGACCCGGCAAGCGACGCGGTGCGGGCCTACGAACGAGGCGGACGGAGGTTCGATGCGCCGGACGAGGCACCGCTCCGCCAGCTTCGCGCGGACGACGGCAGCGTCTGGTGGATCGCCGAGGACGGCCTGGCGCCCGACGCGGGCGGCGAGCTGCTGCCGCGCGTGCCGGGCCACGCGGCCTTCTGGTTCGGCTGGTACGCGTTCTACCCGGAGACGGCGGTCTATTGACCGCCTGCGAGAGCGGGAAGCCCGGTTCTCCGGGAGCGCCGCCGTTCCGGCTGGCACTCCGGGAGCAGCGACGACGCGAAGGGGGAGCGGTCCCGCTCGCCGGTCAGTTGGCGCAGGGGAAGGCCGCGACGTCGCTCTTGGCCGACGCGGTCTGGCCCAGCGCGTTGTCGTGCGTCCACACCGCCTGGCCGTCCGGCGACACGACCGACAGGTTGAACGCGAGGTCCGTCACCGGCGCCACGAACACCCAGCGGTGCCGGTTCACGTCGCAGCCGTCGAGCACCTTGATCAGCACTTCCGCGTTGTTGCGATCGAAGAAGTACAGGAGCCCCGACTGCCGGGAATCCAGACCGTAGTCCAGCGCCTCCTTGACCTCGGGGTTGCCGTCCTTGAGGTACTCGACGCACATGTTGACGGTGTAGCCGCCGGCCAGCGTCATCGCCGGCATCGGCGCGCAGTCCGTCGCCTCGCCGGCGCCGATGGGCTGGATCACGGACGCCGCGGAAAGCAGCGCTGCAGGCGGCGTCGCGGCCGGCGCCGGCGCCGGGGCGGCGGGAAGACCCGCCGCGACGAGGTCCACGCCGGTCACGCCTTCGCCGCCAGGCTCGCCGGCGGCGGTCGATCCCGCCCCGCCGTCGCACGGGAAGGCCCGCACGTCGCTCTTCGTCAACGCGGTCTGGCCGCCCCTGGGGTTACGGTGGGTCCACGACTTCCCGGTTTCCGTCTCGTTGACGCGAAGGTTGAAGGCTAGGTCCGTGACCGGCGCGACGAACACCCAGCGGTACTGGTTCACCGCGCAGGCGTCGAGCACCTTGACCAGCACCTCCGCATTGTCGCGATCGAAGAAGTACAGCAACCCCGATTCCCGGGACTCGAGGCCGTAGTCCTTCGCGTCCGTCTTCACCGTCTCGCCGTCCTTCTCGTACTCGACGCACATGCTGACGGTGAAGCCGTGCTCGAACGCGATCTGGGCCGCGGACGGCACGCAGTCGGTGTACTCGGCCCCGCTCAGGACGATCGTCGTCACGCCGCTATTGCGGCCGCCGCTGCGGTTCCAGGCCCGGACGCGGAAGTCGTAGCGGGCGCCGGCCCTGAGGCCGTCGACGTCGGCCGACTCCGCGTTCGCGGGCGCCTCGGCCACCGTCCGCCAGCCGGCGCCCGCGGGCCGGGCGAGGACGTGGAAGCCGTGCTCGTCGTCCGACGTGTCGGTCCAGGTCACCTTGACGCTGGTGCTGCCGGTGGCCAGAACGGAAACGTCGGTGGGCGCCGACGGCAGATCGCCTGGCGGCGGCGGCGGCGGCGGGGGTTCCCCCGGTTCGGGAAGCTGGTCGCTGAGCCGGACCGCGATGTGAATGGTCTGCTGCACGGCGCGCTCGTTCTCCCGCTCGTTCGCGACGCCGAGGGTGTAGCCATCCGGCTTCACCCGCACGGTCGAGAAGAACGGCATCTGCCGGCCCTCGTTGTAGCTCATCACGCTCTTCCGGTTGGGCTGCGGCTCGAAGTTGTGGTGGCCGAAGGCGTAGGGGTAAATCGCCCGGTCGGGCTCGAGACCCGTGTCCTCCGGGTTGTGATTCCCCCCCAGGTTGTGGCCGATCTCGTGGGCGAACGTCTCGACATGGTTCGCGTGTTCTCCGGGCCGCACCAGCCGCTCGGCGCTGACGCAGCCGCCGGCCACGGACGTAATGCCGTAGCCGCTGCGCCAGAAGTTCGCCGCCGTGCTCCCACGCGTCATCAGCCATGCTTGGCCGCAGAGACCGGCCTCGGCGTTGAAGAACAGGTGGACGAGATCGGCCTCGTGCTCCACCCGCAGATCGTGCACCTCTTGACTGCCCGTGAGCGCGTCCAGCGGGTTGTTGAACTGACCCAATACGGCCGGCGCCTCCTCCTGGTGCACCAGATTCCCCGTCACGGTGACCTGGTTGTTGCGGAACACCAGGTTCAGGTAGTCCATTGCGTGCTGCGTGAACGCCGCGGGCGCCCCCCAGCCCGCCTGCTCCAGCCGCTGCCGCGCGGCTGCCGTGTAGAGCACCAGGATGTCGAGGCGGTCGTGGTTCGACGCGTTCTTCGCGCGCCGGGGCGTGTCCGCGCTCGCCGCCGCGGCCACCCGCTCCACCGGGTCGCGGTCCGGTACGACTCCGCCGCCGCAGGCCCGCGCCGACGTCTCGCCGCCCTCGGTCAGGCGGCCGGAACCCTGGCCGGGCGAGCGAATCCAGTACGTGCCGCCTTCCGGCAGCCCGAAGCGCCCCAGCAGGTGGCCGTCCTGCAGCGTCAGCACGACGTTGTCGTAGCCGAGTTCGGGATAGCCGCCGACCCACATCGCGTTGCCGTCGCCGCGGTCTTCGAAGACGCGCATCTCGGGGGTCAGGACGCGGCCGTCCGGCGCCTCGAACTCGATACGCCGCGGCGCGGAACGCACGAGGTCGTGATCGACGTCGACCGACCAACCGTCCGAGGTCGGATCGTCGCCCAGCGGTGCGACGGTCAAGAACCGTTGACCCTGGGCGCTCGCGGCAAGAAAGACGAGACAGGGAAGCGCCAGGCGGAACGCCAAGCGCCGGAACCGCCGCCGGTCCGGACCGGACCCGGCACCGCGGTCATCCGCTACGGGAAGTCGGGATTCGCTCATGGCCGATCAGTATAGACGCCCGGCTGGGTGCGCGGGTCGGTGCGCGGGTCTTCCGACCCGCTCGCCGGGCGAAGCCGCGAAGCGGCGCAGCCCGGACAACAAGGCCGCCGGCCAAAGGCCGGCGACGATGCTGTCCGCCGCCTTCGGCGGCGAGCGGGTCGGAAGACCCGCGGACCCAGCGGGTCGGAAGACCCGCGCACCCAGCGCACCGACCGGCGCACCCCCTACTGGAGGGGCAGCGCCGAGGTGTCGATGCCGCCGCAGAGACTGCCCGCCTCGTTGATGTAGCGCTTCGACTCGCCGGTCGCCGTATCGGTCAGCGTCACGACGTACTCCACGTCGGAGAGGCCGCCGTAAAGGAACCAGTACTTGCCCGTCAGCGCGCGGCCGTCCAGCACCTTTGCCGCCAGTTCCACGTTGGTCGGGCTGAAGAACCAGAAGAACCCGGTCTCCGCCGTGGTCAGCGACGAGACGACCTGACCGGCCTTGCGCTCGTTCACGTTCGGGTCGGTGAACTCGACCTCGACCGAGAAGCGGCCATCGTGCAGGCAGAGGCGGCCGGCGGCCGGTTCGCACGTCCCGCCGCCGTCCTGCGCCAGGGCGACGGAGGGCAGGTCGATCGGCGACGCCCTCATCGGAACCAGTTCGATGCCGGAGACTCCGAAAACCCCGGCGGTCCCGGCCTCCGCGGAAGCGCCACACGAAGGACCAGGAGTGCCGCCGTCTCGTCGCCCGCAGACTGGAGCGCTGGAGGACGCCGCGGACGGCACGAACGCCGTGATGTCCGACTGGCCGCAGTTCTCCGCCGGCGGGTTGTGGTACGTCCGCCTGCCGCCGCCCGACGTGTCGCGGACCGTCACCCAGTACTCCACGTCCGAGAGCGCGCCGAAGAACACCCAGTAGTGGCCGTTGACTCCCCGGCCGTCGAGCGTCTTGACGACCAGCTCGATGTTCGTGCTGCTGAAGAACCAGAACATCCCCGACTCGTCCGAGACGTCGATCGGCACGGCCGTCCCCGCGCCGTACACGCCCTCCCGGTTGTGGTCCTTCCAGTGGACGCGGATCTCGAATCGACCCTCCGACAGGCAGAGATACTCGCCGCCGTCCCGGCAGGCGCCGGACGCGTCGCCGGTCGTCGCGCTGACCTCGTCGGACCACGCGGAGACCTTGCCGCCGCCGGTCCGGCTTCGCAGCCGGAACGTGTAGGGGGCCTCGGCCTCGAGATTCGCCACGGTCGCCCGGCCGTCCGCGGCGTCGGCGGTCGCCACATGAGCCCAGCCAGCCTTCCAGGTGCGCGCCTCGACCTCGACCGTCCCGTCCGTGACGCCACTCCAGCTCAACTCGATGGACGTCGAGCCGAGAGCCGCGGCGCCGAGATCCTTCGGGACGTCGATGTCTCCGGGGCCGGGGCCCGGCCCCGGGCCGCCGCCCGCCCGTAGCGTGACGCTGACGATCTCGCTGTCCGCGCCTCCCCGGGCATGATGCGCGCGCACCCTGAACGCGTACCGGGCCTCCCGTTTCAGGCCGTCGACCTCCACCGATTCGCGGTCGGCCGGCACGGCCTCGACGACGCGCCATATGTCGGCCCCGGTTCTGGCCTGGATCTGGAAGCCCGCCTCCGTATCCGCCGCGTCGACCCACTCGAGCCGGGCGCTGGTCGCGCTCGTCGACGCGACCTTCAGGTTCTCCGGCGCGGCCGGTGGCTGCGCATAGGACGGGTGCGCCGGCCACTCGGACGGGTCCGGGATCCAGTCGTCGTAAACGACGGCCAGGGGAGCGCCGTCGTAGAGAGCGCGCTCGTTCTCCCTCTCGTCCTGGACTCCGATCGCCCAGCCGTTCGGCCTGATCCGCACCGAGGAGAAGAACGGTACCCACTGGCGCGGCGAGTAGCTGCGGTAGCTCATGATCGTCTCGACCGTTGGATTGACGTCGATGTCGAAGTGCCCGAAGGCCCACGGACGGAAGGCCTGGTCCTTCGTGACATCCGTGTTGGCCGGATCGTGGTTCGCGCCCAGGTTGTGGCCGACCTCGTGGGCGAACACCTGCCCGAAGTAGGGATAGGTCCCCTCCTGAGCCGGGAAGCTGCAAGTGGCGGCGGTCACGCCATGGGCGCGCGAGAAGCCGTCCCTCTCGCCAACCCGGGTGAGCAGCCAAGCGATGCCGCAATAGCGGAGATCCCGGTAGTGCTCGCCCGTGAAGAGGTGAACGAGGTCCGCCCCGTGTTGCGCCTGGAGTTCCACCACCTCCCGCGTGTCCGAGAGCCGGTTCAGGAGAACCTCGGGACCGTCGAGGGCCGCCGGCGCTTCCGCCACGTGGACCAGCCGGGCGGTCGCCGGCATCGAGTTGTTACGGAAGACCAGACTCAGGAAGTCCATCGCCGCCTGAATCGCCGCCCGCGGCGGACCGTAGCCGAGGCCTTCCCAGACCTCGGCGGCCTTCACGGTGTAGAGCGCGAGGATGTCGATGCGATCGTGGTTCGATTCGCCGACTACCGCGGCCGGCGGGTCGGCGCGACTCGCCGCGACCGCGGCGCCCGGCGCCGGCGCGTTGGCAACGACGCCTCCGGCGCAGAACTCGGCGCCGCCCTCCGGTCCGCGGTCGACGGGCCGGTCCAGCCGGCCCAGGCCGTCCGGGCCGGCGCGAATCCAGTGGGGCGCCCGTTCCGGTTCGCCGAACATGCCCTGCAGGTAGCCGTCGTGCACGGTCAGCACGACGCTGTCGTAGCTCGCGCCGGGGAACCGGCCGGCCCACATGACGTTGCCGTCTCCCCGATCCTCGAACACGCTCCGCTCGGCGACCAGGATCCGGCCGTCCGTCCCCTGGAGCTCAAGCCGTTGCGGGTCCGAACGCACCAGGTCCCGGTCGACGACGATCGCCGTTCCGGCCGCGCGGGCAGGGGCACTCCGGTCATCGGCGGCGGCGCCGGACGCGAGCCTCGCGAACTGCTGACCGTGAGCCACGGCTGCGAACAGCAGCAGACACAGGACCGGCAACACGCGCCTTGCATGGCGTCCGGCCGCTGGCGACATCGAATCGACGCTGCTCACGGTCAACGAAAGCACGGGACCCCCTCTCGTCCGGTATGGACCGCCGCCCGGCAGGCCCGGCCCGCGAGCCAGCCTACCGCGTCGCCTTCCGGTTCGGCTGGTACGCGTTCCAACCGGAGACGGGGGCTGCCGGCAGCGGCGCCAGTCGGCTAGACTGTCGCCGCCCCGAAAGGAGGGCGTCATCAATTCGGTCGACGAACGCGTCGCGGCTCTTGAAGAAGCGTACAAGCACCTCGCCACGAAGGCTGACCTCGCTCAGCTTGAGACGTCGCTCCGCGGTGAAATGGCGGCGCTTGAGACGTCGCTCCGCGGTGAGATCGCGGCGCTTGAGACGTCGCTGACGGCCGACATCGCCGCGCTGCACGCCACGGTTCTGACCGCGGGCTGGGCCATCGGCATCGGGGTCGCGATCATGGCGCTGCCCCGAGCCTGGGAGTTCATCGCGGCCGTCCGCTCAGGCCGGCCGGCGGCCGCCGAGGCAAAGCAGGCCTGACGCGGCGGCGCCTGGGGAACGAGCCGCCCTGTCGGTGCGCCGGCCTTCTGGCCGGCTGCCGCCGGAGGCGGCCAAGAACACGTGACGACCGTCAGTCGGGCGCGCCGCTGGCGGGCAGGCGTTGCCAGTCCGGCCCTCGGCCGGATCGAATCGCGGCCAGGTCGCCAACCGCGAGCACCGCGACCCCCTCCGGGTCGAGAAATCGGGTCGCCACGCGCCGGAGGTCCGCCGCCGTCACCGCGAGAAGCCGCTCCCGATACACCGCCCAGTACTCGTGAGGACGGCCGAGCAGCTCGTCCTCCGCGTAGCGGCCGGCGACCGACTCGGCACGGTCGAAGAGCAGCGGCAGGCGCGCCAGCAGCGACTCCCGAGCGGTGGCGATCTCGGCCGCGGACACATCGTCCCGCCGGAGCCGGCCGAGTTCCTCCAGCACCGCGGCGGCGGCGGCCGCGGCCGACTCGGGGGCCGTCTCCAGGAAGACGCGGAACTCGCCCCCGACCTGATGCGGCAACGACGAGGCGACCGGCGCCACGTCGAGATCGAAGTACGTCAACACCCGGTACGTGAGCCCCTCCTCGAGTTGCAGCCTGGAGCGCAACCGGGACACCGCGCCCGGGCCGTCGAGCACCTCCGTCAGGAGCATCAGGGCCCAACGCTCGGAGTCGTCCCAGGAGTCGAAGACGGCGCCGCGGTGTCCTAGCGCGATCGCGGCCTGCGGGTCTGGACGGTCGATCGTCCACGAGCCCGGCGAAGCGGCGCGGGCCGGCGCCGGCTGTCGGGGCGCCGCGGAACGCCCGCTCGCGGCCGGGCCGGCGTCCGGACCGGCGGAAGCTCCCCAACCGCCGAACAGCTCCTCGAGACGCGCCACCAGCGCCTCCGGGTCGACGTCGCCCGAGGCGGCGATCACCGCTCCCTCGGGGCGCCAGTGTCGCCGGTGGAACCCGGCCAGAGCGTCGCGGTCGAACGCCGCGACGGACTCCTCCGTCAGGCGGCGGCTGCGCGGCGAACCGGGCCCGTGGACCAGACGCAGCCACTCCCGTTCGAGGACCGTCCGCGGGTCGTCGGCCGCCGCCAGCAGGCTGACGCGGAGGTTCTCCTTCGCCCGGGCCAGCCGCTCCTCGCTGAACCGCGGCTCGAACAGGATGGACGCCAGGAGTTCCAGGCCCCGGCCGAGGGCGTCCGAGCCGCAGTCGAGCGCGAGCACGGTGCGCGACCAGGAACTGCTCGTCACGACGCGGGCGCCGAGGGCGTCGATCTCGTCGTCCAGGTCCTCGGGGCCGAGTTCGCCGGCGCCGCCGCGGCGCGCCATCGCCGCCGTCATCGAGGCCAGTCCGTCCTCGCCCGGACCCTCGTTCCGGTCGCCGACCGGCAGCGCCAGCACGACGTCGACGAGCGGCAGGATGCGGTCGGGAACGACGTAGACCGGCAGGCCGTTGCCGAGTTCGAAGCGCAACCCGGCGACGGGCGGCGGCTCGAAGGTCGACGGCGGGAACTCCAGTTCCTCGGGCCGCTCCGGAATCTCCGGACGCGGCTGCGCCGCGGCCGGCACGGCGAACGGCGACGCTACGACGGCGACGGCCGCGATGATCGCCATGACGGCGACGGGCGCGACGGCAGCGACCGGCGCAACGGCGGCGAGAGGCGCCACGACCGTGCCGGGCGCGGGTTCGAAGAGCCGGCGCACCGCTCAGGGTCCCCCGGTCCGGGTCAGGGAGAGAACCGCCCGCTCGGCGCCGAGGAGGTAGCGATCGATCGCCCGCTCCAGGTCGGCGGCCGAGACCGCCGCCGCGGCGTCGAGCCACTCCGTCAACTGGCGCCAGCCGCCGAGCGCCTCGGCCGCCGCGAGGCGGTGCGCCAAGCCGACGTCCTGTTCGAGTTGACGCCAGGAGTCGGTCGCGAGTTGCCGCTTTACCCGCTCGAGCTCCGCGTCGTCGACGCCGCCGGCGCGCACTCTCTCGAGCAGCCGGTCCCAAGCGGGTGCCAGTTCCGATGGAACCGCGCCCTCGCCTGCCTCGATCCGCACCGCGAAGTAGCCGCCGAGCCGCCGCGACACGTGCTCCGCCGACGCCGCGAAGGCGACCCGGCCCTCGCCCGCCACGAGCTCGCGGTAGAGGCGCCCCGAGCGGCCGTTGAGCAGGCCGGCGAGGACGTCGAGCGCGACCGCGTCGCCGGCGGCCGCGAACGGCACGGTGGGATAGCGGATCTCGACCTGGCCGCGGCAGGCGCAGAGGCCTTCCAGGGATCCGAGCGCCGGCTCGGGGGGACCGGGCGTCGCTGGCGCTTCGTTCGCTTCGGGAGCGGGTCGTTGCCGCGGGCCCGGACGTTCCTGGCCGCCTTCGGCGGCGGCGGGTCGGAAGACCCGCGCACCCAGCGGATCCCGAGCGCCTTCGGCGGCGGCGGGTCGGAAGACCCGCGCACCCAGCGGATCCCGAGCGCCTTCGGCGGCGGCGGGTCGGAAGACCCGCGCACCCAGCGGTTCCCGAGCGCCTTCGGCGGCGGCGGGTCGGAAGACCCGCGCACCCAGCGGATCCCGAGCGCCTTCGGCGGCGGCGGGTCGGGAGTCCCGTGCATCCGGCTGACTTTGGCGGCCGCCTTCGAGCCTTCCGAAGTAGCGTTCGGCCAGCTCTCGTATGCGCGGCGCGGTCAGGTCGCCCACGAGAACCGCGACCAGGCGGTCGGGGCGGTAGGTGGCCTCGAAGTGGGAACGCGCGTCCGCCGGCAGCAGGCGCGCGACTTCGAGCCGCTCGCCGCCCGGCGAGTGGGCGTAGGGGTGCCCGGCGCCCCAGTAGGCGGCGTCGAAGAGGTCGAACCAGGTCCCGGCCGGCGTCGAGTCGATGCGCTGGCGGCGCTCCTGCTCGACCACCGCGAGCTCGCGCCGGAAGCCCCGGAAGACCGGTTCGAGCAGGCGGTCGGATTCCATCCAGAACCAGAGTTCGATCTTCTCCTTCGGCGTCAGGACCTGGAACGCGGTCGAGTCGTGGCGGGTGAAGGCGTCGATGCCGAGCGCGCCGGCGCGCGTGTAGACGCCGGCATAGGCGCCGGGCCGCTGAAGGGCCGCGAGCCGCTGCTCCACCCCGTCCAGGCCGGGCTCGGCGGCGCCCTGCCGCACGGACCGCTCGTACAGGCGCTCCCAGCGCCGGAGCAGCGGCGCCTCCTCGTCCCAGTCGCGGGCGCCGATCGTCCGACTGCCGGCGTAGAGGAGATGCTCGACGACGTGGGCGAGGCCGCGGCGTCCCGGCGGGTCAGACGCCGAGCCGCCTCGCGCAGCCCAGACGGCGGCCACCAGGGGGCGGCCGGGGCGTTCGACGACGAGGAAGGTCATCCCGTTGTCGAGGGTGAAGCGGGTCGGCTCGAGGGGCGGCGAGGTGGCTGCCGCCATCGAGGCGAACACGGCAAGAAGAAGGGCGGCTACGGAACAAGGTGCTCGCCGCGGACGGCGGGACTCGGGCTCGCCGCTTCGCGGCATCGCGCCTGATGCCGGCGAGGTCGCCGGCGCACCCGGTGTGAGGCCGCTTGACGTCATGGGCGTTCCTCGACGACGAGGTAGACGCCGGTCGGCGGATCGACGACGCGGGTGCGGGCGCCGGAGGGCCAGCGCAGGTCGAGCAGGAGCGTCCGGTCGGCGCCGGCGGCGGGAGGATCGCCGGTCGGCGTCGGAGGCGGCGCGAGGGCCCAGCGCAGGCGGTGGCCGCTCGACGACTGGTAGCTGTCGCCGCGGATCGTCCAGCGCCGGGCCGGCGGCGCGCCACCACCGCCGGAGACGGTGACGACGGCGCCGACCGCCTGGGTGTTGGGCGCCGCGCCGCGCAGTTCGACGCCCAGCCACGCCGCGCCGGCCGACGGGGCGGCGTCGTTCCGCCACAGGCGGGCCGGCCCGTCGTTCGCCGTCACCGCCAGGTCGGCGTCGCCGTCGAGGTCGAAATCCGCCGTCGCGGCGCCGCGGCTGACCAGAAGGTGCCGCTCCAGCCACCCGCAGCGCGCCTCGACGAAGGCGGCGCGGCCGCCGGTCTCGCGGGTGCCGGCCTCGCGGTCGTCGGTCTCGCGGCCGTCGGTCTCGCGGTCGTCGGTCTCGCGGCCGTCGGTCTCGCGGCCGCCGGTCTCGCGGCCGTCGGTCTCGCGGCCGCCGCCATCGCCGCCGTCGCGGTCGCCGGCGTGGCCGCGCAGGAGCAGGTTCCGCTGCCGGTGCTCCGTGTTGTCCCGCCTGGGCGAAGCGAAGATGTGGCCGTTCGCGACGTAGACGTCGAGCGCGCCGTCGCGGTCGAAATCGGCGGCCACGATCCCGAAGCCCAGCAGGTTGAACGACGGCTGGCCGAAGCCGGTCGTCGCGGACACGTCCTCGAACAGCAGGCCGGACGCGGGCCCCGCGTTGCGGTACAGCGTGTTCGTCTCCACGTCGAAGTTCGTCACCGCGAGGTCCGGGTCGCCGTCGAGGTCGAAGTCCGCCGCGGCGAGCCCCATTCCCGCTTCGGGCCGGCCGTTGCGGTTGACGGCGGCGCCCGAAAGCAGGGAAAGATCCTCGAACGTGCCGTCGCCCCGGTTGCGGAACAGGAGGTTCAGCGTCAGGTCGTTCGCCACGTAAAGGTCGGGCCGGCCGTCCGCGTCGAGATCCGTGAACAGAACGCCGAGCCCCTTGCCGTCGGCGCCGCCGAGCCCGGCGGCTTCCGTCGCGTCTTCGAAGGCGCCGTCGCCGCGGTTCGCGTAGTAGCGGTCACGCTGCCCCGTGAACAGCGACGGGTCGCACACCTCCGGCGGAGAGTCCGGCCCGTCCCGCCGGCAGTCCAGGCCGTGCGCCGGGTCGTAGTCGAGGTACCGGCTGACGTAGAGGTCGAGATCGCCGTCGCCGTCCGCGTCGGCGAGCGCCATCGAGGAGCCCCAGGGGAACTCGTCCGGCCCGCCGCCGGCGCCCGTTGCCGGCAACGACTCATCCGGCGCGCCCTCGGCGCCTCCCGCCGGCAGCCGTTCGGCCGGTGCGCCGCCGGCGTCTCCCGCCGAGGAGGATTCGGCCGGTGCGCCGCGGGCACCTCCCGCCGGCAGCGGTTCCGGCGGTGCGAAACGGCCCGCGCCGTCGTTGCGCAGGAGCACGGTCGGCCCCCAGTGCGACACGAGGAGGTCGAAGTCCCGGTCGCCGTCGACGTCGGCGGCGACGACGCCCTGGCCGTAGCCGCTCGCCAAACCGCCAGCCTCGACCGGCACGAAGCGGAACTTCCCCGCCTCGTCCGGCCCCAGGTTGCGGAACAGCCGGTCGGCAGCCCCGCCTTCCCGCTCGCCGGCAGGCGGGAACGGCCCCGACTGCACGAAGTAGAGATCGAGCCAACCGTCGCCGTCGAAGTCGATCCACGCGACGCCGGCGCCCATCGTCTCCGGCAGGTGCAGACCGCCGGAGGCGCCCGCGTCGTGGCGGAAGTCGATCCCGGCTTCAGCCGCCACCTCGACGAACGCGAATCCGCAATCCTCGCCGACGGCGGCCGGCAAGGCGGCGACGCCCGAAGGAACAAAGGCGCACGTCAGAACGGCGACCTGGACGACCGACTGGCAGCCGACGGCGCTTCGTAGCATCGCTCTTCGATTCGGTCCGACCGCGCCTTGAACTCCGCCTCAAGCCTCTGAATGTTCGCCTTGAAAGACGCCGCAAGCCGGTCGAAGCGCTCTCCCAGTTGGATCTCGATCCTCCTCCGGTCCAGCGCGGCCTCGTCGAAGCGGCGGTCCATCCGAGGCAGGAACCAGGCGCCCAGCGCGACAATCGCCGAAAGAGCCGGCACGAGAATCCCGCCGATCATCAGAATCACGTCCATCGCATTCTCTACCGCGGTACCTCCTGACTCAGATCTCAAGTCGAACCTCAGAGCCGGCAACGCCACGGCGGCGCGGCTTCGACTCTATCCAATGACATAGACGAGATCGGGGCGCGCGTGTGGGTGCGAAGCGCCTAGACTGCACGCATGGACATCGGCTGCGGACCGCACACCCTCGCGTTCGACCGGCGGCCCCTGATCATGGGCGTGCTGAACGTGACGCCCGACAGCTTCTCGGACGGCGGCCGCTTCGACGACGCCGAGGCGGCGGTCGACCATGCCCGGCTGATGGCGGCGGAAGGGGCGGACCTGATCGACGTCGGCGCCGAGAGCACGCGGCCGGGCGCCGCGCCGGTGGGTCCCGCGGAAGAACTGGAGCGACTGCTGCCGGCGCTTGAGGGCATCCGCAGGCTGGACCTCGGCGTGCCACTGAGCGTCGACACGGCGAAACCCGAGGTGGCCGACCGGGCGCTCGCCGCGGGGGCGCACCTGGTCAACGACGTCTCGGGGGCCCGCGACGAGATGCTGGAGGCCGCGGCGCGGCACGGCGCTCCGGTCATCGCCATGCACATGCAGGGCGAGCCACGCACGATGCAGCGCGAGCCGCGCTACGACGATGTCGTGGCCGAGATCCGCGAGTTCCTCGCCGGGCGGGTGGCGGCCGGCAAGAGGCGCGGCGTCGAGGTGCTGGTGGACCCCGGCATCGGCTTCGGCAAGATGCTGGAGCACAACCTCGACCTGCTCGCGAACCTGGGCGATCTGCGCGAACTGGGGGCGCCGATCGTCCTCGGCGTGTCCCGGAAGTCCTTCCTCGACCGCCTGCTCGGCGGCGTGCCGGTCGATGAGCGGCTGGCCGGCACGCTGAGCGTCAACGCCTGGGCGGCGGCCCTCGACGCCGCCGACGTGCTGCGGGTCCACGACGTGAGGGAGCACCGGCAACTGGCGGACAGCATCGGCGCCATGCGGCGGCGACGCCGGGCAGCGGCGCCGCGGCGGCGGGTTCTCGCCCGCGGCATCCCGTGCCGCTGCCGCGTCGGCGTCACGGCTCGGGAGCGGGCGGCTCCGCAAGAGCTGCTCGTCGACGTCGAGGTCGCCCTGGCGCCGGCCGCGTTCGGCGCCCCCGACGATCTCGACCGGACGGTCGACTACGCGCTGATCGCGGCAGTCGCCCGAGCCGTCGCGGCGAAAGACGAGTACCGCCTCGTCGAGACGCTCGCCGAGCGGATCGCCGCCGCGGTCGCCGAGAACGTCTCGGGCAGAGCCGGCGGAGACTCAGGCGGTGCCGACAGCGTCTCCAGCGGTGCCGACAGCGTCTCCGGCAGAGTCGACCGGGTCTCAGACCGAGCCGGCGGAGGCCCAGGCAGAACTGGCGACAAAGCGCCCTCGAAACCGGGCGCTGCCGCCTCCGAAGGCGGGTACCCATCGATCGAAGCGTTGCGCGTCCGGGTCTCCAAGCCCGGCGCGGCGCGCGATCTCGGAGTCGCCGAAGTGGGCACCGAGGTCGACTGGCGGCCGTGACGTCCACCCGCGCCTTCGTCGCCCTGGGGTCCAACCTGCGGCCCAAGCGCGCCAATCTGCACGCGGCCCTCGATCGTCTGCGCGATGTCGCGGACGTGACCGCGGTGTCGCGCTTCTACCGCACCCGGGCGGTCCCCGAGCGCGGCGTCGCGGCCGCGGATCCGGACTTCCGGAACGCGGCGGCGACGCTGGAGACCGACCTCGACGCCCGCGGCCTGCTGGCGGCCCTGCTCGAGATCGAAGCCGCCCTGGGCCGCGACCGGACCGCCGGCGCCGCCGGCCCGCGGACGATCGATCTCGACCTGTTGCTGTTCGGCGACCGCGTCGTGGACGAGCCCGGCCTCATCGTCCCGCATCCGCGGATGCACCGGCGCCGCTTCGTCCTCGAGCCGCTGGTCGAGATCGCGCCGAACGCCTGGCACCCGGTCCTGCGCGCGACCGCGGCCGAACTGCTGACTCGGCGCCGATCCAAGCGGTCGCCGCTCCACGACGCGTTTCTCCCGGAAGCGGACCAGAAGGTCCGCGCACCCAGAGCACTCCCTGGCCCGCAAGGAGAGTCTCTGCTCCAAGCGCATCGATCGCAGTGACGCCCGGACCCACCATCGAAGGCGGCCGTTGTACCCTCTCCCGTTCCCATGGACTTCACCCTCACCGGACCGCAGCGCGCCCTGTGCGAAGGCATTGCCCGCACCTGCGCCGCCTTCGACGACGACTACTGGCTCGCGATCGATAACGAGGCGCGCTTCCCGAACGAGTTCCATCGCGCGATGGCCGATTGCGGCGCACTCGGCATCGCCATGCCCGAGACGTACGGCGGCGCGGGCCTGGGCGTTACGGAAGCAGCCCTCACGATGCACGAGGTGGCGCGCGCCGGCGGCGGCATGAGTGCCGCCTCCGCGATCCACATCAACATCTTCGGTCCGCACCCGATCGTCGTCTTCGGAACGGAGGAGCAGCGCCGCCGCTTCCTCCCGCCTCTCATCGAAGGCCGGGAGAAGACCTGCTTCGCGGTCACCGAGCCCGACGCCGGTCTGGAGACGACGGCGATCACGACCCGCGCGGAACGCCAGCCCGACGGCGGCTACGTCGTCCACGGGCGCAAGATCTGGACCACGACCGCCCAGGAAGCGGACCGCGTCATGCTGCTCGCCCGCACCACCCCGAGGACCGAGACGGGCAAGGCGACCAAGGGGCTTTCGCTGTTCTACACCGACCTCGACCGTTCGCGGGTAGACGTGCGTCGGATCCCGAAGATGGGCCGCGCGGCGGTCGACTCGAACGAGCTGTTCATCGACGGCCTCGAGGTGCCCGCCGAAGACCGCATCGGCGAAGAGGGGCGCGGCTTCGAGTACATCCTGCACAGCCTGAACCCGGAGCGGATCCTGATCGGCGTCGAGGCGGTCGGCGTGGGCCGCAACGCGCTGGAGCGCGCCACCGACTACGCCCGCCAACGCCGGGTCTTCGGCCGGCCGATCGGCCAGAACCAGTCGATCCAGCATCCCCTGGCGGAGTGCTGGATGGAACTGGAGGCGGCCTTCCTGATGGCGATGCAGGCGGCCTCGCTCTACGACCGCGACGAGCCCTGCGGCCACTACGCGAACGCCGCGAAGTACCTCGGCGCGGAGGCCGGCTTCAAGGCCTGCACGCAGGCGGTGATGACCCACGGCGGCATGGGCTACGCGAAGGAGTTCCACGTCGAGCGGCTGATGCGCGAGGTCATGATCCCGCGGCTGGCGCCGGTCAGCCCGCAGTTGATCCTCTGCCACATCGCCGAGAAGGTGCTCGGCCTGCCGAAAAGCTACTAACCGGATGCCCTGGGGTGCGCGGGTCTTCCGACCCGCTCGGCGAAGCCGCGAAGCGGCGCAGCCCGGAGAGTACGGACGCCGGCCAAAGGCCGGCGACGATTCTCGACGCCGCCTCCGGCGGCAGCGGGTCGGAAGACCCGCGCACCCAGGGGCGTACCCGGTGTGGCGGCGGGTCAGCCGGCCGGGGCGGGCAGCAGGACGTACCGCGCCAGCACGGCGAAGCCGCCGATCAGGACGAGCCCCGCCGTCCAGATGAGGGCCAACCGCTGCCACCGCGCGAGATGGTCGAGCGCCCGTACCCGCCGCAGAATGCCGCGCAGCAGGAAGGGCAGGGACGCGCCCCAGGCCAGGAGCAGGCCGAGCAGCAGCCAGGAGGTCGGCGAGAAGCCCTGGAGAACCGCCAGCGCTCCGATCGCGAAGAGGAGCGCGATGCGCACCACGACCCGGACAAAGCGCAGGCTCCCGGCCTGCTGCCGCCTGAGTTGATCCCGCCGGTCGCTGAAGTCGATCGCCATGCCGCCCTCCTCAGGAGTCGCCGAGCCCGGCCAGATCGACCAGGAACGCGTAGACGAGCGCCGTCTCCCGGTAGCGGTCGTAGCGCCCGGAGGCGCCGCCGTGGCCGGCGCCCATGTTCGTCTGGAGCAGCAGCAGGTTGTCGTCCGTCTTCGCCGCCCGCAGCCGGGCCACCCACTTCGCCGGTTCCCAGTACTGCACCTGCGAGTCGTGCAAACCGGTCGTCACCAGCATGTTCGGGTAGTCCTTCGCCTCGACGTTGTCGTAGGGCGAGTAGGACAGCATGTAGTCGTAGTACTCGCGTTCCCTGGGGTCGCCCCACTCGTCCCACTCGAAGGTGGTCAGCGGGATGCTCGCGTCGAGCATCGTCGTCACGACGTCGACGAAGGGCACCCGGGCCACGATGCCGTCCCACAGGTCGGGGCGCATGTTGAACACGGCGCCCATCAGCAGGCCGCCGGCGCTGCCGCCCATCGCGTAGATCCGGTCCGGGTCCGCGTAGCCCTCGGCGGCGAGATGCTCGGCGGCGGCGATGAAGTCGGTGAAGGTGTTCTTCTTGTGGAGCAGCTTGCCGTTCTCGTACCAGGAGCGGCCCATCTCCTCGCCGCCCCGGATGTGGGCGATCGCGTAGACGAAGCCGCGGTCGATCAGGCTCAGGAGCGGCGAACTGAAGCCGGCGTCCATGCTCGCGCCGTAGGACCCGTAGCCGTAGAGCAGCAGCGGACTGCCGCCCTCCTCGGGGCGCATGTCGGGCCGGTAGACGAGCGACACCGGCACCTGCGTGCCGTCCCCGGCGGTCGCCCACAGCCGTTCGCTCCGGTAGTTCGCGGAGTCGAAGCCGCCGAGCACCCGGTCCTGCTTGCGCAGGGTCTTCTCGCGGGTCGCCGGGTCGTAGTCGAACACGGAGCGCGGCGTGGTCAGCGACTGGTAGACGTAGCGCAGCGTGCCGGACGACGGGTCCGGGTTGGCGCCGAGCCCGGACGACCAGGTCGGTTCGCCGAAGTCGAGGTCGTGGCCCTGGAACCCGCCGTCCCCGGCGCCGCCCCCGCCCATCGGCTCGATGCGGAGCCGCTCCAGGCCGTCGCGCCTCTCCGCCAGCACCAGGAAGCGGTCGAACAGCTCGAAGCCCTCGAATAGCACGTCGTCGCGGTGCGGGAGTTCTTCTCGCCAGGCGGCGCGCCCCGTGTCGTTCTCGGGCGCGGACATGAGCCGGAAGTTCGGCGCGCCGTCGTTCGTGCGCACCCAGAAGCGGTCGCCGAGGTGGTCGACGCTGTATTCGTGGCGCTCGCCGCGCGGCTCGAAGACGGCGAAGTCGCCGTCCGGGTCGTCGGCCCGCAGGACGCGAACCTCGGTGCGCAGCGTGTGGCTCGAGGTCGCCGTCAGGTACTTCCGCGACTGGCTGCGCCCCAGGAACACGCTGAACGTCTCGTCCGGTTCCTCGTAGACCAACTCGTCGGCGGCGCCGGAACCCAGACGGTGCCGGTACACCTGGTAGGCCCGCAGGGTGTCGGGGTTCTGGCGGACGTAGAACAGGGTGGCGTTGTCGGCGGCCCAGACGAAGTTCGCGGTGACGTCCGGAATCTCGCCGGCCAGGTCCTCCCCGGTCGAAAGGTCCCTGAAGCGCACGGTGTAGAAGCGCCGGCCGGTGTCGTCGACGCCGTAGGCGAGGATGCGGTGGTCCGGGCTCACCGCGAGGCGAACGGCGGTGTACTCCCTGTCGCCGGCGATCTCGTTCACGTCGACCAGCACCTCCTCGGCCTCGGGCGCCCGGTCGCCGCCGAAGACGTCGCCGTCGGCCGGCCGGCGGCAGTGGATCGGGTACTGCTTCTCCTGTTCGTAGCGGGTGTAGTACCAGTAGTCGCCGTCGCGGTAGGGAACGGAGGCGTCGTCCTCGACGACGCGGCCGCGGATCTCGGCGAACAGGGCCTCCTGGAGGTCCTCGGTGTGCGCCATCGCGGCGTCGACCCAGGCGTTCTCGGCCTCGAGATAGGCGATCACCTCGGGGTCCTCGCGCTCCCGCAGCCAGTAGTACTCGTCGACCCGCACGTCGCCGTGGGTCTCGAGTTCGTGGGGACGCGCCTCGGCGCGCGGCGGTTCGCCGGGGCCGGCCGCCGGAGCGGCGCAGGAGATCACGGCGAGGGCGGCCGGGAGAAGAACTGCGGCAGGTAGCTTTGGCATGGGGAGAGTCTAGGACCTTGCGCCGCGGCGCCGCAACGGAGGTCGGGTCCGCGGCGCAAGCTCCTGACGAGGTGGGGGCCGGGGCCAAACACGGAGCCTGCGACGGGTTCGGCGGCGCTAGCCACCGCTCCGCTCCCACAGCAGGATGGCGGCGAACAGGTCCTCGAGCGCGGCGCCGACGGACTTGAACAGGGTGATCTCGGAGGCGTCCCGGCGGCCGCCGTGCCGGCCGCGGCACAGTTCGTACAGGTCGGCGGCGACGTCTTCGGCCCGGAGCGCGCCGGACTCGATCGGCCGGGTCAGGTCGCCGGCCTCGACCAGTGCGCCGTCCCGGGTATCGACGAAGACGGTGGAACGGCGCATCGCCTCGTCGTCCGCTTCGCGCATCGCCGGCGTGAAGCCGCCGACCAGGTCGACATGCACGCCGGCCGGGAGCCAGTCGCCGAACACCAGGGGTTCGGTGGCCAGGGTCGCGGTGCTGACGATGTCGGCGCCGCGGACCGCCGGCTCCAGGTCGCCCGCCGTCCCCGCGGCTAGCCCTTCGAGCAGCGGCGACCGGGACGCCGCGAGGGCGCGCTCGGGCCGGCGCCCCCAGAACTCGACCTCCAGGTCGGGATGGACCGCGGCATGCGCCCCGGCCAGGTGGGGCGCCAGGTTGCCCGTGCCGACGACCAGCAGGCGGCGGGAATCCGCGCGCGCCAGGAACCGCGCCGCCAGCGCCGACGCCGCCGCGGTACGCCGGAGCGTCAGCTCCAGGCCGTCGATCAGGGCCAGCGGCTCGCCGGTCTCCGCCGACGCGAGGATGTAGCTGGCCTGCACGGCGCCCAGCCCGCGGGACGCGTTGCCCGGGAACACGGACGCCACCTTGACCCCCAGGTAGCCGCCGACGGTCCAGGCCGGCATCAGGAGCAGGGTCGCCTCGGCACCGCCGGGTGCGCGGGTCTTCCGACCCGCATCCGGGCGCAGCCGCGAACCGTCGCCGGCCGGCGCCTGCATCGTGTGGTGATGGCGCACCGGCATCTCGCAGCCGTCGCGGAAGCCCGCCTCCAGCGCGTCGACCACGGCGCCCCAGGGCAGCAGTTCCGCGGTCCGGGCAGCGTCGAAAACTCGCATCGGCAATTCTCCAGCCGGCCTCCGGCCACCGAGAGGATAGTCTCATTCGCCGTGGACCACTTCAGGGAAAGGCGCCGTACATGAAGAAGCTCTCACTGTTACTGGCGCTGGCCGCGTTGCCGTTCGCACTGGCCTGCGGCGCTCCGGCCGACGTCCCGGAAGCCGAAGCAACCGGCCGAGAAACCACAGGCAGCGCCGAGGTCCCCGAAGGCGCACCGCGGCTCGTCCTCCTGATCGTCGTCGACCAGATGCGCGGCGACTACCTGGAGCGCTTCCGCCCCCTTCTGAGCCATGGGCTGGCCCGGTTGCTCCAGGAAGGCGTCGTCTTCACCGACGCGCACCACTTCCACGCCGCCACCGAAACCGCTCCGGGACACGCGACCCTGGCTACGGGCGTGTTCCCGAAGCGGCACGGGATCATCGCCAACTCCTGGTTCGACCGCGAGAGCGGGGATGACGTCTACTGCTGCGGCGATCCGGACCACGGCGTCTCGCCGCGCAACATGCTGGCGCCGGCTCTCGGCGATCTGCTGAAAGCCACGTATCCCCAGGCCAAGGTGTACGCCGCCAGCGCCAAGGACCGCGCGGCAATCCTGATGGGCGGACACCACGCCGACGGCGCCTGGTGGTACGGCCGGTCGGGCGGCGCCTGGGTCACCTCGACGTACTACGGCGACCGGGAGTCCCAGCCGGCGTGGGTCGCGGCCTTCAACGACGAGGATCGGCTGGCCGCCCACTTCGCCAATGCCTGGACGCCCCTCGTCCCGCTCGAGCACACCGCCGCGTACGGCATCGAACCGCTCGACCGCGGCCCCGTCATCGACACCTTCCCCCACGCGGTGGGCGGCTTCACGGTCGAGCGCGCGGCGTTCTACGCCGACGTCTACCGGTCGCCATTGGTCGACGGCTACCTGGAGGACTTCGCCGAGACCCTGATCGAGGCCGAGAACCTGGGCGCCGACGAGGTGCCCGATCTGCTGGCGGTCAGCTTCTCCGCTCTCGACACGGTGGGCCACGGCTACGGCCCGAACGCCCCGGAGACTCTCGACACGATCCTCCGGCTCGACCGCACGATCGGCGAGTTGCTCGACTTCGTCGACGAACGGATCGGCATGGAGAACACGGTCGTCGCGCTGTCCTCCGACCACGGCGTCGGCAGGGTCCCCGAACTCGTCGTGCGCGACGGCGGCGACGGCGGCCGCTTCGGAACCGAACAGACGCTCTGCCTGCAGCGCCTCCAGTCGCGTCTCAAGGGCCGTTTCGGCGGCGGCGAGTTCCTGCTCGACACCTTCTACCTGGACGCCGGGACGATCGCGGCCGAAGAGGCCAACCGGGGCGCGATCGAGGACGAGATCGTCGAGGCGATGAGCGACTGCCCGCTGATCGCCGAGGTCGTCCGGCCGGCGGAACTCGACCCGGCGAATCCCCTCCACGAGCTGTACCTGAACGGCTACCACCCCGAGCGCAGCGGAGACCTGATCCTGGTACCGGAACCGAACGTGCTGCCCGTGCCGGCATCGGCCGTCGTCGCCAGCCACGGCTCGCCGTACGCCTACGACACCCATGTGCCGCTCATCGTCCGCCGCCAGGACGGGGTCGGCCAGGTGATCGAAGCCAGGGCGAACACGATCGACCTCGCGCCCAGCCTGGCCCCGATCCTCGGCCTCGACCTCACCCGCATCGCCGGCTTCGAGGGCTTCGACGGCGTCGACCGGCTGCCCGAATGAGGAGGAACACGATGTCCGAAACGCCTGCATGGAACTCGCCTGCCGCTGGGTGCGCGGGTCTTTTGACCCGCACGGATGGCAGCGGCCGCCACCCGGCCCCGCCGCCGCACCGCATTCGCATCGCCGCCGCGGCGATCCTCTGCCTGACCGCCGCCTTCCTCACGGCCTGCCAGGCCGAAGCGCAGACGTACGCCGAGAAGCTCGGCTTCCCCGCCGGCGCCCGCGCCGTCATCCTGCACGTCGACGATGCCGGCATGTCGCGCGACTCGAACGTCGGCGCCCTCCGATCCATCCTGGAGGGCGCCGCGAACTCGATGAGCGTCATGATGCCCTGCCCCTGGGTGCCCGAACTCGTGGCGAGCCTGAAGGAGAATCCGGGCATCGACGCCGGCCTCCACCTGACCCTGACCGCCGAGTGGGACGGCTACCGCTGGGGACCGCTGGTCGGCCGCGAAGCGGCGCCCGGCCTGGTCGACGCCGAGGGCGCCTTGTGGTCGAGCGTGGCCGAGGTCGTCGCCCACGCCTCCCCGGACGAAGTGGAAGCGGAGATCCGCGAGCAGATCCACCGCGCCCGGGCGATGGGCTTCGAACCGACTCACCTCGACTCCCACATGGGCACCCTGTTCGCCACGATGGACTTCCTCGAGCGCTACATCCAGGTCGGCATCGACGAGGGCATCCCGCTCATGTTCCCCGGCGGCCACAACGCGATCCTCGAAGCCCAGTACGAGGCCCAGGGACGGGACACGCCGCCGGGACTCGGCCGCGCGACCGAACTCGGCCAGCGCATCTGGGACGGCGGCCTGCCCGTCCTCGACGACCTCCACAACCTGAGCTACGGCTGGGTCCCCGAGAGCGGCGCCGACGCCACCGACGAGGAACTGACGGAGTACAAGGTCGAACGCTACGTCCAGGCCCTGCGCGACCTGCGCCCCGGCGTCACGATGATCATCCTGCACTCGACCGACCCGAGCCCGAACTTCAAGTACATCTCGACGTCCGGCCCCAGCCGCAAGGGCGACATGCTGGCGATGCTCGACCCCCGCGTGCAACAGGCGATCGAGGACGAGGGCCTGGTGCTGACGACCTTCCGCGAGCTCAAGGAAAGGCGGGATCGCGTCGACTAGGCGGAGGATCCGCGGCGCCGGCGACTGCACCGCCGAAGCGGTAGCAGACGCTTGGCTGACTCAGGCCCGGCGGCTTCTGGCGGTCATGGAAGGCTGGCCGGCCGAATCGGCGAGGATCGAAACGACGCCGCACGAACCGATAGCCGTTCTGGGCGTTCCTCCCGAAGGGAACACCACCACCGCGGACGCGGTTCTGGACTGGGCGTTGGAAGCCGCGGCGCGGGTGCTGCGGGGCGATCCACAGCCATCTGACGCGGAGGTGTACAAAGCGGCTCGAGCGTTGTCCACGTAGCGACACGGGCTCGCCGCTCCGCGGCATCGCGCCTGATGCGGGTCAGAAGACCCGCGCACCCAGTGCACCGACGCTCGGCGCAGCGTAATGTCGAGCCGAGAGCGTCCAGCCCGCGGCGAGGCGCGGGGAGGGGGCGCCCAGGGGGTCGAAGACAAGCGACTCCCCGCGCCGCCTCGCCAACCGACGCCGAAGCGAAGCGCAGTCGACAACAGCGAGCCCCTGCTCCCCATCCACTCCGAGAGGGCGAGCGTCCCTTGGGCGCGCCCCCTCCCCGCGGCTCGCCGCGGGCGAGTGCCGGCACCGCCGCCGCGCCGCGACGCAGCTAGCTCGTGATGCGCTGGAACTTCGGCGCGCGGCGCTCGACGAAGGAGGCGACGCCTTCCTTGAAGTCGTCGCGCTTCAGGCTCTCGGCCATCAACTCGTTCGACTCGCGGAGCGCGTCGCCGGTGTCCATCATCAGGTGGCGGTAGACCTGCTGCTTGATGACCTTGAGCGACATCGGCGCGGAGCGCTCGGCGAGCGCCTTGACGTAGTTCTCGGCCTCGGGCACGACCCGGTCGTGCGGCACGGAGCGGTTCACGACGCCCATCCGGGCCGCCTCCGGCCCGTAGAACTTGCGGCCCGTCCACAGGATGTCCAGCGCGTTCGCCGGGCCCGCCACGCGGGGCAGGATCCAGCTCAGCCCGTGCTCGGCGATCAGGCCGCGGTTCACGAACGCGGACGTGAAGACCGCCCGGTCCGAAGCGAAGCGGATGTCGCAGAGCATCGCGATGGCGAAGCCGAGCCCCGCGCAGGGACCGTTGATCGCGGCCACGATCGGCTTGCGCACCGCCATCAGGTAGTTGTAGGTGACGCCGAAGTTGTCGGCGCCCATCTCGTCGATGGCGCCCGCCTGGGCATCCTCGATGGCGTTTCCGCCGCCGCTGCCGCGCTGGCCGCGGCTGGTGGCCTGGAGGCCCTGCATGTCGGCACCGGCGCAGAAGCCGCGTCCGGCGCCGGTCAGGACGATGCCGACCACGCGCTCGTCGCTCTCGGCGGCCGCCATCGCATGCTTCATCTCGGCCAGCATGCTGCCGGTGATCGCGTTCAACTGCTCCGGCCGGTTCAGGGTGATCGTGGCGATCGGATCGTCCACGTCGTACTTGATGAGTTCGTACTCGGTCATTCGGTTGGCCTCCCGCGGCTGTACAGAGTGAGGGCGAAGCGTAGCAGCCGGGGCGGTGCCGGCCTGACGGCCGGCGCGTTCTTTGGCCGCCTTCGGCGGCATGCGGGTCGGAAGACCCGCGCACCCAGCGGCGGGTCGGAAGACCCGCGCACCCGGTGCCGGGTCGGAGGACCCGCGCGCCCGGCGGGCGCTTCCGGCGGCTAGACTGGAACCATGTTGCGATTCGAAAGTTCCCACGAAACCGGCGCCGCGGGCGCTTGGCCCGGCGCCGCCGCCGCGGCTCTCTTCCTCGCCTGCGCCGGCGCGGAACCGGCGCCCGAGCCGCCGCCGAGCGCCCCGCCGGGCACGTCGGACCGCCTGGAGATCGTCGACCGCGCCATCGAGCACCACGGCGGCGAGTTGTTCGAGCGCTCGCGCGTCCGGCTGACGGTCGCTTCCCGCTCCGGCAGCTTCGACGTGGACTCGACGATCGACGGCGACCGCTTCGAGTACGTCATCCATGCCTCCGACGGCGCCGACGCGCGCGAGTACCGGCGCGACAACACGGCCCTCCAGGTCGCCGAAGCCGGCGCGCCGATGGAGATGGACGACGCGGCCCGGGCGCGGGCCGAGAGCTACGTCAACCAGCGCATGTACTTCCTCTTCCTGCCCTACAAGCTGAACGATCCGGGAACCTTCAAGGAAGACCAGGGCCTGGAGGAGTGGAACGGGCGGCAGTTGCACCGGGTCCGCGTGACCTTCGCGTCCGGCTCGAGCGACGGCGCCGACAGCGCCTACGTCTACTGGTTCGATCCGGAGACCGCCCGGCTCGAGCAGTTCGCCTACGACTACAGCGACGGTACGGGACTCCGGTTCCGCACTCTCCGGAACTACCGCCGCGTCGGCGGCCTGCTGTTCTACGACGCGGACAACTACGGCCTGAACATCCGGGACGGCGGCCTGACCGTCGACGACGTCACGCCGGCGTACGCCGCCGCGGAACTGCCCCTCGTCTCGCGGATCGAGCACCGCGACGTCGACGTGGAGCGCCTCGCGAAGTGAACGCCAGCAGCAAGAAGCTCCGTCGCCGACGTTCGCCGGCGGCCGCTCTCGCCGGCCCGCACCGCTCCGCGGCGCCGGCCGGCGGGCCGGTCGGAAGACCCGCGCACCCAGTCGGAGCAGCCTCCGCCTTCGCCGGCCTCGCGGCCTGCCTGCTGTTCGCGGCCTGCGAGCCGCCCGCCCTCGAGGAACCGCCGCCGCCGGAGTTCGACCCGCAGACCGTCGCGGCGGAAGTGCTCCAGGTGCTGGACGCGCAGGTGGAGGACTGGAACGCGGGCGACATCGAGGGCTTCATGGACGGCTATCTGCGGAGCCGGGAACTGCGCTTCACCTCCGGCGGCGAGGTGCGTCGCGGCTGGGACCACACCCTGAAGCGCTACCGCGAGACCTACCCCGACCGCGCCGCGATGGGGACGCTGGCCTTCGAGGAACTCGAGGTGCGGGTGCACTCCGAGCACGCCGCCACGGTCTTCGGCCGGTTCCGGCTGACCCGCGAATCGGACGAACCGACCGGCCTCTTCACGCTGTCGGTGGAGCGGCACGGCGAACGGTGGCTGATCGTCGCCGACCACACCTCCAGCTAGCGCCGCCAGGCCTGTCGCAAGCTCCATGTTCGGCCCCAGTCCCCACACCGCCGGGAGGCAGCGTCGCGCGACTCGCTTCGCAGCGTTCCGCAGCATGGCCTCCTGGCGACGCCGTCGCCAGCCACGATGAGAGAACCGGGCGTCATCCTGACCGGCGCCGCCATGGTGCTGATGCTGGGCGCCATGTGCTTCTCGCTGGAGTTGCCCGGCATCGAGGCGGCGATCGAGGCGCGGACTGCCGCGACGCTGGCGGACGTCGGCGTCCGCGACCTGCGCGTCGACGCGGACGGCCGGGACGTGACCCTCCACGGCACCGTCGCCTTCGCCGAGATCGGCGCCGAGGCGGCCCGGCGCGCGGCGGGCGAACCGGGGGTGCGGAGCGTCGACAACCGCTTGGTCATGGCGGTCGAGCCGAGCCTGGAGTTCGGCCAGGACGGCGACATCTGGCTGCTGGCCGGACGCCTGCCGACTCCCGAGAGCCGGCAGGAGCTGTTCGATGCCGCAGCCGCGATCAAGGGCCAGGGCAACGTGATCGACCAGACGGAAGTCGACGCCGCCGTGACCGAACCGCCCTGGACTCCGGCCCTGCCGAGGCTGATCCAGATCCTGCGGCAGGTGGATGGCGGACCCGGACTGCGGCTGCGGGACGGGACGCTGACCCTGATCGGCCACGTCTCGAGCGACGCCATGCGCGACCGCCTGGAGTTCGACGCGAGAGCGATCGCCGAAGCGGCCCGGACCGGCTGGACGATCGTCAACCGGGCGGCGGTCGCTCCCGTCGCGGCGCACCGGACCGCCCAGAACCGGATCCAGCGCCTGCTGCGGGAGCGGCCGATCGCCTTCGGAGAAGGAACGGACGCGCTCGCCGGCGACGCCCGCGCCGCCATCGCCGGCATCGGCGCGGTGCTGGACGCTTTCCCGAACACCCGTGTCGAAGTCCTCGTCCACGCCGACGCAAGCGGCGGCGCCGCCGCCGACCGGACGCTCAGCATGGCCCGGGCCGAGGCGATCCGCGACGTCCTGTCCGCGAGCGTCCATCCGGACCGCCTGCTGGCCTTCGGCTACGGCAGCGACGACCCCGCCGAGGACCGCCCCGGCGGCGGGCATCGGGGGGTCGAGTTCCGGGTTCACCACCGCCCCTGAACGGGGGGTCCCCATGCTCTACGTCCTCTTCGAGATCTGGATCTGGGTCGTCGGCGCCGCGCTGGTCGGCGCGGTCTTCGGCTGGTGGCTGCGCAGCCTGCGGGCCCACCGCCAGGTCGCGCGCGAAGCCCTCCTCTGGCAACGGCGCATCAAGCGGCTGCACGGACTCGCCGCCGGACTTCGAGATGAGGCGAGCGCCGACCCCAAGCGGGACGCCTGACCCTCAGCCGTCGCCGCCACTGGGTACGCGGGTCTTCCGACCCGCCGCTGGGTGCGCGGGTCTTTCTGACCCGCAGCCGCCGAAGGCGGCCTGAAACGACTTCACCGCGGCGAACCGCCCTCAGCCATCCCCGCCGCCCTCGCCGCGACGAAGGTCGAACTGCGACGGCGCAACCTCCACGCCGGCAAGGTGCCGCGCCGCCTGGGCCACCACCTCGGCCAACGCCTCCGGCCGCTCGGCCGCCACGTTCCACTGCTCCCCCGGATCGAGCGCCAGGTCGTAGAGCAGCGGCGGATCGTGCTCCAGCCGCCCGCCGGCAAGCCCGTACTCTCCCTCGGTCACGAAGTGCGCCTTGTAGGCGCCGACCCGGTAGGCGTAGAGCTCGCTGCCCCGGTAGAACGGCGCCTCCTCGCGCGGGCCTTCGCCCTCGCCGAGCAGCACCGGCGCCAGATCGAGGCTGTCCATCGGCCGGTCGTCCGGCATCGCGCCGCCCGCCAACCCCAGGAAGGTCGCGAACAGGTCGCTCGTCGAGCCGATCTCCGAGGTCACGACCTCCGGCGCGATCGTTCCCGGCCACCGGAACAGCCCCGGCACCCTCATGCCGCCTTCCCAGGTCATCCCCTTGCCCTCGCGCAGCGGGCCCGCCAGGCCGCCCTGCGTGCGGAACGCCGTCCAGGGTCCGTTGTCGCTGCTGAAGAACACGAGGGTGTTCTCCGCGATCCCCTCCTCTTCCAGCGTCTCCAGGATGCGCCCCACGCTCCAGTCGATCTCCTCGATCACGTCGCCGTAGAGCCCCGCGCCGCTGCGGCCCTCGAACTCCGGCGCCCGGAACAGCGGCACGTGAGGCATGCTGTGCGGCAGGTAGACGAAGAAGGGCTCGTCCCGGTGGGCGCGGATGAAGTCGACCGCCTCCTCGGCGTAGCGCTTCGTGATCGTCGTCTGGTCCGCCGGTCGTTCGAGGGTTTCCGTGACGAGGCCGTCCTCGCCGGCGCCGGATTCTCCGGCATCGGCCTCTCCGGCGCCGGCTTCTCCGTTCGCGCCGACCCGCGACCGGATGAGCGGCACGTCCCAGTACTCGATCTTCGGATCGAGGAAGGCGGCGCGACGCTCTTCGCGCGGCAGCGTCGCCATCATGTCGTTCGAGTAGGGGATGCCGAACCAGTAGTCGAAGCCGTGCCGGGTCGGCAGGTACTCCGGCCGGTCGCCCAGGTGCCACTTGCCGAACATGCCCGTCGCGTAGCCGAGATCGCCAAGCGCCTCGGCGATCGTGATCTCCTCGTCCTGGATGCCGCCGGCGAAGTCCGGGAACAGCACCCGCACCCGGTCGCCGTAGAGCCCGTTGCGCACCGGCAGCCGCCCGGTCAGCAACCCCGCCCGGCTCGGCGAGCAGACCGAGGCCGTCACGTAGAAGTTCGTCCAGCGCTGCCCCTCCGCCGCCATCCGGTCGAGATGCGGCGTGCGGATGACCGGCGCCCCGTAGCTGCCGAGATCGCCCCAGCCCAGGTCGTCGGCGAAGACCACGACGAAGTTGGGGGGACGGTCGAACGAGGCGTCCGAGGACTCCTGGGCATCCGGCGCGCAGGCCGCAAGAAAGGAGACGAGCATGAGGGCAAAGCAGGCTCTTGGCATGCGGCGAGTGTAAGTGACGCTGGACTGGCCGCCTGTCGGTGCGCGGGTCTTCCGACCCGCCCAGCGGCGCAGCCCGGACAACAGGACCGCCGGACGGAAGCCGGCGCATGTTCCTGGCCGCCTCCGGCGGCGGGCGGGTCGGAAGACCCGCGCACCCGGCGCGCTCGGCGGCCAGTGCCACGCGGGTAGGATCGCCAACTTCCGGCCCCGCCGGCCAGCTCGAGTCCCCCGATGACACCACCCCGGATCGACGAAGCCCGCGCCCTCGACCACCTGATGGACCTCCTCGCCATCGAGGGGCTGAGCGGCCGCGAGGGCAAGGTCGCCGCGGCGGTGCGGGAGAAGCTCCTCGCCGCGGGCTGCGCGCCGGCCTGGATCGGCCACGACGACGCGAACGAGCGGATCCCCGGCGACTACGAGGTCGGCAACCTGATCGTCGATCTGCCGGGGACGCGGCCCGGGCCGCGGCGGCTGTTCATGGGGCACATGGACACGGTGCCGCTGTGCCGGGGCGCGGTTCCGGTGCGGCGCGACGGCCGGATCGAGGCGGAGGGCGACACGGCGCTCGGCGGCGACAACCGGACCTCGATCGGCGCCCTGGTCACGATGATCGAGACCCTGCTCGCGACCGGCGCGCCGCGGCCGCCGATCACGGTGCTGATGACGGTCGGCGAGGAGGTCGGCCTGTGGGGGGCGCGCACGGTGGAGCTGGAGAGGCTCGGCCATCCCGGGATGGGCTTCAACATCGACTCCGGCGCGCCGCGCGTGCTGATCGTCGGCGCCACCGGCGCGGACCGCTGGCAGGTGGACGTCCACGGCAAGTCCTCGCACGCGGGCGTCCACCCCGAGCACGGGATCTCGGCGGCGCTCATCGCCTCGCGGGCAGTGGCCGACGTCGCCGCCCGCGGCTTCTTCGGCAAGATCGAGCTTCCCGGCGGCAGCGGCACCTCCAACGTCGGCCGCATGGCCGGCGGCGAGGCGAGCAACCAGGTCACGGACCGCGTGTTCGTCTCGGGCGAGTCGCGCAGCCACGACAAGGCGTTCCTGGCCGAGATCACCGCCGCCTGGCGCGACGCCTTCGAGCGGGCGGCGAGGAGCGTCGCCAACTCCGACGGCGACCGCGGCCGGGTCGACTTCCGCGCCGAGACCGACTACGACGCGTTCGAGATGCCCGAAGACTCGCCGCCCGTGCGGCTAGCGGCCGAGCAGGTGCGCGCCGCCCTCGGCCTGGAGGCTGAGTACCTCGTCGCGAACGGCGGACTCGACGCGAACTACCTGAACGCCAAGGGCGTGCCCACGGTCACCCTGGGCGCCGGACAGCACAACCCCCACACTGTGGAAGAGTACGTCGACGTCGCGGAGTACCTCGACGGCTGCCGCCTGGTCGCCGCCATCGCCGCGGCCTGAGACAGGAGAACCCCGAATGAACACCCGCATGCTCCACGAGAAGACGATCGTCGTCACCGGCGCCGGCCGCGGCATCGGCCGCGACATCGCCCTGCTCGCCGCCTCCCACGGAGCCTCCGTCGTCGTGAACGACCTCGGCGGCTCCGAGCGAGGCGACGGCGCCGACCGGACGCCCGCCCAGGCCGTCGTCGACGAGATCCTCGCCGCCGGCGGCCGCGCCGCCGCGAACTACGAGAGCGTCGCCGACTTCGCCGGCGCCGGGCGCGCGATCGAGCAGGCGCTCGACGAGTTCGGGCAGATCGACGGCGTGGTCAACAACGCCGGCATCCTGCGCGACGTCATTTTCCACAAAATGGAAGAGAGCGACTGGGACGCCGTGATCGCCGTCCACCTGAAGGGCAGCTTCAACATGGCGCGGGCCGCCGCTCCCCACTACCGCAAGCGGATCGGCGGCGCCTTCGTCCACATGACCTCGACCTCCGGGCTGATCGGCAACTTCGGCCAGGCGAACTACGCCGCCGCCAAGCTGGGCATCGTCGGGCTGTCGAAGTCGCTGGCGCTCGACATGCAGCGCTTCGAGGTCCGCTCGAACTGCATAGCGCCCTTCGCCTGGTCCCGCCTCATCGGCACGATCCCGACCGCCGACCCGGCCCAGGCCGCGCGGGTGGCGAAGATGAAGGAGATGACGCCGGCCCTCGTCGCGCCGCTCGCCGTCTACCTGCTGAGCGATGCCGCGAAGGAGGTCAGCGGCCAGATTTTCGCGGTGCGCAAGAACGAGATCTTCCTGATGAGCCAGCCGCGGCCGGTCCGCTCCGTTCACAACGGCGCCGGCTGGACGCCGGAGTCCATCGCCGAGCACGGCATGCCGGCGTTGGCCGGTTCGTTCCACGATCTGGAACGAACCACCGACGTGTTCACTTGGGACCCGACGTAAAGCGCGCGGCCCGCCGCCCGTAGACCCCGCGGCCCGCCGGCCGCAGGGCCCCGGCCCGCCGCCCGTAGAGCGGGCGGATCGGCGCCCTTGGAACGGGCGAATCGACCTCGCCGCCGCTGAAGCCACGGCCGGCGAAGCAGCGACGTCCCTCCGCGGGCCGGAGGCTCCCGGCCGGGCCCGCGGCACCGGCAGCGAAAGCGGACCCCGAACCAGCGGCCGCCGGCCTGCGGAACAGGACGCGCCAGCGGGAGGAACGCGCCAGCGTAAACGCTTGCCAAGTGGCGGTTTAGAGTCTTTCTCGTGCTAATCTCGTGAACCTCGCCCTCCGAAGGAGGGCATGGCCGAGATTGCCGGAGGTCGAAGTCGGATGAACACCGCTCGCCGAGCCGTGGCCGAAGCACGGCGACGTTTCCGGCGCGCCGGCGGCCGGCCGTCGGCGCCACGACTACGGTACGCGGCCGACCCCGGAAGAACGCCCGCCCGTGCCGAGGCGGCCCTGACTGACGCGAAGCGGTTCGCTGCGGGGCTGGCTTTCGCGGCTCTGGTAGCGCCAGGAACCACGTTGGCGCAGTCACTCACGGCCTCTGTCGAAAACGCGGCGATCTCCGAGACGGGAGAAGAGCTCTTCAGCGTCGTCCTGTCGGCCGCACCCATGGCGGACGTGACCGTGGCTGTGACGTTCACTTCGTGCCACCCGAGCGACGCAGTCTCGTTGTTCGAGGCGGATCCGACCTCGCTCACGTTTACCCCTTCCGATTGGTCCGTGACCCAAGTCGGCGAAGTAGGCGCGAAGGCGGGCGCGAAGAACAAGTTCTGCTATCTGACACTCACGGCGACCAGCACCGACACCGACTGGAACGGAGTGAGCTACCAAGCGGGCGTCTACGGCGTGCCGCCGAACCCGCTTGTCAAGTTTCAGGACACGCGCTCGGCGAGCGCGTCGGGCAAGAGCCTGAGGGCCGTCGAGGGAAAGTCCACCACCTTCCAGATCTACTTGGGTACCGTTCCATCGGCCAACGTCACGGTGAGCCTGAGCACGGCGCCGCTGCCAAAGGACCAGGACTTGACGCCCAGTCCGGCGTCGCTGACCTTCACCCCCGCGAACCGAAAGACGGCGCAGACGATCACCGTAAGCGCCGCCGAGGATGCGGACACCACAGACAACAGCGGCAGCATCGTGATGACTGCCGCGGGCGGCGGCTACGACGGCGTCAAGCAAAGCCGAGTCGTGACCGAAATCGACGACGATGTCGTGCTGGCAGCACCGAGCCTGAGCGCGACGGCTGGCAACGCACAGGTGACTCTGAGTTGGGTCCAGGGCTCAGCATCCAAAGAGACGATCTCCAAGTGGCAGTACCAGTACAAGACGACCGGGGCCTACGGCTCCTGGACGGACATCACCGGAAGCAGCTCGACCACCACAAGCTACACGGTCACAGGCCTGACGAACGGCACGGCGCACACCTTCAAGGTCCGCGCCCACAACGACGTAGCGGGTACCGCTTCCAGCGAGGTGACGGCCACCCCGAAAGGGCCGCTCACGTTCGGCACCGCCACCATCGCCGACTACGGCTTCGTGCAGAACGCCGCAATCACCGCACTGACCCTGCCGGCGGCCACCGGCGGCGACCCGGCCTATACCTACTCGCTCTCGCCCACCCCGCCGGCGGGGCTGACGTTCACGGCTTCGTCGCGGCAGTTGTCCGGCACGCCGACCACGCTCTCCGCGTCGCAGACCTACACCTACACCGTCACCGACAGTGCCAGCAAGACGGCCAGCCTCAGCTTCCGCATCGCGGTGGAGGCGGATTCCACGCCGTCGGTCGGCGCGGTGGCGAACCAGGCCTTCGTTCAGAACACCGCCATCTCGACGCTCACCCTGCCGGAGGCCACCGGCGGCAACTCGCCCATCGCCTACTCCATCTCGCCGACGCTGCCGGCGGGCCTCTCGTTGGACGCCTCGAAGCGGGAGATCACCGGCACGCCGACCGGGACGCAGCAGGCGACCAGCTACACCTACACCGCGACCGACTACGACGGCGACGTCGGCACGCAGAGCTTCACCATCGCCATCGAGGCCGACACCGATCCTTCGTTCGGACAGGGCACGGTGGCCGACCAGACCTGGACCCAGAGCGCGGCCATCACGGCGCTGACCCTGCCGGCGGCCACGGGCGGGAACGGCACGACCACATACACCCTGGCGCGGACCAGCGGCACCCCGGCGCTGCCGCCGGGGTTGAGCTTCGCCGCAGCCACGCGCACCCTGTCGGGCACGCCGACGACGCTGCAGAGCGCCGTCGGCTACACCTACACGGCGACCGACACTGACGGCGACACGGCCACGCTGACCTTCGACATCACGGTGGAGGCGGACGCGCAGCCCTCTCTGGGCTCGGTCTCCGACCAGACCTACCACCAGGACAGCGCCATCACCGCGCTGACCCTGCCCGCCGCCACCGGCGGCAACGCCCCCTACACCTACACCCTGGCCAGGACCAGCGGCACGCCGGCGCTGCCGCCGGGGCTGAGCTTCACCGCCTCGTCGCGCCAGCTCTCCGGCACTCCCACCGGCCACCAGACCGCCACCGGCTACACCTACACCGTCACCGACCAGGACGGCGACACCGCGACCGCCACCTTCGACATCACCGTCACCCAGGACAACAGCCCCTCGTTCGCCGACGACGCCAGCATCGCCGACAAGGTCTACGTGCAGAACGCCGCGATCACCACGGTGACTTTCCCCGCGGCGACGGGCGGCGACACGCCGCTGACCTACTCGCTGTCGCCGGAGCCGCCGACAGGGCTCTCGTTCACCGCTTCCTCGCGCCAGCTCTCGGGCACCCCGACGGCGCTCAAGGCCGAGACCGCCTACACCTACACCGTCACCGACGCTGACGGCGACACGGACACCCTGACCTTCGACCTCACGGTGGAGGCCGACGCGCAGCCCTCGCTGGGCTCGGTCTCCGACCAGACCTACCACCAGGACAGCGCCATCACCGCGCTGACCCTGCCCGCCGCCACCGGCGGCAACACGCCCCTGACCTACACGCTGTCGAAGACCTCCGGATCGCCGGCGCTGCCGCCGGGCCTGACCTTCACCGCCTCGTCCCGCCAGCTCTCGGGCACCCCGACCGGCCACCAGACCGCTGCGGAGTACACCTACACGGTCACCGACGCGAACGGCGACACCGCGACCGCCACCTTCGACATCACCGTCACCCAGGACAACAGCCCCTCCTTCGCCGACGACGCCAGCATCGCCGACAAGGTCTACGTGCAGAACGCCGCGATCACCACGGTGACATTCCCCGCGGCCACCGGCGGCGACACGCCGCTGACCTACTCGCTGTCGCCGGAGCCGCCGACGGGCCTCTCGTTCACCGCTTCCTCGCGCCAGCTCTCGGGCACCCCGACGGCGCTCAAGGCCGAGACCGCCTACACCTACACCGTCACCGACGCTGACGGCGACACGGACACCCTGACCTTCGACCTCACGGTGGAGGCCGACGCGCAGCCCACCCTGGGCTCGGTCTCCGACCAGACCTACCACCAGGACAGCGCCATCACCGCACTGACCCTGCCCGCCGCCACCGGCGGCAACACGCCCCTGACCTACACGCTGTCGAAGACCTCCGGATCGCCGTCGCTGCCGCCGGGCCTGACCTTCACCGCCTCGTCCCGCCAGCTCTCGGGCACCCCGACCGGCCACCAGACCGCTGCGGAGTACACCTACACGGTCACCGACGCGAACGGCGACACCGCGACCGCCACCTTCGACATCACCGTCACCCAGGACAACAGCCCCTCCTTCGCCGACGACGCCAGCATCGCCGACAAGGTCTACGTGCAGAACGCCGCGATCACCACGGTGACTTTCCCCGCCGCCACCGGCGGCGACACGCCGCTGACCTACTCGCTGTCGCCGGAACCGCCGACGGGCCTCTCGTTCACCGCTTCCTCGCGCCAGCTCTCGGGCACCCCGACGGCGCTCAAGGCCGAGACCGCCTACACCTACACCGTCACCGACGCTGACGGCGACACGGACACCCTGACCTTCGACCTCACGGTGGAGGCCGACGCGCAGCCCTCGCTGGGCTCGGTCTCCGACCAGAGCTACCACCAGGACAGCGCCATCACCGCGCTGACCCTGCCCGCCGCGACCGGCGGCAACACGCCCCTGACCTACACGCTGTCGAAGACCTCCGGATCGCCGGCGCTGCCGCCGGGCCTGACCTTCACCGCCTCGTCCCGCCAGCTCTCGGGCACCCCGACCGGCCACCAGACCGCTGCGGAGTACACCTACACCGTCACCGACGCGAACGGCGACACCGCGACCGCCACCTTCGACATCACCGTCACCCAGGACAACAGCCCCTCGTTCGCCGACGACGCCAGCATCGCCGACAAGGTCTACGTGCAGAACGCCGCGATCACCACGGTGACTTTCCCCGCCGCCACCGGCGGCGACACGCCGCTGACCTACTCGCTGTCGCCGGAACCGCCGACGGGCCTCTCGTTCACCGCTTCCTCGCGCCAGCTCTCGGGCACCCCGACGGCGCTCAAGGCCGAGACCGCCTACACCTACACCGTCACCGACAACGACGGCGACACGGACACCCTGACCTTCGACCTCACGGTGGAGGCGGACGCGCAGCCCTCGCTGGGCTCGGTCTCCGACCAGACCTACCACCAGGACAGCGCCATCACCGCGCTGACCCTGCCCGCCGCGACCGGCGGCAACACGCCCCTGACCTACACGCTGTCGAAGACCTCCGGATCGCCGGCGCTGCCGCCGGGCCTGACCTTCACCGCCTCGTCCCGGCAACTCTCCGGCACTCCCACCGGCCACCAGACCGCTGCGGAGTACACCTACACGGTCACCGACGCGAACGGCGACACCGCGACCGCCACCTTCGACATCACCGTCACCCAGGACAACAGCCCCTCGTTCGCCGACGACGCCAGCATCGCCGACAAGGTCTACGTGCAGAACGCCGCGATCGCCACGGTGACTTTCCCCGCCGCCACCGGCGGCGACACGCCGCTGACCTACTCGCTGTCGCCGGAACCGCCGACGGGCCTCTCGTTCACCGCTTCCTCGCGCCAGCTCTCGGGCACCCCGACGGCGCTCAAGGCCGAGACCGCCTACACCTACACCGTCACCGACGCTGACGGCGACACGGACACCCTGACCTTCGACCTCACGGTGGAGGCGGACGCGCAGCCCACCCTGGGCTCGGTCTCCGACCAGACCTACCACCAGGACAGCGCCATCACCACGCTGACCCTGCCCGCCGCGACCGGCGGCAACACGCCCCTGACCTACACGCTGTCGAAGACCTCCGGATCGCCGGCGCTGCCGCCGGGCCTGACCTTCACCGCCTCGTCCCGGCAACTCTCCGGCACTCCCACCGGCCACCAGACCGCTGCGGAGTACACCTACACCGTCACCGACGCGAACGGCGACACCGCGACCGCCACCTTCGACATCACCGTCACCCAGGACAACAGCCCCTCCTTCGCCGACGACGCCAGCATCGCCGACAAGGTCTACGTGCAGAACGCCGCGATCACCACGGTGACTTTCCCCGCCGCCACCGGCGGCGACACGCCGCTGACCTACTCGCTGTCGCCGGAACCGCCGACGGGCCTCTCGTTCACCGCTTCCTCGCGCCAGCTCTCGGGCACCCCGACGGCGCTCAAGGCCGAGACCGCCTACACCTACACCGTCACCGACGCTGACGGCGACACGGACACCCTGACCTTCGACATCACGGTGGAGGCCGACGCGCAGCCCTCGCTGGGCTCGGTCTCCGACCAGAGCTACCACCAGGACAGCGCCATCACCGCGCTGACCCTGCCCGCCGCGACCGGCGGCAACACGCCCCTGACCTACACGCTGTCGAAGACCTCCGGATCGCCGGCGCTGCCGCCGGGCCTGACCTTCACCGCCTCGTCCCGCCAGCTCTCGGGCACCCCGACCGGCCACCAGACCGCTGCGGAGTACACCTACACCGTCACCGACGCGAACGGCGACACCGCGACCGCCACCTTCGACATCACCGTCACCCAGGACAACAGCCCCTCGTTCGCCGACGACGCCAGCATCGCCGACAAGGTCTACGTGCAGAACGCCGCGATCACCACGGTGACATTCCCCGCCGCCACCGGCGGCGACACGCCGCTCACCTACTCGCTGTCGCCGGAGCCGCCGACGGGCCTCTCGTTCACCGCTTCCTCGCGCCAGCTCTCGGGCACCCCGACGGCGCTCAAGGCCGAGACCGCCTACACCTACACCGTCACCGACGCTGACGGCGACACGGACACCCTGACCTTCGACCTCACGGTGGAGGCCGACGCGCAGCCCTCGCTGGGCTCGGTCTCCGACCAGACCTACCACCAGGACAGCGCCATCACCGCGCTGACCCTGCCCGCCGCCACCGGCGGCAACACGCCCCTGACCTACACGCTGTCGAAGACCTCCGGATCGCCGGCGCTGCCGCCGGGCCTGACCTTCACCGCCTCGTCCCGCCAGCTCTCCGGCACTCCCACCGGCCACCAGACCGCCACCGGCTACACCTACACCGTCACCGACCAGGACGGCGACACCGCGACCGCCACCTTCGACATCACCGTCACCCAGGACAACAGCCCCTCGTTCGCCGACGACGCCAGCATCGCCGACAAGGTCTACGTGCAGAACGCCGCGATCACCACGGTGACATTCCCCGCCGCCACCGGCGGCGACACGCCGCTCACCTACTCGCTGTCGCCGGAACCGCCGACGGGCCTCTCGTTCACCGCTTCCTCGCGCCAGCTCTCGGGCACCCCGACGGCGCTCAAGGCCGAGACCGCCTACACCTACACCGTCACCGACAACGACGGCGACACGGACACCCTGACCTTCGACCTCACGGTGGAGGCCGACGCGCAGCCCACCCTGGGCTCGGTCTCCGACCAGACCTACCACCAGGACAGCGCCATCACCGCGCTGACCCTGCCCGCCGCCACCGGCGGCAACACGCCCCTGACCTACACGCTGTCGAAGACCTCCGGATCGCCGGCGCTGCCGCCGGGCCTGACCTTCACCGCCTCGTCCCGGCAACTCTCCGGCACTCCCACCGGCCACCAGACCGCCACCGGCTACACCTACACCGTCACCGACCAGGACGGCGACACCGCGACCGCCACCTTCGACATCACCGTCACCCAGGACAACAGCCCCTCCTTCGCCGACGACGCCAGCATCGCCGACAAGGTCTACGTGCAGAACGCCGCGATCACCACGGTGACTTTCCCCGCCGCCACCGGCGGCGACACGCCGCTGACCTACTCGCTGTCGCCGGAACCGCCGACGGGCCTCTCGTTCACCGCTTCCTCGCGCCAGCTCTCGGGCACCCCGACGGCGCTCAAGGCCGAGACCGCCTACACCTACACCGTCACCGACGCTGACGGCGACACGGACACCCTGACCTTCGACCTCACGGTGGAGGCGGACGCGCAGCCCACCCTGGGCTCGGTCTCCGACCAGACCTACCACCAGGACAGCGCCATCACCGCGCTGACCCTGCCCGCCGCCACCGGCGGCAACACGCCCCTGACCTACACGCTGTCGAAGACCTCCGGATCGCCGGCGCTGCCGCCGGGCCTGACCTTCACCGCCTCGTCGCGCCAGCTCTCCGGCACTCCCACCGGCCACCAGACCGCTGCGGAGTACACCTACACGGTCACCGACGCGAACGGCGACACCGCGACCGCCACCTTCGACATCACCGTCACCCAGGACAACAGCCCCTCCTTCGCCGACGACGCCAGCATCGCCGACAAGGTCTACGTGCAGAACGCCGCGATCACCACGGTGACTTTCCCCGCCGCCACCGGCGGCGACACGCCGCTGACCTACTCGCTGTCGCCGGAACCGCCGACGGGCCTCTCGTTCACCGCTTCCTCGCGCCAGCTCTCGGGCACCCCGACGGCGCTCAAGGCCGAGACCGCCTACACCTACACCGTCACCGACGCTGACGGCGACACGGACACCCTGACCTTCGACATCACGGTGGAGGCCGACACCCAGCCCTCGCTGGGCTCGGTCTCCGACCAGACCTACCACCAGGACAGCGCCATCACCACGCTGACCCTGCCCGCCGCGACCGGCGGCAACACGCCCCTGACCTACACGCTGTCGAAGACCTCCGGATCGCCGGCGCTGCCGCCGGGCCTGACCTTCACCGCCTCGTCCCGGCAACTCTCCGGCACTCCCACCGGCCACCAGACCGCTGCGGAGTACACCTACACCGTCACCGACGCGAACGGCGACACCGCGACCGCCACCTTCGACATCACCGTCACCCAGGACAACAGCCCCTCCTTCGCCGACGACGCCAGCATCGCCGACAAGGTCTACGTGCAGAATGCCGCGATCACCACGGTGACTTTCCCCGCCGCCACCGGCGGCGACACGCCGCTGACCTACTCGCTGTCGCCGGAACCGCCGACGGGCCTCTCGTTCACCGCTTCCTCGCGCCAGCTCTCGGGCACCCCGACGGCGCTCAAGGCCGAGACCGCCTACACCTACACCGTCACCGACGCTGACGGCGACACGGACACCCTGACTTTCGACCTGACGGTGGAGGCGGACACCCAGCCCTCGCTGGGCTCGGTCTCCGACCAGAGCTACCACCAGAACAGCGCCATCACCACGCTGACCTTGCCCGCCGCGACCGGCGGCAACGCCCCCTACACCTACACCCTGGCCAGGACCAGCGGCACGCCGGCACTGCCGCCGGGCCTGACCTTCACCGCCTCGTCCCGGCAACTCTCCGGCACCCCGACCGGCCACCAGACCGCCACCGGCTACACCTACACCGCCACCGACCAGGACGGCGACACGGCGACGGCGACCTTCGACATCGAGATCGACGCCAACACCGCTCCCAACGCCAACGCCGGTTCGGACCAGAGCGTCCTCTCGGGCACCACCGTGACGCTCGACGGCAGCGCCAGCAGCGACCCCGAAGAGCAGGCCCTCACTTACGCCTGGACGCAGATCCCGACTCCCCCCGCGGTGACGGTCACGAACCCGGTCACCCTGAGCAGCCAGACGGTCGCGGGGCCGACCTTCACCGCCCCGAGCACGACCGCGAACCTCACACTGACCTTCCGCCTCCAGGTTACCGACTCCCTGGGCCTCGCCTCCGCCACGGACACGGTCGAAGTCCTGGTGAAGGGCCTGCCCGCGGCCCCCACCGGGCTGACCTCGTCCTACGCCAACCCCGGAGTCACCCTGACCTGGACGAACCCGAACGACTCGTCGATCACGGGCTGGGAGTACCGCTGGCGGCGGACGACGGACACCTTCACGGACGACCTGTGGGAGGCCATCCCGAACAGCGGCGCGACCACCACGTCGGCGACCGTCGGCGGCGGCGCCGGCGTCACGCTCGTCTTCCAGGTGCGCGCGGTGAACGCGAACGGCGCCGGCGCGCCCTCGAACACGACCTCCGAGCTGATGCCGCCGCTGCCGCCGACGGGCCTCTCCTTCACCGGCGGCGACAGCCAGGTGACCCTTTCCTGGACGGACCCGCTGGACTCCTCGATCACATCGTGGCAGTACCGGCTGAAGGACGGGAGCTGGACCACGGTGGCAAGCAGCGGCGCGGCCACGACCAGCGCCACCGTCACCGGCCTGACCAACGGCCTGATCTACACCTACCAGGTGCGGGCCGTGAACTCCGCGGGCGCGAGCGGCCCCTCGGGCGAAGTCGCCGCGATGACCGTTCCCGCGAAGCGCAACCTGAGCGCCACGCCCGGACCGGGGCAGGTCACACTCGGATGGGGCGGTCCGAATCTCTCCCACATCGTGAAGTTCCGGTACCGGAAGAAGAGCGCCGGCTCGTCCGACTACGGAAGCTGGACCGACGTTCCGGGCAGCAGCGCCTCGACCACCGGCTACACCGTCACCGGACTCGCCCCGGGGACCGAGTACGCGTTCCAGGTGCGCGCCGTGAATCCGGGCGGCGAAGGCGTCGTCTCCGACGAGGCGAAGGCGACGCCCACCGGGAGCGCGGCGACCCAGGCGCCCGCCGCGCCGACGATCACCATCGCCACCGGCGACGGCCGGGTGCGCCTGTCCTGGAGCGACCCGGACGACGACTCGGTCAGCCGCTACGACTACCGCCAGAAGACGGCCGGGACCTGGGGTTCGGCGACGAACGTCGCCGACAGCGGCGCCTCGACCACCAGCCACACGGTGACCGGCCTGACCAACGGCGCGTCCTACGCGTTCCAGGTGCGCGCGGCGAACTCCGTGGGCACGAGCGCCTGGTCGAACGAGGTCTCGACGACCCTGTTCAGCAAGCCGGCCGGGCTCACGGCGACGCCCCGCGACGGCGGCGCGGACCTGGCGTGGACGAACCTGAACGACTCCACGGTGACCGCCTGGCAGTACCGCTACCGGACCGACGGTGGCAGCTACGGGGCCTGGAACCTGATGAGCGGCAGCGGCGCCTCCACCACCTCGCACTCGGTCGCCGGGCTCGACAACGGCCACACCTACGGCTTCCGGATCCGTCCGGTGAAGACGGGCGCCGCGGGACCCTCTTCGGACGAGGCGTCGGCGACCCTGATCCCGGCCAAGCCCGCCGGGTTGGCGGCGAAGGCGGGCGACGCCAGGGTTGCGCTGACCTGGACCGACCCCGACAACAGCTCGATCACGCGCTGGGAGTTCCGCAAGAAGGAAGGGACGAACGCGTGGGAAGCCTCCTGGACCGCGGTCGCCGGCAGCGGCGCCTCCACCGCCGCCCACACGGTGACCGGGCTCACGAACGGCACGGAGTACCGGTTCCTGGTGCGGGCCGTCAACGCGACCGGCAACGGCGCCCAGTCGGACGCCGCGACGGCCACCCCCCAGGCCTTCCCGCCGGCCCCCACCGGCCTGACCGCGACCGGGGGCAACCGGACGGTGACCCTGGCCTGGACCTCGGCCGGCGGCGCCGGAATCGTGCGCTGGCGGTTCCAGATGCGAGCGGGTTCCCACGACTGGGACCACGACCCGCGCTGGTTCGACATCCCCGGCGGCGCCTCCGCCGCGACCCACACCGTCACCGGGCTGGACAACTACACGGAGTACGGGTTCCGGGTGGCGGCGATCAACCACATCGGCCCCGGCTACGCCTCGACCGAGGCCCGCGCGACGCCCAGGCCCGTCGTCCCCGCCGCGCCGACCGATCTCGCCGGAACCGCCGGCGACCGGCAGGTCGTCCTGAACTGGACGGACGGCGACGACGGCGGCTCGCCGGTCACGACCTGGCAGGTGGTGCGCAAGGACGGAACGAACGCCTGGGGCACGACCTGGACCGACCTCCCTCGGAGCCGGACGGTGACCGGACTGACCAACGGCACGAGCTACCGCTTCAAGGTGCGGGGCGTGAACGCCGCGGGCTCGGGCGCGGAGAGCGCGCCGTCCGATCCGGTCTCGCCGGCGGCCGCGGCACCGTCCGCGCCGACCGGGCTCTCGGCGGCGACGGCGAGCGCCGACAGCGTGCTTCTCACCTGGACGAACCCGGCCGACCTCTCGATCAGCGACTGGCAGGTCCAGCAGGCGGTTCCGCCGTCGATCCCGTTCGGGGCCGACGCGTGGTACTCCGTCCCCGGCGCCGGAGCGAGCACGACGAGCGCGACGGTCACCGGCCTGCGGTACCGGGGAGTTCAGAGCTTCCGGATCCGGGCCGTGAACGGCCACGGCGGCGGCGCGGCCTCCGCCGGCGTGCAGGCCCGCCCCGCCGCGCCCGCGCCGACGCTGGCGAAGAGCGTCGGCCAGCTCGCGGTGACCTGGACGGCGCCCCTCAACCTCGGCCCGGCGCTCTCGGGCTACACCGTGCAGTGGAAGTCGGGCGGCGAGAGTTTCGGCAGTTCGCGGCAGGCGACGGCGACCGGAACCAGCCACTCGATCGGGAGCCTGACCGACGGCACGGAGTACAGCGTCCGGGTGCGCGCGGCCAACGCGGCAGGCGACGGCCCCTGGTCGAGCGTCGTCGCCGCCACGCCGGGCGCGAACCCGCCGCTCAAGCCGACGCGGCCGCGGGCGGTCGCCGGCAACGCCCAGGTGTCGCTCACGTGGACCGCGGGCGGCAACGGCGGTTCGGCGATCACGAGCTGGAAGGTCCGCCAGAAGGCGGGCACGAACGCCTGGGGCGCCTGGACCGCGATCCCGGGCAGCAACGCCACGACCACCAGCCACACGGCGACGACGCTGACCAACGGGATCGAGTACACGTTCCAGGTGCTGGCCGTGAACTCGGCCGGCGACGGCGCCGCCAGCGACGACTCGAATCCGGTGACGCCGTCCGTCACCGGGCCCACCGCGCCCGCCGCGCCGACGAACCTCACGGCGACGCCCGGCAATGCGCAGGTCGCCCTGAGCTGGACCGCCGGAGACGACGGCGACTCGGCCGTCACCATGTGGAAAGTCCGCCGGAAGGACGGCACGAACCCCTGGGGGTCCTGGACCGCGATCCCGGACAGCAACGCCTCGACGACCGGCTACACGGCGACCCCGTTGACCAACGGCACGGCCTACCGCTTCCAGGTGCGGGCGGCGAACTCGGTGGGCGACGGCACGGCCAGCGCCGAGGCTGCGGCGACGCCGGCGGGGCCGCCGGGAGCGCCGACCGGCCTCAAGGTCAACGTCGAGTCCCACCAGCGCCTGCTCGTCGCATGGCTGGAACCGGCCGACGACGGCGGCGCGGACATCTCGAACTACTGGGTGCAGTGGAAGTCCGGGACGCAGGAGTTCTCCACCTCCCGCCAACTCCACGCCGGCGCCGCCGCCGACACGGACGGCTACGTCAAGCGCAGCATCTTCGGCCTGACGAACGCCACGACCTACACCGTGCGGGTCCAGGCCGTGACCTCCGGCGGCGCCGGCCCCTGGTCGAGCACCGCGACCGGCACGCCGAGGGCGACCGTGCCGGACGCGCCGGCGATCACCGTGACGACGGGCAACACCCGGCTGGAGGTGTCCTGGGCCGCTCCGGCGAGCAACGGCTCGGACATCACCGGCTACACGGTCCAGTGGACGGACATCTCCAATCCCTGGAGCTCCTCGACGCCGCAAACGGTCACCGGAACGACCGCCACGATCTCCGGCCTGACGAACGACACGAAGTACTTCGTTCGCGTGCGAGCGACGAACGCGGTCGGGGACAGCGACTGGTCCGTCGAGGCGTCGGGCACGCCGGACGGCGTGCCCGACGCTCCGGCCGGGCTGGTCGTCCGCACCCGCGACCGCTTCCTGGCCTTCGGCTGGGCGGCGCCCGCGAGCAACGGCTCCGCCATCACCGGCTACACCGTGCAGTGGAAGTCCGGCGCCGAGGAATGGGGCTTGTCCAATCGGCAGCACACGACGACCGCGACGCAGCACAGTTGGGGCGCACTCGAGAACGGCACCGCCTACACCTTCCGCGTGCGGGCGACGAACGGCGCGGGCGACGGTCCCTGGTCGGCCGAGAAGACCGGCACTCCGGGGCACGCGCCCGCCAAGCCGACCGGCCTGACGGCCGCCGGCGCCAACGCCAGGGCGTCCCTGACCTGGACATCGGGAGGCGACGGCGGTTCGCCGATCACCAGGTGGCAGGTCCGAAGAAAGAAGGGCAATGCCGCCTGGGGCGACTGGACGGACATCGCGGGCAGCGGCGCCGCCACCACCAGCCACACCGTCACCGGCCTCGACCACGGCTCGACGTACTCCTTCCAGGTGCGGGCCGTGAACACCACGGGAGAGGGATCCGCGTCCGACGCCGCGACGGCCACCACGAGTTCCATCAGTCTCACCCCGTCCACCGGCGTCACGGTCAACGAGGGGTCGACGGTCGACTACAAGGTCAAGCTCGCGCTCCGGCCCACCGGCGACGTCACCGTCGCCGTCGCAAGGAAGACCGGAAACGACCAGGACTCCGACATCAGCGTGAAGACCGGCTCGTCGCTCACCTTTACGACCGACAACTGGAACACGGACCAGACCGTGACCCTCCAGGCGGCCCAGGACAGCGACGGCGAGAACGGCACGGCGGTCATCAGGCACTCCGCCAGCGGCGGCGGCTACGCCTCGGTTGTCGCCGAATTCACGGCCACCGAGGGAGACGACGACACGAAGGCCTTCACGCTGTCCTCGCCATCCGGCGTCACCGTCAACGAGGGCTCGACCGTCGACTACCAGGTCAAGCTGGCGACGAAGCCCACCGGCGACGTCACCGTCACCGTCGCCCGAAAGACCGGAAACGACCAGGACTCCGACATCGACGTCCACACCGGCGGCACGCTCACCTTCACCACCGCCAACTGGAACACCGACCAGACGGTGACCCTGGAGGCCGACCAGGACGAGGACGGCGAGAACGGCACGGCGGTCATCAAGCACACCGCGGAGGGCGGCGGCTACGGCTCGGTCACCGCCGAACTGACGGCCACCGAGGGAGACGACGACACGAAGGGCTTCACCCTCACGCCGTCAGCCGGCGTCACCGTCAATGAAGGCTCGACGGCCGACTACAAGGTCAAGCTCGCAACGAAGCCCACCGGCGACGTCACCGTCACCGTCGCAAGGAAGACCGGGAACGACCAGGACTCCGACATCGACGTCAAGACCGGCGCCTCTCTCACCTTCACCACCGCCAACTGGAACACGGACCAGACCGTGACCCTGGAGGCCGACCAGGACGAGGACGGCGACAACGGCACGGCGACCATCAGGCACACCGCCGAGGGCGGCGGCTACGGTGCCGTCACCGCCGAACTGACGGCCACCGAGGGAGACGACGACACGAAGGCCTTCACCCTCACGCCGTCAGCCGGCGTCTCCGTCACCGAAGGCTCGACGGCCGACTACAAGGTCAAGCTCGCAACGAAGCCCTCCGGCGACGTCACCGTCACCGTCGCGCGCAGCACCGCGGGAACCCAGGACACCGACATCGACGTCAAGACCGGCGCATCCCTCACCTTCACCACCACGAACTGGAACACCGACCAGACCGTCACCCTGGAGGCCGACGAGGACCACGACGGCGACAACGGCACGGCGGTCATCAAGCACACCGCCGAGGGCGGCGGCTACGGCGCCGTCACCGCGAACCTCACCGCCACCGAGTCGGACAACGACACGAAGGGCTTCACCCTCAACCCCACCAGCGTCTCCGTCACCGAAGGATCCACCGCCAGCTACAAGATCAAGCTGACGACGAAGCCCAGCGCCAGCGTCACCGTCACCGTCGCCAGAAGCACCGCCGGAACCCAGGACACGGACATCGACGTCAAGACCGGCGCATCCCTCACCTTCACCACCACGAACTGGAACACCGACCAGACCGTCACCCTGGAGGCCGACGAAGACCACGACGGCGACAACGGAACGGCCGTCATCAAGCACACCGCGGCAGGCGGCGGCTACGGCAGCGTCACCGCCAACCTCACCGCCACGGAGTCGGACAACGACACCAAGGGCTTCACGCTCAACCCCACCAGCGTCTCCGTTACCGAAGGATCCACCGCCAGCTACAAGGTCAAGCTGACGACGAAGCCCAGCGCCAGCGTCACCGTCACCGTCGCAAGGAGCACCACCGGAAACCAGGACGAGGACATCGACGTCAAGACCGGCGCCTCGCTCACCTTCACCACCACCAACTGGAACACCGACCAGACCGTCACCCTGGAGGCCGACGAAGACCACGACGGCGACAACGGAACGGCCGTCATCAAGCACACCGCGGCAGGCGGCGGCTACGGCGCCGTCACCGCCAACCTCACCGCCACCGAGTCGGACAACGACACGAAGGGCTTCACGCTCAACCCCACCAGCGTCTCCGTTACCGAGGGCTCGACCGCCAGCTACAAGATCAAGCTCGCCACCAAGCCCAGCGCCAGCGTCACCGTCACCGTCGCAAGGAGCACCACCGGAACCCAGGACGAGGACATCGACGTCAAGACCGGCGCATCCCTCACCTTCACCACCACGAACTGGAACACCGACCAAACCGTCACCCTGGAGGCCGACGAAGACCACGACGGCGACAACGGAACGGCCGTCATCAAGCACACCGCGGCAGGCGGCGGCTACGGCAGCGTCACCGCCAACCTCACCGCCACCGAGTCGGACAACGACACGAAGGGCTTCACGCTCAACCCGACCAGCGTCTCCGTCACCGAGGGTTCCACCGCCAGCTACAAGATCAAGCTCGCCACCAAGCCCAGCGCCAGCGTCACCGTCACCGTCGCGAGAAGCACGACCGGAACCCAGGACGAGAACATCGACGTCAAGACCGGCGCCTCCCTCACCTTCACCACCACGAACTGGAACACCGACCAGACCGTCACTCTCGAAGCGGACGAGGACAACGACGGCGACAACGGAACGGCCGTCATCAAGCACACCGCGGCAGGCGGCGGCTACGGCAGCGTCACCGCCAACCTCACCGCCACCGAGTCGGACAACGACACGAAGGGCTTCACGCTCAACCCCACCAGCGTCTCCGTTACCGAGGGCTCGACCGCCAGCTACAAGATCAAGCTCGCCACCAAGCCCAGCGCCAGCGTCACCGTCACCGTCGCAAGGAGCACCACCGGAACCCAGGACGAGGACATCGACGTCAAGACCGGCGCATCCCTCACCTTCACCACCACGAACTGGAACACCGACCAAACCGTCACCCTGGAGGCCGACGAAGACCACGACGGCGACAACGGAACGGCCGTCATCAAGCACACCGCGGCAGGCGGCGGCTACGGCAGCGTCACCGCCAACCTCACCGCCACCGAGTCGGACAACGACACGAAGGGCTTCACGCTCAACCCGACCAGCGTCTCCGTCACCGAGGGTTCCACCGCCAGCTACAAGATCAAGCTCGCCACCAAGCCCAGCGCCAGCGTCACCGTCACCGTCGCGAGAAGCACGACCGGAACCCAGGACGAGAACATCGACGTCAAGACCGGCGCCTCCCTCACCTTCACCACCACGAACTGGAACACCGACCAGACCGTCACCCTGGAGGCCGACGAAGACCACGACGGCGACAACGGAACGGCCGTCATCAAGCACACCGCGGCAGGCGGCGGCTACGGCAGCGTCACCGCCAACCTCACGGCGACCGAGTCGGACAACGACACGAAGGGCTTCACGCTCAACCCCACCAGCGTCTCCGTCACCGAGGGCTCCACCGCCAGCTACAAGATCAAGCTGACGACGAAGCCCAGCGCCAGCGTCACCGTCACCGTCGCAAGGAGCACGACCGGAACCCAGGACGAGAACATCGACGTCAAGACCGGCGCCTCCCTCACCTTCACCACCACGAACTGGAACACCGACCAGACCGTCACCCTGGAGGCCGACGAAGACCACGACGGCGACAACGGAACGGCCGTCATCAAGCACACCGCGGCAGGCGGCGGCTACGGCAGCGTCACCGCCAACCTCACGGCGACCGAGTCGGACAACGACACGAAGGGCTTCACGCTCAACCCCACCAGCGTCTCCGTCACCGAGGGCTCCACCGCCAGCTACAAGATCAAGCTGACGACGAAGCCCAGCGCCAGCGTCACCGTCACCGTCGCAAGGAGCACCGCCGGAACCCAGGACGAGGACATCGACGTCAAGACCGGCGCCTCGCTCACCTTCACCACCACGAACTGGAACACCGACCAGACCGTCACCCTGGAGGCCGACGAGGACAACGACGGCGACAACGGCACGGCCGTCATCAAGCACACCGCCGCCGGCGGCGGCTACGGATCGGTTGCCGCCAACCTCACCGCCACGGAGGCCGACAACGACACCAAGGGCTTCACCCTCAACCCGACCAGCGTCTCCGTCACCGAGGGCTCCACCGCCAGCTACAAGATCAAGCTGACGACGAAGCCCAGCGCCAGCGTCACCGTCACCGTCGCGCGAAGCACTTCCGGAACCCAGGACACGGACATCTCCGTCAAGACCGGCGCCTCCCTCACCTTCACCACCACCAACTGGAACACCGACCAGACCGTCACCCTGGAGGCCGACGAGGACCATGACGGCGACAACGGCACGGCCGTCATCAAGCACACCGCCGCTGGCGGCGGCTACGGATCGGTTGCCGCCAACCTCACCGCCACGGAGGCCGACAACGACACCAAGGGCTTCACCCTCAACCCGACCAGCGTCTCCGTCACCGAGGGCTCCACCGCCAGCTACAAGATCAAGCTGACGACGAAGCCCAGCGCCAGCGTCACCGTCACCGTCGCGCGAAGCACCACGGGAACCCAGGACACGGACATCAGCGTCAAGACCGGCGCCTCCATCACCTTCACCACCACGAACTGGAACACCGACCAGACCGTCACCCTCGAAGCCGACGACGACAACGACGGAGACAACGGCACCGCCGTCATCAAGCACACCGCGGCCGGCGGCGGCTACGGCAGCGTCACAGCGAACCTCACCGCCACGGAGGCCGACAACGACACCAAGGGCTTCACCCTCAACCCGACCAGCGTCTCCGTCCCCGAGGGCTCGACCGCCAGCTACAAGATCAAGCTCGCCACCAAGCCCAGCGCCAGCGTCACCGTCACCGTCGCCCGAAGCACTTCCGGAACCCAGGACACGGACATCTCCGTCAAGACCGGCGCATCCCTCACCTTCACCACCACGAACTGGAACACCGACCAGACCGTCACCCTCGAGGCGGACGACGACGACGACGGCGACAACGGCACCGCCGTCATCGTCCACACCGCCTCGAACGGCGGCTACGGCTCGGTCACCGCCAACCTCACCGCAACCGAGAACGACGACGACACGAAGGCCATCACGATCACCCCGTCCTCCGGCGTCTCCGTACCCGAGGGATCCACCGCCAGCTACAAGGTCAGGCTGGCGACGAAGCCCAGCGCCAGCGTCACCGTCGCCGTCGCCCGCAGCAACACCGGCACCCAGGACGAGGACATCTCCGTCAAGACCGGCGCCTCCCTCACCTTCACCACCGCCAACTGGAACGCCGACCAGACGGTCACCCTGGAGGCTGACGACGACAACGACGGCGACGACGGCACGGCGGTCATCGTCCACAGCGCCTCGAACGGCGGCTACGGCAGCGTCTCCGCCAACCTGACCGCGACGGAAGACGACGACGACACGAAGGCCATCACCCTCTCTTCGCCATCCGGCGTCACGGTGGACGAGGGCTCGACCGCGACCTACGACGTCAAGCTGGCGACGAAGCCCAGCGCCAGCGTCACCGTCGCCGTCGCCCGCAAGTCCGGCAACGACCAGGACGACGACATCTCGGTCAAGACCGGCGCCTCCCTCACCTTCACCACCGCCAATTGGAACACCGACCAGACCGTCACCCTCGAAGCGGACGACGACAACGACGGCGACGACGGCACGGCGACCATCGAGCACTCCGCCAGCGGCGGCGGCTACGACGACGTGACCGCCGAACTCACCGCCACCGAGAACGACGACGACACGAAGGCCCTCACGGTCACCCCATCCTCCGGCGTCACGATCGGCGAGGGTTCCACCGCCAGTTACAAGGTGAAGCTCGCCACGAAACCCAGCGACGACGTCACCGTCAGCGTCGCCCGCAAGTCCGGAAACGACCAGGACGACGACATCTCGGTCAAGACCGGCGCCTCCCTCACCTTCACCACCGCCAACTGGAACACCGATCAGACCGTCACCCTCGAAGCGGACGACGACAACGACGGCGACGACGGCGCGGCGACCATCGAGCACTCCGCCAGCGGTGGCGGCTACGACGACGTGACCGCCGAACTCACCGCCACCGAAAGCGACGACGACACGAAGAGCATCGTCCTCTCCTCGCCCTCCGGCGTCACCGTCGGCGAGGGTTCCACCGCCGACTACAAGGTCAAGCTGGCAACGAAGCCGTCCGGCAACGTCACCGTCAGCGTCGCCCGAAGCACGAGCGGCACACAGGACGGCGACATCGGCGTCAAGACCGGCGCCTCCCTCACCTTCACCACCGCCAACTGGAACACCGACCAGACGGTCACCCTTGAAGCCGCCCAGGACAACGACGGGGAGAACGGCACGGCGACCATCGAACACTCCGCCAGCGGCGGCGGCTACGACAACGTCGCCGCCGATCTCACGGCGACGGAGAGCGACGACGACGCGAAGAGCATCGTCCTCTCCTCGCCCTCCGGCGTCACCGTCGGCGAGGGTTCCACCGCCGACTACAAGGTCAAGCTGGCAACGAAGCCGTCCGGCAACGTCACCGTCAGCGTCGCCCGAAGCACGAGCGGCACACAGGACGGAGACATCGGCGTCAAGACCGGCGCTTCCCTCACCTTCACCACCGACAACTGGAACACCGACCGGACGGTGACGCTCGAAGCCGCCCAGGACAACGACGGCGAGAACGGCACGGCGACCATCGTGCACTCCGCCAGCGGCGGCGGCTACGACAACGTCACCGCCAATCTCACCGCAACGGAGAGCGACGACGACACGAAGGCGATCGTCCTCTCCTCGCCCTCCGGCGTCACGGTCGGCGAAGGCTCGACCGCCGACTACAAGGTCAAGCTGGCGACGAAGCCGTCCGGCAACGTCACCGTCAGCGTCGCCCGAAGCACGAGCGGCACACAGGACGGAGACATCGGCGTCAAGACCGGCGCCTCCCTCACCTTCACTACCGCGAACTGGAACACGGACAAGACCGTCACCCTCGAAGCCGCCCAGGACAACGACGGCGAGAACGGCACGGCGACGATCGCGCACTCCGCCAGCGGCGGCGGCTACGACAACGTCACCGCCCAACTCACCGCCACCGAGAACGACGACGACACCGTCGGCATCGTCCTCTCCACCGCGAGCGTCACCGTCGGCGAAGGCGGCGAGGCCAGCTACCAGATACGCCTCGCCACCGAGCCCACGGGCAGCGTTTCGGTCTCCGTCTCCCGGACCTCCGGCGACCAGGACCTCTCGATCAAGACCGGCGCCTCGCTCACCTTCACCACCGTCAACTGGAACACCGACCAGACCGTCACCCTCCAGGCCGCGGACGACGCGGACGGCTTGAACGGCCAGGCCGTCTTCGGCCACACCGCGTCGGGCGGCGGCTACGGCAGCGCGACGGCGACCCTGACCGCCACGGAACAGGACGACGACGACGGCGGCGAGTTCACCGTGTCGCCGTCCACCCTGGCTCTGGGGGAGGGCGGCGAGGCCACGTACTCCGTCAGCCTGTCGACCCAGCCGGCGAGCGACGTCACGGTGACGGTCACGAGTTCCGATCCGTCGTCGGTCACGGTCGACCCGTCGCAGCTCACTTTCACGGCGACGAACTACGCGAACGCGCAGACCGTCACCGCGACCGCGGTCGACGACCAGGACGCGGACAGCGAAACCGTGGACATCGGCAACACGGCGACCGGCGGCGGTTACGCCCACGCGGCGACGGTGGTCGTGACCGTGACCGACGACGACCTCCCGAGCGCGGAAGTCGGCGAGGCGCCGAGCGGGCCCTCCGCCGCCGGAGCGATCCCGGACGTGACGGTGGAGGAAGGCGCGGTCCACTCCTTCGACGCCGCCTCGTACTTCTCGAGCGACGCCGAGGAGTTCGCAGCGCAGTCGGCGAACGGCGGCGTCGCCTCCGCGGGCGCGTCGGGAAGCAGGGTGCAGGTGACCGGCAAGGTGGCCGGCACGACGACCGTGACGGTGACCGCGTCGAACGACGACGGCTCGGCGGACCAGACCTTCCAGGTCACGGTCGAGGCGGCGCCGGTGACGGTGGTTGCGCCGCCGCCGGAACAGACCGTGACGATCCAGGCTGGCCCGCCGGGCGGCGACGGCGGTGGCGGCGACGGCGATGGCGGCGGCGACGGCGATGGCGGCGGCGACGGCGGTGGCGGCGATGGCGGCGGCGGCCAGCCGGGAGGCGGCGCGAAGGAGGTCGACCTGAGCCGCGTCTTCCAGGGCGGATCGGAAGACTCGGTGACCTACACGGCGGTGTCCTCCGCGCCCGGCGTCGCCACGGTGCATCTCGACGGCGCCAGGCTCGTCATCACGCCCGTCAGCCCCGGCACCGCGACGATCACGGTCACGGCGACCGGCAGCGCCAACGCGGTGCAGACCTCGTTCCAGGTCACCGTCCTCGACGTCGCTCCGGCGGCCAGCGAGCCTCTGGCGGACGTCATGCTGACCTTCGGAGGCGAATCGCTGACGGTCGACGCCGCCCCCGCCTTCGACGGCACGAACCTCACATGGGCCGCGACGGCGGAGAATCCGGCGGTCGCCAACGTGGAGGTCGACGGCCCGTCGCTGACCCTGACCCCGCTCTCTGTCGGCGCCACGATCGTCACGGTCGCCGCGTCGAACCCCAGGGGCTCCGCCGAAGGGACCTTCCTGGTCACCGTGCGCGACCAGGCGCCAGGCGTGCGCACCCAGTTGCGCGACCGCGAGATCCGGGTCGACGAGCGGCCCCTGCGGGTCGATCTGGCGGACGCATTCTCGGGTACCAACCTGGAACACGACGCATCGTCCTCGGAACCCGAGGTGGCCGAGGTCTCCGTGCGCAAGACCGCGCTCGTCGTCACGCCGCTGACCGCGGGCAGCGTCCGGGTCACCGTCCGCGCCTCGAACCCCGTCGGCGAGGCGGAGCAGACCTTCGACGTCCTCGTCCGCGAGGCACCGCCCGAGGCGGTCGGCAGCCTGCCCGACGCGAGGCTTCAGGTCGGCGACGAACCGCTCGAAGTCGACCTCGGCCCGGCCTTCGCCGGCACCTCGCTCTCGTTCGACGCCTCGTCCTCCGACGTCTCCGTCGCGACCGCCGGGGTCTCCATGTCCCCGGACGGCGGCGCGCGGCTCGCCGTGTCGCCGCTGGCGGCCGGCGGGACGACGGTGACCGTGCGGGCGTACAACGCCGAAGGCGAGGCGTTCCAGCGTTTCGACGTCACCGTCGAGGACGTGGCGCCGGAGGCGGTCGGCTCGCTGCCGCCGATAACCCTGGTCGCCGGCGGCAGCCCGCGGCCAGTGGACGTCTCGGAAGCGTTCCGGGGTTCGGCGCTGCGCTTCGAAGCGCGGTCGCTGGACCCGGGCGTCGCCGAGGCGGTCGCGGATTCCGGAGAGCCGGAGGTCCTCGTGTCGCCAGTCGTCGAGGGGCGCACCGAGGTGGTCGTCGCGGCGATCAACAGCGCGGGCCGGGCCGAACAGCGGTTCGACGTCACGGTGGTCACCGACCCGGCCGAGAAGGCGGTGCTGGAGGACGTGCTCGCCGCCGTCGGCCAGTCGACTCTGACGAGCTCGAGTTCCGCCCTGCGCGCCCGGTTCGCGGCGAACCGCTCCGGCTGCGCGCGGCTGTCCGTCCAGGGCCTGCAGATTCCGCTGCGGAGCGGTGCGGCGGGCCGCGGGTCGTCGCGGTTCGCGATCCCGGCGCCGGGCACGACGCCAGCAAGCGGACCGGGGCGGGGCGGCGCGGCGGCGACCGGCACGACGCCGGGCTCGACGATTGGCTCAACGCACGCGGCTGGCCTGAACGCGGGCGCCCTGCCAGCGGCATCCGGCCCGGGCCCGGCCGGCGCAGGCCGGGGCGCCGCGGTCGACCCCTGCGCCGGCGCCGGCACTTACGGCGGGTTCGGAGGTGGCTATGGCGGCGGGTTCGGCGCGGGACTCGGCGGCGGACTCGGCGGCAGCTTCGGAGGCGGGTTCGGCGGTGGACTCGGCGCCGGCTTCGGAGGCGGACCCGGCGCTGGCTTCGGCGGCGGATTCGGCAGCAGCTTCGGCGGCGGACTCGCCGGTGGCTTCGGCGGCGGATTCGGCAGCAGCTTCGGCGGCGGATTGGGCGGGGGACTCGCCGGCGGATTCGGCAGCAGCTTCGGCGGCGGATTGGGCGGGGGACTCGCCGGCGGGTTCGGCGGCGGGCTCGGCGGTGGGTTCGGCGGCAGTTTCGGCGGCGGGCCCGGCGGCACGCTCGGCATGGGCTACGGCGGCCGCTTCGGCAGTGCGCTCGGCCCCGGAAACACCGACCCGCACCACCGGGACCAGGCCATCGCCGGCGTTTCGTTCGAGATCCCCCTCGCCGGAGGCGCCCTGAACGCCGGCGGCGAAAGCCAGGCGGGCGCCGAGGGTGCCGCCGACGGCGAAGACGAAACGCGGACCGCCCGGCGCTCCTGGGCACTCTGGGGCAGCGGCGACTTCAACTCCTTCACCGGCAGAGGCGAACAGGGCGCCTCCTTCGAGGGCCGCGCCCGCGCCTCCTACCTCGGCATCGACGGCCGCCTCGGCGAACGCTGGCTCGCCGGTCTCGCCATCGCCCGCTCGGCCGCCTCGACCGACTACGCCTTCGCCGGCGGCGAGTCCGGCATCGACGGCGACGGCAAGTTCGAGACGGCCCTGACCACGGTCCTCCCCTACCTCCACTACGACACTGGCAGCGGCCGCGAGTTCTGGGGCCTGGTCGGCGCCGGCGGCGGCGACGCCGACCTCGACCGCCGCCTCGGAGACGCGGAGTTCGCGCGCGAGTCGAGCGACCTCTCGCTGCTGATGGGCATGATCGGCGGCCGCTGGGAGCTCCGGCCGCGCGGCGGCGTGGCGCTCGCGCTGATCGGCGACGCGGCCTTCGCCGGTCTCGATACCGACGAGGGCGAACGGGCGGTCGACGGCCTCGCCGCCGACGTCTCGCGACTCCGGCTCGGCATCGAGTTCTCGCGCGGCTTCGCCACCGGCGCCGGTTCGTTCACCCCGTTCGGCGAGGTCGCGGCACGCCAGGACGGCGGCGACGGCGCCGAGGGCGCCGGCCTCGAAGTCGCCGGCGGCGTCCGCTACGAGAGCGCCTCGGGCCGCGTCTCCGTCGAGGCGCGCGGCCGCACGCTCGCGCTCCACGCCGCGGACGAGTACACCGAGACCGGCTACGGCCTGACCGCCGAGGTCCGGTCCTCCGAGGACGGCAGCGGTTTCTCGCTCTCCCTCACGCCCACCTGGGGCATGGCGGACGCGGGCGCCCTGTGGCAGGACGACGCCTCGGGCGCCGGCCCGCTCAGCCGTCTGGCCTCGGCCGGCGGGCTGTCGGGCGGGCCCGAAATGTCGGTGCGGAGCCTGGCGAGCTACGGCTTCCGCCTGCGCTCGCCCGGCGCCCTGATCGCGCCCTTCGCCGAGGTCAACGCCTACGGCGAAGAGGACCCGACCGTCCGCGCCGGCGTGTTCTTCGGCCTGGAACGCAACCGGTGGCTGCTGGCGGTCGAAATGTCCACCGGCACCGACCCCGGCCCGCTCGCCTTCGCCGGCGGCGGCGGCGCGAGCGCCCCGGACGCGCTCGCCGGCGGCAAGCCGCTCACGCACACGGTCGTCGCCACTTTCCGCTTCGGCGCCCGGCGCCCCCGGCGGTAGCAGGCGGCGCCGCGGGAATCGCAGCGCCGGCTCTCTGGTCGCTCTCGGCGGCAGCGGGTCGGAGGACCCGCACACCCGGCGCCGCGGGGATCGCAGCGCCGGCTTTCTGGCCGCCTTCGGCGGCAGCGGGTCTGAGGACCCGCGCACCCGGTGTGCCGGCCGGAGGGCGGCATCTCCGGAGACGGTGCGCCAGCCCCTGGCCCGGAGGCGACGCTACAACTGCCAGACCAGCAGCAACTGCGCCGCGGTCTCGTCTTCGTCCGTGCCCAGCTTGTTGCGCCAGTACTGGTACTCGATGCCGGCGAACAGCTTGCCGGCGTCGCCGCCCACCGCCTTGCCGAGGTCCCAGCGAAACTGGGGCTGAGCCAGGATCGCGCCGCCGTAGACGTCGCCGAACTCGTTCGTCACGCTGCCGATGTACTCGGCGTGGCCAGTGATCTGGAAGCTCTGTTCGCCCAGCGAGAAGGGATAGAGCCAGCTTACGTCGACGTTGTAGGCGTCGTCCGTCTTCGGGGCGCCGCCGGCGCCGGCGCCGCTGCTGCCGTCGAGGTAGAGCATGAAGTCCGTGTTCAGGAAAACGAAGCCCGGCGCCTTCCAGGACAGCCGCACGCCCGGCAGGTACTTGACGACCTTCGCGGAGCCGGAGGCGTTCAGCCCGGCGATAAAGCCGACGTCGATGAGCGGCCCGCCGCCGACCGTCTTCCCGGTCAGCTTGCCGAGGCTCAGCGTCGGGTACCACTCGGCGTAGAAGTCGCGCTCGTTGAAGCCGTCGCGGCCCCGGTCGTCGAGGTAGTCGACGAAGTAGAAGCTGGACCCGTACTTCCACTGCGTCGCCTGCTGAAGCGTCAGGACGAAGCTCTCCTCGGTCCGCGCCGAGAACGGGTTCAGCAGTTCGCCGAACTGGAAGTGGAACTCGGTCTGCGCCGCGGCCGGCGCCGCGGCCGCGGTCGCCGCGGCCAAGGTCGCGGCAGCCGCCAGACGTCGCGCGCCGGGACGGCGCACCACGACGTTCGAGCCGTTCGCCCGCGGGCGAATGCCGGCGGGACCGGCGGCGGCCGCCAAGCGCCGCCGGCCGAACCGCCCGCCCGCGCCGCGAATCACGCGACCTCGAACAGCCCCGCCGCGCCCATGCCGCCGCCGATGCACATCGTGACGACGACGTTCTTCGCGCCGCGGCGCTTGCCCTCGATCAGCGCGTGGCCGACCATGCGCGCTCCGCTCATGCCGTACGGGTGGCCGATCGAGATGGCGCCGCCGTTCACGTTCAGCCTGTCGTTCGGGATGCCCAGCCGGTCGCGGCAGTAGATCACCTGCACGGCGAACGCCTCGTTCAGCTCCCAGAGGTCGATGTCGTCCATCGTCAGGCCCTGGCGCTCCAGCAGCTTGGGGACGGCGAAGACGGGGCCGATCCCCATCTCGTCCGGCTCGCAGCCGGCGACCGCCATTCCCTTGTAGATGCCGAGCGGATCGAGGCCGCGCTGCTCGGCCACCTTCGAGTCCATCACCACGCAGGCCGAGGCGCCGTCGGAGAGCTGGCTGGCATTGCCGGCGGTGATCGTGCCGTTCTCGCGCACCGGCTTCAGGCCGGAGAGGCCCTCGATCGTCGTGCTCGGCCGGTTGCCCTCGTCCTGGGACAGCTCGACCTCGCCGAAGCTGATGTCGCCGGTCGCCCGGTCGAGGATCATCTTTGTCGCGTTCATCGTGATGATCTCGTCGTCGAAGGCGCCCGCTTCCTGCCCGGCGGCGGTCCGCTGCTGGCTCTGCAGGCCGTACTCGTCCTGCTGCTCGCGGGTGACGTCGTAGCGCTTCGCCACCACCTCGGCGGTGTCGATCATCGGCAGGTGGAGATCCGGCTTGTTCTCCTTGATCCAGGGATCGGGAACACGGAAGTGGTTCATCTTGTCGTTCTGCACCAGGCTGATCGAGTCGATTCCGCCGGCGACCACAACCGGCGCTCCGTCGATCACGACCTGCTTGGCGGCGGTGGCGATGGCCATCAGGCCCGACGAGCATTGCCGGTCCACCGTCATCCCCGAGACCTCGACGGGCAGGCCGGCCCGGATCGCGCACTGCCGGGCCACGTTGTTGCCCTGAGTGCCCTGCTGCATGGCGCAGCCCATGACGACGTCGTCGACCTCACCCGGCTCGACGCCGGCGCGTTCGACCGCGGCGGAAATCGCGGCCGCGCCCATGGTCGGCGATTCGAGGTTGTTGAAGGCGCCGCGATAGGCCTTGCCGATCGGCGTGCGGGCGGTGGAAACGATGACGGCGTCGGTCATGGAGATCTCCCTGGCTTTGGATGGGTCGTTGCGTGTGCAGTGACGGCTGGAGACCGGAGATTAGCACCTACCGTCCGGTCGGTCGGCAGCCGACGAGGCCGCAGCGGCGCCGTCCCGCGGCCGGCACAAGTTCCTGGCCGCTTTTCGGCGGCAGCGGGTCACAGGACCCGCGCATCCGGCGGACGGCGGGTCGGCGCCATTTCCTAGCCTTCGAGCCAGGCGTTGAAGTTCGGCTTCCGCTTCTCGCGGAAGGCGGCCACGCCCTCGCGGGAGTCGGGGTGATGGTCTCCGATCGGGGTGCGGGCCGCGATGTCCTCGAGCGACTGCTCCCAGGTCTGGTCGGCGGCGTTGTACAGGCTGCGCTTCAACAGCCGCATCGCCACCTGTGGCCCGTTCGCCAGTTCGCGAGCGAGGTCCATGGCGCGCGGCATCAGGTCGCCGGGCTCGACGACCTCATGGACAAGGCCGAGCTCCAGCGCCTCGGCGGCGTCGACGATGCGGCCTCGCATGAGGAAGTCCATCGTCTTCGGCAGGCCCATCGTCTGCAGCAGCAGGTAGTGGCCGCCCTCGTCCGGCAGCAGCCCGAAACGGATCGTGCCGCTGCCCATCCGCGCCGCCGTCGAGGCGATGCGGAAGTCGCAGCTCAGCGCCAGCGAGAAGCCGGTCTGGACCGCGACGCCGTTCATCGCCGCGATCGTCAGCTTGTCCATGCCGCGGATCGCCGTGTTGATCGGCTGCGAAATCTTGCGCAGGCCGTTGATCGTGCCGAGCACGTTGTCGTGGCCCCGGTGGATGTCCGGCACCAGGGCCTCGCCGCGGCGGCCCTTGTCCTGGCCGCTGATGTCGTCGCCTGCGGAGAACGCCCGGCCGCTGCCCGTGAAGAGAACGACGCGCACCGAATCCTCCATGGCGGCCTGCGTCAGCGTCTCCAGCAGGTCCCGCTTCATCTGCGCGTCCATGCCGTTGAGACGGTCCGGCCGGTTGAACGCGATGACGAGGATCCCCGGATCCTCGATGGAGACCTCGAAACCCCTGAACTCGCCCGTCTGGATCATGCCTGCCACTCCCCCTTCTGCATGTCATTCCTGCTGGTGATTCGTCGATGTCCGGCGGGTCGGGATTGTCGCACAGCGCGGGCGAGTCATGGCTCGTTCAGGCGCCAGTCGTACGCGTACTCGATCGTCCCGTCGAAGTCCCGCAGGCGGGCGGCCAGTTCTTCGTCCGCGTAGTCGACGAGGTGGGCCAGCACCGACTCTTCCGTGTCGCCGAAGTCCTCCACGTACCACTCGTAGATGCTCGAGACGACGATCCGGTCGGTGGCGACGAAGTCGACACCGCGGGCGTCGTTCACGTAGGCGCGGGCCGCCTCGTCGAGCAACCGGTCCGTGTTCGCGCCGGTGAACGCCGTCGCCACCAGGTGAGGGCAGCCGTACGCGGCACAGTTCACGCCGTAGTGGATCCGGTTGTCCCGCCAGAGCGGGCGCAGGATGCCGTGTTCGATGTCGTCGAGGCTCAGGCTCCGGCCGTTCACTTCCGCGTGCGGGTCCTGCCACGGGCCGGCGTTGGGGACGATTCCCTCGTGGATCTCCTTGATCGAGTCGACCGGGTACTCCGAGAGGACGACCTGGAGCGTCAGGGCGTTGTACAGGTTGATCCAGAACGCCTTCTGCTCGGCGCGCGCGAGGGTCAGCGGATCGAGGGCCTGCAGGTCGTCCAGGTACGCCGCCAGCTTCGCGGCGTCGTCGCCGTTGCGGGCGAAGCCCGCGTAGTCGACCAGGTTGACCCCGGTGTCCCGCGCGACGACGTAGCGGTCCAGCAACTCCTGCCAGGCGCCGTGGTCGATCCGTTCCACGCTCTCCTCGTCGCTCCGGTCCCAGCCGGGCAGGGCGACGGATTCCGGCGCACCGCAGGCGACGAGACCGGCGGCAACGATCAGGACGGCTGACTGGTGCGACAGCTCGGGCATCGGGACGAGGCTACCGCCTTCCGAGCAGCAGGACGGCAGCCGCAGGCAACACGGTGACCGAGGCCAGCAGGCACGCCGGCAGGCCGACCAGCATGACCGCGGCCATCGTCTCCAGCCCCAGGTGGTCCGTGAACAGGAGGACCGAGAAGCTAGCGGTCGTGGTGAGGGTCGTCATCGCGATGGCGCGGCCCACGGACAGCGCCCCGGAGCGGATGGACCGCGACGGGTCGTCGAGAATGCGGTGGACGACGTGGATGCCGTCGTCGATGCCCAGCCCGAAGATCAGCGGCAGCACGACCCAGGTCATCACGTTGAAGGGAATGCCGATCCAGCACAGCACGCCCAGGGTGAACGGGACGGCGGCCAGCACGGGAACGAGCGCCAGCAGGACGGACGCCGGGCGCCGGAAGTCGACGCACAGCACCAGCAGGACGAAGCCCAGGATCGAGAGGGCGATCCAGGGGATCCAGGGCCGCTCGCCGATCATCATCCCCTCGACCACGGCCAGCAAGCCGGTGGCGCCGGGGTCGATCGCCTGCACCGCCAGCCGGTGGCGCCGGGCCAGGGCGCCGTCGGCCTTCGAGTCGCCGGGGTAGGCGTAGACGAGGAACTCGCCGGTCGGCGCGATGAACTTCTCCCGCAGCGCGGACGGCAGCGAGTCGAGAGTCGGCGGGCCGGCGGCCGCCGCGCGCCGGAGCGCCGCCACCGCGACGTCCAGGGGACCGCCCGGCGGCGAGGCAGTCGCGGGCGGCGCCACCGCCACCGGGCGCAGGGCGTCGAACGCCGGCGCCGCGTCTCCCGCCGCTCCGCCGGTCTCCGCCGAGCGGCCTTGCGCCGAGCCGGCGGCGGCCGCGCCGGGTTCCGTGTCTTCCGGCCACGGGATACGCTCCAGAACGGCGGCGCGGTCCGCGAGATCGGCCGGCAGGACGGTGCCGAGGCCGAGCGTCCCGCTGAACAGCGGATGCCCTTCCAGCCGACGCTCGAACTCCCGCGACTGTTCGAGGTCCTCGGCCGCGAGAATCCACGGCGCGCCGTTCGTCCCCAGGATCTCCTGGATCCGGTCCACCGCGGCGAGCGCGGGAATGCCGCGGTTCATGATCCGCTCCAGCCGCGTTTCGATCTGGAGCCGGGGCAGTCCCGCGAGCGCCGCCGCCAGCACTGCCCCGCAGACGACGAGGCAGCGGACCGGCCGCTCCGTCGCCCATCGCACGAGGAAGGGAAGGCCCGGCGCGGGAACCGGCGACGGTACAGCGGTCGCGCGGGTCGCACCGTTCGCCTCGATCCCGGCGGTGGTGCCGCGGCGACGACGCCTTCGCTCCCTCAGCACCCAGACCGAGGGGAGGATGAGCAGCGTCAACGGCAGGCAGAAGAGCAGCCCCAGGCCGCCGGACAGGCCGAGGTGCAGCGCCACCGGGTCCGGCGCCGCGGACGCGACGAGAAACGCGCCGGCCGTGGTGACGCAGCCGGCGACCACGCCGCGGCCGGCACCCGCCACCGTCCCGCGCAGGGCCCGCTCGAAGGGAAGGCCGCGCGCGAGTTCCTCGCGCTGGCGCGCGAACAGATGAACGGCGAAGTCGATGCCCAGACCGAACACCGTGACCCCGAAGAAGGTCTCCATGACCGTCAGCTTGCCGGTCAGCAGGCCGACCGCGCCGAGCGCGGCGCCGATCGAGAGCACGAGCACCGCCGCCACCGAGAGCAGGCCGCCCGGACGCCTTTCGACGATCCCGAACAGCAGCAGCACGAGCGCGAGGCTGATCGGCGTCAGCCGCCGGATGGCGCCCAGGGTCTGTTCCTGGTCCTCCGCCGAGGCCGCCGGCAGGCCCGAGAACGCGGCGGTCGCCCCCGTACCGGCCAGCGCGCGCTCGACCGCGTCCCGGAGCTCGAAGAACGCACTGCCGCCGACTTCCTCCTCCAGTGGATCGAGCGCCATCTTGATCTCGACCAGCCGGGCGCCGGGGGCGCCGCCCGCCTCGCGCCGCAACGCCAGGGCGGAGGCCGCGAACCGGGCCGCGTTCGCCACATCGCCCGGGCGTTCCGCCAATCCCAGCCAACGGTCGAACAACGCGCGGTCGACCAGCCACGGCGCCTGTTCCTCCAGCCACTCGACGGGCAGCGGACGGCGCGCCGCCACCACGGACGGCAAGGCCGACGCGGCCCGGATCGCGAGGTCGACCGCGTCGTCGAGCAGCGCTTCCTCGCCTTCGAGCAGCACCAGCAGCAGCCCGCCCAGTTCGTAGCGCGCGGAGGCCTCGAAGTAGCGGCCGATGTGCTCGTTCTCCCGGTTCATCACGCCGGTGAAGGTGAGGTCCACCGGGGTCGCCGGCAGCAGCGCCGCCAGCGCGAGCGCGGGCGCGACGGCGCAGGCGATGGCGCGCCGCGGCGAGCGGATCGTCCAGCGCGCGACCGCGTCGAGGAGCTTCGTCATCGGCTGCTACAGTCCGCCGGTTCCGCAAGGCCCGCGGCACAAGGAGAAGAGATGAAGTTCGGCATCATGTTCGCCAACACCGGCGCGTTCGTCGACGGTCCGCCTGCCGCCGCACTGGCCCAGGCCGCCGAAGCCGCCGGCTTCGACTCGCTATGGACCGTGGAGCACGTCGTCGTCCCGCGCGGCTACGCCTCCCGCTACCCCTACGACGAGAGCGGCAGGATGCCCGGCGGACGCGAGGACTTCGACATCCCCGACCCGCTCATGTGGCTATCCTACGTGGCCGCGGCGACGAAGAGCATCAAGCTCGCGACCGGCATCCTGATCGTCCCGCAGCGCAATCCCCTGGTCACGGCCAAGGCCGTCGCCACGCTCGACAAGCTCTCCGGCGGCCGGGCCGTCCTGGGCGTCGGCGTCGGCTGGCTGGAGGAGGAGTTCAAGGCGCTCGGCGTACCGTTCGCCGGCCGCGGACGCCGGCTGGACGACTACATCGGCGCCCTGCGGGCCCTGTGGACCGAAGACTGCCCGAGCCACGACGGCGAGTTCGTCCAGTTCTCCGACTGCTACAGCCGGCCTCAGCCGGTCCAGGGTTCCGTGCCGATCGTCGTCGGCGGCCACTCCGAGCGCGCCGCCCGCCGCGCCGGCGAACTGGGCGACGGGTTCTTCCCCGCTCTCGGCGATGCCGACAGGCTGAAGCACCTGCTCGGCGTCATGCGCGAGAGCGCCGAGGCGGCGGGCCGCGACCCGGACGCGATCGAGATCACCGCGAACGGCGGACCGCCCGACCATGTCGCGCGAATGGCCGAACTCGGCGTTTCCCGCGTCATCGTGCCGCCGATGCCGCCCGACCGGCTGGCCCAGTTCGGCGAAGAGGTCATAGCCCAGTTCAGTTGAGCCCACCGGGTGCGCGGGTCTTCCGACCCGCATCGAGTTCTGCCGGGTGCGCGGGTCTTCTGACCCGCATCGAGCGCGATGCCGCAAAGCGGCGAGCCCGCGCGGTGGTAACTTCCCCGCATGAACCAAGCTCCAAGTCGCATTCGGCACCTGCTCCTCGCACTCGCACTGCCCCTCCTCCTCCTGGCCACCGCCGGCACCCCCAGCTTCGCCTCCGAAGCCCAAACCGACGACCCCGTCCGCGTCCTGTTCCTCAGCAAGTCCTCCGGCTTCGAGCACTCCGCCATCAAACGCACGGACGGCCGGCCCAGCCACGTCGACGCCGTGCTCGCCGGCATGGCAGCCGACCGCGGCTTCGAGGTCACGTCCACCAAGGACGCGGGCCTCGTCAACGCGGCCCAGCTCGCCAACTTCGACGTCGTCGTCTTCTACACGACCGGCGACCTGACCCAGCGGGGCGGCACCGGCGAGGGCTTCTTCCGCGGCGACGGCAATCCGCCGATGAGCGCCGACGGCGTCTCCGACCTGATCGCCTGGATCGAGGCCGGCGGCGGCTTCGTCGGCTTCCACCCAGCGACCGACACCTTCCACGGCGAGGAGGACGAAGTCACGCCCTACGTCGGCATGATCGGCGGCGAGTTCGTCCACCACGGCGCCCAGTTCCCCGGCATCGTCCGCGTCGCCGATGCCGCCCACCCGACGATGAAGTCCGTCGAGGACGGCTGGAAGATCATGGACGAGTGGTACCTGTTCAAGAACGTCGCCGAGGACAAGCTCCACGTCCTGGCGCTGATGGACCCCGGCGAAGAGCGCGCCAGGCAGGAGGTCTACGACATCGCCCCCTACCCCGTCGCCTGGTGCCGCGAACTCGGCGCCGGCCGCGTCCTCTACAACGCGATGGGTCACCGCGAGGACGTCTGGGACCACGAGATGTTCCAGGCCTGGGTCGGCGACACGATCGAATGGGCCGCGGGCGAGGGCGACGCCGCGGCCGCGCCGAACTGGGCCGAGGTCGTGCCCTGACACGCAGGACGTAGTGCCCTGACACCCCCCAGGACCTTGCCTTCGGTCCACCGTTGACGTAGCTTCGGGCTGCCCCACAACGTCCAGTACATCCAGTGAGGGCAAACCGATGGCAGTACCGATCGAAGAACGAGTTGCGGCGCTTGAGGCCGTCTACAAGCACTTGGCCACCAAGGCCGACATCGCTCGACTGGAGGGACGGATCGCCGCCCTTGAGGCAAACCTGCAAGGCCAGATGGCCACTGTCGAGGCGAACCTCCAAGGCCAGATCAACGGACTGCAAGGCCAGATCGATGGCCTGGAAGGAACGATGCTGACCGCCATCGCGGTCGCGACCGTGATCCTGGCCGGCGTCCAGGTGGGCCTGCGGTTCTGGCGTCCACGAGGCGCCGAGACCTAGGCGCCCCAAGCCGGTCGACGCACCGTCCGTCCAAGGCGCCGGAGCAAGACTCCGAAGCCGCGCTCGGCCTTGCCATGAGCCGCCTGTTCGCGTAGCGTCGAGCGGTGACGTCGGGTTGCCCCACCGACTCCAGAGAGACCGACTACCAAGAGGGGCACGCCCAATGGCGATACCAATCGAAGAACGGGTGGCAGCGCTTGAAGCCGCCTACCAGCACTTGGCCACGAAGGCCGACATCGCTCGGCTGGAGGGGCGAATCACCGCCCTCGAGGCGAACCTGCAGGGCCAGATCGACGGCCTGCAAGGCCAGATCGACGGCATGGAAGGAACGATACTGACCGCCATCGCGGTCGCGACCGTGATTCTGGCGGGCGTCCAGGTGGGCCTGCGGTTCTGGCGTCCCCGAGGCGTCGAGAGTTAGGCGCGTCTTTCGCCACTACCGAGACGCCTGCGGTCCGCGTTCCCGCGGAAAACGGCCCGGCGCATCGCCTGACACGCCGGCAAGGTCCCCATGCGGCACCGGTCCGGGCAGATTCTCAGCGTCGGCCGCGAGGCAGCTATCCTCCGAGGCGGTGCATAAGCCCGCGACAAGAACCGGATTGGGCGCGAGCTTCCGGTTCCATCTCTCCTCCTCCATCCGCGTCACCCTGGGGCTCGCGACCTTCCAACTGGTTCTCCTGCTCGTTCTGGCGGCGCTGCAGCCGCCGCAGGCCCGCGAGCTTCTGTTCAAGGGACTGGCAGCCGGCACCGCGACGCCTGAAGCGTTCTCGGTCGTCCGGCTCGGCTTCGCGTTCTGGGCGGTCATCGCCGCCGCCGCGGCGGCACGGCGGCTCGGGTCCGCGCACCGCGGCTGGCAGCTTCATCTGCCCGTCGGTTCGCGGACCCGATGGGCTGCGGGCGTCCTGAGCGTCGCCGCGACGCTTGCTCACCTTGCCGTTCTCTGGTTCCTCCTCTGGGTTGGAGCGACGCTGCTCGGCGAGCCGGTCTCGCTCAGAGCCCTGGCTGCTCTGCCGCTCGTGGCGCTGGCGGCCGCGGGCGTCTGGACGCCGGCGCCGGGGCGAACTCGCGCCTGCGCCGCCGCCGCGGCGCCGCTGGCGGCGAGCGCTTCGCTTCCCGGTCTGGCGGCGGCCGTGGCCCTTCTCGCCCTCGCCTGCTTCCAGGCCGGGCGAGGGTCGTCCCGCTCCGCTCGGGTCCCGCCGGATTCGTCCTTCCTCCGGTCGCTCGGCCGGCGTCTTCCGACCGGTCAACTCGTCTTCTCCCTGCGAGCGCTCGGGGTGTGGGTCGCGTTCGTTCACCTGCCGGCCGCCGTCTTCGCGGCGCCGACCGGTCTGGCCATCCGCAACAACGAGTTCACGCCCGATCAGACCGAACTCGTAGTGCGCCTCGGCGCCTCGCTCGGCGTGACCACGACGGTTCTTGCCCTGGCGACGCTGCTGAGCGCGCGTCGGCCGCCCTGGGCCTGGTCCCGTTCGCTCCCGTGGTCCGCGCGACGGCGGGTCGCCGCGGACGCCGTCCTGCTGTTGTCGATCGCCAGCCCGCTGTTGATCCCGCTCCTCTACCTGCGCGCCTCGAGCGGCCTGGCCGTCCTCGCGCTGCTCGTCTTTCTGGCGGTCCGGCTGCCGGGTCGGATGCGGAACTCGCTCCGGGGGCTGACGCGACTCGGGGCGTGGACCTGGGTCGAAGCCATGCTGGCGGCTCTCCTCACGAGCCTGCAGCCCATCGTCGCGCTCTTCCTGGCGCTTGCGTCGCCGCTCGTGCTGGAAGCGTCCGCGAGGCGCGAGCGGTCGCTCAAGGCGGCGCTCTACCTGGAGCGGCGATTCCACGCGGCCCGCGATGCGGAGTCGTGATGCCGCGCCTGCGAATGGAGGGCGTCGCCTTCGCCTACGACGACCGCGCCCGCATCTTCACGGACCTGAACCTGGAGGTCGCGAGCGGCGTGACCCTGCTCCAGGGCGAGAACGGCGCCGGCAAGACGACGCTGCTCAAGCTCGCGGCCGGAGTGGAGAAACCGGACGTGGGGCGAGTCCTCGTGAACGGCGCCGACCTGTGGCGCCAGGAGGTCGCAGCCCGCTCCGACCTGGCGTTCCTCCCCCAAGAGCCCGACGTCACGCCGTTCGCCAGCGTTCGCGAGGTCCTGCGCCTCGTCTGCCGGCTGAGGTCGCAGCCGCCGGGGCGCGTCGAGGAAGTGCTGGCCGAAACGGATCTGGAGGCGGAAGCGGACCTCTCCATCCGCGAGCTGTCCCGGGGCCAGCGCCGCCGGGTCCTGCTCGCGGCCGCCTGGATCGGAACGCCGCGAACGGCGATCCTGGACGAGCCGCTGGACGCGATGGACGAACACTGGCGAGGCCGCATCCGCGGGTGGCTCGAAGATCTCCGGGAAGACGGCGGCCTGGCGCTCGTCGCAACCCACGAAGCCGGAGCGCTGGCGGACCTCGCCGACCGCTCGCTCGTTCTGCGCGACGGCGAGGTCCTTGAACTCGACTAGCCGCGACAGGACACGACCTGGAGAACTCCATGAAGAAACCGCCCGAAGGCTGGCCGAGAATCTCGTCCTCCCTCTTCTACGACGACGCGGCGGCCGCGATCGACTGGCTGGTTCGCGCCTTCGGCTTCGAGGTGCGGGAGCGGGTCGAGGACGACGAGGGGCGCGTCGTCCATTCGCAGCTCGTGCTGAACGGCGGCCTCGTCATGGTCGGGCAGACGGGCCTGCAACCGGACCGTGCGTACCGGCAGTCGCCACGGGCGCTCGGCGGCGCGAACACGCAGTCCCTGGCCGTGTACGTCGACGACGCCGACGCGCACTGCGAGCGGGCGCGGGCGGCGGGCGCCGTCATCGCGGTCGAGCCGATGACGCAGGACTACGGCGAGGGCTACTGGGTCGACCGGAACTACGGCGCCCGCGACCCGGAGGGCCACCACTGGTGGTTCCTCCAGCGGCTTCGCTGAACGCGCTCCGGGCCGCAAGGGGCATGTGCAGGAACTCTGAATAGGGGTTCGGCTTATTCAAGGTTCGGCCCGAAGTTTCAATAAGGGAGGCTGGCTGCCATCTTGCTTCGCCGCTCACGGCGGCGACACGGCAGCATGCAGACTCCCGTTTACGCCCTAGTTGCGCTATGATGGTCCCTTCCCGTTTTCCCGTTTCCGCTCTCTCGTTCCGCTCTCGGCGCCGTGACTTCCCTGCCCGCAGCTCTCGCCGACCCGCAGTGGCCGCGGTCCCTGGTGCGCCAGATCCGGCGCGGGCGGGATCTGGTGGACGGCGGCCCGGCCGGGTGCCGGGAAGTGGACACCGGCGTCTTCGCCACGCGGCTTGCCGGCGTCGACCGGCTGCTCGGCGGCGGCATCGGCCGCGGGCAGACGGTCGAACTGGTCGGCCCCCGGAGCAGCGGCCGTTTCTCCCTGGTGATGGCGCTTTTGGCCGGCGCCACCCGGAGCGGCGAGTCGGCGGCGCTGATCGACCTGGGGGATCACTTCGATCCGCAGGCGGCGGCGCGCGCCGGAGTCGACCTCGAACGGCTGCTCTGGGCGCGGCCCGAACGGCTGAAGCAGGCGCTGGGCAGCGCGGAGGTGCTGATCGGCGGCGGCTTCCCCCTGGTCGTGCTCGACCTCGGTCTGCCACCGGTCCCCGGCGGCCGCGGCAAGGAGTCGGCGTGGCTGCGGCTGCGGCGGGCGGCGGAAGACCACCGGGCGGCGCTGCTGATCGCGACGCCGTACCGCGCCGGCGGCACGGCGCCGCAGAAGGTTCTCGACCTGGACGCCCGAGCGTCGGCGGCACGGAACGCGGGCAGGGCGCCCGCGTTCCCGGGGGATGCGGCTGGCGGCGCGGTCGACGGGCCGCGGACGACGCGTTTCGCGAGAAGCGGCGCACTCTGGGCGCGAGCGGCGCCGAGGAGCCCGCGCCTGCTCGACGGGCTCGCGACCCGGCTCGAACTCGCCAAGTCGCGCGGCGAACGGCCGGGGACCGCGGCCGACATCGAACTGCGCGTTCTCACCAGCAGCCTGCGGCGTCCCCTGCCCGACGCGCCAGCTCACCGGACAGAGAACCGCCGCGCCGCCGGCACGCCAGTCGAGGTTCTGCGCCGTGCCGGCTGAGCGCAAGTCCCGCATCGCCTGCATGAGGGCGGCCGAGGATCGCTGCTCGTCGGCCGCCTGCGGCCGCGGACCGCATCATGCCGACTGAGCGCAAGGCGCGCATCGCCTGCATGAGGGCGGCCGAGGATCACTGCTCGTCGGCCGCCTGCGGCCGCGGACCGCATCATGCCGACTGAGCGCAAGGCGCGCATCGCCTGCATGAGGGCGGCGTTGTTTCCTCTCGCCGCCTACCTGCGCGGGGCGCCGGAACTCGTCCGCGAGGCGGTCGTGGTCCACGAAGGTCCGTCGGCGCGGATCGTCGCCGCTTCCCGGCTGGCGCGGCGCGCGGGGGTGCGGCCGGGGCTGACCGTGGCCCAGGCCCGCAACATCGAGTCCGGCCTGGTCGACCGCGTCCGCGACCCGGAGCGCGAGCGCACCGCGCAGGAGGTGCTGCTCGAGATCGCCGGCGGCTTCTCACCCCGGGTGGAAGACGCCGGCGAAGGCATGGTCTACCTCGACCTGGCCGGCGTCGACGGCGACGAGCACGGCCTCGGCCAGTCGATCATGCGGGACATGGACGCCGCCGGCCTCCCCGGCCGGGTCGGCATCGCCGGCAGCAAGCTGGCGGCGCGGGCCGCGGCCGCCCTGCCGCGGTCGCCGAACGTCGTGGCGCCCCGCGGCGAGGCCCGGTTCCTGGCGCCGTTGCTGCTCGAGTCCCTGTTCAAGCGCGGCGGCGGCGGTTCCGGCAGCGCGGCGGCGGTCGGCCGGGAGAGCCTCCACGCGCCGAAGCGCTCCCGGGGCGGGCAGGACGCCCGCGTTCCCGGGGCGCGGGACGGCGACGACGAAGAGATTTTCCACACGCTGAAGCTCTGGGGCCTGCGCACGGTCGGCGATCTGGCCGGCCTGCCCGCGGGCGAGGTCCACAGCCGGCTCGGCGAGCGCGGCGCGGCGCTGCACGCCGCTGCCCGGGGGTTCGACCCGGCGCCGCTAACGCCCCGTCCGCCACCGCCCGCCTTCCGCGAGGCGCAGACCTTCGAGTGGCCGATCGACAACCTGGAACCGTTCCTGTTCGCCGCCCGCGGCGCCGCCTCCCGCCTGACGGCCCGGCTCGACGCCCGTGGCATGGGCTGCAAGCGGCTCGAACTGTCGCTCAAGCTCGAACCCGAGGGCCTCCACGAACTGGCCATCGAACTGCCGGCGCCCACCCGCGAGGCGCGGACGCTGCTGTCGCTCGTCCGCCTCCACCTGGAGGGAGAGCCGCCGCGGGCGCCGATCACGTCCATGCAACTGCTCGCCCATCCCGACGTTCCGCGAGAGATCCAGCTCAGCCTGCTCGGCCCGGCCGCCCTGTCGCCCGACCGTCTGGCCGCCGTCACCGCCCGACTGCTCGCCCTGCTCGGCCCGAACCGGGTCGGCTCGCCGCGTACCCGGAACGGCCACCTGCCGGAACGTTTCCGGCTGGCCGACTACGATCCGCCTCCGCCGCCCCGCATCCGACTCGAACCCCGGCCCGGCCGCGGCTTGCTGGCGGTGCGTACCCTGCGGCCGCCGGTCGAGGTCGAGGTGCTGACCGCCGAGGACGAGGACCGCGCGCCCTGCCCGGCGCCGGTGCGGATCAATCCCCTGCCCACCGAGGAGCGCCACGTCCGCATCGAGGGCGCGGTCCGCGTCGCCGCCGGTCCCTGGGAGATCGAAGAGGGTTGGTGGCGAAAGGCGCCGGCGCTGCGGGACTACTGGGACGTGGAACTGCGAAGCGGCGCGGTGTGCCGGATCTACCGGGACCGGACGTCGGAGCGCTGGTTCGCGGACGGGGTGTACGACTGAAACGAGGACAGACGAAGCGCCCGCCTCGGCGTCCGACGATCGCCTCAATCCGGTTCGGTCAGCGGGCGCAGGCGGCGTCGCACGAAGTCGTCGAACAGGGGCACGGTGAAGTCGATCTCGCCGTACCGGGGCGAGTAGCAGAGCCCTTTCGCGATCAACTTGTGGCGCAAGGCTCCCACGCCCGGCGTGTCCTTCCCCATCGCCGCGGCAACCCGGCCGGAAGCATGGGGTCCCTTTCCCAGAGAAGCCATGGCGGCCAGGTACTCACGTTCCGCGTCGCTCGTCCCGTCGACCCGGACCCGAAAGAACCCCGTGTCCAACTCGTCGACCGCGAGCGGAACGCCCGCGTCGACATCGGTGGCAGTGATCCTGTCGGCGCCTTCGGCCACGTCCCATGACTGCTTGCCGAACTCCTGGACGAAGTAGGGGTAGCCCTCCGTTCTGGCGACGATCCGGTCCAGCGCCTCGTCCTCCCAGACTACTCCCTCCTGCTCTGCCGGCGTCACCAAGGCCTCTCTGACATCGTCGTCGCCGAGACTGTTGATCGTCCAGAAGTCGAACAGACGCTCGGCATAGGACCTGGCCTCGGCGGCAAGCGCCGGCACCGACGGCAGGCCGGCCGCGATCAGAAGAAACGGCAACTGGTTCTGACTGATCTGGTGCAAGCCGACGATCAGCGCGCCCAGGTCCTCCCTCTTCAGATACTGAACCTCGTCGAGCGTGACCAGCACGCCGCGGCCTCGATCCCGGGCGGCCTCGCCGACTTCGGTGAAGAGACCGGCCAGATCCTCGTCCAGGAGCCCGGAATCCGCCCATCCGGGCACGGAATCGAGGCCGACGGTCAGATCGCTTCCATCCGGGAGGTTCCACCTCATCTGGAACGACTTGAGCACTCCGAGCGCCCGGCGAACGCGGTCGGCCAGGTCGTGAGCCGGCGAAAGACGCAAGAGCACCTTGCGAACCAGGTCGGCCATGGCGTTGGGAAGGCTCATTCCACGGCCAGCCTCAAGCGGTCGGCAGACCCAACTCCTCCCTTGCCCCAACCGGCGGAACTCCTGCAGGAGGACCGTCTTGCCGACCCCGCGAAGGCCGGTCAGGACCATGCTCCTGGCCGAACGGCCGAGCCGAAGCCGCTCGATGGCGATGCGGACCGCCTCAAGCTCGGCGCCGCGGCCTACAAGGGCCGGCGGAGGGCTTCCGGCGCCAGGGCTGTACGGGTTGCGAGTCGGGTCCATCGGTCGATTATAGGAAGTTGTCCAGCTTTTAGCGATTCGGGAAAAAGCGGGACAGACTGCTACAAGTTGTGGGGTTGCGGGTCACTTATAGGAAGTTGCCCAGCTTTTAGCGATTCAAGAAAAAGTAGGGCAGACTGCTACAAGTAGCCCTTGCGGCCTGACTGGAGATCGACCGCACCAGTACGCCTCAATCGGCCGGCGGAGCGGGCCGGGGCGCCTGACCGGCGATCACCTGCTCCGCCACCACCCGGCCGCCGATCAGGTGCTCCTGGATCACCCGTTCCAGGACTTCGGGGGTGCAGCCCCAGTACCAGACTCCCTCGGGATAGACGACGGCGACCGGGCCGGCGTCGCAGATGCGGAGGCAGTTCGCCTTCGTCCGCATCACCGTCCCGGACTCGGTGAGGCCGGTCTCGACGAGCCGGCGCTTGAGGAAGGCCCAGGACTCGAGCGACAGCTCACGGTCGCAGCACTTCGGCTTCGTCTGGTCGCAGCAGAGGAAGATGTGCCGCCGCACGTTGGCGATGCCGATGGCCTCCGCCTTGTGCCGGGCGCGGTCGAGAGCTTCGCGGTCCATGGCGGCTGATGATTCCACGACCCGCGCCGCCCGGCGCAAGGCCGGCGCGTTCCGCCGGCTGCGGCCGGCATGACCGCGTTCCCGGATGGCAGTCGATAGGCTCGACTTCGTGAAGCTGTTCGAGGCCGCCTACCCGTTCCAGGACGACGTGCTGGCCCTGCCGGTCGAGGACCTGGACGCGACCGCACAGTGGTACGCAGACGCCTTCGGCATGGAGGAAACCGAGCGGCGCGACGAGCCGGTGCCGACCGTCATCCTGGAGCGCGACGGCGTCCGCATCGGCTTCGCGATCAACGGCGGCGACGCCAGCATGGACGGCGCCGCGATCCTGGTTACGGACATCAAGCGCGCGCGAGCCGAGTTGAAGAGCAACGGCGTCAAGGCCAGGAACTGGCGCATCGACAAGCGGGACGGCAAGAAGTTCCGGGTCTTCTTCGTCGTCGCGCCGGACGGGCTCTGCTACTACTTCCACCAGCAGGTCTGAGCTGTCGGAGACCACGGACTCCCGGCGAGCCCCAAGTAGAATCGGCCGCGCAAGGCTCGCCAGACGGCGAAGCAAGGACGAAGACCATGCTCACGCTCCATCCCGAAGAACAGGCTTGGCTCGACGGGTACCGCGAGGCGCTGAAGCGCGAGCACGCCGACGCCGTGCGGCGTCTGGTCGTGTACGGCTCCAAAGCCCGCGGCGACGCACACGATGAGAGCGACATCGATCTCCTGCTCATCGTCCGGGACGACGCCGCCGATCTGATGCGGCCTCTCCGCCGGCTCGGCTACACCATGGCCGCCACCTCCGCCATGGCTCCCTCGATCCAGGCGTACACGGAGGGCGAGTGGGAATCGCTGAGAGGTCTCCGTTCCCCCTACCGGGCCGCCGTCGAGCGGGAAGGAGTGCCCGTCCTTTGAACCGCAGACTCATCGGCGCCGAGTGGCAACGCGCGCTGGCGGCCCTGGGCGCCTCTCGGGTGCTCTTGGAAACCGGCCACGTTGAGGATGCGATAGCCAGGTGCTACTACTCGATCTTCCACGCGGCCAAGGCAGCCCTCGCAGTTCCCGAGGTCGAGACGTCCACCCATACCGGCGTACGCAGCATGTTCGGCCTCCATCTGGTGAAGACCGGAGAGATCGAGCCGCATTGGGCCAGCGAACTCAGCGAGGGTCTCGACGATCGGATCCGGGCCGACTACAACGTCTTCGCACACTTCAGCAGCGAGGACGCTCAGGACGAGTACGACCGGGCAACCGCGTTTCTCAACCGCATCCGGCAGTACCTGCTGGCGAAGGGTCTCCAAGGAAGCGAGATCCCGGCGACCCTTGAACGGTGAACTCGGTTCACAGCCACGTCTTCTCTCCCGACCGATCAGTACGCTCGTCTCCAGAAGCGGTGAGTTCCTCAAGGAGGCCGGTCGAGCGGCGACCGGGAGTTCGTAGCGTCCGGCACGCGAGCCTGGTCATGGGGGCGGCGCTGTTCGCTGCGTCTTTGCCCGCACCCGGCCAGGACTTCGCCGAACTCCTGGAGATCCGCCGCGTCAAGGAGACGCTCGACCTCGATCAGATGCCGGCGCCGGATCTGTCTCAGGTGCCCGCCGTCGACGCGCAGCGGCTTCGGGACTACCGGACGTTGACGGCCGGGGCGCTGCAACATGCCGCCGAGCCGATGCAGGCGCAGTTGGCGGCGAACACCTTCGGCGATCTCTGCTCGCGCTACCTGCACTACGAGCTTCACGACGCGGCAGCGGCCTGCCTGGACCAGCTCCGGCAACTCGCGCCGGCGGACTTCCAGTGGGCCTACTTCAAGCTGCTGCTCCACATCGCGACCGGCGACCTGGAAGCGGCGCGCGCGAGCGCTGAGGATGCGCTCGCCATCCGGCCGGACGATCCGCCGACCCTGATCCGCCATGCCGAACTCCTGATCGCCGCCGGCGAGGTCGACGCCGCGGCGGCCGCCTACGAGGCGGCGGTCGCCGCCTATCCCGAGAGCGCGACCGCCCGCGTCGGGCTTGGCTACATCGCGCTCGAGCGGGGCGACCCGACGCGGGCGCTCGAGATCTTCCAGGAAGTCGCGGCGTCCCAGCCCGAGGGCAGCGAGGCGAACCACCACGTCGGCCTCGCCTACCGCGCCCTGGGCGACGCCGACCGCGCCGCCGAGGCCTGGCGGCTGAACCGGGACGTCCTGATCCCGATGTACGACCCGCTGATCGAGCGGCTGCGGCCTCTCGAGGAGGACGTCGTGCTGCCGCTCGACCGCGCCGTCGCCGCGGCCGCGGAGGGCGACCACGAGCGGGCGGTCGCGCTGTACGAGGAGATCCTCGCGGCCGACGAGACCGACGAAGAAGCTCACTTCCGCCTCGCCGGCTCGCTGCTGGTTCTCGGCGAGAACGAGCGCGGCGAACGGCATCTGCGCCGGACGATCGAGCTCGACCCGGAACACGGTCCGGCGCACTACGCCCTCGCGATGTTCCTGAACCGCGCCGGCCGCGCAACGGAGGGCGCGGCGCACCTGGAGCGGGCGGCCGACCTGATGCCGGAGAACCTGCACTGGCGGCGGCAGCGGGCGGAAGCGCGGGCGCGCTCCGGCAACGCCGCCGGCGCAATCGACGAGCTCCGGCAGATCGTCGCCGCGAACCCCGGGACGATCGAGGTGCGGCGCACGCTCGCCGCCCTGCTCGTCGGCACGGGCCGCGCAGAGGAGGCGGCCGTCCAGTTGCAGGCCCTCGTGGCGCTGACGCCGGACGACCTGCAGGCGCGGTTCAATCTCGGGCTCATGCTGTTCGAGACCGGCCGCTACGCGGAGGCGCGCCGAGCCCTCGACGAGACGCTGGAGCGCTTCCCCGGCGACGTCGCTACCCGCCACCTGCTCGCGCGGCTGCTCGCGGTGAGCCCGGAGGAGACGGTGCGCGACGGCGTCCGGGCGGTCGAACTGGCGCGGTCGGTGGTCGACGAACAGCCGGCGCTCGACCACCTGGAAACGCTGGCGATGGCCTACGCCGAGGCCGGGCGGTTCGACGACGCCGTGCTCTGGCAGGAGCGCGCGCTCGAGCAGGAGCGCCAGACCGCCGGCGGCAACTCGCCGCAGCGGCTCGACCGGCTGGCCCTCTACCGGGCCCGCCAGCCGCTGCGGGCGCCCTGACCGCCGCGGCATCGCCAGATGCGGCGACGGCCTGACGGCCGGCGCGTCTTTGTGGCCGCCTTCGGCGGCAGCGGGTCAGAGGACCCGCGCACCCAGCAGGCGGCTCGGGTTCAGACGCCGGGTGCGCGGTAGGGCACGCTCTTCGCCGCGGCGGCGTCGATCTCTTCCGGCGTCATCAGGGCGCGCGTCGTCACCTGGATGCCGCCGCCGGCATTCAGGGTCAACGAAACGGCGGCCGCGGTCTCGTTGTCCGGAAGATCGACGATCATCAGGAGGTCGGCGCCGCCGAACGCGTAGTAGATGGCCTCCAGCGTGCCGCCGGCGCCCTCCACGGTCTCGCTGAGCGCCTTCCGGCGACCGCTGCCGCCTTCCCGGATCAGGCCCTGGACGCCGTTGTGAGTGTAGTTCGCCTCGATCAGATACTTCGCCACTTCCAAATCTCCTGTTGCTCTGTCGCTCGACGGCTTGAATGGATGAAACCGCTTGCCGGGTTCACCCTTCCATGTTGCCACAGCACGGCGAGCGTGCCGTTGCGCCGGCGATGGACCGGCGCAAGGCGCCGAGCGCCCTTGGCCTGACGCCGGTGGACGTCGAGGACGACGGCGAACGTGCCTCCGCGATCTTGCTTTCCGTTACCGCCCGGTTTACGCTTGACGGATGGCTGGAGACGACCCCGTCAAGAATCGGCGCAACAGCCGCTCCCGGACCCGCCCTGCCACCCCCGAGGCCCCCAAACCCAAGGTCCAGAACCCCAAGGTCCAAAACCCCAAAGTCGACGTGCCGGCCCGCAACATGGGGCTCTCCGGTTCCGTGCGCAAGGGCAGCGGCTACGGCGACCGCGGCGGCGCCGGCCTGCTCGACGCCCGGGGTGAACCGAACCCCGGCTACGCCGCGCCGGGCGCGGTCAAGGAGCAACTGCGACGGCGACGGTTCCGTACTCCGCCGAAACGCCGGCTTCGGCCCCCGCCCTACGCCGAACTCCACGCGGCGTCGTCGTTCTCCTTCCTGCGCGCCTCGTCCCAGCCCGAGGATCTGGTGGCGCGAGCGGCGGCGCTGGGGCTGCCGGCGGTAGCCCTCGTCGACCGGAACGGCGTCTCCGGCGCGCCGCGCTTCTACAAGGCGGCGCGGGAAGCGGGGATCCGGGCCCTGGTCGGCGCCGAGGCGGTCATCGACCGGCCGCAAGCGTCGTCCGTCTCGCGCCGGCGCGAGGAGCGGCCCGCCCTGGACGACCGGGAGACCCGCGTCAACCTGCTCGTGCGGAGCCGGCAGGGCTACCGCAACCTCTGCCGCCTGCTGACCGCGGGGGCGCTCAGCCATCCCAAGGGCGAGGCCCGGATCGACTGGACGTTGCTCGAGGAGCACGCGGAAGGTCTCCACTGCCTGGCCGGCGCCGAAACCGACCCGGTCGGGCGGGCGCTGGCGCGGGAAGGGCTGGAAGCGGCCGGGCGCCAGCTCGAACGCCTGTACGCCGTCTTCCCCGGCCGCCTGCACGTGGAACTCTCGCGCCACGGCATCCGCGCCGAGGAACACCGCAACCAGGCCCTGGTCCGGCTGGCGGACAGGCTCCGGGTGCCGGTCGTCGCCACCGGCGGCGTGCGCTACGCCGCGGCCCGCGACAAGCCCCTCCACGACCTGATGACCGCGATCCGGCACCACGTGACGGTCGACGACGCCGGCGCCCGCCTCGCCCGCGAGCGCCAGCGCCGCCTGAGGAGCCCGGAGGAGATGCACCGCCTGTTCGCCGATCTCCCCCGCGCCGTCCACGCCGCGCACGAACTGGCCGTGGAGCTCGACTTCACCCTCGCCGACCTCGGCTACCGCTTCCCGGACTACCCGGTTCCCGAGGGCGAGACGCCGATCTCGCACCTGCGCGAACTGACCTGGCAGGGAGCGCGGGAACGCTTCCGGCTGCTGACCGCCAAGGCCGGGGCGCAGCTCGAGAAGGAGCTCGCGCTGATCGAGAAGCTCGACCTCGCCGGCTACTTCCTGATCGTCTGGGACGTCGTCCGCTTCTGCAAGGAGCAGCGGATCCTCGCCCAGGGCCGCGGCTCGGCCGCCAACTCCGCCGTCTGCTACGCGCTCTCGATCACCGCGGTCGATCCGGTGAAGATGGACCTGCTGTTCGAGCGCTTCCTGTCCGAGGAGCGGGGCGAATGGCCGGACATCGACATCGACCTGCCGTCCGGCGACCAGCGCGAGAAGGTGATCCAGTACGTCTACCGGCGTTACGGCCGGCACGGCGCGGCGATGACCGCGAACGTGATCACCTACCGCGACCGCATGGCCGCGCGCGAGGCGGCCAAGGCGCTGGGGTGCTCCAAGTCCCAGGTCGACCGGCTGGCCAAGGGGCTCGGCCACTGGCACTACGACCTCTCCCGCGGCGACAGCAAGGAGATGGACGAGGAGCTCACCGAGCTCGGGTTCGACCCCCGCGACCGGCGCATCCGGATCTTCGTCCGCCTGTGGCGGCAGCTCCAGAACCATCCCCGCCACCTGGGCCAGCACTCGGGCGGCATGGTGCTCTGCGCCGGGCGGCTCGACGAGATCGTGCCGCTCGAACCGGCGGCGATGGAGAACCGGGTCATCGTCCAGTGGGACAAGGACGACTGCGCCGACCTGGGGCTGATCAAGGTCGACCTGCTCGGCCTCGGCATGCTGAACGCGCTGGAAGAGGCGGTGCCCCTGATCCGCCGCCACGAGAAGAAGGAGATCGACCTCGCCCACCTGCCGCCCGACGACCCGGCGACCTACGAGATGATCTGCCGCGCCGACACGGTCGGGGTCTTCCAGATCGAGAGCCGGGCGCAGATGGCGTCCCTGCCGCGCCACAAGCCGTACAGGTTCTACGACCTGGTGATCCAGATCGCGATCATCCGTCCCGGCCCGATCGTCGGCGGCATCGCGCATCCCTTCTTCGAGCGCCGGGTCGGCCGCGAGGAGGTCTCCTACCCCCACCCGCTGCTCGAACCGATCCTGCGCCGCACCCTCGGCGTGCCGATCTTCCAAGAGCAGATCCTGAAGGTCGCCATGGTCGCGGCCGGTTTCTCCGGCGGCGAGGCGGAGGACCTGCGACGGGCGATGGGCTTCAAGCGCTCCGTCGAGCGCATGCACGAGATCGAGCAGCGGCTGCGCTCGGGGATGAACGAACGCGGCATCGCGGGCGAGGCCCAGGAACAGATCGTCAAGGCGATCACCTCGTTCGCGCTCTACGGCTTCCCCGAGTCGCACTCCGCCAGCTTCGCCCTGATCGCCTACGCCAGCGCCTACCTCAAGCGCCACCACCCGACCGCCTTCTTCCTGTCGCTCCTGAACGCCTGGCCGATGGGCTTCTACCACCCGGCGACCCTGGTCCGCGAGGCCCAGCGGGCGGGCAGCGCAGTGCTGCCGATCGACGTGAACGAGTCAGGAGTGAGGTGCCGCTGGCAGGACCGGCCGGAGGACGCCGGCGAACCGGGTGCGCCGGCGTGCCATCCGTGCGCCCGACTGACGGGCGCACGGAGTGGTTCGCTGGTGGCACGGCTCGCGCCACCAGGGTTCTCGCCGGGCGACGCCGCGGGCGGCGAGGCGCCAGGGCCGGGCGACGCCGCGGGCGGCGAGGCGCCAGGGCCGGGCGACGCCGCGGGCGGCGAGGCGCCAGGGCCGGGCGAGCCGCCCCCGGCGGGCGCGATCCGCCTCGGGCTGCGCTTCGTCAAGGGCTTGCGGCGCGAAGCGGCGGAACGGATCGAGGCCGAGCAGGCGGCGAGGCGGTTCGCGAGCATCGAGGATCTGGCCGAGCGCGGCCGCCTGCGCCGGAACGAACTCGTGGCGCTGGCGTCCCTCGGCGCACTCGGCGGACTGGGCGAAAGCCTCGGCCGGCGCGCGGCCCTGTGGCAGGCGGCCCAGGTCGAGAAGCCGAAGGGACCGCTGTTCGCCGGTCTCTCGACCGCCATCCCGTCGCCGCTCGCCGAGATGACGCCGATGGAAGAGACCGCAGCCGATTTCGCGGTCGCCTCGATGACCACCGGGCCGCACCCGATGGAGTACTACCGCCGCGCGCTCGACCGCCGCCGCGTCGTCCCCGCCGCCAAGCTCCCCGACCGGCCCGCCGGCCGCCGCGTGCGCACCGCCGGTTCCGTCATCGTCCGCCAGCGCCCCGGCACCGCCCGCGGCCTGCTCTTCCTGACCCTGGAAGACGAGACGGGGATGAGCCAAGCGGTCGTCATGCCGGACCAGCTCAAGAAACACCGGCGAACGATCGTCTCCTCCTCCGGCCTGATCGTCGAAGGCGTGCTGCAGAAGAAGGACGGTTCGCTGTCCGTCAAGGGAGACAAGTTCTGGCCCATCGACCGCCTGGAGCGGATCCCGAGCCACGACTTCCGGTGACCGCGCAACCCCTACACCAGCGGTCCGATTCAGAGGCAGATCCAAACACCGTTCCATCTCAAGCACTTCCTCGGCCTGTCGGACAACGTCACGTACTTCGCGGAGCAGCTCAGTCCAGGAGACGTGAGCGCGTATCACCACAGGATCACGTTCAAACCGCAAGTGATCGTGCCGGACTTCGACTTCCGCGGAAAAACCGAGGCGCTGATCGAGAATGAGTCGGAAGCGATGCAGTGATCGCCACTCCGCAGGTTCTGCCACGGTCCGCCGCGTTCTCGACCGTCGCCCCGGCGTCCCCGCCGCCTATCCGAGCCGGTCCGAAGCCAGTTTCTCCTTGAGCGCGTCGAAGCCGCCCCGGTCGAGGCCGGTCGCCGACTCGATCACGCGCCAGTCCACGCCGGCTCGGGACTCCAGTCCCGGGACGGCGAGGACTGGTGCTCGATCAGCACGTAGAGCCGTGCCGAGGGTTCGAGCGCTTCCGGGGGCGTCCACCGCCATTCTCAGCGGTCCATTGCAGCAAGGAGGTCGCGGACCTTCGCCAGCGAGCCTCCGCATTCCGCCAGCCACTCAGGTTCCTCGCCCACCTTGACCGAGAGCCATGACGTGTCGGTCGCGGTTGCGCCCGTGTGTTGACCCATGTGACCGATCACGTACTGCTTCAGGACGTACTTGGGAATCACCCAGGCGTGCGCGTCGAACGGGGAGATCCCCAAGGCGAAGAGGTACTCGTAGTTCTGATCGCGAATCTGCTGGAACTTGTACCCGCCACCCGTCCATAGCGTGGAGAACTTGATCTCGACTCGGTGGCCCTCGATGAGCCGGTCGGCCTCCGAGTCGGGCGACTTCACGACGTCGAAGTCCTTCGCCGCGCACCATGCAGCCACCAACCGCTCACCGATGGCACCGACCTGTCTGGAAGGGCGGTTCTTGATCCAGCCGAACGGGCTGTCCCGCCAGGGGTCCGGTTCGTCCTTCGCGTACTCGTCCCGGAGCAGCCCCGCGTACAGCGCCAGTTCCCGCACTTCCGGATCGGTGATCGACGCTACGAGCTCTTTCACGGCAACAGGCCCAACTGTTCGGAGTCATTCGCCTGGACCGTCAAGCGACGGAAATGACGGTCCACGTATCTGACGCCCGCCGTCCCCAGACGGTCGGCCATGACGGCAATGGCCTCGTCGTTCCTGTCGACCATCACGAAGCGCCGGCCCATCTTCTGTGCCACAGCCGCCGCCGTCCCTGATCCGGCGAAGAAGTCGAGGACCCAGTTCCTCTCCTGCGACGACGCGCTCAGGATCCTTCGCAGGATGCCCTCCGGTTTCTGGGAAGCGTAGCCCGTCTTCTCCTTGCCATTCGTCGGCACGATCGTGTGCCACCAAACGTCCGTGGGGAGCTTCCCGCGCTCGGCCTTGGCCTTCGACACGAGGCCGGGGGCCATGTACGGGATCCGTTCGATCGCGTCCTGGTCGAAGAAGTAGCGCTCGGGATCCCTGGCGTAGACGAGGATCGTGTCGTGTTTGGCAGGCCACCTGCGGCGCGAGCGCCCGCCGTAGTCGTAGGCCCAGATGATCTCGTTCACGAAGCACTCGCGTCCGAAGATCCGGTCGAGCAGCACCTTGCAGTAGTGAGCTTCCCTCTGGTCGAGGTGCAGGTAGAGCGTGCCATCGAGAGTCAGCAGCCGGCGAGCCTGCTCCAGACGCGGCCCGATGAACTCGAGGTAATCGTCGAAAGCGTCCTCATAGGACGTAGTGCCAAGCTCGACCGTGCGGTACCGCCTGCCGCCGAACCCGACCCGGTCACCCTCGTGGGAGCGGACAGTCGAGATCTCCTTCCGCTGCTGGACCTTGCCGGTGTTGAAGGGCGGGTCGATGTAGATCAGGCGAAAGAACTCGTCGGGAAGGGCGGGGAGCACGTCGGCGTTGTCGGCGTGGATGACCCAGTCCCGGTTCCCGTCCAGGCGCAGGCGTCGTTCACTCCCGATGGCTGCCCGAGTGCTCGTCAGGCGCGAACTCGCTTCGTTGGCGGCCCTGCCATGCCTTGCGCCTCGCGGCTTCTCGGCGAACACGGTCACCCGACCGAAGCCTGTCGTTCTCTCACGGGAGCACTCTACCCCGCTGGACCAGGCGTCCCGGAGGCGAACCCGCCACCGTGGACGACGCGCCCGCGCTTCAGGTCGGGTCGCCGCCCAGAGGTTCGCGCTCCGGCACATCGGACACCGGGACATACCGTTCGTCGCGGGTAGGCCTGTTTCGCAGCGCGATGGCGGTCGTGTTGTCTCCCGCGGCACCCGCCGTGAGCACGGACTCGATGCGGGAGAGAAGCTCCCGCGGGTTCATCTCGCGAAACGCCCGCTTCCATTCCCGCGGTACCTGCGTGTACTCCTCCTCCGTCGACTGCCGAACCCAATCTGGCGTCGGCGCCGTCTCCTTCCAGCCGCCGACCGTGTCGGGACTTCCGAGAACGTCCAACCCGTCGCTTCCCACCAACAGCCCGCCCGATTTCAGGGAGCGGGGGCCGGGGTGCAGATCGATCGCGGCGACGCAGAACTCGGCCTCTATCGACCGCTCGTGGAAGGGCCCGAACCTCTGGCCAACAGGGCTGATTTCACGTCGTTGCCCTTGCCGTGTCGAGCGTTGAGGCGTAGCGGGGGATCCTCGCCGTATCCGCGGATCTCCCAGATGCCGCAGTCACCGACGCTCAGCCAGCGAATCCCGTCCGGGTCCACCCATACCGCGGCCAGCGTAGTCGCCATGCCGTCCTTGCCCTCTCCGCTGTCCAGCGCTTCCTTCATCGCGTCGAGGGCACCGCGCAGGCCGTCCATGAACCGCGCCGCCCACGGCATGTTCCTCTCCGCCTCGTCCGGCGGCACGCCAAACCCCTTTTCGAATCCGAGGACCGCGGACATCGCCGCGACGTCTCCTGTCGGCTCGCCGCCCATGCCGTCGGCAACGACTAGAAGCCGCCCGCGGCCAAGACGGACATGAAGCGCTACGTCTTCCTGCCGCTTCCTGGGGCCCAGAATCTGAAAGGCGGCTACGTCTGTAACGGGTGCCGTGAGCATGGGCCGCCTATCCGGGCCGTTCGGGGCCCAGCTTCTCCTTGAGCGCGTCGAAGCCGCCCCGGTCGAGGCCGGTCGCCGACTCGATCACCGGCCAGTCCACGCCGGCCCGCAGGAAGCCCTCCACCGTCGCAACCGTGGCGCGACGTTCGCCGAGCCGAACGGCTTCGGAGCGGCCCTCCGCACGGCCTTCCGCCCGGCCTCTTCTCTGGCCTCTCTCCCAGATCAACTGGCCCAAGCTCTTCAACTCACTGTCCGGACCCCTGGCCTCGATCTCCTCCAGCATCGCTTCGACCTCCTTCATCATGGCCGGGTCCTCCCTTCCGTGGAACACGTACGTGTAGATGGCCTCGATGTCCTCCGGCCTATCGGCCGACCACAAGTCTCGCATCAACTCCACCGCCCGCTCAAGAGCCGCCGACCGCTCGGACTCCGGCCCCGAGACGGCGAGCATCAGATACTGGGCCAGCCGACCCAGAGGCGAGCCCGCCACCGCGGACGGCCCGCCGGCGCCCTGGTCCAGCAGCAGGAAGTCGAGCCGGGGACCCCATGGCAACTCCCGCGCCGACTCCCCCAAGAGCCCGTCAAGAGACGCCCGATACGGCCAGGGACGCCGCCCCTGGTGGAACACCACGGGAAGAACCGGCGGCAGCCGCTTCCGCTCCGGGGCCTCGCGGACGGCCGCCTCCAGAATGCTCGTGCAGTAACGCAGCAGACGAAGCGCCATGAACGGGTCGGGCGAGGACTGATGCTCGATCAACACGTAGAGCCGCGCCGGCGGTTCGCCGCCCGGCCGGTCGACCTCGAACAGGAGATCGGATTCGGTCCGCCGGAGCCGTTCGTCGACGAAGGTGTCGGGGAGGCGTCTCAGCGTGTTCCAGGCGAAGCGGTCCCGCACAGCCGGGGGCAGGGTCTCGCGCAACAGCGCGGCAGCCTGCGCCGGCTCGGAGAACACGCGCCGGAACAGGGCGTCGTGCGGCTGGGCGATCTGCCTCGGCTGACTGGGTGATTTCGGTTTCTCGGGCATCGCGAGGTCTGGGCATTGACGGCGCAGACTGCGCCGCCTACAGACATAGACGGAATCCCGCCGCGCAACCGGGGTGAGGGACGGTTGCGCCGCTTCGACGTGGCTACGGCTCGCCAAGCCCGGCGACGAGCGCGCCACCAGGCCAGCCTCGCCGCTTTCGCTTCCGCCTGGCGTGGCAGAGGGCCCGAAAGCCGGCCCACCCGGCGTCTGCCGCAGGCTTGCATGGAACTGCCCACAGCCAGCCTGGCGGCCGGCACGATCTCCTGGCGGTCCGGCGGCAGCGGCTCAGAAGACCCGCGTACCGAGCTGAGGGCCCGTTCCCTTGGCGCCAGCGCAGCGGAGTCGCGCTGGGAGTACTCCTACGGCCGGCAACTGCCGGCGAACGCGTCGTTTGCGGTGATCGCGGGCGCCGGGGCGCCAGGTTCCTTGGAGTACGTCGATGCCGCGCCGGTCGCCGTATCCGTCATCGCGATGTCCAGCCCCAGGTCCGTGGCGGCTGCTGCGTAGACCCAGTGATGCTCGTTCACGCCGCAGCCGTCCAACACCTTGACCAGCATCTCCCAGTTGTCCTCTCCGAAGAAGTAGAAGAGGCCGGAGTTGCTCGTGCCCGGTACCGCGCCGCCGCTGCCGCGCCTCCCGTCCGCCGTGGACCAGTCCACGGTCACCTCGAAACGGCCGTCCGCCAGACACAGGGATGTGCCGCTCGGCGTGCAGTTGGCCGATCCCGACGCCGCGGAGACAAGCGGCGCGCGGTTCCGATGTGGCTCCGGCAACCGCGCCCCGGTCTCGCCGTCCGCGAGAGCCTCGGCGAGGCTTCCTTCTCCACAGGCCGCCGAAAACGCCTTGTTGTCCGTGATCGCCCTTGCCGGCTCGCCCGCTTCGTTCCGGTACCTGGCGACCGCGTTGGTGACCGTATCCCGCACGCGGATCGCGTACCCGAGATCCGTCGTCGAAGCGCCGTAGACCCAGACGTGCTCGTTCACGCCGCAGCCGTCCAGCACCTTGATCAACATCTCCCAGTTTGTCGGGTCGAAGAAACGGAACAGACCCGAGTCGTCGGTTCCCTTGGGCACGACGATCGCGGCGGAGGGCTCGCCGCCTGCCGTCCACCAGTCGACCTCCACTTTGAAGCGGCCGTTCTGCAGGCACAGGGTCTCCTCCCCTGCCACGCAGTCGCCGTCGCCCGGAGGCGGTTCGGGTTCGGGATCGACGGAACCGCCCGTGACGTTCGCGGTCATCCGGGATCTCCCGCCAGTGACGTGGTTCCAGTGCTCGACCACCTTTCCCGGTGCTGCGCGTGCAGCCGAAGCATCTCGTTGTCGGGCGTCTCTCCCGGCGCCACCAGGTAGACGAAGCCCGTGTTGAAGTTCTTCTGCGCATTCCGCGCGGACGGCTTCCGCGGGCCCTCGGCCGCTATGACCTGCTCGATCGACACCCACTCCCGATCGCCCGTATGCGGTCCCCACCACTCCCCCTCCCTGACGGGTTCCGGGTTTCTCAGGATGAACATGTCGGGCACTTCGCTCGCGGCGGCCAGCCCCATCGCGTAGAGATCGAGCCATGAAGGGCCACCCTCGAAGTAGCCTCTCTGCGGCGTAAACGTACCGTTCGAGTTTTCGATCCAGTGCGTCCCGCCCATGATCGACATCGGTCCGGGGTGCTCCGGACGCCACGGAAACGCCGCTGGCGCGTGAAGCTCCTCGCGCCAGTGACACTGACAGTAGTCGCCGAAGAGCGGTTCCCGCATGCCGCGGCGGACGTACGACAGTCTGGCGGTCCAGGTGTGAATGAACTCGTGCGCGAACAGGCTCCGGCCGTGGTCGAAACGCCTCCCTCCCGTCTGGCTCGAGTCGAGCACAGCACTGGCCCGCATCCAGACCGGCAAAGCAAACCGGCCCTTGAGCCTCCTACCGCAAGGAGGATCCCCGTAGAGATCGAGCCCAAGCCCCTCGGCACTGTTCGCCGTGTACCCGACAAAGGGCGTCGTGGACTCCTGATGATCGATGCGGAACTCGCTGTGGAACACCAGCATGTCGAACTCGTCGCCCAGGGATTCGACGACCCGACAGGTCACCGAACGCAGGTCCGGTACGGCCTGATAGTGAAACATCTCGCTCTGGCGCGAGGAAGACCGGCTATCGGATCTCGACAAATCGGTCCTGGCGATGACCGGCATACGGATCGTCGCCGGCGGCGACACCTGGCCACCGACCCAGGAAACACTGTCGAACTCGGCAACATCGCCGATAACGGCGGAGGGAGCGCCCTGCAGTTCGCCGAGATTCGCGAGCAGGGAGATGCGGTTGTCGCCGTCGCTCTGCATCGGTCCGCCGACGCCCGAGCCCCACACCCAACGCTCTCCCGTGTCCGTTACGTCGATCGCCCAGGTCAGGTCGATGTCGGAGAAATCGAGCCCGGTCCAGAACGGCTGATCAGTATCGAAGTGGAAACGGTACGAGTAGACCGATCCCGCGGGCGGCGTCCCAATCGAGCCTCTCATCGTGAACTCGAGAATCACCGCGTCCGTGTTCGATTCGTAGATCGCGGCTTCCAGCAGGTCGAGGTGGCCGGGCAGGTTGGAGTCGGCGCCGTCGACGATGCGTCCGATCAGCCTGCCCTTGACCACTCTCCCGTCCGCGAACAGGCCCACGTTCCCGTCGCGGAACGACACGTCGCGATAGCTGAAGCGGACGCTTCCGTCGGCGGCCAGCACCGTCTGGAGGCGGGTGGGCCTTTCCGGCGGGACGCCGTGCGGGTAGTAGTCGGGCTCGTGAGAGATCCACGTGACGACGACCCGGTCGGTCGAACTCGCCACGTGCAACCTGTTTCCATGGCCGCCCCAGAAACCGCCGAGCAAGGGCTTGTGCAGCACGCTGATCGTCGGCGTCGTCACCATCTTGGTGCGAATCTGCCGCATCGTGTCGCCGCGATTCGGACCCTCATGCGAGTACCTGAGCCGCTCGCCGAAGGTGAGCACGCCGCGCGAACTCACGTAGAACGAGGTCCACGCCCGACCGCCAAAGTCGAAGCTGAACCCGTCGAAGGAAATCTCGGCGCCGTCGGCGACCGCCGGGCCGATGTCGTCTTCCCACTCGACCGCCCGGACCGAGCGCGAGTAGCCGCCGCGGCCGTCCGGCGTGAAGAACAGGGTGCGTCCGTTGAGATCGAACAGGTTGGGGGCAGTCGTTTCGTCCGGCGCCAGTTCCACGAGGATCTGGCCGTTCCCGGTGACGGAGACTCTGCCGGAGGACGACGCCGAGGTGGAGCTGCGAGCGTAGGCGCGTTGGAACGGTCGAACGTGACCGTCGAGAACCGCGGGCGCCGGGTGACGAACGTGGCTGCGTTCGCGCCCATGTTCCGGGTGGAGTTGCGGCGACTGGCCGAAGGCGCTTGAACCGACGCCCGCCAAGCCGAGGGCGCCAGCCACCGCCAGCGCGACGCGAGAGCGCCTCACGGCTGCCGTTCTTCGGCTCGGCAGGCTTGGCCGGAGTGCAGGTCTGCGTTCAAGCTCACGGTCGTCTTCAGCTCCTTCATCCCCCCTCGGGGAATACGCACGCGAGATTGTCCACGTCGCCATTCGTCGCGTAGAAGACCCGGGAACCGGTCACCCACGGACGATCGAGTCCGCCGCGCGACATCTCGACTCCGGTCAGTTCGAGCTGATCGTAGGAGTGCTTGAAACTCAGGAGATGAAACAACTCGTGGACAAGCACCGCTCCGTCGCGTCCGTTGGCGTTTCCCTGGCAACACGGATCGCCGTCGTTCCACCATGCGCCCAGGGCGCGCTTGTTGTAGCTCGTGGTTCCGCAACAGGCGTGAGCGCTCATGATCGACCCGCCTCTGCCGTCCCAATCCTGGGGGTTGTCGTCGTTCATGTAGAACGCGATGACCTGCCCGCGCTCGCGGACCCGCCAGGACTCGAAGAAGCGATTGAAGTCCCGGTCCCAGCCCGCTGGCGCGCCGGTCGGGACGTCGATCACTCCGCCCACTTCGATGATCCGATAGCCGAGCCGCGCTTCGATCTGGTCCGCGAGTCGACGGACCGGTTCGAGCAGCCCCTGGAGATCCGCGTCGGTCACGAACCCGGGGAAGTTCCGCACGATGTCCACGCGAATCGGGGCGCCGTCCCATTCACGGACGACTCCACGTCCTCCGAAGTAGGCCTCGTGGCCCAACGCGAGCGTTCTCTGGTCCTCGCACTCGATGTCGGGGCCGTCGGGCGGCGGCTCCTCCTCCGGCTCGCCGCCGCAGGGGAACGCAGCGGTATCGGCAGACGTCGGTGCCGTTCTGCCGACCGGATTCGTGTATGTCCACGTCTCCTCGTTCGGACCTGTGACCTGAAGGTGCAGCACATCCTCCACTTCCAGCAGGCTGTCCGTGGCCGGGCGATCGCCCGACGACGCCCGGCTGGTCGACAGAACCTCGCCGTAGACGACGATCGACGACCGGGACAGCAGCAACTCGTCGATCCACGCGGCCGGCGCCTGGGCGGCAGCCGTAGCCGCCAAGGCCAGAAAGAGAACGACGCACGACGCGAGTCGAGTCGACGAGAGTCGCCCGGAAGACAGCGGGGAGCTACCCATGCCAGCCGGATACGGCAGGCTCTTGTGTTCGGCGAGCGAACCAGCCCGGGTTCCCGCCACGCCAACGGGGATCACGGCGCGGAGTATAGGGCATCGCCCCCGGCGCCAACGGCCCGTCCGCCCGCGTTCCGCCACCGGACACCCAGCCAGACGTCCCCAGCCGGAAGTCGCTGGCGAACGATGTCGCCACGGCCGACCGTGCCACACCTAAGGCTGTACAATCGGAGGTTCCTCCCGTCGATCAGCGTCGATTTCAGCGAGGAAACCCGCAGTATCATGGCCCTCGACGTCGCGGCCGCGTAGCGCCTATCTCGCCGCTGGTCCGGACCGGCCGGAACCCAGCTTCTCCTTGAGCGCGTCGAACCCGCGCCGGTCGAGGCCGGTCGCCGACTTGATCACCGGCCAGTCCACGCCCGCCCGCAGCAAGCCCTCGACCGTCGCAAGCGTGGCGCGGCGTTCGCCGAGCCGGACCCCCTCCGCACGGCCTTCCGAGCGGCCTTCCGCCCGGCCTCTTCTCTGCCCGTTCTCCCAGACGTACTGGGCCAAGCTCTTCGGCTTGTCCGGACTCCTCGCCTCGATCTCCTTCAGCATCGCATCGACTGTCTCCATCACGGTCGGGTCCTCCTTTCCGCCGAACACGTAGCTGTAGACCACCTCAAGGTCGTACCGCCTCTCGGCCGACCACAAGTCTCGCATCAACTCCACCGCCCGCTCAAGAGCCGCCGACCGCTCGGACTCCGGCCCCGAGACGGCGAGCATCAGATACTGCGCCAGCCGGCCCAGGGGCGAGCCCACCACCGTGGACGTCCCGCCGGCGCCCTGGTCCAGCAGCAGGAAGTCGAGCCGCGGCCCCCAGGGCAGTTCACGCGCCGATTCCCCCAACAACCCGTCGAGAGACGCCGGATACGGCCAGGGACGCCGCCCCTGGTGGAACACGACGGGCAGAACCGGCGGAAGGCGCTTCCGCTCCGGTGCCTCGCGGACCGCCGCCTCCAGGATGCTGGTGCAGTAGCGCAGCAGGCGCAGCGCCATGAACGGGTCGGGCGAGGACTGATGCTCGATCAGCACGTAGAGCCGCGCCGGCGGTTCGCCGCCCGGCTGGTCGACCTCGAACAGGAGATCGGATTCGGTCCGCCGGAGCCGTTCGTCGACGAAGGTGTCCGGGAGGCGCCTCAGCGTGTTCCAGTCGAAGCGGTCCCGCACGGCCGCGGGCAGGGACTCGCGCAACAGGGCGGCGGCCTGCGCCGGCTCGGAGAACACGCGCCGGAACAGAGCGTCGTGGGGTTGGGCGATCCGCCTCGACTGGCTCGGCGATTTCGGTTTCTCGGACATCGGGAGGGCTGGCGGGATCGACGGCGCAGACTGCGCCGCCTACAGACATAGACGGAATCCTGCCGCTCAACCGGGACGAAGGACGGTTGCGGCATGCGGCCCGGGTACGATGCGCGATTTGAGGACGCTGGCGAGACGCTACGCGACGGCCGACAGACGGCGACACACGGCGACGCTGGCCACACCGGGGACACGTGGAGCCATGACGAAGCCGAAGGACCTGAAGGCACGCCTGATGGAGGATCCGGCGTTTCGAGAGGAGTACGCCCGCGCCGACAGCGGGTATGCGCCGATCGAGACGAGGATCCGTGCTCGTACGGCGGCGAAGCTGGCCCAGGCGGAAGTCGGTCGGCCGGGGTAGCCGACCTCGCGGGCGAAGCTGCCCCCGCCGATCGCCTAGGCGGTACGCACTCAGGTTGGACTCCACTTCTGCGATTGCCTGCTCCTCAGCCATGTTCAGTTTGCACTCGTAAGCGCACCGGAAACGCCTCGGAGCGCCACGGAACTCTCTGGCGACCGCAGTCGACCGCGGAGAGTCTGCCTAGCCACCCAAGGAGTAAACGTACACCTTGTCGTCACGGGAATCGACGACGAAGAGCTTGCCGTCGTAGTAGACCACTCCGTCAGGGTCGCCGTTGGCGCCATCCAGTTTGAACTCCGCGCCAGAGTCCCGCCTCCCGTCCGAAGCGCGGTAGGCGTACACCTTGTCGTCGTCGCGGTCCACCACGTAGAAGCGGCTTCCGGAGTAGGCGATTCCCGACGGATATCCGTTGGCGCCAGCCAAGTTGAACTCCGCGCCGGTCTCTCGGCGCCCATCCGAACCGCGATAGGCGTACACCTTCCCGTCGCTCAGGTCCGCCACGTAGAAGCGACCCGCCGCGCACACGATTCCCGACGCGGATGCGTTGGCGGGATGCAGGTCGAACTCCCCGCCGGCGTACCGACGTCCGTCGCGGTAGGCGTACACCTTCTCGTCTCCAACGTCGACCACGTAGAAGACGCTCCGGTTGTAGGCGATTCCCTGAGGGTCCGTGTTGACCGAACGCAGGTCGAAGTCCAGGCTCGCGTAGCGCCGTCCGTCTGAACGATAGGCGTAGACCTCTTCGTCACTGGAGTCCACCACGAAGAAGCGGCCTCCGGCATACGTGATCCCTCTGGGCGACGCGTTCTCGGACGCCAGGTTGAATCCAGGATCGCCGCCGGTCATACTCACTGTCACTCGCACCCCACTGGAACAGTCGTTGCTCCTGTCCGAGTCTCCCGCTACCGAGTCCACGCAGGCGCCGAAGTAGTAGGTGCCGGCAGTCGATGGCGCCCTCAAGGGACCGCCCTCCGTGCTGCCGCGGCCAGCAGCCAACGAATCCACACGGTCGGTGCCAACGTCGAGGTCCTCCGAGCGGTCGATCGTGCGGTCCCTTGACTGGTAGTACCGCAACGTGGTGGCATCGGAAGTCGCGTTGCCCCGGTTGACGACGTTGACCCTGATGGTGAACACCTCGTTCGGCCTCACCTCGGTCTTGTCGACCGATGGCGGCTCGACGACCAGGTCCGGACCCGTCTTTCCGCTCCCTCTGGCGAACATCCGGGCCACGCGGAAGCCGATGTTGAAGTCTCGGTGATCGGCGGGGCTCCAACCGCGCTTCGCCGAGCGGACATACACCGGTCTGTCGGCCCAGGAACCGCCGCGGAAAACGCGGAGGGAGCAATCGTCAGCCGAAAGCCACGCGCTCCCGTCTGAAGGCGCGCCCTTGTAGCTGTCGTTCCAGCAGTCCTCAGCCCACTCCCACACGTTCCCGTGCATGTCGTGCAAACCGAATCCGTTTGGACCGAACGAGCCGACAGGAACGGTCCGCGAGCTGCCGTAGTTCGCGCGACCACGGTCGATTTCGTTTCCCCAGAAGTAGGCGGTCCTCGAACCCGCGCGAGCCGCGTACTCCCACTCCGACTCGCTCAACAGGCGGTAGATCTCGCCCGTTTCCTGCGAGAGCCACCGCATGTAGTCCTTCGTGTCGTTCCACGAGACACCCATCACCGGATGCGATCCGCGTCCCCATCTGTCCGAAGGACGATGGTTGCACGAGCCAGCCGCAACGCAGGCGTCCCATTCCGCGAACGTCACCTCGTACTTGCCGACCGCCAGCACGTTCGGAATCGTCACCGAATGCACCGGCTTCTCGTTGTCGTGGCAAGTCACGCCCGAAAAGCAGCCCATCTGGAAGGTCCCAGCCGGAATCACCACCAGTTCGGGCCCCGAACCGCCCGAACGAAGATTGTCCCGGAACGTCTCGCCTGGCTTCGGGTCGTCGGTTCCGTCGTCCGGCGGATCGCCGCCGTCCGGCGGACGGCCGCCGTCTTCCTGAGCACAGAAGAACGCCGCGGTGTCGGCCGCCGCCGGCGCTGTTCTGCCGACCGGGTTCGTGTACGTCCAGGTCTTGGTCCGACCCAATACCTGCAGGTGAAGACCGAGGTCGGTAACGGGAGCGAAGAAGACCCATCGGTGCTGGTTGAAGGCGCAACCGTCCACGACCTTGATCAGGGCTTCGGGGTTGTCGCGGCTGAAGAACCAGAAGAGGCCAGCCTGACCGGAGGCCCAGATGCCGGATCGGCCCTGCCCGACATCGTTCTGCGGCGTTCTGTAGCACAGCCGAACCCGGTAGCCTCCGTCGAGTTGGAACGCGTCGGATGTCGGCGTGCAAAGCGAGGTGGTGGCCTCCGGGGATCCCACCGGAGCTTCGGTGCCGGAAGTCGAGGTCGTGAAGTGCGCGGCTGGCGGCTCGACGCCGGCCACCCGATCGGCGATCCACTGGCGGAAGCGAGCGCCGTCCCGCGGACGTTGCCACGAACCCGGCTCAGTGGCCGCCGGAACGCCGGGGCCCGCCGCTGCTCCCCAGCCCAGGAGCAAGGATCGGTGGCCCATGCGCGCCTCCCAGAAGATCCCGAGGGGATACTCCACGATCGAGTAGGCGCCGCTCTCTTCGTCACCCAGGAACAGCAGCACTCGATTGCCCTCGGCCAGGAGTGGTCGTTCCCCGGCGTACCCCTCGCCCGGGCCGCCGGGGTGCCGCACCACAATCTGGCTGCCCGCGACCCCACCCTTCAACACGTCTTCCACTTCCAGAAGGCTGTCCGTGAACGAGTGCTCGCTCGACGTCAATCCGGCCGACCGGATCTCGCCGAAGACGATCACCGACGACCGGGACACCATCAGTTCGTCGATCGGAAGGGCCGGCGCTTGGGCGCCAGCAGTGGCCGGCAGCGTCAGGACCGCGGCCAGGGTCAGCAGGTGAATGGGCGTTCGGTTCATGACGGTCTCCAGCGCGGCGAACCGGTTGTCGGTACCGCTCTCTTTCCCACCTCGTGGGTTCGACGGCTTCCTGCCCAGCGCGGGCAGCAAAGGCTGACGTTCAAGCCGGGGAGCGTTCCACGCGCGCCGCCGGCTTGTCGCTACCCGAATGGGCAGGGACGGGAGGATGTGTCCGCCTCCCGATCCACGAGCCGAAGTGAAGTCGCGGCCACCGCCAGCCGAACCAGATCGGATTGCCTCCGCACCTCGGTCCTCTCAAGAGCCCGCTTGACGTGCCACCGCACGGCCCCGTGGGTCCGCGCCGTCGCCTCCGCGATCTCCCGAGTGGTCATACCTCGAACGAGATCGGCAACCACGCGGCTCTGCGCCCGCGTGAGTCCCAGCGCGTCCACCAGGGTCTCGGGGTTCAGGGAGATCTCGCCCCACGGATCGACCAGCAGGACGCACGCCGCGGCCCGCTGCCCGTCGACGCCGCAGTCATGGGCCGCGCCGTCGACGACCGGCGCCAGGTGGACGACCACGCGACGGCCCTCCGGCGTGCCGAAGGCGACGGACGTCCGGCCGGCGCCTTGCGACGCGTCCGCCAGCAGGCGTTCGAGCGCTTCAGCGTCCTCGGGACTGGCGGCCGTCAGGCGGCCGCGGCGCTCTCGAACGCCCCGCCCGCTCTTCAGAAACTCCCGGGCACGGGCGTTCCGCTCCAGGATCCTGCCCTCGGAGTCCACGTGGAGGTGGCCGACGTGGTTCGCTCCGTCGATCAGGTGTTCGATCAGGACGGCGCTCGCGGCGCGAGTACGACGCATGGGGATCACTCCTACGTCGAGGTCCCGACGCCGGAACTGGCGTCGGGCCATTGTGATCCCCGCGCTGTCTGACGAGCACGACGTTCTCGCCTATTCGCCCTGGGCTTGGGGAGCTACCCCTTGCCGGGTACAGCGGACTCTTGTATTCGGCGAGTAACCCGACCTGGGTTCCCGCCAGACCAACGGGGATCACGGCGCGGAGTATAGGCCACCCGGCCCGCCCCTCCCCGCCGGCACTACCGGCCCCGCGCGGGGATCCCGTGCCGGTACTGCTCGAGTCTCCGCCTCAGCATCTCGATCAACCGCTCCCGGTCGGACGAGGCGCCCTCCGCGGCGCCGACGATCCGGAGCGCCGACTCGACGGTCCGCGCCGCCGTCTCGAAGTCGCCGGTCTCGGCCTGGGCGGCGGCCAGGGTCTCAAGCAGGGCCGGCTCGGCGCCGCCGGCGACGGCGTTCAGTTCCAGGGCGATCAGGAGGGCGAGCTGACCGTCGCGCCGGCCGGCGTCCGGGTGGGTGGCCAGGGTCCAGGCAATGTCGTTGCCTCGCGCCAGGAGGTTCCGGTCCTCCACGTAGGCGCGGCGGAGGTGTTCCGCGCCCTCGGCGGCGCCGGCGGGGCCGCCGCGGATCAGGGCGAGGCCGAGTTCGTGGCGGCCCGCCGCGTGGCCGGGTTCGTGTTCCAGAAGCGCCCGGTAGCCGTCGATGGCCTCGTCCAGGCGGCCCGCGGCGGCGGCGATGCGGGCCGCGCCGTAGAGCGCCTCCACGTCCCGCGGCTCGACGTCGAGGATCGCACGGTAGTGGCCCCAGGCGGCCCCGAGTTCGTCGCTGCGCACGGCGGCTTCCGCCAGGACCCGGTGCGCTTCGACGTGGCGCGGGTCGAGGGTGACGACCGCCGCGAACTGCTCCATCGCCTCCCGCAGGCGCTCCGCCTTGCCGAGCAACTGGCCGTAGAGGTAACGCAGTTCCACGTCGCGCGGGCTCCGGTCGACGGCGCGGCCGAGCTCCCGCACCGCCTCGCCCGTGCGGCCCTCGGCGTCGAGCAGTTCGGCCAGCCGGACCCGGGCGGCGACGTTGCCAGGGTCGGCCGCGAGCGCGGCCTCGACTTCCGCGCGCACGGCGTCCACGTCGCCGGCGTCGACCCGGGCGTTCTCGTAAGCCGCCCGTGCAGCCGGGTCGTCCGGTTCCAGGTCGAGGGCGGCGCGGGCGTAGCGGGCCGCGGCCTCGCCGTTCCCGCCCCGGCTCTCCAGCACGGTCAGCCGCCGGAGCGACCTGAACAAGCGGTCCCGCGCGCCCTGCCGCTCGAACGAGGCCGCGCCGGCGGCGCCGAGGAGCGCCCGCTCGACCTCCACGGAGCGCCGCAGCAGGGCCACCGACTCGGCGGGGAACCGCTCCTCGTACCAGCGCGCGTAGCTCGCGAGCGACACCTCTTCCGGGGGATCGGTGTACCAGCGGCCGGGGAACGGCGCCGACTCGGTCCGCAGGTCGGCAGCCGGCGCGTCCAGCAGTTCGAGATCCGTAAGCAGATCGTCCGCGGCCACGCCGCCCCGGTAGAGCGCGGCGACCCGGCCCTCGCCGTCGATCAGCAGGGAGAACGGCAGCGACAGCGGGAAGCGGCGGTCGAAGAGCGACCTCTTGACGATCTCGACCTTGTCCAGCGTCTCCTCGGTCGCCATTCCGTTCAGGAACGGGAAGCCGACCTCGTCCATGAACTTCCGCGCCGCCTCTTCCGTCGTGCCGGGCACCTCGCCCATCCCGTCTGTCGAAACGGCCGCGACCTCCAGGCCCGCGGCGCGCAGCGCGTCCTCCTCGGTCGCCAGGTCCCGCAGTTCCGACCGGCAGGGAGCGCACCAGCTTGCCCAGACGTTGAGCAGCACCGGCCGGCCGCGGCCCGCCTCGACCGGGACCGGTTCCGAGGCGCCGAAGGGGCGAAGCGTGAAGGAAGGCGCCGGCGGCCGCGGCGCCAGCACGACGCGGGAACCCGTGCTCGGCGCGGGCGGCGCCTGGTCCCGCGGCTCGAGCGGCGTCCGCCGCGCCGGCGCGGGCGCCGCCTCCGCCCGGCCGCTGCCCTGGACGATCCGGTAGCGGCCGCCGGCCTCGACGCCGGCGAACGTCTCGCCGGCGCCGCCGGGCCAGTGGACCGTCACGCCGCTCGCCACGTCCGCGTCGCCCAGGCCGAAGTGCAGCCAGCGGCTGGACTGCGAGAGGAAGCCCTCGCCGGCGCGCACCGAGCGCCGCAGGACACCGTCCGTCGTCGCCAGTTCCACCCGCGCGCCCACCGCGTCCCGGTTCGTGCCGGCGCCGTCGCCTTCCAGGCGCAGCGCCACGAACCGGTCGCCCGCCGGCAGTTCGTTCCGCATCAACCGCAGCCGGGGCGCGGTCCGGTTGCCGAGCGCCACGTCCAGGTCGCCGTCGCCCTCCAGGTCGAGGAAGGCGACGCCGCGCCCGTCGTCAGGGAAGTCCAGGCCGCTCACCGCCGAGGCGTTGGCGAAAGCGCCGCCCGCGCTGCCAGCGCCGCCCCGGTTCGGCCCGGCGTTCCCCAGGTTCAGGAAGACGCAGTTCCGTTCGCTGCCGCTGAAGGAGAGGCCCTCGTCCAGCCGTTCGTGGAGCGCGCGCAGCGCGTCGAGATAGGGCTCCAGCGACCGGTCGTCCGGCGAGCCGTCATCCAGAACCCCGGGCGCGCGCGGCACGACCTGCCGCCAGAAAAAGCTTCACAGGTCGTCCGGGAGGGTCTGGGTCAGGTTGCCGTTGGCGACCACCAGATCCTCCCAGCCGTCGTTGTCGATGTCGGCGAAAACGGACGACCAGGACCAGCGGCCCATCGTCACGTTCGCTTCGACGCTGCGGTCGACGAAGCCGCCGCCCGAAGCACCCGCGAACAGGGAGTTGCCCCGCGCCATCCGTTGCACGTCGGCCAGCGGCCCGGCGCGCTGGCGGTCGCGCTCGAACTTCCGCTGGTAGGTGATCCGGTTGCCGGCGGCCGAGAACATGTTGCCGACGTAGAGGTCCATCCGGCCGTCCCGGTTGTAGTCCGCCCAGCTCACCGACATGCCGGACGAGATGTCCTCGACGCCCGCCTCCCCCGCCACGTCCACGAAGCGGCCGCCGTCGTTGCGGTACAGGTTGTTGCGGCCGTAGTCGTTCGCCACGTAGAGGTCGGCATCGCCGTCGCCGTCCACGTCCTCCCAGGCGGCAGCCAGGCTGAAACGGCGGTTGTTCGCGTCGAGCCCGGTCTCCGCCGTCGCGTCGACGAACCGGAAGCCGCCGTCGTTGCGGAGCAGCGCGTTCCGGCCGCCGTTGTTCGCGTCGTGGTAGGGGACCGGGCTCGCCACGCCGCGCTCGTCGTAGGCGCGGCGGTAGGCGCAGACGTAGAGATCGAGGTCGCCGTCGTTGTCGTAGTCGGCGGCCGAGAGCGAGTTGCCGTCGGGGATGTCGCCGGCGACGTGGCGCACCCGGGCGAAGCGGCCGCTGCCGTCGTTCTCCAGGACCAGTACGGCCGGCCGGCTGGAGAGCACCAGGTCCGGGTCGCCGTCGTTGTCCAGGTCGACGAACAGGCCGGCCAGCGCACGCTCCAGGTAGTCCACGGCCGCTTCCGCCGAGCGATCGTCGAACGTGCCGTTCCGATTCTGCACGTAGAGCCGGTTCGGCAGGCCGCCCTGCTCGGGCAGGAAGATGTCGTCCAGCCCGTCGCCGTTCACATCGGCGACGGAGATCCCCTGCCAGCCGGTCTTGTTGTAGCCGGCCGCCTTGGTGATCCGGTTGAGCCAGGCGTCCGGCGGCTGCAGGAGCTGTTCGCGGTAGCTCGGGTTGTGGCCGACCGCGGATTCCGTGACGTCGACGAAGAGGGGGCCGCCGGGCGCCTCCGTTTCCTCGTAGCCCTCGACCTCCACCCGCAGCAGCAGCGGCTCGCCGTCGCCGTCGGCCGGCAAACCCCAGACCGTGGACCAGACCGAGTTCAACTGGCGGCTGCCGCCCGCTCCGGCAACCGAAGCCTCGAAGTACGCGAGCGTCGTGAAGCCGGCCGACCCGGCGTCGATCGAGTAGAGCTTGAAGTCCGCCCGCGGCGGGCCGCTTCCGGCCAGCCGCTCCGCGAGCGCCCCGAGGGTCCGCCGGAACCCCTCGGCGCCTCGGTAGGCCCCGTCCGCGCCGCTGACGCTCCCGCTCTCGACGGTGAACGCCGGCCCCCGGTAGCGCGCGGTCAGTTCGCCGGGAGCCTGCGCGGCGCCATCTCGCGCCGCGCGCGAACCGGCCCGCGCGCTCGCCGTCGAGCGCAAGGACGGCACGAACCCGTCCGACTCGAAACCCGGATCGACGACCCGCGCGACCTCGCCGGACGGCACGGCATCGGCCCCGCCCGCGGCGACCTCCGCAAGCCACCCGGCCACCTTCTTGAGTTGCGCCTCGGCCCGTTCGCTGAGCGCCTCGGTGTCCCAGCCGTCGGCCCGCGGATCGACCGCGACCGCGAAGTTCTCCGGCCCGAAGGCGGGAACGACTTCCGCCTGCCCGCTCTGCGCCAGGGCAGCGCCCGGCGGGAGCGCCACAGCCAACACGACGACCCGGAAGATCCGCACCGGCGACACTCTAGCGCCCTCGCTCTTCTATGATCCTCTCGTGAGTCCCAGCTTGCGGACCCCCTTCGGCTTGGGCCAGACCAAGCCGCGCCACTACCTGGAGATGGGGAAGGTGGCCTGGCGCAACCGGGACGAGGCCGGTTACGCGTGGCGCATCCTGCGCGACGGGGTCTGCGACGGGTGCGCGCTGGGGACCTCCGGGCTGCGGGACTGGACGCTGGACGGGGTGCATCTGTGCATGGTGCGGCTCGACCTGCTGCGACTGAACACGATGCCCGCGCTCGACCCGGCGGTCCTCGCCGACGCCGGGGCGCTGGCCGCCCGCGGCTCGACGGCGCTGCGCGGCCTGGGGCGGCTCGCCCATCCGATGATCCGGCGGGCCGGCGAGCCGGGATTCCGGCGCATCTCCTGGCGCGAGGCGGTCGACGTAGCGGCGTCCGGGCTGGCCCAGGTCCGCGAGCGCAACCCGGCGCGCGCCGCCTTCTTCCTGACCTCGCGCGGCATCCCGAACGAGACGTACTACGTCGCCCAGAAGGCGGCCCGCTTCTTCGGCACGCCGCACGTCGACACGGCGGCCCGCCTCTGCCACGCGGCCTCGACGATCGCCCTTACGCGCTCCCTGGGAGTCGGCGCCGCGACGAACTCCTACCGCGACTGGCTCGACGCGGACCTGATCGTCTTCTTCGGCTCGAACGTGCCGAACAACCAGCCGGTGACCGTCAAGTACCTCCACTTCGCGCGCCGGCGCGGCGCCGAGATCGCGGTCGTCAACCCGTACCGCGAGCCGGGCCTGGAGCGCTACTGGGTGCCCTCGGTCGCTTCGAGCGCGGTCTTCGGCACCGACCTGGCCAGCCACTGGTTCGCGGTCGATACCGGCGGCGACCTCGCGTTCCTGAACGGCACGATGAAGGCTCTCCTCGACCTGCCCGGCGGCGTCGACCGCGGCTTCGTCGAGCGCTCCACCGAGGACTTCGAGGCCCTCGAAGCGACGCTGCGGAGCGCGTCCTGGAGCGAGCTGGAAACGGCCAGCGGCGCCTCCCGCGCCGAGATGGAACGGTTCGCCGCGCTCCTGTGCGCAAAGCCGAAGACGATCCTCGTCTGGTCGATGGGCCTCACCCAGCACCGGCACGGCGTCGATACCGTGCTCGCGCTCTGCAACCTCGGCCTGATGCGCGGCCTCCCCGGCCGGCCCGGCGCCGGCCTCGTTCCCATCCGCGGCCACTCCGGCGTGCAGGGCGGGTCCGAGGTCGGCTGCGCGCCGGCGACGGAAGCCGCGACGCTCGACCGCTGGGCCGAGGTCTGGGGCTTCGAGCCGCCACGCGGCCCCGGATTGGCCGCCACCGGCCAGATCGAGGCCGCGGCCGAAGGCGGCATCGACGCGTTCTGGATCCTCGGCGGCAACTTTCTCGAGACGGCGCCCGACCGGGAGCGGGTCGAGCGCGCGCTGCACCGGCCCGCGCTCCGGATCCACCAGGACATCCTGCTCAGCAGCGCGATGCTCGTCGATCCGAGCGACACCGTGCTGCTGCTGCCGGCGGCGACCCGCTACGAGATCCCCGGCGGCGTGACCGAGACGACGACGGAGAGACGCATCGTCTTCTCGCCGCCGATCGGCTACCGGGGCGGCGAGGCGAGGCGGCTTGGCGAGGTCCGGCCCGAGTGGGAGGTCCTGTGCGAGATCGTCGGCCGGGCGCGGCCCGAACCCGCCGGGGCGCTCGACTTCGCGGACACGGCGGCAATCCGCGACGAGATCGCCCGCGCCGAGCCCCGCTACGCCGGCATCGAGAACCTGCGGCGCAAGGGCGACCAGTTCCAGTGGGGCAGCGAGCGCCTGTTCGAGGGCGGCCGGTTCGCCACGCCTTCCGGCCGGGCCCGCTTCCACGCCGTGACGCCGCCGGCCGGCCGCGCGCTGGAGGCCGGCGCGCTCTTCCTCTCGACCCGCCGCGGCCGCCAGTTCAACTCGATGGTCCACGGGGAACGCGACGCGCTGACCGGCCTGGAGCGCGCCGACCTGCTGATGAACGCGGAAGACGGCCGGGCCAGGGGGATCGCCGACGGCGACCGCGTGGCGGTCTCGTCGCCCGTGTCCCGGCTCGAACTCGCGGCCCGCTTCGGTCCGATCAAGCCGGGGAACGTGGAGGCCCACTGGCCGGAGTGCATGGAACTCCTGCCCTGGTCGCTGGACCCCGACTCCGGCGAGCCCGAGTACGGAGTGCGCGTACGGGTCGAACCGGCCGGGACCGTCGTGTCCAGGCGCCTTCAGGCCGCAGATCGGGTGCGCAGCCGTGCCTAGGAGTTCGCGCCGCGGAATGCCGTTCGCAAGGCTCGCGGTGCACGCTTGCATGGAACGGGCCGCCGGAGCGAAGCCGGCGCTCCGCTGGGTGCGCGGGTCTTCCGACCCGCCTGCGGGCGGCGCCGCGAAGCGGCGCGGCCCGGACGACACGGCCGCCGGCCAAAGGCCGGCGACCGCTGCGAGCCGAGGCGCCAGGCCGAGCGGAGCCGGCCTCTCGGCCGGCGCGTCTTTCCGGCCGCCTCCGGCGGCAGCGGGTCGGAAGACCCGCGCACCCAGCCGATGGCCCGTTCCGGGCCGCCGCCCCGGCCGAAACCGGGCGAACCGCCGTGGCTAGGCGCGACGCCGGCGCGGAAGCCCGGGAGGTCCTCGTCGAGCGTGGCGAGGGCGGCGAGAGGCGCGACCGGGTGGCGGTCGAAGAGCCGCTCGAGATCCGGGTCGACGGCGAGCCCATCGTCGTCACGATGCGCAGTCCCGGCGCCGAGGCCGAACTGGCGCTCGGCTACCTCTACGCCGAGGGCTGGATCGAAGGCGCCGCGGACGTCGCCGGGGTCGCGAAACCCGCCGATCCGTCGGCCGGACTCCCCTCTGGCCGGCAGGCGCCCGGCGGCCTCCCCGGCCTCGACAGCCCCACCGCCGCGCCGCCGGAAGCCACAGTCCCCGGCGCCACCGTCGACGTTCGCCTCTCGGCCGAAGGCCGCCGGCGCGCGCGCCGCAGGCGGGACGCCGGCGAGCGCGAGCGCGCCTTCCGGGTCACCAGCGCCTGCGGCGTCTGCGGCAAGCCTTCGCTCGAAGACCTGTGGGTGCGGCTGCCGTCGATCCCTCCGCTCGACCTCGCGCCGGACCTCGAACGCCGGGTCGTCAGCGGTCTGCCGGCCAGGATGAGAGTCCGGCAGGACCTCTTCGAGGACACCGGCGGCGTCCACGCGGCCGCCCTGTTCCACGTAGTGGACCGGAACGCCGACCTGCTCTGGCTGTACGAGGACATCGGCCGGCACAACGCGGTCGACAAGGTCGTCGGCCGGGCGCTCCGGGCCGGCCGGCTGCCCCTCGACTCGACGATCCTGGCCGTCAGCGGCCGGCTCGGCTTCGAGATCGTCCAGAAGGCCGCGGTCGCCGGCGTCCCCGCGATCGCCGCGGTCGGCGCGCCGTCCAGCCTGGCGCTCGACATCGCCCACTTGGCCGGAATCCGGGTCTACGCCTTCGTCGCCGGCGACCGCGCCAACCTCTATCCCCCGGCGCCCGTCGAGGCGCGCCTCGTGAGCGCCGCCGATTGACGACTTCGGCCCGCGGGCATAGGTTGAACCCGGCCCCGCGGATCCGCGCGGGCAGTGTCCGACGATGACGAGGAGCCCGGAGTGACCGCCGCTTCGCATCTGAACTTCTTCGACCAGGTGAACGCCGCCTTCGACGAGGCGGCAAAGCACACGGACCACGACCCGACGCTGCTCGAGCAGGTCAAGTGGGTCAACTCGGTCTACCGCATGAGCTTCCCGCTGCGCCGGGACGACGGCGCCATCGAGGTGATCCACGCCTGGCGCGCCGAGCACAGCCACCACCGGCTGCCGACCAAGGGCGGCATCCGCTACGCGATGAACGTCAACGAGGACGAGGTCATGGCGCTGGCGGCCCTGATGACCTACAAGTGCGCCCTGGTCGACGTCCCCTTCGGCGGCGCCAAGGGCGGCGTCCGCATCGACCGCCGCAAGTACTCCGAGGGCGAGCTGGAACGGCTGACCCGGCGCTACACCGCCGAACTGCAGCGCAAGTCCTTCATCGGACCGGGCAAGGACGTGCCGGCCCCCGACTACGGCACCGGCGAACGGGAGATGGCCTGGATCGCCGACACCTACGCCCAGATCGAGCACGGCGAGGTCAACGTCGCCGCCTGCGTCACCGGCAAACCGGTCGAACACGGCGGCATCCAGGGCCGCACCCAGGCCACCGGGCTCGGCGTCTACTACGGCATACGCGAGGCCTGCTCCTTCGAGGACGACATGGCGCAGCTCGGGCTCGAACGGGGCGTCGAAGGCAAGCGGATCGTGATCCAGGGACTGGGCAACGTCGGCTACCACGCGGCGAGATACCTTCAGGACGCGGGCGCGAAGCTGGTCGGCCTCGCCGAGTTCGAGGGCGCGATCGCCAGCGAGGAGGGGCTCGACCTGGACAGCGTGGTCGAACACCGGCGCGCCACCGGCTCGATCCTCGGCTTCCCCGGCGCGGCGGACATCGAGCCGAGCCGCAAGGCGCTCGAACTCGACTGCGACATCCTCATCCCGGCGGCCCTGGAGAACCAGATCACGAGCGAGAACATCGAGCGAATCTCCTGCCGCATCCTGGCCGAGGCGGCGAACGGCCCGACCACCTCCGCCGCCAGCGCCGCGGCCGCGAAGCGCGGCATCCTGGTGATTCCCGACGTCTACCTGAACGCCGGCGGCGTCACGGTCTCCTACTTCGAGTGGCTGAAGAACCTCTCACACGTGCGCTTCGGCCGGATGCAGAAGCGCTTCGAGGAGAGCGTGCGCCGGGACCTGCTGAACGCGATGAGCTCCGCCACCGGCGCCAGCTTCAGCCAGGCCGAGGTCAAGATCCTCGCGCGGGGCGCGGACGAGATCGACCTCGTGAACTCCGGCCTCGAAGAGACGATGGCCACCGCCTACCACCACATGCGCAGGTACCGGAAGAAGCTGGGCCCCGAGGTCGACCTGCGCACGGCCGCGATGGTCCTGGCGATCGACAAGGTCGCCGCCTCCTACCGCACGGCGGGCATCTTCCCGTAGGCGCGGACGCCGCGAACCCGAAGCCGGACCGTGCTGATCTCCCTGCTGCTGATCCTCCTCGGCATCGCCGTGCTCTGGGCCGGCGGCGAGGTCCTGGTGCGCTCGGTTACCGGGCTGGCCGCGGTTCTGCGGGTCAGCCCGACGGTCATCGGCCTGACCGTCGTCGCCTTCGGCACCTCGGCGCCGGAGCTCGGCGTGGCGATAGCCGCGGCGCTGCGCGACTCCACCGGGCTCGTCTACGGCAACGTGGTCGGCTCGAACATCGCCAACGTCGGCCTGATCCTGGGCGTGTCGGCGCTGGTCGCGCCGCTGCTCAACGACGACGACGCCACCGACCGCCAGGCCGTGCGTCTGGTGCGGCGCGAGCTGCCCTTCATGCTCGCCACCTCCCTGCTCGTCGTGACCTTCACCGCCTTCGGCCGCTTCGCCCGGTTCGAGGGCGCCGTCCTGCTCGCGCTGATGGCGTACTTCCTCTTCGTGCTGGTCCGCGCCGGGGAGGTCGAAGAAGCCGAGGCGCAGCACGCCAACGGACTCAAGTCGGCCCTGGGCACGCTGCTCGGCCTCGTTCTGCTCGTCGTCGGCGCGGCCCAACTCCTGGTGCCGGCCGCGGAGGAACTCGCCCGCGACCTCGGCGTCAGCGAGCGGATCATCGGGCTCACCGTCGTGGCCTTCGGGACCAGCGTGCCGGAACTCGCGGCGTGCCTGGTCGCCGCCTACCGCAAGCACCACGGCATCGTGCTGGGGAACATCATCGGCTCGAACGTGTTCAACATCCTGCTCGTCCTGCCGGCGGCGGTGCTCGTCCGGCCCTTCGAGACCACGTTCGGCGCCGAGGGCGTGGACGCCTCGGTCATGCTCGCCTTCAGCTTGCTCATGTTCCTCGCCGTCTACATGCTGCGGCATGGACGCAGCATCGGACGTGCCTGGGGCCTGCTGCTGCTCGCGGCCTATGGCGGCTACGTCGTTCGACTGGCGCTCGCCTCGTGACCGGCAGCGAACACACGGCCAGCGGCGCGCTGCCCTTCGCCGACCGCCACATCGGCCCCCGCGACGCCGAGATCGAGGGGATGCTCGAGACCCTCGGCCAGCCTTCGCTCGCGAGCCTGGTGGACGCGGCCGTGCCCGCCGCGATTCGCAGCGGCGGCCCGGACGGCGGCCTGGACCTGCCGCCGCCCGCCTCCGAAGCCGCGGCGCTGGTCGAACTCGACGAGATCGCGAGCAGCAACCAGGTGCTGCGCAGCTTCATCGGCATGGGCTACCACGGCTGCGTCACGCCGCCGGTCATCCAGCGCAACGTGCTGGAGGACCCCGGCTGGTACACGGCCTACACGCCGTACCAGCCCGAGATCTCCCAGGGCCGGCTGGAGGCGCTGCTGAACTTCCAGACGATGATCGCCAGCCTCACGGGCCTGGAGGTGGCGAACGCCTCCCTGCTCGACGAACCGACGGCGGCGGCCGAAGCGATGACCCTGTGCTGGGCCGCGAACCGGCGCCAGGGCCGGTTCTTCGTCTCGGAGCTCTGCCACCCGCAGACGATCGAGGTGGTCCGCACGCGCGCCGAGCCCCTGGGCATCGAGGTCGAGGTCGGCGCTCACGAGGACCTGGACCCGGAGGGTGCGTTCGCGGCCCTGGTCCAGCAGCCGGCCACCGACGGCGGCGTCCACGACTACCGCGACCTGGCGACGCGCGTGAGCGAAGCGGGCGGCATGACCGTCGCCGCCGCCGATCCGCTCGCCCTCTGCCTGCTGGAGGCGCCGGGAGACTGGGGCGCCGACGTGGCCGTCGGCAGCTCCCAGCGCTTCGGCCTGCCGATGGGTTTCGGCGGACCGCACGCCGCCTACATCGCCGTCCGCGACAAGCTGAAGCGCCGGCTGCCCGGCCGCCTGGTCGGCGTCACCCACGACGACCGCCACCGGCCGGCGCTGCGCCTCGCGCTCCAGACCCGGGAACAGCACATCCGGCGCGACCGGGCCACCAGCAACATCTGCACCGCGCAGGTGCTGCCGGCGGTGATCGCCAGCTTCTACGCCGTCTACCACGGTCCGGAAGGGCTGGAGTCGATCGCCGGCGCGGTCCACCGCCGGGCCGCGCGCCTCGCCGAACGCCTGCGCGCCCTGGGCTTCCCGCTTCGCGCCGCCGCCTTCTTCGACACGGTGACCGCCGAGGTCGGCGGCGTGGACGAGGAGCGCCGGATCATCGCCGCCGCGCGGCGCCGCAAGCTGAACCTGCGCGAGTGGGGCGCCGGCGCCATCTCGGTCGCCTGCGACGAGACGACGACCGACTACGACATCGAATCCGTGCTCGCCGCCTTCGCCGAGGTCGGTTCGGCTGGCGTCCGGCATTCGGCCGCGTCCAAGTCCGCGGCCGAGATCGGTTCGGCCGCGGTCCGGCACTCGCCCGCGGCCGAGTCCGCGCCGGCGGCCGAGGCGCCCGAACCCCTGCCGGAGGCGCTGCGCCGGACGACGCCCTGCCTGGATCACCCCGTGTTCAGCAGCTACCGCTCCGAGACGGAGCTCCTCCGCTACCTGCACCGGCTGGAGGCGCGCGACCTGTCGCTGACCACCTCGATGATCCCGCTCGGCTCGTGCACGATGAAGCTGAACGGCACCGCCGAGATGATGCCGATCACCTGGCGCGGGTTCGCCCACATGCACCCCTACGCTCCCGCCGGCCAGACCGCCGGCTACGCCAAGCTCTGCGCCGACCTCGAGCGCTGGCTGGCGAACGTCACGGGCTTCTCCGCCGTCTCCCTGCAGCCCAACGCCGGCTCCCAGGGCGAGTACGCGGGGCTGCTGGCGATCCGCAGCTACCACGAGAGCCGCGGCGAGGGCGCCCGCGACGTCTGCCTCATCCCTACGTCGGCCCACGGCACGAACCCCGCGAGCGCGGTCCTGGCCGGACTGAAGGTCGCGCCCGTCGCCTGCGACGAGGAGGGCAACATCGACCTCGACGATCTGCGCGCCCGCGCCGGCGAGCACAGCGACGACCTGGCGGCGCTGATGGTCACCTACCCGTCCACGCACGGCGTGTTCGAGGAGGCGATCCGCGAGATCTGCGCCATCGTCCACGACCGCGGCGGGCAGATCTACCTCGACGGCGCGAACATGAACGCCCAGGTCGGCGTCTGCCGTCCCGGCGACTACGGCGCCGACGTCTGCCACCTGAACCTGCACAAGACGTTCTGCATCCCGCACGGCGGCGGCGGTCCGGGCATGGGGCCGATCGCGGTCGCCGGCCACCTGGCGCCCTTCCTGCCGCGTCACCCGCTCGCCGCCGCCGGCCGCTCGGACAGCACCGGAACCCAGGGCGCCGGCGCGGTCGGCGCGGTCAGCGCGGCGCCCGTCGGCAGCGGCGCCATCCTGCCGATCTCCTGGGCCTACATCCGCATGATGGGCGCCGCCGGACTCCGCCGCGCCACCGAGGCCGCGATCCTCAACGCGAACTACATCGCCCACCGGCTCCAGGCGCACTATCCGGTCCTGTACCGGGGCGCGAGCGGCCTGGTGGCCCACGAGTGCATCCTCGACCTGCGCGGCTTCAAGGCCTCGGGCGTCGAGGTCGACGATGTCGCCAAGCGCCTGATCGACTACGGCTTCCACGCACCGACGATGTCCTTTCCGGTCGCCGGGACGCTGATGGTCGAGCCGACGGAGAGCGAGTCGAAGGCGGAACTCGACCGCTTCTGCGACGCGATGATCGCGATCCGCGCCGAGATTGCGGCGGTGGAACGCGGCGACGTGGAGATCGCCGCGAGCCCCCTGCGCGGGGCGCCCCACACCGCGGCCGCGATCAGCGCCGACGAGTGGGACCGCTCCTACTCCCGCCGCCAGGCGGCCTTCCCCGCCCCGTGGAACGAGGAGCACAAGTACTGGCCCCCGGTCGGCCGGGTCGACAACGCCCACGGCGACCGCCACCTGATCTGCACCTGCGTCGGCATGGAGCCCTTTGAGGCGATCGGCGCCCGCGGCGCCTTCGCCCGGTAGTCCCGCCGGGTACGGCGCTACTTCGTCAGGCCGTACTCGATCGCGTCGGAGAGCGCTTCCCAGCTCGCTTCGATGATGTTCGTGCCCGCGCCGACCGTGGTCCAGCGGTCGCCGCCGGCCGTGAAGTCCACCAGCACCCGCGTCGTGGCCGCCGTGCCCTGGGCGCTGTCCAGGATGCGCACCTTGTAGTCGGCCAGCCGCATGTCGTTCAGCGCCGGGTAGTGCGGCGCCAGCGCCTTCCGCAGCGCGTGGGCCAGGGCGTTGACCGGCCCGTTGCCCTCGGAAACCGTGTGCTCAACGGCCCCGCCCCGCAGCTCGACCTTGACCGTCGCTTCCGTGACCACGCCGCGGCCGTCGCGATGCTCCACGACGGTCAGGAAGTCGAGCAGCCGGAAGGGCGCCTCGTAGCCCGGCTCGGCCCGGCGGAGCATCAACTCGACGGAGGCCTCCGCGGCCTCGAAGCTGTAGCCGCGGTTCTCCAGATCCTTGACCTTGTAGAGGATCTCGCGCGCGTGCGGCGTGTCCGCGCCGATCCCGCTGCCGGCCGCCAGGTGGGCGATGTTGCCGCGGCCCGAGAGTTCGGAGACCACGGCGCGCATCTCGTTCCCAACGAGTTCCGGCGCCACGTGCTGGTAGCTGGCCGGATCCTTGAGCATCGCCGCCACGTGAACGCCGCCCTTGTGAGCGAAGGCGCTCCGGCCGACGTAGGGCAGGTGGTCGTCGTGGGCGATGTTCGCCACCTCGGCGACGTAGCGCGACAGCGCCGTCAGTTCCCGGAGCCGCTCGTCGGGAACGCAAGCAAAACCCATCTTGCACTGGAGGTCGGGCAGGATGGTCACCAGGTTGGCGTTCGCCACCCGCTCGCCGTAGCCGTTGATCGTGCCCTGGACCATGACCGCCCCGGCGCGCACGGCGGCGAGCGAGTTCGCCACGCCGCAGCCGCCGTCGTCGTGGGTGTGGATGCCGATCCGCGCATCGGCGCCGAGTTCGGCCCGCACGGCCTCGACCCCGGCCTCGATCCGCCAGGGCAGGGCGCCGCCGTTCGTGTCGCACAGCACGATGCAGTCGGCGCCGGCGCCGGCCGCGGCGCGCAGCGTGCCGAGGGCGCACTCGGGATTCGCGGCGAAGCCGTCGAAGAAGTGCTCGGCGTCGTAGATCACCTCGCGGCCGAGGTCCTTGAGGTAGCCGACCGAGTCCCGGACCATGTTCTCGTTCTCGGCGATGTCCGTCTCGAGCACCTTTTCGACGTGGAGGTCCCAGCTCTTGCCGAAGATCGTCACGACCGGCGTCTCCGCGGCCACGAGGGCCTGGATGTTGCCGTCGCGAGCGCAGGGGCCGTTCTTGCGGCGCGTGCTGCCGAAGGCGCAGATTTTCGTCTGTTCGAGTTCGACGCCCCGGATGGCCTCGAAGAAGTCGACGTCCTTCGGGTTCGAGCCGGGCCAGCCGCACTCGATGTAAGGGATACCGAAGGCGTCCAGCCGCCGGGCGATCGCCAGCTTGTCCGCCAGCGACAGGGAGACGTTCTCCCGCTGGGTGCCGTCGCGCAGCGTCGTGTCGTAGAGATCGATCCTGGCGGTCATCGGCCCGCTACCCTATTCCCGGCCCCGGTCCCCGGCTTCGGCGCCATCGACCGGACTCGCCGTCGCCCCGCTCATTGGGGCTCGTCGAGGCCCGGCCCCTGCAGCAGCTCGATCAGCTCCTCCCGCGAGAAGATCTTCTTGAGCCGGGGGTCGTCCTCCTGCACCACGCTCTCCATGAGCCGGCGCTTGCGGTCGATGATGGCGGCGATGCGCTCTTCGAGCGTCTCCTCGGTGATCAGCTTGAAGACGTGGACCGCCCGCTTCTGGCCGATCCGGTACAGGCGGTCGGTCGCCTGGTCCTCGCGAGCCGCGTTCCACCAGCGGTCGTAGTGGATGACGACGGAACCGCCCACCAGGTCGATGCCCGTGCCGCCCGCCTTCAGGCTGCCCAGGAAGACGCGGCAGTCCTCGTCGTTGTTGAAGCGGTCGACGACCTTCCCGCGCTGCCGGGTCGAACCCGTCAGCGTGACGAACTCGACGCCGAGCTTCGCCAGGTGGCGCTCCAGGATCCCGATCATGCCCAGGTACTGGCTGAAGACGACCACCTTCTGGCCGCTGGCGAAGCTCTCTTCGAGCAGTTCCTTGCACAGGTCCCATTTGCCGGACTCGTAGTTCTCGTAGCGGTCGAGGTCGCCCACCGCCAGCGCGGGATGATCGCAGATCTGCTTCAGCATGTTCAGCAGGGCGAAGATGTGGATGTACGGAAGGGCGCCCCGCTCGCTCCGCAGGGCGTTCATCAACGTGACGCCCTTCGTTTCGATCGTCTGCCGGTACAGGTCGAACTGCTCGGCGCTCAGGCGGCAGGTCCGCACGTCCTCGATCTTCTCCGGCAGTTCGTCCAGCACCGCGGTCTTCACCCGGCGCAGCACGAAGGGAGCGGTCAGGCGCCGCAGGTTCGCCGCGTACCAGGAGTCCGCGTCGAGCTCGTTCGGTCCGAGCACGTCGAGGTAGGTGTCGTCGCCGCCCAGGTAGCCCGGCAGCACGAGATCGAACAGACCCTTCAACTCGGTGAGCGAGTTCTCGATCGGCGTGCCGGTCAGCCCCAGCTTCATCCGGGCCTTGAGCGCCACGGCCGCCCGGTAGCCCTGGGTGCTCCGGTTCTTGATCTGCTGCACCTCGTCGAACACGATGAGGCCCCAGCGCCGCGCGCCGAAACGTTCGACGTCGTTGCGCATCACGCCGTACGAGGTGAGGACGGTGTCGCCCTCGCGGAGCGATTCCTCGAGGTCGCGCTGCGGCCCGTGGTAGTACGCCGGGCGCAGTCCCGGCGCGTACTCCCGGAGCTTGTTGCGCCAGTGGCTGATGACGGTGCGCGGGCAGACGACGAGGAACGGCTCGTCGACCCCCAACTGCTCCCGCAGGATGACCATCAGGGCCATCGCCTGGTGGGTCTTGCCGAGGCCCATGTCGTCGCACAGCAGACCCGCCAGGTCGTTCTCGTACAGGAACTTCAGCCACTCGACGCCGAGCTTCTGGTACGGACGGAGGATGCTCTTCAGTCCGCCCGGACTTACCATCGGATCGGCCGGGCGGAGGTCCAGGAAGCGGCGCAGGAAGTCGTGCCTGCTGCCTTCGCCCTCGATGCGGATCGGCGCCGTGCTCGACGCCTGGAGCCGGAGCAGCTCGGCCGAGGAGAGTCGCAGCCCCCCGGAACCGCCGTTGCCGGCGCCTTCCATCCGGGCCCTCGCCCGGGCCGGCAGCGACCCGAGGTTCCTGAGCGCCGGGGCGTTCAGGTCGATCCAGCCGGACGCCGTCTCGAGGTACGGCAGGCCGGCGCCCTTCGCCGCCAGCAGGTCCTCGAGGCTCACGTCGGAGTCGCCGAAGCCGTAGCGGATGGACAGCGATTCGTCCTCGTCCGGCTCGATCTCTATGTAGTCGAACTCGGTGAGGATGCCGAGGCTCGCCAGCGGATTCTCGGTCAGGACCGGCGCCGGTTTCAGGACCGGCGCCGCGGTGCGGAGGGCCGGAACGCGCGCCGCCTCGAGGTCGAGCGTCCGGGGCTCGCGCCAGCCGCTCTCCCCCCGGTCCGAGCGCCGCACGAGCGCTCCCAGCTCCTCCACGAAGACGAGATCGCCGTACCGGAAGCGCTTCCGCGCCTCCTCGTCGAGGATCTCCTCGCCCTCCGCGGCGAGGCGCAGGACGTCGAGCTTGCGCTCTGCCGGGATCTTCGTGTCCGGCCCGACGTAGAAGAGGTCCGCCGCGGGCAGCGGCACGATGGACGCCTGCCCGGCGTCGGCGAGAAACTCGAGCGCCGCGCCGACCCGGCGGCGCGGCACGGCGATCTCGAACAGGTCCGGGCCGTCCGCCCGCCCGCGGACCGCCAGGAACACCGTGCCGCTCCCGAGTTCGACGAAGGGCCGAAGCCGAACCGACGCGCCGGCCGTCCCGCTGCCGTCGAGCCGGCCCCTGATGTCGCCGTACTCCCTGAGCGCGTGGTACGCGACGCGGAACCAGAGGCTGCTCTCGAAGAACTGCCGGTTCGTCTGCATCCCGGCCTTGTTCAGGTGCTGCTCCTCCGGCGTCCGCATGAAGGTCGAGAGACGCTCCAGCAGACCCGACCGGTCGGCGGCCGACACGCCGTCCGCGAGCTTCCCGATCCGCTCCAGGAGACGGACCGCGGAAGGCGCCTGTTCCAGGTAGCGAAGCACTTCCGTGCCATCGGGAGCGAACAGGCGGATCGGCTCGCGCGCCCCCTCCTTGAGCACCAGGCAGTCGGACGCCGCCGGCAGCCGTTCCTCGAACAGGGCCTGGGCCAGCCGGAACCAGCCGCTGCGGGCGAACGCGTCGATCCAGGCGCCGCCGGCGGCCTGGTGGAGTTCCCGGATCTGGCCCTCCAGTTGCCTGAGGTGGCGGCAACCGCTCCGCCGGCCCGTCGAGCAACTGCAGAACGTCAGCGGACGCTTCGACCCCGCCACCTGGGCCAGGTGGACCGCCGAACCCGGTTCCGGGTCGTGGGGATCGGGCAGCAGACCGATCCCGGTGCGATGGAATTCGAGGCGTGGGAACAGTTTCACGGAAGGCCGCCGCAACGCGCGCGTAAACGTTCGACTATAGCGCCGATTCGGCGGCCCGTGTCGGTTCCGGCGGCGCGGGCGAGACTTGACAGCCGCTCCTCTCCTCTCCTACGCTCCCGCCCACGACCTGCCGTTCGGTAGATCGACCGAACTCCCTGCATCATGACTCGTCCAGACGCCCTTCCCCTGCCGGTTCCGGTCCTGGTCCTTGCGACCCCAGGGGGCTGACCGGGCGCACCGACCGGAAACCGAGCGACTTCAAGCCCCCAGCGCCGCCTGGGGGCTTTTTTGTTCGGCCGCTACCGCCAGTGGAGCAATTGCCATGCCCATAGAACGATCGGAGTGGATCTGGATCGACGGCCAGTGGAAACCCTGGGCCGAAGCGACGGTCCATCTCACCACGCACGGCCTGCACTACGGTTCGTCCGTCTTCGAGGGCATCCGCGCCTACGACACGGGCGAGACGACGGCGATCTTCCGCCTCGGCTCCCACGTCCGGCGCCTGTTCGACAGTTGCCGGATCATGCGGATGGATCCCGGCTGCACCGAGGACCGGGTCGAGGAGCTGTGCATCGAGGCGGTCGCGCGCAATCGCCTGGAGTCGTGCTACATCCGCCCGCTGATCTACCGGGGCGACGAGGAGATGGGCCTGAATCCGACCGACTGCAGTGCCAGGCTCGCCATCTACGCGGTCCGCTGGGGCCGCTACCTGGGCGACGAGGCGATCGAGCAGGGTGTCGACGCCGCGGTCAGCTCCTGGCGCCGCTTCAACTCGAACACGGCCGTGCCGCTCGGCAAGATCAGCGGGCAGTACGTGACGAACCAGTTCGTGTCCATCGAGGCCCGCCAGCACGGCTACGCCGAGGGCATCATGCTCGACGAGCGCGGGCTGGTCTGCGAGGGCGCGGGCGAGAACCTGTTCCTGATCCGGGACGGCGCGATCTACACGCCGCCGCTCTACAACTCGATCCTGGGCGGCATCACGAGGGACTCGGTCGTCACGATCGCCCGCGACCTGAAGTACGAAGTGCACTTCCAGCCGATCGCGCGCGAAGAGTTGTACCTGGCCGACGAGCTGTTCATGACCGGCACCGCGGCCGAGGTCACGCCGGTGCGCTCCGTCGACCGGATCCCGATCGGCGGCGGAACGCGCGGCGAGATCACGCACCACCTCCAGGAGGAGTTCTTCGGACTGGTCGAGGGCCGGATCCCCGACCGCCACGACTGGCTCACGCCGGTGCCCCGGCTGCGGGAGGCCGCGCCGCCACTGGCCGGCTGAGCGAGGAGGCCGAGATGAGCGACGACACGACCGCAACGGACGGAAGACGCGAAGAGGCGGGCGCCGGCACGGACGCCGTCGTGCTGACCGGCGCCGAGATCGTCTGCGAGTGCCTCCTGCGCGAGGGCGTCGACATCGTCTTCGGCTACCCCGGCGGAGCCATCCTGCCCACCTACGACGCCCTGACGAAGTACCCCCAACTCCACCACGTACTGACCCGGCACGAGCAGGGCGCGTCGCACATGGCCGACGGCTACGCCCGCGCCACCGGCAAGGTCGGCGTGGCGATGGCGACGAGCGGCCCCGGCGCGACGAACCTCGTCACCGGCATCGCCACCGCGATGATGGATTCCTCGCCGATCGTCTGCATCACCGGCCAGGTGCCGACCGGCGCCATCGGCAGCGACGCCTTCCAGGAAACGGACGTCACCGGCATCACCCTGCCCATCACCAAGCACAACTACCTGGTCAGGTCGATCGAGGAACTGCCGGAGGTCATGCGCGAGGCGTTCCACATCGCCCGCACCGGGCGGCCGGGGCCGGTGCTGGTCGACATCCCGAAGGACGTCCAGATCGAGAGCGCCGGGTTCGTCTACCCGAGCGAGCCGATCGAGCTCCCCGGCTATCGTCCGCCGCGGGCCGCGCGGGCGCGCCAGGTCGACTCGGCCCTGGAACTGATCCGGGACTCGAAGCGGCCGATCGTCCTGGCCGGCCACGGCGTCTCGATGGCCGGCGCCAACGCGGAACTCGCGCAACTGGCGGAGAAGGCCCGGATCCCGGTCGCGCTGACCCTGCTCGGCAAGGGCGCCATGTCCGAGCGCCACCCGCTGTGCCTGGGCATGATGGGCATGCACGGCGGCGCCGAGGTGAACCACGCGATCCAGGAGGCCGACCTGCTGATCGCCCTCGGCATGCGCTTCGACGACCGGGTGACCGGCAACCTGGCCACCTACGCCCGGAACTCGCGCAAGATCCACGTCGACATCGATCCCTCGGAGATCAACAAGAACGTCACGGTGGACGTCGGCATCGTCGGCGACCTCCGCGAGGTCCTGGGGCAGTTGCTTGAGCGGGTCGAGCGCCGGCCGAACCAGGCCTGGTTCGACCGCATCGCCGAGTGGCGCACCGAGTCCGAACTGCGGGAGATCGTCCGCCCGGTCGACGCGCCCCAGCACCCGGCAGTGCCCGAGGGCAAGCTGCTCGGCGCCCAGGTCATCCGCGACCTGTTCGAGTTCACGGGCGGCGGCGCCGTCACCGTGACCGACGTCGGCCAGCACCAGATGTGGGAGGCCCAGTACTACCACCACGAACGGCCGCACAGCCTGATCACGAGCGGCGGCCTGGGCACGATGGGCTTCGGCGTGCCGGCGGCGATCGGCGCCAAGATGGCCCGTCCCGACCAGGAAGTGTGGGCGATCGTCGGCGACGGCGGCTTCCAGATGACGCTGATGGAACTCGCCACCGCCGTCCAGGAGCGGGTCAACGTCCACATCGCCATCATCAACAACGGCTTCCTCGGCATGGTCCGCCAGTGGCAGGAGTTCTTCTACGAAGAGCGCTACAACGCCACGCCGATGGTCAACCCGGACTTCTGCAAGCTGGCCGAGGCCTACGGCATCCCGGCGGTCCGGGTCACCGAGCGGGGCGAGATCGAAGACGCGGTCAGGGCGGCGCGGGAGACGACCGCGGGGCCGACGCTCATCGAGTTCGTGGTCGAAAAGGAAGAGATCGTCTACCCCATGGTGCCCGCCGGCGCCGACCTCGACGACATGATCCGCCGGCCGACCCCGGAGGAGTTCGAGCGCAAGCGCCGCGAGCGCGCGGCCGCGGCGCAGGCGCCCGAAGCGCCTTCCGCCGAGCCCGAAGAAGCCCCGGCCGCCGCGGCCGCCCTGGGTTCCCGGTTCGGGGTCTGAGGTCGTCCGGCCGCTGAAGGAAGCCCGTCATGGCGAAGCACATCCTGGCCACGCTGGTCGAGAACCGTCCCGGGGTCCTGGCCCGCGTGGCGAACCTGTTCCGGCGGCGCAGCTTCAACATCGACAGCCTGTCCGTCGGCCGCACGCAGCGCGACGAGATGTCCCGGATGACGATCGTCATGGAGTCGGACAGCGCGGAAGCCGACCGCCTGGTCAAGAACCTGTACAAGCTGGTCGACGTCGTCCACGTGGACCACCTGCACAGCCAGCCCTCCGTGGTGAGGGAAATGGCCCTGGTCAAGGTCAAGGCTTCCTCGGAGAACCGGCGGGAGGTGATCCAGCTCTGCGACATCTTCCGGGCCCGGATCATCGACGTCTCCGCCGAGAGCCTGGTCGTCGAGATCACCGGCGAGGAAGAGAAACTCGAGCACTTCACCGAACTCGTGCGGCCGTTCGGCATCGTCGAAATGGTGCGCACCGGCGTGATCGCGCTCGGGCGCGGCGGCCACACCCTGAAGGACGAGGGCTTCAAGCCCAACCGCGGCCGCGCGGCGGCGCAAAGCAACGTGCTCTAGGCGCCCTCGGCCCGAATCACCCAGCGAGGAACCCATCCAGATGGCGAAGCTCTACTACGACGACGACGCGGATCTCTCCCGGCTCGACGGCCGCACCGTGGCCGTCATCGGCTACGGCAGCCAGGGCCACGCCCACGCCCTGAACCTGCGGGACAGCGGCGTCGACGTCGTCGTCGGCCTGCGCGAGGGCAGCGGCAGCGCCGGCCGGGCCGAGGCGGACGGTCTCGAGGTGCTCGGCAACGCGGAAGCGGCCGCGCGGGCGCGGATGATCATGATCCTCGCGCCCGACACGGTGCAGGCCGAGCTCTACGAACGGGACATCGCGCCGAACCTCGGGCCGGGGGACACCCTGATGTTCGCCCACGGGTTCAACGTCCGCTACGGCGAGATCGACGCGCCGAAGGAAGTCGACGTCTCCCTGGTCGCCCCGAAGGCGCCGGGCCACCGGGTGCGCGAGGTGTTCGCCGAGGGCGCCGGCACGCCGGGCCTGGTCGCGGTCGAGAACGACGCCACCGGCGGCGCCCTGGCCGACGCCCTGGCCTACGCGAAGGGCATCGGCTGCACCCGCGCCGGCGTGATCGAGACCACGTTCGCCGAGGAGACGGAGACCGACCTGTTCGGCGAGCAGATCGTCCTCTGCGGCGGCGCGTCCGCCCTGGTCCGCGCCGGCTTCGAGAAGCTGGTCGCGGCCGGCTACCAGCCCGAGGTCGCCTACTTCGAATGCCTGCACGAGCTGAAGCTCATCGTCGACCTGATGTACGAGGGCGGGCTCGGCTACATGTGGTACAGCGTCTCCGACACCGCCGAACACGGCGGCTACCACGCCGGCGATCAGATGATCACGGAGGACGTGCGGGCCGTGATGGACAAGGTGCTCCGCGACATCCAGGACGGGACCTACGCCCGCGACTGGATCGCCGAGAACAGGAACGGCCGCCCGCGCTTCGATCCCCGCAGGCAGCGCGAGCGAAGCCACCCGATCGAGGAGGTCGGCCGGGAACTGCGCCGGATGATGCCGTTCCTGGACGCCAAGGAGGTGTAGCGATGCCAGGACAGGACCGGAAGGGCGACTACGTCCGGATCTTCGACACCACGCTGCGCGACGGCGAGCAGTCGCCGGGCGCGACGATGACCAGCGCCGAGAAACTGGAGGTGGCCCGCCAGCTCGCCGTCCTCGGCATCGACGTCATGGAGGCGGGCTTTCCCGCCGCCAGTCCCGACGACCTGGAGGGAGTGCGCCGGATCGCCCGCGAGGTCGGCCGGAGCGACGGGCCGGTCATCGCCGGCCTCGCCCGCTGCTGGCGCGAGGACATCGACAAGGCATGGGAAGGCGTGCGGGACGCGGCCAGGCCCCGCATCCACACCTTCATCGCCACGTCCGACCTGCACATGGAGCGCAAGCTGGGCATGACCCGCGAGCAGGTGCTGAGCCAGGTCGGCCACATGGTGGCGCACGCGCGTTCCCTCTGCGACGACATCGAGTTCAGTCCCGAGGACGGCAGCCGCTCCGACCCGGACTTCCTGGTCGAGGCGCTCTCGCTCGCCGTCAGGGAGGGCGCCACGACGCTGAACATCCCGGACACGGTCGGTTACGACATGCCGGTCGAGTACGGCAACCTCTTCCGCTACCTCATGGAGCACACCGAAGGCGCCGGGGACGTCGTCTGGTCCGCCCACTGCCACGACGATCTCGGCTGCGCCACCGCGAACACGCTGGCGGCGATCGAGGCCGGCGCGCGGCAGGTCGAGGTGACGATCAACGGCATCGGCGAACGCGCCGGCAACACCTCGCTCGAGGAGGTCGTCATGGCGCTCCACACGAGGCCGAAGATCTACGGCGTCGGCACCCGGCTGAACACGACGGAACTCGTGCGGACCAGCCGCCTCGTCGCCCACTACACCGGCATCGCGGTGCCGCGGAACAAGGCGATCGTGGGCGAGAACGCCTTCGCCCACGAGGCCGGCATCCACCAGCACGGCATGCTCCGGGACCAGCGCACCTACGAGATCATGACCCCCCAGACGGTCGGCCTGACCCAGAGCAAGCTCGTGCTCGGCAAGCACTCCGGCAAGCACGCGCTGCGCGTGCGGCTGGAGGAGCTCGGCTTCGAGCTGAACCGGGAGGAACTCGGCGAGGCGTTCCGCCGCTTCAAGCAGCTCGCCGACCAGAAGAAGGACATCACCGACGCCGACCTGCAGGCGCTGGCGAACCAGGAGATCCTGGCGCCGACCGAGATCTTCACCCTGACCGAACTGCAGATCTCCTGCGGCCGGCCCGGCATGCCGACCGCGACCGCCCGCCTGTGCGGGCCGAACGGTCACGAGTACGTCTCGCCCGGCGTCGGCACCGGTCCGGTCGACGCGACCTTCCGGGCCATCGACGCCGTGGTCGAGGCCGAGAACACGCTGCTGGAGTACAACGTCCACAGCGTCACCGAGGGCATCGACGCGATGGGCGAGGTCACGGTGCGGATCAAGAGTCCGGCCGGCGGCCGCGGCAAGGGCCGCGTCTTCGGCGGCTACGGCGCCGACACGGACGTCATCGTCGCCTCCGCCAAGGCGTACCTGGCGGCGCTCAACCGGATGCTGACCGCGATCGGCACCAAGTACACGGCGGGCGAAGCCGGCCCCGCCACGCTCCAGGTCTCGAGACCTCGGCCGGTGGACGCATGACCGGGCCGCGGACCCTGTTCGAGAAGATCTGGCGGCGCCACGTCGTCCCCGCGGAAGGCGTCGCTGCGGAGGCCGAGGGCCTGCCGGCGACCCTCTACGTCGACCTGCACCTGGTCCACGAGGTGACGTCGCCCCAGGCCTTCACCGAGCTGGCCGAACGGGGGCTCCCCGTCCGGCGGCCCGACCTGACGCTGGCGACGATGGACCACTCGACGCCGACCGACCCTTCGATCGACGGTGCTCGGCTCCGCGTGCTCGACCCGGAGGGCTCCGCCCAGCTCGACCGGCTGCAGGCGAACTGCGAGCGCTACGGCATCCCGCTCTACGCGATGGGCGACGAACGGCGCGGGATCGTCCACGTCATCGGCCCCGAACTGGGCGCCACCCAGCCCGGGATGACCGTCGTCTGCGGCGACAGCCACACCAGCACCCACGGCGCGGTCGGGGCGCTCGCCTTCGGCATCGGCACCAGCGAGGTCGGCCACGTGCTCGCCACCCAGTGCCTGCTGCAGCACCGCCCGAAGACCTGCGAGGTGCGCGTCGACGGCCGCCTGCGGGAAGGCGTGGTCGCGAAGGACATCATCCTGGCGGTGATCGCGAAGCTCGGCATCGGCGGCGGCACCGGCCACGTCTTCGAGTACACCGGCGAGGCGATTCGCGCGCTCGACATGGAGGGCCGGATGACGGTCTGCAACATGTCGATCGAGGGCGGCGCCCGCGCCGGCCTGATCGCGCCCGACGAGGTCACCTTCTCCTACCTGGAGGGCCGGCCGATGGCGCCCGCCGGCGACGCCTGGGAAGCCGCGCTCGACGACTGGCGGTCGCTGCCCACGGACGATGGCGCGAGCTACGACAAGACCGCGACTCTCGACGGCTCGGCGCTCGAGCCGATGGTTACCTACGGCACGAACCCCGGCATGGCGATCCCGATCGCGGGGACGATTCCGTCGGACGACGCCGTCGAACCCGAGAAGCGCGCCTCCTTCCGCAAGGCGCTCGACTACATGGCCCTCGAACCCGGTCAGCAGCTTCAGGGCAAGCCGATCGACGTCGTCTTCGTCGGAAGCTGCACGAATTCGCGCTACAGCGACCTCGCGGCGGCGGCGAGCGTGCTGCGCGGGCGCAAGGTGGCCGACGGGCTGCGGGTGCTCGTCGTGCCCGGCTCGGACGCCGTCAAGCGGCAGGCCGAACGCGACGGGCTCGCCCAGGTCTTCGTCGACGCCGGCGCCGAGTGGCGCGAGGCCGGCTGCTCGATGTGCCTGGCGATGAACGGCGACCAGTTGGCGCCCGGCCAGTACGCGGTCAGCACCTCGAACCGCAACTTCGAGGGGCGGCAGGGCGCCGGCGGCCGCACCTTCCTGGCCAGTCCATTGACGGCGGCGGCATCGGCCATCACCGGGCGAGTGACCGATGTCCGCGAGGTGCTGTCGTGAGCGTCGTTCCGCGCCGCGCCAACCGCCGCGAGCGGCGGCGTCCTTCCGGCAACCCCGGCGGACGAGTCACCGACATGCGGGAGGTCCTGTCGTGAGCAAGAGCTTCACCCGCTACACCGGGACGATGGCGCCGCTGCCGATCCAGAACGTCGACACCGACCAGATCATCCCGGCGTCCTACCTGAAGGTCACCGACCGCAGCGGCCTGGCCTCCGGCCTGTTCTCCCGCTGGCGCTACCGGGACGGCAACCCGGAAGGCGAGCCCATCTCCGACTTCGTGCTGAACCGCGCCGAGCACGCCGAAGCGAGGATCCTCCTCGCCGGCGACAACTTCGGCTGCGGCAGCTCCCGCGAGCACGCGCCCTGGGCCCTGGTGGGCTACGGCTTTCGCGCCGTCATCAGCACGTCCTTCGCCGACATCTTCCGCAGCAACGCGCTGAAGAACGGCCTGCTCGTCGTGCCGGTGAGCGAAGAGGTCTCCGGCTCGCTGTTCGACGCCGTCGCCGCCGACCCCGCCGCCGAGGTCGCGATCGACCTGGAAGCGCGGACCCTCAGCCTGCCCGGCGGCGGCGAGGCACGCTTCGAGGTCGACCCCTTCGCCCGCCGCTGCCTGCTCGACGGCACGGACCAGCTCGGCTACCTGCTGAACCGGGCGCCGGCGATCGAGGCGTTCGAGGCGGCGCACCCCTCCCGGCTCGACACCCGGTCGGCCTGAGCGGACCGACTCCCATGAAAACCGACACTCCGGTTTCCGCAGCGCTCTCGCGCAGGGAACCGCCCGTCTGCTGGGTGCGCGGGTCTTCTGACCCGCTGCCGGCGCAGCCGGCCAGGAACTCCTGCCGGCCGCAAGGCCGGCGCCGCCGTGGCTGGCGGCGCGCCTGGCGCGGTCGCCGGCCGGAGGCCGGCGGCCTTATCGTCCGGGCCGCACCGCCTCGCGGCGCCGCCCGCGGGCGGGTCGGAAGACCCGCGCACCCAGCGGAAGGTTGGCGCCGCCGGCGGTCAGATCCATGAAGGCGAACATCGTCCTCCTCCCTGGCGACGGCATAGGGCCGGAAGTCACGGCGGAAGCGGTCCGCGTCCTGAACGCGGTCGCCGCCCTCGGCGGACACGAGTTCCGGCTCGAGTCCCACCCGATGGGCGGCAACGCGATCGACGACTTCGGGAATCCCCTGCCGCCCGCCACTCTGGCCGCCTGCAAGGCGGCCGACGCGGTGCTGCTCGGCGCCGTGGGCGGGCCGAAGTGGTCCGACCCGACCGCGGAACTCCGGCCCGAACAGGGGCTGCTCGACCTGCGGGCCGAGATGGGCCTGTTCGCCAACCTGCGCCCGGTGCCGGTGTTCGAGTCCCTGGTGGAATTCGCGCCGCTCAAGCCGGAACTGCTGCGCGGCGTGGACCTGCTGTTCGTGCGCGAACTGACCGGCGGCATCTACTTCGGTCCCCGCCAGGAACAGGGCGACGGCGACGTGGCGCACGACACGCTCGTCTACTCCACCGCCGAAGTGGAGCGCGTCGCCCGGGTCGCGCTGCGCGCGGCGCAGGGGCGGCGCGGAAAGGTCGCCTCGATCGACAAGGCGAACGTCCTGGCCTCCATGCGGCTCTGGCGGCGTTCCGTGACCGAAGTCGCCAGCGCGTATCCCGACGTCGAGGTCACCCACCACCTCGTGGACGCCTTCGCGATGCAATTGATGCGCTCGCCAGCGGACTACGACGTCATCCTCGCCGGCAACATGTTCGGCGACATCCTGAGCGACGAGGCGGCCATCCTCGCCGGTTCCCTCGGCATGCTGCCCTCCGCGTCTCTCGGCGCCGGCCGCCAGGGCCTCTACGAGCCGGTCCACGGCTCGGCGCCCGACATCGCGGGCCACGGCATCGCCAACCCGGTCGGCGCAATCCTGAGCGCAGCAATGCTGCTCCGCCACAGCCTCGGCCTGGAAGCGGAGGCGGCGAGGGTCGAAGCCGCCGTGGCGGCGACGCTGGACGACGGCCTCCGCACCGCCGACCTCGCGCCCAACGGACACGCGGCCGCGTCGACGACGGAGATGGGCGAGGCCATCGTCGCACGCACCCAGCGCTGACGCTGGGTGCGCGGGTCTTCCGACCCGCTGCCGCCGGAGGCGGCGGAGAATCGTCGCCGGCCTTCGGCCGGCGGTCTTGTTGTCCGGGCTTCGTCGCTTCGCGGCTGCGCCCGGAGGGCGGATCGGAAGACCCGCGCACCCAGCGGACTTCAGAAGAGGACCAGCAGGACGGCGCCCAGCGCCAGCCGGTAGCCGACGAAGATCTGCAGGCTGCGGCGCCTCAGCCAGCCGAGCAGCGCGCCGATCACCAGGTAGCCGACCACCGCCGACAGGGCGGCGACCAGGAGCAGCGACGGCAGTTGCTCGATCGGCAACGCGCCGCTCAACAGGTCGAGACCGTCCTTGCCGGCGACGAAGACGCCGGCCGGCACCGCCAGCAGGAAGGCGAAACGCGCCGACGACTCGCGGTCGAAGCCCAGCAGCCGGCCGGCGCTGATCGCGACGCCCGCCCGGGACGCCCCCGGAATGAGCGCCGTCGCCTGCGCCAGCCCGAACACCATGGCATGCCGCCAGGTCACGTCCTCGAGCCGGCGGCCGTGCGCTCCCCAGCGGTCCGCGGCGCCCAGCGCGAGCCCGAAGCCGATCGTCGCCCAGGCGATCACTCCCGGCGTCCGGGCGTCGCCGGCCACCCAGTCCGCGGCCCCGATGCCGGCGACCAGCACCGGCAGGGACGCCAGCGCCAGCAGCGGGATCATCCGCCGCGCGGCCGGGTCCCCGCCGTCCCCGCCACCCGGCAGCAACGCCCGCGCGTAGGCCGCCAAGTCCTTGCGGAAGTACGCGACGACGGCCGCCAGCGTGCCCGTGTTCGCCGCCACGTCCACGGCCAGCCCCTGGTCCGGCCAACCGAGCAGCCGCGGCAGCAGGATCGTGTGCGCCGTCGAACTGATCGGCAGGTACTCGGTCAGCCCCTGCACCAGCGCCACGAGGATCAACTGCAGCGGCTGCACGAGGCGAGGATAGCGAAGCGGTCACGCCGGCCCGCCACGGGCGAGGCCGTCGCTGCGCGTCTCGCGGTCGAACGCGGCCGCGGTCGAGACGAGGGAGAGCCTCGTCCCACGCCGGCGGCGACCATCGCCTCCGCGACAGGACCGACGGCGCTTGCGGATACCATCCGCGCCATGAACGAGCCACGCACCTGCCTCGCCCCGACCGCCGCCCTCCTCGTCCTCCTCGCCGCGGCGCCGGCCTGCGCCCAGGAAGAAGCCGCCGCCGGCAACGACGACGAGACGCCTGTCGCCGAGACCTGGGACGAGAAGGCGTCCTACGCCCTCGGCGTGAACATCGGCAGCAACCTGGGGCCGGACGACCTGCTCCTGGATGCCGAGCTGCTTCTCCGAGGCTTCAGGGACTCGCTCGAAGGGTCGGAGGCGATGGACTCCGATGAGATCGACACCGTGCTCGGCGAACTCGGCGCGAAGATGCAGGAACACGCGGACCGCGCGCGACAGGCGGCAATGATGGAGAACACCGCCAAGAGCGCCGTCTTCCTCGCCCAGAAGGCCAGGGAAGAGGGCATCGTCAAGACGGACTCCGGCCTCCTTTACCGCGAAGTGCGCCCCGGCGAAGGAGACAGCCCGACCGCGAACCAGGCGGTGACGGTCCACTACCGGGGCACGCTGATCGACGGCACGCGATTCGACGGCACCTACGAGCGCGACCAGCCCGCCACGTTCCCGATCGGCAGCGTCATCCCGGGCTGGGCCGAAGCGCTGCAGTTGATGAAGCCCGGCGCAAAATGGGAGGTCTTCATCCCCGCCGAACTCGCCTACGGCGCCCAAGGCTCGGCGCCCGCCATCCCACCCGCCGCCGCCCTCATCTTCGACATCGAACTTCTCGAAGTTCAGTAAACGTCAGGCACTCCAGCAACTGCCGCAGCACTCCGGATCTCCACCCAAGGTCCACCGCTCAACCGCCCGGCAAAGCCGTCCAGCCTGGGGCGGGGTCCGGGAGGAGGGGACCAGCGAGCTGAAGGCAAGCGACTGCCCAAGCCGCCACATCGACCGACACCGCAACGGAGCGCAGCCGACCGAAGCGAGCGCCCAACCCCCTCATCCGCCAAGAGGGCGCGAGCGTCCGCTGGTCCCCTCCTCCCGGACCCCGCCCCAGGCGGCCCAAGCAGCTACTCCGGTTCGGCGGTGAACCGGTAGCCGACGCCGCGGACGGTGTGGAAGTGGCGCGGGCGCTCGGGATCGGGCTCGAAGCGCTTGCGCAGCCGGAGGATGAAGTTGTCGACCGTCCGGGACGACGGGAAGGCCTCGTAGCCCCAGACGCGGTCCAGGATGTCCTCGCGCGAGACGACCTCGCCCTCCCGTTCGGCCAGGGTCCTGAGGATCATCGCCTCCTTCTGCGTCAACTGCTGCGCCCGCCCGTCCCAGGAAGCGCCCGCGAAGGCGGCGAAGTCGAAACGGTTGCCGCCGAAGCGCACCGCGTCCGGCGCGTCGCCGGGGCGCCAGGAACGGCGCCGCAGGATCGCCTGAACCCGCAGCAGGAGCTCCGTCAGGTGAAACGGCTTGGCCAGGTAGTCGTCGCCTCCGGCCCGGAGTCCGCGGATCCGGTCGGAGACCTCCGCCTTGGCGGTCAGGAACAGAACCGGCGTATCGACGCCGCCCCTGCGCGCCTCCTCGCACAGCGTGAACCCGTCCACGCCCGGCAGCATCACGTCGAGAATGACGAGCTGGTAGCGCGGATCCCGGACCCGCTCCAGCGCCTGCACGCCGTCGTCGATCCAGTCGACGTCCAGTCCCTCCGCCTCCAGGTTGAAGCGGATGCCGGCGGCGAGGTTCTCCTCGTCCTCGATCAGCAGGACCCGCGCCCGCTCCTCGGCCGGAGATCTCACGACGCCGATCCCGCGGCCCGCTCGCGGACCGGCCAGGTCACGCGGAACGCCGCGCCGCGGCCGGGGCCCTCGCTGCTCGCCTCCACCTCGCCGCCCTCGAGCGCCACGAAGCTGCGCACCAGGTAGAGCCCGAGGCCGCTGCCCTTCTTGTCGCGCCGCAGCTCGTTGCCGGGACGGTAGAACTTCTCGAACAGGCGGCGGCCCTCCGCGGGGTCGAAGCCGACGCCGTCGTCGAGCACTTCGAGCTCCACGGCCGAGCCCTGTCGCCTGGCCGTCACCTCCACCCTCGTGCCGGCCGCCTGGGCGGACTCGATCGCGTTGCCGATCAGGTTCCGCAGCACGGTGCCCAGGCCCACCGGATCGGCCCTCAGCCCCAAGCCGTCCTCCACCCGGACCGCGATGTCGATGTCCCCGCCGCCCTCGGCCCGGTGGCCCAGTTCCGCGAAGGCGAGAGACACCGCGTCCTCCAGGTCGACGGATTCGCGGCGCGGCCCGACCTTCGCCTGCTCCAGCCGGTTCGTCTCCAGCAGGTTGCCGATCATGCGCTCCAGGCGCCGCAGGTCCTCCAGGTTGCGCTCCAGGAGGGAACGTCGGTCGGCGGCCACCAGGTCGCGCAGCAGCAACGTCTCCGTCGTCAGCCGCAGGCTCGCCAGCGGGCTCCGCAACTCGTGCGACACGGCGGCGAGGAAGTTCTGCTGGCGGGCGAGGAGGTCCGCCTCCCGGCGCAGCACCCGGGACAGAAGGAAGACCCCGCCCGCGATGACCGCCAGAAAGAACCCGCCCTCCCAGCGGTACTGGTTCAGGTGGCTGCGGCGGTCCCGCTCGATCGCCGCGCGGGCTTCCGGGCGGATCCGCGCCTCGCCGTCGCCGATCTCCAGGTGCGGGTAGAGGGCGCGGAGTTCCCTGGGCGACTGGCCGGCCCGCAGCGAAGACTCCGCCGCTTCGCGGTTCAGTTCGACCTCGGCGACCCGGTCGGCGGCGATCCGGTCCGCGATCCGGGACTGGTCGACCAGCCACCAGACGACCTGCACGGCGGTGACCGCGAGCAGCAGCAGGAAGCCGATCTGCAGCCTCCACACCCGAACGCTCTCCGCCGAGCGGCGGCTGCCCCGGCCGAACCGGGCGACTTGCCTGAACATCGCCCTATTCTGCAACGAAGCCCCGCGGTCAGGCTTGCACCCCGGAACTCACTCCGCTACGTTCCCTCGGCCCGAACTCCCGGGTTCCGCCGCCCATGCTCGAACCGGTCTCCGTCCAGCGCGTGCCGTCCACGGACGGCGTCGAACTCGCGGTCCACGACTTCGGCGGCGAAGGCCCCGACCTGATCGTCGGCCACGCCACCGGCTTCCACGGTCGGGTCTACGACCCGATGCTGGAGCGGCTCGACGGCTTCAGGCGCATCGGCGTCGACCTGCGGGGCCACGGCGACGCCTCCGCGCCGGACGGGCTCGACTACTCCTGGGAGAGTTGCGCCGAGGATCTGCTCGCCGCGATCGACGCGCTGGAACTCGGCGCCGGCGGCCCGCTGTTCGGTTTCGGCCACTCGATGGGCGCCGCCTCGCTGCTGATGATCGCGCCGCGGCGACCGGACCTGTTCGCCGGACTCGTCTGCTACGAGCCGGTCATCTATCCGCCCGGCGTGACCGACGACGACGCCCGTCTCGGCATGTGGGTCGACCGGACCCGGCATCGCCGCAGGCGCTTCGCGTCGCGCGAGGCCGCCGTCGCCAACTACGCGGAGAAGGTTCCCTACTCCCTGCTCGACCCGGAGGCGCTGGATGCCTACGTCCGGCACGGCTTCGCGCCGGCCGGGGACGGCGAGGTCGAGATCAAGTGCAGCCCCGACGTGGAGGCGCAGCTCTACCTGATGGGGCCGCACCACCGCGCCTGGGACGGGCTCCGCCAGGTGGAGTGCCCGGTGACCCTGATGCGCGGCGCCGTGCTCACGCCGGGGCCCGCGTACTGGGCCGAGGCGATCGTCGGCGAACTGCCGAACGTGCGCTTCCTGGAGATCGAGGGTCTCGGCCACCTCGGCCCGCTGGAGGATCCGCGACGGATGGCGGACCTCGTGGCCTCAGCGTTCGCCGCCGGCTAGCAACTCCTGTCCGCGGGCCAGTGCCTGCCGTTCCTCGGCCGGGCGGCCCAGCCGGTTCAGGATGTCGGCGAGCACGAAGTAGCCGAGCGCGCCGTCCCGGCCGGCCGGCTCGCCCTCCAGACCGCGGCGCGCCAGGGCCTCCGCCTCCTCAAGGTCGCGCCCGTGATCCATCAGCGCCTTCGCCAGGTGAAAGTGGCCGAGGGCGAAGTCCGGCGCCGCCTCCACCGCTTCGCGGTACGCCTCGATCTGGAGATCCGCGCGGCCCTGCCGGCCGTGGAGGCGGCCCAGATTGAAGCGGGGCCGGTGGTCCCGCGCCCTCAGTTCCGCGGCCCGCCGGTAGGCCGCGATCGCGGCCTCCGTCCTCCCCGACTCGTCCAGCAGGACGGCGAGGTTGAAGTGGGCCTCGCCCAGTTCCGGGTTCGAGGAGATGGCCTGCCGGAACTTCGCCTCCGCGTCGCCGCTGCGGCCGAGGAGCGCCATCACCTCGCCCAGCTTGTTCGTGACGACCGCGGGCGGTTCGCGCCCCTCGGCGGCCGCCGCCAGCACCCGCTCCGCTTCGCTCAGCTCGCCGCGGTCGACGTGGATCCGCGCCAGCGCCATCGTCGCCTTGGCATCCTGACCCGCGACGTCGAGCAGCCGGCGGTAGCCGACCACCGCCTCGTCGATGCGTCCCAGTTCGCGGTAGGCGTTGGCGAGGCCGAGCAGGGACTGCCGGTGCTCGGGATCGAGGGCCAGCGCGCTCCGGAAGTGGCCGATCGCCGGCTCCGGGTCGCCCGCCAGGAGGGTGATCGTGCCCAGGAGCTGGTGCGCGTCGAGCAGCCCCTCGTCCTCGGACAAGGCCGCCCGAAGCTCGGCCGCGGCCGCGTCTTCGTCGCCGGCGCCGAAGGCGCTCTGCGCCCGCATGATGGCGCGGTGCAGGTGCGCCTTGTCCTTCGGGTCGGCGCGCGGGCCTTCCGCGTCCTCCCGGCCGGCGGCCCCGCGGCCGGCGAGGTAGCCGAGCGCGCGCAACTGCGCCAGCGTGTCCTCGTCGAGGTCCGGTTCCGCGCTGGAAGTCGGCGCCGCCCGGTCGAGTTCCGCCGCGAGTTCGAGCGCCTCCGTTCGCAGGCGGCGCGACAGATCGCGCTCTTCGAGGAGAACGTTGGCGAGTTCGCCCGGATCCTCGAGCAGAGCGTAGAGCTCGGGATCGGGCGCCTCGATGTACTTGTGCTCCGTCGTGCGCAGCGAACGGAGCGGCGCCCAGCCGTAGTGGTCGAGCGCGTAGAAGGACTCGGCGTAGACGCCGCGTTCGGCAAGGGGATTCGGCAGCCCCTGCATGTCCGGGAGCAGGCTCCGGCCCTGGAACGCGCCGGCCACGTCGAGGTCCAGCAGTTCGATCAGGGTCGGCGCGATGTCGACGTGGCTCACGGCGTCGGTGACCACCCGTCCGCTTTCGACGCCGCCGGGCAGCCGGACGATGAGCGGCACGTGGACGGTGGAGTCGTACACGAAGAACCCGTGGTAGCTCTCGCCGTGGTCGCCAAGTCCCTCGCCGTGGTCCGACGTCAGCACGACGACGGACTCGTCGACCAGCCCGCGCCGCTCGAGGGCGGCGCGGAAATCGCCGATCAGAGAGTCCGTGTACGCCACTTCGCCGTCGTAGGGTCGCCCCTCGTACTCGGAACGGAAGGGCTCGGGCGGTTCGTAGGGGTCGTGCGGATCGAACAGATGCAGCCACATGAAGAAGGGCGGCCTCCCCGTAGCGCCGCTGGCATCGGCGGCGCGGCCAGCGGAAAGGACGGTCTCGTCGAGCCACGCCAGGGCGTGCCCGATCGTCTCCGTGCCGGCCCGCTGGACCGAGCCCAGGTTCGCGCCCGCCATCGCGTCGAGGTCGAAGTCGTCGACGTAGGCGTCGAAGCCGCGGGCGATCCCCCAGCGCGCATCGAGCACGAAGGCGCTGACGAAGCCGCCGGTCAGGTAGCCCGCGTCCCGGAACCGCTCGGCGATCGTCGCGAGCTCGGGCGCCAGCACGTAGCCGACGTTCTCGCGCACGCCGTGCGACGGCGGGTAGAGCCCGGTCATGATCGAGCTGTGGGCCGGCAGCGTGAACGGCACCGTCGACGACGCATTGGCGAAGCGGATGCCCTCGGCGGCAAGCCGGTCGATGTGCGGCGTCGCGACCCGGTCCGAGCCGTAGCTCGATAGCCGGTCGGCCCGCAGCGTGTCGATCGTGATCAGGACGACCGGCGGCTGCCCGGTCGAGGCGCCCGCGAGCAGGCGCTCGACGTCCGCGCGCGCCGGCGGGGTCGCCGCGTCCTCCCGCGGCGGTCCGCAGGCGGCAAAGACCAGGGCGACGGCGATGGCCGACAGGAAACGCCAGCTCGAACGGAACAGGTTCGTGCTCGCTGCTTCGCAGCATCGCGCTCGATGCGGGTCAGAAGACCCGCGCACCCAGCGAGCGCGCCGCCGGCGCCTACAGCCAGCGCCGGACGCGGCTCGCATAGTCGCGGTACTCGTCGCCGAACCTGCGTTCCAGGTAGACCTCTTCCCGCAGGATGACGCCCCAGCGCAGCAGGAGCGCCGCCGCTACAGCCAGCCCGACGAACCACCAACTGGCCCTTGCCAGCGCAAGTCCCAGCAACGCCAGCACCATGCAGGTGTAGATCGGGTTGCGGGACCACCGGTAAGGCCCCCCGATCACCAGCTTCGCGGTCGGATGATGAACCGGCAGGGAGGAGCCGCCGCGGACCATCGTCAACGCCGACCAGACCAACCACGCGAAGCTGGCGGCCACGACCGCCACGCCGGCGATCACCAGGCCCCGATTGGTTCCGACCGGCCAGATCCGGAGGGGCAGCAGCCAGGACAGCCCGAAGCCGACGACCAGGCAGACCAGCACGAGCAACGGCGGCTCGAAAGCCGTCCGGGCTCGATCCGGTTCGCCTCCGGCTGCCACGATCGTTCCGTCCTCCTCAGCCGGACTCGCGAAGCGCCCCCAGGGACCGGATGTGCTCGATCCCCAACCCGCAGCAGCCGCCGACGATCCGAACGCCCGCGGCCACCCAGCCGCGCGCCTCCTCCAGCAGATCGGCCGGATCGATCACGTCGACGAAGTTCCAGTTCGGCATCGTGAAGTAGCCCGACTCCGGGTACACGCCGACAGGTCCGTCCCAGCGCTCCTGGACCATCGCCACCGCCTCCGGCACCGCCGCGATCTCGCTGTGCATCACGTGGACGATCGAGGGGCCGAGCGGAATCAGTGCATCGAGAAGGTCCTCGAAGGACTCGTCGGGCCAGTTGAACGGCGTGATCGCGCCGCTGTCCGGGTCCTTCCGCGCGCTGACGCCGAGCCACACCGGCAGGCCAGTCTCCTTTGCGGCCTCGAACGCGAGCGCCGCCCGCTCGCCGTCCTGCATCATCTCGAGCGCGACGACATCGACGCCGGCGTCAGCCAGCAGGCCGCACTGCTCGCGATAAGCCGCCATCTGCACGTCGAGCGGCTCGTAGCCGCCCCGGACGTTGCTCGCCGGCATGGTCGACATCGATCCCGCGACGAGCACGCCCGGACACCCGGCCCGCTCCCGCGCCTCCAGCGCCGCCTCCACGGCCCGCCGCACGATCAGCCCGACCTTGTCGCCCAGGCCCGCCGCCTCCAGCAACGGCCGGTGCGTCGCGAACGTGTTCGTGACGATCGCGTCGGCCCCGGCCCGGATGTAGTCCTCGTGAAGGTCACGGATCGCCTCCCGGTGCTCCAACGCCGCCGTCCCGCACCAGGCCGCCGAATCCATCGGCACGCCGCGACGCTCCAGCTCCGTTCCGGTACCCCCATCGAGGAGCAGGATCTCCCCCCGGTCCAGGCACTCATGCCACTCTTCGACGATTCCCATCGAGCATCCTCGGCGCCCGACTCTGCCACACGACACATGGGGAGCAGTGACCGCCGGGCGGCGCAGGCCTCCGGCCGGCGCGTTCTCCTGGCCGCCTTCGGCGGCAGCGGGTCAGAGGACCCGCGCACCCAGTGTGAGGCAGCCCGACGACGTCCAGCCCGCCCCAGGGGCTTGGGGGGTCGGCCCCCTGGCGGCTCGGAGCGAGCGACTTCCCATGCCCGTGCGGCAACCGGCGACGGACCGAAGCGAGCGGAGTGCAGCGAGCGCACCCCCCTTCATCATCCGACCAAGCGCGAGCGGCGCCAGGGGGCCGACCCCCCAAGCCCCGGCCGGGCGGGCGGGCACCTCGCCCCGCCGCTACAGCTACACTCACGGTCCGCCTCGCGCCGCAATCGACCCGGGGGCAACCGCATGAGCAGCGACTGGTTCTACAAGTTCGACACTCTGTCCCTTCACGCCGGCCAGCGGCCCGACCCGGCGACCGGCGCCAGGGCCGTGCCCGTGGTGAACTCGACGTCGTACGTGTTCCGGGACACGGACCACGCCGCCGGCCTGTTCAACCTGGAGGAAGCCGGCCACATCTACTCGCGGATCTCCAACCCGACGGTGGCCGTGTTCGAGGAGCGGATCGCCGCCCTCGAAGGCGGCGTCGGCGCGGTCGCCACCGCGTCCGGGCAGTCGGCGTTCCACTTGGCGGCGGCGACCATCCTCTCCGCCGGCGACCACGTCGTCTCCTCGGCCGCCATCTACGGCGGTACGCACAACCTGCTGAACCACACCCTCCGCCGGTTCGGCATCGAGACGACCTTCGTCGAACCGACCGACCCCGCGAACTTCCGGCGCGCCGCCCGTCCGAACACGAAGCTGTTCTTCGGCGAGACGATCGGCAACCCGCGGATCGACGTGCTGGACATCCCCGCCGTCGCCGACCTCGCGCACGAGACCGGCGTGCCGCTTCTGATCGACAACACCTTCGGTACCCCGTTCCTGTCGCGGCCGATCGAGCTCGGCGCGGACATCGTGATGCACTCGGCGACCAAGTTCATCGGCGGCCACGGCGTCACCCTGGGCGGCGTCCTGGTCGACAGCGGCAAGTTCGACTGGGCCGCCTCCGGACGGTTCCCGATCATGACCGAGCCCTGCCCGGGCTACCACGGCATCGCCTTCGCCGAGCACTACGGCCCGCCGGCCTTCATCCTGAAGGCGAGGCTCGAAGGACTGCGCGACTTCGGCGCCTGCCTCAACCCGCAGGCCGCCTTCTACCTGCTCCAGGGCCTGGAGACCCTGCCGCTCCGGGTCGCCCGCCACGTGGAGAACGCACGGGAGATCGCCGGGTTCCTGGAACGGCACGAGGCCGTCGAGTGGGTCAGCTATCCCGACCTGCCGAGCCACCCGCAGCACGAGCTGGCCCGGAAGCTGCTGCCGAAGGGCAGCGGCGCGCTGCTCACCTTCGGGATTCGCGGCGGTATCGAGGCCGGGATCGCCTTCATCGAGGGCCTTGAGCTCTGGTCGCATCTCGCCAATGTCGGCGACGCGAAGAGCCTGGTCATTCACCCCGCGAGCACGACGCACCAGCAGATGACCGCCGAGGAACTCGCCGAGTCCGGCGTGACCCAGGAGATGGTGCGGCTCTCCGTCGGCCTGGAGGATCCCCAGGACCTCACAGCCGATCTCGACCGGGCGCTCAAGCGCTCGCAGCGGCGGATGCAGCGGCCGCGAGCGGTCGCCTCCTGACCCGTCGCCGCGCCCACGCCGACGATCTCCTGACCCGTCCCGACGACTGAGCCCACACCGATGACCGAACTGGAGATCCAGGGCCGCGAGGCGTACTGCGGCACGGGCGGCGCCGCCTGGCGGGAGGGGCAACCGCTGGCCCTGCTTCTCCACGGCGCCGGCAGCGACCACACGGTGTGGGCGCTGCAGGCCCGGTCGCTGGCCCAGCACGGCTGGAACGTCGCCGCGTCCGACCTGCCGGGTCACGGAGCGTCCGAGGATCTGGACGGCATCGCAACGATCGCCGACTACGCCGCCTGGACCGTCGACTTCGCGGAAGCGGCGGCGGAACGAGCGGGCAGCCAGGACATCGCGCTCGTCGGCCACTCGATGGGCGCCTGCATCGCGGTCGACGCGGCGTCCCGGCTGAACGGCCGCGTGAACCGGCTGGCCCTGCTCGGCGCCGGCGAGACGCTCCGGGTCAACCCCGGCCTGCTGGCGGACACCCTGAAGCGGCCGCTCGATGCCCACCGGTTCATCGCCGCCTTCGGGCACGGCTCCGGCGCCCACTTCGGCGGCGCCGAGTCCCCGGGACTCTGGATGCTCGGATCGACGATGGCGCTGCTCGACCGCTGCGAGCCGGAGGTGCTCCACCGCGACTTCGCCGCCTGCAACGAGTGGGAGGGCAGCGAGAGCGCGCCGGGCGTCGCGTGCCCCACGCTCGTCGTGGCCGGCGCGAAGGACCGGATGACGCCGCCGAGGGCCGGCCGCGCGCTCGCCGACCGCATCCGCTCCACCGACGGCGGCGCCGGCTTCGTGACGGTCGCGGACGCCGGCCACATGCTGATGGCCGAGGCGCCAGGCGCCGTCACCCGCTGCCTGCGGGGCTTCCTGGGCGCCAACTGAGGACCGGCCACAGGAGGCACGTCAGTCGCCGTCCGGCCACCAAGGACCGCCCGCAGACGGTCCGTCGGTCGCCGGCCGGCCAGCGACCTACCGGGCCACGGCCAGGCTCTCCGCGAGGCGCATCAGGGTCACGGCCTCGCGGCGGTAGCCGAACCGGTCGTCGCCGGCGTTCGCCTCGGCCAGCGCGATCGCGTCGGCCCAGGTCCAGCCGCCGGTGTAGGCGCCGTCCCGCAGGAGTTGCCCGAACCCGGCAACGGCCGCGGCGAAGCGCTGATCGGCGCCGGCCTCGCCCGCGTCGCGGGCGATCGGCAGTTCGACGAGTTCGCTCGTGTCCTCGCCCGGCGCCTTGTAGCGCAGCCGCAGGAACGCGAGCTCCCGGGACCCGGCACGGTCCTCCGCGGCCGCCGGCGGTTCCGCCGCGCGGGCGGCATAGCGCAGAGCGTCGTGCAGGACGGCAGGCGACCCCACCGGCGTCACCTCGTAGATGGCGGTCACCGCGTGCCCGGCGCCGATCTCGCCGGCGTCGACCCGGTCGTTGTTGAAGTCCTCGCGCCGCAGCGCCCGCGTCTCGTAGCCGATCAGCCGGTACTCGGCGACCTCGGCCGGGTTGAACTCGACCTGGATCTTCACGTCGTTCGCGATCGGGAACAGCGTGCCGACGAGTTGATCGACGAGCACCTTCCGCGCCTCCGCGAGCGTGTCGATGTAGGCCGCCTGACCGTTGCCGTGCTGGGCGAGCGCCTGCATCGTCGCGTCGTCCAGGTTGCCGCGCCCGAAGCCGAGCACGGACAGGTAGACGCCGCTCTCCCGCTGGCGCGCGATGAAGCTCTCGAGCTGACCGGGTTCCGAGATACCGACGTTGAAGTCGCCGTCCGTGGCCAGAATGACCCGCGTGACCTCGCCCTCGCCGTCGGCCGCCATGTCCCCGGCGACCCGGTAGGCCAACCGGATGCCCGCCGCTCCGGCGGTCGAGCCGCCAGCGCTCAGTCGGTCGAGAGCTTCCAGAATCGCGCCGCGATCGGCGGCGGGGGTCGGATCCAGCACGCGGCCCGCGCTGCCGGCGTAGGCGACCATCGCGACTTCGTCGGCAGGATCGAGCTGGCCGATCATCAGCCGGAACGACTGCACGAGCAGAGGCAGCTTGTTCGGCCAGCCCATCGAACCCGACGTGTCGATCAGGAAGACGAGGTTGAGCGGCGGGCGGTCGTCGGTCGCCGGCAGCCGTCCCTGGATGCCGAGGTGCATGAGCAGCGTGTCCGGGTTCCACGGCGTCTCCGAGACGGTGACCGTCGGCCGGAACGGCGCTCCGCCCTCGCCGGGCGGCGGATAGGCGTACGGGAAGTAGTTGACGAGTTCCTCGATCCGCACCGACTCCGGCGCGGGCAGACGGCCGTTCGTCAGGGAAGAGCGGACGACGGAGTAACTCGCGGTGTCGACGTCGATCGAGAAGGTCGAGACGGGTTCCTCGCTCGCGAGCTTGACCGGACTGGCGTCTTCGTTGGCGAAGGCCTCCGTGTTCGGCGGCCGCTGGACCACGACGTCGGGCAGGGAGCGGCTCGAAGCCGCGAAGCTGGCAACGAGAGGCGGCTCCGAAGCCACCGTGACGGCCCCTTGCAGGCGGGCACTCTCGACCGCGCCGGCTTGCCGTTCCCTCGCGCGCTCGATCGCGACCATTGTCCGCTCCATCTCCCGCCCGAGTTCCTCGGTTCTTTCGCGCCAGTAGGTCTCGGAAGCCCGGCCGGTAGCCGGTTCCGGCACCGGCCCGGGTTCCGCTTCAGCGAGGCTCGCTTCCTCGCGCACCGTCGCCGACTCGGACTCGCCAGAGTCGGCCAGCGGAGCTTCGGACCCAGGCCGTGCGACCGCCGGTTCCAACCTCTGCGCAAGGGGTTCCGCAACAGCCGCTTTGTCCGGAGACGAGGGAGGCGCGTCCGTCGACCGCTCCAACTCGCGCACCCGAGGTTCTCCGGTCAAGGGATCCGGCGACGCCCACTCCCGCTCGTTCTCGCCACCGCCAGCGTCAGCGACGACCACTCCAGGCTGGGACGTCGCGTCGCGGCCCAGGAACACGAAGAGAACGGCCAGCCCGACCGCGGCCAGGCCGGCGGCCACGGCCACCGCGGGCCGGGAGGTCAGGGCGGCAAGCAGATGTCGCGCTTCGCGTCCGAAAGCGCCCCAGGCACCGAGGCGGTTATCCGTGCGAGGCGACTCCGCCGTCGAGTTCTCGGCACGGTCGAACGACTCCATCGCGCGGGCCAGCGTCGCCTTCCGCCTCTCGGCATCCGGCTCAGGCGTCGCGTCCTCGAATGCGCGTTTCAGATCGTCGAGTGGATCGGTCATCGTCCTGTTTCCTCCTGCCACATGGCCCGCAGCCGTTTGCGTACCTCCGACAGCCGCCAACTCACGGTGCCCTCGGAGACCCCAAGCACTTCCGCAGCGTCACGGTGGGTCATCTCGCCATCGACCGTGAGCGCGACCGTGTCGCGCAGGTCGCTCGGCAAGGCGCCCATGGCCCGTCGCAGCCAATCGAGGTCGGCGGCCGTCTCACTCGCCGTCGCCCGGCGATTCGTTTCCCAGTCTCCCCATCCCTCCGCCGCCTTCGCCCGGCTGGAGTCCCGCCGCCGCCGGTCATGCACCGCGTTCACCGCGATCCGGTACAGCCAGGTCGTCACGCGAGCTTGGCCCCGGAAGCCGCTCAGCTTTCCCGGCAAGGCGAGACAGATGTCCTGCGTCAGGTCCTCCGCCTCCTCCCGCCGGCCGGTCAGCCGGAAGCAGAACCGGAAAATCCGGTCGTAGTGAAGGTCGAGGAGCTCCGCGAATGCCTCCCGGTCGCCCCCGGCGGCAGCCCGAACCAACTCCTCGTCTCTCGCCGGCACGCCCGTCACACTAGAGCACCGCCCGGCGGATGCCCACCTGGCCGCGACGACGTGCTGAACCGCTTCTGCCATCCCAACTCATCGGTATGACGCATGAGAACGCCGAATCCTTGGCGCCGCGACCCTGCTATCTTCCCGCGGCAACCTGGAGGTCCAAGCCCATGCACCTGTCGATGCACAACTGGATGCGCGCCGAGCCGCTGGAGAAGACGCTCGCGCGGCTCAGGAAGTTCGGCTACGAGTCGCTTGAGATCAGCGGCGAGCCGGAGCTCTACGACACGGCGGAGGTGCGCGAACTGCTCCGGCGGTACGGCATTCGCTGCTGGGGCTCCGTCACCCTGATGATGGAAGGCCGCAGCCTGATCGCCAGGGACGAGGCCGAGCGCGCGAGTTCCGTCCAGTACGTCAAGGACTGCATCACGATGGTCGAGGAGCTCGACGGCCACGAGATCTCGATCGTGCCGGGCACCGTCGGCAAGGTCGATCCCGATTCGACGCCCGGGAACGAGTGGCGCTGGGCGGTCGAGAGCATGCGGGAGATCTACGAGCACGGCCAGGCCGCGGGCGTGCTGCTCGCCATCGAGCCGATCAACCGTTTCGAGACCTACTTCATCAACCGCGGCGCCCAGGCGCTGGCGCTGGCCGAGGCGACGGGTCCCGACTGCGGCGTCTGCCTCGACGCCTTCCACATGAACATGGAGGACCGTGACCTGCTCGGCTCGATCCGCCAGGCCGGCAGCCGACTCGTCGACTTCCACGTCGCCGACAGCAACCGGATGGCCGCCGGCATGGGCGCGCTCGACTGGACGGCGATCGTCCAGACGCTAGGCGACGTCGGCTACGACGGAGCCCTGACCGTCGAGTTCGTGGCCTCGATCGACCGCACGCCGGCCAACCGGCACCCGAGCGCGGTCGAGACGGAACCGACCGACATCACACCGGAACAGAAGAAGTTCATCGAGGACCACGGCAGCAACCTGCTGAGCGACGAGTTCTACACGATGCTCACGCGCCGATCGGCGGAGAAGTTGCTGCCGCTCATCCGCTGACCCCGGCATCGAGGGAGAACGACATGGCGAACGTGCTGCAGATCCAACACGCGACGGTCGTCGTCGACGACCTGGAGAAGGCCTGCGCCTTCTACGAGCGCGAGCTCGGGCTCGAACCGCTGCCGACGTTCAACCTCGATTTCCCGGCCCAGTTCTTCAAGATCAACGAGGAGCAGCAGCTTCACGTCACCGAGTGGGAGGACCAGGCGTCGTTCCGCGGCCACCTCTGCCTGCAGGTGGACGACTTCGACTCGATCTTCTTCCGGATGCGCGAACTCGGCGCCATCGACACCTCGCCCTGGGGCAAGGTGCGACGGCTGCCCGACGGCGCGATGCAGATGTTCATTCGCGACCCGGCCGGCAACCTGATCGAGATCTCGTGCCCCGGCGACGTCGCCGTCGACGAAGCGATCTTCCGGGACGACCTGGTGGATGCCGAGGGCCGGCTGTACGAGTCGAACCGCGACGATCCCCGTGGCCTGCACACCGAGGACGCGACGCTCTACCACGGACGGTAGCGACCGGCAGAACCCGTCCGCCGGGTGCGCGGGTCTTCTGACCCGCTGCCGCCGAAGGCGGCCGAAAGACGTCTGCCGGGTGCGGCGCCGCCGGCACCGCGCGCCAGTCCTTAGAACTGAAGCCCGAAGCGGATCATGACGCGACGCGGGAAGAGGTAGCCGTCCGGCACGTACTCTTCGTCCGGCGGTACCTGCAGGGTGTCCCACCAGTCCCATGTGTCCTCGTTGAACACGTTGAGAAGCTGGACGTCGAGCTTGAGCTGAACCCCGCCAACATCGAAGCGCCGGCCGACGGACAGATCGAAGTTGTTCTGGTCCGGCAGCCGGTTGTCGTCGCTGGCCGGAACGGCGATCACCCGCTGGCCGCCCTGAGCGAGCGGCGCGGCCGAACTCCGGCCGCCGATCACCAATTGACGGCTGTAGGGCTTGCCCGTCATGTAGCTGTAGGTCGCCGTGCCGATCAGCTTCCACGGCAGCTCGAAACTGCCCTGGAACTGGAGGACGTGCTCGCGGTCGTTCTGCAGCGCCTGGTCGGCGTTGATCCAGTTGTTCGGATCGCGGCCGTCGGTCGAGGCGTAGAACGGATTGCCCTGGGACTGCAGCAGCGGCCGCGGAATGAAGCCGGTGGAGTTGGACCAGGTATAGGACGACTGCATGCTCCAGCCGTCGCTGTAGCGCCTGTTGAAGGTGAGCACGACTCCCTCGTACTCCTGGTGGTAACTGATGCCCGGCGGCGCCTTCGAGCCGTCGCCCGGCCGGTTGCCCTTGCGCGTCGTCGGCTGCTCCAGAATGCTGTACAACTGCTCCGTCTCGCCAGTGAACGGATTCGTCCACGGCACCTCCTCGTAGACGCCGTCGTTCAGGATCTCCCAGCCGATCAGGTTCTTCGCCTCCTTGTAGACGCCCTGGACGCCGAGGGTGAAGTTGTCCCCCAGGCGACGCTCCCAGCCCAGGGTGAACTGGTCGGTTTCGGGCGCCTTCAGGTCGGGGTGGAAGAGGTTGCCGTGGTACTCGAAGCTGGACGAGTACGTCCAGGGGCCGTCCAGCGAGGGCCCGTACTCGTAGATGTACTCGGGCGGGTTCGGCGGCGGCGCGTACCAGTGGCCGGTTACGTCCGCGTCGTAGAACTTGCCGTAGAAGGCGCGCAGCACCTGGCTGTCGCCGAGCTGCCAGGCCATACCGATCCGCGGCGACACGTGCGACCAATCGACGACGTCCTGGACTCCGGGGATGATCTCGGAGGTGGGGCTCCAGTCCTGGTTCAGCGACGCATAGTCCGGAATGTCGCCGTTGTGCTTGTCGTACCGCACGCCGACGTTGAGCGTCAGGTTCGAGTTCACCTGCCAGGAATCGTCGACGAAGGCCGAGACCGCCGCCGTCTCGGCGCCGTAGTAGAACGGCCGCGCCGTGACCCGGTAGTAGTAGGGATAGCCCGGGTAGTACTCGTAGCGGTAGAAGTAGACGCCGTTCGGGCCGCCGCCGGTCCGGGTATCGCCGTGTCCCGTGCCGTAGGAGATGCCGAACTTGAAGTCGTGGTCGCCGCCCAGGAGATCGTCGGCGTGGTGCGAGAGCTTGACGTCCAACTGGTCGCGGCCGAGCAGCCAGATGTAGGTGTAGCCGGGGCTGCCGCTGGACTGAGGGGGACCGCCGCCGGCCGGCGAGTAGTCCGTGTAGGGCGCGGCGGTGCTGCCCGTGGCCGAGAGCAGGTTGTCGTCGCTGCTGTAGCCGGTGTACATGACCTCCAGGTAGTCGTCCGGGGTCAGGACCGACTGGAACTGGAGGCCCCAAGCCGGGTTGTTGCCGAACTCCGTCGCGATGGCGTCCGGCGTCGTGTTGGGCGCCGCGAAGATGAAGTCGTAGTCCTCGTAGTGGTACTTCGCCTCCATCAGGTTGCTGTCGTTGAACGCCGCGTTGAACTTGATGTCGGAACGCACCGTCGGATAGGCGGTCGGGAAGGACGGATCGACTCCCGGCTCGGCGTACGCGTCCTCGGTGTTCTGGATGGAAGCGAAGAACCAGGCCCTGTCGCGCGCCAGCGGACCGCCGAGAGTGCCCGTGAGGTCGTCGAACTCCTCGCGATGGAACGGAAGGCCGTCGAGCTCGGCGTTCTCTTCCGTCAGACCCTCGTTCATGTGGTACCAGTCGAGAGTGCCGGCGAACTCGTTCGTGCCGGACTTCGTCACGATGTTGATCGCGGCCCCCGACATGCTGCCGTACTCCGCCGGAGCGCCGATCCCCAGCACCTGCACCTCCTCGATGATCGCCGGGTTCGTCCACCAGAAGGCGCGGCCGGTGTCCGAGGAGGTCGTGTCCAGGCCATCGATGCGCCAGGAGTTCGAGGCCACGCTCGAACCGAAGGCGCTCAGCGAGGTGCTGCCTTCCGAAGCCTGGCTGATCCCGGGCGAAACCGCGACCAGGTCCCAGAAGTTCCGGTCGGTCGGCAGATCGTCGATGAAGTCCGCCGTGAAACTGGTGCCGACGCTGGAACTCGTCACGTCGAGGATCGGCGACGCGGTCACCGTGACCTCCTCCTCCACGGCCTCCAGCGACAGCACGATCTCCAGGTTGACCGTCGTCGAGATGCCGACCCGCACGCCCTCGACCCGGTGGTCCCGGAAGCCGTCCAGCGACGCGGTCACGACGTAGTCGTCCACCTGAAGAGACGAGATGACGAAGTTCCCGCCCACGCCGGCGATCGTGGTCCGCGACACGCCGCGATCCTCGATCGTGGCCGACACGGTGACGCCGGGCAGGCCGTCGCCGTTGGCGTCGCGGACCTGGCCGCGGATGTCGCCCGTGGTCTGGGCGACTGCCGACGCCGCGAGCACGAGGCCGGACGCGAGAAGAACCGGAACGCAGCGGGTCCAGGGTTGCCGTTCGGACATCGTCAAATCCTCCTTGGCGGCGACTTCTTCGCACGCCTTCATGAACTCAGGCCCCGGATACTAGCCGGATCCGCGTTTTCCCGGTGCGCGGCCGCGAGCAGGCCGCGCGGGAGAGACCGCGAACCTCGGTCAGAAAGGAAAGACGAGCGGCACCATCCACACGATGACGGCCAGCAGCACCACGGTCAGCGGCGTGCCGACTCGCAGGTAGTCCACGCTGCGGTAGCCGCCGGCGCCCATGACCAGCAGGTTCGCCTTGTGGCTGAACGGCGTCATGAACGCCGCCGACGCCGCCAGGGCCACGCCCATCATCAGCGGGTAGGGCGAGAGGCCGAGACCCGAAGCCGCCTCGAGCACGACCGGCGTCAGCAGGACGACCGCGGGCGCGCCGTCGAGACCCTGGCTGAGCAGGCTCGAGAGCAGGACCAGAGCCGCCAGCACGGCGTAGGGTCCGGCCGGGCCGGCGAGTTCCATCACGCTGCCGGCCAGGAGCGCCGCCGTGCCGCTGCTCTCCATCGCGGAACCCACGGGCAGGATCGCCGCCACCAGGAAGATGACCCGCCATTCGATCGCGCGGTAGGCCTCCTCCATCGTCAGCGCGCCGCAGAGCACGATGAGGCTCGCGGCGGCGAACGCGGCGACCTGGATCGGCGCCAGCCCGGTCACCACCAGGACAACCATCAAGGCGAGACAGCCGACCGCGTACGGCGCCCTGTTCAGGCGGCGCGGCTCGTCCGCCACGTCCGACAGCACGACCAGGTCCCGTTCGCGCGAGAGCAGGCCCAGTCGGCCCCGGCGGCCCTGGAGCAGCAGCGCGTCGCCGACCCGCAGCGCGAGTTGCGCCAGACCGCTGCGGATCGCCCGGCCCTCGCGCCAGATCGCCAGCACCTGCACGCCGTAGCGGTCGCGGAACTCGGTCTCCGCCAGGCTCTTGCCGGCAAGGCCGGACCGCGGCGCCAACGTCGCCTCGGCCATGCCCACCTCCTCCGACTCGAACGCGGGCGCGGCGACGCCCGAAGTCAGCTCGACGCCGCCCATCCGCAACAGGGCCCGCAGCCGCCGCTCCCTGCCCTTGACGAACAGCCGGTCGCCAGCCTCGAAGCCGACCCGCGGGCCGGGCCCCCAGATCGCCTCGCCCTCCCGTTCGACCGCGACGACGGTCAGCTCCATCAGCCGGCCCATCCACTCGACGCCGGCGCCGCTGGCGAGAAGGGACGAGTTCTCCGGCACCCGGATCACCAGCAGCGGCTGATCCTCCAAGCGGTCGAGCGCGCCCGGACCGCTCTCTTCGACGGCGAGCACCTCCGGGTCGATCTCCGGCGCGTCGTCCCCGAACAGGCCGTACAGCACGTCGCCCCGCTCGAGCGGCAGATCGCCCAGCCGGTCGACATGCACTTCACCGCCGCGTTCCACCGCGATCACGAACACCCGCCAGCGCTCGCGGAAGTCCGTCGCGGCCAGCGTGCTGCCGGCCAGGGGCGACCCAGCGGGAACCCGCGCCCGGAGCGCGGTGACGCCCGCGTCCGGCGCGCCGATCTCGCCGGTCGTGGCCGTGCCGAGCGTCGTCGCCGCGCCGAGATCGACGCCCTGGAGGCGCAGCGTCTGCTCCACCTTCTCGGCGTCCCCCTGCACCACCAGTTCGTCGCCGGCCAGGAGCCGCGTGTCGTTGCCGGGCGCCAACTGCCACTCCTCGCCGCGCGCCACCCCGAGAAGCTGCACGCCGAGGGTGGTGCCGAGGCGCGTTTCGCGCAGCGTGGCGCCGTCGAGGTCGGAGCCGGAGGGAATGCGGATGGAGAACAGCCCCTCGTGCAGGCCGTAGAGGTCGGCCAGCTCCGATTCGCCGCGGCCGGGAGGAGCGTCGCGCCGGCCCGGCAACAGGCGGCGTCCCAGAGTCAGCATGAAGACGACGCCGCCCAGGAGCAGCACCGCGCCGAACGGCGTGAAGTCGAAGAGCCCGAACGGTTCGAGTCCCCGGTCCCGCAGCATCGCCCCCGCCAGGATGTTCGGCGGCGTCCCCACCAGGGTGGCCGTCCCCCCGAGGATCGCCCCGAACGCCAGCGGCATGAACAGCCGCGCCGGCGCGAGGTGCGCCCGCCGCGCGAGGCTCGCCACCGCCGGCATCAGCACCGCCGTCGCCGCGATGTTGTTCATGAACATCGAGAGGACGCCCGCCACCAGCATGACGGCGACGATCAGCGGAACCTCGCGGCTGCCGACGAAGCGGTGGATCGCCCCGCCGACCAGGTCCGCCACGCCGGTCTGCATCAGTCCCGCGCTGACGATGAAGATCGACAGCATCGTGATCACCGCCGACGACGCGAAGCCGGAGAAGGCGTCGGGCACCGCGACGTAGCCCGTGAAGATGAGCAGCGTCAGGCCGAGGAACGCCGTCAGGTCGATCGGCAGCTTCTCGGTCAGGAACAGCCCGACCATGGCCGCCAGGACGACCAGCAGGAAGGCGATCTCGAGAGTCATCGCGGCTGCGACCGAGCGGGCGCCAGCGCTAGATCGCGGTCCAGCCGCCGTCGACGAGCAGCGTCTGGCCGGTGACGTAGCTCGACGCGTCGGAGGCCAGGAACACGACGGGGCCGGCCAGTTCCTCGCCGCGGCCGGGGCGGCCCATCGGCGTCTTGCGGCGGATCCAGCGCACGCCCTGGTCCGACGCGAACATCTCCTCGGTCATCTCGGACTCGAACCAGGCCGGGCCGATCGCGTTCACCCGCACGCCCCGCCGGGCCCACTGGGCCGCGAGCTCGCGCGTCATGTTGACCACGCCGCCCTTGGACGCCGCGTAGGACGCCTGCGGAATCTGGCCGGCGCCGACGACACCGAGCACCGACGCGATGTTGACGATCGAGCCCGATCCCCGCTCCAGCATCAGGGCGCCGAACCGGCGGTTGCACAGGAAGACGCCGGTCAGGTTGACCGCCACGACCCGCCGCCACACGTCGAGCGGTTCCTGCTCGGCCGGGCGCGGGTCGGAGACGCCGGCGTTCGCGACCAGCACGTCGACGCGTCCGAAACGGTCGACCGCCCTCGCCGCGAGCGCGTCGACGTCCTGCTCGCTCGCAACGTCGCAGGTGACGGCGAGGGCCTGCCCGCCGCCGGCCTCGATCTCCGCGGCAAGCTGCTCCAGCCGGTCGAGCCGCCGCGCCGAGACGACGACGGAAGCCCCAGCCGCGGCCAGCGCCCGCGCGAAGACGACGCCGAGGCCGGACGACGCGCCGGTGACGACGGCCGTCCTGCCGTCGAGTCGGAAAAGGTCGTCGTAGCCGAGCATGGCAGCGCAGAGTCTACCCCCACCCTGACCGGATGCCGGAGCACCGACGGCCTTGCTTCAAGGAGCCGCTCGACGGCACGTCCAGGACGGCCCGCTGCTGGCACTTGAAGGAGTTGCCGATGATGATGTGGGAGACCCGGGACCGCGCCGAGGCGCTGCCCCTTACGGCAAGCCTCTAACGAGGCTTCGCCTCAGACCGACGAGCATGTTCGCGGCGGTGGTCGGCCTCGGCCTTGGCGTCGATCGGACTCCGGTCGCTGCTTCAGCTGCGGAGTGAATCCGCCGTATTGTCGCTCTGCGGCGAAGGTGGCCTTAAGCTGGCCGGTGAGAAGCCCATCGACCGGAGTCCGCTGATGAAGGTAGCACGCACGGCAGCCGAGGTTCTTGAGGAGCATGTGTCGTTGACGCTGGAGTGCGTCGATCGGATGTACCTCAACGTCTACGTACCGGTGCTTCAGCGTGGCGCGGGCGCGGCCTGGTTCTTCCGGGAGGTGCGGGGCGCGCAGGTGCCGTCGTCGGTGCTGATGGCGCCGATGACGAGGCGGTTCGTGGCCGCGATCAAGGGCTACGCGCGGCAGCATCGGATCGACATCGTCCCGTTTCGGCGCGGCGAGCGCAAGGACGACCGCACCCGCGAGTACCTTCGCCGGTGGCATGGAGGCGAGGGGGTGCTGTACGTCGGCAAGGCGCAGGAGAAGGCTCGGGTGCTGCGTACCGAGCGTCGTTACGACTCGGCGACCGACGCGGGCTATCCGTGGCTGGTGCACTCGACGGCGATGGTCAACCAGTACTACTTCTACGTGTTCGACGACGACTTCGGTCCGTTCTTCCTGAAGTTCTGCTCGTACTTCCCCTACAACGCCAAGCTGTGCATCAACGGACACGAGTACCTCAAGCGCCAGTTGAGCAAGCGGGGGATCGAGTACGAGGCGCTGGACAACGGCATCCTGCGCTGCTCGGACCCGGAGGCGATGCAGCGGCTCGCCGACGGCCTCGACGCGGACAAGATCGACGCGCTGCTGCGCAAGTGGCTGGCTCGCCTGCCGCATCCGTTCTCCGCCGGCGACCGGCGGCGGGGCATCCGCTACGCCGTCTCGATCCTCCAGGCCGAATTCGCCCTGACCCAGGTCTTCGACCGCCCGGTGCAGGGTCGGGTCTTCTTCGAGGAGGTGCTGCGCGAGCACCTCGACATGGGACGGCCCGAGCACGTGCAGTTGATCTTCAAGCGCCGCGTCACGCGACGCACCCCCTCGCGGTATCGCACCCGCGTCATTACCGACGGGGTCTCCCCGTCGCTGCACGTCGACTACAAGCACTCGCGCATCAAGCAGTACCACAAGGAAGGGCGCGCCCTGCGCACCGAGACGGTGATCAACGACACCTACGACTTCGATGTCGGTCGTTTGCTGAGAAACCTCGATGACCTCAAGAAGGTCGGCTTCGCCGCCAACCGACGCCTGCTCGGCGTCCAAACTCTCAGCCACGACTGTCTGCTCGGAGCCGAAACGCTCGACGATCTGCACCGTCCGCGGTGCATCTCGGGTCAGCGCGCTTCGGCGCTTCGCTTCGGAGACCGCAGGGTGCAGAGTCTCTTCGCCGCCCTGCTGCGCTTCAGCCTCCTGCCCAACGGCTTCCGCAACCGCGACCTGCGGCCCGCGGTCGCCAGTCTGTGCGGACTCACGCCGGACCGCTACGGACCCTCCCGCATGACCTACGACCTGCGCCGACTGCGACTGCGGGGAATCGTCGAACGGGTTCCGCGCACCCACCGCTACCGGATCACCGACTGGGGACTGCGCGTAGCGTTCGCCTACCACCGGACCCACGCCCGAGTGCTCGGCCCCGTCATGTCCGCCACCCTCGACCCGGAAGCCAACGCCCGGCTACGAAGAACCGTCGCCAGCTACGACCGCGAGGTCCAAAGAGCTTGGCGAGGACAGCGACTCGCAGCCTGAGGCCGACCTCCGTCACGCCGAATCGACACGGACACCCCGAACCAAACTTGACTCAACTGTTAAGACGCCCCTTGTTCAAGGAGTCTAGAAGCGATCAAAGAAAGACCCGCGTTCTCCGGTTGGCACCGGCTCCAGGGACGTGCCGCAGCTCAGGCAGCCGCGCTGCTTTCTGAAGTGGTGCAGCAACATCGACCGACCGCAGCCTCGGCATTCGACAATGTTCCAGCCCGTAATGAAGTAAATCCAACCAAACCAAATCGCGAAGACCGACACGGCCAACAAGAAGATGACCAGGACCAGTACTCCGGCGACCCATGGGCCGTAAATCAACCTCACAAACAACATCAGGACAACAAAAGCCGCCAATCCGATCAGCCGCTTCTTCCACTTCGGCAGCCCGGGCCACTTCCGCAACAGACTGCTCAACTTTCGCACCAGCTTCGTCGCCTTGGGCCATCTCCGCACCAGACTGACAATCAGTTCCTCCGCTGCCTTTCCTGGTCCATGCGAATCGCGCCCGTGCTCGCCTTGAGGCTCAAGCGTTGCCAACGCCTCCTGCGCGTCCACGTCGCCTTGCTCCGCGCCGAGGCGAAGCCAGCGAACCGCCTCGGCGGCGTCCTGCTGGACGCCGTCGCCGTTCGCGTAGCAGATTCCGAGGCTTGTCTGCGCGGCGGCATTACCCTGCTCTGCCGCAGGGCGAAACCAGCGAATCGCCTCGAAGACGTCCTGACGGACGCCGTCGCCGCGCATGTGGCAGATTCCCAGGTTTGTCTGCCCGTCGGCGTTACCCTGCTCCGCCGCAAGGCGAAACCAGCGAACCGCCTCGAAGACGTCCTGGCGGACGCCGTCGCCGCCCATGTGGCAGATTCCGAGGCTTACCTGCGCGTCGGCGTCGCCCTGCTCGGCGGCAAGGCGATACCAGCGGACCGCCTCGGTGGCCTCTTGCCGGACGCCGTCGCCGTCCATGTAGCAAGCGCCAAGGTACGTCTGCGCGCGGGCGTCGCCCTGCTCGGCGGCAAGGCGAAGCCAGCGAATCCCCTCGGTGGGGTCCTGACGCACGCCATGCCCGTGCAAGTAGCACATACCGAGGTGCATCTGCCCTTCGGCGTGGCCCTGCTGTGCGGCCAAGCGGTACCAGCGAACCGCCTCCGTGGCGTCCTGCTGCACACCCGTGCCGACGTTGTAGAGCGTACCGAGCTTGCTCTGCTCGTCGGCATCGCCCCGTTCGGCAGCACGATGAATCTCATCGACCCATGGCTCTCTCATACTGGCGACCGTTCCAAATGGCGCCCTCTGCAGGACCTATAGGCGGCTTTTCCGGATTGATGGTGAAGATGGCGTGGTCTGGCGCCATGCGCGACACAGACTCGTACGGTCGGAGCAAGAACGCTCCGTCCCCGTACTACGAGTCGTTGTCGGAAACAGAGCTCTCCCGGATCGAGACGGTGACCATGGGCATGTAGCCGGCGTACATCTCGGCGACGGTGTCCTGTCTGCCGGACGGCAGCGACCAGATGGTCCAGGCAGAACCGCCTTGCGTTCGCTCGCCGCGGCGCCCGTCTGCTTCTGGCTCTGCCCGCGCCTCCGACGCCGAGGCCACCGACCGCCGCCTTTCGTTTCGATCTCGTCCTTGCCGGGAGCACCGCTCAACGTTAGGCAGGGGGATGGTGGCGAGTCCACTGCGCGTCAGATTCCGGGCGTGGCGCTCCCGTGGCGAGCCCGTGGCGTGCCCTGGAGCCACGAAAGCGTCTCGCGATGGTCGAACGCGACGAAGCCCGGAAGTCGGAACTTCGCCGAGTTCCTCAGCAGGTAGAAGAAACCGGCGCCCGTTCGCGGCGCCCTCCTGAGCCACAGGAAGCGGGAGCGCGGCCGGGCGAACCAGACGGCCTGGCAGCCGAGCGTCAGGGCCGGCAGGACATTCTGGTCGTACGTGTTGCTGATGACGAGTACGTCCTCCGCGGCAACATCGAACTCCGCGAGAATCCTGGCGTACATGTCCCGCTTGGACCGAACGCTGTCGAACTCGTCGCTCGTCACGATGCGCGAGAAGGTCTCCGGCGCCAGACCGAGCAACTCCATCCGAAGCCGGACGTTGTCCGCGTGCCAGTTGGTTGCCAGCACGGCTTCCGATTTCTCGCGGGCATGGGCGACAACCGCCTCCGCTCCCGGAATCCAGGCCATCATGCTCCGGTGCCGCGTGTGGGCGTCGACGACCTGCGATCCCGAGATCCCGAACTGGGCGGCCAGGAAGAAGTAGTCCCACCATCTGGGGTCGTGGTCCGCTTCGAGCCGATTCAGGAGAGTCCGAAACGCGTCGTGGCCGCAGATCGAGGCCAGGGACTCGCAGATCTCGTAGTCGTAGTTCGCTTCGTCCACGAGCGTCTCGCTCCAGTCGAAGATCACGACGCGGTAGTCGTGGGCGGCGAGGCGCACGGCACCGTCCGACCCTTGCTCCAGGTCCTCGGACCGCTGGCGCAGGAGTTTATCGATCCCGGCGACGTCCAGGCCAAGTTCGGCCGCGAGCAGAGGCAGCTTGACGGGCCGGTACGCGATGGCCGCCGCCAGCGCCAGGCCGGGCTCCAGGAAGTACCGCTGACCGGCGACGTAGCGGCCCACCACGATGCCCTCGCGCAGGCACGCATCGACGCCGGAAGTCGCCTTGTCGCCGAGCGCCGAGGAGAGGTTCTCCCAAGAGACGGCGCCCCGAAGGAACACGTACTGCTGCGCGAGCCGCCCGGGTTCGCCGAGCGCGGAGGCGTCCGGGCTCGCCGGCCCCGGCGGGGTTTCGGCGTCCGCGCTGCCGAGGCTCAGGGCCTCCACAAACGCCTCCAGCGTCTCGAAGCCGAGGTGGCGGCCCAGTCTCTCCAGGCCGCCCGTCTTCCAGCTCTGCGGCCGCAGCGGACTCTGGCGACCGCTGAGCCAGCGGTAGATCGTCGTGCGGTCCACCGCCGCCAGCTCCGCCGCCTGCTCGTTCGAGATGCGAGCGTTCCGCAGGAGCTCCCGCAGCGTCCGCCCGGACCCGGGAGTCCAGTCGTCGGGTCCCATCTCCGGTCTCCCGCTCAGCCCGCCGGAGGATCGAAGCGGCCGTCGATGGCGGTCCAGCCGCCGTCGACGAAGAGCACGGCGCCGGTCATGTAGCTCGAGGCGTCGGAGACGAGGAACGCCGCCGCGGCGCCGATCTCGTCCGGCCTTCCCCACCGGCCCAGCGCGGTCTTGCCGGCGTAGGCCCGGTTCCACGCCTCGTTCTGCTGAATCGGCTTCGTCAGCGGCGTGTCGACGACGCCGGGCGCCAGCGCGTTGACGCGGATGCCGGCGCCGCCGAGTTCGGCCGCGGCCGTTCGCGCGAGCTGGACGATGCCGGCCTTGGTCGCGGCGTAGACGCCCTGCCCCGGCTCGACGACCTGGGAGCGGATGGAGGACAGCAGCACGATGCTGCCGCCGCCGGCGTCGCTGAGCAGCCCTCCAGCGACCTGGAGCACGCACATCGCTCCGCGGAGGTTGAGCGTCACCACCCGGTCGAACTCGTCGGGCTGGTAGTCGAGCAGGCGCTTGCGGACGTTGACGCCCGGAGTCGCCACGACGCCCTGAAGATCGTCCAGCGCGCCAAGCGCCGACGTCATCGCTTCCGAATCGAGCACGTCGAGTTCGGCCGCCTCCGCGCTGCCGCCCGCGGCGACGATCCGGTCGGCCGTCGCCCTGGCGGCGATGAGGTTCAGGTCGAAACAGGCGACGTGCGCTCCCTGGCGGGCGCAGGCCTCGGCCGCGCCCTCGCCGATGCCTGAGCCGGCGCCGATGACGGCAACCGTCCGGCCGTCGAGACGAAACGGATCCCGGGGCGCAGTCACGGCTTCGGCAGGTCGCGGACGGCGAGGACGCCGGGAAGCGACTCCGCGTGCCGTACGCTGTTGAGCACCGCGTCGGCCAGCGCCTCGGCGGCGAGCGCGCCGATGCGGCTCACGTCCGCCGGCCCTTCAAGCACGCCGGTGGCGATCGCAAACACGGTGTCGCCGTCGCCCGGCGTATGCGAGGGAACGATCGAGCGGGCCAGACCGTCGTGCGCCATCTGCGCCACGCGGGTGGCCTCGGCCTGGTTCAGGGTCGCGTTCGTCGCAACCACGGCGATGGTCGTGTTCTCCCGGTTCTCCGCCTCCCGCCGGGCGGCGCGGCGGTCGCGGCCGAGGCCGCTCCGCAGCAGCTTGCGGGCGTCGAGCAGTTCGTCGTTCGGGCCGCGCACCCCCGCGACGACTTGGCCGGTGGCCGGGTCGATCACGTCGCCGACCGCGTTGACCGCGACCAGCGCCGCCACCGTGAGGCCGGCCGAGGAACCCTGTTCCAGCCTGATCGAGGCGCTGCCGAGGCCGCCCTTCATCCGCGATCCACGGCCGCCCATCTTGCCCACCGTGGCGCCGGCGCCGGCGCCCACGTTGCCCTGGGCCACCGGGCCGGTACCGGCGGCCGCGGCGGCACGGTAGCCGCATTCCGCGTCCGGCCGCGGCTTGCTGGCGCCGCCCATGCCGAGGTCCATCAGCGACGCGGCGACGACGATCGGCACCACCCCGGCGCCGACCCGGTAGCCCGTGTCCTGCTCCTCAAGGTAGCGCATCACGCCCCCGGAGGCGTCGAGACCGTAGGCGCTGCCGCCGGTCAGGACCACCGCGTGGAGTTCCTGGATCATGTTGTGCGGACTCAGCAGCGCGGTTTCCCGCGTCGCCGGCGCGCCGCCCCGGACGTCGACCGCGCCGACCGCGCCGTCCATCGCCAGCACGACGGTGCAGCCCGTCGGGCGCTCCTCGTAGGTGAACTGGCCGACCTTCAACCCCTCGACCGCCGTCAGGCCAGGGTCGGCCGCCGCGTCTTCAGCCACGCCGGGGCTCCCCGCGACGATCAGCAACGCGGCCAGCGCCACCGTACGCGGCGCGCTGTCGCGGCCGCGCGCCACGGCGCAATCTCCTAGGATTCTCGCCATACGAAACTTCTCCTGTCACCAGCGGGCCTGTCCCGTCAATCTCCCTGAACGCCGACGCCCGCTATTGTGGCAGGAGTCGCTCCGCCCGCAAAACGAGCAGCCGACGGCGACCCTCAAGGCCCCATGACTCCCACCGTCAACGCCCCCGCCCGGCCCCCCGACGACGTGCTCGACCGCGTCCTCTCCGAAGCCGCCGTCTGCGGCGAGGAGGCGGCGAACTTCGCGGCGGAGCTGATCCGCATTCCGAGCGTCAACCCTCCCGGCGACGCCTACCGGGAATGCGCGGAGTTGCTGGGCGTCCGGCTCGAGGCGGGCGGCTTCGAGACCGAGTACGTCCAGGGTCCCGGAGACGATCCGAAGCGGCCGAAGGTCAACGTGCTGGGCCGGCGACGCGGTCGCGAGGCGCGGCCGTCGCTGCACCTGAACGGCCACCTCGACGTCGTGCCGCCCGGCGAGGGCTGGACCGTCGACCCCTTCGGCGGCGAGATCCGGGACGGCTGGCTTCACGGACGCGGCGCGGCCGACATGAAGGCCGGCCTGGCCGCGGCCGTGTTCGCCGCCGAGGCGGTGCGGCGCGCCGGCATCGGGCTGCGCGGAACGGTCGAGATCAGCGGCACGGTGGACGAGGAGAGCGGCGGGCTCGCCGGCGTCGCCCATCTCGCGGCGACCGGCCGGGTCACCGGCCGCACGACGGACTACGTGATCATTCCCGAGCCCTTCGGCCCCAACCGGATCTGCATCGGGCATCGCGGAGTGCTCTGGTTCCGGATCGTGGCCCGCGGCCGCATCGCGCACGGCTCGATGCCCTTCCTCGGCGTCTCGGCCATCGACGCGGCGGCCGAGGCGGCGCTCGGTCTCCGGGAGGCGATCGGCGACCTGGTCACCGAGCTGCCCGTCGTGCCGGAAGGAGCGCGCCGGCCCACGGTCAACGTCAACTCGATCGCCGGCGGCCAGGTCATCGAGGGGCTCGACTCCTCGGCCGCGCTGGACGGCCACGGCCAGGGACTGCCGTCGCCCTGCGTCGCCGACCAGTGCGAGCTCGTCGTCGACCGGCGCTACCTGCTCGAGGAGGGACCGGACGCGGTTCGGGCCGAGGTCAGGGAAGTCCTCGACGCGGTGGAGGCCCGCCGGCCCGGCATCCGGTTCGAGGTCGAGGAGTTGCTGAGCGTGCTGCCGACCCGGACCGCGGGCGATTGCCGCCTGGTCGAATCGCTCTCCCGCGCCATCGAAACGGCGACCGGGAACGCCGCCGATCTCGTGGCGAGCCCCGGCACCTACGATCACAAGCACTTCCAGCGCATCGGCGGCATCGGACAGTGCGTCGCCTACGGACCGGGCGAGCTGGAGCAGGCCCACCAGCCCGACGAACGCTGCCTGCTCGCCGACATCACCCGGTCGACCCAGGCGATGGCGCTGACGATCGTCGATCTCCTGAGTTGAACACCGGGTGCGCGGGGCTGGGTGTGCGGGTCTTCCGACCCGCATTTCGGGAAACGAGGCGCAGCGGAGTCGTGCCCCAGGAGTCTCTCCCGACTGCTAGTGTTCCCTTCCACGCCGCCGCGCCCCCACGCGGCCCCGACAGCGAAACGACCTGAACGGCCCCGCAAGCGGGCCACGAGGAACACCGACATGACCGTGGCACTCGACGTCGCGACCCCTTCCCGATCCCGCGCCCTGGAGCTGCCGCCGTGCAGCCACCGGCCGGCGCCCTACCTGGGACCGGGCCGCGAGAAGATCCTGGAACTGCGCCGGCAGCACGTGAACCCGGCCCTGTTCACCCTCTACAGCGAGCCCGTGATGCTGGTCGAAGGCCGCGGGCAATACGTCTGGGACGAGACGGGGCGCCGCTACCTCGATCTGTTCGCCGGCATCTGCACCGTCGCCTGCGGCCACTCCCACCCGAAGATCGTCGCCGCCGTCCAGCAGCAGATGGCGCTCCTGGCCCACGGCTCGACCGCCTTCCTGCACCCGAACATGCCGCGCTTCGCCGAGGCGCTGCTGGCCAAGCTGCCGCCGAGCATCGACCGGATCTACTTCGTGAACAGCGGCAGCGAGGCGAACGACCTGGCCATCCAGATGGCCCGGCTCCACACGGGCAACGCCGACGTCGTCGGCATCCGCAACGCCTACCACGGCGGCAGCGCGCCGACCGGGGCGCTGACCGGCATCCACACCTGGAAGTCCGGCGTGCAGCGCGGCGGGCCGGTGCACCACGCGCTCAACCCGGATCCGTACCGCAATCCGTTCGCCGGAACGCCCGAAGAGATCGCCAGCCGCTCCGCGGAGGACGTGGCCGAACTCATCCGGTACTCCACGCCCGGCCAAGTCGCCGCCTTCATCTCGGAGCCCATCCAGGGCGCCGGCGGCGTGACGATGGGCGCGCCCAACTACCTCCCCGAGGTCTACGAGATCGTCCGGGCCCACGGCGGCGTCTGCATCGCCGACGAGGTCCAGACCGGCTTCGGCCGCACCGGCGACAACTTCTGGGGCTTCGAGCGCTCCGGCGTCGTCCCCGAGATCGTCACGATGGCCAAGGGCATCGGCAACGGCCTGCCGCTGGCGGCCGTCGCGACCACCTCCGAGATCGCCGCGGCGCTGGCGCAGAGACTCCACATCAACACGTTCGGCGGCAATCCGCTCGTTTCGGCGGCCGGCCTGGCCGTGCTGGAGGTGATCGAGGAGGAGGGCTTGCAGCGGAACGCGCAGATCCAGGGCAACCGGCTCCTGCAGGGCTTCCGCGACCTCGCAGAACGCCACGAAGGCATCGGCAACGTCCGCGGCCAGGGGCTGATGATCGGCATCGAACTGGTCGCCGACCGGGCCGCGAAGACGCCGGGAACCGCCCTGACCGGCCGGGTGCTCGACGAGTTGAAGGACCTGGGCGCCATCGTCGGCAAGGGCGGGCTCTACGGCAACGTGCTGCGGGTCAAGCCGCCGCTCGTGCTGACGGAGGCCGACGTCGAGTTCGCGCTGGCGGCGATGGACGAGGCGCTTACGAGAGCGGCAAGCTGAGGCTCCACTGCCTGCTTCCGCATAGCGAGGAAGTCCAGAACGGCGAATGCCCACCCTCCACTGGCTGACCCGGAACGAGGACGTGGGCGCCGCTCGGCGCGTCCCGTACCGCCTGCTGGAAGAGCTGCCCGACCTGTCGGCCGGCGACGCGGCAGCGGGGAACCTGCTGATCCAGGGCGACAACCTCGAGGCCCTGAAGGCACTGCTGCCGTTCTACGCTGGACGGGTCAAGTGCATCTACATCGATCCGCCCTACAACACGCGCTCCGCGTTCGAGCACTACGACGACAACCTGGAGCACTCGCAGTGGCTGGCGATGATGTGGCCCCGGCTGGAACTGCTGCGGGAGTTGCTCGCGGAGGACGGCTCGATCTGGGTTTCGATCGACGACCATGAGGTGCACTACCTCAAGGTAGTGATGGACGAGATCTTCGGACGCTCCAACTTCTTGACCAACTTCGTCTGGCAGAAGAGCTACGGAGGCGGCTCCAAGGCGAAGTGGTTCCTCGGCCTCCACGAGAACGTCCTCTGCTACGCGGCGGACATGTCCCGGCTTCCCGAACTCTGGCTGCCGCCCGACCCCAAGGCCTTGAAGAAGTACTACAAGTACAAAGACGACAAGTTCGATGCGAGAGGGCCTTACAGGCTTCAGCCTCTGGCAACGACGAGCATGGACGAGAGGCCCAACCTCAGATTCCCGATCGTCCTGCCGAACGGCGACGAGATCTGGCCCGAAAAGCAGTGGCAGTGGTCAGAAGAGCGGGTCAAGAAGGCCCTGCTGAATGACGAACTGGTCGTATCCGCCCGAAGATCGGGCAAGCGTGTGGTGTCGTACAAGCAGTACTTCAGGGACGAGTCGGGCAACGTACGCGGCCGGAAGCCGACGACGATCATCTCTGGCCACTACACGCAGCATGGCTCCTACGAGAGCATGGCGCTGTTCGGCCTGAGCGACAAGTTCTCGTTTCCGAAACCGGAAGGCCTGGTTCACACCATCTTCGAGTCCTGCACGAACCCCGGCGACCTCGTCCTCGACTCCTTCCTCGGCTCCGGAACCACGGCGGCGGTCGCGCACAAGATGGGCCGGCGCTGGATCGGGATTGAGATGGGGGACCACGCGGTCACGCACTGCGCACCGCGACTCCGGAAGGTCATCGAAGGCGAACAGGGCGGAATCTCGAAATCGGTGGGGTGGCGGGGCGGCGGCGGCTTCCGCTTCCATCGGCTCGGCCCGCCAGCCTTCGACGCGGACGGCCGCCTTCGCCCGGACGTCCGGTACGACGTGCTGGCGGCTCACGTCTGGTTCTCGGAGACCGGAATCGCCTGGAAGCGGGATGCGGCGTCGCCCCTGCTCGGCGTCCACGACGGCGAGGCCGTCGCACTGCTCTTCAACGGCGTGCTGGGCGACCGCCGGCCCGGCGGCGGCAACGTGCTCACGCACGCGACGCTCCGCCTCATCCGCGAGCGAGTCGCGGAGACGGCCCAGGGGTTCGACGGATCGCTCACGGTCTACGGCGAGCGCTCGCGATTGATGCCGGCAACCCTGGAGCGCGAGCGCGTGGCGTTCAGACAGACGCCGTACGACGTCAAGGCGCGGGCCTGAGGCCGCTGCGTGGAACTGAAGCGCTATCAGGCCGACACGCTCGCGATTCTCCGCACGTTCCTCGAAGAAGCCCGCGTCGCCGGGCCGAAGGCGGCGTACGAGAGAATCACGGGCGCTCCGGAGCAAGCGGGCCGGCTGCGCGGCTACGCGGAGAACTACAAGGCCCTGGCCGGGCTTCCCGGCGTCCCCTACGTGTGCCTTCGCCTGCCGACCGGCGGCGGCAAGACGATCCTTGCGGCTCACGCCGTCCCGCTCGCTCGCGACGCGTGGATCGAGAAGGACTGGCCGCTCGTTCTGTGGCTCGTTCCCACGAAGACGATCCGCACACAGACCGCGGAGGCGCTCAAGGACACGCGGCATCCCTACCGGAAGGCGCTCGACGAAGCGTTCGACGGCAGGGTGCGCGTGTTCGACATCGCGGACTTCGCCCACGTCCGCCCCCACAACCTCCGCGATCACTGCTGCATCGTCGTCGGCACGATCCAGGCGCTGCGGGTGACGAACACCGAGGGGCGCAAGGTCTACGCGCACAACGAGAACCTCGAACCCCATTTCGGCAGCCTCGTCGGCGCACCGGAGGGACTGGAGACGCTCGACAACGGGAAGCCGAAGTTCTCGTTCGCCAACCTGCTCCATCTCCATCGGCCGCTGATGATCGTCGACGAAGCGCACAATGCCGTGACTGGCCTCACGCGGGAGATGCAGGCGCGCGTGAACCCCTGCGCCATCGTCGAGTTCACGGCGACGCCGCGAACGAAGTCGAACATCCTGCATAGCGTGACCGCGAGCGAACTGAAGGCCGAGGACATGATCAAGCTGCCCGTCATGCTCTCGGAGCACGACACGTGGCAGAACGCGGTGAACGGCGCTGTCGCGACGCGGTCCTCGCTGTCCCGGACGGCAGCCGACGACCCGCGGCCAATGCGGCCCATCGTCCTCTTCCAGGCGCAGCCGAGGAACCGCGAAGTGACCGCGGCAGCGCTCAAGGAGCACCTCGTCGAGGTCGAGCAGATCGCGGAGGAGAAGATCGCCGTAGCCACCGGCAAACAGAGGGAACTCGACGGGCTCGACCTGTTCGACCCGGAGTGCCCCATCGAGCACGTGATCACCGTCGAAGCGCTGAAGGAAGGCTGGGACTGCTCCTTCGCCTACGTCTTCTGTTCCGTCTCCCGGATCCAGGACGGCCGGGACGTCGAGCAGCTCCTCGGTCGCGTCCTGCGAATGCCCTTCGCGGAGCGCCGCAAAGACGACGCTCTGAACCGCGCCTACGCTTTCCTTTCCGAGCCGTCTTTCGGCCACGCCGCGCGGGCGCTGGTCGACAAGCTGGTCTCGATGGGCTTCGAGGAGGAGGAGGCTGAAGAACACGTCGAGGCCGCTCAGCGGGACCTGCTTCCCAACGAGACGCTCTCCGCGCCTCACGACCAGACGCCCCCGACGCTCAGTCACATCGCGACCGTCTCCGACGACCTTCTGGCGGTTCTCAAGGGCGCCAGAGGGTTCACGCTGAGGACGTCGGAGACCGGGAAGATCGAGATCGCCTCCGAAGTCGAACTCGACCCGGATGTGGTGGACGCCGTCCGCGACGCTCTGCCCGAAGACGAACGAGCCGAGTTTGTCCGTTCTGTCGACGAGTACAGGGCGGAACGATACCGCCGGCTCTCGCCGGCGCAACGCGGACGACGACTCTCCGCGCCGCGCCTCACCGCGGCCGTGCAGGGCGAGATCGTCTTCGCCGACACGGAGCTGTTCATGGAGTGCCGCGACTGGTCCCTACTGGATCATTCGCCAAAGCTCGCGAAGGAGGAGTTCACCGTCCGCGAGACCGCGCGCGGCTTCGAGATCGACCTGGACGGCCAGCGCGTGACCTACCGCTTCGCCTCCGAAGAGGAGCAACTGACCCTCGACGTCGACGTCGAAGGCTGGACGCCGCAGGCGCTAGTGCGCTGGCTCGACCGGCAGGTCCGTCAGCCCGACATCGGACAGGGAGAGCTCCTGCGCTGGCTGAGCGAGCTGGTCAACCACCTGCTCGTCGCCCGCGGGCTTCACATCGCGGCGCTGATGCGGTGCAAGTTCATCCTGACGCGCAAGGTGCGCGGAAAGATCGCGGCCATTCGCCGAAGGGAGAGGGAGTCCGCCTACCAGCAGTTCCTGTTCGCGCCCACGGCCAAAGTTGGCGTTTCCTTCGACGACGCCTTCGCGTTCCGGGACGGGATGTACCACGGGCAGCGTCGTTATCGCGGCCCCTGGAAGCCGAACCGCCACTTCCTCGGGCCCGACCAGGTACCCGCCTTCGACGGCTCCTCCGACGGCGAAGAGTTCCAGTGCGCGCAGGCGATCGACAGTCTGCCGACAGTGACGTACTGGGTCCGCAACGTCGCGAACCACCCCGACTCGTTCTGGCTGCCCACGGCAGGCGGCCGCTTCTACCCCGACTTCGTTGCCCGGTTGAAGGACGACCGTCTGCTCGTCGTCGAGTACAAGGGCGCCCACCTCGCCGAAGGTGCCGACACGGCCGAGAAACGCGCAATCGGTGATCTGTGGGAGCGGGAGAGCGCCGGAAAGTGTCTGTTCCTCGTCGTCCAGAAGGTCATGGACGGCAATGACATGAGGTCGCAGCTCCTGGAGAGTATCGGGCAATAGCCGCGGACCACGTCGACTGAAACGGGGACGCGGACCGCGGGAAGCGTCTCGTCCCCGGGCACCTCAACGACCGGCCCGGCGCAAGTGCCTGCACCGTGATTCGCCGGTTCTCGGCCCGTCTCGGCTGCTTGGCAGCAACTGACTGCCGAGATTGTCTGAGGCTCGCCTAGCTCGCGTCGTCCTCAGATCGAGGCTGAGGTTCTACGGTCTCGACCGTCGGCTCCTCCACGATCTCCCTGATAAGCCTCCAAAGCTGGCCGCGCCAAACGTTGTCATACCCGATCTCCGACAATTTCACCTTGATGGCACTGCGGAGCAGGAACTCGGCGGTCCAGAAGAACGGACCGGCATAGCTGGGGCTCGGACCGGTGTAGGTGAGCTCTGGCGTCGCGCCTTCGTGAACGATACGGTTCCGCGCATCACTGAACTCCATGAACCAGTGTTCCAGATCCGTCATGCGTGTGGACCGAGCGTGGCCACGCCTGTTCTTCCAGCATCGCTCGTGAACGGGCTTCTCCTCCGGAGACCAAACGAGGCGTTCCGAATCCTCACGCCTTGTGTCTGGCACCGCTTCGAACATCTCTCGCAGCCTGCGGCCACTCTTCCAGCTATTGCTGGTACCGGTCAGCGCCTCGAAAGCGATCTTCAGGTACACGAGCCGCTCCGGGTATCCGACCAGGGCGGTGTTCTGCCAAGCTCTCGCGAACCAATCAACAGCGACTCGAATCGCTTCGCCATCACGGTTCGCGCCAGGGAACTGCAGCGAGCGCAGGATCGTCTCGTAGAGGCCCACCAAGACCAAGGGGTCCGGGCCCTGCGCCATCGAGGGCAGGTGGAGGTCGAGCGGCGGACTCAGGGTCAGGCGGCCACCGCCGGCACCGTACTGGGCAGTGTGCGTCTCGACCAAGTAGCCCGTACGCTTGACGACGCTCTTGTTCTCCAGATTGATAGGCCATACGTGCAAGTCAGCATTCTCGGCCGTCATCATGGCCGAACCCCGGTCCTTGTTCCCGGGCTGGCACCTGGGGTTGCCGTCGACGAACGCGAAGACCAACGCGAGCTGGAGTGCCCTGACCACCTCCAGTGGAGGCTTCTCGCCGTCCAGTTGCCGCCCTTCCCTGCACAGGAGGGTCGGGCTTTGGATCGGCTTGTGGTCCAAGTCGAGGAACCTGTCCATAAACGCGATGGCCGTGTCCTTGAACCGAGGGTCAGCCCAGCGGTCCTGGAAGAAGTCCAGCGGCGCGAGTTCCCAACCAGCGAAAGTCACCGCCTCCATGATGGGAAGATAGGGACAGAACAGGATGTAGGGACGTGACATGGGTAATGGCCTCGCGATCTTCGACCGTCGCTGGACCCTACGCGGCTCGTTCGCCCCGTCCGGCAGGCGCGAGGCGACGATCTGGTTCACTGTAGCTTCCCCGATGGCGGGGACACGCCCCGCGCCAGTCGAATCGTCGTTCGACTTATGGGCTGGACCGCAGCCACTCTCGCCGCTGAGGCTACAAGTACACCGGCGCAACACCGCCCGGTACCGGCCAGAAGGCCGGCGCACCGACATTGGAAGCGAAACCACGCCGCCGGGAAGCCAGCGGGGTCGCAGTGCACTAGCGCTTCAGTCAGGGCCTACAGGCCGACGACCGAGACGAAGCTGACGCAGCGGCCCGGGGCGCCGCCGAGATTGTCGGTCAGGCCGAGCTTGGGATCGGCGATCTGGCGCTCGCCGGCCTCGCCGCGGAGCTGGAGCCACATCTCGTACATCATCCGCAGGCCGGAGGTTCCAATCGGATGGCCGAAGCTCTTCAGCTCGCCGTCCGGGTCGACCGGCTGGTCGCCGTCGAGGTCGAAGCGGCCGTCCTGACGCTTGGGGCCCTCGGAGGGACCCGCTACGAACGACAGCGCCTTGATGAAGATCGGGTCGTCGTTGTACTTGTGGGCGTCCTCGGTGCGGTAGATGGCCGCCGCGGCGGAGCCGTCAGAAACGCCCGAGCAGTCGTCGAGAAGGTCATCGACGGCAAGGACATGAGGTCGCAGGTCCCGGGGAAGATCGAGTCGCAGGCAAGTCGGCCTCAGTACCGAGTCGCACGTGCGTCCGTTGACGGCGTGGCCAACGTGGCCGACATCGCTCTCTGAATCGGGCCGCCGGGGCAGCTGTAGTTGGCGAGACCACGGGAACGGGAGAGTTGGCGGGTTGTACTGATCGACGTCAGTAGCCTCTGTCCAGGTAACACCTCCAGATGCCCTGCACAACGCTTTTTCCGTTCCAGCCGACCGTCTCTCGCGCGGCACCGCCTACGACCGACGAACGCCGTTGCTGGCCCCAAGGATCGACACCCAGGACCGGTTTGCTCTTCGCCCTCGCTCCCGCCAGCTCCTTCCGGATCCACTTGCTGTGGTTCGCATACATGCCCGTCGGGCAGACAACGACGTGACTCCGATCGATCTTCCTGAGAATCGCTGCCTGGAGCGCCCGGTCGGATCCCGCGTCGTGGATCGGATCGTACTTGGGCACGGAGAAGTCGAAGAACTCGAGCGACGCTTGCCCTACCGACCAACTCCTCTCGAAAACCCACGAACAGAGCGTGTCGTAGTGCCCCGAGTACGCCCACGAGTGGCTGATGAAGAGGTGGATCCGTCGCGTGCTCATGACCTTGGTCGAACCTCCTCAGGAGGCCAGAGGGGTGAGCGCCCTCGACGCACCGGCCACCAGCAGAGCCAAGTGAAGCACCAAGAAGGCGATAGGAGTCGTCGACTCCGTGCCCGTGAAGGGCTTGTAGATCTTCGGGTCCTTCCCTTTTCCGAGCGCGACCCATTCGGCACTGAAAATCCGGGCGGGAAGTCGCTGTTCGAGAGCATGGATGATCCTGAACTTGCCCGCGCTCAACTGCCTGAACGACGAGATCAAGCTACGCCAGACCAGACACAGGACGCCACCGCTGACGCTCAGTGAGATCAGGATCAGGGACTCCACGCCGCCCAACGAACCGTCGCGCACGATCAGCCCGGCCGCGGCAAGGAGCAGGGAGTTTACGGAAAGGAAGAAGGTGTTCACGCCCTGCCGCCGCTGCACGAGGGCCTCGGACGTGTTGACGAACAGCTTGTACTGTTCCAGGAGCGCTTGCGCCTGCCCCTCCTCAGGCTCGCGCCCCGCGAAGAGGTCCTCGTCAAGTGGATCGATAACTGTCATGACTCAGGTTCCGCAAGAAGGAGTTCGGATTGAAGGCGACGGAGTGAATGCCGAGATCCAGCAGCGCGGCGGGCAGACGGACCCCACTGGAGTACAGGGAGATCGCCAGGATCGGCTTCCCGAAACTCGCGGCGCGGCGGATCTCCCAATTGACCGGTTCGCTGCGCCAAGTGGTGTCGCCGACCAGGCAAATGGTGGCTGCCGAACGACGGATGAGGCGCTCTGCGTGCCGCTGCCAGTCGACTATGGGCTCGTCGAGAGAGCTGCCGCGAAACCAAGGGTAGGAAGGGCTGGCCGCCGCCTCTTCGCGGAAGCGGTCGACGAGGGGCTTGTGCGCGCTGGCGTAGCTGAGGAAGACGCGCAGGGGCTTGACCGGGGATCGGTGCGGTGCGGCGCTCGGCGCTCCAGGGTCGCGGGAATGCCCTGAGTCGCCAACGGGGTCGACAGGGCAACGGGACCGAGGGAACTGGATCTCGGGACGGCTCACGACGCGATCCTACGTCAGCACCGGAGCGGAGCGCTCGTCAGGTAGAACCAAGGCCTTCGCGGAGCGGCTGAGGACGGTTGGCGGCGCGCCTTACGCCGCACCTCCTCGAGGCCACCCGCCGACGGCGCGGCATCGCCCGATGCCGGCCGGCACCCTCGTGGCGCGTCCCAGCGCCACGAGCGTCACAGTCCGGGCGCCCGCTGGCGGCGATGGACGAGGCGCTGACGCGGGCAGCGCACTGACGAAACGACCCCGCCGGGTCTCCCAGCGGGGTCGCAGTGCATCAGCGCTTCAGCCGGGGCCTACAGGCCGACGACCGACACGAAGCTGACGCAGCGGCCCGGGGCGCCGCCGAGGTTGTGGGTCAGGCCGAGCTTGGGATCGGCGATCTGGCGCTCGCCGGCCTCGCCGCGGAGCTGGAGCCACATCTCGTACATCATCCGCAGGCCGGAGGCGCCGATCGGATGGCCGAAGCTCTTCAGGCCGCCGTCGGGGTTGACCGGCTGGTCGCCGTCGAGGTCGAAGCGGCCGTCCATCGTGTCCTTCCACGCCTGGCCGCGCGGCGAGAACCCGAGGTCCTCCATCAGCACGAGCTCGGTCGGCGTGAAGCAGTCGTGGACCTCCGCCATGCTGATCTGCTCGCGCGGTTCCTCGATGCCCGCCTGCTCGTAGGCGTCGCGAGCGCTCTCCACGACCTCGGGGAAGGTCGTGAAGTCGTAGTCCTGGCGCTTGGCGCCCTCGGACGGACCGGCCACGAACGACAGCGCCTTGATGAAGATCGGGTCGTCGTTGTACTTGTGGGCGTCCTCGGCGCGGCAGATGACCGCCGCGGCGGCGCCGTCGGAGACGCCGGAGCAGTCCATGATGCCGAGCATCCCCGCCACCTTCGGCGACGCGTTGATCTTCTCGACCGGCACCTCGCGCTGGAACTGCGCCTTCTCGTTGCGGGCGCCGTTGTAGTGGTTCTTGTAGGCGATCTTGGTGAGGACGTCGCGCATCGTCTCCAGATCGACGCCGTACTTCTCGGCGTAGGCGGGCGCCAACAGGGAGAAGTTCGCCGGCGCGGTCATGCCGGACTCGGTGCCGTCGCCCGGAGGGGCGCTGCCGGTGAGGCCGGAGAACCCGGAGTCCTTCAGCTTCTCGACGCCGACCGCCATGACGAGGTCGTAGGCGCCGGACGCCACCGCGTAGGCGGCGTTGCGGATCGCCTCGCTGCCGGTGGCGCACATGTTCTCAAGCCGGGTGACCGGCTTGTACTGGATCTTCAGCGGCTCGGAGAGGGTCAGGCCGGAGATGCCGCTGCCGGTGGTGCCGAGCCAGTAGGCGTCGACGTTGTCCGGCTCGATCCCGGCGGAGCCGTAGGCCTCCTGGACGGCATCGACCAGCAGGTCGCTGGCGCTGCGGTTCCAGTGTTCTCCGAACTTGGTGCAGCCCATGCCGACGATGGCTACGCGATCACAGATTCCCTTGCTGGCCATAGGTTCTCCTTCGTCGTTTCCCTGACGACGCCGATCTCCTCGATCGACTCAGCGCTTCGGACGCGCCTTCCAGAAGTAGTTGTGGACGCCGCCCGCAGTGTACAGGCGGCGGAACGTCATTTCCAACTCGTCGCCGATCCCCACCTTGTCCGGATCGACGTCGGTGAGCTGGCAGAGCATCCTGCCGCCCTTGTCGAAGTCGACCACGGCGCCGATCACCGGCGGCTGCAGCGAGTAGGCGAGCCGGTCCAGGGTGTAGGTGCTGATCCGGCACTCGCCGTCGGCGTAGGGCTCGACCGTCGAGTCGTCGACCGCCTGGCAGACGACGCAGACGCGCTGCGGCGGCAGGTTCGTGTTGCCGCAGCGGTTGCAGCGCGAGCCCAGGAAGCCGAACTTCCAGCGCTCGGCGCGCTGCATGGGCGGAGCGGCCGGCCGGTCCGGGTCCGGGCGGCGCGGCGGCTCGAACGGCAGCACCTCGCGCCACTTGAGGTAGGTCGTGTAGGCCAGGTCGTCCCGCTTGGACTCGACCCAGGAGGCCACGGAGTGCTTCGGGCGGCCGCCGTCGATCGCGTCGGCGACCTCGAACACGGCGACGTCGACGCCGTCGGCGACGACGGCGACCGCGATCCGGTCGCCCGCCGACGCGCCGTCCAGCGCGCTCGCCAGCACCAGGCCGGCGTGGGCGGCGCCGGCGCGCCCCACCGTTCCGGCCAGGCCGTCCAGGACCTGCTCGGGAGCGACCCCCGCGGGCCGCGCGAAACCGCGGAAGACGCGGGCGTTCGTGCCGTCGAGGACGACCTTCGAGAGGTCGGAGGCGGAAACGCCGGCGTCCGCCAGGGCTCGGCCGAACGTCTCGACCAGCAGCGGCGTGTAGACGTCGGCGCCGAAACGCTCCTCCCACTGCTTGGCGAAGGGCATCCCCGGGCTCTTCCAGACGTCGAGCACCTCCTCCGTGCAGGAAGCGCGGCCGATCAGCCGGGCGACCGGTTCCGTGCCGTTGCCGCCGAGGACGAAGGCCGCCGCCGCGTCGCCGCCGCCCGACTCGCGCGGGCCGCTCGGCGCGCCGACGACCACGTCGCTGGCGGCGACCAGGACCGTGCGCCCCGCCGACGCCATGTCGAGGCCGGCCAGCAGGGCCGAGAGGCCGGAGCGGGTCGAACCGCCGAAGTCGAGCGCCGTGACCGACTTGGGGAGGTTCGTCGCCGCCTGCAGGGTGGCCGCGTTCAGCTTCTCCGAGTAGGGAGCGCTGGTCGAGGCGAAGGCCACCGTGTCGACTTCGGCGCCTTCCGGCAGTTCGCGCAGCGCCTCGCGCGAGGCTTCGACCGCCATCGAGGCGGAGTCTTCGTCGTAGCTGGCGGCAGCGCGCTCGCCGCGGCCGAAGCCCATTGCCGACCGCTGGATGCGGTTGAAGGGTACGTAGCTGCCGTAGCGGACGATTCCGGACATGGGAACGGTTCTCCTGGTTGACGGGATGGGCTCTCTGCCGACCGTTCGGTAGGTTCGGTGGGCCAGTATAGCGACCGGCGCCGGACCGTCGAACCGCTACTGGTTCCGGTTCATCCGCTCGATCTGCTGCTGGAGTCTCTCCAGTTCCTGCAGCCGTGCCTGGCGAATCGCTTCCCAGTACTTCTCGAAGTCGACCGCCTTGCCGTCGACGATCTCGTAGATGCGGGTGAACTTCTGCACGTCGCCGGTCTCGCGGAACTGGACATTGCCGGTGACTCCCGGAAGTTCCCGAATGGCCCGCATGCCCTTGAGGAAATCGCTCGGCACGTTGATCGCCTCAAGCTGGGAAAGGGCGGCAATCAGTACCCCCATCGAGTCGTAACCGAGGCCGGCGTAGTAGCTCGGCGTATTCAGCGCATCCCCCGCCGCCGCCAGGGCCTCCACCGCCGCTTCGGCTTCCGTCCTCGCTGCCGCGAGGCCCGGATTGCCGAGGTCCATGCCCTCCAGCGCGGTCCTTGCGCGCTCGTCCTCCGCCACTGCCTCCTGGTAGGCGGTCCAGGCGGCCGGATCCGTGAACTTCTCACGGTAGCTCGCGACGAAGGAAGCCGTCGGTTCGTCCGGACTCTCGACGTCGAACACGGGCGCCGTCAGATAGACGCCGTTCGCCGCGGGTCCGGCGGCGTCGAGCACCGCCTCGATGCTCAGAGACGAACTCGTCGCCAGTCGCTTGTCGCGGCCCTCGAAACCCGCAAGCCGCAACGCCTGGATCGCCTCGGCCAGCGCCGCCCCGGAAGCCGCGACGTAGATCCCGTCCGCCTCGAAGCTCATGGCCTCCTCCACCATCGCGTTCTGATCCGAGGCGGGAGTGAAGGTCGCCCGGCCGGCCAGTTCGGTGCCCCACACCGCTTCGACCGAGTCGGCCAGCGACGTGCCGAAGGCCGAGTCCTCCACGACCAGGGCGAGCCGCTGGACGTTCACCCGGTCGCGAAGGAAGGTCGCCATCGTCGACGCCTCGATCTCCGCGCTGGGGAACAGGCGGTAGAAGTACTCCGACGCGCCGCTCAGCTCGGGGCTCGAGGCGGACGGAGAAACGAGGACGCGCCCCGCGTCGTCGGCGACCGGCACCATCGCGAGAGCCTCGCCGCTCGTGGCGCCGCCGATGGCCGCCAGCGAGGTCGAGAAGGCGGCGTCGAGCGCCGACGCGGCCTGCTGGGGTTCGCCTTCGGTGTCGATCACCTCGATGACGACGTTGTAAGGGAGTTCCTCGTCTCCGTTCAGGAGGCGATCGTGTCGCAACTGGACCCCGTTGGCGATCTCCTCGCCGTAGATCCCCGCCGGGCCGGTCATCGGCAGGATGACCGAGAAGTTGACGGTCGGAACTTCGGGGCCGCAGCTCGCGGTGACCAGCAGGCACAGCCCTCCCAGCAGCGCAAAGGTTCGAGTACGGAAGTCGTTCACGTCGGGTTCTCCATCGTCCATCGTCCAGCGACCTCGGGGCGTCGAAGCGGCGCGCCATTCCGACCGTCTCGCGCGATCCGGCGGCGGGCGCCTGGTTTCATGATCGGACCCTTGATTCTAGGAGTCCACCCGCCGGGAACGCAACCGCGCGCGGCGCGGAGGCGGCCGCCTCAGTCCCCCACGACCCGGGTGACCGGCTGGCTGCCGACCGGACCGCTCACCCAACCGCCGATGACGGCGGAGAACAGGCCCGCGTTGCCGCCGGCGTGGACGATCTGCAGCCCGCCGGGCCGGAACTTCGGGACCTGGGCGCTGGCCATCTTCTCCGGGAGGCCCTCGGCGATGGCGCCCGCGCCGCGCACCAGACTCGCGCCGGAACGGACGAGGGCCGCGTCGAGCGCCTGGCGCAACCTGGTCTTGTCCCAGCCCGCGCGACGGAACACGTTGCCGTGCTCGAAGCCCACGACGAGCATGGCATCGAAGCCGACGACCAGCTTCTGGTGAGCGACCGCCAGCAGCGCCGAGGCGAGAGAGCGGGCCAGCGACTCCGGCTGGCGGGACAACTGGTCCACCACGCCGCGCGGCCCCTCTCCGGCGAACAGCGTCACGGCGGACTCCCCCTCGGGAACGCCGCGCTCCGTGGCCAGGGAGGTCCACGGCGAGTCCTCCTCCCGCTCGGGGAAGCAGAAGCCGAGCTTGCCGGGGTTGCCGAGCGTCGCCCGATCGACCTCGCCCGGCCGGGCGCCGCCGACGTTGCGCAGCACGAGCTGCAGGGCGCGGCCGATCGTCGAGTTCGCCCGGTTGCCCTGGCCCAGCACGTTCATCTTCGCGTTCATGCCGAGGGCGGACGTCACCGGACCGTTGACGACGACGACCGGGCCGGCGAAGTAGGTCGTGGCCGCCAGGCCGTGCCAGTTGAACTCCTCGGTCAGCGCCGCCTCGACGGCGGCCAGGACGACCGGCATGTACTCCGGCCGGCAGCCCGCCATCACGGCGTTGACCGCAACCTTCTCGACCGTGCACTCGCCGTAGTCCGGCGCCACGCGCCCCAGGACCTCGGCGCGGTCGCGGCGGGTACCGGCGAGCATCCGCTCGACCCGCTCCGGCACCGGCGGCACGACCGGCAGGCCGTCCGTCCAGCCGCGGGCGAAGCAGGCCTCGACGTCGTCCTCCTGATCGCCGAGCTCGACCCGGCGCGCGCTGCCGCCGGCGAAGAGGGCGGCGAGCCGCTCGACGTGCGGCGGCTCGACGTTCAGCGCGCCGCAGCCCGGACGGCTCGGCGGCAGGTCGGCGCCCAGCTCGCCGATGCCGGTCACGTCCCGCCACTGTTCGCGGTTCCAGCCGATCGCGGTGGCCGAGGTGGCGCCGCCGTCCCGCGCCAGCAGGGTCGGCACGATCTCGATGCCCAGGCGGTGCGACAGGGTCAGGTCCGCGTCGTGAACGGGATCTCCGGCGGACGGGAATGCCGGGTCGTCCTGGGTCAGAACGAGGACCGGGCGATGGCGGCGGACCTCCGCCAGGACCGGCTCGACCATCAGGCACGTCGGGCAGTCCTTCTTGACCACCGCGACCAGGCCCTGGTCGAAGCCCGGCGGAGCAGGAGCGGCGGCTGACGATGTCGCGGTCATGGCCGGCGACCCTACCAGCCGTCATGTATCGTTCGGGGACTCACTGAGGAGACACCCATGGTCCAGACTCTGATCGACCCGACGAACGAGGCCACGCCGGCCGCCCGCACCGCGGCGCCGCGCCTCGACGCCATCGGCGGCAAGACGATCGCCTTGCTCGACATCTCCAAGGCGCGCGGCGATGTCTTCCTCGACCGCGTCGAGGAGCGGATCGCCAGCCGGGGCGCCAACGTCCTGCGCTTCACCAAGCCCACCTTCTCCAAGGTGGCCCCGGCCGACCTGCGCGCCGAGATCGCCCAGCGTTGCGACGCGGTGATCGAAGCGCTCGCCGACTGAGGGTCCTGCACGTCGTGCAGTGTGCACGACACGACCCAGTTGGAGGAGATGGGGCTGCCGTCCGTGTTCGTCGCCTCGTGCGAGTTCCAGGACGCCGCCGAGTCCCAGTCGAAGTCGCTCGGTTCCTCGCCGGAGGTCGTCTACGTGCGGCACCCGATCCAGGACCGCAACGACGACGAGATGGCGGAGATCGCCGACCGGGCGGTCGACTCGCTGGTTTCGGCGCTGACGAACTGACGGCGGGGCCGGCCCGGGGGCGGGCACCCGCCTTCGCGGAGGGCCGGGGGGCGGTCTCCCAGCGGCCGCTCGCGCTCCTCCGGAAAAGGGGAAGCTGGCGCTCGCTCCGCTCGCTCCGGTTCGTCGTCGGTCAATGGGGGGTCGCCGGGAGTCGCTCGCTCCGAGTCCGCAGGGATACCGCCCCCCGGCCCTCGGCGAAGGCTGAACACATCGGGCTAGGCTGCGCGAGTTCACGGGAGGGGTTTCATGCGGGCAGGTACATCGAGCGCGAAGAAGCAGTTGGAGTCGCCGCGGCGCTTTGTGAGCGCGGTCGGGCGGGTCGTGTATGCGCTGAACTTCGAGGTGTTCCCGAACTTCTTCGGCAACGTGTACGTGATCGACGACGGTGCCCGGCGCACGCTGGTGGATTGCGGTTCGGGCATGGACTTCTCCAACGAGAACCTGGTGCGGGGCCTGGAGTCGATCGGGGACCGCTTCGGCGCCCGCATCGGCTTGGCGGACATCGACGTCATCCTGATCACGCACGGGCACATGGACCACTTCGGCGGCCTGCAGTTCGTGCGCCGCCACACGGAGGCGCCGGTCGGAATCCATGTGCTCGACCGGCGCGTGCTGACCCACTACGAGGAGCGGGTCGTCGTCGCCTCGCAGCAGCTCCGGGTGTTCCTGCATCGCGCCGGTCTGTCGGAAGGCAAGCGCGAGCAGTTGATGACGATGTACACGGCGCCCAAGGCGCGCTACGGATCGGTGCCGGTGCAGTTCCTGCTGGACGAGGGTCAACCCGTGCCGGACGCCGACGGCGGGGATCTCGGCCTTGAGGTCCTGCACGTCCCGGGCCACTGCCCGGGCCAGGTGTGCCTGCGGGTCGACGACATCCTCCTGACCGCCGACCATGTGCTGGCGCGGATCACGCCTCACCAGTCGCCCGAGTCGCTGACGCTGAACATGGGCCTCGGCCACTACCTCGATGCGCTGGGCAAGGTCGAGAAGCTGGACGGCGTAAGCGTCGGCCTGGGCGGCCACGAGGAGCCGATCGAGAACGTGACCGCGCGAGTCGGCGAGATCCGCGAGTCTCACGACCGGCGGCTGGACGTCATCCTCGACACCTGCCAAGCGCCGCAGACCACCGCCGACATCAGCCGCCGGCTCTTCGGCGCCGTCCGCGGCTACACCGTGCTGCTCGCCCTGGAAGAAGCCGGAGCGCACGTCGAGTACCTCTACCAGCGCGGCGAACTCGTGGCCGAGAACGTCGGCGAACTGGAGTCCGAGCAGGACCCGGCGGTCCGCTACGTCCGGGCCTGACTCTGTGGTAGATCTCGCAGTTCCCGCGTCATGCCGACCGTCGCGCCCACACTCCATCCCGGTTCGCCCCGCATCGGGCGACGCAGCCGCCGCGGAACGTGAAGATCAAGGGCTCGCACCCCCTCGCCGTGCCGCGCGAGACCGTCTGGGAAGCGATCCTCGACCCGGAGGTCCTGTCGCGCACGCTGCCGGGTTGCGAGGACATGGCCCCGGTCGGCGACAACCGGTTCCGCGGCAAGCTGAAGATGAAGGTCGGGCCCGTGCAGGGCGTGTTCGAGGGCGGGGTCGAACTGCTCGACCTCGATCCGCCGAACGGCTACGACCTGAAGATGGACGGCAAGGGCGCCCCCGGTTTCGTCAACGGCAAGGGTTCGCTCCGCCTGGAGGACGCCGACGGCGGCGGCACCCTGCTCCACTACGAGATCGACGCCCAGGTCGGCGGCCGGATCGCCGCCGTCGGCCAGCGGCTTCTCGACAGTTCGGCCAAAGTGCTGACCCGCCAAGGCCTGCAGGGCCTGGAGACGCAGCTCGCGGCGCGGGCCGCGGCGGCCGCCGAGGCCCCCTCCCAGGCCGCCTTCGCCGGCCGCTTCGCCGCCGGACTGGCCAGGGAACTCTGGCCGTACCTGGCCGGCGGCGCGCTGGTCGTGCTGGCGGCCATCGCCATCTCGCTCCGAGCCTGTTCCTGACGTCCCCCAATCTGGAAGGAGAGAACCACCGATGACCGTGTCCATTCAACTCGAAGTCAACGGAAAGCCGGTTCAGGCGGCGGTCGAGCCGCGGCGCCTGCTGGTCCACTTCCTCCGCGAGGACCTGGGCCTGACCGGCGCCAACATCGGCTGCGAGACGAGTCTCTGCGGCGCCTGCACGGTGCTGGTCGACGGCAACGCGGTCAAGTCCTGCACGATGCTCGCGGCGCAGGCCGACGGCGCCTCGGTGACCACGATCGAGGGACTGGCCCAAAACGGCGAGCTGCATCCGCTCCAGGAGGGCTTCTGGGAGAAGCACGGCCTGCAGTGCGGCTACTGCACGCCGGGCATGATCCTCTCCGCGAACTACTTGCTGGCGCAGAACCCGAGCCCGAACGACGAGGAGATCCGCGAGGGCCTCAAGGGCAACATCTGCCGCTGCACCGGCTACCACAACATCGTGGAGGCCGTGAAGTACGCCGCCGAGAGGATGAGCTGACATGGCGGGCGTCCTCGGCACCTCGATCAAGCGCCGGGAGGACCCGGCGCTCATTACCGGCCGCGGCAAGTACACCGACGACCTGAAGGTCGAAGGCATGGCGCACGCCGCGATCGTGCGCAGTCCCTACGCCCACGCCCGTATCCGCGGGATCGACGCCTCCGCCGCCGAAGCCCTGCCCGGCGTTCTCGCCGTGCTCACGGCGCGCGACGTGGCGGCCGCCGGCATTCCCGGCGTGGTCCCCGTCGGCTGGCTGCTGCCCGACCTGAAGCAGCCGGCCCACCCGATGATCGCCGCCGACACGGTCCGCCACGTCGGCGACGCGGTGGCCGTCGTCGTCGCAGAGGATCGCTACGTCGCCCGCGACGCCGCCGACCGCGTGGCCGTCGACTACGAGCCGCTCGACGCCGTAGCCGACGTGGTCGCCGCTCTCGAGGACGGCGCGCCCGCAGTCCACGAGGAAGCGCCCGGCAACGTCGCCTTCGACTGGGAGATCGGCGACCGGGAGGCCGTGGACGCCGCCTTCGCGCAGGCCGCGCACACGGTCGAACTCGACCTCCGCAACAACCGCCTGATCCCGCACGCGATCGAGCCGCGCGCGGTGCTCGCCTCGTACGACTCGTCGACGGGCGAGATGACGATCCACATGACGAGCCAGAACCCGCACGTCCACCGGCTGCTGATGACGCTCGCGTCGCTCGGCATGCCCGAGCACAAGGTGCGGATCGTCGCCCCCGAAGTGGGAGGCGGCTTCGGCAGCAAGATCCATCACTACGCCGACGAGGCGATCGTCGGCCTCTGCTCGATGAAGCTCGACCGGCCAGTCAAGTGGACGGCCACGCGCACCGAGACGAACCTCACCGACGCCCACGGCCGCGACCACTCGAGCCACTGCGAACTCGCGCTCGACGCGGACGGCCGCATCGCCGCGCTCCGCGTCGACACGAAGGCCGCGATGGGCGCCTACCTCTCGACCTTCGCGCCGGCGGTGCCGACCTACCTGTACGGCACGCTGATGTCCGGCCAGTACGACATCCCGGCGATCCACTGCCACGTCACCGGCGTCTTCACCCACACGGCCCCGGTCGACGCCTACCGCGGCGCCGGCCGGCCCGAGGCCACCTACGTCGTCGAGCGGCTGATGCATCTCGCCGGCGAGGCCACCGGCCTGGGTCCGGTCGAGGTGCGGCGGCGCAACTTCGTGCCGCCGGACGCCTTCCCGTACCAGACGCAGGTCGCCCTGGCCTACGACTCCGGCAACTACGGGCCGGCGATGGACCGGGCTCTGGAGATGATCGGCTACGACGACCTGCGAAGCGAGCAGGCGTCGCGCCGCGGCAACGGCGCCGGCCGGCGGCAGATCGGCATCGGCTTCTCGTCCTACATCGAGGCGTGCGGGCTGGCACCGTCGGCGGTCGTCGGCTCGCTCGGCGCGCAGGCCGGCCAGTGGGAGAGCGCCGACGTGCGCGTCCACCCGACCGCCTCCGTCACCGTCTACACCGGCTCCTCGTCGCACGGCCAGGGCCACGAGACGACCTTCTCGCAGATCGTCGCCGACAAGCTGGGCATCGACCCGGACGCGGTCGAGGTGATCCACGGCGACACGGACCTCGTCCAGTTCGGGATGGGCACCTACGGCAGCCGCAGCGCCGCCGTGGGCGGTTCGGCGATCGTGCGGAGCGTCGAGAAGATCATCGAGAAGGGCAAGAAGATCGCCGCCCACCTGCTCGAAGCGTCCGCCGAGGACCTGGAGTACGAGGACGGCAGTTTCCGCGTGGCTGGCTCGCCGGACCGCGCGCTCGCTCTCGGCGACGTGGCGCTCCAGGCCTACCTGGCCCACAACTACCCGGACGACCTGGAGCCCGGCCTCTCGGCCACCAGCTTCTACGACCCGGCGAACTTCACCTACCCCTTCGGCACCCACGTCTGCGTGGTCGAGGTCGACACGGAGACCGGCTCGATCGAACTGCTGCGCTACGCGGCGGTCGACGACGTCGGCAACGTGATCAACCCGATGATCGTCGACGGCCAGCTCCACGGGGGTCTGGCCCAGGGCATCGGCCAGGCGCTGTGGGAGAACGCGGTCTACGACGAGAGCGGCCAGCTCGTGTCCGGCTCGCTGATGGACTACGCCGTGCCCAAGATCCACAACCTGATCCCGTTCGAGCTCGACCGCACGACGACTCCCTGCCCGCACAACCCGCTGGGCGTCAAGGGCGTCGGCGAGGCCGGCGCGATCGCCTCGCCGGCCGCGGTGGTCAACGCCGTGGTCGACGCGCTCGCGCCGTTCGGGATCGACCACATCGACATGCCGCTCACGCCCGAGAAGGTGTGGCGGGCCGTCAACAGCTAACCACCTCGTCCGTCCAGGCCACCCAAACGCCTACCGCCCTCGAAGACCGAGCGACCGACCTCGATTCAGCATCGTTCCGACGCGCAGTCTTCTAGAATCCCGCAGCCGAACAACCGAAGCTGCCGAATCAGGAGCACCGACATGTACCCAGCCCAATTCGATTACCGTCGCGCCGGATCGGTCGATGAAGCCCTCGGCCTGCTGCAGGAGCACGAGGACGCGAAGCTGATGGCCGGCGGCCACAGCCTGATCCCGATGATGAAGTTGCGGCTCGCGCAGCCGCCCGTCGTCATCGACATCGGCCGCCTCGACGAGCTCAGGGGCATCTCCGAGGCGAACGGCTCGGTCCGCGTCGGCTCGCTGACCACTCACGCCGAGATCGCGGCTTCCGACGTGCTGGCCGCCCACTGCCCGGTGCTCGCCGAAGCGGCCGGCCACATCGGCGACGCCCAGGTCCGCAACCGCGGCACGATCGGCGGCAACATCGCCCACGCCGACCCCGGCTCCGACCTGCCGCCCGTGCTCGTCCTGCTCGGCGCCACCGTCCACCTGCAGTCGCCCTCCGGCGCCCGCTCCGTCGCCGCGGTCGACTTCTTCCAGGACCTGCTGATGACCGACGTCGGCGAGGACGAGATCCTCACCCACGTCGACGTCCCGGCCCCGGGCGCCGGCGCCGCCTACCTCAAGTTCGAGCACCCCGCCTCCGGCTACGCGGTCGTCGGCGCCGCGGCCTCCGTCACCGTCCAGGACGGCCGCTGCACCGCCGCCGGCCTGGTCGTCGGCGGCGTCTCCGCCACGCCGACCGCGGTCGACGTCTCGAGCCTCGTCGGCAGCGACCTCTCCGACGACGCCATCGCCGCCGCGGCCTCCGGCCTGGAAGCCGAAGACCCCATCGGCGACATCTTCGCCAGCGGCGACTACCGCGTCCACGTCGGCAAGGTCTACGGCAAGCGAGCGCTGGCGGCGGCCCGGGATCGGGCCTAGCAGGCTCGTCGCTTCGTAGGCTCGTCGCTTCGCGACTCGCGCCTTGGGACGCGTTGTGGCGGCCGAGGCTGGGACCCGCCTGCGGAGAGGCCGGGGGGAGGGTCCCAGCGGACGCTCGCGCTCTCTGGGTGGATGGGAAGGACGCGCTCGCTTCGGTCGGCTGCGCTTCACGTCGACGTCGGTTGAACGTAGCGACGTCGGACGTCGCTTGCCTCCAGCCCGCTGGACCCTCCCCCCGGCCTCTCCGCAGGCTGGACGGCGGCGGCCCTGACCGTCCGCTCGGAACCGAAACGCGGGTACGTTCTTCGTCTATGTCAGTAGGCGCCCGCTCTGACGCCGCGCACTTCTTCTTCCATCGCAGGTCGACAGACCGGCAGCGGGTCAGCCGGGCGAGATCATGTGGACTCCGACAAATCCCCAGACCGGCTTGCCGGGCGAGCCCGCGGGATCATATGATCCCTGCGAAGGCCAGCCTGAGAGAGCATGATGGCTGGCGCGAGAACCCAGGGCGGGATCGACGACGACACGAGGAGACTGCTTGTCCGCTTGGCAGAGAGCCCACGGACCCGAAGGCTGGGTACGCCCCCAAAGCGGCCCAGTCGCTGGATCCCGTTCACGGTGCCCAACCCGGAAGCGCCCTTCGACATGCAGTTCACCGACGTCTCGGCTTGGGAGTTCATCGCGAGCAGACTTGAACAGGGAGAGCATGTGGAGATGATCGAGATGGACCGGCCCGCGGGTGCCACGGGCTACGTCATGAAGCTTGAAATCAGCCCGAACTCTCCCAAGCTCTACGTCAAGCTCGAACTCACGGCGAGCAAGATCGTCGGCCGCAGTTTCCACCTCGCCGACCCGCCCAGCCAGCGAACCGACACAAGCGAGAGAGGCCACTCATGAAGACGCAGAACAGCGACGAAGGCCGGATCGACTCCGCGGCCCTCGATGAACTGACCTGTCCGTACTGCGAGCGGCCGACGACCACGACAATCGTGGACGACACGCTCACGTACGGCTCAGGTAGAGCCGCGGTGGACCTCCACGTTCGACACCCGGTGAGGCACTGCAAGGCCTGCGACTTCGACTTCATCGATGAAGTCGGCGAACGCGTTCGGACCGAGGCGGTCTACCGCCACCTCGGCCTGTTGACACCGTGGGAGATTCGAGCGATTCGCGAACGCCACGGATTGAGCCGCGCCTCGTTCGCCGAAATCACCGGACTCGGCGAGGCCACGATCAAGCGCTGGGAAACGGGCGCTATCGCCCAGAACCGGGCGAACGACCGCTACCTGCGACTCTTGAACGACGACTCCTGTTGGTCCGTGCTCCAGCGGGTTGCCGCCCTTCGGAACCCGACGACTTCCAGCCTGCCGAGGGGCCGGGGGGAGGGTCCCAGCGGGCTGGAGGCAAGCGACGGTCGACGCCCTGCCATGGACCGACGCCGACGTGAAGCGCAGCCGACCGAAGCGAGCGCAATCTCCCCCTGAGCCCGAAAAGCGCGAGCGGCCGATGGGAACCTCCCCCCGGCCCCTCGGCTGGCGGCACTCATCCGACGAGCCGCCGCCACGTCGTGCCCGCCGCCGTCCGGGACGCGGCGCAGCCGCGTCCCGCGGCGGGCTCGGCCTCAGTAGCTGCGCGGCAGTCCGAGGACGTGCTGGGCCAGGTACGTGAGCACGAGGTTCGTCGAAATGGGTGCCGTCTGGAAGAGGCGGCATTCGCGCCACTTGCGTTCGATGTCGTACTCGGTGGCGAAGGCGAAGCCGCCGAAGGTCTGGAAGCAGGTGTCGCCGGCCTTCCAGGCGGCTTCGGAGGCGAGGAGCTTGGCGCTGTTCGCTTCGGCGCCGCATTCACGGCCGGCGTCGTAGAGGGCTGCGGCCTTGCGGACGATCATCTCCGCCGCGTCGGTTTCGGCGTGGGCGCGCGCGATCGGGAACTGGATGCCCTGGTTCTGGCCGATCGGCCTGCCGAAGACCTCGCGCTCGTTGGCGTACTCGACGGCGCGCCGGATGAAGTAGCGGGCGTCGCCGATCGCCTCGGAGGCGAGCAGGATGCGCTCCGCGTTCATGCCGCTCAGGATGTACCTGAAGCCGTGGCCCTCCTCGCCGATCCGGCTGCTGGCTGGAATGCGCAGGTTGTCGAAGAAGACCTGGGTCGTGCCGTGGTTGATCATCGTGTCGATCGGCTGGATCTCCAGGCCGGCGCCGCGGGTCTCGCGGAGGTCGACGAGAAACACGGACAGGCCGCGTGAGCGCTTCTCCACCTGGTCCGCCGGCGTCGTCCGGGCGAGCAGGATCATCAGGTCCGAGTGCAGCGCCCGGCTGGTCCAGATCTTCTGGCCGTTGACGACGTAGGTGTCGCCGTCGCGGACGGCGGTCGTCCTGAGCTGGGTGGTGTCCGAGCCCGTCACCGGCTCGGTCACGCCGAACGCCTGCAGGCGCAGCTCGCCACTCGCGATCTTCGGTAGATACCGCTGCTTCTGTTCGTCGCTGCCGTGGCGAAGCACCGTGCCCATCGTGTACATCTGGGCGTGGCAGGCGGCCGCGTTGCAGCCGCTGGAGTGGATCGTCTCCAGCACGACGGAGGCGGCCCGCAGCGGCAGGCCGGAACCGCCGTACTCCTCCGGAATCAGGCAGCCGAGATACTCGTGCTCGGTCAGGGCCTGGACGAACTCCGTCGGGTACTCGGCGGCGGCGTCGAGCCGCCGCCAGTACTCGCCCGGGAACTGCTCGCAGATGCGCCGGACCGGGTCGCGGAGGAAGGCGTAGTCGTTCTCGATGGAGACGTGGAGGTCGCTGTCGGTCATGGGGCGTGATCGTAGCGCCATGCCTGTGGTCGCCGCTTCGCGGCGCGTCTTCCGGCCGCCTGCGGCAGAGGCGGGTCAGAAGACCCGCGCACCCAGCGGCGGGTCGGAAGACCCGCGCACCCAGCGGCGGGTCGGAAGACCCGCGCACCCAGCGGCGGGTCGGCCACCCGGGTGGCGCGGCCCGCGCCACCCGTGAACCAGTCCGTGCGCCCGTCATCGGGCGCCCGGATGGCAGACCCGCGCACCCAGTGCGGGTATGCCGGCGGCTACTGCGGTCGTACCCGGTGAATCCGCATCAGGTTCGTCGGCGGCCGGTCCTGGATCGGGTCGCCCATCAGCAGGACGATCGTGTCGCCGGGCAAAGCCAGGCTGCCAGCGAGCAGTTGCCGGTCGACCATCGCCACGACCTCGTCGTGGTGGTGGACTTCCTGGTCCATCTTCACGGAGTGGACGCCCCAGACGAGCTGGAGCTCCCGCATCGACCGCGGTTCGCGGGTGAACGCGAACACCGGCGTCGAGGGCCGCCGGCAGGCGACCTGGCGGGCCGTGAAGCCGCCCTGGCTCAGAACGACGATGCCCTGCGCGGTCAGGTGGCGCGCCGACAGGATGGCCGCGGCGGAGACCGTCTCCGGAATCTCCAGGGTCCCCGGCCGGTGCGGCGGTTCGATGTCGTAGGGGCCCACCTCCATCGTGTGGAAGCCGACCGGCTGGGAGGCGTGCTTGGAGAGGTTGTAGCGCTCCGACTCGGTGATGATCCGGTGCATCGTCTGCACCGCCTCGAGCGGATAACGGCCGGTCGCGCTCTCGCCGGAGAGCATCATCGCGTCCGCGCCGTCGAACACGGCGTTCGCCACGTCCGAGGACTCCGCGCGCGTGGGGCGCGGGTGCTCGACCATCGACTCCAGCATCTGGGTCGCGACGATCACCGGACGGGCGAGCCGCCAACCGGTCTCGATGATCCGCTTCTGGACCACCGGAACCTGGTGCAGGGGGATCTCGACCCCCAAGTCGCCGCGCGCCACCATCACCCCGTCGGACTCGAGCGCGATCTCGTCGAGGTGGTCCAGCGCCCGCCGCCGTTCGAGCTTGGCGATGATCTGCAGCGGCCGGCCCGCCTCGCGCGACGCTTCCCGTACCTGGACCACGTCCGCCGGCGTGCCGATGTAGCTCGCCGCCAGGAAGTCCGCGTCCTCCTCGACCGCCATCCGGATGTCGCCGAGGTCCTTTTCCGAAATGCGGAACGGCAAGCGGCTGTCGGGGAGGTTGACGCCCTTCCGGCTCGAAACAGCGCCGCCGATCTGGACCTCCGCCTCGATCCCGCCCCGCTGCTTCGACCGCACCTCCAACTGCACCCGGCCGTCGTCGATCAGGATGCGCTCTCCCGGTTCGACGTGCTCCACCATGTCGCGGTGGAGCCGCAGATCGGATTCGTCGTCCGCCCCGAGGCTGACGACGTCGCCCTCCTTCAGCATCCGGGCGCCCTCGAAGTGGTCGAGCCGGTGGCGAGGGCCCATCAGGTCGACCATCACGCCCACCGACCGGCCGGCCTCCTCGCTGACCTCGCGCACCCGGCGGATCAGCCGGCGGTGCTCCTCCCGGGTGCCGTGCGACTGGTTCAGCCGAACGACGTTCACCCCCGCCCGGATCAGCCGCGCCAGCGTCCTGGCGCTCGAACTGGCCGGGCCGATCGTGGCGACGATCTTGGCTCGACGCTGCACGATCCGGTCCCCGCCTCTGCCGGTCTCAGGACTCGAACTGGGCGAGCCGCTCGATCAGGTCCGCGACCCGGTTCGAGTAGCCCCACTCGTTGTCGTACCACGAGACGACGCGGACGTACGCGCCGCCGCCCGCAGCCGGCGTCGCACGGGTCAGGGGGGCGTCGAAGATCGACGAGTGGGGATTGCCGAGGATGTCGCTGGAGACGAGGGGGTCTTCCGAGTACTGGAGGACACCGGCAAGGTTCGAGCCCGCGGCCTCGGCAGCGGCCGCGTTCACGTCCTCCGCCGAGGGGGCGCCGCGCAGGCGGCAGGTCAGGTCGACGATCGAACCGTCCGCCACCGGCACCCGCATCGCCATGCCGTCGAGCTTGCCGTTCAGGTGCGGCAACACCTGGCCGACGGCGCGCGCGGCGCCGGTGGTCGTCGGGATGATGTTCGCGGTCGCCGAGCGGCTGCGGCGCGGGTCGCTGTGCGGCGCGTCGACCAGGCGCTGGCCGTTCGTGTAGGCGTGGACGGTGGTGATGAAGCCCTCCTCGAAGCCGAACGCGTCGTCCAGGGTCTTCGCCAGGGGCGCCAGGCAGTTCGTCGTGCAGGAGGCGTTGGAGACGACGCGGTGTTCGGGACCGAGATCGTCGTCGTTCACTCCGAGCACGATCGTCGCGTCGATCTCGTCCTTGGCCGGCACCGTGAGGACCACGCGCGGAGCGCCGGCGTCGAGGTGCTGGGCCACCTGGGCGCGGGTCCGGAACACGCCGGTCGACTCGACCGCGACGTCGACGCCGAGATCGTTCCAAGGCAGCCGCGACGGATCGCGCTCGGCGGTGAGCCGGATGTCCCGGCCGCCGACGCGGAGACCGTTCGCCGTCACCTCGACGTCCTGGTCGAAGACGCCCTGCACCGTGTCGTAGCGCAGCAGGTACGCGAGGCGGTCCGCGTCGAACAGGTCGTTGATGCCGGCGACCTCCACGTTCGGCCGGCCGGCGAGGATGCGAAAGACGCTGCGGCCGATGCGGCCGAATCCGTTGATGCCGACGCGGATCATGAGCCGTCCCCCTGGGCCAGTGCCGTTTCGAGGCGAGCGGCCGCAGGCGGCCGCATGCGGCCCCGCAACCCCGGAGTGATACCGACGCGGATCATGAGGCGCCTCCTTCGGCGGCCGCGGTTCCTGCGCCACAACAGCATCCGGCCGTAACCCCGCATTCGAGCGCGGCGACGAGTTCCACCAGCCGGTGCAGGTAGCCCCAGCCGGTGTCGAACCAGGCGATCGTCTTCGAGACGCGGTCGCCCAGGGCCATCGTCGCCTGCGAGTCGAAGATGCAGGTCGCCCGGCTTCCCGCCGTGTCCGCCGAGACGATCGCCTCCCGTTCGAAGCGGATGCGCCCGGTCCACTCGCCGCCGGCGGCCGTCGCCACCGCGTCGTTGACCGAGTCGACCGTCACCGCATCGCGGTGCCAGCACACCAGATCGACAACCGAGCCATTCGACACCGGCACGTCCATCGCCGAGGCCGAGAGCCTGCCGCCGAGGTCGGGCAGCACGGCCGCGAGTTCCTCCGCGGCGCCCGTCGCGGCGGGGATGATGTTCTCCCCGGCGGCCCGCCCCTTGCGGAGCTCCGGCGCCGGCACGTCGGCGAGCCGCGAACCGGCCCCGTAGGCGCGCACGGAACTGATGAACGCCTGTTCGACGCCGAACGCCCCGTCGAGGATGTGCAACAGCGGGCCGGCGCAGTGCGCGGTGAACGAGCCGGCGGAGACGATGCGGTCGGACGGTTCGATCCGGTCGTCGTTCAGGCCTACCACCACGGTCCTGTCCAGCTCCCCGCCGGGCGGGGCGCACAGGACGACCCGCTCGGCGCCGGCAGCAAGGTGGCCTTCGAGCTCCTCGCGCGTCGGCGACGTGTCCCGGAAGTCCACGACGGTCGTGACGCCCAAGTCTCCCCAGGGCGCTTCCCCCGCGCTGCCGGCGCGAACGACGGGCGCGCTGAAGCCGTTGACGCTCAGACTACCGTCGTCCAGCGCCACTTCACCGTCGAACCGCCACGGCAAGGTCGAGAACTGGAGCAGGTACCGCAGCATGTCGGCGTCCGCGACGTCGGCCACGGCCCCGATCTCGATGTCGGGCCGGTCCAGAGAGAGACGAAACAGGCTGCGGCCAAGCAGGCCGAAGCCCATGATGCCGATGCGGGTCGGTGGGGTCATGCGAGCGGTCCTCGGGGCGGCGTCAACTTCGGGCGGGCGGAGGATACCCGACCCGCGACGGTCGCAACGGTGCCGCTCACGGGCGCGGCCGAGGCGTCCCGCCCGCCAAGGCGAGGATCTCCATCGTGTGCCGCACCGGGACCGTGCTGCCCAAGCGCCGGAGGTGGCTCTCGATCTGGGTCAGGCAGCCGATGTTGCCGGTGGCGATGACGTCCGGTTCGCCCTCCAGCAGCGCCATGGCCTTGCGCCGTCCCAGCCGGGCCGCGAGTTCCGGCTCTTCCAGGTTGTAGATCCCCGCCGAGCCGCAGCAGATCTCCCAGTTGCGCGGCTCCACCAGGGTCACGCCCGGGACCTGCGCGAGCAGCCGGCGGGGCGCGGTCCGTTCCTTCTGGGCGTGCGCGAGGTGGCAGGCGTCGTGGTAGACGACCCGGAGCGGCTCGGGCGGGGGCGGCGGCGCCGGCGCATCGAGCCCGGCGAGGAACGTGGAGACGTCGCGCACCTTCGCTGCCAGGGCCCGCGCCGATTCCTCTTCGGGACGACCGGCGAACAGGAGGCCGTACTCCCTGAGCCCGGAACCGCAGCCGGCGGCGTTTGTGAGCACCGCGTCGACGTCCGGCAGGAGTCCGTCCGGCCCGACCGCGCGGAGGAGCGAACCGGCTGCAGCCCGCGCCCGCGGCGCGTCGCCGGCGTGGAAGGCCAGCGAACCGCAGCAGATGTCCTCCTTCGGAACGACGACCTCGACGCCGGAGCGCGTCAGCACGTCGACCGTCGCGCGGTGGATGCGGGGCGCCAGGACCTGCTGCGCGCAGCCGGCGAGGAGAGCGACCCGTGCCCGCCGCTCGCCCACCGCCGGAAAGACGGTTTGCGTGCCGACCGCGCGTCCGGCGTCGAGCGCGCGGACGCCGAAGCCGGGCTCGGCGCTGTCCGCCGACCGCGGCAACAGGTCGAGCGGTGCGGCCAGCCGGGCCGGCAGGAGCGCCCGAAACGGCGCCGCGAGCCGGCCGAGGCGGAGCATCCAGCGCAGCCTGGACGGACTCGCCAACGTGTCGAGCATCAGGCCGCGCCAGAAGCGGTCGAACCGCGAACGGCTGCGGCCGCCCTCGGCCAGTTCGCGGAAGGGCACCAGCAGTTCGCCGTACTCGACGCCCGACGGGCAGGCCGTCACGCACGACATGCAGCCGAGACACGGGTCGACGTGCTCCAGCGCCTCCTCCAGGTCGAGGCCGCCCTCGAGGACCTCCTTCATCAGCACGATGCGCCCGCGCGGCGAATCCATCTCCTCGCCGAGCTCGATGTAGGTCGGGCACGCCGGCAGGCAGAAACCGCAGTGAACGCAGGCAGAAACCGCGTTCGCCATCGGCCCGGCCGCGGCGCCGACCTCCCCTCGCAGCGCGTCCAGATCGATCGCGTGCTGCATTGCCGCGAGCGTAACGCAGCGATGGCGCCGGCCCGACCGGGTGCGCGGGTCTTCCCGCTGGGTGCGCGGGTCTTCCGACCCGCTGCCGCCGAAGGCGGCGTCAATCGCTGGGTGCGCGGGTCTTCTGACCCGCTGCCGCCGAAGGCGGCGTCAATCGCTGGGTGCGCGGGTCTTCTGACCCGCTGCCGCCGAAGGCGGCGTCAGTGGCGTCGCCGGCCTTCGGCCGGCGGCCTAATTGTCCGGGCTGCGCCGCTTCCGCGGCTTCGCCCTTGAGCGGGTCAGAAGACCCGCGCACCCGGCAGAGACCCGGTTTAGATGTGCTCGTACGCCTGCAGCGTCAGGAACTCCTGGAACTCGGCGCCGAGCACCAGGTCGTCGAGCAGTTCCACCGCGAGGCCGTAGCGGCTCGCTTCGCGGCCGCCGAGCTGGCTCAGCTCCTCGTCGCGCACCTGCTCGTAGAGCTCGGCCGTGACCTGCTCGCCGTTGTCCATCCGCGCGTTGCGGTGGACCCACTGCCAGAGCTGGGCGCGGGCGATCTCGGCGGTCGCCGCGTCTTCCATCAGGTTGTTGATCGCCGCCGCGCCGTTGCCGTTCAGCCAGGAGTTCAGGTACTGGAGCCCCACCGACACGTTGTTGCGCAGGCCCTGTTCGGTCAACGAACCGCCGGGCACGTCGAGGTCGATCAGGCTGCCCGGTTCGATGGAGACATCCTCTCGCAGGCGCTCCTTCTGGTTCGGGCGGCCCTCCATCTTCGTCGAAAACACCTCCAAGGCGATCGGCACGAGATCCGGATGGGCGACCCAACTGCCGTCGAAGCCGTCGCCGGCCTCCCGCTCCTTGTCGGCCCGGACCGCCGCCAACGCCGTCGCGTTGACCTCCGCGTCGCGCCGGCTGGGGATGAAGGCCGCCATGCCGCCGATGGCGTGGGCGCCGCGGCTGTGGCAGGTGCGGACCAGCAACTCCGTGTAGGAGCGCATGAAGGGAACCGTCATCGTGATCTGGCCGCGGTCCGGCAGCACGAGGTCCTCCCGGAACGCGAACTTCTTGATCGCGCTGAAGATGTAGTCCCAGCGACCGGCGTTCAGCCCGGCGGAGTGGTCGCGCAGTTCGTAGAGGATCTCCTCCATCTCGAAGGCTGCGAGGATCGTCTCGATCAGAACCGTTGCACGGACGCTGCCCCGCGGCACGCCGAGCGCGTCCTGGGCGGCGACGAAGATGTCGTTCCAGAGCCGCGCCTCGTGGCGGTTCTCCAGCTTCGGCAGGTAGAAGTACGGCCCGCTGCCGCGGCTGAGCGCCTCCCGCGCGTTGTGGAAGAAGTAGAGCCCGAAGTCGAAGACGCCGGCCGAGACGGGGCTGCCGTCGATCGACGCGTTCTTCTCGACCAGGTGCCAGCCGCGGGGACGCACCAGCAGGGTGGCGATCTCGTCCTTCAGCCGGTACTCCTTGCCGTTCCCCGGGTTCGTGAACTCCAGTTGGCGCCGCACCGCGTCGTACAGGTTCCGCTGGCCCTCGATCACGTTGCGCCAGCTAGGGCTGAGCGCGTCCTCGATGTCGGCCATGAACACCTTGGCGCCGGAGTTGAGCGCGTTGATCATCATCTTTCGGTCGACCGGCCCTGTGATCTCGGCCCAGCGGCAGTTCAGGTCCGTCGGCGTGGGCGCGACCTTCCAGTCGGCGTCGCGCACCTCCTGCGTCTCGGCCGGGAAGGTCGGGTTCTCGCCGGCCTGGATGCGGGCGTGACGCTCCACCCGGTCCTGGAGCAGGGCGACGCGCCGGTCCTCGAACTGGCGGCACAGGTCGCCCGCGAACTCCAGCGCCTCCGGGGTCAGGATGTGTTCCGCCGCCTCGAAGTCCCGCGGTCCGGTGATCTCGATTCCACTCATGCTGCCTTCTCCCGGCGCCGGCGCCCGGCCGGCTTCTCGATCCTCGTTCTGCAACCTGCCCATCCGCCACGCGGGTCGACCCGGTCCCGCGAAGCGGCGGCAGCTTACCGAATGCGCCACGGATTCCGGCGCTATCGCGCCGGATGCCGGCGGGGACGCCGACGCACCCGGTGTGAGGCGCTCCCAGTGAGCGGCCCCCCCAGTCGGCGGCGCTTCGCCGCGGACGTGAGACAATGCCGCCGCGCCGCCGCTTCGGAGCGCCGCCCCGCGACGGGAGGAACCCATGATCGTCCAACGTCCCATCCCGCGCGTCCGACTGTGCGCCACGGCCCTGGCCGTCGCGTCGCTCGCCGCGCCCGCCTTCGCCCAGTCCGGCGAGCCGACCAGGCTCCTCCGCTTCCCGGACCTGTCCGGCGACCGCTTCGCCTTCACCTACGCCGGCGACATCTGGCTGGCGCCTGCCTCCGGCGGCACGGCGACCCGCCTCACGTCGCACCCGGGCCTGGAGCTGTTCGCCAAGTTCTCGCCCGACGGCCAGTGGATCGCCTTCACCGGACAGTACGACGGCGACGAGCAGGTCTACGTCGTGCCGACCGCCGGCGGCGCGCCCCGACAACTGACCTTTTACCCGGCCGCCGGGCCGCTGGCGCCGCGCTGGGGCTACGACTACCAGGTCTACGGCTGGTCGCCTGACGGCTCGGAGGTCCTGTTCCGTTCGTTGCGCGACGGCTGGGACCTGGGCGATACGAAGCTGTTCCTCGCCCCTGTCTCCGGCGGCCTGCCGCGGGCGCTGCCGATGCCCGAGTCGGGCGGCGGCGATCTCTCGCCCAACGGCAAGCGCGTCGTCTACTCGCCGGTGACCCGGGACTTCCGGCACTGGAAGCGCTACGAGGGCGGCTGGGCGCAGGATCTCTGGATCCTCGACATCGACAGCCTGGAGTCCATCCAGGTCACGGACCACAAGCGCTCCGACCGGGACCCGATGTGGATCGGCGACACGATCTACTTCTCGTCCGACCGGGACGGCACGCTGAACCTCTACGCGTACGACACCGCCTCGGGCGACCTCGCCCAGCTCACCCGCGAGGACCGCTGGGACATCCGCTGGCCCAGCGCCGACAAGGCGAACCGGCGCATCGTCTACGAGAAGGCCGGCTCGCTGGAGATCTTCGACCTTGCCTCCGGCAGCGCGCGCCCGGTCCCGGTCCACGTGCCGACGGACCAGCTCGCCCGCCGGCCGAGCCGGGTCTCCGCCGCGAACCGGGTCTCCGGCTACTCGCTCAGCCCGAAGGCGAAGCGCGCGGCCTTCTCCGCCCGCGGCGACATCTTCAGCGTGCCGATCGAGCACGGACCGACCCGCAACCTGACCCATAGCTCCGGCGCCAACGACCGCGACCCCGCCTGGTCGCCCGATGGCCGGCGGATCGCCTTCACCTCCGATCGCAGCGGAGAAACCGAGATCTGGGCGGTCGCCCAGGACGGCAACGGCGAACCGGTGCAACTCACCGAGGGCAGCGTCGGACGCCACTACAACAACCTGCTGTGGTCGCCCGGCAGCGACCGCATCGCCTTCATCGACCAGCAGGGCCGGCTCGGTATCGTCGACGCCGGCGACCGGAGTGGCGACGGCGCGGCGACCGGGCCGCGCGAGATCATCGAGGTCGCCGACGACTCCCGGCCCTTCGGCACCAGCTACGACTGGTCGCCGAACGGCGACTACCTGGCGGTCGAACTCGGCGACGAGAACACCTTCGGCTCGATCCACCTGTTCGAGGTCGAGAGCCGGACGCTCACCCGCGTGACGTCCGAGATGTGGAACGACTTCTTCCCCGTCTTCGACCCGGGCGGCGACTACCTCTACTTCCTCTCGGACCGGCAGTTCCAGCCCCAGATCGGCAGCTTCGAGTACAACTACGCCGCCGACCGCGAGACGTACATCTACGCGCTCGCGCTGCGCGAGGACACGGCGCATCCCTTCCCGCCGCGAAGCGACGAAGTCGAGATCGAGGAGGACGATGAAGGCGAGGACGACGGCGAGGAGGGCAGCGAAGACGAAGGAGACGCCGGCGCGAACGGCAAGAACGGCGACGACGACGGTGACGGCGGCAAGAGCGGCACGAACGGCGACGATGGCGACAGCGACGCAGACGACAAGGACCGCGACCGGATCGACCTCGACGGCATCGCGCAGCGCGTCGCCCGCGTCCCGGTCGACGCGGACAACTACTTCGGCCTGGGCGCGGCCGAAGGCAAGCTGCTCTACGTCCGCGGCGGCGCCGGCTACCTGGGCCGGTCCTCCGACGTGCAGACCGAGGTCTTCTCCTACGACCTGAAGGAGCGAGAGAGCAAGAGTCTGGCCAGGGGCATCGGCGGCCTGGTGCTTTCGGGCGACCGGAAGAAACTGCTGGTCAGCGAGCGCGGCAGCTTCCGGCTCCTCGACGTCGGCGGCGGCGAAGCGAAGACCCTCTCCCTGGCCGGCCTGACGGTCGACCGCGTGCCGGACGAGGAGTGGGCCCAGATCTTCGACGAGGTCTGGCGACGCTTCCGGGACTTCTTCTACGCCCCGAACATGCACGGCTACGACTGGAAGGCGCTGCGCGAGCAGTACCGCCCGCTGCTCGCCCACGTCGGGCACCGCAGCGACCTGAACTACCTGATGAGCGAGATGGTCGCCGAGCTGAACGTGTCCCACGCCTACGTCAGCGGCGGCGACTACGAGGCGCCGGACCGGCCGCGCGCCGCCCTGCTCGGCGCCCGCTTCGAGCTCGACGAGGACGCCGGCCGCTACCGGATCGCCCGGATCTTCGAAGGCCAGAACGAGGAGCCCCGCTACCGCTCGCCGCTCACCGAGATCGGCGTCGGCATCGATGCGGGCGACTACCTGTTCGCGATCCAGGGCCGCGAGCTGACCCCGGACACGAACCCGTTTCAGCTCCTGCGCGAGGCCGGGCGGGGACCGCTGGAGCTGACCGTCGGTTCGAGCCCCGACCGCGGCGAGGCGAGGAACGTCCTCGTCGATCCGATCGCGAGCGAGGACGCCCTGATCTACCTCGCCTGGACCGAACGCAGCCGCCGGATCGTCGAGGAACTCGGCGGCGGCCGGATCGGCTACCTCCACATCCCCGACATGTCGGCGAGCGGCATCCGCGAGTGGATCAAGTGGTACTACGGCCAAGTCCGCAAGGACGCCATGGTGGTCGACGTCCGCTCGAACGGCGGCGGCAACGTGTCGCCGATGATCATCGAGCGGTTGCGGCGCGAGACGCTGATGCTCGACTTCGAGCGCAACCGGGACTCCGTCGACACGTCGCCCGGCGGCGTCTTCCACGGCCACCTCGTCTGCGTGATCGACGAGGACACCGCCTCGGACGGCGACCAGTTCGCGTACCAGTTCCGCCGCGCCGGGCTGGGACCGATCGTCGGCAAGAGGAGCTGGGGCGGCGTGGTCGGCATCTACGGCCGGGCGCCGCTGATCGACGGCGGTTCCGTCAACGTGCCCGAGGCCGGCTCCGCCGACCCGGAGGGCAACTGGGTGATCGAGGGCTACGGCGTCGACCCGGACATCGAGGTCACGAACCTGCCCCGCGACATCCTCGAGGGCCGGGACCCGCAACTCGCGAAAGCCGTCGAGCTCCTGCTCGAGAAGCTCGCGGAAGATCCGCGGACCCTCCCCGGCCGTCCCGCCGACCCGATCAAGACGCCATGAGCTTGCAAGGAACTGACCGTAGCCGGAGGTGGCTTTCTGCTGGGTGCGCGGGTCTTCTGACCCGCCCGCGGGCGGCGCCGCGAAGCGGTGCAGGCCGGAAAACAGGGCCGCCGGGCGCAGGCCGGCGACCGCGCCGACCGAGGCGCCGGCCCGAGCGGTGCCGGCCTGGCGGCCGGCGCCACTTCCTGGCCGGCTACGCCGCCAGCGGGTCAGAAGACCCGCGCACCCAGCAGAAAGTCAGTTCCCCTCGCGACAACGCAGCGCCACGCTGCCGACCGCAGCAAGGAGACTCACGATGTACCTGAACCCACGCGCTCCGGCCGCGGCCCTGATCCTCGCGGTCTCGTTTGCCGCTCACGCCGGGGCGGCCGAATCCAACGACTGGCCCGGCTTCCGCGGCGCGGATGGCAGCGGCATCGCCCGTTCCGGCCCCGGCCCGGCGGCCGACCTCGACCTCGACCGCCACCTCCTCTGGAAGGCGAAGATCGAGGGCCGCGGCCATTCTTCGCCCGTCGTTTCCGACGGCAAGGTGTTCCTGACCACGGCAATTGTCGGCGACGTGATTCCCGGCGCCGGGCCGCCCGAGCACACCGTCGCGGGCCGGCCGTTCGTTCACCCGCAGGCCACCGACGGTAACCGCCACCACACGATGAAGACGATCGCGCTCGACGCCGAGCACGGCGACCTGCTCTGGTCCCACGTGGCCTATGAAGGCCGGGTCTACGACGACCGCCACTCCGAGTCGTCCTACGCCTCGCCGACTCCGGTGACAGACGGCGAGCGGGTTTACGCGTACTTCGGTTCCGAGGGCGTCTACGCATACACGCTCGACGGCGAGCCGGTCTGGGAGCGCGACATCGGCGACATCAAGACCGTCGGCCTCGGCGTCGGCACCTCGCCGGTGCTCGTGGACGGCCTGCTCGTCATCCTGGCCGACGAGGACAGCGGCGACGACTCCTTCATCGTCGCGCTCGACGCGCTGACCGGCGAGGAGGTCTGGAAGCGCGAGCGGCCGGTGCAGGCAAGCTGGGCGACGCCGGTCGTCGTCGAGCACGACGGCGGCAAGCAGTTGCTCACGAGCGGCAACGAGTACGTCATCGCCTACGACCCGGCGGACGGCAGCGAGCTCTGGCGCGCCAGGGGCCTGGAGAACAACGCGATCCACATCCCGATGACGGTCGATGACCTCGCCGTCTTCACCTCCGGCTACCCGGCGAAGATCTCCTTCGCGATCCGGCTCGACAGCCGCGGCGACCTGACCGGCAGCGACGACTCGCGGGATTTCGAGCGCGCCCAGGCCCAGGCGGCCGACGAAGGCCGCGGCGACCTCGCCGGCGGCAACGACTCCCGGGTCTGGACCTACCGCAAGGGCACCGGCTACGTGCCCTCCAACCTGCTCTACGACGGCCTGCTCTACCTGACGAACGACGGCGGCGTGATCACCTGCCTCGACGCACGCACCGGCGAGATCGTCTACGAAGGCGGGCGGCTGCCCATCCGCGGCCGCTACTCCGCCTCCATGGTCGGCGGCGGCGGCCGCATCCTGATGGTCAACACCGACGGCGACGCGGCGGTCTTCCGGGCCGGCCGGGAGCACGAGGTCCTCGGCAGCTTCTCCGTCGGCGAGCCGGTCTGGGCGACCCCCGCCATCGCCGGCGACCGGCTCTACATTCGCGGCCGGGAGCACCTGTTCGCGTTCGGGCCGGCCGAGGCCGCGGGCGGCGCGGCGACGGAGAGCGGCAGCGACGCACCCTGAGCCGCCGGCGCGATGTGAGCCCCGCATCATCCAGCGCGAAGGTCCGCTCGAGCAGGCCCGTCGGGCGGGTCGCCGTCCTGCTGCCGTGCCTCAACGAGGAGGCGACGATCGGCGCCGTCGTGTCGCAGTTCCGGGTCGCCCTGCCGAACGCCCGGGTCTACGTCTGCGACAACGGATCCGACGACCGGACTGCGGAACTGGCCCGGGAGGCGGGCGCGACGGTGATCGTCGAGGAACGACGCGGCAAGGGCCGGGCCATCCGCCGCCTGTTCCGCGAGGTGGACGCCGACGTCTACGTGATGGCCGACGGCGACGGCACCTACGACGCCCGCAGCGTGGGCCGTCTCGTTTCGACCCTGTCCGACCGCTACCTCGACATGGTGGTCGCCGCCCGCCGGAGCACGGTGTCCGGCGCCTACACGCCGCTCCGGCGCGCCGGCAACCGGCTGTTCAGCGCCCTGGCCCGCTGGCGCTGCGGCCGCCGGGTGCGCGACCTGCTCTCGGGCTACCGGGCCTTCTCGCGCCGCTTCGTCGAGTCGTTCCCGGCGCGCTCGGACGGCTTCGAGGTCGAGACCGAGATGACCCTGTTCGCGGCGTCCGCCGGCCTGGCTTGGGACGAGATCGACTGCCCCTACTTCGCCCGGCCCGAAGGATCGACCAGCAAACTGCGGGCCTTCCGCGACGGCCTGCGCATCCTGCGCACGTTGCTCTGGTCGCCCGCCGCCGGAAGCGCCGGCCGCCTCGGCGCGTTCCAGGCCGCGGTCATCGTCGCCGCCGTGACGCTGCTCGCCACCGCCGTCTTCCTGGGCCTGAACTGGCTCGCCGTCCGCGGCGATCCGGAACCGGCGGCCGAGGCGTTGCGCGCGTCGTACGCCCACCCGGAACGCACGCTCGAGGACTCCGCCGAACGCTTCAACGACTGCCTGCTGAGCCTGATGGCGCTCGACCGCGGCGGCACGACGCTCGAACGCACCGTCTCGCCCCGCCGCGTGTACCGCTACACCCGGCCCCAGCGCCCCTGCGACGCGCTCCGGCAACGCCTGGACGAAGGCGCCGTCGACGACTCGGACTACCTGACCGTCTTCTACCACCAGTACTGGGCCGGCCAGCGGGTCATGCTGCAGTGGCTGCTGCCGCCGCTCGGCGTGGACGGGCTGAGGCGCACGTTGCGGGCGCTGACCTTCGGACTCCTCGCGCTCGGGTTCGCCGGCGCGGTCGCGCGCGCGGCGTTCCTGTTCACCAGGCAAAGCTCGGCGCGCTGGCGCGAGGACCTCTTCCAGGCGGCGGCTCTCGGCGCGCTCTTTGTCTGCCTGTTCCTCTTCCTCGACCTGGGGCGACGTGCCGGGAGCTTCACCACCGGGGCCTCGAACGTACTGACTCTCGCGCTGCTGATCGCCGTGCCGGCGCTTCGGGTCGCGAACTGGCCGCCGGCTCGCCAGGTTCTCCTGTTCGCCGGGTTCGGCGCCGCGATCGCCTGGCACGAGCTGCTCTTCGGCAGCGCGCCCATCGGCCTGCTCTGCGTTCTTCTCGTCCTCGCCGCGGCGCCGTCCCCGGCCGGCGGCTTGGTCGCGGACCGCGGCGCCTGGCGGCGGGACCTCCTGCTGCGCTGCGCCGGCGCCTACGTCGGCTGCCTGAGCGCCGTCTTCCTGCTCCGCGTCGTCATCGCCGAGTTCGTGTTCCGGGAACCGGTGCTGTTCAAGTTCTGGGACCAGTTGACGCACCGGCTCTACGGCGCGCCCCGCAGTTCGATTCACCCGGACATCGATGGCTTCTACTCCGGCAGGCCCACCGTGGAACGGTTCCTCGATAGGGTCTGGGACAACCTCGGCACGGTCGGTCTCGGTTCGCCGGTCGTCGCCCTCGTCCTGATCGGTGCCGCGGCCGGTGCGCTGATCGCCGCCACGGCCTGGCTCCTCCCCCGCTGGCGGAACCTGGAAGACCCCTGGCGCTGGGCCGGCATCCTCGCCGCCGGCTGGTCCGTCCCGGCCTGGTACGCCGTCTTCTTCGCCCACACGATGGCGCACGTGCCCGTGATGATCCGCTTGCTGGCACTGCCGTACGCCGCCGCGGCGGTGCTGGCGACCGGCGTGGCCGTCTTCGGCCGGCGAGCCGCGCGCTGAACGCGGGCGATAGGATCGCGACGCTCAACCGATGACTCGACCAATCGAAGTCAGACCGCGCAGCGGCTTCAGGCTCTGGCTCCGCTTCTCCGACGGTGCGGAGGGAGTCGTCGACCTCTCCCGCCTTGCCGGAAGGGGCGTCTTCCGCTGCTGGGACGCCGCGGACGTCTTCAAAGCGGTTCGCGTAGCCGAGCACGGCGCCATCGTGTGGGGGGATGACGTGGAACTGTGCCCCGACGCCCTATACCTCCAGGCCACCGGCAAGGGGATAGACGACGTGATGCCCGGCGCCGGCCATGTCCTGCGCAACGCCTGACGGCCAGGAAGCGAGCGAGCACCTGCCGTCGCCAGCACCGCCATCCATCCCCCGCGTCGGCATGCTGGCCAGGGTTCGCAACCGGCGCGGCATCGTGGCTTCGGTCAGTCCGTACGACAATCCCCACGGCGACGACGCGGGTCGGCTGCACCTCGTGCAGGTCGACTACAAGGACCACGACGCGCCGCACAGCGAGCGCCTCCTCTGGGAACTCGAACCGGGGCGCGAACTGCTCGAACCGAGCCGGCTGCCCCGGGTCCGCGACGGCGAGCCGATGCCGGGCGAGGACTTCGACGCCCTGCTGCGGGCCGCGCGCTGGACGGCGCTCATGCCGTACCTCGACCCGGACGGCGAGGGCCCGCTCGACCGCCAGCCGGTGTCGAGCCCCCTGCACAGCGGCATCCGGGTCGAGGACTACCAGCTCGAACCGCTCCTGCGGGCACTGCAAATGCCCCGCGTCAACCTGCTGATCGCCGACGACGTCGGCCTCGGCAAGACGGTCGAAGCGGGCCTCATCCTCAAGGAGCTCCTGCTGCGCCGGCGCATCCGCCGGGTGCTCGTGCTGGCGCCGGCGGCGCTGCGCCTGCAGTGGCGGGACGAGCTCCGCGACAAGTTCGCGCTGCCGTTCGAGGTTGTCGACCGCACACGCACCGAGAGCCTGCGCCGCGACCTGGGCATCGACGCGAACCCCTGGCGCTCGTTCAGCCGCATCGTCGCCTCGTACCACTACCTGCGCCAGCCCGACATCCAGGAGCAGTTCCTTTCCGCCAGCCGCACCCGCGACGACTCGCCTCACCTGCCTTGGGACCTCCTGATCGTCGACGAGTGCCACAACCTGATGCCCTCGCCCTTCGGCGACGACAGCGAGCTGTGCCACATGCTGCGCCGCATCGCCCCGTGCTTCGAGCACCGGATCTTCCTCTCGGCCACGCCGCACAACGGCCACACGCGCTCGTTCACCGGCCTGCTGGAGATTCTCGACCCCGTGCGGTTCAGCCAGACCGACGAACTGACCGACGTCCAGCGGCGCCGAGCCGGCCAGCTCGTCGTCCGCCGTCTCAAGCGCGAACTGAACCGCCGGAGCGCTTCGCCCCGCTTCTGCGAGCGCAAGCCGCCGGCGCCCCTGCTGCTCCACCGCGACCGGCGGGAGGACGCTCTGTCCGCCGCCTTCGACGCCTTCCGCACCGCGGTCCGCGGCGCCATCGCGGCCGGCGACGCCGGCGAGCGGGCAGGCACCTTCGCGATCGAGATCCTCGGCAAGCGCCTGCTCTCCTGCCCGACCGCCTTCGCCGATTCCTGGCGACGGACCCGCGACGGCTACGCGCGCGCCGGGCAGGCCGCGGACGCCGCAACGGACGCGGATGTCGCGGCGGCGAAGCGCTCCGTCGAGCGCGAGACCTCCGACGACCGCGAGACCGAGCAGCGCACCGGCACGGCGGCCGGCGTCGTCGGTGGCTGGCTGCGCAATGTTGCGGACTCGGTGGAAGCCGAGATGACCGCCATCGACGCCGCTCTGGCCGATCTCGGCTTCGCTGCCGGCGGCCCGCCCGCGGTCGAACAGGACCCGACGGTCGACGCCCGCTTCGACGCCCTGACCGACCTGGTCGAGCGGCGCCTGCTTCTGCCCGGCGCGCCCGACCACGCGCCGCGCACCTCCCGCACGGCCGGACCGGCGACGTCGCTCCCAGGCGCGCCCGGCGAAGCGCCAGCCTTCCGCGACGACGAACGTCTCGTCGTCTTCACCGAGTACAAGACGACCCTCGACTACCTCGAGCGCCGGCTGCGGGAACGGTACGAGTCGTCCGGCCACGCCGCCGGCGGCGACTCCGGACCCCGCGTGTTGACCCTGTTCGGTTCCGGCGGCAAGGGCGGCATGGACGACGCCGCGCGCGACCGCGTCCGCGAGGCCTTCAACGACCCCGACTCCGCCGTGCGCATCCTGGTGGCAACCGACGCCGCGTCGGAGGGACTGAACCTGCACCGGAGCGCGCGCTATCTCCTGCACTACGACTGCCCGTGGAACCCCTCCCGGCTGGAGCAGCGCAACGGCCGCCTCGACCGCTACGGCCAGGCCCGCGACGTGACCGTGCACCACTTCCTGAGCGACGACGATCCGGACCTGAAGTTCCTCGACTACGTCATCGGCAAGGCGAACGAGATCCGCGAGGACCTCGGATCGGTGAACGAACTGTTCGACACCGCCGCCCACCGGCGGCTGGTCGAGGGCGCGGATCCGGCGAGAGTCGAGTTCGAGCTGGAACACGGGCTCACGCGGGAACGGGAGCGCGTCCGCGACCAGGGAATCCCCGGCCTCTTCGGCGCCGCCGGGACCGGAAGCTCCGGCAGCGCGTCCGACCCCGAGCGCGCCAACGGCCCGGCAACCGCCAGCGGCGCCTCCGACGCCGCAAGCGCGGGCATCCCGGCCGCATCCGGCTCAGGACGCCGGTCCAACGGCGAACCGGGCGCCCTGCTCCGGCAACTCGCTCGCGAGATCGACTTCCACCCGGCCGCCCTCAGGCAGACGCTGGAGACGGCGATGGCAACGACGCCCGGCGCCGGCCGGCCGCAACTCGACCGCGTTCCAGGCCCCGCCGCCGGCGAGACGAACGGCGCCGGCGACTTCTGGCGGCTTCTGCACCCCGACCTCCCCGGCTGGCGCGACACGATCGACGAATCGCTGCGGATTCCGGCGCCCGGCGGCGCGACCGGCCCCGCCCGACGCCTCGCCTTCGACGCGGACTCCCTGCTGCAGCGAATCGGCGGCCGCGCCGTGTTCTCGCCGCGCCCCGAAGTCGCCCTGCTGCATCTGGCCCATCCGTTGATCGAACGCGCCCTGCGGACCCTGACCCTGCGCCGCCTGCCGGGATCCTCCGAAGCGCCGCGCTGGACCGTCCGGCGGGGCGGCGTGCCGCGCGGCCTGGACGCCCTCATCCTCCTCAGCCTGGAGGAACTGGCGGTCAACGAACTGCGCGAGACCTTCCACCACTGGGTGCGGACGCTGACCCTTCCGGTGAGAGGCGGCGCCCTGGAGGCGCCCCTGGCGCACGTGCCGGCCCGCCGCCTGGCGCAAAGCGCACACGGCGCGCCAGCCGGCCCGGCAGCGCAGGGACCGACCGGCCCGTCGGCGCCGGCGCCGACGCGGGCCGAACGGGAACGGGCGCGGGAGATCTTCCTCCACGTCGAGCCCGACCTGGAAGCCGCGGTCACCCGCCACGCCCGGGAACTGACCGGCTCGCTCCGCGCACAGTTGCGCGCCGACGGCGACAGGGCCCGGCAGGACGCGAACGAGCGCTACCGCAGTCGCCAGGGCGAGGTCTCCGAGCTGATCGAGAAGCAGAGCGTCAAGCGGCTCGGGCGCGAGATCGAGACGCTCCGCCGCTCGCTCGCGCAGGGCCGTCTCTTCGACCAGCGCCGCGACCTCGACCGGATAGCCGACTCGATCCAGGAGAAGGAGCGCGAGATCGAGCGCCGCCGCCGCCACTACGAGGAGGCGCGCGAGCAACTGGAGCGGGAGCGCAAGCGGATCGTCGAGCACCTGCTCCCGAAGCGGCACGCCCTCGCCGGCGAAGCGCAGGCGTTCCCGGTGACCGCCGAGGTGCGGCTGCCGTGAGCCTGCCGGGCTGGAACGACCTGCGCCACGGCGGCCTGCTGCTCGACGCGCAGCGGCAGAGCGAGATCGCCGCCCTGCCGGCGCCTCCCCCACCCGGCGCCTGGCTGCAGAGCGAACTCCGGCGGCGCTCCGAACTGCTGCGCGGCGCGGACTCCGCCCGGCTGCGCCGCGAAGCGCCGGACTTCGTCGCCTTCGTGCTGGAACGCCTCTGCGGCTTCGGGCACCAGGGCAGCTTCGAGAACGAGGGCGGCTTCGGGAAGGACGGCGGCGACGGCGGCGATGGCGGCTCCGGCCGCAGCCCCACCGCCGGCTCGTGGCTGCGCGGCGCCCGCGTCCCAGCCGACTGGCGCCGTCGCGCCCTCACCGGCGAGAGCGTCCGCCCGCGCCAGCTCTGGCTCGGCCCGAACGGTGCCGCTCTGCCCGTCTTCGTCACGGCCGACAAGCGCGTCGGCATCGGCCGCGGCCGGCGCGAGACGAGCCGCGTGCTCGGCTGGCTGCGCGCCGGCCCCGAGCGCCTCGCCCTGGTCACGAACGGGCGCCAGTGGCGGCTGCTGTTCGCCGGCCTCGACTTCGACGCCTGGTGCGAGTGGGACGCCGACCTCTGGTTCGCCGACGGCGCGCCAACGCCCGCGCTGCGAGCGCTGGCCACCCTGATCCGGCCGTCCCTGTGGACGCCGGACGAAGACGGTGCCGAGCCGCCGCTGCTGCGCGCGGTCCGCGACAGCCGCAAGGGCCAGTCCGAACTCTCCGAGTCGCTCGGCGAGCGGGTGCGCGAGGCCGTCGAACTGCTGATCCAGGGCCACGGCGAAGCGCTGAAGCGCGACTGCGCGGCCGTCGATCCCGCCGACATCTACCGCGCCGCCTGCCGCGTCGTCATGCGGCTCGTCGTCATCCTGTTCGCCGAGGCGCGGGGACTCCTGCCGCGGGACGATGCCGTGTACGACGCCGGCTACGGCCTGGGCGGCCTGCACGAAGCGCTCAAGCGCCGCGCCGCCTCCGGCCGCCTGCAGGCTCACAGCCACGGCGCCTGGCCGCGGCTGCTGGCCCTGTTCAAGCTGGTGCGCGAAGGATCGCATCACCCCGAACTGCCCGTGCCCGCCTACGGCGGCGACCTGTTCGCGCCCGGCTCGACCGGCGCCGATGGCGGCGCTCCCGCGTCCGCCTCGCCCGGCGACAACGGCGACTTCGCACGCGGCGCGCCCGGCACCGGCGGCGGCGACCCGCTCGCTGCCGGCTCGGCCGGCGAGGGCGACGGCCTCTCCAGGGCGCTGGCCACGTTCGAGACCGCCTGCCTGCGCGAGGAAGTGCTGTCCGACGCCCAGGTCCACGACCTCCTGGAACGCCTCACCCGAACCCACGTCCGCATCCGCCAGGGCAAGGCCAGCCACCTGGTGTCCGCGCCCGTCAACTTCTCCGACCTCTCCACCGAGTACATCGGCGTCCTCTACGAGGGCCTGCTCGACTACGAACTGAAGACCGCCCCCAGCGACGACCCGGTCATCTTCCTCGCCGTCGGCGAACAACCCGCCCTGCCCCTGTCCCGCCTGGAGGCCATGGACGACAAGGCCCTCCGCAGCCTCTTCGCCGCCTTCAAGAAGACCGGCGCCGCCGAATCCGCACCCGCCCGCAACGACACACCCGCAACCCCAGTAGAGAACACCACCGACACCGACGCCCATTCTCTGGGTGCGCGGACCTTCCGGTCCGCATCGGACGCGAAGTCGCGAAGCGACGAGCCCGAGCCGCACCCCGGCGACCCCACCCAGGACCCCCGCCAAACCACCCGCACCCGCGCCGAAACCTGGGCCCGCCACGCCGCCCTCGCCGCCGGCCTCGTCAAGAAGCCCCGCCGCTCCAGATCGCAGTCCGCGTCCCTCTTCGGCCAGCAGGCCCACGAACAGGAACTCGCCAAACGCGCCGCCAGCCTTGTCAGCCGCGTCGTCCTTCCCGGCGAGTGGTACCTCGTCCGCTGGGGCGGCACCCGCAAGGGCTCCGGCAGCTTCTACACCCGCCCCGGCCTCACCGTCCCCACCGTCCAGCGCACCCTGCGCCCCCTCGCCTGGGACCCGCCGGCCGGCAAGGGCGGCCAGCCCGACCGCGACGCCCCCGCCGCCGAGTGGACCCCCAAGCCGCCCGAAGACATCCTGAGCCTCAAGGTCTGCGACCCCGCCTGCGGCTCCGGCAGCTTCCCTCTCGCCGCGCTGCGCTTCCTTACCGACGCCCTCTACGCCTCCGTTCAGCATCACAAGCGAATCGAAGAACACGGCAGCCGCGCCCTGGTCCGCCTCCTCGGCCTGGGCGGAGACGCCCTCGAACGCCCCGGCGACGAACTCATCCCCTGCCCGCCCGCCGCCCCCGACTTCGAGCCGCGCCTCAAGGCCGTGCTCCGCCGCTACGTCGTCGAACGCTGCATCTACGGCGTCGATCTCGACCCGCTCGCCGTCTCCCTCTGCCAGCTCTCCCTGTGGATCGAGACGATGGACCGCGACCTCCCCTTCTCCTTCCTCGACCACAAGATCCGCTGCGGCAACTCCCTCGTCGGCGCCTGGTTCGACCAGTTCCAGCACTACCCCGCGATGGCCTGGAAGAACCGCGAAGGCGGCGACAAGACCCACTCGAACGGCGTCCACCACGCCAAGGGCGCGCGGACCAGGGCGATCAAGGCCTTCGTCAAGGACGAACTGACCCCGGACCTCCGCCACGTCCTGGAGGGCCGCACCCTGTTCCACGAGGACCTGCTCGACCGGGCGGCCGCCGTCCACCGCCAGGCGCTCGAGTCCCTGGAGCGCATGCACCGCCTGCCGATCCAGGACTCCGCCGCCCGCGCCCGCCTCTACCGCGAAGAACTGCGCGGCTCCAGAGAGTGGCGCTCCCTCAAGCAGGCGATGGACCTGTGGTGCGCCTGCTGGTTCTGGCCCGCCGACGAACTGGACTCCGCGCCCCTGCCCACCACCTTTGCCGACCCGCCGCCCGAAACCCGCGCCGCGGCCGCCCGCGTCGCCGCCGAGATGCGCTTCTTCCACTGGGAACTGGAGTTCCCGGACGTGTTCCGCGCGCCTAGCGCCGGCTTCGACGCGATGCTGGGCAACCCGCCGTGGGAGACCCTTCAACCGAGTTCGATGGAGTACTTCTCGAACATCGACCCGCTCTACCGGTCCTACGGAAAGCAGAAAGCGCTGCGACACCAGACCGGCTACTTCAAGACGGCCGCCACCGAGAGCGACTGGCTCGACTACAACGGCCGCTTTGCCAGTTTCTCCAACTGGATGAAGCTCGCGGGCAGGCCCTTCGGCGACCCGGACACAAGCGACACGAGTGCCGACCGATTCGCCCTCGCCCGTCGCCGCCCGAACGCGCACCTCCATGAGCGCTGGCGCGAGGCTCGACGCCGCACAACCGGCTTCAGCGACCCGGAACACCCCTACGTCCACCGCGGAAAGGGGAAGGCCTACACCTACAAGTTGTTCCTGGAAGCCGCTCACGCCCTGCTTGCCGGCGGAGGCCGGCTCGGCTTCATCGTCCCGGCAGGTCTCTACTCCGACCAAGGCACCCAGCCCCTCCGGGAGTTGTTTCTTGATCGCTGCCGCTGGGAGTGGCTGTTCAGCTTCGAGAATCGGGCGAAGCTCTTCCCGATCGACAGCCGCTTCAAGTTCAACCCGGTCATCATCGAGAAGGGCGGCGAGACATCAGCGATCCGCGCCACCTTCATGCGCCGAGACCTGATCGACTGGGAGCGGGCGGACGACATAGCCGTCCTCTACAGCCGCGAACAAGTTCGCCAGTTCAGCCCGACGAGCCGCGCGATCTTGGAGATCGAGTCACGGCGCGACCTGGAGATCCTCGAGAAGATCTACGCGAACTCCGTCCTCTTGGGCGACGAAGGCCCCGACGGCTGGGGCATCCGCTTCGCCCAAGGCCACTTCAATATGACGAGCGATTCCGCGCTCTTTCGCCCGCGCCCGCAAAGGGAAGCGATGGGCTACCGACCCGACGAATACAGCCGCTGGCTCCTCGGCAACTGGCGACCCATCGAAGGACTGTGGGCCGATCTCGGCATCGACCCGGGCCGCCCTCAGCCCGCAGCCATCGAGTTGGAAGACTGGCTCCCCGACTCCGACGCCAGCCCGGAGCGCCGCCAAGCCGAACGCCGGTTCGTCCATGGCCACCTCCTCGCTCCCGGCGACCTCCAAGAGACGAACTGGCACGTTCGCCGCGCCCAGGCGCCCTACGACCGGCTGCCAGTGCCCAGGGTCGCCATCCCCGAAGGCATCATCCTGTCGAGAGAAGCCGACGCATGGATCGGCGAGGCAGACATCAAGGACATGGCCTTGCCCCTGTACCAAGGAATCATGATCCAACCGTTCATGCCAAGCGCCCGAGGCTGGCTGAGCGGCACGGGACTGCGAGCCAGCTGGGACTACAACACGCCGAGCAGGCTGGTCTGGAACCCGCAGTACCTTGTGGACAGCCAGACCGCACTGAAGGAACTCAGAACGAGAGACGCGAAGATCGGCTATCGCGAGGTGTCCCGGAGCACCGATGCCCGCTCGTTCATCGGTGCCGTTCTACCTCCGTTTCCGTGCGGTCACAAGGTTCCCATTCTCAGCACTGCTCAAGCCGAGTTGAAAGCCAGCAACACCCCGGCGGCCGCAACGCTCTTGAACAGCTTCATCTTCGACTGGCTGGCGCGGCGGCGGCTCGGCGCTGCCGCGCTCACCTGGCACCTTCTCCAGGAGACCGCCCTCCCCCCGGAGAGCAACGGCCGGAGACGGACCGTCGAGGCTCTCGCGATGATCACGAATCGGATCAACCTGTTCCCCAAGGTGTATGCACCCCTCCGCTTGGAGCAGGGGCCCCTGAACGCATGCGACGCACTGTGCCCAGCAGAACGGCTGCGCCTCCGCGCAATCGCCGACGCAATCGCGACCACTCTTTTCGGATGCGACGCCGCGGACCTGCGTCATCTTCTGCACAACACCGACCTGCCATGCGAGAGCATCAAGACCCTGTCATCCCACCAGAACCGCTTGGACACGAGGGGATTCTGGCGAGTCGATCGAGACAAGTCCCCCGAGCTTCGCCACACCGTCCTGGCCCAGGTCGCCTTCGCAGACCTCCAACGTCACATCGAAACCGCAGCCGGAGACGTCGAAGCCGGCATCCAGACATTCATGAGCCAGAACCACGGCGAAGGCTGGCTCCTCCCCGAGACCCTCCGCCTCGCCGACTACAACCTCGGTCACGACGACCGCGCCACCACGCACCAGCCCGTCGCCGCCGAACTCGGCCCCCGCTTCTACGACTGGCAACTCGCCCAGCCCCCCGAAGAGGCCCGCGCCGAAACCCATCTCCACGCCCGCAACCTCCTCGGCGAGCATGGCTACCGTAGACTTCGCGCCGACCTCGACCAGCGCCACCAAGACCGGCCCCCCGACCGCCCCCAGATCCCCACGTCCCAGGTGGCCGAAGACCTCCACCGCTTCGACGACTGGCTCGCACCCACCGACGAAGCCAGCAAGACCCGCAACGCGAAAGACACCGGCCAGTCCGACCTCTTCGACTGACACTCCGCTTCCGTTGGGGCAACTCCCCACCCACTCCTGTTCCACAAGAGGGCTCTGCCTCCGCCGGCCCGCAGCGCCTCGAATCGCGACCGCCGAACACAGCGGAACCAAAGCGGGCTCACTCCGCACCCACCGCTTTCCCCCGCCACGAGAATCCGCACCAGCCCACTCTCCTCCCGACCGCTCTCCGGTCCTTCGGTCCATCACGCTACCGACGCCGCCCAGTTGCACCGGTAAAACCGCAAGCACGTATCCGCTGCGCGCGCGACACCACCTACTCCGCTAGCCGCCGAGCCCCTTGCCCCGGACGCTCCGCCAAGCGGACCCTCAACGATCCTCCCTTCTCCCGCACAATCCTGTACTCTCTGCCCCGCTGGCCCTGCACCGCCGACCAACCAGCCGCGACAGGTCCTCGGCACGCGCCAACCCCCGCCAACGGGATTCCGCCCGAAGCCCGTGGATACGGATGAGACGCCATGCTCGCCACTCTCACGAAGCTCTGGAAGCGAACCCCGCCCCGTCGTAGTTCTCCCGCTCCAGACCTAGACCCTCGTGCGGAACTCGCAGTCCGCATAGAAACAGAGATCACTGCTCGCGCTCGTCGTGAGTTGATAGACCGTGATCCGATGAGAATTCTCGTCGACAACTCGGTGCGAGGCCAGTGCGCCTTAACGCACACGCGAACACACCTCCATGTGTCGTCAAGCTGGCCCGGCGACGAAGAAACCACTATTCCGCTAGTCAGGCGCGGCGTGAACCCAGACGTGACCTCCCACACGGACTGGCTTATCGGCATCGGCGCTCTCGCACGGAAAGGCCTCATCAGCCTCTACGAGTCACACGCACTATTCCTTGAGCAGACGTATCAGAAGTCCGGCCGTTACTACCGTGGCCCAAGACTCGGAGACTACAACGCATTCAACAATGTCCAATTCAGAACGCTTGACTCCTACCCAAAGCCCAACACACCTCCATCGAACACGACGACAGTCCTCAAGAGCTTCGAGGGTTGGGATGAAGTCGACCCATACGGCCTGTATCCGAACAGCAGAACAACGCTGAGGAAAGGCTTGAAGAGGGCGAAGAGCCGGTTCCCCCGTTACAGGGAGATCGAGAGCGTCCTCCAGGGCAAGTCAGATCAAGACGCGTGGCACATCTTCCAGGCAGACCAGTTCGGCATCGACTACTTTCTGACTGTCGATCGAGAGATTCTGGAGAAAGCTCGACAGCGCAAAGGACCGTTCGGGAACTTGGGAACGACCATCGTCTCACCAGCCCAGTTAGGTGAGGCACTCAAGCTGTCTCCCTTGGTCGGCGAAGCAAGGAATCAGTGGAATTGGGCCATCACCGAGTCCTTCTTGAACGATCCCTACAGAGCCGCCGATCGAGACCGAAGGGAGTGAGGCCCGACGAGCGGTCGGCTCGACGTGGTAACACGCCTTTGCCCGTCCTCCCGACGTGCCCCGAGAACCCCTCTCTGCCAACGTACGTGACACAGCGGGCATCCCGTTGAATAGTGGAGGGCACACGTTGGCAAGGAGGATCGATGGCGAGACGAGAGCAGAGACGTTGGGGTGGCCCGGAGCTCCCGGCCCCGGGGGGTGAGGAGCGGAGCGACGAGGCCCCCGGGGCCGGCGCGTCGCCCGCGGGGGGTGTTCCCGACCCGGAGGTCGTGGCGAAACCGACCAGACGGCAGTTCACGGCGGAGTACCGGCTTCGGATTCTGGAGGAGGCGGACCGATGCACGGACCGCGGCGAAGTGGGCCGGCTGCTTCGGCGAGAGGGTCTGTACAGCTCGCACTTGGCCAACTGGCGCAAGGCGCGGCGAGAGGGCGCGCTTTCCGGTCTGCGGCCGAAGAAGCGGGGCCGCAAGCCGACCGAGGCCAACCCTCTGGCGCCGAAGGTGAAGCGGCTGGAGGCCAAGGTGAAGCGGCTGGAGAGGGAGCTCGCCGCCGCCCACACGATCCTGGACGTGCAGGGAAAAGTTGCAGGGCTGCTGGGATTCAGCCTCGAAGACGGGAAGGACTGCTGATGGCGGCCCGGTCCCTGGCAAGCAAGGTCGGCGTCGCGCCGGCGTGCCGGGCGCTGGGCGTGTCGCGATCGACGTTCTACCGTAGGGCGAGGCCCGCTCCCGGGCGCCAGCTGCCCCGACCCGCGCCCGCCCGGGCGCTGAGCGAGATCGAGCGGGAGCGGGTCCAGGCGACGCTCGCGTCTCCCCGGTTCGTGGATCGCTCGCCGGCGGAGGTGGTGGCGACGCTGCTGGACGAGGGCCGGTACCTGTGCTCGGAACGCACCATGTACCGCATCCTGGGCGCGAACGGGGAGGTGAAGGACCGTCGCAACCAGCGGGTCCACCCGCCCTACGCCAAGCCGGAGTTGGTCGCCACCGCGCCCAACCAGGTGTGGTCGTGGGACATCACCAGGCTGCTCGGCCCGCGGCCCTGGAGCTACTACTACCTCTACGTCCTGCTCGACCTTTTCAGCCGCTACGCGGTCGGCTGGATGGTTGCCGACCGCGAGAATGCCGCGCTCGCCCAGAGGCTCATCGAGGAGACCTGCCTCAAGCACGGCGTGAAACCCTCGGTGCTCACCCTGCACTCCGACCGGGGCGCGCCCATGACCAGCCAGGGTACCGCCCAACTGCTCGCCCGCCTCGGCGTGAACCGATCCCTGGGCCGACCTCGCGTCAGCGACGACAACCCCTTCTCCGAAGCCCAGTTCAAGACCCTGAAGTACCACCCCGGCTTTCCCGACCGCTTCCCCGACCAGGACGCGGCGACCGGCTACTGCAGGTCCTTCTTCCCCTGGTACAACACCGAGCACCGGCATGCCGGCATCGCCATGCTGACTCCGGAGACCGTCCACTACGGCCGGGCCCAAGCCGCGATCGAACAGCGCCAGCGAGCGCTGAGCGCCGCCTGGAGACGCCACCCGGAACGATTCGTCGGCGGCGAGCCGATGCACCAACCCCTGCCTCAGGCCGTCTGGATCAACAAGCCGAGCCCCGAAGCATCGGAGATGGCTCAGTAAATCCGAGAAGCCCCTGTGTCAAACTCGTTGACAGGTTCCGAACGTCCAACGCACGAGCCGGCCTGGGCGCATTCAGGAAGGGCCTCCCTCACCCCTTCTGAGAGACTCGCTAAGGGCTTCCCAGCCGCTCTCCGTGCCGTCATCCTGGCCTCTTCGGATCCCGAGGAGCTTCTCCCTTCGAAGGGTCTCATACATGTTGTCACGCTTCCCCAAGTCGCTCTTCTGTCGCTCTCTCACCCGTCTTCGACAGTCTTCCACCGCATCATCAAGCTCATCGGTGAGTTTCGCCAGAAGATCGACGCAGGCCTGATCGGCTTCCTCCAGTCCCAGCGCCTGTTCGTCATCTCTAGCCATCACCTCCAAGCTGGTGAAGCCGGCGTCTCGGATCCATGGCGCCACGTAGCGGAGTATCGTGTCTACGCCACGAAGTACAGGCGCTATTGGAACTTCGTCCCAGGAACCAAAACCTAGCGTCCCTGCGACGCTAGCATGCAGCTGCTGACTGGCCTTCCTGTAGACGTAGTGGTGGCCGCCGCTTTTCGTCACGAAGCGCGCGAGATCCTCCAGGTTCGGGCTCGCCACAATGGTACCGTTACGATCCTCCCGGTTTGGGAACGCCCAGCCATAGTCCTTACGGAAGTACGTCCACTCACTTCCGTACTTCTGCTTCAGTCTGTTGATCCCGCTCCCCGGGTCGTTCCTTTCGTCCCGGATCGAGGCGCGTTCTTCTTCAGACAGCCAAGGTTCCATGGACCTCTTGGTGCGCTCTTCAGTCACCGCGACGTGATCGAAGTACCGCTGAGCGACCAGCAGGGCGTCCATATGCTGTACGATGAATCCCCTTACAAGATACACTTCGTAGAGCACTCGGCAGAGAGCATAGGCATCGTTGCACATCCCCGCCTTCGCCAACTGGAGCGCCGCTAATGAAGTCCTCACCGTCTTCATGTTGGTTACATGAACCGCTTGACTCAGCCAGCCGCCCGGAGGCGGAACGCCGGAGGTAAGGTCGATTGCCCACAGTCCGTTCTCGTTGTGGCACTGCCGGCTCAGCATCTCCGCGATGTCCACGTAGAAGTAGAAGAGCTCCTCAAAGCGCTCAAACGCCGGCCCCCAGTACTCGTCCATCTCACCGCGAAAGGCCGCCTCTGCCGCGCGGAGGCCCGGCTTCCCCGCTCGCCAAAGGACGTCCAACTCGGCGTGCGCTTGCTCCAGGAGTCTTGTCGGCTTGCTAGTCATGGACTCTTGCTCTTCGATCTAGCGTGCGGAGGTTCAGGTCAGCAGCCCGACGGTTGCTCGCCGGCAGGCGCCAGTTCCGGTTGAGGGCGGGACGTGTTCCATCCCGCCGGAGCGGCAGCAACCACGGTTACTGCCGATGCAACTGTGGCGATCGGCGTCACTGCGACCGTCCCTTCTTCCATGCGGGGATTGTATCGGCCAAGTCGCATTGTCGGGCTGGGCCGATCCGGTGGCGTCCTCACCCGGTCTTCTCTCGGCGCTCAGGACTTGGAGGGAAACGAGCAAGGCGACCCCCTTTGGTGCTGCCTCCGCGACTCCGGCTTCCCGTCATCGCCAAGATCGCGCGGCCCTCTCTGCCAACGTACGTGACACAGCGGGGATCCCGTTGAATAGTGGAGGGCACACGTTGGCAAGGAGGATCGATGGCGAGACGAGAGCAGAGACGTTGGGGTGGCCCGGAGCTCCCGGCCCCGGGGGGTGAGGAGCGGAGCGACGAGGCCCCCGGGGCCGGCGCGTCGCCCGCGGGGGGTGTTCCCGACCCGGAGGTCGTGGCGAAGCCGACCAGACGGCAGTTCACGGCGGAGTACCGTCTGCGGATTCTGGAGGAGGCGGACCGATGCACGGACCGCGGCGAAGTGGGCCGTCTGCTTCGGCGAGAGGGTCTGTACAGCTCGCACCTGGCCAACTGGCGCAAGGCGCGGCGAGAGGGCGCGCTTTCCGGTCTGCGGCCGAAGAAGCGGGGCCGCAAGCCGACCGAGGCCAACCCTCTGGCGCCGAAGGTGAAGCGGCTGGAGGCCAAGGTGAAGCGGCTGGAGAGGGAGCTCGCCGCCGCCCACACGATCCTGGACGTGCAGGGAAAAGTTGCAGGGCTGCTGGGATTCAGCCTCGAAGACGGGAAGGACTGCTGATGGCGGCCCGGTCCCTGGCAAGCAAGGTCGGCGTCGCGCCGGCGTGCCGGGCGCTGGGCGTGTCGCGATCGACCTTCTACCGTCGAGCGAGGCCCGCTCCCGGGCGCCAGCTGCCCCGACCCGCGCCCGCCCGGGCGCTGAGCGAGATCGAGCGGGAGCGGGTCGAGGCGACGCTCGCGTCTCCCCGGTTCGTGGATCGCTCGCCGGCGGAGGTGGTGGCGACGCTGCTGGACGAGGGCCGGTACCTGTGCTCGGAACGCACGATGTACCGCATCCTGGGCGCGAACGGGGAGGTGAAGGACCGTCGCAACCAGCGGGTCCACCCGCCCTACGCCAAGCCGGAGTTGGTCGCCACCGCGCCCAACCAGGTGTGGTCGTGGGACATCACCAGGCTGCTCGGCCCGCGGCCCTGGAGCTACTACTACCTCTACGTCCTGCTCGACCTTTTCAGCCGCTACGCGGTCGGCTGGATGGTTGCCGACCGCGAGAATGCCGCGCTCGCCCAGAGGCTCATCGAGGAGACCTGCCTCAAGCACGGCGTGAAACCCTCGGTGCTCACCCTGCACTCCGACCGGGGCGCGCCCATGACCAGCCAGGGTACCGCCCAACTGCTCGCCCGCCTCGGCGTGAACCGATCCCTGGGCCGACCTCGCGTCAGCGACGACAACCCCTTCTCCGAAGCCCAGTTCAAGACCCTGAAGTACCACCCCGGCTTTCCCGACCGCTTCCCCGACCAGGACGCGGCGACCGGCTACTGCAGGTCCTTCTTCCCTTGGTACAACACCGAGCACCGGCATGCCGGCATCGCCATGCTGACTCCGGAGACCGTCCACTACGGCCGGGCCCAAGCCGCGATCGAACAGCGCCAGCGAGCGCTGAGCGCCGCCTGGAGACGCCACCCGGAACGATTCGTCGGCGGCGAGCCGATGCACCAACCCCTGCCTCAGGCCGTCTGGATCAACAAGCCGAGCCCCGAAGCATCGGAGATGGCTCAGTAAATCCGAGAAGCCCCTGTGTCAAACTCGTTGACAGGTTCCGCGGCGCACCGCCTTCGACGCGGGCAAGGTCGAGATGCCACACGGCGCCGGCCGGATCCCCGGCGTTGGCCGAAAGAGCGCGCCATCGGGCCGCCCAACTTCCGCGCCAGGGAGCTCCGCGACCAAGGGTGCCGCTTTCCGGACCGCTCTTTCCCGGCACAGCGACGCGCATTTCCTCGTTCACTGGCCGATAGCGGCGAAACGAACCTGTGGAACCTGCTGCCCCTCTGCAGCCGAAGCCATCGCCTACTCCACTAAGGCCTCTTCACAGTCCGCATGGACGACCGGGGCGCGTGCGGTTCGCACATCCCCGCGGCCGGCCGCTGCACGAGTGTCCTCGCCACCCCCAGATGGGCCCGAACCCCGTCGGCGAACTGGTCGAACGCCTGGAAGAAGCGGGCATCCTGATCGCCGGCAAAGAGTCGATGCCGGGCTTGGGACGGCAAGCCGATGGACCTGCGCTCCGTCATGGAGTGCCTGTGGCGGGCCGCACCGCGCCTTGAGGCGGCGGTGGCGCGGGAAAGGAGTCCGTCGCGGGCGGCCCAAGCCGAGTAGCAGCCTGACGGGGCCCTCAGTTCCTCGCGTCGTCCTTCAACGCGACATCCGGTGGGCCGAGGCCACGTGCCCGAGCCTCCATAGGCTGTTACCGCTTTCCAGCACGACTTCGCGTCTGCCGGCCAGACTAACGCGGCACGATCACGAGGTCAGCCGGGTCGAAGTTCATGGTGATACGATTCTGATTGACAGTCACGACGTCGTGAATTCTCCCGACGCGTGCTTGGCTGCCAATCCGCAATTCGTCGTCTCTCTTGGGATCTGCCCGTAGCCAGCGATCAAACCCCGTCAAGCTCCCCTTGCCGGATTGAAAGTAGGCGAATAGCCGCCGGTAGAGCTTAGGCCAGATGGCAATCGACTCAAGGTCCGCCAAGCCCCGGACAAGAGGGTTACCGTTCGTAGCGTCGGAGGGCCATAGCCCTAGTCCCTTGTTCCGGGCTGTGAGCGCGATGCGCTGCAGTCGATTTCTAAGGTTGGCGGGAAGGGTCGTGTAGAAGCTTGGATACACATGTCCGCCTTCCATCAGTCGGGCGTTGAGGCTCCTGTTGACTAGAGGAGTATCAAGGAAGACTCTCGCACCGTCCCGGTATTGCGTCCGGCCCACAAAGGCAAAAGCCACTGGTCGCCCGAACACATCCACGTTACGGGCCACAATATAGCCGCTTCGAGGGTGACAGGCCGCAGACCGCACACTGGTATCGATCTTTCCGCGTACGTGTGGAGCGTACGTGACGTTACCAAATCCAACCAGTGTCAGGATCTCGTCTCGGGCACCAATGGAATTCCGCGCGACCTGGTGGTTGCTTCCTCTGTAGTGCAACTCTAATGCGTCGATCCCCTCAAACCGTAGTTGGGTAAACCCTCCGGCATTCCGATGAGCGCTACGTCCCCTGAGGCGCTTCAAGCGGGCGACGTTCTTCGGCCTAAACCAGACTGAGTCACCGTCGGGCCGCGAGCCAACGTGCCTCGACGACCGGTAAAAGAGATGAAAGTCGCCCCGAATGACATAGTACGACATTTTCATCCCAGTCGTCACGACCTGCAAGCTGCTTCCTCGTTCCGACGCTCCCGGGCGGCCCCACAAACCGCGAACTTCCCTAGACTCCTTGAACAAGGGGCGTCTTAACAGTTGAGTCAAGTTTGGTTCGGGGTGTCCGTGTCGATTCGGCGTGACGGAGGTCGGCCTCAGGCTGCGAGTCGCTGTCCTCGCCAAGCTCTTTGGACCTCGCGGTCGTAGCTGGCGACGGTTCTTCGTAGCCGGGCGTTGGCTTCCGGGTCGAGGGTGGCGGACATGACGGGGCCGAGCACTCGGGCGTGGGTCCGGTGGTAGGCGAACGCTACGCGCAGTCCCCAGTCGGTGATCCGGTAGCGGTGGGTGCGCGGAACCCGTTCGACGATTCCCCGCAGTCGCAGTCGGCGCAGGTCGTAGGTCATGCGGGAGGGTCCGTAGCGGTCCGGCGTGAGTCCGCACAGACTGGCGACCGCGGGCCGCAGGTCGCGGTTGCGGAAGCCGTTGGGCAGGAGGCTGAAGCGCAGCAGGGCGGCGAAGAGACTCTGCACCCTGCGGTCTCCGAAGCGAAGCGCCGAAGCGCGCTGACCCGAGATGCACCGCGGACGGTGCAGATCGTCGAGCGTTTCGGCTCCGAGCAGACAGTCGTGGCTGAGAGTTTGGACGCCGAGCAGGCGTCGGTTGGCGGCGAAGCCGACCTTCTTGAGGTCATCGAGGTTTCTCAGCAAACGACCGACATCGAAGTCGTAGGTGTCGTTGATCACCGTCTCGGTGCGCAGGGCGCGCCCTTCCTTGTGGTACTGCTTGATGCGCGAGTGCTTGTAGTCGACGTGCAGCGACGGGGAGACCCCGTCGGTAATGACGCGGGTGCGATACCGCGAGGGGGTGCGTCGCGTGACGCGGCGCTTGAAGATCAACTGCACGTGCTCGGGCCGTCCCATGTCGAGGTGCTCGCGCAGCACCTCCTCGAAGAAGACCCGACCCTGCACCGGGCGGTCGAAGACCTGGGTCAGGGCGAATTCGGCCTGGAGGATCGAGACGGCGTAGCGGATGCCCCGCCGCCGGTCGCCGGCGGAGAACGGATGCGGCAGGCGAGCCAGCCACTTGCGCAGCAGCGCGTCGATCTTGTCCGCGTCGAGGCCGTCGGCGAGCCGCTGCATCGCCTCCGGGTCCGAGCAGCGCAGGATGCCGTTGTCCAGCGCCTCGTACTCGATCCCCCGCTTGCTCAACTGGCGCTTGAGGTACTCGTGTCCGTTGATGCACAGCTTGGCGTTGTAGGGGAAGTACGAGCAGAACTTCAGGAAGAACGGACCGAAGTCGTCGTCGAACACGTAGAAGTAGTACTGGTTGACCATCGCCGTCGAGTGCACCAGCCACGGATAGCCCGCGTCGGTCGCCGAGTCGTAACGACGCTCGGTACGCAGCACCCGAGCCTTCTCCTGCGCCTTGCCGACGTACAGCACCCCCTCGCCTCCATGCCACCGGCGAAGGTACTCGCGGGTGCGGTCGTCCTTGCGCTCGCCGCGCCGAAACGGGACGATGTCGATCCGATGCTGCCGCGCGTAGCCCTTGATCGCGGCCACGAACCGCCTCGTCATCGGCGCCATCAGCACCGACGACGGCACCTGCGCGCCCCGCACCTCCCGGAAGAACCAGGCCGCGCCCGCGCCACGCTGAAGCACCGGTACGTAGACGTTGAGGTACATCCGATCGACGCACTCCAGCGTCAACGACACATGCTCCTCAAGAACCTCGGCTGCCGTGCGTGCTACCTTCATCAGCGGACTCCGGTCGATGGGCTTCTCACCGGCCAGCTTAAGGCCACCTTCGCCGCAGAGCGACAATACGGCGGATTCACTCCGCAGCTGAAGCAGCGACCGGAGTCCGATCGACGCCAAGGCCGAGGCCGACCACCGCCGCGAACATGCTCGTCGGTCTGAGGCGAAGCCTCGTTAGGTCATTGTCAGGGGAACGTCTCATGGTCTGCATGGAAGCAGAGCGCTCGGTCACTGCTTCACTCCGTTCGCGTCGTCGGCGCCGGTCAGTAGAGCCGTCCGCGACTCTGCCTCCGACTCCCATAGCTTGATCCACGCCGTTCCGCAAGCGGAGCCGAAGTTGCGCATATGTGGAGAGTACCACACGATCGCGACACGGAACTCGGCTTTGATCCGCTCTCATGGGCAGGACGGCTCTTTCCGGCAGTGCTCTGAGCCAATCCGCCGGCATTGGCGTAAGAGCGCCGGCACGTTCTACACCCAGCGCCGTCGACCTCGTCGCGGTCCGAAGGTCCGTCCCTCCACGGTGCCTAGCTCGGCGACTCCCACGTCCCGGTCAGCGATGAGACGGCCCGGCGCATCGCGTGCGGCGCCGGCAAGGTCGATATGCAGCACAACTCCGGCCGGATCCTCCGCGTCGGCCGCAAGACCCGCACCATCCCGACGCCGACCCGCCGCGCCCTAGTGTTCCGCAATGAGGTTGACGCCTCCTGGGTGGTTTTCCCGGCACTGCGACGCGCATCACGTCGTTCACAGGGCCGATAGCGGCGAAACGAAGCTCTTGATCCTCGAGCCCCTCTGCCGCGAGCTCCACCGCCTGCTCTACGAGGGCGACTTCACCGTCAGCATGGACGACCGGGGCGTGTAGTTCGACCATCCCCGCAGCCGGTCGTTGCACGCGTCTCCCCTCGGTGCCCAATGGGCCCGGACCCCGCCCGCGAGCTGATCGAACGCCTGGAAGAAGCGGAGATCGTGATCACCGGCGAAGAATCCATGCCGGTCCGGAACGGCGAGCCCATGGCCCTGCGCGACATCAGGGAGCGCCCGTGGCGGTGGCCGCCCACCTTGAGGCGCCCGGCACTGACAGCGCGAGTCGAGTAGCAGTCTGCCGGGCCTTCAGTTCTTTCCGTCGTTCCCCGACGCGACATCCTCCGAGCCGAGGCCACGTGCCCGAGCATCCGGGCCTCGACAGGCCGTACCGCTCTCCAACACCCGTCGGGTCCGCCGGACTTCCTCTTCCTTCCGAGCGAAGAAGGGATCGTCGACGTGCCTCTCCAGGATGGCGCGGTAGTGCTCGTAGTGCGCCTTGGCCCGATCACACAGGCTGCTCCAGCGGAGAATCTCTCCGTCGCTCCTCCGGGCCCACGTTCGCTCGATCTCCGGAGTCACGTTCAGGTTGGGACCGCACACCATCAGCATGCTGATCTCCTTCCCGCCGACGAAGGCCAGACGCTCCTTGTAGCGCTCGAGTCGCTGAAGCTCGTCCAACGTCACTGCCGAGCCCGGACGCTTGATGTCCACGACAACCAACCGCCGCTCGTCGCTGAGCGCCAGATACTCGTATCGCAGCCACTCGTCTTCATCCTCGACGTCCTCCGAAATCCACTCGCGGAGCTGAGTCGAGACGGCCTTCTCTTCGGACAGTGCCTGCCACTCGGGATTGAGCAACCAGGGATAGCCGGCCAGCAGATCGCAGATGTTGTCGGTGCCCACCCGCGGCGCGGTCTCCGGTGCGTCGCTCGCGATCATGCGCCGGAACTTCTCGACGATCTCCAGGCGGCCGCGGACGACTTCGAGAGTCGCCCGGCTCTCCAGCACCTTCCAATCCCGGAGGTGGCCCAGGAGCGCCCGCAGGGTTTCGGGATCGTCCCCGGCAGTCTCGATCTGCCTTGCGGTCTTCGCCATGAGCGCCCAGGTCGGCTGGCGCCGTGCCGGTCGTGCCGCCAGTGACAACGTGCTCAACCTCGTCGCAGGGCTTCGTGAGGTCGTCTATCCTGAGAGCGAAGCCGGTCTCCGCACCGGCGCACCACTTGCGCACGTGCATGCTGAACGCGCGACTCGTACGCCGCGAGTGCGAGCCGGTCGATGTCGACGGCGCCGACCACGCGGAAGCCCGCCTGCTTCGGTCCGAGAGTCAGGCCGCCGCAGCCGCGGAAGACGTCGAATGCGGTTCTCGTAGCCATCGTGCCGCAGCCGAGGCTAGCACTCTCAGCGGCCTCGGTAGCGGCGCCGAGTCGGGCGATTCTCCCCGGCACAGCGGCGCGCATCAGGTCGCCCACTGGGCCGATGGCGGAGGAGGCGGTGGCTCGGGCGAAGGAGTCGTCACGGGCGGCCGACGGCCTGCTCGACCCCCTCACGAACGGGCTGTGCCAGCAGTATGACAACCTCCTCTCCGTGATCGACTGGGCGGGCAACACGCTGGCGAAGGCGATCGAGAGGCTCGCCTCCGGGGAGACCCGACCCCGACGGCGAAGTCGCGCCTGCCCTCGAACAGGCCGAGGTCTGTTTCAAGCGCCGTCAGGAGCAGCTAAGGCACTCGCGCCGCGCCTTCGTCGACGCCGGCACCCCCCTTCGCACGGCGTCTTCGAGGCACTCGACCGCTTGGACAACCTGTACACCCGGATCGTCGGCACGATGCAGGAAGTCCGTTGGGCCCTCCTGATCTCCGAGGGACTCAGGGACAAGGCCGAATCGCCCGAGGGCCGCTACTTCACGTCCTCGGCCGAGTGGCTGGCGGCCCTCCGTGAGGAGTAGTCGGCCGCTGGCAGAGCGATCAGCCGGCAACCTGAGGAGCGAGCCTGACGTAGACTCCCCATCCGAAAGGCGGACGCGCCACGGATTCCCCGATGAACTTCGCCGACACCGCCCTGTCAGACCTGATGGCGACCGTACCCGCGGAGCAGGAAGCCGCCGCCGAGTGGGCGAACCTCTGTCTGGAGGAACGCGTCTCCCCACCCCGCCAAGCGGTCTACGAGGCCCGCATGGACCGACCGGCCAATTGGGACGATTGGCGTACAGCGCACCGCCGCTACGTCAAGGTAGACGTGCGCCGCAGACACCCCCTGAGCGCCGCGTTCGATCCTGGCGATGCGCTCAGGCCACACCTTGAAGCCAACCAGGAACTCTACCGCGCCGAGCGGATAGACAAACCGCTCAACGACTACGCTGCCGGAGCCCTCAGCGTGGACCGACTCCGCCAGTGGATCTCGAACCGGCATGCCAAGCGTCCCGCCGGCCCAACGGCTACCGGCACTCCTTCGCCGACCGACGACGCCCTTGCCGCCTTCACGCGGTTCCTCAACCGGCAGTTCGCTGACGGGCGACCTCGGTTCGTCGCGTTCGCCGCAGAGTTCCCCGATCTGGAGCACCGTACCGACTGGCCCCGGGTGTTCTCCGAGCGATGCGGACTCGCGCACCACTTCACTGGGGAGTCTCTGACCTTGGCGTTGTTCAAGTACAGCGTCCAGGAAGTCCTGGACGTCTACTCCGAAGTTGAACCACGCGCCACGGTGTTTGCCGCGCCGACGGTGCTGGATCTTCCGATGTCGAACACGTACTTCAGCGCTCCGAAGCTCTCGAACGTCGGTCACGCCGTAGGACTCGCGCCCGAATCGGATTGCACTCATCTGGCAGCGGAGCTCATTCATGCCAGGATGGACTATCGGCCCGAGCACTGGGTCGCGGTGGGCACGTTGAGCGAAAGCCGGGACTCGAACCCCGCGGCAATCAACCAGCTCAGGGACACGCATCTGCGGTGCCTCCGCCGTACGCCGGGCAACGCCGACTACGGGGCAGATTGCGTGGCATAGCGATGGTCGCCAAAGAAAACTCGACTCGCCGTCCGGACGGCACCTTCGCGGCCTGGGCCGAAGCACTGTCGTCCGATCCCGGCACAGCCATCTCGAGCCTGCTGGAAGGCAGGGGTGCGCGCGGCGCGTTTCAGCTAGCCGAGCCGGCCGACTTTCTTGCCGACCTCCTAGCACAGCAGGCGTTGCGCTCTCGCCGCGATGCGCTGGTGGAGACCATCGACGGTGCGCTGATCGAGTGGCTGGAAGAGCGCAGCACCTGGCCACCGGATCGAATCGCTCGTTTCGGTACGCGAGCGTACGTGGCCGAATTCTCCGACGCGTTGGCCGTGGTCGCACGCCTGCCCTTGTCGTCGTCCCCGGCGCGCCTGATCGACGACGTGGCCATTTGGGACAACCGGTTTCGAAGCCTGCGCTGGCCCGACGACATCGACCTCCTTCGGCAGTTCGACCTCGCCCTGGCGCAGCACCAGCGTGACGAGCGGCTGGCGGCGAGGTGGTTCGCCTCTTGCGAGGAGGCGGCCTGGGCCGGCCCGTACTGGCAAGACGGCCTCGAGATCGGGCTGCTCGGGCTCCGCAAGATCCCGGACCCGACCAAGGTACAGCCCGAGCGACTGGTCGCTACGGCGTTGGCGAGGTTCGCCGCTTTGTCGTCGCAGCGCGGCACGGATTCCTCCGAACTGCGAGCCGAGTTCCGGCGCCACGTCTCGACTTTGACTGTCCTGTATCCCCGGCATCACAGTCACTGGAAGCAAACCTGGGCGAGCGCATTGGGCAGCCTCCACGGATTCGGGCGCCACCGGTCAGTGGCGCACAACGACTGGCTCCGCTTGGCCCTTCCACGCCAGTGTGTCCCCGAGACCGGGCTTGGCCGCAACGTACCTGCTCGTGGGAACCGGCCGCGGGCCGCGCGACGATCCGCATACTTGCCACGGAAAGCAGAGCTCGATGAGGTGGTTCTTGCGGTGGATGCGGCCGAAGCCCTGGACGATGGCCTCTGGCGCAAGGCGCGTGCCCTGCTCACCCGGCACTGGAACTACGCCCGCTACGCGCACCACAGCTACTACGCGGTTCGTACCACCCACAATCTGTGCGACCGACTGCTCCGCAAGAGTCCGTCCGGCGCGCAGTTGACGGAAATCCTCAACTGGACGCTTCAGTCGCTGCAGGCCGAGAACAGTAACTCGTACGTCTGGGACCTCTGGGCTAAGGTCCTGGCGGCCGTGGGCGCCGTCGAGACTTCCCTCGATGTCAGATGGGAGACAGTACGGCGGTTCCCCGACAATCTGGTGCCTAGAACGGCGCTGATCGTCGCGCTCGCAAACAGAGAACGGCTGACATTGGCGGAGAACTTGCTCAAAGAGACTTCGCGGGACTTCCCCAACGACGTGATCGAGCCGCGCCTACTGGGAACGAAACGGTGGAGCAGTGCGGTATCGAAGAGGGCGATGCGCCACACCGACGATCCCTTGGCGAACCGGATTCGAAAGGTCATCGACGACGAGCAGTTCTTCCGCACGGTGGGCTTCCAACACCGTGCGATTGAGCCGGAGATGGGGCCGCAAGTCCGTTCTGTTCTCGCGTCGCTGAGGAACCGCACGGAACTCATGGAGCGCTACTTCTCACCGCCCAGCGAAGCCTCGGTTCTTCGCGACCGGGCCGCGCAGGCGCCGCCGACCTCTGAGCTCGAGCTCGTAGTGGCCTGCCGGACGGGCGCATCGCCGCAACGAGACGAGAGCCTGGACTCGTGGCTCAGCGTACGACCGGCATCGTACAGCGCGCGGCTGTTGGCGCTGTCGAGAAGCATCAACGGCCACGGACCCGACCGGGAAGAGTTCTCGCGAGTGCGGTCCGAGTTCCCCCAACATCGGCATTGGAACAAGTGGCTCGGTTACCCGTTCGCTGCCCCCGGGGATCGCGCCAAGCTTCGGCAGGAAGCCCGACAGAACGAGGGACTTTGGGGAGGTCGATTGAGCGCGGTCTACCCGGACCTGGACGTTCCCTACAGCAGACAGGCGGAGCCCGCTCGGGAACCGTGGCGACGGCTGTTTGAAGACGTCGCTCTGGCCAATGCCGACGCTGGGCTCCCTCAATTCAGTTAGACCGACGGCAGCCCGGCGTACGGAACGCAGCGGCGCCGCCGACCTGCTCGCAGGCCGCAGGTCCACCCCTCGTTGCGAGGCCCACGCTGCAGCATGGGTCTTCGTGTATCTAGCGCGGGAGTGGCAGCCGGATCCAAATCGGCAGGTGATCGCTCACCTTGTGCTCGAACCTCTTCACGAGGTCCGTCTTCTCCTGCTTCTGCAGATCGGCGAACGGCTTCTTCAAGACGGCCTGCGCGAAGAGGTCGACGAAGTCGAAGACGCCGTAGTCCGGTCCCTCCGGGCGGCTGCCCATGTCTTCGTTCACGTCGCACGGCGGGAACCTCTGGTCCCGGAAGAACAGGCCGATCTGATCGAACGTCTCGGTCATGCGCGCGTTCGTTCGGAACACGGTTTCGCGGCCGGGATGCGGGTCGAGGAACGGGAAGTTGACCCGCACTCCTTCGGCGCTCTCCCCGTCGAAGCGCTTCAGGTGTCGCTCCACTCGGTCGCGGTCCTTGGCCGGGTTGTCGTAGTCCAGGTTCAGGTCGCCGAACAGGAAGAAGTTCGGGTAGTACGTCGCGTCGTTCTCGTCGACGCGGCTCACGATCCAGTCCATCAGCGCGTCGAACTCCTGGCGCCGGTCGTCGATGTAGTTGCCGAAGTACAGGTGAGCGTTCACGCCCATGAACCGGTACGGCTCGGTTCCCGGATGTCCGGGAACCTCGAAGCTCACGCAGAACGGAGCGCGGATGAACGCCAGAAAGGTCGGCAGCTTGAGTTTCGGCCGCCGCGGCCGTCTTCCCCGCCGGTGTCGCTGCCAAGACGCGAGCTTCTTCTCGTACGCGACCATGGGGTCGAGCGCCTCGTGCACGTCGTCGCGGTTGGCGATCAGGGTCGAGAGGATCTTTGAACGGTCGAAGGTGATGTCCGTCGCAACCTCGGTGCGAACGACGACACGCCGGTTGTAGACGAAGGCCAGCCGCTCTCCGAGACCCGGCTCTCCGGGAAAGGTGCCCGTCTTGTCCGACACGATCATCTCGAAGTCCGGGCCCAAGAGTTCCATCAACCGGCGCATCCCGCCGAGATCGTCCATCACCTCCTGGATCGCGATGAGGTCGAACTGCTTGCAGATGCGGGCCAGGAACTCCCAGGTCCGCTTGTTCCGGCCTTTCGCCGCCCCGAGCTTCCTGACGTTGAACGACCCCAGAAGGACGGAGCCGTAGACCCTGTCTGGAAACCCGTACCTCCCGGGGTTCGCCGTCAGTTCGTCCTCGATGCACTTCCATTCCGCGACCGTGAACTGCGCCATGCGTCCCTCCTTAGCGTCAAGTCCCGCTCACCGCTCGTGGAGCTCGTCGCGAGTCCATGCGGCAGCTCCGCGGCCAGCGCCAGCGGTTCGTGAGAGCCTCAAGAGACGGTCGACAGCCTCGCGGCATCGCCGCGATTCGACCGCAGCGTACGCCTTGAGATGGCCCCGAAGCACCGCATTCACTGACGTCTGCTCCCGAAGCGCTCGTAGTCTGGCTCGCCGGAGGATTTCCCGATCCACTGTGAGGGTCAGCTTCATCTGAATCGCTTCCAGGGGAACACCGCGCCTCGGGTCGGGCGAGGCGAGGCGGCCTACGGAGCCCTGTCGTCTTCGTACAGCGCCGGATCGGGGGGAACCTCCACCATCTTGCCGTCCTCGACCACGAGAACGCCGGTGCCGTGCCGGTGCGCATCCCTGTGTGCGCGGCGGACCGCGCGTTCCAGCGCCGCAGGCACCGCCTGGATGTCGGGATCGTCGAGCTTCAGCACGGGACGCTGTTCTTTCTCCGCGCTCACTGGTTTGCTCCCTCCCCGACAACGACCAATCTGCGACCTCGCCGGTCAACGACTACCCAGAAGTCTACGAGATCGCGGTAGACCTTCCGGAAGTTCGCCACGCTCCTGTCGAAGCGCCGCCGGACGAGATCTTCAGGAATCCGATGGCCGCCCTGCTTCACTCGCTGCTCCACGCGGCTGAGCGCTTCCTCGGGCGTCGCGAGGGGCAGGTAGATCAGCTTGACGACGTAGCCCGATCTCCGCCAGCGCCGGATCCTCCGCACGTAGCCGAGCCCGGCCAGGGTCGTCTCGAAGGCGAAGCTCCTGCCTTGCCTCGCGTGGCGGTCGATCTCCTCCAGCATCAGGCGGCCAGCCCGGAACGCCGCCGCTTCCGGGTTCAACGGCGAGACGCCCGCCGCGATCAGGTCGGCGTTGACGAAGATCGGACACGCCGGCTCGAACGGCAGGTACTCCCTGGCGAAGGTGGTCTTCCCGGCCCCGTTCGGCCCGGCGATGACGAGGATCTTGCGCTCGGACGGCATGGCCGGAATCTACAGCGCAAGCCCACGGCGCCAGTCGGCTCCCGCCCGCGGCGGAAGGCCTGAGATGTCCGGCCCCCGGCCTCACGGCCGGTATAGTCTCGCCGCAGAACGACGGCCAGTCGAAGAAGAGTCGCGTCAGCCCAACGGGCCACTCACGGCCGACGAAGTACAGGCCGCCAGAATCGAGGCGACAGCCAGCATGTACCGCTTCACGATCAACGACCGCAGGTTCACGTCTCCGCGGAGTCCGGTCACGGTCGCGTGGCTCCTGGAGCAGGCGGGCATCGACTCGACGGGCGCCGTGCTCGTGCGCGTGGAAACCGGAGAGAAGTGGACCGACCCGGCCGCCGAGGTCGACCTGCGGGACGGCGACGCGTTCGGGGCCAGGCCAGGGCAGGCGCCGCCGGATCCCGTGGGGACGCGGATCCGGTACACCGTGAACGGCGAGCGCCAGGTGACGGCGAAGACGCCGTTGACGCTGGAGGAGATCCTGCGGCGGGCCGGTTCGGAGGCCGCGATCGACACGAGCGAGCTGGAGAGCTACTACCTGGACAACGTCCGCACCGGAGCCCGGTACGAGAACCTCGGCGACGAAGTGCCGATCGCGGACGGCGACCAGTTCGTGGCGCTTCACGCCGGACGAACGCCTGTCGCCTGAGCCCGTGCTTGAAGAGGTCGCCCGCGAACTGAGGGAACTCGGATTCGAAGCCCGCGTCGTCGAGTCCTGGAACGGCGCCGGGGAAGCGGGAGTCATCTTTCCCTTCCACGTCGAGAACGGTCGTTTCAAGGGACGGACGCTTCTTATCGGGCTGAGCTTCCAGGAAGATGCCTACCCGGAGTATCCGCCGCACTTCATTCACTTTCGCAACCTGGAAGGCACGCATTTTACGAAGCACTCGGAGCACGAGTTCGAAGGCGCCCGGTGGTGGGCGTTCAGCTTCCCTCCAAGCGACTTCTGGGACACGCTGGAGCCGTCCCAGAAGAACATGCGAACCTACGTCAGGCGCCACCTCCTGCGCGTTCTGGAGCAACTGTGAACTTCGAAGCCGCGCTCGCCGAACCGGTTCACGAAGCCGCCTGCAAGCACCTGCTGGCCCACTTGCGCGCGGGGAGGAGGCAGGAGGACCTCTGCTTCGCGCTCTGGAATCCCAGCCGGGGCGCGAGCCGGACGACGGCGCTGGTCTCGGAGTTGATCCTCCCGCGGAAAGGAGAACGAGCGCTCCACGGCGGCGCGAGCTTCGAAGCCGACTACCTGTCGCGCGCCGTGCGCCTGGCCTGCGAGAAAGAGGCGGGGCTGGCCTTCCTCCACAGCCACCCCAGCCCCGGCTGGCAGGGAATGAGCCGGGAGGACGTGAGCGCCGAACGCGACCGCATCGCCGCGCCGGCGCGAGCGACCCACCTGCCCCTCGTGGGGCTCACCCTCGGCACGGACGAGGCCTGGAGCGCGCGTTTCTGGGATCGGACCGCCAGCGGATTCGAGCGAACGTGGTGCCGAAAGGTGCGCGTTGTCGGTCGTCGCATGAGGCTCACCTGCAACGACGAACTGGCGCCCCCGCCGGAGCGGCGCCGCGCCCTGAGGCGGACCATCGACACCTGGGGCGCCGCCCGCCAGGCCGACCTGGCGCGCCTGCGAGTCGGCGTCGTGGGACTGGGCAGCGTGGGCTGCCTGGTGGCGGAGACGCTGGCGCGCATCGGCGTCGAGCGCGTCGTCCTCGTGGATGCCGACCGAGTGGAGGCGCACAACCTCGACCGCCTCCTGTACGCTGGCGAGAACGACGTGGGTCGGCTCAAGGTGGAACTCGCCGCCGACGGGTTGCGCCGCTCGGCGACGGCCGCCGGGTTCCGGGTGGACGCCCACGCCGGCTGGCTGCAGCAGCGCGACTGTTTCTCCGCCGCGCTCGACTGCGACATCCTGTTCTCCTGCGTCGACCGCCCCCTGCCGAAGGACCTGATGAACCACATCGCCTACGCCCACTGTATTCCCGTCGTCTTCGGAGGGGTCTTCGTCGACACGAAGAAGGACGGCACGCTCGGCCAGGCGACCTGGAGCGTGGTCCGCTCGGGGCCGGAACGCCGTTGCCTGCGCTGCGACGGACAGTACACGACGTCGGACGTCGTGCTCGAGCGGGACGGCTCCCTGGACGACCCCGCCTACCTCGCCAGGATGGCTGGCGGCAAGCCGACGAACCAGAACGTGTTCCCGTTCAGCGCCAACCTCGCCAGCCTGATGACCCTGGAGATGCTGCGCATGGTGGTCGGCGACGACTGGTGGCCGCAGGACGCGGGCAAGCTCCACTACAGCTACGTGCCGGGGACGCTCGGCGTCGCGGACGAGCGGTGCCGCGAACGGTGCGAAGTAGAGGCCCGAACGGCACTGGGGGACCGGGCGGTGTACCCGTTCCTGGACGAACAGGCCCAGCCTGGGGCGGAAGCGCCGGCCTCCGGCGCTCCCGGGCTCGTGATACGGCTGCAACGGTTCCTGCGAAGACTCACGGGACCTTCCGGACCATGAGCGCACTGACCCAGCTCTCTCTGACCGACGTCCGCTGCTTCGCGGGCACCCATCAGGCTGAACTGCCCCGCATCACGGTGCTCGTGGGCGAAAACAGCGCGGGCAAGTCGACCTTTCTCGGATGCCTGCAGGGGCTTGCGCATGTGGCGAACCTGCAGAAGTGGGATCGGGAACGCTCCACCTGGGACGACTTGGACGACGAGAACCACTTCGCCCGGCCTCCGTTCTGGATGGACTCCTTCGCGGCCATGGCCCGCTCCGGGTCGGCGACGTTTTCTCTCGAAGCCACGTTGCGGGACCACCACTACGACCGGATCCGCGTCACGTACGACAGGGGCGCCAACGGCGAACCACGAGAGCGCGAGCTGGAGCTCCGTTTCGCGACGGACGGCGAAGACGGGCCAGCTTTCAAGGTCATTCGCGTCGACCGATCCTCCTCCGAAGACGACGAAACCTGGCGCGTCGTCGGACCGGGCTTCGAGTTCGACTTCGCGCAGTCGTCCGTTTCCTATGCGCAGCCCAGCACCTGGCTGTCACGGTCCGTGATGCGAGGCCATCTGCCATATGACGGAAATCTCACGCTCCGGCGAAAGCAGACGGGCGACCCGACGCCGGAATCGGACAGAATGTTTGCCGGATTCGTCAACTTCTTTCGCCGGAACGTTCCTTTGCGTACCCCCGAACGCGCGTTGGTCATCGCGAACAACGACCCGGACGGATGGGAACGCAGGCCCGCCTATGGGTCGAACCCGTTCGGTCGGAACGTAGACGCACACACGCTGGAGGAGATCCGCGAACTGGGCAGGAAGTTGGGGATCTTCAGCGACCTGGAGGTGCGGCGGGGAGCGTTGGGTCACTACGAAGTCTGGGCCAACGCTTCGGGTGAACCCTACAACCTGGTCCATGTCGGCTTCGGCATCCAGAGTGCGCTGCCGTTGCTCCAAGCGATCGCCTCGGCGCCGGAGGAGGCAACAATCCTCCTGCAGCAGCCGGAAGCCCACCTGCATCCGCGAGCTCAAGCGGCATTGGTTCGGTCGATCGCCTCACGCGGAGGCCGGGTTCTGGTCGAGTCGCACAGCGATCACGTCCCCGACTGGTTTCGCATCGCCGTCATGTCGGGGGAAGTTGACCCGGACGATCTCGGAATCGTCTACTTCGAGAGAGCCGACGACCGGATGTCCACCGAGTTGCACGGCATCCGGGTCGACAGGCAGGCGAACCTGGGCGACGCGCCGCCAGGATTCCGGCACTTCTTCCTCGACGAAACCGAGCGGCTCCTCGGTTTTCGCCGGTAGGCGCCGTCCATGTGTACTCGGGTGGTGTTCGACGCGAGTGCGTTCGATGTGTTCAAGCAGGCGTCTCCCGAATCGGCGGGCCAACAGCTTCGACGCTGGATCGGCGATGGCCACGGGCGCGTCGCATTCTCGACCTACGGTCGCGCCGGTCGGGAGCTCGAGCGGGACTCCGACGTCTCCGCTCTCTTTCGGCGCTACAGCCAGAACGGCCTTGCGCTTCTGATCGAAGACCAACTCGTCCGGCGCGAAGAGGATCGCCTGCGCGACGTGGAGACGCGTTCCGGAGAGAAGGACAAGCCCATGCTCGCGCTGGCGGCAGCGTCGGACGCACTCGTGATCGTCGCTCACGACGAGAATCTCAAGACCGACTTCGAGGACCTCCGGTTCCTGCCGGAGATCCCCGGCCACCGGCGTAGCGCGTTCCCGGCCAAGGAGGCGCCGGCGCGTCGAAACGACTTCCTCCACCGCCGCCGTTGCTCACGACGGCTGACGCCGTCACGTACCTGACCGAGAACGGAATCAGCGGAGACGGTCCCGCTCCTCAAGTGGCGACTGGCTGCGCGCCGGAAGGCTCCCGCGGGACTTGGAATCGAAGTACGCGCCCCAGTTCTTCCCGCGCGGAAGCAGCGTGAGCCGGTCTCCCTCCTTGATGACGTCCACCTCGGAGGTCTCGAACCGGCACGCCGCCGGAAGCCTCACCGCCTGGCTGCCTCCGCTCCAGAACACCTTGGCGACCCCTCTGTAGTCCGGTTCCTTGTTCATGGCACTCCTCTGGCGTGGCCGGTCTCCGAGCATATGGCCGCCAGGGACGTACCACGGCAGGCACCAGTCAATCCGACCCGGGACGCTCGACGTCGGCGAAACGACGAGACCCAAGGCGGTAGCCTTGCCGACTTCATGGCGCTGAACCCCGTCGTCTTCACGGAGAAGGTCCTCCAGAGCTTCCTCCGTTACCAGTTGCGGGCCTATCCGTTCGCGGATCCGCGGTTGAACGGGCAGATGCGGGAACTCCTCTCGCTCGACGAGGCGCGGCGGTCGCCGTTGCTGCGGGGGCCGTTCGTCAGTCTCTCGCGGCCGTTTCGGACGGGCTCGCCGGTGGCGGACCTGGCGGCCGAGGGGCTGCTGCATCCGCACCTGGAGCAGCGGATTCCAGAGGACATCGAGGCGCTCTACCGGCACCAGGAGCAGGCCATCCGCGCCATCGCCGCGGGGTGCTCGACGCTGGTCTCGACCGGTACCGGCTCGGGCAAGACGGAGTGCTTCCTCTACCCCGTCGTCAGCCGCTGCCTGAAGCTGCGGGACGAGGGCGCGCCGTCCGGCATCAGCGCGGTGATCGTCTACCCGATGAACGCGCTGGCCGAGGACCAGTTGATGCGGCTGCGCTCGCTGCTGGCGGGCACGGGCGTCTCGTTCGGGATGTACGTCGGCAAGACGCCGGAGAACGAGAGCGGCGTCGCCGGCATCCGCCTGCCGCGGGGCGCGTCGCGGGCCGACTACGAGGCGAGGCTCGCCGAGGTGCAGGCCGCGAAGAGCGGCGAGTCCGTGTTTCCGCCGGAGGAAGCATGCTCGCGCGAAGCGATGCGCTCCCCCGGCGGGCAGCCGCGCATCCTGCTGACGAACGTGAAGCAACTGGAACTGCTGCTCACCCGGCAGCGGGACGCCGAGCTGTTCCACGGCGCCCGGCTCGACTTTCTCGTGTTCGACGAGGCGCACACGTTCACCGGCGCGATGGGCGCCGAGACGGCGTGCCTCGTTCGCCGGCTGCGCGCGTTCTGCGGCCGCCGGGCCGCGGACACGGTCTGCGTCGCCACCTCGGCGACGATCGTCGACCCCGAGCGGCCCGGCGCGGCCCGCGCGTTCGCATCGCGGTTCTTCGGCGTGCCGGAGGAGTCGGTGGAGACGGTCGGCGAGGACTACGAGCCGGAGGTCTGGAGCGAGGCGCGGCGGCGGCATGACGCGGCAGCCCAAGAGATGGGCGCCGCCGCGGCGGCTGGCGCTCCGTCCGCGAGCGGCGGCCGCGGCGCCGGGCCTGAAGAGGCAGCCACTGGGCCGGAAGACGCGGCCGGCCTTCTCGCCGCCTGCGTCGAGGCGGTCGAGGACGACCCGGATGGACCCGGCGACGCGGTTCGGGCCGCGTACCGGGCGCTCGCAGGCGACGAGCTCGCCGCCGGCGCGTGGCCCGAGGCGCTGTACGAAGCCCTGGCACGGAGCGAGATCGTCTACCGGCTGAACGAGGCGCTTCACCGGCCGCGGCCGCTGCACGAACTGCCGGCGGAACTCCGGGAAGCCATCGGCCGGGAGATCGCGGAGGCCGAGATCCTGGCCTGGTTGACCCTGGCCGCGGCGGCCCGCAGCAAGGGGCGGCCCCTGCTGCGGCCCGTGGTCCACGGCTTCGTGCGCGGAATCCCCGGCGCGGTCGTTTCGTTCCCGGACGAGACCGGCGAACCGCGGCTGTGGCTGGCGGCGGAAGACGAGATCGAGCATGGCGAGGCCGCCGGCACCGCCAGTGCCGAAGCGACCGGGAAGACCGGAAGCGGGCAGGATGAGCGCATGGCGTCCGGGCGGCCGATGGGCGTTCGGAGCGGTTCGCGTGCGGCGCGCGAGAGCGCAGCCCAGGTTCCCGAAGACGAAGCGCTGCAAACGGCCCGTCTGCCGGTTCTGACCTGCACGACCTGCGGGCAGCACTACTTCGAGGCCCATCTCCAGGACTTCTCCTTCGACGGACGCCGCCCCGGCGGCGGCGAACCGAGCGACCGCGGCGTCTTCTGGCCCCCGCTGGACGAGGCGCTCGGGGGCAGGAGGGCGGTTCTGGTCGACCGGCTCATCGGCGGCGACGAGGAGGACGGCGAAGACGAGAAGGGGCACGGCACGGGATCCGGCCGCCGCGACGGGAGCACCAACGGCGGCGGCCCGGCACCCGGCCGCGGCGCCGGGACCGGCGAAGCCCCAAGCGTCCTCGAGCGCCGCACCGCGCCCGTCCACCTCTGCCGGCACTGCGGCGCCGCGCACGAACGAGCCGGCGGCGCCTGCCTCGGCTGCGGCGCTCCCGACCCCCGCGTCCGGCTCCACGCGGTGCGGCAGAACCGCGAACGCCCCGGCGTCCTGACGAGTTGCCTCTCATGCAGCACACCGGGCCACCGCGCCGGCGGCGGCCGCTACCGCGAGCCAGCGCGATCGGTTCGCGCCAGCAACGCCGCCGACGTCCACGTCCTAGCCCAGGACATGGTCCACCACTCGGCCCGCCCGCGCCTGCTCGTGTTCTGCGACAACCGCCAGGACGCCGCCTTCCAGGCCGGCTGGATGAAGGACCACGCGCGCCGGTTCCGGCTGCGGTCGCTGATGGCGGACGGGCTCGGCCCCGGCGGCTGCCGCTCGGTCGGCGACCTGACCTGGTACCTGGACGACGCCCTGGAGAAGAACGAGGCGCTCTCGCGCGCGCTGATCCCCGAGGTGTGGGTGGTGGCCCGCCCGGAGGCGGCCGGTCGCCGCCACCGCGACGAGCGCCTGAAGTTCCTGCGGATGCAGGTGCTGCAGGAGGTCGCGGAGTCCGCCCGGCAGCCTCTGGGTCTCGAGCCGTGGGGCCGGATGAAGGTCGACTACGCCGGGCTGGACGCCTCGCTTCCGTGGATCCGGGACTGGGCGAACCGGCTCGGGCTGCCGCCGGAGTCCATGCGGGAGGGCGTCGCCGCCGCGCTCGACTACGTGCGCCGACGGAAGATCCTCCACGACGGGGAGTACCTGACGTTCACCAAGTTCCGCCTCGCCGGCGACCTGGAGAGGCAGCACGGGTACCTCCGGCGATTCGGCGGGCCGAGGGGCGTCAAGCTGCAGCGCGGCCCTGGCGACTCGCCGGACCGGGTCCTCCAGTGGCTGAGCGACGGCGGCCAGACGACGATGAAGCAGATGGCGGCCAAGTGGGGCGCCGAGCCGGAGCAGACGGAGGACCTGCTGCGGAGCCTGTTCGGGATGCTCACGGAGCGCGGACTGCTCCGGCCGGTCCGGCTCGTCGGCGCCCACGGGCGGCCGCTGCCGAACGCGAGCGGCGTCTGCCAGGTCGACGGCGACCGCCTCGAACTGTCGCCACACCACGGCGTCTACCGCTGCCGGAGCTGCCGCGCCCGCACCGTCCGCCGGACGCCGCACGAGCGCTGCCCCGCCTGGCGGTGCAACGGCACGCTCGAGTGGCTGCGCGAAGACCCGGACGACTACGACCTGCAGCTCCTGGACGGCGGCTACTCCATGCTGCGCCCCGAAGAGCACACGGCGATGGTCCCCCACCAGCAACGGGAACGCCTGGAGAACCTGTTCAAGGGCGGGAGCGACGCGGTGAACTGCTTCGTCTGCACCGCGACCCTCGAACTCGGCGTCGACATCGGCTCGCTGGACGCCGTGCTCATGCGCAACGTGCCGCCGCTGCCGGCCAACTACTGGCAGCGCGCGGGCCGCGCCGGCCGGCGGCACCGGATGGCGGTCGATCTCACCTACTGCCGGCCCGTGTCGCACGACCGCGCCTACTTCGCGGAGCCCGAGAAGCTGCTCGCCGGCCGGGTCGACCCGCCCGCCTTCAACCTGAGCAACGACGTGATGGTCCGCAAACACGTCAACGCATGCGTGCTCACCGGGCTCCAGCGGCTTACCCGCCAAGAGGCCGACGACGGCGACGACCCCGCCGAGCGGGAGCGGATCCGGGCCGCGCTCGAAGGCTGCCTGCCGCGCCGCGTCTCGTCCTGGCTGTTCGATGGAGGTTCCGTGCGCGCCGCCCCGTTCGACTTCGGGCCGCTCGCTGACGTCGTCCGCCGGCATCGCGGGGCACTGCTAGCCGAAGCCGAGGCCGCCTTCGGCCAAGGCTGGCCGGAGGCGGACGCCGCGGCCGTCGCCACCGACGCGCTCGGCCGCTGCATCGACGAGTTCGTCTTCGGCCTGGAGGACGCGGCCCGGTCCCTGCGCCGCCGGCTGGACTGGGCGCGAGCGCAGATGGAGAGGCTGCACGAGACCCGCCGCCGGCACGGCGCGCTCGACCCGGAAGACGACGCCCTGTTCCGCCGCTGCGACCGGCTGGTCAAACGGCTCAAGGGGCAGGCGCGCCCGAGCCGCCGCGACGCCCAGGGCCAGGACGACGCGAACACCTTCAACGTGCTGGCGGCCCACGGCTTCCTCCCCGGCTACGGGCTCGAAACGGGGTCCGTCCAGGCGATGGCCGAGGTCCCCTTCTGGCACTCGGGAGCGCTCGCCTTCAACCTGCCCCGCCCGACCGGCATGGCGCTGCGGGAGTACGTACCCGGCAACCTGATCTATGCCAACGGGCACCGCTTCGTCGCCCGCCGCTTCCTGCGGTCGGCCGGCGAGGACCGGGAGGAGATGCCGGCCTTCGAGGTCTCCGTCGAGAACCAGGCCGTGCGGCAGTGCGATCCCGGGGCGCCCGCGTCCCTGCTCGGCGCCGGAGCGCTCCGCACGCTCGCCGTGTGCGACGTGGATCTCATGCACCAGTCCCAGATCTCGGACGACGAGGACTACCGGTTCCAGATGCCGGTCGCCGTGCATGGCATCGAACGCGGAGGTCACTGCGGCGGCCGGGCGTTCCGCTGGGGCGGGCCGGGCGGGCAGGCTGGCGGCAGACGACGAAGCCGGCATCCGGCAGACCCGGCGGGACATCCTGGAGGACGAGGGCCACTCGGTGCCGGCGGGGGTGCCGTTCGAGCAGGCGCGGGCGCTCGCCCCGCCGACGCTGGCGGGGCGGACGCGCTGCTGCGCCACGGCGTCGAACTGCGGCTGGTGAATGTCGGCTCGTCGTCCGCGATCGGCGACGGCGGCGGCCTCGGGTACCCGGTCTGCACCGTCTGCGGCCAGAGCGTCTCGCCGCTGTCCTCCGAGCGGCAGCAGCGGGACTTCGCCGAGAAGCACGGCGAACGCTGCGGCCGCCCGGTGAACCGCATCGGCTTCCACGCGGACATCGTGGCCGACGTCTTCTCGCTGCCGGACCTGCCCGATCCGACGACCGCGTACAGCGTGCTGGAAGCGCTGCGGTTCGGCGCCGCGCAGGTGCTTGAGATGCACCTGGAGGACCTGCAGGTTCTGGTGGCGGGCCACGTCGACCGCCCGCAGGTCGACGCGCTGCTGTGGGACCCGATGCCGGGCGGTTCGGGGCTGCTCGACCAGCTCGCGGAGCGCTGGGGCGAGGTCGTGCGGGCCGCGGAAGCCGTCGTCGGCGGCTGCGCTTCCGCCTGCGGGCACTCCTGCATCGACTGTCTGCAGACCTTCCGCAACGGCTACTTCCACGGGAACCTCGACCGTCACGTGGCGCTGGCGTGCCTGCGCGCGTGGGGCCGGAGCCTGTCGTTCTCGCACGCGATTCCCGCCGCCGTCCCCGCCGGCCGGGAGGCGAGCGGGCAGCCGGTCAACGAGGCCGAACGAAGGCTCCGGCAGCTCCTGCTGGCGGCCGGCTTCGGCGAGGGCGTTCGCGGCGAACAGATAAGCCTCGGACCCGGCCTCAAGACGACGACGCCCGACGTCGTCTACCGCGGCGATGGCGGTGCCGGCGGTGCCGGCGGCGGCGACAGTGACGCGCCGGACGTCTGCATCTACCTCGACGGCCTGAGCGAGCACCTGCACGGCAACCCCCGAACCGCCGAGCAGGACCGCGAGATCCGCTACTGGCTGCGGCAACGCGGCTACGAGGTCGTGGAGATCACGGTCACGGACCTGGACGACGCCGGAGCGATGACGCAGCACTTCCGCAAGCTGGCGAGATACCTGGACGCTGGTGAGGCACGGACACGCGTCAACGACGACCGCTGGTTCGCGGCGGCCAGCGCACCGGCGGCTGGGGACGGTGCCGAAGACCCGGACGCTGCGGACGGCCCGGACGACGCGAACGCCGTCACGCCGAGTTCAGCCGAGAGCCTCCGCGAGCCGCCGGGAGACGTACTCCGGTTCGTCCAGCCGACGCCGGAGACTCGCTACCGGACCTGCGTGCCGTTCGTGGAGGATCTGCAGGCCGCCGCGGGCGACTTCAGCGAAACGCACGGACCCCTCGGCGAACCCGCCGACCCCGAGACCCGCTGGATCGAAGTCGACTCCGGGCGTCCGCTGGCGCCCGGCATGTTCGCCGCCACGGTCGTCGGCCGGTCGATGGCGCCACGAATCCCCGACGGGGCGATCTGCCTGTTCCGCAGCGGCGTAGGCGGGACCCGAAACGGCCGCATCGTCCTGGCCCGCCTGCGGGACGCGGTGGACCCGGAAACCGGCGAACGCTTCACCGTGAAGCGCTACCGCAGCGAGAAGCGGGCCGCGACGGACGGGCCCTGGCGGCACGTCCGGATCGTGCTGGAGCCCCTGAACCCCGAGTTCAGACCGATCGAACTGGCCGCGGAGAACGAGCGAGGCTTAGGGGCAGCCGACGTTCTGGCCGAGTTTCTCGATGTGTTGTAGCCGAGCCGTCCGCGCCCTCGCACCAACTGCTCGTCCGCCACGCGCCTGAGGCGCCAAACCGCCCAACCACGACCCTCCGACCCTTGAACTGCGCCTCTTCACAGCCTGAACGACCTAGAGTAGAGTCTTGCCGGTAACAGTCGCCCGGCCGTCCTCGTTGCGGGCCGGGCGAGGCCGGAACGCCCCAGAACCAGGGAACGCCATGGACGAGCCAAAACTGATCCAGTTACAACGGGTCGAGGTCGAAGGCCTCTTTGGCATCTACGACCACCGAATCGACCTCAACCTGAAGGACCGCATCACCCTGCTGCACGGCCCGAACGGCGTTGGCAAGACCCACACGCTGGGAATGATCAACTCCCTGCTTGGTAGCGACACCAGCTACTTCCTGCGGGTACCCTGCAGACGCTTCAAGCTCACCTTCGCCGACAGCAGTATTGAGCTCCTCGTCGATCCAACAGATCGGGAGAGACGCCAAGGAAAACTCGTACTGACGACGAACGGTGAACCCATCACCGAAGTCATCCGCCTGGATACAGAAGCGGAGAAGATCGCCAAGCGATACAAGTTCCTAGAGCGCCTTGAGGGGACGCCAAGCACCTGGATCGACGTACGCGACAACGAAGTACTCTCGGAACGCGAGATCCTGTCGCGGTTCGGTGATCCCCCCTCTCCTGGCAGCGGCCGCCCCCTGCGCGGCCTACCGCGGCGCGGACACACCGGCGACCTCCCGCAGTGGTTCCCAGAGTTCCTGGAACACGCTCGCGTCTACTTCATCGAGGCTCAGCGTTTAGTGCGGTCCCGACCCTATCGGCCAGCATGGCGGAACCCTCGGTTTCACCGTTCCACGACACCGACGGTACTGGCACGAAGCCGCGAGTTCAGTGAACTGCTTAGCGAAACCATGGCCAACTACGGCCGACAGGCCCAACTTCTCGATCAGACCTTTCCGCAGCGACTAGTCGACGCGAAAGACAGCTTCGGAGATGACGAGCTTCAAGAGCGTATGGCCGCCTTGAAGAAGGAGACCGATCAACTGAAGGCCCTCGGCATTCTGGACGAGGCCTCTGAACAGCCTAGTCACGGACTGGCCGTACAGCCAACGCTAGACGCGACGCAACTCCGCGTAATGACGCTGTACGTTCAGGACACAGAACGCAAGCTCAAGGCACTCGCGGACGTTGCGCGAAGAGTTCGCAGTCTTCTGGAGAGTATCAACGGAAAGTACAGACACAAGAGGCTGCGCATTGACCGGAAAGAAGGACTCGTCGCCGAGACCGACTCCGGTGCCCGTCTGCCGCTGAGCTCTCTCTCATCCGGTGAACAGCATGAACTGGTTCTGCATTACGATCTGCTGTTCAGAGTCAGGGAAAACACGATCGTACTGATCGACGAGCCGGAGCTGTCGCTTCACGTATCGTGGCAAAAGCGATTTCTTCCAGACCTGCTCGAATTCGCGGATCTATCTGCTTTCGACACGATCGTGGCCACTCATTCCCCTTACATCATCGGTGATCGCGAGGATCTGATGGTCGGCCTCGGAGATCCGGCTTGACACGGGAGTGGCAAGAGAAGGCAGTGCTTCGCCAAGTCGAGGTTGGCCGGCGACCCTACTGAGGGACGGGGAGCAACGTGCCTTTCGGGGAGAAGACGCCGGCAATCCTGGCTGCGGAGATCAGGTTGCACCGCGACACGCACTCTGGTGCGTTTCTTGTCGTCGAAGGCGCGGACGACGTGCGCTTCTGGAGGAAGTGGCGTCACACCCGGTGCGAGCTGGTTGACGGTGAGGGGAAGCTCAACGTGCTTGGAGTGGTGCAGCGACTGGACTCGCGGTCAGTTTCGGGCGTCCTCGGCCTGGTCGACAGCGACTACGACATGTTTGTGGGGGCCGACCTTCCCTCGGCCAACCTCGTCGCGACGGATGCGCATGACTTGGAGTGCCTACTCTGTCGTTCAGACGCCCTCGATGCCGTCTTGCATGAGCGCGGCGACCCAAGGAAGATCGCACGCTTTCGGGATAGATCCCAGATGGGCGTCCGGCAAGCTCTCCTTGAACGGGCGCTGGTCTTCGGCCGGATCAGGCTCGCGGCCACTCTCCACGGCGCCACCGATGCGATGGCCGAGATTAGGGTTGCCAGGTTTCTCGACGAACGGAGTTGGACGGTCGACACCGACACCCTGATGGAGATGGTCGCCACGCGCTCCGATTCGGAACTGACGGAATGGCGAGAGTGGATTACTGCTCTCGGGACGGAGGAATCATGGTACGTGGCACGAGGGCACGACATGATCGAGATTCTGCGAACGGGTCTCAAGCGCGTCCTTGGCGATCTGCCAAACAGCGTCGGCGTCGCTGACATAGCCAAGGACCTCCGGTTGGCGGCCAAGCGAGAGAGCCTGGAGGAGACGGGCATGTGGGCCGGCGTCCAGTCTTGGGAGAACGCCAATCGGCCGTTCTCTATTCTCGCGACCTGAGTGCGCTAAACGTCCTCAAGGCTGGCCTCGGAGAGGCTACTCGACGAAGAGTGCGCGACCGTACTTGGCGGCACGCGCTACATGGCGGCGAGAACTGATCGGTCAGGACCGACGATGGCTAGGCATGATCAGGATGCAGGCTCGAATGTCGTCAGCTTCCAACTCGGGGTAGTCCTCCAGGATGGCTTCGTCGGTGACACCCTGAGCGAGAAGGCTGAGGATCAGTTCCACGGAGATCCGCATGTCGCGTATGATCGGCTTGCCGCCGAAGACGTCCGGGCGGGCTGTGATGCGGATGAGTAGCTCCCTGTTGATCGTGGACATCTATCGAGTCCTCAGGTCCCGAGTCTACTCCGCGACGAGACCCGCAAGTAACTGCTTTGGCAACGGGCTGCTAACTTGACGGGCATGCCCACTACGCTCCGTCCGGCTGCCGCCCTGGCCGGCGCTGCGGCCGCTCTCGTCCTCTCGGCAGGCGTCGCGGCGGGTCAAGCGTCTCCGCGCCCCAACATCGTCGTCATCCTCGCCGACGACCTCGGTGTCGAGACGCTCGGCGCGTACGGCGGCACCTCCTACGCGACGCCGGAACTCGACCGCATCGCCGCGGAGGGCATGCGGTTCGAGAACGGGCACTCGCAACCGCTGTGCACGCCGACGCGGGTCAAGCTGATGACGGGCCTGCACAACTACCGGAACTACCGGGAGTTCATGTATCTCGACCCGGCCGATGTCACCTTCGCCCACGTGCTGGCGCAGGCGGGGTACCGGACGGTGATCTCGGGCAAGTGGCAGTTGACGAACAACCTCTACGTGGTCCACGAGGGCGCCTCGCCGCAGCAGGCGGGCTTCGACGAGCACCGCCTCTGGCAGCTCCGGCGCGAAGGGCGCGGCTCGCGCTACTGGGGGCCGACCCTGGTGACGAACGACAGGAAGGAGACCTGGGGCGACGACGTCTTCGGGCCGGACCTGACGAACGACTTCGTGCTTGCCGCGATCGACGAGCATGCCGCCGCCGATCCCGCCACCCGCCAGCCGCTCTTCGTCTACTACCCGATGGCGCTGCCTCACGATCCGTTCGTGACCACGCCGCACCGCCCGGACGCGGAGTCGAACCAGGAGCGGTTCGCGGCGATGGTCGCCTACATGGACGACCTGGTAGGCCGCGTCCGGGCGAAGCTTGTCGAGCACGAGCTGGACCGGAACACGCTGCTCCTGTTCATCGGCGACAACGGCACCTCGACCCGCATCGCGTCGGTCCGCAACGGCCGGGAAGTCCCCGGCGGCAAGGGCCGGTCGCTCCAGACCGGCAGCCACGTGCCGTTCCTGGCCTGGTGGCCGGGAACGATCCCCGCTGGGCAGGCGAACGAGACGCTGGTCGACGTCGGCGACGTGTTCCCGACCCTCGTCGAAGCCGCCGGCGCCGGCCTGCCGCCGGGCCTCGACCTCGACGGCGAGAGCCTGCTGCCGATGCTCAAGGGCGGGCCGCCGCTCGACCGCGACGCGCTGTTCATCCACTACGAGTCGCGCTGGTACGCGGGCCCCCCGGCGCGCTACGCCTTCGACGAACGGTTCAAGCGCTACGACGACGGCCGCCTCTTCGATCTCGCCGCCGACCCGAACGAGCAGTCGCCGCTCGATCCGGCGAGCCTCGCGCCGGACGGCGCCGCCCGCGTCGAGGCGATCGACGCCCTGCTTGCCTCCAAGCCCGGGGCGATCCGCACCGCCGGCGCCTGGCGCCCGCCGACCCCCGGCGTCAACCGCTGGACGCCGCCTGCCCACCGGCCCAACATCCTGCTCTTTGTCGCCGACGACATGACATACAGCGACGCCGGCGCCCTGGGCAACCCGCAGGTCCACACCCCGAACATCGACCGGCTGGCCGAGCAGGGGACGACCTTCACCCACATGTACACGGCCACCGCGATGTGCTCGCCCACCCGGCACATGCTCTACACCGGCCAGTACCCCGTGCGGAGCGGCGCCTACCCGAACCACGCCAGGGCGAACCCCGGCACGAAGAGCGTCGTCCACTACCTGAACGGCCTCGGCTACCGGGTCGGCCTGGCCGGCAAGTCGCACGTGGCGCCGGAGGAGGTCTACCCGTTCGAGAAGGTCGCGGGGCGCGACCTCGACCCGGCCCGCATCGGCGAGTTCATCGGCCGCGACGGGAACCAGCCGTTCGCCCTGATCGTCGCCTCGACGGAACCGCACCAGCCCTGGAGCAAGGGCGATCCGTCCCGCTACGACGCAGCGTCGATCAAGCTGCCGCCCTGGTTCGTCGACACACCCAAGACCCGCGAGGCGCTGACCCGCTACTACGCCGAGATCACCTTCATGGACGGCCAGCTCGGCCAGGTCCTCGACCTGCTCCAGGAGCACGCCGCGCACGAGAACACGCTGACCATGTTCTACAGCGAGCAGGGGATCAGCGGCCCGCTGGCCAAGTGGACGCTGTACGAGGCCGGCATCCGCACCTCGCTCGTCGCCCGCTGGTCGCGCAGGATTCCGGCCGGCCGGACCTCGGCCGCGCTGCTCCAGATCAACGACCTGCTGCCGACCTGGATCGAGGCCGCGGGCGGCGCCGTGCCGCCGGAAATCGAGGGCCGGAGCATGCTCAGCCTGCTGCTCGAACCGGGCCCGAAGCACCGCGACGCCGTCTACGGCATCCAGACGACGACCGGCATCATCGCCAACGTCGCGCCCTACCCCATCCGCTCCATCCGCGACGAGCGCTACAAGCTGATCTGGAACATCGCGCACGAGAACCGCTTCACCAACCTGGTCACCGAGGAGAACCGCGACGGCTTCTACTTCTCGTGGCGGGACGCCGGCGAGACGGACCCGGCGGCGAAGGCGCTCTACGAGCGCTACCAGCATCGGCCCGAGTTCGAGTTCTTCGACCTGGAGGCGGATCCGCACGAACTGACGAACCTGGCGGACCGGCCGGAGCACCGGCAGCGCATCACCGCCCTGCACGCACGCCTGCGGGCGTGGATGGAAGACCAGGGCGACCTGGGGCTGCAGACCGAGATCGAGGCGCCGCGACACCAGACGCGGCCGCGCTAGGGAGGCGCACTCCGGCATGAGGGCCTATCTCGACTTCGTCAGCGGAACGCTCGTTCTCGGGGCCACGCTTGCGACGACGCTCGTCCTCGTACTCGCCGTTTTCCCGGCGCTCTCCGTCGGCAGCGAACTGCTCGACACGAGACCGGGCTACACGCACGAAGACGTGGCGGCCGCGATGGAAGGCTACGGCGACCGGGGGCGAGGCGTGTATGCGTGGTCCGCCGCAACGCTGGACACGTTGCTGCCCCTCGTCTACGCCAGCCTTCTGGCCGGAGTCATCTACCGGTTCCGGCCGACGGAACGGTCCTGGAGGCTGGCCTGTCTACCCCTGGCGGCGGGGGCACTCGATCTTTGCGAGAACGTCCAGATCATCGTCATGCTGGTTCGCTACCCGAACGTGTCCGCGGGGCAGGTGGCGATCGCGTCCTTGTTCACCCAGTCGAAGTCGTATGCGCTCCTGCTCTGCCTCGCGCTGGCGGCGTTACTGGCGATCGTCGCCGCCGTCCGCCGACCCGGAGGCGCCACATCGGCGGTTCGATGGCCCTGAGACGCCTGACGGATCCCGCCCCCGAAACAGCGAAGCGACCGACGGTTTCCACGACCCGTCGTCTCGTCTGGCGGTCCAGCCGTCTGAGATCGCGTAGACCTCGCGTGCTGAACGCAACGCCGTCGATCAGAGGCCGAGCTCCCGCTTCACTTCGTCGAAGCTGTGGACCCGTCCGGCTCGCAGGTCTTCCAGACCCTCCTCCACGAGCCGCCTGCCTTCGGCGCTGAGCTCCTCTTCTTCTTCCGGCGCTTCCAGCAGGATCTTCGTGAACCGATCCTCGCCGCCGACCAACGACTCGAGATAGCGGCCGGCGGCGGCTATCTCCTCGTCCGGCAACTGCTCGACGAGCCGAACGAGGCGCCGCCTCCCTTCACGATGTTCGCCGGGTTCCGTCATCTCGACCTCGGCAGGGAAGCTAGCACAGGGGCGCTGCCGCCTGACCGCTACGCCGCCGTCTCCTGCTGCGCGTACTGCAACTGGTAGAGCCGCCAGTAGACGCCGCGGCGGTCCAGCAACTCCTCGTGGGTGCCGTGCTCGCGGATGGCGCCGTGGTGGAAGACGTAGATGCGGTCGACGTCCTTGATCGTCGACAGGCGATGGGCGACGACGATCGAGGTCTTGCCTTCCATCAGGCTGTGGAGGGCGTCCTGGATCAGGGCCTCGGTCTCGGTGTCGACGTTCGCCGTCGCTTCGTCGAGGAGCAGGAGCCGCGGCTCGCGGGCCAAGGCGCGGGCGAAGGAGAGCAGTTGCCGCTGGCCGGTCGAGAAGTTGACGCCTCGCTCGCTGACCTTGTGCTCCCAGCCGCCCGGCAGGCGCTCGACCAGGGCGTCGACGTGGGTGGCTCGCGCCGCCTCGTCGATCACGTCGTCGGCGACGTCGCGGCCGAGAGCCACGTTGTAGCGCAGGTCGCCGTCGAACAGAAAGACGTCCTGGAGCACGAACGCCATCCGGCGCCGCAGTTCGGCCTTCGGGATGTCCCGGATGTCCTGGCCGTCGACCCGGATCGACCCATCCTGCAGCTCGTAGAGGCGCGCCAGCAGCTTGAGCGTCGTCGTCTTGCCGGACCCGGTGTGGCCGACGATCGCGACCCGTTCGCCGGCGGCGACCCGGAACGAGACGTCGCGCAGCACGGTCTCGGCGCCGTACGCGAAGGTCACGCCGTCGAACTCGACCTCGCAGCCGCCCGGTTCGGCCGGCGCGGAACCGGGTGTGCCGGCATCCCCGCCGGCATCCGGCGCGGAGCGCCGGCCTCCGGGAACCTCCGCGCCAGCCGCCGATGCGCCCGAAGCCACGGCGACGGCCGATTCGCCCGCCCGGTCCTCCGGCTCCCGCGGCTCGTCCAGAAGCTGGAACACCCGCTCCGCGCTCGCCATCGAGGACTGCATCACCGAGTACTTCGCCGACAGGTCCATCAGCGGCCGGAAGAAGCGGCTCATGTAGTCCGAGAAGACGTACATCGTGCCCAGCGTGATCTCGTCCGCGCCCATCAGCCTCGCGCCGTACCAGAAGATCAGCGCCCTCGTCAGGTTCGTCGCCAGATCGACGGTCGAGAACAGCAGCGCGTCGTAGCGGATCGAGCGCAACCAGGAGTCGCGGTGGGAGGCGTTCTCGCGCTCGAACTCCTCGAAGTTGCGCCGCTCGCGGGCGAACAACTGCACCACCTTCATGCCGGTGATCGTCTCCTGCAGATGCGCGTTCAGTCGCGCGATCTTGACCCGCACTTCGCGGTACGCCTCCCGCACCTTGTAGCGGAAGATCGTCGCCGCCACCGCCAGGAACGGCACGACCGCCAGCGCCGCCAGGGCCAGGCGCGGCTCGATCGCGAACAGCATGCTGAGGATGACGACCATCACGAACAGGTCGGCGACCATCGCGATGACGCCGGCCGAGAACATCTCCGCCAGGTTCTCCAGATCGTTCGTCAGCCGGGTCACGAGGCGGCCCACCGGGTAGCGGTCGAAGAAGCGCATCGGCAGCCGTTGGACGTGGTCGAACAGCGTCCGGCGGACGTCGCGGACCGTGCGCTGGCCGAGCGAGATCATCGTGAAGGCCCGCAGCCAGTCCATGCCGAGCGTGAACGCCGAGATGCCGAGCACCAGGACGAACATCCAGGCCAGCGGCGGCAGCCCCAGCCGCGGCACGACGAAGGGGGCCATCCAACCCACTTCCGAACTCGCGACGCCCTCGGTCAGGTAGTTGAGCGCCGCGCCCACGACCAGCGCCGGCATGAGCTCCAGGACTGCCCGCGCCGGGATGAGGGCGAAGTTGAACCCGATCCAGGCGCGGTAGGGCCGCATGAACGGCCACAGCCGCGCGATCAGTTCGCTGTCGTAGACCTTGCCGAGATCCCGCTCGCGGCCGAGCTCGACGGCCTCGCTCCGCTCCTCGCTCACGACGGCTCCTCCGGGGCCGGCCGCCGCCGGCCCGAGGTGGCCGCGCCGCCGTCGCCGGGCACCAGCCGCCGCTGGTCCGAAACCGCCGCACCGCCGTCGCCGGGGACGAGCCGCCGCTCACGCGAAGCGGGCGCCCCGCCGGCGCCTGGCGCCGTCCTTACGCTCGACGCCGCGCCCGCCGACCGACCCGCGCCCGGCGCCGGAACACTCCAGCCGGGTTCCAGCTCCGACAGCAGTTCCTGCCGGCGGTGCAGGCTGGCGTAGAAGCCGCCGAGCTCCACCAACTCGCGGTGCGTCCCGCTTTCGGTGATCCGGCCGTCCTCCAGTACGACGATCTGGTCGGCGCCTCGCACGGCGGAGATGCGGTGGGCGACGATGAAGCAGGTCCTGCCCCGCCGCTTCCCCTCGATGTCGCCCAGGATCGCCTCCTCGGTGCCGTGGTCGACGCTCGACAGCGAATCGTCGAGGATGAGGATCGAGGGACGGAGGATCATCGCCCGCGCCAGGGCCACCCGCTGGCGCTGCCCGCCGGAGAGGGTCACGCCGCGCTCGCCGACCACGGTCTCGAAACCGTCCTCGAACTCCTCGATCTCCCGTTCGACCTGGGCTCGCGACGCGGCCGCGCGCACCTCGCGCAGGCTGGCGTCGGGCACGCCGTACCGGATGTTCTCGGCCACGGAGATCGAGAACAGGAAGCTGTCCTGCGGCACCATGGCGATGCTCGACCGCAGCACCTGGACCGGCATCCGGTTGAGATCCACGCCGTCGATGAGGATCTCGCCGTCGTCGACCTCCAGGATCCTCGGCACCAGGCTGACCAGGGTCGTCTTGCCCGATCCGACCGGCCCCACGATGCCGACCGTGCTGCCCGCCTCGACCGTGAGGTCGATGTTCTTCAGAGCCGGCAGGTAGCTGCCCGGGTAGGTGAAGGTCAGGTTGCGGAACTCCACCCGGCCAGCCACCCTGGAGACGGCGGCCACATCCTCCCGGTCGCGGATCGAGGGCACGATGTCGAGCACCGAGCCCAGCCGTTCGAGCGCCGCAAGCCCGCGCTGGGTGATCGCCACGACGAAGCCCAGCATCATGATCGGGAAGGTCAGCATCGCGATGTAGCCCCAGAACAGCCACAGGTCCTCGACGCCGAGCAGGCCCGCCTGCACCCGCCGGCCTCCGAGCCACAGCACCAGCGCCGCCGAAATGGACGGCACGAGGCCGACCGAGGCGAACATCGTCGTCTGCATGACGCCGACCCTCATCATCCGGCGGAACAGCTCCTGGTTCTGCTCCTCGAAGCGGTCCCGCTCCAGGTCCGCCAGGTCGTAGGACTTGACCACCAGGGCGCCCGAGGCGTTCTCCTGCACCACCGTCGAGACCTTGCCGAGCTGCTCCTGCCCCGCCAGATTGGCCTGGAACATGAAGCGGCTGTAGTGGCGCGTGACGAGCACGAAGACCGGGAAGGAGGCCATCGACCACAGGGTCAGCACCGCGTCCACCCGCAGCATGACGACCAGGGCGCCGAGGAACAGCACCGGCGTCTGGAGCAGGTTCAGGAGGCCCATCCCCAGGAACAGGCGGATGCTGTTGATGTCGTTCACCGCACGCGACATCAGGTCGCCCGTCCGGTGCGCCAGGTAGAACGACTGCGGCAGGCTCTGCAGGTGGGTGAAGTAGTCGTTGCGGATGCGGAACTCGATCTCCCGGCCGACGTTGAACATCACGATCCGCGAGAACAGCCGCGTCACCGCCAGGCCCAGGGCGGCGACCACCAGGAACCAGACCTCCCGCTGGAACTGCTCGGGCGGGCCTTCGAGCGCCGCGACGATGTTCCGGCCCGCGATCGGGATGAGCTGGAAGAACGCGACGTAGAGGAGGGTGAGTACCCCGCCCAGGACGTAGGCGCCGGGCGCGAGGCGCATGTAGGCGAACAGCCGGGCGAGCGGCTTCTGGCTTGCTTCCGGCTCGCCGTCCATGGCGCGGGACCATAACAACGCCCGTTCGCGGCGCGGCTGGGGTAGGCTGCGCCGGCTCTCCCCCGACCTTCCCCCGACCGCGAGCGCGCGACAGTCACGCCATCCATGAAGCTGCACTGGTTCGTCTTCCTCACCCTGATCGGCATGTGCCTCGCCGTCGGCGCGGCGTTCGTGGCGCCGACGGAGGTGGCCGTACAGGACGGCGCGACCGAGCAGGTCGTGAGCGGCAGCGGCTTCCAGCACGACCGCTTCTCCACGATGCGCCAGGGCGGGCCGGGCGCGGAACGTCACGCCACGACGCTGTGGATCGGCTGGGCCTTCATCCTCCTGCAGGTGCTGTTCTTCGGCGGCTGCCTGGCGATGGGAATGGAGCGGCGCAAGGACGGCGGCGCCTCCCTGGGGCCGGCGAAGCAGCCGCTGATCGTCGGCACCCTGGTACTGGCGGCGATCTTCACCGCGCTCGTCTTCTCGTACCAGCGCTACGCGGCCGGGGAAACGCACGCCCTGTTCCTCGGCTTCCCGAGGCCGACGGCGTGGGTGTTCTACGCGGTCTGGCCCTTCCCCGTGTACCTCATGTTCGTGTACATGCGGATCTTCGACCGCTGGTTCTTCACGGAGGAGGACGAGCGGAAGGTGGCGGAGCTCGCCGCGGCGCAGCGACAGAGGGAGAGCGAGGGCCGGAAGGAGCTTGAAGCCGGCGGCGGCGCGGCGGGAGCGGGAGGCGGCTGATGGAGGAGAGTCGCAACGCGGTCGTCCTGACCTGCCTCCTCATCTACTTCGCGCTGTGCATCGGCGTCGGCGTCTGGGCGCTCAGGCGCACGAAGTCGTCCCACGACTTCTTCATGGCCGGGCGGGAGCTCGGCATCATCGTGACCGCGTTCGCCCTGTTCTCCAGCACGCTCTCCGGGTTCGGCTTCGTGGGCGGCCCCGGCCTGGTCTACAGCCAGGGCATGACGTCCGTGTGGATGATCGTCTGCGGCACGGTGGCGAGCTGCTTCACCTTCTTCCTGGTGGCGAAGCGGCTCCGCATCTTCTCGGAGGTGTACCGGACGGTTTCGCTGCCGGACACGGTGGCGCTCCGCTACCAGAGCGAAACGAGCCGGTTCCTGACGGCGGTTGCGATCATCCTCGGGGTCGTCGGCTACCTGGCCGCGCAGGTCATGGCGATGGCGGTCGTGCTGCAGGAGATCCTGAACAGCGTCGACGGCATGCCGCACGTCAGCCTGGGCGCCTCGATGGCGATCTCGGTCGCCGTGCTCGTCTTCTACTGCGTGACCGGCGGCATCATCGCCGGCGTCTACACGGACGTCGTGCAGGGCGCGGTGATGGCGATCGCGGGCGTGCTGGTGGTGGTCGCGGCCGTCAACGCGGTCGATGGCGGCCTCGCCGGCGGCGCGACGACGCTGGTGAACGACGACCCGGAGGCGATCGGACCGTGGGGCACCCTCGGCATCATGGGGGCACTGTCGTACTACTTCCTGTTCGTCGTCGGCGCCTGCGGGCAACCCCACATCGTCACCAAGCTGATGATGAACAAGCGGATTCGCCAGTTCAAGCAGATCTTCCTGGTCAGCGCGATCGCCGGCGTGCTCGCGGCGCTGCTTTGGATCGCGATCGGCTTCGCCATGCGGGCGCTGGTCGTGGCCGGCGACCATCCCGAACTCGGCCAGCCCGACGACGCGGCCTACGCGTTCCTCCAGTCGTACGCGCACCCGATCCTGGCGGGCATCGTCTTCGCCGCGCTCTTCGCGGCGATCATGTCGACCGCGGACGGCTTCCTGAACATCGGCGCCGCGGCGATCATCCACGACATTCCGAAGGCGATCACCGGCAGGCCGCTGAAGAAGGAACTCTTCTGGGCGCGCGTGGCGACCCTCGTGCTGGCCGTGTTCGCGGCGCTCTTCGTGAGCCTGTCGAGCTCGGACCTGGTCGCCCTGCTCGGCGCCTTCGGCTGGGGCACGTTCGCGGCGGCGTTGGTGCCGACGGTAGCGATCGGCTTCAACTGGAAACGGGCGACGCCGCTGGCGGCGAACGTGGCGATCGTCTCCGGCTTGCTGGTCAACTTCGTCATCGAGATCGCCGATATCAGCGTGCCCCACGGCATTCACGGCGGCGCCATCTCGCTGCTCCTGTCGATGACGCTCTTCTTCGGCATCTCCCTGCTGTCGAAACCGAAGCCGCTGCCGCCCGAGATCGACGCGATCATCGACCTGTAGCCGCCGGGTGCAAGCGCTGGGTGCGCGGGTCTTCCGACCCGCTGCCGCCGAAGGCGGCGTCCAGCATCGTCGCCGGCCGTTGGCCGGCGGCCTTCTTGTTCGGGCTGCGCCGCTTCGCGGCTCCGCCCGACAGCGGGTCGGAAGACCCGCGCACCCAGCGGAAAGGCGGACACCGCCTGCGATAGCCTGCCGCGGCCTCCAGGACCATGACCGTCTCGCCCGATTTCCAGCGCTCCAGCCACCGCACGGACCCCGGCTTCCCCGACGTCGACGCCGTCGTCGCGGCGCTCCGGGCCGAGGACTACATCGCCGAGCGCGACCTCGCCACCGCGATCTACCTGTCGCTCAGCATGGGCAAGCCGATTTTCCTCGAGGGCGAGCCCGGCGTCGGCAAGACGGAGGTCGCCAAGGCTCTCGCCCGCTGCCTCGGATCGGAGCTGATCCGGCTCCAGTGCTACGAGGGACTCGACGTCTCGACCGCCGTCTACGAGTGGAACTACCGCCGGCAACTGCTCCACCTGCGCGGCGTGGAGGCGGCCGGCGGCGCCGGCGGAGGCCCCGGCGGAGGTGGCGGTCCCGGCCGAGGCGGCGGCCCCGGCGACGCGCGCGCCGCCGTCGACGACGTCTTCTCCTCCGACTTCCTGCTCGAACGGCCGCTGCTGCGCGCCGTCCGGCAGAGCCGCGCGGGCCAAGCCCCGCCCGTACTGCTGATCGACGAACTGGACCGCGCCGACGAGGAGTTCGAGGCCTACCTGCTGGAGATCCTGGCCGACTTCCAGATCACGATCCCCGAGATCGGCACCGTCGCCGCCGAACGGCCGCCGGTCGCCGTCGTCACCTCGAACCGCACCCGCGAAGTCCACGACGCGCTGAAGCGACGCTGCCTCTACCACTGGATCGACTTCCCCGACTACGAGAAGGAAGTCCAGATCGTCCTGCGCCGCGTCCCCGAGGCGCCCGAACACTTCGCCGCCGAGATCGTCCGCCTGGTCCAGGCGCTCCGCGAGGAGGACCTGTTCAAACATCCCGGCGTCGCCGAAACGCTGGACTGGACGAACGCCCTGATCGCCCTCGACCAGGAAACGCTCTCGGACCGGATCCTGCGCGACACCCTGGGCGTTCTGCTGAAGTACCAGGACGATCTCGACAAGGTCGACGACGAGGCGGTGCGCCGGCTGCTGCGGAAGAGCCAGTCACCAAGTGACTGAAGGCCCGACGGCTGCCGCGGCAGCCCGCGGCCACCTGCTCCGCAACATTGTCCTCTTCGGACGTCTGCTGCGCGTCGGCAGCCTGGACGTGACGCCGACCCAGCTCCGCGACTGGGTCGCCGCGCTCGAACTGGTCGACCTCGCCCGCAAGAGCGACGTGAAGGCGGCTGCCCGGGCGGTCCTGGTCAGCCGGCGGCGCGACCTTCCGTGGTTCGACAAGGCCTTCGAGCTGTTCTGGCAGGCGCGCGACCCGCGGGAGCTAGAGCAGCTCGAACTGGGCTTGATGATCCAGCGCCGGACCGAGCGAACGAAGCGAGCCGCGATCCAGAAGCTGGCGCTCAACGACAGGGACGCCGGCGAAGACCGCGCGGACGACCGCGACCGCACCGCCCGCGCGCAGCTCTACAGCGCCCGGGAGGCGTTGCGCCGGAAGGACTTCGCACAGCTCGAGGGCGAGGAGCTGGACGAGATCAAGCGGCTGATGGCGACGATGCACTGGGAGCTCGAGACCCGCCGCACGCGGCGCCTTCGGCCGAGCCGCGGCCGCCACCGGCTCGACCTGCGGCGTACGCTCCGGCGCAACCTGGCCCACGGCGGCGAACTGATCCATCTCGTCGGCCGCGACCGCAAGCACCGCCGCCGTCCGCTGGTCCTGCTCTGCGACATCTCGGGCTCGATGGAGCCCTACTCGCGGCTGCTGCTCCACTTCATCTACGCCGTTTCGCATCCGCGCTCGGCCGATCCGGGCATCTCGCGGGTGGAGTCGTTCGCCTTCGGCACCCGGCTAACGCGGCTGACCCGGGAACTGGCCGAACGCGACGTCGACCGGGCCCTGGAGAGCGCCGCCCACCGCATCGAGGACTGGGGCGGCGGCACCCGCACCGGCGAGGCGCTGCGGGAGTTCAACTTCACCTGGAGCCGGCGCCTGCTCGGCCAGGGCGCCGCCGTCCTCATCATCAGCGACGGCTGGGACCGCGGCGACATCGACTTGCTCGGCCGCGAGATGGAACGTCTGCACCGGAGTTGCCACCGCCTGATCTGGCTCAACCCGCTGCTCGGCTCGCCGGACTACCGGCCGTTGACCCGCGGCATCGTGGCGGCCCTGCCGCACGTCGACGACTTTCTGCCGGTTCACAACCTCTCAAGTTTGGAGCAGTTGGGGGAGCTGCTGGCCTCGATGTAGCGCCCAAGGTCCGCTGGGTGCGCTGGGTGCGCTGGGTGCGCGGGTCTTCCGACCCGCCTGGCGGCCGGAGCCGCGGAGCGGCGGAGGCCGGAGAACAAGGCCGCCGGCTGCAGCCGGCGACGTTACTGGCAGCCGCCCGCGGCGGCAGCGGGTCGGAAGACCCGCGCACCAAGCGGGATGGCAGGCCCGCGCACCCGGTCGCTACCGGTGGAGGTTCTGCTCCAGGAAGCGGTCCATCATCCGCTGGATGAACGCCGCGTCGTCGATCTCGAGCGCGACGGTCGAGGCCGGTTCCGCGCCGGGATCGAACAGGGTCATGCTCCGTTCATCGACCGTAACGCGGCCATGCTCGACGCCGAACAGGTCGGGCCACAGCAGGTAGCCGACGGCGACCGCGTCGAACAGGCGCGGCGTCGTCTGGTTCCGCTCCTCGTTCCGCCACAGGGAGTAGAGCGCGGTGACCGCGTCGGTCAGCGGCGTGCCGCGCATGTGCAGGTGGAGGCGACGCTCGGCATCGAGGCGGACATGGTCCGTCACGTCGAGCGGGATGTAGACCACGTCGGCGCCGCCGGCCTGCACGCCCGCGTCGAAAACGCGCGACGAGGCGGCGTCGGCCAGGACGTTCCACTCCCGCTGCGCGTCGCCGCCGTCGTAGCCGGACCGGATGGAGCCGTACATCGAGACGACGCGCTTCGCGTTCGTGAGAACGTCCGGGTCGAGTTCCAGTGCGTCGCCGACGTTCGTCACCGGGCCGACGGTGAGCAGCGTGATCTCGCCCGGCGCGGCGTTCAGTGTCTCGACGATGAACTCGGCGGCCGGCTGTTCCTGGGGACGCAGCTCGTCGAAGCCGCGCGCCCAGTGGAACTGCCGGTTGTACGGCGCTTCGCTGAACTGCTCGTGCGGCCTGCCGTCGCGCAGGGTGACGAGCGGCGTCTCGCGGCCGACGTACACCGGGATGCGGTCCAGGCCGGTATCCCGGAGCATCCGCAGCGCCAGCGGCGCGCGGTCCGCGGTGCGGGCGTGGCCGACCGTGATGCCGACGAGCTCGATCTCCGGGCTCGCGAGCAGCAGCGCCAGGGCGTAGGCGTCGTCGATGTCGGAGCCGATGTCGCAGTCGAAGAGGACCTTCTCGCGTTCGGTGGCGGTGGCGGTGGCGGCGCCGGCGCCGGGCTGGGCGGCCGCGGGGGACACGGAGGCGAGGAGGAGGCAGGCGGCGAGGAGGGGCCAGGCGGGGAGGAGGAGACTCGTCGCCGGACGGAGGCCGACGCGATTCCCTGGCCGCCTTTGGCGGCAGCGGGTCAGAGGACCCGCGCACCCAGTGTGCGACCGTTTCCCGGCGGGGGCGGCGCACCCAGTGCGCGACATCGTCGTGGGTCCTCCACCAGCGCCGTCTCGTTCGTTCGTCATCTCGACACTCCTCCCGACCGCTGCGTTCGAGTCCCGCCGGCCGAACCGCCGGCCGGCGTGGAGAGCGTAGTATTCCCCGTCATGCCCGATTCGCGACTCCGCCGGTTCGTTCGCGACCCGCTTTTCGTGTTCCTCGTCATCGGCGTCGGCGTGTTCGCGCTCGACCGGATGTTCGGCGGGGTCTTCGACGCCGAGAGCCGGACGATCGTCGTGTCCCGGGCGCAGGTGATCCGGCTGGCCGACCTCTGGAGCGCGCAGATCGGCCGGCTGCCGACGGCGGCCGAGCTGGACTCGCTGGTCGAGGACCACGTCCGGGAGGAGATCCTCGTCCGCGAGGCGGTGCGCATGGGCCTGGACGCGGACGACACGATCGTCCGCCGCCGGCTGGCCCAGAAGATGTCCTTCCTGATCGAGGACACGGTGGTCTCGGACGCGGTCTCGGACGCCGACCTGGAGCGGTACTTCGAGGAGAACGCGGACCGTTACGGGGATCCGCAACGCTTCACGCTCCGCCACGTCTACGTCAGCCCCGACCGCCGCGGCAGCGACGAGGTGGCCTTGCGGGCCGCAAACGGGATCCTCGATGAGCTCCGCGCCGAAGGCAACGACGCCGCACCCGAGAACACGCTCTGGCGGCGGCTGGGGGACCCCTTCATGCTCCGCCGCGAGTACGGGCGCCGCACCGCCGAGGACCTCGCCGAGCTGTTCGGCGGCGCCTTCGTCGAGGCGCTCGACGACCTGCCCCTCGGCGAGTGGGCGGGACCGGTCGAGTCCGCGTACGGCTTCCACGTCGTGCGCCTCTCCGCCCGCACCCGGGCCGAGCCGGCGGTGTTCGACGATGTCCGCCGGCGCGTGCTGGAGGACGCCCGGCGCGACGCCCGCGACGCCGCGAACCGGGCCGAGCACGACCGCCTGCGGGAGCGCTACCGGGTGGAGATCGAGGAGATCGACTTCGTGTCCGAGCTGGAAGGCGGTGCGGAAGCGGAGGCGGAAGCGGCGGGAGACGAGCCCTGAGCCGGCGGCCAAGGCGGACACCGGCCTGGCGGCCGGCGCTTGTACTTGGCCGGCTACGCCGGCAGCGGGTCAGAGGACCCGCGCACCCAGCGGGCGGCTTCCTGGTCTTGGCGACAGCCTTCCTCGGCCTGCTGGCGGCGGTCGTCCCCGCGAGCGCGCACGAGGTCCGTCCCGGCTACCTCGAACTGAACGAGGCCGAGCCGGGGACGTTCGAGGTCGTCTGGAAGCAGCCCCGCCGCGGCGCGCTGCTGCTCCTGCTCGACCCGGTGCTGCCGGAGCACTGCGCCGAGACCGCCCGGCAGGCGCCGGAGAACCTGGCCGGCGCCCTGGTCGAGCGCTGGACCGTCGAATGCGAGGCGGCCGACGGCGACCCGGACCGCATCTTCCACGGCGAAACGTTCGGCATCGCCGGGCTCGAACGCACCCTGACCGACGTGTTGCTACGGATGAGCTTCGCCAACGGCGACAGCCTCACCCAACTGCTCCGGCCGGAGGCGCCCACGACGACGGTCGACCGGGAGGCCGCCGGCAACGCCCTGCCCTACTTCCGGCTCGGCGTCGAGCACCTGGTGTTCGGCTTCGACCACATCCTGTTCGTCATCGGGCTGCTGTTCTACGTCCGCAGTCCCTGGCGCCTGGTCGGCGTCATCACCTCGTTCACGCTGGCGCACAGCATCACGCTCGCGCTGTCGTCGCTGGACGTGGTCAAGCTCTCCTCCGCGCCGGTCGAGGCGGTGATCGCCCTGTCCATCCTGTTCCTGGCGGTCGAGCTGCTGCGTCCCGAGGACCAGCGGTCGCCGATCACGACGAAGAGTCCATGGCTGATCGCCTTCGCCTTCGGCCTGCTCCACGGCTTCGGCTTCGCCGGCGCCCTGGCCGAGATCGGCCTGCCGCAGCGGGCGATCGCCATGGCGCTCTTCCTGTTCAACGTTGGCGTCGAGGTCGGGCAGCTCCTGGTCGTCGCGGTAGTGCTCGCGGCGGTGGCGGCGGTGAAGCGGATCGGCATCGTGGTGCCGGAACTCGTCGTACGGGCGCCGGTCTACGCGACCGGAATCATCGCGGCGTTCTGGTTCGTGGAGCGAGTGGGCCGGATCGTCGTCTGACGCAACCTTGCAATCAGCCGAGGCCCAACCTTGCAATCGGCCGTACTCCAACCTTGCAATCGGCCGCACTCGGCTAACGGTGTCCAACTGTCGCAGGCCTGCGGCCGGCGGCGTTCTTTGCGGGCTGCGCCGCTCCGCGGCTTCGCCCGGAAGCGGGTCGGAAGACCCGCGCACCCAGCAGAGAAGACTCGTGCGCCCGGCGGAGGTGCGGGCGCTAAGATGACGCTTCCGTCCACGGCAGGATGATCGGGAGAGGAGCCCGAGTATGGCGAAGGCAGGCGACGAGGCGCAGAAGGCCGGCAACGGCAAGCCGAAGGGACTTCTCGACCGGTTCCTGACCGCCATCGAGGTCGTCGGCAACAAGCTGCCGGACCCGGCGATCCTCTTCCTGCTCCTGCTGTTCCTGACCTGGATCGCCTCGGCGCTGCTGGCGCCGGTCCAGTTCGCGGACATCCACCCGGTCACGGGCGAACCGGTCCGGATCCAGAACCAGCTCACCGGCGAGGCGCTGGCGACGTTCATGGCGCAACTGGTGACGACGTTCACCGGGTTCGCGCCGCTGGGGGTCGTGCTGGTCGCGCTTCTGGGCGTCGGCGTGGCCGAGAAGACGGGCTTCATCAACACCGGCCTGCGGCTGATCCTCGGCTTCACGCCGAGGAGCCTGCTGACGCCGATGCTGATCCTCGCCGCGATCGTCAGCCACACGGCGGCCGACGCCGGCTACGTGCTCGTCATCCCGCTCGGCGGAGTCATCTTCTACGCGGCCGGCCGCCATCCGCTCGCGGGCATCTCGGCGGCGTTCGCCGGCGTCTCGGGCGGCTTCTCGGCCAACTTCATCCCGTCGGGCATCGATCCGCTGCTCCAGGGCTTCACGCAGTCCGCGGCCCAGATCCTCGATCCCGAAGTCCTGGTCAACCCGCTCTGCAACCTGCTGTTCACCGCGCTGTCCTCCATCCTCGTGGTCGCCGTCGGCTGGTACCTGACCGACCGAGTGATCGAACCGCGCCTCCGCGGCACCGAGATCGACGGCGACCCGGACGAGATGCCGAAGATGGAGGAACCGAGCCGCAAGGACCGGCTGGGCTTCCTCGCCGGCATGGGGTCGGCGGCGATCGGCCTGCTCGTCCTCTTCCTCTGGGCGTGGCCCGCGGCGTCGCCGCTCCGCAGCGATGCCGGCGAACTGACCGCGTTCTCGGCGCCGCTGATGCAGATGCTGGTGCCGCTGATCTTCGTCTTCTTCCTCATTCCCGGCGTCGTCCACGGCTACGTCGCCGGCACGGTGAAGACCCACCGCGACATCGTCGACGGCATGAGCGACGCAATGCGCACGATGGCCTACTACCTGGTCATGGCCTTCTTCGCCGCCCAGTTCATCGCCGCCTTCAGCAGCTCGAACGTCGGCCTGCTGATCGCGCTCAAGGGCGCGAACTTCCTGCGCGACCTCGGGCTGCCGGCGCAGGTCACGGTGGTCGGCATCGTTCTGCTGTCGGCGGTCGTCAACCTGTTCGTCGGCTCGGCATCCGCCAAGTGGGCGGTGCTCTCCGTCATCTTCGTGCCGATGCTGATGAACCTCGGCATCTCGCCCGAACTGACCCAGGCCGCCTACCGGGTCGGCGACAGCGTGACGAACATCGTCACGCCGCTCATGCCCTACTTCCCGCTGGTCGTCGTGTTCTGCCAGCGCTACGTGAAGCAGGCAGGCATCGGCACGGTGCTGTCGCTGATGATCCCGTACGCCGCCACGCTGCTCGTTACCTGGACGCTCTTCCTCGTCGGCTACTGGCTGCTCGGCATTCCGCTGGGCCTCCAGGCGGGCTACACCTACCCCGCGGCCTGATCGAGCCATGATGAAGGTACCGTCGATACCCGCGGCGCTGTCCTGCGCCGCACAGATGTCGAAGCGGGTGCGCTCGGCACCGTCGATGTCCGCGGCGCTGTCCCTGTTCCTGGTGCTGGCGGCCATGGTCGCGCCGGCGGCCTGGGCGCAGCCGACCCGACCGATCTACCCGGTCTACGAGGGCTACGTGCCCAACGACGACGGCACGGCGGTCCTCGTGTTCGGGTACTTCAACCACAACGCGGTCGCGGTCGAGATCCCGGCGGGCGAGGCGAACGGCTTCGACCCGGGCCCGGCGGACCGCGGCCAACCCACCGTCTTCGAGCCGGGACGCCAGCGCAACGTCTGCCTGATCGTGCTGCCGGCCGACTACGAGGGCAACCTGCGCTGGACGATCACCTCGGGCGAGCACAGCGAGCAGACGACTGAACGCGGCGGAGTCGATACTCTCTACCTGATCGAGAACATCTCCATGGCCTACCGCCGGGCAAGGCAGATCGACACGGCCACCGCCGAGCAAGGCGTCTGCCTCGCACCCGAAGCAGCCAGCACGAGGAGCCAACCATGAAGCGAAGTTGCGTGGAGCCGACCGTTGCCAGTCAGGACTCCGGCCGCGACCGCGGGACGCCCGGCGCTTCGCGCCGGCTGCCGGCGGGAGCGCCGCCGCACGCGGTTTCGGCGACGAAGGCTCTTCTGTTCGCCCTCCTCGCGACGCCGATGAGCATTCTCGCCACGCCCGCCGCGGCGGCTGACGCCGACACGCCGACCTTCAGCCGCGACATCGCGCCGATCTTCCAGCGCTCCTGCCAGCGCTGCCACCGGCCCGAGACGGCGGCGCCGATGTCGCTGCTCACTTACGAGCAGATCCGGCCCTGGGCGCGGTCCATCAAGCGCCGGGTCGAGTCCCGGCAGATGCCGCCCTGGCACATCGACCGCACGATCGGCGTGTACGAACCGGACCCGAGCCTGAGCGACGAGGAGATCGCCCTGGTCGCGGCCTGGGTCGACGGCGGCGCTCCACGCGGCAACCCGGCCGACCTGCCGGCGCCGATCGACTGGCCCGACGGCGACGCCTGGGAGTACGGCGAGCCCGACCTGGTGGTCGAGATGCAGGAGGACATGGTCGTGCCGTCAGAGGGTCCCGACCTGTTCGTCAACTTCATCGCCGACACCGGCCTGACCGAGGACCGCTACGTCCGCTGGATCGAGGTCAAACCGAGCAAGGCGGGCCGCGCGACCGTCCACCACACGATGGTCTACGCGATCCAGGACGACGCGGAGTACGTCGGCGAGGACTTCTTCGAGCGCGACGACGACCCGAACCGCCGCGACGCCGAGGGCAATCCGGTCGGCTCGCTGCTGATCGAGTACGCGGTCGGCAACACCGGCGACCTGTACGCCGAGAACACCGGAAAGCTGCTGATGGCGGGCGCCAAGATCCGCTTCAGCGGCCACTACCACTCGATCGGCGAGGTGATCCGCGACCGCCAGCGGGTCGGCTTCGGCTTCTACCCCAGGGGCGTCGTGCCGAAGCACCGGATCGTCTCCACCCGGCTGTTCGCCGGCCTGCCCAGCAACCGCGGCTGGCGCAACAACGAACTCTCCATCCCGCCCGGCGCCGACAACGTCCGCCACGACGGCTACCGCGTGCTCGACCGGCCGATCCAGTTGATCAGCTTCCAGGCCCACATGCACTACCGCGGCAAGGGGATGGAGCTGGAGGCGATCCACCCCGACGGCCGCCGCGAACTGCTCACCCGCATCCAGAACTACGACTTCAACTGGCAGGTGGCCTACCCGTACAAGCACCCGCCGGTCTTCCCCGCCGGGACCGTGCTCCACGTGACCTCGTACCACGACAACTCGGAGAACAACCCCTACAACCCCGACCCGACCGCCTGGGTCGGCTGGGGCAACCGCACCGTCGACGACATGGCGATCGGCTGGACGAACTTCGTGTTCCTGTCCGAAGAGGACTACGAAGAGCACGCTTCCGAGGGCGCCGCGACCGGCGCCGGCGACTAGCGGCGCGGGCGGCGGAGGTCGGACCCGCCGGTCCGGGGCCGAGGGGAGGGGTCCCGCGGGCGCTCTTCGCGCTACTCGATAGCTGCGGTGGGCATCGTGGAGGTACGCACGCCGCCGTCGCGCCAGGCGAAGATGAGGCGGTCCCTGTTGCGGACGAGCTTGGGGACGCCGAGGGCGCTGCGGCCCGAGGGCACCGGCGCCACGATAAGGGCCTCGCCGATGCTCCCGTCGGGACTGACGCGGCGGACTCGGAGTTGGAAGGCACCGGCTTTGGAGCGCTCGACCCAACTGACTGCGGCGCTGCCGTCTTCGAGCGTGGCGACGCCGGCCCAGCCGCGGGGGGCGCCGTCGTCGACGCGGATGGGTCTGTCGAAGCGTTGCTCCGTGGGGTTCCAGAAAGCGGCCAGCATTCTGGACACGGGCTTGTCGCGACGCCGCTTCCCCGACTCTCGGAGGGCGGCCCGCGCTTTCGATTCGCCGCCGGCGGCGGTGAACCAGGCGACTGCCGGGCCCGTTTCGCCGGCGGCCAGGGCCGGCCCGTTCGTCGGGCAGCCGCGGATGTGCCAGCCGTCGTAATGAACGAGTCTCGGGCTGCTCCACCGGTCATCCTGGAGGCGGGCGAAGGAGATGTCGCGGAACTCGCCCTCGCGGCGGTCGCGGAAGGCCAGGAAGAGGCCGTCCTGGCCCGGGACCATCGCTGTCGTGCAGCAACTGCACACGTCGGCGTCGACCTGGCGATCGGCCACGAGTGCGCCGTCGGCGTTGAAGCGGGCCGAACGGAGGGTCATGCGCGGTTCTACCGCGGCGTGTCCGGCGCCTCGGGCACCCTCGGAAGCCGAACCGGCGGCCGCCGCGGCCTGGTCGTCACCGAGGGTCGCCAGATAGGCCATCTCGAATCCGTCCGCGACGGCTGCGTAGGCGACGAACCCGGCGTAACCGTCAGCGCCTTCGCCGCTTGCCCGAAACGCCTCTCGCCAGGTGGCGCCCCGGTCGTCCGAGAACGCCAAGCGGATGCCGTAGCCGTAGTCGCCCTCCCGGTCCTGGTCGTGGACCAGCCAGTGCGCCACCACGCGGCCACCGCCCAGGGGCGCGACGGCCGGATGGTCGATCCAGTTGACGAACCAGCCTTCGCCCGAGGCCACCGTCGCCGGGTCGCTCCACTCGTCTCCGTGCAGTTCGGCGAACCGTAGCGCGTGGCCGCCGTCGTCCAGGGGCTCGACCCAACTGAGAACGGTCGTGCCGTCGGGCCCCGCGTTCAGGGCATAGCTGCCGCTCCTGTCCGCCGCCGGCGTGTCGAGCAGCCGCACTTCCGCAAATGCGGCCGTGGCCAGGAACATGACAGTTGCGAAGCAGCGCGCGAGACCGTTCATGAGTCGCCGCAGTGTTTCATGTGGCGCCATTTCGGAGCGAGGCTTCGCCTCGCCGCTTCCCTGGACGCCGCCGCTCCGCGGCGTCGCCCCGGGGGGCGGGTCAGAAGACCCGCGCACCCAGCGGCCCGCGTACCCAGGCACCCAGCCGGCGTCCAGCCCGGACGGGGAGCGGAGGGAGGGTCCCAGCGGGCTGGAGGCAAGCGACGCCCACCACAGCCCAGTCTGCGACGGGAGTCCGGGGGGAGGGTCCCGGCGGGCTGAAGACAAGCGACTGCCAATGACCTTCCATCGACCGCCGACGCGGCGGAGCGCAGTCGACCGAAGCGAGCGCCAGCTTTCCCTCTACCGGGAAAGCGCGCACCCATGTGGCGCGTCCCCGCGCCACATGCGTCGCAGCCCGGGCGTCCGCTGGCGGACGCCCGGATGCCGCGGCCGATGGGACCCTCCCTCCGCTCCCCGTCCGGGCGGCAGCGACCGACGCCGCTCCGCGGCTTGGCCCGGATGCGGGTCGGAAGACCCGCGCACCCAGCGCACCCGGCGAGTCAGAAGGAGACGGTCAGGTTGAGCGAGACGGTGCGGGGCGCGCCCAGGAACGCGCCCTGGGCGCTGATGGTGGACAGGTAGGACTCGTCGAGCAGGTTGTTCGCGACGAGGGAGACCTCGGCGCCGGCGAGGCGCTCGTGCAAGGCGTCGAGGGCGAAGGTCAGGTAGGCGTCCGCCAGCCAGTAGTCGGGAGCGATCCAGGACTCGTCCAGGGTCACGGAGCGGGAGTCCGTGTACTTCGCCGAGGCGCCGGCGGAGAGGACCTCGCCGGCGTGGTCGAGCGACACGACGAGCAGCGTCTCCGGCACGCCGGTGACCGCCATGCCGGGCACGATCCCCTGCGCCGCGTCGACCAGCGGGTCGCCGGCGCCGGCGTACTCGGCGTCGTTCCGCGTGTAGGCGGCGTAGAGCGAGGTCGCCTCGCCGAGCCGCAGCGTGCCGGCGATCTCGATGCCGGTCGAGTCGATGCCGCCGGCGTTGAAGTACGAGCCGCCGCCCGCGATGACGTAGTCCGGCCCCGCCGCCGTCTGCGGCGACAGGAAGAAGACCCGGTTGTCGAAGTCGATGTCGTACCAGGTCGCCGTCATCGACAGCCGCTCGCCGGCGAAGCGGACGCCGAAGTCGACGTTGGCGGCCGCCTCCGGTTCGAGTTCGTCGAGGCTGCGGCCCGGCACCTCCAGCACCCGCGGCGAGAACGCCCGGAAGTTCTCGGCGTAGCCGGCGAACAGCTCCAGGCCGTCCACGGGCGCGTCCCAGGTCACGCCGCCGGAGAACAGGATCTCCGAGTCGGAGTCCACCGCGAAGGCGTCCGTGGCGCCGAACCGATCCACCCGCTCCAGGTCGACGAGGAACTGCTTCACGCCGGCGGTGAAGGCGAAGTCGCCGGCGTCCACGGTGTCCTCGACATACCACTTGAAGACCCGCTTCGGGAAGTCCCAGTCGTACTGCCGCCAGTACGGCGCCCGGTCCCACTGGACGCTGAACCGCGCGTCGATCACCTTGTGCCAGTCCCTGCCCAGGCGGCGGCGGGCGTCCTCGTGCCAGACGCCGGCCCGCAGGGTGTTGCCGATCCGGCCGGACGAGCCGATGGCGGTCAGCCACTCCTGGTCGAGCGAGAAGCCGAAGCGCTCCTTGCCGTAGTGCGCCATGCGGAGGGTCTGCACCGGAATCGCGTTCGCCGGGTAGCAGCCCGGGTCGTACTCGGCACCGCCGCCGCCGTACGGGAAGCCGAGCGACGACTCGCAGCCGGCCGCGGGGGCGAGGGCGACGCCGTTCGGATCCACGAAGTACAGGCGGCCCAGGGGCGATCCGCCGCGCGGCGCGGCGCCGCCGCCGAGCTCCGACTCGGGGCCGCCGCCGTCGTCTGTCACGTCGAGCAGATACGGCGGCAGCCAGGTGCCGATGCCGCTCAGCCGGTGGTAGTAGCCGGCGGCGTCGAAGGTCAGGCCCGGCTTCGGCTCGAACTTCGCCTTCAGGTAGCCGAACGTGTTGGCGCGCGGCGTCTTCCAGCCGCGGCGGTAGACCTGGTTGACCCAGGGCGTGTCCGTCCAGTCGGCGATCAGCCGGTCCCAGCGCGGGTTGCTCTCGAACTCGGCCTCCGAGAAGAGGCGCGCGTAGTCCTCTTCGTGGGCGTCGTCGTACGAGAAGTAGCCGACGAGGTCCACCCGGCCGACCCGCGACTCGACCTTGCCCGCGACGTGCTCGCGCTCGTTGCGGGCCGCGCCCTGGACCCAGTCCGTCGCCTGCCGGCGCGAAACGGAGAACCAGGCGAGCGTACCGCCGCCGAACAGCGGCCCGGTGTCGACCCGCATCGCCTGGCGCTGGCCGTCGTGGGCGCCGAACGAGAGCTCCAGCGTGTAGGCCCGCTCCGGCAGGGGCGCGTCGGTGGTGAAGTTCAGCGTGCCGCCCAGCGCCTCCACCGAGCGCGATGCGATGTCGGCCGTGCCCTGCGACACGTCGACGCCGCCGAGGTTGATCGAGTCGACGAAGCGGTTCGCGTTCGAGCCGCCGCTCCAGTAGTCGGAGGTGCCGTTCGGGATGCCGTCGATCGTGGTGCCTATCTGCGACTCGTCCTGGAGCTGCTGGAAGCCGCGCATCGTGATGCTGGTGCTCCAGGCGTCGAAGCCGTAGGTGTCGCCCTCCTGCACCGAGACGCCGGGCAGGTTGTCGACCGTGGCGAGGACGCTGGTGATCGCCGACTGCTGCTCGAGCATCGGCTCGGCGACCACGTTCGTCGCGAAGGTCCGCGGCGCCTCGGCGACGACGGTCAGCGTCTCCATCACGGCCGGCGTCTCGTCCGCGTCCGCGTCGCCGGAGTCCTCGGCGCCGGCCTGCCCCCGCGCCGCCGGGGTACCCGCCCAGGCGGCCAACAGGAGCGCCATCCACGCCACCGGCCTGCGATCGACACCCTTCATCCAGCCCGGAGTCTACGCCCCTCCGCCTCTGGCGGTAGACTTGCCGCCGTGCTGGACATTCTCAGCGACGTGGATCGCTGGCGCGCGGACGGCCGGCGCGTGGCCGTCGCGACCGTGATCCGCACCGTCGGTTCCTCGCCCCGGCCCCTCGGCTCGAAGATGGCCGTGTCCGACGCGGGGAGCATCGCCGGCTCGGTCAGCGGCGGCTGCATCGAAGGCGCGGTGATCGAGGAGGCGCAGTCCGTACTGGAGGACGGCCGGCCGAAGCGGCGCCGCTACGGCATCTCGGACGAGCAGGCATGGTCCGTCGGGCTGACCTGCGGCGGCGAGGTCGAGGTGCTGGTCGAACGCATCGATGGTTGAGGCCCGCCGGCCGGACGCGCGTACCGATGGAATCCCGGTTCGAGTCCCTCCGCCGGTCGCTGCTCGCGGGCGAACCCGTGGTCGCGTTCACCCGCGCCGACGGCGCCGAACTCGGAGCGCGCCTGCTGGCATGGACGGACGGCCGGGCGGAAGGGACGCTGAACGACGCCGGCCTCGACCGGGAAGCACTCGACCTGGCCACCGCGGACGCGCTGCCGGCCACCGGCCTGCGCGAGATCGAGGGCGTCGAGGTGTTCGTCGAGACGTTCGAGCCGCTGCCGCAACTGTTCGTCGTCGGCGCGGTCCACGTCGCGATCCATCTGGTCCACTTCGCGCGGCGGCTCGGGTTCCGCACGGTGGTCGTCGATGCGCGCTCGGCCTTCGCCACCGCCGAGCGCTTTCCCCACGCCGACGAACTGGTCGTCGAGTGGCCGGCCGCCTACCTGGCCCGTGCGCCGCTCCACGCCAACGCGTACTGCGTGTTCCTCACCCACGACGAGAAGCTGGACAACCCGGCGCTCCGGGTCGCGCTGGAGGCCGGGGTCCGCTACGCCGGCGCCCTGGGCTCGTCGCGCACGCACGCGAAGCGGGCCGCGTCGCTTCGCGAGGCCGGCCTGCCGGACGAACTGATCGACCGGATCCACGCGCCGATCGGCCTCGACCTCGGCGGCCGCAGGCCCGAGGAGATCGCGATGGCCATCGCCGCGGAACTGGTCGCCGTGCGAAACGGCCGGCAGGCCGCCGGGAAGCGATGACCGGGCGGGTCTCAGGCGTCGTGCTCGCCGCCGGGCTGTCGACCCGGTTCGTCGCCGGAAGAGGCCGAAACGCCGGCGGTGCGGGAACGGACGCCGGCGCCGGCACGGACCGCCGTGCCGGAACGAACAGCCGTGGCCTCATGGACCGCCGCGGCGGGACGGGCCGCCGTACCGAAATGGACGGCGGCGCCGCGGCACAGCCGAAGCAGCTCTACCGAATCGACGGCGAGAGCCTCGTTCGGCGCGTCTGCCGCGCGGCGCTCGCTTCCGGGCTGGCGGAGGTCGTCCTCGTCACCGGCCACGCGCGGCGCCAGGTTGAAGCGGAGGTTGCCGATCTCGACCTGCGAGCGGTCCACAACCCGGACTACGAGCAGGGCCAGAGCGGCTCGGTGCGCGCGGGGCTGGCCGCCGTGTCGGACCGGGCCGACGGCGCGATGTTCCTGCCGGCGGACCAGCCGGGGCTCGACGCCGCCGTCATCGACCGGCTGCTCGGCGGGTTCCGCGGGCCGGACTCCATCGTGGCGCCCGCCTTCCGGGGCCGCCGCGGCGCCCCGGTCACCTTCGGGCGGCGGTGGTTCGGGGATCTGGAACGGCTGCGCGGCGACCGAGGCGCCCGGCCGCTCCTGAACCGTCTGGACGGGCAGGTCGCCCAGGTCGAACTGGACTCGGCGCTGCCGCTGCGCGACATCGACACCGAGGCGGAGGCCCGGTCGTGGACCTTCGGGCGGGCGCGAACGTGAGCGGTCCGGGCAGGCCGGAGAGGGCGCCGAAGCGGACGAGCCGCGGCCCGGCGGGCGGCCGCGTCGAACCGGGCGCACTCGACCGTCCGTTGCGGCTGCTGCCCCGGGTTCGCCGCTACGACTGGGGCACCCGCGACTTCATTCCCAGGCTGCTCGGCCGCGAGCCGTCGGACGAGCCGGAAGCCGAGCTCTGGTTCGGCGCCCACCCGGACGCGCCCGCCAGCGTCGTCCTCGAAGCGGGTTCCGGGGGCGGGCCCCACGGCCCCGACGGCGAACGCGGCGCCGCACGGGCCGAGGCGCCGGCCGCCTCCCGACCCGGCGCGATTCCCTTCGACCGCCTGATCGCCGGCCGCCCGGCGGAGATTCTCGGGGCCGGCGGAGCCGGGGAGGCCCGCGCCGCCCTGCCCTTCCTGACGAAGATCCTCTCCGCCGACCGGCCGCTGTCGATCCAGGCCCATCCCGACCGAGAGCAGGCGGAGCGAGGCTTCGCCGCCGAGACGGACGGCGGCGCGCGCGGGTCTGCCGCCGAGGGTCGCATCTACCGCGATCCGAACCACAAGCCGGAGCTGATCTACGCGCTGACGCCTTTCGAGGCCATGTCCGGATTCCGGCCGGCCGCGGAGGCCGCGCGGCTGCTGGCCGCTCTCAACCTCGACGAACTCCGGCCGCACGTCCGGCACTTGAGAAAGGAAGGCGCCGCCGCGTACGCGCGTCTGCTCTCGGCGCTGCGTGGGCCGGCGGGCAACGGCCTCGCCGAGCGAGCCGTCGCGGCCGCGTGGCGCGCCGTGACCGTCTTGGCCAACGCCAGCGCCGCCACCAGGGAGGCGCTGCGCTGGATCGTCCGCATCGCCGACCACCATCCCGAAGACCCGCTGGTCGTCGCGCCCCTGTTCCTCCGGCTCGTTCACCTCGAACCTGGCGAGGTCCTGTTCACGGGACCCGGCGTGCCTCACAGCTACCTGGAGGGCTCGGGCGTCGAGGTCATGGCGAGCTCCGACAACGTGCTCCGCTTCGGCCTGACGTCCAAGCCGGTCGACGCCGACGCGTTCCTCGACATCCTCCACTACAGGACACTGGGAGACCCCGGCCTGGAGACCGAAGTCGAGGAACCGCCCTGGGGCCGGCGCACCCGCTTCACGCCGCCGGTGGCAGACTTCCGGCTGGAGATTCTCGAGGTCGCGGAGCACGCGGCGGCGCCGCTGCCGGGAGACGATGGCCCGCGAATCGCCCTCGCTCTCGAAGGCGACATCGAGGTCGGCAACCTCTCCGGCGAGGTCCGCCTGCGCCCCGGTCAGGCAGCGCTCCTGCCCGCCGCCGCCCGTTCGGTTGCCGCGGCCGGCGCCGGCAAGGTCGCCGTGACGATGCCGAACCGCTAGCCGGCGGACTTCTTCTTCGCGTCCTTGTCCGCGGCGCGCCGGCGTCCCAACTGGAAGGTCACGCCGACCACGATCAGCAACGCGACGCCGACGTGGGCCGGCAGCCCTTCGAGGCCGGTGGCCGCCATGATCAGCAGCGCGCCGACGAACGACGAGACGACGATCAGCGCCGTCTCGAAGACGGCGCGCAGCACGAGCGCGCCGAGCACCGCGGCCACCGCGACCACGATCCACCAGAGGACCTCCCACTCGACGCCGAAGAAGCTGATCGCCCACAGCGCCGCGCCGGCGCCCAGGAGGGCCCCGGCGAGCGCCACCGCCACCTTGCGCACGATGAAGGCGAGCAGCGCGGCCAGCACGCCGACGCCGACGGCGACCATCAGCCGCATCTCGTCCGGCAGGGTCAGCACGTCCTCGGGAACGCCGTAGACGACGAAGAAGCCGACGAGGCCGATCAGCGCCGTGTAGAGCCGGCGCCCCAGGAACAGCAACAGCAGACCGGCGACGATCCACAACCAGGGCGGACCCAGAGCGCCCTCGTCGCCGAACCGGCCGAGGCTGACTCCGTCGCTCCAGAGGCGCCAGTCCACCCGCGCCTATCCTTCCGCCCCGGACTCTCCGCGGCCGCCCGCACTGGACTCTCCGCGCCCTTCCGCCCCGGACTCTCCGGGACTGGCGGCCGGCGGCGCCGTCCCGTCCAATTCGGAGACGATCCAGGCCAGGGCCGCCTCGCGCGGCTCGTCCCGGCCCGCCGCCAGCCCCTCGCGGGTCAGAGGATGGGGTGAATCGGGCGCGATGGGCCGGCCCTCGACCCGCTCGCCGTTCGGGCGCACGAAGTCGGCGACGGCCCGCATCAGCAGGTCGCCGTTCGGCATCCTCTCGATCACCGAGGGAAGGGCCGCGGCCATCGTCGGCTGGCCGAAGATGCGGGCGCGGCCGTGATCCTGGAGTCCGGCCGCGAAGATCTCGCTCGTGCTGGCGCTGCCGCCGTCGACGAGCACGGCCACCGGGCCGGCGAACGGCGTCAATCTCCGACCGCCGCTCGACGATCGGCGCGGCGTGACCCGGAAGCGGAAGTCGCTGCCCCGGTTCACCATCCGGCCCAGTTCGGCCGGCTCGTCCAGGAGGTAGCCGGCGACGCCGATGGCCGTGCCGCCGACGCCGCCCGGGTTGCCGCGCAGATCGATGAGCACGCCGTCGAACGGCGCCGTGCCGGCGGGCGGGTCGCCGTAGAGGGCGGCGCCGAAGGCCTGCACGACGGGCAGCATCCAGACGTTGAAGCGCACCGCCAGCACGCGGCCCGCCGGGGTCTCGACGACCTCGCTCTCGAACCGATAGCGCACCGGCGGCAGGTTCCCGAAGGCGATCTCGACCGCGTCCGGGCGGTGGTGCCGCTCGAGTTCGAGCAGGCGCCGGCTGCCGTCGCGGTCCGCGAACTCGACCGTCACCGGCTCGCCGGCGCGGCCGTACAGCAGGCCCTCCACGACTCGAGAGCGCAGCGTCGCGGCGACCGGCCCGTCCGCGGACTCGAGGCCCAGGCAGCGGGCCAGCGGCGCCAGGTCCTGGTCCCCGACGCGCACGACCTCCAGGCCGGCGGCGAGGCCCGCGCGCTCCGCGGCGGAACCGGGCTCGACGCGGGTGACCACGGCGGCCGAGTCGAGGAAGCGGAAGTCGAAGCCGGGGCCGGCGTCGGAGAGGGGCGATCCGCCGCCGCCGGCCACGGCGCGCGCGAGAGCGGGCGTACAGACGTGGAGCGCCCCGCCGCCGGCGCCCGACCCGGCGGGCGAGCCCTCGCGGCTCGCCGCCGAACCGGGCCCCGGCAGCACGCCGAAGTGGGACTGGCCGAGCCGCGAGAGCATGTCCCGCAGCACGGGCCGGAGTTCGTCGGCGCCGCCGGCGTCGCGGGCGAGCGGCCGCAGCTCGTCGCGCACGGCGTGCCAGTCGACGCCGGCCATGTCTTCGTCCCAGAAGGTGTCGGCGATCCTCTGCCAGGCGAAGTCGAAGGTCTCCAGGCTGGGATTCGCGGCGGAGTCGGCCGGCTGGCGCGGTGGCTGCGCCGCTGCCGTCGCCGCTGCCGCCAAACCGAGAAGGACGAACCACTCGGCCCGCCACCATCGATCCGCCCTCTGCATGGCAGGAGAATGCCACAGGCTGGGTGCGCGGGTCTTCTGACCCGCTCCCGCCGGAGGCGGAGGGAGAGCAGCGAGCCGTTCCATGCGCGAACGCTGCTACCGTGGCCCGGTGCGGGTCCTCTACGTGCTGCGGCATGCGAAGTCGGACTGGACCGCCGCCTACGGCGGGGTCGACCACGAGCGGCCGCTGAACGCCCGGGGCGTCAAGGCGGCCCGGAAGATGGGCCGCCGGTTCGCGGAGCGGCAGGCCGTGCCCGACCGAATCCTCTGTTCGACGGCGGTGCGCACACGGCAGACGATCGATCTGGCGGTCGCCGCCGGGGACTGGAACCGCACGACGATCCTGGAACCGGCGCTCTACCTCGCCTCGCCGGGCGCCGCGATCGACCTGCTCGGCGGGCAGTCCGACGACGCGCACTCGATCCTCATCGTCGGCCACCAGCCGACCTGCGCGGAACTGGTCCGGCGGCTCACCGGCGACGAGCCGCCCCGGTTCGTCACCGCGGCGGCGGCCTGCGTACACCTCGACGTCGCGTCCTGGAGCGAGATCGAGCCGTACTCCGGCCGGCTGGACTGGTTCAGCACGCCGAAACGGGCCGGGTAGCGTCAGCGGTTCGGGCCGCGCTCCATCGGCACCGGCTGCCAGCGTTCGAGTTCGACCCGCGGCAGCACGGTCGGGTTGACGCAGCTCATCGGCCAGCGGCCGGAGAGGGCCAGGGCGACCTCGCGGCCCACGCGGCGCCGGGTCACGGGCCTCATGCGCGTCGTCGCCGAGGCGACGTGCGGGGTCAGGATCACGTTGTCCATGCCGAGGAGCGGGTTGTCTTCGGCCGGCGGCTCCCGTTCCAGCACGTCGAGGGCGGCGCCGGCGATGCCGCCCGACTCGAGCGCTTCGATCATGGCCGCCTCGTCGATCGTCGGTCCGCGGCCGGCGTTGATCACCACCGCGGTCTCCTTCATCGCCGCGAACTCCGGCCCCGAGAGCATGTGCCGGGTCTCCGCGTTGAGCGGCGCGTGCATGGAGAGGTAGTCGGAGCGCTCCAGAAGTTCGTCGAAACTGACCGGCTCGACGCCCTCTCCCGTCATCTTCAGCTCGCTGACGTACGGGTCGTGCGCGATGACGTGGATGCCGAAGGGCTTCGCCCGCCGCGCCACCGCCCGAGCCACGTTGCCGAACGAGACGAGCCCCAGGGTCTGGCCCCACAGCCGCGGCACCTCGTTCAGCAGCGGCCGCCCCTGGAACCAGTCGCCGCGGCGGACCATGGAGTCCATCTCGCGCATCCGCCGCGCGCCGGCGAGGAGCAGCGCCATCGTGTGGTCGGCCACCTCCTCGATGAACACGTCCGGGACGTTGGTGACGACGATGCCCGCCTCCGTCGCCGCCTCGACGTCGACCATGTCGACGCCGACGCTGCCGACGCCGATGACGATGCACTCGTCGAGACCGGCGATCACCGAGCGGCCGATGCGGAAGCCCCAGGAGGTGATGACGGCGGCCGCGTCCGACGCCTCGGCCAGGAACTCCTCCTCCGAGGTCGCGGCGACCTCGACCAGGTCCGCCACCGGAAGCAGCGCCTCGAGCTCGAAGGAGTAGCGGGTGTCGACCGAGGCCGCGGCCTTGGCGATCGCGGGAAGCTGAACGACGACCTTCCGCCTGGAGGTCCGGTTCACGGCGCCGCCTCGCCCGCGGCGAGCTCGCCGACCGCCCACTCGCGCAGGCCGTTGTAGTCGGCCTTGCCGTTCGCGGCCCGGCCCACGCTGTCCCGCACCAGGACGCGCTTGGGCGCCTTGTAGGACGCCAGTTCCCGCTTGACCCAGCCGATGACGTCCGGCTCGCTGAAGCGGGCGGCGTCGTCCAGCTCGACGACCGCCGTCACCGCCTGACCGAAGCGCTCGTCCGGCACGCCGACGCACACCGCGTCGCGGACCGAAGGGTGGGTCTTCAGCACTTCCTCGACCTCCTCGGGGAAGATCTTCTCGCCGCCGCTGTTGATGCACACGGAGCCGCGGCCGTAGAGCTTGAGGGAGCCGTCCGCCTCGACGGTGGCGTAGTCGCCCGCCATCGAGTAGCGGACGCCGTCGACTTCGGTGAATATGGCCGCGGTCTTCTCGGGGTCCTTGTAGTAGCCGAGCGGGATGTGACCGGTCACGGCGATGCGGCCGAGCACGCCCGAGCCCGGTTCGACCTTGTTGCCGTCGTCGTCGATGACGCAGGCGTTGTCGCCGAGCACGAAGGAGGCCGTTTCGCTCTCCTCGCCGGCGGTCGAGTCCGAACGGCCCATGCCGATCGACTCGGACGACCCGAGGCTGTCCGTCAGGATCGTCTCCGGCGGGCAGAACCGCAGGAAGGCCCGCTTGACCTCGGCGCTCCACATCGCGCCGGAGGAGACGACGGCCTCCAGGCTGGAGAGATCGAAGCGGTCCGGTTCCGCCTCCAGCGCCCGCACCATCGGCCTGGCGAACGCGTCGCCGACGATCGCCATCCCGTTGATCTTCTCGCCGGTGATCGCCTCGAGGGTCGCGACCGCGTCGAAGCGGCGGTTGGCCAGGGTGATCACCGTGCCGCCGTTCAACATGCCGCCGAGCGCGGTGAGGAAGCCGGTGCCGTGCATCAGCGGGCAGGCGGGAAGCGAGACGCGCCGCATGAGGAGTTCGTCGAACTGGGGCACGAGGCCCTCGACGCCGCCCGAGAGGTCGAACGGCTCGGGCCGGCCTTCGTTGCCGAGCAGCCAGAGGTCGTCGAGCCGCCACATGACGCCCTTCGGCATGCCGGTCGTGCCGCCGGTGTAGAGCAGCCACAGATCGTCGCCGCTGCGCGGCCAAGGCGCCTCGAAGGCCAGCGAGTCGCCGGGCTCGCCGGACGCCGCGGCGGCCGCCTGCTCGTAGGGGATCGCCCACTCGGGGCAGGGACCCGAGCCGTCGTCGACCCACAGCCAAGTGTGGATCGCCGGCATCTTCGCCCGCAGGTCCGCGATCCGCGAGGCGAAGCAGCCGTGGAAGACAACCGCCACGACGTCGGCGTTGTCCCACAGGTAGAGGAGCTCGCTCTCCACGTAGCGGTAGTTCGTGTTCACCGGCACCAGCGACGCCTTGAAGCAGGCGAGGACGGACTCCAGGTACTCCGGCACGTTGTAGAGGTACTGTGCAACCTTGTCCTGGCGCTTCGCGCCGCGCGCGATCAGCGTCGCCGCGACGCCGTTCGCGCGACGGTGCAGCTCGGCCTGCGAGTAGCGGCGCGCCGGTTCGCCGCCCAGGGGATCGACGAAGGCTTGCGCCGGCGCCTCCGGCTGGTGCCGGGCGATCGCTTCGAGAATGTCCGCGTGATGCCAGTCGCTCATGGGCGGGCAATCTAGCAGTAGGCGTCCCCGGTAAGATCGCCGAATGACCGGAGCGTCGCGAGGAATGCCCGCGGAGTCCTTCCCCGCGCGCGCGTTCCCTTGGCTGCTGCGGCGGAAGGTCGCGATCCCGGACAGGGTGGCCGGCTACCTCAGCCGGCCGGAACTCGAGAAGCGGGCGCTGCCCACGCGCCGCAAGCTCTCGGTGCTGAGGGCCTCCGGCGGTTTCGGGAAGACGACCCTGATGGCGGAGTGCTGCCGCCGAGTCCGCCGGGACGGGGTCGCCACGGCCTGGATTTCGCTGGACGAGAACGACGAGCCCGGCGTACTCGACGTTTACATCGCCTTCGCCTGCGCCGAGGCCGGGTTGAACCTGGGCGACGTGCCGCCCGTGAGGGAAACGCGCGCTGGACCGGCGAGCCGGATCGGCACCGTTCTGCACGGAATCGAGTCCCTCGGAAGACCCTTCGTCATTGCGTTCGACGAGCTGGAGCGTCTGAATCCCGCCTCCGTCCCGCTCCTGACGTTGCTCCTGCAACGCGGCCCCTCCAATCTGCACCTGGCTTTGGCGGGCCGGGAGATCCCGGACGGCCTCGATGTGGCCAGTCCCCTGCTGGCGGGCCACGCGGAGGCCGTGGAAACCGAAGACCTGAGGTTCTCCCGAGCGGAGGTGGCCAGGTTCTTCGGTCTCCGCCTTTCCCGCCGAGCCCTGGCGAGAGAGATCGACCGTTCAGCCGGATGGCCGGTCGCACTGCGCATTGCCCGCAACGGTATGCAACACGAAGCGCACGACGACCGCGACAGTGGGCATGGCTTCCTCGGAAACTGGATCGAGTCCCGCCTGTTCGCGCCTCTCGGGCGCGGCGACCGGGACTTCGTTCTGGACATGTCCCTGCTCGACTGGACCGACGCGGCGCTGTTGGACGAAGTCCTGCAACGAAACGACTCGATGCGCCGCTTCGAGTCGATGGCCGCGCTGACCGGGCTGCTTGAGCCGCTGAGCGACGGCGAAACCCGGCGCTGGCGGCTGCATCCGCTGGTGCGAGAGCACTGCGCCGCCAGGCGGCTTCGCGAAGACCCGGAACGCTTCGCCGCCATCCATCGGCGCATCGCCGCCGCCCTGGCGAAACGCCGCGAGACGATAGCGGCCATGCGCCACGCGATCGAGGGGCGCGATCCGTTCCTCGCCGGTCGGATTGCCGAACAGGCGGGCGGGGTACGCTTGTGGATGCGCAACGGCGTCCCGGAGTTGCAGCAAGCGAACCGCCTGTTGAGCGAGGCTGTCGTCGCCGAATCGCCGCGACTCAAGCTCCTCAGATGCGTCACGCTGGCGCTTACCGGACGTGGCGACCAAGCTCGGGATCTCTACCGGACGTGTCCCCGTCCTGTCCCCGCCAGCGACGACGAGGACGACTTCCGCTACCGCCTGGAGCATCTCACCGCTCGCTTCTGCCTGGCCCTGTACGGGATATCTCCCGTCGGGTCGGACTCGTCGGAGGCCCTGCTTCGCGACATCGCCCGGCTGACGGCGGATGCGGATCTGGCCCCGGCCAAGCGCGGCGGGTTCGAGTACGGGCTGTGCATCCTCCACTTTCTGAAGGGAGAGTTCGCCGACGCTCTCGACACGCTCTCCGCGGCGCTCGAGTCCACCGGTACCGACTACATCGCGCTGTACGGAGGAATCCTGCATGGCCAGATCGACTTCGTGAGGGGCCGGCCACGGGACGCCCGGGCACACTGCCGCAGAGCACGGCGGATTGCCAGGAAGTGCTTCATGCTCGATCCCACGGCGACCACGAGCTGCGATCTCGTGCGGCACGAAATCGCCCTGGAATGCAACCCGGCTTCGGCAGCCGCCAACCCGCCCGGCGTACTGAGCGTGTTGACGCGCCACGGCGTGCCCTTCTCGTACTTCGCAACGGCCAGCAACGTGTTGATCGGCGCCAGACTCGGGTCCGGACAGGTCGAAGAGGCTCTCGCCGTGGCAGACAAGCTGGTGCTTCGTTCACGCAGGGCCGGATTGACCGCCTTCCTGAGACTGATCGTCGCGCTCCGGATATCGGTGCTGGCGATCGCCGGCCGCACGACGGAAGCCGAGCGCGCCTGGCGGCGGGAGGCGTTGCCGGAGGAGCCTGAGGACTGCGTGGATCTGACGGCTCAGAGCTGGAGGGAAATGGAGGCCGTTTCGGAAGCTCGCGCCCGATTGTCGATCGCGGGCCGACGGTGGGAGGAAGGGCGCTCGTTGCTGCGCCGGCTACGCTCGGTTGCGGCCGAGCTGGGCCTCCGCACCGTCGAGATGCGCGCCCTGGCGCTGTCCGTCTCGCTGGAACAGCAGGCCGGCGACACCCAGGCGAGCCTGCGGCATCTGACGGAGTACCTAAGGCTGTTCGTCGAGTCGCCCTACGCCTGGCCCCTGGTGCGGGACCAGGCAACCTGCGCGGACGCGTTGCGGATGTACCTCGAGCTCGGCGCGGACGCCTCCCACCGGCCAGCCGCCCGTTCGCTCCTGGCGATGTGCGACGCGGACGATGGTTCGGCGCCGTCGCTCAGCGAGCGCGAACTTGAAGTGCTGCACCGGTTGCCGGGTCGCCGCGACAAGGAGATCGCCGCCGAACTGGGTCTGACGACGCATGGCGTGAGGTACAACCTGCGGAGCATCTTCGCCAAGCTCGGCACCCGCAATCGGGCGGAGGCCGTCCGGCGGGCCTGGGACATGGGCCTGATCCCCGGCGACTCCTGACCGGCTGCCGCGCCACCGCGACCGGCTACACGTTTCTCCTCGGCACTACAAGCCGCGTCCGTCGTAGGCTGACGAGCATGATGAAGAGCGCGTCTTCGGTAAACGCGAAGCGCGCGTCCGTCGCGGCAAATCGCCGGGTGTTGACGGCGGAAGGGCAGGAGACCTGGCGGCCAACCGGACCAAGGAGACACGGTCACCATGAACAACACAATGATCGGCCCGAGCCAGAAGCGCCAGACCCGCGGAGGGAACGGAGCCGGAGGCGTTCGCGTTCCTCGACCCGCCGTCCTGCTGACGCTGATGGCGTTGACCATGGCCGTTTCGGCGCCATCGGCCGCTCAGCAGGACCGGGAACTTGTTGCCTGGGAAGTGCCTCTGCACGCCGCACCGAGCACGGTGTTCGTCAATGCCGCCGCCGGTGACACCGAATCCGTCCATGCAGCAGCGTCCGGCCCGGCCTTGACCGGCCGCGTCACGACCTGCAGGGCTGACCAGACCGCCGGCAGCACCTGGAACGCGACCATCGGCGGGAGCGTGACGGCCCAACGGTCCGTCAGGAACGTCAGGGTACGGGGCTATATCGAGCCGGGGCGGCGCCAGATAGGCAATCAGCTCCTCGGGAGGATGGAGGCCAACCAGACCAGGACCTTCCACATGACCGGGACGGTCTCTGGAGCAACGCCCACCGGATGCGAAGTGCGCGCAACGTCCGAAGAAAGTCAGCCGCCGGATCCCGATCCCGACCCCCCGCCAACCGCAGGCTGCAGGCCCACGACAACGGCGCTCCGCTTCGACGGCGGCTACGACGTCAGCATGTGCTACCGCACGCCCGCTGGGGACGTGGGCCAGGCGAAGTCCGGCGTCTGGGCATCCGGCCAGTCCGGCATCCTGTGGTTCTTCGACCGGGGCAACGCGGAAGTTCTGGTCAAAGTGCTCGACGGTTGCACACACAACGGACACCGCTGGGCGTTCGTGGCGCCGGTCACGACCCTGGAGTTCAACCTCTGGATCACGGGACCGGACGGCAAGCGGTGGACGCACAGCAACCGGCAAGGCCAGACGGCTTCGACCAAGAGCGACAACAGAGCGTTCGCTTGCGCGACCGATGGTGATGACGACAATGACGGGGACGACAGTGATGATGACGGGGACGATGACGAACCAACGTCGGCGCCCGACCTCGTGGTGTCGAGCCCGTCGGTCAGCGACAGCAGCCTCAGCGCGGGCGACCGCTTCACGCTCCGCGCCACGGTGCGCAACCAGGGCGACGGTCGCTCCGCCGCCACGACGCTGCGCTACTACCGCTCGTCGAACTCCAGCATCGGCACCTCCGACACGCAGGTCGGCACGGATTCGGTCGGTGTCCTCTCCGCCTCGAGCTCCAGTGCCGAGTCGATCAGCCTGACGGCGCCGTCCAGCGCGGGCACGTACTACTACGGCGCCTGCGTGGATTCCGTGTCGGGCGAATCGAACACCGGCAACAACTGTTCCAGCGGCGTCCGCGTGACGGTCAGCGGCGGCGGCGGGTCGGGAACCAGGTACAACGTCGGTGACGTCATTACGACGTTGCCCTCGGATTCGTGGAGCCTCAACGGCGGGTTGTCGAGGTGTTCCCTCAGCAACTCCGGTGGCAAAACGAACGTGCGCTGTTCTCGGAACGGCTACGTCGAGAGGCGTCCCTATCGGTACACATGCGACGCGAGCACCTGCCGGATCGAAGGGAGAACGGTTACGGCCGGTACCTGGGTAGAGACCAGGAGGTAGAGGGCCGCGAGGGAGCCGCCGCATGACGACGACCCGACAGAGGCTCTGTGCGAGTTGAATCCCGTGCATCCATCGAAGGGCGGCAAAAGGTGAGAGAACAAGCGATGGGGACGACCCTGGCGGACTGTGCAGAACTGATGCGACTCTCCCGGCAGGCGCTGACTCGGAGACTCGGACGACGACGTTGGGCGCTGACAGTTGCGCTCCTCGCCGCTTCCGGCGCCGTCCAAGGGCAGTCCACGGTATGGCACGATGACTCGTTCACCGATTCCACCGGCCGGACTCTCCTCTACCGGTACTGGGTGAGGAGCGGCTGGGATCCGACGACGCCTCGCGGAGCGGTCGTTTTCTTCCACGGGAACAACAGGGGAACGGCCGAGGAGCTGCGGCAGCCCAGGTACCAGCACGTCGATACGGCTCTGGATCTTGGGCTGGCGCTGATCGTGCCGGCGTCTCCCAACTCGGTGCCGGAGGAGATCTCATTCGGTGAACGCACGTTGCTCCCCGAAGCAGTCGGCGCGGGAGGAACCCGGTTCTGGCAAGGCGAAGACGCGCGCCTGATCCATGAACTGCTCCAGAACAACCTGAAGTCGCGGCTTGCTCTCGACCACGACCGAATCGTCTTCGCCGGCGGCTCCCAGGGCACTTGCTTCCTGGCGCAGTTCATGGAGTTCTACGGCGGCAGCTACGGCGGTGGCTTTCACGCGCATTGCGGGTGCTTCTGGCTGGATTTCGACGGCGACGCCTCGCACGACACCTACGCCGTCGCTCCGCCGTTCCACCACGCACCGTGGAGGCCCTCGTTTCAGTGGACCCCATTCGCCGCCCAGTTCGTGAGGGAGCGCTTTCGCGTGTTCGTGGAAGCCACGACGGGAGACTTCCTGCATCAGGACGCCGAGTCGATGGCGAGGTACTACTCAGACTGGCTGGGCCTGGAAACCCGCGCGGATCTGGATGCGCCCGGCGGTCACTGCTCGTCTGGCGACACGCCCCCGAGAGAGATCTTCGAGTGGCTGTCGTCCGGCGCCGCGCTGGCGCGCCCAGGGACCGCGAACGACACTGACGGCGACGGCACGCCGAATCGGACCGACCTTGACGACGACGGCGACGGAGCACCGGACTTCATCGACGCTCTGCCTCTGGACCACCGAGACTGGCGCGATACGGACGGTGACGGCATCGCCGACGCACTGGACCGGGACGCCGACGGCGACGGCGTGAGTAACGCCGCGGACGCCTTCCCTCTGAACCCGCGGGAGCAGCGGGACACGGACGGCGACGGCATCGGGGACCGGATGGACGACAACACGGACGGCCGCGGACTCGCCTTCGTGAGCCGAAACGGCAGGCTGAGCGGCTACACCGGCCTCCACATCACTCAGCGGGTACAGGTTCATGCAAGTCGGCCATCCGACGTGGTCTATCCGGCAGTTCGGGGAGACTCGGCGTCCTACCAGTTTCTTGAGCTTGGAGACGCGGGAGGCCGGTTCGAGATCCTCGTCGACAGCCATAGGAGACCCGAGTCCTGCCCGACGGTGCTCCTGCCTCAGCTTTGCGATGTCGAACGGTTCGCGGCGAGTGGGTACTACTCGTCGTACTTCCAGAACCGGTTCATCCGCGTTTGGGTTGATCGGAACAGGAACCGAAATCTCACCGACGACGGACCGCCGCTGCTCACGGCGTGGAACACGGAGCGTCCGTGGGCTGTGGGGACAACCGGGGCGGTTCTGGAAGTGCCCTATGCGTCGGGGCTGGTCCTGCCCTACGCCATTACGATGTCCGCCCAGCGCGGCGACTTGTCGAACGGTCTCGTGTACGGCCCGTCCAGCGTCTGGAGGGGCGAAGTCGAGCTGCCGTCGGGAGGGCGGCTGCTGGCGCTGGCTGTCGATGGGAACGGCGACGGACGGTTCGACTCCCCATCTGACGCGCTGCCCGAGGACGACAAGGACTTCGTCTGCCTCGACCTCGACCGGAACGGCTGGCTGAACGAGTGCGACTTCACCGAAGACGTGGACGGAAACAGGACGAGGCCTGGTGCGCTCCTCCCCGACAGGCCGTTCACCTGGCGGGGCAACCGCTACGAGTTGGTGCTGGCGCCTTCCGGTCACGACATCCGCGTGGTTCGGGAAGGTGACCGCCCAGCTCCGCCGACCATGGGCTGCAGGCCGACGACGACCGCGCTTCAGTTCGACGGCGGCTACAAGGTCAGCATGTGCTACCGCACGCCCGACGGAGACGGGGGCCAGGCCAGGTCCGGCGTCTGGGCATCCGGCCAGTCCGGCATCCTGTGGTTCTTCGACCGGGGCAACGCGGAAGTTCTGGTCAAGGTGCTCGACGGCTGCAAGCACAACGGACACCGCTGGGCGTTCGTGGCGCCGGTCACGACCCTGGAGTTCAATCTCTTGATAACGGGCCCGGACGGCACCCGGTGGACGCACGGCAATCGGCAAGGCCAGACGGCCTCGACCAGGAGCGACACGAACGCGTTCCAGTGCGCGAACGAGGATGATGACGACGACGGGGACGGCGATGATGACGGGAAAGTGGATGTGACGGGCAACACCGGCGCCGCGGTTCTTCGCATCTCGGCGCAGTCGGAACGAGGGGAGAGAGTGCCCTGATACTCCCGGACAACCACCACGACCGACCGCGGCCGTCAAGCACGTTCACTGGCTCCGAGTACGGCCGTTCAGTCTGGCGCGGGTTCCTTGCCCTCTTCGCTTCGGCACTGCCGTTCGCGGCGCCCTCGTGGGCGCAGGTGGTGCCGGGTAACGACGGAGACACCGTGATCGCCTTCGACCCGGCCAGCGGCTCGCTGACGGGCTACCACGAGCAGTTCCGGATCGGCAACGGCTCGGCATCGTTTCCGCAGTTCGGCTGCTCCTTTTTCTTCGCTGGCGAGGAAACGAGACGAGGCCGGACGCCACGTTTCCGGATCGAAGCGTCGTCCGATCCCGAAGCACTTTCCCGGGGCGAGAGCGAAGCCTCGGGCGTCCTTGAGTTCCTCGGCGAGCGTGTCCATCTGCGGTTCGCTCGGGACGAGTTGCCCGGCTGCCGAAGCGTGCTGGACACCAGCGGCTTGTCCGCGGAGTTGAAACAACGCCACGAATGGCTACGCATCGGCATGCTGAGCGAGGGCGCGCCTTTCCGGCGAGCGCCGGCTCATGCCGCGGCCGCCATGGACTTCCAAGCCTCCAACGATCAACTCGTGTACGTCCGCGAAAGGCGGAACTGCTGGCTGTATGCCGCACACCATGGGCCGCGGAATCCGGCACCGTCCTCGGCCCGTCTGGGCGACGATCCCATCACTCGCGGATGGGTTCACGCTTCGACTCTGCACCCCGCGACCGAGGGAGAGAAGGCGTGTGGCCCGGGCGTGGCCAGCCCGGATCGCCGGGCGCCGTACATCCTTTCCGTCGGCGTCATGCGCGTCAGGAAGCACCGCCAGGACTCCAGTTCGGACCCCGATCCGTTCGTGCAGGTCCGGCGGCACGTTCCCGAGATCCAGGGAGCTATGGACTGGCTGGGCGGCAGGGTGGCGGAGTTGGCCGAGGAACAAGCTGCGGTCGTGGCGGAACTGGAAGTACTCGAGGCCAGGGACACGGCCAGCAAGGTCGCTGTCGGCGATCCTCTCAGCGACACCCAGTTGGCACGGCTGCGGGAACTCGATGCCGAAGTGTCGCACTCGTGCGCCGTCTACACGGAGACCGCCTGCGCGGCGTGCAGCCCGTTCGACGAACGGGATCCCTGCCCACGGTGCGCGATGTGCCGCGAACTTGAGTACCTGACCGAGCGGAAGGCGGAAAGCGAAGTCGTTCCCGGTGACCCGCTGACCGAGTCGGAGTCCGTCCGCCTCACGGCTCTGACCGCGAACCTCGGCACCCTGCAGCAGGAGAGGGCCGAAGCGCAGGAGGAGCAGGCTCGGCTCGATGCCCTGCTCTCGGCTCGGACGCGCAAGGTGGAGACGTCGAGTCCCGTGGTGAACTTCGGCGACCGCGAGATCCTCACCGTCTACGAGGGAGACGAACTGGACGTCGAGGTCTGGGACGCGGACGTCTTGTACGACGACCTCTACGGCAGGACGACGGTCGTCCTCGATCGTCGGACGCTTGAAGAGGGAGTTCTCCGCGCCCGCATGACGGACGTGGAGTACGTGGAGTTGAAGTTCCGGCCCGGCGCTCTTCGGTAGGGGCCGCCGAGTCTCCGATTGAGGCCAAGTCCACTACCATCGTTGGAAGAGTCGGCATCGGGTCGGCTGAAGAGCGGCGCGATCCCGACGATGAAGCCCCTTGCCGGGGCCGGGCACCAACGAAGGAGGGTCTGGGCCATGAAGAGTCGTGTCGTGCAGATCGGAAGCGTGCGCGGAAATCTCGTCCCGTCGTTGAGCACTCTCTCAACCATCGCACTCCTGCTGGCGGCGGCACTGCCCGCGGCCGCGCAGAGGAACAACGTCATCCTGTTCGTCGGCGACGGCATGGGGGTGTCGACCGTCACGTCCACCCGCATCGCGACGGTCGGCGTCGACGGGCAACTGGCGCTCGACCGCATGCCCTACACCGCCATCTCGCGCACGGCGTCGGCCGACTACATCACCCCCGACAGCGCCGCCACGATGTCGGCGATGATGACCGGCGTCAACACGAACACGGGCGTGATCGGCTACGGCCCGGCCACCGAGTACGCGGACTTCAACGGCAACGGCAACAGCGCGAGGCTGACCAACATCGGCGAACTGGCCATATCGATGGGCTACGCAGTGGGCATCGTGACGACGACGCGGGTCACCCACGCGACGCCGGCGGCCGTTTTCGGGCACGTCAACGACCGCAACCTGGAGAACGAGATCGCCAGGCAGATGACGCCGGGCGGCGGCGGATACAACGACCGCCTCGGACAGGGCCTCCACGTCGTCTTCGGAGGCGGCCGACGGCACTTCCTTCCCACTTCCGCATCGGACGACGAGGGACTTCCAGGGAGCCGATCGGACGGCCGCGATCTGCGAAACGAACTGCGAGAGCGGGGCTACCGCTACGTCTGGAACCGGCAGGGACTCAACTCGCTGGGCGGTTCCGGCCGCGCGATCGGCCTGTTCGCGTCGAGTCATCTGGAGTACGAAACGGACCGGGACAGCGGCGAGCCGAGCCTGGAGGAGATGACGAGGAAGGCGATCCAGATTCTCGCCGCCACGGGAAAGCCGTACTTCCTGATGGTCGAAGGGGGACGGATCGACCACGCGCACCACGAGGGGAACGCCTATCGCGCCTTCACCGACACCCGGATGTTCGATCGAGCGATCGCCGCCGCGCAGCGGAGCGTCAATCTCAACAGGACGCTGATCCTCGCGACCGCGGACCACAGCCACGTCTTCACGATCGCCGGCTACCCGATGCGGCCGCTCGGCGACCTGCGCTACAGCCCCCGCTCGGTGCCCGCGTCGTTCCGCAACCAGCCGCACAACGGCATCCTGGGAACGGTTCACGACATAGACAGCGGCGGCACGATCTCGGAGAGCGGCGACTCGGGGGGCATTCCCTACACCATCCTGGGCTACGCCAACGGGCCGGGCCACCGGAGCGGTTCGCGGGTCAATCCGAACAGCGACAGGACGCCGGGCCGCGGCGGCGCCGTTCCCACGAGCACCAGCCACACGGCATATCGGCAGGAGGCGACGGTCCCGCTGTTCCTGGAGACCCACGCCGGCGAAGACGTGATGATCTACGCGGTCGGCCGCACGTCGGAGAACGTGCGCGGCACCGTGGCCAACACGAAGGTGTTCGACTGGATCAAGGACGGTTTCGCCGACAGACGCCCGCGAACGCCTTCGCCCGATCCGGATCCGGACCCCGACCCGGACCCGGATTCCGGACCGGCCGAGGATCCCGTCGGCACCTGCACGCCCACGACCGTGGCCCTCCGCTTCGACGGCGGCTTCGAGGTCAGCATGTGCTACGTCACGCAAGAGGGCGAGTCGGGCCCGGTCAAGGCCGAAGCCTGGTCCAGCGAGGCCGGCATTCTGTGGTTCTTCGGCCGCAACAACCCCGAGGTTCTCGTCAAGGTGCTCGACGGTTGCCAAGTCAACGGCCACCGCTGGGCGTTCGTGGCGCCGGTGACGACCCTGGACTTCAACCTGTGGATTACGGGACCCGACGGCAGCCGCTGGACGCACGGCAACCCGCAGGGCGCGACCGCCACCACGAAGTCGGACATCACGGCGTTTCCGTGCCAGTAGGCGACCCGTTCCCCGCGCACGCGTTCCCCTAGCTTCGCCGGGGGAAGGTCACGATCCCGGACGAGACCCTTGAGCGACCCAGGCCGATCGGCCAGCTACACGTTCTTGCTCGCTACTACAAGCCCGTTCTCAGGTTAGAGTGATCTCTCCATGGGATCGACAATCAGCCTTGCCTCAGCCGATGCAACGCCCACCAGATGCGAGGTTGAGACAACGGACGACACCGGCGCCGCTGTTCTCCGCATCTCGGCGCCGCTCAAGGCCGAGGAGACAGAAGAGTCGTGACCGCCAGAATGGGGAAAGAGAGTGCGCGACAGCGGGTGCGGAGCCGCCACCGGGGCGCTCCGGCAGTCGCAGCTTGGCGGTCGGTCGATCCGGCGCGGTTCCTCATCGCGGTCAGTCTTGGAGTTCTCGCTGGCGGTCCAGCCTGGTCTCTGCAACAAGAGCCGGTGCCGCTCGATCCGCCTTCTTGCGAGTCGGCTTCCGACCTCCTGCCAACCAGCCGCGCCCATGGCCTGGGCGTTGGCGCTCTCAGCGTTTCAGGCCAAAGCGCGATGGACTTCCTGAGTGGGGCCGACGTCCAGGTGCGCGTGGAACGCCAGGACCTGAGGATGGAAGGGCTGGTCGACGACCTCGGCACCGGTCTGGCGGAGATCGCCGCAAGGGTGGAGCGCCTCCAGGCCGAGCTGTCGGCACTCGTCCAGAAGGACGAGCTGTCAAAGCCGAAGCTGCCACTAACCGAGAGCGAGCGCACGCGGATGAACCAACTGAAGTCCGAAACGCAGGCGTACTCGGAAGGCAGGCTGCAACTCAGCTCCGCCGAAGTGTCGTTACGCGAAACGGAACTCACCGAGCTCGAAGCGAAGGATGAGGCCAGCAAGCGCAAGCCAAGCCCACCGCTGTCCGATGCCGAGAGGGCTCGAAGGTACGAGATACCGATTCAGCAATCCATGTTGAACGCGGCCTCAGGACGGTACAGGCTAGAACTGGCCTGCGTCGAGCGGCTTGTCCGGGGGCGAACACCCGAGCGATCCAGGAAGTCAGGCCGGTACAACTTCCGTCGGTCCGGCACGCTCGTGAAGGTCTACGAAGGCGACACGCTCTTGATCAGTGTGGTTGACATCGACGTCGAAGACGACGATGTGTTCGGCGTCTACGCGATCGAGGTCACCGGGAGTATCCTGGACAGTGGAACACTCAGGTTGCCCCGCAAGGAGAAGGTCAACGAACTGGAGTTGTTCTTCAGGCCGCTTCGGGCCAGGCGATGAAGGACTACGACTCGCTGGAGCTGGCTGGAACCTGGCGCATGACTGGTAGCTCGGCCTGAGCATTGGCGAGCGCAGATATGCCGCAGTTCTTCGCCGTCAACGGACCCGGCATGCGCGGCGGTCGGCGGCGCTACATGCTGCGCCGGTACTCGCCGCCGACGCGGTAGAGCGCGTCCGAGATCTGGCCGAGCGAGCAGTGCTTGACCGTCTCCATCAGTTCCTCGAAGACGTTGCCCCGCCGCCGCGCGACGTCCTGTAGGCGTTCGAGACACGCCTCGGAGTGGCCGGCGTGCCGGCGGTGGAAGGAGGCCAGACTCTCGATCTGCTGCCGCTTCTCCTCGTCGGTCGAGCGGATGAGTTCCGCCTCGACCGTCTCGGCGTGCTCCTGCCCCTCGGCGAGGAAGGTGTTGACGCCGACCACCGGCAGGCTGCCGTCGTGCTTCTTCGCCTCGTACTCCATGCTCTCGTCCTGGATCTTCGAGCGCTGGTACATCGTGTCCATCGCCGCCAGCACGCCGCCCCGCTCGGACAGGCGCTCGAACTCCAGGTAGACGGCCTCCTCCACGGCGTCGGTCAACTGGTCGAGGGCGAACGAGCCCTGCCAGGGGTTCTCGCTCCGGTTGAGGCCGAACTCGCGGTTGATGATCAACTGGATCGCCAGCGCGCGCCGGACGGACTGCTCGGTCGGGGTCGTGATCGCCTCGTCGAAGGCGTTCGTGTGCAGGGAGTTGCAGCGGTCGAGGATTCCGTAGAGCGCCTGCAGCGTGGTGCGGATGTCGTTGAACTGGATCTCCTGCGCGTGCAGCGAACGGCCGGAGGTCTGGATGTGGTACTTGAGCATCTGGCTGCGCGCCGAGGCGCCGTAGCGCTCGCGCATCGCGCGCGCCCAGATGCGGCGGGCGACCCGCCCGATCACGGCGTACTCCGGGTCCATCCCGTTCGAGAAGAAGAACGACAGGTTGGGAGCGAAGTCGTCGATCGCCATGCCGCGCGCGAGGTAGTACTCGACGATCGTGAAGCCGTTGGCGAGCGTGAACGCGAGTTGCGTGATCGGGTTCGCGCCGGCTTCGGCGATGTGGTAGCCGCTGACCGAGGCGCTGTAGTAGTTGCGGACGTTCTCGTCGATGAAGAACTGCTGGACGTCGCCCATCGTCCGCAACGAGAACTCGGTCGAGAAGATGCATGTGTTCTGGGCTTGGTCCTCCTTCAGGATGTCGGCCTGCACCGTGCCCCGAACCCGGCTCAGGGCGTCGGCGCGGATGCGCTCGTAGACCTCGCGCTCGACGACCCGGTCGCCCGAGATGCCAAGCAGTGCCAGTCCCAGGCCGTCGTTCTCCTCCGGCAGTTCGCCGCGGTAGACCGGCACGTCGCCGCCTGACAGCCGGTCGATCTCGGCCCGCGCCCGCTCCAAGCCGCCGGTCTCGCGCAGGTGCAGTTCGACCTGCTGGTCGATGGCGGCGTTCATGAAGAAGGCGAGGATGGTCGGCGCCGGGCCGTTGATCGTCATCGACACGGAGGTCGCGGGGTCGCACAGGTCGAAGCCCGAGTAAAGCCGCTTCATGTCGTCGACCGTGGCGATGGAGACGCCCGAGTTGCCGACCTTGCCCCAGATGTCGGGCCGCTCGCCGGGGTCCGAGCCGTAGAGGGTGACCGAGTCGAAGGCGGTGGACAGGCGGTTCGCGGGCTGGCCGCGCGAGACGAAGTGGAACCGTCGGTTCGTGCGCTCCGCGATCCCCTCGCCGGCGAACATCCGCGTCGGCTCCTCGCCGCGGCGACGGTAGGGGTAAACGCCGGCGGTGTAGGGCCAAGCGCCGGGCAGGTTGTGCTTCAGCAGGAAGCGCAGCAGGTCGCCCCAGTCCGAGTACTCGGGCAGGGCCAGCTTCGGCATCCGCAGGTGGCTGAGCGTCGTGACGTAGTTGTCGCCGGTGACCTCGCGGCCGCGGACCGGGTAGCTGTACCGGTCCGCACGCGCGGCCGCGGCGCGGGCCGGCCAGGCGCGGAGGAGTGCCGCCGCGCCGGCGCCCACTTCCGCCAGCGCCTGCTGGTAGCTCCGGCGCAGGCGCAAGAGGGTCTCGTCGGCGGTCGTGCCGAGAGCGGCGGCGGGGGCCGTGCCGGAGGGCGCGGCGGCGCGGGCGACGTCGGGAGTGGCGGCGCGGGCGGCCGCGCCCGTGCCGGTCTCCCCGCCTGCGCCAGCGGGCGACTCGGCGCCGGCGCCGCGGGCCGTCTCCAGCGCCGACTCAGCGTACGCGGCGAGCGGTTCGGGAAGCTCCGGGTCGTCGAGTTCCGCCAGCGCCCGGTAGCAGGCGTGCGCCCTGGACGCCGCGGCGGCGCGCCGCTCCGCCTCGGCCTCGGCGGCCCGGCTCGCCTCGGCGATCTCGGCGAGGTAGCGGCTGCGGCTGTCCGGGATCAGCGCCGCCGCGCTCGGTTCGCGCTCGTCCAGTGCGATCTCCGGCGTCCACGCCTCCTCGTCCAGGTCGAGCCGCTCCTGCAGCAGCCGGCAGACGTTCCAGAACATCCAGTTGACGCCGGGATCCTGGAACTGGCTCGCGATCGTCGGGTAGACCGGCACGTCCTCGTCCGCGGTCTGGAAGGCCAGGCGGTTGCGACGCCACTGCTTGCGGATGTCGCGCAGCGCGTCCCGGCCGCCGCGCCGGTCGAACTTGTTCAGCACGATCACGTCGGCGAAGTCGAGCATGTCGATCTTCTCGAGCTGGCTGGCCGCGCCGTAGTCCGAGGTCATCACGTAGATCGAGAGGTCCACCAGGTCGACGATCTCGCTGTCGCTCTGGCCGATGCCGGCGGTCTCCACGAGGACCATGGAGAACCCGGACGCCTTGAGCAGGGCGATCGCGTCGCCCAGCACCTCGCTGGTGGCGCGGTGCTGCCGGCGGGTCGCCATCGAGCGCATGAAGGCGCGGTCGCTGCGCAGGCTGTTCATGCGGATGCGGTCGCCGAGCAACGCGCCGCCAGTGCGCCGCCGGGTCGGGTCGACCGCCAGCAGGGCGATCCGCATCTCAGAGGCGGCCTCCGGCATGGAATCGAGGAAGCGATTCAGCAGTTCGTCGGCGACGCTGCTCTTGCCCGCGCCGCCGGTGCCGGTGAGGCCCACGACCGGCACGCCGGCGCCGGCGAGGCGCCACTCCTTGCGTAGCCGGCGCAGTTCGGCTTCGTCCAGCGCGCCTCGCTCGATCGCCGACAACAGCCCCGAGAGCTCGATGTCGCCGCCGGGATCCGCCGCCATCCGCGCCCGGAACCGCGGCTCGGCGGCCGCCGGCCGGCGCTTCGCGTGCGCCCGCTCGACGACGTCGTCGATCATCGCCGGCAGACCCATCTTCAGGCCGTCGTCGGGGTGGTAGATCCGCTCGACGCCGTAGGCCTCAAGTTCCGCGATCTCCTCCGGCGTGATCGTGCCGCCGCCGCCGCCGAACACGAGAACGTCTTCCCTGCCCTCCTCCGCCAGCCGGTCGATCATGTAGCGGAAGAACTCGATGTGGCCTCCCTGGTAGGAACTGACCGCGATGGCGTCGGCGTCCTCCTGCACCGCGGCGCGGACGATCTCGTCGACGCCGCGGTTGTGGCCCAGGTGGATCACCTCGGCCCCGCGGTCCTGGATCATGCGCCGCATGATGTGGATCGCCGCGTCGTGCCCGTCGAAGAGCGACGCCGCCGTCACGAACCGGAGCGGGCTGGCGTCTTCGGCGAGGCGGATCCGCGGATCCTGTTCGGGCGTCGTCATGGAGCGGTCTCCGGGCGGCAAGCGCCTTCGCCGAGTCTACCGCCGAGCCGCAAGCGGTCACTCCGGCCTGTAAGCTCCGCCGAGCGGCCACGACCGCCCCTTCCTTCCGCAACCTCTACCGGAGCTCGCCGTGAGAACGACGACCGCCATCGCCGCCCTCGCCCTCCTTTCCGCCCTGCTCCTCGAAGCGGCGCCGATCACCGCCCAGGAACCGGCTGGCTCAAGCCGCTCCGACCCCGCCCCGGCCACCGCCCAGGCCGACGACGGCGACGCCGCCGCCAGGGCCGCCGCCCGCCGCGAGCGGTTGCGACGCCTGCGCTACGGCAACCTCGCCGAACTCGAACTCGGCGGCAAGCAGCTCCGAATCTCCTATCCGGATCTCCTGGCGGACAGCGACGACTACCGCGCATTCGAGAATCTCGAACCCGGCCAGGTTGCCGTCTGGAACAGCGGCCGGGCGCTCAAGCTGCTCACCGGCGTCTCGCTCTCCTTCGGCGGAGTCGTCGTGCCGCAAGGCAACGCCTCCCCCGACTACCCGGGCGTCTACAGCCTGTGGCCGAAGCGCACCGCCGACGGCTGGAACCTCGTCTTCAACGGCGACGCCGACATCTGGGGCAGTCAGCGCGCCCCGGCGGCCGACGCCGTCGAGGTGCCGCTCGAGCACTCCACGGCCGACGAGCCGACCGAGAAGCTGACGATCGAGTTCCTGGAGGTCGAACCGGGCGCGGTGTTGAGGATCGCCTGGGGCGATCACCAGTTCCTCGCCGCATTCGAGGCCGCGCCGTAGCGCGGCACAACGGCCGCCGCTTCGCGGCGCGTTTCTTCGGAAACTGGCGAGAACCCGGGTGGCGCGGCCCGCGCCACGCGCGAGCCATCCGTGCGCTCGTCATCGGGCGCACGGATGGCACCCCGGCGCACCCAGTGTTCGGCGGCAGCGGGTCAGACGACCCGCGCGCACCCAGTGACTGGCGTCAGACTTGTCTACGCCTTCGTCACTCCCGGCACCGCCACGGTGTACCGGCCGTGCTCGTCCGGCACCGTCGGCGGCGCGGCGTCCCAGGCGTACTTCGCCGGCTCGAAGGACACGTCCGACTTGAGCGCCTCGTCCCAGGTGATCTTCTTGCCGGAGTAGGTGGCCATGCGGCCCATGACGGCGGTCATCGTGGCGATGGCGCCGTTCTTCGCCTCGTTGAAGGGCTTGCCTTCGCGGATGGCCTCGAACAGGCGGTCGTGCTCGACCTGGTACGGGCTCTTCTCGTCCTCCGGTTCGCGGTGCTTCCAGCCGCCCGGCGCCTTGATCACGCCGGCGGCCAGGGCCGCCTTGCCCTTGGTGCCGTGCGCGAACTCGGCGACCTGGTCCCAGCAGTTCTGGATGTGGCGGCACTGGCTCAGCATGACGGCGCCGTCGTCGTAGGTGTACTCGACGAAGTGGTGGTCGAAGATCTCGCCGTGGTCGGGGCCGTTCCGCCACTGGCGGCCGCCCTGGCCCTGGGCTTCGACGGGGTGCCCGCCCTTGACCCAGTTGCCGACGTCGATGTTGTGGATGTGCTGTTCGACGATGTGGTCGCCGCAGAGCCAGTTGAAGTAGTACCAGTTGCGCATCTGGTACTCCATCTCGGTCTGGCCGGGCTGGCGCTCCCGCACCCAGAGGCCGGCGCCGTTCCAGTAGACGCGAAGCGCGACCACGTCGCCGATGGCGCCGTCGTGGACCCGGTCGATCGTCGCGTTGTACATCGCGCTGTGGTGCCGCTGCAGGCCGACGCCGACCTTGAGGTCCTTCTCCTTCGCCAGCTTGGCGGCCTTGAGCACGCGCCGCACGCCCGGCGCGTCGACCGCGACCGGCTTCTCCATGAAGACGTGCTTGCCCTGCTCGACCGCGTACTCGAAATGCTCGGGCCGGAAGCCCGGCGGCGTCGCGTGGACGACGACGTCGACGCCGGAGTCGATCACCCTGCGGTAGGCGTCGAAGCCCACGTAGCGGTTCTCGGCCGGCACCTGGAGGCGCTTGCCGTTCTCGAACGAGCCTTCCTCGCCCATCTCGGCGAGCCGCGCGTAGCAGTTCTCGACCCGGTCCTCGAAGGCGTCGGCCATCGCCACCAGTTCGACCGGCCCCGAAGTCGAGAGCGCCTGCGCCGCGGCGCCGGTGCCGCGGCCGCCGCAGCCGATCAGGCCGATGCGGAGCGTGTCGTCGCCGCGGGCGCGGCCCACGTCGGGGTCCGCGTTCGCGGCCGCCGCCGCGCGGCCGCCGACTCCGCCTGCCAGCAGGGCCGCCGAGGCCCCGGTGATGAAACTGCGTCGAGAGGTTCCGTCCATCGTGTCTCCCCGCACCGCCAGGTGCCGTCTTCGTCTCCGGTCGTCCTAGTCTAGTAGCTTGCGCCGCGGAACGCAGTGTAGCGAGTTCGCGGCTCAAGCTCCCGAGCGAGGACCGGATGGGCCGAAGCGCCGAGCCTGCGAGGCGTCTCGGACGCTGGCGCCACCGTCAGCCTCCGCTACCATCGCCGCCATGAACGACACGAGCACCGTGACCCTCGACCTCCGGGACGGCGTCGCCCGGATCACGCTGAACCGGCCCGAAGCGGCAAACACGATCAGCCCGCAGATGGCGCGGGAGCTGCTCCAGATCGGGATCGAGTGCGACGAGAACCCCGAGGTCCGGGCGATCCTGCTGCGAAGCACGGGGCCGATGTTCTGCGGCGGCGGCGACGTGGCGGCGTTCAACGCCGCCGGCGACTCGCTGCCCAAGGTGCTCAAGGAGATGACGGCTTTCCTTCACGCGTCGCTGACGCGGCTGGTCCGCGGGCGGGCGCCGATCGTCGCCGCGGTGCAGGGGGCGGCGGCCGGCGCCGGCTTCTCGATGGCCTGCGCCGCCGACCTGGTCGTCGCCTCGGAGAAGGCGAGGTTCACGATGGCCTACACGGCCGCCGGCCTGACGCCGGACGGCAGTTCGACCTGGTTCCTGCCGAGGCTCCTGGGGCGTCACCGCACGCTCGAGCTCATCCTGACGAACCGGGCGCTCTCGGCTGCCGAGGCCCTGGACTGGGGCTTGGTGACCGAAGTCGTGGCGCCGGAAGATCTCGATGCGCGGGCGGAGGCGCTGGCGAAGCAGCTCGCCGCGGGGCCGACGTGGGCCTTCGGCAGGGCGAGGGAACTCGTTCTGCAGTCCTTCTCCGAGGACCTGGAGTCCCAGATGGAGTTCGAGTCGCAGGCGATCGCCGACGCCGCCCGCACCGAAGACGCGGCGGAAGGCATCGCGGCCTTCCTGGAGAAGCGGCGGCCGGTCTTCAAGGGACGTTAGGCGAGTGGTCGCAGCGCTGACGCATGGGTGACGGCGGCGTGCTGAACAGTGCGGACGCCGGCAGAGCCGGCGATGGTTCGGAGGCCGCCTTCGGCGGCAGCGGGTCGGAAGACCCGCGCACCCAGCGGATGTACGGTTCGGAGGCCGCCTTCGGCGGCGGCGGGTCGGAGGACCCGCGCACTCAGAGGAAATGCTGAGGGGGCCGGCGCTCGCAGGAGCGCTGTTCCTGGCCGCGGCGCAAGAGCCAGGAGCGAGCCGCTACCCGGACATGCCTCCCGGCGAACCGCCGCCGGTGGAAGTGCCGGCCGCCGTCGCGGCCGCGGAGGCCGACATGCGGCCCTACCGGGAGCGGATCGTCGGCGTCGGCGCCGGCGTCGAAGGCGGAGAGCTTCACCTCGACATGACGCCGGTTCCGGGCGGCGAGTTCCTGCTCGGCAGCCCGGACACGGAACCCGGACGCGGCGAACTGGAATCCCCGCGCCTCCGGGTGCGAGTCGGCCCGTTCTGGATGGCGACCCACGAGACGACCTGGGCCCTGTACCGCGTCTTCATGTTCGACATGGACCGCGGCGGCGAGGAACCTGCGGCCGCCTGGGCGGACGCGGTGAGCCGGCCGACGCCGCCCTACCGGCCGATGGACTTCGGCATGGGCGTCGAGGGATTCCCGGCCATCTCGATGACCCAGTTCGCGGCTCGCCACTTCACCAAGTGGCTGTCGATGAAGACCGGCCGTTTCTACCGGCTGCCGACCGAGGCCGAGTGGGAACGCGCCTGCCGCGCCGGCGCGGACACGGCATGGTCGTTCGGCGACGCCCCGGCGGAGATCGACCGCTTCGCCTGGCACGCCGGCAACAGCGGCCGCCGCTACCGCGAGATCGCCCGGCTGAAACCGAACGCCTGGGGACTCTTCGACTTGCACGGCAACGTCGCCGAGTGGACCCTCGACGCCTGGGCCGCCTACGCGGAACTCGGCGAGGGCGAGGTTCTCGTCGACCCGATCGCCTGGCCGGAGAGGGAGTACCCGCGCAGCGTCCGCGGCGGCTCCTGGCGGGACGAGCCGGCCGACCTTCGCTGCGCCGCCCGCCGCGGATCGGACCTCTCGTGGAAGCGGATGGATCCCCAGATCCCGCAGAGCGTCTGGTACCACACGAACGCCCGCTTCCTGGGCTTCCGCGTCGTACGGCCGCTGGCCGAACCGCCGGTCGAAGACCGGGAACGGTACTGGGCGCCCGACGTGGATTCGGTGCGCCGGATCGTCGAGCGCCAGCGCCGCGGCGAACGGGACTGAGCGCCACCGGCAGCGGGTCAGGCACCCGGCAGCGGGCCAGGCACCCGGGTGGCGCGAACCGCGCCAGCCGTGAACCGGTCCGTGCGGCCGTCATCGGGCGCACGGATGGCAGACCCGCGCACCCAGTCTTGCTACTGCGGCGGCAGCTCGACCGGCAGCCGCAGCGTCGGGTGCGTCTCCGGCGCCGTGATGGCGTTCAGAACCTCGAAGGCCATCTCGAAGCTGGAGCGCGTTTCGCCGCTGATCGCCAGGTCGATGTCGCTGTGCGGCTCGACCCGCATCGTCGACGGCGGGCCGTTGAAGCGGTGCCCGCTCGTCACCCGCAGGTCGAAGGCGGCGTCCGAGACGTTCGAGAGCCGGATGTCGATCAGTTCGTCGCCATCGCTGCGTTCGACCTTCGTCAGCAGCAGCGACGCCTCGAGCAGCGGCATCAGCGCGTCTTCGCGGCCGATCAGCCAGTTGGCCAGCCAGGCGACCGTGCGGTTCGCGTGCAGCGCCTCCTTGATCGACTCGGCGGTCCGTTCTTCGGCGAAGACGAGAGTCACCGTGCGGTGGCCGCCGGCATGGGGCAGGTAGTCCCAGTCGATCAGGTAGTGGACGTCGGAGACGCCGAGGATCGCCAGGTCGTTGTCGAGCGCGATCTGGAGCGACTCGGCCGAGTAGAAGTCCCCGTTCGCCACCTCGATGCCGTGCAGCAGGCCCTCGGCGATGAGATCGCGGTGCATGTCGGTCAGCCTGGCGACGCCGTCGGGCCGCTGGCGCGGCCAGTTCGGGTGATTCCAGAAGACGAAGGCGTTCTGCGCGTTGGCCGCCTCGATCGCCCGCCGCGCCTCCCGCTCGCTCGCGGCCTGCTCCTCCGGTGTGGAGGGACGAAGCCGAGTCATGTAGTCCGCGCCGCTGGTCTGCACGAGGAGCGCGTTCGCGTCCTCGATGAACACGGCGTTGACGTGGCCCGGCGGCATGCTGCGCGTGATCTCGGCGCCGTTGACCACCATCGCGTCCAGCCCCGCCTCCGCGACGTACTCGCTGGCGACGACGTAGGAGCGATTCCGGTCCGGGTGCGGGATGTCCTGCATCCGCGGCTGGTACTCCAGGTGTTCGGTGACGGCCATCAACGCGAGGCCGTCGCGTTCGGACTCCTGCATGCGGATGATCGGCCAGACCATGCCGTCGGAGAAGACGGAGTGGGTGTGCAGGTCGACGGCGAAGGTCCGATAGCCGTCGACGTCGGGGAACTCGATCGCCCGCTCCTGGGCGGCGAGCGGCGCGACCGCCACGGCCAGCGTCGCGGCGGCGAGGGTCAGACTGCGGATGGTGGATCGGTTCTTCATGTCGGCCTCCTCATCGGTCGGGCTGCTCCGGGCGCGAGTACGTCCGCGGCACCCAGAATAGCCGCCCCGGCTGCGGAACGGCCGCCGGGTGCGCGGGTCTTCCGACCCGCTTGAGAAAACGCACCGCGAAGCGACGGCCTTACCGCCGCCGGGTGCGCGGGTCTTCCGACCCGCCTTGAGAGAACGCGCCGCGGAGCGGCGACCTTACCGCCGCACGCGGCGGCGCCGCCACATGTCCGTAGCCACCGCCAGCAGGATCGCGGCGCCGGTAATGATCCGCTTCGTCGGCTCCGTGGCGCCGGCCTGGGCGAGGCCCGTCTGCAGCACGGCGATCACGAGCACGCCGAGCAAGGTGCCCGCGACGGACCCCCGCCCGCCCATGAGCGACGTGCCGCCGATGACGACCGCGGCGATGGCCGACAGTTCCATTCCGATGGCCGCGTTCGGATCGGCCGACTGCAGGTAGCCGACCTGGCACAGCCCGGCGACGGCCGCCAGCAAACCGGCGAGCGTGAACACCGCGAACTGGACGCGCGCGGGGCGAACGCCGCAACGCCGCAGGGCCTCCCGGTTGCCGCCCACCGCGAACACCCATCGCCCGAAGGCCGTGCGCGAGAGGACGAACTGCAGCGCGCCGACCAGCGCGAGCGAGCCGATGAACGCCGCGGAGAGCCCGAGCACCGGCGTCGCCGCGCCGAGAACCGAGACGCGGTCGCCCAGGTAGCTCGTCCGCGACGCGGTGACGAGATAGGTCGAGCCGCGGGCGATCTCCAGCATGCCGAGCGTGACCAGGAAGGACGGAATGGACCAGCGCGCCACGAGGGCGCCGTTGATCGCGCCGCAGAGCGCGCCGACGACGAGCGCAACCAGCGCCGCCGCCACCAGCGGCAGCCCCTGATCGACCGTCAGCACGCCCAGAACCGCCGCCGCCAGCGCCAGCACGGAGCCGACCGAGAGGTCGATGCCGCCGGCGATCAGCACCAGGGTCAGTCCGGCCGACGCCACCACCAGCGGCGGCAACTGGTTCGCCAGCGTGCGGAAGGTCAGCGCGCTCCAGAAGTGGTCGGTTACGAGTCCGAAGACCACGCACAGGCCGAGGAGCACCAGGACGAGTCCGCTCCGATAGCCCGGAGCGAGGGCGCGGCGCCAGCCGGCAGCCGCCAGCGTCATCGATCAAAACCCCCGCCGAGCATCGAGCCGAGGATACAGTCGCGACCGGCGCCGATGCTCTCTCTCGTTCGCAGGCTCCGCGGCGACGCGAGGGCCGCTGCATACCGGCTGACGAAGGGCCTCCTGCGCCGCTTCGGCTACGACTTCGAGGTCTTTCCCCGGTCCCGCCGGGACTCGACCGCAATGGCGGACGCCTCCGGGGATTTCTACCGCGAGTGGCGCTCCCCATCGCCGATCTGGGCCCCCTGGCGCGGCGAACCGGACTTCCGGGAGGCGTACGACGGCGTCGAGCCGTACACGGTGGTCTCCGCCGACCGCTGCCAGGTGCTCTACCGCCTCGGCCGCCAGGCGCTGTCCGTCGCGGGCGACTTCGCGGAGTGCGGCGTGTACCGCGGCGGCACGGCGCTCCTCCTCTCCAGGGTGCTGAAAGGAAGCGGCAAGGCCCTTCATCTCTTCGACAGCTTCGAGGGGCTCCCGGCGCCCGATCCGGAGCGGGACCCGGACCTGGAAGAGGGCGTCTTCCGGGCCACCTCGGCGCGGGACGTCGAGCGGCTTCTCGGCCGCTTCCCGGGCAGCCTCCGGATCCACGAGGGCTTCATCCCGTCGACGTTCGAGGGCCTGGAGGACTCGCGCTTCGCCTTCGTCCACATCGACGTCGACCTCTACCGCTCGACCCTCGACTGCCTGGACTACTTCTACCCGCGCCTCGCCGCCGGCGCGGTCGTCGTCTTCGACGACTACGGCTTCCCCGCCGCACGCGGCGAGAAGGAGGCCGTGGACGAGTTCTTCGCCGGCCGGCCCGAGGCCCCGCTCGCGCTGCCGACGGGCCAAGCCCTCGTAACGAAGCTGCCCTGAGTCCGCTGGGTGCGCGGGTCTTCCGACCCGCTGCCGCCGGAGGCGGCCAGAAGAACGCGCCGGCCCCCAAGGCCGGCTCCGCGATTGTCGCCGGCCTGCGGCCGGCCGCCCCGTCATACGGACTGCGCCGCTTCGGGGCTTCACCGAAGGCGGGTCAGAAGACCCGCGCACCCAGCGGGTTCAGTCGGGCGCGACGATCACGTCGACCGGCGTCTGGCGGTCCTTCGCCTCGCCGCCGCGCAGGATCTCGAGCGCCGCCTCGATCCCGAACACGGCGAGCCGGTCCGCGTGCTGGTCGGCGGTCGCCAGGATCTCGCCCCGGGCCACCAGGTCCGCGACCGCGTCGATGTTGTCGAAGCCGACGATCGCCACGTCGTCGCGCCCGCTCTGGCGCCTGGCCGCCAGCGCGCCGAGCGCCATGTTGTCGTTGGCGCAGAGCAGCGCCCGCAGATCCGGGTGCTCGCGCAGCATCGCCGCCGCCACCGCGTTCGCCTGCGCCTGCTCCCAGCCGCCGCTTTGCGTGTCGACGATCTCGGCGCCGGCCGCGTTCATCGCGTCCTCGAAGCCGGCCTGCCGCTGCTGCGCGTTGAAGGCGGTCGGAATGCCGCCGACGATCGCCACCCGGTCGCCGGGCTCGAGGTGCGCGGCCAGGGCCTCGCCGACCCGTCGGGCGCCGTCGCGGTTGTCGGGGCCCACGAAGGGCGCGTCGAGACCCGTGTCGGCCGCCACCTCGGCATCGAGGCGGTTGTCGATGTTGACGACGACGACCCCGGCAGCCTGCGCCCGCGCGAGCGCCGGCGCCAGGGCCTTCGAGTCCGCCGGCGCGATGACGATCGCGTCGCTCCCGGAGGCCACCATCTGCTCGACCAGGGCGACCTGCTGGGCGAGGTCGCTCTCGTTCCGCGTGCCGTTGACGACAAGGTCGTAGTCGTCGGCATTCGCCTCATGGTGCGCCCGCGCGCCCTCGGCCATCGTCTCGAAGAACTCGTTGGCGAGCGACTTCATGACCAGCGCGACCCGCGGCCGCGCGTCGGCTTCGTCGCTTGGGCCTTCGGCGGCGCACCCGACCGTCAGCGATACGGCGAAGAGCAGGACCGGGACGGTCCGGCAAAGATGCGTGTTTCTCATCGCGCTGCAGCGTACTGGACTCGCCGCACACCGGGTGCGCCGGCTTCCGCTGGGTGCGCGGGTCTTCCGACCCGCACTGGCCATTCCACGCGCGCCAGCACAGCCTCTCGCGGCTGCGACTACTCCTGGTCGACAGCCAGCTCCACCGACTCCGCGAATCTCGCCAACGCGCTCTTCGCGGCCGCCCGGTCGGCTGCGGGAGGCTTCGGACCGTCCGCCTCGTAGTGGAGCGCCAGCACCTCCAGCCGGCCCTCGCGCCGGTGCGCCTTCAGGTCGTAGCGCGCCGCCAGCCGGTCGCCGGCGAGCACCGGCATGCAGTAGTAGCCGTAGCGCCGCTGCGAGGCCGGCTTGAAGATCTCCAGGATCTGGTCGAAACCGAACAGATGCGCCACCCGGTTCCGCCGCCACAGCACCGGATCGAACGGCGACAGCAGCACGCCCCGGTCGGGCGCCGGGCGCACGCGGCGCAACCGGGCGGCGAGTTCGAGGTCGGCGGGGCGCACCCATCCCGACCGCCTCTTGCCGCCGGCCGCGATCACGTCGCACGGGGCCGCCTCCCCCGCCGCGGCCAGTTCCTCCAGCGCGGTCCCGATCTGCGGGCGCACGTTCTTGAGCCGGAAGGTGTCGGCGAGCGCGCCGATCGTCGCCCAGCCGTGACCCTCGAGGGCGCGCAGGATCAGCGCCCGGATCCCCTCCTCCAGGCGCCATTCCTCGCTCCGCCAACGCTCGGGGATCACCCGCTCGGGCAAGTCGAACGTTCGCTGGAAGTTGTGCCGCGAACGGATGGCGAGTTCGCCGGTCGACCACAGCGAGTAGGCGACCCACCGCTCTCGCTTCGAGCGCCACATCTCGCCCATCATCGGCCCCTTGAGATCGAGCGACCGGAGGGGCCCCTCGGCCTCGACCTGGCGGAGGATCGCGTTCGCCACGTCCGGGTGATCGCGGATCCCGCGGCTGTGCCAGGTCCTGCCGCTTCGGTACTCGTCCCGGCGGAAGCCGAACGCCGGGTAGAGGTCGATCGGGATCCAGCTCGCTTCGTGGCCCCAGTACTCGAAGATCGGCTCGCCGGGCTGCAGGAGTTCCTCCGGCAGGTTCCGGTCGATTCCGGGCCAGCGCGACAACGGCACCAGCGCGTGGGTGCGGGCCCCCGCGACCGAGATCGTGTCGAGCTGGAGGTAGCCGAAGCGCTCGATCAGTGCGTGGAGCGCCCGGCGCGCCCGCACGCCGCGGCCGGAAGCCGAACGCGGCAGGCCGGTCCACTCGGGCTTCAGCAGCCCCGCGCGGGCCAGCGCCAGACGGCGCGCGTCCCGGACCGTGATCTCGGCCCGGCGAGCTCCCGCCGAAACGGCATCCGCGACGTTCCGAGGCAACGGATCAGAACTCGACGCTCAGGGAGATCTGCACCCGGCGCGGATCGAAGCGGTCGCGGGGTTCCCCGAAAGCGGCGTCGCGCCGGAACGGATTCATGTTGTAGCCGGTCTGGCGGTCGAAGAGGTTGAAGAGATCGACGCGCAGCCGAAGGCCCAGGTCCGTCGGCAGGAGGAAGTGCTGCGTGTAGCCCAGGTCCAGTTGCCAGTGGCTCGGACTGCGCCTGCTGCCGGCCTGCTCCGCGTAACGGTTGGTCGACGAGAAGTAGGAGGGTAGCCCGTAGGCGACCGAGTCCCACGCTTCCCACGGCTGCCCGGACTGGAAGAAGACGAACGCGCCGACGCTCGCCCGCCACGGCAGGTCGAGACGGCCGAACACCTTCGCGAGATGCGGCCGGTCCCCGCGCAGCGTCCCGTCCTTGTTGTCCCATAGCTGCCGGCCATAGCCGTCGGCGAGATTGGACGAGCCGATGAACAGGTTGGCGTCGTTGTTCCAGCTCGTGTTGTCCTGATCGAAGTTGCCGGTGTAGCGGCTCCGCACGTACGAGGCGTTCAGGTAGCCGCGCTCGCCCCGCCACACCAGTTCGACCGCAGCCTCCGAGTACTCAGTGTAAGCGCCGTCGAGTTCCGCGATCACGTAGCTCGAACCGCCGATTTCCGCTCGCACGGCATCGAGACCCGGCACGTAGAGACCGCGGGCGGCGATGTGGGCGGGGGCGCTGTCGTAACCCCGGGATCCGTTCCATGTGTCCTCCCAGAAGTTCCCGCCCTCCCGGCGGCGCAGGTGAGCGCTGAGCGACAGTCCCCGCGACAACGTCCGGGTCGCGCCGAGCGTCCACTCGTCGATGCGGCGGGGCTTCATGCCGTCCTGGAACACCTTGCCGGAAGATCCCGGGTACGGCTCGTGGGCAATGACGCGGCCGCCTTCGTCGAACAGCACGCGGAGGCTGGCGCGGGTGTTCCGGTCCCAGGAGGCCGCGCGCGCCAGCGAGGACGCCTCCGGGTGGTAGCGGGCGTAGTTCGCGAAGACCGTGCCCTCCGCCCGCCAGGACCACGTTACGCCGAGACGCGGCTGAATCATGTCTCGCCAGTCGATCGTGTACATCCTGTACTTCTCGCCCGGCGCCAGGGCGTAGCCGGACACCGTCCCCGGCGCCGCTCTTAGACCCTGCCCGTACAGAACGTCCCGGCTCAGCAGCACGCCAGCGTCGAAGGTGAAGTCGCCCGCGGTCACGCGGTCGTGCACCCCCAGGGACATCGTCTCCGTGAAGGAGTCGATGGGCGAAACCACCGTGCCGTCCGGGCGCCGGAGGCTCATCTGCTGCACCGTGGCGACGTAGAAGACCGGCGTTCCGGCCGCGGCCAGGTCGACGCCGCCCGGCGCCTCGATGGCGCCCCAGCCGTTCGATTCACGGCTCAGCGTCTCGCGCGCCTCGGCGGCCCGCAACCCGAAGTGGACGTCGTGGCCGATCGCGCCCCGGTCGAACTCGCGATCGAACGTCAGTTCGAAGCTCCGCCGGTAGAACGCCTGGTCGTTGATCGACGGGTGCGCGCCGACGGCGCCGCCTCCCCGGCGCACGCCCTGCTCGTCCGCGTAGCCGTAGCGCTCCACCAGGGGCCCGACCGCGGCGTTGTAGGCATCGGCGCCGTCCACGTACTCGGGGACGCTGAAGTAGCCCATCCGGTCCAGATTGTCCACGTCCAGGGCGCCGTCGAGCGCCGGCTGGACGGCCAGCCCCACGTCGGGCCGGGAAGAGCCCTCGAGTTCGTAATCGCTGAGCCGGAACGAGAGGGCGCCCAGGCGTGTCTGCCAGACGCCGTCGACGTTCGCGACTCGCTGGTCCGCCCTGCCGCCGAGCGATACCGAATCGGCTTCGTACGGCCCGACCGAGACGCCGTTCTCCTCGCGCCGCGAGGCACGGTAGCCGGCGTTGAGCAGCACCCGGTCCGACGGCGCGTGCGTCAGCCTGCCGTAGAACTCGCGGCGCGTGTTCTCGTAGTCCTTGACCGGTCCGTAGGCCGTGGCCGCGTTCGTCCGCTCTTCCGTGGGCCGGAAAGCGGAAGCGAAGAAGAAGAGCCGCGACGGAACGATCGGGCCGCCGAAGGTGGCGACGGCGCGCTGGCGGTCCGTGTCGTGTCCAGCCGCGGACTCCAGGACCGTCTCGGGCTCCGCCTGAAGATCGGGCGGCTCCACGGTGTACTCGACGCTGCCCGTGAAGGCGTTCGTACCCGATCTCGCCGTCGAGTCCATCGTGAACCCGCCGCTACGGTTGAAGCCCACCGCCGTGGCGCCGGCGCGCTCGAAGGTCACCTGGTCGACGTCGTGGCTCGAGAGTTCGGCCGACAGCGTGCCGAACATCGGCAGCGACACGTCGACGCCGTCGAATCGGTACACGTTGTCCTGACCGCTGCCGCCGCTGGCCGGTCCCCGCACGCCGTCCTGCGTCACCTGGACGCCCGGAGCGAGCCGGACGAGGCTGCGATAGTCGGGACCGAGAGGCATGTCCCGCACCGCTTCGCCGTCGATGGCGCTGGCTACTGCGGCACGGCCGCGGACGGCGACCCGCTCTCCGACCACGACGAGTTCCTCGCTGAAAGCGGCGGCGGCGTCGAGTTCCAGGTCCAGGGTCGTCGTCTGGCCGAGCAGGACCCGGGCCTCGACGGTGCGGCTCGCTCCCGCCGGGGTCGTGAACGTGACCCGATAGCGGCCCGGGTAGAGCCGCGGCAGCGCGTAGCGGCCGGACGCGTCGACAACGGTCGACCTTGGCCGGGGCACGGCGCCGGTCTCGGCCAGAACGGCGATGCCGTCCGGCGAGGCGGCGCCGCGCAGCGTCACCGTTCCTTCGATGCGCCCGGTCTGCTGGGCTGTCGCGGCGTGGGCGCAAAGCAGCAGCGCAACAGCCAGGGACGCGGCGCCAATCCGGCCCGGTCGTCCACCGCCGGGGCCGCCGCCCGTCCCGTTCTCGGTTCTCGTCACGATCGCCATCCCGCCCGCGCGAACTCTCGCACATCGCGTGACTGTCGGTGAGGCGCCGGTCAGCCGTCGCCCAACGTGCCCGCGCGCCGCGCGAGAGACGCGACTCCGCGGTAGTGCGCCTCGTCCCGCGCCAGATCCTCCCGATTGACCAGCATCGGGTTGTCCTGCAGACCGCGCAGCCAGGCGTGGTAGGCGAGTCCGGCTTTGTAGTGGCGCGTCGGCGGCTGGAAGATGAAGCGGGCGAGCTCTTCCGCCGGGCCCATCAGTTCGCGATAGCGGCCGACGTCACCGTCGCCGAGGGCGCGAAGCGCCTCGGCCGCCGGCTCGGCTACCGCGTCGAAGGCGCCGAGCAGCGCGTGGCTGAAGTCGCCCATGGCCACTCCGCGGCCCATCAGTTCGAACGTGCCGCCGAGCCTCGACCCCCTGGCCGCCGGCTGCCCCTCCAGCAGGCTGGCGAAGTGGTAGTCGTCCCCTGTCAGGACGATCTGGCCGCGCATGGCGAGGCGACGTCGAAGGCGCACCTCGAACTCCTCGTCCAGCAGCGAGAGCTTGACGCCGCGCACCTTGTCGTCGTGACGGGCGAGGATGCGCTCCAGGCTGTTGCCCGGGAAGTAGCCGCGCATCGCCGGGTGGAACATCTCGCCCAGCCAGTGGAGGAACAGCGGCCCCTCGAGCTGGTCGATGATCGCGCCGTAGACGTCGACGTACTCGCGCTCCGAGGCCCCGGTCTCCGTCAGCCGCGGCATCGGCAGCAGGACCGGGACTCCGCCCAGCCCGTCGATGAACTCCGCCTGTTCCACCACCGCGTCCACCAGTTTCGCGTTGCTGTCGACGGCATCGAACTGGTCGCTGCCGGCCCCGGCGACGAAGCCGTTGCGGAGTTCGAGCGAGGCGCAGAGTTCGATCAACCGCCGCGCGCTGGGCCAGCCGATCTCGAAACGCTGGGCCGTATCCATCGCCTCCGCGACGCCGAATCCGAGCGAGTCGACGTGGCGGCGCAGCCCGGCGGTCGCCTTCCAGTCGATCCAGTGTTCGATCTCCTGCGGCGAGCCGGGCTGTTCGAGCGAGTGGCCAGCCTGGGCGTAGCCGTCGCGCACGACGACGTGAAGTGCGGCGAAACAGAGCCTCGGCAGCGGCGGAACGGCGGGGCGGCCGGCTGTGCCTGTCCGGCCGATGGCGCCCGTCCGTTCGGCGGCGCCCGTCCGTTCGGCGGCGGCCGTCACGAGGCCACCGCCTTCTTGATCTCCTTGATCCGGGCGAACTCGGGGGACTCCCGGTAGCGCTCGTCCAGCGGGTAGCAGCCGCTGACCATGTTGTTGCGCGGTCCCGTGGTGCAGTCGCTGAAGGTCCGGCAAATCCGGCGCCGCTCGAGCGGCCGGCCCGCCAGAACGTCGGCCGGCAGGCGCGGGTAGGCCAGCACCATCCGGCCCAGGCCGACGAAGTCGACGTGACCGGCCCCGACCTCCGCCTCGGCGACGTAGGGCAGCCACTCCTGCAGGTAGCTGTAGCCCGTCCCCACCAGGGGGAGTCGCGGGAACGCCGTGCGCACCGTGCGCACGGCGGCGAGTTGACGCAGCACCGAACGCAGCGGATCCTCCGGCGGCAGATAGCTGTCCGACGCCGGATACGTGAACGGTCGCGACAGGTGCGGGCAACTATAGGGCGAACCCATCGTCACGTTGACCACTTCGACTCCAGCCTCGATCAGCAGGTCAATGTAGCGAATCGCCTCGGCGCAGGTGGCTTCGGGCAAAGCGCAGTTCGAGCGGTCGATGCCGAAGCCCAGGCCGGCAGCAGGTAGCGCGGCCGCCGGACCGGATGCACCTGCCGTGGGGTCAGCGTTCCGGCCCTGATCCATGCGCCTCACACCGGGTGCGCCGGCGTCCCCGCCGGCTTCTGACGGAGACGCGCCGCGAAGCGGCGACAATCCCTCCGCGACGCCGGGTGCGACTTCGCGGCTCGGCGCTCCCGGTTCTTGCGGGATCCCGACGCCGCTCTCGTCCGCAACGAACGGCGCCACGTCTCCGACCGACAGACGGACGCCGACCCCAAGACCGGGACACTCGGCGCGCACCGCCGCGACGATTTCAAGCGGCAGCCGCACCCGGTTCTCGAACGCCCCGCCGTAGCGGCCCGGCCGGGTGCGAGCGCCGAGCAGTTCGTGCAGCAGATAGCCGTGGCAGCACTTGACGTCGACGAAGTCGTACCCTGCCCGCTCGGCGCAGCGCGCCGCCCGCACGTAGGCGCCGGCGATCTTCTCCAGTTGCTCGTCGGTCACGAGGGGCCGGTTCGCGGCCTCGCCCAGCCGCGCGTCGAGCACGGGATGGACCTGCGCCCGCAACGGCCGCGGCGGCGCGGGCGGCGGATCGGGACGGGAAAGACGCCCCGAGTGGGTCAACTGGAGGCCGACGACCGGCCGCTCGCCGCCGGCGCCGCTCTCTTCGTGCCCCGCCAGGATCTCCCGGCGAAGCGTCTCAAGCCAAGCAACGCAGTCGGCCAGCCGTTCGCCGTCGATGAAGAGCTGGTTCGGATTCGCGCGCCCTTCCGGGACCACCGCCACCGCCTCCCCGCCCCAGACCAGCTTCGCCCCGCTCAGCCCGAACCGCCGCCAGCGCCGCAGAGTCAGATCGCTCGGGCTGCCGTCCCGTTTGCCGTCCCAGCCCTCCATCGGATGGATCGCGAACCGGTTCCCGACTTCGCGGCCGAACACTGTGAGCGGCTTCGCCAGCGGCCCATCCGGGCCTAGCAACTCGCCGGCACAGTCGAACGCGGTGTCGAGGCCGTGCAGATGCTCCCGGAAAGCCCCGACGGTGCGATGGTGGCCCGGAGGCGTGTAGCGCCGGCTCAACCGCCGTCCCCGGCCTGCACCGACGGTTGCCAGGGTCCCGGGCCATCCGGCAGGGCGCTCAGGAACTCGGCGCCGACTTCGCCGTACCAGGCGTGGAGCCGCGCTCGCATCTCGGCGACCCGCTCGGGCTGCTCGGCGGCCAGGTCCTTCCGTTCACCAACGTCGTTCTCCAGGTCGTAGAGGTGGACCTGGCCGTCCTCGTAGCGCTCGATCAGCTTGTAGCGACCCCGTGAGATCGCGCCGCCGGGGAAGCCTCCCTGGTTGCCGTAGTGCGGGTAGTGCCAGAACAGGTCGCGCTCGGCGGCCGCGGCGGCAGCCGCCGTACCCGCGTCGCCGCCGCGGAGCACGTCCACGAAGCTCACGCCGTCGATCTCGACGCCGGCCGGCTGGTCGACGCCGGCCGCCTCCAGCAAGGTCGGGTAGAAGTCGATGCTGATGACGGGGGCCGCCGTCGCGGCGCCCGCCGGGGCCACGGCAGGCCAGCGGACGATCGTCGGCTCGCGGATGCCGCCCTCGTAGAGCCAGCCCTTGCCGCCGCGGAGCGGCAGGTTCGAGGTCGGCGCCCCCTCCGCGGTGGACAGGCCGCCGTTGTCGGAGAAGAAGACGACGATCGTGTTCTCGGCCAGACCCAGGGCGTCGAGGCGGTCGAGGATGCGGCCGACGCTCGTGTCCAGCGTCTCCACCATCGCCGCGTAGACCGCGTGGTTCTGCACCTCGCGCACCCGGCGCGGCTCGTCGCGCGGCCAGATCTGCTCCTCGTCGCCGAAATCGGCGGGGTCGGCGGGATAGCCGGCCACGCGGCCCGGCGGCTTCTCCGACACGCCGACCTCGACGCCTGCCTTGGCGGCGTACTTCGCGATCAGGTCCGCCGGCGCCACGAGCGGTGTGTGGACCGTGTAGTACGAAAGGTAGAGCAGGAAGCGCCTGCCCTCCTCGTCCGCCGCGTAGCCGTCGAGCAGGGCGAGCGCCTCGTCGGTCAGCCGCGCCGTCAGGTGCTCGTCCTCGGGGCCGTCCTGAAGCGTCGGGTTCGAGTAGGGCGAAAAGTAGCTCCGCGGCATGCCGCCCCGATGGCCGCCGACATTCACGTCGAAGCCCTGGGCGAGCGGCCAGAACTCCTCCGTCGGCCCCAGGTGCCACTTGCCCAGGAATGCCGTGCGGTAGCCGCCGTCGCGCAGCGCCTCGGCGAGCGTGTACTCCGCGAGCGGCATCCGGTCGTTGAGCGGAGCGGGCGCGTACTTCTCCTGCCGCCGGCCCGCGAAGTAGTTCGTCGCGCCCACCCGGGTCGGGTACCGGCCGGTCATGATGCTGAAGCGGGTTGGGCTGCACACCGGATTCGCGGCGTAGCCTCGGGTGAAGCGCACCCCGCCGGCCGCGAGCCGGTCGATGTTCGGCGTCTCGTAGAAGGTGTCCGGGTTGAAGGCACCGATGTCCATGGCGCCCAGGTCGTCGACCAGCAGGAAGACGATGTTGGGGGCCGCCGCGGGCTCGGCGGGCATGTCGGCGACGCATCCGACGAAGCAGGCGGCTAGACCCGCCGAAGCGAGAACGGCAAACGGTCCCCGATGTCCGACCGACTTCATCCGCCGGCCACGGTAGCAGCCGGCGCGGCGCTGACGGGCATGGGCCGCCCGCTGGGTGCGCGGGTCTTCCGACCCGCCCACGGGCGGCGCCGCGGAGCGGTGCAGCCCGGACGAAGGGCCGCTGGCGAACGCCCGGCGACCGCACCAGCCGCGGCCGGCGCGGCCGGCGCTGGAGCGGAGGCAGCCTCCGGCCGGCGCGTCTCTCCGGCCGCCTCCGGCGGCAGCGGGTCGGAAGACCCGCGCACCCAGCGGGCGGCCAGTCTCGTATGGAGCCGCGGCGCTACAATCGGAAGCCGCCTACGGGCCAGCTTCCGACTCTGGGAGAAACGACATGTCCGCCATCACCCGCCGCGTCTTCCTCGGCTCGGCCGCCGCTGCCGCCGCCACGACGACTCTGGGATGCCGCGCTTCGGCCGGCACGGCCACAGCCGCGAGTCCCAACCAACAGCTTCGCGTCGCCGTCGTCGGCCTGCGCGGACGCGGCCGGGACCACGTCAACCAGTTCGCCAAGCTGCCCGGCGTCGAAGTCGCCGCCCTCTGCGACGTCGACAGCAACGTGCTCGAAGCGGCCAAGGCCAAGGCGATCGAGGCCGGCGCGACCGCTCCGATGACCTTCGTCGACTACCGGGAACTCCTGGAGCGCGACGACATCGACGCGGTTTCCATCGCGACGCCGAACCACTGGCACGCGCTGCAGGCCGTGTGGGCGTGCCAGGCCGGCAAGGACGTGTACCTGGAGAAACCCGTGTCCCACAACGTCTGGGAGGGCCGCCAGATCGTCCACGCGGCCGCCAAGTACGACCGCATCGTCCAGACCGGCACCCAGATCCGCTCGTCGCCCTCGATCCGGGAGGCCCTGGCCTGGGTCAACGAAGGGCACATCGGCGAGATCCAGCTCGCCCGCGGCCTCTGCTACAAGCCGCGCGAGAGCATCGGCCGGGTGGAAGGCGCGCAGAAGATCGATCCCGCCGTCGACTACGACCTGTGGTGCGGCCCGGCGCCGAAGAAGCCGCTGATGCGGGAGCGCCTGCACTACGACTGGCACTGGGTCTTCGACACCGGCAACGGCGACCTGGGCAACCAGGGCATCCACCAGATGGACATCGCGCGCTGGGCGCTGGGCGAGCCCGCGTTGCCGCCGCGAACGATCAGCGTCGGCGGCCGGTTCGGCTACGTCGACGACGGCAACACCCCGAACACGCAGTTCGTGTACCACGACTACGAGCGGGCGCCGCTGCTGTTCGAGGTCCGCGGCCTGCCGCGCGACGCCAAGGCGCAGGCCGGCAAGTGGCGCGACGGCATGGACGATTACCTGGGCGCCAGCATCGGCGTCATCGTCCACTGCGAGGGCGGCCACGTGCAGATCCCGAGCTACACGCAGGCCGCAGCCTACGACAAGAAGGGCAAGAAGCTGGAGTCCTGGAAGGGCGGCGCCAACCACTACGCGAACTTCGTGGACGCTGTGCGCAGCCGGCGCGCCGCCAACCTGACCGCCTCGATCGAGGACGGCCACCTGTCGAGCGCGCTCTGCCACCTCGGCAACATCTCCTACCTGCGCGGCGAAGCCGGGGGGCCCGCCAAGGTGTCGAAGATCGCCTCGAAGCTCCGCCACGCCGGCGACACCCCGGACCGCTTCCTCGACCACCTGGCCAGGAACGGCGTCGACCTCGAGATCGAGCAGCCGATCGTCGGGCCCTGGCTCGAGATCGACCCGGACACCGAGACGATCGAAGGCGACCCGGAGGCGAACAGGATGCTCACTCGCGAGTACCGGGAACCCTTCGTCGTCCCGCGGACCGTCTGATGGGCCCGGTTCGCAGTCTCGCGATGCGCCCCACCGGGTGCGCCGGCGCCCTCGCCGGCATCCGGCGCAAAGCGCCGGTTTGGCTGAGTCTGGCCGCATTGACTGCCGTCGCCACCGCCGGCGGCCTCCACGCCCAGTCCGACGTCCCGGAAGGCTACGAACTCGTCTACTCCCAGGACTTCACCGAGGCCTCCGCGCTCGACGACTTCACGTTCAGCGACCGGCGAGCGTGGGCGTACGGCGCGGGAGACTGGCGCGGCTACCTCGACCTCAAGGGCGGCAGCAAGTACAAGCCGAAACACCGCTCGCCGCTCAACATCGCCCTGATCGACGATCTCCTGCTCGCCGACTTCGTCCTCGAAGCCGAGGCCTGGCAGACCGGCCGCGAGTACGGTCACCGCGACCTCAGCCTCTTCTTCGGCTTCGAGGGACCGAACCGCTACTACTACGCCCACCTCGCCACCGAGCCGGACGACCGTGCCCACAACATCTTCCTGGTCGACAACGCCGACCGGACGCCGATGGGCGCGATCCCGGACGAAGGCGTCGACTGGGGCCGCGGCTGGAAGCGCGTGCGCGTCGAACGCCAGGACGGCTCGCTACGGGTCTACTTCGACGACGAGAAGCAGCCGACCGTCTCGGCCGACCGCGACCCGCTCGGCTGGGGCCGCGTCGGCTTCGGGTCGTTCGACGACACCGGCCGCTTCAGCCAGATCCGAATCTGGGCGCCGGAGACGAAGAAGCCGGTCAGACCCGCGTTCGACTAGGAGCTTGCGCCGCGCGGCGCCAAGCGCGTTCAGGTCACGATGGACGGCCGAGACCGCCGGCCCAGTAGTAGCATCGCGGCCGGATGGACCGAAGACGCAACGGGAGTTTGGCAGTGGCCGCGCAGGCCCCCGAGCAGTGGAAGCCACTGACCGGCATGCCGGACGGCGCGGAAGGCTGGACGATGCCCGGCTACGCCGACCTCGAGGCCGAGTGGAACGAATGCCTGGGCGGGATCAAGGACGGCTCCCCCGAGTCGCGCTTCCTGAACGGCTGGCTGCGGGAGCGGGTGCGCGCCTTCGCCCTGGAGACCGGCCAGATCGAGGGGCTGTACACGCTGCGGCGGGGCGTCACCGAGCAGTTCATCGCGGAGGGCTTCGCCGGCGCGGTGGGGGCGCACACTCTCGAGGGGATCGAGGACCGCACTCTGCGGGGCCTGCTGCGGGACCAGGAGGCCGCCTACGACATGATGTTCGAGGATGTCGCCAGCGGCCGCCCCCTGTCGGTGTACATGATGAAAAGTTGGCACGCCCTGCTGACGCGGCACCAGGAGACAATCACGGGCCTCGACCTCCAGGGCCGGCGCGTTCAGGTCGAGTTCCGCGGCAAGGGCGAGTGGAAGACGAGGCCCAACAACCCGCGCCGCGCCGACGGGCTCGTTCACGAGTACTGCCCGCCGGAGCAGGTGGACCCGGAGATGCGCCGCTTCCTCGCCCTGTACGACGACGACATCCGCGAACGGAGCTATCCAGTCAACGTGGAGGCCGCCTGGCTGCATCACCGCTTCGTTCGCACCCACCCGTTCCAGGACGGCAACGGACGGGTTTCGCGGCTGCTCATGGCGTGGGCCTACGTGAAGCGGCACCTGCCGCCTCCCGTGGTGACCGCCGAGGGCAAACCCGCGTACATCCGGGCACTCGAAGCCGCTGACGAGGGAAACCTGAAGGCGTTCTCCGACTACGTCGGCGTCCGCTCGACGGAGACCATCCTGAGCGCGGTCCAGATTGCCCGGGATGCCCTGTCGGGCCGGTTGAACCGCCCGAACGGCAACGGCGGGCGCACCGTAGGCGACGAGTACCTTCCGCCCGAAGCCGACTGAGAAGCCGAAACGGGCAGTCGACTCCAATGTCCCGCTTCCCCGACCAACTCGAAACCGACCGGCTGATCCTCCGCCCGCCCACGCCGGCGGACGGCCAGGAACTGATCGCCGCGATAGCGGCGTCCTTCGCCGAACTGACCGAGTGGATGCCGTGGGCAAAGAAGCCATACGGCGAAGACGAATTCGCGGCCTACCTGAAGTTGGCCCAGACCGAACTGGAAGAAGAAGCCGCGTACCACGTCCTGCTGGCGCTCAAGTCCTCCGGGCGCATCGTCGGCGGCTCCTCGCTGTTCGCGAACTGGGACGTGCCCAAGTTCGAGATCGGCTACTGGTTGCTCTCCGCTTTCGTCGGCCACGGCTACGCTTCCGAGTCCGCCCGCGCGCTGATCGGCCTCGCCTTCGAGACCCTCGGCGCGAAGCGCGTTCAGATCACGATGGACGACCGCAACGAGCCCAGTTGGGCCGTGGCGGAGCGGCTCGGCTTCGAGTGGGAAGCGACGCTCAGGAACGATGCCCTCGACAACGCGGGCGAACTGCGGGACACCCGCATCTACGCGATGTTCGATCCGGCGCGCTTGCGGTAGCGAGCGCCGGGCCGCCAAGCTCTGGCGTCAGCCGCCGAGGAACCCGAACACCGCGATCAGCAGCGCGACGAATCCGAAGAGCACGGGCACGAGCCAGCGCTGCGTCTTCATCGAGGCCGAAAGTTCGTGCACGTCCCTTGAGAGGGTCGCCACGTTCTTGCTCAGCGAGCTGAGCGTGGTCAGCACCTCCGAGAAGGCCATGCCCCCGGAACTCTCGGTGATCATCTCGATTTCCTCGGGACCGAGCTTCGTCTTCCCCTGGAACGGACCGTCGTACGGCTTCTCGGTCGGCTCGGCGAGTTGGTGAAACTCGACCGACACGAGGTCGTCGTCGTGCGAGAGCGTGATGGCCTTGGGCGTCAGGTTCGTGAGGCCGAGGATCAGCCGTCCGTGGAAGCCGGGGTCGATCTGTGGCCCCGTCGTTGCAATGAGGCCCTTGCGGGCGTACTTCGAGCGCAGCCCGAAGCGTCCGGCGTGCTGCGGCCCCAGCGCAATCTCCTCGCGCACGGTGACGACCGCGAAGTCGCCAGGCTCGATGGAGAGATAGCCGGTTGAACGGAGGTCCAACACCTTCTTCGTGCTGGTCGTCGCGCCCTGCGCACCGACCCGCAGGTCGTAGGTGGCCGCCTGCAACTGATCCTCGTCGTACGGCTCGATCCGAATGTCACCGCCCTCCACAGCCCGCCGGATTTGCTGCGCGTTGAGGATCATCTGCCGCGACCCTAGCGCAAGCCGCCGAACTTCCACGAAACGGGCAAGATCTTCGGACGCTCCGCTCGGTCGAACCACAACAAGCCGCTGCTTCGCTACGCCGGTCTCGCCTCTCCTTCCAGGGCGTCGACGAGGATGTCGGAGTCAGTGTTCAGCATCCCACCTGACGCCTGTGCTCATCGTGTCGCCCGCAGGCCGCAGTTTCCCCCGAAGGCAGCCGATCAAGTGCCCGGAAGTACCCTTGACTGGTATCAGCTTCGCCACCGGGTGCCCGTGTTTCGTGATCACGATGCCGTCGCGGTCCACCTGATCGAGAATCGCGAGGCACTGTTTCCTGAACTGCGTGGCGCCAATCGTACGGCTCATCGTGTACGGATCCTCACTCCCATCGTCGACGGGCGGGCGCCTCTGGAACCCGGACGGAGCATACGACCGGACCGATAATCCGCCTGCTCTTCGGCGATCCCGCAGGGGAGACGGGCCGTCGCAGGGCTTCTCGGTCGGCTCGGCGAGCTGGTGAAACGGCCTGCCGAAGCTGCTGCGCGTTGAGGATCATTGTGGCGGACCTTAGCCCAAGCGCGCGAATCTCTGCCAGAAAGACAAGTTCTTGTGACAACTCGCCGGTCGGGTTCGAGACGAACCACGCCGTCCGCACACGATCATCGCCCGTGCGCCGTCACTCAGAGCCGTAGCGCGCCAGTTCCCCAGCGAGCTGTTCCGCAGCCACCTCGCCGTCGTGAAACAGCAGCCGGTACCGCAACCGCAGCTCGCCGCCCGCCGGAATCGTCCAGGCGCCGGTGCCCTTCTTCGCCTTCTCGAAGTCGTGGACGCCGAAGGGGTTGGCGGCGAACAGGCCGTAGGCGCGGGCGTGCCACCAGGTCGGGTGGCGGAAGTTCCCGGGGTGGTCGAAGATCGCGATGCCGACCGGCCTGCCGTCGACCGGGCCACTGTAGTGGACCCACGCGGCGCGCTTGCCCCAGACGGCGGCGCTTTCGACGCTTTCACTGTTCAGCATGGCGCCGGCGGCGCGCTCGCCCTGGTGGCGGAGAGTCGGCGCGACGCGGATGGCCATCGTGCCTTCCTTCGTGTCGCCGAGGACGACGGCCGCGCCGCCGGCCCGAAGCCGGATGTCGAAGTCGATCGCGCGCCAGGCCTGGCCGCCGTCGAAAGCGCCGGCGCGGAAGGTCATCGCACGTTCCTCGCGAAGCACCTCGGCGCCGCCGGGTGCGAGCCAGACGTTGGCCGTGCGCAGGAGGCCCGGGCCGCCGGCCGCGCCCGACTCGGCGGCCAGGATCTCCCGGTGGACGATCGCCGAACCGTCGCGGCCGGTCCAGAAGTCGTGGCGCTCCGAGCCGTCGGCCGGGCCAACGGCGCCGTGAGCGAACCAGAGGGAACGGTGATGCGGATGGTCCCGCTCCTCGCCTTCCGCCTCGGCCATCGGCCAGTTGCGGGTGAGCGCCTGCCCGCCGGGGCCGTAGACCGGGTACAGGTACGGCAGGTGGCCGCCGCCATCGGCCTCGCCGCCGGGCCGGTACTCGGTGAAGGGCTCGCCGTCGACGGTGACCAGGACGCGGGCGCCGGCTCGCTTCGCGAGATCGATCGTCGGACCGCCTTCGTCCGCGGTCGCAGCCGGATGAGCAGCCGCGGTTGCCATGAGGAACGCGGCGCCGGAAACGGAGGCCAATCGCCAGCGGATAGCGGCATGAACCCGCTGCGTACCCAGCGGGCTCCCGCTCAAGCATCGGGATCGGGCCCTACCAGCGGACACGACCGCTGCCGCACTCCTTCCGGACTGGACGTTTTCGGCACCACCGGTCGAGGGTTCCATCGTCGACTCCTCTTCCCCGGCCTCATTCTTCGTCACGTCTCGCCGGAGCCCCTCATGGTACCGTGCTCTGCATGGATCCCACGGGGCGTTCGCGGGCCAGTTCGGCCCGAGCTCGCGACGGCATTGTCAGGTGCCGTGTCCTCTGCAAACGGAAGTCGGCTCTTCTGCTACGCTGTGCGTCGAGTCTCAGGTGGGGTGGTCGGGAGCCCGCCAGCAACCGGAAGAGCGCGTCATGACCGACAAGACCAAGGAGAGCAGCCGGCCGGTGCGACTCCACTTCACGAGCAAGGGCGCGTGGCAAGTCGACATGGACGATCTCCTGAGCAGGCCGGAAGTTGCGGACGCCTTTTCTGCCGGCACCGCCATCATCGAGCGAGAACACCGCTACGCGCAGGTCGACCCGCCACCGCCGAATCGCAAGGCGGCACACTCCGGCTAGACCGGTCGGCTCAGCCAGATGGGTCTCGGGCTTCTTCTCCTGCCGGCCCTCGGCGGGTACTGGGCCCTCACGCGGGCAAACTGCTGGAAGTACGGCGCTCTGCGCGAGTCGGGCTACCACCTGGTCTTCCGGTCGGCCTGCCTGGGGGGCCTGCTCTCGGCCATCGCATACCTGCCGCTTCTAGCTCTCTCGTATGCAGTTCCGGACCTCGGCGTAGACCTCAAGGGCTGGCTACGTTTGTCGGAGCCGCTCACCCTGGTTCAGGCGGCCGTCGGCATCGGAACTCTCAGCGGGTTCGCTCTTCCGTACGGACTCAACCGGCGGAAGAAAGAGACAGACGCAGAACACGAGGCAGTGGACACCGAGACGCCGCTATCCTGGCGGCGCCGTCTCCGCTGTACGGATCTCGAAGGCGCCCGCAGAGCAGCGGCGGAGAGGGGCGATCTCATCGAGTTGACTCTGCAGGACTCGGCTCAACGCCCCACCACTGTCGAGATCGCACTCAACAGCGGCAAGACCTACATCGGCTATGCCACGGTCAGCGGCATCTTCCAGAGGGACGCCACCGAGCCCGACATAGCTCTCCTCCCAGTAGTCAGCGGCTACCGCGACAAGGACACGCAGGAACTCAAGCTGACTACTTCCTACGGCCGCTACTACAACGAGATCCGAAGACACCACCCAGGAGCAGACCGGAGCACGTCCCTGGAGGACATGCGTGTGATCCTTCCACTCTCGGAGATCCGATCCGCCAGACTGTTCGACTTGGAGCTCCACGCCAGATTCCAGGAGCGACACGATCGGGGTAGCTGAAGGGCGAGCCCGACCTTTGCCGCGTGGTACCGTTTCGCCGGTGAGATTCCGAAGGTGCCCGGTACCGCTCGCGTCTGCGACGGCAGCAACGTTCTTGGCCTCGCTCACGCTCTGTGCCTGCATCTCCAGCGAGGTCGATGCCGACCCGGGCGGGGAGGATGCCGAACTCAAGAGCGTAGGAAGTCCGGCTGAAGTCGTCCGCGCCCACCTCTTCGACGACGACGCCGAGGGCCAAGCCGCCTTCGCGCGGGTCCGGGAGGCCTTCGAGGCGGCGAACCCCGGCTACGCGATGACGTTCCTGGCCGCGGCCACCGAGATCGCCGCGGACGCGTCGAGCCGGCTCGTCTTCGTTCAGACGCCGGTCGAGGAGGCGCCCGCGACGGCCGAGATCCACACCGCCTCGGGCACAACCAGGACCGAGCTCCATGTAGGCGACATCGCGGTGCTCCGCCCCGGCGAACGGCTGACGGTCGAACCCGCGATCGCCGCGCTCGTGTTCGACGTTCCCGACGCACCGGACGAGAACGTGCCGGCGGCGATCCGGCCCGACTGGGATCCGAACATCACGGACGTCCCCGGCGGCTGCGCCACGGAGACCGGCGCCTACCGTCGCATCCTGCTCACCTGGCTCAACGACAACGGGCCCTACACCTTCCACGGCCTGAACGCGCACCGCGTGCGGATCACGGACTCCTTCACCCACTACCACCCCGTGGACACGGGCTTCGACGAGTTCTACCTGGTGCAGATGAGCAACGACGAGGACCAACTCCTCACGAGCTACCGCGCCGAGGCAATCGAGTCCCCCGAGACGATGACCCCCGAGCTCGCCGGGCAGCTCTTCGACGTTCACGACGTCCGCGCCGGCGACCTGATCTACCTGCCGCGCGGCGTGATCCACCGCGGCCTGGGCGGCGTGCTGGCGCAGGTCATCACCGTGCCCGGTTTCCGCCCCGGCGCCGAGATCGGCGTCGACCACCACCTGCTGGCGATCAACGAGCGGCTGGGCCTCGAGGGCGACGACGCCCTGCCGTACAACGTCGAGGCGTCGACCGAGGCGGTCGTCCGCTAGCTCCAGCCGAGGACCCTCCCGCATGAAACAGACGTCCGACACGAAGACCTGGGACGCCATCGTCGTCGGCTCCGGCGCCACCGGCGGCTGGGCCGCCAAGGTCCTCACCGAAGCCGGGATGGACGTGCTGATGCTCGAGGCCGGCCGCGCCTTCGACCCCGAGAACGACTTCCGCGAGCACACCCTGCCGCACGACATGGAACTCCGCGGCCGCCCCGACCCGCGCAACGAACTGCTCCAGCGGCGGCACCGCCAGTCGTACTGCTACGCCTGCACCGAGGTCAACGCGGACTTCTTCATCGACGACGTCGACAACCCCTACACCGAGGCCCCCGGCACCCACTTCAACTGGATCCAGGGCAACGTCGTCGGCGGCCGCTCGATCATGTGGGCGCGGCAGTCGTACCGGATGAGCGACTACGACTTCAAGGCGGCCAGCCTCGATGGCTACGGCATGGACTGGCCGATCGGCTACGCCGACCTGGCGCCGTACTACGACCGGATCGAACGCTACATCGGCGTCAACGGCCGCAAGGAGGGTCTGGAGATCCTGCCGGACGGCGACTTCCTGCCGCCGATGGCCTTCACGTGCGGCGAGGCGATGCTGAAGGAGACCCTGGCCGAGAAGTTCAACCGGCCGATGACGATCGGCCGCAACGCCGTCCTCACCCGCCGGCACAACGGCCGCGACATGTGCCACTACTGCGGCCCCTGCCACTACGGCTGCCGGACGAACTCCTACTTCAACTCGCCGCAGACGACCCTCGTCGACTGCGAGGCGACCGGCCGGTTCACCCTGGTCCCGGACGCCGCCGTCATCAAGGTCGACATGAAGGCCGGCGACCTGGCCTCGGGCGTCACCTACGTCGACAAGAACACGGACCTGACCCGGGAAGCCAAGGCCGACGTCGTCGTGCTCTGCGCCTCGACCCTCGCTTCGACCCGCATCCTGCTCAACTCGGCCGAGGGCGGCCTCGCCAACGACAGCGACTGCCTGGGCCGCTACGTGATGGACCACATCTACGCGACCGGAGTACGCGGCGTCCTGGAGGCGCGGGCCGGCGCTCAACCGGAGCGCGCGAATCGACCGAACGGGATCTACGTACCCCGCTTCCAGAACCTGAAGGACGCGGCAACGAAGAACCCGAACTTCATCCGCGGCTACGGCTACCAGGGCGGCGAGAACATCACCACCTGGCAGCACGGCAACGGCATTCCCGGCTTCGGCGCCGACTTCAAGCGGATGGTCGAATCGAGCACCGTCTCGACGATCGGCCTCGGCGGCTTCGGCGAGATCCTGCCGCGGGCCGAGAACCGCGTCGCGCTCGACGCGGACGTGACCGACAAGTGGGGCGTGCCCGTGCTCCGGATGAACTGCACCCTCGGCAGCAACGAGTACGCGATGGTCCAGGACATCATCGCGGAAGGCCGGGCCATGCTGGAGGCGCTCGGCTGCACGAACATCACCCAGAACACGGAGCCGGCGCCGCTGGGATCGGGCATCCACGAGGTCGGCACGGCCCGCATGGGCGACGATCCGAAGACCTCCTGGATGAACCAGTACCAGCAGTCCCACACCGTGAAGAACCTGTTCGTCATGGACGGCTCCTGCTACGTCAGCATCGGCTGCGTCAACCCGACCTTGACCATGATGGCGCTGGCGCTGCGCTCGTCCGAGTACGTCGTCGAGCGGCACAAGCGCGGAGAACTCGCATGAACAAGCCGACGAACGGCGCGACCACCGCCGCGGGGGCAAGCGCGGGCGGACGGACCACGAGACGGAAGGTCCTGGCGGCCGGCGCGGGCGCCTTCGGCTACGCCACGCTGCAGGCCGAACCGATTCGGGCCGCGATCCCGGCGGTGGCCGCCTACCAGGCCGAGGGCGCCGGCTGGACGCCCCGGCTGCTGACGCAGGCCCAGGGCGAACTGCTCGCCGTGCTCTGCGAGCACATCCTGCCGCGCACGGACACTCCCGGCGCCCGAGACGCCGCCGTCCACGAGTTCATCGACCTCGAACTCTCGCTCGCCGACGGCGACGAGCAGTTGGCCGCGCTCGGCGGCCTGGACTGGATCGACCGGCGCGCGGCGGAGGTGCACGGCTCGTCCTTCGTCGCACTCGACGCGGCTCGCCAACTCGACATGCTGCGCGAGATCAGCGACGAGCACGAGGAACACGCGCCGGAACTGCTCGCCGGCGCCGCTTTCTTCAGCGACCTGAAGCGGCGTACGCTGTTCGCCTTCTACACCTCGAAGGTCGGACGCACGGAAGCGCTAGGGCTGCCCGACCGGGTCCGCGTCGAGCGTTTCCGTGGCTGCCAGCACGAGCCCGGCGAGAGCCACGTGTAGCAGCGTGTAACGATAGGAGCAGCGAAGAGTGGCCGTCCCCCTCATTCCCATCGCAGTTGGCGCTGGCGCAGCAGCCACCTATGCGGCCATAGAGCTCATCCGAAGGCGGCGGGCTCGGCCAGCGACCCAGTTGGTCCGCGAGGCCATCGACTCCGTGCTGAGCCGGTACCCCGCGGTCCCGCCGGGGGGACGGGAGCGGAACCTCTACGTGGTTCTCCTTGACCGGTCTGTGTGGCGGGAGAAAGCGAAGTTCCGGGAGAAGAACCCTCACTACCGGGAGGAGAACCGTAAGCAGTTCTTTTACGTGGGCGAAACCGGACTCAAGCCCGAGCGTCGTTTCAAGCGACACAAGAGGAACTACCAAGCCGGCAAGGGGTTCGTCAGAGACTTCGGCAAGCGTCCTCTAGTGGGTTCAGCCTCCGTGTCAGCCGATCAGGCCAAAGACATGGAGAGGGCGTTGGCACGGGAACTCCAGGCGAGGGACTGCGGCGTGTGGTGGGGCTAAGGCAGTTGGAGGCGAACAGCGTGCCATGTCCGGGCATCGCCTACATGGCAGCGTCAACGTCGGTCCGTCCGAAATCCAGCCCAACGTAGAGCAAGGGGCAATCATTGGTCTTGGCCAGGTCGTAGGCGAAGCAATCGCCGAAGTTCAGTGCGGAGGCATGCACGCCCTTACCCCATCGCGCATAAGCGTCAGCAACCCGGCGGGCTGCCGCCGCCGACACGCTGACGACCTCAAGGCCCAGGCCGTCGATCAAGCCGGCCATCTCCGAACGCAAGCCTCGGCGATCGGCCACGATCAACGCTTCGGCGACCGTAGCCGCGGAAATCGCGCAGCGCTCGCTCGCCAGCACCTCAGCACAATCTCCCGCGGTCGGCTCGTCCAGCAGAACGGCCATCAGGGCGGACGTGTCTACGGCAATCACTCTGGCAGACCGCTGTCGCCGTAGAGAAAGTCCTGGCTCCGGGCGGCGCTGGCGCCGATCTCCGCCTTGCCCGCGGCGGCGGCGCGCACGGAGGCGATCACGGCCCGTCGCGCCTCGGGATCGCGCCGCGCCCGAACGGGAACCAGGGCGACCGTTGCCCGGCCATGACGAGTAAGTACCACGTCGTGTCCGGCTTCGGCGCGCCGGACGAGTTCAGTCAGCTTGGCCTTGGCCTCGGATACGGAGATTTGCATGGGAACGGCCTCAGGTCATTGGACTCGGCTCGCCCATTCTGGACCATCGATTAGTCCATTGCAACAGAAGCACACGATGGAAGTGCCGCCGGTACCCCGTCCCGTCGTGCGGGCGTGCGCCGAACGGCCCGAAACGGAACGGCGGCCTGTAGACTCGTTCCAATGACCGAGCCGCCGCAAACCGGCACACGCCCCCTCGACCCCGACCTCCTGGACAAGATCGTCCGGTGCATCGTGGACGTTGCCCAGCCGGAGAAGATCATCCTCTTCGGCTCGGCGGCGCGGGGCGAGGGACGGACCATCCATGAAGCGGCCTGAGGGACGCCTGAAACCCAGACCCGGGAGGACCCCATGTGTGACGACAGAACCGATGCCGAGAACGCCCGGTACCTGCAAGGGAAGCGGCTGACCCGTCGGGAGTTCGGCGCCGTCTCGGCCGGCGCGGGCCTGACGATCCTGCTGCCGCGGGCGGCGAACGCCCTGAACGTCACCGACTCCGAGATCGAGATCACGACACCCGACGGCGTCTGCGACAGCTACTTCGTCCACCCGGCGAACGGCGCCCATCCGGGCGTCCTCATCTGGCCGGACGCGTTCGGCCTGCGGCCGGCGATGCGGCAGATGGCGACGCGCCTCGCGGAATCGGGCTACTCCGTCCTGGCCGTCAACCAGTACTACCGGTCGAAGAAGGCGCCCATCGCGGACGGCACCGACTTCGCCGCCTTGCGCGAGACGCTGCGGCCGCTGATGGGTTCGCTGAGTCCCGAGACCAACGTGACGGACGCGAAGGCCTTCGTGAGCTTCCTGGACGGCCAGTCGTCCGTCGACAGCGACCGGAAGATGGGAACGATGGGCTACTGCATGGGCGGCCCGATGACGATGCGGACGGCGGCCGCGCTGCCCGACCGCATCGGCGCCGGCGCCTCCTTCCACGGCGGCGGACTCGTCACGGATCAGCCGGACAGCCCACACCTCCTCGTGAAGGACATGACGGCGCACTACCTGTTCGCGATCGCCGAGAACGACGACCAGCGCCAGCCCGAGGCCAAGGACGTGCTGCGCGAGACGTTCGAGGCCGCCGGCCTGCCGGCCGAGATCGAGGTCTACGAGGGCGCGATGCACGGCTGGTGCCCGCCGGACACGCCGGTCTACAACGAGGCTCAGGCGGAGCGGGCGTGGAGCCGACTGCTCGCCCTGTTCGAGCGCGCTCTGGCGTAGACCGACCAGATTATCGACGTTCTCCCTTCGCACGTGATCACGATCTACCACGTGCCGCGGACCCGCTCCGCACGGGTCATCTGGCTGTGCGAGGAGTTGGATCTCCCGTACGAAGTCGTCCCGGTCGACTTCAGCCCGGAGTACCGCAAGTCGGCCGAATGGCGGCGGCTCAACCCGATCGGCAAGGTGCCGGCCATGACGGACGTCGACGAGAAGGGCAAGCCCTTCACCATGATCGAGTCCGGCGCGATGGTCCACTACATCCTGGAGCGATACGGGAAAGGCCGCCTGCAGCCGCCTGCGGGCAGCCCCGAAAGCGCGCTGTTCCTTCAGTGGTCCTGGTTCGCCGAGGCGAGCCTGGCGCGTCCGCTCGGCGACATGGTCCACCACCGCATCCTCAAGCCGGCACCGGAGCGCATCCCGGCCGTCGTCGAGGACGGCCGCGAGCGCGCCGAGATCTGCCTCGACGCGGTCGAAGCGACACTCGAAGGCCGCGACTACCTGCTCGGCGACGACCTGACCGCCGCCGACATCATGATGGGATACTCGCTGGCCTTGGCGCAGCGGCTGGGCGTACTGGACGAAAGGTACCCAAACACCGTCGCCTACATGGGCCGGCTCGAAGGCAGGCCGGAGTTCCAGAGCGCGTTTGCCGACGGCGAGCGATCGGGCCCCTTGCGCGACTGATCAGAGGTGATTGAAGCCGTCCTTCTTGACGCCGGGCATCAATCCGCCCTTGCCGCCGGTCAATAACTCCACCCGTTCCGCAGGTCCACGTGACTGCCGAAGGGGGACCACGAGGCGCAGGCCCTCCTCGATCAGCGCCCCGAGAGTCCGGCCCGTTCGGTTCGCGTAGCGACTCGCCTCGGCCACGAGTTCGTCGTCGAGCTCCACCTTCGTCCGCATGGCCGTTACCCTACGCCACCCCGACGCGGGCGCCAATCCTGAGCCCGCGCCCTACCGGTCCGCGACGTCGTACGCCAGCAGTTCGTCCCAGTTGCGGAGGTACAGCACGCCGTTGCTTACCACGGGATGCGCCCAGCTCGGGCGGCCGCGGTTGTCCACGTCGAAGCGGCCCAGCTCGACGTAGCCATCGGGCGTCGCTTCCGCCAGGCCGGCGAGGTGCCTCTCGCCGAGCAGGAACAGCTTGCCGTCGGCGAGAGTGAGCGAACCCTTGCCGACGCTGCGGTCCCTCCACACGGTCTCGCCGGTTGCGAAGTCCACGCAGGCGAGCGCGCTGCCGAAGAACCCGTAGAGATGTCCTTCGTGGAGCACGACGCCGCCGTGATGGTTGCGCAGGCGCGACTCGAACCACGCCTGGCCGCTGCTCACGTTGTCGCCAGCCACCCGCACCCGGAGCGCGCCGCCTCCCGTGCCGTAGTCCGAGGCGTAGAAGACGAGGCCGCCCGAGTAGATCGGCGTCGCCGCGTTCGCCGTGCGGTTGGCCGGCTCCCGGTAGTGCCAGAGCAGTTCGCCGTCCGAGGCCCGCACGCCCACGCCGGCCCGCGCCGTGAAGCCGACGATCGCCCGCAGCGGCTCGCCGCCGTCCTCCAGGTCGACGGCGATGAGAGACGAGTAGCCGGCCCGGTCGGTCAGGCCGGTGCTGGTCCACACCGTGCCGCCCGTCTCCCGGTCGAGGGCCGCGATCGCGCCGCCCTCTCCTCCCGGCATCACGACCACCCGGCCGCCCTCGATCAAAGGGGACTCGCTGATCCCCCAACTGATGTTCCGCTGGCCGAAGTCGCGGAGGATGTTTCGCCGCCACGCCACGCTCCCGTCAGCGAGACGGATGCGCGCCAGTTCTCCCACGCCGGTCAGCGCGTAGAGCGCGTCGCCAGCCACCGTCGGCGTGCCGCGGGGGCCATTGCCCCGGCCGTCCCGAAGCCGCGAGCCGAGTTCGCGTTCCCAGCGGACGTCGCCGTCCGACGCATCGAGGGCGAACACGAGGCTGCGGCCGCCGCGGGTTCCCTGCACGTAGAGAGCGCCGCCGACCGCCGACACCGAACCGTAGCCCTCGCCCAGGCCGTCGATGCGCCACAGCAGCGGAGGCCCCCCGGACGGCCAGCGGCCGGCAAGGCCGGTCTCCATCGAGACGCCGTCGCGCTGCGGTCCGCGCCACTGCGGCCAGTCGTCGGCTGCCGCGCCGCCCGAAACCGCGAGTCCGGCCAGTACCGCGGCGACCGGAACCGACCGCCAGCGGCCAGCCGTTCCCAAGAGGGGTTCTTTCATCGCGCTGACACTCTGCGACGCGACGGCCTGTTCCGTCAACCCGTGCGGCACTGCGTTGCGGAGAAGACCCGCGGCGCTCCCTGCCTGCCCGGCAAGCGGAAGCGGGAACCCAACGTCTCGTCCGGCTGGCTGGCGGCCGACCGCCCCGGTTCCGTCCGGGAAGATACCGTCAGCCCCGATGCCTCGTTCCGCTGAATCGCCCGTCCTCGTCTGGTTCCGGCACGATCTCCGTCTGGCCGACAACCCCGCCTGGTCGTGGGCCGTCGAAGCCGGCCGGCCCGCGATCCCGGCGTTCGTGCTGGACGAGGAAGAGGGCCACAGGCCGCTCGGAGGCGCTTCGCGGTGGTGGCTGCACGGCAGCCTTGAGGCGCTGGACCGGGCACTGCGCCGCCAGGGCAGCCGGCTCGTCCTTCGCCGCGGATCAGCCCGCCAGGCAATCGCCGAACTGGCCGGGGAAACCGGCGCCTCGGCCATCGTCTGGAACCGGCTCTACGAACCGGCGAACGCTCAGCGCGACGACGCGATCGAGGAGCGCTGCGCCGAAGCCGGCCTCGAGACACGGACCTTTCAGGCCGGACTCCTCTTCGAGCCGTGGGACATCCGTTCCGGCAGCGGCCTGCCGTACCGGGTGTTCACGCCGTTCTGGCGGAAGTGCCTGGAACACGCGTTCGCCCGTCCGGCTCCCGCTCCGCCGCCACCCGCCTCGCCCGCCGTCTGGCCGCCCGGCGACGATCTCGAAAGCTGGAACCTGCGATGCCGCGAGCCGGACTGGGCGGCGGGCTTCCGCGAGGTCTGGCAACCCGGCGAAGAGGGCGCGCGGCGCCGCCTCCGGGCCTTCCTCGCCGGCCCGGCCGAACAGTACGACCAGGAGCGCGACCGGCCGGGAGTCGAAGCAACCAGCCGGCTGTCGCCGCACCTGCACTTCGGCGAGGTCGGCCCCCGCCAGGTAGCCGCAGGAGCGTCGGCGCTACCGCCGGGGCCAGGGCGCGACGCGTTCCTGCGCGAGATCGGCTGGCGGGAGTTCAGCCACCATCTCCTTGCCCACAACCCGCAGATGGGCGACCGCAACCTCCGGCTGGAGTTCGACCGCATGCCCTGGCGGCGCGCCCCCGGCGATCTCCGCCGCTGGCAACGGGCCGAGACCGGCTACCCGATCATCGACGCCGGGATGCGCGAACTCCGGACCACTGGCTGGATGCACAACCGGGTGCGGATGCTCGTCGCCTCCTTCCTGACCAAGCACCTGCTGATCGACTGGCGGCACGGCGCGGAGTGGTTCTGGGACACCCTCGTCGACGCGGACTGGGCGAACAACAGCGCCGGCTGGCAGTGGACCGCGGGCAGCGGCGCCGACGCCGCGCCGTACTTCCGGATCTTCAATCCGGCCGCCCAGTCGCGACGCTACGACGCCTCCGGCGACTATCTGCGAAGGTGGATTCCCGAACTGCGGCGCCTGCCCGATCGCGCGATCCACGCGCCGTGGCTGGCTGCCGACGGCGTCCTCGCCGCAGCCGGCGTCCGGCTCGGCGAGACGTACCCGCTGCCGATGGTCGACCACGCGGAGGCACGGCTGCGGGCTCTCGACGCCTGGCGAAGCCACGTCCGGGGGATAAGGACAAGGTCGCCGTAACGCGGCGCGGGTTTCCCGGCAGCAGTGCCGGCCGTCAGGCCGGCGCCGCTTGCGCCGCGTCCTTCTTCCGCGGCGGCTTGAGGAAGAACGCGACCACCGAACCGACCAGCGACACCGCCGCGATGGCCAGGAAGGGAATCGCGTAGCTGCCCTGCGTGTCGAACACCCAGCCGGAGACCCAGGGCATCGCCGCGCCGGGCGCGGCGCCGATGGCGAAACGGACGCCCGTCGTCGTGGCGAAGGCGCGGCGGCCGAAGAACTGGGCGAAGGTGGCGGCCTGACTGATGTAGGCCATGCCGAAACCGAGACCCAGCAGGATCAGGGCAACGCGGGCCGCCGAAGTCGTGTCCGCGAACAGGAACAAGGCCGTTCCCGTTCCCTCCATCGCAAGGGCGACGCCGAGCAGCCGGGGCGGCGAGATCCTGTCGCCAAGCGCGCCCGACAACCGTCCGAAGGTGCTCAGGAGGATCATCAGCCCGATCAGACCCGCCGCGGCATCGACGCCGAAGCCCATGTCCTGGAGGTGCAGCCGGCCGTGGACCGTGACCACCCCCCAGGGAACGGCGTAGCCGAGGCCGCAGACCACCATCAACGCGAACTGCGGCGTCCGCACCGCTTCCCGGGCCACCCATTGCTCGGTAGTCCGCGCGCCGCCTTCGGCCGCCGAGACCTGAAGCTCGCCGAGCGAACGGGCGCCGTCCCGCAACTGGCCCATCGACTCCGGCCGGTTGCGGAGCACGAGGAAGGAGAGGACGCCGAGCACGGCGCACAGCCCGGCGATGATCTCCCAGCCGTCGCGCCAGGTTCCGCCGCGGTTCAGCAGCGCCGCATCGAACTTCACGATCAACGGTCCCATCAGGCCCGCGGCGATCAGCAGGAACGCGAGCGCGCTCGCCCGCCAGCGCAGAAACCAGTTCGTGGCCAGGGTCTGCGTCGGCAGCACGGTCGAGAAGGTGTGCGTGAGGCCGGCGAAGAGACCGAAGAACAGCAGAACGTCCCAGCGGTCCTGGGCCCGGCTGGTCAGGAGGTAGGCGACCGAAACGACCAGGAAACCGGCCGTGAACACGGGACGCGGACCGAACCGCGTCAGGCAGATGCCGATCAACGGCGCGACGATGCCGCCGCAGAAGGACCAGATCGTGAACGCCAGGCCGCCGGTGCCCCGGTTGAGCTCCAGTTCCTCCAGCATCTCCGGCAGGAAGAAGCCCCAACTGTAGAAGGGGGCCGCGCCCAGGCCGTAGATCAGCCAGGCGACGGGGAGCATCCGCCAGCCGTAGAAGCCCCAGTTGACCCGCGAGAACCAGCCCGAGCCGCCGGGTTGCACTACGACTCTGCCTCGCCCTCGAACAGCGGCTCGCAGCCGGTGCCGGCCAGCAGTCCGTCCACCGCCGAGCGGTCGCCGGCCGACAACTCCCCGTACCGCTCCCGCAGCCACATCAGGCACTTGCCCTGGTACGGGAACGGCTTCTGCACCCAGGGCTGGCCGTCGATCTCGCATTCCACGCGCTCGGCGCCTGCCATGAGCGCCTTCCCGTTCGCCAGCAGGAACGGCGCATAGACCCGGCCGACCTCGCCGAGCAGCGCCCGCAGGGTCCCGGACAGCTCGCGGCCGATCCAGTCGTCTTCCGTCGGTTCCAGGCCGGACAGATCCTCGACGCGGTCGACCCAGGCGTAGACCCGGGGCGCGACCTCGAGCGTCAACGCCATCGGCGTCGGATCGAAGGCCGCGAGCTGGGTCAACTGGCCGAAGAACGCGAAGTCGGAGGCGCCGGGGCGATCGCCCATCAGAAACTGCCGCTCCGTCAGGTGGTCCCGGAACAGCTCCAGGATGCGCCGGTAGCTGGCCTCGATCACCGGGCCCGTCGTCTCGTTCGAGCCGACGACCCAGAGCCGCGAGATCTGGCGCTCGGAGACCGTCCTGGCCGCCTGCTGGAACTGCTCCTCGGGACCTTCGACCCGCCGCCAGCGGGGCAGGATCCGGCCGGCCTTCCGGATGTCGGCCTCGTAGGCCCAGCGATAGTGGAACATCGCCTTGGTCAGCCACTCGTCGCCGAAGTCCTCGAGCAGGTAGTCGATGAACGCCGTCACCGGGTCCGGCGGAACGACCGACCGTCCCTCGAACTCCCGTTCGAAGCGCCGGATGAGCGGCGTCGAATCGACGACCGCCTCCACTTCGCCGTCGGCGTTCGGCAGGTAGAACGTTGGCAGCAGCCGGACCTTGGCGGCCGGCAGGTCGTCGCGGCCGCCGGCGCCCGCGATGAGGAAGCGGTACGGGATCCGCCGGTAGCGCAGCAGCGCGCGCATCTTCCGCGTGTAGGGCGACCCGGGGGCGCCCATGAAGGTGAGGGACTGCGAAGCTGTTTCAGGCATGAGGCGCGGCGACGGAGCATACCCCGCCGCGCCGCACCGTTTGGCGGCGCAGGCGACCTAGGACCGGAAGTTCCAGAGCGAGTAGGCCACAAGCCACTGGCCATCCGGCTCGCGCCGCATCAGCCGCATCCAGTTCCCCTCGGACTCCGTCGCCGGCGAGCCGTCCTTCGGCGTCACCGTCAGCAGGAAGCTGCCGCGAACGTAGGCCAGCTCGCCGCTGAACTCGGTCTCGATGACCTGCATCTGCACGGCGAGGTCCGACGCCTCGAACGTCTGCGCCATGTTCCGCCGGATCGACTCCCGGCCGCTGATCGGCACTGCGTCCGGCGGCATGCGTACCGCGTCCGCCGCGTACGAGGCCGCCAGTCCGTCGGCGTCGCCGCCGTTCATGGCGACCATGTAGTCGGCAATGAGGGCGTTCAGGGCGCTCTCGTCGCCGATGCTCGGCTCGACTGCGTTCGGATTCTCTACGACCTCCTCCTCGACTGGCGGGCAGCCGACGGCCAGGAAGCCCGCAAGGAGAACGGCCAGAACCATGATCCCGGAACGCGGCTGCCATCCGATCGTGCTCTTCATCATCAGCCCTCCTCCACCGGCGCCTGGGGCGCCTCGCCCTGCGGGTGGTCGCGGTTCGAGATCTCCCGCGCGATCAGCCACGAACCGTCCTCGCCGCGACGCATCAGGTCCATCCACTTCCCGACTTCCTCGTAGACGACGGACGGGTCCTCCTTCGACGTCAGCGTGACGGCGTAGGTGCCGCGCACGAACGCCAGATCGCCGCTGTAGTCGCTTTCCTCGATCTGGAGTTGAATCTCCCAGTCGTTGTCGACGTAGTCGGCGGCCGCGAACAGCCGAATGTCGTCTCGCCCTTCGATCGGAACGCTGTTCGCGTTGATGCGGATGGCATCCTCGGTGTACAGGACGGCAAGGCCATCCGCGTCGCCACGGTTCACCGCCTGGAGGTACTTGGCGATCAACTCGTTGAGCGCCGTTTCGTTCTCGGCCCGTGGATCGACTTCCGGAGCCGCCTCCTCAGGAGGCGCCGCGCAGCCGACGGCGAGGGCCAGTACCGAACAGAAGACGAGGGTGGCCTGGTTCATCCGGCGGATCTCTCGACAACCCATTCCGGACCTCCTTTCCGCGGCAAAGCCGCAAGTCTTGTTCGTCGGTCTCGGTCCCTAGCGTAGCACTCGCTTTCCGCCTCGACGTTCGTCGACGTGGATCGCGCATAGTCTCCGGCCGTCGTGACGAGCCCGCGCCCATCGCCGGCGGCCAACGCCCTGGCGGTCATCGCCGGGCTTGCCGCCGCCGCGGCGGGGGCGCTGCCCTGGGTCGCGGGCCTGTTCGTCGTCGTTCAACCCGGCGCGGCCCGGCTCCTGCTGGGCACGGCGGCCGCGGGCGGAGCGGCGGCCGTCGCGGCGGCGGCCCTGGCCCGCCGGGGACGCCCGGCCGTTCGAGCCGCGACGCTCGCGCTCGGCCTGCTGGCGGCGGCATCGGCGCCCGCGTTCGTCGCGCTCCTGGCCCGGCAACAACCAGCCGAGCCGCGAGCCGCGGGCGGCGCCGAGGCGGCGTCCGAAACCGGCTCGATGACTGCCGCGGGCCCTCGTCCGGCCGAGGCCACTCCAACGGCCAGCGAGAGGGGCCGTCGTCCAGCCGAGGCGACTCCAACGGCCAGCGGGGGATCGCCCGCGACTCCGGTCGTGGTGCCCCGCCCCGACCGGCTTCGGGTGCTGCAACTGAACGCCTGGCACGGCTATCCCGACCCCGAAGGCCGGCTGCTGCCGCCGGCCGGCGCCTCCGACCGGATCGAGCGCGCCGACCGGCTGGCGAGCGAGATCTCGCGGCTGCGCCCGGACGTCGTCGTGCTTCAGGAGGCATGGTGCACGGCGACCGAAGGCTGCCTCGCCGACCGGCTGGCCGGCGGCCTCGGTCTCCACGCCGTCTACGCCCGCGCCAACGGCTCGCTCCGCTGGCTCGGGTTCGAGGAAGGGGCGGCGATCCTCAGCCGTTTCCCCATCGCGGGCGCGGAGACCTGGCCCCTGCCGCCCGATCGCGACCGCTTCGAGCGGCGCATCGCCCTCGCCGCCCGCGTCGAACGCCCGGCGCTGGCCTTCGACGTCGCCGGCGCTCACCTGGCCAATGGCGATCCGGAACTCGCCGCCGCCCAGGCCGGCAACCTCCTGGACCGGCTCGCCTCCCGGGAGCGCCGGCCGGCGTTGATCGCCGGCGACCTGAACCTCGACAGCGACCACCCCGCGCTCCTCCGCTTCCACGAGGCCGGCTATCGCGATCTGCTGCCCGGCGGCATCGACCACGTACTGCTGGACGCCGCCGGATCCGGCTGGCGGCCGCTGTGGACGGAATGGACCGGGCCCATCGGCCCGGACCGGCCGGCGAGCGGTTCGCCGGCCGAGCCGGGCCCGGTCGCCGCCCCGATCTCCGACCACTCCGGCATCCTCGCGGAGTTCCAGCTGCCGGTCGCTCCCCCCGACGACGACTGGCCGGGCGACTGGCTGGCGGTCCCGGCCGCCGACGCGGGCCTCGACGCGGACCGGCTCGCACTCGCGGTCGAACGTATCGGCGAACTCGAAGGCGTTCTCGGCGTTCTGGCGGCGCGCCGGGGCCGGCTGGTCGCCGAGCGCTACTTTCGCGGCGCCTCCGGCCAGCGTCCGCACAACATCAAGTCGGCCTCGAAGAGCGTCCTCTCGGCGCTGGCCGGACTGGCCATCGAAGAGGGCCTCCTCCAACTCGACCAGCCGATCGCCGACCTGCTCCCCGAAGCCGCCGGTCTCGACGACCCGCGAAAGCGGGCCATCACCGTGCGCCATCTGCTGACGATGAACTCCGGCCTCGAATCGACCAGCTTCGGCGCCTACGGTTCCTGGGTGGCGTCCCGGAACTGGGTTCGCGCGGCGCTGGCGAAGCCGCTCCAGGCCGAGCCGGGCACGCGCTTCTCGTACAGCACCGGCGGCACGCACCTGCTCTCGGCGACGATCTCCCGGGCCGCCGGAAGCAGCACCCACGACTTCGCCCGGCGGCGCCTGTTCGAGCCGCTCGGCATCGAGCGTTCGGCCTGGGCCCGCGACCGGCAGGGCATCCACGTCGGCGGCAACAACCTGAGCCTGCTGCCGCGGGACATGCTGAAGTTCGGCCAGCTCTACCTGAACCGCGGGCGCTGGGACGGCCGGCAGCTCGTGCCCTGGCAGTGGATAGACGAGTCGACCCGGCCCGGCCTCGCCGGACCGCGCGGACGCGGCCGGATCTACGGCGGCTACGGCTATCTGTGGTGGCTCCGCGGACCGCGGGAACGCGGCGCCTACATCGCCAGCGGCTACGGCGGCCAGTACATCTACGTGGCGCCCGCCGAGGACCTGGTCGTCGTGGTCGTCTCGACGGAGATCTCCAAGGGACGGGGCTGGCGCGGCGAGCTTTTCGGCATCGTGCGCGCCGGAATCGCCGGCAGCGCGATCGACCGTTACGAGCGGTAGAGGCCCGGACCTACGGCCGGTTCGGGCCGGCCATGCGGTAGCCGACCCCGCGCTCGTTGACGACGTACTTCGGCGCCCCCGCCGGGTCGCCGAGCTTTCGCCGGAGCTTCTTGACGAACGTCCTCACCAGGTTCGGGTCGCCGTCGCTGCTCTGCCACACGGCGCGCAGCAGGGCGTCGAAGGTCAACACCCGGTCCTCGTGCAGGGAGAGGACCCGCAGCAGGTCGTACTCGGTCGCCGTCAGCTTGATCCGTTCTCCGGCGATCGTGACCCGGCGCCGCTCGTAGTCGATGGCCAGGTCGCCGAGCACGAACGGGCCCGCCGTGACCCGCCCGCGCAACGCCGCCCGCACCCTCGCCGTCAACTCGGTGGGCGAGAACGGCTTGACGATGTAGTCGCGGGCGCCGGCCTCAAGCGCCCTGGCGATCGTCTCGTCGCGCCCGTAGGCGGAGATGAAGATGACCGGTCGCTCGGCAAGACCCGGAAGGCTGTGCAGCAGTTCGATCCCGTCCACATCGGGCAGCACCAGATCCATGAGCACCAGATCGGGGTTCCTCGTATCGAGCAGGTCCGCGACCTCTCCGGGGTCGCCCGTGACCACGGGCACGTAGTCCGCGTCGGCCAGCGAGTCGCGCACGTAGCGCGTGGTCCGCGGGTCGTCGTCCACCACCAGGATGGTCGCCTGCCCGGACGGGGACCTGGGAGGAGCGGGCGCCTGCCGAGCGGGACCGCCGGCGCCTTCGCCGGCGGCGTCCGCCACCGGCAGCGTGAACGTGAAGCGCGTGCCGAAGTCCTGCCCGCCGCTCTCCGCCCGGATGCGCCCGCCGTGCGCTTCCACCAGTCCCCGGCAGATCGCCAGCCCCAGGCCGGCCCCGCGAGGGTTGCCGCCGGCACCGGAGTGCTTGCGGAACAGGTGCGGCATCGCGTCTTCCGGCACGCCGTCTCCGCCGTCCGTGACCGAGATCTCCAGGAACCCGTCGCCGTTCGACGCCGCCAGCCGGATGGGCGCCGACGCCGGGGAGTGCCTCGCGGCGTTGTCCACCAGGTTGTTCAGCACCTGCTGGATGCGGCGCTCGTCCGCCGCCGCCCGCGGCAGGCCCGCCGGCAGGTCGATCAGGATCGGGTGCCGGCCGCCGCCGCCGAGGCAGGTCTTGCGGGCCTCTTCCAGGAGCGCGCCGACATCCGTCGGCGTGGCGGCTACCGACAGCGTGCCCGCCTCGATGCGCCCCACGTCCAGCAGATCGCCGATGAGTTCGTCCATGCGGTCGGCTTCCTGGTCGACGATGCGGAAGAACTGGACCACCTCGGTCGTGTCGTAGGAACGGGGCGCCTTCAACACCGTGGCGGCCGAGCCCTTGATCGCCGCCAGCGGCGTCCGCAGCTCGTGGCTCACCGTGCCCAGGAACTCCGCGCGCAGACGCTCCAGTTCGTCGAGCGGCGCGAGGTCCTGCATCGCGACCACGATCGACCGGGTCTCGCCCGACGCCGAGAGGGTCGGCGTGACGCTGATCAGCATCCTGACGCGGCGCCCGTCCGGTAACGAGAGTTCCACCTCCTCCGCGCGCAACGTCTCGGCCGTCCCGATCTCTTCCAGCGACACCTCCTGGCCGTTCCCGCGCCGGCAGGTCAGCTCCCGAGCCACCTCGTTCAGCTCGTCGCCCGGCGCGAGGATGCCGGAAACGATGCGTCTCGCCTCCCGATTGACCCAGACCGGGTCGCCAGTCTTCGCGTCGAAGGCGACGACCCCAACGGGGGACGTTTCCACCAGCGCCTCCAGGTCCGCCCGCGCCCGGCGCTCCTCCCGGTGCGTCCGGGCGTTGGAAACGGCGGCCGCGACCTGCGACGCGAACATCACCAGCATCTCCTCGTCGGCGTCGGTGAAGTCTCCGCCTCCCTTCTTCTCGCCGAGGTAGAAGGCGCCGACAACCACGTCGCCGAAGCGCATGCTCGTCCCCTGGAAGCTCGTGCACGGGATCGGCATCGGCGCCCAGCCCTGCTCGATCACGTACTCGCTGAGATTCGAGATTCTCAGCGGGGCCGGCAGGTCGCGGAAGTGCTTGAAGATCCGGCTTCTGCCAGGCCAGTGCATCACCGCGCGCGCTTGTTCCGGCGTAAGGCCGGAGCTGACGAAGTCCTGAGGCGACCCCGACGGCGCGGTAGTCGCCAGCACGCCGTAGGCGGCGCCGGTGAGCGCGCAGGCGCCGTCCACGGCCTCGCGAAGCACGACGTCGACGTCGAGGGTCCGCCCGACGCGGAGGATGGCCGAACTGAGGCTGGAGATTCGTTCGCGCAGGGCCTCCGCCTCGCGCTCCGGTGTTTCGCGTGTCATCTGCGTGTCGAGTCAGTCGTCAAGGTGGCACTCATGCTACACGACCGGCGCGGCCGGCGCCGTTGTAGACTGACCGCCGCTCCAATGGACCGGAACGCGAGGACTTCGCCCGCCGTCACCGCGGCGATCCTGGCTGCTGCATCGCTCGGCGGCGCGCCAGCGGCCGGGGCCGAGTTCGCGCCGGAGGACCTGGAGTTCTTCGAGAGCAGGATCCGGCCGGTTCTGATCGAGCACTGCTACGGCTGCCACAACAGCGCCGAGACCGCGGAGAGCGGACTGCGCCTCGACCATCGCGACGGCCTGCTCGAGGGCGGCATGCGCGGCCCGGCGATCGAACCGGGCAAGCCGCGCTCCAGCCTGCTCCTGCGGGCGATGCGCCACCCGAGCCTCGACTTCCGCATGCCGCTGGGCGGCGCGAAGCTGCCCGACGAGGTCGTCGCCGACTTCGAACGGTGGATCGAGATCGGGGCGCCCGACCCGCGGGACGAGCCGCCCGGCGCCGACGCGCTCAGGCAGGCAACGTCCTGGGAGGCGACGCTGGAGCAGCGGAAGAGCTGGTGGAGCCTGCAGCCGATCGCCGATCCGGCGCCGCCAGAGGTCGCCGACGCGGCCTGGTCGCGCAATGCGATCGACCGCTTCCTCGCCCGCGGCATGGCCGACGCCGGGCTCGATCCGGCGCCGCTGGCCGAGCCGCGCGTGCTGATGCGCCGGCTCTCCTACGTGCTGACCGGCCTGCCGCCGACGCCGGCCCAGGTCGACGACTTCGAGCGCCGCGCCGCAAGCGACCGCGACGCCGCGGTCGCGGAGGAGATCGACCGGCTGCTCGCCGAGCCCGCCTTCGGCGAACGCTGGGCGCGCCACTGGATGGACTGGGTCCGCTACGCCGAGACCCACGGCAGCGAGGGCGACCCGCCGGTTCCCTACGCCTGGCGCTACCGCGACTACCTGATCCGGGCAATCAACGCCGACGTTCCGGTCGACCGGTTGATCCTGGAGCACCTGGCCGGCGACCTGCTGGACGAGCCGCGGATGAACCCGGAACTCGGGATCGACGAATCGGCCATCGGCATCGCGCAGTACCGCTTCGTGCTGCACGGCTTCGGCCCCACCGACGCGCTCGACGAGCAGGTCCGCTTCACCGAGAACCAGATCGACGTCGTCTCCAAGGCGTTCCTGGGAATGACCGTCGCCTGCGCCCGCTGCCACGACCACAAGTTCGACGCGATCAGCCAGACCGACTTCTACGCCTTCTACGGCACGATGGTGAACGGCCGGCCGGGGGTCCGCACGATCGACGACGAGAGCCGCCGCAACGCCCACCGGGACGAACTGGCCGAGCTCAAGAACGAGTTGAGGCAGGTGCTGGCCGACGCCTGGATCGAAGCCGCCGCCGGGATCCCGGACAGGCTGCAACGCCTTCGGCCGGGGCCCCGCACCGGCGCCGCTCGTTCGCCGGCGCGGCCCGACGGCGACGGCCCCTGGAACGCGGCGCTCGCGGGAGGTCAGTCGCCTTACGACCCGCTTTACGCCTGGGCGCTCACCCGCCATGTCCGCGGCGACGGCGCCTTCGCGAAGCGGTGGCGGGGGCTCCGGGAAGGCTACGAGAAGAGCCGGCAGGCGCTCGAGGACCGGCGGCACGCGCCCGCGGCCCGCCGCTGGGACCTGGCCCGAGCCGAGGACGCCGCCGAGTGGTTCCGGCACGGCAACGGCCTGGCCGATGCGGCGCCGCAACCCGCCGGCAGCTACGAGGTCGCCCGCGGCGGCAGGAGGATCGTCGCCGACATCCTGCCCGCCGGCGTCTACACCCATGCGCTGACGAACCGTCACAACGGGACCTTCTCGTCGCCGCGCTTCTTCATCGAAGCCGGGCAGAAACTGGCGGTCCGCATCGCCGGCAGCGGCGGCGCCGTCGCGCGCTACGTGGTCCAGAACTACCCGCAGCGCGGCGAGGTCTATCCCATCGAGACGCTCTCGGACGGCGAATGGCGCTGGCAGCACTGGGACCTCGACTACTGGGACGGCGACCACGCCTACATCGAGCTGGTGACGGCCGCCGACCACCCGATGACCGGGGAGAGTTCCGGCGCGCGGTCGGACCGCTCCTGGTTCGGCATCGCCGAGGCGATCGTGCTCGACGGAGACCGCGAACCGCCGCGGAACGAACCGGCCGAGTTCACGGCGCCCCTGTTCGAGCGGGAAGGCGAGCCCGGAGACCGCGCCGAACTGGCGGCCCGCTACGGCGAAGCGGTTCGGGGCGCCGCCGAGGCCTGGCGCGACGGTTCGATGACGGACGCCCAGGCCCGCTTCCTGGCGAGCTTCGTCCGCCGCGGCCTGCTGCCGAACGACACGGACGAGGTGCCGGAAGCCGGTCCGATCGTCGAGTCGATCCGTCGGCTGGAGGACGCGATTCCCGTGCCGACCCGCTCGCCCGCGGTGCTCGCCGGCCCGCGCTTCGACCAGCCGCTGATGGAGCGGGGCAACCACCGGCGGCTCGCCGAACCCGTGCCGCAGCGGTTCCTCGAGGCGATCGATCCCGAGCCTTACGCCGACTCGGTCCACCCGCGGCTGGCCCTGGCCGAGAGCGTCCTCGACCCCGGCAACCCGCTGACGGCCCGCGTCATCGCGAACCGCCTCTGGGGGCACGCGTTCGGCCGCGGCATCGTCGCCACCCCGGACAACTTCGGGAAGCTGGGCGAACTCCCGTCGAACCCCGCCCTGCTCGACCACCTGGCGACGACGCTGCGGGACGACGGCTGGTCGCTCAAGAGGTTCGTGCGGCGCCTGGCCTCGACTCGGGCCTTCCAGCTCGAGTCGACGACGCCGCCGGCCGCGCGGGAACGGGATCCGCGAAACGACCTCCTCTCCCATGCCCATCTGCGGCGCCTGGAGGCCGAGGCGGTGCGCGACTCGATGCTGATTGCCGCCGGTCAACTCGAACCGGTCACCGCCAGCGAAACCCCGCCGGAACCCGGCTGGTCGAATCGGCGCAGCGTCTACGTGAGCGTCATCCGCAACCAGCCAGACCCGCTGCTCCACACGCTCGACCTGCCCACCCCGGTGACGACGAAGGGCCAGCGCGACCGGACGAACGTGCCCGCCCAGTCGCTGTTGATGATGAACGACACCCAGGTCATGGACCTGGCCGCCCGCTTCGGCGACCGGATCGCGCGGGATCCCGGTCTGGGCAACGACCGCGAGCGGATCGTCGCGATGTTCCGTCTGGCCCTCGGCCGGCCGCCCAGCGAGGCGGAGCTCGACGCGTCCGAGCGGTTCCTCCAGAGCGCCAGCGACCGCGAGCCCCCGGCGGAAGACGCGGAGGTCTGGAGCGCGGCCGCCGCCGACCGCCTCGAGGAGAGCGCAGAACTGCGCGCCTTCACCGAGGACAAGACGCGCGGCGTCCTGCGGTTCTACCACCGGGCGTCGGCGCCCCGGGCGATCGCGGCCTGGGAATTCGACGACCCGCCCAAGGACGGCCGCGTCTACGACGCCGTCGGCCAGCGCCCGCTCAAGCTGGGCCGGCAAGTCCGCGTGGACGACGGCGCGCTGCGGCTCGGACCGTCGGACGCCGTGGCCACGAAGCCGATCCGGCGGACGTTCGACGAGTACACGCTTGAGGCTTGGGTCGCCGGCGAAGCGGAGGGCGCGCCGGCCCACCTGGTGCTGGCGCGGGACCTCAAGGGCACCTGGATCGCCTGGCGCGACGGCGCCGAGGCCGACCCGGAGAGCGTCCGGCGGGAGCTTCCCTTGAAGCTCGCGGAGGGGCGACTCGTGTTCGAGAGCGTCGCGAGTGTGCCCGTGCGCGTCCTCCAGGCCCGCCTCTACGACCGCGCCCTGGGCCCCGACGACGTCGCGGCCTCGGCACTCGGCAACGTCGAGGCGCCGCCGGAATCGGAGCAGGCACGCATCTACCGGAGCACGTGGTCACGCATCGCGCGACTCGAAGCCGAGGCGGACCGGCTGGAACAAAGCGCCGCGGGCGGCGACGCCTGGCGCCAACTGGCGCACGCCATGTTCAACCTGAAGGAGTTCATGTACCTGCGATGAGCGACCGCAACACCCCTCCCGCCGGATGCGCCGACGGTCCCGAAACCGGCTGTTCCCTGATGAGCCGTCGGCGGATGCTGGCGCAGGTCTCGACCGGCTTCGGCGCCATCGCGCTGAACGGCATGCTCGGCTCGGCGCTCCTTCCCGGCCCAGCCCGCGGCGCGCCGCGAGCCCGCGCGAAGCACGTCATCTTCTGCTACATGTCGGGCGGCGTCTCGCAGGTCGACTCGTTCGACCCGAAGCCCCTGCTCGACCGCGATCACGGCAAGCCGATGCCGACGAAGATCGAGCGCACCCAGTTCAACGAGAACGGCAACATCTTCGCGTCGCCGTTCCCCTTCAAGGAATACGGCGAGAGCGGCATCCCGGTCAGCAGCATGTTCCCCCACGTCGGCGAGTGCGTCGACGACCTGGCCGTCATCCGCTCGATGACCAGCACGGTGAACGAGCACGCCCAGGGCAACTACTTCTTCCACACCGGCTTTCCGCTGGTCGGCCATCCCTCGGCCGGCGCCTGGGTGAACTACGGGCTCGGCACGGAGAACGAGAACCTGCCCGGTTTCGTCGTCCTGCAGAGCGGCCAGGCAGGCATTCCCCACGGCGGCGTCGGCATCTACAGCAACGGCTACCTGCCGGCCGAGTTCCAGGGATCCATCCTGCGCGGCGACGCGGAGGACGCGGTTCGCAACATCCAGGCCCTGGAGGCAGAGACGGCGCAGCGTGAGCGGCTCGACTTCGTGGCGGAGATGGATCGGGCCTTCCTCGAGCGGCTCGGCGGCCACGCCGACGTCGAGGCGGCGGTGCGCAACTACGAAACCGCGTTCCGGATGCAGGCGGAGGTTCCCGAACTCTGCGACATCGGCGGCGAGACCCGGGCAACGCGCGAACTCTACGCGCTGGACCACCCGAACCGGACGACGGCGGACTACGGCCGGCAGTGCCTGCTGGCGCGGCGGCTGGTCGAGCGCGGCGTGCGCTTCGTCGAGCTGAGCTGCCTGCCGGAGCCGACCGACGCGGGTCAGGCGGCGAACCCGTGGGACCAGCACACCGGCCTCGAGGTCGGCCACCGGAACATGGCGCTCCAGGTCGACCAGCCGATCGCCGGCCTGCTCAAGGACCTGAAGGCCCGCGGCCTGCTCGACGAGACGCTGGTCATCTGGGCCGGCGAGTTCGGGCGCACGCCGTTCCACCAGGGCGCCGACGGCCGCGATCACAACCCGTTCGGCTTCTCCATCTGGCTCGCCGGCGGCGGCATCAAGGGCGGTACGATCCACGGCGCCACCGACGACTTCGGCTACCACGTCGTCGAGGACGAAGTCACCATCTACGATCTCTGGGCCACCGTCCTCCACCTCCTCGGCCTCGACCACGAGAACCTCACCTACCGCTACGGCGGCCGCGACTTTCGCCTCACCGACGTGCACGGCAATGTGGTCGACGAGATCCTGGCGTAGGGCGGTGGTGGGTACCCGCCTGAGTCGGGGCCGCATACTGGGTGCGCGGGTCTTCCGACCCGCATCGAGCGCGATGCCGAGAAGCGGCGAGCCGGTGCCGACGACCGCTCGAGCGGCACGCGTCCGTCTCGGCTTGGCGGCCGCACTGTTGGCCGCGGCGATTCCAGCCGCCGCTCAGACCGACGACGAAGCTCCCAGCTACTACCGAGACGTCTGGCCCGTCATCCAGCAACGGTGCCAGGGCTGCCACCAGCCGGCGCAGCTCGGCGGCGAGCTCAACCTGACCAGCTTCGAAGGACTCGCCGCCGGCGGCATGAGCGGCCCCGCCTTCGTGGCCGGCAAGCCGGACGAGAGCAGGATGCTCCGGATGCTCCGGGGAGAGATCGAGCCCGCGATGCCGATGCGGGCGGAACCGCTCGCCGAGGCCGAGATCGCGGCCATCGGCGACTGGATCGCGGCCGGAGCAGCGGACGACACGCCCGAGGAAACGCGGCTCGGCGCGGCGACGGGGCCGATCGTCTACCGCCAGCCGCCGGTGATCACGGCGGTGGCCTACTCGGCCGACGGCGAGTGGCTGGCCGCGTCGGGAAACCGGGAGGTGCTGCTCCATCGCCGCTCGAAGATCGGCGGCGGCGACAGCCTGGAGGCCCGCTTCGGCAGCGTCTCGGAACGGATCCAGGGACTGGCTTTCCTCAGGAGCGGGCGGCTGATCGCCACCGGCGGGACGCCCGCCCGGTTCGGCGAGATCCAGATCTGGGATGTCGAGGACCGGAAGCTCCGCGTCTCGAACATGCTCTGCCACGACACGCTGTTCGGGCTCGCCGTGTCGCCGGACGAGCGCCGGCTCGCGATCGGCTGCGCCGACCACACGGTGCGCATCCACCAGGCGACCAGCGGCCGCGAGTTGCTGCGGATGAACCACCACGAGAACTGGGTGCTCGGGGTCGTCTTCGGCGGCGACGGACGGCGGATCGTGTCCGTCGGCCGGGACCGGGCGGCCAAGCTGATCGACGCGTCGAGCGGCGCCTTCATCGAGAACATCAACCTGCTGCGCGGCGAACTGGCGGCGGTCGTTCGGAACCCGCGGATCGAGGCGGTCGTCATCGGCGGCGAGGACCGCGTGCCGTACTACTACCGGATGGACCGCGCCCGGAAGATGCTGATCGCCGACGACTCGACCCTGGTCCGGGAGTTCGAACGCCAGGACGGGGAGATCTTCGCGCTCGCGGTGGACCCGCGCGGCGAGCGGCTCGCGGTCGGCGGCGCCGCGCAGGCGGTGCCGATCTACGACCTGGAAACCGGCGAGCGGACCGCGACCGCCTCCGGCCACAACGCCGGCATCTACACGATGGCCTTCGACCCGACCGGCGCCGAACTGGCGACCGCCGGCTTCGACGGTCGTTTGAGGCTCTACCGCGCCGCCGACGGCGAACTGCTGCACGAGTTCGTGCCGGTGCCACTTGAGGGATCAGCCGAGGGAGCGACGACCGCCGGAGGCGCGCCGTGAACGGCAATGGGCTCGCATGGATCCGGCCGTCCGCTGGGTGCGCGGGTCTTCCGACCCGCCCGCGGGCGGAGCAGCGGAGCGACGCAGCCCGAACGACAGGGCCGCCGGCCACAGGCCGGCGATCGCGCCAAACGGAGCGCCGGCCACGGCGGCGGCGGCCTCCAGCCGGCACGTTTGCCTGGCCGCCTTCGGCGGCAGCGGGTCGGAAGACCCGCGCACCCAGCGCGCTCGTCGGCATCCTGGCCGCCGCCACGGCCGCTGCCGCGGCGCCGCCGCCGAATCTCGTCGACATGCATCCGCACGGCGGCCAGCAGGGGCGGGCCTTGCGGCTCGTCGTCGAGGGCTACGGCGTCGCGGGCGATCTGGAGATCGAGAGCACGCTGCCGGGCTCCTTCGCCCGGCTCGGCGAGGCCGCCGACGAGGACCGGCTGCAGAAGCAGCGGCGGCCGAACGACCGCAACCTCCAGGCGGCCGTCTTCCTGGTGGAGATCGACGCGGACGCGGCGCCGGGCCTCTACCCGCTGCGCGCCACGAGCGGCGACGGCCTGTCGAACGCGCTGCTGTTCCGGGTGGACACGGTGCCCGAGGTCGCCGAGCGCGACCTGCGTGCCGGCGGCGCCGGCACGTCCCGGCCAGCCGCGGGCGATAGCGCTCGCGCCGCGTTCGAGCCAGCCGCCGGCGATAACGCTCGCGCCGCGTTCGAGCCAGCCACGGGCGCTAACGCCCGCGCAGCGTTCGAGCGGGCCGCGGGCGGCGCCCTTGGCGCGCCGCGAATCGATGCGCTGCCGGTCGTGGTCAATGGCACGCTGGACGGCGCCGAGCGCGACCGATACCGGTTCCAGGCGCGTGCGGGCGAGCGGATCGTCCTGGAGGTCGAGGCCCGGCGCGTCGGCTCGGCGATCGATCCGGCGCTCCGGCTGCTCGACGGCGACGGCCGGGAGCTCGCCTTCAACCAGGAGGGGCGCGGCATCGACGTCGATGCCCGCCTCGACTGGAAACCGGCCAAGGCCGGCGAGTACGTCGTCGAGGCCCACGACGCCCGGTTCAGCGACCAGCGGCGGAACTTCTACCGTCTCAAGCTGATCGCGGCCGCGGACTACGACTACGCCGACGCGATCTTCCCGCTCGGCGTGCGCCGCGGCGAGGAGACGCGGTTCGAGCTGTCGGGCGGCACCGTCGCGGCCGGAGATTCGGGCTCGCCGCTTCGCGGCATCGCGCCTGATGCGGACCAGAAGGTCCGCGCACCCAGAGAAGGGGCGGCGCAGGCGGCGGAGTTCTCTACTGGCACCGCAGGGGTGACGGGCGACCGCGGGACGAGCGCGGGCGCCACCGCGACGGCTGGCCGGACGGTGAGCCACACCGCATCCACGGCGACACGGAAAGTGCATCACACGGCGTCCACGGCGACCCGTTTCGACGTCGTCGGGCCGGCGGCCGGCGCGGCCGCCAGGAGTTCCGCCCTGCCCTTCCCCATCGTGGTCGGCGATCTCCCGGAAGTCCGCGAACGCGACGCCGACCCGGCCAGGGCCCTGACCGCGCCGGTCGTCGTCAACGGGCGGATCGACCAGGCCGGCGAAGTGGACCGCTACCGGCTCGCCGCCGAGCCGGGCCGGCGGCTGCTGATCGAGGTCGAGGGAACGGCGCTCGGCGCGTCCGACCTGTTCGGCGTGCTGACCGTCACGACCCCGGACGGCGAGTATCTGGCCTCTTCCGGCGACGACATCCCGGACCCCGACACGTTCCGGCTGCTGTCGCCGACGGCCACGTCCTTCGACCCCTGGGTCCTCGTCGAGGCGCCGGAAGGGGTGGGCGAACTGCACGTGACGGTCGAGGATCTCGTCGGGCGCGGCGGGCCGCGCTTCGGCTACCGGCTGACGGCCAGCCCGAACGGCCCCGACTTCGCGTTGCGCCTGAGCACGGCGCAACTCACTCTGAACAACGGCGCCTCGAAGCCGATCGAGGTCGGCGCGGTGCGCCGCGGCTATCTCGGTCCGATCCGCCTCTACGTCGAGGGACCGCCCCCCGGCATCGAGGCTCGGGCCGGCTGGATCACCAGCGAGGTGCGCGACCTCGACACGCGCACGCTGGCGCGCTCGGGCCGGATTCTGGTCACTGCCGACCGCGACGCTCAGCGCCAGCGCTTCGACCTGGAGATCTGGGGCGAAGGCGTGCTTGAGGACGGCACCGTGATCCGCCGCCGGGCGACCGTGCCGGGAAGCGTGACCAGCGTGCGCGCCGGCGACGGCCGCAGCTACACGACGGAGGCCGAGCGGTCGTTCAACGCCCCCTGGCTGGAGACCCGCCTGCCGGTGCTGCTCACCGGGCGTGCCGGGCCGCGCCTGATCGGCACGCCGCCGGAGACCGTCCGGCTGGTCAAGGGCATGCCGTTCGACTTCGGGTGGAAGTTCGAGGCGCCGCCGGGCGAGGACGTCCCGGTGAAGCCGCCCACGGTCGTCACTGCCCTGATCGGCGTGGGCGTGGGCGAGTTCCGCGTCGAGACGACCGAGAAGACCGACTACAACAAGCCCGAGGGCAGCAAGCTGATCCGCAGCAGCGACGGCACCCAACTCGACCGCTACACCGTGACGCTCACCGGCGAGGTCACCGTGGGCGGCCGCCCCGAGCGGCTCTACACGCCCGGCGTGACGCTCGAGATCGTCGCGGGCTACCGCATCGAAGTCGGCAAGGCGAGCGTTCGGTCCGGCCGGAAGGGCGCCGTCGAGGGCGTCCTGCATCGGGAAGAGAGCTTCCGGCAACCGGTGGAACTTCGCGCCGACGCCCTGCCCACCGGCGTCGTCTGCGACAGCACCGAAATCGAGCCCGACGACGACGGCACGTTCCGTCTCGCCTGCGAAGCGACGGACGCCGTGGAACCGGGCGACTACGACATCCTGATCGCGTCGTCGTCCTGGCTGGCCGGCGAACGGGAAGTCCGCGCCGCCTACACTACGGTTCCGGTGCCAGCGCGAATGGAGGTCAAAGGCAGATGAAGTTCCCCACTGGGTGCGCGGGTCTTCCGACCCGCTCGGGGCGGCGGCGCGAAGCGACGGCGACCGAACGGAACAGCCGCCGGCCAAAGGCCGGCGACCACTTTGAAAGCCGCCTTCGGCGGCAGCGGGTCAGAGGACCCGCGCACCCAGCAGATCGCCGACGTTGGGGCGCGGTCCCAGTCGTGATCCTCGCACTCACGCTCGCGGCCATCGTCCCCGGTGCCCCCACGAACGCCGCGACCGACGCCGCCGAACGCGTCACCTTCATCCGCGACGTCCTTCCCGCCATGAACAAGATCGGCTGCTCCAACGGCACCTGCCACGGCGCAGCCAAGGGCAAGAACGGCTTCAAGCTCTCGCTGCGCGGTTACGACCCGGAGTTCGACTACCAGTCGCTCCTCTACGACATGTCCGGCCGCCGCTTCAACCGCGCCGACCCCGAGCGCTCCCTGATGCTCGCCAAGCCGACGATGCAGGTCCCGCACGAGGGCGGCCTGCGCCTGGAGCACGGCGGCCGCTACTACAACCTCATCCTCGACTGGATCAAGGCGGGCGTGCCCTACGGCGACCCGAAGCTCGACCGGGTCGAACGCCTCGAGGTCCGGCCGGCCGAGGTCTTCATGCGCCGGCCGGGGATGCGCCAGCAGACGACCGTCATCGCGCACTACGGCGACGGCGAGAGCCGCGACGCCACCCGCGAGGCCCACGTCACCAGCAGCAACACGGAGACGATGGCGATCGAGGACACGCCGGCCGGCCCGGTCGCCGAGGGACTGCGGCGCGGCGAGAGCACGCTGCTCGTCCGCTACGAGGGCCGGTTCGCCGCGGCGCCCGCCACCGTGCTCAGCGGCCGCGAGGGCTTCGAGTGGACCGCCCTGCCCCAGGTCAACTACATCGACGAACTGATCGACGCGAAGCTCCGGCGGATCGAGGTGCTGCCCTCGCCGCCGGTGGACGACGCCGCCTTCCTGCGCCGCGCCTCGCTCGACCTCACGGGCCGGATTCCGACCCCGGAGCGGGCGCGCAGCTTCCTCGCCGACGACGCGCCGACGCAGCAAAAGCGGAGCCGCCTCGTCGACGAGTTGATCGCCAGCGACGCCTACGTCGACCACTGGACGCTCAAGTGGGGCGACCTGCTGCGCAGCAACCGGAAGTTCATGAGCTACAAGGGGATGCTCACCTTCCGCGACTGGCTTCGGCAGGCGATCGAGGAGAACCGGCCGTACGACCGGCTCGTCCGCGAACTGGTCACGGCCTCCGGCAGCACGCTCGATGAGCCGGCCGCCAGCTACTACCGCGCCGCCCGCGATCCGAAGGAGGCGATGGAGACCACCACGCAGCTCTTCATGGGCGTGCGGATGGTCTGCGCCCAGTGCCACGACCACCCGTTCGAACGCTGGACCCAGAACCAGTACTACGAGATGACCGCCTTCTTCGCCGGCCTCGGCGTCCGGCCCGGCTTCCGCACCGGCGAGGAGATCGTCTTCGACAAGCGCCGCGATGCGGAGCAGTTGCACCCGAAGACGAACGCCGTCGTGCCGCCCAGGTATCTGGTGCCGGTCGAGGGCGCACCGGAACCGGGCAACGGCTCCGGGCGCCGGGCCGCGCTGGCCGACTGGCTGACCTCGCCAAACAACCCCTACTTCGCCCCGGCGATCGCGAACCGCGTCTGGAGCTACTTCATGGGCCGCGGGATCATCGACCCGGTCGACGACATCCGCGCCTCGAACCAGCCGGTCAACGCGGCGCTCCTGAACGCGCTGACCGCCGACCTGATCGAGAACGGCTTCGACCTCCGCCACCTGATGCGCACGATCGCCACCTCCCGGGCCTACCAGTCGTCCTTCCTCGCGAACGACTGGAACCGCGACGACCGGATCAACTTCTCCCGCCACGAACCGCGCCGGCTGAGCGCCGAGCAACTGGCCGACGCCGTCGCCCGCGCGACGGGTTCGCCGTTCGAGATCGACACCCTGCCCGACGACTTCGACGCCACCGCCCTGCCCGACCCGCACGTGATGACCGCGAGCATGGGGATCGAGGGCTTCCTCGACCTGTTCGGCAAGCCCGACCGCGAGACCGCCTGCGAGTGCGAGCGGAAGACGGAAATGAGCCTGCCCCAAGCGCTGAGCCTGCTGAACGGTTCCGTCATTGCCGACGCGATCGCCGACCCCGAGGGCCGGGTGGCGAACCTCGTCCTGTCGGGCCACGACAACGAGGAACTGATCGCCGAGCTCTACCTCGCCGCCCTCGGCCGCTACCCCACCGACGACGAGGCCGCCCTCGCCGAAGGCCACTTCGAGGCCGCGGATAGCCGCACCGCCGGCGCCCAGGACCTGATGTGGGCGCTGCTCAACTCGAACGCCTTCCTGTTCAACTCGTAGGAGACTCCACCGGAGAAACCAGAGGCAAGACGGCAAGCCAGAACCCGCCCGACTGTCGGTGCACCGGCCGCTGGGTGCGCGGGTCTTCCGACCCGCACCAAGCGCGAAGCCGAATACCGGGTGCGCGGGTCTTCCGACCCGCACCAAGCGCGAAGCCGAATACCGGGTGCGCGGGTCTTCCGACCCGCATCGAGCGCGAAGCCGAATACCGGGTGCGCGGGTCTTCCGACCCGCATCGAGCGCGAAGCCGCGAAGCGGCGAGCCAGTCAGCCAGCCTAAGGAGCCCAACCATGCTCGTCATTCCAGGACAATCCGGCCACACCTGCGACGGCCCGACCCGACGCGAGTTCCTCCGCGTCGGCTCGCTCGGCATCTTCGGCATCTCGCTGAGCCAGGCGCTCGCGCTCCGCGACGCCCACGCCGCCACCGCGGCAGCCGACGCTCTCGCCGGCGGCAAGGGCTTCGGCAGCGCGAAGTCCGTCATCCTCCTCTTCCTCCAGGGCGGCCCGAGCCACATCGACATCTGGGACCCGAAGCCCGACGCGCCGTCCAACATCCGCGGCGAGTTCGGCGCCATCGACACGAACGTCGACGGCATCCGGCTCTCCGAGACCATGCCGCTGCTGGCCGAACAGGTCCACCGGTGCACCCTCATCCGCTCGATGAGCTACACGCCGAAGGGCCTCTTCAACCACACCGCCGCGATCTACCAGATGCTGACCGGCTATCCGCCGGACCGCGTCTCGCCCTCGGGCCAGCTCGAACCGCCGACGCCGGCCGACTTCCCCACCGCCGGCTCGCACGTCTCGAAGCTCAAGCCCCTCGACGACGCGATGCTCCCCTTCGTCGAGATGCCGCGGCCGCTCCAGGAGTCGAACGTGATCGGCAAGGGCGGCGCCGCCGGCTTCCTGGGCAGGGCCTACGACCCGTACCGGCTCTACCAGGACCCGAACCAGCCGATCGAGCTCAGCGACCTGGAACTGCGCGAAGAGACCTCGCCGGAGCGCCTCGCCGGCCGCTTCGAGCTCCGCAAGGGGCTGAACGCCTCGATGCCCGAGCTCGAGAAGGCCGTCGCCGACTCCGCGCTCGACGAGTACTACGAGAAGGCCTACGACCTCGTCCTCTCCGGCAAGGCGCGGCAGGCCTTCGACCTCTCGAACGAGAGCGACGACATGCGCGAGCGCTACGGCAAGAACACCTTCGGCCAGGGCGCGCTGATGGCCCGGCGGCTGATCGAGGCCGGCACCCGCTTCGTCCAGCTCAACTGGCCGGCGGTCGCCAACGGCAACCCCGAAGTCGACTCCTGGGACACGCACGCCGCGAACTTCGGGCCGCTCAAGAACCTGCACTGCCCCGTCCTCGACCGGGCGCTGTCGGCCCTTCTCTCCGACATGGACGACCGCGGCCTGCTCGACGAGACCCTCGTCGTCGCCGTCGGCGAGTTCGGGCGTTCGCCGAGGCTCGGCGTCAGCACCTCCGGCAACAGCAACTCCCCCGACGGCCGCGATCACTGGCCCTACTGCTACACCGCGATGGTCGCCGGCGCCGGCGTCTCCCGCGGCCAGCTCTACGGCGAGTCCGACGAGACCGGCTCGGCCCCGCGCGAGAAGCCCGTCCACCCGAACGACCTGCTGGCGACGGTGTACCACACGCTGGGCATCGACCCGGCGATGGAGATCCTGAATCACCTCGACCAGCCGAGGGAGCTGGTCAAGGGCGAGGTGATCCGGGGCCTGTGGGCGTAGGCCCGTCGTCCTGGCCGGTCGACGTGGCCTGGCGATAGCCAGAGGACGCCGGGGATCTCCGTGAACACACGCGCCATTCTCATCGGGCTGGCGCTCGGGCTCGGTCTCGGCATCGTGGCGTCCGCGACGGGATCTCCGGCGCTGCTGCGGGCCGCCGAGGCGGTCGAGCCCCTCGGTCAGGTCTTCCTGCGGGCGATCCGGATGGTCGTCATCCCGCTCGTGGCGGCGGTCGTCTTCGTTGGCGTGAGCCGGATCGGCGAACTGCGCAAGCTCGGCCGGCTCGGCGGTCTGGCGGTGGGCTTCTTCTGGGCAACAACGCTGCCGGCGATCCTGATCGGGATGGGCGTGATGGGCTTCGCCCTTACCTTTACGGCTCCGACGGCACCGCCCACGTCGTCGGAGACCCTGGATACGACGGCGCCCAGCGTCGTCGACTTCCTGGTCAACCTCGTGCCGCGGAATCCGGTTGAGGCCGCCGCCGACGGCAACCTGCTCTCCCTGCTCATCTTCGTCGTCCTCCTGGCCGCCGCGACGACAACCCTGCCGCGCGAGAATAGGGAGACGCTCACCTCGTTCGCGGAGACGGTCGGGGATGCGCTCATCAAGCTGATGACCTGGATCCTCTGGACTGCGCCCGTGGGCGTCTTCGGTCTCGCGGCGCCGGTCATCGCGCAGACGGGCATGGCGATGCTGCAGAACCTTGCCGTCTTCATCGTCGCCGTCGTCGTCGGGCTCTTCCTCCTGAAGGGCCTCGTCCTGCTGCCCCTGGTCTGGTTCGTCGGCGGCGTACCGCCAGCCCGCTTCATCCGGGCAACCGTCGGCACGTACACCGTCGGCTTCACCACGACGACATCCGTCGGAACCCTGCCGATGATGCTCCAGGAAGCGAAGAAGCTCGGCCTCTCCGAGCGGAACTACACGCTGATCCTGCCGCTGGCGGCGTCGATCAACCGGCCCGGCAGTGCCCTGTTCCAGAGCGCCTCGCTGGTCTTCCTCGCCGCCATGTACGGCGTGCCGCTCGACGCCGGGCTGATCGCCGCGGCCGTGCTGGCGCTCTTCCTCGCCTCGATGACCGTCGCTCCGGTGCCCAGCGCCAGCATCGTCTCGATGGCGCCCGCGCTCGACGTCGTGGGCGTGCCGCTGGCGGGCCTCGGCATCCTGCTGGGCGTCGATCGCATACCGGACGTGTTCCGCACCGCCGCGAACGTCATCGGCCACATGTCCGCCGCAACGACGGTCGACGCGGTGACCCGCGGCGACGACGAGTAGACGCCGTAGACTCACGCCCCACGCATCCCGTCCAGCCAGACGAGTCGGGAGGCCAACTTGAAGATCAAGGCGATCAGGAACGAGAGGGACTACGAGGAGGCACTGAAGGCCGTCGACCGTCTGATGGGCGCCGCGCCGGGCACGCCCGAGGGAGACGAACTCGAAGTCCTCGTCGCCCTCGTCGAGGCATACGAAGCCGAGCACTGGCCAGCCGAGCCGCCCGACCCCGACGCCGAGTTGATCCGGCAGGCGCAGGCAGGCGAGGTCCGTCTCGGCAAGCCAAACGCCGCCGTCGTCTACACGCGACCGCCAAAGGAGCACCGGTTGCCGCACGCGAAGTCATGGCGCTGCTGGACTGGGTCCGCGGCGACAGATGACGCCTCCGCCCGCCGAGCGAGCCGACTGAAGTGGACAACGCCTCCCTGAGCTGGATCACCGGCTACATCTGGGGCATCGCCGACGACGTCCTCCGCGACCTCTACGTCCGCGGCAAGTACCGCGACGTCATCCTGCCGATGACCCTGTTGCGGCGGCTCGACGCGGTGCTGGAGCCGCGCAAGCAGCACGTCCTGCAGGTGAAGGCAACTCTCGACGAACTCGAGATCGTCGACCAGGACGCCACCCTGCGGGACGCGGCGAAGCAGGACTTCTACAACACGTCCAGCTACACGCTGCGCGACCTGCGCGCCCGCGCCGGCCGGCAGCGGCTCCGGGCCGACTTCGAGGCGTGGCTCGACGGCTTCTCTCCGAACGTCCAGGACATCCTCGAGAACTTCGAGTTCCGCAACCAGATCCCGCGGCTCTCGCGGGCCGACGCGCTCGGCACGCTGATCGAGAAGCTGACTTCGCCCGACATCAACCTGGGCCCCGAGCCGGTGACGGACGGCGACGGCGGCGTGAAGCACCCCGGCCTCGACAACCACGGCATGGGCTCGATCTTCGAGGAACTGATCCGCCGCTTCAACGAGGAGAACAACGAGGAGGCCGGCGAGCACTTCACGCCGCGCGACGCGGTCAAGCTGATGGCGAACCTCGTCTTCCTGCCCGTGGCCGACCGACTCCGGTCCGCCACCTACACCCTCTACGACGGCGCCTGCGGCACCGGCGGCATCCTCACCGTGGCCGAGGACGTGCTCCAGTCGCTCGCCGCCGAGCGCGGCAAGGAGGTCTCCACGCACCTCTTCGGCCAGGAGATCAACGCCGAGACCTACGCCATCTGCAAGGCCGACCTTCTCCTCAAGGGCGAGGGAGCGGCCGCCGACAACATCGTCGGCGGGCCGGAGCACTCCACGCTCTCGAACGACGCCTTCCCGGCCCGCGAGTTCGACTTCATGCTCTCCAACCCGCCCTACGGCAAGAGCTGGAAGACGGACCTCGCGCGCATGGGCGGCAAGAAGGACATGCGCGACCCGCGGTTCCTGATCGAGCACGGCGGCGACCCGGAGTTCTCCCTCGTCACCCGCAGCAGCGACGGGCAGATGCTCTTCCTGGCCAACAAGCTCGCCAAGATGAAGCGGAACACGCCGCTCGGCAGCCGGATCGCCGAGGTCCACAACGGCAGTTCCCTCTTCACCGGCGACGCCGGCCAGGGCGAGAGCAACATCCGCCGCTGGATCGTCGAGAACGACTGGCTGGAGGCGATCGTCGCCCTGCCGCTCAACATGTTCTACAACACCGGCATCGCCACCTACGTCTGGGTGCTGACGAACCGCAAGCCGGAGCACCGCCGGGGCAAGGTGCAGCTCATCGACGCCACGAAGCGGTTCCAGCCGCTGCGCAAGAACCTCGGCAAGAAGAACTGCGAACTCGGCGACGAGGACATCGCCCGCATCTGCGACGCCTTCCTCGCCTTCGAGGAGACCGAGGAAAGCAAGGTCTTCGACAACGAGGCCTTCGGCTACTGGAAGGTCACCGTCGAGCGGCCGCTCCGCATCGAGGGAATCGACGGGTGCCGCGCCTACAAGGCCGCCGAGATCCGCGGACTCAAGGCCACTGGCGTCCGCGGCGAGGGCGAAGAGGCGCCGCCGGTGATCCGGAAGGTCCACAAGCGGGGCGTCGCCGCCGACCCGCTGCGCGGCCTGTTCGAGGCGAAGGTCGATGGCCGGACCGCCGTCGTCGAGTACGAGCCGGACACGAGCCTCCGCGACACCGAGCAGATCCCGCTCCAGGAGGACGGCGGCATCGAGGCCTTTCTGCGCCGCGAGGTCCTGCCCTGGGCCCCGGATGCGTGGTACAACTCCAGAACCGTGAAGACCAGCTACGAGATCAGCTTCAACCGCTACTTCTACAAGCCCGAGCCAATGCGGCCGCTGGCGGAGATCCAGGCCGACATCCTGGCCCTGGAGACGCAGACCGAGGGTCTGCTGGCCGAGATCATGGGCGGCATGGTGCCCGGTCCGTCGAAGGAGGTGGACGATGACCGCTGAGACGACGTACCCGGTACCGCCCTGGCCGGAAACACCCCGCATCTACGTCGACACCTCCGTGTTCTCCGCCTGCGAGGACGAGAAGTACTGGATCAGGGAGTCGTCTCGCGCTCTGTTCGAGCGGTTCCGTGCCGGCGACATGACCCTCGTCCTCTCGGCCGCGGTGGCGGGCGAGTTGGACTCGGCGACCGAGGCCGCAAGAGCCCTGCCAGGTACGGTGCCGCGGGAGCACTCGGAGTTTCTGGAACCGTCGCGAGCAGCCGAGGCACTCGCCGACCGCTACATCGAAGCGGGCGCGGTGGCCCCGGCCGCGCGACCCGCCGCCCTGCACGTCGCCTTCGCCACGCTCGCAAACGTCGACACACTCGCGAGTTGGAACCACAAGCACCTCCTGAACGTCTACCGCAGGCCCAGGTTCAACGCCGTCAACCGGGAACTCGGTCATCCCCGGATCAAGATGTACGAGCCTCCGGCCATCCTGGGCGAGAACTTCCGCGACCCGAATGACAAGAGCTTCGACTGCGTCGGCTTCATGCGCGAGCAACGGAAGAAGCTCGGCAAGGAGTTCGAAGGCATGACCAGCGAAGAGATCGGTGCCTGGACGCGGAACTACCTACCGACAGACCCGAAGCTGCGGCGCCTGGTCGAGCGCCTGCGGGATCGCGATGCCAGCGTGCAGGACACGCCCTCCCAGGATCACGATCTCCCGGCCTGAACCGCTGGGCCGCCTGCTGGCGGCCGAACAGAGTCGAGGCGAGTCTTCGTGACACGGATCCAAGAACGGCGGCAGCAAGGCCTGCCGCGCCGCGAGGTGGTGCCCTGAGCCGCCGACGCGTGGTACAACTCCAGGATCGTGACGACCGGCTACGAAATCAGCTTCAACCGCTACTAGAGAACCGAGCCCATGCGGCCACTGGCGGCGATCCAGGCTGACAGCCTGGAGCCGCAGCCCGAGGGCCTGCGGAGATCATGGGCGGCATGGCGCCCGGTCCGTCGAAGGAGGCGGACGATGACCGCTGAGACGACGTACCCGGTTCCGTCTTGGCCGGAGACGCCCCGCGTGTACGTCGACTCCTCCGTGTTCTCCGCCTGCGAGGACGAGAAGTACTGGACCAGCGAGTCGTCCCGGGCTCTGTTCGAGGGGTTTCCGTGCCGGCGACGTGACCCTCGTCCTGTCGGCCGCGGTCGCGGGCGAGTTGGACTCGGCGACCGAGGCCGCGAGAGCCCTGCCAAACAAAGTGCCGCGGGAGCACTCGGAGTTGCTGGAACCGTCGCGAGCAGCCGAGGAACTCGCCGACCGCTACGTCGAAGGGAGCGCGGTGGATGCGGCGACGGGACCCATCGCCTTGCAGGCCGCCTTCCAGCGCGAGCAGCGGAAGAAGCTCCCGGCCGCGGTCGCGGTCCGCGTGATACGCTTTGGCTTTCATGGAGAAAGCGCTAGGGAACGTGCGCCGCTTGGCGCTAGTAGCGGTCGTGAGCGTCGGCTTCGCTGTGGTCGTCGCGTGCGGCGGCGAGTCGTCAACGATCACAATGGGTGCCGAGCGGGCGACGCTCGCAAGCTGTCTCGCGGGGATAGAGAGCGCGACGGGGTTCGGCTTGGACGTCGTTACTGACAAGCCGCACCGCGTCAGCGGATACCTTGAGGGGACCCGCCTGCACTTTGGGTGTACGCGACGCGAAAGCGGGACAAAGGGCGTGTTCTGGGAATCGTGGTACGACTGGCCGAAGCCCGGCGCTTCTCTGCGCGAGCATCTCCGCTAACCACTGTCTGAGCGATCACGGTCCCTCGCCGCAGTGCTTGGCCGGGCGGTCGCCGGCAAGGCGAGGCCCGCGACCGTTGCGCGTGTCTAGACGGTTTGAGCCGGTTCGAGGCTTTGAGGCTGGCTGCGGCGGCCGTGATCGCCGCGGCCGGCAAGGAGCTCGAAGGCATGAGCAGCGACGAGATAGGCGCCTGGATGCGCAACTACCTACCGACAGACCCGAAGCTGCGGCGTCTTGTCGAGCGCCTGCGGGATCGCAATGCCAGCGTGCAGGACACGCCCTCCGAGGATCACGATCTCCCGGCCTGAACCGCTGGGCCGCCTGCTGGCGCGGCCGAACAAGACCGCGGCGAACCTCCGCGACAGGGATCGAAGAACGGCGGCATCAAGGCGTTGCCGCGCCGCGAGGCGGTGCCCTGAGCCGCCGATGCGTGGTACAACTCCAGTCACCATGAAGACCCGCTACGAGATCGGCTTCGACCGCTACTGTTACAGGCCCGAGCCCATGCGGCCGCTGGCGGAGTTCCAGGCTGACAGCCTGACGCTGGAGACGATGACCGACGGCCTGCTGGCCCAGATCATGGGCGGCATGGCGCCCGGTCCGTCGAAAGAGGTGGACGATGACCGCTGAGACGACGTACCCGGTTCCGTCCTGGCCGGAAACGCCCCGCGTGTACGTCGACTCCTCCGTGTTCTCCGCCTGCGAGGACGAGAAGTACTGGATCAGGGAGTCGTCCCGGGCTCTGTTCGAGGGGTTCCGTGCCGCCGACATGACCCTCGTCCTGTCGGCCGCGGTCGTGGGCGAGTTGGACGCGGCGACCGAGGCCGCGAGAGCGCTGCTAGGTACGGTGCCGCGGGAGCACTCGGAGCTCCTGGAGCCGTCGGGAGCAGCCGAGGAACTCGCCGACCGCTACATCGAGGCGGGCGCGTTGGACCCGGCCGCGCGACCCGCCGCCCTGCACGTCGCCTTCGCCACGCTCGCAAACGTCGACATGCTTGCGAGCTGGAACTACAAGCACCTGCTGAACTTCCGCCGCGGGCCCAAGTTCGACGCCGTCAACCGGGAACTCGGTCATCCCCGGATCAAGATGTACGAGCCTCCGGCCATCCTGGGCGAGAACTTCCGCGACCCGAACGACAAGAGCTTCGACTGCGTCGGCTTCGTGCGCGAGCAGAGGGACCGCATCAGTCGGAAGTTAGAAGCCATGACTCCCGAGGAGCAGGTGGAGTGGAGGAACAACCGGGAGATCACGGACCCCATCCTCCGTCGTATCTGGGAGCGGTCGCCGAGAGCCAAGCTCCTTCCGCTTCGCCTCGTAGCGGACTCGGGCGTCAGAAAGGCCCCGGTGGAGTGACGGCCAAGAGAGAGGAGAACGACTTCGACTGCGTCGCCTACGAGCGGGAGCAACGGAAACGCCTCAGCAGGAAGTTCGAAGACATGACCAACGGCGAGATCAACGCCTGGATACGGGACTATCGCCCAACGGACCCCATCCTCCGCCGATTCATGGAACGCACAAGGTGGCATGGCGAGAGCGAGCCAGCCATTGAACCCAAGGTACCTGCCGAGCAGTCCGAGGAATGACGCACGCGCTGGAGGCCTACAGCGAGTACGAGGACTCCGGCGTGGAGTGGCTGGGCGAGGTACCGGCGCATTGGAAGATGAGGAAGCTCCGGCAATGCGCCTCGATCTCGGGAGGAATGACGCCCAGCATGGAAGACGGTCGCTTCTGGAACGGCGACATTCCATGGGTCACGCCGAAGGACATGAAGACCATGGTGATCGGCGATTCGCGTGTGCGGGTCACAGACGCCGCACTCGCCGAAACCGCACTTCGGTTGGTTCAGCCTCCCGCCGTGCTCATGGTCGTCCGCGGAATGATCCTTGCCCGCAGAGTGCCCATCGCCAGAACGACCTCGCCGGTAACGATCAACCAGGACATGAAAGCCCTACGCCCCTGTCCCGCGCTCAACGCGGCCTATCTGGCGTCGTTCCTCGCTTGCGCTCGCGACGGCCTGTTTCCTCTGATCGACGAAGCAGGGCATGGCACGCGCAGGCTTCCAACCGAACGCTGGCGAGACCTGCCGCTAACGCTGCCTCCGCTAGCCGAACAGACCGCCATCGCCCGCTTTCTCGACTACATCGACCGGCACATCCGTCGGGCCATTCGGAAGAAGGAGAAGCTGATCGGGCTGCTGGAGGAGCAGCAACAGGCCATCGTGCATCAGGCCGTCACCGGCCAGATCGACGTCCGGACCGGCCAGCCCTATCTCGAATACAAGGAATCGGAGGTCGAATGGCTGACGGAAGTGCCGGCGCACTGGCCTGAACTTGCACTTGGCACAGCGTCGAACTCGATTCAGACCGGGCCGTTCGGTAGTCAACTCCATGCCGACGAGTACATCGACGGCGGCGTTCCCGTCATCAATCCGTCGCACCTGAGCGAAGGCAGGATAGCGCCAGATCGCTCCATAGCCGTCACCGGACGGAAGGCGGCGGAACTCTCAAGGCACCGACTCGCTACTGGCGACGTCGTCATCGCCCGGCGCGGCGAAGTCGGTCGCTCCGCCCTGGTGCGTTCCGCCCAAGCAGGCTGGATCTGCGGTACTGGCAGCCTGCGACTCCGGGCAAGAAAGACGGTCTGTTCGCCCGACTACCTCCTTCTCGTTCTGAACTCGTCACGCACCCGCGATGCACTCGAACTCGCATCGGTCGGCTCTACGATGTCCAACCTGAATGCCGAAATCGTCTCGCGGTTGCGCGTCTGCCTGCCACCGCCGCCCGAGCAGGTCGCCATCGCGCAGTTCTGCCGGAAAGTCACGGACCGACACGCAGCCGCAATCGACCGCACGCACCGCCACATCGCCCTTCTCAGCGAGTTCCGCGCACGAGTGACTGCCGACGCGGTCACCGGGAAGCTTGACGTGCGCCACACGGCCGTTGCGCTCCCCTGAGGCGCTTCCTCTGCCCGGGCCGGCAAGCAGTCAAGACCTGCCCCGGCGCACACTGCCTCACGTCGCCATCCGTTCCGCCTTACAACGGCCATCGGCCGACAGAACGGCCAAGATGCCGCATCCTCCCTACCTACCGATCAAAGTGATCGAGTTCCTTTCCGACCTCGTAGATGCCTTCAAGACAGAGTCTGTCGATGAGATCCAGTGACCGCTGACCCCAACTCTCTTGCTCGTACTGCTGGTACGCCCGGAAGATCAGCTTGACAATCGTACGGAGCCCACGAGTCCGGCCTTGCTCAAGCCCGTCGAATCGGTCGAAGAACCGTTCGCAGGCCATGATCGTTACGCCCGGCAGTCGACCTCGCACCGTCTCCAAGACGTCGAGCAGCCAGAACGGGTCGTCGCGATAGGCCCTGCTGCTACAGAACGCCTGGACCAGGTCCGCGTACTCTTCGAGCGGTTCGTTCTCGACATGCCGGAAGCAGGTCGCAGCCTCTTTTCGGACATTGGCATCGGCGTCATCGAACAGTTCCGAGAGGGTTCGCTCGCACCACGCCCCACACTCCGAGTCGGCCACGTTGGCAGCGGCCACCTCGCACACACCGAGCCGGTGGGCGGCGCTGCCCCCGAGACACCGCGCTACAAGCTCCGCCGCTCCTTCGTGGCTCAGCGCCGCGACGCTGAGCAAGCGAGCGCCTGCTTGGCAGACCTCCGGTTCCGACGACTGAATCATGCGCTTGAGAAACGGGCGGACCTGGTCGAAGTTCCGATGCAGGGTGCCGTGAAGAAGATGTCGAGCGTGCCGAGTAGCGAGCAGCCGGACCTCGGACAGGTTCGTTCTTCCGAGGAGCCGCAGCGCGAGTTTGGGCTCGTGATAGGCAACGGCCAAGAGCGTGCCAATGACGCAAGAAACGACGGCCGGGCTTTCGTCCTCGACCATCCGATCAAGGGTCGGCCGGAACGGCGTCAGGCACGAGTCGTCCGCAGAGATGAGCTTGGCGACCGCAAGGGCTGTCTGTCCACGTGTCGAGTTGATACCGCTCCAGTAGATGTCGCCGTTGAAGACTCGACGACCGTCCGCCGTCTTCTTCTGCCACGCCTCCGAACTGGGATCACTGTGCTCAGTCGCAAGCCGGTCAAGCATCCCCATGGCCTCCGCCGGGACTGGAGACTCAAGGCCACCGAGGACGTCCGCTACCGACTGACCGCAGTAATCGAAAGCCTCACCGAACGCCTTGCGGCAGACCTGGAGCTTCAACTCATTCGCTATCGAAGCCTCCTTCAGGCCAGACAAGACGCCGTCGAGATAGGCGGGGTTCGCATCGGCCGGGAAACGCAGGCACAGACGAGCGAACCGCTCTGGTTCCTCCTGGGTGCGTTCGACCAGAGTTCCCGCCAATTCCCGCGCACCGCCCTTCTGTATGTTCCGTGAATAACGGCGAGGCGACCACTCGGCGGAGTGCTTCGCGATGGCCCGAAGCCACTGCTGATCCGTCATCTTGACGGTGGACTCGGCAGGTATCGGAGGCCCAACGAGACCGCCCTCCGGCCCGCGTGGTTTCCCCGGAGGTTCCCCGAACTTCCGCTCCAACTCCTGAAAGTGCTTATGCGCTTGCCTGCCGCGGAGATCCGCAGGGATTGCCGAAAGGAGGGCGAACCGAGCACGACCCTCCGATTGTCGGCCTTCCTTGGTCCGCTCAAACCAGTCGGCATGTCCGACAATCAGTGCCTCGAGCCTCGCACGTGTGGGCGCAGAACAGTGAGGAAAGGTCGCCCGGATCGTCTCCATCGCGTACCACCATCCGTTACCGCCTGCGCCGCATTCAAGTCGCCAGGGTTCCTCACACAGCAGTGACATTGCCTCGTCGGCATACCGGGTTGGCTCCCCCCGATAGAGCGCCAATAGCAGGTAGTTCGCCGTGTGGCTATCTCGCCCTCGCAAGTCGGCAATCAGCTCTCTTGCCGATCTTCTATCGACCTGAGCCACCGTCGCCAGCGCTTGGCCGAGGCACTTCAGACATGTCTCGTCGGCACTGAGATGGCTGAACTCGTGAAGGAGAAACCAAACCGTATCCCGCCTCGGCGGTTTCTCCCCCGTAACCGTCGAATCGACGACCTCAAGCACCGCCGGCAGGACGTGCTTCACATACGCAGCGGGAGCGTTCGCAGCCGACTTCACAAACACGCGGGAGCCCGAGCCGTGGTTGCCCAGGAGCCGTCCTGGATAGGCGTCCGAATCGTCCTCAAGGCGGAGTCGTAGCCGGCGTCGGAGCCGGTGGGCGAGCGCCTCAGCAATCCACTCCGGCCGATCCTCCTTCAGATCCCGGAGCATGTCCCAGAACGTCTCGTTGGAGGCGAACATCGCCCGGCCATCGTCCAGTACACCGTTGTCCACCAAACGGAGAAACAGCTCGAAGAGTGATCTGCTGGCGCCGTGCTGGACGCGCCCCATGAAGTACAGAAAGCGTTGGGGCCACCGACCGCCGGAGTCGACATACGGATTGAGGTGAGCCGAGACTCGATCAGGCGAGTGGCGATGATGCGCCAAGAGGTATCTCACCGCCAAGTCGCCGAGCTGGTCTCCACGGCCGCCAAGCCACTCCTCGACCTTCCCGCGGTCATCGGCGATGCGGAACCACGAGCCTGCAACGAAGAACGACCGCCACGCGAGGGCCGACAACGCGTTCTGACCTTGTGCATCGGCCTCGATCGCCTTCAGTTCTGGTCCGATCCACGTCTCCCAGATCGCCCACTCCTCAGCCCTCGGCTCCTCGACACCAGCCAAGAGCGCGAACACAAGATGCTTGATGTGGACGCGAATCCCCTCATCCGAGAGGAGCTCACCAACCTCTTCCACGTACCTGGGGAAGTCCTCGTCGCGAAGGTAGACCAGAACCTGGCGCACCTGGGAACGTCGGAAAAGATGCTGCTCTGCACCCGTCAACAACGACACAAGTCGCTCCGACCGGCCGCAAAACAGACGCGCGGAGCAATAGTCGAAGAAGCTCTCGTGCCCGAAGCCGTAGCAGTGGCCGTCGAACGTCAGCACGCCCTCCGACGCCATCTGTTGCAGATAGTCCTCTGGCACTTCGTCGAGCCTCTCCTTCGGAACCGCGAGACGCTGAGACGACGTCATCTCGTCGCAGACCCTCCGCACGATCTCGGTCCAGCGGCCCGCTAGATTCCCCGCTCTCCTGTCAACCACTCGCTGCTTGTAGGACCAGTATCGGTCGAACAGGTGCTTGGCCGTGCGGAACGCCGGAGCGCAGGAGGCAGAGAAACCGGTGTCCAAGAACAGCGACAAATTCTGCGCGAGCCGTAGGACCTGGAGTTGATTCTCCCCGAAGAGTGTCGGATCGAAACCAGCGTCCGCCAGGATCTCCTTGACCTGGGCCACATGGAACTCCGTGACCTTGACCGGCCCCGCGGACTTGGCGGCAAGCCCCCTAAGCTGCGGGTCGTGCTCCCAATCGAACTCCCGACTCACGACTATCGTGTGAACGGGAACCCGCGCCCGAAGGCCTCGGGTCTCGTCAAGCAGCGCCTCAACCACATCAAGAGCGCCGGACCCCCTGTCAGGCATCGTGCTGACCGCGTCCAACTGATCCACGATCAGAACGCCAGACCGGTTCGCGGACTCCGCTGCGGCGGCCAGAACGAACGCGGGCGACTCCTCCAGTTCCAACTGCTGGCCAATCTCTCTAGTGGACCGTGCCGACGTATGGTGATCGAGGCGAAAGACCAAGACTGGCATACCGCGCTGCTCTCGCAAGGCGCGCACTACCTCAACGATACAGGCCGTCTTGCCGACGCCGGCCTTCCCAACCAGGACAAGGTCCGTCGACGTTTCGCCCAGGCGAGAAAGCACCACCCTTGCGGCGTCCGTTGGAACGAGTCGCTCTTGAATGAGCCGCTTCTGGGCCCTCACGAGGTAGTGATCATCGGTCGCTCGTCGTACGGCCCCGGCCGCGTCCTCTGGGTTGTTGAGGTGCCGCATCTGGTAGCCGCTACGGGTGAGGGTCTCCCTAAGTCCCTGGCGTGTAAGGGTCTGATGCAAGGAGTCATCGACCATCGCCAGTAGCGTCTTCTCCACGTCGGCCGGGTTCGAGATGAAGAGTGCCCGCAACCCTCGTTCGACGGTCTTTCGCAGTTCGCGCTCGTTGATCGTACTGACCTCGATTCGCCGCAGCCGATTGAACGTCTCCTCAAGGCTGCAGCCCCACGCTCGGCGCAGCTCGTCAAAGGGCTCTCGGCGCGAGTCGGCTTTGAGGAAGACCCGTCGGTACTCTTCGATTGAAGCTGATCCGCCAGCGGTGTCACACAGATCGGAGAGCTCCGGCGCGTCAGAGCTTGATGCGAAGACAAAGCAGTCGGCGCTGTTGGCCAGCCTCCGCCCCATCGCTTGAAGAACACCTTCGGACTTAAGCGCTGGCAAGCTCCACTTCCCGCTCGGGTTGCGGCGCTTTACCTGATGAAACTCGCGCTGCGAGCCGTTCCTCACAACGAACTCTGCTGCATCAAGACCGGGCTCCTCCAGCCGAATCGAGTCTGTCTCTCCGTGGAGCATTCGAACGAACTCCGAGAGCGTCCACCACTTCTCGTAGCGGATACCGAGCTTGGCAGCGGGCCCTCCTGGTAACGGCATCTCGACGTACTCGGGCCGGAAAGTTCGCCGGCGCGCCGGCAAGCACCCCCACCTCGTTCCTCCAAGGTCACGGAAGGCGAGACAGTACACCACCGTTGAACCGCGGGGTGCAGTCTCCAAGTCCATGCACATCTTCTCGTCTGCGGAAGCTGCCGGGCCAAAGGTGACGCCCTGGGCACTTGCCGACCTGGAGCCGGGTTCACTGGCCACCGCGACACCCACGGGCCCCTGCGTCTAAGATAGCCGGCGTCATGCACGAGGCGCAGTCACGAGTTGGGACGGCGGCGAAGGTCCCCGTCGAGCGACTCCGCCTGGACCGCGAGGCTCCGAGATTCCCGGATCGAGGGAGGCGAGCCACGGAGGAGTCGATCATCGCCCGGCTCTACTCCGCGGGACTCGACGAACTGCTTCAGTCGATCTCGACGAACGGCTACCTCGACATCGAACCGCTGGTCGCGATGGGCGCCGCCGGCAGCGACGAGTTGATCGTCCTTGAGGGGAATCGCCGCCTCGCAGCGCTCAGGCTCTTGCGGGAGCCGGAGTTGGCGAGCAGGCTGGCGGGCAGGATCTTCCCCGAGAAGAAGCTCCAGATCACGGTGCCCGAGGTCCGGGATTCGCTCCGCCACACCCTCGACGAGGTGACGGTCTATCGGGTCGCGAAGCGCGAGGATGCGCGGGCGTTCATCGGTTTCAAGCACATCAACGGCGCCGCCAAGTGGAGCGCCTACGCCAAGGCGCGGTTCGCGACGGACTGGTACCGGGAAGGGGACGTCGGCATCGAGCGAATCGCCAGCGCGCTCGGCGACCGCCACGGCGCGGTCAAGCGGATGGTGTCCGCCGTCTACGTACTGGAGCAGGCAGTCAGGGAGGGCCTGTTCGACATCGAGGACCGCTACACGCCGAAGTTCAGCTTCGCTCATCTGTACGTCGCCCTCTCGCGTTCGCAGTACCGGGAGTACCTCGGGCTGGCACGTACCTGGCCGCCGGACGAACCGCGGCCCGACCCCGTCCCCGCGGAGAAGCTGGACTGTCTTCGAGAGGTGCTCCTCTGGATCTACGGCTCGAGGCAAGGCGACATCCCGCCTGCGGTCCACGCGATGAACCCCGACATCAAACGGCTCGGAGAAGTCCTTCCGCACGCAGAGGCACGGGAACTCCTGGCAGCCGGATACGCCCTGCACCAGGCGCACGCGGCCACCGAACCGATGGACCGGCGCTTCCTCGTGTCCCTTCTGCAAGCGCGCAGCGCCATGCGCGACGCTGTCGGCTCTCTCCGGGCCTACGACGGCCAGGACGAATCGCTGCTGGACATCACCGAGGACGTCAAGGCGACTTCCGACACGGTGTATCGGAACATGCTGGGGAAGCGCCGCGAGGCGGCCGGTCGTGACGGCTGAGCGAGCGGGCCGGTCGCCTGCCGAGTCTTCGGACGCGACGTGACCACCGACACGTCCGAACGCGGCCTCGAGCGCCTCATCTGCACGGCCCTCACCGGCCACCCCTGCGACCCGCCGAAGCCCGGCGAACTCCCCCAACCGGCCGAACCGAGCCCCGCCTCCGGCAGCGCCCGCACCACGGCCCCCACCACCGCCGGCTGGACCCCCGGCGACCCCCGCGACTACGACCGGAACTACTGCGTCGATTTCACCCAGCTCTCGGCCTTCCTCCAAGCCACGCAGCCCGACGCCGCGGACGGCCTGGCCCTGGACGAGGACGGGCCGGCGCGGCGGAAGTTCCTCGCCCGGTTGCAGGGCGAGATCGCGAAGCGCGGGACCATCGACGTGCTGCGGAACGGCATCGGGCACGGCGCGCACGATCTGGAGCTGTTCTACGGCACGCCGTCGGAGGGCAACGAGGCCGCGCGGCAACGCTTCGAGCTGAACCGCTTCACCGTCACGCGGCAGCTTCGCTACAGCGGCGACCGGGCTCAACTGGCGCTCGACCTGGCGCTGTTCGTCAACGGCCTGCCGGTCGTCACGTTCGAACTGAAGAACAGCTTGACCAAGCAGACGGTCAGCGACGCCGTCGAGCAGTACCGGAAGGACCGCAACCCGCGGGAGAAGCTGTTCGAGTTCGGCCGCTGCATCGTCCACTTCGCGGCGGACGAGCGGGAGGTGCGCTTCTGCACCCACCTGCGAGGCAAGGCGTCCTGGTTCCTGCCCTTCAACCGGGGCTGGAACGATGGCGCCGGCAACCCGCCCAACCCTGACGGTCTGGCCGCGGACTACCTGTGGCGCGAGGTCCTGACTCGTGAGAGCCTGACGGAGATCGTCGAGAACTACGCCCAGATCGTCGAATCGAAGGACGAGAAGACGGGCCGGAAGAAGAAGACGCAGATCTGGCCGCGCTACCACCAGCTCGACGTGGTCCGCCGGCTCCTGGCCGACGCGGCCGAGCACGGCGCGGGCCGGCGCTACCTGATCCAGCACTCGGCGGGCAGCGGCAAGAGCTACTCGATCGCCTGGCTGGCCCACCGGCTGATCGGGCTCGAGCGGCGCGGCGGCAACCGCGACGTCGAGCCGCGCGCCGAAGAGGCCGAGGACCATCGACCGAGCGGGCCGGACGGGCGCGGCGGCGACCCGAACTCCCAGGGACGAAGCGGCGGCGGCACGGTCTTCGACTCCATCGTCGTCGTCACGGACCGGGTCATTCTCGACCGCCAGATCCACGCCACGATCAGGCAGTACGCGCAGGTCGGCGCCACCGTCGGCCACGCCGACCGCTCGGCGGACCTCCGCCAGTTCCTCGAAGGCGGCAAGAAGATCGTCATCACGACGATCCAGAAGTTCCCCCACGTCCTGGACGCCATCGGCAACGAGCAGCGCGGACGCCGGTTCGCGATCGTCATCGACGAGGCCCACTCAAGCCAGGGCGGCCGGACCAGCGCCGCGGTCTCGGGCGCCCTCTCCGAAGCCGGCGCCCGCGGCGAGGAGGAGACCTACGAGGACCGGATCAACCGCCTGATGGAGTCGCGCAAGATGCTGTCGAACGCCAGCTACTTCGCGTTCACGGCAACACCCAAGAACAAGACGCTGGAGCTCTTCGGAGTTCCCGAACCGCAACCCGACGGCACGGTCAGGCGCCGCGCCTTCCACACCTACTCGATGAAGCAGGCGATCGAGGAGGGCTTCATTCTCGACGTGCTGAAGCACTACACGCCGGTCAGGAGCTACTACCGGCTCGCAAAGAGCGTCGAGGACGACCCGGAGTTCGACGTCAAGAAGGCGCAGCGGAAGCTGCGGCGCTTCGTCGAGGGGCACGACCACGCCATCCGGCTGAAGGCCGAGATCGTGGCGGACCACTTCCACGACCGGGTCGCCGCGCCGCGCAAGATCGGCGGCGAGGCGCGGGCCATGGTGGTCACGAACGGCGTCCAGCGCGCGATCCAGTACTTCCACGCCATCCGCGACTGCCTGGACGCGAGGAAGAGCCCGTACCGGGCGATCGTCGCCTTCTCGGGCGAGCACGAATACGGCGGCGCGAGGGTCACGGAAGCCTCGCTCAACGGCTTCCCGTCCAGCCGGATCGCGACGAAGATCCGGGAACACCCCTACCGGTTCCTGGTCTGCGCCGACAAGTTCCAGACCGGCTACGACGAACCGCTGCTGCACACGATGTACGTCGACAAGACGCTTGCCGGCATCAAGGCGGTGCAGACCCTCTCGCGGCTCAACCGGGCGCACCCCGGCAAGCACGACGTGTTCGTGCTCGACTTCCTGAACGACACGGAGATCATCCGCGACTCGTTCGCGAACTACTACCGCGGCACGATCCTGGCCGACGAGCCGGACCCCGACCGGCTGCACGACCTGCAGGCTGGCCTCGACGCGGCGCAGGTCTGTTCGGCGGAGCAGGTCGACCTGTTCGTCGAGCGCTATCTGGACGGCGCCGAGCGCGACCGGCTCGACCCGATCCTCGACGAGTGCGTCGCGGTCTACCTGAGCGAACTCGACGAGGACGGGCAGGTCGACTTCAAGGGAAAGGCCAAGGCGTTCGCGCGCGCCTACGGCTTCCTCTCCTCCATCCTCCCGTTCTCGAACGCCGGCTGGGAGAAGCGGTCGATCTTCCTGAACTTCCTGATCCCGAAGCTGCCGGCGCCGCGGGAGGAGGATCTCGCGCGAGGCATCCTCGACGCGGTCGACATGGACAGCTACCGGGCCGAGAAACAGGCGATCCGGAAGATCCTCCTGCCCGACGAGGACGCCGAGGTCGAGCCGACGCCCCCCGCCGGCGACGGCCACCGGCCGGAACCCGAACTGGACCACCTCTCGAACATCGTCAAGGCGTTCAACGACCACTTCGGCGGCATCGAATGGGCGGACGAAGACCGCGTCCAGCGGATGATTGGGCGGACGAAGACCGCGTCCAGCGGATGATCGCGTTCGACATTCCCGCCAGGGTCGCCTCCGACGCGGCCTTTCGCAACGCTCGCCGGAACTCCGACCGCGAGAACACCCGCATCGAGCACGACCGGGCCCTGCTCCGCGCGATGCAGAACGTGATGAAGGACGACACTGAGCTGTTCAAGCAGTTCATGGACAACGACGGCTTCAAGCGGTGGATGTCCGAGGTCGTGTTCAGGCGGGCGTACGATCAGGCGAGGGCGCCGTGAGAGCGCAACCGGCGCCGGGGCGGCCGAACGCCACGACCGGCGACGCGCCCGCGGCGAACCGTCGCTCTCCGAAGCCGCGGCCTTGCCCGACAGCCGACCATCGACCCACAACCGACAGGAGGACTCACCCCATGACCGTGAAGCCCCGCCGAACCACCACCGCTCTTCTGAACGTCCCGCTCCTGCTCCTGGCCGCGCTCGGTTTCGCCGGCACGGCGTCCGCCCAGGATCCTGAAGAGGACTTCGCCGCCGCCATGGCAGACGCGCCGGCCGCGGGACGGGCGGTCCTCTACAGTTGCGACATTCCGACGAACCGCGTGGGCTTCGGCTATCTGCAGGAGCGGCCTTCCGAAGAAGGCGTCAAGGCGGTCGACATCTATCTCCGCCTGTACGCCAACACCGGCATCACGCGAGGCAAGCACGCAGTCCACATTCACGAAACCGCGTCCTGCAATCCGTGCGGCACCGCCGGCGGACACTTCGACCCCGGCCCCAACTCGAACACCAGCCCGGACGGCAACCACCCCTTCCACGCCGGCGACCTGACGAACATGACCCTGGACCGCCAGGGCCGCGGCTACCACATGACGACGACGACGCGTGTGACGCTCTCCGACGGCCCGCTCTCCGTGTTCGACGAAGACGGCAGCGCCTTCATCATTCACACGAACCCCGACTCCTACTGCCCCGAAGGCGAGGCGGCCGGCTGCGCAGGGGGTTCCCGAGCGGCCTGCGGCGTGATCACGCCCTACCCCTAGCGCCCGCGCCTTCAATCCGTTCCCGGGGGCAGGGCCCGGGCTCAGGATCCCGAACCGGACGACTCCGAGACCGCCGCCTCCAGGCGTTCCAGGTACGGCATGGCCGAGTCCAGATTCCCGACGAACGGATCCCGGCCCGCGTCCTCCTTCCACTCGTACTCGGTGGCCTGAGCCAGCATCCGCGCGGCGTCCTGACCGAAGAAGCGGGCGACGACGGCCAGACTCATGTCGATGCCGGCGGAGACGCCGGAGGAGGTCATCACGTGTCCGGCGTCCACCCAGCGGGCTTCCTTCACCCACTCGGTCTCGGGACCGAAGCCGGCGATGTAGCTGAAGAACGCCTTGTTGCCGGTCGCGGGCAGGCCGTCGAGGACGCCGGCCTTCGCGAGGATGGCGGAGCCGGTGCAAACGGACGTGGTGAGCTGGACCTCGGCGGCGCGCTCAGCGATGAAGTCCAGCAGTTGCTGGTTCTCGACTTCCCGGAGCGTGCCGATACCGCCCGGCACCATGATCACGTCGAGCGGCGGAGCGTCGTCGTAGCCGTATTGGGCCTGGACCTTCGGCGCCATCTCGGCCGGATAGGTCGTCGTGGTCAGAGCGACCGGACGGGCCGAGTCCGCGATCAGGTGAACGCGGATCAGACCCGGCCCCGCGTTGAGCCACATCTCGACCGGTCCGAAGACGTCGAGCGGCTCCGCGCCGTCGTACAGGACGACGCCGATGTCGAGCGGCGGATCGTACGAGGGTGCATCGGATTGCCCGGCGACCGGAATGGCGGACAGGGTCGCGAGGACGATCAGTGCGACGAGCGGCGTCGGGTATCTCTTCATCGAGGCGAACCTCCTTCTCTCGGAGCGTCGATTCTAAGGTGCTCCGGTCTTCGGCGCGCACAGGCGAACGCGAGGGGGAGCGCGGGCGGGGTACGCTCAGGGAACCGTCGAACAAGGAGAGACCGAGATGCGAAAGACCCTCGCGCTGTGCTGCCTGCTGCTCGTGTCGGGCGCCGGCGCCGCCCTCGCGGCCGCCGACGACATTCCTCGCACGCCGAGCGGCAAGCCCGACTTCACCGGCCGCTACGACATCCGCTCGCTGACTCCCTTCGAGCGCCGGCCCGAGCGCGGCGAGGAACTCGTCCTCAGCCCCGAGGAGGCGGCGGAGGTCGAAGCCAACCAGCGTCAGCGCGTCCTGGACGGCGACGCGGCCAGCAGCCCGGACCGGCCGCCGCCGGAGAAGGGCGCCTTCATCGACCGGCAGAGCTACAACTACGCTTGGTTCGATCCCGGCCACACGATGTTCAAGATCGACGGCAAGTACCGCACTTCGATCCTGACCAACCCCGCGAACGGCCGGATGCCGCCGCTGACGGAAGAAGCGCAGAAGAACCGAGGAGCGTTGCCCCGCTTCATCTGGATGAACGACGACGGCACGGCCTGGTGGCTGGAGTCGGGCGACACGCCGTTCGACAGCCCGGAGACGATGGTCCTCGGCGTGCGCTGCATCTACCAGCCCGGCGCCTCGATCCCGATCAGGACCATCTCCTACAACAACCTGAAGACCCTGGTGCAGACCGACGACTACCTGATGATCCACATCGAGTGGATGCACTGGACGCGGGTCGTGCGGATCGACGCGGAGCACTCGCCGGCGCCGTACAGCTCCTACTCGGGCGACTCGATCGGCCGGTGGGAGGGCGACACCCTGGTCGTCGAGACGACGAACTTCCGCCGCGAGGCGGCGCCGCAGCCGCTGCACGGCCGGGAGTCGGCCGGCGTGCCGCGCGGCGCGATGAAGGTGACGGAGCGGTTCAGCCCGATCGACGGCAAGTCGCTGCTCTACCGGTTCGAGGTCGAGGACGAGGAGTACACGGCGTCCTACGGCGGCGAGATGCCCTGGCCGAAGACCGACCAGTACAACTACGAGTACGCCTGCCACGAGGGCAACTACTCGATGCTGGGGCAGCTCAAGGGAGCGCGGCGGCTCGAGAAGGAGTGGGTCGCCGCCGGCAAGCCGGTGAAGGGCGACGCCGGAGAGTAGTGGGTGCGCGGGTCTCCCGACCCGCTCCGGGTACGCGGGTCTTCCGACCCGCTCCGGGGACGGTTGCGGGTCGGAAGACCCGCGCACCCCTTCGTCGCCGAACCTGGGCAGGAGCCCTCGTTGTCCGGGATCGCCGCTCCGCGGCTTCGCCCCTGAGCGGGTCGGAGGACCCGCGCACCCAGCGACTCAGATCATGCTGTAGCCGGAGCCCTGCCGCTCCGTGCCGAGTCCGCGGCCCTTCTCGATCCAGCCGAACTCCTCCAGGATCGCCTGGCTGTACGTGACCCGGCCGGCGACCCGGTCGAGCGGCTCCGTGGCGAGCAGCAGCGCCGCCTGGGCCATCGTCTCGACCGTCTCGGCCTCGTTCGGGTCGCGGCCTTCCATCAGCCTGTGGTGGACGACGCCCGGAGTCGGCACGATCTGGGACGGGCTGTAGCACGTCACCGAGACGCCGTGCTCGTAGACCTCCGAGGCCAAGCCCTGGGTGAAGCGCTCCAGGGCCGCCTTTTCGGCACCGTACAGCGAGCCGCCCGCGAACTGCGGACCCTTGTACGGGCCGCGGCCGGGGCCGATCGCCGCGCCGGACGAGACATTGACGATGCTGCCGGCGCCGCGCTCGATCATCTCGGGCAGCACGAGCTTCGAGAGGTAGAAGGGCGCGTGGAAGTTGACCGCGGTCGAGCGGTGCCACTTGTTCACGGGGAAATCGACCACCGGGATGAAGTAGGTCAGGGCGGCGTTGTTGATCAGCACGTCGACCGGGCCGAGCGCGTCGCGCACTTCGTTCACCAGGCGCTCGCAGTTGGGGTACTCCGAGACGTCGCAGGCGAAGGCGGTCGCGTCGCCGCCAGCGCCCCGGATCTCGTCGATCGTCGTCTCGAGCGAACCGCCCAGGTAGTGCCCGCCTTCGGACAGCGTGCGCGCCGTGCAGGCGACCCGCGCCCCGTGCCCGGCGAACAGCTCGGCGATCGCCTTGCCGATGCCGCGGCTCGCGCCGGTGACGAGGGCGACCTTGCCGTCGAGTTTCTTCTCCGTCTGGGTCACTGTGCTTCCTCCTTCAACGGTCGTAGGCGCCACGGTAGCGCTCGCGCAGGACGTTCTTCTGTACCTTCCCCATCGCGTTGCGCGGCAGTTCGTCGACCCAGTAGAAGCGGCGCGGGTGCTTGTAGCGCGCCAAGCCCGCATCGAGCGCCGCGCGGAGCGTATCGTCTTCCACGGCCGCCCCGTCGGCCACGAGCACGGCGACCACGCCCTCGCCCAGGTCGGCGTGCGGCGCGCCGACGACGGCCGACTCCGCCACGCCCGCGACCTCGTCCAGGCGATCCTCGATCTCCTTCGGGTAGACGTTGAAGCCGCCCGCGATGATCAGGTCCTTGCCCCGGCCTACCAGGGTCACGCGGCCCTCGCCGTCGAGGCTCGCGAGGTCGCCGGTGACGAAGAAGCCGTCGCCCCGCATCTCCTCCGCCGTCTTCTCGGGCAGGCCCCAGTAGCCGGCGAACAGGTTCGGGCCGCGGATCTCCAGGGTGCCGACCTCGCCCGCGGGAAGCTCGGCGCCGTCCTCGCCGACGGCCCGGACCTCGACGTCCGGCAGCGGGAACCCGACCGTCCCCGCCACGCGCTCCCCGTCGAGCGGGTTCGAGGTGATCATCCCGGCCTCCGTCATGCCGTAGCGCTCCAGGATGCGGTGGCCGGTGCGGGCCTCGAAGTCGCCGAAACCGGCCTCGGTCAGCGGTGCCGAACCGGAAACGAACAGCCGGATCGTCTCGCAGTCCGCGCTGCCGAAACCCGGCTCCGCCAGCAGCCGCGAGTAGAACGTCGGCACGCCCATCAGCACCGTGGCCTCCGGCAGCAGACGGCGCACCTCCCCGGCGTCGAACCGCGGCAGGAAAATCACCTTCGAGGCGTTCAGGAACGCGGTGTGCAGCGCCACGAACAGCCCGTGGACGTGGAAGATCGGCAGCGCGTGCAGCAGCACGTCGCCCGGCTCGAAACCCCAGATCTCGTGCAGGGCCAGCGCGTTCGACGTCAGGTTTCGGTGCGTGATCATCGCGCCCTTGGAACGCCCGGTGGTGCCCGACGTGTAGCAGATGGCCGCCAGGTCGTCGGCGTCGCGGGGCTCGACGGCGGGGTCGGGGTCGATGGACAAGGCCTCCCGCCACAACGCGTCGATGGCGACGGCAACGGGTCCAGGCCGCCAGCCCGGCCCGGCCGCCGAAGGCGTACCGCCGCCAGCCGCGGCCGCCGAAGGCGTACCACCGCCAGCCGCGGCCGCCCCGGCGCCGCGCACGACGACCCGCGGCCCGGCGTCCGCCACGAAGAACGCGACCTCCCGTTCCGTGTACGCCGTGTTCAATGGCACGTAGACCCCGCCGCAACGGAGCACGCCCAGGTACAGAGCCACCGCCTCGGCCGACTTCGGCGCCTGCACGACCACCCGGTCGCCGGGCTCGACGCCGCGCTTGCGCAGCGCCGCCGCGAACCGGCCCGAGGCCCGGTCGAGATCGCCATGGGTCCACGTGCCGCCGACCGCGCCGTCGCCGCCAGGCAGCGCCAGGGCGGGCCGTTGCAGGGCCGGCTCGAAGCTCTCTTGGAGCAGGGCGAAGAGGTTCATCGGCGGGACGGTTGACGCTCGGAAGATCGCCGATCCTACGCGCGTTGCACAAACTGGATGCACACGATCCACACGCCCCGCCGCCGCCTCACCCGACCCAGCGCGACTCGTCGCATCCTCGCGGCCGCCGTCGCGGCAATGCCGGCCGGCTGAAGCAGCGGACGTTGCGCAACACCTCGAGCAGGCGCTCACGTTCCTCGGCGAGTACCGGCTAAGGTGGATCCGCGACCGCCGGGGCCAGCCGGCCGCGGGCCACGCGGCCGCGATAGCCCGGGCGGCCGCGTGAAAACACCTCAGAGGCAGCGAGGAGACCACCCGAACAGGATGACGGTGCTCGACCACGGCAGCTTCCGGGGCCGCTGCGCGGCGGCGGTCTCTTCCGCGCTGCTTGCGGCAGCTTTCGCCGGCTGCACGGACGATCCGGTCGCCGAGACGCTGCGCCTCGAGTTCTTCCCGCCGTCGGCGGAAGACCGTCAGGCCGCGGACGACGACGCCTTCGAGCAGGCCGACACGAACGGCTACGTGAGGATCGAGGCGGCGGTCGCGATCCGGCGCCACAAGGTTCCGGAAGGCAACGCGCCGATCGAGCGCCGGCTGAACGACCGTGCGGAGGCGCTGACGAACGGCTACGACGTCTGGCACGTCCGGTTCGACCGCCTGTACGAGCCGCTCGCCGACGGCGCGGAGTGGGAACGGGCGAACCGGGAACTGACCGGCTACCGTCGCTGGGCGCTCGCCGGCAACCCGAACGCCGAACTCCAGGCGTTCTTCGCCAACACGGCGGTCCGCCCGTCCCTCGCCGTCTGGGACAACGAGCGGCGCCTGCCCGACGAGCAGCGGCCGCCGCCTCAAACCGTCTCCCTGGAGTTCGCGTTCGACGGCGGAACCCGGGCCACGGCCGGCGAGTCCGACACCGTCGAGCGCGGCCTGCGCGGCTTCGCCGCCGACGCCGCCCGCTACCAGCGGCGGGCCGCCGCGCTGTGGCGCTACATGGACGAGAATCCCGGCCGCCGATTCGAGTGCCTGCGCGGGCTCTTCGGGGCCGCCCGCGGGGAGGATCTGCCGGAATCGCGGCTCGTTGTGCCGCCCAGGGAACTGGCGCTGTCCACGGCGCAACCGGCGCCGCCAGCGCCGTCCGGCCAGCCGCCGAGCCAGCGGCAGGGGCAGCAACAAGGCCAGCCGGTCCTGCGCGACCTGGAGCTCGAACTGATCGACCGGCTCGTGGAAGCCGGCGAGCCGCTGATGGAGATCTTCGAGGTCCCCGAGGACGAAGCCTTCACCCTGCGGGAGCTGTCGCGGCGGGTGTTCGACCCGTTCCCCGGCGTCGTCACCGTCGTGCCGGACGGCCGCGTGATCGAGGCGGTCGGATTCGCGGAGTCCGGCGACGGCTGGACGATTCCGCCCCTCGATCTCTGGCAGGCGTTCCGCGGCCTGGACGGCCGGTTCGTGTCGCCCGACCCGCTCCTCTTCCTGCTCGACACGGAAGGCGACGACTTCGGCTGCGACGAGCGGGACGACGCCTGCAGGGACCGCGAGCGGGTCCTTGCGTTCCTGGAGCGCGGCGCGTTCGACGCCCGCCCGGGTACCTCGAACCGGATCCGGCAAGACCTGGAAGCCGGGTTGCAGCCGCTCGACGTGTATCGGCTGGTCTGGATCCGCGGCGAAGCGGAGGAGAACCCTGGCGGCGAGGACGGCGCCGAGGCCGCCAGCGAGACGGGCCGCTGATGAGGCTGTTGCCGCGGCGTCGACGGGGGCTCTCGCGGCAGCGCCGACGGGGCTCTTGCGGCGGCGGCGACGGGGCTCTCGCGGCGGCGCCGACGGGGCTCTTGCGGCGCCGGCCGGCTGCCGGCACGCTTTCTGGCCGCCTTCGGCGGCAGCGGGTCAGAGGACCCGCGCACCCAGCTAGACTCCGTGCGCCGAGTTTCTACCAAGAGGCGCCGATGACACGTTCGACCATCATCCGACCCGACCGACGTACGCCCGCCGTCGCTACCGCGCTCGCCGCAGCCCTCGTGCTCGCGGCCGCCGGCGCCGTCCCGCTCGAGGCGCAGCGGCCCTATCCGCCCGAGATGGAGGGCACGATTTCCGAGGTGTACCGCACCGCCGGCGACGTCGAGCTGAACATCTACCTCTGCAACCCCGAGGGCCACTCCGCCGACGATTCGCGGCCCGCGATCGTCTTCTTCTTCGGCGGCGGCTGGCGCGGGGGTTCGCCGCAGCAGTTCCTGCAGCACTGCCGCTACCTCGCGGAGCGCGGCATGGTCGCCGCGGTCGCCGACTACCGGGTGGCCAGCCGCCACGGCGTGACGGCGCACGAGTGCGTCGAGGACGCCAAGAGCGCCGTCCGCTGGCTGCGCTCGAACGCCGGCCGGCTCGGCATCGACCCGGACCGCATCGCCGCCGGCGGCGGCTCGGCGGGAGGCCACCTGGCCGCTGCCACGGCCACCCTGCCCGGCCACGACCCCGATCCGGACGGTCCGAGCCCCGTGCCGAACGCTCTCGTTCTGTTCAACCCGGCCACGGTCCTGGCGCCCGTCGAGGGCGACCCGGCGCCGACGGAAGAGGAGCGCGAGCGCTTCGCGGCGCTCGGCGAGCGGTTCGGGGCGCCGCCCGAATCGATGTCCCCCTACCACCACCTGCGGGAGGGCCTGCCGCCCACGATCATCTTCCACGGCGACGCCGACGAGACGGTGCCCCACAGCACGGCGGACCGGTTCTGCCGCGGCCTGCGGAAGCACGACGCGCGCTGCGACTTTGTCAGTTACCACGGCCAGGCCCACGGCTTCTTCAACTTCGGCCGCGGCGAAGGCGACGAGAGGAACAAGTGGTACGAGGACACCGTGTCCCGCATGGACAGCTTCCTGGGAACGCTGGACTGGCTCGGTCCGAAGCCGAATCCCGACGGCACGCCGGGCAGGCGCCTGACCTGGCAGGAGTCTCTGAGCGAGGCGCTCGGCAACCAGCGCCTCCCGGCCGTCGTCGAGGAGATCAAGGAGAAGCTCGAAGCCGAGGCCCGCGCCGCCGCGGCGGCCGAAGACGCCGAGGACAACGGCGAAGAGCCGGCCCGGCCCGACGCCACGCGAGCGGCGCCGGACGGGCAGGCCGATCCCGGCGGGCAAACCGATCCCGACGCCGAGCAAACGGATCCCGACAGGGAAGCCCATCCCGACGACGAGAGCCACGGATGATCCGCGCCGCGGCCACCCGTCGGCGCCTCGTCGCCGTCGCCATCGGCACGCTGGGAGGCGGCGCCGCGGCTTCCGCTGCCGCCGCCCAGACCGCCGCCTCGCCCCGGCCGGCTTCCGCCGGCGTAACCGGCGCCCAACCCGCCGGCGAGTGGCACAACTACGCCGCGGACAGCCGCAGCAGCAAGTACTCGCCCCTCGACCGGATCGACCGCACGAACGTCCACCGGCTGGAAGTCGCCTGGCGCTGGAAGTCGATCGACTACGGGCTCGCCGCCCGCCACGATGGCGTCGTCCCGCCCTTCGTCTTCCAGAACACGCCGATGATGCGCGACGGGCGCGTGCTTGTCGCCACCGGCCTGGGCGCGGCGGCCCTCGACCCGGCAAGCGGCGAGATCCTGTGGACCTACGATCCGTTCGAGGACGAACAGCCGCGGAACATGGGCCGCGGCTCTGTCCGCGGCGGCGTGACCTGGAACGACGGCGAACGGCGGCGGCTGTTCTTCACCGGCAACGGCCGCCTGACCGCCCTCGATGCGAACACCGGCGACCTGGACCCTGACTTCGGCGACGGCGGCAGGGCCGACATGCTCGACGTCGGGAGCGGGCTGACACGCCGCCAGTACTTCTGGACCTCGGCACCCGTCGTGTGCCGCGACACGATCGTCGTCGGCGAATCGACGGCCGACGCCTGGTCGCGGCGGAAGAACCCGCCGGGGATGATCCGGGGCTACGACGCGCGCTCCGGGGCCTTGCGCTGGCGGTTCAACATCGTTCCCGAGCCGGGCGAGTTCGGATTCGACACCTGGGACAGCCCCGAGGCGGCCGAAGCCGGCGCCGCCAACGTCTGGACCTGGATCAGTTGCGACCAGGAACTCGGCATGGCCTACGCGGCGACCAGCACGCCGAGCAACGACTGGTACGGCGGCCACCGCCCCGGCATGGGCCTGTTCGCGGAGTCGATCCTCGCTCTCGACGCCGAGACCGGCGAGCGGCGCTGGCACTTCCAGGCCGTGCATCACGGTCTCTGGGACTACGACTTCCCTGCCGCGCCCGTGCTCGCGGACATCGTCGTCGACGGCAAGCCGATCAAGGCGCTGGCGCAGCCCTCCAAGCAGGCGTTCCTCTACGTCTTCGACCGGGAGACGGGCGAGCCGGTCTGGCCGATCGTCGAGCTGCCCGTGCCGCCGTCCGAGGTGCCCGGCGAGCGGGCCTGGCCGACCCAGCCGCACCCGACCTGGCCGCTCCCCTACGACCTCCAGGGGCTCGCCATCGACGACCTGATCGACTTCACGCCGGAGCTGCGGGCGATGGCGATCGAGTACGTCTCGCAGTACCGGATCGGCCCGATCTTCCAGCCGCCCACCCTGATGGACGGCCCGGAGGCCAAACCGACGATCCAGGTGCCCGGGGCGGTCGGCGGCAGCAACTGGAACGGCGCCGCGCTCGACCCGGAGACGAACGTGATCTACCTGCCGTCGGTGACCGTACCGGCGATCCTGGGACTGCGCCCGCCGCCCGATCCGGCCCGCTCCAACCTGCGCTACCGCGTCGACCTGAGCGAGGCCGACGGCTACGAGTGGACCACCCTGCCGAACGGACTGCCGATCACGAAGCCGCCGTACGGCCGCCTGACCGCGATCGACCTGGACACCGGCGAGCACCTCTGGATGGTCCCGAACGGCGACGGTCCGCGCGATCACCCCGCTCTCGCCCACCTCGACCTGCCGCCGCTCGGCCAGCAGGGCCGGGTCTCCGCCCTGGTCACGAAGACCCTCGTGTTCCTGGCCGACGGCTCGGACGCGATGGTGGTCCAGCCGGAGGGCGCCGGCAGCAAGATGTTCCGGGCCTACGACAAGGCGACCGGCGAAGTCGTCGGCGAGATCGAACTGCCCGCGGGCGTCAGCGGCGCGCCGATGACCTACCTCCACGAGGGCCGCCAGTACATCGTGATGGCGATCGGCGGCAGGGGCTTCGAGGGCGAGCTGCTGGCGCTGGCGCTGCCTGAAGCGCCGACGGCAGCGGCGCGCTAGGAGCGCTGCACGGTCGCACACCCGTGCCTGACCCGAGCCCCCATCCCACCACGACCGCGCGACGCGGCACTCGCTTCGCTGCTCCGGCGGCGCAAGCTCCCGGCGCCGGATGAACCTGCGCGCCGTCTCCGGTCTGGTCGGGCGGCTCCTCCTGCTGCTGGCGGGCGCGCAGTTGATTCCCTTCCTGTTCGCGATCTGGCACGGCGAGGAGCGGCCCGCCGCGGCGCTGGGAGGATCGCTGATCGTTTCCGCTCTCGCCGGCGCGGCGGCCCACTGGTGGGGCCGGCCCCACGAGAAGATCTACCGGCGCGAGGCGACCCTGGTCGTGGTCGGCGCCTACATCCTCGCCTCGTTCTTCGGCGCTCTCCCCTATGTGTTGAGCGGCGAGATCGCAAACCCGGTTTCGGCGCTGTTCGAGTCGGCCTCCGGATTCACGACCACGGGCGCCTCCATCCTGACCGACATCGAGCTCCTGAGCCCCAGCATCCTGCTCTGGCGCAGCCTTACCCAGTGGCTCGGCGGCATGGGGATCCTGCTTCTGTTCGTCGCCCTGTTCCCCAGTCTGGGGCCGGGCGCCCGCCTGCTCTACCGCCTGGAGGTGCCGGGACCGACCCAGGACATGTTCCAGCCCCAGGTACAGAAGACGGCGACCGTGCTGTGGCGCATCTACGTCGGCCTGACCGTCGTCCTCATCCTGCTGCTGATCGCCGGCGGCGCCACCCAGTACGAGGCCTTCTGCTACGCCCTGACGACCGTGTCGATCGGCGGCTTCGCCCCCTACAACGCGAGCGTCGCCGCCTTCGACTCCGCCTTCATCGAGTGGACGATCGTCGTCTTCATGCTGATCGCGGGCATCAACTTCTCCCTGATCTTCGCCGTCCGGTCGCGGCCCAGCCAGCTCTACAAGGACGTCGAGTTCCGCGCCTACGCCTCGATCGCCGCCGTGCTCGTGGCGCTCGTCACTCTGGACCGCTGGCGCAACGCGGACCTGCCGCTGCTGGAGGCGCTCCGGGAGGCCGCGTTCAACTCCGTGTCGCTGATGACGACGACCGGCTACACGACGAGGGACTACGACTCGTGGAGCGACACGTCGCGCACCCTGCTGCTGCTCGCCATGTTCGTCGGCGGGTGCGCCGGCTCGACGGCGGGAGGCGTCAAGGTCGGCCGGCTCGTCATGACGCTGAAGATGGCTCTGCGCGAGGTCCATCTCATGTTCAACCCGCGCCGGGTTCTGGCGCTCTGGGTCGGCAGCCGGACGATCAGCGACCAGGTGGCGCGCAGCCTCGGCGGCTTCATGACCCTCTTCGCCTTCCTGTGGCTCGGCGTCGCCGCCGTGCTCGCCCTCGCCGGCAACGACATGGTGACGTCCCTGTCGTCTTCCCTGGCCTGCCTGTCGAACGTCGGCCCCGCGATGGGCGCGGCCGGCCCGTCGCTCAACTACGCCTTCTTCGCCGGCTGGGAGAAGCTGCTGCTGATCTTCCTGATGTGGCTGGGCCGGCTCGAGATCGTCGCCGTCGCGGCGATCCTCCTGCCCGCCTTCTGGCGGCGTTGATCCGTCTCGCGCGCTACTGGGTGCGCACTGGGTGCGCGGGTCTTCCGACCCGCTCAGGGGCGAAGCCGCGGAGCGGCGCAGCCCGGACAAGAAGGCCGCCGGCCGGAGGCCGCCGACGATGCTGGACGCCGCCTGCGGCGGCAGCGGGTCAGAAGACCCGCGCACCGACATGCGGGTCGGAAGACCCGCGCACGCAGTGGCGCGCGAGGCGGCTACTCGACGCGGCAGACCTCGTCGAACTCCGGCCGCGGCAGGCGCCCGAACAGTGCTTCGGGATCGCCGTAGCCGATCGAGCAGAGGAAGTTCGAGCGCACCGTCGTGCCGGGGAAGAAGAGCTCGTCGCACTTCGCGTTGTCGAACCCCGACATGGGGCCGCAGTCGAGACCGAGCGAGCGAGCGGCCAGCATGAACCAGGCCCCCTGCAGGGTGGCGTTGCGGAACGCCGTCACCTCGGCCAGCTCCAGGTCGCCCCGGAACATCTCGGCCATGCCCGGGTTGTGGGCGAAGAGCACGTCCATCTTCTCGAAGAACGCCAGGTCGTAGCCCAAGATCGCGGTCGCCGGCGCCTGCCGGATCTTGTCCCGGTTGCCCGGCATGGCGATCGAGGCCAGCTTCTCCTTCGCTTCGTCGCTCACGGTGAAGACGACCCGTTGCGGCCAGCAGTTCGCGCTCGTCGGCCCCCACTTCATCAGGTCGTGGAGCTCCCGCAGGGTCTCGCCCGGGACTTCCCGCGGCAACCAACCGTTCTGGCTGCGGGCATCCCGAAACAGGACGTCCATCGCTTCCTCCGCAATCCTCGGCATGGCATTCCTCCGGCGGCGAATCCTAGCCGCCGCTGGGTGCGCACTGGGTGCGCGGGTCTTCCGACCCGCTCGGGGGCGAAGCCGCGGAGCGGCGCAGCCCGGACAAGAAGGCCGCCGGCCGGAGGCCGGCGACGATGCTGGACGCCGCCTGCGGCGGCAGCGGGTCAGAAGACCCGCGCACCGACATGCGGGTCGGAAGACCCGCGCACCGACATGCGGGTCGGAAGACCCGCGCACCCGGCGGTCAGTCGGTCGCCGGGAGGCGCCGGAACAGCGACGCGACGTGGGTCTCGGGCAGCGGCCTGGTTGCGAACGAGACGGCCGCGGTGCACCCCATCGCGAACAGTCCGGCGAGCGCCGCGCAGGAGGTCGGGTTCGGCGACTCGCCGTGCAGCCAGGAGAACGCCGGGTGCAGGAAGCTGCCCTCGAACCACGCCGGATCGATGACGCCGGTATGCAGGATCAGGAAGGAGCTCAAGCCGGCGATCAGCCCGGTGTAGGCGCCGGCGCGCGTCACGCCGCTCCAGAGCGCGCCGAGCACGAGCGGCCCGGCGAAGGCCGCCATCATGCCGCCGTTCCCCGTCCAGACCAGGATCGCGATGTTCATGTCCATCAGCATCCAGGCCATCGTCACGCAAACGACCATGACCCCCACCGTCGCCCAGCGGCTGATGACCAGCACCCGGCGATCGAGCTGTTCGTCGCTCAGGTGCGAGTGGAACCGAGGCGCGATCGTCCGCCGGTAGAGATCGTTCGCCACGATCTGCGACGAGGAGACCACCAGCCCGTCCGCCGTCGACATGACCGCCGACAGGATGCCGACGCCGATCAGGGCCGCCAGCCAGGCCGGGAACAGCTCGATGAACAGCGCCGGGAGCGCCTCGTTCGGCGTCGATCCCTCCTCGTACAGGCGTCCGCCGAGCACCGCCCGGGCCAGGGCGCCGCCGAGGCCGAGCATGCCCAGCGTGACGCCGAAGACGGAAGCGAAACGCAGGAAGGTGAAGCGCGACCTGCCGGTCTTGAGCGCCCAGATCTTGTTGCCGATGTGCGGCAACAGCCCCAGCGGGATATGGGCCAGAAGCACCGCCAGTTGCGACCACCACGAGTGGTAGAGCGGCGTCGAGCGGTTGATCCAGCCGACCTGATTCGGATCCTGCCCCCGGATACTTGAGATGACCGAGCCGAGGCCCCCGTCGAGGCCGGCGCCGACGACGAACAGGACGATGACCAGCACGCCGATCAGCAGCATGAGGAAGCCCTGCACGCCGTCGGTGAGGATGTCGGCGTGGGCGCCGCCCAGCGAGACGTAGACCATCAGCACGACCGCCGTGATCCCGAGCGCCCAGGCCGGCGACAGGCCGAGCATCGTCTCGAACATGACCAGGCCCGACAGGAGCTGGCCCGCCAGATAGAAGAACAGGAGCAGGGACGCCACCGTGACGATCACGCGGATGCCGTCCGACTGGTAGCGGTCGCCCAGGAACTCCGGGATGGAACGCGAGCCGAACCGGTCGCCCACGTTCGCCACCAGCCGCATGCAGATCAGCACGCCCAGATACACGCCCGCCGGGTAGAGGACCGCCGACAGCAGCGCCGCCGTGCCGTGCTCGTAGGCAAGCCCCGGGAAGCCGAGGAACGTCGCCCCGCTCGCCGTCGTCGCCGCGAAGGCGAGGGCGAGGAAGAAGGGGCCGTAAGCCGCCCGCGCCGTCGCGAAGTCGTCCGCGCCCTGCACCCGGTTCCGGCCGATCACGCCGAACGCCAGCATGCCGCCCAGGTAGACGACGAGGAACAACCAGGACCAGGCGATCAAGCTCATGCGGGAAGCGGCCACGGTATCGCAGGACCGGAACCAAGGGAACCTGCCGCTGCGCGGGCCCTTTGACCCGCCGCCGCCGGAGGCGGCATGCGGAATCGTCGCCGACCTTTGGCCGGCGGCTTGTTGCGCGGGCTGCGCCGCTCCGCGCCTTCGCCCGCGGGCGGGTCGGAAGACCCGCGCACCCAGCGGAAGGCTGGCGCCTCTGGCGGCCAGTTCCCTGCAAGCGCCTGGCCTGCAGGCGCCAGCGTCTCGGCTCCGCTACTGTTCCGCCATGCTCACGATCAGCCGACGACTCGCGCTCGCCTGTGTTCCCGCCGCCGTCCTGACCGGCGCCGCGCTCCAGCCGGCGGCGGCGCAGACGGAGCCCCTGGAGCTTCACCACATCTACGGGCCGGAGGCGCTCGACTTCTCGCCCGATCTGCCGCGGATCCGCTGGCTTCCCGGCGGTGAGGAGTACCTGCTCGCGGAGGACGGCCACGATCGCCGGTCCTGGACGGTCGTCGACGCGGCGTCGGGGGAGTCCCGGCCGTTCTACGACCCGGAACCGCTGGCGGCCGCGCTCGCGGAGCAACTGGACTTGAGCGCGGAGGACGCGGCACAACGAGCGCGCCCCGGTTCGCTGCTGATGTCGCCCGGCGCCGACGCGCTGCTGCTCGACCTCGCCTCGGACCTGTTCGTCTGGAGCTTCGACGACGAGACGCTGACCCGACTCACCCGGGGACCCGAGACCGAGGAACTCCCCCGCTTCTCGCCGGACGGCCGCCGCATCGCGTTCGTGCGCGACGCGGATCTCCACGTCGTCGACGCCTCCGGCAACGAACTCCGGCTGACCGCCGACGGCGGCGAGCACACCCTGAACGGCAAGCTCGACTGGGTCTACCAGGAGGAGATCTACGGACGCGGCAACTACCAGGCCCACTGGTGGAGCCCCGACGGCCGCCGCATCGCCTTCCTGCAGACCGACGAGCGGGACGTGCCCCGCTTCACGGTAGTCGACCACGTTCCGTTCCGGCCGCCGCTCGAGGTCTACCCCTACCCGAAGGCCGGCGATCCGAACCCGCGCGTCCGGCTCGGCGTCGCGAAGGCCGCCGGCGGGGGCATTGCGTGGATCGATCCGGGCCTCTACGGGCACGACGAGATCCTGATCGTAGACGTCGCGTTCTCGCCCGACGGCGATGTCTGGTACCAGGTCCAGGATCGCCGGCAGACCTTCCTCGACCTGCACCGCGCCGATCCCGATACCGGCGAATCGGAGCGGGTGCTGCGAGAGGAGTCCCACGCCTGGGTCAACGCGCTCGGGCCTCCCCGCTTTCTGGAAGGCGGCCGGAGCGGAAACGGCGGGCCGGGAAGCAGCCGGGACGGGAGCGGTTCGAACGCGGAGAACGGCAACTCCCCCGGCGGCTTCCTCTGGCTCAGCGAACGGACCGGCTTCCAGCACCTCTACCGCTACGACAAGAACGGCAAGCTGGTCCGGCCGCTCACCGATGGCCGCTGGGAAGTGCGTTCCCTGAACGCGGTGGACGAGGAGGCAGGATTCGCCTACGTCTCGGGCACCTTCCGTTCGGCAATCGGCGCGGACGTGCTCCGCGTGGCGCTCGACGGCTCGGCGCCGACGCTTCTCACCGACTCGACCGGCAGTCACCGCGGCAACTTCCCGGAAGACGGTCCGGTCGCGCACTGGATCGCCACGTCGAGCGACCTCCACACGCCGACGACGATGACGCTGCGACGCGCCGACGACGGCGAGCCGGTCCGCCGGCTCGGCGGCGGCGACGTGCCGGACCTGAAGCGGTTCGACGTCTCGAAGCCGGAACTCCTGCAGATCCGGACCAGCGACGGCGTCGACCTCGAAGCGATGCTCATCCGGCCGCACGGCTTCGATCCCGATCGCGTCTACCCGGCCTGGGTCCACGTCTACGGCGGCCCCCACGCCCAGCAGGTCCGCAACGGCTGGCTGGGGTCGCGCGGCATGTGGTTCCAGTACCTCGCCCAGCAGGGAATCGTCGTCCTCGTCGTCGACAACCGGATCGCCTCGGGCAAGGGAGTCGAGTCGACCTGGCCGGTGTACCGGAACTTCGGCGAGCAGGAGCTCATCGACCTGGTCGAAGCCGTCGACTGGCTCGGCGCGAAGCCGTGGGTCGACGCGGAGCGGATCGGACTCGACGGCTGGAGCTTCGGCGGCTACATGACGCTCTACGCGCTCACCCGCTCCGATCGCTTCCGCGCCGGCATCGCCGGCGGCAGCGTCGTCGACTGGCGCGCCTACGACTCGATCTACACCGAGCGCTACATGTCGACGCCGGACGACAACCCGGAAGGGTACGAGCGCACCTCGGTGCTTGAGACGGCCGGAGACCTCCACGGCGACCTGCTGATCGTCCACGGCACGATGGACGACAACGTCCACATGCAGAACACCCTGCAGATGGCCTGGAAGCTACAGAAGGCCGGCAAGCCCTTCGAGATGATGCTCTACCCGAAGTCCCGCCACGGCGTGACCGATCCGGACCTCTCGCTGCACCTCCGCCAGACGATGGCCCGCTTCATCCTGAAGACGATCGAGCCGTAGAGGCACTGCACCGGGTGCGCGGGTCTTCTGACCCGCTGCCGCCGAAGGCGGCCAGAAGGACGCGCCGGCCGCAAGCCGGCTCCGCCGTGGCCGGCGCCCCGTCTGGCGCGGTCGCCGGCCTTCCGCCGGCGGCCCTGTCCTCGGGACTGCGCCGCTTCGCAGCTTCGCCCGAGAGCGGGTCAGAAAACCCGCGCACCCAGTGGAAGCGGATCAGCTTCGCCAGGCGCGCGCGCTGCAGGCCAGCGTCGCGATCGTGCCCCAGGAGAGTCCGACGACCACACCCGCATCCAGGATCCCCCGCCACGGCTGGGCCAGCCGGTGCACGATGACGATCAGCACCACGATGCCGGCGGTTCCGAGCCAGACGCCGAGCCGCTCGCGCCTCGTTCCCTCGAAGTAGCCGGCCGCGTAAAGGGGCGCGAGCGCCACTCGCCGAAGGGTCGGCTCCCGGCGAACCGTCATCGCCCGCTCCGCCACGCGCGGAGAAAACCGCAACTGGAAGCCGCGCCACCCCTCCGACCAGGCCATGAAGGGAACGATCGCGAGCAGCGAAGCCCAGTGATACCAGGCGAAGGGATGGTCGAAGGCATCGATCGAGATCGTGGCCAGCCGGTAGACCGCCCACACGAGCAGGCCGACGATGCCGCCCACCGCCCACAACGCACCGGCGCGGCCGGCCAGACCGCCATCCGGCTTGACGGTCCGGTCCGCCTCGGCGCCGGCAGGCGTTTCACTCATCCGAGGCTAGATCCCGCCGGCCCCGGTCGCTCGCCAACGCCGCGTGGTTCAGGATGTTGCGCGCCATCGACGACGCCTGCGTCCCGGCGTTGGCGCGGTAGACGGTCGCGCGCGCCTCGTGGACCTCGGCGCTCTCCGGCGCCGCGTGCCGGGCCGCCTCGATCAGGTGGCAGGCGACGGCGTGCCTGCCCTCCGACGATGCCGCCAGCGCCCGTTCGACCACCCGCTCGACTCCGCCCGCGAGTTCGACCCAAGCCTCGGCCTGCTCACTCTTCGTGGCCGGCATCACGGTGTCGAACTCGCCGTCCCACCAGCCGCCGTAGCGCCGCCAGACCATCCGCACGAGGAAGCTCGGATCGTCGTAGACCGGCTGCAAGTACGGCTCGTCCGCCAGGTCGGCCGGCGGCGTCACAGCCCGGACCACCCGGTCGAGGCTCAGCCCCCGGTTCATCGCGGCCAAGCTCTGCTCCTCGATCGACCTCATGTAGCGCGCGGTGTCGTCCAGCGCCCGGCGCACCCGGTCCGCGCCCAGGATCGGCAGGCCGTGACCCGGCAGCAGGATCTCGGCGCCGAGCGGCAGCATCCGCTCCAGGCTGTCCGCCCAGTCGCCGACGTAGCGCTGCACCTTCTGCGGGTTGCCCGCGTTCGGCACCGCCCAGATGAACAGGTCGCCGGTGTGCAGGATGCGGCGCTCCGGAATCCAGGTCCAGGTGACGTCGTCCGTCTCGCCGCAGCCGTGGGTCAGCTCGAAGGTCAGCTCCCCGCGCCGGAAGGTCAGGTTGCTGCGGTACAGGACGTCCGGGTATCGGTAGCTGTCGGGCCAACGGTAGTGCGGCGCGTCGATCGCGAACTGCCGGCGGTTGATCGCCGTGTTCCAGCCCAGGGTCGCCCGGTAGCGGTCGAAGTGGGCCGGCACCCGCTCGTGGGCGTACACGGTCGGCCGCGGCCAGCCCCGATCTTCCGCCTCCGCGTCGAAGGCGGTGACCGAGAACACATGGTCCGCGTGGTGATGCGAGTAGATCGCGGCCACGACCGGCGTATCCGGCCATTCCCGCCGCACGTCCTCGAAGCAGCGCTTCACGTCGAGCAGATGGCCGGCGTCGAGCATCACCAGGCCGTCGCCGCTGTCGATGACGTAGAAGCCGGCGATGCCCTTGAAGCCGAGCAGACCGTCGGCGAGCCGGCAGGAACCCGGGTAGTAGCGGTGCACCGGGTGGTGCTCGAACTGGAGGTCGAGCTCGCCGCGCCAGGCCTGCTCGGCCAGCGTCAACAGGTCGGGCTGCCGTTCGTCGGGCATGGGGGCGGACGTTACCGCAGAGACCGCGCGCGGCTGCGGCTCGGCGCCGTCCGCTCCTGCTAGTCTGCGCCGGTTCCCGCTGGCGCGAACTACGCGCCCCTGCAGCCGCCGAACCCATACGTCCGGCCGACCGCCGCCGACCCCGTCTCCGCGTACCGAGCCCGTGTCGCCACCGAAGAGACCAGTTGCGCCGACCTGGACGGCTGTGACGCTGGCGCTCCTGGCGGCCGCGCCGCTCGCGGGGCAGGAGCGGCCGGCAACAGCAGCCGAGCGTCCCAGCATGGCGGCCACCCGCGTGGACCAGGCCCCGACCGTCGACGGCGACCTGAGCGACCGGGCCTGGCAGGCGTCCGAGGTCGGCACGGACTTCATGCAGCACGAGCCCCTCGACGGCGTGCCGGCGACCGAGCAGACGGAAGTGCGGGTCGTGTTCACCGACAGCACCATCTACTTCGGCATCGCCGCCTTCGACGCGAACCCCGACGCGATCATCGCCAAGGAGATGGAGCGGGACAGCCGCATCTTCCAGGACGACTCGATCATCCTGTTGCTGGACACCTTCCATGATCGACGCAACGCCTACGCCTTCGAGACGAACCTGAACGGCGCAAGAACCGACACCCTGGTCACCGACGAAGGCCGCGACCTGAACCTCGAGTGGGACGGCATCTGGGCGGTCGCGTCCCGCAGGACGGCGGCGGGCTGGACCGCCGAGATCGCGATTCCCATCTCCACGCTCCGGTTCGATCCGGCCGCGCCGGCCTGGGGCTTCAACGTCCAGCGCTACATCGCCCACAAGCGCGAGATGACCCACTGGTCCGGCCTGCCCCGCGAAGTCGGCGTGCTCGGTCAGGTCGGTTCCGACGTGCAGCCCGTGCATCGGGTGTCCATGGCCGGCGAACTGACCGGGCTCACCGGACTCAGCCAGTCGGCGCAACTTCAGATCAAGCCGTACGCCATCGGCGACGTCAGCGAGGACCCGCGCCTCGACCTCGACCCGGCCACCGACGGCGACTTCGGCCTGGACCTGAAGTGGGGCGTGACGCGTTCCCTGGCGCTCGACCTGACGTACAACACGGACTTCGCCGAGGTCGAGGTCGACGAGTTGCAAACGAACCTGACCCGGTTCTCGCTCTACTTCCCCGAGAAGCGCGACTTCTTCCTGGAGAACGCGGGCATCTTCGACTTCGGTCCGCCCCACCGCCGCTTCTACCAGCCGCCGGTGCTCAAGGCGTTCTTCTCCCGGCGGGTCGGCCTGGACGCGGGCCGGCAGGTCCCGATCGACTGGGGCGCCCGCCTCACCGGCCGGATGGGCGGCTGGGACATCGGCGTCCTGCGCGTCGCCACGGCCGGGCTGGAGCGGGCCGACGGCACGCTGCCCGCGAACGCGTTCACCGTCGCCCGCCTGAAGCGCAACGTCGGCGAGCGCTCGTCGATCGGCGCGATGCTCACCGAAGCGGCCCCGGACGGCGAACTCGCGAACCGGGTCGCCGGCGTCGACTTCGTCTACAAGCCGACGTCGAAGACGATCTTCGGCGGCTTCTGGTCCAGCAGCGGCATCGGCGAGGAACCGTCCGCGGACTCCGGGGACGCGGCGCCGGCCGACCCCTCCGACGCCGGCGAGTCCGCCTACGGGCTGAACTTCGACTACCAGGGCCGCACCCTGACCATGTTCCTGGACGCCCAGGAGATCGAGCGGGACTACGACCCGAGGGCCGGCTTCCTCCTGCGCCGGAACGTCCGGCACCTGAACCCGATGATCCAGTGGCTGCCCCGGATCGAACGGGGCCTGGTCCGCTCCTGGTTCACCGAACTGAACGTCGACTACTACGAGACGCTGGACGAAGGCGAACTCGAGACGCGCCGGATCGAGTTCTCGCCCATCGGCATGAGGATGACTACCGAGGACCGCTGGCGGATCGGTTACGTCAACGAAACGGAGAACCTGGTCGAGCCGTTCGAGGTGTCGCCCGGCGTCGTGATCCCGCCGGGGCGCTACGAGTTCGACACCGTCGAACTCGCCACGTTCAGCAACCAGAGCCGTCTCCTTGGCGTGCGCGGCCGCCTCGGCATCGGCGACTTCTACGACGGCACCCAGACCTCGGGCCGCCTCTCCCTCAACCTCCGCCTCTCGAAGAACCTGCAGACGGAAACCCGCTGGGTGTTCAACGACGTCGAGCTGCCGACCGGCGCCTTCGACGTCGGCCTCTACAGCCAGATCGTCAACCTGACGTTCAACCCGAACCTGCGGCTGAACACGATCGTCCAGTACAACGATCTCTCCGGCGACCTCGGAACCAACGTCCGCCTGCACTGGATCTACAAACCGGGCTCCGACCTGTTCGTCGTGTACAACGAGAACTGGATGGCCGAGGACCTCCGCTACCGGACGAGCACCCGCCGCCAGATCGCGGTGAAGTTCACCTACCTGATCCAGCCGTAGCCGCCGCTCCGCGCCGGGTGCGCGGGTCTTCCGACCCGCATCCGGCGCCGGCGACCGAGCACCCGCTCGGCCGCCGGGCCTCCGTTACTCGAGGAGCTTGGCGATTCCAAACACCACGGCGGTCAGGGCAGCCGTGACGGCCACGGCCGAAGCGGCAATCCACGCGAGCAGATTGCCCTTCATGGCGTTCGTCTTGTCCAGGACCAGTTCGCGCATGTCGTCCCTGGTCGGGAGCTTGGCCACTTCCACTCTGAGGTCGGCCATCTCCCCTCGGAGATCGGCCACGTCAGTCCGCAGATCCCGAATCTCCTTGCGCATCGGGGTCAGTTCCCGATGCAGCTCCTCGCGCAGTTGCTCTATGGTCAGAGTCATGGTTCTTCTCCACTGTCGAGGGGCATGGCGAGCCTACACCGGCCCTCGGGCCCGGACAACGCGGGTGAGGGTCGTTTGACGGCCGCCGGCCGGTGGGCAATACTCGCGGACACGTTTCTGCAACGCTTGAAGGGAGATGCCGAGGCGATGCGCAGGTTCATGTCGTTGGTACTGATGGTCTTGCTGGCGGCGTCGGTCGCCGGCGCTCAGGAGAGCGCGGTCTCCGGCCGGCTCGTAAACGCGGCCGGCGAGGGCCTTGACGGCGTCGCGGTCGAGCTGTTCGCCGCGGAAGGCGGGGAAGCCGTGGGTGCCGCGATCCAGAGCGGCACCACCGGCGCGCGCGGATTCTGGGCGTTCAGCGGAGTGCCTCAGCGCGAGTACGTGATCCAGGCCATTGTCGGCGAGGCTCTGGCCTCCATCCCGGTGACCGTCGGCGCCACGGCGGTGACGGGCGTCGTGGTCACGGCTTCGGGCGCCGCCGCCGCGGCGGGAGCGGCCGCGGGCGCCGCTGCCGGAGCGGCAGCCGGCGGCGCCGCCGCCGGGGCCGCGGCCGCCGGAGGCCTGTCGGCGGCGGCGATCGCGGGCATCGCCGGGGCCGCCGGCGTCGCCGCCCTGGCCGTGACCCGCGACGACCAGAGCTGACCCCCGCTGCCGGAACTGGCGCAGCGGCTTCTGCTCGCCGCCGGTTTCGTCTGCGCGATCGCGTCGGGCGTAGCGGCGTACCGCGCCGCGGGGCCCTACGGCGACGGTCCGTTCGGCGCCGGGTACCGCCGCGTCGCCAACCCGGACGGCCAGGGTTCGACGCTCGTCCGGGACGTCCGCTACGGCGGCCAGACCGTTCGCGCGGTCATCGACGAACGCAACGGCCGGGCGTCCGAACTGCGGCTCGACCTCGACGCCGACGGCCTGCACGAGACGACCGCCCATGTCGACCCGGCTGGCGGCAACGTACGCCTGGACCGCGATCTCGACGGCGACGGCCGGGCCGACCGCCGGGAGTACTACGAAGACGAAGCGCTGGTCCGAGTCGAGTCCGACGACGACGGTGACGGCCGCTTCGACACCTGGTCGACCTTCGTGAACGGCGCGCTCGTCGCGGCCGGCGCCTCGGGCGCCGAAGACACGGGAGGCGACGAACCGCCCGCCGACGACGAGCCGCCCGCCGGCGGCACGCGCGGCGACGAGCCGTCCGGAGAGACCACGGAGCGCGGCCGACCGTGAGCGCTCGCCGGCTGCGATGGTTCGCCCCGGCAACGACGCTCCTGCTGGCCTGGGGGGCCCTGGCGTTCGGCGCGGAGTACCCGTGGGCGTACGCGCCGCTCCTCGTCTTCTGCACGACGGTGGGGCTCCTCGGGCTCCTCGTCGTCCGCGGCCGGCGCGAGGAGAGGGCTTTCGTCGCGGCTCTCGGTCTCGCGTTCTGCGCGGGAGCGCTGCAGCTCGTGCCGCTGCCCGAACGGGTGCTGGCCTTCGTCAGCCCGGGGCGCTTCGCGCACGACTTCGCCGCCCTCCGCGCGGCCGCGACGATGTCGGCACCCCCCGCGGCGCCGGCGGACGGACCGGCGCTTCACGCCATCTCCATCGCGCCGTCCCGGACGGTACTCGCGCTGGCCTTCCTCGCGGCGCTGTCGGTCTTCTTCCTGGCCAGCGCGCGGGCGCTGTCGGTCGTCCGCGCGTCGATTGTGGCCCGGCGCGTCATCGTTCTGGGCGCGATCGTCGCCGTGGTGGCCCTAGCGCAGGAAGCGAGCGGCAGCCTGCGGGTCTACGGCCTGTGGTTTCCGCGCAAGGCGTGGGAACCGGCCGCTCCGTTCATCAACGAGAACCACTTGGCCGGCTGGCTGGTCATGGCGTTCTCGCTGTCGGCCGGCTATCTCTGCGGCGGTCTGGCGCGCGCCCTGCGCAACGCGCCGCGCGACTGGCGCGACGGCCTGATCCGGCTCGGGTCGCGCGGCGCGAACGAGCTGGTGCTGGCCGGCCTCGCGCTGCTGGTGATGATGGTGGCCGTCTTCCTCACCGCTTCCGTCTCGGGCATGGCCTGCCTGGTCGCGTCGTCGTGGGCGCTGGCCTTCCTGGCGCTGCGGCGGCATCGGAGCGCCGGGCCGGCGGCGCGCCGGTTCGCGTGGATTCCGGTCGTTTTCGTCCTGGCGCCCGTCGCCGCCGCCGTCTGGGCCGGTCTGGACATGGTCGGCGAGGAGACCGCCGAGACCCTGGCGGCCGCGCTGGACGTCGAGGGCCGAGTCGGTTTCTGGCAGGACACCCTTCGGATCGTCGGCGACTTTCCGCTCGTCGGCACGGGTCTGAACTCCTACGGCGTGGCCATGCTCGCCTACCAGACCCACGAGTTGGAGATGTACACCGTCGAGGCGCACAACGACTATCTGCAGATCGCGGCGGAAGGCGGCTTGCTGCTCGTCCTGCCGGCGGCGTTCGCGCTCGTCGTTCAGTTCCGGGCGGTACGCCGCCGCTTCCGGGAGAACCTGGACGATTCCCGAACCTGGTGGCTACGAGCCGGCGCCGTGACCGGGATCTGCGCGCTGGCCCTGCAGTCGCTGGTCGACTTCAGTCTCCAGATGCCGGGCAACGCCGTGCTGTTCGTCCTGCTGCTGGCCGTCGCGGTCCATCGGCCCGCCCTGCGCCGCCGGCGGCAGGGCTAGGATCCGGCCATGGCGCCGCGCATCGCCTTCGATCTGGACGGCGTCCTGGCGGACTTCTCCGCCGCCTACGGCCGGATCGCGGACCGCCTCTACCCCAGGGTACGCGATCGGCGAACGGAAACGGCCGAGACCGACCCGCCGGAGAGCCGGGAAGACCGGCAACCGGACGTCTCCGCGGACGATACGGCGGCGAGACGCGCGGCGAGACGCGACCTGCGGTCTTCGGCGCGCCGCCGGAATCGCGTCTGGAAGGCCATCCGCTCGACGCCGAACTTCTGGCGGACCCTCGACCCGATCGATCCGGACGTCGTCCCGCTGCTCGAGGAGCGCGCGGCCAGCGGGCGCTGGGAGGTGTTCTTCGTCACGCAGCGGCCCGCCACGGCGGGCGACACGGTGCAGCGCCAGACGCAGCGATGGCTCGCGGAGCAGGGATTCACGCTGCCGAGCGTCATCGTGCACAAGGGTTCCCGGGGCGCCCTGGCCGCCGCCCTGGAACTCGATGCCCTCGTCGACGACACGATCGACCACTGCGTCGACGTCATCAGCCAGTCGTCCGCCAGGACGATTCTGGTGGCGCCGGACACGGACGAGGCGACCGAAGCGAACGCGAAGCGGCTCGGCATCGAGATCTGCGGCGGCCCCGCCGCCGGCGTGGAACTCCTCGACGCGGCGCTGGGCGGACGGACGAGCGCCTTCCTTCGCCGGGTGCGGCGATAACTATCAGATGCGGAAGACGTTGCCGGCCGTCACGCCGGCGAGAGCGTTGCGAGTGTCCAGGACGAGCGGCGCGCGCTCGACGATCGCGCCGTAGTCGACTCCCGCGTGGCCGGTCGTGACGACCACGCAGTCGACGCCGGCGTCCAGCGCCTCCTCCAGAGGCACGTGCGGCAGCCGGACTCCGTCCGTCTCGGCCTCCGGGACGAACGGGTCGCTGTAGCTGACCGCAGCGCCCCGCTCCGCGAGCAGCCGGGCGACTTCCAGCGCCGGCGACTCCCGGATATCGCTGACGCCCGCCTTGTAGGCGACGCCGGCGAGGTGGATCCGGGCGCCGTCGACGACCCGGGACCGGGTGTCGAGCACTTCCGCGACCCGTCGCGCGACGTACTCCGGCATGTTCGAGTTGATGTCGGCCGCAAGCTCGATGAAGCGGCTCTCGAAGCCGTTCTGGCGCGCTCCCCAGGCCAGGTAGTGCGGATCGACCGGGATGCAGTGGCCGCCGAGGCCGGGTCCGGGCTGGAACGACATGAAGCCGAACGGCTTCGTCGCGGCCGCATCCACGACTTCCCAGACATCCACGTCGAGGCTCCGGCAGATGAGGGCGAACTCGTTCGCGAGCGCGATGTTGACCGAGCGGAACGTGTTCTCGATCAGCTTGACCGTCTCGGCGACGCGGGTCGACGACACCGGCACGACCGTCTCGACGACCTGCTCGTAGAGGGTCGTCGCCAGCCGCGTAGAGTCGGGATCCACGCCGCCGACGATGCGGGGGATGGAGCGGGTCGCCCAGTCCCGGTTGCCGGGGTCGAGCCGCTCGGGGGAGAAGGCGAGGAAGAAGTCGCGGCCGGCACGGAGCCCGCCCGCCTCGAACCGGGGCCTCACGAACCGCTCGACGGTGCCGGGCCAGGTCGTCGATTCGAGGACGACCAGTTGGCCGGGACGAAGGCATCGCGCCACTTCCTGCACGGCGGCGCCGACGTGCGAGAGGTCCGGGTCCCGCGTCTTGCTCAGCGGCGTGGGAACACAGATGCAGATTGCGTCGAGGTCGCGCAGCAGGCTGAAGTCGGCGGTGGCGCGGAGCCGGCCGTCGGCGATCAGGGTCCGGATCGACTCGTCGGCGACGTCGGCGACGCAGGACTCGCCGCGGCCAAGGCGTTCGACCTTCTCCCGGTCGATGTCGATGCCCACCGCCTCGAACCCCGCCTCGGCCAGCGACACGAGCAGCGGCAGGCCGACGTAACCGAGGCCGATGACGCCGGTGCGCGCCCGGCGGGTGGCGACCGCCGCTTGCAGTTCCTCGACAGATGGCGGCGCCGCGACCGCAGGCTCGGCATGGACCGCTACGGAAACCCTACCGGCATTCGATCCTGCTTCCGTACGGCTCAAGGGAGATCCGCGGATCGGAAGTTCACGGTCTGGCCCACGGAATCCACTCTCCTGCCCCGGTCGGTTCGTTCGCTCACGCGCCGGGCCATGTGCGACAATGGACTCTTGCGGTCGGCAGGGCGCGGCCGCTGGAGAGGCTAGCAGAATCAACAATGTGCGGCATCGCCGGATTCGCCGGCCGCTTCGATCCGGCGCTGCTGGCCGCGATGAACGCGCGCCTCGCTCACCGCGGCCCTGACGACGAAGGACAGTTTCTGGACCCCGGCCGGGAGATCGGCCTCGCCCATCGCCGGCTCGCCGTCATCGAGGGCATCGAGATACGGACGCCGTTGCTCGACACCGACCTCGTGGAGTTCGCCGCCCGCGTTCCGCCCCGGCTGAAGCAGCGCGGGCTTCGCGGCAAGTACCTCCTGAGACGGGCGATGACGCCCCTGCTGCCGCGCGACATCGTCCATCGACCGAAGACCGGCTTCGGGGTGCCGCTGCGCCGGTGGATGCGCTGCGAACTGCGTGAGATGACCGACGAGCCGCAGAGCCCCACCGCGCTTGAACGGCGCGGCATCTTCGACCCGGAGGCGGTCCAGGCTCTGGTGCGGGCCGATCGCGCCGGCCGCAGCGACGGCGCCTTCCTCACCTTCGCGGTCGTCTGCCTGGAACTCTGGTGCCGCCTGTTCCTCGACGACGCCCGACCGAGCTTGGCGTCGCCGGTTCCGACGCTCCGCGACGCCGCCTGGAGCGGATCCGAACACCCTCGCACCGACGCCGGACGGGGCGGCACGGCGGCGCGCGCAGCGAGCTGACATGTGCGGCATCGCCGGACACTTCGCGTGGCGCTCCGGCGCGCCTCCGGTCGACCGCGAGGCCCTGGGCCGTACGTGCGGCGCGATGGCGGCCCGAGGACCCGACGGCGAGGGCCTCTGGCTGGACGCATCGCGGCGGATCGGCCTGGCGCACCGGCGGCTGGCGATCATCGACACTTCCGAGGGCGGCGCTCAGCCGATGAAGCTCGACGGGGGCCGGCTCGTCATCGTCTTCAACGGCGAGATCTACAACTACAGGAGCCTGCGCCGCTCGCTCGAGACGTCCGGCTGCCGTTTCCGCACCGCCTCCGACACCGAGGTGCTGCTGCACCTCTACGACCGGGAGGGTCCCGCGATGGTCGACCGGCTGCGGGGCATGTTCGCGCTGGCGATCCGGGACGAGAAGCGCCGGGGGCTGTTCCTGGCCCGCGACGGATTCGGCATCAAGCCCCTGTACTACGCGAACGCCGGCGGCGTGCTGCGGTTCGCGTCGCAGGTCAAGGCCCTGCTCGCCGGCGGCGGCATCGACACGGCGCCTTCCGCGGCCGGCCGGGCCGGCTTCTTCATCTGGGGCGCCGTTCCCGAGCCGTGGACGTTCTTCGAACACATCCGCTGCCTGCCCGCCGGCTGCTCGCTGTGGGTGGACGGCGCCGGCCTCCGTCCGCCGGCCCGGCACTTCGATGTCGTCGCGGAACTCGAACGCGCCCAGACAGCACGGGCCGCCCGAGCGCGAGGGTCTTCCGACCAGCACTGGGCGGACCCCGAAGCACTGCGCGCCGCGGTCCACGACACTGTCCAGCAACACTTGATCGCCGACGTCCCGGTCGGCGTCTTCCTGTCCGCCGGCCAGGACTCGGCGACGGTCGCCGCGCACGCCGCGGTGGCCGCGCCCGACCCGGTGCGCGCCGTCACCCTCGCCTTCGACGAGTTCGCCGGCGGCCTCGACGACGAAGCGCCCCTCGCCAGCCAGGTCGCGGCCCGGTACAGGTTGCCGCACGAGGTCAAGCGCGTCGTCGAACGGGACTTTCGCGACGCCTGCGACAGCCTGCTGCGGGCGATGGACCAGCCGTCCATTGACGGCGTCAACGCTTGGTTCGTCAGCCGCGCGGTGGCCGAGACCGGGCTCAAGGCGGCCCTGTCCGGCGTAGGCGGCGACGAACTGTTCGGCGGCTACAGCGGCTTCTCCGACATCCCCCGCGCCGTCCGCCTGCTGGCGCCGCTGCGCCCGCTGCGCCGGGCCGGTGCCGCCGTCCGCCGGTTGTGCGCTCCGGCCGTCGCCGCGGCGGCCTCGCCCAAGTACGCTTCGCTGCTTGAGTACGGCACGAGCTATCCCGACGCCTACCTGCTGCGCCGCGCACTGTTCCTGCCCTGGGAGCTGCCCTCCGTGATGGACCCGGACATGGCCCGCGAGGGATGGGCCGCGGTGGACGCGGCGCGCCGCGAACAGCCGCGGCTGGGCGGTCTGCGCACGGCTCGCGCCAGGGTGAGCGCGCTGGAACTGGTCTGGTACCTGCGCAACCAGCTCCTGCGCGACAGCGACTGGGCCGGAATGGCCCACGGGGTCGAGATCCGCACGCCGCTGGTGGACACGTTCTTCTTCCGGCGAATCGCGCCCCTGCTCGTCGGACGGCACCCGGCGGGCAAGCGCGAACTGGCGTCGACTCCGGCCACGCCGTTGCCCCGGGCGGTCCTGAGCCGGCCGAAGACCGGCTTCGGCGTGCCGATGCGGCGCTGGTTGTCGACGCCGGACGGGTCCGCGCCGCCCCGCGCGATGCGCGCGTGGGCGCGCCGCGTCGCCGACGAGTGCTACGCATGACGGCCGCGCCGGCCCCGCGCGAGCCGGGCGACCTGCACGACGTCCTCTACCTGTTCCCCATGCTCTTCGGCCCGCCCGGCGGCATCCAGGCCGTCTGCCGGGACATCCTGCGCGCGATGACGCGCGGCTGGCCGGCCGCAAGCCACCGAGTGCTGCTCTACCAGGACCGCGAGGTTCCCGCGGAGGCCGGCGAGGCGTTCGGCGACGCTCTGCTGCTGCCGTGCGGAACGGCGCACGGCCCCAGCCGGTTCCGCTACACCCGGGCCTTCGCCGGGGCCATCGGGCGGCGGCGTCCCGGCCTCGTTGTGGCGGGCCATGCCGGCTTGGCGCCGCTGGCGGCCTGGTCGAAGCGGCTGCTCGGCGTGCCCTTCGTCGTCTGGCTCCACGGCATCGAACTCCGCCGGCGCCGCGGCCGCTCCCGATCGGCCGCGCTGCGGCGCGCGGACCGCTTGGTGACCGTCAGCCGCCACACCCGGCGCGAACTGGCCGCCTTCGCGCCGGCGGCGGGTCCACGGTCGGTCGTCCTGCCGAACGCCGTCCACGACCGTTTCCGCCCCGGCGGCGGCGCCGCGGTGCGCGAGCGGCTCGGCCTCGACCGGGCGCCGCTCCTGCTGACGGTCGCCCGCTACGACGCCGGCGAGAGCTACAAGGGCTACGACCTCGTCCTGCGAGCGCTGCCCGAGGTCCTTGCCCGCTGCCCGGACGCGCGCTACCTGCTCGTCGGCCGGGGCGACGACCTGCCGCGCGTCCGGGCGCTGGCCCGCGACCTCGGCGTGGACCGGGCCGTGGTCTGCGCCGGAGCGGTGTCCGACGAGGAACTGCCGGCTTGGTACGACGCCTGCGACCTCTTCGTCATGCCGAGCAAAGGCGAGGGATTCGGCCTCGTGTACGTCGAGGCGCTGGCCTGCGGCAAGCCGGTCATCGCGGGCAACCGGGACGGGGCGCGGGACGCGCTGATGGACGGCCGCCTCGGGCGGATGGTCGACCCGGACGACCCCGACGGGCTCGTCGAAGTCATCCTGGAGTTCCTGACCGGCGAGGCGCCCGCCGAACTGACCGATCCGGTCCGTCTGCGCCGGGAGTGCCTGCGGCACTTCGGCTTCGCCGCCTTCGAGGAGCGAGTCCGCAACCTCGTCGCCGGGCTGAACGCGTGACGTGGCTCGCCGGCCTGCGCCGCTACGGCGCGGATCTGGGGGTCGTGGCGGCCGGCCGCGTCCTGACGGCACTGGGCGGCGTCGTCGGCGTGCGGATCCTGACCGAGGCGCTCCCGCCCGCCGCCTTCGGCCGCTACAAGCTGGCGCTCGCCGCGCTCTCCCTGGCGTCGACGGTCCTGGTGCGGCCGTTCCTCCAGTACGCGATGCGCGCGTACCACGCCGCCGCCGCGGCCGGGGCGGCGGGCGCGTTCCTTGGGAGCTCGCGCCGCTGGCTCGTGCGCTACGTCGGCGCGCTCAGCGTGGCGGCTGTCGCGGGCGGCTACCTGCTGGCCATCCGCGGGCAACGGCTGTCTCTCCCGGAGCTGGCCGGCGTGGTCGCGATCCTGGCGCTGCAGGCGCTGGTCGAGCATGACCGCTCGCTCGCCGTTACCCGCGGCCGGCAGCGCAGCGCGGAGGCGATCAGCGTCGCGATGCAATGGTCGATTCCGCTCGCCGTCGCGGCGTTGGCTCGTCTCGACCGGTCGCTGTGGACGATCCTGCTCGCCCACGCCGCCGCCCTGGCGCTGATCGCCGGGTTCCGGCGGCTGCGCGAACCGCGGGCGGCGACGCCCGGCGAAGCGCCGGCCGGCGGCCAGTCGACGGCACGCGAGAACGAGCCTGCCGGCGTTCGGCCGAAGACGCGGGCGGACGCTCCCGCCGGCGTCCTCTCGACGTCGGGGGCCTGGCCGTTCGCGTGGCCGCTCATGGTCGCCGGCTGTCTGGGATGGCTGCTGCACGAGAGCGATCGCTTCATCCTGGGCCACTACCACGGAGATTCGCAGGTCGGCCTCTACGCGGCCGCGTACGGTCTCGTGTCGGCGCCCTTCGTCATCTTCGCCGGCGCCGCGGTGCAGATCATGTACCCGGCGGCGATGGCGGCCGGCGTTCGCCGTGAAGGCGCGACGACGGCGACCCCGGCCGGCGTCCGTCGCGAGGGCACGACGACGGCGACGCCGGCCGGCGTCCGACGCGAAGGCGCGACGACGGCGACTCCGGCCGGCGTCCGACGCGAGGGCACGACAACGGCGACGGCGGCCAAGATCCGACGCGACGGTGCGTCGCCGCTTCCGGCCCCGATGCTGGCGGCGACGCTGGCCGTCGGCGTGGCGGGAGTAGCGGCGGTCTGGCTGTGGGGCGACCTGCTCGCCGCGCTGCTCCTGGCCGAGAGCTACCGCGACGGCGTCTCCGATCTGCTCGTGTGGATCGCCCTGGGCTACGCCTGCCTGGGCATCTCGTACTGCTTCGACCTGGCGGCCCACGGCGTCGCGAAGACGCGCTACCTGATGATCTCGTCCGCCGTGGCTGCGGCCACGAACGTCGGCCTCAACTTCCTGCTCGTGCCTGCGGGCGGCGCCGAAGCCGCCGCCATCGCCACCGCCGCGGCGCTGGTCCTGTACCTGGCCTGCATGGCCCTCTGCTGGGTGCGCGGGTCCGATCCGCATGCCGCCGCGGGTGGCCAGAAGTAGGCGCCGGCCGTAAGGCCAGCTCCGCTTCGGCTGGCGCCTCCTCGGGCATGGTCGTCGGGAATTCCCGACCCACTCCTTGACGACCAGTCACCCTCGGCTGTAGTCTCTCCGCCGAGACGCCGGGAGGGTTCCGCAACCCTTCATGCTCTCGTTCCGAGGCCCACGCTGCGGCGTGGGTCTTCGTGTCTCTGGCCCCTACGGACTGTCCAGATGACGAGAACCTACATAGCGTACTTGGACGAGTTCGGCCATGTCGGCCCGTTCGTGAGCCGTGCCGACCCGCACCACCGCACGAGTCCGGTGTTCGGCCTTGCCGGCTACGTCCTGCCGGCAGATCAAGTGAGGTGGTTCGCGACCTGGTTCTTCAAGCGCAAGTGCGACCTGCTCGACTTCGAGATCCGGAGATCCCGCAAGCAGCCCGCGATGTGGGAGAAGAAGGGGTCCAGTCTCTATACGGTCAAGAACGTCCAGAAGTACCGTGCGCTTCGAGACTTCACGTACCGAATGTTCAGGGAACTGAACGAGCTTGGAGGCGTCGTCTTCTATGTCGGCACGGAGAAAACGCTGGCGCCAGCGCAGCACAACTCCAAGAGGCTGTACACAGCCGTGTTCGACGAAGCGATCAAGAGACTCGATGGCTTCTGCGCGACCGACGTCCATCCCGCGAGTTTCCTGCTTGCCCTCGACCAGCATGCTCTGCGGCCGACCCTGATCACTCACGCGGCGCGCGCCATGTTCGGCGGGCAATCCCCCAGACGGCGCTTGATCGAGCCACCCATCCACTTGGAGAGCCATCGCTACCAGACCGTTCAGGCAGCCGACTGGATCGCTGGGCTTGTGGGTCGTTTGGGCGCGGTCTGGGCCGATCCCGATTCGTATCCAGAGAACCGGATCTTCCAGCGCTACTTCGAGCGCCGTCTGAAGGACGTTTCACGGCGTAGCGGCGTCAGGACGAGGTAGAGAAGCCGGGATGCCTGAAGCGGCGGCCTCCGGGCTACGCCGGCATGCGGGTCGGAAGACTCGCGCACGCAGAATGCGGGGTCGGTCAGGCTTTTCCACGAGGCACGTCCGGCGGTGCCTCGCCGTGCAGAACGAAGTGGTTGTAGTCGATCCGGTGCTCGGCGATGTCGTCCCAGTGGGCCAGCAGGAACCGCCAACTCGCCCAGACGATCCTGAAGGCCCGCCGCCGCCGGCCGGGAAGACGGAGCGCCACCTCCCGAAGCATGAAGGCCGCCTGGCCGCAGAGGTAGCGGAACAGGTTGAACCACGAGCCGCCGTACACCTCCCGCCGCCAGAAGATGAACCGGTAGACCACGCGCATCCGAATCGACGCCGGGTAGTCGATGCTCCGCGTGTCGTCGTGATGGTGCGTCAGCGTCAGCGCCGGAACCCACCGCAGCGACCCGGGGCCGTATCGCTTGTGGACCTGGTAGGACAGCATCAGGTCTTCGCCGAAGGACCAGCGGACGAAGTGGGGCTCGAAGCGGAATCCTTCGTCGAACACCCGCCGGCGGTAGACGGCGTTCTCGCCCTGGAGGTACTCCACCGCTTGCGGCGTTCGTCTCAGGGGCCGCACCGCCATCCCGGCGAACCCCGAGCGCAGGACCCGCGAGCGGAAGACGGGCCGCGCCCCCAGGAGCAGGTCCGACGCCTCCACCCACACCGGGCCGCGGCGGCCGGGCCGGCCCGGCGGGACCTGCACCGGCCCGGTCAGCCCTACCGCCCGCGGGTGGGCCTCGAACCCGGCCAGCGCCGCCGCCACGTAGTCGGGCGGCAGCTCGGTGTCGTCGTCGACGAAGAAGACGAAGTCTCCCGTCGCCCGCTCGATGCCGGCATTCCGCTGCGTCGCGGCCGAGCGAACGGGATGCTCGACGAGCGTCAGCGGCAGTTCGGCGAAGCGCTCGAGCGCTTGCCGCGCGCCGTCCACGTCGCCGGCGGCGACGACGAGGATCTCGTCGAAACCCGGCTTCACCCGCTCGATGGAGCGCAGGCAGCCTGCCAGGGAGTCGACGCGGCCAAACGTCGGGATGACCAGCGACGTCCCGACGCTTTCCGACCTCATCAGAACTGCCGGAAGTAGCGGCGCACGTCGTGCACGGGCCGGCGCGCGGTCCAGTGACTGGCCGCGGACCGGTCCGGGGCCCGCGCCAGCGGGTCGCGCCGGAAGGGGCGCATCGCGAGGCCGATCGGGGTCAGCACGAGGAAGTAACTGGCGGCCAGCGCCAAGTGCGACACGATCCAGCCGATGGGGAACGCCGCGTGGCTCAGGCCCAGCCAGACGAAGCGACGCCAGGGCCGGACCGCCGCGTAGACGACGGTCAGCGCGGCGCCAGCGGCCCAGGCCATGCGCGCGGCCTCCGGGGCCTCCAGGCGCCAGTGTACGAGTCCGCCGGCCACGGCGACGAACGCGGCCAACAGCAGGCCGAACCAGCGAAGTTCCCGCGCCGAGGGGTTCCGATTGATTTCCAGGAGGGCCTTCGAGGCCGGCCGGGTCTGAACCCGTCGCGGCGGATGCCGGCCAGGAGGCCGGCGCACCGACAGCTCGGGCGGAGGGTCGTCGGCATCGGGCTGTGCCCGCTTGCGGATCACGAATCGCTCCAGCACCAGCACGTCCATGTCCGTGGCGAGGAAGCAATTCCACGCATCCTCCGGCGTGCAGACGATCGGCTCGCCCCGGACGTTGAAGCTCGTGTTGACGAGTACCGGAGAGCCGGTCTTCGCCTCGAAGGCCCGCAGCAGCGCGGCGTAGCGCCCGTGCTGGTCCGCGTCGACGGTCTGGACGCGCGCCGAGTAGTCGACGTGGGTGACGGCCGGAACGTCGGACCGAGGCGCCTGCAACCGCTCGATCCCCTGAGCGGCCGTTTCCGTCTCGTCGACCGCAATGCGCCGGGACTCGCGCACCGGAGCGACGAACAGCATGTAGGGGCTGTTCGAGCGCGGCCGCATCTCGAAGAACTCGTCGACCCGCTCGCGGAGCACGGACGGCGCGAACGGGCGGAACGACTCGCGAAACTTGATCTTGCGGTTCAGTACCGACTGCATGACGGGGCTGCGCGCGTCTCCCAGGATGCTGCGCGCGCCGAGGGCGCGCGGGCCGAATTCCATCCGGCCCTGGAACCAGCCCACCACCTGCTCGTCCGCCAGCAGGCCGGCCACCGCTTCGCACAGGGACGCGTCGTCCGCGTACTCCTCGTAGACCGCGCCCGCGCCGTCGAGGAAGGCCCGGACGTCGTCGTCTGCCGCCCGCGGGCCGAGCAGCGACCCGCGCTGGGCGTCCGGCGTCCGCGCCTGCCGCGGGCGGTCGAGCAACTGGTGCCAGATGAGGAGCGCCACCCCCAGCGCGCCGCCCGCGTCGCCCGCGGCCGGCTGGATCCAGACGTCGTCGAAGGGGCCTTCGCGCAGGATGCGTCCGTTGCCGACGCAGTTCAGCGCGACGCCCCCGGCGAGGACGAGGTTGCGCATCCCCGTCTCGGCGTGGACGTGGCGCGCCGCCGCCAGCATCGCTTCCTCGGCGACCGCCTGAATCGACGCGGCAATGTCGATTTCCCGCTGCCCGATCGGCGACTCTGGCCGCCGCGGCGGTCCGCCGAAGAGCGCGTGGAACCGGTTCGAGGTCATCCGCAGTCCGTGGCAGTAGCCGAAGTACGACATGTCGAGCCGGAACGAGCCGTCGGGCTTCAGGTCGATCAGGTGCTCGCGGATGCGGTCCGCGTACTTCGGGGTCCCGTAGGGCGCCAAGCCCATCAGCTTGTACTCGCCCGAGTTCACCCGGAAGCCGGTGAACCAGGTGAAGGCCGAGTACAGCAGCCCGAGCGAGTGCGGGAAGCGGACCTCGCGGGCCAGCTCGACGCGATTGCCCCGGCCGGTCCCGTACGTGGCCGTCGCCCACTCGCCGACGCCGTCCAGCGTCAGGATCGCCGCCTCGTCGAAGGGCGACGGGAAGAAGGCGCTCGCCGCGTGCGACTCGTGGTGCTCGGCGAAGACGATCTGCCGCCGGTAGCCGGGCAGCCCGCGGCCGATCTCGCGGGGGAGGTGGAGCTTCCGCTTCGCCCACAGCGGCGCGAACTCCAGGAACGAACGGAACCCGCGCGGAGCGGTCGCAAGGTAGGTCTCCAGCAGGCGCTCCAGTTTCAGGAACGGCTTCTCGTAGAAGCCCACGTAGTCGAGCTCCTCCGGAGCGATTCCCGCCTCGTCCAGGCAGTACCGGATCGCCTGGGCCGGGAACGAATCGTCGTGCTTGCGGCGGCTGAAGCGTTCTTCCTGCGCCGCCGCGACGATCTCGCCGTCCACCACCAGCGCCGCCGCCGAGTCGTGGTAAAAGGCCGAAATGCCAAGGATCGCCGACATGGCTGCGGGCGAGGCTAGAACAGCGGGTAGATGAAGGGCGCCACGGCGGTGCTGGAGAGCCACAGCAGCACGCCGAAGAGCGACAGGACGACGATGATCGGCAGCAGCCACCACTTCTTGTTGACGGCCATGAACGCCCAGATCTCGGCCAGGAAGGATGGACGCGCGCGGTCGGCTTCGGCGGCGAAGTTCTCGGCGGGCGCCAGCGACCCGCCGCGCTGCCGTCCGCCAGCCCCTCGCAGCACGAAACGGTTCGTGGCGGCGCGGTCCTCCACCGCCGCCCGCGGCCGCCGCAGGAGGTACAGGTAGGCGCTCGCCGCGGCGCGGAGGATGCGCCAGCGGCGGCGCGCCCGCAGGTGGTTCAGGAGGTGGAACAGCACGAAGCCGGGCTGGCCCCACAGGTAGCAGAGGAGGTTGAGGGGCGAGCCGCCGTAGACCTCGAGGCGCCAGAAGATGTACCGGTAGACGACCTTCATCCGGATCATCGCCTCGGGGGACTCGAGGCGGTCCGCGTGGTCGGCGCCGGAGTGGTGCGTCAGCGACAGGGCAGGCTCGAACCGCAGCGAGCCGCGGCCGTAGCGCTTGTGGACCCGGTACGACAGATCCACGTCCTCGTCGCGGGCCCAGCCGAGGCGGTCCTCGTCGAAGCGGAACCCGTCGTCGAAGACGCGGCGGCGGTACACGCAGTTGCAGCCGTGCAGCCACTCCGCCTCGTGCGGCTGCCCCGCCGCCGCGCCGTGCGCGAAGCTGGCGCTGCCGGACCGCAGCACCCGGTTGCGGCGCCAGGAGTACACCAGGAGCAAGGCGTACAGGGCGTGCTTCAGCCGTTCCGGGACGCCGATGCCGGCCCAGCGGCGGACGCGGCCGCTTCGCGGCGCGTTCTCTGGCCGCCTGCGGCGGCAACCGGATGGCACCCCGGCGCACCCGGTGTGGTGCGTCCGTGGCCCCGCATCCTCAGTTCGAGCCGAAGCCTCGCCAGCACTGGCAGTAGCCCCGGCGCTCACCGCGGTCCCGGTCAGGCCGACGGCCTCGGGATGCCGTTTGAAGGCGTCCAGGGCCGCCGCGACGTAGCCGGGCGGCAGCTCGGTGTCGTCGTCAACGAAGAACAGGCAGTCGCCGCGGGCCCGTTCGATCCCCACGTTGCGCGCCCGGGGCAGCGACAACGCCTCCGAACGCAGGAGCGTGACCGGCAGATCCGGGAACCGCGCCAGCACCTCCCGCGTGCGGCCTTCGTCGCCCTGCCCCACGACGATCACCTCGTCGAAGCCGGGCCGCAGCCGCGCGACGGATGCCAGGCAGCGGGCCAGGTCGTCGACGCGGTCAACGGTCGGAACGATCAGGGAAGTCGCCACCGGCGAAAGATACAGGCAGGAGAAGGGCACCTCTGCAGCGTGCGCGGGTCGGGCACCCGGCACCCGCCGGCGCCAGCGGTCGGAAACGCCTGCCCGGGACGAAACGCGAACTTCTCGTTACATATTGACTAGTAAACATGATCTTGACACAATCTTCCTTCGATGGATCGAGCGGCCGCGGCGAAACTGCACGGTCTTCCGGCGCATTCGGTCGAGCAACTCGGCGGCACTCCAAGCGTCGCACCGCCGGGCGGATGGACGGAAGCTGACTCGCGGCGAGGTCCTACGACGCTTGGCAGCGCCTCCGGTCGAAGCGCCCGGGGCTGAGGATGATCGCCGTGCCCGTGTTCAAGCTCCGCCACCGGCGCACGAACCCGCTGGAGGGTTACGACCCGATCCAGCACCTGTTCGCGACGCTTCCGCTGGACCCATCGACGCTTCGCCTCGGCTAGCGCCGCCAAACCTGTCGCGGGGCGCGCCGGCGGCGCCGAACAGTTCTGGATGGACGGCGGCGATGGCCTCGGCCGCGACGGCGTGGCCAGCCGGCGCGAAGTGAGGGTCTACTTTGAAGAACAGTGGCTGCCCCTGGGCGGCGGCTTCGCGGAATGCCGCCTGCAGATCGACGTACCGGACGCCGTTCGCCGCGGCCCACGCGGCCACATGGTCGGCGAACGTGGTCGCGGCGCGCAGTTCCGGCTCCGACACGTGGCCGCCCAACTCCCACTTGTTCGGCACCGCCGACAGCGTGAACTCGACGCCGGCCTCCCGCGCGCGTGTCATCAGTTCGCGAACGTAGCGAGCGGTCAGGGGGGGCAGATCCCGGTTCTGGCGCCGCCAGTTGCGGACGGGCCACCGCCAGCGGTCGGCAGGCGCATCCGGATCCCTCGGTGGGACCTCCCTCAGCGACGCCACGACGATGGCCGCCCGGCCGTGCCAGCGGCGGTACATGGTGCGAAGACGATTCTCCTCCTCGCGCCTTTCCGGCCCGGGCGGCAGCCTCCAGTACAACCGGGCGACGTCTTCGCCGCCGCCGCGGCGCAGGGCGTTGTCGGTGTACTTCCGATCTTCGACGACGTCGTTGGAGCAGAGCAGCAGTAGCAGATGGGTAGGTCGCTCGTGCACGACTTGCCGCCGCCACCGCAACAGGGAGATCAGCGGACTGTAGGCCGAAGTCCCGCGGTTGAGGACCTCCGCGCGCCCGCCGGAGCGCGCCTGCAGCCGGGCGACGAAGGTGTCCTCCCAGGCGACTTCCACTGCTTCGACGTAGGAATCGCCCATGACCGCCATGCGGAAGCGTTCGCCGGCGGGGCGGACGCTTTCGCCGCCGGCGGACTCCGGGGCTTCGCGCCAGCCGGCGGCGTCGATGTGAATGCGGTTGGGACCCCACTCCCACTGTTGCGCCATCCAGACGCCGGGGAGGCGCGTGTGGTGGAAGTCCTCCGAAGGTGCGGCGGGCACCCAGTCGACCCCGGGCAGGAACGGGTCGATGAGTACGAGCAGGAGGAGAGCCGCGCACAGACCGGCGGAGAGCAGGCCGAGGCGTGCCGCCCAGAGGTGGAAGCGTCGTCGCGCCGGCGGGGCGGTCACGCCGGATGCGCGGGTCTTCCGATCCGCCCACGGAGGGGGCCGCGGGGCGGTGCAACCCGCACGACAGGGTCGCCGGCCGAAGGCCGGCCGCGATAGCAGCGGCACCGGAGGTTCACGCGCCCGGTACCGTACCAGAGCCGACCGGCCCATTGCGGCGCCAGCACCCTGGTGGACCACGCCGGGAGGACGCGAGAATCCTGCCCGTGACATCGTGAGGCCGTGTACCGCCTGCTGTTGCACATCGGGCTGCCGAAGACCGCCACGAGCAGCCTGCAGAACGGCGTACTGATGCCCTGGCACGCCGAGGGGCGCGTCAACTTCCTCGGCCGCAGCGCGGACGACCGCGAGGTGCTGCACTTTCCCTTCGCGGACGCCTTCGACGCGGTCGCCGCGGGGCGGCTCGGGGCCGGCGAGATCGAGGCGCTACGGCCCGAGGTCGATGCGTTGCTCGACGGGGACCGGCTGAACGTGCTCAGCGAGGAGCGCTTCGGCGGAGCGCTCGGCGTTCGCCCGGGCGCGGACGCGGAGACGATGCTGCGCAATCTCGCCGGGCTGTTTCGCGGCGACGACGTGACCGTGCTCGTGTCGCTGCGGGCGCCGGTGGACTTCCTGCTGGCGCTGTACGTTGAGCAGTACCACTGGCGGCTCCACTCCGTCCGGCGCTACCGCACCCTGGACCGGTTCCTCCGCGCGCTGCTGCGCGACGGCGCCGGCGAGGCCCCGTGGCTGGTCCCCGACTTCGGCGCGTGGCTGCGCGCGGTGCGGCGCGCGTTCGCCAGGGTCGAGGTCCTGCTCTACGAGGACCTGAACCACGACCGGGCGGCCTGGCTCGGCCGGCTCGGGCGTTGCCTGGAGGCCGAGCCGGCCGAACTGGAGCGGGCGTTCCGGGCGGAGCGCCACAACGTGGGCGTCCACACGCCGGCGGGCAAGCTGTCGAAGCCGGTGACGGTGCGCAAGCGCCTGCTGCTCGGTCTCCCGCCGCGAGTGCTGCGAGCCGGGAGCGAGGTGCTGGCCCGGATGCCGCCGCTGCGCCGGCTCTACCGGGCCGCGGCGCGCGCCTCCTGGGCGACGGAGCACCGGTTCCCCGACGCCGCGATGCGCGAGCGCCTTCAGCGCCTGCTCGGCGCACGGGACGACTACCTGACCCGGGAGTTCGGCCTCAGCCGGGAGAAGCTCGCCCGTTACGGCTACCTGCATCCGCGAGCGTCCGGTGCCGGTCCTCGCAGACCTCCGCGATGAGGCGCTCCCAGGCGTCGACCGCTCGGTCGCGGGAGAAGAACGCGGCGCGGCGGCGCAGCGCCTCCTTCCCGGGCGGCGCGTCCAGCGTCCGCTCCATCGCCTCGGCGAGAGCCGCCGCGTCGCCGACGGGGACCAAGCGGCCGTAGTCGCCGTTGCCGAGGATCTCGGCCGGGCCGTGGGGACAGTCGGTGCTGACGCACGGGCAACCGCAGGCCAGCGCCTCGATCAGGACGTTGCCGAGTCCCTCCCAGGCCGACGACAGGACGAACAACGAGGCGCGGGCCATGAAGGCGAGCGGATTCGGCGCCCATCCGGGCAGCGAAACGGCCTCCTCCATTTCGAGTTCGCGGACCATGTCCTCCAGGCGCGCCCGTTCCGGTCCGGCGCCGAGGATGACGAGCCGCAACCGCCGCCGGACCCGCACGCGGGCGAAGGCTCGCAGAAGGAGCGGGAGGTCCTTCTGCGGCGCCAGGCGGCCCGCCGCCAGCACGACCGGCGGTCCGTCCGAAGCGCCGGGCGCCAGCCACGGATGGTCGGGCGTTGCGTTCATCCGGTCGTCCAGGTGCGGCCCGAAGACCGGGTTGTAAATCGCGCTGACGCGCTCGCGGGGCATCCCGGTGGACGCCGCCACCTCGTCGGCGAGGCCCTGGCTGACGGCAACGACGCGTGCGGCCGACGGCAGGAACTTCCGGTACAGCCGGCGGCGGGTCGTCTCGTGGGACGACACCGGCAGGTGGACGCAGGGAACGACCGGCGGAAAGTGCGCGGCCCCGGTGCTCGCCGCCCGCGTCGACCGCGCCGCCTCGGTACTCGTCGCCTGCTGGAACCGCCCGTGTCCGGCACTCGCCGCGAGCGTCGCGATCTTGGCGCGGGCAAGCATCGGCACCAGGCAGTCGGGGCGTTCACGCCGCACGTACTCCGTCACCGCATCGACCCGCCGGAAGATGGACGGCTCTCGCCCCAGCAACGTCAGGACCTTGTGCCGCGCCAATCGCGCGCCGCCCGGGGCCAGCAGGCGCTCGACGCGCCCTCGCGGCGGTGCCGAGGGCAGGACGGCCGGCGTGCAGCGTTCGAGGCGTTCGCACAGGGGCCCGCTGGGCCTCCCCGGGCGGGCGCGGATCCGGAACAGCCGCGCCGCCGCGGGAATCTCCTCCTCGCAGTTGGTGGTGGGTTCGAGCAGAACCAGGTCGACTTCGTGCCCCCGGTCGATGAGGCCGGCGCCGAGCGCGAGCGCCACCCGCTCGGCCCCGCCGCCGAAGAGATTCGGGAGCACGATGGCGATCCGCATCCTGCCGTACGATAACCGCCGCCCGCCGGGTGCGCGGACCTGCCGGGTGCCCGGGTTCCGACCCGCTGCCGCCGAAGGCGGCCAGAGAGCACGCGCCGGCCGAAAGCCGGTCCCATCGCCACGGAACAGCCTTGCCCACGACCACATCCCTCATCGTTCCGACCTTCAACCGTCCGCGCGACGTCGCCCGTTGCCTCCGCGCGGCCGCACCCGGCTTCGACGAGGTCATCGTCATCGAACAGGGCGACCTGACGCGTACTCGACGAATCGTCGAACAGTTCGGCGACCTCCCGGTCACGGTCCTCTCCCATCCGAAGCCGTCGGCGGCGGCGGCCCGCAACGCCGGAATCGCCCACGCCCGCGGCGACCTGTTGTTCTTCGTCGACGACGATTCGGAGCTCGACCGGGGCTGCATCGCCGCCGCCCGCGCCTGCTTCGAACGCCATCCGAGGGCGGTTGGCCTGACCGGTCCGATGACGGTGCAGTCCCGCCTCCGCGCCAGCGCGGCGGAAGGCCCCGGAAGCCGGCGCTTCGCGCCTGCTGCCGGCGAGGACGCCGGCGCACCCGGTCTGCCGCGCAGGTTCCTGGCCCGGGCCGCCTTCGCCGTTCGCCGGATCTGGCGCGCCGCCCTGTACCGGGCCTTGCTCGTCTCGCCGCTCTGGCGCAACCGGGTGCTGCGGTCCGGCGCCTGGGGCCTGCGTCTCGCGTGGCGGCGCCCGCGCCTCCACGCCGTGGAGTGGCTTCACGGCGGCCACTGCGTCTTTCGCCGGCGGGTGTTCGACGAGGGCTTTCGCTTCCACCCCGACTTCATTCGCTGGTCGTACTGCGAGGACGTCATGCTGTCGTACGCGGTCCGCAAGCGGTACGGACCCGGTTCGCTGCTGTTCGTTCCCGACTTCCGGCAGGTCCACCGCGAGAGTCCCGAAACGAGCCTGTCGGACGACGCGGCGGTCCGCATGATCGTCGTGCATCGCTTCGTCTTCTGGCACGCCGAGGTCTACCGCGGATCGCGGTTCAACTTCCTGTGCTACCTGCTCGGCCAGGCTGGCCTCGCCGTCGTGCTCCTCCACGAGAGCGCCGGCCCGAGGCGGCGGACCCTGCGGACGGCGTGGACCGCCTGGCGCTTCCTGATGCGGCACTGGCGCGAGGTCGCGCAAGGGCGGATCGACTACGGCCGTTTCATCCTGCACGGGACCGTGGCGCCTGCCGCCGACGGCCACGACGGGCCGGTCGGCTCTGGTAGCGTCGCGGGCGCGTGAACACCGTGACCGCCGCGCCGTCGCGGCGACGCTTTCTCTTATGGGCGGCGCGCGGCGGCCTGCTCTGCGCCGGCCTGTGCGCAGCCCTCGTCCTGCTGGTCCTGATCGACCCGTTCCTGCCCGGCATCGACTGGGTGCCCGCCGTGCCCTCGGAGGAGTTCCACCACGTCCGCGTCCCCGGCGTCTGGATGGCGCAGCAGTGGGAGTGGGGACCCAACCGCGTGTACATCGACGCGGACGGCTGGCGCGATTCCCCGCCGTCCGCCGCCGGCGAGGCGTCCCGGCCCGCCGATGTGCGCTACCGCATGGCGGTCATGGGCGATTCGTTCGTCGAGGCGGTCGAGGTGGCCTGGGAGGACACGTTCGTGGCGCGGCTGCAGGCGCGCTCCGCCGGGCGAGCGGAGGTCCTCAACCGGGGGAGTTCCGGCTACGGCCCGTTGATCTCCCTGTTGCGGTGGCGTCGGCAGGTCGCGAACGAGCGGCCCACCCACCTGCTGCTCCTGCTCTGCGCCAACGACGTGCTCGACGATCGGAAGTACACGGACAGCGCCCTGCGCCGCGAGGGCGGCGAAGATGGAGAAGACGACGTTGCCCGGCTTTACTGGAATCTGCGGTCTCCAACCCAGTCGTCCCGAGGGCTGCTCGCGCTGGCCGCCCGGCCGCCGCGGCACCGGGAAAGCCGTCTTCGCACGTTGTACCGCCGCTGGCACGGCCGGGCGTCGATCGTCGCGGCGTCGCTGAGGGACGCCCCGCCGGACCTGGATGCACTGGCGCAGCGCTGGCGGCGGCCCGTCCATCACTGGCGCGGCCGCAACCGGGAGCTGACCCCCCTGACCGTACGCTACGTGCGCGAATTGATGGAACGCGCGCGGGAGACCGGCGTCGAGTTCACGCTGTCGGCGGTGCCGAACAAGTGGGAGTTCACCGGCCAGGTGCCGGAGGCGGAACTTCGCGCTGCGATCACGTTCGCCGACCACGTGGCCGCGTGGGCCGCGGCGAACGGGGTCCGCTACGTCGACCTGCAGGCGGCCTTCCGCGAGGCCGCCGGGCGGGGGCAGCCGCTCTACTTCAGGCAGGACCCTCACTTCTCGCCGGCTGGCCACGCCGTCGCCGCCAACGCCTTCGCCGCCGCCCACCCGGAACTGTTCGGCGCCGGCGGCGAGCCCGGCGGCGAAGGACCGCGCTGATGGGGTCCGCCCCGCGACGCTCCCTCGTCTGGGCGGCGCGCCTCGGCCTGCTCACCGCCAGCCTGGGCGTGGCCCTGCTCCTGCTCGTGCTGCTCGACCCACTCCTGCCCGGACTCGACCGGCCGCCGGACATCCAGTCGGAGACGTTCCACCACACGCGCCAGCCGGGCGTCTGGACGACGGAGCAGTACGGCGAGTTCGGGCCTCACCCCGTGTACATCGACGCCGCCGGCTGGCGCGAGGCCCCGCCGCCCGCCGGAGAAGCGAGCGGGCCCGCCGCTGGCGACGAACCAGACGGGGCCGCGGCCAGCGGCGAAGCGGGCCGGCCAGCCCCTCCGCCGGGGACCGGTCGGCCCCGGCCGGCCGGCGAACGTTTCCGCATGGCCGTCATGGGCGATTCGTTCGTCGAGGCGATCCAGGTGCCCTGGGAGGACACCTTCGTGGCGCGGCTCGAGGCCCGCTCCGCCGGGCGCACGGAGGTCCTCAACCGCGGGAACTCCAGTTACAGCCCGTTGCTCTCCCTGGTGCGCTGGCGGCGGCAGGTCGCGTACGAAGAACCGACCCACCTGCTGCTGCTCATCTGCCCCAACGACGTATTCGACGACCGGCGCTACACGAAGAACGCGCTGCACCGCGAGAACGGCGGAGCCGACGACCTCGACCGGATGTACTGGCGGAGCTCCGTCGCCCGGCCCGAGTTCCAGGATCGAGGCCGCCTGTACAAGCTGTACCGCCGCTGGCGCGGCCGGGCGGCGGTCGCGACGGCGCCGTGGAGAAGGGGCCACCTGCTGGAGCCGGACCGTCCCGCCCGCCGCTGGCGGGAGCAGAACCCGGCGCTGACGCCGCTGACCGGCCGCTATCTGCGCGCACTGGCGGAGCACGCCCGGGCGGCCGGCGTCGAGTTCACGCTGTCCGCCGTGCCGAGCAGTTGGGAGTTCCGCGACCCGGCTCTGCGCGTTTCGGACCTTCGCACCGGGACCACCTTCGCCGACAACGTGGCCGCCTGGGCCGCGGCGAACGGCGTCCGCTACGTCGACCTGCAGTCGCCGTTCCGTGTGGCCGCCGAGGAGGGCGAGCGGCTGTTCTTCGAGCTCGACGGCCACTTCACGCCGGTGGGCCACGAGGTCGCCGCCGAGGCCTTCGCAGCTGCCCACCCGGAGCTGTTCGGCGCCGCCGGCGCACCCCGCGATGTGCGACCGCGCTGACCTGTCGCCTTCGGCCGGCGCGTTTCTCTGGCCGCCTTTGGCGGCAAGCGGGTCGGAAGACCCGCGCACCCGGGCGGGTCAGAGGACCCGCGCGCGCGGTGGAAGGCAGACGGCGGTGAGGAGGCGTTCCCAGGCGTCGACGGTTCGGTCGGCCGAGAAGAACGCCGCGCGCTTCCGCAGCAGGTCCGGCGCGGGCGGATCGTCGAGGGTCCGTTCCATCGCTTCGGCGAGCGCGGCCTCGTCCCCCGGAGGGACCAGCCGGCCGAAGGCGCCGCCGTCGAGGATTTCGGCAGGACCGTGCGGACAGTCGGTGCTGACGACCGGGCACCCGGCCGCCAGAGCCTCGATCAGCACGAGCGGCAGGCCCTCCCAGCGCGACGACATGACGAACAGCGCGGCGCGGGCCATGCAGGCCTGCGGGTCGGCCGTCCATCCCGGCAGCGAGACGGCGTCTTGCAGGCTGAGGCGCTCGACGAGCCGCTCCAGGCGGGCGCGCTCCGACCCGGCGCCGAGAACGACGAGCCGGACGGGACGCCGCGAGCGCACCCGGCGGAACGCCCGGATCAGCAGCGGGAAGTTCTTCTGGGGCTCCAAACGGCCGGCCGCCAGCACGACCGGGGGCCCGGCTGGTTCGGCGGCGCCCAGCCACGGGTGAACGGGCGGCCGCCGGTGCTCGTCCAGCGGCGGGCGGACGAGCGGATTGTGGATCGTCGTGACGCGGTCTCGCGGAACGCCCGCCTGCGAAGCGAGTTCCTCGGCCAAGCCGTCCGAGACGGTCACCGTGTGGGCCGCCAGCGGGAGCAGCCTGCGGTGAAGGCGGCGACGGGTCCGCCGTTCGACCGTCAGCGGCAGTTGCAGGCACGGAACGACGGGCGGAAACGGCGTGTTCCCGGAGGCTCTCCGGGCGCTCGCCGCCAGCGTGGCGAGGTGTGCCCTCGGCAGCACGGGCAACAGGCAATCCGGGCGTTCCCGCCTCGCGTAGTCGGCGATCGGGCCGACGCGGGAGTAGACGGCCGGATCCCGGAGCAGCAGGTCCAGGATCTTGTTCAGCGCGAGGCGCGAGCCGCCCCGGGCCAGCAACCGCGCCAGCCTTCCGCGCTTGTGGGCCGACAGCGGCGTCGATGATCGGGCGCCGTCGATTCGCCGAAGGCGACCCTCGCCGCTCGCGCCGGCGCCCCCGGCCGCCGAACCCGCCAGGAACAGCCGGGCAGCGGCGGGAATCTCCTCGGGGTTGCTGGCGGCGCGGTCGAACAGCAGGACGTCGACAGCGTGGCCCCGGGCGACCAGGCCCCGGGCAACCGCCAGCAGGGCGCGCTCGGCACCGCCGCCCCCTCCGAGCGACGGAATCACGAAGGCCAAGTGCATCTTCATCGCCCGTGCGAGAGGACCGTGTGGTAGGCGCGACGCGCCCGGGCCGTCGTTCGCCTGTCGCCGGCGCGACTATAGTCGCTCCAGTTTGCGGTGGCCCGGACAAGTCGACGTGAGATGCGGCCCGCGGCTCCCGGTCGTCCTCGCGGGCGCCGCCTGGGCATTGGCCGTCTTCGTGTTTCTCAAGAACGCCTGGGTGGCGGACGATGCCTGGATCGTGTTCAGGAGCCTCGAACAGGTCTTCGCGGGCAACGGTCCCGTCTGGAATCCGCACGAGCGGGTCCAGGCCTTCACAAGCCCGTTGTGGTTCGGCTTGCTCCTCGTCCCCCGGATCGTCTCCGCCGACGTCTACCTCAACGTCATCGTCGTTTCGTTCGGGCTCTGGCTTCTCACCGTCCGCAATCTCCAGCGGCTCGCCCCGAGCCGCGAGGCCTTCGTCCTGGGCGTTCTGCTGTGCGTCGCGTCCACCGCGATCTTCGACTACACGACCTCCGGCCTGGAGAACGTTCTCGCCTACGCGCTGATCTCCTGGTTCCTGCTCCTGCTCGCCCGGCTCGCCCGTGAAGACCTGCGTCCCGACGCGGCGGTCCGCGCCGTCTTCGGACTCTGTCTCGCGTTCGGGCTGATTCTCGTTACGCGGCACGACCTCGTTCTCCTGATCCTGCCGCCCGCGGCTTTCGTCCTTGCCGGCCGCCGCCACCTCCTGTCGGTGCGCAAGCGGATCTCGCTCGGGCTGACGGCCCTGACGCCCTTGGGCGTCTGGACTCTGTTCTCGCTCTTCTACTACGGCTTCCCCTTGCCCAACACGGCCTACGCGAAGCTGAACACCGGGATCGACGCCACCGTCCTCGTCGCTCAGGGCTTCCGCTACCTGGAAGCCGCGCTGCGGCGAGATCCGATGACCCTGGCGGTCATTGCGGCCGGGTTGGCGCTCAGCCAAATGAGCCCGCGCGGTTCCGTCTGGCGCTTCCTCGGACTGGGCATGGTCCTCAACCTCGGGTACGTCGTCTGGATCGGCGGCGACTTCATGCTGGGCCGGTTCCTCTCGTACTCGGCGCTGGCCGGCGTGGGCCTTTGCGTACTGCGGCTTCCAGTCGTTCTTCCCCGCTGCCTCGCTCGACTTCGACCCGGCGCTTCGCCGCGGACCGTCGCCGACGCCACCGCTCTCGCCAGTGCGGCCGCCCTGACCTTCGCCGTCCTGTACCCGCATACGCCGGTCAACTGCTGGCGGCCCCGCGTCGAACATACGCAGGCGTTGTTCCGCGTGAACCGCGAACGCGACTTCTACGCGGAACTCAACCTCCTGAACCGTTACTTGCGGCCCGCGGCGGACGGCGTTCGGCCGAACCATCCGTTCGCCCGATCCGGCCTCGACTTCCGCGACAGCCCGGACTTGGCGCGTCCCTTCGGGCCCATCGGAATGAGCGGCTACATGGCGGGAACCGAAAAGGCGATCGTGGACTGGAACGCGCTCGCGGACCCCCTGCTGGCCCGGCTTCCGGCGGACCGCGACAACTGGTTCATCGGCCACTTCCGGCGCGACCTGCCCGCGGGCTACCTCGACCGCGTGGAAGCCGCGGTCGCCGACTTCCTGGCGAACACCGACGTGACGACGGAGAGACTCGATGCGTTGAGCCGCAGCCACCCGATCGAGCCCCCGGAACTGAACGAGCTCCACGAGCGGCTCGCCCTCGTCACGCAGTCTTCCGACCTGTGGTCGACCGAACGTCTCGAGACGATCCTGCGGTTCAACCTCGGCACCTACGAGCACCTGTCCCGCTAGCGAGAACAGCGCCAAGAGCCGGTCCGCCGGGTGCGCGGGTCCTCTGACCCGCTGCCGCCGAAGGCGGCCGAAAGATGCGCCGGTCGGAGACCGTCTCCGCATCGTCGCCGGCCGGCGGTCCCGGCGGACTACTGTTTCCTGGCGCCCCGAAACCACTCGCAGGCTCGGTGCTTCGGCCCATCCCGTCCGCACGCGGCGCCTGCGCGCCAGACTTGCTTCGCGGCGTTCTGTGGCGCAGGCTCCTAGCTGCGCCCGACGTAGAACAAACCCGTGAATGCGCCGATACGGGCCCCCGCAAAGCCGGTCGCGAACGGCGGCACCTCTCTGCAACTCTCCGAGTCCTCGGGATTGAGCCACACGAAGGCGCTGAAGACGATACAGCCGATGGCCACTACCGCGAGAGTGACCAAGGCTGTCCGATAGACGAAGCTGTCCTCGAGAAAAGCCGGATGTTGGCGCTTGGCGTCGCTTTCGGCTGCGGAGGCCAAGCGGTCGACGATCTTCCAGAGGGCTTGGTCCCCGTCGGGGCCCTCGTTACGACTGCTGCTCAACCCGATTCTCCAAGGCCCTGAGTTCCCTGCGGCTGAAGCTCCTGGTGTGAAGCTCGAGCTTCTGAGGCGTCCCGTTGTCTCGCTGGATGAGGATCTTGTCCCCGATGGCGGCCCTCCGGACGAGCTCACGGGTGAGATCCAGCGCGGCACGCATGGCCGTCTGATCCTCGTCCACGCCGAACATGTCCTTCAGGGAATCAAGACTCTGGGAATCCTCCTGCGTGATGCGTAGTGTCTTCTGCAACGACCTGCCTCCCTTCGCCAGATCATCTCGTCCGTCGGGGAAACCCTACAAGGCGTTCGCCGGGAACGTAAAGCCCTGTAGTGGCGCCGGCAGCGGGGAGTCCGGTCCGGCCAGCAGACCGCGGGCTGTCGCCGGCGCCGCCCGCTCGGGCCTGCAGCGACGGAGCGAAGAAGACCACGTACGTCCTCACGGCGGACCAGCGGGCCAGGCCCGCGCCATGGCCTCCTTGACGATGGCGACGCCCCGGGACGCGGGCCAGGCGTTGGCGGTCGTGGCGGCCGCGCGGCCGAGCCGCCGGATCCGCTCCCGGCCCCTCGCCAGGTCGACCATCTGCGCCGCGAGACGCTCCGCGTCGCCGGCCGGATGAACGAGGCCGTTGGCGCCGTGAACGATGCGGTCGCGCACCGCGCCGGTCGCGGCCGATCCGAGCACCGTCGTTCCGGCCGCCATCGCCTCGAGGACGGCGACGCCGTACGGCTCGCGCGACGCCGGATGCAGGAACAGGTCGCAGCGCCCCAGGAGGCCGCGGACCTCGTCCGGCTCGAGCCAGCCGCGGAAGCGGACGTCTCCGGCAAGGCCGAGCCGGCCGGCCAGCGAACGCAGGGACGGCCCCTGGGGACCGGCGCCCGCGATGTCGTAGCGGAAACGGACGTCCGGCGCGGCCCGCTTCAGCGCGGCCGCCGCCTCGAGCGCCACGTTGTACGACTTCTCCGGGATCAGGCGGCCGCAGGAGGCGATGCGCAGCACGCCGTCTTCCGGCGGGCCGGCGGGCCGCCGGAACGCCTCCGGATCGCAGAAGTACGGCAGGTCGACCAGCTTGCCGGCCGGGCAACCCATCGCCTTCAGAGCCTCGACGCCGGGCGCGCCGGTGGTCATCACGATCGACGCGCTGCGCAGCACGGTCCGCACGATCAGGTTCCGCGCCGCCCGCCTCGGCAGCGCGCGCGGGCGCGCCGCCGGCGTGTCGGCGAAGAACAGGTACGGGCGGCCGAGCGCCGCCAGCTCCAGCAGCAGCGCGGCCATGCCGGGGGTCTGCCAGCCGCAGACCACCAGCCGCTGCCGCCGGTCGGCGGCCAGCCGGAGGATCGCCGGGTCGAGGAGGGGACTCGCGAAGGCGCGGCGTTTGAAACGGTCTTCCCAACCCGAGCGCCACGGGTACAGCGGGAGCGACAGTTGGGCGTAGTGCACCGTCAGGTCGACTTCCGGGTCCGCCGCCAGGGCGCCCAGAAAGTACGACCAGTACGGCGTTCTCGCCGGCAGGACCCAGTGCAGGGGACGCGGCGGTCGGGGCGCCGGGCTAGGCTCCACGGATGACCTGCCGGCTGCTGCTGCATGTGGGGCTGCCGAAGACGGCGACGACATCGTTGCAGATTAACGTCCTGATGCCTTGGTGGCGGTCGGGGTGCATCAACTACCTGGGCGTGTGCTGGGCCCCCACGCACCTTCCGTTCCGCAACGTGTACCACCGGATCCGCGGCGCCCGGCTGACGGACGGCGAACTGGACGCGCTGCGCCCGGAGGTCGACGCGCTCCTCGACGGCGACCGTCTGAACGTGCTCAGCGACGAGCGGATCAGCGCCGAGACGATGGGCGACGGCGCGCCGACGGATGCCGGGGCCGTTCTGCACAACCTCCGCGCGCTGTTTCGCGACGTGGAGGTCACGGTGCTCGTGTCGCTGCGGTCTCCGGTCGATCTGGTGGCCGCCAACTACGCGGAGGACTACGTCCATCGGCTCCAGCATGTCCCCGTCCTCGACACGATGGACAAGTACCTGGAGAAGTTGCTGCGGCTGGACGGCCCGCGGGCGCCGTGGACCGCCTACTTCCACGACGCCTACGCACGCCTCCTGCGCCGTTACTTCGACCGGGTGGAGGTGCTGCTCTACGAGGATCTGCTGCACGACCCCGCCGCCTGGTCGTCGCGAGTGGCCGCCTGCCTGGAGGCCGAACCGGACGAGTTCTGGCGGCTGTTCTCCTCCATGCCGCGCAACGTCGGCATGAGCGCAAGGGCTGGCCGGAGCTCCCCGACGCTGACCCTGCGGGACGTCGTCAAGAACTTCCTCCGGCGACGGATGCCCTTCGAGCGCTACGAGCGGGGCCTGGACGGCTACCGGCGCTGGCTGCAACGCCATCCGCCGGTGATGCGCCTGGGACGGCGGGTTGGCAACGTCCACCTCCGCGAGCCGATCAGGCACCGGGCACCGTCCGACGACGAGCGCCGGCGCCTGCAGCGGTTGCTCGGCCTGCGGGACGACTACCTGAGCCGCGCCTTCGGAGTCAGCGCGGAGAAGCTGGTGCGCTACGGCTACATGCACCCGGATGCGGGCCGGCCGGAAGCGTCTCGAACAGGTACTGGATCCGGTCATAGCCTTCCAGCGGGTTCGCCCGCCGGTGGCGGCGTTCCTCCAGGCGCGTAGCGGGCCTCTACACCCCCGCCGTCACGCCGATCGCCTTTTCGAACGGGTACCGCACCCCCATCCGCCGGCGGATCTCGTCCATCAGTTCGAGCAGCGCGATCGACTCGGCGTGAGGCAGCAGGGCGCTCTCGAGCGCGCCTTCGCGCAACAGACGCCCCATCTCCAGCAGTTGATACTCGAACCCGTTGGCGAGGAACGGGTGTTCGGCACTCTCGCCCCCGCCGGCGCGATGCAGCACCGCGCGCTCGGCGCGCCAGAAGCGGGGGATCTCGATGCGGCCCTCGGCGCCCACGATCACGGCTGTGTGGTCGGTCTCGCGGCTCTTCGAGCTCTCGAGGCGCGCTTCGGCTCCCGACGAGAACCGCACCGTCACGCTGCAATGACGGTCGACGCCGGTCGGCGCCAGCTCGGCCTCGACCTCCATCTCCGGGGCTTCGGCGCCGGTCAGCGCCTCGCCGAAGACGAGCGCGGCCAGCGAGAGCGTGTAGCAGCCGGTGTCGAGCAGACTGCCGCCGGCGAGATCCGGGGCGTAAAGCCGGCTCTTCGGGTCGAACGGAGAGTGGAAGCCGAACGAGCAGGCGAGGCGACGGGGTTCACCGATCACGCCGCCGGCCAGCCAGCGGTTCGCCTGGCGGGTCGCCGGCAGGAAGCGGCTCCACATGGCTTCCATGAGCGGGGCGCCGTGCCGTCGGGCGATGCCGCACATCGCGCGAGCCTCCGAAGCGTTGACGGCGAGCGGCTTCTCGCACAGGACAGCCTTGCCCTGCCGGAGCGCCAGCGCCGCATGCTCGAGGTGGCCGGAGTGGGGCGTGGCGACGTACACGGCGTCGACCGCTTCGCTGCAGGCGAGCTGAGCGTAGGTCCCGGCTTCGGCAGCGGCGTAGCCGCGCTCGGCATTGAAGGCGTGCGCGCGTTCGGGGTCGCGGCTGCCGGTGGCCGTCACGTCATGGCCGTCCAGAGCGTCCACGGCGGCCGCGAACTTGCGGGCGATCGTGCCCGGACCGAGGATGCCCCAGCGAACGGTCTCACTCATGGCCAGCTACTTCTGCAACCCGCGAGCGGGCGGCGCCCCGCTGGCGCAAACGGCCGCGATGAGTCGCTCCCAGGCATCGGTTCGCCCGGTCCCGGTGACGCACGATTGGCGACTTCATGGGTTCGCGTCCAGCAGGAAGCGGTGGTACTCGACGCGGCCGTCGGCCACCTCGCGCCAGCGGCGCAGCAGGAACAGGTAGGCCCAAGCCGCCGCCCGGAGACTCCGCAGGCGGCCCGTCGAGCACCGGCCGGCCCAGTGGAACAGCACGAAGCCGGGCTGGGCCGCGAGGTAGCACAGCAGGTTCAGCGGCGACCCGCGGTACACCTCACGCCGCCAGAAGACGAACTGGTCGACGACCATCATCCGCACCGCCTCTTCGGCGGACTGGCTGCCGTCCGGACTCTCGTGATGTACGAGGGCGAAGGCGGGCTCGAATCGCAGCGAACCCGGGCCGTAGCGCTTGTGGACCTGGTAGGACAGCATCGTGTCGTTGCAGAAACCCCAGCGGACGAAGACCGGGTCGAAACGGAGGCCCTCGTCGAACACGCGCCGGCGGTACGCGGCGTGGCAGCCCGGAAGCCACTCCACCTCGTGCGCCGGGCACGGGGGTTCCGGCGCGCCCCGGGCGAAGCAGTTGATGCCGGACCGCAGCACCCGGTTCGAACGCCATGCCTGCACCAGCAACAGCGTGTACAGGCAGCGGTGGAAGAGCCGCCTGGCCGCCGAGTGCCGGACGGGCACGCCGTGCCGCATCGTTCCGGTCAGGCCAAGCGCCTCCGGATGAGCCCCGAAACCGTCCAGGGCGGCACGCACGTAGTCGGGCGGCAGCTCGGTATCGTCGTCGATGAAGAACACGTAGTCGCCGCCGGCTCTTTCGACGCCCGCGTTGCGGGCACGGGCGGCGGACGGCTCGGCAAGCGTGGCCACCGTGATCGCCAGGGCCGGAAACCGGTCGGCCACGGCGCGGGTGCGGCGTGCGTCGCCCTGCTCCACCAGGATGATCTCGTCGAAGCCGGGATCGAGCCGTTCGACCGAGCGCAGGAGGCGGACGACGTCGTCCGGCCGGTTCAGGGTGGGGACGATCAGCGAAGTCGACACGATGCTGAACATACACTCGCGCGTTGACCGTGGCTCTTCCGACGACTCCCGCCGCCGCGAACGCGGCGTCGATCCAGATCGCGCCGGGCATCGCCGGCGCGTCGAGCGGCATCTCGGCCGCCGTGCTTCAGTTGTGCGACGGGCTGCGGGCCGCCGGCGAGAGCGTGGTCCTGGCCACCGTCGAGGGCGACGCGAACGCGTTGCCCCCGTTCGCCCGGGACTTTCCCCGCGGCCTCGGTCCGCGCCGGCTCGGCCGCTCGCCGACGCTGCGCCGGTGGCTCGCCGCGGAGCTGCGCGGCGGCCGGGCCGACGTGGTCCACGTCCACGGCCTGTGGCGCATGAGCACGGTCCAGCCAGCCTCCATCGCCCGCGTCGCCGGCGCCGCCTTCGTCGTCGCGCCACACGGCTCGCTGGCGCCCTGGGCCATGCGATTCCGGGCGCAGGTGAAGCGGCCGTTCTGGCGGGTCCTGCAGCGGCCCGCGCTGGAACGAGCCACCTGCTGGCACGCCGCCTCGGAGGCGGAGTACGAGGACATCCGGCGGCTCGGCTTCTCCCAGCCGGTCGCGGTTTCGCCCTACGGAGTAGGCCTGCCGCCGCAGCGGCGGCCGGTGCCCGACGCCACCGATGGAGGCGACCGCGTTCTGCTGTTCCTCGCCCGGATCCATCCGACGAAGGGAGTTGACACGCTGATCGACGCCTGGCGGCTGGTGCAGGACCGCTTCCCGCGGTGGCGGGTCGTGATCGCCGGGACCGACTTCGACCCACGCGGCTACCTGGACGCGATGCGCCGCCACGCGACGGATCGCGGCGCCGACCGCGTGGTCTTTGCCGGGGAGCTGACCGGGCCCGCCCGGGACGAGGCTTACGCCGAGGCGCAGCTCTACGTCCTGCCGACCCGCTCGGAAAACTTCGGGTTCACCGTGGCGGAGGCCTTGGCGGCTGGCACGCCCGTGATCACGACGACCGCTTCTCCGTGGCCGGAGCTGGAAGCCCGGGGCGCGGGCTGGTGGATCCGCCCGGGCGTCGACGCGCTGGCCGCCTGCCTGAAGGAGGCGCTCGCCGCCGAACCGGCGCGCCTGCGTGAGATGGGGTCGGCGGGACGAGACTGGATGGCCGCCGACTTCGTGCGGGACGCGGCCGGGCGCCGAATCGCCGCCGCCTACGCCTGGCTTCGCGGCCGGGCGCGGCGGCCCGAGTGGATCCGCGTAGACTGAGATCGTGATTCGCTGCCTCACGGCCCGCCCGAAAGCGAACGACGGCCGACCGGCGCCCGCCTCGGCGCGCCACCGGATCGTCTTGCCGGCGCTGCAGCTCGCCCACCTCGCGTGGTTCGCTTCGACGCTGAGCGCCGGCTACGACGCCTTCGCCCTCGTCGGAAGCGGCGTGGCGTCGGCCGCGCTGTACGCATGGTTCGTGATCGCGGAGTACCAGTGGAACGGCAACCGGCCCACGCCGATTCTCTTCTACCTCGGCGCCTCCGTCCTGCGCCTCGGCGCGTCCGCGGTGTTCGTCGTCGCGGCGACGAATGCCCGCTTGCGATCCTTCCTCACGGTCGGCCAACTGGACGTGTCCGACTACCTCATGCAGGGGCACTGGCTGACCCTGCTCGGGGACTGGTTCGTCGTCGCGGGTTACTTCCTGGTCGCTTCCCGGCTCCGACCTCGCCCGCCCGCGGCGGCGGCGGTTGCGCCGGACCTGTGGCCGCGGGTGTGGACGGCGGGGCTCGTCACCGCCGGCGCCAGCGTCGCGCTGCGCGCGACGGAGACCTGGATCACGTTGGTCGGGGCGGGCCAACTGGCCGCTTTCGCGACGGACTACGGCGTGGCTGCCGGCGTCTGCCTCATGCTGGTGGCCGCGATGAACTCGGGCGAGGGGCGGCCGTCGTGGCCGCGGGTCGCCGTCGCGGTCGCCTTCCTGGCGTTCGACGTGGTGGACGGGTTCTACTCCTACATGAAGGCCGACATCCTGATTGCCCTGTTGCCGCTGGTGCTGGTGGCGACCGACCGTCGCGCCCGACGATGGCGGTCGGAGCGCTTCTTCGGCGGCCGTGCCCTTTCCACCGCGCTCCTGGCGAGCTGCTTCTTCCTGTTCGTCGTGGCGGCCTACTCGCCGCCCCGCCGGGACGCGCTGCGGAGCGCCGGCGTGGGGGAGTCGCCGACGGTCCGCTACGACGTGGCGGTGACGCCGTACCTCGGCAACGCGCTGCGCAGCGCCGTGCCCGGCACCGCGAGTTTCGCCGAGACGCACCGCTTCCCGAACGGCGCCTGGAAGCTGATCTCGCGCATGTCCCTCACGCCCTACGCGGCCTGGGTGTACCGCCACGTGGAGACGACGGGCACCCGCGACGAGAGCTTCCTGGAGGAACTCCTGGCGGCCATCGTGCCGCGTTTCGTCTGGCCTGACAAACCGGACGTCGCGTTCGGACGGGAGTTCACGGTGATCCTCGGAGACGCGCGCAGCGTCGACAGCGCCGTGAGCTCGACCGCCGTCACCCTGCAGGGCGCCTACTACTGGTGGGGCGGCTACCCGGCGCTGGCGCTGGGGTGCGCCCTGACCGGCGCGGGCTTCGCGTTCGTGTGGGCGATGTTCCGCGACCAATGGCTGCTGAACCCGGTGGCCGCCATGGGCTCCCTCGTGCTGTGCCACGAGGGTTTCCGCTGGTTCGAGAGCGCGATGCTCGGCAGCTTCCCCCTGTACCTCTATCTGTTCATCGTCTTCGTGCCGCTGCAGTACGCGGCGCGGCGGGTCCTCGGCTATCGTCCGTCGCCGCCTCCAGCCAGACTGCGGAGGATGCCGGTGTGATCGAGCCGCGTGCGAACGGGCCCCGTATCCGGCCGGCGCGCGCCACCGCAAGGCACCGCTTCGTTCTGCCGGCGGTGCAGCTCGTACACGTCGCCTGGTTCGGCTTGATGCTGGACTCGGGCTACGACGCCTTCGTCCTGACCTCGAGCGGCTTGGCGGCGGTGGCGCTCTACGCCTGGTTCGTGGTCGCGGAGTACCGGTGGAACGGCTACCGGCCCAGTCCGATCCTGTTCTATCTCGGCGCCTGCGTCCTCCGGCTCGGCGCCGGAGCGTTCTTCCTGGTCGTCGCGCTGGCGGCCGAAGAACAGCGTTTCTTCACGCTTGGCCGCGTGGACGTGTCCGAGTACCTCATGCGAGGGCACTGGCTGGTGCTGCTGGGAGACTGGTGCGTCGTCGCGGGGTACTTTCTGGTCGCCTCCCGGTTCCGCCCCCGCCCGCCCGCGGCGGCCACGATCGCGCCGGACCTGTGGCCGCGCGTGTGGTCCGCGGGTCTGGCCACCTCCGCCGCGAGCGGCGCGCTGCGCCTTTCCGAACCTTGGCTGCCGCTGAGCGGAATGGGCAGGCTGGGCAACTTCGTGCCGGACTACGGCGTGGCCGCCGGCGTCTGCCTCATGCTCGTAGCCGCGATGAACTCGGGCGAGGGAGGGCCCTCCTGGCCGCGCGCCGTCGTCGCGCTTCTCTTCCTGGCGCTGGACGTGGTGGACGGGCTCTACTCCTACATGAAGTCCGACATCCTGATCGCCGCCTTGCCGCTGGTGCTGGTGGCGACCAACCGGCGAGCGCGAAGGTGGTCGCGGGAGCGGTTCTCCCGCCGCCGGGCGCTCGCCACGGTTGTGGCGGTAGCCGGCTTCTTTCTGTTCGTCGTGGGAACCTACTCGCCGCCGCACCGGGACGCGCTGCGGCAGGCGGGCGCGGGGCAGGCGCCGGCGCTCCGCTACGACGTGCCGGTAACGCCGTTCCTGGCCGACGCCCTCCGCGGCGCCGTGCCCGGCACGGAGGGCTTCGCCGAGACGCACCAGTTTCCGCGCGGCGCCTGGAGACTGATCGCGCGCATGTCCCTCACCCCCTTTACCGCCTGGGTGTACCGCCACGTGGAGGTGGCCGGCACCCGCCAGGAGAGCTTCTTCGAGGATCTCATGGTGGCCGTCACGCCGCGCGTCCTCTGGCCCGGCAAGCCGCAGGTCTCGTTCGGGCGCGAGTTCACGGTGATCCTGGGCGAGGCCGGCAGCGCCGAGAGCGCCACGAGTTCCACCGCCGTCACCCTGCAGGGCGCGTACTACTGGTGGGGCGGCTACCCGGCGCTGGCCTTGGGGTGCGCCCTGACCGGCGGCGGCTTCGCGCTGGTCTGGTTGCTGTTCCGCGACCAGTGGCTGCTGAACCCGGTAGCAGCGATGGGCTGCCTCATTCTGTGCCACGAAGGGTTCCGCTGGTTCGAGAGCGCGATGCTCGGCAGCTTCCCGCTGTACCTCTACCTGTTCATCGTCTTCGTACCACTGCAGTACGCTGCGCGGCGGGTCCTCGGCTATCGTCCGCCGTCCGCTCCCGCCAGGCTGAGGGTGAGGCGAGCCTGACTGCACTGCGCATCGTCGTCGTCGGCGAAAGCTGGCACGGCTCGGACTGCACCGGCCTGGTCCGGGGATTCCGGGAACTCGGCCACGCGGTGGAGCTCGTCGGCTGGGACCGCTTCTTCCCCGCCGTCGACGGCTCCCCGGCCGCTCGCGCCGCTCGGCGCGCCATGAGCCCGCTGTACCGATCGCAGTTCAACCGCCGCGTGCGCGAGTCGGTCCGTCGCTTGCGGCCCGACTTCCTGGTGGTGTTCAAAGGAACGGGGCTCGCCCCGGCAACCATGGCCGAAGCGCATCGGCGCGGCGTCTGGTCGTGCAACTTCTGGCCGGACGGTTCGTTGGCGGGCCACTGGGGTCTGGACCGAGGCATCTTCCCCCTCTTCGATCACATCTTCGGGGCTCACTCGTCCAACGTCGTCGACATCGAGACCCGGTTCGGCCTCGCGAACGCGTCGTACCTGCCGCACGCCTCCGACCCGCTCATCCACCGGCCACTCGCCTCCGTCCAAACCCTGACCGACGCGCCGGACGTGTCGTTCCTGGGCCGGCGGACACCCCACAAGGAGAGGCTGCTGGCGGCCCTCGCCGAAGACATCGGGCCGGAGAGGCTGGCCGTCTGGGGGGACGAATGGGAGCGGACCGAATCCGCCGCGTTGCGCCGCGCCGTCCGGGGCGGCCCCATCTACGGCGACTTCTACGCCCTGGCGATCGGCGAATCGCGGATCAACCTCGGCTTGCTCTCGGAGAGAAGGCCCGGCGCAAGTGCCGGCGACCGCATCACCGACCGCACCTTCCATTTGCCGGCCAGCGGCGGGTTCATGCTGCACCAACGGACGGAGGAACTGGCCCGGTTCTTCGAGGAGGGGCGGGAAGTGGCCTGCTTCGACGGTCCGGACGAGCTGGTCGAGAAGGTCCGCCACTACCTGGACAACGAAGCGGAGCGCGTCCGCATCGCCGAGGCCGGGCACGAGCGCTGCGTGCGCGAAAACCGCTGGTCGCACCGGGCCGCGGTCATCGTCGAGAAGTTCCGGGCTTCGTGATCGACAGCCGCCGCCGGAGCGGCACCGGCCTTCCGGCTGGCACGGGTCCCCGGCCGCCATCGGCGGCAGCGGGTCAGAGGACCCGCGCACCCGGTGTTCGTCAGTCGGTCCGCACCCACTCGGGCTTCTCCGCCCGGGCGCCCCGCAGCCAGTCGCAAGTGGCGACCATCCGCCGACCGATGTCGGGCCACGAGTAGTCCGCCGCCATCCATCGCCTCCCCCGCCGCCCCATCGCGGCCAGGTCGACCGGGTCGCGGGCCAGCGCATCGCGGAGGGTTTCGGCGAGGGGCGCCGCCCCCGTCTCGATGCACCAGCCGGCACCGCGGGCCTCCAGCGCACGCCATGGCGTGGCGCGCGTGGTGACGACGGGCGTGGCCGAGGCCAGCGCCTCGGCGACGGTCACGCCGAAGTTCTCGGAATGCGACGGCAGCACGTAGAGCTCGGCCCGGCTGTATGCCTCCCACTTCGCCTCGCCGCGCAGTTCGCCCGCGAAGCGCACGCGTTCCGCGCCTCGCTCGGCGACGCGGCGCCGAAGCGTGTCCGCGTAGCCGCTGCGGCCCCGGCCGTCGATGTCGTTGCCGGCGATCAGGAGCCGCCAGACCGGGAACCGGTCCTGCACGAGGCGCCACGCGTCGATCAGCGCGTCCACGCCCTTGACCGGGTGCAGGCGCCCCAGGAAAAGGAGGGTCCTGGCCTCGCCGCGCGGCGCCGCGGCCGGGGCCGGAAGATCGACGCCGTTCGGAATGACGGCGACCGGCTGGCGGAACCCGAGCCGGCGCACGTCTTCGTACTCCTGTTCGGAGGTGGCGTGGAAGCAGGCCGCCCGCTTCATGGCGGACCGCTGCAGGGCGGCCCAGAACGGCAGCTTGGACGCGGCGTGATGGCGCATCGCCCACGGCGAGAGCGTCCCCCGGGGAGAGACGATCAGTGTCGCGCCGCCCTTGCGCACGGCCCAGGCCGGATAGACGACGCTCATCCGCCAGAGGCCGTGGGCATGCAGGATCGCGGCGCGTCCTGAACCCGCCTGGGCGCCCAACCACCGCCGGAGTGCGGGCGAGTTCCCCAGCAGCCGTGGCCCGCGCCCAGGCGGGAACTGGCGCACGAAGGCCGGCGGCTGCCGGTTCGGGTCGACGTCGGGAGTGGCCACTTCGGCGTCGGCGCCGGCCGCAATCATCGACTCGCACAGGCGGACCACCGTGTAGGTCGGCCCGCTGGATTCGCGGGACACCGAAGGCGTCACATGGATGACGGTCGGCCCGGAAGCGGCGCCGCCGGGCGGGAGGACGCGCGCCCGATCCGGGTACCCGTTCACGAAACCTCGATCGGCGCGCCGTCAGGTCGCGACGACCAGCCGCCCGTCGCGACCTGAAGACTGTCGAGCGCCTGCAGGAGTCCTTCGCCGTGCGCCAGGCGCTGGTTCGCGCGGCCGATCCGCCGGGACGCCCGCGCCATCGACTCGCGGCGCTCGCGGGAGTCGAGGATCCGCGCCAGGGCCGCTTCGAGCGCCCGCACGTCGCCGCACCGGTAGACGTAGCCGTTCAGGCCGGACCTCACCTCGTCCGCCGGCCCGTGGTTGCCGCAGCGATGGGAGAGCACGACCGGCAACCCGGCGTAGACGGCTTCGGTGACCGCGAGCGGGTGCGGGTCCTTCTCGGCGCAGTGGACGTACGCGTCGGCCGCGCAGTAGTAGTGCGCCAGGCTTCGCGGCTGGACGAAACCGGCGAAGACGACGCCGCCGGGACCGTGATCCCGCGCCTGACGCCGCAGGCTCGCCTCATCGGGACCCGAGCCGGCCAGGATCACGGTCACGTCGTCGCGCGCCGCGCGAACGCGGTTCGAGAAGGCGACCAGGTCCCGTTGCCGCTTCCTCGCAATCAGCTTGCCGGCCATCAGGACGACGAGGTGGCCGGCGGGAATGCCATGCCGGTCGCGCACGGCGGCGCGCCGATCGTCGCGGCGGGCGAGAGCCCGATCCGCCGCGGCGACGTCGATGGAGAAGGGACAGCGGACGAACTTCTCGTCCGCCACGCCGTAGCGGCGCAGGTAGGCCTCGTTCGCGTCGCCGATCGTCAGGAACCGGTCGACTCGCCGCAGGAGAGGCGGCAACGCGAGCGCCTTGACCGCCCGCCGGGGCCAGCTTCGCTTCTGCCGGAGTTCGGAGTCCGAAATCATCATGACGGGCACGCCCTCGCTGCGGGCCCAGCGGGCGGCCCGGCGCTGCAAGCGCTGCACGTAGCCGTAGACCAGAACGCAGTGAGGCCGGAAGGCGGCGAGCCGCTCCTCCACTTCCGGCGCGTCCAGCCTCGCAGTCACCGGCCGATCGCCCGCGCCGGGCAGGAATTCGTGCGGGAAGTCGAGCGCCAGATCCCGCCACCGGACGCTCGTGGCGAAGTCCGCGTCGTGGTACGGTTCAAGACCCTGTCGCGACGCGAAGAAGACTTGGGGGTCGACACCGTCAAGCCGCGCCCAGCTTGCGTACTGTGGGCAGAAATGCTGGATGGGATGACTGACGATCGTGGCCAGCCTGATCGGCCGGCGTTCGGCACCGGCCGCCGGGCTCTCCACCGCGCTCTTCGACCCCTGCTCCATGAAGCCGATGATACGCAGCCCATCGCCGGCTGTGCGCGTCTCCTGCCTCCGGCTGCAGCCGGCTCCATGCAAGCAATGCACTCAATCTACATGAAATCGTCCCGCTAGGGTCACAATCCCTGTAGCATCCCACCCACCGTGAAGCAGGTCGTCTACTCCCGCCGAAACGGCGACGTGCGGTTGGCGGAAACGCCCGCGCCGGCCTGCCCACCAGGCGGCGTGCTCGTCCGGACCCGCTGCAGCGTCGTGTCGTCCGGCACGGAGCGGCAGGTGCTCGACCTCGCGCGCAAGAGTCTTCTCGGCAAGTCGAAGGCGCGCCCCGACCTGGTGCGGCAGGTGCTCGGCAAGGCGCGCGCGGAGGGAATCGGCGCGACGGCGGAGAAGGTCCGGGCGACCCTGGACGAGGTGCTTCCCCTGGGCTACTCGGCTGCCGGCGAGGTGGTCGAGGCGGGTGCCGAGGCGGGCGGCCTGCGGCCGGGAGATCGCGTCGCGGTGGCGGGCGCGGGCTACGCCGCCCACGCCGAGTTCAACGCCGTGCCCCGCAACCTGTGCGCGCGAATCCCCGTGGGCGTCTCCTGGGCGGACGGCGCGTTCGCCACCGTCGGCGCCATCGCGATGCAGGGCGTGCGGCAGGCCGAGCCCCGCATCGGCGAGCGGGTCGCGGTGATCGGCCTGGGGCTGATCGGCCTGCTGACGGCGCAGATCCTGAAGGCGAACGGCTGCGCGGTGCTGGGCGTCGACCCCGACGGCAAGCGAGTCGCTCTGGCCCGCCGGTTGGGCGTCGACGTCGCGGTGGTCGAGGGAGGCTTCGCCGCGTGCGAAGCGTTCACGGACGGCCGCGGCGCGGACGCCGTGATCGTGGCCGCCGCCACGCCAAGCGCCGAACCGGTAGCGACCGCGGCGGAGATGTCGCGCCGCGGCGGCCGGGTGGTCGTCGTCGGCCTGGTCGGTCTGAACGTGCCGCGCGAACCGTTCTACCGCAAGGAGCTCGACCTGCGCCTGTCGACTTCCGCCGGACCGGGCCGCTACGACCCCGTCTACGAAGAGCAGGGGCACGACTACCCGTTCGCGCACGTGCGCTTCACCGAGCAGCGCAACATGGAGAGCTTCCTCTGGCTGGCCGAGCAGGGCAAGGTGACGCCGGCGGCGCTGGTAACGCACCGGCTTCCCATCGGCGAGGCCCTCGACGCCTACGCTCTCCTGAACGGCCGGAAGCCGAAGGGACGGGCGGAGCGAGCGCTCGGCATCCTGCTGGAGTACCCGGAAGCCGCGGCCCTGGAGCGGACGGTACGTCTCGACGGAGCCGGGAGGAGCGGCGCCCCGCCGGCCCAGGAGACGGTCGCGACCGCGAGCGCGCCGGCGCACCCGGTTTCTGCCGCGCAGGCTCCTGGCAACGGCGACCTCCGTGTGGGCATCGTCGGCGCCGGCAAGTTCGCGCGCGGCGTTCTGCTGCCGCACCTGGCGAAGCAGCGCGGCGTCCGTCTGGCCGGCGTGTGCAGCCGCGGCGGCCGCAGCGCAAGCGAAGCGGCCGAGCGCTTCGGTTGCGCGCTGGCCACCAGCGATCCGGAACGGCTGCTCGCCGACCCCGGCATCGACGCGGTCGTCGTCGCCACCAACCACGCCAGCCACGCGCAACTCGCGGCGGCGGCCCTGCGGGCCGGCAAGCACGTGTTCGTCGAGAAGCCGTTGTGCGTCTCGGCAGCCGAACTGGAGGAGGTCGAGCAGGCCTTGGCCGACGCGCGCGGGGCCGGGGCGAGCCCCTGTCTGACGGTCGGCTTCAACCGTCGCTTCTCGCCGCACGCCCGGGCGCTTCGGTCCTGTTTTTCGTCCTCTCTGAATCCTCACCCCCACCCACCCCCGAAAAGGCACTTCCAGGCACCCAAAAGCGCCGCGGCCCACCGCCAGGAATCTCGGGACGGAGGGCTTGGCGGCACTGACGTTCCCCGGTTCGTCGCGTACCGGGTCAACGCGGGCCCGGTTCCGCCCGGGAGCTGGCTGAACGACCCCCGCGAAGGCGGCCGCCTCGTCGGCGAGGCATGCCACTTCGTCGACTTCTGCGGCGCGCTGATCGACGCCGACCCGGTGGAGGTGACGGCCGCCGGCATCGCGCCGGACGGTCCCGAGGGCGCGGCGGGCGACACCGCCGTCGTCACCGTGCGTTACGCCGGCGGGTCGCTGGCGACGATCCAGTACGTCACGGTCGGGCACCCCGGGCTGGCCAAGGAGCGTTGCGAGGCGTTCGCGGGCGGCCGGAGCGCCGTCCTGGACGACTTCCGCGTTACGAAGTGCCACGGCGGCGGCCCGAACCTGCGCGGCCGGCAGGCGAAGGGACACGCCGAGGCGCTGGCCGCGTTCGTCGACGCCTGCCGGGACGGCGGCGCCTGGCCGATTCCGTGGCGGAGCCTCGCCGCCACGCACCGCGTCTGCTTCGCCGCCGTTCGCAGTTTGCGGACCGGCCGTCCGGTCGCCGTGGAAACGCCGGCATGAACGGCCCGCAGCCGAAACCCGCGATGCCGTCGGCGGCCGCCGACGGTTCGCGGCCGGGCGCAGCGATACCGCCGGGCGCCGGCGGCTGGGCCACCGGCGCGGCCCGGTTCCTGCGGACGGTCCGCCATCTCCGCGCTCGCCAGATCGTCCACCAGGCGCTGCATCGGCTCCCCCGCGCATCTTCGATGCGGCCGCTCCGTCCGCCTCGCCCCGGCGGATCCGGCCAGCCGGCGCCAAGCGGGCCGTCGACGGACGGCTTGCCGCCGCCCGCCGCGGCCAGCCAGTCCGGCTTGCGGCAGGGCATCCTGACCTTCCAGAACCGGCCCGCGGAGGTGGGCTTCCCGCCCGACTGGAACCGTGCCGACCTGCCCCTCCACTGGCTCTACCACCTGCACTACCAGGACTACCTGTGGGATCTGCCGTTCGAGCGGGCGCGTGCGGTCGCGACCCACTGGATGGCCAACCATCCGCCCGGTCCGGGTCGCGCCGGATGGGACCCGTATCCGACCTCGCTCCGGCTGACCAACTGGTGCGCCCTGTTCTTCGGGCGCCACCGCGCCGGGACCCTGGCCGACCCGGCGTTCCGGGACGCCCTGTGCGCGAGCGTGTACCGGCAGGCGGCGCACCTGGAGCGCAACCTGGAATGGCGCCTCCTCGGCAACCACCTGCTGGAGAACGCGGCGGCCCTGGCCCTGACCGGAAGCTGCTTCGACCACGCCGGTGCCGATCGCTGGTTCGAGACGGGGCGGAAGCTCCTGGCGCGGGAGCTGCGGGAACAGATGCTGGCGGACGGAGGGCACGTCGAACGCTCGCCGATGTACCAGTGCCGGGTTCTCTGGCTGCTGCTGCTCCTGCGCGGCGCCGGGCGGCCGGAACTCCGCGAACTGGCGCGCCCGTACGTCGCGCCCGCGGCGGCGGCGCTGGCCGCCCTGACCCATCCCGACGGCGGCATCGCGCTGCTCAACGACAGCGCGCTCGGCGTTGAGCCCGCGCCGGCGGACCTGGTGCGGGCGGCCGCCTCGGACGACACGGGCCTCGAAGTCGTCGCCGGCGCGCTCCACGCCGGCGCACCGGCCGCGAACGGTCCGTTCGCGCTGGCCGAGACCGGCTGTTACGGCGCGCGCACGGCCGCCGGCGACTACGTCGTCTGCGACGCCGGGCCGCTCGGCCCGGACTACCAGCCGGGGCACGGCCACGCCGACCTGTTCTCGTTCGAGCTGTCCTTGCGGGGCGTCCGGGTCGTCGTCGACAGCGGCGTGTCCAGCTACGAGGCGGGCGCGGCGCGCGACTGGTGCCGGTCGACGCGCGCCCACAACACGGTGGAGGTCGGCGGCAGCGATTCCGCGGAGATGTGGGCCGCCTTCCGCGTCGGGCGGCGCTGCCGGCCTCGCGGCGTGCGCTGGACGGCGGGCGGGGACGACTTCGAGCTCTCCGGCCGGCACGACGGCTACCGCCATCTTCCGGGCCGGCCGGTCCACGAACGGACCTTCCGCTGGCGGAGCGGCCCGCGGCTCGACATCGTGGACCGGGTCACCGCCTCGCGTCCCGTCCGTTCGGTCGCCCGGCTGCACTTCCACCCGGACTGCCGCCTCGGCGATCCGAGCGGCGGGACGTGCGCGGTCGCTTTCCCCGGCGGTCACGCCCGCGTCTCCTGGTCGGGCTGGGACGCGGTCGCGGAAGAGCCGTCCCGGTACTGCCCCGAGTTCGGACTCGAACAGCCCAATCCGTGCCTGGCGTTCTCCACAACCGCGTCCGACTTGCGGGCTTCGATCCGCATCGAGGGCGTCTGAATGCGCATCCTGTTCTTCTCCCACTACTTCCCGCCGGAGGGCAACGCGCCGGCCGTCCGCACCCACGCGCATTGCAGCCGCTGGGCGGCGGCCGGCCACGACGTCACCGTTATCACCTGCGTGCCGAACCACCCGCGGGGCGTCGTCTATCCCGGCTACACGCGGCGGTTGCGGCAGGTCGAGACGATGGACGGCATCCGCGTCGTGCGGGTCCCGACCCACCTGGCCGCCAACGCCGGCGTCGTGCGGCGCGGCGCAAGCTGGCTGTCCTACCTGACGACGGCGGTCGTATCGGGCCTCTTCGGCCCTCGTCCGGACGTCGTCGTCGCCACCTCGCCCCAGTTCTTCTGCGGCTGGGCGGGGGTACTCGTCGCCACGCTGCGGCGCCGTCCCCTGCTGCTGGAGATCCGCGACCTCTGGCCGGCCTCGATAACCGCCGTCGGCGGCCTGCGGAACCGGGGCGCGCTGTGGCTGATCGCGCGGCTGGAGCGGCTCATGTACCGGGCGGCGCGGCACATCGTGACGGTCGGCGAGGGTTACCGGCTCGCCCTCATGGAGCGGGGCGTCGAGGAGGCGCGGTGCTCGGTGGTGACGAACGGCGTCGACACCGCCGTCTTCCGTCCCCGGCGGCGCGACGCGCGGCGCCGGGAACGGCTCGGCGTGGGCAACCGCTTCACCGTGGCCTGGTGCGGCACGATCGGCATGGCCCACGGCCTCGACGTCGTGCTGCGGGCCGCGGCCCGGCTGAACGATCGCGGCCGGGACGACGTCGCGTTCCTGCTGGCCGGCGACGGCGCCCGGCTGGACGCCCTGCGCGCCGAGGCGGCCGCCCGCGGGCTCGACAACGTGATCTTCGCGGGACAAATGGACCACGGCGAGATCCCGGACCTGCTGGCGGCCGCGGACGCCTTCCTGGTCCATCTGCGGGCGGCGCCCCTCTTCGCGACCGTTCTGCCCTCCAAGATCTTCGAGGGCGCGGCGATGGGGCTGCCCCTGATCGCAGGTCTCGAGGGGTACCCCCGCCGCCTCGTCGACGAGGCGGGCTGCGCTCGCTGCTTCGCGCCGGAGGACGACGCCGGCCTGGCCGACGCCGTTCTGCGGCTTGCCGCCGACCCGGCGCTCCGCCGCCGCCTCGGCGCCGCGGGCGTCGCGCTCGTGCAGCGCGAGTTCGACCGCGGGCCGCTCGCGGCGCGCTACCTCGCGATCGTCGAGCGGACGGCGGGACTGAAGGCGGCGGCCCATGCCTGACCGGCCGCTGCGCATCGTCCACGTGGTCGGAGCGCGGCCCAACTTCATCAAGATGGCGCCGCTTCTGGCCGCGTGCCGCGCCGCGCCGGCGATCGAGCCGCTGCTGGTCCATACCGGCCAGCACTACGACGAGGCGATGAGCGGCGCCTTCTTCCGCGATCTGGGCATGCCGCCGCCCGACGTCGACCTCGGCGTGGGGCCGGGCAGCCACGCCCGGCAGACGGCCGGCATCATGACCGCGTTCGAGGAGGCGCTGGACGGACTCCGTCGCCGTCCCGACGCGGTGCTCGTGGTTGGCGACGTCAACAGCACGGTCGCCTGCGGGTTGGTGGCCGCCAAGGCCGGCATCCCGCTCGTCCACGTCGAGGCCGGACTGCGCAGCCGCGACCGTTCCATGCCCGAGGAGATCAACCGCATCGCCACCGACGCGATCGGCGATCTGCTGTTCTGCACGGAGCGGGCGGCGGTCGACAACCTGCTCCGCGAAGGCGCCGACCCGGACCGGGTCTTCCTGGTGGGCAATCTCCTGGTCGATGCGCTGCTACGCTACCGCCCGCGCTGGGCCGAGTCGCGGACTCTCGAAACGCGGGGACTCGCGGCACGGCGCTACGCCGTACTCACCCTTCACCGGCCGGCAAACGTGGACGATCCCGACATGCTGGCGGGCCTGCTCGACGCCGTCGAACGCGTTTCGCGGGAACTGACGGTCGTCCTGCCCGCGCATCCGCGGCTGCGGGAAGCGCTCGCGCGGTCCGGCACGGACGAACGGGTCGCCGCCATGCCGGGAGTGCGGCTCGCCCCGCCGCTCGGCTACTTCGACTTCGTCAAGCTGCTGGCCGAAGCCCGCGTCTGCCTGACCGACTCGGGCGGCATCCAGGAGGAGGCGACGGTACTGGGCGTCCCCTGCCTGACCCTGCGCGACAACACCGAGCGGCCGGTGACGGTCGAGAGCGGCGTCAACGCGATCGTCGGACGCGATCCGGACCGGATCGTGGAGGCGTATCGGGAGGCGGCGTCGAGGCCGGCGCCGCGCCCCTGTTCGCCTCCGCTCTGGGACGGGCACGCGGCGGAGCGAATCGTGTCGATTCTGGAGACCCGGCTGGCCGGGGCGAGCGCCGGGGCGCCGGAACGGGAGGTCGCGTGCCTGGCCTCCTGATCGGAGGGATCTCCGCGCTCCTGGCCGGGGCGGTTTGCCTCGCCGGCGGGCCGGTCGCCGCCCGGCTGGGCAGACGCCTGGGCTGGCTGGACGAACCCGGCGACCGCAAGCGCCACCGGGCTTCCGTGCCCCTGACCGGCGGAATCCTGGTCGCCGCCGGCCTGGCCGCCGGTTGCTTCGCCGCGCTCCTGCTGGGCAGGTTCGACGGGGCGGACATCCGCATCGTGAGCCTCTGCGTCGCCGCCGCCGCCGTCTTCGCGGTCGGACTGCTCGAGGACCTGAGCGGCTGCCGGGTCCTGTACCGGGTGGCGGCGCAGGGCGCGGCCGCCGGCCTGGTCGTCGCCCTCCAGCCGGTCGACCGCCTCGGTCCGGTGGAGATCTCGCCGCTGGCCGGTTCGATCCTGGCGGTGATCTGGCTGATCGGCATGACGAACGCGATGAACCTCCTGGACGGTCTGGACGGTCTCGCCACGGGCGTGGCGTGCATCGTCGCCGGCGGCTTCGCCGTGCTCGGCATCCTCCAGGGCGACGCGGCGTCGACCGGCGTCGCGGCCGCGCTGTTCGCGGCCTGCGCGGGCTTTCTGCGGTGGAACTGGCGACCGGCCCGGATTTTCCTCGGCGACAACGGCGCCCTGCTGATCGGCTTCGTGCTGGCGTGGCTGGCGCTGAACCTGGCGGACGGGGCGAGCACCGCGACGGGGGCGCTGGCCCCCTTCGTCATGCTCGGGATGCCGATCTTCGACACGCTGCTCGTCGCGGCCGCCCGCTTCACGGCGCCGCCGAGGCGCCGTCCGGTCGACCGGATGCGGAGCGTCGTGCGGGCGGACCGCCGGCACCTGCACTATCTGCTCGCGGCCGTGGCCGGCGAACGCGCCGCCGTGCTGAAGTTGTTCGCCTTCACGGCTGGCGCGTGCGCGCTGGCGGTCGTCACGGTCGTGTCCGGCAGCGTCGTTCTCGCCGCGGCCGTCCTGCCCGGCCAGCTCCTCGCGGTCGCGCTCTGGCGCCGCGGAAGCTGGCGGGGCAGCCGCACCGCGACGATCCCCCTTCTCCTCCCGGCACTGCTGGCGCTGCTCGCTTCGTCCCCGGGAACCGCGAGGGCCCAGACGAACCGGCTCGACGAGAGCTACCGCTCGGAGGCGCGGATGCAGTTCGGGTCCGTCTATCTGACGCCGCGCTTCACGCTCGACCGGCTGGGCATCGACACGAACGTCTTCAACACGGCCGACCCGGAGGAGGACTACGTGGTCGCGGGGACCCCCGCGGTCGATGTGTGGGTCCCGTTCCGTCGCCGGGCGCTGCTGACGACGACCGTGGCGGCGCGCGGCGAGTGGTTTCACAAGTTCGAAGGGGAGCGTTCGGTCAATCCCGACGCGAGCGCGCGCCTCGACCTGGCGGCGGGCCCGCTGACCTTCTTCGCGGGGGGCCGCTGGCTCGACACGCGCCAGCGGCCCTCGTTCGACATCGACCTCAGGGCGCGCCGCGTCGAAACGCGGGAGAACGGCGGCGTCCGCGTCGGCCTGGGGCCGAAGCTGGCGCTCGATCTGGAGGTCGCGCGGGACACCGTGACGTTCGACGGCGACGAGTTCTTCGAGGGAACGCGGCTCGCCGAGACGCTCGACCGGGAGGAGCGCGCGGCCCGGGCGGCCTTTCGCTGGCGGCGCACGCCGCTCTCCACCCTCGTGCTCGCGGGCGAGTCCCGCCGCATGCGATTCGACCTGTCTCCCGAGCGGGACAGCGACAACGTCATCGTGACGCTCGGCGCCGAGTTCGAGCCGCGGGCGGCCATCGCGGGCGCCTTCGAGGTCGGGGTGCGGCAGTTCGAGGCGCTGGGCGCGGCGGTGAGCGACGAGACGGAGGTCGTGGTCCGCGGGGAACTGGGGTTCTCCCTGCCCGCGGACGTGAGGGCGACCGTCGAGGCGATGCGGGACATCGAGTACTCGTTCAGTCCCCGCCACCACTACTACGTCGTCGCCCGGTACGGCCTGGAAGCGCGGCGGCGGCTCGGCAGCGGACCGTTCGACCTGAGCGCCCGCGCCGCCCGGGACGAGTACGACTATGTCGGCGCCGGGAATCGCCGGGACGTCGTCCTGCAGCACTCCCTCACGTTCGGCTACCGTCTGAACGAGTCGGTCCGGATCGGTCTGCGAGTCGGCGACGTGAGACGGTCGTCGACGACGCTTCGGGGCTTCGACGCCCTGCAGGCGGGGATCGTGTTCGAGTACGGAACATGAGGCTCGCCAGATTGACCTTCCAACGCAACGCCGGATCCACGTCCGGGCCGGTAGACTCGCTCTCCGTCCGGAACGGGTCCAGATTCGGAGGCCGCCATCGTCGGCGGCTCCAGGGGACATTCATGCAGAGCAAGAGCCGCGGCCGGGCCGCGACGCGCATACCTTCCGTCTGGACGGCGGCGGCCGCCGCCGTCTGCCTGGCGTGGTCCGGCGCCGCGAGCCTCGAGGCCGCCTCGCCGGACGACGGCAACTACATCATCGGCCCGCAGGACACGTTGCGGATCGATGTGTTCGACCAACCGAGCCTCGGCGGCAGCTACACGGTCGAACTGGACGGGTCCCTGTCGTTTCCGCTGATCGGCCGGATCGGCGCTGGCGGATCGACCGTGCGCGCCTTCGAGGAAGCGCTGGTGGCCCGCCTTTCGGACGGCTACTTCCGCAACCCGCGGGTGACCGTCTCGGTCGAGGAGTACAACAGCCAGCGGGTCTTCATCGTCGGCGAGGTCCGGCGGCCAGGCGCCTACCCGCTGAGCGGAGAGATGCGTCTCGTCGAGCTGCTGGCCTTCGGGGGCGGGGCGACCCCGACGGCTTCCGGAACGGCCGTGCTCGTTCGGAGCGGAAACGGCCGGGACGAGCCGGCGCTGCCGGGCGACGACGCGGTCGCCGACAGCCTGGAGATCGATCTCGACGCCCTGGGGACCGGCGACCTTTCGCAGAACGTCGTCCTCCGCGACGGCGACACCGTCTTCGTGCCCGAAGCCGACGTCGTGTACGTCTTCGGCGAGGTTCGCAACCCCGGGCGCTATCCCATCCGGCACGACACCGTCGTGCTGCAGGTGTTGTCGCTCGCCGGCGGAACGACGGAGTACGCCGCGCTGAATCGCGTCCGCATCCTCCGCGTCGTGAACGGCGAGCAGAAGGAGATCAAGGTGAAGCTCGACGACCCGGTGCAACCCGACGACATCGTCCGTATTCCGGAGAGGTTGTTCTGATGGCGGAGTACGGGCCGGATCCCGGCGGCATGCCCGCGACGGGCGCGGGCGAAGACGGCGGCTACCGTCAGGCGTGGGCGTACCAGTCCGACGAACGGCGCCTGGGCGACTACCTCCGCATCCTCTACCGGCGGCGCTGGCTCGGCGGCACCGCCTTCGTGCTGGTCGTCGCGACCGCGTTCCTCTTCGCCGTGACGCCGACGCCGATCTACCAGGCGTCGGCGCGTCTCCAGATCGAGAGGGACGCACCGAACGTCGTCAACTTCGAAGAGGTCATCACGGAGAGTACCCGGTCGTTCCGGTCCGAGTTCTACCGGACCCAGTACGAGATTCTCCGCAGTCGCGCCCTGGCCCGGGCGACGATGGACCGGCTGGGGCTTTGGGATCGTGCCGAGTTCATGGAGGAGGAGCGGTTCGACCCGGTGTCCCTGGTCCTCCGCTACGCGACGGCGCCGCTCAGGCTCGTGCCGCGGCAGCGGCCCGCCGAGCAGCGGGGCGGGACTCCCGAAACCCGCGGCGAGTCGGCGGCCATCAACCGGTTCATGGCCCGGCTCGACGTCGTCCCCGTGCGCGACAGCCGCATCGTCGACGTCCGGTTCGAGTCCGCGGTTCCGGCCCTGACCGCGGAGGTCGCCAACACCCTGGCGCAGGAGTACATCGACCAGGATCTGCGATTCCGGCAGGCGTCTTCAAGGGAGGCTTCGGCCTGGCTGGAGCAGCGGATCGAGGAGCAGCGCAGGGAGGTCGAAGCGTCGCAGATCGCGCTCCAGAACTACCGGGAAACGCAGGGCGCGGTCACGCTGAACGACCGCCAGAGCATCATGGCGCAGGAGCTGGCGGACCTGAACGGCGCCGTCACGCGGGCGGCGGCCGTGCGCATCGCCCGCGAGTCCCGCTACCGCGAGATCGAGTCCGCGCAGGACGATCCGCGGGCCCTCGACCGGTTCCCGGAGATCCTCGGCAACGCCTTCATCCAGCAGCAGAAGGCGCGCGTCGTGGAGCTTCAGCGGGAGGCGACCCGGCTGGCCGGCGAGCTCGGCGACCTTCATCCCGACCTGATCGCCGTCCGGGCCGACGTGGAGGACGCGGAACTCCGGTTGCGGGCGGAGGTCGACAAGGTCGTCGACTCGGTGCGGACGGAGTACGAGGTCGCGCGCAACGAGGAGGAGCAGTTGCGCTCGGAACTCGACCGCCGGACGCAGGCGGCGCTCGCGCTCGACCGCCAGGGCATCGAGTACGGGGTGCTGGTGCGCGAGGCCGAGAGCGTGCGCCGCATCTACGACTCGCTGTTGCAGCGCGCGGACGAGACGAGCGTCACCGGCGAACTGCAGACCAGCACGATCCGGATCGTCGACGCCGCGGAGGTGCCGCTGCGGCCCTTCAGGCCGCGGCCGGTGCGGACGATGCTGTTCGGGTTCTTCGGCGGCGCCTTTCTCGCCCTCGGGCTGATCTTCTTCGTGGAGCATCTGGACGACCGCCTGAAGACGCCGGACGACATCAAGACGGGGCTCGGCCAGCCGTACCTCGGCATGGTCCCCAAGGTCGACTCGGACGACGAGGACGAGTTGCTCCAGGTCGGGCCGGACGTGCCCGACAACTTCGCGGCGGCCATCAGGACGATCCGCACCAGCCTCTTCTTCTCCTCGGCGGAGGAAGGCTGCCGGTCGGTCGCGGTCACGAGCGCCGAGCCGGGCGACGGCAAGAGCGTCCTGGCGTGCAATCTGGCCTCCGCCATCGCCCAGTCGGGCCAGTTCACCCTGCTGATCGACGCCGACAGCAGACGGGCCACGCAGCACAAGTGCTGGAAGCAGGAACTGGAGCCCGGCTTGACCGACATCATGGCCGGGCAAGCGAACCTCGAACAGGCGATCCGGAAGATCGAGCCGCGACTCTCCGTGCTGCCGGCGGGCAAGAGGTCCCCCAACGCGACCGAGCTCATCGCGTCCCAGCGCTTCCAGGCCTTCCTTGCCTCGCAGCGCGAGCACTACGACTGGATCGTCCTGGACACGCCGCCGGTGCTGCCGATCCCCGACGCGATCATCGTGGGCCACGCCGTGAACCACGTGCTGTTCGTCGCCGACGCCGAGTCGACGCACCGGCGCACCGCCGCCGCCGCGCTCGAGCGGCTGACGGCGGACGGCGCGCGGGTCGTCGGCGTCGTGCTGAACAAGGTGAGCCTCAACGCCCATCCGTACTACTACTCGCAGTACTACCGCCGCGACTACAGCCGCTACTACGCAAGAGCGTAGCGCCGCTGGGTGCCGCTGGGTGCGCGGGTCTTCCGACCCGCATCCCGGACAGAGCCGCGCAAGCGGCGCAGCCCGGACGACAGGACCGCCGGCCAAAGGCCGCCGGATGCGGGTCGGAAGACCCGCGCACCCAGTGCCGCGGGAACTTGGCGTCGTGACGGGTTTGGGCTACAATCGCCGGGCTTTCACGGCGCCGCGACGCAGGGGACCGCCCATCCCGGCTGTCGCCAGCAGATGCCCAGAGCGGCCGCGGCTCAGCTCCCGAGACGTCAACCACGTCGATCCGTCCTCCGGGAGGAACCGAACTGCCAGCCGGCGGCGCAGTGAACTCAACGGGTCGATACCCCATCGGAATGCCAGAAGCGCAAGGCGAAAACCCCACCGGGAAAACTGCCATCCCCAGGCGGCCGGCCCGCCGTCGGCGGCGGAACCGCCCGCGCTCGGCCGCGGGCAAGGGCCGCACGGTCGCGCTGCACCAGCGGAGCGCGTCCCACTTTCGTCCGAAGGATCGGGAACTGGGCCAGTCCGTCTTCGCGGCCGGCGCCGTGAAGCTGGAAGTCGACGGGACGACGGCCCGGGCCACCGTTCCGGCGCTGCCGGCCACCGACGGCGACGCCCCGGCGGATCCGTCGACGAACGGCGCCGCCACCGTGGAGATCGACTGGTCGAGAGTGCCCGACGAACGCATCTTGCACGCGGTGTGCGAGTGTCCGGAGTTCGTCGCCGGCACGGCGTGCGGGCACATCTGGGCCTCGCTGCTGGAGCTCGCGGCAAGCGCGAAGGGCAGCCAGCCGGCCGGCTCCGGCCGCGTCTCGCTGCGCAAGACTCGTCCGCCCCAGGTGTCCATGCCGGGATCGGCGCTGGACGCGGTCGAGCCGGCGGCGACCGCCGCGAGCGAGGCCCCCCGCCCCTCCAGGCGCACGCGCCGGGGCCGCAGCCGGCGCCGGCGGCGAGCCCCCACGACGACGAGCTGGCGCTCGGTCGTCGACTCGGTCCTCGAGAACATCGAGCAGCAGGACCAGCCCGCGAAGCCGGTTTCGGCAAGGCACGGCGAACCCGAGATCCGGCTGCTCATCAACGCCGCGACGAGCCGCAACGCCGGCGGCCTGATGATCGACATCTTCGGCCGCAGGCGGAATCCGCAGGGCGAGTTCGGCAAGATGAAGCGGCTCAACCTCGACCACGCGAAGCTGGAGGAACTGCTCGGTCCGGAGTCCCTCGACGCCGGCGACCCGTCGACGAACGGCGCGTCCGCGGCGGCGACGCCGGCGATGATCACCGCGCTGCCGCCGGAGGCGCCGCAACGCCAGGGGCGCAAGCGCAAGGCCGGCCGCGGCCGCCCGCCGGCGCGACCCCGAATCCAGCGGGTCTTCGTGCCGCTGAACTGGGTCGATCGCCTGCTGCCGCGCCTCAGCGCAAGCGGCCGCCTCTTCTGGTGGGACGGCCGCTCCCTGGCCGGACAGCAACCGGTGACCTTCGACGAAGGCGCTCCCTGGCGTCTCACGCTGCAACTGGAGCTCGCGGCGGCAAGCCGCGTCCGGCTCCGCGGTCTGCTCAAGCGCGGCGACGAGACGGCGCCGCTCAGCCGCGCGGCCCTCGTGCTGCCGTTCCCGGCCGGCAACGGCGTCGCGCCCGGCGCCCGCGCGGAGGAGACCGGCAACACGCTGCTGCTGCTCGACGACTCGATCTGCCGGCTCCACCTCGAGCCGAGGCGCGACCAGCCCTGGTACTCCCTGCTCGGCGCCAGCGGCGACCTGGTCATCCCGGACGAGGACCTGGAAGCGGCGGTGACGAGCCTGCTGGAACTGCCCGCCCTGCCGCCGCTGGAGCTGCCGGAAGAGGTCTACCTCTCGGAGGAGTCCCCGGCGCCGCAGCCGCGCCTGGCGTTGGAGCCGGAGGACGCGCCGGAGTGGATGAACCCCCAGCTCGAGGCCCGGCTCAGCTTCGGCTACGACAGCCTGACCGTCGACGCCGGCGACCCGCGTTCGGCGGTGGTCGACTGGGAGGAGCACCGCTTCGTCCGGCGCGACCTGGAGGTCGAGCAGGCGGCGCTCGTCCGCCTGCTCGAGCTCGGCCTGAAGCCGGTCGCGTCCAAGACCGGCCACGGTCTGGAACTGGAACCGCGCGACCTGCCGGCGGTCGCCGAACCGCTGCTCGCCGAGGGCTGGGAGGTACAGGCCCACGGCGCTTCGATTCGGCCCCCCAGCCCGCCGGCGCTGCGCATCGAGAGCGGCGTCGACTGGTTCGAGCTGAGCGGCCAGATCGACTTCGGCGAGGACCGCATCGAGTTCTCGGAGATCCTGTCGGCGATCTCGGAAGGCCGCCGTTCGGTCGAGCTGGACGACGGCTCGAAGGGCCTGCTGCCGGCGGCCTGGGTGGAGAACTACGGCTCGCTCAGCCAACTGGCGCAGGCCGCGAGCGAGGAGGGGCTCCGCTTCCTGCCCTCGCAGGCCCTGCTGGTCGACGCGCTGCTGGCGGTGACGCCGCCGGTGAACGTCAGCAAGACCTTCGCCGAGCTGCGCGAGAAGCTGAGCACGTTCTCCTCGATCAAGCCGAAGAAGGAGCCGCGCAGCTTCGTCGGCGCGCTCCGCGCCTACCAGCGGCTCGGCCTGGGCTGGCTGTGCTTCCTGCGCGAGTTCGGCCTCGGCGGCGTGCTCGCCGACGACATGGGGCTGGGCAAGACGATCCAGGCCCTGGCGCTGCTCCGCATGTACCGCACCGCCTCGCGGACGACGAAGCTGCCCTACCTCGTCGTCGCGCCGCGCAGCCTCGTCTACAACTGGATCGACGAGGCCGCCCGCTTCACGCCGGACCTCAAGGTGCTGGAGTACGCCGGCCGGGACCGCGAGGACCTGCGCGGCGACATCGCCTCCGCCGACCTGGTCGTCACGACCTACGGCACCGTGCGCCGCGACATCGGCTACCTGGCGACGGTCGACTTCGACACCGTCATCCTCGACGAGGCGCAGGCGATCAAGAACGCGGCCTCGCAGACGGCCAAGGCCTGTCGCCTGCTGACCGGCAAGCACCGGCTGGCGCTGACCGGTACGCCGATCGAGAACCACCTGGGCGAACTCGGCTCGATCTTCGAGTTCCTCAACCCGGGCCTGCTCGGCCGGCTGCCGGCGCTCGACGTGCTGGCCGGCGGCCGGGCGCCGAGCGAGCAGGAGCTCGCCCTCGTCGCCAAGGGTCTGCGGCCCTTCATCCTCCGCCGCAGCAAGCGGGAAGTGCTCCCGGACCTGCCGGAGAAGACCGAGCAGATCCTGCAGTGCACCCTGAACCCGAAGCAGCAGGAGATCTACGACCAGCTCCGGGCCGGCTACCGCGACAGCCTGCTGCAGCAGGTGGAAGAGAAGGGAGTCGGCGGCTCGGCCATGCAGGTGTTGGAGGCGCTGCTCCGCCTGCGCCAGGTCGCCTGCCACCCGGGGCTGATCGACGAGTCCTGGAACGAGGCCGGCAGCGCCAAGCTCGAATCGCTCTTCGAGCAGGTGTCGGAGGTGCTCGCCGAGGGGCACAAGTGCCTCGTGTTCTCGCAGTTCACGTCGCTGCTGGCCTACGTCCGGCGCCACCTGGAAGAGCGGGGCGTCCCGTACGCCTACCTCGACGGGCAGACCCGGAACCGCGGCGAGGTGGTGGACCTCTTCCAGAACGACCCGGACACGAACCTCTTCCTGATCAGCCTGAAGGCGGGCGGCGTCGGCCTGAACCTGACCGCGGCCGGCTACGTCTTCCTGCTCGATCCGTGGTGGAACCCGGCGGTGGAGGCGCAGGCCATCGACCGCACCCACCGCATCGGCCAGACCCAGCCTGTCTTCGCCTACCGCCTGATCGCCCGCGACACCGTGGAAGAGAAGATGCTGGAACTCCAGCGCTCGAAGCGGCAGATCGCCGACGCGATCCTCGAAGGCGGCGGATCGTCCCTGCGGGATCTCACCGCCGACGATCTGCGCCTGCTGCTGAGCTGACGCCGGGCGCCGGGTACGCGGGTTTTCTGACCCGCCGAGCACTGCGCGAACGGTAGAAGCCCGCCGGCCTCCAGAGGGCCTCCGGAACCCGATACCGGGTTCCGGAGGCCATTTGCGTCTTAGTCGATACACGCGGCAGCCGAACTCCAACGGCGCCGACCTCGACTGAAGCACCTGGAGCGGACAATGACCTCCCCGAACCTTGCCTCGACTCTCCGTCAACCTGCCTCGCGGCCCCGTCTCGACAGGCCGGACGCCGCCGGCAACGTTCCGAATCCGCTCGGCGCCGCCTCGATCCAGGCCGGGGCCGGGCGGCGCGCCCGCCCCCGGGTGCGCGGCTGGAACCCCCGGCTCTCCGAGTCGCCGGCCGGGGCACTCGAAGCGCGCCTGACGCGCGCCTTCCGCCTGCTGGGGCCGCGGTCCGCGCCGCTCGTCTCCATGCTCTACGCCCCGGCGCGGCCGGGAACGCGCGCCGGAGCGGCCGGCCTCGGCCAGGGGCGCGGACGATGAACCGTCGCCGGCTGGCCGCCGCCGCGGTCGTCGTCGCCGTCGCCGTCCCGGTCGGTGGCCTGATCTGGTTCCAGTCCAGCCTGGCCGCGCGAGAGGCTCAGCGCCCCAAGGTCGGCGCGGCGTTCCCGGCCCTGCCCGGACTCGCGGACGGCGAACTCCTGCCGGTCTCCCGAGAACGGCCGCGGGTCGTCGTCTTCGCCAGGGCCGGCTGCGGCAACTGCGACCGCACGATCACGACGCTGCGGCGCATGGCGCAGGTCGGGGGCGAGTCCTTCGATCTCATCGCGGTCGTCGCCGGGGCCGGCCAGGAAGCGCCGAAGGTCGATGGCATCGCCCACACCGTCGCCGACCCGGACGCCGCCCTCTCCAGGCGCTTCGGCGTCATCCACGTACCGCTCGTGTTCCTGGTAGACGGGCGGTCCCGGGTCCGCGCCGTCGTCACCGGAGAACGCCCGGAAACCGCGTGGCGTTCCTTTCTGGAGGCCGCGAACGATGCGCGCTGAGCGACTCAGGGTTCGCCGGCGGCACATCGCCGCCGCCGGCCTGGTGCTCGCGGCCGGCCTCGCGACGGTCGCGGTCCGGGCCGTCGGACCGACGATCGACCGGCTCGCCTGGGCCGCGTCGCTCGACCCGTCGGCGTCGGCCGAGGGCGAGGTCGTTCGCCAGCAGAACCGTACCGACTGCGGACCGGCCGCGCTGAAGATGGTCCTCGACCACTGGGGCGTCGGCGACTCGACGCTCGCCGAACTCGAAGCCGCCACCGGAACCGGACCGGACGGCACCAGCCTTCTGGCGATCAAGCGAGCCGCCGAGCGGCGGGGCGTGACGAGCCAGGGCTTCCACCTGCCGATCGACCGCCTCGGCGAGATTCCGCTCCCGGCGATCGCCCACGTCCACGGCGACCACTTCGTCGTCATCCGCACCGCCGGCGACGAACTCGTCGTCGACGATCCGTCCATCGGCCGCCTGCGGATGAGCCCACGAACGTTCGACCGCTCCTGGGACGGCATCGTCCTCGCCTTCACCGGCGGCCCCTCACCGATCTCGCGGACGGCGGGAACGCCGTCCGTTTCACCACAACCCACAACTCCTGAAGGAGCAAACCCACAATGAAGTACCGCATCGCCTTCCTTGCAACCCTCTTCCTCGCCGGCGCGGCGATGGCGACCCCGACCACCGGCGAAGCGCCGGTTTCCGGCGGCGACGAACTCGCGGCCGGATGGGATCTCGAGTCGTTCGAGGCGCCGGCCGGCTACGCGCTCGGCGCATTGGACATCGCGCCGGAACACGTCGAACTGGCCGTCTACTGGCCCTGCGGCTGCATTCCGCAGCCCGGCTGTCCGATGCCGATCCCGTGGCCCAGGCCTCCCCTGCCCATGCCGCTACCGACTCCGTTCCCGATCCCGTTCCCCTGTCCGGTGCCGTTCTAGCTCGGCGCAGTTGCGATCTCTTCCGAAAACAAAACCAATCGAAGAAAAGGAGCACCACCCATGACGAAGACTCTTCTTTCCATTCTCACGTGCGGCGCACTGATGGCCGCATCTGCCGGTCAACCGGACAGCCCGGTCGACCAGACAGCTGATCGACTCGGCACCGCCGGAGACCATGCCGTGCAGACGGCGTCGCCTCCGTCGCGCGTCACGGACTTCGGCCAGCATCGCATGAGCGCCGAGGGCCTTGCCCTGACCACGGGTTCGGGGCCGGCGGTCGAGGCGACCTGCGGCGCCGCCGCGGGAGCCGGCCTGGCCCTGGCCCTGAGCGGCGTCCTGGCGCCTGTCGGCATCGGCCTCGGCGTCGTCGGAGTCGCCTGCGCGATGTTCGCCTGACCGCGATCCGCCTGTCCTGAAGAACCCAACCCAACAACCGACACACTCTGAACCAAACCTGAAAGGAACGACATGTCCAAGAAAGCAGTAGCCGCAACCCTTCTCCTCACCTTCGTGTTCGCTCTCGCTCCAGCGGTGGGCGACAACGGTTCTCGCCTTGGGATCCCGGACTTCGGTACCCCGGCCGAGATCGAGCGCGCCAGTGAACCGCTTCTCGCGGCAACCACCGGAGGAGGGAAGTTGGGGTGCATCACCGCCGTCCTCGGCTTCAGTTTCGTCGCCCTCGGTGTTGGCGCCGCAACCGGCGGCGCCGGTCTCGCCATCGGCGGAGCGTACGCGCCAATTGCCCTGGTCTTCTGCAAGTAGGCCGGGTATTCAACCACCGTAGAACACCGTGGAGAGGCTTCGATGGCAACGAAGGAGACCGAAGCACCCGTCAGCGGGTCGATCTCACGCGGCTCCTTCGGGGCCATCGTTCCTCTCCCGTTCTACGGGGCAAGTGCGTTTGACGGACGCCACTCCGGCGCGCTAGCGTCCGTCCGTTGGTTGCCAAAGGCGCAGTGGGCCCGCTACTCGGATCCCCTGCCGGACTTGGCCGTCGCCCCGGGACCTAGGGTCGCTCCCTTCGTCAGGCGAGGCGGCGGGGGGTCTCGTTCCCTCTGTGCTCCGCAACCAGCCGGGCCCGCCGCCAGTCCAGGCGCCTGCCCGCCTTCCAGAACTGGACGCCGCGACACGAGGATCCAATGGCCGTACTGACGAAGCCCGGAAGCCGGGCGGACCTGCTGCTGACACTGGGTAGGCTAGCTCTTCCCGGCGCCCTGAAGCGACGCGATCAGACGCAAGTCGTTGCCGTCGGCATCGCCCTGATCTACCTTGTCGTTGCCACTGCCGCGACGGTGCCGCTGCTCTCCCTTCTCTTCGGCATCGAGGACGAACCGCTACGCCGCAACCTGCTGAACCTCGCCACCGGCGTTGCAACTCTCCTGTGGTTGCTGGCCCAGGTGGTCCTGCGCCTTCCGGTGAACTGGCTCCTGGACATAGAGCCGTTCCTCCCGCTCCCAGCCGCCTACAGGGACCTCTACATGCTGCGGCTCGGGTTCAGTCTGGCTGGCTACTGGTTGATCGGGCTCGGACCCGCGGCGCTTTACCTGCTCGCGACCCGACCCCAGGGGCTGGTCGATTTCCTGCTGGCGACCGTCGGTCTGGCAGCCACGGCACTGCTGCTCGGGCGGCTTGGAGCGATTCTCATCCTGACCGTGGACCGGCTGGTCGAAAGCACGATCGGCCTGGTCGGCCTGTTCATCCTGATCGTCGCGGCGATTCAGGCCCTCCGCGTCGGCATCGGCGTCCTGGACGGCGAGGCCGAGCTCGAAGCGGTCGCCGCTTCGGTCCGCGACGCGGAGGTTCTCGTCGCGCTGGGCTACACCCCTACCGGTCTCCTCGCCGCCATCATCGACTCGCCCGGGGCGCTCGCACCGAACATCCTGCGACTGGGAGTTCTGCTGTGTCTTCTCGCGGCGACCGCCTGGATCGAGTACCGACTCCTGCTCCGCCAATTCCTCTCTCGCCCGGGTGGAGACCGGCGGACGGCCTCGACGGTTACGCCCTGGCGGGACTCCTGCGCCGTTGTCGCCGGTTGTCGCCGGGCGCTTGTCTGACACTCGTCGAACTCGAGTGCCTATGTCGCGCCAAGGGGGTCAGATGGTGCTACGTCATCTGCCTCGCGTACGCCACCTACACCACCGTCGACCCTGTACTCGGCCTGATGACCGCCGCTCTGGTAACGGTCATCCTCCTCAACGGCGTTCGGACCGAGAAACCGCCTCCGAGTTGCCAGGTCTGGCGTGAGTCCCTCGCATTGCCGCTAAGGCCGTTCCGTATCTTTCGGGCACCGGCCAGGGCACCTGCGCTGCTGGCGATCCCGGTCGTCGTTCTGGCGACAGGCGTCGGTTTGGCTCACTTCGGCCCGGGCAACTGGACACTCTCAGTTCTGGCTGTAACCCTGGTCGCCGCCCTTTTGCTGGTCGCCGACGCGGTCTACGGCCTGGTTCAACTGTACTGGCCCAAGCGCAGGATCGGAGGCGCCACGGAGTTCGAGGTAGAGAACCTGGGGGTGAGCTTTGTCGCCACCCTCCCCATAATGGCGTTCCTCGTACTCGCGATCCTGGTCTCGCGGATACTGGAGCGACCCGGGAACGGAGGGCTCATGGCCACGATCGCCGCCGGCGTCGCTCTCACGTTTTCGGCCCTGGCGTGGCGACCGTCGACGGCGCGCCAACGGCGCGAAATCGAGTCGCGGACGCACGAACTCCTGCTCAAGGACCCTCCGCACTAGCTGAACCCTCCGCACCAGCTGGCCCCCGCCCCTTGTGTCTCCCGCCCCTACACATCTTCTGCCCCTTACGACCAAAAGGAACACAACCACGCATGGAAGCAATCAAGGCAGAGAACCTGACCCGGTCCTACGGGGGCAACGTCGTCGTCGACGGCGTCGACCTGGAGGTCCGGGAGGGGCAGATTCTGGGCTTCGTCGGCCCCAACGGCGCCGGCAAGACGACGACCTGGTCGATGCTGACCGGAGTCGTGACGCCCACGAAGGGCACGGTACGGCTTCTCGGTAAGCCGGTGGACGTAAACGACGCGGAACTCAAGCGGCAACTCGGCATCGTGCCGGACCACAGCGTCCTGTTCGAGAGCCTGACCGGCGAAGAGCTGCTGCTCTCGTACGCCCGGATCTACGGCCTGAGCCGCGAGGACGCCGGGCAGCGGACGGACGAGGCGCTCACGGTTTTCGACCTGGAAGAAGCCGGCAAGCGGCCGATCACGACCTACTCTCACGGCATGAGGAAGAAGATCCGTCTGGCGGCGGCGACCCTCCACGCGCCCAGGGTCCTGTTCCTCGACGAGCCGTTCGAGGGGATGGACGCCCTGAGCGCGCGCACCGTCATGTCGATCCTGCAGCAGATGGCCGACCAGGGCACGGCCGTCTTCCTGACCTCCCACATGCTCGACTACGTCGAGCGCGTGTCGACCCACATCGCCGTCATCAGGGCCGGCAAGGTCCTCCTGTCGTGCTCCCGCGAGGAATTCCGCGAACTGCCGGCCGCCGAAGGAGACGACGGCGCCGGGCGGCTTGAGAACCTCATTCTCGGCATCTCCAGACGCGAGAGGTTCTCCCGCCTCTCCTGGATCGGGAACAGGAGCACGGAATGACTGGGCGCTTCGGCAGCATCGAAGGTGAAGGCCATGCCGAGACCGGCGGCGAAGACTCGCCAGGCCGGCACGCATGGCTCGAGGCGCTGGTCGGCATCTTCGCGTCGCCCCGACGGAGCTTCGAGGTCATCCACCGCCGCCGCCCGTGGCTGGCGCCGTTCCTTGTGCTCGCGGCGGGTACCGCCGCCCTGGCCTCGGCCTCGGCGCCACTGAACAACCACGCGACGCGGGCTCAACTGACGGAGACGATGCCGGACAGCCCGGAGCAGGTCGACCTCATGATGGCGCAGGTCGAGCGGACAGCCGGAGCGGCGCGCTGGCTGGCGATGGCAGCCGGCCCGCTGGTCCTCGCCATCGGACTCGTCCTCAAGACGGTTTTCGTCTGGCTGCTGGCAATCGCGCTCCAGGGGCAACTCCGCTTTGCCCAGTCCCTCTCGTTGACGGTCCATCTGGCTCTGGTCCTTCACGTCAAGGACTGGACCAACTTCCTCCTCCTCCACCTCCGCGGGTTCGAAGCGATCCGGTCGCCGCTGGACCTGCAGGCGCAGATGGGCCTCGACCTGCTGCTGGCCGGCGAGAACGCGGCCCTCAACGTCTTCTACGCCAGCGTCAACCCCTTCACGATCTGGTTCGTCGTACTGCTCGCCGTAGGGGCGGCCCAGGTGTTCGAGCTGCCCCGGCGCAAGGGCTGGTTGCTCGCGGCCGTCTACTGGGCGGCAACGACGGCCTTCGCCGCGGCGTCGGTCGCCACGGCGTCCCGACTCCTGCCGGCGTAACCGAACCGGAACCGGCATGGCGGCAACGACGGACCTTCGCGCTCCCTGGTGAAGAGGCCGGAGCGCTCGCTTCGATCAGGCGCGCTCCACGTCGACGGCGGTCGACGGGCCGCCGCCGGCGTGCCGGCGCCCGGCGGCCCGTCCGCCGTCGCCCCTGTGCCAGTATGGTCCGCGGATCGAGAACCGGTCGATGGACCGGGGTCGGCGCGCCGGCCGCCACCGCCGTCACCGTGTCGGTGAGCGAGGCCGCCGGCAGGCAGGAGGAATCGTCATGGTGGAGGATCCGACGCGCATGGAAGAGGAAGCCGCCGTCCGTCCGGAAAGCGCCGAGCCGATCGCATACGCCGGCGGCGCCGAAACCGAGCGGCAGGCATGGTTCAAGGTCCTGGCCGGGATCGTCGTCTCCCCTCGAAGCAGCTTCGCGATCGTCCGCGAGCATCGACCCTGGGCCGGCGCCGCGGCGCTGCTCCTCGCCCTGAGCGCCGTCCAGTTCCTCGCGACATGGCCAAGCGTGTCGGATGAACCGCTTCTCGCGGACATGGCCGACGCGCTTCCCGGTCTGAACGCGGTGATCCTCGTGGGGGGAACCGTGTTCGGGCTCTTCAGCCTGATCGGCGCCTGGCTCTTCCAGGCGCTCGTCGTCTGGCTGCTGGTAACGGCGTTCCGCGGTGAAGGGAGCTTCGGACAGTCCTTCTCGCTCGCCGTCCATCTAGGCGTCGTTGCGTGGCTCGGCGGTCTGGTCAGCGCGCTGCTCTCGCGCGGCCGCGGCCCGGAGGGGATCGCATCGCCCACCGAACTGGCGGACGCGGTGATCGTGCCGGGCCTGAACCTGCTGTTTCCCACCGGGAACTGGGCGCTCGAAGCGGTCCTGATGAGGATCACGCCCTTCACCGTCTGGCATGTCGCTCTGCTCGGCCTCGGCGCCGCCGCCGTGTTTCGGCTTTCCGAACGCAAGGGCTTTCTGATCGCCGGCACCCTCTGGGCGGCGACAACGGCCTTCCTGGCCGCCCTGGCCGGCGTGGCCAGCCTGATCCCGACGCCGTAGTCTCCATGGCGCCCGGCCGGCCGGCAACCGGAAAACGCCGCCGAGCCGCGCGCCGCGGAGACGCCGCGCCGCGGGCGAAGCCGGTTTGACGCGCCAGCGACCCGCACGGTAGCTTCCCGCCGTTGGTTGTCAACGCAGTGGGCCTGCGAGCCGGGTCTCCTGCCGAATACAACAGTCGACACACCGCGCTGGGTCGCTCCCCGCGCGCGGCGAATAGGCAGGGCGTTTCGTGCCCACTGTGCATGGCGACCAACAAGGCCCGGCGCCAACCCCTCATCCGGCGCCGAAGGCGGATGCGGCCTCCGGCCGGCGCGTGCTTCCGGCCGCCTGCGGCGGCCGCGGCGGGTCAGAGAGACCCGCGCACCCAGCGGCGGGTCGGGCACCCGGCGGCGGCTACTGCTCGGTCGGGTCCCGGCCGTCGCGCGGCGCGCCCGTGCCGGAGGAACCCATGAACAGCTTGCGGCCGTCCGGGAAGGTCAGGTCGCGGCCGTTCGCCTTGTTCGAGCCGTCCTTCGCCTGGTAGCCGTCGACGACGATCTCCGTCCCGGGCAGGAGCGACCTCTTCGTGAAGCCGCGCCGGGCGAGCGTGTTCGGCGTGCCGCCCTCGACCATCCAGACGGTGAACGTGCCGTCGTCGTTCGCGACCTCCAGGTGGATCCAGGCGTGGGGGTTGATCCACTCCATCTTCGTCACCTTGCCGCGAAGCTGCAGCGGCCGGTCCGCGTCGAACTCGGCCGAGAAGGCGTGATGGGCGGCGAGCGGAACGGCGAGCGCCAGGGCGAGGGCCGCCGCCGTCAGGACGATTCGCTGGAACTTCATCGCTGTTCTCCTCTTCTAGCCAGCGCCGGCAGGTCAGGGACTCGAGTCCGCTCCCTTGCGCAGGTGACCGTACATCAGTTCCTCGGCGAACTCGACGCACTTGAACTCGAGCAGTTGCATGTTCGGGTCGACCCGTCGGTAGAGCGGCAGGCTGATCTTCCAGGGCCGGCTGTAGACGTTCTCGTCGGTGATCGTCGCCTCGTACCGGAGGTGGTACGGGCTCATGGCCGTCCAGCGTTCCTCGACGTGGATCGCGTCCGTGTGGTGGTTGCCGCTCGAATCGAGCCAGGTATCGGGCACCTGGCTCGTCACGTCGACGACCAGCGTCTCCCCTTCCCAGCGCCCGATCGAGTGCCCCATCCAGGTGTCGAACGGAGCCTCGAAGCCCTCCCGGTTCATGTAGATCACGCGGCTCGCGCTGGCGAACTCGTAGGCGATCAGGACGTGATCGGGCGTCTGGACGATCTGGAACGGGAAGGGCATGTAGTTGGCGCGCGGGATGCCCGGCATGTAGCACTTGACCGCCGGGTCGAGCGCGAGCCAGTCGGCCCGGTTCCGGTCGCGCTTCTCCAGCGCTTCCGGCAGGTAGGGGATCTCTCCGCCTTCGACCACGCCCAGGCCGGCCGGAACGGCGCCCAGAGCGGCCATCTCGACCACCGGACCGTGGCGAGCGGCGTGCGGTTCGATGTCCCAGTGGGCCGCGCCCAGCGCCTGCCAGATCCCGTTGAGATCCGGCCTGTCGTCGTGGGTGCGCGGCGCCCTGTAGTCGGCGTCCTGCGCCGCAGTGGGCGCCGCCGCGAGCACCAGCGCCGCGAGCAGCGTCAACACCGTCCGTTCCGAGAGACTCCGCTTCATCACACTGCCTCCTCTGATCGGGAACCGCGAGGATAGCAGCCCGACCGCCCGCTCCCGCCTCCCGCGAAGAGCGGACCTGCCGGCGCTAACATGGGTATCCGTTGACCGGTTCCGCACGCCACCGCCGGCCGCCGAGGCTGCTGGCCGCCACCGCCGTCATGGCGCTCACGGCCGCGTCCAGCTTCGCGGGCCCCACAGCGACCGAAGCGCAGGACCGTCCACCGCGGCAGGAGCGGATTCGAGAGGACATCGTGCTCCGCGAGTCGATCGACGTCCGGCTGATCAGTCTCGACGCCGTCGTCACCGACTCCTCCGACCGGCCGGTCACCGGCCTGACGAAGGACGACTTCGAGCTCAAGGTCGAGAACGAACCGGTCGAGATTCTGAGCGTGGCGGCCGGAGAAGACCTCCGCACCACGGTCACCGGCCGCCTGACGATCCTCCTCTTCATCGACGAACGCCACCTGCAGCGGAAGCACCGCGACGCGGCCCTGGCCGAGATCGCGGAAGCCCTCGACGAGGAGATCGCGGCCAACCCGACCTGGGTGGCGGCGGCAGCGTTCGGCGAGCGCCTCGAACCGCTCCTGCCGCCGACCCGCGACCGCGCCGCGGTGCGGACGACGATCGAAGCCGCGATGGACCGGGACATCCCGACGACGACCCTGCGCTCGCAGCAGCGCTCCGCTTCCCTGGCCATGAGGGAGACGCTGCGGCTGATGGCGGCGAGGGGCAGCCGCTACCGTCTCGGGGAGGCATCCCTGGCCAGCGTGGAGGCGAACCTGCGGAGCTTCGGCCAGGCCCTGCGCCAGGACACGCTGCTGACCGTCGGCGCGGTGCGTTCGCTGGTCGAGGCGCTCGCCTTCGTTCCCGGCCGCAAGGCGATCCTGTTCGTGAGCGACGGCCTTCCCCGCCACCCGCTCGACAGCGCGGCCAAGACGATGTACGACCGCCTCGCGGGCTCCTCCAGGCAGCTCGAGGGCGACGAGATGATCAGCGCGCCCGGCTCGCTCGACCTGAACGACCGCAACCACCGGCCATTCGGCGTCGACCGGGCCGACCGGATGGGCGTCGCGACGAACATCGTCCAGGTCGATGACGGCGGCGCCTTCGCCTTCCAGACGATGGCCGCCGAACTGAGCTGCGCGGACGCCTTCGATCAACTGGCGGCGCTCGCGAACACCCACCGCGTGACGTTCTACCCGCTCAAGCCGCCGGTCATCGACCCGGCGATCAGCCAACTCGGCGAGAGCGCCAGGGAACGCGGCTCGATCGTCGAGCTGTCCAACGTCCGCTCCGGCCTGAACAGCCTGGCCGGCCTGACCGGCGGCCTCTCCTTCGTCTCCGACACGGGCGTCGGCGAGTTCCTGCAATCGACCCGCACGGACATCTCGACCTACTACTCCCTCTCCTTCACGCCGCCGGAGTCGATGGGCGACACCGGCATCCGCGAGATCGCGCTGCGGCTGCGGCAGCGGCCTCTAGCCCGGAGCGGCTCGCTCCGCTACCGGGCGAGCTACGCGCCGGTGACGATCCAGCAGAACCTGGCCAGCCGCGCCTGGGGAACCCTGCTGTTCGGCTGGGAAGAGAACAACCACGGCATGGAGATCCAGGTCAGGAGGACGGCGGCGCCCGAAGGCTCCGCCGCGGCCGAACGGACGCCGCTCGAAGTCGTCGCCAGCCTGCCGATCGGCGAGCTGGCGCTCGTCCCCGCGCGGGCGGCCCGCGACCCGGTCGCCAGCGGCTTCTTCCGCGTCGTGCTCCAGGTGCAGCGCGCCGACGGCAGCCGGATGCCGCCCCGGCACCTGGATTTCGAACTGAACGTGCCGGTCGCCGAACTCGAAGAGGCCGCGGGCCAGTACATCGCCGTCCGCAGCGGGCTGGTCCTGCCGCCGGGCGCCTACCGGCTGGCGGTCGGCCTGTGGGAGAGGAACAGCGGGCGTTCTTCGTTCGTCGTGCGGGAGGTGGCGGTGCAGCCGGACCCGAGCGTCGCCTGACGCAGCGGGTGGCGCCTACCGCTGCAGCAGGTAGTTCAGCTTGACGATCAACTGCCGGCCGAGCGGCTCGCGGCGGCTGAGGGTCTCGGCGGTCCAGTTCTCGTTGTAGACGACGAAGAGGTCCGAACCCGGCCGGTAGATCCAGTGGAAGCGCGCGTTGACGCCGAGCAACTCGTCGGCGGTGTTGTACTGGGCCAGCAGGTTGAGCCGGACGTTCGGGGTGAACGAGACGTCGATCCGCTGACCGAACTGGTCGAAGCTGAATGCGCCGGCCTGGAGCTTGACGTCCGCGTAGGTCCACTGCGTCGCGACGCGAAGGAACCGGGACAGGCGGAAAGTCAACGTGGAGTTCGTTCTCAGCCAGTCGCCGTCGAAGAAGCCGCCCCCGAAGGTGATGTTGTCGAACCAGACGGCCCGCTTGCCGCTCGTCGAGAACCCGCCGGCGAAGCCGTCGTTCTCGTAGAGGCCCGGCTGCACCACGACGCCGGGGGAGATCTCGAACGGGGCGAACAACTGTTCCTTCGTTCTCCTCAGGCCGCCCCACAGGAACTCGCCGCTCAGCGTCTGCACGCCGAGCGGCGAGACGCCGACCGTCTGGCTCTCGAGCCGGCCGTCGCTGCTCCGTTCGAAGCGCTCGTAGCTGAGATCGGACCACCAACTGAGGACCCCGGCCTTCTCGATCCTCGGCCGCCACTCGAGGCGTGGATTCACCATCCGGAAGTCGCGGCGCTGCAGGAATCCGACCGCCGGTTCGTAGTCCGGCTGTACCTCGACGTAGTCCCCCGTCAGACTGAGTTCCGGCCCCTGGTAGGCGAAGCCGGCCCCGCGCGATTCGTTGGCCTCCTGCTCGGAATCCGCGACTCCGTTGTCGCTCACTGTCCAGAAACCGGAGAACTCCAGGCGTTGGGTCGGCTTGAAGTCGACGTCGAGGCCGTAGAGCCGTTCGCTCTCGAACCCCTCGCGGCGCCTCTCCGTGAAAATGCCCCCGACCGTCGAGCGGTCGCCGATGTTCCTGGTGATCCGGGTCACGCCGTAGGTCGTCTCGGGAACCAGCACGCCGCCGCCCTCGTCGAAGAGCGCTCCGGTCCGCGCGCCGAGAGCGCCGACGTTCCAGCCCCCGGCGCGGCCCGTGAGTCTGGCGCCGGCCTCGAGCGGAACCGTGCGGCCTCCGTCGAGGCCGATGCGGCGGGAGAAGAACGGCCTCATCAGCGCGCTCTCCCACGGCACCTTGGGCCTGGGGCCGAAGTCGAACACGCCCGCGTTCTCGAGGAAGAAGTCGCGCTTCTCCGGGAAGAACAGGGAGAACCGGGTCAGGTTCACCTGCTGGTCGTCGACCTCGGTCTCGGCGAAGTCCGTGTTCCAGGTCAGGTCCAGAACCATCGAGCGGCTCAGGCCCCACTTCAGGTCGATGCCGCCATCCGAGTCGTCGGCGCTGCCCAGGGCCGGGTCCTCCGTGCGGCCGCCGATGACGTAGGGCTTCACGTCGAACTGACGCGAGGGCCGAAGCCCGCGAAGACCGGTCAGGTCGCCCGCCAGGGAGACGCGGTACACGGCGATCTTCCCCTGCTGGTTCAGATTTTCGACGCTCGCTTCGAGAGGCAACGCCGCCCAGTGGGTCTCCTCGTTGCGCCGGCGGATGACCCGCTGGACGTTGAGCCCCCACCGCTCGGCCTGGGGGTCGAACCGCAGAGTGGAAACCGGAATCGCGATCTCCGCCGCCCAGCCCGCCGCCGTGCGGCGCGCCGAGACCCGCCAGACGCCGTCCCAGGCCCAGTTCACGTCGCGGCCCTCGTCCGTGATCAGCGCGTCGCCGCGGGCGCCGTTCGGGTTCGTCACCAGGACGTAGCCGTTGCGGAGGTCGTGGAACGTGTCCAGCATGAGCAGGATCGAATCGTCCTGGAACAGGTCGCTGTCACGCTCCATCTCCTTCGCCACGATCCTCTCCGGCTCGCGGTCGTTCGCGCGCACGGCGACGAACAGGGTGTCCGGCGTGTAGGCGACCGCGAACTCCGTCGTTTCCGTCGAGGGCGCGCCGGGGCTCGGTTCGCGCTGGGTGAAGCCGCCTGCCCACTCGGCCTCCAGCCAGGCGGAGTCGGTCAGTTCGCCGTCGACCCGAACCGCCTGCTCGACCCCGAGCGCCGCGACGCTGGGCCGGTCCTGGGCGACGCCGGACGGCGGCGCGACGAACGCCGCGACGAGCGCCGGGGCGAGCGGCGCCGGCAAGCGGAACGACGACGGCAGCAACCGCGCGCCCATCATCGCCGGTTCACCCCGCGAGCCCGGACGCTCGGTCCTCTTCCCGACGCCCGGTCAAGGCGTCGAGGACCCGGTACGGATCCGCTCGCACCACGCGGTCGGCGGCACGGACCAGCAGGACGCCGGATCCCAAAGCGCATACAACCAGCGCCAGTCCTCCGAGAGCGGCCGCCGGCGCTCCCCAGGCCACGTTCCGCGCCAGGTACTCCAGCAGAAACGGAATCCCGATCGCGAACGCAACGAAGCCGAGCGTGGCGCTGAACCCGCCGGGCGAAGGCGAGATACTGACGGCATAGGGCCCCGTGTCGACCGGATACGGCCAGCGGGCGGACGAGTACGCGCCGAAACCGAGACCGCCGATCAGGAGGCACGCCGGGAGCGCCAACCACAGGACGAACGTCCCCAACCCCGGCCAGCCCACCCGTTGCCAAGCCCAGATCACGGCGACGCCGAAGACGAAGGCCGGGAAGAGCGTCAGCCCCCTTCCGCCGGCGGTCGTCAGGTCGACCAGGCGCACGGGCAGGAGGAACCGCTCCCCGATCGAGCGGTGCGCCGTCCCGTAGACGTTGTTGCGAAGCGTGAGCAGGAACCCGACGATGAACAGCGTCTGCACGATGCCCAGAAGCCGGCCCGTCTGCAGCAACGGAATGAGAAAGACGCCGAGCACCAGGACGCCCCGGACCCACTTCAGGCGCATCCAGGAATCGAACTCGATCAGGGTCAGACAGGTCGAGGGCCCGAGGCGTGTCGTCCGGCGCAGAATCCACGCGAGCGGCAGGTGGACTCCCGCGACTTCGCCCGCTCCCGTCGACGAGAAGCGGCGCTCGTTCCTCAGAATCCGGTACTCGAGCAGCATGCAGCCGACCGCCGCGAGCCACAGGCCGGCCAGCCGCGCGAGGTTCGCCCCGAGGTCCCGCGGCGCCTCGAAGATCGCGGCCACCACGCCGCCCGGCAGGTAGCTGGCGGCAGCCAGCAGCCGCGACCCGCGCACCTGGTCCGCGATCAGTTCGATGACCGGCTGCTCCGTCAGGTCGAGGGCCCGGTCCTTCATCACGGGCTCGACGGCGAACGCCGCCGCCAGCGCCAGCACCAGCAGCGCCGCCGTCGTCAACCAGCTTGCGTTCAGGTCGTCGAGCTTCAGCAGAGCGAGGGCGACCAGGCGGCCGAGCAGGACGACCAGGGCCATCGTCGCGAGCAGGGCGACGACCGCGCCCGGAAGACCCGCGGTCCGCGTGGCGAGAACGTAGACGATCGACGGACCGAACAAGGCAAGCCAGGGGCCGGACATCCCTGCGCCGACCCGCAGCGCATAGAGCGTCCTGAACTGGACGGGCAGCGTCAGCAGCCCCCGGAACTCGAAGTGCCGGGACAGCTCCAGCCGGCCGACGATCGTCCCGACCAGCCAGAACACGACTCCCAGAGCCGCCAGGAGATTCAGCGTGTTCCGCCGCAGCCGCTCGTCCTGCAACTCGAACGTCGCCGCGACGCCGACCGCCGCGAGCATGCCGACGAACAGGGAGATGCCGGCCACGAGGAGTCGGCCGAAACGCTCCTTCGAACCCCGCCGCCAGTTGTCGCGCAACAGGAGCGGCAACACCGCCCGGCTTTCGTCCAGCAACCCCATCGGGCAATCCTAGGTCCTTGTACCGCGAAACGCTACGCATGCGCTCGGGACGGGCGCCCCGTGCGAAGACGGGCGGCCCACCTATGCGCGATACGCTGAAACGTCCGAACCGGCCAACGAGCGCGCGTCCGGTCAGGCGCCGCCCGCGCGACGAACCGCAGGAGACATACGATGTCCGCACGCATGCTGTTGATCGCCTTGGGCTGCGCCGGCGCGGCCGGATTCCTCGGCGCAGCCGGCGCCGAGAAGACCTCCGACACGATGGCCTCGGCGGCGAACAACCTGCTCGCCGCCCTGAGCGACGAGCAGCGCGCGACCGCCATGCTCGACTTCGACGCCGCCGAGCGCGTCGACTGGCACTTCATCCCGAAGGAGCGCAAGGGCCTCTCCATGCTGGACATGGACCCGGCACAGCACCACCTGCTCCACGCCCTGCTCAGCGCCTCCCTGAGCCGCACGGGTTACGGCAAGACGACCACCGTGATGAGCCTGGAGTCCGTGCTGCGCAGGCTTGAGGAAGCCGCCGGCGCCAACCGCTTCACCTCGATGCGGGATCCGCTCCGCTACCACGTGACGTTCTTCGGCGAACCGAGCGAAGACGGCGACTGGGGCTGGAGCTTCGAGGGGCACCACGTGTCGCTCAACTTCACCGTCGTCGCCGGCGAGGCGACCGCCTCCACGCCCCTGTTCCTGGGCGCCAATCCGCACCGCGTCCCGAGCGGTCCGCGCGAAGGGCTGCGCGCCCTGGGCCGCGAGGAGGACCTGGCCCGCGCGCTGCTCGACTCGCTCGACGACGACCAGCGAGAGCAGGCCGTGCTCGGCGACGAAGCGCCCCGCGACATCTTCACCTCGAACCGGCCGCGCGTGACGCCCGAAGAGGCTCAGGGCCTGGCCGCGAGCGCGCTGCGGCCCGACCAGCGCGAACTGCTCGACGCTCTGATCGAGGAGTACGCCGGCAACGTGCCGCCCGACCTGGCCGAGAAGCGCCGCGCCCAGGTCGAGGCGGCCGGCGACGCCATCCACTTCGCGTGGATCGGCCCCGGCGAACCCGGCGCGCCCCACTACTACCGCGTCCAGGCGCCGGACTTCGTCATCGAGTACGACAACGTCCAGAACCGCGCGAACCACAGCCACACCGTCTGGCGCGACTTCGACGGCGACTTCGGCCGCGATCTGCTGGCCCGGCACCACCGCGACTACGAGCACTGAGGCGCCGCCGGAGGCAGCCGCCAAACAAGATCTCCATAACTTCGGCGTCTTATGCCCATAGTTATGGCGATCTTCTTCTTCCGGATTCTCGCCTGAACAAGATATGCATAACTCGCCCATAAGCGCACGGAGTTATGGAGACTTTGTTCTTCGGGATTGCCGGAGAAACAAGATCCGCATAACTCCCCATAAGGATGCTCAAGTTATGGGGATCTTGTTCGTCGTCGTTCATCAGGAGTCGACGCCGGCCGGAACGTACCGCGTGCCGCGCCGCTCGCCGCGGCGTTCCAGGCGCCCGCTCGCAACGAGCCGCGCCAGCACGGCCAGCGCCTGAGGCCGGCTGAGTCCGGTCCGCTCCCGCAGAAGCGCGTTGGTGACCGGCGTCTCGTCGGCCATCGCCAGCACGAGGTCGTCCACTTCCTGGGCGCCGAGATGCGCGTGCCGCCGGTCGAGGTCGCTGCTGATCCGGTAGGCCGCGCCGCCGCGCTCACCCTCCTGTACCAGCAGTCCCGCGTCCCGGAGCCGCTGGAGGACGGCGCGGGCGGCAAGCGCATCGACGCTCAGGATCTCCCTCGCCCTGGCGTTCGTGAGCCGCTCTCCGCGCTTCGCGACCACCAGGAGCAGACGGTCCCCGGGCTTCAAGTCGCCCTGCTGCTCGAGTTCGTGGACCCAGGCCCTCTCTTCCCGCGTGACCGGCGCCTCGAGCCGAAGCGTGACGGCGACCGCCCGGCCGTCGTCGGGCTCGGCGAACTCCGGCGGCGCCAGCAGGTTCGCAGCCATCTCGTCCTCCATGACGTCGACGCCGCGTCCCGCATCCTCGGCCAGACGGAACCGCCGCAGAGCCGCGATCACGGCACGGTTCCGCGCCGCGTTCTGCTCCCGGATGTTCTCGATCGTCACCGGCTCCGGCAGCCCGCCGGGAGAAGTGACGACGACGCGGTTCGGCCGGATCTCGACTCGCGTCGAGACCCCGTTCACCTCGTAGGAGCGGTGCGCGACCGCATTGGCGATCGCCTCCCGGACCACCTTCTCCGGCAAACGCGGGAGCTCGTGCCGGCGGAGGTCCGGCACGACCAGGTCGAAGCCGATCTCCCGCATCACGATCTCCGTCGTCCTCTCGACCTGAGTCGGCAACGGGCCGGCGACCTCTTCCCGGAAGTCGTAGGCATCGCCCTCGTCCCGATACCGGAAGATCTCGACGAACGCCTTGCCCAGAAACTGCTTCGGCTCGGCGGTCAGGTACAGCGCGCCCGCGACGGTCAACCGGCCATCGCCGGTGAGAAAGCCCTGCTCCCGGAGGCGATCCGCCTGCCCGTCGCCACTCCAACTCCAGGCACGCGCCAGTTCGCTCAAGAGCTCGGGATCGGCCCCGGCGAGCGGGGTCCCCGCATCCGTACGCTCGAAACTCTGCAAGGAACGCGCCGCGACAAGCTCGGACAGGGCGCGGCCCAGGAGAGGCCGGTTCGAGGCGCCCATCCGCGTCAGCACGCGGCCGTCGGAAGTCAGGGCAACGCCCTCCTCCCGCCGATGCACCGAGAGGACAACGACCGTTCGACCATCGACGTCAAGCTCCCGGACGTCATAGCGACCCGGATCGTGGAGATTCGCCACGATCTGGTGCAAGCGCGCGTCGCGCTGGCCGTTCGGACCGAGGCCCTTGACGCGGCCGTCGTCGTGTACGCCGAGCAGGATCACGCCGCCGTCGGCGTTCGAGAAGGCGACCACCGCCTCGGCGATCCTGGCCGCCGACAGCCCCTCCTTGAACTCGACGTGGCCGCCCTCGCCGCCAGCAGCCGTGCCGAACTCGCGCTCGAACTCGCCAGCCGTCAACGAGGACGGACGAGGACGGGAGCAACGGGAGTGGAACAGGGGATATGCCAAACTTCTTTCCGCCGAGAACGTCAGATTCAAGTTTGCCATAACTGACCCGTTGCTAGGGTACGCCTTGAACTCATGCGGCGCGATCCGCGCCACACGCAATCAGTCCGAGCGCCCGTCAGCGGGTGCCTGGATGGCACCACGCAGGAGACGCCATGTCCGCACCCAAGCCCGGCACGGCCGGGTGGCTTGCCCAGGTCCACGAACCCACGGTCGATCCTTCGCGGCGGATCGTCGATCCTCACCATCATCTCTGGCGGCGCCCCACCGGCGACTACCTGCTCGAGGACCTCTGGGGCGACACGGAGGCCGAAGGGTCGGACGGTCGGAGTCACAACGTCGAGAAGACCGTCTTCGTCGAGTGCCGGGCCTGCTACCGCGAGGACGGACCGGAGCACCTGCGCTGCGTCGGCGAGACGGAGTTCGTGGCCGAGGCTGCCGCAGCCTCCGCGGCGGGCGACGGCGCGACGATCTCCGGCATCGTCAGCCACGCCAATCTGACCCTGGCCGAAGGCGTCGCGGAAGTCCTCGACGCCCACGAGGAGGCCGGCCCCGGCCTGTTCCGGGGCATCCGCCACTCGGGGGCCCGCGATCCCCACCCCGAGCACCTGCGCATCGCCGGCCGGGCGCCCGAGGGCCTCTACGCCCGCGACGACTTCCGGCGCGGCATGAAGGTCCTCGGCGCCCGCGGCCTGACCTTCGACACCTGGCACTACCACCACCAGAACCGCGACTTCGCCGCCCTGGCCCGCGCCGTGCCCGAAACGACGATGATCCTCGACCACTTCGGCACGCCGCTGGGCGTCGGACCGTACGCGGACAGGCGCGAGGAGATCTTCGAGGCCTGGAAGGACGACATCGCCGAGATCGCCGAGTGCCCCAACGTCGTCGCCAAGATCGGCGGCCTGGCCATGCCCGACAACGGCTTCGGCTGGAGCGAGCGCACCACCCCCGCCACCTCCGACGAACTCGCCGCCGCCCACCGCCGCTACTACCTGCGCACGATCGAGTGCTTCGGCCCCGAGCGATGCATGTTCGAGAGCAACTTCCCCGTCGACAAGCTCTCGATCGGCTACCACCCGCTGTACAACGCGCTCAAGAAGATCTCCGCCGGGTTCACCGACGACGAGAAGGACGCGATGTTCTACGGCACGGCGGCCCGGGTCTACTCCTTGTGAAGCTGCCGCTCCAGGTCGGCGTCTGCGGCCTGCTGGCCGCTGCGTCTCGACGACCCACATCCTCGCGCCGGCACTCGACGAGCCGTCGATCCGCGCGGCCGTCGCCGCGGGACACGTGGATCTACTCGAATCCGGTCTACGTGAAGTAAGACGAGCGACCGCCTACGGGCGGCCAGCCAGGACTGCAGCGATCGAAACCGCAGAGGCCGACGACCTCCAGCCTTCTCCCGGCCGGAGGAGAGGGTCGCCTGGGGCTGTCGGCAAGCGACGGGCGACGCCCCCGCATCGGCCGACGCCGAACCGGAGCGCAGCCGACCGCAGCGAGCGCCGACCTTCCACTCATTCAGAGAGCGCGAGCGACCCCGGCGACCCTCTCCTCCGGCCTGGAGAAGGCGGGTGCAACCGACGACGACGCGCTGCTCGCTCCGCCTAGTTCGCGGCGCTCGCCTCCGTGTACCGCCGCAGCTCGGCGCGGCCGACGACGAGGTGATGCACCTCGTCCGGGCCGTCCGCGATGCGCAGGGTCCGCTGGCCGGTGTACATGTCGGCGAGAGGCGTCCACTGCGAGACGCCGGTGGCGCCGTGCATCTGGATCGCCTGGTCGATGATCTGGCAGCAGCGCTCGGGCACCATCGCCTTGACGGCGTGGACCCAGACGCGCGCTTCCCGGTTGCCGAGCACGTCCATCGCCTTGGCGGCGCGCAGCACCATGAGGCGCATCGCCTCGATGTCGATGCGGGCGCGCGACACGACCTCGATGTTCTTGCCGAGCTGGATGATCGGCCGACCGAACGCCTCGCGGGACATGCCGCGCTGGACCATCAGGTCGAGCGCCTTCTCTGCCTGGCCGACGGACCGCATGCAGTGGTGGATGCGGCCCGGGCCGAGCCGAAGCTGGGAGATCTCGAAGCCCCGACCCTCGCCGAGCAGGATGTTCTCCTTCGGCACGCGGACGTTGTCCAGCTTGATGTGCATGTGGCCGTGCGGCGCGTGGTCGTGCCCGAAGACCTTCATCGGCCCCAGGACGTTCACGCCCGGCGTGTCCATCGGCACCAGGATCTGGGACTGCTGGCGGTGCGCCGGCCCGCCGGGGCTCGTCTTCACCATGCAGATCATGATCTTGCAGCGCGGGTCGCCGGCGCCGGAGATGTAGTACTTCTCGCCCTCGATCACCCACTCGTCGCCGTCGAGCGTCGCGCGGGTACCGATGTTCTTCGCGTCGGACGAGGCCAGGTTCGGCTCCGTCATGCCGAAGCAGGATCGGATCTCGCCGTTCAGCAGCGGCACCAGCCACTTCTCCTTCTGCTCCTCCGTGCCGACGCGCTCGAGGACTTCCATGTTGCCGGTGTCCGGCGCGCTGCAGTTCATGCACTGCGAGGCGAGCGGGTTCTTGCCGAGCACCTGGGCGATGTAGGCGTAGTCGAGGTTCTTCATGCCCTCGCCCGTCTCCGCGTCCGGCAGGAAGAAGTTCCACAGGCCCATCTCCCTGGCCTTCGCCTTGGCGCCGTCGAGCAGCTCCAACTGCCCCTCGCCGTAGCTCCACCGGTCCTCCCGGCCTTCGCCGCGACGGTAGTACTCCTCGGTGATCGGCTCGACGTAGTCGTCGACGAAGTTCTTGACCTTGGTCAGAAGCGGCTTCGCTTCCTCGGACATCGAGAGGTCGTACAACTCGGCATCGATGCCGAACGGATCGAGATCGGGCATGGCTGGCTTGCTCCTTTTCCAGAGAGGGCGCTGTAGCGTGAAGCGGCGAAGCTATCGCAGCCGGCGGGCCAGCGCCACAGGAGGCGCCGGGACCTACCTCAGTTCGAGGGCGCCGGGACGGCAAAGGTCGCGTGCCCGGCCGGCCTCCTCTTCGCTCAGGCCGTGAAGCCGCAGCAGCAGCCTGCCGTCGGCGACGTGCCGGTCGAGGTCCGACGGCCGGCCGCGCCCGCCCCGGATCGCACGGCCCGGCAACAGGCCCCCTTCCCACAACACCCGCAGCACCGTCATCAGGATCAGCCCCAGCGCCGTCCCTTCGTAGGTGACGACGCCCACCGGCGGACCGGCGACGATCGACATGCCGCCAGTCGGCAGCGGGTAGGCCAGCGCGGTGCCGGCCGCCAGGCCGAAGGCCGTGAGCCCGCCGAGAACGGCGCCGGCAAGGGCGAACAGCAGCACCCGCGACTTCGGCTTCGGCAGCGGCAGTTCGCCCTCCTCGAGCGGCGCCGGACTCCGCACCTCGACCTGCGAGGCCGCGACTCCCGACTCCAGCACGGCCTCGACGGCGGCCCGCACGTCCTCGACGCGCTCGAACACGGCCTCCACGAGGCGGTCCCGGCCGGCCGCGGTCACGCCGCCCCTCCTCCCGGCGCCGGCGAAGCCGCGGCGGACGGCGGCGCGGCGCCGGCGGTCTCGACGTGCCCGCCCGCCGCGCCGCCCGCCGCGTGCCGCCAGCCCTCGCGCATCTCCCACACCGAGACGATCGGCAGCAACTGGGTGAACGTGAAGTAGAGGCAGGCGAACACGCCGACCGCCCCGATCATGATGCCGACTTCCACCCAGCTCGGCAGGTAGTCGCCGACGTTGTAGGCCAGCCGCGGCGTCGACAGCGCCGGCACCACGATCAGGAACCGTTCGAGCCACATGCCGACCAGCACGCCGCAACCGACCAGCGCGGTCGGCAGCGGCCGCCGGCCACGCGGGAACGACAGCACGGCCACCGGGATCACCAGGTTCACGACCACCATCGTCCAGAACGGCAGCGCGAAGTCGCCGTGCAGCAGGACGTGATGCACCATCTTCTCCGGCAGGTCGCCGCTGTACCACACGGTCAGGTGCTCGGCGAACGTGAAGTAGCCCCAGACCAGGGACATCGTCACGAACAGCAGCCCCAGGTTGTTGAAGACGCGGTCGGTCAGGAAGCGCTCGAGCGAGAGGCCGCGCCGGAGCAGCGCCATCGCGATCATCAGCACCGCGATACCGGAGAAGATCGCGCCGACGACGAAGTACGGCCCGAAGATCGTGCTCTTCCAGCCCGGCGTCCGGGTCATCGCGAAGTCCCAGGAGACGATCGTGTGGACCGAGACCGCGACCGGGATGATCGCCACCGCCAGAATGCGGATCCCCCACTCCAGGCTGTGCCACTGCTGCGCCGTGCCGCGCCAGCCGAGCGCGAGGATCGCGTAGAAACGCTTCTTCAGGCCCGCCGCGGCACGGTCGCGCATGACCGCCGCGTCCGGGATCAGCGGCAGGAACAGGTAGAGCGCGCTGCCGATGATGTAGGTCGTGATCGCGGCGATGTCCCACACCAGGGGCGAGCGGAAGTTCGGCCACAGCATCCGGCTGTTCGGGTACGGGACCATGTAGTAGAAGATCGTCACCCGGCCGAGGTGGATCAGCGGGAACAGGCCGCCGATGGCGAGAGCGAACAGCGTGATCGCCTCCGCCGAGCGGGTGACCGGCCGCCGCCACTCGGCGTTCGTCACCCGCAGGATCGCCGAGATCAGCGTGCCGGCGTGGCTGATGCCGATCCAGAAGACGAAGTTGATGATGTAGAAGCCCCAGAACACCGGCCGGTTGATGCCGGTGACGCCGATCCCGTTCGCGATCTGGTAGCCCCAGCAGTAGAAGAAGACGAGGACCAGGGCGCCGCTGGCGAGCGAGCCCAGGAGCAGGCCGGGCCGGCGCCGGTCGAGGCGGCCGAGCAGCTCGCCGTCGAGCGCCTTGGCCGAGGTCTGCGGCCGATCCGTCATTCAGGAGGCTCCCGCCATTCCGACCCGCTCAGGTAGACGACGCCGGGGCGCGTATCGAGATCGCCCAGCAGGCTGAAAGACCGCGGCGACTCGGCCCACCGCGACACCTCGCTGTCGGGATCGTCGAGGTCGCCGAACGCGATCGCCTTTGTCGGGCATGACTGCTGGCACGCCGTCTTCACGTCGCCGTCCGCGACCTCGCGCTCTGCTTGAGCCGCCTCGTCCTTGCCGGCCTGGATGCGCTGCACGCAGAAGGTGCACTTCTCCATCACGCCGCCGGGCCGGACGCTGACGTCCGGGTTCAACTGGGACTCGAGCGGCGCCGGGAACTCGGCGTCGAACCAGTTGAAGACGCGCACCGTGTACGGGCAGTTGTTGGCGCAGAACCGCGTGCCGATGCAGCGGCTGTACACCATCGCGTTCAGCCCTTCCGGGTTGTGGTAGGTCGCGTAGACCGGGCAGACGGGCTCGCACGGCGCCGCGCCGCAGTGCTGGCAGAGCACGGGCATGAAGCGGGTACGGACGTTGGGGAACTCGCCCTCGTAGTAGCGCTCGATCCGGAGCCAGTGCATCGCCCGGCCCTCGCGCGCCTGCTCCTCGCCCACCGTCTGGATGTTGTTCTCGGCGGCGCACGCGACGACGCAGGCCTCGCAGCCGGTGCAGCGGTCGAGATCGATGGCCATGCCCCAGCGCGTCATGCCTTCTCCTCGCGAGTCGACGGCGACACCGCGGCCGCGCGCCGCGGCCGGCCGAGCCGGCGCACCAGGCCAGCTTCCGTCCGATCGCCCGATGACGAGCGCACGGTCCGGTTCAGGCGCGGCGCGGTGCGCGCCAACTCGGGCGTCCCGCCGGCTTCCCGCAACGCCGCGTGCTCGGCGCCGCTGCCGTGCGGCGCCCAGCCGACGGGAATCTCCTCGGCCTGGCGCAGACCGCGGCCGTAGATCACGGGGCGTTCGGCGCGGCGCGGACGGCGCAAACGCTCGACCCTTACGCGGACGCCGCTGCGGGCGAACGCGCCGGCGCCGGCGACGCGGCGGTCCGGGTCGAGCAGGGCGTTCACGTTGACGCCCCGGCCGCGGGCGTAACGGCCGTAGTCCGCGTGGCCGCCGCCGACCGGCACGCCGACGGAGCCGGGCCGCACCGACGGCAGCACGATCGCCGGCAGTTCGATCTCGGCCGCGGTTCCAGTGAGCCGCACGATGTCGCCGGTGCGGATGCCCAGCCGGTCGGCGTCGGCAGTCGCCATCTCGGCCCAGGACCCCCACATGACGGTCGACAGCGGGTCCGGCAACTCCTGCAGCCAGGGCCGGTTGGCGCCGCGGCCGTCGCCCAGCTTGACCGACTCGAACGGGATCAGGGTGAAGGCCTCCACCCCCGCCGGAGCGGCGGGCGCCGGCAGCGAGGCCGGATCGACGATCCCCGCAACCGTGGCGGCCCCGTCGTCCGCGGCCGGCGTCGGGGAAGGCCCGCGTCGCATGTCCTCGGTTCCGACCAGGCCGCCGGCGTCCGTCGTCCGGCGCACGAACTGGCGCGCGTTCAGCGCCCCTGCGATGAGCGCCGCCGGCAGGGCGGCCGGGTCGTTCGAGTCGTCGCCGGCGGCCCTCGTCGCCGCGAAGGCGTCGCTCAGCGCACCCTCGACCGCCTCCTGGAAGCCCGGCCAGGGCAGGGCGCTGCCGGCGGCCGCGGCGAGCGCCAGCGCCACGTCGCCCGGATGCCGCGCCTCGCCGCGCGGCGCCACCGTCGGCGATGCGATGAGCAGGGCTGGAACGCCGCGCACCGGGTCCGGTTCCACCGCCTGGAAGCGTTCCAAGTCGGTCTGAACCGGCAGCACGAGGTCGGCGCGGCGAGTCGTGTCGTCGAAGAAGGCGGAGAGCGCGATCACCGTGCCTGCGCCCTCGAAGGCGGCCGCGAGCCCCGGCATCGCGTGCAGCGGATCGGCTTCCGACACGACGAGGACGCCCGATTCGCCGGCCGCAGCCAGCCGGTCAGTCAGTTCCGCAGGCGGCGCGGCCACACCGGAGTCGCCGGCCAGGCGATCCTCGAACCCGAAGTCGACGCCGGCGAAGACGCCGCCCTCGCGGCCCACGGCGCCCAGCAGCAGGTTGAGCGCAAGCGCCGCGGCACCCGCGGCAACGCCGCTCTCGCCTTCGAGCGCCGATCCGCCGGCCATCACGAACGGCCGGCGCGCGCGGGAGAGTTCCGCCGCGAGCTTCTCGATCCGGCCGGCATCGATTCCGCAACGCTCGGCGGTCGCCGCCAGGTCGGGCGGCGCGCCGGGGTAGAGCGCTTCGTAGGCCGCCCGCTCCTCCTCCCCGACCGTTCCCGGCTCCGTTCCCGACCCCAGCAGGAGTCCGGCCAGGCCGCGAACGAAGAACCCCTCGCTGCCCGGCCGCACCGGCAGCCAGTCGTCCGCGTTCGCCGCTGTCAGCGATTGTCGCGCCTCGACCTGAACCAGCTTGCCGCCCCGGTCGGCGGTCAGTTCGGCCCAGGACGCGCCGAAGTGGACCGGACTCCGCCACCCGTCGAGGAAGGGAGCGCCGACGGAGACCACATAGTCGGCCCGCGCCAGGTCGTACGCCGGCCGGGTCGACTCGCCGAACGCGAGCCGCGCCGCCTCCCGCTCCACCGCCGCGTCGACGGGCTGCCAGTGAACCGGCGGCGGCGCGCCAACTGCCGTCGCGAACCGCCGCCAAACGCCAAGAAGCGGTCCCGAGGGCGCGCCGGCGACAACAGTCGTCGCGTCCGGCGCGGCCGCGATCGCCGTCGCCGCGGACTCGAGCGCTTCCTCCCACGAAACCGGCTCCAACTCGCCTGAGGCGCCCCGCCGCATCGGTTCCGTCACCCGGTCCGGGTGATACAGCTCCTGCAGAGCCGAATGTCCCAGGGCGCAGACGCCGCCCCGGTTGACGAAGCCGTCCGGCAGCCCCTCGATCTTCTTGGCCAGCCGGTCGACCGTCCGGACTTCGACCTCGCAACCGGCGCCGCACTGTCCACAGATCGAGCGCCGCCACACCGACGCTCCCGGCAGAGCCGTACTCCGCCGCACCGGCGACTCGATCAACTCTTCGTCCCGACGGCGGCAGCCCTGCAGCACCGCGACCCCGGCCGCGGCGTAGACCTTGAAGAAGTCCCGCCGCCCGATCGTCACCCGGGGCTTGCGCGGCCCCTCGCCAGCGGCCTTCACGCCACCACCTCCAGCCGGCGCCAGTCCGGCACTCCGGCCATCGCCGGAAGCGCCAGGTCGCTTCGAACCGCGGCCACGACTCTCACCGATGGCACGCCAGACAGTCGTCGCTGGCCTCGTTCTCGCGGTGACACTCGACGCACCAGCCCATGTCGGCCACGTTGCGCACGGGCTCGGCCACCGTCATCGCCGCCACATCGCCGTGGCACGCCAGGCACTCGACCCCGGCCCGCGCGTGCGCCCGATGGTTGAAGTGAACCATCGCCGAATCCGGGATCACGTTGACCTTCGCCCACAGGATCGGCTCACGGTTCTCGTTCGCGAGCATCACCTTCCGGACCTCGGGGTGGTCCGGAATCTCCCGCCGGTGGCAGCCCGCGCAGGACTGGACCGACGGCATCCCGGCATGGACACCCTCCTCGGCGCCCCGATGACAACGAACGCACTCCAGGCCAGCCTCGACATGCACCTTGTGGTTCCAGGCGATCGGCTGTTCCGGCGTCGGCAGGTTCCGGGGGGGGCCGCAGGCCACCAACGAGACGGCAACCAGAACCAGGCTCAGCGCCAACCCATGACCACCGAGTCCGCCGATCGACCCCCGACAGTGCGGTCGCCCCTCCGCGGCGCGTTCCCTTCGAAAGCCGGCGGGGACGCCGGCGCACCCAGTGTGAGACGCTCCGCCGTGGCCGGCGGCCCCGTCGTCCGGGCTGCGCCGCTCCGCGGCGCCGCCCGTGAGCGGGTCAGAAGACCCGCGCACCCAGCCTGCTCGGCGGCTGGTCCACGAAAACGCCTCCCCATCCGTTCCCGAAACCTCAGCACCGGCGGACAATCGCTCCGGTAACTCCGACGCCCTCCAGCCCGGGGCGTGGCCGGAGGGCCTTCCCAGCGGGCTGGAGGCAAGCGACTGCCGATGGCCCCCAGCGACCGACGACGCCGCGGAGCGCAGCCGACCGAAGCGAGCGCCGTCCTCCCCTTCACCCAGAGAGCGCGAGCGTCCGATGGGAAGGCCCTCCGGCCACGCCCCGGGCGGGTTCAACCGACGAAGACGCCACGCCACCGCAGCCGCGCCTCAGACCTCGCGGATCCGCTGGTACGAGGGGACTTCCTGGAGCCCGGTCCAGTAGCGCCGCACGTTGTCGCCGAAGTCGTCGATGCCGAGCGATTCCGCGAGCTTCAGGCCGTAGCCGACGCAGATGTCGGCGATCGTGAAGCGGCCGCAGCAGAGGAAGTCGCGGCCGTCCGAGGTCGCCGCCTCGACCAGTCGCAGGCGGCCCAGGAACCACCGCCGGTAGTCCTCCGCGACCTGCGGCACGCGCCGCTCCTCGGGCTCCAGCCGCGTGTACCGCAGAAACAGCGTCTGCGGGAAGGTCAACGTCGCGTCGCTGTAGAACAGCCAGTTCAGATACGCGCCGTACTCCGGGTCGTCCACGTCGACGGCGAGCGGCGTCGGGCCGTAGCGGTCGACCAAGTACTTCGCGATGCCGGAGGACTCCGTCATGTGCACGTCGCCGTCGATCATGTAGGGCACCGTGCCGAGGAGGTTGGTGCCGAGGTAGTCCTTCTTGAACACCCGCGGCGGGAAGGGAAGCACGTGCAGGTCGTAGTCGAGGCCCATCTCATCGAGCGTCCAGACCGCGCGCAGCGAGCGGGCGCCCTGGCAGTGGTAGAGCTGAATCGTCATCTGGAAGCCTCGGCTCTACCGCTGCCAAGCCAGAAGCGGGTCGGAAGACCCGCGCACCCAGGGCGGGTCGGAAGACCCGCGCACCCAGCGAGAAGCGTCACGAGGACTCTCCGCCGGACTCGACTGCCGACGCCCAGCTCGGCTTGCGCTTCTCGCGGAAGGCCGCCATGCCCTCGACCGCCTCCTCGCTCTGGAACATGCGCCGGCTCCAGCCCTGGGTCAGCTCGAAGCCCTCGGCGAGCGAGATGTCGGGGACGGCCCGAACCAGCTTCTTGCACTCGACCACCGCGTTGGGCCCGCCCAGGTTGATCGCGTCGATCTCCTGCTGCACCGTCGCCATCAACTCGTCGCGCGGGACCGCCTTGTGGGCGAGGCCGTACTCCACCGCCTGCCGGCCGCTGAAGCGGTCGCCGGTCAGGAACAGCCTCATGCCGTGGTGCGGCCCCAGCTTGCGCAGGCAGACGACGGCGATGATCGCCGGGATGACGCCGATGCGCACCTCGCTGAAGCTGAACATCGCCTCCTCGGCGGCGATGACCAGGTCCGATGCCGCGACCATGCCCAGGCCGCCGGCGAAGGCGTGCCCGTTCACGGCGGCGATCACCGGCTTCTCGCCCTCCCAGATCGCGGTCAGCACGTCCGGATACGGCACGATCCGGTCCGGCTCGCTCTCGCCCGGCTGCCGCTTGAGATCGGCGCCCGAGCAGAACCCCTTGCCGGCCCCGGTGATGACGATCGAGCGCACGGCGTCGTCGGCCTGCGCCGCCGCCAGGTGGTCGTACACCTCCGTGATCAGCGTCGGCGACAGGGCGTTCCGCCGTTCCGGACGGTTCAGCGTGATCCAGGCGGCGCCGCTCCTGACCTCGTAGAGCGTGCACTCGGTACCTGGCTGGTTCGACATGCGGATCCTCCTCGCGTCAGCGCTCCAGCGAATCAGGCCGCGTCCTCGTCGATCACGACGAGTAGTTCGCCGTTCCCGACCTGCTCGCCCTCGACGACGCGGAACTCCGTCACCGTGCCAGGTTCCGGCGCGGTCACGCGGTGCTCCATCTTCATCGCTTCCAGCACCAGGAGGAGCTGGCCCGATTCGACCCGGTCGCCGACCGCGGCGTGAACCGAGATCACCTTGCCCGGCATCGGCGCGGTCAGACCGCCGGCGACGGTCTCCAGGCCCGCGACGGGGAAACGGGGCAGTTCGCGCAGTTCGACGTCGCCCTGCGGGCCGTGGACGAGCCAGCGGTCGCCGTCGGCCGTCACGGTGGCCCGGAACCTGCGGCCGTCGATGACGACCTCGACGCCGTCCCCGGTGCGCCGCCGGAGCTCGACCATGTGGCGGCTCGGCTCGCCGTCGCCCGCAACGGCGCGGGTGTCGAACCGGCCGTCGCGCTGGATGCGGTACTCGATCCGAAGCGCGTCGCCGGCGGCCGTCTCGTACTCGGCCCGCTCGTAGGGCATCACCGTGTTGCGCCAGCCGCTCACGATCGTCGGATGGATGCGGGCCGCCTGCCTGCGGTCGTGCTGGGCCGCCATGGCCGCGCAGATGCCGGCGGCGACCACCTCGTCCGCCGACGGCTGGCGCGCGGGCGCCGGCGCCACCCGTTCGATGAAGTCGGTCGTCGTGTCGCCGGCCAGGTACTCCGGCGAGCGAAGAGTCGAGACGAGGAAGTCGCGGTTGGTCCGGATGCCCTGCACGCGCGTCGTCTCGAGGACCCGGGCGAGACGGAGCGCCGCCTCGCGGCGCGTGGCGGCGCCGACGATGACCTTGGCGAGCATCGGATCGAACTCGATGCCGACCTCGCTGCCGCTCTCGATCCCGGAGTCGAAGCGCGCGTTCATCCCCGGCGCGGGCTGCCAGCACTGGACGCGGCCGGTCTGGGGCAGGAAGTCGTTCGCCGGATCCTCCGCATAGAGCCGCGCTTCGATCGCATGGCCATCGATGGCCAGGTCGCCCTGGCCGAAGCCGAGACGCTCCCCCTGGGCGATCCGTAGCTGCTCGCGCACGAGGTCGAGGCCGGTGATCTCCTCGGTCACCGGGTGCTCCACCTGCAGCCGGGTGTTGACCTCCAGGAACCAGAACTCGGTCGGGGCCGAACCGTCCGCCGGCTGCTCGACCAGGAACTCCACCGTCCCCGCCGAGCTGTAACCGATCGCCTGTCCGGCGGCCACCGCGGCCGCGCCGATGCGCGCCCGGAGTTCGTCGCTCACGACCGGAGACGGCGCTTCCTCGACGATCTTCTGGTGGCGGCGCTGGATCGAGCATTCGCGCTCGAAGCAGTGGACGAGGTTGCCGTGCAGGTCGCCGAGGATCTGGATTTCGACGTGCCGCGACGAGGCGAGCCAGCGTTCCAGGAACACGGTGCCGTCTCCGAAGGCGGCCTCCGCCTCGCGCCGCGCGCCCTCGACGGCGCCGGCCAGTTCGCTCTCCGACTCGACCACTCTCATGCCGCGGCCGCCGCCGCCCGCCGCAGCCTTGACCAGGGCCGGGAAGCCGACTTCCGCCGCTGCCGCGGCCAGGTCGGCGCCGTCGCCGAGCTCGACCGCCTGGAGCGTCGGCACGCTCGCCTCGCGCATCAGCGCCTTGGCCGAGAGCTTGTCGCCCATCGCGGCGATCGCCTCGGGCGACGGACCGACCCAGACGAGCCCGGCCTCGGTCACCGCGCGGGCGAAGTCCGCGTTCTCGGACAGGAAGCCGTAGCCGGGGTGGACGGCGTCGGCGCCGGTGCGCTCGGCCGCGGCCAGGACCTTCTCGATGTCGAGGTAGGTCTCGGCCGACGATCGGCCATCGAGCGCGACGCCGACGTCCGCCTCGGCGACGAAGGGCGCGTCCGCGTCGCCGTCGGCGTACACCGCCACCGTGGCGATGCCCATGTCGCGCGCCGAGCGGAAGATCCGCCGTGCGATCTCAGCCCTGTTGGCGACCAGGAGCCGGGCGATCATGCAACCCTCGTCACGCCGAACTCACATCCTGAAGACGGCATAGCCCTTGGCCCCCTCGACGGCCCGGCTGTGGCAGGCCGACAGCGACAGGCCGAGCACGGTGCGGGTGTCGCGCGGGTCGATCATCCCGTCGTCGGAAACGCGCGAGGTCGCGTAGAGCCCCAGCGAGCGCTTCTCGGCCCAGTGGATGACGCCGGCGGCGCGCTTGCGGTCCGCCTCTTCGTCGAACGGGATCCCCCGCCGCTTCGCGGCCGCCCGGGTCACGATTGTCATCACGCCGGCCATCTGCTCCGGTCCCATGACCGCGATCTTCGCGGTCGGCCAGATGTAGGTGAAGCGGGTGCCGTAGGCGCGGCCGCTCATGCCGTAGTTGCCCGCCCCGTACGACGCGCCGACGATCACCGACAGGTGCGGCACGGTCGAGTTGGAGACCGCGTTGATCATCTTCGAGCCGTTCTTCGTGATCCCGCCCTGCTCGTAGTCCGTGCCGACGATGTAGCCGGTGATGTTGTGCAGGAAGAGCAGCGGCACGTCGATCTGGTTGCAGAGCTGGATGAACTGGGTCGCCTTCTCCGCCGACTCGGAGAACAGCGCGCCGTTGTTGCCCAGGATGCCGACCGGATAGCCGTGGATCGACGACCAGCCGCAGACGATCGTCGGCCCGTAGAGCGGCTTGAACTCCTCGAACCGCGATCCGTCGACGACGCGCCCGATCACCTCGCGGATGTCGAGCGGGGAGCGCAGGTCGCGCGAGACGAGGCCGAGCAGTTCCTCGGGATCGAGCACCGGGTCGTCGGGCGGCAGGCTCGGCCCGGGACCTTCCTTGCGCCAGTTCAGGTGGCCGACGACATCGCGCAGCAGGCGGATGCCGTCCATCTCGTCCTGGGCCAGGTAGTCGCCGAGGCCCGAGACGCGGCAGTGCATGTCCGCGCCGCCGACGCTCTCCGGTTCCGCGTCCTCGCCGGTTGCCATCTTGACCAGGGGCGGGCCGCCGAGCGAGACCATCGCCTGGTTCTTGACGAAGATGTTGTAGTCGCTCATCCCCGGCTGGTAGGCGCCGCCGGCGGTCGAGGCGCCGAAGACGATCGACACCGTCGGAATGCGCATCTTGGAGAGCTCGGAGATCTCGTAGAACAGGCGGCCGGACTCGGCGAAGTGCCCGAGCGTCCGCTTCGTCTGCGCGTCCGGATCGTCGCCCGTGTTGCCGCGCAGGTCGGCGCCGGCCGACTCCACGAACTGGACGTAGGGCAGCCGGTTGATCCGCGCGATCTCCAGGCCGCGCATCAGCTTCTTCGAGTTGAACTCGTTGAAGGCGCCGGCCCGCACCGACGGGTCGTGGCCGAGGATCACGCACTCGGTGCCCGAGATGACGCCGATGCCGAGGACGAACCCCGAGCCGACCGTGTAGTACGAGTTCCAGGCCGCGAGCGGCGAGATCTCGAGGAACGGGCTGTCGCGGTCGAGGGCGTTCGCCACGCGCTCGCGCACCGGCAGCTTGCCGCGGCTCTTCAGCCGCTTCATCGCCTCGGGACCGCCGCCGCCAGCGACCTGCTCGAGCAGGCCGTCGACCTGCTCGATCTGCTCCAGGATGTCGGCGCGGTTCTTCTTGAACTGCTCGGAGCGGACGTCGACGTTGGATCTGAGAGCCTGCATTGCGCGAACCGCCCCGTCAGTCGCGGAGCGGCGAACGGAGCGAACGGGGGTCTGCGTGAAGAGCGGCGATCATGTCAGATCGGATCCGCTTCGTGTAGCCGCCTGGCGCCGCCGCGCTCGCATGGGGCCTACGCCGCGTCCCAGACGCCCTTGCGCCACTCGTCCACCAGCACGAACTTCTGAATCTTGCCGGACGGCGTCAGCGGGAACTCGTCGACCCGGTACCAGACCTTGGGCGTCTTCTGCGGCGACAGATGCTCGCGGCAGTACGTGTGGAGCTCGGCGTCGCTCGCCGGGTTCGCCGGGTTCGCGTCGCGCACGAAGGCGGAGACGATCTCCCCCCACCGCTCGTCCGGCAGGCCGACGACGGCCACGTCCGCGACCTGCGGGTGCTCGAACAGCAGCTCCTCGATCTCGCGGGGATAGATGTTCTCGCCGCCGCGGATGATCATGTCCCTCAGCCGGCCGGTGATCGTCGTGTAGCCGCGGTCGTCCATCGTCACCAGGTCGCCGGTGTGGAGCCAGCCGTCCTTGTCGATCGTCTCGGCGGTCTTGTCGGGCATCTCGAAGTACCCGAGCATGACGAGGTAGCCGCGGCAGCAGAGTTCGCCCGGCTCGCCGATGGGCACCGTCGCGCCTGTCGCGGGGTCGATCACCTTCATCTCGGTCTGCGGCAGCACCGGACCGAGCGTGTTCGCCTTGTCCTCCTCGCTGTCGTCCGGCTTCATCAGGGTCACTCCGGGGGACGCCTCGGTCTGGCCGTAGATGATGGAGAACTGAACCCCGAGCGTCTTCTCGATCCGGCGCACCAGGTCGGCAGGCACCGTCGCGCCGCCCGAGCAGACGGTGTGGACGGACGACAGGTCGCGGCTGCCGAAGTCGGGATGCTCCATCACCGCGATCAGCATCGTCGGCACCCCGAGCAGGTGCGTGGCCCGCAGCTCCTCCGCCAGGGCCAGCATCAGCCCCGGATCGAACATCACCAGGTTGACCAGCGTCGCCTGGAACTGGCACGGCCCGAGGACCCCCAGCACGCAGCCGCCGGTGTGGAACAACGGCATCGGGTTGATGTAGACGCCTCCCGGCTCCATGCCGAGGCGCTCGGCGACGAACCGGGCGTTGTTCGTGATCCCGCCATGGTGCAGGTAGGCGCCCTTGGGGAAGCCGGTCGTGCCCGAGGTGTACTGGATCTGGACCGGGTCGTCCGGGCTCACTTCGGGAAGCTCGACGTCGTCCGGCGCCGAGGCCACGAACTCCTCGAACTCGTCGAACGGGATGAGCTCGCGCAGGTCCGGCAGGCCGGCCGCGACCTGCTTCAGCGACTCCTCCATCGGATTGCCGCGGAACGAGCGCAGGTAGAAGATGCCGGAAGACCGGGATTGCCGCAGCACGTACTCGAGCTCCTTGGGCTGGTACGCCGGGTTGACCGTCACCAAGACCACGCCGGCGAGGCCCGCGCCGTACTCGAGCAGCACCCACTCCGGGATGTTCGGCGCCCAGACGGCGACCCGCTCGCCCTTCTCGAAGCGGGCGACGAGGGCGCGAGCGACGCGCTCCGCGCCCGCCAGGAGTTCGGCGTAGGTCCAGGTCCGGCGCTCGCCCGGCACGCCCTCGACCAGGGCGATCGTGTCCGGGGCCTTGGCGGCGGCGTCGCGGAGGATGCCGCCAACCGTCGTTTCGAGGACGGGCGAACTCGTGTCGGCGGGAACGTAGCTCTCGGTCAACGGCATCGGGGGCTCCTCCAGGCGCGTGAGTCGTGAATCGTAGCCGCTCGCTGACGCTGCCGTGGGGCGGCGAGGCTGAAGGCGGTCCGACAGACAGATAGAGTCGGCACATGACGATCACCTACTCGGCCCGCGACGCGAGGGCGCGCTTCTATGAAGTCGTCCGGCTCGCGCGCCAGGGAAAGACCGTGACGATCTCCTACCGAGGCAAGCCGGTGGCCGAGGTTTGCCCCATCGCGCCGAAGGAGCACCGGCCTCCGCGCGTGAAGCGCCATGCCGACCCGGATGCCGCTTGCTACCCTTCGCGCCCGTGACGGAACCAGCCGCCGAGAAGGTTCTCGACTCGCTCTACCGGGTCGTCGTCCCGCTGCCGCGGAACCCGCTCAAGGAGGTGAACTGCTACGTCCTCGCCGAGGACGACCGGTGGCTCGTCATCGACACCGGGATGAACCGGCCCGAGTGCCGGGAGGTCCTGACCGCGGGGCTCGACGAGATTGGGGTCGATTTGGCGAAGACGGACTTCCTCGCCACTCATCTGCACGCGGACCACCACGGCCTGATCCCGGAACTGCTGCAACCCGGCCGCACCGCATCGATGGGCGCCATCGACGCCGCAGCGATGGGCCGTGCCCACGGCGGCTGGTCCGAGAACAGCCCGATGGGGGTGTACTTGAGGCGGAGCGGCTTCCCGCCCGACGAGCTGGCCGAGAGCTTCCGGCGGCATCCGGGCGCCCGCTTCAGCGGCAGCCGCCGCATCGAGTACGCGCCGCTCCACGAAGGCGACGTGGTCGAGATCGCCGGCTACCGCCTCGAGGTCATCGACACGCCGGGCCACACCTTCGGCCACATCTCGCTCTACGACCGGGCGAAGCGCCTGTTCATCGCCGGCGACCACATCCTCGGCGACATCACGCCCAACATCCAGGCCTGGGCCGACGACCACGACCCGTTGGGCCTCTACCTCGACAGCGTCGCCAAGGTCGAAGCGCTCGACGTCGACCTCTGCCTGCCCGGCCACCGCAGCCTGATCCACGACTTCAAGGGCCGCTGCCGCGAACTACGCGAGCACCACGAAACGCGCGGCCAGGAGGTCATCGACATCCTGCGGCGCAACGGCGGCCGCAACGCCTACCAGACCGCCAGCGAGATGACCTGGGACATCCGCGCCGAGTCCTGGGAGGACTTCCCCATCATGCAGCGCTGGTTCGCGACCGGCGAAGCGATCGCCCACCTGCGGTGGCTGGAGGACCTGGGAGAGCTACGGCGGGAAGATGCCGGCGAGCGGATTCTGTACAGCGCCTGACCCCGCTCCAGAACCAGGGTCGCTGAAACGGCTTCACGAGGGGTCCATTGAACGGAGCACTTCGTTGACCTCTTCGACGCTGAACTCCTCCGCGTCGAAACCGGGGCCCATCCACTCCCGGATGTGTTCGTACTCCTCGTGCTTCGGGTCCTTCAGGACTTCCAGGTTGTGGTAGTAGCCCCAAACGCCGCCGCAGTCTTCAGGCGGACAGTGCCGCTTCCCGCCAGTGCATGCCGGGAGAGGGAGAGCCGGGTCGTGCGGGAGGATCTTCTGGAGCGTGATCCGGTGCTCCCATCCGTCGCCGAAGTCGTACTCGTACCTGATCCAGTCTTTCTTGCGCTTGAGAAGTTGACCGACCCGGTGTTTTCTTTCGTCGAGAGTCGCCGGCATTCCGGGAAGCGTCCAATCGTCATCCCAAGGGTTCGGGACAGCATAAGTCTGCGTGCCCTTGACGAACATGTGGAGGTGTACGTCGAGCCAACCCATGGCCACTTGGACGACCTCGTGCAGGCGGTCAAGCGGGAGTGAAGACGGCACGAGAACCCGCCGCCAGATTGGGGGCTTCGTTCCGTTCAGATCGATCCTGAGTTGGTAGGTGACGCGCCGCGGCATCTCGCGACCCGATGACCTCAGCGGCCCAACCGCGGCACGAACGCCGCCGCCAACGGTTCTGCGAACGCCGGAGAGTCGGCCCGCCACACCAGCCGCACGATCCGCTTCGCCAGCTTCGGCTCAGCGTACAGCCTAGCCACAGTGCCGCCAGCGGCGCAGGATCTCGGCCCCTTCCTGCAGGTCGCGCTCATCGTCGGCTTCGAGATCGCCCTTCAGGCTAACCAGCACGTTGAGGGCTTCGCGAGGCTCCAGCTTCAGCACGCCGCCGCCCAGCGGGTGGCCCTCTATCTCGCAACTGAGGCTCGTCAGAGTCGTCTCCCACCGCTGCCGGAGGCGAGACGCGGCAACGCCACTGCCGTTGAGGCGAACGCCGTGGACCGCGTTGGTACAGGTGCATTGCGCCCGGTTCTCGACCAGGGCGGGCCCGTCTCCGCTCATGTATGAGAGAAAGAGGTCGGGCACTGCCGCATGGGGCACCGCGTACCAGGGAGTTCGAACACGGCACTTGTAGCGCCGCCGGACTTCAACTCCGCGAGGCGAATCCAGATACCGACTGACCGCGTCGGGCAGGGGCGTCTCGGGACCGAGCGCGAGCAGGAAGTTCGGCCGGTCGTCCGTTCGCCAGCCTGCAACCGTCTCGTGCGTGATCGCTTCTCCCCGAAGTTCCCGGCCGCTACGCACCGTGGGACGGAACAGCTCCCGCGCGATTCCCAGTTCGTCCGCTTCGGACGGGCGCAAGTGGAAGAAGTCGTTGGCGCCAGAGACGTAGCCGATGCCCACGCCGGCCAGGTCGCCGAGAGCCGCTGTCGACTCGGAGTCTCTGAGGCTCTCGTACGCGTCGCGAATCCGGCTCGGCAACAGCATCGGCCGCAGTCGGGAGCCCCACCGCCGCCACTCCCGGACCGAGACGCGGGTGTCGACGACCGGCGGTTCGGACCGGAACACGAACCGCTCGTGGAGCGCGAGATCGAAGTGGCCCGTCCGCCCGCCGAAGCCGTCGGCGTAGAGCAGCCAGACGTCCTCCGACAGGTCCGCGAACAGCTTCTGCCGGACGGCGACCAACCGCACCTCGTCGAAGTGGCGGGCGAACCAGTCGAGAACCGGGGCCGCGTACGGAGCATGGCCGATCTCTGCGGGCACGACGAACGCCATCCGGCCGCCGGGCCGAAGCAGAGAGGCGGTCACGATCAGGTACGGCGCCCAGGACGACGAAAGCCCCGACAACTTGGCGCCCAGGGTGGCGCAGAGTTTCAGGGCCTGCCGTCGCGTTTCGCCGGTGAACCGCTGGTAGCGGATGAACGGCGGATTGCCGGCGGCGCAATCGAAGCGTTGCGAGGTCGCATCGGCCCAATCGAAGAAGTCCGCGCACTCCACGCTTCCGCGAGGCGCCGCCGCTGCGGCGCTCGACACCGCGGACGCGTCGCAATCGACGCCGGTACTCCGCGGGTGCAGCGCCAGGAACCGGCCGTCGCCGCAGGACGGGTCCAGCAGGTGTTCATCCGGGCTCCGAACCGCCCAGCGGACGAGGGCGGCCGCCGTCTCGGGCGGCGTGTAGTAGGCCCCCCGGGCCTTCCGGTCGGTTACCTGATGCTCGACTGCCACCATCGCGGAGACACGCGGGCAACGGCCCCGCACGCGAGTCGAGAATACATGGCCGTGCGTCGCCCGGGCACGCCGAACGGCCGCCCGGAAAGGAGGGTCGGCCGGTGGGCGCTACTCATGGTCGATCCGCGGCCTGGCGCCTGCCTCTTCCGGGAATCGCCCCGTCGCTAACCGCCCGCGTCCAGCGTCAGGCCCGCCGCCGTCGTGACCTTCGTGCCCGCCGGGATGTCCTCCGTCACGACGCAGTTGACGCCAATGAAGACGTCGTCGCCGATCTCGATGCGGCCCAGCAGCCGGCTGCCGGCGCCGACGAAGACGTTGTCGCCGAGGTTCGGCATCTGGTCCAGCCGCCTGGCGGTCGGCGCGCCGATGGTGACCTGGTGAAGCAACGTGCCGTTGCGGCCGATGCGGACGCCGTTGCCGATCACCAGGCCGGTGCCGTGGCTGATGAAGAGACCCGGTCCGATGCGCGCCCCCGGCGCGATGTCGACGCTGGTGAGAAACAGCGACAGCCGGGCCAGGAACGGCCCCAGTACCGGGATGCCGCGGCGCTTGAACCAGTGCGCCATCCGGTGGAGGACGACCGCCTGGTAGCCGTTCTCGAACAGCAGCGACTCGAGCACGTAGAAGGGGAACGGCTTGGTCTTGATCGCGCGGAGTCGCCGCGTGTCCTCACGCAGGTTCTTCAGCATGGCGAATCGGCCACTCCGACTTGACGGACCGGCACAGCCAAATCCAAGCAGTCAAGGCACGTCGACGGTTTCGGCGCGAGCCCCTGCCGAGCGTCTCGGCCGCGAGGCCTACTGGCCGATCTCCGACTCGCGGTCCCAGCCGACCCGGCGGGATTCGCGGATCGCGCGCAACTCAGCGTCGACCGCATCCGCCGAGCCTGCCACATGCTCTCTCCGCAGTCGGTCGAGCACTTCCAGCATGCTGAGCCGCTCGACTTCGCTCAGCCTGCCGGACCGGGCGGCATAGTCGGCGATCGCCTCGCGGACGATCTGGCTCTGGGGCTTGCCGAGCCGCTTCGCGGTTCGCCGAAGACGCCGGACGGTCGCTTCGTCGAGTGAAAAGGTCGCACGCACCATAAGGCGGCAACACTGTCATGGCGAGGCCGGAGTTGCAGCCGGTGCCTGGTCCTCCCGCAGATCGATCCGCGGCGGCGGCGGCATCGGCGCCCGGAGGCCCTCGATCACGCCGCGGAGCTTGGCGATGACGGCGCCCTGGTTGCCGCGGACGAGTTCGCGGAAGAAGGCGAGGAACAGGCCTGCCGAGAGGAAAGCCAGGAACGAGCACCACTGGAGCGGACCGCCGTAGCGGCGCACGAAGAGCGCGGCGCTGCGGCCGTTGAAGAACGTCCGCGAGGCCCGGTAGCCGCCGACCGTGCGGGCCACCATGTGGTACAGCACGGCCCGGTGCGCGTAGTAGCAGCGATAGCCGAGCGCCTTCATCCTCATGCACCAGTCGGCGTCGTCGAGCGCGAGGTGGAAGAGCGGATCCCAGAGGCCGATCTCCTCGACGACGCTGCGGCGCACCAGCATGGCGCAGCCGTTCACGTAGGGCACTTCCTCGTCGCGGTCGTACTGGCCGCGGTCGACCTGCCCCTCGCCGCGCTCCCTGGTCATCGACTCGCGGAAACGGATGCGGCCGCCGGCCGACCACAGCCGGTCGCGCTCGCCGTGGTAGAGGATCTTCGGGCCGACGCAGCCGATGCCCGGATCGGCCTCGGCCGCGGCGACGAGGTGGTCCAGGAAGTCCGGCTCCACTTCGATGTCGTTGTTGAGCAGCAGCAGGTAGTCGACGCCGCGGGCGACGGCGAGCTCGATGCCCTGGTTCATGCCGTGGACGACGCCCCGATTCTCCTCGACGCGGATCTGGGTGACGTTGGGGTGGGCGGCGGCGACCGCCTCAGACGAGCCGTCGCCCGAACCGTTGTCGATATGGATCAGCTCGCAGGCCGGGTAGGTCATCGCTTCGAGGCTCGCCAACGCCTGCAGCGTGATGTCGCGCCCGTTGTAGTTCAGGACGAGAGCGGCGACCGTCGGTACTCCCTCCCCAGCCACGCGGGGCAGCGTAACGCAGGGCGGCGGGTAACATCCGCGCCATGCGCCGCTGCCTCATGGCCGCCGGGCTGGTTCTGCCCTTCTCCATCGCGGCCGCGCTCGGGCAGACCGCCGAGCCGGCGCCGACGCCGCTCTGGCCCGGCTTCCGCGGCCCGGACGGCATCCCGGTCTCGGACAACGACCGGCTGCCGTTCCATTGGTCCGCCACGGAGAACGTCGAATGGAGCGTCGACGTGCCGGGTTCCGGCTGGTCGTCGCCGATCGTCGTCGGTAGCACCGTCTTCCTGACCACGGCGGCCAGACCGACCGAGGCAACCAAGCGGCCCGAGTTCGGCACCGAGTACAGCAACGAGTTCATGCGTGAGCTCCGGGAACAGGGGCTTCCCTGGGAGGAAGTCCTCAGGCGCCACGACGAACGCTTCATCGAGTTCCCCGACGAAGTCGATCTCGACTACCAGTTGATCGCGTACTCGATCGCGGACGGCGCCGAACTCTGGCGGCGCACCTTCTTCGCCGGACCGCCGCCGGGCGGCCGCCACTCGAAGAACACCTTCGCATCCGAGACGCCGGTCACCGACGGCGAGACGATCTTCGTCTACGTCACCGGCCTCGGCCTCTGGGCCTGTTCGCTGGACGGCGAGCTGCGCTGGGAGCGGCGGCTCGACCCGTTCCAGATCTACATGGACTTCGGCACCGGCGCCTCGCCCGCGCTCACGGACGACCTGGTCGTCATCCAGAACGACAACCAGGAGCACCCGTTCCTCGCCGCCTTCTCCAAGCGGGACGGACGCGAAATGTGGCGCGCGGCCAGGGGACGGCTCGCCGCGCCGCACGCTCCCAACCACCGGACTTCCTGGAGCACGCCGTTCGTGTGGCGGCACGAGGAGCGCACCGAGATCGTGGCGCTCGGCCCCTACACCGTCATCAGCCACGACACGATGGGGCGGGAGTTGTGGCGGCTCGCCCGCCACTCGCTGCTGCCGGTGCCGACGCCCTTCGCCTACGACGGCCTGCTCTACGTCACGTCGGGCGTTCACGGCGACCGGAACCGCCCGATCACGGCGATCCGCCCCGGCGCCGCCGGCGATCTCACCCTCGCCGAGGACGAAACGAGCAACGACTTCGTCGTCTGGAACGACAGCCGGGCCGGCACCTACATCCCGACTCCGGTGCCGTACAAGGGCTCGCTGTGGGTCGTCTACGACCGGGGAATCTTCGCCCGCTACGACGCGGCGACCGGCGAACGCCTGTACCGGTCGCGGATCGAGGACTCGAACGGCCACTTCACGACCTCGCCCTGGGCCTACCGCGACCGCGTCTTCGCCACCGACGAGGCCGGCACGACCTTCGTGTTCGGTACCGGCGACGAGTTCGAGCAACTCCACGCGAACCCGCTGGACGAGATGACCCTCGCGTCGCCGGCGCTGGCGGGCGACCGGCTGGTCATGCGGACCAGGACGAAGCTGTACAGCTTCCGGGAACGCTGACCGCCGATAGCCGCTTCCACGCGACCGAGGCGTCACCGAAGGCGCCGACCGGTAGCGAGCCGCGCCCCCAGGCACTCGGGAGCATCCAGGTTCATCAACCCGGTCCGTCAGGATCTCCGAGTGCCCAGACGTAGGCAGGCTTGGCCGCTACGTCAGCCGGCAACTCCGGCGGAATGCCGTCTCGATGGAGGGTGATCAGCAGCTTGCCGGCATCGGGAAACGCCTCGCCCGCCGCCTCGAGAGCCCGCAGCTCCCGTTCGGCAGTCACCGGGTCCGATGCGTCGGCGCAGACCTGAATGAGCTCGCGACGCCCGTCGGCGTAGCGAACGAGGAAGTCGACCTCGTATCCCTTTCGAGTTCGCACGTAGGTCACGTCGAGCCGCCTGCGGTCCAGTTCGACCAGAACGGCCGTTTCGAGGGCATGACCCACGTTCGCGCGCCCAGTGCGATCGAAGAGCGGAGTCAGGCCCGTATCGACCGGGTACACCTTGCGCGGGTTGACCATGCGCTGCCGTTCCGAGTTCGACTCCATCCACACCACACGGACGAGAAAGCAGTCCTCCAGGTAGCCGAGAAACCGATGCACCGTGTCCCGCGCGATGGCGAGCCCCTGCGACTTGACCGCGCCATGGAACTTCTCGACGCTGAACAGGCCGCCGGCGTTGCCGAGCAACTGCCTGACCAGCCACCGCAACCCGGTGACGTTGCCGACGCTGTGGCGCTCCACCACGTCCCGCAGAATGGCGACATCCACGTAGTCCCTCAACAACTGCTGGCGCGAGGAGGCGTCGAGGCCCTGGGCCTCGGGGAATCCGCCGGTACCGAGCCAGGCCGAGAAGGCTCGCTCCAGATGCACCCGCTCTTCGCGAGCAAGTCGCTCCGTTTCGCCCGGAACGGCGATGCCCCGGTGAAGAAGAGCCTCCTCGAAGCTGAACGGATGGATCAGCACCTGCCAGGCGCGACCCCGAAGCGCGGTGGCGATCTCCCTGGACAGCAGCGCCGCCGACGATCCCGAAACGAACACCTCCACCTGCCGGGTGTCGAGCAACCGCCGCACGAAGCGTTCCCAGCCCGGCACGAGGTGAACTTCGTCGAAGCACCACATCACCCCTGCGCTATCCGGTCCCGCGGGTGACAGTCGGTCGTACTCGTCGAGAAGGAAGTCGAGATGCCGCGTCTCCAGGCCCGTCAACCGGTCGTCCTCGAACGACACGTAGGGCGCATGGAACGGCGCCTCGCCTTCAGGCGCCCACTCCCTCCTGAGCTGGTGAAGAAACGTCGTCTTGCCGGCTCTCCGCATCCCCAGCACCGCGGTGACCTTCCCGGCAAACCGCGTGCGCCCTCTGACGCGCCGCGGCGTGTGTGGAGGAAGCGGGTTCCGCAACGACTCGGCGAGCAGCTCGGAGAGCACGTGCCTTAGCTGAGTTGGCATCGCCTCCACCGCATTCTCCCTCCAGGAAGGAGACTATGGCACAAAGTTCTCCTTCTCACAAGGAGAAAATCGGTTCCTCTCGATCGTAGGTCGTGCTTCGCTGCTTCGCAGCATCGCGCTCGATGCGGGTCGGAAGACCCGCGCACCCGGCGAACCCAGGGTCAGACGATGCGGACTTCCGGCACCGGCAGGATGAACCCGCCGCCGCGGCGGCGGAACTCGGCCTGCTGGGCGAGGATCTCGTCCTCGAAGTTCCAGGCCAGGAGCAGGACGTGGTCGGGCGACGGTTCCTCGATCAGTCGCTCCGGCGCGACGATCGGGATGTGGGAGCCCGGCGTGTAGCGGCCCTGCTTCAGCGGGCTGCGGTCGGCGATGAAGTCGAGCAGCTCCGGGCCTACGCCGAAGAATTCGAGCAGCGTGCTGCCCTTGGCGGGTGCGCCGTAGCCGGCGAGACGGCGGCCGTCGGCCTTCAGGCCGCGGAGGCAGTTCACGACCTCGGTCTTCAGGCGGTCGACTCGCGCCGCGAACCCGCTCCAAGTCTCCAAGCGGTCAATGCCGAGCTGCCTCTCGGCCGCCAGGATCTCGTCGACGCTTGCGTTCACGTCGCCCTCGCCGCGGCGCATGACGGTGGCCCGGAGCTGGCCGTGGTGGATCGGCAGGCGCTCCGCCCGCACAACCTCCATGCCGTGGCCCTCGAAGAGCCGCGTCATCGGGCCCAGCGCCCAATAGGAGACGTGCTCGTGGTACACGGTGTCGAACGCGAGCTGGTCGAGGAGATCGACGAGGTAGTGCGCTTCCAGCACGAAGGCGCCGCCGGGCGCCAGCACGGCGTCGAGGCCGGCGACGAAGCCGGCAAGGTCGGGGATGTGCGGAAAGGTGTTGGTCGCCGTGACCAGCGCCGCCCGGCCCCAGCGATCGGCGATCTCGCCGGCGGTGTCCGCACCGAAGAAGCCCCGGTAGCGCTCGATACCGGTGTCGCGGCTGTACTCGGCCAGGTTCTCCGCCGGGTCGACGCCGAGGGTGCGGGCGCCGCGATCGCGGAAGCAGGAGAGGAGCGAAGCGTCGTTGCAGCCGATGTCGATGACGAGGCCGCCATCGGCGAGGCCGTGGCGGGCGGTGAGCGTGGCCGCCAGGTCGTCGAAGTGGGCGCACAGCGTGTCCGAGGCGGACGACACGTAGAGATAGTCCGTGAACATCGCCTCCGGCGGCACGCGATCGACGAGCTGCACGTGGCCGCAGCCATGGCAGAAGCCGACGCGCAGCGGGAAGCGCGGTTCGGGACGGCTCAGGTCGGCGACGCTCGGGAACTTGTTGGCGAGCGCGGTGCTGCCCAGGTCGAGGAAGGGCTCGACGGAGGGTTGCGCGCAGACGAGGCAACTAGCCATGGTGGAACGGGGCGACCAACTGCGAGCCGTGGGACTCGTGGCCGACGGGCAACTCGTACAGGTCGGCCAGCGCCGAGCGGACCGCGGCCTGCCGGTCGGGCGGCACGACGAACAGCAGGAAACCGCCGCCGCCGGCGCCGCAGAGCTTGCCGCCCAGGGCGCCGGCCGCGACGGCCGCGTCGTACCAACCGTCGATCAGCGGTGTCGTGATGGATCCCGCGAGCTCCCGCTTCATCCGCCAGCCCTCGTCGAGGAGCCGGCCGATGCCCTCGACGTCGACGTCACCGGCGCCGAGATCCCGGTGCAGGTCGCGCGCCTGGTCCCGCATCCTGCGCAGCGACTCCAGGTTCAGCTCGGTGCGGTCGTCCTGCTCCGAGAGCACCGCGCTCGCGTCCCGCTGGTGTCCGGTCCAGAACATGAGCACCGAGCGGAACAGCTCGCGCAGCCGGTCGCCCGGAATCCGCAGGTGCTCGACGGTCACGCCGCCGTCCCGCTTGAACGACAGCAGGTTGAGCCCGCCGTAGGCCGCCGCGTACTGGTCCTGCTTGCCGATCCGCGCGCCCAGGACGTCGATCTCGATGTGGCAGGCCTCCTCCGCCAACTGCCCCGCCGAGGCGCGCTCCCCCTTGTAGGAGTGGAGCGCGTTCAGCAGGCCGACGGCGAAGGCGCTCGATCCGCCGAGCCCGGTCGAAGCCGGCACGTCGCCGACCGTGGAGATGTAGACCGGCGGGTCGACGCCCACGAATCGCAAGCACTCGCGCGCGATGTTGTTCTCCAGTTCGTCGATCCGTTCGACCTGCTCGCTGCGCGAGTAGTTCACGCGCACCGGCTCGAAGAACAGCTCGCTGTGCCGTTTGACCGTCACGTAGACGTAGCGGTCGATGGTGGTCGAGAGCGCCGCGCCGCCCTCGCGCCGGTAAAACGCCGGCAGGTCGGTGCCGCCGCCCACCAGGGACACCCGCAACGGCGTACGGGTAACGATCAGGCGCGATGCGTCCACGTCTGCGGAGGTTCCGGCCGCCTCAACCGTGCTGGAGCGCCCAGTCGTAGGGGATCCGGTCGGTGAACGGATCGAGCCGGTCCATCTCGCCGGGATCGTGCGGCTCGGTCGCGGCGTTCGCCATGATGACCTGCTTGTCGCCGTACGCCTTGTAGCCGTTGGCGATCCCGGGCGGGATCTGGACCAGGACGTAGTTGTCCTCGCCGAAGAAGACCTCCTGGAGCTCGCCGCGGGTCGGCGAGTCCTCGCGCAGGTCGTACATGACGAGCTTGGCCCGGCCGCTGATCACCGCGTTGTTCACCGTCATCGAGCGGTGGATGTGCCAGGCCTTGATCGTCCCCGGCCAGGCGGTCGAGAAGTAGATCTCGCCGAAGCCGAGGAAGTGCTCGTCCGTGGCCTTCAGCATGTGCATGATCTTGCCCCGCTCGTCGACGACCTGACGAAGCGGAACCACCTTGACGCCGTGGATCATCCCTTGTCCTCCCGGTTTGCCTCGCCGGCGGTGCCGCCCGCCCAGCGCAGCGAGCCGTCCAGCCGCTCCGCGTCGAGCAGACGTTCGAGCCAGCGCAGGCGGACGAAGCGCGCGTCGCCGTAGAGCGCCGCGTCGAGCCCGATGCGGCGGTAGTCCTCGACCAACCGCTTCGCTCCGGCGGCCGCGTCCCGGAACTCGAAGTCCGGGAAAGCGCGGGCGAACTTCCCGAACGAGGCGCGGTAGGTGCGCTGGTCGGCGCCGGGTTCACCGCGCACCTCGATCTCACAGCCGGGCACGAGATCGGCCGCGATCTCCGCCAGTTCGATCACGCGGTGGTTCAGGTGGTCGGCGCCGGTGTTGAAGGCCTCGTTGTGAACCAGCGAGAGCGGCGCTTCGAGCACGCGGCCGAACGCCGCTGCCACGTCCCCGACGTGGACGACCGGCCGCCACGGCTTGCCGTCGCCGTAGACGACGACTCGCCGGTTGGCGAAGGCGGCTCCGGTCAGGTCGTTCAGGACAGTGTCGAAACGCATCCGGGGTGACAGGCCGTACACGGTGCCGTTGCGCAGGAACGTGGGCGAGAAACCGTCCCGCGCCAGCTCCCGGATCGCCTCCTCGCTCCGGACCTTGGAACGCGCGTACAGGGTCCGCGGGTCGAGCGGCGAGGTCTCGTCCACCGTTTCCGTGCTGGACTGGCCGTACATGATGCACGAAGACGAGAACAGGAAGCGACGTACATCGGCCGCGCGGGCCAGTTCGGCCAGGCGGACGGAAGAACGGTGATTGATCTCCTCCGTCCAGGTCTCGTCCAGGTTGCCGATCGGATCGTTCGAGAGCGCCGCCAGGTGGACGATCGCGTAGAAGGCACGCAGGTCGGCCGGCGCCAGATCCCGGATGTCCTTCCGGATCGACGGGATCGGCACGGGGTCGGCGGCGATCGAGCAATCGTCGAAGTAGCCGTAATCGAGCCCGACGACGTCGTAGCCGCGCTCCACGAGATACGGCGCCATGACCGAGCCGAGATAACCGCGGTGCCCCGTCACCAGGACCGGACGGCGCGCGCCGACGCTGCTCATGCCGGCGTCCCTGGCGATGGCGGCGGCACCGGGCGGCCGTCGGACCGGCTTTGCGCGCTGGATGCGGCCGGGACGCAGCCGTCGGACCCGCTTGGCGCGCCGGACGCGGGCGCGATGCGAGCGGACCTGGATGCCGCCGCATCCCGTTCTGCCGCGGACTTCAGAAGCCGCTCGGCGTGCGCGATCAGCGGCTCGTCTTCGGTCACCAAGCCGAACCGGCAGCCCGCCGCGTCCGCCGCCTGCCCGTCGCGCTCGTCGTCGCCGAGGAAAGTCGTCCGGGTGAGATCGAGATGATGATCGCGCTGCGCCTGGAAGAGCATTCCCGGCGCCGGCTTGCGGCAGTCGCAGCCCTCGTCCCAGCCGTGCGGACAGAAGTAGATGCGGTCTATCCGTCCACCGGCCTCTTCCACCTCGGCGCACAGGCGTCGATGCACCGCGGCCAGGTCGTCCAGCGTCATGCGGCCACGGGCGACTCCCGGCTGGTTCGACACGACGAGCACCCGCCAGCCGGCCCGGTTGAAGGCGGCCAGCGCCTCGCGGGCGCCCGGTAGCCAGAGCAGCTCGCCAGGCGTGCAGACGTACTCCGCCCGCGGCGGGCGCACGTTGAGGACGCCGTCGCGGTCGAGGATGATCGTCGGCGTGCGGGCGAAGAAGGCCTCGGTCAGCGGTAGCCGCTCGTGGCCGCCGACGCTGTAGTAGCGGTGCTCGCTCCAGTAGGCGCGCAGTTCGCCCCGGGCGGTCAGTGCCGGGTAGACGGCCTCCTCAAACAGCTCCTGGTGATCCGGCAGGAGCGGCAACACCGCCGACCTCTCGAGGATCGCGTAGCTGATCTCGACTCCCCGGAGCCCCGGAGTCGTCCGACCGCGGTCGAAGACGGTGACGAAGCCGTCCTCGCCCACGATCACGCTGTCGCGGGTGTAGCCGTCCCGGTTCGCGTAGACCGTGATCTGGGCCGACGCCCCGGAGTCGACGTAGGCGCGCCACATCCGGTCGAACTGCATCGGCCAGTAGTTGTCGCAGTAGAGGAGCAGGAACAGGTCGTCCAGTTCGTCGGACGCGTCCTTGACCCGGTGCGCCGTCAGGTCGTCCGGGGCCGTCACCCGGTGGCTGATCTCGACACCGTAGGCGGAGCCATCGCCGAAGTGGTCGATCATCGCCTCGGCGCGATAGCCGAGCAGCAGCAGGACGCGCTCGAAGCCCTGCTCGCGCAGCATGTCGATCACATGGCCGAGGAACGGCTTGCCGTGGAACGGAATCAGCGCCTTGGGCAGGGTGTCCGTCAGCGGCGCCAGGCGGGTGCCCCGGCCGCCGGCCAGGATCACGGCCTGGGAAGGTCGGGAGTGCATCGTTGGCTCGATCGTCGGCGCTCGAAGCGCAAGCTGAAGTCGCGCGCAGGCGAGCCTACTCCGTTTCAGTTGCGAACGCGCTTGCCGCCAGGGTCGACCATGGGCCGGAGGGAGGCCTCGGCCGGGACGGGGACGCCGGCGACCTCGATCTCGAATCCACTGGCCAGTTCCGGGAAGTCCGGCAACAGCGACATGGGAACGTAGCCGAGGCCGACGGCCGCTCCAAGGCTGTGGCCGTAGTTCCCGGAGGTGACGTAGCCGGCGATTTCGTCGCCCAGCCAGATCGGTTCGTTGTGGTAGAGCAACGGCTGCGGATCCCGGAGTCTGAACTGGATCAGGCGCTTCGCGACCCCGCTCTCCTTCTGCCTGAGCAGCGCCTCGCGCCCGATGAAGCCGCCGGGCTTGTCGAACCTGACGGCGAACCCGAGCCCCGCTTCGAGCGGCGAGTCCTGGTCGGTGATGTCGTGGCCCCAGTGACGGTAGGCCTTCTCGATGCGCAGCGAGTCCAGGGCGTGGTAGCCGGCATGCACCAGACCGAACGCCTCGCCGGCGGCCACGACCTCGTCGTAGACGCCCGCCGCGAACTCCGCGGGAACGTAGAGCTCCCAACCGAGTTCGCCGACGTAGGTGATGCGCGACGCCCGCACCAGGCCGTAGCCCAGTTCGATCTCGCGGCTGGTCGCGAACGGGAACGCTTCGTTGGCCAGGTTCGCCGGCGTCAGGGACTGGAGGAGCGCGCGGGAAGCCGGGCCCATCAGGGAGATCACGCCCATCGCCGAGGTCACGTTCACAAGGACGCAGTGCGCGTCGTCCGGAATGTGGCCCTTGAGCCAGTGAAAGTCCCGCACCTCGGAGGCGGCGGCGGTGACGATGAGGAAGCTGTCTTCCGCCAGGCGCGTCACCGTGAGGTCCGCCTCGATGCCGCCGCGCTCGTTGAGCCACTGCGTGTAAACGATGCGGCCGGGCGGCACGTCGACATCGTTGGCGCAGACCCGGTTGAGCACCCTGGCCGCGTCCCGGCCTTCCAGGCGGAACTTCGCGAACGACGACTGGTCGAACAGTGCCACGTTCTCCCGCACGGCCCGATGCTCGGCGGCCGAGTACTCGAACCAGTTCTGGCGTCCGTAGCTGTACTCGTAGCGGGCCGGCACGCCCGCCGGCGCGTACCAGTTCGGTCGCTCCCAGCCGGCGAGTTCCCCGTGACAGGCGCCGGCGGCCTCCAGGCGGTCGTACAGGGGTGAGCGGCGCACGCCCCTCGCCGTCTCGAACTGGCGATACGGGTAGTGCATGGCGTAGAGGAGGCCCAGACTCTCGGAGACCCGCTCGCGCAGGTACCTGCGGTTGCCCTGGAAGGGCATGTTGCGCCGCACGTCGACTTCCCAGAGGTCGGCCGGCGGATGCCCGTCGAGAATCCACTCGGCGACGACCTTGCCGATCCCGCCCGCGGACTGGATTCCGATCGAGTTCAGGCCGGCCGCGACGAAGCAGTTCTCGCACTCCGGCGTCGGGCCGACGTGGTAGCGGACGTCCGGCGTGAAGCTCTCCGGGCCGCAGAAGAGCTGCAAGACCTCGGCCGACTGAAGGGCCGGCATGCGCTCCCTCGCGCCGCGCAGCAACGGCTCGAAGTGCTCGCGGTTGGCAGGGATCTCGTCGAAGCAGAAGTCCTCGGGAATGCCGTCCATGCCCCAGGGCCGCGCGTTCGGCTCGAAGACGCCTACGATCAGCTTGCCCGCGTCGTACCTGAAGTACGAGATGGCGTCGTAGTCCCGCACGACGGGAAGGCTCGCGTCGAGCCCGTCGATGCCGTCGAACCGGACGTAGTAGTGCTCGCAGGCATGCAGCGGGACGTTGACGCCGATGGAGGCGGCCAACTCCCGGGTCCACATGCCGGCGCAGAGGACGACGCAGTCGGCATCGATGTCGCCCTGCTCCGTGGCGACGCCAAGAACCCGCCCCCCGGCGGTGCGAACCGAGGTCACCGGCACGTGCTCGACGATCCGGGCGCCGGCGGAGCGGGCGCCCGCGGCCAGCGCCAGGGTGACGTCCGTCGGACTCGCGTAGCCGTCTCCGGGGATGTGCAGCCCGCCGAGCAGGTCGGACGTCTCGAGCAGGGATACCCGCTCCCCGATCGTCTTCGCCGTCACGACGTCGACCGGCAGCCCGAGAGCTTTCGCCAGCGACGCGGCGCGCTTGAGTTCCTCGAACCGCTCCGGGTCGGCGGTGACCGAGAGGGAGCCGTAGCGGCGATAGCCCGTCGACTGTCCCGTCTCCTGCTCGAGGCGGGCGTAGAGCTCGCTCGTGTAGCGGGCGAGGTTCGTCATCGTGACCGACTGCCGCAACTGGCCGAGCAGGCCGGCGGCATGCCAGGTCGTGCCGGAAGCGATCCGGCGGCGCTCGAGCAGGAGCACGTCGGACTCCCCCGAGCGCGCGAGGTGGTAGGCGACCGAGCAGCCGACCACGCCGCCGCCGATGACGATCGCACTCGCGCGGCGGGGCAACTCCGCCGCGCCCTGGCGCCCCGGCGTCACTCCCGCGCGACGGATCCGGTCACAGAGGTATCCCCTCTTCCTCGATGTCCCGGGTCAAGGGCCGGTCCTGGGAGCGCCAGCGTTCGTACTCGGCCCGGTCGAACACGGTGGGAGACAGCGACAGGCCGTAGGCGATGCCCACGTCGGTCGCCAGGTCGATCAGGTCGCGCCGAGTCTCCCAGCCCGCTTCGTCGAGCACCACCGCGACGTCGACGTCCGACTCCTCGTGCGCGCTCGAACGCGCGTGCGAGCCGAACAGGCGAAGCTCCACCACTGCGTCGCCGTACGTCTCGCGCACGGCATCGGCGAAACGCATCAGGGCGGGCGCCACGGTCGGCGCGGCGTGGTCGACCTTGTTCATGGGGCGATTCTACGCCGCCGGACCGCGCTACCGGCGGACCGGACCCGCGTACCCAGCGGGCGGCCTCTTCCTTGGGCTACAGCGCAGCGGGCCCGCTGCGAACGCTGCTAGCCTCGGCTCCTGCCCATGCGATGTTGCCGCCTGCAAGCGCTGGCCCTCCTGCCACTTGCAGTGCTGGCGCTGGCCTGCGGCGCCGGCACTGGGCCGCCGCCCGAGTCCGCAGCCGAACCGCCGCGGCGCGTCTTCCTGATCACGGTCGACACGCTGCGCGCCGACCACCTGGGCTGGCACGGCTACCCCCGGGACACGAGTCCGCGGCTCGACGAGTGGGTCGAGCGGGGGACCGTCTTCGAACGGGCGATCGTCCAGTGGCCGAAGACCGGACCGTCGTTCGCCTCGATGTTCACGAGCCTCTATCCCCACACGACGGGATTGATCAACACGGCCGTGCAGACGATTCCCGAGGACTACCTCGCGTTGCCGGCCTGGTTCCAGGAACGCGGCTTCACGACGGCGGCGGTGATCTCCAACCCGGTGCTGAGCCGGGAGCTCGGCTGGGGCCGCGGCTTCGACCGCTACGAGCAGACCTGGGTCGATCAGGCGACCCTCGACGCGGTCGACGAACTCCCGGTCGAGCGGCGGCCGATGGCGTTCCGGCGCCACGTGTGGGCGGACCGCGTGAACGACCTGGCCCGGCCCCTGCTCGCCTCGCTGGCCACGGAAGAGCGGCTGTTCGTCTGGCTGCACTACACCGATCCGCACGCCCCCTACCTGCTCCAGCCCGGAACCGCGAACCCGTTCATCGACGACGAGCACTACACGAGCGACCGGATCGTCGACCTCACCGGCGCCGAGGGCCGGGCGCTCGGCGACCAACGGGAACTGCGCTACTACGTGGCCCAGTACGACGCGAACGTGTGGGTCACGGACCGGGCGATCGGCGCCATCCTGGACGAGATCGCCACCCTCGGCATGGAGGACGGGAGCCTGTTCGTCCTGACGTCCGACCACGGCGAGGAGCTGGCCGAGCATGGCGTGCCCTTCGAGCACGGGCCGGTGCCCTACAACAGCAGCGTCCACGTGCCGCTGGTCGTCGTCGGCGAACCTTGGGCCGACGCCGCTCGCCATGTCGAGCAGCCGGTCGAGTTGATCGGGCTCTTCCCCACCCTGGTCGAGTTGCTGGGAGAACCGATGCCCGAGGGCTTCGAGGGCCGGAGCTGGTTGCCTCTGCTGCGGGAGCAGCCCCGGGCCGACGAAGCCGAAACCGGCGCCGACGCGGATCCGATCGCCTTCGCCGACGCCGGGGCCTACCAGCGTCACCTGCGGAGCATTCAGGACGGCGAGTGGCAACTCGTCCTGCGTCCGCCGAACCGGGACCGCGAGAAGTCGACGATCGAGCTCTACCACCTGCCGTCCGACCCACTGCAACTCAGAGACGTGGCCTCGGAGTTCCCGGAGGTGAGGGATCGGCTCGGTCGACGCCTGAGCAGGTGGATCCGCGCCTCGCCGCAAAACGTCACGCCGCACACCGAGGCCGCGCGCAAGGCGCTCGAGGCGATGGGCTACCTGGAGTGACGGAGGACGAGGCGGGGGCGCCGCCGTTCGCGATCGAGCGGGTCAGCGTCATCGTTCCCTGCCTGAACGCCGTCGGCACGCTCGGAGCGCAGCTCGAAGCGATCGGCCGGCAGACTTGGCAAGGCGACCTTGAGGTGCTGGTCGCGGACAATGGCTCGACCGACGGTTCCTTGGAACTAGCGGCGTCCTACGGGGACCAGCTGGCCAGCCTGCGCGTCCTTCACGCCGCCGACCGCAAGGGGCCGGCGCACGCCAGGAACGTCGCCGCGGCGGCGGCAACGGGCGACGTCCTCCTGTTCTGCGACGCCGACGACGAAGTCGCCGAAGGCTGGATCGACGGGCTGGTCCGCGTGCTGGAACGCCATGAGGCGGCGGCGAGCCGCCACGAAATCGAGCGCCTGAACGGCGAGCAGGCGCGGCGGCTGCACGGCGACGCCGCGCAGCAGCACGGGTTGCCTGCCTACACGAACCCGCCCTTCCTCGATCACGCGGGCGGCTGCGGTTTCGGCATCCGGCGCGACGTCTTCGAAGAGCTCGGCGGTTTCGACGAGTCGTACGTGGCGCTGGAGGACACCGATCTCTGCTGGCGCCTTCAACTTGCCGGCCACCGCCTCGTCTTCGCACCGGAGGCGATCGTCCACGTGCGGTTCCCGGCGACCCTTCGAGGAGCCTTCCGCCAAGCGGCGCGCTACGGGCTGTACAACGTCTACATCTACACGCAGTACCGACCGCGCGGCATGCCGCGGCTGCCGGCACTGCCTGGCCTGATGCGACTCGGATCGCTGCTACTGCGCAGTCCGCAACTCCTCTCCAGGTCGAGGCGCGGCCGGTGGATCTGGCTCGCCGGCTGGCGACTGGGTCGGCTCCAAGGCTGCCTGCGCTACCGTACCTTCGCGCTCTAGCAGCGACCGGCGGGGACGCCGGCGCACCCACTTCCTCCGCGCGAAGCTCCTGGCCACCGGCATCGTGGAACCGAACCCGCATCAAGACTCGGCCCCGGAAGCGGGAGCGAAGCAGCGGCTGCTGCACTCGGCGGTCAGCGCGTACGGGACCCTGTTCGTCCGGCTGATCGTCGCCTTCGGCACGCGCATCGTCCTGGCGCGACTCATCCTGCCGGAGGGCCACGGAGCGTACGAGCAGGCGCTCCGCGTCGTGATGATGCTGTCCGCGGTGCGCGACCTCGGGCTGACGCACCATCTGATGCGCGATCCGCGCGAGTCCTACGGCACCGTACTGGCCTGGAGCCTCGGCGCCGGCGCCGTCCTGTCGCTGGCGTTGGTCGCCGCCGCCGACCTCTTCTCCTACCTTCCCGACCTGCCGAGCGTGCTGCGCGCGATGGCGGTCTGGATCGTGATCGACGCCGTGATCATGGTCTACCGGACCTTCTTCGAGCGGAAGCTGCTGATCCGTGACATCGCCGGCTTCGAAGTGCTGCGCGGCCTGTTGTTCGGCGCTATCGCGGCTCTGCTGGCGCTGAACGGCGCCGGAGTCTGGTCCTTCGTGGGCGGCGAACTCGCCGCCTCGGCCGTCTTCGCCCTCCTGCTGCTCTGGCGGGCCCGCGGACGGGTTCCCCTGCACCTGGACATGCGGCGCATCCCCGGACTGCTCAAGGCCAGCCGCTACCTCTTCGTCGTCTGGGTCGCGTTCCAGGTCTTCAACTACGTCGACCCGTTCATCGTCGAGTTCTTCTCGACCACGGCGTTCGTCGGCTACTACGCCCAGGCCTACTGGCTCGCGTTCCTGGTTCCGCTGACCCTGACCGTCCGACCGCTCCTGCCGGCCCTGGTCGAATTCCGCGACGACCCGGCGGAGTTCGCCGAGACCCTGCGCCTCGGCACGATCGTCTTCCTCTCCGGCATCGTCGTCTCCGCCTACTTCCTGTTCTTCAACGTGGACAAGGTGGTCCTGCTGCTGTTCGGGCCGAACTGGGTCGACGTGGGGCCGCTGCTCCGCGTCCTCTGCCTGGTGCCGCTCGTCGATGTGTTCACGACCACGGGAGGCGAGGCGCTCAAGGTCCAGAACCGGGACCGGCTGTGGCTGGCCACCGTCGTCCTGAACATGGCCGCGCTGGTCGCGTTCGGCGTCGTCTTCGCCTACCACTGGGGTCCCATCGGGATGGCCTGGGCGAACTTCGCGCGCCTCGGCAGCCTGCTCATGCTCGTCAAGGTACTCGGCCTGTTTGCCGGGCGGCGTCGCCGCCTCGCAGGCAACCTGGCCCAGGTGTACCTGCTGCCGCTGCCTTTGTTCCTGGCCGCGGCGTGGCTGCTCCCCGCCGGAAGCTGGGAGCGATTCGCCGGCAGCCTGGCCGCGGCGGCGCTCGCTGGCGGCTTGCTGGTGCTCCGCTTCCTGCCGGACTACCGGCGGTTCTTCCGAGCCGCGGGGGCCGGGTTCGCTGTGGGGATCCCGGCGGCCGCGGGGCTGGCCGGAGACGCGGGGCCAGCCGGAGACGCGAGGGCGACCGGAGACGCGAGGGCGACCGGAGATGCGGGGGCGACCGAAGACGCGGGGGCGAACGGTGATGCCGAGACAGGCCGGAACAATCGCCCCGGCGGCGGGCCCTCACAGTGACCGACCGGCGGAAGTTGCGGCTGCTCGGCGCATCCGTGGCGGCGCTGCCGCTGCTGACGCTGCTGTTCCTGCCGATTCGCACGATCGACGACGCCTTCATCACGTTCCGCTACGCCCGCAACCTCGCCCACGGCGACGGCCTCGTCTTCAACCTCGGCGAGCGGGTCGAGGGGGTCACGAGCCTGTCGTGGACGCTGCTGCTCGCGGCGGTCGAGTCGGTTCGTCTGCCGGTCGAGCCGGCGGCGTTCGCGCTCGGCGTGGCCTTCGCGTTGCTGGCGCTGCGCGAGTCGTATCTCCTCGGCCGCGGACTCGGCGCCTCCGCCGGCGCCTGCCTCGCCGCGGTCGCGCTGGTGGCGGTCCACGGCCGCTTTTGGCTGGTCGCCGGCAACGGACTGGAGGGCGGGTTGTTCGCGTACCTCGTGGTCCTCGCGACGCGCAAGACGGTGGAAGCGGCCGATCCGAGGCTGATCGGGGGTCTGCTCGGCCTGCTGTTCCTGACCAGGCCGGAGAGCCTGGTCATCCTGCCGGTCGTTCTCCTCTACCAGTCGGCCGGCATCCCGGACCGCGCGCGGATCGGGTCCGGCGGAAACGCGAGCGCGGCGGCCCCCGGCGACCGGAGCGCGACCCTGCCCGCGGAGGCGGGCATCCCGCCTCGGTCCGGCCCGCTGGCGTCGTTCTGGCGCGGGCTCGCACGGCGAACCGGCACGCCGCCAACCGACGCTCTCCGGCGAGCCGGCCTGACCGCCGCGACCGCGTTCGCCATCGTCGGCGGCGCCACCGTCTGGCGGCTCGCCTACTACGGCGCGCCGCTGCCGAACTCGGTAGCCGCCAAGTCCGTCCTCTCGGCGGGTCCGGAGGCTCTGCTGGCGAACCTCGCCTCGGGCCTCTCCTACACGGTGCGCTTCGAGATCGCGCACGCGCCGCTGATTCTCGGCGCCGCGCTCGCGCTCATCCTCGCGCCGGCGAACCGGGCGCTCTGGTTCTGCGTCCTGGTCGTGGCGGCGGAGCTGCCAGCGGTGTTCGTCAACGGCGGCGACTGGATGCCCCACTATCGGCTGCTGACCGTCTTCGCACCGGTGCTGGCGGCGCCGCTGGCCGTCTGCCTGTCGCGAGCTCTCCACGACCTGGGTGTTGGCGCAGCGGAACCGGTCGCGCCAGCGGCCACGCCGGCACCCACGGAAGCGGCGCCACGAAGCAACGGCCAGCCGCCCTCGCCAAGCGCCTTGAGCCCGCGCGGACGACGCTCCGCCTGGATGCTCGCCGCGCTGACCGTGAGCGCCGTCTTCATGCTCAGCCGCAGTCCCTGGCGGACCACGCCCGGGCCGCACTTCACGTTCCACCCGATCACGAGCTGCTACCAGTTCATGGCGACGCGCCTGAAGCCTCACCTGGCACCCGACGACATCGCGGCCGCCGAGGCCGTCGGTCTGTTCGGCTGGATCCTCGACGAAACGACGATCCACGATCCCCTCGGCCTGACGTCCGCCCATCACGCCCGCCACGGCGAGTACCACCGGGGCTGGGGAAAGACGGACTACGACCACCTCCAAGAGAGCCGCCCGGCGGTCCTCGTGCTCCACGAGGGCTCGGTGGTGACCCCGGAGAAGATCGACCGCGGCACGGACGGCCGCTTCGCCCGCGACTACTCCGCCTGGTTCGTCAGCCAGCAACCGCCGTGCGCGCCGTACCGGCTCGTCGTCTACATCGACAACGAGCGCCTGGAACGCCTCCGTCCGGCGCTAGGCGGACTCGTCATTGAGTCGCTGCCGACCGGAGAGTTGGACCAAACCAGCGAACAGGGTTGAACCCGCGCTTGTGTGCCGGTCAACTCAACGACACCGTGTTTCGACGAAAGTCGACGACCAACTGCTGCTGGCGCATGTAGTCGAGGCCCAGCAGGCCATCTATGTGCGCGCTCGGCGGCAGTGTGTGCGCAAGTACCGGAAAGTCCCGACGGCCTTGTCCGAGCACGTCGATCCGGTCAACCGGAACCCGCGGTGCGTACTCGACCCCGCTTCCAGTGGTGACCTGCACGCGGTCTGGAACCAACGACGGATCGTATCCTGCGAAGGCGAGCAGCCCGACGTTGATCATCGTCTGCGTGGCGCCGGTGTCCACCGCCAGATGCAGCACCACGCTTCCCGAAGGGCCAAACAACTCCGCCGGAACGACGATGAGGCCCCGGCCGCCATCGAACGGCTGGCTCACAGGACGATCGCGGTGCCCTCGGGAATCGTGCCGGTGTACAGGACGGCCGCCCGCGCAGGGCGCAACGCGATCGCCTTGCGATAAACCTCGTCGCGATCCTTGCTGTGGCAGAGCACCGTGCCCCCGCGGATGTTGAGCGCCTCGTCAGTCTCCGGGGCGCCGATCAGGACCCACTCCGACTTGAAGTCGGTCTTCATCTGGGTGAGCGTCATTTCCATGCCTTGATCGTACCCGAGACCAGATCCCCCACCCGAACAACGCGAAGGCCGCTCAGCCGGCCGGCGGCCGGCGCCGGAGCCAGATCGAGCCGAAGTGGGTGTCGTAGTCCCCCAACTCGACCGGGCGATAGGCCGGGATCGTCCGTTCCAGGAACGGCTCGTCCGCGTGGCGGATCATCGGCGTGGAGAGCACGATCTCGAACTCGCGGTTGAAGCTCAGGAAGGCTTGGAGGACCATCGCTTCGGTGCGGTAGAGCGGCCACTTGGCGCGGAAGACGTACTGCTCGGCCGGGTAGGGCGTGTTGTACGGGAAGTGGATGTCGTGGACGTGAACCACGACGCCGGGCCGCAGCCGCGGCAGCACCTCGAGGAAGAGGAACGCCACGTCCCCGCCGAGCTTGAGCACGTGAGTCGAGTCGATGAACAGCACGTCGCCGGAATCGAGACCGTCGAAGAGCTTGAGGTCCGTGGCCTCGACCTTCGACACCACAGCCTCTACGGCGGGATCCTGCAGATCGTTCAGGCGCCCGGTCGGGAACGGATCGATACAGGTCATCTCGCAGGCACGGCCGTCACGCCCGTTCGCCGCCGCGGCCAGCCAGGCGTAGTACGTCGAGAGGCCGGAGCCGATCTCGACGTAGCGCGTCGGCCGCAGGTCGCGCACCATGAAGTAAGTCGTCATCGCGTCGATGACCGGAAAGCCCGGGCCGTAGCCCAGGGCCTTGATCTCGCGATGCGGCGGCAATGCCGCGAATTCGGCACCGTGCGAATCCATGAGGCCCGCCAGAAGCGACTTCATCGCTTCCAGGTCGTAGCCGACTCCCACCAGTTCGCTCGGCCGGTCCCACGACGCCCGGGACTCCGCGACCTCCGAAAGCACGGGCAACGGCGAGTAGAAGTCCGCCGTCCGCGCCACGTTCCAGCCCAGCCGACGCAACGCGGCGAACAGGCCCGCGTGGAAGCGGCGGTAGGCGGTTCTCAGGATCTGGACCATCGGGAACCGACGATAGCCCGTTCGCAGACTCGAGGAGCGAGGCTTCGCCTCGCGCGCTTCAAGGGCGACGCCGCTTCGCGGCATCGCCCGCAGGGCCGGCGAGGACGCCGGCGCATCCAGTCTGAACCGACGACTTCCAGCCTGCGGCGGGCGTCAGCGCCGTAGCAGTCGCAGCCCGACGACGACGGTCCGCCCCGGCGTGACGAAGCCGGGAACCTCGAAGTAGTCCTCGTCGAGCAGGTTCTCGACGCGCACGAAGGGCTTGAGCGTCCGCCAGCCGTAGCTCAGGTGGACGTCGACCTTCGTGTAGTCGTCCATCGGCGCGCCGTTCGAGTCGATCCGGTCCGAGACGAACGCGGCCGTGACCGCCGCGGCGAAGCGGTCGGTCGGCTGCAGGAGCGCGACCGCCGTGGTGCGGTTCTTCGGCCGCCGCGCCAGCGGATTCCCGGTCGCCTCGTCTTCCGTCCGGTTCCAGGTGTGCGAGAACTCCAGGCTCGCTCCGATGTCCGGGCGGTAGCGCAGCGTGAACTCCGCGCCGGTCGAACTCGCCCGGGCCACGTTGGCGAAGGTGAAGCTGCTCAGGTCGAACTCGATCAACTGGTCGAAGTCGATGTCGAACCAAGTCAAATCGAGCGTCAGGCCGGAATCGCCGACGCGCTGCTGCACCCCGACGTCGAACCCCTCCGTCGTCTCGGGCAGGAGGTTCGGATCGCCCGAAAACGGGAAGTACAGCTCGTCGAACGTGGGCGCCCGGAAGGCCGTGCCGTAGCTGCCGTGGACGCGCCCGCGGCCGCCGTCCCAACCGCCCGACACGGTGACCCGGTGGCTCGTCTCCGAGCCGAAGACCGAGTGCTCGTCGCCGCGCACCGCGGCGGTGAGGTGGACGCTGTCCGCCAGCTCCCACTGGTCCTGCACGAACCAGGAATCCAGGTCGGCCTCCTCGTCGTAGCTGCCGGCGTTCGACCCCCTGCGGTTCTCCGTCCCGAGCCCCAGGTTCAGCAGGTGGCCGGCGCCCAGCGCGACGTCCGACTGCGCGTCGATCCGCCGGATCCGGGAACGGATCTCGTAATTGTTCCAGAACGTGTCGGGGTCGCTGCCGAGCAGGGTCCCCTCGGTGCGGCCGAAGCGCACCGTCTGCCGCCAGAACGGGGCGAGGTCCTTCTCGACCGTCAGGGCCGTCGTGTCCTCGTCGCTGGCGGCCATCGCGTTCAGGTCCTCGGCGCCGAAGCCGTCGAGCGCGGTGTCGCCCCGGTAGGAGCGGGCCCGCAGGTCGATCCGGCCGTCGCCGAGGAACGCGGCGCCCAGGCGGGCGCTCCAGGTCCGGTTCTCGAACGGATCGTCCTCGGCGGCGCCGCCTTCGACCGCCCGGTGCGAGACGCCGTCCGTGCTCAGGTCGGTCGCTCCCGTGCTGTAATCCCAGCGGTTGGCGGCGCCCGAGAGGCCCAGGTCGAACCGGCGGTGGTCGTGCGTGCCCGCTTCGCCGGCCGCGTGCAGCCGGAGGCCCGGACCGCCGCGGGCGGTCACGATGCTGATCAGCCCGGTCATCGCCTCGGAACCCCAGGTTGCCTGCGGCCCGCGCAGCACCTCGATGCGCTCGACGTTGGCCGCCAGCAGGCTGGCGAAGTCGACCGTGCCGCCGGCGACCGAGTTCACCCGCACGCCGTCGACCAGCACCAGGGCTTGCGCGCCGGTGCCGCCGCGCAGCCGGACGGTGGCGACCTTGCCGGGACCGCCGGCATGGGTCACCTCGACGCCGGGCACCGTGCGGAGCAGGTCGAGCACGGCGACCGGGTTGCGCCGCGCGATCTCCCCGGCGCCGATCACCGTGACCGCGCTGCCGACCTCCGACGCCGGAACCTCGTAGCGGTTGGCGCTGACGACGATCTCCTCCGCGGCTGCCGCGCCGACCGGGGCACCGCCGGTCGCGTTCTCGTGCCCAGCCTCGCCAGTCTCCCGGTTCTCACGGCCGGCCAGTGTCGCCGGCGCCAGCAGCATCGCCGCCGCCGCGGCGCACAGCGGCACCCGGCGCACCCGCCGCTCCCGACCGCCACGGCGAACGGACTCGACTTGTCTCCTGTCGTTCATTTCGGGCCTTCCTCCCCCTTCGGGATTCGCGCTCCGGGCGGCCCATGCGGGGCCGGCGGAGCGTTGTTGCCTCGGCAGGCAGCCAGGTCTCCTGACTTACCTTCGTCCTACTTGCCGGCCCTTCCCGTCCCGGTCCGCGGGACAGTGGTTCATGCCGGTTTCGTCCGGATCACAGTCGCGGGGCGGCGGGAGATTCGCACTCCCTTCCCTTGAACTGCCTGCGGTTCGATGTGCGCTCAGACTCTCGCTGCGTCGTTCCTCTTCGGTTCCGGAGAATCGGGCTGCGGACGGGCATCGTAGCAGGGGAAATCGCCCTACAATGGCGCGATGCGGAACGAGACGGCGGAGCAACTCTCTCTGCTCCAGGAGCGGCCGGAGCCCCCGTTTCGGATTCACGCCTCGAACCGCCTGGAGACGCTCGCGGACCGGCTGGCCGCCCGGATGCGGCGAGCGCCGGCCGAGCCGCTCGAGCCGGAGCGCATCGTCGTCTCCGACCCGCTGATGGGCCAGTGGCTGCGGCTCGAACTGGCCAGCCGTCTTGGCGTGGCCGCCCACCTGCGGATCGAGCAGCCGGCCGAGTTCGCATGGGCCGCGATGCGCGAGGAAGTGGAGAACCTGACCGGCCAGTCGGTGTACGGGCCGCCCCACCTGCGCTGGAGGATCTTCGACCGGCTCACGGACTGGAAGGGCCAGGACGAGATCGGCCGCTACCTCGCGGACGGGGACCCCCGCAAGCGGTTCGAGCTGGCCGACCGGCTCGCCGTCGCGTACGACCGCTGCCGGGTGTACCGGCCGGAGAGCATCCGCCAGTGGCAACGGGGCGCGGACGACGGCTGGCACGCGCGGCTGTGGGCGGATCTGGCCGCTGCCGACGCCGAGCCGCAACACTGGGTGGACGCCATCGACCGCTATCGGGACACGCTCGAAGGACGGCTCGCGTCTTCCCCGCGAAGGCGCGTGAGCCTCTTTCATGTCGCCGCGATGTCGCCGACCTACGTCGAGACGCTGCGACTCACGGCATCCGTGATGGACGTTCACCTGTACCTGCTCAGTCCGAGCCGGCGTTTCTGGAGCGAACCGGCGGTGCCCAAGAGCGACGAGCCGGCGAACGAACTGCGGGAGGCATGGGGCCGCTCGGCGCGCGACCTGCGGGAGCTGCTCCAGGACGAACCGGGCGGCCTCGTCGCGGACGGTCCGGCCGCCCGGGACATGCCGGACGGCGCCACCTGTCTGGTCGCGCTGCAGCGCGACGTTCTGGGCGCCAATGCGAACGGCGGGTCGGCCGGCCGCGAGCCGCGAGGCCCGGACGACTCGATCCAGATCCACGTCTGCCATTCGCCGACCCGCGAGATCGAGGTCCTGCACGACCGGCTGCTGGGCATCTTCGACGAGCATCCGGACGTCCAGCCCGCCGACGTCCTCCTGCTCACGCCCGACCTCGACACCTACGGCCCTCTGATCGAGGCCGTCTTCGGCTCGGCCGGACGGATCCACTTCCACATCGGCAGGCAGCGGCTCAAGGAGGGAGCGGCTCTCACCGCCTTTCTCGACCTGCTGGGGCTTCCCGGATCCCGCTATGCGGCGAGCGACGTCCTCGCGCCGCTGCTCGCCGAGCCGGTGCGCGCCTGCTTCGGCATCTCCGACACCGACCTGGCGACGATCAGGGGCGCGGTCGCCCGTTCCCGGATCCGCTGGGGCATCGACGAGACGCACCGGGCCGAACTCGACGTGCCGGCCTCGGAGAACCACAACTGGCGCCGGGGTCTCGACCGGCTGGTGCTCGGCTACGCCATGGCGGAAGGGGACGCGCTCGTCGGCGGCATCGCGCCAAGCTCCCTCGACCGCTTCGGCTTCCACGCCGGCGCCGGCGACTACGAGCTGCTCGGCCGCTTCCGGCGCTACTGCGAACTCGTCTTCGTGCTGAACGAGTGGCTGGCCGCCGAGCACCGGGCCGGCGCCTGGACCGAGCGTCTGCGGACGGAAATCCTGGAACCGTTCTTCAGCAACGAACCCCGCCTTGGCCCCGAGGCCGTTCGCGAGGTGAACACCGTATCCCGGCTGATCGACGAGTTCGACCACGAGTGCGGACGGGCCGGGGCGAACGGGCCGATTCCCTTCCCCGTGCTGCGCGACGCCCTGGCCGGTCACGCCGCGAAGGCGGCACGCTCGGCACCCAGACTCGCCGAAGGAGTCGCGGTCGCGGAACTTGCGTCCGGCCAGATCTTTCCGGCGAAGGTGATCTGCGCCGCCGGCATGAACGACGGCGCGTTCCCCCGCCGTCCGGGGCCGAGCCCCTTCGACTTCCAGGCGGCGCTGTTCGAAGGCGCCGCGCGCCGGCCCGGCGACCGCGACCCGCGCGACGAGGACCGGTTCGCCTTCCTCGAAGCCCTGCTCGCCGCCAGGCGTTGCTTCGTCGTGACCTGCACCGGCCGCGACGTGCAGGAGAACAGGCCGATCCCTCCGTCCGTCGTCGTGACCGAACTGAGGGACTGCCTGACGGAGCGCTTCCCCGGCCTGGGAGCGCAACCGGGAGATAGCTGGACCACGGATCACCCTCTGCAACCGTTCAGCCGCGAGTACTTCGGGTCCAGCAGGCCGGATCTGTTCAGCTACTCCGATTCCATGGTCAGGGCGGCCAGGGCGCTCGGCGCCGGCGGTGAGACGCCGCTCCGGTTCGCGGGGGAAGTGGCGGCGGAGGAACCGGGCGAACGGCGTGCGGAACTCGAACTGGAAGACCTCGTCCGCTTCGCGGCCAGCCCCTCGAAGCACTTCCTGCGCCACCGCCTCGGCATGACGATGGAGACCCGCGAAGACGAGGTCGAGAACGACGAGCCGCTCGATCTGAACGCGCTCGAAGCGTGGCAGCTCAAGAGCGACCTGGCCGCCACCGGAGAGCGCGACGACGAACGGACGATCGAGCTGGCCGCGGCGCGGGGCCTGCTGCCCGCGGCCAACCTCGGACGCGTCCAGCACCGGCAATCCGCGGCACAGGTCGCCGAACTCGAGCGGGAGCTGGAGGAGTTCCGGGAGCACCGCGACGCCCCCGCCTTCGGCCTGGAGGTCGATCTCGGGAGTGTCCGGCTCGTCGGCGCGGTCGAGCAATTCCACGCGGAGCGGAACGAGCTCCTCTTCTGGAGGATCGGCAGCCTGCGCGCGAAGGATCGCATCGCGACCTGGCTGCGGCTGCTGGCGCTGATCTCCAGCCGGGACAAGGCCGCCACGGCCCAACTGCGCGGCGGCAGGGACAAGCTGGAGACCGTCACGCTGGCGGGTCCGGCACCGGCCGATGCCCGCGCCCTGCTCGACGAGTGGATCGAAGCGTGGCGAACGAGCCAGCGGAGGCCGTTGCTGTTCTTCGCCCACACGTCGTGGACGTGGACGAGGAAGAGCGCATGGGACTCCGCCGCCGAGGCCGCGTGGTCCCGCCAGCCGTGGAGCGAAGGCAACGACGCCAGCCACCGGCTGATCTTCGGCGCCGACCCTTGCAACGAGGAGTTCGAACGGCTTGCCAAGCGCCTGCTCGGGCCGCTCCGGGAGGCGAGTTCGTGACCGCCGGAAGCGAACGTCGCGACGCCTTCGACGCGTCTCTCGACGCCCCTCTGCTGATCGAGGCAAGCGCCGGAACCGGCAAGACCTTCGCCCTCACCACGCTGGCGGCCCGGCTGATCGTCGAACAGGAGCGCGCACTCGACGAACTCCTGATCGTCACCTTCACGATCTCGGCCGCCGGCCAGTTGCGCACTCGAGTGCGCCGGACCCTCCAGGCCGCGCGAAGGGCCGTCGCGGGCGGCGGGTCCGTCCCGGACCACGAACAGGCGTCGCGGCTCCGGAAACGCTGGCAGCGCAAGGGAATCCCCGAGGCGGAGGCCTCGGCCCGGCTGACCGCGGCCATCCGCGACTTCGACCGGGCGAACATCACGACGATCCACGGCTTCTGCCAGCGCGCGCTCGGCGAGTTCGCCCTCCACGCCCACGTTCCGTTCGTCTTCGGCGTGAGCGGCGGCGACGCGCTGGCCGTCGGTTCGGCGACGCGCGACTACTGGCGCCGCTGGATGGTCGAGGAGTCCGTCGCCCTGCTCGACTACGCGAAGTCGAGGAGCTTCGTTCCCAACGAGGACACGACCGCCTGGGTCGCGGGGCATCACGCCAAGGGGCAGGACATTCACGGCGCGGGTCCTGCCGAGGACTTCCCCGGAGACCTGCGCTCGAAGCGGGAAGAGTGGCGCTCGGCCCTCCGCGCGGCTCAGGCGGCCTGGTCCGACCCCTCGCAGAGGGAGACGTTCCTGGCCGTCGCCCACGAGTACCGCTGGCTCAGCAAGAAGCGGGACGGCCAGCGCATCGAGACCGTCGTCGACGCGTTCGATACCGGCGCCCTGGAGGAACTGGCCCCGGACTACGCCGGCTTCTTCGGCCGCAAGAAGCTGGCCTCCAGGCTCTACAAGCAGAACCCGCCGCCGCCGGCGCCGTTGTTCGACGCGCTCCAGCGCCTGGGCGAAGCCGGCGAAGAGTACGGCGAACTCTGGCTCGCCGGGCAACGCCGCGACCTCCTCCGGGACGCCCGCGCATCGCTGCACCATAACGCCTGGGCGGAGCGCGGCCTGAGCTTCGACGCCCTGCTCGTCGAGCTGCACCGCGCTCTCGCCGCCGAGCGCGGCGACGAACTCGCCCGGCGCATCCGCCAGCGCTACCCGGTCGCCCTGATCGACGAGTTCCAGGACACGGATCGCCTGCAGGCGGAGATCTTCCGGAAGATCTACCCCGGCGGCGCCGACCCGGCCAACGGACGCCTGTTCGTCGTCGGCGACCCGAAGCAGTCCATCTACCGCTTCCGGGGCGCCGACGTCTTCGCCTACCTGGAAGCGCAGGACCGCCTGAGTGCGTCCGGCGAGTCGCTGAGTCTCGCGCACAACTACCGCTCCACGGACGGGCTGATCCGCGCCGTCAACGCGCTGTTCTCCCGGCCGCTTCCGTTCGTGCTGCCGGAGTTCGACTTCCTGGCCGCCGGCTCGCCCGAGGACCACGAGCCGAAGCAACTCGACGTCCAGGACGCAGGCGACGATCCGGCCCCGTTCCAGATCGTCCTGATTCCGAAGGACGCCGGCCCGAGGCGAACCAAGCCGGACCTGATCCGCTTGGCGGCGGAGCGGGCCGCCCGCGAGATCGCCCGGCTGGTCGCGCTGGGCGAGGACGGCCGGGCGACGCTGACCGGCGGCAGCGAAGGGCCGCGGCCCGTCGCCGGCGGCGACATCGCAGCTCTCGTGCGCACGAACAGGCAGGGCCGGGCCGTCGCTCAGGCATTGCGCGATCTCGGGATCGACAGCGTCGAGATGGGTACGGACAACGTCTTCGACTCCGCCGAGGCGGACGCTCTCCACCGCCTGCTCCGCGCCCTCTGCCTCGACGAGTCCGAGTACGGCGCCACGCCCCTGCTCCGCGGCGCGCTCGCGGCCGACCTGTTCGGCCTGGACATGCGGGAACTCGCCGGCCTGCGGGACGACGACGACGCCTGGGGCCGCTGGCGCGGGCGGGCGGGCGCCTGGACCGGGATCTGGCAGGAACGCGGCATCGCCACGCTGATGCGGCACATCCTGTTCGCGGGCGATCCGGACTGCTCCGAGCACCTGCTCCGCTACCCGGACGGGCCGCGCAGGCTCACGAACTACCTGCACCTGACCGACCTGCTCCACGAGGCCGAGACTCGCCGCAGGCCCTCGCGCCAGGGCCTCCTCGACTGGTTCAGGCGTTCGCGGGCGGAGTCCCGCGCCAGCGACGAGACGGCCCAGCTCCGCCTGGAGAGCGACGAGAAGCTGGTGAAGATCGTCACCGTCCACCGGGCCAAGGGGCTCGAGTACCCGATCGTGTTCTACCCCTTCGCCTGGGACGGCCGCCCGCCGCCGTCCGGCAGGAACAGGAACCCCACGGCCGAGTACTACGACCGAAACGGCAAGATCCCGGTGCTCGATCTGAACCCGTCGGACGAAGCCTACGGACGCGAACGGGTCGAGGAGCACGCGGACGAACTGCGGCTGCTCTACGTCGCCCTGACCCGGGCCGAATGCCGCTGCGTCGTGACCTGGGCGCCCGACGGCGGCGCCGAACACGCGCCGCTGGCCTGGCTCCTCCACGACCGGACCGGCGGCGACGGGGATCCCGTCGGGCTGCTGGACGAGAAGGCCGCCCGGCTGAAGGGACTGAGCGACGCGGAGTGGCGTGCCGAAGCCCACGCTTTCGCCGGCCGGGCGGACGGAGCGGTCTCGGTCCGGGACCTCGCGGCGGCGCCGCCTTCGGACGGGCCACGGAGCGGCGCCGGCGGGAGCGAGCCTCTCGCGGCCCGCGAACTCGGCCGAGAACTCGGCGCGATCCGCCAGCGAACCAGCTACTCCGCCCTGTCGGCCGGCGCACCGGCCCATGCGCCCGCACACGACCGGGACGAGGTCGACCTCCCCGAGCGCGACGAAGCGACCGCGATCCAGGAAGCGGCAGACCGGGGGCTTCGAGCGGCGCCGCCCGAGGAAGGACCGACCGTCCACAGCTTCCCGCGCGGCGGGCGATCCGGCCGCTGTCTGCACGAGATCTTCGAACGGCGTCTCGGCGACGCCCGCGGGGAGAGCCTCGAGGACACGTGCGAGGCGGCGCTCATCCGCTACGGCTTCCAGGGCAAGTGGCTGGGGGTCGTCCGAACTTTGGTCGAGAACGGCCTCGAAACGCCGCTTGTGCCTCCCGGCGAGGCCGGCGCCGTCTTCCGGCTCTCCGACCTCAAGCAGCCGATCGTCGAACTGGAGTTCCACCTGCCGCTCCGCAAGCTCCAGCTCGCGACGCTCGCGCGCCGCCTCGAAGAGCACGGCTACGAACACCGGCTCGCCCCGGGCGACGGCGAGATCGACGGCTTCCTGCACGGCTTCATCGATCTGGTGACCCGGCACGACGGCCGCTGGTACGCCATCGACTACAAGTCGAACTGGCTCGGTCCTGACCTCGCCTCGTACTCGGAGGCGGCGATCGCGCGGTCGATGAGTCAGCACGGCTACCAGCTCCAGTACCTCCTGTACCTGACCGCGCTGCACCGCCTGCTACGCCTGCGCCTGCCGGACTACGACTACGATCGCCACATCGGCGGTGCCCTCTACCTGTTCCTGCGCGGCATGAGGCCGAACGCGCCCGGTAGCGGCGTGTTCCGCGACCGTCCGTCCCGCGCCTGCATCGAAGCGATCGACGCCTGCTTCGACGAAGCGCCATGAGCGGCGGCGCCCGGATCGACGCGCTGACCGAAGCCGGCGTTTTCGCCGACGTCGACCGCTACTTCGCCCGCTTGACGATGGACCTCGGCGCCGGCCACGACGTCGCGCTGGCAGCCGCCACGACGAGCGCGCTTCACCGGAACGGCCACGCCTGCCTCGATCTCGGAAACGCCGGCAAACCCATCGCCGCGCTCGTGGAGCGACCCGATTCGGGCCGCCCGGAGGAGACGCTCGCCGCCGAACTGCAGGCGGTCGCACTACCCGGAAAGGCCGCCCTGCTTGAAGCGCTGGCTCGAAGCCCCGTCGTCGCCGCGGACGCTAGCGCGACGAACGACCGGCCCCTCGTGCTGGACCGCGACCGCCTCTACCTGCACCGCCTGTTCCACGCCGAGCGCGAACTGGCGTCTCGCCTGCGCGTCCTGGCGGCGGACCGGCATCCCCCAACCCGGATCGAGTCCACGAGCGCGCGGGTCTTCGACGAGGGGGAGGACCGAACCGCCGAGGCGGTCGCCGGCCTGCACATCGCCCTGGAGCGGAGGCTGTGCATCGTCACCGGCGGCCCCGGCACCGGCAAGACGACGCTCGCCGCCAAGCTGATCGCCGCGCTGATCGACGCCGGCCTGGCTCACCCGCGCCGGATCGGCCTCGCCGCGCCGACGGGCAAGGCGGCGTCGCGCATCCAGGAGTCGGTCCGGGGGAAGCTGAGCCCGAGCCTCCTGGACCGGATACCGGGGCTTCACGAGTTCCCGGCCGAGGCGTGGACCGTTCACCGCCTGCTGGCAAGCCGCACCAGCCGGATGGACCGCCTCGACGCCCTCGTCGTCGACGAGTGCTCGATGGCCGACCTGCAGTTGACGGTCCGCCTGGCAACCGCATTGCCGAAGCACTGCCGCCTGATCCTCCTGGGCGACGCGGACCAGTTGGCATCGGTGGAACCGGGTTCCGTCTTCAGCGATCTCTGCCAGGCGGGCGACCGGGGATCGCTGGCCGACTGCGTAACGACGCTGACGAAGAACTACCGCTTCGACAAGCGCTCCGGCATCGGCCGGCTCGCCGCGGCCGTGGTCGTCGGCGATATCGACGCGGCCGTGCGTGTCCTGCGGGACGGCGGCGACGCCCGGACCCGACTCGAGCCGCTGGAGGACGAGGCCGCCTTCGACGCGTTCGCCCGCAAGTGCGCCCGGCAATGGTCCGACCACATGGCGAAGCTGGCGGCGGACCCGCGGCACGCCAGGCCCTTCCCGGCCCGGCGGGTCCTGTGCAGCCATCGGCGAGGCCCCTTCGGCACCGACCGCTTCAACCGAGTGGTCGAGCGCCACCTCGCCGAAGCAGGGCGCCGGACCGAGCACGACGAGTTCTACGTCGGGCGTCCGATCATCGTCAGCCGCAACGACCGGCAGACCGATCTCACGAACGGCGAGACCGGCGTCGTCGTGCCCGGCGACTCCGGCCACCCCCGCGTCTGGTTCCCCGACCTCGACCGCGACGGCGAGCGCTTCCTCGTCTCGCCCTCCCGCCTGCCGCAACACGAGAGCTTCTTCGCCCTGACCGTGCACCGGGCTCAAGGCTCCGAGTACGACGAGGTGGTCTTCGTCCCGGGCCCGGCGGACTCCCGCGTCAACACGCGGGAGCTGCTCTACACGGCCGTGACCCGGGCGCGGGAGCGGGTGACCGTAATGGCCGACGACAAAGCAGTCCGCGCTGCCGTCCTGCGAACGACGTCACGCGCCACCGGGTTGCTGGACCGGTTGCGCTGACGACGAAACCCCGCCGCGGCCGAAGCCGGGGCGGGGTCGTCGATTTCGCGAAGGCGACTTCGCCGGAGAGCCGGCCGGAAGGCCGGCGCACCGGGGCGCGGCCGCTACTCGCCGCCGCTGACCGCCCCCTCGCTGGCGTCGCTGTCCGCGTTCCGGCGCTGCTGCCGGCGGAACTGGCGGAACAGTTGACCCTGCTCCTCCTCGGTCAGCGAGTCCCACTCGACGTTGAAACGCTCCTTGACGAGCTTCTTGAACTCATCGAGGTTGAACCGCTGCTGCCCCAGGAAGCCGGTGTCGGAGGGGTTGTAGCCGGCTTCCGCGTCGGCGTAGGAGACGAAGCCGAACATCATCTCGGAGGTCGTCGGGCCGCCGTAGACGACGGTCTTCGTCGGATCCGGGTTCGCCGGGTTGTCCGCCGAGTTGTCCCAAGCCATCGTCAGCTCGATCTCGGTGCCGGCCGGGATCTTCTTGCCGCCCGCCGGGTACTTATAGTGGGTCTGCCAGTTGAAGTCGTAGCGCGGCACGTCGAGCAGAACCTCTTCCGTGCCGTCGGGGTACTTCGCCAGGTAGTGAGCCGACTTGCCGCGCAGGTGCATGTGCGGCGTGTATCCGAGCAGCAGCGCGTCGCGGTCGAAACTCGTCGTCGTCTTCGCGACGTAGTTCGATTCGCCGGGCGGAATCTCGAAGTCGAACTTGCCCATCGCCTTGTTCTGCATCACGTAGTCCGGCTGGTAGTCCTTCGGATAGAACCGGACCGCCACCGAGGAGCGGTCCCAGGCGCCGGTGCCGGGGCCGGGCTCCTTGTGGTAGTGCATCTGCCAGCGGAGCGTCGTGCCCGGCTTGAGCAGGGTGCCGAAGCCGTCGTGGTGGACCGTCGGGTCGTTGCCCGGCGCGATGCCGCCGAGCGGACGCGCGATGATGTGATGCACCACCGGGCCGCCCGGACGGAACTCGACCGCCTTGATCCAGCGCGGCTCCGGCAGCATCTCTTCCGTGATCACGGTCTCGAAGTTCACGTACTGATCCTGGACGTCGTCCTCGACGAAGAAGTCCTCGCCCATGTCCATGACCAGGTCCGGCTCGCCGATCGTCCAGCCGTCGCTGCGGTCCCAGACCCTGGCCGGCGGCGCGTCGGCGGCGTTGCCCATCGGCGCTCCGCCCTTGGCCCAGGCGATCAGGGCCGCCTTGTGCTCGTCCGCCAGCGAACGCTCGTTCACGAACGTGCCCGCATGACGCGGCGCCGCGTGCCACGGCGGCATCAGGCCGGCCTCCACCTGGCGGGCGATGGAGCGCGCCCAGGGCCGCGTTTCCTGGTAGCTGGTGAATGCCATCGGCGCCACCATGCCGCCCAGGTTGGCGCCGTTCGGCCGGTGGCAGACCTGGCAGTTCTGCTCCAGGATCGACTGCACTTCGCCGTAGTAGGTAGGCGTCGCCGCCGGCGCATCGTTGTTGTTGTTCGCCGCCGCGAGCGGAGCGGCAAGCGCGAGGATGGAGAGCAAGGCAACGGCCTGCTTCATGGATCGGGTCTCCTCGGGTCGGTTTCGGGTGGATTCAAGTGTGGAACACCGTACCACAACCCGACCACCGACACATGTCCCGTTCGCGAGCGCTCCGGGCGGATCAGGGCACTCGCTTCCGCGCCCGGAAGCGGGCGCCCAGGTGTTCGCCGTTCACGAACACGAGGCGGAGCGCCTCGACGGCGCCCCGGATGTCCTCGTACCTCACGTACAGGGGCGCCAAGCCGAACCGCATCAGGTCCGGCCCGCGCGAATCGCCGATCACGCCGCGAGCCGCCAACGCCTGCATCAGCGCGTACGCCTCGGGGTGGCGCAGCGACACCTGGCTGCCCCGCTCCCGGGCGTCCGCGGGACTCGCCGGGACGACGCCGAACTCGGCCAGCCGCTCGCCGGCGAGCCGGAGGAAGAGGTCGCCCAGCGCCTCGCTCTTGCTCCGCAGTTCCTCCATCTCGACGCCCTCGAAGGTCCGCAAGCCATCCTCCAGGGCGACCAGAGAGAGGATCGGCGGGGTTCCGCTCAGGAAGCGGCGCATTCCCGGCGCCGGCCGGTACCGCGTCTCGAACTCGAACGGGCTGGCATGACCCATCCAACTCGCGAGGGGCGATTCGAGGGAATCCTGCAGCTCCCGCGCCACGTAGAGGAAGCCTGGCGCGCCCGGACCGCCGTTCAGGTACTTGTAACCGCAGCCGACCGCGTACTCGACGCCGTCCTCGCCGAGCCGCAGACCGACGGCGCCCGCGCTGTGGCTGAGGTCCCAGACCAGCGGCACGCCGCTCGCGCGCGCCGCGGCGGTCAGCGCCCGCAGGTCGCGTCGCCGCCCGGTGCGAAAGTCCACGTGAGAAACGGTCGCCACGGCCACGTCGGGTCCCAGGGCCGGTTCGAGGTCCTCCGGCGCCGTGAGCCGGAGCGTCGCCCCGGCCTCCTCGAGAAGGCGCGCGAGGCCCTGCGCCATGTAGAGGTCGGTCGGAAAGTTGCCCTCGTCGGCGAGCACGACCTTGCGGCCCCGCGCCTTCGTCATCAACGCCCCGAGCAGCTTGAACAGGTTGACCGAGACGGAGTCGGCCGCGATCGTCTCGTCCACGCCGGCGCCGACCAGCCGGGCGATCCGCGCCCCGACCCGCTCCGGCAGCTCCAGCCAGTCGCTCCGGTTCCAGGCCGCGACCAGGTCCGTTCCCCACTCCCGGCCGATCAGCCTCTCAGCGCGGGCCCGCAGCGTGCGCGGCGGGGGGCCGAGGGAGTGTCCGCCGAGGTAGATCAGCCCTTCCGGAAGATCGAACCGGTCGCGGAAGCGCGCCAGCGGATCGCGGCGGTCCGTCTCCGCCGGATCGCTACTCACGGCGCCTCGGCCGCGCCCGCGGCCGGGCGGCCGGCGTCGAGGTCGGCGTGCATCGCGGCAACGAGTTCCGCCACCTCCGGGCGGGTCAGCTTGGCGCCCGGACCCTGTTCCTCGACCCGGTCCAGCGTGGCCCAGGCGAGCCGCACCGGCAACCCGGTGAAGCCGAGGTAGCCCCGCGGCGCGCCCGCCCCCTGGAGATGGTCCACGTACTCGCCCGCCACCGCCAGGTCGGCGCGGGCGAGTGCGAAGGCGAGCTGCCGGTCGCGGGCGCCGGAGAGAAAGCTCCGGCCCTCCTCCGCGTCGTCGGCGGCGTCCTTCAGGATGTTGACGAGCTGGAGCGCCTCGCCGAACGCCGCGGCGCGCCGGCGGAGCGGTTCCGCCACCGCGTCGAGCGGCGCGCCGAGCAGGAACAGCTCCGTCAGCATTTCGCCGACGATGCCGGCGACGACGTAGCAGTAGTCCCGGAGTTCGGGGATGCCGGCAAGCCGGAGTTCCCCCTCGCGGTCGGCGCGCCGCACGATGTGGGCCATTCCAACGCAGGTCCGGCGCACGTGCGCGCCGACGACCGTGCGCGCCGCCGGATCGAGCGCGGCCCAGGCCGCGAGCACCTCGTCCGTCGCCCGCAGCAGCTCCAGGTAGCCCTCGTGCCGCGTCGGCGGCTCGGCCAGCCAGGACGCGACCAGTTCGTCGGAGACCGTCCCCCGGGGCTCGTCGAGCAGGTCGGCGAACGCGAGCAGCGCCTCCGCGCGCCGTTCCCGCCGCCAGACGGCCGCGTCCTCGAACGTGTCGGCGATCCGGAGCAGCAGGTATCCGAGCGCCACCTGCCACCGAATCGGGCCCTTGAGCTGAGGGATCGAGAGGGCGAACGTCCTGCTCGTCTTGACGAGAAGATCCTCGAGATCGGCCATGGGCGAAGGAAGCGACTCTACTGCTGCCGCGGGCTCAGTCGACTCCGCCCCGGCTCCTGGCCCGCGCCCTCATGTAGTGCGGTTTCTTCACCCTCATGGGGCCGCCGATGGGACGGAAGATGAAGGGGATCTCTCCGTCCGAGACCCGCTCCAGTTCCCAGCGCTGCGCGACCGCCGCCAGGAACAGGGCGCCCAGGGGTTGGATGAACCCGCGGCCGGGACACTCCCTGGCGCCGTAGCTGAAGGGATGGTATGGAAACGGGCCGGACGATGAATCGCGTTGGGCGCCCCGCGGCACGTCCAGGACGGTCGGGACCGGACCCGACTCGTCGAGCCAGCGTTCGGGCCTGAACTCCTCGCCGTTCTCCCAGTACTCGGCCCTGCGGTGGATGACCGCGAAGCAGGGGTGGATCAGCGTTCCCCTGGGGATCAGGTAGCCGTCGACCGCGAGATCGTCGTCGGCCCGCTTCCAGGCGACCTGGCCGATCGTCCGGAGACGCAGGATCTCCTTGACCGTCGCGGTCGCGTAGGGAAGGCGTTCGGCGTCGTCGCCGCGGACCGGCCTGCCGCCGAGGATCTCGTCCGCTTCGGCGGCCAGCCGCCTGGCCGCCGAGGGCCGCCGGGCCAGGTGTTCGATGCCGCAGGCGAACAGGTGCGCCGATGGCCCCGCGGCGTTCAGCGTGTAGCAGAGTTCGTCCCGTATCGCGTCGTTCGAGGAGTAGGGGCCTCCGCCGTCCGTCTCGCGGCGCCTCCGGACGATGTGGGACACAAGATCGTGCCCCTCGTACGACGGGTCCTCCGAACGTTCGATCGCCCCGTAGATCACCTTGTCGGTCGTCTCGAAGGCCCTGTCCCCTCTCTTGGCGATCGGCAGGGGCAGGCGGCGAACGCGCCTCAACAGGGGGACCTGCTCCACGAGCCACTCCGTCTTCAGGGCGCGGCGCAACTCCAGCGCGACGCTGGCGTCCGCTCCCATGTCCTTGCCCACGAGCACGTCGACGACGAAGCCGAGGCAGAGGCGCAGCATCTCGTCCAGGACGTCGATCCGCTGGCCGTCCCGCCAGCAGTCGACCCGCGCGCGGACGCAGTCGGCCATGTGGTCGGCGTGGAGGCGCACTCGATCCTCCGAGAAGGCCTCTCGCATGAGGGCTTTCCGTGCCGTGTGCGCCTCGCCGTACTGAACGAAGACCGCTCCGTGAGGGACTCGCGCCAGGTCGACCGAGATCTGCTGGCGAATCAGCGGCCGCGGCTCGATGTCGAGCACGGCCCGCATCAGGGCCGGATCGAAGATGAGGCAGCACCTGCCGAGAGGCCACCCCAGGCGATAGAGGGCGATCTCGCCGTACTCGCGGTGCAACTCGTGCGCGAACCCGGGGTAGTCCCTGAACTTCGCGATCAGGTTGCGCAGCCGCCGGCCCCTTGGGCCCGGCGGCAGCGGCAGGGTCCGCCGCTCGGCCTCCGTGGCCCGGCGCACCCGTCCGGTTTCCGCGCCGCCGGCATGAGGGCAGGAACGCATCGACGACCGGAAGCTCATGGCCGAAAGCTACCAAGAGAACACTGTCACGACACATGCTCTTCATCTTCGGTTGATACGGCTAGCTGGCAGGCGCTGGCGCCTGCCCCGCGCCGTGCCGCACACCGGGTGCGCCGTCGTCCCCGCCGGCTTCTGGAACTTCTGCCGCGCTAGCGCCCGCCCCGGGCCGCCCCGAAGCCGACGGCGGCGAGCGCCGGCAGGACCAGCATCAGGACCGCGGTCGCGAAGGCCAGGCCGAAACCCATCGAGACGGCCGGCGGCACGACGAGCTGCGCCTGCGGGCTGCGCTCGAAGATCATCGGCGCGAAGCCGAGAAAAGTCGTCAGCGAGGTCAGGAAGATCGGCCGGAAGCGCGCCTTGGCGCCCTCCACGATCGCCTGGGCGGCCGGAACGCCCCGGCGCAGACGGTCGTCGATGAAGTCGAGCATCATCACCGAGTCGTTCACGACGACCCCGGAGACGCCGAGGATGCCGAGCATCGACTGCGCGCTGAAGCTGATGCCGACGATCCAGTGGCCCAGGATGGCGCCGGCGATCCCGAACGGAACGACCGCCATGATCAGCAGCGGCCGGGCGTAGGACCTGAGCGGCACCGCCAGCAGCGCGTACATGGCCACCAGCGCGAGCAGCAGGCCTGCCAGCAGACGCTGGAAGGTCTGGATCTGCTCCCGCTGCTGGCCGCCGAAGTTCCAGGTCAACTCCGGATCGGCGTCGACGAGGTTCGGCAGGATGTCGCCGGCCAGCACGTCGTGCACTTCGCCCGCGCTGGTCACGCCGATATCGACGTCGGCCGTCACGGTCACGATCCGCCGGCCGTCGGCGCGGGAGATCGAGGAGGGCAGCCGGGCGGAGCGCGCCTCCGCCACGCGCCCGAGCGGGACCGCGTCGCCTCCCGGAAGCCGGACCATGTACGACTCGACGTCGCCGACCGAGTCGCGCTCCTCCGCCGGCAGGCGAACGCGCACGCGCACTTCTTCGCGGCCGCGCCACGTCCGGAGCGCCTCCTCGCCGAAGAACGCGGAACGCAACTGCCGGGCCAGGTCGTCCACGGTCAGGCCGAGGACGCGGCCTTCCGGCCGCAGGCCGAGCTGGATCTCCCGCACGCCGCCGGCGCGGCTCGAGCGCACCGAGTGAACGCCCTGGAGCGCGCCGAGTTCATCCGTCAGGGCTTCGGCGAAGAAGGCGAGACGCTCCGGATCCGGGTGCGAGAGATCGATCGAGACCGGCGGGCCCAGGTCGATCAGCGTGGCGCTGACGGCGAGGCGCCCCGGTCCCGCGAGAGCCGCCGCTTCCTCGCGCCACGTCTCCACGAAGGCGGACGAGCTCGCATCCCGTCCGCCGCTCCCGGTCAGCTTGAACTCGACCGTGGCGAGGTTGGCCGGCGGCCGGAGGTTGGCGTCCAGGATGGCGTTGCCGCCGAAGTTCCGCCTCGGTACGCCGATCGTCCGGAGAGTCCCGCCGAACAGGGTCCCGGCCGGCAGCCCTCGATCCGCCTCGAGGCGGCCAAGGGCGCGCCGGCCCGCGGCCTCCACCTGGCTCGCCGCCTCCTCCGTTGCACCGGGGGGCGTGCCCTCCGGCATCTCCAGCACGGCCGTCACGATGTCGCTGTCCACGGGTGGAAGGAAGACCACCTCGATGAACCCCGCCGGAACGAGGGCGACGACGAGCGCCGTCACGGCGATGCCGCCGGCGATCACCGGCGCCGGGTGTTCGGTCGCCAGGCGCAGGGCACGGTCCAGGGGGCCTTCGACGAACCGGGCCAACTGGCGCTCCAAGCCGCCGCGGACCGCCTTGAGGACTCGCGTCGCCGGGTTGCGCGGCGACCCGGACGCCGGAATCCGAGCCAGATGCCCGGGCAGGACGAACAGCGAGTCGATCAGGGAGACGACGAGCGCGGCGATCATGATGGTGGCCACGTTGTTCATCAGCTTGCCGGCGGGTCCCGGCACGAACAGGAGCGGCACGAAGGCGATCACCGTGGTCAGCACGGTGAAGACGAGAGGCCTCGCGATGCGCCGGGCGCCCTCGGTCGCGGCCATCGTCGCGGGGAGGCCGCTCGACCGCTCGGCGTGGACGTGCTCCGCGACGACGACCGCGTCGTCGACCAGCATGCCGAGAACGAGAATGAAGCCGAGAAGCGAGTTCGTGTTGAGGGAGACGTCGAGCAGCCACGCGGCGGCCAGCGCTCCGGCGAACGAAACGACGATGCCGGCGGCGGTCCAGGCGGCCGTTCGGACCTCCAGGAACAGCGCCAGCACGACGAGCACGAGGAGGAGGCCGAGCAGGCCGTTCTGCACGAGGATCCGGAGCCGGTCCTGGAAGAGATCCGCCTCGTTGTTCCACACCGTGGCCTCCACGCCGGGCGGAAGGGAGGGCGCCAACCGTTCCTCGACGTACGACTCGACCGCCGCCGCGACGTCCAGGACCTGCTCTCCCGCGGATCGATGCACTTCGACGAAGGCGGCAGGCAGGCCGTCGTGACGAGCGAGCGTGGCGACGTCCCGGAAGCCGTCCCGCACTTCGGCCACGTCGCCCAGGCGCACCATCGTCCCGTCGGCCGCCGGCAGCAGGACGATCTCCTCGAAGTCCTGGCGGGTGACTTCCCGCGCGGCGGTCCGCACCCGCACCGCGGAGTCCCGCGTGTCGATGCTGCCCGCCGCCCGGCCGAGGGAGTCGCGGCGGACGGCGGCGGCCACGTCCTCGACGGTCAGGCCGAGGGCCCGCAGGCGATGGAGCGGCGGCTCGATCAGGATCTCGTACGGTCGCACCCCGGTCGTCTCCGTCGAGGAGACGGCGGGCAACTTCACGATCTCGTCCTCGGCGCGGTACGCCAGTTCCTTGAGGGTCCGTTCCGACACGTCGCCGTACAGGACGAGGCGGATGACGCTCTGCCGGTTCGTCATCTCCCGAACGTCGGGGCGCTCCGCCCGGGCCGGGAAGCCGCGGATGCCGTTGACGGCGGCCTCGACGTCGCCCACGGCTTGCCGGGCGTCCGTGCCGGCCTTCAGCTTCAGGATGACGGACGCCGCGCCTTCCGAGGCGACCGCCGTCACCTCCCGGACCCAGTCGAAGCCCGCCACCGCCTCCTCGACCCGCAGGACGATCGACTCCTCGACGTCCTCCGGCGCGGCGCCCGGGTAGGCCACGAGCACTTCGACCGCGTCCTGCGGCAACAGGGGAAAGGCCTCCTGCACGATTCCCGTCAGTCCGAGGACCCCCATCGCCGCGATGAGCGCCATCAGCAGGTTGGCCGCGACGCCGTTGCGGACCATGTAGCCGATCGGGCCGCCGCTCCCGCCCGAGGCACTCTCGTTCATCCCCGTCACGATACAGGCCCACCGGAGTGCAGTCGCGCGCGGTCGTCGGCGATCACGTGCGCCGGACGTGCATTGGCATGGCCCACGTCGTACGGCGCGCCGCGGGGCTACCTCGGCTTCACCGGGTTGCCCGTGCGGCTGGCCTGGGCCACGCTGGACCGCGTCGAGGAGCAGGGTCCGGGCGCCAGGCCGACCCGCCCGGAGGTGGTGGAACTCGTCGCGGCCATGCACGCCGACCTGGACGCCGGCCGCCCGGCCGCCCGCGGCGGGGAGTGAGGGGCGGGCCGCGATCCGGTAGGTTCGAGAACACGGCACGGGGCCGCGCGGCATCGAAGACACAAACGCGGCCATCCGGGTACCGCCTCGACAGGAACCGCCGTCATGCCCTCATGCCCCCACGGCCGCCTCCCCGACCTCGACGGCCTGGTCCGCGCGGCGTCGGAACGCGAGCGGGCCGAAACGCCGCTGCCGCCCGGCCCGAAGGGACGCAGGTTCCGCAACCTGCACTCCCGGCTCTTCCATCTTCCCGACTTCTTCGCCGACCTGCACCGCCGCTACGGCGGCCTCGCCTTCTTCCGAATGCCGCACGAGAACGCCTGCGCGGTGTTCGACCCGGACCTCGTCGCCGCGCTGCAGGCAACCGAGGGCGGGTACTTCAAGCAGGGTGTGGCCGCAGTGAAGATTCCGCTGCTCGAGCACTCCTGGATGCAGGCATCGCACGGCGAGGCGCACCGCTGGCGCAGCGCCCACCTGCGCCCCGCGTTCGCCGAGGGCATGGACTGCTGGTCCCCCATGATGATCGACAAGAGCGTCGCGCTGCTCGATAGCTGGCGTCCGGGCGACGTCGTCGACACGCATCCGGCGTTCATGGCCATGATGAGCGATCTGATGGCGAACGTGATCTTCGGCCCGGACCTCGAACCCGACCCCGAAGCGCCGCTGAAGGTCCGCGATTCGCTCAAGTGGGAGGGAATCGCCGGAGTTCTGCCCTTGACCGAGGTGTTCAGGAGACTTCCCATTCCTGGCATCCTCCGCGCCAGACGGCGCTTCGCCGACTTCGACCGCCTGATCGACCGCGCCATCCGGCGCTCCCGCGACCCCGAGTGGCGCGGCGGCGACCTGATCAGCCGGGTGGTGCGAGGACGCGAGGGAGAGCGGCCCTTCACCGACCGGGAACTCCGCGACGAACTGTACGGGTTCCTCATCGGGATCATGGGGCCGGTGGCGTACTGCCTCAGTTGGTGCATCGACTTCCTTGCCTGGAGTCCGGCGAACCGGCAGCGCCTGGAACGGGAGGTCGCGGATGTCCTCGGGGGCGGCCCCGTGGAAGTCACCGACCGCGAGCGGCTCCCCTGGACGCTGGCGGTGCTGAAGGAGAGCCTGCGGCTCTCGCCCATCGCCCTGGCCGACAAGAAGGCCTCCGCGGATCTGGTCTTCGGCGGCTGCCTGATTCCGGCGGGGACGAGGATGCTCCCGTCGGTCCCCGCGGTTCATCGGTCGGAGCGGTTCTTCGAACGGCCCGAGGAATTCAGGCCGGAGCGCTGGCTGGCCGAAGGCGCCCCTCCCCCGGCCCACGCCTACCAGCCGTTCGGCTACGGCTTCCGGATCTGCCTGGGCGACGAGTTCTCCGTCCGGCTCGGCGTCTACTTCCTCGCCGCGCTCGCTCAGCGGTGGCGGCTCCAGCCGCTCGCCGACGGGCCGGCCCGCCCCGACGGGCGGATGAACCCGATGCCCTACCGGATCGAGGGCGGTCTGCGGGTGAGGGTGGAAGAGCTGACGTAGCCGGCCGCCCGGCCGCCCGCGGCGTTCCGGCCGACGACGCTAGAAGGGGTAGCCGAGCAGTTCCAGACCGGGACGGCAAGCCTCGGTGACGGCCGCCTGCTGCGCGGCGTCGAGCCGGTCGAAGCGGGACCGGGTCGTCGGCCGGGGTATCGCGGCGGCCTCGCGCAGCCAGGCGTCGTCGTCGAGTTCCGGGGAGATGAACCGGATCAGGCGCTTCAGTTCGCGCTCCGGATGCGCCTGGACCTCCTCGAACTTCACGTTCAGCAAGCGGTCGGGCCCGAATCTCCCGAAGGTCCGGTGGCCGATCAGGATCAGCCTGGACCAGAATGCGCCGAAGTCGGCCAGCGTCACCTCGTCGTACGGCAGGCGTTCGATGTCGATGAACCGGTCCGACAGGTTGTCGAGCCAGTAGCCCAGCCGGTTGAAGCGCTGCACCAGGGGCATGGAGGCGACCGGATCGATGCCCAGGCGGCGAATCGTGCGCGCCTTGGCCAGCAGTCCCCGGAACGCGGGATGGCCGCTCAGCGAGATGGCCGTGTCCCGTCCGTCGCGGTACACGTGGACGACCCGGGCCTCGGGGAAGTTGCGGAGCACCAGCGGCGAGACCAGCAGGGAACCGCCCGATCGCTCCACCCAGACCTTCCGGTCGAGCCGCTCCATCAGCCAGGAGAAGTGCGCCCGGTAGTGGTCCGCCGGCGACTGGCGCGGCTGCCCGCGGACGACCGGCGCCAGTTCCTCGTACAGTTCTTCGTACCGGTCGGTCAGGTGCGGCAGCGTGATGGCCATGATCGGCGGCACCGTCGTCCGGCTGTAGCGGGCGCCGGGGTCGTCGAACGGGTAGAGGAGTTCGCTGAACGGTTCGCGCAGCGCGAGGCGCGTCCGGCGCGACTGGACGCTGTAGAGGCGCCACATGTCGTCGCCGCTCGGCCGGCGCTTGCCGAACAGGCTCATCTGGTACGCGGAGAAGAACTCCGAGACGCTCAGGATCGCCGGATGCAGGCGCAGGACGTCCGAGATCATCGTCGATCCGCAGCGACCGGTGCTGAGGACGAGCACGGGAGGAATGTTCGCGCCGGCCGCCATGGCCACAGTCTACGGGCTTGCGCCGCGGAACGCAGCCGTCGGGACGGCTCGAACGGAGGGGCCGGCGGGAGCGGCGCCGCCGCGTCCGCCGCCGGACCGCGCCCGTGCTAACGTCCAACGCTCGTCAGGCCACCGAGTGAATAGAGCGAGAACATGAGTCGACGAACCGGCTGGCTCGTAGCCGTCGCCATCCTGATCGGGTCGCTGGCCCTGGCCGCGTTCATGGTCTCCAGCAGACCCGAGCCCGAACGCAGGCCCGCGCCCTCCCCCGTTCCCTTCGCCGCGACGGCCGCCGTGGAAGCCGGCGAGGGGTCCATCGCCGTCCACGGCGCCGGCACCGTCCGCCCCACCGCCGAGATCGGCGTCGCCGCCCAGGTGAGCGGCAGGGTCGCATGGGTCGATCCCGGCTTCCAGAGCGGCGGCCGGGTGAGCGAAGGCCAGCCGCTCTTCCGCCTCGAGGACGCCGACTATCGCAGCCGGGTGGAACAGGCCCGCGCGCAGGTGGCTCTCCAGCGCCTGGAACTGCTCAAGGTGACTGAAGAGGCCGAGGTGGCGCGGGCACAGTACGAGCAGTACAGGCAGCGCCAGGCCGGCGGAGGCGACGGCGGCGGCGAGGCCGCGAACCCGCTGGCGCTCTGGCAGCCCCAGACCGAGGCCGCGGAGGCGGCGCTGGCGCGCGACCGGGCGATCCTCGAACAGGCCGAACTCGACGTCGCCCGGACCGAGATTCGGGCGCCCTTCACCGGCGTCGTGCGGAGCGAATCGGTCGACGTGGGGCAGTTCGTCGCCACCGGCCAGGAGGTCGCCCGGCTGTACGCCTCCGACGCGGTCGAGGTCGTCGTTCCGCTCTCCGACCAGGAGGCGGCGCTGCTCCCCGGCCTCTGGGAACTGGCGGCCGGAGATCCGGACCGCCGGATCGCCGCCCGCGTGGTCGCCGACTATGGAGACGACGAGTACGCCTGGGACGGCTACGTCGACCGGGCCGAGGCCTCGCTCGACGAGCAGACCCGGACGATCGACGTCATCGTGCGCGTGCCGAGCCCCTTCGCCGCCGGCGCCGGGTCGCGGGCCGACGGCGAGGAGGCGGAAGCGACCGGCGGGCCGCCGCTGCTCGTCGGCAAGTTCGTCGACGTGGAACTGGCGGGCGTGGCGCCCGAGCGCTACTTCAAGCTGCGGCGGCCGGCGCTTCGACCCGGCAACGAAGTCTGGGCAGTCCGCGACGGCAGGGTTACAATCGTGCCCGTACGCGTCCTGCAGCGGTCGGACGGAACGGTGTTCGTGATCGGCGGCCTCGACGCCGGCCAAGCGGTCGTCGTCGGCGGCATCGCCTTCGCGACGGAAGGCATGGCGGTGCGGACCGAGACCGACGCAGGGTCCTGAGTTCTCGGCCAGCCGGCTGACATGAGCGCCCCCTCCCTCATCCGCGCCCCCGAGACCGTGCCGACCGCGGACATCCCGTCCTGCTACGTCGAGGGCTACCAGGCGGCTCGAGAGCTGGATCCCGCACTGGCGGACATCTACATCCGCCACACCACGGTCGGCGACCCCGTCGCCGACGCCGTCGTCGCCGAACTGGCCGAAACCGCGACGCCCCCGCAGGTACACGGCATCATCGCGAAGTCGGTCAACAACCACCACGACCTGCCCGCCGACACGCCGGAGTCGCTGAGGAACCTGATCGCCGAAGCGGGCCGGACGCCGGAGTGGTTCGAGCCGGACCTCGCGCTCGAGGGCACGAAGGGCTTTCTCCGCAACTCGGACATGGTCCTGGGGGGTTTGGTGGGCGGAGCGATCATCGAGGGCTTCTCCACGCTGATCAGCAAGTCCTTCCGCATCCGAAGCCGCATCACCGAGAACGGAGTGCGCCGGCTCAAGCAGAACCTCCTCCAGCTCGTCGAGCAGTTCATGCCCGGAGGACTCGAGCCCGGCGGCGACGGCTGGCGCCTGAGCCTCCGCATCCGACTCGTCCATGCCCAGGCCCGGATGCTCGTCAAGGGATCGGACGAATGGGACGAGGACACGTACGGCCTGCCCCTCAGCACGGCCCACATGCTGCTCGGCGCCGCCACATTCTCCGGCCGGCTGATGCAGCACGTCGCGAGGCTCGGCGGCAATTTCACCGACGAGGAGCGGGAGGGCTACGTCCACGTCTGGAGATACACCGCGAAGATCATGGGGGTGCCGGAGTCGATCCTGTTCACCGACTTCGCCTCGGCGATCAGGACCTTCGAGATCGGTCTCGCGTGCGAGCCCCCCCGCGACGACGACGCGATCATCATGGCGAACAGCATCGTCAACAGCGCGCCGATCCTGCTCGGGTTCGCGGAGGACCCGGGACGGCGCGACAAGGCGCAGTTCATGTACCAGGTGTCCCGGGAGCTGATCGGCAACAAGCTGGCGGAGGACTTCCGCTATCCGCCCGGCAAGCTGCTGGGCGAGGTGCCGCTGATTCGCGTGCGCAACTTCGCGAACAGAGTCGGGTCCAGGATCGTGCCGGGTTGGCGCTCCCGCGCGGCGTTCGCCAAGTTCAGCGACATGCTCGACGTCTCGGACCTGGGCGAGTCCCGGCTGTCCTTCGCCCTGCCGGACACCGTCTACGACGAAGACTCGCACAACTGGTAGCGGCGAGGTCGGCGCCATGACCCAGGATCCGCGGGCCGCGTCGTGGCCGATTCCCGCCTGCTACGCGCCGGGCTACGAAGCCGCCCGGCGGGTCGACCCGGAACTGGCGGACGCCTACGTCCGCTACACGACGCTCGGCGACCCCGCCGCCGACGCGGTGGTCGCCGAACTGGCCGAAACCTCCACTCCAGCGCGGGTCCACGGGATCATCGCCAGTTGCCTCGAACACCACGGGGACCTGCCCCACGACACGCCCGAATCCCTGAAGAACCTGATCGCCGAAGCGGGCCGGGCACCGGACTGGTTCGATCCGGCTCTGGCGCTCAAGGGAACCTCCGGCTTTCTCCGCAACTCGGACATGGTCCTGGCCGCCCTGGTGGGCGGGGCGATCATCGAGGGCTTCTCCACGCTGATCAGCAAGTCGTTCCGCATTCGCGGCCGCATCACCGAGAACGGCGTTCGCCGGCTCAAACAGAACCTCCTGCAGCTCGTCGAGCAGTTCATGCCCGGAGGACTCGAACCGGGCGCCGACGGCTGGCGCCTCAGCCTGCGCATTCGCCTCGTCCATGCCCAGGCGAGAATGCTCGTCCGGGGTTCGAAGGAGTGGGACGAGGACGTCCACGGCCTGCCCCTCAGCACGGCGCACATGCTGCTCGGCGCCGCCGCCTTCTCCGCCCGGCTGATGCAGCATGTCGCCGCACTCGGCGGAGATTTCACGGACGAGGAGCGGGAAGGCTACGTTCACGTCTGGAGGTACACCGGGATGGTCATGGGGATCCCGCAGTCGATCATGTTCACGGACTACAGCTCGGCGCTCAGGACCTTCGAGATCGCCCTGATGTGCGAGCCCCCCCGCGACGACGACGCGATCATCATGGCGAACAGCATCGTCAACAGCGCGCCGATTCTGCTCGGATTCGTCACGCCCCAGAGACGGCACGACTACGCGCAGTTCCTCTATCAGGTGTCCCGGGAACTCATCGGCGACAAGCTGGCCGACGAGTTCCGCTACCCGCCCGCCAACCGGCTGCGCCAGATTCCGTTCGTTCGCTTCAGAAACCGCCTGATCAGGTTCGGGTCCAGGTTCCTGCCGGGCTGGCGCTCCCACAGGGCGCTGGGCCGCTTCAGCACGATGCTCAACGTGTCGAACCTGGGCCAACCCGCGCTGTCCTACAAGCTGCCCGACTCCCTCTACGACGACGAGTCGCACAAGTGGTAGCGACCCGGCCTCAGAGATACGCCGAGTCGGGCCGCTGGCTCTCCGCGCTGCTACCATCCTCGGCGCCATGGAGCGCTACGGACTTCCGATACGCGCCGCGCTGCTGGGGCTGGCGGCGCTGCTTGCCGCCTCCAGCCTGTGGGCGCACGGCGTCGCCGACCAGGACGAACTCTTCCTGACGAACAACGAGGGGCTCGCCGTCGGGCCCTACATGTACCTGGGCGCCAAGCACATGGTGACCGGGTACGACCACCTGGCGTTCCTGGCCGGGGTCATCTTCTTTCTCTACCGGTTCCGCGACGTTGCGCTCTACGTGACCCTGTTCGCCGTCGGCCACAGCGTCACCCTCCTGGTCGGCGTGCTCGGCGGCATCCACGCCAACCCCTACCTCATCGACGCGATCGTCGGGCTGTCGGTGGCCTACAAGGCGTTCGAGAACCTCGGGGGGTTCCGTGCTCTGGGGGTCAGGATCGACACGCGGGCGGCCGTGCTCGTGTTCGGCCTGTTCCACGGCTTCGGCCTGGCGACCAAGCTGCAGCCGGTGGAGATCTCGGGCATCGGCCTGGTGGGCAACATCGTGTCGTTCAACGTGGGCGTCGAACTCGGCCAGTTCGCCGCGCTCGCGATCATCCTGCTGAGCTTCAACCTCTGGCGGGCCAGCGGCCGCTTCCAGTCTCACGGTTTCGCGGCCAACGCCGTGCTGATGACGGTCGGTTTCCTGCTGGTCGCCTACCAGTTGACGGGTCACTTACTGTCATGACGGACTCCACTCCCGCTCCGGGCGGCGATCTCGGAACGCCGCCGCTTCGCAAGCTGCTCAAGACCGTGGCGATCACGCTCGGCGCGGCGGCGGCCGTGTTCGTCGTCGTCGTCCTGCCGGCCGAGTACGGCATCGATCCGACCCGCATCGGCGGCCTGCTCGGCCTGGACCGGCTCCACGAGGCGGCCGGCACCGAGCCGATGGACGAGGCGGAAGAGGGGCTCTCGGCGCCGATGGCCGGCGCCCGCGAGCTGCGGGCCGAGACGGTCACGATCGAGATCGGGGCCAACGAACAGATGGAGTACAAGCTGCAGATGATCGAGGGGATGACCATCGTCTACTCTTGGCAAACTGACGGCGGAACGCTCTACTCGGACTTCCATGCCGACCCGTTCAACGACCTGGACGACGAGCCGGTCCGCTACGCCGAGGAGTTCGACGTCGCGGGCGGCCGCGGCGGCCTGACCGCGGGCTACTCGGGCAACCACGGCTGGTTCTGGCTCAACGAGAGCGACTCGCCGGTCGTCATCGAACTCGACGTGCGCGGGTTCTTCACGAACATGAGGGAGATCGGCCGGGCGCCGGCCGGCACCGAACACCTGGACTCGGAGGCCTACGAATGAAGCTCTACTGGTGCCCGCAGACGCGGTCCAGCCGCGCCGTCTGGATGCTCGAGGAGGCGGGCGTCGACTACGAGCTCGTCCATGTCGACATCACGAAGCCCGAGCGGACGCCGGAACATCTGGCCGCGAGCCCGATGGGCAAGGTACCGGCGCTCGAGGACGGCGACGTGAAGATGTGGGACTCGGCGGCCATCTGCCTCTACGTCGCCGACCGTTACGCCTCCGGCCGGCTCGCGCCGGCGCTGGACGATCCGCGGCGCGCCCGCTTCGTCCACTGGCTGATCTACTCGGCGGCGATGATCGAGCCGGCGATGTTCGAGTCGGGCCTCCGGACCGTCGTGCCCGAGGAGCACCAGGCCGAAGCGTTCAACTCCGGGCGGCTCGGCTGGGGCAGTTTCGCCAAGACGATCGAGGTCTGGGAGGCGGGACTCGGCGATGGCCCCTGGATCCTGGGCGACGAGTTCAGCGCTGCCGACGTGATGCTCGGCAGCAGCGCCGTCTTCCTGCGCATGTTCGGGATGCTTCCCGAGTCGCCGGCGCTCGAGGCCTACGGCGACCGCTGCATGGCCAGGCCGGCGTTCCAGAAGGCGCAGGCGGCGGAAGTCCCGGGCTGAGCGACCGGGCCTGGGAGTTGCGCGGCACAGACCGGGTGCGCCCGCGTCCCCAGTGTGCGGCCTCGTTCCCTGCGCGACACCGCAGCCTTGCGGCTGCGAACACTCCTAACTGGCCGGTTCTTCGGTCCGGTTCGAGCTGGCGGCGGCCGCCTCGCCGCCCGGCGGCGCCGCGCCGGTCCAGGCGCCGCCCAGGGCCCGGTGGATGGCGAGCCGCGCCAGGGCGAGGTCGCGCCCGGCGCTCGTCAGCGCGGACTCGACGGCCAGTTCGGTCCGCAGCGCGTCGAGGTAGTCGGGATAGCCGCCGATTCCCGCTTCGTATCGCTGCGAGCGCACGTCGACCGTGGCCCGCGCTTCTTCGAGCCGGGAACGGAGCAGGTCCTGCCTCTGCCGCTCGTTCTCCATCACCGCGAGAGATGTCTCGACCTCGTTGACCGCGGTCACCACGGTCTGTCCGTAGATCGCTGCCGCCTCGCTGAAGCGCGCCTCGGCCAGCGAGACGTTGCTGCGCAGCCGCCCGCCGTTGAAGACCGGGGCGAGCAGGTTCGCCGCCAGGTTCGCGAACCACTGATCCACCCTGAACAGCTCGTCGATCTCGGAACCCCGCACCCCGGGCGGACAGCTCTTGCAGGCTTGGAGGCCGATCGAGCCCGAGAGGGAGAGCGTGGGCAGAAGTTCCGCCCGGCGGGCGGAGACGGCGTGACGGGCCGCCTCCATCCGGTGCCTCGCGGCCATCACGTCGGGCCGCTGGGCCAGGAGATCGGCCGGGATCCCCGCCGGGACCGGGTCGGCCGGGGCTTCGGGGGCCGCGATCGTGCCCAGGAGCGCCTCGACGTCCTCGCGGTAGCCGCCCAGCAGAACGGCCATCCTCGACTCGCCGCCGGCGAGACCGTTCGCCAGCACGGTAAGGCCCGCCTGCGTGTTCCGCAGGTCCTGCCGAACGCGGTGGAGGTCGAGCGAGTCCGCGAGTCCGCGGTCGTAGCGGGCCGCGGCCACCTGCTCGCGCTCCAGGAGCACGTCGACCATCTCCGTGGTCAACTCGATCTGGCGGTGGAAGTCGACGATCTCGAAGTAGGTCCCGATCGTCTCGGCCAGCACGCCGATGCGCGCCGCGTGGTAGTCCGACGCCGACGCCAGGAACTCGGACCCCGCCGCCAGCGCGTCGCTCTCGGCCCGTCCCCAGAAGTCCAGCTCGTAGGCGAACTCGGCGTTCACGGACCAGGTCGTGAGCGCCAGGCGATCCGGCAGCGCGAACTCGGGGAAGAGCTGTTCGAGCCCCAGCTCCTGGATCTGGGCGCCGAAGCCGGCGTTGATGGGCGTGTCGATGCTGGCGAGGCCGGCGCCTCCCTGGACCACGGGGAGCGTCGCCGCCCTGGCGATGCGAGCCCGCTCGCGCGCCTGCCGGATGCGGCCAACGGCCGCGGCCATGTCCAGGTTCGAGGAGGAGACGGCCTCGACGATCCTGTCGAGCGTCGGATCGCCGAACGCCTTCCACCAATCGAGCGCCTCGTAGTCCCCGGACGTCGCGGGGGCCGTGAACCGCTCCGGCATGTCCGCCGCCGGTTCCGGCAACTCGGGCGCCGGAGCGAGCGAACAGGCGGCGACAAGAAGCGCCGAAGCCGAAGAGGCGCGCAGTACCGTGGAACGGATGGTCATCGTGATGCCAGGCGCAGCCGCCTGACGCGGCCCGCGCCACCCGTGAATCGGTCCGGATGCCCGTTGCCGGGCGCACGGATGGAACGCGGACGGCAAGTCTAGCGTCAAGGGCCGCGCGTGCCGCTCTCGAACCCGTCCTGGCCCGCAGCCGAACGCCGCCACGCGGGTCGCAGGTGATACCTGACGGCCCAGATCCAGGCATCCTGGGGGTTGTCCCCCACGATCTTCTTGTAGCTGGGGTTGATCCCGAGATTCTCGGTGGCGCGGCGCTCCAACGTGACGAAGACCATGCTGTTCTCGTAGTCGCCGAGCCGAAAATGGGCCGCGAAGCCGTCGAGCTCCCACTTGGCCCACGGCGCGGCCTACTCTACCCGTCGGCCGCCAGAGCCCGCCGGTACCCGTCCCGCGACGCACAACGATCGGCGTAGGCCTCCAGCACCGGGGACGCCGGCAGCGTGCCGGCGGCGCGCATCCCGATGGCGCAGCTCCCGAGCATGACGTCCGCGGCGGTGAACCGGTCGCCCAGGATCCAGGCGCCGCCGGCCAGGCCCCGCTCCCAGGTCTCGATCGTCTTCTCGAAGCTGCCCCAGCCGTTCACGCGCGGCACGCTGAGCCGGCCGGCTTCCTTCTCCGCGGCGGCCGGTTCGATCGCGCCCGGCGCGAAGAGCATCCACTGCAGGTAGAGGCCGCGGTCCGGACTGTCCGCCGCCGGCGCGAGCCGGCCCGGAGCGTAGCGATCGGCCAGGTACATGCAGATCGCCGCGGACTCCCACATCCGGACGTCTCCGTCCTCGAGCGCGGGCACCTTGCCCATCGGGCTCGCGGCGAGGAGTTCGGGGCCGCGCTCCGAGCGACTCAGGTCGACCGGAACCCGCTCGTAGTCGAGCCCCGCTTCCTCGAGCATCCAGACGGCCCGGATCGCCCGCGTTCCCGGACTCCAGTACAGCTTCACGTTCGCTTCCGCAGACGGTCGAGCAACCAGTATGCCGGCTTGCGCGCCCAGACCATGGACGCGGCGGCGCCCATGGCGAGCGCCTGGACTCGCGCGGGGAAACTCTTCGGCCCCGCCCGGTCCACGGCGAGCGCCCTCCGGAACGCTTCCCGCCGTTCGCAGCGCGCAATGTAGTCCGAGAGGGCCGGATGACCGCGGAACAGCTTGAAGCGCTGGAACAGCACGCCCGTGGCGCCGAGCATCACGTCCGCGGCCGTGAAACGCTGGCCGAGAATCCAGGGATTGTCGCCCAGCCCCCGCTCCCAGGTCCGGACCATGCGGTCGAAGTCCCCCCAGCCGTTGGCGCGGGTGTCGCCGGCCGTGCCGCCGAACGTCTCGGTCACGGCCGGTTCGACGACTCCGGGCGCGAAGATCATCCACTGGAGAAACCGCCCGCGGTCGGGATCGTCCACGGCCGGCGCCAGCGTGCCCGGCGCGTAGCGGTCCGCCAGGTAGAGGCAGATCGCCGCCGAATCGCACATGCAGACGTCGCCGTCGTCCAGGGCCGGCACCTTGCCCATCGGGCTCACGGCCAGGAACTCGTCGCTTCGCTCCGGCTTGAAGATGTCGACGTAGACCGTCTCGTACGGGACGCCCAACTCCTCGAGTATCCAGACGACGCGGTTCGCCCGGGTGCCGGGACACCAGTAGAGCTTCAAGGCCGCACTCCCGGCCTGCCGCCCGAAGCGTCGGGTCGAGAGCGCGCGGGAAGATCTTCAGGGGTCGCCATCGGAGGACCGTTCAGTCTAGCCTCCTTGAACAAGGGGCGTTTACAGTTGAGCCGGTAGTGGACGAGGCCGATGACCACGAAGTCCCGGGAATGCCGTCTGGCGGGCGCCGCTTCGCCACGCAGGATTCAGGCGAGAGAACTGACCGTCGCGCACGAATCCCGACGCTCGCAGCGGGTGCGCGAGGCCGGCTACCTTCTGCGTTTACTAGCCCAGCTCGGCTGAGGCCAACACGAGCCTGACCAGATCGACCTGCCGTCGGAGCGCTTCGCCGTCTTCCTGGCGTTGGCCTTGGTGGTAGGAGCCAACGAAGCTGGCCCGCACGCCTCTTGCTGGCCGTGGGCGTCAGATGCAGTCGCGGAGTCGGATACCGCCACCTCGAAGTCTAACGTCAGAGAGAGACTACCGACGGCGCCAGAGACTTCGCGGACAAAGAGCGACCGATCCCAGAACGATTGGGACCGCGCCACGGCTTCCAGACTTCCACCTTCAGAGTCGCAACCGGAGCGACGCGCGGAACGCGCGCGGCTCGGCCGGGCTCAGGAAGCGCGGACTCTCGTAGCCGTCGCCGAGCACCTCGTCGGGTTCCCCAAGGGCGCCAAACGTCGCGTACTCACGGTCCGTCACGTTGGACACCTCGAGATCGAGGTCGAGCGACGGGGTGAGTTCGATGCGGCTCCAGAGGTCGCCGCGCCAGGCCGAGCCGACCGGCTCCAGCAGGTTCGCCTCGTCGCCTCGCAGGTAGCGGGTCGAGTCGCCGAGCAGGCGCGCCCCCAGCACCATCCGGTCGCCGATTCTCACGTCGGCGGCGCCCCGGAACTGGCGTCGCGGCACGGCGGGCAGGAAGTCTCCCGGTTCGACCTCGATCTCTCCGTCCTCGGCCAATGGGTGCGGCGGACTCGACAGGGTCAGGCGATCCTGGAAGGTCGCGTCGAGCAGCGTGCAGGAGGCATCCCAGTTCAGCCGGCCGTGGCTGCCGCGCAGCCACAGTTCGAGCCCTTGGCGGCGGGTCGCGTCGACGTTCGTGAAGTAGCCGGCGCTGGTGCCGGCGCCGCTGGAGACGAAGACGATGTCGTCCCGGCTGTCGCTGCGGAACAGGGCCGCGCTCCACCGCAGCGAACCGTCGCCTCCACGGAGCCCGAGTTCGGCGCTGGTCGTCACCACCTGGTCGAGCGGCGGGTCGGCGACGAAGGCGTTCGGCAGCCGGCACGGGTCGTCCGGATCGGCGCAGGTGAGCTCGACCGGCGTTGGCGCGCGGGACGACTGCGACACGTTGCCGAACAGGAGCAACGATGAACGACCCTCCGTTCGCGCCTCCCAAACGAAGCCCGCCGACGGCACGAGCCGCGAGAAGCCATGATCGCCGTCCAGCGCCGTGCCCAGTCGATCGTTGAGCTCGATCCGGCTGTCGTTGTAGCGGGCCTGGAGGGTCCAGGTCAGCCGGTTGCCGGCAGTTGTCCAGTGTCGCAGCGCCCACAGGCCGGCGTGGCCGGTGTCGGCTCTCAGTCCGACTTCGGAACCGGGAAGCAGCACGCCGCTGCCGATCGTCGTCCTGGTGCCGGTGAGCGAGGCGAGTTCCGTCTCGAAGGCGAAGTCGGCGCGCCCGCCGTCCCACGAGGCGCCGGCGAGCCAACGGCCCGATTCGGTCAGACCGGAGATCTGGATTGAGCCGCCGAGGCCTTCCTGCTCGGTGCGGCTCCGGTTGTTGACCGCGTCGAAGGCGTCGTGATCGTGGTCGTCGTCGTGATCGCCGTCGTCATCGTGGTCGTCGTCATGACCGTGGTCATCGTCCTCATCGTCGTCGTCGCCCTCGAAGGCGTCCGCGTTGTAGGTGGCGACATCGTTCGAGCGAAGGTAGATCTGCGCTTCGAGTTCAAGCCCCGGTCCGATCGTCCGGCCGATCCGCAGCCGCGGGAAGAACAGCTCGTTCCAGGTCCGATCCGGATGCGTGAAGACCTCGGCGCGGTCGACTTCCAGCAGTTCCACCGGCGTCACGCCGTTGCCGATCAGGTCGTTGTCCGCGACGCCGACCGCGAAGTCGATCCGCTCGCGCTCGCCACGATGCGAGAGCTTCGCCAACGCCTGCCGCAGCGAGCTGGGCGAGAAGTCGCGCCAGCCGTCCTCCTCGAAGGAGCGACCGCCAACGAACCAACCGTACTCGTCGTCGGCGCCGAACTCGCCGCCGGCGCCGAACTCGCCCGCCCGGCGGCCGGAAGAACCCGCCTCCAGCGTCAGGTCGAGCCGCTCCGAGTCGAAGCCGCTCCGGGTGGTCAGGGCGAGCGCCCCGCCGAGCGTGTTCAGGCCGAACATCGGGTTCGCGCCCGGCAGGAGTTCCACCTGTTCGGCCGCGAACGTCGGCGCCAGGTCCCAGGCCACCACGTCGCCGAAGATCTCGTTGACCCGCACGCCGTCTTCGTAAACGGAAAGCCCCTGGTTCGCGCCCAGGAGCGGCGAGGCGCCGAAGCCCCGGTAGAGAACGTCGGACTGCAAGGCGCTCCCCTGGGCCGGCGCCAGGCTCACGCCCGGCAGTTCCGCCTCGAGCAGGGCGCCGACGCCCGAGACCGCCGACAGGTCGAGGGCTTCCGCCGCCACGCGATGGACGCTCCATGGAACGTGGTCGGCCGGCTCGCCCGCCCGGTCGAGCGGCGCGAGGCCGACGACGTCGATCCGTTCGTCGACCTGGCCGTGGTGGGCCGCCCGATCATCGTCGGCGACCGCGGCTTCCTGCTCGGGCCCCACCGAAACGGCGGCAAGAGGACCGGCGAGAACCGCCGCCAGGAGGCACGCCGGCAGGCCGCGGACTCGCCGACACAAGGTCGACTTCAAGGCGCCCATCACTCGTCTACCCTAGCGAGACTTCTCCGCTGGGTGCGCGGGTCTTCCGACCCGCTGCCGCCGAAGGCGGCCTCAAACATCGTCGCCGGCCTCCGGCCGGCGGCCTTGTTGTCCGGGCTGCGCCGCTTCGCGGTTTCGCCCCGGGGGCGGGTCAGAAGACCCGCGCACCCAGCGGCCCGCGTACACCCAGGCACCCAGCCGGCGTCCAGCCTGGACGGGGAGCGGAGGGAGGGTCCCAGCGGGCTGGAGGCAAGTGACGCCCACCACAGCTCAGTCTGCGACGGGAGTCCGGGGGGAGGGTCCCGGCGGGCTGAAGACAAACGACTGCCCATGATCTTCCATCGACCAACGGTGCGGCGGAGCGCAGTCGACCGAAGCGAACCCCTACCCCACCATTCTCCGGGAGGGGGTGAGCGTCCGACGGGACCCTCCCCCGGCGTGAGCCTTGCGAACGGCAGGTCGACGGCGCCGGCATCGAGGTCGCCGCTGTCGAGCCCGACCTTCAGGCTGCTGGCCGGATCCGTGCCGTCGCCGAACACGTACAGGTCGAACTGCAACTCGCCGGCGAAGTCCCCGGGTTCCGAGGCGCCGCCCATGCCGAACAGCGTCAGCCGCTCCCCGCCCGCCGGGCGGATCGAGAAGCCGCCGCCGCCGGACGCGGCGACGTCGATCACCGTTCCGCGCCCGGCGCGGGCGACCTCCGCGACGGCAAGCGCACCATCCGCGTCATCGACCGCGAGGTCGAGCGTCACGGCGTCCTCCCCGTCCGGGAAGCGCAGCGGCCCCGCGGCGTCCACGTAGAGGTCGTGGACGGCCCGGTAGACGCCGCCCGGCGCCGCCGGCACGACCGCCGCGGAGATCGGGTCCGCCAGACCGGCGCAGCCGACGAGCGGCAGCGCGGCGAGAAGCAACCGGACAGAGATCGGCTGGCCGCTCCACATGGGCCGTCGCGCTAGCAGTCGGCCCGCGCCCGGGGAGCGTCGATACACTCGCCCGACGCCGCTTCCAGGGCGGGGCCTCGCGGCCTCGCGAGTTCGTCGACAGTCGAAAGAGATCATCGTGCCGAAACTTCACGCCGGAACCGCCGCGCTCGCCGTCGCGGCCCTCGCAGCGCTCCCGACTGCCGCGTCCGCAGCGGACGGCGAGTTCGACGAAGCCACCTTCCTGGAACGAACCCGGCGCCTCATCTACGAAGGCAGGCGCTCGGGCGAGGGCTACTTCTCCGCCGACGGCGGCCAGCTCGTCTTCCAGAGCGAGCGGCGGCCCGAGAATCCGTTCTACCAGATCTACCTGCTCGATCTGGCCACCGGCGACACCCGGGAAGTCTCGACCGGAATCGGCAAGACGACCTGCGCCTTCATTCGCCCGGACGGCTCGGAGATCCTGTACGGGTCGACCCACCACGACCCGCGCTCGGCCCAACTGCAGCAACAGGAACTCGACTTCCGCGCCTCGGGCCAGGAGCGGCGCTACGCCTGGGACTACGACCCGGAGATGGACATCTACGCAGTGCCGATGGCCGGCGGCGAGCCGCGGCGCCTGACCGGCGCGCGCGGCTACGACGCCGAAGGCGCCTACTCCCCGGACGGCGAGTGGATCGTCTTCGCCTCCACGCGGGACGCCTTCAACCGGGAACTCTCCGAGCGCGAAGAGAACCTGCTCGAGGTCGATCCCGCCTACTTCGGCGAGATCTACGTCATGCGCGCCGACGGCAGCGAACAGACGCGGCTCACGAACGTGCCCGGCTACGACGGCGGCCCCTTCTTCTTCGCCGACGGCTCCCGCATCGTCTGGCGGCGCTTCAGCGAGGACGGCCTCGTCGCCGACGTCTGGTCGATGAATCCGGACGGCTCGGACCAGCGGCAGTTGACGGACTTCGGCGCGATGAGCTGGGCGCCGTACCAGCACCCTTCCGGCGAGTACATCTTCTTCGCCTCGAACAAGCTCGGCTTCGAGAACTTCGAGGTCTTCATCGTCGACACGGAGGGGACGAAGGAACCGGTCCGCGTCACCTACACCGACCGCTTCGACGGCCTGCCCGTTCCGTCGCCGGACGGCCGCCGGCTCGCGTGGACCTCCAGCCGCCACGGCGGCGACGGCGGCCAGCTCTACATCGCCGACTGGAATCACGAGGCCGCGCTCGCGGCCCTCGCGGCCTCGCCGGACCGCGAAGCCTCCGGCCGCGGCGCAACGCCGGCCGATCCACGGTCAGCGCTCGAGAGCCACGTCACCACCCTCGCCTCGCCCGAGTTCGGCGGCCGGCTGACGGGCACGGAAGGCGAGCGGCGGGCCGCCGCGTACCTGGCCGAGCAACTTGCGGCGCTCGGCGCCGAGCCGCTGCCCGGCGAAGACGACCTGCTGCTCGACTTCGAGTTCACCTCCGGCGCCCGCGACACGGGCTCGACGATCCGCATCGAGACCGAGGGCGGCGCTGCCGCGTTCAGCGACCACACGCAGATCCAGGCGCTCGGCTTCTCCGACTCGACGGAGGTCGAAGGCGAGGCCGTGTTCGCCGGTTACGGCATCCGGGTGCCGGATTCCCAGGACTTCGGCTACGACAGCTACGCCACGCTCGACGTCAGCGGCAAGATCGCCGTCGTCCTGCGCTACGTCCCCGAGGACCTCGAGGGCGAGGCGCGGTCCATCCTCAACCGCTACTCGGGGCTCCGCTACAAGGCCCTGACCGCACGCGAAGCAGGCGCCGTGGGGCTTCTCGTCCTGACCGGGCCGCGCTCGCCCAACGCCGGCGAGACGATTCCCATGGCCTTCGACACCGCGGCGGCCGGCTCGGGAGTCGCCGCCGCCAGCATCGGCGGGGAGGTCGCGGACGCGCTGTTCGCCGGCACAGGCCGCGAACTCGATGAGATCCAGAAGAGCTTCGACGACGGCAACCCGCACAACGCGGGGTTCGAGCTTCCGGCCGTCCGCGTCGCGCTGAAGACGGAGATCGAGCGGGAGCGCGGCACGGCGCGGAACGTGGTCGCCGTCCTGCCCGGCGGCAAGGCGGGGAGCCTCGCCAGGCCGTGGGTCGTCGTCGGCGCCCACTACGACCACCTCGGCCGGGGCCGCGGCGGCAACTCGCTGGCCCGGCCGGACGAGAAGGACGCCATTCACCTCGGCGCCGACGACAACGCCTCGGGCACGGCGGCGGTGCTCGCGGCCGCGCGCCAGTTGCGGGAAATGGGCCACGACCGGAACGTCGCGCTCGCCTTCTGGTCGGGCGAGGAACTGGGCCTGCTGGGCTCGGCGGACTTCGTGGACGACGCCGTCATCCGGGCCGACGACATCGCGGCCTACGTCAACCTCGACATGGTCGGCCGCGTCCGCGACAACCGGCTGACCGTCCAGGCGGTCGGTTCCAGTCCCGACTGGACGGGGCTGGTCGAAGCCGCCAACGTCCCGGTGGGCTTCGATCTGGGCATGCAGACCGACCCGTACCTGCCGACCGACACCTCGAGCTTCAACAACGCCGGCGTTCCGACCGTCAACCTGTTCAGCGGATCCCACGAGGACTACCACCGGCCGACCGACACGGCGGACCGCATCAACTACGACGACCTGGAGCGGGTGGCCCGCTTCGCCGCCCTGCTCGCGCGCCGCGCCGCGAACCGGGCAGAGCCGCTGGAGTTCGCCAAGGTCGAGCGGACGCTCCAGCAGGGCGGCAGCCGCGACACCGTGCGCGCCTACACCGGCACCATCCCCGACTACGCCAGCGAGGTGGAAGGCCTGCTGCTGGGCGGCGTGATGGAGGGCGGCCCGGCCGCCGAGGCGGGGCTTCAGGGCGGCGACGTGATCGTCGAGTTCGCCGGCCAGACGATCGCCAACATCTACGACTACACCTACGCCCTCGACGCCGTGAAGGTCGACGAACCGATCGAAGTCGTCTACGTGCGCGACGGCGAACGTCACACGACGACGCTGACGCCCAGAGCCAGACGATGACCAGCGCGAGGCGTCGAACCGTCAAGCCCCGAAGACCACAGCCACAATCTCAGGGAGTCGCCCATGATCCTCGACCGACGTAGCCGTGTCCCCGTGCTGCCCGCCGCCGCGTTCCTCCTCGCCGGCCTGTTCGCCGGCACCGCAGTGGCCGCCCCGCCGACCGCGGCGGCCGACCAGGCGGCGCCGTCTCCGCTGCCGATCACCGAACCGGAGAGCGCCGGCATGTCGAGCGAGCGTCTCAAGCGGCTCTCCGAGGCGGTCGGCGCCTACATCGACCGCGGGCAGGTCGCCGGCACCGTGACTCTCGTCGCACGCCGCGGCAAGGTCGTCCACTTCGAAGCCCAGGGCGAACGCTGGACCGAGGAAGGCGCCCCGATGACCCGGGACACGATCTTCCGAATCGCCTCGATGACCAAGCCGATCGCCTCCGTCGCGCTGATGACGCTCTACGAGGAGGGTCGGTTCCAGCTTCGGGATCCGATCGCGAAGTACCTGCCCGAGTTCGCCGAGATGCGGGTCGCGACGGTTCCCGACGCCGACGAGTACCTGGGCGCCCCCTACAAGCTCGTCCAGGCGGCGCGGCCGATCACGGTCCAGCACATCCTGACCCACACCGCCGGCTTCGCGAACAGCTACCGCGGGCTGCTGACCGCCGACTACGCCAAGCTGCGCAACGAGCGCGACCCAGAATGGACGGTCGGCGACTTCGTCGCCGCCCTCGCCGAGTTGCCGCTCGAGTTTAACCCCGGCGACGCCTGGCAGTACGGCCCGTCCGTCGACGTCGTCGGGCGGATGGTCGAGGTCCTGTCCGGCCAGACCCTGGACGAGTATCTGAAGGAGCGCATCTTCGAGCCCCTGGGCATGGTCGACACGTACTTCTACCTGCCCGAGTCGAAGGTCGGCCGCTTCGCCGCGCTCTACCGGCCGGGCGAGGACGGCAGGATCGTCCTCACCGAGGCGCCGGACACCGACGCCCGGCACGTGCGCGAGCCCCACAGGTACTTCAGCGGTTCCGGCGGCCTGGTCTCCACCGCGGCCGACTACTACCGCTTCCACCAGATGATGCTGAACGGCGGCGAGCTGGACGGCGAGCGCATCCTCGGCCGCAAGACGGTCGAACTGATGACGTCGAACCACACCGGCGACAACGGCCTCTGGCTGCGCGGTCCCGGCTACGGCTTCGGCCTCGGCTACAGCGTGGTGACCGACAAGGGCGCCTCGGCGATGCCGGCGTCCGTCGGGTCCTACTCCTGGGGCGGCGCGTTCTGCACCGTCTTCTGGGTCGATCCCGCGGAGGAACTGATCGGCATCCTGATGACCCAGGTGCGGCCCTACACCCACCTGAACATCCGCCAAGACCTTCAGAGCCTGACGTACCAAGCCATCGTCGACTAGCACCTCGATCGGGCGCCCGTGCATGGAACTGGCCGCCAGAGTGGCAGGGCGTCTCACACTGGGTGCACCGGCGTCCTCGCCGGCTGCCGCCGAAGGCGGCCAGGGAGACGCGCCGGCCGGAAGGCCGGCGTACCGACACGTGGCCCGTTCCCCGCGGGTCGGCGCGGCGGAAACCGCTAGAGACAACTTCAGGGAATCCAATTGGCGACTTGGGCAATCGGCGACGTCCACGGCTGCTTCCGGACGCTGGAGGCGTTGACCGAGCGGATCGATCTCGGTCTCCGGCGGGATCGCCTCTGGATGGTCGGCGATCTCGTGAACCGCGGGCCCCGATCGCTCGAAGTCCTCCGCTGGGCGCGGGCGATGGACCGCGACCTGGGCGACCGCTTCCGGGTCGTACTCGGCAACCACGATCTGCACCTGATCGCCCGGCATCTCGGAGTCACGGAGGCGCGGCCGCGCGACACGCTGGAAGAGGTCCTGCGGGCCGACGACGGCGGCGACCTGGTCGAGTGGCTGCGCCGGCGGCCCTTCGTCCACTGCGAGCGGGTAGCCGACCGCGACTACGTCCTCGTCCACGCCGGCCTGCCGCCCGGCTGGTCGGCGAAGAAGACGCTGGAGTCGAGCGAACGACTGGAACGACTGCTCCGGGGCCCCCACGCGCGGAGCCTGCTGCGCAGCGAGCGCAGCCACGAAGATCGCCGACCGTCGGTTCGGGAAACGGCCCCAACATACTCGACTTCCGCTCGGCCGCGACGGACCGGGACGACCGGGGCCAGCGTGCAGGACCGAGCCGCGCTGGCCGCGTTCACCCGGATGCGGATGCTCGACGCCGAGGCCGCACCGCACGACTTCAACGGCCCGCCCGAAGACGCGCCCGCCGGGCTCGAACCGTGGTTCCGCGCCGTCCCCCGCGCTTGCGCGGGACGCACTGTCGTCTGCGGCCACTGGGCCGCCCTCGGCCTGCGCCTCGAGCCGGATCTGGTCGCGCTTGACACCGGCTGCGTCTGGGGCGGTACGCTAACCGCGGTACGGCTGGGCACCGAGCGTCGCGTCCTGCAGATGAAGGTGGTCGATCGGCTGTAGGCCGGCGCGCTCCCCAGCCAAACGCCGCGGAGTCCGGAAGCCCCTGCCGGCAGATCGGGAACCGGCGGCCCGGAAACCAACCGGGCCTCCCGGTCGTTGTAACCAGTGGTGACTCCCGGAACGGCCGGACGCCGGACCGGGGAAAGGCGAACGGGGAGATGAAGGACGCATACGCACTGTCGCGCATCCTGCTGGCAGACGTCTACGACGCGACCGCCGAGCCGGGGTCCGCCCCGGCGCCGCCGCGGCAGCGCCTGCGCCGGCTCGCGCTGACGCTCTCGACGCTCCTGTTCGCCGCCGCTCACGCGTCGCCGGAACGGCGCGCCGCGCCGGACGAAGCGCTCGACCGGCTGAACGAGATGACCTCGACGATCGGGGCCTGCGAAGACGGCGGCGTGCTGTCCTCGGCCGAAGCGGAGCGCCTGCGCCAGATGAGCGAGGCGCTCGACCGCAGCCTCCGCGCCGACATCACGACCTCTTCCGCGCCGGCCTGAGGTCAGAGGCCGAGGAGGCGCGGCAGTTCCACGGTCATCGCCTCCTCGACGTGGGCGCGGCTCGAGCCGAGCGCCACGACGTCGAACTTGCCGTACCGCTCAAGCGGTCCCACGTTGTAGAGAAGGAACCGTCCTTCGCCCGGTCCGCGGTCGAGCACCGAGTCGCCGAACCGCGCCAGCAGCCGCTCGAAGGTGAGCCCGGCGAGTTCCGGGTGCACCACGTCCTGCGCCTGGTAGGGCGGACGGCCGTCCGGGAACAGCCGGTCGACCAGGTTCATCGGCGTGCTCGTGCCGCCCCAGCGGCCGTTGCACTCCGTGAAGAGGACCCGGTCGTCCGGCAGCACCAGATGGTCGAACGAACAGCGGCCCACGTAGCCCAGGCCCTGCAGGGCGGCAGCCACCCGGCCCGAGTGGGAGACGATCCGCCGTTCCACCCCGGCGGGAAGCCCGCTCGGCCGGCTGCCGACGAAGACGCCCTCCTCTCCCGCCAGGATCTGCTCGTAGACGCCGCCCAGGATCGGCGCGCCGCCCCCGGGAGGCGGCAGCCACCACTGGGTCGAAGGCGACGACACGGCCCGCTCCCAGCGAACCGCGAGCACCTCCTCGCCGCCCTTCCAGCCGGTCCGTTCCAGGAAACCCCGAACGGTCTCCAGGACGCCGCGGAAGCCGCGACGGCGCAGCGCCGCGGACTCGAACACCTCGTTGCCCATGGCCGAGGAGCAGCGCAGCCGCTTGAGCGCCACGGACGGCCCGGTCTCCGCGAGTTCGAGCAGCGCGCGGGCCAGCTCCTCGGCCGACGCCGACCGGCGGCTCTCCGGCAGGAAGCCGGGGCCGAGGACCGCCCCGACCAGGTCCTCGAAGTTCGCCTTGTCGTTGGCGATCCACGTCACCGGCGGCGGCGGCGCGAGCACCCGCACCCGCGCTCCGGCATCGGCCGCCACGGCCGCCGCCAGGTCCCAGACCGCCTCGACGCCCAGGAAGGGCTCCACGACGAGGCCGCCCTCGCGGGCGAGCGCTCCGAGCCGCCCGCGGATCGAGCGGTCGCCGGCGCACGCGCGGGCTATCGCCAGGCGGTCGCCGGCGGGATCGACAGCCAGGAAGTCCACAGCGCCGAGCCCGAGAACCTCCCGGCAGTAGCGCTCGTAGCCGGGTGACGGCGGCGTCGAGGCCGCGTACAGGTCGCCCTCGCGCGCCCGCAGCCGGGCGCGGTGCTGGTAGTGCTCGACGCCGCTCACGCCATCGAGGAACGGAATCGCCGCGAAGTCGTCCAGGTGAAGCGCCGGAGTCCCGGCGTCGCTCGCCCTGTAGCGAAGCGGCTCGAAGGGGCGAAGCCGCCGCTCCAGGCCGAACCGCTCGCGGAACTCCGCCACCGCGCCGTCGACGGTCACCTTTCGCTCCCCCCGGTTGGCGGGTTCGGGGCCAGCGCGGCGAAGCGTTCCATCTCGGCGCGCGAGGTGCCCCTTGCCGTCTCCAGTTCGCCCTCGGCCAGGAGCCGGGCGCAGGCGCCGCGGTCCACCTTGCCCGAAGCGGCCACGGGAAGCTCGCGCACGACGCTCCAGCGCCGCGGCAGCTTGAACCCCGCCAGGAGTGCGTCGAGGCGCCGCTCGAGTCCCGCCAGCCCGCCAAGCGCCTCGAACCCGGCCGCAGGCACGAGGACGGCGCCCACCCGCTCGCCCCACTCCTCGTCCTCCAGGCCGACGACGCAGGCCGCGGCCGCGCCGGGCCATTCGAGAACGGCCGCTTCGACTTCCAGCGGATCCACGTTCTCGCCGCCGGTCACGATCCGGTCGGACCGGCGGCCGGCGACGCTCAGCCGGCCCCGGCCGTCGAGGGTCCCGAGATCGCCGGTATCGAACCAGCCGTCCGGATCGAACGGCCGTTCCAGCGGAGCGCCCGGCTCGTCGCCCAGATAGCCCTCGAACAGGATCGGCCCGCGAATCCGGATCGGCCCGGCGCCCCCCGCGAGAGACGCGCGGCGGTCGGGTGCCCCCGCCGTCCCGCTGTCCGCCCGCGCCGCGGCGCCGGCGACGGCGCCTCCATCGGCGCCCGGGACCGCGACGCGCGCGAGTTCCCGGTCGGGCGCGCCAACGGCGAGTTCGACGCCCGGCACCGCCCGTCCGATGCCGCCGAGCGGGTCGCCCGGCCGCTCCGTCGCGACCTGCGAACACGCCTCCGTCAGGCCGTAGGTCGCCAGCACCGGCCAACCGAACTCCCTGGCCTCGACCATCAGCGCCGGCGGCGCCGCCGCGCCGCCAACGAGCACCGACCGCAGGCTCGCCGGCGGCCGCCGCCGCGCCCGGAACATCCGCTGGAGCATCGTCGGCACGACGGACAGCAGGGTAACCCGGTCGCGCTCGACGACCTCCAGCATCCTCCCCGCGTCGAAGGCGCCGTCCGCGCCGCGGCCGCCCACGACGACCGCCCGCCGCGCCTGGAGGCAGCGGACGACGATCATCAGGCCGCCCACATGCGCGGCGGGCAAGCTGAGCAACCAGCGGTCGTCCGCGCGCCAGCACAGGACCTCGCGGTGGGAGCGGGCCGACGCGAGCAGCGCCGCCCGGCTCAGGACAACCCCCCGGGGAGCGCCTGCCGTGCCGGACGTGAAGACGATCGCCGCGCCCTCGGGGATCCCGCCGTGTCGAGGCGACGACGCGGGATCCCGGCCGCCGGCCGGGCCGGACGCCTCCGCCGGCACGATGGCGCCGCCGCTCTCGATGCACAGGCACGCCCCGGCCATCGCGATCGCCCGGGCGCGCTCGGCACGGGTCCAGCGGGGGTGCAGCAGCACGAAGCGCGTCCCGTCCTCCAGGAGCGCGAGCAGGGCCGTCACGGTCTCCGGCCCCGTCCCGGCAACGACGGCGACGACCGGCGCTTCCCGCCCGTCCGCGCACCGCCGCAACGCCGCGAGCGTTCGCTCCGCCCGGCGCGCCAGTTCCGCCCAGCCGATCTCGCGGCCGCCGTCGACCAGCGCCGTTCCGGCCGGCTCTTCCCGAGCCGCCGCCCGAACCGAGAGTTCGCCGCTCAGGTCCGGGGCCCCAGGACGATGCCGGCCGACAGGAGCACGCCGAACAGCAGGAGCAGGCGGGCGGTCGCCGCCAGCGCCCCGTTGAGGGCCGCGCCCTCGCCGCGCCAGACGGACCGCAGCACGGCGACCGCGAACGGGAGGGCAAGCCACGAGAGCAAGGGCCACGGGCCGAGGACCGCCACGGTCGGCAACACGGCGAGGAAGGCCAAGCCGAGAAACGCCGCGTACTCGACGAGACCGAAGCGGCGGCCGAATCGCACGATCAGGGTCAGCTTCCCGGCTGCCGCGTCCGTTTCCTCGTCGCGGAGGTTGTTCGTGACGAGAATCGCCACGGACAGCGAGCCCACGGCAAGGCCGGCCCACCAGGCCGATGGCGGCGCGGAAAGCGCCTGTACCCACGTCGTCCCGACAACCGCCACCGGACCGAAGAAGAGCAGTACGAACACGTCGCCCAGGCCGACGTAGGCGAGCGGCCAGGGGCCGGCGGTGTAGAGCAGACCGGAGGCAATCGCGACGGCGCCCACCGCGAGCACGGGCCAGCCGGCAACCGACGCCAGGTAGAGGCCGCAGAGCACGGCCGCTCCGAACGCGCACCAGGCGCCGACCCAGACCTCGCCGCGACTCAGCAGGCCGGACTGGACCGCTCGCCGCGGACCGACACGCTTCTCCGTGTCGGCGCCGCGGTCGAAGTCCAGGACGTCGTTCGACAGGTTCGTGCCGATCTGAAGACCGAGCGCCGTCCCCAGCGCGGCCAGCGCCGGACCGGGGCGCGAACCGCCCACCGAAGCGGCGCAGGCGGTCCCCACGAGCACCGGCGCGACGCCGGCCCAGAGCGTTTTCGGGCGGACTGCCTCGAACCAGGCGGCCAGCTTGCCCGGCCGGTCGTCTCCGGTCGCCGGGCCAGCCGAGCCCGAGCCGCCCGGGCTCATGGATAGCGCTGGAACTTCGAGAAGTCCGGCTTCCGCTTCTCCAGGAACGCCTGCCGTCCCTCCTGCCCCTCCTGCGTCATGTAGAACAGCAGGGTCGCGTTCCCCGCCAGTTCCTGCAGACCGGCCTGGCCGTCGCAGTCCGCGTTCATCGCCGCCTTCAGGCAACGAAGAGCCATCGGACTGTTGGCCAGCATCTCCCGGCACCACTGAAGCGTCTCCTCCTCGAGCCGATCGAGGGGCACGACCGTGTTGACCAGGCCCATGTCCAGCGCCTGCCGGGCGTTGTACTGGCGGCACAGGAACCAGATCTCGCGCGCCTTCTTCTGGCCCACGATCCGCGCCATGTACGAGGCGCCGTAGCCGCCGTCGAAGCTGCCCACGCGCGGCCCGGTCTGGCCGAAGCGGGCGTTGTCGGCGGCGATGGTCAGGTCGCAGACCATGTGCAGCACATGGCCGCCGCCGATCGCGTAGCCGGCGACCATCGCCACGACCGGCTTGGGCAGCGTGCGGATCTGGCGTTGCAGGTCGAGGACGTTCAGGCGCGGCACGCCGTCGTCGCCGACGTAGCCGGCATCGCCCCGGATGCGCTGGTCGCCGCCCGAACAGAAGGCGCTTCGCCCTTGGCCGGTGAGGATGACCGCGCCGACCTCGCCGTCGTCGCGGGCCACGTCCACCGCCGCGCTCATCTCCTGGACCGTCAGCGGCCGGAACGCGTTGCGCACCTCCGGCCGGTCGATCGTGATCTTGGCTACCCCCTCCGGCTCGCCGTCCACGTAGGACTTCTCGTAGCGGATGTCGGTGTACTCGCCGGCCGTCCGCCATTCCTGGTGCGATTCTCCACTCATCCCCCGCGCCTCCTTCGACCGGCGACACTACAACGGCCCTCGTCATCGGCCCCGGCTGTCCCGATACGCTTGCCGTGCACCGACTCTCTGGCAGCGGTCTTGTCCAGAGTCGCGTTCAGCAGGCGGGCCAGCTCGGCCGGCGCTTCCAGAGGCACGTTGTGGCCGGCGCCTTCGACGACGTGGACCGAAGCGTTTGGAAGCGCCTTCGCCATCTGCCGAGCCAGTGACTCGAACTTCGCGTCCAGACCGCCAACGATCAACTCGACCCGGCAGGCGACGCCGCGGAGTGCGGGTCGGTAGTCCGGCATGGCGCCGAGGCTGAGCGCCATCATCGCGCCAGCGAGAGCAGCCGCATCGTGGCCGAGGCGGATTGCCCGCTGCTCTTCCAGCACGTCCGCTTCAAGCCGCCGCTGGCTGCGGAACAGAGGCAGGTCCGACCATTGCCGATCGAAGGCGGCGAGGCCCTCTTCCTCAATCAACCGTGCCCAGCGCTCGTCGTCGCCCCGGCGTGCGGCGCGAGCGTCTTCTCCGGCGATTCCAGGGTTCGCGCCGATCAGAACGGCGCCCTGGAACAGAACCGGATGACGGACCAGCAGGCCTAGAGCCAGCCGCCCGCCCAGGGAGTAACCGACCACCAGGCGAGGCGCCGGCACTTCGGCCTGGACGACCGTGGCCAGCCGATCGACCTCGGCCTCGAAGGCGGCGGGGCCTGCGGAGGTCGACGGCGGACTCTCGCCGGCGTGACCGCAGACCGCCAGCGCGTGGCTCGGCGCATCGAGCTGCGCTTCCACCCGCCGCCAACTCGCGGGACTGGCCGAGAAGCCGTGAATCAGAACGGCGGCACTGCTTGTCGGCCGCCTGCGGCGGCAGCGGGTCGGAAGATCCGCGCACCCAGCGGTCATCGCGACGCTGACGCCGCGTGCATGGCCTGCCGCAGCGACTCTTCGGCCGCCGCCAGAGCGCCGGCAGCGACCTCTGCAACGATCAGGGAAACGCCTCTCCGGTCGAGGGCCGCCGCGGTCTCCCGCTCGAGCGCCGAGGCATCTTCCACTCGCGAGTGAGGCACGCCGAACGCCCGGGCCAGCCCGCCGAAGTCGACTCCGTGCGGCGTGAGCCAGTGCCTCCCGGCCGGACCGCGAAAGACCTCGGCCTTCGCGATCGGAAGACGCTCGAAGATCCGTCCGCCACCGTTGTCGATGACGACGATCGGGGCCGGCGGACCGTCGCCGTACTCGGAAGCGATCGCCAGACCGTCGAGATCGTGCAGCAGACCGACGTCGCCGAGCAGCAGCACGCCTGCAGGGAAGCCGCCGGCGGAGAGCGAGCCCAGGAACCCGGCAACCAGGCCGTCGATGCCGCTCAAGCCGCGCTGGCTGGCAACCCAGATGCGCCGCTCCACCCTGCCGACCCAGTCTTCCACCAGGCGCACGGGCAAACTGTTGCCGAGCATGAGCAGAGCGCCGGCCGGCGTCGCCTCCACCGCCGCCCGCGCCGCTTCGCCGTCGTGGAAGCCGCACTCGCCGGAATCGGCGCCGACGCCCGCGGCCGTCTCCCGAAACCGGCTGGCGAGGGTCAGAACCTCGCGGCGCCATCCGTCGCCGGCCGGCGCCTCCGGCGCTGCGTCCAACCGGGAGCAGAGGCCGGCGACGGCGGCCTCGACGTTTCCCGGCAGAAACACCGACGCCAGACCGACCGGATCGGTCCACGGACCGTCCGAGATCACGATCTGCGGCGCGCCGCAGGTCTCCAGCAGGCGCTGGAGGCCGGCCGACACCGGCGCGGCGCCGACCTGCACGACGAGATCCGGCGCCGGCGGTGCCCCTTCCTCGCCGGCCGCCCAGGCCGCGCCCAGGCAATCGGCAAGGTGGCCGGTTCCGCCTCGGACATCCGGCTCCAGGAACCGGCTCTGGCTGGTCGCCTCGGCCGCCAGCGCGAAACCGGCACTGTTCGCCAGTTCGGCCAGGCCGTAAACGTTGCCGCCGCGGCTTCGCCTCGACTGCGACGGCAACGGCATGGCGCCGGCGACGATCAGGCCACGGTCCGCCCGCTTGCACAACGCCGCCGCCCGATCCAGCGCCGCCGAATCCGGTTGCGTTGCCGGCACGGCCGCCTCGACCGGCTCATCGAGCAGTGCGTCGACCGCCGCCGCGAGCGAACCCCCCGCGGCGACGGGCTCTCTGGCCGCCTCCGGCTCGAGCGGCTTGCGCGCCCGCGCGTTCAGGTGGACCGCGCCCGGCCGGGGCCAGCGCGACCGGAACACGGCCTGCGCGGCGGTCCGGCGGAGCGCCCGCAGGCTCAGCGGATCGACCCGACCCGCGAGATCGACCTCGGCGAAGTGGTTGACGACCGCGCCGAAGAGCTTCGTCTGGTCCGTCGTCTGGGGCGCGCCGCAGTCCATCAACTCCATCGGCCGGTCTGCGGTGAGGGCGATCAGGGGAACGCCGGCCTCGCGGGCTTCCATCATCGCCGGCAGGTAGTGCGCCGGCGCAGTCCCCGACGTGCAGATCAGGACGGTCGGCGCGCCGGTCGCCCGCGCCTGGCCGAGTGCGAAGAACCCCGCCGCCCGCTCGTCGATGACGCTGGCGACCTCGAGCCCGGCGGTCGCGGCGTCCAGCGCCGCCAGCACCAGCGGCGTCGAGCGGGAACCCGGACTGGTGACCGCCCGCCGGACGCCGGCCTGAACCAGGGCGCCGACCAGGAGGCGCGCGCGCTGAAACTGCGCCTCGCCCGCCGCCCCAGGCGGGTCGGAAGACCCGCGCACGCGGTCTGCTGCCCCTTGCGTCACCCGTGCCGCTGGCGCCGCGCGGACTCCTGGCCCCATGCTCCGAGAATCGCGTCCAGCTTGAGGTTCGTCTCGGCCAGCTCGCGCGCCGGGTCGGAGTCGGCGACGATGCCGTTGCCCGAGTAGAGCAGGCCGCGCCGCCCGGTCGCCAGACAGGAGCGCAGCGCCACGGAGAACTCGCCGTCGCCGCTGCCGTCGAACCACCCGACGGGGCCGGCGTACCAGCCCCGGTCCCGGTCCTCGGTGCGGCGGATGGCCGCCAGGGCGGGGGCGGTCGGCCTGCCCGCGACCGCCGGCGTCGGGTGCAGCGCGCGCACCAGCCGCAGCACGTGCGGCGGTTCCACGGTCTCCGGCAGCGCGGCGCGAATCGGCGTCTCCAGGTGCATCAGGTTCGGCAGAACGCGGACTCCCGGCGCGGCCGGGGGCACCACCGCGCCGCAGCTCCGGTCGAGGCGCTCGACGAGGTAGCGCACGACGACGTCGTGCTCCAGCCGGTCCTTCGCGCTCGCGAGCAGACGCCGCTCCAGTTCGCGGCGGCGCTCCGGCGAAGGATCGCTGGCGATCGAACCGGCCAGCGCCTGGGTTTCGATCCGGCGGCCCCGGCGACGGACCAGCAATTCCGGCGTCGCGCCGAAGAAGATCGAGCCGCCGCGCAGGAAGGCGAAGCGGGTGCAGGTCGGCATGGCTTGCCGAAGCCGCCCGGCGATGCGGGCCAGATCGTCGATGCCGAACGGCCGGTCGAGATCGAGTTCGACGGCCCGCGCCGCGACGACCTTCTCCAGCCGCCCGAAGCGGACCTCCCGGCGCAGCTCGTCGACCCGGCGAAGCCACTCCGAGGCGGCCGGGCGGTCGCTGCCGAGGAGGATCTCCGGCAGGCCGTTCGAAGCCTGGACCGCCTCCGGCAGCTCGCCCAGGTTCCCCTTGCCGTTCGCGCCGCCGCCGGATCCGCCCGCCGGATCGAGCTCTTCCGCCAGGCGCCGCAGGCGGCGCCGCCACTCCCGCGCCGCCTCGCCGGCCGCGGGGTCGACGACCGCATACAGGTGCGCGGCATCCGCGCCGGCGGCGTAGCCCAGCCGCGGCAGAACGAAGCTGCCGGCGCCGAACTCGTCCCAGTCCGTCGAGGCGGCGGCGCCGTTCGCGCCCGGATCGAACGCGAGCCCGCCGAAGAGCCGCAACGGCACGTCGTCCTCGCCGGCCAGTTCGCGGAACAGAACGGAGGCCCGGGCGACGACCCGGTCGAGCGTCGCGCGGGGCGCGGGAGCGCCGCGAGCCGCGCGCTCCCCGCCGCCGTCCCCGTTCGCGGCCGCGAATCCGGCGGTCTCCGCCCCCGCGCCGACCTCGAAACGGCGCGCCACGCCCCAGCCGGCGCACTGCATCCCTTCGGACGGCGACCACAGATGCCCCGCCGGACCGTGCTCGCGAAACCGCCGGGAAGCCAGCCGGAGGAAGTCCTCGGGAGCGACCCGCGGAGCTCCCACGGCCACCGCCAGGAGCCCGGGACGCGGCGGCAGCGCCTCCCGACCCGAACGCGGTCCGACGGCCGGCGAAGTCAAGAGACCGCGCCCCGGGAGGCCCGCGCGCCGGCCGGGCTGGCCACGAAGAGGTTGCACACCCCGAGGGTCAGTGGCCGCGTCTCCACCGGCTGGAGGCCGGCGGCGGCCATCGTCCGCGCGAACTCCGGCGCGGGGGGAAACGCGCGAATCGACCGCCGCAGGTACCGGTACTCCTCGCCGCCGGCGAGAAGCGCCCCCATCAGGGGCACGACGACGCGGATGTGGAAGCGGGCGAGCGCCGCCAGCGGTCCCGCGGGCGGCTCGCCGAGTTCGAGCACCGCGACGCGGCCGCCCGGCCTCGTCACCCTCGCCAGCTCGCGCAGAGCGCGCGGCCGGTCGGGGACGTTGCGAATGCCGAAGGCGATCGCCGCCGCGTCGAAGCAGCGGTCGGGGAAACCCAGGTCCCGGGCGTCGCCAGCCGCCAGGGTAACGCGGTCCGCGAGGCCGGCCCGCTCGACCTTCTCCCGGCCGATGGAAGTCATCGCGGCCGACGCGTCGACCCCGTCGACGACCGCCGACGGAAACCGCCTCGCCATGGCGATCGCCAGGTCACCCGTGCCGGACGCGACGTCCAGCATGCGCGGCGGCCGGCCGGCGGCCGCGGCCGGCGCCAGCGCCTCCGCCGCCGCCCGGCGCCAGCCCCGATCCAGTCCGAGGGAGTTCAGGCGGTTCAGCAGGTCGTAGCGGGCGGCGATCCCGTCGAACATCGCGCCCGACCCGTCGCCGCGGCCGGCCAGCGGCGAAGCCAGCGTCATCATCGTTCCCGCAGGACGCTGGCCCGCGCCACGACGGTCAGGGCGCGGCGCGCGGCCCCGTCGGGAACACCCGCCAGGGCCTCGATCCCCTCGTCCGCGTAGGTCGCGGCCAGGTCGCGGCAGACGGACTCCACGCCGTGGCGCGCCATCGCTTCCAGGACGCGCTCGCGCCCCCGGCCCGCCCCGTTGGCGCAGCCCGGGTGTCCGTTCCCCGAACCGTCGCCGTTCGAGCCCGGGCCGCCGAGCGGGCGCCCGTCGCCGTCCCACGACGAAACCGCCTCGACGGCCATGGCGCGAACGGTGTCCATGAGCTCCGGCTCGCGCTCCAGCGCGACGATCAGCGGATAGGTGATCTTGCCCTCGGACAGGTCGCTGAACAGGGTCTTGCCGGTGTTGCTGTGGTGCCCGACCAGGTCGAGCAGGTCGTCGATCAACTGGAACGCGATCCCGATCGACTCGCCGTAGGCCTGGAGCGCGCCGCAGAGCTCGGGCGAAGCGCCGCCGCTCGCCGCGCCGGCGCCCAGCGCCCAGCGAAACAGGGCCGCCGACTTGCCCCGGGCGACCTCGAAGTAGAGATCCTCGGACGCGTCGAGAGAGCCGCGGTTCTCGAGCTGGAGGGACTCGGCGCGGATCATCTCGGCGATCGTCGCGAGCAGGCCCTCCATGACGCCCGGAACGCCGGCCCGCTGCACGCGGTTCAGCGCCTCGATCAGGAGATAGTCGCCGGCGAAGATCGAGGCCGCGTTGCCCAGTTCGACCCGCGCCGTCGGCCGCCCGCGACGCCGGTCCGCGTGGTCGACCACGTCGTCGTGCAGCAGGGTGGCGTTGTGGACCAGCTCGGCCGCCACCGCGATGTCGCGCACCGCCGAGGCCGGCGCCGACCCGACCCGCGACGCCAGCAGCACGCACAGCGGCCGGAGCCGCTTGCCGCCCAGGTGGACCAGGGAAGCGCCCGCCTCGCCGACCAGCGTGCCGCCGGTCGACAGCGCCGCCAGATCGTCCTCGACCCCGGCGAGGTCGTCCCGCACGAAACCCGCCAAGTCGCCGATCGTCGCGGCCAGGTCGTGCAGGCCCCCGTCGTCGCAGAGGTCGCGGAGGCGCCCGAGCACCTCGTCGTCCACGACCCGCCCGGCCGGGCGATCCGCCGGGACGGTCAACTCTCCTGCTCCTCCGGGTCGAGGTCCGCCACCGGTTCCACCGGCGGCGCGGACTTGCCCGAGAACGATTGCGCCTCGCGGAACGCGAGGTTGCCGAGCCGCGCGGCAACCCCTCCCGCTCCCAGCAGGACCTTGAGGCCGAAGTCCGTCACCGTGCCGCCGTTGAGCAGGAACTCCGCGATCGCGTCCGCGCGTCCCATGACCTGGTCGATGGCCCGCAGGCGCTTCAGAAACACCTCGTTCTCGGGAGAGGCCGCTTCTCCGGCGGAGGACGAGGCTTCCAGGGCCGGAATCCAGTCCCGCATGTTCTCGCGAATCGGGTCCCACTCGCGCCGCTTGCGGACGTGAACGACGTTCCGGAGCACGCGCTCCAGGTCGGTCTCCGGCCGGTAGACGACCCGGCGGGTGCCGGGCACCCGCTCGGGAGCGATCAGCTTCCACTCGCGCAGATCCTTGCAGGCCATGGAGACCGCGCCGCGGCTGAGCTCCAAGCCCGCCATGATCTCCTGGGCGTCGGCGGGTTCGCTGCGCGCCATCAGCCAGCCGAAGACCCGCGCCGTGGTCGGCGGCACGCCCCAGAAGGTGCCCAGCGCCCCCCAGAGCTGCACGAACTCCTCGCGAACCCGATCCACGTTCCCGGCGCCTTCGGACCCCACGGGCGGGACCCTACCGCAGCTTGACGTGGCGCAGCCGAACCGTGACCCGTCCCGCGGGCGGGAGGCGGCCGCCGATCGACACCGGCGCCTGGAGTTCCTTCGCCACGACGATCTCGATCGCCCCTTCCAGGCCCAGCAACTCGAAGTCCTCGGCGCTTCCCTCCGGCCCGACCGCTTCGGGGGTCATCGCGAAGCGAACCAGGGTCACCTCCGCCGGCGCCGGGCCGCCGTCCACCGTGAACGCGGGCGGCGCCGCGACGGTCTCCGGATCCCGCTCGATGCGCACCGCGAGCACCTGGCGATTCGAGAACATCGGCACCGTCCAGGGCCCTTCCGCGCCGCCGGCCGCCGGCAGGGCCGCCAGCCGGCCGACGAGACGAAGCAACGCCGACGGCTCCGAGAGCGGCGCTTCGAGTCCGGGCGGAACCGGATGATGGAGCGGATAGCGGTGGGTCCATTCCGCCACGGGCAGATCGGCCTCGCCGGGATTCGGCGTCGCCCGCTCCGCCTCCACGCTGCCGCGGCAGAACGCGTACAGCTTGTAGCGGTTCCGGCTTCCCCGCTCCTCCTGGACGCGGAGATGCGCCTTCAGGCTCTCCGGCTGAAACCACAGCGACGACTCGCTGCGCCGGCCGAACATGGCGGACTCGATCCGGATCCGCGCGGCCGAGCCGGGCATCGGCGGCTCGCCGCCGCAGCGGTCGTCCGCCGGTAGCGCCGCGGCGGGATCGAACTCCACCGCCGCGTCGGCGGACAGGAAGAGCTTCTGGGCCCGGAACTCGAGCCGCTGCCAGGGCGGAGCGTCGGCGGCCGCCGCCGGCCAGGCCAGGGCGGCAAGAAGCGCCGGCGCCGCGAAGCGCGCCGGGCGCCGGGGTGTCCGCCGCGGTCTCTTCACCGGTTGCTAGCCGCGCCGCCAGGCCGAGCAGGGCGGCTTCCGGTCGATCCAGGGACTCTCCCGCTCGAGCTGCGCCGCCAGCCGCAGCAGCACGCCCTCGCCGCCGACCGGTGCCGCGATCTGGACGCCGACCGGCAGGCCGCCGTCCGGGCCGGCCCAGCCGAGCGGCACCGAGGCGGCGGGGTTGCCGCACACGTTCATCAACTGGGTGAAACCGATCGTCCGCAGGAGCGCCGGCAGGTAGTCGTCGCCCAGGTTCGAGAGCGACAGCACGCCGAGCCTTGCCGGCGGCGCCGCCATCGTCGGCGACAGCAGGACATCGAAGCCCTCGCCGAAGAACGCGGCGAGCCGGCGGCCGGTCGCTTGAACCGTGCGGGTCGCCCGCGCGTAGGCGGCGGCGTCGCTCTGCTCGCCGGTGGCCGCGGTGGCCCGGGTGATCGGCTCCAGTTCGTCGTCCCGGGGCTCGCGGCCGAGAACTTCGCAGCGCTCGGCGACCGTGGCCCGCACGTTCGCGCCGACGATCAGGCGGGTCGCGAGGCCGAGCGCGTGGGCGTCAACCTCCGGCGCCGCCTCGACCACTTCGTGTCCCAGCCGGGCGCAGAGGTCGGCCGCGGCACGGGCCGCCGCGGCGCAAGCCTCGTCGACCGGGGCGCCGTTGAACGCCTCCACCGTCAGCGCGATCCTCAACGTTCCCGGTTCGCGCCCGGCTTCCTCAAGGAAACTCCGTGCCGGCTGCGGCGCCCAGTAGGGGTCTCCCGCGACCGGACCGGCAACCGCGTCGAGCAGCGCGGCGCTGTCCCGGACCGTCCGGCTCACGCAGTGCTGCCCCGAGAAGCCGGCCCAGCCCTCGCCGGCGTCCGGCGCCAGGGAGACCCGGGCGCGGCTCGGCTTGAGGCCGAAGAGCCCGCAGCACGAGGCCGGGATGCGAATCGACCCGCCCCCGTCGCTGGCGTGCGCGGCCGGCACGATGCCGGCGGCAACGGCCGCCGCCGCGCCGCCCGAGGAGCCCCCGGCAATGCGCTCCAGGTCCCAGGGGTTGCGGGTCTGCCCGAAGATCGCCGACTCGGTGCTGGTCGTCAGCCCGAACTCGGGCGATGCCGTGCGGCCCGCGATCAAGAGCCCCGCCCGCCGGTAGCGGCTCACCATCTCCGAGTCGTGGTCCGGCACGTTGTCCGCGAACAGGCGGCTGCCGTTCGTCAGCGGCAGGCCCGTCGCGTTGGCGTAGAGGTCCTTCAGCAGGTAGGGCACGCCCGCGAACGGCCCGCCCGCCTCGACCGCCGCCGGCGCCGCGGCCGCCGCCCGCTCGAAGTCGGAACAGACGATCGCGTTCAGATCGCCGTTCAGCTCGGCGGCCAGTTCGGCCGCGCACTCGACGGCCTCGGCCGGCGCCAGTTCCCCCGACCGCAGCAGCTCGGCCAGCGCCAGCCCGTCGCTGGCCAAGTACGTCTCTCTCACGCTCACGGGGCTCCTCTCTCGGGCCGGTAAGTCGTCCGCCGGCCAAGGGGTCAAGCGTACCGCGTCGGGCGCTATGCTCGCCCGGCCCATCGCCTCAGGCGATCCACCGTGCAGAAAGTCATCCAGGCACTCCAAGAGTTCGCCCGCACCGTACGGAGAGACCGGAAGGCGAACCCGCCGGCAAGCGACGGCGCCGGCCTCGAACCGCTCCTGGCGCCGAGGTTCCAGACCCTCGTCGAGGCCGTCCTGGCCCAGGTATCCCCGAAGCCGCCCCGGGTTCTTCCCGAGTACCGCCGGCCCGGCATCGGACGACCCGATCTGGCCTTCGTCCACGAAGGCAGTCCGGTACGAGCCTTCATCGAGCTCAAGGCGCCGACACTTCGCCTGGCGCCCAGGAAGTTCACGGGACACAACAGGGAGCAGTTCGCCCGATTCTCCAACCTCCCGCTCTGGGCGCTCTGCAACTTCGAACGGATCCAGCTCTACCGACGGGACGAGATGGAAGCCGAGGCGCTCGTCGTGCCTGCGACCGCGCTCGATCCGGAGACGCCCGACCGCCGGGCGAACCGGATCGTCCGCAATCACGACAGCGGAGGACTCCGCGCAATCCTCCAGACGCTGGCGAGCGCCGAGCCGTCCATCCCCGAGACTCCGGCGGAGGCGGCGACGAACCTCGCTCACGCGGCGCGTCTGGTCCGGGAGGTGGTGTCGGACCACTGCCGAAGCGGCGCCGTGGACCCCGTCGTCTCCGATCTCCGGGTCGACTTCCTCCAGACCCTGTTCGCCCGGGCGGAAGCCGGCGGCTACGACCCCACCGACGAGAACTCCCTCTTCTCCAACGCCTTCGCGCAGACTCTCGTCTTCGGCTTGCTCCTGGCTCGCGACAGCAGCGGAGAGGATGTCGGACCCCACGCTCACGAACTGCTGCCCGAGAGCAGCTTCCCCTTGCTTCGGGGCACGCTCCGCGCCCTGACCGTGGAGGAGATCCGCCGGGTGCTCGGAGCGGCCTTCGACGTCGCGGTCGACGCGGTGAACTCGGTGGACCTCGAATTGCTGCAGCCCACGGAACGCCGCGATCCGCTGCTCTACCTGTACGAGGACTTCCTCCGAGTCTTCGATCCGGAAGCGGTGAAGCGCTACGGCGTCTACTACACGCCCCCGGACGTGGTCCGCCTGATGGTCGCCGAGGTGGAGCGGCTGCTCCGGGATCGCCTCAAGACGAACGGGCTGCTCGACCCGAACGTGAATCTCCTCGATCCGGCCTGCGGCACCGGCACGTTCCTCATCGCCGCCACGTCGCTGGCCGCCGAAAGGGCGGACCGGGAGTACGGGTCGGCCGCGGCCGCCGCCGAAGTTGCGGCCTTCGCCCAGAGAGCGCACGCTTTCGAACTCCTCGTCGGGCCCTACACTGTCGCCCACTACCGGATGCAGCGCGAGATCGCGCGGCGCGGCGGCAAGAGCGACCGCCTGCCCATCTTTCTGACCGACACGCTGGCGCCGGCCGCCTCCGAAGCCGGCATTCAGCCGAACATGGCCTTCCTCAGCGCACCGCTCATCGAAGAGCGCAGAGCAGCGGACCAGGTCAAGACGGACAAGCCGATCCTGGTCGTGATGGGAAACCCGCCCTACAAGCGTCTTCGGGCCCACGAAACCGCGCGCTTGGTCGGCCCCTTCATGAACGGTCTCTGGAACGACCTGAAACAGCCAGTAAGAGACGCGGGGTTCGGCCGATCGCTGAACGCGTTTCCGGACCTCTACGTGGCGTTCTACCGGTGGGCGCTATGGCGGCTGTTCGAGGCCGACGGCGCGTCAGGTCGCGGGGTTCTTGCCTTCATCACGAATCGGAGGTTCCTGGTCGGTTCAGCCTTCGGCGGGCTGCGGCGGATGCTCCGCCGCCGGTTCGACCGAATACGGATCGTCGATTTTCGCGGCGACAAGCGCGCCTCGCGTCCCGCGGTGATACCGAGCGACGAGAACATCTTCAACATCGAGGTAGGCGTCTGCGTGCTTCTGGCAGAGGCCCATGGCGATCGGGGTGCAGACCGCGAAGCCACCGTCGAATACGCCGATGTCTGGCGACAGAATGCCTTCGACCGGCCGGCCAAACTCGGTCTCGCACGACTTGCCTGCGAAGACCCAGAGACACTGACGTTCACTGAGACGAGCGGTCGTGACATGGCGCCCTTGTTCCCTCGCGGCTTCGATGGCCGGGACTGGCCCTCTCTGGACGAGCTGTTCACGTTCCGTTCGAACGGCATCGTCACCTATCGCGATCATTTCGCCTACGCCCTTTCGCGGGAGAGGCTCCGGGAACGAGTCGAGAAATGGCTGGAGCGCCCTCTTTCGCCGGAGGCCCGCGACGAGTTCAAGGAGACGCGCGACCGCAAGGCGGCCCCGGCGCACTCGACGATCTTCGATCCTTCGGCACCGCGCCGCACCGCGTACCGGCCACTCGACCGGCGGTTCCTGTACAACCGCCGGGAGTTCGTCGACTTCCCGAAGCCCGATCTTCAAGCGGTATGGGGCGAGGAGAACTGCGCGCTGCAAGCTCTGAACGACGGTACGGGCGCAGGTCCCGCAGTCTGGTGCCACGGCCTCCCGCCGGATCAGCATGCGTTCAGGGGCCAGGGAGGCGGATGGGTCTTTCCTCTCTTCGACCATCGCGAAGACGGCGCGAAGCGCTCCATGCTGAACGGCGCCGCCGCCGGCCTGTCGCGCGCCTACGGCCTCGATCTCGAGCCCCAGCAGGTCTTCCACGCCATCCTGGCCCTGCTCTCGGCAACGGACTACACGGCCCGCTTCGCGTACGATCTGGAGAACGAGTTTCCCCACGTGCCGTTTCCCGCCGACCAGGACGTGTTCCTCGATGCCGCCAGGCTCGGGGCACGAATCCGCGAACTGGAGACCTTCGCCTCGGACCCCGCCAGAGACTTCCGCTGGGCCCGCCTGGATGGCGAGCCGGCCTCCACACTCGCCGTGCCCGTTCGCAGCCAGACCTTCAGAGCGGACCGGGGCGCCGCCGAACAGGCTGGCCAGGTCGCGTTGGTGGAAGACCGCTCCCTCGTCCTCTCCGGCGTCTCGGAAGCCGCCTGGAACTTCAGCGTCAGCGGCTACCCCGTCCTGCACCGCTGGCTCCGGGCACGCAACGGCCAGCGGGTCGACGCCGCCTTGCAGCGGGAAACCCTGGACGTCGCGGCGAGGATCGAGGAGCTGCTGCATCGGTTCCGCGAGGCGGAACCCCTGCTGGACCGAGCCGCGGGGCAAGCTCTGAGTGGACGTCAACTGACCGGAGGAGGATGAGGACCTTGGGACCGTACAACTCCCTTCAACGCTCTCTCTTCACCGACGACTCCGGCGACGGGATGAAGATCCCCAGGCCCGACCCCGAGGGCGTCCGCCGCGAGCTCCTCGACATCCTCCGGTTGCTTCGGGAATCCGACGAGTTCCCGTGGACTCCGGCCGAGTTCCGCAGTTGGCGCTTCGTGTTCCCTCAGATGACCAACTGGCTTCCCGATGACGAAGCCAGCGAGTTGAAGGAGAACTTCCGGCGCGAAATCGACCGGTGGGGTGACGAAGCCCGCGACGAGGACGAGGAAGAAGACTGGCGCCTGGCGCTCGTCAGGCGCTATCGCCAGAGAACCGGACGGAGCAGCGAGTAGCCGAGCCGGGATCCGGCCGCCGGCGCCCTCCGGCGGCCGCGACGGCGGTCCGCGGGCCGACGCGGGAAGTCGTGGGCGGGGGAACCCGGGCGATAGATGCATGGTTGACTATGATCGGGCCATGAACCTGTCCCGCTTCGCCGCCGCATTCGGCGCCGCCGCCGTTCTCGCCGCTGGCGCCGCCCCGCTGCCCGCCCAGACCGCGGCGCCGGGCAGCCTCGTCCACTGGCAGGGCGAGGGCATCGAGCGCTGCCTCGTCGGCGATCGCTCCTTCGCGCCGAGCGTGCTTGGCGGCGAGTCCGGCTGCCTGGTGCCGGTCGGCCTGACGAGGACGGCCGACTTCGTCGCCGAGCGCGACCGCGAGGGCCGGCGGGAGAAGCTGAGCATCGGTCTCGGCGAGTATCCCTACTCGGTGCAGCGACTCGAGATCAAGGACCGGAGCCGGGTGGACCTCTCGCCCGAGAACCTGGCCCGCGTGCAGCGCGAGAACGCCCTGATCGGCAAGCTGTGGGGGCGGCAGGGCAAGCCGCGGTTCTCGTTGCCGCTGGGCGCGCCGCTCGAGAAGATGCAGGCCGGCGGCCGTTTCGGCGCCAAGCGGATCATCAACGGCGAGCCGCGCTCGCCGCACACCGGCGCCGACTACGCGGTCCCCCAAGGCACGCCCGTCCTGGCCGTCGACGACGCGGTCGTCGCCCTGGCCGGCGAGTTCTTCTTCTCCGGCAACGCGGTCTTCCTCGACCACGGCAACGGCCTGATCAGCATGTACTTCCACCTGCACGAGGTGTTCGTCGAGCAGGGCGACGACGTCTCGCGCGGCCGCCTGATCGGCACGGTGGGCTCGACGGGTCGATCCACCGGGCCGCACCTGCACTTCGGCGTCCGCTGGCAGGGCGAACGGGTCGACCCGGCGCTGCTGCTAGGCGAGCCGGGCTCGATCGCGACCGTTCGCTAGAGGAGCCGGCCTGACGGCCGGCGCGACTTTCAGGCCGCCTTCGGCGGCAGCCGGCGAGGGCACCGGCGCACCCAGTGTGCAACTCCGTCGTCGGGCCCGGTGCGCAACCCCGTCGCAGGCTGGGTGCGCGGGTCTTCCGACCCGCTGCCGCCGAAGGCGGCGGAGGAGACGTGCCGGCCGTCAGGCCGGCGCCGCTCACCCGTAGAGCCGGGCGGTGTTCTCGCTCACCGCGGCGGCCACTTCCGCCGCCGGCAAACCCTTGAGCTCGGCGATGGCGCCGAGCGAGACGATGGCGGTCGCCGGTTCGTTGCGCACGTCCCTCTCCGGCCCCAGCACGGGGCTGTCCGTCTCCAGCAGCAGGCAGGACAGCGGCAGGCGGCGAACGAGCTTTCGCTTCTGCGGCGAGCGGACGATGGACGGCGGCACGGAGAAGAAGTAGCCCGCCTCGACCGCCGGTTCGGCCCGGGCCGCGCGGCCGTCGAAGGCGTGAAGCTGCACCCGCTTCGCTCCCCGCTCCCGCAGGAGGTCGATCGCGTAGTGGCCGGCGGAGCGGGAGTGGACGTTGAGCGGCAGGTCGAGTTCGACGGAGAGGTCGATGAACAGCGCGAAGATCTCCCGCTGGACCGCGAGGTCGCGCTCCTCGCGCACCTTCCAGCGGTCGAGGCCGACCTCCCCGATGGCGGCCAAGCGAGGGCGCTCGCGGCGGATCAGGTCGGCGACCCGCTCCGCTTCCACGGGATCGAGATGGGTCGGGTAGAGGCCGGCGGCTGGCCGCACGACGCCCGGGAATGCCTCCGCGAGCTCCAGGTTCCGCTCCGCGTCCTCCCGCGTCTCGCCGACGGCGACCACCGTCTCGACGCCGGCATCGCCGGCCCGCGCGAGCACCTCGCCCAGGTCGCCCGCGAACGAGCCGTCGCACAGGTGGGCGTGGCAGTCGGTCAGGCCCGACAGGTCCGGGCGCGCGCCCATCGTCCGCCGGCGGGCGCCACGCTGCGGCCGCGACGTCGCGCCGGGGTGATCCAACTGCTCAGCGGACGCGCCCATCAGCCGGTAGCCGCCGCGGCGCCCGCGCCGAGACGCTCCTCCAGTTCTTCGACGGTCCGCGGCCAGTCCTTCTTCAGCAGGCGCGAGAGTGCGCGGTCGGCGAGCAGGCGGCCGCCGGTCTGGCAGCGGGCGCAGTAGTTGCACTCGTTCTCGGCGTAGACGATTCGCTGGACCGGCGCGTCGCAACGCGGGCACGGCTTCCGGTAGCGGCCATGGACCGCCATCTCGTTGTGAAAGGCGGTGACCTTCGCGGGGAACCGGCCGCCGGCCTGCGCCCGGAGACGGTCCGTCCACTCCGTCAGGACGGCAACCGACGCCTCGTACAGGCCATCGACCTGCTCGTCGGCGAGCCGGCTGGTCCAGCGCATCGGCGACAGCCGCGCCCGGTGCAGGATCTCGTCCGAGTAGGCGTTGCCGATGCCGCTGAACAGCCGGGGATCGATGAGCGCCCGCTTCAGCGTGTGGTTCTCCGCTCGAAGCCGCGCCGCGAACGCCTCCGGGCCGCATTCGAGTACCTCGAGCCCGCCCCGGTCCAACGCCGCCAGACCGCCTTCGCCGGCGACCAGGTGCATCGCCGCCCGCCGCTTGCTCCCGGCTTCCGTCAGCAGCAGGGCGCCGTGGCCGAAGTCGAAGGCGGCCAGCCCCACGCGGCCCGGCACCTTCGCCGACGGCCCGCCCCAGCGGAACCGGCCCGCGATCATCAGGTGGACGGCGAGGAACAGCTCCCCCTCCAGGGCCAGGACGACCCGCTTGCCGAGCCGGCGCACACCGGTCACCGTCCGCCCCTCCGCCTCGGACAGCCGCGGCTGCACGGAGCGCAGCAGGAAGGGGCTCCGCAGGCGGACGCGAACGAGTTCCCGGCCGGCGACCCGTTGCTCGATCGCTTCGCGGTAGACCTCGACGTCGGGGAGTTCCGGCATGCGAGGCTAGGCACCGGGCGCGGCCACCGTTCGCCGCAGAGCCCGGCACTCGGCGAGCAGGTCGCGGGCCGCGGCGAGTGCCGGGTCGTCCACCGTCCCGGCTGGCGGCCCGTCCTCACCGGCTGGCGGCGCGCCATCGCCGGCAGGCGCGGGGCCGTCGGCGGAAGGCGCTGCGTCCTCGGCCGGCGGATGCCCGGGTTCCGGCGCCGCCGCGGCGTCGTCCGGATCGCCGAGACCCGCGTCCCGGCTCCGGCGCAGCGACGCCAGCAGCAGGTCGCGCACCTCTTCCGCGTTGTCGAGCCCTTCCAGCAGGCCGCGGCTGAGGCTGTCCTCGTCGTCGTCCGAACCGCCGCCGCTGGCGGTCCGGATCTCCAGGTCCGCGATGCCGAAGAGGCGCTGCAGCGGACCCCGCTTCACCGCCATGTTCTGGATGTTCACGACGGTCACCGTCTGCTCGCGAAGGCTGAAGATGCCGTGGCGGATGCGCAGCGCCCGGTCGCTCACCAGGTACCAGCGCATCTCGTAGCCCAGGCGCAGCACGGCGAGAGACGCCACCAACTGGACGAAGAACAGGACGAACAGGAGCGGCCCCAACGCCCTCGTGAAGTCGGTCCACGGCCCGAACTCCAGGAACTCGAAGCCCTCGCGCGGCGCCCAGAACGCGATCGGCAGGAAGCCGAGCGTCGACACGACCAGGCCGAACAGCGCGCCCGCCTGGCCCAACCCCCATCCGAGGAGCTTGTACCGGAGGTACCTGGGAGACGCCCGGAACACCCGAAGCGACTCCGGCGACCCGGGCGGCGGCTCGGGCCGCTCGTCGACCTGGAAGAGGTGCAGCAGCAGCCGCTTCAGACCGGACGGCGCCGATCCCTCGCCTTCGTGCCGCCCGCCGTGCCGCGCGTCCGTCATGGCTCGTCCCGCCCGCCGTGCCGCGCGCCCGTCATGGCTTGTCCCGCCCGCCGCGCCGCACGCCCGTCATGGCTTGTCCTGCCCGCCGCGCTGTTTGTCCGTCATGCCTCGTCCCGCCGTTCGACGGCTGCGCGAATCGCCGCGACCTCGCCCGCGATCTCGCGCAGGACGGAGGCCAAAGCGGCCGAGCCACCGCCCGGCGCCGGCACGGCTGCCCGCTCGACCGCCCGGCCGGGCGCCGGCCCGCCGGTCCCCGCGCCGCGCATCCGGCTGTACATGAAGTTGCGCACGGCGGACAGTTCCAGCAGGCCCTCGATCTTCATCTCGGCCTTCGCCGAACCGCTCGCCGTCTGTACCAGCAGGCGCGACAGGCCCAGCCAGCGCTCGACCGCGTTGCTCCGCAGGTGGATGTCCTGGATGCGGCTGTAGGTCAGGCTGATCTCGCGCTTGAACAGGGCGCCCCAGCTCATCGTCACCCCTTCGTCGTCGAAGCGGTAGCGCAGGGTGCGGTAGCGCAGGAACAGGACGGTGAAGACGACGGGGAACGCGGGTCCGGTGATCAGCGAGAAGAGAACGTAGTAGCGAAGCAGTCTGGGATCGGGACGCCGCATCGCCCGCACCCTGTCTTCCGCGCCAACCGCTCTTGGCGTCGCGGTCCCAGCCGGATCACCGGCGGCTTCGCTCGGCGGCCGAGATGACCGGCGAAGCGCTCCAGTTGAGCGGCCGGGGGCCTCGTCCGTCACGCCGTCAGAACCTCCTCGATCCGGTCCAGCGCCCAGTCGAGTTCGTCGCGTCCGATCGTGAGCGGCGGAGCGAAGCGGATCACGTGGTCGTGCGTCTCCTTGCAAAGCAACCCTCGCTCGGCGAGCCTCTCGCAATACGGACGGGCGCCGCCGGCGGATTCAAGAAGCTCGATCCCGATCCACAGCCCGCGGCCGCGGACCTCCCGCACCAGCGGCGAGCGGACGCTCTGCAAGCGGCGCAGGGCGTACTCGCCGAGGCGGGCCGAGTTCTCCACCAGCCCTTCCTCCCGCAGCACCTCGAGCGCCGCCCTCGCCACCGCGGCGCCGACGGGGTTGCCGCCGTAGGTGGAACCGTGATCGCCAGGCTGGAACACGTCCATGATCTCCGCGTCCGCCACCACCACCGACACAGGATACAGACCGCCGGAGAGCGCCTTGCCGAGCAGCATGACGTCCGGCCGGACGCCGTCGTGCTCGTGCGCGAACATCCGCCCCGTCCGCCCCAGGCCGGACTGGATCTCGTCGACGATCAGCAGCGCGTTCCGCTCGCTGCAGACCTCGCGCAGTTCGGCGAGGAAGCCGTCCGGCGGCACGACGATCCCGCCCTCGCCCTGGATCGGCTCGACCAGGACCGCGGCGGTATCCGGGCCCACCGCGGCCCGAGCAGCCGAGGCGTCGCCGAACGGCAGCAGCTCGAAGCCGGGCGCGAAGGGGCCGAAGCCCTCGCGGTATTGCGGCTCGCTGGAGAAACCGACGATCGTCGTCGTGCGGCCGTGGAAGTTGTTGGCGAAGGCGAGAATCTCCGCCCTTCCAGGCGCCACTCCCTTGCGCGTGTAGGCCCACTTGCGGGCCAGCTTGATCGCCGTCTCGACCGCCTCGGCGCCGGTGTTCATCGGCAGCGCCCGCTCGAAGCCGGTCAGTTCGCAGACGTCGCGGAAGAAGGCCCCGAGTTCGGCGTTGCGGAAGGCCCGCGAGGTGACCGCCACCTTCCGGCTCTGCCGGACCAGGGCCTCCACGATCCGCGGATGGCAGTGCCCCTGATTGACCGCGGAGTACGCCGCCAGGCAGTCGAGGTAGCGGCGGTCCTCGATGTCCCAGACCCACACGCCTTCGGCGCGGTCGATCACGATGTCGAGCGGCGCGTAGTTCCGCGCGCCGTAGCGTTCTTCGAGTTCCGTCGGGTTCACGGCGGGTTCCCCGGTCGGTTCTTTCGTCTCTCGACCACGGAGCCTATCCCCCGTAGTCCGACTCCCGCGGCACGACGAGGCGGGGCGCGCCAAGCGCCCCGGCCTCCATGCCCGAGACGATCAGAACTCGATCGAGATTCCTGCGTTCACGTAGACCGGCGTCTTGCGCAGCTCGAAGGCGGGCGCCATCGCCCCGTCCTCTCCGCGGATCTCCGTGCTCTTCGCCTTCATCGACGAGTCGAACCAGAAGGCGCCGAAGTACAGGCCGACCGGACAGTCCGTCCTGAACGGAATCTTGATGCCCATGTTCGCGCCGAGAACTGTCTCGCCGGACCACTCGGGCCGGTAGACGGCGTCGACCGACGCGCCGTCCATTCCCTCAGGCACGAGGGAAGGAGCGCTGTAGTCGAGCTGGGCGACGAGCGGTCCGATCCACCAGTCCACCCGGCTGCCGGGCCGCGTCAGGTGCACGTTCAGCCCGAGGAAGAACTTCTTCATCTCCACGTCGGCGCTGTCGTAGCCGGTCCGGCCGCCCGGGTGCAGCCACCAGTCGACCTCGCAGTTGATCGTGTTCGCGCCGAACATGAACCCCACGGGGTAGCTCAGGCGGTACTCGGCGGCGAGCCCGACGCCGACGCCGTCCACGCAGGCCTTGAGCCGGTCCCTCGTGTCCGGGCCGAGCACCGAGATATGCACGTCGTCTCCGCTCAGCGCGCTGAGCGTCGGCAACAGGGTCCAGCGCCGGTCGACCTTCATCGTCGCCGAAGCCTCGTTGCGGCCGCCGGCGTTCTCCACCGTCGCGGTGTGGGTGAACTCGCCGTCCGCCGCGTGAGCGACCTCGCGCTCGTAGGGCTCGGCCAGCGGCTGGCCGTCCAGCGCGACCGTCACCGGCGCTCCGTCGCCGTTCTCCGGCGCCACGGTGACGACCGCCGTCTGCCCGGTCAGCACCCGGTCCGGCTCGATCGACAGCGTCACCGTCGGCGCGACCTTCATGCCGGCCGAACACTGGGCGCTCTGGCCCGTGTTCGTCTCGACGGTCACGGTGTGGGTGAAGGCGTCCGCCCCGTCGTGGGTCATCTCCCGTGTGTACGGAGACGCGAGCGGCCGCCCGTCGAGCAGGACCCGCGACACCTCCGCGCCGTGGCCGGCGTTCGGCACGACCGTCAACGTGGACGACTCGCCCAGGTCGACCTCGGCGGGCGAGACGCTTGCGCTGCAGCTCGGGCAGCCGACCGCGATCGTCCGGCTCGCCGAGTCCTCCAGCGAGTCGCCGCGCGCCGACGTCGCGCTGCACGCGGCGGTGACCGTGTAGTCGCCCTCGGCGGTGAACGGGAAGGACGCGCTCCCGATCTCCGCGGCGCGCGTGCTGCCGTCCGGCATGGCGACCGTCACCGAGGCGGCGCCGTCGCTGCATGAACTCTGGAAGCCGAACGTCCTGTCCGTGCAGGAGAGGCCACCGATGTCGAGATCGAGCGTCACCTTCGGCATCGACTGCTCCGCCAGCAGCGCCAGGTTGCCGCACGACTCGGGAACGATCATCGAGAACCAGCGCCCGTTCGACTCGAAGCGGACCTCCCAGGCCTCGAAGGCCTCGTCGCCCGCCCAGCACATGTTCGTGCCCACCGTGGGATCGCCGCCCTCGCGGAAGAACATCCACGGAATCCGCTGCCCGGGCTCGAAGGCGGTCGACGCGACTCCCTGCCAGCCGGCGACGGCGGCGAAGAGGTCGTCCGGATCGCCGGAGAAGCCAGCTTCGCCCAGCAGCGCCAGGATGTCCTCACGCTGGTCCGCGAAGAGCGCCTGCAGGGACTCCCGGTCCTCCACCGGCGACGAGAAGCGGTTGGCGCCGCCGAGGCGGGTGATCGACGTCGCGCCTTCGCAGAGCTGGGCGGCGGCCGGACCGGCCAGGATCAGGCCAGCGAGGAGGAACAGGACGAAGGCCGACCGCGCCGAAGTGCGGACGGCGGCGTTTTCAGCGAGCCAACGGCAATGAGACATGGCATTCTCCCCCAGAGTTTCCCACCGCGGTCCGCCTGACCGAGCGGGCCGGAGCGGCGTATGTCTAATCATGTCAACACTTAGCCGCGTTGACAAATGCCGCCGGCCAGCCTTGCCATGCGCCGGAGCGGCGCCGGCTGGCGCGACGCTATGATTCCCGACTGATCGACCTTACCCGACACCGGAACGAAGACCGCGTCTGCCGGGCGCGGAGGCGAGGAACAAGTGCACGAGACCTCAGGAAGCTGGCCTCTCGGCAGCAGTGAACGACCGCTGCGGGTTGCCGTGATCGGCTCCGGTCCCAGCGGCTTCTACGCGATAGCCGCGCTGTTCAAGGCGGACGGTCTCGAGGCCGATGTCGATCTGTTCGATCGCCTGCCCACGCCCTTCGGCTTGGTACGCGGAGGTGTCGCGCCCGATCATCAGAAGATCAAGAACGTCATCCGGGTCTACAACCGCACCGCACAGCATGACCGCTTCCGCTTCTTCGGCAACGTCGAACTCGGCCGCGATGTCTCGGTCGAGGACCTTCTCAGGCATTACGACCACATCGTCTACGCGACGGGCAACGAGTCGGACCGGAAGATGGGGATCCCGGGCGAGGAACTTCCCGGCGTCCACTCGGCGACCGAGTTCGTCGGCTGGTACAACGGCCATCCCGACTTCCAGGATCGCAGCTTCGACCTGGCCTCGGCGCGGCGCGTCGCCGTCGTCGGCAACGGCAACGTGGCGATGGACGTGACCCGCGTGCTCGCGCGCAGCCCGGACGAGCTCGCTCCCACCGACATCACCGCCGAATCGCTCGACGTGCTCCGGGAGAGCAGGGTCGAGGAGGTCGTCCTGCTAGGCCGCCGGGGACCGGCGCAGGCGGCGTTCTCACCCCAGGAAATCAAGGAGATCGGATCGCTCGAAGGTGTCAGCCTGCTGGTGTCCGAAGCGGAGATGGACCTCGACGAGATCAGCAGCACCTGGCTCGAGGAGAGCGCCGCGCCCAGCGCGCGCCGCAACGTGACCTATCTGAGCGAGATCGCCGGCGCCACGGCCGGCGACGACGACCGTCTCGTCACCTGCCGCTTCCTCGTTTCGCCCATCGACCTCCAGGCGGGCGACGACGGCCGGGTGAGCCGGGTCGTGATCGAGAAGAACGAGCTCTACGCCGCCGACGACGGCACGCCCCGGCCGCGAGGCACCGGCGAAACGGAGACCCTGGACGTCGACCTGGTGTTCAAGGCCGTCGGCTATCGCGGCGTCCCGCTGCCGGGCGTCCCGTTCCACGAGCGCTGGGGCGTCCTGCCCAACGACGAAGGCCGCCTGCAGACCGAGCCGGACGGCGAGATCGTGCCGGGCCAGTACGTCGTCGGCTGGGCCAAGCGAGGCCCGACCGGACTGATCGGCACGAACAGCCCCGACTCGACCGCCACCGTCAAGAAGATGATCGAGGACATCGACGGCGTGACGGCCCCGGCCGACCCCGCCAGGGCCCCGGAGAGGATCGTCGAACTGCTGCGCGACCGCGGCGTCGACTTCGTGAGCTTCGACGACTGGAACCGGCTCGACGAGGACGAGGTTCGGCTCGGAGAGGCGCAGAGCAAGGTCCGCGAGAAGTACACCGACGTCGAGTCGATGATGGCGGCGGTGAACCGGCTGCGGTAACTCCGCTCACGAACCGATGAAGTCGGCAGCTCCTGGCCGCGGTTAGCTGGCGGCGCTCCGGTGCGGGTCGCGGAAGCCGCGACGGTGGACCGAACGCTCCAGGACCTGCGGCACCCTGCGCTCCTTCGGCTCGGCTCTGGCTGCTTCCTGAGTTCTCCGAACTGCCGGGTCAACGGCGAAACTCATGCAGACGGACCGGTGGCCCGATCCCCGCACGGCGACGGCTTATACCGAATCCGAACTAGCGGGGCGCGGGCCGGTGGCGAGGCTGTTCTACTGGTGGGGCTAGCGAAGGGGCGGGATTCGTTTCGTCGTTGTCGGAGGGATCTGTTCACGGTGGTCGGCCTTACCCCGAAAAACGAGCGTTGCCGGTTTGTGGGTTCCGTCCGGGGTAAATCCTTCGTTCGTTTCCAGGATGCAAAAGGCATCAAGGTCGGTCCAGTGGTCATCCTCGGACACGCGGCAGGCGGATTGCCACCAGTACACCGCCGTACCCCGTTGCAGGTCCACCCGCGGCGGTCGGCGGCGCTGGAAGTGCGGTTCGGTCCACGTCTGGCCAGGGGCCAGGAACCCACCATCTGAACTCGAATCCAAGGCGGAGCGCCGGCAAGCGATGTCGTCCCGGTTGAACCCGTCCCGAGTTCGGAAACAGAAGCTCGCGGCAACCGGGTAGGTGCAGAAGTTCGTGACCTCGACCTCCACCTCGGCCTTGTCGGGAGCCAGGTAGCTCGGCTGAACCAACGTCGTCACGCTCCAGGTTACGCAGTGGTCCGCCATTTCGTGCGGACCGTCGTGGGCGACTGCCGGCGTCGTTCGGCCGGCGACCAGGGCAACGACAAACAGCGCTGCAACCGTCAGGATTCGGGGCATGTTCAACTCCGGTCTGTTGTCCGCCGTTGGAGGGTAGTGCAGTCGATCAACAAAGTTCCGGCTACCGCCATCGAGAAGGAGCAAGGCACGTCCCGTCAACCGGAGGCGCTCATCCCCCCGCTTGCAAGCCCCCGCCTGCATCCAGGGTCGGAAGCCGAGAGATCGCCGACCCGCTTTCCCGTTCCGCAAGCCGCAGCTCGTAGAGCTTCTGCAGGTTGAGCCAGAACTCCCCCGAGGTGCCGAAGAAACGTCCGAGCCGAAGAGCCGTGTCGCCCGTAACGGCTCGTCGACCGTTGAGAATTCCTGTGATCCGGCTCACCGGCACATCGATCCGCCGTGCCAGTTCCGCCGCGCTCATGCCGAGCGCGTCGAGATCCTCGCGCAGCGTCTCGCCGGGATGAATGGGTTCGCGCATCTTGTGCCTCCGTCTCAATGGTAGTCCACGATCTCGACGTCCGTGGGGCCGGGGCTTCCGGCGGGCCACATGAAGCAGATCCGCCATTGGTCGTTGATGCGAATACTCCACTGTCCCTTGCGGCGCCCCTTGAGTGCCTTCAGGCGGTTGCCCGGCCTGGCCAAGTCGCCCAGGCTCGTGGCCGCATCGAGCTGGTCGAGCTTTCGCGAGGCCGTCCGGGCGAAGCCCGAGAACGCTGCGATCCGGCGGCCGTTGTAGAACGCCCTGGTGCGCTTGTCCGCACAATCGACGATCACGCCGCGCCAGCCGTTCAGCCCATGTGCGGGTAGCGGTAGTCCGTCGGCGGGTTGAAGTTCTCCTTCACCGCGCGCTGGGAGGTCCAGCGCAGCAGATTCGCCATGGAGCCGGCCTTGTCGTTGGTGCCGGAGGCGCGGGCGCCGCCGAAGGGCTGCTGGCCGACGACGGCGCCGGTCGGCTTGTCGTTGACGTAGAAGTTGCCGGCGGCGTTGCGCAGGCGGGCGCCGATGCTGGCGACGGCCGCCCGGTCGTTGGCGAACACCGCGCCCGTCAGCGCGTACGGGCTCGTCGTGTCGCAGAGTTCGAGCGCATGGTCGAGCGCGCCGTCCTCGTACACGAAGACCGTCAGCACCGGGCCGAAGATCTCCTCGCTCATCAGGCGGGACCGCGGATCCTCGCTGCGGACAACGGTCGGTTCGACGAAGTAGCCGACGGAGTCGTCCCGGCCGCCGCCGGAGACGATCTCGTAGGCCGTCCCGCCGGCTTCCGCGTCAGTCAGATAGTCCGAGATGTTGTCGAAGGACGACCGGTCGATGACCGCGGCCATGAAGTTCGAGAAGTCGACCGGCGAGCCCATGGACACCGTCGCGAGCTCGGCGGCGAGCCGCTCCCGCACTTCGCCCCACAGCGAGACGGGTACGTAGGCCCTGGACGCCGCGGAGCACTTCTGCCCCTGGTACTCGAAGGCGCCGCGGATGAGCCCCGTGGTCAGCGCCGCCGGATCCGCCGACGGATGGGCGAAGACGAAGTCCTTGCCGCCGGTTTCGCCGACGATGCGCGGATAGGTGTCGTAGTCCTGGATCCGCTCGCCGATCGTGCGCCACATCCGCTGGAACACCGGCGTCGATCCGGTGAAGTGAATTCCCGCCAGGTGGCGGCTGGCGAGGACCGGATCGCCGACCGTGGCCCCGGGGCCGGGCACGAAGTTGATCACCCCCGGCGGCAGCCCCGCCTCCTCGAGCAGCTTCATCACGTAGTAGCCGGAGAGCAGCGCCGTCGACGCCGGCTTCCACAGCACCGTGTTGCCCATGATCGCCGCCGAGGTCGGCAGGTTGCCGGCGATCGCGGTGAAGTTGAACGGCGTGACCGCGAACACGAAACCCTCGAGCGGCCGGTACTCGACGTAGTTCCAGATGCCGGGCGACGAGATCGGCTGCTGGGCGTAGAGCTCCTCCGCGAACGCGACGTTGAAGCGCAGGAAGTCGATCAACTCGCAGGCGGAGTCGATCTCGGCCTGGTAGCAGGTCTTCGACTGGTTCAGCATCGTGGCCGCGTTCACCGTCTGCCGCCAGGGGCCGGCGAGGAGTTCGGCGGCGCGGAGGAAGATCGCCGCCCGCTCCTCGAACGGCGTCGCGGCCCACTCCGGCCAGGCCTCCTGGGAGGCGGCCACGGCCTCCTCGACTTCGGGGGCGCCGGCCCGATGGCAGATGCCGAGGGAATGACCGTGGTCGTGAGGACAGACGACGTCCTGCGTCCGGCCGGTGCGAATCTCGCGGCCGCCGGCGAGGACCGGGATCTCGACCCGGTCGCCGAGCATCTGCTTCAGGCGCGCTTCCAGAGCCGCGCGCTCGGCGGAACCGGGCGCGTAGTCGAGGACGGGTTCGTTGCGGGGGGCGGGTACGTTCAAGGCGCCGTTCGGCATTCTCGCTATCTCCTGAAAGTTCGGGGGCTGCAGCGGCGCAGCGGAGGCCGCAGCATAGACCGCGCGCGGCGGGGGTTCTAGAAGCCTGCCGGCGGCCCCGGACGCTCCAGCATCTTCCAGGTGAACACGAGGATGCCGGCGATCAGGAGGGTCCCGCCCACCGGCGTGATCGCGCCCAGCCAGCGCGGGCCGCCAACGGCAATTGCCGCCACCGTCCCGGAGAAGATCAGGGACCCTGCGAACAGCAGCCAGCCGGCGAGCCTCGGGTCGGCGTTCGAGGCACGCCCGGCCAGTCCCAGGAGAGCCACCACGACTCCGCCGTACATCAGGTAGCGCGCCGCCGTCTCCCACAGCGCCAGGTGTTCCGCGTCGAGTGCGGACCGCAATCCGTGGGCGCCGAAGGCGCCCGCGGCCACGGAGGCCGCGCACATCAGCAATCCGACAACCAGCCAGTTCATTCGCGGCACCCCCGGGCCCGTCGCGGGCGTGGGCTATCGTAGCAATCGGGACGAACCCGCCCGCCGACCCCGCGCTCATGGAAGAAGAAAACGCCAGCAGACTGACCGGCCTCGAAGAACGCCTCGCGGACGTCCTGCCGCTCTACGCCGAGAGCCCATGGCTCCAACTGGCCGCGGTGGCGCTTGTCTCCGCGCTCGTCGCCTGGCTGGTCTGGCTGTTCCTCAAGAGAATCGTGGCGCGCGCGTTCGCCCGCACCGAGACGGAAGTCGACGACCGGCTGCTCGAGGCGGCGCACTGGCCTCTCTTCGTGTCGGTGTTCCTCATCGGCATCCGCATCGGCATCGCGAGGATGCCCATCGTCGACGCAACGGAGAGGATGGTCGGCAACGCCATACAGACCGTGGCGCTGCTGTTCTGGGCCGTGGCCGGGCTGCGCGCCTCGACCGTCCTGCTGCGAGCGGTGTCGCGTCAACGGCAGAGGGGCGGTCTCGTCTCCAAGCACACCGAGCCGCTGTTCGAGAACCTGGCCAAGGTCGCGATCGTCATCCTGGGCGCCTACCTGGCGATCAAGATCTGGGGCTACGACGTCTCCGGCCTGCTGGCGGCCGGCGGCATAGCCGGACTGGCGATCGGTTTCGCCGCCCGCGACACCCTGGCCAACCTCTTTGCCGGCATCTTCATCTTCGCGGACGGGCCGTACAAGATCGGCGACTTCATCACGCTCGATTCCGGCGAACGCGGCATGGTCACCGAGATCGGCATCCGCAGCACCCGGCTGCTCACCCGCGACGACATCGAGGTCACGATCCCCAACGCGGTGATGGGCAACGCCAAGATCAACAACGAGAGCGGCGGCCCCCACGTCAAGTACCGGATCCGGGTCCGCGTCGGCGTCGCCTACGCCAGCGACGCCGATCAGGTCGAAGCCGTCCAGCTTCGGGTGGCGGCCGAGAACGAGAAGGTGTGCGAGCAGCCTTCGCCCCGCGTGCGGTTCCGGACGTTTGGCCCGTCCTCGATCGACTACGAGTTGTTGTGCTGGGTAGAGGAGCCGGTGTTCCGCGGCATCGTGACCCACGAACTGGTCAAGGCAACGCACAAGGCCTTCGCCGCCGCCGGGATCGAGATTCCCTTCACTCAGCACGACGTTCACATCCGGGAAGCGCCCTCGCGACAACCCCGGCCGAGCGAACCCGCCGGCGACTGAGAAACGGGACCCGGCCTCTACGCCGTTGCGCGCCACGGCCGGCGGCGGAACCGGCGTCCCAGCCCCCGCTCGATCTCGCGCCACTTCCGCTCTTCGTCCGGCGTGATGAACGTCACGGCCTCCCCGGAACGCCCCATGCGGCCCGTCCGTCCGACCCGGTGCGTGAACAGCCGCTGGGAGTCCGGCAGGTCGTAGTTGATGACCTGACCGATGCCCTGAACGTCGAGGCCTCGGGCAGCCACGTTCGTCGCCACCAGAATCGGCGCGGCGCCGGAACGGAAGCCCCGCATCACCCGCTCGCGGGCGCCCTGGCTGAGGTTGCCCTGCAGCGCTCCCACCGGATAGCCCAGCGCATCGAGCTTCTTCGCCAGCTTCCTGACCCCGTGCTTCGTTCGGCCGAAGACGAGGATCGGGTCGCCGCCGCGATCGTCCAGCAGCGTCCGGAGCGCCTTCATCTTGTCGTCCCGCTGGATCGAATAGACCAGATGCTCCACCGTCGGCTCCTGGAGTCCGGCGTCGATCTCGACCTTCACCGGGTTGCGCAGGTACTTCTTCGCCGTGTTCGCCACCCAGTTGGGCATGGTGGCCGAGAACAGGGCCGTCTGTCGCGAATCGGGCGTGCGGCCGAGAATCGCCTCGACGTCGCGGGCGAAGCCCTGGTCCAGCATCTCGTCCGCCTCGTCCAGGACGAGGAAGCGCACGGCGCCCAGATCCAGGGAGCCCTGCCGCAGGTGGTCCAGCGTCCGGCCCGGCGTGCCGACGACGACATCGACGCCTCGCCTCAACGCCGCCTGCTCGCGCCTGATCGGCCGGCCGCCGACGACCTGCGTCACGGACACGCCCCGCGGCGAAGCCAGACGGAAGATGACGCCGGCCACCTGGAGCGCCAACTCCCGGGTCGGCGCCAGCACCAGCGCCTGAACCCGCCGGATCGACGGATCGCAGACTTCAGCGATGGGCACGGCAAAGGCCAGCGTCTTTCCGGATCCGGTCTGGGCCTTCCCGACCAGGTCCCGCCCCGCCAGCAGAGCGGGGATCGCCTGCTCCTGAATCGGCGTCGGCTCGGAGATGGCCATGCGGCCGATCGCCGCCCTGGTCGCGCGCGTGAGCTCGATGCCGCCGAAGACGGCGCCGGAGTGCGGGTCTCGTCCACGACTGCCGGCACGTTCCGCCCGACGATGGCTGCCGTTCGCCGCCCGGCTGGCCGGAGCGGCCTTCGGCGGAGCGGCCTTCGCCGGGCCGGCGGCGCCGTCACGACGGTCGGTGAAACAGGAGCGGCAGTACACGGGCCTGCCGGGGGCGGGCCGGAAGGGAACGGTTGTCGGGCTGTCGCATTCGGTGCATACGGCATCGTGACTTTGGGGCGTGCGGCCGAACCGGCCGCGGCCGGCGGGCCTTCGGCCGGACGAACGTCGACCGGACGAGCGCCGGCCGGCTGCGTGAGACTTCCTGGGCATAAGGGAACGACTCCTCTGACTGGGAGATGGAGATGAGCGATGGGGCGCGGGCGAGAGAGCGGGGGAGGACCGATGTCCACCGCTGCGTCGACCCTGGCGCGGCGATCGAGCGCCGTCTGTCTTCATCGCGACCAGGGGACTGCTGGAACCCGGCGGAAGGCGCAACGTACACGAGTCCGCCCTCCGAGTCAAAGCGGCGGCCGGCGCCGCGAGCCGCGGATCGCTCGAACGGCCGCCCGCCGGAATGACATGATCCCTGCGAAGGGGATCAGGGTGATCGGGTCGTCGACGGAGTCGTCGGCGACTGGACGGATGAAGGTCGCGCGCACCACCACCGACGGCAACCTGGAATTGGCCGAGGCGCCGGCGCCGGCGATCGACGCCGGCGAGGCCTTGATCGAACTGGTCTGTTGCGGCCTGTGCGGAACGGACCTCTTCAAGCTGGCCGACGCCGGGCGGGCGACCGGCGAGGTGCTGGGGCACGAGGTCGTCGGCAGGGTGATCGAGAGCCGCGCCGCCCGTCTAAGGCCCGGCGACCGGGTCGTGGCGCCGCACCACGCCCCCTGCGGCGACTGCCGGCTGTGCCGGGCCGGCGCCGAGACGATGTGCCCCCGCTTCGGCGAGAACCTGCTGGATCCAGGCGGCTTCAGCGAACGGATCCGCCTGCGGGCGCGGGCGGTCGAACGCACGGTGCGGAAGATCCCGGCGGAACTGGCCGACGAGGCGGCAGCGTTCGTCGAGCCCGCGGCGTGCGTACTGCGAGGGATCGACCGGGCCGGGCTCGCCGACGCGGCGCGCGAGGCCCACTGGGTGCGCGGGTCTTCCGACCCGCTCCGGGCCGACCGGGCCGGACTCGCGGGCGCGGCGCCCGAGGTCGCGGTGGTCGGCGCCGGGTCGATGGGCCTGCTCCACCTGCTGGTGCTGCGGGCCGAGTTTCCCGGCGCCCGGATCCTCGTCGCCGAGCCGGACCCCGGCCGGCGAGCGACCGCGTTGGATCTCGGCGCCGACGAGGCCGTCCCGCCCGATCGCCTCGCCGCCGTGGCGACGCGCGGTCGACCGCGGGGAGGCGCCGACGCCGTGTTCGACACCGCCGGCGGCCAGGCCGCCTTCGACCTGGCCCTCGAAGCGACCCGGCCGGGCGGACGGATCGTGCTCTTCGCTCACGCTCCCGGCGACGCCCGCGTCAGCTTCGACATCAACGCGGTGTTCAAATCCGAGCGGCAGGTCATCGGCGCCTACTCCGGCACCCCCGCGGAGCAGGCCCGCGTGCTCGATCTGCTGAGCCGGGGTGCCCTCGATCCGACGCCGCTGATCACCCACCGCCTGCCGCTGGCCCGGGCCGCCGAAGCCGTCGATCTCTGCCGGCGGCGCGAAGCGCTCAAGGTACTGTTGCACCCGTGATCCGGCGGCCGCGGCCGGCTCGACGACGGCCCGGCGACACAGTGCCGCTCGGCCGCGGCGGCCCGCCTCCGGCGGACGAAGCGCATTCGTGATTCCAAGGCACCAGACCCAGGCGTTCCTGACCGGCCCCGGCAGCCTGGAACTCAGGACGCTGCCGATGCCGGTGCCCGGGCCGGGCGAACTCCTGATCCGCGTCGACGCCGCCACCGTCTGCGGCACGGACGTCAAGGTGCTGCGCCGCGGCGGTCATCCCGCGATGCTCTCGCTCCCGGCGCCTTTCGGCCACGAGGTCACGGGGACCGTCGTCCGCGCCGGCGCCGGCGCGGAACGCGCCGAGGGCGACGCGATCGTCGTCGCCAACAGCGCCCCCTGCGGCGAGTGCCGGCCGTGCCGCCACCGGCGCGAGAACCTGTGCCGCGAACTCGCCTACCTGAACGGCGCCTTCGCCGACTACCTGCTGATCCCGGCGGCGTTCGCCCGGCACGGCGTCCATCGCCGGCCGTCCGACCTGGAACCGGCCACCGCCGCGCTCGCCGAGCCGCTCGCCTGCGCCGTTCACTGCCTCGAACGCGTCCTCGCCGCCTGGAGCGGGCCGCCGACGGACGCCCGAACGCTGATCGTCGGCGCCGGGCCCCTCGGCCTCATGCTGACCGACCTGTTCCACAGCGTGCGGACGAACGTCTGCGTGCTCGACCCGCATCCGCGCCGGCTCGAGGTGGCCCGGACCTTCGGCGCCGCGGAGGTCCACCGCGGCCGCGCCGGCGAGGAGGGCGAGGCGCCGGACGGTCCGTTCGACTTCACCGTCGACGCCTCCGGCAGCCAGGCCGGCTGGGACCTCGCCGTCTCCTCCCTTGGCCGGGGCGGCGTGGCCGCGCTGTTCGGCGGCTGCCGGCCCGGAACGACGCTCAGGATCGACGCCGAGCGGGTCCACTACCGGGAGCAGACCCTGCTCGGCGTCTACCACTACCGGCCGCTCTCCTTCCGCGCCGCCCTCGACCGGCTGATCGGCGCGCCGGAGCGCTACGGCAAGCTGATCGAGCGGGAACTGCCGCTCGATCGCGTCGGCGAAGCGCTCGAACTGATGAGCGAACGACGGGCTCTCAAGGTGGCGATCCGCCCGCACGCGGACGAGGGCTAGCCGCCTGCGCCGCAAACCGGGTGCGCCGGCGCGCCGCCGTATACTCCGCGCCCGCGGTTTCCCTTTCGCCGCGAGCGCCGAGTATCCCGATGGCCGAAGCCGCCGAGCAAGACCTTTCGCCCGATCTCGAGGCGGTACGCCGGGAGCTGGAGCGGATCGACGAAGACCTGCTGAAGGCCTTTCGGCGGCGAGTCGAACTCTCGCGCGAGGTCGCCGCCGCCAAGATCGCCGCCGCTTTCCCGTTCCGCGACCAGTTGCGCGAGGAGCAGTTGCTGACGCGCGTGCGGACGATCGCCGCCGAACTCGACCTCGATCCGCACCAGACCGAGCGCATCTTCCGGCTGCTGATCGAGATGTCGATCGCGGCGCAGCAGGGCTACATCCGCGATCTCGACCGGGCGCCGCTGCGCGTGGCCTACCAGGGCGTCGAGGGCTCGTTCAGCCACTTGACGGCGCAGCGGCAATACGCCGGCCGGGGCGGAGGCGTCGTGCTGCAGGGCTACGAGCTCTTCCGCGACGCGGCCGAAGGCGTCCGCAACGGTCTCCACGACATCGCGCTGCTGCCGATCGAGAACAGCACCGCGGGCAGCATCAACGAGACCTACGACCTGCTGACGGAGGGCGGCCTGGTCATCACGGCGGAGGTGATCAGCCAGGTCGCGCACTGCCTGCTGGCGCTTCCGGGCACGAAGATCGAGGACCTGCGCGTGGTGCTTTCCCACCCGCAGGCGCTCCGCCAGTGCGACCAGTTCTTCCACGACCGCGACTGGCTGCGCCCCCAGCCCGAGTTCGACACCGCCGGCGCCGCCGCGCGCGTGCGCGAGGGGAACGACCCGACGGTCGGCGCCATCGCCAGCGAGCCGGCGGCGCGCGTGTTCGGGCTGGAGATCCTCGCCCACGGCATCCAGAACCAGGCCGGCAACTTCACCCGCTTCGTGGAGGTCTCCCGGGAGGCCGCGCCCTGTCCGGCCGACCAGCCGTGCAAGACGTCGCTGCTGCTCGCCACCGGCCACCATCCCGGCGACCTGGGCGACGTGCTGCGCAGCTTCTCGCGCCGCGGCGTCAACCTGACCAAGCTGGAATCGCGGCCCATCCCGGCGACGCCCTGGCGCTACCGCTTCTACCTGGACATCGAGGGCCATGCCGCTTCCGTGCCGGTCACCGAGGCGCTGGAGGCGATCGAGCCGAAGACCGCCGAACTGCGCATCCTGGGTTGCTACCCGCGCGCCGCGTTTCCGGGCCAGCCGGACGGCGAGGGAGCGGGGGCGCCCGCCGGCGACAGCGACGGCGACGAGGTCCGAGCGTCCGAGCAGGCGGCCGGGGCCGCGACGGGCGGGCCCGGCGATAGCGCCGCACGGGGGTCCGCGACGGACGGAAGCGGCTCGCCGCCGGACGCGGCTGCCGAGTCCTGAGACGGTCCGTGCCGGGGCGCGTCGACGTCGTCTGCATCGGGGCCGGGATCATCGGCCTCGCTGTCGCCCGCAGCCTCTCGCGCCGCTTCGGCCACCTCGACGTCCGAGTGGTCGAGGCGGAGCCCAGGCCCGCCGTTCACCAGACCGGCCACAACAGCGGCGTCATCCACTCCGGCCTCTACTACAAGCCGGGCTCGCTCAAGGCGCGCAACTGCGTCGGCGGGCGAAAGCGGCTGATCGAGTTCTGCGAGCGGCACGGTATCCCGCACGAGATCTGCGGCAAGCTGGTAATCGCGACCGACCGGGACGAGATCCCGCGCCTCGACGAACTGGAGCGCCGCGGCCGCGCGAACGGCCTCGCCGGGCTCGAACGCCTGCCGCCCGAGCGGATCCCGGAGTTCGAGCCCCACGCGACGGGAGTCGACGCGCTGTGGGTTCCCGAGACCGGCATCGTCGACTACAAGGCGGTCGCCCGCGCCTACGCCGAGGAGTTGGAGGAGGCCGGCGTCCCGCTCCACCTGCGGACCCGGGTCACCGGCATCGAGCCGCGGCCCGACGGGCTCGTCGTCGAAACGGCCGCGGGCGAGTTCGAGGCCCGCCAGGCGATCAACTGCGCCGGCCTCCAATCGGACCGCGTCGCGCGCATGGCGGGTCTCGAACCGAACGTGCGGATCGTCCCCTTCCGCGGCGAGTACTTCGACATCGCGCCCGAGCGCCGCGACCTGCTGCGCGGCCTGATCTACCCCGTGCCCGACCCGCGCTTCCCCTTCCTCGGCGTGCATCTGACCCGGCGCGTCGACGGCTCCGTCGAAGCCGGGCCGAACGCCGTGCTGGCGCTCAAGCGCGAAGGCTACGAACGAGGCAGCTTCGACGCCCGCGACGCTTGGAGCAGCCTGAGCTACCCGGGTTTCTGGAAGATGTCGCTGCGCTACTGGAAGGTCGGCCTCGGCGAGATGGCCCGCTCCGGCAGCCGCGCCCGCTTCGCCCGCGACCTGCGCCGCTTCGTACCGGACCTGCGCGACGAGGACCTCATGCCCGGCGGCTCGGGCGTCCGCGCCCAGGCGCTCGACCGCAAGGGCAACCTCGTCGACGACTTCGCGATCGAGATGAGTCCGAGCATGCTCCACGTGCTGAACGCCCCCTCGCCCGGCGCCACGGCGTCGCTGGCGATCGGCGACACGCTGGCCGACCGCGCGGCGGCGACGTTCGGACTCCCGCGCGCCTGACCGGGACGATAGAGCCGCCAAACCCGCCGCGAACTCCATGGTTGGCACCTGCACCTTGCGTCACGGAACCTGCTTCGCTGCGTTCCGCGGCACAGGCTCCTGGCCGTCGTGAACCCGGACCCGTTCAAGGCGACCGCGACCAGCATCGCCGTCTCCGACCGAACGCAGGTCAGTGGCCTCCTGCTCGAGCCCGCAGACGCTCGCTGCCTGCTCGTCTTCGCCCACGGCGCCGGCGCGGGCATGCGTCACGCGACCATCGAGACCTTCGCCACGGGCGTGGCCCGCCTCGGAATCGCCACGCTGCGGTTCCAATTCCCGTACGTCGAAGCCGGCCGCCGCCGTCCCGACCCGCCCGCCGTGCTCCAAGGAACCGTCCGCGCCGCCGTGGCTTGCGCCCAGACCCTCCGCCCCGAACTGCCGCTCCTTGCGGGCGGCCGCTCGATGGGAGGCCGCATGGCCTCGGGCGCCGACGCCGTCGAACCGCTCGACGTCGCCGGCTTCGTCTTCCACGCCTTCCCGCTCCACCCGCCGGGCAAACCGGGAACGTCACGAGCCGACCATCTGAGCGAGATCGCGAAGCCGAGGCTCTTCCTGAACGGCACCCGCGACCGCCTCGCCGACCCGGATCTCCTGGCCGGCGTCTGCGAGCGGCTCGGCCCGCGCGCCACGCTTCACCTCGTCGAAGGCGGCGACCACAGCCTGCACGTCCTCAAGCGGTCAGGCCGCGAACAGGAGGACGTCGACCGCGAGGTAGCCGAGGCGGTCAGCGAATGGTGTCGAAGCGTGCTGGGGCGCTGACCGGCGTTCGGTCAAGAGTCGAGCTTGAGAGCCGTGTGCCGCGACAGGGTCTCGAAGTCCGAGTCGCTGTGGAGAACCGGCACGTCTGCGCGTATCGCCACCGCCGCGATCAGGCAGTCGATCAGCTTCCGAACGGTCTCCCCGCGACGACGACAGTCACGGTAAAGGGCAGCCGCGACGTCGAAGTCGCGTGGCTCGATGGAGATCATCACGGCCCTCGCCAGCAGACGCCGCAGATTGTCCAGGTTGCGTCCGTCTCGACCCCCGGCGAGAACCTCCATGCGGATCGCTTCGCAGATGGCGATCTCACCCCCAAGCACCTCGCCCACCCGGGCACAGGTCGGCGAGCCGGTGTCCCTCAAGAACTCGACCCAGGCCGACGTATCGACCAGAATCATGACGATCGGGTCGCCCTCATCTCCTCCAGGTCACCCGTCCAACCCGTTCCGCGCATTCGCCTGGCCTCGTCCAGGGTCAGCGGCTCCGCGGCAAGCGTACGCAGGGCGAAGTTGACAGCCTCACGCTTCGTCTTGAGCCGGTACCGGCGCATGATCTCGGCGCAGGCGCCATCGTCAATATCGAGATTCGTGCGTGTCATACACCAACGATACACCAACGCTCCGCCTATAATCCGACCCCATCATGAAACAGACTCTTCGCCGGCTCGCGCCGGCTCTCGTTCTACCTCTCTTGGCCTGCTCCACCGACAGCTTCGACCCCGGGCCGGTCGAGTATCCCGAGACCCGGACGGTCGACCAGGTCGACGACTACTTCGGCGTCCAGGTCGCGGATCCGTACCGCTGGCTGGAAGACCTAGACGGCGGGGAGACGGCGGCCTGGGTCGCTGCTCAAAACGAAGTCGCGGAGCCATTCCTGGCCGCGCTTCCCGGCCGCGAAGCGATCGAGGAGCGGCTGCGCCAGATCTGGAACTACGAGCGCTGGAGCACCCCCGGCAAGCGGGGCGAGCGCTACTTCTACAACCACAACGACGGGCTCCAGGACCAGAGCGTCGTCTACGTGGCGGAGTCGATGGACCGGGAGGGCGACGAACCGCCCGGCCGCGTCCTGCTCGACCCGAACGCGTGGAGCGACGACGCCACGGTGGCGCTCGCCGGCTTCGCGCCCAGCCGGGACGGGCAATACGTGGCCTACGCGCAGTCGGACGGCGGCTCGGACTGGCGCAAGTGGAAGGTGCTCGACGTCGAGACCGGCGAGGACACCGGCGACCTGATCGACTACACGAAGTTCACGTCCATCTCCTGGATGCCCGACAACTCGGGGTTCTTCTACAGCCGCTATCCCCCGCGCGAGGACGACCCGAGCAGGGGAGACGGCTCGAAGGCGGTGTCCGTCTACTTCCATGCCCTGGGCACGGATCAGAGCGAGGACCGGCTCGTGTTCAGCCAGCCCGAGCATCCGCGCCGCAACCCGTACGCGTCCGTGACCGAAGACGGCGCCTACCTGCTGGTCAACCTGCAGGAGGGATACCTGGAGAACGCGGTCCACTACCGGAAGATCGACGAGCCGGACTCGGCGATTCGCCCGCTCCTCGACCGGTGGGACGCTCTCTACGGCTACATCGTCAACGTGGGTCCGGTGTTCCTGTTCGAGACGAACAAGGACGCGCCGCGCAACCGGATCGTCGCGGTCGACGTGGACGAAGACGGCGCCCCCGGCGCCCCGACGCTCCACGAGGTCCTCGCCGAATCCGACGACACGCTCTCCTACGCGTCGGCGGTCGGCGGCAAGCTGATCCTGAACTACCTGCACGACGCCCGCACCGTCGTCCGCCTCGCCGAGCCGAACGGCATCGAGCCCGCGACCCCGGCCGGCGAGGTCGATCTGCCCGGCATCGGCACCGCCGGCGGCTTCGGCGGCCGCTGGGAGGAGACCGAGACCTTCTACTCCTACTCCAGCTTCGGCACGCCGTCGCAGATCCACCGCTACGACGTGGCCTCCGGCGAGAGCGAACTGGTCCGCAGCCCCGCCATCGACGCCGATCTGGGCGACTACGAAACGGAGCAGGTCTTCTACGAGAGCCGCGACGGCACGCGCATCCCGATGTTCATCACCCACCGCGCGGGACTCGAGAAGAACGGCGACAACCCGACTCTCCTCTACGGCTACGGCGGCTTCAACATCTCGCTGACGCCCGGCTTCTCCTCGTCCCGCCTGGCGTGGCTCGAGATGGGCGGCGTGTTGGCGATCCCGAACCTGCGCGGCGGCGGCGAGTACGGCCGCGAGTGGCACCTCGCCGGCACCAAGGAGAAGAAGCAGAACGTCTTCGACGACTTCATCGCCGCCGCGGAATGGCTGGTCGCCGAGGGCTACACGAGCGCCGGACGCATCGCGATCCAGGGCGGCAGCAACGGCGGCCTCCTGGTCGGCGCGACGCTCAACCAGCGGCCCGACCTGTTCGCGGCGGCGCTGCCGGCGGTCGGCGTCCTCGACATGCTCCGATACCACCTGCCGAGCGCGAACGCCCGCAACTGGTCGACCGACTACGGCCTCTCCGAGAACGAGGACGAGTTCCGGGCCCAGTACGCGTACTCGCCGCTCCACAACGTGCAGGAGGGCGCCTGCTACCCGCCGACCCTGATCACCACCGCCGACCACGACGACCGCGTCGTGCCGTGGCACAGCTTCAAGTACGCGGCCGAGATGCAGCGGGCGCAGGGCTGCGGCAGCCCGGTCCTGATCCGGGTCGAGACCCGGGCCGGCCACGGCGCCGGCAAGCCGACCTGGATGCAGATCGAGGACGTCGCCGACCAGTGGGCCTTCGCGGCCTGGGCGCTCGGCCTGGAACCGGGCTTCCAGCCGCGCTCCGGCACGTGACCACGCCCTACCGGCACACGATCCGCGTCCGCTACGGCGAGGTCGACAAGCAGGGCGTCGTCTACAACGCCCACTACATGGCCTACATGGACGACGCGATGGAGACCTGGCTGCTGCCGATGCGGCCGCTCCGCGAACGGCTGAAGTGGGACATGATGCTCCGTCGCGCCACGATCGACTTCCTCGGCTCGGTCACCGACGGCGACCTGCTGGACATCGACCTCGCCGTCCGCCACTGGGGGCGCACCTCGTGGACCCTCGGCTACCGCGGCACCCACGAAGGGCGGCTCGTCTTCACCGGCGAGATCCTCTACGTGAGCGTGCAGGTGCCGGAGTACACGAAGATGGAGACGCCGGACGAGATCCGCGCCTACATGGGGCCGGCGACGGACCTGGAGGCCGTCGGCCCCTGACGACGCGGAGCGCCGAGGCCGGCTCGAACAGCGGCGCCCGCTTGAAGCCTGCGCTCGATCTGCGGCCACTCCCCCGGTCGATCTACGCTCGTCCGGCCCTCGACGCGGCGCCGGCGCTGCTCAACAAGATCCTCGTCCGCGGCAGCCGCGCCGCCCGCATCGTCGAGGTCGAGGCGTACGAAGGCGCGACCGACCCGTCGAGCCACGGCCACCGCGGCATGACGAACCGCAACCGGACTATGTTCGGTCCGCCCGGACATCTCTACGTCTACTTCACCTACGGCATGCACCACTGCGCCAACGTCGTCTGCGGCGAGGAGGGCGTCTGCTCGGCAGTGCTTCTCCGGGCGCTGGCGCCGCTAGCCGGCGAAGGCATCATGCGCCGCGCCCGCAACGCGGCCAGCCGCCGCCGCTCCGCCAGGCCGCTCCGCTCCGTCGACCTCTGCTCCGGCCCCGCCCGCCTCTGCCAGGCCTTCGGCCTCGACCGCCGCGACGACGGCGCCGACCTGGTTCCGGCTGCGGACGCCGCCGCGGCGCCTGTCCGCGGTCGCCTGCCCGTCTTCATCGCCGACGACGGCACGCCGGCGCCGGAGCGACCCGGCCGCAGCGGCCGCATCGGCGTCTCGCGCGCCGCGAACCGCCTGTGGCGCTTATACGTCGCTGGCGATCCGAACGTGTCCTAGACCTGGAAGTGCTCGCAGCGGTACCGCTGCGCTGTCGGGCAGGGGAACAGGGCCACACACCGGGTGCGCCGGCGTCCCCAGTTTGGGGCGTCCGCAGCCCCCATGCTCGTCGGTCTGAGGCGAAGCCTCGTTAGCGCTAGCCCGAGTCGCCGCTCTCGCCCATCGCCCGCAGACGGACCACCAGGCTCGACGTGTCCCAGCGAAGGCCGCCGAGCGCGGTCACCTCGCTGTAGAACTGGTCGACGAGTGCGGCCAGGGGCAGATGGGCGCCGTTGCGGCGCGCCTCCTCCAGGGCGATGCCGAGATCCTTGCGCATCCACTGGACGGCGAAGCCGTAGTCGAACTTGCCCTCGACCATCGTCTCGGCGCGGTTGTCCATCTGCCACGAGCCCGCGGCGCCGGTCGAGATCGCGCCGATCACCGCCAGCGGGTCGAGTCCGGCCTTCTCCGCGAAGTGGATGCCCTCGGAGAGACCCTGGACGATGCCGGCGATGCAGAGCTGGTTGACCGCCTTGGTCAACTGGCCGCTGCCGGCGGGGCCGAGCAGTGAGACCGAGCGGCTGTAGCAGTCGATCACCGCGTTCACCCGCTCGAACACGTCCGGTTCGCCGCCGCACATCACGGTCAGCGCCCCGTTCTCGGCACCCGCCTGACCGCCCGAGACCGGGGCGTCGAGGAAGCCGCAGCCCTTCTCCTCGCAGGCGTCGGCGAGTTCGCGGGCGATCTGCGCCGACGCCGTCGTGTGGTCGACGAGGACGCTGCCCGCGGCCATCCCCGCGAGCGCGCCGCCGGAATCCAGCGTCACCGCCCGCACGTCGTCGTCGTTGCCCACGCAGCAGAACACGAACTCGGCGCCATCCGCGGCTTCCGCCGGCGTCGCGGCGCTCTCGCCGCCGTGCTCCTCGACCCAGGCCGCCGCCTTCTCCGCGGTGCGGTTGAACACGGTCACACGATGGCCGGCGCCAGCCAGATGGCCCGCCATCGGATAGCCCATGACTCCCAGTCCGACGAACGCTACGTCTGCCATGCCGAACACCTCCACAGGCGGCGAAACACGCCGCCCGGTCCGATCGAGTGAGCGGCGATCCTAACGGTCGGTGGCTACCCGGACGTCGCAAGAAGCCAGCCGCCAAGGCGCGGGCCCCGGTCTCCCGAGGCCCGGCCAAGCCCTGTTGGCCCATTCCCGGACTAGCGCGGGTTGCGTCCGCGCGGACCGCGGCCAGCGGGACCGCCCCGGCCCCCGGGGCCGGACTCACGCATCGTCTCCCAGCGGATCCGCTGGTCGTGGTCGAGCAGGGCCTCCAGGTCTTCGTTCAACGCCTGGCGCGCCGCCTCGATCCGCTTGCCGGCGGCACGCCGGTCGAGCTCGAGCTGGCCGACGGCCGTGGCGTCCGGGGCCGCGCTCTCGGCCTCGTCGTTCAGGCGCTGGTGCAGGTCGCGCATCTCGGTCATCAGACCGCGGATCGTCGCGCCGTGCTGCTCGTGGGCCGCACGCCACTGCGCCTGCTGGTCGTCGGTCAACTGGAGGACGCGGGCGACGCGTTCCATCTGCCGTCCGGCGAAGTCGCCGCGCTTGCCGCGCCGCTCCTCGTCCTGAGCGGCCATCGGGGCGGCAGCCAGCAGGAAGCCGGCGAACAAGGCGGCGAGGGCGGCCGGGACGCGATTCAACGTATTCCTCATCTCGTGTCTCCTATCGGTTTCAGGGTTCGTCGTTTTCAAGGCCGGATAACCCTACGGGCCGCTTCGGGGCGAAGTCATCAAGCCTCTGAAAGATGTTCGTAACGCTTGTAAAGCCCTCCATTGACGACGTTTCCGCGGCGCTAGACTGCCAACCATGCCCGCCGCCGGCATCCCGCCGAAAGCACGCGATTCGGGCGACCGCTGGACCCTGTTCGTCGCGGTGGCCGCCTCGTTGCTGCTCGTGACGCTCGCCGTCCTGCAGTACCGCTGGACCGGCGAGCTGAGCACCGCCGCCAACGAGCGGATGCGGGCGAACCTGGAGGAGTCGAGCCGGTTGCTCGCCAACGACATCGACGCCCCGCTGGCTCAGCTCCATGCCTCCTTCCAGCGCATCGGTCGGCGAACGGCCGCGGCAGGGGCCTGGCTTGCGGCCCGGGACGATCCGCGCCGTGGCCGGGGCGGCGCGTCGGAATCGTCCGAGGTGCTGGTCGCGCGAGCCGTACGGGACTGGCGCGAGATCGCCGCCTTTCCGGACCTTCTGGACGAGACCTGGATCGTCTTCGCCGACCGCCGCGAAGGAACGCTCGTCGCCTCCCGGCTCGACGAGGACAGCGGCCGATTGCAGCCGGACCCGGGACCCGACGACCTGAACGAGCTGGTTCGCCCCTTGCGGCCGCCAGACCGCCACCCGCCCGAGGCCCGTCCGGATCGACTGGTGATTCCGGTCCCCGCCCGTACACCCGGCGGCCGGCCCGGCCCACGGGCGACCCTGATCGTGGCCAGCCTGGACGTCGCGGTGCTCGAACGGGAGATGCTGCCCGCGCTGATCGAACACCACTTCGGCGCCGGGTCTCCAGGCGAGGCGCCGCCGTACCTGGTTTCGGTGACCGACGTGTCCGGTCCCGCGCCGCGCCATCTCTATCCCGAGCCGGCCAGCCCTCCAGGGCGCACGTCCAGGAACCCATCCGGAACCGCGGACATCGAGTTCCGGGCGCTTCGGACGCGGCCGTTCCCCGAACGCCGCGACGGGCCGGACTTCCGACCGATCGACCGCGACGACCGGCGTCTCTTCCTGTTCGGCGAGCGAGCGCGTCGGGGCGGCGCGGCCGAACCGGACCTGACGGACGGCGCCTGGCTGGTGCGCATCACGCACCGCCGAGGATCGCTCGAAGCCGCCACGGAGGCGGCCCGCCGGCGCAACCTCTACATCAGTTCCGGCGCCCTGTTCCTGATCGGCGTCGCCTTCGCGCTGGTCCTGGTCTCCGCCCGTCGGGCCCGGGCGCTGGCGGCGCAGCAGGTCGACTTCGTGGCCGGCGTGTCCCACGAACTGAACACGCCGCTCCAGGCGATCCGTTCGGCGGGCGAGAACCTGCGTGCCGGCGTCGTCCGCGAGCCGGAGGATGTCCGCGGCTACGGCGAACTCATCGACCGCGAGGGGCGCCGACTCATGCGGCTGGTCGAACAGGCGCTCCAGTGGGCGGGCATCGGCCGGACTTCGGCGCGGAAAGCCCCGGTCGAGATCGACCTGAGCGAACTGCTGCGCACGACAATCGCCGAATCGAACTGGTTCGTGGACGAGAACGGCGTTGAACTGGAAGTCGACGGACTGGACGATCTACCGACGGTCAGCGGCGACCGCAGCGCCCTGATTCGCGTGTTCCTGAACCTCCTGCATAACGCGGTGAAGTACGGCCGGAGCGACGACGGCATCGCGCGGGTACGGGTCGTCGCCAGTTGCGACGCCGGCCGACAACGAGTCGTCGTCTCCGTCACCGACGGAGGTCCCGGCATCCCGAAGGCCGAGCAGCGGCGCATCTTCGAGCCCTTCGTCCGCGGCCGGGCGGCAACCGAGAGCACGTTGCCCGGTTCCGGCCTGGGCCTCAGCCTCGCCCGCAGCACGATCGAAGAGCACGGCGGCTCGATCGCCGTGGACAGCGAGCCCGGCCGGACGACGTTCCGCGTCGTGCTGCCGGCGAACGCTCCATGAGCGCACGCCTGCTCCTGGTCGAGGACGAGCCGAGCCTCGCCCGCACGTTGAGCGACCGGCTGGCCGCCGAGGGTTACGAGGTCGAGGTCGCGGGCGACGGCCCCTCGGGCCAGCGGTTGGCCGTGGACGGCGACTTCGACCTCGTCCTGCTCGACGTCAACCTGCCCGGCAAGAACGGCTTCGATGTCTGCCGCGACCTTCGCCGGGACGGCATCGCCGTCCCCATCCTGATGCTGACCGCCCGCAACGAACTCGTCGACCGCGTCCTCGGGCTGAAGCTGGGCGCCGACGACTACCTCGCCAAGCCGTTCGAGACGCTGGAACTGCTCGCGCGGATCGAAGCGCTGCTGCGGCGAAGCCAGGCAGAGACGCCCGGCTCAGCGACTTCTGCCGGCGACGCCCACGGTTTCCGCTTCGGCGACATCCGCGTCGACTTCGACCGCGCGCAGGTCTGGCGCAGCGGCGAAGACGGCGCCGAGTCCGAAGTCGCCTGCTCGGCGCTCGAGTACCGCCTGCTCAAGTTCCTGATCGAGCACCGCGGCGAGGTCCACGACCGAAACCGCCTGCTCGACGAGGTCTGGGGCTACGACGCGACGCCGGCGACCCGCACCGTCGACGTCCACGTGTCGTCTCTGCGGCAGAAGATCGAACCGAACCCGGGCAAGCCGGAGTTCATCGTCACGGTTCACGGGATCGGCTACCGGTTCGACGGCTAAACGACGCGCAACCAGGCGCGATAACCTCCGCTGCTTCGCAGCATTCCGCCTCGCCCCGCCGCCATGACCGACGATTCCGCCAACTCCAAGCCCCTGGACTTCATCCGCGAGCGGGTCCGCGCCGATGTCGCCGCGGGCAAGCACGGCGGCAACGTCGTCACCCGGTTCCCGCCCGAGCCGAACGGCTACCTGCACATCGGCCACGCGAAGGCGATCTGCCTCGACTTCGGGGTCGCCGAGGAGTACGGCGGCCACTGCAACCTCCGTTTCGACGACACGAACCCGACCGCGGAGGACACGGAGTACGTCGAAGCCATCGAACGGGACGTGCGCTGGCTCGGCTTCGACTGGGGCGGCGAGGCGCTCTACGCCTCGGACTACTTCGACCAGCTCTACGAATGGGCGCTCGAACTGATCCGCAAGGGCAAGGCCTACGTCTGCAGCCTGAGCCCGGAGGAGGCGCGCGCCTACCGCGGGCGCTGGAACGAGCCGGGCCGCGAGAGCCCCTACCGCGACCGCTCCGTGGAAGAGAGCCTCGACCTGTTCGAGCGGATGAAGAGCGGCGAGTTCGAGAACGGCGCCCACACGCTGCGCGCGAAGATCGACATGTCGTCCTCGAACATGAACCTCCGCGACCCGGTCCTCTACCGGATCCTCCACGCGGACCATCACCGCACCGGCGGCGACTGGTGCATCTACCCGATGTACGACTGGGCGCACGGCCAGTCCGACGCGATCGAGGGCGTGACCCACTCGCTGTGCACTCTGGAGTTCGAGGACCACCGGCCGCTCTACGACTGGTTCCTCGACCACATCGACGGCATCCACCGGCCGGTGCAGACCGAGTTCGCGCGGCTCAACCTGACCTACACCCTGACCTCGAAGCGCAAGCTGAGGCGGCTGATCGACGAGGGCCTGGTCGACGGCTGGGACGATCCCCGCATGCCCACCCTGACCGCGCTCCGCCGCCGCGGCTGCCCGCCCGAAGCGATCCGCGACCTCTGCGCCCGCGTCGGCCTGACGAAGAATGACTCGGTGGTCGATCTCAGCCAACTGGAGTTCGCGATCCGCAACGAGCTGAACCGCACCGCGCCGCGGGTGATGGCGGTGCTGCGGCCGCTCAAGGTCGTCATCGAGAACTATCCCGACGACCTGGTCGAGGAGCTCGACGCGATCAACAACCCGGAGGACGCCTCGGCCGGTACCCGCAGGGTGCCCTTCTCCCGGGTGCTCTACATCGAGCGGGACGACTTCCGGCGCGACCCGCCGCGCAAGTTCTTCCGGCTCGCGCCCGGCCGGGAAGTGCGGCTCCGCTACGCCTACTTCATCACCTGCACGGACGTGGTCGAGGACGAGGACGGCAACGTCATCGAGCTTCGCTGCACCTACGATCCGGCGACGCGCGGCGGCGACGCGCCGGACGGTCGCAAGGTCAAGGCGACCCTGCACTGGGTTTCGGCGGCGCACGCGATTCCGGCCGAGGTCCGGCTCTACGACCGGCTGTTCAACCACCCGAACCCCGGCGGCGCGCCCGGCGAGATCGAGGATCACCTGAATCCCGGCTCGCTGGAGGTTCTGAAGAACTGCCGGCTCGAGCCCGGCCTCGCCGAAGCCGAGCCCGGCGACCGCGTCCAGTTCGAGAGGCTCGGCTACTTCTGCGTCGATACGGACAGTGCGCCCGGCGCGCCGGTGTTCAACCGGACGGTGACGCTGCGGGATACCTGGGCGAAGATCGAGCGGGCGCGGAAGGCGGCGGACAGAGGCTGAGGCCTGGCACGGCTTTCGGAGGGCCGGCGCCTTTCCGGCGCGCCGTCCTCCGACTTGCAGCTCGCCGGCCGGACGGCAAGCCTCCCCCTCACGCCCGTTCGGCCAGAAACGCAGCCGGGTCGAGGATGGGAATGCTCCGGAACGGATGCATGCCCGGCACGGCATCGAGCACTTGCCGCGGCGGGGTGTCGCTTCGCAACGCGGCGCTGATCAGCACGTTCGTGTCGACGACGAGCCGTTCAGCTCTCGTCGGCAAGGAGCGCCTCCAGCGTCGCGTCCGTCAGCCCGTTGGCCGCGGCTTCCGCCGACATGGCGTCCATGATGCCGGCCAACCGGGCCCACGCGGCGCCGCGAAGCCGCTCGTACTGCTCGACCGACAACATGACGGTCACCGCGCGACCGTTCCTGGAAATGGCGACGGGACGGCGTTGCGCACGGTCCAGCAACTGTCCGAATCGGTTCTTGGCTTCCCGGGCGGTGGTGACTTGCATGAAGACGTACGCTGGCAGCAGCTAAAGGAGCTACTTTAGCTCTTTCCGATCGAACCGTCCACCGACGCCCGTGCGTTGCGGTCACCGGGCCGCTGGCGCCTGCGCCTGGGCAGAGCGGGTCTTCGACCTGTTCCCGCAAAGGTCCGTCTCCGCCAGATGGTGGAGATCCTGAACCGAGTCGAAGCCGAGACTGGCTCGACGCTCGCGGCCTACGCTTGGTTTCGCGCGGAGCCGCTGCCGGGCTTCGCCGGCGCAACTGCGGCCCTGCTGCTGCGGGAGGGAAGGGCCGAACATGTCCACGCCCATCTCGACAGGGTGGCGGCGGGCGGCTACGCATAGGGCACTACCCGCCGAGTTCGTCAAACCTCTTCTGCAGCTTCTTCAGCCGCTTGCCCGAGATGCCGCCCAGCGCCTCGATGGCGCGGCGGATGCGGGCGCGGACGAGGTCGGGGCCGAGGATCTCCATCGACTGGAACAGCGGCAATGACGCCGTCTCGCCCGACATGGCGACGTAGAAGGGGCGGGTCAGGTTGCGCAGGCTGATGCCGAGGGCCTCGGACAGGCGACGGAAGTGGCCCTGGACGACGTCGGCGGTGAACTCCTGTTCGCGCTCCAGCGTCCAGAGCATGAACTGAAACGCTTCGGCGATCCGGGCCTCTTCCAGACCCTTGACGACGAGCTTCTCGCGGTCGACTTCGGGCGCGTCGACGAACAGGAAGTTCGTCAACCGTCCCCAGTCGCCCAGCGTCTCAAGCCGCGGCTGGGCGAGGGCGGCGATTCCGGCCAGACGCTCCTGCCCCATAGACCACTCGCGCACCAGACCGGCGAGGCCGGCCGCGTCGTAGTCCTCGCGCAGGTAGCGGGCGTTCAGCCAGCGCAGCTTGTCGAGGTCGAAGACGGGGCCGCCGAGCGAGATGTCCTCCAGGGCGAAGCCGTCGACGAGTTGCTCAAAGCTGAACTTCTCCTCGCCCTCCCCACGGCTCGACACCATCAGTCCCAGGAAGTTCAGCAGCGCCTCGGGCAGGAAGCCGGCGTCACGGAACCAGGTGATCGAGGTGGGGTTGCGGCGCTTGGATAGCTTGGAGCGGTTCGCGTCGTTGTTGCGAAGCAGCGGCAGGTGGCAAAAGACCGGCGGCTCGTAGCCGAGCGCCTCGTAGAGCCGCAGGTGCTTCGGCAGCGAGTTGATCCACTCCTCGCCGCGGATCACGTGGCTGACCGCCATCTCGTGGTCGTCGACGGTGCATGCGAGGTGGTAGGTCGGGTAGCCGTCGGCCTTGAGGATGACTTGGTCGTCGATCAGTTCCCACTCGCGGCGGATCTCGCCGCGCAGGAGGTCCTGCATGACGCATTCGCCCTCGGTCGGCATGGCCAGGCGGACCGTGTGGGGCTCCCCCGCCGCCGCCCGTCGCTCGGCCTCGGCTGCCGGCAGGTCACGGCACCGGCGGTCGTAGCCCGGGAAGCGCTGCTGGGCACGGTTCTCGCGGCGCATCTCGTCGAGCCGCTCCCGGGTGCAGAAGCAACGATAGGAGCTGCCCACGGCGAGCAGGCGGTCGACCTCCGAGCGGTAGAGGTCCAGCCGCTCACTCTGGCGGTACGGCCCCTCGTCCCAGTCCAGCCCGAGCCAGCGCAGAGCCTCGACGATCGCCGCCTCCGACTTGCGGCTCGAGCGCGCACGGTCCGTGTCCTCGATCCGCAACACGAACGTGCCGCCGCGTCTGCGCGCGAAGGCGAGGTTGACCAGCGCCTGGTACGCCGTGCCGACGTGGGGGTCGCCGGTCGGCGACGGCGCCACCCGGACGCGTACCGGCGCCGCGGTCTTCGATCCGGGCGCAATCATCCGCGTGCCCTCTCGCGATACAGGGCAAGCCGGCGGCGGTGCGGCTGCAGCTCCGCCTCCGCCGCGCCGGCGCGTTCCAGCGTCTCGACCACCTGCTCTATCCGGCGCGCCGCGTCGTCGTAGAAGCCGGCGCCGCCCAGGGCATCGGCCAGTTCGAGCTGGAGTTGCACCATCAGATCCCGCATCCGGGCATCCGAGGCGCCGGCCCCGGCCGCTCGGTCGAGCCGCTCAAGAGCCCGCGCCACGTCGTTCTCCCGCATCGCCAGCATGGTGGTGACGAGCAACATGTGGATGTCGGCCGGGTCCTCGGCGAGGACCCGCTCGGCTTCGGCGGCCGCCTCCCCGAACTGTCCGAGCTTGAACAGCGCGCCCGCCAGCACGGCCCGTCCGCCCGCCAGTTCGGCATCGAGTTCGAGAGCGCGCCGCGCCGACGCGGCCGCCTCCCGCGGCCGGTTCATCCGGTCGTACACGCCGGCCGCCGCGAAGTGCGCCTGGGCGTTGCCGGGTTCCAGTTCGATCAGCCGCCGCAGTTCTCCGAGCGAAGCCTGCAACTGACCCGTCTCGCGGTAGGTCTTGCTCCGGCGCAGGAAGCTCTCCGAGTCCACGGCAAGCAGGTCGACTTGGGCGCGCCGCGGGTCGCGCTGGTGGAGCAGCGGCGGCAGGCCACGCGCCGCCTGGGCAAGCCGTCTGGCCCCCGCGCGGTCGCCCGACCGGTGCCGGGCGCGCGACAGCATGGCGACGACGGCCTGGGTCTCGGGGCTCAGCTCGTAGGCCCGTTCGAGGTGGCGGATGGCCTCGTCGACCTCGCCGTGTGCGAGGGCCAGCCGGCCGAGGCCGAGGTGCGCCACCGCGTTGTCGGGTTCGAGACGCGCGGCTTCCCGGTAATGCTCGTCCGCGCCGGCGGCGAGGTCGATCTTCTCCAGGGCGGAAGCGAGCCGGATGCGGGCCGGCGCGTACGCGGGGTCGAGTTCGACGGCCCGGCGATACAGCGCCGCCGCCGCGGTTGGATCGCGCGCCTCTTCCACGTTGGCGCGCAGGTAGATCCAGCGGAAGTCGCCGGGGGCCAGGCGCGAGGCCTCGGCGTAGGCGGCCGCGGCCTCCTCGTCGAACTGGTGGGCATGGAGGGTCATGGCGAGGCGGCCCCAGGTGGAGGCCGAGTCGGGTTCGCGGGTTGCGGTGGCGAGGTCCTTCTCGACGGCGGCGCGTACGCGGGGTTCGACGGCGGTGAGGTCGGGTGTGGGGAGTTGGGTGGCTTGGGTGACGGCGGGAAGGAGGAGGAGAGTCGAGGCGACCATGCCGCTTCGGATGCGGGTCAGAGGACCCGCGCACCCAGTGGTCGGTCGCTGGGTGCGCGGGTCTTCCGACCCGCTGCCGCCGCAGACGGCCAGAAAGACGCGCCGGCCAGTGGCCGGCGCCGCCTTTCCCCGCACCCTCATCGGCCTTCTCCGCGGAGAAAGGTCACTTCGCTGCCGCTGGCGGCGCCGTCGAACTCCTCGAGCGCACCGCCGGGCCAGGTCACCTCGAAGCGCTCCACTCCGGCAGCGTCGCGGAGACCGATGTGGAGCGGCGCCTCGCCGCCGGTCAGATAGCCGCCGAGCGGCAGCACGAGGCGGTGCAGCGGCCGCCCATCGACCCACGCGACGACCGAAGCGCCGATGGCGGTCCGACGCAGTTCGGGATCGACGACGTGAAGCCGCACCCAGCCTCGGCCCTGCCTCGCTGGCGGGGACGCCGCTTCGGTGCTGAACACGGCGGGATCGCCGGGGAGCGGCGGCGCGTCGCTGCCGGACACGGCGGGACCTTCGGCGGCCGGCGCCGCGATCGTCTCGTTGCGGTAGATTCGCGCCGGCCCCTCCAGGTTGCTGACCAGCAGGTCCAGGTCGCCGTCGCCCTCCAGGTCGAAGGGAACCAGGCCGCGGCTCACGTCGAGCGCCGTTCCGAAGTCGCCCGAAGCGCCGCTCGCGTCGGCGAAGACGGCCGCGCCGTCGCCCAGCATCAGCAGATTCGGCTCGGCGTAGCCGCGCCAGAACCAGTCGTCGCGCTCCGAGAGTGTCTCCGGGCGCCGCTTGACCGCCCCGTTGACCACGGCGAGGTCCAGGTCGCCGTCGTTGTCGGCGTCGAAGAACGCCGCGCCGAAGCCCGTGTAGGGCGTGCTCGGCGCCGCCAGGCCAGCCTCGGCCGCCCGGTCCTCGAAGCCCTCCGGCGCTCCCGGCGCGCCGCCCAGGTTCACGTACAGCGTGTTCGTCTCCTCGATCAGGTGGCTCAGGAACAGGTCGAGGTCCAGATCGCCGTCGATGTCGCCCAGTGCTGTGCCCATTCCCGCCTCGCCGACCCCGAACCGATTGTAGGCCGCGCCGAGCAGCACCGCGTCATCCTCGAACGCCGCGCCGCCCCGATTGATCCAGAGCTGGTTCGGGTCGGCGTCGTTGGCGACGTAGACGTCGGGCCGTCCGTCCTCGTCCAGGTCCGCCGCGGCGACCCCCAGGCCGGCGTCCTCGATCAGCGAGATGCCGGCGCCCCGGCTGCCGTCGACGAAGCGGCGGCCGCCCTCGTTCCGGTAGAACACGTCCGCCTCGCCCTCGAACTGCTGCGGACCGCAGTAGTCCACCCGCCCGCCCTGGACTTGGCACTCCCGCGCCTCGTGCCACTGGACGTAGCGGGCGACGTAGAGGTCGAGCCAGCCGTCGAGATCCGCGTCGAAGAACACCGCCGAGGTCGACCAGCCGGGCGTCGCGACGCCGAAGGACGCCGTCGCGTCGACGAAGCGGCCTGCGCCCTCGTTCCGGTAGAACACGTCGGCGCCCAGATTCGTCACGTAGAGGTCGAGGTCGCCGTCGTTGTCGATGTCGCCGACCGCGGCGCCCATGCCGTAGCCCGGGTTGTCGAGTCCGGAATCAGCCGTCGCGTCCGCGAAGCGGCCGCGCGGGCCCTGCCGGTAGAAGCGATTACGACCCGCCTCGCCGGCGATCTTGCTGCCCGCGTTCGGGAAGTAGAGATCGAGCAGGCCGTCGCCATCGGCGTCGAACGCCGCGACGCCGCCGCCCATGATCGCCGGCATCGGGTACGACCCCGCCGAGCCGGTCGCGTGAACGAAGTCGAGGCCGGTCTCGGCGGTCACGTCGACGAACCGCACGCCGCCCACAGCCGGCGCGGCCGCAGACAGCGCTGTCGGCGGCTCCGAAGTGCCCTCGTCCGCCGCCGCGCAACCGAGGATCGCGGAGACGGCAACCATGAGCGCCGGGAGCGCCAGAAGACGAAATCGCCACGCGGACCGACTGTCGGACATCACCCGGTTTCGTGCTGCGTCAGTCTTCAGGAGTACGCGGACCGACGAGCGCCCGCGGGGCCAGCCCTCTTGGCCGCGCCAATGCTAACGAGGCTTCACCTCGGATCGCCGAGCATGTGGGACGGCGGCATCGGCCTGGCGGCCCGAGGCTCCGGGGCTTGCGGGTTGCGCGGCCCGGTTATGGGGCTATTCTAGTGACTTCGTGAGATCTTGCATCGGTTCACTGCCTTTCAGAGTCCGAGAGACAATGTTGCGGTGCGCCTTGCCGGCGGCGTTGCTGCTGGCGACGGCTCCGGCGGCTCAGGCGCAACGGCTGCTGACACTCGTCCCGAGCGTTGCGGAGGCGTCCTCTGCTGACGATCCAGGACCGGCGATCGGGCCGGTTCCGACGGCGGTGGAGGTGGACTTGGGCCTGCTGCGCAGCGCGCCGCCCTGGCTGGAAGTGCCGGCGCCCGACGGCAGCGTCCTCTCGGCGGAGCGGAGCGTGTTCGAGGACCGCGGCGGCGGCGACCTGATGTGGTCCGGCGGCCACCCCGACGCGGGGTACGACACGGTGGTGTTGACGGTGGAGGGCGGCCGTCTGGTGGGCCGGTTCGGGGCCGCGGGCGGAGGCGCCTACCAGATCCACGCTGCCTCGGACGGCCGGGGCGGCATGGCGCCGGTGGGCGGTCCGCGGCCGGAGGGCGTGCCGCTCTGCGAGGTGGAGACAATCGAGGAGCACCCCCGCGACGCCGCGGCCCATGCCCGGGCGGGGTCCCACGCAGCCGATCTTCCCGTGCCGGTGAGCAGTCCGCAGAGCCACGACCGGCTGGACATCCTGGTGGCGTACACGGCGACGGCGGCGGAGAACTGGGCGGGCATCGGCGGCCCCGGGGCTGCGATCCGCCACGCCGGCGACTACCTGAAGATGGTCTTTCGGAACAACGAGCTGCCGGTCGAGCCGCACATCGTCCACGCCTTTCGGACGTCGGCCGTTCTCGACCGGGCAGCGCGAGACCAACGCTCCCCGTGGCGAGGACTGTTGGACGGGCTCCGTGACGATGGAGACGTGTTGCGCCTGCGCCACGAACACCGGGCGGACCTGGTGCATCTTTTCACGGGCGAAGGCCCGGCCCTCGTCGGTCCGTGCGGCCGGGCCTTTCTGTTGATCAGGGGCTTCTACGACGGGCCCACGCCCCGGAATTTCCACTCGGGCGCCTTCGCCTGGACGAGCAACGCCGGCTACTGCGACTACGTGGTCACCTTCGTTCACGAGATTGGCCACAATCTGGGGGCCAACCACAATCCAGGCAGCACGCGTTTCCCGGAGAACGCGTTCAGGCCGTACGGCTTCGGCCACGGAGACACCGACGTGATGCCCAGCATCGGTACGGCCGTGAGCAACCTGGGTCAGATCGAGCCGTTCTTCTCCACGCCGCGGTTCAGGCCCTGGGGCGCCGTCGTCGGCTTCGCGGGAGCGCGGGACAACGAGCGGCTGTTGCAGGAAACGGTCCACATCGGCGCGCGCTACAGCGACTACCTGCGTTCGCTGGAGGGAGTGCCGGCGCCGCCGAGCGACCTTCGGATCTGGCGCGAGGGCGAGTTCCTGCGCCTCTCCTGGCAAGGCAACGCGCCGGAAGCCGACGGATACGAGGTCAGGTGCTTCGGCGGTCACGACCCCACCCTTCGGGTCGACGGTCGCAACGAGGCAACGATCCCACTGGAACGCCCTGAACCGGGCACGACGTACCAGTGTTGGGTGGTGGCGACGAAGGGCGAAGAGCGGTCCCTGCGCAGCGGCTACGCCTTCCTGAGCATCCCCGGCGAGCCTGTCGCGGCGCCGTCGGACGTGGTCGTGGAGCCGTCCGACTCTGTCCTGACGGTCCGTTGGGCGGACAATTCGGACAACGAACACGGGTTCGAGATGTTGCTGCTGGAGGGCAACGAGCCGATCGCGCGCGAGTGGGTGGGGGTGGGGGCGGAGGGGGACTTCCTGACTTCGAAGGTACAGCCTCGGGACCGCGACTACCGGGTGAAGGTGTTCGCAAGTAACCCCACCGCCCGTTCCGAGGGCGCCGAGTCGGAGACCTTTCGTTGGCGCAGACATCCGCTGGCTCCGGAACCTGTCACGGATGTCACCGCCACGGCCATCGGGCCGACGACGGCGAGGGTCAGTTGGACCGGCAACCGCGAAAGCGACCAGTACTCGGTCGGAGCCGGTCTTGAGGGCTGGGGGTACACGATTTGGCCCGTGCATGGCGAGTCGGTCGACATCGAAGGCTTGGCCCGCGGCGGCCGTTACACGTTTGGAGTGTATGCCGCCAACGAGTACGGCCGGAGCTTGCCCTCCCTGGCCCACCTGACCTTGGGATCTCGCGGTGCGGGCCCGCGGGCGCCCTCGGAGGTTCACGTCGTCGAATCCGGGGTCCACTGGACGACCTTGGGTTGGAAGGACAACTCCAACGACGAACTGGGCTTCGAAGTTCAATGGGGGGGTACCAGGTCGGCACTCGTCCCTCCGGACACGACGACGACTGTCATCTCAAGCGACTTCGTCAACCGCCGAACAGAGCTGAGGGTGTTTGCGTACAACGAGCGCGGCTTCTCCCTGCCCGGCGTACTCGGCGCTGCGTCTCCTGCCGGCCGCTGCGAGGCCGACGCTGAGACGCTCTGCCTGCGGGACTCGCGCTTCGAGGTAAAGATGAGGTGGCGGAACGCCGCCTGGGAGTACGGTGCCGGGCGGGTCGTTCCCGCGGGGACGAACGACTCGGGCCTCTTTTTCTTCTTCGATCCGGAGAATTGGGAGGTGCTGATCAAGGTGCTGGACGGCTGCTCGGTCAACGGCCGGATGTGGGTGCTTGGCGCCTCGACGACCGATCTTTGGTACCGAATCGACGTGAAGGACACGTTGATGGGCGACTCTCGGTCCTACTGGAACGAGCCCGGCCAGCCGGCGGCGGCGATCGTGGATACGGAGGCGTTCCCCCTGCCCTGCGGCACGGTCGCGACGACCGGTTCGCCGTTCGCGAAGCCACTTGGCGGCAAGGCATCCAGGCGCCCCGCGGCGGGGGCAAGAGCCTCCGTCCCCGAAGTGGCGGCGGGTCGGGCTACGGAGCGGTGCGAGGCCGGCGCAACGACGCTGTGTCTGGGGAGCGGGCGGTTCGCGGTGGGAATCGAGGCGTCCACGGCGGGTGGAGAGCGGCACGAAGGCCTCGTCGCGCGGGTGGGCACGGACAAGGCGGGCCTGTTCCACTTCTTCGATCCGGAGAACTGGGAGGTGCTGGTGAAGGTGCTGGACGGCTGCTCGATCAACGGGCACCACTGGGTGTTCGCCGCTTCGGCGACCGACATGGGCCTCGACCTGCGGGTGGAGGACGGGGTGACCGGGGGGATGCGGACGTACCGCACGACCGCCGGGCAGCCGGCCCCGGCGATCGTCGACACGGAGGCGCTGGCCTGCGCCGCCGGCGCGGTGCGCGGCGGGGACAACGCATGAGTCCGTTGCCTCCCGTGTTGGCCGGATTGCGACGTGCAGCGGCGCCGTGCGGCCTGGCGGCGGCGTTGCTGCTGGCGACGGCTCCGGCGGCTCAGGCGCAACGGCTGCTGACGCTCGTCCCGAGCGTTGCGGAGGCGTCCTCTGCTGACGGTCCCGGCCCGTCGATCGGGCCGGTTCCGACGGCCGTGCAGGTGGACTTGGGCCTGCTGCGCAGCGCGCCGCCCTGGCTGGAGGTGCCGACGCCGGACGGCAGCGTCCTGTCGGCGGAGCGGAGCGTGTTCGAGGATCGCGGCGGCGGCGACCTGATGTGGTCGGGCGGCCATCCCGACGCGGGATACGACACGGTGGTGCTTACGGTGGAGGGCGGCCGTCTGGTGGGCCGGTTCGGCGCGGCGGGCGGCGGGGCGTACCAGATCCACGCGGCGTCGGACGGCCGGGGCGGCATGGCGCCGGTGGGCGGTCCGCGGCCGGAGGGGGTGCCCTTCTGCGGGGTGGAGACGGTCCCGGAAGGCGCCCACGACGCCGCGGCCCATGTCCGGGCGGGGGCCCATGCAGCCCATCCTCCCCAGCCAGTCAGCAACCCGCAGAGCCACGACCGGCTGGACATCCTGGTGGCGTACACGGCGACGGCGGCCGAGAACTGGGCCGGCATCGGCGGCCCCGAGGCGGCGATCCGCCACGCCGGGGACTACCTGAAGATGGTGTTTCGGAACAACGAGCTCGCGGTCGAGCCGCACATCGTGCATGTTGCGCGGGCGTCTGCCGTTCTGGATCGGGCGAGAAGAGACCTGCGTCTCCCGAAGCAGGGCCTGTCCAACCTCCTCCGGGAGGACGGAGACCTGTTGCGCCTGCGCCATGAATACAGGGCGGATGTGGTTCACCTCTTCACGGGCGAAAGCGCACTCCAGTTCTGCGGCATGGCCGGTGCGCTACAGAAGGGCGACACGGCGCAGAACTTCTACGTATCAGCCCACAGTTGGACGCGGAATGACGGTGGCTGCGACTATGTGGTCACCTTCGCGCACGAAGTCGGCCACAATCTGGGCGCTCAGCACGATCCGGTCAACGTGGCGCGGCCGGACACGGCGTTCAGGCCGTACGCCTTTGGCCACTGGAACGACGACGCGATGCCGACCATCGGGACGGCAATGAGCTACCTGGGTCAGATCGAGCCGTTCTACTCCACGCCGCGGATCAGGCCCTGGGGCGGGGTGGTCGGCATAGCGGGCGCGCGGGACAACGAGCGGCTCTTGCAGGAAACCGTCCACATCGGCGCGCGGTACAGCGACTACCTGCGTTCTCTGGAGGGAGTTCCGGCACCGCCGAGCGACCTTCTGATCTGGCGCGAAGGCGCTGCCGCTCGCCTTTCCTGGCAACGCAACGCGCCGGATGCAGACGGATACGAGGTGTGGTGTTACCGACTTGGTGTCGGCCCTCCATATGTCGTCCTGCGGGTCGAGGGCCGCAGCGAGACGACGATTCCTCTCGATTACCGCGAACCAGGCACGCAGTACAGGTGCCACGTGCTGGCGACAAAGGGCGAAGAGCGGTCTCTGCGGAGCAGCTACGTCTACCTGGTCATCCCCGGCGAGCCACTCGCGCCACCGTCTGATGTAACCGTGCAATTCTCTCACACAACCCTGGATGTCCATTGGATCGACAATTCGGACAACGAAACCGGGTTCGAGGTGCTGCTGCTCGAGGAAGGCGAACCGGTGGCGCGAAAATGGGCGCCGGCCGACCGCACCAGCGCCTCTCTTGCAGTCATACACGTACGGCCCCGGGACCGCGAGTACCGATTGAGGGTGTTCGCTGCACACCGCACCGCCCATTCCCTGAGCGGCGAATCGGCGCCTTTCCGCTGGCGGGCACACCCGCTCGCCCCGGGCCCCGTCGCCGATCTCACCGCTACGGCCATCGGGCCGACGACGGTACGGGTCAGTTGGACGGGCAACCCGGAGAGTGACAGTTACACGGTCCGGGCCCGTCTTGCGGGCTGGGGCCACTCTATCTGGCCGCTGCAGGCCGAGTCGGTGGACATCGAGGGCCTCGCCCGGGGCGGTCGCTACAGGTTCGAAGTCTATGCCGACAACGAGTACGGTCCCAGCCTGCCATCCTGGGCGCATCTGAACCTGGGGGCCCGCGGCGCGGGCCCCCAGGCGCCCTCGGATGTTCACGTCGTCGAATCCGGGGTCCACTGGACAACCCTGGGTTGGAAGGACAATTCCAACGATGAACTGGGCTTCGAAGTTCAGTGGGAGGGCACCAGGGTGGCGCTCGTCCCTCCGGGTACGAGGACGGCCGTCATTTCATCCGACTACGTGAATGACCCGCTGCACAAGATATCGGTGTTCGCGTACAACGAGCGCGGCTTCTCTCTGCCTGGCGTTCTCGGCGCCGCGCCGTCCGCGGGCTCATGCCAGGCGGACGCGGAGACGCTCTGCCTGCGGGACTCGCGCTTTGAGGTGAAGATGAAGTGGCGGAGTGCCGCCGGGGAATCCGGCGCCGGGCGGGCCGTTGACGCCGGCGCCAAGGACTCGGGCCTTTTCCGTTTCTTCGACCCGGAGAACTGGGAGGTGCTGATCAAGGTGCTGGACGGCTGCGCGATCAACGGGCGGATCTGGGTGCTTGGCGCTTCGACGACCGATCTGGGTTACTGGATACGGGTGAAGGACACGGTCACCGGCGATTCGCGGTCGTACTGGAACGAACCCGGCCGGCCGGCGCCGGCGATCGTGGACACGGAGGCGTTCTCCCTGCCCTGCGGCGCCGCCGCGACGGCCGGGGCGCCGTCCGGGGAAACTCCCGGTGGCAAGGCGTCCCGCCGGTTCGCGGCGGGGACGGGAGCCCCCGTGCCCGGGCTCGTGGCGGCGGATCAGGGGACGGGACGGTGCGAGGCTGGCGCGACGACGCTGTGCTTGGGGAACGGCCGGTTCTCGTTGGCCATCGAGGCGTCCACGTTGGAAGGGGAGCGGCACGAAGGTAGCGTTGCGCGGGCTGGCACGGACAGGTCTGGCCTCTTCTGGTTCTTCGACCCGGAGAACTGGGAGGTGCTGGTGAAGGTGCTGGACGGCTGCGCGATCAACGGGCACCACTGGGTGTTCGCCGCCTCGGCGACCGACATGGGCCTCGACCTGCGGGTGGAGGACGCGGTGACCGGGGCCGCGAAGGGGTACGGCACGGCCGCCGGGCAGCCGGCCCCGGCGATCGTCGATACGGAGGCGTTGGCCTGCGCCGCCGGCGCGGCGGCACGTTGAGCGGAGCCGGTCACGGCTGCGAAGGGAGGGCGACTGAAATGAAGGACGCGACGATGACTTCGAGAATGGTCGGATCCGGTCGCACGGCGCTTCGCCGCGGGGCCGTGGCGGGCTTGTTCGGTGCCCTCGCATTCACCGCCGGCGCGGCGCGCGGCGGGGACAACGCGGCGTTCGTGAGGTACGACGGCGTGCCGTCGACGATGAAGCCGGGCAGTTCGGCGTCGGTGACAGTGACGATGCGGAACACCGGCACGACGACGTGGCGAAACACGATCTCCGGAGGGACGGTGACCAGCTACGCACTGGTCGCGCTCGGCCACGGTTGGGGCGTCGGCAGCGTGGGGGCTTCAGGCGTGGCGCCGAACGCAAATGGCAGTTTCCAGTTCACGATCAGGGCGCCGAAGACGAAGGGAAGCTACGTGTTCCGGTGGCAGATGACGCGGCGCACGGATGACGTCAACAAGCCGATCGGGCCGATTATCGAGGCTGTCACGAGCACTCCCTTCGGCGCGAAGACGCCGAGCCGGACGATCAAGGTGTTGTAGTCGCCGCCGCTGGCCGTCAGCGTGATCGTCGCCTTGCCGGCCCCTGCAGGCGTGAACCGGTCGGACAAGACCATCAGCGGCACGCCGACGGCGTTGCTGGAGGTGACGACGTGCACCTGGAAGGCGATCGACGCGGACAACAACAGAAGCGACAGCGACGCGGCCATACTGACGTTCACGATCTGCGTGATGGCGCCCACGCCCCCGGACAAGACGCCGTCGTTCGGGAGCGAGGACATCGAGGACATGGTCTTGATCCGCAACCGGGCGATGACCTCGAAGGTTCTGCCGGCGGCCACCGGCGGCGACGGAAACTTGACCTACACGCTGTCGCCGACGTTGCCGGCGGGTCTGTCGTTCGACGCTTCTTCTTCGTCGCGGACGCTTTCGGGCACGCCGACCGCGGCGCAGGACGCGACGGAGTACAACTACACGGCGACGGACTCGGACACGACCTCACCGGACTCGGTGTCGTTGAAATTCACCATCACGATAGAGGATCGACGAGGACGGCAACGGCACCTTCACGGTGAGTCTGGCGACGCTTCCGACGGCCGCCGTGACGGTGTCGGTGTCGAGCGGGGACACCGGGGCCGCGACGGCGAGTCCGGCGAGCCTGACCTTCACCACGACGAACTACGGCACGGCGCAGACGGTGACGGTGACGGGCGTTCAGGACGCGGACGCGGCGAACGAGAGCACGACGGTCGGCCTGAGCGCAAGCGGCGGCGACTACGCCAGCGTGTCGGCCTCGGTGAGCGTGACGGTGACGGACGACGATACGCGGACGGTCGTCGTCAGCCCGGCGTCGCCGACCAGTCGTGGCAGAGGAACCTGACGATCGCCGACCTGACCCTGCCCGCGGCGGGCGGCAGCGACGCGTCGCTGACCTACTCGCTGACGCCCGCGTTGCCCCCCGGCCTGATTTTCACGGCCTCGACGCGGACGGTGTCGGGGATGCCGAGGGCGGCGAGGACGGCGACGACGTACACGTACACGGCGACGGACTCGGACGGCGACAAGGCGACGCTGACGTTCTCGGTCGCGGTGGCCGAGGATCCGTCGTCCCAGTCGTCGGCGGCGCTTGCGCCTCCGTCGCCGTCCGGCGCCGTCGACACGTTCGAGTACTGGCTGCTGCCGCACAGCAGCGCGGTGAAGGTGCGGACGCGCCTCGGGGACGGGCGCGCGGCGCCGGCCGAGGGCACGGCGTATCTCCGCTCCTTCTGGCGCGGCGACCTGTGGGGCAGGAAGGTGGCCCTCCTGGGAGATCCGGGCGGCGAGCGCTACGACATCTTCGAGGAGGTCGAAGGCGGCCTCGACTACTGGGGGACGTTCGGAGGCGCCTCGGCGGACGGGACAGGGCTTCCGCGGCGCCCGGCTGGACGGCCGCCTGGGGCGACGCGACGGTCGCCCGGCCGCCTTCGGGCCTCGACGCCGGCGCCTGGAGCATGGTGCTTCGCGGCAGCGCCGACGACGGCGGAGGCGACGCAACGCCCGACGCGGCGGTCACCGAGGAGTGGATCCCGGTCGAGGGCGGCACCTACCAGCTCTCGGCGTGCATGGTCCGGGAGAACGCCCGCGACAACGTGTTCGTGGACTTCGACGACGGCGCGGGAAGGGACGCGGACTTCGACGACGCCCACGTGGTGGCCAGTTCCATCGGGACTTGGGAGTGCCGCGCCGTGACGAAGTGCATTCCCGGGTCGGTGGGAGCGGTCAGGATCCGCGCCGCCCGGGACGGCGCGAACCTGGGCGACGCCTGGTTCGACCGCGTCGAACTGAAGCGAATCGCCGCTTGCGAGGAACGGCCGGGCGCATCGCCGCCCTGACGTACCTGGGCCAACCGGCTCGCCTCGCGGCCCTGAAGAGCGCGGGACGGCCAGCCGTTTCGCGGACCTGAAGACCGCGGGACGGCTGGCCGTTTCGCGGACCTGAAGACCGCGGGGCGGCTCCGCGACTCCAGGGGGCGAACGGCGACGCCGACCTCTCAGTTGACCCCGGCAACCGCGTCCGCCTCCAGCCGGCGGCGCCGCCGCGCATAGCGCTGGATCATCCCCAGCATCGTCTCCTCGTCGTGGATGCCGCACAGCGGGAACATGTCGAACATCAGCGTCGGCGCTCCTTCGACGCCCGCCGCGACGGCGGCGCGCGTGGCCTCCGCCAGCCGCCGGCCGGCAGCCAGGTCGTCGAGGGAAGCGACGCCCCGCTTGCCGAAGTGGCCGCGGCGCTCGAAGTCGCCGAAGAGCCGCTCGACCGCGGCGGCGCGGCGGCCGGGAGCATCGCGCCGCGCCGATGCGGGCCGTGCGCCCGCGTGCGCGGGGTCCGCGGCGCCCGCCTCGTGGAACGCCTTGAACGCCTCCTCCCGCCACTCCTTCTCCACCGCCGGGTCGAGTCCCCGGTCGATGGCCATGTCGAGCGTCAGGGCGACCTCGCCGGCCAGGCGCGCGTCCGGCCAGCGGGCGGGCGGGTCGAGTTCGACGCCGAGCGCCGCCGACACGTCGAGCAGGCTCCGCCGGCGCGCGGGATCGAGCGGGCGCCCGCGCCGGAAGCTGCCGATTCCGGTCAGGTCGATCGGCTTCCAGCGCAGTTCGATCCGCTCTTCGGCAAGTTGCCGGTCGATCCGCGCCAGCACCCGGTGGGCGACGTAGCTCAACGACGAGGCGAAGTCGTAGTAGACGAACACCTCGAGCGCCTCGAACGCACCCGGCGTCGCCTGGGGCGCTTCGCCGACGCCGGCTCGTTCCCCGGCGCTCAACCCCCGTAGCCCTCGGGGTTCGCGCTCTGCCAGCGCCAGGCGTCGGCGCAGATGTCGTCCAGGCCGCGCTCCGCTCTCCAGTTCAGGTCGCGGCCGGCGAGCGCCGGGTCCGCCCAGCCCTCCGCGGCGTCTCCCGGCCGCCGTCCTTCGAGGACGGTGGCAATCTCGCAGCCGCTGGCTCGCTTGACGGCCTCGATCAGCTCGAACACCGTGACCCCGCGGCCGGCGCCGAGGTTGTACTCGGCGCAACCCTCGACCGCCGGCAACCGGTCCAGGGCCCGCAGGTGCCCGGCGGCGACGTCCACGACGTGGAGGTAGTCGCGGATCGCCGTGCCGTCGCGCGTCGGGTAGTCCGTTCCGAACACGCGGAGGTGCGGCAACTTCCCCGCCGCGGCCTGCACCGCACTCGGCAGCAGGTTCTCCGGAACGCCCCGCGGATCCTCGCCGAGCCGGCCGCTCGGGTGGGCGCCGGCGGGATTGAAGTAGCGCAGCGACAAGATCCGCCAGCCGCCCTCCGACGCCGCGAGGTCGCGCAGCATCCGTTCGACGAAGAGCTTGGTGCGGCCGTATGGGCTGGCCGGCCGAAGCGGCGCGCTCTCCGCCAGCGGGCAGGCGCCAGGCGCGGGATCGCCGTAGACCGTCGCCGACGAGGAGAACACGAGCCGGCGCACGTCATGGCGGCGCATCGCCTCCAGCAGGCTGACCGTGCCACCCACGTTCGTCCGGTAGTAGCCGAGCGGGTCCGCGCAGGACTCGCCGACCGCCTTCTTCGCGGCGAAGTGGACAACCGCCGAGCAGCCGCCCTCGCCGAACGCGCGATCGAGCGCGGCTTCGTCCAGCACGTCCCCCTCCACGAATCGAAGGCGCCGCCCGGTCAGCTCCTCGACGCGCCGCAACGCCTCCCGCGAACTGTTGGACAGGTCGTCGATGACCGTGACGTCCCAGCCCGCCGCCAGCAGCTCGACGCACGTGTGGCTGCCGATGAAGCCGGCGCCGCCGGTGACCAGAACCCGCTCCGCCATGGGCGGGAGTCTATTGGCGCGTGCAGCCGACGGAGGCGCCGCTTCCCGACCGCCCGTTCCGGCCACGCGCCTCGGCGCCGGTGCTACGATCCCGCGCCGGATCGAGGAGGAAACCAGGCCATGCAGACACCCGTTCGAGTCGCCGTCACCGGCGCAGCCGGCCAGATCGGCTATTCGCTCATCTTCCGCATCGCCGCCGGCGAGATGCTGGGGGCGGACCAGCCAGTGAGCCTGCAGCTTCTGGAGATCCCGCCGGCGATGGACGCGCTGGCGGGGGTGGTGATGGAACTCCGGGATTCGGCCTATCCGCTGCTCCACGACATCGTCACGAGTTCCGACGCCGACGAGGCGTTCGACGGGGCCGACATCGCGATGCTGGTCGGCGCGCGGCCCCGCGGACCGGGCATGGAGCGCAAGGACCTGCTGCAGGCGAACGCGGCGATCTTCTCCGTCCAGGGCAAGGCGCTCGACGCCCACGCGAGCCGCGACGTGCGGGTGGTCGTGGTCGGCAACCCGGCGAACACGAACGCGCTGATCGCCGCCAGCAACGCGCCGGGCCTCGACCGGCGGCAGTTCACGGCGATGACCCGGCTCGACCACAACCGGGCGATCAGCCAGCTCGCCGGGAAGACCGGCGCTCACACGACCCGGGTGCGCCGGATGACGATCTGGGGCAACCACTCGGCGACCCAGTACCCGGATCTCAACCACGCCCTCGTCGACGGACGGCCGGCGCCGGAGCTCGTCGACGAGGCCTGGACCCGCGAGGAGTTCATCCCGACGGTCCAGCAGCGCGGCGCGGCGATCATCAAGGCGCGCGGCGCCTCGTCGGCGGCATCCGCGGCCGCCGCCGCCATCGACCACGTCCGCACCTGGGTCCAGGGCACGGCGGACGGCGACTGGGTCAGCATGGCGATCCCCGCCGACGGCAGCTACGGCACGCGGGAGGGCGTCGTCTACTCGTTCCCGGTGACCGTGAGCGGCGGCGACTACGAGATCGTCCAGGGCCTCGACGTCGACGAGTTCAGCAGCGGCCGGATGCGGGCCACGCTCGACGAGCTGTTCGAGGAGCGCGCCGGGGTCGAAGAGCTGTTGCCGTAGGCGCTCCCTTGGCCGCCTGCGGCGGATGCGGGTCGGAAGACCCGCGCACCGACACCCGGCGGATGCGGGTCGGAAGACCCGCGCACCGACGCCCGGCGGATGCGGGTCGGAAGACCCGCGCACCGACACCCGGCGGATGCGGGTCGGAAGACCCGCGCACCGACACCCGGCCGCACCGATGCCCGGGCGCCGGTTCTCCATCGGGCGGCGCTATGCTGAGGGCGTCCACTTCAAACCGCCCAACACCGAGGACACGATGGACCAGACCCTCCACGACCGTCTGAACGCACACCTCCGACTCGAGTTCGAGGCCGCTCACCGCTACCTGTCCATGGCGCTCTGGCTCGAGCGCATCGACCTGCCGGGCTTCGGCGCCTGGCTGCGCGGACAGTCCGCCGACGAACTCGGCCACGCCCACCGCATCATCGATCACCTCGCCGACCGCGACCTGCTGGTGCGGATCCCGGAGATTCCGGCCCAGCCGACCGAGTGGGAGTCGCCGGAGGCCGCCGTCGCCGACATCCTCAAGAGCGAGCAGCGGGTGACCCGGGCGATCGAGGACCTCTACGACCTGTCCGAGAAGCTGCACGACCGCGCCGCCTCGATCATGCTCCAGTGGTTCATCAACGAGCAGGTCGAGGAGGAGAACGTCGCCCGCACGTTGCTTGGCAGGCTGAGACTCGTCGGCGGCGACGGGGTCGGTATGCTCATGATCGACCAGGAACTCGCCAAGGGCACCGTGCCCGGCGCCATGGCGGAACCGGGAGCGGACGGAGGCGAATGACCACGGGAGAAGAATGACGAAACCAGACGACTCCCAGACCCCGGCCCCGCAGGCGCCGAGCCGGCGGTACTCCAACTACGTCCTGGGCGTCCTCGTCCTGGTCTACGTCTTCAACTTCATCGATCGCCAGATCCTCTCGATCCTCGCGGAGGACATACGCAACGACCTTGGCGTCAGCGACGCCCAGCTCGGCTTCCTCTACGGCACGGCGTTCGCCGTCTTCTATGCCATCTTCGGCATCCCGCTCGGCCGTCTGGCCGACATGTGGACCCGAAAGAGCCTGATCTCGGTCGGCCTGGCCGCCTGGAGCCTGATGACCGCGCTGTCCGGCACCGCTCGCGGCTTCGTCTCGCTCGCCGCCTACCGGATTGGCGTCGGGATCGGCGAATCGAGCGCCGGGCCGGCAGCGTTCTCCATGCTCGGCGACTACTACCCGCCGCGGCTGCGGGCCACGGTGACCGCGATGTACTCGAGCGGCGTCTACATCGGCGCGGGCCTCGGCATCCTGATCGGCGGTCAGATCGTGGACAGGTGGAACAACGCCTACGCCGACGGCGGCGCGCCGTTCGGCCTGGTCGGCTGGCAGGTCGCGTTCTTCGCCGTCGGCCTGCCCGGGCTGCTGATGGCGATCTGGGTATGGACCCTGCGCGAGCCGATCCGCGGCCTCCAGGAAGGCATCGTCACCAGGGATCACCCCGCGCCGTTCAAGGAACTGGGGAAGGAGACGGCCGCCATCCTGCCGCCGTTGACCCTGCTTTCGCTGCAGCGTGCCGGCGGCGCCCGGACAGTGGCCCGGAACCTCCTGATCGCGGTCGGTTGCGCCGTCGCCTCCTTAGGCCTGATCCAGGTCTTCGGCAACCCGGTGCAGTGGATCGCTCTCGCGATCGGCGCGTACGCCTTCCTCTCCTGGGTCCAGGGGCTGCGGCTGAGGGACCGGCCCACGTTCGAACTGGTCTACCGCTCCCGCTCGATGATCTACGGCATGTTCGGCTTCGGCTGGATGGCCTTCGTCGGCTACGGCCTCGGCTTCTGGGCGCCGACCTACTTCCGGCGGGTACACGATCAGAGCGCGGGCGAAGCCGGCCTGATCCTGGGCATCACGGCCGCCGTCGCGGGCTGGATGGGAGTCGCCGGAGGCGGCTGGTTCTCCGACTGGATGAAGCGGAAGTCGGCGAGGGCCCGCCCGCTCTGCGGGCTCGTCATCGCCCTGGCCTCGATCCCGCTGGGAGCGTTCTTCGTGCTGACGGAAGACGTCACCACGGCCTACGTGGTCAACTTCGTCTACACGGTCATCGGATCGGCATGGATCGGTTCGGCCGTCGCCCTGGCCAACGACCTCGTGTTGCCCAGGATGCGCGGAACCGCATCGGCGTTCTACATCCTGATGGTGACCTTCGTGGGTCTCGCCCTGGGGCCCTTCCTCATGGGTTGGTTGAGCACCACGCTGGAGGCCGGCGGCGCCGATTCCGGTCGCTCCCTGCAACTGGCGATGCTGGCGAGCCTGGGCGCGTATGTCCTCGGCGTGATCTTCTTCTGGCTCGCCGGCCGCAGCGTAGCCGCCGAAGAGAGCAGCCGGATCGAGCGCGCGCAGGCGGTCGGAGAGGTCGTCGAAGCGGCCTGACGCCGCGCCCGGGCTACGTCCTCAGCCGGGCCATCACCGGCGCGTGGTCGGAGGCGATCAGGCCTTCCTTCTTCTTCCGGTAGTCGCGGTCCGTCTCGACCTGCTCGACGCGGGCACGGACCGCCTCGGTCGCCAGCAGGAAGTCGATCCGCAGGCCGAGGTTCCGGTGGAAAGCGCCGAAGCGGTAGTCCCACCAGGAGAACTTGACCGTGTCGGGATGGAGTTCCCGGAACAGGTCGAAGAACCCGATATCGAGCAGGGCCTGGAAGCGGTCGCGCTCGGCCTCCGTGTGGTGGATGCGGCCGGCCAGCCGGTCCTCGTCGTGGGTGTCGAGGCGCGTCGGCGCGACGTTGAAGTCGCCGCAGAGCACGGCCGGCGTTTCCGCCGCGAGCGAACCCGCAAGGTAGCCGCGCAGCGAGTCGAACCAGGCCAGCTTGCGGGGATAGTCCAGGTGGTCGATGTCCTTGCCGTTCGGGCAGTAGACGGTCGTGAAGTCGAGGCCCGCGGTGCGCACCCGCAGCAGGCGGGCGCCGGCCTCCTCCTCGCCGGGCAGCCCGGACTGAACCTCCTCGATCGGCTGGCGGGAGAGGACGGCTACGCCGTTCCAGGCCTTCTGGCCGCAGACGGCGGCGTGGTAGCCGAGAGCCTCGAGTTCGCGAAAGGGGACGTTCTCCGCCGTCGCCTTGAGCTCCTGGAGGCCGACGACGTCCGGCCGGCGCGCCTTCAGCCAGTGGACGAGAAAGTCGAACCGGGCGCCCAGACCGTTGACGTTCCAGGTGGCGATCAGCACCTCCGCCTCCCCTGGCCGCGCCGCTGCGGCAGCACTCGCGGAGGCCGGCGCTTCGCGCCGGATGCGGGCCAGAAGGCCCGCGCACCGACAGTCGGCGCGTCTCTCTCGGAAGCCGGCGAGGGCGCCGGCGCACCCAGCGGGATCAAGCGTCAGCTCCAGCCGCAGGTGCGGCCAGCGTTCCGCTCGCGGAGCCAGTCGGCGAGGGGCGCGAAGTAGTCGAGGATCGCGGTCGCGTCCATCTCGCGGCTGCCGGTGGCCGCCTCCAGCGCGTCCGGCCACGGCAGGCTCAGGCCCATCGCCATCATCTCGCTCAGGCGCCGCCCCGCCTCCTCGTTGCCGTAGATCGAGCAGCGGTGGAGCGGCCCTTCGTAGCCGATGGCCGCGCACAGGTCGCGGTGGATCTGGAACTGGAGGATGTGGGCCAGGAAGTAGCGCGTGTACGGCGTGTTGCCCGGCACGTGGTACTTGGCGCCCGGATCGAAGTGCTCCTCGGTGCGCTCGGTCGGCGCGGCGACACCCTGGTACCGCTCGCGCAGGGCCCACCAGGCGGCGTTGTACTCCTCGGGCGGCGTCTCGCCCGAGAACACGCTCCAGCGCCAGCGGTCGATCAGCAGGCCGAAGGGCAGGAAGGCCACCTTGTCGAGCGCCATTCGCATGAGAAGGGAGAGGTCGGCGTCGGCTGGCGGTTCGGCGTCGAGCAGGCCGATGTCGACCAGGTAGCCCGGAGTCACTGACAGGGAGATCACATCGCCCAGGGCCTCGTGGAACCCGTCGTTCGCGCTGTCGCGGAACAGGGGCGGCAGTTCCCGGTAGCCGAGCTGGTAGTAGGTGTGGCCGAGTTCGTGGTGGATGGTCGAGAAGTCCTCGGCGTTGATGTCGATGCACATCTTGATCCGCACGTCCTCGTCCAGGTCGAGGTGCCAGGCGCTGGCGTGGCAGACGACCTCGCGGTCGCGCGGCTTGAGGAACTGGGAGCGGGTCCAGAAGGTGTCCGGCAGCGATTCCATCCCCAGCGAGGTGAAGAAACCCTCGGCCATCTCGACCATCTCGACCTCGGACGTGCCGCGGCTCTGGAGGATCTCGGTCAGGTCGTAGCCGGGGTCGGCAGCCGGCGGCGCCACGAGGTCGAAGACGTTGGACCAGCTCTGCGCCCACATGTTTCCCAGGACGTGGGCCGGGATCGGGCCGGCCGGGTCCACGACGTCCGCTCCGTAACGGTCCGAGAGTTCGGCCCGGACATGGCACTGCAAGTCGTCGTAGAGCGGCTTGACCTGATCCCAGAGCCGGTCGACCTCGGCCGCGAAGTCGTCCGGCGGCATGTCGTACCCCGACCGCCACATGGAGCCGGTGTCGGCGAACCCGAGGCCGCGCGCGCCCTCGTTCGAGAGCTCGACGAAGCGTCGGTAGTCGGCGCGCATCGGCGGCGAGATGGTGCGCCAGCCCTCCCAGGCGTCGAGCAGCTCGGCGGCGTCGCGGCTGTTGTCGATCACGTCCTCCAGGTCGCCCAGGGAGCGGCATGTGTCCGCGTCGGGGCCGTCCGGGCAGTGCTTGCCGGAACCGTAGGCCGCCTCCATCCGGGTCGCGATCCGGCTCAGTTCCTGGATCTTCGCCTCGTCCGCCGGCGCGGCCACGGTCAGGCCGCCGCGCAGGAGGCCGAGCTTGCGGGCCACCTCGTCCGGCTCCGACGCCGCGTCGTAGGTCGCCGCCTCCTGCGCGAAGTCGATCGCGCGGGTCAGCGCTTCCGCGCCGAAACGGGCCGCCAGGGCGGTCGTGTCCTCGTTGATGTAGGTCGCCTGCACCCACGCGGCGCGGCTGCCGTCGTAGTAGTGCTCGACAATCGTCTCCTCCGCCGCCGTCGTGAACTCGGCCGCCGTCGGGCGCGGTTCTCCGGCGCAGGCGGCAAGGAGGAGGAGCGCGACCGCGGCGGCCAGCGCGAGCGGGAAAGGCCGGGAGCGAGGCGGGAAGGGCAGCGTCATGGCGAGTCCTCGGGGTTGAATCGGAGAGTCGGCTCGCAGCCGAGCGCCCCGGGCGAAACGGACGTTCGCGTTCGAGCGCTCTTCGCGCGTGGAAGCCTACCGCCTGGCATCGAGCCGGGGACCTGCCGCGGCCACGCGCCGAGATCCTTCGCGCAACAGGGCGTATTCTCACGCGGTGGACCCCATCGTCATCGGCACTCGGGCGACGCCGCTGGCGCGGATTCAGGCCGATCTCGTCGCCCGCCGGCTCCGCGAAGTGGGCTTGGCGACCGTAGTCCGCGCCATGTCCTCTCAGGGCGACCGCAGCCTCGGCGGCAGTTTCGCCCAGGCCAAGGGGGTCTTCACCGGCGAACTGAGCGCTGCTCTGCGCGATGGCTCGGTCGACCTCGTCGTTCACTCGCTGAAGGACCTGCCTGTCGAGAACGAACCGGGGCTGGTCATCGCCGCCGTGCCGGAACGGGAGCGGCCGTTCGATCTTCTGCTGTTCGCGCCGAAGTTGGAGGCCGCCGGGGCAGTCGGGGCGGCGGAGGCAGCCGAGGCGGCCGGGACAGCGGGGCCGACGGGGCCAGCCGAGGCGACCGGCGCGATGGGTGCAGCCGGAGCGGCGGGGTCGACGTCGCAACTTGAGGAACTGCTCGAGGGCGACGAGACGGCCGTCGGCGAGAGCGCGACTCCGGCCACCGAGGCGTTCGCTCTCCTGCCGGCCGGGGCACGCCTGGGTACGTCGTCGCCACGGCGGCAGGCCGGGGCGCTCGCGATCCGGCGGGATCTCGTCTGCTGCGCGGTGCGCGGGTCGGTGGGTCGCCGGCTGGAGTGGCTCCGGAGCGGGGCGATCGACGCTCTGCTGGCGGCGGAGGCCGGCGTTCTGCGGCTGGCTCGCAGTGGAGCGCTCGACGGGTCGGCGGCCGCGGTGCGTGGCTTCCGGCTCGACCTGAGGAGTTGGCCGTGCGCTCCCGGTCAGGGGGCTCTGGCGGTGCAGATCCTGCGCGGAGGCCGGCTCGACGGGCATCTGGCGATGGCGGCGCTCGACCACGCCCCGAGCCGGGTCGCGGTTCTCGCGGAGCGGGGCCTGCTCGGCCGGCTCGGGGGCGGCTGCCTGCGGCCGTTCGGCGCGTGGGCGGAGGTCGGCGATGGAGAGTCGGAGAGGCCGGCGCCGCGCGAGGTCCATGCGCTGATTGCGCCGGACGACTGGCGCGAGTCCGCCGCGGCCGGGGAGGCGCCAGGCGTGGTTCACGCTGCGGCTGCGGCGGCGGACGGCGACGGCGGTGGCGAACTTGACGCGCTGGCGGAGCGGTTGGAGCGGGATCTTGGCGGAGTGGATGCCGGCCTTGCGGCCGGCGGGGTCTTTAGGCCGCCTTCGGCGGCGGCGGGTCAGAAGACCCGCGCACCCAGTGCGGGTCGGAAGACCCGCGCACCCAGGGAGCGGAAGGCTCCTGACGAGACGGGCATCGGCGTGCCGGATCTCGTCGTCACTTCGTCGCCGATTGCCGTGCGCCGGCTGACCGGCCGGCTCGATCCCCGCATCCGGGTCGCAGCCCTGCCGGCGACGGAAGTCGAGGTCTTCGACACGCCCTGGCCGGCCGGCCGCATCGAACTTGAGAGGCCGCGCCGCCGGTGGCCGTGGCTGCTCGTTTCGTCACCTACGGCGGCGCGCGTGGTCGTCGAGCGAGCGGAGCGGGATCCCGTCTGGGGCCGCCTGCCGTGGTGCGCGCTCGGCGAAGGCACGGCGCGCGCGTTGCTCGCGGCCGGCGTGCCGCCGAACCTCGCGGCGCGGGCCTCGGGGGGCGAGGACTTCGCCGGCTACGCGGCCCGCGTCCTCGACCCGCGCTGCCCGCTGTTCGTGCCGCATTCCGCCCGCGGCGGCGCCCCGCTCGTCGAGGCGCTCGAGGCGGCCGGCCGGGAGGTCACCGCCTGGGCTGCCTACACGGTGCATCCGAAGGACGACCTGGGCTGGCCCGAGGGTTGGCAAGCGGCCCGCGCCCGCGTACTCTTCACCGCTCCGTCGGCGGTCGCGGCCTTCCCGGCGTCCGGCCTCGACTGGCCGGGAAGCTGCTGGGCGATCGGGGCCACGACGGCCGCGGCGCTCCGGAGCGCCGGAGCGGGCAACGTGAAATGCGCACACGAACCGACCGCCGCCGGCATCGAACGCCTCTGGCGCGAACGGACGGACGGCGCAACGGCGTCGGAGGCGTCCGAATGAGTGCAGGCCAACGCCGCGACTGCCGGCCGGGAGCGACCGCCGGAGGACGCGAATGACCGCCGGACGCACCAGCAGCGAACTCTGGGCCGAGGCGCGGCGCCACCTGGTCGGGGGCGTGAACAGCCCGGTGCGCGCCTACCGCGCGGTCGGCGGCACGCCGCCCTTCATCGCGGAGGCCGAGGGCGCCGCGATGCGCTCCGTCGACGGCAAGAGCTACGTCGACTTCATCGGCTCGTTCGGCCCCCTCGTGCTGGGACACGGCCACCCGGCGGTCGTCGAGGCCGTCCAACAGGCGGCCGCCCGCGGCACGTCCTTCGCCGCGCCGCACGAAGGCGAGGTCGAGCTCGCGCGCATCGTCAAGGAACTCGTGCCGATCGTCGAGAAGATCCGGTTCGTCAACTCCGGCACCGAGGCGACGCAGTCCGCGGTCCGGCTCGCCCGCGGCTGCACGGGCCGCGACCTCGTGCTCAAGTTCGAGGGCTGCTACCACGGCCACGTCGACGCGCTGCTGGTCGAGGCGGGGAGCGGTCTTGCCACCTTCGGGATCGCCTCCAGCGCCGGCATCCCGGCGGCGACCGCCCGCGACACGATCGTGCTGCCGCTCGACGACGGCGAAGCGCTCGAAGAGGCCTTCCGGCGCCACGGCGCGAATCTCGCGGCCGCGATCGTCGAGCCGCTGCCGGCGAACAACGGCCTGCTGGTTCAGCGGCCCGAGTACCTCCGCCTCCTGCGCCGGCTCTGCACCGAGCACGGCACGCTCTTGATCTTCGACGAGGTGCTGAGCGGGTTCCGGGTCCCCGGGGTCACCGTCGGCGGCCAGCTCGGCATCGATCCCGACCTCGTCACCCTTGGAAAGGTGATCGGCGGCGGGCTGCCGGTCGGCGCCTACGGCGGGCCGGCGCGGCTGATGGACCGGCTCTCGCCGCTCGGTCCGGTCTACCAGGCCGGCACGCTGTCCGGAAACCCGCTCGCCGTCGCCGGCGGGCTCGCCACCCTGCGCGAGCTCGCGGCCAACGACGGCTGGGCGCGGATGGACGCCCTGGGCGCGCTGCTCGAACGCAAGCTCGGCCCCGTGTTCGAGGCGAGCGATCATCCCTACCGGCTCGTCCGTTGCGGCTCCATCTTCTGGCTCGCCTACGGCGGCGGCGAACCGCCGCGCCGGGCCGACTGCTTCCACCCGAACACCGCCGAGATCTTCGCGCTGCTCCACCGCGGGCTGCTCGACCGCGGCTACATGCTCGCCCCGTCCGCCTTCGAGGTCGGCTTCCTGTCGCTGGCGCACGACGAGGGAGCGCTCGCCGGCTTTGCCGGCGCGGTCGGCGAGGCACTGGCGGAGATCCCGGCGCCGTGAACGACCGAGGCGATACGGAAGACGCCGGGCTGGCCGCGGCCGGGCGCGAACTCGCTGCTGGCGAGACCGGCGGACGCACAGGCGCGGCGGCCGAACGCGGCGGTGCCGCGGAGATCGTCGCCGCCTACTTCCGCGATCTCCAGAACCGCATCTGCGACGCCCTGGTCGCCATCGACGGCGGGGCGTTCGACGCCCGCGAACTCCGCAACGAGCGGGGAGGCGTCGCCCGGCCGCGGGTACTCACCGACGGCGCCGTCATCGAGAAGGCGGCCGTCAACTTCAGTCACTCGCGCGGCGACTCGCTGCCGCTGGCGGCGACCGAGCGTCGGCCGGAGCTCGCCGGTCGCAGTTTCGAGGCGACCTCCGTGTCGCTGATCGTCCATCCCCGCAACCCGTACGCCCCGACCAGCCACGCCAACATCCGCTTCTTCATCGCCCATCCTCCCCGGGATCCCGAAGCCCAGGGCGGGCCGGCGGCAGCCGAGGACGGCTGGTGGTTCGGCGGCGGCTTCGACCTGACCCCGTACTACGGCTTCGAGGAAGACGCCGTCCACTGGCACCGCACCGCGTCCGCGGCCTGCGCGCCGTTCGGCGACGACCTCTACGCCCGCTGCAAGGCCGCCTGCGACGACTACTTCTTCCTCCCCCACCGCCAGGAGATGCGCGGCGTCGGCGGCCTCTTCTTCGACGATCTCAACCGCCTCGACCGGCCGCCGGAACGGGGCCGCTTCGAGCGCTGCTTCGCCTTCGCCCGAAGCGTCGGCGACCACTTCCTGCCCGCGTACCTTCCCATCCTCGAGCGTCGCAAGGACATGCATCACGGCGAGCGGGAGCGCGATTTCCAGCTCCACCGGCGGGGGCGGTACGTGGAGTTCAACCTGGTGTACGACCGAGGCACGCGCTACGGCCTGCAGGCGCGGGCGCGCACCGAGTCCATCCTGGCCTCGTTGCCGCCGCTGGCGGCGTGGCGCTACGACTACGAACCGGAATCCGGCTCCGCCGAGGCGCGGCTGACGTCGGACTTCCTGGTCCGCCGCGACTGGCTCTGACCGCCAAGTCCCTCCAACGCAAGACCGCCAACGGCAAACACAACGCCGCCAACGACGACCGGAACAGTAAAGCCCCCCAACCACTCGCCAACGGAAGACGCTCGCCGTGCTCTACCCCATCGAACCCACCGTCCGCGCCGAACCGACCTGCTGCCGTTTCGGCAACCGCGATTCCTGCGCGGTCTGCTCGCCCGACCGGCGGGCGATCGGCGTTCTGCTCGCAAACGTGGGCACGCCCGCCGCGCCCACCGCGCCGGCGCTTCGCAGCTACCTGCGCGAGTTCCTGAGCGACACCCGGATCGCCGAGCAGCCGCGCTGGAAGTGGCTCCCCATCCTCTACCTCTTCGTCCTGACCACGCGGCCGCGGCGGGTGGCCAAGCTCTACGCGAAGATCTGGACCGACGAGGGTTCCCCCCTGCTCGCCATCTCCCGGCGCCAGACGGCAGGCATCGCATCCCGGCTGGAGCGGGCGCGAGGCGAAGGCGAACCCCGGTTCCACGTCGCCGTCGGCATGCGCTACGGCCAACCGTCCATCGCCGCCGCCCTCGACGACCTGCGGCGCCGGGGCGCCGAGCGCATCCTCTTCCTTCCGCTGTTCCCGCAGTACGCGGCGGCGACCACCGCGTCGGCGCTCGACGTCCTGCACCGCGAAGCGCGGTCCTGGCGGCGCGTTCCCGAGATCCGCACGATCGCCAGCTACCACGCCGACCCCGGCTACATCCGGGCGCTCGCGGCCAGCATCCGCGAGACCTGGGCCGACGGCGAACCCGACCGGCTCGTCCTCTCGTACCACGGCGTGCCGCAGCGCTACATCGACAACGGCGACCCGTACCAGTGCCAGTGCCTGGAGACGACGCGCCTGCTGGTGGAGGAACTCGGCGTCGACGAGGAGCGGGTGCTCAGCACCTTCCAGTCCCAGTTCGGCCGCGAACTCTGGATCGGCCCGAAGACGGACGTCGCCATGCGGGAACTGCCGGGAGACGGCCTCAAGAGCGTCGACGTCGCCTGCCCCGGCTTCTCCGCCGACTGCATCGAGACCCTGGAAGAGATCGAGGTCGAGAACCGCGGCTACTTCGAGGAATCCGGCGGCGAGCGGCTCCGCTACATCCCTTGCCTGAACGACCGGCCGGACCACGTGGACGCACTGACGGACCTGATCCTCCGCAACACCCGCGAGTGGCGCCGAGGCTGACCGGCACTTGCAGAGCGGCAAGAGAACCGTTAGCGTTCCACCTCGATCACGAATCTCATGTTCCCGCCAGCGAGAAGTGAGGAACGATGCGCAAACTGCAACCGATCCGATGGGCGCCGCTTCAGCCCGAAGAGCTTGAGAGCCTCCCCGAGCGGTTGACGAGCCGGATCGGGAAGGTCAATGCCGGAGACGATCTGGTTCTGGTCCGAACGTCTGGCGGCGCCGCCGGAATGTTCAGGCGGTTGAACCGAGTGTTGGAAGGGGCCTCGCCCGCGTCGAAGCACGAAGACTGGAACCGGTGGCTGGAAGGGACGCTACCGCTTCTCGGGAGCGAGACTGCCGACATCGAAAGGGAGTTGGCGCTCGACAACCTGGAGATGCGCCGGAGGTACGTAGAGGAGACGCCGATGCTGACGGCGGCGGAGATTCACCGCTCGTCGGGCCTGAAATCCAGGAACACCAGCGAGCCGGCGTCGCGGTGGAAGGCGGAAGGAAAGACGTTCGCGCTCCGAATGGAGGGCCGCAACTACTACCCCGCCTTCCAGTTCATGGACGGGTCGCCGCGACCGGCGGTAGAGGCCGTGCTCGCCGAACTCCCGACAGCGATGACGCCCTGGCAGACGGCGTTGTGGTTCGCGTCGGCGAACGGGTGGCTTGACGGCGACCGCCCTCAGGATCGGCTGAACGACGACGCGGAGGTCGTACAAGCCGCCCGCCGGCTCGCGGAGCCGGCGTATGGATGAAGCTCTCGCATACCATCTTCCTCCGCCACCTGAAGTCCTCGCCGAACCCAACGTTGTCGAACACCCGACGGACGTGCCGCTCCATCGCGTCCACAGTCGGCAGTCGGTCGGAAACGAGTTCAACCCGTGCAAGGGGGCGCCGACGAGATTCGCGCCGTTTCGAGACGACATGGGGCTCCGCGTTCCTTCGCTCTACGCAGGCGAAACCCCGGAGGCAGCGATCTACGAAACGGTGTTTCACGACATTCCGGTGGAGTCCGACGACCCGAAGACAGTGCCTCGCGGTGCCGTCGAGGACCGAAGACACAGCATCCTGCTCCCGGACCGTCCCCTGCTCCTGGCAAGCCTGCGCGCGCCGGATCTCAGAAGGTGGCGGATCCGCCGCGAGAGTCTGATCGCCAGCCTTCCCGACCGGTACCCGCGCACGGTTCTGTGGGCGAAGGCGATCCACGACCAGCACGAAGTGGATGGGCTGATCTGGACCTCCAGACAGTGCGTTCCAGCCGCGGCGATGCTCTTGTTCGGCGATCGCGTAGCGGCCGGAGTTCTCACGATCGTCACTGTCCGCCACGGACGGGACGAGTCGTTCCAGGAAGACGTGCGCCGGGCCGGAGAGCGGGGAGGCATCACGATCACCCTGTAGCCGTCGTCCGAGCCCGACTCCTCCCGCGCGGCGGCTGCCAACCCCGCCCGGGAGCGAAGGTGTGACAGGACCATGACACTCCGCGACTGCGCCTGAGGCAGAATCGCGGGATGGACAACTGTTGCGTCGTCGCCGCGACCTGGCGCTATGCGAGCGCCGAGGAGATCGCGCGGTACACGCTGCCGGACGAGCGGCGGGCGGCCGAGATGCGGCGGCTCAAGCAGAGGATCGGCGCGCAGGGGTTGATCTACCTCGCCACCTGCAATCGGGCGGCGTTCATCTTCTCGGCGGAGCCGGGAGCGACGCTCGCCTCGTGCCGGCGGGAACTGTTGCGGCTGCTGGCCGGGGAGGGCGCGGCGCGGCGGGTGTTCCGGAGCTGGGAGGGCGAGGGCGCGGTCGAGCACCTGTACCTGGTCGCGGCCGGCCTCGACTCGGCCCAGCCGGGAGAGCGGGAGATCCGCGGGCAACTGCGCGACGCACTGGATGAGGCGACCGAGTGCGGCACGGTCGACACGGAGTTGCGGCGCGTCGTCGAATCGGCGCTCCGGGCCGGCAAGCGGGTTCACCGGGAAACCGGCGTCGGCACCGGGCGCACTTCGCTCGCCGAGATCGCCGCCGACCTGTTGACGGAACGCGCCGCGAAGAACCCGGGGCCGGTCGCGCTGGTCGGCGTGGCGGCGATGACCGAAACCTGCACGGAGCGGCTGCGGACCCGCGGCGTTCCCCTGATCCTCGTCAACCGGACGCGCTCGAAGGCCGAGGGACTGGCGGAAAGAACCGGCGGCGCGACGGCGGCGAACGGCGCCGCGCCGGCTGTCGAGACGATGAGCCTCGACTCGTTCCGGGCCGATCCTCCGGCGGTCACCGCGGCGTTGTTCTCGACCGGCGCCCCCGGAGCGGTGGTGAACCAGCGCTCTCTTCGGGCCCTCGCGGCGAAGGGGCTGGCCCGGTTCGACGCGGCGCCGCTGCTGATCGACATGGCGATCCCGGCCGACGTGGCCCCCGGCGACGCCAACGGGGCCCGCCTGGAACGGATCGGCATGGACCGGATCAACGAACTGGCCCAGCGGACCCTCCGCGACCGGCGCGAGCGCACGGCCGAGGCCCGCGTCCTGATCGACGAGGAACTCGACGTGTACCGCGAGGCGACGGCCACGCGGTCGGTCGCCGGCGCCATCCGGGCGATCGGCGCCAAGTACCAGGACTCGCTCGGCGCCAACCTGGACCGCCTGCTGCGGGGCGACCTGAAGGGCCTCTCCGAGGCGGAACGGGCGGCGCTCAGGGAGTGGACGACCGTGATGGCGAAGCGTCTGAGCCACCTGCCGGTCGTCGGCCTGCGCGCGGTGGCGGTCGAGATCGGCCAGGAGGGCGTGGACGCCTTCCTGGCCGCCGCGGCGCCGGAACTTGTCGAGAGCCGCCGCGAGTCGGCCGAGCCCGGCAGCGGCAACGGCAACCGCGGCGACGACGACAGGGCGCCGGCAGGACGCGCCGGCGGCGGCAGCGGCGACTCCGCAAGCGTCGCGGAGGGCCCCAGGTGACCGCCTTCGCCGGGTCCGCGTCCCGTCCGGCCGCTCCAGCGCCGCGCGGCCCTGCCCGGCCCGACGCCGACCTGCTGCTGCGCGCGCTCCGCCTGGAGGAGACGCCGCGGCGGCCGCTGTGGATCATGCGGCAGGCCGGTCGCATCCTGCCCGAGTACCGGGCGCTCAAGGAACGCCACGGCTTCGCCGGTCTCGCGGGCAGCCCCGAGCTGGCGGCCCGCGTGACGATGATGCCGCTCCGCCGCTTTCCCTTCGACGCCGCGATCACCTTCGCGGACATCATGTCGCCGCTGCCGGCCCTGGGCGTCGACTTCCGCTTCGACCCCGGCCCGGTGATCGCCCGGCCGATCCGCGACGCCGCGGCGGTAGACCGCCTGCCCGACCCGGACCGCCTCGACGACGCCGAGATCGCGCCCGAGGTCACGGCGGCGCAGCGGATCGTCCGCCGGGAACTCGACCCCGGCACGGCGCTGCTCGGGTTCGCCGGCGCGCCCCTGACGCTGGCGGCCTACCTGGTCGAAGGCCGCGGCGCGCGCGACTTTCCCCGGCTGCGGGCGTTCGCCCACGAGGCGCCGGCCGCCTTCGACGCCCTGCTCGACCGCCTCGGCCGCCTCTGCGCCCGCTACCTGATCGCGCAGCGCCAGGCGGGGGCGGACGCGGTCCAGGTGTTCGACTCCTGGGCCGGTCTGTTCCCGCGCGCCGAGTGGCGGCGGCGAGTTCGGCCGCACCTCGAGCGGCTGTTGCGGCGGCTCGGCGAGGCCGGGGTGCCGCGCATCCTGTTCCTTCACTCGGCGCCGCAACTGGTGGACGACTACGCCGACTTGCCCTGCGAGGCGCTCGGCGTCGACTGGCGGACAGACCTCGCCGCGCTGCGGCGGCGCCGGCCGGAATTGTGCCTGCAGGGCAACCTGGATCCGGCGGTGCTGCTCGCAGGCGGGGAAGCGATCCGGCGAGAGACGGGCCGGCTGCTCGCCAGCCTGCCCGGCCGCGGCCACATCGTGAACCTGGGGCACGGCGTACTGCCGGAGACGCCGCTCGAGGCGGTGCAGGCCCTGGTCGATGCGGTCCACACCGAGGCGGAGGACGGGCACGAAGCAGTCGGCGGCGCGCCTCGTCCGGACGCCGAGCCCGAGGCGCCGGATGCCGTCCCCGAGGCGCCGGATGCCGTCCCCGAGGCGCCGGATGCCGAGCGCCGCGGACGCCGCGGAGCCAGGGCTTGAGCGGTGAGGCGATCCCGCGCCTGATCGTCGTCGGCGGCGGGCCTTCCGGGCTGGCCGCCGCGTGGAAGGCGTCCGCCGAGGCGGAACGCGCCGGCGCCTCACTCGAGATTGTCGTGCTCGAGGCGGAGAGCGAGGTCGGCGGCAAGGCGCGGACCGAGCATGCCGCGAACCTCCTGATCGAGACCGGGCCACAGGGCTTCCTCGACGACCAGCCGGTAGTGCGGGAGATGATCGACGCCTGCGGCCTTGCCGACGAAGTGCTGGCTCCGGAACCGGCGGCGAATCGCCGCTACATCTATCGCGGCGGCAAGCTGCGGGAGCTGCAGCGCACCCCGCTGGCGTTCGCTCGCAGCGGGCTGCTGGGGCCGCTCGGTCTCGCCCGCCTGGCCCTGGAGCCGCTGGTCCCGGCACGCCGAAGCCACGCCGGTCGAGGCGGGAGCGACGCCGGTCGCGGCGGGCACGGCGGCGACACGGATTCCGCGGGCCGCCGCGTCGCGGCGAACGACGACGAGTCCCTGTTTGACTTCGCCGCCCGCCGCATGGGCCGGCAGGCGGCGGCGCGCCTGATCTCGCCGGTCGTCCTCGGCATCTTCGCCGGCGACGCACGGAGGCTCTCGGCCGCGGCCGCCTTCCCGCGACTGGTTGCGATGGAGCAGGCCCACGGATCGCTGTTCAAGGCGATGCGGGCCGGCCGCAGGCGCCGCGTTCCGCCTCCGGGACACCGAACCTTCGTTCGGGGCATCCAGAGCCTGCCGCGAGCGATCGCCGCGCTGCCGGGGATCGAGGTGCGTTGCGGCAGCCGTGTCGCTTCCGTTTCACGGGAAGGAGGGGGCCGGCGCCACCACGGTGACGGTGACCGTCACGGTGCCGGATGCAACGGAGGCAGCTTCACGCTCCACCTCGCCAAATCCGAACACGCCACCAACGCCGAAACGGCCGCTCCCGCCGAACTCACCGCGGACGCCGTCATCGTCGCGGCCGACCTGCCTGCAGCCGCCGACCTCGTCGAAGGCGTCTCGGCTCAGGCCGCGCACGAACTCCTGCAGATCGAATCTCCGCCGATGGCAGTCGTCCACACCGCCTTCGACGCCGCCGCAGCGGCCCACCTCGAGCCCGCCTACGGCTTCCTCGTCGCCCGCGGCGAGGGCATCCGCATGCTCGGCTGCCAGTATGAAACCGCGACGTTCGGCGGCCGCGGCCCGGAAGGCCAGTTCCTGGCCCGTTCCATGTTCGGCGGCACCGTCGACCCCGAGGCCGCCGACCTCGGCGACGCCCAGCTCGTCGACCTGACCCTCCGCGAACTGCGCCGGACGGCCGGCATCGACGCCGCGCCGACCCACACCAGCGTCGCCCGCTGGCCGCATGCGATCCCGCAGTACGCCCCCGGTCACCCGCGGCGCGTGGCCCTGATCGAGGCGGCTCTGCAACCCATCGAGGGATTCCACCTCGCCGGCAACGCCCTCCACGGCGTCGGCCTGAGCCGCGCCATGGCCGTCGGCGCCGACTGCGGCGAGAGAGCGGCCCGCCTGCTGCTCAGCCAGAGGTGCCATATCGAGCTACACTCACCCGTTCCAACTGCTCAACACACCCGGAGACAGTCCCCATGAAGGAAGCGCTGCAGTTCTACATCAACGGTGAATGGGTCGACCCGGCCACGCCCAAGACGATGGACGTCATCGACCCGTCCACGGAAGAGGCGATCGGCAGGATCAGCCTCGGCAGCGCGGCGGACGTGGACAAGGCCGTCGCCGCGGCGCGGGCCGCCTTCGAGTCGTTCTCTCGGACCAGCCAGGAAGAGCGCGTCGAACTCCTGGGCCGGATCGTCGCCGGCTACCAGGCCCGGATCGGCGAGATGGCGGAGACGATCTCCATGGAGATGGGCGCCCCGGCCTGGCTCGCCAAGGCCGCGCAGGCCCCGTCCGGCCTCGGCCACTTCGCCGGCGCCCTGAACGTGCTGAAGGGCTACGACTTCACAGAAACCCGCGGCACGACGAACATCGTCAAGGAACCGGTCGGCGTCTGCGGCCTGATCACGCCCTGGAACTGGCCGATCAACCAGATCGCCTGCAAGGTCGCGCCGGCGCTCGCCGCGGGCTGCACGATGGTCCTGAAGCCGAGCGAGGTGGCGCCGCTCAACGCCGTCCTGCTCGCCGAGATTCTCCACGACGCCGGCGTGCCGGCGGGCGTCTTCAACCTGATCAACGGCGAGGGTCCCGAGGTCGGCGCCGCCATGTCGGCCCACCCCGGCATCGACATGATGTCCTTCACCGGCTCCACCCGCGCCGGCCGCGCGGTGGCCAAGGCCGCGGCCGACTCGATCAAGCGGGTCTCGCAGGAACTCGGCGGCAAGTCGCCGAACATCGTGCTCGAGGACGCCGACATCGACAAGGCGGTCAAGGCCGGCACCCGGCAGTGCTTCCTGAACAGCGGCCAGTCCTGCAACGCGCCGACGCGGATGCTGGTGCCGGCTGCCTCGCACGCCCGCGCCCTCGAGGTCGCCAAGGCAGCCGCCGAAGCCACTGCCGTCGGCCCGCCGGAACAGGAAGGCGTCGCCATCGGTCCCGTCGTCAGCAAGGTCCAGTACGACAAGATCCAGGGCCTCATCGCCCAGGGGATCGAGGAAGGCGCCGAGCTGGTCGCCGGCGGGACCGACCGCCCCGAGGGCCTGGACAGCGGCTACTACGTCCGCCCCACCGTCTTCGGCGGCGTCAGCAACGACATGACGATCGCCCGCGAGGAGATCTTCGGCCCCGTGCTCTCCATCCTCCCCTACGAGACGGAGGAGGAAGCGGTCCGGATCGCCAACGACACGCCGTACGGCCTGTCGAGCTACGTCCAGTCCGGCGACCTCGACCACGCCCGCAGCGTCGCCTCCCGGATCCGCGCCGGCAACGTCCACATCAACGGCGCCCCCGCCGACTTCGGCGCCCCCTTCGGCGGCTACAAGCAGTCCGGCAACGGCCGCGAATGGGGCGACTTCGGCTTCGAGGAGTTCCTGGAGGTCAAGGCCGTGATGGGAGCATTGCCGAAGGCGAGCTGAGGAAGCTGCTCTGGAACTGCTGAACTACTCACCAGCCTCGACGGCACCCGAGCGGCAATGGTCGTGTCTCATCTACACACTGAGTTCGAGGCCCTGCGTCGAGCAGCTCTGGATCCGAGTCCCGTAGCTGGCCTGACCCACGGCTTTTACCGTTACCCTGGTCGCTTCTCGCCTCAACTGGCGAGTGCCGCCATTCGCCAGTTCTCCCAACCGGGAGAGTTGGTGCTGGATCCTTTCTCCGGTGGCGGCACAACCGCAGTCGAAGCGATCGCGACGGGCCGAAGTACGGTCTGTCTGGACATCAGTGAACTTGCAACTTTCCTCGCCAAGCTGAAGACATCCCGAGTATCGCCGCACGCGGCAAGCGTGTTGAACACATGGGCGGACGTCACCGTCAGAAATATTCGATACCACGACGCAATTAGCGAGACGAACCAGCCGCCACCAGAGATCTTTCAGAACCTCACCGGACCTGCTCGCGGAGCCATTCGCAAGCTCATCCGCGTCGCTCTATCCGGCCTCCCGGACGACACCGACCCGACAGTAGAGAGAGTCGCCCGTGGGGCTATCTTGAACGCAGCGCAGTGGGCCATAGATGGGCGCCGAGAGGTCGCGACAGCGGTCGCTTTCCGCGAACGGCTGCACACAGTCATCCACAGAATGTTGAAGGACTTCGAGTCACTCTGGGAGCAAGCGGAGGCCAAAGGCGTCCACCAGCCACGCCTCGTCAAGCCACGCCTCATTACCTCGGACGCCCTCAACATAGGTTCGGTGCGACCTTTCGCGAATGGAACCCGCGCTGACCTCGTCGTAACGAGCCCGCCATACCCTGGAGTCCACGTTCTCTATCATCGCTGGCAAACAGGCGGCGGCAGAGAAACCTCCGTCCCCTTCTGGATCGCAGCAGCCAGGGACGGGCGTGGAGAGTCGTACTACACGATGGGGGGCCGGCAAGGCCGGAACTACTTCAATCTACTCGGCGAGAGAATGTCAGCCATACGTCGCGTCGTACGCGACGGCGCCAGACTAGTCCAGGTCGTGGGCTTCTCAAAGCCAGAAGCTCACTTGTCCCTCTACCTAGAGACTCTCGGGACTGCCGGCTTTGTCGAAGCACCGCTGCCCGAAGCCGGCCGAATCTGGCGCGAAGTCCCTAGGCGCCGGTGGCACGCCTCGCTGCGCACTAAGGCGCCAACCGCGCGCGAGGTCGTTCTGGTGCACAGAGCGAGCTAGCTAAGCTAGTGCCCGCCAGAAAACCCGGGAGTCGTTGATTCTACGGGGTTTTGCGAGGGATTCGGTCGGTTGAAGATGTCGCCGATGCCGTAGGATCCAGTCCTGAATCGGACGTTTTGGGCGGATTCGGGAGGATCTTCGGAGGTCGAGGCGATGCGGGAGATTCAAAGTCGGCAGTTCAGGCTGGGCGAGGCGCCGATCGGCGAGATCTGGATCGACCCGAAGTCTCGCGACGACACGCCGGCGCTGTTTCGCGGTCTTCAGCACATCTACTGCGACGAGACGTTGCGGCCCCGGCTGTTCGAGTTGCTGGACGAGCACATGCTGCCGGGTACGGATCGGACGGTCGGTCGTCCGGGCATGGAGTTGTGGCGGATTCTGGTGTTGGGGGTGGTGAAACAGGGTCTCGGCTGCGACTTCGACCGGCTTCACGATCTGGCCAACCATCACGGGACGCTGCGTGCGTTTCTGGGGCACGGCGATTTCGGGGAGGAGAGCTACTACGAGTACCAGACGGTGGTCGACAACGTGAGCCTGTTGACGCCGGAGTTGTTGTCGGCGGTGGGCAGATTGGTGGTGGAAAGCGGCCATGCGGTCGCGCGAAAAAAGCCTGGCGGGCCGTTGCGCGGTCGGTGTGATTCGTTCGTGGTCGAGACCGACGTGCATTACCCGACGGACGTGAATCTGCTGTGGGACGCGATGCGCTGCATGCTGCGGGAGAGCGGTCGGGCGGCGCGTCGGCACGGCATCTCTGGCTGGCGCCAGTGGCGTTATCAGCTTCGGTTGGTGCGCCGGCTGTTCCACAAGGTGCGCGGGACTCGGCGGGCGAAGCGGTCTCCGGCCCGGGTGAAGGCGTACCTCGATCGGTGCCGGCCGCTCGTGGCGCGCGCGGCGGACACGGTGGAGGCGCTTCGTGCCGCGGGGGACGGCATGGCCGCGGAGACGATTCTAGGGCTTGATCGTTCACGCGCGGCGCCAGATGGACCAGGTCGAGCGTCGTCTGCTCCTGGGCGAGACGATTCCTCACGAGGAGAAGGTGTTTTCGATCTTCGAGCCGCACACGCGCTGGGTGTCGAAGGGGAAGGCGGGTACGCCGGTGGAGCTCGGCGTTCCGGTGGCGTTGATCGAGGATCAGCACGGATTCGTTCTTCACCACGAGGTCATGTGGAAGGGCGGCGACGCCGATGCGGTCGTGCCCCTGGTCGCGGCGGCGCAGAAGCGGTTCCCCGAGCTTCGGGCGTGCAGTTTCGACCGCAACTTCCACAGCCGGGAGAACCGCGTCCGGCTCGACGAGCTTCTCGACCTCAACGCGCTGCCGAAGAAGGGGTATCTGTCGAAGGCCGACCGGGAGCGGGAAACCGACGAAGCCTTCCTCTCCGCCCGCCGTGCCCATCCCGCGGTCGAGTCCGCCATCAACGCTCTGGAGCATCGCGGCCTCGACCGCGTCAGAAGCCGCGGCGCCGAAGGCTTCGAGCGCACCGTCGCGCTCTCGGTGCTCGCGGGCAACCTGCACCGGCTGGGCCGGCTCCTGCAAGCACGCGCACGCAAGCGCCGCCGGGCCGCCTGACCGTCACCGCAGCCTCCGTCGAAGACAGCCCGCGCGAGACCGGAGGCGCCGCCGTGCCCGAACGGCCGTCATCGCCGGGAATCGCCGCCAAGAAACCCCAGGGAGCGCCGTCGCCGCCGATCACAGGCTCCTGCGCAGACCTCTTGCGCCTGCCAACAGCCTCAAACTTGCCCAGGAATCCCGTCGGAACTGAGTTTTCTGGCAGGCACTAGCTAGTCCTCGTCGCCGACGCCCCCTGCCGAAACGTCCTCAGGACCCAGTGATCCGAGGAAGTCGATCATGGGAAGAAGAAAGGGCGCCAGAGCCCTTGTCGTAGAGGCCACGCGCGTTTCGGCCGTCTCCAGGGAATCGGACGCGTCGTCTCCCGCCTGTCGAGGGTCATTCAGAAGTCCCAGACCTACGAGCACGTTTGCGTACACGAACTTCGCCTCGACGACCCTCGCATCCTCGCGACTGTCCTTCAGGTCCGTCTCCAAGGCTCGGTTCGACATGTTCACGTAGAAGGTCAGGTCTCTCCCGTTAGCCGCCTTCTCGACGTCCGAGTCGTCCACGACTTCGCATCCGGTGTAGTGGTCGAACCCCCTCTCACTCCATAACGGGTCCTTCTCTCTCAGACGCTCAATGTGCGGAAGCTGAATCCCGGCCTCGTTGTCACTTCCCTTGCCCCCCTGGCCGTTTCCGCCTGTCGAGTCGCCCGAGTCCAGCCGGCGCTCGCGCTTACTCCTCTTGCCTGACTGTCTTCGTCCCTGCGGCACGATCGAGATTTCGACCACGCTCACGAAGGGCTCGATCAGCGAATCGTCCGCGACGGTGCACTGCAGTGTCACTTCATCGCCGATCTCCAGATCGTCCGGAAGACGGACGCTCCAGTTGGCCACTCCATCGTGCAGCACGAGACTGTGCGCCACATCGCGGCCTTCCACTGGCCCTCCAATGACCTCGACCGTGTACCGACCCGGAACTGAGGGCCTCTTGAAGTAGTCGTTCGCAACGTCCGTCTCGAACTTGATCCGACATCTCCGGCCCTTCTCTGCTGACCTCCGGAGAAAGTCAGCGTCGGGCTTCTTGGCGAACCGAAAGTACGTGGGGTGGGCCTTTCCCACGTACTTCCCGGGCTGACCAGCCCCGTTGTTGGTTCCTCCCTTCGTGCCGGCCCGATGCGGCCGGCCGAGCCGTTGACCCTGTAGGAAAAGCCGGTTGAGAGTAGGAGATGTCCGCAGAAGCGTATCGAGTACGTCCTCTAGCGGTTTCGAGTCTTCGAGTCTCTGCGCGATCTCCTCCGCCTTGCGGCGGTCGCGCAGCTCCCTGAGACCGTGATGGCGACCGATAAGGTCCTCCAGTTCACGCTCGATGTCCTTTCGAAGCTCTCCGTTGCTGAGCCGGTCACGGCTGTTCATGAACAGGTCTTCCCGCGCGTCTACGGAAAGCCTCGAGCAGTCGACCACTATCAACAGTGAGTCCGCGAGCCGCCCCATCTTCACCCTCTTGCGGGAAAAGAAGGCCTTCGACAGCGACCCATGAGTCTGACCGTTGATCGTGAAGACGATACCCTCAGTCGAGCGGTACTTGTCCGCTTTCTTGGGCTTGAACGCGTAGATCTCAACAGGGAGATCCTGGCCGACGAGCTGTATCAGAGCCGACGTTGGGTAGCCCTCTTCCAAGTTGTTGGCCCGGTCGGCTTCCAGACGTGCCGCGAGGCCAAGTAACGTCGTATCGAAGCTCCTTTTCGGATCACCTCCGAAGGAGCGACACTCGTGGACTCGTACCGGGAGCGCTATCCCTGGAAGCATCAGTTCAAGGCGGCCAAGGAGGCCGCCTGGCAGCAGAGCATGGCTACCAAAACCCTTCATGTCGTACTCGTAGAGCTTCAGGACTGACCCCCAAGGGAGGCTCCGCACGTATGCCTGGTTCTTCTCTGGAAGGGCTTCGATCCTCGCCGCGGCGAACTGTAGGACAGCGCCACGTCCTGGCCTTTCGTCAGCTCCAACGGGGGCAAGGTAGCGATAGACGGAGTTGCGGATTTCTCCGGCGCCCTCGACGGGCCGTTCTCTTCGGACGACAGTGAACCCCCAAGGTGACTCCGCGCCGCCGTCCGCGCCGACGATGTCTGGACATCGCCGAGTGATGACCAACTGCAGCCCGCTACGCCCACAGAACTTGAGTGCGCCTGTACCGCCCATGTTGAACTTGCCCTGCACGAACGGGATGCGCAGCTTGTTCTCGCGATCGATGGAGAGGAAGGTCGTCGGCATCTTCTCCGGATACTGACCCTCTCCGAGGTCGACGACCGTTATCGATGCACCTCCCGCCTGGCGTGGCTTCGAGCCAGTCACAGCGAGAGTGATCTGACGAGCTTGCTCCCGTTGTCTCTGGCGAGGCCAGAAACGAACCTCCCCGGCCGTTTCACTCTCTGGTTCAACGCCGTCGACGAAACTCGCCACTGCTTCGCGCACAGACTGAGGAGCGTCCGTCGAACTCGGATCGATACTGCGTGCGAGACACTCTTTCATCAGCCGGGCATCAACCGAGTTCACGATCTTCTCGACGAGAGCCGCCTCAGGACGACTCTGCTGATTCCCGATGACCGAGAAGTTCCCGTCACGATCCCCATAGAGCCGCCAGCACTTCGCATCGCGCCACAAGCCTTCCTGCTCAAGGATCTTCACCACGTCGGCCTCCGAATCAGCGCGGAGAAGCCTGCGCGCCAACTCCCGGTTTCTCGCGTCACTCACTGCTGATTCCTCCGTTCGCGCTTGGGTCCGGGTCCAACGCGCGCCAGTGTTGCTCCATTGCGGCAGTAGACAGGCCATCGGGAACGCTCACATAGCCTCCCCGGCCTGCTCTTCGCACCGCACCGAGGGATCGTAGCCACGCCACGATCAAGTACACCTGATAGGAAGGGACTTCCGCTCCACTTCCGTCGTCCACTGGCATCAACTGATTCATCGAAAACTCGTGCGACTCCAGATCACGAACCGCCGCTGCCACCGCCCGCACGGATGCCTCCGAGGCACGATGTTCGTACTCCGCTCGGTCCCGTTTTGACCATCCAACCTTGACCAGACGACCCTCGGAGCGAATGAACCTCGGGTATCGCCTGCTCGTCCTCCGCTCGGGACCCCTTGAGGAAGGACCAGTCGAGGCGCGAGCCCTTGCTAACCGGCGGGCGTCGGCCTCCGTACTGGGTGCGAGCCCCATCTCCTGCTGGTCACGGCTTCGCTCCGCGTTGCCCACGGATTCGACCAAGTCTCGCACCCGCTCCGAGGTCGATGCGAGTTCAGCAGCGGCGGCGTACTGGCGATCCTCCACAGCCTCCTTCAGCCGCACGGCGAGCTGCTCCTCGGCCCGCCTAAGCACGCCCTCGATGTACTCCTGTACGCTCATACAACCCTCCGATACAGAGTCTATCCTGTAGTCCCGACACCCTACAGGATGCCAGGCGGCAGCGCAAGCCCTAGGTGTGCGCGCACTACTGTGTAGTTCGTCGTAGCCTTCCAGGACGGCCTGTTGCCTCCCAGAGGCGGCGGACGGGCACCGCGTGGAGCCGGTCTCCGAAGCGTGCGGTCATTTCGCCGTCGTACAGCACCACTCCGCCGGCGAAGCGGTCGCCTGTGGCCGCAGCCAGCTTCCGCAGGCCTCGGAAGTCGGACGTTCTGACCGTGGCGGCCGCCTTGACTTCGACGCCGGCCACGGCCGCCGGTCCCTGCTCGATCACGACGTCGACCTCGTAGCCGTCCCGGTCGCGGAAGTGGAAGAACTCGAACGGGGCGTCGTGCCAGCCGGCCTGTCGCCGGAGCTCCTGGTAAACGAAGCTCTCGAGTAGCTGTCCGAGCAGGCGGCGGTCCGCCATCAAACCCGCCGGACTCGTGCCCAGAAGCGTGGTCGCGACGCCGGTGTCCACGAAGTGGAGCTTCGGACTCTTGACGAGCCGGCTCAGACGATTGCTGTGCCAGGGGAGAAGCCGCTCGAACAGGAACAGGCGCTCAAGCAGCGCCACGTAGTCGCCGATCGTCGGCCGGCTGAGCTGGAACGGCGCGGCCAGGTCCGTCAGGTTGAACAAGCGCGCGGTCTGGCTGGCAACGGCCGAAAGCAACCTCGGCAGCACGTCGAGAGACCGGATGTTCGCCACGTCCCGCACGTCCCGGGCGACCAGCGTTTCGACGTAGCTCCGGTGCCAGTTCGCCCGGCGCCGGTGAGTGGGACGAAGCACCGCCGGCGCAAAGCCGCCGGCCGCGACTCGCTCTGGAAGTTCGGCGCCGAGCCGCTCCGTCCGGCGGACGCCGAATCCGCCGCCGAACAGAGCGTCCAGGAACTCGCGGCGTGGCGCGCCGCCCGCCGGCGCCTTCGGTTGGGCCGCGTCGCCCACCGGTGCCGTCGGTTGGGGCGTGGTCTCTCGCTGCGCCAGGGGATGAAGCCGAACGATCTCCAGACGCCCCGCGAGCGACTCGGACAGCGTCGGCAGGAGCAGCACGTTCGTCGAACCCGTGAGCAGGAAACGGCCGGGCTTCCGCCTGCGGTCCACCTCCAGCTTGATCGCCTCGAACAGTTCCGGTGCGCGCTGAACCTCGTCCAGTATGACCCGGTCCGGAAACTCGCCGACGAATCCCGCCGGATCGTGCCGGGCACTGTCGCGGGCAACCGCGTCGTCCAGACTGACGTAGGCGTAGCCGAGCCGGTCGGGACCGGCCGCCGCCATGCGGGCCAGCGTCGTCTTGCCGCACTGTCGCGGTCCGTGGATGAGGACGACGGGCGAGTCTTCCAGGGCTTCGACGAGTCGGCGCTCAGCGAGGCGTGGGAACAGGACCGGCTCTGGCATCGGCTGATTGTAAGGTCAGGTGTCGGCAGATTGCAAGGTTCAAGGTCGGCAGATTGAAGGTTTGTGCGTCGGCAGAATGCAGATTCAGGCTTCGGCAGATTGCAGGTTTGGACGCCGGCGGATTGCAGGTTTCGGCCTCGGCAGATTGCAAGTCTTCGCGTTGGCCCGGTGCGCCGGCGCTCCGGCGTCCCGCAGCGCTACAGCCGGCCGAAGCGGCCGTCCGGGTCGAGAGCCCGCCGGACGCGGCGCAGGAGTGCGCCACCGGTGCGGTAGCCGAGGATGGGCCCGGCGGCGGCGGCGGCCGGGGCGCGCAGGGCCAGCGCGGTCAGTCTGGCCCCGGCGAGGGCGCGGTCCAGGGCCGGCAGGTCGGCGGCGCGTTCCGAAGGCCAGGCGAGAAACGCCTGCTGGACGCCGGCGCCGTAGACCCTGCCGATGCTCCCGGCGTCAAGCCCGGCGAGGACATCTTCCAGGGCGCCGGCCGTGGCCGGAGTCAGCGGGAGCTTGAGGACGGAGGCGTCCGGCGAGGCCCAGCCGAACTCGCGGCGGGCACGCCAGTGCGTCGCGTCGGCATCGCCCGAGAGCGTTGCGACGTCGGTGTCGAGCAGGTCGGCCGTGCGTTTCAGCCGTGCGTCGAGCGCCGTGCCGCGGCCGCCGATGCGGATCTCCAGGTCCCAGCCAGCCAGGCCGTGGACCAGGTCGAGGCACTCGAGTTCGACCGCGCCCGCGCCCACGCGGCCGGCCGCCTCCAGGGCCTCGTCGAGCGCCATGCCGACGACGCGGAGGGTGGCGCAGCTCTCCGGCCGCGGGAACACCTTGAACGTGCATTCGGTGAGGACCCCCAGCCGCCCCAGGCTGCCGACCATCAGCTTCGGCAGGTCGAAGCCGGCGGCGTTCTTCACCACCCTGGCGCCGCCGCGGACGATCTCGCCCTGGCCGTCGATGAAGGTCACGGCGAGCAGGAAGTCGCGCAGGCCCCCGTAGCGGAGCCGGCCCGGGCCGTTCGCTCCGGCGGCCACGGCGCCGCCGACGGTGCCGCCGGCCTCCACCAGCAGCGGGTCGAACGGCAGGTACTGGCCCTCCGCCGCCAGCCGCGACTCCACGTCCGCCAGCCGCGTGCCGGCCAGGGCGGTCACCGTGTACTCGCTCGGCAGGTACTCGGTGACTCCCCGGAGCACCGACACATCGAGCACCTCGGCGCCCTCCACGGCCCACAGCGCCGGCTTGGTGCCGCCGCCGCGCGGCACGACCCGTTCCGCCCCGCGCACCGCCTCGGCCACTGCGCCGAAGTCGCCCCCGCTCATTCGCGCGAGATGACCCCCGCCGCCTCCAACGGATGCGGACCGTGGCTCAGCAGCGCCGGCGCCTCGGCGTCCGGGAACATCTTGCCGCGGTTCGCCAGTTCGCCGGGGTCGATCGCCAGGCGAATGCGCCGCATCGCGTCCAGGTCGGCGTCGCCGAACATCTCGCCCAGGTACTGCCGCTTCTCCATGCCCACGCCGTGCTCGCCGGTGATCGAGCCGCCGAGGTCGATGCAGAGCCTCAGGATCTCTCCCGCCAGTTCCTCGGCGCGCTCCAGTTCGCCCTCGACCCGGCCGTCGAACAGGATGAGCGGGTGCAGGTTGCCGTCGCCAGCGTGGAAGACGTTCGCCACCCGGATGCCGTGCTCCTCGCCGAGGCGCTGGATCTTCGTCAGCGCCTCGCCCAGCCGCGACCGCGGCACCACGCCGTCCTGCACGATGTAGTCGGGGCTCAGCCGGCCCACCGCCGAGAAGGCGCTCTTGCGGCCCTTCCAGATCCGCATCCGGTCGTCCGGGTCGCTCGCGACGTGTTCGAGATACGGCTTCGACCGCCGGACGACGTCGAGCAGCAGCTCGCTCTCGGCGGCGACCTGCCCCTTCTCGCCCTCCAGTTCCACGATGAGCAGTCCCTCGGCGTCGAGCGGGTAACCGGCGCCGACCGCCGCCTCGGCCGCCTCGATGGCGAGGTTGTCCATGATCTCCATCGCCCCCGGCAGCAGGCCCGAGGCGACGACCGCGGCCACCGCCTCCCCCGCCGCCGCCAGCGAGTCGTACGCCGCCAGCAGGGTGAAGTACGTCTCCGGCTTCGGCAGCAGGCGCAGCACGATCTTCGTGGCGATCCCGAACAGCCCTTCGGAGCCGACGAACAGGCCGACGAGATCCGGGCCGACGCCCTCCAGGCTGTCGCCGCCAAGCTGGACCACCTCACCGTCCGGCAGGACGACTTCAAGGCCGAGCACGTGGTTGCTCGTCATGCCGTACTTCAGGCAGTGCGCGCCGCCCGAGTTGAAGGCCAGGTTGCCGCCGATCGTGCAGACCGACTGGCTCGATGGATCGGGCGAGTAGTACAGGCCGTACGGCGCCGCGGCGTCGGACACGGCGAGGTTGACGACACCGGGCTCGACCACCGCCGTCCGCCGCACCGGGTCCACTTCGAGGATCCGGTTGAGCCGGTTCATTGCGATGACCACGCCGTCGTGGACCGGCAGCGAGCCGCCGGACAGGCTGGTGCCGCTTCCGCGCGCCAGGAACGGCACGTTCGCGCCGGCGCAGAGCCGCACCACGTCGACGACTTCTTCCGCCGAATCGACCAGCACGACGGCCCGGGGACGGGCCCGGAACGCGGTCAGGGCGTCGGACTCGTAGGCCGCCATGGGGGCGGCGCCGGTGAGGACGCGGTCGGGGCCGAGGCGCCGCGTCAGGGTATCGAGGAAGTTCGTTGCGTCGGCAGACGTCATCTACCGACTCAGCCTACAACGCGGAGGCTCGGGCTCAGTCGCCGGGCGGCATCGCGATCCAGAGCAGGATGTAGGCGATGATCCCCGGGAAGGCCACCGAGAAGATGGAGACCAGGACGTAGAGCCATCGCACGGCGGTCGGGTTCCAGCCCAGCCACTCGGCGAGACCGCCGCAGACCCCGCCGATCATGCGGTCGGACGCGGAACGATGAAGGGGACGGGACTGTGTAGCTGTCGCGGGCACGTCGGTTCCTCCTGGCGAGACACTGCTCCGGCCGGCGTCGAATCTCCCGGGTTTCCGCCGTTCGGCGTCTCGCCCCGGAACCGGGTCGGACGACCCGCGCGCCGGCATCTCACGTCCGACTACGGATTCTGCACGAGTCAGGTTTCCCGCGGCCGCTTCTCTCTCGTTCCGACCCCTGGCCGCCAACGCGACGAGCCGCGACGATTCATAGACGGTTACGCATAGGATGAGGCCGATGGCTGAGCAGGAGCAAAAGCATGCGCCGGAACGGCTGGGCACGTTGCGGAGCCTTGCCCAGGCCGTCCGCTCCTGGCGGACCCTGTCGGTCGTCCTGCTCTCGTTCTCCTCCGGCATGCCGCTGGGGCTGGTCTGGATCGCGATACCCGACTGGATGCGCGACGCCGGCGTCGACATCCGGCTTGTCGGCCTGTTCACCCTGGCCCAGGCGCCGTGGACGTTCAACGTGGTCTGGGCGCCCCTCATGGACCGGTTCCCGCCGCCCTTCCTCGGTCGGCGACGGGGATGGGCCGCGATCGCTCAGGTCGGCCTGCTTCTCGGCACTCTCGGGCTGTCCGGCGTCGGCGATCACCCGGACACTCCCTGGCTGGCCCTGGCCCTGACCCTGGCGATCGCCATGGCGGCCGCGTCCCAGGACATCGCGGTCGACGCCTACGCCGTGGACGTGCTCCGCAAGGAGGAACAGGGCGCGGCGGTCGGCGCCCGGATCGGGCTCTATCGGCTGGCCATGCTCGTTGCAGGCGGAACCGCCATCACGGTTGCCGGCAGAACCTCCTGGCCACTCGTCTGCGTCGGCCTGGCGGCGCTCTACCTGCCCATGCTGGCGATCACCATTCGGGCGCCCGAGCCGAAGAACCTGCCACCGGCGCCGAAGACGCTTCGGGATGCCGTCTGGCAGCCTTTCCTGGGCTTCCTCTCCCGCCATCGAGCGGTCGAGATTCTCGCCTTCGTCATCCTGTTCAAGTTCGGCGACAACATGGCCCAGGGCCTGCTCCGCCCCTTCCTGGTCGACATGGGTTACTCAGCGGACCATCGTGGCGTCGCCCTGGCCACGGTCGGCACGACCGCGACGATCGTCGGCTCGATCGCCGGCGGCCTGGGGACCAACGTGATGGGCCTCGGCAGGGCTCTGTGGATCTTCGGGTTCCTGCAGATCTTCTCGAACGTCGGGTACATCCTGCTGGCGAACCTGCCGATGCAGCCGGGCCTCCTCTACGGCGCGATGGGCTTCGAGTCCCTATGTCAGGGCCTTGGCACCGGCGCCTTCTCCGTGCTGCTGCTGCGCATGACGCAGAAGCGCTTCTCGGCTACCCAGTACGCGCTGTTCTCCACCCTGTTCGGCATGGGACGGATCGTCTCGGGGCCCGTCGCCGGTTTCATGGTCCACTCGGTGGGGTGGTCCAACTTCTTCCTGCTCACGATCCCGCTCGGCCTGCCCGGCCTGTACATGCTCAGCCGCTTCGTCAAGCCGAGCGAGCGTGAGCCGAAGTTCGAGGTCCGCCGCCGAGAGGCGCTGCCGCCGCGGTCGCCGGCGCAACTCGCCGCCCACGGCCTGACGTACGGCGGCCTTACGCTGGCCGGAGGCGCGCTCCTGCTCACGGGTCTGGCCGCCCTGGAGGCAGTGCGCGATGGCGAGTTCGCCGACTTCGGATTCGGATCGGCGCTGCTCGCGATCGCGACCCCGTCCGACATGTTCGGCTGGATCCAGTTGGCTGGCCTGATCGCGTTCGGCGCCGCGATCGGACTGTTCGCTGCGGCGGTGCAGGCGGCACGCCACGGAGATGGAGCCGCACTGGCGGCGGCAAGTAACGAACCGTAGCGCTTATCGCGCGACCTGCCCCTGCCGCAACGCTCGCTGCATCGTCGTCGGCTCGTCGGGATAGAGCTTGGCGACGTACTCGCCGTAGCCGTTGAAGATCGGCGTATCGAACGGCCGGTTGTCCTGCAGCCAGTGCGACGTCGCCTGGCTCCAGCGCGGGTGCGGGATGTACGGGTTGACGTTCGAGAGATAGCCGTACTCGTGCGGCTGGATCTGCCAGAAGATCTTCGGCTCCTCCGCGACGAACTCGATCTTCACGATCGACTTCGGGCTCTTGTAGCCGTACTTCCAGGGCGCCACGATCCGCAGCGGCGCGCCGTGCTGCTTGAGCAGCGGTTCGCCGTAGATGCCGGTGGCGACGAAAGCGAGTTCGTTCATCGCCTCGTCCAGCCTCAGGGCCTCGAAGTAGGGCCACTGGTACCAGTGGGCCTCCCGGACGCCCGGCATCTCATCGCGCTTCACGGCCGTGAAGAAGCGCACGTGCCTGGCGGACGACTTCGGCGCGGCCTTCTCGATCAGCCTGGCCAACGGGAAGCCGCTCCACGGCACGTTCATCGCCCAGCGCTCGACGCACCGGAAGTGGTACAGCCGCTCCTCGTGCTCTTCGGCGAAGATGTCGTCCAGGTCGAGGGTCATCGGGTTGTCGCACAGGCCCGTCACTTCGACCTTCCACGGCTCGACGGTGAACTTGCCGGCGAACTTCCACACCGGACCGCCGCGGCCGGGCAGGAACTCGTAGAAGTTGTTGTGGCTGCCCGCCACGTCGCGCGGCGTCAGCTCGCCGCCGACGTTCTCCGGCGGCGCGGCGAACTTCGCGTTGCGCTTCGGCTGGGCGGCAGGCTCGGCGCCGTAGACGCCGGGCCGCTCGAGCGCCGGCTTCAGCTTCTCCTCCAGCGGAGGCGCGGGAGGCGGCGCGGGCACCTGCCGGCGGAGGCGGAACTGGGCCGCCAGGGGCGACGCGCCGGCGATGCCGACCGCGGCCGTCGCCACGAACTTGCGCCGGTCCATGTAAACCTCCCGCAGCGTCGCCTCGCGGCTCGGCAGCGCGATGCCGGAGTCGGCGGGAAGGTAGCGGGCGGGGTCGAACTTCTTGATCCACATCGTGCCCCGCATCGTAGCAGCCGCTCGCCAGGAGTCGGCGCTGCGTACGCTCGGCGCCGGACAAGGCAGTCGCCGTTTCGCGGTGCGGTCTTCCCGGAAGCGGACCGGAAGGTCCGCGCACCCAGCGCGCGCGACGGGCGTCAGGCCGGCGCCGCTTGACGGCGCCGACGGTCACGGCGGGCGGCGGGGCCCCGCCACCACGCGTTCGGCGTGACCCTCCGCCCCCGCCCGCTGAGGCGGTCGATCCAGAGGGCGATCCGGCGCAGGCGGGTACCCGCCATCCAGCGCCAGATCCGGCTGAGACGCCGGGAGTAGTCCCGGTTGTAGGGGCAGACCCGGACGCAGATCGAGCAGTCGGTATTCTGGTTCGACCAGAACCGGAAGCACTTCTCGGCGTCCGTGGTCCACTTCCTGACGCCGCGGATGTTGGAGATGTTGTAGACGCGGTCCGACGGCGCGTCCATCGCGATGGCCTTCGGCGGGCAGGCATCCGAACACGCGCGGCACACCTCGCACATCTCGCGTACCCCGAAGCGCCGCGGACGGTCGTGCGCCAGAGGCATGTCGGTGAAGATCTTCCCGAGCCGCACCCTGGGGCCGAACTCCCTGGTGATCAGCAGACCGTGACGGCCGTACTCGCCCAGGCCCGCCTTGATCGCGAGCGGAATCGCCAGAGCCGTGTCGTTCATCGTCGGCACCGCCTCGTAGCCCATGTTCCGGATGTACTGGGCGATCGCGAGCAGCACCACCGTGTCGCTGCTGTAGCCGGCCCCCGTCGCCGTCCCGCTCAGGGCCGACGGCACCGTCTGCACCAGCTTCCGGTCCATCGCCTGCGCGATGACGACGACGTTGCCGAGGTCGCCCGGAAGCTCCTGGGGTTTCTCCGTCTCCGTTTCCCTCGAGTAGGCGTGCGTGTACACCCAGCGCTCGTCGTAGCCGGTGATGCCGATCAGGTCGGCGCCCAGGGCGCGGGCGGCCGTCTTGAGATCGGCGGCGAGCCGGGCGGCGAGGAGCTCCTCCGGTTCGTCGGTCTCGTCCGGCGGACCCGGACCGTCCCGGAGCACGGTGTACGGATCGAGAAAGCCCTCGCGACGGTCGGCACCGCCCTTGAGTTCCGCGAACAGATCGGTGACGTGCCAGGACGCGTTGCGAAGCGCGTAGTCGCGCCGCGTGAACCCGTCCACCGGACGCCAGCGCAGTTCCGGCGTGCGATAGGTCTCGTAGAACATGTCCGAGCGGGAGGTCCTCACCTCGGGGTCCCAGAACGAACGGCAGAAGACGTCGTCCTTCTGCGAGAAGCGCTCGAAACCCTCGCCTACCTCGAACCCCGCCTCGGCATCGCTGACGGGGTGACTTCCGGCCCGCGGCTCGGCCTTCATGGTCGTACGCTCCGCCGCTTCATTCGCGTCAGGCCAGGGCCTCGATGAACTGCGCCGCCCATTCGTGGACGGAGTGCCGCCGCACCACCTCGCGCATGGCCTTCATCCGGCGCGCTCCGTCGCCCGGATCGAGCGTAATCGCCCGCTCGATGGTCGCGGCCATCGCGTTCACGTCGTGGGGGTTCACGAGCAGGGCGTCCGGCAGCTCGTCGGCCGCGCCCGCGAACTCGCTCAGCACGAGCACGCCGTCGTCCTCGAGCCGGGTGGCGACGTACTCCTTGGCGACCAGGTTCATGCCGTCGCAGAGCGGCGTCACCAGCATCACGTCGGCCACGAGGTAGAAGGCGATCAGTTCCTCGAACGGCAAGTTGCGCCGGAAGTACTGCACCGGCACGACGCCGAGTTCGCCGTACTTCCCGTTGATCTGGCCGACGAGCTCCTCGACGTCGCGGCGCAGGATCCGGTACTCCGAGATGCGCTCCCGGCTCGGCACGGCGACCTGGACCATCACCGCGTCGCGGATCGACCGGTTCTCGCGCCCCAGCCATTCGAGGAACGCCTTGAGCCGCAGGTCGATGCCCTTCGTGTAGTCCAGGCGGTCGACGGAGAGGATGATCTTCCGGCCGCGGCGAAGCTGCTGGAGTTCCTCGGCGCGCTCGCGGATCCCGGGCGACAGCGCCGCGTTCGCGTAGCGGTCCGTGTCGATGGAGATGGGGAACGCGCCGACCCGGATGTCGCGCCCCTGGTAGCGGATCGTCTCGCCCCGCGGCTCGGCCTCGATCAGCCGGTCCGCGAGCCGCGTGAAGTTGTCGGCGCCGGCCTGGGTCTGGAAGCCGACGACGTCCGCGCCGAGCAGCCCCTCGAGCAAGGCGCGCCGCCAGGGAAGGCGCAGGAACAGTTCGATCGGCGGGAACGGAATGTGGAGGAAGAAACCGGAGCTGATGTCCGGCCGGAGTTCGCGCAGCATGCGCGGCACGAGTTGCAGGTGGTAGTCCTGGATCCACACCCTGCCGCCGGGCGCGGTACGTCGCGCCGCCTCTTCGGCGAAGCGCCGGTTGACCTCGACGTAGGGGTTCCACCAGTGCCGGTGGTACTCGGGCGGACGTACCGCGTCGTGGTAGAGCGGCCACAGGGTGGAGTTGCACATCCCCTGGTAGGAGCCGGCGACCTCGGCGGCCGACAGCGGCACCGGCACGTTCAGGATGCCCTCGTGGCGGAACGGCTCGGGCGCGTCGTCGGCGCCGCCGGTCCAGCCGACCCAGCAACCGCCCGCCTCGCGGACGATCGGCGACAACGCGCTGACCAGGCCGCCCGGGCTCTGCACCCAGCCCGGTTCGCCGTCCACCTCCTCGCGGCGCACGGGCAGCGTGTTCGCCACGATGACGAGTTCGGACTGCCGCGCCGCCGGCCGGGGTTGGGGAGCCATCGGTTTCTGTATCGTAAGGGATCGTCGGAGGTCGGCCCGTGTGAACCAGAAAGCGCATCCTCCACACGCGGCCTGGGACTTGCTGAAAGCCGGGTCCGGCGCGCCCCCGCCGTCGTCCTGGGCGCTGTTCCTGGATGTCGATGGCACGCTGATCGAGATCGCGGAGGCGCCCGACGCGGTTCGCGTCGACGAGGGCGTCGGCAACCTGCTGGCCCGGCTGAGGGAGAGCCTCGGCGGCGCGTTGGCGCTGGCGAGCGGGCGGTCGCTCGCGGTCCTCGACGGTTTCTTCGAGCCGCTTGAGTTGCCGGCGGCCGGGCTGCACGGCCTGGAGCGGCGGTCGGCGGCCGGCGAGGTGAGCCGGAGCGACGGCTCGGCGGTTCTCGATCCGGCGCGCCGAGAACTGGAGCGCTTCGTGGCGGAACACCCCGGAACGCTGCTCGAAGACAAGTCGGCGACCCTGGCGCTCCACTACCGGCGGGCCGCCGGCGCCAAGGCCGCCGCTCGCGAAGAAATGGAGCGGGTGCGGGCCGCGCTCGGTTCCGCCTACCGGGTCCAGGAGGGCAAGATGGTGCTGGAACTGAAGCCTCACCGCCCGAACAAGCGCACCGTGGTGGAGGACTTCATGGCCGAGGCGCCCTTCCGGGGACGGGCGCCGGTGTTCGTCGGCGACGACATCACCGACGAGGAAGGGTTCGAGGCCGCCCAGAACGCCGGCGGCGCGGCGATCGTCGTCGGCCTGGCGGCCGAAGCCGGCCGGACCAGCAACGCCCGGTACGGGCTGAGCGGCGTGCCGGAGCTGCACCGGTGGCTGGAGGCGCTGTGCGACGGTCTGGAGAAGCCGTGACGAGTGAGGAAGTGCGGCCGCTCGATGGGGGCGTGATCGGGAACTGCGGCTTCGGGGCGCTGATCGACCCGCGCGGCCGGATCTGCTGGGCCTGCCTGCCCCACTTCGACGGCGACCCCGTCTTCCACTCACTGCTGGGCGGCAACGGAAGCGACGACGGCGCCCGCGATCCCGAGGCCGGCGGCTTCTTCGACGTCGTGATCGAGGGATTCCGCGAGAGCGAACAGCACTACATCGAGAACACCGCGATCCTGGTGACGACGCTCCGCGACGATGCCGGCGCCGCGGTCCGCATCACCGACTTCGCGCCCCGGTTCGAACAGTTCGGCCGCTCCTTCCGGCCCACGACGATCGTCCGCACCGTCGAACGCGTCGCCGGCGAACCCCGCATCCGCATCCGGCTGCGGCCGCGGTTCGACTACGGTGCGCGCCGCCCGGAGGTGACCCGCGGCAGCAACCACGTCCGCTACGTCGGCCCGGACCTGACCCTGCGGCTGACCACCGATGCGCCGGTCTCGCTGATCACGGACGAGATCGCCTTCGTCCTGGAGCAGCAGCTGACCCTGCTGCTCGGCCCGGACGAGAGCCTGACCGAGCCGGTCGACTCCGTGGCGCGCGAGTTCCGCAGCCGGACGGAGACCTGGTGGCGCGAGTTCGTGCGCCACCTGGCCGTGCCGTTCGAGTGGCAGGAGGCGGTGATCCGGGCCGCGATCACTCTGCAGCTCTGCAGCTTCGAGGAGACCGGGGCGGTGCTGGCGGCGATGACCACGTCGATCCCCGAAGCGCCCGACAGCGGCCGCAACTGGGACTACCGCTTCTGCTGGCTGCGGGACTCCCACTTCGTCGTCCAGGCGCTCAACCGGCTGGGCGCCACCCGCACGATGGAGGGCTACCTCGGCTACATCACGAACCTCGCCGCGGCGGCCGAGGGCGGCGTGCTGCAGCCGGTCTACGGGATCAAGTTCGAGCGGGAGATTACGGAACGCACCGTCGACAGCCTGCCCGGCTACCGCGGGATGGGGCCGGTGCGGGTAGGCAACGACGCCTGGCGCCAGCTCCAGAACGACAACTACGGCAGCGCGATCCTGGCCGTCACCCAGAGCTTCTTCGACCGGCGGCTCGTCGTGCCCGGCAGCCGGCGCGTGTTCGGCTGGCTGGAGCAGCTCGGCGACCAGGCCGCGGCCCTCTTCGACCGGCCCGACGCCGGCCTCTGGGAGTTCCGGCAGCGGAGCGCCGTCCACACGTTCTCGAGCGTCATGTGCTGGGCCGCCTGCGACCGCTTGGCGCGCATCGCGACGGCGCTCGGCCTGGCCGACCGGGAGAGGCACTGGACGGGCCGCGCCGCCGCGATCCGGGAGCATGTCCTGGAGAACGCCGAGACCGGCGCCGGCGGCCTGGCCGCCACGCTGGACGGCGAAGGCATCGACGCCAGCCTGCTGCTGCTCCACGACCTGGGTTTCCTCGACGCCGCCGACCCCCGCTTCGCCGCCACCGTCGATTCCCTCGAACCGCTGCGGAGCGGCAGCAACTTCTTCCGCTACCGGGAAGACGACTTCGGCGCCCCGGCCACCTCCTTCGCCGTCTGCAGCTTCTGGTACATCGACGCGATCAACGCCCTCGGCCGCCGCGAGGAGGCCCGCGACCTCTTCGAGCGAATGCTCGAACGCCGCAACCCGGTAGGGCTGCTCTCCGAAGACCTCGACCCCGCGACCGGCGAACTCTGGGGCAACTTTCCCCAGACCTACTCCATGGTCGGCCTGATCAACTCCGCGCTCCGGCTGAGCCGCCCCTGGAGCGAGGCGTTCTGATCGCTGGGTGCGCGGGTCTTCCAACCGCCGGGTGCGCGGGTCTTCCGACCCGCATCCGGGCGACGCCGCGAAGCGGCGAGCCCGTATCCTCCACTCCGCCATGCCCAAGCTCTACGCCGAGATCGCGCCCTGGTGGCCGCTCATCTCGCCCCCCGCGGAGTACGAGGAGGAAGCCGGGATCTACCTGCGGCGCCTCCTCCAAGCCTGCAACGGCCCGGCGCGGACCATGCTCGAACTCGGCAGCGGCGGCGGCCACAACGCATCCCACCTCAAGGCGCGTTTCGAGATGACCCTGGTCGACCTGTCGCCCGGAATGCTGGCGATGAGCCGGAACCTCAACCCCGAGTGCCGCCACGTCGAGGGCGACATGCGGACCGTCCGGCTCGACCGGACGTTCGACTGCGTCTTCATCCACGACGCGATCGACTACATGACGACGCTCGACGACCTGCGCGCCGCCGTCGAGACCGCCCGGGTCCACTGCCGGCCCGGCGGCGCCGCACTGTTCGCGCCGGATCACCTGCGCGAGAACTTCCAGCCCAGGACCGACTGCGGCGGCTGCGACGGCGGCGACCGGAGCGCCCACTACCTGGAGCGTTGCTGGGATCCCGACCCCGAGGACACGACGATCACGACCGACTACGCCTTCCTGCTGCGCGACGCGGACGGCAGCGTCGAGGTGGTGCACGACCGGCACGTGACCGGCCTGTTCCGGCGCGGCGACTGGCTCGGCTTGCTCGCCGACGCGGGGTTCGAAGCCGAAGCGGTGCCCTGCGACCACTCGGAGATGGAACCCGGCGAGTACGAACTGTTCGTCTGCAGGCGCCCGTAACGGCACGGAATAGGCTCGATGCCGACCAGCAACGGCCGTTTCGCCGACACGCCCAGCGCCGTCGCAAATCGGGAACGGCCGAGCCGATCCCACCGTCACGCGGCCAGCCGATGGCCGTCAAGGAGTCCGCCGATGAAGACGCCCCTCGCGCAGTCCAGCCCGGGAGTCCTGTTTCCGGCCCTCGCTCTCTGCCTCCTCGCCATTCCCGTCCAGGCCGGCGCCGACGATCGCGACCGCGGCTTCTACGTGGGCTTCGAAACCGGCGTGGCGGACGCCGCGACGCTCGAATCGGTATTGACCGCCGTCAACCACCCGACGAAGTGCGACGCGCTCCTGTACCCCGACCCCCGCATGGCGCCCTCGACCGACGCCGCGTGCCGGGACAACACGAGCAGGCCGCTCTTCGACAACAGCTTCGATCTGGGCGCGAAGTTCGCCGGTGGCGTCAGCATCGGCTACGACCTGGGCAAGCTCCGTCTGGAACTCGAGCATCTGAGCCGCCACCAGGGCGGACAGATCGTGCCGCTTCGCACCGCAAGCGGCAACGTGGCCCTCGCCGGCAAGGGCAACGAGTGGAGCCCGGTCGACCCGCCCACCGAAAGCGTCTCCGACTTCAGCAGCCGGGAGTTCTTCGTCAACGCGTACTGGGACTTCGAGAACGACTCGTCGTGGACCCCGTACCTGGGCATCGGCGCCGGCTGGGCGCGCACGAACCTCCGCTACGGGGCGCGACTGGTCCGCAAGACGCTCGCCGAGGGCTACCAGGACGTGGCGCCGCCGCTGACCCTGGCGGACCGCCCCGCCGCCGCGGCCGGCAGTCTCAGCCTGTTCGACAGCGAGTTTCGCGAGAGTGTCTTCGGCTACCAGATCCTCGCCGGCCTCGACCACGCCCTGGGAGACCGGACGTCCTTCACCATCAAGGCCCGCTGGACCCGGTTCGCCGACCTCACCGGAAGCGCCGGCTGGACCCTGATCCGCAGCCACGTGCCCGTCCAGGCGGACGGCACGACGCCCTTCACGAGCGACCTGGAGTTCGGAGGGATCGGGTACGTAGGCGTGTCGGCGGGGTTGCGGTACCGGTTCTGATCCGGGCGCCAGCGCTGGGTGCGCGGGTCTTCTGACACGCTGGTCAGTGCACAGGGCTGCAATCCCCAGCATCGCGTGTGCTTCCCGTCCCTTGCCGACCCGGCGCAGAGGCCGCTTGACGGTGGCGGCATTGCGCTCCACTCCAGAGCGCGAGTAACGGAGCATGCGGTTCCTGCGCGCTGTGGCCTACCTGAAGAGCCACGAAGCGGTGAGAACAACGCGGAGCGCAGGGGACTCAGTGATCGAGTACCCGAGCGCGGCGCAGAGCGATCTCGGCCACTTCCTGCTTCATCAGCTTCTCCGGAAAGAAGTGCGTCATCCACTCCACGAGACCGCGCCAAACATCCTCCTCCGTAAAGCCACCCCCTGCCTGCCTCGCCGATTCCCGAAGCTCCTCACCTAGCTCCCCGCGCGTCACTACCACGTCTTCCTCCCGTCCCAACAACGATGCACCGAGAGGCGTCTCCGCGAGCACGCCACGAATGGACTCCCTGAACTCCTGCTCGGCAAGACCAGCCGGAACATCCGCCATCGCTACATCCTCAAGAAGCAATCGATCTGCACTTGACACAAAGGCCGCGGAGGGGGTGGAGTACTGCCGGTACGCCTGCTCGGGTCTTCTGCTCAGCGGCAACCAACGTGCCTCCATGTCCGCTACCGGTCGGGGCGATGTCACCAGAATGTCGGCCAAACGCCGCACCGCATCCGCCATGCTCCTGGACACGGGCCTCTCGAGCTCGCCGATCCTCGCCAGAGTGGCCGCCACAGAAGGATCAGTCATCGATGTTTCGACGAGAACCTCGATGTTCCCACCGCCGGTACTCTCGCCGAAGCCTGCTCTCGTGACGTTGGCCGAACCTGCGAGGCATCTGTCCCCGGCGAAGTAGAGTTTCGCGTGGAGTTCATCCACTATCGAGACCGTCGAGTTCCCCCGGTCATCGAGTACTTCCAGAATCTCTGGATCCGACACGCCTGCAGCCACTTCCCGCGGGCGCCATCTCGTGATGCATCTGACCGGGACGCCATCGTCCAGCACGTCGAGCAACGATCGTAGGGCATCTACCTTGACGAAGGGAGCTACAATGCCTACACTGCTCTTCTCCTCCGCAAAGAGAGCGCGAATCCGTTCGCCTTCCGTCGCAAGCACCGTCGCCGCCATCGGTCAGACCAAGTCCGTGGCAATGACCGAGTCGTCGTCTTCGTCGAAGAACTCTTCAGCGTACTTCCCCCATTCGTAGCGAGCGTTGCGGAGGTTCTTGCGGTCCCGCGTAGTCTGCTCCTCCTCGAATCGCGCCCAAGAGTAGATAAGAAGACGAAAAGCCGCCGCCGCCTTGTCGAGGCGATCCCGAACCTCCTGCTCGCTCAGATCCTCGACATCCGGATGCATCACCTCATAGAGATCCGAGTGCACGGGATGATCCGTGTTGAGAGCGACCTGAATCACGTTAGGGAGAGACTCGACGTCGAAAAAGGCCGGGCTCGATTGGGCGGACTGTATCCAACGGACCCTGCTGCCGGCGCGGATCGTCTCATCGATCCTCCGCAAGGCGTCGGGCCGGTCAAGGCGGTGTTTCTCGACCAGGGACTGAAGCTGCCTCTCCTTCTTCTCCTGCTCGTTCGTGGACTCGCCCTCTTGATCAGAGCGCCCCTTGTGTCCTTCCTCGGCCCTGCGCTCGATCACGACCGTGGCCTTCGCGTCGGCCCGTTCGTCTTCACTGGATCGTTGGTCGTGCCTACGCTTGCGCGCCTGCTTCACGCGAGGGCGCATCGCCTTGATGCAGTTCCTGACCTGCTTCTGAAGGTCAAGCAGAAACACGCGAGTGTCGCCATCGGCCTGCATCCGCCGACGAACGTCGCCCACGCTCTCACCGGGAAGAGCGTCCCGCCTGTAGTCGTACTGCGCGAGCCGCCGGAAAATCGTGGCGCCCTGTTTGTTGTTCGTGACGCCGAACACGTCGTCCAACGCTGTGGGAAAGTCGATCTCGACCGTCCACCATCTCTCCCTCGGATCGTCACCGCTCAACCAGGAAGCATCCAACTGCAGCTCTCGATGGGCCCGTACCAAGGAGACACCCCGATTCGAGTCGGCGTGTTTGCCCCATTCCGTATGGCCAGCGTCCGAACCTCTCCAGCGGGCCGGCCAATCAGCCTCCGGGTGGGCAGAGTCGCGCACCTGCGGTCGGGCATAGCTCGCGCGCACTCGAACCTCATGCGTCTCGTCGCCTACCTGCACCGGCACCGAGAAGGGGCTGGACTCGAGCTCCACGAACATCCGACCTTCGCCGAAATGCTCAGGGCACGACGTGCCGGCCATCAGGTAGAGCGGATCGTTTGGTCGCACCTCCACGATCGCGTCCTCACGGACGTTCAGCCCGTCCGCTTCCTCTTCAACGGGAATGCAGACGATGCGGCGTTGCGCACCAATGTCCCTGCCTCGTTGGTCCTCCGCATGCAGGCGGTCAGTCGGCGATGCGAGAAAGCGACGGTAGATCCGCCCCAGCAGCGACTCCGTATGACTAAAGGTAGTACCGGCGCTCTTCCACTGGACCCGGTCCAACTCCCTCCAAACGACCAGCGTCCCGGACTCGGAGAAGGGCACCCGGCTCGCCTCCAGATACACAGCCGGTGGAGCTTGAAGTCGCGGCTCCGGAATCTCCGTCGCTCCGCCTTCCACGTCCTCTATCGCCAGCCATGTGTGGAGAGCGTTGGACGCACCAGCCTGCCAAGACCAGACCTCGACTCGCCTGGCCTGCGACAAGGACGAGTTAGGCAGTCCGAGGCCAAAGCGGCCGATTCCCCGTCTCGCACGGCGTGTACCGTGCCCATATCGGAGGCTTCCCCTAAGGGTGAGCCCATCCATGCCATGCCCATTGTCAAGGACCGCGAGCTCCTTCAACGTGGATCTGTTCGTTCTCTGATCCCGGCGGCTTAGGCCGAAGATCTCTATCGACGTGGCGTCGGCCTCTATCGCGTTGTCGATCAACTCAGCCAAGGCATGCGTCGTGGACTTGTAGCCACTGTCGCGCATCGCCTCAACCGTCATCTTCGTATCGATGATCGGAAAGGTGAGCTGTTCGCCTTTGTTCGTCATTGCCATACGTCCTCCCAGTTCAAGAACGCCTCCGCCACATCGCCGAAACCAGGCAGGCTCGGATCCACAACGGTGACGATCTCGCAAGTTGCCGTACCTCCGACTCTCTCTCCCCTGATGGCTCGTCCCACCATCTGGCTGAACAAGACGAGTGACTTCGTAGGTCTTGCGATCACTACCGCGCTCGCCTTCGGCGCGTCGAACCCGGTTGTCAGCACTCCGAAATTCACAAGAACTCGGGGCACGTCGTCCTCAGCCGTGAACTCCTGAATCGCATGGTCTCTATCTCTACGGGACGTCAGACCTGTGACCGCCCAGCCACGAATTCCGCGCGCAAGGAGAATACCCGACAGCAAGAGCACCTGGTCAACACTCGCACCGAAGACCAGAACTCGCTGGTGCCCAGCACGAAGCAGGCCCTCGATCGCTTGAAGCACGGCCGTTACATACTGTTCACTCACCGACAGAGCAGCGACGGTCTTCTCCGGTATCTCCATCGCTCTCGCGATCCGGGCGACTTCCTGCTCGTCGATCTCGACGCCGGGTTTAGCGAAGAGTGTTCGGAACAACGGCCGAGCCAAGTAGCCACCCTCAATCAGGTACTTCACCGGATTGCCACCTCCAGGAACCTCTAGCGCGACTTTGGCCCTGGAGTATAGGTCGGCCAACTCCCCATCCTCGTCGATGTCTGCCCAGGTTCGACCAGGCGTTGCAGTCAGTCCCAGGAGTGCACAGCGATAGTCGAGGGTCAGATCATCGGTAAGGCGGCGATAGGTCTGTGCGGTGCTCCGATGGGCCTCATCGAAGACGACCAATCGCACACGTGGTGCAAGTCGCACAGCCCAGTCAGGGTCCGTCCGCGAGAGTACGGCCCAGCCCTTCTCCAGGCCGACGGCGAGGAACCCATCTTTGAAGTCGGCCAGATCAGGCATCCGGTTGCCAGACATGGTTCCAAGCTGCAGAGGCCTTGTGCCGAGACGTGTCCAGGCCTCCTTGAAGGATTGCAGAGCTTGCTCGAGTAGCTCCCTGCCAGACGCGAGCCAGACCACCACCGAAGGTTCAACGTCTCGCAGCGCCTTTGCGACCACGTGCATCGCCGTCCGCGTCTTTCCCGCACCGGTGGGAAAGTGCAGCACCGCTCGACGCTCGTCTTCAGCCAGCAGGGGCAGCAACCGTCGAACGGCAGCGCGCTGATGATCGAACAGGCCGTAGGCGGGCACGACCGATTCGACCGGCGCTGCCAACGGCGAGGGTACAACTCGATCGTCCTCCAGTAGTCCGAAGAAGGCACGAAGGCCGCTGACATCGGCCTTGGTCCAATTCTCTGCGGCATCCGAGGACACGCTCCTGCCAAGGCGGTGACCCAGTTCGGCGCGCTTGGGCTCAGGGAGCAGGCCGAGCACCAGTGCCCGGCTCCTCGACTCTTCCAGAAGCGCACCGAAGTCCACCATCGCTCGGACCGCTAGGCGCAGTCGCGGACCCTCGACCTCGCAACCCGAGACGACGTTCAGAAGCGCCAAGGTGCGGCCCTCCAAGAGGCGGCGAACCTCTCGGTCCGGAATCGTATCGAGGAATCGGCCTACCGTGAGACCGGGGCCGCCAACCACCGGGCAGGGCACTTCAGCCTGCCCGCCATGCTGAGATGAACCGCTGCGGCAACGTCAGAGGAACGCTCCGGGCTTTACCCGAGAGCATCGGGGCCGAAGCTCTTCCGTCGTGCCACACGAACAACTCCAGGGCGTCAGGCGTCCGCAGGGCTGCTCGTTGCAGCCAAGGGTCCTGACCTCAAGTCGGCGGACTGTAGCACTCAGACCGCACGGCTCAGCAGTCCAGCGGGGGGCCTACAGGGAGCGACGCCAACGCCCGCAGCACGAGCGCGGCGGCAGCCTCGACTTCTTCCTCGGTCGTGAATCGGCCGAAACTGAACCGAATAGACTCGTCGCATGCGTCGCCACTGAGGCGAAGGGCTCGAAGCACGTGCGACGGCTCGGGGATGCCGGAAGCACAGGCCGCACCTGTCGATGCCGCGAGGCGCGGTTGCAGCGCCGCCAACACGTCCCGTGCATCGTAGCCGTGAAACCGGAGGTTGACGTTGCCCGGATGGCCACCGGTGGCGGGACCGTTCCCCGACAGCCGGTAGGTGCCGGCACGGAGGAGATCTACAAACCGGTCCCGCAGCCTCCGGAGCTCCTTACGCTCCTCCGTAGCCTTCGGGCCGGTGAGCAAAACGGCCGCACTACCCAGGCCGGCACAGAGCGGCAGTGGCACAGTGCCGGACCGAAGGCCGTCCTGCTGCCCGCCACCGTAGATAAGGGGCTCGAGGGCAGTCTGAAGATCGCGACTCACGTACAGCGCGCCAACTCCCTGCGGACCGTACATCTTGTGACCAGAGAGGCTGATCAAGTCGGCCTGTGAGGCCAAGTCGCCAACCCACATGCCGCAAGGCCCCTGCGCGGCATCGCAGTGAAGGGGTATGCCGCGAGCATGAAGAACCGCCGCTAAGCCCGGCACGTCCTGAACCGTCCCGACCTCGTTGTTCACCGCCATGACGGATGCGACGAGCACGTCATCGCCGACTCGCGCTTCCAAGTCCGCCGGGGCTACCACACCCTCCCGGTCCACAGGAAGGCTCTCCACGACAAAGCCCTCGCGGGCCGCAAGCGCCCGTGCGGTGGCAAGGACGCACTTGTGCTCGATGGCGCTGACGAGAATGCGATTACGGCCCGGCGGCGCTCGTCGCGCCAAGCCGAACAACGCGAGGTTGTTCGCCTCTGTGGCCCCCGACGTGAAGACGATCTCGTCGGCGTCGGCGCCGATCAAGCCCGCAACTGAGTCCGCGGCATCCTCGACGGCCTGAGCAGCCCGCCACCCGACGATGTGGTCGCTAGAGTGCGGGTTGCCGAAGGCCTCGTTCCAGTACGGAGCCATCCGGTCGACCACACGCGGGTCGACAGGAGTTGTCGCCTGATAGTCGGCGTAGATGATCTCGCCGTCGCGCATGCAGGAGGCGGCTGGACGCGGAGTCCAGGCGCGGCCTTGACGCTAGCAACGGAATGGCCTACTGTCGAACTGGACACAGCGTCCAGCCCCGCAGACCGATGTTCCGAGGCCCTCTATACGAAGACGGATACCGGCCGAAGCTCTCGGGGCACGAGACCTTCCCGCTCCGCTACGGATGGCTAAAGAAGGCGTTCGACGCGGTGGCGACCGGTGGCGAGCCGGCCGGGGGTAAGTCCGTCTTCCTGGCGGATGACGCGATCGCCCGGTTCGGAGTCGGGCGGAACATGGTGGCATCGATGCGCCATTGGGCCGGTGCCGCCGGCGTGGTCGAGGAGACGAGCGGCAAGCCCTCGCCTACCGAACTCGGGCGACGCCTGTTCGCCGACGACGGTCTCGACCCCTACATGGAGGTCCCGGCGACGACTTGGCTCGTTCACTGGCGCCTCTGCGGAAACCCGAAAAACACGACATGGTTCTGGGCGTTCGGTCACTATCCGTCCATGACGTTCGAGCGCGATGCGCTGGTTCAAGGGATCTTGAAGCTCAAGCAGGACCGGCGGTGGCCACGAGCGGCGGCAACCACGATCGCCAACGACGTCAAGTGCTTCGTTCGCAGTTACGTTCGACGCCCAACCTCGGCCAAGGCGAGCTACGAGGACGCCCTGGAGTCGCCGCTGACGGAACTCGGCCTGATCCGCTCCGCGGGAAGCCGTGACGGCTTCCGCTTCATGCGAGGTCAGAAGCCGACGCTCGGAGCCGGCGTGTTCGCTCTGGCCGTGACCGAGTTCTGGGATCTCTACTCCGCCGCCGCGACGCTGTCGTTCGAAGCTCTCGCCCACGAGCCGGGATCGCCCGGCAGGGTGTTCCTGCTGGACGAGGACGCGCTCGCAGACCGGCTCCTCGGAATGGAAGAAGACACCGGGGGCGTGTACCGGTGGTCCGAGACCGCGGGACTGAAGCAGTTGATCCGCACGCACACGGTGGGCGAGGCCGAAGCGCTCGACTTCATCGAGCAGGACTACGTACTGTCCGGCCGCGAGAAGGTGGCCTAGTGACGCTGGCAGAACGGGTCCACGTAGCGCGGCGCTACCAACGCGCCATCAACATCGGCTCGGACATGAGCGACCCGTCCGCCCTGAAAGGGTTCATCTGCCCCCGCTCTTCAGCCGAAGCCCTTGAGATCATGGCCCACCACGTAGCAAGCACCGGACAGGGCGCGTTCACTTGGACGGGGCCCTACGGCGCCGGCAAGTCTAGCTTGGCGGTCGTCCTGGGCGCAGCGCTGAACGGCGCGAAGCGCCTCCGGAACGAGGCCCAATCCCTGCTGGGCGAAGCTACGTTCGACGCGCTAACCGGCGCCCTTCCGCCACGGACCCGTGGCTGGCTGGTCCTCCCCGTGTCCGCCCGGCGCGACGCTCCGGCCCGAGTCATCGGTCAAGCGATCGAAGCGTCGGAGTGGCTGCCGCCGGACTCCTGGACGGAGACGCGCGTCCTTGACGCGCTGGAGGAGCTCGCGGGTCGGCACCCCCGCGCAGGCGGCGGTCTCTTCGTATTCATCGACGAGATGGGCAAGTTCCTCGAAGCGGCGGCGCACGACGGGTCCGACATCCACCTCTTTCAACGATTGGCGGAACGCGCGTCTCGAAGCGGCGGGCGGCTCATCATCGTCGGAATCCTCCATCAGGCTTTCGCCGAGTACGCGCATCGGCTCTCGCGAGAGGCCCGCGACGACTGGGCGAAGATCCAGGGCCGGTTCGTAGACCTGCCGATCAACACGGCCGGCGAGGAACAGATCGAGCTTCTCGGCCGAGCGATCGAGAACGGGCATCGGCCGCAGCGACCGCGCCAACTGGCGGCGCAGGTAGCCCAACTCTCACGGCGGACATCGACCACCCTGGCCGAAAGGCTGGACGACTGCTGGCCCTTGCACCCCATCGTCGCCTGCCTGCTGGGCCCGCTTTCTCGGCGTCGCTTCGGACAGAACCAGAGGAGCCTGTTCGCATTCCTCAACTCAGCCGAACCTCTCGGCTTCCAGGACTTCTTGCGCACCGCCAACGAAGAGGAGATCTACACCCCCGACCGCCTCTGGGACTATCTGCGCGCCAACCTGGAACCGTCGATCCTCGTGTCGCCGGATAGCCACCGCTGGTCGCTCGCCTCCTACGCCCTCGGCCGAAGCGAAGCTATGGGATGCGACGAACTGGATCAGAGGCTGCTCAAGGTGATCGCGCTCCTGGACCTGCTCAAGGAAAGCTCCGGCCTGACGGCTAGCGAAGAGCTACTTGGGCTGGCTTGCCGGGAACACGAGGCTAAGGAGATCGCTACCGCTCTGGAAGGCCTGCGTGATCGCTCACTCATAGTCTTCCGGAAGTTCTCCAACGCTTGGGCGGTCTTCGAGGGCAGCGACTTCGACATCGACCGAGCGCTCGAAGCCAAAACTCTCGCACCCGGTGCGCTGGACTTCCGCGTGTTGCGCACGTCGACCGAACTTGATCACGTCGTGGCGAAGCGCCACTACCACCAGACAGGGGCCCTCCGGTGGTTCGATGTCAGTGTTCTGCCTTTGGAGGAGTTGGGGCAAGCCGCCGCCGACTTCTCCCCGCAACAGGGCTCGATCGGGGCCTTCCTCCTAGGGATTCCCACCCAAGGCGAATCGGAGCACGAAGCGAGGGCCCTGTGTCGAGATGCCGCCGACTCCTCCGGTGAGTGGGACGTCCTCGCGGGATTCTCCCCCAGCGCATGGGGCATCCGAGACTTGGCGAGAGAACTGACCGCACTGGAACGGGTGCGGGACGAAACTCCCGAGCTGCAAGGGGACCGCGTCGCTCGTGCTGAGGTTCACGCACGCATCGAAGCCGTGGAGCAGAGCCTCGAAACCGAGATCACGCGAATGTTCGACAGCGCGTCCTGGTACGGCAAGGATGCACGGCCCGCTCAACTCTCACGCGCCGGCCTGAGCGCCTTGGCCTCCGACTTGGCCGATGCCCGGTTCCACGACGCGCCCAGGCTCCACAACGAACTCCTCGGTCGGGCAAGACCATCGAGCAACGCTGTCGCCGCGCAGAACGCCCTTCTCCGGCGCATGGTGCTGAACGAGGGCGAGACACGGCTCGGCATCGAGGCGTTTCCGGCCGAAGCAGGCCTCTTCGTTTCCCTCCTGTTGGCGACCGGGTTGTACCGAAGATCGGAGGACGGCTGGCGCTTCATGGCGCCCGAGCCGGGTCTCTCGGACACTCACCACCTGGCGCCTGCATGGCAAGCGGCCCGGGACTTCCTCGTGAGCAACGCCCATCGCGCTGTAGCGGTCAGCGAAATCCACGACATCTGGCGCCAGCCCCCGCTCGGCATCAAAGACGGCCTCCTCCCCGTACTCTCGGTGGCCCTTCTGCTGTCTCACCACAGCGAATTGGCCTTCTACCGGGAACGCGTGTTCCAAACCCGTATCACGGACCTGGACCTCGACTTCCTGGTGCGAGACGCATCGGACATTCAGTTTCGGTGGATGGACCTGGGCGGCGTTTCCAGGCAACTACTCGCTGAGTTGGCGGAAGTCGTTCGGGACCTGGACCCCGCCAACGCACTCGCGTACTTGGAACCGATCGACGTGGCCAGAGGCCTGGTAGCGATCCACGACAGGCTGCCGTCCTGGACAGGCCGTACGCAGCGACTCTCGCGCAACGCTCGCGACATCCGCCACTTGTTCCGGCAAGCGAAGGACCCGAACCGCCTCCTGTTCGACGACATGCCCGAGCTCCTGAAGGAGCCTCATGCCGATGCCGAAGAAGATGCTGCTGCGCGCATCGCGGAACGCGTGCGGCAGGGCCTGTCGGAGCTCATCGAGGCATGGCCTGCGATGCTCGGCCGGTTGCGAGAGGTCCTGCTCTCGGAGCTTCAGGTGCCGAACTCCTCACCTGCCATGCTCGGCGAACTGCGGCATCGCGCCGAGAACATTCGTGAGCTGGGCGGCGACCACCGTCTCGAGGCCTTCATCGTCCGGCTGTCCCGCTTCGAGGGGACCGAGGACGACATCAAAGGGCTCGCCAGCCTGGCAGTCAACAAGCCGCCGCAAGCCTGGGTTGATCCCGACATCGACCGAGCCACCGTCGAGATCGCAGCCCTGGCCCAGGGCTTCCTTCGCGCCGAGGCCTTCGCCCGCGTCAAGGGCCGCGTCGACAAGCGCCACTCGATGGCCGTCGTCGTCGGCCTGGAAGGCGCTCCGGCCACCCTGCACGACGAGTTCGCGGTAGGGGACCTCGACCGGCCGGATGTCGAGTCGCTCGCTTCAAGGCTCGATGCCGTCCTGACCGAGGCCGGAAACGGGCGCCGCAGCATCGTCCTTGCGGCGCTCGCCGAAGTAAGTGCCCGCTACTTGGCCTCCCCTTCGGCCACCGGGGCGGATGACGCGGAGCCCGGCACCTCATGAGCAGTGAACGGACCGAATGGCACGTCCTGGGTCTCTCGGGCGGTCGAGACAGCGCCGCTCTGGCCGTACACATGCGCCAGAACCATCCCGACCTCGACATCGACTACTTCTTCACCGACACCGGCAAGGAACTTCCAGAGGTCTATGAGTTCCTCAATCGCCTCGAAGGATTCCTGGGCAAGCCGATTCTCCGGCTCAACCCGGACCGCGACTTCGACTTCTGGCTCAAGCGATACAACGACTTCCTGCCGTCCGCTCAGAGCCGCTGGTGCACCCGCATGCTCAAGCTGCGCCCCTTCGAAAGTTGGGTCCGACCAGCACTTGAGGAGGGCACCACAGTGACCAGCTACGTCGCCATCCGGGCCGACGAAGAGTACCGCGAGGGCTACTCCTCAAAACGCGAGAACCTCAAGGTGCGCTTGCCCTTGAAGGAAGCCGGAATCAACAAGGAAGGCGTGCTTGAGCTCCTCTACAGCGCCGGATTGGGATTGCCGACATACTACGAGTGGCGCACTCGGAGCGGCTGCACGTTCTGCTTCTTCCAGCAGAAGATCGAGTGGGTTCGCCTAAGGGAGCGCCATCCGGACGCGTTCGAAGAGGCCAAGGCCTACGAGAAGACCGCCGTTGAACACGGGTCGCCTTTCACTTGGAGTCAGGGCGAGTCCCTGATCGAACTGGAACGACCGGAGCGCGTCGAGCAGATTCGACAAGATCATCAGCGGCGACTAGCGCGGACGCGAGCGACGCTGCAGCCCAATCCGCTACGGCCGGACGCCGAGGTTCTGGATATCGACGATCTCTATGGACAGGCGAAGGTGTGCTTGGCATGCCACAAGTGACGCCGCTCTCCGGGTCACTTGACCACTCAACCGTTCTCTTCCCTGCCCTCCTACCCGGTACGACCCCTGAGTCTCCGAGCCTCCGCCAACCCTATGCCGACCTCAACTGGTTGAACATGTCACGGCAGGCCGCCGCTACTCTGCGCTTCCCCTCCTCCTGCCGAAGCACCGAAAGCGCCTTGGTCGCGGCCTCGACGTCGCGCCTGACGTGCACGACAAGCACACCGCAACAGTCGGTACCCAGGCTACTCACCACAGGAAAAGCACTCATCACACCGTACTCCTCATCCCGAAACCGCTCTCTGCTCTTCTCGTCAAGCCCCCACCACCGATTTTCGTCCGCCGAAGATGCGAGCGTCTCATCCCACCAGTGCGCGGGCCGACACTCCGAAAAGACGGATCCTATGAGGGAGTCGTCGACATCCAACTGATTGGGAACGCTCCGGGTATCCGTCAACGCCAAGTGCACGGCTAACCCCAACGTTCCCGAGCGAGAAGGGGACCACGCCAATAGCTCGTACTTCGGAAGATACAAATCCACCACCCAAAGATCGTACTCCCTTCCGGCTAGCTGCGCGAGATCTGCTATCAGGGTCATCGCCCGACCGAGAACCGCGTCATGCTTCGCACCAAGCGGATTTGCCGAACGACCTTCCCAACGCGCGCTCCCCACCTCTAGAACAACAACCGCAACACCGCAAAGACCGGCAGCTACGCCCATCCCCACGGAGTTACCACTAGCCACGACCCCGAGTACGCCAAGTACCACCACCGCCAGAACCCTAGCCGCCCTGAACAGAACTGGCCGAGAGAATCTCACTCGGGGTCCTCGCTTCCCGACGCACAGAACTGCATGTAACGTTCGTACATGACGTCGGTACGCTTCTGGACGCTCTCCTTACTTGCCCCCTCCCTGGAAAACGCTAGGTAGTACACCAACATGTCGGGCGCCGCCGAAGGCAGGAAGATCGTGAGATCGTCACCCGACTCATCGGTCGACAACTCGATGACCTCCGTCTGCAGGTTCCTTAGCTCCCGTCCAACCCTCAAGCGCTCCGTCTCGAAGCCCTGAAAGAAGCTAGAAAGGAGCACCGGGTCAACCGTTCGCCCCTCTAGATGAAGTCGCATCACAACGACAGCCAAATCCACTACCGCCCACCGGTTGCGAATGAGAGCGTCTCCCTCCGCGTCCTCCACCGTCTCCAAGGCCGAAAGAACACTCACAGCGCGCTCTGCCGCATCGCCGCTAGCATCGAAGTCCTGTTCGCTGTAGAGCTGCTGAAGGTCCGCTCCCTTTACTCCGGTTGGTCCACCTTGTATTGCAAGGGAGAGAACGATGGCTGAATGCTCATGCCAGCCAAGTCGTGCCTCCCGAATTCCAGACTTAGACCAGAACGGATGGCAGGCCAGCGTGTCCGCGACGAAGTCGCGTACGGGACCCACCATAGCATTGCGCTTCTCCGCAGCCTTGAGTGGCTCACCCTTTTGGAGTCTAAGGAACAACTCCCGAATGTCGTCTTCCGACGCGTTCTCCAGCTTCGATACGGTAATGCTGGAGAACTGCAGCCGATCTCGGGCCGGATCCGGAAGCTCTGACCATGACCGACCGCCTAGATCACCCACCTCCGGAAAGGTCTCGGCTGTCTTCAGGAGTGGTAAATCATCCTCGAGGAACGACCAGATGGCTGTAAGCCGCTGCTTCCCGTCGACAACATCGAAGAGATGAGGACTTCCATCTGGCAGCTTCCTGAGGTAGATCTTAGGAACATCGAAGCCTCTGAGAATCGAGTCAATCAAGAGCGCCTGTTGTGCCCGCGACCAGACGCTGCTGCGCTGGTACTCCGCCTCGACGTTGATTCGAGGCCTAAGGTCCGCGAGCATGCGGACGCTCCATTCATTCGTTTCTTTTCTCATCTATAGTGTCCCCAGGACTTTTCGGCGCTCTGCGACACGAGCCGTTGCGCCGTTGGCATGAGCTGCTTGGATTCGACCATTGTACACAAACCAAGAATCACCGGGAGTCGGTGCCACGCGGCCGCCGGAGGAAGTTGCGACATCAAGGCGCCGACGCCCGCGCGGGCTTCATGCCTACATTCGGAGATTGAAGCAACGGCGTCCAAGGGTGGAGCGGAGTCCCAGAGTCTGCAAGCGGTGTCCACGGATGGCGCTCTCCATGTCGCATGAGGCACCAACCCGGCGTTGCGGCTCTACATGGTCTCCGCTTCGGCTTCCGCGTCCTTGCTCAAAGGTGAACAGGACCGCTCGGGCTCCGAGCGACTCCCTGGGGAACGGCGCGGCCTTTGGGCCTCCGGCCGATACCCTAACCCACTGGCCATTCTCTCACCTCGACCGCCGCCATCGGGTAGTCGCGCACGTTGGCCGTGGCCAATGCGGCGCCGACGCCGACGGCGGCCGCGGCGATCAGGCAGTCGGCTTGGTGCAACGTGACGCCCATCTCGGCGAACTCGCGGCGCCAGCGGCCGGCCACCATTCCCTGGGCCTTCCCCAGAGGAGCGAGACGAAGGCCCCTGAAGAGCCTCCTCGCCGCCAACTCTTCACCGGGTCGAATGCCCCTCCAGATCTCATCCACCGAAACGACGCATACCCACGGCTCGGTCCCTTGCCGGCGAAGAGCCGCTACCTGCGCAGCCGCCCGACGGCCCCGAAGGGCGTCGATGAGCACGGTCGAATCGAGCAACAGGCGGCTCAAGGTCAGCCTGAACGCCGACGGTCGCCGCGCCGCTGGCGTCGCACCCACTCCGCCGGGTCGTCGTCCCACTCGTGGCCCGTGTCGGAGATGCCGCCAAGCGCCGCTTCGATGTCGTCCCAGCGCCGTTCGTCGTCGAGTCCCCGCTGGATCAGTTCAGCGATGAAGGCGCTACGCTGCCTGGGGCCGGCACGCCGGTCGAGTTCGGCCACGAGGTCGTCGTCCAGCGCGATGTGCAATCGCATGGGCCGAACTTAGCACACAGCACGCCGCTAGAATCAAGCGTTCTCCGCCAAGCCCGCCCGACCGATGAACCAACCGCAACGCTGGGAAGTGCCGAAGCCCTTGGCGACGGCCGAAGCCCGCATGGCCGATGGCGCGACGATCGTTCTCAGGCGGCACGGCAACCCCGGCGGTCCCAGGCTCGTCGTCAGTCACTGCAACGGGTTCGCCGCCGACGCCTACTACCCCTTCTGGTCGCTGCTCACCGGCAGGTTCGACGTCGTTCTCTTCGACCTCCGCAACCACGGATGGAACCCGGTCGGACGCGGCGAGGATCACAACATCGGCGCCTTCGTCGAAGACCACGCGACGATCGCGCAGGCGATCGACCGGCACTTCGGATTCAAGTCGAAGATCGGCGTGTTCCACTCGGTGTCGGCGCAGTCGGCGCTCGTTCACGCCAGTCGCGAGTCGGCGTACTCGGCTCTCGTTCTGTTCGACCCGGTCGTCTGCCCCCCAGGCTGCCGGCCCGAGGATGTCGAGAAGGTGGAGAAGATGCTCGGCCGCCTGGGCCAGGCCGCCCTGAGGCGCCGTGAACGCTTCGCGAGCGTCGAGGAGTTCATGGACCGCGTCCTTCGCGCTCCCAGCTTCCAGCTTCTCTGCCCCGGCGCGCCCGAACTCATCGCGCGCACAACGCTTCGGCAAGCCTCGAACGGCGACGGATACGAACTGCGCTGTCCGCGAGAGTACGAAGCGAGGATTTCCCTGGAAGGCCCTCGCTGGGCGGGAGCGGCGGACCTGAGCCGCGTCTCGTGTCCCGCGAAGATCGTCGGCTCGGACCCCACGGTGCCCTTCTCGTTTCTCCCCACCGTGGACCTCAGGGAGATCCTCGCCCTCGACTACGACTTCGTGCCGGACACGACGCACCTCCTCCAGCTCGAGAGGCCGGCCGACTGCGTCGCGGCGATGATGCCGTTCGTGGAGCGGTGCGTCACGGAGGCGGCCCCGTGACGAGTAGGCGCACCGGCGGTCCGCCTACTCGGCGAGCAGCGAGGCCCGCACGATCTCCCGGTCGTTGCGATGCACGATGTGGCCGTTCGCGTAGGCGGGGTGCACCCAGAGGAGCTTGCCGAGTTCGCGGCGGATGCGGATGCTGCGGGTGGTCGGTTCGAGCAGGCGGGTCCGGTCGATCTCGCGGTAGCCGTCCCGGCTCAGGCGGGCGATCATCAGTTCCCCGCGGTCGTTGCTGATGAAGTAGCGGTCGCCGTTGCGGACCAGGAAGGCGGTGGCGATGCGGGCGTCTTCGCTGGGCTCGAAGGTCGCCCAGACTTCCTTGCCGGTGGCGCGGTCGATGGCGCGGAGCGCTCCCTGGCCGCCGATGCCGTAGATCATGTCGCCGTCGAAGACGGGCGTGGAGTTGAAGGCGTGCAGGCCGTCGAGGTTCTGCTTGCTGCTGCTCTTGCCCTTCCAGACGATCCTGGCCTCGGGCTTGCCGCCTGACGGGCCGGCGACCTCGATCAGCGTGGAGCCGTGCGAGGCGGAGGAGACGAGGAGCTGGTCGCCGTCCTGGATCGGCGTCGCGATCGTCTGGCCGTACTCCACTTCGTAGGGGAACCGCCAGAACACCTCGCCGCCGTCCGGGTCGAGGCCGGCGATGCCCTTCGGATGCCAGACGACGAGGTGCCGCCGGCCGCCGAGTTCGTAGATGACCGGCGGGTTGTAGCCCGGCTCGTTGTCCACTTCCATCGAACGCCAGAGTTCGTCGCCGCTCTCGCGGTCGAAGGCGACGACCATGGCGTCCGGCTCGCCGCCGACGAGGACGACGATCTGGCGGCCGTCGGCGAGCGGCGCGCCGACGAAGCCCCAGGGCTGGATCGGCGCTCCGTAGTCCGCGACCAGGTCGTGCCGCCAGAGCACGCGGCCGTCGTCGACGGCCAGCGCCGCCAGGTAGCCAGCGGAGCCGAGGACATGGACGCGGTCGCCGTCTACGGTGGGCGTGGCGCGCGGGCCGTTCGCGTAGGCGGGCATGAGGCCGGCCAGCTCGGTCTCCCAGGCGTGCTCCCAGAGCTGTTTGCCGGTCCGCTCGTCGAGGACCAGCAGGCGTTCGCGGCCGCGGTTGCCGGGCAGGCGCTCGAAATCGGTCGCGAACACGCGGCCCGCGGCGACCGCCGGGCCGCCGTAGCCGGGGCCGATCGGCGCCCGCCAGGCGAAGCGGAGGCCGTCTTCGGGGAAGCGCTCGATGATGCCGTCCTCGTGCCAGACGCCGCGGCGTTCATCGCCGCGCCACTGGGGCCAGTCGTCGGCCTGGAGGGCGGGTGCGACCGTTGCGAAGGCGAAGACGAGGAGGGCCGCTGCGCGCATGGGCGGAGCTTAGCCTCAGCCTTGCTGGACTTCGCCGGGTGCGCGGGTCTTCCGACCCGCCCAGGGCGACGCCGCCGAGCGGCGTAGCCCGGACAACACGGCCGTCGGCCAAGGGCCGGCGACGATTCCGGACGCCGCCTGCGGCGGCAGCGGGTCGGAAGACCCGCGCACCCAAGTCGCACTGTCGCGTTCGAGCGGAGTGCGGTAGTTTCTCCGGCGCGATGCGCCGCCTGCTTCTTCCGTTGCTCGTCGCCGCCGTGGCGCCCGTCTCGTGCGGCTCTCCGCCGCACGTCGGCGCCGATCTGGTCTACCGTCACGGCGTCGACTTCCCGTCGCCGCAGCGGTTGCGTCAGGGATGGACCAGGGTATGGGTCGGCAGGGAACTGGAACGGGTGGACCGTCTCGTTCACCGGGTCCAGGTGATCCCGGAGTTCGCGGGCGACCTGATGAACATGCCCGGCCGCCAGCGCGAGCGAATGGCCGGCGAGATCGCCTGCCCGTCGCTCGACCATCCGGTGTGGGACGAGCTGAGCCGGGGCCAGGACATCGAGATCGACCTGGTGACAGCGGACCGCGGGCAGTTCACGACCGTTTCGTGCCGGAAGGCGTTGCGCTAGGAGGCTTTGCCGCAGAACGCAGCGAAGCGGCGTCGGACGCACCCGCCCGTCTTGGGTCAGGAGGGGTCGGCGCCCAGGTGACGCTCGCGCTTGAGAGGAGATGCGAGGGGGTTGCGCTCGCTCCGCTTCACTCGCTCCGGTTCGACGTCGGCTTCCGCGGAGGCTTTGGCCGTCGCTCGTTCAGAGGCACATGTGCGCCGACCCCTCCTGACCCGACTGGGCTGGACATCGGTGCTCGGACCAACCTGGGGCCTGCGACAGGTTGTGCGGCGCTAGTCCCCATCGAGATCGACCGCGGCGCGGCGCTTCTTCGTCTCGCCGCGCCGGCGCTTGTCCTGAAGCCGGCGCTCGCGAGCGCGGGCGGACGGCCGGGTCGGCCGGCGCGGGCGGGGTTCCCGACGAGCTTCTTCGATCAGCTCCGCGAGGCGAGCGAGCGCCGCTTCCCGGTTGCGGGCCTGGGTACGGTGGGTTTCAGCTGACACGACGATCTCGCCGCCGACGGTGAGGCGCTTCCCGGCAGCCTTCTCCAGGCGGCGCCGCAGGGCGCCCTCGATGCCGGCCGCGTCGAGGTCGAGGCGGCACTGCGCCGCGGTAGCGACCTTGTTCACGTTCTGCCCGCCGGGCCCGGAGGAACGGACGAACTTGAAGGTCAGTGCCTGCTCGGGGATCGCCAGGCCGCCGATGTCGAACGTGGCCATGGGAGCAATGGTGGCAGATGGGGAGAGGAGCCGGCCTTCGGCCGACGCGTCTTGCCGCCGCCTACGGCGGCAGCGGGCCAGCACCCTGGCGCGTATCCGCGCCGCCAGCGTCCCAGTCCGTGCGTCCGTCATCGGGCGCACGGATGGCAGACCCGCGCACCCGTCAGTCCTCGGTGTAGCGGACCTCCATCCGCCTCACGATCAGGGCCGTCAGAGCCAGGACGACGGCGGCGAAGGCCAGCAGGCCGAGGACGGATACGGCGGCCGGCGGCGGTTCGACGACGACGGCGAACGGGCCCTCCGGAAGCGGCACCGGGAGCAGGCCCTTCAGGTAGTGGATGACGGAGAGCTTCTTGAGCGCCGGCGGCAGCAGGAAGTGGAGCATCTCCCAGAAGTAGAGAGCGGCGGCCGGGACGATGGGGTTCCGGAACACCATGCCGATCAGGGTGAACAGGGCGCCGTAGCCGATGCAGCCGAGCAGGGTGACGCCGAGGTATGCGAACAGGTGCGCGCCACCCGGGCCGGCCGTCAGGTCGTCCAGCGCCACCCGCACACCGACGCCGGCGTAGGTCGTCAGGTAGCTGAGCGCGGTGCTGGCCATGAACAGCGCCGCCACCGCGGCGACCGCCGCCGCGAACTTGGCGAGCACCACGAGCTCTCGTCGCACGGGCGCGAGCAGCAGGTAGTGCAGGCTGCGCTCCAGGATCTCGCCGCGGAACAGGTTGAAGAACACGTAGAGGCAGCCGAAGAACAGAATCGCGCCGAGGAAGACGGTCTCGAAGATCGTCTCGTACACCGTGCGGCTGCCGAACCGCTCCAGCACCGACTGGCCGCCGACGGGCACCGTGGCGACGAGCAGGACGATGACGACCGGCATCGCCGCGGCGATGCCGAGCAGCAGCGCCCGGCGGGTCAGCAGCAGCCGGCGGAGTTCCAGGCGCACCAGCCCAAGGACCTGGCGGCCGAGCAGCGGCCAGTCCACCCCGCGCGCCGCCGCCCCGGGGGCCACCGTCACGACGGCTCCTCGTCTTCGTTCACGAGGTAGCGGTAGACCGCCTGCAGGTCGCTGTCGGCGGGCCCGACCGCCTCGACCTCCACGCCGCCCTCCGCGACCAGCTCGGCCACCAGCCGCAGGAAGCGGTCCGCGTCGCGGGTCCGCAGGTGGATGCCGCCGCCGTCGTCGTGGAGCTGGACCTCGGTCACGTGGTCGAGCTGGAACGCCTGCCCGGCGAGCCACTTCGGGCGATTGCAGCGGACGAAGACCTGCGCCGGCCGCTCCCGCGCCTCCTCGACCTCGGCCCTCATGCCGGGCACCTCGCCTTCCGCGACGATGTAGCCGTTCGAGATCAGGATCACCCGGTCGGAGAGCAGGTCGACTTCGTGAAGGATGTGGCTGGAGATGAGCACGTGCTGGCCTTCGCGGGCGAGCTGGCGGAAGAGGTCGATCGTCTCCGCGCGCACCATCGGGTCGAGGCCGTTCAGCGGTTCGTCCAGCACCATGACCTGCGGTCCGTGGGCGATCGCCTGGGCCAGCTTGATCCGCTGGCGCATGCCCTTGCTGTAGCCGGCGACCCGCCGGTGGGCAGCGTCGATCAGTCCGACCCGCTCCAGCGCCCGCGCGGTCAGGCGTTCCGCCTCTCCCCGCTCCAGCCCGTGCAGCAGCAGGTAGGAGAAGACGAACTGCCAGCCGCTGACGCCGCGCGGGAAGGAGTCGAACTGGGTGCAGTAGCCGAAGTTCCGGAACTGCTCCCACGGACGGCCGACCGGGACGCCGAGGACGCGGATCTCCCCCCGCGTGGGACGCAGCAGCCCCGCCAGCAGGTTCATCAGGGTGCTCTTGCCCGAACCGTTCGGCCCCACCAGGCTGGTGATCCCCGGCTCGATGACCAGGTCGACCCGGTTGACGCCCAGCACGTCGCCGTAGAACTTCGAGACGTCGCGGAGGACGATATTGCGGTCATCGCTCACCTGACGACCTCGAAGGCGCGCACGCGCCGATAGAGCAAGGCCGCCGACAGCGCCGCGAGCCCCGCGGCCGCCACCCAGGCCGCCGCTGCCGGCATCTCCAGACGCGACTCCGCGCCGAACACCGCGGCGGAGAGCCTGTCCGCCACGTCGAAGGCGACGACCATGCTGCCGAGCCAGGAGTCGTAGAACGCCTTGTAGAACTCGCCGAACGCCGAGCCGACCATGATCAGGCCCAGGAACACGATCCGCGCCCACGGCTTCCACTTGACCCAGGCCGCGATGGCCAGCATCGGCAGCGACATGCAGAGAATCCAGGCCGCCGAGACGACGACCATGGCCGGGGCGACCCGCCAGTGCTCCACCAGCCACTCCCGGCCGCCGAGCGAAGCCTGGATGGCGAACAGCAGCAGCCCCGGCGCCCAGGTGATCGCCGACACCAGCACGCCGAGGACGACGAGCTTGCCCAGCACGTAGTCGGTCCGCGTCAGCGGCCGCGAGAGGTAGAGCGGCATCGCGCGGTTGCGGAGATCCGCCGACACCAGCGACGGCCCCGTCACCAGGACGAGGACGAAGCCCAGCATCAACTGGTTCCGCAGGAAGACGTTCTGGAAGAACCAGGCGTTCACCTGCAGGAAGTCGAGCAGGTCCGTCGAGTCGAGATTGACGACGGCGAGCGCCTCCGCGTTGTAGCGCAGGTACATGGCGACCAGCAGCGCCAGCGGCCAGGCGAAGCAGAACGCGAAGAAGGCGAGGAACAGCCGCGAAGAGAACGCGTCGCGCAGCCCGTACCGGCTGATGACGAGGAACCGGCTGCGCGCCGGCATCAGCGGCCCGTCGTAGCCCTTGTAGCCGTGGTCATAGACGGCCATCGTCGCCCTCCATCGCCCGGAGGAAGATGTCCTCCAGCGAGGTCCGCTTGTAGTCGAGCCGCCGAATGACGATGTCCTGCTCGATCGCCGAAGCGTAGATGTGGCGCACCTCGACGCCGGGCGGCAGGACGGCCTTGATCCGGCGACGGTTGACCACGCCCACCTCGCAGCCGAGCCCCTCGATCGCGGCCCGGAAGGCGCTCCCCGCGCCCTCGCGCTCCGCGGCGAGGTCCAGTTCGAGGAAGCGCCGGTTGGCGCGCCGCTCTTCGGCCAGATTGCAGTACGTGGCGATCCGTCCGCGGTTCAGCACCAGCACCTCTTCGCAGCACTCCTCCACGTCCCGCAGCAGGTGCGAGGAGACGACGACGGTCGCCTTGCCGGAATCGCGGATTTCCCGGATGAGGCGCAGCATGCGGACCCGGGCCGGCGGGTCGAGCCCGTTCGTGGGCTCGTCCAGGAACAGCAGGCTAGGCCCGTGGACGATCGCCTGCGCCAGCTTCAGCAGTTGCTTCATGCCGAGCGAGTAGGTCTCGACGTTGCGGTAGCGCGCTTCGCCCAGGCCGACGTAGAAGAAGACCTCGTGCGCGCGTTCGAGCGCCGCCTCGGGCGGCAGCCCGGAGATCTCACCCATCAGGCGGACGAACCGGACGCCGGAGATGCCGGCGATGAAGGCGTCCCGCTCCGGCATGTAGCCGACCCGCCGGCGCAGGTCGCGGCCCTGCTTCGCGACGTCCATGCCGAACAGGCGGGCGGTGCCGGCGGTCGGCCTGTAGAAGCCGAGCAACGTGTTGAGCAGGGTCGTCTTGCCGGCGCCGTTCGGCCCCAGAAGGCCGATCGCCCGGCCCGAGAAGGCGCCGCGCAGGTCGTCCAGGACCCGGTGCCGGCCGAAGCGGACCCCCAGGCCGTCGAGGTCGATGACCGGCGCCGCGCCGGCCGAACCGTCGGTGCGCGGGTCTTCCGACCCGCTCCGGGCGCCGCCGCGGAGCGGCGAAGCCCGAGACCTCGCGGCGCCCGTCGTCAAGCGGCGGGCCTCAAGTAGCTGCCCCCGCCGGCTCCGTCGACGGCCAAGTCGGCGGCCGCCGCCCGCAAACCGGGTGCGCCGGCGTCCTCGCCGGCTGCCAGGCCGGCGACCACATCGGCCCCCGGCCCGGCCTCGTCCTCGTCCTCGTCCCGGATCGCCTCCAGCAGCGCGCCGAGGCCGAGCACCTGCCCCAACCCCGAGAACGCCAGCAAGCTGGGACCGCTGGAGGTCACGACAATCTCGCTCCGGCCCGCGTACACGGTGTAGAGCGCCGGACCGACGCTGCTGATCGATTCCTCGATCGCCTGGACGAGACCCTGCCGCTCGTCGTCCACCGCGCCGGTCGGCAGCATGCCGAGCAGTTCGCTCGCCGTGTCGGCCAGGCGGTTGTAGACGACCGCCGAGAAGTCGGCGTAGCCGTTCGGCGGCAGCAGGTCGAGGAACTGCTGGCTGTCCACGAGCGACGCGCCGCTGCCGCGATACCGGATCGCGGCGTCGATCGCTGCCACGCTGGAGGCGCTCACCATGTACCCATCGAAGTACGCATAGAGGATCTCCCGAGTTTCGAGCAGGGACCCGAGCGCTTCCTCCGGGTCCACGTCGTCCGCGTCTTCCGCGCCGTCGGCGCTCGCCGCGTCGTCGGCTTCGGCGTCCGCCGCGTCCTCCGCGGTCTCGAAGCCGAGGCGGTAGACGGTGCGGCCGCCCGATTCCCGTTCGTCCAGGACGAGCCGCGCGAGCCCGTCTCCCTCGGCCTCGGCCAGCATCTCCGCCGCCTTGGCCACCAGCGTCTCGATCGAGCCCTGGAGCGCGTCCGCGTCGTAGACGGCGGCCACCGCCTTCCATGCCGGCGCGGGCAGAACGGGTCCGTCGATGCCGGCCGCGTACTCGCCGCCGACGTGCTCGAGGAACTCGTCGCGCAGCGAAAGCCCCAGCTCTGCCTCGGCCTCGGCCAGCGGCGCGTCGATCTCGCCGCCCTGCTCCTCGATGAAGCCGACGAGATCGTCCCAGATCGTCGCCGGATCCTCGATGACGCCCGCGGTGACGAACGAGGCGTCGGGAGAGAAGAACTCGAGCGCCCCGTTCGCCCCCGGTTCTCCCAGCCACGAGACCATGCCGGACCGTTCGCCGTCGAAGCTGACGGTCGCGGTGAGGTTGGCCCGGTCGCCGTCCTGGCTGCGGGAGACGACCAGGTCCTGGACCTTGTCCAGCCCGGTGAAGGCGAACTGCGCGGCGCCTTCTCCGTCGTCTTCGGCTTCGTCGTCGCCGGCCAGTTCGCCGGAGAGGATCGCCGCCAGGTCGATGGCGCCCAGGATCTCGGCGCCTTCGGCGTAGCGTTCGGCGAGCCGGCCGTGGAGCCGGGAACCGACGAAGGGGTTGTCGGCGGCCTCCTGCCGGTTCGCGGCCACCGCGCGGAGCACGGCCGGCGAGGTCGAGGCCGCGGCGAGATCGTCGGCGATCCAGACCAGGAGGCCGCCGTCGCCGGCCGCACTGTCCTGCTCGCCCAAGTCGCCCCGCTCGCCCAGGTCGTCCAGGTCGTCCAGAACCCGGACCGGCGCCGCGCCGCTTCCGGCCTGCAGCTCTCCAAGGTGCGCCTCGAGCGCGGCGCGCAGCGCGGCGGCGTCGGTTACCTCGGTCACGATCAGGGGCGCCGTTTCGTCGCGAACGAACGCCACGACGGTCTCATCGCCCATCGCGTCGCCGAACTCGCGCAGCGTCGCGACGACGTCGTCGGCCGCGGCGATCGCGCCCGACGCCTCGACTTCCGCCCACCATTCGGCCAGCAGATCGCTCGACTCCATCCGCGAGCGGACCAGCTCGAACAGGTCGCTCAACGTGGCCGAGGCGTTCGGGACGGCCAGGTAGGCCGCGGTGTCGGCGGGCATCAGGTCGAGCAGCCTCGTCGAGTGCCGGGGTTCCGCCGCCTCCATCAACTGGTTCAGTTCGCTGCGCAGGGCCTTGAACTCCTCGAGCAGCGCCAGGTAGCGCTCGGCGTCCTGGCTCCAGCCGACCTCTTCCTGCAGGGTCAGCGCGGCCAGGGTCGTCCGGCTCCGCAGTTGGTCGCCGGCGAGCAGGCTGTGCCGCACGCGGCCCTGCTCCACCTCGACCTCGCCCTCGATCACGGACACCCGCGATCCCTTGACGCCGTGGGTGACGGCGAAGATCGTGCCCTTGACCGAGACGAGCATCTCCTCGGTCGAGACGACCAGGGAACCGTTCCCCTGAGCCGCCGCCTGGACGATCATGCTGCCCTGGTCCACGCGGACGCGGTGGCCCTGGCGGCGGGCGTCCACGCGGAACGCGGTGAGCCCCGCGGCTTCCAGGCGCGAGCCGTCGGCGAGCTCGAAGACCGCCCGGCTGCCGGCGCCGGTGCGAACCCGATCGCCGCCGTCGATCGTGTCGCCCGGGGCGAGCGCCACGAGGCCGGCGCCGCCGCCGGAACCGGCCAGGAACGTGCGACCGTCGACGCTCCGTACCTGGAGGAGGTCGTCCTGGGGCGGCAGCAGGAGGCGCTGGCCGAGCCAGACGCCCGCGGCTGCGACGCCGACCAGCGCCGCCGCGGCCGCGTAGTAGCGACCGACCCGCGCCGGCGCGGCGGGTCCCGCGGGCGCATCGGACACGGCCCGGCCGGCGCGCACCGCCTGCAGGCGCTTGCGGCACGGGATGCACTCGCGCGCGTGGTCCTCGACGAGGAGACGCTGCGCCTCCGGCAGCGTGCCGGCGACCAGGGCGGGCATCCGCGCCTGGTAGTCGGCGCAGGAGGCCAGGGTCGCGTTCGAGGCATCGCCGGTCTCGGCGGAAACGCCGTTGGTTTCGGTCGGGACGGCGCTCGCGGGCGCGCCGCCCGCGGCAGCCGCGGCGGCGGCGATTGCCTGGCGTACCCGCCCGACGGCCGCGTTCTCAACCTCGGCGGCCGGCCGCTCCGCGGCGATCGCCCGCGCGGTGTCCATCAAGATTCGGTTTGCCTGCTTGCGGTCGTTCATCGTTCCGCCCTCTCGGTTCCTGTCTCGTCTTCCTCGTCCGCCAACGCGGCGCCCAGGCGCTTGCGCAGGCGGTGCAGCGTCACCGCGACCGTCATGCGCGACGTGTCCATCATCGGTCCGATCTCCGAGTTGCGGTAGCCCTCGAAGTAGCGCAGCACGAACATCTCGGCGGCGCGCGGGCTGACCTCGGCGAGTTCCCGCCGCAAGCGGTCGCGGAGCTCCAGCGAGGCGAACCGTCGCGCCGGATCGCTCGCCGGGTCGACGGCCGGTCCGACCTCCTCGAGGACCTGCTGGTCCAGCGCCACCAGGCGCGAGCGCTTGCGGGCGCGGATCAGGTCGAGCGAGGCGTTGATCGCGGCACGCCGCAGATAGCCGCCGGCCCTGCCGGTGTCGAGCGATTGCGGCGGCCGGTTCAGCATCCGCAGAAAGACCGTCTGCAGCACGTCCTCCGCGTCGCCGGCGTCGCCCAGGACGCGGTACGCGGTATGGAACATCTGCCGGTGGTGTTCCTCGAACAGGTCCTCGAGCCAGGTTGCGGCCCTGGTCGGAATCGCCGGCGGAGGCCCGGCGGGAGGCTCTTCGGTCATCGAAATGGCGGCGGCGGTCAAACGGCGTCTCCCAGGTTCCAGGCGCCGGTCGAGGCCGGCGCCCTCAGTCGGGTTCAGTGGTGAAAACGCCGCTACGGCCGTTTGTTTAGCAGAACCAGCTCCACGAGCCATCACGCACCGGGTGCGCCGGCGTCCCCGCCGGCTTCAGGAAACGCCGCGCGAGGCCGAAGGCCTCGCTCCTTCTCCCTCCCCCGCCACCGTCGCCAGCAGCACCGTCGCCGCCGCGATGACCGCACCCCCCAACCAGGTGAGCAGATGCGGCTGCTCCCCGTGGAGCCACATCGCCCAGAACGGACTCAGCGCCGGCTCCAGCAGCAACAGCAGGGCAAGAACCGGCGCCTGCAGCAAGCGGGCGGCCCGGGTCACGAGGACGTACGCGAACGCCACCTGGAACAGCCCGAGGTACGCCACGATCGCCAGGTCGGCGGCAGCGACGGACCGTGGCAGCGCCATCGCCGGCAGACAGGCGAGGCAGACGATCGCGTTGCCGCAGGCCGCGGCCGCGATGCCGGGCGCGCGGACGACGCCGCCGTCCACCCCGGAAGACGCTCCGCCCGAAACGGCGGCCGCCCGCCGGAAGGTCGGCGCGCCAGCTCTCGGAAGATCCGACGACTCCCGCGCCGCCAGCGACGCCGGCAGCGGACGGCCGGCGGCGCGCAGGCCCATCAGGGTCAGCCCGTACGCCAGCCCGCAGAAGGTGGCCAGCACGTTCCCGGCACGCGGATCCGGCGCGGTGGCGGCCGCGTCCGCGCCGCCGAAGAACGCCATCGCCAGGCCCGCCCCGAACAGCGGCACGAACAGGAGTTGCCGCCCCGCCAGCCGCTCCCGCAGCAGGAGCGGCGACAGCAACAGCACGAACAGCGGCGCCGTCGACTGCAGGAAGATCGTCTCCGCGGCCGTCGTCCGCTTGGCCGCGTGGACGAACAGCACGAGAGTCAGGCAGTAGCAGCAGCCGATCCCCAGAGTGAGCCGCAGCGCCCGGCGCCGCGCCCGGTCGCGCCACCACGCCGGGCCGCTGCCCGGCCGCGACCGGCCCTCGCCGCCGGCCCACCGCCGCGCCGCCGGAATCGCGATCAGCAGCGCCGCCGCCGCGATCAGGGAGCGGATCCCGGCGACCTGCCAGGCGTCGAGTTCCGTCGCCTTGACGGCGGCGCCGCCGGTCGAGAAGAGGATGCCGGCGACGACTGCCTGGAGCGCGGCGGTCAGGCGTAGCGTCATCTGGCCACGGAATCTAGCCCGATGGCCGATCGCGACGGTTTCCGGCACCGAGGTTGCTCCAGTCGGTCGTACAGTCCGACGAAAATTCCAATAGGGTCGCTTGCCGGTGACACAGAACGTCCACAATCGAAGACCCGCAAGGAGCCTGGCGCTGCTTCCCCTGCTCGCCGGTGCCGCGGCCTTGCTGGCGCAGCCCGCTCAGCCCTCTCAGACCGCCCAACCGGCCCGGACGAGCCAGCCCTTCGTCGACGCTGTGGACGTCCAGGTCGTCGAAGTCGACGTCGTCGTCACCGACAGGAAGGGCCGTCCGGTCAAGGGCCTCGTTCGCGAGGACTTCGAGCTGTACGTCGATGGCGAGCCGGTCGAGATCGCGAACTTCTTCGAGTCGGCGGTTTCAGTGGAGGAGGAACGGACCCGCCGCCGCAAGAAGGGACGTGCGATCGTCCGCGACGAGTCGAGGGCCGGCGACGAGGGCGGTCCGCTGACCGTCGTCTTCTACCTGGACGACCCGAACATCTTCCCGTCTCACCGCACTCGCCTGCTCCGGCGCCTGGAGGCCGCCGTTGAACCGTGGCGGGACCTGGAGGCGAGCTTCATGCTCGCCCGGTTCGTCAACCGGCTCGAGGTGCTCGTGCCGCCGACGCGCGACCTGGACGCGATTCTGGCCGCCGCCGCGGCCGTGCCGAAGGGATCGCCGCGCGCGATCCAGAACGGCGACGGCGCCCGGCGGTTCGCGATCAGGGGCATCATCGACAGTTACGAGTTCTGTGCATTGTCGCCTGGATGCCGGCCCTGCATCGACAACTGGGGCGAGATGCTGTCGCTGGCGAGGCAACACGCGGACCAGCAGGCGACGAACACCGCCATCGCGGTCGACGGCCTCGCCGATCTGGTCACGACGCTCGCCGGAGTGCCGGGAAAGCAGGCGGTCGTTCACGTCACGGACGGCCTGCCACAGCGGCCGGGGATTTCGGTGCTCGACTACCTCGGCAACGAGATCTGCAGGGACCTGCGTACCAGCGCCCCGTCCGAGACGGTGTCGGAGATGACGCAGTACGACGAGAGCCGCCGCTTCAACCGGATAGCGGCTCACGCCAACGCCAACCGCGTCACCTTCTACGGCCTGGACGCAGCCGGCGTGCGAAGCGCCGGCGGCGACATCTCGCTGGACAATCCAGCGATGGGGCCCAGCTTCCAGAACGTCAGCCTGCGCTCGATGAACGCGCAAAGCGGGCTTCACCTGCTCGCGCAGGAGACGGGCGGCAAGGCGCTGATCAACGCCAACGACCTGGCGATCCTCCTCGACGACGTCTCGAGGCAGTTGGCCGCCTCCTACTCCCTCGGTTTCGTCGCCGGCGAACGCAGGCCTGAACGGGTGCGGCAGATCCGGGTCCTGCTCGCGCCCGGCGCCGCCCAGGGCCGCCGCATCGAGTACCGCCGCACCTACCGTGACAAGCCGCTGGACGAACGGCTCGCCGAGCGGCTGCTGTCGGTCGCCTACCTGGGCGCCGCGGAGAATCCGCTCGGAGCGAGCGTCGAGTTCGGCGGCACGACGCCGCTGGAGGAGAATGCCCACGAGCTGGCGGTCGGCGTCAGCGTGCCGGCCGAGGCGGTCGCGGTCCTTCCCGGCAAGGACGGCTCGACCGGCGACGCGAGCGCCCGGATCCGGCTTTGGCTCGTCGCCGTCGAGGACGAGAAGGGCGCGCGAACGACCGTCCGGCAGAAGACGATCGCCCTCGGCGGAGCACGGGGCGTCCCGGAAGTCGACGGCGCCTACCGGGTCGAAGTGGCGATGAACCTGCCGGAGGGCGACTACCAGGTCGCGGTCGGCGTCCGCGACGAGACGACGGGGGTCACCTCGCTGATCCGAGAATCGGTGTCCGTACCGACGCCGGAGGCCGGGACGGCGGCGGACTGAGGCACCCCGCCGCCGTTCGCGCTTGCGCGTCGCGTACCGGCAGGTAACCGCGGAAGCGTGACGAAGCGGTATCGCGTGCGCGGCCACTTGACTTGTCCACCTAAAGGCATCTAACGTGTCCATAATGGACACAACCTCTTGGCGCATTGGCGCCGCGAAGCAGCAGTTCTCCGAAGTCGTGCGCAGATCGCGAACCGAGCCTCAGAGGATCTACAACCGGGATCAACTGGTGGCGGCCGTGGTCAGCCCGGAAATTCTCGACGAGGCCGAGAGCCGGGAACGGGATCGGCTCGACCGCAGCCTGGCCGACATCTTCACGGAGTTTCGAGCCCTCTGCGCCGACGAAGACTGGGAGCTTCAGGTCGGCGAGCGCGTCAACCGAGAGGGCTGGCCGGCCCACGACGACCACGGGAGCGAACCCGCGGACAGGAATGAGGCGTGATCCTCCTCGACACGAACATCGTGGCCGAACTCTCCCGTCCGCACCCGGATCCCAACGTCGAGCGCTGGGCGGCCACCGTGAAGCCGCCCTTCGCCCTCAGCGCGATCAGCGTGGAGGAGGTTCGCTACGGCCTCTCCTGGAAGCCCCTGCAGCGCGCCGAGATCTGGTTCGACGAGTTCCTCCCGGCGTTCTGCGAAGTGCTCCCCGTAACGCTGGCGATCGCGCGCCGGGCCGGGAACCTCAGGGGCCGTTTGCAGGCCACCGGCGAGACGCGGACGCAGGCCGACATGCTGATCGCAGCCACGGCCCTGGAGCACCAACTTCCCCTCGCCACCCGCAACAGCCGCGATTTCATGGGCTGCGGCGTCGCGCTCGTGAACCCCTTCACGGCCGCGCTGCTCTGAGCGGCCCAACGACGTCCCCGCCGAGGCGCCCGGCACCAACTACCGAGTTCAAGGTGGGCGGCTGACCGCCGCCTCTACCGGCGCAACGGCGCGGTCAGTTCGGCAACGCGGCGTTCCAGCCGCGCCACGAGGTCCGGTTCCGCGGCGTTCTCTTCGACCAGGCGAACCAGGGAGCTGCCGACGACGACTCCGTGGGCCACCCGGGCCACTTCCTCGACCTGCTCGGGGGTCGAGATTCCGAAGCCGACGGCGACCGGCAGGTCGACCCGCCGGCGGACGCGCTTCACTTCGCGGGCGAGCGTCGGGATCAGATCCTCGCGCTCGCCCGTGACGTCGGAGCGGGCGGTGTAGTAGACGAAGCCGTTCGACGCCGCGGCCGCTCGGTCGATCCGCTCGCCGGTGCTGGTGGCGGCGATGAGGTAGATGGAGTCGACCCCGCGTTCGGCCAGCGCGGGCTGAAGTTCGCGCAGGCCCTCGTCGGGCGGCAGGTCGACGCAGAGGACGCCGTCGACGCCGCTTTCGGCGGCCTGCCGGGAGAACGTCTCGACGCCGCGGGCGTGTACCGGGTTGTAGTACGTGAAGAGGACGATCGGGACGCCGAGTTCCTCGCGGTGGCGCTCCACGATGCCGAGTACGGCGCTGAGCGAAGAACCCGCGGCCAGCGCGCGGTGCGAGGCGCGCTGAATGGTGGGGCCGTCGGCGATCGGGTCGCTGAAGGCGACGCCGAGTTCGATGACGTCGGCGCCGCCGGCGACGAGGGCGCGCAGAAGGTCGGGCGTGGCCTCGAGGGACGGGTCGCCGGCGACGAGAAAGGGGATGAAGGCGGAGCGGCGCTCGCCCTCGCAGCGAGTGAAAGCGGCGGCGATGGCCCCGTCGGCGGATGGCGTCTGGCCCGGGCGGCTCACTTTGCCTCCCCGCTGCTGGACGCCGCGTCGTACTCGAGCACCGACTCGACGTCCTTGTCGCCGCGGCCGGAGAGGTTGACGAGAACGATCTCGTCGGGCTCCATCCCCGGCGCGCGCTTCGTCACCTCGGCGATCGCGTGCGCCGATTCGAGCGCCGGCAGGATGCCCTCGGCCGCAGACAGGAGGTGGAAACCCTCGATCGCCTCGTCGTCGGTCGCCGAGGTGAACTCGATCTGCCCCTGCTCGTGCAGGAACACGTGCTCGGGGCCGACCGCCGGGTAGTCGAGCCCGGCGGACACGGAGTGGGTGCCGACGACCTGGCCCTCCTCGTCCTGGAGCACCAGGGTGCGAGCGCCGTGGAGCACGCCGAGCGTGCCGCCCGCGAAGCGCGCCGCGTGGTCGCCGAGCTCCGGTCCGCGGCCGCCGGCCTCGACGCCGACGAGCAGCACGTCCGGCTGGTCGAGGAAGGCGGAGAACAGGCCCATCGCGTTGCTGCCGCCGCCGACGCAGGCGACCGCGGCATCCGGGTTCGGCCTGCCGGCGAGCCGCCGCAACTGCCGGCGGGCCTCGGCGCCGATGACGCTGTGGAAGGTCCGCACCATCCGCGGGTAGGGCTCCGGCCCGGTCACCGTGCCGAGCACGTAGTGGGTGTCGGCGAAGCTCGCCACCCAGTCGCGGAACGCCTCGTTGATCGCGTCCTTCAGCGTCCGGCTGCCGGCGTCGACCGCGGCCACCTCTGCGCCCAGAAGCTGCATCCGGTAGACGTTCAGGCGCTGGCGCCGCATGTCCTCCTCGCCCATGTAGACGACGCAGTCGAGGCCGAGCAGCGCCGCCGCGGTGGCCGTGGCGACGCCGTGCTGGCCGGCGCCGGTCTCGGCGATGATCCGCGTCTTGCCCATCTCCTTCGCCAGCAGGACCTGGCCGAGGGCGTTGTTGATCTTGTGCGCGCCGGTGTGCAGCAGGTCCTCGCGCTTCAGGTAGATGCGCGCGCCACCGAGATGCTCCGTCAGCCGTTCCGCGAAGTAGAGCGGCGTCGGGCGGCCGACGTAGTGCTCCAGCAGGTGGTCGAGCCGGCTCTGGAAGGACGGCCTTCGCCGCAGATCGTCCCAGGCGCGGCTCAGTTCCTCGAGCGGCGCCATCAGCGTCTCCGGGGCGTAACGGCCGCCATAGACGCCGTAGCGGCCGCCCTCGTCGGGTTGCATGGCGGCGGGCGCCAGCGGAGTGCGTACCCGGTCGCGCGAACTCATCGGGCCACCTCCATGTTGGGCGAACGGCGGGCGGAACCGCCTTCGGCGGATGCCGGCGTACCCGGTGTTCTCATCGTGCTGCTCCCGTTCTCAGGTTGGCAAAGAGCTGCTCCAGTTTGGCGCGGTCCTTCCGGCCCGGCGCGGACTCGACGCCCGAACAGGTGTCGACGGCGTAGGCGCCCGGCACCGCCGCCGCGACCTCGGCGACGTTGCACGGGCGGACGCCGCCGGCGAGGAACAGGCGGCGCGGCTCGCCGGAGCCAGCCGGCGTGCGGACGAGGTCGGCGGCCGCGGCGTAGTCCCAGCTCTCGCCGGAGCCGCCGTAGAGGCTCTCGTGGGCACGGTCGATCAGGATCGCCCAGCAGTCCTCGTCCAGCAGCCCGTGGTGGAGGTCCGTGTCGCACCGAGAGCGGTCAGGCGCCCGTCCAGCAAGGCGCGACGAGGGAGCGTATCGGGCCATACTCGACCGAGGAGCAACGACGCTGGGCGGGATGCATGGCCGCTCGAATGCAGCGCGACCTCCACCACGGGCTGCTCGGAGCGCGGACGGGGCCGCGGCACCGCCGACGCGGCGGACGCGGATGGCGCGTTCGCTGAACTCGGCCACGAGTTCCGGGCTCTCGTCGCCGCTGAACTGGATGTAGTCGAGGCCGACCTTGCGGTCGATGGCCTCGAGTTCGTCGCGCGTGGGGTCGACGAAGATGCCGACGGTGCGGGCCCGGTCGCCGATGCCGCGGCGGATGTGGGCCGCCTGGTCGACGTCGATCCAGCGCGGGCTGGGACGGTAGAAGTTGAGGCCGATGAAGTCGGCGCCGAGGTCGACGGCGAGCCGGGCGTCGGCGGGGGTGGTGACGCCGCAGATCTTGACCTTCATGGGGTCACCTGCACCGCTTCCGGACCGCCATCCCCGTGGTCGTGGTCATCCGACTCGGGCTCGCCGTTTCGCGGCGTCGCGCTCGATGCCGGCGAGGACGCCGGCGCACCCAGTAGTTCGGCCAGGGCGGCGGCCGGATCGCCGGAGAGCACGAGGCGTTCGCCGATGAGGAAGGCGTCGAAGCCGGCCCGACGCAGCTTCTCCACGTCGGCCGCGCCGTGAATGCCCGACTCGGCGACCTTGAGGGCTGATGCCGGCAGCCGGTCGACGCGGTCGGCGCTGCGGTCGAGGTCGACGTCGAAGGTGCGCAGGTCGCGATTGTTGATGCCGACCAGTTCCCACTCGGAGTCCGCGGCGCCCGCCGCGCGACCGATCGCGGGCCCGCCACGCGGTTCACCGGCGGCGCGAGATCGCACCGCCCCGGTCTCCAGAGGCGCCAGCTTCTCGAAGTCCGCCTCGTCGTGGGTCTCGACCAGCGGCACGAGCCCGAGGCCGCGGGCGAGCCCGGCCAGGCGGCGCAGTTCCGCCGCGTCGTGGAGGGCCGCGATGAGCAGCACGGCGCAGGCGCCGGCGTCGCGCGCCCATTCGAGCTGTGCGTCCGACACCACGAAGTCCTTCGCCACCGCCGGCAGGCCGGACGCGGCAACGCATTCGGCGAGCAGGTCGTAGCTGCCGTGGAAGAAATCCGGTTCGACCACGACCGACAAGCAGGCCGCCCCGGCGTCCGCGTAGGTCTCGGCCCGGGCGACCGGATCGAAGCGGCCGCGCAGGTCGCCGAGCTTGGGCGAGCCCATCTTGATCTCGGCGATCACGGCACGGCCCCGGCGGGCGGAGATCGCATCGAGGAATCGGCGGCCGGGGGCGCCGGCAGGCAGCGCAACCGGAGGCGCCGTCATCGCGGCGCCAACCGAGGGCTGGATGCGCGTGTGCCCATGGGCGGCACCCGGTGCGCGCTGAATCCCCGCGTGCCCTGACACGGCGCCGGATGCGGGCCGGGAGGCCGGCGCACCCAGTACGGAGCCCGCAGCAGCCACGCGGCGGCGACGCTGCTCGCAGATGCGCCGCAGGATGTCGGGAACGTCGGACACGGTCTCGGTCTCCGCGCTCACGTGGCGGCGACCTCCGGCCCAGGCTGGCCAGTGTCGGGAACTTCAGGCACGTCTCAGTCTCCGCCGCCCGCATCGCCCCAGCCGGCCCAGCCGACGAGTTCGTCGAGCTTCGCGGCGGCCGCGCCAGAGCGCTGGACTTCCCGCGCCGCGGCGACGCCGGCGGCCAGCGAATCCGCCCGGCCGGCCACGTAGAGCGCGGCCCCGGCATTCAGGCATGTGATGTCGGCCAGCGCGCCTTCCCCGCCTCCGAGCACGCCACGCATCAACTCGACGTTCCGTTCGGGGTCGCCGCCGACCAGGTCCTCCGGCGACGCCTCGGCCAGCCCGAAGTCGCCGGGCCGGACGTCGTACGTGCCGACCGCGCCGTCCCGGACCTCGGCGACGGCGGTCGTCCCCGTCGTCGTCATCTCGTCCAGGCCGTCGCCGTGGACGACCAGCGCGTGCTCGCTGCCGAGTTCCAGCAGCACCCGCGCGATCGGCTCGACGAGATCGGGCGAGAAGACGCCGATCAACTGGCGCTTCGCGCCGGCCGGGTTGGTCAGGGGTCCCAGCACGTTGAACAGGGTGCGCACGCCGAGTTCCTTCCGCACCGGCATGACCTGGGCCATCGCCGGATGGAGCATGGGCGCGAACAGGAAGGCGATGCCGACCTCGTCCAGGCAACGCCCAAGAGCCCGCGTGTCGCCGCTGAGCGTCACGCCGAGCGCGTCCAGCACGTCCGCCGACCCGGACCGGCTCGACACCGCCCGGTTGCCGTGCTTGGCGACCCGGGCGCCCCCCGCCGCCGCGACCAGCGCGGCCGCGGTCGAGATGTTGAACGTGCCGCGGCCGTCGCCGCCGGTGCCGCAGGTGTCGATCGCGCCGGAGCTTCCGTGCTCGACCCGCGCGGCGCGCGCCCGCATCGCCCGCGCGGCGCCGGCGATCTCGCCGACCGACTCGCCCTTCGCCGCCAGCGCGACGAGGAACGCGCTCTTCCACACCTCGGAGAGTTCGCCGTCCATCAGACGGCCGAACAACTCCTCCACCGTCGCCGCGGGCAGGTCCTCCCCGGCGATTGCCGCCCGCAACAGAGCCGAGAGATTGAGATCGGTCATCGGTCGCCTCCCGTTTGGCGGAAGGGCGCGGCAGGGGCCTTCGCGTCGGCCGCTGACGCGCATGAAACTGGCCGCCTTCGGCGGCGGCGGGTCGGAAGACCCGCGCACCCAGCGGTCGCGCAGCGTCGACTCCCAGGGTTGAGATCAATCATCGTCGCCTCCACACAGATCGAGGAAGTTCCGGAGCAACTCCGGGCCGGTGTCGGTCAGCACGGACTCCGGATGGAACTGGACGCCCCAATATGGCAGTTCCCGGTGCCTCATCGCCATCAGCGTGCCGTCCTCGCTCCACGCCAGCGGTTCGAGCGACGCCGGCAGGCTGTCCTCCTCCACGGCGAGCGAGTGGTAGCGGGTGGCGACGAAGGGCGACGGCAGGCCGGCGAGCAGGCCGACTCCGCGGTGCTCGACTTCGGAGGTCTTGCCGTGCATCAGCACGCCGGCCCGGTCGACCGTGCCGCCGAACGCGGCCCCGAGCGCCTGGTGCCCGAGGCAGACTCCCAGCAGGGGCACGTCGGGCCGCGCGCGCAGCAGGTCGATGCAGACACCGGCGTCCTCCGGCCGCCCCGGACCCGGCGACAGGACGATCCCGCCGGCGTCGCGCGCGAGCAGATCCGGCACGCTCTCGACGTCGTTGCGCACCACCTGAAGCGCCGCGCCCAGGCCTCCCAGCATCTGCACCAGGTTGTAGGTGAAGGAGTCGTAGTTGTCGATGACGAGGATCATGGCGAGGACTCCCGCCGGCCCTCCAGGTCGCGCGCCAGGGCCACCGCCCGCAGCAGCGCCGCGGCCTTGTCGCGCGTCTCCTGGGCCTCGCGCGCCGGCTCGGAATCGGCGACGATGCCGCCGCCCGCGGTGATCGAGGCTTCGCCGTTCACGACCGCGAGCGTGCGGATCGTGATGCAAGCGTCCATGTCGCCGCCGAACGAGAAGTAGCCGACGGAGCCGCCGTACATGCCGCGCGCCTCCGGTTCCAGCTCGTCGATGATCTCGACGGCGCGGATCTTCGGCGCGCCTGACAGCGTGCCGGCCGGGAAGCAGGCGAGCAGCGCGTCGAGGGCCGAACCGGCGCCGTTCCCGGCCTCGGGGGCCTGCTCCGCCTCCACCGAACTGACGATGTGCATCACGTCGCTGTAGTGCTCGATGACCATGAAGTCGGCGACCGAGACGCTGCCCAGCGACGCCACCCGGCCGAGGTCGTTGCGCCCCAGGTCGACCAGCATGACGTGCTCGGCGCGCTCCTTCGGGTCGGCGAGGAGCTCCTCGGCCAGGGCCCGGTCCCGGGCCGCCGTCCCCCCGCACGGCCGGGTACCGGCGATGGGCCGCACTTCCAGCCGCCGCCCCGTGCGCCGCACCAGCATCTCCGGCGAAGCGCCGATCAGCGACACCTCGGGCGCCTCGAACAGCACCATGTACGGCGACGGATTCACCAGCCGCAACGCCCGGTAGACGGTCGCCGGCGGCACGCCGAGGTCGATCTTCCAGCGCCGGGCGAGCACGACCTGGAAGATGTCGCCGGCGGCGATGTACTCCTTCGCCACGTTGACCGCCCGGCCGTGCTCCTCGTCGCTCAGCGTGGGAGCGGCGGTCTCCGCCTTGATCCCCCGGTCCTCGACCCGCGCCGCCATCGCCTCGCCCCGGCTCTCGAGCACCGCCTGCAAGGCGTCGAGCCGCGCTTCCGCGTCGGCCGCTGTGCTCTCGCCCTCGATCTCGTTCGCCACCGCGACGATCCGCTGGCGCGCGTGGTCGAACACGAGGACGTCGTCGAAGCGGGCAAGCGTCGCGATCGGCAGGCCGAACGGGTCCGGCGGTCGCCCGGCCGGATGGTCGACCAGGCGCGGCTCGACCAGGCGGATGGCGTCGAAACCGAAGGCGAAGACCCAGCCGCCCGCGAACGGCAGCGGCGGCGCCTGGTCCGCGGCCACGCCGTCGAGCAGGCGCCGCAGCTTCGGCAGCGGATTGCCCTTCTCGACCCGGACCTCGCCGCCGTTCCGCAGATCCTCGATCTCGAGCCGGTCGAGATGCACGCGGCATACCCGGGAGGGGCTCGCGCCCAGGAAGCTGTAGCGCGAGACGTGCTCGCCGCCGGTGATGCTCTCCAGCAGAAAGCGCCGGGATCCTGCGCCTCCCGCCGCTTCCGCCTGAGCGGCCAGCTTGCGGTAGACGCCGAGCGGGGTCGAGGTGTCGGCGAGGAAGTCCCGGGTGTGGGCGAGGGCCGCGGCAGGGCGGGTCATGACGGCTCCTTCCCGGTCTTGCCCGCAACCTGCCGCCGCGCGCGCCGGGTGCGCGGGTCTTCCGACCCGCATCCGGTAGCCGATGCGGACGCCGGCGGACCCGGCGCACGGCCGGTTCCCCGCGCTTCCTGGTGGCGCCGTCCAAGTTCGGCGGCCACGTCGGCGAGTTCGACACCGGTGGCCTGGAGCAGGACCAGCAGGTGGTACGCGAGGTCGGCGGTCTCGGCGGCCAGATCGTCGCGGCGTTCTACCGACCCGGGCTCGGCGTCGGCGCGCACCCCGGCGATCACGGTCTCCCCCGCCTCCTCCGCGACCTTGCGGGCGATCCGGTCCACGCCCTGGCCGACCAAGCGCGCGGTGTAGCTCTCCTCCGGCGGCGCGGAGGCGCGCTCGGCGAGGATGTGCGCCAGCCAGCCGAGCTCGAACTCGGCCACGTTCGGCTCGAAGCAACTCCGCGTGTAGTTGTGGCACGCCGGCCCCGCCGGCAGCGCCCGCACCAGCAGCGCGTCCCGGTCGCAGTCCTGGAGCACCTCGACCACGGCCAGCGTGTTGCCCGAGGTGGCGCCCTTGCGCCAGAGCTCCTGGCGGGAGCGGCTGAAGAAGTGGGCCTGACCCGTGGCGAGCGTCAGTTCCACCGCCTCGCGGTTCGCGTAGGCGAGCATGAGCACCGCGCCCGAGAGCACGTCCTGGACCACGACGGGCAGCAGGCCGCGGTCGTCGTAGGTGAGGGCCGCGGGGTCGATCGTCGCTTCCGTCACGTGTTCTCTCCTGTCTCAAGGCGGATCGGGTAGCGCCGGCCGAGGTAGTCCTTGACCGCGCCGACCGAGTAGGTCGACTGGTGGAAGATCGAGGCGGCAAGCACCGCGGCGGCGCCGGTCTCGAGCGCGTCGGCCAAGTGCTCCAGCGTACCGGCGCCGCCGGAGGCGATGACCGGCACGGGCGAGAGCGCCGAGGCCCGGCGCAGCAGTTCCAGGTCGTAGCCCTCCTTCGTGCCGTCGCTGTCGATGCTGGTGAGCAGGATCTCGCCGGCGCCGCGCTCGATGCCGGCCTCGATCCACTCGAGCGCGTCGAGTCCGGTAGGCGTGCGGCCGCCGTGGGTGACGACCTCCCAGCGCGGGCCGTCCGCGCCGTCTTCCTCGCGGCGCTTCGCGTCCACCGGGAGCACGACGCACTGGCTGCCGAAGCGTTCGGCGAGGCGGGTCAGCAGTTCCGGCTCGGCGACCGCGGCCGTGTTGATCCCCAGCTTGTCGGCGCCAGCCAGGAGCAGCTTCCGGCCATCCTCGACGCTGCGCACCCCGCCGGCGACGCTCAGAGGGATGAACACCTGCTCGGCCGTCCGCCGCACCCAGTCCAGGTCCGTGTCGCGGCGCTCGGGCGCGGCCATAATGTCCAGGAAGACGATCTCGTCGGCGCCCTCGGCGGCGTAGCGCGCCGCCGCCTCGGTCGGGTCGCCGTGGTCGGTCAGGTTCTTGAACTGGACGCCCTTGACGACGCGGCCGGCGGCGACGTCGAGGCACGGGATGATCCGGCGGGTCAGGCCGGTCGGCTCGATGGTGGCTCTCACGGCGAGCTCCCGCAGGCTGCAATTGCCTCGTTCAGGCTGAGCGAACCGTCGTAGAGCGCACGGCCGACGATCGCGGCTTCGAGTTCGGGCCGCCGCGCCGCGGCTTCGAGATCGGCCGCCGAGCGGACGCCGCCGGAGAGGATCGCCGGCGCTCCGGCCAGGTCGCCGATCCGGCAGGCGAGGTCGATGTTCGGGCCCTGCATCATCCCGTCCCGCGAAATGTCGGTCACGAGCACGGCGGCGATCGGCAGGCCGGCGAGTTGCGCGCAGAGCGCCGCCGGCGAACGGTCGGCCGACTCGGTCCAGCCGGCAAGGCGGACCTCGCCGCCGTCCATGTCGAGCGCCGCTACCATGCGGCCCGGGTAGTCACCGCAGAGGTCTGCGAACGCGTCGAAGTCGCGCACGACGAGCGAGGTCGCGACGGCCCGTTCGCAGCCGGCCGCGAAGGCCCACTCCACCGCCTCGCGGTCGCGCAGGCCGCCGCCGAGCTGGATGCCGGCCCGCGGCGCCGCCCCGGACGGCGAACTGGACGTCCGCGCTTCCACGTCAGCCTTGGACCCCTTTCCTGCGGCGGCCGGCGCCTGCCGCGCGAGTCTTTCGACGACGCCGCGCTGCGGCGGGCCGCCGAACGCCGCGTCCAGGTCGACGACGTGGACGCGGGCCACCCCCGCCTCGCGGTAGCGGCGGAGAGCGGCGCCCGGGTCGGCGTCGTAGACCGTGCGGCGGGCGTCGTCGCCGCGCATAAGGCGCACGACCTGGCCGCGCCGCAGGTCAATGGCCGGCAGCAGTTGCATGTGTTCCTCCATGGCCCTCCGGGGCTCCTCCATCGGCGCCGGCGGCGAGGTCGCCGGCCCAGGCCAGGTAGTTGCTCAGCAGCCGCAGGCCGGCGGCGCCGCTCTTCTCGGGGTGGAACTGGGTGCCGGCGACCCGGCCGCGACCGGCGATCGCCGGGAAACTGCGGCCATGCCGGCAGCGCCCGAGGACCGACTCCTCCGGGACGCCCTCGGGCGCGAAGGAGTGGACGAAGTAGTAGTGGTCGTCGTTCGTCGAGCCGGCGAGCAGGGGGTGGTCCTCGACCGCGAAGACGCGGTTCCAGCCGATGTGGGGCAGCGGTACGCCGCCGGGCAGTTCGGTAACCCGGCCGGGAAGCAGCGCGAGGCCGTCCGTCGTCCCGAACTCCTCGCTGCCGTCGAACAGGAGCTGGTAGCCGATGCAGATGCCGAGCAGGGTGGCGCCGCCTTCGAGGGCGGCCCGGATCGCCTCCTCGGGCGCGCCGCGCAGGACCTCGCGCGGCGGCCGGAAGGCGCCGACTCCCGGCAGCACGAGGCAGCGGGAGGCGCGGATCGTTGCCGGGTCGCAGGTGATCTCGACCTCGGCGCCCAGGTGGCGGAGCGCCCGCACCAGGTTGCCGATGTTGCCGACCCCGGCGTCGATCACCGTCGCGCGGACGCCCGCGCCCGCGGGCCGGGCGAACTGCGACGCGGGGGAAGCGCGCCGGATACCGGCGGGTAGCCCGGCTTCCCGGGATGTCGCCGCGCCGGTCATGCGGTGAGGCTCCCCTTCGTGCTCGGTACGTCGGCGGCCCCTTCCGCCCCCGGAGACGCCGCCGGCCGGAGCGACACTGCCTCGCGCAATGAGAGCGCCGCCGCCTTGAAGGCGGCCTCGGCGACGTGGTGCGGGTTGCGCCCGCGGAGCACGTCCAGGTGCAGGGTCAGCCGGCCGCGGTCGGCCAGGGCGCCGAAGAAGTCGCCCACCAGGGTGAGCGGGAACTCGGTCGTCACCCACGCCTGCTCCAGGTCCGGCGGCAGCCGGAAGTGGAAGGAACCCCGGCCCGAGAGATCGACCACGGCGCGCGCCAGGGCCTCGTCGAGCGGAGCGTAGGCGTGCGCGAACCGGCGCACCCCGGCGCGGTCGCCGAGCGCCTCCCGGAGCGCGTCGCCGAGCACGATTCCGGTGTCCTCCACCGTGTGATGGAGGTCGATCTCCGTATCGCCGCGGGCCGCGAGGTCTAGCCCCAGGCCGCCGTGGCGGGTCAGCGCGTCCAGCATGTGGCTGAAGAACCCGTTCGGCGTGTCGATCCGGCGGTCCCCGCCGTCGAGCGACAGTTCGGCGCGGACCTGGGTCTCGGACGTTCTCCGGTCGATCGACGCTGTTCTCATCGTTCTCCTCCCCCGTTCGGGGCTTGCGCGGCGGAAACCGGGTGCGCCGGCGCTTTCGCGCCGGCGGCCCCCGACATCCCGGCCAGCGCGCGGCGGGTCGCGCGCAGGGCCGGCCCGGCGCCGATGCCGATTCTCATGCAGTTCGCCAGCCCCGGGTACCCGCTGACGTCCCGGATCAGGATGCCCGCGGCCGCCAGACCGTCGCGGATCTCGCCGCAGCGCGGGTGGCGGGCGAGCAGGAAGTTCGCCTCCGACTCGAAGACCTCGAAGCCGAACTCCCGGAGCATCGCGGCCCACTGGCTCCGCCGCGCCAGCACTACCGCGATCCGGCGAGGGAAACGGCGGGCGTGCTCCAGCGCCACCTCGCCGATCGCGGCCGCGGCATGGCCGACGCTGTAGGCCAGCTTGACCTTGATCAACTGGGCGACGAGTTCGGGCGCGGCGAGCAGGTAGCCGAGCCGGATTCCGCCCAGGGACCAGGCCTTCGACAGGGTCCGGAAGAGGACGATGTTCCGGTTCGCCCGCAGCAGCGGCCGGTAGTCGTGACGGCAGAACTCGCCGTACGCGTTGTCGAGCAGAAGGGCCGCGTCCAGGGACCGCGCCAGGCGCTCCACCGCTTCGGGCGCCGCCGCCGCGCCGGTCGGGTTGTTCGGCGTGCAGAGGAGCGCCGGCCGCCGCGGGTCGCGGTCGACCTCGGCCTGGAGTGCGTCCATCTGCAGGCCCAGGTCGGGAGCCGGTTCCAGATGCCGCGGCACGCCGGCGGCGCGCGCGACGAAGGTCCTGTAGGGACTGAAACTCGGGTCGCAGATGAGCACTTCCTGGCCGGGGCGGACGACCCCCTCGAGCACGGTCGCGAGGAGTTCGCCGGAGCCGTTGCCGACCAGGACGCCCTCCATGGGCCACTCGTGCAGGTCGCCGATCAGCCGGCGCAGCCGGTCGGCGTGAAAGTCCGGGTACTCCGACCAGGGCCGGTCGGCCAGCCGGGCCAGCGCCTCCCGCTTGAGCGACCCAGGCAGGTCCCAGGGCGCCTCGTTCTGATCGAGCTTGTAGCGGGCCTCGACCTGGTGCAGCGAGTAGACCGACAGGTCGCGCACCTCCGGCCGCACCAGGGCGGCCGCCCGTTCGGCGCGGCCGCTCATGGCGCGGCCTCCCGGTCGCCGGACTCGCGGCGCAACCGCGCGGCCGCCGCGTGGGCGGCGAGCCCCTCCGTGGTCGCCAGGGTCTCGACCGCGCCGGCCCAGGCCGCCGCGGCCTCGTCCGAGAAGCGGACGGTGTGGCTGCGGCGCAGGAAGTCGTCCGTGCCGAGGCCGGAGGAGAAGCGCGCGCTGCCGCCCGTCGGCAGGACGTGGCTGGGGCCGGCGACGTAGTCCCCGAACGCGACCGGCGACGACGCGCCGACGAACACGGCGCCGGCGTTGCGGAGCTCGCCCGCGCGCGCCTCGGCGGCGCCGCCGATCAACTGCAGGTGCTCCGGGGCGATGCGCTCGGCGAGCGCGAGCGCCTCGTCCAAGTCGGCGGCGACGAAGGCCGCGCCGTGGCGATCCAGAGCCGCGGCCGCAGTCTCCGCCGTCGGCAGGCCGGCGAGTTGCCGGTCGACTTCCGCGGCGACGCGGGCGGCAAGGTCGGCGGAGTCGGTGACCAGGACGGCGACCGCCAGCGGGTCGTGCTCCGCCTGCGCCAGCAGGTCGGCGGCGACGCACTCCGCCGGCGCGCCCGCGGTGGCGACGACGACGACCTCGGACGGCCCGGCGTCCCGGTCGACGCCGACGTCCGAGGCGACATGCTGCTTGGCGGCCGCGACCCAGGCGTTGCCCGGTCCCGCGATCAGGTCGACGGGGCGGATCGACTCCGTGCCGTAGGCAAGCGCCGCGACCGCGTGGGCGCCGCCCATGCCCCACACCTCGTCGACTCCGGCGAGGTCCAGGACGTGCCGCAGCACCGGGCTCTCCAGATACGCCCGGGGCGGCGTGGCGACGACGATCTCCTCCACGCCGGCGAGCCGCGCTGGTATCGCGGTCATCAGCACGGTCGAGGGATAGGGGAAGCGGCCGCCCGGCACGTAGAGGCCGACGCGGCGAATGGCGATTCGGCGCTCCTCGATCGTGACGCCGTCGCGCTCGACGCGTTCGACGCCGGAGCCGCGCAGCAGGGCGCGATGCCAAGTCTCGATCGCGTCCCGGGCCCGGTCGATGGCGGCGAGGACGGAGGGCGCGACTTCGTCGCCGGCGTCGCCGCCGCCGGTCAGGCGCAGCGCCGTGGCCGACCGCGCTTCCATCGAACGGGCCGCCCGCTGGGTGCGCGGGTCTTCCGACCCGCTCACGGGCGGCGCTGCGGAGCGGCCGAGCCCGGACGACAGGGCCGCCGGCCGAAGGCCGGCGACGAGAGCGGCGCCGGCCTTCCGGGCGGTGCGTACTTCCGCCGCCTCCGGCGGCAGCGGGTCGGAAGACCCGCGCACCCAGCGGGCAGCCCGTTCCACCGTAGCGGAATCCGCCGTCTCCGCCTGGTAGCCGTCGAAGCGGGCGACCGCTTCGAGCAGGGCGGCGTCGCCGCCGGCGCGTACGCAGTCGACGATCTCGGCGGCCGTCTGGCGGATCTCCGCGGCGATGCCGCCGCGGCCCCGCCGGTCGAGGAGTTCCAGCCGCTCCCGGCCGGCCGGACCTCCGGCGGCGAGCACCCGAAGCACGCCGGAGCGCACGCTGGCCACGCCGGCCTCCGCTTCTTCAGGCGCGGAAGGCGCCTTGGCCATGCCAGCCTCCACCGCCTCAGGCACACCGGAACGCGACTCAGTCATCGCCCGCCTCCCGTTCTTCGAGCGCGCCGAGCAGCCGGCTCAGGCGGCGCCGGTGGGCGTGGAACGAGGCCCGGTTGACGACGAAAGTCGGCGCCACCTCCGCCAGCACCTCGACTTCGTGCAGGTCGTGGGCTCGCAGCGTGCCGCCGGTCTGCACGATGTCTACCGCCACGTCCGTCAGGTCGAGCAGCGGGCCGAGTTCGATCGAACTGGTCAGGTGGATCACCTCGACGTGGAGGTTTCGCTCAGCCAGCAGCCGCGCGGCCCAGGCCGGATAGCGGGTCGCCGCCCGGAGCTGGCCGCTCCGCTTCGGCAGGCCGGGCGTTTCGGCGATCAGGGACAGGCGGCTCCTGCCGTCACGCAGTTGGAGCGGCCGGAAGACGTCGGGCTGCGTTTCCTCGAGCACGTCCGAACCGACGATCGCGCAGTCGACGATCCCATGCTCGACGTAGAGCGGCAGGTCCCAGTCCTTGAGCAGCAACACCTCGACCGGCGTCTCCAGCACGTACTGATCGGGAAACCGTTGGCGCAGCCGCGAGGAACCGAGACCGTCGAGGTTGAGCCCCGCGGCCGAGAGGGCGGCGCGCGCCGGACCGAGGTTGCGCCCCTTCGGAAGACCGAACGCGATCATGACCGTGCCTCCGCCGTCCCAGGTTCGAGCAGACGATCGAGACCGAACGAGAAGCCGGGCGACATGCGGAACGCGATCATGACCGCGCCTCCGCGGCGCCGAGTTCCAGCAGCAGATCGAGGCCGAACGAGAAGCCGACCGCGGAGCAGTCGCCGCTGAGCGAGCGGAACACCCGGTCGTAGCGGCCGCCGACGCCGAGGGCCAGGGCCGTCCCCGGCGCGTAGGCCGCGAACATCAGGCCGTCGTAGTAGCCGCGCGGACCCGCGGCCACGCCGATGCGCCTGTCGAGCGCGGCGGCGGCGAACTCGGCGAGGTCGACCTCGATCTCGATGCCGCGGGACCGGTACGCGGCGGCCAGTCGGTCGCGCAGGGCGACCAGCTCGGACACCGCGCCGGCGGCCTCGCCCAGAACGGAGAGGTCGGACGGGTAGCCGCGTTCGACGACCTCGGCCAGGCCGGCCCGGCGCGCCGCGGCCCGGTCGCGGCTGGCGATCCGCAACGCAAGGTCGGAGGCTTCTTGCTCGCCGGCAGCCAGAAGGGCCTCGTCGAGCGCTCCCGCCGCGCCGAGCACGACCCGAAGCGCCGCGTCCTCGCCAGTGCGCTCGGCCTCAGACTCACTGTCGGTGCATCGGCCTTCTGGCTGGCTTCCCGCGCCGGTTCCCGACAGAGCGTCCCCTTCGGCGCCCCGCGCCTCGAGCAGCAGGTCGAGGAACAGCGTCAGCATCCCCTCGTCCGCCTCGGCCTCGTCGCCGCCGAGCAGTTCGGCGCCCAACTGGGAGTACTCGCGCATCCGGCCCGGACGCAGCGGCTGGTGCCGCACGACATCGCCCCGGTAGTAGAGGCGCAGCGGCAACTCCAGTTCGTCGAGGTGCGGCGCCAGCAGCCGCGCCAGCATCGGCGTGAAGTCGCCGCGCAGGACGAGCAGTTGACCGTCCCGGTCGACGAAGCGGTAGAGCTGCTCCAGCCGCCGGCCCGTCAGCAACGGCCGGTACGGTTCGAAGTAGTCGAGGATGGGCAGCAGGACCTCGGCGAAGCCGCGTTCCTCCAGCAGACCCGAAAGGCGCGCCTCCAGGCGCCGGCGCCGCCTGGCGCTGTCGAAGAGAGCGGCCGACACTCCGGTCGGCAGGCCCGCGGAGATCTTCATCGCGCCTCCAGACCCAGGGCCGCTGCGCCGACCTCGAAGGGCAGGTCCTTCCCCGTCATCGCCTCGAACTGCGCCAGTCCCTGATGCAGCAGCACTTCCCGGCCGTCGACCACGGCGACGCCCCGGTCCGCGAGCGCCCGGCCCCAGGGCGTCGGGCCGCCGCCGTAGACCAGCTCGACCGCGGCCGCCGCGGGACGGACCGCCGCCGGGTCGCAGGGCAGCGGATCGCCGGGCCGCCCGCCGAGCGAGGTGGCGTTGACCACAATGTCGAAGGCGCCCGGTTCCAGTTCATCGAGCGGCACGAAGGCGACGCCGAGCGACGAGGCGGCCGCCCGGCCGGTCGACTCCGTGCGGTTGGCGAGCGCGACTTCGGCGCCCGCCGCGGCGAGACCGGCGGCGGCCGCACGCCCGGCCCCGCCGGCGCCGATGACCGCCGCCGGCCGGCCCGCCAGGTCGATGCCGCGGCGCAGGAGCGGACCCGCGACCCCTTCCGGGTCGGTGCTCTCGGCCCGCCACGGCCTCCCGGCCGCCTCGCCGGCGCCGGGGAGCAGGGTGTTCGCGCCCGCCGTGCGCACCGCCAGGTCACCGGCCTCCGACGCCGCCGCCAGCGCAGCCGCCTTGTGCGGCGCGGTGACGCTCAGGCCTCCCAGGGGCAGGCCCGCGCGGTCGAAGAAGTCGCTTCGCGCGACCTCGCTCCAGAACTCTTCGAACGACGGCGCGTCGAAGGCGACGTAGAGCGCCTCCTCGCCCCGGTCCCGATAGCCGGCGTTGTGCAGCCTGGGCGACAGGCTGTGCGCCGTCGGGTGGCCGACGACGCCGAACAGCCGTCTGGCCCAATGCAGGCGCGGCAGGTCGTAGTCGGCCCGCAGCCGTTCGATGGACGGCTGGCCGGGCGCGGCGGCGAGCGGCCCCGCGGCGCCGTAGATCCACGGCGCGCCGAAGCGAGGCGCCACCAGCCGGGTCCAGGCGCCGACGGCGCCCATCGAGAAGGCCGCGACGTCCTCCCGGCCCTCCTCGAGCAGCAGTTCCAGCGGCGCCAGCTCCTCGCCGGAGTTCTCCGCGGCGGCGACCAGCTTGCAGAGCCGCGCCTCGACCCCGGAAACCTGCCTCAGGCGGCCCCGCAGGGCCTTCACGTCTCCGGCCCGCCCGTGCCAGGAAACGACGCGTCGTCCCGGTTCGACCGCGTCCAGGACGGTCCTGCCCAGGTCGCGGTCCGCCTCGATGTCGACCAGGTCGTAGCCGCGGGCCGCCGAGAGCAGCGCCGCGCGGCGCTCCGGCTCGACCGGCCCGCGACCGCCTTCCGCCTCGCTCCGCAGCGTGTAGAGGAGCTCGCCCGCGAACCGCTCCCGCAACCACTCGACGCCGACTTCGCCGACCAGGTCCGCTCGCACCTCCAGGCAGTCCGCCTGTTCCGAGAGAGCGCGCACCTCGTCGCCGGACGCGCCGGGCGCCTCGGTCAGCGACGCCACCAGGGTGGCTCGCGGCGGATTCTCGGTTGTCGAACTCAAACGAAAAGACCTCCTTCGATCCGGAAGGAGGTCTTTCGCTCGCCCTCGTCCCGGACCGCGTACCGGGACCTGACCCCGGTTCAGCCCTTGCCGTGACCGTGAGCCCACCAGGAAGCCGTGACGACGCCGGTCGCCGAAGCGACGGAGGCGGCGACGAACGCGGGAGTGCTGGCCGGTGAGTTCATGACGAGGCGAAGGCGGAACGGGTCGGAACGGCTCCAGGAGCGCGCATACTGCACCGGAAGGCACGGAGTGTCAAGCAGGCTCCGCGACCGGAGTGGCGCGGGCCTTCCGCCGGGTGCGCGGGTCTTCCGACCCGCTGCCGCCGGAAGCGGCCGGAAAGACGCGCCGGCCGGAGGCCGGCGCCTCCCTGCCGCCGGTCAGTCCTCCGAGGTGAGTTCGCTCCTGCCGCGGTACATCCCGATCCCGATGATGACGAAGCAGAGCGACCCGAGCGCTTGCATGCCGTTGTCGTTCACCAGGAGAACCCTGGGATCGATCGTGGGGACGTGCTGAAGGACCATGTGGTTGATGCTTGCCACGACCCCGAGAACGACGAAGCCGCAGGAGGCCACCTTGAAGAGGCCCACCGAGTCGAAACGCGAGGCAAGGCCGATGCCGACCAGGATGGACGCGAGCGGATAGACGCTGACCAGCGCCACAACGATGCCGGCCATCGCCGCGTAGGCGCTGAGGGCGAAGGACTCCAGCATGGCCTGATCGGCGCCGGGCTGCATGCCGCGCTGCATCAGGTGGACGCTGAACTGCCTCATGCCCATCGCGACGAGGTAGAGGCTCCAGCCGAACATGCTCGCGAACGCCCCCAACCGCAGGCAGGCGCCGCCGAACCCGGTCGTTCCGGGCAGGCGGAGCCACGTGGAGGCGGCGTACATGTAGAGGAACATCCCGCCGATCGACAGCATCGACGCCAGATGCGCGGCGCTGGCGTTCGCGGCCATCGTCTCAAGGGCCAGAGGGAAGTCGGTCTGGTCCACCGGGTTGAGCACGCCCCCGGGAAGGAGGAACGATGCGACAAACAGCAGAACGACTCCGACGAGCAGAGCCAGCCCTCCCATCCTGGTGGCGGGGTTCGAAGAGGTCGATGCAGCCATGTCCGTTCCTTTCTGGCGCGCGGCACCTGCTGTAACTGATTGAGACGACGATACTAGCAGCCCGCCGCGAACCTCCCGGCCGCCCTCGGCGCCAGCGGTCGGAGGACACACGCACCCAGGCGCGCGCTACGCGCGAGCCATGATCAGGGTGCCGTTCGTGCCGCCGAAGCCGAAGGAGTTGGTCAGCGCAACGTCGACCTTCGCCTCGCGCGGCTCGTGGGGCACGAAGTCCAGGTCGCACTCCTCGCCGGGCTCGTCGAGGTTCAGCGTCGCCGGCAGCGTCTGCCGGTCGATGGCGAGGGCCAGGATGCCGGCCTCGACGCCGCCCGCGGCGCCCAGCAGATGGCCGGTCGAGGACTTGGTCGAGGACACGGCCAGACGGTAGGCGTGGTCTCCGAAGACCCGCTTGATCGCCCGCACCTCGGCGATGTCGCCGAGCGGCGTCGAGGTGCCGTGGGCGTTGATGTAGTCGATCGCCTCTGGCGCGAGCCCGGCGTCGTCGAGCGCCGCCTTCATGACGCGCGCCGCGCCGTCGCCCGTCGGCTCGGGCGCCGAGACGTGGTAGGCGTCCGAGCTCATCGCGTAGCCGACGATCTCGGCATAGGCGCGGGCGCCGCGCGCGAGCGCCGCCTCGCGCTCCTCGAGGATCACGATCCCGGCGCCCTCGCCGAGCACGAAGCCGTCGCGGTCCTTGTCCCAGGGCCGGGACGCCTTCGCCGGTTCGTCGTTGCGCACGGACAGCGCCTTCATCGCGCCGAAGCCGGCCAGCGCCAGGTCGGAGGTGGTGGCCTCGGTTCCGCCGGCGAAGGCGGCGTCGGCGTAGCCGTGCTGGATCATCCGGAACGCGTCGCCGACGCCGTGAAGTCCCGTCGTGCAGGCGGTCGTCGGGCAGGTGTTCGGCCCGCGCGCGCCGAAGCGGATGGAGATCTGGCCGGAGGCCATGTTCGCGATCAGGCCGGGGATGAAGAACGGCGACACGCGGCGCGGCCCGCGGTCGCGCCAGATGCCGTGCATGCGCTCGATCAGGGGCAGGCCGCCCATGCCGGAACCGACGACGGTGGCGACGCGGTCGCGGTTGCCGTCGTCGATCGCGAGCGCCGCGTCCTCGTGGGCGAGCGTCGCGGCGGCGAGACCGAACTGGATGAAGAGGTCGACCCGGCGGATCTCCTTGCGCTGCATGAAGCGCTCGGCGTCGAAGTCCCGCACCTCGGCGGCGATCTTCGTCGCGTAGAGGTCGGCGTCCACCCGCGTCAGCGGGCCGACGCCGCTCCGTCCCTCCATCAGGCCGGACCAGGTCGCCTCCGTGCCCACGCCAAGCGGAGACACCAGCCCCACGCCGGTGACGACGACGCGTCTACGGTCGCTCATCCGTCACGAGTCCCGGCGGAAGCGGGTCGGAAGACCCGCGCACCCAATGCGGGTCGGAAGACCCGCGCACCCAATGCGGGTCGGAGGACCCGCGCACCCGGTGGGCGGCCACTTCGACATGCGACAGCGCGGCGGAAACGCTGCGACGACTCCCGGCCCTAGGACCCGTGAGCCTGGATGTAGTCGGTGGCCTCCTTGACCGAGCCGATCTTCTCGGCGTCCTCGTCCGGGATCTCGATGCCGAACTCCTCCTCGAAGGCCATGACCAGCTCGACGATGTCGAGCGAGTCGGCGCCGAGGTCGTCGGTAAAGCTCGCCTCCGGAGTGACTTCGTCGGCATCGACTCCGAGCTGCTCGACGATGATGCTGTTGACCTTTGCGACTACGGACATTCTGGTTCCTCTCGAGAGTAGGGGCAGGTTTGGCGTCTGGGACCCGCGGGCAGCAGAGACTATGCCACCACCGGGGCGATCCGTCCAATGCCGCGCCCGCCGTCCCGACGCGGGCTCAGGTCATGCCCCCGCTGACGCTCAGCACCTCGCCGGTGACGTAGGACGCCTCGTCGCTCGCCAGGTAGAGCACCGCCGCCGCGATGTCCTCCACCGTGCCCAGCCGGACCAGGCCGTGCTGCTCGAGGAAGCGCTCGCCCGCCCCGTCCGGCAGGGCCGCCGTCATGTCCGTCTCGATGAAGCCCGGCGCCACCACGTTCACCGTGATCCCGCGGCTCAGGAGCTCCCGCGCGAGCGACTTGCTGAACCCGATCAGGCCGGCCTTGGAGGCCGCGTAGTTCGCCTGGCCCGCGTTGCCGACCACGCCGGCCACCGACGACACGGAAACCACCCGGCCGTGGCGCCGCCGCATCATGCCGCGAACGAGCGCCTTGGTCAGGACGAAGGCGCCGGTCAGGTTGACGTCCATCACCCGCCGCCACTGCTCGAGGGTCATTCGCGCCAGCAGGTTGTCGGCGGTGACGCCCGCGTTGTTCACCAGGATGTCGACGGCCGCGAAGTCCTTCGGCAATCCGCGGACGGCGCCGGGAATCGAGTCGTGGTCAGCCAGGTCGAGCGCCGTCGGATGAGCTTCGCCGCCGCGCGCCCGAATCTCGCCGGCGACTTCGCCGAGCAGTTCCTCGTTGCGGGCGGCGAGGACCACCCGCGCACCCTGCCGCGCCAGCAACAGCGCCGCGGCGCGGCCGATGCCGCGCGAGGCCCCGGTGACCAGCGCCGTCCTGCCGCCCAGGTCGAAAACCGTCACCCGGCCAGATCCTCCGGCGCCGCGATCGCCCGGACCTTCAGGCGCCGCTCGATGCGCCGCGCGAGCCCGGACAGCACCTTGCCCGGTCCGATCTCGACCAGCCGCTCGACGCCCCGCGACGCCATCAGCGCCACCGACTCCGACCAGCGCACGGCGCCGTCGATCTGCCGGACCAGCGCGTCCCGCGCCGCCGCCGCCGTCGTCACCGCCGCCGCGTCCACGTTGCACACGACCGGGACCTGCGGGTCCGCCATCGGCACCTCCCGGATCAGGGGTTCCATCGCCTCGCGCGCCGGCGCCATCAGGGCGCAGTGGAAGGGCGCCGACACCGGCAGCGGGATCGCCCGCCGCGCGCCCGCCTCGGACGCGAGCTCCGTCGCGCGCTCGACCGCCGCGGCCGCGCCGGCGATGACGATCTGTCCCGGCGCGTTCAGGTTCGCGAGCTGGCAGACGCCGCCGGTCTCGCTCGCGGCCCGGGCCGACGCCGCTGCCGTGTCCTCCTCGCTCAGGCCGAGGATCGCGGCCATCGCGCCCTCGCCGACCGGCACCGCCCGCTGCATCGCCCGGCCGCGCGCCCGCACCAGCCGCAGCGCATCGGCGAGTTCCAGCGCTCCGGCCGCCACCAGCGCCGAGTACTCGCCCAGGCTGTGGCCGGCGACGAAGGCCGGCGCCTCCGGCGGCGGACTCTGCGCCCCGTAGCAGCGAAGCACCGCGACCGACATGGCGACAATCGCGGGCTGGGTGTTCGCGGTCAACTGGAGTTCGTCCTCGGGACCGTCGAAGCAGAGCCCGGAGAGCGAGAAGCCGAGCGTGTCGTCCGCCTCCTCGAACACCGCCCGCGCCTCGGGGAAGGCGGAGGCGAGAGCGCGGCCCATGCCGACCCGCTGCGAGCCCTGGCCCGGAAAGACGTACGCCGTCCCGCTCAAAAGCGCACCGCGGCCGCGCCCCAGGTGAGGCCCGCGCCGAAGGCGGCCATCAGGACCAGGTCGCCGGGATCGATCCGGCCGTCGCGGTTCAGCTCGTCCAGGGCGATCGGGATGGAGGCGGCCGAGGTGTTGCCGTAGCGCTCGACGTTGACGTAAACGCGGTCGGCCGGCACCTCGATCCTGCGGCCCACGGCGTCGATGATCCGGCGGTTCGCCTGGTGGGGAATCAGCCACCGGACGTCCTCGGGCTGCTGGCCGGCGCCGGCGAGCACCTCGCCGGACACTTCGGCCAGGGTCCGCACCGCGACCTTGAAGGTCTCGTTGCCGAGCATGCGGATGAAGGGGAGACGCGCCTCCAGGGTCTCCGGACGGTTCGGAGGATTGCGGCTGCCGCCGCCCGGCATCTCGAGCAGGTGAGCGAGCGAGCCGTCGCTGTGGATCGCCACCGAGAGGATGCCGGAGAGCCCGTTCTCGCTCGAAGGCTCGGGCGGATCCTCGCCGCGCAGCACGACCGCGCCGGCGCCATCGCCGAACAGCACGCAGGTCGCGCGGTCCTCGTAGTCCGTGTACTTCGTCAGCGACTCGGCCCCGATGACCAGGGCGGTGGAGGCGGCGCCGCTCGACACGTACTGGCGGGCGACGGAGAGCCCGTAGACGAAGCCCGTGCAGCCGGCGTTCAGGTCGAACGCGGTGGCGCCCTTCGCGCCGAGTTCCTCCTGCACCAGGCAGGCCGTGGCCGGGAACGGCATGTCCGGCGTCACCGTCGAGATGAGCACGAGGTCCACGTCCGACGCCTCGACCCCGGCCATCTCCAGCGCCTTGCGGGCGGCGTCGACGGCGAAGACCGAGGTGTACTCCTCGTCGGACGCGACCCGGCGCTGCTCGATGCCGGTGCGCCCGACGATCCAGTCGTTCGTGGTGTCGACGATGCGCTCCAGGTCGGCGTTGGTGAGGACCCGCTCCGGCACCGAGCGGCCCGTGCCGGCGATCCGGACCCGCCGCGTTCCGTTCGAGGAGTTTCCCTGGAGACCGTTCGTCATCCCGCCACCACCGCCTTCGAGCGCGTCTCGAAGGCGACCTCGGAGAGCTTCGCGCTGACCTTGAGGTGAATGTCGGCTTCGCAGAACTCTACCGCCCGCCGCACGGCGCTGTGGATCGCGTGGGCCGAGGAGCGGCCGTGCGCCACGAAACAGCCGCCCCGCAGCCCGAGCAGCGGCGCGCCGCCGTACTCGCTGTAGTCGAGCCGGCGCTTGAAGCGCTCGAAGGCCGGACGGGCGAACAGGTAACCGAGCCGCGACCGCCAGGTGCGCCCCATTTCGTCCCGCAACTGCCCGCCCACGAACTCGCCCAGGGACTCGGCGCTCTTGAGGATCGCGTTGCCGACGAACCCGTCGCAGACGACGACGTCGACGGCGCCGTCGAACACGTGGCCGCCCTCGACGTTGCCGACGAAGTTCAGCCCGGTCGCGTCGAGCGCCTTGAACACCTCGCGGACAAACTCCGTCCCCTTGCCGACCTCCTCGCCGATCGACAGCAGGCCGATCCGCGGCGACTCCAGGCTCAGGAGTTGCTGCGCCAGGTAGTGGCCCATCACCGCGAACTGGCGGAGCTGGCGCAGCTTGGAATCGACGTTGGCGCCGGCGTCGAGCAGGATCGTGCTGCCGTCGCGGCGCGGCATGACGACGGCGAGGGCCGGCCGGTCGACTCCGGGCGCCACGCCGATGACCATCTTGCCGGCGACCAGGGCGGCGCCGGTGTTGCCGGCGGTCAGCATCGCCGCGGCCCGGCCTTCCCTGACCAGCCGCGCGCAGACCCGTACCGAGGAGTCGCGCTTGCGGCGCACCGCCAGTGCCGACTCGCCCATGCCGACGACTTCGCGGGCCTGGACGATCTCGATCCGGCCGCGCGCCCTCGCCGCCGGCTCGAGTTCCTCGATCTCCCGTTCCAGGTCCTCCCGCCGGCCCACGAGGAGGAGCCGGAGTCCGTCCTCGCGGGCCGCCAGCAGCGCCCCCTCGACCACGGCCCGCGGGGCGTGATCGCCGCCCATCGCGTCGACGGCGATCACCGTCGGGCCGGGTGCGGGGGACGGATTCGTCATGGGATCAACGCCGGCGGCGCGGGAGCGCCCGGGCTAGAGAACGTCCTCCACGTCGATCACGTCGCGCCCGCGGTAGTGGCCGCAGTGGCTGCAGGCGCGGTGAGGCAGCTTGGTTTCGCCGCAGTTCGGACAAAGCGAGCCGGCGGGACGCTTCAGCGCGTCATGGGACCGCCGCCGGTCCCGGCGCGCCTTCGAGTGCCGCCGTTTGGGATTGGGCATCTTCTTCCGTTCCTTTCGTGGCTGGGTAGCCGGTCAGCTCAGATTATCCACAAGCCGTTCGCGGACCGCCTCGAGAGCGGCCCAGCGCGGATCCACCCGCTCGGCGACGCAGTCGCAGGCTTCCCGGTTCCGGTCGGCGCCGCACTGCGGACACAGGCCGCGGCAGGCGGCGTCGCAGGTGGGTTTCATCGGGACGTTCAGGTCGACGTGCTCGCGGACGAGCCGGAACAGGTCGACGGCGCCGTCCACCGCGGCCACCGTCGAGAGATCCTCGGGCGCCAGTTCGCGAGCGCCGTGTTCGTCCCCGGCACCGTTCGCGGCGCCGTCGGCGGCCGCCGGAGCGTCTCCGCCGTCCTCCCTGACGACGAACGCCAGCGGCAGGTCGACGTCCTCCTCGTACCGCGTCAGGCAACGGTCGCAACGGAGCCGGCAGCGGTAGCGCAGCCGCGCCTGCAGCAGAAAGTCCGGCCCGGTGAAGGTCAGGCTGCCTTCGCAGTCGACGTCGCCCAGGACGAGCGCTTCGTCGCGGCGCAGATCGTCGGCGGCGACGCTTATGGCATCGCGCCAGTGCAGGGGGCCGTTACGGGCCTGGTCGAGCTGCAGATGCATCCCATTCTCACCGTCAGACGTCCGCCGTCTCGAACCGCGAGCCGCCTCTCCCGCGCCGTCTCGTTCACGGACCGCCGCGACTCCGGCAAGGCGGCCGCCGCGCAAACCCGGAAGGCTACGAACGGTCGCCACCACTTGTCAACGGCTGCCGCGCCCGGCAGCGCGGCGCTAGGCTTGCCCCGTGGCGAGGATCGGCATCGACGCCCGCAAGGTGCGCGACTTCGGCATCGGCGTCTACGTCGCGAACCTCATCCGCGGCCTGGCCAGCATCGAGGCCGCGGGCGGCGCCGGCGGCGGCAACGAGTACGTCCTGTTCGTGCGGCCCGAGGACCGGAACTTCGCGGCCGACCTGCCGCCGAACTTCCGGTGCGTCGTCGAACGCGCGCCGGTGTACTCGCTGCGCGAGATCGGGACGATGACCTGGCGCATCTCGCGGTCCCGGCTGGACCTCTACCACGCCACCCACTACGTCCTGCCGGCGATCGTGCCCTGCCCGACGGTGGTCACGATCCACGACATCATCCACCTGCTCTATCCCGGCTTTCTGCCCAACCGCGCCGCGTCCCTGTACGCCCAGGGGATGTTCCGCCACAGCGTCGCCCGGGCCGACCGGATCGTCGCCGTGTCGCGCAACACGCGCGACGACGTACTCAACTACTTCCGCGTCGACCCCGAGAAGGTCCGCGTCGTCTACAACGGCGTCGAGGACCGCTTCCGCCGGCCGCTCGCGGACGACGAACTCGGCGCCGCCCTGGACGGCGCCGGCGTCAGCCGGCCCTACCTGCTGTTCGTCGGCAACCCGAAGCCCCACAAGAACCTCGACCGGGTGATCAAGGCCTACGCGCGGGCCCGGTCGCGTGCCGGCTTCGAGGCGCCGCTCGTCTGCGTCGGCGCCCGGCCCGGCAGCGACTTCAAGCTGGAACGCCGGGCCCGCCAGCTCGGGATCGGCGACCGCATCCGCCTGCTCGGCCACGTGGACGGCGAGGTCCTTCCGGCCCTGTACCAGGGGGCGAGCCTGTTCCTCTACCCCACCCTGTACGAGGGCTTCGGACTGCCGGTCGCCGAGGCGATGGCCTCGGGCGTGCCGGTCGTCACCTCGAACACCTCGTCGCTCAAGGAGATCGCGAAGGGCTACGCGGAACTCGTCAACCCGCTCGAGGTCGAGGAGATCGCGGACGCGATCGAGCTCTGCATGACCGACCGCGACCACGCGAGGCGCCTGGCCGAGCGCGGCGCCGAACGGTCCTCCCGTTTTCGTTGGGACAGGACCGCCGGGAGCACCCTCGACATCTACCGCGAGGTTCTCGCCGGAAGGGCGCCGGCCTGACGGCCGGCGCGTTCATCCGGGCGGGTCGGAAGACCCGCGCACCCAGCGGGTCGGAAGACCCGCGCACCCAGCGGGTCGGAGGACCCGCGCACCCGGCGGACAGCCAGTTCCATGCCCGTCAGCGCGGCTCGGGCGCCGCGCGGACTGCTAGCATCCGGCGCGCGCGCGACCGAGCGGCGCCGGCCCCGCAGGACTGAAGACCGTGCTCCACAGGCAACTTCGCGTCACCGCCGCCCTCAACCTCGGCACGGACATCGCCGCGACCGTCGGCGCCTTCTTCCTGGCCTGGTACCTGCGGTTCGTCCAGCCGGTCATCGAAATCACGAAGTCGGTGCCCGACTTCGAGCCCTACCTCAGGATGCTGCCGTTCATCGTCCTGATCTGGCCCACGGTCTTCTACTTCCACGGCCTCTACCGCATCCGCCGGGGGCACAGCCGGGTGGACGAGACGATCAGCATCGTCGTCGCCACCATCCTGGCGCTGGTCATCCTGACCTCGGTCCTGACGTTCGACCGCCTGACCCAGGCCGGCTCGGACGACCCCTTCTCCTATAGCCGGGCGTTCTTCGCCCTGTTCATCGCGACCGACATCTTCCTCGTCGCGCTCCTGCGGCTTGTCACCCGCGCCGTCCTGCGCACGGTTCGCCGCGGCGGCCACAACGTGCGCCGCATCCTGATCGTCGGCGCCGGCGACAGCGGCGAGGAGATCGCGGCCAAGCTGGTGCGCCACCGGGAACTCGGCTACGAGGTCGTCGGCTTCCTCGACGACGACCCGGAGAAGCGGCACGCGGCACCCGCCGGCGTGCCGGTCCTGGGCGCCCTGGACGAACTCGAGGAGACGATCGAACGGAACGGCGTCGACCAGGTGATGATCGCCCTGCCCTTCGCCGCCCACCGCAAGATCCTCGACCTGCTCGACCGCATCGGCAACGAACTGATCGAGATTCGGCTCGTCCCGAACGTCCTGCAGTACGCGACCCTGCGGGCCGAGATCGAGGACGTCGACGGCACGCCGGTCATCAACCTCTCGCACGTGCCGATGGAGGGCTGGTCGAGCCTGGCCAAGCGTACGCTGGACATCGTCCTCGCGGCCGGCGCGATGGTCGCGCTGCTGCCCTTCCTGCCGGTCGTGGCGCTGCTGATCAAGCTGGAGGACCGGGGGCCGCTCTTCTACCGCCAGGAGCGGATGGGCCTGGACGGCCGCTCCTTCATGATCCTGAAGTTCCGCTCGATGCGAGTCGGCGCGGAATCGAAGACCGGCCCGGTCTGGGCAACGGAGGACGACCCCCGGCGCACCCGCTTCGGCGCCTTCCTGCGCCGCTGGTCGCTCGACGAGCTGCCCCAGATCTGGAACATCTTCCTGGGCGACATGTCCTTCGTCGGTCCCCGCCCCGAACGCCCCGCCTTCGTCCGCGAGTTCCGCGACAAGATCCCGAACTACATGCTCCGCCACCGCGTCAAGTCCGGCCTCACCGGCTGGGCCCAGGTCCACGGCTGGCGCGGCAACACCTCCATCCGCAAGCGCATCCAGTACGACCTCTACTACATCGAAAACTGGAGCCTCCGCCTCGACCTCCAGATCCTGTGGCTGACGCTGCGCCGCGGGCTGAGAGAGAACGCGTACTGACGTCGCGGCGGGTACCCGTCCGCGGCGGGATGCGGGGAGGGTCCCAGCGGACGCTCACCCCCTCTTGGTGAATGGGGGGTTGGGGGTTCGCTGCGGTCGACTTCGCTCCGCCGCGTCGGAGATCGATGGAGGGTCGCGGGCAGTCGCTCGTCTCTAGCCCGCTGGGACCCTCCCCGCATCCCGCCGCGGACTGGTCGTTGTCGGCCTGCAGAGGACCTCAGTTCTCGGCGTCGAACTCCCGGTAGTCGCCGCGTTCTTCCATCGGGATCGGGTGACGGACTTCGACGTGGAAGCCGTCGCCGTCGACGTAGGCGACGTCGGTCAGTTCGTGGGCGACCTGCCGCTGCGAGCCCTTGGTCAGGCCGGCGGTTTCGACCCAGAGGAGGCGGCGCTCCTTCTCGTTGCCGTCCGGGCCGGCGATCGTGAGGTCGACGGTGACGCCGTCGAGGGCGCCGGCGCCCTCGTTGTGAATCAGGAAGTCGAGCAGGACCGTCACCGTCGCGGGTTCAACCGGTTCGGCCGATTCCTCGGTCCCTTCGGCGTCGGCGGCCGCCTCGGCCTCCGCCTCGGCGCCTTCGGTCGCCTCCTCCGCGGCCGCGGGAGGCTGCACGACCGAGAACGAACCCATCTCCGCGATGAAGCCGGCCCGCGCCCCGGCGACTCCGCCCTCGCCGCCGCCGCAAGCGGCCAGCAGCGACAGGGCTGCCGCCACGAACGTCAACGCGACGACCGGCCGCCGCAACCATGCCCGATTCTCGATCTTCTTCATGACCTCTCCCTTCGCTCGATCCGGAATCTCTCCGCGCGGCCCAGAGAATAGCCTGTCCCAAGCGGCTTCGCCCGAGAGCGGGTCAGAAGACCCGCGCACCCGGCGGACGTCCAGCCGAAGGCGGGAGCCGCCGCCGCTATCCGGCCGCCGCCGCGGCCTGCTCGCCGCCGCTGGCGTCGGCGCCCGCAACGACGATGGGCGGCAAACCGAGTTCGCCGCGGAGGTGGCCTTCGATCTCGTCGGCGAGGTCGCCGTTGTCGCGCAGGAACTGCTTCGCGTTCTCGCGGCCCTGGCCGAGCCTCGTGTCGCCGGCCGAGAACCAGGCGCCGCTCTTCATGACCCGCTTGTGCTGGACCCCGAGGTCGATCAGTTCGCCGACGCGCGAGATGCCCTCGCCGTAGTCGATATCGAACTCGGCGACCCGGAACGGCGGCGCGACCTTGTTCTTCACCACCTTGACCCGGACCCGCGAACCGACGACCTGGTCGCCGTCCTTGAGCGCCGCGATGCGCCGGATGTCGATGCGGACGGAGGAGTAGAACTTGAGTGCGCGGCCGCCGGTCGTCGTCTCGGGCGAGCCGAACATGACGCCGATCTTCTCGCGGATCTGGTTGATGAAGACGAGGGTCGTCCTCGACTTGGCGACGATCGCCGTCAGCTTGCGGAGCGCCTGGGACATCAGCCGCGCCTGCAGGCCGACGTGGGAGTCGCCCATCTCGCCTTCGAGTTCGGCCCGCGGAACCAGCGCGGCGACCGAGTCGATGACGACGATGTCGAGCGCGTTCGAGCGCACCAGCATCTCGGCGATCTCGAGCGCCTGCTCGCCGCTGTCCGGCTGCGAGACGAGGAGCTCGTCGATGTTGACGCCGATCTTCTCGGCGTACTCGGCGTCGAGGGCGTGCTCGGCGTCGATGAAGGCGGCGGTGCCGCCGGCGCGCTGCGCCTGCCCCGTGACCGACAGGGCGAGCGTCGTCTTGCCGCTCGACTCCGGGCCGTACACCTCGACCACCCGGCCCCGCGGGAATCCGCCGGTGCCGATGGCGTGGTCGACGGCGAGCGATCCGGTCGAGATGGACTCGATGCCGAGGTTCTCCTGTTCGCCCAGGCGCATGATCGCCCCCTTGCCGAACTGCCGTTCGATCTGGGTCAACGCGCCCGAGATGGCCTCCTGCCGGCCCGCTCCCTTCTTTCCGTTCGCGCGGCTCTGCTTCATGGTTCGCTTTCTCCTGTTTTGCTGGTGGGGCATGGAGGGCCGTAGAGGTTGCCGGCGTCGCGCCCCGGAAAGCCGCCGCGGCGCCGCCCCGACGGCATGGCCGGAACTGCGCGTGGCTATACTCCCGCGCGACCGGTTCGGCGTTCTCCCGGATCGTCAGACGGTTGAACGGAGCTCGGGAGTTGGCCGCTGCGGACGCTCGGCGACGTGGCGTGGAAGAACGTGACAGCCAACATCGGCAAGGGAGCGGTCAGCGTATTGCAGCCCCCCGAAGGCGTCAACCGGAAAACCCGGGATCGGCTCGCCTCGATCCCCGGCGTCGAGGTGCGCGAGGCCGCGCCGCTCGCCTCGGTCGCGACGCTGCGGATCGGCGGCCCGGCCGAGCTGTTCGTGCGGGTCGACGCGGAGGCGGCGCTCGCCGGCGTGCTGACGGCGGCCCGCGACGCCGGGCTGCCGCTGCACGTCCACGGCCACGGCTCGAACGTGCTGTTTCCGGACGCCGGCATGAGCGGCGTCGTTTGCCGCCTTCGCGGCGAGCTGGAACAGGTCGAGGTGGAGGGCGAGACGGTCCGCGCAGGCGCCGGCGCCACCCTCGCGAGGCTGGCCCGGGACACCGCGAAGCAGGGCCTGCTCGGGCTGGAGGCGCTGGCCGGCTTCCCCTCGACCGTCGGCGGCGCCGTCGTGATGAACGCCGGCTGCTACGGCACGGAGATCCGCGACGTGCTCGCCGAAGTGCGGGTGGCGCGGCCGGGGCGTCCCGTCGAGACGCTCGCCGCCGCGGACCTCGAGCCGGGCTACCGGACGACGAACCTTCAGGGCACGGACGCGGTGGTCGCCCGCGCCGAGTTCAGGCTGCGGCGCGGCGACGGCGACGCCGCGCTCGGGCGGATCGACGAACTGAACCGCCGCCGCTGGCTGAGCCTGCCCTCCGGCAAGCCGAACGCCGGCTCCGTGTTCCGCAACCCGGAGGGCGACTACGCCGGCCGCCTGATCGAGGCCTGCGGCCTGAAGGGCATGCGGGCCGGCGGCGCCGAGATCAGCCGACGCCACGCGAACGTGATCGTCAACCGGAAGAACGCCCGCGCCGCCGACGTTCTCGACCTGATGGTCGCTGCTCACCAGGCCGTGCGGGACCGCTTCGACGTCGAGCTGCGGCCCGAGATCGTGCTCGCCGGCGATCTGGCTGACGAGTTCTGGCGCCGCGCCGGAGAAACACGAACTAGCGAACCATCGTAGAGGATCCGATAGCCAATGCTCAGACGAACAACCGTCGCGACCCTGCTCCTCCTTGCGGGCGCCCTGCCGGCGCTGGCGCAGTTGCCCTGCAACCCCTGCGTCGGCCTGGCGACCGGCAACCCGGCTGCCGTCGCGGACCTTCTGGGTACGCTGCCGGCACTGCCGGAGGAAGCCGTGCTGGTCGTCAAGTGGCCGGTGGATCTCGTGGACGACGCGGCGGCAACGGCCGCGCGCGAGGCCGCATCGACCCTCGCGGCGGCGGGCGCGCTGCCGTGGTACGCGGTGCGCTTCGCCGCGCCGCCGCCGGCCGCGGACGGCGGCGACGACCTGACGCCGGAACTCGAACGGCTCGCCGACCTCGCCCGATCCGCGCAGGCCGGCGCCTTCTTCCAGCTCGTCTGGCCCGGCGAGCTCCTGAACGAGCCGTCGACCGTCCAGGAGTACGCCCTGGCGCTGAAGCGGGCGTCCGTCGCCGTCACCGGCGCCCAGCCGGACGCCACCGTCGTCACCGAGCCTCTGCCGCCCGACCCGGAACTGGTCCGCGCCCTCTACGCCCAGGAACTCGACGCCTACATCGACGGAGTCTCGTTCCGGGCTGGCCGCGGGACCGGCGCCGGCCGCGCGGCCGGCATTGCCGAACTGAAGCAGCTCATCCGGGAACTCGACCCGGACGCGCTCGTCGCCGTCGAGGCCGGCCCGGCGTCCGGCGAGGCCGGCGAGGCGCTGGTGCGCGCGGCCGCCGAAGCCGAGGCGGGCGCCTCCCTCTCGTTCTTCGAGCTCTCCGGCGAAGCCGCCGCCGACGCCGCGACGGTCCGCGACGCCCGCCTGATCGCCCAGGAGTTCTCGGGCGACGTCGCCTTCGACCCCTACTCCACGCCAGCCGGCGCCGACGCCTGGAGCTTCGTGCGCGGCGAGGACCTCAGCCTGCGGGTCGTCCTCTCGCCGCCCGACACGGGCGGCCCGTTCACGCTCCGCTTCGGCGACCGGCAGATCGGCTCGCCGGCCCGGTTCGACCCGGCGACCGGCGAATCGGACCTCGTCTTCGGCGGACGCCGGACCCGGAACGGCTACGAGCTCGAACTGAGGGACGCCGCGGAGCCCTTCGTCTTCCGGCTCGAACGGGATCTGGCGGTCGGACTCGACGGAACCGAGAGCATCGAGGACGCGCTGACGGTCGCCGACACCCGCCGCATCCCGGTCGGCGAGATCCTGCGGCGGCTCCAGGCCTTCGAGGACGACCAGTCGCGGCGGATCGCGAACTACAGCGCCACGAACACGACGTCGCTCCGCTTCCAGCTCGGAACCGGCGTCCAGTCGGTGGACGCGACCTTCCAGGGTCCCTTCTTCTTCCGCCAGGGCGCGGGCTTCGACTGGGCCTGGGACAGCTTCTTCGTCAACGGCATTCGCTGGCGGCGCAAGCGGATCCCCGAGATCCCGCTGATCCAGCCGGAGAAGGCGGCGGCGATGCCGGCCGAGATCACGTTCACCAGGGAGTACCGCTACCGCCTGCGAGGCACGGCGACGGTGGAGGGCCGCGACGCCTGGGTCGTCGACTTCGAGCCGGCGGCCGCCCTGGCCGAGGGACGGAGCCTGTTCCGCGGCACGGTCTGGGTGGACCGCGAGACGTACGCGCGGGTGAAGACGCGCGCCGTTCAACTCGGCCTGACCGGCGACGTCCTGTCCAACGACGAGACCACGTTCTACGCGCCGGTGGACTTGGACGGACGCCCGGCGGCGTGGGAGCGCTCGTCCTACTGGCTGCCGACCCGGGTCGTGGGGCAGCAGTTGTTCTCGGTCCTGAACGCGACGACGATCGTCGAACGCGAGATCGAGCTGAGCGGGATACGGATCAACCCGGCCGACTTCGACGCCCGCCGGGACGCGACCCTGGCCTCCGAGGCAACGATGGTGCGAGACACGGAGGCGGGCCTCCGCTACCTGGAACTCGACCAGGAGACAGGCGAACGGGTGGTCAAGGAGGACGACAAGACCCGGATGTTCATCCTCGGCGGCGCCTTCTACGACGAGGCCCAGGACGGGCCGCTGCCGCTGGGCGGGGTGAACTGGCTGTCGTTCGACTGGCGCGGCACGGGCACCCAGGCCGACCTGTTCATCGCCGGGCCGCTCATCCTCGCCGACATCGCCAACCCGAGCCTGTTCGGCTCCCGCTGGGACGCCGGGGTCGACGTCTTCGCGCTGGCGTTCGCGGGCGAGGACGTGCTCTACCGCGACGGCGTCGAGTCGCCGGCCGAGAGCGTCGAGCGGCTGCGCCCGAACATCGACTTCAGCCTGGGCCGGCCGCTCGGCAGCTTCGTCAAGCTCGACCTCCGCTACGAGCTGTCCTGGAACAAGTTCCAGCGCGCCGACGACACGGCGGAGGACTTCGTGCTGCCGTCGGACCACCTGAGCCACAGCGCCGGCGCCATCGTCCGCTACATCCGCTCGGGCTACCGGATCGTCGCCGGCGGCTCGTGGAACCTGCGCGGCGACTGGCAGCCCTGGGGCCTGGGCGGCGGCAGCGTGACGCCGGACAGCTACACGCTCTGGAACGTCGGCGTCGCGAAGACCTGGCATCTGCCGAAGTTCCAGAAGTTCGGCGTGGCCCTTGAGTACGTCGACGGCAGCGATCTCGACCGGTTCAGCAAGTACGAGTTCGGTTTCTTCTCCGACGTCAACGTCCACGGCTACCAGAGCGACAAGGTGCGGGCCGAACGCGCCGCGGCCGCCCACGTGAGCTACGGCTTCGAGCTCGGCGAGATCTTCCGCATCGACCTCGTCGGCGACGCCGCCTGGGCCACCGACCCAGCCTCCGGCCTCGACCGCGAACTGCTCGCCGGCGCCGGCATCGTCGGCACCTTCATCGGCCCTTGGGGCACCGTCGTCAACATGGACGTCGGCCACGCCCTGGCTGGCCCCGACGACGGCTGGAGCGCCTTCATTGCGGTGCTGAAGCTGTTCTGAGCGGAGCAGTGAGGGGATCGGGAGGGGAGGCTCCCAGCGGACGCTCGCGCTCTCTTGGTGGAGGGAAGGTCAGCGCTCGCTTCGGTCGCCGGCGCTCCGCCAGGACGGCGGTTGCCGTAAGGTCGTCGGGAGTCGCTTGGCTCCAGTCCGCTGGGAGCCTCCCCTCCCGATCCCCTCACTGCGCGATTCTCTCTGAACAACCCCAGCCCGTGTCTTCTTCAGAAAGGAACCCGGAAGACGAACTCTCGCCCGATGACGTCGTCGAGGTTCCCATCGGCGATGAGATCGACCTGCATCCGTTTCAGCCGCGGGAGGTGAAGGACGTGGTCGAGAGCTACCTGGACGCCGCCTACGAGAGAGGGTTCCGCGAGGTGCGGATCATCCACGGGCGAGGCGTCGGGGTGCAGCGGCAGATCGTGCGGAAGGTGCTGGAGCGGGATCCGCGGGTGGTCGGGTTCAGGAGCGGCGGGCCGGGCGGGGGCGGCTGGGGCGCCACGGTGGCGCAACTGCGTTAGGTGCGGCTGGCTCGGTAGCGGGCCCAGAGCATGCCGAGTCCGAAGGCGATCAGGGGTGTCGCGATCAGCAGATCGGAGGGGCTCGGGGTGTAGACGGGCTCGGGCGCGAGAGCCTCGGTCAGGGTCTGGCCGGAGGCGGGCACGTCGGGCGCCTCGCCGCCGAGGACGCGGGTCACCGCTGCACCGGCTTCGGGGCGCTCGGAGCGCAACTGGTAGGCGAGCCAGCCGCCCAGGGTCACGCCGGTCAGCAGGAACTGGGCGCTGGCACGGCGCAACAGGGACTCGGCCTCGCGGTGGGCGTGTTCCCGTTCGCCCGAGGTGAGGTCGGGGTCTTCCACCAGCTTCCAGCGCTCGACGTCGATCTCGGCTCGCCGCCGGGTCGCCGCGATGCCGGACAGGAAGCCGACCGCCGCCACCAGAACGTGCAGCGCCCAGACCAGGCCTGGAGCGCCTCGCGGGACGATCTGGACGCCGGCGACCGTGAGGATCGCCAGCCCCAGGAAGACCGCCGACCAGACGACGGCGACGCTCTGCAGTCGTTTCCAATTCATGGACGAACTCCATCCGGGCGAAGCGCCCGCCCGGCCAGGGATCGGCGGCGCATCAGGTTCTCCCCAGCAACTCGAGCAGCCCCAGGGTGAGCACAGGAACATACGTGATCAGCAGGACGCCGAAGCCGAGAATGATCAGCGCCGGAACGGCGGCCCGGTAGACCGCGAGCAGCGGCCGTTCGAAGCGGTAGGACGCCAGGAACAGGTTGAGGCCCACCGGCGGCGTCAGGTAGCCGAGTTCCAGGTTGGCCACGAAGATGATCCCGAGGTGGATCGGGTCGACGCCGAAGGCCAGGCCGAGCGGGATGATCAGCGGCACGACGACGACGGTGGCCGAGAAGATGTCCATCAGGCAGCCGACCAGGAGCAGGAAGACGTTGAGCGCGAGCAAGAAGACGATCTTCGACTCGATGTTGTTCTGCACGAGATCGACGAGGGCCTGGGCCGCCTGGGCGTCGACCAGCCAGCTCGTCAGACCCATGGCCGCCACCAGGATGATCAGCACGCCGCCCACCAGCACGGCGCACTGCCGGACGACGGCCAGAAGAGGCTTGCCCAGCCTCACGTCGCGATGCACCAGGCACTGGACGACGAAGGCGTAGAGAGCCGCCAGGGCCGCCGTTTCGACCAGGGTCGCGTAGCCGCTGAAGAACGATCCAACGACCACGACAGGCAGCAGCAGCTCCCACTTGCCGGACCAGAGAGCGCGCACGAACTCACTGCACAGGAACCGCCTGACGGCAGGCGGCAACCGTTCCCAGACGATGGGCAGGCGCCTTCGAAACACGGAAGGGAACCGCTCCCAACTGACGTCCCGGATGCCGCGGTCTTCCTCAGCGGCCACGGCAAGGGCCTTGCCGGCGCCGCTGCGCAGACCCTCCCGGACGCCCCAGGCGGCGATCAGGGCGATCAGCAGGAGGCCCGGCAGGATCCCGCCGATGAACAGGTCCTCGATCGGCACTTCGGCGACGATGCCGAAGAGAATGAGCGGCAGTGCCATCGGCAGCAGAAGGCCGAGCGAACCGGACGCGGTAAGGAGGCCGAGCGAAAAGCGCTCCCGGTAGCCATCGGCCGAGAGTGCCGTGAAGAGCACGCCGCCCAGCGCCAGGATGGTGACGCCGGAACCGCCCGTGAAGACGGTGAAGAACGCGCAGACCACGGCGCACACCACGGCGGTGCTGCCCGGCGCCCAGCCGAACATGGCGCGGAAGACTCGCAGCAGCCGCTCCGAGGCGCCGCCCTCGGCGAGCAGGAAACCGGTCAGCGTGAACAGCGGAATCGCCGCCAGGGTCGGCGACACGGCGAGCCGGTAGCTCTCGGCCGGAATCGCGGCGAGCGGCACCCAGTCGGACAGGAACAGGAACACCGCGGCGCCGCCGAGGGCGGCGAAGATGGGGCCGCCGAGCAGCGTCGAAGCGAGGATCAGCACGAGCCAGGGCGCCGCGGTGCGATCCGCGAAGGAGTCGGCGTTCGCGCCGATCCACAGACCGAGCACGATGCCGAACCCGGCCAAGGCGCGGCCCGCCCAGAGTTCCGACGACTTCCACGCCAGCCGCAGCGCCAGGAGCGCGAAGCCGACCGGCATGACCGCCTGCCCCACCCACACGGGTACGCCGGCCGCCATCTCGATGCCGCCTTCGTACTCGATCCGGACGAGGTCCAGGCTGGCCCTGCCCAGCAGGGTCGCAACCATCGCGCTGATCCCGCCGGTGAACACCGCCGCCGCACTGCGGAACCGGCCCTCCGGCAGGAAGTTGCCGGTGGCCAGGGCGAGCAGCCGCCCTTCGCGCGACGCCATCGCCGCGCCCAGGAACGCGACCCACAGGGTCAGGTGCTGCTCGAACGGAAGCGCGCCCGGAATGCCCGTGCCGAGCCGGCGGACGACGATCTCCGCCAGGGGCAGGAGCACCATCGCGCCGAGAAGGACGATCGAGAGACCGTCCTCGGCCCGATGGAGGAAGCGCACCGGCCCCCAGGGACGGGCCGCTGCGGCGCTCTCAGTCAAGCAAGGACCCGGGTTGAAAGGCCGCTGGCTAGTTGCCGCTGTCCGACCCGGTGGACGGAGCGGCCGTCTCCTGCTGCCGGCGATACGCGTCCCGAACCGCCGCCGCCCGGTCGAAGATCGCCTCCGGCACGGTGTTCCCGCGCATGCTGGCCGCGAAGTCCCTGGCGATCTCGACCCAGTCGTCCTCGACTTCGGTGCCCACGATCGGCACGACCTCCAGCCCCTGGCCCCCCATCAGCCCCACCGCGGTCTGCTCGATCGCGGGAATCGTCTCGAAGATCCTGTCCTCGGCCCGCTGGCCGGCGGCGATCATCACCTTCCGGTCCGCTTCCGAGATCCGGTTCCACGCCCGCTTCGTGACGAGGATCGCCCCCATCATCGGAATCAGCGGAATGTCGGCGAAGTACTTCGCCTGCTTGAAGAACTGGACCTGCATCGCGTAGATCGGCGGCACGGCGAGCGCGTCGATCATGCCGGTCTGAAGCCCGGTCACGATGTCGGTCGCCGCCAGCGCCACCGGCTTGAAGCCGCCCTCGCGCCACCAGCTCGTCATCGCCTCGTCGCCGGCCCAGGTGAAGATCTTGAGCCGCTGCATCTCCTCCACCGTGCGCGCCAGCTCGTTCGTGAAGAAGTGGACCTGGCCGACGTAGCCCCAGCCGAGGAGGACGAAGCCCTCCTCGTCCAGCGTCTCGCGGAGACCCGGCGTCAGCTCCCGCAGCACGTGGAACATCTCCTGCTCGTCGTGGAAGAACAAGGGAATCTCGAAGACGGTGAAGTCCTTCGAGATGTCGGCCAGACCGCTGACGGAGAGAGCGGCAGCGTGGTACTGGCCGATCTTCATCTTGCGCAGGATGTCCGGCTCGTCGCCCGCGACGCCGCCGGGGTAAATCGTGAGAGTTACCCGGCCGTCGGTCCCGGCCTCCCAGTCCTTGCCCATCGTCTCGAAGAAGCCGTCCCAGGGCGAGCCGTCGGGCGAGAGCGTCGCCATCTTCACCTCGAAACCGGCGGCGCCGGCCGGCTGGACGGCGACCGCCGCGATCAGGATCAGCGGCAGGAACCGGACGTAGGGTCTGGCAGTAGTCACCAGACCGCACTGTATCAACGGCTGAAGTCGCCCTCGCGCACGCCCCGGCGTTCGACGCCCCAGGCGCGCCAGTCGGCCGCCGGCGGCGGAACCTCGCCGGCTTCGTCCCCGGCTTCCGGCGCGACCATCAGGACGCGCAGCCGGTCGAGCAGCCCGGCCGCCCTGCGGTTGCGTCCGCCGCTCCGGTCCGTGACCGCGGCCGCCAGCGCGCGCTCCTGGCCGGCGTCCAGCAACAGGGCCGTCGGCCGGCACCACAGCACGGAGCCGACCAGGGCGCGCCGCTTAGGTTCGAGCGCCAGCACCGCCAGGTTGGCGCAGCACCACTCGAGCCACAACCGCGCGAGTCGATTCGCCGGCGCGGCCACCGGCACCGGCATTCCCTGGCGTGTTCCCGGCGCTTGCTCCGCCAGTCGATCCGGCAGCGCGGGCGCAGGCGCCGCGGCAGCTTCCGGCGGAGCGACGACGACGAGTTCGCGCGCCGACCCACCCCCTGCGAGCAGACGGTCGAAGGCGGCGAACGCCCCTCGGTACTCGTCTCCGGACTCGCCGGCCGACCCGGCGAGACAACAGCAGAGCGCCTCCGGCGAGGATTCGGGCGGCGGCGCGGCGCCGGCGGCCGGCCCTTCGCCCCGCTCCAGCACGGCCCGCCAGCGCTCGATCTCGGTCCACCCGCGCTCGAACGACCACCATCTCCAGCGGCCCTCCCGCGGGTAGAAGACCCACGGCTCGTGACCGCGGCGACTTCTGGCCGCGGCCTTCAGAGCCGTCAAGCCTGCCGCAAACTCCATGTTTGGCCCCAGCCCCCGCCTCAGCGGGAGACCGCGCCGTGAATCTCGCTGCGTCGAGCTTCCACGACGCAATCTCCTGGCGTCTCCCGCGCCTGTGACGCGGACACGCGGTTATCCTAAGGCGTCGCGGAACCCCGGCGGCGCTTCAAGCCGCACGCGAACCGTTTCGGCCGCCGTCATCCGGCGCTCGAACGGAATCCGCCGGGTGCCGCGCCCGTTGGCTCCCCCATGATGCGCGCTCACGAATCGTCTCGAACCGGCAGGGCGTCCCGAACCGCGGGCGTCGCGCGGTCCGCGACCGCCGCAACCCTGGCCCTGCTCCTGACCGCCTCCGGCGCGGCGCCGGCGGTGGAGATCGAGAATCCCGCCCTGTTCGAGAAGAGCGTCGCCGCCGCGGCCGAGGCGGTGAAGCAGTACGGCCTCCTCGACGATCCGGAGGTGCAGGAACGGGTCAACCGGATCGGCTACGAGGTGGCGTACCACGCCGGCTTCGACGCGTATCCCTTCACCTTCGCCGTCGTCGACACGCCGATCCCCAACGCCTTCGCGCTGCCGGCGGGGCAGATCTTCGTGACCAGCGGCATGCTCGACCTCGGGCTGTCGGACGACATGCTCGCCAACCTGCTCGGCCACGAGATCGCGCACGTCACCTCCGAGCACTTCCTCAAGCAGAAGAAGCGCGCGACGCGGCTCAACCTGCTGAGTTCCCTGCTCGGCGTGGGGCTGCTGGCGGCGAGCGCCTCCGACCGGGACGACGGCTACGTCGGCCCCTACGGCTACACCCGCGACCAGAGCGCGACCGAGGCGGCGGCCCAGGCCGCGCTGGTCGGCGGCATGGCGATCACCGAGCTCGTCATGCGCAGCTACTCGCGCGAGCACGAGGACGAGAGCGACGAAGAGGGGCAGCGCTTCGCCGCGGCCGCCGGCTACGACCCGAACGCCCTTGAACGGCTGATGGCCAGGATGGGCGAACGCATCCCGCAGTCGAAGGCGTACGGCTACTGGCAGACCCATCCCTTCTTCGACTCCCGGGTCCTGGCCGCGAAAGCGCGGGGCCGCTACCTCGCGACGCTCGAAGCGGCGCCGGGCGACGAGGTCGACGCCTATCGCCAGGCGACCCAGGAGAGCCTGCTCGCGTTCGCGGCGAACCCGACGAAGCGGCTCGCGCCCCGGCCCGGGCCGCAGCCGCGGGAGTCGAAGGCGGCGCCGCCGGCGCTCCGGTTCGTGAAGACGATGGCGCTCAACGCCTGGCCCGCCGGAACGGCCGCCGAGTCGCTGCGGCTGGAGCGGCTGCACGAGCGGCGCGACCGGGAACTGGAGCGGCTGGCCACCTCGCGGGACTACGGCGAGGTGACGGCCGCCTACCGCAAGGAGATGGAAGCCGTCCGCTCGCTGACGCCGGATTCGCCGTTCCTCGCCGTGCTGAGCCAGGAACTCGCCGACCTCCGGCGCCAGAGCGAGGAGTTCTACCGCGACTCGATCGGCATCCTCGACCGCGGCGTGTTCGAGACCCCGTTCCTCGAGGCTTTTCTCTCGAACTACCCCGACTCGCCCCGGGCGCCCCGTGTGGCGCTGCTGCTCGGCGTCGCCTGCAGCCGGCTGGGCCGCGAGACCGACGCGGTGGAGAACTTCCTCAAGGCCTGGGAATCCGAGCCGGCCGGAGACATCGCGGAGGACGGCGACACTCCGGCCGCCGCGGCGCAGCGCGGGCTGCGCAACTTGGCGCCGGTACTGACCCGTCTCGGCTCGCTGCAGCACTTGGCGCTCCAGGAGCGGGACCCGGAACTCGGCGAGCGGGCCGAGGACCGGCTGCGCAGCCTGGCCGGCAGCTACGACGACATCACGAGCGGGTCCGAGTACCTGGAGCGGTTCCCCGACGGACCCTACGCCGGCGAAGTCGAGGAACGGCTCGACGAACTCGCCGACCTGCTCTACAAGGAGATGGTGATCTACCAGGATCTGGGCGACGCGGCGAAGGCGATTGCGCGCGCCAGTCAGATCCTCACCCACGCCCCCCTCTCGCCAACCGCCCGGCGGCTCAGTGACGAGCGGCTCTCCGAAGAACTCGACGCCTAGGCACGCGGCCGCGGCCGCCTTCGGGCTGGCCCTGCTCGCTGCGGCGCTGCCGGCCCAGGACGCCGCAACCGAGCGCGAGACGGTCGCCGAACTGCTCCGCGTGCTGGAGCGCGAACCCGAGAGCGAGCGGACGCCGCACGCCCACTTCGAGCTCGGCGACCTGCTGCTGAAGCGGGGCGACTGGCGGACCGCCGCCGAGCACCTGCGCCTGGCCCGCGAAGGCGCTCTCCGCCGCGGCGAAGCGGACGGCGACGTCGCCGTCGGCTCGCTGGAACGGACGACCCTGATGCACCGCCTCATCCTGCGGCCGGTCGCCGGCCAGGAGCGCTGGCTCGCGGCGCGCAGCTACCTGCCGGATCGCGCCGGCATCGAAAGGCCGCGCGGGGTCGCCACCGGCGCGGACGGCCGGCTCGTCGTCACCGAGGCGAACCGGGCCGCGATCCTCGACGCCGGCGGCGCGCCGTCGGCCGCCCGCGACCTCCGCGGCGCGGTCCGGCCGAGCCACGCCGCGGCGGGCGCCCCCGGCGTCATCGCCGCCGACGGAGTGACCGGGATCGAAGACCCGCGGACCGTCGCCTTCACCCGTCCCGGCGGCGGCGACCTGGACCGCATCGTCGCCGCCCACCGCGACGACTCCGGCGCCTGGACCGTGCTCTCGCGCCGCTCCGCCGAGGTGCTCCGCTTCGACCCGGAGGGCCGGCCGCTCGAGACCCTGCGCGTCGCCACGATGACCGAGCCCATCGACCTGGCGGTGGGCAGGGACGGCGCCATTCACGTGCTCGACGCCGGCGCCCGCTCGACGCCTCCGTCCGTGTTGCGGTTCGCCGCCGACGGGCGCTTCGAGGAGGCCTTTCGGGCCGACTGGCGGCGGCCCGTCGCGCTCGATGTCGACCCGTTCGGCAACCGCTACGTGCTCGACGCGGCAACGATGCAGGTCCTCGTCTACGACCCCGCCGCCGTGCCGCTGGCGACGCTCGGTCCCGTCCTTCCCGGCGGCCGGGAACTGCGGGCGCCCGAAGACGTCGCGGTCGACGGCCAGGCACGCATCTTCATCGCCGACAGCCGGCTCGGCGACGTCCTGGTGCTGGAGTAGGCCGGATGTGCCGCCGAATCCTCCCCGCTGCCGCCGCGCTGACGATCCTGGCCAGCTTCTGCGGCGTGGCCGCAGCGCAGCGCATCGGCGTCCAGGAAATCGGCCGTAGCGACCTCGAGATCGAGCGGTCGACCCGGCTGCCGCCCCGGACGGCGGCCACCCTGAGCGAAGCCGGCGACATCTACGCCGAGGGCGACTCGGAAGGGGCGATTCCCCTGCTGCAGGACGTGATCGACACTCTCGAACCGCTCGCCGCCGACGCCGGAGGCGACCGCAACCTCGCCGCCGGCGATCCCCGTCTCTTCGAGACCCTGCGCACGGCCTGGCTCTACCTGGCGGCCGCGCGATGGACACTGGACGACCGGGAGGGGGCCGACCTGGCGCTCGACCGGATCGTCCGTCTCGACCCGCTGTTCGAGCTGGACGCCGAGACCGCCGGCAGGCAACTGACCGACCGTCTCCAGGGCCGGAAGGACGAACTCGTGGGCCGCGTCTCCTTCCTGGTCACGCCCCTGGACGCGGAGATCCGCGTCGGCGACCTCGCGTTCGAGAACGCGGCGCCGCCGCCCGAGCCGCCGGCGGCGGAGAACGAGGCCGGGGAGGAGGCGGCCGAAGACGGAGACGCGGACGAGACGCCGGCCGGCGAAGGGGACGAGCCCGAGCCCTTCGTGCCGCCGGAACCCGCCCCGCTCCTGGTCGGCGACTACCTGGCGCAGGTCTCCCGTCCGGGCTACCTGCCGACCACCGCCGCCTTCGCGGTCGCGGGAGGGACGGACCTGGAAGTGACGGTCGAACTGGAGCGCGACAGCGCGGTCGTCAAGCTGCGTACCGCCCCCACCGGCGCGACCGTGCTGGTCGACGGAATCGAACGCGGACGGACGAACGGCCAGGCCGAGCCCCGGTTCCGGCCGGAGGGACCGGCCGCAAGCCACCCGCCCGAGGACTTCTCGCGCGAACTCTGGCTCGACGATCTGCCGCCCGGCCGCCACCGGATCGAGATCGAGAAGGACGGCTTCCGGAGCTTCCGCACGAGTCTCCAGATCCCCGGCCTGGAGGACTACGAACTGCCGCCGGTCGTCCTGGAGCGCCAGGAGGCGGTCGTCGGCCTCGTCGGCCTGACCGAGGGCGCGAGCGTCCTCGGCAACGGCCGCACGCTCCGGCCCGACCGGTCGAAGTCTCCGCCCCAGGTCCGCCTGCCGCCGGGCGCCTACGACCTGTCGGTGACACACGGCACGCTCGGCTACTTCGAGACCTCGGTGGTCGCAGAGGACCGGCGTCGGATCGACGTCGAGGTCGAGCTCCGGCCGGCCCTCGTCTATCTCGGCGTGTTCGGCGACGACCCAGCCGGCGTCCGCGCCGTCGAACTCGCGCTCGACGCGCTGCGCGGCGCCGGCACGTACACCGTCCTCGACCGCGGCGCCGAGGGAACGGACCTGCTCGCCCGGCTGGGCGCCGGCGCCGCCGCGCTCCGCGACCGGGCGACGGCCGAACGCGACCTGGACTGGGCCGCGATCCAGCGGGAGGTTCAGGCGAGCCTTCCGGCGGCGCTCTACGTCGCCGCGGTGCTGAACGACGATCTGGTCGCCGACGCCGCCGACCTGTGGTGGTGGCCGGCGGTTCCCGGACCGGCGACGCCCGACGTGCGCAGCCTGCGGATCGAGAACCGCCGGCTGGAGCAGGACGCCCTGCAGCGGCTGGCGGCGGCGCTCGATCCGGACCTCGGCCGGAGGACGCCGCGCTTCGGCGCCACGCTGATGGACTCCCTGGCCGGAGGCGTGCCGGTCGTGGCAGCGGTCGAGGCGGGCGGCCCGGCGGCGGCCGCCGGGCTGGCGCCGGGCATGGAGGTCGTCTCCATCGACGGCCGGCCAGCGTCCTCCTCGCTCCAGTTGACGACCGCCGTGGAGAGCCTCGAACCGGGGGACGCGATCGAAATCGCAACGCGCGGTCCGGGCGGCGCCGCCGTCCGCAGCGTCGAACCGGAGTGGGGCTGGGCCCTGCTCGACACGTTCGATCCCGACCTGTTGCCGGCGGCCGTCACCGCCCGGCTGCACCAGGAGCTGGAGCGCGCCGGCGACATCCCGCGTTGGCTCCTGGAACTCGAGCTGGCGAACCTGCTGCTGGCCGCCGGCGACCAGGCGCAAGCGGTCCGCCAGCTTCGGACGATCGAGGCTCCCGGCCGCAGCGGGCTCGGCCGCGACACGGTCCAGTACCTGCTCGGACTGGCACTGACCGTCCTCGCCGAAGAGGGACGGGACGAGTACCGGTCGCGGGCCCGCGCCGTCTTCGAGGCCCTCGCCTCGACCGAACGCGGACGGCTCCGGTCCGACGCCGGCCCGCCCATCGCCCCACGGGCCCGGCTGCACGCGGAAACGCTGGCCGGCGACCGATGACCCGGCGGGACGGCCCGGGCCCCGGGCCGCGGCCGGACGTTCTCGTCGTCGGCGGCGGGCTGATCGGGCTGCTGATCGCGCGCGAACTCGACCTCGCGGGCGCCCGGGTCGAGCTCGTCGACGACCGCCGGAAAGGCGCGGCGTCGCCCAACGCGGCCGGGATGATCGCGCCGATCGCGGAGAGCGTCGCCGACGAGGCGTACGCCCGGATCTCGCTCCGGTCGCGCGACCTCTGGCGCGATCTGGCGCCCGCGCTCGAACGAGAGAGCGGGATGTCGATCGACTACGACGACACCGGCTCGCTGCTGCCCATCCTCGACGCCGAGGGCCGCGCCGTGCTCGACCGGATCAAGGCCCGGGCCCTCGAACACGGCGACGCGGCTCGGGACCTCGACCGGTCCGAGCTTCGCGAGCTGGTGCCCGACCTGCGCCCCGGGATCGAGGGAGCGCTGCTGCTGCCCGGCGAGCACCGGGTCGACAACCGCCTGGCCGGGGCGGCCGCGGCGGCGGCGCTGCGGAACCGGAACGTCGTCCTGCACCGCGCCACGGTCGAGAGCGTCGTCGAGGCGCCCGGCGAGGTCGGCGTCTCGGGCGCCGGCTTCGAGCGGGCCGCCGGCGCCGCGGTGGTCTGCGGCGGGGCCTGGACCGCGTCGATCCGGGGGCTGCCTCCGCTCCCCATCTCACCGGTCAAGGGCGAGATGATCGCGTTCGATCGCGTCGACTGGCCGTTTCTCGGAGCGATCCGCACGCCGACCTTCTATGCCGTCCGGCGCGCGGGCGGGCGCCTGCTGATCGGCGCCTCGGTCGAGCGCGCGGGTTTCGACATCGGCCTGAGCGCCGCGGTCCGCGCGGACCTGGCGGCGGGCGCCGCCGATCTGCTGCCGGCGTTGAAAGGCCGCAAGCCGGTCGAACACTGGGCCGGGCTGCGACCGGGCACGCCGGACCCGTGGCCGATCGTCGGCCGGCTGGGCGAACGGCTGCACGTCGCGGCCGGGCACTTCCGCAACGGCATCCTGCTGGCGCCGCTTACGGCGAAGATGGTCGCGCCCCTGGTCCTCGGCCGCGAGCCGGACGACCCCGGCCTGGCGATTCCGCGGGCCATGCGGCCCGGCCGCTTCGAGCTCTGATGCCGCCGACACCTGGCGCGGGAGAGTCGTCGCCGCTTGGCGGCGCGTCCTGTTCGGAAAGCCGGCCGTCAGGCCGGCTCCGCTCGGCGGCGGGGCGTCTTTGCCGCTCGGGGCGACTCTGTTACTGTCTGCCCCGTTTCAAGGCTGCCCGCAAGCGATGGCGCGGGCGGCGTTCGGCACGCGAGGAACAGTCCGATGACCCACATCATCTTCGAACCGTGCATCGGCGTAAAGGACACGTCGTGCGTCGATGTCTGCCCCGTCGACTGCATCTACGACGATGACGACTGGGAACTGCTCCTGATTCACCCGGAGGAGTGCATCGACTGCGGCCTGTGCGTCGATGCCTGCCCGGTGCAGGCGATCCTGCCCCTCGAAGAGGTTCCCGAGGGCCAGGAGAAGTACATCGCCCTGAACTACACGGCGTTCGGCTTCGACCCGCCGTGAGCGGAGCGAGGCCTTCGGCCTCGCGCGTTCCGTTCGGAAGGCCGACGAAGGCGGCCAGGAGCCCGCGCCTCGGTGCGCGGATCCTCCGACCCGCCGGGTGCGCGGGTCTTCCTGACCCGCTTGCCGCCGAAGGCGGCCAGAAGAATGCCGGCCGAAGGCCGGCATTCGCATTCGGCATCCACACTCCCAGTTCCAAAGTTGAGTGAGATAGACTAAACTATCCGCCGAACCTGGGTCGGGAACGCTCAGGCTCAACCAGGAACGGGAACCGAAGAACGTGGAGTACAAGGACTACTACCGGACCCTCGGCGTCGACAAGGACGCGACGCCCGCCGTCATCCAGAAGGCGTACCGCAAGCTGGCCCGCCAGTTCCATCCGGACGTCAACAGGGACCCGGGCGCCGAGGCCCGCTTCAAGGACATCGGCGAGGCCTACGAGGTCCTCAAGGACCCGGACAAGCGCAGCAAGTACGACCAGTACGGCGCCGCCTGGAAGCAGGTTCAGTCCGAGGGCGCTCCCCCGCCCGGCTGGGAGGGCTTCCGCTTCCACTTCGGCGACGGAGGCGGCTTCGGCGGCGGCGACGGCCGGTTCGAGTTCCGGAGCGCCGGAGGCGGCTCCGGCTTCAGTTCGTTCTTCGACATGCTGTTCGGCGGCGCGGGCGCGCAGGGCTTCCCCGGCGGCGGCCGGCACTCGACCTGGTCGCCTCCCCGCCGGGGCCGCGACCAGGAAGTCACCCTGCCGCTCAGCCTCGAGCAGATGGCCGAGGGCGGCCCACGGACGGTCGAGTTCCTCGACCGAACGAACGGCCGGACCCGCAACCTGCAAGTCCGCATCCCCAGGGGCGTGCTGCCGGGCCAGGCGATTCGCCTGGGCGGCCAGGGCGGCAAGGGTTCGGGCGCCCCCGACGGCGACCTGCTGCTCCGGGTCGAGGCCCTGCCGCACGCGGTCTTCCGCCGCGAAGGCCGCGACCTCCTCTGCGACGTGCCGGTCGCGCCGTGGACGGCGGCGCTGGGCGGCACAATCCGGGTTCCCACGCTCGCCGGCCACGCCGAGGCGGGGCTGCCCGCCGGTACGTCGACCGGGCGGAAGATGCGCCTGCGCGGACGCGGCCTGCCCGATCCGAAGGGACCCGGCGGCGATCTCCTGGCCGAAATCCGGGTCGTCGTGCCGAAGCGGTTGACCGACGAGGAGAAGGCCCTCTTCGAGCGGTTGGCCGAGACGTCCGCTTTCGATCCGTCCCGCGACGACTCCGGCCCCGCCCAGGACGACGCCGCCCGCGCCGCCGGCGACTCCGGCCCCGCCCGAGACGAAAGAAGCGAACGTTGAACGCGCCACGCAGGAGAACTCGAACGACATGAAGGAGGCGACGAGCAACAACCCCGCGGCCACCTGCGAGGCGCTCGAGAAGTACGGCGTCGACCTGGTGGCGCGGGCGCGCACCGGCAAGATGGACCCGGTGATCGGCCGCGATTCCGAGATCCGCCGCGCCATCCGCATCCTCTCGCGCAAGACGAAGAACAACCCGGTCCTGATCGGCGAGCCCGGCGTCGGCAAGACCGCGATCGTCGAGGGGCTGGCCCAGCGCATCGTCCGCGGCGACGTGCCCGAGTGGCTCAAGGACCGCAGCGTGTTCTCGCTAGATCTCGGCTCGCTGCTCGCCGGCGCCAAGTACCGCGGCGAGTTCGAGGAGCGGCTCAAGGCGGTCCTGACCGGGATCGCAGAGAGCGAGGGCCGCATCCTGCTGTTCATCGACGAGGTCCACAACATCGTCGGCGCCGGCCGCGCCGAGGGTTCCACCGACGCCGGCAACCTGCTGAAGCCGATGCTGGCGCGCGGCGAACTCCACTGCATCGGCGCCACCACGCTCGACGAGTACCGCCGGTACGTCGAGAAGGACGCGGCGCTGGAGCGCCGTTTCCAGCCCATCCTCGTCGACGCGCCGTCCGTCGAAGACACGGTGTCCATCCTGCGCGGGCTACGCGAGCGGTTCGAGGTCCACCACGGCGTCCGCATCCAGGACAACGCGCTGGTCGCCGCCGCCGCCCTGTCCGACCGCTACGTCTCGGACCGGTTCCTGCCCGACAAGGCGATCGACCTCGTCGACGAGGCCTGCGCCCTCATCCGCACCGAGATCGACTCCCTCCCGGCCGAGCTCGACGAGGCGACCCGGCGCGTCATGCGGCTGGAGATCGAAGAGGCGGCGCTCAACAAGGAGACCGACGAGTCGAGCAAGGCGCGCCTGCAGACGCTGCGCCGCGAACTCGCCGACCTGCGGACCAGGGCCGCCGCGATGCGCGCCCAGTGGGAGAGCGAGAAGGCCGCCATCGACGACGAGCGGAAGGTGCGCGAACAGGTCGAGCGGGCGCGGCACGAGATCGAGGTCGCCGAGCGCCAGTACGACCTGAACCGGGCCGCCGAACTGCGCCACGGTGTGCTGCCGGGGCTGATGGAGAAGCTGGAGAGCCAGGAGCGGGCCGCCGGCGACGCCGACGGCGCGGGCCGGCTGCTGCGCGAGGAAGTGACCGACAACGAGATCGCCGAGATCGTCTCCAAGTGGACCGGCGTGCCCGTCACCCGCCTGGTCGAGGGCGAGCGCGAGAAGCTGCTGCGGCTCGACGAGATCCTCCACCGGCGGGTGATCGGCCAGGACGAGGCGGTGGGGCTCGTCGCCGACGCCGTCATCCGCGCCCGTTCGGGCATCAAGGACCCGCGGCGCCCGATCGGCTCCTTCCTCTTCCTCGGCCCGACCGGCGTCGGCAAGACGGAACTCGCGAAGACGCTCGCCGAGGCGCTCTTCGACACCGAAGACAACATGGTCCGCATCGACATGAGCGAGTACATGGAGCGGCACGCCGTGTCCCGGCTGGTCGGCGCGCCGCCGGGCTACGTCGGCCACGAGGACGGCGGCCAGTTGACCGAGGCGGTGCGGCGCAAGCCCTACGCCGTGGTCCTCTTCGACGAGATCGAAAAAGCGCACCGGGACGTGTTCAACGTGCTGCTCCAGATTCTGGACGACGGCCGGATCACCGATTCCCAGGGGCGGACGGTCGACTTCCGGAACACGGTCGTCATCATGACCTCGAACCTGGGCTCGCCGCACCTGCTTGAAGGGGTGACGCCGGCCGGCGAGATCACGGACGCGGCCCGCGACGCGGTGATGAACGAACTGCGCCGTTCGATGCGGCCGGAGTTCCTGAACCGGATCGACGAGATCGTGCTGTTCTCGCCGCTGACCGTCTCCGAGATCGAGCGGATCGTCGACCTGCTGACCGCCGACCTGGCGAAGCGGCTCGGCGAGCAGGGCATCGGGCTGGAACTGACGCCGGCGGCGCGGGCGTTCACGGCGCGGGCAGGTTACGACCCGGTGTACGGCGCACGGCCGCTCAAGCGCTACCTGCAGCGCGAAGTGGAGACACGGGTAGGCCGCGCTCTGGTCGGCGGCGACATCGGTCCGGGCGACCGGATCGAGATCGACGTGGAGGGCGGCAGCCTCGCGATCCGAAGCGAGTCGGCGGCCGGCGCGGCCGACACGGAGCCGGCGACGAGCGACGACCACCGCGCCGCCTGAGGAGCGACCGCGTTGCCGCCGTCCGTCCGTTCTTGAGGATCTCCGACTAGCATCCGCGCCTGACGCACTCGCGGCTGGCCGGCGAACGGCCCGGCAGCGTTCGGACCAGGAGCCGACATGAAGCTATTCGCCTTCCAGGGCTACCGTTACAACGCCGCCAAGGTGAACGCCGCCGCGCAGGCGGCGCCGCCGTTCGACCAGATCGACGAGGCCCTGCGCGACAAGCTGCACGAGCAGTCGCCGCATCAGTTCGCCCGCGTCACGAAGCCGGTCGGCGACGGCGGCCGGGCGCCGCATGGACAGTCGGTGGCGCTGCACCGCGAGTGGCGCGAGCGGGGCATCGTCGTCCGGGACGAGACGCCGTCCGTCTATCCGTACGCGATCGTCGAGCCCGACGGCTCGAGCCGCCTCGGCCTCTGCGCCCTGGTCGGCGTCGAGCCGGGACGCGAAGGCGACCTGTGGCCGCACGAGCAGACCGTCGCGAAGTCGATCGCCGAGCGGCTGGACCTGCTGCGGCTGAGCCGGATCGACATCGAGCCGGTGTTCTATCTGGCGGAGGACGACGGCACGCTGGAACGGATGCTCGCCGAGGACTGCTCCGGCGGCGCCGGGGACGCGCTGGTCCGGCACACCGACCCCTGGACCGGCGACGTTCATGCGCTCTACCGGATCACGGATGCCGGGCGAATCGCCGCCTACGCCGCCGCGCTCAAGGACGGCCGCGCCGCCATCGCCGACGGTCACCACCGCACCCAGGTGGCGCAGACCTACGCCGCCGAGGCGGGCGCGGCGAGCGGCACGGCCGCGGCCTGCAAGATGGTCGTGCTGACGAGCCTGGCGTCGGCGAACCTGCGGATCGACCCGGTCCACCGCGGCGTCCGCGCGCCGGTGGACCGCGCGGCCATGGCCGCGCTGCCTGTCGAGAGAGAGCCGCTCGAGGAAACCGCGGGGCCGGCGATCGCCGCCCGCGTCGCGGCCGCACCGCAACCGGCGCTCGCCGTCTGGTTCCAGGGCGACGATGCCCCCGAACTCTGGACCCTCGACCCGGACGCCGCCCCGGCCGAAACTCCGGGCCGCAAGGCGAACTTGCCCGCGGTACTTCTCCACCATCACCTGCTGAAGACCACCGGCGTACCCATCGAGTCCGCCACCGACGGCAGCATCGCCTACGAAGCCGACCCGGACCAGATCGTCGCCCTGCTCGACCGCGCCGAAATCGCCGCCGGCATCTTCCTGCCGCCGATGACCCCGAAGCAGTTCGCCCTGGCCACCGAAGACGGCGACCTGCTGCCGCCGAAGTCGACCCGCTTCCTGCCGAAGCTGGTGTCCGGCCTCGTCTGGTGCGGCCACGATGCGGAGATAGTGGCGGGATAGCATCGGCTCATGCCCCGGACTTCAGCGCGCCCCGCCGACCGGAAACGGCGACAGTTGGTCCTGGATCCTCCGAACGAGCCGTCGTCGCCGGGTTCGTCCTCCATCGCAGGCGGAAGTCCCTCAGGCGCCCGGCAGAGGCGCGTAGTACGAAACGGCATCGCCACGAACGACCTGGTGCTGAGCGCCTCCGTTGGCGGCAACGAGACGGTGCTCCCCCAGATTCTGGACCTCTACCTGGCGCCGGGGAGCACGGTCGCCGACGTCACCTACGGCAAGGGCGTGTTCTGGCGGAACGTCCCTGCGGGCCTCTACGATCTGCTGGCCACGGACCTCCAGACGGGCGTCGACTGCCGGGATCTGCCCTACGAGGACGCCGCGGTCGACTGCGTCGTCTTCGATCCGCCCTACATGCACACCCCGGGCGGGACCGCGCATTCGACCCACCAGCCCTTCGAGCGCTACTACCGGAACAACGACACGGGCAACCGCACGAAGGCCAAGTACCACGAGGCCGTCCTGGCCCTGTACGAGGACGGCGGCAAGGAGGCCTACCGCGTCCTCCGTCCTCGCGGCGTGATGATCGTCAAGTGCCAGGACGAAGTCTGTTCCAACAGGCAGCGCTTCACCCATGTCGAGATCATCCAGGCCTACGAGGAACTCGGCTTCGTCGCCGAGGACCTCTTCGTCGTGGTGAGAACCAACCGTCCCGGCGTCAGCCGAGCGGTCAGACAGGTTCACGCCCGCAAGAACCACTCCTACTTCCTCGTCTTCTGGAAACGCGACTGGCCCGGCGCCTTGTGGACGGCGCCCGAGTGAATCCGGTCGAGTTGATGCTCCTCGTCATCCAGGAGCACACGCCCGAGACGATCTGGACCGACGCGCCGCTCGAGCCCTTCCGCCGCGTAGCCAACACCAACCGGGGCGACATCGGCGAGGATTTCGTCCAGCGCTACCTGCAGCGCCACGGAATCGTGGCGAACCGCGTGGGTTCCCGGATCTCAGCGGCCGATTTGGAGATCGGCGGCAAGCTCTTCGAGGTCAAGACGGCCTCGGAAGACAAGGGAGGCGCCTTTCAGTTCAACCACGTGCGGCTCGACCGGACCTACGACTACCTCTTCTGCCTCGGGATTCGGCCAGATTCCATCCTCTTCGATGCGTGGCGCAAGGGAGCGGTGTCCGAAGGCTCAGCCGGAACCCTAGTCCGCATAGCCGAGGGCCAGAGCGTCACCTTCAAGCTGACGAAGAAGCCCGCCACGATGCGGAAGATCGAGGAGCTCCCGGAGTGGATGCTTTCCGAGATAATCCAACCGACACGGGAAGCAGACTAGAAGCCGCCCGCGCCGAAACGGAGGCTTGTTCGGCCTTAGACCGTCCTCCGCCTCCCAAGGCCCCCGCACTTGAGTCACCGAGAAGCTATCGACAGATGACCTGGATCATCCCCGACCACTCCAAGAGCCAAGTCGACCGAGCCGGGCGCGCTCTGGCCCAAGCAACTAACGGTAGCTTGCCCGAGGAAGATCTCAGGGTCTTCGCCAACTGGCGCTCCTCGCATGCCTTCCCGCTGAATACGTTCCAGAACGGCTTGCGAGCCAAAGCCCGGATCTGCACCAACCCTGTAATCTCCCAACGCCTCAAGCGGCTGCCTTCAGCAATCCAGAAACTCGTCCGCTTCCCCACCATGAAGCTGTCCCAAATGCAGGACATAGGGGGTTGCCGCGCTGTGGTCAACTCAATCGACGACGTCTTGGCACTTCGCGACGCCTATCGCACACCGCGTACAAGACACCGTCTCGTAAACGAGAAGAACTACATCGAATCACCCAAGACCTCCGGCTACAGGAGTCTTCACTTGGTCTACCGCTACCACAGCGAAAGGACCACGACGTACAACGGCCATCTCATAGAAGTGCAACTTCGAACTCGTCTTCAGCACGCTTGGGCCACCGCCGTAGAAACGGCAGGCGCGTTTCTCCAGCAGTCGCTGAAATCGAGTGAGGGCGAGGAAGAGTGGCTGAAGTTCTTCACGCTGGTTGCTTCCGCCTTTGCGTTACAGGAGAACCGCCCCGCTGTTCCAGGCACACCGCCGGACCGCAACCTTCTTTGGGAAAAAATCCGGGAGCGCTCGAAACGACTCGACGCCGTCGCACGCCTCCAAGAGTACCCCCTGCTTATCGACAGCATCGATGACCTTGGAACCGCCAGGGGTCGGCCGTTCTTCCTGCTCGAACGTCGCCCCGATCAAGGCAAGTTCCATATCAGAGCTTACCGCCAAGGCGATCAACATCGCATCTTCAAGGACTACCTGGATGCTGAAAAGAGGGTCAACGACATCGAAGGCGCTGACGCCGTTCTTGTTTCCGCGGACACGATCAAGGCAGTCCGGAGAGCATACCCCAGCTACCGATCTGACACCAAGTACTTCGTCAGGCGGCTCAAGTACGTGCTTGAGTGAGTTGCATCGACGTTGGCAGGTCGGGGTTCGGCCGAATCCTCGCTGGTTCAGTCGAGGAAGCGGTGGCTGCCGTCGCAGTGCGGCATCTTGTCGCTGCGCTTGCACTGGCAGAGCGCGACGCGGCGATCCTCCTCCAGCGTGAAGCGCATCGGCTCGAAGTCGGTGCCGCGGTGGGAACCGTCGCAGAAGGGCTGGTTCTTGGACTCGCCGCAGCGGCACCACCAGTAGGTGCCGGCTTCGAGTTCGATCTTGGCGGGAACGCGGTCCGCGATTCGGGCTTCGGTCATTCGTTTCTCCCTTGGTCGTCAAGCTCTACGGGCGCCAGCGAGGTCGCCGCTTCGCGGCGGCGCCTCCTGGCCGCCTCCGGCGGCAGCGGGTCGGAAGACCCGCGCACCCGGGGCAGCGACATCATCGGCGCGGGAATCCCTACTCGCCGGCCACGGCGGCAAGTGCCGCGAGCCTCGCGGCTTCGAACTCGTCGCCGGGGTTCCAGGTCGGGAGTTCGGGGTTCTCGGAGATGTCGCGGGCGCAGGCCAGGCCGAGTTCGACGTCTTCGACCATGCCTTCCAGGTTCCAGCCCTCGCCGTCTTCGGTAAGCGGCTGGTACTCGTCGGACGCCTGGTGGTAGACGTTCGCCGTCCAGGCGTCCAACTGCTCCCTGCCCCAGCCCGGCGGCCGGTCGATGAAGTCGGTGCCGTTGTCGAGGTAGATGGCCGGCACGCCGATGCGGGCGAAGTTCAACTGGTCGGAGCGGTAGAAGAAGCCGCGGTCTGGGAACTGGTCGGGCAGGACGGTGCGGCCCTGCTCGGCGGCCGCGGCCTCGACGACGGCGTCGAGGCTCGACTTGCCGTAGCCGATGTAGGTCACGTCGCGGGTGCGGCCCCACTGGTTGCCGCCGTCGTAGTTGATGTTCGCGGCCATCTTGCCGGGCGGCACGGTGGGGTGGGCGGCGTAGTACTCGGAGCCAAGCAGGCCCTGTTCCTCGGCGCCGACGAGGGCGAAGAGCATGGAACGGCTCGGCGCCGTTCTCTGCGCCGCCAGCTTGCTGGCGACCGCCAGCACCTGGGCGACCCCGGCCGCGTTGTCGAGGGCGCCGTTGTAGATGCGGTCTTCCGGGCTCTCGTCCGGCGAGACGCCGAGATGGTCGTGGTGGGCCGTGAAGACGATCCACTCGTCCGCCAGGTCCGGGTCGCTGCCCGGCAACGCGCCGAGCACGTTGGCCGTCTGCTCGCTGGTCACCGTGTTGGTGAGCGCGAGGCTCGTCGTCAGGCCGAGCGGCACCGGGGTGAAGTCGGCGCTGCGGGCGGACTCCAGGGTCTCGTCGTAGTCGACGCCGGCCAGGTCGAACAGGCGGCGCGACGCATCTTCCGTTAGCCAGGCGTTGATCTGCGTGCGCGGCTCGCCCTCGTCGGGGAGTTCGAACTGCGGTCCGGTCCAGGAGGTCTGCACGACCTGGAACGGATAGCCGGCCGACGGAGTCGTGTGGATGACGATCGCTCCGGCCGCGCCCTGGGCCGCGGCGCTCTCGTACTTGTAGGTCCAGCGGCCGTAGTAGAGCCGGCGGTCGCCCTCGAACAGGTCCGGGTCCCAGTCCGGGTCGTTGTTCAGCATGACGAGCACCTTGCCGGCGAGGTCGGCGTCGCCGTAGTCGTCCCACTCGTACTCGGGCGCCTGGATGCCGTAGCCGACAAACACGACCTCGGCGTTCTCGATCGCCGCCTGTTCCGACTGCACGCCGCTGTGCGCGATAAACTCGTCCCAGAAGGCGAAGTCGGCGCTGTCGCCGCCGCTGGAGTGGAACGTCCAGGTCTCGGGAACGGTCGCGTCGATGCCGACGATGTCGAACCGCTGCTCCCAGCCGCCGTCGGCCGCGGCGGGTTCGAGGCCCATCCCGGCCATCACGTCGATCATGTACTGACGCGCCATGACGTCGCCTGGGGTGCCCGGGCCGCGGCCTTCCATGGCGTCGTCGGAGAGGTCGGCGATCCAGGTGGCGAGCTGGGTCGCGGTGTCCGGCGTTGGCTCGCCGCAGGCGACGAGGCAGGGGATGAGAAGCGAGAGCGAGAGCGGGAGTGCCAAGGTTCGTTTCGTCATGGGATGAATCGTAGCGCGGCGTGTTCCGGCTCGCCGCTTCGCGGCATCGCGCTCGATGCGGGTCGGAAGACCCGCGCACCCGGTGTGCGACGACGCGATGACCGGGCATCCGGTGCGGAACGCGGCTCGGGCTCGCCGCTTCGCGGCGTTGCGCTTGATGCGGGTCAGAAGACCCGCGCACCCAAGGCGGGTTGGAAGACCCGCGCACCCAGCGGCTGGCCGACTGATAGATTGTTGGCTATACGAATGGCCGCTACGAAGACGCTGAACCGGCCCGCGACGGTGTCCGAGAGCGAGCGGACGCTGGACCGCTATCTCGACGGGCTGCTGGTGGAGCGCGGCCTCTCGCAGCACACCGTCGACGCCTACCGGCGCGACCTCGTCCGGCTGGCGGGCAACCTGGAGGACGCCGGCGGCGACCTGTTGACCGCGTCCGTCGAACAGCTCGGCCAGCACCTGCGGCGCCTGCGCCGGGACGGGCTGTCGCCGCGATCGGTCAGCCGCGCGCTGGTGTCGATGCGCCGGTTCTACGCCTTCCTGGTGAACGAGGGCGACCGGGGCGACAACCCGGCGGTCAACCTCTACCCGCCGCGGCTGCCGCGCCGGCTACCCAAGGTGCTGCGGGAGGCGCAGGTCGAGGCGTTGCTCGACGCCCCGGACACGAGCCGGCCGGCCGGGATCCGCGACCGGTCGATGATCGAGTTGCTCTACGCCACGGGGCTTCGCGTCAGCGAGATGGTCGGCCTCGAACGCACTCAGCTCCAGCTCGACGCCGGCTACCTCGTCGCCTTCGGCAAGGGCGCCAAGGAGCGGGTGGTGCCGGTCGGCGAATCGGCCGAGAACTGGCTCAACCGCTACCTGCGCGAGGTGCGGCCGGCGATGGCGAAGGGGAGACACGACGTCGTGTTCGTCAACTACCGCGGCGGCGGGCTGACGCGGCAGGGGTTCTGGAAGCTGCTCAGGAACTACGGACTCGGCGCCGGCATACCGGACCTGTCGCCGCATGTGCTGCGGCACAGCTTCGCGACGCATTTGCTGGAGCACGGCGCCGACCTGCGGGCGGTCCAGGTGATGCTGGGGCACGCGAACATCACGACGACGCAGATCTACACGCACATTCATCAGCACAGGCTGAAGACGCTGTACGACCGGCATCACCCGCGGGCTCGGTGACGCCGAGCAGCTCGGGCTCGCCGCTTTGCGGCATCGCGCCCGATGCGGGTCGGAAGACCCGCGCACCCAGCGGCTACAGGCCGAGGAAGCCGTACACCCGGCCGATGAAGTTCACGGTCTCGCGATACGGCGGCACGCCATCGTGGGCGTCGACGGCGCCTTCGCCGGCGTTGTAGCCGGCCAGTACCCGCGGCAGGTCGTCCTCGAAGCGGCGGCGCAGCCAGGTCAGGTAGCGGGCCGCCGCGAGGACGTTGCGAGCCGGGTCGTGGAGTTCGCCCGGCGACACGCCGAAGCGTTCGGCGGTGGCCGGCATCAACTGGAGCAGGCCGCGGGCGCCCTTGGAGGACACGGCGGCCGGATCGTAGGCGGACTCCGCCCGGGCCATCGCCGCCAGCAGATCGGGATTCAGTTCGTGCTCGCGGCCGACAGCGAGGAACAGCTCGCCGTAGGGTGTGGCGGGCGCCGTCTGGCCGGGCCGGTAGTCGAACGTGAAGACGGGTTCCGCGGCGGGTTCCGGCGGCGGCGCCTCGACGATCTCGTCGTCGACGATCCGCTCGACCTGCATCAGCGGCAGCGTCACCGACCCGCCGCCTTCCAGAACCAGCCGGATCCGTTCGACCCCCGCCACCCGGCCGCCGTCCTGGAGTTCCCACGCGGCCACCTTGTAGCGATGGCCGTTGGTCAGGATCGCGAGCTCGGCGCCGGCCGCCCCCGCGCCAACCGCCAGCAGAGCCATGGCCGTCGCGGCGACTCGAAATCCCACCCGCACCCGTTTCGCCTCGGCCGCCGCCGCGCCAGACAGCAGAGCCGCGGCCGCCGCGCCAGGCAGCAGAGCCGCGGCCGTCGCGGCGGCCCGCAATCCGACCCGCACCCGCCTCTCCTCAGCCGCCGGCCGCCCGCAGCAGTTCCTGGTCGGCGGACACTTCCGAGGTCGCCGCCTCCGGCTGGTAGCGCATCACGACCAGGGTGAGGTCGTCGTCGGCGCCGACGCCCTCGGTGTAGCGGCGGATGTCCTCCAGGATCCGGTCGCGCACTTCCACGGCGCTGTCCGCCGAACCCTTGAGCGAGTCGATCGTGCGCTCGTAGCCGAACACCTCGCCATCCGCGTCCGCGGCCTCGATGAACCCGTCCGAGAGCCAGACCATGACGTCGCCCGGCGCCAGCTCGAACCGCCGGAAGCCGTAGTCCTCGCCGAACGCGCCGAGCGGCGAGCCGGCAAGCAGAATCTCCTCGATCTCGCCGTCTCGCAGCAGGTAGGCCGGCGGATGGCCGGCGTTCGTCATCTCCACGGTGCCGGTCGATACGTCGATCAGGGAGAGACTCGCCGTGACGAACACACGATCGCGGTCACCGGGCGCCGCGGAAGCACGTTCCTTGCTGCGGCTGCTCGCCTTGCGCACCAGTCCGTCCAGAGCGGGAAGCAGTTGCCGCGCCGGCTTGCCCTCCTCCACCAGGGTCAGCAGCCCGGCCTTCAGCATCGCCATGCGGAGGCCGGCCGAGAGGCCGTGCCCGGCCACGTCCGCGATGACCACGCCGAGCCGTTCCCGGTCGCCCTCCCACTCGCCGGGGAGCTTGAGGATGTCGAAGTAGTCGCCGCCGATCGCCGCCGACGGCTCGAAGAAGGTGGCGAACTCGACCCCTTCGACGACCAGTCCCTGGCCCGGAATCAGGTTCTCCTGAACCTCGCGGGCGAACTCCAGCTCCCGCTCCAGGGCTCGCCGGGCCGTGCGCTCGGCGATCAGGCGCTCGAGGCCTCCCGCCATCTCGTTGAACGACCGCTGGAGAGCGCCGATCTGGTCCTTGCGACGCACCGGGATGCGGGCCGAGAAGTCTCCCGACTGAACCGCGTCGGTCGCCGTGCTCAGGCGGTTCACCGCCCGGCTGAGCCCCAGGATCATGAACATCGCCATGACGGTCGCGCCGATGAACACGTCGAAGAGCAGGAAAGCCGGGATGAAGAAGGCGATCCAGCCCGCCGTGTCCACCTGGGCCGACGCCGAGAAGAGATGACGGAAGACGATCTGGCGAGTCGCCGCCAGCGACACGGAAACCGGCGACGACGCCGGCGAGCCGTCCGCGAAGGAGCGGAGCGGACCCGCGATCTCGACCCCCACGATGCTGATCGGCGAACTCGCGTTCTGGGACTCGAAGAAGGCCTCGCGGTCGGCGCCGCCCCGGTTCCGCGCCAGCGGCTGCAGCACGAACTCGGTCGCGCCGAACAGCAGGACGGCGGTGTCCGTGCCTTCCTCCTCGCCCGGCCGCCCGAGCCGGATCCAGACGCCGCTCTGCGAACTCAGCCGCCGCTCCAGGGAGTCTCCGGCCTCGGGATCGAAGAAGGCGACGACGCCGGACGTTCCCCTTGCCGACGCGGACGCCAGGGTGGCCGAGCCGTCGGGCAGCGCGACGAGGGGAGGCAGGATGCTGTCGCGGCGCAGGTCCGAGGCGTCCTCCTGGACCAGCCAGACCGGGAAGTCCTCCGGCGCCCTCGCATCGCCCGCCACGCGGCTGCCGTTCCTGTAGTAGGCGAGCGCCGTGCCGCGGACCGACGAGGCCGGCAGCATCGAGGGATCGAAGATCGCCTCCATCTCCAGCGGCTCGATGAAGAACTCCGAGGACGCGTCGATCTCCTCGTGGAGACCGATCGCCGCGTCGCGGTAGAGGTGGCCGAGGAAGAAACCGGACAGCAGGTAGGCGGCAACGACGACCAGCACCAGGCTGAGCAGGAGCGGCAGCAGGCCCAGCAGCATGTAGCTGAACGCCAGGCGCCGGCCGAGTCGCCACAGCAGGCGGCGCTGCAGCCACAGGAGCAGCAGCCACAGCACGGCGCCGCCGACCACGGTGATGACGGTCCACGCGAGCAGATCCAGGGCCACGGGCGCTTCGAGCGACACCGTGACGATGGCGAGCGTCAGCGCGAGCGTCGCCACCGACAGCCAGATCGCTCGTAGGATCGGCCTGCTTCGTCTCGCTTTCTTGTCCCGACTGGCCACCTGGAGTTCTCGCCAATGCGCGGGGCAGCGTCATGGTACTATCTGCCGCCAGATCATCCCCGCGGACCGAGCCCGCAGGGCCGCCCGCGGTAGCGGCGGCGGGAACGGACCCGCTCCCCGACAGCGCCCGGCCCCCATCCGCAGAATCAAGATGACCCTCCCGATCGCAGGGCAGACGGCCGCCGGCAGAGCCGGCGAGGCAACCGTCTCCGACGTCGTCATCCGTTTCGCCGGCGACTCGGGCGACGGCATGCAGCTCACCGGCACCCAGTTCACGAACACGTCGGCGCTGATCGGCAACGACCTCTCCACGCTGCCCGACTTCCCGGCCGAGATCCGGGCGCCGGCGGGGACGCTGCCGGGCGTATCCGCCTTCCAGGTTCGCATCGCGGACCACGACATCCACACGCCCGGCGACGCGCCGGACGTGCTCGTCGCGATGAACCCGGCCGCGCTCAAGGCGAACCTCCGCGATCTGCGCGACAACGGCGTCATCATCGTCAACACGGACGAGTTCACGCCGCGCAACCTGAAGCGCGCCGGTTACGAGTCGAACCCGCTCGAGGACGACAGCCTGAACGCCTTCCGGCTGTACCAGGTCGCCCTGACGACGATGACCCGGCGGGCGCTGGAGGAGAGCGAGCTCGACGTCCGGTCCAAGGACCGGTGCAAGAACTTCCTCGCCCTGGGGATGATCTACTGGCTGTTCAGCCGGCCCCTCGAACCGACGATCGACTGGCTGCGGGTCAAGTTCCGCCGCCGGCCCGAGATCGCCGAGGCGAACGTCAAGGTGATGAAGGCGGGCTGGAACTTCTGCGACATCACCGACGCCTTCCAGGTGCGGTACGACGTGGAGCCGGCCAAGCTCGAGCCCGGCACCTACCGCAGCATCCACGGCAACTCGGCGCTGGCGATCGGCCTGGTCGCGGCGAGCCGCCGGAGCGGCCTGCCCCTGTTCCTCGGCGCCTACCCGATCACGCCGGCCAGCGACGTGCTCCACGAGCTGGCGACCTACAAGCACTTCGGCGTCACCACCTACCAGGCCGAGGACGAGATCGCGGCGGTCTGTTCCGCGATCGGCGCGTCCTTCGGCGGCGCGCTCGGCGTCAGTTGCTCCAGCGGGCCCGGCATCGCGCTCAAGGCCGAGGGCATCAACCTCGCCGTGATGGTCGAGCTGCCGCTCGTGATCTGCGACATCCAGCGCGGCGGACCGTCGACCGGCCTGCCGACGAAGACGGAGCAGGCCGACCTGCTGCAGGTCATGTTCGGGCGGAACAACGAGTCGCCGGTGCCGGTCATCGCCGCGTCCTCGCCCGCCGACTGCTTCGACACGGCGCTGGAGGCGGTCCGCCTGGCGACGAGGTACATGACTCCCGTCGTGCTGCTGTCGGACGGCTACATCGCGAACGGCGCCGAACCCTGGCGCATCCCCGAGGTCGAGGAACTCCCCGACCTCCGGGTCGACTTCCACCAGGACGCCGAGGGCTTCATGCCCTACATGCGGAACGAGCGGACGCTGGCCCGCCCGTGGGCGATCCCGGGCACGCCGGGGCTGGAGCACCGCATCGGCGGTCTCGAGAAGGAAGACGTCACCGGGAACGTGAACTACGAACCGGAGAACCACGACCACATGGTGCGGCTGCGCGCCGAGAAGGTCGCGCGGATCGCGGACGAGATTCCCGACATGGCCGTGGACGGACCGCGGAGCGGCAAGCTGCTCGTCCTGGGCTGGGGCAGCACCCTGGGCGCGATCACCGGCGCGGTGAACCAGGCGCGGGCCGACGGTCTGACGGTCAGCCGCGCCCACCTGAAGCACCTCAACCCGTTCCCCCACAACCTGGGCGACGTGCTGGAGCGCTTCGACGAGGTGCTGGTGCCGGAAATGAACCTCGGCCAGTTGGCGCTGCTGCTGCGGGCGCGCTACCTGAAGGACATCAAGTCCTTCACGAAGGTCGAGGGGAAGCCCTTCACGCGAGACGAGATCCTCCACCGGATCCAGCAGATGGCCGGAGCTTGACGCGATGACTGTGACCGAAGCGACGCCGCTGACCCGGAAGGACTTCCAGAGCGACCAGGAGGTCCGCTGGTGTCCCGGCTGCGGCGACTACGCCATCCTCTCCGCCGTCCAGCAGGTGTTCCCGGAACTGGGAATCCCGCGCGAGAAGTTCGTCATCGTGTCCGGAATCGGCTGTTCCAGCCGCTTCCCGTACTACATGAACACGTACGGCTTCCACTCGATCCACGGCCGCGCGCCGGCCGTGGCGACCGGGATCAAGATGACCCGGCCGGACCTCGACGTCTGGGTCGTCACCGGCGACGGCGACGCCCTGTCGATCGGCGGCAACCACCTGATCCACACCCTGCGCCGGAACGTCAACGTCAAGATCCTGCTGTTCAACAACCGGGTCTACGGTCTGACGAAGGGGCAGTACTCGCCCACCAGCGAACTCGGCAAGCGGACGAAGTCGACGCCGCACGGCTCGGTCGACTTCCCCTTCAACCCGCTGAACATCGCGATCGGCGCCGGCGCCACCTTCGTCGCCCGCAGCGTCGACATCTTCATGCCCCATCTCAAGGAGGTGCTGAAGCGCGCGGCCGCCCACAAGGGGTCGGCCTTCGTCGAGGTGATGCAGAACTGCAACATCTACAACGACAAGGCCTTCGCCGCCCTGACCGACAAGACCAACCGGCAGCAGAACGGCCTCTACCTGGAGCACGGCAAGCCCCTGGTGTTCGGCGACAACCAGGAGAAGGGCCTGCGCTTCACCGGCACGGACTTCGAGGTCATCGACCTCGGCAACGGCAAGTCGGCCGACGACTGCCTCGTGTGGGACGAGAAGCACGCGAACCCGTCCCTGGCGTTCCAGATGGCGAGCATCTCGTCCGGCGACGGCCTCGGCCAATTCCCGGTCCCGCTGGGCGTGCTGCGGGCCATCGATGCACCGACCTACGACGCCGGCGTCATCGAGCAGATCGAGGAGTTGACGACGGGCCGGCCGCAGACGCTCGACCAGTTGATCCACGGTACGGATACGTGGACCGTGGACGCAGGCGGGCACGTCCACCGCGGCGCCAACTGATGGTAGGCGGTACGCCCACCGGAGTCGGTGACCGCCTGATACTGTACTCCGCGCCCCCCGAGAACGCCCCTAGGAGTGGAACGACCGTGCGGACAGGAGCCAAGGAGACGATCAGCCATGGTCTCGCCTGGACCGTGACCGTCCAAGTCGAGGCGCACCGCGAGGACGACGTCTGGGTCGCAACCTGTCCCGCCCTGGACGTCGCGAGCCACGGCGACACCAGGAAGGCGTCCTATCGAATGCTTGAAGAGGCTCTCACTGGCTTCTTCGACGACTGCTGCGAACACGAAACCCTGTACGACGTACTCGCTGAGCGCGGGCTAGCCCCTACCGCCTCGATGGTGAGCGTAAAGCCACCGGCAAGGCGGAAGGCCTCCGACTGGCTGAGCATCCCAGTCTGGCTAGTCCCGAACGCGCAACGCCTCCAGCACGACCGGCGGCGCGACGCCCGTCAGGTCGCCTTGAAGGGGCGAGTAGAGTCTTGGCGGACGTTGGGTGTGCCAACGCCAAACTGCGGCAAGGGTCTCGGAGGCGGCGGGGTGTTGAGGCCTTGACGAAATCCGTTGACCCCGCCTGGCTTCGCGCCACCAGCGTAGAAGGAGTGGACAGGCTGCGCTACACTGAACCAGTTTGGGGTCGGCGTCGTGTCCAACGCTGTTTGGAGAGATGATGAGGCTGACTAGGCAGCCGACGTTGACCGCGACTCCGCCTCATCGTCAGTCTGCCGGTGCCTCTGCCGCACGTCCTATCGAGATGAACCACCGAGATCGAGGATGAAGAATGGCCGAGAAGCGTGAACCCGATTGGTCTGGAGAGGACGAAGTCTTGTTCCAGCCAGTCAACGTCGCGACAGCAACCCCCGTGGGCCGAGACCTAGTGGCCGTGATGTTCGGATTCGTGCTGTCGCGAGAGAACATCGGCAAGGTCGAGCAGATCTCGAAGCTCGTGCTAAGCCGAGAGGTCGCTGCTGCGGTTGTCGACATGCTAGACCAAGCGCTGAAGGCGCCCCGGCCCAAGGAGGCGACCGTGGAAGTCAACGAAGAGAACCCATCATGAAGGCCTCTCTCGTTTCCGCTCTCGGTCGTGAATACACCGCTGAACTCGCGATGGCCAGCGACTCATTCGACAGTGCCGTGTTCGTCACGTCAAGCGAAGCGCCGATCAGGGTCGACCCGGAAAGCTACGGAGTTGTCGTCAGCGAGGAAGACATGGAGTTTCACCGTCCATATCCCTTCCAAGTCGGAGGAGTCTGGCTCGTCGCGGTACGCCATCGAGATGACCGCCGTGTGGCCTTCTATCAACTGGCATGAGACTTTGGCCGTTCGGACGCTTCCGTATCTCCGTTACCGATCCAGCGACAGGTACCCAGATCGCGACCGAGTATCAAGGCACCGGCGACCTAGAAGTGTGCAAGGGCCGGATCATTAGGTTGCCGGATCCAGGACGTCGCTCACGAGGCCGGGTCCGGTTTCTCCATCACCTGCAGGAGGATGGACGTTGCCATGTGCAGGCACTGGATTCCAGCGAAATGCCCGAGTTCAAGTACCCGCCGATTGTGCCCCGTTAGTTGGGGCTAGGCGGCTAGCTTGGCTACCTGACTCGGCGCTGCCAGTCACCTCAATCCGGACCAACGTGCGGTCAGCGGCAGCCGCCAAACCACGGTACTCGACCCGCTAGGCTAGGCACCCGGTGAGCGCTTAGTCCAACTTCCGGCGCAGTGCCTCCAGCACGGCGGGCGGCACGGCGCCCGTCAGGTCGCCCTTGAGGCCGCCGACTTCCTTTGTCAGCCGGCTCGAGAGGTAGATCCACTCAGGCGCGGGCAACAGGAAGATCGTGTCGATGCCGGGGGCGAGGCGGCGGTTCATCAGGGTCATCGGCAGTTCGTAGTCGAAGTCGGCGCCGGAGCGGAGGCCACGGACCACGGCGGCGGCGCCCTTGTCGCGGGCGTAGTCGACCAGCAGGCCGCTGAAGCTCTCGACCCGGCAGTCGCCGGAATCGCCGACCAGGTCGCGCAGGAGGTCGATTCGTTCCTCGACCGAGAACAGGGCCTGCTTTTGCTCGTTGTAGAGGACGGCGATGTAGAGCACGTCGAACAGCCGGCGGGCGCGCTCGATCAGGTCGAGGTGGCCGTTGTGGACCGGGTCGAAGGAACCGGGGAAGATGCCGATTCGCCGGCTCATGGAGCGCTCCCGACTGACCCGACAGGTCGATCATGCTGGCAAGGGCGCTCCCGAGCGGGCCCGAGAGGTCGATCATGCTGGCTCATTGGCCGCTCCCGAGCTGGTCGGAGAGGTCGATCGTGGTCACGTTGTGGGCGGCGTCGGTCAGCCGCAGGAGCAGCAGCCGTGCGCCCGCCGGCGCCGCGATGGAAAGCGTCTCGCGCCGGCTGTCGAGGAGGCCGTCCTCGACGCGGACGGAACGCCACTCGCCGGCGTCGCTGCTGACGACCGCCTCGCGCAGCGGGCTCCAGGCGTCCTCCACCACCGCCGTCACCCGGTCGCCGTCGCGGGTCGCGGAGACGAGCCGGGCCGGGCTGTGGTCCACGACCGCCGCGGCCGACACGCGCTCGGCCTCCAGCGCCTCGCCGACGGCGTTGTCGAGCCGGTCGCTGGCCTCCACGCGGAAGCGGTAGACGCCGTCCGGCAGCACCGTGGCGTCGAAGCTCAGGAAGGTCGCCTTCAGATCGTCCGCCACTTCGAGCCACAGCCCATCGGAGTCGCCCGCTCCGTCGCCGTTCGCGTCCTCGGCGGCGCCCGCGACCGCGGGCGGGGCGGCGCCGGCCGCTCCTTCCCGGGCCGCAAGCGCCGCCTCGCGGGCGAACGAGAGCCGGTAGCGGAGACGGTCTTCGTTCGGGTCTTCGGCCTCCCAGCGCAGGGTCCGGTAGCCCAGCTTCCACAGCGTCTTCGTCGAGCCCTTCTGCGTCTGCGCCGGATCGCCGACGACGGTGAAGATGCGGTCGCGGTTCGGGTGCGCCGGTTCGTAGGCCTGGTTCGAGGGGTTGAAGTTCGTCGGCACCAGGATCGTGCCCGCGGGCAGCACGTCCAGCTTCGCGATCTCCGGCTTGCGGTTGTGCTGGCGGTAGGTGACTTCGACCGCCACGACCTCGGGCGTCCGGTCGCCGCCGCCCCGAAGTTCGGCCCGCCACTGCAGGTAGCGGCCCGGCGGCAGGTCGGAGAGCGGCGCCTCGCGCGCCGCGGAGGCTGCGGTCCACGCGGACCACGTCTCGTCCGGCGTCGAGCTCATCCCGCTGCGGGCCGAGAGCGCGACCTCGACTCCGTCGCCGGCACGGCCGCGCCAGCGGATCGAGCCGAAGCTCGCCACCGACGACGCGTCGAGCGGCTTTGCGGTGACCGTGCCCTGCTCCGCCAGCCCGGCGGCCCCGCCGCCGACGAAGCCGTAGACGGCCGCCGCATTCGTGCTCGCGAAGACGGGTCCAGCCGGCCCCTCGGCCAACCCCACGATCTGGCCCTGGTCGAGGTCCTTCTCCAACACCATCTGCTCGTCCTGGTAGCTGAACAGCTTGCCCTCCTGGCCGGTGGCGACCCAGAGCCTGTCCTGCTGGTAGCTCAGGGCGTACACCGTCTCGGCCTCGAACTTCCAGATGGATTCGACCCAGCCGCTCCCGTCGATCCGCAGCACCTCGGAGCGCGGTCCCTTGAACGAGGCGGCGCGGCTGCCGACCGAGATGGCGCCCGCCTGGGACGTGACCTGGGTCGGCCGGTCGCTCGATTCCGACGAGCCGCCGCCGTTGCCGCCGGCGCGGCTGGCGGCGCCGCTCGACGAGCCGCTCGCGGAGGACCTTCGCGCGCTGCTCAGGTCGACGAAGCTCGCCTCGGAGGCCAGAGCGGTCGCGTAGAAGGCGCCGTCCTCGCCAGGGACGATCGCCAGCACTTCCGGTCCGGCCGCGTCGTAGAGAGTGCGCGCCGCTCCCTCCGCGTCGATCTCGAGCAGGAGGCCCTCGCCCGCCGTACCTGCCAACAGCGTGCCGTCGGCGCGCCGGGCCAGCGAGCGGACGTGCAGGTCCGCGCTGTCGTAGAGCAGCTCGGACTCGCCGTTCGCGAGGTCCACCCGGTACAGCCTGCCCTCCGGGCCGGTGCCGACCAGCAGGCCGCCGTCGCCGTCGCCCAGGAGCGCCCAGATGTACTTCGCCTCCGGGTCGAAGACGACCTCGACCTCACCGTCCGGGGGCTTGCGGTACACCTTGCCGTCCGGCGACGAGCCGGCGTACACCGTGCCGTCGCCGTCGACCCAGACCGCGAAGATCTCCGGCTCCTCGGCCGCGAAGAGTTCCGCAACCGAGCCGGCGTCGGCGTCGCTTCCGGCAGCGATCTCCAGCACCTTGCCCGAGTTGCCGGTCCCGGCAGCGAAGCGGCCGTTCGCGCCGGCGAAGGAGAACAGGAAGGGTTCCGAGAGGGTGGCGAACTGCTCCGCGCGCTGCGCCAGCCTCAGAACGCCAAGGCGATCGACGCTGACGTCGACGAGTTCGCCGGCAAGGAAGGCGGCCTGACTGTCGGCGCGCCAGATCTGAACCTCCGAGGCTGCCGCGGTTCCGGTCACGGCGCCGGCGAACAGCAGCGCAGTAACGGCGACGGTGCGGCGCCGGCCCCTCACGGCGCGGCGCCCGGCAGGATCTGGAGGTCGATCCGGAACAGGCCGTCGAGCGGCGTGCCGAGATCGCGGCCGTCCTCGCTGACGATCGTCAGGTTCAAGGCTCGCGGCTCCCCCTGCAGCGGCGACGCCTGCCAGATCGACCGCACGGTGGCCGGCAGGTCGGGCATCGGCCGACCCTCGACGATCAGCCCGCGCGCCGGCACGACGCCGAGCGCGGCCAGGCGGCTCTGCGGCTGGAACGACCGCAGCAGCTTCAGTTCGTCCTCCAGCGAGGACGCCCTGCTCGGCTGAAGCTGGAGCCGGGCGCCGTCGATGCTGACGCCGTCGCCCACGAACAGGTAGTAGCGGCCGGGGCGCCGGTCCTCGGGCACGACGACGTCCAGCGTCTCCTGGAAGCGGTCGCCGCGGTGCCGGCGCAGATCGAACACGACCTGGACCGTGTCCCCCGCGCGGACCCGGCTGGACGACGCCTGGGCCCGCTCGATCGCGATCGTCCGGGGAGCGTGGCTCTGGCTCAGCGTCAGATCGATGCCCTCGATCTCGACCGCCTCGTGGTCCGAGTTGACCAAGGCGCCGACCAGGGAGATGAGGTAGAACGCGGCCCCCGTGCCGGGGTTCGAGCCGTCGAAGACCTGGCGCAACGGCACGTCGTCGTGGCCTCGCAGCCGCAACGTGCCGGTCATGTCGAGGCTGCTCTCGCCGCCGCCGTACGAGGCCGAATCGAGCGCCTGCATGGTCGGGATGCCGACCAGCGACGGCAGCATGATGGGCAGGTCGGCGAGCCGGAGGTCGAAGCGGCGGGACTCGCCGTTCGGCGTCTCGACGTCGATCGTCATCGGGATCGTGCGCGCCTCCGCGCCGAGCGTGCCCCTGAGCCCCGCGAAGCGGTCCTGGTCGAACGCGCCGACCACCGGGCCGATGTTGCTCAGCCGGGTCGAGCTGTTGAGCCGGGGGACGACGCCGACCACCTCGACCGTCGCCATCGGCACGCCGAGCGGTCCCACGCCGAGGTAGGGATGGCCCATGGCGAGCACCTCGCCGTCTTCCACCCGGGTCACCGTGCCGCCGACGGCGAGCTTGAGGTCGCCGTCGATCAGGACGCCCGCGACCGCGCTGCCCGCGCCGAGTTCCGGCGCTTCGGAGGCCTCGGCGCGGCCGGCGGGAGCGGCGGCGAGCATCCGGCGCACCGGCTCGCCGAAGCCCGTCGTGGCGATCGAGGCGCCGCGGCCGCCCCAGTCGGAGGGCGCCAGGAGGCCGCCCAACTGCTCGGCCACGATCTCGTTGACGGCGCCGGCCACGTCCTCTGGCGGTTCGAGGAGGTGCCGCACCGAGCGCTCGAACGGCGCCGGCGTTCGCGGCGCAGGCGCCCCCGGCGCAAGCGTTCGCGGCGTGGGCGTTCGCGGCGCGAGCGTTCCCGGTGTGTGCGTTCGCGGCGCGGGCGTTGCCGGCGCCGAGAGGCCGAGCGAGCCGCCGGCCGCTTCGCCCGGGTCGAGCGCGCTCAACCGGCGCATCGCGGCGATCGGGGTAACGAGCGCCAGAGCTTCGCTTGTGAACGCCCAGGAGTAGGCCACGGCGCCGGCCAGGCGGTCGTCGATGTAGACCGGGCTGCCGCTCATTCCGGCCACGACGCCGGACTCCTCCAGGCCCTTGCCGGAGAGCCGGGCGACGATGAAGCTCGTGCCCGGGTCCATCTCGCGCAGGACGCCGACGACCTCGACGCCGAAGCGCTCCGGTTCGCTGCCCGCGAACACGGACAGGCCGTAGCCGGTCTGGCCGCGCGAGACTTCGTCCACGCCGATCTCGTCGCCGTCCAGGTCGACCGCGGGCGCCGCTTCGGTGCGCGACGCGGCGACGGCCTCCTGGGCGTGGGGCGGCGCCGCTTCGGTGCGCGACGCGGCGACGGGCTCCTGAGCCTCGGCCGGCGCCGCCTGGAGCAACGACCAGGCGCAAAGGAGCGCGACGTGGGAGGCTGCGGATCGGCTCACGGTCTTCGAGTCCTGGACCTGACGACTGCGCCGGCCGCGAGGATCAGAACTCGAAGCGCCCGCGGCGCAGCACCCGCAAACCGGCGGAACTCCAAGATACCACGGTGGATGCGGGGCCCCCGGGAGTTTGCTCGCCGCCCACGACGAGGGTAGCGGCGTCGCGGAGGATCGGTTCGAGGTCCGCCAGACCGCACGCGGGAGGCTCGCCGCTCAGGTTCGCGCTGGTGGCGGTGAGCGGATGGCCGATGTCCCGGAGGAGCGTCCGGAGCCGGTCGTGGGCCGGCACGCGCACCGCCAGCGTGTCTCCTCCGGCGGCTGCCGGCATGGACGTGCCGGAGCGAAGCGGCGCCACCACGGTCAGCGGCGCCGGCCAGTGCGCTCCGGCGAAGCGGATCGCCTCGTTCCGTTCGACGCCGAGGCCGAGAGCCTGCTCGATGTCTGCCGCGACGACCGGCAGCGGCTTGCCGCGTTCGCGCTCCTTGAGCCGGTAGATCGCCTCGACGCCGGCGGTGGAACGAGGGTCGACCGCGAGGCCGTAGGAGGACTCCGTGGGAATCGCGAGGATCCGCCCTACGGAGAGGGCCGCTCTCGCCTCGTTCAGATCCCCGTCCCAAGGCCACACGTCCAACACGGCGGCGAGCCTACCGACTCCTACCGCCACAAACCGGGTGCGCCGACGGGAACGTCACACACTGGGAGCGGCGTCGACGGGGCTACAGACTGGGTGCGCCGGCGTCCTCGCCGGCCTTCGGGCGACGCCGCGGAGCGGTGGCGGCCGACTTCAATCCGCGAGGCCGAAGGCCTCTCCTTGTTGAAGCGCCGCAGAGAAAGGAGCGAGGCCTGCGGCCTCGCACGTTTCCTTCGGAAAGCCGGCGGGGACGCCGGCGCACCCAGTGTGAACTCCCGCAGAGAAGCCGGCGAGGACGCCGGCGCATCCAGTGTGCGGCCTCGGTGCAGCCAGTGGACAACCGCTAGGCTTGGCGCACCGAGCACAGCCTGAAGGAGAGAGCGATGAGCACTCGCAAACGCGGTTCGCAGCGGCCGAGCCGGCGCGCCTTTCTCGGACTCGCCGGCGCCGCCGCGGCGAGTTCGCTCCATCCCGCGGCCCGCGCGCAGACGACGGGCCCCATCCGGGATCTCGGCGAGACGCCCAGCGACTACGGGCGGCCCTCGCCGTTCGAGGACTCGAAGCGCTGGAGCCGCGCTCCCGACGCCACGGCGTCGTCCTCAAACACGCCGCTCGCCGACCTGGAGGGCATCGTCACGCCGTCCGGGCTTCACTTCGAGCGCCACCACACGGGCGTGCCGGCGATCGACCCGGACACGCACCGGCTCACGATCCACGGGCTCGTCGACCGTCCGCTCGTCTTCACGATGGACGACCTCGTGCGGATGTCCTCGGTGTCGCGTTTCCACTTCATCGAATGCTCCGGCAACAGCGCGCGCGAGTGGTCGCCGGCCGGCGCGGCGAACGTGCAGTTGAGCCACGGCCTGGCGAGTTGCAGCGAGTGGACCGGCGTGCTCCTGGCCGACCTGCTGGACGAAGTCGGGGTCAAGCCGGAGGCGAGCTGGGTGATCGCCGAGGGCGCCGACGCCGGGCTGATGAGCCGCAGCGTGCCGCTCGAGCGGGCGCTCGAGGACGTGATGATCGCCTACGGTCAGAACGGCGAGGCCGTTCGCCCCGAACAGGGCTACCCGCTGCGGCTGCTGGTGCCGGGCTGCGAAGGCAGCATCAGCGTCAAGTGGCTGCGCCGGATCGAGGTCGCCCACATGCCGTCGATGGCCCGCGACGAGACCTCGAAGTACACCGACCTGCTGCCGGACGGCAAGGCCCGCCAGTTCACGCTGGTGATGGACGCGAAGTCGGTCATCACCCGGCCTTCGGGCGAGCAGAAGCTGGATCGCCCCGGGTTCTTCGAGATCCGCGGCCTGGCGTGGTCGGGCCGCGGCACGATCTCCCGGGTAGAGGTCTCGACGGACGGCGGCCGGTCGTGGACCGACGCCGGGATCGAAGGGCCGCGCCACGCGAAGGCGTTCACGCGCTTCCACTCTCCTTGGCGGTGGGACGGCGGCCGCCACGTCCTGATGTCGCGGGCGACCGACGACACCGGCTACGTTCAGCCGACCCTGACGGCGCTGCTCGAGGCGAGAGGCCGGTCGACGATCTACCACAACAACCGGATCAAGGCGTGGCAGGTTCACGAGTCGGGGGAGGTGACAAATGCCGACGCCTAGGAGTCGCACACTCGGCGCGCCGGCGTCCCCACCGGCCTCGGCAATCGGCACGAGGCCGCACACTGGGTGCGCCGGCGTCCCCGCCGGCCTTCTGAAGGAAGCGCGCGAGGGCGTAGGCCTCGCTCCTTTCTCTCTGCGGCGTTTCAGGAAGGAGAGGCCTTCGGCCTCGCGAGTTGTCTCGGTCGCCACCGCTTCGCGGCGTCGCCCGAAGGCCGGCGAGGACGCCGGCGCACCCAGTGTGCGAGCTCTCTTCGTTGCCTTCCTTCTCCTCGTCTCCGGTGCCGCAGTCGCCGCCGAGTCCGAACAAACCGGCCTCGGTAGCGAGCCGACCGCCGAAGAGCTCCGCGCCGCCGGCTACACCGTGTTCCCCGACGGCAAGGGGCTGCCTGCGGGTCGCGGATCCGTCAGCGAGGGCAAGGCGGTCTACCAGCAGTTCTGCGCCGCTTGCCACGGCCGGAACGCCGAAGGCGACGAGGCCACGGCACTCGTCGGCGGCCGCGACAGCCTGACCTCCGAACGACCGAGGCGAACCGTCGAGAGCTACTGGCCCTACGCCACGACTCTCTGGGACTACGTCCGCCGTTCCATGCCCTACGAGTCGCCGGGCGCGCTGACCGACGACGAGATCTACGCCGTCGTCGCGCATCTGCTGTACCTGGGCGGAATCGTCGGCGAGGACGCCGTGCTCGACCAGGAGAGCTTGCCGAAGATCGAGATGCCGAACCGCGATAGCTTCGTCCCGGACGACCGGCCGGATACGGACTAGCAACGGAGGTCCCGCGCCGGGCGCGACCGCGACGGAGTTGCACACTGGGTACGCCGGCGCACCCGGTTGGCGGCCTCAGAGGCGGTTGACGGCTTCTTCGGCCAAGTCGAGCGTCCGCACGATGCGCTGGCGCATCTCGGGCAGGTCGACGCCCTCGGTGCTCTTCTTGCCTTCCATGTACCGGGCGTACACGCCGTGGACGATGGCCGCGGACTTCCAGCGGTTGAAGCCGACGTAGTAGTCGAGATGCGACAGGTCGCGGCCGGTGCGCTCGGCGTACCGCTGCAGCAGCTCCTCGCGCGCCGGGAAACCGGGCGCCGCGGTGGCGCCGCCGGAGCCGGTGGGCATCGTGTCGGTCGCCGGCATCCACTGGTTCATCGCATAGGTCAGGTCCGCCAGCGGATCGCCGAGGGTCGAGATCTCCCAGTCGACGACGGCGGCGATCGTCGAGTCCGGCCCCACGAGGCAGTTGTGCAGGCCGTAGTCGCCGTGAACGACCCGCGCCGGACCCTGGTCCGGCAGGTTCTCCAGGAAGTAACGCTGCAGTTCGTGCGCCCGCGGGTCGTCGAGTTGCGCCGGCTCGACGGACGCGGTCCACGACCGGTACCAGGTGCGAAGCTGCCGCCCCACGTAGCTGTCCCGCTTGCCGAGGTCACCGAGCCCGACCTCGTCCGGGTCGACCGCGTGGAGCTCGGCCAGAACGTCGATGAACGAGTACGCCAGCTTCGGGCGACGCGCCCGCGGCACCCACTCCTCCGTGTGGGCCGAGCTGTAGAGCGGCCGGCCGTCGACCAGGCCCATCACGTAGAACCAGGCGCCGGTGACGTCGGGACTCTCGCAGAAGGCAATCGCCGGCGGTACCGGCACCGGAGTCGGCCCGAGCGCCGAGATCAGCGCCCACTCGCGGCTCATGTCGTGCGCCTTGGGCAGCAGTTTGCCCTGCGGCGGCCGCCGGATGACCGCGGTGCGGCCCTCCGCGTCGTCGATCCGGTACGTCAGGTTCGAGTGGCCGCCCTCCAGGCGCGTCCACTGGAGGGGCGGCGTCAGGCTGTCGACGCGGTCGGCGATCCAGGCCTCGACGGCAGGTTGATCGTAGCCCTCGGGGCCTGTGGTTTCGTCGTGGCTGGACATCTGTTGCGGCGACTGTAGCAACCTCCGAAAGGAGCCGGCCTTTGGCCGGCGCGTTTCTCGGCCGCCTGCGGCGGCAGCCGGCGAGGACGCCGGCGTACCCAGTGTGGGCCGTCGACGGAGTTGCAGACTGGGTGCGCTGGCGTCCTCGCCAGCTTTCGGTTCGGCCGAGGTTGCAGACTGGGTGCGTCGGCGTCCTCGCCAGCTTTCGGTTCGGCCGAGGTCACACACTGGGTGCGCTCCTCCTGTGGCTTCTCCTCGCTACGGCAACCGGAAGGCGACCAGTTCTTCCGTCGCCGTCACGGCCACGTACTGCCGACCGTCCGCAGCCAACCAGGTCATCGGGTTCGCGTTGCCCGGAAGAGGCAGTTCGGCCGACCACAGTTCGCGGCCCGTCTCGACGTCGAGCGCCCGGAAGCGGCGGTCGTCGGTCGCGGCGATGAAGGCGAGGCCGCCGGCGGTCACGATTGCCGAGGCGCGGCCCGGACGGCCGGTCTCCCGCCTCCCCGCCGGCAGCCCCTCCGTCACGCCGAGCGGCCGCCGCCACGCGACTTCGCCGGTATCGGCATCGACGGCGGTCAACGTTCCCCACGGCGGCTTCTGGCACGGCCAGGACGCGTCGCCGATGCGGACCGCGAAGGAGAACGGCCGGGCCACGCGCAGAACGTACGTCGCGGGGTCGGATTCCGCGTCCTCCTCGACCCAACCCATCGTGCCGACGTCCTGGCTGAACGCCAGCAACCGGCGCGTCGCCGGGTCGAAGGCGACGCCGCCCCAGTTCGGGCCGCCGGCCAAGCCCGGGAACAGCAGGGTGGCGCCGCGCGCCTCGGCGCCACGGTCCTCGGCACCGCGGTCCTCGGCGCCACGGTCCTCGGCGCCCCGGTCCTCGGCGCCCCGGTGGATCCACGGCGTGTACGGACCCGCGTTGTGGAGCGGCCCGACGCTCTCGACCAGTTCCGCGCAGGCCGCCGCGTGCTCGGCGGTCGTGTCCCCGGCGGTCGCCAGGTCCTCCGGCTCGTAGCCGACCCGCCCCAGCGCCGGCGTCACGCTCGGGATCGGCTGGGTCGGATGGGTCCGCTCGCCGGGCACCTCGCTCGCGGGCATCGGACGCTCTTCGACGCCGAACACCGGCTCGCCGTTCTCGCGGTTCAGGACGAAGAGGTAGCCCGACTTCGTCGTCACGGCGAGGGCGTCGATCGGCTCCCCGCCCCGCTCCACCTCGAACAGCACCGGCGGCGCCGGCGGATCGTGGTCCCATATGTCGTGGTGAATGGTCTGGAAGTGCCAACGGTACTCGCCGGTGCGGATGTCGACCGCGACCACCGAGTTGGCGAACAGGTTGGCGCCGTGCCGGTCGCCGCCGTAGGCGAACGGAATCGGCGAAGCGAGCGGCAGGAACACGAGTTCCCGTTCCTCGTCGACCGTGAAGTAGAAGGGCCAGGCGTTCGCGCCGAGTCGGCCGCGCCAACTGTCGCCTGCCCACGTGTCGTGGCCGACCTGGCCCGGCTGCGGCACGGAACTGAACTCCCACAGCTTCTCGCCGGTCACTGCGCTGAAGGCCCGGGCGTTGCCGATGCCGCCGGGCGCGCCGCGGGGCGTGTTCGCGCCGACGACGACGATGTCCTCCCACACCAGCGGCACCGAGTTGTAGGGAACGCCGATGTCGACGGCGCCGCCGTCGCCGAACTCCGTCGCCAGCGCGCCGGTGGCCGCGTCGAGGGCGATGAGCCGCGAACCGGCGCAGAACACGATGCGGGGCGCCGCCTCGCCCGCTCCGCCGCCCGGCCAGTACGAGACGCCGCGCCGCGACGGAGCGCCGTCCGCCACCGTGTGGCGCCAGATCTCGGCGCCGGTCGTGCCCTCGAGCGCGACCACGGCGTCGGGAGCCGGCAGATAGAGAACCCCGTCGACCGCTATCGGCGTCGCCTGGGAGCGCGCCGGCCGGCCGTCGCCGCCCGCCTCCTCGTCGCCCGTCGCCGGCGCGGCGAGCGCGTAGCTCCAGGCCGCCGCGAGCTGCGCGACGTTGGCCGGACCGATCTCGGCAAGGGCCGAGTAGCCGGTGCCGGCCGCGTCGCCGCGGTACATCGGCCAGTCGCCGACCGCCGCCCCGTTTGAGGCCGGTCCGCAGGCAAGCAGGAGCGCTCCGGCCACCGCCGTCGCCGGCGCGGCTGCGGCGACCGCCGCGATCTTCGCCTCCTGCTTCACTGTTGCCATGCTGCGCGTCCGTCTTCGATACTGAGCCGCTGCCCACAAACCGGCTACACTGTAGCCGAGACCCGCTGCCGGCCTTGAGCCCGAAACGCCAAGGCGGCGCGGGTCTCTCGGCTTGAAGGGAAGAACTGGCATGAACGCACCTCCCCGACTGTTCCTGGCTCTGGCCCTGTTGTGCGCCGGCGCGGCCGGAGCGCCTCCCGCGGGCGGCCAGGACGAGCAGAAGGTCGACTACCTGAAGGACGTGCAGCCGATCCTGGAGGCGTTCTGCTACGAGTGCCACGGCGAGGACAGGTCGCGCCGCGAGGCGGACCTGCGGCTCGACATCAAGGAGGCGGCGTTCAAGGACCTCGGCGGCTTCCCCAACATCGCCCCGGGCGACCCGGACGACAGCGAGCTCTACATCCGCGTGAGTTCGGAGTTCCTGGAGATGCGGATGCCGCCGTACGAGGCCGGCACCCAGTTGACCGAGGAGCAGATCGAGACGATCCGGCTGTGGATCCTGCAGGGGGCCGAGTGGCCGGAGGAGGCGGCGGGAGAGGTTGAAACGGATGGGTAGAAGCGGAGCCGGCCTTCGGCCTCTCCTCCAGGCAGCGACCCGGAGTTGAAAGGAGATTCACGATGACCACATTCACCAAGGCGCGACTCGTTCCGCTCGTCACGCTACTGCTGACGGCCGCCATCGCCGGCCAGGCCGTCGCGCAGGCCGGATACGGCCGCGGAGGCAGCGGCATTCCACGCGTCGAACTGCCCGACGAGCCGTGGATCATGAACACCCACCTGATCCCCGAGGTGGAGGTCTCCGTCGTCGCGCGCGGCATCAACCGCCCGTGGTCCCTCGCGTTCCTGCCCAGGGGCGACATGCTGATCACCGAGCGCCGGGGCGCGCTCCGCCTGGTCCGGGACGGCGTGCTCGTGGACGAACCCATCGCCGGCGTTCCCGACGACGTGCTCGCCCGCAGCCTCGCCGGCATGATGGAAGTCGCCATCCACCCGCACTTCGCCGACAACGGCTACGTCTACCTCACCTACACGAGGCAGGTTTCGGGCCGCGAGGGCACCGTCGCCCTGGTCCGCGGCAAGCTCGACGGGATGTCCCTCGTCGACCTCGAGGACGTGTTCGTCGCCGAGCCCTGGGGCGGCTCGATCGCCGCCGCGCGGCTCGCTTTCGTGCCCGGCGAGGACATCATGTACATGACGATGGGCGGAGCCTTCGGCGCCGACCTCGTCGACGGCACCCAGAGCTTCTTCGGCCACGCCAAGCTGGCCCAGGACCCGAACAGCCACGCCGGCAAGACGCTGCGCCTCCGCCTCGACGGCAGCGTGCCCGACGACAACCCCTTCGTCGGCAAGGAGGGGCACAAGCCCGAGATCTACTCGATGGGCCACCGCAATCAGATGGGCCTGGCTCTCCACCCCGAAACCAACCAGCCCTGGACCACCGAGCACGCCCCGCAGGGCGGCGACGAGTTGAACGCCATCGAAGCCGGCAAGAACTACGGCTGGCCGGTGGTCTCCTACGGCCGCCACTACAACGGCGTGCGCATCTCCGAGCGCTTCTGGGCCGAGGGCATGGAGGAGCCGGCGATCTTCTGGCTGCCCTCGATCGCGCCTCGGGGCTCATGTTCTACACCGGCGACGCCTTCCCCGAGTGGAAGGGCAACCTGTTCGCCGGCGCGCTGATGACGGGCCGGATGCCGAACACCGGGCACCTCGAACGGCTCATCTTCAGCGAGGCCGGCGAGGAACTTGGCCGCGAGTGGCTGTTGAAGGAAATCGGCAAGCGCATCCGCGACGTTCGCCAGGGCCCCGACGACCTGATCTACGTGATCACCGACGAGACGGACGGTGCGCTGCTGAAGCTGGCGCCGGTTGAGACGGCGGAAGAGGAAGAGACGACCGCGGGAGATGCAAGACGATGACGGCATCCGCGCTGGCTGGTGAGTTGAGACTGCCGCTCCACGTCGCCCAGGACTCGTTGCAGCCCTTCGACCTGGGCCTCCACGCGCTCCCATGGCCGCGGGATGGCACCCCGGTGCATCCGGTGTGGATCAGCCAAGCGGCCGCCCCGGGCTGATCGCCGCCAGGTACGCCTCACACGGCTCGCAGCGGATGCCGTCGATGCCGAGGCGCTCTTCGCCCCGGTACAGCAGGCGCGCCCGAGCCTCCGGGTAGTCCTCGAGGAAAGCGCGCAGCCCCCGTAGGTCGCGCCCGCGCACGGTGGTGCTGTTCTGCACCTCGAAGGCCCACAGGCCTTCCTCCCCGTACACGACGAAGTCCACCTCGTTACCCGACTTCGTGCGCCAGAAGGAAAGGCTGGCGTTCGAGCCGGAGTAGTCGATCCATGCGCGCAGGTGCTGGGCAACCAACCCTTCGAGGGCGCCTCCCTCGATCTCCTCCGGGCGGTCGAGCGGACCGGCCGGACGAACCGACCGGAAGACGCCGGCATCGAACCAGTAGAACTTCGGATGGGCCGTCAACTGGCGTTTCTGCCGCCTCCTGAACACCGGGAGCCGGAAGGCCAGGTAGAGGTCCTCGAGGATCCCGATGTAGGACTCGACCGTCTTTCGGCTCGCGTGGACTTCCCGGGCCACTTCGGAGACGTTCAACACCGAGCCGTGGGAGAACGAGACCACTTCGACGAAGCGTGCGAAGTCGTCCAGCCGGCGAACCAGGCCCTCGGTCTGAACCTCCTCCCGCACGTACAGTGCCACGTAGGACGCCAGCGTCGCGTCCGGCGTGTCCGCGTCCCACACGACCGGCAACAGGCCGCGGCGAAGGGCGAGCGCGAGGTCGAACGAGGGCAACTCCGCCGCCATGAACGGATGCAACCGCGTGAGCAGCAGCCGGCCCGCCAGCAGATTGACGCCGGCGCTCCTCAGCTTGCGGGCCGAGGAACCCGTCAGCACGAACCGCGGAGCGGCGCGCCGGCCGCGCCGTTCGATCAGGTGGTGAACGACGTCGAGCAGCGCCGGGACCTTCTGCACCTCGTCGATGACGACGACTTCGGCATCCGGCTCGCCGTCGACGAGCTCGCGGAGCCGGTCCGGCCGGGCGGCGAACCGCTGCTCCACCTCCGGCCGCAGCAGGTCGAGCCAGAGGGCGTCTTCGAACGTCTCTCGCAGGAACGTCGACTTGCCGGTCCCTCTGGGGCCGAACAGGAAGTGGCTCGCCTCGGGAGGCTGGAAGAATCGCGCTAGAGATGCCATTTCTGCTGCCGATCTGGCAGTTACGGTAGCAGAACGGCAGCGTCCTCCGAGCCGAAAGGCCTCTCCTTGTCCCTGCCCCCCCTACTCCGTCTTCTTCACCACCACAAGCGTCACATCGTCCTCCGGCGCCGCAAACTCCTCCAGGTCCGCCCAGAGCCGCTCGCAGATCTCCTTCGCCGTCTCGCCGCGGACCGCTTCCAGCAACCCCTCGACGCGCTCTTCGAGGTACCGCTCCTCGCCGTGCTCGGCGAAGCCGTCGGTGTACAGCAGCAGCAGGTCGCCGGCCTCCAGCAGTTCCACCTCGTTGACCTCGTAAGGGCGCTTGTAGCCGAGCGGCCCGGGGTCGACCCGCTCGTCCGCGTCGGCGTTCGAGGCGAACATGCCCACCGGCGGGAACCGCACCATCTGCTCTTCGGGCAGATGCTCGATGCGGCCGGGACGCCCCGCGAACAGGAGCGGCGCCGGGTGCCCCGCCGAAACGAACCGGAACTTCCCCTGCTCCGAGACCTCGCCGTAGAGCATGGTCAGGTACTTGTTCAGCGTGGTCGACTTGTAGAAACGCTGATTGATGTGCTCGAAGAGCTTCGTCGTGATCTCGCCGAAGCGGTCCAGCTCGTAGTACGCACCGAGGAGGAAGGCCTGGTGGAGCATGGCCGCGACCAGGGCGTCCGTCATCTTGTGCCCGGACACGTCGGCCACCAGGACGCCGGCCCGCTGCCGGCACTTCCGCAGGCCCGCCACGACCTCCGACCGCCCCACTGCTTCCGCCTCAAGCAGACGCCGGTCCAGGTCGTACCGCTGCTTGAAGTCGAGGTAGATCAGATGGTCGCCGCCGATCGCCTGGTACAGCGGCTTGGAGATCCCGTAGACGTCCACGCCGCGCAGGTTCGGGAGATCGCCGGGTTCCGGCTTCGTCGCCAGGGCGATCTCCTCGAGGTTGGCGAGTTCGGCGCGAACCTCGGCCTGCCAAGCATCGGTCGGAGTCTGGGGCACGGCGGCTCCTCGTAGTAGTGCATCGTACTGTAACGCCTTGATCTTCATCGCTCACCACTCCTCCAGGATGCTGGAGACCCTCGGCTGGGTGCGCGGGCCTTCTGACCCGCCCACGGGCGGCGCCGCGGAGCCACGCAGCCAAGATGAGAAGGCCGCCGGCCACTGTGGCGGAGGGGGTGGGATTCGAACCCACGGTGGGCGAAGAACCCACGCCGACCCGGGAACACGCCAAGACCGGTGCTCAACGGTCGCCGCTGGACCCCGTGGCGGAGGGGGTGGGATTCGAACCCACGGTGGGCGGTGAACCCACGCCGACCCGGGAACACGCCAAGACCGGTGCTCAACGGTCGCCGCTGGACCCCGTGGCGGAGGGGGTGGGATTCGAACCCACGGTGGGCGAAGAACCCACGCCGACGCGGGAACACGCCAAGACCGGTGCTCAACGGTCGCCGCTGGACCCCGTGGCGGAGGGGGTGGGATTCGAACCCACGGTAGGCGGTGAACCCACGCCGGTTTTCAAGACCGGTGCTTTCGACCACTCAGCCACCCCTCCGGAGGGCCGGCGAAACCGCTAGCCTGACACGATCTCGGTGGCGCCGCCCACGTAGGGGCGGAGCGCCTCGGGGATGCGCACGGCGCCGGACGCCGTCTGGCCGTTCTCCAGCAGCGCGATGAGCGTCCTGCCGACGGCCAGGCCGGAGCCGTTCAGGGTGTGGACGTGGCGCGGGCCGCCGCCGCCCCTCGGCCGGTAACGGGTACGCACCCGCCGCGCCTGGAACGCTCCCGCGTTGCTGCAGGAGGAGATCTCCCGGTACGTCGCCTGCCCCGGCAGCCAGACTTCCAGGTCGTAGGTCTTCGTCATGGCGAAGCCCATGTCGCCGGTGCAGAGAGTGACGACCCGGTAGGGCAGTTCCAGCCGCTGCAGCACCTTTTCGGCGTGGGCCGTCAGGCGCTCCAGCGCCTCGTGGCTGTCCTCGGGCGTCGTCACCTGCACGAGCTCCACCTTCTGGAACTGGTGCTGGCGGATGAGCCCGCGGACGTCGCGGCCGTAGGACCCGGCCTCCGCCCGGAAGCAGGGCGTGAACGCGGCGTACCGAAGCGGCAACTGCTCCTCGTCGAGGACTTCGTCGGCATGGAGGTTGACCAGGGGCACCTCGCTGGTGGGGATCAGGTAGCGCGCGCCGGGCTGAACGTGGAACACCTCTTCCTCGAACTTCGGGAGTTGACCGCTGCCGAAGAGGCACTCCCGCTTCACGAGGAACGGCGGCAGCACCTCCGTGTAGCCGTGCTCCTCGGTGTGCAGGTCGAGCATGAAGGCGGCGAGCGCCCGCTCCAGGCGCGCGCCCCAGCCGAAGTACGTCACGAAGCGGGCGCCGGCCAGCTTGGCGCCGCGCTCGAAGTCGAGAATCCCGAGTTCGGGGCCGATGTCCCAGTGGTTCTTCGGCTCGAAGTCGAACCGGGGCGGTTCCCCGACGAGCCGCTCCACCCGGTTGGCCGACTCGTCGGCGCCGACTGGCACCGATTCGTGGGCGACGTTCGGCACCTGGAGCTCGGTCTCCGTCAGTTCCGCTTCGGCCTTCTCGACGGCTTCCTCGAGGGCGTCGATGCGGCCCTTGAGCCCGGTCATCTCCCGGATCAGGCGCTCGGCCTCTTCCTTCTTCGCCTCGCCCTGAGCCTTCAGCCTGCCGATCTCCCGGCCGGCCAGCCGCCGGCGGTGCCGGAGAGCCTCGAGTTCGGCGAGCGCCTCGCGGCGGCGGCGGTCGCAGGCCGCCCACCGGTCGACCAGCGCGGGGTCGACGCCTCGCGCTTCGACCGCCGCGGCAACGCGCTCGGGTTCGCTTCTGAGCAGTTCTCGGGGCAACATGGCCGTGGCAGTCTTCCAACGTTCGCCCGCGAGGGCAAGGATCGCCGACAGATGACCGAAGCCGAGCCCGCCTCGACCACCGCCGAGCCCGCGGCGCCGCCGTGGGCCGCGGCCCTGCCGGCGCTGCTCGCGGGGTTCGCCATGTCCGCCCTGGCCGGCGTGGAACGCGACGCCCAAGCGGCGGCCGAGGGACGCTACCTGGCCCTGGCGGCGACGACGGCGCTGCTGGCGGCGGCCGGCGTGGCGCGGCGGCCGTTCGGCCCGGCGGCGCTGGCGCTGCCGGTGCTGGCGGTCGTCGCCTTCGCGGCCATCCCGCCGGGCGGTCCGGCGCGCGGCGCGGCGATGGGGGCGCTGCTGTGCCTCGGCCCGGCGGCGTTGCTGGTGGACAGCATGATCGCCAGGCGTGCCGAGCTGCTCGCGGCGGCCGGCTCGCTGGACCCGGCGCGGCTGCCGCGGCTGGGCGCGTTGCTGGCGGCGGCGCTGGTGGGGCTCAACCTGCTGCTGCGGCAGGGGGAGTTGCTCGACGGTTCGGCGCTGAGGCTGATGGTGGTCCTGGCGGCGGTGCCGGCCGCGGCGGCGGCGGTCGTGCTGGTGCTGTTCGCGCGGTTCGGCGCGCCGGCGCTTGCCGGGACGGCGGCGTTGCTTCTGGCCGCTGGCGGCGTCCGCTCGAACGTGGTCCTGGTGCTGGCGGCGGCAGCCTGCGCCGATGCGGTGGCGCGAGCGCTGGAACAGCGGTGGCCGCTGGGGGCGGGCGCCGCGGGTGCGGTGCTCGCCGCCGTGCTGGGCTTCGTGCTCGTGCGCGAGCCGGCGTTCGGTGTGCTGTTGGCCGCGATGGCGGCGGCGGTCGTCTGGCGGCGGTTCGCGTTCGCCATCGTCCTCGTGGCGGCCGGAGCGTTGACGTTGTGGCGGCCGCTGGAGGCGGGCGCGCCCTGGCCGGAGGTGCTGGCCGGTCTGCCGCTGGCGCTCATCGCGGCGCCCAGCCTGATCGGACGGGGAGGGCTGCACACAGTGGCGGCGGCGGTGCTGCTGACCCTCGGCGGGTTGCGGTTCCTGCCGCCGCAGCAGGCGCTGCTTGCGGGAATCGCGCTGTGGACGGTGCTCTCCGCGAAGGAGGAGGACGGGATGCCGGGCGGCGGTCCGCCGACGGCGGTCGGGCTCTGGCGCGGCCTGGCGCTCCGCGGCGACGCGGCCGTGTTCGGCTACTGCCTGCAGGGGGGGCTGCTTGCGTTCGCGACGCTGTCGGCGACGTACCCGTGGCTGCAGGCGGCGCATCTGGAGGACCGGCTGCGGGCGTTCGGTGTCGGCGGCGGGCTGGAGCACTGGTTCGCGCTGGGCGGCGTTCTGGTGCTGGCTCACGGATCGGCGGCGCTGGTGCGGAGGACGCCGGCGCCGCGGGTGCTCGTGCTGGCGTTGGCCGCCGTCCTGCTGACGACGGCGGCGCTCGGCGGGTGGCATGCGTTCCAGCCGCGCCGGACGCTGCTCGATTCGCCGCGGGTGGTGCTGACTGCGGAGAACCCCCGGTGGAGGGCGCCGGGTGGCGGTTGCGGGACGCTGGTGCTGGACACGGCGGTGGCCAACGGCGGTGGGCTCGCGGCTGGGCAGGCGGTGGCGTGGGTTGGCGTCGGCGCAGGCGTGGGCGGCGGTGCGAGCGCGGGCGCCGCCGGCCGGCCCGAGGCACGTGCGGACGCGGGCGGCGCGGGCGGGCCGGAAGCCGCCGCCCTCCGGTATGGCGAGCACACTGGCGAGTGGGCCGCGCGCCGGAGCGGCGACCTGGCCGGCCGGCGGCCCTGGCTGCACTGGGTCGCCGCCGGCGACGACGGACCGTTCTTCGGCGCCCGCTACCGGACGGAGGTGGGCCTGGCGCCATTCTGCGGGCGGGGCGACCTGGTCGTGGTGCGTGACCCCGGGTTGCCGGAGCAGGTGGAGGTAACGCTGTTCTTCGCCCTTCAACTCGGCAGACCCGACGCTTGACCGGGCCGTCCAGGGAAGGGGCGACGCCCTCGCTGTCGTACGTCGTGCCGACGATCGGCGTCTCGGAGCACCTGGCGAAGTGCCTGACGTCGATCTACCGGGACGCCGCGGAGGTAGGGATGCCGTGCGAACTGGTCCTCGTGTGGCAGGCGCCGTCCGGCGGGCACGCGGAGGGGATGGTCGGCGCGCCTGCGGAGGTGCTCGCGGACGGGCCGGCGGAGGTGCGCGAGCTGTGCCGGGGGCTGGAGTCGAAGCGGCCGGGGGCGGTCGGGGGACCGCCGCGGATCGTCGAGCTGCCGCGGCCCGTCGGATTCGCCCGCGCCGCCAACGAGGGCATCGCGGCCAGCGGCGGGGACTGGATCGCCCTGGTGAACGACGACGTGGTGCTGGAACCTGTTTGGACGCGGCGGCTCCTGGCGGCTGCGGGAAACGGCGGCCGGCGGGTGGCCGCAGTGCAGGGGATCAACGTGATGCCCGGCCGCGAGGGCGGCAACGGTAGCGCCGACGAGGGTGGCGGCGACGGCACAGATGCGCGGGTCGACGGCACCGGGCTGGCATGGAACCGGCGCTGGCAAGCGGTTCAACTCGGGCACGGAGAACCGTTGGACGAATGGGCCACACACTGGGTGCGGGAGGAGTCGCCGCACCCGGCGTGTGACGATGTGGGAAAAGAGGTGTACGGCGTGTCGGCGACGGCGGCGATCTACCGCCGCGACGCGCTTGCCCAGGTCAGCGGCGTAAGCGGCGCCGACAACCCGCTTCGGCCGTTCGACGAGCGGCTCGACAGCTACTACGAAGACGTCGAACTCGCCGACCGCCTGTACGCGGCCGGCTACCGGGTTCTGCTGGTCCCGGCCGCCCGCGCGGAACACGCCGGAGCGCTGTCCAGCCGGAGTCCAAGAGCCGCCCGGCGCAGGACGCGGCTCGTCTACGCGAATCGACTGCTCGTCCTCGCCCGGCGCCTCGGCCGCGGTTTCTGGCCACGCCTGCCCGTTCTGCTCGGGCGGGATGCCGCTGACGCGCTGAGGCGACCGGGAGCACGGGACGTTGCCGACGCGCTGAGGCGACCGAAGACCGCACCGCGGCCCGGCGACCTGACGCCACCGGGCATCGTCGATCTCCTGCACGCCTGGGGCCGGGCAGCGCGACTGCTGCCCCGGTTCGCCCACCTCGGCCGACCCTCACTGGGTGCGCCGGCGTCCCCGCCGGCTGCCGCCGAAGGCGGCAGTCTGCAACCTCTTCTTGAGACCGACGCTGACTCAGTGGTCCTCAGCGCAGTGGCGCCGCATTGGCATGACGAGGAGAACCTCGCGGCCCTCGTGCGGGACTGGCCCGCCAACGCGCGCTTCGAGCTGATCGTCGTCGACAACGGCTCGGACGGCGACCTGAGCGACCTGGCGGCCAGCCGCCCGAACATGAACGGACAAGCGGCGGAGCCGCCGAACATCCACGTGCTGGCGCCCGGCCGCAACCTCGGATTCGCCGCGGCGGTCAACCGCGGCGCGGCCCAAGCCCGCGGCGACCTGCTCCTCATCCTGAACACGGACGCCCTTCCCCTGCCGGGCGCCCTCGAAGCGCTGGTCCAGGGCATGGAACAACGGCCCGGCGCCGCCGGCCTTGCGCCCCGTCTGCTCGGCGCGGACGGCGCGGCCCAGGCCGCCTGGCAGCTTCGCCGGCTGCCGACCCTGCGGTCGTTGATCGGTTACTGCTGCTTCGTCGAACCCAAGCCGGAACCGGAGCCGGCGCCCGGCGCGCCGGTCGAACAGCCGGCGGCCTGCGCGCTGCTGCTGCGACGCGCCGCGTTCGAGAATGCGGGCGGCATGGACGAACGCTTCTGGCCCGCCTGGTTCGAGGACGTCGACCTGGCGCGTCGCCTCGCCGACCGGGGGGAACAGGTGCTGTACTGGCCGGAGGCCGTCTTCGTACACGGGCTCGGCGCCTCGGTGCCGCGGCTGGGCTACGGCGGGTTCCTGGCCGCGTACTACCGCAACCTGGATCGCTACGCCCGCAAGCACCACGGCGCCGCCGCGGCGCTGCTGCTGCGCGCGGTGCTCGCGGCGGCGGCGTTGCTCCGCATCGTGGCGTTGCCGCTTCGGTGTCCGCGGCGGGCTCGGGGTCGCGGCGAGGCGTTCCGTGGGCTGTGGCGGCTTGCGGTGGCGACGGTGGCGGGCTGGAGGGGGCGGTGAGTTCGCGGAAGAACGAAGCGGAAGAGCGTCGCACACTGGGTGCGGAGCTCGCGATCTGCACGGTCACCTGGAACGACGCGAAGAACCTGCCGCGGTTCTTCGAGGCGCTCGCCGGACTCGAAGGGCCGGCGTTCCGCCTGATCGCGGTCGACAACGCGAGCGCGGACGGCACCCGGGAACTGCTGCTCGAGCACGCCGGCGCAGCCGGCTTCCCGGTGGAGGTCATCGCTCTCGACGAGAACACCGGCTTCGCCGGCGGCCTGAACCGCGCGCTCGAGTGCGCCTTCGGCAGCGACCCCTGCCCCGAGTGGGTGCTGAGCCTGAACGCCGACGCCTGGCCGGCGGCCGACTACGCGGTGCGGTTGATCGAGAGCGCGCGCCGGTTCACGAGCACCGAGAGGCCGGTCGGCGCGGCAACGGGGCGGCTGTTGCGGGCGCGTACCGGAGAGAGCCCGCGTTCGGCGGATTGCCGGCGCACCGACAGCCGGGCCGCAAGCTCGCCAGAAGGCCGGCGCAGCGGCTGGCCGACGCTCGACGCCTGCGGCATGGCGCTGACCCGAAGCTGGCGCCACGTCGACCGCGGAGGCGACCAGGCCGACCACGGCCAGTACGCCACGACCGAGCGCGTGTTCGGCGGCACCGGCGCCGCGACCCTGTTCCTGAGCGCCGCGCTTCGCGACGTCGCCATCGACGGCCGCGTCCTCGACGACGACTTCCACTCCTACCGGGAAGACGCCGAGCTCTGCTTCCGCCTGCAGGAACGCGGCTGGCAGGTTCTCTACGAACCCCGCGCCCGCGCGGCGCACCGCCGCGTCAACCTCGCGCGGCGGCGGCGGCGGATGCCGCCGACGGTCAACTTCCACTCCCTCAAGAACCGCTACCTGCTGCAGTACTACCACCGCACCCTCGCCGACCTGCCGCGCACCTTCCTGTCGGCCGCCGTGCGGGAACTCGGCATCCTCGCCTACGTCCTCCTGCGCGAACGGTCGTCGCTGGCCGCTTACGGATGGCTTTGGCGCCATCGCCGCCGGCTGCGCGAACGGCGCGACGTCATCCGGTCCCGCCGGCTCGTCCCCGCCCGCGCGACGGCCCGCTGGTTCGGGCGCGCCTCCCTGCCCGCCGACCCGGAGCGGCCGCGCATCCTCGTGCTCGGAAGCCGCGGCATTCCCGCCAACTACAGCGGCTACGAGACGATGATCGAGGCGCTGGCCCCCCGGCTGGCCGACCGCGGCTGGCGGGTGACGGTCTACTGCCGGTCCCACTACGTGGACCGGCGCCTGCGCTCGCACCGCGGAGTCGAGCTCGTCGTCCTGCCCACGCTCAGGACGAAGTACGGCGACACACCGGTTCACACGCTGCTCTCCTGCCTCCACGCGACGCTGTGCGCGCGCGGCTCGCGGGCCGCCCTGGTGGTCAACGGCGCCAACGCGGTCTTCCTGCCGCTGCTGTGGCCGCGGCGCATCCGCACCGCCCTGCACGTCGACGGCATCGAGAAGCGGCGGGCCAAGTGGGGCTGGCCGGGGCGCCTGGTCTACGCGGCCTCCGAGCGGCTGGCCTGCCTGCTGCCCGGCGTGACGGTGACGGACGCGGACACGATCGCCGCCCACTACCGCGACCGCTACGGGCGCGACTCGACGATGATCCGCTACGGGGTCGAGCCCGCGCCCCTCCCCGACCATCCGATCCTGGGAGAGCTGGGCCTGGAAGCGCGGCGCTACTTCCTCTACGTCAGCCGGTTCGAGCCGGAGAACAACCCGCACCGGGTGGTCGCGGCCTACCGGCGGGTCGGCGGCGACCTGCCGCTGGTCATGGTCGGCGACGCGCCCTACGCGAGCGACTTCATCGCCGCGATGAAACGCGGCGCCGACCCGCGGGTGCGGTTCCCGGGCACGGTCTTCGGCGAGGGCTACCGCGGCCTGCTGTCGTCGGCGCTGGCGACGGTGCACGCCACGGAGGTCGGCGGCACGCATCCGGCCCTGGTCGAGGCGATGGGCTACGGCAACTGCGTACTGGTCAACGACGAGCCGGCCAACCGCGAGACGGCCGGCGACGCCGGCGTCTACTTCGACGTGGAGGACGAAGAGTCGCTGGTCGGCGCCTTCGAGTTCGCGCGGGCCGACCCGGCGCGGGCGCGCGAGCGCGGCGAGCGGGCGGCGCGGCGGGCGGCTTCGGAGTACGACTGGGACCGCGTGGCGGACGAGTACGAGCGGCTGTTTTGGCGGTTGGCGGAAGCGTCGGGGGCGCGGCGGTGACGGCGTTGCGCACCGGGTGCGCCGGCGTCCCCGCCGGCTGCAGCCGAAGGCGGCCAGGAAACCGCGCCGGCCGTCGGGCCGGCGCCGCCGCCTAGCTAGGGCTTCGCGTACTCGAACCGCGCCGCCGAGTTTCCCGGCGTCGCCCCCGGACTGATCGAAATCTCGACCCACTCCTCGCCGCGGCGAAAGGTCATTGACTCGCCGAGCGTGGCCCGCCAGCCCGCCGCCTGCGCCTCTCGCAGCAGCCACTCGCGCGCGGCGGGAGCGCCCAGCGGCAGGAGCAGGCCGACGTACTCGGCCACCGGCTCGCCCTCCGCCGCCGCCACGTCGCCGAAGTCGACCACCGTGGAACCGTCCGGCACCGGGAAGCTGTCCGGGAACGCGCCGGGGATGCGGCCGCGCAGCGCCGCCTCCGGCGCCCGCCGCTCCCGGACGTCCTCGTCCGGCGTGAAGATGGAATCCGCCGGCTGCTCCACGGCCACGGTCTCCAGGTCGTTCTCGTCGAGCGGCGGCGGGACCGCGGCGCGCTCGCAGGCCCAGCCGGAGGCGAGGACGAGAAGGCCGAGACAGACGAGCGCGGACCGCGAGACGCGGCGACCGGTCGGCAACGGACGAACCCCGGCGTTCAGTCGGCGATGACGTGCAGCGGCCGGCCGGGCGAAGCGGCAACGCGCTCCGGCGGCAGGTCGTGCGGAATCTCGATCTTGCACTCGCAGACTTCCTGCTGCCGTTCGGCCAGGTCGGCCAGGCTGTAGTTGCAGAGGATGTTCTCGACCGCCTCCTTGACGCTCAGGAACACCTCGCGGATCGCGCAGTGCTTCGGCCCGACGCCGATCGTGCAGGGCTGGGCGAGGATGTGGTCGATCGAGGTCGTGTGCCCTTCGAGAGCGACCAGGATGTCGTGCATCGAGATGCGCTCGGCCGGCCGGCCCAGCAGGTGGCCGCCCTGGGGACCGCGGTTCGAGCGGATCAGTCGATCCCGGGCGAGGGCCGCCAGGATCTGGCGCAGGTAGGGCTCCGGGATCCCCTGGTTCACGGCGATCTCGTGGCTCGGCACCGGACCCTTGTCCGTGTGCATCGCGACGTACAGCATGGCGCGGATGCCGTATTCGCCCTTGGTCGAGATCTTCATTGCGAGCGACCCGCCATTGGGCAGTGTAGCAGCGGCAGGAGGCTGAGGCGCCTAGAAGAGCTGTCCACTGGAAGGTGAGCCTGAAAGGGGTGCCGCAATCCAACGGGAAATGAGCCTGAAGTTCGGCGACGGGAGATCATCGGAGGATGATCGTGTCGCTACATACCCACCGTCTTCAGACCTTGGACCAGATCCGGGAGTTCCTGTCCTCGAGCGGAGAGGCGAGCTTTCGGCACACGGATCGTTCGTCGGCCTACGCATTCTGCCGGCGTACGCTCGGCCGGTTCCGCTACTCGTCGCTCGGTCGGCGGGACAAGGGCACGGTGCGGGCCTATCTGGCGAAGGTCACGGGACTGTCGAGAGCCCAGGTTCAGCGGCTGATCCGGCAGTACCTGGAGACGGGCCGAATCGTGGATCGCCGCGGCCCGCCGAAGAACGCGTTCAAGGCGCGGTTCACCAAGGCGGACAAGGGCCTTCTGGCCGAGGTCGACGCTGTGCTGGAGCAGAGGTGCGGGCACGCCACGCGGGCGGTGATGCGGCGGATGTACGAGGAGTACGGCGACGAGCGCTTCGAGCGGCTGGCCTCGATCTCCAACGGTCACTTCTACAACCTGCGCAAGTCGAAGACCTACACGCGGCGCCGCACGCACCGCCGGAAGACGAAGGCGCGGAAGGTCGGGATCGCGGAACGGCGCAAGCCCCGGCCCAAGGGGCGTCCGGGCTTCCTGCGAGTGGACACGGTGGACCAGGGGGAGAAGGACGGCGAGAAGGGCGTCTTCCACGTCAATCTGGTGGACGAGGTGACCCAGTGGGAGCACGTCGGCACGGTGCGGGCGATCTCGCAGAACTGCCTGCTCAAGGTGTTGCGGGAGCTGATCGAGTCCTGTCCCTTCAAGGTGTTGGGCTTCCACGCCGACAACGGCTCGGAGTACATCAACCACCGAGTGGCGGAGATGCTGAACAGCCTGCACATCCCGGAGTTCACCAAGTCGCGGCCGCGGCGCAGCAACGACAACGCGCTGGTCGAGTCCAAGAACGGCAACGTGATCCGGCGCTGCTTCGGCTACGGCCACATCCCGAAGCTGTTCGACCGCGAGGTCAACGTCTTCTCCCGAGACGTCCTCACGCCCTACCTCAACCTCCACCGCCCGTGCCTGTTTCCCACCGAAGTCGTCGATCCGAAGGGGAAGGCGACCCGGCGCTACCGCTACCAGGACACCATGACGCCGTTCGAGAAGCTCAAGTCCCTGCCGGGCGCCGAGCAGTACCTGAAGCCCGACATCACCATCGCCGCGCTCGAGCGAGGGGCCAAGGCCGTAAGCGACCTCGATGCAGCCATCGCTCTCAACAACGCCCGCGATCGACTCTTCGACCTCATCAAGCGAGAGGCCGATCCTCTTCGGCGCCGCACCGCCTGACCGCGATGCAAACCGCAACACCGACCGCCGGCACGGCTGCCGGCCACCGCCGCCCGCCACGCGGGCGTACCCTTAGGCGGCAGACTCCGCTAGCGCTCCGTCTGCCGCTCCTGAACTCTCCCGGAACCGAACCGGATCGCTTCCCAACGACGGTCCCGTTCAGGCTCATTTCAGGATTGGATTACGCTCTAGAGGAAAAGGTAACCGAGCGGCAGCGAGGGACAGCAGTACCGCGGAACGAACTGAACTAGACCACCTGCTTCCTGAGCGCGTAGGCGACGAGCGTTCCCGAGGCAAGGGCGATGCCGGCCCCCAGGGGCTCGCTGCGCCAAAGCAGAAGGGCGCCAATCGTGACGCCGCCGGATACTGCGAGCAGAATGGCGATGACGAGGAGCAACTGGCGCAGACGACGATGCCACGCCTCCTTATCCGCCGACTCCATGATGCGCTTGCCGGTGCCAGGTTGTGCCGCTTCATACGCGGCCAAGTCCTCGGGAGCCGGAAGCGGGCCCCAAACGACAACCTGCTGTTCCTCGTAGACGCTAACTTGCTGATGACCCTGCTGTTGCTGCCGGTGCTGCCGTCTTCCGCTTCCCTTGCCCGCCATCCTGCCGCTCTTTCTCCCGTCTCAAGGCGTTGTGAAGGTCGTCACCGACGCGGATCCAATCTGTGCGTAGACGCCGACCATCCACCACCGACCAGTTTGGGTAGCTGCGAGGCAGCTTCGCTTTGGGGATCGCAAGTGCGACTAGTTTGCCCACCTCGCGCACACTACCACGAGCGGCTCTCTGGACGACCATCCCCAGCGGCGACGCACCCAGTGTGTGACTCCGTCAACGCCGCACCCGGTGCGTACCGGCGTCAACGGCGCACCCGGTGTACCGGCGTTGGCCCTGCTAGGATCGCGCTTCGCCGGCCCGGCGGCCGGCGGGAGAGCCAGTTGGAAACGACGGAATGATGGGGCCTCCGGCCCTCAGGCGCGCCGAGAAGTACGGATTCTGCGCCGGGGTGCGGATTGCCGACCGCACAGTGCGCAAGCTGGCTGCGGACGGTCGGCGCGGCCAAATCCTCGGCCAACTGGTCCACAACGAGCGCGTCGTCTCGGACCTCGTGCAGCTCGGCTTCGACACGGCCGGCGCGCTCGACGACGTCGAGAACGGGACGATCGTCTTCTCGGCGCACGGCGTCCCGCCCTCCTTCCACCGGCGGGCCCTGGAACGCGGCCTCCTCGTCGTCGACACGACCTGCCCCTTCGTCTACGACGTCCACGAAGAGGCCCGGCAGGCGCTTGAGGCGGGCCGCCACCTCGTGTTCATCGGCGACTCGCAGCACCGGGAAGTCGTCGGCTACACGCGGGATCTCGATCCCGACGCCTACGACGTCGTGCTGACGCCGGCCGACGCCGCCAGGATCGACTTCGAGCGCCACCCGAAGGTCACGATCTTCTACCAGACGACCCTGAACAGCGAGGAGTACGAGCAGGTCGCGCGAGCGATCGAGGCGCGCGCCGGGGACGCCGAGCGCGCCGACACGATCTGCTACGCGACGAAGGAGAACCAGGACGCGGCGCGCGCCCTGGCGGCCGACCCGGAGGTCGACTGCGTCGTCGTCGTCGGCGGCCGGCACAGCGCGAACACGCGCCACCTCTGGGAGATCTGCCGGGAGACCGAACCGAGGAGCCACCTCGTCCACGACGCGGACGACCTGCGGCGGGACTGGTTCGAGGACTGCCGCACGGTCGGCGTCACCGCCGGGGCCTCCACCCCCGACGCGATGATCGACGAGGTCGAGGCGGCGATCCGCACCCTCGCCGCGGTTCCGGCGCCGGCCGCGCCGGCCGCCCGCGACCTGGCGGAGGCCGCGCCCTGAGAGTCCTGGTCATCGGCAACGGCGGCCGCGAGCACGCCCTCTGCTGGCTCATCCGGGAACGGTCGCCCGCGACCGAACTCTGGTGCGCGCCCGGCAGCCCGGGGACCGAGGAATGCGGCGAGAGCGTCGCGCTCGACGTGGCGGACATCGACGGCCTCGCCGGGTTCGCCGCCGAACGGGGGATCGATCTCACGGTCGTCGGCCCCGAGCTGCCCCTCTCGCTCGGCGCGGTAGACGCCTTCCGGGAGCGCGGCCTGCCGATCTTCGGGCCCACGCGGGCCGCCGCGCGCCTGGAGAGTTCCAAGATCTTCGCCAAGGAGTTCATGCACCGGCACGGCGTGCCGACCTGCGACTTCGAGGTCGCCGCCGACCGCGAAGCCGCCCGGCGCGCGGCCGAACGCTTCGGACTGCCGGCCGTGCTGAAGGCGGACGGCCTGGCCGCGGGCAAGGGCGTGCTGATCGTCTCGACGCTCTCGGAACTGGAGGCGGCGCTGGACGAGTTCTTCGTGGAGCGCCGGTTCGGCGACGCCGGCGCCCGCATCCTGATCGAGCCCTTCGTGCCGGGGGAGGAGGTCTCCTTCATCGGCTTCTGCGACGGCCGGCGGGTGCTGCCGCTCGCGACGTCCAAGGACTACAAGCGGATCGGCGACGGCGACTCCGGGCCCAACACCGGCGGCATGGGCGCCCACAGCCCGGCCGGGATCGTCTCGGACGGCGAAGTCGACCGGATCATGGGCGAGGTGATGGAGCGCACCGTGGCCGGCATGGCGGCGGACGGCACGCCGTTCTCGGGCGTCCTCTACGCCGGCCTGATGATGCACCCGGACGACGGGCCGCAGGTGCTCGAGTTCAACGTCCGGCTGGGCGACCCCGAAGCCCAGGCGCTGCTGCTTCGCCTGGACGAGGATCCGGTCGACCTGTTCCTCGCCGGCGCCGGCGGCGACTTCGGACGCTCGGAGCTTGCCTTCCGGGCGGGCGCGTCCGCCTGCCTCGTGCTGGCCAACCGAGGCTACCCCGGGAAGGCGGCCTCGGGCGATCCGATCGAGGGGATCGAGGACGCGCGGGCGGGAGAAGGCGTCGTCGTGTTCCACGCGGGCACGGGCCGGCGAAACGGCGCGGTGATCGCGACGGGCGGACGGGTCCTCAACGTCTGCGCGCTGGGGGACGACCTTGCCCAGGCGCTCGACCGCGCGTACGGCGCCGCCGCCTGCATCCGCTGGCCGTCGAAGGCGATGCGCTCCGACATCGGCCGGCGGGTGCTCGATCGCGGCGCCGCCGGGGCCGGAGCCGTGCAGTGAATCGCGGCGGCTTCGGCCGGCAGGCCGCCGCGTCGTCGGCTGCAACGAGACGCGAGGCCGCCGGGGCGGAGCCTCCGCCATGAGTTGCGGCGGCTGCAGCTTCGCCGGTCAGTCGACCGCCACGGAGGACACGTTCGTCGGCGTCCGGTTCGGCGAGGAGACGAACCTGACGCTCTGCAGCACCGGCGGCGAACGGATCGCCCGCGGCGACGAGGTCATCGTGTCGATGAAGCCGGGCCCCGCCTTCGGGCGGGTCGAGAAGTCGCCCATGCCGGTGTTCAAGCCGTGCCAGAAGTCGAGCGCGCGGTCCGTCATCCGCCGGGCCGACGACGCCGACCGCGCGGCACGCGAGAAGCAACTGGCGAACGAAGTGCGCGGCAAGGCGTTCTGCCGGGAGCGGGCGCGCGCGCTTCGCCTGGAGATGAAGGTGTCGCGGGTCGACTTCAGTCTGGACGGCCGCAAGGCGACCTTCTACTTCACGGCCGAGCGCCGGGTCGACTTCCGCCAGTTGCTGCGCGACCTGAAGTCCCGCTTCAAGACCCGGGTGCGGCTCGTGCATGTGGGCCCGCGCGACGAGGCGCGGCTGCTGGGCGGCGTCGGCATCTGCGGCCGGACGCTCTGCTGCTCGACCTGGCTGGAGGGTTTCCGGCCGATCTCGATCCAGATGGCGAAGCGCCAGGGGCTGAGCCTGAACCCGTCGAAGATCTCCGGCCAGTGCGGCCGGCTGCTGTGCTGCCTCGCCTACGAGGACGACAACTACCGTCGCCGGCGTCCCGGCAGAGGCGGCAAGGGCGGCAAGGCCACCCTGCCCGTCGTCGGCTGAGCAGTCGAAGCGGCCGGCCGGATGTAAACTGCGGCCGGCACTCGGACGCCCCGCGCAAGTCATGCTGAAGCAGCACGTTCGCCTGCAGACGGCCCTGTTCCTCACCCTCGACCTGTGCCTGGTCGCGGCCGCGTTCTTCCTCGCCTACGGGATCCGCAGCGCCGTCTTCCCCTGGCTGCTGCCGGGTCTGTACGAGCAGCCGCTCTATCCGCTGATCGACCATCTGCCGTTGCTGCCCGTGGCCCTCCTGGCCTGGGCGCTGCCCCTCCTCGTCACCCGGCGCTACCGCTCGCACCGGACGGCCGACCTGAAGACCGAGGCGAGCGCGATTCTCAAGACGGCGATCGCCGCCACCGCCCTGCTCCTGATCGCGGTCTTCGTCGTCCGGCTCGACCTGATGCTGCTGGACGACCGGTTCAGCCGGACCTGGCTGCTGCTCTTCTCCAGCCTCGCCTTCCTCCTGCTGCTGGCGGAGAAGATCGCCCTGCGCCTGCTCTCCCGCGACCTGCGGCGGCATGGCCTGAACCAGCGCACGGTGCTCATCGCCGGCGCGCCGGAAGCCGCGGCGCAACTCGCCGAGTCGATCGAGGATCACCCGCACTGGGGCCTCCGGATCATCGGCCTGGTCCACACCGGCGACAGCCCCGCGGGGACGAACGGGCCCAGCCCCGTGCTCGGCGGCATGGACGACGTGTCGCGCATCGTCTCGGAGCACGTGGTGGACGACGTGTTCTTCACCGTCACGCCGCGCGAGTTGCCGGCGCTCAAGGACGTCATCGACGGACTCCAGGAACAGGGCATCCGGACCCGCATCGCGCTCGACCTGCTGCCGCCGGCGCACAGCAAGGTCGACCTGGAGTACCTGGACGGGCGGCCGGTGGTCACCCTGTCGCCGGCGCCCTCGAACGTCCTGCTCCTGCTGTTCAAGCGCGCTTACGACTTCGGCCTCGGCGCCGCCCTGCTGGTCGTCAGCCTGCCCGTCATGCTCGTGCTGGCGCTCCTGATCAAGGCGACCTCGTCCGGCTCCGTGCTCTACCGGCAGACCCGGTGCGGCCTCAACGGCCGCCGCTTCACGATGTACAAGCTCCGCACGATGGTCGCCGACGCCGATCAGAGGAGGCGCGAACTGGAACACCTGAACACGATGGGCGGCCCGGCGTTCAAGGTGCGAAGCGATCCGAGGATCACGCCGCTCGGGCACTACCTGCGCAAGTTCAGCCTGGACGAGCTGCCGCAGTTCTGGAACGTGGTGCGGGGCGAGATGAGCCTGGTCGGTCCGAGGCCGCTCGAAGAGAAGGAGCCCTACACGCCGCGGCAGCGGCGGCGGCTGTCGATGAAGCCGGGCATCACCTGCCTGTGGCAGATCAGCGGACGCAACGATCTCGACTTCGACCGCTGGATGGAACTTGACCTGGAGTACATCGATACCTGGTCGCCGCGGCTGGACTTCGTGATTCTGCTGAAGACGATCCCGGCGGTGCTGAGCCGGCGCGGGGCATCGTGAGAGGCGCCTCGCTCCACGGCCACGACGCCCCTCCGGGCCCTAGCGGGGCACGTAGTCGAGAACCTCCGCCAGCGAACCGATGTCGCCGTCCGCCGGATTCAGCCATAGCGCCTTGAGGCCGGCGGCCAGCGCCCCTTCACGGTCCTCGATCTTGGCGTCGCCGACGTGGAGAACGGCGGCCGGTGCCAGTTCCAGTTCCCGGCAGGCGGCCAGGAAGATCGGCTTGGCGGGCTTGGCAGATCCCACTTCCTCGGAACAGACCACGGCGTCGAGGTCGTCGCCGAGCCCGAGGTTGGCCAGCACGCGCGGCAGGCGCCGGTCCCAGTTGCTGGTCACGGCGACGCGCAGACCCCGGCGACGCAACTCCGAGAGCACCTCCCGGCAGCCGGGCCGGAGCTCCCAGGCGTCGGCGCGCTCGAAGCGGGCGAACAGTTCCGCCGCGGCGAACGGCCCGGGCGCCTCGCATTCGAGCAGCAGGCACATCCGGTCGAGGAGTTCGCCCCAGAAGCCGCGCGCGCCTTCCGGATGGCTGTTGTACCGGTCCTCGCCGCGGGCGAACCGGCACTCGAACTCCTTCCAGGCGGTCAGGAAGCCGCGCTCGATGTCGGCAACCGCGAGTTCGAGACCGTGGCGCGCGAGCACTTCCGCGTAGATCTCGCCGCGCCGCGGGCAGGCGATGAGCGTTCCGGTCGCGTCGAGTGAAACGCCCCGGAGCGACGGTTGACCGCCGCGAAGCGCGGCGACCGGACGCGGTCGACGGCGCCCGCTCAAGAGAACCCGTACCGGCGGGCGAAGAAGTAGAACGCGGCGACGACGAGCGAGTGGGCGATCTCGCCGCTGGCGATGAGTTCCGGGACCTCCCGCAACGGCACGTGGACAACTTCGAGCTCTTCGCTCCCGTCCCCGATCGGATCGCCGGTGAGGACCAGATCGCGGGCCAGCCAGAGCGAGCAGACGTTGTCCAGGATGGCGGGGTTGGGCTCGACCTCGCCGAGCCGTTCGACCCTTCCCGCCCGGAACCCGGTCTCCTCGTGGAGCTCCCGCCCCGCGGCGACTCCCGCTTCCTCGCCCGGTTCGACGATGCCGCCGGGGATCTCCAGGGACTCGGCGGCGCGGCCGAAGCGCCACTGGCGGATGAACACGACCGTCGCGCCCTTGCCGTCCGGCCTCTCCGCCGATTCCGGTTCCGGCTCCGGCTCGATCAGCGGGATGACGTTGACCCAGTCCGCCGACCGCAGGACGACGGCCTGGCGCCGGTCGGCGCCGGCGCGCAGGTCCTGGGATTCGAGCCGGAGCAACGGATGGTCGAACTCCGTGCGCGCGGAGTCGACCTGCCAGGGACGGACCTTCATCCTGGGTTCGGGGCCCTAGTCCTCGCGCTCGAACGGCGGACGGAGGTACTCGAAGCGCAGGACCCGGACGGCCCGGCCGCTGAAGAAGATGAGGACGGCGACGCCGGCGGCGCTCGACAGCGCCATCAGCCAACTGAACTCCCGCCAGAGCATGACGATCGGGATAGTCAGCGCGCCGGCGACGACGGCCGCCGCCAGGAGCCGGACGGCGGTCCGGTCGAAGGCCGGGGGCCGGATGGGCGTCGAGGCGTCGTCGGGGGCGGGGGGCACGGTGGGAGTATGTCAAGGCGCAACGCGGCGCCGGCCTCGGCCGGCAGGCTTCCCGCCCGCCTTCGGCGGCAGCCGGCCCTTATGCTCTGACGGCATGGCGACCAGCGAGCAAGAGTCGGGCCGACCGCTCCGCATCCTGCTGGTGCGCCTTTCCGCGATCGGCGACTGCCTCCACGCAGCCCCCGTGGCATCCGCGATCCGCCGCGCCCACCCGGAGGCGTTCATCGGCTGGGCCATCCAGGAGCCGGCCGCGACCTTGCTGCGCGGGTGCGCCGGCGTCGACCGCTTCCACCTGTATCCGCGCCGCGCCCGTGGCGTCGGCGCGCGTCTCGCCGCGTTCAGGCGCTTTCGCCGAGAACTCAGAAGCTGCCGGTACGACGCCGCGCTCGACGTCCAGGGCCTCACCAAAAGCGGCCTCGTCGCCTGGTGGAGCGGCGCCCGGCAGCGGATCGGTTTTCGCCGCGGTCCCTCGATGGGCAGCCGCGAGTTGAACGCGCTGTTCCTCAACCGGCGCCTCGCCGTCGACCTGGCCGTGAGCCACGTCGTCGACCGCAACCTGGCGCTGCTGGGTGCCTCGGGACTGACCGTCGACGAGCACCCGGAAGCGGAGTGGCGGCTGCCGGAGTACGCCGAACCCGCGCCGCTCGCGTTCCTCGAGCGCCGCGGCCTGAGCACCGGGGGCTACGCGGTAGTGTCGCCCGGAACGATCTGGCGGACGAAGCTCTGGCCCCCGCGACGCTTCGCGGAAGCTGTCCGGCGCCTCGGTCGCGAGCGCGGCCTGCCGGCGGTAGTCGTCTGGGCGGGCGACGCGGAACGGCGGGCGGCCCAGGAGATCGTGACCGCCGCCGGGGAGGCCTGTCGCGCCCTGCTCGCGCCGCCGACCGACCTGCGCGAACTGGCGACGCTGGTGCGGCACGCGTCCCTGTTCCTGGGTTGCGACTCCGGTCCAGCGCACCTGGCGGCGGCGCTGAACGTGCCGTGCGTCTCCGTGTTCGGGCCGACCGATCCCGCGCGCAACGGCCCGTACGGTCCGCGGTCGGCCGCGGTAGAACTCGACCGACGCCTGGACTGCCAACCGTGCTGGCGACGCACGTGCAGCCGCGGCGACTTCGCCTGCATGGAGCGGCTCGACGCTGGCCGGGTCGTGGAGGCGTGCCTGGCCAAGCTCGACGGCTAGGTGAGGCGCCAGCCGCAGGGCAACGCGGTGCTATCATCCCGCCCCTTGCCTGTCGGGGCGTGGCGCAGTCTGGTAGCGCACCTGCCTTGGGCGCAGGGGGTCCCCAGTTCAAATCTGGGCGCCCCGATATCGCTCGCTCGCCCAGGCCTCGGCTACTCTGTCGCTTTCGCCTGCCTGTAGCTCAGCTGGATAGAGCGGCGGCCTTCTAAGCCGCGGGTCGGGGGTTCGAGTCCCTCCAGGCAGGCCAGATCGTTGAGAGTTCGGTTCGAAGATGTCTGGTGGATGTAGCTCAACCGGTAGAGCGCTTGATTGTGGTTCAAGTGGTTGGGGGTTCAAGTCCCCTCATCCACCCCATCTCGAGTCCGAAACCGTCCCGTTCGCGCGCCCGTAGCTCAGCTGGATAGAGCGACGGCCTCCGGAGCCGTAGGTCAGGGGTTCGAATCCCTTCGGGCGCACCAGAGCGGCGCGGGCTACAGAACTTCGAGCGGGGCGTAGCGGCGAATCAGCTTCCGCTTCCCGGCCTTGTCGAAGAAGACGGTCAGCTTCGCGTCTTCGCCGTCGCCGTCGAGCTGCAGGACGACGCCCTTGCCCAGGGTGGCGTGGCGCACGTGCGACCCGGGCCGCAGGACGCCGGCGGACTCGCTCCGGGGCCTGCGGGCCGGCCGAGCGCCCGCGGCCGGCGCCGGCCGAAACGACCCGCCGCCGGCACCGCGACCGGCGCCACCGCCGGCGCCGTAACCCGGGTCGCGGCCGACGCCGTAGCCCGCGCCGACGCCGGTACCGTAGCCCACGCCGCTTCCGCCGCCATAGCCCGCGCCGCTTCCGCCGCCGAAGAAGCTCCGGACCGCCGCCGTGCGCGCGCCGCCGTAGAGTCCCTCGCTGCGGACGGTCTCGACCAGTTCCTCCGGCACGTCGATCAGAAACGGCGACGGCTGCTGGTCCTGGTACTGGCCGGCAATCATCCTGCGGTGGCAGCAACTGAGGAAGAGCCGCCGCTCGGCCCGGGTCATGCCGACGTAGAGCAGACGCCGCTCCTCCTCGATGTCCCGCGCCGCGAAGCCCGAGTGGAAGTGCGGCAGCAGGCCGTCCTCCAGGCCGGTGACGAAGACGGCCGGATACTCGAGCCCCTTGGCGCTGTGCAGGGTCATCAGGGCCACGCCCAGTTCCGCGTTCAGGCCGTCCGCGTCGCTCACCAGGGTCACGTAGTCCAGGAAGTTCACGAGGGGACTGACCACCGGCGCGGCCTCCTCGTCGAACAGCCCCGCCACGCCGGCAGCCGGTGCCCGGCCGGCGCCGCCATCCGCTGCTCCGTCCGCTCCCGCTCCCGCGCCGGCGTCCGCGGCCGGAGCGATCCTCGCCGGCTCGCCGAACAGGCCGTGCAGCATCTCGAAATCGTGGGCCGCCGACACGAGCTCGTTCAGGTTGTCGAGCCGCTCCCGCGCCTCCTCGTCGCCGGCGCCGTAGAGCGCCTCGAAACCCGCCGCCACGATGGTCCCCCGCACGAACTCCGTCAGAGGCTGGCGCTCCGCCTCCCGGCGCAGCGCCTCGATCAGGCCCCGGAAGTTGCGCACGGCCCGCAGGCTGCGCGCCGGCAGTTCCTGCAACGGGTCGAGTCGGATCGCGTCCCACACGGAATTGCCCATCTCCGCCGCACGCTCCAGCACGACCTGCTCGGTCCTGCGGCCGATGCCCCGCCGCGGCCGGTTCAGGATCCGGCGCAGCGACAGGTTGTCCTGCGGGTTGGCGACGACCCGAAGGTAGGCGATCAGGTCCTTGACCTCGGCGCGCTCGTAGAACCGGACGCCGGCAACCAGGCAGTACGGGATCTCGCCGCGCAGCAACTGGTCCTCGATGGCCCGGGTTTGCGCGTTCGTTCGCACCAGCACGGCCATCTCCCCGAACTCGGTCCCGTCCGCCCGGAGCTCCGCCAACTGCCCCGCGACCCAGCGCGCCTCGTCCTCCTGGTCGCCGGCCAGGTAGAGCCGCAGCGGCTCGCCGGCGCCCCTGTCGGTCCACAGGGTCTTGCCCCGCCGTTCCTCGTTGCGGGCGATGACGGCGCCGGACGCGTCGAGGATGTTCTGGGTCGAGCGGTAGTTCCGCTCCAGCTTGCGCACGGCGGCGCCCGGGAAGTGCTTCTCGAACCGGAGCAGGTTGTCCAGTTCGGCGCCGCGCCAGCCGTAGATGCTCTGGTCCTCGTCGCCGACCGCGGTCAGGCCGGAGACGGAACCGTCCGGGTGGAGCGCCAGGTTCTTCACGAGTTCGAGCTGGGCCGCGTTCGTGTCCTGGAACTCGTCGACCAGGAGGTGGCGAAAGCGGCCCCTGACCCGCGCGCCGACCTCCTCGTCGTCGCGCAGCAGGCGCACGGCGAGCGCGATCAGGTCGTCGAAGTCGACGCCGCCGGTGCGCCGCAGTTCGGCCTGGTACCGGCGGAACACGGCCGCGACGTGACGGTCGAAGAAGTCCTCGGCCCGCTCCTCGAAGGCGGCCGGCGTGAGCAGGCGGTTCTTCGCCGCGCTGATCCGCCCCTGGACCGCGCGCGGCTGGAAGGTCTGGTCGTCGAGGTCCTCGGCCTTGAGCGACTCCTTGATCAGCCGCAACTGGTCCGGCGCGTCGACGATGGCGAAGTCCGGCCGCAGACCCGCCCGATCGCCGAAGCGGCGCAGCAGGCGCACGCAGAACCGGTGGAAGGTGCCGACGAAGACGCTGGCGTTGCCGCCGACCAGGTCGAGCGCCCGCCCGCGCATCTCGTCGGCGGCCTTGTTCGTGAAGGTGACGGCCGCGATCCGCCACGGCTCGATCCCTCGCTCGGCGATCAGCCAGGCGATCCGGTAGGTGATGACCCGCGTCTTGCCCGATCCGGCGCCGGCGACGACGAGCAGCGGGCCGCCGTCGTGGGTGACCGCCGCGAGTTGCTCCGGGTTCAGCCGGGAACGGTAGTCCGCGCGGCCGGCAGCTTGCGGAGCGGACTCCCGGCCAGGACGGGCTGGGCCGGAAGACCGAGGCACGAAGGACTCCGGGCTACCGGGGCTTGCGCGCGATGTTCTTCTGGCGCGCGCGGCCCACGGCGAGCGTCTCTTCGGGCACGTCCTTCGTGATGACCGAGCCCGCACCCGTGTACGCCCCGGCGCCGACCTCGACCGGCGCCACGAGGATGCAGTCGCTGCCGACGAACGCGCCCTCGCCGATCACCGTGCGGTTCTTCCGCTTGCCGTCGTAGTTGCAGGTGATGACCCCGGCGCCGATGTTGGCGCCCGCGCCCACCGAGGCGTCGCCGAGGTAGGCGAGATGGGACGCCTTGACCCCGGGGCCAAGCGTCGCCTTCTTGACCTCGACGAAGTTGCCCACCCTGGCGCCGTCCTCGAGCACCGCCTCCGGCCGCAGCCGGGCGAACGGGCCGATGCTGCAGCCCGAGGCGACGCGCGCCCCGTCGAGCACGGAGTAGGGCAGCACCTCGACGCCGTCGGCGAGCGCGCTGTCGCGGATCCAGGCGCCGGAGTGGACGGTGCAGCCCCGACCCAGGCTGGAGGCGCCGAGCAGGGTGACGTTGGGGTGCAACACGGAGTCGACGCCGACGGCCACGCCGGCATCGACCCAGACGCTCTCCGGGTCGAGTACGGTGACGCCGGCATCGAGCAGGGCGTCCACGCCGCGCCGGTAGAAGACCCGCTGAACCGCGGCCAGATCGGCGCGGGAGTCGACGCCGAGTGCCTCCGAGACGTCCTCGACCGGGACCGCCGCCACCGGGTGCTCGCGGGCGGCGGCGGAGACGGCATCGGCCAGACGGACCTCGCCCTGGGCGTTGCCGGCGTCGGCCGTCTCGAGCCAGTCGAAGATCGCCGGCACGGGCACCGCGTAGTGGCCTCCGTCGACCGTGCGCAAGGCGAGCTCCTCTTCGCTCGCGTCCGCCGCCTCGACGATCCGCAGGAGCCGCCCGCCCTCGCGGACGACGCGGCCGAGGCTGCCCGGCGCCGGCAGGTCGGCGACCGTAAGGGCGCCCCAGCCGTCGCCGGCGGCGTCCAGCAGGGCGCGCAGCGTGGTTGGCCGGACGAGGGCCGAGTCGCCGGACAGGACGAGAGCGATCCCCTCGGAACGCAGCGAGTCGCGAGCCATCGACAGCGCGTGGCCGTCGCCGCGTTGCTCCGGCTGCTCCACCCAGACGACGTCCCCCGCGGCCGCGGCCGGATCCTCGGCTTCGAGCGCCGCCCGCACCTCGTCCGCGCCGCTGCCGGCGACGACGCAGATCGGCGCGCAGCCCGCCTCGCGCGCCGCCTGGACGACCCAGGAGACGAGAGGCCTGCCGCCAACCCGGTGAAGGACCTTCGGCCGTTCCGAGCGAAGCCGCTCGCCGCGCCCGGCGGCGAGGATGACGGCCGCGGCGGCCCTGGACGACAACTCAGTCGGTCTGGTCATGGACGAGGCTCTCGAAGCGCTCGTCCTCGTGGAGGGAGGCGAAGTCCGTGTCGTGGAAGGCCCGCACGCGGTTCTTGGGATCGAGTTCGATCGCCTTCGCGAGCTGGTCGAGAGCCGCAGCGTCCTCGCCCTTCAGCGCGCGGATGCAGGAGGCCAGGTAGACGAACCGGCCGTCCCGGGTGCGCGAGCCCGCGGTGCAGATCTTCAGGGCGCGCTCGATGTCCCCGTCGTTTCGCGCCATCACGGCCTCGGTGAAGGCGTCGGCGTCCTCCTGGTCCTTCGCCGATTCGGCCCGACCGCACGCCGCGAGGTAGTCCCTGGCGCGGCTCGCGATGCGGCTCTCGGCGGCCGCGGCGACCACCGCCTCGAACTCGGTCCGGGCCTCTGCGGTGCGTTCCGCGTGGAACAGTTCGATCCCTGCTTCCAGATTCTTCAGCGCGGCGTCGTTCATGGGCGGCAACCCTAGCGCAGAATCGTCCGCGGAATGTAGTCCTCCGGAAGGAGCGCGTACAGGTAGTGGTCCGTGCGGCGGCCCTGCAGCACGAAGTACGAACGGAGCCTGCCCTCGCAGACGAAACCCAGCTTCTCCAGCACCCTGCGGGAGGCGTCGTTGTCGATCGCGCAGCGGGCTTCGAGGCGCTCCAGCGGCGTTCGCAGCAGGAGTTCCGGCAGCAACTGGCCGAGCGCCGCCGTCATCGTGCCCCGCCCGTGGTGGTCCGTCGAGAGGGCATAGCCGAGCTCGCCCAGGCCGTGCTCCCAGTTGACGACCGCAAGGGTGATCCAGCCGGCGCGGTCGCCGTCGGACTCGATCATCCAGGTGTAGCGGTCGCCGCGGCCGCGGTACAGGTCCTTCGGGCGCTGCCCCGCCAGGTCCGCGCGCAGCTTGGCGACGGACACGTTGTGCAGGGGTTGGTAGCGCCGCACCGCCGGCTCCGCGCGCCAGCGGCGGAGGAACGCCGCGTCCGCGGGCCGCGCCGGCCGCACGACCACCTCGATGGCCGGAGGCGGAGGTGGATGACGGGTCAGGGGGCTGGTCATCGCCACGGGCCGCCGCCGGCACGCGGCTCGCACGCTCGCTGTCCGGCCCCAGCTCCCACCTCCCCGGGCGCCTGCGCCGCGAATCTCACTGCGATGCGATTCTACGGTGCAAGCTCGCGAATGCTCCCGGCGCGGTGCCCCGGCCGGGGCAGCGCGCCGCCGAGGGCGATCAGGCTGTACCCCTGGGCGAACAGATACAGAAACGGCAGGGACCACCAGCGACCGTGGAGACACGCGGCGGCGACGCAGACCCAGAAGTAGAGCGCCAGGGCCGCTTCGCCCCAGAGACTCCAGACCGCGCCCGAGCGATAGGGCGCGGGCGGGTTGCGGGCGGTCGCCGGGATCTTCGGCGTGCGGGCGAAGACGCCGCCGCGGCGCAGGAGACCGGCGATCGTCGCTGCCGAGTTGTGGAGCGACAGACCGATGCCGACGGACATCGCCAGCGGGACCTCGAGCCAAACCCTCGATCCGCGGCGCCCGGCCCGGCGCTGGCCGGCGGCGTAGCAACCAGCCACCGCCGCCGTGCCGAGCAGGAAGAGGGGCGCGTCGATCCAGAACAGAAGCTGCGGCGACTCCCGCCGCTCGAGGATCGCCGGCAGGAGCAGGAGGCCGAGGACCACCAACAGCGGGTAGCAGACGCCGGAGGTCAGGTGCGCCGCCGCCGCCAGCTTGACCCGCGGCCTCGCCGCGCCGCGCAGGATGCACCCGAGGAGCTTGCGCATCGTCTGGGCCGACCCCCTGGCCCAGCGGTGCTGCTGGCTCTTGAAGTCGTTGACCCGCGCCGGCAACTCCGCGGGCACCGCGAGGTCGGTCATCAGCAGGAAGCGCCAGCCGGCGAGCTGTGCCCGGTAGGAAAGGTCGAGATCCTCGGTCAGCGTGTCGGCCTGCCAGCCTCCGGCGTCCTCGATCGCCTGCCGCCGCCAGACGCCGGCGGTGCCGTTGAAGTTGAAGAAGCAGCCGGAGCGGTGCCGGGCGGCCTGCTCGACAAGGAAGTGTCCGTCCAGGAGCACGGCCTGCGCGCGAGTCAGGAGCGAGTCCTCGCGGTTCATGTGGTCCCAGCGCGCCTGGACCATGCCGAGCCCCGGATCGCGGAACGCCGGGACCGTCCGCCGGAGGAAGTCCGGTTGCGGCACGAAGTCGGCGTCGAAGATCGCGATCAGCTCGCCCCGGGCCTGCTCCAGGCCGGCGGCGAGAGCGCCCGCCTTGAAGCCCTTCCGGTCCGTGCGCCGGAGGTGGCGAACGAGGGGCAGCGGCCGGCTCCGTTCGGATGTCCGGGCCAGTGCGACCTCGACGCGGTCGGCCGTGTCGTCGGTCGAGTCGTCGAGGATCTGGACTTCGAGCCGGTCCGCCGGGTAGTCGAAGTCGAGGACGGCGGCGATCAGCCGGGGAGCGACGTAACGCTCGTTGTAGATGGGCAGTTGGACGGTGACCGGGGGCCACTCGGCGTCGTACGGCGCGCTATCTTGGGGGCCAGCGCCCGCCGCGCCGTCGTCTCCGCCGGCGGCGGGCGGCCGCGCCAGGCGAAGCGCCAGAAGCAGGACCAGCCGATGCAGTCCGTACAGAGCGAGCGTGCCGAGAACGGCGTAGTAGACCGGCAGAAGCACGGACGTTGACGATATGGCAAGGCGACGAAGCGACGGAGCGCCCCGAAGCGGCGACCGATCTGCGGCCCTTGCCGCGGCCGCCTGGCCTCTGCTGGCCTGCTTCGTCGGGCTCCTCGTGCTCGACCGCACCGGTTTCGCTCCCGCGCCGGGCGCTCCCGGACGGAGCATCCCCTTCCTGCTGGTCCTGTCGCTCGCCTTCGCCGCGCTGTGGTGGGGACTGCGCCGTCTGGGCGCGGCGCGGCGAGCGGGCGGCAAGTTCCCGGTCGCCGGCGTCCTGGCCGTGGCCGTCCTGCTCCGCCTGCTCGCGCTGCCGCTCGGCCCCAGCCTCTCGGACGACGTCTACCGTTACCTCTGGGACGGCCGCGTCGCCGTCTCCGGATCGAACCCGTATCTTCTGACGCCGGACGACCCGGGCCTCGCCGGGTTGCGCGACGAACTGTGGCAACGGACGGCGCATCGCGACGTGGCGACGGTGTATCCGCCGCTGGCCCTGGGCATGTTCGGCGCCGCATCGGCGCTGCCCCGGCCGCTGATCGCCTGGAAGTCGGCGCTCGCCGCCGTCGATGTCGCGGGCTGCGCGCTGCTGCTGGCGCTGGCGCGGCGCCGGGGCAGCGGGCGGGCGGCTCTCGCCTACGTGTGGAATCCGCTGCTCGTCGTGGAAGGCGCCGGGATGGGGCATGTCGACGCGCTCGGGGCTTCGCTGGTCATCGGTTGTGTGTGGCTGCTTGGGGGTGGCCGGCGGAAGGAAGGTGGCACGCGCGAGGCCGAAGGCCTCGCTCCGCAACCACGCCGACCCACCCGGTGGGCGGCGGCCGGAGCGGTGGCCGCGCTTGCGGTGCTGGCGAAGCTCGTGCCGCTGGCGGCGCTGCCGTTGTGGTGGCGGGGCGCCGGCGGCCGGCGCGGACGCCTGTTCGCGGCCGGCGCCGCGGCGCTGCTGCTGCCGGCGGCGGCCGCCGTGCTGCTCTGGACCCGCGGCCTTCCGTCCGGCCTTGTCGAGTACGCGGTGCGATGGGAGTACAACGGCCCGCTGTACGAGCCGCTGTGGCGGCTGTTCCGGCTGCTGCGGATCGACCTGGCCGCGGCCGGCGCGGTCCACCTGGTCCGCACCGCCTTCGGCGGCGACGTCGAAGCGACGCCCTGGAGCACGCTCTACTCCTACGCCTATCCCCAGTTCCTCGCTCGCGCCGCGCTCCTCGCCGCCGCCGCCGCGGCGTGGCTTCGCCTCTGGCGGCGGCGCCCGGCGCCGGTCCACGCCGCGTTCGCGGCCTTCGCGGTCGTGTTCCTCGCGAGTCCCACGTTCTACCCGTGGTACCTGATCTGGATCCTCCCCTGGGCGGCGCTGCTCGGCGCCCGCGCCGTCCTCCTGCTCTCCGCGACGCTGCCGCTCGCCTACCTTCCCGCGCTGGCCGGGGTGCCGTACTTTCCCTGGGTCTACGCCGCCGTCTGGATGCCGCCGTCGATTCTCCTGCTGATCGACCGGCGCCGCCTCTCCCCGCCATGAAGTACCGCCTCCTCATCGCCTACGACGGCACGGACTACGCCGGCTGGCAGCGGCAGGACAACGCTCTGGCGATCCAGCAGGTCGTTGAGGAAGCCGTGGCCGCGGTCACGGGCCAGCGCGTCGCCGTCCACGGCGCCGGCCGCACGGACGCCGGCGTCCACGCCGCGGGCCAGACGGCCCATCTCGTGCTCCCGGACCGCGAGACCCGCCGCGCCCTCGTCCACGGCACGAACCACCACCTGCCGCCGGCCATCCGGATGCTCGCCGCCGACGCCGTCGACGATTCGTTCCACGCCCGCAAGAGCGCGTCGCTCAAGGTCTACCGCTACCGGCTCTGCACCGCGCCGGTCATCGACCCGTTCCGGGCCCCCTTCGTCGTCCCGGCGCCGCGCGGCCTCGATCTCAAGTCGATGAAGGCGGCCGCCTCCCTCGTCCGCGGACGGCACGACTTCTCGGCCTTCGCCAAGGCCGGCGGCAGCCACCGCAGCCCGGTGCGGACGATCCACCGCGCCGAATGGACCGAGTACGGCGACGAGATCCGTTTCCGCGTCGCCGGCGACGGCTTCCTGCGCGGCATGGTCCGCGCGCTGGTGGGCACGACCCTGGAGATCGGCCGCGGCCGCCGGTCGCTCGACGGCCTGGCCGCGCTGCTCGCCGGCCGGCCGCGCGCCGAGGCCGGCCCGAACGCGCCCGCCCGGGGTCTGTGCCTGGAGCGCGTGGAATACGATCGCCCGCAATGAAGCGCATCGTCACCGGTGTCGTGACCGCGGCGCTGGCGGCAGCCATCGTCCTCTACCTCGAACCCGTCTACTTCGTGGCGGCCGCCACCGCAACGATGGTCCTGGCGGCGGCCGAGTACGGCGCCCTGGTGCGGCGAATCGTCGGCTCGCGCGCCCTCGCCTGGGCGCTGTGGCTGGCCATCGGCGCGGTGGCCGCCGCCTGCGCGAACGGGAACGGGCTGATCGACCTGCCCCTGCCGGCGGGTCCGACCCGCGCCGGCGTCTGGTTCGCCGTGGCGGCCCTCGTCCTCGCCCTGGCGCTGGCCGTCGGTCTCGGCAACCGCGCCAATGTCCGCGACCGGCTCCTGACCTCGTCGCTGTTCGCGTTCGGCGTCCTGTGGCTCGGCCTGTTCCTCGTCGCCGCGATCGACCTGCACGCCGGCTCGCCGGCGCTCCTGTTCTGGATCCTCGCGGTCGCCTCCCTGGGCGATGTCGGCGCGTACTACGGCGGCCGCCGGCTCGGACGCCGGCCGCTGGCGCCCGTGCTCAGCCCGAAGAAGACGGTCGGCGGCGCGGTGAGCGGTCTGCTCGCCAGCGTCGCGGCCGGCGTCGCCGTGTTCCTGGTCTGGCGCGGGCCCGACTCGCTCGGCATCGACATCCCCGCCATGGCTCTGCTCTGCGGCGCCGTGGCCCAGGTGGGCGATCTCGTCGCCTCCCTGCTCAAGCGCGCCGTGGAGGTCAAGGACACGGGAGGCCTTCTGCCCGGCCACGGCGGGCTGCTGGACCGGCTCGACAGCGTGCTGCTGGCGGCGCCCGTGTTCTACGTCGCCGTCCAGGCCGGCGCGGCGCCTTCGCTCCTGCCGTGAGCGCGCGCAATCTGGCCGTGCTCGGCGCCACCGGCTCGGTCGGCGAGGCCGCGCTGGCCGTGGCCCGGCAGCACCCCGAGAAGCTGGACGTCGCCGTGCTCGCCGCGAGGGGCACGAAGCCGGCGCGGCTGGCGGAGCTGGCGCGGGAGTTCCGGCCGCGCCGGGTCGTGGTCGAAACCGAGGAGGCGGCCGGGCGCGTGCGGAGCGATCTGCCGCCGGGCGCCGCCCTCGCCTGGGGCGAAGCGGCGCTGGTCGACGCCGTCGGCGAAGGCCGGATCGACCTGGTACTGACCGCGATCGTCGGCGCCGCCGGCCTCCGGCCCGCCGCGGCCGCCCTCGCCGCCGGCGCCGATCTGGCCCTCGCCAACAAGGAGGCGATGGTCGCCGCCGGCCCGCTGCTGCGCCGGCTGGCGACCGCCTCCGGCGCCCGGCTCCTGCCGGTCGACAGCGAGCACGCCGCGATCCACCAGGCGCTGCGCGCGGGACGCCCCGGGGAGGTCCGCCGCCTGGTGCTGACCGCCTCCGGCGGCCCGTTCCTGGACCGCGATCCCGCCACCTTGGACTCGGTGACGCCGGCCGAAGCGACCGCACATCCGACGTGGGCCATGGGGGCCAAGATCAGCGTCGACTCCGCGACCCTGATGAACAAGGGGCTGGAACTGATCGAGGCCAGCTACCTGTTCGACGTTCCGGGACCGCGCATCGACATCCTGATCCACCCGCAGTCCCTGGTTCACTCGATCGTCGAGTTCCGCGACGGCAACTCGATCGCCCAGATCTCGGCCAACGACATGGAGTACCCGATCCAGTACGCGCTGTCCTACCCCGAACGCTGGCCGCGGCGACACGACGGGCGCGCGAATGGACTGAGCGCACTGCTGGAGGCGAGCTCCGCGCTGGACTTCCGCGGAGTCGACCCGGAGGTCTTCCCGGCGCCGTCCCTGGCGCGCGAAGCGCTCGCCCGGGGCCGGGGCGGGCCGGCGGCGCTCAACGCGGCGAACGAGACGGCGGTGGCGGCCTTCCTGGGCGGCGAGGCGCCCTTCACCGCCATCGTGCCGGCGGCGGCGGAGGTGCTGGAGCGTCACGGCCGGGAGGCCGGCGGTTCGGAGCCGGCGACGATCGACGAAGCGCTGGAGTGGGATTCGTGGGGCCGGCGGCGGGCGCGGGAAGTCCTGGAGCGATTCGGCGGTTAGAGTCGCCAAGCGGCGGATCCGGAAGCCGGCGCTTCGCGCCGGAAGCCGGCGGGGACGCCAGCGCACCCGGTTTGCCACGCCCTCTCAGCGGCCACTTCGCACGATGACTTTCCTCAGCAACACGCTGGCCTTCCTGGTCGTGGTCGGAGTCGTCATCTTCATTCACGAGCTGGGCCACTTCCTGGCTGCCCGGCTGCTCCGGATCCGGGTTCGGGTCTTCTCCATCGGCATCGGTTCCCGCATCTGGGGCTTCCAGCGCGGCGACACGGAGTACCGGCTGGCCATCATCCCCCTTGGCGGCTACGTCGCGTTCTCGGAAGTCGACGCCGCCAACCCCACCGGCGACGCCGGCGACTTCACCGCCAGGCCGCGCTGGCAGCGGACGATCGTGCTCCTGGCAGGTCCGGCGGCCAACGTCGTGCTCTCGATCGCGCTGATCGCCGCGGTGCTGATGACCGGCACGGAACTTGCCGGGCCGCGGGATCTCGGCACCGAGATCGGAGGCGTCGAACCGGAGTCCGCCGCGGCCGAGGCCGGGCTGATGCCGGGCGACGTCATCCTGAGCCTGGACGGCGAGGAGATGCCCGACTGGCGCGCCGTCTCGAACGCCGTCCTGATGTCGCCGGAACGCGCCCTCGACGTCGACTTCGAGCGCGACGGAGAGGCTCTGAACACCGTGCTCGTCCCGCGCAGGATGCCGCGCTACGAGCTGGGCGACGCCGGGCTCTACGCCAGCCTCCTGCCACGGATTCGCCAGGTGTTCGAGGACACCCCGGCCGAGCAGGTCGGCCTGCGGTACGGAGACACGCTCTACGCCGTCGACGGCCACCCGATCTCCGACGCGGCCGACTTCCGGCAGCTCGTCGAGCCGCGGGCGGGCGAGGAAGTGAGCATCGAGATCGGCCGCGGCGAGGAACGCATGCTCGTGCGGCTCGTTCCGGAGAGGGAAGGCGGGGTCGGCCGCGCCGGCATCGCGATCAGCCACTTCTCCTACCGGCGCGTCGGCCCGGTCGCCGCGGTCGCCGAGAGCGCGCGCATCAACTGGGAGACGACGGAGGAGATCTTCGGCTTCCTGGGCGGCATGATGGAGCGGCGGGTCTCGCCGCAGAGCGCCCTGGCCGGACCGATCGAGATCGGCCGGATCAGCGGTCAGGCGGCTCGCAGGAGCTTCAGCGATCTCGTCTTCCTGATCGCCCTGATCAGCCTGAACATCTGCATCCTGAACCTGCTGCCGATCCCGTTGCTCGACGGCGGCCAACTCGTCATCCTGCTGTTCGAGAGCGTTCTGCGCCGGGACCTCTCGATCCGGATCAAGAACCTGGTGACCCAGTTCGGCCTGGCGGTGGTGCTCGCGATCATGATGTTCGCGCTCTACTCCGACCTGGTGAAGAACCTGCCCGCGCTCGGGCGCTGAGGCGAGTCGACCGCGATGTCCGGCAAGCTCCTGGAGGGGATCCGCAGAGCCGCGCGCCAACGCTGGCTGAAGCGGAGTGCCTTGGTCGCGGCCTATGCGGGCCTGCTCGTGGCCCTGCTCGGCGCCTCGTCCTACGTGGCCCTCTCGAACTTCGTCCGCAGCGGCGTCGTCGCGGCGCCCGATCTGGTGGGTCTCGACCGCGGCCAGGCCGAAGCCGGACTCGCCGCCGCCGGCCTGACGCTGCAGCGGGTGGAGGAGGACCGCCACGACGAGGCGGTCCCGGCCGGCCTCGTGCTCCGGCAGGACCCCCCGGCCGGCAGCGCGGTGAAGGAGAACAGCGGCGTCGTCATCTACCTGTCGCGGGGCCGGGAGCTGGTCGAGACGCCGGACCTGACCGGCCAGGTCCTGCAGACGGCCCAGGTGAGCCTCACCGCCTCCGGCCTGCGGATGGGCAGGAGCCGGAGCGTGTTCGCCGAGTCGGGACAGCCGGGAACCGTCGTCGGCCAGGATCCTCCGGCCGGCAGCCGGATCGACCCTTCGTCCCAGGTGGACCTGATGGTCAGCCTCGCCAACCCCGGAGCGACCTTCGTCATGCCCGACCTGATCGACCTGCCCGAAGCGCCGGTCCGGGACTTCTTCGAGACGCGCGGATTCCGGCTCGGAAGGATAAAGTACGAACCCTACGAAGGCGTCCCCGCCGGGATCGTCCTGCGTCAATACCCCCTTCCGGGCCATCCCCTGCGGCAGAGCGATTCGATCGCCCTCGTGGTAGCCGCGCCAGACAGTCGCTGAACCCGCCCGCCCCGTCCGCCCGCAAGCACGTTCGCCGCAAGAACCCGAACGATGAAGATCGCGCCTTCGATCCTGGCGGCGGACCTCGCCGACCTCGCATCCGCCGTCAGGCTGTGCGAGGACGGCGGCGCCCGGTTGATCCACGTCGACGTGATGGACGGCCACTTCGTCCCCAACCTGACCTTCGGTCCGCCGCTCATCGCCGATCTGGCGAAGCGGACGCGCATCGGCTTGGACATCCACCTGATGGTCTCGAACCCCGAGGCGCTCCTGGACCGGTACCTGGACAGCGAGCCGGCGTGGGTCTCCATCCACCACGAGGCGACCCCGGCGCCGGACCGGCTGGCCGCGCGCATTCGCGAGCGCGGCGCAGCCGCCGGCGTGGCGATCAACCCGGCGACGCCGCTGGACGAGCTCCTGCCCTACCTGGACGACCTGGACTTCGTCGTGCTGATGTCGGTCGTGCCCGGTTTCGCCGGCCAGGCGTTCCACCCCGAAGTGCTGGAGAAGGCGCGGCGCCTGCGCGCCCTGGTCGAGGAACGCGGATTGCAGGTGAGCATCGAGATGGACGGCGGCATCAAGCCCGGCAACCTGGACGAGGTGGCGGCCGCCGGAGTAGACGTCGCGGTCGTGGGTTCCGGCGTCTTCGCGGCCGAGCGCCCGGTCGAGACACTGGCCGCCCTGCGGCGTCAGGCGGGCGAATGAGCCGCCCCCGCGCGAACCCCGGCGGCGCGGATGCCCGCCGCCGGCGTCCCGGCCGGATCGGCCGTCGTCGGGCGATCCGATGGCCGGTCGTCCTGGCGGCGGCGCTGGGCCTGACCGCCGCGTGCGGAGGCGTCAGGGACGATCCGATCCTGCGGCTCTCGTCGGCCGAGGCCCTCGAGATCGGCAAGCAACTGCTGGAGGACGAGAAGTTCAACCAGGCGCGCGAGCACCTCGTCCACGCCTTTGAGGTCGAGCCGAACTCGGAGACCGGCCGCGAAGGGCTGCTGCTGGCCGCCGACGCCCTCTACCAACGCGGCGGCTACCAGTCCTACGTCGAAGCGGAGCAGCGCTACCGGGACTTCCTGAACCGCTTCCCGACCTCGGACCAGGCGGCCTACGCGCAGTTCCGCCTCGCCGGCGCCCTCGCCGAGCGCATGGAGAAGCCGGACCGCGATCAGCAGACGACCCGGCAGGCGCTGACCGAGTTCGAGAACGTCCGGCGGCTCTACCCGACCAGCCAGTTCGCAGCGCAGGCGGCGCAACGGATCGTGGAGGTCCGGAACCACCTCGCCGAGCACGAGTTCGTCGTCGGGTCCTTCTACTACCGCTTCCGCACGCCGACTGCGGCCGGCAACCGGTTCCGCATCATGCTCGAGGAGTACCCGGACTACCCGGAACCCGACAAGATCCTCGCCCACATGTGCCTCACTTACCGCATGGTCCTCCTTCAGATTCCGAGCGAGATGGGACTCGAGCGCTACGAGTACCTGAAGGAAGCCTGCGACCGGCTGCGGAACGGGTTTCCGGGCAGCGCCTGGCTCAAGAAGGCGCCGTCCGAGGAGCAGCTCCGGAAGCTCCGGGCCAAGGTCCCCCCCACTCCGCTGCGACCGGACGCGGCCCGGCGAGACGGCCCTCCCCGTGAAGGCGGCCCCGACAACTGAGGCGGCGCTGGCGCTCGCGGCCCTGGCACTCGCCGGCCTGAGCTTCGGCTGCGCGTCGACCGAGACGCCGCGGGACTTCATCGACCGCATCGCGACGCCGAACGAAGGCGTCCGCTCCGACCTCGCGCTGCTCGAAGAGCGGGTGAAGCGGCTCGAGGCGGAGGCCGCCGAGGGCGACGCCGAGAACTCCCTGCTCCGGGAGCGGATCGCCGAGCTGGAAGCGGCCCTGGAAGAGGTCCGCGCCGTCGCCGAGGCGCCTCCGCAGCCCGTCCCGTTCGAGCCGCCGCCGCCGCCCAGGGTGCAGGTGGTCGAGGTGAGCGAACTCGACGGCGACGAGGAACGGCCGCCGGACGAGGCCGTGGCGGCGCCCGCCGCGCGGCCGGACGAGGACGAGCCGGCGGCGCCCGCACCGACAGAGGCCGCGTCGGCGGCCGAGGCTGCTGCGGCGACGGACGAGACCGCGCCGGCGCCCGAGGCGGCCCCCGCGGCCGCCGCGGAAGCGACCGGCAACGAACTGTACGACCGGGCGCTTCAGGCGTACATGCAGCACGACTACGTGGAGGCCGAACTCGGCTTCCAGCGCTACCTCGCCGCCTTCTCCGGCACGGACCTGTCCGACAATGCGCTCTACTGGATCGGCGAGTGCCGGTTCGCCCGCGAAGACAACCGCGGCGCGCTGGCCGCGTTCCAGCAACTGCTCCACGATTTCCCGCTCGGCAACAAGGTTCCCGACGCGCTGCTGAAGGTGGGCCGGTCGCTCGAACGGCTGGGCGACGCGGAGGGCGCCCGGCGCAGGTTCCGGGAGGTCGCGAGGCGGTTTCCGAACTCCGAAGCGGCCCGCCTGGCCGCCGAGGCGCTCGCGGCGCCGGACGACAGGTAGCGTCTTGCGCCAGCCGCCGGGTGCGCGGGTCTTCCGACCCGCTGCCGCCGCAGGCGGCCGGGAACACGCGCCGCGAAGCGGCGGCTGCGATCCCGGATGGCACCGAGATCGGGCCGCAAAGCCCGGAATCCCGTGCTAACATCTTCGCTTCGGCACCGGGTTCGCCTTGAAGCCTCCAAGCCCAGATGACCGCCTTCCGGCGGACGCGAAGAAGGACCTCAACGGCCAACTCGACCGCCTCGTAACCCAGTTGGCTTCCCAGGGCGTCACCCTGGCTCAGGCCCGCGGGATCTTCGAGCGGCAGTTCATCGTCGCTTCCCTACGACTCAACGACGGCAACATCACCAACTCGGCAAGCCGCCTGGGACTCCACCGCAACACGCTGCGGAACAAGGTCTCGACGCTTCAGATACAGGCCGCCGACTACCGCGGCCCCGGCAAGAGGATCCAGTCCGGATAACCCGTCTGCCGCCGCCGCAGGCGGCCAGGACACGGGCCGACACGCACCGCATCACGACAGATCTGGCACACGCTTTGCTCTAGCGACAGTCGGACCATGCGGACGTTCCCCTCCTGCGCCGAACGCCACGCCGTCGCCAGACAACGCCCTCATCCGCCCACGACTCCGCGGCGACGCGGACGCCGCCGAACGTAGTTCGGGCGGCGTCCCGGTCAGGCGCCGCCCGAACTTCGCCATACAGACACCCCGATGACCGCCCAGAAACCCAGCCTCCGCAACCGAACCCTCGCGATCGCCGTGGCGGCGACCGCCATTCTGGCCGCCGCGCCCCGCGAAACCGCGACAGGACGGCACGCCGAACCGCTCCCCGCGTCGCCCCCGCTGGAAGCCGTCGCTCTCTTCGAGCAGATTCAGGCATGGCTCGAACCGCCGACGCAAGCGTCCTTGGCACCCCCGGCGGGCCACCCGCTGTACGACTGCATCCGGCTGCACCGAGAGAGCTTCGACCTCTTCGTCGGCGCCGCCGACGAGAACGCCGTGCGCGACCGCATGCAGCGCGTGCCGTACGGCGGCCTGATGCTCGGCGCCGCCTCGCGCCATGGCGTCGACCCGCTGCTGGTGGCGGCCATCGTCCAGGCCGAGTCCTCGTTCGACACGGAGGCCGTATCGCCCAAGGGCGCCCTGGGCCTGATGCAGATGATGCCCACGACCGCCGAACAGTTGGGGGTGGCCGACGCGAACGACCCGAGCCAGAACCTCGACGCGGGCGCGAGCTACCTCGCCTACCTCCTGCGCCGCTTCGACAACGACCTCGTCCTGGCGCTCGCGGGCTACAACGCCGGCCCCGGCGCCGTCGACCGCTTCGGCGGCCTGCCGCCCTTCCGCGAGACGCGAGGATTCACGAACGGCGTGCTCCGCGTCTACATCGAGCACCACCGCGAGGCCTGGGCCGCCGTCAACCCCGGCGGACTCGACTTCGCCGTGCTGGCTGGCGGTTAGCGCCGGCGCCGCCGGCGGCGGCGTAGCACCCGTCCGCGGCGGGCCTCCGGGGGGAGGGCGCCAGCGGACGCTCACCCCCTCTTGGTGAATGGGGGGATGGGGTTCGCTTCGGTCGCCTGCGCTTCACGTCGGCGTCGGTCGAGGGCAGGGCGCCGAGCGTCGCTTGGCTCCAGCCCGCTGGTGCCCTCCCCCCGGAGGCCCGCCGCGGACTGGACGTTGTCGGCGGTTCGTGGCGGCGGTCGCGCACCGGTTGCGCCTGCGTCGCCGCCGGCTTCCGAGAAGAACGCGCCGCGAAGCGGCGACCTTGCCTAGCCGGTCTTGGCGCCCGGGGAAGGCGCGTTCTCTTCTTCAAGCTCCGAGGAGTCGCCGCCCCGCAGCCCGCGCTTGAAGTTGCGGATGCCTTCGCCCATTCCCCGGCCGAGGAGGGGCAGCTTGCTGCCGCCGAAGATGACCATCAGGATGACGAAGATGACGAGCAGCTCTTGGATGCCGATGGAAGGCATGGGGGTCTCCTGTTGAACGTCGGAGCGGGCGCGGGAGCTCGCGCCGAAGGACAAGCGTACCAAGTCCGCGGCGAGAGTTCCCGGACGAGGACGGGCGGCCGGCCCGAAAGACTGAACCTGCGAGCGGTTCGAGCCGCTACCGGCCCGCGGCGGCGGCCCACTCCCGGCGCAGGACGGGGGCGAGTTCGCGACCCTCGGGAAGAGCGTCCAGCGCGTCGAGGAACCGCCGCAAGGCAGGCCGGATCAGCGGCAGGTGGCGATCGTTGCCGAGCGCGGCAAAGTGAGCGAAGGTGCCGGCGATCTTGAGCGTACGCTGCGCCGCCGCGGCGTTGTACAGGTCGCGTTCTCCGGTGTCTTCGGCGGCCGCTTCCCGCAGGCGGCGTTCCCGCTCGCCGGGCGAAAGCGTCAGGCTGTCGTTCAGCAACGAGGCCAGGTCGTACCCCGGCGGACCCGGACGCAGGTCCTGGTGGTCGATCACGACGACTTCCGGTTCCGCTCCGTCCCACGGCGCGGTCCGCAGCATGAGGTTGCGGGCCATGAAGTCGCGATGGCACGGCACGGGCGCAGCCGAGGCGAGACGCTCGCACACGGCGGCGCACACGGCCCGCAGTTCCCCGGCGAGGCCACGGTCGTTCACTAGGCCGCGCGGCTCGAGAAAACGCTCCCAGGTCAGGTCGAGTTCCGTGCGCAAGAGGCCGCCGTCGAGCGACGGCGAGCCCAGGGCCCGCACCGCGCCGGCAGGCAGGCGCCGGATGCGGTCGATGTGGGCCATCGCCTCCGTCAGGCACCGGTCCAGCGCCGACAAACTCAGGCGGCCGGCCCGCCACAGGTCGAACACGGTGTCCGGGCCGAGGTCCTCCAGGAGGATCCACGCCGGCCCGTCGAGCGAGTGTTGCAGCACGGCCGGCACCGGAACGCCGGCCGACCTCAGCAGTTGCGTCGCCGCCAGGAACCGCGCCGCCACACCGGCCATGCCGTCCGGGTAGGCGCACACGACGAAGCTCTCGCCGCCGGCCAGGCGCAGCCGCGCGTAGCGCCGGGCGGAAACGTCGCCGGCCAGCGGCTCGAAGGAGGCTGGCCGGAAGCCCGCGGCCTGGACCTCCTCCACGACCGGCTTCCAGGCATCCGGATCGGACGGCGCCGAAGCCGGACTGTCGCGCGGCGCGTTCGTCTGGGATAATGGTCTCGCTGCCATGGAACCCCGGCTCAAGCAACTGCTCGAAGAGTTCACCCGCTCCCTTTGCGAGGCGATCGCCGAATCGCCTGAAGTCCACGGCCAACTTGAGTCGATCCGCCGCGAAGGCTACACGCTGAACCTGTTCCTCGACTGCAAGCCGCTCGAGGGCGACGACGAAGCCCGGGATCAGGTGGAGACGAAGCGGTCGCGGCCGGCCCCGCCGTTTCGGATCGACGGCCGCGACCTGGCGTTCCTCCGGTCCGTCGGGATCGACCCGACGCGAAAGACCCGCAGCCGCACGTCCCGGCAGCCGGATTAGGGCTCAGTGCGCCAGATGAAGCCGTAGTTGCGGCCGGCGCGGGGGCCGTCGCGGCGGTAGCTCCACCAGTCCGGGTCGCATCGGACGCAGCGCTCCACGGTGGAGACCCGCTCGACGCCCAGGTCGGCGAGCTGCCGCGACGCAGCGAGCGGCAGGTCGAGGTGCGGCTTGCGTCCGGGGCGTCGGGCGACGACGGCCGCGCCGCTCCGGCGCTCGACCTGCACGGCGACGTCCTCGCCGACCTCGTAGCAACACGGGCCGATCGCCGGGCCGATCCAGGCTTCGGCTGGTTCGCCGCCGCGGGACGGAGCGCCGTTCTGTTCCCTCAGTTCATGCACGGCCGACGCCAGGACGCCGTTCGCGAGACCTCGCCAGCCGGCGTGGACCGCCGCCACCGCATCGCCGGCGGCAATCAGCACGGGTACGCAGTCGGCGACGAACACCGTGGCGGCGACGCCGGGCGCCGACACGATCAAGGCGTCCCCGTCGCCGGCCGGTCCGGGCCCGGCCGCTCTCCTCGCGTCGGCGCCGTGGCGCTGGCGCAGCCAGGCGGGCGCCGCCGCCGTCGCCCCGGAGACCGCCCGCCCGAGGAACCGGAAGGCGTCCTCCGGCCCGGCGGCCTCGCTCTGCGGCGCTACGCCGAGAAAGGCGGCCCACACTGGGCCTCGCTGGCAGACCTCAAGGACGGCATCCGCCGGCCGCACCTTCACCGCGTTCGCCTGCTGTAGGATGCCGCGGCCATCGGGACGGCCATGAGCGTAGCGCAGAGCACGACCGGGACGGGCACCCTCGAAGTTCCCGTCGACGCCGGGTGGGAAACGGTCATCGGGCTGGAAGTCCATGTCCAGTTGCGCACGCGGACGAAGATGTTCTGCCGCTGCGAGAACCGCTTCGGCGCCGAGCCGAACGAGCTGGTGTGCCCTGTCTGCCTCGGCTATCCGGGCACTCTGCCCGCGACCAACCAGCGGGCCGTGGACCTCGCCATCCGGCTCGCGCTCGCCCTCGGCTGCGAGGTGCGCCGGCGGTCGGTGTTCGCCCGCAAGAACTACTTCTACCCCGACCTGCCGAAGGGCTACCAGATCAGCCAGTACGACGAACCCCTGGCCGAGGGGGGCGCCGTGCCGCTGCCGTCCGGGGGCGTGGTGCGGATTCACCGGCTCCACCTGGAGGAGGACGCCGGCAAGCTCCTCCACGAGGTGCCGGGAGGCGGCCCGCTGCCCGGCCGGAGCCTGGTCGACTTCAACCGCTGCGGCGTACCCCTGGTGGAGATCGTCACCGAGCCAGAAATCGGTTCGCCGGCGCACGCGCAGGCCTACCTGCAGGCGCTCCATCAGGTCCTCCTCTACACGGGCGCCAGCGACGGCAACATGGAAGAGGGCAGCCTGCGCTGCGACGCGAACCTCTCGCTCCGGCCGACCGGCGAGACCAGGCTCGGCACGAAGACGGAGGTCAAGAACCTGAACTCGTTCCGCCACGTGGCGAAGGCGCTCGAGTACGAGCGGGAACGCCAGTTGCACATCCTGACCTCCGGGGCTCAGGTCGAACAGGAGACGCGGAGCTTCGAGCCGGCAACCGGCGCCACGCGGTCTCTGCGGTCGAAGGAGGAGGCGCACGACTACCGGTACTTCCCGGAGCCCGACCTGCCGGCCGTCGTGCTGTCCGCCGAACGCATCGAGCGGCACGCGGAGCAGCTTCCGGAACTGCCGTGGAAGAAGAGCGCCCGCTTCCGCGAGGCCTACGGACTGCGCGCGGAAGAGGCGGCGCTGCTATCCGGCAGCGTCGCCCTGGCGGCCTACTACGAGCGCGCCGTCGCGGCTCACCCGGAAGGCGCAAGGTCCGTCGCCAACTGGGTGATGACCGAGATTCTGCGCGAACTGAAGGAGCGCGGCATCGACGTCGAGCAGGCGGTCGCGCCGGAGCGGCTCGCCGCCGTCGTCGCCCTGGTCGACTCGGGCGAGCTGTCGGCCACGGCCGCCAAGGAGGTGCTCGCGGAGGTCTGGGACTCGTCGGAGACCCCGGAACGGATCGCCGACCGCCTCGGCCTGCGCCAGGTCCGCGACGACGCCCGACTGGAGGCCTGGGCCGACGCCGCCATCGCCGCCAACGAGAAGGCCGCCGCCGAGTACCGCGGCGGCCGCAGGCAGGCGCTCGGCTACCTGGTCGGCCAGGTCATGAAGGCCTCCCGCGGCAGCGCCGAACCCCGCGCCGCCCAGGAGATCCTGCGCCGCAAGCTGGGCTGACGGGTTGCGGCGCGAAGCGCAGGCGACCGAAGCGAACCCCCGTCCCCACATTCACCAAGAGGGGGTGAGCGTCCGCTGGCGCCCTCCCCCCGGAGGCCCGCCGCGGACGGGTGCTACGCCGCTATCGGCGCGGCGGCTCGTTGGTCGCTCCGGGGACCTCTTCGAGTTGCCGGCGGAGTTCCTCGCGCTGGCGCTCGAGTTCCGCGATGTTCGCGTTGAACTCGTCGGCGTCCCTGTTCTCCTGCGCGATCTGCTTGTTCTCGCGCACGCGCGCGGCGCCGCCGGCGTTCCCGGCGCGCTCGTACGCGGAGATGGCCGCGTCGTACTTGTTCTGCTTCGAGAGCACGAAGCCCAAGTAGTCGAGGATCTGCCTCTCGGCATCGCCCGAGGCGAGACCCAGCGCATCGTTCAGCGGTGCCTCGGCCTCGTTGAAGCGCTCGAGGGAACCGTAGGCTTGGCCGAGATAGAAGTGCGAGTGCCAGTCGTTGTTCCGCTTCGAGATCGCCTGCTGGAACGTCGTCGCCGCCGAGTCGTAGCTCTTGCCGCCGAGCTGGACCTCGCCGAGCAGGAGGAGGTTGTCGTACGAGGCGCTGGCGCCGACCAGGCTTCTGGCGACGTTCTCGGCCTTGCGGTAGACGCCGGCCTTGCCCGAGCCCTGAGTGCTCCGGCCCTTGACCTTCAAGGCGTTCACGAGGATCTTCTTCCACTCCGACTTGCTGCCGTCCATCGAGATCGCCCGCTCGTAGGCGGCGATCGCTGGGTCGAGCTGCGCATCGTTGTGGAGCATCTGCCCGTACTCGAAGCGGGCCGAGGCGTCGCTGGGCCTGAGATCGGCCACCCGGCCGAGGTCGGCGGCGGCGCTGCCGGTGTTGCCCAACCGCGCGTAGCTGGCGCCGCGCGTCTCGTAGATCCCGACCTGGATGTTCGCGGGCAGCCCGCCGATGTTCAGCCTGCTCAGCGTCGAGATGCACTCCCGGGGTTTTCCGCTCTCGTAGAAGGCCTGGCCCAGCAGCACCTGGCTGCCGATGTCGTCGGCCTTCATCTCGATCGCTTTCTGGAACGCGGCAACCGCTTCGCCGGCCTTGCCGCCCCGCAACAGGGAACGGCCCAGCATCTGGTAGCCGGCCTGCTGGTCGGGGCGCTCCTCGACGAACTGCTGGAACTCGGCGATCGCCTGAGCGTAGTTGCCGGACTTGAACGCGGCAACGCCTTCGTCCCAGCCGGCGAAGGCCGTCGGCGCGGCCAGCAGCGCGCTGATCGTGGTGAGTGCGAGTGCGGATCGGCGAATGGTCATCTGTACTCCCATGAGCTTGACTTGGAAGTCGAGGGCGGGGTTCGGCGTTCTGCGACCCGGCCCGGCGCCAGGCTTCCGCCCGGCGCCAGACCGCTCCGCTCCACTGGATCTACTGGAGCTGGAAGTTGACGGTCAGGTTGTAGTACACGGCGACCGGCTTGCCGTTCAGCGTCGCCGGCTTGAACTTCCACTGCTGCACCGCCGACACGGCGGCTTCGGCGAGGCCCATCGGCAGCGGCTTCAGCACCTTGATGTCGGTGATGTCGCCGTTCTTGTCGATCGTCGCCTGGAGGATGACGACGCCCTGGATCCGCGCCTTGCGCGCGATCTCGGTGTACTGGGGCTGGACCTCGTTGATCTTCTCCGGCTTCGTGACGTCGCCGGTGACGTAGATCGGGCCGGTCGGTTCCGGCGGAGGCGGCGCCTCGGGGAGGTCGAAGAGATCGAGGTCGTCGACCTCGGGGATGTCGATCTCCTCCGGCTCGTCGATCCGGATCGGCTCCGGCTCGTCGGGCGTGGGATCGGGGATCGGGACCTTCTTCGACTTCGGCTTCGGGATCTGCTGCTCTTCCTTCGGCGGCGGCGGCTTGAAGCGCACCTGCTGCACGACGAAGACCTTGGGCTTCGGCGGCGGCGCCACCGTGTCGCCGTACAGGTCGGGCAGCTTCACGATCAGCAGGATGCCGTGGAGGATGACCGCCAGCCCCAGCGAGTAGCGGAAGGTCTTGTTGTCCTCGCGGGTCTCCTGCACGTAGGTCAGCAGGCCCTGTTCCGCCGAGGTCAGCGCGGTCGCTTCGCCCTGCGCCGACTCTTCAGCCGGGGATGCAGCCTGTTCGAGGTTCTCGTCGCTCATCCGGTTACCCCTCTTCGGTCAGGTTCTCGGTCAGTTGTTCGTTCGCGTGATGTCCAGGTTCAACGTCCGGCGGCTTGGGCCTATTCCGGGGCTAGTACCAGAAGCTCTGGATCTCGCGCTGGGTCGGCACCGAGATGTTGATCGGCTCCGCCAGCCCGTGGTCCTCGCCCTGGCGCAGCTCGTCGTAGACCTGCACCATGTAGCGGTACGGCGTCGCGGTGTCGGGCCGGATGATCACCGGCTTCTTCGGGTTCCGCTCCAGCTTCGGCTTCAGGTAGGGGATGATCTCGTGCAGCAGCATCGGATCCTGGTCGACGATCAGCTCGCCGGTCGGCAGGATCTCGATCAGCACCGACTCCTCCTTCTCCACCACCGGCGGATCGTCGTCGTCCTCGGGGAGCGCGAAGTCCAGGCCGCGGGTGGCGGTGAACGTCGTCGTCACCATGAAGAAGACGATCAGCAGGAAGGCGATGTCCGCCATCGACGAGGTCGGGATCTCATCGTCCGGGCGATCACGATCAAGTTTCATCTTGCGCCTCCGTTCATCGGCTGCATCGGGTTGCCGTTCAGCTTCGCCTCGCCAAGCCTACATGTCGTCGACGGTGACCTGATCGGACAGCAGGTAGACGTCCCGCACCTTGGCCCGCTTCAGCGCGTCGATCACCTCGTCGACCTTGAGCCAGTCCACGTCGCCGTGCGCCTTGACCACGAAGACCTTCGTCGGGTCCATCGCGATGACGCCGGCGGCCATCGAGAGCACCTCGTCGGCCGCGCTGACCAGGGCGCTCTGCTCCGTGCCGTCGGAAACCCGGATGCGGCCGTTCGGGTCGATCGAGACGTAGGCGGACTGCTTCGGGATCTCGTACCTGAGGGTCGTCTTCGGCAGCGTCACCTGGGTCTTGTCGACCTCGAAGGTGATCGTCAGCATGAAGAAGATGATCAGCAGGAAGGCGATGTCCGCCATCGAGGCCGTCGGGATGTTCGGCTTGTGCTCGATGGTTGCCTTGAGCTTCATGTCGGTCTGCTCGCCTGAGAACCGGGAAGAACGCCTCTAGCCGGCGTCGCCGCCGGACTCGGGCGGAACGCCGCTGCGCTCCATCTCGCCGAACGTCTCGAGCAGCATGTTCGCGGACGTCTCGATGTCGCGGACGAACTTGTTGATCCGGCTCATGAAGTAGTTGTAGGCGAGCTGCGTCGGGATGGCCACGGCCAGACCGCCGGCGGTCGTGGTCAGGGCCTCCTTGATGCCGGTGGCGACCGCGCCGGGGTTCGACAGGCCCTGGGCCGCCAGGGCGTCGAAGCCGGCCATCATGCCGGTCACCGTGCCGAAGAACCCGAGCAGCGGGGCGACGTTGGCCGTCGTGGCCAGCACCGCGAGACCGCGCTCCAGGCGGCCCATCTCGAAGAGGGCCGCGTTCTCGATCGTCTTCTCGACGTCTTCCTTGGGCTGGCCGTACTTCATCAGGCCGGCCTTGAGGATCGAGGCGACCGGACCGCGGTACTCCTCGCACACTTTCACCGCGTCGCGAATCGACCGGTTCACGACCAGCGCCTTCCGCACCTTGGGGAGGAACTCGTGAACGTTGATCCGGGCCCGCCGCAGCGCGATCAGCCGCTCCACCACCACCGCCGCCGCGATGACGGAGAAAGCGAGCAACGGCCACATGACGGGACCTCCCTCGTTCATCAGCTTCCAGAACGTGCCACCAATGTTCACCTAGCTACCTCCTCGGGACTGCGCCCGCCTGCCGCGGGCCTGGTTGAACCGCCCGCCGAACGCGGACGCGATTCTGGACATTCGGTGACCCCTGCACCGGAGGGGCGCCTGGCTCACCTTGGAACGGTTGGGCAATATAGCACACGGTTTCGGCTGTGGAACCGCCCGGTCAACCGCGTTCCGCGGCGGCCCCGGCGGCCGCCACGATCCGCTCCAGGGGACGCCGCTGCAGGTAGCACAGGGCGGCGGCCAGGGCGTCGGACGCGTCGGCGCTGCGCGGCGCCGGCGCGGGGCCCAGGAGGACGTCGACCATCCGGGAGACCTGGGTCTTGTCGGCACGGCCGTTGCCGCAGACGGCCTGCTTGACCTCTGCCGGCGAGTACTCGCGGACGTCCAGGCCGCGCCGCCCGAGCACGGACAGGATGACGCCCCTGGCCTGGGCCAGCGCGATCAGGGAGCGGCTGTTGCGGCCATGGAACAGCGACTCCAGCACCGCCGCCGCCGGCTGCCAGCGTTCGAGCGTCTCTTCCACGCCCTCGGCCAGCCGCGCCATGCGCGCCGCCGGCGTCGGCTCGGCGGTGAGGGCGATCCGCCCCGCGTCCAGTTGCCGGACCCGCGAGCCCTCCTGCTCCACCACGCCGAATCCCGTGTAGCGGCTGCCCGGATCGAGCCCGAGGACGATCACGGCGGCGACAGGGGACGGGCGAAGCTCAGGACGCCAGCCGCTCGAACAGTTCGTCGTCGAGGTCGAAGTTGGCCCAGACGTGCTGCACGTCGTCCTGGTCCTCCAGCGCGTCGATCAGGCGCAGGAGCGATCCGGCGCCGCCCTCGTCGACCCGAACCAGGTTCTGGGGCTCCATCGTCAACTGAGCGACGACGGTGGCCAGGCCGCGCTCCTCGATCGCGTCCTTCGCGGCGTGGAACGACTCGACCGAGGTGTAAACGCGGTAGCCGTCGTCCTCGACCGAGAAGTCCTCGGCCTCCAGCTCGAGGGCGAGTTCGACCAGCGCCTCCTCGTCCACGCCGGCGCCTTCCAGGGCGGCGCGGTCGAAGGCGAAGAAGCCGCGGCGCTGGAACATCCACGCCACGCAGCCGTTCTCGCCCAGGTTGCCGCCGTGCTTGGTGAACAGGTGCCGGACCTCGGAGACGGTCCGGTTCCGGTTGTCCGTCAGCGTCTCGACCAGCACCGCCACGCCGCCCGGACCGTAGCCCTCGTAGACGACCTCTTCGTAGGACACGCCCTCCAGTTCGCCGGTGCCCTTCCTGACGGCGCGGTCGATGTTGTCGCCCGGGACGTTCTGCGCCTTCGCCTCCGAGAGGGCGTGGCGGAGCCGCGGGTTGCCGGCGGGATCGCCGCCGCCGAGCCGGGCCGCGACCGAGACCTCCTTCAGGATGCGCGTGAAGACCTTGCTCCGGCGGGCGTCCTGCGCCGCCTTCTTGTGCTTGATCGTGCTCCACTTGCTGTGGCCGGACATGGCGGCGTCAGTGTAGCGCGGCGGCGCTATGCTGCGCCGCCACCGTGACCGGCGACACCAGACCCTCGGCGAGGGAGATCCTCGACCGGCTCGAAGTCTGGGGCCAGAAGCTCGGCCTGGACGCCACCCGGCGGCTGCTCGACGCGCTCGGCAGGCCGCAGAGCCGGCTGCCGGCGGTGCTGGTCGCCGGAACCAACGGCAAGGGCTCGACCAGCGCCGCGCTGGCCTCGATCCTCAGCGCCGCCGGGTTCCGCTGCGGCCTCTACACCTCGCCCCACCTGGAGCACGTCGAGGAGCGGCTCCGCATCGACGGCGCGGCGATCCCGGCAGCGGAACTCGGGCGCTGGCTCCGGCGGGTGCTGGACGCCGCCGGCGAGACGCCGCCGACCTACTTCGAGAGCCTGACCGCCGCCGCCTGGCTTCACTTCGACCACCACGCCGTGGACGCCGCCGTGTTCGAGGTCGGCCTGGGCGGCCGGCTCGACGCGACGAACGTCTCGGATCCCGTCCTGTCCGTGATCGCCCAGGTCGCCCGCGACCACGTGCCGCAACTGGGCTGGACCCTGACCTCCATCGCCGGCGAGAAGGCCGGCGTCATGCGGCCCGGCCGGACCTGCCTCGCCTGGCCCGGCCGGCCGGAGGTGCAGGCCGAGCTCCGGCGCTGCGCGGCGGCGTGCGGCGCAAGGCTCGTTGACGCGAGTTGCGGGGTTCGGCTCGAACCGGCCGGCGCGGCCCGTGCCGCCGAAGCTGCCCGTGCACGCAGCGCGGCCGACGCCGGCGGCGCCCCGCCGGTGCGATCCATCGAACTGAACACGCCGCGCGCCGGCTACCGCTTCCGCCTGCCGCTCGCCGGCGGCCACCAACTCGCCAACCTGACGCTGGCGGTGCGCGCCGCGGAGGAGTTCTGCGCCCTGGCGGGACGGCCTCTCGACCCGGAGGCAGTCCGCGCCGGCATCGAGGCGACCCGCTGGCCCGGCCGGCTGGAGTGGGTCGAGGTCGAAGCGCACGGCGCTTGCCGCCGCATCCTCTTCGACGCCGCCCACAACCCGGCTGGCGCGGCCGCGCTCCGGCGCTACCTCGACGAGACCGGCCTCCGCTTCGACCTCCTCTATGGCTCGCTCGCCGAGAAGCACCCCGAAGCGTGCCTTCCGCTGCTGGCCGAGCCGGCCGACCGGGTCGCGCTGACCGCCTTCGACCACCCCCGCGCGGCCTCGCCCGAAGATCTGGCGCCGCTGCTTCCCGCCGACCGGGCCGGCGTGAACGACGACGCCTCGGAGGCACTCGAACGTTGCCTCGCGGCGCCCTCGAGTGCCGACCACGCCCTGGTCGTCACCGGTTCTCTCTACCTCGTCGGCGAAGTCCGCACGGCGCTCCGTCGCGGCCACGGCGTACCGCAGGCAACCCGAGACCTCGTCACCGGGTTCGAGCGGTGACGGCGATCGCAGGAGGACGGCGATCGCAGGAGGGTCGCCGCTTCGCGGCGCGTCCTTCTCGCCGCCCGCGGCGGCAGCCGGCGGGTCCCCGCCGACGATGCTGGCCGCCACCATCAACGGAAGCGGGTCAGAAGACCCGCGCACCCAGCGAGCTACGTCGCCGCGTCGTCGATCTTCGCCACGCGCGCCGTGTGCCGGTCGCCGTCGAAGGGGGTGTCGAGGAACACCGCGAGCAGTTCGGTCGCCTGGCCGGCGCCGAGCACGCGCGCGCCGAGGGCGAGGACGTTCGCGTCGTTGTGGGCGCGCGACATGCGCGCCGTGTAGCTGTCCGTCGGGTTGACGGCGCGGACGCCCGCGAACCGGTTCGCCGACATCGCCATGCCGACTCCCGTGCCGCAGACGAGCAGGCCGCGGTCCACTTCGCCGGCGGCAACGGCCCGCGCCACCTCGGCCGCCTTGTCCGGATAGTCGACGGCCGTCGAACCGTCCGTGCCGAAGTCGACGAACTCGATGCCCCGGGCCCGCAGTACCTCGCCGAGCCGATCCTTCAGCTCGACGCCGGCATGATCCGCGCCGACCGCGAATCTCATTCCTGGAGGGCGCCCGCGTCCTGCCGCACGCGCTCGTCCGCCGCCGCGACGCCCTCGCCCATCCGGCCGCGGTAGTCCTTCAGCGCGGCGGCCAGCTCCGGGTCGCCGAGCGCCAGGATCTGGAGCGCCAGCAACCCGGCGTTGTCGGCCCGGTTCACGCCCACGGTGGCCACCGGGATCCCGGGCGGCATCTGGACGATGGCGAGCAGGGCATCGACCCCGTTCAGCGGACCGCTCGCCACGGGGACGCCGACGACCGGCAAGGTCGTCGCGGCCGCCACGACGCCCGGCAGCGCGGCCGCGACGCCGGCGCCCGCGATCAGCACGCCGATGCCGCGATCGGCCGCGCTCTCGGCCCACGCGGCCGTCTCCCGCGGCGTCCTGTGCGCCGAGAGAACCCGCGCCTCGCAGCCGACGCCGAAGTCGGCGCAGACCTTCGCCGCCTTCTTCATCGTCGGCCAATCGGAGTCGCTGCCCATGACGATTCCAACCCTGATGTCGCTCATTCGCTCGTCGTTCTCCGCGTGTCTGCCGGCGTGTACGTGTCTCTACAGGGGGACGCTGCCGTGCTTCTTCGCCGGCACGCCGCTGCGCTTGCCGGCAAGCCGGCGCAGCGCCCGCACGATCTCGCCGCGGGTCGTCCGCGGCGGGATCACCGCGTCCACGAAGCCCCGCTCCGCGGCGATGTAGGGGTTCGAGAACTTCTCGCGGTACTCGGCGGTCAGTTCGTCGCGCAGCGCCTCCGGGTCGTCCGCGTTCCGGATCTGCTGGCGGTAGAGGATGTTGACCGCGCCGCCGGGGCCCATGACGGCGATCTCCGCGGTCGGGAACGCCAGGTTGACGTCCGTCCGCAGGTGCTTGCTGGCCATGACGCAGTAGGCGCCGCCGTAGGCCTTGCGGGTGATGACGGTGATCTTCGGCACCGTCGCCTCGGCGAACGCGTAGAGCAGCTTGGCGCCGTTGCGGATGATCCCGCCGTGCTCCTGCTTGACGCCCGGCAGGAAGCCGGGGACGTCCTCGAAGGTGACGAGCGGGATGTTGAAGGCGTCGCAGAAGCGGACGAACCGGCCGCCCTTGACCGCGGCGTCGATGTCGAGGACGCCCGCCAGGTAGTTCGGCTGGTTGGCGACGATGCCGACGCTGCGGCCGCCCATGTGCGCGAAGCCGACGACGACGTTGGGCGCGAAGTGCCGGTGGACTTCCAGAAACCGGCCGTCGTCCACGACCGCGCCGATCAGGTCGAGGATGTCGTAGGGCTTGTTCGGATCGACCGGCACGAGCTCGTCGAGCTCCGGGGCCTCCCGATCGTCGGGATCGTCGGTCGGACGGAGCGGCGGATCGTCCAGGTTGTTGCCGGGCAGGTAGCCGAGCAGCTCGCGGATCATGACGACGCAGGCGGCGTCGTCGGCAGCGGTGAAGTGGGCGACGCCGCTCTTGCGGGCGTGGGTCATCGCGCCGCCGAGCTCCTCCATCGAGACGTCCTCGTGGGTCACCGTCCTGATGACGTCCGGGCCGGTGACGAACATGTAGCTCGTCCCCTCGACCATCAGCACGAAGTCGGTGATCGCGGGCGAGTACACCGCGCCGCCGGCGCACGGCCCCATGATCGCGCTGATCTGCGGGACGACTCCCGACGCCAGCGTGTTGCGGAGGAAGATGTCCGCGTAGCCGCCCAGCGAGGCCACGCCCTCCTGGATTCGCGCGCCGCCCGAGTCGTTCAGGCCCACCACCGGCGCCCCGTTCTCGACCGCCAAGTCCATCACCTTGCAGATCTTGCGGGCGTTCGTCTCGGACAGGGAGCCGCCGAACACGGTGAAGTCCTGGGCGAAGACGTAGACCGGGCGGCCGTCCACGCGACCGTGGCCGCAGACCACGCCGTCGCCCGGCACGCGCTGGCTGTCCATCCCGAAGTCGGTGCAGCGGTGGGTGACGAGGGCGTCGATCTCGACCCAGGAGCCCGGGTCGAGCAGCAGGTCGATCCGCTCGCGCGCCGTCATCTTGCCGCTCGCGTGCTGGCGGTCGATCCGCTCGGCGCCGCCGCCCAGTTGCGACTGCCGGAGCCTCCGCTCCAGTTCCTGGACCTGCTGGCCGCGGAGGTCGGCGGCGGTCTCGTCTGGTTTCGCTGCCGGGGTCATCCGGTCGGCTTTCTTACCACAGGCCCCGCGACGGCGGCCGGACGCGCGGCGGCCTGTCGTCCTCGTGGCGCGAACCCCTAGAATCCACCCGATGGCGCAACCTGCGAACCGCGCCGAGCCGCCGCCGTTGCTCGCCTCCGACGTCGCCGCGCCGGCCGCCGCGCTGACCCGTCTGGCCGGGCACGGGGACCAGCGGCTGGAGGCGTTCTTCGAGCGGCTGGAGACCGTCGAGTTCCTGCCGGCCGGCGCCGCCGATCGCGTCCGCCTGCGGCGGGAACAGGGGCTCGCCATACGGAGAGTCGAGAACGGCGGCAGCCGGCTGGCCTCCGCCGACGCGATCTCGGGGCCGGCCTTCGCCGCCTGCTGCGACCGCCTGGGAGCGACCGGGGGCTCGATCGGCCCGGCGCCGCCGCGGATCGCGACCGGCCGCTGGCCGGCGCTGCGCCTGAACGAGATCGAACGCGCCGAATCCCGGCTGACCCGCGCCGTGAACCGGCGGCGGGTGGGCTTCCCGATGAAGGTCACGGCGCGGCGCCACCGGCGTCAGGTCCAGGTGATCCGCGGCCCGATCGCGACGGCGCCGCAGTTCGAGGAGTACTACAGCCTGCAGGCGGCGACCGCGTGGGGCGTCTGGGGCGGACTCCTGCCTTCGCTCGCGGACGAAGACCTGGACCCGGTGGCCGCCTGCCTCGTCGACCGGATGCGTTCGCGGGACCTGCCGGCCCACCGGCCCGCCCACGTCGTCGTCCTCGGACCGAACGCCGCCGCCGTCATGCTCCACGAAGTCGTCGCCCACGCGCTGGAGGCGGACACCCTGGCGCTCACGGGCGCGCCGGACCACGCGATCGGCCTGAGGCTGGGCAGCACGGAACTCGACGTCGTCGACGACCCGCGCGCCGCGCCCGGCGGCTGCGAGCGCACCAGCGACGACGAGGGGACGGCGGTCGTCGCCCGCTGGCTGCTGAGGCGCGGCCGGGTTCGCCAGCCGCTCGCCGACCTCGCGTGGGCCGAACGCTGCCCCGGCATGATCCCGGGCGCCGGCCGGCGAGCGAACCGGCACCGGCTGCCCGGACCGCGCACCGCTCACCTGGAGCTGCTGCCCGGCGCCGTGCCCGAAGCGGACCTCTTCGCCGAAGCGGCCGGCGGCCTCTACATCGGCGAGTTCGACCGGGGCAGTCTGGATCCCTTCGACGGACGGTGCGTGCTCCACGCGCCGTGCGGCCGGCGAATCGGCAGGAGCGGCCCGGTGGACTACACGGGGCCGGTCGAGATCCGGTCGCGCGCCGCCGACCTCCTCGCCGCGGTCGCCGCGGTCGGCGACCGGCCGCGGGCGGGGGGGGCCGGATGGTGCGCGAAAGGCGGCGCGCGGCTGCCGGTCTGGGCGCGCTGCCCGGCCGTCCGCCTGGAAGGGCTGAGGACGGCCGAGTGACCTCCGCCCGTCTGCCGAACGTGCGGCGCCTCGGGTCGGCGCTGCGGGCGGTGCGGCAACGCACCGGCGCGGCGGCGGCCGAGCTCTACGTGAAGGCCGGGAACACGCGCCGCATCGAGGTGGCCCCCTGGCGGCCGCCGGCGCCGACCGACCCGGACAACCTGAACGTCCAGGTTTCCGTCATGGACGAACGTGGCTGGGCGCTCCGCGCCGGCGGCGGCGGCAAGGCGCTCTTCCTCGCCGACTCGGGCCTGCTTCCCGAACCGAACGGCTGGAAGCGGCTCAACCTCCACTCGCTGCGGCCGGGCGCTCTCAGGCTGCCGGCGCCGAGCGCCGGGAAGGCGGCGCGATCGGGCGCCCTCGGGCGGCCGCCGCGGGGCGCCGGGACGGCGCGGCCGCCGGACCGCGACGCGAGCCGAGGTGCGGCGGAAGACGGGGAGGCGGCCAGCCTGGCCTTCCTGCGCGACATCCTCCAGAATCTCGGCGAGCGACTGCCCGAGGCCCGCCTGATCCGCGCCAGCCTGGACAGCGGCGCCAGCGCCTCGGCGCTCGCCAGCACGACCGGCACCGCCGCCCGGACCGCCCTGCGGCTGGTCACGCTCGAACTGGACTTCGCGGCTTCCCGGAACGGCCGCGACGGCCACTGCCGGCTCTACCGGGCGGCGCCCGGCCTCGACCTGCTGAGCGCCGGCGCCATCGCCGCCGAAGTCGCGGAACGCCTGGAGCTGGCGACGGCCCCCCCGCCGCCCTTCCTGCCGGCCGGCGAGGTCGTTGCGTCGCCGGCGCTCGCCTGCAACCTGCTGGCCCTGCTCGCGCCCGTGCTGCGGGGGCGCGACGGCTGGAGGCAGTTGCGGGAACTCGGCGATGGCCGCCCCCTCGGCCCGCCCCGACTGCGGATCGTGGACGACGGCGGCCTCGACGGCGGCTGGATGAGCGCGGTGGCGGACGACGAGGGCACCCCGACCCGAGCCGTGCCGCTGGTCCGCGACGGCGAGCCCGGCGAACCCCTGCTGGGATGGGAAGACGACGGCTGGTCGGGCTTCGCCGCCGCGGGCTGCCGCCGGCGGTCGGGATGGCGGGACTTGCCCGAGCTGTGCCACTCCCACCTCTACATCGCCGGCGGCGACGAACCCGCCGAATCGATGCGAAGCGGCATCGTCCACGGCTGCTACCTGGTCGACCGGGCGCATGAAGGACGCTGCCTGGCGACCTTCGATGCCGCGGCGAACGGCGCCGAAGCCCGTTTCGAGGTCGACGCGATCGGCCAGGTCGTTCGCCGCGGCGCCGTCCTGGGAGAAGCCCCCAGGGTGAGGCTGAGCGGTTCCGTGCGGCAGTTGCTCCGGGGCATCCGCGCGATCGGCGACGATCTCCGGTTCCTGCCCGTGCCGGGAGCGGTCGGCGCGCCGACGCTGCTGCTGACGGGGCTGCGGGTCGAGGCGGTGGGTTAGGGCGGCGGCACGGTCGCCGCTACGCGGCGCGTTCTTCCGGCCGCCTTCGGCGGCAGCGGGTCGGAAGACCCGCGCGCCGACCCCTCCTCTACGGCGCCGGTACTGCGCGCCGGATCGTCGTCTCGAGCTGCGCGCTGCTGCGGGCGCTCGGCTGGAACCGGCCGCCGCTGCCGCGGAAGGTCCCGGAAGCCGGAGCGGTCGATTGCCTGCCGCCGGGCCCGACCGGCGTCCCGGGCCGGATGCCGCCGCCCGATCCACCGACCGGACTGAACTGCGACGGCGCGCCGCCCGCAGGCGAACCGCCGACCATCCTGCCGGTTCCCAGGGTACGCGTTCGCAGATGGTCCCGGGTGAAGACCCGCGGCCGCTCGCCGGCGCGCGCGTCGGCGGACTCCCGCTCCGCGCCGCCGGTTCCCGCGTCCGGGTCTGCCGTCTCGGGCGTTTGCCACTCCGTCCGGAGCACTTCCATGCGGGGCAAACTGTCGAGCGTCCCGCCCGAAGCTCGGCCGGCCGTCGAGGACCCGGGCAGGGTGCCCGGCGACTGGACGACGCGCCTGACGCCCTCGGCGCTCGCGTCTTCGCCGCCGTTCGTCCGGGTCGCCCGCCGGGGCCGGTCCCGGTCCGGCTCGGCCGGCGCCGCGGCCTCCGCCGCGACGCCCTCTTCCGCTCCTGGGGCCGCAGCCTTGGCCGTCTCCTCGATGGGCGGCAGCAGCAGGCCGCTGATGCGGCCCGGCTCCGAGTAGGTGCGCGGCGGCAGCGCCTCGACCCGGCTTCGATCCGCCTTGAGGAGCACCTCGGTGGCATGCCGGTTGACCGTGAAGTGCGGATTCACGTCGGCGAACGCCAGACGCGTGTCCAGGCTCAGGGCGTGAACGTAGTGCTCCACCGCCGTGGCGGCATCTCCGGCGTCGTCCGCGATCCGGCCGAGCTGGTAGTGCGCCCAGGCGTTCCGGGGATCGAGCTCGACCGCCGTCTCGAGATGGTCCGTGGCCAGTTCGCCGTCGCCGGCCGCGTACGCGAGCAGCGCCAGGTTGTAGTGCGCGGGCGCCAGGCGCCCGTCCGCGGCGAGCGCCGCCCGGTACTGCTCGAACGCGCCGTCGACGTCCCCGCGCAGTTCCAGCAGGTTCGCCAGGTCGTTCAGCGCGCTGGCGCGCTCGGCCGGCCGCGTCTGTTCGCTCACGCGCTTCCGCTGCGCGGCGATCGCCCGGTCCAGGTTCCGGTCCTCCGACGGCGCGGCGGCGACCGTCTGGGCCGCGCCGTCCGGGACGCCGCCGAACGGCAGGCCCGACCCGACCAGCAACCAACCCAGGGCGAGCACCGCCGCTCTCGACATCGTCTTCATGGCAATCATGACTCTCTTTCGCGCGACTCCGGTGAGGCTAGGATGAGCAGGACGTGAGTCAACTGCGACGACTGCCTGCAGTAGGGCGCTTGCTGCAGGAAAGCCCGCTTGCCGAACTCACAGGATTATACGGAAGGGAAGCGCTGAGGGTCCAAGCGGCCCGTATTCTCGATACGGTTCGGGGCGAGATCCGGGCCGGAATCGACGACGACGAACTGGCCGAGACGATCCGCCGGATCCCCGAACGGGTCCGCGCCGGCCTGGAGGCGGAGGCGCCGCCGCTCCGGCGGGTGCTCAACGCGACCGGCGTCTTCCTCCACACCAACCTGGGCAGGGCGCCGCTGCCCCGCGAAGTCGTCGCTGGCCTGCCGGACCGGCTCGACGCCTACTGCGACCTGGAGATGAGCCTCGAGACCGGGCGCCGCGGCGACCGCGGCCGGCGGGTCGAGAACCTGGCGCGGGCCCTCGCCGGCGCCGAGGCCGCGCTGGTCGTCAACAACAACGCCGCCGCCCTGGTGCTGGCCCTCTCCACCCTGGCGGCCGGCCGGGAGGTGCTGCTGTCGCGCGGCGAACTGGTGGAGATCGGCGGTTCGTTCCGGATTCCGGACATCCTGGAGGCGAGCGGCGCGCGCCTGATCGAGATCGGCACGACGAACCGCACCCGCCTGGCCGACTACGAGCGGGCGGTCCGTCCGGGCGTGTCCCTGGTGCTCAAGGTGTACCCGAGCAACTACCGCATCCGGGGGTTCGTCGAGGAGGTCGAGCCGGCGGCTCTCGCCGGCTTCGCCCGCCGCCGCGGCCTGCCGCTCCTCGTCGACGAGGGCAGCGGCATGCTGCGGCCCGAAGCGGCGGCGCCGCTGCGCGGCCACCGGAGCTTCCGCGACCTGATCGAGGCCGGTTGCGACCTGGTCTGCGGCAGCGGCGACAAGCTCCTCGGCGGCCCGCAGGCGGGGCTGCTCGCGGGCCGGGAGGAACTCGTCGCCCGGCTCCGGAAGTCGCCCCTCTACCGGGCCTTCCGGCCGGGGAGGATGGTCCTGGCCGCGCTCGACGCGGTGCTCCGGCGACGCCTGGCGGACCTGCCGATGCCGATCGACGCCCTGTGGCGCGACGACGGCGAGCACCGCCGCCGGGTCGAGGGGATGGCCGCCCGGCTCGGCGGCGAGGCGGTCCGGGGCGACGCCTACGTCGGCGGCGGTTCGGCGCCGGAAGAAGCGATCGAGGGAACGGTGCTCGCCCTGGACCTGCCGGCCGGCGCGGCCGCCAGGCTGCGCGCCGGCGAGCCGCCCGTCGTCGGCTACCAGCGCGACGGCCGCCTGTACCTCGACCTGCGGACGGTGGACCCGGCCGACGACGAGGCGCTCGCCCGCGCCGTCGAGCAGGTCCGTTGCTAGGTCGGACGGACCCGCCCGTCTTGGGTCGGGAGGGGTCGGTGCCCGAGGCCAGACATGGGGCTTGCGACAGGTTTGGCCCCGGCCCCCCTCTTCACCGGAAGGTCCAGTCGCGGTCGATGCGACAGACCGGCAGCGTGGCGAGGCGAAGCGGTTCTCCGTGCGGTCCGACTCCGGCGAAGCGAATCCGGACGCCGTCGAAGCGGCAGCGGTCGGGCATCCGGGCGCGGAGACCCTCGAGGATGCGGTCTTCGGCGGGCGAGAGGAGGGGCGCGGCCAGGGTGGCCGGATGGTCGACGTCGATCCGGGCCGGCAAGCCGAAGTCGGCGGGAGGCGGCCACGGCGCGTCGCTGGCGACGGTCCGGGATCGCGCGGCGCCGTCCGCGGCGTCTCCCGAGCCGAGCCACAGCGAGTAGATCCGTGCCTCGCCCCGGCCGGCCCCGGTCGGCCGGAAGGTCAGGAGGACCGCGAGGCCGCCGAAGACGAGGGGCGGCGCCGCCGGACGTTCGCTTGCCGCGAGCTCCAGCGACCAGCCCCGTCCGCTCGGTGGCAGATTCGGCGCCAGGCGGTCGATGCCGAGCGCCGGGTTCGCCGGGTCGAGCCGGGGCAGCCGGTCGATGCTCGGGAGCCGGCCCGCTCCCCGGTCGACGAGCAGGACGAGGCGGCCGGTGGGCGGCGGTCCCGGACCGGTTGGCGGCGGCCCAGGGACGGCGGCGGAGCCGCCCTCGCCGCCGGCGGCGAGGACGAGGGCGTGAACGCCGAGCTCGGGCACCGGTACGGACGCCGGCGGATGGCGAATGGGCAGGCCGCCCGTCTCGAACACGCGCAGGGGCGGCCAGTGCCCGAACGCGACCCGGCCTCCGGCGAGCCCAGCCGGCGCCGAGACGTCGAGGCGATACAGGCTGCCGTCGAGCGTGGCGGCGTAGATCCGGTCGGCCACGCCGTCGCCGGTCAGGTCCACGACGGCCGGCGTCGCGGTCGCCGGTGCGTCGAGTTCGCTCTTGTAGAGAAGCTGTCCGGTGTCGATGTCCACCATGTAGAGCCAGTTGCCGACCATGGCCTCGGCGCCGGGATCGTGGCCGCCGCCGAACAGCGCGACGGCGCGGATGCCGCCACTGAAGCGGAACGCGGCGATCGCCGGCGGCGCCAGAGACGGGCCGAGATCGGGCGCGTCGTTGCCGTCGGCGTCGCTCGCGTCGACGAAGGTCCAGAGGGGCCCCGGTCGCGGCGACACCTCGACGGCACGGAGCGTGCTGCCGGCGCCGCCCACCGCGACCGTCCGTGCCGCGGCGCCGTCCTCGCCCTCGATCGTCGCCACCGCGACGGGAACGCCGTTCCCGCCGGCGCCGGCCCCGGGCGGGCCGGCCCCGCCCATGAGCCGCCGCGCTGCCGTCCGCCTCGCGGCGAGGTCCCACCGGTCGCGGCCGGCGGCCGGCCACGGCATCAGGTTGACGACCGCCGACACCGCGCGCCGGGGAGGCGGCAGACCGTCCGAGCGGCCCGGAGCGCTCGCCGACGCGGAGACGGCGTGGCTGACCCGCTTCAACCCGCCGGAGGAGATCTCCAGGTTCGCCATGCACAGGTCGCAGGCGCCGCTCGCCATCGGGACGAAGCCCGACGTCTCCACCAGGATCCCGGCGCCGGACGCGGTGGCGCCCAGCGCTCGCGCGTACGGATCGGCCGCGCCGGCGATGCCCCGCGCGGCGGCGAGTTCGACGCCGCCCTCCGCGGCGGCCAGCAGCCGCACCTGCACCTTCTGCCGGGACGCGATCAGCATCCGGGTCTGGGTCGCCATCAGCAGCGCCAGGCAGGCGCCGCTCAGGAGCAGCAGGACGAGGGTGACCAGCAGGGTCGAACTGCCCTCGGCAGCCGCCGGGCGCCTCACTGGACGTTCCTCAGGCGGACCGAGGACGTCGCCCGCCGTTCCAGCCGCAGCGCTCCCACGGCCGGCTCGCCAGCGCGGGCCGTGCTGACGACGGTGGCGACGAGTCCCCGGCCGTCCGGCGCGTCGTCGATGGCCACCTCCAGGTCGACGATGTCGTCCGCGATCGGCTGCGCCAGGTTCGAGTTGCGCCGCCGCCAGGCGATCCCGGCGCCCGGGTAGAAGCGGGCCATCGCGAGCTGCGGCCCGCGGCCGGCCCCCGGGTCCGCGGGCCGGACGTAGAACCGCCATTCCTCCAGCACGCCGACCCTCTCGACCGCGCCCATGCGGCCGGCGGGCCAGCCGCCGCCGGTCGACATTCCCAGGTAGGCGGCGGCGATCGGTCCCCTCGAAGCGTCGGCGTGGAAGAAGACGCGCGCCGTGCGGCGTCGTCCCCGTCCGCTGGCGCTGTAGTCGGTGATTGGAACGACCGCGTGGACCCCGCCGGCGGAGACCAGGAGCAAGGCGTCGTCGCCGGCGTCGCCGGCCTCCCGCAGCGCCGAGAGCGGCTGCGGAACGCCCCCGGCGGCCTCGGCCCGCACCTCGACCCAGCCGCTGCCGGCGGCGGCGTCGAAGGCGTGGTCCTCCACCCAGTAGAGGGGGCCGTCGATCACGCCGCGCACGACGAGCACGTCGGTGCCCTCGGCGGCGGTCCGGGCGCCGACCGGATGGCCCGACGCGACGTCCTTCTCGACGAACGCGGCGAGTTCCGGGCGCGCCGCCTGGCCCGGACCGGCCCGCCCGAGGCCGCCGCGACCGGCGGCGCGCAACGTCTGCCGCAGTTCCCGGTGGACCGCTTGCTGAGCCTCCTGCAGCGACGAGTCCTCCAGTTGCGCGCGCGCCAGCCGCTGGTGGAGGCCGAAGAGCGAGAGCGCGAACGCCGACACGACGACGGTCAGCCCGAAGGCCACGAGCGTCTCGATCAGGCTGAAGCCGGCGGCGCGGACCTTCATGGGACACGGAGGGTGACGAGGGTAATCGTTCTCTCGCCGGCCGCCCGGCCGGCCTGCAGCGCGGTCACCTCGACCGTCACTTCGGCGACTTCCACCGACCCCCCGGGACCCGCCGGCTCAAGCGTCACGACGCTGCGGACGGCGCGCCGAAACCGGGGCGCCTCGCCCGCGCAGTCGTCCCGCCAGGCCGCCGCGGAGGGACACCAGACCTGGTCGAGGTCCCGCCCGGCGACGGCGTCCCGGAGCGACGAGCGCGCCATCGCCGCCAGCGCGTCGGCCCGGCGCGCCTCCAGGTTGTTCAGCCCGGAGCGGAGGACAAGCGCGAGGACGGTCGACGCGGTCAGCCCGAGCAGGGCGAGGGAGACGAGCGCCTCGACCAGGCTGAAGCCGGCGTTCGAGAGCGGGGGGATGGCGGGGTGACGGATCCTTCTGTTCATACAGACAAGGACGGAAACGGGGGTGAGGATCGGGTGTGGAGCTCGGCTCCGTGGGTTACGGCAGGGGCCGTGGCTGTGGCGCCGGCCTGCGGCCGGCCCGTTTCTCCGTCGCCTTCGGCGGCAGCGGGTCAGAAGACCCGCGCACCCGGCGCGCCCGGTGCGGGACCTCCTACAGCAGGGCCGCGTAGGCGGCGATCAGCCGGGCGCCGAAGAACAGGGACACGACGGCGCCGATCGCGAGGAAGAAGCCGAACGGCAGCCTGGAGCTCCAGCCCAGCCGGCCGCGGACCATGAACAGGAGGCCCGCCGCCGCGCCGATGAGCGACGCGAGGAACAGCGTCAGCAGCATTCCTCCGACGCCGAGAAAGGCGCCCACCGCGGCGAGCATCTTCACGTCGCCGAGCCCCATGCCCCGGACCCGGCGAAGCAGGTACCAGAGCCCGATGAGGAGCAGGAGGGCGCCCGCCCCGGCCGCCGCGCCGAGCAGCGAGTCGACGGGGGTCGTCCAGCCCACCGCGAAGGAAGCCGCCAGACCGAGCCCGATGCCGCCGTACGTCAGCGGATCCGGAAGCAGGAAGTGGGTCGCGTCGATGACCGCCAGCACCAGCATCAGGCTGCAGAACACGGCGGCCGCCAGACCGTCCCAGGTCGCGCCGAACGCCAGCCAGGAGGCGAGCCAGAAAAGACCGCTGCCGGCCTCGACCGCCGGGTAACGCCAGGCGATCGCCTCGCCGCAGGTCCGGCAGCGGCCCCGAAGCAGCAGGTAGCTCAGCACCGGCACGTTGTCCCGGGCGGCGATCCCCTCGCCGCAGCGCGGACAGCGCGACCGCGGCCGCACGATCGACTCCGCGCGCGGCAGCCGATGGGCTACGACGTTCAGGAAGCTGCCGACGCACAATCCCACGACCGCAGCGTACGCCGCTCCGAAGGCGACCAGCGCCGGCGCGGCTTCGGAGGTCATGGCGCCCCGCCGCCGGCCTGGACGATGGCGGCGGCGACCCGCGTCATCGTCTCGCAGCCGCGAAGGAAGTCGTCGGCGGGTATCCGCTCGTCGATTCCGTGGATCCCCGCCGCGTCCTCGCCGGGAATCGTGAAGGGAGAGAAGCCGTACGCGTCCACGCCGCGCCGGCGGAAGAAACGCGAGTCCGTGGCGCCGGCGATCATGGCCGGCGCGACCGGCGCCCGCGCGCCGAGCACGCGCTCCAGAGTGCGGTACACGTCGCTCTCCGTGCTGGACGCCGGACTCGGACCCGAGCGCAGGAGCTCCTCGACGTGGATGCCGGCGCCCAGCACCGTGTCGACCCGCCGGCGGAACGCCTCGACGTCGGCGTCCGGGAGCAGGCGGGCGTCGATCAGCGCCGCCGCCTCGCCCGGCGCCACGTTGACCGGGCCGGCGCCGTTGTCGAACCGGGTGATCTGGACCGTGTCGCGAAAGCTCGCCGCCATCCCGGGCATCAGCACCCGGTCCAGCCCTCCGAACCGGAGGCGCCGGTCCAGCTCGGCCTGCACGAGTTCGATCGGCTGGTCGAACACCGCGGCGAACTCCCCCCCATGGAACGCCGCGAGACCGCGGTACGCCTGGTGCGCCGCCTCCGTGACCCGCCACGGATGCTCCAGTTCGAGCACGCGGTTGAGCGCCCGCAACAGCCGGTGGGTGGGGCTGGCCGGGTTGAATCCCGAACCGTGGCCGCCCCGGCCGGAGGCCGTGGCGCGGAGCCAGAGCACCTGCTTCTGGGCGGTCTCGATGCCCCACCACAGGAGGCGCTCGCCGGCCATGCGGTTGACCCCGGCCTCGTTCAGGACCGCCTCGGCGCCCTCGAACAGCTCCCAGTGCTCCTCGACCAGCCAGCCGGCACCCTCGGCGCCGCCTGCCTCCTCGTCCGCGCTGGCGACGAAGATCAGGTCGCGACGTCGCGGCACCCCGCTCTCCAACAGATGCAGCATGGCGTTCAGGTGAGCGATGCCGAGGCTCTTCGCGTCGAGCGCACCGCGGCCCCAGATCTTCCCGTCGCGAAGGATCCCTCCGAACGGGGGAAGGCGCCAGCCCGCTCCCGCCGGCACGACATCGACGTGGTGCAGGAGAACCAGGGCGCCGCCCTTCGCGTCGGGAGCGTTCGCGGGCAGGCGGGCGTACAGGTTCGACCGGCCGCCGGGGCTCGTCAGCACCCGCACCTCGATCTCCCGCGCCGGGTCGTGGCGCTCGATCAACGAGACGAGGTACCCGATCGCGGCGGCCTCGCCGCCCGGCGGGTTGCTCGTGTCGAAGGAGAGGTAGGTCCGAAGCCAGGCGACCGGTTCGGCGGCGGCGAAGGCGGACGCAGTCGCCGCCGCTTCGCGGCGCCTTTCCCGGCCGCCTGCGGCGGCAGTCGCCGGGTACACGAGGTCCTGCACGACCTGCCGGTACAGCGCCACGCCCTCCACGAAGGCGGGCAGGGCGATCTTCTCGTTCGGGCCCGCCACGGTCATCGAGTCGACGGAGAGGAACCGAAAGGGCGTGAAGCCGTACGCGGCGATGCCGTGGCGCCGGAAGAACCGGGCGTCGTTGGCGTAGCGCGCCAACAGGTAGGGACCGATCCGGTCCGGCTCGACGCCGGTCCGCCGCCGCAGCGAGTCGATCAGCCGCAGGTACGCCGGATGGTCGAGGGAGCTCCCGTGGGCGGCGCCCCGCACGTCGTCGATCCGCACCTCGACGCCTTCCAGCATCCGGGCCGGCAGGAGCTCGGCGGCGACCGCGTCGGCGTCCAGCCCCGGCAGCACGTGGAGGACGATGCGCAGGCGGTACCCGCCGCCGGGCGCGGCCTCCACGAAGAACGGGTGCGCCTCGTTGCGGAACAGCGCCTTGAGAAGGTCCGGCAGGCCGTCGAACAGCTCGGGCTCTTCGAGCACCCGCTCCGGCGCGGCGAGGGCCGCCCGGTAGTCCGGGTGCTGGCGCGACGGCCCGTACGCCGCCGCGAACGCCGCAACCTCGGGGACGACCGCCGCCGGCTTCGCGGCGAGCAGCGCGGCCAGCAGGTCGGTGCGGAGCCGCTCCAGCCGCTCGGCCGTCGGCGCGGCGGCGGTCGCCTCCAGGAACTGCTTCTGGGCGAACGAGGTGCCCCAGTACTTGACTTCGTTCGTCCAGGTCGCCTCCAGCACGCCGCCCTCGGTCAGCACCGCCCAGAAGCGCTCGGCAAGTTCGGGCCGTTCGCTCAGGATGCGGCGCGTCCCCGGACCGCTGCCGGTCTCCTCGCTGCTGGTGGCGAGGAAGATCAGCGACCGCTCCGGCAGCAGGCCGGTCGCGTCCATCCGCTCCTTCGCCGCCAGCATCGCGGCGAGCTGGGCCGCCGTCACGCTCTTCATGTCGAACGCGCCGCGGCCGATCATCCACGGCGGTTCGATCCGCCCCTCGAACGGCGGCGCGACCCACTCGTCCGGCCGCCGCACCGGATCGACGTCGAGGTGGTTGTGGAGCACCAGCGCCTCCCGGCTCTCGCCTTCGAGGATCGCCCACAGGTTCGCCTTCGCGCCCTCCAGAGGCTCGATCTCGACCGGGATTCCCGCTTCCTCCAGGATGCCGGCAAGGTAGCGCGCGGCATCGATCTCCCGCCCGGTGGCCGCCGTCGTGTCGATCCGGACGAGGTCCCGGAGCCGGCGGACGTCTTCATCCGCCTCCCAGTCGACCTCGTTCCAGCTCGTGTCGAAGGCCGGCGCCGGCGTCGTCCGCCGGTTGAATGCGACGGCGAACGCGAGCGCCGCGAGCAACGCTCCGTAGAGCGCGACCCGGCCAGCCAGGCGGCGCCGCGCCTTCGACTTCGCGCTCGACATGTGCCGAATCAGCTTAGCGCCTCCCACCCGACCCGTACGCCATACCCGTCCTTACGATCCTCAAGCTGCTAGCGTCCATGCTGCCGCCCGTGCCGCTCACCGACCACCGCCAAACGCCGCCGGACCCGTCGCAGGCGCCAGGTTCGGCCCCAGCCCCCACCTCGCCAGGAGCGGCCGACTTGAACCGGCCGTTCCGGGGCATCGGACGCGGCCTGCTGGTTCTGCTCCTGCTGGGCACGGTGACGTTCGCCGCGTTCGGCTTCCTGGGCGACTTCGGGCGGATCCGCGAGCTGATCCGCGGCTTCAGTCCCGCGACGCTGGCCGTCGTGCTGCTGCTGTCCGCCGTCAACTACTGGCTGCGCTTCGTGCGCTGGCAGCTCTACCTGCGGCGCCTCGACGTCCGCCTGCCCTGGACCCGCAGCCTCGCGATCTTCCTGACCGGCTTCCTGCTCGCGGTCACCCCCGGCAAGGCGGGCGAACTCGCCAAGGCGTGGATGGCGCGCGAGTTCGGCGGCGGACGGGCGCGCCCGGTCGTCGCGGTCGTCGTGACGGAACGGCTGCTCGACGTGCTCGCCGTCCTGCTGCTGATCGCGTCGTCGGCCCTCGTCTTCACCGGCCAAGGCTCGTTCATGGCGCCGGTCGTCCTCGTCGCGGCGGCGGCCGCGGTGGCGGCGGCGTACGGGCCGCTGGTCCGGCGCCTGCTGCCCCTGCTGGCGAAGACCCGGCTCGCCAAGGGGCGAGCGGCGGTGCTGATCGACATCCACCAGGCCTTCGCGCGCCTGCTCGAGACCCGGACGCTGCTCGCGGGCCTCGCCCTCTCCACCGCCGCGTGGGCGGCGGAGGGCGTCGGCTGCGCGCTCGTCGTCCGGCACTACGCGCCGTCCGTGCCCGTCCTGGCCTCCGTGTTCGACTACGCGGCCTCCAGCATCGCCGGCGCCGCCTCGATGCTGCCGGGCGGCCTCCTCGCCGCGGAGGGGTCCCTCGTCCTGCTGCTGGAGCGCCAGGGCGTCGGCCTCGACGCGGCGATGGCCGCGACCGTCATCGTCCGGGCCGCCACCCTGTGGTTCGCGGTCGCCGTGGGCCTGCTGGCCATGCCCTGGGTGCTGTGGCTGCTGCGCCGGTCGAACGCGGGAGGGCGCTCAGGACGGGCCGCGACCGTAGACGATCAGGAAGACCGTCAGGCTGTAGAGCCCCATGTTGACGAGGAACGGCGCATCGAACAGGAGTAGCTCGGTCGGATTCCGCTGCTTCGGATTCTCGGCCTGGTGGATGAGGTAGAGGTAGCGGAAGATGCCGAAGAGCACGAAGGGAACCGTCCAGACCAGGCTGTAGGCGCCGAAGCGTGCGACCGTCTCGTCGGCCGTGGCGTACAGGGCGTAGGACAGCAGCGTCGAGGCGGTCACCACGTTCATCATCTGGTCGAGGAACGTCCGGCTGTACTGGCTGAGCACCGCCCGCTGCTCGCGGGCCTCGCCCGACAGAAGCACCAGTTCGTGCCGCCGCTTGGAGAACCCCAGGAAGAGCGCCAGGAAGACGGTGCAGAGCACCAGCCAGGCGGAAACCGCCACGCCGACCGCGGCGCCGCCAGCCAGCACGCGGATCACGTAGCCGCTCGACAGCACCATCACGTCGACGATCACGACCCGCTTCAACCACAGGCAGTAGAGGAGGTTCACCAGGAGGTAGGCGGCGACGAGCTGGACCGCGCGGCCGTCGAGGGTCCAGGCGGCGCCGACGGCGGCGGCCGCCAGCCCCGCGCTGACTGCCGCGGCCGTCGCCGCGCCCAGGGCGCCCGACGCCACCGGCCGCAGCCTCTTGGTCGGATGGCGGCGGTCCAGCTCGCGGTCGCGCAGATCGTTGAACAGGTAGACGGAGCTGGCCGCCGCGCAGAACGCCGCGAAGGCGGTCGCCGAGGCGGCCAGCGCGCCGCCGTCCAGCAGGCTGCCGGCGAACGCGGCCGGCGCCAGAACGAACACGTTCTTGCTCCACTGCGCCGGCCGGAGCGACCTCAGGACGGCAGCGATCACGCGGCGCTCCCGTGCCGGCGCGGCGCGAGCCGCGGCGCGCCGGGCGCCGGCAGGACGCGCGCGCTCGCCGGCGCGGCCGCGGGAGAGAGCAGTTCCCTACCCCTTGCCTGGAACGGGAATCCCGAACTGGCGCAGGGTTCCCTCGAGCGTCGGGCGCCCCATCCGCAGCCGGTCGTCGGTCAACAGGTAGGAGAAGAGGAAGCCGCCGCCCAGCATGAGGATCCCGACCAGGAAGCAGTACATGACCGCGCGGTCCGGGTAGACGTCCTTCAGGTAACCCAGGTAGACCGGGCCGAAGATCCCCGCCGCCGCCCAGGCGGTGAGCACGGCGCCGTAGACCGAGGACATCTTCCTCGAGCCGAACACGTCCAGGACGAAGGGCGGCATGGTGGCGAACCCGCCGCCGAAGCAGAGGAGGACGTAGCAGACGAGCACGGAGAAGACCACCGGGTTCGTCTCGGTCATCAGCACGCCGAAGACGACCATCTGGCTCGCCAGCAGGATCCGGAACACCCTGACCCGGCCGATGCGGTCCGACAGCAGGCCCCAGAACAGCCTGCCGACGCCGTTGCACAGGGAACTGACCGCGATCAAGGTGGCCCCGTACTCCGCCAGGGTCGCCGGTTCGAGCGAGGGGTCGGAGAGCCCCCAGACCTCCTGCAGCAGCTCCGACTGGAAGCTGATCACCGTGATGCCGGCCGCGATGTTGAAGAAGAAGACGATCCACATGAAGACGAACTGCTGGGAACCGAGGTAGGTCCTGACCGCGGCGTCGTCCCCGGCGGCCTCGGCGGGCGTCGGCGCGGCCGGCCCCGCCACGACCTTCGGCAGTTCCGAGGGCGCGGGCGGATCGCTCAGCAGCAGGCTGCAGGGGATCAGCAGGCCGCCGAAGATGAGACCGAGCCAGAGGAAGACCTGGGAGAGGTCCTCGCCGGCGCCCACCACCAGCAGCGGCGCCAGGCCCTTGCTGAGCAGGAAGGCGCCGACGCCGAAACCCATGACGACGATCCCGGTGACCAGCCCCTTGTGGTCCGGGAACCACTTGGCGACCGTCGCCACCGGCGTCACGTAGCCGAGGCCGATGCCGGCGCCGCCGATCACCCCGTAGCCGGCGTAGAACAGCGGCAGCATGTCCAGCCGGAGCGCGACGGCCGCGATCACGTAGCCGCCCGAGAACATGACGCTGCCGATCAGGGCGAGCTTCCTCGGCCCGAACCGCGGCAGCGCCTGTCCGGCCCACGCGGCCGAGACGCCGAGCGAGAAGATCGTGATGCTGAAGGCCCAGGCCGTCTGCGAGAACGTCCAGCCGGCCTGCCGCACCAGCATCGTCTGGAAGAAGCTCCAGGCGTAGACCGTGCCGAAGCACAACTGGAGCGTCGTGCAGAGCAGCGCGATGACGACTCGGGGTACCCGCACGCCGGCCTACTCCGCGCCCGGCGCGCCCGCCGGCAGACCCCGGCCGGCGCCCTGCCGCGACACGTGGAGGAACAGCCGCGCCAGGTGGCCCACCTCGTCGTCCCGCCCCAGGATGTCGCGCTCGCCCAGCTCGTCGTTCTCCCCGTCCTTCGCCAGTTCCACCGCGTAGGCGAGGAGTTCCCCCAGCGGCTTGGCCGCCAGGTTGACGAACCAGATCGAGGCCAGCACCGCGAGGACGAGCATGACGCTGATCAGGTAGACCTGCTGGCCGATGGCGCGCTGGATCTTGAGCGCGACGACGTCGAGGTCCATGCCGACGTGCACGGTGCCGGCGACGCCCGCGAGGATCGGGCTGCCGACCTCGATGAAGTCGCCCATTCCGGGCAGGTTCCGTTCCACCGGCGCCGTGCTCGCGTGGTCGCTCTGGAGGATCTCCTCCGGGATGCCGGGAACGAACGTGTGCGCCAGAAACTCGCCTGTCTCGCTGGTGATGTAGATGTAACGGATGCCCTGCACCGCGAGAAACTGATCGACCAGCGACTGCAGCGTCGCGAGATTCTGGTTCAGGAGAATGCCGGCGCTCGAGTCCGCGATCGTCTTGGCGATGTTCTGGGCGTTGACCTCGTACTCCGCCGAAAGCTCCGTGTCGACGGTGTAGATGCAGAGAATCGAAGTCGAGAGGACGATCAGGCCGAAGACGGCGAAGATGCCGAACCTCGTCCACTTGAACAGCCTGTGGATCTTCATCTCAACCGAACCTGGCGCCCCAGTCGTCGAGCGGCACGAAGCGGCCCTCCTCGACGACGGTGTGGTAGACGCTCTGCAGTCCCTGGCGCCGGTCGGGACCGAACGACACGCGCTCGCTGATGCCGAGATCGAAGTCGTCGATCGAGAAGACCGCCTCCTCCAGCCCCGCCCGGTCCGGGTTCGGCCCCAGCCGCCGGAGGATCTCCGCCAGCAGCTTGGCGTTCAGGAATCCCTCCAGGCTGCCGAAGCTGTGCGGAAACGGCGCGTACTCCTCCTGGACCAGGGCGGCCGGCACCTGGGGGTCGTAACGCGCCATCAGGTCCCGGTACTCGCGAACCGCCGGGATCGACGTGTCCTCGTAGCTCGGAACGACCTGGGAGGCGATCAACTGCCGGGTGTACCTCTCGGCGTCCTCCTGCCCCTCGGTCAGGAGCTTGAGCAGGTTCTCGCTGCCGACGAAGGAGAGGTTGGCGATCGGTACGTCGAGCCCGAGGTCCACCGCGTCGCGCGCGAACGCGGCGCAGGCGGCGTAGGCGCCGATGCAGATGACCGCGTCCGGCGAGACCCCCTGCAGGATCTCGACCTGCTTCCTCATGCTGCCGGTGAACTTCTCGCCGCGGCTGTAGGTCGCCTCGCCGGCGAGCCGCTCGCCGTGCTTCGCCAGCGCCGCCCGGACCCCGGCCCAGCCGCTCCGGCCGTAGGCGTCGATCTGGTAGAAGACCGCGATCCGCCGCCGGCCGATCCGCACCAGGTTGTCGACCAGCCCTGCCGTCTCCTGGTTGTAGGACGCCCGCAGGTTGAAGGCGAAGTCGCCGTACGGCGGCTCCCGCTGCGGCTGGGCGCCGGTGAAGGGGAAGAACAGGAAGATCCTCTCGTCCTGGAACTTCTTGAGGATCGGAAGAACCCGGGTGACCGTCGGCGTCCCGACGTAGCCGAACAGGAGGAACACATTGTCCTCCAGCATCAGCCTCATCGTGTTCTGGACGCAGGGGTCCGGCTGATACCCGTCGTCGTAGAGCTTGAGGGCGATCCTGCGGCCCTCGATCCCCCCGTTCTCGTTCACGTGGTTGAAGTAGGCGGTCGCGCCCCGGTAGAGCTCCGTTCCGAGCCCCCGCGACGGCCCCGAGAAGGCGGCCGACACGCCGAGGACGATCTCCTCGTCCGTCGCGCCCCGGCCTTCCGGGCGGTCCGGCGACCCGGAGTCCTCGTCCTCCGATTCCTGCCTCAAGCCCGCAGCGAGCGACGACGCCCAGAAGGGAGTGACGAGCAGCGCCGCCAGTCCCGACCGCACGACGGCTTTCCTTGTGACCGGAGATCCCCACGCGCCGCCGGTCGTGGATTCCGGTCCGAGACTGCGTTCCATCGAAGATCCTCCTGTTCCGCCCAACCCGATTCGAGAGTATCGCCATCGGCCCAGGCACCGACGTCCAGCCCAGTCGGGTCAGGAGGGGCGGGTCCGTCCGACGCCGCGCCGCTGCGTTCGCGACGCAAGCTACGGCGCAAGCTACTAGGATGCGCCTTCTGGCATGAAGAACGGCCTACGGAAGGTACTCGTCGCGAACCGCGGCGAGATCGCGGTGCGGGTGATCCGGGCGCTCCGCGAGCGCGGCATCGTCTCGGTCGCCGTCTACTCGGAGGCGGACCGCGCCGGTCTCGCCACGCGGATGGCGGACGAGGCGCACTGCATCGGCCCCGCGCCCTCGATCGAGAGCTACCTCCAGGCCGGGAGGATCGTCGACCTCGCCGCCTTCGTCGGCGCCGACGCGATCCATCCCGGCTACGGCTTCCTGTCGGAGAACGCCGGTTTCGCCCGTCTCTGCGAGGAGCGCGGCATCGCCTTCATCGGGCCGCCGTCGGCGGCGATCGCGGCGATGGGCTCGAAGATCGAGAGCCGCCGCCTGATGACCGCGGCCGGCGTGCCCATCGTGCCGGGCGGCACGGACCCGCTGGCCTCCGCCGAGGCTGCCCGCGCGGCGGCGGCCGAGATCGGCTACCCGGTGATGCTGAAGGCGTCCGCCGGCGGCGGCGGCAAGGGGATGCGGCTGGTGCGCGAGGAGAGCGAGCTCGACGCGGCGTTCCGCGGCGCGACCTCGGAGGCCGGCGCCAGCTTCGACGACGCCTCGGTCTACATCGAGCGCTTCGTCGAGCGGCCCCGCCACGTCGAGATCCAGATCCTCGGCGACCGGCACGGACGGATCGTCTCCCTCGGCGAACGGGAGTGCTCGCTGCAACGACGCCACCAGAAGGTCGTCGAGGAGGCGCCGTCGCCCGTCGTCGACGCGGATCTCCGCCGCCGCATGGGCGAAGCGGCGGTCCGCGCCGCCGCCGCGGTGAACTACGCCGGCGCCGGCACGGTCGAGTTCCTGCTCGATCCGCGGGGGGACTTCTACTTCCTGGAGATGAACACGAGGATCCAGGTGGAGCATCCGGTCACCGAGCTGGTGACCGGCATCGACATCGTCGCCGCCCAGCTCGACATCGCGGCCGGCGAGCCGCTGCCCGAGGCCCTCGAGAACGGCATCGAGCCCAGGGGGCACGCCGTCGAGGTCCGGCTGTACGCGGAGGATCCGTTCCGCAACTTTGCGCCCTCGCCCGGCCGGATCGAACTGCTGCAACTGCCGGAGGGGCCGGGCGTGCGCAACGACTGCGGCGTCTACGAGGGCGCCGAGGTCACGATCCACTACGACCCGATGCTGGCCAAGCTGATCGTCTGGGGGCGGGACCGCGCCGACGCGCTGGCTCGGCTGAAGCGAGCGCTCGCCGAGACCCGGGTCGAGGGCATCCGCACGAACCTGCCCCTGTTCGAACTGCTGCTCGAGGACGAGGACTTCGTAGCCGGCAACATGGACATCTCGATGCTCGACCGCAAGCTCGAGACCGGCGAGTTGCGGCCGGCGGCGCCGGAGGACGGCGCCCTGGAGGCCGATCTGCCCGTCCTCGCCGCCGTTCTCGCCCACGTGACGCGGATCGAGACGAACGGCGCCGGCGCGGCGGCAGGCGACGGCGCCCCGCGGTCGAACTGGCTGCTCGCCGCGCGCCGCGACGCCCGGAGGGGCACGGCGTGGAACTGATCGTCGCCCGCGGCGCCGGCGAAGTTCGCGTCGAGGTCCGCGACGAGGCGGACGGCCAGTGGACCGTGGCGGTCGACGGCCGCGAGTACCGGGTGGACGCCGCGACCCTGGGACGGCCCGACGTACTGAGCATGATCGTCGACGGACGCCAGGCGACCCGGAACGTCCGCTCGCTCGGCAAGGGCGTCTACGCCGTGGACGGCGCCGAACTCACGGTGATCGACCCCCGCTCGCGGATCCTCGGAGAGGCGGCCCGGCAGGGCGCCGCCGACGTGTTCGAGGCGACCGCCTACATGCCCGGCCGGGTCACGGCCGTGCTCGCGGCCGAGGGCGACGAGGTGGCCTCCGGCCAGGGCGTCGTCGTGCTCGAGGCGATGAAGATGGAGAACGAGATCCAGTCCGAGATCGACGGCCGCCTGGAGAAGCTCCTCGTGGAGGTCGGCCAGACCGTCGACGGCGGCGACCCGCTCTTCGTCGTCGCGAAGAGTAACGACTGCGTCTGAAAGGAGCGAGGTCTGCGGCCGGCGATCAGGCCTGGTTCGCCTCCCGCACGAGTACCTTGGACGCGGCCGGGAAGCCGAGGCTGAACTGCCGGCTGCCGGAGACTACGGCGACGCTGCCCGCGGTCTCGTCGCGAGCCGCAACCTCGATCCACTTCCCTGGCGCCAGACCCTCGCGTTCGGCGAAGCGCAGGAAGTCGGCGTCCTGGTCGGTGACGCGCACCACCTCGACCGTGCAGTTCAGCGGGCACCTCAGCAGACTCGGGTGGTCCACGATCTCGATGTAGCCGTCGGCGCTGGGGATCGGGTCGCCGTGGGGATCGACCGACGGATGGCCGAGCATCTCGTCCATCCGCTCGATCATCCGTTCGGAGACGGAATGCTCGAGCAGTTCGGCTTCGGCATGGACCTCGCTCCAGTCGAAGCCCATCACGTTCACCAGGAAGAGTTCCACCAGGCGGTGGCGCCGCAGCACGTGCGTCGCCAGCTTCCGGCCGGCAGGAAGGAGACGCACTCCGCTGTAGGGCTCATAGGCAATCAGGCCGGACTCGGAGAGAGTCTTCATCATCGCCGTGACCGAGGCCGGCGCCACCTTGAGGCGCGCCGCGATCCGGCCCATCGGCACGAGCTGGGCGCTCTCCAGGCTGGCCTCGTGCTCAGCCAGGAAGATGCACTTGAGGTAGTCCTCGACGGTGCTGCTCGCGCGCATGGTTCTCTCGGTGGACAGATCCGGATGGAGGTCTCGATGTCGCCGCTCAGGAGGTCGGCCAGAGCCGCCAAACCCGTCGCAGAGTCCGTGCTTGGCGCCAGCCCCCACCCAACCGGCACCGTGCGTCACAGAACCTGCTTCGCTGCGCCCTGCGGCGCAGGCGCCTGGCCGACGGCGCTCACGAGTGTACCGGCGACCTCGGCCTCACCGCCCGGATGGCGGAGCACCGACTGGAGCAGGCCCGGCCGCCTGCCGTCGGCGATCAGCGACTCGACGCCGCGCCGGGCCAGCCGCCAGGCGGCGGCAAGCCGGTGTTCCATGCCGCCGGTGACGTCGACCGCGGCGGAACCGCCGGCCGCCGCCGTCGCGGCCTCGATGTTCGAGGCGTCAATGCGCGGCATCGGACGCCCCTCCCGGTCCAGCACGCCGGCGGTCACGCCCAGCCACACGACCCGCTTCACGTCGATCCCCAGTCCGGCCAGCGCCCCGACCAGAAACCCGAACACCGTCTCGGTGGAGACGATCGCTGCGCCGCGCTCGCTGTCGATCACGACGTCGCCCATCGTGACGGGCACGAGGCCCCGCCGCAGCGCGGCCGCCATGGGCTCGGGCGGAGCGCCCCGGGGTTCGCCGTCGTCGGCGACCAGGAAGCTCGACGGCGGCTGCGAGTAGGCGGGCACGCCCGCCTCGACCAGGCTTCCGACGACCAGCCGGTGGAGCTCGAAGGCAGCGGATTGCGTGCGCGCGATGCCCATCGCGGCGGCTTCCGGGTCGAGCCGGCGGCCTCCCGCGCCCCCGGCGAGGCCGGCCGCCTGCGCCTCCGGGTGGCCGAAGGAACCGCTGCCGTGACCGATGACGAGGCCGTTCCCCGACCATCCCGCCGCGATCTCGGCCGCCAGCCGCCCCAGGTGTTCCTTTGCGAGCGCGCGCGGCTTCGTCTTGTCGGTGATCAGGCTGCCGCCGAGCTTGAGCAGCGTGACGGCTGGCCGGTCGCCGGCGGCGCGACGCCCGACCGCCCGAGGACGGGCGCTCGGACCAGGGCGCTGGCGCGAGGACGCGCCGCCAGACATCGCGGCGGCGGCCGCACTCAAAGCTCGGCTCCGCTCCGCCAGACGGGCGGCCCGCCGGTGCGGTCCCGCAGCACGCGCTCGACGGCGCCGAGGGCGCCGAGCCGTTCCGCCACGCGCTGTTCGTCGCCGGGCTGGCAGATGACGTGGGCGTTGGCGCCGGCATCCATCGTCGCGTAGGCGGCGACGCCGTCCGCCCGCAGGTCGCGGACCGCCGCCAGCACCTCGATCGTCCCCGGCGACCAGTAGTACACCGGAGGCCGGGACGACATCGCAATCAGGTGGAGATCGATCCCTTCCTCCTCGACCGCCTGGCCGAGGGCCTCGAAGTCGCGCCGTTCGAGGGCGGCCCGAACCTGGTCCAGCCGCCCTTCGAGCGCGGCCAGGCGCGGCGCGAAGTACGGACTGCTCGTGGCAAGCCGGTGCCCGTCCCGCGACGAGACCTTCTTGGCGCCGGTCTCGACCACGGCGACCACGTCGCAGAGCCGCCAGGCGTCCTCGCCGAGGACCTGGACCGCGCTGTTGCCGTTCCCGCCGGGCCACTCCACGTAGCCGCCGTAGGCCGAGCGGGCGGCCGAGCCCGAGCCGCTGCTCCGCGACAGGGCGGACAGAGTCGGTGGCGGCAGGTCGAAGCCCATGGCGGCCGTCACGGCGAGGGTCAGGGCGGTGAAGCCCGAAGCGGATGAGGCGATCCCGGCCGCCGCCGGGAAAGTGTTGCCGGTCGCGATCCGGAACCCGCCCGCGTAAGGCGCCGTCGTCTGCCGCGACCACTCGCGAAGCCGGTCCAGGTGCCGCCGCGTCCGCTCGACGAAGGCCGGCGGCGCTTCCGCGGCGGCCTCGGTTCGACCGGCAGACGGCTCTTCCAGCCAGACGATCTCGTCGTCCCGTCCGTTGGCCAGGGGAGACGCCGAGCAGATCGACCGGCAGGCATCCAGGGTCATCGACAGCGAGCGGTTGAAGGGAACCGGACCCTTGAGATCCCGGGCGCCCCAGTACTTGATGAAAGCGATGTTCGAAGGCGCCTCAGCAGTCACGGGCCCAGGCTCATGGGCCGGTTCCAACGCGGAGTTCATCTCTCCCGAAGCCTACAGTCGATCGGCGATGGGACTCTCGAACCTCAGGCCGTCGGCACCGATCGCCGCGTTCACCGGCTCGAGGTCCGGGATTCCATCGATCGTCTCGACTGACCGGCCGCCGAGCATGCAGACCAGGGCGCCGGCCGACTCGCCTTCAAGAGCCCCGGCCCCGGAGATCTTCGCCGCGCCCCCGGCAGCTTCCACCGACGCAATCCGGCGAGCGACCGGCGGCGGCACCACGCCGAGTTCGACCAGGGCGCGATGACCGTCGGCGATGGCTGCCGCCGCGTCCCGCGGCCCGCCGTCCCCAAGCGCCGCGCGAAAGGACTCGACCGCCGCCCCGATGCGGTCGAACACGGCGATCGTCCGCTCTGGCTCTTCCTCATAGCGCCGTCGCACCGCCGTGACCACCGTGCCCGTGGTCTGGTCAGGCGTCCCGCTGTCCAGGATCGCGACCTCGCCCGGAAGCCACTCCGGCCTCGGCAGGTCCTCGAATCGCAACTCGTCCCCTTCACGGCGAACGAGCAGAACGCCGCCACGCAGCACCGTTCCACTGTCGATCCCCGACGGGAAACCGTGCTGCCGCCGCTCGACCCCGAGCGCCGCCGCCTCGATCGCAGCCAGTTCGTCGGGTGAGCGAACCCGTCTCCCCGCCAGTGCTCGGACGCCAGCAACCACTCCGACAGCAGCCGCAGCCGAGCTACCAAGGCCGGCCCCGACCGGAAGCTGGGACCGCAACCGCAACTCCAACCCCCGTCGTCGCAGCCGTTCCGAAACCGCCGGTGGCAAAGACGCCGCCGCTTCACCGACCGCGATCCGGACCAGGGCACTCCGGTCGTCCGCCGGCCTGAACGGCACGTCGCCCGCCTCGAACCTGTTCCATCGACGGCGGGCGCGGTTCGTGAAGTCCTCAAGCGCCGGCCACGAGTGCTCCTCCTGAAGACCGAGGTCAGGCAGGTCCAGGCGAATCCGGCCGACACCTGCCGGATCGCTACGAGCCTCGACGGCAAGGCGCAGGTCCACGGCCGCCACCACAGCCGGCCGGCCATACACCGCCGCGTGCTCCCCCATCAGGATCACCTTGCCGGGCACGCTCAACCGCACCACCGACGCCTCCGCCTCTCCTCTTCCGCCTGGATTGAACTTCGACATGAGGTCGGCGCCAATCCTCTTCTGTACTGAGCTCCCCGGCGTTACCTGATCGTTCGCGTCACGACCCACTTGTGCTTCCCGATCTGCTGCGATCGCTTGAAACCGCTCCGTTCGAACATGGACAGCGAACCGTTGAAGAGGAATGCCGGCGAGGCTTTTCTGCCTTCTGTGTTCTCCGGGTACGCCTCAACGCGCCCGCCGCCTAGCGTCCTGATTTGCTCGATGGCGCCTTTCAACGCGACTGAAGCGACTCCGTTGCCGCGATGTCCCTTGCCGGAGAAGAAGCAGGTGATCCGCCAGTCGGGCAAGACCGGATCGGTCTTCCGATAGGCGCGCTGATTGTGGATCCGCGGAAGCTCTTCCGGCGATCCAAACTGACACCAGCCCACGCAGTCCTCGCCCTCGAAGACAAGCGAGGCATGCGCCCGGCCTTCACGAACGAGGCGTTCCTTCGCCTTGCGCTTCTGAGCGAGCGTTCTGTTCTCGCTGACTTCCTTCCCGTGATACCAAAGGCACCAGCACCCGCCCCAGACACCGTTGTTAGCCTCGACGAGGTGCGCGAACTCCGGCCAGGTCGTCTCGTCGAGCGCCCTGGTTTCATACATGGTGGTTCAACCCGCGCTCGCGGCGCTGGAGCGGCCCAGCCGCTCGTGGGCCCGCGCCAGGTCGCGCGACGTGAACGCCGCGGTCAGGGAGAGTTCGCCTGCCAGGACGACGGCGCCGACGATCTCGGCCAGCCGGCGCACCGCCGCGCCGGGCCGCTCCGCGTCGGGCCGCACGCCCATGACTTCGAGCGCCTCGCGCTGGGTGTCCAGACCCGTGCCGCCGCCGACCGCGGCCAGCGGACAATCCGGCATGTAGACGGACGCGTAAACCGAGCCGTCGTCGCGCGCCTCGAACGAGGCGACGCCCATCGCGCCCTCGACGACGTGGGCGAGATCCTGGCCGCAGGCGACGAAGACCGCCGCCAGCACGTTCGCGAACTGGGCGTTGAAGGCGAGCGCGCCGGCCGCGACGGAGCCCAGCAGGTTCTTGCGGTAGGCCACGTCCTGGAGTGCGTTCGCTTCCGACTTGAGGACCTTGCGCACGGTCGTCTCGTCCAGCACCACCTCTGCGTGAATCCGCTTGCCGCGACCGAGCTGGTAGTTGACCGCGGAGGGTTTCTTGTCGACGCAGTAGTTCCCCGACAGCGCCACGCACTGGGCGCCGGTCTCCGGCTCGATCAACTCGGACACAACGCGGTCGCAGGCGATCGTGACCATGTTCATGCCCATCGCGTCGCCGGTGGCGAAGCGGAACCGAAGGAACACGGTGCTTCCGACCACCGATGGTCGAATGTCCCGAAGTTCCAGGAAGCGACTCGTTTCGTGAGCCTTGGCGCGGATCGTCTCCTCGTTCTCTTCCAGCCACTTGAGCAGCCGCCTCGTGTCCTCAATTCCCGTGGTGCGAAAGACCGGCGCCCGGGTCATGCCCACGTCCTCGACGAAGACGGTCGCGCCGCCCGCCGCCGTGATCGCGCGGCAGCCGCGGTTCACGCTGGCAAGCAGCGCCCCCTCTGTGGTCGCCATCGGCACACAGACGGTGCCGTCGATCTCACTCCCGCGGACGCGAACCGGCCCGGCGACGCCCATCGGCACCTGGGCAGCGCCGATGAAGTTCTCGCAGTTCTGGGTGGACGCGCGTTCGCCGTCCAGGGCGTAGCTGCCGATGGTCGTGAGCGGTCCGCTGCCGCTCGCAAGGTCCAGGGCACGACGGCGGACCGCGGCCTTCCCCGCCGCGTCGAGCCCCGGCGGCGGCCGGTGGAAACCGCGCTCCGAGCCGGCGATCTCGGCCGCCGCCGCCTCGAGCTCGGGGGCCAGTTCAGGACCGGCAACCGACCGATCAGACATGGACGGCCTCCCGCGCCGGCGAGCTGGCACGCCGACTCTCGAGACGTGAACCTCCGGGCAGCCTGGAGAGCCGCTCAGCCACTGCGAGCCTCCCGCGCGAGCGGCACGCGGCGAAGCGCCGCGAGGTCGGCGGCGCCGGTGCAGAACATGCAGGTGCGCAGCTCGAAGGCGGTGCGGGCGATCCGGTCGACCACCGCGGCCGTCGAGGCGTTCGCCGCCTCGAGGAACGGGAACGCCATGCCGGCGATGTCGGCGCCGAGCGCCAGGGCCTTCGCCGCATCGACGCCGGAGCGGATGCCGCCGCTGCCGATCACCTGCACGCCGGGAACCGCCGCCAACTGGCGGATCGACTCCGGCGTCGGCAGCCCCCAGTCGGCGAAGCGCTCGCCGAGGGCCGTTTCGTCGGCTCGGGCCGCCTCGATACGAGCCCAGCTCGTGCCGCCGACGCCGGCCGTGTCCAGGATGCGGATGCCGACGTTGGCGAGCTCGCGGCCGACCGCCGCCGAGATGCCGCAACCGATCTCCTTGACCACGACCGGCACGTCCAGCGCCTCGACCACGCGGGCGATCTTCGGCAGCAGTCCGCGGAAGTTGAGTTGCCCTTCCGGCTGGAGCGCCTCCTGCAGCGCGTTCAGGTGCAGCGCCAGGGCGTCGGCCTCGACCATGTCGACCGCGCGGCGGCACTCGTCGATGCCGTAGCCGTAGTTCAGTTGCACCGCGCCCAGGTTGGCCAGGATCGGCACGCTGGGCGCGAATTCCCGGACGCGGAACGTCGCCGCCGTCTCCGGATCGTCGATCGCCTTGCGCTGCGAACCGATCCCCAGCACGACCCGCTCCGCCTCCGCCGCCTCGGCGAGGCGCCGGTTGATCCGCTCCGCAACCCCGGTGCCGCCGGTCATGCACGAGATGAGCAGCGGCGCGCGGAGCGCGCGGCCCAGAAACTCGGCGCCGATCCGCACGTCCTCGAAGTCGATCTCGGGCAGTGCCCGGTGCTCGAAGCGGTAGTCGTCGAAGTAGCTGCGCTCCACCTGCATCCGCCGGTCAAGCGCCAGCCGGATGTGCTCCGCCTTGCGGTCCCGCTCACCCTCGGCCGCCGCCAGCAGGGGCCGGGTGCTCACCGCCGCGGCTCCCGTTTCGCGACCGTGCACATGCGCGTCACTGTACCGGAACCGCGTCGTAAGCGGAGCGTTCACGGTCGGATGCGACGGCAGTAGCACCCGCCTGAAGCGGGTCCGGGGGAGGGTCCCAGACGGACGCTCGCGCCTTCCAGGTGGATGAGGAGACTTGGCCCTCGCTTCGGTCGGCTGCGCTCCGAGACGAAGTTGGTCGATGAGGGGACAAGGGCAGTCGCTGGCCTCCAGCCCGCTGGGACCCTTCCCCGGACCCGCTTCAGGTTGGACGTCGTCGGGCATTGGAATGAGGTCGCCGGACCTCACGGCTGGCCGTGCTACGTTGCACTCCAGCCTTTGGAGGTTCAAGTGATCCGCACAGTCCCCGGTACCGAAGTTCCTGCAGAAGTCCACCGCGAGCGGGACGCCTGGATAGCCTCGTGTCCGGGGCTTCATGTAGCGAGCCAGGGCTCCACGGTCGAGGAAGCCATGGCCATGCTGCATGAGGCCCTGGCGATCTTCTTCGAGGGCTGCCGCGAGGAGGGGATACTGGACCGCGTTCTCCAGGAGAGCGGTCTGGAGTTGAAGGTCGTGGCGAACGCCGACGTCAGGTAAGGAAGTCGGCGAGACGGGAAAGGAGCAGCAGGGCGCCACCGCCGCCGAGAAGACGCCACAGGAGGCGAGATTCCAGGGCCGCGATCTCGGCGCGAATCTCGGCGGCCAAAAGGGAGAGGTCGCCGCGAGTAGCGGGTTCGTCGCGTCCCGAAAGCCGCTGATCGCGTTCCGCAGCCTGCTCGACCGTCGTCATCGCCGACAGCGTACCGGCCGCGTCCACCGACGGTCAACGCGTGAACGAGCCCTTTCCGGCGAAATCACCGACCGGTCAGCGCACGGTCACACAGGCAGGGCTGCTCCCCAGCGGCCATCACACCGTCCTGACATTCCGGGAGGTCGCCGTCTCTTCGGCCGGCGGCGTCTGTTCGCCGCCTTCGGCGGCGGCGGGTCAGAAGACCCGCGCACCCAACGGCGTCCAGCCCGCTGCGGGCCGGGGGGAGGGGCGCCAGGGGGTCGGAGGCCAGCGACTGCCTACACCGTTCCGGCAACCGACGTCGAACCGGAGCGCAGCCGACAACAGCGAGCCCACCCTCCCCATCCTCTCCGAGAGGGCGAGCGGCCCCTGGCGCCCCTCCCCCCGGCCCCGCCGCGGGCTGGTGCACGGACGACGTCGCCACACCCCGGGCGGCCGCGCCGCGGGGCGTCTCAGCCGCCGATGCGGAACATCTCGACGCGTTCCGCGGCCGGCTGCAGGCCGGCGCGGAGGCGTTCGGCGCGGACTTCGGAGTAGCGGTCTTCGCGCTGGCGCCAGTGGGCGGCGAGGAAGGCGAGCAGGTCGTCGTCCGTGGCGCCGGCGCGGAGGCGGTCGCGCAGCGAGGGGCCGGTGTCGGCGAAGAGGCAGGTGTAGAGGCGGCCGTCGGAGGAGAGGCGGGCCCTGGCGCAGTCCCCGCAGAAGGGGCGGCTGATGGAAGGGATGACGCCGAACTCGACGCCGTCGTCGAGGTAGCGGAAGCGCTCGGCGACGTCGCTGGGCTGGGCGCGGTCGACCGGCTCGAAGGCCCAGCGCTCGGCGATGCGGTCGGCGATCCCGGAGGCGGTCACGACCTGCTCGAGGCTCCAGTCGTTCACCGTGCCGACGTCCATGAACTCGATGAAGCGGACGATGTGGCCGCGTTCCTTGAAGTAGCCGGCGATGTCGGCGACCTCGTCCTCGTTCGTTCCCTTCATGACGACCGTGTTGATCTTGATCGGGCCGAGGCCGGCTTCCGCCGCGGCGTCGATGCCCTCCAGCACCTGGCCGACGCCGTGGCCGAGGCCGGTCACGCGGCCGAAGACGTCGTCGTGCAGCGACTCGACGCTGACGGTCACCCGGTCGAGGCCGGCCTCGGCAAGCGCGCGGGCTTTCTTCGCCAGCAGGGCGCCGTTCGTGGTCAGGGCGAGGTCCTCGACTCCGGGAACGGCGGCCAGACGCCGGACCAGATCCTCGATGTCCCGCCGCAGGAGGGGCTCGCCGCCGGTCAGCCGCAGCTTGCGCACGCCGAGTTGAACGAACAGCCGCACCAGCCGCTCGATCTCCTCGAACGTCATCAACTGCTGCCTCGGCAGGAACCTGTACTCCCGGTCGGCCGGCATGCAGAACGTGCAGCGGAAGTTGCAACGGTCGATGACGGAGATGCGCAGGTCGCGCAACGGCCGGCCGAGGAGGTCGGTCACCGCGGCCGACGAGGCGCCGCCATTCGTCGAGTCGAGGGTCATGGGGACAATGCTACGCGCTCAGCGCTCGTCGCGGAGCCAGTCGTCGATCAGGCGGCGGGCGATGGAGAACGGCGGCGGCAGCCGCACCTCGCGGGCGCGGAGCGCGTACTCAAGGTCCGAACGGGTGGCCCACACGGCCTGCTCCAGTTCCTCGGTGTCGACCCGCACGTCGCCGCCGGGCGAGGTGGCGTAGAAGCCGAGCATGATCGAGGTCGGAAACGGCCAGGGCTGGGAGGAGTGGTAGCGGACCTTGTCCACCGCGATGCCGGTCTCTTCCCGGACCTCGCGCGCGACCGCGCTCTCCAGGCTCTCGCCGGGCTCGACGAAGCCGGCGAGCGCCGAGAACATGCCCGCCGGCCAGGAGGCCTGCCGGCCCAGCAGACAGGAACGGTCGCCGCCGGCCTCCGTGTGGACGAGCATGATGACGGCGGGGTCGGTGCGCGGAAAGTGCTCGCTGCCGCACGCCGTGCAGACCCGCAGGTGGCCGGCGTTGCGGCTCTCGGTCGCGGCGCCGCACTGGCCGCAGAAACGGTGGCGGCGGTGCCAGGTGGCCATGGCCCGGGCGTAGGCGAGCAGGTTGCCGCCGCGGCCGCTCATCGCGGCGCCGACCTGGCGCAACTCGACGAAGCGGCCGGCGCCCCGCAGCGGACCGGCGAGGGGATCCTCGCGGTCGGACACGTCGATCGAGAAGTAGGCGACGCCCTCCGCTTCGCCCAGGAAGACGACTTGCTCCGACTGCTCGACCAGAGCGGCCGCCTCGACCGCCGGTACGGTGCCGGGAACCGGCCCCCGGTCGCCGGCGTGCGCGTCGAAGATGAGGCTGCGCTCGCGCCAGACGGCGGTCAACCGGCTGGCCGGGTCGGCGAGGCGGCGCGCAAGCCAGTCGGCGTCGGCGCGGCGCTCGGACCGGCGGTCGACCGCCGGTTCGGCGAGCGCGTTGTGGGGCCGCCGTTTCCCCGACGCCGCCTGACCGCTCAGGCGTCCTCCCCGAGCAGTTCGAGCACGGCCTCTTCGAACTCCGAGTACAGCATCCGCCCGAGGTGCATGTTGACGAACTCCCCATCGCGGTCGAAGAACATCGTCGTCGGCAGCGCCCCCGGCCATTCCGGGTCGAGCGCGGTCACGAATTCGACCGAGTCGCCCTCGGACGACGCGAGGTAGGAGACGAGGCCCGGCGCCCGCTTGGCGAAGAAGGGGCGGACCCGGTCCTCCAGCTTCTCCGGGTCGTCCATGGAAACGGCGAGCACGACGAGGCCGCGGTCGGCGTAGCGCTCCTGCAGGAGGTCGAGTTCGGGGAGTTCCTGAAGGCAAGGGATGCACCAGGTGGCCCAGAAGTTGACGACGACCACCTTGCCGCGGTGGTGTTCCAGGACTGCCTTGAACTGCTCCGCGGTGGCCGGGTGGACGGTGTCCGGCTCGATCAGGTGTGCCACGGAGGCCGCGTCCTCGGCGAACAGCGGCGGCGCGGCGGCGAGCGGCGCCGCGGCCAGGGCGAGAGCCGGAACGACGGCGGCAAGGGTCTTGACGGACAATCTGGAACCTCCCGTTCGGCAGTATAGAACGCCCCAGGGCGGAGCGGCGGGCGGGTCGGAAGACCCGCGCACCCAGCGAGCGACCCGTTGCTGCGCCTACCGGGTCGCGCGGTACAGGTCGCCGTCCCGCTCGACCCGGCCGTCGCGCTCGAGGCGGTCGAGGTGGAGCTGCGCGCTGCGCCGTTCGACCTTGGCGATGCCCTCGCCCCGGTCGTGCGGGCGATAGACGAAGCGGTGGGCGACGATGTCCTCCATCGTCCGCGGCTCGCTCAGGTACTGGAGCAGGCGGCCCTCGCGGTCGGCGATGCGCGCGACGTAACGGTCCAGTCGCCCCAGGAACGCCTCGCGGTCGGCAAGCAGGCCGATGTGGTGACCGGTCAGGTAGTGCCTCGCCTCGATGCCGCGGACCTGCTCGAGCGAGCGCTCGAACTCCTCCAGGTCGGACCACGCGTCGCCGTAGTACGGACCGAAACCGGTCAGGTCGATGTCGCCCAGGAACAGGACGCCGTCCGGCTCGATCAGCAGGGCGCAGTGCCCGCGCGTATGGCCGGGCGTGTGGAGGATCCGCACCGAGACGCCGCCGCCGAGGTCGAACAGGTCGCCGTCGCGGAACGGCACGGCGTCCGGCCGCGGCTCGTAGAAGAAACGCGTCCGCAGGTAGCCGCCGTACTCCTCGCGGCGCTCCGGCTCGACGCCGAAGATGTCCAGAAAACCGTCGAAGTCGAGCAGGCCCGGCAGATCCTCCTCGTGGACGTGGACGGGCGCGTCCCGGAACAGCGGCAGCCCGGCGGTGTGGTCCTCGTGGCAGTGGCTGAGCAGCACGAGGTCGACCGGCGGCAGGGCGCCCCGGCCGCGGGCGCGCACGCCGAGCGACGGGTCGACGAGCATCGTCGACTCGGCGCCCTCGACCAGCAGGGCGTTGTTGTCGGGGTACTTGCCCCGGCCCTCGCCGAACAGGATCGTGGCGGCGCCGAGCCGCAGGTCTTCGAGAGAACCCACGTCAGGACCTCAATACCGCGCGCCGCCCGCCCGCGGCCACTGGGCGCCGCGGGCCGCGTTCAGGCGGTGAATCAACCCGCCGAAGCCTCGGCGCCCGAGACGACCGGAAGCTGCCAGCCGTTGTGGTACTCGGCCAGGAGCAGCGCGTTCGCCTCGTCGTCGCCGATGAACCGGCCCGCCTCGTGGTCCCAGTAGACCCGCCGGCCGGTGCGGAACGCGATGTTCCCGAGGTGCGCGTTGACGGCGGCCAGGGCGCCGACGTCCGCGTTGCAGCGCGGCTGCTCGCGGGTCTTCATGCACTCGATGAAGTCCTCGGTGTGCTGGGCCAGACCCCGCCGGCTGCGCGATGCCACCCGGTCGGGGATCGCGGCCGTCTTGTAGAACCGCTTGCCGTCCTCGCGGCCGACCTCGGGCAGCACTTCCCAGCCGCTCCGATCGACGACCAGCGTGCCCCTGTTGCCGACGAAGGACACGCCGTGCCCGCGCTGGTGCGGACCGAGCGCGATGCCCAGGGCGTGCTCCCAGACCATCGTGAAGTCGTCGAACTCGTACACCGCCTGCTGGGTATCCGGCGTCTCGACCGCGCCGTCGGGATAGCCGAACGCCCCGCCCAGCGACATGACCGACTTCGGCGCCGTCGCCTTCATGCCCATCAGCGCCATGTCGATCAGGTGGACGCCCCAGTCCGTCATCAGGCCGCCGGCGTAGTCCCAGTACCAGCGGAAGTTCCAGTGGAACCGGTTCTCGTTGAAGGGCCGCTTCGGCGCCGGGCCCAGCCACATGTCGTAGTCCACGCCCTTCGGCGGCTTCGAGTCCGGCACTCGCTCCGGCGCGTCCCAGTCCATGTAGGCCCAGGCCTTCGCCGTGCGGATCTGGCCGAGTTCGCCGGACCAGAGGTACTCCATCGCGTCCTGCCAGTGCTTGCCGGAGCGCTGCCACTGGCCGACCTGGACGACCCGGCCGTAGGCCCTGGCGGCTCGCTGCATGATGCGGATCTCCTCGATCGAGTTCGCCATCGGCTTTTCGACGTAGACGTCCTTCCCCGCCTCGCAGGCGTCGACCATGATCTTGCAGTGCCAGTGGTCCGGGGTGGCGACGATGACCGCGTCGATCTCGTCGTCCTCGAGCAGCTTGCGGTAGTCGGTGTAAGCGTCCGGCTTGCTGCCGGTCAGTTCCGTGAAGCCCTCGACCGCCCGGTCGAGCACGTTCCGGTCGACGTCGCAGAGCGCCGCGCATTCGACGCCGTCGACATCGAGCATCGAGCCCATGTCGCTCGACCCCATGCCGTTGACGCCGATGGACCCAACGCGGATGCGGTCGCTCGGGGCCACCGCCTTGCGGCGCGCCGGCGCGGCGAACGCGGCGCCCGCCGTGCCGAAGCCCGCGGCGGCCGCGCCGAGACCGCCCACGCCGCCGAGAAAGGAACGTCTGGTCGTCGTCATCGTCTCGCCTCCCGCCGATGGTCGCCCATCCTCAAAGTCGCTGTACACTGCGCCATGCAGACCGCGCATGATACCGACTTGAACGCACCCCTTCCCTCGGCCGATCTGATCGGCAAGCTGCCGAAGACCGACCTTCACGTTCACCTCGACGGTTCGCTCCGGCTCGACACGCTGATCGAGCTGGCCCGAGACGCTCGGCTGGAACTCCCCTCGCAGACGCCGGAGGGTCTGCTGGAACTCGTCTTCAAGGAGCGCTACGACGACCTGGAGGACTACCTCCGCACCTTCTCCTACACTGCGCCGGCGCTCTGCACCGCCGAGGCGCTGGAGCGCGCCGCCTACGAACTCGGCGCCGACAACCTGGCCGAGAACGTCTGCTACCTGGAGGTGCGCCTGGCGCCGCAACTCCACACCGGCCCCGGTCTCGACACCGCCGGCGTGCTGGCCGCGGTCGACCGGGGGCTCGCCCGGGTCCAGCGCGAGCACGAGGCCGCCGAGAGCGTGCGGAGCGGCGCCGAGCCGCCCTTCCGCTACGGGATCATCGCCTGCGCGTTACGGATGTTCGGTCCCGGCCACAGCCCGTACTACCGCGGCCTCTTCTCGGCTCTCGACGGCTGGACCAGGCCCGAGATCCACGCCGCCGCCTCGCTGTCGCTGGCCCGTTCCGTGGTCGAGGCGCGCGACCGGCTCGGGCTGCCGGTCGTCGCTTTCGATCTCGCCGGCGCCGAGGCCGGCAACCCCGCCGCCGTGCATCGGGACGCCTTCCTGTACGCGCAGCAGCACTTCCTGAAGAAGACGATCCACGCCGGCGAGGCATACGGGCCGGAGAGCATCTTCCAGGCGATCACCCTGCTCCAGGCCGACCGGATCGGCCACGGCACCCACCTCTACGCCGCCGACCGGCTCCGGCGCGACAACCCGGACTCGGCGGCGGCCCGGGATCCCGAGCGCTACATCCGCAACCTGGCCCAGTACATCAGCGACCGGCGGATCACCCTGGAGGTCTGCATCACCTCGAACCTGCAGAGCATCCAGAGCCTGGAGACCTTCGCCGACCACCCCTTCGGCAGGATGATGGCGGATCGCCTCTCGGTCACCCTCTGCACCGACAACCGGCTCATGTCCCACACCACGGTGACCAACGAGATCGCCCTGGCCTGCCACGCCTTCGACCTTTCCCTCGACGACCTGCGCAACGTGGTCATCTACGGCTTCAAGCGCAGCTTCTACCCGGGCAGCTACATCGAGAAGCGGGCCTACGTGCGGCGGGTGATCGACCACTACGACGAGGTGGTGCGTCAGGAGATGGCCTGACGACGTCCAGCCCAGTCGGGTCAGGAGGGGTCGGCGTCCAGGTGCCTCTGAACGAGCGACGGCCGACGCCTTCCCCGGAAGCCGACGCCGAACCGGAGCGAGTGAAGCGGAGCAAGCGCAAACCCCGTCCCTCTCCTCTCGAGCGCGCGCGTCACCTGGGCGCCGACCCCTCCTGACCCAAGACGGGCGGGTGCGGCCGCCGCCGCGAAGCCGCGCCCTTCTACGCGGGCGCCGCAGCCATCCGCCGCTGCCGCTTGCGCCAGCGTGCACGCGCCTTCTCGGCCTCGACCTCCCGGTCGCGCGGCGGCGCGGTCGTCGTCAGCTCGCCGAGCAGTTCGGCCGTGGCCACGGCAACCGCATCGACCGCGCGCTCGAAGGCCGCCTCGTTGGCGCGCGACGGCTTGGTCGAACCGCTGACCTTGCGAACGTACTGGAGCGCCGCGGCGCGGACCTCACCGGCGCTGGCCGGCGGCTCGAAGTTGTAGAGGACGCGGATGTTCCTGCACATGGTCGTCTCCTTCAGCGGACGAACGCATCGTAGCGCGGCCAGGGTTCTGCCGCGCTACGGCCGCCGCGGGCACGCGTCAGCGCCGCATACCCGAACCGTTGGCTCCCGAAAGCGCTGGTTCCACGCCGCGCCTCGGCCCGTGCGGGTCAGGCTGTGCAAGAGTCTCGGGCATGGCCCCCGCCGCCAAGCCCCCATACACGATCACGCCCGGGATCCTGTCCCTGGTGGAGCGGATCGGCGGGGCGATCGGTCACGCCGAGGCGGCTGGACTGGGGCTGGACCTGCGACTGCGGCGCGAGGCGCGGGTGCGCACGGTTCACGGTTCCGTCGCCATCGAGGGCAACGTGTTGTCGGAGGAGCAGGTGTCGGCGATCCTCGACGGCCAACGCGTCGTGGGACCGCCGAGGGATGTGCAGGAGGTGCGCAACGCGAACAGGAGCTACGACCTGGCCGAGGACTGGACGCCCGCGAGCGAGGCCGACTTGCTGGCCGCTCACGCTGCAATGATGGCCGAACTCGCCGGTACGCCGGGGCGGTACCGCACCGGCACCGTGGGCGTGGTCGGCCCGGACGGCGTGCATCACATCGGTCCGCCGGCCGACCGGGTGCCTGGGCTTATGGCCGACCTCCTCGGCTGGCTGCGGGACACCGACGAACACCCGTTGATCGCGAGCTCCGTGTTTCACTACGAGTTCGAGTTCATCCATCCGTTCGAAGACGGCAACGGCCGCCTCGGCCGGCTGTGGCAGACCCTCATCCTCCGCCGCTGGAAGCCGCTGTTCGCACAGGTGCCGGTGGAGAGCGTCGTGCACACGCGCCAGCCCGAGTACTACACGGCGATCGAAGATAGTTCCAGGCAAGGTGAGAGCACGCCGTTCATCTGTTTCGTGCTGGACGCGATCCTCGCCGCCTTGCGGGAAGCGACCCCCCAAGTATCCCCCCAAGTATCCCCCCAAGTACAGCGGCTTCTGCAGGTCCTGGACGGCGAGATGTCGGGGCGAGATCTGCTCGCCGCCCTGGACCTGCGAGACCGCAAGTGGCTGCGTCAGAGATACCTCGGCCCCGCTCTCGACGGCGGCCTGATCGAGATGACGCGGCCCAAGGTGCCCAGAGCAAGAAACCAGCGCTACCGCCTGACGCCGGCGGGACGCCGCGTTCGTGGCTGACTGGCCGTTGGGGCGGCGCGGGCCTGACGGCCGGCGCGTTCTCCTGGCGGCCTTTGGCGGCAGGACCGGGCGTTTGCGTAGGTGGGCCAGTCGGGTTCGTAGTCCGTGCTCTGGTCGCCCCAGACGGTCCAGCGTTCCGAGTGGCGGCCGCGGGCGAAGAGTTCCAGGTACGGGCCGGGGCTGCACGCTTCGACGATGTCGTAGAGCTCGTCCGGCTTGCGGGAGTGCTCCCGCTTGCGCGAGCGGATGATGTTGACCTGGCGGCGACCGGGAGCGAGCGTCCGGAGCTTGCCACGCACGCCGAAGAGGACGAGTTCCGTCGTGTTGCGGAAGTAGAAGCCGACGCCGCGGCCGTCGGGACCGCCGTCCTTGCGGACCTTGTGCCAGACCAGGTTCGTCTTGTAGGTGAAGCCCCAGCGCTGCATCACGTCGAGGCCTTCCTGGAGGAGAGCATTCGGCACCCACAGGTAGAGATGGGCGTCCTCGGCGCAGGCGGCGGCGACCGGAATCGCTTCGATCTCCTCCTGCGTCAGCGTCGCGTAGCGGCTGAGCCGGCGGTGCTCGGGCGCCACCTTGCCGGTGCGGTTCGTGAACTGCCAGGGCGGATCGGCCAGAACGGTGCCGAAGGCGCCGCCGGCGTGGGAGCGCTCGAAGTCCTCGGCCGCGGAGAGGCTGCTGGCGGGCATGGCGGCGGCTACTCCTCCTCCACCGTGTACCGCATGAGGAGCCAGCCGTCCGGGTCGAAGCGCAGCCGCTCCGGGCGCTCGCGCAGGGGGATCGTGGCGGTCGTCCGTTCGCCCTCAACCGCGAAGCGACCGCGCACGCCGCGGCCGTCTGCCATGACTGCCTCGACGTCGAGCGGCAGGCGGTAGATCGTCGGTCCGAGCTGCCGCGCCTCGATCTCCAACGCCGGCGCCGCGTCGAAGCCCCACTCGATCTCGAGCTCCGGCACGCCGGGCCGGCGGAGCCACTGATCGAAGAACCAGTCGAGCCTCCGCCCCGAGACCTCCTCCATCACCGCCGCGAAGTCGGCGGTCGAGGCGTTACGGTCCCGGAAGCGCTCGTAGTAAATCCGCATCCCCTTCCAGAACGTGCCGTCGCCGACCTCGCCGCGGAGCATGTGCAGCACCCAGGCCGCCTTCTGGTAGACGTTCGGGCTGAGCAGCCGCCGCGGGTCGGGCACGGATTCCGGCACGACGACGGAGTCCGGCGCTTCCTCCACGTAGCTCAGGACCCGCTCCCGCGCCGCGTCCATCTGCCCCAGGAAGCGCCCGCGCCCGTAGGTCCACTCCAGGTAGCAGGCGGTCAGGTAGGTCGCGAAGCCCTCGCTCAGCCAGACGTGCGGCCAGTCGCTCTCGGTGACCGAGTCGCCGTACCACTGGTGGGCGATCTCGTGGGCGACCAGGGTCTCGATGCCACCTTCGCGGTCGACGGCATCCTCGTCGTAGAACACGTTGCCGGCGTTCTCCAGGCCGCCCCAGCGGGTCGTCGTCTGCACGTTGGCGAGCTTGGCGTAGGGGTAGTCGCCGAGCCGCCGCTCGAAGGCGCCCAGCACGCGCGCCCCCGGCGCGAACGCCCGCAGGCCGGCTTCGCGGTCCTGCGGGTAGACCCAGGTTTCGACCGGCACGCCGTCGACGAGCGCCTGGCGCTGCCGGACGAAGCGCGCGACGCCGACCGCCATCACCTTGGTCGCGATCGGCGCCCGGCTGCGCCACTCGGTGCGCCGCCTGCCGTCTTCCAGGTCCACCGCCTCGACGAAGGCGCCGGTGGCGACGACCTGGTAGTGCGCCGGCGCCGTGACGGCGAAGGCCACGGTCGCCTTGTCCGACGGGTGGTCGACGACCGGCAGCCAGTGGTGCGCCCGGTCGGGCCAGTTGTCGGCGAAGAAGGTGCGCTCGCCGTGGCGGTTTCGGCCGATCGTGAAGCCGTCGGCCGGTACGCCGCGGTAGTGGACGACGATCCGGCGCCGCTCGCCGGCCGCCGCCTCGCGGAGGAGGCGGACATGGAGACGGTCGCCCTCCTGGCGGAAACTCAGAGCCGGCGCCGGATCGAATGACGCGGCGCCGGGCGGTTCGGGCAGGCCGGAACGAGTGGATCGGCCGGACGCCGCGGACGCGAGAGGCGGAGCGGCCCGGTTCGGCGGCACGGCCAGTTCGACGGCGGAGACGGTCATGCCGCCGGCCGGCCGGCCGTCGCCGGCCTTGCCGCCGGCTTCCAGGCTGCTGGCGGCCGCCGGGTCGTCGAGGTCGAACGCGATCTCTGCGGCCGGCCGGAGGACGCGGAAGGCGATGGCCGCCTTGCCTTCGATCTCGTCGGTTTCATCGGAGAGGGTGAGCTCGAAGCGGTAGTCCAGGACGTCGATCGGCGCTCCGGGACGCTGGGCGTGTGCGGGCGCGGCCTGAGCCGCGAACACGCCGGCGGCGGCGACCGCGACGTGCAGGACGGTCGCCGCTTCGCGGCGCGCCCTTCCCGGAAGCCGGCGGGCACCCGTGTGGCGCGTTCTCGCGCCACACGTGAACCAATTCGCGCGTTGGTCGTTTCCCACTTGCTCGGCGCCTCTCCCGGTCGGGGCGGGCCGCCCGCCAGCGAGCGGCCGCGCTCCGGGAGGATGCTAGCGTCCACGGTTCAAGCCAACAGACTGCGGGAGAGCGTCAATGAAGTCGAGAGCCGCCGTCGCCCACGAAGCGGGCAAGCCACTCGAGATCGAAGAAGTCGACGTGGAGGGCCCGAAAGAAGGCGAAATCCTGGTCCGCGTCGTCGCCACCGGCGTCTGCCACACGGACGCCTACACCCTGTCGGGCGCCGACCCGGAGGGACTGTTCCCCGCCATCCTCGGCCACGAGGGCGGCGCGATCGTCGAGGAGGTCGGGCCGGGAATCGCCTCGGTCGCGCCCGGCGACCACGTGATTCCGCTCTACACGGCGGAGTGCCGCGAGTGCAAGTTCTGCAAGTCCGGCAAGACGAACCTGTGCCAGGCGATCCGCGCCACCCAAGGCCAGGGCGTCATGCCCGACGGCAGCTCGCGCTTCGCCGCCGGCGGCCGGCCGCTCTACCACTACATGGGAACGTCGACGTTCTCGGAGTACTCGGTGATCGCCGAGATCTCCGCCGCCAAGGTGAACAAGGCGGCGCCGCTCGACAAGGTCTGCCTGCTCGGCTGCGGCATCACCACCGGCATCGGGGCGGTGCTCAACACCGCGCGGGTCGAGCCCGGTTCGACGGTCGCGGTGTTCGGCCTCGGCGGCATCGGCCTGTCGGTGATCCAGGGCGCGGTGATGGCGCAGGCCGGGCGGATCATCGCCATCGACGTCAACCCGGCCAAGTTCGACTTCGCGCGCTCGCTCGGCGCGACCGACTTCGTCAACCCGGCCGACCACGACGACCCGATCCAGGAGGTCATCGTCGACCTGACCGACGGCGGCGTGGACTACTCCTTCGAGTGCATCGGCAACGTCGACGTCATGCGCTCCGCCCTGGAGTGCTGCCACAAGGGCTGGGGCGAATCCGTGATCATCGGCGTCGCCGGCTCGGGCCAGGAGATCGCCACACGCCCCTTCCAGCTCGTCACCGGCCGCGTCTGGCGCGGCACCGCCTTCGGCGGCGTCCGCGGCCGCACCGACCTGCCGGGCATGGTCGATCAGTACATGGCCGGCGAGATCGAGATCGACAGCATGATCACCCACACGATGGGGCTGGACGAGATCAACGAGGCGTTCGACCTGATGCACGAGGGGAAGAGCATCCGCTCGGTGGTGCTGTACTAGCGGCGCCGGCTCCTGGAGCCGTTCGGAACGCCCCGGCCTGCCTTCAGTCCTCCTGCGCGACCGGGTTCAGGACCATCGTCATCTGACGGCCCTCCAGGCCGGACCGCGTCTCCACCTCGCCCACGCCCTCGATCGCCGCGCTCACCTTGTCCAGGATGGCGACGCCGAGTTCGGGCCGGCGGAGTTGCCGGTAACGGAAGAAGATCGTCACCTTGACCTTCTTGCCCTCCCGCAGGAAGCGAAGCGCCCGGTCGGTCTTGATCTGGTAGTCGTGCGGGTCGATCGTCGGGCGGTACTTGACCTCCTTCAGGTCGATCGTGGCCGCCTTCTTCCGCGACTCCCGCTTCTTCTTCTCGCGCTCGAACTTGACCTTGCCCCAGTCCATGACGCGGACCACGGGCGGGTCCGCGTTCGGACCGACCTCGACGAGATCGAGTCGGGCGTCCTGAGCGCGTCGCTTCGCGTCTTCAAGGGGAACGACGCCGACCTGGGCGCCGTCCTGATCGATGAGCCGTACCGGGCTCTTCCGAATCCGGTGGTTGATGCGCGGCTCGTTTGTTGGGCGTGCGATCTCGATGCCTCCTGTGCTGCCGTCTAGGGGCGGGTGCCGGGGCGAACGGCTACCTTAGCCGTTTCCGCCGGAGCGCGTGCGCGGATCCAGTCTGTTGAACGGGCAGGGCGGCAGTCGCGCCGCGGCCCTCGCCTCCCGCCTTCACGAAGGGTCGCTCACGTCAACCGGCCACGGCCCGCTTCGCCGTCGTGCTCGCGGCTCGCCGAACCGGCTTCTTCTTCGTCGCCTTGCGCGGCGCCGTCGCCTTCCTGGCCGGCTTGCGGGTTCCGGAATTGGGCTTGGCGGCCCCGGCCTTGCGGGCGCCGGACTTCGGTCTGGCGCCGCCGGCGGCCGACTCGCCGGCGTCGGCTTCGCCGTTCTTCGACAGGCTCGCCTTCAACGCCTCCATCAGGTCGATGATCTGTGCCTGAGGCGCCTCCGTCTCGTCCTCGGCCAGTTCGCGGCCGTCGATCTTGCTCTGGATCGCGTCCCACAGCCGCTTGCGCACCTCGTCGGTGTACTCGCCGGGCTTGAACTCGTCCGACGCGATCTGCTCGATCAACTGCACGGCAAGCTCCAGTTCGCCCGGCTTGAGCTCCGTCTCCTCGCCGAGCGGCACCTCGTCGAACGACTTCAGCTCGTCCTCGTACTTCAGTTGCTGCATCAGCAGGCCGGACGCGAAGGGGCGGAGCATGACGAGGTACTGTTTGCCGCGCGCCGCGTGCTTGGCCAGAGCCGAACGGCCGGTCTTCCGCATCGCCTCGCTGAGCAGCCGGTAGGCGCGTTCGCCGCCCTTCTCGGGACCCAGGTAGTACGACTTCTCGAAGTAGATCGGCTCGACTTCCTCGAGCGGCACGAACTCGGTGATCTCGATGGCGGGCGACGCCTTCTCCTGGAGGCCCTTGATCTCCTCGTCGCTGAAGGTGACGTACTGGCCCTTGCCGAACTCGTAGCCCTTGATGGTCTCCTTGCGCTTCACCTCGGCGCCGGTGCGCGGGTTGATCAACTGCTGCTTGACCCGCGTGTTGTCGGTCGGGTCGAGCATATTGAAGCGGACCGCGCCCGAGGTCTCCGAGGTGGAGTACAGGCGGACGGGAATCGAGACCAGGCCGAACGAGACGGTGCCGGCGCCAACGGTACGAGCGGGCATAGACCGCAAATCCTAGCATTGAAACCGCTTCCGCGGGATTCCGTGAAGCTCCCTTGACGTTCTGGGAGAATGCACGCCTGATGCCGCACGGCGATCTGGAGGTCTACCGCCGCAAGCGTTCGGGCGACGCGACGCCCGAGCCGATGGGCTCTCGAGCCGCGGCCGGCGGCGGGCGCTTCGTCGTCCAGAAGCACGCCGCTCGCCGCGTCCACTTCGACCTGCGCCTGGAACTCGAGGGCACGCTCAAGTCCTGGGCCGTGCCGCGCGGCCCCAGCCTCGACCCGGAGGTCAAGCGGCTCGCGGTGGCCACCGAGGACCACCCGCTGGAGTACGCCGACTTCGAGGGCTCGATCCCCGCCGGCAACTACGGCGCCGGCGCGATGATCGTGTGGGACAGCGGACGCTGGGTCCCGCTCGAGGATCCGGTGGCCGGCATGGAGAGCGGCAAGCTCCTGTTCGAGCTGCGGGGCTACAAGCTGCGCGGCGTGTGGACGCTGTTCCGCACCGGCGGCCGGCGGCAGGCCGAGGACGGCAGTCAGTGGCTGCTCATGAAGAAGCCGGACGCCGCGGCGCGGCCGGCCGGCAGCGACGACGGCGCGAACCGGGCCGGCAGCGACATGCACACCGACCCTGCCGGCGGCGACGGGGACGCCGGCCCCGGAGACGGCCTGCCGCAGGAGTCCGTGCTCTCGGGCCTGACCGTGGAGGAACTGCGGGACGGCTGCGAGCGGATCGAGGAGGTGCGGGAGGAGATCGAGGCGTCGGCGGCGCCGCGCCGCCGGGTCGACCCGCGGACGCTGCCGCCGATGCTGGCGGTGGCGGGCGACCGGCCCTTCTCCCGCGCCGGCTGGATCTACGAACTGAAGCACGACGGCTACCGGCTGATCGCCGCCAGGGAGGGCGGCGACGTCTTCCTGCGCTACCGGCGCGGCGGCGACGTGACCGCGCTCTACCCGGAGCTGACCCGCGCCCTGCGAGCGCTGCCGGCGCAGTCCCTGGTCCTCGACGGCGAAGTCGTCGTGCTCGACGGCGGCGGCCGGCCGAGCTTCCCCCGGCTGCAGCAGCGCGGCCTGCTCAGCCGCCAGGTCGACATCGAGCGGGCCGCCGTGCGCCAGCCGGCGACCCTGTTCGCCTTCGACCTGGTGTCGTTCGAGGGCCGCGACCTGCGCCCGCTGCCGCTGCTGGAGCGCAAGGCCCTGCTTGCCAGGGTGCTGCCGCCGGCCGGTCCGCTTCGCTACTCCGACCACATCGAGGAGCAGGGAGAGGCGTTCTTCGAGCAGGTCGCCGCCATGGGTCTCGAGGGGGCGATGGCCAAGGACGGCGCGTCGCGCTACGTGGGCCGCCGCTCGTCGTCCTGGGTCAAGTTCCGGACCGAGCGCACCGCCGACTTCGCCATCGTCGGCATGTCGCCGCCCAAGGGCAGCCGGGTCGGCTTCGGCTCGCTCCACCTGGCGGTCTGGGACCCCGAGGCCGGGGCCGTCGAGGGAGCGGAAGGCGCCAGCGGCGACGGCGGACCGCGAGGCGGGCTCGTCTACGCCGGGCGCGTCGGCACGGGATTCAGCGACGCGGATCTCGCGCAACTGACGGAGCGCCTGACGGCCAGACGGCGCGACAGCCCTCCGTGCGGAGCGCCCGTGGCGGCGGACGGCGGCGACCGCGGCAACCGAGACATCGAAGACGGCGCCGGCGATGCCGGAGACGGCCGCGCGACGCCGGCCGGCGCCGCGCTCGCCGACGAGCACATCATGGGCGGCCGCATCGCCGACCAGACCTGGGTCGAGCCGGACGACGAACTGGTCTGCGAGGTCCGCTTCAAGGAGTGGACGCCCCACGGCCTGCTCCGGCATCCGGTCTTCCTGCGGCGCCGGGACGACAAGCCGATCGGGGACTGCGTCCGGCGCGCCGGGCCGCGCGCGAAGAGCGCCGCCCCGCCCGTGCCGCCCAAGCGCCGGGTCGAGATCACGAACGTCTCCAAGGTCTTCTGGCCGGACGAGGGCTACGCAAAGGGCGATCTGATCGACTTCTACGCCGCCGTCGCCGGGGCGATCCAGCCCTACCTGAGCGACCGTCCCCTGGTGATGACCCGCTACCCGGACGGGATCGACGGCAAGTCCTTCTTCCAGAAGAACGCGCCGGACTTCGCGCCGGACTGGCTCCAGACGGTCCGGCTGACCAGCCCGCGGACCGGCAAGGACGTCGAGTACTTCGTCTGCCAGAACCGCGAGAGCCTCCTCTACGTGGCCAACCTGGCCGCGATCGTCCTCCACGTGTGGTCCAGCCGGCTGCACCGGCTCGGCCAGCCCGACTGGTGCATCCTCGACCTCGACCCCAAGGACGCCCCGTTCGAGGACGTGATCGAAATCGCCCTCGCCATCCGCCGCCTGTGCCGGAAGATCGAGCTGCCCAGCTTCGTCAAGACCAGCGGCTCGAGCGGCCTGCACGTGCTCCTGCCGCTCGGCGGCGCCTGCACATGGGAGCAGTCGCGCGGCCTGGGGCAGCTCATCGCCCAGATCGTCTGCCGCGAACTGCCCGAGATCGCCACCGTGACCCGCAACCCGGAACGGCGCGCCGGCAAGGTCTACATCGACTACGTCCAGAACGGCCGAGGCCGGCTGCTCGTGGCCCCTTTCAGCGTCCGGCCGCTGCCCGCGGCGCCGGTGTCGACGCCGCTTCGCTGGTCGGAAGTCAAGCCCGGTCTCGACCTGCGCGACCACAACATCCGCACCGTGCCCGAGCGGCTGAAAGAGCTGAAGGCCGACCCGCTCCGCGGCGTGCTGACGGAACAGCCGGACCTGCTGGCCGCGCTGCGGCGGCTGAGCGAACTGGTGTAGGCCGCCCCACACCGGGTGCGCGGGTCTTCCGACCCGCTGCCGCCGGAGGCGGCGACCGGCAGCGTCGCCGGCCTTTGGCCGGCGGCCCGATTCTCCGGGCTCCGCCGCTTCGCGGCTCGCCCGATGCGGGTCGGAAGACCCGCGCACCCAGCGGTCGGAAGACCCGCGCACCCGGCGGTCAGAACTGGAGGCGCAGACCGGCGCGTACGCGGCGGCTGGTCTGGAAGGCGGCGGGAAGCGACTCGCGCGGATCCGGCCTTGCCCCCTGCGCTGCCGCGGCGGCGAGCAGGTCGGTACGGCCCGGGCCGACGAGGACCGGGTCGAGCCAGGCGAGCGGCCAGAGCTGGTTCGCGGCGTCCTGGTCGAAGACGTTGAGGGCCTCGGCGAAGAGGGACAGCCGCCGGTCGTCCGAGCGAAGCGGGACGCGGTAGGTGAGAGACAGGTCGGCGCGCTTGAGATCGGCGCTCTTGAGCGGCCCGTCCGCGCCGGACGGCAAAGGAGTCAGGCCGGCGCCGAGGATGCGGCTCTCCCCGTCGACCCGGACCGCCAAGGCGCGCGGCACGTAGGCGGCGCCGGTGCGGAAGCGGTAGACCAGGGCCATCTGCCAGCGTTCGCCCGGTGAGAGGACGAGCCAGCCGGAGAGCTGGTGCTCGCGGTCGAGGCTCAGCCGGCGGCTGTCGTTCGTGACATCGAACACGTCGCAGGGCACGGGCGAGGAGCACAGGTCGAGCGCGGCAAGGGCCGGATGGGCGCCCGGCAGGTCGCCCGGCCCGAGCCCGAGTCCGCCGGCCTCGTGGTTGCCGGTCAGCCGGCTCAGGACGTACGAGAAGCGAATCCTCCACGAGGGGTTGAAGCCGACATGAGCGTTCAGTTCGGCGCCCCACCAGTTCTGCTCGAGCCGGGGAAGCTCCCCGCCGGCTTCGCCCCAGGGCGCCCGGCCGGCGCCGCGGCCGGGAGTCAGCAGAGTCGGCACGACTTCGCCGCCGGCCAACGCGGGCAGGAGGCGGATGCCGTCCCGCAACCGGCGCCGGGCGACCCGTGCCGAGATGACGACGTCGGGCAGGAACTGGTAGACCGTACCCAACTGGACTTCGCGCACCCGGCCGGGACGGAGGTCAGGGTCCACCGCCGCCCGTGCGAAGTCGAGGCTCGTGCCGCCGTAGCCGCCGGCCGCTTCCACGGCCGCGACCGCGTCGACGTCCGCGCGGCCCGCCCCCGGCCGGAAGACCTCGACGTGCCACCACGCCGCGCCGCCGTAGACCTTCCACCTGCCGCGGCCCGCGGCGTCCCAGACGAACGCGAGCCGAGGTTCCGTGCGGTCTTCGAACTCAAGGTCGAGCGGGCCCGCCTCTTCCTCTTCCGCGCGCAGTCCCGCGTGCAGCGTCAGCCGCCGCTCGAAAGCGCCGCCAACGCGCCAGGCGTCCTGGACGTAGACGGCGCGTTTCTCCTGCCGGAGCCGGTAAGCGCCGACACCATCGCCGCTCCAGGTGTCGAGCGGGCCGCCCGGCAACTCCAGAATCCGCGCGGAGCGTCCGGATCGGGCGAAATCCAGGCGGCCCTTCGTGCTCTGCACGCCGACCTCCAGCGTGTGGTCGAAGAAGAAGAACGACGGTTCCACCGCCCAGTTCCGCCGCTCCACCGCCCGCCGAACCCGGCCCGCCGGACCCGCCTCGTACCAGCCCGCCGCCCGGCCGGGCGCGGGCGCCGCGAAGTACGCCCCCGCGTCCTGCCACGGTTCGCCCGTCCCGGTGAAGTCGGAGCGCCCGCCGAAGACGCGCAGCCAGAGCCGGTCGGTGATTCCCCACTCCACGTTCAGGCTGGTCGTCTGCCGGCGCGACCGGGCGCTCTCGTTCCCGTCCGCGGACGGGAGAACGAACGGCGCCGGTCGCCGGCCGTCCAGCTCGCCGGCCGCGCTGTGGTGCTTGAGGGTCAGGTTGCTGGCCGAGCCGGCCCACCAGTCGAGCTTACCGACGGACTGTTCGACCGTCTCGTCCCAGGTCAGCGGCGCGCCCGCGCCGAAGAGGTTCTCCGTGCCGCGCGCGCGGCTTCTCGAATGGCCGCCGAACGCGCGCGCCCGCTTGTCCCGCAGCGGCCCGCCGGCGAAGACGGTCGCTTCGTCGCCCTCGATGCGTCTCCGGTCCCTGCCGCCGGCCGGCGACTCTCCGGCGTCGAGCAGGCGCAGGGCCAGCCGCTTGCCTGTGTCGAGCGGCTCGACCGTCGACCAGCCGCCGTTGGCCCGCCACTCGGTCCCCCCCGAGCGCGTGATCAGGTCGATGTGCGGACCGGCCATCGCGGCCGCCAGTTCCATCGTCCAGACCCGTACCTGGTCCACCCAGCGAGGATCGATGCCAGCGGCGTCCGGTTCGCGGACCGCGCTCTCCTGACCGTCGATCCGGTAGGTGGCGAAGCCGGGCGACCAGCCGTTGACCGCCACGTCTCCGTCCAGCCCGTCGAGGCCGGAGGCCAGGTCGAGGTTGAACGCCGCCGCGGCGCCAGGGAGTTCGCGCAGGTCGTCGCCGGCGAGGACGTTGCCGTCGCTGCCGGTGACCACGTCGAGCAGCGGCGACGTGACGAGATCGAGCGCCGAGGCGCTGCCGGCCCTCATCCGGAAGTCGACCCGCAGCACGCCGCCGGCGACCAGGATCAGGTTCTCGACGACGGAGGTCGCGTAGCCGTCCACGCTCGCCTCGACGTAGTAGTCGCCGGGAGGCAGGCCCGGCGCCCGGTAGCTGCCGCCGCGGCCGGCGCGGACGATCTGGGTGCTGTGCAACTGGTCGCCCGTGATCCTGATCTCCGCGCCCGCCAGCGGCACGTCGGTCGCGGCGTCGCGCACCTGGCCGTTGATCTCGCCGTTCAGGCCGGCGGCCGCCGGACGGGCGCCGAACAGCGTGAGGCCGGCGACCGCGACGACGAGCGCCGTCGAAACCGCCGGCGCGGCCGCCAGCGGGGCCCGGCCCCGCCTCGGCAGGAGGAGGGAGGAGACCGCGGACACCAAGCCGACGATCGCCCCCGCCTGCAGCACGGTCGCCAGTTCGTAGCGGTCGGCCAGTTCGCCGATGGCCCAGGTGGCGATCCCGCCGGTCGCGAACAGGAAACCGAGCGCCGTCCCCGAGGTCAGGCCCCGGCGCCACGGCAGCAACGACTGGGCCGTGACGATCAGGATGGAGTGCGAGGCGCCCAGCAGCGCGCCGCAGGGCAGGACGACGGCGAACAGCCAGCCGCCGGCGCCCGGCAACACGGCCAGCAGCAGCGAACCGAGCAGCGTGGTCAGAAAGACGACCGGGCGCCGGCCCCAGCGATCGGCCCAGGCGCCGGCGAAGACCGCGGTGACGGCGCCGCCCAGCAGGAACATCGCGCTGGCGACCCCCTGGGCCAGGGAGCTGTAGCCGTACCCGCTCAGCAGCAGGGGCAGAAACGCGATCGTCCCGAACACGGCCCAGGACCGGCTGGCGAAGACCAGCGCGAGCAGAGCGACGGCGCCGACCCGCAGGGGAAGCCGGCCGCCGGACGCCGCGTCGCCGACGCCGTCGTCGGCCCGACTCTCACCCGGGTGAGCCGTGGCGGGCGCGGAATGGACCCGCCGCGGCCCCATCGCGAAGGCCATGAACAGCGGCACCGGCGCGACGATCAGCACCAGCCAGTAGATCCCGGCAAGCCCCGCGCGGTCCAGCGCGAGGCCGGCCAGGACCGGCCCGGTCGTCAGCCCCACCTGGCCGCAGAAGAAGAAGATGGCGGTGAACGTGGCCGAGCGCGCCAGGTTGACCGTGCTGGAGTGCATCACGCCCAGCGGATGGAAGGCGCCCGACGCGACCGCGGCGAGCGCGAACGGAACGAGGAACAGGACGAAGCTGCCCGTCGCGCCGGCGGCCGCGACCGCGAGCGCCACGCAGCCGAGGTTGACGGCGACGCTGAGCGGACCCAGGAAGCGGCTGCCGATCCGGTCGACCAGCCAGCCGAACGCCGGCTGGGTCGTGCCGGCCAGGACCTGGAAGAGGCCCACCGCGAGGCCGATCTGCGCGGCGCTCAGACCGAGCGGCGCCTGCAGGAAGGCCAGCAGCACGGGCCCCATGCTGTTGAAGATGTCGATGCCGAGGTGACCGACGGTCACCGCGGCGAAGATCCGCCGGCCGTTCATGCGCCGGCCACGGCCACCCGGCCCCTCAGTCGGCGTCGCCGGGCGAGTCCGGCGCGCTGGCGCCGCCTCCTCGCCGCGGGTCCGCCACGCCGACGAGGCTCGACCCCTCCACCAGGATGGCGGCGACGTCGCCGCTGTGGCCCCGGCCGACCACCCGGTGCCCGCGGCGCTCCAGTTCCTGGACCACGTCGGCGGCGAGCCCTTCCTCCTCGTAGAAGATCCGGTCCGGCCACGCCTGATGATGCACCCGCGGGCTCTCGACCGCCCGGTCGAGCGGCATCCCGTGGTCGATCACGTTCGAGATCGCGTGGTAGACGGAGGTGATGATCGTCGGGCCGCCCGGCGTGCCGACCACCATCATCAGATCGCCTTCCGGGTCGAGCACGATGCTCGGCGTCATCGAGGAGAGCATCCGCTTGCCGGGCACGATCGCGTTGTTCTCGCCCTCGACCAGCCCGAACTGGTTCGGCTGGCCCGGCGACGCGGCGAAGTCGTCCATCTCGTTGTTCAGCAGGAAGCCGGCGCCGGCGACCGTGACGGCGTTCCCGTAGGCGCCGTTGATCGTCGTGGTGACGGACGCCGCCGCGCCCCAGCGGTCGACGATGGAGTAGTGCGTCGTCTCGGCGCTCTCGGCCGGCGGCGCCGCCTCGATCGGCGGCAGCGGCGTCGCGCGCTCGGGATCGATCCGCGCCCGCAGTTCGTCCGCGTACTCCTGGGACTCGAACTGCGCGCGGGGAATGTCGATGAAGTCCGGGTCGCCGAGCAGGGTGTTGCGGTCGCGGAAGGCGAGCCGCATCGTCTCCGCCTCCACGTGCACCAGGCCGGCGCTGCCGAACGGCGGCAGCGGATCCCAGCCCTCCAGCACGTTCAGGATGAGGCCCAGGGTGAGTCCGCCCGAGGAGACCGGGGGCATCGAGAAGATCGTGTGGCCCCGGTACTCGGCCACGACCGGCTCGCGCCAGACCGGGGCGTAGTCCTCCAGGTCCCGGTGGGAGATGAGCCCGCCGCCCCGTTCCATCTCGGCGACGATCAGATCGGCGACGGGACCGCGGTAGAAGCCGTCCGGCCCCTGCTCCGCGATCGCGGTCAGCGTCGCGGCCAGGTCGGGCTGGGCCAGGACCGTGCCCGGCGGCGGCGCCTCGCCGTCGACCAGGAACTGGGCCGCACTGGCGGGAAAGCGCTCGAGCCGCGACGCCGCGCGGGCCAGGCTTCCGGAGCGGGCTTCGTCGATCTCGTGGCCGCGGGCGAGTTCGACCGCCGGCGCGACGAGGTCGGCCCAGGGCAACGTGCCGTACTCCCGGTGCATCTCCCACAGGCCGGCCACCGAGCCAGGGACGCCGGCGGCGAGGTGGCCGATGACCGACGCCTCCGTCACCTTGCCCTCGTCGTCCAGGAACATGTCCCGGCTGGCGGCGGCCGGCGCCTTCTCGCGGTAGTCCAGGGCGCGCGCGTCGCCGTCGCTCGACCGGTAGACGAGGAAGCCGCCGCCGCCGAGGTTGCCGGCGGACGGCAGCACGACGGCCAGGGCGAAGCCGACCGCGACGGCCGCGTCGACCGCGTTGCCGCCCTCCGCCAGGATCGCGGCGCCGACGTCGGAGGCGAGGCCGTGGCCGCTGACGACCATGCCCGCCTCGCCGCGCGCCGTGGGCGCCGTGCCGTAGAGCGGCCAGGATGCGGCGGCGTCCGGCGCCGCGTCGCGCCCGCCGCAGGCCGCTCCCAGAAGCAGGAGCGGAACGAGCAGCCAGCTCACCGCGCGGGGAACCCGCGGGCGCCAGGCGGTGGTCGCGGGCCAGCTCATGGCGGGCGTCACGGTATCAGAGCGCCCCGGCGTCGCCGGTCCCCCGGGAGCGCGCGCGGGATGGGCCGCGCGCCGCGGCCGTCCCGCGCGGGCCGGATACGCTTGCGGCATCCCCCAACCCAGGAGCAGGCCCGATGAAGACGAGACTTCCCGAGCTGACCATCGGCATCGAAGAGGAGTACCAGATCATCGAACCCGAGAGCCGGGAACTGAAGCCCTTCATCCAGAAGTTCCTGGAGCAGGGCCAGATCGTGCTCCAGGAGCAGATCAAGGCGGAGCAGTTGCAGTGCCAGGTCGAGGTCGGCAGCGAGGTCTGCGGCTCGATCGACGAGGCGCGCCAGGAGCTCATCCGGCTGCGGCGGTCGATCGGGCACCTGGCGTCCCGGAACGGACTCCGCATCGCGGCGGCCAGCAGCCATCCGTTCTCGGCCTGGCAGGAGCAGGACGTCACGGAGGCGCAGCGCTACATCAAGCTGCAGGAGAACTTCGGCGACGTCGCCCGGCGCATGCTGATCTTCGGCATGCACGTCCACGTCGGCGTTCCCGACAAGGAACTCCGCATCGACGTGATGGACCAGTCGCTCTACTTCCTGCCGCACCTGCTCGCGCTGTCGACGAGTTCGCCGTTCTGGCAGGGGCGCAACACGGGGCTCAAGTCCTACCGCTCCGTCGTCTTCGAGAGCCTCCCCCGCTCCGGCCTGCCGCCGTCGCTCCGCTCCTACGCCGAGTACGAGCGGCTCGTGAACGTGCTGGTCCAGACGAGGTGCATCGAGGAGCCGACGCAGATCTGGTGGGACGTCCGGCCGCACCCCAAGTTCCCGACGATCGAGTTCCGGGTCTTCGACGTCTGCACGAAGATCGAGGAGGCGCTGTGCATGACGGCGCTCCTGATGGCGATCGTCGGCAAGCTGATCCGCCTCCGCCATAACAACCAGGCCTGGCGCCGCTATCCCCGCCACCTGATCTACGAGAACAAGTGGCGCGCGATCCGTTACGGCATCGACGGCAAGCTGATCGACTTCGGCAAGGGCGAGGAGGTGCCGCTTCGCTCTCTGACCGAGGAACTCCTCGACTTCGTCGACGACGTGCTGGACGAGCTGAACATCCGCAAGGAGGTCGAGTACGTCCACCGGATCCTCGCCGAGGGCACCAGCGCCGACCGCCAGATCGCCCGCGCCGAGGCGGGCGACCTGAACGCCGTCGTCGATGGCCTCATCGAAGAGACGCGCGAAGGCTGCGACTGACCGCTGCGGCGGCGACGGTCGACGCTGCCGAGGCGGCGGCGGTTGCACCCGTCCGCGAGCCGGCCGGGGGGAGGGTCCCAGGGCACGCTCGCCTTCACGGAGAGGATGGGGAGCAGGGGCTCGCTGTTGTCGGCTGCACTCCGCGTCGGCGTCGGTCGATGGTCGGGCGGAGGGAGTCGTTTGCCTCCGACGCCCTGGGACCCTCCCCCCGGACCCGCTCGCGGACTGGACGTTGTCGGACGCTGGGTGCGCGGGTCTTCCGACCCGCTGCCGCCGGAGGCGGCTTGAAGAAATGCGCCGCGAAGCGGCGACCGCATTGGATGCGCTATGAGCGGTCCGGGATCGTGCGGCGCCGATGCCCAACCATCGACAGCGGAACCGCGGGGAGAAGGGCGAGAAGAAAGAGAGTCGACGCCAGGAACCTCGGCCAGATCCAGATCCTGGTGCCGCCCGCGGAGCTTTCGTACGTCGGGACGGGGACAGCGCCTTCCTGCTGGAGCCGCTGGACTCTCTCCAGCGGGAAGGCGTGGCGCAGGTTGCCGTCGGGATTCCGAACTTCTTCCAGCACGGCCGGGTAGTAGCGGCTGAGGATCGCCTGCTCGGCGGCGGCGGTGGCCCACTCTCCCGCGTCGAAGGCTTCGTTGCGAGCCTGGACATGCCAGGCGGCCTCGGACAGGAAGTGATCCTCGACCTGCCAGGGCTGGAAGGGCGGCGTCGGCGGCTGCTTCGCGGGCCAGCGGGCGCGGCGATTCTCGTTCAGGCGCTCGAGCCGCTCGGCGCTGTAGTGGCTCTGGAAGCTGCCGAGTTCCGGGTCGACGATCCGGTGGCCGAGGTTCGTCAGATCGACGAGGCCGACCGACGCCACGGCGAGGACGACCCACAGGACGGCAATCGCGCGGCGTTCCGGGAGAGGCGGGGACCGGGGGTCGAATCCGAACAGGCCCAGCCCGAAGACGACGCCGCAGCCAGCGGCCGAGGCGTTCAGCAGGCAGTCGTAGAAGTCGCCGGCGCGGACCCACACGAGCCACTGGATGAACTCGTCGGCTAGCCCGACGAGCGAAGTCAGAGCAACGGCCGAAAACGCCGCCGCGATTGCCGACCGGCCGCCCCGGAGGAAGGCCCGGTAGAGCAGCAGAGCGACGACGCCGTAGAGAACCAGGTGCATCCGCTCGAGGGCGGACTCTTCGGGACGGCCGCGGGCGAGTGCCGTCGCCTGGACGACCGCCCAGAGCAGACCGAGCGCCATCGCGATCCAGTTCTTCCATCGCAGGCGCCGTGCCGAACGCACCACCCAGACCGCGAACGCCGCCGCCGCGCCCCAGAACAGGATCGTCGGCACGATCACGAGAAGCGAACGGTCGACCTCCTCCCGAATCCACCGGGTCAGGCGGCCCAGAAAGGGCGCCGAACCGACGATCCACAGGGCGATCAGAGCCGGAACGGCGAAACTGGCTCGCTTCCGGGCGCCGGCTTCGTCGGTCATCTCGACGAGGACGCTAGCAGCGTTCGCAGCCGCGAGGCCGCGCTGCCGCGCGGGGAACTGGCCGCGTGTCGGTGGGCGGGTCGGAAGACCCGCGCACCCAGCGGGCGGACCTCCTCGACGCGGGTATAGGCTCACGGGCGGGGAGGCACGGCGCCCATGGCAGAGCCAGCGCACATCGACGTTGACGGCGTGGAGACGACACCGGGTCGTCCGCACGTGGCCGCCAACAGCGGCGGCTCCCTGAGAGAGGCGCTCGACGATTACCTCGAGCTGAAGGCACTCGTCGGCGCGGAGGAAGAAGACCGCGCCCTGCGCGGTCAGCCCGGCATGGTGAGTCGCTACTACGACGTCGTCACCCGCTTCTACGAGTACGGCTGGGGGCAGTCGTTCCACTTCTCTCCTCGGCGATCCGGGGAGAGCCTCCGGGACTCGGTCCGCCGCCACGAACTCGGCGTCGCCGAACTCCTGGATCTCAAGCCGGGAATGAAGGCCGCCGATCTCGGATGCGGCGTCGGCGGGCCGATGATCGCGATCGCGAAGGCCACCGGCGCCAGCATCACGGGCCTGAACCTCAATGCGCTCCAGATCGAGAGAGGCCGCAGGGCGGTGCGCCGGGCCGGGCTCGAAGAGACGTGCGACTTCCTGCTCGCGAACTTCCTGGACGTGCCTCTCGAGGACGGCTGCTTCGATGCGGCGTACTCCTTCGACGCCGTCTGTCACGCGCCCCGAACGGACCTCTGCTTCAAGGAGTTCTTCCGTCTGCTCAGACCGGGCGGCGAGCTGGCCTTGAATGACTGGTGCCTCACCGCGAGGTACGACGCGGGCGATCCCGCCCACCGCGACATCCGCGACCGGCTTGAAGTCGCCAACGCGACGCCCAACCTGCTCACGACTTCGCAGCAGCTCGACGCGGCCAGGGCTGCCGGCTTCGAGATCCTGGCCGCGAAGGACTACTCCCTCGAGTGCGATCCGGACACTCCCTGGTACCGGTCGCTCCAGGGACGCGACCTTTCGCTCGCGTCGCTCGGGCGGATTCCCGCGGGCCGCCGGTTCACGGCCGGGGCGACCCGTCTGCTCGAGCTGCTCCGCATCGCGCCCGCCGGCACCGGCGAGGCCGCCCGCATCCTGAACGTGGCCGCCGACTCCCTCGTCGAGGGCGGCGTGGCGGGCATCTTCACGCCCTCCTTCCTCATCCACGCGCGCAAGCCGGACGGCGACGCGACGACTCCCTCGTGAGCCGCCTGGAGGACTTCGTGAACGACCCGATCGCCTCGTTCCGATTCGAGCGGATGCCTGCCTTCCGCCAGCGTTAGGTCCGCGATGGGCGCCATCACTCGCCGTTCGCGGCGCCGGGAACCGCCGACCTCGGACGATCTCCGTCTCGCCGGCTATCCGCATCCCTACCCGGACGGCTGGTACCGGCTGATGACGTCGAAGTCGCTCCGGCGCGGGCAGGTGCGCTACCTGGAGTGCCTCGGCCGCGCGCTGGTCGTCTGGCGGAGCGAAGACAGCGACGACGTCCACGCGATGCAGGCCTTCTGCCCCCACCTGGGCGCGAACCTGAGGCACGGCCGCGTCCGCGAGGACCGCATCGAGTGTCCGTTCCACAACTGGCAGTTCACCGGCGACGGCCGGGCGGCCTGCGTGCCGTACAGCGACACCGTGCCGTCCCGCGTCGCGGCCGAGAGCTTCCCCGTGGAGGACGTGAACGGGCAGATCTTCCTGCATCACCGGGCCGCCGGACCGAAGCAACAGGCCGGCGACCACGTCCCCTACCCGGTTCCCCGCATCCCGGAGGTCGACGACGGGAGCTTCGCCTACCGCGGCCACCACGACGCCGGCTGCGTGCGCATGCACATCGTCGAGTTCCTTGAGAACACGGCCGACTTCGCCCATTTCCGGTACATCCACAGCCAGATGACGGTGCCGTGGACGCAGATTCCGGTTCCCGGCGTTCAGCTCGTCCACACGCCCGGATGGGAACTGGACGACGACAAGCCCTGGCGGCTGTACTTCCTCGACCGGACCGTGCTCAGGGTCTTCGGCCGGCGCCTCGAACGGACCCGGGCAAGCGCCCGGGTCACCTGCACCGGTCCGGCCAGCATCGTGAACTTCCGCATCACGATCCCCGGCGCCGGCGAGGTCGACATCGTTCAGACCCACCTTCCGGTCGCGCCGCTCGAGCAGCAGGTCGACTTCCACTGGTTCGCCGACCGCCGGATGCCGCGCCTGCTCGTTTGGTACGTCGTCGGCAACTGGATCTCCCAGTGGGAGCACGACATCCGGATCTGGGAGAACAAGACCTACACGACGCATCCGACGCTCTGCCGCGACGACGGGCCGGTCGTCCGGCTGCGGCGCTGGTACCGGCAGTTCTTCCCGGAGTGGCAGCCGGAGGCGAAGCCGCGGGACGTGTCGCCAGAGGCGCCGCGCGAAGGCGCCGGGCGCCAACTCGTCGGCGTGGCCTCGCGCTGACCGAACCCGCCAGCCGCTCGCCCGGAACCCGGCCGCCAACGCGGTGCCGGCCTGGCGGCCGACTCGTCTTTCCGGCCGCCTTCGGCGGCGGCGGGTCGGAAGACCCGCGCACCCGGCGGGTCGGAAGAACCGCGCACCCAGCGGGCGTCCAGTTTCGAGGGCGACGACGCAGCTTCAGGGCCGCGGCCGCTGGTAGCCTTCCAGCGATGGTCGGTTTCCGCCTGATCTGCATCCTGCTGGCCGCGGCCGCCGCGCCGGCGCCGGCCGCCGATCCGGAGACGAACCCGGTGGTGCGCATCGAACGCTGGATCGAGGGCGGCGCCCGGGTCGACTGGTCCCGCCAGGGCGAGTGGCTGGCCTACGACAAGGCCGGCGAGGACGGCCGCTACGACGTCTACGTCACGTCGACGGACCTCCTGGCCGAGCGCTGCCTGACCTGCGAGATGTACGAGCTCCGCAAGGACAACGTGCTGAACCCCGCGTGGCACCCCTCGGGCGAGCGGCTGGTCGTGCAGGTCCAGAGCCACCCGAAGCGGCTCAAGTTCGTGGCCGATCCGCTGCAGCTCCTGACCCCCGACCGCGGCGTCCACAGCGAGTTTTACGACGTCGACCGGAGAGGCAAGCACTTCACCCTGCTCACCCGATTCGCGGCCAGCGGCGCGGCGGTGCTCGACCCGCACTTCGCGTTCGACGGCGAGCGGCTGCTGTGGAGCGAGCGGTTCAGGGCGCGCGAAGGCCGCTACGGCACCTGGCGCCTCCGCAGTGCCGAGTTCCAGGTCAAGCGGAGCGGCATCCCGAGGCTGGGCAAGGTCAGGACGCATCCAGCGCCTGCCGACGCCCTGATCGTCCCGCAGGGCTACACGCCCGACGACCGCGGCGCGCTGGTCGCGGCCAACCTCGAACCGGGGCAGTCGCCCGACACGCTCGACCTCTACCGGCTGCGCTTCGACGGCGGCGAGCCCGAGCGCCTCACCCACTCCCGGAGCGGCGCCGACGAGTACGCCCGCCTGTCGCCCACCGGCCGGCACGTCGCCTTCACCTCGAACGCCGGAATCCGCGGCGCCGAGCCGGACCAGGCGGTGCCGGCCGCCGACCGCCGCGAGCTGTGGCTGATGGACGCGGACGGCTCGAACAAGCGCCGGCTCACGTTCTTCAACGATCCGGCCTCCGACCACAGCCTGGGCCACGCCTACGTCGGCGACCTGGCCTGGAGCCCCCGCGGCGACCGCATCGCCGTCCACGTCGTCTGGGGCGGCAGCCGCAACGGCGGCCGGCCGCGGGAGGCGTTGTACCGTATCGACCTTGACCCGTCGTTCCGCCGTTAGAGGAGCACGCATGAGAAAACGTCCCGTCTCGTTCCTGTTCGCCGTTGCGCTGCCGGCGCTTCTTGCCGCGACGCCGGCCGCGGCGCAGGACGATCCCCATGTCTTCCGCGGCGCGCGGCTGCTGCCGATCGCCGGAGAGCCGATCGACAACGGCGTCCTGGTGGTCCAGGGCGGCAGGATCGTCGGCGTCGGCGGCCCGGACACGTCCACGCCCCGGGGCGCCGTCGAGCACGACCTCGGCGGCAAGGTGCTGATGCCCGGGCTCGTCGACACCCACTCCCACATCGGCTCGGTCTCCGGCGGCGACCGCTCGGCGCCGCTGCACCCGGACGTGCGGAACCTCGACTCGATCGACGTCGCCTCCGACAGCATCTGGCGCGCCCGGGCCGGCGGCATCACGACGGTCAACATCATGTCGGGCTCCGGGCACCTCATGTCCGGGCAGACCGCCTACGTCAAGCTGCGCGACGGCGCCCGCACGATCGAGGACTGGCTCTACTGCGACGATCCGCTGACCGGCATCTGCGGCGGCCTGAAGATGGCGAACGGCACGAACTCGATCGGCCAGCCGCCCTTCCCCGGCACCCGCGCCAAGTCGGCCGCCCTGGTCCGCAACCTCTACCACGAGGCCGTCGAGTACCGCGAGAAGATGGCCGAGGCCGAGGCCGAGGATGGCGAGGACGGCGAAGACGGCGGCGAGCCCGCGAAGCGCGACCTGCGGATGGAGACCCTGGTCGAGGTGCTCGACGGCAAGCGGATCGTCCAGCACCACACGCACCGCCACAACGACATCGCCACGGTCCTGCGGCTCAAGGAGGAGTTCGGGTTCCGCGTCGTCGCCCAGCACGGCACGGAGTCCTGGAAGGTCGCCGACGAACTCGCCGCCGCCGGCGTGCCGGTGTCGATCACCTGGATCGACGCGCCGGGCGGCAAGGAGGAGACGATCGACTGGAACATGGAGATGGGCGCGATCCTGGAGCGCGCGGGCGTCGACGTCAGCTTCAACACGGACGACTCGGTGACCGATTCGCGGCTGCTGTTCCGGGCCGCGGCGATGGCGGTGCGCTACGGGATGTCGCGCGACAAGGCGATCGAGGGGCTGACCCTGGCGCCGGCGCGGGCGCTCGGACTGGAGGACCGGATCGGCTCGCTCGAAGCCGGCAAGGACGCCGACTTCGTCATCCTCTCCGGCGATCCGCTGAGCGCCTACACGAAGGTCGAGCAGACCTGGGTCGAGGGAACGATGATCTACGACCGCGCCAACCCGGACCACCGCAAGTACGCGGTCGGCGGCTACAAGGTCTACCGCACGACCGCCCACGAAGACGAGATGATCCACGAGCTGCTGCTGGGAGAGACGCGATGAAGCGCTTGGGTACAACCTCCTTTCTTGTGGCTCTGGCAGCTCTCGCCGGCATGCCGGCCGCCGCACAGGTGGCGGTGCGGGCCGGCACGCTGCACACGGTGTCCGGCGACGCGATCGAGAACGCCGTCGTGATCGCCGGCGCGGACGGGAAGATCGCCTGGGTCGGCCCGACCGCCGAAGCCGACATCCCGGACGGCACGGACGTCCTCGAAGCCGCCGTCGTCACGCCCGGCCTCGTCGACGCCCGCTCGGTGGTGGGCCTCTCGGGCGCCTTGAACAGCAACGTCGGCCCGGTGCGCGACCAGGATCAACTCGAACGATCCTCGCCGCTCCAGCCCGACCTTCGCGCCATCGACGCCTACGACGCGAACGAGACCCTCGTCGAGTGGGTGCGCTCCTACGGCGTCACGACGCTGCACACCGGCCACGGTCCCGGGGCGCTCATAAGCGGCCAGACGATGATCGCCAAGACCCGCGGCCGCAACGTCGACCAGGCGGCCGTCGTGCCGGCGCGCATGCTCGCCTCGACGCTCGGCAACGCCGTGTCGTCGAACTTCCAGTCGCCCGGAACGTCGGCCAAGGGTGTGGCGATGCTGCGGAACGCGCTGCACGGCGCCCAGGCGTACCTGGAGCAGGTGCGCAAGGCGGAGGAAGCCGGCAGAGACGATGAGGGCGAGAGCGACGCGGACGGCGAGGAAGCCGGCAACGACGACGAGAACGGCGACGCCAAACCGGCCCCCAAGCCGCCGCCACGCGACCTCGCCAAGGAGGCGCTCGGCCAGGTCCTCGACGGCGAGCTGTCGCTGCTGATCACGGCCAACGCCGTGCCCGAGATCGCCGCGGCGCTCCGGCTGCAGCGCGAGTTCGGGTTCGACCTCGTGCTCGACGGCGCCGCCGAGTCCTACCTGCTGCTCGACGAGATCCGGGAGGCCGGCGTGCCCGTCCTCCTCCACCCGACGATGAGCCGGGTCCGCAACGGCTCCTACGAGACCGCCTCGCAGCTCGCCGACGCCGGCATCCCGTTCGCCATCCAGACCGGCTTCGAGGGCTACGTGCCGAAGACCCGCGTGCTGCTCTGGGAAGCCGCCATCGCCGCCGCCAACGGCCTCGGCATGGAACGCGCCCTGGAGGCCGTCACCCTGAGCCCGGCTCGCATCCTCGGCATCGACGACCGGGTCGGCTCGGTCGAGGTCGGCAAGGACGCGGACCTCGCCCTCTTCGACGGCGACCCCTTCGAGTACACGAGCCACATCTGCGGCGTGATCGTCGAGTCGGAGGTGCTGTCGGCGGAGTGCCGCTGAGGGGGTCCGGGAGTCGCATGGAGGGACCGGATTGCCGCCGCTCTACGGCGGATCGAGGAGGCACATGAAGGGCTTGACCGAAACGAGACTTGGCGGCTGGTCGCTGCTGTCCGGAACCGTCGCGGTGGCTGTCGCCTCCGCGCTGTCGCCCGGCCGCGGCATGGTGGATACCGTCCCCAGCACCAGCCTGACGGACCTGACGCTGGCGATGGGGCGCAACGCCGCCCTGTCCTACGCCCTGGCGGTCGTCATCGTCCTGGGCGCCTTGCTCATGCTGAACGGCATCGTGACGTTGCGGCGGTACGCCGCCCCCGTGCCGCGGCTCGGCCTGCTCGGTATGACGGTCGGCGCGGTCCTGCAGATGGTGATGCGAGGCTTCGACTACATGCTCGTCGGCTTTGGCAGGGCGGCGCTGGGGTCCGACCCGGAACAGGCGGCGCAATCGCTGGCGACGGCGCTGGCGATGCAGCGCACGGTATGGGGTCTGCACTTCACGGGCAGCGTCGCGGGCTACGCCGGGATCGCGGTGCTGGCGTTCGGCCTCATCTCCCGACCGGAGCCGCTGCGCCTGCCGCCGGTGCTGAACGGCATCGTCGGCGTGCTGACCCTGGTTGCGCTGGCGCTGTTCATCGCCGCGTGGCATTCGAACACGCTGGAGCTGTCGCTCGCTCCGGTGTTCGCGTTGACGTCCGCCAGCGGCATCGTCTACATGGGTCTCCTGGGCTGGCGGTTGGCGGTCTCCGGGGCAGGCGACCCGCCCGTCGAGTGAGCCGCACGGCCCGCCGTCTTTCCGCGACGTTTCGACCACGGGCAGGCGAGGTTTTCGCCCCCTTCGATGTTCGAGGCGAAGGCGGTTAGGATGCCTAAGAGTCCCAAATCGGCTAGGCTGTCGCCGTTTTGCGACGCAAATCGGCAATAACGCCGCGCTTCTGCGGGCTACCAGACCAGAGTTTCTTCCTCTTCGGGCCTCGGGGGACGGGCAAGTCGACCTGGCTCCGGGACCAGCTTCCGGATGCTCTCTATCTGGATCTGCTCAACCCGGCTCTGTACCGCGCTCTCCGGGCCCGCCCGGAGCGCCTGCGCGAGATGATCGCCGCCGAGCCGGACCGCACCGACGTGGTCGTCGACGAGGTCCAGCGCGTACCCGAGCTTCTCACCGTGGTTCACTCCGTCCTGGAATCGCCCGACAGCCGGCGGTTCGCGCTTACCGGATCGAGCGCGAGGAAGCTCCGCCGAGGCGGCGTCGATCTCCTCGGGGGCCGAGCCTTCTACCGGACGATGCACCCCTTCATGGCCGCGGAGACGCCCGACTTCTCCCTGGACCGAGCACTAGCCATCGGACTCCTTCCCCTGGTGACCCGCGCGCCGGATCCCGACGAGATGCTCAGGGCGTATGCGGGGCTCTACCTGGAGCAGGAAGTCCAGGCCGAGGGCATCGTTCGCGACGTCGGGGCCTTCGCCCGCTTCCTCGAAGCAGTCAGCTTCTCGCACGGCGCCCAGCTCAACGTCGCCTCCGTCGCCAGGGAGTGCGAAGTGCCGCACCGCACCGCCTCCGGCTACGTCACCATCCTGGAAGACCTGCTTCTGGCATTCCGCCTGCCCGTGTTCCGGAGGCGCGCGCGCCGCAAGACGGTCGTCCACCAGAAGCTCTACCTCTTCGACGCCGGCGTCTTTCGGGCGCTCCGTCCAGCCGGACCGCTGGACAGCCGGGCCGAGACGGAAGGACCGGCCCTCGAAGGTCTCGTGGCACAGCATCTCCGCGCCTGGGCCGCGTACTCGGGAGGCGCCAACAGGCTGTTCTTCTGGCGCACGCGCGGCGGTTCGGAGATCGACTTCGTCGTTTACGGAGAGGCTGGCTTCTGGGCCTTCGAGGTCAAGAACTCCCGGACCGCGCAGCGAAGCGACCTGCGCGCGCTCAGGGCCTTCGTGGCCGACTATCCGGAGGCTCAGGCCGCTCTGCTGTATCGCGGCGCCGACCGCCTCCTGGTCGACGACGTCCTCTGCTTGCCGGTCGACGAGTTCCTGCGTGGCGTCGTTCCAAATCGGCCTTTGCTCAAGCAAGGCTCGAACGAGTGACGAGTCGCCGTGTGGAGAGCGTCGTGCGCGCCCGTCAGAGCGATTACTACGAGGCGATCGAACGGAGTTCCGGGGCGGGTGAGAGCACGTTCTTCATCCGCTTCATGCTGGAGGCCATCCTCGATGCCGTGCGGGAGGACGCCCCCCAGGAAACCCCCCAGGTTTCCCCCCAGGTCGAGCGGCTTCTGCGGGTGCTGGACGGGGAGATGTCGGGGCGCGAGGTACTGGAGGCGCTGGGCCTGCGCGACCGGAAGTGGCTGCGACAGGCGTATCTGGGGCCAGCGCTGAAGGACGGCCTGATCAAGATGACGCGGCCCGAGACTCCCAGCGCAAGGAACCAGCGCTACCGCCTGACGCAGGCTGGCCGGCGCCTGCGCGGCCGGACTACCGGAACGCACCAAGCCGAGGAGGGCCGCGGCCAGTCGCGGCCCTCCTCCGCGGCAGAGCGGCCCACAAGGCCACCCCTCGACTAGAATGCGCGCCAACAAAGAATGACCAGCCGGCCAGCAGCGCAGCTCAGTTCGGGGGATCGCGTTCTCCATCCCAAGCTCGGCCTCGGCCAGGTGCTCGATGTGGGTGGCGGCAAGGCGGAGATCTTCTTCGTTGACGGCGTCAAGAAGATCGACCTTGGGCGGATTCCGCTGCCTCCGCTCGTGCCGAGACCTGCCCATCCGCGTCTCGATCGGCTCGATCTCCGGGACTCGACGACGGCGTTGGTACCGGAGTACCGCAACCTCGCGAAGTCGATCGACTACTTCCTCAGGAAGTTTCCCGGTGGGTTCTCCAACGAGGCGTACGTCGCCGCCGAGCGGAACTACAAGGAGGCCGCTCGCCGGCAAGCCCTTGAGCGGCTGAGCCGCGACGCCCTCGACGAACTGCTCGAAGAAGGAAACCACTCGGAGGCATGCCGGCGCGCCAAGAAGAACCTCAAGATCACGAACGTGGTCGACTGGCGCGCTTCCGACGACCTGTGGAAACAGGTTCTTGGCGACGACGCCAGAGAAAGGGCCTTCGCAAGCGGACTGCGGACGCTGCTCTATGGATCGCGGAGCGAGGAAACCGCCTTCGAGCAGTTCGTCTCGTGGTTGGACAGCCTGGGAACCGCAAGGTGGCCGCTCTCGACGTACTTTCGGTGGATCGTGTTCCCCGATCGCGAAGTCTTGGTCCAGCCCGACTCCGTCACAAGAGCGGCCGCCGCCTGGCGCTACGACGTGGGCTACCGCTCGGAAGTGGCCTGGGACGGCTACCGCCGGATCCGGGAGTTCTTCCAGGTCGTCCGCGACGAACTGGCGGAAGCTGGGCTGGCCGAAGTCAAGCCGCGCGACTTCATCGATGTTCAGTACTTCATGCGGGTGGTGAGCTGGCGGGACGGCTGAGGCCGGTCCTGGACGCACCCGCCAGCGCCTGGGCCAGGCTTTGAGACCGCGGCCGTCGCGCGGCGGCTTCGAGGCTTCGAGACGGCCGCGACCGACCGGCGACCCCGACCCCCGCGGCGGCGGATCGTCGGCTTCCGCGGTCCACGGGCGAGAGGTGTTGGGCCAAGGGAGGGCTGGGCCCGCTCGCGGTGGCGCTCCCGGGCCGGAGGGCGGACGTCGGCGTGCCAGACCCACTGTGTCGAACAGCGCTGCGGGCGGACTATGCGGATTCGAGCGCGGGTTCCGGCTACTCCGCCGGCTGCGGGAACTCCGGCAGCCCGCGTTCGAGCCAGACCCCGGCCTGCATCACACGATCGATCTGCCGTGTGTTGCGGATGTCGGCGAGGGGATCGGCGGATAGAAGCACGAGGTCCGCGGCGTTGCCCTCGGCGACCGACCCGAAGTCCGGGTCGTCGGTGAGTTCAGCGGCCGCGGCGGCACCGGCCGCCGCCAGGGCCTCGAGCGGCGTCAGGCCGCCGTCCTCGACCAGGGTCTCCACTTCGTGGTGGGTGCCCCAGCCGTAGGCGATGTTGCCGGCGCCGCTGTCAGAGCCGACGGTGACCGTGACGCCGGCTTCGTTCATGCGGCGGACGAACTTCGTCACGTAGTCGTAGGCGACGCGGCGTTTGGCGGTCGACTCGCTCTCCAGCATGGCGGCCCGGTTCTCGGCATCGAGCAGTCGTTCCAGCAGGGCTGGCTGAAGTCCGGCCCGGAACCCCTCGTCGTCGAGCAGCTCCGGGTGCTCGGCGACCCACCAGAAGGTCTTCGCCTGGCCGAGAGCGGGCGCGAAGGAGAGGTCGTTCTCCCGCGCCATCGAGACGAACTCGTCGTCGACCTCCTGGTCGCGCACGCCGTGGACGAAGGAACGCACGCCGGCGTCGACGAGTTGCCGGACATCCTCCTCGAAGAAGATGTGGGCCGAGACGGGGATGCCGTGCCGCGCCGCCTCGTCGGCGATGGCGGCGCGGATCTCGGGCTCGATCTTCGGCCGCGTGTCGAGGAAGGTGTCGACCCACATCTTGATCAGGTCGACTTCCTGCGCGGCGAGTTCGCGCACCATCTCGCGGGCCTCCTCTTCGGTGGCCGGACCCAGCTTGCCCGGCGGGAAGCCCTCGGGGTGCGTGAAGCCGACCCCTGCGGTGAAGATGCGCGGCGCCGGCACGTTGCCGGCGCGTGCCTCGGCGATCATCGCCGGCGTCTGGCCGTGGTCGGAACCGAGACTGCGGACGGTCAGCACCCCGGCGTGGAGTTGCAGCGCCCAGGACCACTTCTCCAGGCCGTCGCGGTAGTGGTTGTGCAGGTCGACGAGACCGGGGATCAGGAACTTGCCCGTGGCGTCGACGACTTCTCCGCCATCGGGCACCGGCACGTCGTCGCGCGAGCCGAACTGTTCGATCCGGTCGCCGCGGACGATGACGACGGCGTCCTCGACCGGCGGTGCGCCGGTGCCGTCGATCAGGGTCGCGCCGGCGATCGTGATGGTGTCGGCGCCGTCGATGACGGGCGGGCTTGGGGCGCAGGCGGCCAGGGCAGCGACCGAGGCGACGGCGAGAGGCCGGAACAGAACCGGATGCCGGCGAGGGCGCCGGCGCACCCAGTCTGTATCTTTCTCAGTCAAGGAAGACCTCGGCGATCGCGATGCCGCTCTCGCCGGCGACGGCGTAGAGGAGGAAGACGCGGCCGTCCTCCTCGTAGATCGCGGGATCGCGCAACTGGTTCACCTTGCCGTAGGCGGTACTGCGGACGGACGGTTCGAGCGGGGCGTCGGCGCCCTCCCAGTCACGCTCCGGCCGCAGGACCTCGACCGGTTCGGACTCGGTCCAGTCCGTCCAGTCGCCGGAGAGGTCGATGCTGCTCAGCAGGATCCGCTCCGGCGCCTCGCCGACCTGGGTCCAGAACACCCACAACGTGTCGCCCCGGAGCAGCACGGCCGAGTGGCGCATGTCCGGGTTGAACAGCAGCGGACCCTCCTCGAAGTCGGTGAAGCCGTCCGCCGAGCGGTAGAACTGGCCGGGCATGGCGAGCGAGTAGGTCAACCCGCCGTAGTGGAAGATCCGCATGTAGGTGCGGCCCAGCGACTGGGGCTGAGCCTCGAAGTCGATGCCGTCGGTCGAAGTAGCGACCCGCGAGATCTGCCTGCCGACGTCCTCCAGGCCGTGGAAGTACATGACGATCCGCTGGTTCTCATCGTCGACGTGCACGTCGGGCGACGCGATGTGGGTCGCCGTGATCTCCTTCTGGACGTCGTGCGACAGCTTCAGGCCGCGGCGCTCCTCCCACTCGGCGACCATCTCGGGCGTCACCTCCGGCGGCTCGACCAGGAAGTGGGAGTGCTCGATCTGCAGGCTGCCGGGAACGTGGATCGACCACGGCCCGAGCAGGTCGTCGGCGTAGGCGAGCCGGATGTAGTGGCCCTTGTGGTCGGCGAAGTAGAGGTAGTAGCGGCCGAGAGGGTCGGCTACCCAGCCGGGCACGCGGATCAGCGACGGCCCCTGGATGTTCTCGCCGATGCTCGGGTCCAGCTCCGGGCCGATGATGGGAGCATCGAGGAGGCGTTCGACGCGGATGGAGGGCCTGGGGGCGGTGTCGGACGGCGCTTCGGTGTCGAAGGCAGGTTCGGCGTCCGGGGCCGCGCAGGCCAGGGCGGTGAGTGAGGCGGTGAAGGAGAGGACCAAGAGGGAGCGTCCCGCTCTCATCGGCTGATCCGGATGTCTGTGGCGTTCATTGCCCTCTATGCTATTGGCACTCGGGCTCGCCGCTTCGCGGCATCGCGCTTGATGCGGACCAGAGGGTCCGCGCACCCAGAGCACCGCCGTTGCGCCTTCCACTTCTCTACTGCACACCCAAGGCCATCGCTTCGGGCAAACGGGTCACCGGTTGGGCAATCGCCCTGGCGATCCTCGGCGTACTCTCTCTGTGTACGGGCGCGTGGGCCCAGTACGGGGCCGCGGACGGCGAATGGCGCCATCACGGCGGCGACGACGGCTTCACGCGCTACACGGCGCTCGACCAGATCGACGGCTCGAACTTCGGCCGGCTCGAACCGGCGTGGCGGTGGGCGTCCGCCGATTCGCGCATCGAGGCGAACTCGCCGTACCGGCGGCAGGTGTTCCGCTCTTCGCCGCTGGTCGTCAACGGACGCCTCTACATCCCGACCGAGCTGAGCCAGGTCGCGGCGCTCGACGCGGCCTCCGGCGAGGAACTTTGGGTCTACGACCCGAAGAGCTACGAGCGCGGCAAGCCGGCGCAGAGCAACTACTACACCCGCGGCCTCGAGTACTGGAGCGACGGCGAGCAGGAGCGCCTGTTCATCGCCACGATCGGCAAGCAGCTCATCTCGATCGACCCCGCCACCGGGCTGCCCGACCGCGGCTTCGGCGAGGACGGCACGGTCGAACTCTCGCGGAATCTCGGCCGCGAGAACATCGTGCTCCGCAACATCAGCCACGGCCAGCCGGTGATCGTCGTCGGGGACACGATCGTCGTCGGCTCGCGCATCTACGACTTCCCGCTCCAGAACAACAACCCGCCCGGCCACGTCCGCAGCTACGACGTCCGCACCGGCGAGTTCAAGTGGCGCTTCCACACGATTCCGCAGGAGGGAGAGGACTACGTCGAGACCTGGGAGAACGACTCCTGGAAGACGACCGGCAACGCGAACGTGTGGGCGCCGATGACCGCCGACCAGGAACTCGGCTACGTCTACCTCGCCACCAGCACGCCGACCAGCGACTACTACGGCGGGCTGCGGCACGGCGACAACGTCTACTCCGAGAGCCTGATCTGCGTCGACGCCGCGACCGGCGAGCGGGTGTGGCACTTCCAGACCGTCCACCACGGCGTCTGGGACTACGACATCGCCTCGGCGCCGAACCTGATCGACATCGTGGTCGAGGGCAAGCTCATCAAGGCCGTCGCCCAGGTCTCCAAGACCGCGTTCACCTACGTCTTCGATCGCGCGACCGGCGAGCCGGTGTGGCCGATCGAGGAGCGGCCCGTCCCCTGGGAGAGCACCGTCCCGGGCGAGAAGCTGTCGAAGACCCAGCCGTTTCCGACGAAGCCGCCGGCGTTCGACCGCCAGGGAGTGAGCGAGGACGACCTGATCGACTTCACGCCGGAGCTGCGGGCCGAGGCGCTCGAGATCGCGGAGAAGTTCATCCTCGGGCCCATGTTCATGCCGCTGATCCGCCGCGGCGAGGCCGGCAAGGACGCGATCCTGGCCGTGCCCGGAGCGGGCGGCGGCGCCAACCATCCGGGGGCCGCGGCCGATCCCGAGACCGGGATGCTCTACGTCCAGTCGATGACCCGGCCGAGCGGAATGGCGCTGGTCGAGCCGGACGGAGCGCGGAGCTTCTGGCCCTACGTCCTCGACCGCGTGTCGACGGCCGGGCCGCGCGGCCTGCCGCTGCTCAAACCGCCGTACCGCCGCATCACCGCGATCGACCTGAACCGCGGCGACATCGCCTGGCAGGCGCCGCTCGGCGACGGACCGCGCAACCATCCCGCGATTCGCCACCTGAACCTGGGACCGCTGGGCGGACGCTCGTCGAGCGCGGTGACGGAGGGCGGCATCCTGGTCACGAAGACGCTGGTCGTCACGCATGCCGCCCGCTTCGAGGTCTACAACGACCGTTCGACGGTGCTCGGCAGCTCGCTTCAGGCCTACGACAAGTTCACCGGCGAACTGCTTGCCGAGGTGCTCATCGAGAGGGCGCTGCACGGCGCGCCGGTGAGCTACATGCGGGACGGCAGGCAGTTCATCGCGGTCACCGGCGGCGGCATGACCGAACCGGCGGAGCTGATCGCCTTCGCCCTGCCGGCGAACGAGGCGCCATAGAGCAACAGGAGAAACAGCCGATGCGAATCCAGCTTGCGTGGAACTGGCCGCCGCGGCGGTGCCGGCCTGCGGCCGGCGCGTCCTTCCGGCCGCCTTCGGCGGCATCGGGTCAGAAGACCCGCGCACCGACACTACGGCCCGTTCCCTGCGCGTCGAGGCTGCTCCCGCGGCGTTGGCTCCTGGCCGCCGTAGCCATCCTGGCCGCCTCCACCGCGGCCGCCGCCCAGGATGACATCCCCCGCACCCCGAGCGGCCGGCCGGACCTCTCCGGCACCTACGACATCGCCACCCGCACGCCGATGGTGCGCGATCCGAAGTACGGCAACGACCCCTACATGAGCGCCGAGGACGCCCACGGGATCGCGGCCGCTACCGAAGCGGCCAAGGTCGAAGCCGACGTCCCCAGCGATCCGAACCGCAAGGCGCCGCCGGTCGGCGGCGACGGTCACCGCAGCAACATCGGCGGCCACAACCCGTTCTGGTTCGACTTCGGCACGATCCCCTTCCGGATCGACGGCAAGTACCGCAACTCGATCATCACGGACCCGCCCGACGGCCGGCTGCCGCCCAAGACGGAGCGCGGACGGGCAATCACACCGCGCGGCCTTGGCGCTTACAACCGGAACCCGGGCGGGGCGTGGTGGCTCGAGACCGGGGAGAACCTCTACGACGAGCCGGAAGTCCAGACCCTGGGCACCCGTTGCCTCTACGCTGGCGGCCCCACGGTGCCGGTCCGGCCGTCGGCCTACAACAACCTGAAGACGATCGTGCAGACCGAAACCCACGTGGCGATCCACGTGGAGTGGATGCACTGGACCCGGATCGTCCGCCTCGACGCCGCACACCCGCCACCGGCGTATCGGTCGTTCGCCGGCGATTCGATCGGCTGGTGGGAAGACGACACCCTGGTCGTCGAGACGGCGAACTTCCTGCGCGCGCCGCACGTCCCCCACGAAGGGCTGCGCGTCGTCGAGCGCTTCCGCCGCATCGACGCGGACACCCTGTTCTACAAGTTCACCGTGGAGGACTCCGACTACACCGCGCCCTACACCGGCTCCCTGCCCTGGCCCCGCACCGACAAGCGTCTCTACGAGTACGCCTGCCACGAAGGCAACTACTCCATGGGCAACATGCTCCGCGGCGCCCGGCTGCTGGAAGAGGAAGCGGCGAGCGCCCAGGCTCGTCGTTGACTGACCCCAGCGGCCAAGGGCCAACCTCACGGCGACGACCTCCAGCCCAGTCGGGGCCGGAGGGGCGTGTGCGTCCGACGCCGTCCAAACCGGCACCGCACGGCGGCTGATACCCTCCCTCCGGCCCAGCCCACAGACCGGCGCTTCCGAAGCGCCTCCGACGCTCGGGAAGTCCCCTCTGGCCAACCAGACGCTCGATCCGTACACCGTTCGCCACGGCGAGGCCGTGGCCCCGCCGGCGACCTTCCGGGAGCGGCTGAAGTACCTCGGGCCGAGCCTGATCGTCACCGGTGCCGTGATCGGCTCCGGCGAGCTGGTGCTGACGACGAGCCTCGGCGCGGTCGCCGGCTTCACGCTGCTCTGGTGGATGCTCCTCTCCTGCTGGTGCAAGTCGCTCGTCCAGGCGGAGATGGCCCGCTACACGATCGAGTCGGGCGACACCTACCTGCGCGCGATGAACCGGCTGCCGGGGAAGATCTGGCGGATCTCCTGGCCGATCTGGCTCGGGCTGATCGCCTACGTTCCCGGCACGATGGGCCTGGGCGGCATCATCGGCGGCGCCGGCCAGTCGATGTCCTTCCTGGCCTCGCTGGCGAACGTCGAGCTCGGCGGGGTCCTCTGCACCGGCCTGATCGCCGTCGTCTGCTCGATCATCCTCGGCACCGGCTCGTACAAGTGGCTGGAGCGGGTCATGCTGCCCCTGGTCCTCGCCTTCACGTTCTGCACGCTGGTCTGCCTGATCGCGATGCAGTTCACGGAGTTCCGCACCTCGCCCGGCGAGATCCTCGGCGGCATGAAGCCGGACATGACGCTCTTCGTCGCCGTCGCGGCGCTGGCCCTCTCCGCCTACGGCTACACCGGCACGACCTCGGGCGACATCTCGTCCTACACCTACTGGTGCATCGAGAAGGGCTATCCCAGCCTGCTCGGCGCCGACCGCAAAGACCCGAACTGGGAGTCCCACGCCCGCGGCTGGATGCGGGTGCTACACACGGACGTCTGGCTCGCCCTGCTCATCGTCACCTGCGCCACGATCCCCTACTACATCCTCGGCGCCGGGGTGCTCAACAAGATGGGGCTGACGCCGGAGGGGAACGACGAGACGATCGGGGCGCTCTCCAACATCTTCACCCAGACCCTGGGCATGTGGGCGGTGTGGATCTTCGCGATCGGCGCCTTCTGCATCCTGTTCTCCACCGTGCTCTCCGGCGCCGGCGGCGGCGGCCGCTCGATCCCCGACTACCTGATGGAGATGGGCCTGATCGAGCGCTCCAACCTGGCGCTGCGCAAGAAGATCATCCGCGGCTACCTGGTCTGCCTGCCGCTGGCCGCCTTCGGGATCTACTACTTCGTCACCGACTTCGTCATCCTGATCATGGTCGGCGGCCTGACCTCGGCGATCTTCCTGCCCATTCAGGCCGGCGCCACGCTGTGGCTTCAGCGCACGCGGATGGACCCACGGATCCGGCCGCGCCGCCTGACGTACGTCGGCCTCTGGGTCGTGTTCGCGTTCGAGGCCGCGATGGCCCTGCTGGTCATCCGCTACGTCGTGCTGGCCGACCAGTTCGACTGGCTGTTCGGCTACCTCTTCGGCTGAGGAAACCAAGGCGTCGGTGCGCCGGCTGGGTGCGCGGGTCTTCTGACCCGCTGCCGCCGGAGGCGGCCCGGAACGCACGCCGCGAAGCGGCGACCATTCCGTCTGCCGCTAGCATGCCGGCACCATGCTCCGCTGCACCCTGGCCACGACCCTCGCCCTCCTCACCACCACCGCCCTCGCCCAGCGCCCCGGCGACCGCGGCGACCGGATGCGGGAACGCAGTCGCCAGATCGACGCCCGACTCGCCGACGACCCGTACGTCGGTATCCACGGCAGTTCCGGCATCGAACGCGGCCTCTACAGGATCGAGTCGACCGGCGTGTCGACCGAGCCTGTCCGCCTGGCCGCCGAGAAGTTCCTGGCGGCCCTCTCGGCGGAACAACGCGCCAGGACGACGTTCGCGGTCGATGACGACGAGTGGCGCAAGTGGATGAACCAGCACTTCTACGTGCGGCAGGGCGTCGGCTTCGACGAGATGAACGAAGCGCAGCGCGAAGCCGCCTTCGGCATGATGCGCGCCTCGCTCAGCGCGGACGGCCTCAAGCTGAGCCGCGACATCATGAATCTCAACCGCACCCTGGGCGAACTGAACGGCGACAACTTCGACGAGTACAACGAGTGGCTGTACTGGATCACCGTGATGGGCGAGCCCTCCGCCGATCAGCCGTGGGGCTGGCAGGTCGACGGCCACCACCTGATCGTCAACTACTTCGTGCTTGGCGACCAGGTCGTGATGACGCCGCTGTTCGTCGGCTCGGAACCGGTTATCGCCGAGTCCGGCAAGTACAAGGGCACGGCGATCATGCAGCGGGAACAGGACCAGGGGCTGGCACTGATTCGCTCCCTCTCGCCGGAGCAGCAGGCCAAGGCGATCATCGAGACCTCGAAGGATGGCAACGACAACCTCGGCGAGGCGTTCAGCGACAACATCGTGCTGGACTACGCGGGCATCCCCGCGGCAGAGCTGTCAGCCGGGGCCAGGAAGCAACTGCTCGACCTGATCGGCCTCTACGTCCACAACATGCGCGAGGGCCACGCCAGGGTGCGAATGGACGAGGTGGGGGCGCATCTCGACGAGACCCGTTTCGCCTGGATCGGCGCCACGGACGACGACGCCGTCTTCTACTACCGCATCCACAGCCCGGTCATCCTGATCGAGTTCGACCACCAGCGCCCCGTCGGCATCCGGCACCTGGTCGAAGGCCGCGCGCCGATCCGCCAGCACATCCATGCCGTCGTGCGGACGCCGAACGGCAACGACTACGGCAAGGACCTGCTCCGGCAGCACTACGAGCGGGACCACTGAAAGGTCGCCGCTTCGCGGCGCGTTTCATGGCCGCCTACGGCGGCAGCGGGTCGGAAGACCCGCGCACCCAGTGTCCGCCGCTTTCGCCGGGGCAATGCGCTACCGCGCGCGTCATCATGGCTGGAACCCCCATGCCGGGACGTCGAAGCTCGATCTTCCGCCGCCTGCCGGGGAGCCATCGACCCGGGCCAGCGACGCTCTCGTGACCTGCGACCGGCGGCTCGGCGCCGCCGCCGAAGAGGCGGGTTTGGCGGTCGCGTCGCCGGACTGAGTCAGCCTTCCCGACTCGCCGGCTCCTCGTCGGCGCACACCTCGCACGAGGCGGCGTGGCAGAGGCGGGCGCTCAGCACCATGGCGCCCGCGATCGTCAGGCTGCCGGCGGCCGAGGTCGCGGTTTCGGGCAACGGTTCGAGCCAGCCCGCCAGGGAGGCCGCCCAGAGCGCCGCTCCCCCGGCAAAGGTGAGGATCACCGGCGCGCTCCCGCGGGCCGGGCCCAGGAGGAGCATCGCCGAGCCGAGAAGAACGGTTCCGGCCCAGGCGGCCCGCTCGACGCCTTCGGAGAGCGCGAGCGCCGGCGCCGCCACGACCAGGACCGGCGTGAGCGCGCAGTGCAGGCCGCACAAGGCCGCGGCGCAGGCGGCAAGCCGCGAACCGCGAGCCAGGTACGAGAACGACGGGACGATTGCGAGAGCGTTCTTCATCGCGTTGCCTGCTACTCCACGGTCACCCAGATCGGCGAGGACCAAGCCATGTTGCCGTCGACCTGGATCACCCGCACGTAGTAGAGGTGCTCCCCGGGTTCGACGTCGGCGTCGGCGAACTCGAGGCTGACGTCGGCTTCGAGGTTCTGGCGATTGTACAGAAAGGTCTGGTCGCGGATGATGTCGATCTGGCGGATGGGCGTCGTGCCGATGACGCGGACGCTCAGCCGGAAGTCGCCGTCGGCGGTGAGAATGTCGCCCTGGAGGTACTCCCTGCCGCCCGTCCGCAGCCGGTAGTCGAGGATGATGTTGTCCGTCGCGCCGTAGCTGTGGCGCTTCTTCATCGCGTCCAGCATCCCCTCGCGCGTGAACTCCTCGGCGATCGTGGCGGCGTAGGAGATGTGGGTCGAGAGATGGTCCGAAGCGGCCTGGACGCCCAGCTTGTAGCCCTTGGCCCAGGCGTTCCAGACGTAGCCCTCCGGCCGAAAGCCCCCTGGCGCCGAGCGCAGGTTGCCGGTGCGGGCGGCGCGCGGGGCGCCCTCGTACTCGTTCGAGACCCGGTCGCCCTGGTAGATCTCGACCAGGGGCTCGACCTCGGGGTCGTTGTCGCGCCAGTCCGTACCCATGCTCGAGGCCGACGTGTGGGAGATGGCGATCCCGTCGTGCTCCTTCAGGTACTCGTAGAGTCTCGCAGCGCCCTCCTCGTGGGTCCGCTCCGCCTCGGTGACCGGCAGGGTCGGCTTGCCGCGCTCCGCGAACAGGATGTTCCGGTGCCCGTCGGGGAAGGAGATGCTCCGCTCGTAGCCGTAGAAGGGCTGGAAGCGGCCGGAGACCGAGAAGACGTCGACCGTCTGGTGCAGAAGCCAGTTGATGTACTCGATGTCCGGGCCGCCCAGGAAGTTGTGCTCGCTGGCCAGCAGGAAGTCGAGCGAGGCGACATCCATCGCGTAACGGTAGGTCTGGATCAGCGAGCCGTCGTTGTTGCCGTCCATCGAGATCTCGGTGTGGCGGTGGGTGTCGCCGCGGTAGATCCGGTACGTCTTCCCCTCGGACTCGATCTCGTAGCTGCGGATTCGCTCCAGATCCTCCGCCTCGTTCTCGTGGATCACGTAGGCCGGCACTTCGTCGACGACCAGCGCCGCCAGCTTCGGCGGCACGACCTTCGTCATGAGGCGCGGCAGCTTGGCGGCGTAGACGTCGGCGTGCTCGAACAGGAACCCCGAGTAGTCCCGGTTGTCGGTCGGCCAGCTCGCCCAGACGTCGCCGTTGCCGTCGGCAGCCAGGCCCCAGCGGGCGTCCTGCCGAAAGCGCGTCATCGGGATGTGCTGCGGCCGAAGCCAGCGGTCTCCCTGGAGGGTCGTGCTCCAGACCTCCCAGGCCGCCCGGTGGGCCGGGGACTCGCTCAGGATGTCGGCCTGGCGGGTCGTCCGGTGCCGGAAATGGAGCCAGATGCGTCCGTCGGCGTCCGGGAAGAGCACCGGGAAGTCGTTGTAGCCCTGGAGTTCCTCGGGCAGCGCCTCGTTGACGTCCGCGGCCGGCGACCGCCACTCCCAGCCGTCGTGGACCGCGACGTTCATCGTGCGCCACTCGTAGAGCCGTGTGCCCTCGCGGTTGAGCACCCAGCCGGTGTCCTTGCCCCAGTTGACACCGCTCTCGTTCCACGCCGCCCAGACCCGGTCCTGCCCGTCGACGGCGAGGCTGATGTGCGCCTCGTACTTGGCCGTCGAGGCGACCGGCATCTCCTCGCCCCACTCACCGCCGGCCCAGCGGCGAACCAGCACGTCGTAGTTGCCGGCGTCGTAGCTGTCCCAGCCGACGTACACGCCGCCCTTCGAGTCCGCGACGATCACCGGCTCCCAGTCGTTCGCCGGCGACGACGAGACCCGGTCCGCGTCGGACCAGCGTTCGCCGTCGTAGCGGCGGGCGAAGATGTCGGCGGCGCCGTCGCGGAAGCCCTGCCAGACCAGCCAGAGGTTGCCCTCGGCGTCGGTCGCCAGGTTGTGGAACATGTCGGGCTGCGGCGCCTCGGTCAGCCGTTCCGCCGGCGACCAGGAGTCACCGTCGAGGACGCGGGCGTAGAGATCCCAGTTGCCGTCGACCTGGGCCGACCAGACGACCCAGGGGCGGCCGTCCCCGTCCCGGCCCATCTTCACCAGATAGTGATCGCCGGGTTGCTCCGTCAGGGTCTGGACCTCTCCCCAGCCCTGACCGTCGAACCGCCGCGCCAGCACTTCGTTCGCGTTGTCGCGGTAGCCGAGCCAGGCGGCCCAGACCTCGTCGCCGTCGCTGCCGAGGATCGTGGCGAAGTCGTTCTGGTAGTCGTCGGAGGTCAGCCGCTCGACTCCGGGCACGCGCTCGACCGTCACGTCGCCGCCCAGGAACCGCAGTCGCCGGCCGACCGCGACATCGGCGAGCCGGACCTCGAACTCGCCGTTGGCGGTGGCGAACATCAGGCGCGAGCCGCCGTTGCCCCGCACGTCGACGACCAGTCCGGGCGAGCGGACGTACTCGACCGGACCGACGGTCTGCGTATCGTGGATGGCGCTGGGCCTGAAGTTCGGCCCGCTGTAGCTGGCGAGTTTCCAGGCGTTGCCCTCGACCTCGCTGGCGGGCCTTGGCCGCCAGTCGCGGAGGCCCAGTAGTTCGCCGCCCGCCACTTCGAGCGAGCCGTCCCAGTCGCGGGCCGCGGCGTCGTTCACGCCGAGGCGGACGAGGAGGGAGACGACGTCGTCGCCGGCAAGCGCGCCGGCTTCCTGCGCCGGGGTCGGCTGACACAGGACGAACAGGGCGGCTGCCGCTGCGACAGCCGAAGCGAAGGCGACCTTGTTGTGCGACATTGCCGCCTAGCTTAGCCGCCACACACTGGGTGCGCCGGCGTCCTCGGCCGCATCGGACGCGATGCCGCGGAGCGGCGAGCGAATTCTCTTTGCCGCCTTCGGCGGCTGCCGGCGGGAACGTCCGCACCCAGTGGGCAGTACTCTACGGCTCCCGCCCGACTGAAAGGGGTTCCCAATGCAGAACCGGTACGGACATCTGATCGCCGCCACGGCGGTCTTTGCCCAGATCCTGAGCGTCTCGGACGCGAGCGCCCAGGCCGGCGACGCCTTCGTCCCGGTCACCGACGAGACGCTGGAGAACCCGGCGCCCGAGGACTGGCTCATGTGGCGGCGCACCGCGAACGGCTGGGGCTACAGCCCGCTCGACCAGATCGTGCCGGAGAACGTCGGCGACCTGCGGATGGTGTGGACGCGGTCGCTCAACGACGGCAGCCAGACCGGCACGCCGCTCGCCTATCGCGGCGTCATGTACATGCCGAACCCGAACGACGTGATCCAGGCGCTCGACGCGGCAACCGGCGACCTGATCTGGGAGCACCGGCGCAAGATCCCGGAGGACGCGAAGGACTACGTCGGCGGTTTCCTGTCCCAGAACAACCGGAACATCGCCATCTACGCGAACCTGATCATCGACACCAGCGTCGACGACCACCTCTTCGCGCTCGACGCCGAGACCGGGAAGATGGTCTGGGAGACGATGGTCCTCGACTACCGCACCCACCCCGCGTTGCAGGGCGCCGGCCCGATCATCGGCGCCGGCAAGGCGTTCTCGGGCCGGAGCTGCTCGCCGCGCGCCGGGCCCGAGGCCTGCGTGATCACGGCCCACAACGCGCTCACCGGCGAGGAAGTCTGGCGGCGCCGCACGATTCCCGCCCCCGGAGAACCGGGAGACGAGACCTGGGGCGACGTGCCGTTCGAGAAGCGGGCCCACGTCGGCTCCTGGATGCCGCCGAGCTACGACCCGGAACTCAACCTGGTCTTCGCCGGTACCTCCGTCACGGCGCCGGCGCCCAAGTTCATGCTCGGCGGCACGGACAAGACGCACCTGTACCACAACTCGACGCTCGCGCTCGACGGCGACACCGGCGAGATCGTCTGGCACTACCAGCACATGAACGACCACTGGGATCTCGACCATCCCTTCGAGCGGGTGATCGTCGACACCGCGGTGGCGCCCGACCCGGACGAGGTGGCCTGGATCAATCCGAACGTCGAGCCCGGCGAGGTGCGCAAGGTGATCACCGGGATCCCCGGCAAGACGGCCCTCGTCTACTCCATCGACCGGGAGACCGGCGAGTTCCTCTGGGCGCGGCCCACCGTCTACCAGAACGTGATCCAGAGCATCGACGGCGAGACCGGCAAGGCGACCGAGAACCCGGAAGTCATCTTCAACGCGCTGGAGGAGGAGCGGCTCATCTGCCCGAACATGCACGGCGGCAAGGACTGGGAGGCCGGGGCCTACAGCCCGGAGACGAACACGCTGTACTACCCGCTGCGCAACATGTGCATGCCAACGCTGACGACGACCGATCCCAGCGCGTCCCACCCGTACTACGCCCTGAGCGTCCGGCACGAACTGGCGCCGGGCACCGAGAACCTGGGCACCGTGTATGCGATCTCCGCCGAGACCGGCAAGACGGTGTGGCTGCACGAGCAGCGCGCCTCCACGACCTCGCTGGTCGCCACCGGCGGCGGACTGCTCTTCGGCGGCGACGTGAACGGCCGCTTCAAGGCCTACAGCCAGGAGACGGGCGAGGTGTTGTGGGAGGTGAACCTGGGCGCGCCCGTGACCGGCTACCCGATCACCTACGCCGTCGACGGAACGCAGTACGTGGCGGTCAGCACCGGCATCTCAGCGACCACGTCGAGCTTCCTTCGGCTGACGCCGGAGCTCAAGCCGGGTTTCGCGAACAACCTGTTCGTCTTTGCGTTGGAGTACGCCGCGCCATAGGTGGCCTTCTCACCGGTACACCTCCCGGCGATGCGCGACGCGGACGACCAGAATCGTCAGCTCTTCGTGAAACGCCTCGTAGATGATGCGGTACCGCCCCACGCGAAGTCGACGCAGACCCCCGAACTCCCCCTTGAGCGCGGCGCCCGCGGAGGGTTCCCGAGCGAGACGGTCGATCGCCGCGACGAGCCGCGTTCGCTCCCGGGCGTCGATTCTCCTCAGCGTTCTGGCGGCGCTACCCTTGATCCTGATCGAGTAGCTCACGCTTGACGTCTTCCCAATCGAGAACCGGGTCGGCGGGATCGTTGAGCCGATCCAGGGCCAGACGCAGATCCTCGAAATCGTCGAGGTAGTACTCAAGCGCCTGTCTCACCAACTGCGCTCTCGAGCGATTCAACCGGCTCGCGGCGTGATCGGCCTTCTCGACGAGATCGTCGGGGAGTCTTGCGGTCACCTGCACCATCGTCGTTCTCCTTGACTCCACATGATGTCTTTGACTTCGGATGAAGTCAACGGTCCCGGCCGGTCTTCCCTGGCGCACAAGGGCCGCGTGCCCTACGGAGGCATCCGCTCGACGGCAACTCCCTCCAACAGCCTGGAGTCGGCGGCCAGCTCCCGACCGCCGGCCGGGTAACCGTTGGCGCTCAGCAGGAAGGCGACGATGTCGATGTACGTCCGGTCGCCCAGAGTCTCCGGCTCTTCCGGCGGCATGGTCGACTCGATGCTCTCGAAGATGTCGGCCACCTTGAGCCCGCGCCAGCGGAATCGGAACGCCACGCCGGTCAGGCCCGGGGCCATTTCGCCGCCTCGCAGTTCTTCGCCGTGGCACTCGGCGCAGTGCTCGCCGTAGGCAGCCCGGCCCCGTTCCGCCTGTGCTTCGGTGAAGATGCCGTCGAGAACGGAGGTCGGCGGGGCGGCCGGTTCAGCCTCCGCTGCCACTGGAGGCGCCTCGGCCGGAGCGGACGGGGGCGTCGTGACGATCGCCGTCGAGCAGGCCAAGACGGACGCCCAGACCGGTACCGTGACCCCGAGCACTGTGAGGAAGGCCCTTCGGGCTGCCATCGCCGCCAACGTACTACGCGGTCGCCTCGCGGGTCCAGAGACCTCCGAGCCCGCTCGTCAGAACGACGACCCGGGCTCCCGAAGGAACGCGATCTCCTCTGGCGTCGAAGAGCGGCCGAGGACGCGGTTGCGATGCGGATAGCGCCCGAAGCGATCGATGATCGCCTTGTGCCGGAGTTCGAAGTCCAGGAGCTCCGGGTCGTCGAGGCTCTCGAACAGCGAGACTGCGGTCTCGTGGATTCGCGGCGACTCGCTGTGCTCGTAGGGCATGTAGAAGAACTGCCGCCGGGCCGGAAGAACCGCCCGGTCGGCGCCGATCCGGACCGCCTCCTGTGCCAGCGCCAGGGCCATTCCGTCGGCCGCGAAGGCGCGCGGGTCGTCGCGGTAGAGGTTGCGCGAGAACTGGTCGAGCACGACGATCTCGGCGAGGCGGCCTTGCGGCGCGTCACGCCAGCCGTACAGTTCCCCCTGGACGGCCCGGTCGTGCAGCGCTCCGAACCGCGAGCGGATTGCCGCGTCGAACTGCGGATCGCTGCTCCACCATTGCTTGGGGCCGTTCTGCTCGAACCAGAAAGTCAGGATCTCTTCGATCATCTTCATGTCCCTTCGGGGGGCGCGAGGCGCAGGTGGTCTATCCTCTAGCACATCCATGCTCCATAGAGTGTTCCGCCCGTTCCTGCTAGCGACGGTAATCGCCGTCTGCAGCCCGGCGACCTCGCTGGGTGCCGCCGCGGCCGAGCCCGCTTCCGCCGTCGACTTCCAGCGCGACGTCCGGCCGATCCTCTCCGACAACTGCTTCGCCTGCCACGGTCCCGACGAGGCGACCCGCGAGGCGGACCTCCGGCTCGACACGCGCAACGGGGCGTTCAGCCCGCGGCCTCCGGCGGGCCGCAGCAACCGGCCTCGCGGTCCCGCGGTCGTGCCCGGCGACACGGGCGCCAGCCTGCTGGTCGAGCGCATCAACCACTCGGACCCACTCCGGCGGATGCCGCCCGAGGTGTCGCAGAAGTCGCTCTCCGGCGAGCAGATCGAAGCGCTCACGCGCTGGATCGAGCAGGGAGCTGCCTGGGACGAGCACTGGTCCTTCGCCGCCATCGAGCGGCCGGCGCCGCCCGCGGTCGACGACAACGCCTGGGCCCGCGACCCGCTCGACCGCTTCATCCTGGCGCGGCTCGAGGCGGAGGAGCTCACGCCCGCCGGGGAGGCCGACCGCCGCACCCTGGCCCGTCGCGCCGCCCTCGACCTGACCGGCCTGCCGCCCGATCCCGGCACGCTCGCGACCTTCCTCGACGACACGGAAGAAGGCGCTTACGAGCGGCTCGTCGACCGTCTCCTCGCCTCGCCGCACTGGGGCGAGCACCGCGCCCGCTACTGGCTGGACGCGGCCCGCTACGGCGACACCCACGGCATCCACATCGACAACTACCGGGAGATGTACGCCTACCGGGACTGGGTGATCCAGGCGTTCAACCGGAACCAGCCGTTCGACCGGTTCACGCTCGACCAGATCGCCGGCGACCTGCTGCCGGAACCGACCCTCGACCAGTTGATCGCCACCGGGTTCCAGCGCAACAACATCACGACGAACGAGGGCGGCGTGGTGATCGAGGAGTACGAGGCGATCTACGCCAAGGACCGGGCCGAAACGATCGGCAGCGTGTTCATGGGGCTGACCGTCGGATGCGCGACCTGCCACGACCACAAGTTCGATCCCGTAAGCCAACGCGAGTTCTACGCGCTGACCGCGTTCTTCCGCAACACGACGCAGTACGTGATGGACGGCAACATCTCCGATCCGCCGCCGACCCTGGTCGTGCCGCGGGACGAGGACCGCGAGACCTGGTACCGGCTGCGCGAGGAGGTCGGCGAGATCGAAGACGCGCTGGCGAAGCGTCTCGGCTCGGTGGAGCCCGCCTTCTCCGAGTGGCTGACGGGCGGCGCCCACCGCGAGATCGAAGCGCCGCTGGGCGCCGACTCCGAGATCCTGCGTCTCGATCTCGGCGGCGGTTTCGAACCCGCCGTCCTGGTCGAAGGCGAACGGCGGCCCGTCTCGCTCCACGGCGAAGTCCGCGTCGAGCCGGGCCCCAACGGCCTTCCGGCCCTGCTCTTCGGCGACGAGGCCTCGGCCGAGCTGCCGCCGCTGGAACTCGACACCGGCACGCCGTTCTCGCTGGCCACGTGGATCTACATGCCCGAGGCCGAGGGCAGCTACACGGTCGCCAGCCAGAGCGACCCGCACGACGCCGACCGCGGCTGGCAGGTCACGCTCGGAGCTCGCGAGCTGCACTTCCGCCTCAGGGGCGACCGCGCCGGACCCGGCCGCGGCGCCACCAGCGTCTCGATCAACCCCAACAACACGCAACGGTTGACGCCCGGCGAGTGGACCCACGTCGTCTTCACGCACGACGGCTCCGGCGAGCGCGGCGGCCTGCACATCTACCGCGACGGCGACCGCGTTCCCGAGCAGGGCAGCGAGTTCTTCGCCAAGGTGGAGGGCCGCATCCGAACGGACCGGCCGTTCTACCTCGGCCGCCACGATCGGCGAACGGAGGGCAGTGCCCAGCACTTCGCCGGCGGCGGCGTCGCCGACGTGCGCGTCTTCGACCGCGTCCTCTCGGTCGAGGAAGCCCGCGTCGTCTCCGAGTGGAGCGGGATCCGCGCGGCCACCCGAAAGCCGGCCCGGAAGCTGACCGGCGACGAACGCCGAAGCCTCCTGCTGAGCTACGCGAACACGAACGACGAGGAGTATCGCCGCCTCGTGGACCGCAGGCTGGAGATCGACGGCGAGTGGCGGGAGCTGCGGCGCCGCGGCTCGATCACCCACGTCATGCAGGAGCTTCCCGGCAGCGAGGCGGCGGCGCGCGTCCTCCATCGCGGCATGTACGACCAGCCGCGCGAACGGGTGACGGCGGCAACCCCCGCCGCGCTGCCTCCGATGCCGGAACACCTCCCCCGCAACCGGCTGGGCCTCGCCCACTGGCTGGTGGACGAGGCGAATCCGCTGACGGCGCGGGTCACCGTCAACCGCTTCTGGCAGCAAGTCTTCGGCGCCGGGCTCGTCACGACGAGCGAGGACTTCGGCGCCCAGGGCGACGTGCCGACGCACCCCGAGCTCCTCGACTACCTCGCGACCGAGTTCCGGGAATCGGGCTGGGACGTCAAGGGCTTCTTCCGGCGGCTGGTGACGTCGTCGACCTACCGGCAGGCGGCCACGCTCACGCCAGAGAAGCTGGAGCAGGACCCGGACAACCGGCTGCTCTCGCGCGGCCCGCGTTTCCGGATGGACGCCGAGATGGTCCGCGACACCGCGCTCGCCGCCAGCGGACTCCTGGTGCGCACGATCGGCGGCCCGAGCGTCAAGCCCTACCAGCCGGAAGGCCACTGGGAACGGGTGGCGATGAACTCGAGCAACACGTCCCGTTACCGGCGGGATTCGGGGGACAAACTCTACCGGCGAAGCCTCTACACCTTCTGGAAGCGCGCCGCGCCGCCGCCGTCGATGACGATCTTCGACGCCGGGAACCGCGAGCACTCGATGGTCCGCCGCGAACGGACGAACACGCCGCTCCAGGCGCTGGTCACGATGAACGACACCCAGTTCGTCGAGGCGTCGCGCTTCCTCGCCCAGCGCGCGATGCGGGAAGCCGGCGACGACTTCGACCGTCGGCTCGACTACCTCACGACCCGGCTGCTGGCCCGTGACTTCGACGACGGCGAGCGGGCGGTGGCGCGACGGACGTACGACGGCCTGATCGACCTCTACGGCGCCGACGGGGCGGCGGCAAAGGAGTTGGTGAACGTCGGCGAGTCGGCCCATGACGCCGGCCTGCCCATGTCCGAGTCGGCGGCCTGGACCATGATGGCGAGCCAGTTGATGAACCTGGACGAGACCCTGAACAAGTAGCGGGAGGGCTCTGGCAAATGGACCCACTGAAGGAAACCGTTCGAGCCGAGACGAGGCGCCAGTTCTTCGGCACGGCCGCCCGCGGCATCGGCGGCTTGGCGCTGGCCAGCCTGATGGCCGACGACCTCTTCGCCCTGCCGGTCGCCCGGGACCGCTTCGGCGGCCTGCCCGATCTGCCGCATTTCGCGCCGAAGGCGAAGCAGTGCATCTACCTCCACATGATGGGCGCGCCGCCGCAGATGGACCTGCTCGACTACAAGCCGAAGATGAAGGAGTACTTCGACCAGGACCTGCCCGATTCGATCCGGCAGGGGCAGCGGCTGACGACGATGACCTCCGGCCAGTCGCGCTTCCCGATCGCGCCGTCCGTCTTCGAGTTCTCCCAGCACGGCGGGAACGGCGCGTGGTTCTCCGAGCTCCTGCCCCACACGGCGAGCATGGCGGACGACATCGCGGTCATCCGCTCGATGCACACCGACGCGATCAACCACGAGCCGGGCATCACCTTCATCCAGACCGGCCAGCAGATCCCGGGCCGGCCGTGCATCGGCTCCTGGTTCGCGTACGGCCTCGGCAGCATGAACGAAGACCTGCCCACCTTCGTCGTGATGAACGCCGAGCGCAGCCACCCGCGCGCCGGCCTGCAGGCGATCTCGGCAAAGCTCTGGAGCGCCGGCTTCCTGTCGCCCGAGTACGCCGGCGTGGGGCTCCAGACCGGAGACGAGCCGGTCCTCTATCTCAAGGACCCCCACGGCGTCTCGCCCGACGTCCGCCGGCGCGTGCTCGACGGGATGAGCGAACTGAACCGGCTGCGCCACGCCCAGATCGGCGATCCGGAGACCCTGGCCCGCATCGAGCAGTACGAGATGGCGTTTCGCATGCAGTCATCGGTGCCGGAGATGGCCGACCTGTCGGCCGAGCCGGAGCGCACCTGGGAACGCTGGGGCGAGGAAGCCCGGCAGCCCGGCAAGTTCCAGAACGCGGCGCTCATGGCCCGGCGGCTGGTCGAGCGCGGGGTCCGGTTCGTGCAGATCTACCACCGGGGCTGGGACGTCCACTCCATCCTGCCGACGGTGCTGCCGGCCCAGGCCCGCGACGTCGACCGGGCCGCCTGGGCCTTGATTCAGGACCTGAAGGAGCGCGGCCTGTTCGACGAGACCCTGGTCATCTGGGGCGGCGAGTTCGGACGCACGATCTACTCCCAGGGCGCCCTGACCGCGGACAACTACGGCCGCGACCATCACCCCCGCTGCTTCAGCATCTGGATGGCCGGCGGCGGCGTCAAGGGCGGCGTCGTCCACGGCGAGACGGACGACTTCTCCTACAACATCATCGAGGATCCGGTCCACGTCCACGACCTCCAGGCCACGGTGCTGCACCTGTTCGGCATCGACCACGAGCGGTTCACCTACCGCCACCAGGGGCTGGATGCACGGTTGACCGGCGTCGAGAAGGCGCGGGTCGTGCGGGAAGTCCTCGCCTGAAGGCGGACGGCCGCTGGGTGCGCGGGCGGACCGCCGGATCAGGCGGCGATGGTCTCGATCACGTCGCCCTTGCGCTGCAGCACGGTCACGCCCCGCTCCAGGGCCGCCTGCTTGAGTTCATCGTGAACGCGGAAAGACGCCAAGGCCAGACCCTGTTCGTGATCCGCGTACTCGAGAAACAGGCGCCGGAAGTTGGGCGCCTTCTTGTCCAGCAGCCGCCGCAGGTCGTTCTCGTGCGCCTTGTACTTGACCTCCACGACCAGCACCTCGCGACCGTTGGCCAGCACCAGGTCGAACTCGTCCTCCAGCCCGGCGCGCTTGCGACGGAAGTTCTTGGTTACGACATCGAAGCGACCGCCGCCCAGTACCGGGTCGGCATCGAGGCTGTTGAAGAAGAACTCCTCCGCCGCCTGGCCCAGGCTGTTCCCGAGGCCGCCGTACATCTCCGCCAGCCGGTTCAGCTTGGCGTCGGTCTTCGCCAGTTGCGCGTCGGTCTTCGCCAGTTGCGCGTCGGTCTTCGCCAGTTGCGCGTCGGTCTTCGCCAGTTGCGCGTCGGTCTTCGCCTGTTGGGCGGCGTTCTCCGCCAATTGGGCGTCGATCTTCGCCTGTCGGGCGTCGATCTTCGCCTGTCGGGCGTCGGCCCGGTCCTGGGATTCGGCGATCCTGGCAACAAGCGCCTTCAGTTCGTCGTCGGTCATGGCAAGCGGTCCGTCCAGAGTCCGCAAGCCAGTGTATCCGAGGCCGCGCTTCCCCGCCGGCGGCGGGACCCCGGACGATCCGCCGAGCCAATACCAGCCGCCCTCCATCCCCCACCGGCGCGCCCGGGCGAAGCCGCGGGACGCTTGCAGGCGCATCCGTGCGGACTCTCGAAGGAAGTCAGCGGCACGTTGGCGAACCGCCACGATCACGCAGAAACCCCGTCCCGGGCTCGCGATCTCTCTGCCGGCCCAGCTACGAGCCGCCGGCATAGCGCCGGCTGATCGCGGCCTGCCGCGCCGCCACGATCCGCGCGCGTTCCTCCGGGCCGACCCTCGGCGTTTCGGCGGGTAGGTGGCTGTCGAGCTCGTCCAGCTTCACTACCTGCGCCGTGACCCCGGTCGGATACTCGCTGCAGTACGTCCACCGGGCGCAGAGCGACCCCTCCGCCCAGCCGGCGGTGTCGAGCCAGTTCTGTACGCCGGGGTCCCGGCGGCTGATCACGTACCGCACGCGGCCGTCGGCGTCCGCATGCGCGGTACGGTGATTCAGGCTCGACTGGTGGCTGGCGTAGTCGAGCGATTCCATCCACGGGTTGGCGAGCTGGATGTTCGTGTAGCGGCAGTCGGCGACCGGCACGTCGACCAGCAGGGCCTCGTCCTCCTCCAGCCGGAACCAGCCACGGGAGGCCGCCTGGAAGGCGTCGGCCATCGGCAGGTTCGGGTCGGCCTCGGCGGGTTCCGAGACCCTGTTGGGCCTGAGCGCGAGCTGGAACGTGATCCGATGCACCAGCGTTAGCAGCTCCCGCAGCGAGCGGGTCTGGGTCGCGGCGTCGTCGAGCGAGCGCGCGACCGACTCGGGCGTCGGGCGGGGTGCGCCGGCGCCCAGCGTGGTCAGGTTGAGGATCTCCCAGAGGCCCTCGTCCGTCTTCTCCCAGTCCGACACGAGGCGCCGGACGATGACCATGTAGGCGTCCGGCTCCAGCTTCAGCCAGTCGCCCTCGGCCCGCACGGCGCTCAGCGTCAGGACGAAGCCGCCGTTCTCGTCGACGTCGAGATCGTCCGAGGCGATGCTCGACACCGTGCGGATCTTCCTCACCGGCGTGTGGCCGAGCATGCCGCTGTAGACGTTGATCGTCACGAGGTCGAAGTTCGTCACGTTCCCGCGCAGCCGGTAGACGTGGTCGCCCCGCACCGCGAACGCGAGATAGGGGTTGTCCGGGTTGTCCCAGCCGACTCGGGCGACGCTGTTCGGGAATCGGGAGAATTGCGGGTAGTCCGGATTCCGCAGGTCCGTGAAGTCGGCCAGGAAGGTCGACAGAAAGCGGGCGAGGTGCCGGTATCCCGCGGCGGCGGTCCGTTCGTCGCGGTTGAACGGCGCGCTCTCGACGGCCCGGCCCATCTCCGCGACCTCCTCGGCGAACCGGCTCCAGGCCGCGTTCACCTCCTCCTGTTCTTCCGTCTGGGGATTGAAGAAGAACGCGAAGTACAGCGCCAGGACGATGACGACGAGGGCCGCCAGACAGTAGAGGAGGATCTTCATGGCTGGTCCTTCTGGTTGAAGCACATGCGGCCTATGTTCCCCGACGGGACGCTCCGCCGCAATCGGCCACCGGGCGCGCCGGGGTGCCATCCGCGCGCCCGCTGACAGACGCGCGGACTGAGTCGCGTGTGGCGCGGACCGCGCCACCCGGTTCCCGCCGGCATCCGACGCGAAGCGCCGGCTTCCGCGCATTCACCCCAGCGCTACCATGACCGTCGTGGACGCCCCCAGGACCTCCGGGCAGCACCCGTTCACGATGGCGCCGCTCGGCGTCTGGCTTCGGCTCATCGCGGACAACGGAGGCGTGCCGCCGCGGTACTGGGGCAAGCTGGCGAAGGTGCTCGCGATCACCGCCCTGTTCGCCCCGCTGCGGGTCGCCGAGCGCCTCCGCTACGGCCCGGCGCGAATGGCGCGGGTCCCGATCGCCCACGCGCCGCTGTACATCCACGGCTTCGGCCGCTCGGGCACCACGCACCTGCACAACGTGCTCGCGCAAGACCCGGGCCTGGGCGTCGTCTCGACCTTCCAGGCCGTCGCGGCGCCGATGTTCCTGGTCGCGCGCGGCCGGCTGGAGCGGCTCGTCGCCCGGGGAATGCCCGCGACGCGCCCGATGGACAACATGGCCGTGTCCGTGGAGCTGCCGCAGGAGGAGGAGATCGCGCTCGCCAACACGTCGCACCTGTCGTTCGTGCATCACCTCACCTTCCCCAACCGGGCGAGGGAGTACCAGGAGAAGTACGCGACGATGCGGCTGACGAGCTCCGAGATGACGCGGTGGGAACGCGCCTATCTCGACGTGCTTCGCAAGGCCACGCTGGCGGCTGGCGGCCGCCGGCTCGTGCTCAAGAGTCCGACCAACCTCGGCCGCACCGCCGAGCTCCGGCGCCTGTTCCCCGACGCGAAGTTCATCCACATCGTGCGGAATCCCTACCTGGTCTACCGGTCGATGAAGCACCTGTACGGGAAGGTGCTGCCCATCTGCCAACTGGCCGACGCGGACCCGGACGAGGTGATCGCCAGCATGCTCGACTCCTACGCCGCGATGATGAGGCAGTACATGAAGGACCGGGAGTCGATCCCGAAGGGACACCTGGCCGAAGTCCGCTTCGAGGATCTGGAGAGAGCCCCGATGGCCGAACTCGAGCGTCTCTACGCCGAGCTCGACCTGCCGGGCTGGGAGCGGGCCCGCCAGCCGGTCGCCGACTACCTCGGGACGCTGTCGGGCTATCGCAAGAACGCCTACCGGATCGATCCGGAGACGATCGACGTCGTCGACCGGCATTGGGGCTTCGCCGTGGAAGCCTGGGGCTACGAGCCGCCGAACGACACGCACGGCTGAGACCGAACCACGGCCGGCAAGCAGAACCAGAAACGACGGAGAGGAGACAACGCCATGATTCAGGCTGAAGAACGCAACGACATCACGCCCCTGTGCCCCCACTGCGAGCAGCCGGTGGGCATCTACTTCCGGAAGGTCTCGGGAGTTCTGGGCAAGCGCTACGTCTACTTCTGCGCGCTGTGCAGGAAGGTGCTCGGCGTCTCGCACCGGAAGGGCTTCTTCATGGGGTAGGTCCGCCCTCCTCAGTCGATACGGAGGCGGTCGAACTCGTCCCAGGCGGACATGCCCGACAGAACGACCCGATCCCCGGGCAGCAACCCGTCCAGCACCTCGATCGTGTTGGCCGAACTTCTCCCCAGGAGCACGCGCGTTCGGCTGGCGCCGTTCCCTTCGCCGTCCAGGCGGAACAGACCGACCTCGCTCTCTTCCCGGCCGACGACGGGCCGGCCGACGAAGACGACATCTTCGAGCCGTTCGAGCTCGATCGTGCCGGCCACGGTCAGGTCCGGCCGGGCGCCGCGGGGAAGGTCGCCTTCCAGCGCGACGTCGACCGTCACCGTCCCTTCCTCGACCGCCGGATCGATCCGGACCACCCTGCCGGGGACGATGCCGTTCCGCGTGTCGACCGCAGCGATCTGCCCGATCTGAACGTCCTTCGCCTGCGTCTCGGCGATCCGCAGTTCGGCCTTCAGCGCCGTCGGGTCTCCGACCCGGGCCAGACTCGTTCCGGCGCTGACGCGCTGCCCCTCCTCGACCGGCAGCTGCTGGAGGACGCCGTGCATGCCGGCGCGGACCCGCAGGGCCGCGACCTGGTCGAGCCGGAGCCGCCAGATCGCGCGCAGACGATCCACTTCCGCCCGCTCGACGGCGAGCTTCGCCGCCTTCGTCGTTTCAGCGATGCCGAGACGCTCCTCCTCCAGCGCGAAGCGCGTTTCATGTTCCCGCTTCGACGCCTGCGCCCGCTGGAGTTCGATCGCCGAAGCCAGACCGTCCTTCGCCAGTTCGGCGTCGGCATCCGCCTCGAGCCGGGCCACGACCAGCGCAGCCTCCACGCTCGCCAGCCCCGCCTTCTGCATCAGCAGCTCGCTGTCGAGTTCGACCTTCCGGTTCTCGTACCGAGCCTCCGCGGCGCGGAGGTTCAACTCAGCCTCCCGCGCCTGGTGCTCCAGCTCCGGGTTGCTCAGTTCGACGATCACCGAGTCCGGCGCCACCTTGGCGCCCGGGTCGAGAACGATCCTCTCGACTGTGCCTTCCGTCGTCGCCGGAATCCACCGGATGTTCTCCGGCGCCAGCGTTCCCCGCCCCCGGACTTCCCGAACCATCGGGCCCCGCCGCACCGTGTCGATGTAGAGATCGTCCCGGTCGACGCGCGGCGCCGACGGCTCCGCCTGCTGCAGACCGAGCGTGACCAGCACGAGCAGCAAGCCGCCGAGGGAGTAGTACGTCACCCGGCGGACCTTTTTCTTCCGCGCCAGGTCCGGTCTCGCGACGTCCATCAGGTCGTGGCCCGCCCGTCGAACAGGCGGATCTCCCGTTCCGCATGGTCGGCGTAGCGGGGATCGTGAGTCACCATGCAGATCGTCGATCCTTCCTCGTGCAGCGTCCGCAGCAGGTCCATGACCGCCCCGCCGTTCTTCGAGTCGAGGTTGCCGGTCGGCTCGTCGGCGAGGAGGATGGAAGGCTGGCCGGCTACGGCGCGGGCAACGGCCACGCGCTGCTGCTGACCTCCCGAGAGCTGGCTCGGCAGGTGCTTCGCGCGCGGCGCCATCTCCACCTTCTCCAGCGCTGCCGTCACCATCTCCCGCCGCTCTCTCGGCCGGATGCCGCGGTACGTGAGCGGAAGCTCGACGTTCTCGTAGACGCTCAGGTCGCCGATCAGGTTGAAGTTCTGGAAGATGAAGCCGATCTCCCGGTTGCGGATGCGCGCCCGCTCGGACTGCCGGAGCTGCGCCACCGGGTAACCGTTCAGTGTGTAGTCGCCGGCGGTCGGCGTGTCGAGCAGACCGAGGATCGACAGCAGGGTCGACTTGCCGCAGCCCGACGGCCCGGACACGGCGACGTACTCGCCGGAGTCGATCGCGAGGGTGACGCCGTCGAGCGCGTGGGTCTCGACTTCGTCCGTGTAGAAGACCTTGGAGACGTTCTCCAGATGGATCAGCGTACTCATGGTGTAGACAATCTACGTCATATGGAGTAGCTTGTCTACACCATGACGCCGGCGAGCCCCCGCAACCAGCTTCTCTACGGCACGCTCGACCTGCTCATCCTGCGCACGCTGGTCTACGGCCCGGCGCACGGCCACGCGATCGCCGGGCACATCCAGCGCGTGTCGGAAGACGCGCTCCGCATCGAGACCGGGTCGCTGTATCCCGCGCTTCACCGGCTGGAAACCCGCGGCTGGATCGCGGCGGAGTGGAAGACCTCCGACAAGGGCAAGCGCGCCAAGTACTACCGGCTCACCACGACGGGGCGGCGGCAACTCCTCGTCGAGCAGTCGCGTTGGCAGCAACTCTCGGTCGCCGTGACCAGGGTGCTGCGTCCGGCGGACTGAGGCCGGAGGGACCAGGAGATGCTGCGGCAGGTCAACAACCGTTTTCGCTCCCTGTGGCGCCGGCGCCGCAAGGACGCCGAACTCGAGGAGGAGATCCGCTTCCATCTCGCCCAGGAAGCGGAAGAGCGCATCCAGGCTGGAGTGCCTCCCGAACAGGCGCGTGCCGAGGCGAGGCGCAGCTTCGGCAACGTGACGCTGACGCGCGAACTGACCCGCGAAGCCTGGGGCTGGGCGCCGGCGGAGCGCCTGCTCAAGGACATCGGCGCCGCGTTCCGCATGATGCGGCGCAACGCCGGCTACACCTGCGCCGTGGTCCTCACCCTGGCGCTCGGCATCGGACTGAACGCTCCGATGTACGAGATGCTGTCGAGGCTCTTTCTTCAGCCGCCTCCGCATATCGACGAGCCGGACCGCGTTCGTCGCCTCTGGGTCAGCGAGCGCATCGATCCGGGCGATCGCGGCGCCTCCACCGGACGAAGCTGGGTGGTCGACGCGATGCAGTGGCTCGACTTCAACGCCCTGCCCGCCGACAACGCACTCATCGACGGTGTCGCGGGCCACAGAGTCACGTTCAGAACGAACGGACGCGGTCAACGCGCCGAGAACCTCACGGTCTCCTGGGTCACGGGGGAGTTCTTCGACTTCCTTGGCGTGGCGGCAACGGTCGGAAGATCGATCGTCGCCGGGGATGACGACCTGGCGGCGCAACCCGTTGCCGTCATCGGCGACGGCTACCGGCGGCAGCGGTTCGACACCCCGGAAGAAGCGCTCGGCACGACGCTCAGTTTCGACGACGTCACCTACCTCGTCGTCGGCGTGATGCCGCCCGGCTTCTCCGGGCCCCGCTCCAACGCGGTCGACGTTTGGCTGCCTCTCAAACACGCGGCAACGGCCAGCCGGGGGAACAGTTGGAGACGGTACGGCACCACCTTCTACCTGACGGCATTCTTACGGCTGGCGTCCGGCGCGACGGAGGAGGCCGCCAGCGCCGCGGCGACGGCCGCTGTCCGCGCGGCGCGTGCCGGCTCGCGGTTCCCGGACTCCCTGGACCGGGAGGCGACCGTGGCTCTCGGTCCGATCCTTCGAACCCGCGGCCCCGTCACGCTGCGGCGCCACATGCGCCTGCCGCTGATCGCGGGCGGGATCACCTTCGTCGTGCTCCTCATTGCGGCCGTCAACATGTCGAACCTGCTGATGCTGCGGGTCGCTGCCAGGCGACGCGAACTGGCGGTCCGCTACACGCTCGGCCTCGGACGATGGGGAATCGGACGTCTCCTGGTGACTGAGAGCCTGGTGCTCGCCGCACTCTCTGGCGTTGTCGCGCTGGCGGTGGCGGCGGTCACCGGCGACGCCCTCCGCCGCACGCTCCTGCCGAGCCACCAGTTGACCGAGGATCCGCTCGGCGCCACGGCAATCGGCTTCACCGGAATCGCCGTCCTCGGGATCGGCCTGGCGGCGGCCGTGGCCCCCGCCGTGTACGCGGCGCGCAGCCGGGGAATCGAGAGGCTCGACAGCTCCCGGAGCGCCAGCGCGCTCGGAACGCCCGTCCGCACCGGCCTGATCGTGGTCCAGGCCGCGCTGTCGGTCGTGCTGCTCAGCGGAACGGCCGTGTTCTACCGTTCGTTCGAAGCGGCGCGCCAGGTGGACGTCGGCTACGCGAAGGAGCACCTGCTGACGGTGACTCTGGGGAGCTTCCACGGCGACACCCGCGTGGACGGCCTGGATGGAGCACCGCTAAACGAGAGCGCAATCCAGGCCATGGAAGCCCGCGTACGGGATCTGCCGGAGGTGCTGGACGTCGCTCAGGGTACGAGTTCACCGATGTCGGGAAGCGGTGCGGCGTACGCGGACCTGCGCATCGAGGGGCTTGACGGTCTGCCGTTCCGCTCCGGGCCCCACGTGAACTTCACTACGCCCAACTTCTTCGATGTCGCGGGGCTGGAGGTTCGGGAAGGCCGCGGCTTCACGGAATGGGACCGCGAAGGCACGCGGAAGGTCGCGGTCGTCAGTACGTCGTTCGCCCGGCGGGCCTGGCCCGGCCGGAGCGCCGTCGGCCGTTGCCTGTTTGTCAGCAGCAACGCCGACTGCACAACGGTCGTCGGCGTGGTGGAACCAGCAGTGAACTGGACTCTGCCGGAAGCGGACCCGGTCTACTACCTGCCCATCTCTCAGGCGTCAGCCGATCCGACTCTGTCGGGATGGACGAGCATCCAGCGTGCGCTGCTCGTCCGCACCGCCTCGAGCCCCGGGCGTGTCGAGGCGCCGGTGCTTGCCGCCTTGGCCGAGCTCTTTCCGGAACTGCCGGGACACCACGTCCGGAACCTCTCCACCCAGTTCGCATCGCGCATTCGCACCTGGAGAACCGGAACGCGCCTATTCGCTGCCTCCGCCGCCCTGGCGGTGCTGCTCGCCGCCATCGGGCTCTATGCGGTTATCGCGTTCGGTGTGCGCCAACGCGAACTGGAGTTCGGCATTCGTCGCGCCCTGGGCGCCAGGGCGTCGCGCCTCCTGCGCATGGTGCTGGCGCGGGGCTTCTCGCTGGCGGCGGCCGGTGTCGCGGCCGGCACGCTCGCCGCGCTGTGGGCCGGCAGGTTCGTCGAACCTCTGCTCTTCGACGGCCGGAGTCCACGCGACCCGCTCGCTTTCGCCGTCGCGGCGCTGGTGCTCCTCGCCATCGCGGTGATGGCCTCATTCCTCCCGGCTCGTCGGGCCTCCCGCGCCGATCCCCGGCGGGCACTGGAAGCGGAGTAGTCCGGCGGGCCGCTCGCTTGGCGGATCGGCCGCGCCGTCAACGAGGTCTACTCCCTGAACAGATCCGAGTGCGTTCCGGTTCGCACCAGATGAAGTTCGCTTCCCTTGACGCGATAGATGACCAGCCAGTCCGGCTCGATGTGCGCCTCCCTGTATCCCTTCCAGATCCCTCGCAACGGATGGTCGCGGTGGCGCGCTGAAAGAGGTTCCTCTTCGATCAGCGACTCCAGCAGCCGCCGCAGCTTTCTCAGATCCTTGCCTCGGGCCTTCGCGCGCCTGACGTCGCGCTTGAATCGCGACGAGCGAACGGCGATGAGCATCAGATGTCCACGTCGCGGAACAGCTCCTCAGCGCTCTCGAAGCGCTTGCCCTTGCCGTCCTCCAACTCCTTCATGGCCCTGACGGTCGTCGGATTGGGCACCTGTATGGCGAACGGCAGCCGCTTCTCGTCCGCCACGCGCAGCAACATGAGGCGAATCGCGTCGGAGACGGACAAGCCCATCGCCTGAAGCGCCTCGGTGGCACGCGCCTTCGTGGCGCTGTCGATTCGGGCGCGGACAACGGTGTCGGTCGTCATCGGAGTTCTCCTTCGGCAATGTAGCTCTAACGTAGCTACAGCCGACGCGATCGTCAAGCCGCGGATCGCTCCGATCCGCGCCTCCCTGGGCTCACGGAGCGCGTTCGGCCGTTCCCGGAGACCGACGAGGAACTCCGCCGCCGACGCGGCAACCAGCTCACGGCCTTCGTGAACGAAGTCCGTCGGCGTCGACGCGACAGCTAGAGTTGTACCGAGATTAGCGAAGTTATCTCTACAAGGTAAACTCGCTAATCTCGGTATAGACTCCTCCCGCCATGGATCGCTTCGACAACCCCTTCGCGCCCGGTGCGGGAACGCCGCCGCCTGAACTCGCCGGGCGCGACGAGCTTCTCGACGCGCTCGAGTTCGCTGCCGAGAAGTGCAGGCGAGGAGGCCCCGCCAGGTGCCTCGCGCTCCTTGGGCTCCGCGGCGTCGGCAAGACGGTCGTGCTCGCTCGGGCGCGCGAGGAAATCGAGAATCGGGGCGTCGTGTCCGCGATGTTCGAGGCGTCGGAGGCACGCTCCCTGCCCTCGCTCCTGGCGCCGGAGCTTCGGCACGTCCTGCTCCGTCTTTCGGGCGCCAAGCGGCGCCGCGAGGCGGCGCAGCGGGCGATGAGAGCGCTGGCCGGTTTCGTCTCGGCGCTCAAGGTCCGTTACGAGGACCTGGAGTTCGGCTTCGACGTGACGCCGGAACTCGGCCTGGCCGACAGCGGCGATCTGGAGTTCGACCTGACGGCCCTCCTGGACGCGGTCGGAGAAGCGGCGCGCCAGTCCGGGTCCGCGCTGATGCTGATCGTCGACGAGCTCCAGTATGCCCGCGAGCGCGAACTGGGGGCGCTCGTCGCGGCCTTTCACCGCGCGGCGCAACGGCGATGGCCGCTCATGCTGGCCGTTGCCGGCCTGCCCCAGCTTCGCGGCCGGCTCGGCCGGGCCCGCTCGTACGCGGAGAGGCTCTTCGAGTTCAGGGAGCTCGGCGCCCTGGACCCGGAGTCCGCCCGGACGGCGATTCGCCGGCCTCTCGAGAGCCGCTCGGCCGACATCGAGGACGGCGCTCTGGAGCGCATCCTGACCGGTACGGAGGGCTATCCGTACTTCCTGCAGGAATGGGGACAGCAGGCGTGGAACGTCGCGCCCCGGTCGCCGATTCGGCTGGCCGACGTGCGGGACGCGGAGGAGCAGGTCGTCGCTTCGCTCGACCGGGGCTTCTTCCGCGTACGCTACGACCGCCTGACGCCCGGCGAGAAGCGCTATCTCCGGGCGATGGCGGAACTCGGACCCGGTCCCCACCGCTCCGGCGAGATCGCTGCCGCGCTGCACCGAAAGGTCAGTTCGCTCGGCCCGATGCGCGCGAAGCTGATCGGCAAGGGGATGGTCTGGAGTCCAAGCCACGGCGACACGGCCTTCACCGTGCCCTCCTTCGACCAGTTCATGAGGCGCATGATGCCCGGCGAGGACTGGCGGAGCGCGCAGTAGCCCCTCGTGCGAACCGCCGTGCGTGTTCAGCCTGACGCCCGCGGCCGTGTAGGGCGACGGTCCGCCAGATCGTCGGCATCCCGGAGTTGGCGAGCCAACGCAGCCGCTTCATCGAGGAGTGCGAGCATGCCCTCGCCTTCCAGCCAGTCGCGTCGGAACAAACGATAGCTGGCCTCTGCCCTGGCCGCGTTGAGGCGGACCAGCTCCGCGACTCCGGACTCGCTTGCTGGGCGGGCCTCGGCGAGGTAGGCGCTCAGAAGGTCGTCGAGGACGTTCCCGTCGTTCAGCGTGCCGAGGACGTCCTGGAGCCGCTTGCAGCGACCGACGAGCGAGTCCGCCATCCCGCTCTCCGCGGCCACCGGTTCGACCAGGTAGCGGAGGCGCTTGCAGGCGATGCGCACCTTGTGCGGGCTCCGCTTCCGGTCGCCGCCGAGGCTGTCGACGCATTCGGCCAGCTTGCGGGCGACACGATCCAGCCGCTCGGCCAGAGCCTCCGCGCAAGTCGCGCCGGCGTCCGTGTGCTGGCCCGCGCCAATCTGGCCGGCGCTTCGGTCCAGCCGCGCCTCCGCGTCCGCCCGGGCCACGTCCCGCGCCGGCGCGTGGCGGGTCACGCGCGAAGCGAAGTCGTCGGCCCACGCGCAGAACTCGGCGCACACTGCCCGGTTCGCTTCGCCCGATTGCGCTCGCGATGCCAAACGAAGTCGCGCCCTGACCCACTCACAGCCAAGCCGGTGCTCCGGTGCCAATTCGCCGGCCTGCTCCTCCAGCCACTCGAGCGCCACCTCGGCGTCGCGGCTAGCGCCGGTCCGCTTCTGAAACGCGGCGAGCGGCCGTCGGTCCCGCTTCCTGACGACTCCCCGAAGCTGTACCTTCCAGGCGCTCAAGCTGCTCCGCAGCCGCCGGATGGCTACCCGAAAGTCGTGGAGACCCTCCTCGTCCTTCGGATCGAGGGTGCGGGGCGCGGCCTCCCGCGCTTGCGAGAGAAGATGAAGCGCGATCAGACGAACCGCCTCCTCCGCGTCCCGCCGCAGCAGATCGGACGGTAGAGGCATGTCCGTCCAGTATAGGAAGGCCACCAGCTTCCTCCGCCTGCGCCGGATGCAGAAACGGCTCGTGCTCGCCGCTTCGCGGCATCGCGCTCGATGCGGGTCGGAAGACCCGCGCACCCAGCGGAGGGCCTACGCGGTCGTGCGCGGGAGGAGGCGGAACAGGCCGTACGCGGCCGCCAGCGCGGCGGCGGCGAGGAGGACCGCCTCGGTCGCCCGGCCGTAGAGAGCCATTCCGGTCGCGAACAGGGCGGCGTACACGGCGGCGCAGCCGAGCATCCAGGCGAGCAGCGCCGCGGCGGCGCCGCCGGGCGGTTCGGCCCCGGTCTCGACGGCCCGCCGCCAGCCGCGCGCGAACGGCCGCACGCGGTCGTAGAACGACTGCAGCACCGCAGTCTCGGTCGGCGGCGTGGCCATCGTGACGCCGAACCAGACCGCAGTGGTCAGAGCCACACCGAGCAGGAGTTGAGCCGCAGCCGAGGGCAACGCCAGCCCCACCCCCTCGTGGCCGAACTGGAACCACACGGCCACGCCGAACGAGACGACCATCGCCGAGATCTCGGACCAGGCGTTGATCCGCCACCAGAACCAGCGCAACAGGAAGATGAGGCCCGTGCCGGCCCCGATCTGGAGCAGGATCTGGAACGCCTGCATCGCGTTTTCCAGCCACAGCGCGACCACCGCCGCCAGCGCCACCAGGGCGATCGTCGACAGCCGCGCCACCAGGACGTAGTGCGACTCGCCGTGACCCGGCCGGACGAAGCGACGGTAGACGTCGTCCACGATGTAGGAGGCGCCCCAGTTCAGGTGCGTCGAGATGGTCGACATGAGCGCCGCCGCCAGCGACGCGACCACCAGGCCGAGCAGCCCGTGCGGCAGGAACACCAGCATCGCCGGGTAGGCGAGGTCGTGCCGGACGATCGACGGATCGAGGTGCGGGAAGGCCTCGGCGATCGAATCCAGGGTCGGGTAGACGACGAGCGAGGCCAGCGCCACCAGGATCCACGGCCACGGCCGCAGCGCGTAGTGGGCGATGTTGAACCAGAGCGTCGCGCCCATCGAGTCCCGCTCGCTCCGGGCCGCGAGCATGCGTTGGGCCGCGTAGCCGCCGCCGCCCGGTTCGGCCCCCGGGTACCACGTCGACCACCACTGGACGGCGATGGGGATCAGGAAGACGGTGGCGGCGGTCCGCCAGTCCGCGAAGTCGGGCAGCAGGGCGAGCCGCGACGCGATGTCGGGGTTCGAGACCAGGCCGTCCAGCCCGCCGACGGCCGGATGCGCGAGCGCGTACCAGGCCGCCGCGACGGAGCCGACCATCGCGATGACGAACAGCATGAGGTCCGTGACGACGACGCCCCAGAGGCCGGAGGTGGCGGAGTAGGCGGCGGTGACGGCCGCCGCGACCAGCACCGTCGTGTACTTGTCGGCGCCGAGCAGGACGCCGCCGATCTTGATGCCGGCGAGCAGCACCGTCGCCATGATCATCACGTTGAAGAACACGCCCAGGTAGACGGCGCGGAAGCCGCGCAGGAAGACGGCCGCCCGCCCCGAGTAGCGAAGCTCGTAGAAGCCGATGTCGGTGAAGACGCCCGAGCGCCGCCAGAGCTTCGCGTAGAAGAACGTCGTGCACATCCCGGTGATCAGGAACGCCCACCACATCCAGTTGCCGGAAACGCCGCCGTTGCGCACCAGGTCGGTCACCAGGTTGGGCGTGTCGGTCGAGAAGGTCGTGGCGACCATCGAGGTGCCGAGCAGCCACCACGGCAGGTTCCGCCCGGCGAGGAAGAACTGCCCGGTACCCGCGCCGGCCCGCCGCGCGAAGACGAGCCCGACGGCCAGCGCGAGCGCGCCGTAGGCGGCGAGGACGGTCCAGTCGAGGGCGTTCAGCCTCACGCGGGTCTCCGGGAGGCGCGGTCCGCGAACCAGTCGCCGAGGTCGGCCGGGTAGTCGCCGGCTTCCACGCACCGCTGCAGCGTCGTCGCGACGGGCGGCAGGTCCCCCGGATACGTGAGTCCAGCAGTGCTTTGAGTCAACCCGAGAAGACGAACCCGAGCCGCACCCTCCTTTGCGAGATTGCCGACGATCTCGCTGAGCAGGAACTCGCTGGTCAGCGGGTCCGTTGGGGGACGACCGAGACCGGCGTGGAAGGCCTCGAAGCGGGCTTCGAGGAGGCCGAAGATCGAGGGCCGGAAGGCCCAGAGATTCATCGAGCACGGCGTTTCGGGTAACAGCTTCCGGATCGCCCCCGCACCGTCGCGGCCGACGAGGCCGGAGTCTGTCTCCCGCACATCGTAGACCTCGTCGATCCTCTCCAAGGTGGAGTTCGGGCCGACGGAGAGGATGCCCCGGTTGACGCCGCTCGTGCGGGAGACGCCGGTGCGGCGGAGCTCGTACGCCGCAAGGAAATGCGAGTCGTCCCCGCCATCCAGCAGATCACCGACCCGCTGGCCGAACGACTCGATCGCCCGCGGACCGTAGAAATCGTCCGCGTTGACGACCAGGAACGGCTCCTCGATCTTCTTCCGCAGCGCGAACACGGCGTGGCCGGTCCCCCACGGCTTGGCCCGCTGCGCCGGCGGCGACGCACCGCCCGGCGTGTCGTCGAGGCTCTGGATCACGGAGTCAAGGGCAACCGCCCCGCCGGCCCGCTCGGCCGCCCGGCTCATGAGTTGGTCGTTCCAGTCCGCCGATGTGACGAAGACCACCTTCCCGCAGCCGGCGCGGATCGCTTCGCAGATCGCATACTCGAACAGCACCTCGCCGCTCGGCCCCACCGGCTCGAGCGTCTTCGGTCGGCCGAACCTCGCCGAACGGCCGGCGGCGAGGATCGCCAGGTTCAGGCCATCACTCAAGCCGCTCGCTGCCTGTCAACGACCGCCACGTCGAACTGGCGGCGCTAAGCCACCCTGTCTTCGACCACGAGACTGCGCCCGACGGCTCTAAGGGCGTTCGTGACTCTGCTGATGTGGGAGTAGCGGTCCGGATCGAGCAGCTTGCCGACCGAAGCCTCGTCCAAGCCGAGCTGCTTGGCCAGAGCCGCCTCGCTGAGACCCTGTTCCCGCATCGCCGAGTAGAGCGCCAGCTTGGCGGCGGGAACGGGCGGAACGGCCACGACCTCCTGGCCATCCACAACGGCGCTTGGGGTCGGAAGGTCCTCTCCGTTGTGGACGTGACTGGCGAGTATGGCTACAAGGGCGTCCACCGCCATTTCCAGCGCTTCGGCTCGGTCGTCGCCGCACGTCAGCGCGCCCGGAACGTCGGGAAAGACAACATAGAAGCCACCATCCTCCTCAGGGTTGAGAACACAGGGATAGGCGTAGCGCATCGGTCAGAACTCTCCTCTGTCGATACTCAGGTCCTTCAACATGGAAGCCAGCAGCCCTCGGCCGATCTCCCCCTGCGGCACGGTGGTCCGACGGCTGCCCAGACGGAGCAACGCGTGGCTTCCTTTCCCTCTGCGGGTGTCCAAACGGAAGTCCTGCTCCGTCCTCCGCGCATATCGCCTGGTTCGTCTGATGAACTCCCGTCCGTTCATGCTCTCACCGCCGCCACGAAGGATCCTCCCTCGGAAGGGGCGATGGACCGAGGTCGCTCGCAGACGAGGCGAGGCTATCACTCGGCGATGGGCGGCCCGCACAGCGCGTCGCCCCGATGACGGCGACCAGGCCGGACGCCGCCTGCGACGCCCCGCCTTGCGCGACCCGTTCGTGGCAGGCACACTCGCGGTTCACGCGGACAACTCGGAGGAAGGAACGAATGCTGGAACTCGGTCTTGACGGCAAGGTGGCGATCGTCACCGGCGGCAGCGATGGGATGGGGCTCGCGACGGCGCGACGGCTCGCGGGCGAGGGGGCCCACGTCGCGATCTGCGCGCGGCGGGCGGAGAACCTGGAGCGGGCGGCGGCCCAGTTGCGCGCGGGAGGCGGCGGCGACGTCTTCGCCCGGCCCGCCGACGTCACGTCGGGCAGCGACGTCGACCGCTTCATCGACGCGGTGACGGCCGAGTTCGGCGGCGTCGACATCCTGATCAACAACGCCGGCGCCTCGGCCGCCCAGGGGCTCGAAGCCCTGGACGACGACGCCTGGATGGCGGACATCCAGCTCAAGGTGATGGGCGCGGTGCGCTTCTGCCGGGGCGTCGTGCCGTCGATGCGGGAACGCGGCGGCGGCGCGATCGTCAACGCGACGATCGGCGGCGGCAAGGCGGCGCCGGCGCGGGCGCTGCCGACCAGCGTCACCCGGGCCGCCGGAATCAACCTGACGAAGTCGCTCGCCAACGAACTCGCCGCCGACAACATCCGCGTCAACACGATCTGCATCGGCCTGATCAAGAGCGAGCAGTGGGTGCGCCGGGCGGAAGGCCAGGGCGTCGACGTCGAGTCGGTCTACGAGGCGATGGGCAAGCGCGTCCCCCTGGGCCGCGTCGGCGAGGCCGAGGAGTACGCCGACCTGATCGCGTTCCTCGTCTCGGAGCGCGGCGCCTACATCACCGGCACCGCCATCAACCTGGACGGCGGACTCTGTCCCGTCGTGTGATGACCAGTCCGACGACCGGTATCGTCCCCGGCCGGACACCCCATCGCGAACCCGGCCGCCAGGACCCCGGCCCAAGGAGCGAAACGTGAAAGTAGCGATGCAGAAGAGCCCCTTCAACCGTGGGGATCTGTTCGAAGCGCAGGGCTTCCAGGTCGTGGAGGGCGTCTGCCGGAGCGAGGACGACCTGGCCGATCTCCTCGGCGACGCCGACGGCGCGCTGATCGGCGTCATGCCGCTGACGTCGCGCTCGGTGCTCGAGCGCTGTCCGAAGCTCAAGGTGGTCAGCCGGCTGGGCGTCGGCGTCGACTCGATCGACCTCGACGCCGCCACCGAGCTCGGGATCCTGGCGACCAACGTGCCCGGTTCCAACACGACCGAGGTGGCCGACCACGCGATGGCGCTGATGCTCGCGTTGACGCGGTGCGTGGTCGACGCCGCCGGCACGACCCGCGACGGCCGCTGGGGCCATCGGGAAACGATGATCGGACTCCTCACCCGCGCCCGCCGGATCGCCGGCCACACCGTCGGCATCGTCGGCTTCGGCAACATCGGCCGCGCCTTCGCCACCCGCGTCCGTGGCTTCGGCCCGGCGCGGATCATCGCCGCCGACCCGTACGTCGACCAGGTCGCGGCCGACCTCTACGGCGTCCGGATCGTGCCGCTCGAGGAGCTGCTCGCCGAGGCCGACTACGTGACGATCCACTGCTCGATGACCGAGGAGACACACCACCTGATCGACAGGGACACCCTGGCGCTGATGAAGCCGACGGCGTTGCTGGTCAACGCGGCACGCGGGAAGATCGTCGACGGCGCGGCGCTGGCCGAAGCGCTCGCCGAAGGCCGGATCGAGGCCGCCGCGCTCGACGTCACGGAGAAGGAACCGATCGACCCGGACGACCCGCTGCTGAAGCTGCCCAACTGCATCGTGACCCCGCACATCGCCGGCTTCTCGCCCGTGTTCCTGGGCGAGTGCCCGATCCGCCAGGCCGAGAACGTGATCCGGGTGCTCACCGGCCAGATGCCCACGGGATCGCGAACCCGGAAGCGATCAAGACGATCGCGGTGATGCGGGCCAGCAATCCGGGGCGCTGGGAGGGAGTGCCGGACTTCTCGACCGCGCTGGCATTGTAGGGAGGACTGCTGAGAGGAGGAACGCCATGATCCGCCAACCACTCGATTTGCATCGACCCCGCCCTGAAGCGGACACCGGCCTTGCGACCGGCGCAACTACCTGGCCGCCTCCGGCGGCAGCCGGCGAGGACGCCGGCGCACCCAGTCTGAAGCCGCCTTCCTTTGTCCTGGTCAGCCTGTTCTGCGCGTTGCACCTCGCTGCCTGCGCAGCACCGCCGCCCGAGCAAGCGGCCGCGCCAGTCGGCGTGGAAGACGTTGCCAACTGGCGGATGATCGACCTCAGCCACGCCTACGGCGGCGACACCCTCTACTGGCCCACCGACACCAAGGGCTTCGCGCTCGAGACGCTCGCCGAGGGCATGACGGAGGCCGGCTACTTCTATGCCGCCAAGGAGTTTGCGACCGCCGAGCACGGCGGCACCCACCTCGACGCGCCCGTCCACTTCGCGGAAGGCGGCGACGACGTCGCGTCGATCCCGCTCGACCGCCTGATCCTGCCCGGCATCGTCGTCGACGTCACGGAATCGGCGGCGGCCGACCCGGACTACCTCGTGACCGCCGAAGACGTCCTCGCCTGGGAAGAGAAGCACGGCCCGGTGCCGGCCGCGTCGGCCGTGCTGATCCGCACCGGCTGGGCCGCCCGCTGGCCCGACGCCCTCGCCTACCTCGGCGACGACACTCCCGGCGACGCCAGCAACCTCCACTTCCCCGGCGTCGGCGAAGACGCGGCCCGCCTGCTCATCGAGGAGCGGGCCATCGGCCTTCTCGGCATCGACACGGCCAGCATCGACTACGGCCAGTCGACCGACTTCATCGTCCACCAGATCGGCGGCGCCGCCGGCATCCCCAACCTGGAGAACGTCGGCGACCTGTCCGAAGTGCCCGAGGCGGGCTTCCTGCTCGCGGCCCTCCCGATGAAGATTGAAAACGGCACCGGCGCGCCGGTGCGGATCGTGGCGCTCGTTCCGCGGTAGTAGAGTCCGCCTCGCAACCACGACTCAACAGCCGGCACGCCGGAACCAGCGATGCGGGCAGCCGCGTCGAACCACGAGGAGACACTCATGCGGTACACCACTTCCCTTCTTGCGGCGGCGGCGCTCCTGGCGCTGGCGGCCATGCCGGCGGCGGCCGGATCGATGGACGTCGATCTCGAGGCGTCCGACGGCACGATGCTGAAGGCGACCTACATGTCGCCCGGCAAGCCTGGCCCGGCGATGCTGCTGATCCACCAGTGCAACCTAGACCGGAAGTCCTGGAAGGGAATCGCCTCGCAGCTCGTCGACGCGGGCGTCCACGTGCTGACGATGGACCTGCGCGGCTTCGGCGAGAGCGGCGGCGCCGGCATTCGTGAGGCCGGCGGGTTCCCGCCGTTCCTGAAGACGGCGTCCGGCGACGTCGACATGGCGTTCGACTATCTGAGCAAGCAGGAAGGCGTCGACACGGGCCGGATGGGCGCGGGCGGCGCCAGTTGTGGCGCGATGCTGACGGCCGACCTGGCCGCGCGCCGGCCGGTCAAGGCGCTGATGCTGCTGTCCGGCCCGCCGAGCGAGGCGGCCGTCAAGAACATGGCGGCCAGGTCCGACCTGGCGGTCTTCGCCGCCGCGGCGACCGGCGACACGATCACGGCCGGTGTCGACAAGCAGCTCAAGGGCGCCGTCAAGGGTTCGAAGCATCCGAACTCGACGGCGAAGATCTACGACGGCCCCGAGCACGGCCTGCCGATGTTCGCGAAGAACGCGGACCTCGAGCCGACGCTGATCGGGTGGCTGAAGACAGAGCTGACCGGCAAGTAGCAACGCACTGGGTGCGCGGGTCTTCCGACCCGCTGCCGCCGGAGGCGGCGTCCAGCATCGTCGCCGGCCGGCGGCCTGATTTGTGCGGACTGCGCCGCTCCGCGGCTTTCGCCCGCGAGCGGGTCGGAAGACCCGCGCACCCAGCGGGCTACCGGAGCTCGGCGGTCTTGTTCCGCTCGATCAGGTCGAAGTCGATCTCGACGCCGAGGCCGGGGCCCGTCGGGGCGTGGACGTAGCCCTCCGAGTCGACCTCGATGTCCTCGACCAGGCCGTACTTCTGCGCTCCCGCCGGCAGCAGAACCTCGAACCACTCGCAGTTTCGGATCGCGGCGCTCAGGTGCAGGTGCGCGACGTTGTTCAGCGAGTTGCCGCCGTGGTGGATCTCGAAGTTCATCCCGAAACCCTCGGCCAGGTGGGCCGCCTTCAGGCAGCCCGTGATGCCGCCCTTGAGCGCGACGTCGCCGCGCAGGTAGTCGGTTGCCCGGTTGTAGATCCACGGCGCGAACGAGTCGTACCAGGCGCCCGGGAACTCGGTGGCCAGGATCGGGATCCGTAGCTGCTGGCGGAGCTTCGTGTAGTTGTAGATGTCCTGGTCGCCGAGCGGGTCCTCGTACCACTCGAAGTCGAGTTCTTCGATCAGCTTGCCTACCCGCAGGGCCTGCGGGTAGTCGTAGCCCCAGGTCGAGTCGAGCATCAGCGGAAAGCCGTCTCCCACCGCCTCGCGCACGGCCCGGCAGATCTTCATGTCGTCCCGCCATACGCGAAACGGGTGGATCTTGTAGCCTCGCCAGCCGTTGCCCTGGTAGGAGAGCGCCTGCTCGACGTACGCCTCGACGCTGGGCTGCTGTTCGGAGCTCGCGTACGCCGGCAGCTTCTCCCGGTACGTCCCGAGCAACCGGTGGATCGGCTCCCCCGCCGCCTTGCCGCCAAGGTCCCAAAGGGCGACGTCGACGGCGCCGACCACCCAGGGCTGAACCACCAGCCGCCGCTCCAGCATCTGCTGGTAGATCCGCTCGCGGGCTAGCGGATCGCGGCCCATCAGCATCGGCTTCAACATCTGCAGCAACTGCTTGGCGCCGATGCTCGCCCCCATGCCGAGGAAGGAGTGGCCCTCGATCCCGTCGTCGGTACGGATCGTCACCAGAGCCAGTTCGCCGACCCGGTTCGGCTTGCCCGCCGGGTCGAACGGACCCCGGCCCAGGTAGGAGTGGGGCGGGATGTCGTTCCAGGCGAAGAGGGTGATTCTGAGATCGTCGATCTTCATGGGTGCGCGTCTCCGTCGAAGTGCCGGCGGTCGCCGCCGGACGGCCAAGCTAGCAGCAGGCGCTGCGTCCGCGCAGCGCTGACGCGCATGGAACTGGCCGCCCGCTGGGCGCGCGGGTCTTCCGACCCGCTACCGCCGCAGGCGGTCAGGAGCACGCGCCGGCCGCAAGGCCGGCACCGCTTTGGCGGCCAGCTCCATGCAAGCCTCGATAGGCTCCGCTCCGTCGCTCGGGCCAGGTCACCGTGAATTCCCGCACCAAAGCACGCTCCATCGGTGTGGGCAAGGCTCTGCTCGCCGTGCTGATCGGCTTCCTCGCCGGGGCCGGATTCAACGCCATGCTCGGCGACAGGGGCGCCGACACGCCGGCGCTCGCGCTGCTCGGCGGCGCGATGGGGCTCGTCGTCTATCTCCTTCAGGCCCGTCGGCGGGCCGGGAAGGCGCAGTCCGGACAATGAGGTCACCGGCCGCAGGCCCGCGACGCTGCTGAACGCCGCCTGCGGCGGCAGCGGGTCGGAAGACCCGCGCACCCAGGCTCAGGGGGTGTACCAGATGGGCGACGACCAGGCGCGTTCCTGGATGGTTGCCGGGAAGTCCTGGCGCGGCGCGGTACCGGCTCGCAGTGCGTCCCAGGACGACCAGCGGCAGGTCGGGTTCTCCAGCACCCGCGCGTAGTAGAAGGCGCGCTGGTCCGGGTCGAAGTCGGGGTCGGTCCAGATCGTCTTGAGTTCGGCGGCACCGACGTCGGCGCTGGTTGAGCAGTCGTTGAGGTCGACGGTGGCGCCGTTGTCGGGGCAGCGGTTGGTTGCCGGATCGACCTCGAGGCCGTCTGAACAGGCGACGTCGTAGACCATCTCCGCCGTCTCGCCGCCGGATTCCCAGCCCTTGACGATCTGGACGCGCTGGAGCGATGCGGCCATCGTGTCCTGCATTGCCCAGACGAGGAAGCTCGGCGCCTCGTCGTCGTCGTCGCCGGTGAGGTCGCCGCCCATCGGGACGCCGGCCTCGTATGCCGCGGCGACCAATTCCGGGTCGTCGAGGTCGAGGTCGCCCAGTCCGGCACCGCCGAAGAAGCGAACCTTCATGCGAGTACCGCTGGTGGCGAACGTCTCCTTGCGGCGCATGGCGTCGAAGATCGCCTCGCGGGTGTTGGCGTCGGCCCAGACCGCGGCGAGGCCCGAGGCGCCGTTCGTGATCGCCGTCGTGAACGGGTAGATGCGGCCGGTCCCGTCGTCGATCGGTTCTGCCGCGGCGGTGGGGTTCTGCAAGTCTGCTCCGGCCGCGGGTTCGCTGGGCACCGAACCGCGCTGCTCGGCGGTCTGCTGCATCAGGCCCGAGGCGCCCCAGTAGTTGGCCTCGTCGAACGAGCCGGCGGCGACGTGGGTGTCGGACGAGCCGATGACGCCGAGCTTGTACGGGTTCGACACGCCTCCGGCCTCGATCGTCAGGCCGCGGCGGTAGGCGTCCCGCACGTAGCTGCCGGGCGGCTCGCTCAGGATGCTCGTGGAGACCCGATACGGCATGATCTCGAAGCCCGCCCACTCGTCGTTCGGCGACAGCGCCGGGTGGGTCTCGGATGTCCCCTTGGTCTGGGTGATCTCGACGATCGGCTCGTTGCGGCTGCGGAGATCCGAGTAGGCTTGGTCGATGGCGCCGCCCTCGAAGTACTCGTACTCGAACATCCGCCCGCCCGAGCCGTTCGTGTTGTGGGGGATCGCGATCGCCTCGAAGCCGTCGGCTCGCCACTCGTCCATCCGCGCCCAGAGGTCCTCCGGGTTGTAGGAGTCGAGGCGCGAGAAGGGGATGTCCGGCGCCTCGGCGCCGCGGAAGACGACGTTGCGGTGCAGGTTCTCGTAGATGCCGCCGGCGCCGGCCGAGGTGTACTCGTAGGCGATGAAGGTGGTGAAGACGCCCGGCTCGTAGTGGCGGTTGGCCGAAGCCGCGATCTCGCTCCAGGCGGAACGGACGACGTTCTTGTCGAGATGCTCCCGGATGCTCGGATCGGCGTCGGCCATGTAGCGCACGTAGGGCTGCAAGGCGGCGAAGATGCCTCGCCGCTCCTGGACGGTTTCGGCGTTCCGCACCGTCTCGGCCGCAGGGTGATTGTAGGCTGGCTGGTCGGGGTCGACCATCGCCGGCAGCATGCCGAGATAGTTCGCGTGGTCCGAGACGCCCTGGAAATCGAGCGGCCGGTCGAGCTTCAGTTCGAACCCGGCCGGGTGCTCGATCGGGTTCCCTTTGGCGAACTCGTAGGCCTCGTCCGGTCCGGCGCGGGTCGCGAACACGAAGGCGTCGTAGGAGTACTTCGTGTGGACGTGCAGGTCGCCGTAGAAGGCCTGGCGGTCGGCCGGGTTGCCGGTGCCTTGCGCGATGTCGCCGGCCGGGGTCGCGGCCGGGTCGGCGGAGTCGTCGGTGGCGCAGCCGAACGCCACGAGTGCGGCCAGGGTCAGGATCGAAACGGCCAGTCGCTGCACGGCGATCTCCCTTCGGACGGTGAGTTCTGCCTTCGGACGGATATGGACTCAGTGTAGCGGCGGCGAAGGCGAGTGCGGCTAGCGGAGCCGGCCTTTGCGGCCGGCGCGGTCTTACGGCCGCCTTCGGCGGCAGCGGGTCAGAAGACCCGCGCACCCAGTCTGGACCGTCGACGTTGTGCGGCGCAGACTCCTCGCTAGGATGAACCGCTAACCTCGTTCCTGTTGGCCTCGTTTGGAGGAGCCATGGCCCGAAGACCCGCCCTGCTCCATGCCGCCGTCAGCGGTCTAGCCTGCACTCTCCTCCTGACCGGGACGCTCGCCGCACAGGCGGTTCCTCCTCTCACGGGCGACGACGTCGTCTCCGTGCGAGTCCGTTTCGGGATCACCGACACGGAGCCGCGGTCCTGGGACGGCTCGGTCGAGGTCTCGGGCGGCGACCTGCTGGCTCTGCGGAACTGGAGCGTTCACCCGTCGGAGTCAGTCGACGGCGCGAGCTGGACGATGGCAACCAGGCCGGGGATGAACTACCCGCGGCGGGTCTACCAGTGGGAGGACCCGAAGGGCACGGTGACCTACCTCCACCACCCGGGAGTCGTCGTCGATGTCGCGGCCCGGTCGGGGACCCGGCTCGCCTTCTCGACTCTTCGCGGCGACTTCGACCTGCGGCCGCACGACCTCCGGGTCGGCGAGGAACTCGCATTCCTCGACGGCGCCGTACTGGCCGACCGGGTCGCGCCGGCCGAACCGCTGTCGTCGCCGGACCATGAGAGCGACTTCGCGACGATGACGAGCGGCGAGGACGGCGAAGTCTGGGCCGCCTGGACCGCCTACCGGGACGGCGGCGTTTCCATCGTGGCCCGCCGCTTCGACGGTTCGACCTGGCAACCGGCCGTCGCCGTGACCGGCGAACCGGGCGATCGCCTGATGCCGAAGCTCGGGCGCGACGGCCGGGGACGGCTCTGGGCGGTCTGGTCCGAGCAGGCGGACGGCAACTTCGACCTCTACGGCCGCTACCTGGAGAACGCCGACGACGGCGTCTGGTCGGCGACGGAACGCCTGACCTCGGCGCCCCAGGCGGACATCGAGCACGAACTCGCCACCGACGCCGAAGGCAACCTCTGGCTCGTCTGGCAGGGCTTCCGCGGCGGCCGCTCGGACATCCTCGCCCGCCGCCACGACGGCTCGCGCTGGTCGGCCGAGGAAACCGTCTCGGCCTCTCCCGCCAACGACTGGACGCCGGCGGTCGCGGCCTGCGGCGACGGTTCCGTCCACGTCGCCTGGGACACCTACGACCGGGGCAACTACGACGTGCTGACGCGGCGCTTCGCGGACGGCGCCTGGGGGGACGTCGCGCCGGTCGCCGGCACGCCGAAGTTCGAGGCCCACGTCTCGGTCGCGTGCGACTCCCGGGACCGCCTCTGGGCGGCCTGGAACGAGAGCGGCTTCCAGTGGGGCAAGGACTCCGGCTTCGAGATCTACAAGGAGGCGACCCGCCTCTACGAATGGCGCACGCTGGCCGTGGCGGTGTGGGACGGCGGCCGCTGGCAGGTTCCCGCGGCCGACGTGAACGAGACGCTCGAGCGCGAACTTCCCGAGTACATCCCCGGCTTCAACGACCTGCCCGTGCTCCAGGCCGACGGCGACGGCCGGATGTGGCTCTTCTTCCGCCACCGCACGATCCGGGCCCGCGACACGCCGGACTTCACGCCCGCTCACCGCGCCGCCTGGCAGATCTTCGGCACCGCCTACGCCGGCGGCGAATGGACGCGGCCGCTCCACTTGCCCTTCAGCCGCGGCCGCCAGGACGTGCGCTGGGAACTGGCCGCCGACGGCCGCGGCAACCTGTTCGCGGCCTGGCCGACGGACAACCGCGACTCCGAGGAGTACCTCTTCGAGCACTCCTCGATCAACGCGGCGAGACTGCCCGCACTGACCGGCGAAGCCGCGCCGCCCCGGCTCGTCGACCCCGACGTCCGCGAGTACCACACCTACCCGGTCCATCCCAACGAGGCCGAGGACGTCGCCCGCATCCGGGCGTACACGATCGAGTCGGAGGGCCGCACCTACCGCATCTACCGGGGCGACACCCACCGCCACACGGAGTTCTCGCACGACGGCCTGAACGACGGCTCGCTGATGGAGGCCTACCGCTACGCTCTGGACGCCGCCGAGCTCGACTTCCTCGGCGTCAGCGAGCACAACAACCGGGGCGGCCAGGACATCGAGTACGTCAACTGGCTGCACCCGCAGATCGCCGACATCTTCCGCCTGCCGGGAAGCTTCGTGCCGGTCTACACCTACGAGCGCAGCATCGGCTACCCGGACGGTCACCGCAACATCCTCTCGCCCCGGCGCGGCATCCCGACCCTCGAGATCACCGAGGCCGAACGGCGGCACGAGAAGGGCGCGGCGCGGCTGTTCGCGTACCTCCGGGAGCACGACGCGATCTCGATCCCCCATACCTCGGCCACCGGCATGGGCACCGACTGGCGGGACAACGACCCGGAAGTCGAACCGCTCGTCGAGATCTACCAGGGGGACCGCACGTCGGCGGAGTACGAGGGCGCCCCGCGCGCCCCGACGGCGGAGAAGCCGATGGGCCAGCAGGGAGGCTTCCAGCCCGCCGGCTTCGTCTGGAACGCCTGGGCCAAGGGCTACAAGCTGGGCGTGCAGGCCGCGTCCGACCACATCTCGACCCACATCTCCTACGCCGCCACGATCGCCGAGGACTTCACCACCGAAGGCCTCCTGGACGCGATGAAGCGGCGCCACTCGTACGCCGCGACGGACAACATCATCCTCGACTACCGGATGCGCGCGAACGGCCGGGAGTACCTGCAGGGCGACATCGTCCCCGCCGTCTCGGGCCGTTTCGAGCTGGTGGTCAAGGCGATCGGCACCGCCCGCATCGAGCAAATCGACATCATCCGCGACCGGACCTTCCTCTACAACCGCCAGAACCTGGACCGGGAAGTCGACCTGACCTTCGTCGACAGCGACGTCGAGCCCGGCGAGCACTACTACTATGTGCGGGTGATCCAGAAGAACAGGGAGATCGCCTGGTCGTCGCCGATCTGGGTGACGGTCGAGTAGCGCCGCCGAACCTGTCGCAAGCTCCATGTTCGGCCCCAGCCCCCACCTCTCCACGACCTCGCGCCGCGGCCCTCGCCTCGCCGCGTTTTGCGGCGCGAGGTCCTAGAAGATGGACGCGGTCTGGGTCCTGGTCGGCGCCGCGGTCGGCATCGGCTTCGTCCACACGCTGATCGGCATCGACCACACGCTGCCGTTCGTTGTCCTCGGCAAGGCCCGCGGATGGTCGCTGCGCCGGACGCTGTGGATCACCGGACTGTGCGGCGGCGGGCATGTCGCGTCGTCGGTTCTGCTCGGCGGCGCCGGCATCGGGCTGGCGATCTTCGCGACCGGGCTGGACCTCCGCGAAGGGCACCATTGGATGGAGGGCCGCGTCGGCGTCTTCGAGTCGATCGAGGCGGTCCGCGGCGACCTCGCTTCGTGGGCCCTCATCGCCTTCGGCCTTACCTATGCCGGCTGGTCGCTGGCCCGCAATCGCAGGCGGCAGCGCCACGCCCACGCCCACGCAAGCGGCCTCGTCCATTCGCACGACCATCCGGCGGCCGGAAGCCACGAGCATCCGTCCGGCAACGCCGCCGGAGTGGCCGGTCTCACCGCCTGGAGCCTCTTCGTCATCTTCGTGCTCGGCCCCTGCGAGCCGCTGATCCCCATCCTCATGGTGCCGGCCTTTCAGGTCGGCTTGTGGGCGGTGGTCCCGGTGACCGTTGCCTTCGGCGCGACCACCATCGCGACGATGGCCGGCGTCGTGACGCTCGCCTACCGCGGCCTCGACTTCGTGCGCTTCCCGGGCCTGCGCGCGCACGCGCACACGCTGAGCGGCCTCGCGATCGCCGGCTCGGGCCTCGCCATCATGCTGTTCGCGGTGTGAGCGCCGCACCCTCCTGATGGGCGCGCCCAATTTCCAGGTTCACGGCCACGACGACGGCCACGGCCACTCGCACAGCCACGGGCTGCTGCAGCGGATCGGCTACGTCGCGCTCTGCGTCGCCGTCGGCGTCCTGCTGCTGCTCTACCTGCTCGGGGTCGTCCGCACCGTCGCCGGCATCGACCTGGCGCTCGTCCTCACCCTGGTCGCTGGCTATCCGCTCATCCGCCACGCGATCCTCGACCTGCTCCAGGGGCACTTCTCGTCGCACCTGACGATCGCGATCGCGGCGGGCGCCGCGGTGTGGATCGGCGAGTACTTCGCCGCCGCCGAGGTCATGTTCATCATGCTGATCGGCGAGGGCATCGAGCACTGGACGGTCGACCGCGCCAAGGGGGCGATCGCCGGCTTCGTCGCCAGCCAGCCCGAGCAGGCGCGTGTGCTGCGCGACGGCACCGGGGAAACCGCAGAGCTCGTGGCGCTCGGCGAGGTCGAGATCGGGGACCTCGTGCGCGTGCTCGCCGGCGAGCGCGTGCCGGTGGACGGGACGATCGAGCGCGGCACGTCGTCCGTCGACCAGAGCAGCGTCACCGGCGAGCCGCTGCCCGCCCAGCTCGCCGTCGGCGACGCGGTGTGGAGCGGCAGCCTGAACGAGTACGGCGTCCTCGACATCCGCTCCGAGCGGACCGGCAGCGACACGACCGTCGCCCGGATCGCGAGCCTGATCGAGGACGCGCAGAGCCGCCGCGCCCGGGTCGTGCGCACGGCGGACAAGCTGGCCCGCTACTTCCTGCCCGCGGTGCTGGTCGCCGCCGGCGGCATCTACCTCTTCACCGGCGAGATGATGCGCACGGTGGCGGCGCTGATCGTCGCCTGCCCGTGCGCCCTGGTGCTGGCGACGCCGGCGGCGATGGCCTCGGCGATCGCCCGGCTGGCGCGCGAGGGCGCGCTGGTCAAGGGCGGCGACGTGATCGAGTCGCTGTCGCGCATCGACGCCTGCGTGCTGGACAAGACGGGCACGCTGACCTGCGGACGGCCGGCGCTGACCGCGATCGCGCCCGCCGGCGACATGGCCGAGAATCGCCTGCTCCGGCTCGCCGCGAGCGCCGAACTGACGTCCGAGCACCTGCTCGGCCGGGCGCTGGTCGCCGAGGCCCGCGAGCGGCGGCTCGATCTCGCCGAGCCCGAGAGCTTCAGACTCCATCCCGGCCGCGGCGTGACGGCCACCGTCGACGGGCACGAGATCGCGGTCGGCAACCAGGCGTTGCTGGCGGAGGTCGTCGGCGAAGACGGGATGGAAGCCGTGGCCGAGAGCGTCGTGCCGACTCCGGGAAGCGGCGAGACGCGGCTGGCCGTCGCCATCGACGGCGCGATCGGCGGCGCGCTTGCCCTCGCCGATCCGCTCCGGGACGAAGCGACCTGCGCCGTCGCCGACCTGCGGCAGGCCGGAGTCGATCCGATCGTCATGCTGACCGGCGACGCCGCGGGAACGGCACGCACGATCGGCCGCCGGGCCGGCATCGACCAGGTCCAGGCGGAACTGTTGCCCGAAGACAAGGTAGGCCGGCTCGGCGAGCTCTCCCGCGGCGGCCGCAACGTCCTCATGGTCGGCGACGGGATCAACGACGCGCCGTCCCTCGCCGCCGCGTCCGTCGGCGCCGCATTCGGCCACGGCGCCGCCGACCTCTCGGCCGAGGCGGCCCAGGTCGTGCTGCTGCCCGACCGGCTCGACTATCTGGCGCCCCTGCTCCGCTACGCCCGCCGCGTCGTCGCCCGCATCCGCAGCAGCATCCTGATCTTCGCCTTCGGCATCAACTTCGTCGCCGTCGGCTTTGCCGCCTTCGGCTGGCTGCCCCCGGCCGCGGCGGCGATCGTCCACCAGGCGGCGTCGCTGCTCGTCATCCTGAACTGCGTCCGCCTCCTCTACGAGGGGCGGGCGGTGGCCGCGCGAGAGGGCCACGGCTGGCGCCGCTTCCCGGTTCTCGCGGGTCCGGTGGACGGCTTGGCCGCCGGCTGGAACGCCTGGAACGCCGGCCGGCGCACGGCGGTCCACCGCCTCGAACACGCGCTCGAAGACAGCCCGGCGCGGATCCGGTCCGCGGCACCGCGGCTGCTGCGCGCGGCGCCGTTCGCGCTGGTCGCACTCTGGGCAGCGACCGGCCTTCGCACGATCGAGCCCCGGGAAGTCGGACTCGTGCAGCGCTTCGGCCGCCACGTCGGTGGCGAACTCGGACCCGGCCTGCACTGGCGCTTCCCCTGGCCGGTGGACCGGATGACCCGCGTCGAACCGAATCGCCTGCGGATGGCGGCGGTCGGTTCGCCGCGAGACGCCGCATCCGCCGACGGCGACGCGGCGCCGAGCTACGAGTGGAACGTGCGTCACGCCGGCTTCGACGAGACGCCGCCGCTCGAACGCCTGATGCTGACCGGCGACGAGAACCTGGTCGAGGTCGCGGCCCGGATCCACTACCGGGTCGCCGACACCGCCGCCTTCGCCTTCGCCGCGGCCGATCCGGCGCGACTGGTCGAGACGAGCGCCGAGCGGTCGCTGCGCACCGTGCTCGCCGGCCACTCACTCGACGACGTGCTGACCGGCAGGCGCGACGGCATCGAAGACGCTTGGCACGGGCATCTCGAAGCGATGCTCGAGAGCCTCGGCGCGGGCGTCGAGGTGGTGAGCGCGACCGTGCAGGACGCCCACCCGCCGCTCGACGTCGTCGACGCCTTCCGTGACGCGGCCAGCGCGCTCGAGGAGCGGGAGACCCTGATCGACGAGGCCGAGGGCTACGCGCTCGAGCGCCTGCCGATCGCCCGCGGGGAAGCGCGCCGGCAACTCCTCGAAGCCGAGGCCTACCGGAACCGGCGCGTAGAGGCCGGCCGCGGCGAGAGCGAACGCTTCGCGCTGCGCGCCGCAGCCTACCGGCGTGCGAACGACCTGCACCGGTTCCGGCTCCAGCTCCGGACGATCGAAGGCTCGCTTGCCGGCAAACCGAAACTGATCACCGACGCGACCGGCGGCCGCAAGCGCTTCGTCTTCGTCGACGAAACGCCGAACCGCCTCCTCGATGTCTTCGTTCCTCCACCGGGCTCGGGCCAGAACGAGGTAGAGCAATGACCCACGACGACCATCATCAGCACCACGACCCTCACCACGCGGACGCGGGCAAGGATGCCCGCGCGCCCAGATCCGCCGGCGCGAACAGCGACGACGGAACACGCCGCCACGACGGAGCGAACCGCCACGACGGAACGCGCCGCCACAACGAGGCCCAGCCTCGCGACGGCGGCAACGGGCACGAGCCTTCGCCGCGCCGAACCGCCTGGTGGCACGCCGGCCTGGCCGTACTGGCGATCGTCGCGCTGGCCCGGTCCGTCTTCGTCGTGCCGGAGACCGAGAGCGCGATCGTCACCCGGTTCGGCAAGCCGGTCCGCACGATCGAGGAGCCGGGCCTCAAGCTCAAGTGGCCGATCGACCGGCGGCTCCGCTTCGACAACCGGGTGCTCCTCTACGATCCGGCGCCGGCCGAGTTCCTGACCCAGGACAAGAAGAACCTGGTCGTCGACACCGCGGTCGTCTGGCGGATCGCCGATCCGGCGCGGTTCCTGGAGACGATCGGCGACCGCTCCGGCGCCGAGATGCGGCTTCACGACGTGGTCTGGGCCGGCCTCGCGGCTGCGCTCGGCCGCACGGAGCTCTCCCAACTCGTGTCGACCGAGCCGAAGAAACTGCGGATCGAGAAGGTCTCGGCCGAGGTCCGAGAGTCCGCGGTCGCCGTCTCCCTCCCCCAGCTCGGGGTCGAGATCCTCGAAGTCCAACTCACCCGCCTGAGCTTCCCGGAGCAGAACCTGGAGTCCGTCTTCGCGCGCATGAGGGCCGAGCGCGAACGGATCGCCAAAGAGTACCGGGCCCAGGGCGAGGAACAGGCGATGATCATCCGCGCCGAAGCCGACCGGGACCGGGAACTGATCCTCGCCGGCGCCTACCGCGAGTCCGAGATCCTCCGCGGCCAGGGCGACGCCGAGGCGGCCGGCATCTACGGCGACGCCTACCGGCAGGACCCGTCCCTCTACCGGTTCCTGCGGACTCTCGAGTCCTACGAGTCGATCCTCGACGACCAGACGACGGTCATCCTGTCGGCGGACTCGGAACTCTTCTCCCTGCTGGGCGGAGGCGCCGAATGAAGTTCCGAGCCATCCAAGCCGCCGTGCCGACACTGGCGCCGATGTGGCTGGACGGAGGCGCCGAGTGAGGCGTCGCGCCATTCAAGCCGCCGTGCCGACGATGACGCCGATCCGGCTGGACGGAGCCGCCGAGTGAAGTTCCGAGCCGTCCCGGCCGCGGCGCTGACCCTGGCGCTGATGTGGCTGGCCTGGGGCGTCTACTTCGTCGCGCCGGACGAGGAGGCCGTCGTGCGCGTTCTCGGTCGGGCCGGCGCGACCCCGGCGGGGCCGGGCCTGCACTGGAACTGGCCGCGGCCCGTCGGCCGGGTGGACAAGCTGAAGGTGCGCGAAGCGAAGCGGCTGACCCTCGGCTTCGCCGCGGCCGACCGCGTGCTGGGCGGCGACGCGACGCCGGCCGAGGCGCGCTGGCTGACCGGCGACCGCAACGTCGTCCACGTGCGGCTCGTCGTCCTCTACGCGATCCACGATCCGCTTGCCTACTCGCTGCGCTTCGCGGACACAGACTCGCTGCTCGAGACCAGCGGGCGCAGCGCCCTGCTCCAAGTGGTCGCCGGCATGGGCGTCGACGAGCTGCTGACGACCGGCAAGGTCGCGGTGCAGCAGAGCGTCCAGGCCGCCTCGCAGGAGCTGTTCGATCGTTTCGGGACCGGCGTCACCGTCCTCTCCGCGAGCCTCGAGGGCGTCAGCCCGCCGAGTCTCGTGCGGGAGGCGTTCAACGACGTCGCCAGCGCGCGCGAGGACCGCGACCGGCTGATCCGCGAGGCCGAGAGCTACCGCAACGAGGTCGTGCCGGTGGCGCGGGGCCAAGCGCGCGCCCTCACGGCCGAAGCCGAGAGCTTCCGCACCGCCGAAGTCGAGCGGGCGACCGGCGAAGCCGACCGGTTCCGCTCGATCGCGAACGCCGACCAGGGGGCGCGCGCCGAGATCCGCACGCGCACCTATCTCGAGACGATGGAGCGGGTCCTTCCCCGCATGCGGAAGACGATCCTGGAGCCCGGCCAGAGCACGATCGACATCGACTTCCTCCGCCGGGAGCTGACGCCCGGGGCGAACGGCCAGCCGTGAAGATGAGCCGCAACCTGGGCGCGACCGCGCTGACCGTCGCGGTGCTCGCGGCCGGCCTGCTCGCGGCGCTGCGCGACCGGCTGCCGGAGCGCGGGACGGATGCGGGCGATCCGAGCGACGTCTTCTGGCAGATGATCGACGTCAGCCGCGAGGGAGAGGCCGGTGCCTACCTCGACCTCTTCACCGGCGAGGTCCGCGAACAACTGGAGACGGTGCGCGACGAGATGGGGGATGCCGCCTTCCGGCAGTACCTCCGCCAGCGCGTCGCCGGCCTCAAGGGGGTCGCCGTGACCGGCAAGGAGGACCTGGGCGACACCGTGCGGCTCGACGTCGAGTACGTGCGGGAAGCGAGCTACGAGACGCAGGACCTCGACCTGCGCGTCTTCCGCGGACGCTGGCGCATCGTTGCCCTCGGCCCGACGCACGAGCGCGAACCGCCGGTTCCCTACGGCACGCCGGTCGGTCCCGCCGACTGACGGCGGGAGAAGGAACGATGAGAAAGCTCGCGATCGCCCTGCTTGCGCTGTTTCGCCGTGTATCGCTGGCGATCCGGAAGCTCCGCGGCCAGTCCGAGGACGATGTCGCGGCGCAGCGGGTGGTCTCCGGCCGCGCCTGGGACGAGTTCTGCGACACCTTGAAGGCCGCCGGCGCGTCGCTGAACTTCCCGGGAACGCCGCGCGACGCCTTCAACCAGGCCGAGGGCTACCGCTATCTCAGCCGGCTGGCGCGCGCCGGCCTGATGGCCTTCGTCGAGCACGCCGACCCGCGGGCGCCGGTCCTTCACCGGGTCGCGCACGAGACGGTCAAGCTCGGCGCCGACAACCCGGACAACCACTACCTGACGGCCGCGCTCTCGGGCGAGTACGAGTACCGGATCGTCGGACGCCGCAACACGGTCGCCTACCTCGGCTTCGGCACCCAGGCCGGCCACTACGGCCAGGGCGGCGGCCTGCCGCCGACCGGTTACGTCGAGGCCGCGGAACTCGAGATGGACGACGAGGGCGGATTCGAGCTGATCCTCAGTTGCGAACAGCAGGAGGGCAACTGGCTGCCGATGAAGCCCGACACGGGCATGCTCATCGTGCGCCAGACCTTTCTCGACCGGCGAACGGAGGTCCCGGCCGAGCTCCGCATCGAGCGGATCGACTGCGCTCCTGAAGAGAAGCGTCCGGCGCCCCTGACGCCGGCCCAGGTCGACGAGGGGCTGCGCTCGGCGAGCACCCTGGTCGCCGGCGCCTCGCTCCTGTTCGCGAAGTGGGCGCGCGACTTCCAGAAGCACTCGAACAGGCTGCCCCGCTTCGACCAGGAGACGTCGAACCAGGCCGGCGGCGACCCGAACATCGCCTACTACCACTCGCACTGGCGGCTGGCCGAGGACGAGGCGCTGGTCATCGAGGCCACGCCGCCGGAATGCGAGCACTGGAACTTCCAGCTCAACAACTACTGGATGGAGTCGCTGGACTACCGCTACCACACGATCCACACGAACAAGCATCTGGCGGAGTACGAGCCCGACGGTTCCGTGCGCTTGGTGGTAGCACACGAGGATCCCGGATTCCCGAACTGGCTCGACACGGCCGGCCACTCCTCGGGGACCATGTGCTTCCGGTGGATCCGCGCCGAGGAGCACCCGGAGCCGGCGACCCGGGTCGTCAAGCTGGCCGACCTGAAGGCTTCCCGCGGTTGACCGTGCGCCGGACCGGGTTCCGCCCTGCTGGATGCGCCGGCCACGGCTCGGACCGATGGCGAAGCGGGTAAGCGAGACGCCGACCGACTACGAGCGGCCCTACCGGCCGCTCCCCGTCGCGCTGTTGAACGCGGCCGGTCGCGCCGCGGGACGCCTCGGCGCAAGCGGGCGGCTCGACGTCGACTCGATGGTCGCGAAGGCCCGAAGGAAGACCGGCCTGTCCAGCTTCGGCGACGACTGGTTCATGGAACCGCTCTCCGTCCTCGTCCGCTCCATCGACGAGGAAGCCGACCTCACGCTCCTCGGCCGGCTGATCCAGCGGCGGCGGATCGAGGGAGCGCTGGCGACGCGCCTGCGGGTCGAGGAACTCCTCCGCCGCCGGCCGGAGATTCGGGACATCGAACTCGGCCCGATCGTCCTCATCGCCGGCCTGCAGCGGACCGGCACCACCACGTTGCACCGGTTGCTCGCCTCGCTCCCGGAGATGCGCGCCATCGCGGCCTGGGAGGGTCTGAACCCGCTGCCCCTGCCGCGCGAGGAACCGGGCGATCCTCACGCCCGGATCCGGCAGGCCCTGATCGCCGAGCGGGCCGTCGCCTACCTGGCGCCCGCCTTCTTCGCCGTCCATCCCGCCGAACACGACGCACCGGAGGAGGACGTGCTGCTGCTCGACGTGTCCTTCATGAGCCAGTCGGCGGAGGCGACGATGCACGTGCCCGCCTACGCCCGCTGGCTGGAAGGCCGGGATCGTACGCACGCGCACGAGGCCCAGGGCGCGCCCGCGTCCCCGCCGGCATCAAGCCGGGACCATGCGCGCGCGTACGAGGCCACCCGCACACAAGCCCCCTCAGGCAGATCCTGGCCGGACCATGCACGCGCATACGAGGAGTTCCGCACCCTGCTCCAGATCCTGCAATGGCAACGGCCTCGCCTTCACTGGGTGCTCAAGACGCCGCATCACATGGAGTACCTGGACGTCGCTCTCGACGTCTTCCCGACCGCCACGATCGTTCGCACCCACCGCGATCCGCGGAAGTCCATCCCCTCCTTCTGCAGCATGGTCGCGCACGCCCGCGGACTGTTCAGCGACCGGGTCGACTCGCGGGAGATCGGCGCGCACTGGTTCGCCAAGACGTGCCGCCTGGTCGAGCGCGCCGCGAGCGTCCGGGCGTCCGCGGATCCGCGGCGGTTCGTCGACGTCTCCTACTACGACCTGGTCCGCGAACCGATGGCGGTGCTGCACCAGGTCTGCGAGCGGACCGGCATCCCCTTCGGACCGGACGCGCTCCGAGCCGCCGAGCGGACCGCGAGCCGCAACGTGCAGCACCGCTACGGGCGGCACGTCTACGAACCGGAGAGCTTCGGACTGAGCCGCGAGGCCATCGAGACGCGCATGGCGGCCTACCGGAAGCGCCACGGCATCCCGCGCGAGTAAGCTCGCGCCCCGCGCCCGTCGAGCTCTTCCGCTTTCCCGGCCGCGCGACGACCTCGCATGAAGAAGCTCTTCAAGGTGCTCCGCAAGGCGGTCCGGGACCGGGCGGCCGAGCGGCCGGAGATCGAGCCGCTTGCCGATTCCGTTCGGATCGACGGCAGGACCTGCCTGGTGACCGGGGCCAACAGCGGTCTCGGCAAGGCCGTCGCCATCGACCTCGCCAGGCGCGGCGGCCACGTCCTGATGGCCTGCCGGAGCGGCCACCCCGAGGCCGGCGAAGAGGTCAGGGACGCCTCCGGTTCCGACCGGGTCGAGATGCTTCGGGTCGACCTCTCCGACCTGCGCTCGGTACATGCGCTCTGCGACGAACTGCGCGAACGGGACGCCCGGCTCGACATCGCGATCCTCAACGCCGGCGTCGTGCCGCGCCGCGCCCGCCGGACGCCGCAGGGCTTCGAGACGATGTTCGCCGTCCACTTCCTGGCCAACCGGGTCCTGGTGGATCGCTGGCTGAAGGACGGAACGGTCCGCCCGGCGACCCGGATCGAAGAGGCGCCCCGGATCGTCCTCGTCTCCTCCGACGCGCACCGCTCCGCCGAGCCGATCGACTTCGACCGCTTCGGCGAGTTCACGGACTACGGCGTCCGGGACGGGATCCGGCACTACGGCGCGAGCAAGCTCGTCGTCTGCACCTACGCGACCGAGCTATCGCGGCGCCTGAACCGCGACGGCGAAGAGCACGTGGTCGTCCATTCGCTCTGTCCCGGCCCCGTGAACACGGCGATCGCGCGGGATGCGCCGTGGTTCCTCAAGCCGCTCGTGGTCCCGATGATGAAGCTGTTCTTCCTGACGCCGGAGAAGGCCGCCCGGCCCGTGAGCTACCTGTGCTGCGCCGGCGAGGCCGGCAAGCGCAGCGGCATCTACCTGCACATGCTGCGCGAGAAGCGGCCGTCCCGGCACGCCGCGGACCCGGCCAACGGCGCCAGGTTGTGGCGGGCCAGCGAGGCGTTGCTTGAGACGCAGTTGCCGCCGAGCTGGGAGCTCGCAGGGCAGAAACTTGGTGCGCCGGCGTCCCCGCCGGCATCCGGCGCGAAGCGCCGGCTCTGAACGGTCCGTCGCGCGCCACCAACTTCATGGCTTACCGACCCGGATCAGCGGTCTCCAAGGCCTTCCACCACCTTTGGGAGCTCTGCTCCCGCAAGCCGATGGCCGAGCGGGTGGACATGTCGGGCCGCAAGGCGATCGTCACGGGCGCAACGCCGGGATCGATCGGCTACCAGGTCGCCCGGACGCTGGCCGCCTGGGGCGCCGACGTCGCCGTCACCGACCCGCGCGACAGCGGCGCCGCCCGCGAGGCCCTGTTGCGCGACCTGCGGGACAGCGGCGAGCGTCAGGCCGGAATCGAAGCCCACCGGCTCGACCTCGCCGACGCGGCCAGCGTCGCGGCCTTCGCCGCCTGGTACCGCGAGACGTCCGGCGCGCGCCTGGACGTCCTGATCAACAACGCCGGCATCCTCCGCGACGTGCTCTGGCGCTGGCGAAAGCCCCGGTTATCCGCCGACGGCTTCGAGATCCACTGGCGGACGAACTACCTCGGCACGTTCCACCTGACCCGCCTGCTGCTGCCGATGCTGCTCGAGTCCGGTCGACGAACCGGCGACGCGCGCGTGATCAACGTCTCCTCGCACCAGCACGACAAGGGCAGCAACGACCGTCTCTTCGCGCCCGTTCGCGAACCGGCGGTGGACCCGTCCGCGCGCCCGCCATCGGGTACGCGGACGACACCCGAGCGGCACGCTCGCGCGCCGGCCGCCGACCGTTCCGCGCGACCGCCCGGCGCGGGGATGAAGCCCCCGGACTCCTGGACCGCCTACGGCGTGTCCAAGCTGGCGCTGATCCACCACGCCTTCGAGCTGCACCGCCGCTACGCCGCGGACGGCAACCTCCGGGCGGCCGCCCTGCATCCGGGGTCGGCCTACTCGAACATGACGTTCGGCTGGCAGGACGAACCCCGGCTGCTCAGACGGATGAAGCGCCTGATCGTGCCGCTGGCGCCGCTGATCCTCCTGACGCCGGCCCAGGCCGCCCAGACGACGATCCGGTGCGCGACGGATCCCCACCTGGAAGGCGGCCACTACCATGAGCGCTGCGCGCAGGCCGAGCCCATCCCCGACGCCCGCGACGAAGGCGCGTCGCGACGCCTCTGGGAAGATTCGGACCGCTGGTTCCGGTCGCTCGGCCAGGAGTAGAAGCGAGCAGGAGGAGGCTCAGATGTTCAAGCGCTCCATCGATTCGGAACCGGTAGAGATCGACGCTCCCATCGAGGTGGCCTGGGACCTCCTCGCCGACCTCGACGGCTACCACGAGTGGAACCCCTTCGCCCGGACCTGCAGGAAGACCGATGTCCGCGTGGGCTCCACGATCCACTTCGACGTCAAGCTCGACCGCTACAACCGGAAGCAGACCGAGCGCATCGCCATCGTCGAACCGCCGACCCGCCTGGCCTGGACCACGAACGTCGCCCTCGGACTCGTCAAGGCGCTCCGTGTCCAGCGACTCGAGAAGCGAAGCGAGACGAGCTGCACCTACTTCAACACCGACACCCTCGAAGGGCCGCTGGCGCCCGTGGCCCGCCTCCTGTTCGGCGGCGCCATGCACCGCGGCTTCGCGGCCGTCGGCAGGGCGCTCAAGCAGACCGCGGAGGAACGGCACGGCGAGTAGCGCCGCGGCGACGCGTCGGTAGCACCCGCCCGCAGCGGGTCCGAGGGGGGAGGGTCCCACCGGACGTTCACGCCTTCTCGGAAGAGGGGAAAGCTGGCGTTCACTTCACTCCGCTCGCTTCGGGTGGTCGGTGCCTACGGTCAGGTCACCGGAAGTCGCTCGCTCCGAGCCCGCTGGGGCCCTCCCCCCTCGGACCCGCTGCGGGCTGGACATCATCGGTGCGTGGCGGCATCCGATCGCTGTCCGAGTGCCGGTGAGCCGGCCTTCTGGCCGGCTGTAGCGCGATGCCGCGTAGTGGCGAGCCCTGGTACGGCGTCCGAGCGCAACTTTGTGGTGCGATACTGCGGTCATGGCCCGGCGAGGTGGCGATAGCGGTTCCGATTCAAGGGACGGTTTCACGCGACGCGGACTCCTGGGATTCCTGGCCGCTGTGGTTTCCCTGCCAAGGCGGATCGGACGGGCCGAGGCACGACAGCAGGGAAGCGATCGGGTCTCTGGCACCCGGGTCGACCGCTGGCACCGGACGCACGACCGAGTCTGGCTCGGCGAGCGGTTCTGGGCCAATCCGATGGAGGACTGGCGGGTGGTGGACGGCGCCGCCGAGGCGCAGACATCGGGCGGCGACCGGAACGTTCACCTGATCACGCACCGACTGACCGGCGGGCCGGGGCGGTTCCGGATGTCGGTGCGTTGCCGGCAGGTGGAAGTCGGCGAGCGGGACGGCGGCGCGGGGTTCCGGATTGGTATTCGCAACCGGATCGATGACCATCGCAGCAACTGCTTCGCGCGCGGCGTCGGGGTCGATGCGGGGCTGATCGATGGGCGGCTTGTGCTTGGAGGAGCCAGCGCGGAGGCGGCCGACGGCGACGGCGTGGCGGCCAAGGGGATCATCCTGGTTCTTGAGGGCAGAACCGAGGGCCAGGACTGTGAACTCAGCCTGACGGCCCGGACCGCCTCCGGAACTGAACTGGGCAGCCTCACTCACACGGTGCAGGCGGCCGAGATCGAGGGAAACGTTGCCATCGTCAGCAACTTCGATCGGGAGATCCCGAAGGGCGAGGGCACCCGGTACCGCTTCGGCGAGTGGACGGCGGACGGCGACGCCTTAGAGGTCGACGAGGGCCACCGGTTCGGGCCGATCCTGTGGACGATGTACTCGATGAGCGACTTCCGCGGCGACGAGGGGTTCGTCGTCAAGATGACGGCGCTGCTGCCGCCGCTGGGCGCGGACGACGACCGGCGGGTCGAGTTGCTGACGGAGCGGGACGGGGAATGGCGCTCCCACGGCTTCGCCGAACTCGACCCGGACGCTTGGACGGCGACGTTCCGGCTGCCCAACTGGAACGAGGGCGAGGCGGCGCCGTTCCGGCTTGTCTACCGCGAGCGGCACACGGACGGCGGCGAGACGGAGCACGAGTGGCGCGGCACGATCCGCGCCAATCCGGCCGGGCGGCCGCTGCGGCTGGCCGGTCTCACCTGCCAGAACGACTACTCCTTCCCGTACGCCCCGGTCGCGGACCACGTTCTGGCGCGCGACCCCGACCTGCTCTTCTTCTCCGGCGACCAGCTCTACGAGAACCACGGCGGCTACGGCCTGATCCGCGAGCCGGCCGGGCCCGCGATCCTGAACTACCTGCGCAAGTACTACATGTTCGGCTGGGCGTTCCGGGAAACCATGCGGGACCGGCCGACGTTGTGTGTTCCGGATGATCACGACGTGTTCCAGGGCAACATCTGGGGCGAGGGCGGCAAGGCGATGGATGCCGGCCGGGGCACCTCCTCGCTCGGCGGCTACCGGGAGCCGGCGCGGATGGTGAACGTCGTCCACCGCACGAACGCATCGCATCACCCGGACCCGTTCGACCCGGCGCCTGTGGACCAGGACATCGGCGTCTACTACGGCGACATGGTCTACGGCGGCGTGGGGTTCGCGATCCTCGCCGACCGGCAGTTCAAGAGCGGCCCGGAGCACGTGGACACCGGGCCCGGCCGGGCCGACCACGTGCTGGACGAAAGCGTCGACACCTCCGCGCTCGACCGGCCCGGCCTCGCGCTGCTCGGCGACCGGCAGGAAGCGTTCCTGGAGCAGTGGGCCGGCGACTGGCGGGGCCACACGATGAAGGTGCTGCTCAGCCAGACGGTGTTCGCGGGCGTCGCTACGCACCACGGCGGTTACGACGACTACCTGATCGCCGATCTCGACTGCGGCGGCTGGCCGCAGACGCCGCGCAACCGGCTCGTCCGCATCCTCCGGAAGGCGAAGTGCCTGCACGTCTGCGGCGACCAGCACCTGCCCTCGCTCGTCCAGTACGGGGCCGACGCCCAGCGCGACGGCTGCTGGGCGTTCTGCACGCCGGCGATCAGCGCCGGCTATCCGCGCTGGTGGCGGCCCGACGAGGTCGGCATCCCCCACCGGAACCGGCCCCGGCACGGCCGGGAGCACACCGGCGAGTTCCTCGATCCGCTGGGCAACCGCGTCTACGTCTACGCGATCGGCAACCCGGAGGTGGGCACCGCGCCCGACCCGTACGAGCGGGCGCACCAGAAGAGCAGCGGCTTCGGCCTGATCACGATCGACACCGAGGCGAAGACCTACCGGATCGAGGCGTTCCGTTTCCTGAGCACTGCCGGAGACGCGGACGGCGAGGATGCCCAGTTCCCCGGCTGGCCGGTGACCGTGCATCAGGACGAGAACGTCGGCAGGAACCGGATCGGATGACGAACCGCTTGCATGGAACCGGCGGCCGGCGAAGCCAGCCCACTGGGTGCGCGGGTCTTCTGACCCGCCCACGGCCTGTGCCGCGGAGCGGCGCTGCCCGGACGACAGGACCGCCGGCCGAAGGCCGGCGACCGCACCAAACGAGGCGCCAGCCCGAGCGGAGCCGGCCTAACGGCCGGTCTGTCCTTCCGGCCGCCTCCGGCGGCAGCGGGTCGGAAGACCCGCGCACCCGGCAGGCGACTTTCCGCTGGTTGCTCGTGGGCGCCCTCTTCCTGGCGCCGGACGTCGCGGCACAGGCGCCGGAGCCGGCACCGGCCTCGCTTCCGCCCGGCTCGCCCGCGCCGCGAACGGCGCCGCTGGACCTTCCCCCCAACTTCGACGGGCCGCCTCCACCCGTGCCGCCTGCCGTGATGAACCGGAACGACTCGGGCGAGGCCACGGTTCGAGCCGTGCGCCTCGCTACGCCGCTCCGTATCGACGGCCGGCTCGACGAGGTCCTCTACGATGCCGTGCCGCCGATTTCGGACTTCCTCCAGGTCGAACCCCGGCCGGGTGAGCCGGCCACCGACAGGACGGACGTCTGGGTCGCGTTCGACGACGCCACGGTCTTCGTCTCGTTCCGCTGCTGGCAGGACCCCGACCGGATCGCCGCCAACGACATGAGGCGCGACTCGTTCAGCGAGGACGACTACGTCGACATCGCTCTCGACACGTTCCACGACCACCGCAACGCCGCCATCTTCACCGTCTACGCCTCGGGCGGCCGCTTCGACGCGCAGATCACCGACGAGAGCCAGATGAACATGGACTGGAACCCGGTATGGGACCTCAGAACGGGCCGGTTCGAGGGCGGCTGGACGGCGGAAGCCGCCATCCCGTTCCGGTCGCTCCGGTATCGCCCCGGCGCGACGCAGATCTGGGGCGTCAACTTCCAGCGCTACACGCAGTGGAAGAACGAGAGCTCCACGTTGACCCGCATGCCGGAGGCGCGGGGCACCATGGGCATCATGCAGATGTCGCTGGCGGCGAAGCTGGTCGGACTGGAAGCGCCGCCGGCATCGAGGAACCTCGAGTTCAAGCCCTACATGGTGGCCGACATGGCGAGCGACCGCCTGGTCGACCCGGAGATCTCGAACGAGGTCAGCGCCGACCTCGGCATCGACGTCAAGTACGGACTCAGCCAGAACCTCACGGCCGACTTCACGGTCAACACCGACTTCGCCCAGGTCGAAGCCGACCAGCAGCAGGTCGATCTGACGCGCTTCAGCCTCTTCTTCCCCGAGAAGCGCGACTTCTTCCTCGAGAACCAGGGAACCTTCGCCTTCGGCGGGGCCGGAGGCGGCCCGTTCGGGGGGTCCTGGGACACGCCGACCCTTTTCTACAGCCGGCGCATCGGCCTGCACGAGGGACGGGCGGTACCCATCGAGGCCGGCGCCCGGCTGACCGGACGGGCCGGCCGCTACACGCTCGGCCTGCTGAACATCCAGGCGGACGACGAACCGCTGTCCGGCGCGGTCGCGACGAACTTCGGCGTGCTGCGGCTCAAGCGGGACATCCTGCGCCGGAGCAGCGTCGGCGTCATCTACACGCGCCGCTCGATCGACCTGACAGGCGCCGGACGCAACGAGGCCTACGGCGTCGACGGGACGTTCGCCTTCTTCGACAACCTCACGTTCAACGCCTACTGGGCCGAGACGAGCACGCCCGGACTCAAGGACGACGACGCCAGCTATCGCTTCCAGATGGACTTCAACGGCGACCGCTACGGAGTCCAACTGGAGCGCCTGCGAGTGGGCGGCCACTTCAACCCAGGCATCGGCTTCGTCCGCCGCCACGACATGCGCCGTTCCTTCGGCCAGTTCCGGTTCAGCCCGCGCCCGGCCGATAGCAGGCTGGTGCGCAAGTACTCGTGGTCCGGGTCGATGGCCTACATCGAGAACGGCGCCGGCGTGGTCGAGACCCGCGAGTCCGAGTGGGAGCTGGAGATCGAGTTCCACAGCGGGGACGAGTTCGGGCTGACGTACGCGCGGACCTACGAGTTCCTCCCCTATCCGTTCCCCATCGCCTCGGACATCACGCTCGGCGTCGGCGGCTACGACTTCGACTACGTGCAAGCCGAGTATCAACTCGGCCAGCAGCGGCGGATCTCCGGCGAGTTCTTCATCGAGTACGGCGACTTCTACAGCGGCCGCAAGACGTCCTTCGGCTGGGGCTGGGGGCGCGTGAACCTGAGTTCACGGTTCCTGCTCGAACCCGGCATCTCGTTCAACCGCGTGGAGTTGCCCGAGGGCGACTTCGATGTGGAACTTGTCGACCTGCGCGCGGTCTACACGATGAACCCGCGCATGTTCGTGACCGCGCTCTTTCAGTACGACTCCGAGAGCCGCGGACTGGCCGCGAACGTGCGGTTGCGCTGGGAGTACACGCCCGGCAGCGAGCTGTTCGTCGTCTACAACGAGCAGCGGGACACCCTGGCGGAGGGCTTCCCGGGGCTCGAGAACCGGGCGCTGATCGTGAAGGTCACGCGGCTGTTTCGGTTGTGAGAAGGGCGGCGCGGTCCCTGGCCGCCTCCGGCGGCAGCGGGTCGGAAGACCCGCGCACCCAGCAGACGCTGCACACTGGGTGCGCCGGCGTCCCCGCCGGCTTCCGAGGAAAGCGCGCCGCGAAGCGGCGACCTCACCTTTGCGCTACCGGGACATCAGCACCGTCAGCCGGTGAGGCGCCGCCTCCGACGCGTGGTGCATCAGCACGTCGTCCTTGCCGTCCCGGTTCAGGTCGGCCAGCCAGGTGTACTCCTCGTCTTCGGGGACTGCGACCGCGATCCGCTGGGGCTTTCTCGCGAACAGGTCCGGTCCCGGCACGCCGAGATGGACATGCAGCCGCTTGCGGTTTCGCGCCACGACGAGGTCCGAACGTCCGTCGCCGTTCAGGTCTCCCAGCCGGACCGCCGGCCAGAAGGACCTCTCCCCCGACTTCCTGGGCGACCGCGGCCTGATCTCCCGTACCGCGGCGGGGCGCCGTGCGAAGCGGCCGTCCTCCATGCGGAAGAACTCGAGGTCGAACGATCCGGCGCCGGTGAAGAGCGACATGATGAGGACGCGGGCCGCGCTCAGGACCGTCGGCTCGAAGGCGGTCACCATCACGTCGACCTGGCCGTCGCGGTCGAAGTCGTGCCGGTCGATTCCGGCGATGATGCCTTGGGACTCCACGACGGCTCCGGCGTCCGCCGAGAACTCCACGTTTCCCCCTGGCCCCCGAGCGCCGAAGTACACCTCGTACGAGGAGTGCATCTTCCACAGGCTCGAACCCTTCAGCGAGAAGACGACGAGGTCGGCGACGCCGTCGCCGTTCATGTCGGTCAGCGAGTGGAGCACTCTGCCGGTGCTCTCGCCTTCCGGCATGTGGTCCATCCGCCGGTTGCGGATGCCCGCCGGCGCGGCCAGCGAGGCGATCTGGTCGGAGTCGAAGGGGATCGCGGTAGTGAACGTCTCGGCCTCCGCGCGGAACCGACCGCTCCCGTCCTGGAGATGGACGACGAACCTGTCCTCGTTCCAGAACGCGAGGTCGGTGCGGCCGTCCAGGTCGTAGTCCATCTCGTGGATCCGGCCGCCTTCTTCCCAGGGCGCGTAGCGGTACCCGTCGGCCCCGTAGACCCGGTCCAGGCCCGTGGACGGGCCGATCGCCAGCGGTTCCGAGAACGAGCCGCCGCTCTCCTGAACGAGGACCTGGAATCCGTGGCCGTGCGGCACCGCCAGGTCGTCGCGACCGTCCCCGTTCAGGTCGCGGGCGACGTCCACGTGGAGAACCTCGCGTCTCGGCGACGCCCTGAAGTCGGAGGTCACGGCGACGAGTTCCCGTTCCTCCCCGGAAACCGGATCGAACCAGGTCAGCCGGCCGCCGCCGTAAGCGATCAGCCGGTCCCGACCGTCGATGCTCGCGATGTCCACGAACGAGACGTCGCGCCGCAGCGACGTCTCGACGGCCGGCGACCACGCGCCGTCCGCGAACCGGAAGATCCGCAGCCGGCGGTCGCCGTCGACGTCGACGTTCAGGGCGACGAGGTCGGCTACCGGGCCGCCCCAGAGGAACCCGGCAAGCATTGTCAGCCGTTCGGCGGCGCCGAAGACGACCTCGTGGCGCGCCGGGACGTAGGCCGGCGGCGTCGCCGAACCCGCCTGCCCGAGACCGGGCATCACGCATCCGGTCAGGCAGATCCTCAGGGCCAGCCACGAGATCCGGCTCGGTCGATGGCGCCTGGCGCCTTGGTTCTTCGGTCCGTTCTTCACGATGCCTCCTCTCCCGTTCTCCGGTCCCGGGGAATGTTGACATCGTCAACATACACGCCTCCGTTGACATTGTCAACACCCGCGGCCCTGGCCCATAATCGCCCATGGCCGAGCGGGTCCACGCCTACCACCACGGAGACCTCCGGGCCGCCCTCGTCGAGGCGGCGGCGGCCATGATCTCCGAGGGGGGCGCCGCCAGCGTGACGATGCGGGCGATCGGCGGCCGTCTCGGCGTGTCGCGAGCGGCCCCCTACCGGCACTTCCCGGACAAGACGGCGCTGCTCGTCGCGGTGGCGGTTCAGGGCTTCGACCGTCTCCGCCTGCGCCTGGAGTCGCTCGCCGGCGCCGGCGCCCCGTCCCGCGTGGACCGGCTCCTCCGCATGGGCGAGGAGTACGTCCGCTTCGCCCTGGAGCATCCGGCCCACTACCGCCTGATGTGGGGCAAGGAGGCGATCGCCCGCCAGGGCGAACCGGAACTCCGCGAGGCGGCCGGCGCCCTGCTGGAGCACCTGGCGGGAATCATCGAATCGCACCAGGAGAGCGGCGAGATCGCGCCCGGAGACCCGCGCACCCGGGCCTACGTGGCGTGGAGCGCGGTCCACGGCCTGGCCTCCCTGCTGATCGAGGGGCAGATCGACCCGAACGTCGACGTCGACGAACTGACCCGGCAGACGACGCGGACGCTGCTGGAGGGGCTGCGGCCGAGCGGCCGCTAGCGCGGCAGGAGGCCCTGAAGCCGGCGCTCCGCGCCGGATGCCGGCGAGGACGCCGGCGCACCCGGTTTCTGCCGCGCAAGCTCCTGGCGGCGTTCCGGCAGGGCGAAGACGTACAGGTTGCCGCCCCTGGCTCTCGCGGCGCCCTCGGGCGTGTGCCTGAGGCTGCCCGGTCCGGTCGAGATGGCGACGTACTGCCGCCCGTCCACGGCGTAGGAGATCGGGTAGCCCATCGCCGGAGCGCCGAGGTTCACCTCCCACAGCACGTCGCCGGTCTCGTGGTCGAAGGCGCGGAAGCTGCCGCTCGAATCGCCGCCGAAGATCAGGCCGCCGCCGGTCGCAACGACCGAGTAGGTCGCGCCTTCGGTCTCGAACAGCCACTTCGTTTCGCCGGTCACGGCCGAGATCGCGTACACCGTGCCGAGGAACTCCTCGCCCGGCGCCTGGATGTGGTCGGCGGCCAGGTTGTAGATCGCGACCTGCTGTTCGAACGCCTGCGCCCGCGGGCTGTTCGTGTCGCCCGTCACCAGCATCCGCGCGCACATGTTGCGCAGCGGGTAGTACATCGTCCGGGTCAGCGGGCTGTAGGAACCGGCCTCCCAGTCCTTGCCGCCGATCCAGGTCGGGCACACGAGCATCTCCTGGTCCAGCTCCGTGAAGACGATCTCGGTGTTCTCGACCGCCCGCCCCGTCGTCTCATCGATGTCGACGACGACGTTCTGCGGCACGGTCGGCCGCGCCCACAGGAACTCGCCGGTCTCACGGTCCAGCGTGTAGACGAAGCCGGTCTTGCCGGGGATGCCCGTCATCACCTTGCGCGTCTCTCCCGGTTCGAGGCCCTCCCGGATCCAGCGCACCGCCTCCGGGTCGGGCGAAACCGGAAGGTCGACGAGGATGCGTTCGAACGGATGGTCCAGGTCCCAGTGGTCGTTCAGGTGCTGGAAGTACCAACGGATCTCGCCCGTTTCCGCGTCGAGCGCCAGGGTCGAGTTGTGGTACAGGTGCGTGAGTTCCGTGCCGCCCAGCATGAACTTCGGCGCCGGCGAGGTGACGGCGGTGCCGAAGTAGATGAGTTCGAGTTCCGGGTCGTAGCTCGGCACCATCCAGGTGCCGACGTGGTGCCGCTTCTCGAACGGCACGTCGCCCCAGGTCTCGTCGCCCGGCTCGCCCGGGGCCGGCATGGTCCGCGTCCGCCAGAGTTCCTCGCCGGTCAGCGCGTCGAGCGCGATCATGATGCAGGACTCCGGCCCGCCCCAGGGGCGGCAGCTCCTTCCCGAGACGACGCGGCCGTCCGCGACGATCGGGCCCGAGCTGTGGGTGGCGGGATTCACCTGCCAGTCCAGGATCCGCGTCTCCCAGACCAGCTCGCCGGTCTCGGCGTCGAGGGCGAAGGCGTGGTTGTCGTCGCTGTTGTTCAGGATCAGGCGGTCGTAGATCGCGATGTTCCGGTTGTTCTTCGCGTTGAAGCCGACCTGCGCGTAGAGGTCCTCGGGCTGCTCCCGCGTGTAGCGCCAGATGAACGCGCCGGTGGTCGAGTCGAACGCCTCGATCGTGTCCTCGAAGGAGGGGATGTAGAGGACGCCGTCGTAGGCCAAGGGCGTGATCTCGGAGGTGCCGACCTCGATCTCCCGCGACCAGACCAGGCTCAACCGGTGGACATTCTCGCGGTCGACCCGGTCGAGCGGGCTGTACCCCCAACTGTCGAACGTGCGCCGGAACATGAGCCACTCCGACGCCGGCGGATTCCGGAGCATCTCGTCCGTAACCGGCACGAAGGTCGATGCCGCGTCCTGGGCCTGGAGTACGGCGCCGAATCCGATGCTCAGCGCAAGGACCGTCACCGCCGACCCGCCTCCGAGCGCGCGAGCACTCTTCACTGCATCGCCTCCGTTTCCTGCACCGGGAACCAAGGCCGGGACTCTAGCAAGGCTGTCGCGACGCCATCGCGCGCGGAACGGCCGCGGACCGGGCTGGACGAAGGTGGCCCGCGGCGAGCACGAGTACACCGAGCAAAGGTGTAATCTCTCCATGAGTTTCTCGCGATCAGGCGAGAGCGGACCCTGGGAGAGATGACATGCCTAGTAGCAGAGACACGGCTGGCAGAATCCTCGTGGCCTTGGCCGCGATACTCGCGCTCCTGAGGGGCTTCGCACCCGAAGTGGTGCCGATGGACACGCTCCTTCTGATCGTCGTCGGCATCGCGTACGCCGCGGTGAAGGTCGATGTCGAGGACGCGACCGGATTCCTGGTATTGGCCATCGCGGTCGGCGTCGCAAGCCGGCGGGAACCCGGGTGGAGCAACGCCATGGACGAGCATGGGCACGCGTCGCACGCTCACGGAGTGCTTACGCACATCCCGTACATCGGAGAAGGGCTCACCGGAACGCTTGGCGGGCTCGGCATCTTTCTCTACGCCGGCGTAGCTGCCGTGAGCGCGATCTGGGTCTTCAAGCGCCTCAAGGGCTGAGGAGCTTCGCCACCGGTTCGGCGATCCCCGATGCGATGCGGGCTTCGGCGGTGAAGTAGCATCGCGCGTTCCGCATGAAGTCGTTGACGCGCCTCGCCTGCTCGCTGGCCGCGATGTCGTTCCTGAGCGCCGGCCCGGCCGCCCAGGAAACGGCCGCTCAGGAGACCGCCCCGCAGGAGGCCGCGCCGCTGATCCACAACGGCGTCATGTACCTGCCCAACCCCGGCGCGGTGGTCCAGGCCTTGGACGCCGCCACCGGGGATCTGCTCTGGGAGTATCGGCCGGAACCCGTGGGCGACGGATCGGGCGCCTTCGGCCGCGGCGTGCAGAAGAACATCGCGATCTTCGGCGACCGCATCTTCGGCGCCAGCCCTTGGGCGACGATCTTCGCGCTGGACGCCCGCGACGGGAAGCCGATCTGGGAGACGCGGACCGCCGACCCGGCTCTCGGCTACCGCTACACCGCCGGCCCGATCGTTGCCGACGGCAAGCTGGTCACCGGCATCACCGGCTGCGGCCGCTACAAGGACGACGTCTGCTTCATCACCGGCCACGATCCGGACACCGGCGAGGAGATCTGGCGCACCTCGACCGTGGCGCGCCCCGGCGAGCCGGGCGGCGATACCTGGGGCGACCTGCCGCTCCGCTTCCGTGCCGGCAGCGACGCCTGGATCGCCGGCAGCTACGACCCGGAACTCAGGATCGTCTACTGGGCCACCTCCCAGGCCAAGCCGTGGGCCCGCTCCGTCCGCGGCACGGACGGCGACGCGCTGTACACGAACTCCAGCCTTGCGCTCGACCCCGACACCGGCGAGCTGCTCTGGTACTACCAGTACCTGCCCGGCGAGACCCACGACATGGACGAAGTCTTCGAGACGCTCCTCATCGATGTCGAGGGCCGGAAGAAGCTCTACAAGATGGGCAAGCTCGGCATCCTGTGGGAGCTAGACCGGGAGACGGGTGAGTTCCTGGACGCGATCGATGTCGGCTACCAGAACCTCGTCGACGTCGACCGCGAGACGGGCGAGGTGACCTACCGCCCGGAACTGATCCCGGAGATCGGCGTCGAGATCAACATGTGCCCGAGCACATCCGGGTTCAAGAGCTGGCGCGCCATGTCCTACGACCCGAACACGGGCGCCCTCTACATCCCGATGACGATGAACTGCGAACTCGCCACCTTCGGCCCCGTCGAGCGCGTCCTCGGCGGCGGCGGCGCCGGCCCGGTACGCCGCATCAACACGCTGCATCCCTACTCGGGAGGCAACCTCGGCGAGCTGATGGTGATCGACGTCAGGGAGGGCGACATCATGTGGCGGCACCGGACCCTGTCGCCGATGAACACCGCCGCGCTGGCGACCGGCGGCGGCGTCGTCTTCGCCGGCGACTACGACCGCTACGTGTACGCCTACGAGGCGCGGACCGGCCGCATCCTCTGGCAGACCCGGCTGCCCACATCGGCCCAGGGCTTCCCGGTGACCTATCTCGCCGGGGGCCGCCAGTACGTGGCGATTCCTGTGGGCACGGGCGGCGCCAGTTGGGCCACGATGGTGCCGCGGGACCTCATCCCCCACGTGCGGCGCCCGACCAACGGCAACTCGATCCACGTCTTCGCGCTGCCCGCCGACTTGCAGGCGACGGCCGAACGAACCCGCACCACGGCGGCGGACCGCGGCGGAGCAGCGGCGACGGCCGGCGCCTCCCTCACCGTCTGGGACGGCGTCTACACCGTCGAGCAGGCGGAGCGAGGCACCAGGCCGTATGTCCAGAACTGCGCCACCTGCCACGGCGAAGATCTCGGCGGCGGCAGCAACTCCCCCGGCCTCGTCGGCGTCAGCTTCCAGTTCCTGTGGGGAGACAAAACGCTGCACGAACTGTATGAGGCGATCCGGACCACCATGCCGACCGACAATCCGGCCAGCCTGCCGCGGGAAACCTACCTCGACATCCTCACCTACATGCTGCAGGTGAACGAGTTCCCGGCCGGCGACGGGGAACTCGACGCAGGCGCGCTGGGCAACATCCTGATCACTGAAGAACCCGACGCGTAGCACCACTGAGTGCGCCGCTCATCGACAGCGGCGCCGACTCGGCGGTCAGGACCAGATCCGCCCCCGCCAGCCCGACGTCCCTTCGAGTGCGTCGAACTCTGCGTCCTTGGAGATCAGCGGGCAGCCCAGTTCGATCGAGGAGGAGGCGATGAAACGATCGAACGGATCGCGATGCGCCCAGCCGAGCATTCCGGCCCGAGCTGCGATGGCCCGAGTGAAGGGAGCAGCCAGGGTCTCGGTCTCGGTCACCAAGGCGTCGACGTGCGGCGCCATTTCCTGCCATTTGCCCAGTCGCACCTTTCTCGTCACCTCGTAGACGCTGATCGGGCTGACATAGACCACGTCGGCATCGAGCACGGCGGCCTCCGCAGCGCCGGCGAGACGGTCCGGCGCCATGAGGCTCCAGATCCACGCGTGAGTGTCCAGCAGGACCGAACTCAGGACGTTCCCTCCCAGAGAGCCAGTTCGGTCTCGTCCATCGCTTCATCGAAGTGAGGCACGGTCTTGACGAGATGCGCCAAACTGCCGAAACGGAACGTCTTCGACGTCACCGGAACCAGCCTCACCGCGGGCTTGCCCCTGCGGGCGATGATCACGTCGTCGCCCGCTTCGGCGGCGACGATGAGCTTCGACAATTGTGACTTGGCGGCGTGCATGTTGACGAGCATCTTGCTTCCTCCTAGCTAGTCTAGCTAGATCACACTAGCAGCGAATCGTACTACGATCCAGCGCATACCCGCACGCTCAGTCAAGCGGCCGCCGGCAACGCCGACTTGTGCCGAACTGGCTGGCGATCTGATCGGCGCCATTCAAAGCGGCCACCGCGATCTTGCGACGAAGTCTGACCTACTCGAGCAGGCAGTCGCCGCGGACGCTCAGCGCGCCACCGGAATCGCCTCGACCAGCAGAGCCAGTGCGCTCTGCAGCGACGCATCGGCATGCCCGCCGAACGACCCCTCGTAGAGCCCGAGCCGCACCACCACCATCTCGTGCGACGGCACGACGATCGTGCTCTGGCCGCCGGCGCCCTGCATGCTGAACGCGCTGTTCGGCAGTGACGGGTAGCGCTTGCCGCCGCCGCGCGGCGGGTTGTTGATCCAGAAGAAGCCGCCGTAGATCGGCCGGCCGTCGGCGACCCAGGCCGGCGCCGGGGTGCTGACGAACTCGACGAAGCTCTCGGGGAGCACGCGCTCGCCCGTGGGCGCGATGCCGTCGTCCAGGTAGAGCTGGCCGAGACGCGCCCAGGTGCGGCCGGACCCGAAGCCGTAGCCGTTCAGCAGGAAGTTGCCGTAGGGGTCCGCCTCGGCGACGAAGCGCCGGACGCCGATCCGGTCGAAGAGGTGCTTCTGGGGGAACCGGTGGTAGTTGTCGCCGCGGCCCTCGACGGCCAGACGCACCAGGTGGTTGGTCAGGATCGGGTCGCAGTTCCGGTAGCGGCCGATCGTGTTCGGCGGCCATTGCGGCGGCCGTTCGGTGGCCCAGAGGTGGGAGTTCACCGTGCCGGTGTAGAGATAGAGGTGGTCCGGATAGCCCATCGCGGCCTCGTCGTACTCCGGGTCGCCGGCGTTCACGCAGCGCAGGCCGCTCGACATGCGGAGGATGTCCTGGATGCGGATCGTGCCGCGAACGTCGTCCGGGTCCTCGTGCCAGGAGTCGACCGGCGCCAACTGGTCGAGCGCGTAGGCGCCCTGCTCGATCAGGACGCCCATCAGCGTGGCCGACAGGCTCTTGTTCATCGACCAGCTCTCGAGCGGCGTGTCCTTGTCGATCCCCTCGCGGTAGCGCTCGGCGATCAGGCGGCCGCGGTGGAGGACGACGAAGGCGAGGGTCATCGCGTCCGGGTCGAAGGCGGCGTCCACCGCCGCGGCGAGCTTCGCCGCGTCGATGTCGTCGGGCAGCGGCTCGTCGGGCAGCGCGTCGCCCATCGGCCAGGGGGCGCTCTCGTCGAGGGTGCTGGTGACGGGAACGGTCTCGTAGAACGGGGCGTCTTCCCCGCTGGGCAGGGCGACGCAGCCCTGATCGCCGTGGAGCACCGCGGTGCGGGTGACGCCCGTGTCGGTCGTGATGTGCACGCGCCGGTTCTCACGGTCGAGTTGACGACCCGGCAGCCGGTCGCGGTAGCGGTGGCGGGAAGTGAACCCGCCGATCCAGGTCTGGGCGCCCTCGAAGTCGAGTCCGGTCAGGAAGACGGCGGAGCACAGGACCTTGGCGAAGCCGGCGGCTTCGTGCTCGATGAAGTCGCCCGGCGGCGGCACGCGGACGGTGTCGAGTTCGTGTTCCTGGCCGCGGGCGACCAGGCTCTCGCCGAGCGTCGGTTCCTGGCTGGCGGCCGGCGGCGGGTTCCCGCCGGCGTCGGCGCAGGCGGCGAGGAGAACCGCGGTGACCGCGATCCGTGACGCGACGAAGCTGCTCGCCCAATGGGTTGGTTGTCTTTCAGACCGGCGCTTCGCGCCGGATGCGGGTCGGAACCCGGGTGGCGCGAACCGCGCCACCCGTGACCCAGTCCGTGCGTCCGTCATTCGGGCGCACGGATGGCAGACCCGCGCACCCGGTCCCGGAAGCGACGCCCTCCGTGAGGTTTCCGCCACGTCGTTCCTACTCCGGCCGGTACCAGATCGGCGAGGTCCAGGCCATCTCCTGGATCGTCTCGAGGTAGGACCCGTCCGAGCACACGGCGGGCCGGTCTTCCTCGGCGAGGCGCTGGCAGTCGTACCAGCTCCAGCGCAGGCTGGGGTTCTCCACCACCCGCAGATAGTAGTAGGCGTGCTGACCGGCATCGAACTCCTCGTCGCGGTAGACGGCGCAGAGGCTGTCGTGGCCTTGGCCGCTCCGCTCGCCCGTCAACGGATCGACGCTCGCTCCGTTGTCGGGCGATCCGGCGATCGGGACGACCTGGGTGCGGCCCGTGCCGTCGGCGTCGACCCAGCCCTTGACGAGCTGGAGCTGCTGCAGGAGTCCGGCGCCGTCCGCCGGGTCCCGGGCGGCGAAGGCGAGGAAGGTCGGCGCGGCGCCGTCGGCGGACGCCGGCAGGTCGGCGCCCATCGGCACGCCGCCGGCGTAGGCCTGATCGAGCAGATCGGTCCGGTCGCACAGGTTCCCGGCGTAGCCCCAGCCGCCGAAGAACCGCGGGCGGATCCGCGGACCCGAGGTGCCGAACACTTCGCGCCGCTCCATCGCCTCGAAGATCGCGTCGCGGGAGTTCTCGACCGCCCAGACGCCGGCCAGGCCGCCGGGGTTGCCGTCGATGCCGCTGGTCAGGAGACCGGGCTGAAGGCGCTCCGCCGGCGTCGCCTCCAGGGAAACCGCGCCGCGCCAGTCCTCTTCCGCCACGGCTCCCGGCGTCGCCGTGTGCGTGTCCGTGGACGCGACGATGCCGAGCTTGACCGGATTGAGGCCGGTCTCCATCTCCTCCTCCAGGCCGACGACGAGCGCGGAGCGAACAAAGTCGGTCCGGTCGACGCAGCCGGCGCCGAGCATGCCCTGGTTGCCGTTCTCACCCTCCGGGCACTCCCCGGTGATCTCGGTGAGTTCGCCCTGGAGGAGGGACTGGACCGTCTCTTCGCGACCCAGCACCCGCACCGCCTCCACGTCGCACAGTTCGTCCGGTTCGGCGAACACGGAGGCCAGGCCGTTGATGCACTCGGAGCCGCCCTTGTGCTGGAAGATCTCGACGATCGGCTCGCGCTCCAGCCGCTTCTCCGCGTAGGCGCGGCGCGCTTCGAGCGTTCCGTCCAGTCCCCGGTACGGCGCCATCCGGCCGTTCGCGAGATTGCTGTTGTGCGGGATCGTCAGGTAGTCGCAACCGGGCCGCGCCGACCCGTCGCCGCAGACTTCATCGAGCCGCTCCCAGAGCAGGCTGTCCGTCGGCGCGTCGATGTAGGAAACCGGCAGCTCCGGCACGTCCGCGCTCCGGAAGACGACGTTTCGATGGTAATTCGAGATCCCCGGCGTGCCGGTGTACTCGTAGCCCACGAAGGTGGTGAAACTGCACGCGCCTGTCCGGTCGTAGGCATCCTCGGCCGCTTCGATGATCTCCTGCCACGGGCTCATTGCCCAATCGCGGCAGAGCGACCCGTCCTCGCCGCACAGTTCCTCGGTCCTGCTCGGCGTCTCGGTCGTGATGACGGCGCCGAGCATCTGCATTCCCACGCGCTGGTCCGAGCGGAACGTCGTGCAGAACTCCGAGCCGTAACGCGGCGACTCCGGATCCCGGCACAGGCGGCGTTCGCCCAGAAACTCGCCGTGGTCGGTGACCGCCACGAAGTCGAGCGGCCGGTCGATCGCGATGCTGCCCTCGGGCGCGCCGTCCGCGCCGATGGGCCAGAACGGGATCGACTCGCCCTTCGCGAAGCGGTAGGCGTCCGCCGGCGTCGCGCCGGTGCTGTTGGCCGCGGCGTCGAACGAGAAGCTGGTGTGGACGTGCAGGTCGCCGAACAGCGCCTGGCGGAGCGGCGTGGCGTCGAGGCAGGCGGGCCGGTCTTCCGTGCGGGTGACGGCGGCGCCTGGAATGGCCCCGTTCGCGGCGCCGTCGCCGTCCGGCGCCGCGCAGGCGGGGACGGCGAGCACGAGGAACGGCAGCAGGAGGCGGCGTGGGTCGGATGTCATTCGGTCTCTCCAGGTTGTGCGGATGGGACGCACCGGCCGTACCGGCCGGCGCCCGACGCTATCGCCCTCTCGGCCGGCCGGCGGCGGGGCTATAGTGATTCGATTCAGCTTGCACGAAACCTGACCGCCAGGGGCGGCAGCGGCCTGAGGACCGGCACAAGTCCTTCCGGCCGCCTCCGGCGGCAGCGGGTCGGAAGACCCGCGCACCCAGTCCAGGAGAACAAGATGAAACGTGTGCTGCCAACCGTTCTCGCCGCGGCCCTGACGACCGTCGCAGTCGCCGCGCCGGCTTCGAGCACCGAACCCGACGACGTGCGTTCGAGGTGGGAAGCCTCCTGCATGATCCGGCACGACAAGTTCGACTACGTGCTGCCGGGCGCCATGCGGCGCAACGGCATCGACATGTGGATCGTGACCGATCGGGGCCGCGGCACCCAGCCGATGACCCGCGACTTCGGCATCTCGACCGTCAACGGCCAGAGCTTCTTCATCTTCATCGACCGCGGCGGCGACCGCATCGAACGGATCCAACTCGGCCGCGAGAACGATCTGGCCGCGGAATGCGGCGCCTACGACCGGTTCGGGCGGTTCGAAGAGCTGCGGTCGATCGTCGAGGAGCGCGATCCCCGGACCATCGGTCTCAACTACCTCGCGGTTCCCTACAACGCCGAAGGCCTCCACGTAGCGGACGGACTCACGCACACGGACTTCAAGTTCCTCACGAGCGAGCTCGGCGAGAAGTACGCGGCCCGCTTCACCTCCGCCCAGCACCTGATCGCCGACTTTCGCGGAGAGCGGGTCGCCGGCGAGATCGTCGAGTTCGCGAAGGTCGGCGACCTCACGCGGCGGCTGCTGGAGCGAGCGCTGTCCAACGAGGTCATCACCCCGGGCAAGACGACGCACAACGACGTCGCCCGCTGGCTGGAGCAGAAGCTGCACGACCACGACCTGCTGCGCGGCTGGTTTCCCACCGTCTACACCCACCTCCCGGACGGCGGCGAGATCGGCGGCACCGAGCGTGTGATCCAGCGCGGCGATGTCCTGCAGATCGACTGGGGCACCGGCCGGAACCACTTCTCGACCGACATCAAGCGTTTCGCCTACGTCCTGCGCGAAGGCGAGACCGAGCCGCCGGCCGGCGTGCTGAACACGTTCGCCGAATCGAAGAAGGTGCAGGAGATCATCCGCAAGCACGTCCGCTCGGGCCGCACCGGCCGCGAGCAGCTCGACGAACTGAAGCAGATCATCCGGGACGCCGGCTACGTCTACACCGAGCTGGAAGTGGCCGCCCAGGACGTCCCCGGCATCGAGGTCAACGTCGGCATGCACGGGGCCGGCAACATCGGCCACGAGATGGCCGCGAGCCTGTTCGAGATCTACCCGGAACGCACGAAGTACGTCGTCCGCCCCAACTCGATCATCTCGCTCGAGTACATCGTCTTCATGCCGGCCGAGGAGTGGGACGGCAACAAGATACCGATCAACGTCGAGGAGAACGCGTTGATCACCGACCGCGGCATCGAGTGGCTGCATCCGCCGCAGGCGCGGGTGCTGGTGATTCGGTGACGCGGCGGCGGGTGGCGGCACCCGCCAGTCCGGGGCCCCGAGGGGGAGGCTCCCGGCCTGGCTGGACGATGGCGAACAGCCACTCCGCCTCACTCAAACTCGCACATCATCGGAAAGTGGTCGAAGTACAGGTGCCGCCGGGTTCAGTCTGAGGAAGGCGAACCGGAAGAGCCCGCGGCAGCCCAGCCAGCCGACAGGGCTTCCGCCTGCTCCAGGACCGTCCGCGTCGCCTGCTCCTGCTTGTCGGGCGGATACCCGTGCTTGCGCAGCACCCGCCTGACCAGCCGCCTCAGGTTGGCGCGGACGTTCTCGCGGATCGTCCAGTCGATCCTGACGTTGTTGCGCACGGTCTCAACCAGTTCACGGGCGATGTCCCGCAGCGTCTCGTCGCCGAGGACCTGCACGGCGCTGTCGTTCGTTTCGAGGGCGTCGTAGAAGGCGAGTTCGTCGTCCGACAGCCCCAGCTTCTCGCCGCGGGCGTTCGCCCGGCGCATGTCGCGGGCGAGCTGGATGAGTTCCTCGATGACCTGCGCGGCCTCGATGGCGCGGTTCGCGTAGCGGCGGACGGTCTCGGCGAGCATCTCGGCGAATGACCGCGCCTGGACGACGTTCTTGCGCTTGCGGACGGCAAGCTCGCCCTTGAGCAGCTTCTGCAGCAGTTCGACGGCCAGGTTGCGCTGCTTCATGCCCTGGACTTCGGCCAGGAACTCCTCGGACAGGATCGAGATGTCCGGCTTTTCCAGGCCGGCCGCGGCGAAGATGTCGACGACTCCCTCCGACGCCACCGACCGCGAGACGATCTGCCGGATGGCGTAGTCCAGTTCTTCCTCGGGACGCGCCTCCCCTTCGGCCCGCTTGGCCAGCACGGACCGGACGGCCTGGAAGAACGCCACGTCGTCGCGGATCCGCAGCGCCTCCTCGTGCGGGACGGCGAGCGCGAAGGCCTGCGAGAGCTCCCGCACCGCCGACAGGCAGCGTTCCTTGCCGTCTTCCTGCGCGAGGACGTGTTCCTGCGCGCCCGGCAGCAGGCTCACCCGTTCGGACGGCGTTCCCGCGACCCAGCGGGAGAAGTCGAAGCCGTGGAACAGGCCGCAGCACACTTCGTGCTTCTCCAGCATCACGGCCACCGCTTCGGACTGGTCGACGGTCGTCCTGCCCGTGCCGCCGTTCTCGGTGTAGGTCGCGAGAGCGCGCTTCAGTTCGTGCGCTAGGCCGAGGTAGTCCACGACCAAGCCGCCCGGCTTGTCCCGGAAGACCCGGTTAACGCGCGCGATCGCCTGCATCAGCCCGTGGCCGCGCATCGGCTTGTCGACGTACATGGTGTGGAGGCTCGGCGCGTCGAAACCGGTCAGCCACATGTCCCGCACGAGGACGACCTGCAGCGGGTCGCCGGGGTCGCGGAACCGCTTCGCCAGCATCTCGCGGCGCGGCTTGTTGCGGATGTGCGGCTGCCAGCCCGGAGGATCCGACGCGCTGCCGGTCATCACGACCTTGATCCGGCCCTGGCCGTCGTCCTCGTCGCGCCAGTCCGGGCGCAGGCGAGTCAACTCACGGTAGAGGTCGATGCAGATGCGGCGGCTCATGCAGACGACCATCGCCTTGCCGTCCAGGGCTTCGAGGCGCCGGTCGAAGTGCGAGACGATGTCTTCCGCAATGAGCCCGAGCCGCGGTCCGGCGCCGACGACCGCTTCGAGCTGCGCCCACTTCGTCTTCAGCTTCTCCTTGCGGTCCACTTCCTCGCCTTCGGTCGCCTCCTCGAAGTCGGGATCGATCTTCGGGCGCTCGGCCTCGTCCAGCGCCAGCTTGGCCAGCCGGCTCTCGTAGAAGATCGGCACCGTGGCGCGGTCCTCGACGGAGCGCTCGATGTCGTAGACGCTGATGTAGTCGCCGAACACCGCGCGCGTGTTGGCGTCCTCCAGCTCGATGGGCGTGCCGGTGAAGCCGATGAACGAGGCGTTCGGGAGCGCGTCGCGCATGTGGCGGGCGAAGCCGTCGATGAAGTCGTACTGGCTGCGGTGCGCCTCGTCGGCGATGACGACGACGTTCCGGCGCACCGACAACAGAGGATGCCGGTCGCCCTTCTCTTCGGGGAAGAACTTCTGGATCGTGGTGAAGACGACGCCGCCCGACTCGACGGCCAGTTTGGCCCGCAGGTCGGCGCGGCTGGCGGCCTGAACAGGGGGCTGGCGCAGCAGGTCCCGGCAGCGCGAGAAGGTGCCGAAGAGCTGGTCGTCGAGGTCGTTGCGGTCCGTCAGCACGACGATCGTGGGGTTCTCCATCGCCGGCTCGCGGACGATCCGGCCGGCGTAGAACGCCATCGTCAGGCTCTTGCCCGATCCTTGGGTGTGCCAGACGACGCCGATGCGCCGGTCGCCCGGTTCGCCGCCGGGCTGTCGGCCGGACTCGTAGCCGCCGCTCGTTTCGTGCAGCTCGAAGCCTCTCCGCTGCAGCCGGGTCGCGCGCAGCGTCTCGCCGACCGCCGTTCCGACGGCGTGGAACTGGTGGTAGCCGGCCATCTTCTTGGCCAGCTTGCCGCCGTCGTCCTCGAAGACGATGAAGTCGCGGACCAGCGTCATGAACCGCTGCCGCTCGCACACGCCCTCCAGCATCACCTGCAACTGGGGCAGATGCGGGCCGGCGAGCGTCTCGCCGTCGATCGTGCGCCAAGGCTTGAACCACTCCCGCCCCGCGGTGAGCGTTCCCACCCGCGCGTCGACCCCGTCCGACGCGATGAGCGCCGCGTTGAACGTGAACAGGTCGGAGAGTTCGGCCTTGTAGGTCTGGATCTGCTGCCAGGCCGTCCACACCGTGGCCTTCTCGTCCGCCGGGTTCTTCAGTTCGATCAGGCCGAGCGGAAGGCCGTTGACGAACAGCACGATGTCCGGCCGCCGCTCGTGCTCGCCCTCGACGACGGTGAACTGGTTGACGGCGAGCCAGTCGTTCTGGATGGGGTCCTCGAAGTCGACGACCGCGACCTGGGCGCCGCGGAGCGCACCGCTGGCGGAGCGGTACTCGACGGTCACGCCGTCCACCAGCATGCGATGGAAGGCACGGTTGCGGGTCTTGAGCGAAGCGCCTTCGGGGCGGGTCAGCTTGCGGAACACGTCGTCCAGGGCGTCGGCGGGCAGGCCCGGATTCAGCCTGTCGAGGGCGTCGCGCAACCGGCGTTCCAGCACCGTCGCGCCGTAGCCCGCCCGCTCGGCGTCCGCGGCGCCCGGCGCGATGTCGGGACCGTGGAGGACCGCCCAGCCGAGGGTGCCGAGCCACTCAAGCGCGGCGTCTTCCACCTCGGATTCGGTGAAGACCGAGCCGCTCATGCGCCCAACGATTCCACCCGGACAAGCGGCTCGGTCAGGCCACAGCCTCCAGAATCAGATCTCTGAAGACGCAAAAACTATGCGACCGATTGACCGAGGGCTCCATGTAAGCGGCAACGGCACGCGCCGCCTCCGTCTTGCGCAAGCCAGTGACGAAGTAGCCATGCCCTCTCAGAATACGCTCGAATGCCTCCCAGGTACCCACGATCAAGTCCGGGTCGCGATAGCGCCTCTGTTTCGGCGTACTTGCCGCTACACGCGGGTACGCACCGCGAACCGCCCGCCAGTCGCCGAAGAACCACGCCTCCAGTTCCTCAACCACGACGCGGTTCGCCACCTGCCAAGACGCTGCCGACACCGCGCTTCGAGTACGGAGGCCCGCGGCTGCCGCCGCTGCTTCCATCTCTGCCTTGAGGACCAGGCAATCGTCCTCGTCGCGGTCCACCATCACGACAACTCGCCAGTCCGTCGGCAGCCACTTTGAGTAGCCGCGCAAGCGTTCGTCGAGCTTGCGCCGAAGATCAGGCTTGCCTCCGAAAGCGTGAACGTGGAACGTACGGTCGTGCGGCAGCAGACGTGGAAGCAGCACACGGAGGAACGCTTCCATCGACGGTTCCTCGACCAGAAACTCGAAGTGACGCACGCTCGTCTCCGTCACCTGCTTCTCCCGCCGACCGCGGCGCCCTCGTTGACCAACGGGTCCCCGACGCCGAAGTGTCCTTCCATCCAGAGATCGCCGAGTCTCGCGCCCTCCCTCACGAACTCCGTGACACCCCTGATCTTCGAGAGCAACTCGGTACGCGTGTAGCCGTCTCCGTCCCGCCAGAGCACCCGCACTTCCTGAGGTCTCAGGGCGTCCAGAAAGAACGGCGAGTGGGTCGTGATCAGCAACTGTGTGCGAGCCGAAGCGGCGCGGCACTCTTCGCCCAGTTCCGGCAGGAGGCGAGGGTGAAGGAAGTTCTCCGGCTCTTCGATGCCGATCAGTCTGGGCGGGTCGGGATCGTAGAGAAGCGTCAGGTACGCCAACATCTTCAGGGTGCCGTCAGAGGCGAACCGAGACAGCACCGGCGTTGCGAATGGCGCATCCTTGAGCCGAAGCAGGAGTCGTCCATCCGCCATGCTCTCGGCCTGGACCTCTTCGATCCGGGGCACGCGACGACGCAAGATCCCGAACACCTCCTCCAGGCGATCCGGATGCTCCTCCTTCAGGTGCTGCACAACGTTCGCCAAGTTGTCACCCGTCGGCGACAGCCTCTCCTCCCCGCCCGCCTCCGGGTTGCCTCTGGCGGCATCTGCAGAAAGGTAGGAGAGATGCCAACTCGTCACGAAGTCGCGAAGTGCGATCACCCGCGGATTCTCGGCCAGCATGCCGAGAGTGCTGACAGCCAGCACATCGGGCCCCGCGAGGCTGCGGGGCACCCGTTTGTCGTTTCTCTCCGGCGCCTCCCCGGTGATGACTACGCCTTCTCCGAGCCGGTACTCCATGAAGTTGAACGGCCGCCCGGCACCGCTTCCGCGTGTCCACCGCAACCACTCGTGGGTAACGACGGGACGGCCCCTTTCCTCGTCGATTTCCAGGTGGTACGTGATGAGCGGAGTCTTGGGACGCTCGCGGTACTTCAACTCGATCATGATCGGACCGCCGCGGTCTCGACTCCTTAGCTCACGGAACCGACCACGTCGGTCCCACGGCCGGCGAATGCCCTCCGAGAAGCACTCCGACAGGAAGGCGAAGACATCGAAGACCGTTGACTTGCCGCTCCCGTTCGGGCCCAGCAGCACGGTCAGCGGAGTCAGGTTCGAGAGCGTCACATCTCGCAGCGCCCTGTAGTTCCTCACCTTCAGCCACGTGACGCGGGGTGGTACTGGCGCCTTCACGGGATCGCCTCCAGCCTGTTCGCCGTCATCTGCATCGGAGTCGCTTCAGCGCCGATCATCGAAGAAACTCCGGTTGAGATCGTACAGTTCCGGCAGGAGTGCTCGGATCTTCTCCACCAAGTCGCGTTCCGATGCCGCCTCGGCGACCAAGCCGGGGAAGTCCGTATCCGACACGTGCCACACGCCTGCCTCCTCGTCCCAGGAGATCTCCACGAAGTAGGTATGGTCCATGTCGCCTCCGGTTGCAGCTCACCTCGAGCGAAGTCAGTATGTCACCTCGTCCACCTCCAAGGTCAGCACCCGGCCGCGCAGGGTCCGGGCAAGCAGGTCGAGCGTCTCTCGGGCCTCCCGCAGTCCGCGCTCGGCCAGCCGTCGCTGGTTGAGGGTGTAGCCGCTCACCAAGTGCTCCCGGAGCGTGCGGGTCGCCGACTGGCGGAAGCGGACCGCACGCCTCGAGCTCACCCGGTAGCCGACCGAGATGATCGCGTCGAGGTTGTAGTGGGTCACCGCACGTCGAACCCAAGGACTCTCTCGGATCGAACTACGAAGAGATCCTTCGCAGTTGCCGCCTGCTCCGACTCGTCGCCCGAGAACCCAGCGTCGAACCCGCGGCCTCGGATCGAACCACCGAGGAATTCTCGGTAGTTGCGGCCCGTTCGAGCCCGCCCTCCGCGGCCTCGTAGACGACGAGCCCGCCGCCCGGCACTGCCTCGCCGTGGTCTGTCGCCTGGCTCATCTTCTCGCTCATTGCACCGAAAGGGCCGCTGAGGCGAGCGATTCCGCGTCCGGCACGCGGATCTCGCCCGAGATGAGCTTGGGGAGGAGGGTGTCGCGGAGAGCCGAGAGCAGGCGCGACTCACGAGCAGCCCTACTGGCTCGCTTGAAGAGTGGCTCAATGACCTCTCCTAACACGGCCACGAGCCGCACCGGAGGAGAGACCGTCAGGAGCCCGCTCACCGCGGCTGCCGATACCCGCTGACGCCCGCTCGTACCGCTCATGTTCCGGATCGCGAACTCCCGGAACGCTGCACTGCGCGCAAGACAGTAGGCGAACTGGTCAGGAAGAGGCGGTTTCGGCTTCAAGACGATGTACTCCGTAGAGCCCCAGCCAACCTCACCTTGTCTCAAGAAATCGACGTAGGCTGTTTTTCCGTTCTCCAGACATGGAGTGATGCGAGCCACCAGCGTGTCACCGTTCGCGAAGCGCATGCCCGAGCCGAAGGGTCGACGATCAACCGAAGTCGGCACATGTCCGCGAGTCGGCATGGTCGCCATGGGGAGATACGGAGCGACTTCCCCTCGCCGTAACACTCGTCTCGGATTGATTTCAATCAACTCGGCAAGTCCTGCGACCGCCCACCCCTCGGGTATCTCGCCGATCTCGGAGTCCGCGAGCCGATCAGGGAACAGGGCGGCGATGTCTTGCGGCAATCCGGTGTCCCAACCCTCGATCTTCGCGCGAACCGGGTCGAAGTCGATGAACCAGGACTTGAACAGCGCCCGCACCATCGCCTCCAGCGTCTCGTTCATCCGTCGGTTCAGCTCGATCTTGTCGTCCAGCGTGCCGAGGATGTGGGCGATGGCGCGCTGGTCGCGGGGTGGCGGCAGTTGCACCGGCATCGAGTAGAAGGAGTCCCTGCTGGTTGACGGAATCGCCGAACCGCTGTCCAGGCCATTGATGTCCTGCGAAAGAAGCTCGTAGTAGGCCCACCGCATCTCGAAGTCATCGTCCGTCTTGGGCTTCAGGTAGAAGGCGGTATCAATTACGAAGAACGGCTCAGGCGAGTAGTGAACTCCGCGATAGGCGCCCTTTCTGCCGATCACCACGCCTGGGCCGTCGGCAAGTGCGTCGGTATGCCAACCGATTGGCCCGTTGGTTCCGAAGACCCGACAGGTACCGGTGCCTTCTCGGTAGCCCCGAAGAGACTTGCCGTACTCAAGCGTCGCCAGATCGCCCCAAGTGCGTTCCAGCCACTCCGCGGGTTCCGGTCGATGCTTGGTCGGTTCTCTGACCACCACATACTCCCGCTCGATCTCCCGATGAAACCGCTCCGGCAGCCGCGCCCAGTCCCGGGCCTCGACCAGGAACGGAATCGTCGAATCGTGCAGCGCGTGACTGAAGTCGGCGAGCGCATCGAGGTCGATCTCCTGCAATCCGGAGCCCCGCAGCACGAGATCCAGGTCGCTGCCGTCGTGGCTCTGGCCCTTCACGCGGCTGCCGTAGGCCCACACCTCCACGCCGGGGAGATGCTGGCTCAAGAGGGCTTCGAGTTGCGCCCGGTGGCGCGGAAGCAGGTGGAGATGTTCAGTCATCGGGCGCCTGGTCGATGATCGAGGCCAGCGCCCGGGCGTCGGCGACGAAGGCCGGCATCCGCTGGACGGCCGCCATTACGACGGGGTCGTCGCCGTCGGGATCGCCCGTGCCGTTCAGGCTGTCACGGTAGGTCAGCCAGCGCTCCGCCGCCTCGATGTCGATCAGGCCGTGCTTGGCCGCGTGCCGGAACGCGTCCCGGAACGTCAGTCGGTCGACCGCGCGGTTGCTTGGGAACCACGGGCGCAACGTCTTCTTCAGCAGCTTGCCGCTCTGTTCGAGAGCGACCTCGAACCGCTCGATGCACATCTCCCGCCCGAATCGGCGGTCGGTTTCATCTTCGCGGTCGCGGTCCAGAAATCGGCAGTAGCTCTCCAGCCGGTCCAGACACTCCCTGAAGAAGGTCGTATCGGCGCCAATCATGGGCAGCGGGCCTGTCTTGGGCTCAGCGACCGGCACGACATCGTGCTCCCATATCGAACCCCAGCGACCGCAGGTTCTTCTCGATCGCCGCGTCCAGCTTCCGCGCCTCGCCTTGCTGCTCGCGCCAATCGGCCGCGAGGCGGGCCATCTTCTCCTCGAACGGCTCGCCGTCGTCTTCCCGCGGCTTCATGCCGACGTAGCGCCCCGGCGTCAGCACGTGGCCGTGCCGGGCGACCTCTTCGAGCGTCGCGCTCTTGCAGAAGCCGGGCTTGTCCTCGTACTCGACGATGCCCTCCCCGCCGCGCCAGGCGTGGTAGGTCGCGGCGATTTCGGCAATGTCCTCGGATGTCAGTTCCCGGTGGGTGCGGTCGACCATCCGCCCCAGGTCGCGGGCGTCGATGAACAGGATCTCGCCGGCCCGCGAGTCCGGGGCGCCGCCCTGCCGGTCTCGCGCCAGGAACCACAGGCAGGCGGGAATCTGGGTCGAGTAGAAGAGCTGCCCCGGCAGGGCGACCATGCAGTCGACCAGGTCCGCTTCGATCAGGTTCTTCCGGATCGCGCCCTCGCCGGACTGCTGCGACGACATCGAGCCGTTGGCGAGCACGAAGCCCGCGACGCCGCCGGGCGCCAGGTGGTGGACCATGTGCTGCACCCAGGCGAAGTTCGCGTTGCCCTTCGGCGGGACGCCGTAACGCCACCGCCTGTCTTCGGCCAGCCGCTCGCCGCCCCAGTCCGAGACGTTGAACGGAGGATTGGCGAGGATGAAGTCGGCCTTGAGATCCGGGTGCCGGTCGTTGTGGAAGCTGTCGCCGTGGGCGATCTGCCCGCCGATCCCGCGGATGGCGAGGTTCATCCTGGCGAGCCGCCACGTCGTGTAGTTCGACTCCTGGCCGTAGATCGAGATGTCGCCGTGCGCGCTTCCGCCGTTGCCGTTGCCGCTCGCGTGGGCGCGAATGAACTCGATCGACTGCACGAACATGCCGGAGGAGCCGCAGCACGGGTCGTAGACGCGCCCGCGGTAAGGCTCCAGCATCTCGACGAGCAGCGCGACGACGCAGCGCGGCGTGTAGAACTCGCCGCCCCTCTTGCCCTCGGCGCTGGCGAACTGCGAGAGGAAGTACTCGTAGACGCGGCCGAGCACGTCCCGCGAGCGCGCTTCGGCGTCGCCGACGCGGATGTTGCCCACCATGTCGATGAGCTGGCCGAGCCGCTCCTTGTCCAGAGCGGGACGCGCGTAGTCCTTGGGCAGCACGTCCCTGAGCGCCGGGTTGTCGCGCTCGATCGCGGCCATGGCCCGATCGACCGTCTGGCCGACGGTCGGCTGCCGCGCCCGGGCCTTCAGGCGCTCCCAGCGGGCCTCCCGCGGTACCCAGAAGATGTTCTCGGCGGTGTACTCGTCGCGGTCCTCCGCGGCCTCTTCGCCCCACTCGGCCAGTACCTCTGCGTGCCGCTCCTCGAAGGCGTCCGAGATGTACTTCAGGAAGATGAGGCCGAGCACGACGTGCTTGTACTCGGCCGCGTCCATCGAGCCGCGGAGCGCGTCGGCCATCGCCCACAGTTCGGCTTCGTAGCCTGTCGTCGCGCCGCTGTCGGACTGCCTCTTCGCCATACGCTGCGTTCCGCCCACGGCGCAGAATACAAGTCCCCGACCCGGCGGGCGGCTCGCCGGCGCGTTCCCCACCGAACCTGTGCAGATTCTGCACAGCTTGCCCAGGCCCGAGACCAGGCCAGATCCTCCAACGGTCTCCCTGAACGATCAGCCGCCTTCAGCGGCCGCTCCGGCTGGTGCGGTCAGTCGTCGTCGCCCCACCAGCTACGCAGGCGTTCGGCGATCCTGGCCTCGGCGCCCTGGTCCGACGGCTCGTAGTAACGGCGGCCCGACAGGCCGGGCGGCAGGTACTCCTGCTTCTCGAAGTGGCCCTCGAAGTCGTGGCCGTACTTGTAACCCTTGCCGTAGCCCATGCCGCGCATGAGGCCCGTGACCGCGTTACGCAGGTGCAGCGGCACCGGTTCGTGAGGCGCGTTCCGCACGTCCTCCGTCGCGCGGCCCAGCGCCACGTAGGCGGCGTTGCTCTTCGCCGACGTCGCCAGGTACACCGTCGCCTCGGCCAGAGGGATGCGGCCCTCGGGCAGTCCGATGAAGTGGACGGCCTGCTGGGCCGCGACGGCGACCGGCAGGGCCCCCGGGTTGGCGAGTCCGATGTCCTCGGCGGCCAGGATGACCAGCCGGCGGGCGATGAACAGCGGGTCCTCGCCGGCCTCCAGCATTCGGGCGAGCCAGTAGAGGGCGCCGTCGGGCGAGGAGCCGCGCACGGACTTGATGAAGGCCGAGATCGTGTCGTAGTGGCTGTCGCCGGCCTTGTCGTACTGGGGCGTGCGTCGCTGCAAAGCGTCCGATATCGCCTCGACGCCGATCCGGCGCACGCCGTCCTCCCCCGGCTCGGCGGTGACGACGGCCATCTCCAGGGCGTTCAGCGCCACGCGGGCGTCGCCGTTCGCGATGTTGACGAGGTGCGCCAACGCGTCTTCCTCCAGTTCCGGGGCCAGCAGGCCGAGACCCCGCTCTTCGTCCTCCAGCGCCCGCCGGACGATTCCCGTCATGGCGTCCTCGTCCAGGGCGTGCAGCGTGAACACGCGGCAGCGCGAGAGAAGCGGCGCGTTGACCTCGAAGGACGGATTTTCCGTCGTCGCGCCGATGAAGGTGATCGTGCCGTCCTCGACGTGCGGCAGGATGACGTCCTGCTGACCTTTGTTGAAGCGGTGGATCTCGTCGACGAACAGGATCGTCGGGCGGCCGTAGAGGGAGCGGAGATCCCCGGCGCCCTTGACGGCGCGGCGCAGGTCCGCCACGCCGGCCGAGACGGCGCTGACCGGCTCGAAGTGGGCGCGCGTGACGGTGGCGATCAGCCGCGCGAGGGTCGTCTTGCCGGACCCGGGCGGTCCCCAGAACAGGAGCGACGGCACCCGGTCCGCGTCGATGGACCGGCGCAGGACCTTGTCTTCGGCGAGGATGTGCTCCTGGCCGACGAACTCGTCGAACGAGGCCGGGCGCATCCGCTCGGCGAGCGGCGCGGCCGCAGAAACGGCGCTCGTCGCCGCGGCGTCGTCGAACAGGCCGGCGCTGGCGGGCTGCCGAGTCACCTGCGGATAGGGTAGAAGGGCACGATCCGTCGAAGATAGCGCCCGGCGGCGGACTCCGGCAACACGGACATCTCACCGTGAGCGACACGCCGACTTCACCGCTTCTGGAAGAAGCCACCGCGTACTACAGGCAACTGCTGCGGCCCGTCTTCGAAGGCCGGAAGTTGCTGCTGCCCGGCAACGTCGCCCCGGTGCTCGGGCGCGTGGCGCGCGAACTCCGCTCCCTGGGCGCGGCGCGGCCCTTCCTGATCGCCGGCAGCCTGGGAACCGGCGCGCCGCCGACCGAGGACGAAGCGGCCCTGGAAGTACTCGACCTCCGCGGGACGGACCCTCTGGACTACAACCGCACCGTCCACCGTGCCCTGGCCGACCTGCCGTCCGCGGTGCAGGACGCGGTCGACGCCTGGGATCCGGACGGCTCGGCGCGGACCCTCCACACGGACCCGATCGCCGAGCCCCAGCCGGTGGCCGGCCGGGCCGCCTACGCCCCGCGGCAGCCCGAGTGGATCGCCCTCGAAGACAAGATCGTGATCGACGCCTTCTGGGACGCGGCCGGCGTGCCGCGAGCGCCGTCCCGGGTCGTCCCGGCGGAGCTCGGAGCGCTCCGCGCCGCCGCCGACGCCGTGGACCGCGGCCACGGCACCGTCTGGGCGGCGGACAGCCGCGACGGTCCCAACGGCGGCGGCGAGGGCCTGCGCTGGGTACGCCCCGGCGACGACGGAAGCGAGGCGGCGGCGTCTCTCGCCCGGTCCGCCGACCGGGTGCGCGTCATGCCGTTCCTGGAGGGAATCCCGGCGAGCATTCACGGCATCGTGTTCCCGGACGCGGTGGCGGCTTTGCGGCCGGTCGAGATGCTCGTCCTCCGTCCCACGACGGGCGACCGCTTCTTCTATGTCGGCTGCTCGACCTGGTTCGACCCGAGGCCGGACGACCGCGAGACCATGCGCCGACTCGCCCGCCGCGTCGGCGCGGCGCTCCGCGAACGGATCGACTATCGCGGCGCCTTCTCGATCGACGGCGTCCTGACCGAGGAAGGGTTCCTGCCGACGGAACTCAACCCGCGCCCCGGCGCGGGCATCGCCACGCTGGCCCTGGCGCTCGGCGACTTTCCGCTCGTTCCGCTCTGCATGGCCATCTCCGAAGGCGAGCCGCTCGACTACCGGCCGGACCTGCTCGAACGCGCGGTGGTCGAGACGGCCGACGCCAACCGCGTCTGTGGCGGCGGCCGGACGACGCCCCTCCCGCTCGCCGGCGCCGGCAAGATCGCCCTGGTGCGGGACGGCGACGACTACCGCGAGGCTGAAGCCGGCGAAGACGCCGCGATCACGATCCGGTTCGGGCCGGGCCCGATGGGCGGCTTCCTGCGGTTCTCGCTGAACCCGGACCGCAACGAACCCGGCGCCTCCGCGGCGCCGCACGCGGCGCAGGCCTACCGCCATGCGGACCGAGTGCTCGGCACGGACTTCGGGCCCCTTGAAGCGGCGCCCAACGTGAGGCCGTGACCCGGGGGTGGCGGACATCGCAACAGGATCACCCGCGAGGCTGGTCCGCCGGCGCATCCTCGAAGCCTCCGGCGGGCTCGTTGCGTCAGTCCCGCTTGGCGGTTCGGCAATCCTCCAGCAGACTCTCAACGTGCGACCGGAAGTCGGTCTTGAGCTCCTGCCAGTCGAGATCGATCAGGAGACGAAGCGGCGGATCGCGTTCCGCGTCGTCGAAGTGAACGAGACTGCGAACGACGTGGCCCGCGTCCCGTACTTCGAACTTCTTCAGGTAGATCCCCAGGTACTCCGCCAGAGACCGATGGCGACTCAACAGGATCCAGAGGTCGACGAAGTCCTTCCGGCTGCCGCGATTCGCGATCGCCGAGAGCTTCATCGCCGCGATGTCGTCTCGGCTTGCCAGTTCCAGGCCGTCAGCACCAGAGGACACGGTAGGACCGAGAAGCGGATACCTGTACTCGATCACCGAAACCTGAACCCCCAGGATCTCGACGTAGACCGTGCCCGCGCTCACCGACGTGACCGAAAACTCCGGGATCTGGGCGCGTAGACGGCCCAGCACGTCCTCAGTGCTCCGCAGCCGCTCGGCGAAGACATCCAGGTCCACCGAAACTCGATGCCCCTCCATGAGGGCAAGTGCGGTTCCCCCCGCCAGGTAGAAGTCGCCCCCGGCCAACGCCAGCGAGACGGCGGCGAAGGCCTCGCGCGCGTTCGGCTCCAGAGCCTCCCAGTCAAGCGAACTCATCCCCGCCACGCGGCTTCGCGCTTGCGCGCCTCTCGCACCCACTCGGCCGTCCGTTCCTCAGAGACGGAACTGGCAAAAGCCCAGAAACTGAGCTCCCGGGGCGGCAGCACCTTCCAGCCGCGTTCCTCCAGGAAACGCCGTCGCCGTTCCGGACTGCATGTCGACAGCAGCCAGCGCATCGGCTCCCAGCCGCCGCGTGCCATCACGCGCTCGATCACGACCTCGGGCAACTCGGGCGCCGCCCTCAGCGCTTCGAGGTCGTACTCCCAGAGTAGACGTTCGACCGTTTCGGGGAACCGCATCATCCGATTCTATCGACCACGTCGTCTCTCGACGCGACAAATCCCAAGCCAGCAGGGCTGCACTGCGAGCGCTATCGACCGGAAGATCCCTGTTTCTCGACCGCGCCGAAGTAGAGACGAAAGTCCTCCCAAACTTGCCACTGCTTTTGCTGTGGAATCACCTTGATGATCGGCTGCTCCACACCCTGCTTCCAGATCTTCAAGGTGAGTTCCGCGGGCGGCTCGAACGCCTCGGGTGGATACTCGTAGATCCCGTAGTAGCCCACGTCCTTCATGCTCACGAAGCCCTCTTCGTGCACAACATTGGCAACCCGACCCGGCCAAATCGGCTCCACTTCGACCCCGTCGCGAAGAAGGGCCATCCTGTCGAAGTCAGTCTTGAAGCGGTACTTCTGTGGCGTTGCCACTCCCGCAAGTCCACCAGCGACAGCGCCGAAGATCGAACCGGTCGTCAGTCGAATCTCAGGAACAGCTTGGACTGTGACCACCGCTCGATAGTCGCCGGCGTATCTCCGCCACTCGTAGAAGTGGTCGCCTACGGCGTAATCCTTGGCCTGCTTTCTTCTGTTCCTCTTCGTGCGACCGCCGGCCGCCTCACGCTCCTCGGCCACTTCAAGCGCTGCTGTCAGGACCGGCGTGATCAACTGCACATCGAACTTGCCGGCTTCGACCTGGTACTCCTTGACCTGCCGGCCCGTGACTCTGGCCTGACGAGCCGAAGTGAACGAACCGGAAGCGACCAGTTCTCTGAGAACTTCGGCTGGAAACGGCGTTTCCGACGCAACTGCCAATCTTCGGTCAGTCGGAGGCGAGTTCAGGCGCGGCGACTCAAGCGCTCGGTCCACCACGGCTTTGGCCAAGTGAACGCGCACGATTCCCGCCAAGCCGGGGGAGACTCCACCGCTACTCAGCCCAAACGTACTGATACCCACGACCTCGCCACGGAGGTTGAAGAGCGGCCCTCCCGAGTTTCCCGGGTTGATGCTGACATCGCTGTAGATCGCCCCATCTTCCAGTTTGCTGACCAGACCACTCGTCAAGATCGTCTCCGTGGCAAGTGGACTTCCGACGGCAACGACCGTGTCTCCGACCTCGACAGGAGCAGCAGCCGGCTCGTCCTCCGCGAGTGGCGGAGCGAGGAGACTCTCAACAAGTCGAGGATGTACTTGAAGAACTGCCAAGTCGTTGATCTCGTCAAAGGCGAGTACATGAGCGGAGTGCTTGTTTCCGGGTGACAGGAGGACGGCCAGATAGTCCGAGTTCGCGACAACATGGTGGTTCGTCAAGATGACGCCGGCCCACGGATACACCAAGAAGCCGCTTCCGTGTCCAGTCTCTGATATCACCTTGAACACGCTGTGCTGGATCTTCCGATAGAGTTCGCCTTCACTGAGATTCGCGGCTGCCCCTGCAGCAGGTGCAGAGCCCGGCCGGCTAACGACGTTGTCGTTGGACAACTCCAGAGTCGTCACCCTACCTTCAGCTACATCGAAGGAGACACTCCAGGTGAACTCCTGACCCTCGAACGTCAGCGGTCTGGTGGCGGTGATCTCGTAGGAACCAGGAGGAAGATCGAGTTGAGCCCGACCATCAAAGCCCGTAGTCAGGCTGTACGTCGCGTTCGTGTTCCTTGAGCGCGTCTCGAAAGCCCACTTGGGTACCGGCTTCAACGTCAGGTCCCCTGCCACGACAATGACCGTGAGGTCTAGCTGGCCCGATGACGTGCTTGGTTCCTGCGCCAAGAGAGCCGGGGCGGCCAAGAAGAGGGCCACCAGAGCAGTGAACGGCCAACGCTTGAGGCCTTTCGACGTTGGGACTGAGTTCATGAGGCGGTCCTTCTCCGTACATCCCGACGCTACGGGATCGTCGCGAGTCCGTCCGGCACCGTTCTCTCGGCACCCGCCGATCGGTAGCCGCCTGAGTATAGGGCATGGGGCTAAACGCCAAGTGTGCTAACTGGCTTCGGAGTTCTCGCCGCCACGTTGACTTCGCTGGTACAGGAACGACACCGCCACCAGCAGGACGCCGACGATCAGGAAGGACAGGATCCGGTAGCCCTGTTCGAGGAACGACAGGTCGATGAGGAAGGTCTTGCCGACCACGACCAGCAGCAGGGCCAGGCCCTGCCAGCGAAGGCCCGGGGCGTGGCCGCGGATGCCGGCGGCGATCAGGGCTGCCGCCCAGAGGAGCCACACGGCCGACAGGACGACCTGGGCGGCCAGATCGAGGTCGAGGTCGACGTCGAGCCCCTGGACAACGTCCCACATCTCGGCCGAGACGGCGACGAGAGCGACCAGGTTGGCGATGCCAAGCGCCGCGGTCCACACCGGGGCCTCCATTCGGACCGGGGTCTTCAGGCGCCGCCGCGCGTAGAGGCCGGCGACGACCAGGCTGGCCGCCACGGCGGCCAGGGTCAGGAAGCGCAGGTTGACGAAGAGGACCTCGCGCTCTCCGCCGAAGGCGGCAGGCGTCATCAGCAGGACGACGCCGAAGAGCGCGACGGAGAAGGCGCGCATCCAGATCGACGGCAGCCGTGTTCCGGCGACCGCCAGCGCCACGGCCTCCGCGGTCCAGGCCAGAGTGATCCAGTCGCCTTCGAGCCGGATGGGGAAAGCGATCGTGGCCAGCAACGCGCCGAGGACGGCGAACAGGACCCGCAGTTGGCGGCTTCTTCGCTCTACTCCGGCGCTCCAGCGCCCGAGCGCCCGGGACACGGCAAGGTGGACCGCCGCCAGGGCCAGAACGGCGCCGGTCAGCCACCACCGCCGGTCCTCGTAGAGGAGCTGCTGCAGCAGCACGACGTAGAGGCCGAGCGACAGAACCAGCACACCGATCTCGGTCGGGTGCAGCCGCCGGGGCCTGCCCGCCCGGAGGCTCGAAGTCCAGGCGTCGGAAGAACTTGCCGCAAGTCGAGCCATGCGCGCCCTGGCGACGGGCAGGGCGAAGTAGATGACGTAGAGGAGCGTGCCGAAGAGAGCGGTCGAGAGGAGTCGCTCGCCGGCGTAGAACTCGACGTACCAGGCGATGAAGTAGACGGCAGTCGCCACCAGGGCGGCCGGCGCCAGGACCCGGAAGCCGCGCAGCAGGGCCAACGCGAGGAGGCTCGCGCTGAGCAGCGCGAGGTAGCTGAAGAGCACGACCTGGGCGTCCGCGCCGGTGCTGAGCAGCGCGGGCGTCAGGTAGCCGCCGGCGAGCGCGAGCGCCGCCAGCCGCTGCGAGTCGCGCCGCACAGACAGACCGATGACGGCCGCGGTGACGAGGGCGAGGAACGCGAACGCCGCCGGCTGCGGCACGAGGGCGTAGAAGTCCCAAGCGGCATAGCCGGAGAGGTAGACGATGCCGGCGCCGAGCGCCGTCATCCCCTCGGCGAAGTAGCGCATGCCCCGCGCCGCCAGCCACTCGCCGTAACCGGCCAGGGCAAGGCCGCTCACGAGCCCGATCAGGACGCGCCCCATCGGCCCGATCCACTCGTTCTCGAACGCGTAGCGCAGGAAGAACGCGGCCGCGATGAGAAGCGTGAGAATGCCGATCCGGTTCAGCCAGCGGCCGCCGATCAGCGACTCGAAGTCGATGTCGCGCCAGGCGGCGCGCGCGGGTCGTCGGGGCGGCGGGGCGGCCTCCGCCGGCCGGCGACTCGCCTCGGAACCTGGCAGGTCGGCCCCTTGAGATCGGCGAGCCGCCATGGGTGACGGCGACGGCGCGTCGGCCGCTTCCCGGGGCGCCGCCGTCGCGGAACCCTCTCCCGCGACCGCGCGCCGCAGCTCCGCTACCTCCTCCCTCAGCGCCCGCACCTGCCCTTCGAGCGCGTCTACGCGATCGTCGCTGTCGGTCAGGCCAGTGGATGCGGTCATCGTCCGGAGCGCCGGCCTCTCCGAGCGCCCTGTCGATGTTCATCGCTCGTTCGCCCAGCGGCAGCCGACGACCGCTTGCACCGCGGTTTCACCGGCCGGCTTCCCCTTCGACCGGCGGTTGTCGCAGCGGCGCCCGCCTTCGCCTCAGTTCGGTCGGCTTGACCTGCACGCCGTAAGCTGCGGCCAGGTAGTCGAGGATCGGCTTCTCCAGGTCACCGAGCGGCTCGAGACCCTCGTCCTTCTCCATGCGCCGGATGATGCGGATCCAGCCGTCGCGGCTCGTACGGTTCTGCTGCAGCAACGTGGCGGAGTGGCATTCGGTGCAGCGAGCGCGCACCGTCTTCCAGACGCCGGCGGCGTCCTGGACCAGGCCGGTCTCGGGGTCGGTAAGCGGTGCCTGTGCCACGGCAGCGGTGTCCAAGGCCATCAGGAGGACCAGGCCGAGCCCGGCATGGAGCACGACTCGCGCTCGCTGCTTCGCAGCCTCGCGCTCGATGCGGGTCGGAAGACCCGCGCACCCAGCGGACGCAAGCGTGACAAGCAGGGCTGGCCAGAAGGTCGGCGCACCGACGCTCGCTGCAGCGGCCCCACCCCGGTTCCTGACGCGCTGGCGCCTACGCCACATAGACGGCGATCCGGTGGCAGGCGTTGTTCAGGTAGCCCCGCGGGTTCCAGCCAGGCAGGACCACCGGCTGCACCTCGCCGTTGGCGTCGGCGGCCCGGGCCCAAACCTCGTAGTAGCCGGCCTCGGGGAACGCCAGATCCAGGTCCCAGTTCTGCCAGGCGAGGCGGTTCGCCGGCGGCTGCAGATCGGCGCGGGACCAGGTCCGGCCGAAGTCGATGGAGACGTCCAGCCGTTCGACCCGGTTGTCGCCGGTCCAGGCATGGCCGTGGAGGGGCAGCGCCTCGCCGAGCCGGTGCTGGAAGCCGCTCCGCGGAGACGTGATGAGCGACTTGACCGGCATCGCCTCGATGATCCGCATGTCCTCTTCGGCCACTTCGGCGCCCGGCGCCACCGGCTGGCGCGGCACGCTGTAGGACATGCCGGTCATCTTCGGTCCGTCGTGGACGATGTCGCGGACGGCGACCCGGGTGAGCCACTTGCCCGAGGTGGACCCCGGCCAGCCGCCGAAGACGAGGCGGAGCGGATGGCCGTTCATCGGGTGGAGCGGTTCGCCGTTCATGCCCCACGCGATCATCGACTCGGCTTCCAGGGCCTTGGCGAGCGGCACGCCCCTTGAGATCGGGACTCCCTCGCCGCCCGCCGCCGTGTCGGCGCCGTAGTACGCGACGTACACGGCGTCGTCGCGGTAGCCGCAGTCCTCGAGCACGTCGCGCAGGCGGAGGCCGTCCCAGCGCGGACACCCCACCGCGCCGACGGTCCACTGGTTGCCGGAGGCCGGCGGGTCGTACTCCGAGCGGCCGTTGCCGCCGCACTCCATGACGAGTTGCCGGCTGACGTTCTCGAAGCGCCGCTTCAGGTCGCCCAGCGCGTAGGTCTTCGCGCGGGCCGCCGACTCGCCGTCGACGGTCAGGGTCCAGTTCCGCGTGTCGACTTGCTCCGGCGGGACCCCGTTGTTGCGGACGAACAGGCGGTTCGCCGGCGTGACGTCGTCGTTCAGCAGGTGCGCCGGCGTCTCGGCGCACAGCGGCCGGTCGTTCAGGACGGTCAGGCCGTCCTTGCCTTCGATGGCGAAGGGCTCGGCCTGATTCGCGAACGCCGCCGGGATCAGGCCCGCGGGCATGAGGTCGTGGAAGACGATCCTGGCGCCGAGCAGGGCCGACATCGCGCCGAGACCCTTGAGGAAGCCCCGCCGGGTGCGAGGGTCGGCACGCCGGCCCCAGACTTCCCGGTCGGCCCGTTCCGGGTCGGCGGCGAAGACCTCGTGAATGCCGCGCGTCCGTTCCTTCATCGTTGGCTCCTTCGATGCCCTGCCGATCTTGGAACGGTAGCAGCCGGCGCTTCGCCCGCGCTGTCGCGCGGGGAACAAGGCCGTCCCCTGGGTGCGCGGGGCTTCCGACCCGCTGCCGCCGCAGGCGGCCGGAGAACAGCGCCGGCCGGAGGCCGGCTCCGATCTGGCGTTACAATCGGTTCGATGAGCTGGTTCTTCAACAAGGTCCGCATGCCGGAACCGGGCGAAGCGCTGCCCGGCCGGGACGAGACGATGCCCGTGCCGCCGCGCCACTACGTCCTCGACGCTCCGATCGCGCCGCCCTACCCGGAAGGCAGCGAACTCGCGATGTTCGGACTCGGCTGCTTCTGGGGCGCCGAGCGCAAGTTCTGGGAAGCCCAGGGAGTGATCACGACCGCGGTCGGATACGCCGCCGGCGCTACCCCGAATCCGACCTACCAGGAGGTCTGCAGCGGGCTGACCGGCCACAATGAGGTGGTCCGCGTCGTGTTCGATCCGGAGCGCATCTCCTACGACGAGCTGCTCCGCATCTTCTGGGAGAGCCACGACCCGACCCAGGGCATGCGGCAGGGGAACGACGTCGGCACCCAGTACCGCTCGGGCATCTACGCCTGCTCGAAGGCCCAGCGGCGCGCCGCCCGGGACTCCCTGGCGCTTTACCAGCAGCGTCTGGCGGCCGCCGGGTACGGTCCGATCACGACGGAGATCCTCGACGCTCCCGACTTCTACTTCGCCGAGGACTACCACCAGCAGTACCTGGCCAAGAACCCCGGCGGCTACTGCGGCCTGGGCGGCACCGGCGTCGCTTGCCCGACCGGCCTCGAGGCGCCGGCCCGACAGGCGGTCTGAGCGCCGCGGACAGGAGAAACGAAGATGGCGGACACGACAGTCGGAATCGCGCGCGGCCTCGGCTGGCTGCTCTTCGCCGGCGGCGTTCTGGTCCTGGCCGGCGTCGCCATCTACTTCTTCGTCTTCGACGCCGAGACGCCGCTCTACATCAAGCTGGGCGTCGGCGGGCTCTACGGCGGCCTGGCGCTCCTGCTGCTGTCCGTGCTCCGGCAGCAGTTGATCGCCCGCAAGACGGACCCGTACAGGGACATCGAGAGGTGAGGAGGCCGAGATGCTGATTGCCACCACCGAGACGATCGCAGGACACGACATCGCGCAGACGCTTGGCCTGGTGCGCGGCAACACGATCCGCGCCCGTCACGTAGGGAGGGACATCACCGCGGCTCTCCGCAACCTCGTCGGCGGCGAGGTCACCGAGTACACGAAGATGGTCGCCGAGAGCCGGGAGCAGGCGCTCGACCGCATGATCGCCGAGGCGGAGAGCCTGGGCGCCGACGCCGTCGTGGCGGTGCGGTTCACGACCTCGGTGATCACCAGCGGCGCCGCGGAACTGCTGGCGGTCGGGACCGCAGTGAAGCTGCAGCGCCTCTAGCGCAGACCCATCCGCTCCAGTACGCCGGCGACAAGCAGCGGCCACACCAGGGTCGCGTCCGCTGGGACCTCGGCGAACCGGCCACCCTCGGAGGCGGGGACGAACTTGCCCCAGGACACGCCCTCGCTGTAGCCGCAGCCCGAGAGGCCGCCCCAGTGTTCCGGCTCGGGGCAGATCCGCACGCCGTAGCGGAACCGCCGGGGCGGCGCGTCCTCGCCGGCACGGCGCGCAGCGGCCTCCAGGTACGGCGCAACCTGCTGCGCCCAGTTCCGCGGCACGCCGCCGCCTACCGTGAAGATGCCGAGCCGCTTTGCCCCGGCGACCAGCTCCGTGTAGTGCTCCAGGTCGAGGAACGGGTCGAACCGCACCGGCGCCAGGCCGCGCCGCGCCCGCGCCCGGTTGAAGAGAGCGAAGTCGAGCCCGATCTCCGAGTCCGTGAACGCCGGCACGTAGACCGGCACGCCGCGGCGCCAGGCGGAAGACAGGACGCCACGGACCGGCGTGGCGTCTCCGGGCCGTCCGCTCGCCGGGGAAGCTCCTGGCACGCCTGAATCCGAGCCGGCAGCCGGCTCTCCGGGCAGACCGCTCACCGGCGGCGCACCCTCCGCTTCGCTCAGCCACCGGCCGAACGCCTCGTTCAGGAGACGCGAACAGGCGACCTCGCCCTCCGGCCACTCCTCCAGGACCGAGTGGACGATGAGCTCCACCCGGTCCAGGTTGCTCTCCAGTTCCAGGGTGTCGTAGATCCGGTCGTAGCCGGCGTAGTACGCGCTGCGGTCGTCGAGCGTGCCCGGCGGCGCCTTGAAGTGGATCATCCCGGCGGACTCGACGAAGCCGTGGACCATCAGCGCCCCGGTGCAGACGATCGCGTCGAGCAGGCCGTGGTCGATCATCTCGCACAGCACCAGCCCCTGCTTGGCCGCCGTCATCGCCCCGGTGAAGGTGCCGACGACCAGGCAGTCCTCGTCCGCCGCCATCTCGTGGAGCACGTCCGCCGCCTCGCCGAGCTGGCGACCGCCGAAGGACGTCGACTTCATCGCCGCGAGCAGGTCCGAGAACGAGTCGACGGCGTTCAGATCGAGCGGCGCGAGCGGTTCCAGACCCCGCCCGTCGCCGAACTCGGCGGACCGGCGCGCACCATCGGGGGATCTGGAAGATGGATCGCTCATCGCGCCGAGTCCGAAGCTATCGCGGCCGCCGGCGACGCCATGCCGCCGCGCCCCGGCCCGATTCTTGCTCCGACGGACCTCCATGACCGACCGGACCGGGGCTGTGACAGGATCCGCCGCCAAGGCAACGCACGTCTCGCCGCCGAAGGACGAAGTTGTCGGCCGCGTCCCGGCCCCGGCGGACGGGAATCTCGTCCCGACAACGGCGGCGATCAGCTGGACGACTGTGAACTCGCGCGAACCCAGGGAACTGGAGCTCCTCTACCGCCTGAGCCAGACCCTCGGCGAGAGCCTCGACCTGCGCGACGTCACTCGCCCCGCGCTCGAGACCCTGGCCGAGCACCTGAACCTGAAGCACGGCACGATCACGCTCCTCAACCGGAAGACCGGCGAGATCACGATCGAGGTCGCCCACGGACTGACCGGCGAGCAGATCGCGAGAGTCCGCTACCGCCTCGGCGAGGGAGTGACCGGCCAGGTGATCGAGACCGGCGAGGCCCGGGTGATCCCGAAGACGAGCGAGTCGGAGACGTTTCTCGACCGCACCCGGCGCGGCAAGAGCGCGGAGGTCTCTTTCCTGTGCGTGCCCATCCGCACCGGCAACGAGACCTACGGAGCGCTCAGCGTCGACCGGACCTACGATCCCGGCCACGACCTGAACGACGACGTCCGGCTGCTCCTGATCGCCGGCTCGCTGATCGCCCAGGCGGTCAAGCTCCGCCGCACGGCCGAGGAGGAGAAGGAGCAGCTCGAGCAGGAGAACGAGCGCCTGCGGGCCCAGCTCCGCGATCGCTTCCGGCCCGCGAACATCGTCGGCAGCTCGCACGAGATGCAGGAGGTCTACGACCAGATCGCGACCGTCTCGGGCAGCAACACGAGCGTCCTGATCACCGGCGAGACGGGCACCGGCAAGGAACTGGTGGCCCAGGCGATCCACTACAACAGCGCCCGCGCAGACCGTCCCTTCGTCAAGGTCCACTGCGCCGCGCTGCCCGAAGGCGTGATCGAAAGCGAACTCTTCGGCCACGAGCGCGGCGCCTTCACCGGCGCCATCCAGCAGCGCAAGGGCCGCTTCGAGCTGGCGCACACCGGCACGATCTTCCTGGACGAAGTCGGCGACGTGCCGCTGCTCATCCAGATCAAGATGCTGCGGGTGCTGCAGGAGCGCGAGTTCGAGCGGGTCGGCGGCACGCGGACGCTGCGGGCCGACGTGCGGATCATCGCCGCGACGAACAAGGACCTGTCGGCAATGACCGCGAACGGCGCGTTCCGAGAGGACCTCTTCTACCGGCTGAACGTCTTCCCGATTCACGTGCCGCCGCTGCGCAAGCGGAAGTCGGACATCGTGCAGTTGGCGGACTTCTTCCTGGAGCGTTACGCGCGGGTGAACGGCGGCAACGTGCGGCGGCTGTCGAGCGCGGTGATCGACATGCTGATGAGCTACCACTGGCCGGGCAACGTCCGCGAGCTCGAGAGCTGCATCGAGCGCGGCGTACTGGTGGCGAGGGACGACGTGATCCATCCCCACCATCTGCCGCCGACCCTCCAGACCGCGGAGAGTTCGGGCACCGAGCCGCCCGGGAGCTTCCAGTACCTCGTCGAAAACTACGAGCGGGACCTCCTGCGCGACGCGCTGAAGAGCGCCCGCGGCAACGTCGCCGCCGCCTCGCGCAAGCTGCGCACCACCCCCCGCATCACCGGCTACAAGATCAAGAAGTACGGCATCGACCCCAGCCGCTACGCGAACTGAGCGGCGGCGGCGCCGCTGACTGGTCGGCGTCAGACTCACGATTGTCTGTCGTCACCCCGGACTGCTACAGAATTGTAGTATCGACGCCGTCGGACGGGCGTTTCGGGGGACCGGGAACGGTGTCGGAAACGGTTTGGCCGGCAACGACTTCTCATCCCTCTGAGACCAAACCGCATCGTTGGCACCTGAGTTGCTACCGAAGCGGCGCAACCGGCGAACGTTCGCCCTACAAGGAGGTTCTACCCAATGTTCCGGAAATCGACCATTCTCCTGACCGTCGCGGCGCTCGGCCTGGCGGCCGCTCCGGCAACCGCCGATGCCGAGTACGCCCTCGACTTCGCTTCCGCCTACGTGTGGCGCGGCATCACGTTCACCGACGGGGCCGTGTGGCAGCCCTCGGTCACGGCCTCGAACGCCAGCGGCTTCGCGATCAACGTCTGGGGCAACCTGGACATCGACGACGCGAACGACATGAGCGGCGAGTTCAACGAGATCGATCTCACCGCTTCCTACGGCTTCGGCACCGACGCGGTCTCGGCCGAAGTCGGCTTCATCGAGTACCTGTTCCCGAACACGGCGTTCGCCGGCACGCGGGAGCTCTACGTGACCGTCGGCTGGGACATGACCGCGTCGCCCAGCGTCTCCGTCTACTACGACATCGACGAGGTCAAGGACTTCTACGCCAACGTCGGCGTCTCGTTCGGCGGCGACGTGAGCGACGCCCTGGCCTGGAGCGTCGACGTCTCGGCCGGCTGGGCCGGCGACGACTTCGCCGCGGCCTACGGCGGGACGAGCGGCGGCATGTACGACGGCAACGTCACCTTCGGCCTCTCGGGCGGCGCCTGGTCGGCGTTCGTCAGCTACGTCGACGCGCTCGACAGCGACGCGTTGCCGGAGCAGCCGGTGGACTTCCTGGCCGGCATCGGCTTCTCGTTCTGACCGAAGACGCGGCGGAACGCCTCGTCGGCGCCCGACGGCGGCGGCGAGGCGCGCTGCCGCCGGCTCGTACCCTCACCGACCCGGCGCAGGCAGTGCCGCGGCCGCCGGTTCACCGGGGAACGGCTTCCCTCCACCAGTTCGGGCTCGAGACCTCGACCCCGTCCTGCCCGGCCAGCGCGTTCGCGAGATCGAGGGAAGGGAAGCCCGGCGCCGTCTCCACGAACCAGGCGCCCGGAATGCCGGCCAGCGGGACACCCGGTCCATCCCGACGCCGTTCGCGGCGAAGAAGGCCGAGAGATCCGGTTCCGTCCAGTCCGGGTCGAGAATGAGTACCACGCCGCCCGGCAGGGTCATCAACCTGCCGGACTCGGACCGGAACACCGGCTGGCCGCCCTCCGCGGCCCGGCTCCCGGAGCGCACGATCGTCCGGTCGCCGGCCCTGGCGACGTAGGTCTCACGCTCGCCGACGGCGCCGTCCTCGCGGACGACCAGGTCCGGCTGAAGCCTCGCGCGCATCGTCCGGTCCCCGTCCTCCCAGGTGTAGACGGGACCCTGGACCCGGGCCGGCGCGGCGACCCCGGCCGGCGGCGCGAGCGGCTTCGGCGCCGGCTCGCCCTGGACGGCGGGGGCACTTTCCGGGGCCTTCGCGGGCGTCTGCCCGGGCTGGGCATGGACCGTCGCGACCGCCAGGAGACCGAGACCGGCCGCGAAAGCGCAAGTCCGGGGGCGACGGGCGGCTACATCCAATCGTCGCTTGAGGCCCATCGGGAACGACTCTAGCCCACGCCGCCCCGCTGCACGGCCGCCGCGCAGCTCCCGGCGAAGGCCCGGTTGTCGGCGATCGCCGACGCCGCCGGGCCGGGTTCCTTGGCGTAGCGGCGGGTCGCCCCGGTCACCGTGTCCGTCACCTCGACCGCGAGCCCGAGGTCCGTCGCCGACGCGCCGAACACCCAGACGTGCCCGTTGATGGCGCAGCCGTCCAGCACCTTGATCAGGACCTCCCAGTTCTCCCGGCCGAAGAACTGGAACACGCCGGAGTCGTTCGTCCCCAGCCGGACGACGCGCGCCGGGACCGGCTCTTCGCCCTCGGCCGCGGCCGCCGCCGTCCACCACTCGGCCCGCACCTGGTAGCGCGAGTCCCGCAGGCAGCGGGTCGTCCGGTCCGGCACGCAGCTTCCCGCCGGTTCGCTGGCCTCGACCAGAAAGACCCGGCTCGCGGTCGATTCGACCGTCCCGTCGCCGACGGTCAGCGTCACGGTGTAGAAGCCGGGCGACGACCAGACATGGGACGGCGACGCGCTCGTCGACGTCCGTCCGTCGCCGAAGTCCCAGGTCCGGCGCCTGACGACACCGGCGCTCGTGTCCTGGAACCGGACGCGCTCGCCGGTCCTGGCCCCGCAGAGATCTTCCGGGCAGTCCACGCCGACCGTGAAAGCCGCCTCGGGCGGACCGCTCGGCGGCGGCGGTCCGGCGGCCTCCGTGCGCCCGCTGGCCGTCTCCGACCAGGGACCGGCGCCGGCGCCGGTCACCGCCCGGACCTGCACGTCGTACGAGGTCTCCCCGGCCAGGTCCGACAAGGTGACCCTCAACGTGTCGGCGGCCAGACCGCTGAACACGGTCCAGTTCTCGTCGGCTCGGTCCGTCGCAGCGGTTCGGATCAGGCGCAGGTCCCAGGACGAGACCGCGGAACCCGCCCCCGGGGGCGCCGACCAGGCCACGGTGAGCGAGCCGGGCCCCGGCCCGATCGAGTCGATGGCCGGAGGCGCCGCACCGCCGGGACCGCCGGTCCGCGGGCGCGACTTGTGGCCGTAGAACTTCAGACTCCACGACGTGAGTTCGCTCTCCGTTCCGAGATTCACCTGATCCGTCAGCCGCAGCGTCCACTCCCCGGACGCCCGCTCGCCGAGGTGCCGGGCCGAACCGAACCGGAACTGCCCGTCGAGAGCGTGGAACCCCGTCGCCTGGAAGTAGGGAACCGAGAGCCTGGAGACGGCGCCCGACGGAGAGACGAGTTCGAACAGCAGATGCCGGAAGGCGGGCGCCGCGAAGGTGGCGTCGACCACCACGTACTCGACGAAGTCGATCTGGGACGCGACCTCGACGCTGCTCGTGACCGTCGTGCCATCGGCGTCCACGGCCGCGTCGGGGACGGTCAGGGACGAGGACACCGTGCTCGACGTCGTGTCCAACTGGGCGGGCACGCCTGTCCACCCGGCGGCCAGCCGCATCGCCGCCGCCGCGTCGACCGCGCCGAAACCGTACTGGTGGTTGAACTCGTACCTGCCGCCGCTCGAACCGTACTTCGCGGCCCCCGTCTCCCAACCCCCATCGCCAGCGTCGACCTTGCGCGCCGAGCCGGCCAGGATCAGCTTGACGTCGCGCCAACTCAGGTTCGGGTAGGAGTTGCGGACCAGCCCCGCCACGCCGGAGACGATCGGCGTCGCCGCCGAGGTGCCGCCGAAGCGCGCCGTGTGGCGGCTGTAGTTGTTCGTCGTGAAGATGCCCGGACGGTCCCGCTGGCCGTCGCTCGAAGGGGCGCAGATCCACAGGTTCGAGCCCATCTCCGAATACCACGACCTCTTGCCGAGGTCGTTCACCGCGCACACCGCGGCGACGCCGTAGTGATTCGAATACTCGTCCAGGTTCGAGTAGTCGCCGTCCCCGGCGCCGTTGCCGGCGGCCCACGCATAGAAGACGCCCTTGCCTCCGTAGCCGGTCGTGACGCCCGTGACGATCGCCTGGCGCCAGAGCGCGAAGGCGGGATTCAGGTCCGGATCGTCCGTGGGTCCCCAACTGTTGTTGGACACCGCGGCGACGTCCGAACTGCGCGTCATCGCGTCCGCCTCGTTGGCCGCGGTGGTGAACCCGAGCAGCCGGTGGCTGAAGATGGTCGCCCGGGGAGCGACCCCCCGGCCCCCGACCTCGTTGTCGCGCGCGGCGACGATCCCGGAAACCGCGGTGCCGTGGTTCTCCTTGCGGTCGAATACGTCGCCGCTGCCGTAGTCGTGGTTCCTCGTCGTGTCGACGTTGGCCGCAAGGTCCTCGTGGCGGTAGTCCATGCCGTCGTCCACGACGACGACCCGGACTCCGGCGCCGCGCCGGCCGGAGGCCCAGACGCCCTCGATGTCGATGTCCTCGCCGGACGTCCCGCCGAGCTGGCCCGTGTTCTTCAGGTGCCACTGGCACTTGTACTGGGGGTCCTCGATGCTGCCGGCGGCGCCGCCCGAACACCCGGTCAGCAGGCCCTCCTGCGCGGCGTCGGCGAATCCGAGCACGCCGTAATTCCCGGTAGCCGCGCCGCCGGACCGGCTGACCTTGAGGTAGTGCGTCCCGGCCGCAAGTTGGTCCGAGAGAGTGAAGGCGTAGGTCGTCGAGTTGCCGCTGCCCAGGGTCTGCTCGTAGAGATTCGTCGTCGCCTCGTTGTCGCCGCTGTCGACCAGCGCGCCGTCGATGTCCACCGTCGTGCTGACGGCGCGCAGATACACCCAGGAGTCCGAGGCCAGATCGATGCGGAAGTAGTCCTCGTCCGTCGTCGGATCGATCGCGCCGCCTGTCATCACGCCGAGACCGAGGCTGCCCGCGGCGCCGATCGTGCTTCCCGGTTCGGTCAGCCCCCGGACGTGCAGCCGGTAGAGCCCGGTCGCCTCACCGTAGGGACTGACCTTGACGTAGTACGTCCCCGAAGCGACCGACGCCCGGATCAGGAACTGGCGTTCGCCCGTATGGAGATAGCCGTCGTCGTTGCCGGCGACCTTCGTGCCGCCGGTGTTCTGGAGTTCTCCGATCGTGTCGGCGACGGTGCCCGTCGTCCAGATCGCCAGGTCGGCGGCCGCGGCGAGCGTCAACTTGTAGTAGTCGTCGTCGCCCGTGGGGTCGATGATCCCCAGCGTCGAGCCGCCCAGCGCGATGTCGCTCGCGTCCGACGTGCCGCTCGTGTCGGCGATGGCGTGGGCGTGGATCGCGTAGGCGCCCGTCGCCGTACCGTAGCTCGTCGCCTTGACGTAGACGGTCGCCGACGCCGACGCGGAATGGAGGAGCAGGAAGTTCCTGGGACCGCCCGCCATGCCGCCGTCGTCGTTGCTGACCAGCGTCGTTCCCGTCGAGCTCTCGAGTACGCCGACCGTGTCCAGGGCGCCCGTCGTGTAGACCGCGAGGCCGGTGGCGCCGCTCAACGCGATCTCGAAGTAGTCGACGTCGTCGCCAGGGGAGATCGCGCCCAGGAACGGGGCGGTCAACGACAGGGCGGTCGCCGTCGCCCGGGTGCTGCCGGGATCGATCGGCGTCGCCGCGACGGTGGCCGACCACAATCCCGCGTTCGTCGTGACCGGTCGCACCTGGACGTCGTACCCCACGCCGTTCGTCAGCCCGGTGAGGACGTACTCGCGCGGGCCGGAACTCCAGATCCCGGTGACGACGGTCCAGTTCGCATCGACCGTCTCGTCCGCGTCCGTGCGGATGTAGCGGAGATCGTTGGACGTGACCGGGTCGATTCCGCCGCCCTCGGACCACTTGACGGTGAGGTTCGCGTCGCCCACCGTCAGCGAGTCGATCGTGGCGGCGGCCGCGGCGCCGCCGCCGGCGAGTTGGAGGAGGAGCAGGCCGCAGGCCACCGCAAACGGCGCGCTCGCGCGCAACGCGACACGAATGCGACCGAATGCTGTACGTGAGAGAGCGAACGTCACCGGACGATGTGCGACGAACACGGTAAGCCATCGTAACTCACGGGCGCCACGACCCGGAGCGTGTCGGAAGCGCCTTCGATCAGCGGCCCCTGAACTTCGGCGCCCGCTTCTCCATGAAGGCGGTGACGCCTTCCTTGTGGTCTTCCGTCTGGCCGCAGCGGATGTGCGAGATCGCTTCGCGGTCGAGGGTGGACCGGAAGTCCGAGTTGACCGCGAGGTTCACGTTCTCCTTCATCCAGCGGTAGCTCACGAGCGGCCCGTGGGCGAGCCGCGAGGCGTACTCCATCGCCTCGGCGCGGAAGGTCTCCGCGTCGTAGATGCGGTTGACGAGACCGATGCGGCGCGCCTCCTCGGCGTCGATGATGTCGGCGGTGAAGAACAGCTCCTTGGCCACAGCCGGGCCGACCAGCCGAGTGAGCTGCCAGGTCGTGCCCCAGTCGCCGCCGAAGCCGACCTTGGAGTAGGCGGTGCCGAACTTCGCGGCGCTCGAGGCGAGGCGCAGGTCGCAGCTGGCCGCCAGACCGAGGCCGGCGCCCATCGCGAAGCCGTTGACCGCCGCGATCGTGACCTTGGGGACCGAGTGGACGAGCCAGGCCGCTTCCTGGCCGCGTCGAAGATTGTCGATGCGCTCCTCGAGGGTCGACGGCGCGCCGCTCGACCCGCCCATACCGGAAACGTCGCCGCCGGCGCAGAAGGCGCGGCCTTCGCCGGTGAGGACGATGACGCCGACGTCCGGGTCGGCGGCGAGCCGGGGAACCTCTTCCTGCAGGCCAGCCGTGATCTCGGCGGAGAGGGCGTTCAGCTTCTTCGGACGGTTCAGCGTCAGCAGGGCGACTCGGTCCTGGACGTCGACTTTGAACTCCGGCTCGGGGGCGGTCTTCATCTCGGCTACGGTCATGCGCGCTCCTCCTGGTGAGTGATGCTTGTGGGAAGTGACGGAGTGTAGCCCGGCGAAGCGGACGCCGGCCCGCGACCGGCGCGTTGTCTCCGGCCGCCTTCGGCGGCAGCGGGTCGGAGGACCCGCGCACCCGGTGTGGGCGCTGGACTGGAACACTTCGCCGCCTCGCGCGTTACAAGGGATGAGATGCCGGTGGCCGCGCTGAGCCCCGACCCGCTGGCGGCGCCGAGGAGACCCCGAAGCGCCCCGGCGCAGACGACCGCCGCAACGCCGGCGGCGCGGGCGGATCGCGCGCCGGACGACGGCGCCCTCATGGCCCGCGTCAAGGAGGGCGACGAACGGGCTTTCGCCGATCTCGTCGACCGCTACAAGAACCCCCTCGTGAACTACCTGACCCGGATGACCCGCGACCGCGAACGCGCCGAGGACCTGGCGCAGGACGCGTTCGTGCGCGTCTACCTGTCGGCCGGGCGCTACCGGGAACGGGGCCAGTTCCAGGCGTTCCTGTTCCGGATCGCCACGAACCGGTTGCGGAGCGAACAGCGCCGCGCCGCCCGCTGGCGGGGCCTGCTGCCGTCCCTCGTCGCCGAGCAGCGGCGGCGGCCGACGGCGCGGTCGCCCAGGAGCGCGGTCCTGAGCGGCGAAGCGGTCGACGCCGTCACCGAGGCTATCGGCCGCCTGCCCCTCCACTACCGCGCGGCCGTCGTCCTCCGCGAGATCGAGGGCTGGCCCTACGCCCGCATCGCCGAAGCGCTCGGCTGCCGCGAGGGAACCGTCAAGTCGCGGGTCCACCGCGGCAAGGACCTTCTCCGCGACGACCTGAGCGGATACTGGAACGGAGGATCGAAGTGACCGACCATCTCGACCTGAAACGCTTGCCCCGTGTCGACGCCTCCGACGGCTTCACCGCCGGCGTGCTGCGTCGCGTGCGGACGGATCAGGCTCGCCAGCCCGCGCCGCGACTCAGGCTGGCCGTGGCCGCTGTCGCCGTCGTGGTCGTATCGACCGCGGCCGGCGCCTGGTGGACACGGCAATCCGCGCCAGCCGAACCGGCGACAGTCACCGCGGAGAGCCTTGAACAGCTCAGGTCGGAGTACGAGGAACTGAGCCGGGAACTGGAGTCCTTCCACCGACTCGCCGAAGACACGCAGCCCTTCGTACCGGTTTCCATCGATCCCCGAACCGAGGTCCTCTTCGACCTCCGCGACATCGAACCGCTTCCCGTCAGCCTTGCGTCGACCGGAAGCCGCAGAATCCAATAGGAGCATTTGGTCATGACCACGAGCAGTTTCGTCGTCCCCGGTTTCCCCTCCCGACTCACTCTCGTCACGACCCTGGCCGCGGTCGTCGCCGCAGGCCTGGGCACCGTGGCCTTCGCACAGGAACCCGAAGAGGAGGACCGCTCCGTCCGGGTCATGGTGCTCGGGGATGGGCAGGTCGAAGTCATCGAGGATGGCCAGGACGACCGCGTGCTGGCGGTGAAGCTCGCCGCCGTGGCCCAGCGGGAGGCCCGCGAGGCCCAGGTGGCCCGCGAGTTCGCCTATCGAGGCCGACCGACACTTGCCCTGCATTGGGGCGGCGCGTATCTCGGCGTCGAACTCGTCAATCTGAACGAGCCCCTGAGGGCTCATTTCGGCGTGCCCGAAGGCAGCGGAGTGTTGGTCTCCAACGTCGTCGACGGCAGCCCGGCGGCCCGCGCCGGCGTGCAGGTCGGCGACATCGTCACCCGCTTCGACGGCGAGGACGTGACGAGCTCCCGGAAGCTGACGACCATGGTGCGGAAGGCCGAAGCCGGGGATCCGGCCGACCTCGAGGTGTGGCGCGACGGCAAGGTCGAGACCCTCAGTACAACCCTCGACGAACGGCCGCGACCGGACCTCCGGGCCAACTCCTTCTACTTCACGCGCGGTCGCGAAGACCTCGACGGCGACGGCGAGGTCGACGTCTTCATCGGCCCCGACAACCTCGAGGGCCTGCAGGAGAAGATCCAGGAGTACTTCGACGGCGACGAGTGGAAAGAGCGGCATGAACGGATGCAGCGCTTCCTTCACGAGCGGCGCCCCGACATGAAGGCGCTGGAGGAACGGCTGGAGAGCCTGAAGGAGCGGCTGGCGGAATTGGAGAGCCGCCTGGAAGAGAGAGCCGAAGGGAACTGATCGCCAGAGCGGAGCCGGCCTGACGGCCGGCGCGTTTGCCGGCCGCCTGCGGCGGGAGCGGGTCGGAAGACCCGCGCACCCAGCGGGCAACGCCGTCCCTCCGCCGGCGGGTGCCAAGCCGCCGCTACAGAACGGCGCTCTCCCACTCGGAGAGCATCGTCAGCAGTCGTCCCATCATCTCGTCGACCTGGCCGGCGTCGATGGACAGGGGCGGCGCCACCCAGATGGGCAGGCCGCGGGCCATCGCGGGGTGGCGGGCCGCGCCGTAGAGCGAGCTGTACATCGCCAGGCCGTTCTTGAGCGCGAGGGACTGGAAGAGCGTCTGGGCGTCGACGCTCTTGTCGAAGAACGCCATCGTCTCCTTGTCGGCGACAAGCTCGATGGCCATCATCAGGCCCCAGCCGCGGACGTCGGCGACCGTCGGATGGGAGAGCAGTTCGTCGCGCCACGAGAAGAGCCGCGGGCTCTGCTCGTTGCAGTTTTCGATCAGTTTCTCGTCGCGGATGATGTCGATCGCCTCGCAGGCCGCCGCGCAGCCCAGCGGGTGGCCGCCGAACGTGAAGCCGTGAACGAACGAGTAGCCCTTCTCGAACGGCTCGTTCAGCCTGCTGGACACCGACACCGCGCCGAAGGGCACGTAGCAGCTCGTGATGCCCTTCGCCATCGTCATGATGTCGGGGTCGACGCCGAAGTGCTCCATCGCGAACCACTTGCCGGTGCGCCCGAACCCGGTGACCACCTCGTCGGCGATGATCAGCACGCCGTGGCGGTCGCAGATCTCCCGGATCGCGCGCCAGTAGCCTTCCGGCGGCACGCAGGCGTAGTCCGCGCCGCAGCCGTGCGGCGTCGCCAGGAACGCCGCGACAGTCTTCGGGCCGGCGTAGTGGATCGCGGTCTCCAGCGCCTGGGCGCACTGAACGCCCCACTCTTCCCGGCTCGTCCCCTCCGGCCGGTCGAAGTCCGAGTACTGCCGGATGCCCGGCCACTTCGGCAACATCGGCTCGAACCGCGACTGGCTGGCGGGGTTGTGCGAGACGCCGAGGGTGGCGAGGGTCATGCCGTGGTAGGAGTCCCGGTGGCTGACGATCTTGTACTTCGCCGGGTTGCCGAGCGCAATCTGCGCCTGGCGGGCCAGCTTGATCGCCGTCTCGACCGCTTCGGAACCGCCCGACACGAGGTAGGTGTGATCGAGGTCGCCGGGCGTGATCTCGGCGAGCAGCCGGCAGAACTCGGCCCGCTTCGGGCTGGCCAGAGACGGATGGGTGTAGGCGTAGTCTTCGAGCTGCGCCGCGATCGCCCGCTTCATCCGCGGATGGTTGTGCGGCAGGTTGACCGCCATCGGCCCGCCCGAGACGTCGAAGTACCGGTTGCCGTCCCGGTCGTAGATGAACACGCCTTCGGCGCGCTCGATCTCCACGTCCATCGGGTGGTACGAGAAGACGTGGCGCCAGTCGCCTTCGGGATGAAGGGGCCGGGCCAGCGGCTGCTCCGGAGTAACGGTTGCGGGCGCGGTTGCCATCGATGGTGCTCCTGATCGGGAAGAGGGGAAAGGAATCGTACCAAGTAGTCCGCTGGGTGCGCGGGTCCTCTGACCCGCCCACGACCGGCGCCACTCCGCAAGCTGCTACGGTTTGCGCCCGCCGGAAACCGGGAAGCAGGAGGAGCGATGTCCGAGCCCACAGGCAACGAACGGATGGAACGGATCGTGGCGCTCGCGAAGCGCCGCGGATTCGTGTTCCCGGCCTCCGAGATCTACGGCGGCATCAACGGCTTCTGGGACTACGGGCCGCTCGGCGTCCAGCTCAAGAACAACCTGCGCGACGCCTGGTGGCGCGACATGGTCGAGTGCCCGCCGCTCGGCCCCGACGGCGCGCCGCTCTCGATCGTCGGCATCGACTCCTCGATCATCCAGAACCCGAGGGCCTGGGAGGCGAGCGGCCACGTCGGCGGCTTCTCCGACCCCATGGTCGACTGCCGCCAGACGAAGGCCCGCTTCCGCGCCGACCACCTGCACGTCCTGCGGCCGAAGCGCGAACTGGAGACGCCCGCGTACTTCGCCTACCTCGAAGGCGAACCGGAACCGGCGCTCCGGACCGCCCGCAAGGCGATGCGCGGACGGCCCGGCCTCGACGACTTCGAGTCGCTGCCCCTCTCCGAACTCGACGAGGCAGCGCGGGCGCGAGTCTGGGCCCCCGGCGCCTCGCAGCCCGGCACCCTGACGGAGGCGCGCGACTTCAACCTGATGTTCAGGACCTTCATCGGCGCCGCCTCCGGCGAGGACAACGCCGCCTACCTGCGGCCCGAGACGGCCCAGGGCATCTTCCTGAACTACAAGGGCGTGCTGGACACGTCGAGGGTCCGGCTGCCGTTCGGCATCGCGCAGATCGGCAAGGCGTTCCGCAACGAGGTGACCCCCAGGAACTGGATCTTCCGGACCCGCGAGTTCGAGCAGATGGAGATGGAGTGGTTCTGCCACCCCTCCGAGGCGAAGGTCTGGTTCGAGTTCTGGACCGAAGCGCGGAGAGACTGGTGGAGCGGCCTCGGCCTCGCCGGCGATCGCCTGCGCCTGCGCCGCCACGAGGCGTCCGAACTGGCCCACTACGCCCAGAGCGGGGAAGGCACCTTCGACATCGAGTACATGTACCCGTTCACCGACCCGGGATACGGCGAGCTGGAGGGCGTGGCCCACCGCGGCAGCTTCGACCTCGACCAGCACCAGGAGTGGAGCGGCGTCAAGCTGGCCACCTTCGACCAGCAGACGCGGGAACGCTTCACGCCGCACGTGATCGAGCCTGCCGCCGGCCTGACCCGCGGCGTGCTCGCCTTGCTCTGCGAGGCGTACGCCGTCGACGAGAGCCGGCCGTCCTCCGAGCTGATGCGCTTCCCGCACCGCCTGGCGCCGGTCCACGCCGGCGTCTTCCCCCTGGTCAACAAGGGCGGCATGCCGGAGATCGCGGAGTCCCTGTACCTCGAGCTGCGCCGGCGCTACCGCATCCAGTACGACGCGAAGCAGTCGATCGGCAAGCGCTACGCGCGCATGGACGAGGCCGGCACGCCTTTCTGCTTCACCGTCGACGGACAGACCCTCGACGACCGGACGGTCACCGTCCGCGACCGCGACACGGGCACCCAGGATCGGCTGTCCGTGGACGCGGTGTCCCGCTACCTGGACGAGCGTCTCAGCCTCTGACCGCGCCATTCTGGCGCAGTACGGTGCCGGCGCCGCCAGTCGACGGCGGCAACGGCGCATGGAAGGCAGACTGGGGAAGCGGAAGCGGAGGAGGTCCGGGGTGAGGATCCTGGAAGGCTCGCCCGAAGGTGCCGGGCAAGAAGGAGATCCGAGCAGGAGGCTCAACCGGCGAGAAGTGGCGCGGGCAACGGCTCGAACAAGCGTCGTGAGCGCGGCTGCGGCGCCGCCGGTCGGCTCTCGGTAACTGGGCGGGAGAGTTGGTGAGGGACCTCCTCCGGTGTATTCCACATCTGTCGGGACGACGCTTGCAGTCCCGGCACGGTGGGGAGGAAGCAACACGCGTGCCAGGACTGGCCTATACCCGGTCGGCCACCGTTTCCCGCGCCGTCCGGCGCGGGTCTTCGATGCGGATCAGCTTCCGCAACGCCAGCACGTGCAGCACGGTCGCCAGCAGGAAGACGCTCTCGACCGGCGCGACCTGGCTCACCGCGCCGGCCGTCACGAAACCGGCCACCGCGCACGCCTCGGCCAGCGATTGCGTGGCGGCGATGCGCATGGGACGGTCTCGCTCCCGCCCGAACTCCAGGACGAGGTTCTGGGACGCGAGCATCACGCCGGAGAAGCCCGCCCCCACCAGCAGGAAGACGGCGTAGGCCACCGGGAAGACCGGCGCCCACAGGACGATCGCGCTGCCCAGAATCCACGATACGAGCGCCAGGACGAACACCGCCCGGTATCCCGAGCGGTCGCCCAGCAGGCCCCAGACCAGGGCGCCGGCCGACTGCGCCGCCGCGAAGGTGACGGTCAGCCCGGCCAGCCGCGCGCCGCTGACGCCGAACCGCTCGCCGACCAGGAGAACGTAGAACGGCAGGGCGCCCCGCGCGGCGCCGGCCAGCAGCCGCGCCGAGAGAAAGCTCGCGTAGTTCCGGTCGGAGCGGAGCAGCACGGGCAGCTTGCTCAACCGGGCGCGCATGCTGAGCCCGGCGTCGTGGACGTCGAGCGCAGCGGGCTCGCGAATCAGGCCCATGAACGCCAGTCCGGTCGCGGCCAGGAGCGCGGCGCCCAGGAAGGTCAGGCCGTAGCCGCGGGGGAAGCCGTAGCGGTCGAGCACCCAGCCCGCGGCGACGGAGAGCAGGATCACGGAGATTCCGGCGGCCAGGTTCCGCGTTCCCTGGAGCCGACCGCGGCGGCCGACCGGCACGGACTTCGCGAACAACAGGTTGAACGCCACCATCTGCATCCCGCTGGAGACGCCCCACACCAGGAGCACCGGCCAGACCAGGAAGACCGCCACCTCGACCGGGGCGAGCAGCGCCACCAGGGCCAGCAGCAGCATCTGGAACCGCATCAGGCCGCCGAACAGCAGAGCGACCCACTTGACGTGGCGGCGGTGCTCGACGAGGGCGGCGCTCAGGAGCGGCGACACGAACATGCCCAGGCTCTGGCAGGCCGAAGCGATGCCCACCGCGGCGTTGGCGCCGGTCAGGAGGCTGATGTAGGTCGGCAGGAAGGTCGGCGCCTGGAGCAGGCGGAACCCCGTCATGCCGAGCAGGCCGTGGGCGAGCAGCGCGGCGTAGTTGCGCCGCCGGTCGAGGCGGCTGCGACCTCGGTCGGCGGAGGACATTCCTGGCCGGCAAGGTAGCAGAACGCCGCCGAGCGGAGCCGTCCTGACGGCCGGCGCGTTTCTGTCCGCCTTCGGCGGCGAGCGGGTCGGAAGACCCGCGCACCCGGTAAGGTTCACGCGATGAATGCGGCTGGCCGCCAACGAACGGACTCCCGGCACGAGACCTTCCGCCGGCTCGTGCGGCTGATTCCCGAGGGCCGGGTGGCGACCTACGGCCAGATTGCCGCCCTCGCGGGACATCCGCGCAACGCGCGGCAGGTGGGCTACGTGCTGGCCCGGCTGGAGGACGGGAGCGTGCCCTGGCACCGGGTGGTCAACGTGAAGGGGTCGATAAGCGACCGTGGGTTCGACCCGATCGAGAGCGTCGACCGGCAGCGGTTTCTGCTTCAGGAAGAGGGGATCGTGTTCGACCGGCGGGGTTGCATCGACCTGGAGCGGTTCGGGTGGAGGCCGTGAGGGCAGTGCGGACGTGGCGGACGCCGGCCTTCCGGCCGGCGCGTTTGTCCGGCCGCCTTCGGCGGCAGCGGGCCGGAAGACCCGCGCACCCGGTGTGCAGCCGACTCTCGCACCGCTACGGCTTGCTGCTGGCGATCGGGCTGCTCGTCGCGGCGGCCTGCGGGGACGCCGGCCCGGATCCGCCGGAAGCCGCGACGCCGGCTCCGGCGCCTGCCCAGGTGCCCGCGGCGGCGCCGGGACCGCCGCCGGCAGGGATGGTCCGCGTGCCCGCCGGCGCGGTTTCCCGTCCGGGGGGCGACCTCGCCGTCGCCGCCTTCGACCTGGACCCATACGAGGCGACGAACCACGACTTTGCCGCCTTCGTCGACGCAACCGGCTACGTGACCGAGGCCGAACGCTGGGGCTGGTCCCTGGTCTTCCACCCTCAGGCCACCGCCAACCCGGAGCTGGAGCAGCGGCCCCAGGGGACTCCCTGGTGGCTGGCCGTCGAAGACGCCGACTGGCAGCATCCGCGCGGACCCGGTTCCGAGGCGGAAGCCGACCTGCCGGTCGTCCATGTGAGCTGGGGCGACGCCCGGGCCTACTGCGAGTGGCGCGGCAAGCGCCTGCCGACCGAGGCGGAATGGGACCTCGCAGCCGCGGCCGGCAACGACGGCGCGGGCCACGCCCGCTACCCGTGGGGCGAGGCGCCGGCCCCCGCGGGCGAGTGGGTGGCGAACGTCTGGCAGGGGGACTTCCCCGCCCGGGACGACGCGGCCGACGGCCACGCCTACCTGGCGCCCGTCGGTTCCTATCCGCCGAACGCTCTCGGCGTGTTCGACCTCGGCGGCAACGTCTGGGAGTGGATCGACGACTGGTACCGGCCCGACGGCGCCGGCGGCCACAAGGTCCTGAAGGGCGGGTCCTGGCTCTGCGCGGCGAGCTACTGCGAGGGCTACCGGAACGCGAACCGGAACGACTCCGCGCCCGACTCCGGCCTCGACAACACCGGCTTCCGCTGCGCCCGCAGCCCGCGCTGAGCGCCTGAACGCAGCGCGCGATCGTCGCCGCTCGCGGGCGCGTTCCTGGCCGCCTCCGGCGGCAGCCGGCGGGAACCCAGGTGGCGCGGCCCGCGCCACATGCGAACCAGTTCGTGCGCCCGTAACCGGGCGCACGAATGGCACGCCGGCGCACCCGGTACGTGGCCGCCGGCGCGGAGCGTTCACGGATTCCTGAAAGTTCCAACAGTTCAGGCATGTTTCAAAAAGAAAAACCGCATCAGGGCCACTTTCCTGTGCTACGGTCCTCCTGCTTTTGTTTTCGTACTGACCGCACCGGCGACACTTCGCCCCGGCCCGTCGCCAGCGAGGCAGCCGTCCAGCCTCCCGCTTCAACGAGGAAACGACATGACCAGGATCGAGACAGGAATCGCCTCCATCGGACTGCACCTGCCGCCGCTCGCCATGCCGGTCGAAGAGCTCGCGTCGCTCCGCGGCGTCGACCCGGACAAGTACCGGATCGGGCTCGGCTGCTCCGAGATCTCTCTCTGCCCGCCGGAGTTCGGCATCGTGGACCTCGCTTCCGAAGCCGCCCGTCGCGCCCTGTCGCGCTGGGACGGCGACGTCGAGGACATCGGCATGATCGCCGTCGGCACGGAGACCGCCGTCGACATGAGCCGGCCGCTCTCCGCCTTCGTGGCCGAGGAGCTCGGCCTCGCCGGGAACATCCGCTCCTACGAGGTCAAGCACGCCTGCTACGGCGGCACACTCGCGCTGCGCCAGGCCTGCGAGTGGCGCATGTCCGGCGCCGCCCGCGACAAGGCCGCCCTCGTCCTCGCCGCCGACATCGCCCTCTACGAGCAGGGCGACCCCGGCGAGCCGACCCAGGGCGCCGGCGCCGTCGCCTTCGTCGTGGAGCGCCCCGAGATCGCCTCGGTCGGGGTCGAGTCCCATGCCTGGAGCCAGCCGGCGTTCGACTTCTACCGTCCGGTCGGCGAGTCCTACCCGCGGGTCGACGGCAAGCTGAGCCTGGAGTGCTACAAGAAGGCCGCCCAGGAGTGCTTCTCCGCGCTGACCAGGGGCGAGAACCCGGCCGAGGTGCTGGAGCAGTTCTCGGCGATCTGCTTCCACGTGCCGTTCCCGAAGATGGTCAGCAAGGCCTTCCACCTCGTCGGCGAAGTCGCCGGCTGGTCGGCCGAGCGGATCCAGCAGATTTACCGGGACAAGGTCGAGCCGTCGATGAACTGGAACCGGCTGTCCGGCAACTCGTACACCGCGTCGCTGTGGATCGCGGTGGCGAACGCGCTCCGCGGGCTGGACGTCGGCGAGCAGGTCGCGGCCTTCTCCTACGGCTCGGGCTTCGGTTCCGAGATCCTGTCCCTGATCGCCGGGCCGCGCGCCGCCGAGGGCGCCTGGGCCCGGGACATCGAGCGGGACGTTGCCAGCCGCGGCCGCGTGGACGCGACCGGCTACAACATCCTGCGCTCCTCAGTTCGTTCGGCGGCCGCGTAAGTCGACCCGCTGCCGCCGGCTCTCAGGTGGCCGGGCTACGGTTCCGAAGGTCCCGTAGCCCGCGCCACCTGCTCCAACTGGTCCGCGAAGGCGGCCAGAACCTCGGCCAGGATGCCGATCTGCTCCTGGGCCTCGTCCCAGTCGCGCTGCTCGATCGCCTCCCGCACGCCCGGCAGCGTCTTCACGCCGTAGCCGGTGTACATGCCCGGCGCGTAGAGGTGGTGCCGGAACCATGGCCTCCGCGGCAGGCCGTGGTCCCGCGTCAGCCGGCGTTCGCTCCCGGCGACCAGCCGGTCGAGCGCCTCCTGGACGGCCGCGTCCCCGCTCCGCGCCGCCTCCGCCAGGGCGCGGTCGGCCGCCTTCGCGGCCCGTGAGAGACGATCGTGCGCGTTCCTGAGCGGCGCGAAGCTCAGGTGCGGCGCCGGCGGCGTCGCCTCCGGCTCGACGAACGGCCCGGTCGGGTCGGCCGCCAGGCGCAGCGCGGCGCTCTCGAGAAGCTCGTTCTCGCGCTCGATCTCGCGACGCTCCTCGTCAGCCAGGTCCGCGACCTCGTCGACGTAGCGCCCGGCGGTCGAAGCGGTGGTCCCGAACTCGAACGGGAGCACGTCGGCGTTCGCAAGCCGCAGCGTCAGGCGGAGTCCGGTGCGGGCGAGCGCGGCGCCGTACACGGCGCCCGGGTCGACGAAGCGGCGGAAGAAGTCGAAGGTGTCGAAGGCGGTGTGGTACTCGCCGCCGACCCCTTCGCCGCCGTAGCCGACGTTCAGCGACGACACGCCGAGGTGCTGGAGGAACGGCGAGTAGTCCGAGCCCGAACCCAGGGCGGCGATGCGAAGCCGGCCGGACGACTGGAGCCGCTCGTACTCGGCGCGGCTGCCGCTAACCCGCCGGAACGCGAGCAGACGCTCGCCCACGCTGACGCCCGTCTGCGGGTCCTCGACCTCCCCCGCTACCTGGTTGACCAGGGTTTCCAGGGCGTGCGAGCCGCCCGCGCGCAGGAAGCCGCGGCTGTTCGAGTCCGAGTTGATGTAGACGGCCCCGTGCTCGCGCAGGGCCTCGGCGTGGTGCTCGGCCCACTCGGTCGAGCCGAGCAGACCCGGCTCCTCGGCGTCCCAGGCGGCGTAAACGACCGTGCGCCGCGGCGGGTGGCCTTCCCGGGCCAGCTGTCCGAGCGCCTTCGCCTCGGCCATCAGGCCGGCCAGGCCGCTGATGGGATCGCGGGCGCCGATGACCCAGGCGTCGTGGTGGTTGCCGCGCAGGATCCACTGGTCCGGCCTCTCCGCGCCGGCCATGCGGGCGATCACGTTGTGCGCCGGCGCCAGACTCCAGTCGAACTCGAGCTGGAGCCGAACCCGGGCGGGACCCGGGCCGATCCGGTAGGTGATCGGCAGGCCGCCGCGCCACTCCCGCGGCGCGGTCTCGCCTCCCAGCGCCTCGAGCAGGGGCCGGGCGTCCCGCCAGGCGATCGGCAGCACGGGGATTCGCATCAGAGTTTCCGCGTCCTCCCGAGCGAGCCGCGGCTCGCCGTCGACGGCGCCCCGCATCGGGGTCAGCGGATCGCCGGGGCGGAGCGGCAGGTCGAGCACCGAGCCCCGCTGCACCGCGCTCGCGTGCTTGAACGAGCCGTCCGGATACCCGGCGCCCTGGCTGTAGCCGTCGTCGCCAGGATCGTTGAAGATGAGGCATCCGATCGCGCCGCGCTCCCAGGCGACCTTCGGCTTGATTCCGCGCCAGGAGCCGCCGTAGCGAACGATCACGATCTTCCCCCGGACGTCGATTCCCAGCCGCTCCAGCACCTCGTAGTCCTCGGGCACGCCCCGGTTGACGTAGACCAGCTCCCCGGTCACGTCGCCGTCGGCCGAGAAGGCGTTGAAGGGCGGCAACCCTTCGGCCGCCGCGATCTCCGCGGTGCCGTCGCCCGGGGCCGGTTCCTCGACGAGCGACGCCTCGAAGCGAGTCGGTTCGAGCAGGGTCAGCGACCGCAGCCGCGGCGTCGGGAAGAGGACGTCGAAGGTCTCGATCTCGGCTTCGAAGCCCCACTCCCTGAACCGCTCGACCATCCAGCGCGCGTTCGCCTCCGTCTGCGGCGCCCCGGCGTGGTGAGGCCGCGGCGTCATCAGCCGGTTCCACTCGAGCAGCTCGTCCGCGACGATCCGCTCGTCGGCGCGCCGCTCCATCTCGCGCTGCGCTTCGACGCGGTCGGGATGGAAGCCGATCAAGTCTTGCGGAAACGCTGGCGCGGCTAGCAGGAGCGGCAAGGCCCCGACCAGCAGCTTCTGCGGCGCAAACCGGGTGCGCCGGCGTCTCCGCAGCGCCATCTCAGCCTCCCTCCGTCGCTGGCCGATCCGCGGCCGCGAGCACCGTGTTCCGCAGCAGCATCGCCACCGTCGTCGGGCCGACGCCGCCGAGCCGCGGGGTGATCCAGCTCGCCACCTCGGCCACCGACTCGTCGACGTCGGGCAGCAGCTTCCTGCCCTCCCAACTGATGCCGCCGCTGACGACGACCGCGCCCGGCCCGATCATCTCCGGCTTGACGAAGCGCGGCACGCCAAGGGCAGCGACCACGATGTCGGCGCGGCGGGTGAACGGAGTCACGTCGCTCGCGCCGGTATGCACGACGGTGACGACGGCGTTCGCGCCCGGCTGCTTCAGCGTCAGCAGCAGCGCCAGCGGCCGTCCGAGAGTCGGGCCCCGGCCCAGGACGACCACCTCGCGGCCGCTCACGTCGATCCCGTAGTGCAGGAGCATCGCCTGGATGCCGGCCGGCGTACAGGGCACCGGGCCCTTCTCCTGCAGCACCAGCTTGCCCAGGTTCACCGGATGCAGGCCGTCGGCGTCCTTCTTCGGATCCATGCGCGCCAGGGCCTCGTTGAAGTCGAAGCCGGACGGCACCGGGTGCTGGATGATGTAGGCGTCGACTTCCGGGTCCGCGTTGAAGCGGTCGACGGCGGCAAGAAGCTCCTCCTGGCCGGCGTCCGCCGCTACCTGCTCATGGAACGAGGCGACGCCGACCTGCTCGCAGGTTTCGTGCTTCTTGCGGACGTAGCCGGCCGAGGCCGCGTCGTCGCCGACCAGAATGGTGCCCAAACCGGGCCGCACGCCCGCCTCGCGGAGTCGCGCGACCTCGGACCCGACCTCGGCCAGCACGGCCTCGGCCACCGGACCGCCTGCAAGGAGTTGAGCTGTCATTGGTCGATCTCCCCGGAAGGGCCCGATCACTCGCGGCGTCCGCCGCCGCTCCATTTGTGCAGGGGCTCGTGGTGCATGGGCTCATGCGGATGGTAGTCGTGGTCGTGACCGTGCGGCCGATCCGCCAGCCGGCAGGTCAGGGCATCGATTTCCGGTCGGCTCACCAGGTCTTCGGCCGCAAGCGAGGCCTCCAGCGCCTCCCGCCAGCGTTGCCAGTAGTCCCAAGGTTCCCTCGCCGCCACCGCCCCGGTGTGACGGGCGCCGCGCTCGGCCCGCCGTTCCCAGGCCGCGACGGCGGCGATCAGCCGCTCGCGGAAGGCCTCCCAGTCGAGCCGGCCGGCCTCGACCAGCGCCATCGTCAGGCCGAACAGGCGGCTCTCCCACGGCGCCTCGAAGGCCAGTTCGCCGTTCTCGCGCGGGGGCGCGGCGGCACCGTCCTCGTCCAGGCGGACCGGAAGGTTCATGTCGCGCGCTACGGGCGCTCGACGCCGATCATCGAGTCGCGGCTGACGAGGCCGGTCAGTTCCTCGACGTCCAGGCCGTCCGTGTCCGGCGGCCGCTGCGGCAGGACCATGTAGCGCACCTCGGCGCTGGAGTCCCAGACCCGCACTTCGACCTCCGGCGGCAGGTCGAGCCCGAGTTCGGCGAGCAGACGCCGCGGTTCGCGCACCGCCCGCGACCGGTAGGCGGGCGACTTGTACCAGGCCGGCGGCAGTCCGAGCACCGCCCACGGGTAGCACGAGCAGAGCGTGCAGACGACGAGGTTGTGGACCGAGTCCGTGTTCTCCTTGACCACCAGGCGGGCGACGTGGGAGTCCGTGTTGTCGCCGAAGCCCAACTCGCGGATCGCCGGCATGCCGTCCTCGAGCAGCCGCGCCCTGAAGGCCGGATCGGTCCAGGCTTCGGCGACCACGCGGGCGCCGCGCAGCGGCCCGATGTCCTGCTCGTAGCGCTCGACCAGGGCGTCGACGGCGGCGGACTGGACCAGGCCCTTCTCCACGAGCAGGGCCTCGATCGCCTCGGTGCGGATCTCCGGCGAATCGATAGTCATGCGAGCTTCTCCAGATACGGCTCGAACAGATCGATGTAGACGGTGGCGCCGGCCTCCGCCTCCTCGCCCCAGAGTTCCCGGCTCTCGAAGCCGACGGTGTAGAGGTACTCCGGCGACTCGCCCCGCCCGTCCGCGTTCGTGTCGGGATAGACGCACGCCGGATGCACGTCGGCGACCGTGCCGCGACGGTTCCGCGCGTAGCCCGGAAGGCGCGTATGGCCTTCGGGGTGCCGGTTCCAGGTGCGCACCGCGTCGCCGACCGCGAGCCGGGGTTCCCGGTCGACCTCGCGGGCCACCGATCCCACGTGCTCGGGCCGTTCGGGCACGCTCTCGCCCTCAAGCCGTTCCCGCACCAGCGTCTCCAGCGCGTAGAGCCAGCGCCCGTAGTAGCCGTCGGCGAGGTAGCGGTCCGCCGGCATCCGCTCGATCGCGTGCCGGAAGGCGTCGATGTTCGCCAGCCCGGCGCCCATCGCGTACCCGGCGAGGGCGCAGACGCGGCCCTGCCAGGCCTCCGGGAACAGGACCTCGTCCCGGCGGCGCTCCACAGCCCCGAAGCCGTGCATGCCGCCCATGTCGTGGATTCCGTTCATCGCGTCGCGAACCGCCGAAGAGCCGCCGGGGCCGGCCGGCAGTCTACAAGGCGCCGTGCCGCCGGGTGCGCGGGTCTGACATCCGACCGCCCGAAGACGGGCGCTCGGGCTGTGACGCGGCCGGCGCAGGGACGCGCCAGCCGGGTGCCGACCCGCTGTAGCGCTAGTCTCAACCCATGACCACCGCCGATACCGAAGCGTCCAGCGGCGTGCCGTTCCCGCACGCCCACGACTATCCCTTCCTCGGCCAGGGCAGATCGCCCCTGGAAGTGGCGTCCGCCGAAGGCTGCTACATGATCGCGCCCGACGGTCGCCGGATCCTCGACGCCGCCGGCGGCGCGATCGTCTCCAACATCGGCCACGGCCGCCGCGAAGTCGCGGAAGCCTACGCGGAGGCCGCCGCGCAGACGGACTACATCGTGCCTCCCTTCGCGACCCCGGCGCGGGCGGACCTGGTCCACCGCATGAAGACCCGCTGGCTGCCCGGCGACATCGACCGGGTCCTCTTCGCCAGCGGCGGCTCCGAGGCGATGGACCTGGCGATCCGGTTCGCCCGCCAGCACCACCTTTCCGCCGGACGCCCCGAGCGCTGGCGCGTGTTCGGGCGGCAGCTTTCCTACCACGGCGCCACGATGGCGACGCTCGCCGTGGGCGGACACCATGGCCGCCGCGCGGGCTTCGAGCCGTGGCTGATCGACGACCGGACCGACCAGCCGCGGCCGCCGGCGCACTACTGCATGCGCTGTCCGCTGGGCAAGGAGTATCCCGGCTGCGACATCGCCTGCGCCGACGAGGTGGAGCGCGTGTTCGAGGAGATCGGCCCGGAGCAGATCGCGGCCTTTGTCGTCGAGCCGATCGTCGGCTCGAACGCCGGTGCGCTCGTGCCCCCCGGCGATTACCTGGAGCGGGTCGCCCGCATCTGCCGGCGCCACGGCGTGCTCCTGATCGCCGACGAGGTGATGACCGGCTACGGCCGCACCGGCCGCAAGTTCTGCGTGGACCACTGGGACGTCGTGCCCGACATCCTGGTCGGCGGCAAGGGCCTGACCGGCGGCTACGCGCCCCTGGTCGCCATCTGCGCCCGCGAGGAAGTCACCGCGCCCATCGCCGAGGCGGGCGACTCCGTCATGTTCTTCACCTACGGCGCCCACTCGCCCGCCTGCGCCGCGGCCAGCGAGGTGCTCCGCATCCTCGAGGACGAAGACCTCGTCGAACGCGCCGCCACCGTCGGCGCGGCGCTGGGCGAGCGCCTGCGGGAGACCTTCGCCGATCATCCCCACGTCGCCGAAGTCCGCGGCCGCGGCCTGCTCTACGGCATCGAGATCGTCCAGGACCGCGAGACGCTGGAGCCGTTCCCCGCCGATCTGGCGATCGTCAACGCGGTGACCGCCGCCGGACTCTCGATGGACGTCTTCTTCTACCCCGGCGGCAACGACCCGGCCCGCGACGTCGTCTGCCTCGGCCCGCCCTTCATCCTCGGCGAGGAGGAGATCGAGAAGATCGTCACCGTGCTGCCGAAGGCGATCGACAGCGCCATCGCCCGCAAGGCGCCGGCGCCGTCCCTGCTGGGGCCGCCGGAGCGGTAGACAGCGTCCAGCGCTGGCGCGCGGGGAACTGGCCACCCTGTCGGTGCGCGGGTCTTCTGACCCGCTGCCGCCGAAGGCGGCCAGGAGTTCGCGCCGCGAAGCGGCTCCGTTGGTGGGCGGCCAGTTCCATGGAAGCCGCCGGCGCTTCAAGCGCCAGGGGCGATGGGATTCCAACGGACAATCAAATCAAGAATCGCCGATTCTTGAGGCGATTGGCGAGTAGAATCGCCTCACATGTGGATCTGGCAACACCCCGACTGGCCGAACTTCGTCTTCGACCCGGCCGCGTTCCCGGAACGTGTCGAGGCGTTTCATCGCGCGGCCGAACGCCTTTCCGGGCGCGTCGAAGCGCTGTCGCAGGCCTACCGAACCGACGCACAGATCGCACTGATGCTCTCCGAAGTGATCGCCACCAGCGCGATCGAGGGCGAACGCCTGGACCGCGATTCCGTGCGCTCCTCCCTGCTCAGGCACTTCGGCGAGATCCCCGGCGCCCACCGCCACGATGACCGGGCGGCCGGCGCCACCGAGCTGATCGTCGACGTTCGCCGGAACTGGCATCGCCCGCTGTCGCACGACACGCTGGGCCATTGGCAGTCGCTGATCGTCGTCGACCGATTGACGAGCACGGTCATGGGCGGGGCCTACCGCAACAATCCCGAGCCGATGCGGATCGTCAGCGGCCGGTGTGCGGGCCGGCCGCGCACCGTTCACTACGAAGCGCCGCCCGCCGCCCAGGTGCCCGCCGAAATGGAGCGCTTCCTGGACTGGTACAACGGCGACAGCGGGGAGCTCGCCGGACCGGTTCGCGCCGCCGTCGCGCACGTCTGGTTCGAGAAGATCCACCCGTTCGAGGACGGCAACGGGCGCGTGGGCCGCGCGATCTCGGACCACGCGCTTTCGCAGTCCCTTGGCCGACCGACGTTCGCCTGCCTGGCGGCCGCCATCGATGCGAGCCGGGACGGCTACTACGATGCGCTCGAAGCCGTCGGCCGGGGCAACCTCGACCTCGGCGGGTTCTTCGACTACTTCACCGCCGCCATCGTCCACGCACAGGAGATCGCCCTGGCCGAAGTGGCGTTCGTTCTGGACAAGACCCGGTTCCACGACCGCTACGGCGACCGGTTGAACGAGCGTCAGCGCAAGGTCATCGCCCGCGTCTTCGCACAGGGGCGGGCCGGGTTCGCGGGCGGGCTGTCCGCCAGGAACTACGTATCGATCGCCAGGTGTTCGCCGGCGACCGCCACCCGGGATCTGGCCGCGCTGCGCGACATGGGCGCACTCGTTTCCTCCGGGCGGGGACGCGCGCTCCGTTACGAGATTTCGTGCCCTGGACCTCCTTCCGGCTGGTCTCAGTCGGCCACGAGATCGACGGCCGGCGTGCAGGGTTCCGGTTGACGGAGCACTCTAGCCGGTCACGTCCACGACGGAACGGGCGCGAGTCCGCCAGAGGCTATTCTCAAGCCATGGACACTAACGCACCGACTCTCCTCGTCGCTCCGACAGCGAAGCTGATGGCCGAGATCGTGGAACCCCAGTTGAGGCGACTGGCGGTGTGGGCCGATCCGGGAGTGGTCGCCCTGCTCAGACAACCTCTTGAGGGAATCCTGTCGGACATCGACAGCTCCGACAGGGACCTCGCGGGCCTTGCACTGGAAGCTCTTGCATTCAAGCTCATGCGGATACTCGACATGGACTACGCCGGCACTCGGCTGCGCGGCGCTCAGACCGACGGTGCCGAAGTGGGCCTGATCTTCCAGAGCAACCGTCTCGTTCTCAACCGCTGGCAGATCCAGTGCAAGAACAGCGCGCGGATGTCGATTGACGACGTGGCCAAGGAAATCGGCCTGACCCACTTGCTCAAGGGCAAGGTGATCGTCGTCGTGACGACGGGGGCAGTGGACGCTCGAGCGCGTCGCTACGCCAAGAGGGTCATGGCCGACTCCGACCTGGCCATCGTCCTGATCGACGGACGTGACCTGAAGACCCTCGCCAGCAGACCGGCCCGCATCGTCCACATCTTCGAACGCGAAGCGCGCCACGCGCTCAGGCTGAAGGAAAGGCCCCCTACTCTGTAGCGGACGCGTAGCGTTCCACCCGAACCGTCCCGTCGGCCGCCAGCGTGACCTCCAGCACGTGCCCGGCAAGGTCCGCGTCCCCGTTGGTCGTCAGTGCGTACTCGAACAGGTTCCGCTGGACGTCGAGGCGCATGAGGCCGTGCGCCACGTTCAGGCAGATCAGTCCGGGATGGAGCGGTTCGCGTTCCATCAAGACCGTGAAGTCCGCCGTGTCGTGAGTCACGAGGACGTAGCCGTCATCCAGCGCGCGCCGGACCAGGACCCAGTCCTGCCGGGACCGGAGACCCAACCAGGTCACATGGGTGGATTCCGCGAATCCGCGCTCGCGGGCGATGATCGCGAGACTGGGGCTGAGGCACTCGTCGATCAGGAACTTCAAGGCGAAGCGGACAAGTCGTCCATGGCGGCTTCTCCCGTCACGGCTGGCTTGCGCGCGCGCCAGACGGGTGCTTGGCGGGGTCGCCCGCGCCGGGGATAGGCCCGCGCATAGAAGGCCGCCAGCTCGATCTTTCTCTCCGTGAGCCGCGGAAACGCCTCGTGAATGGCCCGGGCACTGTCGCCGTTGGCCAGCATGTCGGCGATGTCGTGAACCGGAATGCGGGTCCCCTTGAAGCAAGGCACCCCCGACAGCACGGCCTCATCGCACTCGACCGCGTCGCGAGCGCTCGAAAGCACGGAAAGGCCTCTGCGCACCTCGCTCTTCATCGCTCGCAGATCCACGGACACGTTGCGCTCGCGTGCCATCCCCGCACGAGGATGGTCGAGGAGATAGCGGACGAGACGCCTCCGTCCGGCCAAGGTCAGGAGGTCCATCGTGTCATGGGCAAGCTTGAGCCCCACCAGTGCGTCGCGATGTACGGCACGAGCGCGTTCACCGCCGCGCTCGGCGGCGCCCAGAAGGCCAGCGTCGATGATGCGATGCACATGCTTGAGGGGCACGCCGGTGACGCACGCGGCCTCGTTCGCCGACAGAGTGGGTATCATCGCAGCTTCTCCGGTTATCTTTCCCTGGCGCCGGAAAGAATACACGGGAAGGCCCGACACGTCCAACGCCCCTCACACGCTCCGGCGCATCGAATCCGTCAATAGCTGGAGATCCCGATCTCCTTCTCCGTGATGAACTCCAGCAGGGCCGGCGTCCCCGATTCCGTCGCCTCGATGCCGCGGCGGATCGCCGGGACGATCTCGCCGGGCTCGGTCACCCGCTCGCCGTAGCCGCCGAAGGCCTTCGCCATGTCGGCGTAGTGGCCGGAGATGTCGGTGCTGCGGTACTTCTCGGTCGCCACCTGCATGATCGGCAGTTCGATCGCCATCGAGAAGTTGTTGAACAGGATGGAGAGGATCGGCAGGCGTTCGCGGACCGCCGTCTCGAAGTCCATGCCGGTGAAGCCGATCGCCGCGTCGCCCCAGACGTTGATGCAGAGCTTGTCGGGCTGGGCGAGCTTGGCTCCCATCGCCAGGCCGAGGCCGTAGCCGAGCTGGGTCGTCTTGCCCCAGCCGATGTAGGAGAGCGGGGTCGTGCTGCGCCAGAACGGGGAGATCTGGTCGCGCGGCGAGCCGGCGTCGTGGGTGATGATCACGTTGTCGCGGTCGACGTTGTCCATCAGGTCCCACAGCACGCGGTAGGGCGAGAGCGGCGTGCCGTCGGAGGTCAGCTTGGGCATCCACTCGTCGAGCCAGCCGGCGCGGATCCGCTCGATCTCGGCCGGCACGGACGCAGCCCGCGAGGCCGCGTGCGGAAGCGACCGGCCTTCCAGCTCGGCGATCAGGGCGGCCAGCGTCAGCTTCGCGTCGCCCGCGACGACGCAGTCCGAGGCGACGTTCTTGTTCAGGTCGACCGGGTCGAGCGTCGCGTGAACGTACTTCGCTTGCGTGTACTTGCCGAAGTAGATGCCGAACGCGGTGGTCGTGAAGCTGCAGCCGATGCCGAAGATCACGTCGGCGGCGCCCAGGAACTCGTGCACCGTCTTCGGAACCGCGCGGCCGCCCGAGCCGAGCGACAGCGGGTGGTCTTCGTTGAACGCGCTCTTGCCGCCGAGGCTGGTCGTCACCGGCGCGTTGAGCAGCTCCGCCAAGCGCCGCAGTTCGTCCCAGGCCTCCGCGTAGTGAACACCCTGGCCCGCGTAGATCACCGGCCGCTCGGCCGCCGCCAGCATCTCCGCCGCCTGGCTCACCAGGTCCGGATCGGGGCCGACACGCACGGTGCCGCTGGGCCGCGGTCCCAGATCGTCCGGCACGTCCTCGCCGAAGACGTCCGCCGGCACCTCGACCATCACCGGGCCCGGCCGGCCGGAACGCAACTGGGTGAAGGCCCGGCGCATCACCTCGGGCAGCGCCTTGCCCATGCTGAGCGGCTCGCACCACTTCGTCACGTGCTGGAAGTTCGCCACCGCGTTGAAGTTCGGCGCCACGTGCATCGCCCGGCGGCTGTAGCCCATCGGCATGACCAGGATGGGCGCCGACTCGCCGTAGGCCTGCGCCACGCCGCCGAAGGCGTTCTCGGTCCCCGGCCCGCTTTGCATCGTGAAGACGCCGAGCTGCTTGCCCGAACTCAGCCGGCTGACCGCGTCGGCCATGTGCAGCCCGATCCGCTCTTGGCGAACGATCACGGTGCGGATGTCCGCCACGGCCGCGGCCTCGATGATCGGGTTGACCGGGTAGGCGACGATGAACTCGACGCCCTCCCGCTTGAGGTACTCGGCGACGCCCTGGGCTACCTTCACGCTGAACTCCTGGAGTGCCATCCCCGCGCCCGATGACGGACCTGGGGACGGGTTCGCGGCTGGCGCGTGGACGCGCCGACCGGGTTGTCGGGGGGCGGCTACGATACCCGGAACCGGCGAGACGCCGGGAGCCGGCGCCGCACCGCGCGAACGCGACCGTCTTCCGGGCCGAGCGCCAAGCTGCCGGCCGCCAACCGCAACGAGCCAGAGAGAGGACCTGCCAATGACGATCGGAACGATCCTGACGGCGCTCAGCCTTGCCTTCGCGTTCGCCTCGGATCCGGCGACCCTGTCCGGGCCCATCACGGGCGGGGAACGGGGGACTCCGTTCAACGCGGTGGACGTGGCCGACCGCGGCTACGTGACGGAGGAGTACTTCCTCGAGGGCGAGGCGACCGCCTACGAACTGACCGAAGGCGCCCATACCCCGGACGGCCGGTGGAACACCCGCGCGTCCGCCGACAAGGCGGACTTCAGGACGCGCATGCTGGTGGTCCGGCCCGAAGACCCGTCCGCGTTCAACGGCACCGTCATCGCGTTCTGGCTGAACGTCACCGCCGGCTTCGAGCTCGGTTCGGCGGGAGGCGAGGCCCTGCGCGGCTACGCCTGGGTGGGCGTGTCCGCGCAGAAGGTCGGCATCGACGGCTTTCCCGGCAACCCCGGCGGACTGAAGGCGTGGGACCCGGGACGTTACGGCGCCCTCGTGCACCCCGGCGACGCCTTCTCCTACGACATCTTCACGCAGGTGGCGCGCGCCATCGGTCCGGAACGCGACCGGCAGGGCCTCGACCCGATGGGCGGACTGGAGGTCGAGCGGCTGATCGCGGCGGGCGCTTCCCAGTCGGCCGCGCGGCTCCGCACCTACATCAACGGCGTGCATCCGGTGGAGGGAGTGTTCGACGGCTTCCTGCCGTACATCGACTTCGGCGGCGTCGTGCCGTTCGCGTCCGAGCGCGGCGGAGGACGCCGGGGCCGCAGCGCCTCGTCGATCAGGGCGGATCTGGACGTCCCCGTCATCGTCGTGAACTCCGAGACCGAACTGCCCCGGTACTACCCCGTGCGCGAGCCGGACTCGGACCGCTTCCGGCTCTGGGAGGTAGCGGGAACGTCGCACGTATCCGTGGCGAGGCCGAAGGAACGCACCGTCGAAGGCTCGAACTGGCTGGCCTACAACCCGGTGTACGAGGCGGCGATCAGGCATCTGCACCGCTGGATCAAGGACGGCGTCGAACCGCCGCGAATGCCGCGCGTGGAGATGAAGGCCGGCGACTCCGGTCCCGAAGTCGTCCGGGACGAGCACGGCAACGCCGTCGGCGGCATTCGCCTGCCGGATCTCGAGGCGCCGACCGCCTCGCACAGCGGCGCCGGCATGCAACGGGACGGGAACCGGTTCGGCTTCCTGTACGGCACGGCGACCGACTTCGACAGCGAGCAGTTGGCGGCCCTGTATCCGGACAGCGAGAGCTATCTCGATGCCTGGAACGCGGCGCTGGACCGTGCCGTCGAGCAGGGCATGGTCCTGCCGGAGGACGCGCCGGCGATGCGGCGGCGGGCCGCGGCCTGGGCGGCGCGGCTGGACGGCTAACATGCCGCTGGACGGCTAACATGCCTTGACATGTCGGCTGCTCGACTCGACTCTTGCATGGAACCGGTTGCCCACAGCCGAGCCAGCCTTCCGCTGGGTGCGCGGGTCTTCCGACCCGCCCACGGGCGGAGCCGCGGAGCGGCGCAGCCCGGACGAAAGGGCCGCCGGCCAAAGGCCGGCGACCGCACGAGCCGAGGCCGGTGCCAGAGCGGCGCCGGCGCAACCCGCTCCGTTAGGCGCCTGCACCCTGCCAGACGGCTGATCGGGACCCTGTTCCTGGGAGTCGTACTGGGCGTCGCCGCGGGCGTGTTCCCGGGGCCGGCCGCCGCACAGACCTTCGCGGACACGGTGTCCGTGACCGAGGTACTCGTCCACGTCGTGGTGACGGCTCGGGGCGGCGGCCCGGTGACAGACCTGGAGCAGGAGGACTTCATCGTCCACCTCGATGGCGAGCGGGTCGAGATCACGGGGTTCCAGCGGACGCTCCTGCGTGAGCAGCCAACGGACGGTGACGCTGGCGCGGCCGTGGCGGACCCGCCGACGGGACCGCCCGTCAACGTCATCGTCTACTTCGACGAGGCCGGTACCCGGTTCTTCGACCGCCGGCGCTTTCTGCACAGAGTGCAGCGCGAAGCGGAGGCCCTCCGCGCCTGGAACGCGCGGTTCGCCCTGGTCACGTCCGGAGACCACGTGCAGATCCGGGTGCCCCCGACGGAAGATCTGGACGCCGCACTGGCCGCGGCCGAGGCGTTGCCCAAGCCCCGGTGGCGGTCTATTCAGACCGGGCTGCACTTTGAACGCGCAAAGGAGCAGGTCAGGGACATCCTCTTCGCGCCGTATGCCGATGGCTGCGGTTCGGGGTTCCCGCAGGCGACGGCCCTCATCAGGAGTTACGAAGTGCGGGAGAGGCGGCGGACGGCGGAGCGGCTCGAGGCCCTCTGGGACGTCGTCACGGCGTTCAGCGGCGTTCCAGGCAGGAAGGCAGTGCTCTACGTCGGCAACGGCTTCGCTCAAGTGCCTGGTGAAGAACTCCACGAGTACGTACAGCGGCTCTGTCGTGGCGTGGGTTCCGGCAGAGGAGCGGCCCTGCTGGGACCGGGAGGGGAGTTGAGCAGGCTCTTCGACCGGGTCGCCGCGCACGCGAACGCGAACAACATGACGCTCTACATGCTGGACGCTGGCGGCGTGCCCTCCCCCTTTGAATCGGTGCGCTCCTGGAGACTGAACCGGCAAGGCGGGATGGCGTACCTGTCCCGGGAGACGGGCGGTCGCACGCTCTTCAACTCGAACGCCCTGGGCCCCTTGCTGGACGACGCGGAAGAGCACCTGGACGCTTCCTACGAGCTGGCCGTCACGGCCGCGGACCACAAGCCCGGCGAGCTGAGGCAGATCGAGGTGGAGCTGGCTCGATCCCTTCGCAAACAGGGATACCGCCTGGCCTACCGCCGGTCCTGGCAGGACAAGTCGCGCGACCAGACGATCGCCGAGAGGCTCCTCAGTACGGCCTGGCTGGAAGGGGATTGGTTCGCCGACGGGGCGAACCCCTTGAGCGTGGCGATGCGCTTCGAGCCGACAACGCTTCTCGAGGTGGAAGAGGATCGGCGGCGGAGACGCAGGAACCGCGAAGACGTTCACGAACTCGTGGTCCGGGTGGCGATTCCCGAGTTGGCGGCAACGCTGCTGCCAGGACCCGATGGCGACAGGGGGTCGCTGGGCCTCTGGCTGATGGCCGTGGAGAGAAGCAAGGGCTACCGGACCCCGGCGCGGCGGATGCTTGTCGAGCTCGGAGGTCCCGGGGGCCTCAGCTCCCACGCGGGCTATCACTTCGTCGACCTGGGCGTGAAGCTCTGGGAAGGGGACTACACGGTCGTCCTGGGCGTGGTGGACGAGCCAAGCGGGACGATGTCCGTCCTGCGCGAGGCGATCTCGGTTCCCTCGAGCGGCTGACGCGGCGGCGGGGAGGCGGTCGCCGCTTCGCGGCGCGTTTTCCTGGCCGCTTGCGGCGGCATGCGGGTCGGAAGACCCGCGCACCCAGCGCGCACCCGGTTCGCACCGGGTTCGCACCCGGTTCGCACGCGGCTACAGGCGGTAGTAGTCGCGGTACCAGTCGACGAAGCGGGGGATGCCGGTGGAGATCGCGGTCGTCGGCTCGTAGCCGAGACATTCGCGGGCGCGGGTGAGGTCGGCCGAGGTCCGCACGACGTCGCCGGGCTGCATGGGCAGGAACTCCTTCTCGCCCTCGCGGCCGCAACTCGTTTCGATCTGGCGGATGAACTCCATCAGTTCCTCGGTGCGGCCGGCGGCGAGGTTGCAGACGAGCTCCTCGTGGTTGCGGTCGATCGCCGAGACGACGCCGGCGACGATGTCGTCGATGTAGGTGAAGTCCCGGTGCATCCGGCCGTGCCCGAAGACGTTCATCCGCTCGCCGCGCAGTACCGCGCCGGTGAACAGGAACAGGGCCATGTCGGGCCGGCCCCACGGGCCGTAGACCGTGAAGAAGCGGAGCCCGGTCACGCGCATTCCGTAGAGGTGGTGGTACACGGACGCCATCAGCTCGTTCATCTTCTTCGTCGCGCCGTAGAGCGAACACTGGGAAGACGTGCCGTCCGTCTCGCTCAGCCGCTCGCGCGTGCTGTTGCCGTAGACCGAGCTGCTCGAGGCGTAGATCAGGCCGCCGACCTCGTGGTCGCGGCACAGTTCGAGGACGTAGGTGAAGGCCTGCACGTTGTCGCGCACGAACTGGTTCGGATGGTCGATCGAGTGCCGCACTCCGGCCTGGGCCGCGAGGTGGCAGACCCTCGTCTCCGTGCCGGAGGCGCCGCGGACGAGGTCGTCGAAGGCCTCCTGCAGGGCGTGGCGGTCGCCGATGTCGGCCCGCACCAGTCGGAAGCCGGGCTGTTCCTCGAGGATCGCGTTGCGCCGCTCCTTGAGTTCCGGGTCGTAGTACGGGTTGAAGTTGTCGTAGCCGATCACCTCGTCGCCGCGCGCGAGCAACGCCCTAGCGACGTGGAAGCCGATGAAGCCGGCGCTGCCGGTGAGCAGGACTCTCAAGGCCGTCCCGCCTTGAGCAGCGTCTCGGGGCTCTCGCCGCTGGCGTCGGCCGCCTGTCCCGGGCACCCGCGCACGGCTTCGGCGACGCCGCCCCCGCTCGCGGCCGCGGAGGTGGGCGGGATGCCGCCGTTCCCGGCGCTCCGCCAGCGCTGCGCGAGTTGGGGCACGGGGTCGATCAGGAGGTTTTCGACCGGGAGCTCGCCCAGCAGCCCGTCGTCGAACTCCGCGGCCTGCCGGAGCACCTGGTGGCGAAGGCCGGCGTAACGTTCGCGGTAGCCGGAGAGCAGCCGGCGCAGTTCGGCCGCCGGCGCCCGCTCGCGGAAACGCACGTGGACCAGGTTGAGAGCCGAGACCTCGCCGCCGCTCCACTCCGGCACACCGACGAACACCCGGCCGTCCGTCCGGCCACGCGCCGCGAGCAACCGGCCTTCGACCGCGACCGCGTACTTGGTGCCCTGTAGCAGCGGCTGCCGCACCGTGCGCGACTGCAGGTCGCGGCACAGGCCGCCGGCGCGCAGGACCCGGATCGTGGCGCCGTCGCCGGGTGGCGGGCCGTGGCCGCCCGACCACAGCCGGTAGCGGACGTAGCCGAGAACCTGGTCGACGAAGGGATCGAGGGCGCTCATCGTCCGCCGATCTTCCGTCGAGATGGACTCCTCCGGCGCGCCGGCCTGGCTGAGCGCCGCGTCCAAGGACATCCGGCCGAGGGTCTGGTCGTGGCGCGAGATGCCCACGGTGACCGTCTTCGCCTGGTGCTTGATCGTGTCGATGTGCCGGGTGAGGTCGTCGATGGCCGGGGTCAGGGCATCCCGCAAGGCCTGAAGCGCCGCCTCCGCGCCGGCCTCGCCGCCCGCGCCTGCCTCGCCGCCCGCGCCGGCCTCGCCGCCCGCGCCGGCCTCGCCGTCCACGCCAGCCTCGCTGTCCGCGCCGGCCGCAACGGAAACGCGTTCGAGGCGGTCGAGCGCCACCGCCAGCCGCACCGCCTTGCCGGCGTGCAGGTTGCCGTCGTAGCCGCCGGCCGCGAGGCCCTCGCGCACGGCCGCGATCTCGGCGGCGGCCTCCTCGCGCAGCCGGGCGACCGCCGCGGCGGCCGTTCCCGCCCCATGGGTTCGATCGAAACGACCAGCGTCGTCGCGGAGTCGCGCGACCGTACCCGCGGCCGTGCCCGCCGACTGCTCTCCGCCCTGCAGCGCGTCCGGCGAAGCGGGCCCGCAGCGAGCCGGTCCGTTCGGCGTCCCGGCGTCCGCGACCGGATCGAGCGCGTTCCGGATCGCCCGCAGCGGCCCGGCGAGATCGTCGATGGCCAGGGCCGCGTGGTAGCCGAACAGGTGACCGACCACGGTCGCCAGCACGAAGGACAGCTCGGGCGGCGCCTCGGGCACTTCGATCACAGCCGCCGCGGACGGGAACGCCGCGCCCTCGGAGGCGATGACGATGGGCGTCGCGCGGTGGGCGCGGTAGACGTCGATCTCCTTCCGGGTGTCGGCCGCCGTCGAGCCCTGCACTCCGGTCGCGCAGACCAGGATCAGCGGCTCGGACGACAGGTCGATGTGCTTCTTGTCCTCCGTCGCGTCGCAGGCGATCGCCTTGTAGCAGAGCTCCGAGAGCTTGATCCGGATTTCCTCCGCGGCGATGCGGTCGAGGCCGTTGCCGACCACCGACCAGTCGCGCAATCGCGGCGCGTACTCCCTGGCGGCGGCAGCGATCGCGGGCCGCAATGCCAGGGTGCGCTCCATCGCGCCGGGCAGGTTCCGCAGTTCCCGCAGGAGGCGGTCGGCGGCGGGGCGCTCGTCCGGCCCGCCCGCAACCCGGTCGGCGATCGCCACGGCGAGCAGCATCCCCGCCGCGATCTGGGAGTAGAAGGCCTTGGTCGACGCGACGCTCATCTCGACGTCCCGCCCGTCCGAGGTGTAGAGCACGCCGTCCGCCCGGTCCGCCAGATCGGAGTTGCGGCGATTCACGATCGCGATCGCGTGGGCGCCCCGACGTTGCGCCAGGTTGACCGTGCGCAGCGTGTCCGTCGTCGTGCCGGACTGGCTGACCGCGACGACCAGCGTGTCGTGCATGTCAGCCACCAGGTGGAAGCCCGAGAGCTCCGTGGCCGGCATCGCGTCGACCCGCGGGCGGCCGAGGCCACGCTCGCGCAGCCGTCCCTCGATCGCCGCGGCGATGCCCTGGCCGGCGACGGCCGCCGTGCCCTGACCGGTGACGACGATGCGCGCGACCGTCCCCTCCCGCAGGCCGCGCGCAACCGCCTCCGGCAACGTCCGCTCGCCGACCGAAACCCGCAGGCGCCCGGTCGCGTCCTCCCGCACCTTGCCGCGCAGCGTGTTGCGCACGGAACGCGGCGCCTCGCCGATCTCCTTGAGCAGGAAGTGCGGGAACTCGCCCCGGTCGATGTCGCGAGTCGTGATCTCGGCATGGTCGAGCTCTTCCGGCGTCACCGGCAGCGGCGAGCCTCCGGCCGAGTACCGCTCGATGCCCTCCAGTTCGCCGGCGCGACCGGCATCGAGCACGACGATCTGGCCCCAACCGGCGCCGGCGCGGTCCGGTTCCGCCTCGCCGTCCAGCCGCAGCCAGGTCGAGGTCTCCTCGACCAGACCGTAGGGCTCGCTGGCGACCACGAAAGCACGATCGGCCAGCCCGACGTAGAGACCCTGGCCGCTGCCCTGGGTCGCCAGGTAGAGCCGCGACGGGTCGTCCCAGGCGAGCGCGCCGAGAGCGAGCGAACCCTCGAACGCGGCCACCGTGTCGCGGAAGGCGTCGAAGGGCGCGTCGCCGTCGGCCAGCCGGCGCGACATGAGCACCGGCATCACCTTCGCGTCCGTCGTGATGCGGGGGTCGATGTCCAGCTTCTCCAGCACCGCCAGGTCGGCGTGATTGTCGATGTCGCCGTTGATCGCCGCGATCACCCGGGGCGGCCGCTCCGCGTCGTTCAGCGGATGCGCGTTCGCCTCGTTGATCCGGCCGACGCTGGCCCACCGGGTGTGGCCGAGGACGGCCGCCTCCACGTCCGGGCTCCGGAGCGCCGCCGCCAGCAACGGGTCGGCGGCGACCGCAGCCCGCAGGAAGCGGACGTTGTCGCCCAGTTCTCCGATCTCCTCCGCGCACTTGTAGACGAGGCCGAGACGCCCTCCGCGCAGCCGGACGGCGCGATGACCGAACAGCGGGTCCCCGGTTCGCGCGTCGAGCTCGGCACGGATCGCCCTAGCGTCCGGGTCCACGCCGTGCCCCGAGAGCAGCAGGAACAGGCCGGCCGAATCGCGGCCGCGGATCTCCAGCCGGTCGAGGGAGGAGAAGGTCTGCTGGACAGCGATCAGGACGTCCAGCCCGGCGTCGCTGGCGCCGGCGCGGCCGTTGCCGGCGAACCCGTCGTTCCCGCCGGCCGGCACAAGCGCCGCGACCTCGGCGGCGGTCCGCAGCCGGTCGCGGCGGATCGCCCACTCCGCGTCGGCCAGCGCGGCGGCGGCCCGGTTCACCGCCTCCAGTCCGGCATTGCCGAAGCGCGCGGCGCCGGCGTCGAGGCTCGCTTCCAGCCGCCGCACGGCCGCCGAGCAGGGCCGCAGGGCATCGGCCGTCGCCGCCCGCAGCGATTCGTCCCGCACCAGCGACCGGACCGCCGGTCGGGCTCGCAACCGCCGGTCCCAGTCGGCCAACTCGGAGGCGGCAGCCGACAGGGCCGCTGCCAGCGCCTCCGCCTCGGCGCGGTCGCACTCGCCCACCGCCGCCTCGACCGCGCGGCCAGCCGCTGCGAGACCGTCCAGCAGTTCGCGCGAGCCGATCGCCGGTCCGGGGTGGGGGCGCATCAGGATGCCGACGATCCCGCACATGGGTGCTCAGAGCTTAGCCCGAACCGAAAACGGTCGCCGCTTCGCGGCGCGCTTCCTGGCCGCCTCCGGCGGCAGGCGGGTCGGAAGACCCGCGCACCCAGTTGCATGGGCCCGCCGATCGACCGGCCCGGCAACGACGTCCAGCCCAGTCGGGTCGGGAGGGGTCGGCGCCCAGGTGCCTCTGAACGAGCGACGGCCGACGACCTCGCACTCACCGACGCCCAACCGGAGCGAGTGAAGCGGAGCGAGCGCAATCGTCCGTGCTTCCTCTGGAGCGCGAGCGTCACCTGGGCGCCGACCCCTCCTGACCCAAGACGGGCGGGTGTATCCCGCAGCGGTAAGCTCGCGCTCCGGGGGCCTCGACGAATGCAGGACACATCGACATTCCTCGCCGCGGTGGTCCAGATGGGTTCCACCTCGGACGAGCAGGCGAACTGGGAAACCGCCCGGCACTGGATCGAGACCGCGGCGGATCGCGGGGCGACCTTCGTGTCCACGCCGGAGAACACGAACTACCTCGGGCCGCACAAGGAGAAGGTCCAGCTCGCCGAGCCGACGTCCGGCGCCACCTGCGCCCGGTTCGCGGCGCTGGCCCGCGACCGGGGCATCCACCTCCTGCTCGGGTCCTACAACGAGAAGGCGCCGGACGACAGCGAGCGCTGCTACAACACCAGCGTCCTGTTCGACCCGCAGGGGGAGATCGTCGCCACCTACCGCAAGATCCACCTCTTCGACGTCGACGTCTCGGCCGAAGTGCGCTTCCTCGAGTCGAAGACGGCAGTGCCCGGCGAAGACGTCGTCACGGTCGATACGCCGCTCGCCCGGCTCGGCCTCACCATCTGCTACGACATGCGCTTCCCCGAGCTCTACCTGAAGCTCGCCCGCGACGGCGCCGAGGTCCTGACCGTCCCCTCCGCCTTCACCCTGATGACCGGCAAGGACCACTGGTTCCCCCTGCTGCGCGCCCGCGCGATCGAGACCCAGTGTTACGTGCTGGCCGCCGCCCAGACCGGCCGCCACGACGACCGCGGCCTCCGGCACAGCTACGGGCACTCGGTCATCATCGACCCGTGGGGCCACGTCCTGGCCGACGCCGGCGACGGGCCCGGCATCGCGATCGCCGAGATCGACCGGCGTCGCGTCGCGGAGGTCAGGCGCTCGATGCCGGTCGCCTCGCACCGCCGACTGCCGGTCGGCTGATCCGCCAGGACCGTTCCACGCGCGACGGGCGGGGGGGCGCCGCCCGCGGGCGCGCTACGATCGGCGGACTTCCAACGGCGGAGCCGGCATGGACATCTGGATTCTCTCAGCCATCATCGTCTTCACGTTCCTGGCCTTCAGCTTCGAGTGGCTGCGGATCGACGCGGTCGCGCTCTCGAGCATGGGGCTGCTGCTCCTGTTCGGGCTGGTAACGCCCCAGGAAGCGATCCGCGGCTTCAGCAACGACGCCGTCATCACGGTGATGATGATGTTCATCCTGAGCTACGGGCTGACCCATACCGGCCTGATCGACCGCTTCGGCCAGAAGCTCGCGCAACTCTCCGGCCACACGCACTGGGCCGCCGCGATCACCCTGATCCTGGTCTGCGGCGTGCTCTCGGCCTTCATCAACAACACCGCCGCCCTGGCGATCCTGATGCCGGTCGCCATCCAGATCGGGAAGCACTACGGCGTGTCGCCGTCGCGGATCCTGCTCCCTCTCTCCTACCTCTCGATCCTGGGCGGCACATGCACCCTGATCGGCACGTCGACGAACCTGCTGGTCGCCTCCATGTCGGCGGAGTACGGCTATGGGGTCTTCAGCATGTTCGAGTTCGTGGCGCTCGGACTGATCCTCCTGGTCGGCGGCTTCGCCTACATCGTCTTCGTGCCGATGCGCCGCCTCCCGGATCGCGTCGGCGCCGCCGACCTGACCACCAAGTACCGACTGTCCTCGTTCCTGACCGAGGTCCAGGTACCGGAGGGTAGCTCGCTCGTCGGCCGCAACGTGGTCGACGCGCACATCAACGAACGGTTCCGCCTGACGGTGCTCGAGATCCTGCGCGGCGAGGAGCGGATCGCCGTCGAGCTCCGCTCCACGCCGATGCAGGGTGGCGACCTGCTGATCGTCGAAGGCCGGATGGACGACATCGTCAGCTTCCGCGACCACTACGGCCTGCGCCTTCGCACGGAAACGAAGATCGGCGACCGCGACCTCTCCGACAAGAACAACATCATGGCCGAGATCCAGCTCTCGCCGGTCTCCCGGGTCACCGGTTCGACGATTCGCGACCTGGACTTCCGCCGCCGCTTCGGCTGCTTCGTGCTGGCGCTCAACCGCACGGGCGAACCGATCCGCGAGAAGCTGGCCCACATCGTCCTCCACAACTGGGACACGCTGCTCGTCTTCGGCCCCCGTTCCCGGATCGAGGCCCTCTACGAGACGGAGGACTTCATCCCGCTGCAGCAGGACGTCAAGCTGCGCCTCGTCACGCCGCGGCGCTGGTGGCTAGCCGTGCTGATCGTCCCGATCGTCGTCATCGTCGCGGCCACCGGCGCCACCTCGATCCTGAAGGCCTCGATCCTGGGCGCCGTGGCGCTGATCGCCTTCGGCGGCATCTCGGTGCAGCAAGCATACGAGGCGATCAACTGGACCGTCATCTTCCTGCTCGTCGGCACCCTGCCGATGGGGATCGCGATGGAGAAGACCGGCCTCGCGGCGACGATCGGAGAGACGATCGCGAATGCCGGCGCCGACTACGGGCCCTGGGTGGTCATTGCGCTGATCTACGTGGCGACAGCCCTGCTCTCGGAGATCATCTCGAACAACTCGACCGCCGTGCTCATGGTGCCGATCGCCGGCACCGCCGCGGCGTCGATGGGGCTCGAACCGAAGCCGTTCATGATGACCGTCGCCTTCGCCGCCTCCGCCAGCTTCCTGACCCCGATGGGCTACAAGACCAACGCCATGGTCTTCGGCCCCGGCGGCTACCGCTTCATGGATTACGTGAAGTTCGGTACGCCGGTCAAGATCCTCTGCTGCGCTCTGTCGGTGTGGCTGATCCCGGTGTTCTGGCCGCTCACGTAGAGCCGAGTGCGCGGGTCCTCCGACCCGCCCCGGGTGCGCGGGTCTTCCGACCCGCCCTGGGTGCGCGGGTCTTCCGACCCGCCCTGGGTGCGCGAGTCTTCCGACCCGCCCTGGGTGCGCGGGTCTTCCGACCCGCTCCCGCCGAAGGCGGCCAGAAGACCGGCCGGCCGCAGGCCGGCGCCGCTACCTCTGGCAGCGCGGGCAGTAGTACGTGCTGCGATTCGACAGATTGACCCGGCGGATGCGGGCGCCGCAGCCGGTCGGGCAGGGCGCACCCTCGCGGTCGTAGACGTCGAGCGAGACCTGGAAGTAGCCCGAGTTGCCCTCGCCGTCGGCGAAGTCGTTGAGGGTCGTGCCGCCCTGCTCGATCGCTTCGGCGAGCACCTCCCGCACGGACCCGGCCAGCCGGTCGAAGCGTCGGCGCGCGATCCGCGCCACGGACCGGCGGGGATGGATGCGCGCGCGGAACAGAGCCTCGGAGGCATAGATGTTGCCCACGCCGACGACGACCGAGGCGTCCATCAGGAAGCTCTTGACCGGCGCCGTCCGACCGCGGGCGCACTCGGCCAGCATCGCGCCGTCGAAGCCGGGCGCCAAGGGTTCGACGCCGAGATGGCGAAAGTGCCGGTCCCGGTCCAGACCGTCCGTCGGCGCGACGAAGGCGAGGCCGAAGCGACGCGGATCGCGGAACCGCAGGCGGCGGCCCGACGCGAGTTCGAAGCCGAGGTGCTCGTGGTCCCCGAGCGGCGCCGCCCGGTCGACCAGGGTCAACCGGCCGCTCATCCCGAGATGCAGCACCAGGGTTGTTCCGCCCGAGGCGTCGATCAGCAGATACTTCGCGCGCCGCCGCAGGCCGGCAATCGTGCGGCCCTCCAGGCGGCACAGTCGCTTCTCGCTGAGCGGCTCGCGCAGGGTCGGGAAGTGGACCCGAACCGTCTCGAAGCGGTCGCCGGCGAGCGGCCGCTCCAGGCTCCGGCGCAGCACCTCGACTTCGGGAAGCTCGGGCACGCTCAGCGCCGGCCGGCAGCACGCGAGCGGCCGCGGGCCGGACCACGGCGCCGTCCTGGCCGCATCGGCCGACCGGCGCCGCCGGCGCCGCGCCGTTGCGGGCCGCCTTCGCCGCGCCTTGCCGGGCCGCCGGCGCCGCGCCGCGGCCGCCGGCCGGCGCCGCCCGCCCCCGCGACGGCGAGGACGAGAGCCTCGAGCGCGGCGGCGCCGTCGTCGCTGCCTCCCTTCAGGCGCATCTCCGTCTCCAGGAGCAGCCACGGAAGCCGGGCGAGCTCCTCGGACGCTTCCGAGCCGCGGCGGGCCATGGCGGCCTGGTAGACGCGAAAGACCGCGTAGGGCGCGGGCTTCTTGAGCGCTGCGGGCCACTCCGCCATCAGCGTCGGCAGCACGCGAGCCTTGAAGCCGTTGAAGTTCCGCTCTCCCCGCAGGTCGTGGGCCATGGCGATCCCGTGGACCGCGGCCAACTGCTGGAGCCGTCCCGCCAGGAGGCTCAGGAACCGGAACCGTTCGCCCTGCCGGTCCTTCGCGCCGTCGAAGTAGCGGCGCATCAGCGCCAGCACGTCACCGGGTCTGCGTTGCTCGATCGCGCCGACGATCTTCCAGACGTCCTGCTCGCCGCGGTCGGTGACGATCTCCTCCACCGCGGCGCGGTCGATCCGGCCGGAACCATCGGGCAGTCCGGCGGCGATCTTCCGGTACTCGGCCGCGAAGCGCGCGGCCGAGGCGGCATCCGCCTGGGAAGGCCCCCAGCCCTCCTTGCGCAGGGTCCGCCGGGCCAGTTCGCCGGCCGCCGCCGGATCGATTCGCACGCCCGTCTCGCGCTCCAGTTCGGCGACCACCGGACCGAGGCCGGTGAAGTTGCCCTTGTGGTCGAACCCGAGTTGACCGACCTCGAACGCCGCCTTCCGCTCGACCAGGCGCTTGACGAGGGGGTGCTTGGGATCGGCGTTCCTCTCGGCGAGAACCATGGCGTGGCCCTCCGGCAGTCCGCCGCCCGCCGCCCGGTCGAGTTCCGCGAGATCGTCGGCCGACCACCCGGTCAGGCCTTCCGCCCGGGCCGCCTCCAGCAGAGCGGCCAGTCCCTTGGCGAGCGCGACCCTCTCCTTCTTCGGCCGGCCGCGGCGGCCGCCCCTTCGCTGGCTCCTGCCGCCCGCCAGCGCGGAGTCGGGCAAGGAGGAGATCGTCTCTTCCGCCTCGCCGGCGAACGGGTCGATCCCGAACAGCCGCAGCGTCTGGAGAAGCCGTCCCGCCGCGGTCCGCTCCGCCGGGGAGAGCGTCTCGCCGGCCCCGCCGGCCAGGCCGCGGTCCTCGTCCAGTGCGGCGGCCGTCTCGTCGATCAGCTCGGCCGCGGCATCCTTGTCGGCGAACGCCGCGCTGCCGGCGACCACGGCGACCTTGGCCGAATCGAACAGGGAGAAGGTGAACAGATCGGCCAGAATCGACCGCAGTTCCGCGCCGGCCGTCCCCCTGTGAACCGCGACCTCGCAGCCGGCCGCGGCAGCCAGCGCTTCGGCGATGCGCGTCGCCTCCCGCGTGGCCAGCACCTGCTCACCGATCACGAGGTAGAGCGGCAGGCGGTCGCCGCCTTCGATTCGCTCGATGGCGGCGTCGATTTCGGGCGCGGTCACTCGTCCGCGGGGAGCCGGCCCTTCTCTTCGAGTTCCTGGCAGTCGATGCAGTAGGGCGCCCACGGTACCGCCTCCAGGCGGGCGCGGCCCAGCTCGTTGCTGCAGTGGACGCAGATGCCGAAGGTGCCGTCGTCCAGGCGGGCCGTCGCTTCGACGATCCGGTTCAGCAGGATGCCGTCGCTGTCCGAGAGCGAGAAGTTCAACTCCCGGCTGTAGGCGTGGTTCGCCCGGTCCACCAGGTCCTCGGCGCCCTCGCCGGTCGACGCCTTGAGGCCGGCGGTGAGATCGCGGTTGTAGCGGCCGAACAGCTCCCGGCGCTTCTCTTCCAGCTTCTCCCGCACCCACTCGAAGTCGACGTCGGCGTCTCTTCGCCGGGCGCCCGGGCCTCCGTTGCCGCCGGCGCGCTCCGGCCGGAGCAGCAATGTCGGCGGCTTGCGCTCACGCTTCTTCCGCGCGGCCTCCTTCCGGGCCGCCCGCGCCTTCGCCGCGGCTTCCGCCCGAGCCCTTTCGGCCCGCGCCTCGGCCGCCTTCTCCTCGGCCGCCTTGTCCGCGGCCTCCTTCCCGGCCACCGCCTGGGCCACCAGCTTCTCCACCTCCGCCACGGCGAGCTCTGCACCCCCGATCGCGGCTTTCGCATCCGCCGCCGCCTGCACGGCCTTCTCGGCGGCTGCCGCTCTCGAGGCGGACGTCCGCGCCGACTTCCTGGCGGCGGCTTCCTTCGCCGCGGCCTCCCTGCCCGCCGCCTGCGCGGCCTCCTTGCGGGTGGCCATCAGCCTGGCGGCGCTCGCCGCGGCCTTGCCGGTCGAGGCGGCAAGCCGGGCGGACTCGGCGGCGGCCTTCTTCGTGGCGGCGGCCCCGTCCCGCGCCTTCGCGGCGGCGTCGCCGGCCTTTGCCGCCTCGCGGTCCGCCCTGTCGGCCTCGCGCTTGCCGGCCGAGGCCTCGCGCGCGGCCGCCTGCGCCTTCTCCTTCGCCTCCGCCGCCTGCTTCGCCGCCAGTTCGTGGGCCGCCTTCGCCGCTTCGGCCGCCTTCGACGTCCTCAGGGCGAGCGCGCGGGCACTCTTCCCGGCGGCTGCCGCCTGCTTCGCCGCGGCGGTCCGCTCCTCGGCGAGCGCGGCAGCCTTCGACGCCGCGTTCCGGTCGGCGGTGGCCTTCCGTTCGGCCGTTCGCGCCGAAACGCTCTTCGCCGACGCATCCTTCGCCGCGGCGGCTGCCGCGTCCTTCCTGGCCTCGGCGGTCTTCGCCGCCCTGGCGGCCGCCGCGGCCGCGGCCTTCTCTTCGCGAACCGCCTGCTGCGCCGCCGTCTTCTTCCCGGCGACTTCCTTCGCGGTCCGCTCGGCGGTGGCGACCTTCCGGACTCGAGCCGCCCGGGCCTTCTTGGCTACGGCCCTCGCCGACGCGAGTTCCCGCGCCGCGGCGGCTGCCGCTTCCTTGACGTCGTTCGATCCGTCGGTTCGAGAGGTCTCTTCCGCCTTTGCCACCTGATCCCTCCGCACGCGGCTCAGTGAAACGGGCGCCGATGATAGTTGATTCCCTCGAGGATGGTGAACGCTCTGTAGATCTGCTCGTAGAGGGTCAGCCGGGCCAGCTCGTGAGCGAGCGTGAGCGGCCCCAGAGAGAGCCGCAAACGGCACGATTCCAGGAGGTTCCGGTCGAGCCCCAGGTCCGAGCCGACGACCCACGCGACGGGCCGGGGCCACTCGGACCGCAGCCGGCCCACCTCCGCCGCGAGTTCGGTCGAACCGAGGCGGCGGCCCCGCCGGTCGAGGCAGACGGTCCAGGCGCCGGCAGGCAGGGCGGACCGGATCGCCTTTCCTTCGACTCGCAGCCGGGTCCGGTCGTCGCCGCGACCCGGGCGCACGACGAGTTCGCGTACCGGCGCGAACCGCTCGATTCTCCGTCGATAGTCGCCGCAGAGCGTCTCCCAGGGCTCCCGGCGACGGCCCACCCAGGCCACCGCGATCTCGAACGCCACGGGTCGATTATGCACCCCCGGCGCCGCGCTCCGAACGGGCCGAAACCCGCTGGCGCCGCTGCTATCCTCCGCCGCATGGCCCGCTCCGCGAACCAGGAAAGCCGGCGGCTGGTCAGGCGGCGCCTGGCGAACGGCCTGCTCCTCGGCGGCGTCGCGCTGGGCGCCCCGGCCCTGTTCAACGCGATCGTGGCGCGCAGGGCGAAGCGGCTGCCGCGGCCGCGCTGGGGCGACACCCGGCACGTCGAGGTCGACGGCCACCGGATCGCCTTCGTCCACCTGGAGTCCCCGGGCCGCGCCGGCAGACCGCCGATGGTCCTGCTCCACACGTTCGGACCCGGCCACACCGGCCTGCTGTGGCGCGAGGCGGCCGAGCGCCTTGCGAGGAGCCACGACTGCTTCGTGCCCGACTGGCTCGGCTGGGGCGACTCGGAACGCTCGAACCGGCGCTACACGGCCCGGCTCTACATCGACCTGCTCGGGCGGTTCCTGGAAGAGGCCGTGGGCGAGAGCGCGGTGCTCGTCGCCCCCCACCGCAGCGCGGCCTACGCGGTCGAGGTCGCGGTGGACGCGCCGGACCTGGTCGCGGCCCTGGCGCTCGTCGGTCCCCAGGGAATCGGCACGGAGGTCACGGACGAGCGCAGCGACCCGGTGATGCACGCGCTGCTCCGGGCGCCCGTGCTCGGCAAGTCGGCGCTCAACCTGGTCACCGGCGAGCGGGCGCTGGAGAACCACCTCCGCCGCGAGACCCTGTTCGGCGCCGAGGGCCTGGGCGAGTCCGTGGTGGAGCAGCTCTACCGCGCGAGCCATCTGCCCGGCGCCGGGCACGCCCTGATCGAGTCCCTCTGCGGCCGCCTCGGCCACCGGCTGCCGGCCGGCGTCGGCGCCGGAATCGGCCAGCCGGTGTGGCTGGCCTGGGGCCGGCAGGCGACCAACCCTCCCCTCGAGACGGCCGACCTCTGGCTGCAGGAACTGCCGAACGCCGACCTCGACGTCTTCGACGGCTGCCGCAACCTGCCCCACGTCGAACGGCCGGCGAAGTTCGCGGCAGCGCTGACGGCGTTCGTCGAGCGCCAGCGTTTTGCCGCCTGAAGCGGAGCGCCGCCGTGTCGAGCCCGCACGCTCTACCGATGTCCCGTTGCGGCCGCGCCTCCGCGTACCGCGACGGCACACTCGCGTGCCATCCATGCGCCCGATGACGGACGCGAGGACCGGTTCAGGGATGAAGCAGGACGCACCATCCGGGTTCCCGCCCGTACCCGGCGGCTATCCCTTTCCCGAGCTGGAGCGCGAGACGCTGGAGTTCTGGCGGCGCGAGAAAGTGTTCGAAGCCTCGCTGGCCGCCGGCGACGACGACGAGCGCGAGTTCTCGTTCTACGAAGGTCCGCCGACCGCGAACAACGTGCCCCATGTCGGCCATGTCGTCACGCGGGTGGTGAAGGACCTCTACCCGCGGTTCCGCACGATGACCGGCCGGCGGGTGCCCCGCAAGGGCGGCTGGGACACGCACGGACTGCCCGTCGAGATCGAGGTGGAGAAGCAGCTTGGCTTCTCCGGCAAGCAGCAGATCGAGGACTACGGGATCGAGAAGTTCAACAACGCCTGCCTGGAGAGCGTCGGCACCTACGAGCGCCGTTGGCGGCGGATGACCGAGCGGGTCGGCTACTGGCTCGACATGGACAGCGCCTACCGGACCTACAGGAACACCTACATCGAGTCCGTGTGGTGGGCGCTGGCCGAGCTCTGGAAGAAGGACCTGCTGTACGAGGGCCGGAAGATCCTGCCTTACTGCGCCCGCTGCGGAACGACGCTGTCGAGCCACGAAGTGGCGCAGAACTACCGCGACACGGAGGATCCGTCGATCTGGGTGCGGTTTCCGCTGCGGCCGGGGCAGACGCTTCGCGCGCTCGATGCCAGCGACGGCGCCGGCACGGCGTTCAGCACCGACCGGCCGGTCGACATCGTGGCCTGGACGACGACGCCCTGGACGCTGCTCTCGCACGCCGGCATCGCCGTGCATCCCGAACTGATCTACCGCGCGGTGGCCGACCCCGGCGACCCGGAGCGGCTACTGCTGATCGCCGAGGATCTTGAGCGGCCCGTGCCGGTGCTCGTTCCCGGCGACGGCAAGCCGGCCCGCCTCGACCTCCGCGAAGCCGAGACCGTGGCCCGCTTATCCGGCAGGGCCCTGGAGGGCGCGCTCTACGACCGGCCGTTCGCCGTCGAGCCGAGCCGCCCGTACCGCCCCGCCGAGGTGTCGGACGAGGCTGGCTTCCGCATTCTGCTCGCCGACTACGTCACCCTGGCCGAGGGCACCGGCGCGGTTCACACGGCGCCGCTGTTCGGCGAAGACGACCAGCGCACCGGCCGCGAGTACGGCCTGCCGGAGCTCCAGGCGGTCGACGGGGAGGGCCGCGTCGCGCTCGACGCGGAGAGAAGTTCCGCCGATCCCTCCATCCGGACCCTGATCGAAGAGATCGACGGCGCCTGGTTCAAGGACGCCGACCCGAAGATCGTCCGCTCGCTGCGGCAGCGCGGCCGCCTGCTCCACGGCGAGCGCTACAGCCACAGCTACCCCTTCTGCTGGCGCTGCGATCAGCCGCTGCTCTACTACGCGACAGGGAGCTGGTTCGTGCGCACCACCGCCGCCCGCGACCTGATGATCGAGAAGAACCGCCAGATCCGCTGGCATCCGGAGCATGTCGGCGAGGGCCGGTTCGGCGACTGGCTCGCGAACGTCGTGGACTGGGCGGTGTCCCGGAGCCGTTACTGGGGCACGCCACTGCCGGTCTGGAAGTGCGGCGACTGCGACGCCGTGGACGTCGTCGGTTCGTTCGATGAGCTCTTTCGCAAGGCGGGCCGGTCGCTCCCGGACGACCCGTACGACCGCGAGCGCTTCGACCCGCACCGGCCCTTCATCGACGACTTCCGGTGGCCATGCGCGGCTTCCGGGTGCGGCGGCACGATGCAGCGCGTCGAGTACGTCATCGACGCCTGGTTCGACTCGGGCGCGATGCCCTTCGCGCAGTACCACTACCCGTTCGAGAACGAGGAGACCTTCCGCTCGCGCTTCCCGGCGGACTTCATCTCCGAGGCGGTCGACCAGACGCGGGGCTGGTTCTACCTGCTGCACGTCCTGGGCTGCCTGCTGTTCGACAGTCCGGCCTACCTCAACTGCATCGTCCTCGGCCACGTGAACGACGAGAACGGCCGCAAGATGTCGAAGCGGCTCGGCAACGTCGTGGAGCCGATGGAGGTGGTGGCCGAGACCGGTGCCGACGCGCTGCGGTGGTACTTCTGCGTCAACAACCCGGAGCAGTCGTCGCGCTTCTCGGCCCGGCTGGTCCGCGAGGCGGCCCAGACCTTCCTGCTGCCGCTGTGGAACGCTCTCTCGTTCTTCACGATCTACGCGAACCTGGACGGCTGGCGGCCCGGCGGCGCGGAGATCCCCTTCGCCGAGCGGGCTTCGCTCGACCGGTGGATCCTGCTTCGCCTGTACCGGCTGGCACGCGCGACGACGGAGCACCTGAGCGGCTACCGCACCGCGCCCGCAGCGCGCGGCATCGAGACTTTCCTGGACGAACTGACGAACTGGTACATCCGGCGCAGCCGCGACCGGTTCTGGGCGCCCAGCGAAGACGCCGCGACCGACGGACCGGGCGCGGACAAGGAGAGCGCCTACCAGACGCTCTACGAAGTGCTCACCTCGCTGCGCCTCCTGATCGCGCCCTTCGTGCCCTTCGTCGCCGAGGAACTGCACCGACGCCTCCTGTCGGGCCAGGGCGGGGGCGCGGTCAGTTGCCACCTGGAGTCCTGGCCCGAGCCGCCCGCGGACCGGTCCGACGACCGGCTGGAGACGGCGATGGCCACCGTACTCCAGGTCGCCCGCAACGGCCGCTCCGCGCGCAACGCGAACGGCATCCGGATCCGGCAGCCGCTGCGGTCCGTCACCCTGGTCACGGCCGATCCGGGCGTGGAAGAACTCGTCGCGCCCTACGTCGACCTGCTCCGGGACGAACTGAACGTGCACGAAGTCGGCTGGGCGGCGGACAGTTCGGAGTACGTGTCCTTCGACGTCGTGCCGCACTACCCGAAGTGCGGGCCCCGCTTCGGCCGCGCCATGCCGGCGGTGAAGGCCGCGCTCGCCGCCCGGAGCGGCGCCGATCTGAAGCGGGAACTCGACGATTCCGGTCGCATCGCCGTGGAGCTCGACGGCGACACGGAGTATCTCGGACCGGACGAGGTCGAGGTACGGCTCGAGGAGCGACCCGGGATTGCCGTTCACGGCGACAGCGAGCTCCTGGTCGCCCTCGACGTCGAACTGGACGACGGCCTGATCGCCGAGGGGCTCGCCCGCGAGGTCGTCCACCGGGTCCAGAACCGGCGGCGCGCCGCGGACCTCGACTACGCCGACCGCATCGCGGTCCGCTACCGCGCCGCCGAAGACGTCGAGGCGGCCATCGACGCGCACCGCGACTGGATCCGCGGCGAAACGCTCGCCGTGACGCTGCAAGCCGTGAGCGACGAGGGCGCGCAGAGCGACGCCGGCGGCTTGGAGGACGCCCCGATCGAAGGGCAGGCCTTCGCCCTGGCGATCGAAGTCCAGCCCCACGAGGAAAGGCGTGCCGTGGAATGACCGTTAGCTCGCATCGCGGGAACGACCGTCGGCGTCCGCAGTCGGCGGTTCACCATGCCGGGGAAGCTCGCAACTGTCGGTGCGCGGGCCTTCTGGCCCGCATCCGGAAGGCGGGCATCCTGCCTGCATCGAGCGCGGTGGGCCGGCTCATCCGCCACTGACCGACTACGAAGCGAAGAGACTCGGCATGGCAGGAATCTTCAAGGCATACGACGTCCGCGGCCTCTATCCGGGCCAGTTGAACGAGGAACTGGCGCACAGGATCGGCATGGCGTTCGAGCGCCTGGTCACGCTCGAAGGCGACCAGGGCGCGGCTCTGCCTCGCACCGTCGTGGTCGGCCGGGACATGCGCTCCCACAGCGAGCCCCTGTCAGCGGCGCTTTGCGCGGGACTGACCTCAGCCGGGCTGGACGTACTCGACATCGGCCTCGCCACGACGCCGATGAACTACTTCGCCACCGGCCGGCTGGGCGCGGCCGGCGGCATCCAGGTCACCGCCAGCCACAACGCCGCCGAGTACAACGGTCTCAAGTTCAGCTTGGCCGGCGCCGTGCCGGTGTCCGGCGACCACGGCATCCCGATCGTCGAGCGGCACGCCCTGGGCGAAGAGCCGGCGCCGGCCGCAACGCCCGGCCGGGTCGAGGCGAGAAGCATCGAGACGGAGTACGCCGAGCACGTCCTCTCCTTCCTCGACCGGTCGTTCGAGGCAAGCGACGCCGGCGGCGGCGCCCCGAAGCTCCGCCTCGCCGCCGACGCCGCGAACGGCATGGGCACGATCTACCGGCCTCTGCTTACGGCGTGCGGCGTGGAGTTGCTGCCGCTCTACTTCGAGCTCGACGGGACGTTCCCGAACCACGAGGCGAACCCGCTGCTGCCGGAGAACCTGCGCGACCTGAGCGACCTGGTCGTCGAGGAGCGGGCCGATCTCGGCGTCAGCTTCGACGGCGACGGCGACCGCGCCGCCTTCGTCGACGAACGCGGCGAGCCGATCGGCTCCGACCTGATCACCGCCCTGATCGGCGGCCAAATGCTGGGCGACGCACCGGGCGGAATCGTGATCCACGACATCCGCTCCTCGCGCGCGGTGCCGGAGTACATCCGCGAACGTGGCGGCGAGCCGCTGCCGGAACGGGTCGGCCACTCCTTCGTCAAGGCGACGATGCGTCGCACCGGCGCGATCTTCGGCGGCGAACTCGCCGGCCACTACTACTTCCGGCAGAACTACTGCGCCGACAGCTCGATCCTCGCCGTGGTCGCCGTCCTCAACCTGCTCCGCCGCTCCGGCAAGCCGTTCTCCGAAGTCGCCGCGCCGCTCCGGCGCTACGCCAAGAGCAGCGAGATCAACTTCGAGGTCGAGGACAAGGACGGAACGATGGAAGCCCTGGTCGAGCGCTACGCCACGCGAGGGGGCGGCGCACTCGACCGCCTCGACGGCATCCGCATCGACTTCGACGACTGGTGGTTCAACGTCCGTCCCTCGAACACCGAACCCTTGCTGCGCCTCGTCCTGGAAGCGACGACGCCCGAAGAACTCGCGGCCCGCCAGGCCGAACTGACAGCGCAGCTCGGCGATCCGCTCTGAACCACCGGGTGCCCGGGTCTTGCCACTGGGTGCGCGGGTCTTCCGACCCGCACCAAGCGCGATGCCGCGAAGCGGCGAGCCTGCTTCTGCCTAATCCCGACCCCCAAGAAGCCCCGCCCGCAGCAGGAAGTACACCAGAGTCAGCAGCGACGACACCGCGGCGGCAACGTAGGTCATCGCGGCCGCGTTCAGCACCCGGTCCATCCCGACTCGTTCCGTCTGGAGGATGAGTCCCTGGTCCACCGCGAGACGCTTGGCGCGAGCCGTGGCGTCGAACTCGACCGGCAGCGTGACGAGCTGGAACAGAACGACCGCCGAGAAGAGGACGACCCCGACCAGGAACATCTGCATCGAGCCGAGGATCAGGCCGAAGAACATAACGAAGTAGCCCAGGTTGCTGCCGATGCCGGCCATGGGCACCAGGGTCGACCGGAGCCACAGCGGCGCGTACTTCTTCGCGTGCTGGATGGCATGCCCGGCCTCGTGGCAGGCGATGCCGATCGCGGCCACCGAGTTCGAGCCGTAGACCTGCTCGGAGAGGGCGAGCTTCTTCGTCACCGGGTTGTAGTGGTCGGACAGCCGGCCCCGCGTGGCGACGACTTGGACGTCCGTGATGCCGGCGTAGGCGAGCAGCCGCTGCGCCGCCTGAGCGCCGGTCATGCCGGTGACGGAGCGCACCTTGGAGTACTTGTTGAACGCTCGCTTGACCCGGAAGCTGGCCCACAGGGACAGCAGCAGGCCCGGCGCAAGGAAGGCGAAGTACAGGGGATCGAAGATCATCGAACGGACTCCTTGATGAGCGTCCGGACTGAGTTACGGGGCGCGAAGGGCGGTGTGTTCGCAAGAGGCCCGAAGCGACGCCGAAGCCGCGATGGGCTGCGCGAAGCTCAATCCGGCACGACGCGGAGTATATTCCGCGCTTCCGCCCCTCTGGGCACTTGCGCCTCACCGCTTCGCTCACCTCGCGGAAAGCGCCGTTCAGGACATGCCTCGAATCACGCCTCTCGAACTGCAGGGCCCGGCCGGCCTGCTGGAAGCCGAACTGCTCCAGCCGGAAGCGCTACCGTCGTTCACGGCGACCGTCGCGCATCCCCATCCTCTCTACGGCGGCGACATGGACAACCACGTCGTCACCACCGCCGCGAACGCCGCGGTCGACCTGGGCGGCGCGGCGCTTCGCTTCAACTTCCGCGGCACGGGCGGAAGCGAGGGCCGCCACGACGAGGGCCGCGGCGAAGTGGACGATCTCGCCGCCTGCGAGGAGGAACTCCGGCGCCGGTACCCTCGGCTCCCGCGCCTCGGCATCGGCTACTCCTTCGGTGCCGTCGTCACCATGGCGCGCCTGCCGCAGGCGGAAGCGGCCGGCGATCCGCCCGTCGGCCTGCTGCTCATCGCGCCGCCATTGACCCACTACGACTTCGAGGCCGCCGCCACCGCCGCCGTGCCAGTCGCCGTCGTCTACGGCCAACTCGACGGCTTCACGCCGCCCGCGATGATCCGCCGCCTGCCCAAACGCTGGCCCTCGCTTGGCGCCAGCCTGGAGGTCTCAGGCGCCGGCCACGACCTGTCCTCGCCGGAGCTCGGCTCGACCATCCGGCGAGCCCTTCAGGGCCTTATCCGGAGCTAGTCCAGAAGCCTTGGCGGCGCTAGCTCGCGGCTGGCCGCGCCGTACGGGCACCTTGGCGAACTTCTCCGGCCAATCGCCTGTAGAGAGGTCTGGCGCGGTGTCGGGTTCAGAGTCTTGAAGCGTAGAGTCGTGGTTCTCGTTCATTGGCCTTCCTCTAGCTGGCGCGAGCCCCCTCGGCCTCGCCCGACGAGTTGTAGCAACGCCGGCAGCGCGCCTCGTAGGCCTCCGTGTCGCCGACCAGGACCTGCTGCTCGCCGCTCGCGATCCGGAGCGAGTACTGGGCCGCGGCCCCGCACCGCACGCAGACCGCGTGCATCTTGTCGACGTACTCCGCGATCGCCATGAGTTCCGGGATCGGCCCGAAGGGACGCCGCCGGAAGTCGAGGTCCAGCCCGGCCACGATCACCCGCACGCCCAGGTCGGCGAGCTCGGTCACCAGCTCGACCAGGCCCTCGTCGAAGAACTGGGCCTCGTCGATGCCGACGACCTCCACGCCGAGCGTCAGCTTCTCTCGCATCTCGTCGCTGGACGCCACGGTCACCGCGGACAGGCTGCGGTTGTCGCGGGTGCGCAGCACGTCGCCGTCGCCGCCCCGGGTGTCGGTGGCGATCCGGAACACCTGGACGCGCTGGCGGGCGATCAGCGCGCGGCGGAGCCGGCGCAGCAACTCCTCACTCTTGCCGGAGAACATGCCGCCGGTGATGACCTCGATGCAGCCGCCGTCGCCCCGGCCTTGCTCCCGGATCACGGCCGTTCGCTCCCTGAACTGCGGCTGCCCGCGCGTGCCCGCATCGAACCGTCCATGAAGTCGTCGTCATCGACCGGGAGCATGGCTGCGCGCGCGTGCCCGCATCGAACCCTCCAAGGTCCCGGTCGGCACGGCTCGATGATACTCTCGGACGCCGAGGCCGCCGTCCCAGGTTCGAGACGGCCGGCCGCAGGAGTTCGAGCCGCGCCGACGGCGCGCCCCGGAAAGATGCCCGAGATCGACTTCCCGACCCCGCCGACGCCGACGCCCGCGCCCCAGCAGGCGACCGATACGCTGCACCTGACCCGGAAGGCGGTGCGGATGATCAAGCTCACCCGCGAGGACGAGGGCCTCTCGCCCGACCACGGCCTGCGCGTCGCCGTCCGCGGCGGCGGCTGCAGCGGCTTCGAGTACGCGCTGGACTTCGAGACGGACCGCCGCGAGACGGACGAGGTCTTCGACTACGAGGGCCTGCGCGTCTACGTCGACCCGATCAGCGCCCGCTACCTCAAGGGCACGACGATCGACTACCAGCTCGGCGTCGCCGGCACCGGGTTCAAGTTCTCGAACCCGAAGGCCGTCGGCACCTGCGGCTGCGGGTCGTCGTTCGCGGTTTAGCTGCGTAGTGGTGCCGCAACGGAGGTCCTACCCGTCCGCCCAGAGACCCTGCAGAAGGGCCCCGTGCGGCCGTTCGCACTCGATTGGAGGATGGGGTGTCGCCGCCAAGTCCTTCTCGCTCCGAATCCGGCGAAGTGCCGAAGAATGTGGGCGCTCCCGGCGAGCGACAGCCAGCGGCTGTCCCCCGAAAGAGGGACGCCGCTCGGCTGTAGGGACGTGGAAGCCCGCGCCCGATTCATTGCCCGCCCCCGGCGGCACCCGAGATCCCGGATGAAGGTTCAGCACAGCAAGTCGCTCTTCAGCGAGATCAACGCTCGAATCGAGCGCGACAGGGAAGAAGGCGATATCGCGTACCTTCAAGCGTTGCTGCTGAAGATGGAGTTCGTCACGAAGGTCGTAACGGCGGCTGTGGTCGCTTGCCTGGACGACGATAGGGATCGCAGCCGCTACTCCCTCGAACGGAGACTGGTTCGTGCGGATTCGCTGGGGGAGTGGTCGGCAGTGCTGCAGGAGGCACTGGTTGGGCCGGCAGCTCAGTGCTTCCGAACTGGTGCCCGGAACTTGAGAAACGACCTTACGAAGCGGGTGAGCGGCGACGATTGGAGGCGAGAGGCGGTCGGGCTGTTGGCCGAAGCTGCCTCAGCCCTGGACATCGACGTGACGGTTGGCGCCAAGGAGCCGTTGCGGAGGTTCTTTCAGATTGCTGTTCAAGTACGGAACCGTAGTACACGAGGACACGGAGCAACGCGATCAGACCAAGCGGGGGATGCCTGCCCATCCATGGCGAAGGCTCTGGATCTTGTGGAGGAGACTACAGGCGTGTTGCGGTTGCCGTGGGCTTTCCTCCGGCAGAACCTGTCGGGCAAGTACAGGGTAACGCCCCTACTCGGCGAGACAGGGTCTTTCGAGTATCTCAAGAGGAAAGTGGAGAACTCCCGCCTCGCTGACGGCGTCTATCTTCACCTTGAGTCGAGAGCTGCTGCGCCGCTTCACCTGCCAGTGCCACTCGTCTTTAGCGATATCGATCTCCGCGATGTCTACGTCCCCAACGGGAGGTGGAAGAACTCGGCCAGCTTCCAGGTGCTGTCCTACAGCTCCAACGACAGTCGGGAGATGGACGGAAGCCGTTGGGTGGCCCCGCCCAACGAGCTTCCAGCAAGCGAGACCCAGGGGCAGAAGGGACTCGAGGTTGTCGGATCGCTCCTGACCAACTCTCCTCCGCCACCGTCAGGCTACGTGAAGCGTCATCGGCTCGAAGCCGACCTGCAGCGTGAGCTGCTCGAGCCCTTTCGCCACCGGATAGTCACACTAAACGGTCGCGGGGGGATCGGAAAGACGGCCTTGGCCCTTACAGTGATCCGCGGGCTCAGCGATCTGGACTCGCCGCCCTACGATGTCGTCCTTTGGCTGAGTGCGAGGGACGTCGATCTTCTCGACTCAGGACCGAAGCCCGTTTCGCCGGGGGTCTTCGGGCTGCTGGATGTGGCTAGGGCCGCCGCCGAGATCCTGGACGCTCCGGACCGTCAGGCGTCGTCCCTCGGGGCGAGGGAATGGTTCGAGCAAAACCTCCGTGAGGGAGCAGATGGTGTTCCTACGCTGTTCGTGATCGACAACTTCGAGACTCTCCAAGACCCCACAGAAGTGTTCGAGTGGATCGATGCCCACGTCCGTGCTCCAAACAAGGTCCTCATCACGACGAGATCCAGGGACTTCCGGGGCGACTTTCCGCTCAAAGTGACGGGAATGGCGCGAGAGGAGGCAAGGCAGCTCATTGACCGCAGGGCCAAGTACCTGGGTCTCGAGGAAGTGTCGCCCAACTACCGGGCGGCCCTCATCGAACAGTCCGAAGGACATCCGTACATCATCAGACTTGCATTGGGGGAAGCGAGGGCAGCCGGACGAAAGGTCACCCCTCGCACCCTGCTACCAGCCTCCGAGGATGTTCTTGAGGCTCTGTTCCGACGGACCTTCGACGCTCTGAGCGCTGCCTCCCAGCGCGTGTTTCTACTCCTGAGCAGCTGGCGAGTGGAGGTACCCGAGGTTGCAGTCGAGGCGGTCATGCGCCGTAGACCCGAGGATGACGTGGATGTAGACGGGGTCCTGCAGGAGGTGGTGGGCTACTCGTTGGCGGAACGTTCCGAGGACGGGGAGGCGCACGCGGCCTTCGTCAGCGTCCCGTTGGCCGCTTCCCTCTTCGGCAAGAGAGAACTCAAGACCAGCCCCCTGAAGGCCGCTGTACGTGAAGACCGGAAACTGCTGATGGACTTTGGGGCCGATAGTGGCCGCCCGTCACACGGCGTCGGGCGGCGAATCGACAACTTGGTTCGCCGCGTTGCGAGACGGGCCTCCGACGGAAACGACTTCGTAGAGGCCGAGGACCTGGCCGTACTTGAGTATCTGGCTGACAGGTTCCCGTTTGTCTATCTCCGGCTTGCCGAGCTGGTCACCGACGGCAGGGACACCGCCGAGACCCGTAAGCGTGCCCGGTTCTATCTGCGGCGGTACATTCAGGAGGCGGACGGACAGAACGTAGGCCCGGCCTGGGAGAGGATGGCGGACCTGCGAGGTCAGGACGGGGACGGAGTTGGCGAAGTGCAGGCCCTCAGTGAGGCGGCTGTTTCTCCTGGTAGGAAGTTGGTCGACGTCAGCAGACTCGCGAATCGAATCAACCACCTGATCTACCAGTCCCCCACCGTCCGGACCGATCACGCATGGCGTCTGGATCGAGAGACGATCCTGTCTGAGGTGATCGAAGCGCTAGAGGCGAGACGGAACGAGATGAGCGGCACTGATTGTTCTCGGTTGGCTTGGCTCTACGTCAACGCGGGTCATCCCGAGCGAGGTATTGACGTCGCCCGCATCGGGCTGGAGAGAGAGCCAGGGAACCTACACTGTGCACGGTTCGTTGAACGTTTCACGAACTGAGGTTCATACTTCGTTCGGCACACGGCTTCGTCGAGTAGCCACCGACCCTCCACTATCCCGCGCAGTCGTCGGCCAGGGCCGACAGCGCGCCTCCAGCGAGACCGAGCCGCTCAGCCATAGGCCACCGCGTTCACCGGACCGGCCAGCCATCCCGGCATCCGTGCGCTCACGCTGCCGAGTTCCCGGCGCTCATCCTCGCTCAACCGTTCCCGCACCAGCCCCGTCGCTTCAACCGCCCGGTCACGCCCGAGCCAGGCGAGCGCCCTGATCGCCTCGCCGGCGCGCCGGCCGGCCAGCGCCAGTTGCCACGGAGGCGCATGGCGCAACTCGATCCGCTCGCGGCCGAGCGTCAAGGTCCGGCTCGGTCCAGACGTCAGAAAGACGCGCCTGACGGGCACCTGTTCAGTCAGGCCGAGCACGTTGGCCGCCATCGCGCCGCTGTTCGCAATCCGCTCACCGCGCGCGGCCGCGAGCGCCATGACTGTCTTCTCGACCGACGGTGCGCGGCGGCCGAAACGGCTCTCTACCGGCAGGACGTACACGCCCCGCCCCACCCGCAGCAGCGCGCCGCGCCGCACAAGACGCGACAGGACCTGGTCGACCGCCGCCCGAGTGCCAAGATGCAACAGCCCCTTCGCCAGCACCGGGGCGCCTTCCGGCTGTTCTTCCGCGTACTGCAGTACCGTTTGGCTCAGTCGTTCCATGGCGACACCTCTCGACTGTCGGAACTCTAGCCATCTTTCTGACATTCTTCAAGGGAAGGCACCGGCGACGGGCCGCACCGACTGCGGCGCTCCAGAAGAACACTTCAGGACTTCGACGGTCCAGGCTGCGTGCTCCGGCCTCCTCGCTTCGAGACGCGCCGGCCGTCAGGGAGGCGGCACTTCGGAGTACGCCGGAGAGGCTTCTACTCCAGCGGTTCCTCTTCCCGCCATGCCGACTTGCCGTCGGCGTAGTGCTCGCGCTTCCAGATCGGCACCTCGGCCTTGAGGCGTTCGAGAGCGAGACGACTCACCTCGTAGGCCTGCTGACGATGCGCCGACGCGGTGGCGATCGCGACGCTGGCGTCGCCCACCTCCAAGGTGCCAAGACCGTGCGCGATCTCGACGCGGGTACCCGGCTGCGCGGCCTCAAGCTCATTCACGATCCGTTCGAGGCGCTTCTCCGCCATCGCCGGATACGCCGAGTAAGTAATCCGCTCCACGGGGCGGCCGCCGAAGGAGTTGCGGACGTTGCCGACGAAGACGACGACCGCTCCCTTGCCGGCGTCCTCCACGCCGGCGCGTACGGAGGACACCGTGTCCGCGTCGACGGGACCGTCCCGCAGCCGGCCGGCGCCGGCGCCGCATGAGCCGCCGGAAACCGGGGGCAGGAGAGCCACTTCGGCGCCGTCGTGAAGGGGCGCCGTCCGATCGCCGGCGACTTCCCCGTCGACGGCCACGGCCAGACGGGGCCAGAGGGCTTCCAGACCGGGGTACGCCGCCGTCAGGCGCTCCACCAGATCGGCGACCGTACTGCCGTCCGGGAGGTCGTGTTCCGTCTCGGCGCTGCCTACAGCGTCCAGCGCGGTGGCGAAGCTCAGCACCCGTACGATCAAGACGCGGAAGGCTAGCAGGGCGGATAGTCTCACCGCTCACTCTGCGACACCGATCAAGCGATGCGACTCCTGCTCTTCGACATCGACGGCACCCTCGTTCGGTGCGGCCCCCAGATCGGTCCCATCTTCATGGGCGCCCTCAAGCGCACCTTCGGCCAGACGGGCAACGTCCGCGCCTACGACTTCGGCGGCAGGACCGATACGGAGGCGGTAATCGACCTGATGACCGAGGCCGGACTCCCGCGCGCCGAGGTCGAAGGCCGCCTCGGCGAGGTGCGCTCGCACTATGGCGACCTGCTCGAGCGGCTCGACCCGGACCGGATGCGGCTTCTGCCCGGCGTCGTCGAGCTGCTCGAGGAGCTGGCCGGCGCGGAAGACACCTGCGTGGCCCTGCTCACCGGAAACTGGGAGATCGGGGCCCGGGCCAAGCTCGAACCGTTCGGCCTCAACCGCTTCTTCGACTTCGGCGCGTTCGGCGAGGACGGAGTCCGGCGCAACGAACTGGTGCCGGTGGCTGTCGAACGAGCCGCTCGGCGTCTCGGCGCTTCACCGGCGCCGGCGGACGCCGTCATCATCGGCGACACGGTCCGCGACGTCGCTTGCGGCGACGCTCACGACGTGCCGGTGCTGGCCGTGGCCACCGGCTTCACCCCCGGCCACCGACTGGAGGAAGCCGGCGCTCGCTGGGTCGTGCCCGACCTCCGCCACGCCTCGGTGCGGGAGATCCTCCTCGACGGCCACGGCCGCCCGCGGCGGACGCCACGAACTTCGAACGCCGCCGCGAGCCGTGTTCCAACCGACCGCGCACCGTGAACGTGCCGACCGCCGGGCGCCCATGAGCTTCGAGTGCCGCCCCGAGCCGCGGTCCAACCGGCCGCACGCCATGAACGTGGCGGCCGGCGGGCAGCCATGAGCTTCGAACGCGACATCCGGCTGCTTACCGCCGAAGCGGCCCTCTGCGAGCCAACTCCGGCCTCCCGGCTGGAACTCATGGGTCCCGACCGCGAACGGTTCTTCGGCGGCATGGTGACTGCGGCGGTCGAAGGCCTGGCCGCCGGAAACGGCCGCTTCGGCTTCATCACCGACGTCCGCGGCCGGATCCTCGCCAGTGCCGCCGTGCTGGCGCTCGAAGACCGCCTGTGGCTGGAGATTCCGAAGGGCCGCGGCCGGACGATCATCGAGCACCTGGAGAAGTACGTCGTCACCGACCGGGTTGAGGTCCTGCCGCTCGGCGACATGGCCGCTGTACGCGTCGCCGGCCCCAGGGCCGTCGGTGTTCTCGCCGACCTGGGCGCCGGCGCGGCCGGCGAGCTGGCCGAACCCTGGTCCCACGCCCAGGTCGAGCTCCTCGACTACCAGGCCCGCCTGGTCCGCGAAGGCCACAGCGCCGTGCCTGCCTTCTCCCTCTGGCAGTCCTCCGCCATCGCTCCGCTGCTGGCCGAAGACCTTGCTGACGCCAGCATCCCGAGTGTCGGCGCCGAAGCCACCGAAGCGCTCCGCATCGAGCACGGCCACCCGCTCTGGGGCGTCGACTACGACGACTCGAACCTGCCCCAGGAGACCGGCATCCCGGACGCCGTCGACTACGAGAAGGGCTGCTACCTGGGCCAGGAGATCGTCGCCCGGCTCCACTACCGCGGCCAGCCGGCCCGGCGGATGTGCCGGATCGTCTTCGAGCCCGGGCACACGCCGGACGCCGGCACCGAGATCCAGTACGACGGCCGAACCGCCGGGACGGTCACCAGCGTGTCTCGGTCTTCCCGCGACGACACCGCCATCGGTCTCGCCCTGCTGGCACGGCGCGCCGTCGAGGCACTGCCGGAGGCGAGAGTAGAGATCGAAGGCCAAAGAGCACGGTTCGAGCCGGTCGACGGGTAAGCGCCGTCAGTCGTCGAGCAGCCCGTAGCTCATCCTGGTAGCCGCCACTACGGCGGACCGGCGACCGAGGGTTCCTTAGGAACGACCGGATTCGGCCCACTCACGGGGCCGCCTCCAGCCAGCCTTCCGCGAACATCTCGGGAAGCGAGCCGGTCTCGGCAGCCCTCCCGAAGCCAGGAAGGTCGCCGAGCCGCCTGATCGTCGCTTCACCCGTAGCCGCATCGCGCCGGCAGACGTACGTCGACGCGTACTCCGACAGTTCCAGCCACGCCAGAACTGCCGGCGAGTGAGTCGTCGCCAGAATCTGCGTCGAGCCAGTCGCGGCATTGGTCTGGAGAAGCTCCAGGATCAGACGGGTCCGACTCGGGTGTACGCCGCGTTCGATCTCCTCGATCGTCATGATCCGAGGCATGTCGGGCTGAAAGAAGGCCGCGGCGATCGCGGCGAACCGGAGCGTCCCGTCGCTCAACACCGGTGCAGGGAACCCCCTGCCCCGCTCACGCAGCATGAAGAGCGGCTCGCCCATGGCACCCGACAAGGTCCCCACTCCGTCCACCTTCGCCGGCAGCAACTGGCGAAGCCAGTCGAGGTACGCGGCTTCCCCTTCGGGGTCGGCGCAGATCGCCCTGACCAGGGCGGCAAAGTTCTCGCCCTGTTCGCCCAAGCGGTCCGCCTGGCGCGTCTGCGAGTAACCCCTCAGCACTGCCGGCGCCGGAGCGACACGCTGCACGTCGGCCAACGCGTCCGCCACGCCCGCGGCGTACCTGCGATGCCGCGACTCGACGCGATCCGAGGCCTTGAACTGCGACAGAACCGGCCGGGAACGGTCGAACGACAGGGGCAGGGGCGGAAGCCGTCCTCCTCGCCGGTACTCGACCTCGACAGTGCCATTCCCGACTCCGGCGTCGGCACCGCGCACAGCGGCAAAGACGTCATGGCCTCCGAACCGCAGACTCTCCCCGGTCACGCGCCCGAGCCGAGGCGAGAGACTCACCGAATACTCCCATCGCCTCGTCGCCTCTCCTGCACTCAGCTTGCCGGCGGCCGCTATGGAGAACGTCTCCGATCGCTCAGGCCCCTCGAAACACGCCTTCGCACTCCCGCCTCGGACACCCTGCCACCTTTCCCCGGCCGCGGTATCCGGTTGGCCGTCCAGGATCTCGCCCACCGCCAGACCGCTGCCGATCCCCTGCAGCACGCGGAGCGCCTCGAAGAAGTTCGACTTGCCGCTGGCATTCGCGCCGACGAACAGGTTCAGTCGGCCGAGGTCGACGGTTACGTCCCGTAGGTTCTTGAAGCCTGTGACGGCGATTCGGTCGATCATGGGCGATTCTCCAATACCAGCTCCTCCGAGGGCAGCGCGTCCTCAGGACGCTCTCCTGAAGCCGCAGTCGGCCCTCGGAGACGCGACGATAGACTGCCTTCACTCACTCATGCCAGTTGTCGTAGACGTCGGTCGGGAACGAGCCGACCTTCTCGCTCTGTTCGCCTGCCTGTTCAGCCGGGAGCGGCAGTCGGAGCCGCGAGCCCACTCGACCGGCGGACCGTCCCGCTCGGACGCTACCGGCAAGCTGCGGAAACCAGGGCTCAACCGGTCGCAGACGGCCCCGATGGCGGGTTACACTCCATCCGATGCTCGACCTCCGTTCGCCGCTCCGAGATGTCCTCCGGCCCTTGCCGCCGACTGTGCCGCAGCGTGCACGTCGGGGCTGGCACAACCGCCCGGCATCCTCGCCTTGCGGGTACCCGCGCCCTGACCATGGTGGACCACGTCACGGCGCAGCGTCGGAGCCGGATCATGCGGAGCGTCAGCACCGCCAACACGGGTCCCGAAATGGCCGTGCGGCGCGCGTTGCACCGTCGCGGCTTCAGGTACAGCCTGCACCGGCGCGACCTTCCGGGATCGCCGGACATCGTCTTCCCGAGTCGGCGGAAGATCCTCTTCGTTCACGGCTGTTTCTGGCATGGTCACTCCTGCCGTTGGGGCAATCTTCCCAAGTCGCGGATCGAGTACTGGCAACCCAAGATCGAGGCCAATCGGAAGCGCGATGAGAGGAACGTCAGGGATCTCCAGGCCGACGGCTGGGCCGTCCTCGTCGTTTGGCAATGTGAATTGCGCGACAAGCCAACGGCAATCGACAAGATCGTGCGATTCCCCGAGGCCGACTGAGGCCGCGCTCCGCTCGTGCCGCACGGGCGCCGGCAGGGCTCTCCTGCCCATGCGCAGTAGGACGGGATCCGAGGCGTGACCAGACCCGTCGGCATCGACCTGTTCGGCGGTGTAGGCGGCCTTAGCTTGGGTTTCGAACAAGCCGGTTTCGACATTGCCGCGACGGTCGAGGTCGACCCTGTTCATGCCGCTGCGCACAAATTCAACTTTCCCTATTCCACGACCCTTCCACGCTCGGTTGTTGGCTTGACCGGGGACGAACTGCGCCGGCTGGCGAACGCAGATTCGCGTCCGGTCGACGTCGTGTTCGGCGGTGCGCCGTGCCAGGGCTTTTCCCTCATCGGGCAGCGGGCGCTCGACGACCCGCGTAACGCCTTGGTAAGCGAGTTCGTTCGGCTGGTGGCCGAGCTCGACACCAGGTTCTTCGTCTTCGAGAACGTCAAGGGACTGACCATCGGCAGGCACCGCCAGTTCCTCGAGGAGCTCGTCGATGCTCTGAACGGCCGGGGCTATCGCGTTCGGACGCCTTGGCAGGTTCTCAATGCGGCCCACTTCGATGTCCCGCAGAACCGGGAGCGGCTGTTCCTGATCGGCGCCCGGAGCGACATGCCCCTGCCCGACTACCCCAGACCCCAAGTGCTCTGCGCTGCGACGGGCTCATTCACGGGGCCACGCTGCGAAGATGCGCTGGACGATCTTCCCGAGGCGGAGGCCTACTCCGAGTTGCTGCGCAGTGACGAAGTGTCGAGCGACGCCTGGGGCGTGCCCAGTCCCTACGCCGAGAAGATGCGCTGTGTCGACGATGGCGCTTGGCAGTACGGTTACCGTCGCGAGTGGGATCCCAACCTCCTCAGCGCGAGCGCTCGTACGGCCCACACGCCCATATCCCGCCGGCGCTTCGCCGAAACTCCGCCCGGCACGGTGGAACCGGTCTCGCGCCTGTTCAAGCTCTCGCGTCGTGGGCTCTCGAACACTCTGCGTGCGGGAACCGACTCTGCGCGGGGCGCTTTCACCAGTCCACGCCCCATTCACTACGCCAAGCCGCGGTGCGTGACAGTGCGCGAGATGGCTCGGCTACACGGGTTTCCTGACTGGTTCCGCTTCCATCGAACGAAGTGGCACGGCGCGCGCCAAATCGGCAACTCGGTCCCTCCGCCGCTTGCGCGAGCCGTGGCCACCAGCATCCTCCAGGCAGCCGAGATACGGCCGACGCAGCCAAGCTCTACGATACGCCTTGGCGATGTCGAGCTCCTTCGCATGAACATGTCCAAAGCCTCCGAGTATTGGGGAGTGCCGGTTCCCATCGGCCGACGCGACCGCAAGAGCGGCACCAGGAAGCGAAAGCAAGAGGACATCGAGGCGTCGCTTGCACCCTCGCCGCGCAGGCTCTTCGCGTGAGCGCCCCCGATCCTCAGGCGTCGATCTACAGCGCCATCATCGAACGCGTATTCGAAGATCGCTATCGGCCCGGCGCGAAGTCGCTGAGCTTCCATCGCGACGACCTCGCAACCGCTGCCGAGCGACTCGGCGTCGACACGCCTCGCAACCTGGGCGACGTCGTCTACGCCTTCCGTCATCGGCGGGCGCTCCCCGACGCGATAGTCGCCACTCAGCCCGAAGGCCAAGAATGGGTTATCGAGGGTACCGGAATCTCCAACTACGCATTCCGGCTCGTACCCATCAGCCGCGTCGTTCCCAACCCGGCCCTGATCACAACCAAGATCCCGGACGCCACACCCGAGATCGTCGGTGCCTACGCGCTCTCCGACGAGCAGGCGCTACTCGCCAAGGTGCGCTACAACCGCCTGATCGACGTCTTCCTGGGGATCGTCGCCTACTCCCTGCAGAGCCACCTGCGCACCACCGTGGCCAACGTCGGCCAGATCGAGATCGACGAGATCTACGCGGGCCTGGATCGCCACGGCCGACAGTACGTGGTCCCTGTTCAGGCCAAATCCGGCTCCGACCAGCTGGGTGTCGTGCAGACCAAGCAGGACATTCTCTGCTGTCGGGAGAAGTTCCCGGACTTGATCTGCCGCGCTGTCTCTACCCAGTTCATGGCCGACGAGGTCATCGCAATGTTCGAACTCCGGCTGGAGGACGAAGCGGTCAAGATCGTCGACGAGAAGCACTATCGGCTCGTGCCGTCCGACGAGGTGACTTCGCAAGACCTTGGGGCCTACTCCCGCACATCCGACTAGGAGGCTGCGCCGCAGAACGCAGCGAAGCGGTTTCTGCGACGCGGCCTCTTGGTGAGGTGGGGGCTGGGGCCAAACATGGAGCCTGCGACAGGTTTGGCGGCGCTAGCCCGCATATCTCACGGGGGTGATTTGAGATCGGGCCTCTTCCGGCAGATAATCCAAGTGGTATCAGACATTTGGAGGATCCGCAGGAGCGAGGCCCGTGATCACAGAGTGTACTCCGTCGCAGCTTGAGTTTGGTCGCCACGGTCGCCGTCGGGTGACGGTTCGTTTCGACGGCGGCCAGTTGACGTCTGAGGGCGGCGGCGTGCTGCTTCGGGAGACGGAGGCTCGCCTCGGTCTTCTGGAGCGGATGGCGTCGTGTTTTCGGGACTACCGGAATCCCTCGGCGGTCGAGCACACGGTGCGTGATCTGGTGGCTCAGCGGGTCTACGGTCTGGCTCTGGGCTACGAGGACCTGAATGACCACAACCAGCTTCGCCGGGACGCGTTCATGGCGTTGCTGGTGGGCAAGTCGGACATCACGGGCGCGGATCGTCGTCGGACGCGGGACAAGGGTCGTCCGCTGGCGAGCGCATCGGCGTTGAATCGGCTGGAGTTGTCTCGTCCGGGCAAGGCGGCGGGCGACCGCTACAAGCGGATCCCGGCAGACACGAAGGCGTTGGATCGTCTGTTGGTGGACCTGTTTCTGGAGGCTCACGAGGAGGCGCCCGCGGAGATCGTGCTGGACCTCGATGCGACCGACGATCCTTTGCACGGGGCTCAGGAGGGCCGGTTCTTCCACGGCTACTACGGTACGTACTGCTACATGCCTCTGTACGCGTTCTGTGGCGAGCACCTGCTGCTGGCGCGGCTGCGGCGGTCGAATCAGGATGGCAGCGCGGGCACGATCCGGGAGTTGACGCCGATCGTCGCCCGGATTCGGGAGGCTTGGCCGGAGGTGCGAATCGTCCTGCGCGGCGACTCGGGCTTCTGCCGGGAGCGGATCATGGCCTGGTGCGAGAGGCAGGGGATCGGCTTCGTGTTCGGCGTGGCAAGGAATCGCCGTCTTGTGAGGCGGATTGGGCGACCGCTTCAGAAGTCGCGGCGGCGCTTCCATGCGACCGGCAAGGCGTCGCGCCGGTTCCGTGAGTTCCGCTACCGGACCGACACTTCGTGGTCTCGCAAGAGGCGAGTGGTGGGCAAGGCGGAGTGGCTCGCGAAGGGCGCGAATCCCCGCTTCGTCGTGTCCAGTCTGCGGAGGAGCCGCGCCGGCAAGCAGCCGCTCTACGAGCAGCTCTACTGCGCCCGCGGAGACATGGAAAACCGCATCAAGGAGCAGCAACTCGACCTCTTCGCCGACCGCACCTCGAGCGCCACCATGGCCGCCAATCAACTGCGCCTCTACTTCTCCTCCTTCGCCTACGTCCTGCTCGCCGCCGTGCGACGGCTCGCTCTCGCGGATACCGGCAAGGCCCGCCTCCAGTGCGGCACTCTGCGCCTCCACCTGCTCAAGGTCGCCGCCAGAGTGCGCATCACCCACCGCCGCATCTGGATCCACCTGTCCGACGCCTTCCCCTGGCAGAACGACTTCGCCCAGGCCTTGGCAAACCTCCAACGAAAACCCCTCTACCACCCGCCGGCCTGAAACCCGACTCGGAATCGGACCCCACAACAACACGCCTTGCATCGACACCCGGCCGAAGTGCGTCCGAAGATCGCCCAGCCGCGCCGCCGCAGCCGCCTGCGACGCTTCCGTACGCCGACTCGAACCCGCCTGCGACGCCCAAGCCCAGCGAGAGCCTCCGGCCAACGCCAAAACGCCTTCCTCAGCTCAAAACCCGACGCGAACGCCGCATCGGTGAAACATGCGGGCTAGCTCGGCGCCACCGGACGCCGGCCAGCGCCGGTTCGGCCTCGAAGCTCCCGAGCGTCCGGTCGCCCGCTCCCTCAGTACCGTGGCAACGACGGATCGACCTGCTCCGCCCACGCATCGATCCCGCCGGCCAGGTTGTACGCCTGCGGGAAGCCGTTGTCGCGGAGGATGTTCGTCGCTCGCGTCGACCGCGGGCCGTGGTGGCAGTGGACGACCCAGAGCTTCGAGGGATCGAGCTCGGCCAAACGGCCCTCCAGCTCGGCAACGGGGATCAGGGTCGAGCCGTCGATCCGGCAGATCGCGTACTCCTGGGGGCCCCGGACGTCGAGGATGCTGAAGTCGCGGCCGTCGTTCATCCAGGACTGGACCTGGGTCGGGGTCACGTCGATCATGTCGTTCAGGGCCGGCTCCTCGGCGACGGCGGGGACGCCGCAGAACTGCTCGTAGTCGATCAGTTCGGTCTGGGTCGGGTTCTCGGAGCAGACGGGGCAGTCCGGGTTCTTGCGCAGCTTCAGTTCGCGGAAGCTCATGCGCAGGGCATCGAAGAGGACCAGGCGGCCGATCAGCGGGTCGCCTTGGCCGATGATGAGTTTGATCACCTCGTTCGCCTGCAGGCTGCCGATGATGCCGGGAAGCACCCCGAGGACACCGCCTTCGGCGCATGAGGGGACGAGTCCCGGCGGCGGCGGTTCGGCGAAAAGGCAGCGGTAGCACGGTCCCTCGGCGCCCCAGAACACGGAGACCTGGCCTTCGAAGCGGAAGATGGAGCCGTAGACGTTCGGCTTGCCGAGCAGGACGCAGGCGTCGTTGACGAGGTAGCGGGTCGGGAAGTTGTCCGTGCCGTCGACGATCAGGTCGTAGTCCTCGAAGATCTCGAGCGCGTTGCTGGAGTTCAGCAGCACCGGGTGTGGCGTCAACTCGATGTGCGGGTTCACCTCGCGCAGCCGCTCGACCGCGGCGTCGATCTTGGGACGGCCTACGTCCGCGTTGCTGTAGAGCAACTGCCGGTGCAGGTTGGACTCGTCGACGATGTCGAAGTCGACCAGGCCGAGGCGGCCCACGCCGGCCGCGGCGAGGTACATGCCGAGCGGCGAGCCGAGCCCGCCGGTGCCGATCATCAGCACCTTGGCGGCCTTGAGCTTCAACTGCCCCTCGGAGCCGACCTCGGGCATGATCAGGTGCCGGCTGTAGCGGAGGATCTCCTGCGGGCTCAGTTCGGTCGCGCCTGCCTGGCCCTGGGGCTGCGCCTGCGCGTCGGCCCGGGCCGGCGGCTCGGCCACGGCGCCGCCGGCGATCGACGGGATGATCGCGAGCGTGGCGTCGCCGTCGATCGGCGTCGCCTCGCGCTCCAGGTAGCGCACGTCCTCGTCGTTCAGGAACAGGTTGACGAAGGTGCGCAGCTTGCCGTCGTCGCCGAACAGGTGCGGGCGCAGGCCCTCGTAGCGGGTGACGAGCTGCTCCATCGCCTCGCCGACGGTGGCGGCGGCGACGGCCACCTCGGCCTGTTCGTCGGCGAAGCCGCGCAGGGGCGTGGGGATCTGTATGAGTACGGTCATCGGGATTCTCCGTGGGGCGCTTGGGTTCGGTCGTTGTCGTGCGCGATTCTGGCAGGTTCCGGGGGCTTCCGGCCGAGAGGCCCAAGCGCGGGCGCGACGGGCAGCCGCATCCCGGTCAGTCGGCGACCCTCTCCAGGCAACGGATCGGTTCCTCGTCGAAGCGGGAACGGTCGTTGCTGAGCCGCCAACTCCGCTCGTCCCTGGCGCGGCCCTCGCGCACCGAGACGATCAGGTAACTGTAGCCCGGCCAGGCGTGGTCCCGGTCGAAGTCGCTGGGGCGCGACGGGTGATCCGGGTGCGAGTGGTAGTAGCCGACCACGTCGAGGCCGTCCGCGCGCGCCTCCCGCTCGGTCCGCAGGATGACCTCGGGCGGGATCAGGTAGCGGTTGTGGCGGCTCTCGTCCTCCCGTTCGTTCTCGGCGCCGACCAGGCGCACGACCCGGGCCAGTGCCGCGCCGTTCTCGCCGGCAGTCCGCTCGACGCTGCCGACCAGGATGCCGCAGCACTCCTCCGGGTACGTCGACTCTCCATGCGCGCGGATGCGGGCCAGATCGGCTGGGGACAGTTCGATCATGGCCGGTCAGTCCTCGTCCCAGAACGGTTCGGACAGGTACTTGTCGGCGCCGTCGCAGAGGATGGTGACCGCCACGGCGCGCTCACCGGCCTCGGCGGCGCGCTCGGCGATCCGCCGCGCGGCGACCACGTTGGCGGCCGCCGAGATGCCGACCAGAAGGCCGCTCCGGCGTGCCAGCGCCTTGACCTCGGCGTAGGCGTCCTCGGTGCTTACCGCCGTCTCCTCGTGGGCGATCGAGGGGTCGTAGATGGCCGGCACCAGGGCGCTCGGCATGTGCTTCATGCCCTCCAGCCCGTGGAAGGGACCGTCCGGCTGCATGGAGACCAGCCGGACCCCCGGCGCGCCCTCGGCCAGGTACCGCGCCGTGCCGCAGAAGGTGCCGCTGGTGCCGAGACCCGCGACGAAGTGAGTGAGCCGGCCCTCCGTCTGCATCCGGATCTCGGGGCCGGTCGTCTCGAAGTGGGCCCGCCAGTTGGCGACGTTGCCGTACTGGTCGACGTAGCAGAACGCGTCCGGATCCGCCGCGATCATCCGGCGCGCCTCGCGGATGGCACCGTCGGAGCCTTCCATCGGATCGGTAAGCACGAGTTCGGCGCCGAACGCGCCGAGGATGCGGCGCCGTTCGATCGAGGCGTTCTCCGGCAGGCAGAGCGTCACGCCGACGTCCATCGCCGCGCCGATCATCGCGAGCGCGATGCCGGTGTTGCCCGAGGTCGCGTCCAGGACGCGGCGGCCGCCGTCGAGCCGGCCGGCGTCTCGCGCAGCCAGCATCATGTGGCGCGCCGGTCGGTCCTTGACCGAGCCGCCCGGGTTCGCCATCTCCGCCTTGGCGAGGAGCTCCGATCCGAGTTCCCGCGCGGCCGGTCCAAGGACGTGGCTGAGGTCGAGCAGGGGCGTGTTGCCGATCCGCGACAGCAGCCGGCGGGCGCCATCGCCGAGCCCGTCCGGGATCGGCGGGCCGGCCAACTCGACGGCGGCCGCGGCGTGCTCGGTGGAAGCGGATTCGGCGATCATCGGGGGACTCCGGCAGGCGGCTCGGGCGAGCCGCGGCGCGGCGACCGGGAATTGTTGACCAGAACGCTCACATTTGACAACCGCGCCGCTGCAGGGCCGCGTCCCAGCATCGCCGGGCCGGCGTTGCGCGCCGCTGGCGGGCCGAACGCCCGCGCTCCGCCCACACGCCAAAGAACGGGCGCACGGAGCGGTTCGCGTGCGGCGCGAACTCGCGCCACATGCGTTGCAGGACGGACTCGGCGCCCCCGCACTTCCTGGCATGTATCCTCCCCCGCGATGAACGACGCGCCGCACCGTGGCGACGACCGGGTGCCGCCGGGCCAGTACGTCACGAAGAAGTGGCCCGTGTTGTCCGTCGGCGACACGCCGAAGGTCGACCTGGCCGGGTTCGAGCTCCGGCTCTTCGGCCGCGTCGAGGCCGAGCACGCGTTCGACTGGCGGGCGCTTCAGGCCCTGCCGCGGCGCGAGGTGACGGCCGACTTCCACTGCGTCACCCGCTTCTCGACGTTGGACAATGCGTGGTCGGGGTTCGCGACGCGGGACGTGCTGGGCGCGGTCGCGCCGCAAGCCGGCGCCACGCACGCGATGATCCACTGCTACGGCGGCTACACGACGAACCTGCCGATGGCCGATCTGCTCTCTGAGCACGCGCTCTTCGCCGACCGTCACGGGGGCGAGCCGTTGGCGCCGGACCATGGCGGGCCGCTTCGGCTGGTGGTGCCCCATCTCTACGCTTGGAAGAGCGCGAAGTGGGTTTCGGGGATCGAGTTCCTGAAAGCGGACGAGCGGGGGTTCTGGGAGCGGAACGGGTACCACACGTATGGCGATCCGTGGGCGGAGCAGCGGTTCTCGTCGCAGGAGACGCGGCAGGCTTGGCAGGTGCGGCGCGGCGTGGGAGCGGGGCCGGCCTGACGGCCGGCGCGTGTTGCTGGTAGCCGCCTTCGGCGGCGGCGGGTCAGAAGACCCGCGCACCCAGCGGCGGGTCGGAAGACCCGCGCACCCAGCGGCGGGTCAGAAGACCCGCGCACCCAGCGGCGGGTCGGAAGACCCGCGCACCCAGCGGCGGGTCGGAAGACCCGCGCATCCAGCGGCGGGTCGGAAGACCCGCGCACCCAGCGGCGGGTCGGAGGATCGCATGCGCCCGGTCAGAGCAGTGCCGCGAGGGACTCGCGGATGCGGTCTCGTGCGGTGACGCTCCGCAGCACCAGGAGGACCGTGTCGTCGCCGGCGATGGTGCCGGCGACTTCGGGCCAGTCGGCCCGGTCGATCACGACGGCGAGGGCGTTCGCGTTGCCGCTGCGGGTCTTCAGGACGAGGAGCGCCTCGCCTTCGCCGACGCCGGTGACGAACTGCCGCATGGCGCGCTCGACGTCGTGGCGGACCGGGCCGGAGGCCTGGTCCGCCGGCGCGTAACGGGCGCCGCCGCCCGCCAGGGGCACCTTCAACAGGCCGAGCCGGCGCACGTCGCGCGACACGGTGGCCTGGGACACCTGGAAGCCGCGCCGGTCGAGGGCGCGCACCAACTCCTGCTGGCTCGACACCGGCCGCCGGCCGATGATGTCGAGGATGGCGCCCTGCCGGGTCGCCGTGCTCACGGAACGTCCCGCAGCAGTTCGCCCTTCAGGTGGACCCGGTAGATGGGCGGCGGTTCCTGCGCCTCCAGCCATCGCCGTTCGGCCGCGAGCCGCTCGCCGATCTCCTCGATCTGCTCGCGGACCCGCTCCGGCGCCGGGCCGCCGTAGCTCCGGTGAGCCGCCAGCGACGCTTCCGGGCGCAGCGCGGCCAGCAGACTCTCCCGGTCCTCGATCTCCGGCACGAGTTCCTCCAGATCCGACGCCGCAAGCTGCCACAGCTCGACGCCCCGTTCGCCGGCCGCCCGGACCACCGCGCCGGTCCGCTCGTGGGCGCTGCGGAACGGCACCCCGGCGGCCGCCAGCAGATCGGCCAGGTCGGTGGCGGTGATGTAGGCGCCCTCCAGCGCCGCCGCCATCGCCTCGCGGTCGAACTCCAGGCTCTCGCCCAGCACCCGCGCCACCTCGAACGAAGCGGTCGCCGTGTCGAAGGCGTCGAACAGCGCCTCCTTGTCCTCCTGCAGGTCGCTGTTGTAGGTCAGCGGCAGGCCCTTGACCGTCACCAGCAGCGACACCAGGTCGCCGACCGCGCGGCCCGACTTGCCGCGCAGGATCTCCGCCGGCTCCGGGTTCTTCTTCTGCGGCATGATGCTCGAGCCCTTGGCGGCCCGGTCCTGCAGCCGCGCGAAGCCGAACTCGCTCGAGGTCCAGAGCACCACCTCCTCGGCCCAGCGCGACAGGTGGACCATCGCGAGCGCGCAGGCGAAGAGCGCCTCGGCGACGTAGTCGCGGTCGGCCACCGCCCACATGCTGTTCGGGTAGGCGGCGTCCATGCCGAGCAGTTCGGCGCTGCGGACCGGGTCGATCCGGTGCGGCGATCCGGCCATCGCCCCGGCGCCGAGCGGACTCAGGCCCGCCGACCGGTGCGCCCGCCGCAGCCTTCCCGCGTCGGCCAGGACGGACCAGGCATGGGCCAGCAGGTGCTGCGCCAGCGTCGTCGGCTGCGCCCGCTGCATGTGGGTGTAGCCCGGAAGCGCGGTCTCCACGTGCTCCCGCGCCTGGGCGAGCAGGGCCTCGACCAGCCCCAGGGCGGCGCCGACCGCGCGCTCCGCCTCCGCCCGCTGCCACAGCCGGAAGGCCGCCGCCGTCTGGTCGTTGCGGCTGCGGGCGGTGTGCAGGCGCCGCCCGGCGTCGCCGATCTCCTCGGTGAGTTGACGCTCGATCCAGGTGTGGACGTCCTCGTCCGCGCCGCCAACCGCAAGCTCGCCCGCCTCGACCCGTCGGAGAATGGAACTCAGGCCGGCGAGGATGGCCGCGGACGACTCCCGGTCGACCACCCCGGTCTCGAACAGCATCCGGGCATGCGCCAGCGAGCCGACGAGGTCCGCGGCCGCGAGCCGGCGGTCGAACGGCAGCGACCGCGTGTAGGCGTCGACGACCGGGTCGACCTCCGACGCGAACGCCCCGCCCCAGAGCCGGCCCGCCGACGCGGAACCCCCGCCTGCTTCCGGCCGATCGTGTTTCGTGTCCGACATCCGTGCTCCTGGTCGCGAGTCCGGCCCGTCGCCTTCCCGGCCGCCTTCCTCCGCTGTCGTTCGCCGTCCTTCGCCGTTCTCCGTCGCACCCTCGCCGGGCTCAGGCCGCGGCCTCCTCCAGCGCGTGGCCGAGGATCCCGACCGCCCGCTCGATCTCCGGGTCGTGGACCACCAGCGGCGGCAGCATGCGGATGCTGTGCGGCCGCGGCGCCTGGACGATCAGGCCGTTCTCCAGGCAGCGGGAGGCGACATCGGCCGCCGGCGGCGTACACTCGATCGCGACCATCAGGCCCTGGCCGCGCACCTCCGTGACCAGCCCGCCGGCGCCGAGCTGTCCGAGCAACGCGCGCAGGTACTCGCCCGCCCGCGTCACGCGCTCCAGGAAGCCCGTGTCGAGCACCGTGTCGAGCACGGCGCTCGCCGCCGCGCAGGCCAGCGGATTGCCGCCGAAGGTGGTGCCGTGAGTGCCGGGCACGAACGCCGCCGCGACCTCTTCCCGCGCCAGCACCGCGCCCACCGGCACGCCGCCGCCCAGGCCCTTGGCGAGGGTGATCGCGTCCGGTTCGAGGCCGTAGTGCTGGAAGCCGAAAGCGCTGCCGAGGCGGCCGATGCCGGTCTGCACTTCGTCCAGCACGAACAGGGCGCCGCGCTCGCGGCAGAGCGCCTGTAGTCCCTCGAGGTAGCCGTCCGGCGGTTCGATCACGCCGGCCTCGCCCTGGATCGGCTCGACGAGCACGGCGCAGGTCGCGTCGTCGATCTCGGCCACGGCAGCCTCCAGGTCGCCGAACGGAACGGCGGCGAAACCCCCGGGCAACGGCTCGAAGCCGACCTGGTAGGCGGGCGTGCCGGTCGCCGCGAGCGCCCCGAGCGTGCGGCCGTGAAAGCCGCCCTCGGCGGTCACGATCTTGTGCCGTTCGCCCGAGCCGTCGCGGTCGTACGCGTGGCGGCGCGCCAACTTGATCGCCGCCTCGACGGCCTCCGCGCCACTGTTGCAGAAGAAGGCGCGGTCGAGCAGGCCGCCCGTCGCCTCCACCAGGCGCCGGCCCGCCCGTTCCTGCTCCGGAATCCGGTAGAGGTTCGAGACGTGCAGGTAACGGCCCGCCTGACGCTTGATCGCGTCGGTCAGCGCCGGGTGGTTGTGACCCAGGGACGACACCGCGATGCCGCCCATGAAGTCCAGGACTTCGCGGCCCTTCGTGTCCCAGAGGCGCGCGCCGTCGCCGTGGCTGAACGCCACCGGCGCCCGCATGTAGTTCGCGAACAGGCTCTCTTCGGTCATGGCCGGGTTGCTCCCTGGGTTGGAGGTTGCTTGATCATCGTGCCGATGCCGCCCTCGGTGAAGAGCTCGACCAGCAGACCGTGCGGCTCGCCCGCGGCGACGATGTGCGCGCTGCCGACTCCGGCTTCGAGCGCGCTGAGGCACGCCCGCACCTTCGGCACCATTCCGGCGGAGACGACGCCGGAGTCGATCAGTTGCAGCGCCTCGGCCGGGGTCAGCCGCGACCGGAACCTGCCGTTGTCGCTGATCCCGCGCACGTCGGTCAGCAACAGCAGCTTCTCGGCCGCCACCTCCGCGGCCAGCGCCGCCGCGGCCGTGTCGGCGTTGACGTTGTAGGTGTCGCCGCCCGGGCCGACGCCGAGCGAGCCGATCACCGGCACGTAGCCGGCGTTCGCGAGCTGGTCCAGCAGCGACGTGTCGACCTTCTCGATCTCGCCGACGAAGCCGAGCTCGTCCGCCTTCGGGTGGGGCCGCACCCGGAGCAGGTCGCCGTCCTTGCCGGTCAGGCCGACGGCGCGGCCGCCGGCGCGCTGGATCATTCCCACCAGCCGCTTGTTCACGGAACCGCCGAGGACCATCTCGACCACCCGCATCGTGTCCCTGTCGGTCACCCGCAGGCCGTCGACGAAGCGCGGCGTAATCCCCATCGTCTGGAGAGTCGTCGAGATCTCGGCGCCGCCGCCGTGGACCAGCATCGGCCGCAAGCCGGCGTTCCGCAGCAGCACCAGGTCCTCGATCAGGGTGCCGAACTCGTCGCCCGCCATCGCCCGGCCGCCGTACTTGACGACGACGCGCTTGCCGCGCCACGCCGAGGCGTAGCGCAGCGCCGCCGCCATCTCCTGGCCGAGGTCCCGGTCCGTCTTCATCGTCCGCTTCGTCCTCTCAACTGATGTAGCTGGCGTTGATCTCGATGTAGCCCTCGGACAGGTCGCAGGTCCAGACCGTCCAGCGGCCGGCGCCGAGGCCGAGATCGACCTCGAGCACCGTGTGGTCCGCGAGCATCGTCCGCGCCAGACCCTCGAGGTTGTCGGACGCGCCCAGGCCGCCGCGCACCACCTCGACCCGCTCACCCTCGGCCAGCACGGAGATGCCGATCCGCTGTTCGACGATGTCGACTCCCGCGCGGCCGATCGCCCCCATGAACCGGCCCCAGTTCGGCTGGCCGGAGCGGTAGGCCGTCTTGACCAGGGGCGAGTTGGCGATCGTGTTCGCGACCTGCCGGGCCGCCGCGTCGGTGCGGGCGCCCTTCACCCGAACCTCGATCACGCGGTTCGCGCCCTCCGCGTCGGCGACCAGAGCGACCGCGAGCCGGCCGAGGACGCGCTGCAGCCCGGCGGTGAAGCGGTCCAGGTCGTCCGCGGACTCCGCCTCGACGCCGGCGGCGCCGTTGGCGAGCATCAGGACGCAGTCGTTCGTGCTCGTGTCGCCGTCGACGGTGACGCTGTTGAAGGTCGGCTCCACCGCCGTCCGCAGCGCCCGGTCGAGCGCCTCCGGCGAGGCCTTCGCGTCCGTGGTGACGAAGGCGAGCGTGGTCGCCAGGTCCGGCGCCATCATCCCGGCGCCCTTGGCGATGCCGCCGATCGTCACCTCGCCGCCGGCGAGGACGACCTTCTCGACCTTGATCTTCGGCCGGGTGTCCGTCGTCAGGATTCCCTCGGCCGCCGCCACGCCGCCGCCGGTCCCGAGTTCGGCCGCCGCCCGGTCGATGCCGGCGAGGACGGTCGGCATCGGCAGGGGGACGCCGATCACGCCGGTCGAGGCCACGAGGACGTGTGCCGGGTCCATGCCGAGGGCCGCGCCGGCGCGCTCCGCCATCGCGCGCGCGTCGGCCAGGCCCGGCTCGCCGGTGCAGGCGTTCGCGTTGCCGCTGTTCGCCACGATCGCACGCGCCCGGCCGCCGGCCGCCACCTCGCGGCAGTACAGCAGGGGCGCCGCCTGGACCTGGTTGCGCGTGAACACGGCCGCCATGGCCGACGGTTCGCTGGCGGTCGAGGCCACGATCGAGAGGTCGAGCCGCCTCTTCTTCAGGCCGCAATGGACGCCCGCGGCGACGAACCCCCGCGGGGCGGTGACGCCGCAGCTCACGGGAACACCGGCACGGCCGAGAGGCCTGTCGTTTCTTCGAGATTGAACATCACGTTCATGTTCTGCACCGCCTGGCCGGCGGCTCCCTTGACGAGGTTGTCGAGCGCCGCGAACACGATCGCGAGCCCGCGTTCGGCATCGACGCGGACGGCGAGGTCGCAGTAGTTGGCGCCCAGGGTGGCCTTCGTCTGGGGCAGCGCCGAACCGGTCAGCACCCGCACGAAGGGTTCGCTGGCATAGCGATCGAGGTAGGCCGCTTCGAGCTCGTCGCGGCTCGGCGGCCCGGTCATCGGCACGTAGCAGGCGGCGAGGATGCCGCGGGTCATCGGCACGAGGTGGGGCGAGAAGAAGACCCGCGGTGTTTCTCCGCCGCCGGCAGCCAGCTCCTGCTCGATCTCGGGCTGGTGGCGATGGACGCCCGAGCCGTAGGGCTTCAGGTTCTCGTTCAGCTCCGAGTACTGGTAGCCGTCGCGCGGGTTCCTGCCCGCGCCGGAGACGCCGGACTTCGCGTCGATCACCACCGCGCCGGCAACCCGGTCGCCGAACCGCTCGAACAGCGGCTTGAGCGCCAGGGCCGAGGCGGTCGGATAGCAGCCCGGATTCGCGACCAGGCGCGCGCCGGCGACGGCGGAGCGGCGCCACTCCGTCAGGCCGTACACCGCTTCGACGAGGAGATCCGTCGCCGTGTGTTCGCCGCCGTACCAGCGCCGGTAGGCCGCCGGGCTGCGGAGCCGGAAGTCGGCGCCGATGTCGATGACGCGCGCGCCCGCCTCCAGCAGCCGGCCCGCCGCGCCGAGCGCCTCGCCGTGCGGCAGGGCCAGGAAGACGACGTCGGCGGCGTCGCCCAGGCGATCCCAGTCCGCCGCCACCAGGTCGGCGGCGACGGCGGCGCCGAGGTGCGGGAAGACGTCGCTGGCGGGGCGGCCGGCCTGGCGGCCCGCCGCGAGCGCGCCAAGCTCCACCTCCGGGTGGCCGTGCAGCCACCGGACGAGTTCCGCTCCACTGTAGCCGGACGCCCCGGCGATCGCAGTTCGAATCACAAGGTGGCGAATAGTACACCACTTTGGCGAAAAGTTATTCGTCGGCCGCGGCGGCGACGCCAAGATCGTCGCCGGCCTGTGGCCGGCGCGTTCTTCCGGCCGCCCTCGGCGGGAGCGGGTCAGAGGACCCGCGCACCCAGCAGGCGGCCAGCCCCCCGCGCACCCGGCAGACGGCCTTGAGGATGCTCGTACTCCCGGCCGGTCAGAACGCCCAGGAGACGATCGACAGCGGCACCGCCAGCAGCGACACGGCGAGCAGCGCGAGGGCGGCGAGTACCTGCCCGGGCCGCTCCTCCGTGTTGGGGCCGTACCGGCTCGCCAGCAGGTAGCCCCCGGCCAGCCCGCCGAGATGCGCCCAGTTGTCGATGCCGGGAATCAGCAGCCCGAACAGCACCAGCGGGATGGCCATCCCCAGCACCTGCCTCATGAACATGCGCCCGCCGCTCTGCCGGGAGTAGCAGAGCAGCGCCCCAAGCCAGCCGAACACCGCCGCCGAAGCGCCGAGGGTGATGCTGTTGCGGTTGGCGAACGGCATCCACGGCGCCATCACCGGCATCGCGCTGGTCACCAGGAAGCCCGTCGCCGAGGACAGGAGGTAGAGGATCGCCGCGCGGGGCACGCCGTAGAGCCGGGCGACGATCGGGCCGAGCTGGTACACCCAGTACATGTTGAAGGCGATGTGCAGCAGGCCGCCGTGCAGCCAGCCGGCGCTCAGGATCGTCCACCAGCGGCCGTAGTCGAAGACGAGCAGGGCGCCGCTGGCGCCGAAGCGGACGCCGATCTCCAGGTCCGGCGCCAGGAAGCCGAATCCGACCTGCGTGTTGACCTGGCCCGGCGCCATCAGGAGTTCCAGCACGTAGATCACGACGCAGATGCCGATCACCACGGTCGGAAACGCCGCCTCGTTGCCCAGGCGCTGCAGGGCCCGCGCGAACCCGAACATGCTGGGCCGCGCCTGGCCGCAGTTCCAGCAGCGCTCGTCCTGCACGCCGACCAGCCGGCCGCAGCCGGGGCAGACGACGGAGCCCGTTTTCTGGCGCTCGAACATCAGAAGGGGATGTCGTCCTGCTCGTCCGCGGACGCGAGCCGCGCCGCGGGAGCCTCGGCCCCGGCGGCGTCGGCGGAAGCACCGGTCGAGCCGGGCGCGGCGGAAGACTCGGGCCCGGCAGCGCCGACGGCCCCGCCGGCGCCAGCGGCCGCGTCCGTCGAGCCGGGCGCGTCCTCCTCGATCTGCTCCACGATCTGCCGGACCTCGACTTCGGCTCGGCGAATCTTCCCGCGGCAGATCTCCAGCAGCTTCGCGGCCCGCCCCAGCTCCGCGCCAAGCCGGTCGATGTCGATCTCCTCGCCCTCGATGCGGCGAAGCACCGCCTCCAGTTCTTGCATGGCCTCGCTGAAGCTCATCTCGGGGGCCGCGCCCCGTTCCGTCGAACTCATCTCGTCTCCTTCGCCGCCGCCCCGTCCTCGACCGCGCCCGGCGCGCCCATCTTCCCCGATCCGGCGTCCAGGCCGTCGGCCCCGTCGCCGGGACCGCCGCGTCCGTCCACCCGGTCGACCCGGCTCGCGATCAGGCCGTCGGCAAGGCGGGTCCGCAGTTCCGCGCCCGGAGCGACCTCGCCGATGCTGCGCACCAGGGCGCCGTCGGCCCGCCGGGTCACGCTGAAGCCGCGGGCGAGCGTCCGCTCCGGCGCCAGTTGATCGCAGAGGCGCGCCGCCGCGGCGACGTGCTCCGCCGACCGGCGCAGCACCCGGTCGGCGGCAGGCCGCAACCGGGGCCGGAGGGCGCGTTCCCTCCGGCTCGCATCCGTCAGGTGGCGCCGGCTTGCGGCGGGCAACCGGGTCGCCACCCCCAGCAGACGGTCGCTCGCGCGGACGGCGGGAACGACGGCCTGCCTGCCGAGCGACCGCCGAACGTCCCGCAGCGAACGCTCGGCCCCGGCCAGGGCGACTCGTCCCGCCCGGGCGAGGCCCCGCTCCAGCGCGGAGCAGGCGTCGGCGCCTCGCAGCAGCAGCGCGCGCACCGGAGAGGAGAAGCGCGGCGCCACGATCTCCACGCGCCGGGCCGCTCCCTCCAGGACGCGCGTCGCCCGGGCCAGGAGTTCCCGTTGCGCCTCCTCGACGCGCCAGGCGGCCTCCTCGACGCGGCCGACCAGGAACTCGGCCGCCTCCGTGGGCGTCTTGCAGGAGGTGTGGGCGACGACGTCGGCGATCGACACGTCGATCTGGTGGCCGATGCCGCAGACGACCGGCACGCGAGACCGGGCCACCGCGCGCGCCACCCGTCGACTGTCGAAGGTAGCCAGGTCGGAGCGCGAGCCGCCGCCCCGGATCAGCGCGATCGCATCGAGCCGGCGGCCGCCGCCCGCGAAGGCGCCGAGCAGGTCGAAGGCGCGGGCGATCTCGGCCTCGGCCGCCGCTCCCTGGACCGCCGAATGGACGAGACGCACGCGAAAGCCCAGGCCGGAGTTGAGCAGGGTGTCGAGAAAGTCGTGGTAGGCGGCGCTGCCCTCGGACGTGACGAGCCCGATCTCGAGCGGCGCCGGCGGCAGCGGCAGCTTCTTGTTGCGCTCCAGCAGGCCCTCGGCCTCCAGCGCCCGCAGCGTCTCGCGGCGCCGCTTCTCGAGCGCGCCGAGCGAGAAGAGCGGATCGACCTCGCGGACCGTGAACTGGAGCCGGCCGCCGCCGGGCCAGAACTCGGGACGGCCGCAGCAACGCAGCACGGCGCCCTCGGCCAGTTCGACGCCGGCCTCGCGCAGTTCCGCCTCGATGACGGCGCGCTCGTCGGACCAGAGCACGCAGTCGAGCTTCGCCTGGATGCGGTCGCCGCGGCCCTTCTCGATCATCTCGAAGTAGAGCTGGCCCCTGGCCGCCGGCCGCAGTCGCTGGACCTCGCCCGCGACCCAGACCGCCGGGTACGCGTCGGCGAGCAGTCCCTTCATCTCCCAGGCGAACTCGGAGACGGTGTAGGTGCCGGCCGGCAGGTCGGAATCGAGGCGGTTCAACGCGCGCGGCCCGAGGGTCGGCTCAGTGGAAGCCGGTGAGTTCGATCATCGACTCCATCGGAATCGCCTCGGCCCACTCCAGGGCGTTCTTGTCGCCGATCGTCAGCTTGTCCAGGAACCGGCGCGCCTCGTCGCGGTGGGTGAACAGCCGCCAGATGAAGGTGTGGCCGGCCGGCGCGGTGAAGTAGGTGTAGTTGCGCATCCCCTCGCTCAGGTCGAAGCCGAGGTCCGATTCGCCGTTCACGCCGACGCAGGCCATGGCGATCGCCCGGTAGGCGAGCGCGAGCGCCTTCAGCGGGTCCTCGAAGTCGGAGAGTTCCTCGCGCGAGAGCGGGGAGTGGAAGAGGGCGATCTTCGAACCGTCCTCCTCGGCGAGCAGGTTGTACGGCACGTCCGCCCGGTCCAGCGCGTCCCGCGTCTCGCTGGTCATGACGAAGACGTCGTCCGTGTCCTCGACCTTGTACGCGATCGCGAAGGTCTCCGAGTCGAGTCCGGCGAAGGACTCGGCGAGGATGCCCTCGTCTTCGATCGTGAAGTAGAAGAGGCGCGAGATCATCCGACGGGTAGCCATGGGTGCAACTCCTGGGTCGGCCGTGGCGGCCGAGCGGCGCGAATCCTACCGGATGCCCGGCGTCAGGGCCTCCGGTTCGCGCGCAGGAACCGGTCGAGCTCCCTTCTTTCTTCCGGCGTCGTGTCCGCGAGCGCGATGAGGTACTCGGCGCCCGCCTCCGGCAGCGGGACCGCGATCAGGGTGACGGCGCGCTCGATCGCCTCGCAGTCCAGGCTGACGAGCACCAGGGCCATCTGCCGGCAGACGGTGAAGAGCTGGGTGGCGAGCTCGCTCTCGATCCGCACCTGGGTCGTCGCCGGCATGCGTTCCGTCCGGATCCGGTAGCCCTCCTCGTCGCGCCGGATGGCGATCTCACCCTCCAGGCGCAGGGTCTGGCGCGGCACGACGAGTTCCTGGGTCAACTGGCTCTCCAGGCTGCCGATGACGACGTCGGCCGAGATCCGTCCGTCGCCCTCGATCTCCAGTTCGAGTTCGGTCTCGAACGCGCCGTCGTCGCCCGGGACGAGCGTCGCCTCGTGGCGAACGACGGTCAGGGCGTGCTCGGGCGAGCGCAGGGCCACCTCGGCCGGGCCGATCCGGATGACGGAGAGGTCGTCGATCAACTGCTCGTAGACCCGGTTCAGCCGCTCGAACGAGAACGTCCGGGCGCCGTTCTCCTGGGCCGGGGCCGACGCGGCGGCCGCCAGCGCGAGCACGAGCGACAGGAGGCCCGCCCGCAAGCGGCTCGCGCGAGCCGTCACGGGTAGTAGCCGCTGATCGTGCGCGCCTTGAAGCGTCCCTTCACCCGGACCTCCACCTCGCGGTACTCGTCGCCCTCGCCGCCGCGGTCGGAGGTATAGGCCAGCAGGTACTGCGAGCGCAGTTCGCGCTCGATGTCGCCGTAGACGGGCGCCAGGTCCTCGGCCTTCGAGATGAAGAACGACCGGCCGCCGGTGACCTTCGCCAGGTCGCTCAGCTTGTTGCGGAGGATCATCTGGGTACGGCCGACGCCGAGTCCGATCGTGTAGATGGACACGCCCGAGCGGCGCGCGTACTCCTCGGCGTCCCGGAACTCGACGGTGCTGGACGTGTCCTCGCCGTCCGAGAGCAGCACCAACGCGCGCCGCCCGCGCACGCCCCGGAAGTAGTAGAGGCTGGTGATCAACGCGTCGTGCAGAGCCGTGTTGCCCACCGCCCGCAGCCGTTCGATCACCGAGGCCACCGCGCTGACGTCCGAGGTCCGCCCGATCAGCAGTTCCGGCCGCGAGGCGAAGGCCACCGCGAAGGACCGGTCGCGCGGCGTGATCATGTTCGTCAGGAACTGCGAGGCGGTCCGGCGCGCCTCGCCCAGCGAGGTCTCCATCGAGCCCGAGGTGTCGATGACGACCCCCAGGGTCAGCGGCAGGTCCTCCACCAGTTCGAACTTGGCGAGTTCCTGGCGCCGTCCGTCCTCGAAGACGGTGAAGTCGCTCTCCACCAGGCTCGTCACCGGCCGGTTCTGGCCGTCCACCACCGTGGTGTAGAGCTCCACGAGATCGACTTCCAGAGTGTCGGTGAAGGCCGGCGCGTTCAGGAAGCGGACGTCCTCGGCCCGGCTGCCGTCGTCGAGCGTCGCCGCGACGGTCAGGTAGACGATGTCCTGCTCGCCGATGCCGGCCGGCGCCTCGACCTCCGCCCGCCACGGCGGCCGGCGCAGCATGGCCTGGACCTCCCCGCCGACGCTGAACTCCACTTCCTCGACGAGGCGTTCCTCGGGCACGATGACCGTGGCCGCGGCCTCGACCTTGCCCGAAACGCGGACGCCCCGGCGCGGCTCGTTGATCGTCACGCGGAGCTCGCCCCGCTGCTGGTTCAGCACGATCTCGTCGGCGTCCACGACCTCGCGTTCCTCGTTCAGGCCCTCGACCCGGACGACCTGCTCCTCCGGGTACTTCGCCAGCCGGACCTCGGCGGTGAACGGCGGCCGGCGGCGGGTCACCTGGACCCTGTCGTCGACCAGGAACCGGACGGCCACGATGTCGTTGCCGGTGACCAGGGTCTCCGCCCGCCAGAGGCCGATCACCACGTCGCTCTCGGGCGGCACCAGCATGATCGCGTTGCGCGCGTCGAGCACCGTCTCGGGCAGGTCCTCGGCAGCCATGACCAGGCGGAGCTGGTCCTCCGGTTCCACCGGCGCCGCCTGCGGGCGCAGGGGCACCTCGACGGGCACCGAGGCGAACGCCGCCGCGCCGCCGACCTCGTCGCGCACGAAGAGCCGGAGCAGGAAGACGGAACCCGGCCGGAACGGCCTTTCGATCGGCAGGGCCATGGAACGATCCGCTTCCGGCGCGCCGGAGACGAAGCGCATCTTGAAAGTCTCGAAGACCCGGCCCGGCAGTTCGACCATGCCCTCCACGTTGATTCGCGTCTGCTGCCTGCCGGCATCGTCGACGAAGGGCTCGATCGCGGCGCCCGGAGGCAGCGAGAGGAGGATCCGCGCCAGGATCCGCTGCCCGCGCTGCTCCGGGAAGGTGAGGATCGGTTCCTCCAGCTCCAGCGGCGCCGGCCCGGACACCACGTCGACGGCCGCCTGTTCCGCCCACGCTTCGACATCGGCCGGCGGCGCCAGCCAGGCCAGGAAGTCCTCGTCCGTTCGACGGTCACGGCGGAAGCCGAAGAGGCCGCGGATACCGGTGATCTCGTCGACCCGGCGGGCCTCCTCGCAGACCTGCAGGTCGAAGCGGCGGGCCCGCAGCAGGCCGCGGAGTTCCTCGTACTGCTCGAGGAAGTACTCCATCTCCGGCATGTAGAGGGCGCGCTTCGTGTCCTCCGGCAGCCACAGCCGGAAGACCTCGTTCGGCTTCGGCTGGTAGAGGACGAGGATCGTGTGCTCGCCGTCCTCCGGTCCGTAGCGCCAGAGCTGAAGCGGGCGGAACGTCTGGTCGCAGTCGACCGGATCGACCGCGTCCGGCTCGCCGTGCAGGAAGAGCAGCCGGGCGCGGACGTCGAAGAACGGCAGGCCAGCAAGGCGCACGCGCTGGCGGCGGCGGTCGACGGCCTCGGCCACCTTGGCGCGGTCGAGGAAGGTGTCGATGTACTCGAGGCGGGACGCCGGGTCGAGCTCGCGCACCCGCTCGAGTTCGGCCGGAGCGAGCAGAAACTGCGGTCCGTCGAGGAAGAACTCCCGTTCACTGGCGGTCCACTCGGCGAGCCGCCAGTCCGGTTCCGGCGCCGGCGCCGCCTGCCGCGCCGCCGCGAGCGCGGGCAGCAGGCACGCCGCCAGCAGCAGCCCGCCGACGGCGCGCACACGGTCTGCCGCGAACGTCACCACGACATGCGGTACAGCATCCAGTAGACGACGACCCCCGTCACCGACACGTAGAGCCAGATCGGCAACGTGACGCGGGCGATCTTCCTGTGCCGCTCGTACCGACCCCGAAGACCCAGGACGACGGTGACGATCGCCAGAAACGGCACCGCCGCCGCCAGCACCGTGTGGGTCAGCAGGATGCCGAGATACACGGTCCGCACGGCCCCTTCGCCCTCGAAGTGAACCGAGCCGACCTGGTAGTGGTAGTAGAGATAGGAGATCAGGAACGCCGCCGAGCACCCCAGCGCCGACAGCATGACCCGCTTGTGCCGCTCCCGGTCGCCGCGGCGGATGAGGACGTAGCCGATCACCAGCAGCGTCGCCGCCGTGGCGTTCAGAATCGCGTTGAGAGTGGGCAGATGCATCGAGCATGAGCTTAGCCCGGTGGGATGCACAGGTCGTGCCGCGAGGGTCTGCCATCGGTGCGCCCACTATCGGGCGCCCGGACTGGTTCACGGGTGGCGCGGATCGCGCCACCCGGGTGCCCGACCCGTTCGCGGGCGGAGCCGCGGAGCGGCGCACCCGGACGACAGGCCGCCTGCCGAAGCCGGCGACAATGGCGGAGCCGCGCGTCGTGACCCGCCCTTTCCCCATGCCTTGTTACGCTGTCTCCCGCGGCGCGACCCTCGGTCAGGCGGACGGGCCGGACACCATCCGACCAGTCGACCAACGAGTTGCTGGAGAACCCCATGCTGCAGGAGCGATTGAGAGAGGTCTGGCAGCAACTTCAGGGCAAGAAGCCTCACCTGCCCCACTTCCTGACGGAAGTGCGCCTTCAGGGAATGCGGGGCATCCGCGACCTCAGGGTGATCTTCGACTATCCCGTGAGCGTCGTGGCGGGAGGGAACGCCACCGGCAAGTCGACCGTCCTCTTCGCCGCCGCTTGCGCCTACAAGGTTCCGGGCGCCGGGGTGAAGGACTTCGTGCCGTCGACTCTCTTTCCGGACTATCGACCGAAAACCGGGGCCCGGAAGGACGAGAAGCAGGAGGTCATTCTCCGGTTCGACTACTCCACACCCAGCGGCCGGCAGCCGATGCAGTGGCGGCGGAAGGTCGGCTGGAATCGCAGCTTCCTCGGGCGGAAGAACGCCTCCCAACCCGAGCGGCCGGTCTATCTGCGCACCCTCAGCAACCTGAGCAACCCATCGGAGGTGCGAGGCGTCCTCAGCATGTCGCGCCTGAAGTCCGTGCCGGAGGAGACGCCGCTCACGGCCTCGCAGATCGAGTTCGCCCACCAGATGCTCCCCTTCCGCTACGAGGAAGTCGTCGATCTCTCGAGCGGCAGAAAGAACCTCCTCTTCGCCGCTCAGGAAGGGGGCGCGGCCTACTCCGAGCTCCACATGGCTGCCGGGGAACGAGCCATCCTCCGGCTGTCTCAGGAGATCGCACAGCTTCGGGGGGCGCTCGTTCTCATCGACGAGGTCGAAGCGGGCCTGCACCCTTGGGTCCAGCAGTTGCTCATGCTCCAGCTTCAGCAACTCGCCTTGCGCAACGACCTACAGGTCGTCGTCACGTCTCACAGTCCCGTCGTGCTGGACTCCGTGCCCTCCAACGGACGGATCTTTCTCGAGCGCAACGAACAGGGACAGGTCGCCGTGCGCCCTCCCTACCGCGACGTCGTGCAGGATGCGCTCTATGGGCGTTCCTCGGACACGCTGAACCTGCTGTGCGAGGACGAGGCAGCGGAGGGTCTGTTGTCCGGCGTCTTCGACGTCCTGTTGCCCACGAAGCGAGTGCGGAGAGAGTCGGTCCGGGTCGGCAGGGACACCGGCGCCGACGAGTTTCCGACCCATGCGGCGGCATTCCGCAAGTTCGGCCAGATCCGGAACTTCGTCTTCGTCCTCGACGGCGACAAGCGGAGCAGCGACGTGGAGCGGAAGATCGAGCGAGCCGGCGGTCCCGACGTCCCCGTGGTCTACCTGCCGGGCCGCTTCGCCCCCGAGGTCTGGATCTGGTCTCGACTCTCGGAGGACGGGGCCAGCTACGCGGGAAGCCTCGGCGTCCACGGCAGCGATCTGGAGAGCACGACCCGCCAACTCGACTCCGTCTACGACTCCGCCTCCGACACGCCGGCGCAGATCGCCAAGACCAAGCTCCGCGGCCTCGCCGAGGCGACCGGACGGACGTCGCCCGACATCTGCCGTGAGGTCTCCCGTGTCGAATCGGGCCGACCGGAGAGCGAGATTCAGCCGCTCGTCGAACAACTCGATGAGGCACTGGAAAGCTGGCGAGCCGCCAGGTGGAGGCCGACGTAGGCGCGCAAGGGACCGTGCGCCTGCCGGAGGCCGGCGCTACGCCAAACGGTAGTCTGCACACCTGAACTTCTGGAGATCGAAGAATGACTTCCCGCAAAGACCCCATCGTGGAGGAAGTCCGGGCAATACGGGCAAAGATCTTCGCGGAGCACGGGGGCACGGTCGAAGGCTCTTCAAGCACCTCCGGGAGGTCCAGCGAACCTCGGGGCGCACGTACGTGAGCTACCCGCCCACCCGTATCGAGCCCGAGAGGCAAGAAGCGGCTACGCAATCCGACGGCGCCGAGGAGTAGTTGGAACCGGCCATCGGCACCGCCGGCGTTTCGCTGGGTCCGCGGGTCTTCCGACCCGCTCACGGGCGGAGCCGCGGAGCGGCGCAGCCCGAAAGACAGGCCGCCGGCCGAAAGCCGGCGAGATGGCGGCGCCGGTCTTGAGGCCGGCACGTGCTCCTGGCCGCCTGCGGCGGCAGCGGGTCGGAAGACCCGCGCACCCAGCGGGCTCAGGGCTGGGCGGCGCGGCGTTGCCGCCAGTAGCGGACTTGCCAGCGGGCGACGTTGCGGTTGTGCTCGGCCAGGGTCTCGGCGAAGACGTGGGTGCCGTCGTTGCGGCTGACGAAGTAGAGGTAGGGCGCGTCGGCGGGCGCCGCCGCGGCGCGCAGGCTGTGCTCGCCGGGCGAGCAGATCGGGCCGGGCGGCAGGCCGGGGTGGACGTAGGTGTTGTACGGGGAGTCGAGTTCGAGATCGCGACGGCGCAGGTTGCCGTCCCACGTCCCGGCCAGCTTCAGCGCGTAGATGATCGTCGGGTCGGCGTAGAGGCCGATGCCGCGGTCGAGCCGGTTGTGGAAGACCGCCGAGACGACGGGGCGTTCCTCGATGGCGCCGGCTTCCTTCTCGACGATGCTCGCGAGGGTGACCAGGCCGCGCAGATCGAGACCGTGGCTGGCGGTGGCGTCCAGGTGGCCCTCGACGCGGCGGCGGAAGTTGCGGACCATGGCCTCGACGATCTCGGCTTCGTCCGTCCCGCGCGGGAAGGCGTACGTGTCCGGGAAGAGGTAGCCCTCCAGGGACTCGGCGGCCGGGTCGAAGTCGGCGATCAGGCGCGGCGACGACATCGCTTCGAGGAACGCTTCCAGGTTGCCGAAGCCGTCGCCGGCCAGGCTCTCCGCGGTCTCCCGCAAAGTCAGGCCCTCGACGACGGTCACCGGGTAGGTCACCACCTCGCCGCGGATCACGCGGTCGAGCGCGTCGACCGTGCTCATCGGCTGCTCGAAGCGGAACTCGCCGGCCTGCAGCGTCTCGCCGGGCCGCCGGTAGTCGAGGTGAAGCCGGGCCAGCAGGGGATCGCCGATCACGCCGGCCGCCGCCAACTGGTTGAGGATCGCGGTCATCGGCGCGCCGCGCTCGATGGCGAGTTCGACGGTACCGGTTCCGCGAGGCCGTTCTAGTTCCCGTTCCGCCCATGCAAACAGGCCCCACCCGGCCGCGACCAGCGCGACAGACACCGTCGCCGCCGCCGCAACCAACCACGGCCGCAGCCGCCGCTTGCGGCGACGTCGCGGCGGCCCCTTTCGCTTCATGCGGTCTCCCGGGCCAGCGCTTCTTCCACGAGGATCTGCGCCGCCACGGCGTCGACCCGTTCCGGGTGCCGCCGCGGGTCGACCCCAGCCGCCCGCAGCCGGCGCTCCGCCTCCACCGACGTCAGGGACTCGTTCACCGTCCGTACCGGCAGGTCACAGGCCTCGCCGAGTTTCCGCGCGAAGGCCCGGGCGCGCTCGGCCGCCGGTCCCACGGAACCGTCCAGCCGCCGCGGCTCGCCGACGATCAGCACGCCCGCTTCGGACTCGGCCGCCAAAGCCTTGATCTCGGCGATCACCTGCCGGTCCCCGGTGCGCCGGATCGTCGAGTGCGGCGCCGCCACTCCAACCCGCGAATCTCCCGTCGCCACACCGACCCGCTTCTCGCCGAAGTCGATGCCGAGATACCGCACAGCCCCGTCACTCTGAAACGGGCCAACCCGGCTGTCAACCGACCGGGGTCGGCGGCAGGAGTTGGCCCGGCGATTGCTAGCATGACCGGCATGGAGGCCATCCAGATCAGTGCCCGTCGCTGAACGCCTGATCGTCGGACTGGCCTTCGGTCTCGCACTCACCGCCGCGACTTCCGCCCAGGAGCCCGAGACAGCGCCGGCGACCACGGAAGAAACGCGGGCAGCGGTCGAGGAACCAGCCGCCGACGCTTCGGAAGCTCCAGCGGAAGAACCAGCCGCCGACGCCGCGCAGGCCCCGGAGGAGGAACCCGCCGACACCGGCCCCCCGCCTCCTCCCGGCGCCTCCACCTTCAGCTTCGCGATCGAGGACGAATCCGGCGGCGGACAGGTGGAGGGCTGGGCCGGCGCCATGCAGGGCATCTTCGACGAGGAGCAGCAGCGGCACGTCCTGTCGAACGGCTTCTCGGTCCGTCTCCGCGACTACCGGGCCTCCGGCGACCGAGCGGTCTACGACCGCGAGAACGAGGTGTTCCGGGCCGAAGGCTCGGTCGTTCTCATCCGCGGGAACGAAGTGTTGCGGGGTTCGCGCCTCGAGGTCGACCTGTCGGACGAGACCGCCTCGGTCTTCGACGTCCAGGGCAACATCGGCAGCGACCTCTTCTTCAACGGCGCCGAGATCCGCAGGCTGAGCGAGAACCGCTACACGATTCTCGACGCCCAGTTCACCGCCTGCGAGGTCGATGACGGCGACCGGGCGCCGGACTGGAGCTTCCGGGCGAAGCGGGTCGACGTGAACGCCAACGGCTACGCGAAGACGCGCGGCGTCTCGTTCCGCGCCAGGAAGGTACCGCTCATCTACCTCCCCTACATGCTGTGGCCGGCCCAGAGCTCCAGGGTGAGCGGATTCCTGACGCCGAAGCCCGGCTTCTCCACCCGGCGCGGACCGTCGCTCGGGCTCGCGTACTTCTGGGCGATCGACAGGAGCTACGACGCGACCTTCAACGTGGACCTGTACGCCGGCGCCCCGTCCTCGTCCCAGCAGGCCTTCTCGAACGAGGCCTTCTGGGGCCTGGGGACCGAGTTCCGCTACCGGCCCAGCGAAGGGACGGCGGGAGAGTTCGACGGCTACCTGATCGACGACACGGAGCGCGGCGAGCGCCGCTGGCGCATGCGCTGGAACCACCAGTCGCGGGACCTGCCGGGGGGCTTCCGGGGCGTCGTCCGCTTCGAGGACGTCTCGGACTTCGACTTCTTCCGCGACTTCGAGCGCCGGGTCGACCGCAACACCCTGCGCCAGCTCTACTCGACCGCCTTCGTGAGCGGCAACTGGGGCAACCAGTCACTCAACGTCCAGCTCGACCGGCGCAAGACCTTCATCTCGGCCAACCGCGAGATCCAGCTTCGCCAACTGCCGGAGATCGAGTACAAGCTGCGCTCCACCCGCCTCGGCAAGTCACCGCTCTACCTGCAACTGCGGAGCGCGCTGCACTACCTGGACGTCAACCGCTCGGCGCGCCGCCAGGGCCAGTACGCGCGCGCCAATCTCCAGCCCGAGATCAGCATCCCGGTGCCGCTCACGAGCTGGCTGTCGCTCTCGCTCACGGCCGGCGGTCACCTGACGTGGTACGGCGACAGCCTGACGACCGCCGAGGAACGGCGCATGGCGCCCGGCGACTCGGACTTCCGGGGCGAGGACCTGATGCGGGTGGTTCCCACCGCCGGCGCCGAGATCGTCGGCCCCGGTTTCTCGCGCATCTTCGACCTGGGCGAGGGGGGCCGCTTCTCCAGGCTCAAGCACGTCATCGAGCCGCGCATCGTCTACGGCTACTTCCGCGACTTCGACGACCGCCTGCGGATCCCGCTGTTCGACGAGATCGACAATCTCCGCGGCCGCAACGTCGCCCGTTTCAGCCTGTACAACCGGGTCCTGGCCAAACCCGCCGACCCGGCCGCCGGCGGCGCCTTCGAGATCCTCTCCGTCCAGTTCTTCCGGGACCTGTCGCTCGACGACGACCGGCCGCTGCTGCGCTCGGCCGACCGGACGCTGACCAGCCAGAACGGTCCGGTCGGCGCGCTGCTGCGGTTCAACCCGTCGCGGCGCACGGGCGTCCGCTTCGACGCGCTCTACGACACCCTGTTCTCCCAGTTCTCCTCGACCGCCGTCTCGGGCAGCCTCGGCCTGGGCCGGACGAGTTCGATCGGCCTGCGGTGGGCGGTCCGGCGCAACCCGGAACTCGACAGCACCCGCCGTCACCACGCCCAGGTCTCGGCCGGGCTCGACCTGATCCCCGGCAAGCTCCGGGTGAACAGCATGGTGAGCTACGACGTCGAGCGGAAGATCCTCCAGATCCAGCGCCACATCGTCGACTTCAGGGCCTGCTGCTACGGCCTGCAGTTCGAGATCGCCGACTTCCGGACCGCGCTCCGGCGCGACACCCAGTACCGGCTGCTGGTCACGCTGAAGAGCGTCGGCGCCTTCTTCGACATCACCGGCGGCCAGAGCGAGGCGCTGTGACCGGCACGGCCGGCGGCGTTTCGAGGCCGCCCGGCGGCGTTGCCCGGACCCACGCCAGAACCGCCAAGGCCGTGGTGCTCGGCGCGGCCGGCCAGCTCGGCCGGGAAGTGGCTGACGAACTGCGCCGGCGCGGCGCCGAGGTGCTCGCCGCCGACCGCCGGCGCGCGGACCTCACCGACACGGAGGCGACCGCGGCGCTGGCCGCCCGGTTCGGCGCCGGGGCCGTCTACAACTGCGCCGCCCGCACCGACGTCGACGGCTGCGAGAGCGAGCCCGAGACGGCAATGGAAGTCAACGGCCGGGCGCCCGCGCGGCTGGCGGCCGCCCTGCCGCGGGACTGCCGGCTGATCCACGTCTCGACCGACTACGTGTTCGACGGCAAGGGCCGGCGCCCGTACCGGGAGGAGGACGCGACGGCGCCCGGAACCGCCTACGGCCGCTCGAAGCTCGCCGCCGAGCAGGCCGTCGTCGACGCCGGAGGTCTGGTGGTGCGCCCGAGCTGGGTGTTCGGGCCGGAAGGTAGGAGCTTCGTCTCCGCGATCGCGGCCCGTCTAGGCCGCGGGGAACCCCTGCGGGTCGTCGCCGACCAAGTCGGCTGCCCCACCTACGCGCCCTTCCTGGCCCGGGCCCTCGTCGACCTCCAGGCGGCCGGTGCGGCCGGCATCGTCCACTACTGCAACGCGCCCGCCGTCTCCTGGCACGGTTTCGCGGTCGCCATCGTCGAGGCTCTGGGCCTCCGCGCCGAGGTGCAACCGATCGCGACCGCCGACCTGCCGCGTCCGGCGATCCGGCCGGCCTGGTCGGTGCTGGACACCGGGCGTTTCGAGTCCATCGCCGGCCGGCGGGTCGAAGAATGGCGGCCAGGTCTCGACGATTACTTCGGCCGGCTGGGACAGGGCAAGGCGGAGACGTGAGGCGCGTCCTCGTCACCGGCGCCGAGGGGTTCGTCGGCGGGCGCCTCGTGCCGCGGCTGGTCGAGCGGGGGGCCGCCGTCGTCGCCTGCCATGCTCCGGGGACGATCCCGGTCGAGGAAGACGCCGCGGGCGGCGCTCCATCCTCGATCGAGCGCGTCGCCCTGGACATCCGCGACCGCGGCGCCGTCGAGCGCGTGTTCCGGGAGGCGGCGCCGGACGCGGTCGTCCACCTGGCCGGCCTGTCGGACGTGGCGGCCTCCTGGCGGCGGATCGACGACCACTACCGGGTGAACGTCGAAGGCTCGGAGAACGTCGCCGCCGCGGCGCGCGCCCTGTCCGATGGCTGCCGGCTCGTCGTCGCCTCGAGCGCGGAGGTGTACGGCGCGGTCCCGGAAGCGGAGCTGCCGGCGCGCGAAGACCGCGAGCTGCGGCCCGGCTCCCCGTATGCCCTGGCCAAGGCCGCGATCGAACGGATCTGCCTTCCCCTCGGCGCCGTCGCGGTCCGTTCCTTCAACCTGATCGGACCCGGGCAGAGCGCGAAGTTCGCGCTGCCTTCGTTCGCGGCCCAGCTTGCGGCGATCGCCGCCGGGCGCGAAGAACCCGTGCTGCGCGTCGGCAACCTGACCTCGCGCCGGGACTTCGTCCATGTCGACGACGGCGCGGACGCCTACGCGCTCCTCGTCGAGCGCGGCGAGCCGGGCGGCGTCTACAACGTCGCCCGCGGCGAGGCGGTGGAGCTCGACGCGGCGCTTCGGCGGCTGATCCGGATCAGCGGCGTGGAGGTCGAGGTCCGGCGGGATCCGGACCGCATGAGACCGGCGGACGTGCCCGTCCTGTGCGGCGACGCCGGCCGGCTGCGCGCCCTGGGCTGGCGGCCCGGGCGCGGCTTCGACCGGGCGCTGGAGGCGATCTGGGAGGACGCCCGGCGGCGACTTGGGTGAGGCCCGAGCGGTCGCCGCTTCGCGGCGCGTTCCTGGCCGCCTCCGGCGGCAGCGGGTCGGAAGACCCGCGCACCCGGCGTGCGGCGCCGGCGCTAGTCTTCGGCGTGCTTGCGTTCGAGGGCGAGCAACTGGGCCTTGCGCTTCTCGCCGCCGATGTAGGAGCCGGGACCGCTCCGGCGCGGCACGACCCGATGGCAGGGAACGAGAATCGGCAACGGGTTCGTCATCAGTCGGGAACGAATCAGCCGGTAGGCGCCCGCCTTGCCCGACGAGGTCGCCACGTTGCGGTAGGTGCGCGTGCGGCCGTACGGAATCCGGGCTGTCTCCTGGAAGATGCGGTAGGAGAGGGCGTCGATCCCGGTCCGCTCCAGGTCGTAGGGCAGATCGAGGTTCCGCCGGGCGCCCGCGAAGTACTCCGACAGCCTGCCGAGGGCCTCGTCGACGAAGTCCGTCGTATCCACCGAACCGAGGGAGGTGAACAGCGCCTCTTCGCCGCCCTTCGGCTCGATCACCAGCCGGGTGATCGATCGGCCGGCGAACTCGAGCCCCAGCGAACCGAGAGGCGAGGCGACCAGCACCCGGATCGGTTCGGCGCCGCGCGGCGCGGGCCAAGCCGGAGCACCGGCCGGGCCGTCGGCGCGGGTCGCGGATTCATGCACCACGCCAATCATGGTAGCATGGCTACTTTTCTATGTCTAAGCGGGCGGCGGTCACTCCTCCCGGAGCACGATCCGCAGGGAGACGTCCTCTCCCTGCCCGGCCTCGAACGCCCGCACCTCGGCCGCGTAGCCGGGCCGCATCACCTCCAGCCGGTGGACGCCGGGGTCCACGATGAGGGCCGAGTGGAGGCTCGCCAGTTCGGCGCCGCTCCCCAGCAGGCGGCCGTCCAGGTAGACGACGGCGTCTGCCGGCTCGACATCGAGTTCCAAGCGGGCCGGGTCAGCCCGCTGATCCTGGTGGATGGGGCGGCCGCGGTTCTCCAGCCGCCAGGACTCGCCTTCCGGCGCCGCCGGCGCCGCTGCCGGCTTCGGAGGCGGCGGCTGCGGCAACGCCGCGGTCCCCGGGACGAGGTCATCGTCGATCCGGACGACCACTCCCGGCCGAACCCGGATCCGGCGTTCCAGCGTCTCGTACCCCTCCTTGTAGATCGCGATGCGATAGCTCCCGCCGCGCAGCCAGAGGTAGCGGGGGAAGCCGTCGAAGGCATCCACCCGGCCGACCAGTTCGCCGTCGATGTAGACGGAGGCCTTCTTCGGCCGGGTGTTCAGGTCGAGCGCGCCCGCGTCCACGGCCCCGTAGCCGGCGGGACCGGCGCTCCAGCCGTAGGAACCGTAACCGTAGTCGTAGAGCGACCAGGCGTACGGCCAGAAGGGGCCGAAGCCGCCGTACCAGCCGAAGGAACCGTAGTAGGGACGCACGACGCGGGTGCGCGCACGGCGCCCCTTGCCGTCGCCGCCCCGGCGTCCGCCGCGCTCGCGGGCTTCGACCGCGACCGGCGCCTGAACGGCGAGGCCGGCGGCGACCGCGACTGGCGTCCGAGCCGCGCGGCCGGCGGCGACCCCGACCGGCGCCTGGACGGCGAGAGTGGCGGCGACCGAGGCAGGCAGGCCCTTGCCGCCGGCGGCAGCTTCCGCGCCGCCTGCCACGCCGAGACCGAAGCCGAAGCCGAGCAGACCGGCAAGCGGCAACGCCAGCCGCCGCCCGGCCGCTGTCGCGAGTGGGTTCGTCGTCGTCATGAGACGCCTCCCCGGTCCAGGCCCACGCCGTCGGACCAGCCGTTTCTGAGACCTTCCAGGTAGTGATGTCGCATCGTCCTCTCCCAGGTTCGGGGCAGTCTGACCGGCATTCCCTGCAACGAGCGCGCCAACCGCTCCCGCAGCCAGTGCGTCGCCCGGGCTCGCGCGCCGCCGACCGGAGGCGGCTCGCCGTCCTGGAATCCCAGGAAGGGGCCGAGCCGCTCGTGCCGCCGGAAGAAAACGACCGCCGAGTATCCGGCCCGGTACTGGCGCTTCGCGAAGCGCCGCAGATCGGTCGGATGGTCGTGCGCGACGCGGGCCTCGGGCCGGTAGAGCAGGCGCAAACCCCGTCCAGCAAGGCGATACGCGGCCTCGATGTCCTCCCAGGCAGCGAACGGGAACGCCGGATCGAACGGCGCCGCCGCCATCGCCTCGCGGTCGATGGAGAGGTTCGAGGTGTAGAAGAAGTTGAAGGGCACGTCGTTCTCGTCCTCGATCAGGGAGAACCCGAACTGCAGGCCGTTCTCGTTGATGTAGTCGAGAAACGGCGTGCGCCGCATCCGCTGGTGCCAGTCGGTGCGGCCGATGACGCCGACGCAACCGCCCTCTGCGCGAACCGACCGCGCCAGCGTCTCGTCCTGGGCCCGGCCGTGCGCGGCCAGCCATCCCGGCGCGGGGACGGTGTCGTCCCCAAGAAAGGCCACCCAGCGGCCTCGGGCCGCCGCGACGCCGCGATTCCTGGCCACCGCCGGCCCCCGGTTCTCCTGGTGCAGGACACGCAGCTCCGGCCGGCCGCGCTCCCCGCCGCCGGCGCCGGCGGCCCGTTCGTCGAGCCAGGCGGCCGTCCCGTCCGCGCTGCCGTCGTTGACCACGACGACCTCGAAGGCCGGTCCCTCCTGGGCGTCCACCGCCTCCAGCACTTCCCGGAGTGCCGGCAGGCGGTCGAAGGTCGGAATGACGACGCTCCACTCCGGCGAGCCGTTCACCGCTCCACCTCCATCACGTCCTCCAGGCGACGATGGACCGGCACGACGCTCTCCGGCCACAGGGACCGGAAGCCCTCGCTGGCGAACAGATCCTCGTCGCCGGGATAGGTCGGCACCAGGTACAGAGGGAAGCGCTCCAGGATCTCGCGGTCCGGCCGCCGCCGCCTGGCCTGGACGAGGCGTCGCCGTGCGGCGGCGGCGTCCAGGCCCCGCACGATCGCCGAAAGCGCCCGCACCTGGGCGACGGTCTGGTCGTCGACGATGGCCGGCGCACCGGCAGGCAGGCCGCCCAGTCGGCGGGCAAGCCTTCTCAGCCGGGTCCGCAAGGCCACGACATCCCGCGTCCGCTGCCAGAGGCCCCGCGGCGCCGCCCCGCCGTCGGCCCCCGGCCGTCCGCGGCGACCGCCGGCAGCCATCGCGGCCCCGGCGGCGGCCATCGCGCCTCCGGCGGCGGCCATCGCGTCTCCGGCGGCAGCCGTCGCGCTCCCGCCCGAGACCATGTCGAACGGGTCCAGGGCCAAGGCCTCACCGCCGGGGTTGCGGCGCACCAGCAACTGCTGCGTGCGGGCGAGCAACGTCAACTGGACCGCCGGCATGAGCAGCGGCCAAAGTTCGGCGTCGTAGTTCTTGAACGCGGTGAAGTAGGCGTTGCGCTCGAACAGGAGGCCGCGATTCGCGTTGCCCAGCAGGTCGCTTGTCGCCTTCGAGCGATGGCGGACGACGGCCCGCGGCGCCGACAGCACGCGTTCGCCGCCCGACCAGAAACGCCAGCCGAGGTCGACGTCCTCGAGGTAGGCGAAGTAGCTCTCGTCGAATCCGCCGGCAGCGAGGAACGCCTCCCGCCGCACGATCATGTTGCCGCCGCAGGGGAAGAGCAGTTCCGCGCCCTCGGCCGGCATGTCCGCCTCTGTCAGGGGCCGGCGGTAGTCGAGCTGGAACGCGTGGCCGTCGAAGGCCATGACGCCGCGCCCGAAGTCCAGGCGCTCCCCTTCCCAGTCGACGATGCAGCCGGACAGCGCCGCCGCGTCCGGTGGCGCCGCCCGCAACGCGCCGACGAGTTCGGCGAGCCAGTCGGTCCGGGGCCGGGTGTCGTTGTTGACCAGCGCGAGAGCGTCGGCCGAACTGCGCTCGGCGAGCCGGTTGTTCGCGGCGGAGAACCCGAGGTTCGCCGGATGCTCGACGACCTCCACCCGCGGATGCGCCGACCGCACCCAGGCCGCCGTGCCGTCGGTCGACCCGTTGTCGAACAGCCGGATCCCCACCGCGGCCCCTGGGTCGCGCTGCGCCTCGAGCGCCGGCAGCAGCGTCTCCAGGTGGCGGCGGCCGTTCCAGCTCACGACCAGGACGTCGACGCTGCCGACGCGGTTGCCGCCGCTTCCTCGCGCGCCCGCCATCAGCCCTTCCCGCCGCAGGTCCCTGATCGTCGCGGCGACTCCGCGACGACGCCGTCTCGCCCGCTCACGACATGCCCGCCGGGCGCGCGCCCGCCAGCCGCGTCCGCAGCCAGCGCCGCAGGCGAAACGCCAGATCGTCGGCCGGCGCCGCCGTGTCCGGCCGGAAGGCGAACTCGGCCTTCGTCGGATCCGTGCGCGGAGAAGACAGGAAAGCAGCCAGCGGGGCCAGCGCGCGCTCCCAGGAGTAGGCGAGCAGCGTCCGCTCGCGTCCCCGCCGCGCGCGCGCCTCGACCTCCGGGCCGCCGGCGACCAGCTCGGCGAGGCCGGCCCGCAGCGCCTCGACGTCGCCGCAGGGGACAACGAGCCCGGCGTCCCACTCCCGCAGCAGCCGCGGCACTGTGCCGCCCTCCGTCGTCAGCACCGGACAGCCGGCGGCGAGCGCGTCGAGGAACCGCGTGCGCAGGGACAGGTCGGTCTCCAGTCCGGGCCGGTGGCAGGCGGCGAGGGCGTCGACGTCGCGCAGCAGGTCGTAGCGGCGCTCGAAGGGCGCCCAGTCGAGGAAACCGATGCGGAGCGGATCCTCCTTCCGGCTGCGCGCCTCCACCTCCGCCAGCAGCCGCTGCGGCGCCTGGGCGCCGGGCGGCTGCCGCACGAAGAGGAGCCTCGCGTTCGGGTCGGGCAGGCCGGCGAACGCCTCAAGCAGGGGCGCCGGGTCGTACCAGTCGTACAGCCCGCCGAACAGAACGCGGCGCTCGCCGGGAACGCGCGGCGGCAGCAGCGGCCGGTACGCGGGGAGCGGATCGGGCACGCCGAACGGCGCTTCGGCGATCAACCCGGAGAGCGTCGGGTCGTCCCGGTAGCGATGCGGGTTCACGCGTCCGAGGGCGGTCAGGAAGCCGAGGTACCAGGCGCGCTGCTCGGGCGAGGAACAGAGGAAGAAATCGCCGCGAGACAATTGGTGGACGAAGCTCCGGTGGTCGTTCCGGTAAGGGTCGAGCCCCAGCGTCTCGAGATGCGTGAGGTTCTCGACGAGGAAGGGGTCGTAGAGGTCGATCGCGGTAGGCAGTTCGGGCAACTCGTGAAGCGCGTCGTTCGCCAGTTGTCCCTGGGCGACGGCGGCGCCGCAGTCCCCCAGCAGCTCCGGCAGCGGCGCGGAGTCGAACCGGCGCGCCTCGACGGAACCGGCCGGCACGTCCGGCGGTTCGCCGGAACGCCAGGGCGAGACGAGGACGACCTCGAACCCGAACCCCGGCAGCCGCCGCGCCATCTCCAGGTAGCGGATGCCGATGCCGGCCGCCCGTTCCCCGAGCGCCTCGCTGCACACCAGGCCGACGCGGGTCACCGGCGGCCTCCCGCCCCCGCCCTCACCCCGAGCCGCGCCAGGATTGCAGGGTTTCGTGCAGCCGCCAGGCGCGGGTGGCCTTCATCTTCTCGATCTCGGCCGCCAGTTCGCCTTCGCGGACGTGGAGCCGCTCGACCTCCGCGCCGCGCGCCCGGTTCGACGCCTGGACGAGTTCGAGCTCCGCCCGCGTCTTCCGCAGCAGCGCCCGCGCCGCTCCGGCGGCCAGCACCGCGTCCCGCCGCATCCGGGTCACCGCGCCCGCCAGCGATTCCGCGTCGAGTTCGTCCGCGTACCTGGCCATCACCCGCGCCTTCAGCGCCTCGAAGTCGTGCCGCCCGGACGCCGCTCCGCCGAGAGCGTGCCCGCCGGCCGACGCGCCGGCGGCGCCGCCCAGGAAGTGGCGGTACTCGCAGGTCGTCCGCGCCAGGTGGACGAAAGGCGTCGAGCGCGACAGCCGGATCAGCAGGTCCCAGTCCTCGAAGGCCGGCAGGTCGAGATCGAACGGGCCGGCGCGTTCCAGGGCCTCCCTGGCCATCAGCACCGTATGGAACGGAATGTAGTTGTCCAGCAGCAGGATCCCGCGGTCGAAGTCGCGGCTGTAGGGAAGGCCGCGGCTCGACTCCCTGTAGCCGTTCGCGGTCGGCTCGTAGACGACCACGGCCGCGTCGCTGTAGGCGACCTCGACGTCGCCGCGGAGCATCGCGGTCAGGCACTCGAGATGCTCCGGCGCCAGCAGGTCGTCGTCGTCCAGGAAGCCGATGCAGTCGCCGGTCGCGGAGTCGACGCCGGCCTGGGCGGCCGCGGCGCGCCCCCGGTTCGTCTCGTGCTCGACGCGGCGCAACGGGAAGGGAAAGTCGTCCGGCGTTTCGGGCGTGCGGCCGCCGTCGTTCACCAGCACGACCTCGACGTTCCGACAGGTGCTCCGGGCCAGGCTGTCGAGCGCCTCGGCCAGCCGCCGCGGCCGGTTGTACGTTCTCACGACGATCGACACCCGGCGCGGCGACTCCACCTCGACCAGCGCCGGCACGCCTCCCAGGTGGGCGACGAGCTGAGCCGGGCTCCGGGTGGTGAAGTCGCTCGCCTTCAACCGGCGGTAGCCCTCGGCGGACCCGCACTCCCGCGGCAGGCTGTGGGCGCGGAAGCGGCGGAGACCCAGGCAGGAGTCGAGGTAGTCGTGCCGTTCCTGCTGGCTCCGGTAGTGGGCCATCGCGGCGGCGATCCCGTCGATCTCCGCCGTCACGTCCACGAGCAGATCCGGGTAGAAGGGGTGGTTCACTTCGTAGCAGAGGACCCGGAGCAGCAGGTCGCCGGGCGAGGAGTCGTCCTGGGCGCCCGGCGGCTCGCTGCCGTCCGCTCCGCCCCGGCGGCGGGCGATCAGGGCTTCGTGCAGGGCGCGGAACGTGGCCCGGTGGTCCTTCGTCACCTCGAGCGGCGAGGGAACGAGGACGAGGTCGGGGTCGCAGGCCTCGAGCAACGCCTCGATCCGGCCGGTCAGTTCGCCGAGCGCGAGCGCCAGGCCGCCGTCCGGGAAGCCGTGGCGGTGGCCGACGTGCTCCACCCGGGCGATGCCGAGCGCGGCCGTCGCCGCCTCCGATTCGGCGCGCCGCAGCGCCGAGTAGTCGCGGCCGCTCATCCCCTCCGGCGGTCCCTCGCCGCCTCCCGATCCGTCGCTCAGGAAGGCGCACGCGATCTCCGCGCCGCCCGCGGCGAGTTGCAGGAGCAGGCCGCCGCAGCCGAGCACCTCGTCGTCGTAGTGGGGCGCCAGGACGAGAACCCGCCGGGCGACGACCGAACCCGGCACGGTCGGCGGCAGCGGCCGTTCGCGTCCGGTCATGGCGCCGTTCCTTGCACGTCCGTATTCTGACCCAACCGCGCCAGAGCGGCGCCAGCTTTGCGGCAGGGCGGCGTACCGGATGCGCCGGCGTCCCCGCCGGCTGCCGCCGAAGGCGACCGGAAGACGCGCCGCGCATGGGCGGCCTTGCTGCCGTACCGGATAGGCTGCGCCCCCGATGCTGCAGCGCGAACGAACCACCGTTGCAGGCGCGCTGCGAAGCGCCCTCTCGCGAGCCTTCGGCATCGACCACGATCCGGTGGTCGAAGTGCCGCCACAGCGAAGTCTGGGCGACCTCGCGAGTCCCTGCGCCCTGCACCTCGCGCGCGAACTGCGCCAGGCGCCGCGGGCGATCGCCGAGCGGGTCGTCGAGTGCCTGGAGCTGCCGGAGGGCTTCGAGCGGGTGACGGTGGAAGGCCCGGGCTACGTGAACTTCCGGCTCGCTCGCAGCCGTTTCGCGGCGGCCATGATCGACGCCGTTCCGGTGGCGCCGTCCGCGGCGGCCGGCGCGGGCGCCGGCTCGCCGGCCAAGGTGATCGTCGAGCACACGAACATCAACCCGAACAAGGCCGCGCACATCGGCCACCTGCGCAACGCGGTGCTTGGCGACGTCCTGGCGCGCTCGCTCCGCCAGCTCGGGCAGGCGACGGAGGTCCAGAACTACATCGACGACACCGGCGTCCAGGTCGCCGACGTGGTCGTCGGCTTCGTCGACCTGCGCGGCTGCTCGGTCGCCGACATCGAGGCGCTGCCCGAGCCCTTCGACTACGTCTGCTGGGACGTCTACGCCGAGGTCGGCCGCTGGTACGAGGGCGACGCGGCGCGGCTCGAACTCCGCCGCCGAACGCTCCACGCCCTGGAAGCGGGCGAGGGCCGCCGCGCCGAGGCCGGCCGGCTGGTCGCCCGGCGGATCGTCGCGCGGCATCTCGCCACGATGGCCCGCATCGACATCGACTACGACCTGCTGACCCGCGAGAGCGAGATCCTCCGCCTCGACTTCTTCGTCGCCGCCTTCGAGCAGTTGAAGGCGACCGGCGCCGTGCGGTTCGAGGAGACGGGCAAGAACGCCGGCTGCTGGGTCATGCCGCTCGCCGACAGCGAGGAGTTCCAGGGCCTGGAGGACCCGGACAAGGTGATCGTCCGCTCCGACGGCACGGTGACCTATGTGGGCAAGGACATCGCCTACCAGCTCTGGAAGTTCGGCCTGCTGGGTCGCGATTTCGAGTACGCCCGCTTCGATGGCGGCCAGCCATGGGAAACCGCCCAGGCGGCGGCGACCGCCGGCGGCGGCGAGGACGAACGCGACGGCGAGAGCGGCCGCGAGGGCGCGAGTCCACGCGAAGACGACGGCGACGGCGGCCGCGTTCCCGACTTCGGCGCCGGCGGCCGCGTAATCAACGTGATCGACGCGCGGCAGGCCTACCTGCAGCGGATCGTCCGCGCCGGCCTGGAGGCGCTCGGCCACCACGACGAAGCGAGGGAGAGCATCCACTTCGCGTACGAGATGGTCGCCCTGTCGGCGAAGACCGCCGAACGCCTGGGCTTCTCCGGCGACGCGAGGCTGGAGATGTCCGGCCGCAAGGGCATCGGCGTGAAGGCGGACGACCTGCTCGATCAGCTCGAGGCGAAGAGCCGGGCCGAGATCCTGGAGCGGCGCGCGGCGGGCGGCCGCGCCGGCGACGACGCGGACGCCGACGCGGGGGACGTCGACCTCCTCGCGCGCCAGATCGCCGTCGCCGCGCTGCGTTTCTTCATGGCGCGGGCCACGACGACGCGGGTGATCGCCTTCGACATCGACGACGCGACCTCGTTTGAGGGCGAGTCGGGTCCGTATCTCCAGTACTCCGCCGTGCGCGCCCGGAACATCCGCCGCCGCCTGCGGGAGGAGGGTCTGCCCCGGGAGGTGCCGGCGAGCCGGATCGCCGGCCTGCCGCCGGAGGTCTGGCCGGACGATCTATGGGACCTGGTGCTGCTCGCTTCGCAGTGCCAGGAAGTCGTCGAGCGGGCGGCGGCGACGCTCGAACTGTCGCTCATCGCCCGGCACGCGGCGGACCTGGCGCAGAAGTTCCACGCGATCTACCACCGGCACCCCATCCTGCACGAGGCGGACGAGGATCTCCGGGACGCGCGGCTTGCGGTTACGCGGATCTTCGAGCGGTCGCTCGAGGCGCTGGCGGAACTGCTCGGCGTGCCGCTGCCCGAGCGGATGTAGCGGCCGGGTGCGCGGGTCTTCTGACCCGCGTTCCGGCCGCAGCCGCGAAGCGGCGGAGACCGGGGAGAACGGACGCCGGCCCGAGGCCGGCGCGTCTTTCCGGCCGGCTACGCCGGCAGCGGGTCAGAGGACCCGCGCACCCGGTGGACGACCTTGGACGGCTCAGTCCATCTGCTTGCGGAGGACGGTCGGGATGTCGTAGTCGTCGACGTTCCTCCAGTTGGGTCCGTAGCCGCCCGGGTCGATCTTGTGGTGCTCGGCCAGCATGCGGTCGCGGAAGCCGGGCTGGCCGGCCTCTTCCGTGCCGGCCTCCTGCTCCGCGGCGTCCGCATCGGCCATGGCCGGATCGCCGGGGACCGCCGCTCCGGCCTCGGCGGAGCTGGCCGCGGCGCCTTCGCGCGGCTGCCGGTCCTCGGAGAAGCCGGTAGCAATCACCGTCACCTTCACCTCGTCTCCCATCGACTCGTCGACCACCAGGCCGGAGATGATCGTCCCGTCCGGGTCGACCGCGTCGGAGATCGTGCCGGCGGCTTCCGCCACCTCGTGGAGGGTCAGCGAACTGCCGCCGGTGATGTTGATGAGACACCCCTTGGCGCCCTCGATCGAGGCGTCCTCGAGCAGCGGCGAGGACACCGCCCGCTGCGCCGCCTCGAGCGCCCGGCTGTCGCCCGACGCCACGCCCGTGCCCATCACCGCGATGCCCTGGCCGCACATGATCGCCCGCACGTCGGCGAAGTCGGCGTTCACCTCGCCCGGCATCGTGATCAGGTCGCTGATGCCCTGGACCGACTGCCGCAGCACGTCGTCGGCCGTCGTGAACGCCTCGGAGAGCGAGGTGCCCCGGTCGACGAAGCTGAGGAGCCGCTCGTTCGGGATGGCGATGACCGTGTCGACGGCCTTGTGCAGTTCCTCGAGTCCGCGTTCCGCGAGCCGCATCCGGCGCCGGCCCTCGAACGCGAAGGGCTTCGTGACGACGGCGACGGTCAGGGCGCCGACCTCGGCCGACAGGGAACCGATGATCGGCGCCGCGCCGGTGCCCGTGCCGCCGCCCAGGCCGGCCGCCAGGAACACCATGTCCGCTCCGCTCAGCAGGTCCAGGATCTTGTCCGTGTCCTCGAGCGCCGAGTTGCGGCCGACCTCCGGGTCGGCGCCGGCGCCCAGGCCGCGGGTGATCTTGCGTCCGAGCTGCAGCTTCGTCGGCGCCTCGCAACGCCGCAGGGCCTGCAGGTCGGTGTTGGCGGCAATGAACTCGATGCCGCTCAGATTGGCGGCGATCATCCGGTTGACGGCGTTGCCGCCGCCCCCGCCGACCCCCACCACGACGATCTTCGCCGGTCCGAAGTTCTCCTCGGAAGAGACCCCCTCGTCGATCGTCGGTTCGTCGATCGCCGGTTCGATCCCGGTCGGCTTCATCTCGGTCGGCTGCTGTCCTTCCATCAGAATCATGGTTTCTCCCTTTCGGACCCTTTGGTCGTTCGATACCCGGAATCAGACAAGATCGCTGAACATCTGGCGCAGATTGCCCATCACCGAGCGCACCCCGCCCAGAGAGCGGCGGCGAGCGATGGGCTGACGAGCCTCCTCGGAGGCGACGGCATAGCGGACGAGACCCGCGGCCGCGGCCCAGGTCGGATCGGTGAGGCCCTCGATCTCGCTCACGAGACCGAGCGGCACGCCGTAACGGACGTCGCACGCGAAGACCTGCTGGGCCAGTTCGGCAAGGCCGACCAGCTTGGAACCGCCTCCCGTGAGGACGACCCCGCCCCGGAGCCGGTCGGCACAGCCGGCCTTCTCGATCTCCGCCTGGACGAGCTGGAACATCTCCTCGGCCCGCGCCTGGAGGATCTCGGCGAGACTCCCCCGCGCGATCGTCCTGCTGCTGCCGCCCGACACGCTCGGCACCGCCACCCCGTCGTCGCCGTCGATCAGGCCGACCAGGCAGCAGCCGTCCCGCAGCTTCAGCGTCTCGGCGCCAGCGAACGAGGTGCGGAGCACGGAGGCCAGGTCGGCCGTGAAGTGGCTGGCGCCGAACGGCAGGACGCCGCTGTACTGCACTTCCGCCTGGTGGAAGAAGGCGAAGCCGCAGGTGCCGGACCCGATGTCCAGCAGCAGGACGCCCAGTTCGCGCTCGTCGGGAAGCAGAACCGCCTCGGCCGTCGCGAGCGGTTCGAACACGACCTCCTCGGCCTCCACGCCGGCCCGGTTCAGGCAGCGGATGAGCGTCCTGGTCCGCGGCGCGTGGCCCATCACCAGGTGGACCCTGGCCTCCAGCCGGCTGCCCAGCATCCCGTGCGGATCCGCGATGCCGCCGTGATCGTCGACCGCGAACTCCTGCGGAATCGCGTGCAGGATCTCCCGATCCGGGGGCAGCGGCACGCCCCGGGCGGCGTTCAGCACGAGGTCGATGTCGGCGCGCGAGATGCCGCGGTCGCCGCAGTCGACGTAGGCCGTCCCGTGGCTGTTCGCCGACCGCACGTCGGAGCCGCCGAGGCCGACGAAGGCGCGGGAGATCTCGACTCCGGCCATCGTTTCGGCTTCCTCGGTCGCGCGCTTGAGCGCGCTCACCGTCGCGTCGACGTTGACGATGTGGCCCCGCAGCGTGCCGCGGTTGGGCGCCCGGCCGACGCCGACGATCTCGAGGGACCGTTCCCCCTCGACCTCCGCGCGATCGGCGATCAGCACGCCAACCTTGGCCGAGCCCACGTCGATGGCAACCACGTGCGTATCCGTTTTCGGCATCCTTCTTCGTCCTCTCTCGCTAGGAAGGGGCCTGAACTCCGTCGTCGACGGCCGCGCCGCGGTCCGCGCCCGGCGCCTCCATCGACAGGACGATCCGGTCCCTGAACCGCAGGTCCACGACTTCGGGGTCGTTGTGTTCCCGGATCGCGCTGTGCAGCAACTCGAACACCGAGGCCTTGGCGGCCAGGTCGTTACCGCGCACGAGCACCGTCGCCGGACGGCCGCTGCAGGCGAGCAGGTAGTCGTCGTCGCTGATGACCTCCACCGCGCGGACCTGCCGGCCCCACTCGAACGCCTTCACCTCGGTCGCCACGTCGACCGCCCGCTTCAGCGTTCGCGCCAGCACCTCGCCGGGAACGTCCCTGGGCGGCGTCTGGCCGGCGCCCGGGTTCCGCGCCGGGCCGTCCGCCAGGCGCTCGCCGGCCGCCGCGCCCTCGACCGACACGCGGACCAGATCCCCATTGCAGAGGTCGGGCGCGCGCTCGCAGGTCACGATCGCCCGGCCGTCGCGGTCGATCACCCAGGCCCGCTCCCCGGCCGCGAACGTCGCGGCCGGTTCGTGCTCCACGACCCGCACGGCGAGCTCGTTCGGCAGGCGCTTCACCAGCTTCGCCTCGCGAATCCACTCGTGATCGAGGCGTCTGGCGGCGGGCGCCAGGGAGAGAAGCGGCAGGTTTCGCCCCTCCAGAGGAGCGAGCCGGCTTCTGACCCACTCTTCGGACACCCGTTCCGCGTCTTCGATCCGGACGTCGAGCTCGAGATCGAACACCGGGGCCGTCGCCAGCCACACGCCGACTCCCACCACCGGCGCGATGCCGAGCAGGACCTTGCCGGCGCCCAGCGCCAGCCAGAGGACCGGGCGCGGCCGGCGCCGGCGCACGGGCCGGCGGGCGCCTCCGCGCCGCCGCTTCGTTCGCCGGCTCACGCGGCGTCCTCCCCGCCGGCCGCCAGCCGGCGAGCCAGCCGGTAGATGTCGCCCGCACCCAGGGTCAGGACCATGTCGCCCGCCCCGACGCCGGAACGGAGCCGGTCGGGCGCCGTCCGCCACGGCCCGCAGCCGCTGACGCTGGGATGGCCGGCGCGCTCGGCGGCGGTCACCACCAACCCCGCGTCCACGCCCGGGATCGGCTGCTCGCGCGACGGGTAGACGTCGGCGACGAGGACGTTGTCGGCCAGCAGCAGGGCGCGGCCGAAGTCGTCCGCCATGTCCCGCGTGCGGCTGAACAGGTGGGGCTGGAAGACGGCGTGAATCCGGCCGCCGCCGGCGCCGTTGCCGCGGCCGAGGCCGATCGCCTCGCGGGCCGCCTTCAGCGTCGCCTCCACTTCCGCCGGATGGTGCGCGTAGTCGTCGATCACCGTCGCGCCGCGCCACTCGCCGACTCGCTCGAAGCGCCGGTGGACGCCGCGGAACCGGGACAGCGCGGCGGCCGCCGCCTCGAAGTCGAGGCCGACCGCGCGCGCCGCGGCCACGGCCGCCAGGGCATTCAGGACGTTGTGCCGTCCTGGCATCGGCAGTTCCAGGGCGCCGAGCGGGCCGGCCTGGGTATCGGCGACCCGGAACCGGACGCCCGCGCCCGCCGCCGCCACGTCCATCGCCCGCAGGTCGGCCCCCGGATCGAAGCCGTAGGTGACGATCCGCCGGTCGGCGAGCCGCGGCAGCAGTTCCCGCACGTTCGCGTCGTCGGCACAGGCGATCACCTGGCCGAAGAACGGCACGCGACCGGCGAACTGCACGAAGGCGTCCTGGATGTCGGCCAGGTCGCGGTAGGTGTCGAGGTGATCGACGTCGACGTTCGTGATCACCGCGACCACCGGCGCCAGATCGAGGAAGCTGCGGTCGAACTCGTCCGCCTCGGCGACCAGGTAGTCGCTGCTCCCGAAGCGGGCGCCCGTGCCGGAGACGCGAAGGCGGCCGCCGACGATCACCGTCGGATCGAGGCCGGCGTCCGTCAGCACGCTGCCGATGAGCGACGTCGTCGTCGTCTTGCCGTGCGTGCCGGCGACGGCGATGCCGTACTTGAGCCGCATCAGTTCGGCCAGCATCTGGGCGCGGCGCACGACCGGCACGCCGCGCCGCCGGGCCGCCGCGACCTCCTCGTTGCCGGCCGGCACCGCCGACGACACGACGACCAGGTCGGCCCGGTCGACGTTCTCCGCGCCGTGGCCGACGGCAATCCGGGCGCCGAGGGCCGCGAGCCGCTCCGTCGTCTCGCTCGCCTGCAGGTCGGAGCCGCTGACGTCCAGTTCGTAGTTCAGCAGGATCTCGGCGATGCCGCTCATGCCGGCGCCGCCGATGCCGACGAAGTGGACCCGCTCGAGCCCCGCGGTTCGCAGGAAGAGGAGCATCAGCGGGTCCTCCCCCGAGGCCCGGCGATGTCGCAGACCCGCGCCGCGATCTCGCTCGCCGCGTCGCTCCGGCTCGCGCCCCGCGCCGCCCGCGCCATGGCCAGAAGGCGTCCGCCGTCCCGGAACAGCCGCGCGCAGCGTTCCGCGGCGGCCTCGCCCGGCAGGTCCTCCTGCTCGACCAGGATCGCGCCGCCCGCCTCGACCATCGCGCGGGCGTTCGCCCGCTGGTGCCCGGCGGCTATCGGCAGCGGCACGTAGACCGCCGGCCGGCCGGCGGCGGCGATCTCCGCCACCGTCACCGCTCCGGCCCGCGACACGATCAGGTCGTGCGCCGCCATCGCTCCCGCGGCGTCCCCGACGAAGCCGGTCACCGTGGCCGCGAGCCCCGGCGCCGCCAGCCTCTCGTAGCGGTCGCGCGTCCGTTCCTCCCAGGCCGGACCGGACTGGTGCGTGACCTCGACCCGGCGACGCCGGGCCGCGCGGGCGAACAGCTCCGGCAAGTGCCGGTTCAGCGCCTCGGCGCCCTGGCTGCCGCCCAGGACGAGGACCCGCACCCGGTCCCCGGCCGGGCGCGGTTCCCCGACCTCCAGGAAGGCCCGGCGCACCGGAACGCCGACGAGGCGCGTCTCGCACGCCATCCCTCCGGCCGCCGACTCGAAGGCCACGCCCGCCTCCGTCGCCATGCGGGACAGCCGCCGGTTCGCGGCGCCGCTCTCCGCGTTCGGTTCGAGCAGGTAGAGCCCGCAGCCGTGGAGCCGGGACGCCAGCGCCGCCGGCGCGCAGACGTAGCCGCCGGTCGCGAACACCAGCGCCGCCCGGAACCGGCGCAGGACCGCCGCGGCGCGCAGGGTGGACAGCAGCAGCACCGCCAGGGCGGCCGTCCGCTGGGCACCGCCGCGGTCGACGAACGGCCGCGCCGGCAGGGCCCTGAAGTCGACGCCGGCCGCCGCGACCAGCCGCTCCTCGAGGCTGCCGCGCCGCCCGATCCACGCCGCGTTCCAGCCGCGCGCCCGGAGCTCCTCCGCGACCGCCAGGCCGGGAAACACGTGGCCGCCCGTGCCGCCGCCCGAAAAGACGACCGTGCCGCGGTGACTGCCGGCGCTCATCCATGCTCCGAGACGCTCAACAGCAGGCCGCAGGCGACCAGGGTCATGACGAGGGACGAACCCCCGTGCGAGAGGAACGGCAGCGGAGTGCCCGTCACCGGAACGAGTCCGACGGTGACGCTGACGTTGACGAGGGCCTGGATCAGGACGGCCGAAGTCAGCCCCCAGGCGAGGAAGCGGCCGAACACGTCCGGGGCGCGGTGCCCGGCGACGTAGCCACGCCAGGCCAGCACCGCGAACGCGGCCAGCACCGCCGCGGCCCCGATCAGCCCCAGTTCCTCGCTGACGATCGAGAAGATGAAGTCCGACGTGGCGAGCGGCAGGAAGTAGAGCTTCTGGGCGCTCTCCCCCAGGCCCTGGCCGGTCAGGCCGCCCGATCCGATGGCGATCGCCGACTGCAGCACCTGGAAGCCGTTGCCCGAGGGATCGGTCTCGGGCGAGAGGAAGCCGAGCAGGCGCTCCCTGCGGTAGGGCTCGGCCCAGATGAAGAGAGCGAAGAGGGCCGGCAGAACGAGCATCGCCGGCACGATCCAGCGCCACGAGAGGCCCGCCAGGAACAGCATGACGCCGGCGATCCCGAGGATCAGCGCGGCGCTGCCGAAGTCGGGCGCCTGGAGGACGAGCAGCGTCACGAGTCCCACCGCGATGCCGCACGGCACGAGCACCCGGGGCCGGCTGACGCCCTCCGGACAGTGGTGGATCTGGTAGGCGAGGAAGACGACGACCGCGATCTTGGCCAGCTCGGAGGGCTGGAAGGTCAGCGGCCCGACGGACAGCCAGCGGCTGCTGCCGTTGATCGGCGCCGACGCCAGCACGACGACGAGCAGCACGAGCGACGCGCCGAGACCGGCGTAGACGAGCCACGGCTTCGCCCAGCGCCGGTAGTCGATGTTCATCAGGACCAGCATCGCCCCGAGGCCGACGACCGCCGCCAGCAACTGGGTGACGAACTGGCGCTTGAAGCCGCCGTCCGGGTCCGGCGGATTGGCGGAGTAGACCATCACGAGGCCCGCCACCATCAGCAGCACGACGACCGTGAAGAGGACCTTGTCGGTCGCGAGCTTCCTAGCCATCGGCGCCCTCCCGGCCGGCCGCGGCGAGCGCCCGGACCCGCTCCTCGAAGCGGCGTCCGCGCTGCGCGAAGTCCTCGAACTGGTCGAAGCTGGCGCAGGCCGGCGAGAGCAGCACCGCCTCTCCCGGGCTCGCGGCCGCCGACGCCTCCTCGACCGCCCGGTCGAGCGTGCCGCACCGGCGGCGCGCGGCGGCGGCGGGAAGCACGGAGGCGATCGCCGGCGCCGCCTCGCCGATCAGGTAGACCGCCTTCGCCTTCGCCCCGGCCAGCGACGCCAGGCCGGCGAAGGCAGCGCTCTCGCCCTTCGCCCGGCCGCCGAGGATCAGGTGGACGCTGCCGTCCTCGAACCCGGCCAGCGCCTTCATCGCCGCCGCCGGGTTCGTCGCCTTCGAATCGTTGTAGTAGCGGACGCCGCCGACCGTCGCCGTCAGCCGCATCCGGTGCGGCAGGCCCTCGAACGCGCGCAACGCCGGCGGGAAGCGGCCCGGATCGGCGCCGACCGCCGAGGCGAGGAGGGCGGCCGCCATCGCGTTCTCGACGCTGTGCAGGCCGTCGAGCGCCAGGTCGTCGAGCCGGAACAGCTCGCGCCGGAACTCCGGCCCGACCTCGATCACCCGGTCGCGGTCGAGGTAGCAGCCGTCCTCGACCTGGCGCAGCCGGGAGAAGAAGCGCCGCCTGACCGGGGCCGGCACGCCGCCTCGCCCGTCGCTCCAGCGGCGCGCCTCGCCGTCGTCGGCATTCACCACCGCGACGTCGCCGGCGGCCTGCCGGCCGAAGATGCGCGCCTTCGCGGCGGCGTAGTCCGCGACGTTCGCGTAGCGGTCGAGATGGTCGGGGCTGATGTTCAGAAGCGCCGCCGCGCGGGGACGGAACCGGTCGACCGCCTCCAACTGGAAGCTCGACAGCTCCACGACGAAGACCCGGCCCGGCGGCCCGTCGACCCGCGCGCAGAGCGGCGTGCCGATGTTGCCGCAGACCTCGACCGGATGTCCCGCCGCCTCCAGCAGCGCCCCGGCGAGCGCGGTCGTCGTGCTCTTGCCGTTGCTGCCGGTCACCCCGACCACGGTCGGCGCCGACGACGCTTCCAGGAGGCGCCAGGCGAGCTCGACCTCGGCCAGGATCGGCACGCCGGCGGCGCGGGCGGCCCGCAGCAGCGGCCGGTCCGGCGGCACGCCGGGGCTCAGCACGACCGCGTCGATGCCGGGCGGCAACCCGGCCCCCTCCTCGGCGACGAGACCGTCGACCCGGCCGGTTCGCAGCAGTTCGCGGGCGGCCGCTCCCAGGTCGGCGGCGGGGCGGCCGTCCACCGCCGCCACGCGCACGTTCCGGTCGGCGAGCGCCCGCGAGGCGGCGACCCCCGACAGGCCCAGGCCGTAGACCAGCGCGTTCCGCCACGCGGCAACCGGCGGCGCGGCGGGATTCCCGGAACGGCTCGCGTCGAGTCCCACCGGCTACCTCAGCTTCAGGGTCGAGAGACCCAGGAACGCGAACAGGACGGCGAGGATCCAGAACCGGACGATGACCTGGTTCTCGCTCCAGCCACGGAGTTCGAAGTGGTGGTGAAGCGGCGCCATCCGCAGCACCCGCCGGCCGGTCGTCTTGAACGACGCTACCTGGACGATGACCGACAGCGCCTCCAGGACGAACAGCCCGCCGACCAGGACCAGCAGCAGTTCCTGCTTCGAGAGCACCGCGACCGCCCCGATCGTGCCGCCGATCGCCAGCGATCCCACGTCGCCCATGAACACCTGCGCCGGATGGGCGTTGAACCAGAGGAAGCCCAGGCTGGCCCCGACCAGGGCGGAGCAGATGATCGCGACCTCGCCGGCGCCCGGCACGTAGGAGACCTGCAGGTAGCCGGAGGCGATCGAGTTGCCCGCGATGTAGGCGAAGATCGCGTAGGTGGCGGCGGCGACCAGCGTCGCCCCGATGGCCAGCCCGTCCAGACCGTCCGTCAGGTTCACCGCGTTCGAGGACCCCGCGATCAGGATCGCCACGAACGGGACGTAGAAGACCCCGAGTTCGAGGATCAGGGTCTTGAAGAACGGGAAGCTCAGGGTCGCGTCGAGTTCCGTGAAGTTGACGAGCGCGGCGCCGAGAGCGGCGCCCACCACGAGCTGCAGGCCGAACTTCGCCTTCATGCTCAGCCCGCCGTTGTGGCGCCGCCTCACCTTGATCAGGTCGTCGGCGAAGCCGACGGCGCCGAGCGCGACCGTCGTCCCGACGGCCAGCCAGACGTAAACGTTCGAGAGGTCCGACCACAGCAGCGTCGGCACGATGACGGCGGTGAGGATCAGGAGTCCGCCCATCGTCGGCGTGCCCGCCTTGCTCTTGTGCCGCTCCGGCCCCTCCTCGCGGATCGTCTGGCCGATCGAGAGCCGGCGCGCCGCCCGGATGAAGCTGGGGCCCAGCAGCAGGCTGAGCACGACCCCGGTCAGCGCCGCGCAGGCGCAACGGAAGGTGATGTACTGGACGACGTTGAACGGCGCCATCCTCTCGCCGAGCGGCAGCAGCAGGTCGAGAAGCATCAGTTCGGCCTCTCTCCGGCCAGCGCCTCGACGACTCGCTCCAGGGCCGCCCCGCGCGAGCCCTTGACCAGGACGACGTCGCCGTCGCCGATCAGCGCCGGCACGCCGGCGGCCGCCACCCGCGCGTCCTCGAACCAGGCCGTCTCCACGCCGGCCTCGCGGGCCGCCGCGACCGTCTCCGTCGCGAGTTCGCCGACGCCGGCCACCAGTCCGAAACCGAGTTCCGCCGCGGCGCCGCCCAGCTCCCGGTGGTAGCGGCGCTCGGCGGCGCCCAGCTCCAGCATGTCGCCCAGGACCGCCACGTGGCGCCGGCCGTCGAGCAGGCGCGCCGCCTCCAGCGCCAGCCGCGCCGCTTCCGGGTTCGAGTTGTAGGAGTCGTCGACCAGGGTGGCGCCCGACGGCAGCGGCACGACCTGGCCGCGGCCGGCAGCGGCCGGGGCCCGGCGCGCCGCCGCCGCGACGGCTTCGATCGGCACGCCCAGGGTCAGGGCGCACGCCGCGGCGGCGAGGAAGTTCTCGACGTTCACCCTGCCGTGGAGCGGCAGTTCGACCGTCGCCTCGACCGTCGCCGGCGCCCTCCGGTGCTCCAGCGTGAACCGTGTGCCCGGCCCTTCCGCCAGCGGCTCGACCCCGCGGGCCGCGACCGCCGCGCGCGGCGTCTCGCCGGCCGCCGGTTCCAGCTCGTACCAGACGACGCGTTCCCCGGCCGGCGCGCCTTCGACGCCTCCTCGCCTCCGGCGTTCGCCGTCTTCCGCCGCGCCGGCCCCAGGCTCTTCGCCGCGGGCGGCCAGGTAGCGTTCGACCAGGCCGACGACCCGGGGGTCGCCGGCGTTGGCGACGATCAGTCCGTCCTCGGCGAGGCCTTCCAGCAGTTCCGCCTTGGCCCGCGCGATCGCCTCGACGCCCGCGGCGTCGCCGCCGGGTTCCTCGAAGCCGGCGAGGTGCGCGGGCCGGACGTTCGTGAACACCGCCACGTCGGGCTGTCCCAGGCGGCTCACCGCCGCCAGCTCGCCGGGCGTCGACATCCCCATCTCGGCCACCAGCCACTCGCAGTCGGCGCCGGTGGCCAGCAGGGTGAGCGGGAAGCCGAGCAGATTGTTCAGGTTGCCCAGGCTCTTCCGCACCCGCCAGCGCTCGCCCAGCAGCAGGGCGAGCAGGTCCTTCGTCGTCGTCTTGCCGGCCGAACCCGTGACCGCGGCGACGCGGATGTCGAGCAGGCGGCGGTGATCGCGGGTGAGTTCGTGGAGCGCCTCCGTCACGTCGCCGACCCGGACCTGCGGGCCGCCAGCGTCTTCGACCGGCGTTCTGACCACCGCCGCCGCCGCGCCCGCGGCAAGCGCCGCGGCGACGAAGCGGTGACCGTCGGTCCGCTCGCCGGGCAGCGCGAAGAAGAGTTCGCCGCCCTCGACCCGGCGCGAGTCGATGGCGGCGCCGCGGTAGCAGGCGCCTGCGTCGACATCTCCGATGAGCGCTCCATTCATGACCACGGCCGCGTCGGCAAGTTGCCGTCTCACCTCGCAGGCGCCTTCCGCCCTCCGGGCAACCCGGAGGCGCTCAGCGCGGTCAGGGCCCGCCGGGCCTCGTCCCGGTCGCGGAAGGGCAGCTTCCGCGATCCGATCGTCTGCGTCCTCTCGTGGCCCTTGCCAGCGATCAGCACCGCCCACCCCGGTTCGGCCGCGGCCAGCGCCACGGCGCGGCCGATCGCCTCCCGGCGGTCCGGCACGACCTCGCGGCGGCAGTCGCCGGCGGCCTCCATGCCGGCCACGATCGCCCGGTGGATCCGCACCGGGTCCTCGGTCCGCGGATTGTCGTCGGTGACGATGGCGAAGTCCGCCCCCTCGCCCACGGCCCGTCCCATCAGCTCCCGCTTGCCCCGGTCCCGGTCGCCGCCGCAGCCGAACACGACCAGGATGCGGCGCGAGCAGAGTTCGCGGATCGCCTCGATCGCGGCGCGCAGGCCGTCGTCCGTGTGGGCGTAGTCGACGAGCACCGGGAACCCCTGGTCACAGTCCACCGGTTCCAGCCGGCCGTCCAGCGGCTTCTCCGCCGCCACCGCGGCACGGACCGCCTCGTCCGGCAGCCCCAGGGCGCTCGCGGCGGCCACCGCCGCCGTCAGGTTTTCCAGGTTGAACCGGCCCAGCAGCCGGCTCGTCAGCGGGAGAGGGCCCCCGGGCGTCTCGAGCTCGGCCCGGATGCCCTGGAGATCGAGTTCCGACCGGACGACGCGCACGTCCGCGCCGCTCCGGCCGGCGGCGCTGTACCGCCAGACCTCGGCCGCCTCCCCCACTTCGCCCGCCAGCCGCCGCCCGTACTCGTCGTCGACGTTGACGACCGCGCGGCCGCCCGAGCGAAGCAGCGAAAAGAGCCGCCGCTTGGCCCCGTAGTAGGCCTCCATCGAGGCGTGGTAGTCGAGGTGGTCGCGCGTGAGGTTCGTGAACACGGCGGCGTCGAAACTCATCCCGTTCAGGCGGCCCTGGTCGAGGCCGTGGGACGAGACCTCCACAGCCGCGGAGCGCGCCCCCAGGTCGACGGCCCGTCGCAGCATCCGGAACAGGTCGCTGCTCTCGGGCGTCGTCCGGCCGGAGGCGGCGGCACTCAGCGCGGTCGTCCCGGACGCCCCGGCGCCCGGCCGGCACACGCTCCGGCCGAGGGTCCCGATCACAGCGGCGGGACGGCCGGCGCGGTTCAGGCAAGCGCCAATCAACTGCGCGGTCGTGCTCTTACCGTTCGTGCCCGTGACGCCGACGGTCAGGAGTTCCCGCTCGGGGTGGCCGTGGAGCCTGGCCGCCACCGGCCCCATTCGGCGCCGCGGATCGTCGACCTCCAGCCACGGCACGGCGGGCGCGGCCGTCGCGGCCGGCGGCGGGCCGAACGCCAGGACCGCGGCGGCGCCGCGGGCGACCGCGGCGGCCGCGAAGGCGCGGCCGTCGTGGACCTCGCCGCGCCACGCCACGAACAGGTCGCCGCCGCCGACGCGTCGGGAATCGTGCTGGATTCCCGTGACCTCGGTGTCGGCCGCGGGTGCGCCCAGCCCGGAGCGCAGGGGCAGGCCGGCGACCGCGTCGCCGAGCCGCATCAGCTCGATCCCGCCGCCGTCCACGGCTCGCCCTCCGCCTCCGCGTCGTCCTGTTCCGCCGTCTGTTCCGCCGCCTGCTCCGCCGCGGCGGCCACCCGGACTTCCGGCTGCGCCTCGGACGGCTCGGGGGCCGGCTGAAGCCAGACCGGCTGGCCCCAGCCCATCGGCTGGCGCGACGGCGTGGCGCCGAGGTAGAACAGCGCCTCGCTGATGATGCGCTGGAAGGCCGGCGCCGCCACCTCGCCGCCGGAGGTGGAGACGGTCGGCTCGTCGATCATCACGAGGCAGACCAGGCGCGGCGCCCGCGCCGGCGCGATGCCGACGAAGCCGGCGACGCGGCCGGTCTCCGAGTAACCCGAGGCGTCCGACTTCTCGGCCGTGCCCGTCTTGCCGGCCACCCGGTAGCCCGCGATCGCGGCCTTCCGGCCGGTGCCGCTGACCACGACCTCCTCAAGCAGCCGGACCACCCGGTACGCGGTCGACCTGGAGATCACGCGATGGCCGCGGTCCGCGGGCCGCATGTCGACGACCTGGCCCTCCCGCTCCATCGACCGCACGAGGTAGGGCCGGTTCCAGACCCCGCCGTTGGCGATCGCCGCGTAAGCGTTCGCGAGCTGGAGAGGCGTCACCGCCAGGCCGTGGCCGAACGAGACGTACGCCGTCGTCTCCTCGTCCCAGACCCGCAGCGGCACGATGCCGGGGTGCTCGCCGTCGAGGTCGATGCCGGTGACCGCGCCGAAGCCGAATGTCGTCACGAGCTGCTGCATCGTCTCCGATCCGGTCAGGCCGCCCGCCTTGATCGCGCAGACGTTGCTGGACTTGGCGATCGCGGTGCGGAACGTCAGCTCGGGAAACGGCTTGTGGTCCTTGATCAGCGCCTTGCCGACCCGGATCCGCCCCATGCCGCAGTCCATGATCTGGTCGGGATGGACCACGCCCCGCTCGAAGGCGCCGGCCGCGGTGATCGTCTTGAAGGTGGAACCGGGTTCGTACGAGTCCTGGAGCGCGCGGTTGCGGCGCTCGTTCGGGCCGAAGTCGCCGAACCGGTTCGGGTCGAAGGTCGGATGGGAGGCCATCGCCAGCACGGCCGAGTCCTCGGGGGCCAGGATGACGACGCTGCCGGCGCTGGCGCCGAACGACTCGATCGTCTCCCGCAGCGCCCGCTCGGCGAGGTGCTGGATCGTCGCGTCGACCGTCAGGTGGAGGTCGGCGCCCGGCTTCGGTTCGCCCAGCGAACCGGCGACCACGACGACCCGCTGCTGGCCGTCGCGGAGCACATGCCTGCGGACCGCCTCGCCCGCCACTTCCGTGTCGTAGCGGTACTCCAGGCCGGCGAGGCTGCGGTCCGTGCCGACGAAGCCGAGCACGTGGGCCATCAGGCTGCCCATCGGGTACTGGCGCTTGCTCTCGCCGAGGAAGTAGAGGCCGGGGAACTCGGACAGGTCGATCCGGTCGGCCACCTCGCGGTCGAGCTTGCGCGCCAGCGGCACGTGGCCGCGCTTGTCGAGCAGCGCCTCGATCCGCTCCCGCGAGCGGCCGACCAGGGGAGCGATGGCGGCGGCGACGGCCGCCGGGTCGGCCACCTTGGCGGTCTCGGCGTAGAGCGTCCGCGTCTCCACCGAGACCGCGAGCCGGCGGCCGCGCGCGTCGTAGATGGTCCCGCGCTTCGGGTTCAGAACGACCTCGCTCCGCTGCTGCCTCGCGGCCTGCTCGCGGTACTTCTCCGCGCCGCGCACCTGCAGGTCGAAGAGCCGTACGGCGATCGCGCCCATCCACAGACCGGAAACCGCGACCAGCACCGCCAGCCTTCCGACGTAGCGCCGGCGGGCGCTCCGGGCTCGCGGCCCCAGAGAGTTCACGGCGCCGCCTCCGCCGCCCCGGCCTCGACCAGGGACAGGCTTTCGGAGTTCAGAAAGACCATCTGGTCGAGCGCCGGCGGCGCCATCCCGAGCTCTTCCAGGGCGAGGGCCGAGAGCCGCTCCGGGCGGCTGAGCCGGGTCGCCTCCAGCTCCAGCCGGAGCTCCTGCTGGCGCATCTCCTCGAGGTTCCGTTCGAGTTCCTCGATGCGGTAGCCGGCCTCGATGCCCTGTTCGTGTACCCAGGTATAGGCGAAGACCGCGCCGGCGAACGGCAGCAGGATCGCGAACACCCGCCACAGCCCGAGCAGGCGGCCGGGGTCCCGCTGGCGCACCAGGAAGGGATTCGAGATCTCCTTGCTGACGCTGTAGCCGGTCTTCACCGTCCCGGTTCCCGATGTTCCGCCCGCGCCGCTAGAGGCGCCTCGCCGCCCGCAACCGGGCGGACCGCGACCTCGGGTTGTACTGCACCTCGCTCGGCTCGGGCCGGATCGGTTTCCGCGTCATCAGCTCGATCAGGCGGGTCTCGGCGCGGGGCCGGCCGGTGACCGGATCCACCTCGCCCCGCGCACCCGCGCGCAGACGGTGCTTGACGATCCGGTCTTCCAGGCTGTGGTACGAGATGACGACCAGCCGGCCGTCCCGCTCGAGCAGCTTCATCGTCCGTTCCAGCGTCTCTCCGAGGCCCGACAGTTCCTCGTTGACCGCGATGCGAAGCGCCTGGAAGGTCCTCGTCGCGGCGTCGATGGAGCGGGCGCCGCGCCGCGCGGCGCGGCCCCGCCGCACCCTGGAGGTGCCGGCCGCCTCGTGAACCAGGTCGCGCAGGTCGTCCGTCGTCTCGATCGGGCGCCGGCGGCGGCGCTCGACGATCGCGCGCGCGATCCGGCGGGCCTGCCGCTCCTCTCCGTAGTCGCGCAGCACGGTTTCCAACACGTTCCGGGGTTCGAGATTCACGATGTCCCTCGCTGTCCTCGCCGCCGATCCGGGCGACTGGTCCATTCGCATGTCGAGCGGCCCGGACCGCATGAAGCTGAAGCCGCGTTCCGGCCGGTCCAGTTGGAGCGACGAAACGCCGAGATCGGCGAGGACTCCCGCCGGCTTCCCGATCCCCGCGTCGGCCGCGATCTCCCGGATCGACCCGAAGTTGCCGTGAACCAGGCGGGCGCGCCGGCCGAACTCGCGCAGCCGGGCGGCCGCGCGTTGGAGCGCCTCGGCGTCGCGGTCGATGCCGAGGACGGAGGCCGCGGAGTGGCGGCGCAGCAACTCCGCCGCGTGGCCGCCCAGGCCGACCGTGCAGTCGACGAACCAGCCGCCCCGCTCGGGAGCGAGGAACCGCAGCGTCTCGTCGACGAGGACGGGCTGGTGGGAGGCGCTTCGCTCGGCCACATCGCTAGCCGTCCCTTCTCCCGTTCGCCTCGAGCGCGTCGAGGTCCCGCGTGAGTTCGTCGAGGTCCTCGTCCGTGAACGGCCGGGACTCGATCTCGTTCTCGATCCGCTCGAGGTTCCAGACCTCCAGGTGGTCCGTCTTGCCGAAGAGGACGACGCCGCCATCGATGCCCGCCCGCTCGCGCAACCGGCCCGGCACCATCAGCCGGCCCTGGGAGTCGAGCCGGCTCTGCTGGCCGAAGTAGTTGATCCGCCGGAGGTAGTCGCGGCGGCGGGTGTTCGACGACGGGAGCCGCCCCAGGCGCTGCTCCTCCTGCTCCCATACCGGCAGGGGGTAGATCCACGCGCAGTCGCCGCGCAGCGACGTGGTGAAGATGTCCGGACCGAACCGCTCCTGGAGCGGGCGCAGGAAGACGCTCGGGACCTTGAGCCGGCCCTTGGCGTCGATCTTGGCCTCTGCATGCCCTCGAAACATCGCTCGCGCACCGAGCGTCAGGGTGGGCGAAATTGCCCAAAACTGACGCTCAGGCGCGGGAGCCTAGCACCGTTAGGCCATATTTGTCTACTTCAGACCACTTTGCTCCACAGTCCGAACGCCTGCATGGAACCGGCTGCGGCCGGAGGCGGCTTTCCGCTGGGTGCGCGGGTCTTCTGACCCGCTCCCGCCGAAGGTGGCCGGAAGCAGCGCCGGCCGAAGGCAGGCGCTGCCTCGTCAGCTCTAGGCGTCGGGGCCGCCGTCGCCGGTCTCTTCGGCCGCGGGTTCCTCCGCGGGTTCCTCCGCAGCCTCGGCGCTCGCGTCCGGACCGAAGCGGCTGAGCAGTCCGAGAGCGTCGGCGTCGAGCGAGGGCGCCGCGACCGGCCGGTAGCCCACCGCTTCCTCCGGCAGACGCTCCACGATGTAGGCGGCGTCGGCAAGCTCCTCCAGGTAGAGCTCGTACTCCTCGTCGAAGAGCCGGCCCCGCTCCTGGCGCTCGATCGCCTCGCGCACCTCCTCGAACGGCTCAACCGAGGCGGGTTCGCGCTCGAGCATCTTCAGCACGTGGAGGCCGCCGCGAGCGGCGACGGGATCCGCTACGCCGCCCGGCTGCAGGTCCCAGGCGACGGCGTCCAGTTCCGCCGCCAGGTCGCCCGGCGCGACCCAGCCGACGTCGACGGCGGTCGCGCCTTCGCCAAGCCCCTCCGCCACGTCCGCGGCAACCGCGTCGGACATCAGCCGGGTCCGCGCCAGCGCCGCCAGCGGCGCCATCCGGTCCGCCGGCACGACAGCGTCGAGAATCACCACCTCCTCGAACCGTGCCCGCTCGGGAATGCGGAAGCGCTCCTGGTTGTCGCGGTAGAAGCGGCGCAGGTCCTCGTCGGCGAGGTCGATCCGGGGCGCCACCTCGCGGCCGCGCACGATGTTGGACCGCAACTGGATGCGCGTCCGGTCCCGGAAGTCCTTCTCCCGCATGCCCGACTGGGCGAGGGCTTCCCGGAACTGCTCGTTGTTCTCGAAGCCGTACTGCTCCCAGGTCGCCTGGATCTGCTGCTCGACGTCGCTCTCGTCGACGACCACCGCGAGCTGGTCCGCCCGCGAGAGGAGCAACTGCTCCTCGAACATGCTCTTCATGATCAAACGGCCGACCTGCTCCAGCCGCTCCTGGCGTTGCGGCTCGGTGAGACCGGGGGTGTTCCGGATGCCCCGGATCTGTTCGGCGACGGCCCGCTGGTAGTCGTAAAGGGTCACGATCCGGTCGTTGACCCGGAGGATGACGCGGTTGTCCGCGTCGAGCGCCGGCTGCCCGGCGGCGGGAGCGACGCTCAGCGCCAGCAGCAGCGACGCCACGAGCAATCGCCGCCGCAAGGCCGCGCTATCGCCCATGGAACTGGCCGCGCACCGGGTGCGCCGGCCGTCGGGCCGGCGCCGCCCTGGCGGCCGGAGACAGTCTGCTGCTCGAACTGGAGTCATGGCGTGTTCCTCAATCGGCGGCGGGTGGGCCGTAGCGGCCGCGGTACTCGAACGGCAACCGTGCAACGGCTACCCGCAGATTGTATTCCCGCCTCGCCTCCTCCACCGTCCGGCGGACCAGCGCGTCGCTGCGTTCCGCGACCAGCCGGGACCGGATGGACGGCGCCGCCTCCTGGAGCGACAGCGTCTCCTCCGGCAGGTAGCCCTCGACCTGGAAGATCCGAAAGCCGTACTCGGCCTCCAGCAGGCCGCTCCACTCCCCTTCCTCGAGCGCGAACACGGCCTCGGCCAGCGCTCCGGGCAGGTCCTCCCGCGACAGTTCGCCCTGGAGGCCGCCGTCGGGAGCGCTCGGGCCGATCGAACGGATCCGCGCCACTTCGCCGAAGTCCACTCCCGCCTCGAGTTCGCCCAGCGCCCGGTCGGCGCCGGCCCGGTCCTCGACCAGGATCTGGCGCAGGCGCGCCCGGGCGGGCCGCTCGTACTCGCTCCGATGCTCCGCGTAGTGGCGCTCGACGTCCGCCGGTGAAACCTCGGGCGGCGACGATTCGAGCAGCGCGGCGGCGGCCTCGTGGGCGCCGGCCTCCGCGCCGGCCAGCCCCCGGTCCCGGGTCCAGCGCAGCAGGAGTTCGTCGTCCACGAACCGCTCGAAGAGCCGGGACAGCACCTCGCTGCTCGACCTGGAGGCGTCGACCCCGAGAACGCTCAGGACGTAGCGGTCGAAGTCCTCGTAGGTCTTGTTCTCGCCGCCGATCCGCGCGACGACTCCTTCCGGCAGGCTGCCCGCACAGGCCAGGAGAGTGGCCGCCAGCAGCCAGGCGGACAGTCGCCCCTTCGCTTGCCGCATGCCGGGGGCGCGGGGCTGACGCCGCCTGCGGCGGCAGCGGGTCAGAAGACCCGCGCACCCAGCGGAGAATCGCCGCGAGTTCAATGGACCGTCTCCGCGCCGCCCAGGCGCCGTTGCGGTTCGCCCGCCAGAAGTTCCAGCAACTGGAGCGAGATCTCCATCGACTCCCGTCCCGGGACGTCGCGCAGCGTCAGCACGCCGTCGGGCGCGAAGGCGGCGCCGTCGCGTTCCGAGACGAAGCGGATCAGACGCTCGACGTCGACCTTCGCGTCGCGGCGCAGCCGGATCGTCAGCCGGTCGTTGCGGTGCGCGATCGCCTGGACGCCGAGTCCCTCGGCGATCCGCTTCAGTTCGGCGCCCTGAATCAGCGCGTGGACGGGTTCCGGCGGCGGCCCGAAGCGGTCGCGCAACTCCGCCAGCAGCGTCGCCGGATCCTCCGCGACGTCCGCCAGACGGCGGTAGATCTCCAGCCGAAGCGATACCTCGCCGATGTAGTCGTCCGGGATCGACATGGACGACGGCAGGCTGATCGTGGCGGACGGCGCCTCGGACGGCGCCTCGCCGCGCAGTTCGGCGATCGCCTGTTCCAGCATCTTCATGTAGGTCTCGATCCCGACCTCGGCGATGTGACCGCTCTGCTCGGCGCCGAGCAGGTTACCCGCCCCGCGGATCTCCAGGTCGCGGGCGGCGATGCGGAATCCCGCCCCGAGTTCCGTGAACTCGCGGATCGCCACGAGCCGCTTGCGCGCCTCCGCCGAGAGCACGGTGTCCGGCGGCGCCAGCAGGTAGCAGTAGCCGAGCTGATCGCTGCGGCCCACCCGGCCCCGCAACTGGTAGAGCTGGGCCAGGCCGAACCGGTCGGCGCGGTGTACGAGCATCGTGTTCACGTTCGGGATGTCGATCCCGTTCTCGATGATCGTCGTCGCCAGCAGCAGGTCGTAGTCGCCCACCGTGAAGGCGCGCATGCGCCGGCCCAGCTCCGCCTCTTCCAGTTGCCCGTGGCCGACCGCGATCCTGAGCCCCGGCACCAGCTCGCGCAGATAGCGGAGGACCCCCTCGATGTCCTCGACCCGGTTGTAAACGTAGAACACCTGGCCGCCGCGCTCCACCTCGAACTCGATCGCCTCGCGGACGAGATCGCCCGAGAACGGCAGGATGCGGGTCTCGACCGCCATCCGGTCGCGGGGCGGCGATTCGATCAGCGAGAGATCCCTCACCCCGGCGAGAGATAGCTGCAACGTGCGCGGCACCGGCGTCGCGGACATGGCCAGCACGTGGACGTTGCGCCGGAGTTCGCGCAGCCGCTCCTTCTGGGCTACGCCGAAGCGCTGCTCCTCGTCGATCACGACCAGACCCAGGCACGGCATGTCGATGTCCCGGCCGAGCAACCGGTGGGTGCCGATCAGGACGTGGATCTCGCCCGCGGCGAGCCGGGCCCGGATCGCCCGGATCTCGGCCGCCGACCGAAACCGGGAGACCATCTCGATCTCGACGCCGAAGCCCTGGAATCGCCGCCGGAAGGTCCGCAGGTGCTGGTCGGCGAGGATCGTGGTCGGCGCCAGTACGGCGACCTGCAACCCGTTGTCGACCGCCTTGAACGCCGCCCGCATCGCAACCTCCGTCTTGCCGAAGCCGACGTCGCCGCACAGCAGGCGGTCCATCGGCCGGTCGCGGGCGAGGTCCTCCTTGATCTCCCGCACGGCCTGCAGTTGATCGGGCGTCTCCTCGTAGGGAAAGGCGCTCTCGAACTGGAGCTGGCGGTCGCTGTCCCCGCCCATCGGCACCGCCTGCGCCAGCCGGCGCTCGGCGTAGAGCTTCAGCAGGTCGGTGGCGATCGCCTTGAGACTGCGCCGGATCCGGCTCTTCTTCTTCGCCCAACTGCTGCCGCCCAACCGGTCGAGACGGGGCGCGATGCCGTCGATGCCGCTGTAGCGCTCGATCTCGTCCAGCCGGGTCAGCGGCAGGAGCAGCGTCCGGCCCGACGAGTAGAGAAGCTCCATCACTTCGACCGCGCGCGCCTGCCGCTGGCGGCGCCCGTTCCCGCCGGGTTGCGGGCCGTCGCCGGAGGGGCCGTCGAGGGTCTTGAGCCCCAGGAACTGGCCGATGCCGTGGTCCTCGTGGACGACGAACTCGCCCACGCGCAGGTCGCTCAGCCCGGAGACGAACGGACCCATCCGGCGCCGGCGCCTCGCCCGGGGGCGCCGGCGGAAGAGCTGGCCGGCGCCGTACAGCACCACGCCCGCCCGCGGCAGGCGGAAGCCCCGGGCCAGTTCGCCGTCGACCAGGCGCACGGCGCCGCCGTCCCAGTCGATCTCCCGGCGGCCCAGCGTCTGACGGAGCGCCTCGTGCCGTTCGGCGCCGGCCACCAGCCAGAGGTCGTCGCCGCGCGCGGCGGCCGTCTCCACTTCGCGCGGAAAACGGGGAAGCTGATCGATCAGGACGTCCGTCTCGACGGCGGCGAAGTCGACCCGGGCGCGCCGGCCGCCCGCGGCCGGATCGAACGTCCCGCCCACCCGGAAGGCCGACCGCTCGACGAGTTCCATCACCTGGTCCGCCGGCACGGTCAGCCGCTCGGGCTCGGCCGCGAGGTCGCCGTCCTCGCGCCGCCGGGCGTACTCCTCCCAGAGCAGCGCGGCGTGCTGTTCGACTTCCCCGCTTACCCGCTCGGGGTCGACCACGACGACCGGAGCGTCCGCCATCGCCTCGCCGAGACTCGTGCTCGGGGCCAGCAGGGGCAGGTACTTCTCCCAGCCGTCGAAGGGCTCACCCGCGGCCATGTCGTCCAACTGGGCCCGGGCCCGGTCCGAGAGCGCGTCGCCGCCTTCCTCCAGCAGCAGGCCGGCCAGGGCGGCCGCCTGCTCCGGCCCGGCGGCGAAGGGCGTCAGCGGCCGCACGCGCAGGGACCCGATCGGTTCTTCGGAACGCTGGGTCGACGGATCGAACCGATGGATGCTCTCGACCGTGTCGCCGAACAGGTCGAGCCGCGCCGGCCGGGGTTCGCCGGGCGCGAACAGATCGAACACGCCGCCGCGCTGCGCCACCGCGCCGACCGCCGCCACGAGGTCGCTCCGCCGGTAGCCGTGGGCCAGAAGGCGCGGCAACAGGTCCTCGGGCGTCGCCTGGCCGTCGACCTCCAGTTCGACCACCGACGCGAGGAACGCGTCCGGTTCGGCCAGGCGGTGGAACAGGGCGCGGGGCGTGCAGACGACGGTCACCCGCGACGCGTTGAGCAGCGAGTCGTAGGCGGTGCTCTCCTGGGCGCGCACCAGCAGCGAGGCCTCCGCCTGCTGATAGGGCGTCAGCGCCGGCGACGGGAAGGGGACGACCCGCCCCGGGTCCCGCCCGCGCAGCAGGCCCGCGGCCTCCGTCCAGGCCAGGACCTCGTTCTCGCTCGGCACGACGACGAGCTGCGGCCCCTCCCGGTCGTCCGCCAGCAGCTCGAACACGAGCGCCGCCGCACGGACCGGAAGACCGGCGACCGCCGCCCGCTCCGCCGCCGCCAGCTCGCGGTAGTCCCGGCCGCAGCGAATGCGGCGGCCCAGTTCACGCCACGCGGACACCGGCGGGCGTCGGCGTCAGTCGTCCGTCCGCGGCAGGACGACCACCGTGTCGCCCGGCCTCACGAGGCCCAGCTCCTCGCGCGCGAGCCGCTCCAGCACCACCGGATCGTCCTGGAGCAGCTCCACCGTCCGCCGGAGGCGCTCCACTCGCACCCGCGTCTCTTCCAGGTCGATCTCGAGCTCCGCCTCGCGCTCCGCCAGTTCGGCCAGTCCCGCGTAGCTTTCCCTGCCCGCCCTGGCGAGAAACAGCAGGGCCAGGACCAGCCCCACGCCGATCAGCGTCGGCAGCGAACGCTGAGCCCTCTCGCGCCAACGATCCACGCGCTCCCGCAGTCGTTCGCGCCCCCCTTTCGGCGTCGGCGACACGAGAGAGAGCCTACACGAGCGATAACCGCCGCCGGGAAGCCCCCGCTTACATGCGAAAGGGCGCGGCCCGAAGGCCGCGCCTCTGAAGACTTGGTAGCGGGGGCAGGATTTGAACCTGCGACCTTTGGGTTATGAGCCCAATGAGCTACCAGACTGCTCCACCCCGCGTCAGGACGGAGGAGCCTTTCACAGGAAGAACGCCGCGTCAACCTCCGACCGGGTCGAACTTGCGGTTTCCGGCAGCCTCCGCGGCTACGGGATGAACGGCAGCACCGAGTAGCGCACGCGCTTCGTGTAGCGCTCCCAGAGTTCGCCGTACTTGGCGCGGCAGCGGCGGTCGTCCCGCCGGGAACGGTGCAGGAGCAGCCCCGTGAGCCACGCGGGCAGCAGGTAGGGCCAGAACGAGCCGAACCCGGTGGTCAGGGTGAACGCGAAGTAGACGCAGATCTCGCCGGTGTAGTTGAGGTGCCGGCCAATTCCCCAGAAGCCGGACACCAGCAGGCGACCGTCCAGGGTCTCGGCGGGCCGTCCCCAGATCCGGACGTTCGGGTCCCGCTTGAAGCGGTGCTTCTGCCCGTTGGCGCCGCGGAAGAGCCAGAAACCGAAGCCGGCGAGAAGGACGATCCCGGCCGCCGCGGCCGGCGGCAGCGTGTCCGGCGCGTCGACCAGCCACCACCCGGCAAGGCAGTAGAAGAACGGCACCAGGACGTAGTCGCCCCAGACCAGCCCGAGCCCGAAACGCTCGGCGATGATGTCCCAGGTGTGGACCATGCCGTGCTCGAACTGGAAGTAGTTGAACACGTAGGCGAAGGTGATGGCCTGGTAGACGGCCATCGCCAGCGTCAGCCGGCCGGTGGCCTCGTACTGCACCGCGCCGAACGAGAGGTTGAACACCGCCAGGCCGATGAGCGACGGGCGGTAGCTGAACATCTTCAGATCCACCCCGAAGAGGGTCGGATTGAGTTCCGAGCCCATCAGGAAGCCGCGCCCGTCTCCCGCCGAGGCGCTCCGGGCACGCGCTCCCCGCAGGTAAAGCCAGCCGGCCGCCGCAAGCGCGAACACGTTCGCGACGACGAACAAGGCGGCGAAGCGCGCGTGCAGCACGGAGAAGGAGAACCACCCGAACCCCTGGGCGAGGACTCCCAGAGTCACCGTGACCAGGAACAGGGCAAGGCCGTTCAGCTTGTAGACGCGCGTTTCCCCCTCGAGCTCCGGTCCGGCAACCCTCTGCCCCGGCAGAACCTTCGAGCCCGCGAAGAGAAACCCGATGAACAGCAGCAGCATCCCCGCCGCCTCGAGCAGGGCGCCGGCCGACAGCGCGGACAACGAGAAATCGGGCATGGCCTGTACCTCCTGTGACGGGAAGCCTAGCGCCCCGAAACCCCTCGCGGACTCGGTGCTTCGGCCCATCCCGTCCGCACGGCGGCGCCTGCGCCCCAGACTTGCTTCGCTGCGTTCTGCGGCGCAAGCTCCTGGCCCGCGTGTTTCACCGATCTCCCGCGGGGGGAGCGGATCCGTTCGCCGCAGCGCGACGTTCCGCTTCGCGTCGGCTCGACAAGCCGCGAAGGCGGGTGGACGCGGCCGCTGCGACCAGGAGCACCGCTCCGATGACGACGAACGGCGCTTCCGGCGACACGGCCTGGAAAAGGTAGCCCGCGACCAGCGGCGCCGCGATCTTGCTGGCGTTACCGTACGCCTGCTGGACGCCGAGCACCTGCCCGACGACGCCGCTTCCGGGGGCGCGCTTCGAGACCTGGGACGTCGTGCAGGGGAAGAGCAGGGATGTGCCCAGCGGAACCAGGAAGATCGCCGCTCCGAGCGTCCAGAGACCGGTGGCGAACGGGATGGCGATCAGGCCGACGCCGAAGCTGACGGCGCCGGCGCGCAGCACGGCAAGCTCGCCGTAGCGGCGGACCGCCCGTCCCAGAACGAGCACGCGGAAAGCGATGGACAGGCCGCCCAGGTAGAAGAAGAACAGGCCGATGTTCGACTCGTCCACGCCGAAGCGCCGCCCCAGGTAGAGGCCGACGATCGCGGTCATGCCCGCCATGCCGATCTGGCCGGCGGCGTAGATCCAGATCAGCAGGTTGAGCGGACGCAGCGGTTGAACGGCCACCCGGCCGATGGCGGCGAGGATCGAGTAGCGGGGGTCCTCCGCCTGGGCGCCATCCCCTCGGGGCCGCGACTCGGGCAGCCAGAAGCGAGCGAACGCCGCGGCCGCCAGGCTGAACGCCGCGGCCACGGCGCCGGCCCCGGCCGGATGAAGCTGGCCCGCGAAGCCTCCCACGGCCGGGCCGATCATCGCCGCGGAACTCGTGACGGCGGTGACCCAGCCGATGCCCTCGGCGCGGCGCTCGCCGGCCACCGAGTCGGCGATGTAGGCGAACACCACAGGCACCGTGCCGCCGCCGACGCCATGCACGAGGCGGGCCAGGAGCAGCGCGTCAAGCGACTGCGCCAGGCCGAAGAGGAGGTAGCCCGCGGCCGAGACCACGAGGCCGAGCAAGAGTGCTGGCCTGCGTCCGGCACGGTCGGCGAGCCGGCCCCAGAGCGGCGCCGTCACCATCGACGCCAGTGCGAACGCGGACACCAGGGCGCCGACTTCCAGCGGCGTCGCGCCGTAGCGCTCGGCGTAGAACGGCAGGAGCGCGACGACCAGGAACTCGCCCAGCGTGCTGACGAACGCCACCACCATGAGCGCCGCCAGGCGGTGGTCGATCAAGCGCGACATCTGGCGGTCTCTCTTCCCCGACGATTCTCGACAATTGCGGCGCGAAAGCGCGCGGCGGTCAAGGGCGACAGGCCGCGGCAGCCCAAGGGCGACAGCTCACGGCAGGCCAGGCGCGACACCTCAGAGCCGGCCGCCGGCCCGGTCGTCCCAGGCGATGAAAGCGGCCGCGCTCAGCACCATCAGCAGCACGCCGTAGGCGGCGGCGATGCCCGTCTCCTGAATCCGCAGGCTCGACTGGATCTCGATCGAGATCGGACGGGTGTCGTAGGTGTAGAGCACGATCGAGGTGACGAAGTCGCCGAGCATCGTGATGAAGGCGAGGCCGGCGCCGGCGATCACCGCCGGCCGCAGCAGCGGCAGCACGATCTGCACGACCGTCCTGAACGCGCCGGCGCCGAGGCTCGCCGCCGCCTCCTCCAGGCGCGGGTCGAGCTGGCGCAGGCCGGCGAAGATGGAACGTCCAGTCAACGGCAGCGAGCGGACCAGGTACGCCAGCGGCAGGATCCAGAGCGTGCCGACCAGCACGAACCGGCCGACCCAGGGCGCGTTGACGCTCATCGCCGCCGCCAGGGCGAGGGCGAACACGGTGCCGGGGATCGCCCAGGGCAGGGTCATCATGGCCTCCAGCGCCCGGCCCGGCAGGCCGCCGCGCCGGAGCGACAGCCGCGCCGCCAGGACGCCCACCACCACCGCCGCCAGCGTCGCCGCGGCCGCCATCCAGATCGAGTTGAGCGCCGGCCTCAGCCGTTCGGCCGACGACAGGAGATCGCCGTAGTTGACGAGACCGAGCACCGGCGGGAACGCCTCCACCGTCCAGGTGTTCGGCGGCACGAGAGACATCAGGATGAGCGTCGCGTGCGGCAGCAGCAGCACGCCGGCCAGGACCCAGCCGCCCGCAGCCGCAGCGACCCGGGCGCCCCGGCTGTGCAGGCGGCGGCGCGCCGGCGGCGTGCCCCGCGCGCCCGAGGCCAGGTCGAGGCCGGGATCGATCCTGCGAAGCAGCAGCAGCGAGGCGAACGCGAGCAGCGCCAGCATCGTCGTTTCGACGTACGCCATCCGCAGTTCGCCGTTCAGCTTCGAGGCGACGATCTGGGTCGTCATCACCCGGAAGCCGCCGCCGAAGATGTAAGGAGCGGAGAACGATCCGAGCGAGGTCATGAAGGTGAGCAGCGTCGCCCCGGCGAGAGCCGGCCGCAGCCGCGGCAGGGTGACCCGGAAGAGGATCTGCGACCGGCTGGCGCCCAGGCTCTGCGCCGCCTCGATGGCCGCCCCGTCCTGCCCGGACAGCCCGGCCCGGGTGAACAGGTAGAAGTAGACGTACATCGAGTACGCGTGGACGAGCAGGATCGCCCAGGCGCCGGTCAGCCGCCAGGACACGTCGAGACCCAGGCTCTGAAGCCCGCGCGCCGCCAGCCCGCTCTCTCCGTACAGAAACAGGAACGCGATGACGCCGACCAGCGGGGGCAGCGCCACCGGCAGCGCCACCAGGGCGCCGAGCAGGCGCCGGCCGGGGATCTCGTTGCGCTCGAACAGGAAGCCGAGCGGCACGCCGATGGCGGCCGCGGCCAGGGTGGAGAGGACGGAGATCCAGAGAGTCCGCCACATGGCGTTCCACTCGTCGGCGCGGGTGAAGAAGGAGCGGAACGCTTCGGTGGTCGGACCGCCTCCGTCGGGGCTGCCGATGCCGAACGCCTCCGCAGCCACGACGAGCAGCGGGTAGCCGACCAGCCAGACGAGGAAGGCGAGCACCAGCCACGGCATGAGCGAGCGGAGCTGCGGCGCACCGCGGCCCGCGCCGGCGGCGCTCAAGGGCCGGACTCCGGCGCCGCGGCAAACGCGGACGGCAGCTCTCCGGCAAGCTGCCGAACGACGCAGGCACCCCTCAAGCCCGCCGTGGTTCCCGGCATCGCCACCTCGACGGTCGGTCCTGCCGCCAGCCGCACCGTGTAGAAGCTGTTGCTGCCGGTGAAGCGCTCGGCCTCGATCGCACCCGGAAGACCCGGGACCTCGCCCGTCTCGAGTCTCACGGACTCCGGACGAACACAGACATCGACCCGGTCGTTCACGGCCAGCTCGCCGCTACTCCGGCAACGCCAGACCGGGACCTCGGGCTGCGACTCGAGGCGCACCGTCAGTTCGTCGCCGCCATGCCGCTCCTTCACGACCCCCGCCAGCACGGAGCAACGACCGACGAACGTGGCCACGAAACGCGAAGCGGGATCCCGGTAGAGCTCCGCCGGTCCTCCGACCTGCTCCAGGCCTCCCTCGTTCAGCAGGCCGATCCGCTCGCCGAGCTCGAAGGCCTCCTCCTGCTCGTGAGTGACCAGCACGGTCGTGATGCCCGTCTGCTTGACCGTCCGGCGCAGGTCGGCGCGGGTTTCCTCGCGCAACGCCGGGTCGAGATTGGACAGCGGTTCATCGAGCAGCAGCACCCGCGGCCGCGGCGCCAGCGCCCGGGCGAGAGCCACCCGCTGCTGCTGGCCGCCCGAGAGCTCGGCGATCCGCCGCTGCTCGAAGCCGGAGAGGCGTACGAGTTCGAGCATCTCGGCGACCCGGACCTCCGTCTCGCCCTGCGCCCCGCCACGGACCTTCAGCCCGAAGGCGACGTTCTCGGCCACGCTCAGGTGCGGGAAGAGCGCGTAGCTCTGGAACAGCATGCCGACACCGCGGCGCGCCGGCGGCAGGTGTTCGACGGCCTCGTCCGCGATCAGCAGACGTCCCCGGTCGAGTTGCTCGAAGCCCGCCAGCAGGCGCAGCATCGTCGTCTTGCCGCTGCCGCTCGGGCCGAGCAGCGCGAAGATCTCGCCGGGCTCGACGGTCAGCGAGACGCCGGCGAGAACGACGGTCTCGTCGAACGCCTTGAAGACGTCGTCGAAGCGGACGGAAACCCCGGACGCCGTCACCTCGACGCCAACTCGTCAGTCATCGCGACGGCTCCGCCTCCGCGCCGCCTGTCGGTGCGCCGGCCCTCTGGCCGGCATCCGGGATGACAGCCGCGTCGCGGGCCCGGCTCATCCTCCGCCCTGGCCGCGAACGGCCCGGTCCCACTCCGCCATCCACGCGGCGCCGTTCGCTTCGATCATCCGCCAGTCGACCTCGGCGCGGCGCAGTCGCGACTGCACCTCGGCCACCCACGGGGCGAGCACCTCCGCATCCAGGTCACCCCGCGCCGGCAGCCGGAACGCCTCGGCCACGGCCAGCCCCAGGGCCTCGGGGGAACCGAGCCAGTCGATGAATGCCTCCGCCTCGTCCTCATTTTCCGAGCCCGCGACCACGCCGACCGAATCCTGGATCACCGCGGTGCCGCTCGCCGGAAAACGGTACGCGATCGGCGCGCCCCGATCGATCAGGGAGAGCGTGTCGGTCATCTCCCAAAGCGTGAGCACGCCCTCCTGGCGGGTCAGCTTCTCGTGGAGGACCGCAGGGCTGTGGACGTACTCCCGGGTCTGGCCGTCCAGGCGCCTCAGCCAGTCGAAGCCGGCCTCGGTGCTGCCGGTCTCGATCACCGAGTCGGCCAGGATCTTCCCGAAGATGGTCCGCATCGTGCCGCTGGCCAGCGGATCGCGGATCACGACCTCGTCATGCCAGCGCTCGTCGAGGAGATCGTCCCAGTCGGCCGGCGCTTCGTTCTCGCCGATCGCGTCGCGGTTGTAGACGATGATCGTCGGCGTCTGGTAGAGCGTGTAGTAGAGCCCCTCCGGATGCCGGTCGGCCGGATCGAGGGCCGCGGCCCAGGACGGCTCGGACGGCGCCAGCAGGCCCTCAGCGGCGCCCCGCGCCAGGATCGTTGCCGGGCCGCCGAACCACACATCCGCCTGCGGGTTCGCCCGCTCCGAACGGATCCGGTCGTATACCTCCTGCGAACCCATGTCGAGCCAGCGGACGTCGACATCGGGCCGCGCCTGCTCGTACGCCTGCTCGACGACGGTCAGCAGGTCCCGCCCATGCGGCGAGTACACGACCAGCGGCGTCCGCCCATCGCCCCCGCAGCCCCCCACGACCGCTGCCGCCGCGAGACCGAGGAGGATGGATCTAAGGCTCAGGGCCAGGGCGTTCCGCATCGGCCGCCAAGTGTACGCGGCCGGGTTGCGGTGCCGGCGCCTTGACCAGGGGACACAATCGTGTCACTCTGGCGTACTCGATTGTGACCCTCCAGGAGTTTGGCCCCATGGACTTCGTCAGCATCCGTGACCTGCGTACTCGCTCCGCCGCGATCTGGGAGTCCCTGGCGGAAGCGAAGGACCTTGTCGTCACGTCCAACGGCAAACCGGTAGCGATCCTGTCCGCCGCGACCCCATCGACCGTCGACGCAACGCTGGCAGCCCTCAGGCAGGCCCGATCCCAACTGGCCGTGCTCAACATGCAGCGCCAGGCACGCAAGGCGGGACTCGACCGGTGGAGCCTCGACGAGGTCAACGCGGAGATCGATGAAGCGCGACGGCAACGCCGCGGATGAGAGTCGTCGTCGACACCAACGTCCTGGTGTCCGGCCTGCTCTCCCCGTTCGGACCGCCGGGGACCATCGTGGCGCTGGTCGCCGCCGGCAGGCTCCGCCTCTGCTACGACGGGCGAATCCTCGCCGAGTACGCCGACGTACTGCGCCGCCCCGGATTCGCTTTCGCCCAAGAGGATGTCGACGCGCTGCTTCTGCAGCTCGAAGCAGTCGGCGAACTGACTTCCCCGATGCCCTTGCCGATTCCGCTGCCCGACCCCGATGACGAGCCCTTCCTCGAGGTCGCCGTCGCCGCCCTGGCCGACCGTCTGATCACCGGGAACATCCAGCACTTCCCGGCGAGATCCCGGCAGAACATTCAGGTCGTCACTCCTCGCGAGTTCGTTGACACCGGTCTCCTACCCGGCTAGCTGAGGCCATCGCGGCAGAAGGGCCGGAAGCCGGCCCCCCGACGCGGCGCGGTTCGACCGCTCGGTCGGCCTCGTTGTTCCCATGGGCGGGGCGTACTACAAGGGGCGCTCCGCGAGCCGCGCCCCGACGAGGCGGTTCATGCTCGCGCCTTCCTCGGCAGCCCGGATGGCCAACGCCCGGCGCATCTCGGGCGGCACACGAACCATGAACTTGCCGCTGTATGCGCGGTCCGCGTACGGAACGGGCAGGTCCTCACCGTTCGCCCGCATGTCTTCGACGCTCTCGGCTACAAGACGGCGTACGCCGGCGAGAGCTTCGTCCGGCGTGGACGCGAGCCAACTGAGTGACGGAAACTCGGCGCACAGGCCCACATGCTCCTGGTCCTCCGCCGACCACGTAACCCGGTACGTGTAGTGGGTCGCTCTTCGCCACGAAGAGCTTCCGTCTTCGCCACCGACGAACAGTATCTCTATGGATACGCGCGCAGCTACGCCGACAGCCCGGCATCGCCCACTTCGGCGTCCTGCCATCGGCGCCGCCGCCCGCCACGGCTGCGGCAGGTTTCCAGACGACGACGCCAACCGGCGATTGGGCGGCTCTGCTGGAGGCCAGTTCAACCGTCAGCGGTCAGCCTCCACTTCGCAGTGGTAAGTCTGGCTGGGCGTGGCGGTGCCGTCCGTTGAGCGCGAGAATATCGTCGTAGAGACCGGTGCCGTCGGGCTGGATGCGGAACATGTAGTCGAAGGTCCCGTCGTTGTCGAGACCGAAGTCCCAGCGTCGGTACATCACGCCGAGGTTGTGCTGGGCCTGCGCGATCCCCTGCTCGGCGGCCAGCCGATAGAGCCGGGCGGCTTCATCGTCGTCTCGGGGAACGCCATGACCATGCTGGTACATGTAGCCGAGATTGCCTTGTGCTCCTCCGTGGCCCTGTGCGGCGGCCGGGCGCAGCCAACGAAAAGCCATCACGTCGTCGTTCCCCATGTAGAAAGACCCGAGTTCGGCCATCGCTCCAGGGTGCCCCTGATTCGCCGCTCGAGTCGCCCAGAGTAGAACCTGCTTCGTCCTCTCGTCGTCATCTACGCCACCACGCCCTTCGGCGTACGCGACAGCGAGTTCGTACTGCGCCTCCGAGTCACCGGCTTCCGCGGCAGCCAGCAGTTGATTGAACCGGACGTCGCCCTGCGTTTCGGAGCTGCCTCCTGCATCGTCCAGCGTTGCATCCAGCGAGGCGAGTTCATCGAGTGTGTCCCCGAACATCTCAAGCGTCCGGGTGTGGCCCTGTTGGGCCGCGCGACGGAGCCACCTCATGGCCTCGGTGGCGTCTTCAGGAACACCGTCTCCGTCAATGTGCAGCATGCCGAGCTTGAACTGCGCGTCCGCGTGGCCTTGTTCAGCCGCCATGCGGAGCCAACGAACTGCTTCAACAGGGTCCTTCGTCACACCCCGGCCCTCGTGGTGGACCATCCACAGCAGAAACTGCGCATCGACGTAGCCCTGCTCGGCAGCGCGCCGGTACCACCGCAGCGCTTCCGAGTAGTCCCGTGGCACGCCGCGCCCGACCTGGTGGAGCCGTCCGAGCATGGCTTGGGCCTCGGCATGATCCTGCTCCGCGGCTAACCGAATCCACTTCACCGCTTCCGTGGGGTCGGTCTGCATGTACGTCACCCCGAGCTGAAGCGCGGAGGCGGCGTGCCCTCTCTCGGCCCAGGCCCGCAATTGTGCGGCGTCGGACGGGTCCAGCCGGCCCGTGGTCTCCGTCTGGGGCTGAACGGCCGTGCCGAGGGATAGACACCCGGCGAACGCGGCGGCTACGAGGGCGGACATCCTGCGAGTCACTTCGCGGAAACCCTAGCGCACAGCTACAGAAGGAGTCGCTGTCTTCAACCTCGGGACTTCGGGCCGGACGCCTCCACCAACTGCCGGGCAGCGTGCAGCCTCGTCTTGGCGACGGCGCCACCGATCTGAGACGCCAAAGACGCGGCGTAAACGGATCCGGCGATCCGTCGGCATAACCGAGTGCGGGAGGAAGCCGACTCCAGCCAGCCATACGTCGATCCGGCGCTTGTCGTTCATCGCAAGGTGAAGGCACCGACGCAGCCGGCCGTAAACGGGGGCGACGATCCATCGGCATGAGTGAACGACGGGGCGAGTGGCATCTCGCTTTGCAGGAGTCCGATCGGCACCCGTCCCAGATAAGGAGAACGGATCGTGTCAAGAGCAGGTAGCCGCGTCTGAGTGACAACGAGGGATTCGGTGGTTCGTCCAACGGCAAGACGCTGGAAGGAACCACCCGGAGATCGACGGTTCGAGTCCGTCGACCACCGAATCCCACGCGGCGACACGCTGTGCCGCGGTCACGTTCTCAACCGGCCGCCGCGGCAACCAGGCTCGGATGGAACCGCCGGAGGTTGCGGAAGTACGCGCGATGGGCCTTGGCGAGCCAGTCGAGGTCCACTGCACGAGGGTCGCCGCTCTCGGCGATCTGGCCCTCGAGCACGCGGCGCGGGTAGACCTTCATCTCGCCGACGACGAGGACCGGCTCGCCGTTCTCGGCAGTGGTCGTCTCGACCCGCAGGCCTTCCGCCTCAAGCTCGCGAACGAGCAGATCGCGAAGCTGCCGGCTCTGAGTGTCCACTGAACCTCCGGTTCCACCGGCCCGGCCGGCCTCCGTCATGCCCTTCTGAGTGTCCAGCTAGGCCGTCACGCGGAGCTGCAGACCCAATGCCCGAGTGATCCGCATGACGGTCGTGAACGTGGGGTTGCCGTCCTTCGAAAGGGCCTTGTACAGACCTTCCCGGCTCAAGCCCGCCTCTCGGGCCAGCCCGCTCATGTTCCTTGCCCGTGCGATGTCGTTCAGCGCCGCGCGGATCAGGCTGCCGTCGCCCGGGTCTTCCTCAGCGCACGCCTCAAGGTACAGGCGGGCATCTTCCCGGCTGCCCAGATGCTCGGCCGCATCCCACTTGGTGAATGTCTCGGTCATGCCTCCCTCCACTCCTTCGCCAATCGACCGGCGCGCTCAGGAAGCTGGAGAACCCGCCGCAACGTCTCTCCGTCGACATTGCCGCCGCTGACGACCACCGCGGTGATCTTGCCGTCGCGGGGTATCGCGCCCTGCAAGAGGGCCGCCACGCCGACCGCGCCGCCGCCTTCGACCACCCAGCCCTGCTCATCGACCAGGAAACGCATCGCCGACGCGATCCGTTCCTCGGCAACGAGCACCACGTCGTCCACGTAGAGCTTGCATATCGGCACCGTCATCGAGCCCGGCTCGATGTCGCCCGAAAGCGCCTCGGCAAGGGTGTTCCAGACCTGCGGTCTGTCGCTGTTGTGGAAGACGTTGAACATCGCCGGCGTCGATTCGGAACTGACGCCGATCACCTCGACCGCGGGGTTGAGTTCCTTGAGCGCGGTGGCAACGCCGGCAATCAGCCCGCCGCCGCCCACGGGGACCAGCACCCTCTCGACCCGGGGCAACTCGGAGACGATCTCGACACCGATGGTGCCGGCCCCGGCGATCACCCGCCTGTCGTTGTAGGGCGATAGCCAGGTCGGGCCGCCCCGGGCCCGGCGCAGGGCTTCGGCCTCGGCCTGATCGAAGTTGTCACCGAAGAGCACCGCTTCGGCAGCGCCGGCGCCGTACCGGCGCACTCCGTTTACCTTCTTCTTCGGCGTTGCGACGGGCATCAGAATCCGCGCCGAGGCGCCGCACAGACGCGCGGCGTAGGCGACCGCCATCGCGAAGTTGCCCGAAGACGCGGCGACGATGCCCCGGGCCAGCGCCTTCTCGTCCAGCGACAGCATGGCGTTCAGCGCTCCTCGTATCTTGAACGAGTGCGTCAGGTTGACGTTCTCCAGTTTGAGAAACGTACCGGCGCCGAGATCGGCGGCGTCCTCAAGCGGCGTCGGCCGCAGATGCCTTCCCAGGCGCTGCTGCGCCCGGACGATGTCGCCGAGGGTCGGGTGGTCAGTCATGTCGCGAAGAAGGGTGACGGATCGGCGGCCCGGCCCCGCGGCGCGCACGCGGCAAGGGCGCATCCCGGGAGGCGCAGGTTCGGGGGGCGGCTGACCCCGCGGCGCGCACGCGGCAAAGGCCGTTCGTTCCCGACTGTTCCCACCATAGTATCGCCGGAATGCGAACGGCAGGCCTTGACGAGATCAAAGCCGTTCTCGACATACCCGCCGCCATCGCTTCGATCGAGGCCGGATTCGTGGCGCTGTCGAGCGGTGCGGCGACGGTGCCTTCCGTCGGTTACCTGGGATTCGACGCGCCGCCGGGCGATTGCCACATCAAGTACGGTCACATCCACGGCGACGAGGTCTTCGTCGTCAAGATCGCCACCGGCTTCCACGAGAACGCTTCGCGCGGCCTTCCCACGGGCCACGGAATGATGATCGTCCTGTCGGCGAAGACCGGCGAGACGCTGGCCTTGCTGGACGACTCGGGCTACCTGACCGACGTGCGGACCGCCATTGCGGGCTGCATCGCGGCCCGCCAGCTCGCGCCCGACGCGGTCGAGTGCATCGGCATCGTCGGCGCCGGCGTGCAGGCCCGCATGCAGTTGCAGTACCTGCGCCACGCGCGCGATTGCAACCGGGTCCGGGTCTGGGCGCGACGCCGCGAACAGTCGGCGGCGTACCGGAGCGAGCTCTCGGATTCCGGCTTCGACGTTCAGATAGCCGAGACTCTCCAGGACCTCTGCGAGAACAGCAACCTGATCGTCACCGCCACGGCGGCGAGGAGCGCTCTTGTCCGCAGCGAGTGGATCCGGCCGGGCACTCATGTCACCGCGATGGGAAGCGACGCTCCCGGCAAACAGGAACTGGACCCGACGCTGTTCGCAAGAGCCGCTATCTGTGCCGTCGACTCACTGTCGCAGTGCATCGACCACGGTGAGTCGCACTACGCGGTAGCGGGCGGCCACGTGGCCGAAACCGGTCTCGTCGAACTGGGCGACATCATCGCCGGCAGGGCCACGGGGCGCTCGGACGAGGATGAGATCACCATCGCGGATCTGACCGGCGTCGCGGTGCAGGACATTCAGATCGCGAAAGCGGTCTGGCAGGCATTGGGGGACCAGGAGGCTGCGCCGCAGCGGCGTCGGAGGTACCCGCCCGTCCTGGGTCAGGAGAGGTCGGCGCCCAGGTGACGCGCGCGCTCGAGAGGAGATAGGGCAAGGTTGCGCTTGCTCCGCTTCACTCGCTCCGGTTGGGCGCCGGTGGATGCAACGTCGCCGGCCGTCGCTCGTTCAGAGGCACCTGGGCGCCGACCTCTCCTGACCCGACTGGGCTGGACGCCGGTGCCTGGGGCCAAGACACGGAGTCCGTGCCGGTCCTGGCGGAGCCGGGCGTCCGCCCGTCAGGCGTCGAGGCCTGCCACGAGGTCGCGTTCAGACGGGACGCGCCGCAGTTCGTCGTGCCGGGGCCGATGCGTCCTTTGCGTCAGCAGGGACACCGCCACCATCGCGATCAGGCTGAACAACGGAGCAAGCAGCGTGTCCAGGCCGCGCCAGGCATCCGTGACGGCGAAGTGAAGCACGAGCCGCGCGGCGCTGCCGGCGATCACGCCGGCGAGCGCTCCGGTCGTGTTCGCCCTGCGCCAGAACAGGCCGAGCAGGAGCGGCACGAAGCAGCCGGCGAGGACGATGTCGAAGGCGAGGATGAGCAGGACGCCGGGCTCGGGCCGGACGTAGGCGAAGACGACGGCGCCGGCCATCGTCGGCAGGGCGATCCAGCGGGAGAAGCGGAGCATCCGCGCGTCGTCCCAGGTCGATCGGCTGCGACGCTGGACCAGGTTGCGGGTGATCACGTTCGCCAGGTCGAGCACGACGCCGCTCGCGGTGGACATGCTGGCCGCGATGATGCCCAGCAGCACGGCGCCGCCGATCAGCAGCGGCAGGTCGGTCAGCGCCAGGTCGACGAGCAGGGAGGAACCTGCCTCGCGGCCGAAGAAGTGGGCCGACAGGCCGATCAGCGAGACCGAGAGGCCGACGACGAGCGTGATGCCGGCGGCGAGGTAGCAGCCGCGCTTCGCCGAGCGGCCGGAATCGGCCGAGATCATCCGCTGGAGGAAGTCGATGGCGACGATGTCGCCCAGGGCCAGCGACCCCAGCGCCGCCCAGTTGACGAGCGCGCCGCTCTCCCGCGAGAAGAGCCCCGCGAAGCTCATCGCGCCTTTGGGAGCGGCGCTCAGCAGCGTGCCCCAGCCGTAGCTGCCGCCCAGCCAGACGACGGCCACCGCGATGCTGACGATGAAGATCGAGACCTGGAGCACGCTGGTCGCGATCGTGGCGTAGAGACCGCCCGAGACGGCGTAGGCGAGGATGCAGAGCGCGACCGCGACCAGCATGGCGAGGTAGGGCGCTCCGAAGACGAGTTCGAACAGCAGGCCGAGCCCCGCCAGGTTGCCGGCCACCAGGACGACGTTGCTGAGCAGCATCAGGCAAGCGGCCAACGTCTCGGTCGAAACGCTGTAGCGCCGCCGGTAGAAGTCGGCCAGGGTCATCAGCCGCATGCGGTGCAGCGGCTCTGCAAACCAGGTGCCGGCGATGAACAGGCACAGGGCAAGCCCGACCGGGATCACCGCGCCGGCCCAGAAGCCCCCCGAGTGGACGAGCGACGCGTTGCCCACCGAACCGTTCGCGTCGAACGCCTGGGCGCAGAGGGTGATGCCGACGACGCCAACCGGCATCGCGTTGCCGGCGACGTAGTAGTTCGTCGCCCGGCCGCGGATCTTCGCGTAGGTGCGAACGCCTATGAACAGCGTGAGAGCGACGAAGAGGAGAACGGCGATGCCGATCGCGGACACGGCGGCAGTGTAGTGGCCCAGGCGCATCGCGCCCGTCGCTCCGACGGATCAGCAACCGACCGCCCGAGGAACCAGCCCATCGGGGGTCGAGCCGGCAGCGTGTATCGAGGGAATGGCGATCCCGGCGCCGCCTGTATAGTGCCGAACGGTTAGCAAATCGCGGAGGTTCGAAGACTCGGTGATCGTACGCGGTGTCAACCGGATGCCCGCACTCGCCGCTTTCGCAGCGACGCTCGCGGCGTGCGGGGTCCCGGCCGGCGAAGAGGGCACCGGCGGCGCCGGTCCGGTGGAGACCGTCGACCTCGAGGTCGTCGCCCAACTCCGCGACGAGGGCTTCAATCGCTCCCGCGTCATGGAGTTCGCCCACGTCCTGACCGACCTCTACGGCCCCCGGTACGCGAACTCTCCCTCCTACGACGGCGCCGCCAACTGGGCCCGCGACACGTTGGAGGAGTTCGGCCTCGACGCCACGCTCGAGCCTTGGGGCGAGTTCGGCTACGCCTGGGAGAACCGCCACACCTCGGTCCACATCACGGCGCCGCAGTACCAGCCGGTCATCGGCTACGCGCAGCCGGGAACCCGGAGCACGGACGGCAAGGTAGCCGGTCCGGTGGCAGCGGTCGACCTCAGCGGCGTCGAAACACGCGACGACCTGGAAGCCTTGGGGGCACGCGTCGACACCTCGATCCTGCTCATCTCGCCCGAGCGGGAACTGGTTCCCAACTTCTCGCCGCAGGCGGTCCGGCTGTCGGACGAGGAGCTCAGCGGCATGGCCCGCCTCGAGATCGACCCGCGGAACAACCCCGGCCAGTCGACGGACGACGACGAGGACGAGCCCGACGCCGAACGAGCGGCGGCCGGCCAGGAAGCGTCGCCCGAACTGACGGGCCGCGACATCGAGACGTTCCTGGAGCGGCAGGGCGTCGCCGTCCTGGTCGAGATCGGTTCCTCCAACGTCGGCCCGATGGACAAGGGAATCGTCCACGTCTCGGGCGACGGTCCGCTGCCGCTGGACGAACCGGTGCCGATGCCGCGGGTCGTGGTAGCGGCCGAGCACTACAACCGGATGATGCGGCTGCTCGCCGCCGGAACGCCGGTCGAGATGGAGATCGAAGTCCGCAACGTCCTCGGCGACGACGATCCGCTCGACTACAACGTGATCGCCGACCTGCCCGGCGGCGACCTCGCGCACGAGGTCGTGATGATCGGCGGCCACCTGGACGCGGAACCTGCCGGCACCGGGGCCACCGACAACGCCGCCGGCAGCGCGATCGTGATGGAGGCAATGCGGCTCCTGCGAGCGGCCGACCTCGAACCCCGGCGCACGATCCGGGCCGCGCTCTGGGGCGCCGAGGAAAGCGGCCTGCTCGGCTCGCGGGCCTACGTCCGCGAGCACTTCGGCGACCCGGCGTCCCCGGAGAAGCCGGCCGCCCACGCCAACCTCTCCGTCTACTTCAACGTCGACTGGTACGGCCGCTTCCGCGGCATGTACCTGCAGGGCAACGACGCGTCCCGGCCGATCTTCGAAGCCTGGATGGAGCCGTTCCACGACGTGGGCATGACCTGGATCGTGCCCGGCAACACCTGCTGCACGGACCACATGGCCTTTCTCGAAGCGGGTCTCCAGGGCTTCCAGTTCATCCAGGACGACCTGGAGTTCTTCAACGCGACGTTCCACACGAACATGGACGTCTACGACCGCCTGATCGCCGACGACCTCAGGCAAGCGTCCGTCGTCCTGGCCAGCTTCGCCTACCATGCCGCGATGCGCGACGAGCTCTTCCCGCGCGCCGACGGCCTCGCCAACGGGCGTCGCTGGCACAAGTAACCACCGGGTCGATCGGGCAACGGGAGTACGCGATGGAGTACCGCACCCTGGGACGGACCGGCGTCAAGGTCGCCCCGCTCTGCTTCGGCAGCGACAACTTCGCCGATCCGACGCCGGAGCCGGAATGCGTTCGCATGCTGGAGACGGCGATGGACGCCGGCATCAACCTGATCGACACCGGCGAGGTCTACGCCGAGGGCGAGGGCGAACGGATCATCGGCCGGGCGCTCAAGGCGAACGGCCGCCGCCACGAACTGCTGATCGCCACCAAGGTCGATCACGGCCGCCGGGTCGTCGGCCAGAGCGTCGTCGACTACACCGGCAGCATCGGCCCCAACGAGTACGGTCACTCGCGGATCAACCTGATCCGCGCTTGCGAAGGCTCGCTCCGAAGGCTGCAGACCGACTACATCGACCTCTATCAACTGCATCGCCCTTCGCCCGAGATGCCGTTCGACGAGACCCTGAGGGCGCTGGACGACCTGGTCCGGGCCGGGAAGATCCGCTACATCGGCTGCTCGACTCACCCGGCCTGGATGGTCGCCGAGGCCGTGATGACGAGCGAACTGAAGGGCTACGCCCGCTTCGCCAGCGAGCAGCCGCCCTACAACCTGCTGGACCGCCGGATCGAGAACGAACTGATCCCGATGTGCCAGCGCCTCGGGCTCGGCATCATCACCTGGGCGCCGATGGCGATGGGCGTGCTCGCCGGTCGCTACCTGAGCGATTCCGACTACCCCGAGAACTCCCGCGCCGCGCTGCGCGGCGGCTTCTACGCCGACCGCGTCACGCGGGCCGGCATCGACATCGGCCGCAGGTTCGCCGGGATCGCGGCCGAGTCCGGCCTGACGCCAGCCCAGTTCGCGATCCTCTGGACCAAGGACCAGCCCGGCATCACCGCGCCGCTGATCGGGCCGCGGACGCTCAGGCACCTCGAAGACCTGCTGCCGGTGCTCGACATGGCCCTGACCGACGAACAGCGCGCCGCCTGCGACGCGCTGGTACCGCCGGGCAGCGTCGTCGCCGACTTCCACAACACGGCGGGCTGGATGAAGATGACGGTCATGCCGCCCGGCGGGAGCGCCTGAGCGTGCGCGTCTCCAACGTCATCCACGCAGTCGACACCCACGTCGGCGGCGAGCCGGGCCGGGTCATCGTCGGCGGCGTCCTCGACGTGCCCGGCGAGACGATGTTCGAGAAGATGCGCTACCTCGAAACGGAGGCGGACGAGCTGCGCCTGCGGATGCTGCGCGAACCGCGCGGCTACCCGGCGGCGAACTGCAACCTGATCCTGCCGCCCACCCACCCCGACGCCGTGGCCGGCTACGTGATCATGGAGCAGGTGGAGTACCCCGGCATGTCGGGCACGAACACGATCGCCGTGGTCACCGTGCTGATCGAGACCGGCATGGTGCCGCACGACGAGCCGCTCACGGAGTTGACCCTGGAGTCTCCCGCCGGCCTGATCCGGGTGCGCGCCGACGTCGAACGCGGCAAGGTGAAGCGGGTCGAGTTCGAGAACGTGCCCGCCTTCGCCGTCCACCTCGACGCCGAACTCGACGTCCCGGAACTCGGCAAGGTGACGGTCGACGTCGCCTACGGCGGCATGTTCTACGTCATCGCCGACGCCGACCAGGTCGGCCTGACCCTGGCGCCGGAAGAGGCCGCCGAAGCGGCCCGCGTCGGCGAGATGATCAAGGCCGCCTGCCGGGAGCAGCTTCCGCCGCCGGTCCACCCGCTCAACCCGGAAATCCGCGGCGTCACGATCGGCCAGCTCTCGGCGCCGCCGCTCAACCCCGGGTCGCACCGGCGCAACACGGTGATCGTCTCGACCGGCAAGCTCGACTGGAAGAGGCCGCTGACCTGGACCGGCGCCCTCGACCGCTCTCCCTGCGGCACCGGCACCTGCGCGAAGATGGCGGCGATGTGGGCCAAGGGCGAGTTGCCGCTCGGCCAGGACTTCGTGCACGAGGGCGTCCTCGGCACCACCTTCACGGGCCGCATGGTGCGGGAGACGAAGGTCGGCGACATCCACGCCGCGGTGCCGACGCTGGCGGGCACGGCATGGATTACCGGCTTCGCCCAGTACGTGGTCGACCCGGAGGATCCGTTCCCGAACGGCTTCACCGTAGGCGACATCTGGGGCGGCCACTAGCACGCTGCACGGAACCGGCCGCCGCGGCGCAGCGAGTACGCTGCGATCGGGAGGAACGAGCGCGATGAGCGAAGAGAGAGTCATGGTGATCACCGGCGCGTCGAACGGCCTCGGCGCCGAACTGGCCGAGCACTTCGCGCTCAGGGGCTTCCGGGTGGTGATTCACTGCCTGAACGAAGGCCGGGGGCAAGCCGTCTTCGACCGCGTCGCCGCCCAGGTCGATCCGGACCGGCTGATGAAGCACCGGGCCGACGTCGGCGACCGGGAGCAGGTGCGGGCGATGTTCGACGCGACGGTGGACCGCTTCGGCCGGGTCGACGTCCTGCTGAACTTCGCCGGCATCAACCGCGACGCCCCCTTCGTCGAGCTGACGGACGAGATGTGGGACTCGGTCCACTCGGCGCACCTGAAGGGTCACTTCCTCTGCTGCCAGGAGTACGTGTTCCACAATCCCGACCGCCCCGGCTCGATCGTCACCGTCGCCGCCGCCTGCGGCCAGATCGGGCGGCTGAACGGCGCCAACTTCTGCAGCGCCAAGGGCGGCATCCTGGCGCTGACGAAGTGCCTGGCGCGCGAGCTTGCGCCGCGGATCCGGGTCAACTGCCTGGTGCCGGGATCGGTCCGGACGCAGGAAGTGATGGACCGCTACCGCCTCGACACGGAGGAGGGCCTGGCCAGGGAACTCGGCTCGCTGCCGATGGGCAGGCTCGGCGAGTTCGAGGACGTGAACCGGATCGTCGAGTGCATGATCGACGCGGAGTTCACGACCGGCGCCAGCTTCTACGTCAACGGCGGCCAATACATGCATTGAACCGGATCGGCGCAGCGCTCCGGACTCTGGTCCGCCACCCGCTGGAGGCGGCGGTCTGCACGATCCTGGTCGCCCTGGTCGCGGTCACGTTTTCCCAGGTCGTTTTCCGGTACGTCCTGCAGGCGTCGCTGTCCTGGTCGGAGGAACTCGCCCGCTTCCTGCTGATGTGGCTGGCGGCTCTCTCCGCCGCCTACGCGATGAAGACGGGCGCCCACTTCGCGCTCCGCTTCGTCGTGGACCGGGCGCCGCCCGCGGCGCGGCGCTGGATCGGCGCCGCCGTTGCCGCGGCCACGGCCGTCTTCCTCGCGGTCTTCGCCTCGCAGTCGCTCCTCTTCGCCATCGAGGTGCGCGGCATGGAGGCGCCGGCCACGAGGATGTCGATGGCGATCCCCTACTCGTCCGCCTTCGCCGGCAGCACGCTGACCCTGTACTACGCGCTCGTCAACTGGCGCCGCGAGCTCCGTGCGGAACGAGGGGAGTAGAGGGACGGCCGATGGGGCTCCTGGTCGTTCTCACCCTGGTCGCGGCGCTGCTCCTCGGCGTGCCGGTCGCGATCGCGCTGGCGCTCGCGGCCATGGTCGGCCTGCTCTACAGCTCGCCCGAGTTCCTGATCGTCCTGCCGCAGAAGTTCCTCGCCGGGCTCGACTCGTTCCCGCTCCTGGCGGTGCCGCTGTTCGTGCTCGCCGGGGCGCTCATCTCGCACGGCGGCATGGCGCGCCGGATCGTGGACCTGGCCATGCAGTTCGTCGGCCGCCTGCCCGGCGGTCTCGGCCTGGTCGTCATCCTCTCGACGATGCTGTTCTCCGGCATCTCGGGCTCGCCGAGCGCAAACACCGCCGCGATCGGCTCGGTGGCCCTGCCGGCCATGCGAGAGCGGAAGTACCCGCCGGCGTTCGCGACCGCCGTGTTCGCTTCGGCCGGCGGCGTCTCCACCCTGGTGCCGCCGGCGATCGACCTGATCGTCATCGGCGTCGTCTCGGGAATGTCGATCGGCGCCCTGTTCGCGGCCGGCGTCACGCCGGCCATCGTGCTGGGCCTGGCGCTGATGGGGCTCACCTGGATTCGCGCGCTCGACCTCGACCTGCCGCTCGAAGAACGCACGACTTGGCCGCGGCGGCTGCGCACGATCCGCGACGGCATCCTGCCGCTGTTCATGATCGTCATCATCCTCGGCGGCATCTACGGCGGCGTCTTCACGCCGACGGAGGCGTCGGCGGTCGCCGTGGTCTACGGCGCCCTGGTCTCCTTCTTCGTCTACCGGGAGCTGAAGCTCGAGGACATCCCCAAGATCCTGCTCCGGACCGCTTCGCTCTCCGGCGTCGTCCTGTTCGTGCTGGGCACGGCGTCCATGTTCTCGTTCGTGCTGACCTTCGAGCGGCTGCCGCATCTGCTCGCGGAGGGGATCTCGGCCCACGCGCCGAACTGGATCGTCTTCATCCTCTTCGTCCACCTCGTCTTCCTCGTTCTCGGCATGGTGATGGACGCCCTGCCGCCGATCATCATCCTGATGCCCATCCTGCTGCCGGCGGCGATGGCGCTCGGCATGGATCCGCTCCACTTCGGCATTCTGGTGGCCGCCAACGTCGGCATCGGCATGATCTCGCCGCCGGTCGGCATCTGCCTGTACGTGGCTTGCGGCGTCGGGAAGACGCCGATCGAGAAGGTGACGCCGAAGCTGCTGCCGTTCCTGGCGCTGCTGCTCGCGATGCTTCTCGTCCTGACTTTCGCGCCGCAGGTCACGCTGTGGCTGCCGCGCGCGCTCGGCTATGAGTAGCCCTCGGCGACGCCTGCCGATGCGCGGGTCTGACATCCGACCGCCCGAAGACGGGCGCTCGGACCGTGACGCGGCTGGCGCGGGGACCTGCCAGCCGGGTTCTGACCCGCTGCCGCCGAAGGCGGCCAGGAGAACGCGCCGGCCGTTAGGTCGGCTCCACTCTGGCGGCGCCGCCGCGTTCCTCGCGCTCTGCGCCATCGCCCTCCTCGCCGGCTGCCGCGGCAACGACGGCGCGACCGTGCTCAAGGTCGCCCACAACGGACCGGCCGGACACCCGTTCCAGGCCGGCTTCGAGGAGTTCCGCCGCGTCCTGGAGGAGCGCACCGGCGGCGCGGTGCAGGTCCAGATCTTCGAGAACGCGCAGCTCGGCACCGAGGAGGAGGCGACCCTGATGGTGAAGCTGGGGGCTTTGGCGGCCTCGGCGGCCAGCGCCGGCGGCGGCATCGCGGCCTTCGTGCCGGAGGCGGAGATCTTCAACTTCCCCTTCATCTTCCGCGACCTCGACCACTTCTACCGGGTGCTGGACGGCCCGGTCGGCGAGCGCGTCGCCGCTCGCATCGAGGAAGAACTCGACGTCGTCGTGCTCGGCTACTGGTTCGCGGGCCGCCGCAACGCCTGGAACGCCGAGCGGCCCATCGTCGTGCCAGCCGACTTCGAGGGTCTGAAGATCCGCGTCATCCCGACGCCGATCCTCGTCGACACGTTCAACGCCCTCGGCGCGCAGGCGACCCCGATGTCGTTCGGCGAGCTCTACTCGGCGTTGGAGCAGGGCGTCGTCGACGGCGCGGAGACGGATCACGTCGATCTCTACGGGGAGCGCTTCTACGAGGTCACCAGGTACGTGTCCTACACCCGGCACCTCTACCTGGCCGTCGCCCTGGTCTTCAGCCGAAAGCTCTACGACGATCTGCCGGCCGAGGTCCAGGCCGCGGTGCTGGAGGCGGGGCGGGCGTCGGTCGCGGTCGAACGGGAGGCGATGGCGTCGATGACCGCGGCGGCCCTGGTCGAACTGGAGAAGCTGGGGATCGAGTTCAACGAGATCGACCGGGAGCTGTTCGAGGAGAAGGTGCGGCAGGTGTATCTCGACAACGCGGAGAGGGTCGGCGGGATCGAGGCGATCGAGGAAGTGGCGCGGCAGTAGAGGCGATGTGGCGGCGGCCTGACGGCCGGCGTGTTCCTGGCCGCCTTCGGCGGCATGCGGGTCGGAAGACCCGCGCACCCAGGCAACGGAGGATTCAACCGGCTGAACCCGATTTGACGACCGCGTTTAGTAACGCTAGCGTGTTTGCAACACCGCTACAGGTTTGTCCGGCCGGCATGGACCGCCAGACCGGCCCGCGCATAGTCACCGGAGGAGATTGGAACAGTCCAAGGAAGGAAGGCGGCCATGAAGCACGGCGGAACCGTCGGTTCTCGCGCTCTTGCCCCGACGGCAAGATTCCCACGGATCATCGGCTCGGGGGTACTCGTCGCCTTCATCTGCGCGGCCGCATGGGCCCAGTCGATCGAGCGCGGCTCGATCACCGGCACCATCACTGACCCCAACGGCGACCGCATGCCGGGCGTCAACGTCACGCTCACGTCGGGAGAACTCGGCGCGACGAGCGAAACGATGACGGACGCGAACGGACGCTACCGCTTCGTCGCTCTGCTGCCGTCCACCTACACCGTCGCGGCCTCGATCGAGGGCTTCTCGACCGCGCAGCAGGAAGACATCGTCCTCACCGTCGGCAAGACCCTGAGCGTCGATCTGACGATGCAGTTGGGGAGCGTCGAGGACATCATCATCGTCGAGGGCTCGCCGCTCATCGACGTCCGCAGTTCGACGCTTGTGACGACGGAACTCAACAACGAGATCCTGATGGAGGTGCCGACCCAGCGCAGCATCCGCGGCGTCGTGCAGTTGGCGCCCGGCGTCCACTCCCAGAACGCGGACGGCAGGCAACCTTCAGCCTATGGCTCACCCGGCATGGGCGTCCAGTTCTCGATCGACGGCGTCGTCATCAACAGCCCGGAGGCGGGCGAGAGCGAGGTGCCTCTCGGCTTCTTCTCGGTCGAGGACGTCACCGTCCTCGGCGCCGGCGCCTCGGCCGAGTACGGCGGCTACAGCGGCGTGATCGTCAACGTGACGACGAAGCAGGGCTCGAACGATCTGAACGGTCTGGTCGACCTGCAACTTTCCGACAACGACTGGCAGTCCCAGAACACGAACGACCCCGATCTGCAGCGCAGCGGCAGCGACCGCTCGGACACCGATGTCCACTTCGACATCGGCGGACCCGTGCAGCGCGACAAGGCGTGGTTCTTCTCCTCGTTCAAGTACCGCCAGGAGGACTCGACGGCCAGCGGGGACCATGTCAATGCCCCGACCTACGAGGCGCCCCGCTTGGTCGGCAAGATCAACTGGACGCCGACACAGGAGAAGATCTTCAGCGGCATGCTTGAGTACAGCACCCGCGACCAGCTCTACCAGGGCGCGGACGAGGGCGACCTCGTCGCCCCCGGCGCGACCTTCAGCAACGAACAGACCCAGTACCTGTTCAACTTCAACTACACGGACATGCTGTCCCAGGACACGCTGCTCGATCTGAAGTTCGGCGGCTATCACCAGCGTCAGACTGAGCTTCCCGACAGCGGCGACACGCCCGCCCGCTACGACGGCTTCGAAGACCGCCTTTCCGGGAACTGGTGGGGGCCCTTCAATGCCAACCGCGAGCGCTACCAGGTCATCGCCTCGGTCAGCCACTTCACGGATGACTTCATCCGCGGCGAGCACGACTTCAAGTTCGGCGTCGAGCTGCAGAACACGCTGGTCAACACGCTCAACCAGTACGCGGGCGGCAAGTACTACTACGACTTCGCCGGCGAGCCCTACATCCTCTTCGAGAGCACCGGCTACGACACCTATGCCGACACCGACAAGATCGTCGGCTACGTGCAGGACTCCTGGGGAATCAACGACCGGGTGAGGCTGAACCTCGGCCTGCGGGCCAACTACTGGCGCGGGGCCGTCGAGTCGGACGTGAACGGCGTCCGCTTCGATCAGGGCAGCGTGTTCACGCCCGAACTCGGGATCGCGCCGCGCATCGGACTGAACATCAACCTCGGAGACGACAACGACTCCGTGCTGAAGGCCCACTGGGGGCGCTACTACCACCAGGTCATCTCGCTGTTCTACAGCCGGCTGGCGCCCGAGAGCAACGTGACGGGCTACATCTGGAACGCCGACGACGAGGTCTGGGAGCACGACTTCACCGAAGGGCGAGGTCCCGGCCAGTGGACGATCGACGACAGCCTCGGCGTGCCCTACATGGACGCCCTGGACGTCGGCTGGGAGAAGGTCCTCTCGCGTACCGTCTCGCTCGACATCACCGCGACCTATCGGACGAACCACCAGTTCCTGGACGGCGTGAACCTCACCGGCGAGTTCGAACCCACGCGGTACACGGATCCCGACAGCGGACGGACCTTCAACGTTCTCAACCAGACGAACGAGGGCGAGAACCGGTACTACTTCACGAACGTCGACCACTGCGAGGACTACGGGCAGGCGTACAAGGAAATCACCTGCTTCAGGAAGATCCGCAAGTACGCCGGGATCACGGCAAGCCTCGCCAGGCGGTGGCGCAACAACTGGCAGATGCAGGCTTCGTGGACATACGGCGAGGCAAGAGGCAGCGACAACAACGGCTGGTACGAGTTCCTGGAGGGAAGAGGCTCCCAGCTCGGCAGTTCGACCTTCTTCAGCGACCCGAACCACCAGATCAACGCCTACGGCAATCTGACGATCGATCCAACCCACCTGATCAAGGTTCTGGGCAACGCGGAACTCCCGGGCGGGATCATCGTCGGCGGCTACCTCAGCTACTTCTCGGGCAACACCTACAACCAGCTCATCAGGGTGGAAGACGTCGATCAGACTTCGGACATCTACGGCTACCCGGCGGGCTCCTTCCGTCTCGACGACGGCATCAACCTCGATCTGAGGGTGGAGAAGGACTTCAACATCGGCAACAACCGCAGGCTCGGCGTCGGCATCGATGTCTTCAACGTCGGCAACGCCGACACGGTCATCGAAGCCGAACAGTCCCTGAACAGCGACAGGCCCTTCGGCGCCCCGAGGCGGCTGATACGCGGTCGGGTCTGGCGAATCGGGGCGCGCTTCCACTTCTAGGCGGCTCGTAGCGGCACGGCGGGTGCGACGGAGGTTGCACCCGCCCGCCGAGGGCCTGTGGAGAGGGTCCCAGCGGACGCTCGCGCTCTCTGAGTAGAGGGAACGTCGGCGCTCGCTTCGGTCGGCTGCGTTTCACATCGGCGTTGGTTGATGGGAGGACGGTGGGCGTCACTTGCCTCCAGCCCGCTGGGACCCTCTCCACAGGCCCTCGGTGGGCTGGACGTCCTCCAGTCATCCGAACGACGCCTGCTACCGCGTGTCGGTGCGCCGGGCTCTTCCGGGTGTCGGTGCGCGGGTCTTCTGACCCGCTGCCGCCGAAGGCGGCCAAGTAACGCCGCTGGCCGAAGGCCGGCGACCACCCGGAACGGAGCGCCGACTCAACCTGGCTGCTAGCCTTCGTACTCCGCCATGGGCAGCGCACGACCCCGCCGGGATGAAACCAGCGAGTTGACCGCTGGCCGAGCGAAACGAGCAAAGCTGGGTCGGTGGATCGGGCTTGCTGTGGCCTTGGCCGTTGCCGGCGTTGCGGTGGTCGGTGTGGCGGTCCGGCTACTGTCCTCCGGCGGAGAAGTCACGGCGCCGTCGGGGCATGTGCTGGGTCGGCTTCCGGGCGGGGTCGGGCCCGGTGACCTGAGTCTTCTGCTCATCACGCTGGACACGACCCGGGCGGATCGGATCGGGGCCTACGGGTTCGCTGATATCGAGACGCCGCACATGGACCGGCTGGCGGCGGAGGGGGTGCTGTTCGAGCAGGCGGAGGCGGTGGCGCCGCTGACCTTGCCGGCGCACGCGTCGATCTTCACCGGGCAGTTCCCGCCGGCTCACGGGGTCAGGGACAACGGCGCTTTCTACCTGGGCGACGAGCACGTCGTCCTGGCCGAGATCCTGCGGGACGAGGGTCTGCGCACCGGCGGCTTCGTCGGGGCGTTCGTGCTCGACGCGAAGTGGGGGATCGCCCAGGGCTTCGACCGTTACTTCGACGACTTCGAACTGAGCGACACCGTGCGGCTGGCGCTGAACGAGATCGAACGGCCGGCGGGCGAGGTCACGGACGCCGCGTTGACGTGGCTCGACGAGGCCCCGGACGCGCGCTTCTTTACCTGGGTCCACTTCTACGATCCGCACTCGCCCTACGAACCGCCGGAACCGTTCGCCGAGCGCTACCGGAACCGTCCGTACGTCGGCGAGATCGCCTACGTCGACTCGCAGGTCGGACGGTTGCTGGACTGGCTCGACCGGAACGGGCGCGCCGACGACACCGTCGTCATCGTGATCGGAGACCACGGCGAGAGTCTCGGCGAGCACGGCGAATCCGGCCACGGCTTCTTCATCTACGAGGGGGCGACGCGGGTTCCCTTCATCCTCCGCGCGCCCTACGACACGATGCGGGGCCGCCGGATCGGCGACGTGGTCAGGGCGGTCGACGTCTCCCCGACCGTCCTCGACCTGCTGGCGGTCGACGCGGGCCAGGCGGAGCGGGATTCCTCCTTCGAAGGCGCAAGCATCGTCCGGCTCCTGACCGGCGCGTCCGGGCCGCGCCTCCCGGCCTACGCGGAAGCCGTCTATCCGCGCTATCACTTCGGCTGGAGCGACCTCGCCGCGCTGCGGGTCGAGAACATGAAGTACGTCGCCGCGCCCCGGCCCGAGTTGTACGACCTGGCGGTCGACCCGGACGAGCGGAACAACCTGTTCGCCGCGCGGCCCGACGAGGCGGACCGGATGGCCTCGATGCTCCAGTCCCTCGAGTCGCGATGGGCCGACGTGGCGCGGCCGGCGGCGATCGAGGAGATCGACCCGGAAACCCGGGCGCGTCTCGCCGCCCTCGGCTATCTGGCCCGTTTCGGCGGCAGTACCGACGAGAGCGTGGACCGGGCCCTGCTCGCCGACCCGAAGGACCGGATCCATCTCTACAACCTGATGCGCGACGCCCGCGAGGCTTCGCTCAAGGGGAACCGGCCGGCGGCCGTCGAAGCCCTGGAACGGGTGCTGATCGAGGACCCGTCGGTGATCGACGCCTGGGTCCGGCTCGGCGACGAACAGGTGCGCGGCGACGACACCGGCGCCGCGATCGAGAGCTACCGGAGAGCCATCGAACTGAAGCCCGACTACGCCCACGCCGTGATCAACCTCGCCAACGCCTACCGGCGGGCCGGGGCCGAGGAAGAGGCGATCCTCGGCTACCGGGAGTTCCTGCGGCTCGATCCACGCAACGCGATCATCCACTACGAACTGGCGCGCATGCTCGTGGACTTCGGCGACCTGGAGGGCGCCGAGGAGCACCTCAGGGAGGCAGCCGATCTGTCACCGGAGATGGGCGCCGCGGTGGTCAGCCAAGGCGCCGTGGCGCTCCTCCGGTCCGATCCGGTCAACGCGGAGCGGCTCTTCGAGGAGGCCCTGACCGTTCAGGAGGACGTTCGCCTGGCCCACTTCAACCTCGCCCTGCTCGCCGAGGAGCGCGGCGACCCCCGCGCCGCGGTGGACTTCTACCGCCGCGAACTCGACGTCCACCCGCAGAGCTACCGGGTCCAGTTCAACCTCGGCCGGCTGCTCGACAGCCTGGGGGACCGCTACGGGGCAACCCAGGCCCTGGAGCAATCGATCGAGATCAACCCGGAGTTCGCCGTCGGCCACTTCTTCCTGGCCAAGTCCCTGGTCGACGGCAACGAACAACTGGACCGCGCGATCGAACTGGCCCGCACCGGCCTCCAACTCGACCCGGGCTCGGACATGGCGCCGATGGGCCACTACCTGCTCGCCGACATCTTCACGAGGCTCGGCCTGCCGGAAGAGGCGCGGCGCGAACTCGCGGCGGCGCGGGCGCTGGAACGCAGCGGTTGAGCGTTTCGCCGGAGTGGCGCCGACCTGGCGGCCGGCGCGTCTTCCTGGCCGCCTCCGGCGGCAGCGGGTCGGAAGACCCGCGCACCCGGTCTCGATGCCGCGAAGCGGCGAGCCCGTACCACTGGGTGCGCGGGTCTTCTGACCCGCATCAGGCGCGATGCCGCGCAGCGGCGAGCCCGCGCTATCCCCTCGCCCTCATTCTCCTCCTCATCGCCTGCTCTCCAGCCCCCGACCCCACCTCCACCACCGAACGCCCCATCTTCATCGACGCCGCCCCCGCAGCTGGTCTCGATTTCGCCTACTTCAACGGCATGTCCGGCGAGCACTACTTCAACGAGATCATGGGCGGCGGCGCCGCACTGTTCGACTTCGACAACGACGGCGACCTCGACCTGTACCTCGCCCAGGGCGGAACGCCGAACCCCGGCCTGTCCCCCGGCGACACCCTCTTCCCGCCGCCTCCCGGCACGCCGCTCACCGACCGCCTCTACCGCAACGACCTGCCGAAACCAGGAGCTGGCGGCGCCGCCGGCGCCGCGCTTCGTTTCACCGACGTCACCGGCGAAAGCCGGATCGAAGCCGACGGCTACGGCATGGGCGTCGCGACCGGCGACTTCGACAACGATGGCTGGACGGACCTGTACGTCACGAACTTCGGCGCCAACCAGTTGCTGCGAAACCGCGGCGACGGCACCTTCGACGATGTCACCGCCGCCTCGGGTGCGGACGATCCCCGCTGGTCCGTCGCCGCTACGTTCTTCGACTTCGACCGCGACGGCTGGCTGGACCTCTACGTCGGCAACTACGTCGACTACTCGCCGGCGGACCACTCCCCGTGCCCGCTGCCGAGCGGGGTGTTGACCTACTGCGCCCCCGGCGCCTACCGGCCGGCGACCGACAGCCTGTTCCGCAACCGGAGCGACGGGACCTTCGAGGACGTGTCGTCATCGTCGGGAATCGGCGCCGAACCCGGTTCCGGCCTCGGCGCCGTTGCCGCCGATTTCAACGGCGACCGCTGGATCGACCTCTACGTGGCGAACGACCTGATGTGGAACCGGCTCTGGATCAACCGGGGCGACGGCACCTTCGCCGACAACGCCCTGCTGGCTGGAGTCGCCGTCAACCGCGAGGGCCAGCCCGAGGCCGGCATGGGCGTCGACGCCGGCGACTTCGACGGCGACGGCCAACCCGACATCGTCCTCAGCCACCTGGAGCAGGAGACGAACACCCTCTACGTCAACGGCGGCGCCGGTCTGTTCCGGGACGAGTCGGTATCGACGCAACTGGGACCGCCGAGCCTGCCGTTCACCGCCTTCGGCATCGGCTGGATCGACTACGACAACGATTCCCGGCTCGACGTGCTCGTCGTCAACGGCGCCGTCATCGGCATCGACGCGCTGATCCGCACCGGCGATCCGTACCCGCTGCGGCAGACGAACCAGCTCTTCCGCAACCTCGGCAACGGCGCCTTCGCGGAGGTCACGGCCGAGGCCGGCGCGATCTTCGAGTCGTCCGAGGTCAGCCGCGCCGCCGCCTTCGGCGACGTCGACAACGACGGCGACCTGGACGCCGTCGTCGTCAACAGCAACGGGCCGGCCCGCCTGCTGCGGAACGAGGTCGGCCAGGACCGCCCCTGGCTGGGCCTGCGACTCGTGGCCCACGACCGCGACGCCCTGGGCGCGCAGGTCACGATCCACCGGGACGGCGCGCCGCCCATCTGGCGCCACGTCCACACCGACGGCAGCTACGCCTCCGCCCGCGACCCGCGGGTGCTGGTCGGCCTCGGCGACGGCGCGAACGCCGCCGTCACCCGAGTCGAGGTCCGCTGGCCCGACGGCGCGGCGGAACGTTGGACCGATGTGCGGCCCGGGGAGTACCGGACCCTGGTCCAGGGCGAAGGAGATCAATAGGGCGGAAACGCGTCCGCCGCTCGGGCGCAGCAGGCCTCGCCACGTTCGTAGCGCTCCAGGTTGCGGGCGAGCCGTCGCTCTTCGCCGGTGCGACCTTGCCGGCGCGCCTCCTCGACGAGGGTGCGCTGGACGCTGACCGCCTCCTCGAAGCGACCCACCTCGGCCAACGCCATCGCGGCGGTCTCGGCGTTCGGCGCGGCGTCGTCGGCCTGGAGGAGGGCGCCGGCGATGGTCATGGCCCGCGGACCGTCGCGGAGAGCCGGGTCCGGCGCGCCGGCGAGCAGTCTCGCCAGGGAGTGGGCGGCCCGGCCGTCCGTCGAGTCGACTCGCAGGCGCGCCTCGAGCGTCGCCTTGGCCTCCGCGAAACGCCCCAGACCCATCAGCACGGTCGACTCGCGCAGCCAGGCGAGGCTCTGGGTGGGGTCGATTTCGCGAACCCGAGCATAGTGCGGCAGCGCGTCCTCGAGCCGGCCGGTGCGCACCAGGGCCTCGGCCAGGCCAAAGTGGACGCGGGGCGTCTGCCCATCTTCGGGGACCTGCCGCAGGGCCGCCTGCAATTCAACGACGGCCTGTTCGAAGTCGCCGGTCTGCGCCAGCACGGCCCCGAGCCCGAGCCGGGCATCGGCGTTCGCCGCATCGCTCTCCAGAACCTGGCGGTAGGTTGCCTCCGCCTCGTCGAGCCGGCCCATCCGAGTCTGAACGTGGCCGAGCGTCGCCAGCGCCCCCACCAGCCCCGGCTCGAGTTCGACCGCCCGGCCGAGATGCTCCAGCGCCCGACCGTTGCGCCCCAGTTCACTCAGGAGCACGCCGAGGTCCGAGTGCGCGCGCGCGTTCTCCGGCGCCAGCCGGACCGCGACGCCGAAGTGCTCGATCGCCCCCTCCGCGTCGCCGCGGCGCGCCAGCAGCGTCGCCAGACTCTCGTGCGCGCGCACGTTCGTTGCGTCGGCCGCCACCGCCTGCCGGTAGGCGGTCTCCGCATCGGCCATGCGGCCCTCGCGGGCGGCGGCGTGGCCCCGGTCCAGGTGGGGCAGGGCGCCGATGGCGAGCGTCGTCAACTCGTGCATCAGCGGGTCGGCCATGGCGACCCGGTTCGGTCCGCTCCGCGCCAGCGCTTCCTCGGCCCGGTCGAACTCGCCCAGCTCCCGGTAGGCCTGACCGAGGTGGTAGTGGACGACGGCAGCGCGCGGCTGGAGCGCCAGCGCGCGCTGGAACTGCCCGATGGCCTCCGCGTACGAGCCTCGCTCCTCGGCGACCCGGCCCATCCCGTAGGCCACGGCGGCCGAGTCGTCCACGGCGGCCGCCCGGACGTAGAGGAGCTCGGCCTCGTCGATCCGGCCATGTTCCAGCTCGAGGTCGGCGAGCCGGACAAGGGCCGGCGCGTCGCCGGCTCGAAGCTCGAGGGCGTGGCGGAACGCCGGGCGGGCGGTCTCGATGTCGCCGGCGCCGGCCGCCTGAACGCCGAGGTAGTAGGCCCAGGCGAACGACTCGGGATCCAGCGCGTGCGCCTGCCGGTAGCACGCGAGCGCCGGTTCCAGCAGGCGGTGGGCCTGGTAAAGCCGGCCCAGTTCGCCGAGGGCCTGGGCCTTCTCGGCGGCGCTGACGTCTCCCGCGAGCAGACCCTCGAGCTCCGCGCGCCGGGCCTCGATCTCACGGGCGAGAGGCGGGTCGAGTTCCGCGAGCTCCGGGTGAGGGATGGCCTCTTCCGCCGGAGACGCGGGAGGCTCGTCAGGAGCGGCGGCGCAAGCCAGAAGGGCCACGGGCAGGAGGGCGGCCGCGATCGATCGAACGCACACACCCAAGGCTCGGGCCGAGCCGTTCATGGATCGATCCTAACGCCGTCGAAGCGAACGGCCTGCAGAATGGAGCAGCGCCCCGTCATCGACGTATCTCTGGGTGCGCGGGTCTTCCGACCCGCCCGCGCCAAGGCGGAGGCTCATGTAGTGTGATTCGCACCGACTGAATGCAGTGCCGCGGCTCCAGCGCGATCTTCCGAACTGCGCCGCTCCTCCTCGTGATTGCGACGGCGGCGTCCGGGCCGCTGCAGGCGCAGACCGGCGCCGCAAATCCGGCAGCGCCCGTCGTCCCCGGCTACGAGCACCTCCGCCTGGCCGGCGCCGCGGACGAGGCCGCCCTGGGCGAGCTTCTGCTCGGCGAACTGAACTGTCTCTCATGCCACGAGCCGACCCCGGCAATGGTGCGGCGGATCCCCGTGCGCACCGCGCCGAACCTGGACCGGATCGCCGTACGCGCCACCAGGCAGTGGCTGACGGACTACCTGACGGCGCCCCACGCGCGGAAACCGGGCTCGGCGATGCCCGAAGTTCTCCACTCCCTCGAGCCGGACGACCGGGAAGACGCAGTGCGCACGCTCGTCGGCTACCTCGCTCACCGCGCGTCGAGGTGGGCGAACTCCGAGAGTCCCGGGCAGCGCGGCGGAACGGCGGACATGCCGGTTGCCGGGGAAGTCCTGGGAGACTTCCCCGTCCACCGTTTCCAGGCCACCGTCGAGCGGGGGCGGAGGCTCTTTCGTTCGGTCGGCTGCGTGGCCTGCCACTCGCCGGGAGGCGATGGCGATGGCGACGGCGACCCGCCGGCCATCCCGTCCGTCCCGTTGCCCGACCTGGAGGCCAAGACGTCCGTCGCGGCGCTCGCCGAGTTCCTGCTCGACCCTCACGCCGCGAGGCCGGCGGGCCGGATGCCGCCCCTCCACCTGGCCCGCGAAGAGGCGGAGGACATCGCCGTCTACCTGCTGCGCGGGCAGGCGCCGCTCGTCGCCGAGCGCCGCCGCGGCTTCGAGTTCGAGTACTTCCCCGATCGGGAAGAAGACGACGACGCGGCCGGCTTCTTCGACCGCCCGGCGCCGGCCCCCGGCGAACCGCGTCCGGCCGCCGTCGGCCGGACCGGCACCCTGTCGCTCGATCTGCCGGTCGCGACGGGCAACGGCGACCACGCCTACCGCTTCAGCGGCCTGCTGAGCCTGCCCGCGGCCGGCCGCTACACGTTCACCCTCGCCTCCGACCGCCGGGCGGCCGCCTCGCTCCGGGTGGGCGCCGAAGCCGTCGCCTCGAAACCGCCGTTCAGCCGGCGCCGGGCGGAGACGACGCTCGACCTCGCGGCCGGCGACCATCCGGTCGAAGTGACCCGGTCCATCCGCGGCGGCGCCGGGCGGCCGTTCGTCGACGTGAGCGTCGCGGGAGGAGGCCTGCCGACGCCCGTGCCGCTTCACGAACTGACCAGCCACGAGAGCGTTCGCCTGCGGCCGGCGGGCGGACCGGCGGCGGGCGGCCGACGGTACGAGGAGGACGGAAGCGCCCTGTTCGCCCGCTACGGGTGCTCCTCCTGCCACGTGTCGCCCGGCGTCGATCCGGAGCGCGGCCGCTCCTACTCCGTGTCCCGCGTGAAGGCGCCGGCGCTCGCCGCGCTCGACCCGGACAAGGCGCTTGCGCAACCCGCCATGCACGCGGCGGACACGTCGCCGCGGTACCGGCTGGCCGGCCACCAGAGGCGGGCACTCCGGGCCGCGCTCGCGGCGCTTTCGGAGCGGAGCGCAGCACGGCCGCCGTCGCCGCCAGGGCGCTCCGCGCTCCCGGGCGAACGCCCGCCGGAGGCTGAGATCGTCCACGCGATGGCCAGCTTCAACTGCTTCGCGTGTCACCGGCGCCGGGTCGGCGGCGTCGAGGTCGGCGGGCCGGACGCCGTCCGCGCCGCCTACTTCCGGGTCGTCGGCAACCAGGACCTGGGCGACGAGGGACGGCTGCCGCCGCCGCTCGACGGCGCCGGCGGCAAGCTGAAGCCCCGCGCGCTGCGTTCGATCCTCGCCGGCGACCGCCTCCACGTCCGGCGCGACTTCATGGAGGTCCGGATGCCCGGCATCCCCGCCGCCGCGGCCGAGCGGCTGGCGGCGGCGCTGGAAGCCGTCGACGCCTCCGCCGGCGACCTCGACGAACCGGCCGTCACCGCCACCGCCGCGAACGACGGCCGCGAGCTGATCGGCACCGGCGGAATGGGCTGCGTCACCTGCCACGATGTCCACGTGAACCCGGCGCCCGGGATCTCCACGATCGACCTGGCGACCGCCTACGACCGGCTGCGGCCCGGGTGGGTCGAGCGGTTCCTGCGCGATCCGGCCGCGATCCGGCCGGGAACGAGGATGCCCGCCTACTGGCCCGAGGGCGAGGCGAACTTCCCGGACCTCGGCGGCGGCACGACCGGAGGCCAGATCGAGGCGCTCTGGAGCTTCCTGTCGCTCGGCGCCTCGATGCCGGCGCCGGAAGGCACGGACATCGGTTCCGAACTCGTGTTGATCCCGGAGGAGCGGCCGCTCGTCTTCCGCACGCACATGATCGACGTCGGCCCCAGGGCGATCGCGATCGGCTACCCGGAGAACGTCCACGCCGCTTTCGACGCCAACGCGGTCCGCCTGGCGAAGGTCTGGCGCGGCGCCTTCTTCGACGCGAAGGGAACCTGGCAGGGAAGAGCCGGGCAGTTCTTCGGCCCGTACGGCACGGACGTTCTCAACCTGCCGGCGGGTCCGGCCTTCGCCGATCTGGACGACGTCGACAGCCCCTGGCCGGCGACGAGCCGCTACGACCGCAACGTCGGCGGCCGCTTCCTCGGCTACCGCCTGGACGATCTGGGGCGCCCCTCCCTCCGCTATCGCCTCGGAGACGTCGTCATCGAGGAAACGCCGACGCCCCTGCCCGGCGCCGGCGGCGCCGACCTGGTGCGGCGTTTCCGGCTCGCCGCGGGCGCCTCGCCGCGACCGCTCTTCCTGCTGCTCGCCGAGGGCGCGGAGATCGCGCCGGGTCCGGCGGGCGCCTGGACCGTCGACGGCACGCTCGAGGTCTCGCTCGTTTCCGAAGAGGATCTCACGCCGCTCCTCCGCGACTCCCAGGGCGTCCGGCAACTCCTGCAACGGATCGAGCTTGAACCGCACGGCGCCCTCGAACTGGATGTGATCCTGTCCTGGTGATGTTCCCTCGTTGCCAACGAACGAGCGTCGGGCAGGCCGCCGCCACCGCGCTGCTCGCGGCGCTGCTCCCGCTGCCGGCGGTCGCCCAGGAACCGCCCGAAGAGGAAGACCGGCGAGACATGGAGAAGGCGCTCCTCGCCAGCCAGCGGGAGGCGCTCGGTTCGCAGACCGCCGCCGAGGAGCGGTACTACCGCGTCCTGACGATGCCGCTTCCCGAAGGCATGTCGATGGAGGTCGGCGGCCTGCTGCAACTCCAGGACGGCCGGATCATGGCGGCGACCCGGCGCGGCGAGATCTTCATCGTCGAGAACGCCTTCGGCGATCCGCCGGCGCCCGTCTTCAAGCAGTACGCCTTCGGGCTCGGACAGCCGCTCGGTCTGCTCGAACTCGACGGCTGGATCTACACCTCGCAGCGCGGCGAACTGACCCGGATCAGGGACACCGACGTCGACGACCGGGCCGACGTCTTCGAGACCGTGTCCGACGCCTGGGAGACCAGCGGCGACTACCACGAGTACGTCTTCGGACCGCGGCTGGCGCCGGACGGCAAGCTCTGGCTGACGCTCAACATTCCGTTCGGCGCCGAGCCGTACGGACCCGTGGACTGGCGCGGCTGGGCGGTGCGGGTCGATCCCGCGACCGGCGACACCGAGTTCGTCGCCGCGGGCCTGCGCTCGCCCGCCGGGATCGAGGTCAGCCCCTGGGGCGAGGTCTTCTACACCGACAACCAGGGCGAGTGGAACAACGCCTCGAAGCTCTCGCTGATCGAGGTCGGGGACTTCCACGGCCATCCGCACGGCATGAGTTCGACCCGGCGCCCCGGGTCGCTGGTCGAGCCGCCGCCCGACGGCCAGCCCGAAGGCGGGACGTTCATGAAGGACCTGCCCGAGCTCATCCCCAACTTCCGCATGCCTTCCGTCTGGTTCCCTTACGTGAAGATGGGCCAGTCGCCGTCCGGCCTCAGGTGGGACACGACCGGCGGCGGGTTCGGACCGTTCGCCGGCCAGGTCTTCGTCGGCGACCAGCACCACGCGATGGTCATGCGGGTGTTCCTGGAGAAGGTCGGCGGCCACTGGCAGGGCGCCGCGTTCAACTTCCGGCGCGGCCTCGACAGCGGCGTGATCCGCCTGGCGTTCGCGGACGACGGCTCGCTCTTCGCCGGCCTGTCCGAGCGCGGCTGGGGCAGCATCGGTCCGAAGTCGCACGGTCTCCAGCGGCTCGTCTGGACCGGCGACACACCGTTCGAGATCCGCGAGATGCGGGCGCGGCCGGACGGGTTCGAACTGACCTTCACCGCGCCGGTCGACCCGGAAGCAGCCGGCGACACGGCGTCCTACCGGATGGAGAGCTACACGTACCGGCTGAGCGAGAACTACGGCGGACCCGAGGAGGACAAGCTGGAGGTCGCCGTTCGCTCGGCCGGCGTGGCCGAGGACGGAATGAGCGTCCGCCTGACCGTCGAGCCGCTGCGCGCGGGCTACGTCCACGAACTGCATCTCGACGGAGTCCGTAGCGGCGCCGGCGAGCCGCTGCTTCACCCGGAGGCGTACTACACACTGGTCAACATCCCCTGACCGGCCGGCTTCCCAGTCTTGAGCTCCCGACGATCCTCAGCTGCCGCTCACCCCGGCTTTGTACATGCTTCCACCTCCGCGATCCGGCGATCTTCGTGCAACTCGTAGTGGCCATCCCTAAGGACGACCTCGGCCCGTGCCTCGTCCCTCCAATACAATCGTCCGAGGCCAGCAGGAAGCCCCAAGCGCCCCCGAACCGCTTGGTCCACGACCAATGATCCCCTACCGTCACCCCTTGTACGCCATAGCCCGCTCGGCACCGACCGTCTCCGGGCTCAAGGCGAGGCGCCTCTCGCCCCGACTACCTGCCGAGAAGCACCCGAGAAGGCCTCGGACTCAGTCTCCAAACCTCGGTCACAGCGGCCCCGAGCGGCCGCTCGCGTCCAACTCCGCCCGAAACAGGAAGCAGACCGTCCCAAGTCGCCGAAAGCAGTCGCACCGCGAGCCCACCAATACAACAGCGCGGCCTGATCGCCGATGAGTCCGACCACGCCTGAACCTCTGGCAAATCCCGTGACCAGTGTCCCGCCGGTGGCCTACGGCACCGACCTAGGGCGCATCGTTGTCGGAAGAGCTGAGGATGTCTTGACTTCCGGTGCCTATGCCGATGATCTTCGCCATGGCGTCGACCTCATCTTCACTTCTCCCCCTTTCCCTCTCAACCGGAAGAAGCGGTACGGCAACGAACAAGGAGAAGCGTACGTCCACTGGTTGGCGAACTTCGCGGCCCTCTTCAGGAAAATGCTAAAGCCCCGGGGCTCGATTGTACTTGAACTCGGCAACGCATGGGAGCCGGGCCGACCCGTGATGTCCACTTTGGCCTTAAGGGCTCTCCTCGCTTTCTTGGCTGAGGGTAGACTCACCTTGTGCCAGCAGTTCGTGTGGCACAACCCAGCGCGACTTCCGAGTCCAGCCCAATGGGTCAACGTCGAGAGGATTCGCGTAAAGGACGCGTTCACCCATCTCTGGTGGATGGCAAAGACTGACCGGCCGCACGCAAGCAACCGCCAAGTGCTGACAGAGTACAGCGACTCCATGCGCCGACTACTTGCTCGCAGACGTTACAACACAGGAGAACGTCCGTCGGAACACCATATCGGCTCCACCTCATTCCTCAAGGACAACATGGGAGCCATTCCTTCTAACGTCTTGACGTTCGCAAACACCAAGTCTAGCTCCGCCTATCTGAGATACTGCAGAGCGAACGAACTACGGCCTCATCCTGCGCGAATGCCCTCCGGACTGGCGGACTTCTTTGTAAAGTTCCTAACCGAACCGGGAATGCTCGTGTTAGACCCGTTCGCCGGCAGTAACACGACGGGAGCGGTCGCCGAGCAGTTGGGGCGCCGCTGGCTTGCGATCGAGCCGAACGAACCATATGTCGCCGGCTCTCGCGGGCGGTTCGAGGAACTCGATGGCGAAACCTCGGAGCGGTAATCTCGGCTCCCCGGACTGGTCGCTGAGGATACCTCCTCGACGGTGGCAGCGTCGGGCCTTGGAGCGGTGGCGGCCGGCTATGCGCGGTGTCGTAAGCGTGGTCACCGGCGGCGGTAAGACCATATTTGCCTTCTTGTGTATGGAGAGCTTTCGGAAGAAGTACCCGGCTGGGCAGATCTTTGTTCTGGTCCCGACGCTGACCCTCGTCGACCAATGGTGCGTGAGCCTCCAAGAGGAGCTCGGTGTTCCCGCAGACGAGATAGCGTGTTTTTCAAGTCAGGAGAGAATGAAGGCCGCCCGTACGGTCAATGTGCTCGTAATCAACAGCGCTCGCCGGCTTCTTGAGCGCCTTCAGACTCGCGAACCGGCTTTTCTCGTCGTCGACGAGTGTCATCGCGCCGGCAGCCCTGAGAACGCCAAAGCCCTGAAGGGAACGTTCGCAGCAGCACTTGGGCTCTCTGCCACACCGAAACGGGAGTACGACTCCGGCTTCGAAGAACGGGTCTTGCCGGCCTTGGGGCCCTTGATCTTCGATTACGGCTACGAACAGGCCTACATCGACGGCGTGGTCGCCCCGTTTAGCCTCGTGAACGTACAGGTGCAACTCCTCCCACACGAACGGGACGAGTACGACCGGCTGACGGGCCGAGTGGCGCGACTGGCGCGCAGGAGGGCCAACGAGAATGGAGACGTTGCTGTAGACGAGGCGCTACGACGAGCCCTTCAAATGCGGGCGGCGGTTTCCGCGACGGCGACGATGCGTGTACCAGTCGCCGCCAAGCTGGTCGATGCACACCGGGGAGCACGCGCAATTGTCTTCCACGAGCGCGTCGGTAACGCTGACGCGCTAGCAAGCGTGCTTAAGGCCCGGAATCACAGCGTGACTCTCTACCACTCGAGGATCGCACCGAACGTCCGCCGCGACAATCTGCGGTTGTTTCGGAGGGGCGTTTTCGACGTCCTTGTAGCTTGTCGCGCGCTCGATGAAGGCATGAACGTCCCCGAGGCTGTTGTAGCCGTGATCGCCAGTTCTACGGCAAGCCGACGGCAGCGAATCCAGCGGCTGGGCCGAGTGCTGAGGCCCGCCAGGGGAAAGAAGGACGCGCTCGTGTACACGCTCTTTGCAACTAAGCACGAAAGAGCGCGCCTAGAGACTGAAGCAGCGGAACTGGAGGGCGTAGCTGGAGTCACTTGGTCGGTGGCCGAACGTCTTCCCGATGGTGAGGGACGGAATGGCGCGCATTCTTCATGAAGGCGAGTGGTTCGAAGAGATCGCCAGTCGGGGTCACTACGAGGGTGAGTTCGAGAAGGTGCTCGGGCAGGAGGCTCCGAACCTATTCGCCAACTATCGCTGGGTCGAGTTCAAGACTCCCGTTGTTTCGGCAGAGGATCGGGACGTGCGGAAGGCCGACTTCGCACTGATTCACGAGAACTACGGAAGCTGGTGGGTTGTGGAGGTGGAGCTCGCTCACCACTCGCTACACCGTCATGTGCTTCCGCAGGTCCGGACTCTCTCGAGAGCGATCTACGGTTCTCGCGAGGCCCACTACCTTTGTAGGCGCAACCGGCACTTGGACATCCGAAGGGTATCGGAGATGTTCAAGGGTGACCAGCCACGAGTCCTGGTTATAGTGAACGCTCCTGTCATCGGATGGACGGCCACCCTTGCACCCTTTGGGGTCCGGGTGCTAGTCTGCCAGATGTTCCGGTCAAGGCTGAACCGCTATCTCCTGAGGGTCAACGGTGAGTACCCATCCGATGACGACGAGGTCGTCACAACCTGTGAGTGTGAGCCGCTCATTCATCGTCTCCTCCGCATCCACGCACCGGCGAAGCTGGCTGTGGGGCTAGGAGAGACAGTGCTTCTTTACCACAACGGCCGTGCGTCCGAGTGGGTGCGGACCGACACAGGCCACCAGATCTACTTGCACGCGCGTAGGGACCATAGCCTGTTACCCGGTCGCCGATACGAGATCGTGCGGCAAGGCGACCAGACGCTGCTCATCCGCGAGGGCTAGGCCACGGTCGGCGACCCGTACGATAGAGAGGAAACGAATGCCAATCCAGTTGATCATTGGCCCAGAAGCCATCACCTCCTATAGGCGATTGGCCTATTCGCCATGGCACGCGATCGCGGAGTTCGTTGACAACTCCACTCAGTCCTACTTCGACAATCGACCTGCTTTGGACGGTCAGACGAGAGAGGACACCTCTGAACCTCTCACGGTCAGTATCGTCTATGACAGAAACGCGGGCCTACTTCGGGTCGCCCTCTCTGCCAACGTACGTGACACAGCGGGCATCCCGTTGAATAGTGGAGGGCACACGTTGGCAAGGAGGATCGATGGCGAGACGAGAGCAGAGACGTTGGGGTGGCCCGGAGCTCCCGGCCCCGGGGGGTGAGGAGCGGAGCGACGAGGCCCCCGGGGCCGGCGCGTCGCCCGCGGGGGGTGTTCCCGACCCGGAGGTCGTGGCGAAGCCGACCAGACGGCAGTTCACGGCGGAGTACCGGCTTCGGATTCTGGAGGAGGCGGACCGATGCACGGACCGCGGCGAAGTGGGCCGGCTGCTTCGGCGAGAGGGTCTGTACAGCTCGCACCTGGCCAACTGGCGCAAGGCGCGGCGCGAGGGCGCGCTTTCCGGTCTGCGGCCGAAGAAGCGGGGCCGCAAGCCGACCGAGGCCAACCCTCTGGCGCCGAAGGTGAAGCGGCTGGAGAGGGAGCTCGCCGCCGCCCACACGATCCTGGACGTGCAGGGAAAAGTTGCAGGGCTGCTGGGATTCAGCCTCGAAGACGGGAAGGACTGCTGATGGCGGCCCGGTCCCTGGCAAGCAAGGTCGGCGTCGCGCCGGCGTGCCGGGCGCTGGGCGTGTCGCGATCGACGTTCTACCGTAGGGCGAGGCCCGCTCCCGGGCGCCAGCTGCCCCGACCCGCGCCCGCCCGGGCGCTGAGCGAGATCGAGCGGGAGCGGGTCCAGGCGACGCTCGCGTCTCCCCGGTTCGTGGATCGCTCGCCGGCGGAGGTGGTAGCGACGCTGCTGGACGAGGGCCGGTACCTGTGCTCGGAACGCACGATGTACCGCATCCTGAGCGCGAACGGGGAGGTGAAGGACCGTCGCAACCAGCGGGTCCACCCGCCCTACGCCAAGCCGGAGTTGGTCGCCACCGCGCCCAACCAGGTGTGGTCGTGGGACATCACCAGGCTGCTCGGCCCGCGGCCCTGGAGCTACTACTACCTCTACGTCCTGCTCGACCTTTTCAGCCGCTACGCGGTCGGCTGGATGGTTGCCGACCGCGAGAATGCCGCGCTCGCCCAGAGGCTCATCGAGGAGACCTGCCTCAAGCACGGCGTGAAACCCTCGGTGCTCACCCTGCACTCCGACCGGGGCGCGCCCATGACCAGCCAGGGTACCGCCCAACTGCTCGCCCGCCTCGGCGTGAACCGATCCCTGGGCCGACCTCGCGTCAGCGACGACAACCCCTTCTCCGAAGCCCAGTTCAAGACCCTGAAGTACCACCCCGGCTTTCCCGACCGCTTCCCCGACCAGGACGCGGCGACCGGCTACTGCAGGTCCTTCTTCCCCTGGTACAACACCGAGCACCGGCATGCCGGCATCGCCATGCTGACTCCGGAGACCGTCCACTACGGCCGGGCCCAAGCCGCGATCGAACAGCGCCAGCGAGCGCTGGGCGCCGCCTGGAGACGCCACCCGGAACGATTCGTCGGCGGCGAGCCGATGCACCAACCCCTGCCTCAGGCCGTCTGGATCAACAAGCCGAGCCCCGAAGCATCGGAGATGGCTCAGTAAATCCGAGAAGCCCCTGTGTCAAACTCGTTGACAGGTTCCGTCGCAGACAACGCGATGGGAATGTCCTTCGAGGATCTGCAGCGTGCCCTCCATGTCGCGCGCCCGCCTGCCAACACGTCTGGACGTTCAAAGTACGGGATGGGAATGAAGACCGCGGCATGCTGGCTTGGCAACAAGTGGACCGTTACCACGAAGAAGCTAGGCGACGAAGTGGAGCATTCGGTCAGCGTCGATGTCGAGAAGGTAGCTAGGGAAGAGGAAGGCTCCCTAGTCTACTCGCGCAAGGAGAAGGCGGCCGGCGAGCACTACACGATCGTCGAAATTGTAGAGATGAACAGGGCCTTTCACGGACGGACCTTGGGAAAGATCGGCGACTTTCTCCGCTCCATGTACCGATCCGACTTGCGCGCCGGTGTTTTGAGTCTACGTTGGCGGGACCAAGTCCTTCAATGGGAGTCGATGGAGTCCCGGCTTCTGGTCAGTCGCGATGGGAAGAAGTACCACAAGTGCTTCGACTTCGAGGTTGACGGCAAGGAAGTGAAGGGATGGGTAGGGATCCTGGACAGAGGCAGTCGGGCGGACGCCGGCTTCTCCATCTTGCAGGCGGATCGTGTAGTGCGAGGCTGGCCGGACGCTTGGCGCCCCTCGACTCTCTACGGCCAGCTTCAGGGGTCAAATGACTTAGTGAACCAGAGGTTGGTCGGCGAGATTCACCTTGACGGCTTCGAAGTCAGTCACACAAAGGACGACATCCTATGGCAAGGAGGCCAAGAAGAGGAGGTTGAGGCGCAGCTACGGGAATGCTGTGGCGACTATCGGGACTTTGCCAGAGTGCGACGAAAGGCCAAGGATGACGAACGTGGTCCGAGCGACGTAGACGTGAGGACCGCGCTCGACGACCTTGAGAGGGAGCTCAAGTCGCCCGAGATGGTCGACCAGATCAACATCCGGGTCATTCCACCTCCGGAGACGATCGACGCGAGCAATGAGAAGATCATCGAGTCGGTCGTGACTACGCAGACGCCGACGCTCAAGGGGATCATTGCGGGAACGCCTCAGATCGCTTGGAGGATCTTTTTGGAGGGCACGTCCCCTAACGACCCCTACGTCGTCAGCGACTCGACCAGGGCGGACGAGATTACGGTTGTCGTGAACACGAATCATCCGTACTGGAGCACGCAGCTCGGTCCGGCCGAAAGCGTCAGGGACTACTTGCGGCACTGCGTCTACGATTCGGTAGCGGAGTGGCAGGCGCGCGCTCGAACCTCAGCGGTCGCGCCGGAGACGGTGAAGCTCTTGAAGGACCAGCTCTTGCGGGTGCCGTTAGAGATGGAATCGTCGGATTCGGACGAGGAGCCGGGAGACGGCGGCTCGGTAGTACAACCCCGGGGAGCGAATCGCGTAACTTAGCTTGTCCGTGGCCGGTAGCACCTGTGCTTGGCGGGGCCTTCGATTCGGCGCGTTTGGTGGGAGCTCGGCCGAGGCTGCAGTTCCAGATAGGAGTGCCGAGCGACCGCGCATCTGTTTGGCCGACACCCCCGGTGCCCCCTCCAGCCACACGAGTAGGACCGTCGGCGGAGTCGATGACGTCCCAAAGGCGATGTCCGAGGGCGGTCGCTTGGCCGAGCACAGGCCCACCACTACTCGTCCATCGGGACAGCTCTCGTCGTTGTCTGCGTGGGAGCGAGATCCAGCCGCGCTGGACGGCAACCAATCGCCGATCTACTGTTCCAACCAAGGGGACACCATGCGCCTGACCACAGCACTCCTCACTTCCGCAGCGCTGGTGGCAGCCTGCGCCCCCGCGCCGCCAGCCGCTGAAGAGACCGCACCCGGCACCCACGCCGATCTGCTCCAGCTCTTCGAGGACTTCCGCGTCTTCCAGGAGCCGGTGATCGTCGACGGGGTGCCGGACTACACGGCCACCGCGATGGAGCAGCAGCGCCAGGAACTCGAGGACTACAAGAGCCGGCTCGGCGCCTTCGACATTTCCGAATGGACCGTCTCCGAGCAGATCGACCACCACCTGGTCCGGGCCGAGATGAACGGGCTCGACTTCCACCACCGCGTCACGCGGCCCTGGTCACGCGACCCCGCGTTCTACCTCATGTCCCAGGGGGGCGCCGGGCCCGCCATGTCGGGGTTCCGGTCGCTGTTCCGCGGCGAACCGCCGTTCGACGACGCCGAGATGGAGGACTACCGGACGACGCTCCAGGCGGTGCCGAAGGTCTACGAGCAGGCAAAGTCCAACCTGACCGAGGCCGTTCCCGATCTCGGCACGATCGCGATCTGGGCCGCTCCCCGCGAAGCGCGCATCTACGACGAGATCGCGGAGCAGCTCGCCGAGCATCATCCGGAGCTCGTCGCCGACGCCGAGGCGGCCCGCGATGCAGTGCTCGCCTTCGGGGCCTGGGTCGAGGAGAACAAGCCGTCCTGGAGCGGCGTTGCCGGCATCGGCAAGGAGAACTACGACTGGTGGCTGCGCAACGTCCACCTCTCGCCCTACGGCTGGGAGGAGAGCCGGACGATCGTCGAGCAGGAGTACAACCGGCTGGTCACCTTCCTGGCGCTGGAGGAGCACCGCAACCGCGACCTGCCGCCGTTCGAGATCGCCGACACGCCCGAGAAGTACGCCGACAATCTGCACGAGGCGCTCGCCTACGTGGTCGACTTCCTGCGCGACGGCGAAGTCATGACCGTGCCGGACTGGGTCGACCCGACCGACTACAGCGACCCCGACGAGCCGCCCGAGCCGTTGCCGTCCGACACGAGTATCGACCACAAGGCGCGCGAGCGCGAGATCCTGCCCGGCGAGACCCACGAGTACGTCGGCCACATGCTCGACGATCAGCGCCGCCAGCGCGACGACCGACCGATCCGCGGGGCCGACCGCCGCTTCAACATGGAGTGGATGCGGATGGAGGGCTGGGCGGTCGCCCTGGAGGAACTCACGATGCAGGCCGGCGTCCTCGACGAACGGCCGCGCCGCGGCCGCGAAGTCGAGTACCTGATGAACATCTCCCACATGAGCCTGGCGCTCCCCGACCTCGCCATGCACGCGAACCTGATCGACTTCGACGAGTCGCGGGCGCTCTGCGCCGCCCTGATGTCCAAGGGCTGGACCCAGGAAGACGAGCGCATGGTCTGGTACGAGATGGAGTCCAACCTCCGCTTCCCCGGCTTCCATACCGGGGTCGTCGTCGGCAAGGCCCACTTCATGAAGCTCTTCCGCGAGCGCGCGATGCAACTCGGCGACCAGTTCGTGCTCCGCGACTTCATCGACGAGTTCCTGGCCGGCGGCATCATCCCGATCTCCCTGATCCGCTGGGAGATGACCGGCTACGACGACGAGATCCGGTTCCTCCTGGGTGAAGACGACGTGCCGAACCGCGTCTTCGATCCGGCGCTGCAGCTCGCGGGCCGGATGTAGGCGAGCGACCGCGCCCGCTCCGGCTTGACCGGGTTCCGGGGCTCCGCTCGATCCAGCGGCTCGCCGAGCAGAGCTTGACAACCCGCCCCGTTTTGCCAACAATCCTGTTGCCAACAAGATCGTTGGTAGACCGCCCCGGAAGAGGAGAAGGGCGCATGGCACTGAGAAAGGCGGGTTCCAACTGGGTCGACGGCGACCGGTTCTTCGATCGTGAGACGGAGCTTGAGGCGCTCAAGGAGCGGGTCGAGGACGGAACGCACACACTTCTGACGGCTCAGCGGCGGATGGGCAAGACGAGCCTCGTTCGGGAGCTACTGCGCCGTCTGGCGGAAAAGGAGGTGTGCGAGACGGTCTTCGTCGACCTGGAAGCCGCCAACGGTCCGGAGGACGCCGTTGCGGAGATCGCAGTCCAGTCGAAATCTGTCAGCGGGGCGTGGCTGGCCATCAAGAACGCCTTCGCCAACAGTCTGCGAGGCCTTGGCGAGTACGTCGATGAGCTCTCGGTCTCCGAAGCGAAGATCAAGCTACGAGCGGGGATGAACCCGGGCGACTGGCGGCTCAAGGGCGACCAGATCTTCCAGGCTCTGGCGGGGAGCGACAAGCCAGTCGCACTCGCCATCGACGAACTGCCGATACTCGTCAACCGCCTGCTCAGAGATAGGGACCACAAAGTCGACGCGGAGCGAGCCAAGTTGGCGGAGGAGTTCCTGAGTTGGCTCCGAAAAAGCGGCCAGACCCACCGAGGGAAGATCCATCTGATCCTCTCCGGCAGCGTCGGCTTGCAACCTGTCCTCCATCAAGTCGGGCTGACGGCCCAGGCCAACATCTACGCCCCCTTCGATCTCAGGCCCTGGAACCAGAAAACGGCGACCGCCTGCCTCGCCGAGCTGGCGGAGACGTACGACCTCGACCTCTCGCCGGATGTTCGAGTCGCGATGTGCCGCCGCTTGCGCTGTCTCGTTCCACACCACGTGCAGCAGTTCTTCGACCACCTGCACGAGCACCTGCGCCGCCAGAGTCGCCGTACTGCCTCGCTCGACGACGTGGCTCACGTGTACGAGCAGGAGCTGCTTGGCGTTCGCGGTCAAACGGACCTTGACCACTACGAGAGCCGGCTGAAGCTGGCCCTGGACCCGGAGGGCTACAAGGCAGCACTCGAACTTCTGACCGAGGCCGCGACGAACGACGGCCTGCTTACCGGCGACGCCGTCGCCCGGTACAACGCCGACTACGCAGGGACCACCTCCATCCAGCATGTGCTCCACGTCCTTGAGCACGACGGGTATCTTGGGCCGTCGGCAGACGGTCATCGGTTCGTATCTGGCTTGGTCGAAGATTGGTGGCGAGCCCGCCACGCCCGGCATTTCGTACCGATCGCTGAACGCGAGCCCTCCAGGGGGACGAACGGATGACCGTGGCGACGCGGAAGTTCAATCCGGGATTCCTGACCGAGGATGAACTCGTGGCGTCGTTCTGTGTGCGGATTCACGAGTTCGAGTCGATCGTCGAAACCCTCCGCGGATGTACCGGGAACTCGAACCAGCACCAGATTGTCATCGGACCGCGCGGCAGCGGCAAGACGACCTTGCTGCTTCGTGTCGCCGCCAAAATCGGCCGCGACACCGACCTCTCCAGCCGTCTCCTGCCCGTTCGGTTCGCGGAGGAATGCTACGAAGTCTCGACAGCCGGCGAGTTCTGGCTCGAGTGCCTGTCCCAAATCTCCAATCAGGCGCCTTCCGAGGAATACAGCCCGGATCTGCCGCGAACGCTTGCGGAGTTCCGAACGATCCAGGACGATCGAACGCTTGCGGACCGCTGCCTCGGCGCCCTGCTTGACTACGCCGACCACCAAGGAAAACGCCTGGTCCTCCTCGTCGAGAACCTGAACATGATGTTCCGGGACATGGCGGATCCCGATGCGGGCTGGAGACTCCGCCACACCCTCCAGACCGAGTCGCGGATCGTGTTGCTGGCCAGCGCGACTAGCCGGTTCGAGGAGATCGACAGCCCGGACAGCGCCCTCTACGAACTCCTCCGCGTCCACACGCTGGCGCCTCTGGCCACCGACGAATGCGTGGTCCTCTGGGAAGCAGAGTCCGGCGAGTCCCCATCGCGCGACGAGGTCCGGCCCTTGGAGATCCTGACCGGTGGCAGCCCGCGCCTGCTGACGATCGTCGCGCGCATGGGCGCAGGCAGATCCCTGGGGGATCTGCTGGACCACCTCCTCGACCTGATCGATGACCACACCGAGTACTTCAAGAGCCACATCGAGGCGCTCCCGGCCCAGGAGCGCCGCGTCTACCTGGCCCTCGCCGAACTCTGGGAACCGGCGACGACGAAGGAGGTCGCAGGTCGAGCCCGCCTCGACACGAACAAGTGCAGCGCACAACTCAAGCGCCTGTCCGACCGCGGCGCAGTGCGGGTCGTCGGCGGCTCGGCGCGCCGCAAGCAGTTCTATCTGACGGAACGGCTCTTCAACATCTACTACCTGCTTCGGCGACGTCGAGGCCCGGACCGGCCGGTTCGGGCCCTTCTCCGATTCATGTCGTCGTACTACTCAGGCTTCGAGTTGGCGGAGACGACGCTCGAGTTCGTCAAGACCACCACCAAGCCGCGACGCGAAGTGAACCCCCTTCGCGCAGCGGCGATGGAACAGCTACCGGGCGTGGCTCTCGCCGATGTCGAGGGAACCGGCTACCGCTGGGATCGGCCAAGAGAAGCCCTAGTCGCTCTTGACGAAGCGATGCGGCGATTCGAGAACAGCAACCTCTCCGAAGCCGATGACTTCGTCCTCGCCACCTTCACGAAAAGGGGATTACTGCTCTGGAAGCTCGGTCACGAAGACGCTGCACGAGCAGCCTTCAGCGACGCCCTGAAGCGCTTGGTGGGCGAGCAGGCCGATGGCACCGCCGATTGGCGAGCCAGGTTACGGCTCCTGCGGGGCCATCTCGAGTTGGACTGCCAGGAGTACGGCAGCGCCCGGGAGATCGCCAGCGAGCTGTTGGCTCACGACCGCGAAAGCGCCCCCGACTACCGTTGCCTGGCCTTCCTGCTCCGCGCCCGATCCGCTCTGTTGGACGCTCCCCGGTCAGCCGAGAGCGATCTCGCAGCTGCCCTCGACATGCTGCCGGCCTTGGATTCTCTTCCAAGCGAGACGTTCGGCGCTCTCGCCGAGGCCACGGTGGAGCTCGGCGCGGCCCGTATCCTCGAACTGATCGATGGTTCGGCTTCGGCCGAGTTGCTTCTTCCGCTGACGACGGCGCTGGAACTGGAACTAGGACGTGCGCCACGAGTCGCGCGCGAGGTGGAGGAAGTAGCCAAGGACATTCGACTGAGCTTGGCGAAGACGAGACGGGAACGCGACGCCATCGACGGCGAGAACCCAAGACCCGAACGTGAGGAGTCCCCCTGACATGAAGTACCGCACCCTGGGCCGCACCGGCCTCAAGGTCTCGCCGCTCGGGCTCGGCACGAGCAACTTCGGCGACGTCACGCCGGAGGACGAGGCGCGGCGGATTATCGAGCGGACGCTTGACGCCGGCGTGAACCTGATCGACCTCGGGCACATCTACGGCGACGGCCTCGCCGAGCGGATCGTCGGCAGCGTGCTCAAGGAGACCGGCCGGCGCGACGAGGTCGTGATCTCGACCAAGGTCTACCCGGGCGAGTTCAATGACGAAACGGGGCTGGCGCGCGTCGAGCACGTTCCCGGACGCAATCCGAACGAGCAGGGGCTGTCGCGGGCCGGCATCCTGAACGCCTGCGACGCGGCGCTGCGCCGGCTGCGGACGGACCACATCGACCTCTACCAGACCCATCGGCCCGACTTCGGCATCCCCATCGACGAGACGCTGCGCGCCTTCGACGACCTGGTCCGGGCCGGCAAGGTCCGCTACATCGGCTGCTCGACGTACCCCGCCTGGGGCGTGATGGAAGCGCTCATGACGAGCGAGCTGAAGGGCTATGTCCGTTTCTCGTCCGAGCAGGCGCCCTACAACCTGCTCGACCGCCGGATCGAGAACGAGTTGATCCCGCTTTGCAGCAGGCACGGCCTCGGCATCCTCGCCTGGGCGCCGCTCGGGATGGGCGTCCTCGCCGGCCGGTACTCGGATGCTGCGAAGTACCCGGAAGGCTCGCGCGCCGACTTGCTCGGCAAGTACTACGCCCGGCGGGTGACGGAACGCGCCGTCCGCGTCGGCGTGGAGTTCGCCAGGCTCGCGGCCGAGGCCGGCATCACGCCGGCCCAGCTTGCGATCCTCTGGTGCAAGGACCAGCCGGGGATCACCGCGCCGCTGATCGGCCCGCGACGGTTCGAGCATGTCGACGAACTCGTCGCGGTTCAGGAGATGACGCTCGATCCGGAGGTCGCCGCCGCTTGCGACGCCCTGGTGCCGCCCGGCAGCGCCGTGTCCGACTTCCACAACACGTCGGGCTGGATGAAGACGCTGCTCGCCTGGTGAGTGCAAAACCGCAGCTCCTGAGGTAGGTGACGGAGCCGGCCGTCGGCCGGCGCGTGTTCCCGGCCGCCTCCGGCGGCAGCCGGCGGGGACGCCGGCGCACCCAGTGTGTGGCGTACTCAGTGCGTGGCGCACCTAGTGTGAGATGCACCCACGGGGCTACCGGATCAGGATGAGCTCCGTCTGCGGCGGCGAGAGGTACTCGATGCCGTCCTCGCCGGCGAGCGCTTCCTCGTGGGCCCACCAGAACAGGTATTGGTCCTCGCCCTCAGGGGCCGGTGAGGGCATGTAGAAGAAGTACTCGATGACGAAGTGGTGGTGCGGCGCGAGCGAGATGTCCTTCGACCAGTCCGGGCCCAGGGAGCCGATCCGGGGGCCGAAGTAGGTCTCGACCGATGCGGGCCGGGCACCCTTCGTCTGTCCATGGGAGTCCATGGAAATGTGGGTCTTCGTCGTGTCGAAGCCGGCGGCGTAGGCCGGGAAGTCGTTCTTCGGCGTCACCATGTGGAGCTGGTTGTCGCGCACGACGATGCCGGCTTCCTCGAACATCCGTTCGTAGTCGCGGATGATCTCGCGCGGCGTCAGGCCTGCCTTGATCGTCTCCGCGAGGATCGCCTCGACGCGCAGGTACTCGGCCCAGAGATCCTGAATCTCCGGCGGCGGCTCCGTCTCGCCGTCGCGCAGCACGTAGGCGTACATGCCGATGCTCGGGTTCGTGACGATGTCGCCGCCCTGAACGACGGCATCCTCCCAACCCTCGCTGCGACCGCGCTGCGACTGGCCGGTCCGCATGCGGCGCATGATCGTCAGTCCGGTCTCGTCGACCCTGGTGACGCCAGGCTTGATCGCTTCCAGCGCGTCCTCGAACAGCCAGAGCTCGTCGCGTCGCAGCCGCCTGAGCAGCTCGACCTCGCTCGGCACCTGGTGGTTGATGTAGTCCATCATCAGCCACTCGGACGAGATCAGCCGGCCCGCGTACATCGCGCCGAGTTCTTCGGAAAGCAACAGATAATCGGTGTGCGAAAGGCCGTCGATCTCGCCCCGGTAGGTCGGCCACGGGCCCAGCTCGTGCTTGAAGTTGACCGCGATGACGTCCGGGTCGCGCTCGGCGACGAAGTCCCTGAGCCCCTCGAAGCGGTAGTCGTACTCCGTCAACGGGCCGCCCACCGGCTCCTGGACCCGGACCGCGGGCGCGACGATGTCGTAGGCGCCGCTCTCTTCGACGTACCGGTAGTCCGTCTCGCCCCAGCCACGTTGCGTGGCGCCCCAGCGGCGTCCGAGGATGGCCCGCTCGATCCGGTCGCCGCCCCGGTCCGTGAACACGAAGACGCCGGAGGCGCTGCCGAGTTCGTCGATACCGAAGTCGTCGGCGATCGACTCCCGCATCACATGGATCCACATGTCGACGCCGCGCTCCCTCATGATCTCCGGGAGAACGAGATCGAACTTGTCGCGCCGGATCTGCCGGTTTGCCGCTTCGTAGGGAGAGCGGAATTCGTAGGGCTCGATCACGAGCGGCGCGCCCTCGTAGTTCCCGTCCGGGATGACCATCGGGATCCTGTACTCGGGATCGTTCAGGATCTCGTAAAGAACGGGTTCTCCTTCCTGGAGCTTCTCCGGCGTGTTGAGCGGCCACTCGTGACCGATCCGGTCGAGCCGGCCCGGCAGGTCCTGCGCCCCGATCATCGACGTGTAGACCCAGTAGATGTACTCGGAGGCCATGCAGCCGTAGTCGCAGGTGACGTCGTCGTAGGTGTACCAGGCGCCCTCCGGGTACTCGTCCGGCGGTCCGTCGAAGGCGCCGCCGCGGGCGATGTCCATCGCGTCGGTGAGCGCCGTTCCGGGTTCGGTCCCGAACACGTGCGGATAGGCCACGCCGTAGCCGTTGTCCGTAACCATGTGCCAGATCTCTTCCAGCGCCGCGTCGAACACGCCGCGGGCGCGGGCGTCGAGTTCGGTCTCCTCGTCGTAGAGGCCCTGGCCCCGGGGCGCGTTGGCCCAGTCCATGTACTCGGCTTCCCGCTGGGTGCCGGTCATGACGATCGTGCCGCCGGTGTCCAGCATCGCCTGGTGGACCTTCGGGTTGTCGATCTCGCCGTCCTCGTCGTTGTCGAGGAACTGGGCGAGGACGCCCGCCGCGTGGAGGAGCTTGTCGTCGCCGGTGGTGTTCGTGGCGTAGATCGGCACGCCGTGGACCATCACTTTCTTCACCCAGGCGATCTCGGTCGCGGGTTCGCCGGCGTCGGGCGCGCCGGCGCAGGCAGCCAGGATCGCGCTGCACACGAGAGCTGGCAGAACGACTCGCGCGCGCCGCTTCGCCGCTGCGCGCCTGATGCCGGCCAGCACCCGGCTGGCGCGTACCCGCGCCAGCCGCGTCACAGTCCGAGCGCCCGTCTTCGGGCGGTCGGATGTCAGGCCGGCGCACCCAGTGGTCTTCATGGTTCGTCCTCCTTGCAGCGTTGCCGCACCGACGACCCTGAAGCTACGGAGCCAGGAGTTCGCGCCGGACGGCGTCTTCGATCAGTTCCTCGGCGTAGCGCCAGAGTTCGGGCGCGCCGTCCTCGATGCAGCCGTTGATGTCGCGCACCTGGTCGGCCCGGATGCCGTGCTCCTGCCAGGGGCCGCCGCCGTTCGTGTAGTTGAGCACCATCGGCTGCAGGCGGTCGAGCGCCCTCGCGAACTTCGCTTCGGGGCTCTGCCGCGCCTCGAACTCGTCCCAGATCGCGCGCAGCTCGGCGCCGCTCTCGGCCGGCAACAGGCCGAAGATGCGCTCCGCGGCACGCTCTTCGCGCTCCTCCTGGTCCTCCAGGCCCGCCTGGTCGTAAACGAAGGTGTCGCCGGCGTCGATCTCGACCAGATCGTGCACGATCAGCATCTTCAGCACCCTGAGCTGATCGAGGCCAGAGGCGGCCGCGTGCTCCGACAACACCAGCGCCATCAAGGTCACATGCCACGAGTGCTCCGCGGAGTTCTCCAGCCGCTCGTTGCCGACGATCGACGTGCGCCGCAGCACCTGCTTGAGCTGGTCGACTTCGACCAGGAAGCGCATCTGCCGCGCGAGACGTCCGTGCCGTTCCGCCGCCCGCGGCCGGGCGTCGGAAGCCGTAGGCGTCCGGCGCGCGGACGCGCCATCCGGGTTTCGCTCCTGCATCATGCAACGGTATCCAACCCATCCGGTCGCTCTACTGTTCCAGCCCGGGCCGCGCGGAACGCGCGAGCCGCGACCCGGTCCGTGGGCGAGTCATCGAGCGCACGGGTCACACGGCACGGTTCCGTCGCTGAACTGCAGGGACTCGATGCCCCGGAGCGTGTCGACGCCGTCCCGGTCGGGCTGGGAGTCGCTCACCGTCGCCCTGTCGCCGTCCTGGGTCACGTCGTAGTCCGCCGCCGGGCCGCTGAACACCGCGGTGTCGTCGCCGTCGCCGCCGTCCAGGGTGTCGTTGCCGCCGCCGCCCTCGAGCCGGTTCGCGCCGCCGTTGCCGGTCAGCACATTGTCGTGAGCGTTGCCGCGCAGGTCCGCGTCGCCGTTGCCGGTCAGCGCAACGTTTCGCAGATGCTGCGTCTTCATCGTGTAGCGCACATCCGGGTCGAACGTCATCGAGAAGGTGCCGCTGAAGTCGAGCGGCAGCTCCGGCGTGTAGGTCAGGTACGGCGGCACGAACTTCCGGATCAGGGCGAAGCCCTGCGGGTCGTTCTCCTCCATCCGGGATCGGCTGGCGGCGAAGTAGCGCCCGAAATGGGACTGCCCCTCGGGGATCTCGCCGGGTTCGATGTCGACTGCCTCGTACATGGTCGGCGGCACGGTCCACAGGTCGTAGTAGTTGTCGATCAGCACGCCAACGTACTCGTTCGGGTGCTCCTGCGGCTCGTCGTCGGGCCAGCCGCGCCAGCCGTTCGCCTCGGCGACGTCGTTCGCGGCCCGCATCTCGGCGATCATCTCCGGCAGCGTCGGTTTGATCCCGTAGTCGTGGATCAGGTGCCAGATCTCCTCGTACGAAGCGTCGCGGGTGACGTGGGCCATGTAGTCCGCGTCGCCCGGGGCCGGGCACTCGTTCGCGCGCAGGTCCTGCATGCTGAGATCGGTCGCCCGCCCCAGCCCGGATCGCATCGCTTCATTCAGCTCCTCTTCCGTGTTGAAGAAGACCATCGTCGCCTTGCGGTCCGCCATCGCGCTGGCGATGCCGCTCTTGTCGTCGCCGTACTCCGAGCCCGGGAAGTCGGTCAGCAGGTGCTCCATCACGTTCAGGCCGTGCTTGATCTGGTCGCGGGTCCAGATGTCCGAGACCAGGAAGTGGATCCGCCTCCCGTCCGGCGTCGGCACGTAGGCGTAGCGGTTGAAGTGCTCGTGGAAGACCTCCGGCACGTCGGCCGGCAGGTCGACGATGCCGTCGGGCGAACCCGACGTGTCGATGTCCGGCAGCGTGACGAGTTCCCGAGGGGCGCATGAGACGGCCAGCAGCGCGAGAACCGCAATCGGAACGCATGTGCGAACCAATCTCACATCGGTCCGAGTCGACCTCATATAGGTCCGAGTCAACTTCATCTGTTTCTCCTACTGTTCCAGTTGGACGGTCCCGTCGCTGAACTGCAGGGACTCCACGCCCCGTAGCGTGTCGACGCCGTCCCGGTCCGTCTGCGAGTCGGTCACCGTCGTTCCGTCCGCGTCGGTGGCCACTTCGTAGTCGGCGGCTGGCCCGCTGAAGACGGCCGTGTCGCTGCCTTCGCCGCCGTCCAGCGTGTCGTTGCCGCCGCCGCCCTCCAGCACGTTCGCGCCGGCGTTGCCGGTCAGCACGTTGTCGTGAGCGTTGCCGCGCAGGTCCGCGTCGCCGTCACCCGTCAGCGCGACGTTCCGCAGATGCTGCGTCTTCATCGTGTACCGCACGTCCGGGTCGAACGTCATCGAGAAGGCGCCGCTGAAGTCCAGCGGCAGTTCCGGCGTGTAGGTCAGATACGGCCCGACGAAGTTCGTGACCAGCGCGTAGCCGAGCGGGTCCTTCTCCGGCATGGCCGCGCGACTGCCGGCGAAGTACTCCCCGAAGTGCGAGTGACCCTCGGGGTTCTGGCCAGGCTCGATGTCGCGGCCCTCGTACATGGTCGGCGGCACGGTCCAGAGGTCGTAGTAGTTGTCGATCAGGGCGCCCACGTACTCGTTCGGGTGGTTCTCCGGCTCGTCTTCCGGCGTGCCCACCCAGCCCTTCTCCGCCGCCTCGTCGTTGGCCGTTCTCATCTCGGCGACCATGTCCGGCAGGGTCGGGACGACGCCGTAGTCGTGGATCAGGTGCCAGATCTCCTCGTAGGACGCGTCCCTGGTGACGTGGGCCATGTAGTCCGCGTCCCCGGGCGCCGGACTCTCGTTCGCCCGCAGGTCCTGCATGCTGAGGTCCGTCGCGTCGGGAAGTCCCCCGCTCATCGCCTGGCGCAGGTCGGGCGCGTCGTCGAAGAAGACCATCGTCGCCTTGCGGTCCGCCATCGCGGCGGCGATGCCACTCTTGTCGTCGCCGTAGACCGAGCCCGGGTGATCCGCCAGCAGGTGCTCCATCACGTTCAGGCCGTGCTTGATCTGGTCGCGGGTCCAGCCCTCCGAGACCAGGAAGTGGATCCGCCTGCCGTCCGGCGTCGGGTGGTAGGCGTACCTGTTGAAGTACCTGTGGAACACCTCCGGCACGTCGGCCGGGAGGTCGACGATGCCGTCGGGCGAACCGGAGGTGTCGATTTCCGGCAGGGTGACGAGTTCCCGCGGGGCGCAGGACACCAGTAGAAGCACCAGAACCGCTACCAGCACGAACGTTCGAGCGAGTCTCATCTGCGCCTCCCCTTCAGTCCTGCAGGTACAGCTCCCAGAAGCTGGCCTGACCCTCGTCCTGCGAGCGGTTCACGATCTTGCCGTCCTTGATCACCATGGACAGGCTGCGCAGGTGCGAGATGTGCTCGAGCGGGTTCTTCTCGAGCACGATCAGGTCGGCGAGCTTGCCGGCCTCGACCGTGCCCAGGTCGTCCAGCATGCCCATCATCTCGGCGCTGTTGCGGGTCGCCGCCTGGATGGCGCCCATCGCCGGGATGCCGTGGAAGACGAACTGCTCGATCTCGAGAATCCCGATCTCGGAGATCGGGTTCGAGTCGCTGCCGGTGGTCAGCCGGATGCCCGCCGCGTAGGCCTTGTTGATCACGTCGCGCGCGTGGTTCGCGTACTCCGGACTGCGCTCGTCGGCGCGGGAGACCCGCACCCGGCCTTCGATGACTTCCGGCGGCGCAACGTACCCGGCCTCCGCGATCAGCCGTTCCCTCTCGACGATGAACTCGTCGCTCAGGTTGCACTGGATCGTCGGGTCGAGGAACATCCCCGCCTCGGCCATCATCCGGATCGTGTCGTCGGAGAGGTCGTTGCCGTGCTCCATGCTCTCGGCGCCGGCCATGACGGCGATCCGGGCCGTCCTGTCCCCGCCATGGATGGTGACCGGAACGCCGTGTCGATGCGCTTCCTCGATCCCGGCGATCAACTCCTCGGGCGGCATCCGGCTGCCCAGGAACTTGATGAGCTGGACCCCGTTCGCGATGTTGTCGGCGACGATCGCCCGGATCCCCTCCGGCCCCTTCCCGGTCCGCACCAGCCAGTCCGTATCGCCGTCGGTCGAGAGCGGCGGGCCGCCCGCGACGATCCGCGGGCCGACGAAGACGCCGGCATCGAAGGCCTCCTTCCAGGCCACGTCCATGAAGTCGCGCTCGCCGGTGATCCGCAGCGTCGTGAAGCCGGCCTTCAGCGCGTCCATTGCGTTGCGGCCGGCGCGGATCATGGCCCGCAGCAGCGGCTCGTCCGGCAGCATGCCCTTCGGATCCGGCAGCAGGTCGCCGAGGTGGGAGTGGTTGTTCCACAGGCCCGGCAGGACGTAGGCGCCGCCGAGGTCGAGGACGCGGCCGTCGTCGCCGGGTTCCGGCGCCGAGGACGACGGCGTGTGGATCGCCACGATCCGGTTGCCCTCGATGACCACCGCGGCGTCCTCAATCGGCGGCGCGCCGGTGGCGTCGATGACCGTGGCGTTGGCGAGAACGGTCGTCTGCGCGACGGCCCCGATCGGCAGCAGCAGACCGAGAGTCACCAGAAGAACTCCGCGGTTCCCGTTCGTGTTCCGCTTCATCCCTCGTCCTCCTGCGATGCGCCGATCGCGCTATTGATCCGTTGCCGTGTTGCCGCGCTGGAAGCCGGCCGCCTCCTCGGACTCCGCAAGGAAACCCTCCGGCAGTTCCATCGATCCGTAGTAGTCCCAGTAGGTCGACGTTCCGAGCTGTGCGTCGAGGTCGACGATCACGCCGCCCTTGAGCACCATCACGGTCTCGCGGATGTTCGAGATGTTCTCAAGCGGGTTGGCCCCCAGGACGACCAGGTCGGCCAGCTTCCCCTCCTCGACCGTGCCGAGATCGTCGAGCAGGCCCTGCATCTCGGCCCCGTTGCGGGTGGCCGCGACGATCGTGTCCATCTCGCTGACGCCGGAGAGGACGAACTGCTCCATCTCGAGGAATCCCATCTCGCCGATCGGCATCGAGTCCGAACCGATCAGCAGCTTGACGCCCGCCTCGGCCGACTTCTTCAGGATGCGCCGCTGTTCGCGTGCAAACTCCGGCGACCGTTCGTCGGCGAAGGCGACCATCGTCCGCAGCCGCACGATCTCCTCGTCTTCCGCGTAGCCCAACTCCGCCAGCCGCGCCTCCCGCTCGGCGATGTACTCCGCGCTCAGGTTGCAGATGATCGTCGGGTCGTAGAACGTCCCCTTCTCCGCCATCAGCTCGATCGTCTCGTCGGTCAGCCCGTAGCCGTGCTCGAGACAGTCGACTCCGGCCGCGACCGCGGCGTAAGCCCCCGGCTCGCGGACATGGGATGTCACGTGAACCCCCAGGTTGTCGGCGGTCTCGACCGCCGCCTCAAGTTCGTCCGGCAGCATCTCGACGCTGAACAGCTTGATCGCCCGGGCGCCGTTCTGAACCCGCTTCCGCACCTCCCTGCGGATCGCGGCCACGCCGTCGGCGCCCTCGGCGACCGAGCCGCGGTGCCCGGCAGTCGGGCTGACCGGCTCCCCGCTGCCGAAGACCCGCGGACCGAGGAAGAACCCCTGGTCGAACGCCAAACCCCAGGCGACGTCGATGTAGTCCTGCTCGCCCACGGAGCGGATGCTGGTGAAGCCGTGCCGCAGCCCGTCGATCGCGTTCAGCCCCGCGCGGATGACCTTGGACGGCACCAGTTCGTCGTCCAGGGCGTGGTTGTGCGGGAACATCACGCTGAGGTGCACGTGCATGTTCCAGAAGCCGGGCAGTACCCAGGCGCCGTCGAGGTCGTGGACATCGGCGCCGTCGCCGCCGTCCGTGGCCTGGTAGCCGCCCTCCGTGATCGACGCGATCCGCTCGCCCTCGATGACGATCGTCATGTCCTCCTGGACCGGACCGCCGTTGCCGTCGATGATGTTGACGTCCGTGAGGACGATTCGTTGCGCGGCGACGCCGGCCGGCAGCAGGCCGGCAAGGAGTATCGGCAGCGCCCGAACCAGACCGGTGCGGAGCGTTTTCATCGCAGGGAGCGAGTGGTCAACTGTACACCGCCCGCGGGCGAAGGCGGCCGGCGCATCTCTTCCGGCCGCCTACGGCGGCAGCGGGTCAGAAGACCCGCGCACCCGGTTCGTAGGCGACCTCGACGACGCGGTCGAGGCCGCCTACGTCGATCGGCTGGCGGCTGCCGTCGGGCCACAGCACCTCGACGCGGATCAGGTCGTCGAGCGACGCCACCGCGCCCAGGCCGACCGTCACGACCGGCTCGACCTGGCTCTGGTAGCCGCGAGTCGGCATGACGCGGCGGCGCTGGACGACCGGCCCGGCCGCCGTCTGCTGCTCGACTTCGACCCAGGCGCCGATGGCGTCCCGGTTCACCCGCACGCCGTCGCCTTGGAGCAGGAACCGCAGCCAGCGGTGGCCGGTGCCCTGGTCGTTGCGCAGCAACAGTGCCCGGTCGCCGGTCTGGAGCAGCAGCACGTCGAGGTCGCCGTCGCCGTCGATGTCGGCGTAGCTCGAACCGCGGCCGACGAGTTCCCGCGTCAGGCCGTCTCCCGGCGCGGGCTCGACCGGCACGAAGGTCGCCCCCGCGTCGGGGCCGGCGTTCCAGAACAACTGCGGCGCCTGGCGGTACTGCTGACTCGGCTCGACGACCTCGATGTCGTCCTCCAGGTGGCCGTTGACCTGAAGCAGGTCGAGACGGCCGTCCAGGTCGTAGTCGAAGAAGAACAGGCCGAAGCTGAGCACGCGCCGGCTCGGGGCGCCGATGCCGGCGGTGATCGCCTCGTCGCTCCACAGCGTCGGGTCGCCCTGGGAGACGTAGAGGGAAGTCATCTCGTTCGCGAAGTTCGCGATGGCGAAGCCGAGCTCGCCGTCGTTGCGGAAGTCGGCGACGTCGGCGCCCATCGCCCCGGTGGCCGCGCCCTCGCGGCTGTAGGCGAGGCCGTAGCTGCTCCCCTCCTCGGTGAAGACGCCGCTGCCGTCGTTCACGAGCAGGAAGTTCCTCACCGTGTCGTTGGCGACCAGCACGTCGATGTCGCCGTCCCCCTCGACGTCCACCGGCGCGAGGCCGAGGGTCTTCGCCACCGGCGTGTCCGTCGCCGGGTTCAGGATGTGCAGGCCGGCCTCCTCGGAGACGTCGGTGAACGCGCCCGAACCGTCGTTCCGGTAGAGGTCCATCGTCGTTCCGCGGTAGTTCACCGGCGGCCCGTAGGCCCGTCCAACCCCGGTCAACTGGTAGCCGACCTCGATGTCGATCTCGCGCGACCAGCGCACGTAGTTGCCGACGAGGAGGTCGAGGTCGCCGTCGCCGTCGGCATCGAAGAAGGCGCTGCTGCTGCTCCATTCGTCGGCGGCGCCGGCGACGCCGGCGGCCGCCGTCACGTCCTCGAATGCGGCGCCCTCGACGTTGCGGAAGAGGCGGTTCGGTCCAACCGCCGAGACGAAGAGGTCGACCCAGCCGTCGTTGTCCACGTCGCCGACGGCGACGCCGGCGCCGTAGAAGCTCGTGGCCAGGCCGAGCGCGACGGTGCGGTCGGCGAAGCGGCCGCTGCCGTCGTTCTCGTACAGCGCCATCGTCGGGCCGGTTTGAGCCGAGGCGACCGCGATGTCGCCAGCCGCCCCGACGTCCGCGAGATTCCACTCGGTCGAGTTGACGAGCAACAGATCCTGGTCGCCGTCGTTGTCGAAGTCGAAGAAGGCACCGCCCGCTCCCATCGTCTCCGGCAGCAGCGCCTCGCCCTCGGCGCCGTTGACGTGGACGAAGTCGATGCCGGCCTCCGCCGTGATGTCCGTGAAGGCGACCGCCGGCACCTCGGGCGCCGCCGCCACCGGCCGCGGCGCCGCGACCGGGATCTCCCGCGCCTCCTCGGGCGCCGCCCGGAATGCGTAGCGCAGGACAACCACGATGAGCGCGGCGACCGCCAGCGCCGCCAGCACCTTGAGCGAACGAGCCAGCGCCCTGCCGATGACGGCGTCGTCCTCCGCCGCGAGTTCGTCGTCCGGGGGCGGCGAATGCGCCGAGACCGGCGTCCGCTCTTCACCCCCATCGGCTGCGGCTCCCGCCGGCGCCGACGCCTGCTCCGCTCCGACGTCGGCCCCCTGGTCCGCGGCGCGGGCCTCCTGGTCGGCGTTTCCGGCCGTGCCGCGGGCCGTCCGGTCCACGCTCTCGGCTGTGGCGCGGGCCTTGCGGTCCGCGTCCCCAGCCCCCGCGCCTTCGCCGCCCGGACGGTCCGGCTTCACCCGCCGCCTCCGGCGACGCCGGCCCGGTCGCCCTCGAACCGCCCGGGCCGATGCAGGTCGTAGATGACGATCGCCTCGGCCGCATGATCGGCAGCCGGGTCGGCGCGGCGCGCAATCGCGATGGCCCTGTCGCGGGCGTTGTCGTCCGGCTTGTAGCGCGCGTGCAGTTCGCGGTGGCGGACCGCGCTCTCGGGGTCGCCGAGCTGAGCGTGGATCAGGCCGAGGTTGTAGTGGGCCGCCACGTTCTCCGGATCGATGACAAGCGCCCGCTCGAACGACTCGCGGGCCTCGTGCAGCCTCTCCGCCCGCGAATCGGCCCGGGCCGGGCCGCGTTCGCGCTTGGCGCGCTCGAACAGGGCCAGGCCGAGTTCGTTGTGCAACCGCACGTCGCGGCTGAAGTCGAAGCCGCGCCGGCGCATCTCCTCGCTGTCGGCATCGAGGATCGAGCGGAAGTTGGCGATGGCCTCGTCCACCGCGCCGTTCTGCAGGTTGACCAGTCCCGAGAACCAGGCCACGGACCAACTCGGCGCCGGCGGCTCGAAGGTAGCCGCCCGCTCCAGCGCCGCGATCGCGTCGTCCCGCACCGTGCCCTGCGCCAGGTAGACGCGGGCGAGGTTGAGCGGTCCGTCGGGGCGCCCCAGTTCCTCGACCCGCGTGAACGCCTCGATCGCCTGCCGCAGTTCGCCCCGGCCGGCGCCGCCCTTGCGCAGCAGGCCGATGCCGTAGTCGTTCCAGCGCTGCCAGAGCTGCTTGCCCGGTTGCCGGACCGAGGCGCCCGACGCGGCCATGACGCCGGAGCGCCCCTCCGCCCGTGCGGCATCGGGCGCAGGTTGCGGTTCGCCCGTGACGCGGGTGGCGCCACCCGCATCCTCGCGATCTCGGGCGCCGGCCAAGGTGAACGTCACCGTGTCCCGGGCCAGGTCGAGGATCGGCAACTCGTTGACCGCGTCCTCGCCGTAGATGTAGCGCAGGTACGTCGTGTCGAACTTCCGGTAGCGGAGCACGGCCTCGACCGTCAGGCTGGCGGCGGCGGCGGCGCGCGGCGTCTCCAACCGGTAGTGGACCACGTCGGCTGCTCCCGGCGGAATCTGGTGATCGTAGAGCGGCACGAAGATGTCCTCGGCGTTGCGGCGGTCGATTCGCGCCCCCTCCCGGTCGAGCATGTAGACGTTGACGAAGTGCGACCAGGGATCCACCCGGTTGCCCTCGCCCAAGCCGCCGCTGCGGCCCAGCAGCCGGCCCGCGCCGTCGCGCACGGCGACGTCCAGCCAGAGCTGGTTCGAGTCCGCCGTGCCCTGGGTCAGGTGGTGGCCAAGGCCGAGCGTGCGGACGACGACCTCCAGCAGGTACTCCTCGCCCGGCTCGAGCGCCGGCACCTCCGGCCGGATCGGGGCGATCAGCTCGTCCTCGATCCCGCCGCCCGGCTTGACGCCGAAGATGTCGACGTCGACGACGCCCTCGTTGAACTCACGGTGCGCCTCGATCACCCAGTCCGGAAAGCCGAGCAGATGGGGAATGCCGGTGTTCGCCGACGGGAAGAGGTGGTCGTGGACCTGCGTGACGTCCGGCTGCTCGCTCTCCGGGTAGCGCCGGGCGCCGAAGTCCTCCGACGGCAGCAGCTCCATGTGGCAGCCGTTGCAGTTCGGCTCGGCCTCCGGCGGGTAGTAGAAGCTCGCCACGCCGTGCCCCGACACGCCCGAGAGCAGGTGCGAGTCGTAGTGGTTCTGCCCGCGCAGGAACTTGTAGTGGTTCAGTTCCTCCGGCAGGTGGACCTTGTGGCAGGCGCCGCAGAACTCGGACGTCGTGTGCAGGGGCTTGAGGAAGGTCCGCTTGTGCAGCTCCGGCTTCGCCTTGATCAGTTGCTGGTTGACGAACTGGAGCAGCGGCGAGTCCGAGAACGCGAACGGGTAGTGCTGGGGTTCCTCGATCGTGTAGTCGGCGTTGCCGCGCGGGCTGTTGATGTGGGTGATCGCGTGGCAGGACGTGCAGGTGATGCCGGCGTGGGCGGCCGGCTGGTCGATGTCGAAGTCCGGGTCGTCGAAGGCGCCCGAGAAGAAGACCACCGGGTCGTGGCAGCCGGCGCAAAAGCGGGACGCCTGCACGTCGCCCGAGCGTTCGTACGCCTTCTCACGCGTCTGCTGCACGGAGAAGCTGTATGCCGGGTTGTTGAACGAGCTGAACCGGTGGGCGCTGTAGCTCCAGCGCTCGTGGACGTCGGCGTGACATTCGATGCAGTAGGCGTCGTTCATCAGCGCCCGCTCCGGGATGAAGCCGCCGCTCGCGGTGCGCGCCAGCGACGGGAAGAAGTACTGCTCGCCCGATTCCGGACCCTCGACGTTCCAGGCCCGCGGATCCTGGAACTGCAGCACGAGCGCCACCCCGACCAGCACCACGGCCGCCGCCGCCACCCGCCCGCCGATCCGCCAGTCGATCCGCTTGCCGGCAAGCCGGTGCAGCACGAACAGCCACGCCGCCACCAGCGGCGCCAGCACGTGGATCCAGTAGGCGACGCCGCGCACCGCCGGGTCGTTCACGGTGATCACGCCCTCGACGCGGGTCAGCACGATGCCGCTGAACAGGAGCGCAAGCGCCGTCCCGAACAGCGCGTAGCCGACCTTCACCGCCCGCCGGTTGGGGCGGTTGCGGGCGTTGCGCATGTGCGCCAGGCCGAACCAGATGACCGGCACGACGAACAGTCCGCCCACCGCCAGGTGGAGCAGGAACATCGAGATGTAGAACCAGTTCTGGTACGTCTCGCCGGTCGCCGCCTCGGCGACGCGAACGCCGGAGAGGTAGAACGAGTTCACGGCCAGCAGCGCGAACAGGCCGAAGACCACCCACAGGAGCGGCTTCAGCCGGGGGCCGATGGCCGGCCGGTAGCGGCGTCGCGCGGGCCGCGGAGACGAGCCCGCGTCCTGGGTCACGGTCCCGCTCCGGTCGCTCCCGTCAGCCGCACCGCGCTCCGGGCGGCGGCCTCGATCTCGTCGCCGGCCAGCCCGTCGAGGGCGCGCAGCAGCCGGTTCGTCACCGCGTAGCCCGCGCGGCGCACGCGAGCCGACGTCGACTGCGCGGTCACCCGGACCGCGAAGGCGTACCGCGGCGGCTGCCCGCCGCCGGACGGGAAGAAGCCGACGTAGTTCACGTGGAACGGCTTGTCGGGATCGCGCGCCGTCCCCGTCTTCATCGCCACCCGCAGGCGCTTCGGCGCCACCCGGTTCGCCGTGCCGCCCGGCGCCACGACGGCGCGCATCGACTCGTGGAGCGCCGGCAGCCAGGACGGGTCCAGCACGGCGACCGGCCGCGCGTCGGCACCGACCGGCGTCCGCGGCGAGATGCCGAGCAGTCCGTCCGCCTGCAGCACGAACCTCGGTTCGCGCCGCTGCCCGTCCGCCAGCGTGGCGGCGAACACGGCCGCGCCCAGCGGCGTGATGGACGCCTCCTCCAGGCCGACGGCGAGTTCGCCGAGCCGCTTGCCGGGATGACGGTATCGATGCACCACGCCGACCGCGCTCCTCGGCACGGCTTCGCCCTGAGGGCCGCCGATCGTGAAGCCGTAGCGCTCGTACTCCTCCACCAGGGCCCTGTCGCCGACGTCCATCGCGAGTCGGGCAAAGGCGACGTTGCAGCTACTGGCCATCGCGTCCGCGAGCCCGCGGAGCCGGCCGCCGATGGCGGCGCAGTAGAGGCGCTCGCCGCCCATCAGCACCGAGCCGCGGCAGGTCATGTCGGCGATCTCGCCGTCCGGGTCGAGGCCGGCGCGCATGGCGGCGGTCGTCGTGATCAGCTTGGCGATCGAGGCCGGTTCGCGCGGGTCGAGCACGCTGTCGCCGCGCGCCCGCCAGCGGCTTCGCCGGTTCCGGTTGCTGACCGCGGCCAGCACGGCGCCCGACGGGATCTCGAGGATGGCGATCGCGCCCTCCTCCCGTCCGAGCGCCCGGTCGGCCGCCTCGCTCCAGGCCCGGTCGATCGTCAGGCGAAGCGCCCGCGCGCCGGCAGCGGCCGCGGCCATCGCTCCCGGCCCGGCGGCGGCGAGGCCCGGCGGCTGGAGCGCCGGAGGCAGCAGGTGGGTCGCCAGTTCCGGGGGCACCAGGCCCGCCGGCAGGTCGTCTTCCAGGGTCACCGAGCGGTCGTCGCCGATCGATCCGAGCGGGCGGCCCCGGCGGTCGAACAGCAGTTGCTGGACGCCCGAGGCGTCGACCTGCTGGGCCCGGCGGAGGCGCCGCTCGAAGGCCGAGAGGGGCGGCGTTTCGCCGGCGGGCAGCGCCGTGGCCGGCGCCGCTTCGGTCCCTTCGGCCCTTTCGGCGCCCTCGGCTCCTTCGCCACCCTCGGCTCTTTCGACGCCCTCGGCTCTTTCGCCACCCTCGGCGTCCGGTTCGGACGCCTGTTCGCCGACTGCGCGGTTCCGTCCGAGCTCCACCTCCGCGGCGGCCAGCAGGGCCGGCGGAAGATGCTCGGCGTACTCCTCGTAGAGCGCCGCGACCTCCCGCCATCGGCCCTCGCCGGCCGCCTGCCGCGCGGCGAGACTGAGCAGTTCGGGCGCCCGCTCGGCGAGACCATCGAAGTCCTTGCCCGCCGTCGCCGCCTCCGCCATCCGCAGGTCGATGCGCGCCTGGCCCACGTCCTGCCGGACACGGAACAGCAGGACGGCCGCCACGGCAAGCGCCAGCGCCAGCGCAGCCAGAACCCGGCGGCGCGGAGGCCACAGGCCGCGCTCGGCGTTCTTCGGGTTACCGTTCATCAGCTCGCCGCGTCCGCAGGCGGCTCAGAATACCAACTGCACCCACTCTCCATCGATCTCGGCGAGAGTGGACCGGACGCCGGGCAGGATCTGCTCGGTCGCCAGGGTGGCCCGCCAGTCGTCCAGCTCCGCTTCCAGACGAGCGACGATCTCCGGCTGCTCCGCGGCCAGATTGTGCATCTCGCCAACATCCGCGTCGAGGTCGTACAGCAGGGTGAGCTGGCCGTGCGGCGAGTCGGTCGGCCAGCCGCCCTCCGGCGGCTGCAGACGGCCGTCGGCGCGCAGGTTGTCGGGGCGGAAGTCGGTGCGGTTCAGCTTGATCAGCTTGTGCCGCGCGTCCCGGATCGCGAGGGTCGCGCCGGCCCGCCAGTAGAGGTACTCGTGCGGCGCGCCGTCCGCCTCGCCCGTCATCCAGGGCAGCAGGTTCACGCTGTCGCCGGTGTCGGCCTCTTCGCCGGCGGCGGCCGTGAACGTGGCCGCGTAGTCAAGGGTGATCACCGGATCGGCCATCGTCCGGCCGCCCTCGATCCGGCGCGGCCAGCTCATGATGAAGGGGACGCGCACGCCGCCCTCGTGGTGGTAGCGCTTGAAGCCGAACAGAGGGCCGTTCGAGCAGGCGTGGCCGATGTAGCCGGCGCAGCCGTTGTCGCTGGCGAAGGCGATCAGCGTGTTCTCGTACACGCCCTGCGCCTTGAGCGTCTCGACCACGCGGCGCACGCTCTCGTCGAGCGAGGCGACCATCGCCGCGTAGACCCGGGTGCGCGGATCCTCGATGTGGCGGTGGCCGTCGAGGTACTCGGCCGTCGCCTGGAGCGGCGTGTGCGGCGTCGTGTGACTCAGGAAGAGGAAGAACGGCTCGTCGCCGCCGGCGCTTCGCTCGATGAAGCCCGTCGCCTCGTCGGTGAACACGTCGGTCAGGTAACGCTCGATCTTCTCCTCCTCGAAGCCGCGCAGCACCTTGTTGCGGCGCTCGGTCGGCCCTTCCTCGCCGCGAAGCGAGCCGTACTCGACGCCGGGCAGGCTGGAGTCGACGAAGAGGCTGGCGCCTTCGAGCACGCCGAAGTACTCGTCGAAGCCGCGGCTCATCGGGTGGTGCTCTTCCTGGTGGCCCAGATGCCACTTGCCGACCATGCCGGTGCGGTAGCCGAGCGCCTTCATCCGGTCGGCGATCGTCGTCTCGTCGACGCTCATGCCGGCCGCCACGTCGCGGCCTGCCGGGTTGAACTCCCAGCCGTGGCGCTGCTGGTAGCGGCCGGTGATCAGGCCGGCCCGCGACGGGCTGCACACCGGGTGGCTGACGTAGCCGGCGGTGAAGAGCACGCCGCTCGCCGCCAGCGCGTCGATGTGCGGCGTCGAGATGATCTCGCTGCCGTAGACGCCGACGTCGCCGTAGCCCAGATCGTCCGCGAGGATCAGGACGACGTTCGGCGGTCCGGGGTCGGGCGCTCCGCAGGCCAGTGCGAACGCCGCGGCCGCCGCCAGGGCCGCGAGTGGCCGGCGACGAACGTTCCGCCCGGTTCGCGGACGGCGCCGAGCGCGGCCACCGTTCCGCCGGGTGCGCGGGTCCTCTGACCCGCTGCCGCCGAAGGCGGCCAGGAGGCTACCGTTCCAGACCTGCGACCATCTCCCGCCTTGCCTCCATCCACCGCGCACGCCGAGAGCGTACCGAAGGCCGTCCCTAACGGCTGCCGCGTGGGCTACGCTTCCGCGCTGCCATGACCGTCGAAACCGCGAGCCAGCCGCCGCGTCCAGACCTGCCCGCCTCCGTGCGGCAGATCGCCCTCGACGACCGCGAGGTCTTCCTGGTCGGCACCGCCCACGTCTCGCCCCAGAGCGTCCGCGACACGAACGAGACGATCGAAGCGGTCGAGCCCGACACCGTCTGCGTCGAGCTCTGCGAGGCGCGCTACCAGAACCTGGAGAACCAGGAGTCCTGGCGCAATCTCGACATCTTCCAGGTCCTGCGCGAGGGCAAGGCGGCGCTCCTGCTGAGCTCCTTCCTCATGCACTCCTTCCAGCGCCGCATCGCGCAGCGCTTCGGCATCGAACCCGGCGCCGAGATGCGGGCGGCCATCGCCCAGGCGAGGGACCGCGGCGCCCGGCTGGAGCTGATCGACCGCGACATCCAGATCTCGCTCAAGCGGACCTGGTCGTCGCTCGGCTTCTGGCAGCGGATGAAGGTGATGACCCAGTTGACCGGCAGCGTCTTCGTCGGCGACGACCTCGACGAAGAGGACATCGAGAAGCTGCGCGACAGCGGCAACCTGAGCGACCTGATGAGCGCCCTGGCCGAGGCGCTGCCCACCGTCAAGGGCACGCTGATCGACGAGCGCGACGCCTACATGGCCGAGAAGCTGCGCCAGTCCGCCGGCCCGCGGACGGTCGCCGTGGTCGGCGCCGGGCACCTGCCGGGCATCTCCGGCCTCGCCGACTCCTCGTGCAACCTCAAGGAACTCGAACAGGTGCCGGACCCGCCCGTGTGGCCGCGCGTCGTCGCCTGGCTGGCGCCGATCCTCATCGTCGCCCTCTTCGCCTACGGTCTCGTCTGGGGCGACCGGGAGCGCACCGTCGAATCGGTGTACATCTGGGTCGCGCTGAACGGCGGCCTCGCCGCCCTCGGCGCCGCCATCGCCCTCGCCCATCCGGTCACGATCCTCACCGCCTTCGCCGCCGCGCCCCTGACCAGCCTGAACCCGTTGATGGCGGCCGGCTGGGTCGCGGGCCTCATCCAGGCTCTGCTCCGGAAGCCCCTGGTTGCGGACATGGAGAACCTCGCCGACAGCCTCGGTTCCGTCCGCGGCTTCTGGAGCAATCGCCTCACCCGCATCCTCCTGGTCGTCGTCCTGTGCAACCTGGGCAGCGTGCTGGCTACCTTCGTCGCCGGCGCGTGGATCGTCGGGCGCACGATCTGAGCACCCAATCGAGCGAAACGACGAAGGAACCGAGGCTCATGACGGAACGGACCACTACTAACAGGTCGGCGACGTGGCGCTCGTCACCCTGGACGACGGCAAGGCCAACGTCATCGGACCGCCGATGATCGTCGCCGGCATCGAGGAGGAGGAAACGCGGCATGGCTCTTGACGTCTACATGGGCGCGACGCCCAACGGCTGGAAGATCTCGATCATGCTGGAGGAGCTACGCGAAGCGGGAGTCGAACTGCCCGAGACGCGCATCCACATGGTCGACCTCTCGGCCGGCGAGCAGTTCACGCCCGAGTTCACCGCCGTCAACCCGAACCAGAAGCAACCGGCCCTGGTGGACGACGGCCGCGCCGTCATGGAGAGCTGCGCCATCCTGCAGTACCTCGGGGAGAGGTACCCGACTTCGCTCTTGCCGACGGACGAGCGGCGCTGGAACGTGCTCCCGTGGCTCTACTGGCAGGCCGCCAACCTGGGACCGGCGTTCGGCAACATGGTGAGCTACACGCGCTACATCGACGTGCCCGACGAGGAGAAGGCGCACCCGCTGGAACGGTTCGGGAGGGAGTCGCTCCGGCTGGTGGCGATTCTCGGCCGCCGGTTCGAGAAGCACCCCTACATCTGCGGGGACGACTTCACCGTTGCCGACATCGCCGCGTTCCCGTGGATCCGGGCGTACAAGTGGGCCAAGGTCGACATCACGACCCAGCCCGCCGTCGTGGACTGGATGAAGCGCGTTCGCGCGCGCCCCGGCGTGGACAGGGGAGTGGCCTACGGCGTGCCGAAGGACGAGGTCGACAGCTTCAGCAAGGAGCGCCGGGAGCGCTACAAAGCGAGCGGAGCGACGATCACCGCCAACGAGAATCTCCGCACGTCGGTCTGATCGGCCGCTGGGTGCGCGGGTCCTCCGACCCGCTGCCGCCGAAGCCGGCCGAAAGGACGCGCCGGGTGCGCGGGTCCTCTGATCCGCTACCGCCGAAGGCGGCCGAAAGGACGCGCCGGCCGAAGGCCGGCACCGATGTGGCCTGCGCCGCTAGGATTGCCCGTCTCTCGGGCGATGACGGCGATGAACCAGGAAGCTCCAGCGCAGCAAGCCCCCGTCCGGCAGGTCCAGCTCATGGGCCACCGGATCCGGCGCCTGCGACGGAAGAACAAGCTGACGCAGCCGGCGCTGGCGGAGCGGGTCGGCATCCCGGCGTCGGATCTCTCGCGCATCGAGCGCGACGAACTGCGGGTAAGCCTCGACGTGCTGATCCGCATCGTGGCCGAGTTCAACGTCGGCCTCGACGAGTTGACGGGCAAGCCGGCTGGAGGGCGGGGCCGGCGGCGCGGCCGCCGGTAGCGCCAGGGGCGACTCGCGCCGGGAGAGCGCCCCTCGGCCCGGCGCGGCAGAAGGTCCAGAAACCGGCGCTTCGCGCCGGATGCGGGTCGGAAGACCCGCGCACCCGGTTTCTGCCTCGCTAGGCGATGGCCTCGGTCAACCGCCGGAGCCCCGCCTCCACGTCGCCGTCGATATGGATGGCGAGGATCCGCCGGCCACGTTCCGCCAGCACCTCGTAGTCGCCCCAGGCCTGGGCGAGCTGGACCTTTCCGAGAGTCAGGTCTTCGCCGGGAACCGCGACGTCGGCGGCCGGCGGATCGGCCGTGATCTGGAGGAAGAGCCCCCGGTTCGGTCCGCCCTTGTGGGCTTGGCCGGTCGAGTGCAGGAAGCTGGGCCCGAAGCCGAGCACGGACGCGCCGCCCGTCGCGCCGGCGATGCGCCGACGCAGGGTCTCCAGCAACTCGCGGTTGCGCCGGCTGCGGTCCAGGTAGGCCGACACGACGGCGTAGCCGCGCTCCGGGAGCGTCGCCAGGTGCGTGCCCAGGAGTTCGGCGAGGCCGAGCGCGCTGACTTCGCTCAGCCGCACCACGCCGCCCGGCGGCGGTGCATCGCCGGCCTTCATCCGCTCGACGTACCGCCGCGTGACGACCTTGGATGACTCCACGTCCGGCTGGTCGAACGGGTTGACACCGAGCAACGCGCCGGCCACCGACGTGGCGAACTGCCAGCGAAAGAACTCGCCGCCGAGATCGGCCGGGAGGTCTGCTTCGATGTGCGCCAGTGGCGCGCCCGCGGGCACACCGGTACTAGCGCCGCTTCCCAGCACGATGTCGAGTCGATCGGGCCCCGGCGCCTCAGACAAACCGGCCGCCGCGACCGGCAGCAGCAGCACGTCGCCCTTGCCAAGGGACTCGGCGAGTAGCTGCTCCACCCAGGCGACCATCGTCGCGCAACCGTCCGGCGCGTGGAGGTACAGCTTGTCGCGGCCGCAGTCGTGCGCCGCGGCGAGCAGCAGGCCCAGTTCGACGCCGGGATTGGCGGGCGCCTCGCTGGCGCCGGCGTCGACGTCGGTATCAGCGCCTGCACCGGCGTCGAGGCGGCACGCCGCGGCCATCGACGCCGCGCTCGCCAGCAGGGGTTCGGGATCTGTTCCGGCGACCGCCGCCGGCACCAGGCCGAAGGCGGAGAGCACGGAGAACCGGCCGCCGATGTCCGGACGGCCGAACGCGACCGGCACGCCGGCGGACCTCGCTCGCGCCTCCAGGGCCGACCCGGGGTCGGTGATCGCCAGCGCGGCCGCGGGCGCCGCATCGTCCAGCCGGTCGAGCAGCAACTCGAACGCCAGCCGCGTCTCCAGCGTCCCGCCCGACTTCGACGCCGCGACGACCCGCAGCGCCGCCGGGTCCACTCCGTCGACCGCGGCGGCGATCTCGCGCGGGTCCGTCGTGTCGAGGACGATGAAGTCGGCGCTGGCCCGCCGCGGCAGCGAGCGCCAGAGGAGGTCGGCGCCGAGGGCCGAACCGCCCATGCCGAGCAGCAGGCAGCGCTCGAACGGCGGACCCGAGAGATGCCGGGCGAGCTTGGCGGCCTCCGTATCGACGCGCCTGCCGTCGGCGTCAAGGAGGGTCAGCCAGCCCAGGCGTTCGACATCGAGCCAGCCGAGCCACTCCTCCTCCCCGGAATCGGTCCAGAGCGAGCCGTCGCGGGACCAGACTCGAGCCGTGCCGTCGATTTCACGCCACTGCCGGCGGCGTTCCTCCAGGGCTGCCGCGAGGCGAGCGTCGGCGTCGCTGAGGCGCATCGGCGCGAATCGTAGCCGGGGAAGGACGCCGGGCTTCGCCAAGCGGCGCGTTCCTGGCCGCCCGAGGCGGCAGCGGCGAGCGCCCAAAGACCCGCTGCACCCGGGACACCTTGACATGTAGCCAGCCGGCCTCTAGCCTTCCGTCACTTGCTCCCTACCGGACTAGCCTCATTTCCGAGGCCCCGGTAGGGTTATTTTTTTGACAATCGAATGCCGCCCGAACCCCCGACCAAGCGCGCCGTCTCGTTCGTCGATGGCCAGAACCTGTTCCGCCATGCCAAGGATGCGTTCGGCCACTACCACCCCAACTACGATCCGTCGCTGCTTGCCGAGGCAGTGTCCGCGCGACGGGGGTGGTTCAGCCAGCAGGTCCGCTTCTACACGGGAGTTCCCAGCCGCCGGCATGATCCGCGATGGCATGGCTACTGGTCCCGCCGTCTAGTGGCCATGAGGCGTGCAGGCATCCACGTAACCTCACGGCCCCTGCGCTACCGTCGCGAGGCTATCCGTCTGCCCGGCGGCTCCTCCAAGGAGGTTCTTGTTCCTCGAGAGAAAGGCATCGACCTCCGCCTCGGACTCGACGTTGTCCGAATGGCGCGGAACGGCGAGTTGGATGTCGCCATCGTCTTCAGCCAGGACCAGGATCTCGCCGAGGTGGCATCCGAGATTCGGGACATTGCGCGCACCGCTGGCCGCTGGCTGAAGATCGCCTGCGCTTACCCGGTCAGTTCAACAGCCACATCGCGCAAGAGCATCGACCGGACGGACTGGATCGTTCTGGACCGCGACCTCTACGATAACTGCCTCGATCCGCGGGACTATCGTCCAGCTTTCTGGTAGTGCCAGAGACCGGAGCCGGCCTTCGGCCGGCGGCGTTCCTGGCCGCCTGCGGCGGCAGCGGGTCAGAGGACCCGCGCATCCAGCAGAAACTACGGTTCGAAGCGCTCCGCGTAGTTCTCCGGGCCCTCGGCGCGGATGTCGCTCAGCCAGTCGCCTTCGTAGGGCCACGCCTCGGGATCGTCCTCGCTCGGCCCCTGCCAGAAGCGTGCGAGCGGTCCCTCGGCGCCGCCTTCGAGCGACCAGGCTTGGCGGCGGAAGCTCCAGCTCTCGGGCACCAGCCGGTGCGCCTCGCGGAAATGGCGGACCGCGGCTTCGTGATGGCCTTCCCTCTCCAGGTGCGAGGCGAGCTCGAAGTGGGCGTGGCCGAGCGACACGTCGGCGTTGCGCGGGCGCGACCGCTCGACGACTTCCTCCGGCGAGAGCGCGAACCGGCTCGCGGCACCCTTCTGGACCCAGTTGCGCAGCGCCCGGTGGTAGTCGTCCGTGTCGGCCGGGATCTTCGCCGCCTCCTCCAGCATCTCTCCGAAACGGCCCGGAATCCCCGAACCGGTTCTCAAGCTCGGACCGCCGCCGGCGGGCGGCGCCGGCGCGGCCTCGGCGGGCCGGACGATCGTGCCCGCTTCGTCGATCCACACCGAACTGGGGATGTTGACGACGCCGAAGAGCCGCGCCAGCAGGTGGCGCTCGTCGACCAGCGAAGGGTGCTTCGGCTTCGCGGCCTCGATGAAGCGGCGGCAGCCTTCGGCCCCCAGCGTGTCGAGACCGACCGTGACCAGTTCGAACCCCCGCGGATGAAGCTCGTCGCGCAACGCCTGCCACCCGGGCAGGTGGGCCGAGCAGCCTCAGTAGGGCGCCCAGGCGTAGACGACGACCTTCCGCCCGCGCAGACTGGACAGTCGAAACGGCTTTCCGTCCAGATCCGGCAGTTCGAAGTCGGCGTCCTCGGCGGACACGAGCGCCCGCGAACCGATCGACTCCGGGCCCAAGGCCCAGACGCCGTGCTTAGGGTCGTGCGCGACCGGCAGGCCGATTGCCTCGGCGAGGGACAGCGCGTCGACCTCGCCCGACGACGCCGGCGCGCGGCCGAACAGCGGGATGCACGCCGTGCCCTTGCAGGCGCCCTCCGGTTTGAGTTGCCAGCCGGTGCCGGCCTCGAAGTCGGTCCTGGAGACTGTCTTGCCTGTGAGGATCATGCGCGGAGTCTACGCCGCCGGGATGGTCGCCGCTTCGCGGCGCGTTCTCTTCGGAAGCCGGCGGGGACGCCGGCACACCCGGTGTGTACCGTCGGTGACTTGCTGGGCGCCAGCGCTCCACGGTCGGCGTTCCAGACTGGGTGCGCGGGTCTTCCGACCCGCTGCCGCCGCAGGCGGCGTCCAGCATCGTCGCCGGCCTTTGGCCGGCGGCCTTGTTCTGCGGCCTCCGCCGCTCCGCGGCGCTGGCCTGGGCGGGTCGGAAGACCCGCGCACCCAGCCGACCCACGCTGGAACAAACCCGCTCAACCGCCTGTTAGTTTTGGCCGATGCCCGACGGAGTCCAACGCGGCCCCACCGAACGGCCGCGGATCGCCACGGCGGCGGGCCTCCTCGTGCTCGCCGGGCTCGCCTTCCTGGTGGGCTCGCGCTGGCAGGGCAACGTGCTCCAGGCGGAGAGTCAGGGCGAGCCGCGGCCGGTTACCCCGAGTTCGGGGCTCCTCCCCGAGGAGCGCGCCACGGTCAATCTCTTCCGCGAGACCCAGCCGTCGGTCGTCTACATCACGACCCTGCGCGAACGGCGCGTCAGCTTCCTGGGACGGCGCATCGACCGCGTTCAGGACGGCACCGGCAGCGGCTTCCTGTGGGACGACAGGGGCCACATCGTCACGAACTTCCACGTCATCCAGAACGCCCAGGCCGCCGAGGTCACCCTCCACGACCAGACGACCTGGCCGGCTTCCCTGGTGGGCACCGACCCGGACATGGACCTCGCCGTTCTCCGGATCGAAGCGCCTCCGGAGAAGTTGCGGCCGATCCCCGTCGGGTCGTCGAACGACCTGCAGGTCGGCCAGTCGGTGCTGGCGATCGGCAACCCCTTCGGCCTCGACTACACCCTGACGACCGGCGTGATCAGCGCCCTCGACCGGGAAGTGCAGTCGATCACGGGCCGGGAACTGGAGGGCGTCATTCAGACGGACGCCGCGATCAACCCCGGCAACTCCGGGGGGCCGCTCCTCGACTCGAGCGGCCGGTTGATCGGCGTCAACACGCAGATCGTCGCGTCCGGCGGCGCCTGGGCCGGCATCGGCTTCGCCATCCCGGTGGACACCGTGAACTGGGTCGTTCCGGAGCTGATCGCCCACGGGCAGGTGAACCGCCCGCAACTCGGGGTCAGCCTCGTCGAAGGCACGCGGGTACGGCCGCCGGTCGACGGCGTGGTCGTCTGGGACGTCGTTCGGAACTCGGGCGCGGACCGCGCCGGGCTCCGGGGCATTCGCGAAGCGCGGCGCGGCAACTTCGTCCTCGGCGACGTGATCGTCGCGATCGAGGGTCAGCCGGTCCGGTCGGTGCCCGACATCCGCGCGGTGCTCGAGCGGCAGCAGCCGGGGGACACCGTGACCGTCACCCTGCTGCGCGGCGAAGAGGAGACCGAGGCGGAGGTGCGGCTCTCGGCGCCTCCCTAGCGCGGCGAAGGCGGCCCTTCCGCTGGGTGCGCGGGTCTTCTGAGCCGCTGCCGCCGCAGGCGGCCAAACAGAACGTCGCCGGCCTCGGGCCGGCGGCTGATTCGGTTCTCGGGCTGCGCCGCTCCGCGGCTTCGCCCGAAGGCGGGTCGGAAGACCCGCGCACCCAGTCCGGCACCGTCGCGCTAGAGTCGCGCCTTCCGTGACTCAACGCGATCTCTTCCGGCGGGCGGCATTACTCGCCACCATTCTCATCGCGGCCCCGAACGCTCGGGTCGCCGAAGCCCAGCCGACGCAGGCGCCCACGCCGGACCGCCGCGACATCGTCCCCGTCACGGACGCCATGCTCCAGGATCCGAGCGACGGCGACTGGCTGATGTGGCGCCGCACGCTCGACGGCTGGGGCTACAGCCCGCTCGACCAGGTCACGGCCGAGAACGTCGGCAATCTGCGGCTGGTCTGGTCCCGCGGCCTGAGCGAGGGCCGCCAGCAGGGCACTCCGCTCGCCTACGACGGCGTGTTGTACATGCCGAACCCCATCGACGTCATCCAGGCCATCGACGCCGTGACCGGAGACCTCATCTGGGAATACCGGCGCGAGCACCCGGAGAACATCCTCCAGCAGGTCGGCGGGCTCGCCGCCAACAACCGGAACATCGCCATCCACGGCGGCCTGATCATCGACACCAGCGTCGACGAGTTCGTCTTCGCCCTGGACGCCGCGACCGGCGAGCTGGTCTGGGAGACGATGATCCTCGACTACAAGACCCACCCGGCGATGCAGAGCTCCGGCCCCATCGTCGCCGACGGCAAGGTGATCTCGGGCCGAAGCTGCCTGCCGCGCGGCGGCCCGGACGCCTGCGTCATCGTCGCCCACGACGCGGAGACCGGCGCCGAGCTCTGGCGAACCCGCACGATTCCGGCGCCCGGCGAGCCCGGCGACGAAACCTGGGGCGACACGCCGTTCGAGGACCGGACCCACGTCGGCACCTGGATGGTGCCGAGCTACGACCCGGCGTTGGAACTCATCTACATCGGCACTTCGGTGACCTCGCCTGCGCCGAAGTTCCTGCTCGGCGGCAGGGAACTGCGGCACCTCTACCACAACTCCACGCTCGCGCTGGACGCGAACAGCGGCGAGATCGCCTGGCACTACCAGCATCTGAACGACCACTGGGACCTCGACCACCCCTTCGAGCGGCTCCTGGTCGATACCGCGGTGGCCCCCGACGCCGGCGAAGTCGCCTGGATCAATCCGCGCCTCGAACCGGGCGAGACGCGCAAGGTGGTGACCGGCGTTCCCGGCAAGACGGGCGTCGTCTACACGCTGGACCGCGAGACCGGCGAGTTCCTCTGGGCACGGCCCACGATCCGGCAGAACGTGATCAGCACGATCGACGGCGCCACCGGCGCGGTCACCGAGAACTCGGAAGTGGTGTTCCGGGAACTCGGCCAGGAGGCTTACGTCTGCCCCACCTACATCGGCGGCAAGGACTGGCAGGCGGGCGCCTACAGCCCGCTGACGAACGCGATGTACGTGCCGATGCGCAACTCCTGCGCCCTGATGACGGCGACCCGCGCCGGCCGGCTCCCGATCTACGCCCTGGACGCCGAGCACCAGATCGCGCCCGGCACCGACCTGAGCGGATCCATCCACGCCGTGTCCGCCGAAACGGGCAAGTCGCTCTGGACCTACGAGCAGCGGGCCGGCCTCATGTCGCTGTTCGTCACCGGCGGCGGCCTGGTCTTCGTCGGCGACGGCAACGGCCGGTTCCGCGCACTCGACGACGAGACCGGCGAGGGCCTCTGGGAGATCAACCTCGGCTCGCCGGTGACCGGCTTCCCGATCACCTACGCGGTGGACGGACGGCAGTACGTCGCCGCCAGCACCGGCAGCCGGTCGGCGGCGCTCCTCTCCGGCCTCACGCCGGAGCTGCGGCCCAGTTCGGGCAACAACCTGTTCGTCTTCGCGCTGCCCTGAACGCCGACGCTCCGGGGTCTGAATCGACGGGGGGACGCGCGTCCGGCACCCGCGGGACGAAGTGGCTGGGAGGCAGGGATTCGAACCCCGATTCTACGGTCCAGAGCCGCATGTCCTACCGTTAGACGACCTCCCAGCGGTAGCGGCAAGCGCGGGAGTCTAGCAGCGACCGACGGCCTCCGCTGGCTACGCCTTGTGTCGCGTCCCCGGCGCCGGCGGCGTCTCGGGCCCGCCGGCGAAGCACTGCGCGATGCTCATCCACTCGGTGGCGACCGGCCCCACGATCTCCAGCGACGTGTCGGCGACGTTGCGGACCTGGGTGACCACCTGGGCGAACTCGACCGCGGCGCCGGTGATACGGTTGGCCGTCTCGTCCTCGTTCCAGGTCCAGACCTCGCCGGACGGCGCCGTCAGCTCGAGCGCCGGAACGACGCCCGGGACTTCGAGGCCACGCACCGCGTAAGTCCAGCCGAAGGTGTTCAGCCCGAGGAAGACGATGTTCCTGATCCGGTCCGTCTCGTCGCGGTCGAGGCCGAGCACGTCGAAGACCTCCTGGCCGTGCGCCCAGGTCTCCATCTGCCGCGCGGTGACCGAGCTGCGAACGCTCATCGGCGGGCCGAACCACTCCACCCGCTTCCTGGGATCGACGCCGTCCAGCCGGTCGCACATCCGCGGGTAGTACGCGCGCCACACGTCGTAGACGGCGCGGTTGCGCTTGCCCTCGAACCACTCGTCGGTCAGCTCGCGGAGGTTGAGCCGGCCGCGGCGTTCGGCCATGAACTGCCTGAAGCCGTCGAACGCGGCCAGGTCGTGGTACGAGGCGTCGGCGGCGTAGTTGAAGATGTGGAGGTGGGCGACGACGTCGTGGAGCGTCCATCCCTTGAACAGAGTGGCCCGCTCGAAATCGGCGTCCGCGAGGGGGTCCAGGACCTCGGCGAGGCAGTCGCACTCGGCCCGGAAGTCGGCGATCTGCTGGAAGCTGCTCATGCCGTACGTGTCGGCGAAGCTACCACCCAGCACCGGGTGCGCGGGTCTTCTGACCCGCTTGCCGCCGAAGGCGGCGGACAGCATCGTCGCCGGCACCTGGGCGGCGGCCCTCTGTCCGCGCTGCGCCGCTTCGCGGCTTCGCTCCAGAAGCGGGTCAGAAGACCCGCGTACCCAGCGGAGGGTCAGAAGCGATGGGTCAGGCCGACGTCCACCGCCGCGTAGCCCAGGCCGCGGAACTCGACCGGCATGTCGCCGGTGTCGCCGGGCGGCGTCTTGCTCCGAACGGAAGCCCAGGTTCCCGTGCGGGCCAGGTCCCGGAAGTCCGCCCGGCGCAGGCCGAAGCGCAGCGCGGTCCGCTCCGTCGCCGCGTACTCGGCGCCCAGCACGACCTGCCAGCCGAACACGTCGCCGCGGAACGTCTGGTCGAACACACTCACCGTCCCCGCCGCCTCCGCCGGTCGGTCGTCCACCGTCAGGGGCGGCTCGACGTCCTGGTAGCCCTCCTCCAGCGTCTTGCGGATGAAGGTCATCGCGTAGCGCGCCCGGATGCGCGACCAGCCCGCCCCGACGCCGACGAACGGCGTCCAGCGCTCCCCGGCACGCCACTCGCGCAGGACCGTGAGGAACAGCTCCTGCCCGCGGAAGCCCGACAGCGCCGCCGGCGGCATCGAGTCGCTCCACTCCGAGCCCTTGCTCGCCAGCCCCTCGTCCTGCCCCACGCCCAGCGGGGCCGCCGAGCGCTCGCCGCCGTGGCGGAGCACGCTCTCGAGCTCCAGCCGGTAGCGGCCGAAGTCGTAGCCGAAGCGCAACCCCGAGGCGTCGCCCGACGCGGCGTCGAACGCCGTGACGCCGATGATGCTGGGCGTGCCGTCGGAGCAGGTCGGGTCCGTCGCCCCCTCTTCCTGCTGGACGTCGCACCTCGTCCCCTGGTTGACGCCCCATCCGGGAATGTCCAGCGCGTCGGCGCGCGTCGCGCCCAAGCCGAAGCCCAGGTAGAAGCCCCGGCCGGATTCCTCCGCCGACGCTGGCGCGGCGACCAGCAACGACACGATCAGCAACCACGACCTCATCTTCCCGCTCCCACAGACGGTTGCGCAGGACATGGATCGCCCTGCCCGTGACGACGCTGTCCGTCGCCGTACTCCTTCGGCCGGCGAAGTCTAGGACCCTGGGCCGCGGAAACGCAACGAACCCCCGGATGCGCCTGACCGGCGGAGACGCTCGACGAGGCGGAGCGGGGAGCCGCCGGCAGCGCCGGTCGCGGTTGATCGCGGCCGCAGCGAGGCAGGCCGGCGGCTGTGCCGGCAGCCCCGTCGTCCGGGTGGCGGCGCGCCGAGCAGCCTTGCATCGGATCACAGAGTAATGCAGACTTGAGGAATGAACGCACGACTCCCATCCCGCTTGCCGGAATCGACCGTTACCTCCCGGGGACAGACGACCCTGCCCAAGGAGGTGCGCGACGCGCTCGACCTGAAGGCAGGGGACAAGGTGCGCTACTTCGTCCACGATGGGGAAGTGCGCATCGCGCCGGTGCTTCCGCTCAGCCGCCTGTTCGGCATCCTGAAGTACGACGGTCCTCCCCTGACCCTGGAAGACATGGAGCGCGGCATCATCGAAGGAGCGTGCCGTAGCGCCCTGGGGGACGACTGGTCGCCGGAGACGCTTGAGGAGGCGGAGCGAGCAGTCGCCCGGGGCGCCGGTCGCGGATGATCGCTCTCGACACGAACGTCCTCCTCCGGTTTCTGCTTCGGGACGACGAGGAGCAGGCGGGGGCGGCCGAGAGGCTGATGCTGCAGTTGACGCTCGACGAACCGGGCTTCATCAGTCGAGAGGTCCTGGTCGAGTTGGTCTGGGCACTGGAGTACACCTTCCGCCTTGGGCGAGAACGGATCGCCACCCTCCTCGATCAACTCCTCCATGTCGCGGCGGTCGAGATCGAGTGCGCGAGCGACGTAGCGGAGGCCACTGGTGGCTACCGGCGCGGCGGCGCCGACTTCGCCGACCGGATGATCGCGGCCGCGGCGAGCCGGGCCGGCGCCGTGCCGCTCTACACCTTCGACCGGCAGGCGGCGCGGCTGCCGGACGTCGCTCTGCTGGCGTCTCGCCAGTAGGACCGCCGGGCGCGCGAGTCTTCCGACCCGCTTGCCGCCGAAGGCGGCGAGAGAATCACCGCCGGCCTAAACGCCGCTACCGGTTCCCGGCTTCGAGAGCTTCCCGCTCGAGGAAGCGCGCGCCGCGTTTCGCCAACTGTATGATCGGCCAGCAAGTCGCCGCCCCGCAACGGCCCTCGAGGAGAACGAACATGGCGATCGCCTTCACCCTGAACGGCAAGTCGACGACGGTCGACGCGCCGCCGGAGATGCCCCTGCTCTGGGTCCTCCGCGACGAACTCGATCTCAAGGGCACCAAATTCGGCTGCGGCCGGTCCTTCTGTGGGGCCTGCACCGTACACGTCGACGGCGAGCCCGAGCGCAGTTGCCGCATGCCGGTCTCGCGCGCCGAGGGCAAGGAGATCACGACGATCGAGGGCCTGTCGGAGGACGGCGCCCATCCCGTGCAGCTCGCTTGGCAGGAGATCGACGTACCGCAGTGCGGCTACTGCCAGGCCGGCCAGATCATGTCGGCCTCGGCGCTCCTCGCGAGCAACCCGCAGCCCACGGACGGCGACATCGACGAGGCGATGAGCGGCAACATCTGCCGCTGCGCGACCTACACGCGCATCCGGACGGCGATTCACCGCGCCGCCGACATCGCGCAGGCGCCGCCGGCGGGCGGCCACGAAACGGCGACCGGCGCGGGAGGGAGCGAGGCATGACTGGCACGAACAAGGCAGGCAACCTCTCCCTGCGCGAGCGGAACCGCGGCATGACAGGCGCGAACGAGGCAGGCGGCCTCTCCCGGCACGGGAAGCAGCCAAGCACGACTGCCACGAACGACGCAGGCAACCTCTCCCGGCGCGGCTTCCTTCACGTCACGGCCCTGGCCGGCGGCGGCATGCTCCTCGGAGCGCGCTTCTCGCTCGACGGCGCACGCGGCGCGGTCGCCGCCACCGCCGATACCGAGACGGCGCTCAACGCCTTCATCCGCCTGACGCCGGACGGCATCGCGACGATCATGGCCCAGAACCCCGAGATCGGTCAGGGCGTCAAGACGATGCTGCCGATGCTGATCGCCGAGGAACTCGACATCCCCTGGAGCCAGGTGCGCGTCGAGCAGGCGGACTTCGACTCGACGAAGTACCGCGGCCAGATGGCCGGCGGCAGCATGGCCACGCCGATGCACTACGAGTCGATGCGCCGCGTGGGCGCCGCCGCCCGCGCCATGCTCGTCGAAGCCGCGGCGAAGGAGTGGAAGACCAAGCCCGAGAAGTGCACCACCGAAGCCGGCGCCGTCCACTTCAAGAACAAGTCGCTGTCCTACGGCGAGCTGGCGAGCGCCGCGGCCGAGGTCGAGCCGCCGAATCCGCGGACGGTACCGCTCAAGACGCCCGCGGACTTCACGATCGTCGGCCAGGAGATTCCCGGCGTCGACAACCCGCAGATCGTCACCGGCAAGCCGCTCTTCGGCATCGACGTCACCGTGCCCGGCATGAAGTACGCCGTGTTCGAGAAGTGCCGGGTCCACGGCGGCAAGGTAAAGAGCGCCAACCTCGACGCGGTCAAGGCGTCGCCCGGCGTCACCGACGCCTTCGTCGTCGACTCGACCGCTCAGGCGGGAAGCGCCGCGCCCGCGCCCTCGATGTTCCAGGTCGGGCTGCCAAACGGCATCGCCATCGTCGGCGACTCCTGGTGGCTGGTCAACGAAGCACGCAGCAAGCTGGAAGTCACATGGGACGAGGGGCCGACCACGTCCCAGAGCAGCGCAGCCTTCGACCGGCAGGCCGAAGAGCTGTCGAAGCAGGCACCGGAACAGGATCTCAGGAACGACGGCGACGCGGCCGGGGCCCTGGCCTCGGCGGCGAAGACGATCGACGCCGCCTACCAGTACCCCTTCCTCGCCCACGCGCCGCTCGAGCCGCAGAACACGACCGCACACTTCCACGATGACGGGCTCGAGATGTGGGCACCGATCCAGACTCCACAGTTCGCACGCGGAGACCTTGCCAAGGCGCTCGGCATTCCCGAGGACCGGATCACGATCCATCTGACCCGGATGGGAGGGGGCTTCGGGAGGCGCTTGTACTGGGACTACATGCTCGAGGCGGCGCTGATCGCGCGGCAGGCGGGAGTCCCGGTCAAGCTGGTGTGGAACCGCGAGGACGACACGCGTTTCGACTACTTCCGCCCCGGCGGTTACCACTACCTGGAGGGCGGTCTCGACGAGGCCGGCAAACTGACGGCGTGGCGCGACCACTTCGTCAGCTTCGGCAAGGGCCGGCGGTTCGCCCCGAGCGCCGAGATGATGCCGAACGAGTTCCCGCAGGGCTTCGTGCCGAACTTCGCGCTCCAGGCTTCGAAGATGCCGCTCGGCATCCCGACCGGGGCGCTGCGTGCTCCGACCAGCAACGCGATCTCCTTCGTCGTCCAGTCATTCATCGACGAACTCGCGGCCGAAGCCGGCAAGGACCCGCTCCAGTTCCGGCTCGACCTGCTCGACTCGGCTCCCGCCGGGACCAGGACCGCGTTCGACCCCAAGCGAATGAAGGCCGTGCTCGAACTCGTGCGCGACAAGTCGGGTTGGGGCAAGGCGGACTTGCCCGAGGGCACCGCCCAGGGCGTCGCGTTCCACTTCAGCCACCGCGGCTACTTCGCCGAAGTCGTCCAGGCCACCGTCAGCAAGGAGGGCGAACTCGGCGTCGACAGGATCTGGGTCGCCGGCGACGTCGGCAGGCAGCTCGTCAACCCGAGCAACGCCGTCAACCAGGTCCAGGGCGCCGCCCTCGACGGCCTCGGCCAGGCGCTCGACCAGGAGATCACCTTCGACGGCGGCCGCACGAACGAGAGCAACTTCCACAACTTCAAGCTGCTCCGCATCGACCAGGCGCCGCCCGTGGAAGTCCACTGGGTCATGAGCGACAACCAGCCGACCGGCCTGGGTGAACCCGCGCTGCCGCCGGTCCCGCCGGCCCTGTGCAACGCGATCTTCGCCGTGACCGGCAAGCGGATCCGCTCCCTGCCGATCTCAAGGCACGACCTGACCTGGACCTGACCCACTGTGTGCTCGGGCACTGGGTGCGCGGGTCTTCCGACCCGCTTCCGAGAAGACCGCGCCGCGAAGCGGCGGCCCCCGGTAGCCCTCGATACAGGCTAGGCTCATGGTTCCTGGCGACCACCACCCAACGGAGTTCCGCCCATGAAACTCACCCGGCTCTCCGCACGTCGCTACCGAAGCGTTCGCAGAGACGCCATAGACATCGGGCCTCTGAACCTGCTCATCGGCGCCAACGCCGCAGGCAAGAGCAACGTGCTGGACGCGCTCCGCTTTCTCCACGAGGGCGCCGCCAGCCGCGACTTTCGCCAGCCGATGTACGCGCGAGGCGGGATCATCCACTTGGCGTGGAAGGGTGAAGAGGCGCGACGGACCGACCTGACCGCAACCGTGGTCGACGGCGACGCGACCTACGAGTGGGAAGTGAACCTCGTCAGACACGGGTACGACTTCCGCGTCGAAGAGCGCCTGACTTCCCAGCGGTCGTCCAAGGAACCACCGGCAACGCTGCTCGAGGCCCAAGGCGGTGACGGCTGGTGGTGGTCCCCCGAACGGGAAGAGAAGGTCTATCTCAAACAGGAGCCCACAGCCTGTGCCCTCGCGGCGGCCGCAGATCACGTCTCGTTCGAAGCGCGCGAAGTCGCCCAGTTCGTCCGGCGCTGGGGGTTCTTCGACCCGAGTCCCTTCCTGCTACGCCGGGACTGGTCCAGCCTCAACTCCTCGAAGCTGGATCCGTACGGCAGGAACCTAGCCGAGACCCTCCACGCCTTGCAGCGCTCGTCGCCCGAGATCTTCGAGGGAATCGTCGACGCTACGCAGTCGGTCCTAGGCCTGCCTTCCAGCATCGAATTGCGAGAGTCCGACGACCGCACCTACTTCGTCCAGCAGGAACCGGGGCTCGACTTTCGGGTCCATCAGATGGGCGTGTCGAGTGGCACGCTGCGCATGCTGGCTCTGATGACCGCTCTTCTCGCCGAGCCGGAAACGAACCTCATCGGCATCGAAGAGCCCGAGAACTACGTCCATCCGACGGCGCTGAGCGCTTTCGCGGAACATCTGATGCGCGCCAGGGATCGCGTGCAGTTCGTCGTCACGACCCACTCGCCCATGTTGCTTGACGCCCTGGACGACCCGGCGGCAGTTCGCGTCGTCCAACGCGGCACAGACGGCGCGACAATGGTCCTCGCCAAGGAAGATCCCGAAAGCGTGCGGCGTGCGCTCGACGCCTCCGGCTTCGGTCTCGGCGAGTTCTACGAGACGAAGGGTTTCGGCGCGGAATGAACAAGCATGTGGTCGTTGTGGCGTCCGGGGACACCGAGCGACGAGCTCTTCCGCATCTGGTCTCGTTCCTCACCAAGAGCGGAATGACGCTGGACGTTCGCATCCCACCTCGGCACCGCCAACTCCGCGCCAACGTGGTGGAGGGCATCATCAAGTCGGCCTGGTACGAGTCTTACCCCGTCCAACCGACGAAGTTCGTGGTGCTCGTGGACGTCGATCAGGCGGCGCCCGACGACGTCCTCGCCCCCCTCCAGGAACAACTGCCGCAGCGAGTCGAACAAACCGTGGCGGCGGACGTCCTCTTCGCCTACGCGCAACAACACCTGGAGGCCTGGTTCTTCGCCGACAGCGAGAACCTTCGCCAGTACCTGGACCGCTCATTGGGCAGCGCGGAACCATCAAGTCCGGACACGATTCACGACCCGAAACGGCATCTGATCAACCTCCTGGGAGGACGCGTCTACACGGCCCGGACCTCCGAGGAGATTGCGAAGCGACTCGACGGGCGTACCATCGAGCAACGAAGCCCGAGCTTCAGTGGGTTCGTGGACGCGCTCAAGAACGGCGCCGACGCTTCGTAGCCGAGCAGACCGCTCGACATCAAGGTCATCCGAAACTCTGAGGGGATCTACAGTGCGCAAGATCGTCATCGGGGCCGCAGTCATCGCGCTGGTCGCCGCCATCGTCATGGTCGCGCAGGAGCCACCTGCCGACGCCCGGCCACCGCTCGACGGCATGGCCATGCCCACCTACACCGCCGACGGCGACCTCATCCGCCCCGACGGCTACCGCACCTGGGTCTTCGTCGGAGCATCCCTCGGCCTCAGCTACGACGAAGACGCCGCCGAGCGCGAAGGCCCCGGCGCCTTCACCAACGTCTACATCCAGCCGGAGGCGTACCGCTACTTCATGGCGACCGGCGAGTTCCCAGAGGGAACCATGCTTCCCATGGACGTCTTCCGCCCCGGCTCCCGCGAGTCCATCAACCAGGCAGGCTTCTTCGAGAAGGACTTCCTAGGCATGGAAGCGGCCGTCAAGGACAGCGAGCGGTACCCCGAAGGCTGGGCCTACCTCAGCTTCCGCGACCGGTCCGGCGGGCTGAGAGAGTCGGCGTCAGCGTTCCCGAAGGAACGGTGCTACGACTGCCACGCGGAGCATGCGGCGACGGACAATGTGTTCACGCAGTTCTATCCGGTGTTGCAGCGGGGACAATAGGCGAGCGCTGGCGCGGACTTCGGCTCGGTGGGACTCGATCAAGGCGTGCATGACAGACAACCTCACGTCGCCGATCCGAACGTCGGTTCGAACCGCCGGAACTCGCGGCTCAGGGGAGAGCCCCCGATGAAGTCCACAACCGCCTGCCGATCAACCGGAAGAGACGCGATGTCGCCGTTTCCTGGCTTCGACCGCCACTCCCCGGCAACGGGCCTGAACACGCTGACGGAACCCTCGTCCTTGGTCGCCGCCCGTTCGACGAAGACGATGTCGCCGAAGGAGAGTTGCCTAGCAATCTCCGGGGAATGCGAGTTGACCACGACCTGGCGGAGCGGGTTGTCCTGGGCAACCGGGCCATCGACGTCGACGGCGTAGTCCCGCAGTAGCTCTGCCAGATTCGGCACTCTCGAAGGGTGAATGCCGTTCTCCGGCTCCTCCAAGCAGAGCACGGCGCGATCCCACACGTCGACCAGCATGAGAACGAGAGCGAGGTACCGCAACGTGCCGTCCGAGAGCGACCGCGCGTAGAGCCACTCGTCGACTCCGGACACGCGAGCCCGCAGCGCAAGTTGACCGCGCACGTCGTCCTCGTAGACCGCCAGGTCGGCAATGTCGGAGTTCAGTTGTCGGAGCCGGCAGAGGATCTCGGCCTTGACATCCGGCTCTCTTGCGACAAGCGCGCGGAGCGTAGAGGGCATGTGGGCGCCGGAAGCCGACACGTGGGTCGGCGCGCTGCGCGCGTCTGGCGCCCTCATGGCGCTCGGATCGAGTTGAAGGACCCGCCATGACGACATCTCCCGCTTGGCGGCAAGAACCGTTGGGTAATCGGATGTCTTCGTTCCCCCGACGACGGTGAGCGGCGACTTGCCCACGGGCACCGAACGACAGCGGCTCCCCCTGTCGCCGTGGAGTCGAATCCTGTCGCCCTTCGTCGAGATCAGGGACCCGCCTCTTCGAACTCCCGAAGCCACCGATTCACGGAACTCGCCCGCCGACTTGAAACGGGTGAAGCGCTTGAAGTCTCCGAGCTTCGCGTACGTCAGCCTCTCCCGCTCCACGAGCAGCCGGTCCGAGTCCCCGTCGTAGCCCAGCTTGATGTCGTAGGTGAGGAGCGTCGTGCTGGGCTTCGCCGTTTCACCGAAGTCGTCTTCGATCTCGGGCGGCGTCACCATGTTCGCGCGCAACTCGATCGAACGTCGCGGGTCCCGACCGAACACGAGGTCGAGAGGCGAATGGCCGCCATGGCTCGCCGGCCTCCCGCCTGTGGCGGCGACCGAAACCTGACGATCCGCCAAGGCGCTGAGAAACTGGATCGCGTCGAAGAGGTTGCTCTTCCCGACCCCATTGTGGCCGACGAAGCACGTGAATGAGCCGAAGCGAACATGCGCTTCGCGAATGCTCTTGAAGTTCCTGATGAAGAGCGAAACCAGCACGGCCCCGAAGTCCCGGCCACGACTCTACTCGCGCTCGAACCCGCGACTACCAGACCCTAACCCTATCCAGCAAATCCCTCACGCACCGCCGAAGAACTCCACCTCGGTCATGTCGAAGCCATCGGTGAACTCGATCGCGACCTCCCCGTCGAGGAAACCGAGCTCACGCCGGCCGGCGGGCTCCGGCTTGTACGGAACCATCATGGCGACCGGGGTCTTCGATCTCCCGTCCAGGGTGCCGATGCGCTCGCCCCGACGCACCTCGGCGAGGACTTTCGAGAACCTGGCCTTCAACTCGGCCATTGGAAGCGCTCTCATCGCTCGACTCTGGCGACCTCACGACCAGGCTGTCAAGCCGCTGGGCACTGACTCGCCAGTCCGCAACCCGCCGCGACCAGGGTAAGCGTCCCGGCCGTGGCTAGGATCCGCCCATGCCGCACGGCCGAGGCTCCGCCGCATGAGCCCGTCTGGGCGCCGGTCCTGTAGGCTACAGATGGTGGCCACACGACCGCCACTGAGGGCCTGCTGGTCCGAATCGACCCAAACTCAGGTTCGCCGAACCGGAAAGAGAGGAGTTTCATGTACCTCGTAGTCGTCGCCACCCACAAGGCCGGAACGGAGGAGGAACGGGCCGGTCTGCAGAGCGACTTCACCGCCTATCTGCACGACTCCGCCAGTCACCCCGACATCACGCTTCATCACGGAGGACAGACGATGGGCGAGAGCGGCGGCCCCAACGGCCTGCTCCTGCTGCTCGAAGCGCCCTCGCTCGAGGCCGCAAGCGCCTTCGTCGCCGGCAGTCCCTACGCCCAGGCGGGGATCATCGCGGAGAGTCAGATCCGCCCGTTGAACTGGCTGACCGGCCGGCCCGGCTGATTCGCTGCGCGGTCTTCCGCGGCGCGGCTGACCACTGGAGGGGCCGCCAGAGCGGAGCCGACCTGCCGGCCGGCGCGAGTCCCTGGGCGCCGGCCGCTCGGGTCTCAGTCCTGGAACGCCTCGAGCTTCTCCCTGAGCGACCGGCAAAGACTGGCACCGTCGTCGCCGGTAGCGAAGACGTAGCGGTCGGGCCGGATCAGGACGCTGGACGCCTCGTCGCGGCCGAGCCAGCGGGCGAGTTCGCCGTTCGCGTCCGACAGGTCGCGGCCGATCTCGAGGACGACGCCGCCGAGGGTGTCCGTGAACCAGTCGATGTCGGCGCCGGCCGTCGGCGAGTCCGCGACGAGGGAGAACCCGGAACCCAGCAGGTCGTCGAGCCAGGCCTCGCCGGCAGCGGTCGTCACGCGCGGCCTGATCATGCGCGCTCCCGCGGCCTCCGAACCTCCGAGCAACCCCCGCTGGTAGGGCTGCCGGTTGGTCATGCGCCGCATCCGGGCGAAGCCGGTCCTTCTCTTCCTGCGGCCCAGGAAGAAAGAGTAGTTGCGGCGGGCGATCGCGAGCGGAGTCGAGGCGCTGATCATCCTGCCCCGCTCGGACGCGCCTTCGGTCAGGCGCGCGCAGTGGTCCCAGCGCTCTTCCCGGTACGTGTCGAGAAGCGACGGTCCGGCGAGGCCCCGGAACAGGAGTTCGAACTTGAAGGCCAGGTTGACGGCGTCGCGGATGCCCATGTTCAGACCCTGGCCGGAGAACGGCGGCGACTGGTGGGCGGCGTCTCCGGCCAGCAGCAGCCGGCCGGCCCGCCACTCCTTCGGCATCGAGCCGTGGAACAGGAACGGCTGAAGGCGGAGGATCTCGCACGAGGAAGGGTCGAAGTACTCGGAGACGGCCTGGAGCGCCTCCTCGTGGCTGAAGCTCCGAGCGAGCTCCTCCCCGGCTTCGAAGTCGAAACGGACATGGCCGTGGTGCCCCTTGAAGTACACCACGGAGCGGTTCGGCCGGCACCGGATCTCGGAGCCGTCCGGGAGGGAGTCGAAGAGCTGCCGGTCGTGTACGACCAGGTCGACGACGATCCACTGGCGCCGGTAGCCGAAGTCGACACGCTCCGACCCGACCGCGGCGCGGCAGAAACTGCCGCCGCCGTCCGCTCCGACGATGTAGCGCCCCGCGAATTCGCGGCGCTCGCCGGTCTTGCGGTCAGTCGCCACCACTCTCGCGGCCTCGCCCGAACCGTCGACCTCGCTCACCTCGTAGCCGAGGAACGCGTCGACGCCGACACCCTCAGCGAAGTCCTCGCGGAGCAGCCGGTCGAGCGCGGGCTGGTGGAAGATCAGGCCGCCCATCGGGAACCCGAGCCGGGCCGGAGCGCGCAGGAAGTCCAGAGTCATCAGTACCCGTCGTTTCCCATCGACGAACACGTTTCGCGCGTAGGGCGAGGCGTCGTCCGGGACGAGCCGCTGGAGAATCCCCATCGAAGTGTAGACACGGCAGCTTTCCGGATCGAGGACCATCGCCCGGGGGGTGGGATAGACGTCCGGCTCGCGGTCGAAGATGGCCACCGAACGGCCGTGCGCGCGCAGCAGGTTCGCCAGCGTGGCGCCCGTGGGCCCGCAGCCGACGATCAACACGTCGTACTTCCCGCTGGGCGCGGACGGTCGCGCGGCGGCGCCTGGTCTGTCGTTCGTCAACTGCCGCCCTCGCCTTCCAGGGCCCCACGATACCCGTTGGCGGCGGCCGACCCGGCGGCGCTGGACTCGCTTCGCTGCATTCCGCGGCGCAGGCTCCCAGACCTGGAACGCGTTCGTGCCGGCCTGGCCGCGGAAACACCCGCTTCAGTCGGCGCGGCAAGCCTGGGGGAACCACCCGGTGTGCGGCTCGGTTCCCTGCGCGACAGGGCCGTGCAGGCGCGGCGCTGCCTCAGAAGCGGTGCGTCAGGCCGACTTCCAGCGCCGCGTAGCCGAGGCCGCGAAACTCCACCGGCATGTCGCCAGCGTCGCCGACCGGCTTCAGGCTGCGGACCGACGCCCACTGCCCGGTGCGGGCGAGATCCCGGAAGTCCGCCCGGCGCAGGCCGAAGCGCAGTCCGGTCCGTTCCGTCAGCGCGTACTCGGCGCCCACGACCGCCTGCCAGCCGAACACGTCGCCGCGGAACGTCTGGTCGAAGACGCTGACGGTGCCCGCCGCCTCGGCCGGGCGGTCCTCCAGCGTCAGGGGCGGCTCCACGTCCTGGTAGCCCTCCGCCAGCGTCTTGCGGATGAACGTCATCGCGTAGCGGACACGGACGCGGGCCCAGCCCGCGCCCAGGCCCACGTACGGCGTCCAGCGTTCGCCCGCGCGCCACTCCCGCAACACGGTCAGGAAGTACTCCTCGCCGCGGAATCCGGACAGCGCCGCCGGCGGCATCGAGGCGCTCCATTCCGAAGCCTTGCTCGCCAGCCCGGCGTCCTGCGACACGCCGAGCGGGTCGCCCGACCGCTCGGCGCCGTGACGAAGCTGCCGCTCGAGTTCCAGCCGGTAGCGTCCGAAGTCGTAGCCCAGCCGCAGGCCGGCCGCGGTTCCCGAAGCCGCGTCGAAGGCGGTCACGCCGATGATGCTCGGCGTGCCGTCCGAACAGGTCGGATCCACCACCCCCTGCTCCTGCTGAACGTCGCAGCGCGTACCCTGGTCGACGCCCCAGCCGGGCACGTCGAGGGCGTCCGCCCGCGAAACGCCGGCGCCGAAGCCCAGGTAGAAGCCCCGGTCCGAGTCTTGCGCCGCCGCCGGAACGGCAACCAGCAACAGGGCCCACAACCACCGCGGTTTCATCGTTTGGGCATCCTGACGGGTAGCGGCGACGTGTCTCGTGGCGGAGAGGGAGGGATTCGAACCCTCGGTCCAGGTCACCCCGGACAACTGCTTAGCAGGCAGCCCTGTTCGACCACTCCAGCACCTCTCCCGGACGCGGGAGTGTAGCAGCGGGGAGGGAGTATGGTCGCCGCTGCGCGGCGCGTCTGTCTGGCCGCCTTCGGCGGCAAGCGGGTCGGAAGACCCGCGCACCCAGTTCTCAGTCCCGCTACGCCTCGAGCTTTTCCCGGCCGGTCCCCGCCGGGAGCGCGCCGGAGCGTTCCGCCAAGGCCCTACGCCACCGCGAGGCGACGCCGGCGCCGCGTTCGACCAACACCATGATGGCCGGCAGGAACACCAGCAGCCCAACGCCGGCCAGCGAGAGGCCGCCGACCAGGCTCACGATCACGGTCAGGAACGGTTCGACGGATTCGGCCCTGTTGTACAGGAGCGGCATGAGTCCGACGACGGTGGTGACGGTCGTCAGGACGATCGGTCGCGCGCGGAGGAGGGCGGCTCGCGTCACGGCCTTCCTGACCGTCACGCCCGGTTCGTCCAGCCGGATTCGGTTGTGCATGTCGAGCAGCACCAGTGCGTCGTTGACCACGACGCCTGTCGCCGCGACCATCCCGAAGACCGACGCCAGACCGACGTCGTAGCCGAGAGCGAGATGAAGATAGAGAGCGCCCGCCACCGTCAACGGGAGTCCCACCAGCACGTAGAGCGGCTGGACGATGCTCCGGAGCTGAATGGCCATGAGGACGAACATGGCCAGGAGCGCCGCGGGGAAGCTGATGCCGAGCATGCGGGCGATCTTCGCCGTGTCGCGGGACGATCCGTCCGGCAGGTAGCGAAGTCCGGGATACCGGACCGACAGGTCGGCGATCCACTCGCCCAGCACGAGAGCCCGGAGCTCTCTGGAACTCGTCGCCGTCACGTTGTAGAGAGCGTTCATCGTCACCGCGGGCAGGCCGTCGATGCGCTGGCGCTGGGCCAGCTCCTGGCTCTCGACGAGGCGCGCCTGACTGGCGAAGGAACCGAGTTCGCCGTTGGGCAGGCGGATCAGTTCGTCGTCCAGGTCCGCCCGCCGCCTGCGCCGTTCCATCGGATAGCGCACCACGACTTCCAGTTCCTCCTGGTTCCTGACGACGCGATGGGCCTCGGCGCCATAGAACCGGTTGCGCAGCTGCGCCGCGACGGATGCGGCGGTGAGCCCCGAAGCGCGTGCCGCGTCCGTCAGTTCGACTTCGTAGCGCCGGCTGCCGAGCTCAAGCGTGTCGTCGACCTGGTAGATCGGTCGATGAGCGGCCATCCTGCGCTTGAGTTCCGTCGCGGCCGCCATCAGGGCGTCCTCGTCCGGATGCAGGAGGACGAAGCCGACGCCGGCCGAGGTGTAGCCGGTCGCCTGCGGGAACGCGATCGTCTCCGCGCCCTGCACCGTGCCGATCGTCTCCACCCAGACCTTGCGGAGCTCGGCCACCGACACTTCGCGCTCCGGATAGGTGTTCAGCCGCAACTGGACGGAGGCGAGTTGCGGCCCCGGCTCGACCTGATTCGCGCCAGCCGCCGTCTCCATCGACTTGTGCTGGCCAACGAGGACGTTGACGGCGTTGACGGCCGTGCCGCCCGTGGCGGTGTTGGCCGCGGCGGCGGCCGCCGCGATGCCTTCCACCGCCCGTACGGTCTCGGGGAACGTCGACCCGGCCGCCATGGTCAGGTCGATCTGAAGCTGTTGCTCGTCGAGTCGATTGCCGGTGGTGTTGAAGCGGATGACATCGACGGCCAGCAGCCAGACGGCCATGCCGACGAGCGCCGCGAAGGCGACGGTCGACGTCCACGGATACCGGAGCGAGAACCGGATCGTCGCCCCCACGCGGCGGTCGATGAACCCCTCGAATCGGCGTCTCGCCGCTCGCTGCCAGACGCGCAGGGGCCAGCCACCGATCTCTCCCGTGCCGGAGACGTGCGCCGGGAGCAGGAAGAAGGCGTCCAGGAGCGAGAAGAGCAGCACGACGATGACCACGACGGCCATCGAACTGAACATCATGCCGAGGACGCCGTCCAGGGGAAGCAGCGCGGCAAACATGAACAGGGTGGTCAGCACGCCGACCGTGACGGGCGCCATGACCTCGCGCGCGCCCCGCACCGATGCCTCGAGCGGCGGCGCCCCCGCCTTGCGGTGGCGCTCGATGTTCTCGGCGACCACGAGCGCATCGTCCACCACGATGCCCACCACCACGGCGAAACCGATGACGGCCATGATGTTCAAGGTTGCGTCCAGGAGATGGAGGGCGGCGAAGGAACCCACGATGGCGGTCGGGACCCCGACGGCCACCCAGAGGCCGAATCGCAGGTCGAGGAGCAGCACGAGGACGACGAACACCAGCGCCGCGCCCACGAGCGCGCTGTCGGCGACGGACAGGAGCGGCTTCTTGACGGAAAACACCCGGTCCATCCAGCGGTCCAGCTTCATGCCGGCGGGCGGATCGTTGGCGGACAGGTAGGCGTCGACTTCGTCGCGAACTTCTTGCGGATCCACGCCCTTGGGCGCGCTGATCTCGACGAAGACCGCCGGCACGCCATCGACGGTGTTGACGAGGGGATCGTCGACGAAGCCGTCGCGGATGGCGCCGATGTCGCCGAGCCGCACGATCGATCCGTCGGGCTTGCTCAGGATGACGATGTCGGCGAACTCGGGTCCGCTGTTGCGCTTCTGCAGCACGCTCAACACCAGCGGGCCGGCCCCGGCGTCCAGTTCTCCGCCGGACAGGTTGATCGACGAGTTCCGGATGCGGCCGATCACGTCATCGACTGTCAGGCGATGGCTTTGCAACCGGGTCTCGTCGAGGTCGATCTGGATCTGGCGCTCGCGTGCGCCGTACAGGTCGACGACCGCCACCTTCGGCAGGAAGAGGAGCTGCTCGCGCAGCTCCTCCGCCGCCAGCGTGAGTTCGTGCTCGCTGGCCGTGGCGGACGTCAGCACGAGAGACAGGGCGCCGCGGAGAATCTCGTGGCGGACGATCTCGGGTTCATCCGCTCCCGGCGGCGGGAAGTCCTCGATTCCCTCCACCGCGGTCCTCACGACGTCAAGCTTGGCGACCGTGTCCTGCCACTGCTTGAACTCGACGATCACCTCCCCCTTGCCTTCCCAGGCGTTGGCGGTGATCCGGTCCACGCCGTCGAGCGAAGCGAGGCTCTCTTCGATGCGCCGGAGGATGTCCTCCTCCACTTCCCGGGGCGTCGCGCCGTCGTACGGCACCGTGATCGTGATCCTGCGCAGATCCATTGCGGGATAGCGCTCCACCGTCGTGTTGGCGAGTGCGATCAGGCCGAGCGCGAGGAGCCCGGCCGTCCCGAGCATGACGGCGATGCGGTTGTTCGCCATGTACTCGAAGACGGATCGCGGCCGCGCGCCGTCAGGCATGTCCAACCCCATGGGCGGCCGGCGCCGCGACTTTCATGCGCGCATCCCCAGCGCGGCCCGCGTCGCGTGCAGTCGGACCTTGGCCAGCTCGACGATCATGAGGACCGACGGCAGCAGGAACAGCAGGCCGACGCCGGCGAACACCAGGCCGAAGGTCAGGCTGACCACGAGCGGAATCAGGAACTGGATCGCTTCGGCGCGGCTGAACAGGATCGGAAGCAGGCCGATCACCGTCGTGAAGGACGTCAGGAGAATCGCCCGGGCGCGCTGCCGGGCAGCCGCCGAGATCGCCGCGATCTCGGGCACGTCGGGGAGTTCGGCCCGGATGGCGTTGTATCGGTGCATCAGCAGGATCGTGTCGTTGACCACCACGCCGGACACGGCGATCAGGCCGAACAGGGACGTGATCGTGAACTCGTAACCCAGCAACCAGTGGCCGGCCGCGGCGCCGACGAACGCGACGGGGATGCCGGCAAGCACCAGCGCCGGCTGGATGAAGCTGCGCAGGAACGACGCGACCAGACAGTAGATCGCCAACAGGGCGATCAGCGCCGAGACCAGCAGCGTGTCGCCGAGGCGTTCGACGTCCCGCGACCCGCCATGCTTGCGTACCTCCAGGCCCTCGTAGCGCGCCTTGAGCTGTGGAACCAGCTCGTTCTCCGCGCGTTCGGCGACGTCGCCGGAGAGCGCCGCGTCGATGTCGAGATTCGCCGTCACGACGGCCGCGGCGCGGCCGTCGATGCGGAGCCGGTTGGCCTGGCTCTCGGTTTCGCCTATCCGGGCCACCGTGTAAAGCGGCGCCTGAGCACGGCTGCCCGGGAGACGGATGCGCTCGTTCAGCAGTTCGGCGTAGCTGCTGCGGCGATCGCTCGGATAGCGCACCATCACCAGCACTTCCTCGCGGCCCCGCTGGATCCGTTGCGCCTCCGCGCCGTAGAACGCATCCCGCAGTTGGGTGGCGACGATCGCCGGCGTGAGACCCGCCGCATGGCCGGCCGCGTTCAGGGTCACCTCGAGCCGGCGGTTGCCCTTGTCCAGCGTATCGTCCACGGACGCAACGCCGGCCGTGCGCGACCAGTCGTCGCGCAGCGAACCCGCCGCCTCGCGCAGCACGCGGTCCTCCGGGTGCATCAGCGCGTACGAGACCGCTCCCGTCGGACGGCTGCGGCGGGTCGGGAAGGTCACCGGAAGGTCGGCCAGCCTGCGCTGCCAGCCGAATCGGAACTCGTCCTTGGTGACCGTGCGGTCCGAGTCCCGATGCAGCTTCAACTGAACCGAGGCGACGTTGGGCCGATAGCGCCCGGGGTCGCCGCCGGCATAGGTCGCCAGCGGCAGGCGCCGGCCGACGACCGCCACCCTGCCGCTGATGACGGTGCCGCCGAGTTCCTCGTCGAGCTGCATTGCGGCATCGACCATGCGATCGGTTGCCGCCACCACGTCGTCGAGGGGCGCACCGACCGGCAGCACGAGGTCCGCCTGGATGTGCTGATCGTCCGCGATGCTGAGACTGGGGCTCCACGGCACCCATCCGACCAGCAGCGCGCACGCCGCAAGGACGAGAGCCGCCGCGACAATGACGGGCGGCCAGAAGGGTCGCCGCACCGACCAGGTGATCAACGGCACGATGCTCGACTCGATCGAACCGTCCATCGACGCGCGGAGCCTGTCCTGAATCACCGACAGGGGCCAGGTCTTCGGGCCCGAGCCCTTCGCCAGATGCCCGGGCAGCACCAGGGCCGTGTCGAGCAGGGACAGCAGCATGACGACGCCCACCACGATGGGAATCGGAGCGAACATCTGCCCGATGACGCCGCCAAGGGGCAGCAGCGCGGCGAACGCCGCCACGGTCGTCAGCGCCGCGACCGCGAGGGGGCCGAGCACCCGCCGGGTACCGACGATCGACGCTTCGACATGGCCGAGCCCCTGGGTGCGGGCCGCCGCCATGCTCTCCGCGGCGACGATCGAGTCGTCGACCACGAGCGCGATCAGGATGAAGAAGGCGAACAGGGTGATGACGTTGATGGAGAGTCCGAAGACGGGGAAGAAGATCAGGGCGCCGACGAACACCACCGGAACGCCGACCGTCACCCAGGCGGCGGTCCGCACGTCGAAGACCAGCATCAGCGTCAGAAAGACGAGCACGAGACCGTAGACGCCGTTCTGGACGACGAGATTGAGGCTGTCCGCCACGGCCCACGACTCGTCTTCCCACACCTGGAGCCGTGTGCCTTCCGGGGGCTGCCAGCCTTCGAGAAATCCGCGCACCTGGCCGCTCGCCTCCCGGGGCGAGAGTCCGGGCGCCGCCTTCACCTGCACCAGCACGGCCGGACTGCCGTCCAGGGTCGTCCGGACGTCCTGTTCCAGCAGGCCGTCCCGGAGCTCCGCGATCTCGCCCAGGCGCACCAGCGATCCGTCGGGCCTCGCGATCACCACGACGTCGGCGAACTCGTCCGCACGACCCCGTTTGGCCAGCGTGCTCATGACGATCTCACCGGTATCGGTGTGCAGTTCGCCGCCCGTGATGTTCACCGAGGTCGTGCGGATGACCTGGACCAGATCCTGGAACGTCAGCCCGTAGCGGCGCAGCGTCTCCTCGCTGACCTCGACCTTTATCTCCTGGTCGATCGTGCCGAACAGTTCGACGATCGCGACTCCGGGCAGCAGCAGCAGGCTGTCCCGCAGGGACTCCGCCGCCCGGCGCAGGTCGTACGCGCCAAGGACGTCGGAACTGACGGCGAGGGTCAGCAGGTTCCGGGTGACTTCGACCCGGGTGACCTCGGGCTGGTCGGCGTTTCCCGGCGGGAAATCCTCGATTCGCTCGACGGCGGTACGCACGTTGTTGATCACGTCTACCGGATCGGCGTAGTCGTCGATTTCGGCGTCGACGACGGCGAGCGCGTGCCGCGACGACGAGACGAAGCGGGAGATGCCGATCTCTCCGACCAGGCTCTCTTCGATGCGCTTGACGATGTCCTCTTCGACCTCGGTCGGCGTCGCGCCCGGATAGGGCACGACGACGCGGATCACCCCCGGGTCGTACTTCGGAAACGTCTCGACGGGTACCAGGTTGAACGCCAGGAGTCCGCTCACGAACACCAGGAAAAGGAGGACGTAGGCGGCGACCGGATTGCGGCCAAACCAGGCGACCGGGCCCCGGCGCGTTTGCGCGGCGTCGCCGACCTCGCCGGGTTCAGCCATGAGCGCGATATCGCTCGCCCGACGCCTGCCCTGCCGCCGGGGTGCGCCTCACGGGACGTCGACCGGGACGGGATTGACCGCCAAACCCTCTCGCGCGCCCGCGACGCTTCCGACCACCACGCCGCCCTTCGCATCGAAGGCGTCCACGATCCAGCCGTCGTCCGCGTAGCCGCGGGAGACGGGAACGAAGGAGACCAGCGTGCCGTCGTCGACCAGCCAGACGCTGGCATTGAGCTGCATGGCCGACTCCGGCAGTACGAAGACGTCGTCGCGAAGTGGGCCCTCGACCGTCACATCGACGAACGTGCCGGGCCGCGGAAGGACCGCCTGCCCGGTCTGATCGAGAACCCGCAGGTAGAGGCTGGCGAGACGCGTCTCGAGATCCACGACCCGGGAGACCCGCTCGACCTCGGTCCGGTACGTGCGTCCGTCCGCCACCACCGAGGCGGTCCGTCCGATGGCCGGCCGCAGGGAGTCCAGGTCGAGCGTGGAGATCTGAGCCCGTACCCGCAGTCGGTTCCTGGCGAAGACCTCGCCGAGCCTGGACGTCCGCGCACTGACCACCTGTCCGACGGACAGGGAGGTCGCTCGCACGTAGCCGGCGAACGGCATGCGGATGCGGGTCCGGTCCAACTGGATTTCCGCCAGCGCGACACGGTGCCTGGCGGTTTCGACCAGGGACTCGGCCTTCTCGATTTCGCCATCGAGCGCGGGCCAGGGGTGCACCGTTCCGTTCGGCGCCGTGGCGTAGTACTCGGAACTCCGGCCGTACCGGTCCTTCACTTCCTTGAGGTGCGCCTGGGCGTACTTGAGATCCAGCTTCGCCATTGCAAGGCGGATGTCGTAATCGGTCGTATCGATGCGGGCAAGCGTCTCGTCGGCGGCGAAGGCGCCGCCGGTGCGGAACTTCTCCGAAACGAAGACGACGTCACCGGACGCTTCCGGGATCACGGTCACGTTGCCAAGCGTGGTCACGGTGCCCGTCAGCGCCACGCTGTGCGACGCGCTGGTCGTTCGAGGCTGCAACACCGCGGCCGTCGGTTCGACGCCCCGTCGACCCGCTTCCGAATCGAGTTCGAGAAACTCCTGGCGCGGCGCCCGGGCCAGGAGGATCGCCGCCAGGATGACCGCGGCAATGACGACGATCTGCAGGATTCCGCGCCACTTCGGAGCTTCTCGCCGATCGCCCGTCCGCCCTTCGATCATCTGCCGCCACCCCCTCCGCGACGGGCTCCGCGCTGGCCGACTCCCCGCGCCGCGACTCGCTCGGACGGAAGTGTAGCAGCGGGGAGGGAGTACGGTCGCCGCTGCGCGGCGCGGTTTGCTGGCCGCCTGCGGCGGCATGCGGGTCGGAAGACCCGCGCACCCAGTGTGCGGGCGCCGTGCCGAGAACGGCGCACCCAGTGGCGCCGTGGGTGCGCGGGTCTTCTGACCCGCTCCCGGGCGAAGCCGCGGAGCGGCGCAGCCCGAAGAAACGCCGCCGCCGGCCAGAGGCCGGCGACCTTTGCACCCAGTGGCGCCGTGGGTGCGCGGGTCTTCCGACCCGCTCCCGGGCGAAGCCGCGGAGCGGCGCAGCCCGAAAAGACGCCGCCGCCGGCCAGAGGCCGGCGACCTTTGCCGCCGCGCTACGCCCGCGCCGCTACGTCGACCCGCGCCTGCGCCGTCTCCACGCGGTCCTTCAGTCCCGCCTGGTCCTCGAAGCTCGCGCGGGCGTACTCCGCGGCCAGTTCGTCGCGCTCGGTCGTGGCCGCCGCCGCGTCGATGTCCTCCGCCGGCTCCGCGGTCTCGGTCAGCACGGTCACCGTGTCGTCCGCGACTTCGCAGAAGCCCGGCGCCACGGCGACGAAGCGGCGCGCTCCGCCGTCGGCCGGCCGGTAGCTGAGTTCGCCGGGCCGCAGCGTGCCGATCAGCGCCGCGTGGCCCGGCAGGATGCCCATGTCGCCCTGCCGGCCGGGCAGGCCGACGTCGCTGCACTCGACTTCGAGCAGCTTCCGGGCATGGGTCACCAGGATGAGATTCAGGCCGGCCACGTTCGTTCGGTCTCCGTGCTCTCGTTGCTCCGTCGGTTCCGCGTCCGCGGCGCTAGGCCGCCAGCAGCTTCTGGCCCTTGTCGACCGCCTCGTCGATCGTGCCGACCATGAGGAAGGCCTGCTCGGGCAGCTCGTCGAGATCGCCGGAGAGGATCGTCTTGAAGCCCTCGACGGTGTCCTCGATCTTGACGTAGCGGCCTTCGAGGCCGGTGAACTGGGTCGCCACGAAGAACGGCTGCGACAGGTAGCGCTCGATCTTGCGCGCCCGGGCGACGACCAGCTTGTCCTCTTCGGACAGTTCCTCGACGCCGAGAATGGCGATGATGTCCTGCAGGTCCTTGTAGCGCTGGAGCACCTGCTGGACCTGGCGGGCGACGGCGTAGTGCTCGTCGCCGACGATGGCCGGCTCGAGGATCTTGGAGGTCGAGTCGAGCGGATCGATCGCCGGGTAGATGCCCTTCTCGACGATCGCGCGCGACAGGGTCGTCGTCGCGTCGAGGTGGGCGAAGGCGGTGGCCGGCGCCGGGTCGGTCAGGTCGTCGGCGGGGACGTAGATCGCCTGCACCGAAGTGATCGAGCCCTTCTTCGTCGACGTGATCCGCTCCTGCAAGGCGCCCATCTCGGTCGCCAGGTTCGGCTGGTAGCCGACGGCGCTGGGCATCCGGCCGAGCAGGGCGGACACCTCGGAGCCGGCCTGGGTGAAGCGGAAAATGTTGTCGACGAAGAGCAGCACGTCCCGGCCTTCGACGTCCCGGAAGTACTCGGCGACCGTGAGCGCGGAGAGACCGACGCGCAGCCGGGCGCCGGGAGGCTCGGTCATCTGGCCGTAGATGAGCGCCGCCTTGCTGTCCTTGAGCGCCCCGTGGTCGACCTTCGTCAGGTCGAAGTTGCCCGTCTCCTCGTAGTTCTCGAGGAAGCCCTCGCCGAAGTTGACGACGCCGGCCTCGACCATCTCGCGCAGCAGGTCGTTGCCCTCGCGGGTGCGCTCGCCGACGCCGGCGAACACGGAGAAGCCGCCGCCCTGCACGGCGACGTTGTTGATCAGCTCCTGGATGAGGACCGTCTTGCCGACGCCGGCGCCGCCGAACAGGCCGGTCTTGCCGCCGCGGGTGTACGGATGCACCAGGTCGACGACCTTGATCCCCGTCTCGAACATCTCGGTCGAGGTCGCCTGGTCCTCGAAGGCGGGCGCCTCGCGGTGGATCGGCCAGCGTTCCTGGGCCTCGACCGGGCCCAGCGTGTCGACCGGCTCGCCAAGCACGCTCAGCACCCGGCCCAGGGTCGCTTCGCCCACCGGCACGGAGATCGGTTCGCCGAGGTCCACGGCCTCCATGCCGCGCACGACGCCATCGGTCGGCTGCATGGACACCGCGCGCACCAGGTTCGAGCCCAGGTGCTGGGCCACCTCGGCGGTCAGGTCGATGCTGCCGTCGTCGTTCTTGACGCTGACCGCGTTCAGGATCTCGGGCAGTTGCTCGGCCGGATACTCGATGTCGAGCACCGGGCCGATCACCTGGACCACCTTGCCGGCGGCGCCGGACGTGTCGTTCGTGTCGTTCACGGTTGCTTCTCCGTTATCTCAGGGCTGGCCCCGGATGCGGGCGGCGATGCCCGCGCCCCGGGGATGTGTGCGTCTCTCTTCTCTATCCCTCGAGGGCGTTCGCGCCGGACACGACCTCGATCAGTTCGGTCGTGATCTCGGCCTGGCGCGAGCGGTTGTATTGCAGGGTCAGTGCGTCGATCAGTTCGCCGGCGTTCTTCGTCGCGCTGTCCATCGCCGTCATCCGGGCCGCGTGCTCGGCCGCCTGCGACTCGAGCAGCACCCGGTAGATCTGGAAGGTGACGAAGCGCGGCAGCAGCTCGTTCAGGATCTCGGCCTCGGACGGCTCGTACAGGTACGGGCGGTGGCCGTTCGCCGACGCACTCTCGTCGCCCAGCACGTCTTCGCGGGCGATCGGCAGCAGGCGCTCCCAGTTCACCCGCTGGCTGAGCACCGAGATGAACTCGTTGTAGACGGCGTACACCGCGTCGTACTCGCCGTCCGCGTACGCCCCGGAGATCTCGGCCGCCAGATCCTGGGCCGTCGCGTAGCTCAGGTCCTTGAACAGGCCCCGGCGGGCGCCGCGCATCGGCGCGCCGCGGTGGGTGAAGAAGTCCGCGCCGCGGTTGCCGAGCGCGAGGATCTCGCCGCCGCCGTCGAGCTGCGCCATCTCCTGCTCGGTCCGGCGCTGGACGTGGGCGTTGAAGGCGCCGCAGAGGCCCTTGTCGCCCGTGACCACCAGGACCAGGGTCTTGCCGGAGCCGGCCGCCGCGGCCTGCCCGGCCTCCCCTTCGGCGCCGCCGGCCGCCGGAGTCAGCAGCGGGTGCTCCACTTCGCCGGCCGCCACGGCGGCCAGGTGCTCCGTCACCTTCCGCAGTTCCAGGGCGTAGGGCCGCGTGGCGAGGATCTGGTCCTGTGCCCGGCGCAGCTTCGCCGCGGCGACCATCTTCATCGCCTTGGTGATCTGCTGCGTGTTCTTCACCGACCGGATGCGCCGGCGAAGATCGATCAGGCTCGCCATCGTTCGGGCCTACCTCGGAACCTTCCGCTCGTCTCGTTCTAGTTCTCTTCCAGCACGGCGTCGGGGTTCTCGGCCACGAAGAGCTGGAAGGCCCGGCCGATCGCCTCCATGACCTGGGCGTCCAGTTCGTCGCTGAGCTTGCCCTCCTCGCGGATGCGGTCGCGGAGTTCCGGTTCCTCGTTCAGGAAGTGCCGGTGCATGAAGTCCTCGAAGGGCCGCACCGCCTCGACCTTCAGGTCGTCCAGCGCGCCGCGGGTGCCCGCCAGGATCGAGAGCACCTGGTCCGCGATCGACAGCGGCGCGTACTGCCCCTGCTTGAGGAGCTCGACGAGCCGCTCGCCGCGCGCCAACTGCTGCAGCGTGACGCGGTCGAGGTCGGAGCCGAACTGCGCGAAGGCAGCGAGCGACCGGTACTGCGCCAGGTCGAGGCGCAGGGTGCCGGAGTTCTTGCGCATCGCGCCGATCTGCGCGTTGCCGCCGACCCGGCTGACCGAGATGCCGACGTTGACCGCCGGCCGCACGCCGGAGAAGAACAGGTCGCCCTCGAGGAAGATCTGGCCGTCCGTGATCGAGATCACGTTCGTCGGGATGTAGGCCGAGACGTCGCCGGCCTGGGTCTCGATGATGGGCAACGCGGTGAGCGAGCCGCCGCCGTTGGCGCGCGAGAGCTTCGCCGCCCGCTCCAGCAGCCGGGAGTGGAGGTAGAAGACGTCGCCCGGGTAGGCCTCGCGGCCCGGCGGTCGCCGCAGCAGCAGGGAGACCTCGCGGTAGGAGGCGGCCTGCTTCGAGAGATCGTCGTAGATCACCAGCGCGTGCTGGCCGTTGTAGAGGAAGTACTCGCCCATCGCGCAGCCGGCGTAGGGAGCGATGAACTGGAGCGGCGCCGGCTCGGAGGCCGAGGCGGAGACGACGATCGTGTGCTCCATCGCGCCGTTGTCCTCGAGCGTCTTCACGACCTGGGCGACGGTCGAGCGCTTCTGGCCGATCGCGACGTAGACGCAGATCACGTCGCCGCCCTTCTGGTTGATGATCGCGTCGACGGCGACGGCCGTCTTGCCGATCTGCCGGTCGCCGATGATCAGCTCGCGCTGTCCGCGGCCGATCGGGATCATCGAGTCGATCGCCTTGATCCCGGTCTGCATCGGCTCGGACACCGGCTCGCGGTCGACGACGCCGGGGGCGATCCGTTCGAGCGGGTAGTTGTCGGCGGCCTCGATCGGCCCTTTGCCGTCGACCGGGTTGCCGAGCGGATCGACCACGCGGCCGACCATCGCCGGCCCCACCGGCACCTCCATGACGCGGCCGGTGCGGCGGACCTCGTCGCCCTCGTCGACCAGCCGGGACTCGCCCATCAGCACGGCGCCGATCTGGTCCTCTTCGAGGTTCAGCGCCAGCCCGTAGACGTCGTTCGGGAACGCCAGCAGCTCGCCGGCCATCGCCTGTTCCAGACCGTAGACGCGGGCGATGCCGTCGCCGACGCTGAGTACGGTGCCGACCTCGGCGACGTCGACCTCGGCCTCGTAGCCCGCCAACTGGCGCTCGAGGACCGCTGCGATCTCATCGGCTCTTACCTGCATGTTCGTTCTACTCCCCCAAGGTGGCGCCCCGGTGCCTCCGGAGCGTCTCGAAATCGTGAAGTGCCTAGGCTTCCGCCGCCGTCGCCGACTGGGCGGTCAATCTGGATTCCAGTACGGCCAACTGGCCGCGAACGCTCGCGTCGTAGCGGGTACTCCCGAACTGGGCCACGAAGCCGCCGATCAGGCTCGGGTCGACCCGGCTTTCCAGCCGGACCTCGGCGCCGGACAGTTGCTCGAGCGCCTTCTCCAACCGCGCGCGCTGCTGCTCGTCGAGCTCCTCGGCGGCGGTCACCGTGGCGCTGACGACGCCGTGGGCCCGGTCGAGCAGTTCGTCGATCGCCTCCAGGATCGCCGGCAGGTGGACCAGCCGGTAGTTGTCGAGCAGGAGCCGGAGCATCCGCTGGGCCAACTCGCCCGCGCCCTGCATGCCGGCGATCTCGTCGACGACGGCGCGCTTCGTCGCCGGCGGCACGCCGGGATTCGAGGCCATGCGGCTCAGCCGCGGGACGGCCCGCATGGCCTCCGCGAAGGCGGTGAGTTCATCGCGCGTCGCCTGCGCCGCCTCGAGCGAGCCGGCCGCGCCCATCAGGGCCTGGGCGTAGGGTCTGGCGTAGCGGTAGATCATCGCGCGTCGGCTCCGGCCGAGGCGTCGTCGGCCCGGCTCTCCAGGCTGACCAGCCCGCGGTCGAGGATCCGGCGGCGGGCGGCGGAATCGACTTCACGCTCCAGCCGCTCGGCGGCGAGCGAGGTGGCGAGCCGGGCCGCGTGCTGCGCCAGTTCGACCCGGGCGCGGGCGGTGCGGTTCCGGATCTCGGCGCGGGCCTGATCCAGCATCCGCTCGCGCTCCCGCTCGGCGAGGGCCGCGATTTCCCGCGCGTCCCGTTCGCCCTCCTGGCGGGCGCGCTCGGCCGCCTGCGTGACCTCCGCCTCCAAGGCGGCAAGCTGATCGTCGAGGCCGGCGTGCAGCTCTTCCGCGTCCGCGCGCTGGCGCCGCGCGGTCATCAGGCTGTCCAGGATCCGGACCCGGCGATTCTCGAGCGCACTCATCGCCATCGGCCCGACCAGGTAGCCGAGACCGCCGAAGAAGACGAGCATGTTGAACCAGGAGAAGACCCAGCGCGGCAGGCCGAGGAAGGTCGTCGACTCGCCGACTTCCGCGCCGAACGCGGCGGCGGCGCCGGCGAACAGCGTCCAGAAGAGCGCCAGCGAGGCGGTCCCGAGCGCGACCGAACGCCTGGCGAAGCGGCGCCCCGGAAGAGGCGTGCCGTCGACGGTCCGTCGCGACAGCCAGGAGAGCCGGCCCCGGGAAGCGCCACGCCTCATGACGGGGCGCCCATCAGCTTGGCAGTCATCTCGGCCGCGAGCCGCTCGGCGCGGGCTTCGAGCGAACGGCGCTGTTCCGCGGTCTCGGCGTCGAGCGCGGCGATCGCCTGCCTGAGTTCGGCGTCCGCCTCCTGGCGGGCTTCGGCGACGAGGGTCTCGCGGGCCTGCTGGGCCTCCTTGCGCATCCGGTCGCGGTGCGCGGCGGCCTCGGCGCGCGCTTCCTTCAGCTTCTCGCGCTGCGCCTCGACTCTCGCCTCGACCTCGGCCTGGGCCCGGTCGAAGGTCTCCTGCGCGGTTTCGACCTCGCTGTCGCGCTCCTGGAGCATCCGCATGATCGGCCGCACCAAGTAGAACCGGACCACGAAGTACGTGGCCCAGAAGATGGCCATGATGACCAGGAGGCTTCCGTCGAAGTCCACAGCTACTCGTCCCGCGGTCGTCCGGGCGCACGTTCATCCGTCAAGGCCTTGTCAACCTCTCTCCCGGTCCCGAAAGCGGCGGTAACGTAACACGGCTACCGGGGTCGGTCAACGCAGGGCGCGGAGGGGAGAAACCGGGGCTTCCGTACGCCGGGATCGCCGGGGGATGCGACCCTGGTCGGCGCCTCGTCGCCGGGCCGCTTGCATGATCTCCGAGAGTGCGGAAGACTCGACGAAGCCCCTCCGTCCCTGGGAAGGACGTTCCGATGACCGCAGCAACGACGGGGGCCGCAGAGACGCCCTCCGATCAGCCGACGTTCAGTGAAGACTGGGTAGCTTGGCGCGCCCGTGTGGACGAGACGCTGCGCCATGTCGCAACCAAGGAAGACCTCGCGCACCTCAAGGTCTGGATGCTCCTGACCTCGCTGACGACTTCAGTGACCGTAGGAGGCCTGATCGTGGCCGCGTTGCGGCTGTGGCCTCCGCCGTAGGAGCCGCCAAGGGCTCGCTGGGCGCGCGGGTCCTCTGAACCGCTGGGTGCGCGGGTCTACACTGGCCCGATGGTCCGGCTGGAGTGCGTTCCGAACGTCAGCGAGGGGCGGCGCCGGGACGTCGTCGACGCCTGCGCGGAGGCGGCTTCGACTCCGGGCGTGAAGGTGCTCGACGTGTCCTCGGACCAGGACCACAACCGGACGGTGCTGACGCTGTTGGGCGAGGCCGGCGACCTGGTCGAGGCGGTCCGGCGCCTGGCGGCTGTGGCGGTCGAGCGGATCGACGTGGCCACGCACTCGGGGATCCACCCCTTTCTCGGCGGCCTCGACGTCGCGCCCTTCGTGCCCCTGGAGGCGGGCCAGATGCCCGCGGCCGTCGACGCCGTGCGCCGCGCGGCGGACGCGCTCGCCGGGCTCGGTCTGCCGGTGTTCTTCTACGGCGAAGCCGCTTCCGAGCCCGGGCGCGCGGCGCTCGCCGACCATCGCCGCGGCGGTCTCGCGCGGCTTGGCGAGCGGATGGCGTCCGGCGAATGGCTGCCGGACCGCGGTCCGAACCGGCCGCACCCGACTGGCGGCGTTGTGTGCGTTGGCGCGCGGCGGCCGCTGGTCGCCTTCAACCTGCTGCTCGACACGGACCGGGTCGGCGAGGCAAAGCGAATCGCGGCTTCGCTGCGCGAGTCCGGCGGCGGGCCGCCAGGCGTGCGTGCGCTCGGGTTCTTCCTGGAGGGCCGGGGCCAGGCACAGGTCAGCGTGAACCTGACCGATTGCGACCGGACGTCGCTGCTCGATGTGGTCGGGCGCGCCGACGAACTGGCGCGTGGCGCCGGCGTGCGCGTGGTCGAGACGGAACTCGTCGGGCTGGCGCCGCGGCGCGTGTTGCCGCCGGGCGGCGCCGAGGCGCTGCGGCTGCCTGGGATGTCGGATCGGCAGATCCTGGAGACGCACCTGTAGCGCCCAGCCGACCGCCGGGTGCGCGGGTCTCCCGACCCGCTGCCGCCGCAGGCGGCGATCAAACATCGTAGCCGGCCTTTGGCCGGCGGCCCCGTTGTCCGAGCTGCGCCGCTCCGCGGCACCGCCCGATGCGGGTCAGAAGACCCGCGCACCCAGTGCTGCACCCAGTGGGGGATGTCTAGCCCGCCAGGCCGGCAGCCAAGCGCCGGGGCATGGCGTCGAATGCGCCCGAGGACATGGTGACCAGGACATCGCCGGCGCGGGCTTCGGCGAGCGCCCGCTCGGCCAGTTCGTCGTTGGCTCCGCAAGCGGTAGCCGCCGGGCCGAGCCGCTCGATGTCCGCCGCGACCTGTTCCGGATCGAGGCCCTCCTCGCCCAGGCGCTCGCGGTGGAACACGGGGGCCAGGAAGACCCGGTCGGCCGCGGCCAGGGACGCCGCCAGGTCGGCCGCGAACTGCCGGCGGCCAGCGCTCAGGCTCCTCGGCTCGAACAGGACGACCAGCCGGCGGCCGGGGAAGCGCTGCCGGAGCGCCGCGAGCGACGCCGCGACTTCCGAGGCATGGTGGGCGAAGTCGTCGACGACGACCACTCCCGCCGCCTCGCCGACGACTTCGAGCCGACGCCTGACGCCACGGAACGTGGCGAGCGCCTCCAGGACGGCGTCCCGCTCGAGCCCGTCGGCGCGAGCCGCCGCCCACACGGCCATCGCGTTCAGCGCGTTGTGCTCGCCCCAGAGGCCGAGGTCGACCCGCTGTCGCCCGCCCTCTTCCTCCAGATCGAACGAGATCCCATGCTCGCCACTCCCGACCGGGCCGACCAGCCGAACGTCGCCCGCCCCGGCGCCGTAGGTCACGACGCGGCACGGGCTCGCCGGCAGCAGCCGCTCCACCGCCGGGTAGTCGGCGCAGGCGACCAGCAGGCCGGTCGGCGGCAGGCGCTCGACGAGACCGAGGAAGGCGCGCTCCAGGCCCTCCAAGTCGGGATAGAGATCGACGTGATCGTGCTCCAGGCTGGTCAGGATCACGGTCTCCGGCCGGTAGTGCCAGAACTTCGGGCCGCGGTCGAAGTAGGAGGCGTTGTACTCGTCGCCCTCGATGACGAAGCGCGAACCGGCGCCGAGAGCGAAGCCCGACGGCAGACCGATCGGCGCGCCGCCGATGAGATAGCCGGGGTCGGCGCCGACGCGGGAGTAGACCCAGGCGGCCATCGCGGTCGTCGTCGTCTTGCCGTGGCTGCCGGCGACGACCAGCGGCCGGCGGTCCCGGAGGACGAAGCGATCGAGCGCTTCGGGCATCGACAGCCGCGGCAGGCCGAGCTCTTCCGTCGCCGCGGCCTCGGGGTTGGTGCGCGGCACCGCGTTGCCGACGATCACGAGGTCCGGCCGCGGTTCGAGGTGCGCCGGGTCGTGGCCGACCAGGGGCTCGATGCCCGCGCCGGCGAGCAGGTCGCTGGTGGGCGGGTAGAGCGGCCCGTCCGAGCCGCGGACCCGGTGGCCGAGTTCTCGGAGCAGGCAGGCCAGCGGCGCCATGCCGGTGCCGCCGATGGCGATCAGGTGGATGTCCACGGAACCGCTACGAGCGCGGCGGACGACCCCAGACGCTGGCCTCGTCCTTCGCCTTGGCGGGACCTCTGCGGCGGCGCTCGACCGCTTCTTCCATCTCCGCCAGGCGCGGCGCCAGGCAGCGCTGCTGCATCTCGGCCAGTTCCGCGATGCCGGCGAGCGCCAGGTCGAGGAGGCCGTCGAACTCGGGCCGCGTGAACACGCGGCCCTCGGCCGTGCCCTGGACCTCGATCAGATCGCCCTCGCCGGTCGCCACCACGTTCAGGTCGACCTGGGCGTCCCGGTCCTCGACGTACTCCAGGTCGAGCAGCAACTCGTCCCGGCAGATGCCGACCGAGACCGCGGCCACGGAATGGACGACGGGCCACTTCTTCAGGCCGCCCTCCAGCAGCATCCTGGACAGCGCCGCGACGGTCGCCACGTAGGCGCCGGTGATCGAGGCGGTGCGGGTGCCGCCGTCGGCCTGGATGACGTCGCAGTCGACCGCGATCGTGACTTCCGGGAGCTTCCTCAGGTTGACCGCCGACCGGAGCGAACGGCCGATCAGTCGCTGGATCTCCGCCGTCCGCCCCGAGGGCCGCCCGCGCGAGACTTCCCGCCGGGAACGGGTCAGCGTTGCCCGCGGCAGCATCGAGTACTCGGCGGTGAGCCAGCCCTGGCCCTTGCCGACCAGGAAAGGCGGGACCCGCCGCTCAACGCTGGCCGAGCAGAGCACCCGGGTGTCGCCGCATTCAACAAGCGCCGAACCCTCGGCGAACTTCATCGCGTCCAGTTCGATCGTCGCCGGGCGCAGGGCCGACGGCGACCTGCCTCCGCTCCGGGCGAAACCGCCGCGTCGATTCGTCACGTTCTCCCCTCCTCCCCTTCTTCCGTCTGTTCCGGCTCGTCTTCCGGCTCGTCCACGTCGACCCACTCGAGCGGCGCCGGCTCGCCAAGGATCCGCTCGGCAAGTCTGGCAAACCGCGACCCGGCGTCGGTGGCGAAGAGTCTCACACTCGCCGATCCCGCCGCGGCGTCCGCAGAACCCGGTGCGCGGGTCTTCCGACCCGCACGCCGCCGAAGGCGGCCTGCCGCATCGTCCGTCCAGCCCGCGGCGCCGGCAGAACCGGGTCCGCGGGTCTCTCGACCCGCACGCCGCCGAAGGCGGCCTGCCGCATTGTCCGTCCAGTCCGCGGCGCGCAGTTCCCGCGCGACCAGCGCGCCGGTCGATTCGGCGGAGTCGACGAGGGTCACGTCCGGGCCGCACACACGCTCCAGCGCGCCGCGCAGCATCGGGTAGTGGGTGCAGCCGAGCAGCAGCGTGTCGATTCCCTCGGCCAGCAGCGGTTCGAGGTACCGGGCGACGATGCGCCCGGTGATCTCGTCCTCCTCCCAGCCTTCCTCGACCAGCGGCACGAGCAGCGGACAGGCCCGCTGACTGACGCGGAGGCGCGGGTCGAGGCGGCGGATCGCCTCTTCGTAGGCTCTCGACCGCACCGTCGACTCGGTGGCGATAACGCCTACGTGCCGGCGCGCCGCCGCCACCGCGGCCGAGGCGCCGGGCGCCAGTACCCCCCAGTGCGGCGCCCGCACGACGAGGTCGTCGAGCGCCATCGCGGAGGCCGTGTTGCAGGCCACCACCAGGGCGTCGACGCCGCGGCGCTCCAGGAAGTCGACGTTCGCCTGCGAGTAGCGCAGCACGGTGCGCCGCGACTTCGTGCCGTAGGGCAGGCGGGCGGTGTCGCCGAGGTAGAGGATGGAGGCGCCGGGAAGGCGGCGCCGCAGCGCGGCGACCACGGTCAGGCCGCCGACGCCCGAGTCGAAGACGCCGATCAGAGGCTGGGTGCCGCGCATCGCTCAGAGGTCCGCGCCGGTTTCGCCGGCGGGGTTTCTTCGGAGCGGGTCAGAAGACCCGCGCACCCAGTCGGCCGAAGGCCCGCGCACCCAGTCGGCCGAAGGCCCGCGCACCCAGTCGGCCGAAGGCCCGCGCACCCAGTCGGCGGAAGGCCCGCGCACCCAGTCGGCGGAAGGCTCGCGCTCCCGGTCGGCGGAAGACCCGCGCACCCGGTCGGCGGAAGACCCGCGCACCCGGTCGGCGGAAGACCCGCGCACCCGGTCGGCGGAAGGCGCCGCGTTCCGGTCGGGGTCGGGCGGCAGAGGCCGGGTCGTGTCGACGTGGCCGGCGAAGGTCAGGCGCTGCTCGCCGTTCCACATCAGCACGACGCGCTCGATGCCCAGATCGCTCGCGGTCAGGCTGTTCACCAGGCTGTAGACGGCGAGGAGTTCCTCGCCCAGCCCCATCGCCGGCTGCTCGAAGCGCGCCGCCGCGGCGCCGGACCGCGCGACCGTCAGGTCGACCCAGGCGACACCGTCGACCAGGTCGAACGCCTGCAGCTCGACGCCGGGCGGCAGGGCCGGGAAGAGATCCTCGCCAGGTGGCGGCGCGGCGCCGCCGGCCCGGGACACGTTCGGCGATCCATCGTTCCGGACCGGGACCGCGTCTTCCGGCGCGCCGTCGTCGGCCGGCGCCCGGTCTGCCGGCGCGGCCACGCCGGGGCCGTCGATCAGGGCCTGAACGATCGCCGCCGCCGTCTCCTCGACGCTGCCGGCGGCAGGGATCGCCCGTGGCTCGCAACGGAGCAGGTCGTCGGCCGCCGGAAAGCACAGGGTCGCGAGGAAGTCCTCGCCCTCGGGGACGAGTTCCACGGCGGCTTCGGCGTCGCCGTTCGCGCCGCCGTCGCCGCAGGCAGAGAGCATGACGAAGACCGGAAGGACGACGGCGAGGGCTCGCCGCTTCACGAGCGCTCCTCGCCCGCGGCCGTCTGCGCAGCGGCGGTCGCGGCGCCGCGGTAGATCCGGATCGCCCGGCCGATCGCCTCGAACACTTCGCGGCCGCGCGATCCCCGGAAGATCGGGGTCTCGCCTCGCGCACTCTCCTCGTACCCGAACTCGATCAGCACCGCCGGCATCGACGCTCCGGTCAGCACCCGCAGGGGCGCGCGCCGGACGCTGCGGTTCCGGCGGTCGAGGACGTCGCTCACCTGCGTCTGGATCAGCCGAGCCAGCAGGGCGCTCCGCTCGAGCGCGGCGTCGTGTACGCGGTCCCAGGGTTCGAGCGGCGGGATGGCGATGGGCGGCTCTTCTTCCGCCGGTTCGTCCGCTCCCAAGGCCGGCGCACCGACATCGTCGTCCGCGGCGCCGGGTCGTCCGAAGCCGGGCGTCTCGGCAGCCGGTTCGTCCTCCGCTGCCTTGGTCTCCGGCTCGGCGGCCGCCGCTTCTTCCTCCTCGAACGAGGCGGGCGGCGGATCGAGAATCCACGTCTGGAACGCGCTTCCCCGCGTGTGCGGCCCGCCGGCGTGAACGTGCAGCGAGAGGAAGATGTCGGCCTCGTACTGGTTGGCCAGGGCGGTCCGGTTCTCCAGCGTCACGGCGCTGTCGCCGCCGCGGCTGAGCACCACGCGCGCACCCAGGTCGCGCTCCAGGTAGGACCCGAGCGCCTGGGCGATCCCGAGCGCGAGGTCCTTCTCGCTCTGGCCGGCCGGCGCCCGCACGCCGTTGTCCGTGCCGCCGTGACCCGGATCGAGGACGATCCGGAACTCGCGCCGCGCCTCCTCGGCCGGCCGCGACGTGGCGCGCGGCCGCGGACCCGGCCGGCCCCGCGTGATGTCGAGAACGACCTGGACCCGCGGCGGACGACCGAGGAGATACGGCTCGGACGCTTCGGCCCCCGGCGTCAGACCGATGTCGACCGAGCGCTCCCGCACCTCGACCCAGCGGACGAGGGGATCGTTCAGCGTCGCCCGGCGGCGCGGGCCCATGACGCCGCTCAGGAGCCGCAGCCGCAGGCCCGCAGGGTAGCGATCGACCTGGAAGCGGGGCCGGCTGGAGAAGGTCACGACCAGCGTCGTGGCGCCGAGGTCGTGGACGCGCTGCACCTCGACGTCGAGGCGGGGTTCGCCGGCGCGGCCGACCCGGAGCAGGCCGCGCCGCCGGTCGAAGTCGAAGCGGTAACCGAGCGTCTCCGGGTAGGCCCGCGCGAGGGCGTCGATGGGAACGTACAGGCGGCGCGGCTCGAGCCGTTCGGGTTCGTCCTCGCCGTCCGGCCGCTCCGGGTCGGCCCGATCGTTCCCAAGCCCGGCCCCGTCGTCTTCCCCGTCGTCGCCCGGCCTGGCCTCTTCCTCCGCTCTGCCGGCCGCCGGCTCGGTCCGATCGCTGGCCGGTCCGGAAGGCGCTCCTTCCGGTTCCCCGCCCGCCCCGGTGTCCGCGGCGTCGTCTTCGTCCTCCTCCTCGTCCGGGTACACGGGCTCCGGTTCGATCCACGGGCGGATCGACAGGTTGTGGATCTCGCCGTCGACCGTGACCGTCCGGCTCAGGGGACCGAGCACGACCTCCCGGCCCGCTACCCGCAGCGTGTGCGCCTCGCCGAGCGGCCCCCTCTCCAGATCGCCTCCCAGCGTCTCGACCACGGGGCCCAGCGCGACGAGCGGACCGGACGACGAGACTGCCCAGGGCAGGGGCGCGGCGTCGCGGTCGACGACGATCGTGCCCTGTTCGTGGGAGAGGATCTCCGTCTCCGGCTCGTCGTCTCTCTGCGCCAACGCCGGGGCAAACGGCAGGAGCCCCAGGGCAGCCGCCAGCAGGCCGGCGGCGCAGCGGGAGATGCCGGGTGGGAGAGACACTACGGCAACCTAACACCACCGCGGGAAGGCGTGATTCCGGGCCCGCCGCCCGCGCCGGAGACGGGCCGACTGTGCTAAGTTGTGCGGCCCTGCGCACGCGTGGCCCGTTCGTCTAGGGGTCTAGGACGCTGGCCTCTCACGCCAGTAACACGGGTTCGAATCCCGTACGGGCTACCAGCGCGCGCCGCGGCGCGCGCTGACAGCCCGTACGTGATCTCGGCGGCTCATTGGCGCAAAGCGCCAATGAGGCGAACGAATCCCGCGAACGCCTACCAGCGCCCCGGCGCACGAGGGAGCCCGTGCGGGATCTCGGCGGCACATCGGCGCAAAGCGCCAATGAGGCGAACGAATCCCGTACGAGTGCTCACACACTTCCAAGGCGCCTGTCGGTGCGCGGGTCTTCCGACCCGAACCAAGCGCGATGCCGCGAAGCGGCGAGCCCGTCAAGACACCGGCGGCACGTCGGCGGAAACGGTCAGGGCGCCTCACCAGCAGCACCGCCGACCGCAACGCGCGTATCCGGATTCAGATCCCGATTGGGGTCTACCAGATGACCGCCCGGGAAGCTGACCGAGACCGCCGGGGCGGCCGTATCGAGGCACAGAAGGTGGTTGTTGTCGTTGTCCCCCAGATCCGCGAGCGCCGCCGGAACGATCTCGTCGGTCGAGCCGTCCGGGCGCTTCACGGTCACGCGATAGAGGGCGCGCTCGGCATCGCCAGCGTCGGCGCCATCCGGCAGTCGCACGCCGCCGGCCCAGGTCGCCCGGACCACCTGTTGGATGCCCTCCGGACACGCCGACCCCCGGCTCTCCGTCGCCCATCGGTCCTCCGGTACCACCTCCGCGAGTACGAGAGAGGGCCCGGCATCCAGCGGCGTGACGCCAGTCTCCGTTCCGCGGAAGTTCACCGGATCGCCCGCCGCTCCATCCGAGAACAGGTCGCCGACAACGAGCGCTCTCGCCGGCGGGTCGCCGGCCGCGTCGCCGAACTCACCGATGAGGAGCACGGTCCTGAGTTCGCCTGGATCGCCGGCCGGCCGGAGGGTCGAGCAGAGGGGAGTGCGTTCGGACCCGGACCGCGTGACGATCCGGAAGTCCTCGGGCTGCAAGGTTTCCGCGTCCACGGTATGGGACAGCACGATCGGCATGCCGTCCTGCCCGGATGCGCCCTGGCAGAGGAAATTCGCCCCGGCCGGCAGGGCGTTGTCCAACCCGAAGAAGGCCGACAGCGGGCGCGCCGTTTCGCCGTGGGCAGCCTGCGCGACAGGCATCATCGCCGCCAGGCTCCCTGCGACAAAGTAGAGAAACGTCCTCATCGCCATCAGCAGTCGCCCGGGTCGAAGCGCTTCTCGAGCCCCGTCCAGCAGTCCGTGTAGTCGTCCTGGAGCGGCGCCTCGCGGGCCGCGAACTCGGTCAGGTGCTGCGGGAAGCGGGTCTCGAACATGAAGCTCATCGTGTTCTCGAGCTTCCTCGGCGCCAGTTCGGCGGACGTCGCGGCCTCGAAGGCGTCGGCGTCGGGGCCGTGGGGCAGCATCATGTTGTGCAGCGACAGGCCGCCCGGCACGAAGCCCTCCGGCTTGGCGTCGTAGATGCCGTAGATGTTGCCCATCAGCTCCGACATGACGTTCTTATGGTACCAGGGCGGCCGGAAGGTGTGCTCCGCGACGCTCCAGCGATCGCGAAAGAGCACGAAGTCGATGTTGGCGGTGCCGGGCACGCCCGACGGCGCGGTCAGGACCGTGAAGATGGACGGGTCGGGGTGGTCGAAGAGGATCGCGCCGACCGGCGCGAAGGCCCCCAGGCCGTACTTCGAAGGCGCGTAGTTGCCGTGCCAGGCGACGATGTCGAGCGGCGACTGCTCGATGTCCGACGCATGAAAGCGGCCGCACCACTTGACCGCCAGCCGTGACGGGACCTCGCGATCCTCGAACGCCGCGACGGGCGTCTTGAAGTCGCGGGGGTTGGCGAGGCAGTTGGCGCCGATCGGTCCGCGGTCGGGCAGGCGGAACTTCGCTCCGTAGTTCTCGCACACGAAGCCCCGGGCCGGGCCGTCCGCGACCTCGACGCGAAAGACCATGCCGCGCGGCAGGATCGCGATCTCGCGCGGCTCCAGGTCGATCCGTCCGAGTTCCGTCCAGAAGACGAGCCGGCCCTCCTGCGGCACGACCAGCATCTCCGAGTCGGCCGAGTAGAAGTACTCGTCGACCATGCTCTCGGTGGCGAGATAGATGTGGGCGGCCATCCCGACCTGGGTGTTCACGTCGCCGGCGGTCGTCATCGTGCGCATGCCGGTCAGGAAGGTCAGCGCCTCCGCCGTGTGGGGCACCGGGTCCCAGCGGTACTGACCGAGCGAGACGACGTCGTCGACGATGTGGGGCGCCGAACGCCAGTACGGCAGGTCGATGCTCCGAAAGCGCGACGAATGCCTGACCGAGGGGCGGATGCGGTAGCACCAGGTCCGCTCGTTCTCACCCTGGGGCGCAGTGAACGGCGTCCCCGAGAGCTGTTCAGCGTAGAGGCCGTACGCGCAGCGCTGCGGGCTGTTCCCTGCGGCAGCGCTCCCGGCAGCGCTTCGGTCTCGAAGTCGTTGCCGTACCCGGGCATGTAGCCCGGTGTCGTCCCGCAGGGGGTTTCGGCCTGGACGATGTGGCGCTCCGTCATGGGTCAACAATCCCTCTCGCCGTGCTTGAGCCAAGGAGATTCTAGTCCCCATGCACTCCCGAGATCGTCGCCCTGAACCACGACCTCCCGTAGCGCAGCCGACCGAAGCGAGCGCTGACTTCCCGTCCACCAATCAAGCGCGAGCGACCGCCGGATCCCCCTCCCTTCGATCCGACCGGCCTAGGCGGCAGACCAGGCGACGGCTGACGGCGCTATCTGCGCCGACCCGGCATCACCAGCGGCTCGATCGGCGCCTTGAGCACGACCGTCTCTTCCTTCGGCACGTAGCAGACCGTCTCGCTGCAGGCCTGGTAGACGACGTCGACCGGGATCTCGATCTCGGTCGGCTTGTCCTGAATCGGCCAGTTGAGAATCTCGGCGTTCAGCGCGATCGGGATGGCGATGTCGGTCGTGCCTTCCTCGTAGACGTTGAGCGTCACGCCGAGTTCAGGAAACTCGCGCTCGGACGTCGGCGGATAGACCGGCTCGCCGAGCCTCACCCCCTTGGTCGGCACGACGGTCGCCGTGGAGGCGATGAAGCCGTCGGGCAGCGGTTCCGCGTAGATGTGGTAGCCGTCGGCGACCTCGAACCGCACGTGGAGGGTGCTCGTGTACTCGAACTTGAGCGCCTCGTCGGCGAGGAAGACGGAGACCTCGACGTGCTCGTCTCCCAGTTCGGCGGCGGGAACCTCGTGCTTGGCGAGGATGCGGCCGATCGCGCTGTCGCGAATCGTCCCCGCCGACGTGCGCGTCGCGTAGTGGCGGTGGAAGAACTTCTCGGTCACCCGGCCGTCGCGGTCAGCGACGTAGACGCCCGGGAAGGGAATGCCGTAGAACCCCTTCTGCGTCGCACGGTTGAGCACGTCCGCGTCGGGGTCGATCGTCGTGTTCAGGATGCCGAAGCGCTTGATGACCGCCGAGTCGGCATCGGAGAGCAGGTCGTAGGTGACGTCGCGATCCTCCGCAAAGGCCTTCAACTGCTCCTGCGTGTCGTAGCTGATGCCGTAGACCTTGATGTCCTCGGCGTCGAAGAGGTCCAGGTTGTCTTGCAGCTCGACCAGCTGCGTGCGGCAGTACGGTCACCAGACGGCGGAGCGGTAGAAGACGACGACCGCCTTCGAGTCGCCCCGGTCCGCATGGAAGTCGATCAGCTCGCCGTCCTGGTTGGGCAGCTCGAACTCGGGCAGTCGCTCGCCGATGGCCGGGCCGGTCGGGAACTCGTGTTCCGCCGGGTAGCGGCGGCCCGGGTGGCTCGTCGGCACGGGCACGGTGATGCCGAGATCGTCCTGCCGCGCCTCCGGCGACTGGTTCTCGTGCGCGCCCTTCACTCTCTCGTTCTCGTTCCCGTCGACGTCCTGGGAAAACGCCGGGACGGCCAGAAACATCGGAACGAGCGCGAGCAGGGCGAATCGAAGTCGGCCTGTCTTCATGGTCGAGGCTCCCTCTGTCGGTGATTCGCGTACCGGAGTCGCGGTGGCAGACCGTACCAGCCGTGCTCCGCGTCATCAACCGGCACAGGCGCTCAACCTCAAGCGCCAGGAGTACTCGCAGCCGTCCGGCTGCGCTGTCGCGCAGCGAACTGACCGTCTGTTGGGTGCGCGGGTCTTCTGACCCGCTGCCGCCGAAGGCGGCCAGGGAGACGCGCCGGCTTCTGGACCTTCCGCCGCGCTAGGCTCGCCCTCCGTAACAACTGAAGGGACAGCACCCATGAGACGACGCCCGGATACGACTCGACGCCACATGGTCGCTCTCGGACTCGCGGCCGCCCTCGCGGCCGGCGCCGCGGGCGCGGCTGCACAGTTTCAGCCCGCCGAGATCGGTCCGACCCAACCGATCGACTGGCAGTCCGGCGCCGATCCCCAGGGACGGCCCGCCGGGGAGAGGCCGCCCAACATCGTCGTCATCCTCGCCGACGACCTGGGCTGGAACGACCTGAGCTGGCTCGGGGGCGGCGTCGCGGGCGGCACGGTGCCGACCCCCCACATCGACTCCCTGGCACGCGACGGCGTCCACTTCGCCAACGGCTACTCGGCCAACGGCACCTGCGCCCCGTCGCGGGCCGCGCTCATGACCGGCCGCTACGGCACCCGCTTCGGTTTCGAGTTCACGCCGACGCCGCCGGGGTTCGCCACGATGGTGCCCCGGCTCTCAAGCACGGAAGGCAGGCTCCGGCAGACGACCGGCAACACGGAAGGGGCTTCGGTTCCCATCGACGAGAAGGGCGTGCCGCCGTCCGAGATCACGCTCGCCGAACTGCTCAAGCCGGCCGGCTACCACACCGTGCACATCGGCAAGTGGCACCTCGGCAGGGGCGACGGCATGCGAGCCCACGAGCAGGGCTTCGACGAGAGCCTGCTGATGAGGAGCGGCCTGTACCTGCCCGAGGACGACCCGAACGTCGTCAACTCGAAGCAGGAGTTCGACGGGATCGACCGTTTCCTGTGGCGCTTCATGCGCTACGAGGCGTCGTTCAACGACAGTCCCCCCTTCGAGCCCGGCGGGTACCTGACCGACTACTACACCGACCAGGCGGTCCAGGTCATCGAGGCGAACAAGGACCGGCCGTTCCTTCTCTACCTGGCGCACTGGGCGGTGCATACGCCGCTCCAGGCGCTGCGCGCCGACTACGAGGCGCTGTCCCATATCGAGGAGCATCGCCTGCGGGTCTACGCCGCGATGGTCCGCTCGCTAGACCGCAGCGTCGGCCGGGTGCTCGAGGCGCTGCGCGAGAACGGCCTCGAAGAGAACACGCTTGTCTTCTTCACCTCCGACAACGGGGCGCCCGCCTACATCGGTCTGCCGCGCGTCAACGAGCCGTTCCGCGGCTGGAAGATCAGTTTCTTCGAGGGCGGCATCCACGTGCCGTTCCTCCTGAAGTGGCCCGCTCGCCTCGGCGCAGGCCAAGTCTACGAAGCCCCGGTGCACGGCTTCGACATCTTCTCGACCGCGGCGGCCGCGGCGGGAGTCGATCTGCCGGACGACCGGAAGATCGACGGCGTCGACCTGGTGCCGCACGTCCTGGGCGAGGTCGAGGGCGCGCCCCACGAGCGTCTGTTCTGGCGCACCGGCGACTATCAGGTCGTCCTCGCCGACGGCTGGAAGCTCCAGATCAGCGAACCCCCCGGGGGCGTATGGCTCTTCAACATGAAGAAGGACCCCACCGAGCAGCACAACCTCGCCGACTCCGAGCCGGAGCGGGTCGCGGCCCTGAAGAAGCTCCTCGCCGCACACAACGAGGAGCAGGCGCCGCCGATCTGGCCCTGGGCCACCCGAAGCCCGGTCAACATCGACAAGACGCTGCTCGAGCCGGACGCTCCGGACGACGAGCACATCTACTGGTACAACTGACGTCTACTACCGGGACAGGTGCCGGTCGAAGAAGCGCACGATCACGTTATGCACTTCGTCCGACTCGGGGAGACGCGGGTTGAACGCGAACGTCGCGTGCCTGAGACCTTCCCAGACGTGCAGGTCCGCCTCGACGCCGAGGCTGACCAGCTTGTTGTGGCTGGCCAGGACGCCGCCGAGGGCGAAGTCGCGCGTGCCGCTGATGAGTAGCGGCGGCGGGAAGCGGGCGAGCAGGTCGTCGTGGTCGCCGGCTGCCACGCCGCGGAAGTAGCCGCTCGGCTGGGGCGGCTCCGCCGGCTCGACCGGGCGTGGGAAGCCGTTGATCGCGGACACCAGGAAAGCGCTCTCGCTGCGGCCCATCTTGAAGACGCCCGGGGTGTCGCCGTCGGTGGTCGGTATCCCGGCGCAGAAGAGACCGATCGCGCCCGGCAGCGGCAGGTCGTTCTCCAGGATGTAGGCGACCGTCTGTGCCGTGAGCATGGCGCCGGCCGAGCAGCCGTAGATGCCGATCTTCGACGCCTCGTAGTCCTCGAGCATCGCCTTGTAGACGGCGATGACGTCCTCGACGCCCGCCGGATGGGTGGCCTCCGGCGCCATCCGGTAGTCGGGGCTGATCACCCTGTAGCCGCCCATGTCGGCGACCTGCATCGCCTCCGTCTGGCTGAAGTAGCGGGCGCCAACGCGGAAGCCGCCGCCGTGAATGCTGATCAGCAGCCGGTCTTCCTTCTCCTCGGCGACTCCCCGTTCAGGGACGAACACCTCGGTGTAGACGCCGGCGATCGTCTCCGCGGTGATCTTCACCGGGTGCTTGGAGACTGTGTCCCGGTAGATGGCCGTCTTGTAGTAGCCGTCGGCCACGCACTGGCGCGCGGCCCGAATCGCCTCGGGGTCGTCGGCGACGTCGTTCAGGTTCGCGCAGCCCTGGGAGAAGGTGCCGAACTCCGGTCCGTAGACCTCGCGGAAGTGCTTCATCGCCGCCCGCGACGCGACACGGGATAGCCTCGCCCTTCCAACCGCAGGAGAACTCCATGAGTCATCGAGTCGTACGCCTCTCCGGATCCCTGGGCGCGGAGATCCACGATCTGCCGCTGGCCGAGGCCGGCCCGGACGAGGCCGCAACGATCCGCGGCCTGCTGCTGGACCATCAGGTGCTCTTCTTTCCCGACCAGCATCTGGACGTGGCGCAGCACGTCGCCTTCGGCCGCCACTTCGGCGAGCTGGAAGGGCACCCGCACCTGAACAACCCGTTCCTCGAGCACCCCGAGGTCTTCGAGCTGGTGGCGACTCGCGGCGGCGTCGCGGACGAGTGGCACAGCGACATCAGCTTCCAGGAGAGCCCCTCGGTGATGGCCATCCTGAACATGGTCAAGTGCCCGGAGGTCGGCGGCGACACGATGTGGGCCAACATGTACAGGGCCTACGAGGAACTCTCGCCGCCGCTGCAGGATCTCTGCGAGGGCCTGACCGCGCTCCACGACGCGACGCCGCACGGCAAGCCGAAGAAGATGACGATCCACCCGGTCGTCCGCGTCCATCCGGAGACCGGCCGGAAGTCGCTGTTCGTCAACGAGCACTTCACGCGGCGCATCGTCGAACTCAGCCACGAGGAGAGCGAACACCTGCTCGGTTACCTGACGCGCTGGGCGACGAACACGCGCTTCACGGTTCGCTACCGCTGGCGGCAGGGCACGCTCGCCATGTGGGACAACCGGTGCACGCAGCACTTCGTGCTGAACGACTTCGACGAGGAGCGGATCATCCAGCGGGTCACGGTGATGGGCGACCGGGTGGAGGCGGCCGGAGAGGCCCGCTGGGAGCCGTACGTGCGGGCGCGGCACGCCGGCGCGACGAGCCGCTACGACCGGCAGTTGAACAAGTACCTGAAGCGCAAGGTCCAGTCGCTCGAGTCGAACGCGAAGAAGGAAGTTGTGCTGGAGATGTAGGGGGAGCCGTATGGTCGCGCGCCAAAGCGGACGCCGGCCTGCCGGCCGGCGCGATTTCGGGCCGCCTTCGGCGGCGAGCGGGTCGGAAGACCCGCGCACCCGGCGGTCAGAGGATCCGCGCACCCGGTTTGTGACGCTCCTTCTTGCCGTTGTGCTCGGACCGGGTTTGGTGCAGGGGCAATCCGCGCCTGCCGGACAGTGCACGCCCGGGGGTGCGAACCCGCCGATGCCGAAGAGCGCCAGCGCCTATGCCGCGATGTGCGAGCCGCACCTGGGCGTGGCGCCGACGGTCGACTGCGGCCAGGGCGCGCGCATCCGCATCCGGCAGGACGGCCGGGAGATCTTCGAGGATCCGGGCCTCCACGCTTGCGACGACGGCAGTCTCCAGATCGGCGACTGCATGCCGGGCTCGAGCCTCCAGCGCTACGAGGGCAGGAACGCCGACGGCACGCCGCGTCCCGAGGTCGTCTGGGTGAGTTTCTGCCGCCACGACGGACGGGACGACGTCTTCAACGTCGACATCCCGGACTCGGTCCAGATGATCGGCTACAACCAGGAGACCGGCGCCACCTGCTTCTTCGAGTCGGCAGACAACAGCCGCTGGACCCACATCGGCGAGAACAACCGGTTGCTCGGCGTGCTGCCCGGCCCCGACGACCCTGAGTTCGACGACGCGTACATGCCCGCCGGGGACATCCAGTGCGTCCGCTGCCACCAGGCGGACCCGTTCATCCACAATCCGTGGATCAAGTCGGCGCGGCTGCCCGAGAACCCGCGCCAGCCCGTCGTCCCGGTCCTGCCCGGCCCGAACCCGCCCTACTACGTTGTGGGCGCGCCGACCTGGGACATGCGCACCATCCACATCGAAGGCAACGGCTGCCTCGGCTGTCACCGGATGGCCATGGAAACGCTGGCGGAGTTCACCGGCGACTTCTGGGACCCGAACGAGCACATGCCGCCGCACGATCCGGGGTCACTGGCCGCGGATCTTGAGGCGTTGGAGCAGTGCTGGGCCGACGGCCCGGAGAACACGCCCGGCTGCGACTGGGTGATCCCGCCGGCCGGCGAATGCACCGGTGGTCTCGTCGGGCCGGACTACCCGCACGCGGCGGAAGGCTTCAATCGCGGCCCGAAGAGCGCGCCGCACAGCTCGGGCAAGCGTTGGATGACGCGTCACGAGTGACTGTCATGAGCCCTCGTTGTGCTCGCCTGCGCGCGGGTCGGCGCGGTCTACTCCATCGTGTTCGCGGGGTTCTCCGCCGAGTTCACGGTGCCGCCACCACGATGCCTTCGAGATCGAACCGATCGAAGTCGGACAGGTTGTAGGTGAGGATCTGGTCGACGCGTTCCTTGCGCGCACATTGTGCGTGGAGGGCATCGTAGATCGCCCCGCTGCCCAGGCCCCGATTCGCGACCTGGCGGAGAACGGCGCGGTAGTCGGCAGCGCCAAGCGAGATGACGGCCAAGCGTCCGAGCACGGCTTCTTCGATGAGCCGTCGTGCCTCGTCCGGCGAGATCCGCCGCTTCAGCGGCAGGGCTGTCAGCGTCGCGTAGATCTCGGCCAATGCGTGCGTCGAGCAGTAGCCGCTGTTCTCGCCGTGCGAACAACGCCGGAACTCGCGGAAGGCGGCTCGGTGGGTACCGAGTTGGTCAACCAGAGCCGCGACGACCACCGATGTGTCGAAAAGCGTGCGCACTCAGCCGATGTCGCGGGCGATGCGGGCGCTTCGCGCCTTGCGTTCGGCGCGGACGAACTCGCCGATGTCGACCGAGGCGCGCGTGGACCCATGATGGACGAGAATGCCCTGCTTCCGAACGAGAGCCGGCTCGACTTCGGCGCGGCGAAGGGTGATCCCATTCGCGCCGGCTTCGATCTCGAGTTCGCACCCGGGAGTCAGGTTGAACTGCTCCCGGAGGGCCTTCGGCACGACCAACCTTCCAGCGCCGTCAATGGTAACGAGCATGCCGGGATGGTACTTCACGTGCCAGAGACGGTCAACCGACAGCGCCGAGCCAAGGCCTACTCCTGTCCGACGCCCTGCTCCACCACCAGCACCTGGTCGGCGACGACGTTCTCTCGTTCCGTCGTCGAGCCGTCCGGCCAGGTCACGACGACCGAGTCGACCGTGGCGGCGTCGCCCAGGCCGAAGTGCTGCCGGAAGTCGTCCTGCGACAGGTAGCTGGTACCGCTGCGGATGTTGCGGATCTGGCTGCGGCCGCCCGCCTTGACCTGGATCACCGCGCCGATCGCGTCGGTGTTCCTGCCGGCGCCGACCAGCCGCACCTGCAGCCAGCGGCCGCCGCCGGCCTCGTTGCGCAGCAATACGGGCGAGCCGTCGAGGTCACTGATCACCAGGTCCACCCGGCCGTCGTTGTCCAGGTCGCCCATCGCCAGGCCGCGGCTGACCGTCTGTTCGAGGAAGGCTGGCCCCCCTTGCTCGGCTATCTCTTCGAAGGTGCCGTCGCCCAGGTTCCGATAGAGCAGCTTGCGCTGGCGGTAGCCGGCCGAGGCGCCGAGCCGGGCGCCGTCGAGCTGGGGATAGACGTGGCCGTTCACCACGACGAGGTCCTCCCAGCTGTCGTTGTCATAGTCGAAGAACGCGGTTCCCCAGCCGACGTAGGGCAGGCTCGACGCGCCCGTCCTCGACCGGAAGGAGGCGTCGCTCGAGTAGTCGCCCTCGTTGCGGTAGAGCGCGTTGTACTCCTCGGCGAAGTTGCTGACGAACAGGCTCAGCCGGCCGCTGCCGTCGTAGTCGCCGACCGCGACGCCCATTCCTCCCTGCTCGCCGCCGTCCTCGCTCACCGCGACGCCCATGAAGAAGCCCGACTCCTCGAACGTGCCGTCCTTCCGGTTCATGTAGAGGTAGTTGGGCGTCGAGTCGTTGGCCACGTAGAGGTCGAGCCAGCCGTCGGCGTCCATGTCGACCCAGGCGATGCCGAGGCCGAAGTAGCCGTCGGGATCGCGAACCCCCGCCTCCTCGCCGATCTCGGTGAAGGCGCCGTTCGCCTCCTGTCGGAACAGGAGGTCGGAGGTGCCCGGCAGGCCGCGCGGTCCGCACTGGACGGACACGCCGCGGTACTGGCAGGTCTTGTCGCTGCCGAACTCCGGCAGGTTGTCGAGATCGAACTCCACGTAGCGGCTCACGAACAGGTCGAGATCGCCGTCGCGGTCGTAGTCGGCGAAGCCGCAGCCGGTCGACCAGCCCGAGGCGGCGACGCCGAGTTCGGCGGCCACGTCGGTGAACGTGTTCTCGCCCGAGTTGCGATAGAGGCGGTTCCGGCCGATGCCGGTGACGTAGAGGTCCTGCCAGCCGTCGCCGTCGACGTCGGCGATGCACAGGCCCATTCCCCAGCCGGGGTGGGCGACGCCGGCCTCGGCGGCGACGTCGCGGAAGGTGCCGTCGCCGAGGTTGCGATAGAGGGCGCTCGCCGACGATTCCGGCTCGTTCGCAGTGTCGACCGTGAGGGAGTTGACGAAGTAGATGTCGAGCAGGCCGTCGCGGTCGTAGTCGAAGAGGCCGACGCCGCCGCTCATCGACTCGACGATGTACTTCTTCTCGGGAGCAGAGTTGTGGCGGAAGATGATGCCGGTGGACTCGGTGATGTCGCGGAAGAGCGGCGCGTTGCCGGCGCCCTGGGCATGCGTCAACGCGGGGCAGACGAGGAGGGCCGCGACCGCTGCGGCGGCGGGGACGCTGGCGCTGGTCCCCAGAAGCCGGCCAGAGGGCCGGCGCACCGACAAGGCGGCTCCGCTCATCGCTCGGCCCTCGAGCCGAGTGGCGGCTGGGCGCGCAGGCGCTCGATGTGCTCTTCGATCGCGGCCTGAGCTTCCCGCGAAAGCTGCAGGTGGCGCTCGGCCCCCTCGCGGTCGCCGAGGCGGGCCAGGGCGAGGCTGAGCTGGTAGTGGCCCTTGATCGAGTCCGCTTCGGCGGCGACCGCGCGCGCGAGCGCGTCCCGGGCCTCCTCGAAGCGGCCCTCCTTCAACCGGGCCGTCCCGATCGTGACCAGCGCCGTCGGGTGATCGGGATTGACCGCCAGGGCACGCTCCGCCAGACGGGTGGCTTCGGCGAGCATGCCGAGGCCCTCGGCGGCCTCCGACATTGCGGCGAGCGCCTCCACGTTATCGGGCGCCAGCCGCAGCGCGGCGGCAAGTGCTTCGCGGGCCTCGTCGAAGCGGTCCACCCGGTTGAGGGCCAGGCCGAGGGCGACGTGGGTAAGGGCGCGGCCCGGATCCAGGGCTGCCGCCTCGTGGAGCGCCTCGGCGGCCTCTGCCATCTCGCCGACCTGCATCCGGGCCACGCCGAGCAGGTAGGCGTACTCCGCCTCGCCGGGGTGCATCCGCGCCAGCGGCTCGAGCGCCAGAGTCGCCTGGATCGGGTTGCCTTGGGCGAGCGAGAAGCGAGCGTAGGCGTTCAGGACGTCCTCGGAGTTGGGCGCCAGGGCGATGGCCCGACCGAGCGCTTCGGCGGCCGCAGCGGCTTCGTTGCGCGAGGCGAGCGTGCGGGCCTGGTCGAGCAAACCGCGGACCGACTCCGCGGCTGCGGGTGCGGGCTGGGCGACGAGGGCGGCCGGCAGGAGCAGCAGGGAGAACAGCGCCGCCGCAAGAGGAGCCGGCCTGCGGCCGGCGCGTCTTCCGGCCGCCTTCGGCGGCAGCGGGTCAGAACCCGGGTGGCGCGTCCCCGCGCCAGCCGCGTCACAGTCCGAGCGCCCGTCTTCGGGCGGTCGGATGTCAGACCCGCGCACCCAGCTATTCACCGGTCCGACCTCCCCTTGAGTCTCTGGAAGATCTCGAACTGCTCCCGCGCCTTCTCGCGGTCGCCGAGCTTCTGGTAGGCCTGACCGAGCTGGTTGCGGATGTTCGGGTCCTCCGGCGCCAGTTCGGCGGCCGCCAGCAACTGCGCGGCGGCCTCCTCGACGCGGCCGTCCTCGAGCAGGATCTTGCCGCGGAGGTAGCGGGCGTCGGCGAAGTCGGGCTCCGCGGCGAGCACCAGCTCCACCTCGCGCAGCGCTTCCCGGGGCTGGTTGTCCAGTTCGAGCACCGTCGCCAGGACGTAGCGCGACCGGTGGTCGGCGGGATGCGCGGCCAGTTCGGCGCGCAGCGCGGCGCCGGCCTCCGCAAGGCGCCCCTGGCGGAGATAGATGTTGCCGAGCGTGGCCTGCGCCTCGGCGACGCCGGGGCGCAGCTCGATGGCCCGCTCCAGGTGCTCCACCGCCGCGTCGAAGTCGCCTTCCTGCGCCGCCGCCTGGCCGAGCAGCACGTTCAGTTCGGGCCAGTCGGCGTGCTCGGCGAGCAGCCGGTCGAAGATCGGCTGCGCCTCGGCGGTCCGGCCGCCGCGAACCAGGGCGAGGCCGTAGGCGTACTGGAGCGAACGGTCGCCGGCGCGGGCCGGGTCGGCGGCCAGAAGTTCCGCCGCCCGGTCGTAGACCTCGGCGTTGAGCCAGGCCAGCGCGAGCATCCGCCGCAGCGCCGGGTCGCCGGGCGTCTCCTCCAGCGCCTTCGACAGCGGCGCCGTCGCCCGGTCGAACCGACCCGCGTTGAAGCGGGCCACGCCCAGCGAGTAGTGGACCCTGGGGAAGCCGGGATGGAGGGTCGCCGCCTGCTCGAAGTGGTCGGCCGCCCGGACGAAGCGCCGGGTCTGGGTCGCCATCACGCCGAGATTGAACGAGGCGCGGGCCAGCGTCGTTCGCACCGTTCGCTCAAGCTGCTCGCGAATCTCCGAAGCGAGGCCCGACACCGGCGTCTCGCTGAAGACGGACAGGCCGACGACCCCGGCCGACGGTTCCTTGCCGTGCCCGTCCAGGTAGTTCGACATCCGGTCCCGCGAACTCTCGGCCAGGGCCACCGAGAACCGCTCGGCGGCCTCGAAGTGGGGCTTCGCCCCCGTCTCGTCGCCGGCGCGGCGCAGCGCCAGGGCGAGCTGGTAGTGAAGGCTCTCCATCTGGTTGGCGTTGAACGAGCCGGCGTAGCCGCCTTCCGCCAGGCCGATGGCGCGTTCGAGCGCGGCAGCCGCTTCCCGCGGCCGGTCGAGTCCGAGCAGCGCCCGGCCCAGGTGATGCAGCGCGTTGGGCCGGGTGGACTCCGACTCCACCGCGAGTTCCAGCGAGGGCAGCGCCTCCTCGAAGCGCCGGGCATCGACCTGCACCATGCCCAGGTAGAGGGAGTTCACCGGATCCTCGGGCGCGATGCGGCTCTCCTCCCTGAAGCGTTCGATGGCCTCTTCGACGGCGCCCCGGCCCCGGTCCAGGAGCTCCACGGTGCCGAGGTAGAAGCGGGCGCGCGGCACGCGCGGGTCCTGTTCGATGGCCCGTTGGAGCGCCTCGCGGGCTCTGGCGTACTCCCCGTAGTCGCGCCAGGTCCTGCCGATCAGAATCCAGGTCTGCGGAATCGGGCGCTCCTCGGCCACTTCCCGGAAGAGCTTCCCGGCGGCCTCCGGGCGCTCCAGGCGGAGGTAGCCGCTGGCGAGCGCGAACCGGGTTTCGACGTCCTCGGGCATCGACGCCACGGCCCCCTCCAGTTGCTGCACCGCCAGTTCCGGCCTGCCGGTCGCGTTGAAGGCCCGGGCGAGCAGGCGCACGGCGCGGCCGTCGCCCGAGCTTCGCGCGAGCAGGCGCAGCAGGTGCTCGACGGCGCCTTCGGGATCGCCGCGTTCCAGCGCGAGTTCGGCGAGGGCGAGCAGCGGGCGCCGGGCTTCGAGGGCCGAGACGAGCGCCCGCTCGTAGGCCGTCCGGGCCTCGGCCGGGGCGCCGCCGGCGCGGTGCAGGTCGCCGAGCAGGAGCCAGCCCTCGAGCAGCGCCTCGCGGTACCAGCTCTCCGCGGCCTGCGGTTCGTCCCGGCGGAGCATGGCTTCGGCCTCGGTCAGGGCCCGCTGCATGGCGGCGTCGGGCGGCGGTTCTTCCTGCGGCCGGATCGCCGCCGGCAGGCCGATGGCCAGGAGCAGGACCAGGGCACCTGCTTGGCGCCGGCCTCGGGCCGGCACGCTTCCCGGCCGGCTCCGCCGGCAGCGGGTCAGAAGACCCGCGCACCCAGCGGCAGCCTCCAGCGGCAGCGGGTCGGACGACCCGCGCACCGACAGTCCCGCGGACACAGGGCCGGCCCTCAGCGTTCGTCCTCGCCCACGGACAGCGTGGTCGAGACGAACGCGGTCTCGCGCGTGGCGTCGTCGCGGACGCCTACCGCGACCATGTTCAGGCCCTCCGGGATGTCGACGTTGAAGACGAGATCGAGAAGGCGCGTCTCCCGGTCCGGCGGCGCCTCGACGAGGAACGTCTTGTCGTCCCGGACGATCCGCGAAGTCGCCGCGTGGCGGCTGGCGACCTGCACCCTGATCTGCGCCATCTCCTTGTCCTCGACCGGCAGGAAGGCGACCCGCGCCGCCGGCACCATCACGTGGAGCGGCAGCCGCCGCTTGCCGCCGGCGGCGGCGCGAACGCGGCCCGCGCCCAGCCGCACGCCGAGCGGGTTCTCGACCAGGCCGAGATAGAGCGCGCCGTCGAGCTGCTCGACCATCCGCTGGTCGGCGCTCTTGTCGCGGTAGCCGCGGCGGTGGCGAACCTGCAGGTTCCGGCCCTGGACGCGAACGCGGATCTGGTGCTCGCCGCCGTCGCCGCCATGGGGCGGGCGGTACGCGAGCGAGTAGTAGCTCGCCATCTCGCCCGCGATCCGGCCGAGTTCGTCGCCGAACTGGTTGCGGTTGAAGATGGCGCGGCCGCCGGTCTCGTCGGCGAGCACGGCCATGCCGTCGCGTTCGGCCTCGCGCACCGAACTGTTGAACGGATTCGCCCCCAGGAAGTCGATGGACGATTGCTCGGCGGCGCTCAGGAACGAGGAGCGAAGGCCGCTCGTCTGGAGCGAGTAGATCGTCACGCGGTTCGCGTTGGCGTGGCGCGTCAGCTCGTGAAAGCCCGTGGACAGTTCCTCGACCGGCGCCTGGGAGCGGAAACGATCGCCGGCGGGGCACAGGCCGGTGATGAAGTCCTGCAGGTCCGTGCCCGGAGTTCGTTCGAGCGCGTCGCTCACGTAGATCAGCGTCTTGACGCCGGGCAGCGCGGCCAGGAAGCGCGCGGCCGTGGTCAGGTGATCCAGCGTGGAGGCGATCCGGTCGCGCCCGATGCGGGCCGAGTTCTCGACCTCGGTCAGCGCGCGGCGCATGAACCACTCGCAGGGGGCCGGCGCCGAGTTCCGCCGGCTGCTGCCCGAGGAGGCGAGCACCTTCGCGTCCTGCCAGAGCTGGTTCAACCTCTGCACCGCGAGCCGCTTCGCCTGCTGCGACTGGCCGCCCATGCCCGGCGAAGCGCCAATCCGTTCGAGCGTGCGGTCCAGTTCCTCGCGGCTGGAACCGAAGTAGGCCTCGGTGACCAGGTCGCGGTCCTGCCGGAAGATGAGGACCCGCTCCGCCGGGAACTTCTCCTCGTCGAGGAACGCCCGCAGATCCGCGATCGCCTGCTTGCGGCTGGCCGGGCCGAGATGGAGATCGTCGAAGTAGAGGACGAGATGCGCCGGTTCCGCCGGGCCCGCGCCCGGCGCCTCCTCCCGCGGCGGCGCCGGCGTCCGGTCGCCCGGCTCGGCGGCCGGGCGGGCGGGCGTCCCGGCGGGCGCGGCGCCGGTCACTTCGCTGAAGAACTCCACGCTGACCGGCTCTCCGTCCTCCCGGACCTCGAAGTCGTCCAGGCTCAGGCCGGTGACGGGCCGGCCCCGGTTGTCGCTGACCCAGACCTCGACGTTGACGAGCTGGACGTCGACCACCTCGCTGAACGCGGGGGGAAGCGCGTCCTGCGGCTGCGCCCGGGCGAACACGGGCACCAGGGACAGCGACAGGGCCGCGAGTCCGGCCGCCAGCGCGGGAACGTGGCGGTCGAAGCGGCCGGGCCGCGGCAGCGCGGGAAGGCGCCGGTTCGTGGAGGTCATCGCGTCAGTCTACTTTCGCCGTCAGGCAGTTTGTGGTCGGGCCGGCGCCGGCAGGCGGCGCAGCCAGCCGAAGAGCGCGGCCAGGAGAACGAGTCCACCGATCGGCGCGACGAAACCGGCCGCCAGGCCGTCGGCGCCGCCGGCCAGGCGCCCGGTAAGCCAGGGCAGCGCGGCACCGCCAGAGCCGGCGAGCGCGAACACCCAGCCGGTGTTGCGGGAACGGGTGGCCGCCGTCAGTTCGGCCAGGAACGAGATGGTCAGCGGGAAGAGGGGCGCCAGCCCGGCGCCGGCCGCGATGGCCGAGGCCGCCACGCCGGCCTGGGAACTGCTCGACAGGAGGCCGAGGAGGCCCAGCGCCGCCAGCGCGACTCCGGCGCCGTAGAGCGCCGGCTCGGAGATGCGCCGCAGCAGCAGGGGCGCCGCCGCCCGGCTGGCCAGGAGCGCGGCCCAGAAGCCCGATCCGATCCAGAGCGAGGTTGCCGAACGCTCCGGCTGGAACTCGTCGGCGAGGCTGACCAGCCAGCCGCCGACCGAGTTCTCGATGCCCACGTAGAGGAACAGGATGGCGGCGATCAGGAGGAGCCCCGGCAGCACGCCTCCCTGCCGGCCGCCCGGCGCCTCGGTTGGCTCGGTCGCCGGCCTCCGGCCGGCGGCCATGTCGTCCCGGCTGCGCCGCTCCGCGGCGCCGCCCGCGGGCGGGTCAGAAGACCCGCGCACCCAGCGGAAGGCCGGCGTCGTCGACGGCACGTTCCATGCGAGACACAGCAGCACGAGCCCCGCCGCGCCCGCCAGGAACAGGAGCACCGCGTCGCTCGACATCGCCGGCGGCCGGAAGGCGAACAGCAGGGGGCAGGCGACGGCGCCGGCGCCCCAGACCATGTTGAGCGACGAGAGCGCCGCGCCCCGCCGCGCCGGCTGCGAGTGGGCGACGCGGAGATTCGTCGCCGGAATCGCGAGCCCCAGCCCCAGGCCGACGGCGGCCATCGGCGCCAGCGCCGCGGGCCAGCCCGCGTGCGACAGCGCCGCCAGGCCGACCGCGATCGACAGGTAGCCGAGCGACAGGCTGAGGCCGAGCCGGTAGCTCGACACGAAGGACCCGGCGGCGCTGGCGAGGAACTGGACGACGAAGAGCGCCCGCAACTCCTCGACCGGCAGCCGCCACTCGCCGGCCAGGTCGGGCAGCAACGGGCCGAGGAGCACGGTCACCACGCCGGTGATCAGGAACCCGGCGTAGAGCGGCAACCAGCCAGGCGTGGCGCGGGGTTCAGTCATCGCCGGGCGCCGGTCCGGTCGATTCCCGGACGACGAGAGTCGGCTCGATCGTGATCCTGGCCGGCGGCGCCTCGTCCGCCCTGCTCAGCCGGCGCAGCAACGCGGAGGCCGCCGTCTGGCCCATCTCGTGCAGCGGCTGGCGAACGGTGGTCAGGCTGGGGTTCTGGAAGGCCGCGCTGACGATGTCGTCGAAACCGACGACCGAGACGTCTTCCGGAACGCGCAGGCCGTTCTCCGCGAACGCCCGCATCGCGCCGATCGCCGAAACGTCGTTGAAGGCGAAGAGCGCGGTGAACGGAACTCCGGTGTCGATCAGCTTCCGGCCGAACGCACGGCCCTCGCGGTAACCCTCCTCGGGCGAGAACTCCTCGCCGGCCGGGTCGCCGGATAGCTGGACCACGAGCCGCGGGTCGATCTCGATCCCCGCCTCGCCAGCGGCCGCGACGATCCCCCGCCAGCGCGACTCGGTATCCGCCGAGTGGGCGTGGCCCTTGAAGAAGGCGACCCGCCGGTGACCCAGTTCCGCCAGGTGACCGAGCGCCCGGCGCGCCGCGTCCAGGTGGTGGATGGCGACGTTCGTCACGCCGGCCATCTCGCGGTGGCCGGCAACCGCGACCGTGGGCAGGGCGAGAGGCTCCTCGATCGGCGTGTTGACCAGGATCAGCCCTTCCACCGAGCGTTCGGTGAGGAACTCGAGGTAGGAGTCGAACAGCCGGGGCTCCGAGCGGTGGCCGGCGACCAGGTAGAAGTAGCCTCCCTTGAGCAGCTCGTCGTCGATGCCGCCCAGCACACCGGCCGCGTAGCCCTCGCTGATCTCCGGCAGCAGGACGCCGACGGCGAAACTCCGCTGGCGGCGCAGCGACCGCGCAATGAAGTTGGGGCGGTAGCCCAGCTCCGCCGCCGCGGCGCGGACTCTCTCCTGGGTCGCCGGGGGGATGCCCCGGGCCGCGGGCGAACGGTTCATCACGAGGGAGACCGTCGTCGGCGAGAGACCGAGATGGGCCGCCACGTCCTTCAGCCGAACGGGCTTCGCGGGCTTCGGCTCGCCGCCGCGGGCTTCTCCTGGTTTGGCGGCACTCATCTCTCCGTCGCTCCTCCCGACGCTTGCCCGCCTCCGAACGGTCGAGCGAAGGTCCGCTTCACCCGCTCTTGACAAATCCGGCGCGGCGTGTACAGTCGCAGACTAGCATGCTAAAACGATTTAGCCGCCGCTTCCGTCTGCAGCGGGAGAGAGCCGGGCTTTCGACGCGGCTGCCGGCTAAATCGGTTTACCCGGGTTCACCCGAAGGAGGCACGACGCCCATGGCACGAAGACTCGCTCTCATCCTCATCCTCTCCCTGCTGGCGGCGCCCCTCGCGGCGCAGCGGTTCACGGCCAGCATCCGGGGCACCGTCACCGATCCGAGCGGAGACGCCCTGCCCGGCGCCACGGTGAACCTGGAAGGGACGGAAACCGGCCTCAACCGGACGACGTTCACCAACCCTTCCGGCATCTACACCTTCGGCGACCTGCCGGTCGGCGCGTACGAGGTCACGGTCACCCTGGACGGATTCAAGGCCTCCGTGATCAGCGACATCGCGCTGAACGTCGCCGACGTCCGCGAGGTCAACGCCCAACTGGAACTCGGCGACGTCTCGGAGACGATCACCGTCGAAGCCGAGGCCATCCCCGTCGAGACGATGAGCGGCGAAGTCTCCGGCTTGATGACCGGCGAGCAGATCCGCGAGCTGCCGCTCAACGGCCGCAACTTCGTCCAGCTCACCCTGCTGGTGCCCGGCGTCAGCGCTCCCGAGGGCTTCGACACGAAGAACAAGGGCCTGCTGGCGGGCGTCGACCTGTCGATCAGCGGCAGCGGCACCACCGGCAACATGTGGACGATCGACGGCGCCAACAACAACGACGTCGGCTCGAACCGCACGATCCTCATCTACCCCTCGGTCGACGCGATCGAGGAGTTCAAGATCCACAGCAACAGCTACAGCGCCGAGTTCGGCGGCGCCGCCGGCGGCCAGATCAACATCGTGACCCGCGGCGGCACGAACGACTTCCGCGGCAGCGCCTACACGTTCATGCGCGACGATTCGTGGAACGAGACGAACTACTTCCTGAAGCAGGCCGGCCTGGACACGGAGCCGCTCGACCGCCAGGACTACGGCTTCACCCTCGGCGGCCCGATCCGCCAGGACAAGCTGCACTTCTTCCTCTCCGGCGAGTGGAACCAGGAAGAGCGCGGCATCGCCCGCACGGGCTTCGTGCCGACCGCGGCCGAGCGCGCCGGCGACTTCAACGGTCCGTCGATCCCGGGATGCACCCCGGCGATCCCGACCGACCCGACGACCGGCCAGCCCTTCCCGGGCAACGTGATTCCTTCCGACCGGATCAACGCCGGCGGCCAGGGCATGCTGAACCTCTACCCCCTGCCCAACGTGACGCCCGTGGCCGGCAGTTGCAACAACTGGGTCGAGGCCGTCGTCACGCCCATCGACTGGGACCAGGCGAACCTCCGGCTCGACTACGACGCCACGGACCGCAGCCGGCTGATGCTCCGCTACACGCGGGACAACTGGCTCAACGGCGCTCCGAACGCCGGCGAGGCGAACGGTCTCTGGGGCGACGACCCCTACCCGGCGGTCGATACGAACTGGGACCAGCCCGGCCACTCCCTGGTGGCCCAGCTCAGCCAGACGATCGGCGACGACAGCGTCAACACGGTCACCTTCTCCTACTCGGGCAACGAGATCAGCCTCAGCCGGGGCGGCACGAACCCCGGCCTGAACAGCCAGATCAACGCGGCGATTCCCGCGATCTTCGACGGCAAGACGGGCGGCGCGGACCGTAGCCACCCGGTGTTCTGGGGCGCGGCCGGCTACGGGGCGCTGTGGAACATCGCGCCCTGGGAGAACAAGCAGGACCTGATGGTGCTCAAGGACGACTACTCGCAGGTCTTCGGCAAGCACTGGCTCAAGGTGGGCGCCCTTTACTCCGAGAACAAGAAGAAGGAGTACATCGGCGGCAGTTCGGCTTCCGAGACGCCGCAGTTCTGGGGTCCGAGCACCGGCCACAACGGCTGGGGCGCCAACACCGGCAACATCCTGGCCGATTTCCTGCTCCAGGACATGACCTTCGGCTACGCGGAGAACTCGCACCAGCCGACGCCGGAACTGAACTGGGAGGACATCGAGTTCTACATCGCCGACTCCTGGCAGGTGAACCCCCGCCTGAACCTCGACTACGGGGTCCGCTACTCGAACTACAAGTGGCCCTACGCCAGCGACGATCTGCTCGCGGCGTTCGATCCCAGCGCGTTCGATCCCGCCCTGGGCGGCGACCCGTGCAACGGCCTGCTCCAGGTGCCGGGAACGGACCCCTGCGGCGATGCCGGCCTCCTGGGCGGCTCGACCGGTCCGGGCCGCGGGCTGGTGGACAGCGACACGGACAACTTCGCGCCGCGCCTCGGCCTGGCCTACGACATCTTCGGCAACGGCAGGAGCGTCGTACGGGCCGGCTTCGGCCAGTTCTTCCAGCGCGACCGGGTGAACATCCAGCTCGAGTTCGCGGGCAACCCGCCCTTCCGCTCGAGCCTGAACGGCATCCGCAAGCTGGACGAAGCGCCGCAGCCGTGCCTCGACTGCGGCCTCGGAAGGCCGATGACGGGCATCGACCCGAACTTCCAGACGCCCTACAACCTGCAGTTCAACGTGGCCTGGGAGCAGCGGCTCGGCCGGAGCAGCACGATCGAGATCGCCTACGTGGGCACCCGCGGGCGGCACATCACGCGGCGCTCCGACATCAACCAGGTCGCCTCCGGCGACAACAACGGCAACGGCATCCCCGACCGGCTCGAGTACGTGACCGCCCCGGAGGGTGACGGCGGCGCCGGCGTTCGCGGCGCGCTGCGGCCGTACTCGGTCTTCGGCGACGGCAACATCCTGTTCTGGGAATCGAACGGCATTTCCGAGTACGACGGCCTCCAGATGCAGTACGTGCATCGGTACGGCACCGGCTCGCAGTTCCAGGCCTCGTACACGCTGGCGAGCTTCAAGGCCAACGATCCGCTGAACGACGCGGGCGCGGGCAGCTTCGCCGGTCAGATCACGGATCGCGAGAACCCCGATCTCGACTGGGGCTACGCGGGCCTGCACCGGGATCACGTGTTCAACGCGAACGTGCTCCACAACCTGCCGACGCTCGAGAACCAGAGCGCCTTCGTCCGCGCGCTGTTCGGCGCCTGGCAGTTCGGCGGCATCGTCCAGTACTCCTCGGGTCAGGCCCTCACGGTGAGGACCGGAAACCTGACCGGGGTCAACGGCGCCGGCGGCACCGGCTACACCGAGAACATGCGGCCGCTCCTCACGGGGGCTTCCTGCGCCGGCAGCGGCCTGCAGGCGATCAATCCCGACGCCTTCACGCTGGTCGGCTGGCAGCTCGGCACGCTGAGCAACACCCGGCCCGGCGTGTGCGAGGGAGCGGACTTCTTCCAGGTCGACTTCTCGCTGACCAAGAACATCCGCATCACCGACCGCGTCACCGGCCAGTTCCGGTTCGAGGTGTTCAACGTGACGAACCGCGACAACTTCGTGGGCATCAACTCGGTGATGAACCCGAGCAGCGTCACCTACGACAGCGACGTGGCCACGGACCGCCGGACGATCACCGGCTACACCCTGCCGGCCAACTTCGGTCAGGCCCAGGCGGCCCGCGACCCGAGGCAGATTCAGGTCGGCTTCAAGCTGCTGTTCTAGGACGGACGACGGGACGCAGACCGGACGGCCCCACGTCGTGACAGCTTCTCTGCTCGCGCTTGCGCTGGTTGTCGCCTTTGCGGCTCCAGCGCAGGCGCAGCAGTCTCCGGCACCCGAGGTCCGCGCCGACCTCTGGCCTGAACTGACGCCGCCGCTGGCGGCCGATCCGGAGCTCGAAGCGCGCGTCGACGCTCTCCTTGAGCGGATGACCCTCCGCGAGAAGGTGGGCCAGATCATCCAGGCGGAGATCCGCTCGGTCACGCCGCGGGACGTGCAGCGGTACGACCTCGGCTCGGTGCTGAACGGCGGCGGCTCCTTCCCCGGCAACGACAAGCACGCCTCGCCGGAGGACTGGCTGGAGCTGGCGGACGCCTTCCACGAAGCCTCCACCGACACGTCGGACGGCGGCGTCGGGATTCCCGCGATCTGGGGCGTGGACGCGGTGCACGGCCACAACAACGTGATCGGCGCGACGATCTTCCCCCACAACATCGGGCTCGGCGCGGCGCGGAATCCGGACCTGATCCGCCGCATCGGCGAGATCACGGCCCGCGAGGTGCGCGCCACCGGCCTGGACTGGAACTTCGGTCCGACCGTCGCCGTGGCCCGGGACGATCGCTGGGGCCGCACCTACGAGAGCTACTCGGAGGACCCCGAGATCGTCGTCCAGTACGCGCGCGCCCTGGTCGAGGGACTCCAGGGCGCGCTCGGCGGCCCGGACTTCCTGGGCGAGGAGCGGGTGATCGCCACGGCGAAGCACTTCCTGGGCGACGGCGGCACCTTCGAGGGCATCGATCAGGGAGACACGCGGGCGAGCGAAGAGGAACTCCGCGACTTCCACGGCGCTCCCTACGTTGCCGCGCTCGACGCCGGCGCGCAGGCGGTGATGGCCTCGTTCAGCAGTTGGCACGGCCAGAAGCTGCACGGCCACGCCGGGCTGCTGACGGAGGTGCTCAAGGGCCGCATGGCCTTCGACGGGCTCGTCGTCGGCGACTGGAACGGCCACGGCCAGTTGCCCGGCTGCGGCAACGACGACTGCGCCGACACGATTCGGGCCGGGCTCGACCTGTTCATGGTCCCGGAAGACTGGAGGGCGCTCCATCGGAACACGCTCCGGCAGGCGCGTTCCGGCGCGATTCCCGAGGAACGGCTTGACGACGCGGTGCGGCGCATCCTGCGGGTGAAGATCCGAGCCGGCCTGCTCGACGCCGGCCCGCCCTCGGAACGGGCGCTCGGCGGGCGGTTCGAGCTGCTGGGCGCGCCAGAGCACCGCGAGACGGCCCGCCAGGCGGTGCGCGAGTCTCTCGTCCTGCTGAAGAACGACGGCGGCCTCCTGCCCCTGGCCCCGACGTCGCTGGTCCTGGTCGCGGGGCCGGCGGCCGACGACATCGGCCGGCAGAGCGGCGGCTGGACGCTGACCTGGCAGGGTACCGAGAACACGAACGCCGACTTCCCCGGCGCCACCTCCATCTGGACCGGCATCGAACGGACCGTCGAGGCGGCGGGCGGCCGGGCCGTCCTCTGCCAGGGATGCGCCTACAGCGGCGAGCTGCCGGACGCCGCCATCTACGTGACCGGCGAGACGCCCTACGCCGAGGGCCAGGGCGACGTGTCGAGCCTCGAGTACAGCCCGGCCGACAAGTCCGACGTGGAACTGATGGGGCGGCTCCAGGCCGCCGGCATCCCGGTCGTCACGATCTTCCTGTCCGGGCGCCCGCTGTGGACGAACCCGGAGATCAACGCATCGGACGCCTTCGTGGCCGCCTGGCTGCCGGGCTCCGAGGGCGCCGGCGTGGCCGACGTCATCTTCGGCGCGGCCGGCGGCGGAGTAGCCCACGACTTCCGCGGCAAGCTCTCCTTCTCCTGGCCGCGCTCGCTCGACCAGACGGTGCTCAACGTCGGCGATCCGGACTACGACCCGCTCTTCCCCTACGGCTACGGCCTGACCTACGCCGACGACGGCGATCTGCCGGCGCTGGACGAGACGCGGCCGGCCGGATCGTCGCCGGTTCGCACGACGGACGCCGGCGCGACCGGCGGCGGGTCTCCCGAGCGCGTTCTCTTCGAAGGACGAACGGCGGAAGGGTGGTCGTTCTACGTGGGCGACGAGGCGGACTGGCGGGTTTCCGCTCCCGACGGCCGCGGTCAGACCCGCCGCCGCGTATCCGGCGTCGTGCTCTCGGCCGTGGACCGCAACGTCCAGGAGGATGCGCGGAAGGCGCAGTGGCGAGGCCGGAACGAGGCCCAGATCTACCTCCAGTCGAATCCGATCGATCTGCGCGCCGAAACGGCGAGCGGCATGACTCTCGAGATCGACTTCCTGGTGGAGCAGGCGCCCGCCCGGCGAGTCCAGATGCGGATGGACTGCGGCTACCCGTGTACCGGCGGCCTCCTCGTCTCGCCCATCTTCGCGGGCGTGCCCGAAGGAGAATGGGACACCCTGCAGATTCCTCTCCGCTGCTTCGAGGCTTCCGGCGCCGAGATGGACCGCATCGACACGCCCTTCCTGATCACGACGGACGGTCCGTTCACGTTTCGTTTCTCGCGCATCGCGATCGCACCCGCCGATCCCGCCGCGCTGACGGCCGGTTGCTGAGCGCGAGGAGGCCGGCTTGCTGAGCGAGGAGAACGGGCCATGCTGACGGCGAAGATCACCACCCTCGACTGGACCGTCGTCGCCCTCTACTTCGCCGGCGTCTTCGCCATCGCGCTCTGGGCCATCAGGCGCGTCCAGCACGGCGAACGCACCTCGTCGAGCTACTTCCTCGCCGGCCGCAACGTCGGCTGGTTCGTCGTCGGCGCGTCGCTGTTCGCCTCGAACATCGGCTCCGAGCACCTGGTCGGCCTGGCCGGCACCGGCGCCGAGAGCGGCCTCGTCCTCGGCCAGTTCGAGCTCCAGGCCTCACTGATCCTGCTCATTCTCGGCTGGCTCTTCGTTCCGTTCTACGTCAAGAGCGGCATCTTCACGATGCCGGAGTTCCTGGAGCGGCGCTACTCGCCCGCGGCCCGCTGGTACCTCTCGGTCATCTCGGTCATCGGCTACGTGCTGACCAAGATCTCGGTGACGATCTACGCGGGCGGCGTTGTTTTCGAGACCCTGATGGGGATCAACTTCTGGACCGGCGCGCTGGTGGTCGTCGTCATCACGGGGGTCTACACGGTGCTCGGCGGCCTCCGCGCCGTCGTCTACACCGACCTGCTGCAAGCCATCGTCCTGATCGTCGGCGCCTCCACGGTGACCATCCTCGGTCTGGCCGAGCTCGGTGGCTGGCGGGTCATGGTCGAGACCGCCGGCGACGGCTTCTTCGACATGTGGAAGCCGATGTCCGACCCCGACTTCCCGTGGACCGGCATCGCCTTCGGCGCGCCGATCATCGCCGTCTGGTACTGGTGCACCGATCAGTTCATCGTCCAGCGCGCGCTCTCCGCGCGCGGCATCGACGACGCCCGGCGCGGGACGATCTTCGCCGGCTTCCTCAAGCAGTTGCCGCTGTTCCTGTTCGTGGTGCCCGGCGTAATCGCCTACTGCCTGTCGCAATCCGGCAAGCTCGAACTCGCCTCCTCCGACCAGGCGTTGCCGGCCCTGGTCGTGGCGCTGCTCCCGGCTGGCTTCCGGGGCCTGGTGGTCGCGGGTCTGCTGGCGGCCCTGATGAGCAGCCTCTCCTCCGTCTTCAACTCCTGCTCGACGCTGATCACGATCGACATCTACAAGAAGCTGCGGCCGGAGGTGTCCGAGCGGCGGCTCGTCCTGGTCGGCCAGACGGCCACCGTGGGACTGGTCGGCCTGGGCCTGCTCTGGATCCCGTTGATGCAGAACATCTCGGGCACGCTCTACCAGTACCTCCAGAGCGTCCAGGGCTACATCTCCCCGCCCATCACCGCGGTCTTCCTGCTCGGACTGTTCTGGAAGCGCCTGAACGCCCAGGGCGCGATCGCGTCGCTGGCCGTCGGATTCGTCCTGGGAATGGGCCGCCTGGTGGCGGAACTCAACAAGGACAGCCTGAGCGGCTTCCTCTACACCTTCGCCGACATCAACTTCATGCACGTCGCGATCTTCCTGTTCCTGATCTGCGCGGCCGTGCTGGTCGCGGTCAGCCTCTGGTTCCCGCCGCCGTCGGAGCAGCGCGTCGCCGGCCTGACCTGGAGTCGGGCAGGCAACGCCGAGCTTCTCGCCGAGTCCGACCCGGCGAAGCGCCGGCTGGACCGGACGCTGTCGGTTGTGCTGGTCCTGATCGTCGCCGCGGTGATGGTCTACTTCTCGGGCTAGGAACAGGGCAGCGCACTCGCCGCCGCACACCGGGTGCGCCGGCGAATCACTGCGCTGTGCCGGCCCGCCGCGACTCCAGCAGAACCTCCATCATGCGATGCGCCGTTTCGGCCCCGCTGTTCTGGTTCTGGCCCGTCACCAGGCGTCCGTCGACGACGACGCGGCTCGCGAGCATGTCGCGAAACCTGGTCTCGCTCTCGAACAGCGCTCCGGCGGTGCGCAGGTCCCGCTCCGGGTGCATCGGGGTGAAGGTGATGCCGAGCTCCTCGATCTGCTTGTCCGAAACGGCCGAGACGCGGCGGCCCCGCACCAGAGGCTCTCCGGCCGGAGTCACCGCCCGGAGCAGTCCCAACGGACCGTGGCACACGCCGCCGACCACCGATTCGCGGGCGTACGCCTCGCTGACCTTCCTGCCCAGTTCTTCCGACTGGCCGAGGTCGTACGCGGCGCCCCAGCCGCCGGCGAGAAACACGATGTCGTAGGCGCTGCCGTCTACGTCGGCGATCGCCAACGAGTTCTCGACCCTGGATCGAAACTCCGCATCCCGGAGATAGCGCTTGTCCTCCGGCGTGGCCACCGGCCACCGCACGGACTGGCGCTCGACCGGGATGGCGCCGCCCTGGATGCTCGCCACGTCGACCGACATTCCGGCGTCCGCGAACGCGTAGTAAGGCACGGTCATTTCCGACGCCCAGACGCCGGTCGCCTTGCCTGAATCGCCCAGCGTGTCGTGGCTGGTGGTCACGATGAGGGCGCGGCGGCCGGCGAGATCGATCGCGGGAATCTCGTAGTGGGCGTGAAGGCCCAGGCCGACGAGCACCCTCGGCAATCCCAGCCAGACGGCGGCCGCAAGCACGACGACGGCCAGCCCTGCTCCGGTCCATACCCTGGTCTTCATGAAGGTCTCCTTTGCACGGTCGTAGAAGTAGTTGATCGCTAGCTGACGAGTCGGCGAGTAGAAGGCAGGCACCTCGAGCACTCCCACGCGCTCGGCGTAGGCCTCGTAGTCCGCCAGCATCTCGGAGAACCGCTCGGGTTGTTCCGCGGCCAGGTCGCGGGTCTCGCCCGGGTCCTCCGCCAGATCGAAGAGGCGCCAGCGGCCGTCGCCCACGGGAGCACCGACCCGGACGAGCTTGTGGTCGCCCTTGAAGACGCCCCTGTGGCCCGCCGTCTCGAATCCGACCGCCTCATGCGGCGGATGGACCAGGGTCGAAGGATCGCGCAGCGCCGGGGCCAGGCTGCGGCCGTCGATGGGATGCTTGCCGGACGGAGTGCCGTCGCCCGCGCCGGTGAGCTCGAGAATCGTGGGAACGAGGTCCGTCACGAAGGTGAAGGCCGGAGCGATCCCTCGCGCCTCCACCCCCGGCCCGGCGACGATCAGGGGAACGCGAATTCCCCCCTCGCCGCCGTGGAACTTGTAGTACGCGAGCGGAGCGGCCGCCGCCCGCGCGAAGTGCGGGCCGATGATGCCGTAGCTCCCCTTCTCGCCGAGCGTCTCGAGGTCGCGGCGGTAGCCGACGCGCTTCGCCCACCGGTCGAACTGACCGCTCTGGGCCGGGTCGCCTGCCTCCGGACCGTTGTCGGACAGCACGACGAAGACGGTGTTCTCCAGGAGCCCCTCGTTCCCGAGGTACTCGACCAGCCGCCCGAAGTGATGGTCCATCGCTTCGAGCATCGCCGCGTTGACCGCCATGTTCTTGGCGGCGAACGCTCTCTCGTCGGGCGAGAGAGCCTCCCAGTCCGCCTGCTCCGGCGTGGTCGACGGGTCGGCCCCGGGCGGAAAGACACCCACTTCAACAGCGCGGCGATGGCGCTCCCTCCGCAGTGCGTTCCATCCTTCGTCGTACACGCCCTCGTAGCCTTCGATGAACTCGCGCGGCGCCTGAACCGGCAGGTGGACCGCCTGAAAGGCGAGGTAGGCGAAGAAGGGCTGTCGCTCCCCGTCGGTGACCCGATCCGTGTCGATGAACTCGAGGAGCCTGTCCACGAGGTGCTCCGACGAGTAGAAGTCGGCCGGCAGGTCGGTCGGCTCGCCGTCGGCGAACCAGGGAGGCTCCCCGTAGATGGGCAGGTAGGACTTCTTCTCGAAGTTGTCGGCGCCGGTGGCGTCAAGCGCGAACGTCCGATCGAACCCGCGCGCGCTGGGCAGCGAGGTCGGACCGTGACCGAGGTTCCACTTGCCGCTCAGGTAGGTGCGGTAGCCGGCGCCGCGCAGGCGGCTGGCGATCGTGACCACGTCCGTGCTCAACTCGCCTCGGTAGCCGGGTTGGCCGCGATGACGAAGCGGCGTGGCCACGTGCAGGCTGGCGACGTCGGTCAGGTGCGAGTCGACCCCGGTGAGCAGCATGGCCCGCGACGGCGAGCACATCGGCGAGGCGTGGAAGTTCGTGAAGAGGATGCCGCGCGAGGCGATCGCGTCGATGTGGGGAGTGCGAATCTCGCTGCCGTACGCGCCCAGGTCCGTGAAGCCGACGTCGTCCGCGACCACGACGACGACGTTCGGCCGGGGTGTGGCCGGGGCCTCGGATTCCGCTGCCGTCGACGCCGACGCCTGAAGGGCCGCGACCGCCGCGAGCGCCGCCGCCAGCAGGTGGCCCCGGCGCTTCCTCCGCCGTCTGACTATGAACCGGGACGACATCGTTCGGAACCTCGCGTGCTAATGTCTATCATTAGTCCTGATGAATGTCATTAGTTCCTCTCGCCGCAACCCGGCGAAGCAGGCCCCGACGTTGCGATGAGCAACGGAGCAAGCCCCGCGATGTCAGCGGTCGGAGAAACCACGCGCGAGAAGCTCCTGCGCGCCGCCGAGAAGCTGTTCGCCGAGCGGGGCGTCGGCCCGACCTCCACTCGCGCCATCCTGCGCGAAGCGGGCCAACGCAACGAATCGGCCCTCCAGTACCACTTCGGCGGCCGCGAGGGGCTCATCGACGCCATGTACGTCAAGCGCGGCGCGCAGATCGGGGAAGAGCGGGAGCGCATGCTGCGCGAACTGGACGAAGCCGGCGGGGTTCAGGACGTGCGCCGGCTGTGCGAGGTGGCGGTCATGCCTCCGGTGCGGATCGCCCGACGCGATCCGGAGTTCGCGCTTTTCCTCAAGGTGATCGGGCAACTCGTCTTCCTGCCCGGCGAGGAGCTCCGCGAGGGCGCGATTCGCTACACGGGCGCGGGAGTGGGCGAGGTTGCGAAGCGCATCCGCGCGCAGCTTCGGATCCCCAAGGCGCTGGCGGACCGGCGGTTCGACCTGATGCACCGGATGGCGGCGCTGGCGCTCGCCCAGCGGGCGCTCTCCGGCGGCAGCTTCGACGGACCCGATGCCGAGCTGTTCTTCGAGACGCTGCTGGACGCGATGGCGGCCGTTCTCGAGGGACCGGTTTCTCCTGCGACGGAACGTGAACTCGCTATGTCTTGACAAGGTCCGCTGACACCCAACGAGACGTAGGACTCCCTGGAGCGAACAGTTGGCCGAGATCGCGGGCGCGTTCCACCGCCTGGCGGATGGCCTCCTGGTCGGGGCCGTGGTCCGGAATCATCTCGCCGTCGATGCCGCTGGTGTGGTTGAGCGGCACGTTAATCCTAAGTGAGCCCGCCCGGATGCGGGAATCGAACGCCGCGTCACCCTTCACTGTCCCCGGCTGCCGCAAGCAGTTCGTAGTCCGGGGCCAAGGCACCTTCCACTAGACGAATCCGGGCGGGCGGACACCAGCGGTCGCTCCGGGTTGCTTGCGGCCCCTCACGCTTGGCTGACGCCACCTGTGCCGAGGCACCGTATCAGGCCAGCTGAGGCTAGGGCCTCAGCGGGATCGCCCAGTTGCTGGGACTGCTCCCATTCGGCGCGGATCGCGTCTTCGTCGAAGCGGAAGTAGGACCGTGGGGGCAGTTGGCCCCAGGTGTTCGAGGCGAAGGCGTCGTCCGGGAAGTGCCGGACCTGGTGGTTCGGGCCGAGGACTTCCATGTCGGCGAAGAACTCGATGAACGTGTCCTCCTCGGGCATCCGCCAGTAGGCGAACAGGTTCCGGGCCATGCCGTGGCGGCCCGGCCCCCACACGATCGGCCGCCGGTGTGCCGCCAGGTGATCGAGCCCGACCCGCATCTCGCCCCAGTCGGTCAGCTCGAAGGCGACGTGGTGGATGTGGGCGTAGCCCTTGTCGAGGAAGGCGAGCACGTGGTGGTCGCGGTCGGCGTGGAGCCAGCAGGCGTCGTCACCGATCCAGTCGGTGATCTTGAGGCCGAGCGCCTCGACGTACCACTCGACCGCGCGCGGCGTGTCGGCGGTGAGGTAGTTCACGTGCTGGAGCCGGCGCGGATGGAACCCTGGCAGGGCGTCCGAGTGCTTGCAGACGTCGGGCCGCGGGTCGTCCGGGGCGACGTGCTCGACGACGGCCACGCCGTTGCCGTCCGGGTCGGCGGTGCGCAGCCCGAATCGGCCCGCCGGCAGCTCGAAGGGCACCGCGAGCGTTCCGGCGTCGGACAGCCGGTCGCCGGCCTCGGCCAACGTCACGCCGCCTTCGAGCTCGTAGGCGATGTAGTCGACGCAGCCTCGCTCGCCGGCGGTCAGGCGGACGCAGAAGTCTTCGTAGGCGCAGCGGAGCAGGGCGGAATCGAGCGAGGCTGCCGCCTCGCGCGTCTCCAGGCCGCCTGCGGCGGCAGCCGGCGGGGACGCCGGCGCACCCAGTGGTGAGGCACCGTCGTCTCCGGCCGGGGTCAGGCCGAGCAGACGTTGCCAGCGCGCCGATGCCTCGGCGAGGTCCGTCACGGTGAGGCCGACGTGGTGAATGCCGCGAATCACGAGCCACCTCCTGTCCCGGCGGCCGCGAACGCGGCAGTGCGTTCGCAGACCGTCTTCACGTCGCAGTAGAAGTCGAACGAATGGCGGCCGCCCTCGCGGCCGATGCCGGAGTGCTTCGTGCCGCCGAAGGGCGTCTCGAGGTCGCGGACGTAGAAGCAGTTCACCCAGATCGTGCCGGCGCTGATCCGGCGCGAGAGCCGGCCCGCGCGGGACTCGTCGCCGGTGAAGATCATCGCGGCGAGTCCGTAGTCGGTCGACTCGGCCAACGCGATCGCCTCGTCGTCGTCCTCGAACGCCTGCAGGGTCAGCACCGGCCCGAACACCTCCTCGCGCAGGATGCCGGCGCCGGGAGGCACGTCGGCGAACAGCGTCGGCGGGTAGTAGAGCCCGCCGCTCCCCTTGCCGCCGAACCGGAGCGCCGCGCCCCGGGCGAGCGCCTTCTCGACGTGCGCCTCGACGCGGGCGAGCGCCCGCGGGTGGATCAACGGGCCGTAGGTCGTCGCGGCGTCACGGGGATCGCCGACCCGGATCGCCTCGACTTCCGCCAGGAATCGCTCCATGAAGGCGTCGAGGCAGCTCCGTTCGACCAGCAGCCGGGTGCCGGCCAGGCAGACTTGGCCCGAGTTGTCGTACTGGTAGGCGGCGGTGCGAGCGGCGGCCTCCAGGTCGGCGTCGGCGAAGACGAGGAACGGCGACTTGCCGCCAAGCTCGAAGGAGACGGGAGTCAGTTCCGCCGCCGCCGCGGCGCCGACCGTGCGGGCGGTCGCCGGCGATCCGGTGAAGGCGATCCGGTCGACGCCGGCATGGCCGGTCAGCAGCGCGCCGGTCTCCGGCCCGCCGTGGACGATGTTGAGCACACCGGGCGGCAGCCCCGCCTCCTCCGCCAGGTCGCCGAGCAGCGAGCAGGTCAGCGGCGCCCACTCCGGCGGCTTGAGGACGACGGTGTTGCCCGCGGCAAGCGCCGGGCCGACCCGCCAGGTCGCCAGCATGAAAGGCGCGTTCCAAGGCGTCGACACCGCGACGACGCCGGCCGGGTCGTGCCGGACCGTGTTCCGTTCGCCGCCATGCAGGGTGCGCGGCGGCTCCTCCAGGCGCGACACCGCGTACTCCGCGAAGAAGCGGAAGTTCATCCCGCCGCGCGGAATCACCCGCTCGCGCATCGCCTCCAGCAGCGAACCGTTGTCGACCGTCTCGACCTGGGCGATCTCGGCGGCCCGCCGTTCGACTTCGGCGGCCAGGCGCAGCAGGTACGGCGCGCGCCCTTCCGGTCCCAGCGCCGCCCAGTCCGCGAACGCCCCGCGCGCAGCGTCGACGGCGGCGTCGACCTCCGCCTCCCCCGCCTCGGGCAACTCGGCCAGCTTCCATTCCCAGTCGATCGGCGAACGGACCTCGAAGCCGGCGCCCCCGCCGACCCGCCGGCCGCCGATCAGGTGGCCCGTCGGAACCGAGACACCCTCGATGTCGACGCGCTCGGCCGTCACGAGCCCGCCGCCTCCGCCGCCGCGACGATCTCGGCCTCGTCCTCCGGCACGCAGAGCGCGACGTGCAGCGTGTTGCCGGTCACCTGGGGCTGCTCGCCGACCGGCTGCAGGTCCCGGTCCAGCTCGACGATGGGGTTGCGCAGCGTGCCGATTTCGTCGCACTGCACCTCGACCACATCGCCGGGCTCGACCGGCCGCGAGTTCGCCGGCGTCCCGGTCATGATGACGTCGCCGGGTTTGAGCGTGATCAACCGGCTCAGGTCGGCGACCTGGTAGGCGAACGAGAACAGGAGGTCCTCGCCCGTGTTCCCTTCCTGCACCACCTCGCCGTTGACCAGGGTGCGCAGCGTCAGGTCGTTCGGATCGACGTCGCCGGCATCGACCAGGGCCGGGCCCATCGGCCCGAAGCCGTCCTGACCCTTGACCCGCAGCATCGAGCCGCGGTCGGCGTGCCGGAAGTCGTGGATGCCGAAGTCGTTGACCAGCGTGTAACCGCGGACGTAGTCGAGCGCCTCCTCGATCGCCACGCCGGTCGCCCGCCGGCCGATGACGACCGCGAACTCCCCCTCGTAGTTCAGGAAGCGGCAGCCGCGCGGCCGCGCCACCGGAGCCTCGTGGGCGCTCAGCGACGACGTGGGCTTCATGAAGTAGGACGGCACCTCGGGGATGCGCTCCATCTGGTACTCGACGCAGCGCGAGCGGTAGCTCAGGTGGACGCCGATGATCTTCGACGGCGGATCGATCGGAGGCAGCCAGGTGCCGTCGTCGGCTCGGCGTTCATGTCTCATCGCGGTCCGTCCTCACGCCGTTGGTGGATGGGATGAGCAGAAGTCGACCAGGGCGCGGAACAGCCGGCCGCCGTCCTCCGGCGCGGTGACCTCGGGGTGCCACTGGACGCCGAGACAGAACGGAAGCTCCGGGTCTTCGAGCGCTTCGACGACGCCGTCCGGCGCGGTGGCCGCCACGCGGAGGCCCTCGCCCAGCCGGCCGGCGCCCTGGTGATGGTGCGAAGCGATCTCGACGTCGCCGTCTTCCCTGCCCGCCTCCATCGCGGCCGCCAGGTGCGTCCCCGGCTCGATCGTCACCATGTGCCGCGTGAACTCGCCCAGGACGTCGCGGTGAGGCTTCATGTCGAGCCGGTCGCCGAGGTGCTGTTCCAGGTCGCCGCCGTAGAGGATGTTCAGGAGCTGGAAGCCGCGGCAGATCCCGAGGATCGGCATCCGGCGTTCGAGCGCGGCGCGGCCGATCGCCAGCTCGACCCGGTCGCGCATCTCGTCGTGCTCGTCGTTCTCCGGGTGCGGTTCCGCGCCGTAGATCCCCGCGTCGAAGTCCTTGCCGCCCATGAAGACGATGCCGTCGAGGTCGTCGAGCGCGGCCCCGGGTTCCTCGTCGTACGGCTCGACGCTCGGGATGATGACCGGGGCGCCGCCGGCGGCGGCAATCGCCGAGACGTAATCGTGCGGGACCATCGAGACGACCTCGTCCCAGGGGCCGATCGTCGCATCCCGGACGTCGCCGACGATGCCGATCCGCGGCCTGCGTCCCCGCCCGGAGTTGTCCGCCGCGCCCCCACTCATCGGTAGCGGACTCCCATGTGCTTGATGCCGTTGAAGAAGTTGGAGCGCAGCCGCTCGGGCTCCGAGACCAGTTCGAGGCGGCCGAGATGGGGCCGCAGCTCCTCCAGCGCGATCTGGATCTCAAGCCGCGCCAGGTACGCGCCCAGGCAGAAGTGCGGCCCGATCCCGAAGGTCAGGTGCCGGTTCGGCTTGCGGCCGACGTCGAATCGGTTGGGTTCCTCGAACACGTCCTCGTCCCGGTTGGCGCTCGTGTACCACATCGCGACCTTGTCGCCGGCGCGGATGACCTCGCCGCGCATCTCGACGTCCTCCGTCGCCGTGCGGCGGAAGTGGTGGACGGCCGTCACCATCCGGAGCACCTCGTCGGCGGCCGTCACCGCCATGTCCTCGTCGCCGGCGACGACGCGCTCCGCCTGGTCGGGGTGGCGTAGCAGCTCGTGCATGCCGCCCGACAGCGAGTGGCGCGTCGTCTCGTTGCCGGCCGCGGCCAGCAGCAGGAAGTACAGATCGAACTCGTGCGGCGTGAGCGGCTCGCCGTCGACCTCGGCGAACACCAGGTCGGTCACGATGTCGTCGCGCGGTTCGGCGCGGCGCTGGGCCGCCAGCTTCCGCCCGTACTCGAACATCTCGAGACTCGCCGGGCTCGAGAACGGCAGGTGCTTGAAGCGCTCCCGCTCCGTCTCGTAGTCGTCGACGTACTCCGGATCGGTCGCGCCGAGGATGCGGTTGCCGATGTCGACGATCAGCCGCCGGTCCTCCTGTGGCGCGCCCAGCATCTCGGCGAACACCCGCATCGGCAGCTCGACCGCCACGTCGTCGACGAAATCGAAGTCGCCCCGGGCGATCGCGGTCTCCAGGATGCCCCGGAACAGTTGCCGGATGTGGTCCGAGAAGGCGGTGAGAGCCCGCGGCAGGAAGCGCTTGCTGATCAGCGAGCGCAGCTTGTAGTGGCGCGGCGGATCCATGTCGATCATCGACTTGCGGGCCTCGACGTGCTCCGGCTCCAGGTCCTCAAGCGACGTGCCGCCGACTTCGGACGAGAAGCGCTTCGGGTCCTTCGAGACGCGGACGACATCCTCGTGCCGCACGATCGACCAGAAGCCCGGGCCCTTCGGCTCCGGCTGCCAGTACACCGGCGCCTCCGTCCGCAACCGGGCGAACCACTCGTGAGGCACGCCCCGGGCGAACCGGTCGTGATCGCAGAGGTCGATCCCGGCCGCGAGCGAGGCGTTGGCTGCGTGCGCCACGGGCCCAGCCCCTACAGTTGAATCCGGTACTCGTTGCGCTCCCAGTCGGTCACCCAGCCGTGGTAGCGCTCGAGTTCGAAGCGCTTGAGCGTCAGGAAAGCGTGGACGATCTCGCGGCCGACGCCGTCGCAGAGCAGTTCGTCGGCCTCCAGCGCGTCGAGGGCCTGGTCGAGGGAGCTCGGCAGCGGGGCGAGATCCTCCCGCCGGTAGGCGTCGCCCGCGGTCTGCTCGGGCGCCTCGAGTTCCCGCCGCACGCCGTCGAGCCCGGCCTGCAGCAGGGCGGCGATGGCCAGGTGGCAGTTGGCCGTGCCGTCGCCGACGCGAATCTCCAGCCGCGCCGCCTTGCCGCGCTCGGGCGGCACGCGGACGAAGGTCGTCCGGTTGTCGAGGCCCCAGGACACGTTGATCGGCGCCAGCGAGTCGGGCGCGATCCGCTTGAAGGCGTTGACCGTCGGATTCAGGAAGGCCATCAGCGCCCCGGCATGCTCCAGCACGCCGGCGATGAAGGAGAGCGCGGCCGCGCTCAGGCCGTCCGGGCCCGCCGGATCGCCGATCCGGTTGGCGCCCTCGCCGTCCTGGAGGGACACGTGGAGGTGAAGCCCCGAACCGCCCTGATCGTTGAAGGGCCGGCCCATGAACGTCGCCCGCATCTCCTCCAGCACCGCCATCTCCTTGACGGTCGCCTTGAGACGGAAGGCCCGGTCGGCAGCGTCGAGGGCGGGGCCGTGGCGGAGGTTGATCTCGTACTGGGAGTTCATGAACTCGTGGTTCGCGGCATAGGCGCCCAGGCCCATCTCGGCGCAGGCGTGGAGCATCCGGCCCGAGATGCCGCCGGGGTCGCTCTCGGCGCCGACCGTGTAGACCCGCGACAGCGTGTCGACGTAGCGGACCGCGCCCTCCGGGGCAGCGTCGTCGGGCTTGAACAGGAAGAACTCGAGCTCCGGGCCGACGATCGGCAAAAGATCCAGTTCGGTCAGGCCGTCCGCCGCCCGCCGCACCGCGCCGCGCGGGTCGAACGGATGGGGGTTGCCCTCTTCGTCGACCAGGTCCACCAGACAGGCGGCGACGTCCGGCGCCCACGGCAGCGCCGCGGCGGTCGACAGATCCGGCCGCGCGAAGAAGTCCGGGTAACCGATCTCGCCGCCCATCACCGGCGTGTGCGCCAGGTCGGTGGTCATGATCGCCGAGCAGAAGGCGACCCCGTCCTCGATCTCGTGGCCGGCGTCGGCGAGGACGAGGTCCTTGCCGCGTGCGATCCCGTGGAGATCGGGGTACATGACCCGCAGTGTTCTGGCGCCCTGCTCGACGAGCTGTTCGGTGCGTTCGATGTCGCTCATGTGCAGTCCCTTTGACGTCGCGGCTTCAGCTAGGCCGCGTCCGGTGATTCGTCGATGAAATGGCCCAGGCGTTCGTAGGCCTCGGCGTCGCGCCGGCGGATGACGGCCGCCCAGACGACGCCGCACACGAAGAAGATCGGCACGGCGGCCCACAGCGAGCCGACCAGACCGGTGCTCGCCCCGGTCAGCGCGTCGGCCGTGGCCCTTGAACAGGAGTTCCTGGCGGGTGACCCGGCCGAACGTCACGACCGGCCAGCCGTAGTTCCGGCCCTTCACCAGGAGGTTCAGTTCGTCGGTCGCCAGGTACTCGACCCGCAGCGTGTGGTGCTCCGTCTCGACCGCCGGCGGCAGCGGCTTCGCGATCCAGACCTCCTCTGTCTGCAGGCTGTAGATCTGCCTAGTTGGCACCGGCGGTGTACACCCTTTCGCCGGCGATGAACGTCATCTCCACCTTCGTCCGGTGAACTTCCGTGGGCTCGACGTCGAACGGGTTCTGCGAGGTGACGACGAGGTCGGCCTCCTTGCCGACCTCGATGGTGCCGACCTTGTCGCCCTGCCCCATCAGGCGCGCGCCGTTCCAGGTCATGATGCGGAGCGCGTCCTCCAGCCTCACCTGTCCCTGGAGGCCGAGCGTCTCCTCGCTGCCGCCGGGAACCTGCCGGGTCACCATCGTCTCGACCGCGAGCCACGGGTCGACCAGGGGCACCACCGGCCAGTCCGAGCCGGCCGCCACGAGGGCGCCCGTCTCGAGGGCGTCCCTGATCGGAACCCATCGCTTCATCCGCTCGTCGCCGACCGCCTTGCGGATGTCGATCGCCGCCATCGGCGTGGGGAACCAGATGTAGGGCGAGAACTCCCAGGCCATCCCCAGCTCGCGCGGCCTGGGAATGTCGGCCGGGTCGACGAAGGTGCTGTGGCCGACATCGTGCATCGGGCCGCCGAAGCCGTTCCGTTCCCGGGCCGCCGCGACCGCGTCGATCGCGGCACGCACCGCGCCGTCGCCGGCGGCGTGCATCTTCACGTGCAGCCCCTGGCGGTCGAACGCCGTCACGGCGTCGTTCAGCGCCTCCTGCGGCACCAGGAGCAGCCCGAGCTTGGGCCGCGGATCGTCCTCGCCGGTCGAGTCCTCGTAGGGCGCGAGCATCGCCGCGGTGTGGCTCTCCGTCGGCACGCCGTCGAGCATGATCTTCACGCAGTCGACCTTCAGTCGCTCGCTCTCGTAGGTCGCCCGGATCGCGAGCTGGGACTCGGCGGCGTCGGCGAGCGCCGGATTGTGCGCCCAGGCGACGCAGGCCCGCACCCGCTGCTTCAACGTGCCCTCGCGCGCCAGTTGCGCCAGCGCGCCGAGCTGCCACGAGTTCGCGTAGGCGACGGTGAACGAGGTGATGCCGTGGGCCAGCATCTCGTCGGTGGCGATCTTCATGCCCTGCATCTTCCGCGCGTCCGAGGCCGGAGGAATCGCGGAAGCCACCATCGCGTTGGCCGTCTCGCGCAGCAGGCCGGTCGGGTTGCCGTCCTGGTCGCGCTCGATGATCCCGCCCTCCGGGTTCGGGGTGTCGCGGTCGATGCCGGCGACTTCCAGCGCCTTCGTGTTGACCCAGACGCTGTGGTGGGACTCGTCGTACAGGAAGACCGGGTTGTCCGGCGACACGGCGTCCAGGAACTGCCTGGTCTGCTGGCCGGGCTCGAACACCGCCGCCACCCAGTTGCCGCCGTTGATCCACTCCCCGGGCTCGGCCCGGGAGGCGCACTCGCCAACCGACTCGCTGATGATGTCTGGCGTCGCACCCGGAGGCAGGCGGCACGAGAACTCCTGCATCCCCGCGATCAGGGGATGCACGTGGACGTCGTGGAAGCCGGGGAACACGGTCCGGCCGGCCAGGTCGATGACGTCGGTCGCGTCGGTGCGGAAGGCGTCGACGGAGGCACTGTCGCCGACCGCGACGATCACGCCGTCCCGGATCGCGATGGACTCCGCCCAGCCGTCGGGGGTGTAGACGTTGCCGCCGTCGAGGATCGTGTCGGCCGGGTCGTTGCGGGACGGCGCCGGTTCACCGTCCTGGAACTGGGCGACGGCTGGCTGGGCGGCGATGGCGGCGAGGATGAGTGCCGCCAGTTGCAGTACAGAGCGGCGTCCCCAACGTCGCCGTAGCTCTGGGTGCGCGGGTCTTCTGACCCGCCTCCGGGCGGAGCCGCGGAGCGGCGCAGCCCGGACAACAAGGCCGCCGGCCAGAGGCCGGCGACGATACTGGAAGCCGCCTGCGGCGGCAGCGGGTCGGAAGACCCGCGCACCCGGTGTGCGACCGTCTGCCGAGAGTGGCGATGACGAGCCGACGGCCAGGCCGAAGATCGCCGCCAGCGCGACGGCGGCGCCGGAGGCCCATTGGCTGCGGTAAGCTCGCACGGATCCGAACCTGTTCTGCGGGAGGGTAGCGATGACGAGTCGACGCCTGGTTGGTTTTGCGCTCTGCCTGGTCTTGGCCGCGGCGGCCCACGGCGCCGCCGAGGCGGAAGGGCCGACATTCTACGAGGATGTCCTGCCCATCCTGCAGCAGAACTGCCAGGAGTGCCACCGGCCCTCGGGCAGCAAGATCTACCGGGGCGGCGTGCCGATGTCGCTCACGACCTACGAGGAAGCCCGACCCTGGGCGCGCTCGATCGTCCGCATGACGGCGTCGAAGGAGATGCCGCCGTGGGACGCCTCCGAGCACTTCGACGGCGTGTTCAGGAACGAGCGCGGCCTGACCGACGGGGAAATCGCGACGATCCAGCGCTGGGTCGAGGCGGGCGCCCGGCCCGGCCTGCCGGAGAACGGTCCCGCGCCCGTCGAGTGGCCGGACGACGACGGCTGGGTGTTCACCGATCCCGACCTCGTCCTCAAGATGCCCGAGCCCTACTACGTCGAGGACGACGTCAAGGACATCTACACCAAGCACCGCCTGGTGCTGACGCCGGACATCCTGCCCGAGGACAAGTGGGTGCAGGAGATCGAGTTCCGCCGCGGCAGCGAGCTCGTCCACCACTTCAACATCTTCGTCAAGAGCCCGGACGACGAGGAGACGCGCGGCGACGGCCACTTCCTCGGCGGCGCCACCTCCGGCTCGCCGCCCCACGTCTGGCCGGAGGGCTACGGCTCGCTGCTCCAGGTCGGCGACACGCTCACCTTCGACCTGCACTACCACAAGGAGCCGGGCCCCGGCAGCGGCGGCTGGGACCAGTCATCGATCGCGCTCAAGTTCGCGACCAAGCCGGTCGAGCACCCGGTCCACTTCTTCCCGATCAGCAACTTCGAGTTCGAGATTCCGGCCCGCCACGCCTACTGGCACGACACCGCCGAGCGCACCTTCGACCGGGAGGTGACGATCCTCGGCATGCTCCCGCACATGCACATGCGCGGCCGGGAAGCGAAGTACACGGTCTTCTACCCGGACGGCAGCGAGGAGCAGATCCTCCACGTGCCCGACTGGGACTTCGACTGGCAGGAGATCTATTGGTACTCCGAACCCAAGGTGCTGCCGAAGGGCAGCCGCCTGCGGATCGACATGTGGTTCGACAACTCGCCCGAGGAGGCGGAACGCTGGGGCTTCAACCCGGACCGCGACGTCGTGTTCGGCCCGCAGTCGACCGACGAGATGCTGATGGGCTTCATCTCCTGCGTCTACAGCGACGGGGAGCCGCCGGCCAGGCGGCAGGGACGCAGTCGAGCGACTGAGACTACCGCCGGCGGCGAGTAGGCGAGCAGGGGTCTCCGGCCCGCGTCAGTAGGACAGGTTCTCGGTGACGCGTACCCAGCGTCCGTCCTGTACCTCGGCGAGGAAAGCCTCGTCCGTGCCGATCCGCTTCTCCGGCCCGAAGCTCAGGACCGGGCCGCCGAAGATGTCCTGGTAGTCGTCTATCGACTCGATCGCGGCGACCAGTGAATCCACCGTGAGGTCCGGTCCGGCGTCGCGCAAAGCACGGACAGTGAAGTCGGCGACCAACCAGCCCAGGAGCGAGCCGGTGTTGGGCGGCGGGCCGTAGCGTTCCCGGTAATCGGCGACAAAGTCGCGGACCTCCTGGCGGGGATGATCGGGGTAGGGAAACTCGAACGACGTCATCGCGTAGAAGCCGTTGGTCACGCCGCCCTCCGCCTCCGCGACCTCGGACTCGAACGCCGCGATCGGGCCGACGAATTCGACGTCCCAGTCGATCGCCCGTGCCGCCGAGATCGCCAGGATCGTGTCGCCGATGATCGTTCCGAGCACGATCAGGTCGCAGTCGGCCTGCCGGAGCTTGAGGATCGCCGCGCTGAAGTCGGTGTCGAGAGGTTTGTGGGCGGTCGAATCGATGACCTCCAGGCCCATCTCGCCGAGCTGATCGTCCGCCGCGTCGGTCATCTCCGTTCCGTAGTCGGTGTCCTGGGTCATGGTGCAGACGCGCTCCTTGCCCTTCTCCTCGACGAAGTACCTGATGGCGGCGCGCATCTGGTCGTAGTAGGTGGAGACGCCGGCGAACTTCAGCCGATGCAGCGGTTCCGCCATCGAACGCGCGCCCGAGAGCGGGAAGATGTTGGGAACGCCCGCCTCGAACTGGCTGGTCATGACGGCGTTGTTCATCGGCGTCCCGAGGGCGCCCACCATGGCGAAGATCCGGTCGCGGTGGATCAGCTTGTTGGCCGCCTGGACCGCGCGAGGCACCTGGTACTGATTGTCCTCGACGACGAAGCGGACCTGGCGGCCGTGGATGCCGCCTTCCTCGTTCACGCGGTCGAAGACCATTCGCGACGCGTTCGTGCTGCCGACGCCGATGGCCGCGGCCGGACCGGACAGGTCGGTGTAGGTGCCGAGCACGATCGGCTCGGCCGCGTCCGAGGTCTCGGGATCGGAGCTCCCGCATCCCGCCAGGACGGCGCCGAGCAACATGAAAGCCGACGCAGCCGTCAGGCTGCGGTGGCGCGCAGGGAACTGGCCGTCCTGTCGGTGCGCGGGTCTTCCGACCCGCTGCCGCCGAAGGCGGCCAGGAGTTCGCGCCGCGAAGCGGCTCCGATGGGCGGCCGGTTCCATGCAAGCGACGGTGAGGTAGCGGTGTCTATGGGTCATGCCTGCTGTCCTCCGTACATCGAATCGATCAGCGGTCGGTACTTCTCGTTCACGAACTTGCGCTTGAGCTTCATCGTCGGCGTGAGCTCGTCGTCCTCGGGGGTCAGCTCCTGGTCGATGAGGCGGAACTTCTTCACCTGCTCGACGCGCGCGAACTTCGCGTTGACGGCCTCCACCTGACCGTGGATCAGCTCGACGATCTCCTCCGCGGCACACAGGCTCTGGTAGTTGGTGAAGGGCACGTGATGATCCTGAGCGTACTTGACGACGTTGTCGTGGTCGATCATCACGAGACACGTCAGGAACTTGCGCTTGTCGCCAATCACCACCGCGTCGGCAATGTAGGGCGAGAACTTGAGCTGGTTCTCGATCTCGCTCGGAGTGATGTTCTTGCCCCCGGCCGTGATGATGATGTCCTTCATCCGGTCGGTGATCTTGAGGAAGCCGTCGTCGTCGATCTCGCCGACGTCGCCGGTGTGGAGCCACCCGTCGCGAATCGTCTCGGCCGTCTTCTCCGGCTGGTTGAGGTAACCCATGAAGACGAACTCTCCGCGGATCAGGATCTCGCCCTCATCGGAGATCCTGATTTCGCCGTAGGGAACGGAACGGCCGACGGTGCCGGGCCTGATTTCGCCCGGCTCCAGAATGGAGGCGATGCCGGTGTTCTCGGTCTGGCCGTAGCCCTCCACCATGTCGATGCCGAGTGCGAGATACCACCGGATCAGATCGGGTGAGATCGGCGCGGCCCCGGTGCCGATCCAACGACAGCGGTCGAGGCCCAGGAACCTGCGAATGTTGCGCAGCACGAGCGCATCGCCGACCCGGTAGGCGAGCTCCAGGACCGCCCCCGGCTTCTCGCCCTCAAGGCGTTTGTCCGCTCGCTTGAACCCGATCCCGATCGCCTTCCCGTACGCCCATTTCTGCAAGGAGGTGGCGTCGGAGAGGGCGATGCTGATGGCCGAGTAGAACTTCTCCCACACGCGCGGCACCGAAAAGAACAGCGTCGGCTGGATCTCCTGAGCGTTCTCGGGCACCGTTTCCGGATTCTCGACGAAGTTGAGCTTCGTGCCGGTGTAGAGGGAGCCGTAGACGAAGAGCCGCTCGGCGATGTGGCACAGCGGCAGAAACGCCATGCGCTCGTCGTCCTCGTTCTGCGAGAGGACGTGCGGGGCGTTGACGCACTGGAACACGAGGTTGTGGTGGCTGATCATCGCCCCCTTCGGAGGCCCGGTGGTGCCGGATGTGTAGACGAGGATCGCGAGGTCCTCGGGCTTCGCCAGCTCCAGGCACTCGGCCCAGGCCTCGGGGTGGAGTTCGTCCTGTTCGCGTCCGAGCGCGAGCAGGTCGTCGTAGCTCATGGCCCGCGGATCTTCGAAGTCCCGCAGGCCCTCCATGTCGAAGATCACGATCTGCTCGAGCGTCGGGCACTGTTCGCGCACCTCGAGCACCTTGTCGAGCTGCTCCTCGTCTTCGACGAACATCACCTTGCAGCCCGAGTCGTTGACCAGGTAGTCGACTTGCTCGGCCGCATCCGTCGGGTAGATCCCCGCGCACACGCCGCCGGCGCCGAGCACCCCCATGTCGGCGAACATCCACTCAGTGATCGTGTTGGAGAGGATGCAGGCGACGTCGCCCTTGCCGAAGCCGAGCGACCGCAGCGCCAGCCCCGTGTGGCGCGCCTTCTCGCCGAACGCGCGCCAGGAGACGTCCTGCCAGATGCCGAAGTCCTTCTCCCGCAGTGCTGTGCGGTCGCCGTACTTCTCGACGCGGCTCCAGAACATCGTCGGTACCGTGCCGGCGAAGCTGGTGTCCCGCCAGAACACGAGCTCGCGGCCGTCGTCGGCCGTGCGCGTCTCACGCACGAGATCGGGGTTCGATTCGAGGCCGCCCATGCTCACCTCCAGGTCTTGCGCTTCTTCCACCGGCGGACCCCTCTCGGCATCTGGTCCTTCATGCCGAGATAGAACTCCTGGATGTCCGGCGAACTCTCGAGCTTCTCGCACGTGTCGTCCATGACCACCCTTCCGTTCTCGAGCACGTAGCCGTAGTGCGAGTGTCGCAGCGCGACGTGGGCGTTCTGCTCGACGACGAGGATCGTCATGCCCTGCTCCTCGTTGATGCGGTTGATGATCTCGAAGATCTGGTGGACCAGGATCGGAGACAGCCCGAGCGACGGCTCGTCGAGCAGCAGCATCCTCGGATGCGCCATCAGAGCACGTCCGATGGCGAGCATCTGCTGCTCGCCGCCGGAGAGCTGGCTCGCCTGTTGCGAGCCCCGATCGGCGAGCGCCGGGAAGTAGTCGTAGACGCGCTCGAGATCGTCGGCGATGCGGGCGCGGTCGCGGCGGCTGTAGGCGCCCATTCGCAGGTTCTCGCTCACCGAGAGGAAGGGAAAGACCTCCCGGCCCTCCGGCACGTGGCTCAGGCCGAGACGCATGACGGCGTCCGGATCGCGGCGCGCTATGTCCTCGCCAGCGAAGAGGATCTCGCCCTTCTGGGGATCCATCACGCCGGAGATCGTGCGGAGGATGGTCGTCTTGCCCGCGCCGTTGGCGCCCAGAACGGCGACGATCCGGCCTTCGGGCACCGCCAGGCTGACGCCGCGGATCGCCATGATCGGACCGTAGTAGGTCTCGACGTTCTTGAGCTCGAGCAGCGCCTCCGCGGCGGGCTCCTTTTGAGTCTGCGGCTCCACCATGCCGGTCTCAGTCCGCTCCCAGGTAGGCGTCGACGACGGCGGGGTTCTTCTGCACCTCCGCGGGGCTGCCCTCCGCGATCGTGCGACCTTCGTTGAGGGCGAGCACCCTCCCCGCCACCCGGCTGACGAGACCCATGTCGTGCGCCACCATGACGACCGTGACGCCGAGGTCGCGGTTGATGTCCTCGATCCAGAATCCCATGTCCTCGCTCTCCTCGGGGTTCAGCCCGGAGGTCGGTTCGTCGAGGAGCAGCAGCTTCGGCTCCAGGCAGAGCGCGCGGCCCACCTCCACGACCTTGCGCACCCCGTAGGGCAGGTTCGCGATCCTCTGCTCGCGGTAGTGGGCGAGCTCGAGGAGGTCGATGACGTCTTCCACGCGGCGCCGGTGCTCGAGCTCCTCCCGCCTCACCGCGGGGAGGAACAGGAGATGGGACAGCGCCGTCGAGCGCCGGTGGACATGACGGCCGATGAGGAGGTTCTGCAGAACGGTGGCGTGCTCGAAGAGCTCGATGTTCTGGAAGGTGCGGGCGAGGCCGAGCGGCGCGATGCGATGCGCCGGCAGCGAGGTGATGTCGCGGCCCGCGAACCGAACGCTCCCGCCGTCGGCGGAGTAGATGCCGCTCACCAGGTTGAAGAGCGTCGTCTTGCCGGCGCCGTTCGGTCCGATGATGGCGAACACCTCGCCCTCCTCGACGTCGAAGCTCACGTCGTCGACGGCGCGGATGCCCCCGAAGCTGATCGACAGGTCCTCGACGCGGAGATAGCTCACCTCAGTCGCTCCGTGCGCAGGTAGGTCTTCTGGCGCCGGTGCGTCGCCCGGCGATAGAGAGGGAACGTCTGGAAGTAGCTCTTGATCTTGAGCCAGCGGCCGAAGATGCCCTGGGGCTCGAAAAGGATCACCAGCACGAGGATGAGGCCGAAGATGCCCGGCTCGAGGCCGGGCGCCTGAGCGATCTGCGGCGGCAGCGTGTCGCGGGCGATCGCGAGGAGCTGAGGCAGGAAGCCGATGAAGAGCGCGCCGTAGATGACGCCCCGCATCGAGCCGACCCCGCCGACCACCACCATCAGGAGGAGTTGCAGCGAGATGAGGAACGTGAAGGCGTCGGGCGAGAGGTAGCCGAGGCGATGCGCGAAGAGAGCGCCGGCGAGGCCGGTGATGCCGGCGCTGAGAGCGAAAGCGAGGGTCTTGTAGACGGCCAGGTTGATGCCGACGCTCTCCGCCGAGATCTCCGAGTCGCGGATGGCGACCATGGCCCTTCCCGTCGAGGACCGCAGGATGTTGAGCGCCGCGAGGAGGGTCACGACGAGGAGCGTGAGCGTCACGTAGTAGTGCTGCCAGACCTGCGTGAGCGGCATCCCGAGGAGGCTCGCCTGCGGAACGGCGAGGCCGCGAAAGCCCCCGGTCAGCCACTCGGCGCGCGAGATCGTCTGCTCGGTGAGCATGGCGAAGGCCAAGGTGGCGATGGCGAGATAGATGCCCGTCATCCGGAGCGCGATCCACCCCACGCCGGCGCCGACGAGCGCCGAGACCAGGACCGCCGCGACGATCGAGAGGAGGAACGGCAGACCGGCGCCCAGAAGGAGCGAGTGGGTATACGCGCCAATCGCCAGAAACGCCGCGTGGCCCAGGCTCACCTGGCCGGTGTAGCCCACGAGCAGCATCAGACCGACGCCGGCGATGGCGTAGATCATCACCAGGTTGAGCTCGCCCAGATAGAAGGTGCCGAGCGCCGCCGGCGCCGCGGCGACCAGCACCAGGAGCAGGCCGTACCAGAACCGGTCGCCACCGTGCTTCAGGTGGTCGATGTCCTGGTTGTAGTGGGTCTTGAAGAGGAACCGCATGCGATGCTCGCCGGCCGTCAGACCTTCTTTCGCTGAATCTGCGCGAACAGGCCCTGGGGCCGCAGGATCAGGGCCACGATGAGAATGCCGTAGGCGGCCATCTCCTGGAAGCCGGCGGGCAGGTAGACCCCCGCGAACTGCTCGGCGATGCCGATGATCCAGCCGCCGAGCAGCGCGCCGGGGATCGAGCCGAAGCCGCCGATCACCGCGGCCGCGAAGGCCTTGATCCCGATGAATCCCATCCCGGGCTGGACGAGCGAGACGGGCGCCAGGAGGATCCCGGCCACGGCGGCGACTCCGGCTGAGATCGCCCACACCAGGGAGAAGACGCGCTTGACCGGGATGCCGACGTAGTAGGCCGCGAGCTGGTTCTGCGACGTGGCCTGCATGCCGATGCCGAGCCGCGTGTGGCGGAAGAACAGGAAGAGCACGACGCAGAGGACGAGCGTGCCCAGCAGGATCGCGAGGTTCTCGTAGCTCACGACGACTTCGCCGACGCGCAGCGACTTGCCCGTGTACGGAGTGGGGAAGCTCTGCGGGTCGTAGCCCCACACCAGTCCCGCCACGGCGCGGAAGATGAAGCCCAGCCCGATCGTCAGCATCACGATGGCGAACTGCGGTTCGCCCAGGACGCGGCGCAGCACGAAGGCGTCGAGCAGATAGCCGAAGACCGCCAGCGCCAGCACCGACAGCAACAGCCCCAGCACCCAGGGCAGACCGAAGTCGCCGATCAGGGTCACCGCCACGAAAGCGCCCAGCATCATCAGATCGCCCTGGGCGAAGTTCACCATCTCGGTCGCCTTGTAGACGAGGACGAAGCCGAGAGCGATCAGGCCGTAGATGCACCCGACGGCCAGACCGTTGACGAGAACCTGCAGAAGCTGACTCAGGGCGACTCCCCTTGCGCGCCCGCGGCCGGCAGGACGCCGCGGTCGAGCCGGACCCGGTAGACCGTCTCGAACTCGTCGTCGGCGAGCGTGGCCAGATCGACGTCGTCGATGCTGCCGCCGAGGACGGCGGAGAGCGGCGTGACGTTCATGCCGCCGATGCTAACGCCGCAGGACGATCGCCGCTTCGCGGCGGGGTGGCGGCGGTTGCTGCCGCCTCGGCTTGACGGACCGAAGGGAAGGGGGACCAGCGGCCGCTCGCGCTCTCCTGGTGGATGGGCAGTCCGCGCTCGCTTCGGTCGGCTGCGTTCCGCCACGGCGGAGGTTCGGGTGAGGCCGCGGGGAGTCACTTGCCTCCAGCCCGCTGGTCCCCCTTCCCTTCGGTCCTGGCCGAGGCTGAGCGGCGTCGGGCCCTCGACCCAGGGCCGCGTGGCGAACGGCACGCAGTCATTCGCCACCAGGTGAGCAGCTTCGACCTCGGGCATGTCGGACATCGGGGGGGCGACGAGTAGCGACCACTGGGTGCGCGGGTCCTCTGACCCGCTCACGGGCGGCGCCGCGGAGCGGCGCAGCCCGAGAAAGGAGGCCGCCGGCCCGAGGCCGGCGACGATACTGGACGCCGCCTGCGGCGGCAGCGGGTCAGAAGACCCGCGCACCCAGCGCTCCGTCCAGCCGCCGATTTCAAGCGGCTTCGCGCGAACCGGCGGCGAGGCCGGTGAGGGCGCGGACGTCCGTCACCGCCTCCAACCGCAGCGACAGATCCCGCAGCCGGTCGCTGGCTTCGGTACCCAGCAGCGGGGCCGTCAGGCCGGTCATCTTTGCGGCCAGCTTCGCGCCCTGCGCCTCCAGGTCGGTGGCCGGAATGCCCGTGTCGTGGAACTCCTTGAGGCTGTGGCCGTTCGCCCGCAATTCGACGCGGGCCTGGGTGTGGCCCAACCCCCGGTCGGTCCGCACTTCGACCCTGTCGATCATCCGCGCAACTTCCGGGTTGTCGAGCGTCTCGTCGACGAAGGTCCCGGTGTCGGTCGTGTCGATCCCCAGCATCGCCAGGGACGTCGTGGCGACCAGGCTGAACTTCGCCTCCAGGCCCGTCTTCGGTTCGGGGATGCCGCAGATATCGAGCAACCCCGGATGCACCGTGACGACGGCCTTCTCGACATCGCCGGCCGTGATCCCGGCAGCCGCCAACTGCGGCCGCAGCCGCCCAACGGACTCGATGGCCGCGTGGGTCAGGTAGCAGGCGGCGTGGTACTTGAACAGCGTGTCCTCGATCAGGAAGCGGCCGTCCTGCTCTTCGAGCCGCCGCCAGTCGACCGCTTCGTGGCCGGCGGCCGCGGCATCGGCGTAGCCCTGCCGGCCGTCGACGGCCTCCGGGTTCGACGTGAAGCCGCGCATCGCCAGCCGCGCCGAGAGCAGGCCGCGCTCGGCGGCGTGACCGGCGTGGAACGGCTTGGTCATCGTGCCGAAGTTCGCCTTGAGACCGCTGGCCTGCGACGCCGCGAGGCCGAGCGCGTGCGCGAACTGCTCGTTGCTCGCGCCGAGCAGGCGGCAGGCCGCGGCCGCCGCGCCGTGGACGCCGATCGTCGAGGTCGAGTGCCAGCCCTTGACGTACGGCGCACCTCCGATGAGCGCGCCGACGCGCGACTCGACCTCGATGCCGACAACGAACGCGACCAGCAACCGCTCGCCGCTCGCGCCCATCTCCTGGGCCTGCGCCAACGCGGCCGGAAACACCGGCACCGTGGGATGTCCGCCCATCAGCGTGTGAGTGTCGTCGAAGTCCAGCGCATGCCCGGCGGCGCCGTTGACCAGCGCGGCGACGCCCGGCGCGCAGTGCAGATCCGTACCCACGATGGAGCACGGCCCGGCCTGGCCGCCCAGCTCGTCGCGCAGGATCGCGGACAGCGGCTCGCGGCTGCCGGCCAGCGCGCAGCCGAACCAGTCGAGCACGCACTGGCCGGCCACGGTGCGGGCCGACTCGGGAATGTCGTCCAAACCCAGGCGGCCGAAGCGGTCCCAAAGATGGTTGGCGAGTCTCATCGTCAGCCCCTCCTCGACGGCTTCCCAAGCAGTTCGTCCGACACGATCTTCAGCATGATCTCCGACGTCCCCTCGAAAATCTTGGTCAGCCGCGCATCGCGCCAGTAACGCTCGACCGGGTAGTCCGTCGTGTAGCCGGCGCCGGCCAGCACCTGCAACGCGTCGGAGCACACCCGCTCCGACATCTCGGCGGCGTAGTACTTGACCATCGCCGCCTCCTTGGCGCAGGACACGCCGGTATCGATCTTGGCGCAGACCGAGTAGTTCAACTGGCGCGCCGCCTCGACCTCGGCGGCCATGTTCGCGATCTTGAAGCGGATCGCCTGGAAGTCGGCGATCGGCCGCCGGAACTGGATGCGTTCCTTCGAGTACGCGATCGCCTGCTCCAGCGCGCCCTGGGCGAGGCCGATCGAGCGCGCCGCGGTGTGGGCCCGCGCCGTCTGCAGACCGCGCGTCATGCCGTAGAACGCCTGGCCCTTCGACTCGCGCTGGCGCTTCGTGATCGGCACGCGGACGTTCTCGAAGTGGAGTTCCCAGGTCTTCCAGCCGTGGTAGCCGATCTTCGGGATTGGCGAGCCGGTGACGCCCTCCGGCAGCTCGCCGGGCGGTTTCTCGATCCCGATCCCGGTCAGGGCGGCGTGGCGCTTCGCCGGGTCGCCCTCCGTCCGCGCGATGACCTGGATGAAGTTCGCGCCGTCGGCGAACGTGCACCAGTACTTGTTGCCGGTGATCACCCAGTGGTCGTCCTCGACCCGCGCCCGGCAGGTGATCGACGAGATGTCCGACCCCACCTCCGGCTCCGACATGGCCAGCGCGCCGAGGTACTTGCCCTCGGCCATCAGCCTGATGCGCTTCAGGCGCTCCTCGCCCTCGAACGGGATCGACCGGTAGAAGCCGTTGCCGCGGGCGATGATGCTCGCCACGCTCATCCAGCCCCGCGCCAGCTCCTCGGCGACCAGGCAGTACTCGAACGCGCCCAGCCCGGCGCCGCCGTACTCCTCCGGGATCACGATGCCGAAGAAACCCAGTTCGCCCATCCGGTCGATCAGCGACTGCGGGATCGTCTCCTTCTTCGGATCGAGCTCGTTGGCGACCGGGAGGACCTCCTTGTCCGTGAACTCGCGCGCGATCCGGCGGAGCATCTCGCGCTCCGGCGTCATGTAGCCGACGGCGGCGGGTGCGATGTCGTTCATGGGGTGGTCAGGTGAGTGCCAGCACTTCGGCCACTCGTGCTAGCATCGCGACCGCGAAACCGACGGAGTAGGACCAATGGCAAACCTGAGTGTACGTCGCCTGGACAGTGAGATCGTCCATCGCCTGAAGATTCGCGCGGAACGGGAGTCGCTGTCCTTGGAGGAGACCGTTCGGCGCATCCTCCGAGGCGCGGTTGTGGACGAGGAGCCGGTCGGGGCAATGATCCGCCGGATCGTCGGCGGCGATGGCTTCGATCTCGACCTGCCGGCACGCGAAGTGGACGACCCGATCGACTTCACATCGCCCGACTACGGCGAGGACGATTCGACGTGATCCTCCTGGACACCAATGTCCTCTCAGAGGCCATGCGTGTCGAACCGGACAAGCGAGTGATGAGTTGGCTGGACAGCCATGCCCCTTCGAGCCTGTACGTCTCCGCCGTCACCGTGGACGAGATCAGTTTCGGCATAGAACTGCTGCCACGCGGGCGAAAGCGGCTGCGTCTGACGCACGTCTTTGCCCGGATCGTAGATGCCTTCTCGGACCGCATCGTCCCATTCGACCTGGACGCCGCCCACGAGAGCGCCAGGCTCCGCGCCCTGCGACGGCTGAAGGGAGCGCCCATGAGCCTGGCGGACTCGCAGATCGCAGGCACGGCCAAGAGTCGCGGTTTCTCCCTGGCGACGCTGAACACTCGAGACTTCCGGGAGATCGACCTGGCCCTCCTGGAACCCCGCTGACCAGCCGACCGCCTGAATCAGAGTCGTGGGTCGCTCGCAGCCGGAGGAGGCTCAAGTGGCTCGCCACCGTCGAGGTACTTGCAGGCGAGCGCCTTGTACCGGGCATCGTCTCGTCGTGAGTCCCGGAACCCGCCTCTCCACCGGGACGCGAACGATGGATCGCTCTCCACCGGCACCTCTCTGAGCGATGCCTCGCCGTCCACCTTGGCCATCGGCTTCCTCTTCATCTTCGTGGCTCGTTCACCGGCAGTACGAGCCCGGCATGGACTATCTTAGGCCCAGCGAGGAGGAGACCTTGTCATCGCCGAAACCCCACAAGCCGAAAGGGACCGAGAAGCGGCCGGAAACGCTTGCGCTGCTCAAGCTCCTTGAGCTGGGTGACCGCCAGATCGAAGCCGGTCAGGCCCAGCCGGCGGCCGACGTCTTCGCGCGGCTCCGAAGGCGCTACCACGCCGGCCGGCCATGAACCACAGCCAGATCGTCAGCTTCCTCTGGAGCGTCGCCGACCTGATCCGCGACACCTTCAAGCGCGGGAAGTACCAGGACGTGATCCTGCCGCTCACCGTGCTGCGCCGGCTCGACTGCGTGCTGGCCCCCACCAAGGATAAGGTGCTGGAGGTCCAGGCGCAGTATCGGGACAAGCTCGCCAATCCCGATCGGCTGCTGCGGGGCGCCTCCGGCTACGCCTTCTACAACACGTCGCGCTACGACTTCGAGAAGCTGCTGGCCGACGCGCCGCACCTCGCCCAGAACCTCCGCAACTACATCGCCGGGTTCAGCCCCAACATGCGCGAAGTGCTGGACATGTTCGACTTCGACAACACGATCTCCAAGCTCGACGAGTCGGGGTTGCTGTTCCAGGTCATGCAGCGGTTCGGCGACCCAAGGGTGAACCTGCATCCCGACGCGGTCGACAACTTCACGATGGGCACGATCTTCGAGGAGCTCATCCGCAAGTTCAACGAGGCGCTCAACGAGAACCCCGGCGAGCACTTCACGCCCCGCGACGTGGTGCATCTCATGGTGGACCTGCTGCTCGCCGGAGACGAGGAGCGGCTGCGCACGAAGGGCCTGGTGCTCAGCGTGTACGACCCGTGCTGCGGCTCCGGCGGCATGCTGACCATCGCCAAGGAGCACGTCGTCCTCGGCGAGACGCGCGAGGGCGAGAGCCGGGGCGAGGCCGTGAACCCCAACGCCGACGTCCACCTCTTCGGTCAGGAAGTGAACCCGGAGACCTATGCCATCTGCAAGTCCGACCTGTTCATGAAGTCGGCGGACGGGCTCGACGCGGAGAAGATCGGCTACGGGAGCACCCTGTCTAAAGACCGGCACGCGGGCGCCGGATTCGACTACATGATCGCCAATCCGCCCTACGGCAAGGACTGGAAGCGCGACCGGAGCTCGGTGCAGGCCGAGCACGACCGGGGCGCGGCCGGCCGCTTCGCGCCGGGCCTGCCGCGGATCAGCGACGGCCAGCTCCTGTTCCTGCTCCACATGCTGGCGCACGCCAAGGCGCCGGCGCAGGGCGGATCGCGCATCGCGATCATCATGAACGGCTCGCCCCTCTTCACCGGCGACGCCGGCAGCGGCGAAAGCGAGATCCGCCGCTTCATCCTGGAGAACGACCTGCTCGAGGCGCTCATCGCCCTGCCGGAGCAGCTCTTCTACAACACCGGCATCGCCACCTACGTCTGGGTGCTCACGAACCGGAAGCGGCCCGAGCGCCGCGGCAAGGTCCAGCTCATCGACGCCACGTCGTTCTGGGTTCTGCTCCGCAAGAGCCTGGGCGCCAAGCGCCGGGAGATCCCGTTCGAGCGGAAGGAAGACATCCTGCGGCTGCTCCGGGAGTACGAGGACGGCGCGACCCGCACCGTCGTCGAGGACGGCGAGGAGCGCGAAGCCGTCGTCAGCCGCGTCTACCCGACGACGCAGTTCGGCTTCCGCAAGATCACCGTCGAACGGCCGCTGCGGCTCGACTTCCAGGCCAGCCCCGAGCGCATCGCCCGCCTCGACGAGGTGCGCGCCTTCGCCAACCTCGCCAGGTCCCGCAAGCGGGACAGCGCGGCCAGGGCGAAGGACGAGGCGGCGGGCCGTGAGCGGCAGGAGGCGATCCGCGGCGCGCTGCGGGGCCTGCCCGACCGCCTCTTCCTCGACCGGGCGAAGTTCGAGGCCGAACTCGACGGCGCGCTGCGGCGGGCTGAGGTCAAGCTGCCCGCGCCGCTCCGGAAGTCCGTGCTCACCGGCCTGTCGGAGCGCAACGCCGAGGCCGAGCCCTGCCGGGACCGGAAGGGCCGCCCCGAACCCGACCCGCAACTCCGCGACACGGAGAACGTGCCGCTCGCCGAGAGCGTCGACGTTTTCTTCCAGCGCGAAGTGACGCCGCACGTCCCCGACGCCTGGATCGACGAGAACCGCCGGGACCCGCAGGACGGCGAAGTCGGGCTGGTGGGCTACGAGATCAACTTCAACCGGTACTTCTACGAGTACCGGCCGCCGCGTCCGTTGGAGGAGATCGAGGCGGACATCCGGCGGGTGGAGAGGGAGATCGTGGAGATGTTGGGGGAGATGGGCACTTGACCATCCCCCACGGGAACCGGCTCCAACAAGCACAGTCCTAACGTCACATCGGCAACAGCGCGTGCCGGATCTCTATCTCGCTGCCATCCGATCCGCGGTGGTGTCGGCTGTAGAACCGGGTCGCTAGCCCGATCGCCACATCCGATTCCGGCCCCTCAGTGAGCGCGATCTCACCGCGAAGCGCCACGATTCTCTCTCGGACCTTTCCGGCCGCGTGCTCAACATCGCCGTCACCGACATAGCCGAGCATGCACCCTACCGGCAAGTTCTCCGAGTACTGGCTTCGAACGAAGCGAGCCAGCCCCTGCCTTACGTACTCCGTCGCGAGAGACCTTCTACCGTCGCGACGAAGGACGTTCAAGCGCTTGCACTCGTACGCAAGATACACGTCGCGATCCTGACCGAGGATCACGGCCATATCGATCTCTCCCAAGCTGTACATCGTTCCGTCCGGCGTGTATCCGAACGGCTCGAAGTGGAATTCGACCTGGTTGAACCAACGTCGGGCACCAGCATCACGCCAAAGAAGACTCACCAAAGTCATCGTAATTGTATCTTCATCGGCGTCAGGAGGGAGGCGCTCGAGACACGTTGGCCACAACGCGACGACGCGCGCCAGGAAGAGACTGTCCAACGACCTGAATCTTCCCAACCACGCGGTGGGATCGCCAGATGTCATGGAACTCGACTCAGAACGGCGCGTCACGGCCAGAGGCCACGTGAAGATCTAGCGCGATTGCTCTGACATCGGCCAGCGCCCGCGACCGCAGCCAGAACCGCCTTCCGACCGGCTTTACGAGAAACAGCTCGCGGCCCACAAAGACCCTGAAGTCTGGAGCCGCGTGGAGGTTGGCCGGTAGGCGCTGCCGAACAGCCTCCGCAAGACCCGACACGGCGGACGCCACCGAGGCGTTCTCGTCCTCGCTGTAGTCGAACGCAACCGGAGTATCTCGCAGCGACAGGCGTAGCACGGCCAAATCCTCACTGCGTGCTATCAAACGCACTCCGATTGAGCGACCGCCTTCGAAGTGCTCCGCCAAGCTGCCGACCAAGATACGGGCGTACTCACGACGGTCCGATTCGGTCGAAGGTCCCCACAAAGCAGGAAAGCTGCCCCTGCTAGGTTGAACAGCCGGGATCACATGATCCACCGTGTCGTCGACGACGATTCGGTCCTCCTCGGAAAGACAGAAGTACTCGAGAGCCAAGCGGTCGATCTCTTCAAGGACATCACATTGCCCGGCACCGGTCCTTCCAGTTGCTGCGGCCGCTTGGAGCCTCCCCTTGATCTTGCCCACCAGCGCCTCAGCAGCCGACCACGACCGCTCCGGGTCGGGCATGTCGTCTGGCTCAGGGAACGGCAAGCGCAGTAGTTCCGCCTGTTGCACCTCCGGCCGATCCGCACCAAACGATGAAGTTCCGTGGAACGCAAACCACAGCATCAGCTTGCTGTTGAGCAGAGCCGTCAGCAGCATGCCCCGCTGCTCCTGCCCCGGGGGAACCACAATCGCCTGAATGATGTCCTGAAAGGTCAGCGGTGCCTCGACATAGGCCGCCCTCAGTCGTCGTCCCGCTTCACCGATGGCGACGCCACGGGGAACGACTACACGTGGTCCCTCGAATCCTCCTCGGAAACCATGCCGACGCACCATCGCGCCCTTCCAAGGCTGCAAGTCCACTCCTGCCTCGGCCAGGACCCGAAACCGCTTGATCGGAAGATACGGAATCGTGGCGACGGCGCTGCTGTGCTTGGCCTCATAGCCAACGTCGTCGCGCTCCTCTGTGCGAGCCGGCTGAAAGCCCTGTCCGATAACCCACTGGTCCGGACCGAGTCCCTTTCGGCGCGACAGCTTCCCAAACTGCTCGACGAGATCGCGCAGGCGAGGGAGCTGCGACAAATAGTTGAACAGCCGGCTCTCAGGCTCATTCATCCAAAGACGCTTCTTGAACACAGACGGGTCGGCCTCAACCATGCGAGCCTCGAGCCGACACCGGTCCGCACTACTGACGGTAATCAAGCGCCGGGCCTTCAGGTTCGGGTCGGCCTTCGGTGTCAAGTAGTCGAACCGGTAGTCTGAATCCTGTGAAGCAAGTCCGCCCAAGATAAGGAGCGAGGTAGGCCTTGAGGCACCGTCGAACAACTGAAATCGCATGTCCGCGAAGTTCACAACGCTAGAGAGCCGCGCCTCGCGGATCAGGCGCTTGCGCGCCTCTACCGCCTTCTTGGCGTGATTGTGCAGGAAACCCATTGCCGGCAGAAGCAACGCCACCAAGCCACCCTTCCGCAAGTGGCGCAGCGACTTCCAGACGAACGACCAAGCCTGCTCGCCGCTCGGCATCGGAAGTCTCTCTTGACGACACCATTCAAGGGCGGAATGACCCGCGCCGTGGCGGCTCGACCAGGGCGGGTTGCCAACCACGGCGTCCACCGCAGCAGCGTCAGGCGCGACCGAGAAGAAGTCGGTGCACCTCAGCGTCTTTCCGTGGAGCTCGGGGAGCACCCGACCGCGCTTCATCAGTCTCTGAATATCGGGCGGAGTAACCTCCTCAAGGAGAGCCACGTACAAGGAGAAAACCGCTACCCGCACTGCACCGCCGTCCAGGTCCCAGCCGCGCAACCTCATCAGAATGTCGAGCAGGGCACGCCAAGGAATCCTCGCTTCGGATCGGCTGGCCCGACGGAACTCGCACAGGCGCTGGAACAGTCGCACCAAGAAGATGCCAGACCCACAAGCCGGGTCCAGGAAAGTCCCACTTTCCTTGGCTTCGGCCGGCAACCTCTCCCACATGTGAGACACCACTACGTCGGCGAGGAGCATCGGTGTGTAGTAGGCACCACGAAGACGCCGGTCAGCATCTCCGCGCTCGCTCAGGAATCGGTCGTGAACGGCGCTGATCAGTTCGACCGGTATGTACTTGAAGTTGTATGGCCAAAGGCGGTACTGCCCGCCCGACCCATGCATCTCCTCCCGGCCGGAACGGAAGCGGGCGAGAATCTCCAAGTGCGATGCCTCTAGACTCGGACCGGGGTCGTTCGCGTCGAAGGAGCACGGCGCAATGAACAGGTCGCCGTTAAAGTCTCGCCGCAGAGTCACAAAGAGACGCTCCAATGATCCAACGTCCCCTGTGGACAGCGGTGTGTTGAAATCGGTCGCCCCCTCGTTCGTAGCAGCCCGGATGTACTCCTCGCCGATGATCTCCCGGTCCTCAAGATAGGCAACGAACATCGCCTGGAGCAGCAGCGCCTGCGACGCGTCTCCGGGTAAACCCTCCTGCCGAAGAAGTCTGTCCGACTCCGTCAAGTTGTTCAGGAGAACGCGATCCACTCGCTCTTCTGGCCTGAAGTACTGGGCATATGCCTCCCAATACCGGCCGGACTCGGCGCTGTAAAGCAGGTTCCCAAGCGCCAGCGCGTCGGTCGCAGCGTTCAACGTCTGGACTAGGCAATGGGAGTGGAACTCGTCGTCCGTGCACCGGCGAGGGGTCCGGGCCAGAGAAAACACCCGAACAGTGTCCTCGGAAACGAAGAGGAGCAAACTTGCGAGCCCCTGATTCCAGAGCGCCGCCTGGAGCTTGGCGGCGTCTTCGGGAACGTACTGGTCGACCGAGACGACGACGGCAGTCGGGACGTCCTGGACACAGAAGACCGCGGACGCCCCCAAGCCGTCGAGAGTCGTACGAAGCGCACCTGCATGGGACACGTCCCCGATCTCGTCCGACTTCTCGTAGAAGTCCGGCGCACGGCGGAGCGATAGGTTCAGCCGTTCCTTCCACTCCGGCGCGAGCGGAGTTGATGCGATAGCGTCCATGGCACACCGCCAGAGCGCCGGTTGGACGGCTTCCGGCGTGGCGCGGACACTAGCAGCCTCACCTTCGGGGTCCGGCGTCGTTCGTCGTGTGGCAGGGCCCGTCGGTGTGTGCAAGTCGCCTGATTGTGCGCGTCTACGGGAATCGAACGGTTCCACCTATCTCCTGCTGTCCTCTCCGCGACTGGCTCGGATTCCGCGGCCGTGTGTCGGCGGCGCGCAGGTCCGTGGCAACTTGATAGGGGCGTCAAGGGCGGCTAGGCTAGGTGCCTCCGGCCGATCAAAACGCCGACAAGAGATTATGGCTGCCGACAATTCGTCTCGCCGACCAGAGCCACCTGGCCGAGACTTGCAGGGCCTCGGCACCAGGACGTTCTTCCGTTCGCGCGACGCGGCCGAGTTGGGCATCAGCTCCCGTGAACTGCGGCGCCTGCTGGAGGACGGCTCGGTCGAACGCGAGGCGCGTGGCCTCTATCGCATCACGGAGGCCGAACTCACCGAGCACTACACCGTCGGCGCCGTGTGCGCGCGTGTTCCCGATGCCATCGTCTGCCTCCTGACCGCCCTGAGCGTCCACGAACTCGGCACCCAGCTTCCGTGGCAGGTGTGGATCGCCATCCCGCACAAGGCGCGCTCGCCCAAGCTCCCCGAACTGCCCGTGCACGTAGTTCGGTTCTCCGCCGCCTCGCTGCGCTACGGCGTCGAGCGCGCGACCTTCCAGGGCGTTCCTGCACGAATCACGAGCCCGGCCCGCACGGTCGTGGACTGTTTTCGCTTCCGCAGACTGGTCGGCAGAGACGTTGCGATCGAGGCACTACGCGACGCACTGCGCGACCGGAAAGCAACCGTGGATCAAATCTGGCGCGCCGCAGAAGTCTGCCGAGCGAAGTCGCTCATCGGTCCCGTTCTAGAGATCCTGTGGGAATGACACCCGCGAGTAAGCCCCAGGCCGTAGCGGGCCCGCCTATGGAAAGCCATGAACGAAGCACCTGATCGAAAGGAGGAAGCACAGCCTGCACGGCTTCCGCGATACTGCAAGTACAAGGAATCCGGCGTCGAGTGGCTCGGCGAGATACCGGCGCACTGGAGAACGAAGCGGATCAAGTTCGTCGCGCCAACACGCACCGGCAAGCTGAACACCAAGCCCCACGATGCTGTCTATGTTGGACTCGAGCATGTGGAACCGTGGACCGGCCGGCTGCTGCAGGAGAACCAACCCGAGAAGATAGACAGTGTGGTGTCCCCTTTCGCGGCAGGGGATGTTCTACTCGGAAAGCTCCGGCCCTACCTTGCGAAGGCCGCTCGTCCGGACTTCGATGGCGTCTGTACCAGTGAGATTCTCGCTCTTCGGCCAACTCCTGGCTACCTCCAGAGCTACCTGATGTACTGCCTGCTGAACGTCTCTCACGTCCACTGGCTCCATTCGCTGACGTACGGGGCCAGAATGCCACGCGTCAGTACCGATCACGTCAGCACGAACAGCCTTCCCGTTCCACCGCAGGGCGAACAACGGGCCATCGTCAGTTTCCTCGACGATGAGGCGACGAAACTGAACGCGCTAGTAGAGAGGAAGGAGCGACTGATCGAACTGCTTCAGGAGAAACGCACCGCACTCATCACCCGCGCCGTGACACGGGGCCTCGACCCCAACGTGCGCGTGAAGGACTCCGGCGTCGAGTGGCTGGGCGAGATCCCGGCGCACTGGGAGGTCAAGAGGCTCAAGCACGTGACGCCAGAAACTACCGTGGGCATCGTCGTTACGCCCTCAAAGTACTACGTGGATGACGGCGTTCCTTGTCTCCGCGCACTCAACGTGTCTCGTGGTGCGGTCGACACCGCCAACCTCGTGTTCATCAGTGAGGACGCGAACGAACTCCACCGAAAGTCGAAGATTTTCGCGGGCGACGTAGTCGTGGTTCGCACGGGTCAAGCCGGCACGGCGACCGTAGTTCCTGAATCACTAGATGGAGCCAACTGCATCGACCTGCTCATTGTGCGGCGTTCGGAGTTGGTCCTGCCGAAGTTCGTGTACTACTACCTCAATTCACAGGCCGCAATCTCGCAGGCTGCGGAGCAGTCTGTAGGTGCCATCCAAGTCCACTACAACACGTCGACGCTGGCGCGCCTCGTGGTCCCGGAGATTCCACTGGAAGAGCAGAGCCGCATCGTGACGCAGCTCGACCAAGCCACTCAGGAGATCGACTGTCTTGTTGCGAAGATCCGCGAGGCCGTGGACCACCTCCAGGAACTCCGGACCGCCCTGATCTCGGCGGCAGTCACCGGCAAGATCGACGTCCGAGAAGCAGCGTCCGAATGAGCTTCGAGCCACCGTTCACCATCCCCAATCAGATCGCCTCCGACCCGAAGCCAATCGAGCGGGCCCGCGGCTTCCTCAAGGCCGCGACGCTCTCCGAGGGCCGGTCTACCGAATGAGCCGAGCTATGACGAGCTGTGACACCGAGCTGCGACAAGCTGTGACACCGAGCTGTGACATCGACCCGCGACCCGCCCGCGTCGCTCCCTCCGCAACGCCAAGGCAAGCCAACCACCCAAGGACGGCGCCAGCGTGACCCCCGACACCAGCGAACGCAACTTCGAGGCGACCATCGAGCGCGCCCTCCTGCGCGGCGGCCCGGACGCCTACCCGGAGGACGCCGGCGAACTCCGCGAACCCGCCGTCTCCTTCGGCGACGACCCTCTGCCCGGCGGCTACCACAAGCGCCGCCACGACGACTACGACCGCGACCTCTGCCTGATCCCGGCCGACGTGCTCGACTTCCTCCTCGCCACGCAGCCGACGGAGTGGGCCAAGCTCCGGCAGCACTACGGCGCGGACGTCAAGCCGCGCTTCCTCGGCCGGCTCTCGCGCGAGATCGGCCGCCGGGGCGCGCTCGACGTGCTGCGAAACGGCGTCAGGGATTCGGGCTGCAGGTTCCGCCTCGCGTACTTCCAGCCGGCGAGCGGGCTGAACGAGGAACTCCAGCGCCTGCACGGGGCCAACCTCTTCGCGGTAGCGCGTCAACTCCACTTCAGCGAACGCACCGCCAGCCGGAGCGTCGACCTCGGGATCTTCCTGAACGGCATCCCCATCTTCACGGCGGAGCTCAAGAACCCGTTGAAGGGCCAGAACGTGGACGACGCCATCCGGCAGTACAAGGACGACCGCGACCCGCGCGAACCGCTGTTCGCCTACGGCCGTTGCCTCGCCCACTTCGCGGTCGACCCGGAGCAGGTCTTCGTCACCGCCCAGCTTGCCGGGCCGAAGACGCGATTCCTGCCGTTCAACCGCGGCAACCGCGGCGGCGCCGGGAATCCGCCGGTGCCGCCCACGCGCAACGGCTATCCGTCCGACTACCTGTGGGAGCGGATCTGGGCTCGCGACAGCGTCCTCGACCTCGTTCGCCAGTTCGTCCACGAAGTCATCGAGACGGACGACCGCGGCCGCAGGACCGGCAAGCGGTTCCTGATCTTCCCGCGCTACCAGCAACTCGACTGCGTGCGCCGGCTGGTGCGCCACGCGCGCAACCACGGCCCCGGCGAGCGCTACCTCATCCAGCACTCGGCCGGCAGCGGCAAGAGCTACACCATCGCCTGGCTCGCCCACCAGCTCGCGATGCTGCACGACCACGAAGACCGGCGCGTGTTCGACTCCGTCGTCGTCGTGACCGACCGGCGCGTGCTCGACCGCCAGCTCCAGAGCGCCGTCCGGCAGTTCGAGCAGACCCTCGGCGTGGTCGAGAACATCCAGCACACGTCGCGCCAGCTCCGCGAGGCCCTGGAAGGCGGCCGGACGATCATCGTCACCACGCTGCAGAAGTTCCCGGTCATCGCCGACGAGATCGGCCAGCTTCCCGGCAAGCGCTTCGCCGTGATCGCGGACGAGGCGCACTCCTCGCAGTCCGGCGAGAGCACGAAGAGCCTCAAGGCGGTGCTCGACGCGCGCAGCCTGGAGGCGGCCGAGAAGGAAGAGGCCGGCGCGGCGACACCCGAAGAAGAACTCGAAGACCGGATCCACGAGGCGATCCGCCAACGCGGACGGCTGCCGAACCTCTCCACGTTCGCCTTCACGGCGACGCCGAAGCCCAAGACCCTCGAACTCTTCGGCGAGAAGCAGCCGGACGGCAGCTTCAGGCCGTTCCACCTCTACAGCATGCGCCAGGCGATCGAGGAAGGGTTCATCCTCGACGTGCTCGGCAGCTACACGACCTACAAGGCCTACTGGCGGCTGAAGAAGAAGATCGAGGACGACCCGCGCTACGACAAGCGGAAGGCCGAGCATCTGCTTCGGTCTTTCGTCGAACTGCACTCGCACGCCATCGGCGAGAAGGTCGCCATCTGCGTGGAGCACTTCGCCGAACTCGTCGCGCACGAGATCGGCGGCCGCGCCAAGGCGATGATCGTCACGCGCTCGCGCCTGCACGCTGTGCGCACCCGGCTCGCCCTCGACCGCTATCTGCGGGAGAAGGGGCGTCCCTGGAAGGCGCTCGTCGCGTTCTCCGGCACGGTCAGGGACGGCGGCCAGTCCTACACCGAGTCCGGGATGAACTCGGCCGGCCAGGAGCGGGCGATCGGCGAGCGGCAGACGGCCGCCGAGTTCGAGAAGCCGGAGTACCGCTTCCTGGTGGTCGCCAACAAGTTCCAGACCGGCTTCGACCAGCCGCTGCTCCACACGATGTACGTCGACAAGAAGCTCGGCGGCGTGAACGCGGTCCAGACGCTGTCCCGGCTGAACCGCACCCACCCCGGCAAGGACGGCGCGATGGTGCTCGACTTCGCCAACGAGGCCGACGAGATCGGGAAGGCGTTCGAGCCGTACTACGAGACCACGCTGCTGTCCGAGGAGACCGACCCGAACCTGCTCTACGAGGTCCAGGGACGGCTGCTCGACTTCGGCGTGTTCGGGGAGGCCGACGTGGAGACCTTCGCGCTGGCGTACTTCGGCCCGGACGCGACGCAGGATCGGCTCTACGCGGCGCTGGAACCGTCCCGGCAACGCTTCGCCGACCTGGGCGCCGAAGAGGGGCGGGACTTCGTCGGCCAGCTCACCGACTATGTCCGCCTCTACGCCTTCCTCTCCCAGGTGCTGACGTTCGCGGACGCCGACCTGGAGAAGCTCTACCAGTTCGCCAGACATCTGCGCCGCCTCCTGTCCGTCGGCCGGGAGGCGCTGCCGGTCGAGGTGCAGCAGAACATCGACATGGAGTCGTTCCGCATCCAGCGAACGAGCCGCGGCCGGATCCCGCTGGAACGCCAAGTCCAGCCGCTCAAGCCCGCGGGAAGCAAGCCCGAAGGCGGCGCCGGCGGGGAACAGATGGAGGCGCTCTCCCGGATCATCGAGGATCTGAACGAACGCTTCGGCCTGAACCTCGGCGACGAACACCGCCTGACGCTCGAGCAGATCCGCTCCGCCCTCGACCAGGACCCGGGCCTGACCGCGAGCGCCCGCGTCAACACGCGCGAGAACGTGCGCCTGACCTTCGACCCGAAGGTCGAGGACAAGATCCAGGAGATCGTCGAGACCAACTTCGACCTCTACAAGCGCATCACAGACGACCCCGAGTTCGGCCGGGCGATCAAGAACCTCCTCTTCGACGACTACATCAGCCGGCACCGGCGAGCCGAGGAACTGCTGAAGCTCCAGGAGTCGAAGACGCTGGAGTTCAAGTCCAGCCTGCGTTGGAGTCTGAAGGAGAACCGCAAGGACGACAGGCACGTCACCCACGCGGCGCTCAAGACCATCGCGGCCTTCCTCAACACCGACGGCGGCGACCTCTTGATCGGGGTGGATGACGAGAGGCAGGTACTCGGCATCGACCACGACCGGCTGGAGAGCGACGACAAGTTCATGCGGCACCTTGCCCAGGTGGTGCGGAACGGCTTGGGCGACCGGGCGGGGACCTGCATCGATCCGGAGACGCAGATCGTGGAGGGGAAGACGGTGTGCCTCGTGAGTTGCCAGAGGAGCCCGGAGCCGGTGTATCTTCGGTGGAAGGGGATGGAGAAGGCGGAGGGCGGGGATCTGTATGTGCGGAGCGGGCCGGGGACGGTGCGGCTCGGAGTCGATGACGCCGAGAAGTACGTCGCTACGCGGTTCGGTTCGAGTTGACGCTCTCCTGTGACATCGGCCGGACCGTGGGAGGAACCTGAAGTGGGCGACATCGATCAGAAGCGCGATGCAGCCGTCGAGAAGGTCTGCGTGGCGCCAGACACGCGGCGGCGTCAACTGGACGCGGTCGACAGGCTCGTGGCGATGGCGCCGCTTCCGGCGCCCGAGTCGCTCTCCGAGTGGAATCGGGAGTACAGCCGGCTCAAGAGCGGCGAAGGACGGCAACATGGCGATGATCAACCTTCCCCATCCCGGCCATAGCATCCGTGAGAACTGCCTGGAGCCGCTCGGCCTGAACGTGACCGCTGCGGCGAAAGTGCTGGGCGTTGCCCGGCACACGCTGTCGCGGGTCTTGAATGGCCACGCGGCGATCTCGCCCGAGATGGCCATCCGGCTGGAGAAGGCGGGCTGGTCCAATGCCGAGTTCTGGCTGCGTCGGCAGGCGACCTACGACCTCACGCAGGCCCGTAAGCGGGAGGACCTGATCGACGTGGCTCCTTACCGACGGCAGGCGACGGTCTGAATCGGGGGCGCGTGTAGAGGTCGGCCGGGCGCGCTCTCGAGGGAGATAGCGGAGCCGGCCTTGCGGCCGGCGCGCTTTCCTGGCCGGCTGCGCCGGCAGCGGGTCGGAAGACCCGCGCACCGACGCTCGTGCACCGACACTCGCACCCAGTGTGCGGACGGCTTGGCTGCGGCCTATCCGGCGGCGGCCGGCGACCACTCCGGCGAGCCCAGCCGCGTCTGGTCTCCCACGATCTCCGCCAGCACGGGCCCGATGTAGCCGTAGAACCGCTCCGGGTCCTCCGACATCGGGAAGTGGCCCAACCCCTTCATCGTCTGGTACGTCGCGCCCTCGATCTGCGCCGCGACCTCCTCGGACGCCGCGGGCGGCGTGGCCGCGTCGTACTCGCCGGTGAGCAGAAACACCCGGGTCTGCGACGTGTCGATCTCCGACGCTCTGTCGCCCAGGTCGTGGTCGGTGCCCCAGTAGAAGAGGTCGCCCCGGAACACCCGCGGCGCGCCCTGGCTGTAGCACCAGCCGACCTCGCGGCGGAACGCCTCGGGCGCCAGGGGCGAGGTGATGCCGATCATCAGCTCGCCCTTGTAACCGTTGTTGATCTCGGGGTGGTCGAGCAGGTCGATGTTGCCGGGGTCCGACTTGATCGCCGCCTCCAGCCCGATGACGGCCTGGAACAGGCCCGGACGGTGCAGGGCGAGGTCGAGGGCCAGGTGGCCGCCGATCGAACTGCCCATGTAGACCGGGTCTTCGAGCTGGAGCTCGCCCACGAAGGCGGCGACGAAGTCGAGCAGGAAGCTCTTCGTCAGCCTGTACTCCTGCTTCCACCACTCGACGCCCGCCGGCGGCACGGACTTGGCGTGGTAGGGCAGGTCGTAAGCCAGCAGGTGGAAGTGCCGGCCGATCCGCTCGTCCTCCAACTGGTGGCGCCACTGGCGGCCGTCGGAGCCGGCGGTGTGCTGGAGCACCAGCGGAATGCCGTCCGGGTTGCCGGCCGACTCGAAGTAGACCTCGTAGCCGACGCCCTGGACCTCAAGGTCGAGATAACGGCCGACGCGCCGCGCGAAGGTGGGCATCAGGCCGCCGCCCGCCTGTCGCCGAGGAGCATCTTCACCGCGTCCAGGTAGCGGCCGATGGGCCGTGCGAACGCGGGCATCAGGCCGCCGCCCGCTCGTCGCCCAGGAGCATCCGCTTCACGTCGCCGTTCGTCTGCTGGCTCAGGATGAAGAGGTACAGCGTCAGGAACGGCGCGCCGAAGAAAAGGCCCCCGACGCCCAGCACGAGGCCGCCCGGCGTGAAGTTGTTGCGCCAGGCCATCCAGAAGCCGGAGAGGATCAGCATGCCCATGAAGTCCAGGTTGAACTGGCCGGGCCAGCCCCCCTCGGCGATGTCGCCGAAGAAGACGCCGAGCAGGCCCAGGCCGTGCTCCATGGCGACGAAGACCGTGTAGACGACGATCACGCCGAAGATGAGGCCAAGCAACAGGCGAAACGCGTTCATGCGGAAGCTCCCTCGGTTGAGTCGGTCATCTCGCGCAGCACCCCGACCAGCCGGCGCAGCGCCGGGTAGTAGGCGGCGTAGTCGAGCTGATCGCGGTTGATCTCGATGCCGTGATGCACGCTGGCGAAGAACGGGTCCTGGTAGAAGGGTCGCGGCACCTCGCGCAGCAGTTCGCGCCACTCTTCCTCCGGGCCGGCGAGGAAGACGTCGCACGGCGCGTCGGCCTCGCACGGTTCGAGCGCGGCGACGGCACCGTCCTCGAAGCGGATCGCGTGGTGCCGGTCGCCGACGCTGAGGCGGAGGCTGGCGGTCCAGTGCCGGATGGTGTAGCGGAACTCGGGATCCTGTTCGAGAGTCGATTTCAGGTCGTTCCAGGGAATCATGCGGGGATGGTACAGCCTGGCCGCGGCCGATCGGAGCCGGCCTGCGGCCGGCGCGGCTTCCTGCCGGGTGCGCGGGTCTTCTGACCCGCTCCCGCCGAAGGCGGCCAACAGCACGCGCCGCGAAGCGGCAACCATCCTGCCGGGTGCGCGGGTCTTCTGACCCGCTCCCGCCGGAGGCGGCCAACAGCACGCGCCGCGAAGCGGCGACGACACACCGTGACTCAACCAGCCCGAGCGCCGTTCGGCACCGGCCGCTCCGGGAGCAGCAACGCCGGCTGAATCCCGTCCTCGTAACCGACGTCGAAGACCATGCCCTCCGAGGTCTCCCCCATCATCTTCCTAGGCTCCAGGTTGACGATGAACAACGCCTGACGACCTTCGATCTCGGTCGGGTCTTCGCGCTCCTGCTTCATCCCCGCGAGGATCGTCCGCTTGTGGTCGCCGAAATCGACCCGGAGTCGGACGAGTTTGCTGGACCCCTCGACATCCGTGACGCTCTCGATCGTACCGACCCGAGCGTCGAGCTGATTGACGACATCGATGCTGATTGCGGGCTTGACCTCCGCGGGCTTCATTTCGTTCAATCGATCCTCCGGGGAGCTTCGGTTCAAGGGCGGCTCATCGTACTGCGTGGTAGCGCCCCGAAACACCTCGCTGACTCGGTGTTTCGGCCCAGCCCGTCCTCATCCAGGCGCTTGCGCCGCCGACTCGCTCCGCTGCGTTCGGCGTCGCAAGCGCCTAGAATCCTGCCGCAATGCCCGATCCGGACTTCTCCACCTTCCCGCTCCGCCAGAAGGGCAACCGCTACCAGGACTTCGAGGAAGGCCGGACCTTCCAGCACCACTGGGGCCGCACGCTCACCGAAGCGGACAACGCGCTCTTCGCCACGGCGACGATGCGGTTCACCCCGCTCTACTTCAACGCCGAGTACGCGCGGGCCCACGGCCACGACTCGGTCGTCATCGACCCGCTGCTCGTGCTCTGCACCGTCGTCGGCATGTCGGTCGAGGACCTCTCCGAAGGCGGCGGGCCGTTCCTCGGCGTCAACGACGTGAAGTTCCACCGCCCGGTCTACCCCGGCGACACGATCACCGGCACAAGCCGCGTCGTGGGCCGCCGCGAGTCCGGCTCCAGGCCCCACTTCGGCATCGTCACATGGGAGACGGAGGCCTTCAACCAGCACGGCGAGAAGGTCGTCAGCTACCAGCGCACCAACCTCGTCGCCAAGCGGCGCGAAGCGGCCTCATGACCACCGCCCTCACATCCCCCTCCACCTACTTCGAGGACTTCGCCCCCGGCCAGAAGATGCAGCACGCCCGCGGCACCACAATCGAGGAGGTCGAGAGCCAGCTCCTCACCAAGCTCGTCATGAACACCGCCGACGGCCACTTCAACGAAGACCGCATGCGGAACTCCCCCTTCGGCCAGCGCCTCGTGTTCGGCCTCGTCACCGGCTCCACCGTCATCGGCCTGGCGACCCAGGACACGGCCGAGAACGCGCTCGCCGAGCTCGGCCTCGACAAGCTGCGGTTCCGCGCGCCGGTCTTCCTCGGCGACACCCTGACCGCCTACACCGAGGTGCTCGCCACCCGCGACGCCGACCGCGACGACGCCGGCATCGTCCGCTTCAAGCACTGGGGCACGAAGCAGGACGGCACCATCGTCTTCGAAGGCGAACGCGAAGTCCTGATCAAGCGCCGCTCGCACTGGGGCGCCCGTTGACCGCAACGCTCGCTCAAGCCCCAGCGCGGCCCACGCCCGCCGACCCAGGAGCCTTCGCGGCGGAAACCGGGTGCGCCGGCGTCCCCGCCGGCATCCGGCGCAAAGCGCCGGACTCTGGAGCTCCTGCCGCGCCAACTCCAGGCCCCGCCCCATGAGCCACGGCCCCCTCAGCGACCTCGTCATCATCGACTGCACGATGGCGCTCGCCGGCCCCTTCGGCTCGGCCATCCTCGCCGACCTCGGCGCCGACGTCATCAAGGTCGAGCCGCCCACCGGCGACATGTCCCGCCCCTCGCCGCCCATCCCCGAGGACTTCGTCCACCCGGCCGAGGGCAAGGCCGGCGTCGACGGCGGCTGCGACTTCGGCGGCTACTTCGGCAGCATCAACCGGAACAAGCGCAGCATCTCGCTCGACCTGAAGGACGAGGCCGACCGCGAGACCTTCCTCCGCCTGTGCGAGCGCGCCGACGCGGTGCTCGAGAACATGCGCGCCGGCGTGATGGACCGCCTCGGCGTCGGCTACGAGACGATCCGCCAGCGCAACCCGCGGATCGTCTACGCGGCGCTGCGCGGCTTCGGCGACCCGCGGACCGGCGAGAGCCCCCACGCCGACTGGCCCGCCTTCGACATCGTCGCCCAGGCGATGGGCGGCTTCGCCCACGTCAACGGCCCCCGGGGCGACGACGACCGTCCCGGAGGGGGCTACCCCGGCGGCGCCTCCGTCGGCGACCTGTTTCCCGGCACGCTGATGGCGCTCGGCGTCGTCGCCGGGGTCCACCACGCGCGGCGGACCGGCGAGGGCCAGTTCATGGACGTCGCGATGGTCGACGGCGTCAACCTGCTGTGCGAGTCCGTGTTCGCGAACTACGGCTCCAGCCTGCGCCACCAGCTCCCGCCGCGCGGCAAGCACCACCACAGCCTGTCCCCGTTCGGCATCTACGACGCGAAGGACGGCGGCGTGGCGATCGCCGCGCCCCTGCCGGCGCAGTGGGAGATCCTCTGCCAGGAGATGGGTCGGCCCGACCTGGTGGAAGACGAGCGCTCGAAGGACTTCAAGGCGCGCCGCGAGAACCGGGAGTTCGTGGAGGCGGTCGTCTCCAAGTGGACGGGGGCCCACACCCGCGACGAGATCGTCGAGGCGCTCGCCGGCCGGGTTCCGTGCGGCCCGGTGCAGACCGCGGCAGACATCTTCGAGAGCCCCCACACCGCGGTCCGCGAGATGGTCGCCGAAGTGGAGCTGCCGGGCGAGAACGCGCCGGTCAGGATCGTCGGCTGCCCGATCAAGTACACCGGGACGAAGACCGGCGTGCGGTGCCGGGCGCCCCTGCTCGACGAGCACCGGGACGAGATCCTCGTTCAGTTCGGGATCGGCGCCGGGGTCGAGGCCGGGGTCAGCGCCGGGAGCGACATCGGCCAGCACGCCGGGCCGGACGGAGACGACAAGGAGAAGCAACCATGCGACTGAGACGTTCCGAGCTGGCGGTGCCGGCCAGCAACCCCCGGATGGTCGAGAAGTCGGCCTCGAGCGAGGCCGACCTCGTCTTCCTCGACCTGGAAGACGCCGTCGCGCCCGACAGGAAGGAAGGCGCCCGCCAGATCGCCATCGACGGCCTGAACGACCTCGACTGGACCGGCAAGGTGCGCTCCGTCCGCGTCAACGACCACACCACCCGCTGGGCCGTGGACGACGTGATCAGCGTGGTGGAAGGCGCCGGCGAGAACCTCGACGTCATCATCCTGCCCAAGGTCAAGCAGCCGCGCGACATCTGGTTCTTCGAGACGATGCTCGACGGCCTGGAGCAGAAGCTCGGGCTCGACCGCAGGATCGGCCTCGAGGCGCTGATCGAGGAGGCCGAGGGCCTCGCCAACGTGGAAGCGATCGCCACCTGCTCGCCGCGCCTGGAAGCGCTCATCCTCGGCTTCGGCGACCTCTCCGCCAGCATGGGCATGCGATTCGGCCACGAACTCGACAAGGACTACCGCTATCCCGGCGACATGTGGTCCGCCCACCGCGTCCGCATGATCGCCGCCTGCCGCGCCGCCGGCATCGACGCCATCGACGGCCCCTTCGGCGACTTCCGCAACGACAAGGCCTACCTGAAGCAGGCCACCTGGGCCGCCACCCTCGGCGCCGTGGGCAAGTGGTGCATCCACCCGAACCAGATTCCGCTTGCCAACGACGTCTTCGCGCCGTCGCCCAGGGAGATCAAGCAGGCGCAGAAGATGGTGGACCTGTACAACGAGTCGGTGGCGAAGGGGGCCGGGGCTGGAGGCAAGGGGGGCCAGTTGGTGGATGCGGCGACGTTGCGGATCTATGAGCCGGTGTTGGAGAGGGCGAGGGCGACGGGGAGGTTGTACGAGTAACAGCAACCGTCCGTGCCCCAAGACGCGAGCCGCGACCGGAACCGCACCGTCACCGTTTCTCAACTCTGACTGGCTTGAAACGTTCACCGCCAACGCTGCTGTCGGACCGGGATACAGAGGCCTTCAGTTTCTTGAGAACTCCCTTTCGCAGCCGAGGAGCGCGGGCGAAGACACTCGAAAGCTGTTCGTCCGTAAGCCCCCTTAGGTCAAGGTCAAGAGCCAGCGCGGCCTTTATCAAGCCTACAACCTCTCCCGGCAGAGCCGCAAGAATCCGCCGAAGTTCGGGGCGCTCTCTAGCCAACTCCCATGCTTCCGCCATCAACAGCGCCTCCGATGGTTCCAGGGGCTTCAGGACGCGCACGTACTCCTGTACGAACGCGCCGAACAGGACGTCATCCCCTAACTCCCTACGAACCTGCCAGAGCTGCTCCATGAGCCTCGCGGCGTCCAACTCCGTCTCGAGAGAGTACGGACCTTGAATAGGGTAACGTCTCTCACGTGGAAGCTGCCGCCGAGGCTTCGCTTCCTCCCGCCGCCGCCGACCCTTGGCGTCCCGCACGAACGACTCACTCAACCCATCAAGGGCCTGCCGCTTCCACTCGCTTACTTGGCTCGGATGGACTCCATAGCGTGCTGCGATCCTCTTCTGGGTTCGCTCTCCGCGCAGAACCTCCAGCACAACGAACTTCTTGAACTCAGGCGTGTGCCGCCTACTGGGGTTCCCCATTTTCCATCCTCCCCACCGACTGGCCGGGGCCTTGCGAATCGCAAATAGTCAGCGGCACTGTGTTCATGGAACTTCCATCACTCGGTTAGTTAGGTCGAAAATCTCCTCGTACACGCAGCGGCTACGGAAGACCCTTTTCGTCGCGGTGAAGGTCACGATTGCTACGCCGACGTGTGTAGGTGGAACGGGCAGATCCAGCATGGCCTCGACCTTCTTGCGTTCCTCGTCCGTCCAGTCCCCCTCCTGCACCCACTCGACTTTGTACACGCTAGGCACTCAATCTGTCCTCCTTCCCAGAACGTCCACCGGCGGTATCTGGACATAGCGCGAGCGACATTTCCCGCAGTACCACCAATCCGAGTAGTAGCGAGTCAAGCTGCCGCCGCAACCGTTCCACCGGCAGCGTTCCGGTCCTGTCGCTGCGAACACCGCTAGGCCGGGGATTTCGTCCTCCTGCGGTACTCGCTGAAGCACCGCCCGTACACATCCCAGATTCTCCATGATTACTTCCTCCGTCCCTGACGAGTTTCAGAATCACAACGAAACCTACACTGGCCGCGCGGCCGTGGCAAGGGGACCGACCGCGTTCAGCGGAAGCACGTGTTTCCGGCGTACCCCCCGGCGCGGAACGAATCCGGTCCATTTCGCCAAGGCAGTGCCTTCACCATACCCGCCGGCCACCCAAACCACGAGGGCCGCGCCCACCACGTCTTCACCGAGGATGTCCTCGTCCGTTCCGTGGCGCCGCACATGCGCTACCGCGGCAAGGACATGACGTACACGGCGCACCTCCCGGAGGGCACAAAGCGCGAGCTGCTCAGCGTCAGCCGCTACGACTTCAACTGGCAGACCGCCTACGAGTTCGTCGAGCCGGTGGCGTTGCCGGCCGGCACGCGGATGGAGGTCCGGCGAGGCTTGGCTGGCGGGTACCGAGCGCTACCGGGCCTCCGCGCGTAGCTGGAGTCCCAGCGCGCCGACGACCCTGAGGACTGTCTCGAACGTCGGCTTGCGCTTCCCTGACAGGGACTTGTAGAGGCTCTCGCGGGAGAGGCCAGTGTCGCTTGCCACCTGCGCCATGCCTTGAGCGCGGGCGATGTCGCCCAGCGCCTTGGCCACGAACGCGGCGTCGCCGTCCGCCTCCTCGATGGACGCCTCGAGATACGCCGCCATGTCCTCCCGCGTACGCAGGTGCTCGGCAACGTCGTAGGGTGAAGTGGCGGTCTTGGTCATGGTCTCCTCCTACAGGTTTCGCGCGAGGCGCAAGGCTCTCTTGATGTCGTCGCGTTGGGTGCTCTTGTCCCCGCCCGCCAGCAGCACCACGCTCACGCGGCCGCGCTTCTTGAAGTACACCCGGTAGCCTGGTCCGTAGTCGATCCGTAGTTCCGAGACGCCTTCGCCCACCGGCCTCACGTCTCCCGGGTTGCCGGCCGCCAGCCGTTCGACCCGGACAAGAACGCGCGCGCGGCCGCGAACGTCGCGCAAGCTGTCCAGCCACCGGGCGTAGACCGCCGTTCTGCGGACTTTGAGCATACTCCGACAGTAGCCAACAGGCTACACGCCTGCAACCCGCACTAAGGCGGCAAGCGCGGCGGCGCGGAGGTCAAGGGAACGCCGGCGGAGAACGAGCTGTTGGTGAGGACGCCGCGCGGCTGAAGAGGTACAGCGGCGCGTGCGTCAGCCGGAACCCGACGCCGCAGCCGGAGCCGACCGGGAAAGGTCGACTCTGACGGTGACCCTAACGTTGTGGTCCAAGGCGGCCAGCATCTTCATCAGCCGATCCAGCGTGAAGCGCCCGAGATCGGCGTCGCGGATGCGGGAGAAGTCAGCCGCCGCGAACCCGGTGAGACTCGCCGCCTTGTGCACGGCGAGGCCACGGTCGCCCAGTACAGCGATGATCCGCGCAGCAAGGACGGCCTTGGCCTGCTTCAGGTCGGCCTGGGGGTCGTCGAAGTCCCGGAAGACGTTCCCGCTTCCGTGGACAAGCTCGACCGGAGGATCGTCGATCTTCGGAAAGTCCTCTTCAAGCGGCGCGAGGCGCGAGAGAACCTCGGCAAGCGTCGGCTTGGCCGCTGACGGTCGTGCATCGTCCGACATGAGCCAAGGCTATACCGTCCCGCGCCGGGCGGTCGCTCGGGGTCGTGAGACTCAACGAGGACATCCAGGAGCTCGAGGCGGTGGGCCGCATCACGGACGTCCATGCCTTCTGACGAGGCCGGGCCGCCAGACTCGACGCCACCAGCCAGCGACTCGGGCCAGAGCGCAACGACTGAGAAGCCGCCGCGTGTCGATCGCCCCATTGTTGGGGAACGATCCGCGACGTGCAGCGTTCTAATTCCGAGTGGTTGGGCCGGAACCGTCGAAGGAGACCTTGCCGATGACGACGAGATACAGGATGGCGTTCGGCAGGCGGCCTGGGCCCGCCGCGGCGCTTGCGACGGCGCTGTCCCTGGGAGCGTGCGCAGCCCTCGGAGCGCAGGAAGCCTCGGCGACCGAAGAGGGCTCGACCGCGTCCGCTACGGCGGCGGATCCCGACTGGGCGATCGTCGAGGACTACCTCGCGCGCCAACAGGAGTGGACGAAGCAGATGATCCGCGGGGCGCTCGGCGGGGCCCCGGACGACGGTTCGTCCCCGAACGCTGGAGGAGAGGCAAGGGAGCTGCCGTCACGGATCACGGTGTTGCGCGTGCCGGGGGACGGCTCGGCGTCGAGCGCCGAAGTCCAGGAACGGCTGCGAGAGGCGATGGAGTCGCGGGACGGCGCCGGGGTGATCCGGTTGGGGGATGGCCAGGCGCACGGCGAGTCGCTCCCTCCGGGCCTGATGGACCAGGTACTGCGGGCGACGGCCGCCACGGGAGGAACGTCCGAGCTTCCGTCCGAGCCCCCGAACGTCGGTCCTGCCGCCGCCGCGGCGCTGTCGATCCTGGAGCAGGGCGGGGTCCATGAGAAGACGGTCGACGCCGCGGCGTTCCTCGTGGACCACGCGGCCGCGGCGCCGGGAGGCGCCGGGTACGCCTCCAGGGGCGCGAAGGCTCTGCTCGAGTTCGCTCCGGCCTGGGAGGGGTGGCCGCTCATGCTCCAGCGGCTCAGTGCCGCTGGGAGACTGGCTTTCCTGACCGGAAACGGGGGCGGGGCGAGAGCGGTCTTCGAGGTGTTGGCCTCCGAGGCCAAGGACCCGGTGTTGCGGGCCGCGGGCCGCTACTACCTGGCGGTCGACCGCAGGCAGTCCGCGGACGCTCCTGGCGCATCCGCCGAATGATGGTCGGCTTCGTCGACTTCGTGGCCGCCGAGTCGGCCGCCCTGGCCCCGCCCCCCTGCCCGCGCCACCTTCCCTGATGCGGTTGACAGAGGTAGGCCAAGATCCGCAACTGGGAACAGGGGAAGCGCACGGCCCGTTCCCGGGCGGCAAGGCTCAAGCAGCCGCCACCTCGAACCTGCCGATGCCCCGGCTCTCGCTGCTGAACTCCACCCCCACCAGGTGAATCGAGCGCCCCGCGCCCCGGTACTTCTCCGCGTACCCCTTCTCCCGGAGCTGGGCCAGCGCCGCCCCCTTCGTCGCCCGCTCGGCCACCTTGAACTCGAACAGGTAGACGTGGTCCGGCGTTTGCACCGCCATGTCGAGCCGGCCGGCGGCGCTGCTGTCCTCCGGCCGCACGTCGAGCCCCAGCGAGGCGAAGCAGGCGTAGAAGATGCTCGCGTACCAGCCCTCGTAGCCGCTCATGGGGTTCCTGGTGTGCCACTGGTGCGGAATGCCCGCGAACAGGGCGTCGAGCGCCGCGCGCAGGGCGTCGAAGTCGGCCTCGGCAAGTGCGTCGTGGAGCCTCAGGCTGTGCGCCTCGCGGCCCGACGATTCGGCGGAGACGCGCGCCAGCAGGCTCTCGGCCAGGCTCTGGCGGACCTCCCGGTTGGGGTAGCCCAGGCGGTACGTCGTCCGTCCCGCGCGGGTCTCGGCGCCGCGCACCGTGAGGTAGCCGGTCTGGAACAGCAGGGCGAACGCGCCGACATCGCCGATCTCGAAGGATGAGAGCACGCTCTCGCTCGCCAGCGCGTCCTCCAGCGAGAAGGTCTCCACGCCGCGGTCGATCAGCGTGTCGACCAGGAACGTCGGCGTCCCGGTCTCGAACCACCAGGGCTTGAACTGCCGTTCCATGAACAGCAGGAGGACGTCGTAGGGGTTGTACAGGTTCTCCGGACCCGACCAGTTGTAGCCGTCGTACCAGGCGCGGATCTCGTCGCGGTCGAGCCCGGGCAGTTCGGGCGCGAACACGGTGTCGAGGTCCGCCTCCGTGTAGCCGCAGACGGCTGAGTAGGCGGGGCTGAGCGTGATGTCCCGCAGGTTGTTGAGTCCGGAGAACAGGTTGACCTTCGAGAACCTGCTGACCCCGGTGAGCAGGGTGAAGCGAACGCTGGCGTCGCAGTCCTTGATCGTCGCGTAGAGCCCGCGCAGGAACTCGCGGTTCGCCCGCGCCGTGTCGGGCTCGCCGAGCGCGTCGAGAATCGGCTTGTCGTACTCGTCCACCAGGACGACGACGCGCCGGCCCGCCTGGTCATGCAGCGCCTCGATGAGAGCCCCGAACAGCAGCGACGGTTCGTCTTCGCTCAGCGTCAGGCCGAACCGCCGCGCCGCCCCGTCCAACTGCGAAGCCGCGGCCCTGGCCACGAAGCCCGGCGTCTTGAAGTTGCCCCTGCCGAAACTGAGGCGAACCACGGGATGCGGAGCGGTCCAGTCCCAGGCATCGTGGACGGCGAGACCCCGGAAGAGCGGCTCGTTGCCCTCGAACAGCTCCTTGATCGTGTCGACCAGCAGGGTCTTCCCGAACCGCCGCGGGCGGGAAAGGAAGTAGTGCTTGCCCTCCTCGACCATCCGGGCGATGAAGGCCGTCTTGTCGACGTAGTAGCAGCCTCTCTCGCGGATCTCCGCGAGCGACTGGATGCCGAGAGGGAGCTGCCGGCGGGTGGTGGCCGCTGCGGCGGCTGGGTGGTCGGCTCCGTTGTCGGTCGGCATGGCGGATGAGGGAAGGCGGCGTGACGATGTTACTCGCGGGGCTGGGGAGCGGCGCCGTGCTGGCCGAACTCGCCCGGTCCGCTCCCGGCGAGCGAGGCGCCCGTACCGTCGTCCGCGTTATGGGGCCGCCTGCGGCGGCGGGGTCAGAAGACCCGCCGGCACGGGCGTCACGGCGTCGTCAGACGCACCCGTTCTCCGTCCAGTTCGATCGTGGTCTTACAGTAGGTCAGCTTCTCGACGATCCTGCCGTCCCGGAAGTGCAGCACATCGAGGCCGCGCCTAGCCTCGTGTTTGCCTTCCTGACCCTTCTCGAACGACGGCGAGTCGAGTTGCCAGCGGAAGAGCATCTTCTGTTCGACTTCGTCGATGAACGTCTCTTCGGTCGTGAACTTGAAGTCCCCATGATTGGCGAACCATGGCGCCCATGCCTCACGCAGATTCTCCTTGCCACGGACCGAGCCTCCGGTCCAGTTCTCGAAGTAGATGTCGTCGTGAAACAGGTCCATCACGCCGTCGAGGTCGTGCTCGTTCCAGGCGGCGCCCCATCTGGCGAACGCGCTGGCCATCTCGTCTCGTGTCAGCATGGTCTTTCCTCCCTGGTCGACGGTTGCATGCACTCGTAGCCTACTCGCGCAGCTTCCGCGTTCCGAACCAGACGCCCACGGCCCCGACCAGCGGGTTGAGCCAGAGGAACCAAGCCGGCTGCTGGGCGCCCGCGGTCGCCTGCATCATCGACACGTCGTCGGGGCGCGGTCCCGCCGCCATCTCCGGCGGGATCAGGGCGTTCACCACTCCGAACACGATCACCAGGCCGACCAGAATCGTGGCGCCCTTGGCATCGTGCGCCACCCTGGCACAGACCTGCCCGCCGATGTACGCGCCCAGGAGCCCGAGGACGAGCTGGACGAGTGCCCAGCCGACGGGTACCTCCCAGGAACCCGGCTCGAAGGCGCGCGAGGGGCCCACCGTCAGCCACAGAAGCGAAAAGAGTGCGAAGAGCACGGCGGCCATGACGATGTAGCCGACGATGGCGGCGAGGATGTTCCGTGCGATCGTCATGGTTGAGCCTTCTCCTCCTGGATCTGGATCAGGTTGCCGCACGTATCGTCGAAGACTGCGGTAACAACAGTCCCGAGGTCCGTTGGCGCCTGAACGAACCGCACGCCTCTTGCCACGAGACGCTCGTACTCGGCTTCGACATCATCGACTGCGAAGCTGGCGCCGGGGATCCCGTCCTCCACCAAAGCCGCCCGGTATGGACCGACCGCGGGGTGTGCGGCAGGCTCGAGCAGCAACTCCGTCCCGTCCGGATCTTCCGCCGACACGACGGTGATCCAGGCGTGCTCTCCCAGAGGGATGTCGTGCTTCACCTGAAAGCCGAGCGTTTCGGTGTAGAAGCGAAGTGCCTTCCGTTGGTCGTCCACGAAGACGCTGGTCAGGTGGATTCTCATTCCTCGATGCCCTCGTCCGTTGAGTGTGAAGTGTCCTCGTCCGCAGTTAACCGGACACGACTCCCCGATTGCGTTCAACGAAGCGCCCTCGCCGGCAGCGTGTACAGGGAGGTGTCGAGGCTACTATCCTCCGGCGAGATCGCCCGCGGGCGAAACCCATGACCCTCGACCTCACTATCGGAGGCCGCCTCCGCATTTCGCTGATCGCGGCGCCGATGTTCCTCGTGTCGTCGCCCGAGATGGCGCTCGCCGCCTGCTCGCGGGGCGTCATGGGCAGCTAGACGCCGTTGCAGGCCTGGGGCGGCAGCCGGCGTCTGCTCCCCGAATCGGGCAACCGGCGCCGGATTCCGTCCTGGTCCACAGAGGACCGGTGCAAGGCCGTGTCCCTCGGGCCCGGCACCGGGGCCTGTTGTACGATTTCTCCTGCCGTCGCGGCCGCCCGGCGCAGATCGAGAAAGTCGGAGGCTGACGATGACGGAAGCGGAGATTTCAGGGACGGAGATGGCGTGGACAAGCGGACAGACGGCTGCCCGGCGCAAGACACTGACCGACGCGGGTATGAAGCGCCCGCTGGCCGAGGCGCTTGTCGACCTGCTGGATGAACAGGCGGCGCCGATGGTGACGAGAGCGGAAGCGGATGCCCGGTTCAAGGCGATGCTCGAGCGTCACGACGCGCAGCGGGCACAGGACCGAGCGGAAGCGGATGCCCGGTTCAAGGCGATGCTCGAGCGCCACGATGCGCAGCGGGCACAGGACCGGGCGGAGTGGAAGGGCGAAATGGAAACCCGATTCGCCCAGGTGGACGCCCGCTTCGCCCAGGTCGATGCCCGCTTCGCCGAGTTGAACGGCGAGATGCAGACCCGCTTCGCTCACGTCGACTCCCGGTTCGCCGAGTTGAGAGGCGAGATGGACACCCGGTTCGCCTCGGTCGAGGGACGGATCGAGGGGCTGGCGGAACAGGTGGGCACGCTGAAGTGGACCTTCGGCAGCATCATGGCCTTCAACACGCTGCTTCTCGCTGTGCTGACGTACACGGTGGCTTCCTGAAGCAGGGCATAGCGGATCGTCCAACACCGCGAAGATCCGCCCGCCTTCGCTATGCGCGCAACCTCCCCGATCCGAACCTGACGCCCACGGCCCCGACCAGCGGTCGCTTCCGATGAAGCACCGGTAAGCCGCCAGATTCATGTCGATCAAGTCCTTCGCCTCCAAGCAGTTCTCGACCCATCTCCTCGGCGAGCGCCGACGGGACAAGGCACGGGCGCGCGCCGAGCGGGAGCGCCGGCGCAAGGGCGAACCGCACCGGATCGAGTTCTTCCACCAGGTCGACGATCCGTACTCGCATCTGGTCGCGCAGGCGTTGGTGAGGCTCCGGGAGCGGTACGAGGTCGAGGTGGCGACCTGGCTCGCGGCACCGCCGGAGGACTGGGCGGCGCCGGCGCGGTCGCTGCTCGAGTCGTACTCGCTCGTCGACGCGCGCCGGTTGGCGGAGAAGGCGGGGCTTGTAACCCAGCCGAGAGACGCCGGGTGCGCGGGTCTTCCGACCCGCCCTCTGGCGGCGCCGCGGAGCGGCGCAGATCCGAGTTCGGAGACGCGGCCTCAGCCGGAAGCAGTGCTCGACGTGCAGAAGAAACTGGCGGCGACTCTGCCATCGCCTGACCGACCGGGGTCAGACGCGACCCTCGAGACGGCTGTGGCGTTGGGCCGGGAGCTGTGGGAGAGCGAGTCGGATGGGGCAGAGCTCTTCAGAAGCCGGCGAGGGCGCCGGCGCACCCAGCGTGTAGCCTCCTCGGAGAATCCGGACATCGACGCTGCGCTCGAGGCCGCCCTCCGCGCCGGTACGGAACGGCGCGCGGAACTCGGCCACTACCTGGGCGGCACCTGCTTCTACGGAGGCGAGTGGGCCTGGGGGATCGATCGGCTCGCGTACCTGGAGGAGCGCCTCGCCGATCTCGGGGCGCGACGGTCGAGGGGTGCGCCAACGTCGCGGATTCCGCCTGCCGCGGATGCCGGCCAGAAGGCCGGCGCACCGACAGCGAGCGCGCCGACCGAAGGCGCATCGACAGTTGGGCGCGGCGAGATCACGCCGATCTACGCGCAGCCGTCCCTCCTCGAACGGCCGGTCCCGGCCGACGCCCTCGAAGCCGCGGACCTCCCCGATCTCCACTTCTTCGCCTCCTTCCGCAGCCCGTACACCTGGATCTCCACCGAGCGCACGATCCGCCTCGCCGAGGCGTTCGGCGTCAACCTGCGCATCCGGTTCGTCCTGCCGATGGTCATGCGCGGCCTGCCCGTGAAGCGGGCCAAGCGCCGCTACATCCTGCTCGACGCCGCCCGCGAGGCGGAGCGCAACGGCGTTCCCTTCGGCCCCGTCTCCGATCCGGTCGGCAAGCCGGTCGAGCGCGGCTACTCGCTGCTCCCGTGGGCGATCGAGCAGGGGCGGGGCATCGAGTACTTCCGTTCCTTCATGACTCTCGTCTGGTCGCAGGCGGTCGACGCCGGCACCGACCGGGGCCTGCGCCGCATCGTCGAGGCCGCCGGGCTCGACTGGGCGGAAGGCCGCCGCTATCTGGGCGACCCGGCGTGGCGGGCGGAAGCCGAACGCAACCGGGAAGAACTGTTCGACCTGGGCCTGTGGGGCGTACCCTCGTTCCGGGTCGGCGACCTCGCCGTCTGGGGCCAGGACCGGCTGTGGGTCGTCGAGGACGAGTACCGCCGGTTGCTGGCCGCCTGAGAGAGCGGAGCCGGCCTCCCGCCGGTGCGCCTCCTGGCCGCCTGCGGCGGCAAGCGGGTCAGAAGACCCGCGCACCCAGCGTAGGGCCTCGTGTTGAACGCCGAGCCGGCGCGCACGGTGCTCGGGGCGGACCGCGCCCTGCCGAGGCGGCTCGTTCCGTTCGGGCCGCACGTGCGGGGCACGGCTATCATCCCAGCCACGGTGTCGCCATGAAACGCAAGCTGCCGCTGGGCATCCAGAACTTCCGGGAGATCCGGGAAGACGGCTGCTACTACGTGGACAAGACCGCGTACATCGAGCGGTTGATCGACGAGGGGAAGCACTACTTCCTGTCGCGGCCGCGGCGGTTCGGCAAGAGCCTGTTCGTGGATACCCTGAAGGAACTCTTCGAGTGCAACGAGCCGCTCTTCCGGGGGCTGGCGATCCACGGAAGCCGGGACTGGTCGGCGCCGCATCCGGTCATCCGGCTCGACTTCGGAGGCGGCGAGTACCGCAGCGGCGACGGCGTACGGAACAGCGTCGACGCCCAGTTGGACGCCATCGAGCGGGCTGCCGGCGTGAAGCCCCGCCACAAGACCCCGCCGGAGCGCTTCCGCCACCTGATCGGAGCGCTCCACGAGGCCTCCGGCCGGCGGGTCGCGGTGCTCGTCGACGAGTACGACAAGCCGATCCTGGAAGTCCTCGACGATCCCGAACGCGCCAGGGCGAATCGCGACTTCCTCCGCGGGTTCTACGGCACGCTGAAGGCGGCCGACGCGCACGTCCGGTTCAGCTTCTTCACCGGGGTCAGCAAGTTCACCCGCGTCAGCCTGTTCTCGGATCTCAACAACCTGACCGACATCACGCTCGACCCGAGCTTCGCCAACGTTTGCGGCTACACCGAAGCGGATCTCGACGAGGTGTTCGCCCCCGAACTTCCCGGACTCGACCGGGATCGCATCCGCGACTGGTACAACGGCTACAACTGGCTCGGCGAGGAACGGGTCTACAACCCGTTCGACATCCTCCTGTTCTTCCGTACGCGGGAGTTCAGGGCGCACTGGTTCGAGACCGGATCGCCCGACTTCGTGGTCCAGACGCTGAAGCGGCGCCGGGTCGTCGTTCCGTCGCTCGACGGCCTGTTCGGCACCAGCGAACTGCTCTCGAAGTTCGACGTGGAGAGCATGGCCGTGGAGGCCCTCCTGTTTCAGACCGGCTACCTGACCATCGCGACGCAAGAAAAGGTGGGCGACGAACCGCACTACCGGCTCGGCTACCCGAACCGGGCGGTCCGGCAGAGTCTCAATCGCGGTCTCCTCGACGCGCTGGCCCCGAACGGAACGAGCCACCTCGGGACCGGCGTGCGGCTGCGGAAACTGCTGGCGGCGAACGACTTCGCCGGCATCGAAGCGCTGTTCCGGGCGTTCTTCGCGGGGATTCCCTACGAGTGGCACACCCGCAACGACATCGCGCGGTACGAGGGCTACTACGCGAGCGTCTTCTATTCGCACTTCGCGGCGGCGGGCCTGGACGTGACGACCGAGGACAGCAGCAGCCGCGGCCGCGTGGACATGGCGGTGCGGTTCGGCGGGCAGGCGTACCTGTTCGAGTTCAAGGTCGTGGAACTGGCGCCGCCGGGTTCCGCCCTGGCGCAGTTGCGGGACCGCGACTACGCCGCGAAGTACCGCGCCGCCGGCATGCCGGTCCACCTGATCGGCGTCGAGTTCAGCAGGGAGGAGCGGAATGTCACGGCGTTCGATGTCGCGGAAGCTTGACCTGGCGGCCTGGCGAGGCGTCGGGGAGAGGGGCGACGAGCCGAGCGTACCGGCGAGGCCACCGCCGCACGCGGAGACCGAAACGCTGGAGAAAAACCATGACTGAGACCAAGGCCGCGCCCATCACGACGACCCTCGCCGGCCACATCCTGCGAATCCACGTGGACCGCGAGAAGAAGCTCAACAGCTTCACGCCGGAGATGTTCACGCAACTGGCCGACGCGCTGGCCGAACTCGAGGAGACGGAAGACGCCTGGGTCGGCGTCCTCACCTTCCAGGGGAAGAACACGACGGCCGGCCTCGACCTGCCGAAGTTCGCCGGTTCGATGGCCCGCGGCCGCGACGCCGACGCCGACGAACCGCCGGACGAACGCCCCGACCCCTTCGCGCTCCGCCGGCGATGCCGCAAGCCGCTGGTGATGGCCGTCCAGGGAATCTGCTACACGATCGGCATCGAGATGGCGCTGGCCGCCGACATCGTGGTAGCGGCCGACGACGCGCGTTTCGCGCAACTGGAACCCCGGCGCGGCCTCGCGGTGTTCGGCGGCGCCCACGTCCGCTACGTGCAGCGAGCCGGCTGGGGAAACGCCATGTACCACCTGCTGCGAGCCGACGAGTTCGACGCCCAGCGCGCCCTCGCTCTCGGCTTCGTGCAGGAGGTCGTGCCCGCCGGCGACCAGATCGACCGTGCCCTGGAGCTTGCGGACGAGATCTGCGAGTGCGCCCCGCTCGCCGTTCGGGAGATCAAGCGGGCAGCGCAGGTCTATCTCGACGAGGGCGAGCAGGCCGCGTACCGGGAGATCCCGGCCATGCGCGCAAGGACGGCGAACTCGGCGGACTTCGCGGAGGGGATCGCTTCGTTCGTCGAGCGTCGCAAGGCGACGTTCCAGGGCCGCTGACCGGGGAAACGACGAAGCACGCCCGGCAGATCCTCCAGATGCGGTACGACCCCGCTCCGTTCGACCGTCGCGAGCGCCATCGAGGCCGAGGGAGTCCCAGCACCACGCCGGGACCGAACTGGCATCAAGATGGCATCGTATTGACATCTTGAGTCCCCCTTCCTAGCATCACGACCATGAGAACGACTCTGACGCTCGAAGACGATGTCGCAACCAAGGTGCGCGACGAGATGCAGCGCACCGGCGCCCCGATGAAGCAGATCGTCAACGTCACCCTCCGGAGGGGTTTCGAGTCGCCCGGCGAGGAAGAGCTCGCTACCCCCTTCACGGTAGAGGCACGTCGCATGGGGCTCCGGCCGGGCTTCGACCTGGACGACATCGGCGGTCTGCTCGACGTTCTGGACGGTCCGACCCGCCGGTGACACTCATCGACGCCAATGTGCTGCTCTACGCCTACGACTCCGAGAGTCCGTTCCAGGAGGCGTCGGCCCGATGGCTTCAGGCCGAACTTTCGTCCGGCCGGTCCGTCAGCTTCGCGCTCGTCACCTTGCTCGCCTTCGTCCGCATCGCCTCGGATCGCCGCGTCTTCTCCCGTCCTCTGACACCGGCCGAAGCCTGCTCCCTGATTGAAGAGTGGCTGGCCCTGCCGAACGCCAGGCTGCTGCAACCGGGGCCGCGGACCTGGAAGATCCTGAGCGAAGTCTGCGGCAGCGGTCAGGCCAGGGGCCCGATGGTGATGGACGCGCACCTCGCGGCACTGGCGCTCGAGCACGGCGTCTCGATCGCCACCACCGACCGGGACTTCACGCGGTTTCCGGGTATCGACCTCATGGACCCGACCGAAGCGACCTCGCACCAGGCGTGAACCAGTTCGAGCCCGCGTCGGGCCGTGCCGCCGCGCACTCGGCGCGCGCGGCTTCGAGTTCCGGCGCCGGTTCGGACCGGGTGGCGGCAAGCTGCTCCCCGCTCAGTCCGTCCGCCAGCGCCTGCGCCTCAGTCTCGCGGAGGAAGTCTGCGAGTGCGCCCCGCTCGCGGTTCGGGAGATCAAGCGCGCGGCGCAGGTCTATCTCGAAGAGCGCGAGCAGGCCGCGCACCGGGAGATCCCTGCCATGCGCGTAAGGACGGCGAACTCGGCGGATCTCGGGGAAGGGGATCGCTTCGTTCGTGGAGGGTCGCAAGGCGAAGTTTCGAGGGCGCTGACCGGGGCTGGACCATCACGTACGCCGCCGAGCGGCTCGGCCTCACCCGCGCATTCCTGTCGCGCATCCTCCACGGACGCGCCGGCGCCACCGCAGCCATCATGCTGCGGCTCGAGGCGCTCGGCTGGTCCGACGCGGAACACTGGCTGCGGATACAGGCCAACTCTGAGCGCGGAGCATTCGGGACCGTCACATCCTCGGCGGCCCCGCACGGTCGCCGATTCTCACGGCGCAGACTCCGGGTTTCACGCTAGGCGGTAGTCATCCCGTCATCGCGGCGGCCATCGTCGCGGTCCGCCTGGACCACGCACCTACGGACCGACTGGGCTCGCGGCTCAAACTCGCGGGCCAGTAGTCCGGGCCGCGCCCAGCCCCAGAACCACCCTCCGCCACCGGAACGCAGGTCAAGCTCAGGACAGCCTTAGTTCTTCATCTGGGATGCGCTCGTGGAGCGCTGACTGTGTGCCCGGCGACCACTCCCGCCCCTGGCCTCTCAGGCCGCTGGTGGGGACCCTACCCGAGGTGCCGACGGGGTCCTGCAGGTCTAGTTGACCCGACCCTCAATCTCGCCTAGCGTACCGAAATGCAGATCGCGACCATCCTCGATCACATCGACTCCGGCCAGATGGCCTTGCCGCGATTCCAGCGCGGCTATGTCTGGAACCGCGAACAAGTGCGGCGCCTCTTCCACTCCCTCTACCGTCGCTTCCCGATTGGCTCGCTGTTGGTCTGGGTTACCGATTCCCAAGGTGCCGAGAGCCGTGGCGATGGAGAACTTCCGCCCGGACAGGTGAAGCTCTTGATGGACGGTCAGCAACGCATGACTTCCCTCTACGGCGTCATGCGCGGGCGCGCCCCTGACTTCTTCGACGGAGACTCGTGGAGCTTCTCTGGTCTCTGGTTCAACCTCGACGAGGAGGTGTTCGAGTTCTACCAGAAGGTAAAAATGGCGGACGACCCTCTGTGGGTGAACGTGTCGACCTTGATGAAGTCGGGTGCCGCCGGGGTGGACGAAATCTACCGCAGAGTGACGGCGAATCCCGATCTAGCCGGACCGGTTGACGTTGTGGGAAAGCTGCTTCGGCTTCTCGGAATCCGTGAAGTAGACCTCCACGTCCACGAGATCACTCAGGAGGTCACCGGAACAGACGACCCGATCGGTGTCGTGGTGGACATCTTCAACCGTGTCAACAGCGGGGGCACGAAGCTCTCCAAGGGCGACCTGGCACTCGCCAAGATCAGCGCCGATTGGCCACACGCGCGCGAGACCATGAACGCTCGCCTCAAGGCGTGGGAGGATGTCGGCTACAACTTCAAGCTCGACTGGCTGCTCCGCTCTGTCAACACACTCGTGACCGGAGAGGCAAAGTTCACATACCTGCACGACCGAACCCGGGTGGAGGTCGAACAGGGTCTGGAGCGCGCGACAAGGTGCCTCAACGTCGCACTCGACCTCATCGCGGCCCGTTTGGGATTGGACCACGATCGGGTTCTGTTTGGTCGATACGCCCTGCCGGTCATGGTTCGGTACTTGGACGGCAAGCCCAACCGTTTGACTGCTGACGAGCAAGGGAAGCTGCTCTACTGGTACGCTCACGCAGCAATGTGGGGGCGCTTCTCAGGCTCCACCGAGACCGTGATCGACCGGGACCTTGAGATTCTCGAGACATCAGGTGGAAGTCTCGACGCATTGCTGGATGAACTGCGTTTGTGGAAGGGCGAGTTGAACTTCGTGCCGGCTCACTTCGATGCCTGGAGCGTCGGCGCTCGTTTCTATCCGGTGCTCTACATCCTCACCAGAATGGGGCAAGCCAAAGACTGGGGCACCGGCCTACCGATCCGCAAGGGCCTGCTGGCGGCTGGCAGTCGGCTCGAGTTGCACCACATCTTCCCCAAGTCGCGCCTTTACGAACGTGACTACACGAGGTCCCAGGTGAACGCCTTGGCGAACTTCTGCTTTCAGACTCAGGCCACCAACCTCTGGATCTCCAACCGTCTCCCGAAAGAGTATTTCGCAGCCGTCGAAGAACAGCATCCCGGTGCCCTCGCCTCGCAGTGGGTTCCCCCTGATCCAGAATTGTGGAAGAGGAAAAACTACATGGACTTTCTGGAGGCACGCCGTCAACTCCTAGCGGCGGAGGCTCAGCGCTGCTTCGACGAGCTCCTGCGCGGCGCAGTCGAGTCCGCTATACCGGCCGCCCCTTCGGCCAGAACCGCAGTCGGTGGCATCGCGACCGATAGCGAGAGAGAAGAGATCGACGAGGTCAACTCCTGGATGGAGACTCAACGTCTGCCCCGCGGCCACACGAACTTGTCGTTGTCGGACGACGTCACCGGCGAGCAGAGGGCCGTTCTGGACTTAGCGTGGCCCGATGGCATCCAGGCGGGCCTGACGCAGCCGGTGGCGCTGCTGCTGGAAGAGCCTCCCGAAGTCCTCGCGGTCGCAAGCGCATCGGGATACAGGTGCTTCACGAGTGCGTCTGCCTTCCAAGCCTATGTGCTAGCCGAGATCCTTGACGGAGTAGCGAATCGACTCCCGACCTAACGGCCGGTGCTACTAAGTGCCAAATGGGTCTCGGAACTCCACTTCTTCTCCGCCACCCGCTTCTGAGCCTGACCCGCTCGCATCTCCCCCTCCAATCACCTAGCCTCTACCGGACACGTCAACCGAACCCGCCAACCCCCCGGGGCGGCTCTAGGACCAGTTTGATGCCCCTCGCCACTGCTCTCCAAACCCGTATCGTAAACCTGACCAACGAACATTGGTCTGCACACGTCCACGACCGCGCCTTCACCGACCTGACCAGCGGGAAGGAACCTGGCCACCGCATGGCTGACTACGTCGATGATCGGACAACGTCCCTCTTGAAGATCCACCTTGACACCCGCTTTGAGGGCAACCGCAACGGGACGCCAAAGCTGCGGTCAATGGGAGACGTATGGGTGCACTCCGAACGCATGTTCAATCCGATCAACATAAAGTCCGGCCTCCAGGACATGAACGGCCAACCCAATCTTGTATCTATGCAGAAGCTCCTCGACTACATCCTCAACCGAAGGATCGACTCTTACTATCTCCTCATCATCAAGTTCAGTCTAACTCCGCCTCTGAGTCACAAGACGTTCCTCATAGACGTCCTCGACTGGATCGACTTCATCACCTACGACGCAGGCCCTGGCCAGATAATGCTCCGCGAAAGAGACTTCTACGAAGCGCACGAAGCCGGCTACGACGTGCCCGATCGTTCGCTTCCGGCCAAGGCAGAGATCCTCTTCGACCTCTTTGAGCGCAAGCTCGAAGACCTATTCGCGAATCGCCGAACTCGTCTCCACCGTCAGAAGACTCTACTTCAATCGTTCCGAAACACAGACTTCACCGTAGACCAGTCGGCGATGTCCTTCGTGACATGAGACAGAGGAAGCACGAGCGCAACCGGAAGCGCCAGCGGGGTCAGTACATGACTCCGCTCCCACTAGCGCGCCGGATTGTTGAGCAGTTGGACCTGCCGGCTCGTGGGAGTGTACTTGAGCCGTCCTGTGGCGACGGCTCCTTTCTCATCGCCCTCGCAGACCGGCTTGTTCCGACTACGCCAACGGAGCCAAGTCCTTCAGACCTGCAGCTCTCCGGTCTAGAGCTCGACCCCTCGCTCGCATCCTCCGCCCGAGGCCGCCTTGCGGACTGGCGCGCCAGCCACCGAACCGAGTTGAACGTCAACGTCTATGAGGGTGACTTCTTCCGCTCCTACCTTCGCGGCTCGATCAGCACTGGCTCCTACCAACCTCTCTCGCTCTCTCCAGGAACATTCGACCTCGTTCTGGGAAACCCGCCTTTTGGGGGCACCTTCGACGCCTCCCTCGAAGATACCCTTGACCGCACTCTTGGCAGGCGGTTCGGCAGAAAGATCAAAAAGGAGACGTACGCTTTCTTCATCGTCGCCTGCGTCGACCTTCTGCGCCCGGGCGGCCAGTTAGCCTTTGTATGTAGCAATACTCTTCTCACCATCCCGACAATGACCGGACTCCGTAACCTGTTGATGAGCGAGGGCGACGTTTTGCTCACGGACCTTGACGCGTTCTCTTCAGAAACCGCTTACCCCATGCTGGTTCTTCATTTCACGAAGGGAGAGCACCGGGGCCGTGTTCGTCGGAACTCGACTGTAGTTCCAGGCCGAGCCGTTCGGTCTACCAGGAACCTCTCCTGGGGGGTTACGCCCGACTTGGAAAAGCTCTTTCGAGGAGCCTGCCTAGGCGACCGCTTCGTTGCATCAAGCGGCATGACGACCGGGAAGAACGTCTTCTTTGTCCGCGAGATCGATGAGCACCGCCGGATCAGGGAGCCCTATCGATTCGAGTTCGTTGATGAGCCGATCACAGTTCAGTATGAGCGAGATCGGGCACGGCTCGGAAGGCTCGCACCTCGACGGGAGGCGGAGCTGCGTCGTGCCGAAGCCTGCGGCGCTAGACAGCGCCGGCTTCATGTCGTGGAGCGGCGTGAGCCCCTGATCGTTAACTTGCCGGATGATCGTTACTTGCCCTACAACAAGGCGAATGGGCGGTTGGTGTTCTCAGAACCCACACATTGCATCTATTGGGCAGATGAAGGCGATGCAGTTCTCACGTTCAAGCGAACGGGAAACTGGTACCTACGGGGCGTTGGGGGTCTGCCCTACTTCAAGAGAGAGGGGATCACTTGGCAACTAGTGGGATCGAGATTCGTCGCGAGGTACTTGCCAGCGGGTTACATTCTGGACAGCGGTGCTCCGTGCGCCTTTCCCAGGGACGGCGTGGAGCGATCCGAGCTGTTCTTCGTGTTGGGCTGGCTGCTGTCCGACTTAGCCGCAAAGGTCCTGAAGACCGCGATCAACCACACGATGAACATTCAGAGCAAGGATTTCGAACGGATGCCCTACCCTTGGTGGGTCTCGGAGGCGAAGCGGGCCGAGGTCACTGCGCGAGTAGCCGAGATGATCACACAGAGCAGGAGTGGAAAGCAGTGGAGCTGGTCTGACCCCGAGATCCGAGAGAACAGCAAGTGCTTTGAGTGGTCTGGCACCCTGAGGCCGGGAGACGTCGCGAGAACAGAGTACCGGCGCAGCCCTGTCAACGCTGAGTTGTTTACAAGTAGTTCTTGAACTGCAAGGGACGGCACGGAGCGGCCATGGGCAAGGTTCGGCAACTGCGGCTTTGGTTGAACGGATGACAGAGCGGAAGGCCGCTAAAGTGGCGTCGATTGGCCTTTGCCGCATTGGGCTTCGGTCGGTCGGACCGAGAAGCCGTCCGATTGGACGCTGGCGCGAGGCACCAAGTCAACGCGCTCCGACCTGCCATCCCCGAACGGCTCTTCAGGGTTGATGGTGGAATCGCGTAGTGTGGCGCGATGCGCGACACAGACTTGTACGGTCGGATTCTCGGCATCGAGAGTCCCTGGAAGGTGACGGACGTCGAGTTGCGGCTTGAGTCCGGCGAGGTGGAGGTTCTGGTGGCTCGTGGCGACGGCGAGTCCTATCGTTGTCCGAAGTGCGGCGGCGCTGCGAGCCGGCACGATTCGCGTCGTCGGCGCTGGCGGCATCTGCCGACGTGCCAGTACCGGACGATCCTGACCGCGGAGGTGCCTCGGGTGCGGTGCGCGGAGCACGGAGTGCTGACGATCGGCGTGCCCTGGTCGGACCCGGGTTCTCGTTTCACGGCGTTGTTCGAGGCGCTGGCGATCGACTGGCTGGGTGCGGCGAGCGTCTCGGCGGTGGCTCGGCTTCTGGACCTGAGTTGGGACCAGGTATCCGGCGTGATGGAGCGTGCGGTGAAGCGCGGGCTCGAGCGGCGCGGTCCGGCGCCGGCGTCGAGGGTTCTGGGCGTGGACGAGACGTCGTTTCAGAAGCGCCACGAGTACGTGACGGTGGTGGCTGACATCGAGGGCGAGCCGCGGGTGCACCACGTGGCGGACGGTCGGGGCAAGGACGCTCTGTCCTCGTACTACGAGTCGCTGTCGGAGGCGGCGCGCTCGCGGATCGAGACGGTGGCGATGGACATGTGGCCGGCGTACATCTCGGCGACGGTGTCCTGCCTGCCTGCCGGCGGCGACAAGCTCGCGTACGACAAGTTCCATGTCGCGGCTCATCTGGGCGACGCCGTCAACCGGGTGCGGGTGGCGGAGCACCGGGAGTTGCGGAAGCGAGGGGACGACCGGCTGGCCGGCACCCGGCACATGTGGCTGTATCACCCCGACCGGTTGCCGGAGAGGCATGCGGCCTCCTTCAAGACCCTGGTGAACGCGACTCTGAAGACGGCGCGTTGCTGGCACCTGAAGGAGCTGGCGATGATGATGTGGGAGACGCGGGACCGCCCCGAGGCGCGAGAGATCTTCGACGGCTGGTACTCGTGGGCGATCCGCTGCCGTCTCGAGCCCATGAAGGAAGTCGCCCGCATGATCAAGGCTCATCTCGACGGCGTGCTGAACGCGATCGAGCGGGGCGTCACCAACGCCCGCCTCGAAGGCATCAACTCGGTCATCCAGTCGCTCAAGAAGACCGCCCGCGGCTACCGGAATAGGGACCGGTTCCGCACCGCCATCTACTTGCATCTCGGCGGCCTGAACCTCTACCCCGATTCCCTCACGTTCCACTCGAAACCCTGAAGAGCCCCCCGAACATTCGGCAGATACCACCAAAGCGTCAATCGCCCACTGTAGACCCCTGCCCACCTCCGCCGAATCGTCCCGTCGCTCTGCCCCAGTCATCACGCCGCAGTCGATCTGCTCCGCCACATTCTCCGGCAGCACGTTGTTCAGGAAGAGCATCCCCCGCTCCTTCGTCAACTCCAGCACCATGCCGCCGCCCGCGACGACCTCGGGCGGCAGGGGCGGGTCGGCCCGGTCTTCCAGGTAGCCGTACGACAGGCCCAGGTCCCGAGGGCCATGCTCGGCGAAGGCCAGGCCGGGGACGGAGAGGGTCTCGGCGGCCCGGTCCAGAGCCTGCTGGTCCTCCAGCTTGACGCCGAGCATGATCTCGCCTTCGGGGTTCAGCGGCCAGACCTCGGCCTTCTGGAGGTACTCCTGGGTGCTGAGGCCCCAGACCCAGGGGGCGAAGGTGTGGCTGCCCCAGCCGCGGAGGCCTTCGCCGACCATCTCGATGGCCTGCTTGTGGATCGGGTAGCGAGCGGCCTGGACGAAGCGCTTGACGCCCTCGGAGTCGCGGGCGCGGGCGAGGTGGACGCCGTGGACGCCCTCGGCGACGACGCCTTGACATTATGCATGGCGAGCATCACGATGCCCCTTCATGCGAACGACCGTCACGCTCGACGCCGATACCGAATCGCTGCTGCGCGAGGCGACGCGCCAGCGGGGGCAGACCTTCAAGCAGACCCTGAACGACGCCGTGCGCCGCGGCCTCGCCGGAGTCGCCAGCGATCTGGAACATCCGCCGTTCGTCCAACGGACCTGTCCCATGGGCGCAAGGGTCGGGTACGACTTCGGGAAGCTCTCCGCCCTGGAGGCCGAGATGGACACGGACGCGTTTCTCGACGTGACTCGTCGCCTGATCCCGGGGTGACGCAGAGCGGGCGGACGATCCGCGGCGCCGTCCTGACCTACCGCGCCGATCCGGCGGCCGCGAGCCCGGCGGACGCCGTCCGCTTCCACCCGCGGGGCGCCGTCGCGGTCGACGGGGAGGGCCGCATCGCGTTCCGCGGGGACGCCGCGGAGTTGCCGGCGCGCTACCGGCGGCTCCCCCGGACCGACTACGGCGACGCCCTGGTTCTCCCGGGCTTCATCGACGCCCACATCCACTTCCCCCAGTACCGGATGCTGGCCGCGCCCGGCCGGGACCTGCTGGACTGGCTCGACCGTTTCACCTGGCCCGAGGAACTCCGCTACGGCGACCCGGCCCACGCCGCGGCCGCGGCCGGCGCGTTCCTGGAGCGGCTCGTCCAGCACGGAACCACCGCCGCGTTCGTCGCCGTCCGCCTCGCTTGGGATCGCGACCAGGGCACCTGAGCCCTGACGCAGCCGGATCCGCTCGAGCGGCCCGTGGACACGGAGGCGTTTCTCGACGTGACCCGCCGCTATCCGCTGGCCCCCTGACGGCGCACTGCGGCGAGCGGACCGCGAACCGGGGCAGGGTTCTGACTCGCTACCAAGGCATCCTCCGCCCGCTGTACTCCCTCCCCACCTCCGCCGAATCCTCCCGCCGGCCCGCGCCGATCATCACGCCGCGGTCGATCTGGCCCGCCACGTTCTCGGGCAGCACATTGTCCAGAAAGAACATCCCCCGCTCCTTGGTCAGCCCCAGCACCATGTCCCCGGCGGCGACGACCTCGGGCGGCAGCGGCGGGTCGGCGCGGCCTTCCAGGTAGCCATACGACAGGCCCAGGTCCCGCGGGCCATGCTCGGCGAAGGCCAGGCCGGGGACGGAGAGCGTCTCGGCGGCCCGGTCCAGTGCCTGCTGGTCTTCCAGCTTGACGCCGAGCATGATCTCGCCTTCGGGGTTGAGAGGCCAGACGTCGGCTTTCTGGAGGTACTCCGGGACGCTGAGGCCCCAGACCCAGGCGGCGAAGGTGTGGCTGCCCCAGCCGCGGAGGCCTTCGCCCACGATGTCGACGGCCTGCTTGTGGATCGGGTAGCGGGCGGCCTGGACGAAGCGCTTGACGCCCTCGGGGTCGCGGGCGCGGGCGAGGTGGACGCCGTGGACGCCCTGGGCTAGGGCCTGCTGGACCATCCAGCCGCCGGCGGTGACGGTCGGTTCGTCGAGGCCGAGCAGGGGCAGGGAGACGATGACGGTCGGCGTCCGGTGGCCGCTCGGGGTGGGGCCGGCGTCGACCAGGCCGCGCATGAACTCGCGGAGCGCCGCGAAGTCGAGCGCCACGTGCTCGACGTTGTAGATGATGTAGTCGCCCCAGGTGCCGGCCATCTGCACGCCTTCCTCGTAGCCGCCGGTGGAGGCGTCGTAGTAGATGGGCTGACCGCGCTCGAGGAGTTCGATGGACTTGTTGACGCGCCGCGGCTCGTGGTCGGAGACCGCGCGGGCGGCGTCGAAGCCCTTGCCGAAGCCGGGTGAATCGGCGATCTGGCGGTAGGTCGGCAGGAGGCGGAGCTCGGTGGCGGAACGGAGGTCGCCCCAGAGGGTCAGGTGGCGGCCGGAGGCGGAGTGGACGACCCCCCAGCCGCCGCTGCTGGCGACGACGCGGTTGGTGAGATCCGCGGCGGGAAGCGGCGCCGCGACGGTGACGTGGGTCTGGTGGCCAACTGCGGACCAGGAGGCGCCGACCACCTGGAGTTCCCGGCCGTCGTCGAGGAACTCGGGTAGTCCAGCCTCGTTGCCTTCGCCCACGGAACCGTCGCGGATCAGGGACGCGGTGACGATCGCGGTGCGGTCGCTCTCCAGCGACCCGGCAACGATGTTGTTGCTGAAGCGCGTGGGCTCGAGCCCCTCCTTGGTCTCGATGAGCAGGGTGTCTTCGAGGATCGTGTTGTCCACGACCTCCAGCTCGCTCCGCTGCAGGTAGAAGCCGCCGTTGAGCGCGGCGACGTTGCCCTCGACCCGGCCGCGGCTCTCCATCGTGATGCGCAGGGCGCCGGAGTTGCCGGAGGGGTTGGAGTTGCCGAAGAAGCGGTTGCCGGTCACTTCGACGAAGAAGTCCCCGGCGCTCGGCATCGGGTCGAACGGCCGGTCGTAGCGGTGCTCCTGGCCGCCCACGAACAGGCCGCCCCCGTCGTCTCCGCCCATGTTGGCGACGATGACGTTGTCGCGGACCCTGGCCGAGGACCAGTAAGCGACGAAGATGCCGCCGCCGTCGTTGTTGTTGAAGGCCCAGTTCTCGAGGACGACGTTGCCGCTGATCTCGGGCGACGACCAGTTGAAGATGGAGATGCCGCCGCCGTCGCTGCTGCGCATCGTGTCGGCGGTGCCGGCGACGTTGCCGATTAGGACGTTGTCGGCGATCAGGCCGTCGCAGTGACCGTCGAAGGCGATGCCGCCGCCGCGGCCGGTTTGGGTGCCGTTCTCGGCGATCAGGTTGTTGCGGATTTCCGGGGCGCCGCCGTTGCGGCAGTAGATGGCGCCGCCGTCGTGGGCGGTTTCGTGGAGGTACTTGGGGGCCCAGCCTTCGGGGGTGAGAGTGCTGTGGCCGGTGAAGACGTTGTTGGTGAGGACGGGTGAGGCGCCGTCGATGAGGATGCCGCCGCCGGGGGCGCGAACCCGGCCGCCCTGGATGCGGAGGCCGTCTAGGCGGTTGGTGGGGGTGGCGGGAGTGCCGGCGCCGGCGGAGACGGGGGCGGTCGCGTCGGCGGCGGTACCGGAGGCGGCGGCGATGGTGAGGACGCGGTCTTCGCCCTGAGCGTCGAGGATGGTTGGGTGGACCTGGATGTCGCGGTCGCGGGTCCAGTCGGTGGAGGTGGGGTTGAAGCCGCCGTAGAGGTCGGTGTTCGGGGGCAGGGTGAGGTTGTGGGTTGGGTAGGTGCCGGCGGCCATGAGGATGGCTGTGCGGTTGGTGTCGGTTACGTTGGCGGATGCGGCGGCGGCGGCGAGGGCGGCGGTGAGGGTGGCGTACGGGGTGGCTGCGACGCCGTTGCCTGTGGTGTCGTTGCCGGTGGTGGTGGAGACGTGGAGGACGCTGGCGTAGGCGTCGAGGTCGATGGGGGTGGTTTGGGGGCCTGTTGCGGCGGTGGTGGGGGTGGCGGCCAGGGGCAGCAGAGCGGCCAGGGCGACTATGGGTGCGCTGGGTGCGCGGGTCTTCCGACCCGCTTTCGGGCGCAGCCGCGAAGCGGCGCAGCCCGAGACAACACGGCCGCCGGCCAAGGGCCGGCGACGATGTCCTTCGCCGCCTTCGGCGGCCATGCGGGTCAGAAGACCCGCGCACCGACCCGTGCATCGACACGTGCACCCAGGGTGTGGTCTCTTGCCGAACATTCCTATCCTCCTTCCACGAACTCCATCGCGTAGAGCTTGGCGCCTCTCATGCGGAACACGACCTGCACGGTGCGGCCGGCCAGCGGCGACACGTCGGTCCCTGTCTCCAGCCAGTCGACTTCCTTCGCGATGAAGTCGCCGTTGACGTACACGCAGTCGTCCACCGCGTAGCCCTCGATGGGCCGCCCCCGCTCGTCCAGGAAGCCGACCTGCAGGTAGCCGACGGCGTCGGTGTCGACGTTGAGTTCCAGGCGGTCGCCCTCGAACGTGAGCGGCCGCGTGACGACCGTCGTCTCGTGCCCGTACGGACTGTCCAGCGAGATGAAGCCGTCGAGGCGCTGGACGAGCCGGTAGACGCCGCGGCCGTCCGGGTCCTGCGTGTGGGGCGAGTGGTAGTGCGTCTCGCCGAAGTAGTACTGCCAGAGTTCCTCGCCGCGGCGGATCATGCCGTGGCCGATGTAGGCGGTGACCACGTCGCGGCCCTGGTGGCGGCCGATGCCCACGTAGGCCGGCTCGGGGTGGCGCTTCCAGTCGAGTCCGTTGCGGCTCGTGGCGATCTGGGATTCGAGCGGGCCGGAGCCGAGGCCGCGCTCTTCCAGGCCCAGCACCCTGCGCGCCTCCGGGCCGTCGCCGTAGTAGTGGAAGTAACCCACCGGGAAGGCGAGGTAGGTGTCCGGGGCGTAGGGGTACTTCATCGCCTTGGTGAGGTAGAAGTCGGTGCCCACCGGGTCCTCGGGGGTCGGGTCGAAGAGGTGCGGGTACTCCATGCCGAACCCGCCCGGCGTCAGCGGGCCGTTGTCCACCCACCACGGCAGCGGGTCGCGGAGCGGGTACTCGGCGCGCAGGTCTAGGTACTCCTGCTGCGTCAGCGGCCGGAACGGCTGGGTCGCGCGCAGGTCCTCGTGCTCCGTGACCACCGAACTGCGCTGCGTCACGCCGCCGGGCGTGTGGAAGATGCCGGAGCGGTGGTAGGACATGTAGACCTGCCGCTGGTCGTCGTAGTAGGTGCTGCTCTGGGTGCCCGACCGGAACGGCAGGACGATGTTGCGCCGCCGCGTCCACTCGTAGCCGTCGGCCGACGTGTAGAGGTAGAGGCCGCGCCGCTGGTAGTCCGTGAGGTACTTCCAGCGTTCCTCGGGAGGCCCGTTCGGGTCCCGAAACGGATTGCCGAGGCCGCCCACCATGTCGGGGATGACGATGTTGCGGTGGCCGTTGATCTCGCCGCGCCCCTGGTCAGGCCGGTCGAAGTGGACGCCGTCGGTCGAGGTGTAGACGGCAAGGTGGTCCTCTTCCCTCGAGTTGTAGATGCGGATCACGCCGTCGTCCCCGGAGGCGACGGTGAGGTGCTTGCGGAACGTGCCCTTGATGTTGTCGATGACGCGCTCGGCGCGGCGCGGCGGGTTGACGGTGAAGGTGGCGTCGCCGGTGGTGGCGAGGAGGGCGTCGTCGATGAACAGGTGCTTGCGGGCGCCGAGGCGCAGGGGGGCGGGGGTGGCGCCGGCGACGGCGACGGCGTTGACGGAGTCGGTGGCGGAGGCGTTGGCGGAGGCGCCGGTGGAGGCGCCGGTCGAGGCGGCGGCGGAGGCGCCGGCGAAGTCGTTGGCGGCGGGGGCGCCGGTGGAGTCGGCGGCGAAGAGGAGCGGCGGGCCCTGGGTGAGTTCGACGGGGGCGGGTTGGGTGGCGAAGGTCCCGGGCGGGTCGAAGTCGGTCGTGTAGACGAGGCCGCGGCTAACGCGGAACTCGTCGAGGAGGCCGGTGAGGCGGCGGTTCCAGAGGGCGTCGGTGCCCAGGGCGAAGTAGGCCTCGTCGCCTTCGGGGAGGGCTGCGAGGGCGGTGGGCGGCGGCAGGGGCTGGATAGCGCCGTCGACGTAGTGGCGGAGCTGGTCGGCGGTGGCGTCGTAGGTGAAGGCGTAGTGGCGCCATGCGGGAGCGGCTGGGTCGGCGGCGGCGGCCGGCGCGCCGGTGGCGGTCGCGTCGCCGACGGGTGTGGCGACGTCGGTGGCGGTCGGGACGGTGGCGGTCGGGGCGGTGGCGGTCGGGGCGGCGGCGGTCGGGATGTCGACGGAGACCCCGGCAGGCTGATTAGCGAGGACGAAACGGGAGCGGTCGGCGGACCAGGCGAGTCGGGTGACCACGTCGTTCTCGCCTCGGGGGCCGGTGCCTATCTCGAAGACGACGCCTTCGGTCGCGGCCGGTGCGTCTCCTGTGGTCGGGGCGTCGGCGGGCGCGGCGGCATCGCCCGGCGAGTGCCAGAACTCGACCGTCCAGTCGAAGTCGCCGATGTTGAGCGCGCGGGTCGTCGGGTTCTTGTGGCCGACCTGTTTACGGAGATGGTTCTCGCCGGACGTCATCAGCGCCGCGAAGTGGGCGGTGAACCAGCTCAGCGGCTCGACGGTGCGTCCTTCGGGCGTCGGCAGGCGAGCCATCCCGAACTCGACCGGCTTCTCTTCAGCCGGGGGCACTTCGAGCGGCGGGTCGAGCGGGGCGAGCAGCAGGGCGTTGCCGTAGCGGCCCGGAGCGACCTGGGCGCCGAGGCCGAGAGTGAGGACCATGTCGTTGTCCGACATGTCGTCGAGCGTGTGGCTCGGGTAGAGGCCGGCGGGTTCGTCGAACAGCCAGAGGGCGGTGGCTTCGACTGCGCTGGTCCTGGCGTCGTCGGGAGGTGGGGCGCAGGCCGTGACGACAAGGAGAAGAAGTAGGGCGACTGCAACGACGGTGCTCTGGGTGCGCGGGTCTTCTGACCCGCTGCCGCCGAAGGCGGCTTTGAATCGCCGCCGGCGAAGCCGGCGACCATTTCTTCGCCGGCCTACGCCGCTCCGCGGCTCCGTCCGGCAGGCGGGTCGGAAGACCCGCGCACCCAGAGGTACGACGGTACCCGCGGCGCGGCTCATTACTGCTTCCCTTCTTCACCGGTGACGGCGAGGTCGGCGTGCGGAATCACCAGAGTCTCCACCAACTCATCGTCGATCGAGTAGATCCGGTAAGTCACCCGCGGATCCTCACCCACCGTCTCGAACGTCAGCAAGCCGAACGAGTCCTTCAGGTTGTAACTGAACAGCGCGCCCGGCTCGATCGGATGCGTGTGGATATTCGTCAACTGCCCGCTCAGGAGGTCGTGGAACGCATAGCCGCTCTCGCGCTCGATCACCCATGCCTCGGACCGGTGCCGGTCGGACGAGAGCAGCACCACGCCGGTCACGTCGTTCTCCTCGACGAAACGGAAGATCTCCTCCCGCTCCTCCGGGAACCCCGACCAGGTGTCGCGGCTGCCGGGCTTGGCGCCGTCGGCCCAGGCGACCGGGCTGGCGATCACCTTGAACGTGGCCTCGGAGGCGCGCAGCCCGTCGAGCAGCCAGGCCTTCTGCACCGGGCCGAGCATGGTACGCTCTTCGACGAAGGGGTTCGTCCGGTAGGTGCGGCCGTCGAGCAGGAAGAAGTCGACGTCGCCGAGCGAGAACCGGAACCAGACGCCGGGGTGCGACGCCGACCCGGAAGCCGGGTTGTTCCAGTTGCGGCGGAAGTGCTCGACCATCGGCAGCTTCCAGGCCGGGCGGTCGACGTAGGGACCGAGCCAGATGTCGTCGAAGGCCGCGTCGTGGTCGTCCCAGACGGCGTAGACCGGAGTCGCGCTCACCAGGCGCCGGAACTCGGGGCGCGACTGGCGCTGGTAGTAGGCGTAGTCGTGGAACGGGCCGGGCTGCTCCGGCAGGTCGATGTAGACGTTGTCGCCGAGCAGGAGCAGCGCCCGCGGGCCGTGGGCGGCGATCGTGTCCCACATCCGTTCGTTCTGCGGCGTGTAGCCGGCGCAACCGCCGAAGGCGATGGTCACGGTGCCGGGGGCGCCGGGGGGCGGGGAGGTGCGGAGGGTGTAGCTCGGCGGTTGGGACGGCGGCCGGGAGGCGCCGTCCGTTGCCGGCCGCGGCGAAGGTGTGCGTGCGTTGCTGTCGGGCGGCTGCGACGGCGGAGGCGGTTCCGGGGTCGCGGCGACGAGGACCTGGTAGCTGTAGGTCGTGTCCGGCGAGAGGCCGCGGAGCGTCGCCGTGCCGGTGTAGTCGCGGTCGGCGGCGGTGGCGCCGGAGGCGACGTGCCGTTCGTTCCCGGCGGTCGCGACGACTTCGAAGCCGCTCGCCACGGCGGTGCGGATCCAGACGCTGGCGCTGGTGTCGGTGACGGCGCCCAGCATGGGGCCGTGGACGATCGCGTTCCTCGGGCGGGCCGCGTGCGCCGTGAAGGTCTCGGTCGCGGCGAGCGGTTCGAGCAACTCGCGCGGTCCGGCGAGAAAACGGCCGGCGGGCATGCCGAAAGCGATCGCGCTGAGCATCGCGTCCTCGGCCTGCTCGATCCGGCCGAGTTGAGCCCGCGCGACTGCCTTGATGAACAGCGACTCGGCGTCAAACATGTGCGCGGCGAGCCGGGCGTCGGCCAACTCGATCGCGCGGGTTGGGTTGCCGTCGAGGATCTCGAGCAGTTGCCGCTGGCCGCGGCGCTTGTAGTAGAGGTCGGCGGAGCGCTCGTCGAACATGCGGCGGCTCCACTCGTTCTCGGCGCCGTAGAAGGGGTGCGGGGAGTCGCCTTCGTAGGCGTCCGGCGGGCCGAACTCGCCGAAGTTCTCGCCGCCGGGGTTGCCGGCTTCGCGAGCGGCGAGTTCGGCGGTGCGGTCGGCGGCCGGCGCGGTGCAGCCGAGGGTGGCGGCCCACAGCAGAGCGGTACACCACGACGACGCCGTTGCTCTGGGTGCGCACCCAGCGTTATCGATCCACGAACGCGCCATCTTCGGTGGTCAACGTGCTCCAGTTCTTCGGCTCGTACGGGAACTTCGCGGCGACTTCCTCGTCGAGGTCGATGCCGAGGCCGGGGCGGCTGGGGAGCTTGGCGAAGCCGCGTTCGTAGCAGAAGTGGCCGCCGTGGAAGAGGTCCTGCCAGAACGGGTCCTGGCCGCTGCCGATTTCGAGGATGGTGCAGTTCGGGGTGCAGGCGCAGACGTGCATGGAGGCAAGGGTGCCGACCTCGCTCTGCGGGTTGTGCGGCGACACGTCGACACGGAAGCCCTCGGCCATGATCGCGATCTTGCGCAGCTCGGAGATGCCGCCGACGTGGACGACGTCCGGCATGATCACGTCGACGAGCCGCTCCGAGCACAGCGGCGCGAAGTGGTAGCGGGAGGTGAGGCGCTCGCCGGTCGCCAGCGGCACGCGGGTCTGGGCGCGGATCTGGCGGACCTCCTCGATCGCCTCGTTCTCGAGCTGGGTGACCTCCTCGACCCAGAACGGCCGGTACTCCTCCACCCGGTTGCAGAACTCGACGGCGGAGAGCGGCGTCGGCTTGCCGTGCGCCTCGACGATGATGTCGAAGTCCGGCCCGACGATCTCGCGCACCCGGGCGAGGTGCTCGACGCCGCGGCGGATCGACACGCGGTGGTCGATGGGCCGGCCGCCCGGGTAGAAGCCGCCCTTGACGCAGGTCCAGCCGTCCTCCTTCTTCTGGCGCCAGAGGTCGAGCTCCTCCTCGTAGTCGGCGGCGCGGCGCTTCTGGCGGTGGCCGATCCGTTCGAGGTAGCCCTCGTGGCAGTAGAGCCGCACCCTGTCGCGGGCCTTGCCGCCGAGGAGCTGCCAGATCGGCTGGCCGAGGGCCTGCCCGAGGATGTCCCACATGGCTATCTCGACCGCGGAGAGCGCCGACATGAGGACCGGGCCGCCGCGGTAGCGCGGGCCGATGAACATGCCGCGCCAGTGGCGCTCGATCTCGGTCGGATCCTTGCCGACGAGGTAGCGCTTGTGGTTCTCGATGGCGGCGGCGACGACCTCGCCCTTGTTGGCGAGGGTGCCTTCGCCGAGGCCGGTGATGCCCTGGTTGGTGTAGAGCTTGACGAAGACGAAGTTCTCGTCGTTGCCGGCGTCGACGAGGAAGGTGCGGAGGTCGGTGATGCGGAGGTTGAGGGGCTTGGCGTCTTCGAAGGTGCGTTCTAGGGGGCCGTGTTGTTGGGGTTGTCGCCGCAGGGCGCGCAGGGGACGGGCGGCACCGGCGGCGCCGAGGCCGAGGGCGGCGAGAAGAGCATCGCGGCGGTTGAGAGTGGTCATGCGGCTCCCGGTTCCTCAACTCAGGCAGCGAACCTGCCCATGCCGACGGCTGTTCCCTGGGTGCGCGGGTCTTCCGACCCGCATGGGGGCGAAGCCGCGGAGCGGCGTAGCCCGGGAAGAGCGGCCGCCGGCCAAGGGCCGGCGACAATGTTCCTTGCCGCCTCCGGCGGCATGCGGGTCAGAAGACCCGCGCACCCAGTGCGGGTCGGAAGACCCGCGCACCCAGTGCGGGTCGGAAGACCCGCGCACCCAGCGTTCTTCATCTGGCGTCGCCTCCGTGTTCGTCGACGAAGCGCCAGTCGTGGCGGGCTTCCTCGTAGCCGGGGTTGACGGTCATCTCGTCGGCGCCGATCTCCTGGCGCCAGGCGGCGAGTTGCTGGAGCAGGCTGTCAGCCAGCTCGGGTTTCTCGGCGGCCAGGTTGGTCGTCTCGCCGGGGTCCTTTGCCAGGTTGAAGAGGCTGACGGCGGGGCCCACCCCGGCGATCGTGCCTTCGAACCACTCGATCAGCTTGTAGTCGCCTTGCCGGATCGCGCCGGCGGGCATGTAGCCGAGGTGGTGGTAGTGCGGGTAGTGGAAGTAGAGGGTGTCGCGGTCGAGCGAGCCGGTCCCGTCGAGCACCGGCAGGAGGCTCACGCCGTCGATGTCGGCGGGGAGTTCGTCGACGCCGAGGATGCCGGCGATCGTCGCGAAGAAGTCGTCCGAGGTGATCAGTTCGTCGCTGGCGCTGCCGGGCTCGACCACGCCCGGCCACTTGACGGCCAGCGGCACGCGGATGCCGCCTTCCCAGATCATCGCCTTGCCGCCGCGGAAGGGGTCCTGCGCCTGGAGCTGCTCGAAGCCGCCGTTGTCGGAGTAGAAGATGACGATCGTCCGCTCGGTCAGGCCGTGCTCCTCGATGCGGTCGAGGATCTGCCCGAAGCCGGTGTCCATCGTCTCGATCATCGCGCCCATGATCGAGTTGTTGACCGGGTCGTCGGCGCCGGGCTTCGCCTCGTACTTGGCGATCAGCTTCGGGTCCTCCAGCAGCGGTCGGTGGACGACGTGGTGGGTGACGTAGAGGAAGAACGGGTTGTCCCGGTTCGCGTCGAGGAAGGCGAGCGACCGGTCCGTGATCTCGCGGGCGTGGTGGGCGTCGGCGAGCGGGTCGTCCTCGTACTCCGGCTTGACGGTGGTCAGGATGTCGTCGAAGCCCTGGGAAGCCGGGTCCATCGGCCGGCCGGGCACGTACTCCTTGTCGACGTTGAGGTGCCACTTGCCGAAGTGGCCGGTGGCGTAGCCCCGGGACTTGAAGAGCTCGGCGAGCGTTACCTCTTCGAGCGGCAGGCCGGGGACCTCCGCCGGGCGCAGGAGGCGCGCGTACGGGTACGGGCTGCCGGGGATGTAGTCGGTGATCTGGAGACGCGCCGGGTTCTTGCCGGTCATCAGGCTGGCGCGGGTCGGCGAGCAGACGGGGTTGGCCGAGTAGGCGTTCGAGAAGGTCATGCCGGCGGCGGCGACGGCGTCGATGGTCGGCGTTTCGTAGAAGGTCGTGCCGTGGTAGCCGACCTGGTTCCAGGCGAGGTCGTCGGCGAGGAAGAGGACTACGTTCCAGGGGGTGTTGGTGTCGGTGGTGGGCGGTGTGGCGTCAGGAGCGGCGCAGGCGGCGAGGAGGAGGAGTGCCGCCAAGCCGATGCCGTATCTCTGGGTGCGCGGGTCTTCTGACCCGCCTCTGGGCGAAGCCGCGAAGCGGCGCAGCCCAGGGAATGCGGTCGCCGGCTTCGCCGGCGGCGATTTTGCTGCCGCCTTCGGCGGCAAGCGGGTCAGAAGACCCGCGCACCCAGAGCACCACTGCTGCTTCACCTCGTCACCTCCTCAAGCCTCGCTTCGCTTCCGATCTTTCCAGCCAGCATAGGTCAGGTTCCGATCCACGTCCCGCGCGGGGAAGAAGCAACTCGCCGCCCAGGCGACACCGAACAGCACGATGTGGCTGTACACGCCGAGCATGTAGTTGTGCTGCGTGTAGTTGAGCGGGCCCAAATCCAGCCAGATGCGCGGCTCGCCGCCGAGGCTGAACTCGGTCGAGGTGAGCAGGGCGGCGGCGGTGAACAGCACGCAGACGCCGATGCCGACGTAGAGGCCCTCCTTGTTGACGCGCGGCACGAAGATGCCGAGCAGGAACATCCCGGCGATGCCGCCCGAGAAGATCGCGTAGAGGGCGAACACGGTCGCCAGCACGCCCGCGTCGCCGACGGCGACGTAGATCAGCGCGACGACGATCGAGCCGATGCCCGACAGCGTGACGACGATCTTCCCCACGCGCACCCGCTGCAGCTCGGTGCTCCGCGGCCGCAGCTTCTTGTAGTAGTCGTCGACGGCGACGGCCGCCAGGCAGTTGAGGTCCGAGTCGAGCGACGAGATCGCGGCCGCCAGCAGCGCCGCGATGATCAGCCCGACGACGCCGACCGGCATCTCGTTCAGGATGAAGTGCGGGAACACGGCGTCGGCCCGCAGGCCGTCCGGCAGCGACGCCTGGCCCTGGTAGAAGGCGTAGAGCGCGGTGCCGATGAACATGAACAGCACCCACACCGGCACCACCATCAGCACGCCGCCGATCGACGCCCGGATCGCCTCCCGGTCCGACCGGGCGGTCAGGTAGCGCTGCACCATCGTCTGGTCCGTGCCGTACTTCTGGACGGCGTAGAAGATGCCGTTGATCGCCATCACCCAGAAGGTCAGCTCGGCCAGGTTCCAGTCGAACGAGCCGAGGCTCACCTTGTTCTCGGCGGCCGCGACGGTGAACACCTGGCCCAGGCCGCCGTCGAGCTTGACCGCGATGACGAGCAGGGTGACGAGGCCGCCCAGGATGAGCAGCACCCCCTGGATCACGTCGAGCCAGATGACGGCCTCCATCCCGCCGAGGAGCGTCAGGACGGTGACAACCAGGCCGAGCACGACGACCACCGTCACGACGCCGATGCCGGTCATGCTGGAGACCGCCAGCGCCAGCAGGAAGAAGACCGAGCCCATGCCGGCGAACTGCGCCAGCACAAAGGCCAGCGAGGCGTAGAGCCGGGCCAGGTAGCCGAAGCGGCGCTCGAAGTACTCGTAGGCGCTGAGGCCGATGACCTTGCGGTACATCGGCACGATGAAGCCGATGCCGAGCAGCACGACGATCGGCACCATCAGGCCCTGCACCAGGCGCACCCAGTCGCCGGCGAAGCCGTCGCCCGGGTAGGCCAGGAAGGTGAGGCTGCTGATCAGCGTCGCGAAGATCGACAGGCCGATGGCCCACACCGGCACGTTGCGGCCGGCGGCGAAGTACTTCGAGGTTGTCGATTGGGCCTTCGCAAAGCGGACGCCGACCCCGACCGACAGGACGAGGCTCGCCCCGACGATCAGGTAGTCGACGATGTGGAGGGAGGGGGTGTCCACTCCCTGGCCCCTCCTAGAACGACCAGCGCATGCCTGCGTTGAAGGTCCGGCCCGTGATGTCCTGCTGGGAAGCCCGGCTCGCGATGCCCCGGTAGAGGTAGACGATCTCTTCCGTCAGGTTGTTGGCCTGCAGGAACAGCTCGAGACCGTTGTCGAAGAGATAGGTGAACGAGTAGTCGAGGTACATCGCCGAATCCGCCCACTCGTCCGTGCCGGCCTCGTCGCCCACTTCGCTCAGCCACCGGTCGCTCATGTTGAGGGCGAGCCGGGTCAGGATCCGGTTCTTCTCGTAGATGAGCGCCAGGTTGCCCACGTTCTCCCTTTGTTCCGGCAGCACGTCGATGTCGTCCCGGTCGGTCTGTTCGCCCAGGTCGATGCTCATCACGTCGGTGTACGTGTAGTTCGCGTAGATGCCGAAACCCGAATCCCAGTGCTGCTGCCAGGCGACCTCGATGCCCATCAGGTCCGCGCTGCCGCCATTGACCGGTTCCTCCACGTCGAAGCCGTCGAACTCGCCGCCGCGCTGCGTCGTCGCGGTGACGAAGTTGAAGTCGTCGACGCTCTTGAAGAACACGCCGCCGGAGACGATGCCGACGTTGTCGAAGAACCGCTCGACCAGGAAGTCGACGTTGTTGGCCAGCGCCGGATCGAGATACGGATTGCCGCGGATGATCTCCTCGTCGTCCGTGTGGGTGTACGAGAACGGCATCGAATCCCAGAAGTTCGGCCGTGCCATGCTGCGCGTGAACGCGGCTCGCACGAGGGTCTCGTCCGACACGGCGTAGCGGAACTGCAGGTTGGGATAGACGAAGTCGTACGACCGCGACACGCTTTCCTGCGTGTTCCTGAGCACGTCGTCGTCGTTGACCACGAGGTTGGCCGCCGTGTAGTCGAGGTCGTTGAACTCGGCCCGCACGCCCAGCAGCATAGTCAGCTTTCCGTACTCCTGGGTGGTCATCGCGTAGACGCTGTTGATGTCCTCCTCGGCGTTGTACGGCTCGCCCAGATTGACGTCGTTGCGCACTTCCTCGACGAACCCGTTCGGGCCCTGGTTGCCATAGAAGAAGGAGCGGAAACCCGAGCGGTTGTACTGCTGGCCGAGGTTGTAGCCGCCCTCGGTCATGTTCGTACCCCCGGCCTCGAACTGGTCGAGGAACAGGTCGTCGCCCTTCCACTTCCACTTCGAGCGGAGGTCGGCGCGATCCTTCTGCAGCGCGCGGACCTTCACGCCCAGCTTGAACTCGCCGGTATCGCTGCCCCACTGCATCGGCCGGGTGAGGTCCACCTTGGCGGTGTCGATCGTGCTGGTCGTGTTCTCGAACTTCTCGTCCACGGCGTCGATCTCGAAGACGCCGCTGTCGTGAATGTCCTGCCTGGTCGAATCCCAACCCGGCGCCTTGCTGCCGATGTCGGTCACGTTCAGGTCGAACCCGCGGGCCTGGAACTCCGGCTTGAGCTGCCCTTCCGGCTTCTTGGTGAAGGCGGAACTCGTCGACAGGCTGAAGTCGAGCACGGACAGCCCCAAACGGTGCTCCCCGCTCACGCTGTAGGCCGTGATCTCCTGCTCCTCGAGCCGGTCGTGCAGCGACTTCACCAGCCGCAAGCCCTCGACCTCCGTCGGGCTGATGTAGTCGCCCTTGTCCCAGCGAATCCGCGTGATCTGGCGGTCCTGGTCGTCTTCGCGGTAGTTCTGCACCACGGCGAAGTCGAGCTTGTGGTTGTCGTTGATCCGCACCTCGAGGCGCGCGTTGGCGCCGAAGCGGTCGCGGTCGTTGGCCGAGAACTGCGCCTCCGTGTTGGTCAGGGCGTAGGGGATCTCGACGCCGCCGACGGTGTCCTCGCTCCCCCATTTGTGCTCGTTGTTGTGGCGTTCGGCCGCCGTGCGCGCGAAGTTGACGCCGATCGAGAACCCGAGGTTGTCGTTCGCGCCCCCCACGGTCGAGTAGTTGAACGCCGAGCGCGAGTGCGTGCCGTCGGCGATCGAGTTGTCGCCGAAGCCCAGCGTGAAGTTGGTCACGCCGTCCGGCTGGTCGAACGCGCTCCGCGTCTTCAGGTTGACCGCCCCGCCGACCGAGTCGGCGTCCATGTCCGGCGTCAGAACCTTGGTCACCTCGATGCCGGTCAACTGGGCGGCCGAGATGACGTCGAGCTCGACCATGCGATTCGCACTGTTCGAGTACGCCACCTGCTGACCGTTGATCGTGATGTTCGTCATCGCCGACGGTGTGCCGCGCATGGAGACGAAGCGGCCTTCGCCGTTGTCGCGCTGAATGGCGACGCCGCTGACGCGCTGCAGGACTTCCGCCGTGTTCAGGTCCGGGAAGCTCTGGATCTGCTCTTCGGAGAGAACGGTCTTGATGTTGATGGCCTGCTTCTGCTCGTTCAGCGCCTTGCTCTGCCCGAACCGGACCGCCTGGACGACGATCTCGTCGGCGAACTCGTAGCGGGCGTCGAGCTCGATCACTAGGGAGACGGTCTCCCCGGCCGCGACCGTGACGCTGGCCTCGAAGTCCTCGAAGCCGACGTAGTTCACGTTGAGCGTGTAGTCGCCCGCGGGCACGCCGTCGAGCCGGTAGCGGCCGTCGCTGCCCGACAGGGCGCGATAGGGAGTGTCTCTGAGGGACACTTCCGCGCCCGGGAGCAGGGCTCCGGATTCCTTCTCGGTGATCGTCCCCTGGACGGACGGTCCGTTCTGCGCCCAGGCGGCCCCGGCGCAGACGAGGACAGCCAAGGCCGCGATTCCGGCTGCCGTCAAACTGTTCGCGAGTCGCTTTCTCATGGCGCGATCTCCCCCTGGGAAGAAGTTATGGGTTCAAGCACCCGGCACTCGACGAGAACCGGAGTGCTGATCGGCTCGTGGGGGAACTGTCTCGCGGACAGCCGACTTGAGACGCTGTTGGCAAGCTAGCACAGCCCCTTACCGAGCCACGGAAGAAGCGCCGGGATCCAACGGGATGGATACAGGCCGATGTCGCCGCGGCGCCGGGTGCGCGGGTCTTCCGACCCGCCACTGGGTGCGCGGGTCTTCTGACCCGCATCCGGGCGAAGCCGCGAAGCGGCGAAACCCGGGGAACAAGGCCGCCGGCCGAAGGCCGGCGACGATTCTCAGGCCGCCTTCGGCGGCAAGCGGGTCGGAAGACCCGCGCACCCAGCGGCGCGGCGGCCGGCGTTGAACGCTTGACAGCACCAACTGGAAGCATCATGGTGCCTTCCATGCGAACGACTGTCACCCTTGACGCCGATACCGAATCGCTGCTGCGCGAGGCGATGCGCCAGCGGGGACGGAAGCTCTCCGCCCTGGAGGCCGAGATGGACACGGACGCGTTCCTCGACGTGACTCGTCGCCTGATCCCGGGGTGACGCGCAGCGGGCGGACGATCCGCGGCACGGTCCTCACCTACCGCGCCGACCCGGCGGCCGCGAGCCTGGAGGAGGCGGTCCGCTTCCACCCGCGGGGCGCCGTCGCGGTCGACGGGGAGGGCCGCATCGCGTTTTGCGGCGACGCTGCGGAGTTGCCAGCGCGCTACCGGCGGCTCCCCCGGACCGACTACGGCGACGCGCTCGTTCTCCCGGGCTTCATCGACGCCCACATCCACTTCCCCCAGTACCGGATGCTGGCCGCGCCCGGCCGGGACCTGCTGGACTGGCTCGACCGCTTCACCTGGCCCGAGGAACTCCGTTACGGCGACCCGGCCCGCGCCGAGGCCGCGGCCGACGTATTCCTTGAGCGGCTCGTCCAGCACGGAACCACCGCCGCGGTCGTCTTCTCCTCGGTCCACGAGCAGGCCGCCGAGGCCCTGTTCGCCGCCGCCGAAGCGCGGGGCATGGCCATCGCGACCGGCAAGACGATGATGGACCGCAACGCGCCCGCAGGCCTCCGCGACGACCCCGAAACCGGCGTCGCCGCCAGCGAGGCGCTCGCCGCCCGCTGGCATCTTCGGGGCCGGTTGCGCTACGCGATCACGGTTCGCTTCGCCATCACCTCCAGCGACCGGCAGCTCCGCCTCGCGGGCGAACTCGCGGCCGCTCGCCCCGACCTCCTGGTGCAGACGCATCTCGGCGAGAGCCGGGCCGAGATCGCCCGCGTGCGCGAGCTCTTCCCGCGGGCGCTCGACTACACGGACGTGTACGACCGGGCGGGGCTGCTGGGGCCCCGCACCGTCCTCGCGCACGGGGTCCATCTGTCCGAACGGGAATGCCAGCGGCTCCACGACACCGGATCGACGGTGGTTCACTGCCCGACCGCGAACTCCTTCCTGGGCTCGGGCGTCTTTGACCGGAGCATGCTCGAGCGGCCGGAGCGTCCGGTCGGCATCGCGGTGGGAAGCGACGTCGGCGCCGGCACCGGCTACTCGATGCTCCACACGCTCGCCGGCGCCTACCAGGCCGCGCTGCTCCGGGGCGTCCATCTCGGCGCCCACGACCTCTTCCACTCCGTCACCCGGGGCAACGCCAGGCTGCTCGGCCTCGACGAGGAGATCGGCTGCCTCGAACCCGGCCGCTGGGCGGACATCGTGGTGCTCGATCCCGCCGCGACGCCGGTGATGCGGGATCGCCTCGCCCTGTCCGGGAACGTCGAGGACACGCTCTACGCGCTCGCCCTCCTCGGCGACGACCGGGCGGTGCGCGCCGCCTTCGTCGCCGGCCGCCTCGCCTGGGATCGCGACCGCGGCGCCTAAGCCCTGACGCTGCCGGATCCTCTCGGCCGGCCCGTGCGCCGAGGAGATCGTCGTCCAGGTCATGAATACAGGCCGATTACAGGGAGCCGTGGCCACCCGACACGGTTCGCCGGGCTCGCACCTTCCCGCTAGCCGGAGATCCGGTACAGATGTCCTTCGGAGCGCAGGATGATCGCGCCATCGACAACGGCGGGCGACGCGGTGAGACTCTCGTCGAACTCGTTCTCCGCCAGAACCCCGAACTCCCGCGACGCCGAGATCACCGACACCGTGCCGTCGCGGCTCGTGAGGTAGATCCGGCCCTCGGCGGCCACGGGCGAGGCCCAGTGGTCGCCTCCGGAGGGGAGGCGTGCCCGCCACACACGCTCCCCCGTCGTCGCGTCAAGAGCCGCCACCACGCCGCCCGTGTCGGAGACCATGTAGAGCAGGTCGTCCACAATGATCGGCGAGGGGATCTCCGGAGTGCCGCGCGACTCGCTCCAGGCGACGTGCGTGTCGGTGACATCGCCGGAACCGCCGGGGTCCACCGCCACGAGCAAACGGGAGACCCCCTGGGTGAAGTAGACGAGGCCATGCGCGTACACCGGCCGACAGGCCAGGTTCCAACCCCAGCCCTCGTGGACCACGCGCCACAGTTCGTCGCCGGTTTCGGGGTCGTAGGCGAACGTGACCTCCGAGGCCGGGCTGATGAGCTGCCGCTGGCCTTCGTGTTCGATCAGCGTCGAGGTGGCGTACGCCTTGCGGTTGTCGTTCGGCTTCGCGGCCAGCACGCTCTCGATATCCGTGATCCCCTTCGCGCGGAGCTTCTCCCCGAAATCGGTCGCGACCTCGCGGTTCCGGAGCCAGAGGGTCTCGCCGGTGCGCGTGTCGAGTGCCGCGGCGAACTGCCGGTCCACACCGTCGTAGGCGAGGAACAGCGAGTCGCCCGAGAGCACGGGCGACGAGGCCGGCCGCACCCGGTGGTCGGTGTTCAAATCCCGCCTCTCCCACAACTTCTCGCCGGTCCGCGTGTCGAGCACGGCCGTGCCGTAGCTGCCGAAGTGGACGTAGATGCGGCCTTCCTCGATCACCGGCGTCGGCGTCGCGTGGGTGTTGTGGCCGTCCCAGGCGACCTGGGGGTTGGCGACGTCGAAGACCTTGATGTCGTGCACGATCTCTCCGCTCTCCAGGTCGACCGCGACCGCGAACAACTCGGTGCCGTCCTCGCGAGCGGTCGTCACCCAGACCTGCTCGCCCCAAACCACGGGAGAGGACCAGCCCTCGTCGTGGATGGGCGTCTTCCAGCGCACGAGTTGGCCTTCACCGAAGACGATCGGCACGTCGATCGCGGGGGTGCGGCCGTCGCCGGTGGGACCCCGGAACTGGTTCCACTGGCGCGCGGGGTCGGGCGAGGGCGGCGCGGCGGATTGCCCGAACGTGGTGGCGCCTGCGCCGACGACGGTGACGGCGGCGATCAGGATCGAGGGTGCGGCTTTCATCCTGGGTGGCTCCATCAAAGCGCTGCGTTCATGAGGGCACGCGTGTAGGACTCGCGCGGCGCATCGAAGAGTTGGCCGGCCGGACCCTGCTCGACGATACGGCCGTCCTTCATCACCGCGATCTCGTCGCAGAGGGCGCGCACGACCTTCAGGTCGTGGCTGATGAAGAGGTAGGTCAGGCCGTGGCGCTGCTGGAGATCGAGCAACAGCTCCACGATCTGCGCCTGGACCGTCATGTCGAGCGAGGACGTCGGTTCGTCGAGGACGACGAAGCGGGGCCGGAGGATCATCGCGCGGGCGACCGCGATGCGCTGGCGCTGGCCGCCGGAGAACTCGTGCGGGTAGCGGCGCGCGATCTCCGGTTCGAGGCCGACTTCGGTCAGGACTTCGGCGACCCGGTCGCGGCGTTCGCCCGCGCTCATGGCCGGCTCGTGGATGACCAGCCCCTCGGAGACGATCTCCTCGACGGTCAGGCGCGGCGACAGGCTGCCGTACGGGTCCTGGAAGACGATCTGCATCGACCTGCGCAGCGGCTTGAGCTGCCTGAAGCCCAGACCGTCGATCGACCGGCCATCGAAGACGATCTCGCCGCGGCTCTGGAGCAGGCGTACGATCGCCATGGCGAGGGTCGTCTTGCCGCTGCCCGACTCGCCGACGACGCCGAGGCTGTGTCCCTGGCGGACCCGGAGCGAGACGTCGTCGACGGCGACGAGCGAGCGCTTCCGCGGCCAGCCTCGCAGCGGGAACTCCACGGTCACGTCCTTCGTCTCGACCAGCGGCGGCGCTTCGTCTTCCGGGATCGGGCAGGCACCCCGCGGCTCGGCGTCGATCAGCTTGCGCGTATAGGGATGCGCCGGCCGCACGAAGACCTCGGACGTCTCGCCCTCCTCGACGACGTGCCCCTGCTCCATCACGTAGACGCGGTCGGCCATCGCGCGGACGATCCCGAGATCGTGGGTGATCAGCAGCAGCGCCATCCCGAGCCGCTCCTGCAGCTCCTTGATCAGCGCGAGGATCTGGGCCTGGACGGTGACGTCGAGCGCGGTCGTCGGCTCGTCGGCGATCAGCAGGTCGGGCTCGTTGGCGATCGCCATCGCGATCATCACGCGCTGGCGCTGGCCGCCGGAGAGCTGATGCGGATAGGACTTCAGCCGTTCGCGCGCCTCTTGCAGGCCGACGAGTTCGAGCAGCTCGACTGTCCGCTCGCGGGCGGCGGCGCCGCGCAGTCCGGCGTGCAGGGCGATTCGCGTGCAGGGCGAGCACCTCCTCGACCTGCTTCTGGATCGTGTGGAGCGGATTGAGCGAGGTCATCGGCTCCTGGAAGACCATCGAGATCCGGCTGCCGCGGATGGCGCGCATCTCCTGCTCGCCGGCGCCCATGACTTCTTCGCCGTCCACGAGGATCGAACCGGTCGGATGCGAGGCGCGGGGATACGAAAGCAGTTGAAGGACCGACAGCGCTGTGACCGACTTGCCCGAGCCGGACTCGCCGACCAGGGCGACCGACTCGCCCCGGTGGAGGCGCAGGTCGAGCCCGTGGACGACCTGGACGCCGTCGAAGGCGACGGCGAGGTCGGCGATCTCGAGGAAGGGCGTCACGGAGCCAAATGGTCGCCGCTTCGCGGCGCGCCTTTCAGAAGCCGGCGGGGACGCCGGCGCACCCAGTGTGTGTCGTCGACGGAGTTGCAGACTGGGTGCGCCGGCGTCCCCGCCGGCTTTCTGAGGAACACGCGCGAGGCGAAGCCGAGCTCCTTCACGACTGCATCCCAGTGCGGCGTGGATCGAAGGCGTCGCGCAGCGCTTCGCCGATGAAGATGACGAGCGTCAAGAGCGTCGCCAGCGTAAAGAAGGACATGACACCCAGCCAAGGGGCGTGCAGGTTGGCGCGGCCCTGGGCGAGCAGCCGGCCGAGCGAGGGCGCGTCGGCGGGCAGGCCGAAGCCGAGGAAGTCGAGCGACGTGAGCAGGGTGATCGAGCCGGTGAGGATGAAGGGCAGGAAGGTGAAGGTCGCGACCATCGCGTTGGGCAGGACATGCCGTCGGACGATCCGCCGGTCCCCCGCTCCCAGGGCCCGCGCGGCCGTCACATACTGGAAGTTGCGCGCGCGCAGCACCTCGGCCCGCACCACGCCCACGAGCGCCATCCAACTGAACGCGACCAGGATGCCGAGCAGCCAGAAGACGTTCGACTCGACGATGCTGGAGAGGATGATCAGCACGAAGAGGATCGGCAGCCCGGCCCAGATCTCGATCAGGCGCTGGCCGAAGAGGTCCACCTTGCCTCCCAGGTAGCCCTGGACCGCGCCCACCAGCACGCCGACGATCGAGCTCAGGGCCGTGAGCACGAGTCCGAACAGGAAGGACAGCCGGATGCCGTAGATGAGGCCCGCGAGGACGTCCTTGCCGACGTCGTCGGTGCCCAGCCAGTGCCGGCGCGACGGCGGGTAGGGGGCCGGACCAGGCAGTTCGTAGTCGATCGTGTCGTGCGCGTAGGGGATCGGCGGCCAGATCATCCAGCCGCCGCCGTCCCGTACGAGCTCCTTGACGTACTCCTCGCGGTAGTCCGCCTCCGTCTCGAACACGCCGCCGAACTCGGTCTCCGCGTACGCCGCGACGATCGGCAGGTAGAACCGGCCCTCGTGGCGGACGACGAGCGGCTTGTCGTTGGCGAGCACCTCGGCGAAGAGGCTGGCGCCGAAGACGACGAGGAAGATCCGCAAGGACCACCAGCCGCGGCGGTTCGCCTTGAAGGCGGCCCATCTCCTGCGCCCGAGGCTGCTCACTGGGTGCGCCGGGGTGCCATCCGTGCGCCCGATGGCGGGCGCACGGACTGGTTCGCGGGTGGCGCGGATCGCGCCACCCGGGTTCCCGCCGGCATCCGGCGCAAAGCGCCGGCTTCCGCGCCACGGGGTTCCGAACTGCTCATACGTCGCGAGTCTCGAAGTCGATCCGCGGATCGGTCAGCGTGTAGGTGATGTCGGTCAGAAGCTGCAGCACCAGCGCCAGCAGCGTCGAGATGTACAGCGTTCCGAAGATGATCGGGTAGTCCCGGGTGACGATCGCCTCGAAGCCGAGCAGCCCCAGCCCGTCCAGCGAGAAGATGATCTCCGCCAGCAGCACGCCCGTGAACAGCGCGCCGACGAGAGCCCGCGGGAACCCGGCGATCACGATCAGCATCGCGTTGCGGAACACGTGGCCGTAGAGCACGCGCCGCGTCTTCAGACCCTTGGCCTTGGCCGTCAGCACGTACTGCTTGTTGATCTCGTCGAGGAACGAGTTCTTCGTCAGCGTCGTCAGCGTCGCGAAGCTGCCGGCGACCAGGGCCGTGATCGGCAGCACCAGGTGCCAGAAGTAGTCCTTGACCTGGGCCCACGTCCCGAGGTCGGCAAAGTCGTCGGACACCAGGCCGCGCAGCGGGAAGTACTCGATCATCCCGCCGCGCGCGAACAGCACGATCAACAGCACGGCGAGGATGAAGCCGGGGATCGCGTAGCCGACGAGGATCACGACGCTGGTCCACACGTCGAAGGGAGAACCGTCGGCCGTCGCCTTGCGGATGCCGAGCGGGATCGAAACCGAGTAGACGATGAGCAGCGTCCACAGCCCCAGCGACATCGACACCGGCAGCCGGTCGAGGACGAGGTCGATGACCGGCACGTCCTGGTAGAAGCTCTCGCCCAGGTCGAAGCGCAGGTAGTCGCGCAGCATGAGACCGAACCGGACGTGCGCCGGCTTGTCGAAGCCGAACTGCCGCTCGAGCTCCTCGATGAGCGCCGGGTCGATGCCGCCGGTGGCGGAGAGTTCGGCCTCGAATGTCGCGTCGGCCGCACCGCCGCCGAGCAGCCCGACTCCCGCGTCGAGGCCGGTCCCCTGAAGCCGGGCGATCGCCTGGTCGACCGGGCCGCCGGGCGCCGCCTGGATGATGACGAAGTTGATCAGCAGCACGCCGACCAGGGTCGGCACCATGAGGAGGATCCGGCGCAGGACGTAGAGGAGCACTCTAAAGGTCGCCGGCCTCCGGCCGGCGCGTCTTTCCAGCCGCCTTCGGCGGCAGCGGGTCAGCACCCTGGCGGCGCGTCCCAGCGCCGCCAGCGTCCCAGTTCGCGCGCCCGTCATCGGGCGCGCGGATGGCAGACCCGCGCACCGACAGGCGCCGGGTTCGCAGGACAGCCACTACCTGCTCTCGCCCAAAGCGGCGTCGACCCGGGCGCTCTTCTCCGCGTCGAACCACCAGAGCTGCGGGAAGCCGGTCCAGTTCAGGTGCTCGTGCCCCAGGGGCGGATGGCCGAAGCGATCCCAATACAGGAGATGGCGGCCCTTGGGGGCGCCCTCGGGAATGACGTGGAAGCTCCACAGAAGCACCCGGTCGAGCGCCCGGCCGGCGACGTTCATCTCCTCTTCCGTCTCGGCCGCGATCACCTTCTCCACCAGGACGTCGACCGCCGGGTTCCCGATGCCCGCGTAGTTCAACAGGTTCGGTGGGGCGACGCTCCGGGAGTGCAGGTAGCTGCGCATGCCGCCCGGCGCCGGGATGGGGTGGGTGTAAATCTTCTGCATCGTCATGTCGAAGTCGTACTGGCGCGCCCGGTTCGTGAAGATGTTCGACTCCATCCGGCGGACGGTCGCTTCGATGCCGAGGCGCGTCAGGTTCTCGACGAAGGGGACCATCATCCGTTCGTGTTCCCTGAGCATGACCATGATCTCGAACCGCAGCGGTTCGCCGGTCGCCTCGTCGACGCGCCTCATGTCGCGGAGGACCCAGCCGGCCTCGTCGAGCAGCTCTCCCGCCCGCAGCAGCGCCTCCCGGTTGCGGCCGTAGCCGTCGGTTTCGGGAAGGGCGAACTCGTGCGTGAAGACGCGGTCGGGGACGTGCTCCCGCAACGGCTCGAGCAGCGCCAGTTCCGCGGCCGACGGCAGGCCGCGCGCCGCCATCTCCGAGCCCAGGAAGAACGTCGTGTTCCGCCGCAGCGCGCCGTACTGGAGGGCGCGGTTGCCCCAGTCGAAGTTGTAGGCCAGAGTCAGCGCCTCGCGGACGCGGATGTCCTCGAAGGGCGGGCGGCGGGTGTTGAAGACGACCGACCAGTGCATCCCGTAGGTCATCCGCATCCGGTAGGTCTCCTTGTTGAAGAGCCCCATGCCCACCTCGGGGAAGTCGTAGGCGGTGGCGACCTCACGCTCGTCCTGGTCGCGAAAGTAGTCGACGACGCGGGCCTTGAGGGCCTGGATGCCGGCCTTCATGTCCCGGAAGTAGAGGACGGAGATGCGGTCGAAGTTGTGGTAGCCGCGCCTGAAGTTGAGGTCCTTCGCCCAGTAGTCCGGAACGCGCTCGAAGACCAGGCGCCGGCCGGGGTCGACTTCCTTGACGCGGTAGGCGCCGTTGCCGAGCGGCCCCTCCAGGCTGGTCGCCGTGAAGTCGCGGTCCCGCCAGTAGTGCTTCGCCATCGGCAGGAAGGCGGACGCCTCCATCACCGCCCTGCGGCTTCTTCCCTCGGCGCCGAGCAGGAAGCGGAAGGAGCGCTCCCCGAGACGCTCGATGCCCTCGACGTGCCGCCAGGCCGCCTTGAAGCTGACCGGGCCGTCTGTCTTCAGGGTCTCGAACGTCCAGACGACGTCATCGACGGTGACCGGCACGCCGTCGTGCCACCGCGCCTCGGATCGCAGCGCGTAAGCCACCCAACTGTAGTCCGCGGCGACCTCGACCGTCTCGCAGAGCAGGCAGTAGAGCGTCGAGAGCTCGTCCTCCGACCCCATCATCAGGCGATCGGAGGTGATCACCGTGACCCGCCAGTTGGCCCAGCTCGGCGTACGCCCCATGTCCGCGTAGGGATGGACGTTGTTGAAGGTGCCCGGCAGCCAGGTACGCATCTCACCGCCCTTCGGCGCGTCCGGGTTGACGTAGGGGAAGTGCGGGATGTCCGCCGCGTACCGCGGCTCGCCGAAGTAGGCGATGGCGTGCGTCGGACCTTCCTGGGCCGGGAGCACGGCGGCCGTGCTCAGGCAGCCCAGTACCCCGAGGATCGCCAGCGCCGTCGCGACCGGACCCGCGGCGGCCGCGCGGGTCCGTGAGCCGGTCGAGGCGGAACAGGCTCCATGCACGGCTCAGCACAATAGCGAAGCGGCCCGCCCGCCGGCGCCTGCTGTACGCTCCCCGCATTCGACTCGGTGCCGACCGCAACGGGAGAGGGAGTAGGGTGAACGACATCACGGACCGGCAAACCCGGCCCGCCGCCGCGGCCGAACCCCGCTCCACGGATCGCTACCTCGGCGAGCAGTCGGCCTCGCGTTCGCTCTACGAGCGCGCCCTCGACGTCATGCCCGGCGGCAACAGCCGCCACACGCTGGTGATGGACCCGTACCCGATCTACGCGGCCTCGGGGCGAGGCTGCATCGTCACGGACGTCGAAGGCCAGGAGCGGATCGACTTCGTCAACAACTACACCTCGCTGATCCTCGGGCACTCGCACCCCGGGGTGACGGAGGCGGTCGCCCGGACGATCGGGAGCGGCACGGCGTTCTCGCTGCCGACCGAGACCGACATCCGCCTCGCCGAGCTGCTGGTGGAGCGCATCCCGTACATCGACCAGGTGCGGTTCGCGAACTCCGGCAGCGAAGGCGTGCTGCTGGCGATCCGGGCCGCGCGCGCCGCCACGGGCCGCGGCAAGATCGCGAAGTTCGAGGGCTGCTACCACGGCATCTACGACTACGCGCAGGCTTCCGACAGTTCGCGGCCGAAGAACTGGGGCGAGTCGGAACGGCCGGCGACGACGCTCGAACCGAGCATGGCGAAGAGCCTGGAGACGGAAGTCGTCACGCTGCCGCTCAACGACATCGAGGTCTGCGGCGCCCTGATCGACGAGCACGGCGACGACCTGGCCGCCGTGCTGCTGGATCCGCTGCCCGCGGCGCTCGGACTGATCCCGCCGAGGGCCGACTTCGTGGCGGCGATCCGGGCGAAGACGCGCGAATGCGGCGCTCTCCTGATCGCGGACGAGGTGCTCTCGTTCCGTATCGACTATCGCGGCGCCTGCCACCGCTTCGGAATCGAACCGGACCTCGTCTCGCTCGGCAAGATCATCGGCGGCGGCTTCCCCGTCGGCGCGGTGGCCGGCAAGGCGGACGTGATGAAGGTCTTCGACCACCGCGACGGCGAACTCGTCCACCACGGCGGCACCTACAACGGCAATCCGGTGACGATGGTCGCCGGCTACGAGACGATGAAGCGGCTGACGCCGGACGTCTTCGACGAGCTCGACCGGCTCGGCGACCGGGTGCGCGACGGACTCCAGCAGGTGCTCCGGCGGCACGGCATCGAGGCGGTCGCGACCGGCCGCGGCTCGCTCTTCGCCGTCGTGCCGGGGAACGAGCCGCCGAAGGACTTCCGCGCCGTATTCGCCGCCCGTTCCGCCGCGCCGCGGATCCAGAAGATCGCCCTGGAGATGCTGAACCGGGGCATGCTGATGGGCGCCCGGGGCCTCTTCGGCGCGCTCTCGACCCCGATGGGCGACGCGGAGATCGACCGCTTTCTCGAAGCCGCCGACGACGCCGCCCACTGGGTGCGCGGGTCTTCTGACCCGCTGCCGCCGTAGGCGGCGGACAGTATCGTCGCCGGCCGCCGGCCGGCGGCTACTTCGTTCGGGCTGCGCCGCTCCGCGGCTCCGCCCGCAGCGGGTCGGAAGACCCGCGCACCGACCCGCGCATCGACCCCCGCACCCAGTTAGTGCCGTCCGAGGAGGACGGCGAACAGTACGTCGCGGACCTGGTTGCGGAAGTCGAGGTCGTTCTGGTTGAACTGGACAGCGACGGCGATGCCGGAGTCCCGGTGGTAGTACATCGTCGAGCGCCAGCCGGGGAACCAGCCGCCGTGGCCGATGAGTTCGCCGTGGGGCGACCCGGCACGGTAGACGCCGAGGCCATAAGTGGCGCCGGCGTCTTCGCCGCGGTAGCCGGAGTTCAGCATCTCCTCCAGGTACGGTCCGTCGAGGGCACGCTCCTCGTAGAGAATCTTCGCCCAGCGGGCCAGGTCGCGTGAGTTGGAGACGTAGCCGCCGCCGGTCCACTCGGTCTGCGGACTGAAGGCCATCACGTCGCCCTCGGCGGTCTTGGCGGGAAGCGAGAACGGGTTGTCCTCGCCGACGTGGCCGGGGGCGAGATCGGGAAATGTGCGGCCGATCTGCTCCACCGTGCGGGGGAGGTCGTGGCGGTCGAGGACGCGGTGCCTGGCCTCGTCGTAGTACGCGCCGCCGGACGCCGCCTCCATGATGAGCCCCGCGACGAGGTAGCCGGTGTCGGTGTAGGCGTAGCCTTCGCCGGCCGGGAACAGGGGCGCCCTGTCGAGGACGTACTGGACGAGATCCCGCGGCTCGAACCAGGCGTCGGGGTCGCCGGCAGGGCCGCGGCGGGACCGGGCCTCGCGGCGCCAGGCTTCGTCGTAGACGTGATCGGTCAGTCCGCTCGAGTGGCTGAGCAGGTGGCGGAGGGTCATCGTCTCGTGGTTGGGGAGGCGGGTCCACCACGGTTCGTCGCCGAGCCAGCGGGAGGCCAAGTCGTCGAGGCCGAGCAGGCCCTCGTTGACCATGCTGAGCGCGGTGGCGGCGGCGATCGTCTTGCCGATGCTGCCGGCCGGCATGCGGTGCGCAGGATCCATCGGCAGGTCGTTGTCCGGGTCGGCGTAGCCGGTCGCGGCGACGCCTTCGCTGCCGTCCGGGAGGACGAAGGCGGCGGTGGCGCCGATGAAGCCGAGGTCGGCGCGGAGTTCGTCGAGGCGCGCCTGGAAGAGCTGCTGGGTTTCGGTCAACGTGGTGTCGGGGGAGGGGGGCGCGGCGCAGGCGAAGGTCAAGAGCGCCGCGGCCGCAAAGAGGAGCCGGCCTGACGGCCGGCGCGGTCTGATGCCCGCCTTTGGCGGCAGCGGGTCAGCACCCTGGTGGCGCGCCCCCGCACCACCGGCGTCCCAGTCCGTGCGCCCGTCATCGGGCGCGCGGATGGCAGACCCGCGCACCCAGTGGCGGCTACTCCCAGCCGTAAGCGGCCCGGATTCTGGTCGGCAACTCGACGAAGACGACCGGGTTGGCTTCGCTGCTGTTGGCCAGGATGACATAGCCGTTACCTCCTTCGAGCGATCCGACGAAGTTCCCGCGGAAGCCCCAGTTGCCGCCCGTGTGTCCGAAACGGCGGTCCGCTTCTCCGGGCGGCGCCGGGCGATGCGGAGTGTCGGCACCGGTAGTGAAGCCGAGAGCGTAGTGGCCCACGCCTCCGGGCGTCACCATCTTGCGGGTGGACTCGGTCGTGAGGATGCGGTTCGAGCGGCCTTCCAGTGAAAGCTGGACCTCGATCAGGAACTTCGCCAGATCCGACGGCGTCGTCCACAGGCCCGCGGCGTAGAGTTCCGGGTAGACGTGCCAGGGTGCGCGGGGCGCCCCACCGTCCCCGTCGGGCCTGGCCGCCGATCCGCCGGCCCGGGCCGCGTTGCCGTGGAGTGCCTCCGGTAGCGGCTGGCAGAAGCAACTGCGGGTCATGCCGAGCGGGTCGAGGACGGTCTCCTGGAGGATCTGGTCGAACGGCTCAGCCTTGGCGTCGCTCAGGGCAAGCTGCAGGATGGTCGAGCCGCCTCCCGAGTACTCGTAGCGGCTGCCGGGCTGCCAGCCGACGACGACCGGGTCGGTGTTCGCTGGCGTTTCCTCGTCCTTGCGGCCGAGGACCTCGGCGACGGTCGGCAGCTCGGCGTCGGGCTTGTAGCCGGGAAACCCCGAGACGGTGGTGCCGGCCGTCATGCTGAGCAGCATCCGCACCGTCACCGGTGTCTCCGCGAGCAGTTCCGCGTCGTCCCGGAGGTGCCAGGATTGGAGAATCGAGTTGATGTCGTCGTCGAGGTCGAAGAGTCCGTCCTGGACCGCCCGGAGCACCGCCATCGCCGACACCGGCTTGCTGATCGAGGCGGCCTGGAAGAGGGTGTCCGTGTCGGCGGGCGCACCCGTAGATTCGTGCGCCACGCCCCAGGCCCTGGCCCAGTGCAGCCGGTAGTCCTCGACGACGGCGACGCTCAGCGCCGGGATGCCGTGCGTCTCCATCAGCTCCGCGAGGCTCTTGCCGGAGTCGTCGCTCGACCCCGCGTCCCGTGGTGCCTCGATCCTCGCGATCAGCTCCGCCGCGTCGCCCTTCGAGGCCTCGATCGGCTGCGCCTGGAGCGGCGCGGCGAGAAGGCTGGCGAGCAGGAGGACGGCGGCCCAACCGGATAGAGCGCCTTTCACGCGGGGCAGGTTAGCGAAACCGAGCGCCGCAGAGGTCCGGAAGCCGGCGCTTCGCGCCGGATGCCGGCGGGGACGCCGGCGCACCCAGTATGTGGCGTTCAGATCGCTGGTTCGCGCCGGAGGCCGGCGACGATACTGTCCGCCGCCTTCGGCGGCAGCGGGTCAGAAGACCCGCGCACCCAGGGTGTGTGGTGGCTACTTCCCGCCGGCTGACGGGCCCATTCCTCCGCCGAGGCCGTAGAGGGTCTTGCGGCCGCCGAGGCGGAAGCTCGCCATCACGCCGACCTCGCGCTGGTCGGTGAGCGAACCACGGATCACGCCGGTGTCGTAACCGTAGCCTTCGTTCGGCCGCCATTGCTGCACGGCGATCTCGTCGAGGACGTTCTTGGCGAAGGCGTGGACCTGCAGGCCCTCGATCCCGGTGAACCAGATCGCCCGCAGGTCGATGCGGGTGTACTCGGGGATCTTGTACTTCGGCAGGTTGCTGATGTCCGTGTTCTTCTTCGTCGTGTGGCCGGCGGTGGCCAGCAGGCGGAGGTTGCCGAGGTCGTAGATCGCGGTCAGCGAGAACTTGTGCCTGGGCTGCAGCGGCATGCGGTTGCCGCCGAAATTCGTCAGGCTGGCGATCTCCTGCGTGAAGGTGTTGCCCTCGCGGTCCTGGAACTCGACCGTCTCGGTCGGCGCGGCGGGGTCGCAACAATAGGTGGTGTCGAAGTCTCCGATCGCCGAGTCGAGGTAGTTGTACCAGCCGCGGATCGTGAAGTTGTCGGTGGCCCGGAAGGCCGCGTTGAGCTCGAGCCCCGAGATCCAGCTTCCGTCGATCGTGTTCATCTCGCCTTCGAAGATGCTCTCGCCGGGGATCCGCTGCTCAACCGGCAGCAGGCGGCTGGAGTTGATCCAGTAGCCCTGGTAGTCGTTGTAGAAGACGGAGGCTTCCAGTTGCAGCCGGTTGTCGGCCAGCAGGCCCTTCCAGCCGGTTTCGTAGTTGATGAGTTCCTCCGAATCGAAGGTCACCTCGGTCAGGTTGCCGAAGCCGACGAAGCCGCCGGGGCGGCCGCCCTTGGAGATTCGGCCGTACCACATGCTGGCGGGACTGGCCGAGTACTGGACGCCCGCGTTCCAGGTGGTCTGGTTCCACTCCGCGTCGTTCTTGCCCTCGAAGCCCTCCACCGCGGCGTTGCGGAAGATCCACAGGTCGACCCCGAAGCCGAAGTTGATGCCGATGCGGATGTCGTTCTGGACGTGGGTCTTGATGTCCTGGTCGTGGCGGATGCCGCCGAACAGCGTCCACCTGTCGCCGACCTGGTACTCGACGTTGCCGTAGTACGCCAGGGTCTCGAACTGCGAGTGGCCGTAGAAGTCGAGCCAGTGGCCGTTCATGTTGCCGTCGGAGAAGGCGCCGATGGCGCCCGCGTTCGACCAGTCGAGCAGTTCGCCCGGGCAGGCCCAGACGCCCTGACCGGAAACTGCCGACGTGGTGCCGTGCTCCGACAGGAGAGGCAATCCGAAGAACGGGAGCAGCGCCTGGCAGGTCGCCAGCGTGTTCGTGTTGAACGCGGGGTTGGCGAAGTCGAAGAAGCGCGCGTCGTAGGGCTCGTCCCCGTCGCGCTGGAAAGCGCCGAGAACGAACTGGAAGTCGCCGGCGAAGCTCGAGGCCAGCCGCAACTCGTGCGAAAGCTGCTCCGAGTAGCGGAAGTAGTTCGTCATCGTGTCGGAGAACGGGTAACCGTTCGCGTCGCGGAACGGATCGTTCGGGCCGCCGACGCGCGAGGTGCCGTCGGTGTCGGTCTGCGCGTTCTCCGTCGTTTCCCGGTAGCCGCCCTTGTAGGTCAGGCTGAGCCCGCGGCTGGGCCGGACGTTCAGGTCGGCCACGGCCATCTGGAGTTCGGAGTCCTCGTTGCCCGGCGTGTTGTAGTCGACCACGTTGCGCAGGTCGTCGCCGGGGCAGATGAGCCGGTTCGGATCGCTGAGATCGCAGTCCCTGACCGACGGCGCCTGGTTCGCCGCGCCGAGGAAGGGATTCGGGAACAGGCAGGTCGGGTTGCCCTCCGGGTCGGTGCCAGTCAGCAGGCATTCGGTCGTCACGTCGCGGCCGGTCAGTTCGACCGAGGTGCGGGGCGCGCCGCTGTCCTCGCGGCCGGCGTAGCGGAGGTTGAAGTCGACCGTCTCGCCGAGATAGCGAAGCTGCGGCGCCCAGTGGACGTTGTCCGGTTCGTCGTAGTCGCCGCCGGGGCCGATGTTGGGCTGCGCGCCCTCGCCCTGCCAGCTTCCCGCCGTCAAGCGCCAACTCACCCGGCTGTCGCCGAGCGGTCCGCCGATGGCGAGGTCGCCGCGCTGCGAGGTCTGATCGGTGTACTCGGCCAGGGCGTTGACGTCGAACTGGGCGGTCGGCTTGATCGTGTTGAAGCTGATCGCGCCGGCGATCGCGGCGCGGCCGCCGGTGGTTCCCTGCGGGCCGCGCGCCACGTTCATGCTCTCGACGTCGAACAGGTTGCCGGGCTCGAGCGCGTAGAGCTCGTCCGTGTAGATGCCGTCGACGTAGGTGGCGACCGCGGTGGCCTGGAAGAACTCCTGGTTGCGCTGCGAGCCGATGCCGCGGAGGTAGAGGTGGTTGCCGTGGCCGGAGTCGGGCGACTGGTGGCCGATCTGCAGGCCCGGCGTGAGCGCTTCGAGGTCGTTGTTGTTGTTCATGCCGAGCTCGACGACCATGCCCTCGTTGAAGCCGGTAACGGTCATCGGCCGCCTGAGGACGTTCTCTTCGCCGATCTCGCCTTGGACGACGATCTGCTCCACGACGGAGAGGCCGAGCGCGAACTCGACGGAACCGGCGCCGCCCGACACCTCGACCGTTTCGCTGGCGGACCGGAAGCCCTGGAGCGAGGCCGTCGCCGTATAGCTGCCGTCGGCGACGCCGTCGATGCGGAAGGCGCCGGCGGCGTCGGTCTGCGCGTTCTTGCCGGTGTCGCCGCCGTCGGCGTCCTGGAGGCTGACGGTGACGCCCGGCAGGGCGCCGCCGTCGCGGTCGTAGACCGTGCCCGAGACGCTGCCGTCCTGGGCCGCGGCCGGCAGGGCGAGTACCGCCATGGCGAGAAACGCCAACAGGATGAGCTTCCGAGTCCTTCGGCCGTCGCGATGCTTCGGGTTCATGCCTGCCTCCTGGGACGTTTCTTGAAGGGAAGGGAAACATGTTACAGCGTTTCAAGTCGAGGGCAACCCCTGCGGCGTCGGCGTTCCGGGTGCGCGGCGCTGGGTGCGCGGGTCTTCCGACCCGCTCACGGGCGAAGCCGCGGAGCGGCGCAGCCCGGACAAAGGGACCGCCGGCCGGAGGCCGGCGACCGCGCCAAACGTGGCGCCAGCCACAGATAGTGCCGGCCTCCGGCCGGCGCGGTTGCCTGGCCGGCTCCGCCGGCAGCGGGTCGGAAGACCCGCGCACCCAGCGGCGCCCGACAGAAACACCGACATGCCGCCAACTCCAAGTTGAGACACTGTTACAAGTTCGGTACACTGGCGGTCGCAACGAGGGAGGACCGGATGGAACTTCGAGCGATCTCAGGGTTGGCCGTCGCGGCTGCGCTTCTCGCGGCCGTGGCGCCGGCCGGCGCGGCGACGGCCGAGGACGCCTGCATACCCGGCGGCAAGGCGCAGACGATGCCGGAGACGGCATCCGAGTACGCCGCGATGTGCCTCCCGCACGTCGGCGTGCCGCCGACGATCGACTGCGGCGCCGGCGTGCGCATCCCCATCCACGTCGACGGCGTCGAGGTCTTCGAGAGCCCCGGCTACCGCCAGTGCGACACGCCCGACTTCAAGGGCAACTGCAACGTCGGCTCGCGGATCGGCAGGGTGCAGGGCAAGGCCGCCGACGGCAGCCCGCTGGACGACGTCGTCTGGGCGTACCTCTGCCGCTCGGCCGGCCGGGAACTCTTCGCGAAGGGCATCTCCTCCGTCCAGATGATCGGACACAACAAGACCACGGGCGCCACCTGCTTCTTCGAGTCGCCGGACGGGATCGGCGATCTCAGACAGGCGAAGTACCTCCACCTCGACGACGACGGTGTCCTCGCCGGGAAGCTCCCCGGCCCGGACGACGACGCCTTCGACGACGCCTTCATCCCGCCGCCTCCGGGCGTCCAGTGCGTCCAGTGCCACCAGAACAACGCCTTTCTGCACGACCCCTGGATCGACGGCGCCAAGCTGCCGTCCGACCCGAGCGAACCCGTCCTGCCGGGCTGGGTGGATCCCGAAGCGCCCTACTGGGTGGTCGGCGGAACGCACTGGGACATGAGGACGCCGCACATCGAGGGCAACGCCTGCCTCGACTGCCACCGGGCGCCGACGCGCACCGCCCGGCTGCTCGAAGCCGGCCAGGTACACGTGAACGAGTTCATGCCGCCGCGCAGGCCCGGCAGCCTGAAGGCCGACTACGCGGCACTCCTCGCCTGCCACGACGACGGCCCGGAGAACACGCCGGGCTGCGAATGGGTCGTTCCGCCCGGCGGCGGCTGCCCGGGCGGCGTCGTCGCCGGCGCCGGCGAGGGCGGCCGCGTGCCGACCGGAAGAGTGAGCAAGACTCCGAACTGACGTGGCGAGACTCGTGAATCGCGCGATCTGCCGGGTGACGAAGCGAAGCTCCGCCTCAAGAGGATCACCAGCATGTCCAAACTCGACCTGACGGATCGCGTCGCCATCGTCACCGGCGGCGCCGGCGGCATCGGCACCTGCATCGCGAAGGCCTACGCCGAGGCGGGCGCCAGCGTCGTCGTCGCGTCGCGCAAGAAGGAGAACCTGGACGGCGTCGTCGGCGAGATCGAGGCGTCGGGCGGGACGGCGCTGGCCGTCGGTTGCGACATCACCGTCCCCGACCAGGTGAACGGGCTGATCGCGGAGACCGTCGGCGCCTTCGGCCGGCTCGACGTCATGGTCAACAACGCCGGCGGCGGCGCGACGCCGCGCATGCCCGAGGACACGCCCTACGACGAGTGGCAGCGCATCGTCGATCTCAACCTGACCGGCACGTGGCTGTGCTGCATCGCCGCGGGCAAGCGGATGATCGAGCAGCAGAGCGGCAACATCGTCAACATCTCGTCGGTCGCCGGCACCAAGGGGCATCCCGGGATGCTCCACTACTCGGCGGCAAAGGCGGGCGTGATCAGCCTGAGCAACAACCTCGCCTTCCAGTGGGCGAAGCACAACATCCGCGTCAACTGCGTGGCGCCCGGGCTGATCGCCACGCCCGCGATGGTGAAGTGGGGCGTCATCCAGCCGGCCGAGAAGGAGGACGGTACGCCCGTGCCCCGCCTGGAGCGGCCGCCCGACCCGGAGGACGTCGCGGATCTCTGCCTCTTCCTGGCCTCCCCGGCTTCCGCGCTCCTCACCGGCGAGGTGATCCCGATCCGGTCCTGGACCCGGCTCGACCGGTTCTGGAACTAGCATGCACGCCTTCGTCCGTCCGCTCGACACCCGCGACGACGACCTGGACCTCCTGGGCGGCAAGGGCCGCTCGCTGGCGCGTCTGTCGAACTCCGGGTTCGCGGTCCCGGGCGGCTTCCACGTCACCACGGCCGCCTACCGGTCCTTCGTCGACGAGCACGGCCTGAAGGAGCGCATCGTCGAACTGGCCAAGCCCGAACTGGTGAACGGCGCCGTCTCCTTCGACAAGGCTTCGGCCGCGATCCAGGCGCTCCTCGGCGAACCTGCCCTGGCCGACTCGACGGCCGCCGGGATCGCCGCCGCCTACCGCGAACTGGCATCTTGCGCCGCGGGACGCAGCGAAGCCAGCCAGGACGAGACGGGCCGAAACGCCGAGCCCGCGAGAGGTCTCGGGGCGTCGGCGCACGCCAACCCGTCGGTGGCCGTGCGCTCCTCCGCCAACGCCGAGGACCTGCCGGAGGCATCCTTCGCCGGCCAGCAGGACACCTACCTGAACGTCCGCGGCGAGGACGCGGTCGTCCAGGCCGTCCGCGACTGCTGGGCGTCGCTGTGGACGCCGCGCGCGATCGCCTACCGCCACCAACTGGGCGTCGACCACGGCAAGGTCGCGATGGCCGTCGTCGTGCAGATCATGGTGCCGTCCGAGGTCTCGGGCATCCTGTTCACCGCCAATCCGGCCACCGGCGAGCGCTCGGAAGCCATCGTCAACGCCAGCTTCGGCCTCGGCGAGGCGGTCGTCGGCGGCGAGGTCACGCCGGACACCTGGGTCGTCGACCGCGCGACCGGCGAGGCCACCGAGACGATCATCGGCGCCAAGGAGCGCCGGATCGTCCAGGACGGCGACCACGGCACGCGGATCGAGGAGATCGACGAAGCCGACCGCGGCCGATCGTCCCTGTCGCCGGAGGCGCTGCGGGAACTCGCCGAACTCGGCGCCGCCGTCGAGGCGCGGTTCGACGGCGTGCCCCAGGACATCGAGTGGGCGATCTCCGGCGGCAGGCTCCACCTGCTCCAGTCGCGGCCGATCACGAACCTGCCGCCGCAGCCGATCGACGTCGAGTGGACGCCCACCCCGCCGGCCCGCATCCTGACGCGCCGCCAGATCGTCGAGAACATGCCCGACCCGATCTGCCCGCTGTTCGAGGAGCTCTACCTGACCGTCGGCCTGGAGAAGGCTCGCAAGGGCAAGAGCATGATGATCGGCGGCGGCCCGGTCTTCGTCACGATGCACGGCTTCGCCTACCAGCGCGGCGACTGGCAGATGCTCTTCCCGGACGGCGACAACAAGGAGATCAGGAAGCCGACCGAGGACGAACTGGAGGCCGCCGAACGCGCCATGGCCGAGCGGCGCAAGGACTCCCCCGCGGAGAACCTGGAGATGGCGGAGCACGACCTGAAGCTGTTTCGGGACGCGCTCAGCGACGAGGACCGCCGCGCCTTCGACGCCTGGGCGGCCTCGGCCGGACTCGGCGATTCCCTGGCGCAGCGGGTGACCATGCCCGAGAGCAGGAACCCGACCTACATCGCCTTCAATCGCACCCAGTGGAACGACGGCGTGCTCAGGAAGTGGCGGGAAGAGACGATGCCGCGCCTGGTCCGGATCGCCGGCGAATGGCGCGAAGTGGATCCCGCCGCGGCGTCCGACGAGACGCTGCTCAAGGGCATCGTCGACCTGGCCGTGGCCGAGGGCGACTACTGGTCGAACGACACCGGGCACACGTTCGGCGTCGCCAAGTCGACCGACGACCAGCTTCAGTGCTTCCTGCGCGAGACGCTGCCCGACCACCACTTCACGAGCGGCCAGTTTCTGAGCGGCTTCAAGTCGAAGACGATGGAAGCGAACGACGCGATCTACGAGGTCGCCAAACGCATCCGGGCCGACGACTCGCTGTGGGAACTGGTCATGGTGACCCCGGCCTCACGGCTCATGGCCGCGCTGGAGGCCCACCCGGAGAGCGGTCCGGCGCTCGAGGCGATCGACAGCTATCTCGGGACCTTCGGCCACCAGGGCTACACGCTCGACTTCGTCGAGCCGCCGCAGAGCGAGGATCCGACGGCGTTCTTCGCCACGCTGAAGACGATGGTCGCCAACCGCGACTACAGCCCGGAACAGCACGACATCGACGCGCGCCGCAAGAAGGAGGAGGCGCTTGGCCGGATCGAGGAACTGCTCGACGGCCTGGAGTACTGGCAGTTCCGCTTCCGCCTGTGGTTCACGTACCTCTTCTACCCCATCCGCGAGGAGACGATGTTCTACCTCGGCAGCGCCTGGCCCGTGCTGCGCCCGCTGGCGGCGGAACTGGGGCGGCGGCTGGTCGAGGCCGGCACGTTCGGACGACCGGACGACGTCTACTTCTGCGTCACGGACGAGCTTCGCGAGGCCATCGAGGCCCGCGCGCGCGGCGAAGCCCGGCCCGATCTCGGCGCGCTCGCCGCCGAGCGGCGCGAACTGCGGGAAGCGCGCAAGCGCCTGCACCCGCCCGGCACCGTGCCCGAGGAGGCGAGCGAGCATCCGTCCATCGCCTTCAAGGAGACGCAGGCCCGCAACGACCCGAACAGCCCCACCCTGCGCGGCGTGCCGGTGAGCCCCGGCACGGTGACCGCGCCGGCGAGCCTGATCAAGTCGCCGCCGGAGTTCGACCGGATGCGGTCGGGCTCCATCCTGGTGTGCCCGATGACGAACCCGGCCTGGACGCCGCTGTTCGCGCATGCCTCGGGGTTGGTCACCGACATCGGCGGCATTCTGGGCCACGGCTCGATCGTCGCGCGGGAGTACGGCATTCCCGCGGTCGTCGGGACGGGCAACATCACCCAGCGGGTGACGCCGGGGCAGGAGATCAGCGTCGACGGCGACGCGGGCGTGGTGACGCTGCACGAGGAGAACTGAGACCGCCGGGTGCGGGGACTGGGTGCGCGGGTCTTCCGACCCGCATCCGGCGGCGCCGCGGAGCGGCGCAGCCCGGAGAACAAGGCCGCCGGCCGAAGGCCGGCGACGATTCTTCCGGCCGCCTTCGGCGGCATGCGGGTCGGAAGACCCGCGCACCCGGTCCCGGCACCCAGCGATACGCTTGCCGAGGATGAACCGTCCCGCCGCCCCAGCCGCGCTCTTCCTGCTGTTCTGCTCCGCGAACGGCGCCGCCCAGGCACAGCCCGAGCCCGCGCCCGAGACCTTCGGCGAAACGATCGACGTCCGCGTCGTCAACGTCGACGTCTGGGTAACCGACCGCGACGGCAACCCGGTCACCGGCCTGACCGCCGGCGACTTCGAGGTGCGGGAAGACGGCCGCCCGGTGGAGCTCTCGAACTTCTACGAGTTCACCGACGGCCTCGACGCGACCGCGCGGGAACAGGCGACAACCGCCTTCCGGGACCGCCGGCCCCGGCAGAGCGACCTGGACCGCTTCGTCCCCGCCGAGCCGCCGCCGCCGGAACACCGGCTGAGCCTGATGGTCTACGTCGACAACAACAACCTGACGCCGACGGACCGCAATCGGCTGCTGCCCTTCCTGCGCAACTTCCTGAGCGTCCAGCTCAGCCCGTACGACCGCGCGATGCTCGCCGTCCACGATTCGGGCCGGTTCGAGGTCGCGCTCCCCTTCACCACCGAGGCCTGGCGCGTCGCCGAGGCGACCCACGAGGTCGCGAGGGTCGTCGGCAGCCGCGACCGCATCGAATCGCAGCGCCTGGACATCCTCCGCGAACTCAACCAGGACGACCAGTTTCCGCCCCGCTACAGCGCGGCGATGGAACTGATCCGCGACTTCGCCGCAATGATCAGAAGCGAGGTCGACGCCTCGGTCGTGAACCTGGAGAACGCCATCCGGACGATGGCGGGCCTGCCGGGGCGCAAGGCCATCCTGTACATCAGCAACGGCCTGCCCATGCGGCCGGCGGAGGATCTGTTCCGGGCGCTCGAGGAGAGGTTCGACGATCGGCGCGGACGGTGGCGCGTCGCCAACCAGTCGCCCTTGCCGGACGTCGATCTGTATAGCGACCCAAGAAGCATCGACGCCGCGAACGCCTCCCTGGAGGCCTACCAGTACGACCTCTCCCGGCGATTCGACGAGCTCGCCTCGCTCGCCAACGCCAACGGCGTGACCTTCCACAGCGTCGCCGCCGCCGGCGCGCGCGTCAGCGGCATGAACACCGCGGACCTCCGTTTCTCCACCAGCATCGAGTTCACGCGCGCCAACAATCTCGAGGAGCCGCTGCTCCGCCTGGCCGACCGCACCGGCGGCCGGGCGATCGTCAACACACGCAACTTCGCGGGCGGGTTCGACCGCATCGCGAGCGACCTGCAGAACCGCTACTCGCTCGGCTACTCGCCGACCCACGCCGACCGGGGAAGCACCCACCGGATCGAGATCGAACTGACCGACGAGGCAAGGCGGCGCTACCGCGGACGCCTCTCGATTCGCCACCGCGACAGCTATGTCGACAAGTCCGTATCGGCCGAGATGGCCGACCTGACGCTGGCGGCCCTCTCGATGGAAGAGGCCGCCAACCCGATGGGGGTCCGGATCGCGCCGGTCCGCGGCCCGGGCGGCGAGGCCCTCCTCGACAGCGGCGACATCCAGTCGAGGATGCTGGTCGCCATCCCGATCGGGCCGCTGACTCTCGCCCCGGCCGGCGACGGCCACGAGGCCCGGGTGCGGCTGTGGGTCCAGGTGATCGACGGCGAGGGACGCGTTTCCGAGGTGACGGAACATCCCGTTCCCGTCCTGGTCAAGGAGGGCGAGATCGAGGACGCCCGGGAGCTCTCGTGGCCGTTCGCGGTCGACGTGGTGACCGCGCCGGGGCCGCATCGCGTCGCCATCGGCGTGCGCGACGACCTCTCCGCCGCGACGTCCGTCGCCACGTTCGACCTGGACGCCGGAAACGCCCCGGCCGCACCGGCCGAGCCGCCGCGCACTGCCGAGGCGCGGCCTGCCGAGCCGCTGACCGCCGGCACGGCAGGCGACGCGCCGCCCCTGCCGGACACGGCCGAACGGTGGCTCGCCGAGGCGGCGGCCCACTACCAGCGTTCCGAACTCGGCCAAATGGCCAGCGCCGCGCGCCGCGCGCTGGAGCTGACCGACGACATCCGCCTGCGGGCGCGGGCGTACAACGCGCTCGGCGTGGCCCTCTTCGACAAGTCCGACCGCACCGAGCAGGACGTACTGGACGCGGAGGAGGCGTTCCGCCGCGTGATCGCGGTGATGGACGACGAGGCGTCCGTGGCGCCGCGTTACAGCCTCGCCAGGCTGCTGGTCGATTCAGCCCGGTCCGAAGAAGGCGTGGCCGAGGCCAGGAGCATCCTGGCCATCTCGCCGGAAGGTCCGATCCCGGACCGGGCGCGGATCCTGGTGTGTCACGCACGGGGCGCCGCGGCGCCGCAAGCGGGCGCCGAGCCGGCGACCGGCGACGGCGACGACTCGGCACCGGACGACGGCGACGACTTGGCGACGGGCGGTGGCCCGAACTCTGGCCGCGAACCCGGCGAGACGATCTTCCGGGTCGCGCACGAGTACACCGAAGAAGCGATGCAAGCCGGCGTCGAGGGCGTTGTCGGCCTCGGCGTCACCATCGACAAGGAAGGTTGCGTCGTGCATGTCGAGGAGCTCGAACGGTTGCCCCACGGCCTCACGGAGAACGCCGTCGCGGCAATGAGACGAGCAGTCTTCCGGCCGGCGATCGAGAACGGCGAGCCGGTTGGGTCCACCTACAGGACCGCAGTGCGCTTCGCCCTCGACGACAGGTAGCGCCCCGCTGGGTGCGCGGGTCTTCTGACCCGCTGCCGCCGCAGGCGGCGTCCAGAATCGTCGCCGGCCTTCGGCCGGCGTCCGCCTTCCTCCGGAAGCGGGTCAGAAGACCCGCGCACCCGGTTCAGACGTCGACGGCGAGGAGTTCCAGGAAGCGCCGCTTCTGCGCCTCGGTCATCGCCTCGAAGTCCGGCACGGCCATGTCGGTCGTCGGAAAGTCCGCGAACTCGGGCGACGGATTCTGCAGGCTCGCCGCGATGTTGTGCAGTCCGCCGCCTTCCTCCATGCCCTTGCCCAGCGCCATGCCGACCTCGCGGGGCCACACGTGCTTCGGACCGCCGCCCAGGCCGAGCGGGTTCGGCCGCCCGACGTACTCCTCGATCTGCTGGAACATGACCTTTTCCTGGGCCGACCGCCGCATCTGACCCTCGCGGCCGTACTTCGTGCCCGACTGGTTGCAGATCGAGGCCCACGGCATCGCGATGTGGAAGCCCGGCAGCGCCTTGCATTCCTCGGGGGCGCCGTCGCCGCCGCTGACCTTGCCGTCCTTCACCATGAGGAAGTACGCCGACATCTCCCGGCCGCCTTCGAGCAACCGCGCCGGCGCGTGGGTGTAGATCTCGGTGAAACCCCACGCGGTGTCCGCCGGAAGGTCGCCGTCTTCGAGGAGTTGAACGCCGTAGCGGGCGCACGCCTCGCACCAGGCCTTCGAGCCGAACTCCCCGACCGGCTTCAGTTCGGCTACGTCGATATCGGCCACGCTCGTTCCCCCTCGCTTCCTTTCCCGTCCCGGCGGCCCACGCCGTCGAACTTGGAACAATGTAACATGTTTCGGGCGGCCGCCAGCCCGCAGCCCGTCGATGACCCGGCCGGCCTCGGTGGCGCCGCGTATCATCCCTGGAACAACGCCCCAACCGATGTCGAACGTCGAAGCCAAGAGCGCCGAGGCCGGCGGAAAGATGAGCCGGCGCGAAGCGAACGTCGCGGCCCGGCGGCAGCGCATCCTGGACTCCGCCCGCACCCTTCTCAAGGAGTCCGGCCCGGAGGGGCTCTCGATGCGCAAGCTGGCCCGCGTCGCCGGCCTGAGCGTCACCACGCTCTACAACCTGCTCGGTTCCCGCGAGGAGATCCTGCAGGCGCTGATCCGGGACTCGGTCCAGCGCCTCGACGAGCCGGCCCCCGACGTCCGCACCGCCCGCGATCCGCTGCGGCGGGCGGGCAGAGCCATGGAGGGCCTCCTCAAGTACATGATCGACAACGGCGACCTGCTGCGGCCGCTCATCGTGGCCGACTTCAGCACCGGCCACTGGGCGCGGCTGGTCCAACAGGACGAAGGCGAACGCCTCAGGTCGCTGAAGGGAAGAATCCACACGGCCGTCGGCGACGCTCTCGCCCGCGGACAACTGGAGACTTCGGTCGGCCAGCCATTCCTCGAGACGCAGCTCTACGTCGGCTGGGAACTCGCCCTCGACCAGTGGGCCTTCGGCATCCTCGACGACGAGGTCTACCGGCTGAAGAGCCTCTGCGGCTTCTACGTTGCCCTGCTCGCCTTCGCCGCGCCCGAGGTTCGACCGCGCGTCGAGAAGGAACTCCGCCGTCTGGAACGCGAGTTCGCCTCGGTTGAGGCGCGTTCCCGGCGCGCCGGGTAGCGCCGCCAGACCTTGGACGCCCGCCTCGACGTCGTGGGCCTTGGCCTTGCCATCGTCGACGTCGTGCTGCGGGTCGAGCGCATGCCGGTCTGGGAGGATCCGCGCGGTCTGCTCGACTTCGCGCTCGCCGACGGCGGGCCCGCCGGCACGGCATGCTTCGTCGCCTCGACGTTCGGGCTCCGCACCGGCTTCGTCGACACCGTGGGCGACGACGACCTGGGCGAGCACCGGCGGCGGTCGCTGGAGCGGGCCGGCGTCGACACCAGCCGGCTCGTGCCGCGCGAGGGGCCGGAGGACCACGTGGTCGTCGTCTACGTCGACGCCGCGACGGGCGAGCGGGTGTTCTCGTTCCGGCGGGGCTTCCTCTCGCGGCCTCTCGCCGCCGGCGATCTCGACCGGGAGTACGTCGAGTCGGCGCGGATCCTCCACCTCGACGGCAGCCACGCCGAGGCGGCCCTTGCCGCGGCGCGCTGGATGAAGGAGGCGGGCGGCACGGTCGTGCTGGACGCCGCCGCCACCAGCCACAAGGTCCTCGAACCGGCGCGCGCGCTCGTGGCCGAGACCGACGTGCTGATCTGCGGCGCCGGCTTCGCGCCGATGCTCACGGGCGAGGAAGACGTGCGGCGGGCGGGCCGCGCCGCCCTGGAACTCGGACCGCGCGTGGTGGTGCAGACGGAGGGCGCGCGCGGCAGCTACACGGTTGCCCGCGGAACCGGCGCCCGCAGAACCGGGGCGCACGGACTTGCGGCGCGCGACGTCGAGTTCCACACGCCCGCGTTCGACGTCGACGTCGTCGACACGACGGGCGCCGGCGACACGTTCCACGGCGCCTACCTCGTCGGGCTCGCCAGGGGCTGGGATCTCGAGCGCTGCGCCTCGTTCTCGTCGGCGGTCGCGGCCCTGCACTGCACCGTGCTGGGAAACCGCAAGGGGATCCCGTCGATGGAAGAAGTCGAGGCACTGATGGCCGCGCAACCGTCCGGTGGGGGCTAGGAGCGTGCGCCTCGGTAACCGGCTGCGCAGGCCCTCCGCCGGGTGCGCGGGTCTTCCGACCCGCAGCCGGCGCCCTCGCCGGCTTCCGGGAGAAGCGCGCCCCGAAGCGGCGACCGTCCAGCGGCGTCGGCCTGCGGCCACCGCGGCCTGAATGAACGAACTCCGGGAGAGAACATGGGCAGGATCGGAATCACCTTCAACTACTGGGGCAACGAGTGGATGGAGGACATCGAGGAGTACGAACGCCGGATGGCCCGGGCCGCGGCGATCGGCTTCGACCTGATGTCCTTCTCCCAGGACGTGCTCTTCCTGTACACGCCGGAGCGGAAGAAGCGCTTCCTCGGCGCCGCCTCCGAGCACGGGATCGGGATCAACTACATGGCGGGGCTCGGCCCGAAGCAGGACATCAACTCCGACTCGGAAGAGGACCGGCGCCGCGGCGTCGCGCACCTGCGCGCGCTCGCCGAAAAGGCGAGCGAGATGCAGCGGATGGCGGGCGGCGGCGGCGCGGACGTCGGCGGCGCGATCACCGGCGTCATGCGCCAGGGCCTCGACGGCCGCGACAAGGAGCGCTGCTGGGCGCACGCCGTCGGCGCCATGCGGGAGGCGACGAAGACCGCCGAGGATCTCGGCGTGACCTTCCACATCGAGGTGCTGAACCGCTTCGAGCACTTCCTGGTCAACACCTGCGACGAAGCGCTGCGCTTCCTCGACGAGGTCGGCAGCCCGAACCTGAAGATGATGCTCGACACGTACCACATGAACATCGAGGAGGACTCGCTGGGAGACGCGATCGTCCGCGCCGGCGACCGGCTCGGCACCTTCCACATCGGCGAGAACAACCGCCGTCCGCCCGGCCGGGGCCACATCCCCTGGGACGAGGTGGCGGCCGCGCTCCACGAGATCGACTACGACCGCGACACCGTGATGGAGCCGATCGTCCACACCGGCGGCGGCGTCGGCAACCTGCTCGCGGTGTGGCGCGACATGACGGGCGGCCGCGACCTCGACCAAGCGGCCCGCGAGGGGCTCGAGTTCTACCGCGCAAGACTGGCGGCGGCACAGACCGGGTGCGCCGGCGGCCCCGCCGGCAGCCGGAGCGAAGCGACGGCCTCCGGTCGTTCAGACGCGACGTCGCCGAAGGCGAACGGAGCCGGCGCATGACGCGCGAATCGACCCTGGCCGCCACCGCGCGACGGATGGTCGCCCCCGGCAAGGGCATCTTCGCCGCCGACGTGCCGCTCAAGGGCCTGGTGCGCGGCTGGTGGGGCGAGTCGGCCCACGCCCGCAACGAGGACGCGGCGGCCGACTTCCAGGAGATGATCTGCCGCACCCCCGGGCTCGGCGAGCACCTGTCGAGCATCATCGTCTTCCCCGACGTGCTCGACCGCCGGGCCGGCGACGGCACTCCGCTGGTCGAGCTCATCGCCGAACGCGGCGTGCTGCTCGGCATCACGCCGACAACCGGCTGGCAGATGCTCGGAGGCTCCAAGCACGAATACGTGCCCCGCGGCCTCGACGGACTGGCGAAGCGGCTCGAAGACTGGCGCGAGCGCGGCGCGGCCTTCATCAAGTGGCGGGTGGCGGCGCGGGTACGCCCGGGCCTTCCCACCGAGCGCGCGCTCGTCTCGAACGCCCGCAGCGTCGCCGAGGTCGCGGCGCTCGCGCACCAGTTCGACCTCGTCCCGATCGTCGAGCCCGAGGTCGAGATGAAGGGCGAGCACACGATCGAACGTCAGTTCGAGGTCACCGAGCGCTTCCTGCACCGCACGTTCGAAGCCCTGTACGAGCACGGCGTCGCGCCCGAGGAGATCGTGCTGAAGACGAACATGGTCGTCTCGGGCAGCGACTGTCCCGATCAGGCCGGCGTGGACGCCGTGGCGCGGGAGACGCTCCGCTGCCTGCGCCGGGTCGTACCGCCGGCCCTGCCCGGGATCGGCTTCCTGTCCGGCGGCCAGTCGGACCTGGACGGGACGGCCCACCTCGACGCGATGAACCGGCTGGCGGCCCGGGACCGGCCCGCGCATCGTGCCGGGAGCTGTCACGCGCCCTGGGCGCTCAGCTTCTCGTTCGGCCGCGCCATCGGCCGCGCCCCGGTCGAGGCCTGGGACGGCAAGACGGACGAATCGAGCGGACAAGAGGCACTGCGCCACCGGGCCCGCATGAACGGTCTGGCCACTCTCGGCGAGTGGTCGGCGGACATGGAAGGCGGAACGGAAGACTGAATCCGGGGGTCAGACCGAGCGGGCGGGCGGCAGTAGGCGTTCGTCGCCCTGCCCCGGCGGCAGTTCCGGTCACAAGAGGAGAACCGAGACGATGATCGACTTTGCAGGACACAACGTGGTGGACCTCAGCCCGCGGATGGTCGGGCGCATCACCCGGCTCGACGGCACCGTCGAGGAGGGGAACAAGGACGTCTTCGGGCTTCCGTGGATCCTCGAAGAAGGGCGCGTCCCCTACGACGACACCCTCTACACGCTGATCGGCGGCAAGGAGGGCGACTCCTACTGGCCGCCCGGACGGGTCAGCGGCCACTGCGGTGGATCCCACACCGAAGGCGGCAAGGGTCACATGGACCACTGGGAGGGTCTGCCGGACGGCATCCTCGGCCTGTGGGAGATGCCCCTCGACACGTTCTTCGGCCCGGCCGCGGTGTGCTACCTCGACCGACTCGAGCCCGTCGAGCAGGAGAACGAGGAAGGCGAACTGGTCAAGGTCGGCCAACCGATCCGGCCCGAGCATCTCTCCAACGTCCGCAAGGGCGACATCGTCATCCTCGGCAGCCCGTTCCGCGACAACGAGCAGCCGACCCTGCCGGCCGAAACGAGCAAGTGGCTCGCCGACACGGGAATCAAGCTGCTGGCCGTCGGCTACCCGGGCGTCCGCTTCGAGTCGGACTTCCAGGCGCCGCAGCCCCACAACTCGCCGACCCACCGCAACATGCTGGGCAACAACATCCCGGTCTGCTACCCGCTCGTGAACGTCGAGAAGCTGAAGAAGGACCGCGCCTTCTACATCGGCATGCCGCTCAACGTCGAGCGGCTGGAAGCGACCTGGGTCCGGGCCATCGCCGTCGAAGAGCTCTGACCGCACTGGGTTGCGCGGGTCGGTGCGCGGGTCGGTGCGCGGGTCTTCCGACCCGCTGCCGCCGCAGGCGGCCCCACACCCAGCAATTCCGCTACACGTAGCCCTCCCGCGCAAACCGCGTCCACGGTTCCCGCTCGCCGATGCCGTAGCCGCTGAGCAACGCCTTCTTCAGCCACTCCCGAAACTCGGGAAACCCGTCGAGCGGCCGGATGCCGTCGAGCGCCGCGAGCCACGGACCCGGGTCGTACTCCACCTGGCGGTGACGGAACACGCCGTCCTCGATCAGCCCGTAGCAGGCCACCCGCCGGCCGCAGCGCGGCTGGCCGACGCTGCCGGGGTTGATGAACTCCTGGCCCTCGATCGTGCGCCGGAACTGGATGTGCGAGTGGCCGAAGAGCACCACCGGGCAGTCCGTGCCCCCGGCCAGCGCGGCCAGCCGATCGTCCGCCGTGTCCGGCAGCGCCTGCCGCGGTTCGTCGGGCAACACGCCGTGGTGCAGGAAGACCCGCTGGCCGCCGACCTCGTACGCCCCCTCCGGCTGCAGGCCGCGAAGCAGCTCCCAGCCCGCCGGCGCCAGCGTGTCGAGGATCCACTTCGTGTAGGCCCGCCACGGCGCCGGCCAGACTTCGAACCGCTCCGGCTCGAACATCTCCACGTCGTGGTTGCCCTCGATCAACACCCCGTCGAGGCTCGCGAGCAGCGCCATCGTCTCGTTCGGCTGCGGGCCGGAGAGCACGGTGTCGCCGAGGAAGACCGTCGCGTCGATGTCCCGCTCCTTCTCCAGCACCGCCGAGAGCGCCTCGGCGTTCCCGTGGACGTCGGCGATGACGAGAATCTTCACAAAGGCAGCAAAGCCTACTACCCTCTGAGACGCTGACGCCGACGCGCGATGCGCCTTCGCTAGCCGACGTCGGCGGCGCAGCGGAAACCCATGTGGCCCGCCGCGCTGTCCGGCGTGTTGTGGGTGCGGGCCGACAGGCGGTAGCGATTGCAGTAGGAGACGTGGCAGAGGTAGGACCCGCCGCGGGTGACGCGCGCCGTGCCGGTGGCGGGACCCCGCGGATTGCGGGCGCCAGGCGCGGCGGGACGGGCGCTCCACCAGTCGGCGCACCAGTCCCAGACGTTGCCGCAGACGTTGTAGAGGCCGAAGCCGTTCGGCTCGAAGGCATCGACCGGGCAGGTGCCGCGCCAGCCGTCGAGCCCGAGATCGCGATCGGGAAAGCTGCCCTGCCAGACGTTGCAGCGATGCTCGCCATCGGGCTCCAGCTCGTCGCCCCAGGGTTGCGCCGTCTGCTCCACTCCTCCGCGAGCCGCGAACTCCCACTCCGCTTCGGTCGGGAGCCGGCAGCCCGCCCACGCGCAGTAGGCCACGGCGTCGTTGTGCGACACCTGGACAACGGGATGCGTCTCACGCCGGGCGATCGACGATCCCGGTCCCTCGGGATGACGCCAGTCGGCGCCGCCGATCCTGCACCACCAGCGGGCGCCCGGCAGACGGTCCTCGATCGCCGTGCGCCGGAGCTTGCGCGACAGCCGCCCCTCGAAGACGAAGGACCAGCCCAGCCGCTCGCTGTCGGTCCGGTAGCCGGTGGCGTCGACGAAGGCGGCGAAGGCGGCGTTGGAGACGGCGCAGGCGTCGATGCGAAACGGGTCGAGGAAGACCTCGCGGACCGGGGTCTCGCCGTCGCCCGGTATGGCATCGGCCGAATCCGTGCCCATGAGGAACCGGCCGCCGTCGAGACGCACCATGTCTCGGCCGCTCGGTCCCAGGGGCCGCCCGCCGGGTGCGCGGGTCCTCCGACCCGCTGCCGCCGCAGGCGGCCAGGAGCACGGGCCGGCGCCGTCCTGCCGGCCCGGGGCCGCCACGCCGTGGTCCGCGCCGCGGGTCGGCCCTTCGGGATCACGCGCGGGAGCGCAGCAGGTCATGGCGCCCGCATGATTCGCGCCGCTCCGTTGGGCAGTCGCGCTTCTCATCGCTTGCCTCCGTAACCTCCTGGCTAGTAGCGTGACGGAGACTCTACAACTGGTCGACCTGGGACGGCACCGCAGAACGCCGCGAAGCAAGTCTCGGGGCGCAGGCGCCGCCGTGGGGACGGGACGGGCCGAAACACCGAGTCCGCGAGGGGTTTCGGGGCGCTAGTCTGCCCGTAGGAGGGGAGCACATGAAAGCCACACATCTGACGCTCGTCATCGCATGCACGTGGCTGCTCGGCGCGACCGGCGCCTGCACGCCAGGTTCGGAAGACGGGGCCGGGCCGGCATCGGGCACGGAGGCAACGGCATCCCCGCCGGAACCCGCCCCGAGCTACTCGCCCGAATCGCGCGATCTCGCCCAGGCGGACATCGAACGCCTGATGGAGGACCTCTCCAACTGGGGCCGCTGGGGCGACGACGACCAGCTCGGGACGGCCAACCTGATCACCCCGGAGAAGCGCCTGGAGGCCCTGGCCCTGGCGACGGAGGGCATCTCCGTCTCACTCGCCCATCCACTGATCGTGGAGCGGGCCGTCGACGTGCCGTTCCCGTTCGAGCGCGCGATCCTGGCGCTTCCCGACCCCGACGAGGCGCCCGCGTTTCGCGGCGGCGTGAGCGATCGCTACGAGATCAGCTACCACGGCTACTCGCACAGCCACATCGACGCCCTGTGTCACATCCTCTACAAGGGGAAGATGTACAACGGCTACTCGCAGGACACGGTCACCGAGGAGGGCTGCACGCGATCTTCGATCTTCAACCTCCGGGCCGGCATCGTCACCAGGGGCATCGTCTTCGACATCCCCCGCCTGAAGGGCGTGCCGTACCTTGAGCCGGGGACGCCCATCTACACCGAGGATCTCGAAGCCTTCGAGGAGATGGCCGGACTCCGCGTCCGTTCGGGCGACGCCGTCTTCATCCGCACCGGCCGCTGGGCGCGGCGCGCCGAAGTCGGACCGTGGGCGGTGTCGCAGCACGCGGCCGGACTTCACGCCTCGACGATGCCCTGGGTGCGCTCCCGCGACATCTCGTTCATCGGCTCGGACGCGGCGCTCGACGTCGTCCCGTCGCAGGTCGAGGGCGTCGATCTTCCGGTTCACATCCTGACGATCGTCGCCATGGGCATCGACATCTTCGACAACCAGGACCTCGAGGCCGTCGCCGAAACGGCGGCCGAGCTGGGTCGCTGGGAGTTCCTGCTCGTGGCGGGGCCGCTGGCCGTCGACACCGGAACCGGCTCGCCGATCAACGCACTGGCGATCTTCTGACCACCGAAGGAGAGACATGATCGATTTCGAGATTCCAGCAGAGACCAAGGCGGTGCGCGCCAAGGTGCGCGACTTCGTCCAGAACGAGTGCATCCCGGCCGAAGAGGGATGCACGCCGGAGAACTTCGACGAGGTGCTGGCCGGGCTCCGCAAGAAGGCGAGGTCGCAGGGCCTGTGGTGCCCCTTCATCCCGGAGAAGTACGGCGGCATGGGCCTGAAGCCGCTGGCCAACGCGCTGGTCCAGATGGAACTCGGCGAGAGCTTCCTCGGAGCGCTCTCCCTCAACACGCAGGGTCCGGACGACGCGACCATGCTGACGCTGCTGGAGAACGGCACCGAGGACCAGAAGGAGCGCTTCCTGAAGCCGCTGCTGGCCGGCGAGAAGCGCATCTGCTACTCGATGACCGAGAGAGCCGCCGGCGCCGACGCCACCGGCATGCAGACCTCGGCCGTTCTCGACGGCGACAACTACGTCCTGAACGGCGAGAAGTGGTTCAGCTCCTCCGCGAGCGTCGCCGACGTCGCGCTGGTCATGGCGAAGACCGATCCCGAAGTCGCCCGCCACCGGCAGTTCTCGACCTTTCTCGTCGAGCTGCCGAACCCGGGCTACCGGATCGTGCGCGACATCGAGACGATGCAACCGCACACCGATCTCGGCCTGAAACTCGGCGGCTCGCACTCGGAGATCCGCATCGAGAACCTGATCGTCCCGAAGGAGAACCTCCTCGGCGGCCGCGGCCAGGGCTTCGCGATGGGCCAGCACCGCCTCGCCTACGGGCGGCTGCGTCACGGCATGCACAACGTGGCGATGGCGCAGCGCGCCCTCGATCTCGCCGTCGGGCACACCGTCAAGCGGGTGACCTTCGGCAAGCGCCTCGCCGACCGCCAAGGGGTGCGCTGGATGCTCGCCGACTGCGCCGCCGAGCTCTACAAGGCCCGGCTCATGCTGCTCCACATCGCCTACAAGGCGGAGAACGGCATGGACCTGCGCGTCGAAAACGGCATCGCCAAGGTCTTCCTCGCCAACATGGTGCACCAGGTCGTCGACACCGCGATCCAGCTTCACGGCGCGCTGGGCTACAGCATGGACACGCCGCTGGCCCGCTGGTACCGCGGCATCCGCGCGCAGCGCCTGGTCGACGGGCCGGACGAGGTCCACCGCTGGCGCAGCGGCAAGAACGTCGTGCAGGCGTTCGAGGCGCACGGCACCTGCGCTTCCGCGTGCGGCGGCGATCTCCTTTGAGCCGGCTCGCGCCGCAGGATCGTCGCCGTTTCGCGGCGCGCCGGCCCCAAAGCCGGCGGGGACACCGGCGCACCCAGTACCTGCGGTGCGGGCTCTTGGCGCTCTCCATGCTGAGCGCCCTCGCGCTCTCGTCGCTCGCCTGGGCTGAAACCGCCGATTGGTCGCGATTCCGGGGACCGAACGGCGGCGGCGCAATCGAGGCGGGCGCCCTGCCGGTCGAAGTGGGACCGGACCGCAACCTCCTCTGGCGAACGGAACTCCCCGCCGGCGACTCGTCGCCCGTCCTGAGCGCGGACCGGATCTTCCTGACGGCCTCGGAAGGCGAAGCGCTCTACACGATCGCCCTCGACCGCGAGACCGGCTCCGAGATCTGGCGACGCGAGGCGCCGAGGCCGCGGACCGAGACGCTCGACAACCGCAACGGACCGGCGTCGCCGTCCGCGGTCACCGACGGCGAGCGCGTCTGGGTCTTCTTCGGCGACTTCGGCCTGCTCTGCTACGACGTCGACGGCGAGGAGCTCTGGCGCCATCCTCTCGGTCCCTTCGACAACATCTACGGCATGGGCGCCTCTCCGATCCTCGCCGGGGGCAACGTGGTGCTCGTGGTCGACCAGCAGCGGGGATCCCACGTCCTGGCCGTCGACGCCGAGACCGGCGAACTGGCATGGCGCACCGAGCGGCCGGCGGCGAGAAGCGGCCACTCGACGCCGGTGCTCCACCATCCCGAAGGCGGCGAACTGCAAGTCGTCGTGCCGGGCTCGTTCTTCCTCACCAGCTACTCGGCCCGGACGGGCGAGCGTCTCTGGTGGGTGAGCGGCCTCTCGTTCGAGATGAAGTCGACGCCGGCCATCGAAGACGGCGTCCTCTTCATCAACGGCTACGCCATGCCGCTGAACGAGGAAGGGCGTCACGTGCGGCTCGACCCCTTCCCCGAAGTCGTCGCCGCGCACGACGCCGACGGCGACGGAGTGCTCTCGGAGGACGAGGCGCCGGAAGGCCTGGTACGCAACGTCTTCTCCTACTTCGACCTGGCCAGCGACGGCCTCCTCGACCAGGGGGACTGGACGTACTTCCAGTCGGCGCTCGACACCCGCAACAACATCCTCGCCGTCGAACTGCCGGCAGCGGGCATGCGGGGCGACCTGACCGCCAGCCACGTACGGTGGACCTACCACCGCAAGATCCCGCAGCTTCCGTCGCCGATCGTCGACGACGGCGTTCTCCTCATGGTCGACGACAGCGGCATCGCGACGACCCTCCGCTCGGCGACGGGAGAGCTCATCGAGCAGGGCCGGCTCAAGGGAGCGGTCGACAGCTACTACGCGTCGCCCATCGTGGCCGACGGCAAGTTCTACCTGCTCTCAAGATCGGGCAAGCTCGTCGTCTTGCCGAACGACGGCTCTCTCGATCCGCTGGCCGTCTCGGACCTCGACGACCTGGCCACGGCAACGCCGGCGATCGACGGGGCGACGATCTACCTCCGCACGCGGAGCGCGCTGTGGGCGTTCCAGCGTTCGGCTGACGAGCCGCCGGCCGGCCGGTAGCGGCGGTCGTCGTCGGCCGGGTTGGCAGGCGGTAGAATCGCCTCCATCGCCATGAACGATGTCCAGAGCGCAAACGCCTCGCCGTCACCACCGACTCGGGCGGAACACGCTGCCGGCATGGCGGCGTACCAGGAAGCGGGGCTTCGCCTCGCCGCGAAGATCGGCAACCGGGGACCGATTCGGCTGACCGACGGCGGCAGGCTCCATCCGGACATCCTGGCCGCGTACTGGCGGCACGGCTTCTACATCTTCGAGGGACTCATCGACGGCGACGAAGTGGCCGAGCTGCGGCGCGACGCCAACGAGATGCTGGAGCGCGCGCCGGTGGGTCCCGACGCGGACGTGGACGCGCAAGGGCGCCCGGCCCTGGGACTGGACTACGCGCGCCGGCCGTACCTCTTCACCAAGCCTCTGGCCGATCCCTGGGGCGGCACCGGGCTCCTCAGCGGACGCCACCCGACGCAGATGACCCAGCCCCAGCCCGAAGAGGACGCGCCCGCGGACGTCGTCTTCCTCATGAGTTCCATGTGCCAGGCGATGCCCTCCGGGCTGCGTCTCTACGGCCACCCGCACCTGCTCGCCATCGCCGCCGCGATCAACGGCGACGACTTCGTCCCCTTCAACGACGCGATCTTCGTCAAGCAGCCTGGGCTCGGCGGCTCCGTCTCGTGGCACCAGGACGGCGTCACCCACTGGGGTTCTCCGGACTGGGACGAAGGCATCCACGGCTTCAACTTTCAGGTGCAGCTCTATCCCACGACTCCGGCGAGCTGTCTTTGGGTGGTGCCGGGAACGCACAAGCTCGGGAAGATCGACATCGAGGCGCGGGTCCGGGACAACGGAGGAAGCGAGCAACTTTCCGGCGCCCTGCCGCTCGTCTGCGAGGCCGGCGACGTCACGATCGTCAACCGGCAGATGCTCCACGCCTCGTTCGCCAACACGTCGTCGGACCTGCGCATCTCGCTCACCTTCGGCTTCCACCGCCGCAAGTCGGTCGAAGGGCAGAAGGGCGCGCTCGGCGTCGAGGCGGACGAGGTCGTCTACGACGCCCGGCGCATCTTCGATCGCTCGTCGGTCATCGCCGTGGCCATCGACGCCCGCCGGCAGCACCGGCCAGGGGAGGCCTCGTTCCTCTACGAGCCCTTCGCCGGCCTGGAGGACGACTTCCGCTTCAACGGCGAGACGTTCGAGCGGGTGATCCGGGACTACAATCTGAACGATCTGGCGATCTAGGCGCGGCGGAAGGCCCGGAAGCCGGCGCTTCGCGCCGGATGCCGGCGGGGACGCCGGCGCACCCGGTTTCCGCCGCGCAGGCCAGCGCTATCTGTCCGCCGCGACGTAGTCGACGAGGCCGTTCAGCATCTCGTCGGTGGATTCCAGACCCCACTTGACGTCGACCGTCGGGTCGGGGTTCTCGGGGTTGTCGGCCGAGTTGTCGAAGGTGGCCTTCACATGGATTCGCGTCCCGGCCGGCAGCCGGATCGGCTCGGACAACAGGTAGGTCGTCTGCCAGTCGAAGTCGTAGCGGCTGACCCCGAGCAGATCCCTGGTGCTGCCGTCGGGAAGCTCCGCGCTGAAGAACATGGACTTTCCGCGGTAGTGCATGTGCGGCGTGAACCCGTGCACCAGGACGTCTTCCTGGAAGACGCGGCTCGTCTCCGCTTCGTAGTTCGGGTCGCCCGCCGGGATCTCGATGCCGGCGTTCCAGATCGGCAGCGTGATCAGTTCCTTTTCGACTTCCTCGGGTTCGGCGAACCAGAGACCGATGCGGGTGCTGTCGGTTGCCGCTTCGTCCCTCGGGTGGTAGTGGAAATCGCCGATCATCGCGCGGCCCTTCTGCAGCAGGCGGGCGGACCCCGCCGGGAACTGGCGGGGCTCGCTGCCCGCGGTCCAGACCGCCATCCAGCTTTCCGGGTAGGGCCCGCTGGCGCCGCCTCGCCAGAGAATGAAGTGATGAAGCACCTTGCCGTCTCCCGGCTGAACCTCGACCGCGCGGATCCAGCGATCCTCGTCGAATCCGGTCGTGATCGTCACGTCGCGAAACTCGTCCGGTCCCTCCACCGCCACCTCGTGGGGATCGAACTCGAACACCCAGTCCGGTTCGCCGAACGCCCAATCCCGCGCGGCCTCCGGCTGCTCATGGACCGGTTCGTCGCCCTCGCCGCGGGGCGCGCCGTTCGTCGCCCAGTGGACGATCGCCGCGATCTCGTCGTCGTTCAGGCTGATGTCGTTCAACCACGGCCCGTAGCCCGGGTCGGCGTCCCACGGCGGCATGTCCCGGTTCTCGACCGCGCGGGCGATGGACCGGGCCCACGGCCGAACCTCGCCGTAGGTGCGCAGCGACATCGGCCCGATCTCGCCGGGCCGGTGGCAGGAGACACAGTTGGCGTGAAGGATCGGCGCCACGTCGTCGACGAAGGTGGGGCGGTCGAGGTTGAGGCCCGCAGCCATGGCCGGCGTCACAAGGAGGATGCCTGTCGTGGTGGCCGCGAGGCGGATCGCGTTGAGTGAGCCGATCATCAGACGCTGAGCCGAATTCCTCGGCGGAGACGATGCAGTCATGCAGACGATTCTAGCCTAGCGCCGCCTCTCTGACGACACACCGGAGACACACAAGCGACACTAAATCTCGTCGCGCTCTCGACGGGTGCGGGGCGCGGGCGCCTGGCGCGCGCCCGTTGCGGCGACGCGGCGGGCCCTCCATGCGGACGGGCGCAGTCAGCGATACGACTTGACCGGCGGCAGCCGCGCCCCCGTCTCGCCCGGCGGCTTCTCCCCGGCCACCACCGGCAGCCGCAGCGTGCCGATGCCGTCGATCGACGCCTCGACCACCTCGCCCGGCTTGAGGAAGCGATCTTCCGGCCCGCGGATCGCGGCGGCGCCGGCCGCCGTGCCGCCCGAGGTGCCGTTGTTGATCACGTCGCCGGGATAGAGCGTGATGATCGACGACCCGTACTCGATCAGCTCCCACAGCGAGTGGATCATGTCGCCGGCGCGCGCCTCCTGGAGCAGGGTGCCGTCGACACTCAGGGTCTGGCGGAGGTTCTCCATCGGATCGCCGTAGAACTCGCGCGGCACGATCCACGGGCCCTGCGGCGCGAAGGTGTCGTGCCCCTTGCCGACGAACCAGTCGCTGCGGATGGGGTTGCCTCCCGGCGGCCGCCCGCCGCGGTCGGAGACGTCGATGGAGACCATGTAGCCGAAGACGTGGTCCTGGGCGTCGGCGGCGGAGACGTACCTCGCCGTCCGCCCGATGACCGCGCCCAGCTCGACTTCCCAGTCCGTGCGGTCGCGCCCGTGCGGGATGACGATCTTGTCGCCGCTGCCGACGACCGCGCCCCGCGACGGCTTGAGGAAGAGGTACGGGACGCCGCGGTTCTCCCGGCGCTGGCGCCGGGCAGCGGCCCGCTCTTCCTCGGTTCCCGACTCGTTGACGTGACTGTAGAAGTTGACGGCGGCGTTCAGGATCTTGCCCGGATACATGATCGGCGGCCGGATTCGGAGCTCGTCGACGGGGTGGACGTACCGCGGCGCGTCGCTGCCGAGGAGCTCGTTACCGACGAGATGGTTCACGATCTCGTACAGCCGGTACTTGAGGCCGTACTCGTAGCGGCCGATGAGCTCGAGCATGTCCTCCGGCATCGGCATCTTCGGGTACGCCGGATCTGCCTCCAGCCCCCGGTTCGCCTCCGCGATGTCGACCACCAGGCTGTCCCGCAGGACGAGGCCGACGCGCGGCACGCCGTCGATGTCGAAGGTCCCGACCTTGAACGGCTCCGCCGACTCCGTCGCCTGGCCGAAGCTAGCGGCCGCGCTCATCAGGGCGACCAGGAGCGCCGCAAGCGGGCGCCAACGAAGTCCATGCATGGCTCTTCTCCTCACTGCAGGCGGTCGACGCGAAGGAACTGCGAGTCTAGCGAGGCTTCGCCTCGGACCGGCCGACATGCGAGCGGGGGCAGCGCAGGGAGCCGGGTCGTGCGCTGGGTGCGCGGGTCTTCCGACCCGCTGCCGCCGGAGGCGGATCCGTCCCGTCAGGTTCCGGGCGGCCCACCGGCAACCAGGATCGGAAACTGCCGGTCCGGGTCGTTCTGGAGAACGGGCCGGTAGCCGCCGCTCCCGTCGGGCTCCATGCGACGGGCCCCGTCGGGGGCAAGCTGCACGATGTACGCCTTGCGGACCTCGGACGTGAGATTCGGCCCGGTGGCATGCGGCGTGAGCGAGGAGAAGACGACGATGCTGCCGGCTCGTGCCGGCGCCGCGACCCCTTCGGCGTCCTCGTCCGCGCAGCAGTAGCCGAGATCGGTCGTCCAGTGCTCCAGGGTGCCGTGGCGATGCAGTCCCGGAAGCACCCGGGGGCAGCCGTTGCCGGTCGTGGCGTCGGTCAGCGCGATCCAGCAGGTGAGGTAGGCCTGCGGGTCGAGGAAGCCGTAGCCGTTGTCCTGGTGCCAGGGAAACGGGGCCGGAACGCTCGGCTTCTTGTAGACCGCCTGGTCCCAGTAGAGCCGGACGTCCGGGCCCACCAGGTCCCACGCGAGATCGCGGAAGAGAGGCCCGGCGCAGAAGTCGCGCAGGAAAGCCGAGCGCAGCACCAGGTGGACGGTGAAGGTAATCTCGTCGGCGCGAGCGATGAAGCGACGCCCCTCCGGTAGCTCGCGCAGCGCCGCTTCGGCCTTCGCCTCCCAGGGGTCGATCTCGGCGATCAGGCGCTCGACCGTGGAAGGCTCGACCGCGTCCTCCAGCACGAAGAAGCCCTGCTCGCTCCACTGGCGGGCCTGCGCGGAAGAGATGCGCCGATAGGGGCCGCCCCTGGGTGCCCAGCGAAAGTCCCGGTTGAGCGGATGGAGCTTCGGCGTCATGGCTGATCTAGCGCGGCGGAAGTCCAGAAGCCGGCGGGGGCGCCGGCGCACCCAGTCGCAGAGCCGAAGTGCTCCGTGCCGCTTCTGCCGCGCCTAGCCCGCATATCTCACGGGGGTGATTTGAGATCGGGCCTCTTCCGGCAGATAATCCAAGTGGTATCAGACATTTGGAGGATCCGCAGGAGCGAGGCCCGTGATCACAGAGTGTACTCCGTCGCAGCTTGAGTTTGGTCGCCACGGTCGCCGTCGGGTGACGGTTCGTTTCGACGGCGGCCAGTTGACGTCTGAGGGCGGCGGCGTGCTGCTTCGGGAGACGGAGGCTCGCCTCGGTCTTCTGGAGCGGATGGCGTCGTGTTTTCGGGACTACCGGAATCCCTCGGCGGTCGAGCACACGGTGCGTGATCTGGTGGCTCAGCGGGTCTACGGTCTGGCTCTGGGCTACGAGGACCTGAATGACCACAACCAGCTTCGCCGGGACGCGTTCATGGCGTTGCTGGTGGGCAAGTCGGACATCACGGGCGCGGATCGTCGTCGGACGCGGGACAAGGGTCGTCCGCTGGCGAGCGCATCGGCGTTGAATCGGCTGGAGTTGTCTCGTCCGGGCAAGGCGGCGGGCGACCGCTACAAGCGGATCCCGGCAGACACGAAGGCGTTGGATCGTCTGTTGGTGGACCTGTTTCTGGAGGCTCACGAGGAGGCGCCCGCGGAGATCGTGCTGGACCTCGATGCGACCGACGATCCTTTGCACGGGGCTCAGGAGGGCCGGTTCTTCCACGGCTACTACGGTACGTACTGCTACATGCCTCTGTACGCGTTCTGTGGCGAGCACCTGCTGCTGGCGCGGCTGCGGCGGTCGAATCAGGATGGCAGCGCGGGCACGATCCGGGAGTTGACGCCGATCGTCGCCCGGATTCGGGAGGCTTGGCCGGAGGTGCGAATCGTCCTGCGCGGCGACTCGGGCTTCTGCCGGGAGCGGATCATGGCCTGGTGCGAGAGGCAGGGGATCGGCTTCGTGTTCGGCGTGGCAAGGAATCGCCGTCTTGTGAGGCGGATTGGGCGACCGCTTCAGAAGTCGCGGCGGCGCTTCCATGCGACCGGCAAGGCGTCGCGCCGGTTCCGTGAGTTCCGCTACCGGACCGACACTTCGTGGTCTCGCAAGAGGCGAGTGGTGGGCAAGGCGGAGTGGCTCGCGAAGGGCGCGAATCCCCGCTTCGTCGTGTCCAGTCTGCGGAGGAGCCGCGCCGGCAAGCAGCCGCTCTACGAGCAGCTCTACTGCGCCCGCGGAGACATGGAAAACCGCATCAAGGAGCAGCAACTCGACCTCTTCGCCGACCGCACCTCGAGCGCCACCATGGCCGCCAATCAACTGCGCCTCTACTTCTCCTCCTTCGCCTACGTCCTGCTCGCCGCCGTGCGACGGCTCGCTCTCGCGGATACCGGCAAGGCCCGCCTCCAGTGCGGCACTCTGCGCCTCCACCTGCTCAAGGTCGCCGCCAGAGTGCGCATCACCCACCGCCGCATCTGGATCCACCTGTCCGACGCCTTCCCCTGGCAGAACGACTTCGCCCAGGCCTTGGCAAACCTCCAACGAAAACCCCTCTACCACCCGCCGGCCTGAAACCCGACTCGGAATCGGACCCCACAACAACACGCCTTGCATCGACACCCGGCCGAAGTGCGTCCGAAGATCGCCCAGCCGCGCCGCCGCAGCCGCCTGCGACGCTTCCGTACGCCGACTCGAACCCGCCTGCGACGCCCAAGCCCAGCGAGAGCCTCCGGCCAACGCCAAAACGCCTTCCTCAGCTCAAAACCCGACGCGAACGCCGCATCGGTGAAACATGCGGGCTAGCGCCGGATCGCAACAACAACTCCCCCGATCGGCGTGCCGCGACCCGACTCCCGGCCGAGCGACTCGAAGCTCTCCACGTCCAGACCGCGGGGCAGGGTGAAGAGGAGCGCTCTCATTGGCCCGAAGGCTACTCTCACAACGTTCGCTGATGATCGCCCATCGCGTGGGCGATCATCGCCCACGCGGTGGGCAGTTATCCCGCACCTCCTCCGTTCCCGGAGCGAACTCCGAGATAGTTCGACTATTTCGGAGTACACTCCGAGATCGGAGACCCCACCACCGTGTATCCCCGCGAACTCAGGATCGAACTGCCGCGCGGCCAGTCGGCCTTCCTCTGGGGCGCCAGGAAGACCGGAAAGTCCACGCTGCTCCAGCAGCAGTTCCCGGAGTCGATTCGCTTCGACCTGCTCGACACGCGCCTGATGCTCGAGTTCACCCGCGCGCCCTGGACCCTCGGCGAACGCATCGCGGCGGCCGAGGGCGCCAGGCGCAAGTTGCCGATCCTGATCGACGAGGTCCAGAAGGCGCCCGCGCTCCTCGACGAAGTGCATCGACTCATCGAGAGCGAACGCCTCAGCTTCGTCCTGTGCGGCTCCAGCGCCCGCAAACTGAAGCGCGGAAGCGCCAACCTCCTCGGCGGCCGCGCTTGGCGCTTCGCGCTTCATCCGCTGACTTGGCGCGAGATCCCCGACTTCGACCTGCTGGCGGCCCTGAACCGCGGGCTCGTCCCCGAGCACTACGACTCGGCGCACCATCGCCGAGCGCTGGCCGGGTACGTGGACGACTACCTCAAGGAGGAGGTGTTCGACGAGGGACTGACCCGCAACGCCCCCGCGTTCTCGCGGTTCTTCGAGGCGCTCGCGTTCTGCAACGGCGAGATGCTGAACTACAGCAACGTCGCGCGGGACTGCGGCGTCAGTTCGAAGACCGTCAAGGAGTACTTCCAAATCCTGGTCGACACGCTGCTCGGCGTGCTCGTCGAGCCCTTCAGCCGGCGGCCTTCGCGATCCGTGATCACCGCCGCGCCGAAGTTCTACCTGTTCGACGTGGGCGTCGCGAACCACATCGCGGGCCGGCGCATCGAGAAGGCCGCGGGACCCGAGTTCGGGCGCGCCCTGGAACACTTCGTCCTGATGGAGTTGCTGGCCTACCGCTCCTACCGCGAGCGCGACTTCCCCATCCGGTTCTGGCGCACGAGGTCCGGTCGCGAGTGCGACTTCGTCCTGGGCCGCGACGGGGAAGTGGCGCTCGAAGTCAAGGGCGCCAGCCGAGTGCGGCGAGCGGACCTCAAGGGCCTGCGAGCGTTCGTCGAGGAGCACTGTCCGCGGACCGCCATCGTCGTCTGCAACGAGGACGCGGTCAGACGCACGGACGACGGGATCTGGATTCTGCCGTGGGAGCGTTTCCTGGAGTGCCTCTGGGAGGACGAAGTGGTCGGCGGAGGCGACTTCGCCGCCGGCGCCGCGACGATGCGGCGACGGCTTCCCTCAAGCGTGGACAGCACCCGGACCGTTCGCGAAGAACGCGACCGGGACAGCGGCGCGTGAAGCCGAACGAACGGCTCAGTCCTTCCGTTCGATCGTCCGTTCGTTCAGCGGCTGCACCGGGCGCGCGTTCATCGGATAGATGGCCGCGAACGCCTCGACCTGCTCCTGGGAAACCGCGATCGACTCGGCCATCACCACCCAACTGACGATCTCCGAGCAGCCCGGCGTGGTCAGTGAACCGGGATAGCGGTAGTGGCTGCCTCCCTCCGGCAGCAACGCTCGCGGATCGAACGCGGCCAGTGCTCCGGGCGACTCGCCGGCGGAAGGAATCGCATCCCAGATGCTCTGGATGGTCGGATCGGCTTCGCCCGCCTCCAGGAACACTCCGATCACCGCCAGGTCGCCCTCCGCGGCCGCGTGCACGAAGTGGATGTCGATCGGGGCTGCGCTTCCCTCCACCGTGTGCTCACTGGGATGGTGGAAGTGGAACTGCAGCAGCGCGAACTCCCGTCCCTCCAGACTGATCGCGCTTCCCTCCGCCACGTTGACCACGATGGTGTGGCCGTTGTCGACTACCTCGGCGTCGCCGGCCTGCCAGCGGATCTCGAGTTCGCTCTCGCCGCCGGCCACCGCCCCGGCGATGTCCACGGGCGACTGCCGCGTGCCGTCGTCGCAGGCCGCGAAGGACGGGTCGAGGGAGCCCCACATGGCGGGACCGGTGTCGCCTTCGTAGGACCAGTGGACCTCGCCGTCGCCCGCGCTTTCTTCGTGCTCGGCGTCCATCTCGCCTTCGGCGGCCGCCTCGCCGGCAGTGTCGGTCTGGCACGCCGGGAAGGCGATGAAGGCGACGAACGTGGCGAAGATGGTGACGGGGATTCCGGGTCGGCGCATGGCAAGTCCTCCCTCTTCGGTAGCGGTGCCGTACAGACTACCGCCTCCCGTCGCGGAGCAGGTGCGCGAAGCTCCACACCTTGTCGACGATGCGCTGCGTGTGGTTGTCGGACATGGGATGGGGCGCCAACGCCGAGGACGGCCTACGCCGCCCCATCAGCGGACGCGGAAGCCCTCCGCCCGCGCTGCCTGCGAAAGTCGTTCGTCGCTGACCACGAACTCAAGGGCGGACGGATCCTCCGAGGCCGCCATGAGCGCCGCCGCCAACTGCAGCGCGTCGGCCGCGCGCAGGCGGTGGAGTCGCAGACCGTCGGCAATCTCCCGGGTTTCTGCGCTCGGTTCGTGCCTGAACTCCACGTAGAGGCTGTCCGCGTCGTGGTAGTAGTGCAACTTCATTGCCTGTCCTCGAATGCCGAGGGTCGCGCCAAATCGTATCCGGGGCCATGGCTTGATGGCGCCCAGGACCAGGAAGGGCCGCCGGCCAAAGGCCGGCGACGATTCTCCTGGCCGCCTTCGGCGGCAAGCGGGTCGGAAGACCCGCGCACCCAGCGGAGCGCGCCCGGCGGCTTACTCCTGCTGGTCGATCCACCAGTCGATGTGCTCTTCCAGCACGACCATCGGCATGGCGCCGCTACCGATGACGGCGGCGTGGAAGGCCTTGATGTCGAACTTCTCCCCGAGGGCTTCTTCGGCTTTCGCCCGGAGTCGGGCGATCTCCAGGTTGCCGATGCGGTAGGCCAGCGCCTGGCCGTGGATGTCGGCGGAGTAGCGCAGGAGTTCGGTGGCGACCTCGACGTCGGAGTAGACGACCCGCGCGCTCATGTACTCGCGGGCGCGCTCGATGTCCCAGCCGAAGTAGTTCATGCCGGTATCGAGCACCAGGCGGCAGGAGATGAACATCTCCATCACCAGGCGGCCGTACAGGTCGTAGGCGTTCTCGTAGACGCCCATCTCCTTGCCGAGGTTGGCGGCGTACTCGGCCCAGCCCTCGGTGAAGGCGCCGTAGCCGATCGTCTCGCGGCGGAAGCGGGGCAGGTCCTCGCGCTCGTTGGCCAGGGCGAGCTGGAAGTGATGGCCGGGGATCAGCTCGTGGTAGATCAGCCCCTGAGCCGAGAACAGGGAGCGGTTCTCGAGGTCGGAGCCGTTGTAGCGATACTCGCCCCGCGGGTTGACGGAGGTCGGTAGCTGGTAGACGCCGAAGGTCATCGTCGCCTCGGAGGTCTCATCGAGCCGGCGGACGCCGTAGGGCGCTTCGGGCAACACGCTGAAGTAGTCGGCCACGTGCGGCTCGATCTTCTCGATGTAGCCCATGTAGCGCTCCTCGACCTCCTCGGGCGACGCCGCGATGAAGCGCGGGTCGGCGCGGACCTGGTCGAGGAACTCCTTCATTGCGGTCTCTTCGGACGCGGCCTTGAAGCCGATCTCCTCGCGCAGCGCCGCCAATTCCGCTTCGAGGCGCGCGACTTCGTCGAGGCCGAGCTGGTGGATCTCCTCCGGCGTGAGGTTTGTCGTCGTGTGCATCCGCACGCGGTGGACGTAGAGCTCGCGGCCGCCGGGCACGGCGCCCAGACCGACCTGCTCCGGCGCCGAATCCAGGTAGTCGTCGCCGAGCTCGGCGATCAGGCGGGCGAACTGCGGGTCGACCGCGGTCTCGACCGCCTCGCGGACCTGGGCCAGGAAGTCGCCGGCCCCGTCGCCGGCGCGGTCGGCGGCAGGCACGAACAGCTCGTCGAGCCGGCCGCGGTAGCCCTCGAACATCCCAGCGACGGCGGGAACCTGCGCCTTCGGCAGGTAGATGCCGCGCTCCTTCTGCCCGGCCACCTTGTCGGCGAGTTGGCCGATGGCCTGGGCGTACTCGCCGAGCAGGTGGAGATAGTGCGCGCGGTCCTCGTCGGTCGCGACCGGAGCGGCGCCGAGCACCTGGTGAAGGATGTTCAGGACGAAGCCGCCGCCCGCGTAGGGGGTGACGTTGAAGTCGGCCCAGTAGTGCTTCGGCGCTTCGACCAGCATGCCGAGGTTCCAGCGCAGGAGTTCGAGCGAAAGCCAGTCCTCGTGGTCGATCGCCTCTTCGTCGATGGCGGCCAGCCGATCGAGGAGATCCCGGGCGAAGGCGGCGTCGACTTCGGCGGCTTCGAGGGTCGAGTCCGGGAAGGACTCCACCCGCTCGCCGCGCCGGAACTTGAGGTAGGGGTCGCGGGCGGCGACGAAGTCGAGGTACTCGTCGCCGGCGGCGGCGATGAGGGCGGCGTCGGCGGAGGCGTCGCGGGAGATCTCCCCGCTGCAGGCGAGGAGCAGGGGAAGGGCGAGAACAGCGGCGAAGCGGACCAAGCGACTCATGACCGCCTAGCGTAGAGCACGGGCACGACCACCAGGTTCAGGAACGTCGACGTCAGCAGGCCGCCGAGGATGACCTGGGCCATCGGGCTCAGGATCTCGTTGCCGGGCTCGCCGGCGCCCAGCACCAGCGGCACCAGCGCCAGGCCGGCCGTCAGCGCGGTCATCAGGATGGGCGCCATGCGCTCCTCCGAGCCGCGCCGCACGGCTTCGTCCAGCGGCAGCCCCGCGGCGAGCAGCCGCCGGTAGTTGCTCACCAGCAGCACGCCGTTGCGGGTCGCGATCCCGAACAGGGTGACGAAGCCGACCACCGTCGCCAGCGACAGCACGCCGCCGCCCAGCGCCACCGCGACCACGCCGCCGACCAGGGCGAGCGGCACGTTGACGAGCATCGCCAGGGTGTCGCGGTGGCTGCCGAACTCCAGGTAGAGCAGCCCGTACATGCCCGCCAGGATGAGCGCGACGAGCAGGCCCATCGTGTACAGGCGGCGGCCGGCCTCCTCGAACTGCCCGCCGAAGGTCACCAGGTAGCCGGCCGGCAGGTCGATCTCGGCGTCGAGCGCGGCCTGGGCCCGCTCCACCGTGCCGACCAGGTCGGCGCCGGCGACGTTGGCGGTCACCATCGCCACCCGCTGGGCGTTCTCCCGCCGGATGAGCGACGGGCCGAGGGCGTGCCGCACGCCAGCGACGGCGCCCAGGCGGACGAGGTCCCCGCGCGGCGTCGAGACCGGCAGCGCCGCCACCTTGTCCGGCTCGGCCCGAAGATCCGGCGGCAGGCGGACGGCGATGTCGGACGCCAGACCCTCCTCCACGATCTCGCCGACGACGACGCCCTGGAACAGCGCCTCGACCGCCTCGCCCGCGTCGGCCAGGCTCAAGCCGTAGCGGGCCATCGCCGCGCGGTCGAAGTCGACCACCATCTGCGGCACCGGCGACTGCTCCTCGTTCGAGAGATCGACGATGCCGGGCACGGTGGCCAGCACCTGCTCGATCCGCGCTGCCAGCGTCCGCAGCACCGCGAGGTCGGGTCCCTCGACTTTCACCGCCAGGTTCGTCCGCGAGCCCGAGATCATGTGGTCGATCCGGTGGCTGATCGGCTGCCCGAACGAGACGGTCACCGCCGGAATTCCGGCCACGGCCTGCCGCATCCCGGCGACCAGTTCGTCCTTGGAGCGACCGTCTTCGAGCGGCGCCAGCACGACCTCCATCTCCGAGGCGTTCACCCCCTGGACGTGCTCGTCCCGTTCGGCGCGGCCGGTGCGCCGGCTGGTCGAGACGACCTCCGGGAACGCGAGCAGCGCCTCCTCGACCCGGCTGCCCAGCCGGTCGCTCTCCGCCAGCGGGATGCCGGGCGGGCTCACCACCGTGACGGTCAGCGATCCCTCGTTGAAGGCCGGCAGGAAGCTGCGGCCCAACCCCGGCAGCAGCGCGACCGCGACCATCACCAGCGCGGCCGCCGAACCGAGCACCGCCCAGCGATGCGAGAGGCACCAGTCGAGGGTCGGCGCGTAGGCCGACCGGAAGGCGCGCAGCAGCCACGGCGGCCGCGCCCGGAGCGCCCGCGCCCGGCCCAGGAACAGCACGGCGAGCACCGGCGTCACCGTCAGCGCCACCATCAGCGACGCGGCGAGCGCCGCGATGAAGGCGAAGCCGAGCGGCCGCAGCAGGCGGCCCTCCAGCCCCGGCAGGAAGAAGATCGGCACGAAGACCAGGACGACGATCAGGGTCGCCAGCAGAATCGGGCTCAGCACCTCCCGCGTCGCAGCCGCCACGACCTCTTCGGCCGGGCGGCGCTCGCCCTCCGGCAGGCCGCGCTCGTCCCGCATCCGCCGGAAGATGTTCTCGATCGCGATGATCGCGTCGTCCACCAGCAGCCCGATGGCGATCGACAGGCCGCCGAGCGTCATCGTGTCGATCTGCAGCCCGAAGGCCGCGATCGCGAGAACCCCGGCAACGAGCGACAGCGGGATCGCGAACGCCGAGATGAACGTGGTGCGGACGCTCCCCAGAAACAGCGCCAGGATGACGATGACGAGGATCGCCCCGTCGCGCAGCGCCTCGGCGACGTTGCCGATCGCCACCTCGATGAAGTCGGCCTGGCGGAAGTTCTCGCTCTCGAGCACGACGCCCGCGGGGAGCACCGTCTGCAGCCGGGCGAGGGCGCCGTCGATCGTCCGGGTGAGCTCCAGCGTGTTGGCCCCCGGCTGCTTCTGCACCGACAGGATGACCGCCGGGCGGTTGCGGTAGGAGCCGGTCCCGCGCGCCGGGGCAGGCCCCCACTCGACCTCGGCCACGTCGCCGACCCGCAGCGGAATGCCGCCATCGACCCGCACGACGGACGCGGCGACTTCGCCCGGCGTCCGGGCGCGGCTGCGGACGCGCACGATGTGCTCCTCGCCGGCCTCCACGTGGAAGCCGGCGGCGAGGCTGCGGCTGGACCTGGCCACGGCGTCGATGACGTCCGCGAGCGGCAGGCCGTTCTGGGCCAGGGCGGTCGGCCGCACCGTGACCTGAAGCTGCCGCCGTTCGCCGCCGATGGGCACGACTTGCGAGACCCCGGGGATCGACAACAGGTTGCGGCGGACGACCGTCTCGGCGACGCGGCGCAGTTCCATCGCGTCGACGCCGCCGTCCTCGACCGGCGCCGAGGTCATCGCGATGAAGGTGATCTCGCCCATGATCGAGGAGATCGGCCCGAGCTCCGGCCTCTCCGCCTGCGCCGGCAGGTCGACGCGCTGCAGCCGCTCGTTCACGACTTGGCGTGCCCGGTAGATGTCGGTGCCCCAGTCGAACTCGACCCAGGCCACCGAGATGCCGTCGGCCGAGATGGAACGCAGCCGCCGCACGCCCGGCGATCCGTTGATCGCGGACTCGACCGCATAAGTCACGAGAAGCTCGACCTCCTCGGCGGCCTTTCCCGGCGCCTCGGTGATCACGGTCACCGTGGGGGCCGAGAGGTCGGGGAAGATGTCCACCGGCAGGTTCAGGATCCACGCCGCCCCGACGACGGTGAGCACCGCCGCCGCCGCGACCACCAGCAGGCGGTGGCGCAGCGACAAGCGGAGCAGTCTCTCCAGGGGTCCCATGGTCGAACCTCAGGACACGTCGCCGCGCCGGGGCGTGCCGACGAGGGCCGACAGTCGCTCCAGGGGTCCCACCGCTCGAACCTCAGTGGACATGGCCGTGGGCGTCGCCGCTCGCCATGAGGGACGAACGACGGATGGCGTCGCCGCCGCGGGTCACCAGGCGCTGGCCCGGCGCGAGCCCGCCAACGAGCACCCGGTCTCCCTGCCGGCCGAGCACGGTCACCGTCTGCCGCTGGAAGTCCTCGCCGGCGAGTTGCAGGAACACGACCGGCACGCCGCCGTCGTCGACCACGGCCGAGGCGGGCACCACGATGCCCGCGTCCTCGCCGGCCATCAGCACCTGCGCCGCGACGGTGGAGCCGAGCGCGAAGCCCGTGCCGGCGATGCCGGGCGCCTCCAGCAGCACCGTGACCGTGCCGGTGCGCGGCGAGAGTTCGGGCGAGACGGAGACGAGGGAGAGGTCGCCTTCGACGCGCACCGGGCCGCTCTCCGGGTCGTCGAGAACGAGGCCGCGCAGGCCCGCGTCCATCAGCCGCCGCGCGTCCTGCGGCGGCAGCGCGACCTCGATCCAGACGACGTCGGTCCGCACCAGCCGGGCGAGAGAGTCGCCGGCGGCGACGGTGGCGCCGGGCGTCGTGGTAACGGCCGCGACCCGGCCCGAGAACGGGGCGCGCAGCGAGATGCCCGCGCTGTCGGCCCCGCCTTCGCGCGAGGCGCGGGCCGACTCGAGGTCCCGTTCCGCCGCCCGGTGGCGCGCTTCGAGCATCCGGGCGCGGACGCCAGCCTCCTCGACCTCACGCTCGCTGACCGCTTCGAGGGCCAGGAGCTCGCCGAGACGCGAGCTGCGCGAGTGGGCGCTCTCCAGTTCCGTGGTCAGGGCTTCGAGTTCTCCTTCGAGGGTCGCCAGGCTGCGCTCGGCCGCGACCAGCGGGACGACCCGGAACAGGGCGGCGTTCCGTTCCACGCGCCGCCCGACGAACGGCCAGGAACGGGCGCCCGCGGGCGGCTGGACGACGCCGTCGACCTGCGCGGTGATCGCGCTCTCGCCGCCCGCCGGCGGGCGGAAGGAGGCGACGCCGGCGACGCTCCGGGCCAGGCGGCCTTCCCGCACCCAGACGGTCGCGAAGCCGCCCTGCCACTGCTGCTCCTTCCCGAACGAGACGGGCTCGCCGCCGTCGGACCCGGCGGGGAGCGATGGCGCCCGCACGAGGCCTTCCCCGCGGTCGGCCGTGCCGACGCCGACCCGGCCGCCGGGGATCTCCTCGCTGCCGGCCACGCCGCCGTCGGCGATCCGGAAAAGCAGGTCCGCCTCGCCGGCACGCCGCGGAGTCAGTTCGATGAGAAAGTGGCCGGGTTCGGTCGGGCCGTCGGCGCGGAAGACCTGTTCGCCTTCGCCATCGACCAGGACGATCTCCACCGTCCCTTCCGCCAGGGGCGCGAAGTCCGCGAGCCGGGTCACGTGAACGTGGGCCGTCGCCGCACGGCCTTCCGCCAGAGCGTCGATCTCGGGGAAGACCTCGAACCGTTCGCCGATGGCCGTGACCGACCAGCTTCCATCCGAGTGATCGTCGTCTTGGTCGTGCCGCTCGGCCGCCGGCGAGCCGACGCACGCCGCGAGAAGCAACGCCGCCAGCGCCAGGTTCAGCGGCTTGACTGCGGCCCCGCCCACGAGAGTCGCCAGACATGGGGTGCGCCGGCCTTGCAGGGAACCGCCGCGTCGAAGCGGTGCCGGCCTTCGGCCGGCGCGTGCTTCTGGCCGCCTTCGGCGGCAGCGGACCAGAAGGTCCGCGCACCCAGAGAACCACTCCGGCGAGACCCACTTCCGTTCTGCAAACGTCATGGCGTCACTGCGAGCAATGGGCTTGCGGTAGAGACTCCCCCACCGGGCAAGCGCGTGCTCTGGGTGCGCGGACCTTCCGGTCCGCTTCCGGGAAACACCGCGCCGCGAAGCGGCGACCGCCAGGATCCGCCAACCTTCTACGGAACCACCCCACCTCATGACCCCGGCCCTCCTCCCCCAGCAGCCGCCAGCCGTTCCAGCTCGCGGTGCGCCGACAGCGCCGCCTCATGCAGATCGAGCACCGCCAACTCAACCTCCGTCACCGAGCGAAGCGTCTCGAGCAGATCCGTCAAGCCCGCCTCCCCCTGCCGAAACGCCGCCTCGGCGCCGTCCAGCATCCGTCCCGTGGCGCCAAGTTCCTGCCGGGCTTCGGCCAAGGCGGACGCAAGCCGCGCGAAGTTCCCCCGCGCAGCCATCCGCGCGGCCGTGGACTCGCGTTTCGCCAGTTCCAGCCTTGCCCGCGCGGCCGCCAGCCCCGCGTCCGCTCGCTGCCGAGCCGCCTGCCGCCGATCGAACAGCGGCACCGACCACGCGAGGCCGACGATCGGTCCATCCACCGAGCCGAGCCCGACGTCCTGCTCCTGCCAGCCCAGCGTGACCTCGGGCGACGCGACGATCGGCCGAGTCGCGAGTTCGGTCAGTTCGGCGGCGGCCAGATCCGCTTCGGCGGCGCGCACCCGAGCATCGGTCCCCTCCAGCGACGGCGCGTCCGGCAGTTCGGGCAGAACCGGCCGCGCGTCGGGCGGTAAACGAGGATGCCAGGCCGCCGCCTTTGCCTTCGCCCGTTCGCTCGCCCCGGCGGCCAGAGCGACGCGGGATCGGAGCGTGGCCGCGGCCAAGCCCAGCCGGCGGGCTTCGAGTCCGGACGCCTCCCCCCTCGCCGCGCGAACGGCCTCACGTTGCGCAAGCGATCCGACCCGCTCAGCCTGCAGCGTCAGTCGTTGCCGCCGCGCGTCGGCCACCGCCCAACCCGCATAGGCCTCCCTCATCGCCAGGCGATGGCCCAGCAGGTCGTGCGCCAGCCGGCGACGGGCGGCCCCGATCTCGCCTTCGCGGGCCTCGATCTCGGGACGGCGCGCGGCACCCGGAATCTGCCAGGAGACGAGCAAGTCCGTCTGCCCGAGCGGCCCGTTCGGGTCCTCGCGGACCGCCTCGACGACCGGATTGTTCAACGTCCGCGACGCCAGCAGGCCGGCTTCGGCCCGCGTCACAGCCGCGGCCCTCTCGCGAACGGCGGGATGCGCCTCGTCGAGCACCGAAAGGAACTCGGCCTCGGTGACGACGGGCCCGTCCTGAGCCGCGCCGGCAGTAGATCTCTCCCGCACGGCCGGGTGCGCCGCGTCGAGGACCGAGAGGAACTCCGCCTCGGTGACGACCGGCCCGTCCTGGGCCGCCCCGGCGGCAGAGCTGTCGCGAACGGCGGTGCGCAACTCGTCGAGGATCGAGAGGAACTCGGCCCCGGTGGCGGCCGGCCCGTCCTGGGCCGCCCCGGCGGCGCCGAGAAGACCGGCCAGAAGGCCGATCGGGATGAAGCGATGCATGGCTGACTCCTTTCCGCGTCCAGGTTCCGGGTACGAATCGCACCCGGCCGGGGCCGCGGATCAGAGCAACAGCGCGCAGTGAGTCTGGAACAGAAGCGGCGGCGGTCCGCGTCTGGACGCCGCCTCAAAGGGCGTTCCCTCGGCGAGCGTCACCGACGCCGAAGAGGGCGCCGCCAGCACCGCGACCGCCGACGGGCCGGGCCGCGTCAGGTCCGTCTCGCCATCCACCATGGCGAGGTGGTCATGGTCGGGCACCGCCTCGCCGTCGTGGTGATGCCCATGCGTCGCCGACCTCGTCAGGTCAGCGAGGTCGTGCTCGTGCCCGAACGGAAGGAAGTGAGCCGCCAAGTCCAACCCGGCCGCGAGCGCGAACGTACCCGGCGTCTGGCATCCCAGCAGGACGACCACCGCGACGACACGCTTGAGCGGTTTGCTCACCTCGGTCACTGTGCCAGACATGCCGCGGTTGGTCAACGCGACGCTTCGCTAGAGGAGGTCGAGGAACTCCTCCACGGAGAGGCCCGCGGTCCTGATGTTGCCGCGAAGCGTCCCAGGCGAAACGTCCCGACGGTGCATCGGGATCACGACGGGCCGAGGCCAACCATCGGCATCGATGATTGCGTGTCCGCCTTTCTGCCGAACCAGCGTGCCGCCGGCCCTCTCGAACGCTCTGATCGCTCGGTCAGGAGCGACCGGATGCAGTCGTCGACGCCCCGGCATCGCTGATGATCCAGATCGGGAACTCGACGTAGTCCGCCTCGTCGTCGAACTTCGGCTGCGTGAAAGAGGTCATCGAGTGGCGGGTCGGCGTCACTCCCCGTTCTTCGAGGAAGGCGATCCACGTGTTCTTCTCCAGGCAGCGCTCCATCACCAGCTCGACCGCCTCTCTGAGCATCTTGACCGCGTCTTCCGGGTCGTTCCCTTGGCTGGCGATGTCGAGCGCGGGGCAGTCCGCAACCCAAACGCCGTTCTCCTCGTGGGTCCTGACCGCCAGTTTCAGGGTCCAGACAGCGTCGACACCCATCGTCCCTTCCTTCCTCGACGTAGACGGTCCCACAGCAAGACGAGACCACCTGTGGGCCGTCCGTCGCCCACATGAGCCGCATTCTACGGAACGTCTTCACGGTCCGTAACTGGAAGGGCAGCATGTGCAAGGGCGTAAAGCCGCGCACCAGCGATGCAAGGGGCGCCTCCGTCAGTCTGCTGGCGCTAGGGTTGAGGCGTGCGTCGCCCCTATCCCGCCACCATCGAGGTCGCACCGTCATGATGCCAGGCTCCTTGAATCTGCCGAAGCCCCGGTTCCCGATGTTCGCCGGTCTGCTCCTCGGCCTCGCCGCATGCGGCGGGGACTATCCACCACCGCCGGAGACGGAGCGGATCGCCTTCATCGAGACGCTCCACGGAGTCGAGTTCGAGGATCCCTACCGCTGGCTGGAGGACCAGGACAGCCCGGAGACGCGCGCCTTCATCGACCGGCAGAACGAGTACGCCGAACTGATCGTGGGCGAGCCGCCGGAGCGCGACTGGGCCAGGCGGCGGCTGCGGGAACTGCTGGACACGCCGGCCGTCGGTTCGCCGAACAAGGCCGGCGAGTACGAACTCTTCACGCTGCGGCGCACGGGCGAGGAGCTGGCCTCGATCGTGCGGCGCGAAGCCCCGGACGATGCGCCCGGGGCCGGGCCCGCACCCATCGATCCGGCGGGCGAGTACGAGGTCGTGATCGACCCGGCGGAGGCCGGCAGCGACTACGCGCACCTCGGGATCGTCTCCGTTTCGCCCGACGGGAAGCTCCTGCTCTACAACGTCCGCATCGGCGGCGAGGACGAGACGACGGTCCGCCTGCGGGACCTCGAACGGAACGTCGACCTCGACTTCGAGCTGCCGCGGGCGCTGAACGACCAGGCGTTCTTCGCCAAGGACGGCAGCGGCATCTACTACACGGTGCGCGACCGCATCGAAGGTTCGCGGGTCAGGTTCCACAGATTCGGCACGGCGCGTGCCGACGACACGCTGGTCTTCGGCGAGGGGATCGGGCCGCGCAGCTTCGTCCGCGCCGAGCTGCTCGACGAGGAGAAGCTGCTGGTCGGCGTCCAGCACGGCTGGGCGCGAAGCGACCTGTACCTGGTGGAGATCGGAACCTGGGAGGCGACGCCCATCGTCGCCGGCATGGAGGCTCGCTTCAACACCCACCACAGCGACGGCCGTTTGTTCGTGCGCACCAACCTGGACGCGCCGCTCAACCGGCTGATGGAAGTCGACCTCGACCTGCCCGAGGTCGCGCACTGGCGCGAAGTCGTGCCGGAAGCCGACGACGTCCTCCAGGGCGTCTCGGTCCTCGACGGCAAGCTCTACCTGACCTACCTGCACCACGTGGCGAGCCGAATCCGGGTCTTCCAACTCGACGGCACGCCGGCCGGCGAGGTCGAGGTGCCAGAGCACCACAACGCCAGCATCCGCGGCGCCGGCGAGGGCAAGGCACTGCTGTCGCTCGTCTCCTACCTGCAGCCGCCCGTCACCTGGCTGCTCGACCTGAAGGCGGGCACGCGCGAGGTCTTCCAGGAAGCCCGGGCGCCCTTCTCCGGCGACGACTACGTGCTGAAGCAAGTGCGCTACACCTCGAAGGACGGCACGTCCGCGCCCATGTACGTCGCTCACCGGGCGGACTTCGAGCCCGACGGCTCGACACCCGCCCTGCTCAACGGCTACGGCGGCTTCAACGTCTCCCTGACGCCGCGGTTCAACCCGCTGGCGGCCCTGTGGCTCGAAGCCGGCGGCGTCTACGCCGTCGCCACGCTGCGCGGCGGCAGCGAGTACGGCGAGGAGTGGCACCGGGCCGGGATGCTCCACAACAAGCAGACCGTCTTCGACGACTTCATCTCCGCCGGCGAATGGCTGATCGCCGAGGGCTACAGCGACCCGGACCGCCTGGCGATCCACGGCGCCAGCAACGGCGGACTGCTCGTGGGCGCCTCGCTGACCCAGCGCCCCGACCTCTACCGCGCCGTCCTCTGCGGCTTCCCCGAACTCGACCTGATCCGCTTCTACACCTTCACCGAGACGAACAACATGCCCGCCCTGCTCGAGTACGGCGACGGCGAGATCCCCGACCAGTTCGAGTCGCTCCGCGGCTTCTCGCCCTACCAGGCGATCCGCGACGGCGTCGCCTATCCCGCCGTCATGCTCACCCAAGGCGACCTGGACACCCGCGTGCCGCCGCTGCAGGCCCGCAAGGTCGCCGCCCGGTTGCAGGCGGCGACGTCATCGGGACTGCCGGTGATCATGCGCTACCACCCGTACGCGGGCCACGCGGCCAGCCGGGGTCTGCCGATGTCCGAGCGGATCGAGTTCGTCGCCGCGGAGGCGACGTTCCTGTTGACGCAGACGGGGTTGACGGCGCCAGGGGTAGGATCGGAGGAGTGAAGCGAAGGCCGCGCCAAGATCCAGTCTCCGAACCAGCCGGTCAGATCTTCTTCGAAACGCTGGAAGCTGCGGAGGAAGCGGCCTGTCTGCGGCGGACGGGCGCCACGCGGCCGGGTTGAGTGACTCGCGTCGAACGCTCGCCATACGGCGCAGGGCTTGTCGTCCGCTCGGTTCCCGTCGAGTTCCTCACCAGGCCGCGGCTCCGGTTGCTCCTCGGGCCGCTCGCCCGGAACTACGGCGACTGGAGTTGCCCCGTTTTCGTGGACGGTTCGTGTTTAGGGTTCAGGCGGCTCAGGCCCAGGTCGTCGCCGGTCTCGTCCGGGGCATGACCGTCCGGGAGATCGCCGCCCCGGCATCTCGCGGGGCCGTTCGTCATTCTGGCGGCGCTCCTGCTCTTCCTCGCATCGAACGCCGGCGGCGGCGCGCCGTGGGGAAGAGGGGTCCCTCCGAGCTGGGTCGGCGGCGTGATCCCTTACGTTCTTGACGACGAGATGTCCCCTGCCGCGAGAGAAGCGGCGTTGAGGGCGATGGCGGTCTGGACCGACCCGACGGTTGTGCGGTTCGTTGCCAGGACCGCCGAGGCTCGCGTACACGGCCGTCTTCACCCGTGGATCGATCCTGAGGGTCGAGTCCAACGCTGACCCCACGGACGTCGAGATCGACGGCAATCGCTACCGCACGCCGATCAACCTGGACGCCGATTCGTTGCCGGAGCGCGTCAGGGTGGCCTTTGGGGATGACTTCCTGGGCCATGACAAGGGCTACAGGGATCGTTTTCGCGCTTGGAGCGACGGCGGGGGCGAAGTTCACACTGTCGACGTTTCGCGCACCGGGGACACCGTCCTGGAACTCACGGTGGATACGGACTACCGGCTCGAGACCCACGATCCGCTGAACGGGGACGGGGAGATCGTCCCCTCGCCGTTCTCGGAGGACGGTTTCTACGCCCCGGGGACCGAAGTGCGGCTGCGGGCTACCGCTCTGGCGGGAGGTTCAGCAGTTGCCTGCCGAGAAGCTGTCGAGCAACGTAGCGGTGTTCGGACGCCGAAGCGACCCGAAGGCGGTCGTCAAGCTCGTGGGTGGGTGTACCTGGGGCGCGATCGCGGGCGTCACGACGGCCCGCAAGTTGCAGATCCGCGTCCACAACATGGCCAACGGAAAGGAATGGATGCACAACCACAACAGGAGCGGTCTGGCGCCCTCGGGGTACTCCGGGGACGCGCTGTGTCGAGCAGTTCCAGAGGATCGGCTACTCGCCGATGTTCGCCCCGGCCACGGCGGCGGACCGTAGCGAGTCTTTCCTGGGCGGCCTGCAGTCGGCTGAGCCACAGCGCGATGAAGACCGAGGTGGCGAGACTGCTTGAGCGCCTTGACCTGAATCCAATAGTGCTCCAAGAGCGACCCAGCAAAGGCCGGACCATCATCGAGAAGTTCGAGGAACACTCACATGTCGGGTTCGCTGTAGCTGTCCTCACGCCAGATGACGAAGGTCGCGCGAAGGACGCGGCCGATCTGCAGCCAAGAGCGAGACAGAACGTGATCTTTGAGCTCGGGTTCTTCGTAGGCAGACTCGGCAGGAAACGCGTGTGCGCTCTAGTCGACACGGGCGCCGAGCGCCCGTCGGACTATGACGGCGTGGTCTTTGTCCGCCTGGACGATGATCAGGCCTGGAAGTTGAGGCTAGCGAAGGAGCTACGAGAGGCCGGTCTCGATGTCGATTTGAACAGGCTCGTCTGAGGGTCACCGACTACGCCGGACGCCCTTTGGGTAACAGCGTGCCCACCCAGATCCCTCCGAGGACCCCGCTGGGTAGGCCGCCGGGTCAAGAGCGGCTTGCTCCGACCTGCCGGAACTTCGCGCGCAGTTCTTCAACGAAGGCTCTCAACGAAGAGTCGAGCTTGCCCGCACGGTAGAGATCCATGGCCTCCACCAACTCCAGGGCGAACTCGACTCCTTCGAGAGGGGCCACGCCTTGACCCCGGCGAATCGCTTCCCTCAGGAGGCGCTTGTAGTGCTGGCGCTCGCACTTCTCCGGGCCGACGACGGGTCGATGACCGACGACCTCGTGGAAGCTGTCGGGATCGCCAAGGAACCACCGCTCGACGTGAGGATTGGGGCACCCCGCCACCACACGATTGATCAAGCCTGGTCGGGTCGCCTCCCTGATTTCGTCTCTCTTTCTTGTCGGCGTGGCGCAGTTGCCGTCGATGACGACGACCACCAGGTCCGGCACGGCGCCCCGGACGACGCCCTTCTCGAGGAGGACCTGATACGCGCGAAACTCGCTCAAGGCTCGCGGACCGCCGCCCTTGGCCGATCTGGTCTGGACGCTCAACGCCACGTTCTCCTCACGGGCGATCCTCCCGAGGAGTGCATCGACGAACACCTCCTGCGCCCTGTCTTCCGCGAAGATGTCGACGGCCACGGCGGGCCGATCACTCATCGATCAGACCTCGCAGCAGCAGGCTTTCGAACAGGCCGTCCTCCGCCGAGTTGGACAAGGCGGATGCGATCTCCTGGTCCTTGAACATCGGCGTCGGGTCGAACCGCTCGACCGCCGTGGCCTGATCGACACGGCGAACGTTGAACAGGCCAATGTCATCCCCCGCTGAGGATCCGAGCTTCAGCACGGCATCGCAGAACAGAGGCGAATGCGTGGTGACGATTACCTGACGGCCCTCCTCGAGCGCCAGCGAAGCCAAGAGCCGCGCGATGAGTTCAAGCCGCCGAGGGTGAACGCCGTTCTCGGGTTCCTCGAAGGCGAGCAACGAAGCCGCCCATGGGTTGACGGCGATCGCACACAGGGCCAGGACTCGGAGCGTCCCTTCGGAGACGATGCGAGAGGAGTACTCCACGCCAGACTGACGGATCAGGATGTCGAGAGTGCCTCGACGCTCGTCGAGTTGCACGGCAAGGGATTCCACGCTTGGCACGATCGTCCGGAGCGTCCGGGAAACGGCAGCGAAGCGTTTCGGCTCCTCGGCGCGGAGCTTGTAGAGAAACGGTGCGATGTTCTCGCCATGCGCTCCCACGTCGAGGACGTCCGCCGGCGGTCGCGGAACCCTCATTGCGAGACCGGGATCCAGATAGTGGGTGCACCACTCGCCGAGCTCCTGGCGGACCGCATCCAGCCACCGATACTCGTCCCCGGCGAGGCTCCGGTCCGACAGGATCGTGTGGTTCATGCCGACCGGTTCCTGGCGAGGGTGGGCGGGCTTGCCCTTGCGCCGCACATGGAGCTTCGAGTCGACGCGCTCGATGGCAGGCTTTCCCTTCGCCTTGCCCGTCTTCGTCAGGAGGGCCAGATACTCGTCGGCCACCTTCAACCGCCCGGACGCGAAGTCGATCTTCGGAGCAGCGCGATACCGGTAGCGCTCCGCGCCTACGACGAGGTCCGCTTCCATCGAGAACTGCGCCTCGCGCTTCTTCAGGAGCGCGGGCAGGCCGCCGGCCGGGAACGAGAAGCTCTCCAGAGCGTAGCCGCGCAGCGGCATCGGGCCTCCGAGCACATCCGAGAGTGTCCGTGCGTTGCCGATCCAGGACAGCGCGGTGATCGCGTCCAGCAGGTTGCTCTTGCCGGCCGCGTTCGGACCGAAGAGAACCGCGAGCCGCGGGAACTTCACGGTCACATCCACCAGCGACTTGAAGTCGCGTACTGCCAGCCTCTCAAGCATGGTCGCCCCGTGTCTGAAGTCCTGTGTTACGGCCAGCCAACGAGCCTGCTTATCCTACGCCGTCGCCAAACCCGGCGGTCCACCGGCTGTCGTCGCCGCTTCGCGGCGCGTCCCTCTGGCCGCCCTACGGCGGCAGCGGGTCAGAAGACCCGCGCACCGACACCCCTGCCACCATCGAAGGGAGGCGGGGGAGCTACGGCAGCGGGAACTCCTCCAGGTAGCGGTCGTAGCCGGGCTCGACGTCGATCTCCAGCGACCGGAGAAGGCGCACGACGGCGTTGTAGTAGGAGACGATGATCGTCAGTTCGACGAGGAGTTCGGCGTCGAGGTGACGGCGTAGCGCGTCGAAGGTCTCGGTGCTGATGCTGAGATCCTCGGTCACTTCGTCGGCGGCGGTGAGGACGAGGCGTTCGAGTTCCGGGAGCTCCGCGGCTTCCGGCCCCGCGATGACGGCGCGGATGTCGTCGTCGGACATCCCGAACTGGCGGCCGAATTCGATGTGGTGGCTGTACTCGTAGTCGGTGCGGGTGATGACGCCGATCCGCAGGATGGCCATCTCGCGCAGCCGCGAGTCGAAGCGGGACTTGAAGCGGATCCAGCCGCCCGTGTGGCGAAAGGCGCGCGTCCCGGCGGGGCTGTGGGCGAGCATCCGCGCCAGGTTGATCGGGCGGTCGAGCAGTTTGCCGGTCTTCGGGCGCCAGATCGTCCACGTCGAGGTAGGGGAGTCGAGCCATCTTGATCCTCTCTTGCATGGAACAGCCACCGGGCGCGCTGGGTGCGCGGGTCTTCCGACCCGCCCACGGGCGGCGCCGCGGAGCGGCACAGCCCGAACAACGGGCCGCCGGCCCATGGCCGGCGACGATAGCGGAGGCAGGCCCGAGACGCCGGCGCCGGTCAGCGGACGGGGGACAGCACGGTGACGCCGCCGTCGACGACCAGCGCCTGGCCGGTGATGTAGCGGGCGTGTTCGGAGGCAAGGAAGACGACGGCGCGACCGACGTCCCAGCCTGTTCCTTCGATCCGCAGCGCCGAGGCGTTCTTGCGCCGCTCGCGGATTTCGGGGGTCATCGTCGGGCGCTGGACCATCGGCGTCCAGACCGGCCCGGGCAGCACCGCGTTGACGCGGATGCCAGCCCCGGCGTGGTCGACGGCCATCGCCCGGGTCAGCGAGATGACAGCGCCCTTCGACGCCGAGTAGGGGGTGAGGCCCTTGGGACGGATGGCGGAGATGGAGCTGATGTTGACGATGGCGCCGCCGCCGGCCTCGGCCATCCCCGGAATCAGGGCGCGGGACGCCTGGACCATCGACCGGACGTTGACCTTCATCACCCGGTCCCACAACTCGGGCTCGGTGTCGAGGACGGTGCCGGGCGCGCCGATGCCGACATTGTTGATCAGCACGGTGGGCGGCGCGGACGTTTCGCCGGCGAAGGCCGCCAGGGCCGAGCAGTCGTCTTCGCTGGTCACGTCGCCGATGAAGAGGCGGGAGGCGCCGCCCTCGTTCTCGATCATCTCGACCGTGCCTCGGGCGGCTTCTTCGTCCCGGTCCACGACGACGACCTCCGCGCCGGCGCGGGCCAGGAGGATGGCGGCGGCGCGGCCGTTGCCGATGCCGTCTCCTCGGGCGCCGCCGCCGGTCACGACGGCGGTGCGGCCGCGGAAGTCGATCCGGTCCCCGGCCGAGGGGGTCTGCTCCAAAGGCGTCTTCATCGATCCGGAACCTCCATCGTCGCCGCTTCGCGGCGCGTCCTTCCAGCCGCCTGCGGCGGCAGCCGGCGGGGACGCCGGCGCACCCAGTGTGCGGCGGCGCGGGTGGGCGACGCAGTCGCGGGCGGGCAACGGAGCGCCGAGGGCGGTACTCCCTACCGTAGCGGGAACTCCTCCAGGTAGCGCTCGTAGTCGGGCTCGACGTCGATGTCCAGCGAGTTCAGCATCCGAACGACGCCGTTGTAGTAGGAGAGGGTCATCGTCAACTCGACCATCATTCCCTCGTCGAGGTGGCCCCGCAACGCCTTGAAGGTCTCGGCGCCGATGCCGAGACCGGTCGTCATCTCGTCGGCCGCGGCGACGACGAGCCGTTCGACCTCGGTCAGCGACTCGTCCTCCGGCCCAGCGACGACGGCCCGGATGTCGTCGTCCGAGAGACCGAACTCGCGGCCGAGTTCGATGTGGTGGCTGTACTCGTAGCCGGTGCGGGTGACGGCGCCGACGCGGAGGATCGCCATCTGGCGCAGGCGCGGATCGAGCTTCGTCTTGAAGCGAATCCAGAGGCCCAGACGGCCGAAGGCGCGGGCGCCGGCGGGGCAGTACGCGAGGACCCGGAAGAGGTTGAGCGGCGGATCGAGGAGCCTGCGGTCCTCGGGAGCGAGATCGTCCACGTCCAGGTAGGGGAGTCGAGCCATCGTGGTCCTTTCTTGCGGGTCGGAGCCGGACTCCGCAACAAGGTCGCCGCTTCGCGGCGCGTTCAGTTCGCCGCCTTCGGCGGCAGCGCGTCGGAAGACCCGCGCACCGACAGAGGGTATCGTCGGCGGCTCACTGCATTCGCTGGAGGGAGAAAGCCCCGTGAAGAGATTCAAGTCCCGAACCGCACTCGCCGTTCCGCTGGCGTTGACGATGGCCACGGCGTTCGCGGTCGCTGGCCCACAGCCCGCAACAGCCCAGGAGTCCGGCGCCTGGAACGTCGGCGAGCGGGTCGTGCCGCCGCCATCCGGCGCCAGCGAGCAGCTCCGGGCGGCGCTCGCCGCGACGCCCGCCCCCAGCGTCGCCGCGTCGAAGCAGCAGACGCCGCAGAGCGACGAACAGTGGCTCGTGATGCAGAAGGCGACGGCCAACGCCAACCTCGACCAGATCGCGAGCGGGTTCGGCGTCTCGATCGAGAAGGACGAGATCGAGGACGTGACGGTCTACCGGGTGACGCCCGAGAAAGTCCATCCCCGGCACGCGGAGCATCTCTTCCTGCACGTACACGGCGGCGGGTACGTGCTCAACGGCGGCGACGCCTCCGTCACCGAGGCGGCCATGGTCGCGTCCCGCGCGGGAATCGCGGCCCTTTCCGTGGACTACCGCATGCCGCCGGAGCACCCGTTCCCGGCCGCGGTCGAGGACGTGGTCACGGTCTACGATCACCTGCTGGAGAGCCGGTCCGCGAAGTCCATCGCCATCGGCGGTACGTCGGCGGGCGGCGGGTTGTCGCTGGCGGCGGTTCACCGCTTCATCGCCCTGGGTCTCGATGTACCGGGAGCGATCTATGCCGGAACGCCCTGGGCCGACCTGACCAAGACCAGCGACAGCCTGTTCACGAACGAAGGGCTGGACCGCATCCTGGTCACCTACGACGGGTTCCTCGGCGCGGCGGCGCGGCTCTACGCCGACGGACACGACATGAAGGATCCGCTGATCTCGCCCGTCTACGGCGACTTCGAGGGGTTCCCGCCGACGTACCTGATCACCGGCACGCGCGACATGTTCCTTAGCGATACGGCGCGGACGCACCGCAAGCTACGAGCCGCCGGAGTCGTGGCCGACCTGCACGTCTACGAGGGAGTTGCCCACGCGGACTACCTGATCCTCGTAGGGTCGCCGGAGTCGGAGGACGTGTTCGCGGAGGTGAGCGCGTTCCTGAAGAAGCATCTGGAGTAGGAGAGCCGTCGCCGCTTCGCGGCGCGTCTTTCTGGCCGCCTCCGGCGGCAGCGGGTCGGAAGACCCGCGCACCCAGTGTGGGACAGCCCGCGATCTGCGCCGGGTGCGCGGGTCTTCCGACCCGCCTGGGGCGGAGCCCCACGAAAGCAGCCGCCGGCCAACGGGCGGCGACCACCCGGCTCCGGCGCCGAAGGCGCCGGCCGACCGCGAGCCTCCTACTTGTTGCGGGTCGCCGTGAACTCGCGCTCGCCGCGGGGAGTGATCATCTTGCCGGTCATCGCGTCGGCGTCGACCGTCGCCTCGAAGTTGAGGTTGAAGGTCTGGCCGCCCCTTCCGACCTCCCGGCCGAACTTGAGCGTCTCGCCGTCCCAGGACACGTTCGTCAGGTCGCCGTTCCGGCGCGGGTTGCTCCAGGCGCCCTTGAGCTCGCCGTCGACTTCCGTGAACTCGTACACGACCTCGAAGGTGCCCTGGGGCGTTTCGGTCATCGACGTCCACTTGCCGAGGACGGGTGCGTTGTCGGCGGCCAGGGCTGCGGGCGCGAAGGCAAGGGCGACGGCGGCGGCGATCAGAATGGACTGTTTCATGGCAGGTCCTCAACTGGTTCGGAGTGGTCGTAGACTGCTTTCGTGGTAAAGGACGACCGTTGTCGTCGTCCTGTTTCTCTTGGGCTGGGGATACGCCGGCGACGGCGGCGAGGGGGAGTCCCGGCTTCTGCCCGAGAACAGCGATGGGAGCAGCAAGATGAGGATCGACCATTTCATGTACGCGGTCGCCGACCTCGACGAGGGTATGGCCTGGGCGGCGGACGTCTTCGGCGTGGCGCCGGTGTTCGGCGGCTCGCATGAGGGGCTCGGTACGCGCAATGCCCTGCTGAGCTTGGGTGACACGTACCTCGAGATCATCGCGCCGGATCCGGCCCAGTCGGTCGAGAGCCAGATGGTCGCGGGGATGGCCGCGATGAGCGGCGGGGGGCTCGTGACCTGGGCGGCGCAGGGCGATCTCGTCGTCACGAAGGGGCTGCTGGAAGAGGCCGGAATCTCGTCTGCCGGTCCGGTGGAGACGCGTCGGCGCACGGCGGACGGAGGGCTGCTGATCTGGGACCTGCTGTTCCCGCAGGGGGGCGGCTACGGGATGCCCTTCTTCATCGACTGGCGGGAGTCTCCGCATCCGGCAACGACGACGCCTGTTGGCGGGGAGTTGGTGTCGTTCGGGATCTCGACGCCGGATGCGGCGGAACTCGGTGCGGTGCTGGCGGGTCTCGGGCTGAACGTCGCAGTGTCGGCGGGAGAGCCCGAGATGACGGCGGTGATCGAGGGCGCGAAGGGGCCGGTCACGTTGGTTTCGACGGCGGAGACCCGGGGCTTGCAGCCGTCTTCGCGACGGTGACTCTCCGCTGGGTGCGCGGGTCTTCCGACCCGCCCACGGGCGAAACCGCGAAGCGGTGCAGCCCGGAGAAACAGGCCGCCGGCCAAAGGCCGGCGACGATTTCGTCGGCCGCCTCCGGCGGCAGCGGGTCGGAAGACCCGCACACCCAGCCACACCCAGCCGCACCCAGCGGTACGGCGGCGCCGCGCGGTAGGAGTAGGGTTGGCAGTGAGGGCAACCGAACGCGGAGAGAAACGATGATCGAAGAAAGCTCGAAGAACTGCACTCGTCCGGCCTTCCTTGGCCTCGCGATCGCGGCGCTGGCCGCCGGCATGGCCACCCCGGCCGCGGCCCAGCTCGACATCGACGCCTGGGGCGAACTGGCAGGCGAACAGACCGTTTGGGAACGCACCCGGTTGAGCGACACGGTCCATCTGCTCCTGCCCGGGCCCGGCCGGGTAGGCAACCTCGCCGTCTCCGCGGGCGAGGACGGCATCCTGATCGTCGACGACGGGATGATCCCGGTGGCGCCCAAGATCAAGGCGGCGGTGGCGGAGATCCAGGAAGGCAGGATCGATTTCGTCGTCAACTCGCACTACCACTTCGACCACGCGGGCGGCAACGCGGCCTTCGGGGCCGACTCCGCGATCGTCGCGCACGCGAACGTGCGCAAGCGGCTGCTGGAGAACCGGCACGCCGGCGCCAACTTCTCGGCGACGCCGTTCCCGCCCGAGGCGCTGCCGATCGTGACGTTCAACGAGAGCGTCACGCTGCACTGGAACGGCGAGGCGATCGACGTGATCCACTTCGGCAACCCCGCGCACACGGACGGCGACGCGGCGATCTTCTTCCGCGACTCGAACGTGGTCCACGCCGGCGACCAGTTCCCGAACCTCGGCGGCTACCCGTACATCGACCGGGACGTCGGCGGCAGCGCGCTCGGCCTGCGCGACAACATGGCTCAGTTGCTCGACATCGTCGACGACGAGACGAAGATCATCCCCGGCCACGGGCCGCTGGCGACGAAGGTCGACTTGCAGCGCTACCACGACTACGTCGCGGAGACGATCGACTTCATCCACAGGCAGAAGAGCGCCGGCAAGTCGCTCGAGGACGTCCAGAAGGACGGCCTGCCGGAGAAGTACGCGCCCTACGGCAACGGCCCGCTGTCGCCGGAAGCGGTCTGGATCGGCTACGTCTGGGCCAGCCTCGACGACTGAGACCGCGGCCGCGGCGTGTGGCGCTTCGGCTACCGCGCAGCCCGCTAACCGGTCGGCGCGTCCGTCAGCGGGTGCACGGGTGGCACGCCGGCGCACCCCAGTGTGCAGCGCTCCGGCTCTCTACTCGCCGCCGGTGCTCTGGGGCTGGTCGTACTCCGATTCGAGCAGCCGGGCGCCGCGCAGGACGTTGCCCATCGCGTAGTTGCCTTCGTGGCAGGCGTACTCGTAGACGAGGCTGTCCTTCGCCTGCCAGGTGTACTCGCCGGCCCACGGTCCCGTCCATGAGCCCGGGTCGTCGACCCGGAAGTGGTAGAGCAGGTTGCCGTCCTCGGTGCGGGTGAAGCGCTCTTCCACGTGCATCGTCTCGCTGCCGCCGGGGAGACCCGTCTGGTTGCGGAAGTTGCGCGTGTTGACGACGAGCGTGTCGCCCTCCCAGTGACCGACGCCGTCGCCGAGCCACCAGTCGATCTCCTCGGGGCTGTGCTCGTCGTCGATGCGGACGATCCGGGCGTCGTGGACCATCTCCGCCATGATGACGACGTGGTTCTCGGTCTGCATGATCCGCGCGTAGTTGTTGTACAGGCTGGGCAGCAGCGGCGGTCCGCCGACGAACCCGAGCAGACAGCGCTCGGCCAGGGCCAGGGTCTCGGGACCGTCGAACGGCCCGGGACCTTCCTGGTCCAGCCAGGAGGCGGTGCCGTCGTTGTCGTGGATGAACGAGGCGAAGTTCGTGGCCATCCGGCGCATGGCCGCCGGCGTCATCGCGGGCCGCCGACCGTTCTTCGGCTCGTAGATGATCGAGGTGCGGAACTTGCCGTCCACGATCACCGCCTCGGAACCGGGGTCGATCCAGAAGGCGTTGTAGCCGCCTACGCCGCCGCCGCCGAAGCGGTTGTCGCCGTCCCCGCCCTTCTTGGGTGCGGTCCGATCGGCGCCGCCGCCCTTCCGGTCCTCTTCGAGGGACCGCCAGAGCCTGTCCCTTTCCTCTTCCATCTCCTGCGCCTCCTCCGGCGTCAGGTACAGGTTGTCGCCGTACTGCGGCGGGCGATCGACCGGAGTGATCGTGCCTGCGTCGTAGACGCCCGAGAGGTCGGGCTTGCCGTTCGGCATCCGCTTGATGCCGTCTCCCTCCGCGGCCAGGGCCGGAAAGGCGACGAGGAGAGCGAGCGAGGCGAGGGTGAGCTTGCGCATGGTTGAGTCCTCGTTCGGGAAGAATGGACCGGGATGCTTGCAGAGACTGGAATCCTAGCAGCCCGCGCCGCGAAATCGCAGCGCCGGCTTGCATGGAACTGGCCGCCCACTGGGTGCGCGGGTCTTCCGACCCGCTGCCGCCGAAGACGGCCAGGAAGACGCGCCCGCCGTCAGGCCGGCTCCGCTTTGCCGGCCGCCGCGCTCTGCGTTCTGCTCCACGCGCTCCCCGGGGCCGCGCGGCCGCAGGAGCCGGTAGAACCGGCGGTCGAACGGGTCGAACTGAACGGCATCGTCTACGACGTGCCGCCGCCGTGGCGGGGCAACCGCATCGACCACGCCGCCGACCCGGCGGAGCTCGCGAAGGTGCCTGACGCACTGGCCGGAGAGCTCGGCATCTACGTCACCCCGGAAACGCGCGACGCCGTCGTCGCGATGGCGGCGGCCGCCCTGGAGCAGGGCATCCGGCTGGAAGTGGACTCCGGTTTCCGCAGCTACGGCTTCCAGAAGCGGGTCCTGGAAGGCCTCCTGGCGGGCGGGCGGCCGTTCCTGAACGCCGTCCGCTGGACCGCGCCGCCCGGCTACTCCGAGCACATCACCGGCCGCGCCCTCGACTTCGTGCCGAGCGACGCCGACTTCAAGGACACGCCCGCGTACCGGTGGCTGAAGCGGCACGCCGCCGACTTCTGCTTCACCGAGAGCTACCCGCTGGGCAACGCCGGCGGCTTCGACTGGGAACCCTGGCACTGGCGCTACGACGACTGCAAGTAGGCTGGACGGCAGGAGACACGAGCATGAAGACGATTGAGCATCGCGTGAACGGAAGCCGCCTCGCCGCCTGTTCCGGCAGGACCCACCCGGTCTTCAACCCGGCCACGGGCGAGCAGACGGCGGCCGTCGGCCTGGCGAGCACGGACGAAGTCGACGCCGCGGTTGCGGCCGCTCGGGACGCCTTCAGCGGCTGGCGGCGCACCTCCTTGGCCGTGCGCACGAAGCTGATGTACGCCTTCCGCAACCTGGTCGAGGCGCACACGGACGAGCTCGCCCGGCTGCTGACCGCCGAGCACGGCAAGGTGCTGGCCGACGCCGCCGGCGAGGTGGCGCGGGGGATCGAGAACATCGAGTACGCCTGCGGCCTCGCCGACCTGCTGAAGGGGAGCTACAACTCCCAGGCCTCGACCGGGGTCGACGTCTACTCGGTGCGCGAGCCGCTCGGCGTCGTCGCCGGCATCACGCCGTTCAACTTCCCGGCCATGGTGCCGCTGTGGATGTTCCCGAACGCGGTCGCGTGCGGCAACACGTTCGTGCTCAAGCCGTCGGAGCGCGACCCGTCGGCGCCGCTGCTGCTGGCGGAACTGTTCGATCGGGCCGGGTTCCCGCCCGGCGTCTTCAACGTGGTGAACGGCGACAAGGTGGCGGTCGACCGACTGCTGACCCACCCGGACGTCGCGGCGGTGAGCTTCGTCGGCTCGACGCCGATCGCCCGCTACGTGTACGAGACGGGGACGGGCGCGGGCAAACGGGTCCAGGCCCTGGGTGGCGCCAAGAACCACATGGTGGTGCTGCCCGACGCCGACGTCGACCTGGCCGCCGACGCTGCGGTCTCCGCCGCCTACGGCTCGGCCGGCGAGCGCTGCATGGCGGTGTCCGTCGTCGTCGCGGTCGGCGGCGTCGCCGATCCGCTGGTCGGCGCGATCCAGGAGCGGATGGGGAAGCTCACGATCGGCGCCGGCATGGATGCCGCTTCCGAGATGGGCCCGCTGATCACCCGCGAGCACCGCGACCGCGTGGCCGGCTACATCGGCGCCGGCGCCGAAGAGGGCGCCACCGTGGTCGTCGACGGCCGCAACGCGGCCTTCGAAGGCGACGGTTTCTTCCTCGGCGTCTCGCTGCTCGACAACGTCACGCCCGACATGACGGTGTACCGCGACGAGATCTTCGGCCCGGTGCTATGCGTCGTCCGCGCCGGCAGCTACCAGGAGGCGGTCGAACTCGTCGAGCGGAACCCCTGGGGCAACGGCACCGCGATCTTCACCCGCGACGGCGGCGCCGCCCGTCAGTTCCAGGAAGACGCCGACGCCGGCATGGTCGGCGTCAACGTCCCGATCCCGGTGCCTGTCGGCTACCACTCCTTCGGCGGCTGGAAGCAGTCCCTCTTCGGCGACACCCACATGTACGGCCCGGAGGGCGTTCACTTCTACACGAAGGCCAAGGTCGTCACGGCGCGCTGGCCCGACCCGGCGGAGAGCCGGGTCGACCTGGGCTTCCCGCGAAATCGGTAGGCCCTACGCGCCCTGCGGGGCCTCGTAGCGCTGGACGACGATCTCGTCCGCGCGAGCCCGTACTCGCGAAGCGTCGTACCAGGCCTGCATCCGCAGCAGCACGTCCATGCTGACGTCGAACGCCTTCTCGATACGCAGGGCCATTTCCGCCGAGAGAGCCGACTTCCCGTTCAACAGGGCCGAGAGGGTCGCCCTGCGCACGCCGAGAATCTCGGCAGCCTTCGTGACGGAGAGACCCAGTTCTTCGATGACCTCGGTGCGGATGAAGTCGCCCGGGTGGGAAGGCGTCATCGTCACGTTGATTCCGCTGCTTGCCATCAGTGGTAGTCCTCCAGATTCAAACGGGCCACGTATTCGTCCGTTTCCTCGAACGTGATCCGCCAGTTGCCCGAGACCGAGACGCTCCATTCCCGCCGGTTGCCCGAGAGCCGATGCACCCGCCAGCCAGGGGGCGCAGCGGCAAGAAACTCGTCGATGTGCTCGGCCAGAATCAACACGGTCAAGACCTTGCGCACCCGGTCTACGAGCTTCTGCGGCAGAAACCGGGGGTTGTCGTCTTCGAGCAGGCGACGCAGTCCCCGGTGACGGACGGAACGAACGATCACGCCACGAGTGTACGGTAACACCGTTCACCACGGCCCGGCCACTCTCTCGGGTACGAAGAGAGCGTCGAGTTCCGCGACCGCGTGGTCGACGAGTTCAACGCTCGCCGTTTCCACGTTCTCCTCCAGGTAGGTCCTGGCCGGGCTTCACCGACAGGGACGCCGTGATCGCTTCGTTGTGGATGTCCGCCCCGCGGTGCGCTCGCGGAACCCCGAGCGAGTACGCTCCGGGTACGGTACGGCTGGCCAGTATAATGCTGGCCGGCCAGCCAGTAACTTTGGGAGCGACGATGCGCATGATGATCCTGAGAGGAACTCGCCTGTTCCCTGTGGCCGCGATAGCCGCCGGATTCGGGGCGGCCGCGTACGCGGACGACTGGCTGCAATGGCGCGGGCCCGACCGCGCCGGGATCTCGGCCGAGACCGGTCTCCTGGACGAGTGGCCGCCGGAGGGCCCGGCCGTCAACTGGCGGATCGAGACGCTGGGCCAGGGCTACGGGACGGTCGCCGTCGAGGGCGATGCGATCTACGTTCAGGGTACCCGCGACGGCCAGAGCGCGGTCTTCCGGCTGCGCGCCGGCGACGGCGGCGAGGTCTGGATGCGGAAGCTGGGCCCCCTTTACGACCACCTCGACAGGGGCGACGGCCCCCGCTCGACGCCGACGATCGATGGCGACTCGCTCTTCGTGCAGAACGGGATGGGCGAGGTCGCGAAGCTCGCGAAGCAAACCGGCGAGGTGATCTGGCAGTTCAACATGCTCGAGCGTTTCGGCAGCCCGAACACCCGCTGGGGCATCAGCGAGTCGCCGCTCGTCGTCCGCGACCGGGTGTTCGTCATGCCGGGCGGCCCGGACGGCGCCATCGCTGCCCTCTCGGCCGGCGACGGGAGCACGATCTGGCGTTCGGCCGAACTGGCCGACGCGGCCTCCTACTCCTCGCTCATCTTGCGCGAGCTGGACGGCGTCGAGGTGCTGATCGGATTCACCGGCCAAGCCGGCGTCGGCGTACGCGCCGAGGACGGCGCCTTGCTGTGGCGCTACGAGCGGCCGTCCACCGTGAACGCGATCAACATCGCCACGCCGGTTCTCGACGGCGACCTCGTCTTCTACTCGGCGTCCTACGGCATCGGCGGCGGCGCGGTCCGGGTCGCCGTCGAAGCCGAGGGCGGTTCCTTCTCCAGTGAGCAGGCGTACTTCGAGACCCGGCTCCAGAACCACCACGGCGGCGTCGTTGCCCACGAGGGGACGCTCTACAGCTTCTTCGGCCCCGCGCTGACGAGCGTCGACATCGAGACGGGCGAAGTCCACTGGCGCGCGCGCAGCGTCGGCAAGGGTTCCCTGGTGATGGCCGACGGCAAGCTCTTCCTTCTCAGCGAGAAGAACAAGGTCGGGCTGGCGGTCGCCACGCCCGAGGGCTACGAGGAGCGGGGCCGGTTCGAGATCGAGTACCGCGGCGACTTCACCTGGGCGCATCCGGTGGTCGCCAACGGCGCGTTCTACATCCGGGATCAGGAATCGCTGACGTCCTACGATGTCGCCAAGTAGGCGCGGCGTGCGATAGAACCGGCCGATGACTCCCCTTGCCAGCCGCTTCGCGTTCGCCTCGGCCGCCTTCTTCTCTATTGTCTCCGCGGCTGCGGCTCAGTTCGGCCCGGTCAAGTTGACCACGAGCGGCTACGTGATGGGCTTCGTCGGCGAGGACGAGCCCGACTTCCACACCTATCTCGGCATTCCCTACGCGGAGCCGCCGCTCGGTGACCTCCGCTTCCGGCCGCCGCGGCCCGTGACCCCGGGCAGAACGCCCATCGACGCGATCGTCGAGCCGCCGTCCTGCATGCAGGCGCCGTACCCAGAGGGCGGCTTCTACGCCCAGCCCTTGGTCGAAGTGAGCGAGGACTGCCTGTACCTCAACCTCTGGACCGCGGGCGGCGAGGGCGATCGCCTGCCGGTGATGGTCTGGATCCACGGCGGCGCGCTCACCCGCGGATCGGGTTCGCTGCCGCTCTACGACGGCACGGCGCTGGCGCGAAAGGGCGTCGTCGTGGTGACGGTGAACTACCGGCTGGGCGCCTTCGGGTATCTTGCCCATCCTGCCCTGTCGGCCGAGTCCGACCAGGGGGTTTCCGGCAACTACGGCGTCCTGGACCAGATCTTCGCCCTGCAGTGGGTGCGGGACAACATCGCGACCTTCGGCGGCGACCCTGACCGCGTGACGATCTTCGGCGAGTCGGCCGGCGCCTGGAGCGTCAACGTGCTGCAGGCTTCGCCCTTGGCGCGCGGCCTGTTCCACCGGGCGATCGGCCAGAGCGGCGGCTTCTTCGACGGCCTGCCGGCGTTGCGGCAGTCCGAAGGCGGCTCGTCCGAAGATGGCTCGGCCGAGAGCGCCGGCGAGGCGTTCGCGAAGCGTCTCGGCATCGAAGGCGATGGCGAGGCCGCGGCGGCCCGCCTGCGCGAACTGGACGCCGAGGCGATCCTGGCCGAGGCCTCGAAGCAGGGCGCCTTCGCGACGAGGCCGAACGTCGACGGCTGGGTGCTGCCGAAGCAGGTCGCCGAGATCTACCGGGCCGGCGAGCAGGCCGACGTGCCGGTGCTCGTAGGCTCGAACCGCGACGAGGCGACCAGCCTGATGGGCCGCATGCTGCCTTCCAACAAGTCCGGCGTCGAGTTCTTGGTGAAGAGCCAGTTCCCCGACGTGGCCGACGCCTTCTTCGAGGCCTATCCCGTGGCCACCGACGCGGACGCGAGGCGCGCCTTCATCGACGCCTTCTCCGACCGCGTCTTCGCTTGGCACATGAAGACCTGGGCGACGCTCTCGGAGACCGTGTCCTCGCCGGCTTGGCTCTATCTCTTCACGCACGCCCCGCCACACCCCGAGAAGGAGTTCTACGGCGCCTACCACGCGGCCGAGATCGCCTACGCGTTCGACAACCTGGACAAGCTGGACTACGAGTACGCGGAGGAGGACCGTGAACTCGCCGAGGCGATGTCCGGCTACTGGGTCGCCTTCGCGTCCGCCGGCGACCCGAACCCGCCGGGCGGCCCGGACCTTCCGGCGTGGCCCGAGTTCAAGCCGGACACGGCCCGGCACCTCGAGTTCGGTTTGACGATCGAGGCCGGCAGTCACCTCCACCGGGACCGCATGGCATTATGGGACCGTTTCTTCGAGGTGACCCAGCCATGAATCGACGCGCGCTCGTCCTCGCCATCTCACTCCTCCTGCCGCTCGGCGCCGCGGCCCAGCAGCAGGGCGACGCGCCGCCGCCGCTCAACATCGTCGGTCTGACCGGCCTGTCGTTCGGCGCCTGGATCGAGCCCGACACGAAGATGGAGGACTGGGTCCAGATGGCCCGCTTCATCTGCCAGGCCGAGGAGTTCTGCCAGTTCAACGTGTTCGACGGCCCGGAACTGGCCACCCATGCCGACCCGGTGCCGGAGGAGAACCGGAAGGCCCTGAAGTACGTCTTCACCTATGAGCAGGGAGCAACCCCGGCGGTCGTCGTCCGCGAGGCTCAGCCCGAAGAGGGCAAGGAGCCCCGCGAGTGGACCTTCGACTGACGCCAGCGCTCGGTTCGGACCTGCCGTCCGACGGGTTCCTCCTCGCCAAGGACCGCTGACCGCGGAGCGGCGCGGACAACAAGGCCGCCGGGGCGCAGCAAGTAGCGCGGCCCCAGCCACCCACCGCTGCTGTCTCCGCTGACCATATGAGCAACCCGCAACTCAAGGCCGTGGTCTTCGGGCCGACGGGTTTGGTCGGCGCCGGCGTTGCTCGCGCCTGGCTCGACGACTCCCGGGTCGCCGAAGTGCGCGCGGTCTCCCGGCGTCCGTTGCCGTACTCGGCGCCTCGCCTGCGTCCGGTGGAGTGCCGGGATTTCCTGGATCTCCGTCCGATCCGGGACAGCCTCGAAGGGCTCGACGCGGTGTGCTTCTGCCTCGGGCGTTCCTCCAGCGAAGTCCGCGATCCGGCCGAGTACCGGCGGATCACCTACGACTTCGCGCTCGCGGCCGGACGAGCGGTGCTCGCGGCGAGTCCGCAGGCGATCTTCCACTTCGTGAGCGGTTCCGGCACGAGCCTGGAGAGCCGGATGAACTGGGCCCGCGTCAAGGCGGAAACCGAGCAGGCCCTGTGCGAGCTCGGACTCGGCGGCTGCGTCTGCTGGCGGCCCGCCGGCATCCTCCACGAGGTGAAGCCCGACCGCATGACGGCATACCACCGCATGGGCGCCGCGATCGGCGCCCTGCTCCGCGGGTTTCGGTCGCTCACCGTTGGCAACCGGGCGATCGGCGAAGCGATGCTCCAGGCGACGCTGGACGGACGCCGTGAGGGGATCCTCGAGAACCGGGAGATTCGCGACCTGGCCGACGGATATCGTGCGCGCTCACGGGACTGAGCAGGAAGGAAGACGCCCAATGGAGTTCTGGACCGCAACCGTCGCCGCGCCGACCCGGAGTGCCGAGTTCGCCCGTCAGGCGGAGGCCAGGGGCTGGGACGGCATGAACGTCGTCGATTCGCAGAACCTCTCCGGCGATCCCTACGTTTGCCTCGCGCTGGGCGCTACCGCGACGGAAACGCTGCGGGTCGCGACATCGGTGACGAATCCGGTCACCCGCCACCCGGCGACGACCGCTTCCTCGGCGCTCTCCGTGCAGCGGGTCTCGCGGGGACGCATGGTGCTGGGCATCGGGCGCGGCGACAGCGCGCTGGCGCACCTTGGCCGCGCGCCTGCCCGCCTCGGCTGGTTCGAGGACTATCTGCTCGTTCTGCAGAAGTACCTCCGCGGCGAGGAGGTGGCCTTCGAGGACACGGGCATCCCGGACGAAGCGGCCCCGCTCGCGAAGAAGCTCGGGCTTGCCCACGGGCCCTCCGCGAGCAGCATCCGCTGGATCGGCGACGGTCCGAAGGTCCCGGTCGAGGTCGCGGCCACCGGGCCGAAGGTGATCGGGATCGCCGCCCGGCAGGCCGACCGGGTCATGCTCGCCGTCGGCGCCGACCCGAAGCGTGTCGCCTGGGGCATCGAGACGGCCCGCAGCGCCGCGGCCGAGGCCGGCCGCGATCCGGCGTCACTCCGGTTCGGCGCCTACGTGAACGTTGTCTGCTGCGACGATCCGGAAGTCGGCCGCGAACTCGGGCGGGCCTCCACCGGGCTCTTCGCCCGCTTCTCCGTCATGTACGGAGAGATCTCCGGTCCGGCCGACGAGCAGCAGACGGAGGTGTTCCGCAACATCCACGACCGCTACGACATGACCGCCCACGGCCGGGAGGGCGGGCAGCAGACGACCGCGCTCACGGACGAGTTCATCGACGGCTACGCGATCGTTGGCAGCCCCGAGCACTGCGCGGTCAGGCTCGAGGCTCTGCTCGACCTCGGCATCGAGAAGTTCGCGGTTGCCGGGCCGAACTTCCTGGCACCGAGCGCTCCTGGCCGGGAGGCCGCGGAGCGGTTCACCGAAGACGTCCTGCCGCTCCTGCGAGGGTAGGCGCCGCCCGAAGCCGACTGTCGCTTCGCACCGGGCGCGGGCAGAATGCCCGCCTTCCCTTGGGTCGGGGCGCCCTTGCGACACTCCCTCAATCCTCACAAGGAGATCGAACAATGGAGCTGGAAGGCCGTTCGGCAGTCATCACCGGAGGCGGCAACGGCATCGGCCGCGCCATCGCGCTGGCCCTGGCGCGCGACGGCGTCAACGTCGCGGTCGCCGACGTGGAACAGGACGCCGCGGAGAGCGTCGCCCGCGAAGCGGAAGCCCTCGGCGCGAAGGCGCTGGCGGCGCGCGTCGACGTCGCGCGGGAAGAGGATCTCGAGCGCCTGGCCGACGACGCCTGGGCGGCCTTCGGGTCCGTCGAACTGCTGTTCAACAACGCCGGCGTCGGCGCGGGCCGGGCGCCGGCCTACGGGTTCAGCGCCGACGACGTGCGCTGGATCCTCAGCGTGAACGTCGAGGGCGTGCTGAACGGCATCCGCGTATTCGCGCCCCGCTTCATCGAGGGCGGCAGGGAATCCCGCATCGTGAACACGGGCTCCGAGCACAGTCTCGGCATCCCCTTCCCGGGTTCCGCCGTGTACACCGCCTCGAAGCACGCCGTACTCGCCATCTCCGACGTGCTGCGCGCCGAACTGCCAGAGCACGTCGGCGTCAGCGTCTTCTGCCCCGGTTGGGTGGCGACGAGCATCTGGCGTTCCTCGGAGCGCCGGCCCGAGCACCTCGGCGGTCCCCGGGAGGCCAATCCGGCCGGGGGCAAACTCAGCGCCGAGCACGCGATGTCCGCGGACGAGGCCGCCGACATGGTGCTCCAGCAGATCCGCGAAGACCGCTTCTACCTGCTGACCCATCCCCACGTCATCGAGTACGCGCACACGCGGTGGAACGACGTCGAGGCCGCGTTCGCCGAGCAGGCGCCTCGCTACGAGGGAGACGACCGGTACGACGTCGCGAAGGCGATCGCGCGGATCCGGGCGCAGCGGGGCGGATAGCGCCCGAAGCGGAGCCGGCCCGCGGCCGGCGCGTCTCATAGCCGCGTGCGGCGGAAGCCGGCGGGAACCCGAGTGGCGCGACCCGCGTCACCCGCGAACCGGTCCGGGCGCCCGCCATCGGGCGCACGGACGGCACCCCGGCGCACCCACTCGAGAGCTTCCTCCCCCGCAGCCAGCCGCGACGTGACTGCAGGCCCGGTTTACACTACACTGTTCTTACCGTCTATCTGTCTACTCATGGTTGATTCACGGAGGGCAGGCGCCAGGTTCGGACAACGACTCCGTCTCGCACGAAAGCGGTCGGGCCTCTCCATGCGCGCGCTCGCCGACCGGATGACCCCCAAGGTCAGCGCACAGGCGATCAGCAAGTACGAAACCGGCAAGATGCTCCCGTCGTCGGCGGTTCTGGTCGGGCTGGGCAAGGCTCTCGATGTCTCCCTGGACTTCCTGATGAGCGGCCAGGTCGAGTCTCTCGACGGACTCGAGTTCCGCAAGCACTCCCGCAGCACCGCCCGCGACCGCGACAGGGCGGAGGCGATCCTGATCGACACCCTTGAGCGCTATCTGGCGATCGAGCAGATCCTCGATCTTCCCGCCTCCGTCGAGTGGGCCAACCGGCTGCGGCGCAACGGCATCGTCAGCGAAGCCGAGATCGACTCCAGGGCCAATGCCCTGCGCGAGGCCTGGAATCTCGGCATGGAACCGCTTCCCAGCCTCTGCGAGCTTCTTGAGGACAAGGGGATCAAGGTCGTCGAGGAGGACCTTCCCGAACGCGTTCACGGCCTGGCCTGCCGCGTGCTCCGAAGCGGGGAGCCCGTCGCGGAGGCTGTCATGGTCTCCAGCCGGATCAGCCTCGAACGCAAACGTCTGACCCTCGCCCACGAGCTTGCCCACCGCGTCATCGGCTCGATCGACAACCCGGCGATCAAGCAGGAAGCCGCGATGAACCGCTTCGCCGGCGCCTTTCTCGTCCCGGCGGAGCATCTTCTGGAGGCAGTGGGCCGCCGGCGCAGCCGGGTCACCTACCACGAGATCGTGGGTCTGAAGCGCGCCTATGGCGTCTCGGCGTCGGCGATGCTGTTGCGCCTCGGCCAGGTCGGCATCCTGCCGTCCGCGACCGTCCGGCACGCCTTCATCACCTACGCCCGCTCCTGGCGCAAGTCGGAACCGGAACCCATCCCCGAGGGCCACGGTTTCGCGGCCTTCGAGAAGCCCCGCCGCTTCAAGCGTCTCGTCTGGCGAGCCCTAGCCGAGCAGCTCATCTCGCCAGTGCGGGCGGCGGCGCTTCTGGACGAGCCTCTCGATACCGTCGAGCGAGAGATCAGCGGTCCCCTGGTCCAGTGACGTTCCTTAGTCACCTGTCGAGTCCATGGGGACCACGTCACCTTATGGTAGCCTCGCATGCCACTCGAAGCCCTCTTCTGTAGCTCGCGATCGCCTCAGCCCACCAATGAAAGCGATTGACCATAAACTCGTCGAAATCGCCCTTACACAAGTCGGCGGCAGCGACTTCGAGCGCTTCGCTCACGTGATGCTCACCGAGGTGTCTGGTGTCGAGTACGTGCCGCTCGGTGGCGTCCATGACGGTGGAGCGGATGGCTTCTTTGACAATGAGGTTCGTCAAGATCAAGGCGGGAAGCGCTTCGTTCAGGCCAGCACACAGGCAAACCACAAGCACAAGATACGACAGACGGTTGATCGCCTGAAGAGCTTCGGACGCGATCCAAAGGCCCTCACCTACGTAACCGCCCAGTCCGTCAAACACATCGATTTGGATCAAGAAGATCTCACCCAAGACACGGGCGTGTTCGTACGCATCCGCGACGCCAATTGGATCGTAGCCAACGTCAATCACTCGCTGGCGACGGTCGCGGCGTTCGACAGCTATCTGAGGAAGTACCTGGCGTTTCTCGACAACCTCGGCGGCGCCACCCTTATCGAGAAGACCGATCATGTCGACTATCGTGCAATGTGCGTTTTCTTGGGCCAGGAAGTCGAACGCCGAAGGAATAGCGGTGATCTCCTCGAGCCCGTATGCGACAGCCTGATCCTCTGGGCGTTGGAGGGAACGGACCCTGACGAGGGTCAGCTCGCGTCCAGGCAGGACATTGTTGAGAAGATAGCTACCGTTCTGCCGGCCGCTCGACAGTTCATTGAGCCTGTGTTGGACGACCGCCTTGCTCAGCTCTCTTCCAAGGGGAACGCGACGGGCCGGGAGATTCGCCGCTACGTCCAAGACGACCTCTATTGCCTTCCGTACGAAACTCGAAGATTGGTGGCGGAAGAGAACATTACGGACGAGTCTCTGAAGGCTCGTGTGCTCAACCGAATGGAAGAGAGGATCCAGACACTAAACGACGAGGTTTCACCTCGTATAGCAGCGCGGGTCGCTTTGCGTGCCATCGGCAGCACCTTTGAGGCGCGCGGCCTCGAGCTCGCCGCCTTCCTCGAGCAGAGAATCGGAAACTACGAAGATCTCTTCATCGCGGATCATGTGGACACGGCGCTCGAGGACGAGAAGCTGAGCGGGCCAGCTGCGATCACGGCGAGAAGTGCCGTGCTCGAAGCGGTGCGGTCCGCGCTCTATGAGAGCAGCGAGGACGAACGCGCGCTCTTCTCGAAGCTCGCCAGAACCTATTCGCTGCTATTCTCACTCAAGGTCGAGCCTCGCATCGTGGACTACTTCCAGTCGATGTCGGAGAGTCTCGTCCTGTTGATAGGAACCGATATCTTAGTGCGCGCTCTCTCCGAACGCTACCTTCGGCGCGAGGATCAGATGACGTGTAACCTACTTTGTCTCCTACGCGACGCAGGAGCGGACCTGCTCCTGTCACAGCCAGCGTCTGAGGAGGTCCACTCGCACGTCGTCGGTTCTGATCGAGAGTTTGAAGCCTACTTTGAAGCGGCTGAGCGCCTAGTGAACCTGGAGATCGCTAAGAACTGTCCGAAGATCCTCATTAGAGCCTACTTTTACGCGAAGCTCGCACCTTCCGAGGGCGTTGAGGGGCCCCGGAGCTGGAGGGAGTTCATCCAACAGATTTGCGATCCTGACTCTCTGCGTTTTCCCCGGGGAGGCGAGCAGATCAGGAAGTACCTAGTGGAGCGGTTCGGCCTGCAGTACGTAAGCACCCAGGACCTTACACGTTTTACGTCAAAGGCGGATATCGCGAGGTTGGCTGACGAGCTCGACCGGGCGCGGCCTGGCAAGCTGCGAATCCTAGCAGAGAACGACGCGAAGATGGTGCTCAGCGTCTACGGAAAGCGACGGAGCATGGGGGAAGACAAGCGGGCAAACCCCTACGGATATCGGACTTGGTGGGTTACTCAGGAGACAACGGTCCGTACCGTAACTCGTGATCTGGTGAAAGAACGGGGTGCCGACTACATGATGCGGCCAGAGTTTCTGGCGGACTTCTTGGCGCTAGCGCCAAGAGCGCGAGACGTTCGTGAAGCCTACTCCTCGATCTTCCCGACACTGCTGGGAATTCGACTGTCCAATCGGGTCCGGGAGGACGTACTCCACGAGCTGATGCGGCGCGTCAAGGACGTTCTCGCAGTCGACGAGGCTAGGGCCAAGGTGATGATGAGCGAGTTCTCGGATCGGCTCAAGACCAGACCGACAAACCAATGGCTCTAGCTGCGCTCCCCGAACAACTCTCCGCAGGGTTGCACTTGAGACTTCCAACGTGCCGTTCAATTCCTGCTGAGGCCGATGGCTTCCAGTCCACTCTCGGATCAGACCGGTCCGTCTAGCTCGTCCAGTAGGCTCGCGAGCGCGCCGCGATGGCCGAATGGTGCGTTCCTCCGATTGAGCTCTGCACCCAGTTCCTCAAGGAACTCTCGCCGCCAGACTTCGTCCACCAGCATGAAGCTGATCCTCGTGAGAGTGACCAGCTCGGCCCTGTACACGTCGATACCCTGCGCCCAAACAGCCGCGCAGCGGCGACGAATCTGATCAGCGTCCTTCTCGACGACTCCTGGTACGACGAAGAGCAGCCTTGACACTCCCGCCTCTCTCACCTTGGCGATCCCCGCTTCCAAGTCTACGAGCGTCTGCGGACGGTCCTTGACCTCGACGGCCATCAGCGTTCGGCCGTCGTCGCCGGCGCAGAGGATGTCGCCGGCAGCGCCCGTCGCGCTGTCTGCTTCGTTCAAGCCCTGGCTCGCGACGCTGAACAGACCGAGGGCGGCACCCAGCGTACGGAAGAGCGCCGAGGCGACGGCCAGCGCCCTGAGACCCTGGCTGGGGGTTCTCAGGTAGTTCTCAAGCACGTTGAGAAGCTGATCTAGGCTCACGCGGGGAGGCACGCCATAGTGGACCACTTGGCGGTCCAGCCGCCGCCTGATCGCCAGCAGGGAACGATGGATCGCCTGCTCAAGAGCTGACCGGCTGTCTTCCGCGGACACACGTTCCAAGAAGGCGACCAAGGCCTCCCACTCCGATCGCCGCTTGAGGGACTCCAACTGGTCCTTGAGGCTCGGCCTCCTGAGCGGGTTGTTCACGTAGGGATCCGTGCTGCCGCCGAGGACGCTTTGGTTCTCCTGATCCCACGGCACGACGACCTTGCTGCAGAGGCTGCGAGCATCCCAGCGGCCAGCGACGTCAGCATCGTCGGGATCGCCTCGCTGAAGGCAGAGGATGTCTCGCGACGGATCGGCCAGCTTGCCGAGAAGTTGGGTCAGAACGGCGTAGCGGATGCTCTTGACGCTGCTGTCGACCAGCCGGTCGACCTCCGGATCCTCCTTCGGCACGGCCTGCTCGGACACCAAGTCCCAGCGCTCCCGCAGCCAACGGGCAAGGGACTCGTGGTTCATCCTGCCCCACCCGGATCGAAGTTCACCCACAGGGACTCCTGCCGGACCTGGCGTACCGAGTGAGCCGTCTTCTTCGGGGCGTCGATCCGGCGCCATCCGCTGTAGAGATCGTCATAGAGGGGCGTGCGATAGCCGGAAAGCACCGCTCGGCCACGGATGGTCGCCAAGGTCGTGGCGAGATCTGCATGGTCCCCGTCGGTCATTTCGTGCGCGTAGGCGGAAGCGTCCCCACGGGCTGAATGAACGTAGGGCGGATCCAGGTAGAAGAGCGTCCGGTCCGTGTCGTAGCGGCGGATCACCTCGACCGCTGGCGCGTTCTCGATCTGAACGCGCTGAAGGCGTTGCACGATCTCGGCCAGTCCCTCGACCGATCCGAGCCAGCGGGACACGGCGCCTGCCATGCCTGCCCTCGACGTGAGAACGCAATGAGCCCACCGTCCTTGGCTGCTCGTTTGTGCCAATCCAGTTCGGGTCTGGCGAGCGCGCACGAAGAACCGGCGTGCTCGCTCAAGGGCGGTGAGGTCGCGTTCGTAGCCGCAGGCCCTCTCAAGCTCACCGCGCGAGAACGGAGTCAACCCGATCGCCCTGATGAGCTCCGCGCCGTTGTCGCGGAGCTGCACGAAGAAGTTGACCAGCTCCTCGTCGAGATCGTTGTAGGTCTCGACAGGCGCGGGTTCCCGGTTGATCAGCACCGCCGCCGATCCGCCAAACACGTCGCAAAAGTGCTCGGCGTCAGCAGGGAGACGGGGGAGGATGAAGTCCAGATGGCTGAATTTGCCGCCGTACCAGCCGAACGCGATCAGCCGCTTGCGTCGCGGCTTCCCACGGCGGGCGATGCGGCGCCCGGTGCCCGTCGCGTTCGCGGGCGCCACCGCGCCGACCGTCTGTTGCTTCATCGTCTGCCGAGCCTACCAACGGTGCCTTGCGGTTTCTCCATCGCCCGGCGCTCTCAGCATCGCGTCCGGGGCTAGCACTCCTCCGCCTCGCTCTTGTCCGCCGCCGGCACCTGCAGGTACTCCGCGTCGTTCGGCAGACTGCCGCCCTGCCGGTTGAGGTCGGGATCTGCGATCTCGATAGCGACGGCTTCCAGTGCGTTGAGGGCGTGAGCCTCGGTCGTCTGCCGGCCTTTGGTAGGTCCGGCCAACTCGTTGTACGTCGTTCTGACGCCGCGGAGCCCAAACCAGGAGAAGTACCTCCACCTGCCAGCCAGACCCGGGATCCCACCGTCTTTCCTCCGCCGAGGATTGCAATGCAGCTTCAGGCGATCGAACAGTGTCTTGCGGCCACTCCCGGCCTGTCCGACGTAGAGGAGGCGGAACTCCTCATCGTAGAGGGCGTAGATGCCCACCTGATGGCGAAAATCCACTGGACCCGTCTTGACGCGGATACGGCCCGGCAACCCTGCTTCCCGCCCCTTCCATTGGACCTTCTTCCGGTCCCACAACAGCCCGTAGCTGCGAATCAGATTGTGGTGTCGCTTCGACTGCTGCTTTCTCGGCTCATCGGACATTCGCGCCAAGCCTCCAGAGTCCGTCGAGGGTGCATCGTATCCGGGGGTCCACTGTCGCCTTGTCGATGTCGCGGAGGGCCCGCTCGCGCAGCGCAACGCGCTTGCCGCTCACTGACGGCCGGCTCTGCGGACCCGGTCGCGAAGGCCGTCGAAGCAGTCCGCGTCGGCCACGGCGCCCTTCGGCGATGCGGCGCCGGCGAAAAGCCGTTCGCGTAGTCGCTGGCGGTCGTGGTCCTTGCGGATCAGTTCGCGGACGTACTCGCTCGACGAGCTGTAGCCGCGCGTGCTGGCCTGGTCGTTCACGAAGGACTTGAGCGCCTCGGGAGGGAGATCTCCGGTCTCCGCCGCTCCGCGGCGCCACCCGGGGGGCGGGTCAGAAGACCCGCGCACCCAGCGGAAACGGAGCAACGGCCCTATTCATCCTCTGTCGCGCCTCGACGCTACCGCCGGTCGACGGAGTTGGGCAAGCCGCCGAAGTCACTCGGCCGCCGGCCGCTCGCGCCACCAGCCCGGGCCGGTCCGGGACGGCCAGCCCTCGGGCGGGGTCGGCCACAGGAGGATCGTGCCCATCGGGCCGAATTCGACGCCGCGGATGTCGTCGTTGAACACCCACAGGAAGCTGACGTGGAAGATGAACAGGACGGGCTGGTCGCGGTAGACCTCCCGGTGGATCTCCCGGTAGATCGCGGTGCGTTTCGCCGCGTCCTGTTCCCGCTTGCCGAGCTCGAACAGCTCGTCGACCCTGGGGTTCGAGTAGCCGCCGCTGTTGCGGCCGCCGTCGTAGGCGTCGGTGGCCAACTGGTTGCGGAGGGAGTTCGGATCCTGGGTCGTGCCGCCGATCGTTCCGAGGGCCTGGAAGTCGTGGTCCAGCCGCTTCTCGTTGAGCGAAGCGCTCTCGTAGGCGCGCGTGACCATCTCGACCCCGAGGCGGCGGAAGTCCTCGCGCAGGATGTCGAGCGTCGGCGGTACGTAGGTCAGACCGGCGGTGTACGACAGTTCGAAGCTGAAGCGAATCCGCTCGCCGTCGATCTCCTTGTACCGCCAGCCCGTGTCGGGATCGGCAAGCCAGCCGGCCCGGTCGAGGAGTTCGGCGGCGCGCGCCAGGTCGTAGTCGAGGGCCTGATCGAGGAGCGCCGGTTCGTAGTCCCAGCGTTCTTCCACCATGAAACCGTAGGAGCGCCGGTACAGCCCGTGGCCGACGCGGCGTAGCACCGTCTCGGCGTCGTAGGCGTGGGAGAGCGCCCGGCGCACCAACGGGTCGACGAAGAACGGATTGCTGCCGTCCATGTTCCACACGATGCAAAGGAGCAGGGCCGACGCGTGACGGCCCTTCACCGCCCTCGCCTCGAACAACTCTCCCTTCGCCTGCCGGGCGAAGATGTTCGCGTCGACGTAGATCTGGTCGTACTCGCCGCCCAGGAACTGGAGGAAGGCGAGGTTCCGGTCGGGCTGGAACTTGAAGATCATCGTCTTCGCGGCCGGCGGCGCGCGGTCGAAGAGGTAGTGGTCCTCCCACCGTTCGAGGACGACCCGGTCGTTGGTCCGCCATTCCACGAAGCGGAACGGGCCGCTGCCGATCACCGCCTCGCGGCCGTAGCGGTTGTAGTAGGGCGACGACCGGAGCGTCGGGTCGGCGGCGCGTTCGCCGGCGTTTCCCACGATGTGGAGCGGCATGATGGGAAAGACAAGCGCCTCCAGGCGCAACTGCGGCGCCAGGAGCCCGGCGAAGTCGAAGCGCACCCGGTGAGCACCCTCCGCCGAGGCGCCGGCGATCAGGTCGCGCGCCGTCGGCCAGAAGCTCACCGGCACCCGTTCGTCGCGCAGCGCTTCGAGCGAGAACACGACGTCGTGAGCCGTCCAGGGTTCGCCGTCGTGCCATCGCAGCTCGGGATTCAGCTCGAGCGTGACGGAACGCAGGTCCTCCGACGGTTGCACCGCGAGGACGACGTTCGTGTTCCAGTCGTAGTTCGCCGGGTTGCCATGGCGGATGACGAGCCACTCGAAGAGCATCCCGAACATCGTCCAGGCGGACGCCGCGCCGGACGGAAAGAGCGGGTTGAGCGTTGCCGGCTGGGAGAAGTCGTGCCGCACGATCGTCGTGGCGGTATCGGCCCGTTGCGGCTCGGCGACCGGGTACAGCTCGTACAACGACGGCGGATCGACGAGAGGATCGGCCAACGGCTCGTAGTCGCCGCCGGCCTCGACCACCGGAAGCGGATTGCCGCAGGCGCAGGCCAGGAGGCAGGCCGCCGCCAGCCGCGCCCCGGCAGCCCGTGGCAGAGGCCCGCGTGGCGCCGGGAGCGGATTGCCGCGGGCGCCGGCCGCCGGCGCCCGAAGCCGCGCCCCGGCTACCCGCGGTGGAAGTCCGTGCCGCACCGGGAACGGGCGCCTACGCGTTGCGCTTGATGTCGCGGAACGGGCCCTGGTCGGCGCGGTACCCCTTCGGCATCCCCAGCACGCGCTCGGAGATGATGTTGCGCTGGATCTCGTCTGTGCCGCCAGCGATCGAGATGGCGGGCACCGAGACCAGGACCTCCGCGATGATCCCGTCCGCGGCGGAGTCGGGACCGCTCAGCATGGCGTCCGCGCCGGAGATCATCGTGTGGACCACGGAGGCCTGGCGGGCTATGACGCTCGCGGCGAGCTTGCCGATCGACCCGGCCGGGATGATCTCCGTGGTGCCGGCCTTGCGCCTGGCCTCGGCGCCGTCGGAGGCGAGCCGCGCGCCGGTATGCAGGCAAATCAGCTTCGCGATCTCCTGCCGCGTCGCCGGCTCGTCGATCGCACCGGTTTCCCGGGCGCGCGGCAGGACGAGGTCCACCCGGCCCTCGCGCTGCGGGTACCAGGTGTAGGGCTCCGTCGCGATCCGGAGCTCTTCCTCGTACTCCGCGTAGATCGGCCCCTGCTTCGGCCCGTCCAGGGAGGAACCGCGCACCCGGCGGCTGAAGCCGCGCCGTTCGAAGGAGAGCGTGGTCTTCGCCACGTGCCAGCCGTTGCCCTCGCCGCCGATCAGGTCCTCCGGCGGCACGACGGCGTTCGTCATGAAGACCTCGTTGAACGACTGGTGGCCGTTCATCTGCCGGAGCGGCCGCGCCTCGACTCCCGGCTGCCGCATGTCGAGCAGGAAGTAGCTGATCCCCTGGTGCTTCGGCACGTCCCAGTCGGTGCGCGCGACGAGCAACCCGAAGTCCGCGTGGTGGGCGCTCGTGTTCCAGACTTTCTGGCCGTTGACGATCCACTTGCCGTCCTTCAACTCGGCCCGGGTGCTCAGGCCCGCCAGATCGGAACCGCTGCCCGGCTCGCTGAAGAGCTGGCACCAGGTGTGCTCTCCGGTCAGGATGGGCCGCAGGAAGCGCCGCTTCTGGTCGTCCGAGCCACAGGCCAGGATCGTCTCCGACGCCAGTCCCCGCGGACCGACCTGAGCGGCCCGAACCACGTCCTTCTCCCGGAAGACCTCCGCGACGACGATGGTCTGGTCGAGCGTGAAGCCGCGTCCGTACCACTCCTCGGGCCAGTGCGGGGCGGCCCAGCCGCCTTCGAGCAGAATGTTCCGCCACTCGATCAGGGGACGGTCGACGCGCCAGTTCGCGTCGAGCCAGGCCGAGACCTCGCGGCGGATCCGTTCCGGCGTCATGCCGCGCCCTCCAGCATCGTCATCATCCGTTCCCGGTGGATCGCCGGGGTGCCGAACAGGACCTCCGAACCCTTCGCCCGCTTGAACCAGAGGTGGGTGTCGTTCTCCCAGGTGAAGCCGATCCCGCCGCGCAACTGGATGCCGGCTCTGGCCGCGCTCATGCAGGCGTCGGCGGCCGCCGCCTTCGCCATGCTGGCGGCGTACGGCTCGCCCTCGCCGGCGTCGAGGCAGCGCGCCGAGTGGTGGACGAGCGCGCGGGCGATCTCGATCTCGAGCAGCAGGTCGGCGCAGCGGTGCTTGAGCGCCTGGAAGGAGCCGATCGGTCGCCCGAACTGGTACCGCTCCTTCGTGTAGTTCACCGTCGTCTCGAAGAGGTGCTGCGCGCCGCCGATCGTCTCGTGAGCCAGGGCGGAGCAGATCCGGTCCCAGATCCGGTCCAGGGCCTCGCCGGTCACTTCGCCGACGCGGCGGCCCGGCACGTCGGCCAGCACGACCCGGGACAGCTTGCGGGTCGGATCGACGACCTGGAGCGGTTCGACCGAGAGACCGGCCGCGCCGCGTTCGAGCGCGTACAGCCCGAGCCCGCCGGCGCCGCTCGCCACGACCAGCAGCAGGTCGGCGACATGGGCATCGACGGCCATCGCCGCCGTCCCGGACAGCTTCCCGTCCTCCTCGGCGCGGATCGAGCTACCGACGCCGGCTGGACCGTTCAGGTCGTCCAGCACGAGAGTCGCGATCGTCGAGCCGTCGGCGACTCCGGGCAGGAGCGATTGCCGGTCCTCGTCGTTCGCCGCCTCGAGCAGCGCGGTTCCGGCCATCGCAGCCGAAGCGAACCAGGGGCCGCAGAACAGCGTTCGCCCCATCTCCTCGGCGACGATGCCGAGTTCGACCGCACCGCCGCCGGCGCCGCCATACGCCTCCGGAACGTGCACGCCGGCCAGCCCGACGTCGCCGCAGAGCTCCTGCCAGACGTCCGGGTCGTAGCCGCGGTCCGTCGCCATCTGCTCGCGCACGGCCTCCGGCGGCGACTTGTCCCGCAGCGCCCGCGACACGATGTCGCGGAGCAGTCGCTGTTCGCGCGAGAACTCCGTCTGCACGCTCGTCAGCGTAGCCGAAGAGCTTGCAGAGCCGGGAATGGCGCCGCCCGCCGGCCGGCGGCTTCCCCTTCGGTCGCCGTCGCTCCGCGCCGTCGCCCGGAGCGGGTCGGAAGACCCGCGCACCGGCCCGCTCGCCCGGCAGGCGCCTGGGGATAGAGTCTCACTCCGCCCGCGAGCGGGTTGCACGGCGGCGTCGGGCCGAGCGAGGAACTCGCCGGCGCCTCACTCCGCCCGCCATCGGGTTGCACCGCTTGGTCTTGCCGAGTCGCCGGCAGCCACCCCACTCGACCACGTCAGGCATGTCAGAGCCCGTCAACGCGAACCCGGACGCCCGGCAGCGCGGCGGCGGGCGCCCGCGGCGCACCCAGGCGGAACGGCGCGCCGAGTCGGAGCGCCAGATCCTGCAGGCCGCCGCGATCCTGTTCGGCCGCCAGGGCTACACCGCGACGACCCTCGAGCAGATCGGCAGGGAGGCCGGCTACTCGAGCGCTCTCGTTTCGCTCCGCTTCGGCTCGAAGGAGGGAATCGTCGAGGCGATCGTCGCCCGTCTGCAGACCCGCGCCGGCGACGAGGTCTTCGAGCCGGAAAACGGAGTCGCCGGCCTGGCCGGCCTGAACCGCATCTTCACCGGCTACTCGGAACTGCTCCGCGACGCCGAACACTGGATGCGAGCGCTGTTCATGCTGATGGCGGATTCGCTCGGGCCGCTGAACGCGAAGATCGATCTGTTCAGAGCCGGCAACGACCGCTTCGCGGCGGCGATCGAACAGGCCGTTCGGGAGGGACGGGATGCAGGCGAGATCCGGGCCGACGTCGATCCGGCCGAAACCGCTTTCCAGGTTCTCGCCGCCGTCCGCGGAGCGACGCTCCTGTGGCTGCTCGACCCGGGCAACGTCGACGTCGTCGCGGCGATTCAGCGCCTGGGAACCAGGACGATCGAACGGCTGAGGCCGTAGGCGACCGGGAGAAGATGGTGCACCCTGGAGGAGTCGAACCCCCAAGCCTTGGTCCGTGCGGACGACGCTCTACGACGCTCTACGCGGTTCCGGGAGAAGGTGGTGCACCCTGGAGGAGTCGAACCCCCAACCTTTGGATCCGTAGTCCAACGCTCTATCCAGTTGAGCTAAGGGTGCATCTCAGCCGCCGCGCCGAGCGAACGCGGAACCCTAGCAGCTTGCGCCGGAGAAAGGGGAGAGCCGCTCAGCCGGAAAGATCGATGAAGCGGTCGCACTGGGCGCGTACCTGCGGGTCGCCTTCCGGCCCCCCGAGACCGACGACCGTCACGCCGTTCTGCTGCAGCTTGGCGACAAGGGGCAGCATCTGGACCGAGGTCGCCGCCAGGACCACCGTGTCCACGCCGCGCTTGGTGTAGCAGAGCTCCAGCGCGTCCACGACGATCCGCACCGCGGCGGAGCAGCCGCGGACTTCCGCGCCCGAAGGCACGTCGACGACCTCGGCGCCTCCGCCGTGCAGCGCCTTGCGGTCCAGCGCCCGATCGCTGGCGTCGGCATAGACGCGGCGCAGCACGAGCTTGCCGAGATCGGCGTCCAGCCGCGCCAGCAGGCCCTCCGGGTCGAGCGGCGAACCGCCGTCCAGGCTGCGTTCCAGCCCGCCGAGGTCGAGCAACACGGCGGCGCGGCCCGGCCCGCCGGAACGCCGCGCGCGCGGCGGCGCGTCCGCGGCCTGGGCCTTCCGGTCCTCGCGGGCCTCGTCCTGCTTGCCTGCCTTGCCCTGCCGGTCGGCTTCGTCCTGCCCGTGGGCGGCAGCGCCGCGGCCGCCCCGACGGGAACGCCGGCGGCGGCGGCGGCGTCTGGGCGGCGCGGACGCGGCGGCCTCGCCGGCGTGGCTCGTGTCGGCGGCGTGGCTCGCGTCGGCGGCGTGGCTCGCGTCGCCGCCGTCGCCCGCGTCGTCGCTGTTCGGCCGGGCGGGCGACGCGGGTTCCGTAGCGGCTTCCAGGGCCGGAGAAACGGGAGGTTCGTCGACGACGGGGGCCGCCGAGGCCGGCGCCTCGCCGGAAGTCGCGGCCACGTCCTCCTCCGCGCCCGCCCGCGCCTCGGCGGCCGCGGGCGCCGCGGCCTCGTCTTCCTTCGGCGCGGGAGCGGTCGAGCCGCCGCCGGCCTTCGCCTCGGCCTGGCCGGCGGCCTCGACCTTCGGCTCGTCCTCGCCTTTGGCCCTCGCCTTCTTTCGCCGCGCCGGTTCAGGTTTCTCGTCCGCCGCCGGTCTCCGCCACCAGGGATTCACTCTCACTCTCCCCCTATCGGAAGTCCTCTTGGGTCTCGCGCCGACGCCGGCCGAAGCCGTCTCCGCGGCCGCGCCCGGCGCCGCCGGGGGATTGTATAGTCCGCGCAGTGCCCGTGGACGCGCTCCCGTACCGGTACCTGGCCGTCGACGGACCGATCGGCGTAGGCAAGACGACCCTGGTCGAGATGCTCGCGCAGCGCTTCGAGGGCGTGAAGATCCTCGAGGACGTGGACAACCCGTTCCTCGAGGCGTTCTACCAGGATCGGCCCGGTACCGCCTTCCAGACCGAGCTCTACTTCCTGCTGACGCGCTACAAGCAGCAACTCGACCTGGCCCAGGAGGAGCTGTTCGATCCCGTCCGCCTCGCCGACTACACTTTCGCCAAGAGCAGACTCTTCGCGTTTCTCAACCTGACGGACGGCGACCTGATGCTGTTCGAGAAGCTCTACGACCTGCTCGAGCCGCAGTTGCGCCAGCCGGACCTCCTCATCTTCCTCACCGCCGACGTCGAGACCTGCATGGCGCGGATCCGCAAGCGCAGCCGCGCCATCGAGCAGAACATCTCCGCCGACTACATGAGCGAACTGATCGAGGCCTACAACCACCACTACTACCACTACGACGGGTCGCCTCTGCTGGTCGTGGACAGCCGCAACATGGATTTCGAGCACAAGCCGACCGACTTCGAGGAGCTGCTCCACCACATCTCGCGGCAAATCCGGGGCACCGAGTACTTCGTGCCCGCGCGCAGCGCCTGAGGCAGCCCGAGAGACAGACGCCATGACCGCTCCAGAACCGCTCGTCATCGCCGGACGCGAGTTCCGCTCGCGCCTCATTCTCGGCACCGGCAAGTACCGCGACGAACAGGTGATGGTCGAGGCCTTCGCCGCGTCCGGCACGGAGATGGTCACGGTGGCGCTCCGCCGCGTCAACCTGGACGACCTGGGCAAGGGGTCGCTGATCGACCGCATCGACCAGGACCGCTACCTGCTGCTGCCCAACACCGCCGCCTGCTACACCGCGGACGACGCGGTGCGGACCGCCCGGCTGGCGCGGGAACTGGGCGGATGGAACTGGGTCAAGCTGGAGGTGATCGGCGACGAGAAGACGCTCTTCCCGGACAACGAAGAGCTGCTCGCGGCGACCCGGGAGCTGGTCGCCGACGACTTCGTCGTGCTTCCCTACACGACGGACGATCCGATCACCTGCCGCAAGCTGGAGGACCTGGGCGCGGCCGCGGTGATGCCGCTCGCGGCGCCGATCGGCTCCGGGATGGGAATCCGCAACCCGGCGAACCTGCGGATCATCGTCGAGCAGGCCAACGTGCCGGTGATCGTGGACGCCGGCGTCGGCACCGCCAGCGACGCCGCCCTGGCGATGGAGCTCGGCGCCGACGGCGTGCTGATGAACACCGGCGTCGCCGGCGCCCGCGATCCGGTGCGGATGGCGCGCGCGATGAAGCTGGCTGTGGAGGCCGGCTGGCTGGCGGCGAACGCCGGGCGGATTCCGAAGAAGCTCTACGCGACGGCATCGTCGCCGCTGGGGGGGCTCATCGACTAGGCGGCCGCTGGGTGCGCGGGTCTTCCGACCCGCCGTCGCCGAAGGCGGCAAGAGAAGCGAGCCGGCCGTCAGGCCGGCGCGACTCGCTGCCCAAGCTGCTTCTTCGCAGTCCGGGGCGCGAAGGGGATCCGGCTCTCCGCATCCGCGGAGCGGGGGTCGTCGACGTCGCCGCGACGGAGGCGCAGCAGGCCGGCATGGGCGATCATCGCCGCGTTGTCGCCGCAGTAGCGGAGCGGCACGAGCAGCACCTCGGCGCCGCGACGCTCGCCCCAGAGCGCAACCTCCCGACGCAGCAGGCGGTTCGCCGCCACCCCGCCCGAGACGGAGAGCCGCTCCACCGGCCGCTCGTCGCACAGCCGGTCCAGGCGGTCGATCAACTGCGCGACCGCGGCGCGCCGGAACCCGGCGAACAGGTCGAGCACCTCCCGAGGCCAGGCTTCGTCTTCGATCGAAGTGTCCGCAGAGCCGCCCACCGGGTGCGCCGGGGTGCCATAGCCGGCGCCGTTCCCCGCCTCGATCTCGCCGAGCGCGCGCAGCGCCTGGCTCTTCAGGCCCGAGTACGAGAAGGCCAGTTCGCTGGACTTGATCCTGGCCACCCGGAACGGACAGGCCGCCGGATCGCCGAGTTCCGCCAGCCGGTCGACCTCGGCGCCGGCCGGGAAGGCCAGGCCGATGCGGTGGCCGATCTTGTCGAATGCTTCGCCGATCGCGTCGTCCCGCGTCTCGGCCAGACTGGTCACCGCGCCGGACGGGCCGTCGACGGCGAGCAGGCTGGTGTGGCCGCCGGAGACCACCAGGCCGACCATCGACTCGGGCACGGGCCGGCTCGCGCCGTCGGACCGGAGCAACGGCGAGTACAGGTGCCCCTCCAGATGATGCACGGCGAGGAACGGCACGCCGAGCGAGTAGCCGATCGCCTTGCCGAGCGAAAGGCCGACGAGGAGCGACCCGACGAGGCCGGGCCCGCGGGTCGCCGCGACCGCGCCGACGCCGGACCAGTCCACGCCCGCCTCCTCGAGCGCCGCCGCCGACACGGCGGGCCAGTTGCGTAGGTGCTCCCGCGACGCCGCCTCCGGCACGACGCCGCCGAACGGGCGGTGTACGTCCAGTTGGCTCGAGACGACCGACGAGAGCACCCGGCCCTTCGCGTCGAGCACCGCGCAGGCGGTGTCGTCGCAGGACGTTTCGATGCCGAGCACGAAGCCCTCCAACGGGCCGGCCGCTTCGTTGGCCGCGGACATGCCGGCGACGTTATCCTCCGCGTGCGCGGCGGCCACGGCAGCCGCGGCGGCCGAGACTTGGACGTTGACCGCTACCAGGAACCAGCCCGACCAGAGCCGGCCCGACAGCCGGCGCGTCTCTCCGGCCGCCTTCGGCGGCAGCGGGTCAGACGACCCGCGCACCCGGCGGAGGAACCTCCAGGCCGCTCTGGCGGACGGCTCGCTCGCGCTCAGGCACCATGCGTCTTCCGCCTTCCGCGAGGAAGCGCGCCCTGAAGCGACAGCCGCCGCGTTCGCGTTCCAGGGCAGGCGGGTCGTCGTCCGCGTCGACTTCAACGTGCCGATGGCGGGCGAAGAGGTCCTCGACGCGACCCGGCTGCGGGAAGCGGCGCCCACCATCGACGCCCTGTGCGCCGCGGGCGCCCGCGTCGTCCTGCTGTCGCACCGGGGCCGCCCGCGGGGCAAGGCCGATCCGTCGTTCGGCCTGCGTCCCGTCGCCGCGGCGCTGTCCTCCGTGCTCGGCCGGCCGGTCGCCTTCGCCCCGGACTGCATCGGCCCGGCCGCCCGGAACGCCGCGGCCGCGCTCGACGACGGCGGCGTCCTCCTCTGCGAGAACCTCCGCTTCCACGCCGGCGAGGAAGCGAACGACCCGGACTTCGCCGCCGGGCTGGCCGCCCTCGGCGAGGTCTACGTGAACGACGCCTTCGGCACGGCCCACCGCGCCCACGCCTCTACCGCCGCCATCTGCGGCCGGATGGAACCCGCCTTCAGCGGCCTGCTGCTCGACCGCGAACTGCGTCAGCTCGGCCGCCTGCTCGACGACCCTCCGCGGCCGTTCGCGCTGGTTGTCGGCGGCGCGAAGATCCGCGGCAAGATCGGCGCGCTGCGGCACCTGCTGCCGCTGGTCGACCGCGTGCTGGTCGGGGGCGGCATGGCCAACGCGTTCCTGGCCGCCCGCGGCGTCGAGCTCGCCTCCTCGCTGGTCGAGGCGGAGAGCTTCGACCTGGCCCGCGAGATCGAGGCCGAGACCGCGGCCCGCGGCGCCGAACTGCTTCTGCCCATCGACCTCGTGGCCACGGAGTCCCTCGACGCGACGCTTTCGGAACAGTCGGTCCACACGGTGTCGATCGAGGACGGCGTACCGGAGGGGTGGCTGGCCGTCGACATCGGGCCGGAGACCCGGGCCGCCTTCGCCGACGCGATCGCCGGCGCCGCGACCCTGTTCTGGAACGGCCCGATGGGCGTCTTCGAGACGCGGCCGTTCGACGCCGGCAGCCGCGCGGTGGCGCGGGCCGTCGCCGCCTGCGACGGGTTCACCGCGATCGGCGGCGGCGAAACGGTGGCCGCGGTCCGGCTGGAGAAGCTGTCCGAAGAGATCGATCACGTCTCGACCGGCGGCGGCGCCTCCCTGGCGCTGCTCGCCGGTGAGCGACTGCCCGCAGTCGAGGCGCTCCGCGCCGCCGGCAGGGAGGGAACATGACGCGCACGCCGATCGTCGCCCAGCGCGGGTCTGGCAGGGACTCAGGAGAGAACAAGTGAAACGTCGAGCCATCGTCGCCGGGAACTGGAAGATGAACCTGCTCCGCGAGGACGTCGCGGCCTACGCCGAGGCGCTGACCGCCGCCGGCCCGCCCGATGCGCGGGTCGACGTCGTCCTGTTCCCGGCGCCCGTCCATCTCGATCTCGCGGCGAAGGCGATGCCCGAGTGGGCCGCCGTCGGCGCCCAGGACGTCCACGCCGAGGAAGCCGGCGCCTACACCGGCGACGTCGCCGCCGCCCAGATCGTCGACGCCGGCGCTTCCTGGGCCCTGGCCGGCCACTCGGAACGGCGCGAGTACCACGGCGAGTCGAACGAGGACGTGGCGCACAAGGCCCGGCGCGCCCTCGACGCCGGGCTCGTCCCGGTCGTCTGCGTGGGCGAAACCCTGGAGCAACGGGAGGCGAACGAGACGGAGGCGGTCCTCGACGCCCAGTTGGGCGCCGTGCTCGACGTGCTCGCCGAGGCCGACGGCGCCGGAGTCGGCGCGACGGTCGCCTACGAACCGGTATGGGCCATCGGCACCGGTCTCAGCGCCTCGCCGCGGATCGCCGCCGCCGTCCACGGCCACCTGCGGGCGCGGCTCAACGGCCATCGGGCCGGCCTCGGCGACTCGACCCGGATCCTCTACGGCGGCTCGGTGAACGCCGGCAACTGCCGGGATCTGATCGGCCGGCCGGACATCGACGGCTTCCTCATCGGCGGCGCAAGTCTTGATCCTTCCTCGTTCCTGCGTATCATTCGTCTTTCCACGGGTTCCGCCGGCGGCTCACAGCCCTGACGAACGGCGCCGCGCTCGCGTTGCGGACACCCCAGAGGGGAGATTGACTTGATCTTCGTGCTGTACACCGTCCACGTGGCGGTTTCGTTGTTCCTGGTCCTCGTCGTCCTGCTGCAGCAGGGCAAGGGGGCCGACCTGTCCGTGTTCGGGGGCGGCGCCTCCCAGGCCGCCTTCGGCGCCCGCGGGGCCGCCACGCTCCTGCACAAGCTGACCGTCGCCTGCTTCGTCCTCTTCATCATGACCACCCTGACGATCGGCTTCTGGCAGAAGCGGGACACGTCGTCGGTCATGAGCGGGGTCGACTCCGTGATGGAGGAAGTGGTGCCCGCCGCGCCGGAAGCGGCGCCGGCAGCCACGGCACCCGCCGAGGCAACGGAGAGCGCGCCGGCCGAGGCCGGCGACGCCGGAGACGGTGACGGCGCCGGCAATGCGACGACGGACGCCGAGCCCGAGGCCGGCGGCAACAACCAGGGCTAGATCCAGCGGAAGACGTGGCCAGAGCCGAAGTGGCGGAATTGGTAGACGCGCACGGTTGAGGGCCGTGTGGGGCAACCCGTGCCGGTTCGAGTCCGGCCTTCGGCACCACCGCTCCCGCGAAGGCGGGAACGCGGGCACCCCCGGCCGGACCGAGTGGCCGGCGCGCCGAGTTCCTTCGGTCCGAAGATGGTCGGGCGGCGGCCCGCGACGGTGCGGTCGAGCCGCCGGGCGCTACTGGCGCTTGGCGCCGATCAGCTTCACCTGCTCCTGCGGCTCCGCCTCGCTCACGCGGCCGGGCTTGACCTCGACCTTCGCGATGGAGTCGACCACGTCGATGCCCTCGACGACCTTGCCGAAGACGGCGTAGCCCCAACTATTGGGCTTTCCGTCCAGGCCGTCGTTGTCCACGAGGTTGATGAAGAACTGCGCCGTGGCGCTGTGCGGCTCGCCGGTGCGTGCCATGGCGATCGTGCCGCGCTTGTTGGAGAGACCGTTCTTCGACTCGTTCTCGATCTCCGGCCGGGTGATCTTCTTCTGCATGTCGGCCGTGAAGCCGCCGCCCTGGATCATGAAGTCCGCGATCACGCGATGGAAGACGGTGCCGTCGTACCAGCCGCGGTCCACGTAGTCGAGGAAGTTCTCGACCGTGACCGGCGCCTTCTCCGGGTTCAGTTCCAGCACGATCGTGCCGTGGTTCGTTTCGAGGGCTACCCTCGGGGGCGAGTCCTGGCCGAGGCTCGGCGCGGCCAGCAGAACGGCGGAAGCGGCGTAGATCAAGAAACGGCTCCAGGGTCCGGTGTGTGAAGAGTGCATCTGGTCGATCTCCAGAGATGAAACCGCCCCGGCCGGATGCCGCGGGCGCGAAGCGGGCGCAGCCTAGCAGCCCGATCGCCGGCGTCGTGCTCGCGGGCGGCAGGGGGAACCGGCTGGGGGGCAACAAGGCGGTCCTCCGCCTTCCCGGTTCGCGATCCGGTGCGCCGGGACCGACGCTGGTCGAGCGGGCGGTCGGCCGGCTTGCCGCCGTTGCCGCGGTCGAGGAGATCGTCGTCGCTGCCGGCGACTTCGGCGCCGAAGCCGGTCCGGTCGACCGCGGCCTCCCCGTCTCGGCGGCGCCGGACGGGCCAGGTTCGGGCCCCGCGGCCGGTGTGCTGGGCGCGGCCCGGTTCCGGCCGGGGCACGGCCTGCTCGTTCTGGCCTGCGACCTGCCGCTGGCGCCGGTCGACCTGCTGGCCGAACTCGCCGCATCCGGCGCCGACCTGGCCGCGGCGACGACCGATCCCGGCGACCCGCGATCCATGAACCCGACCTGCGCGCTCTGGACGCCGCCGGCGCTGGAGCGGCTGGCGGCCCGAGTCGAACGGGGCGACTACCGCCTCTACCCGCTCACCCGCTGTACCGGCCTGCGCGTCGAGCCGGTCGATGCGAGCCGGTTCGGAGACCCCGAGGAGGTCCTGCTGAACGTGAACACGGCCGCCGACTGGGAGCGGGCCTGCCGGCTCGCCGAGCGAGAGTGCGCCTGACCCGCGGCTCATCCGCCGCCTGCGTGGGTCGTCCGCTGGGTGCGCGGGTCTTCTGACCCGCACAGGGGGCGAAGCGGCGAAGCCCGGACAATCGGGCCGCCGGCCAAAGGCCGGCGACGCTACCGTCCGCCGCCTACGGCGGCAGCGGGTCGGAAGACCCGCGCACCCGGCATTCGTCGCAGGGGCAGAGGCGCCGCAGAAGGTCGAAGCGGTAGATGCCGGTCCAGTGACCGTCGGACCAGGCGATGCTGAGCGCGTAGTTGCCGACCTGGGACACGGTCTGCGCCGTTACCGGCCGCGGCGGCGGCTGAAACCGCAGCGGACCCGCGTTGTGGCCCTGGCACATGGCGCAGGGGCAGTAGCCGCGCAGGACGTCGTACTCGTATGCGCTCTCGTGGCCGTCCTGCCAGCGCACCCGCAGCAGGCGCGCTTCGTGGTCCCGGCGGACTTCGGTGGGCCAGACGGTCATGTCAATGCGGTGGCCGCTTCGGGGCCACGTTTCTTCCGGAAGCCGGCCACAGGGCCGGACCACCGGCGATCCGTACCGGAGGATCCACGGTGCCGGCCGGCGTCCACGGTCCGCACCGGGCCAGCCGGGCCAGACCGCGCAGACTGCCCGCCGCCAGTCCGCGGTCCCGGACGGTCGTCCGCGTGTACTCGCTGCAGGTCGGCTGGAAGCGGCAGCGCACGCCGGCGCGGGTGAGGAGGGGCGAGACCGTCGCCTGGTAGGCGCCGATCAGGGCGTCGGCGCCGCGCGCCGAGAGTTGGCGCTCCGGCGGCCGCGTCATGTCGAAGGCGGCGGCGCCCAGGACCAGGCCGGCGGACAGGAGCAGGGCAAGCCGAACCCGCTTGACGGCCGGCACGCTTCTCATGCCGCCTCCGGCGGCGGCGGGTCGGAAGACCCGCGCACCCAGCAAACGGCCGGCGCGCATCTCATGCCGCCTCCGGCGGCAGCGGGTCGGAAGACCCGCGCACCCAGCCGCGCACCCGGCTACCGCGGCGCAACCTCCCGGCTCGCCTCAGAATCGGTCGACCAGGGGCGTCAGCACGGGAATCTCCAGGCGCTGGCCGTTGACCCCGCGCACGATGCAGGCGATCCGCACCGCGACGAACGCGACGAACAGCATGAAGATGAACGGCGCCAGGACGCAGCCGATGCCGCCCATCGCGAACAGGGCGACCTGGAGGGCGATCCACAGCGCGAACTCCGCCCCCATCAGGACGAGGCCGTGCTTGGCGTGCCAGCGAACGTCTTCGTCCGATTCTTCGAGGAGCAGCGGCACCAGGACGAGGATCCACAGGTAGGCAAGCACGACCATCAGGTTCCGGTTCGACGAGGCGCCGTCGGAACCGGGCGGATCGGGCGGCGGTGGAGGCGCCGGCGGATCGGGCGGGGGTGGCGGTGGGGGCGCTGCCGGTTCTGTCATGCGTCTGCCTTCCCTAGGAGCGCGCGATCATCGGGGGCCGCCGCTCCACCAACGCGCGCTACGCCTTCCGCGCCGCGCGCCCAGTCCGGGCGCCCGTCGGCAGGCGCTCGAACCGGGGCCGTCAGTGTAGCGCGGTACAACTCCCGGTACTGCGCGACGATCCGTCCCCGGTCGAAGCGGGAGCGCGCCCAGCGACGGCCGTGCTCCGCGAAGGCCCGTCGACGCAAGCCGTCGCCCAGGAGCGCCACGCAACTCGCGGCCAGCGCCTCCACGTCGCCGACCGGGCAGAGCAGCCCGTTACGGTTCTCGCGGACCACCTCGGGCACGCCGCCGGTCCGGGTCGCAACGACGGGCACGCCGAGCGCCAGGGCCTCGAGCGACGCCAGGCCGAAACTCTCGCTCTCCGACGCGGACAGGAACAGGTCGCCCCGCTCCAGGATCGGTTCCACGTGGGCCTGGTTGCCGAGGAAGGTCACGTGCTCGGCGATCCCGAGTTCCCGGCACCGGCGCTCGGCGGCCTCCCGGTCGGGGCCGTCCCCCACCATGCACAGCCGCGCCGGCAGTTCCCGGCGCACCAGCGCGAACGCCGCCACGACGTCCGCCGCCCGCTTGACCGGACGGAAGTTCGAGACGTGGACGATCTCCAGGCCGGCCGGCAACGCGGCTTCCGCGGCGGGACGAGCCTCGCCGTCCCCGGCGGACTCGTCCACCGGCTCGTTGAACCCGGACCCCGACGACCGGGGCGAGCGGCCGCCGGCGGCGGGCGGCACGAAGTTCGGAATCACCTCGACCGGTTCGTCGAGCGAGAAGCGGTCCGCCGCCTCGCGCGCCAGCGCTTCCGACGGCGCCGTGACCCGGTCGCTGCTGCGCAGCGCCCAGCCGACGACGTCCCGGTAGCTCGGCCGGGCGCCCACCAGGCTCACGTCCGTGCCGTGAACCGTCGTGACGACCGGGCAGGGCGGCCCAGCGCCCGCACCGTCCGCGAGCATCCGCCGGGCCAGCAGGGCCGCGACGGCATGGGGCGCGGCGTAGTGAGCGTGGATCACGTCGAGCCGGGCGGCCGCCGCCACCTCGGCCAGCCGGTTGGCGAGGGCAAGGGTGTGCAGCGGCCGGTCGAACAGGCCGTGCTCCTCGATCTCCGATCCGTCCACGCGATGAAAGCGGACGCCGGGCCGCTCGTCGAGGCGCGGCGGCCGGTCCGAACTGACGACGTGGACGTCGTCGCCTCCCTCGGCCAGCGCGAGGGCCAGTTCCGAGGCGACCACCCCGGAGCCCCCGTAGCTCGGAAAGCAGCAGATCCCTATCCGCATCGGATCCACTTCTACGCGGGCGGCCGTCCCGCAGTTTCGCCGCCCTCCGCGCGGGCGCGGTCCACCGACAGGGGCTGCAGGCGCCGCGGATCCCGGTCGATCGACCCGAGTTCCCGCACGAGAGCGGGGCCGTAGGACGCCAGGCAGTGGAGCGACGTGAACACGCGCTCCTGGAGCGTGCCGTTCGGCAGGCAGTGCTCGCGCAGCCTCATGACCCGGCCGCGCAGGACCTCGTCCCGCCTGGCGGCGGCGGCGACGACGCGCCGCTCGAATCGGGCGAGCGTCCGCTTGAGGTTCGCCCCGGTCTTCTCCAACGCGGACCCCAGGGTCCGGTCGACCGCGGCGGGACCCGCCGCCAGATCGTCGATCGCCGCGTCGATCTTCTCGCTGGCGGCGCCGAGGAAGTCGAGACCCTGGCGCGAGGCGAGGAGGCGGTCGAGTTCGTCCGGTCCCGAGAGCACGGCGGCCAGGTCGACTCCCTCCGCCTCCAGCCCGTCCAGCCAACGGCGCTCGCGGGCGCCGAGCAGGAGGACCTGGGGCCGGAGGACGATCGCCGGCGCCGCCACGCCGAGTTCGTCGTAGAGGGCGCGCGCCTGGGTCATGTAGGCGAGTTCGCCGGGACCGAGGATCATCAGCGCGGTGCCGAACGCGGCGTCCTGGACCACGGGGCGAGCCAGGACACCCGGACTCAGGGACGCCGGATGCCGGTCGAGGCCGTCGAGCAGCGCGTCGACGTCACCGGCGGCGCCGCCGCGCAGCTCGAAGCCGCCGTTTCCGGTCCACACCACCCGGCGGCGTTCGCCGGCATCGTCGATCAGGAACAGCGGCGCTTCCCCCCGGCGCGACCGGACCTGCAGCCGCACGCCGCGCCGCTCGAGTTCCGCCGCCGCCGCCGCGAGCGCCTCGTCGACTTCGCGGCGGCGTTCGATCAGCCGGCGCAGCGCCGGCGCGGAAGCGGCCTTGAGCGCCGGCAACTGGGAGTCGACGAGCAGCGGGCAGCGCTCGCCGAGAAAGCGCGCCATGAGCCGCGCGAAGGACTCCGTGAAGCAGCGCTCGGGGCGCAGATCGTCGCGGCAGTCGTCCAGGCGCCGGCGGTAGTCGTCGTTCGGCGCCGCGTCCCGGACCCTGGCCAGCAGGTCCGCGGCCTCCGGGCCGAGATTCCGACCGCCGACCGGCACGAGTGGCGCCGGATCCTCGCCCAGGGTGAGCGCCTCGGCGCCGGCGGGCGGGAAATGGCCGCGAGCCACCTCGGCGTAGTCGTGGTCCTCGGACGCCATCCAGAACAGGGGCACGGCGCGGCGGCCCCGGCGCGTCAGTTCCTCGGCCCACCGGACGCAGGCCGCGGCCTTCGTCAGCGTGAACAGCGGTCCGGCGCCCAGGCCGCACTGCTGGCCCGTGATGACGACCAGGGTCTCGGGGTCCGCGAGGGCCTCGGCCAGGGCGGCGGCATCCGGGTGGCCGTAGCGCTCGTTCGCCTCGGCAAGGGCGGCGGCGACGGGCGCGCGGTCGGGCGCCGGGCCCGGCGGCGCCGCCACCCGGTCCTCGTCGCCGGGCAGCACGAACCGCAGAGGATCGAGCAGGTCGAGGTCCCGGCCGTCGAGGAACCGCCTCGGCAGATCGCCGAGCAGCCCGCAGGCGCAGAGGTCGGGGCCGCTGGACACGGCGCTCGCGGGGCGTTTCGGCACGGCGGGAGATCCTAGCCCGCCTTGGGCGTTCGAGGCGTAGAATCGGCGGCATGACCGCGTCCGCGCCAGCGATGCCCGCGCTCGAGCCGATGGTCCTCGGCGGGGGCGACCGCGCCGTGACGATCGATCCGCCCCTGTTCCTGGCGCCGATGGCCGGGGTGACGGACCGGGACTTCCGGCTGATCGTCCGCCGCATCGGCGGCGTCGGCCTGGTGTCGATGGAGTTCATCTCGTCGCGGGCGATCGTCGACGGCAACCGCCACACGCGGGACCTCATGTACTTCGCCGAGGAGGAGCGGCCGCTGGCGATCCAGATCTACGGCTCGGACGTGGAGACGATGGCCGAAGCCGCCGAGATCGTCGAGGAGCTCGGCCCGGACGTCTGCGACATCAACATGGGCTGTCCGGCCAACAAGGTGCTGAAGGGCTGCGCCGGCGCCGCGCTGATGGGCGACCTCGACCTGGCCGGAAGCATCGTCCGCGAGGTGCGGAACCGAATCCGGATTCCGCTGACCGTGAAGTTCCGTCTCGGCCTGAACCACGAGCGAACCAACTACCTGGACCTGGGGCGCCTGTGCGAAGACCTCGGCGTCGACGCCGTCACGATGCACGCCCGGACCGCGAAGCAGATGTTCCGCGGCGAGGCGGACTGGTCCCACCTGGCCCGGCTGAAGGAGGCCCTGTCCATTCCGGTTATCGGCAACGGCGACATCGTTGCGCCCGAGGACGCCGAGCGGCTGCTCCGGCAGACCGGCTGCGACGGCGTCATGGTGGGCCGCGGCGCCACCCGCAACCCGTGGATCTTCCACCAGATCCGGAGCCACCTGCTCGGCACGGAGGCGCCGCAGCCGACCCTGCTCGACCGGCGCGACCTGATCCTGGGCCACTTCCACATGGTGGCGGAGCGCGAAGCGAGCCGCTTCGCCCTGCACAAGCTGCGCAAGTTCACCGGCTGGTACACCTACGGCCTGCCGAACGGCAAGCGCCTGCGCCAGCGGATCCAGCAGCTCGACACGGTGGAGAAGTTCCTCGTCGCCGTCGAGGACTTCTTCGACCGGCAGCTCGACGAGCTGGCGGCCTGAGCCGCGCCGGCCCTGCCGATCGTGCTTCCGCAGTATGAGATCGACCTCGACCTGACGCCGGACGAGGCCCTGGAGGCTCTGGCCGACGGCGCCGATGCCTGGAACGGAACCTGGCACCGGCAGGGCACGGGCGGCCAGTTGACCCTCCCGGTGGCGGCCGGCGTCCGCTACGGCGTGCTCCACGGCGCCGTCTCGGTCCAGCCGAGCGCCGAGGGTGTCCGCGTCGTCTTCCACGTCGACCGCTCGGAGTACTCCACGAACGCCGCCGCCGTCGGCATCCTGGCCCTGGGCGCCCTGGGCGTCCTCGCCATGCTGGCTTGGCCGCTGCTGCCCGGAACGTCGCCGAACCTGGCCGGGAGCGGCTTCATCCTCATCCTGCTGGCCTGGCTGGTCGTCGGATCGAGGCTGAGGCACCGCGGCGCGGCGGACTTCCTGGCCAGCCTGGGGCCGCGGCCGGGCGAGACTCCCGGCGGTCCGCTGGCTCCGCGGCGAACGTGACCATGGTCGTGACCATGGGCCGGAGGCGTGATACCGTCGGCGGTGCCATGGAACGAACGATCAAGGCCTCGGAGTTCAAGGCGACCTGTCTCAAGCTGATGGACGAGGTCGCCGAATCCGGCGACGAGGTGGTCATCACGAAGAACGGCAGCCCGGTGTCGCGACTGGTGCCCTACCGGGAGAAGCCCAAGAGCCTGTTCGGTTGCTTTCGGGACCAGATCAAGATCACCGGCGACATCATGGCGCCCCTGGACTGCGAGTGGGATGAAGAGCGGAAAGTAGCCCTCATCCTGGGCGAGGACCCCGACTGAGCAGGAGGCTCCTTTGCTGCTCCTCGACACGGTGGTCCTTCTCTGGATGATCCGCGACGACCGGCGCTTTGGCAGCCGCGCTCGCCACGCGGTCAACGAGGCGGTTGTTGCCGGCAACGCCGCGGTGTCCGCGATCTCGTTCTGGGAAATGGGGATGCTGGTCAGAAAGGGCCGCGTGCAGCTTGACCTGGCCGTGGAAGCGTTGCGTCGATCTCTGCTGGACCAAGGCATCACCGAAATCCCGGTGACCGGCGACATCGCGCTGCGAGCGGGCTTGCTCGACGACATCCACGGCGACCCAGCCGACAGAATCATCGCCTCCACGGCACTGGAGGGTCACCGGCTGGTAACCGCGGACCGCGAGCTACTGGCGTGGCCGGGTCGGATTCAGCGGCTCCGAGCAACCGACTGACCGCTCGCCCCGCCCGATGAATTCGAGCCACCCCTTGAGGAAGCGGGTCGCACCGGCCGTCCTTGCGCTCGCAGTCGTCGGCTGCGCCGCCGACACGGAAACCGGGCGAAGTACCCCGGCAGCCGCTGGCGGCCCGCGGGACGCAGCCTCCTGGGCGGCCGACGTCGTCATCCACCGCGACCACTGGGGCGTGCCCCACGTCAAGGCGTCGACCGACGCCGCAGTCGCCTTCGGCTCGGCTTGGGCGCAGTGCGAGGACCACTTCTTCCAGCTCGAGGACACCTACATCAAGGCGCTCGGCCGCTACGCCGAAGTGGTCGGCGAGTCGGGGTTCCGCAGCGACTTGGAGGTGGCCCTGTTCGACCTGGTCGAGACGTCGCGCCGCGACTTTGCGACGTTGCCCGAGCACATTCAGGGCATCGCCGAGGGCTTCGCGGCCGGCTACAACGACTACCTGGAGAAGCACCCGGAAGAGAAGCCGCGCCTGCTCGACCGGATGGAACCGTTCCACGTACTGGCATTCGAGCGCTACATGATGCTCGGCCGGCTGCTCGGCGCCGCCCACGCGCCGCGTGGCCGGCTGCCGCGGCTGGCGGAGGAATTGGCCGCGTCGCTCGGCTCGAACCAGTGGGCCGTCGCGCCGTCGAAGACGCGCGACGGCGCCGCCATGCTCTTCATCAATCCCCACCAGCCCTGGTACGGCTCGGGGATGTTCACGGAGATGCACGTCGTGAGCGACGAAGGGCTGAACTTCTCCGGCGCCATGTTCCCCGGCAGCCCGTTCCCGACCGCCGGCTTCAACGAGCGGCTCGGCTGGGCCTACACCGTCAACGCCGCCGACATCTCGGACACCTACCGCCTGACGTTCGACCACCCGAGCGACCCGCTGAAGTACCGCTACGGCCATGGCTGGCGCGACGCGGAGGAATGGCGCGCCACGATCCACGTCCTGGGCGGCGACGGCAATCTCGAACCGCGCGAGGTCGCGCTCCGGCGCTCGCACTACGGCCCGATCGTCGCCAGGGAAGACGACACGCACTACCTGGCCGTCCGCGTGCCCCGCCTCTACGAAGGCAGCCGCATCGTCCAGTCGCTGGCGCAGGCCAAGGCCACGAATTTCGACGAGTGGTACGCCGCCGTCTCGATGCAGCTTCTCCAGACCTTCAACACGACCTACGCCGACGCCGACGGCAACATCTTCTACCTCTACAACGGCACGATCGCCCGCCGCGACCCGTCGGTCGACTGGACGAAGCCCGTCGACGGCGCCGACCCGAACAACGAGTGGGGCCCCTTCCACCCCATCGAAGAGCTGCCGCAGGTACTCAACCCGCCGTCCGGCTACGTCCAGAACTGCAACTCGACGCCCTTCACGACCACCGACGACGGCAACCCCTCGCTGCTCGACTTCCCGCCCTACATGGTCGAGGACAAGCACGACGACAAGCGCCGCGCCAAGATGGCCCGCTACCTGCTCCGCAACGCCAGCGACCTCACCTTCGAGGACTTCCAGGACCTCGCCTACGACACGACTCTCTACTGGCCGATGACGGAGATCCCTGTCTACGCCCGCCGCCTGGAGACCCTCGAACGAACCGACCCGGACCTCGCCGCCCGCGTCCGCCCCTACCTGGAGCACCTGCTCGACTGGGACTACGAGAGTTCGCTCACGTCGACCCAGGCCACCCTGGCCGTCGGCTGGTACGAGGAGCTCTACGGCCGCGGCTACCCCGTCGAGACGCTCAAGCCCGAGTACGTGAACGACATGGCCGCCCGGTTCATCGCCCTGGAGCGGGCGGCGGAGAAGCTCGCGGATCTCTACGGCGACTGGCGCGTCCCCTACGGCGACATCCACCGCATCCAGCGCCACGCGAACCAACCCTCAGCCGGCAGTGTTCCCTTCTCCGACGACGAGCCGAGCCTGCCGCTGGCCGGCGTCCGCGGCCCCCTCGGCGTCGCCTTCACCCTGTACCACTCGCCACCCACCACCCTCCCGAACGGCGAAGAACGCAAGCTCCGCTACGCCGCGACCGGCGCCTCCTACATGGCCGTCTACGAGTTCGGCGAGAGAACCCGCGGAGCGAGCTACCTCCACTACGGCCAGAGCCACCGGCCAGCGTCGCCCCACTTCTTCGACCAGGCCACGCTGCTCTCGGAACGGCGCTTCAAGCCGGCGTGGCTCTACTGGGAGGACGTGGAAGCGAACACGGTCCGGTCCTACCGGCCCAGCGACTACCGGTGAAGAGCGACAGCAGCAAGAGGGCGAACGGCGACCGGCTCAGGGTCACCGGATCCGGGGCTCTCTACGTAGAGAACGTCGACGACTTCCTCGCGAGCAAGCGAGTGCAGAAAACGATCTCGAGCGTCAACCGGAGTATCGAGGTCGCCGGGACGGGCGATGGCGGAGAGCCGGAGCGGAAGAGGAAGCTCGGGTAAGTGCCGGCTCTGGAGTCCCGTCTATTCACCGAGTCCGGGGAGCTACCCCGGACCGTAAGCGGCTCTCGTATTCGGCGGGCGACCCGACTCTTGGGCCAGCCCACACGCCTTGGTACGACGGATTCAGCGTAGCAGCTAAGCGGAGCCGGTCAGAGGCCCGGTAGATCGCGCTGCGGCTTCTGTTCGAAGTCGAGGTCGAACTGGCGTGGTCGCGGTCTTCTCGTAGGCGCGGCTCAGGAGGAACTTTTGGCCGGCGAAGCTCCCAGTTCGCGCAGCACGGGAAACACCCGCCGCCAGCGTAGGCCGTCCCACCAGACCGGCAGGACGGTGCACTCGGACCGCGCAGCCATACCCGCGCCAGCTCTAGACCGAAGCTCCGCTCTGCGTCCCCTTACCCGACGACGTCCAGCCCGGCGCGGGCTGAAGGAGGGGTCCCAGGGGGCTGGAGCCAAGCGACGGCCACGCCGTCACACACGCCCATGCCGACGTGGAGCGCAGGCGACCGAAGCGAGCGCCGACCCCTCGTCCACCAGGAAAGCGCGAGCGGCCCCTGGGACCCCTCCTTCAGCCACACGCCGGGCGGGTGCCACCACCGCCGGCACGCGAACCGACGCGCACGCCGTCGCGACTCGTGTAGAATCGCCGGTCCCTGGGGGCGCATGGCTTCGACGGGAGATCATGCGGTTCGGGGGTTGCGTGCCGAGTCCGACTCGCTAACCGGACCTTTCACACTCGCCAACGACGAATTGGCACTGGCGGCTTAGAAGCCGTCACGGTCCTGCCGGGGCCTTGATTCACGGCGCCGGCAGGAGCGACGACAAAGTGGATCGAACGCCTGGATGCTGCTCCGAACCCAGGCCGGATTCTCTCGGGGCTAGGCCGTTGGCCGTGGTGGCCTTCTACCCAAGCCGGCGGCGACACTTCGAGTGAAGGCTACGCACGTAGATCCCTCGCGCCGAGTCTCGCGGACGTGGGTTCGATTCCCACCGCCTCCACCATCGCCTCCTTCGCCCGCACAGACGACAACGGCCGACTTCGTCGGCCCGCCCGCGAAGCCCGGTACTGAATCGCCGCGCGGGAAAGCGCCGCCGAGCGGCTCAGGCGCCGCGCCACTCCATCCACCAGCCGTGGGGCGAGGCGCGGGCGAGCAGCTCCGTTCCGCGCCGCGACCCGTCGAGGTAGCGCGTCAGCGTCAGCCTCGGAGGATGGACGCCTTCGAGCGCGACCTGCCAGACGGGGCGCAAGCGGCTGCGTTCGGCCAGGGTTCGCGCGATCCGGCGGCGGCCTGCGGGGGGCACCTGGTACAGCGCGATCGTGGAGTAGACGACGAGCGCGGCGCCGGCGGGAACCCGGTCGAGCACGCCGCCGAGCATGGCCGTCGCGTCGCCTCGGTGGAGCCGTACCGGGCGCTCCTTCAGCTCGGCCGCGGCGGCGACTAGTTGCGCGTGCCGCTCCACATGCTCGGGCCAGATCAGCGCGCGCAGCCAGAGCAACTGGTCCGGGTCGTCAAGGTCGATCGGGTTGAGGTCGATTCCGTCGCGGCCAGCCACCGGGATCTCGCCGGGCGGCGCCGGCGGCAGCTCGCCGCCCCGCAGCTCGGCGTCGAGCGCGACCGCTGCGTCCGGCGGTCCCCAGCGCAGGAGCGCAGGCGGGTCGCCACGCCGTGCGCGAGGCTCGCGGGGCGCGCGCGCGACTCTCCAGTACCGGTAGGAGTAGCGGTCGAAGAGGAGGTTGAGACCGGCGCTGGCCCCGATGTCGACCAGCGCCAGCGGGGCGCGGGCTTCCCTGTGGACGAGGCCGAAGGCCGGCAGCAGGCAGGTGCAGCGCCGCACCACCTGGGTCTGGGTGCTTCGGGTCGCGATCAGTTCGGCAACCCTCTCCCGGTGTTCGAGGCAGAACTCGCGGAACAGCGGGAAGGCGGGCCGAACGCCTTCGTTCCCGGCGCCCGGCCCGGACGCCGGCGAACCACCGCCGGCGCCGGCGGAGGGCGCGACCGGCCGGCTCGGCCCCGCCGAACGCTCACCGCCGGCCAGGATCGGGTAGTGGGCCGCGAGCGGGTGCTCGACTCCCTGCAGGAGCAGGTACTGCACCGCCCCGAACAGCATGTTCGGCGCCGGCTGACCCGCCTGCCGGCGCGCCGCCAGCGCCAGCAGTTCGCCGTCTCCGGCCACGCCCGCCGCAAGTTCCGCGTACGTCGGCGAGTCGAGGTCCGGCGCCTCGACGCGCGCGAATTGCTCGAAGGCGGCGCTGAGGTCCTGATGACCGCTCAACAGCCGGCAACGCCCCGGTCGGCCAGCGGCACAGTCAGCGGCTCGGTGGACATGCCCATATGGATGGACGTGCCCATATGATTGACCGAGCGACGTTCGTCGCCCTCATCCTCTGGCCGCCTTTCGGCGGCTGCCGGCGGAGACGCCGGCGCACCCCGTGTGGGGCGTCCGCAGCCGCCCGGAGGGGCAGCGGTCATCTTCGGCGGGTGAGCGCCAGGACAGGAAGTTCGCGGACGACAAGACAACGGCAAGCAGCATTCGGGGGCGGAACATGATAACCAACCGCAATCTTCTCGTCGCACTGGTGGTCGTCCTCGCCGGCCTCGTCCTGTACCTGTTGCTGCCGAACGACTCGGGAGGCGATGCCGCCGACAGCGACACGACTCCGCCTATCGCAAGCGCCGACTACGCGGACCTGGTCTCCCTGTTCGGAGAGTTTCGTTCGTTCCAGCAAGCTGGCGCCGGCAACATGCAGTCCTATTCGCAGAGCGGCTGGATCCTCTCGAACCTGGACGCCGAACCGGACTTCTCCGCCGATGCGATGGCGGAGAAGTACCGCGAACTGAGCACGTTCCAGGAGCGGTTGAAGTCGATCGATCCCGCGGGCTGGACGATCCCGGAACAGGTCGACTACCACCTCGTCCGGGCGGAGATGAACGGCTATGAGTTCCAGCACCGGGTTCTCAGTCCCTGGTCGACGGATCCCGGCTTCTACAACGACGTGATCGCCACGTTCGCCTGGGTAGCTGAACCGCCGCTCCAGGGGAACGAGGTCGCGGATCTGCAATCGAGGCTCAGGTCGGTACCGGATCTGGTGCAGCAGGCGAAAGAGAATCTCAACGACTTTTCGCTTGTCGCCGCCGACCTGGCCACTCTGGCGATCCTCTCCATCGGAGATACCAGATCGTCCTATGGATCGCTCGCTCAGGGTCTCAGGACTCATCATCCGGAACTCGTAGCCGACGTCGAGTCGGCGCTGACCGCCATCGACGACTATGAAGACTGGATTCGGTCCAACGAACACCGGATGACGGGCACTGCCGGTGTGGACAAGGAGAACTACAACTGGCTGCTCAGAAACGTGTATCTGGTTCCCTACACCTGGGAGGACATTCGGACGATCGTCGAGCTCGAGGACAATCGCGTGATCACCTTCCAGCGACTGGAGGAAAACCGCAATCGCGACGTTCCACCCCTTGTACCTGTCGGGTCACAGGTCGAGTACAGAGAGGGCATCGAGGAAGCCGTCGATCATGTCATGGACTTTCTGCGCGACGAGGAGATCTTCACCGTGCACGACTTCCTCGTGCCGGATGACTATTTCGACTCGCGCCTCTTTGGAAAGGGCTACTCCTTGGAGGATCCCTGGCCCGAGACGCACGACTACTTCTTCAACTTCTCCCACCGCGAGGCGGTGATGGAGAATACGCATGAGCTGGTCGGCCATCACTTCGACATGCTCCGGGCCGAGCGAGACGAGCGGCCGATCCGCGGCGGCGAGCGGCCGTACAAGATCTCCACGGCTCGGGACGAGGGACTTGCGTTCGCCCTCGAGGAGTTGCTGATGCATGCGGGGTACCTGGACGGACGCAATCCCCACGGCAGGGAGGTCACCTACGAACAGGCGGCTTTCCGCACCGTGCGCGCACTCTCCGACATCTACATGCACAGCGGCGACTGGAGCCTGGAAGAGGCGACGCAGTTCTGCATCGACAATGCGCCGCACGGGGAACTGCTGGAGGGCAGCCACCACCTTTGGTTCGAACTGGACACGACGCTGCGCGGCGTGGGGCATCACATGCTCATGGTCCTGGGGAAGGTCCAGTTCATGAAACTGATGCGAGACCGCGCCAATCAACTCGGCGACGACTTCGTCTTGCGGGAGTTCCTGGACGAGGTCTACGCCACGGGCCAGATACCCTGGTCGCTCATGCGTTGGGAAATGACCGGGTACGACGACGAGGTCTCACGACTCTGGTAACGCAGGCTGCAGGTCAACGGCCGGCGGATTCCCGGTTTCCGAAGGCCGAGGCGATCGACTCCGTGTAGGGCGGCCGAAGCACGCCGGCATCCGTGATCAGGCCCGCGACGAGTTCGGCCGGCGTCACGTCGAAGGCCAAGTTGAGGGCCTCGGTGTCCCGCGGAGCGATCCGCTTGCCGAAGGCGTGGACGACTTCGTCCGGATCGCGCTCCTCGATCGGGATGTTGGCGCCGGACGCCGTGTCGCGGTCGATCGTCGACAGGGGCGCCGCGACGTAGAACGGCACGCCGTGCCGGGCCGCCAGCACGGCCACGGTGTAGGTGCCGACCTTGTTCGCCACGTCGCCGTTGGCGGCGACCCGGTCGGCGCCGACGACGATCTTCTGGACCCAGCCGCGCGCGATGACGGCGCCGGCGCTGTTGTCGGTGATCAGCCGGTGCGGGATCTCGAGCCGTGCCAGTTCCCAGGTGGTCAGCCGGGCGCCCTGGAGCAGCGGCCGCGTCTCGTCGACCCAGACGCTGGCCAGCCGGCCGGCGGACCAGGCCGCCTCGACGACGCCGATGGCGGTGCCGTAGCCCGCCGTGGCGAGGGCGCCGGTGTTGCAGTGGGTCAGGACCCGGTCGCCCTGCTCGAACAGTTCGCGGCCGAAGCGGCCGATGCGGCGGTTCGCCTCGACGTCCTGGCGGTGCAGTTCGCGGGCCCAGTCGAGCAAGCGTTCCCGCAGACGGGCCTCCTCTCCGGCCACGGCGCAGCGGTCGCGGACCGCGCGGCCCTGTTCCAGCGCCCAGCGCAGGTTGACCGCGGTCGGCCGGGTGGAGAGCAGCAGCTCCCAGGCGGCGTCGAAGTCGCCGGCGCCGAGGACCAGGCCATAGGCCGCGGCGACGCCGATGGCCGGCGCGCCGCGCACGGAGAGCCGGCGAATCGCGCCGGCGACGTCCTCCGGCCGCCGGCAGTGAAGCCAGATCTCCCGCTCCGGCAGCCGGGTCTGGTCCAGCAGCAGAAGCTCGTCGCCGCTCCACCGGATCGGCGAGAAGCGCTGTTCCGCCGCGCCAGGTTGCTCCACCGTCATGCGCGGAGCGTAGCGCGCCCGGGCAGACCCGTCGCCGGCGCTCAGCCGAGCAATCGTTCGATCGTCGTCGCCAGCGCGAGCAGGCTGCCGACAACCAGGAACATGCGCCAAGTGAGGCGGGTTTCCAGCGCGGCCATGTCGGCGCGCAACTCCGAGCGGAGCGAGGTCATCTCGGCGCGCAGCTCTGCACGAAGCGCCGATATCTCGGACCGGTGCGGCATGTCCGCCGCAGCAACCGCCTCGTTGATCTTCTCCGCCACCGTCTCCGCCTGCGTCGAGTCCATACCTGCACCCTGGAGGGCCCGGGCAGCGGCAAGCGTATCGAACTGGGGCTGTGCACTCATCGCTCGAACTCCCTGAGTTCGTCGTTTTCAGATTCCCTTCCACTCCTCCCGCTCCCGGACGTAGCGGAGGATCCGGATCTTCCCCGTGCGGTTGTAGACCCGGACCGCGAACAGGTGGTAGCCGTCCGTGAGGAAGACGCTGCCCGGGCTGGCCGTGCCGAGCGGGCCGAACGAGGCCAGGTCGCTGCGGCCGAACCGGACCGGGTCGTCCAGCCGGTCCATCCGGCCCGAGCCCGTGAAGCTGCGGGGTTCGAGGCCTTCCGGGAAGCCGAAGCGCAGTCCGCCGCCGACGTGGAGCAGGCGGGCCGGCCGCCCGATCCGGGGATCCGTGCCGTTGCGCAGGTCGGCGGTGCGCACGCCGTCGCCGTCGCCGTCGGCGTAGAGCGAGAAGACGGACGTCCCCGCGTCCGGCGCGGCCTCGTCGACCTCGAACCGAACCGCGAGGGCGACGCCGTGCCGGGCCGCGCCGGCGCGTGCCGTCCAGAAGGCCGCCGCGACCTCGGCCGCGGCGAGTCGCACCCGGTGCTGGGAGATCTGCTGGCGCAGCGGCGGCGTCGCCAGCGTCGCGAGCAGGGCGAGAATCGCGGTGGCGATCAGGAGCTCGACGAGCGTGAAACCGCGCCAGCCGCCGCCTGGCCGCGCCGCCCCGGGAAACATGGAGGCGGGCGCCGGCACGCCCGCCCCCATGGCGCCGAATCCGTGGGCCCGGTTCCGGTCAGGGGCCGTCGGAGGGTTCATCCGGCCCCGATTCGCCGTCCGGGGCGGGCTGCGCCCGCGGGATCCGCACCTTCTCGGTCAGCGTCGTCTCGCCCTCGATCGTCACGTAGGGCGCCATTCGCTCGAACGAGCGCTCGCCGATGCCGCGCACGAGCATCAGATCGGTCGCCGACTCGAACTTGCCGTTCTCGGTACGGAACTCCACGATCCGTCCCGCCGTCGACGGTCCGACGCCGGGCAGCAGGGCGAGAGCCGAAGCCTCGGCCGTGTTGATGTTGACCACCCCGTCCGACGCTCCCGCCGGCAGCGCCGCCAGCAGGCTGAGCACGGTCACCGCCAGAAGGGCGGTCCTCTTTCGTCTTGTCATGTCCATCTCCGTTCGTCCCCATTCGGGTGTTGTTGGTTTCTGCGACCGCAGGACCCGGATCGAGGTTCGAGTCGGCAGGGAAGTCAGGGGGGACGCCGAGGCGTCCCCCTTGCTCCCTTGCGACAATGTGAGTGCCAGTCGTGTCTTGGGCACCTCCTTGCTCCGGATTCTGAGGAACCGCTCCCTCTTTCAAGTCTCCGGCCAACTCTGCGCATCGTCGCAAGTTGCAGAGAACAGGAGAGTTGCGAAGACGCCCCGCATCGGCGACGGGGCCGTCCGGTCAAGGCAGCTTGACCCGCTCCCTTCTCCGGCGGCACGCATCTCGCTGACTCCGCGCGATCTGCGGCGCGCGGGCGAGGGAATCAAGGCAGCTTGACGGGCGTCGAAGTTCTCTGACGCGACGCGAGGCGCCGTTCGCTCCCGTCGACCGGCCGCTCGTTGTAGATTAGCCGGCCGATGGCGAGCGACGGCAGGAAGGCGCCGGAGCGCCCCGCGGGGCGCCGCGGCTCGGTGATCCGCGAGTACGCGGAGGCGCTGATCGTGGCCGCGGTGTTCCTGGGCTTCACGAACAACTTCGTGCTGAAGACCTTCTACATCCCCAGCGGTTCGATGGAGAACACGCTGCTCATCGGCGATCACCTGTTCGTCAACCGCTACATCTACGGACCCCGCCCCTCGGAGCTCGAGCGGAAGCTCCTTCCCGGCCGGGAAGTCGAACGCGGCGACATCGTCATCTTCCGGTCGCCCGAAACGCCGAAGCTGGACCTGGTCAAGCGCTGCATCGGCCTGGCGGGCGACGAGCTGAAGATGGTCAACAAGCAGCTCTTCCTGAACGGCCAGCCGGTCGACGACGACGCCTACGCGATCCACCGCGACGCCAGGGTGTATCCCGCGGCCGGTCCCTACGGCCCGTACAGCACGCGCCGCGACAATTGGGGTCCCATGATCGTTCCCCCCGACCACGTCTTCTGCATGGGCGACAACCGCGACGAGTCGTTCGATTCGAGGGCGTGGGGGCCGGTGCCGATGAAGCTCATCAAGGGGCGCGCGGTGATGGTCTACTGGTCGTACGGCGGCGAGACGTCCGACGGCACCTGGCACGGGTTCGGCCACCGTCTGCGGCAGGTCGCCAACACGGCCCTCGGATTCGTCACCAAGACCCGCTGGAAGCGGACGTTCAAGCTCATCCAGTAGGACGCCGGGGACCGCCGAACGTGTCCTGGGGCCGCAAGGCGCTGAGCGACGCCGCGGGGGCGCTTCTCGTGGCCGCCGTGTTCGCGCTCTTCACCAGGGCGTTCCTGGTGCAGGCCTACCGCATCCCGTCCGCGTCGATGGCGCCGGCGCTCCTGGTCGGCGACCACCTGCTGATCAACAAGTTCATCTTCGGCGCCGGCGCGGGCCGCTGGGGTCCCCTGGTCCCTCAGCGCGAGGTCCGGCGGGGCGACCTGGTCACGTTCCGGGGCATCGAGGAACCGACCCAGGAGATGCTGAAGCGCTGCGTGGCGACGGCCGGCGACGAAGTGGAGATCGACGCCAAGAGGCTCCGGGTTGACGGGGCGCCGGTCGACGAGTCGGCGTACGTCGTCCACTCGGACGAACTGGTCTACCCGCGGTCCGACTTCCTGCACGAGACGGTGTGGCGCCGGGATTCCTTCGGCCCGGAGCGAGTGCCCGAGGGGGGTCTCTTCTGCCTGGGAGACAACCGGGACATCTCGCGCGACTCGCGGTTCTTCGGTCCGGTGGGAACGGACCTGGTGCGCGGCCGCCCGCTGCTCGTCTACTGGTCGCGAACCGGCGAAGGCGGCTGGGGCGTCCGCTGGCGGCGCACGCTGCACGTTCCCCGCTGATCGCGGCACCCGCACCGGCGCGCCGCCGGTCGCCCAGCACCAGTCAGCGGGGCGGCACGCCCGGAAGCCGGCGCACCGGTTTCGGCGGCGCTACTCGCAGGCTTCGGCCAGGGCCGCGAGAGCGGCTTCCGGGTCGGGCGCCTGCGTCAGCGGGCGGCCGATCACCAGCAGGTCCGCGCCCGCGCGCAGCGCCGCCGACGGCGAGGCGATCCGGCGCTGATCGTCGGCGCCGGCGGCCGCGCCTCCCTTCGGCGAGCCGCCGCCGGTCTCGAAGCGGATGCCGGGGCTCACCAGGAGCAGCCGGGGTCCGAGCTCCGCGCGCAGAGCCGCCAGCTCGAGCGGCGAGCACACGACGCCGGCGCAACCCGCGGCCTGGGCCGACCCGGCCCAGGACAGCACGCGGTTTCCCGCGGCGCCGGGAAGGTCGAGGTCGCGGAGATCCTCGGCGCCGAGGTGAGTCAGCACCGTGATCCCCAGGACCTTGACCTCGTCGCCGGCCTCTTCCGCCGCCGCCTCCAGCATCCGCCTGCCGCCGCCGGCATGCACCGTCAGGTAGTTCACGCCGAGTTCCTTCGCGGCGCCCACCGCGCCGGCCACGGTGCTGGGGATGTCGTGGAACTTCATGTCGAGGAAGACCTCGGCGCCGGTCGCGGCCGCCTCTCGCACGGCGTCGCGCCCCCAGCGCAGGACGACGCGCGGCCCCACCTTCAGTACGCCGACGCGCGGCCCGAACAGCCGGCACCAGCGGCTGTACGTGTCCCGATCGTCCGTGTCGAGAGCGACCGCGATCCGCTCCAGTCTCGTTCCGTTCATTCCCGCCTCCTTGCCGCGCCGATCGGGGATTCGAGCCCGGTTCCGGTCATTCCGGCCTCGCCGCCGCGCCGATCAGGGAACCGATCGAGGGGATGCTCTCGGCCTCCATCCGCTCGCGCAGGCCGTCGACCAGCCGTTCCGCCGTGCGCGGGTCGCGGAACAGCGCCGTGCCGACCTGCACCGCCGAAGCGCCCGCCAGCAGGAACTCCAGCACGTCGTCGACCGTCTCGATGCCGCCGATCCCGATGACCGGCAGGTCGACCGCGCGCGCCACGTCGAAGACGATGCGCAGCGCCAGCGGCTTGATCGCAGGCCCCGACAGGCCGCCGCGAACGGTGGACAGGACGGGCCGCCTGGTCGCCGTGTCGATCGCCATGCCGACGAAGGTGTTGACGGCCGACAGAACGTCGGCGCCGCCCGCCTTCGCGGCCTCGCCGAGCGCCTGCGGCGAGGTCACGTTGGGCGAGAGCTTGACGACGATCGGCTTGCCCGTCGCCGAGCGCACGCGCCTCACCAGACCGGAGAGGATCTCCGGGTCGTGGCCGAACTCGATACCGCCCTTGCTGACGTTCGGGCAGGAGACGTTCAGCTCGACCGCGGCGACGCCCTCGTGAGGGTCGACGCGCTCCGCCAGACGGACGTAGTCGTCGCGGGCGTAGCCGAAGAGGTTGACGATCACCTTCGGCGGCAGGTCCTTCAGTCCCGGCAGCACGTCGCCCAGGAAGCGGTCGACGCCGATGTTCTGCAGCCCGATCGAGTTCAGCATGCCGCCGCGGGTCTCGGCGATCCGCACCGGCGGGTTGCCCGCCAGCGGCTCGAGCGACAGACCCTTCGTGACCAGGCCGCCCAGGCGGCGCAGATCGGCCCGCTCGGCGAACTCCAGGCCGTAGCCGAACGTGCCGCTCGCGGTGAGGATCGGGTTCCGGAGGCGCAGAGGTCCGACCCGGGTCGAGAGGTCCGGCGCGGCGGCGACGGCCGCGCCGGGCACGTCGGCGGCGGCGACGCCGCTCACCACGCGACCTCGTCCAGGCCGAAGACCGGCCCCTGGCGGCAGCAGAGCGCGTAGCCGCCGTCGCTCAGCGTCACCGCGCAGCCGAGGCAGGCGCCGTAGCCGCACCCCATCGGCGTCTCGGTCGCCGCCTCGCCGCCGACTCCGCCGGCGGCCGCGATCCGCGCGACCGCCGCCATCAGGCCGTGCGGGCCGCAGGTGCAGACCGTCGTGTAGCCGGCGTCCCGGTTGCCTAGCGCCGCCTCCAGCGGGGCGGTGATCAGGCCGCGCTCGCCGGCGCTGCCGTCTTCCGTCGTCGCGATCAGCCGGCCGGCCGCGCTCTCGCTGAGACGCCGGAAAGTCTCCGCCTCGACCAGGTCCTCCGCGCTGCGGCCGCCATAGAAGAAGTCGAAGGGCCGGCCGGCCCGTTCCAGGGCCTGGGCGAGCAGACCCAGGCCGGCCGAGCCGATGCCGCCCGCGACCAGCGCCGCCCGCCCGATGCCGGGGCCACCTCTCTCCACACTGTGAAACCCGGTCCCCAGGGGGCCGAGGACCGGGATCCGCTCGCCGGGGACGCAGGCGGCGAGCGCGGCCGTGCCGCGGCCGATCACCTTCCCGAGCAGGGAGATGACCAGGGAACCGTCGGCGGCCGCTTCCTGGTCGTACACCGAGAACGCCCGCCGGAGGTACGGCTCGGGCCGGTCGGCGCCCGCCACCATCACGAACTGGCCCGGCGCCGCGGCCGCCATGCCCGCCACCCGGACCCGGAGCAGGAAGTACGGCAGCGGCAACGCCTGGACATCGAGCACCTCTCCTCTCGAGTCCACCGCCGCCATGGCGCGGCGAGGGTAGCACCGCCCGGCCAGGCTGGCGCGGGCGGGCCCGCCTGTCTCCGCGAAGTGCGCGACGACCCGATCCCGGCCGCGGCGGGGCACGAAGCGAAGCTCGCGGCCAGGAGCTTGCGCCGCAGAACGCAGCGCAGCAAGTCTGCGGCGCAGGCGCCGCCGTGCGGACGGGATGGGCCGAAACACCGAGTCCGCGAGGGGTTTCGGGGCGCTAGAGTCCCTGCCAGTGAATCGGGAACGCCTGCTCGCCGGCGCCGCCTGCGCGGCGCCCGGCCTCCTCGCCGGGATCCACCTGACCGGGCTGCTGTTCTTTCTCAACCCCCACCTGCCGTTCCATCCGGGGCCGGTCATCCGCACCGGCGCCTACTACGGCGCGCTGGGCGCCGCCGCCACCTGCGTCGTTCTCCTCGCCGTGTCCTGGCGCCGGCCCGAGCGTTCGCTGCGGCTCCTGCCGTGGTCGCTGGCCGCGGTGTTCGGCGCCGCGTCGGTCCTCGATCTCGCCCACGCGGCCCGCTACGAGCACTTTCTGCCGCCGGGCATCCACGACCGCCTGATCAAGGCCGGCCTCTGGCTGGCCCTGGCTTCGCTGATCACGGCCTACACCGCCTTCGCTCATGCGTACCGGCGAAAGCGCCCCTACGGCGCCCGCTCCCGCTTCGGCATCGCCGGCCTGGCGGTGCTGACCGTCTACTCCGTCTTCGAGCGGCGCGAAGCCTTCGACCCGCCGGCGCCCACCACGCCGCGCGCCGCCGCCATCGAGTCCGGGCCGCCGCCCAACCTGCTGGTCGTCGGCCTCGACGGCGCGTCGCTCGACGCCATCCTGCCGCTCTCGGAGCAGGGCCTCCTGCCCTTCTTCTCGGAGACCATGCGCGCGGGCGGCTACGGTCGGGCGGAGTCGATCGAACCGGCGGTCCGGCTGTCCCTGTGGACCACCGTGGTTACCGGAAAGTACCCCTTCCGGCACGGCGTGGTGGCCGAGCGGACGCGCGGCGCCCCGTCCCTGCCCGGCGAGCGCTTCCACCTGACGCCAGGCGCGATCGGCTTCGGCATCTGGGGCGACCGCGGCGTCGCCGAGGGCGGGCCGGCGATCCAGAAGTCCGCGCCCCCGCTCTGGCGGATCGCCCTCGGTTTCGGCGTCGACTCGGTCGCTCTCGACTTCGGCGTCGGCCTCACGGACGCCTCGGGAGCGCGCGCCGCCGCTCTCGGCTCGGCGATGGAGGACGAACGCCTGGCCCGGCTCGGCGACGGCCCGCCCTCGGCGCTCTACACGGCGGCGCTCCGCGATCTCGAGACCCAGAGCCAGTTGCTGGCGACGCTCGACTCCCGCTCCGAGGAGGGGGCGCGGCTGGTGGTCTTCGCGCTGATGGACGGCCTGGCCGCCGTCTCCCGGCTCTACTACGACTCGTACGAAGCGGTTCAGTTCGATGGCGACCAGGCCCAGGTCCGTCTCGACCGGGCGCGGTGGCTGTCCGCCTACTACGCCTTCCTGGACGGCCTGGTCGCCGAGGCGTGGGAACGGCTGCCGCCGCCGCGCATGCTGGCCGTGGTCAGCGCCTACGGATTTCGGCGCTCCGGACCGGTCCGGCGGCTGCTGGGCCAGTGGCGAGAAGCGGCCGCCATCCCCGGCGGCGGCTTCCAGACCCCCGACGGCCTGCTCCTGCTTCGCGGCCAGGGCATCCGGGAGGACTCCCTGCTGACCGGACTGGGGATTCAGGACGTGGCGCCGACGCTGCTGTACGCCCTCAACCTGCCGGTTGCCAGGGACATCGACGGACGCGTCGTTACGGAGGCCTTCGAGCCGGCCACTCTGGCCCGCCGCCCGATCGCCTTCGTGCCATCATATGAAACTGGCGCAACGGGCCAGCCGTAGCGACTGCGCGGACCTGCAGACACCTTCTGGCCGCCTCCGGCGGCGGCGGGTCGGACCCGCGCACCCGACAGCGAGGCCGGCCCTAGTGGGCGACGGGCGGTTCCGTTCCCGTTTCTCCGGACGCCGGGTCCACGGCCGCGAGCTTCTCGGCAGCGACGGGCGCGGCCGGCTTCGAGTTCATCGTGCACTGGCCCTCGAAGAAGGCGCCGCTCTCGATGACGAGGATCGGCGAGTTGATCTCGCCCTCGACCCGGCCCTTGGCGCCGATCTCGATCCGCCGGCCGGCGTCGACCCGTCCCTCGAGACGGCCCGACACACTGAGCTCGCCCACGGCGACGACTCCCTCGACGACGCCGCCTTCGCCGACGATCAACCGCCCGTCCGATTGGACGTTGCCCTTGAACCGGCCATGCACCCGGAAGGTGCTGTCGAACCGGAGGTCCCCCTGGACCTCGCAGCCGGCGTCGAGGAAGCCGTTCAGTTCGCCGTGTGAGGCGGTTCTTGAGTTCTTCGACATGGCTGGCACGCTCCGACGTTGAGTCACTCCGCCGACAGCCGTTCGTACAGGCGAATCAGCTCCGGTTCGGAGTGGAAGTGGATCTTCAGGACGCCGCCGCCGCGCGCGCGGCGGGCGATTTCGACTCGGGTCTGGAGTTTACGCGTCAACCGCTCGACCGCGGCCGCCGTGTCGGGGTCGTTTTCCCGGGCGGGGGCCTTCTCGGACGCCTTCCCGCGCCGCCCGGTGGACGCAATCCGCTCCAGTGCCCGTGCGCTGAGGGACTCCCGTTCGGCGCGAGCCGCCAGTTCAATCTGGCGCCGCTCGTCTCCCAGCGAAAGCAGCGGCCGCGCCTGACCCGCGGTCAGCGCTCCCGACCGGATCCGGTCCTGGACGGCCTGAGGCAGGCGGAGCAGGCGCAGCGAGTTCGCGACCGCGGCCCTGCTGCGGCCCAGACGATCCGCGATCTCCTGCTGCGACAGCCCGAATTCCTCGCTCAGGGCGCGAAACGCCTCGGCCTCTTCCAGCGCGTTCAGGTCGGAGCGCTGCAGGTTCTCGACCAGTGCGAGTTCCAGGAGTTCCACGTCGCTTCCCACCTCGCGGACGACGACGGGCACCGTCTTCAGTCCGGCCTGGCGGGCCGCGCGCCAGCGGCGCTCGCCCGCGACGATGCGGTAGGCGCCGCCGCGGCCGGGGTCCGCGGTGACGACCAGGGGCTGGATTACCCCCCGCTTTGCGATGGACCCGGCAAGTGCCCTCAGCTCGGCATCGTCGAACCGGTCGCGCGGCTGGCGGACGTTCGGCTCGAGCTGGTCGACCGGCAGCTCCCGGACGGACGGCCCGGCAGCCGGCGGAAGCGCGCCGCTATCCGCGAACAGGACATCCAGTCCACGGCCCAGGCCCGGGCGACGGCTGCTCATCGCGGACGGCGAGCCGCCAGCTCGTGCGCCAGACCCAGGTACGCCTGCGAACCCTTGCTCTTGATGTCGTACTGCAGGACCGGCATGCCGTGACTCGGCGCCTCCGCGAGGCGAACGTTGCGCGGAACGAGCGTATCGCAGACGATCGATCCGAAGTGCTTGCGCACCTCCTCCGCCACGTCGCGCGACAGGTTCGTGCGCTCGTCGTGCATGGTCAAGACGACGCCGGCGATCTCCAGGTCGGGCCTACCCAGTTCGCGTACGCGCTGCACGGTCGCCAGCAACTCGCTGATCCCCTCCAGCGCGAAGTACTCGCACTGCAGGGGCACGACGACCGCGTCGGCGGCGTACAGGGCGTTCAGGGTCAGCCGGCCAAGCGCGGGAGGGCAATCGACGAGGATCCGTTCGTACCGGCCGTCCAGCTCCGCGAGCGACGACGTGAGCCGGCGGATCCAGTCCGCGTCGCCATGCAGCCCGAACTCCGCTCCGACCAGGTCGCGGTTGGCCGGCAGCAGGTCGAGATACGGGAAGCCGCTGGCCACGATCACGTCCCCGGCGCTCGCCTCGCCGGACAGCACGTCGAACAGCGTCGGCGGCCGGCCCGACCAGCCGACGCCGCGGCTCGCGTTGCCCTGCGGGTCGCTGTCGACGAGCAGGACCCGCCGTTCCATCGCGCCGAACGCCGCCGCCAGATTGATGGCCGACGTCGTCTTGCCGACGCCGCCCTTCTGATTGGCGACCGCGAGAACGTCAGCCACGGCGAAGCGGCCGGAGGCAGAGAATCCGCCGGTGCTGGCTGTCGGGCAGGTTGATCTCTCGTTCCACGGCACAGATATCCGGCAGGCCGGTAGCGGGACGCCGGCCGGCCCACACGACGAGGCGACCTTCATCCGGCAGCGCTTCGACCAAGCGAGCCATCGTGTCCTCCGGGAGCCGGACGCCACGAATCGTCGCGCACTCTACCGTTCCCGCGAGCCGTGCAGCGAGACCGTCGTCCAACCGCTCCCTGACGATCCTGACCCTGGGCAGACCGAGCTCCCGCCCCGCCTCCGCCAGGAACGCGGCCTTCCGCTCCCGCGCCTCCACGAGAGTCACCGGCCGTTCCGGATGCAGCGCCGCGAGCACGAGGCCCGGAAACCCGGCGCCGCTGCCGATGTCCAGCAGCCCGGGTTCGCGGCCGGATTCCGTCTTCGCTGGCCGCCAGAACACGCGAGCCGCCACCGACTCCGCGTAGTGGCGGTGGATCCAGTCCTCCGGCTCGGCCTCGCCGACCAACCGGACCACCCGGTTCCAGCGCTCCAGGAGTTCGGCATGACGAGCGAGCCGGTCGACGGCCTCCGGCAGCAGATCCGCGCCGAACGCACGCCGGAACAGGTCAAGGTGTTTCACGTGAAACACCCTGACGGCCCGAGGCGCCCGTGTTTCACGTGAAACAGCCGGAACCTCCCTGCTCGGGTTCCATCGCCGACGACCGTTCTTGCGCAGACACCCCGCACAACGTCTGACCGTTCCCGCCGCACCAGTCCGGCGAGGCTATCGTCCGCGAACCTGACGCGCCGCCTTCAACCTGGACTGACTCTCTGTGGAAGTCGCACCGTCCATGACAATGCGGTCGCCGGCCTCACGGCCGGCGCGTTCTCGGCCACCTCCGGCGGCAGCGGGTCAGAAGATCCCCGCACCCAGTGTGATCCGCCCAGGCGTAAGTCGAACTCCGGCTCACCACCGTACCCGCAGCCAATGCCGCCCTCCGCTCCCACCACATGTCCTGCCCCTCCGCCGCCGACAAGCCCAACGACGCCGGCCAGTCCGGGGCCGGACCGAGGGGAGGGTCCCAGGGCGTCGGAGGCAAGCGACTCCCCGCGCCGCCACGTCGACCGACGCCGCCGTGAAGCGCAGCCGACAACAGCGAGCGCCTGCTCCCCCTCCACCAGGAGAGCGCGAGCGTGCCCCTGGGACCCTCCCCTCGGTCCGGCCCCGGACGGGTTCCACGCCGCCGTCGCGCCGCCACCGCCGCCGCTACTGCAAACGGATGCTGACGCGCTTGAAGTAGCCGTTGCCCTGGCTCTCCGTTTCGACGTCCGGGTCGTCGGCGAGGGCCAGGTGGACGATGCGGCGGTCGGCCGGGTTCATGGGGCGCAGGGTGCGCGTACCGCCGCGGCGGACGACCTCTTCGGCCACGCGGAGGGCGAGGCCTCTCAGGCGTTCCTCCTTCTTGCGCTGGTAGCCGCCGCTGTCGAGCCGGCAAGGGACGATCCGTCCGAGCCGGCCGTACATCACGCGGGGAAGCAGGTGCTGGAGCGCCAGCAGCACCTGGCCCTCGTCCTCGACGAGCAGCTCCTGGTCCACGCCTTCGATCTCCACCTCCAGCCTCTCGCCAGCCAGCACGATCTCGGCCGACACCTCGAGATCGGCGAGCTCCAGCAGTTGATCCAGAGCGGCTCGCGCGACCGCCAGGATCTCCTCGGAGTCCCGTTCGGGTCTCGCATCCTCGGCCTCGACCGCCGGACTCTCCGTCGCCGCCGGCGGAGCGGCAGCCGCAGCTTCCGCCTCGACCGACTCACTCTCGACCGGCGCCGGCGGTCCGCCAGCGGGCGCCTCCGCCTCGATCGGCTCGGGCTCGACCCGCGCCGGCGGCGCGCCAACCGGAACCTCCGCCTCGATCGGCTCGGGCTCGACCCGCGCCGGCGACGCGGCAGCCGGCGCCTCCGCCTCGACCGCGTCCTCGGCCGCGCCATCGCCCTCGGCAGGAGCAGAGGACGTTTCCGCCTCGTTCGCGCCACCTGCCGCACCGTCAAGCGGACCGCCGCTCTCGGCAGCGGCACTCTCGCCGCCGCCGCCGACCCTCTCCGGATCGACGCGAATCACGACCCGCCGGTGCTTCACGAAGCCGTGCCGCTTCTCCACCCGGTCGAATTCGACCTGTTCCGGCGGCACACCGAAGTGGTTCGCGGCCGCCAGGACGGCGCGGGCCTCCGTCTCGCCCGAGAAGAACATGCTGTTCATCGCACTCATCGCTCCTGTCCTACTTCTTCGTCTTCTTCGTCTCGGTCGTCTGCGCCGGCGCCTCGCCGCCCAGGTAGCCCCTCTTCTTCAGCTTGTTGTAGACCCCGGTCTGGACGATGCCCAGCAGGTTGTTCGTCAGCCAGTAGAGGACCAGGCCGCTGGGGAAGCTGAACGAGAAGATCGTGAACCAGATCGGCATCGTGTTGATGATCAGCTTCTGGGTCCGGTTCGCCGGCGGCGGCAACATCCGCTGCTGGAGGAACTGGGACGCGCCCATCACCAGGGGCAGCACGTAGATCGGATCCGGCAACGCCAGGTTGCCGATCCACCCCAGCCACTGCGCGTCCCAGAGCTCCACCGCCTCGCTCAGGAGACGGAAGAAGCCGAAGAAGACGGGCATCTGGAACAGGATCGGCAGACAGCCGCTGGCCGGGTTCACGCCCTCCTCCCGGAACATCGCCTGGATCTCTTCGTTCATCTTGCGCTGCTGGTCCATGCGGGGCCGGCCCTTGCCGTCCTTCAGCTTGGGCCGGTACTTGGCGCGGATCGCCTCCATGCGGGGATTCAGCTTCTGAATCCGCTGCATCGAGACCTGGCTCTTGTGGGTCAGCGGGAACAGAACGAGCCGGATCACCACCGTCATCAGGACGATGCTCCAGCCGTAGTTCGCCACGACGTTCTCGTAAATCCAGCGTAAACCGAACTGGAGCGGCCGCGAGATGACACCGAAGAAGCCGTAGCGGACCGTTTTCTCGAGACGCACGCGCATGGCCGCCAGCGCGTCGTACTGCTTGTCGCCGAAGTAGGCGCGTCCGGCGAGCTGGCCGCCCGACGCCTCCGCCACCAGCATCAGGTCGCGCGTCAGGTCCTCCGTCGTGACGTCGCCGGCCTCGACCAGCGAGAAGCCGCGCAGGCTGCCGTCGGCCTCGTCCAGGTTCGCGACCGGCAGCGCCTGCACCCCGCCCCGCGCCCCGGCCGGAATGAGCGCGGTGATGAAGTAGCGGTCTTCGAGCGCCACCCAGCGCGCGCCTTCGCCCAGCCGTTGCGGATCGGCCGCGCGGCGCGGCTCGAGGGATTCCATCTCGCCGCCGGCGAACCAGGTCGCCGCGCGCCGTTGCTGGCTCGACAGCCGGCTCTCCAGTTCGTCCACGGTCGGGTTGCGGATGCCGGGACCGAGCACGAGGCCCCAGGCGTCTCCGGGCGATTCGACTTGGTACTGGAAGGTCAGGCCGCCGTTTTGCGCGTTGTCGGCCGGGATGCCAAACGTCTTCGTCGCCGTGCCGCGGTCGCCGCTGTAGCGGAAAGCGACCCGCTCGTTCCCGTTCTGCCTGGTCCGTTCGACCACGAAGAGGGCGTCGTTGAGCGGCGAATCGCGCTGCGGGCCGGACAGTCCGAAGGGATACGGCTGGCCGGGCTCGCGCCGCCGCACCAGCTCGACGGGCTCGCCGCCGTCCGGCCGCTGCAGTTCGAACGAGACCAACTGGGCGCCCCGGTTCGTGAACTCCAGCCTGGCGTTGCCGGACTCGATCACCACGCGCTGCTCGGACGGAGCCTCCACCCGCTCGAAGACCGCCACCGGCGACGGCACGGCGTCTGCCTGGGCCGCCGAGACGGGCGCCGGCGCCGGGACCGCGGCGTCCCGTTGCGGCCCCGCTCCTCCGTCGGCGGCCCCGGTCGGCGTCCGTTCCACCGGCGGCGGAGGCGGAGCGACGAACGTCGACCAGAGCAGGAGGACGCCCAGCGACAGCAGCGCCGCCAGAAGGAGTCTGCGGTTGTCCATCGCGTTAGCCCAACGTCCCCTGGCCGCCCGGAGTTCCAAGGCGCCGAGCGGCAGGCGGCAGGTCGATCCCGCCGCGCCCCAGAGGCTGGCAACGCAGGAGCCGGCCCAGGGTCAGCCAGCTTCCGGCAATCGGGCCGTGGCTCCTGAGCGCGAGCTGGGCGTACTCCGAGCAAGTGGGACTGAATCGGCAGGCCCGGGGGAGCAATGGCGACAGCCAGCGCTTGTACGCGCGGAGAAGCGCGACGGCGAGCCGGACGAGCGGATTCACCGCCGCGACCTCCGCCGGCGGCGGGACCTGCCGCCGCGGGCGCCGAGTTCCGCCACGGCCCCGAACAGGCGGTCCAGTTCGCGATAGAACGCCCGGCGCTCGACGCCGGCGGCCCCGGGCTTCAGGTGGACGACCACGTCCACCGCCGGCAGGCCGTCCCGCGCCACCGCCTGCCGGTAGTGCTCGCGCACGCGGCGGCGGAGCCGGTTGCGCTCGACCGCGCCGCCGACCCGGCGACCGGCGGTCAGGCCGAGCCGCGGGCCGTCGAGGCCGTTGCGGCGCACGTGGAGCACGGCGACTTCGCCGTGCAGGCGCCGGCCCCGGCGGTACGCCCGCCGGTAGTCGCGACTCGACCGCATCCGCCCGGTCCCTCGCTCGGCGCCGGGAACGCGACCGGGGCTCCCCGATCGGTTCAACGTCAGACCGTCAGCCGCTTGCGGCCCTTGCGGCGGCGGCGCGACAGGATCGCGCGACCGTGCCTGGTCCTCATCCGTAGACGGAAGCCGTGCTTCTTCTTGCGGCGGCGATTGTTCGGCTGGTATGTCCTCTTCACGTTCCTTCCTTCCCTGCGGCATGTGGCGGCTGTGGCGGAGAGGGTGGGATTCGAACCCACGGACCGCGTAAACGGTCAACGGTTTTCGAGACCGCCCCATTCGACCACTCTGGCACCTCTCCCCGTTTCTGACCCGCCCGGCGCATGTCGTCCTCCGCCGCCCTGGTCATGGCGGAGAGGGTGGGATTCGAACCCACGGTAGAGTTGCCCCTACACATGCTTTCCAGGCATGCACCTTCGACCACTCGGTCACCTCTCCTCAATCCGAAAGCCCGCTCGACCGTAGACGCCGGAAGAACGCGCGCAACATGGCTGAGCTCTCCTCCGCCAGGACGCCGGAGCATACCGTGATTTGGTGATTCAGTCTCGGTTCGCGAACGAGGTTCCCGAGCGAGCCGCAGAAGCCCCCCTTCGGATCGTGCGCCGCGAACACCAGGCGGTCCACGCGGGCGTTCACCATCGCCCCCGCGCACATGGCGCACGGTTCCAGCGTCACGTACACCGTGCAGCCGTACAGCCGCCACCCCTCCTGGCCGGCAGCGGCTTCCGCCAGCGCGATCGTCTCGGCGTGAGCCAGAGGGTCTCCCCAGGACTCCCTGCGGTTGTGGCCGCGGCCGACCACCCGGCCCTCGCGCACCACAACGGCGCCCACCGGAACCTCGCCGGCCGCCGCCGCCAGACGGGCCTCTTCGAGAGCCAGCCCCATGGCCGTACGATCGTCCAACCCGTCTACGCTAGCAGTCAACGCCCGGATGGGCTGCTACCATCCGTGGCCGTTCCCGCGCCGGCGCACAGGCTCGGGATCGAGGAGTCACCGAAGGGTTCGGGCCCTGCGTATCGAACGGCCCCGAACCTCGTCAGGCCCGGAAGGGAGCAGCGATAGGGTGTTCGTTTCGAGGGCGCAGTTCAGCCGGAACCCTTCAGTGACTTCTTCCCCACGCGCCCCGCTGGCAGCCGGCGGCACCATCCCGCGCGGCGCCGGGAACGACCGGGCGCCCGTTCGGCAAGGCGCACCGACGCCATGACCTACCAGCCGCTGGCCCGCAAGTGGCGGCCCCAGACGTTCGCCGACCTCGTCGGCCAGGAGGCGATCGTCACGGCGCTGCGGAACGCGCTCACGGACGGCCGGATCGCGCAGGCCTACCTGTTCTCCGGCATCCGCGGCGTCGGCAAGACGACGGCGGCGCGGGTGCTCGCCAAGGCGCTGAACTGCCTCGGCGCCGGCGGCGACGCCGAGGGTCCGGCGCCCGAACCGTGCGACGCCTGCCAGACCTGCAAGGAGATCCGGGAGGCCGCCGATCTCGACGTGATGGAGATCGACGCGGCGACCTACTCGAAGGTGGAGCAAGTCCGCGAACTGACGGAGAGCCTGAGATACGGACCCGCCCGCGACCGCTACAAGGTCGTCGTGCTGGACGAGGTGCACCGGCTGTCGGCGTCCGCCTTCGACGCGCTGCTCAAGATCGTCGAGGAACCCCCGCCGCACCTGACCTTCATCTTCGCCACGACCGAGATCGAGAAGGTGCCGGCGACCATCCTTTCCCGCTGCCAGGAGTTCCACTTCCGGCGCGTGCCGCCCGAACCGATGATCGCCCACCTGCGCCGCATCTGCGAGGCCGAGGAGTTCGAGGCCGGCGGACCCGCCCTGCGCCTGATCGCCCGCGCCTCCGAGGGCAGCGTTCGGGACGCCGTCGCCCTGCTCGACCAGATCGCCACCTTCGGCAACGGCAGACTCGTCGACGAAGACGTCGGCCGCCTGCTCGGCGGCATGGACACGCGGCTGCTCTCCGCCCTGCTCGATGCGATCCTGGCCGGCGACGGCGCCCGCCTGTCGACGACGATCCGCGAGGTCGAGGACGGCGGCGCCGATCCACGGCAGGTCTTCACCCACTTCCTCGGGTTCCTGCGCAGCGCCCTGCATCTCGCCCAGGGTCTCGACGCGGAGCAGATCGACCTGCCCTCCGAAGCGGCCGCGGAGCTCAAGGCAACCGCCGACGACGCGGGTTACGAGAACCTGCTCCGGCTACTGCATCTCCTCCTCAGCAGCGAAACGGTCGTCCGGCGAGCCGATTCGCCCGGTCTCGCGCTGGAGGTGGCCTTGCTGCGCGCAGCGGAACTGCCCCGACTGGTGCGGATCGAGCAGCTCGCGGCCGGTCTCCCCGACGAAGCCCGGAAGGTCGGGACCGCGGAGGCCGCGCGCCCCGAACCCGCATCCGGCGCCGGCCGGAAGACGACGGCGGCGACGCGACGAACGGGCGCCGGCTCGCCGCCGGCCCGCAACGCGAAGGCGCCGGCCCGCGACGACCGGCCGCTCGCTCGCGACGCGGGGCCGCCCGCCTCAAACACGGGGCCGCCTGCCAGCAACGCGCCGCCCCGCCGCGACCCGGACCGTCCGGCCCCCGGGCGCAAGCCCCCGCGCCGCGCGCCGGACCCCGGCGCCGAGGCGCGGCGGGCCGCCGAGGCGGATCCCGGCGTCCGCGCCGTGCTCGACGTCTTCGGCGGCCGCGTACTCGACGTCCGACCCAGGAACCCTTGACCGCTCCCGTGGAGCACAGGAACCGCGACGAATGAACATCCAGAAGCTGATGCGCCAGGCCCAGGAGATGCAGGAGCAGATGCGGCGCGACCTGACGTCCGCCGAGTTCACCGCCAGCGTCGGCGGGGGCATGGTGGAAGTGCGAATGAACGGCGAGAAGGAAGTGCTGGCCGTGAACATCGACCCGGAGGTCCTCGACCCTGAGGATCCGGCGATGGTGCAGGATCTCGTCCTGGCCGCGGTGAACGAGGCCGGCCGCAAGGTGAACGACTACGTGGGGCAACGGATCGGCAACCTGGCCGGCGGCATTCCCGGCCTCGCCTGATGCCGGCCGACCCGCTGTCGAACCTGGTCGAGGAGCTCTCGCGGCTCCCGGGCATCGGCCCGAAGACGGCGCGGCGGCTGGCTCACCATCTCCTCCGCGCCGACCGCGCCCGCGCCGAGGCCCTGGCCCAGGCGGTCATCGACGTCAAGGACCGGATGATCCACTGCTCGACCTGTCACCAGATCACCGCGGTGGACCCGTGCTCCATCTGCAGCGATCCGCAGCGCGACCGGACGAAGCTCTGCGTCGTCGAGGAACCCTTCAACATCGAGCCGATCGAACGCACGGGCGAGTTTCACGGCCTCTACCACGCCCTCCTCGGCGCCCTCTCCCCCCAACGAGGCGTCGGCCCCGACGAACTGACCGTAGCCTCCCTCCTCGACCGCCTCGAAGGAGTCGAAGAGGCCATCCTCGCGATGAACCCCAACGTCGAAGGCGAAGCAACCGCCCTTTACCTCGCCAACCTCCTCGCCCGCCGCGGCGTCCGCGTCACCCGCCTCGCCTTCGGCCTCCCCGTCGGCGGCGACATCGACTACGCCGACCAGGTGACTCTGGCCCGATCTCTGGCGGGGCGCCGCGATCTCTGAGTTGCACCCGCCCGCGGAGGTGCGGGGGAGGGGCCCCAGCGGACGCTCGCGCTTGATCGGGGAATGGGGAGCCAGCGCTCGCTTCGGTCGGCTGCGCTGCGCTGCGTTGTCGGTCAACGCGACGGTCCGGGGAGACGCTTGCCTCCAGCCCGCTGGGGCCCCTCCCCCGCACCTCCGCGGGCTGGACGATTTCGGTGGTGCGCGCCGTTGAGTTGGGCCTCGGAGGCAAGCGGCGTATGAGGGACTAACGGGATCCAGAGTCCCAATCTGGACGGCCTACTTGCCAACGACTTCGCACAGGACAGCTGCGGCGTGGTCGAGTTGCCGTTCGGTGATGGCGAGGGGCGGTGCGATCTGGAGGACGGCGCCGGTGGCGCCGCCGGCGAGGCCGATGAGGCCTCGGTGGAGGAGGTTGCGGCTGAGGGCGCGGGCGGCGGCGGGGGAGTCGAGTTCGATGGCGTGGAGGAGGCCCTGGCCGCGGAGGTCGGCGACGCCGGGGCGGCGCCGGAGGGGTTCGAGGGCGCGGGCGAAGCGGTCGCCCAGAATGCGGGCGCGGTCGATGAGGCCTTCGGTCTCGATCGTCTCAAGGGTGGCCAGGGCGGCGGCGCAGGCGAGGGGGTGGGCGACGAAGGTGGCGGTGTGGCGGGCTTCGCCGTCGGTTCGCCAGGCGTCCATGACGTCCTTCCTGCCGAGGACGGCGGCGATGGGGAGGCCGCCGCCGAGGGCCTTGCCGCAGCAGAGGAGGTCCGGCTCGACGCCGGCTTCGCGGCAGACGAACCAGGCGCCGCAGCGGCCGAAGCCGGTGAAAATCTCGTCGACGGCGAGGACGACGCCGTGCCGGCGGCAGAGCTCGGCGAGGGCCGCGAGCCAGCCGGGCGGGGGCCAGCGGGTCGCCTCGCGGCCGACGACCGGTTCCACCAGGCAGGTCCCGATGGCGGGATGCCGGTCGAGCGCTTCCTCGATCCGTTCCGCCGGCGCGCCGTACGGCAGGCGATGAACGAGTCCTTCGAGGGGCTCGGCGAAGGGCTCGCGAAAGGCCGGCCTGGAGGCGGCGGCCAGGGCGCCGAGGGTGGTCCCGTGATAGGCGGGGTCGAACGCCAGCACCCCCGGGCGGCCGCTGTGCAGGCGGCCCGTCTTGAGCGCTATCTCGACGGCGTCGGCGCCGGACACGGCGAAGTAGACCCTCGGGTCCGGAAGCGGCGCGAGCGCGCACAGGCGCTCGGCGAGCTCGACGCGGACCGGATGGGCGTAGACGTCGCCCAGCCCGTGGACGAGCCTTCCGGCCTGCCGCTCGACGGCCGAGACGACCGCCGGGTGGCGATGGCCGACGGCCGCCACGCCGAAGCCGGCGGTGAGGTCGACGTAGCGGTTGCCGTCCACGTCGAGGACGTTGCTGCCCACGGCTTCGGCCCACAGGATCGCCGTGGCCCCGCTCACCAGGGTGTTGATCCCCGGCGCCTCGGACTTCTCGAGGCGGCCGGCCATCGCCCGGGCGCGGGGACCGGGCGGCGGCGTCCGTATCTCCGGCAACAGGCGGCCGTTCTCGAGTCCGGGCGAGCTCACCGTGTCAGCCGACGCCGCTTCGCTGCGTTCCGCGGCGCAAGCTACCAGCGGCCGGTTCCATGCCAGCTCGCGATCCGCTCGCAGATGCGGTCGAGGGCGATCTGGTCGAGGTACGGGTGCATCGGCAGGCTGACGACGCGGTCCGCCAGGCGCTCGCTGACCGGCAGCGAGCCGGCGCCGCGGCCGTGGCGCTCGTACGCGGGCTGCAGGTGCATCGGGCGCGGGTAGTAGACGGCGGTCGGGATGCCGGCCCGATCCAGATGGGCCCTCAGGGCGTCCCGCGACGACGACCACGTGCGGCCATCGGCGCCGTCGCGCCCATCGGCGCCGTCGCGCCCATCGGCGCCATCGCGGCCGTCGGAGTCGTCGCGGCCGTGGGAGCCGTCGGAGCCGTCCGGGCCATCGGAGCCGTCGACGCGGAGCGTGTACTGCGCCCAGCTCGACTCGACGCCGGCGCCGAGCGCCGGGGTCCGGACGCGCCAGGCCGCCGCCGTCGACGCCGCGGCCGCCGCCAGACGCTCGTCGTATCCCGCCGCGACGGCGCGACGGGCCGCCAGTTCCTGCTCGAAGATCCCCAGCTTCGCCAGCAGCACGGCGGCCTGCATGCTGTCCAGGCGGCCGTTCACGCCCAGCCGCACGATGTCGTAGCGGCCGGCGCTCTGGCCGTGCTCGCGGATGGAGCGGACGACCTCGGCGGTCGCCTCTTCGGTGCAGAGCACCGCGCCGCCGTCGCCGTAGCAGCCGAGGGGCTTGGCGGGATAGAAGCTGGTGGTCGTGACCGCCGCCAGCGAGCCGACCGGCCGCCCGTCCAGGCGCGCGCCGAAACTCTGGGCCGCGTCCGCTATCACCGCGAGGTTCCTCGCGGCCGCCCACTCCGCCAGCGGATCCTCGGCCACCGGCACGCCGAACAGGTCCACCGGGATCACGGCCTTCGGCGTCGCGCCGCCCGCGGCCAGGACGCGTTCGTACTCGAGGTCGAGCGACTCCATGTCGATCAGGAAGTCCTCCTCGCGCACGTCGACGAAGACCGGCACGGCGCCCGCGAGCAGCACGACTTCGGCGGTCGCCGTGAAGGTGAAGGCCGGCACGAACACGGCGTCCGGCCGGCGCTCGGCGCGGCGCTGCCGCGCGGCGGCGGCGCGCGTACCTTCCCGGCCGCTGCCGCCCGCGCCGACGCCGAGAGCCAGCAGGGCGATCAGCAGGGCGTCCGAGCCGCTCGAGACCGCCACCGCGGACACGCCTCCGCCCCAACGGCCCAGCTCCGCCTCCAGTTCCTCGACCTCCGGCCCCATGACGTAGCGGCCGTGGTCGAGCACCGCGCCGATCCGGCGGTCGATCTCCGGCCGGAGCCGCCTCGACTGCGCCGCCAGGTCGACGAACGGGATCCTCGGCGGGCGCTCCGTCGTCGTCATGGCCCGGAGTGTATGGGTGGGCCGGGAGTTCGTGCCCTTCCGGCGCCGACGCCGGCCGCGGCCAGCCGGTCGAGGGTCTTCCGCAGCAGGGAAGAGGTCGGCAACCCGGCGATCTCCTCGGGACCGAACCACGCCAGGACCCCGCGATCCGCCGACCCCCCGCGGCGACCGCCATCGCCGGCCCCCCGCGGCGGGCGCCAGCGGGCGAGCGCCGCGCGCACCACGAAGTCCCTGTAGGTCACGGCGTGGCGCACGACGACCTCTCGCGCGCCGCACTCCCAGGCGCCGCCGAACTCCCGGCCCAGCAACTCCGCGGCTCGGCTCGATTCGTCGCCGTTCGCAAGCTCCACCGTCGGCAGGTGCCAGCGGCCGGCCAGCCACTCCGCGCCGCCCGGCCGTCGATGAAGCAGCACGCCCTCGCCGCGCCGGACGACGGCCGTGAAGCAGTGGCGGGTCTCCCGGGCGCGCCGCGGCCCGGAAACGGGAAAGGCCAACGGATCGAGACCGGGCGACCGGAACGCCCGGCAACCCGCCGCGAGCGGACACGCAACGCAATCCGGCGCGCCGCGCCGGCAGACCAGGGAACCGAGTTCCATCAGCGCCTGGTTCGAGTCCCCCGGCCGGACCGGGTCCAGCAGCCGGGCCGCCGTTGCCAACAGGCCGCGCCTGGCCGCCGCGCGCTTCGGCGGCGCCGCGGACGCCAGGAACCGGCTCAGTACCCGTTCGACGTTGCCGTCGAGCACCGGCGACGCCTCCCCGCAGCAGCGGCTCGCGAGCAGCGCGGAGGTGTAGGCGCCGATTCCCGGCAGTTCCGCCCACTCCGCGGCGCTACCTGGCAACGCTCCCCGCTCAGCCAGGATCCCGGCCGCGCGGTGGAGATTGCGGGCGCGACGGTAGTAGCCGAGCCCCGACCACGCGGCCTCGACCGACTCCACCGGCGCCGCCGCCAGCGCGGCCAGACTGGGGAACCGCGCCAGGAAGTCCTCGTAGCGGGTCGCCACGACCTCGCTCCGGGTCTGCTGGAGCATGATCTCGGCGACCAGAATCTCGTACGGATCCTCGGATCGCCGCCAGGCGAGATCGCGCCGGCAGCGGTCGAACCAGGCCAGCAGCGGGCCCCGCAACCCCTCCGGTTCGGCTAACTGCAACACAGGTCAGGACCTTGGCGTCCGCGCGGCCGGCGGCGCCGCGCGCCCCTTCGAGAAAACGTGAAGAAAGTGCCTGGACGCCCCTTGTTGAAGCCGGATCCCGCTGCTATCCTGCGCTTCTCGCGCAACGGAGGCCACCCGGCGTGAGGCCAACAGGCAGCCCGCCGGTGCTGTCTGCCCCGAGTCTCTTCGCTGGTCTTCCAAGGCTTTTCCACATTGTGCGGAAAAGCTGCGGAACGTAGCTCCGCGGGGGTGTGGTTCCCTGCCCGGAGAGTGGGTGGTGGTGCGCGTGGGATGCGGGGGACAGGTGCGTCGGTTCGGACGGTTCGGAACAGCAACAGAACAAGCGGGCACAGCGGAGCGAACGGGCACGGATCTCGCCGTGCTCGGTTGGACCATGGGTCTTCTCGGCGCCATCGGGAACGGGGATCGTGCCTAGCTCCGTCTGGCCGACTCTACGCCGGCAGTTGCGGGCGGACCTCCCCGCCGAGGACTTCCGCACCTGGTTCCACCCCCTGAGGGTGGCGTCCGAAGACGCCGAACATATCGTTCTCGAAGCGCCGAATCCGCGCTTCGTCGAGGCGCTCGAGGAGGGCTTCCGGCCCATCGTCGACTGGGCGATCGCCGATCTCAAGGGGCCGACCTACCAGGTCCTCTTCAGGAGCGGCGAGTCGCGGGCCGCCCGGGCCGAAGCGCCCGCCGCGTCGCGGCAACGGCCGCGCGCCGGCCGTTCCGCGCCGGAACCGGAAGTTGCGCCGAGCAGCTCGCTCAACCCCCAGTACCGATTCAACTCCTTCGTCGTCGGCAACTCGAACCGGTTCGCCAGCGCCGCCTCCGAAGCCGTGGCCGAGAAGCCCGGCATCGCGTACAACCCGCTCTTCCTCTACGGTGGCGTCGGCCTGGGCAAGACTCACCTCCTGCACGCGATCGGGAACCGCCTCAAGCGCGCGGCGCCCGGCACCCGGGTCGTCTATCTGGCCGCCGAGGACTTCGTGAACGACCTGATCACCTCCATCCGGTTCGAGCGCATGCCCGCCTTCCGGGAGCGCTACCGGACGATCGACGTGCTGCTGATGGACGACATCCAGTTCCTGGCCAGGAAGGAGCGGTCCCAGGAGGAGTTCTTCCACACCTTCAACGTGCTCTACACGCGGCAGAAGCAGATCATCGTCACCTCGGACGCGCAGCCGCGCGACCTCGCGGACATCGAAGAGCGTCTGCGCAGCCGCTTCGGCTCCGGTCTCCTCGCCGACATCCAGCCGCCCGACCTGGAGACCAAGGTCGCCATCCTCCAGCGCAAGGCGCGACAGTTGAAGGGCCTGGACCTGGACACCGACGTCGCCATGTTCATCGCCCGGCAGGTTCACTCGAACGTGCGGGAACTCGAGGGCCTGCTCAACCGCGTCACCGCCTTCGCCTCGCTGTCCGGCGTGCCTCTCGACCTCGAATTCGCCAAGGAAGCGCTGCGCGACGTGCTGCCGGAAACCGACCGCCCGATCGCCCCCGCGCAGATCGTCAAGACGGTGGCCCACCACTACGGCCTGAAGGTCCGCGAGATCAAGAGCAAGAGCAACTCCCGGCAGATCACCTATCCGCGGCAGATCGCCATGTACCTCTGCAAGCGCCTGACCGAGGTCTCCTATCCGGAGATCGGGAGGATCTTCAACGGCAAGCACCACTCGACCGTCATGTACTCCGTCGAGCAGATCGAGCGCCGGCGCTCGGAGGACGAACGCCTGGCCGCTCAACTGGAGCGCTTCACCCGCCAGCTCGGCGGCTGAGCGTAGAGCCGCCGTCGCCGCGCCCGGAAACGAACCCGGCCGGCGCGCTCGCGCGTCAGAGCCTGCGGAATTGCGGCGGATGAACCGCGAAGGGATCCTCGAAGCGGCGGCGGATCTCCGGGTCATCCGTTTCGGCCGGTCTGCGGAGAGAATCGCCGCCGGCCGCGGCCAGGCGCCCGAAGTCCGCAGAATGCACAATCCATCCGCCGCTCCGTCCGCTCTCCGCCGACCGCGTACCGGCTATCTCAAGTGTTTGATTGTAAAGGATTTATGACAGATTTCCGCGCTTCCTTCCGGCCCCTTCTACGGCTGTTCTGTTGGTGTATATTTCTCTTCCAGGAGGAGATAGATGAAGACCCGAGTTGAACGACGAGAACTACTGACCGAACTCGCGGCGATGCGGGGGATCGTCGAGAGCAGATCGACGATTCCGGTCCTCTCCCATCTCCTCCTGACCGTCCGCGACGACCGCCTGGAGCTTGCCGCCACCGACCTGGACGTGTCGCTCACCTCCTGGTGCGCCGCGGAGGAAGGCAGTTGCGAAGCCGGCGCGACGGCCGTGCAGGCCCGCAAGTTCCTCGAGATCGTCCGGGCCCTGGGCGACGGGCCGATCGAACTGTCGACCGGCGACTCCAACTCGCTCCACATCGACTCCGGGTCGTCGAAGTTCCGCATCAACGGCCTCTCGGCCGAGGACTTCCCGACGCTGACCACTGTCGACCAGGAGTCGTCGTCCTCCTCGTTCGAGGCGCCGTTCGCGGACGTCAAGCGGATGATCGGCAAGGTGATCTTCGCCGTCTCGGCGGAAGAGTCCCGGTTCCAGTTGAACGGCGCCCTGCTGAAGCTGAAGGACGGCAAGGTCGAACTGGTGGCGACGGACGGCCATCGCCTGGCCCTGATCGAGGCCGAGATGCCCGGCGTCGCCGAGGCGGACGGCGTTCTGGCGCCGCGCAAGGCGCTGCTCGAACTGATGCGGTTCGACAGCGAGGAGACGATCCGGTTCGGCCGCGGCGAGCACCACCTCGGCTTCGTCATCGGCCGGCGCGAGCTCACCTGTCGCATCCTCGAGGGCACCTTCCCGGACTACGAGAAGGTCATCTCCAAGGACAACGACCGCAAGGCCACCTTCGACCGCAACGCGCTCTCCGACGTGGTCCACCGGGTCTCCCTGCTGACCGGCGACCGGGCGCCCATGGTCCGGCTCGGTTTCGAGCCGCAATCGCTGCGGGTGTCGTCGTCGAATCCGGACCTGGGCGAGGCGGAGGAGAACCTCGCCTGCGACTACGAGGCGGAGAAGCTGGACATCGGCCTGAACCCCGCCTACGTGCGGGATTTCCTGTCCGCGGTGGACACGGATCAGGTCGAATTCGCGCTCAAGGACGAGAACAGCCAGTGCCTCGGGCAGCCGGTCGGCGGGCAGGATCATCGCTACCTGTGCGTGATCATGCCGATGCGGATCTGAGGCGCCGGAGCTCCGCCGAAGACCTGGCGTTCTCCCGCCGCGGGCGGAAGCCGGAGGCGTTCTTCTAAACCTCCTGTTTTCAGATAGTTGCAGGTATCGGCGGGATTGCCGGCGAATGGCCGCCCAAACCGGCGAAACGGGCCGTCGTGTGATAGTTTTCCGGGCATGACGGCGGCCGGGGCAACGGACGTTCAGGCGGCAGCGGAAGCCGGTTACTCGGCTGAGCACATCAAGGTCCTCAAGGGCCTCGAAGCGGTCCGGAAACGGCCCGGGATGTACATCGGCGATACCGATGACGGCTCGGGTCTGCACCACATGGTGTTCGAGCTCGTCGACAACGCGATCGACGAGGCGCAGGCCGGCTTCTGCGACCGTGTCCGGGTGGTCATCCACGGCGACGGCAGCGTCTCCGTGCGGGACGACGGACGCGGCATTCCGGTGGCGTTCCACGAGGGCGAGAAGCGGTCGGCGGCGGAAGTCATCATGACCGAGCTGCACTCGGGCGGGAAGTTCGACCAGAACGCTTACAAGGTGTCGGGCGGGCTGCACGGCGTCGGCCTCTCGGTGGTCAACGCGCTCTCGGTCCGGCTCGAACTGGAAATCGACCGCGATGGCCACTCCTGGCGCCAGACGTACAGCCGCGGCGTGCCGCAGGCGGCGATCGAGGCGGTCGCCGCGCTCGACGATCCGGCCGACACGGGCACCGGAATCCGCTTCACGCCGGACCCGGAGGTCTTCACCCGGCTCTCCTTCGACTACCAGGTCCTCGCCCAGCGCCTGCGCGAGCTCTCCTTCCTCAACCGCGGCATCGCGATCGGCCTGTTCGACGAACGGACGGGCAAGAGCGCGGACTTCGAGTACGAGGGGGGGATCGCCAGCTTCGTCACGCACCTGAGCCGAAACAAGACGCCGCTGCATCCGTCGCCGGTTTACCTTTACAGCGAAGTGGGCGAAGCCGGCTCCAGCGAATCGGTCGAGGTCGCGCTGCAGTGGAACGACAGCTACCAGGAACGGATCTACTGCTTCACGAACACGATCAACAACCGCGACGGAGGCACCCATCTCTCGGGCCTCCGCTCGGCCCTGACCCGCACGGTGAACGCCTACGTCGCCTCGTCGGGCCTCGGAAAGAACCTGAAGGAAAAGCTCTCGGGCGAGGACATTCGCGAAGGGCTGGTGGCCATCGTCTCGGTCAAGGTCCAGGATCCGAAGTTCTCCAGCCAGACGAAGGAGAAGCTCGTCTCCTCCGAGGTCCGCGGCTGGGTGGAATCGACGGTCGGCGAGCAGCTCTCCGCTTTCCTGGAGGAGAACCCGCGCGACGCGAAGCGGATCGTGGAGAAGGTCGTCGAGGCCGCGAGAGCGCGGGAGGCGGCGCGCAAGGCCCGCGAACTGACCAGGCGCAAGGGCGCGCTCGACAGCTCGAACCTGCCGGGCAAGCTGGCGGACTGCAGCGAGCGGGATCCGGCTCTCGCCGAGCTCTTCCTCGTCGAGGGCGACTCGGCCGGCGGCTCGGCCAAGCAGGGCCGCGACCGCCGCTTCCAGGCGGTGTTGCCGCTCAAGGGCAAGATCCTGAACGTCGAACGGGCGCGCCTCGACCGGATGCTCTCGTCCGACGAGATCCGGACCCTGATCCAGGCCCTGGGGACCGGCATCGGCAGCGAGGACTTCGACGTCGACCGCCTGCGCTACCACAAGCTGATCATCATGTGCGACGCGGACGTCGACGGCAGCCACATCCGCACGCTCATCCTGACCTTCTTCTACCGCCAGATGAAGGCGATCATCGACCGCGGCCACCTCTTCATCGCCCAGCCGCCGCTCTACAAGGTGACGGAGGGCCGCCGTTCGAGCTACCTGAAGGACGACGAGGAGTACCACGACTACCTCGTGCAGCGGATTCGCAAGAACTGGCAGATCGCCCTGCCGAACGGCGACGTCGACGACCCGGCCGTGTTCGAGGGCGACCGCCTGCGGGTGTTGCTCGACCGCCTGGCCTCGTTCCGGCGGGCGCTCGATTCGCTGAGCGCCCGCGGCATTCCGCGCGACGCCCTGCGGGCGGCCGTCGCCGGCGGCATCGTCGAGCGCGACAGTCTGACGGACCGGGAGCGGGCCGAACGGACCGCCCAGGTCATCGAGGCCTCCGGCTTCCACGACGTGTCGGTGAAGCAGGACGCCGGCGGGCTGCACGCGATCCGGTTCCGTTCGCGCCGGGACGGCGTGGACCGGCAGGTGACGATCGACGAGGCGCTGGTGACCGGCGCCGACTTCCGCTCCCTGACCGCGAACGAGCAGGCGCTCGCGGCGTGGCGTTCGCCCTCCATCCTGCTGCGCCAGGTGAACGGGTCGGGCGCCGCCGAGGACGTCGAGGCCGAGTCGGTCGACGAAGCGCTCGACGCCCTGTTCGAGGCCGCGAAGAAGGGCCTGTCGATCCAGCGCTACAAGGGCCTCGGCGAGATGAACCCGTCGCAGCTCTGGGAGACCACGATGGACCCCGACCGCCGCCGGATGCTCCTGGTCGAGATCGACGACGACCGCGACGACGAGACGGACGGCATCTTCACCACGCTGATGGGCGACAAGGTGGAGCCGCGGCGCGAGTTCATCGAGAAGAACGCCCTGTTCGCCACCAACCTCGACATCTGACGGGCCGACCGTGAGCAACGGCGAAGATCCCACCCGGCCGCCTGGGCCGCCCGAGCCTCCGTCGCCGGGCCGGGACACCGTGCCGGTGCAGCTCGAGCGCGAGATGCGCCGGAGCTACCTCGATTACGCGATGAGCGTGATCATCGGCCGCGCCCTGCCCGACGTGCGGGACGGTCTCAAGCCGGTTCACCGGCGCGTCCTCTACGGCATGTGGGAGGCGGGCAACACCGCCGGCCGCGCCTACAAGAAGTCGGCGCGCATCGTCGGCGACGTGATGGGCAAGTACCACCCGCACGGCGACGGGCCGATCTACGACACGGTGGTGCGCATGGCGCAGGACTTCTCCATGCGCTATCCCCTGGTGGACGGCCAGGGCAACTTCGGCTCGATCGACGGCGACAACCCGGCCGCGATGCGCTACACCGAGGTCCGGCTGACCCGGATCGCCGAGGAGCTGCTGCGCGAGGACATCGACAAGGACACCGTCGAGTGGGTGCCGAACTACGACGGTTCCGAGCAGGAGCCCTCGCCGCTGCCGGCCCGGATTCCGAACCTGCTGGTCAACGGCTCGGCCGGCATCGCGGTCGGCATGGCGACGAACATCCCGCCCCACAACCTGGGCGAGGCGCTGGCCGCCGTCAAGCTCCTGATCGACCGTCCCCAGGCGACCCTGGACGAGCTGATGGAGGAGCTGCCCGGGCCGGACTTCCCGACCGGCGGCTTCATCCACGGCCGCGCCGGCATCCGCAGCGCCTACGCCACCGGCCGCGGCTCGATCCAGGTGCGCGCCCGCGCCGAGATCGTGGAGGTCGGCCAGGACCGGCAGTCGATCGTCGTGACCGAGATCCCGTTCCAGGTGAACAAGGCGCGGTTGATCGAGCGGATCGCGGAACTCGTGCGCGAGAAGAAGCTGGAGGGCATTCGCGACCTGCGCGACGAGTCCGACCGCGACGGCATCCGGATCGTGATCGACCTGAAGCGGGGCGAGGTGGCGGAGGTCGTCCTGAACACCCTCTACAAGATGAGCAAGCTGCAGGTCAGCTACGGCATGAACATGCTGGCGATCGTCGACAGCCAGCCGCAGGTGCTGACCCTGCGCGACCTGCTGCGCCACTTCCTGGACCACCGGCGCACCGTCGTCATCCGGCGCTGCCGCCACGACCTGGCCCGCGCCGAGCGGCGCGCCCACATCCTGGAGGGACTCCTCGTCGCGCTGGACCACCTGGACGCGGTGATCGCCACGATCCGCGCCAGCCGCACGCCGCCGGAAGCGAAGGAGCGCCTGGTCGAGGGCTTCTCCCTGAGCGAGCCCCAGGCCCAGGCGATCCTCGACATGCGCCTGCAGCGGCTGACCGGCCTCGAGCGCGAGAAGATCGAGCAGGAGCACCGGGAACTGATGGCCGAGATCGAACGGCTGCGCGCGATTCTCGGGTCCGACGCGTTGCTGCTGCGGGAGATCCGCTCGGAGCTCGACGCGATCGAGAAGCGCTACAGCGATCCGCGGCGCACCGAGATCGTGGCCCATTCCTCGGACATCACGATCGAGGACATGATCGCCGACGAGGACATGGTGATCACGGTCACCCGGTCCGGCTACATCAAGCGGTCGCCGCTCAGCCTCTACCGCGCGCAGCACCGCGGCGGCAAGGGCCGGACCGGCATGAGCACTCGCGACGGCGACTTCGTGGAGCAGCTCTACGTCGCGTCCGCCCACAGCTACATCATGGTCTTCACCGATCGGGGCCACTGCTACTGGCTCAAGGTGCACCAGATCCCGCAGCTCGGTCCGGCGGCGCGCGGCAAGGCGATCGTCAACCTGCTGCGCCTCGACAGCGGCGAGACGGTCGCCGCCACGGCCTCCGTCCGCGAGTTTCCCGAGGACCGCTTCCTGACCTTCGCGACCGAAGCCGGCGTGGTGAAGAAGACCGCGCTCTCCGAGTACTCGCGGCCGCGCCCCAGCGGCATCATCGCGCTGCGGATCGACGAGGGCGACCGCCTGCTGGCCGTCAAGGCGACGGACAGCGGCAGCGAACTCGTGCTGGCCACGCGGAAGGGCAACGCGATCCGCTTCCGGGAGAGCGACCTGAGGTCCCTCGGCCGCGCCACCCGGGGCGTGCGCGGGATCGGCCTGCGCCCCGGCGACCGGGTCGTGTCGGCGGAGTGCCTGCTGCCGCGAGACGAGTCCGCGGAACCCGGGCCGGGCGAACCCGCGCCAGTGGCGAACCGGTCCGAACGCCCGTCGAGCGCCCGGACGGAACCGGGACCGCCGGAGACGACGCTCCTGACGGTGAGCGAGAACGGCTTCGGCAAGCGCACCGCGATCGACGAGTACCGCCTGCAGTCGCGGGGCGGCCTCGGCATCATCAATCTGAAGGTGTCCGATCGCACCGGCGACGTGGTCGGCGTCCGCGAGGTGAGCGAGGACACGGGCCTCATGCTGATCACCCACCAGGGCAAGATCATCCGCATCGGGGCCGGCAGCGTGTCGTTGATCGGCCGCGCCACGCAGGGCGTCAAGGTGATGGACCTCGACGAGGGCGACCGCATCGTCGCCCTGGCTCGCATCCCGGATCGCGGCGAGGAAGAAGAGGACGGTGACGCCGAAGCGGCCGAGGCGGAGCCAGTCAACTAGCGGGGAGCGCCACGATGAAGTTCTTTCTCGACACCGCCGACGTGGGGGAGATCGAGACCGGCCTGGAATGGGGCATGGTCGACGGCGTCACCACGAACCCGAGCCTCATCGCGAAGCAGGGCAAGCCCTACCTGCCGACCGTCAAGGAGATCGCCGAACTCGTGCCGGGACCGGTCAGCGGCGAGGTGCTGGCGACGGATCTCGACGGGATGCTCGAGCAAGGCCGGCGGCTCGCCGGCCTGGCCGACAACGTCGTCGTCAAGGTGCCGCTCGGCCCGCCCGGGCTGACGGCGGTGCGGCGGCTGGCCGAGGAGGGGATCCGGTGCAACGTGACCCTCTGCTTCTCGCCGGCCCAGGCGCTGCTGGCCGGGAAGGCGGGCGCCGCCTACATCTCGCCCTTCGTCGGCCGCCTAGACGACATCGCCCAGGACGGCATGGACCTGATCCGGCAGGTGATCCGGATCTACTCCCGTTACGACTTCGAGACCGAAGTGCTGGTCGCTTCGGCCCGCCATCCGGTCCACGTCGTGCTGTCGGCGGAGATGGGCGCCGACGTCATCACGTTGCCGTTCAAGACCCTCGGCCAGCTCTACCGGCACCCGTTGACCGACATCGGTCTGAACCAGTTCCTTGCCGACTGGGAGAAGACCGGGCGCAGCTTCGATGACTGACCGCCGGGGCGGCGCCGGGACGAGCGTCGACGCAGTCCTTGAGCGCGTGGATCGGGAGACCGGCGCCAGCCTGGAGCAGTTGAAGGAGTACCTGAGGATCCCGTCCGTCTCGACCGATCCGGCCTACGCGGACGAGGTGCGCCGCTGCGCCGGCTTCGTCAGGGAGCGGCTGGAGGCCGCGGGGCTTGAGGCGGAGATCGTCGAGACCGCGGGGCATCCGCTCGTCTACGGCGAGTGGCTCGGCGCTCCGGGCCGTCCGACCGTCCTGTTCTACGGCCACTACGACGTGCAGCCGGTCGATCCGCTGGAGGAGTGGCGCAACGACCCGTTCGAGCCGGCGATCGAGACCGGCGCGCGCGGCGAGCGGATCGTCGCCCGCGGCGCCACCGACGACAAGGGCCAGTCCTTCACCCACATCAAGGCGGTCGAGGCGATCATGGCCGAGACCGGCAGCCTGCCGGTCAACGTGAAGTTCCTGATCGAGGGCGAGGAGGAGTGCGGCGGCGAGGCGATCGAGGCCTACGTCCGCAGCCCGGCGGCCGAACGCCTGGGCTGCGACCTGGCGCTCGTCTCCGACACCTCGATGTACGGGCCGGGCCAGCCGTCCGTGCTCTACGGCCTGAAGGGCCTGCTCTACACCGAGGTCCGGGTGCGCGGCGCGGGGCGCGACCTGCATTCCGGCACGTTCGGCGGCGCCGTGGCGAACCCCTTGAACGTCTTGGGCACCATGCTGGCGGCGCTCCGCGACCCGGAGAACGGCCGGATCCTCGTGCCGGGCTTCTACGACGACGTGCGTCCCCTGGGCGCGGCGGAACGGGAGGCGTTCGCGGCGCTGCCGTTCGACGAGGCGAAGTACGGCGAGGAGATCGGCGCGTCCGCGCTGTGGGGCGAGGCCGGCTACACGACCCTCGAACGCGTGTGGGCGCGGCCGACCTGCGACGTGAACGGCCTGTGGGGCGGCTACCAGGGTCCCGGCGCCAAGACGGTCATCGCGAACCGGGCCGGCGCCAAGGTGTCCATGCGGCTGGTGCCGGACCAGGACCCGGAGCGGCTGTTCCGCCTCTTCGCGGACTTCATGCGCTCGCTGGCGCCGCCGGGCATCGAGGTCGAGGTGGTGAATCTGAACGGAGCGCCGCCGGTGCTCGTCGACCTCGACGGCCCGCTCGTCGACGCGGCGCTCGAGGGCGTGCGCGAAGCATGGGGCCGCGAGCCGGTGCGGGTCCGCGAGGGCGGGTCCATCCCCATCGTCTCGACCCTCGCCGAGGTGCTGGACGCGCCCGTGTTGCTGATCGGCTTCGGCCTCTCGGACGACCGCCTGCACGCCCCGAACGAGAAGATGGACCTCGACAACTTCTACCAGGGCATCCGCACGGTGGTCCGCGTGCTCGACCGTCTCGGGGGCTGCGCGGCGGGCGCCGCGAACGCTTGACCGCTCCCCGGCGCGAGCGCGAGGTCAAGGTCGCGGTCGCCGACCTGGACCGGGTTCGCGAGCGCGTCCGCGCCGCCGGCGGCCGGCTGGAACGCGAAGCCGCGATGGAGTCGAACCAGGTCTTCGACCGGACGGATGCGCCCGTCTCGGAGCGGCTGCGGACCCGGCGGGAGCTGCTTCGCCTGCGGACGGACGGCGGCGGCAGCCGGCTGACCTGGAAGTCGGCGCCGGAGATCCGCGGCGGCGTCAAGGAGCGGACAGAGCACGAGTTCGCCGTCGACGACCCGGCGGCGGCTCGGCTGCTGCTGGAGTCGCTCGGCTTCGAGGTCGCGGCGCGCTACGAGAAGGTCCGCGAGCGCTGGCTGCTGCTCGGCTGCGAGGTCGCCCTCGACCGGACCCCGGCCGGCGATTTCGTGGAGGTCGAGCGGGTCGATCCGGACCTGGACGATGGCGGCATCGAGCGCGTCTGCCGCCGCTGCGGCATCGACCCGGAGCGGGCGGATCCGCGCGACTACCTTGCGATCTACCGCGACTACCGGACGGGGCGCGAGGGGTTGCCCCGGGACATGGTGTTTCCAGAGCTAGGTCGGCCTTCGGCCGGCGCGTCGAAGCCGCCTTCGGCGGCGGCGGCGGATCAGAAGACCCGCGTACCCGGCGTCACCCAGCAGTGAGAGGCGCCGCCCGGCGCGTGCGTGCGCTCGTGCTCTGCGCGGGCCGGGGCGAACGGCTGCGGCCGCTGACCGGCGCCCTGCCGAAGCCCCTGCTGCCGGTGGCCGGCCGAGCCGTCGCCATGCGGACGATCGAGATTCTCCACCGCGCCGGCTGCGAGACGGCGGTGAACCTCTTCCACCTCGGCGACGCGGTGCGGCGCGGGCTCGGGAGCGAGGCCGCCGCCCGCGGCATCGACCTCCGCTTCGCGGTCGAACCGGACCTGCTCGGCACCCTGGGCGCCGTGGTCAATCTGCGCGACTTCCTCGCCGGCGCCGACGACATCGTGCTCGTCAATGGCGACTCGCTCTGCCGCTGGCCGATCCGCGAGGCGCTCGCCCGCCACCGCCGCAGCGGCGCCGACGTCACCCTGCAGATCGGCCGCGAAGCGCCGGCCGCGGCCCTGGGCGGCGGCGTGGAGGTGGATCCGCGCGGCTTGGTCGTCGGCCTCCGCGACCTGCGAGTCGGCTCGGCCCGCGGCCGGAACCGGACCTTCCAGGGCCTCCACGTTCTCTCCCGCCGGGTCGTCGAGCGGATCCCGCCGCGGCCGTCGTCCAGCGACATCGTCGAGGGCCTCTACCAGCCGCTCCTCCGCTCCGGCGCCCGGATCGCCGCCTTCCGCTGCCGCCGCCCCTGGCACGACCTGGGAACCCCTCGCCGCTACCTCGAAGGCGCCCTCGACTGGGGCCGCACCGCCGGCCGCCGCAAGCGCCGCCGCCGCTTCGTCGCCCCCGGCGTCTCGCTGGCCCGGAGCGCCACGGTGGAGCGCAGCGTGCTCGAAACCGGCAGCCGCGTCGGCGAAGGCGCCGTCGTCGAGCGGGGCCTGCTGATGCCCGGCGCCCGCGTCGGCGCCGGAGCGAGACTTCGGGAGACGATCGTTGCGCCGGGAGTGCGTGTTCCCGACGATGCCCGGATCGAGGGGCAACTCGTGACGCCGGCCGACTGGGGCCTTGGCCAGGGGAGCAGGGAGCGGGACGGGTTGATCCACACCCCGATGCGCGGGCGGTAGACCGGGCCACACCAGCGGCCGACGTCGTCCAGTCCGGGTCCGGGCCGAGGGGAGGGTTCCAGGGCGTCGGAGGCAAGCGCCTGCCCGCGTGGCCACGTCGTCCGTCGCCGACGTGAAGCGCAGCCGACAACAGCGAGCGCCAGCTTCCCTCCTGCCGGGAGAGCGCGAGCGTGCCCCTGGGACCCTCCCGTCGGCCCGGACCCGGACAGGTACCCGCCTCAGCCGCCCAGCAGCACGTCGCGGAGGGCCGCGTAGTCGGCCGGGATCTCGACGATGCGTTCGGGCAGGTCGGCGCAGCGTTCGAGGGCGGGCGGCGGCGGCGGGTCGATGCCGACGGCGGCCTGGACGGTTTCGGCGAACTTGGCGGCGTGGGCGGTGGCCAGCACGATGCCCGTTCCGCCGTCGCGGGCTTCGAGTTCCGCCTTGAGGCCCAGGTAGCCGACGGCGGTGTGCGGGTCGAGGAGGTAGCCGGTGCGCTCGTGGACGTCGCGCATGGCGCGGCGGGTCTCGTCGTCGTCGAAGGCGCGGCCCGAAAGATCCCGGCGGATGCGGTCGAGCGGCGCGGCCTCGCTGGCGTCTGGGGCGCTGGAGTAGAGGTGGAGGATGCGGGTGAAGTTGCTCGGGTTGCCGACGTCCATCGCGTTCGAGATCGTGGCGACCGAACCGCGCGGCAGGTAGTCGCCGCTCCGGAGGTACGCCGGCACGACGTCGTTCGCGTTCGTCGCGGCGACGAAGCGGGCCGCCGGCAGGCCGATCTTCTTCGCGATGAGCCCGGCGGTCAGGTTGCCGAAGTTGCCGCTCGGGGTGGAGAACACGACCGGTTCGCCCGGGCCGCCGTCCGGCGGCGACGGGAGCTGCGCCCAGGCGTGGAAGTAGTAGAAGACCTGCGGCAGCAACCGGCCGATGTTGATCGAGTTCGCCGAGGCGAGCGGCCGCCGGCGCCTCAACTCGCCGTCGGCGAACGCGGCCCGGGCCAGGCTCTGGCAGTCGTCGAACGCGCCTTCGACGGCCACGGCGGTGACGTTGCCGCCCAGCGTCGTGAACAGGCGCCGCTGCGCCTCGGTCACCAGTCCGTCCGGGTACAGCACGCAGACCCGGAACCCGGGAACGCCGGCGAAGGCGTGGGCCACGGCGCTGCCGGTGTCGCCGCTCGTCGCGACGATGACGGTGGTCTCCTCGCCGCCGGCGGCCGCGAACCGCGCCATCAGACGGGCCATGACCCGCGAGGCGACGTCCTTGAAGGCGAGCGTCGGCCCGTGGAACAGCTCCAGGCAGTGGATGCCGGGTTCGATCGGGGCGAGCGGGATCGGGAAGTCGAGCGCATCCTCGAGCAGCGCCGCGAGTTGCTCCTCCGGCACCTCCGGCCCGAACAGGCGGCGGCCGAGGACGGCGGAAAGGCCGGCCAGGGGCAACGTCCGCAGCCGCGCCAGTTCGTCCGCGCTCAGCGGCGCCAGGCACTCGGGCACGTACAGTCCCCCGTCCGGGGCCGGCCCTTCGAGCAGCGCCTCGGCGAGGCTGACCGGCCGGGCCTTGCCGGCGGTGCTGACGAAGCGCACGCTACGCCTTGCTTTCCGAACCGGCGTCGCTGACGAGGCGCACGTTACGCCCCGCCTTCCGAACCGCCGTCGATCAGCCGCGCGCCCGGCGCCGGCAGGCGCGAGACGAGCCGGTCGCAGCCGACGCCGGCCGCAGACTCGATCGCGCCGGCCATGGCCGCCGCCGCGCGCCCGGCGCGGGCCGGGCCGTCGCACAGGGCGAACAGCGCCGGGCCGCTGCCCGACAGGCTGCATCCCAGCGCGCCGGCCTCGATCGCGGCCGCCTTCGCCTCGTGGAAGCCCGGCACGCCGGGAGCGCGGACCGGTTCGGCAACGACGTCGACCAGGGCGCGGGACAGGAGTTCCAGGTCGGAACGGTAGAGCGCCGCCACCAGCGCCGCGGCGTTGCCCCACTGGGTCACGGCGCGTTCGAGAGGCAGGTCGCGCCCGAGGCTTGCCCGCGACTCCTTCGTGTTCACATCGGCATGGGGGCGCACCAGGGCGCAGGTCAGCCCCTCCGGCGCCGGCAGTTCGACGACGTCCGGCTCGGGTTCGAGCGAGCGCACCAGCACGATCCCGCCGAGCAGCGACGGCGCCAGGTTGTCGGCGTGTGCGCCGCCGCTGGCCAGGACCTCGCCGGCGAGGGCGTAGCGGAGCAGGGCCGCCGGTGGCAACTCCAGGCCGAGCAGCGCGTCGACGGCGACCACCGCCGCCACCGCGCTGGCGGCGCTGGAACCGAGGCCGCTCTCCAGCGGCATGCGCTTCTCGATCTCCAGGTCGACGGCCGCTCCCGGCGCCTCGCCGTCCAGCAGGGCCCGGGCGGCGACGGCGGCCGTGTTGCGCTCCGCTTCGAGCGGCAGCCGGCCTTCGTCGCCGGCTATCGCGGTGATCCGGACCGGACCGCCCCCGCCGCGTTCGCTGGCCGTGACGACGTCTCCCGGGCCCGGCCCGTCCTCGCTCTCCGACTGCAGGGCGAAGCCCAGGATGTCGAAGCCGCAGGCGATGTTCGAGACGGACGCCGGGGCGAACGCCCTCGCCATCTTCGTCATGCGCCGTCCCGCCGCCGATGGCGGGCGACGGCAAGTTCCGCGGCGAGCAGCGCTCCGCCGGCCGCGCCCCGCAGGGTGTTGTGCGAGAGGGCGACGAACCGGTAGCCGAGGATCGGGCATTCCCGCAGCCGGCCGATCGAGGTGGTCATCCCGTTGCCCAGGTCCCGGTGGACGCGCGCCTGGGGCGGTTCGTCGTCGCCGAGGTAGACGGTCGGCAGCGCCGGGGCCGACGGCAGCCCGCGCTCCTGCGGCTCGGCGCGGAAGGTCCGCCACGCCTCCCGGACGTCCTCCAGCGCCGGTGCGCCCTGGAGGTCGACGGACACGCAGAGCGTGTGCCCGTCGACGACGGGAACGCGGTTGCACTGGGCCGACACGGCGAACTCGGCCGGCTCGATCGTTCCGCCGCGGACGCGGCCGAGGATCTTCCCGGTCTCGATCTCCAGCTTCTCCTCCTCGCTGGAGATCCAGGGAATCACGTTGTCCAGGATCTGGTAACTGGAGATGCCCGGCAGGCCGGCGCCGGACACCGCCTGCAGGGTGACGACGGAGATCCGCTCGAAGCCGAAGGCGTCGGCCAGCGGCTTGAGCGCCAGCACCAGGCCGATCGTCGAGCAGTTCGGGTTGGCGACGATCCCGGCCGGAAGCGCCTTGCCGCGTTCGGGCGGCGGCAGCAGGTCGAGGTGGTCCGGGTTGACTTCGGGCACGATCAGGGGAACGCCGGCGTCCATCCGGTGCGCGCTGGCGTTCGTGACGACCAGGCAGCGGCGGGCGAACGCGGGCTCGACGTCCCGTGCGACGCCGGCGTCCAGGGCCGAGAAGACGATGTCCAGTTCGCCGCCGGGAAGTTTGGCGCCGTCCATCAACTCGTCGATCGTCTGGACCGTCATGGCGGCGACCGCGTCGTCGATCGGCCGGGTCTGAATCCAGGTTGCCGCGTCGCGGTATGCCTTGCCGGCGGAACGCTCGGAGGCGGCGAGCGCCGTCAATTGGAACCACGGGTGCTCCGCCAGCAGGGTGACGAAGCGCTGGCCCACGGTGCCGGTGGCGCCGAGGACGGCGGCCCGGAGGGGTTCGCGCGGAGTCGTCATGGTGAAGCTCCTCGCTCCGCCCAGGCGCGGAGGATGTCGGCGAAGACGCCGCCGGCGGTCAGGTCGGCCCCGGCGCCGGGGCCCTGGACGATCAGCGGCCGGGCGTCGTAGCGCTGGCTGCGGAAGACGAACATGTTGTCCGAGGCCGGCATTCCGGCGACGGGATGGTCGGGCGGAACCGCCCGGAGCCCGACCCGGGCCGTCGCCCCCTCGCCGCCCGTCTTGAGTTCGGCGAGATAGGCAAGTTCGAGTCCGGCCGACCTCGCCTCGGCGAAGCGGGCCGCCATCTCGTCGTCGGCGGAGGGCAGGCGCCGCCAGTACTCCTCGAGCGGCAGGCCGGCGAGGTCGGGCCGGTCGAGCATGGGCGTCACGTCGACGTCGTCCATCTCGAGGTCGGCGCCGCACAGCCGGGCCAGGATGAGCAGCTTGCGGGCCACGTCGAGGCCGCCGAGATCGTCGCGCGGGTCCGGCTCCGTGTACCCCAGGCGGTGGGCCCGGCGCACGGAGTCGCTCCACACCTGGCCGGCGCCGAGTTCGCCGGTGAGGTAGGCCAGCGTGCCGGAGAACACGCCCGAGACGGACGCGATCGGGTCGCCCGCGCCGAGCAGCATGTCGACCGTGTGGAGGACCGGCAGGCCGGCGCCCACGGTCGCTTCGTGGAACACGGTCGCTTCGCCGTCGGCGTGGAACGCGCGGAAGTCCGCGACCGGCCCGGCGAAGGGGAGCTTGTTGGCGCTGACCACGGCGGCGCCGGCCGCGAGCGCGCGATGGTAGACGGCTGTCATGGCGCCGCTCGCCGTGACGTCGACCAGCACCGTGCGGCCGCCGCCGGCCGCGGTTCCGGCGAGGTGCTCCAGCAGGCGGTCGAGGTCGGCCGCTTCGCCGCCCTGCTCCAGCGCGGTCCGCCAGCCGTCCGGGTCCGCGGCGGCGCCGAGGTCGAGGCGCCGGCCGCCGCGGCGCACCGCGAGTTCCATGAAGCGCGAGCTCGCCAGCCCGCGCAACTGCAGATCGATGCCCCGCCGCTCCAGCGCGTCCCGCTCGGCGGCGAGCTGCCGGAGCAGCGCCGATCCGACGCCGCCGACGCCCAGCACGTAGACCGCGAGTCGGCCGGAGGCGGCGCGATGGAAGAACTCCTTGTGGATCCAGCGCACCGCCCGGCCCTGGTCGGCCCTGGCGACCACCATCGAGATGTTCCGCTCGGACGAGCCCTGGGCCACGGCCCGCACGTTGACCGCGCGCCGGCCGAGGATCCCGAACACCCGGCCGGCGATGCCCGGGCGCTCCCGCATGCCGTCGCCGACCACTGCGACGATCGACTGGTCGCGCTCGACGATCGGCGGCCGGACCGATCCGGCCTCGATCTCGGACTGGAACTCGGCCTCGACCGCCTGGCGCGCCGCGTCGGAAACGCCGGGCTCGACCGCGAAGCAGATCGAGTGCTCGCTCGACGCCTGGGAGATCAGAATGGCGCTGGCGCCGCTCGCCGCCAGCGCGTCGAACAGGCGCGCCGCGACGCCCGGGGTGCCGACCAGGTTGTCGCCGACCAGCAGCATGAGGTGGACGTCGTCGATGGAGGAGATGCCGGTGACCGCGGTGCCGCGGGCGCGCTCCCGGTCCCTGCCCGCGTCGACCAGGGTTCCGGGGTGCTCGGGATCGAGCGTGCTGCGGACGAGAAGGGGAATGCCCTTGCGTCGGGCGGGCGTGACGGTCGGCGGGTAGACGACCCGGGCGCCGAAGTGGGAGAGCTCGAGCATCTCCTCGTAGCTCAGCCGCGGGATCGGCAGCGCGTCCTCGACCCGCTTCGGGTCGGCCGTCATCACGCCCGGCACGTCGGTCCAGATCTCGATCCGCTCGGCGTCGAGCGCGGCGCCGACGAGCGAGGCCGTCAGGTCCGAACCGCTACGGCCCAGGGTCGTCGTCTCGCCCTCCGGCGTGCTGCCGAGGAAGCCGGTGACGACCTGCAGCGGTCCGTCCGGGCCGAGACGCCCGAAGTGGGCGGCGAGCGCGGCGAACGTCGGTTCGAGCGCGACGAGCGCCGCCTGGAAGGAACGGTCCGTCCGCACCAGCGGGCGCGCGTCGCAGGCTTCCGCCGGCAGGCCCCGGGCGCGCAACGCGGCGGCGAGGAGCCGGGTCGACAGGAGCTCGCCGTGGCAGACGATCCGGTCGAGCCAGGATTCGCGCGGTTGCTCGGCGGTGGCCCCGGCCTCGGCGCAGTCGCCGAGTTCCCGGTCCAGACCGTCGCAGAGGCCGTCCAGGTCCTCGGCGAGGGCGGGCAGATCGGCCGCGGCGGCGACCTCGGCCGCGATCTTCATGTGATGGTCGCGAAGCGCGGCGGCCTCGCGCGCCGTTTCAGGGCTTCCGTTGCCCTCCCGCGCGGCTGCGGCCAGGGCGAGGAGGCGGTCCGTGACGCCGCCGAGGGCGGACACCACCACCGCGCCGTCGCCGGGACGGCCATCGAGCCGCCGCTCCACGATGCGCGCCGCCGCTCGCAGGCGGCTGGCATCGGCCACGGAGGAGCCGCCGAACTTGAGTACCTTCATGGTCGGGTGGGTCGGAGGTCACGTCGTGGCGGGAGAGCGCCAAGGGCGCAATAGCGTACACGCGAGCGCGGGCCGGCGCCATGCGGCGGTGGACGGACCCGCCCGTCTTGGGTCGGGAGGGGTCGGCGCCCAGGTGACGCGCGCGCTCGAGAGGAGAAGGGCAGGGTTGCGCTTGCTCCGCTTCACTCGCTTCGGTTGGGCGTCGGTGAGTGCAACGTCGCCGGCAGTCGCTCGTTCAGAGGCACCTGGGCGCCGACCCCTCCTGACCCGACTGGGCTGGGCGTCGTTGCCGGGGGCCAGACACGGAGTCTGCGGGGGCTACGGCGGCGCCTGCGCCCGGACTTGCCTCGCGGCGTTCTGCGGCGCAGGCTTGCGTGGAACTGGCGGGGCTCCTGGCCGCCTTCGGCGGCAGCGGGTCAGAAGACCCGCGCACCCAGTTAGAAGAGCGTGCCGTGGACGGGCAGGTTCAGATGCTCGTAGGCGCGTCGGGTCGCGACGCGGCCGCGGCGGGTGCGCTGGAGGAAGCCCTCCTGGATGAGGTACGGCTCGTAGATGTCCTCGATCGTGCCCTCGTCTTCGCCGACCGAGGCGGCCAGGGCCTTGATGCCGGCGGGGCCGCCGTCGTACTGCCGGATCAGCAGGCCCATGATCTTGCGGTCGATCTCGTCCAGGCCGTGCTCGTCGACTTCGAGTTGCTCCAGGGCCCGGTTCGCGGTCGCGCGGTCGATCCGGCCGTCGCCCTCGATCTGCGCGAAGTCGCGCACCCGGCGCAGCAGCCGGTTGGCGATCCTCGGAGTGCCGCGGCTGCGCCGGGCGATCTCGCTGGCGCCGCCCTCGTCCACCGGCACCTCGAGCAGGTCGCCGGAACGCTGGACGATGACTCTCAGCACCTCTGGACTGTAGAAGTCGAGCCGATGGACGATGCCGAAGCGCGCCTGCAGCGGCGGCGTGATCAGGCCGGCGCGGGTCGTGGCGCCGACCAGGGTGAAGCGAGGCAGGTCGATCCGCACCGTCTTCGCCATCGGCCCCTGGCCGATGACCAGGTCGAGCTGGAAGTCCTCGAGCGCCGGGTAGAGGATCTCCTCGACGGTCGGGCCGAGCCGGTGGATCTCGTCGATGAACAGGACGTCGCCCGGCTCCAGGTTGGTCAGGATGGCCGCCAGGTCGCCGGCGCGCTCGAGCACCGGGCCCGACGTGGACCGCAGGACCGCGCCCATCTCGCGGGCGACGATGTGCGCGAGCGTCGTCTTGCCCAGCCCCGGGGGCCCGAACAGAAGGACATGATCCAGCGGCTCGCCCCGGCCCCGTGCCGCCTGCATGTAGATGTCGAGCAGATCGACGATCTTCTTCTGGCCCAGGTAGTCGGCCAGACGCCGCGGTCGCAGCGACGGCTCGACGCGGCGGTCGTCCGGATCCGGCGCGCCCGAGAGGATGTTCCGTTCGATCTCCTCGGCGCCCGGCCCGGCCATGGCGGCGATGCTACCCCGCTGCCCGGGTCGCCGCCGCTTCGCGGCGCGTTTCCTGGCCGCCTCCGGCGGCATGCGGGTCAGAAGACCCGCGCACCCAGCGTGGGGCGGCATGCGGGTCAGAAGACCCGCGCACCCAGCGTGGGGCGGCATGCGGGTCAGCAGATCCGCGCAGCCAGCGCGGGGCGGCATGCGGGTCAGCAGATCCGCGCAGCCAGCGCGGGGCGGCACGCGGGTCGGCAGATCCGCGCAGCCAGTGCGGGGCGGCATGCGGGCCGGCAGACCCGCGCAGCCAGTGGCACGAGCCCTCTCCGTCAGCCCGGCCGGCAACGACGTCCAGCCCAGTCGGGTCAGGAGGGGTCGGCGCCCAGGTGCCTCTGAACGAGCGACTGCCGGCGACGTTGCACTCACCGACGCCCAACCGAAGCGAGTGAAGCGGAGCAAGCGCAACCCTGCCCTTCTCCTCTCGAGCGCGCGCGTCACCTGGGCGCCGACCCCTCCCGACCCAAGACGGGCGGGTCCGTCCACCGCCGCTCCGGCCGCTCTGGCCGCCTCCGCCGCTCCGGCCTCTGCCGCTCCGCTGCTCTGCCGCTCCGCGCTCCGCCATCAGAGCCGCGACAATCGCCGCAGGCTCATCCGCAGCAGGTCCTCGAACTCGATCTCGGGCGTCTCCGCCAGCACGGCCGACACGGCGCGCTGCGCTTCGGCGGTGCGGTAGCCGAGGTTGACGAGGGCGCCGACCGCCTGTTCCCGCTCGTCCTCCCGGCCGGGCTCGGGCTCGGCCTGCTCCGGTTCGGCGCCCGCCTCGGCGAGCAGCGTCTTCGCCTTCTCCCGGAGTTCCAGGACCATCCGCTCGGCCGTCTTGCGGCCGATGCCCGGGATGCGGGTCAGGGACGCGACGTTGCCGCCGCCGATGGCGTTCAGCAGGTCCCTGGTGGAGCCGCCCGACAGGACGACCTGGGCCAGTCGCGGCCCGACGCCGCCGACGCCGAGCAGGTGCTCGAACAGGGTCCGCTCGGTCTCCGTCCGGAAGCCGAACAGCTCGATCGCGTCGGCGCGGACGTGGGTATGGACGAACAGGCCGATCTCGTCCTCCGCCTCGAGCTTCTCCAGCTCGAAGTAGGTCGACATGGGGATTCGCACGGCGTAGCCGACGCCGTTCACGTCGAGCACCAGGCTCTCGGGTTCGAGAGCCTGGCGGCGCCCGCGCAGGTAGCCGATCAAGCCGGTGTGGATGGCCGCGCCGAGCTCAGGCGCCGGCCGCCTCGGCTTCGGTCTCGGCCAGACCGAAGTTCTCGATGAAGTCCTGCGTGTAGCGGACGCCGAGCTCCTCGCGGAGGTTCTGCAGCAGGGACTGGAGCATCGTCTGGTTCCGTTCGTTCAGCAGCTCGTTCCGGGTCGCCTCCGGGTCGAACAGTGCGGGATCGAAGGACTCGCGCTCCGTCACCTCGAACAGCACCGCGCCGAACGGAGTGTCCACCGGGCCGCCGAACTGGCCGGCGGAGAGCGCGAACACCTCGCGCGAGAGCTCGGGCATGACGCCCAGGGTCCCGATCGCCTCGCGCAGTCCGAAGGCGCCGCTCTCCTCGATCGTGGCCTCGAACTCCCCGGCCGCGTCGTCCATGCCCAGGCCGTCCTCGACCCGTCCCCGCGCCTCCGTGAGCGCCGACGCCAGGAGCTCGCCTTCCTTCTGGCGGCGGACGACGTCGCGGACGTCCGTTTCGACCTCCTCGAACGCCGAGTCGCGCGGCGGCAGCACCTCGAGCACGGTGAGCAGGGCCCAGCCCGCCGCGATGCGGACCGGTTCCGACCAGGCGCCGGTCTCGAGTCCGAACGCCGCGGAACTGAAGTTGAAGTTCCGTCCGATGCCGGCGACGGCGTCGTCTTCTCCCACGGGCTCCGTGCTCGCGTAAACGAGCCCTTCGGCGGCGGCGAGTTCCCGGGCCTCGTCTTCGCCCGCGAACGACTCGTCCGCCAGCCGCTCGTGCAGGGCGTCGATGCGGCTCTTCGACTCTTCCTCGGCCCGGGTGGCCTCGAGCTGAACGCGGATCAGGTTGCCGACCTCCTCGAAGGTCTGGCGGCCGCCCTCGCGGCGCTCGTGGACGAGGATCAGGTGATGGCCGGTGCGGGGGCCGAGCTGGTTCTCGATCGGTCCGACCAGGTCGCCGCTCGCCGCCCCGAACGCCGCGTCCTCGAACGCTTGCGTCATCGCGCCGCGGCCGAAGTAGCCGAGGTCGCCGCCCGCCTCCTTCGTCGCTTCGTCGTCCGAGTACTCGCGGGCCAGCGCCGCGAAGTCCTCTCCCGCCTCGACGCGGCCGCGCAGCCGGTCCAGCAACGCCCGCGCCTGTTCGGCGTCCCGTTCGTTGCTCTCCAGCAGGAGGATGTGGCTGGCGCGGACCTGTTCCGGGATCTCGAACTGGTCCGGGTTCTCGTCGTAGTAGGCCTGGGCCTCGTCGTCGGTCACCTCGAGCTCGGCCCGAACCGTGTTCGTGCTGACCAGGAGATAGCCCACCCGCCGGCGCTCGGGGAGCTCGAACTCGTCGCCGTGTTCCTCGAAGTACGCCCTGGCGGCCTCGTCCGAGGGCTCGGCCTCGGCGGCGTAGCGGCTCGCCGGGACCTGGAAGTAGCGGATCGCCGCGCGTTCGGCCGCCTCGCGGCCCCGCAGCTCGACCTCGGCGTCGGAAACGTGGGCGACTTCGGCGAGCGCCAGTTGCAGCTTCCGGATCAGCAGGGCGTCCCGCAGGTCGGACTCGAAGTCGTCCACCGTCATCCGGTTCGCGCGCAGGAGATCCTGGTACTGCCGGGCGCCGATGAAGTTCCCGGCGCCGTCGGTCAGGCCGGGTACGGCGAGGATTTCCTCCTGCAGCTCCTCGTCGCTGACGGTCAGCCCCATCCGTTCCGCTTCCCGGATGAGGAGACGGTCGTTGATCAGGGCTTCCAGGGCCTGCACCGGCAACTGGAGCTGGTCGGCGAGATCCGCGTTGAAGGCATCGCCGTAGATCTCCCGGTAGCGGCTCTCCGCGTTCCGGTAGCTGCGCTCGAACTCGGCGAAGGTGATGCTCTCGTTGCCCACGGTGGCGGCGTCCGGGTTGATGCGCGTGCCCTCCAGCGACCGGAAGTCGGTGAAGACCAGGAGCACGAACACACCGGCGAGCCCGATGGCCAGCGGGTAGAAGCTCTTGATGTTCTTGCGGATGACGTTCAGCATGATCTGGACTCCGGCGCCCGGCGGTGGCGCAGCGCGGTCGGGATGCTAGCAGGATCGGGCGGTCGTTCGGCGCTATGATCGCGGCGCGAGGTCCGTTTACGAATGCGCTTTCTCCAGTGGTTCTCCAGCGATCTCGCGATCGACCTGGGGACCGCCAACACGCTTGTCTTCACCGAGGCGAACGGCATCGTCGTGCGCGAGCCGTCGGTGGTCGTCGTCAACAGCCAGAGCAGCCGCATCGAGGCTGTCGGCACCGACGCCAAGGAGATGCTGGGCCGCACGCCGGGAATCCTGTTCCTGGTGCGGCCGATGAAGGACGGCGTGATCGCCGACTTCGAGATGACCGAGCACATGCTCAAGCACTTCATCCGCAAGGCGCACCACGGCCGCCGCCTGGCCCGCCCCCGGATCGTGATCGGCGTGCCCTCGGAGATCACGCCGGTCGAGAAGCGCGCGGTCAGGGAGGCGGCGATGAGCGCCGGCGCCTCCGAGGTCTTCCTGGTCGAGCAGGCGATGATGGCCGCCATCGGCGCCGGTCTGCCGATCACCGAGCCGACGGGCAACATGATCGTCGACATCGGCGGCGGCACCACCGACGTCGCGGTCATTTCGCTCTCCGGGACGGTCTACAGCCGCTCGCTGCGCGTGGCCGGGAACGCCATGGACGACGCGATCGTCCAGCACCTGAGGCGGAAGCACAACATGCTGGTCGGCGAGCGGACGGCCGAGCGGATCAAGATCGAGATCGGTTCCGCGTTTCCGCTCCAGGAGGCCCTGTACATGGACATCAAGGGGCGGGATCTCGTGCGCGGCGTGCCGCGCAGCCTGAAGATCTCGGACGGCGAGATCCGGGGCGCCCTGGAGGAGCCGGTGGCGCGGATCGTCGAGTCCGTGCTGCAGACGCTCGAACGGATGCCGCCGGAACTCTCCGCCGACGTGATGGACAAGGGCATCGTGCTGTCGGGCGGTGGCGCGCTGCTCCTCTCGCTGGACCAGCGCCTGCGCGAGGAGACCGGACTGCCGGTGTTCGCGGCGGAGGACCCGCTCGCCTCCGTGGTGCTGGGCGCCGGCAGGGTGCTGCGGGACATCGATCTGCTGCGCAGGGTCTCGGTTCGCTGAGGAGCGCCGGGGACGCGGTCGCCACGATGAGCGAGCGTCGGATCGCCATCCTGTTCGCCGTCGCGGTGATCGTTCTGCTCGCCTCGCTGACCGCCCAGTCGCCCGAACGGGCCGGCGACATAGCCCTGTGGGTGGAGGCGCCGGTCAAGGGACTCGTCGCCGGCGCGGTCGGCGCCGTCGAGCGCACGCGGGAGGGTTGGCGGACGCGGGCCCGCCTGGAGAGGGACAACGCGGAGCTTCGAAGCCGCGTTCGGGAACTCGAAGCCGCTCACGCGGCGGCCCTGGGAGCGAAACTGGAGGTAGACCTGCTGTCGGCCCCGCTCGGCTACGAGCGGCCGGCGGACGCGGAACTGGTGCTGGCCGACGTCGTCTCCGTGGACCACCGGTCGCTGCGCCGCAGCGCGATCCTGCGCCTGCCGCGCGGAAGCGGCCGGGAAGAGTGGGCGCGGCGGCCGGTGACGACGGTCGATGGAGTGCTGGGGCGGGTCGTCTTCGCCGGCGGCGCCTACGCGCGGGTGCTGATGGTCACCGACCGGGAGTCCTCGGTGGGCGCGATGATCGAGCGCACCCGGCGCCAGGGCATCGTCCGCGGCACGAGGCGGTCCGGCGTGCTCTCGCTCGAGTTCGTGCCGCTGCAGGCCGAGGTGCGTCCGGGGGACCGGGTGATCACGGCCGGCATCGACGGCGTCTTCCCCCGCGGCATCCCGCTCGGCACGGTCACGTCCGTCGAGTCCAGCGGCGACGCCTTTCACGAGATCGAGGTCGCTCCGAGCGTGGATCTCGGCTCGCTCAGCCATGCCTTCGTCTGGCGCACCGACCCGGTGCCCGAGGCGTTCATGGACGGCGCGGATGCCGTGGCCCGCTAGGCTCGCCGCCGGACTGGCCGCGGTCTCGCTCGTCGAACTCCTGCTGGCCGAAGTGCTGCCGGCGGCCGGCGACATGGTGGACCTGTTCGTCGTGCTCGTCGTGGTGGCCGGCCTGAGCGGCAACTCCCTGCACGGAGTGACCGGCGGGCTGGCCGCCGGGCTGGTTCAGGACACGCTGGCCACGACGCCGTTCGGCCTCCACGGCCTGGCGTGCTGCGTCGTCGGCTACGGCGCGGCGCGCCTGTCGCAGCGCGTCATGACCAGCCAGCGGACGGTGGCGTGGCTCCTGATGGCGGTCGGCGCGCTCGTTCACCAGGCGATCGTCCTCGGCCTGCTGGCGGTTCTGGAGGTCGGCGAGTTCGGCGGCGGGACCGCCGTGCCGCTGCGGGTGGCCGCGACGACCGCGGTCGGGGTGCCGAGCCTGTGGCTGGCCGACCGCTTCAAGGCGTGGGCGGACGAACGGCGTACACTGAAGGAGGGGAGGACGGGCCTGCGGTGACCGGGATGGCCACATGAAGAGCCGGCGGAACCCCGCGGGCGAGCACGGTTCGGACCGGCTGCTGCTGGACATGGCGGTCCGGCTCAGATGGCTGTGCGGAGCGCTGGGCCTGGGTCTGGCGGTCGTGCTCGGCGCCTACTGGTACCACCAGATCGTCCGCGCCGAACGCTACGAGCGGCTGGCCGAGAACAACCGGCTGCGGGTGCTCCGGCTGGACGCGCCAAGAGGTCCGATCCACGACCGTTCGGGCCGGATACTGGTCGAGAACACGCCCACCTTCCGGCTGATGATCGACCGCAGCAGGAGCGCGGATCTAGGCGCCAGCCTGGCTTTGGCGGCCGAGATCCTCGGCCGGGACGAGCGGGAGCTCCGGAGTGCGCTGGAGCGTCATCGGGGCGTCCCCCGGGAGGTGCCCGTGCTGCTCGCCGAAGATCTGGAGCTGAACCAGGTCGCGCGGTTCGAGGTCTCGGTACCCGAGCACCGGGAGTTCGAGATCGCCACCTCGCGGCGCCGCCTCTACCGGCACAGCTTCCAGACCGCCCATCTGGTGGGTTACCTCGGCGAGCCCACTCCCGCCGAGCACGCTCGGGACGATTCGCTGGCGGCGGGGGACCTGATCGGCCGCAGCGGCGTTGAGCTTCTGCGCGACCGGGCGCTGCGGGGCACGCACGGAGAACGAACCGTGGTCATCGACAGTCTGGGCCGGCTGATGCCGGTCGAGGACGTGCGGCGGATCGACGCGGCGCCCGGCGAGTCCGTCGTCCTGACGATCGACCTGCGGCTGCAGCAGTTGGCGGAGAGCCTGCTGGCGGACAAGGCCGGCGCGATCGTGGCGCTCGACCCGAGAGACGGCGCGGTCCGGGCCATGGTTTCCTCCCCGTCGTTCGATCCGAACGCCTTCGCCGGCGGGCTCAGCCAGGAGGAGTGGGAATCGATCGTCGACGCGCCGGGCAAGCCGCTGCAGAACCGCGCGATCCAGAACGTCTACCCGCCCGGCTCGGTGTTCAAGATCGCGACGGCGGCGGCGATCCTGGCGAGCGGCCCGATCGACCCGGAGGAGACCGTCTACTGCGGCGGCGCGACCCGCCTCTACGACCGCCGCTGGCGCTGCTGGCAGCCGAGGGGGCACGGCCGCGTCGACCTGCGCGCGGCCCTCCAGCACTCCTGCGACATCTACTTCTACCGGCAGGCCGTCCGGATCGGAATCGAGAGGATCGCCGCCGCCGCCCGCCGGCTCGGGCTGGGCGGCCGGACCGGCATCGAACTCCCCGGCGAGAACGCCGGCCTGGTGCCCGATCCCCAATGGAGCAGGGACCGGCGAGGCTACCCGTGGTACCCGGGCGAGACGGTGTCGGTGGCGATCGGCCAGGGACCGCTCCTGACCTCGCCGCTGCAGGTGGCGGTGATGACGGCCGCGGTGGCGAACGGGGGACTCCTCGTGCGACCCCACGTCCTGGAGGGCGGCGGCGCGCCGCCGGCGCCGACGGGCCTGGCGCCCGCCGTCGTCTCCTTCGTTGCCGAAGCTCTCGCCAACGTTGTTGCGAACGGAACGGGCGCCAGTGCCCGGACGCCGGTCGTTGCCGTGGCGGGCAAGACGGGCACGGCCCAGGTGGTCGCCCAGGAAACGTGGACCCGCTCGGAGGATCTGCCGCCGGACCAGGCCGACCACGCCTGGTTCACTTCCTGGGCGCCGGTCGAGGCGCCGGAGCTCGTCGTCGTCGTGTTCGTCGAGCACGGGGGCCGGGGCTCGGAAGCGGCGGCGCCGCTCGCCGGGCGCCTGCACGAGGAGTACTTCGGTGATTCCGGCGAGACCTGATCCGTGGCCCCTGGTCCGCCGGGTCCGCTCCGTCTCCTGGCTGCTCGGCTCTTCCGCGCTGGCGCTGTCGGCGATCGGTCTGATCGTCATCTCGAGCGCTTCGGCGGAGCTGGACGCAGGCCACGTTTCGCGGCAGTCCGCGTGGATCGCTCTGGGTCTGCTGGCGATGGCGGCCGCGGCCGCGGTCGACTACGCGCTGCTGCTCCGGTACGCCTTCTGGATCTACCTGGCCGCGGTCGCCGCGGTCGCCGCGGTGACGTTCTTCGGCCACGAGGCGGGCGGCGCCCGGAGCTGGATCGGAATCGGCGGCTTCGGCGGCCAGCCGTCGGACTTCTGCAAGATCGCGACGGTCCTCCTGCTGGCCCGATACGTGGCGGAAGCGCAGGCGCCGGTCGCTCCTCGCGGCTGGCTGGTGGCGGCCTCGGCGCTCGTGGCCGTGCCGGTGGCGCTGATTGCCATGCAACCGGACATGGGCGGCGCGATGATGTTCGTGCCGATGCTCGTCGCGATGGCGCTCGTCGCCGGGGTCAGGCGCCGCTCCGTGCTGATGGCGGCGGCGGCCGCCGCCCTGATCGCGGGCGGCATCTGGATCTTCGCCCTGCAGGACTACCAGAAGGAGCGCCTGTCGAGCTTCTTCCGGCCCGACGCGGATCCTCTCGGGTCCGGCTACCAGGTGCGTCAGAGCCGCATCGCCGTCGGGTCGGGCCAGATGCTGGGCAAGGGCTACGGCGAGGGCACGCAGTCGAACCTCCAGTTCCTGCCGACGCCGCACACCGACTTCGCGTTCGCCGTGCTGGCCGAGGAGTACGGGTTCGCCGGCGTCACCGTCGTGCTGGGGCTGTTCGCGCTCTACCTGTGGAACGGCGCGCGCGTCGCGTTCGCGGCGCGAGACCCGGCTGGCGTGCTGCTCGTCACCGGCCTGCTCGCCTTCATCGCGGGCCACGTTCTCTACAATACGGCGATGGTGGTCGGCCTGCTTCCGATCACCGGCATCCCGCTGCCCTTCCTGAGCTACGGCGGCTCCTTCATGCTCTTCTGCTGCGCGGCCACCGGGCTGATGATCGGCCTCGACGCGCGGCGGTTCGTCAACGTCTGAGCCGCCGTCCGGGACGGCCTCCGGCACGGCAATGAACAGGGAGCTTCTGGTCGAAGGCGACCCGCATCAGACCCGCGTCGCCGTCCTGGAGGCCGGCCGGCTGGTGGAGTTCTTCGTGGAGCGCCACCGGGGCCGCGGCCTCGCCGGCAACGTCTACAAGGGACGGGTCCGTCGGGTGCTCGCCGGCATGAGGGCCGCGTTCGTCGACCTGGGGCTGCAACGGGACGGCTACCTGTACCTGGAGGAGACGGCGGACGGCGAGCCCGCCTGCGTCCCGCGCCGGGGCCAGGAGATCGTCGTCCAGATCGCGCGGGAGGGGCTGGCGGACAAGGGACCGCGGATCACGACCGGGATCGCGCTTCCCGGCCGCTACCTGGTGCTGACGCCCGGGACCGGACGGGTGGGGATTTCCAGGCGGATCGGGGATCCGGAGGAACGCGAGCGGCTGAGAATCGCGGCGCGGGAGGCGGCCGCCGGCGAACTCGAAGCGGCCGGGTGCATCGTGCGCACCGCCGCGGCGGGCGTCCCGGCGGAGGACCTCGCGAGGGACCGCGCGTACCTGTCCGGCCTCTGGCGGGAGATCGAGGGGCGGGCGGCCTCCTTCGCGGCGCCGGCGCCGGTCCACCGCGAAGAGGAACTCGCGGTACGGGTGATCCGCGACCGTTTCGGGGAGGATTTCGACGCGTTGCGGGTCGATGGCGCCGACGCTCACCGCGTGATCCGCGACTACCTCCGGCGGGTGCAGCCGGAACTCGTCGAGCGGCTCCACCGGAGCCGGCGCGGCCTCTTCGACCGGCGCCGGATCGACGCCGGCGTCGAGGCCGCGCTCGAGCCCCGGACGCCGCTGCCGTCCGGCGGCCACCTGGTCATCAACCAGACCGAGGCCCTGGTGGCGATCGACGTCAACTCGGGGCGCGACGTGGGCGCCGGCGCCGTCGGGGGTCCGGGGAACTTCCGCGACACGGTGCTGCGGACGAATCTCGAGGCGGTCGAGGAGGCCGTTCGCCAGATCCGGCTGCGGGACCTGTCCGGCATCCTCGTCATCGACCTGATCGACATGGAGCGCGAGGAGGATCGCCGCGCCGTCTTCGAGCGGCTCGAAGCGGAACTGCGGAAGGACCGCGCCCGGAAGCGGGCGCTCGAGATCTCGGAGTTCGGCCTGGTGCAGGTCACCCGGCAGCGCCGCCGGGCGAACCTGGAGCGGGCGCTCACGGGACCCTGTCCGTACTGCCGGGGCAGGGGGCGGATCAAGTCGGTCGCGACGATCTGTCTGGAGTTGCGGCGGGCCTGTCTGGCGCATGCCGGCCGCGGCTGCCGCCAGTTGGCAGTGCGGGTTCACCCGGAGGTCCTGGACGGGCTGAACGGTTCCGAGTCGGAGGTCCTGGACGGGATGCAGGGAGCGTTCGACGCGCCCATTCTGCTGCGGGCGGATCCGGGCCTGCACCGCGAGCGCTTCGTCGTCGCCGAGATCGACGCCTCGTGACCGGCGAGGCCGATCGGCCGGAACGCCGGTTCGAGTTCGACGACATGGCGGGCGCCGTGGCGCCGCGGGCGGTCGACGGGGACCTGGACGCCGGCTTCGAGGAGAGGCTCCGCCGGCTGCTGGACCCGGCGAGCGGGCGGCGCAGCGTCCACTGGGGCCGCAGCTACCTCTACGAGGCCGGCTGGCGGCCGGCCCCGGAGGCCGCCGAGACGGCCGTCGTCGTCAAGCAGTTCCGCCACGACGACCTGCGGGCGCGGCTGCGGCGGCGCCGGCGCGGCTCCCGGGCCGGCCTGAGCTTTCGGGCGGCGCGGCGGCTCGGCCGGCTAGGCGTCGCGACCCCGGCGCCCGTCCTCTACGCGGAGTCGAAGACGGTCGACGGTCCCGCCTGGTACGTCTGCCGGCTGGCGCCGGAGGCGCTGGAACTGCGGTACGTCCTGCGCGCCCTGAACGCCGGCGAAGGCCCCGAGCGGTTTCCCGGCATCGACGGCCCGGCCCTGCTGCGGCGGGTCGGCGCGCTGGCCGCGGGGCTTCACGGGCACGGCGTCTGGTTCCGGGACCTGACGTCCGGCAACGTCCTCCTGTCGGCGCCGGTCACCGACGCCGAGCTGCTCCTGGTCGACCTGAACCGGGCCCGCTTCCGCCGCCGCCTGTCGACCAGCCAGCGGCTGCGCGACCTCAGCCGGATGCCGGTGCTGCGGCCGGACGACCGGACGGAGTACCTGGCCGGCTACCGGCCGGGCGGCCTGCCCCGGCTGCAGCGGATCTGGTTCGAGGCGTACCACCGCGGCTTCCGGCTCAAGCTGGGGTCGAAGCAGGGCGCGCGCCGGGGCCTGCGCCGGCTCGCCGATCTGCTGCTGCCGCGCCGCCGCGCGCATCCCCACGTACCGGGGGCGGAGCGGGGGGCGACGGCGACCGAGCGCGCGGTGTGGGACCCGCTGACCGATCAGCCGCACCAGCAGGCCACCCGCGGCCAGCGCCTGGGCGTGCGCCTGCGCGACGCCGGCCGCCACGCGCGCCCGCTGCTGCGGGCCGCCGTTCCGCTGGCCGCGTCGGTCGTCGAGGCGCGCCGCGTTCGGCGCGCCCTCGACCGGGACCCGCCGGCGGTTCGCTTCGGCGGCCTGGGCGTCGCGGTCGGTCCCGGCCCGGCGCCGGCCGATTCCCTGGCCGGGGCGATCGGGGACCTGGGAGTCGACACCGTGCTCCTGCGCTTCCACCTCTGGCAAGGCGTCGACCGCGGCCTGCTGGAGCTGGCGCGAACCCTCGGCCGCGCCGACCGGCCGCTCGATCTCGTCTTTCACCTCTGCCAGGACCGCTCGCTGGCCCGGGACGCCGGGCTCTGGCGGGAGCGGGTGGAGGAAGCCGCGGCCGCGCTCGCTCCGTGCGGGCGCCGGTTCCTCATCGGCCAGGCGCCGAATCGCAGCAAGTGGGGCGTCTGGCGGCCGGACGACTACTGGAACCTGCTGGCCGCCGGCGCCGAGGCGGTGCGGGCTCGCCGCAGCGACGCCTGCGTGCTCGCCCCGGCGACGATCGACTTCGAGCCCCACGCCACGGCCGCGCTGATTCACTCCGGTTCGGCCCGGCACGGGTTCGACATCCTGGCGAACCAGCTCTACGTCGACCGCCGGGGCGCGCCGGAGAACCGGCAGCTTGGCTTCGACCTCGCCGGCAAGCTGGCGCTGCTGGGCGCCCTGGCGCGCCGGGCGCCGGACTGCGCGTCGGGCCGGAGCTGGGTGACCGAGTTCAACTGGCCGCTCGCGGAAGGGCCGCACGCGCCGGCGGGCCGCGACGTGGCGGTGGACGAGGACGCCCAGGCCAGCTACCTGGTCCGCTACGCGCTGGAGGCGCTGGGAACCGGCCTGGCCGAGCGCGTCTACTGGTGGCGTCTGGCGGCGGCCGGCTACGGGCTGCTCGACCCGCGCGGCGGCGGCCTCCGGCGGCGCCCCGCCTACCTCGCGTTCCGCCAGCTTCAGCGCGACCTGGCCGGCGCGGAGGTCCGGCGCCTGCGGATGCCGGCGGGCGCGCGCGGCTACCGGGCGCTCCGTCAGGGGCGCGAAGTCCGGGTCCTGTGGGCGGTGGACGGGCGCGGCCGGTCCTTCCGGCCCGAGGGCGCGGTTCGCGCGGTCCGCGACCGGGACGGCCGGGAGCTCGACCGGGTTCCTGCGGCGCTCGGCGGGGCGCCGGTGTACCTGGAGTTCGAGCCCGGCGCCGCCGCCGTCTGAATCGCGGCCGCTTCCCGGCCGCCTCTGGCGGCGGCGGGCCGCCCCGGGGCGCCCGCGTAAGATGCTCGCGGCAATGGTCGATCTGGCTCGATCCCTGGTCCGCTACCGCAGCCTGCTCTGGACCCTGGTCATGCGGGAACTCCGGGCGCGCTACCGCGGCAGCGTCCTGGGCTTCCTGTGGTCGCTGCTGAATCCGCTCCTGCTGCTGGCCGTCTACTCCTTCGTCTTCGGCGTGATCCTGAAGCGCTCGGACCTGGTGGACGTCGAGCCCTACGGCGTCTTCCTCGTCACCGGCCTGTTCCCGTGGATCTGGGTGTCGACCTCGCTGCTCGAGGGCTGCACTTCGCTGACCGCCAACGGCGGGCTGATCCGCAAGGCGGTGTTTCCGGTCGAGGTGCTGCCGGCGGTGGCGGTGGCGGCGAACCTGGTGCACTTCCTGCTGGCGCTGCCGATCGTCGGAGTCGCGCTGGTCGCCGGCCGGCTGCTCGGCCATTCGATCTCGGGCTGGACGGTCGTCCTGCTGCCGGCCGTGCTGGCGCTCGAGCTGGTCATGGTCGCCGGTCTCGCCTTCGCGCTGGCGGCCCTGTGCGTCCACTTCAAGGACGTGCGGGATCTGCTCGGCAATCTGCTTGTCCTGGCGTTCTTCCTGGCGCCGATCATCTACACGCTGAGCGACCTGCCGCCGCAGTTCGCGCGGGTGGTGCAACTGAACCCGATGACTTCGTTCACCACCGCGACCCAGGACCTTCTGTTCTTCGGCCGCCTGCCCGGGCTCGACGCGTGGGCGATCATGGCCGCGATCGCCGCGGTGTCGTGGGTAGCGGGCGCCGGCCTGTTCTCGCGCCTCTCCGACACCCTGGCAGAGGCGGTCTGAGTTGAGTCCGCCGGCAATCGCGGCGAGCGGCCTGTGCAAGCGCTACCGGCGCACCGCCGGCGGCTACCGGCTGCGGACGCTGAAGAGCGCGCTGCTCGAAGGCAGCCTGACCGGCGGGCTCGGTTCGGGCGAAGTCGTCGAGGCCCTGACCGACGTCGGTTTCGAGGTCGCCGTCGGCGAGGCGGTGGGCATCATCGGCGGCAACGGTTCGGGCAAGTCGACGCTGATCAAGCTGGTGGCCGGCCTGCTGCCGCCGACCTCCGGCGAGCTCGCGGTGAACGGCCGGGTCGCGGCCCTGATCGAGCTCGGCGCGGGCTTTCATCCGGAGATCTCGGGCCGGGAGAACGTCTACATCAACGGGGCGCTGCTCGGACTGAGCCGGCGGCGCATCGAGCGGCGCTACGACGACATCGTGGAGTTCGCCGGGCTCGGCGACTTCATCGAGGAGCCGATCAAGTACTACTCGTCGGGCATGTACGTCCGGCTGGGCTTCTCGGTCGCGATCCACACCGACCCGGAGATCCTGCTGGTCGACGAGGTCCTCGCGGTGGGCGACGAGGAGTTCGTTCACCGCTGCCTGGCGCGGATCGAGGAGCATCTGGCCGGCGGCGGCACCCTGCTGGTGGTCAGCCACACGATGGCGCTGATCGACCAGATCTGCGACCGCGCCATGTGGCTCGACGGCGGGCGCATCCGCGGCCTGGGCTCGACCCGGCGGGTCATCGACGCCTACCTGGAATCGGTGGCGGCGCGCGAGGGCGAGGCCCACGACCGGCGCCGCCTGTCCGCGGCCGCGGCGGCCGCCTCGAAGGAGGGCGCGGACGGGGGCGCGGACGGGGACGGCGCCGAGGTGCCGACGGCGGCGGACGGCGGCGAAGAGACCCTCCGCTGGGGCTCGGGCCAGGCGGAGATCGTGGCGGCCCGGCTGCTGGCCGGCGGGGAACGGGAAGAGCGCTATCACCTGCACTGGGGGGAAGCGGTGGCCTTCGAACTCGAGGTCGAGCCGCGGGAAAACCTCTCCGACTTCGTCTTCGGCGTCGGCGTCAAGACGCCCCGCGGCATCGACTGCTGGGGCACGAACACCGACCTGGCCGGCTACGAACCGCGCCTCCTCTCCGGGCCGGTGCGGGTGCGGCTGGTCTGTCCCGAGCTGCGGCTGGCCCCCGGCGAGTACACGGTGGACGTGGCGGTTCACGCGCGCGACGGCAGGGCGTACGATTACCGCCGCCGAGCGCTTCGGTTCACGGTGGCCGAGAGCACGGCCCTCGGGAGCATCGGCCTCTACCTGCCGGACCACGAGTGGCAGGTGGAGGCGTCGGCCGAACGGGCCGGCGGGGACGAAGCGGAAGGCGACCCACGACCGACAGTCATCGATTGGCTTGCGCCCGGCGATTCAGAGAGCCAAGGCGCGCCCCGCGGCCAAACCCGGAATGCCGGCGGCAAGGCCGGCGCACCCAGCGATCAACGGAGGAACGAATGAGCGACCAACCCAAGGATGTTGCGGCCGAGGAGGACGCGTCGTCGATCAACGTGAAGATCGGCGACGCCGAGCTGAAGGGGGCGTACTCCAACCTGCTGCGCATCACCCATACCCGCGAGGAGTTCATCCTCGACTTCATCAACGTGGTGCCGCCCCAGGGCATCGTCAGCGCCCGGATCGTGACGAGCCCCGGGCATCTCAAGCGGATCATCCGCGCCCTCGGCACGAACCTGCGGCGCTACGAGGAGGTCCACGGCCCGATCGAGGAGGCGCCCGACCCGACGGACCAGTCCGGCCGCGTCAATTGACTCGCTGGCTCTTCAGGTACATCGAGGCGATCACGTCGCGGTAGCGCTCGTTGACGATCTTCCGGCGCACCTTCAGCGTGGGCGTGATCTCGCCCTCCTCCAGCGTCAGCTCGCGCTCGAGCAGCCGGAAGCGGCGCACCCGTTCGTGGACCGGCAGGCGCTCGTTCGCCCGGTCGAGCAATCCCTTGACGACCTCCTGGAGGCGCGGATCCTCCCGCAGTTCCGCGGGGTCCATCTCCTCGAAGGGCGCCGGCGGCTCCGCGTAGTTGGGCACGATCAGGGCGTTGAGGTACGGGTAGCCGTCGCCGACCACGACCACCTGGGCGACCGCGGGGTGGGCGATCAGCATCTGCTCGATCGGCTGCGGCGCGACGTTCTTGCCGTTGCTGGTGACCAGCAGGTCCTTCTTGCGGTCCGTGATGTAGAGGAAGCCGTCGTCGTCGAGGCGGCCGATGTCGCCGGTGTGGAACCAGCCGTCCGGGTCGATCGCCTCCGCGGTGGCCTCGGGCTTGTTCCAGTAGCCCTGCATCAGGCCCTCGGTGCGGGCGAGGATCTCGCCGTCGTCGGCGATCCGCAGTTCGACTCCGGGAGCGGCCTTGCCGACCGAGCCGCGCCGCGAGGCGCCGGGGTACTCCACGGCCAGCACCGGCGCCGTCTCGGTCAGGCCGTAGCCCTGGTAGAGCCGGATGCCGATCGTGTCGAAGAACTCGGCGACCTCGTCGGCGATCGCCGCGCCGCCGGAGATGGCGAACCGCAGGCGGCCCCCGAACCGCTGCTTGATCTTGCGGAACACGAGGCGGTCGGCGAGCAGGCCGCGGACCGCCGCTCCGCCGCGCTCCGCCCGCCGTTTGCCCACCTTGAGCGCCCAGTCGATCAGCCGGCGGCGGGCCGGCGGCTGGCTCGCGAACGTGTTGCGGATACGGACGTAGGCGCTCTCGTAGAGCCTGGGCACGGAGCACAGGACGGTGGGCCGCACGTCCGGCATCAGCCCGGCGACGCGCTCGATCGCGGGGGAGTAGTGGATCGACACCCCACGGTAGAAGAAGAGGTAGTCGACGGTGCGCTCGAAGACGTGGGAGAGCGGCAGGAAGGAGAGCGCCCGGTCCTCTTCTCCCAGAGGGTAGAGCTCCTGGCAGGCGAGGATGTTCGAGACGAAGTTCCGGTGCGACAGGACGACGCCCTTGGGATCGCCGGTGGTGCCGGAGGTGTAAATGACGCTCGCCGTGTCGTCCGGGCCGACCCGCCCGGCGAAGGCGGCGAGGTCGGCGCCCGCGGCCGGCGGCGCGCCGGCAATCAGAGCGTCGAGATGAGTGCCGCCCTCCGCCGCGGCCCCTGGGTCCAGCGCCACCAGCCGCAGGCCCCGCTGCCCGCCCTCTTCGCTGGACGGCGGCCGCGCATCTTCGTCCTGCCGACGCTCGTCGCCGGACGCCGCGGCCCGCGCGCCTTCGGCGTCCCCGGCGCCGCCCGGGACGACGCCGGCGAGCAGGTCCCGCTTCGCCTCGTCGTCGTAGAAGATCCAGCCGGCGCCGCTGTCGAGCAGGATGTAGGCGACCTGGGGCGCGTTGAGCGTCGGGTAGATCGGCACCGACACCGCGCCCAGCAGATGGCAGGCGAAGTCGACGACGTGCCACTCCGGCCGGTTCGTGGCGAACAGCGCGATCCGGTCGCCCTTCGCCACGCCGTGCGACTCGAGCGCCGTCGCGGTCCGGCGGACGGCGTCGATGAACTCGCCCGCCGACAGCGACTCCGTCCGGCCATGCCGCCGGATCGCCAGCAAGGCCTCGCGATCCCCGTGGCGCTCCGCGACGACCGCGAGCAGATCGGACAGAGTCTCCAAGCCCTGAACGGTAGCACCGTCGCCGGCCCTGACCGGCGTCCTTCTTACCCCGGCCGCGGCCCGAACAACGCCGAGCCGATCCGCACATGCGTCGCCCCCTCCAGCACCGCCGCCTCGAAGTCCGCGCTCATCCCCATCGACAGCCACCCCTCGCGCTCTCCGAACAACCCGCGCTTCCCGAGCCGGTCGCGCAGGCGCCGGAGCGCCGCGAAGTCCGCCCGGGACTCGCTCGCCGCCGCGCGCCCAGGCGGAATCGCCATCAGCCCGCGGATCCGCAGCCGCTCCAGCTCCGCCAGCCCCAGCATCCCCTCCTCGTCCTCGGGCAGGAACCCGTGCTTGCTCGGCTCGCGGCCGACGTTCACTTCCAGCAGGCAGCTTCGGACGCCGTCTCCCCGGCCGGCGAGCACCCGGTCGAGCCGCGCCGCGATCTTCGGCCGGTCGACCGCCTCGAACACGTCGAAGACCTCGCAGGCCCGACCCGCCTTGTTCGTCTGGAGCGGCCCGATCAGATGCCACGCGACCCGGTCGCCGAAGCCTTCCTCGACCAGCGCCGCCCGGTGCGTCTCCGCTTCCTGGACCCGGTTCTCGCCGAGAATCCGCAGACCCGCCTCCAGCGCCTCGGCGATCCGCTCGATCGGCTGGCGCTTGCAGGCGCCGACCAGGGCCACGTCCCCCGGCTGCCTGCCCGCCCGCCGGCAGGCCTCCGCCAGCCGCTCCACGATCTCCGCGTAGCGGTCCGCGGCTGTCCGTTCCGGCGCGTCGCTCAGTCGGTCCCTCCGCCGTCCAGGTACAGGATCCGCTGGCAGGAGTCGCAGGGGACGAGCGCTCCCTGGGTCTGAATCTGCACGACGACCTGCGGCCTGATCCGGTAGTTGCAGAAGGAACAGTGCCGGATGGGCGCGCCGGCGCCCTCCACGACCCCGATGACGGCCAGGGGCGCACCGTCGTGACGCTCGAACAGGCGCTCGTACTGGAGGAGGGCGGCGGGAGGGAGACGTTCGCGGTACACCTCGATCCGGCCTTCGAGCGCCTCGACGCGCTTGCGCATCTCGGGCTTCTGCTCCTCCCAGACGGCGAGCTGTTCCTGGTACTGCTCGTTCAGGGTCTCGAAGGCGCCGCGGATGCCGTCGAGCTCCGCCGAGGCCTCCTCCTGGCGCTCGATGGCCTGCAGGGCCTCGTCGTCGGCTTCGCGCATCCTGGCGCGGACGGTGTCGATCTCGCTCAGGAGCGCGCCGTACTCGCGCTGCGTCGTCACCCGGGCGATCTGTTCCTGGTAGCGGTCGATGCTCTCCTTGCCCGATGCCGCCTCCGCTTCCGCGGCGCGGCGGTCGAGTTCCGCCTGCTGGCATTCCTGCTCCAGCCGCTCGATCTCGCCCCGTTGGCTCTCGTACTGGTCGTGGAGTTCCTGCATCGACTCGGGAACTCCTTCCAGCAGGGCGCGGCTGTGGGCGAGTTCGAGGCTCGCCTGCTGCAGATCTACGATCATGTCGAGGACTCTTTCCATTCCGCTCCGTTCCGAAGCCGGGCCGATCCGCCGCAGCGACCGATCTGCCGTCCGCCGGCGAAACGCCGATTTGTCAGATGTTCCAACGAGGCAGCGATCGCAGGCTCCGCCGTTCGCGGTGTGGGTCCACCTGGATTCGAACCAGGGACCTGCCGGTTATGAGCCGGATGCTCTAACCGCTGAGCTATGGACCCCCAGGGCCCCCGAGCGCAGTGCGGCAGTATAGCCCCACCCGGGCGCGAGCGTCGCCGCGGGTCTCGCTCGCGTCGTTCCGCGGCGCCCGCTCCCCGCCTCCCGCTTCCCCGGCGCCGCGCCGGGAATCGGGGCGCGCCGTTTCCGCGCCGCGCGCCTCCGATGCCGGCCCGCCTTGGGGTATAGTCCGCGGCACCCAAGAAGCGGACCAAGGAGGCGCCAGAATGTCGAGATCCACTCCAATCGGGCGGCCGGGCCGGGCGGGGTTCGCCGCCGGCGTTTCGGTCGTCTTCCTGTTCGTCGCACTGGTCGCCTGCGGCCCCTCCGAGGAGGAACGGGTCGCCGCCGCGCGCGCCGACGCATGGTCCGAACTCCAGGAAGAGCAGGCCGCGCTGAACGCCAGGCGCGACGAACTGGCGGGGCTTCGCGCCCGCGTCGCCGCTCCGGGCGAGGACGAGGACGTCGAGGCGCTGACCGCGCAGGCCGACGCCCTCGACAACGAGATCGGCGCCGACGGCGACGCCCTGTCGACCAAGCTGGTCAACTACATCAACGAGGCCGAGTGGGAACTTGGCGGCGAGATGACCGAAGAGCAGCAGGCCGCCTTCGCGATGAAGAGCGCCGAGGACATGTACATCGCCGAGGAGTACGTGGTCAAGGGCGGCGACTACCGCCGGGCGGTCGAGATGCTGGAGCGGGCCCTCGGCGTCGATCCGGACAACGCCGATCTCCAGGCGCGCCTGGCCGAGTACCAGGAAGCGCGCTACATCACCGCCGAACGGCTGGCGGAGGTCAAGCGGGGCATGACCGAGGCGGAGGTCGAGGCTCTCCTCGGCAAGGTCTTCCACCGCAACGTCCGCGAGTTCGACGCGGAGAACGTGTTCGCCTGGTTCTACCCCAAGAATCCCGAGGAGCACGGCGACGGCGCCGCGGCCGGCGTCTTCTTCCGCGAGGGCGACCGGAAGGTCTACCGCACGGACGCGAACGCGGTCGAAGGCAAGACGGAAGAAGAGTAGGCGAGACATCCGATCGCCCGCGGACGGGCGCTCGGACACGACGCCGGTGGCGCGAGGACGCGCCGCCGGGGTTCGTCCCGCCCTTGACGCGGCGGGCCGGGTCGTGCAGAATGCGCTCCGCTTGCGGGCAGTCGTGCGTCGGCGGCCCCGGGCGGTACGGGCGAGTGCCCGCGGTTCAACGAAGGAACGGGATCACTTCATGCCGGTCGTGCAGGTACGCGAAGACGAGAGCTTCGAGAACGCGCTTCGCCGCTTCAAGCGGAAGTGCGAGAAGGAGGGCATCCTGACGGAGCTCAAGAAGCGCCAGCACTTCGAGAAGCCGTCCGTCAAGCGGAAGCGCAAGGTCATGCAGGCGCGCAAGAAGATGCTTCGCCGCTTGGCCGAAGAGCGCCGCGCCGGCCTCGCGTAGGAGTCGACGCAGCGAGTTCGTTGCGCCGCGCTCGTGAGCTGCTGCAGCGCGGCAACCGCCGAGGCGCTCGAGTTTCCGTCGCTGCTCGCCGTCCTCTCCGGCTTCGCGTCGACGGACGCCGGCGTCCGGGCGGTCCGGGCCATCGAGCCGGAGACCGACGTCGAGGAGATCCAGCGCCGCCGGGTCCGCTACGCCGAGATCGCCGGCGAGGTCGAACGGGGCGGGGCGCTCGCGCCGTCGCTCGACGGGCTGCTCGACCTGCGCGGCCATCTCGAGGGGGACGGCCGGGGGCTGGCCGGACCGCAGCTTCTCGACCTGGCGGCGGCCGTCGAGGCCAGCGAGGAGGTCCTGGCCCGGCTCGAGAGCTTCGACGCCACGCCGCATTGCGCCGCCGAGGTCGAGGCCCTGCGCCTGATGGAGGCCGGCGCCGGGGACTCCGGCGCCGGCGATGCCGCCGCGGCGGGCCGGCCGGGCGGCGGCTGCGCCGGGCTGGCGAGCCGGCTCCGCCGCATGCTGGACCGCCGCGGCGAGGTGCGGGACGATGCGACGCCGCGGCTACGGACGCTTGTCCGGGATGCCCGCCGCACCCAGGCCTCGGTCGAAGCCTCGCTTCAGGCCTACGTCCGCCGCCACGGCCACGCCCTCGCCGACGACTCGACCCCCATGCGGGGCGGCCGCCTGTCCGTGCTGCTGCCCTCGGGCAGCCGCAGACGGCTCGCCGGGCTCGTCCGCGGCCGCTCGGCCTCCGGCAGGAGCTTCTACTTCGAACCCGCCGAGACGGTCGAGGGCAACGACGAGCTGGAGCGCATCGCATCCGACCGGGAGATCGAGCGGACGCGCATCCTGGCCGAACTGGCGGCGCAGGCGCGCCGCCTCGCCCCCGCGATCGTCGCGCGCATCGACCACCTGGCCGCCGTCGACTCGATGCAGGCGGCGGCGCGCTTCGCCGCCGAGGTCGACGCGGCGCTGGCGGGGGTCGCGGCAGGTGCGGCGGACGACGACGCGGCCGGCGCCGCTCCTCTGCTCGAACTTCGTTCCGCCCGCCACCCCCTGCTCGACCCGCGGCTCGCCGACCGCAGGGAACAGGCGCTGGGGGCCGCCGGCAACCGCGGCGCCGTCGTGCCGCTCGACCTGAAGCTCGACGAGCACCGGACCCTCGTCCTGACCGGTCCGAACGCCGGCGGCAAAACGGTCGCCCTGAAGACGGTCGGGCTGCTGTGCCTGATGACCCAGGCGGGTCTGCCGGTTCCGGCGGCGCCGGAGAGCCGCTTGCCGATCCTCGACCACGTCGTGGCGGTGGTCGGCGACGAGCAGAGCGTCCTGGACGAGCAGTCGACGTTCAGCGCCCGCCTGCTGCGCCTGCGCGAAGTGTGGCGGCGCGCCGGACCCGGCGCCCTCGTGCTGCTCGACGAGGTCGGCGCCGGCACGAACCCCGAGGAGGGCGCCGCCCTCGGCATCGCCCTGCTGGAGGGGCTGGTCGAACGCGGTTCGCTCGGCATCCTGACGACGCACCTGACCCAGCTCGCCGCCGCGGCCCTGGAATCGCAGGCGGCCTCCTGCGCCGCGATGGGGTTCGACCCGGAGAACGGCCTGCCCACCTACCGGCTGGCCCTCGGCCCGCCCGGCGGCAGCCAGGCGCTGGCGCTGGCGCGCCGGCTCGGCCTGCCGCCGGCCTGGCTGGAGCGGGCCGAGCACTTCCTGGGCTCCGAGCACCAGAAGCTGCGGCGCGTGCTGGAGCGCAACGAGCGGCTCCGCGAGCGGCTGCTGGAGCGGGAGGCCGAGCTAGGCCGGCTGACCGGCGAGGCGGAGGCGGCCCGCGCCCGCTTCGAGACCCGGCAGGAATCGCTGCGGGGGGCCCGGCGGCGGCTCGACCGGGCCCTCGGCCGCGAAGTCGACTCTCTGCGGCGGACGAACCGCCGCCGGCTGGACGAGGCCCTGGCCGAGTTGGCATCGACGCCCAAGCGACCCGGTAGACAGCGCCCGGGCAAGCGAGCCTTCGCCCGCGCGGCCGCCTCCCTGCACGGAGAGCTCGACCGCGACAAATCGGCCGCGGCCAACCGCGCCTCCGAGGCGGCAACTGAGCGCACCTCCGAGTCGGCGGGCGATCTCGCTTCCGACGCGACGGACGCCGGCGCTTCGCCGGGGGCGCCGCGGCGTCCCCTCGTCGCCGGCGCCCGCGTGGGCCACCGTTCGCTCGGCTGGCAGGGCGAACTCCAGGACCTGCGCGGCGACCGCGCGACGGTGCTGGTACGCGGCAAGCGCGTCCGGACGCCGAGCGCCGACCTCGTGGCGGTGGCCGGCGGCGAGCGCCCGGCGCCCGGCCGGGTCCAGGTCCAGCGTTCGCAGGCCGACCCGGTTGAGGCGGAACTCCTCCTCATCGGCCAACAGGTCGAACCGGCGCTCGATTCCCTCGACGCCTACCTCGATCAGGCTCTGGCCGCCGGCCGCGAACGCGTCCGGGTAGTCCACGGCCACGGCAGCGGCCGCCTTCGCCGGGCCGTTCGCGAGCACCTGCGGGACCACCCGGCCGTCGCCGGTTTCAATCCCGCGCCCCCCTCCGCCGGCGGCGACGGCGCGACCGAAGTCCGCCTGCGCTAACGCGGCCGCCGACCGCGCCAAAGGGGCACCAGCCCGAGCGGAGCCGGCCTGCGGCCGGCGCGATTTTCCGGCCGGCTACGCCGGTAGCGGGTCAGAAGACCCGCGCACCCAGCAAACGGTCGGTTCCCTGCGCGACAGCGCAGCCCTGCGGCTGCGAACATTCCTGATGCCGCCCAGCCTGTCGGAGATCCCGTGCCTGGTCCCAGGCACCGACGTCCAGCCCAGTCGGGTCAGGAGGGGTCCGCGCCCAGGTGCCTCTGAACGAGCGACGGCCGACAACGTAGCACTCACCGCCACCGAACCGGAGCGAGTGAAGCGGAGCAAGCGCAACCCCTCCCTTCTCCTCTCGAGCGCGCGCGTCAGCTGGGCGCGGACCCCTCCTGACCCAGGACGGGCGGGTACGTCCACCGCCATCGCCGCCCGGCGCCAACCCGTCGTCCGCCGCTGTAGGATGACCGGTCGTGCAACCGCAGTCCGGCTTCACCGACGAGGCGCTGGACGCCGTGCGCGAGGCGATCGACATCATCGACCTCGCCAGCGAGCACACGAAGGTCGAGCGCCGCGGCCAGCGCTTCGTGGCGCTCTGCCCCTTCCACAAGGAGAAGACGCCGTCGCTTTCGCTCGACCCCGAGCGCAAGCTCTACTACTGCTTCGGCTGCGGCGCCGGCGGCGACGCCCTCAAGCTGCACATGGAACTCACGGGCGACACCTTCGCCACCGCCGTCGAGCACATGGCCGATCGCTACGGGATCCCCCTGCGGCGGGCGTCCGGCCCGGAAGCCGACGCCCGCCGCGACCGCTCCGAGCGCATTCAGGCCGCGCTCGACGCCGCCTACGACTTCTTCCGGGCGAAGCTCAGGACGGAGGCCCTGCCTCAGCAGTACCTCCGCCGGCGCAAGGCGCCGCCGGAACTCGTCGCCCGCTTCGGCATCGGCTACGCGCCCGACGACTGGCGGACGATGATCGAGGATCTGGGCCGGCGCATCCCGGTTCCCGACCTTGAAGCCGCCGGGCTGATCGCCCGCAGCCCGAAGGCGCCGGACCGTCCCTACGACCGGTTCCGCAACCGGCTGATGTTCCCCATTCGCTCGCCCTCCGGCCGCCTGCTGGCCTTCGGCGGGCGCACCCTCGGCGACGACCAGGCCAAGTACGTCAACACGAACGAGACGGACCACTTCCGCAAGGGCGTCCTGCTCTACGGACTCGACTCCGCGCGCCGCGGCATCCGCGAGCAGGGCCGGGCGCTGCTGGTCGAGGGCTACTTCGACGTCCTGGGGGCGGCGGCGTCCGGCATCGACTGGGCGGTCGCGAGCATGGGCACCGCGCTCACCGGGCAGCAGGTGAAGCTCCTGTCCCGCTACACGGACGAAGTGATCCTGGGCTACGACGGCGACCGCGCCGGCATTGAGGCGGCGCGCAAGGCGGCGGCGCTGATGCTCGAGGCCGGGCTCGACGTCCGCCGCGCCCGCTTTCCGGCCGGCCAGGATCCGGATTCCCTGCGGCTCGACGAGGGGCCGGAGGCCGTCCGCGGCACGGTCGCCGACGCCCGGGACGCGGTGGCGCTCGAGATCGACGAGCTGCCCAGCCGCGGCGAACTCGACCCCCGGCTGCGGGCGCGCGAGGCCGCGCGGGTGCGGACGCTGATCGACCGGGTCGGCGACCCGATCGTGAAGAGGGGCTACTTCGAGACCGCCGCCGAGCGCCTCGGGGTCAAGGTCGAGGTGCTGCTGCGCGAGTCGGCCGCGGCCGCCGAGCGCCCGCCCGCGGAGGACTCGGCCCGCCCGGCGCCGGCTCCGCGCCCGCCGGACACCTCGTCGATCGAGGAACAGGTGCTGCGGCTGATCGCCGCCGCCCCCGCGCTCGATGGCGTGGACTGGCCCGAACCGGACGCGTTCTTCGACCCGGCCCTCCGGGTGATCTACGGCGCCATGCGCGTGCAGGCGCGGGCCGGCGCGGAACGGATCGACACCGGCGCCCTGGTGGACGTCCTCGCCCGCCGCGGCGGCGCCGACGACGAGACCGGTCGACCTGTTGACCGGATCGCCGGGCTTTTGTTACAACGGTCGTCTGCCTTCTCGGAATCGGAATCGGAATCGGACGCTGAATCGGAATGGGACTCGGAATCGCTTCGGGTCAGTCTCGCCGAACTCGGCCGGCGGTTCGCCAAACAGCGGCGCGACCTGCTCGCGGAGGAGATCAAGCGCGCACAGCGTGAAGGCGACATGGAGACCCTGCACCGGATGATCGAGGAGAAGCAGCAGCTCAGCCGGGAGATCTACGGGCGGCCGGAGCGCTGAGGAGGTGTCGTGCCCCTGAACACCGCCGCTGCCGACGCCGGAGGGATCGAGCAACGCCACAGCTCGGTGCGCGGCGTCTTCAACCTCGGCCGCGAGAAGGGCTACCTGCTGCAGGACGAGATCGAGACGCGGCTGCCGGACGACCTGCTTGCCGAGCCGCGGGACATGAGCGAGGTCCGGTCGCGCCTGAGGTCGATGGGGACCGGCGTGATCGGCCGCCCGGAGACGTTCGTCAACGTCGTCGACTCCGATCCCCTGCCGCCGATCGGCGGCGTCGAACGGAGCGAGCCGGCGCCCGCCGTTCCCGCGCACCTCGACCGCACCACGGATCCGGTCCGCGTCTACCTGCGGGAGATGGGGCGGGTCGCCCTGCTCGACCGGGAAGGCGAGGTAGAGATCGCCAAACGGATCGAGCGCGGCGAGTGGATCGTGTTCGAGGCGCTCTGCGACAACCCGGTCGTCCTGCGCGAGCTGCTGCGGATCAACGAACTGGCCCGGCGCGACCGCCGCATGATGCGGGAACTCCTGACCGACGGCGGCGCCCGCCTGGACCAGCCGGCCATGGACCGCATCGCGAAGAACCTGGGCATCTTCCAGGCGATCGAGGATCTCGACCGCCGTGTCCGCCGCCTGCGCCGCCAGCGGGACCGTTGCCGGCCCGGCGGCGACCGGTTCGCGGAGATCGACCGCGAGATCGACCGCACCGCCGGCAGGATCACCGAGCAGATCCGCTCGATCGAACTGACGGCCCAGACGCGCGGCCGCCTGGTCGAGATCCTGAAGCAGATCTACGCCGAGATCTCGCGTCACGACCGGGACATCCGCCGGGCGCAGATCGCGCTCGACCGCGAGCGCGACTCGGAGCTCGGCGCGCTGCAGCGGCGCCGGATCGTGAAGTACCGGGAACGCCTGCGGGCGGCGGAAGAGCGCTACGGCACGACGCTGGCGCAGGTCACCGCGACGCTGAGCAAGGTGCGGCGGGGCGAGGCCGTCTGCGAGCAGGCGCGCTCCGAGATGATCCTGGCGAACCTTCGTCTCGTGGTGTCGATCGCCAAGAAGTACGCGAACCGCGGCCTGCAGCTCCTCGACCTGATCCAGGACGGCAACATCGGCCTGATCCGCGCGGTCGAGAAGTTCGAGTACCGGCGGGGCTACAAGTTCTCGACCTACGCGACCTGGTGGATCCGCCAGGCGATCACCCGGGCGATCGCCGACCAGGCAAGGACGATCCGCATTCCGGTCCACATGATCGACACGATCAACAAGCTCACCCGCACCAGCCGGGCCATGGTCCAGGAGCTGGGCCGCGAGCCCACCGTCGCCGAGATCGCGGAGCAGATGGACATGTCGCCGTCGCACGTCCGCGAGATCATGAAGATCGCCCAGGATCCGATCTCGCTCGAGACGCCGATCGGCGAGGAGGCGGACTCCTCGCTCGGCGACTTCATCGAGGACACGAAGGCCGTCTCGCCGCTCGACGCGGTGCTCACGAAGAACCTGAGCGAGCAGACAGCGGCGGTGCTCCAGACTCTCAGCCCGCGCGAGGAACTCGTGCTCCGCATGCGCTTCGGCGTCGGCGACGGCGCCGAGACGACGCTCGATGACGTCGGGCGTTCGTTCAACGTGACCCGCGAGCGGATCCGGCAGATCGAGTCGAAGGCGCTCCGCAAGCTGCGCCGGCCCAGCCGGGCAAGGCAGTTGCAGCCCTACCGGAACCGCCTGTAGCGGCCGTCCGGGACGGTTTGACAGTCGGCTTGAAGCCTCCCTAAGATGCTCTCCGTGTCGCCCGCCGCCCTTTGCCTTGAGGCGGATTCTTCCTCGGTAGCTCAACGGTAGAGCGTTCGGCTGTTAACCGAAATGTTGGGGGTTCGAATCCCTCCCGAGGAGCCACTGCTTGTGGCCCGGACGGTGAGGCGGGACCGCTGCTCGCGCTCGACCGTGGCGAGGTAGTTGAGATGGTCGAGGTTTCCGAGGAGTTCCTGTCAGCCAATCGGCGCGCCGTCCACCGGCGGCTGAGCGTGGCCCGGCTCTACGAGGAAGCGGTCCGGCGCGGCGAGGCCGCCATCGCCGCGGAAGGGCCGCTGGTCGCGTCGACCGGAGAGCACACGGGGCGGTCTCCGAACGACCGGTTCGTCGTGCGCCGCGCGCCGTCGGCCGACCTGGTGGACTGGGGGCCGGTGAACAAGCCCCTCGACCCGGAGCGTTTCGACCGCCTCCACCGGAAGATGCTGGCCGCGGCCGCGAACCGGGACCTGTTCGTGTTCGACGGCTTCGCCGGCGCCGATCCGACCTGTCGCCTGAAGGTGCGCGTGATCGGCGAGCGCGCCTGGCACAGCCTGTTCGCCCGGAACATGTTCCTGCGCGCAACCGACGACGCGGAGCTGGAGGGCTTTGTGCCCGACTACACGGTGGTCGACATCCCGAGCGTCGTCGCGGATCCGGAGACCGACGGCACGGCCAGCACAACCTTCATCGCCCTCGACCTGGAGCGGCATCTGACCCTGATCGGGGGCAGCGAGTACGCCGGCGAGATGAAGAAGTCGATGTTCAGCGTGATGAACTTCCTGATGCCGCAGCGCGGCGTGCTGAGCATGCACTGCAGCGCGAACTACGGCGCGGACCCTTCGGACTGCGCCCTGTTCTTCGGCCTCTCCGGCACAGGCAAGACGACCCTCTCGGCCGATCCGGAGCGAACGCTCATCGGCGACGACGAGCACGGCTGGTCCGACCGCGGCATCTTCAACATCGAGGGCGGCTGCTACGCCAAGGTCATCCGGCTCGACCCCGAGGGGGAACCCGAGATCTACGCCACCACCCGGCGCTTCGGGACCGTGCTCGAGAACGTCGTCTTCGATCCGGAGACGCGGGAGCTCGACCTCGACGACGACTCGCTGACCGAGAACACCCGCGCCAGCTATCCCCTCGGCCACCTGGAGCACGTCGATGTCGGCGGCGTCGCCGGGCATCCGCGGGCGATCGTCTTCCTGACCTGCGACGCCTTCGGCGTGCTGCCGCCGATCAGCCGCCTCGACGAGTCGCAGGCGATGTACCACTTCCTCTCGGGCTACACGGCGAAGGTCGCCGGTACCGAGCGCGGCGTCACCAAGCCGTCGGCGACCTTCAGCGCCTGTTTCGGCGCGCCCTTCATGCCGCTGCCGGCGTCGGCCTACGCGGAGCTTCTGGGCGAGAAGGTGCGGCGCCACGGCGTGGACGTCTGGCTCGTCAACACCGGATGGACCAGGGGACCGTACGGCCAGGGCAGCCGGATCAAGCTGGCGTACACGCGGCGGATGATCCACGCGGCGCTCGACGGCAGCCTCGCGGACGTGCCGATGCGGACCCATCCGGTCTTCGGCCTCGCCTATCCCGCGGCGCTCGACGGCGTTCCGGGCGAGGTGCTCGATCCGCGGCGGGGCTGGAGCGATCCGCAGGCGTACGACCGGTACGCGCGCCGTCTGGCCGGCATGTTCACCGAGAACTTCGAGAGTCTGGGCTGCGCCGCCTCGGAGGCCGTGCGGTCGGCTGCGCCGCGCGTGGCGGTCTAGGCATCGTCGAGAAGCCGTCAAGGAGAGCCGGATGATCCCCGTCAAGACCGCCATCGCGGAAAGCGGCCGCGCCCACGTCGACGGCCTGGAGGCCTACCGCGAGCTCTACCGGCGGTCGATCGAGGATCCGGACGGCTTCTGGCTCGAACAGACCCGCTCGCTCGACTGGTTCACCGAGCCGCGGTCGGCGGGGCGCTGGGACTTCGACGCCGTCGACTTCGCCTGGTTCGAGGACGGCGTGCTGAACGCCTGCACGAACTGCGTCGACCGCCACGCCGCCGCCCGACCCGACAAGACGGCCCTGATCTGGGTCGAGGACGAGCCCGGTCGCTATCGCCGGATCAGCTACCGGGAGCTGAAGCGGAACGTCTGCCGGGTCGCCAACGTGCTGACCTCGCTCGGAATCGGCGAGGGCGACCGGGTGTGCATCTACCTGCCGATGATCCCGGAGCTGGCCTACACGATGCTGGCCTGCGCGCGGATCGGCGCGGTGCATTCGGTGGTCTTCGCCGGCTTCTCGGCCGACAGCCTGCGCGAGCGGATCGTCGACGCCGGTTGCCGGCTGCTGGTGACCGCGAACGAGGGCCTGCGCGGCGGCCGGACGATCCCGCTCAAGGCGACCTGCGACCGGGCCATCGAGGGCCTGGACCTGGTCGAGCACATGCTGGTCGCGCGGCGCACGGATACGGAAGTGCCGATGACGCCGGGCCGCGACCTGTGGCTCCACGAGGAGACGGCGAAGCAGCGGGCCACGGCGCCGGCGGCGCGGCTCGACGCGGAGGCGCCGCTCTTCGTGCTCTACACCAGCGGCTCGACCGGCAAGCCGAAGGGGGTGCTCCACACCACCGGCGGCTATCTGCTGTACGCCTCGATGACCCACCGGCTGATCTTCGACCACCACGACGACGACATCCACTTCTGCGCCGCCGACATCGGCTGGGTAACCGGCCACAGCTACATCGTCTACGGCCCGCTGGCCAACGGCGCGACCAGCGTCATGTTCGAGTCGGTGCCGACCTACCCCGATCCCGGCCGCTACTGGCAGGTGGTGGACGACCTGGGCGTGACCCTCTTCTACACAGCGCCGACCGCGCTGCGGGCGATCGCCCGCGAGGGCGACCGGTGGGTTACGGCGTACGACCGGGGTTCGCTGCGGGTGCTCGGCTCGGTGGGCGAACCGATCAACCCCGAGGTGTGGAACTGGTACCACGACGTGGTCGGGGACGGCCAGTGTCCGGTCGTCGACACCTGGTGGCAGACGGAGACCGGCGGCATCCTGATCACGCCGCTGCCGGGCGCCACGCCGCTGGTGGCCGGCTCGGCGACGCTGCCCTTCTTCGGCATCGAGCCGGTGCTGGTGGACGCCGACGGCAAGGAGCTCGAGGGGAACGACCGGAGCGGCAACCTGTGCCTCAAGCGCTCCTGGCCCGGGCAGGCGCGGACCATCTACGGCGACCACCAGCGCTTCGTCGAGACCTACTTCAGCACCTATCCCGGCATGTACTTCACCGGCGACGGCTGCCGCCGGGACGAGAACGGCTACTACTGGATCACCGGCCGGGTGGACGACGTGCTGAACGTGTCCGGGCACCGGCTGGGCACGGCCGAGATCGAGAGCGCCCTGGTGGCGCACGAGGCGGTGGCGGAAGCCGCCGTGGTCGGCTGCCCGCACGAGATCAAGGGCGTCGGCATCTACGCCTACGTCCTGATCGTGCCGGAGGCGGAGAGCCGGGACCGGGCCGAACTGGTGGCCGAACTGCGCCAGCAGGTCCGTACCGTGATCGGACCGATCGCCACGCCCGACCGCATCCACGTCGCCGCCGGCCTGCCGAAGACCCGCTCCGGCAAGATCATGCGCCGCGTGCTGCGCAAGATCGCCGCCGGCGAGTACGACGACCTCGGCGATACGACGACGCTGGCCGAGCCGGCGGTCGTCGACGGCCTGGTGGAAGACCACCGCGCCGCCACCGCCTGACCGCCGGGTGCGCGGGTCTTCCGACCCGCTGCCGCCGAAGGCGGCCGGAAGAACGCGCCGGCCGTCAGGCCGGCTCCGCTCTGGAGCCCGCGCCGACATCGTCGCCGGCCTTCGGCCGGCGGCCTGCTTGTCCGGGCTACGCCGCTCCGCGGCGCCGCCCGGAGGGCGGGTCGGAAGACCCGCGCACCCGGCGGACCGCTTTGGCGGCCCGCTCGGCGGCTACACTCCGAATCGCACCATGGCCGCGAACCCCGACGAACCGATCCGCGCCTACGGGACGCCGGTCCGGATCCTGGTCGTCGCCGCGTGCGTCGTCGTGCTGGTCGCCGGCCTGCGGGCCGCGTCGTCCATCATGATCCCCTTCCTGGTCGCGATCTTCATCGCCGCGATCAGCCTGCCGCTCCTGACCTGGCTGCAGCGCCGGCTGCCGATGATCGTGGCGGTCCTCGGCACGATCATGGTGGACCTGCTGATTCTCGCCCTCGCGGGCTACCTGGTCGGCACTACGGCCAACCAGTTCGCGGGCAAGATGGACGACGTCCAGTCCACTCTGTCCAACTCGATCGACGAAGGCGGCGAATGGCTGGAGCGCCGCGGCGTCCCGCTCGCCAGTTGGCTGGCCGAATCGACGGTCGAGGGCGCGGGCGCAACCGCGGGCGGGCGCGCAGGCGGCACGGCGGTCGAGGGCGCAGGCGGCGCCGCGGTCCAGGGCGCGGGCGGCGCGGCGGTCGACGGCGAGGCGCCGACCGACCCGTCGTCCGGGGACGCCGCGGCATCGGAAGCGCCGGCCGACTCGCTGTCCGCCGACGTCCCGGGGTCGGCGGCCGGCGGCGAGACCTCCCTCTCGCAGGCGCTGTTCGCCCGCTTCGAGCCGGGCTTCCTGGTCGACTTCGTCAACCGGACCCTGCGCACGACGACGGCCGCCCTGTCGTCCTTCCTGGTCATCTCGCTGATCGTCATCTTCACACTGTTCGAGGCGGCAACCTTCGGCCCCAAGGTGCGGGCGGCGTTCGGCAGCGCCGCCGCCGAGGCCCGCTTCTCGCGCGCCATGCACGAGATCCAGCACTACATGGGGATCAAGACCGTGATCAGCCTGGCCACCGGCCTGCTGATCGGCGTCTGGGTCGGCGTGCTGGGCGTCGAGTTCGCGGTCTTCTGGGGCCTCGTGGCCTTCGTGCTGAACTTCATCCCGAACCTGGGCTCGATCATCGCCGCCGTGCCGACCACCCTTCTGGCCATGGTCGAGATCGGCGTCGGCCGCGGGCTCCTCGTCGCGCTCGGCTACCTGGTCGTCAACATGGTGATCGGCAACTTCATCGAACCGCCCCTCCTCGGCCGGCGGCTCGGCCTCTCGACCCTGGTGGTCGTCCTCTCGCTCGTCTTCTGGGGCTGGGTGTGGGGCCCGATCGGGATGCTGCTGTCCGTGCCGCTGACGATGGTGGTCAAGATCCTGCTGGAGAACACGGAGGAGTTCCGCTGGGTCGCCGTGCTGCTCAGCGACAGCCGGGCCGGGGAACGTCTGGCGCCGGCTTCCGGCGGGGAGAAGGAGGGGTAGGGCCGAGGAGACAGGCCGAGCGGAGCCGGCCGGGCGCAACCGGTGATCACAGGATTCCGGGGATGACCGCTCGCCGGTTCGCCGGGTAGTCCGGGAACCTCTCCCGGTACCAGCGGTGCCGCCATAGCGCGCGCGGCACCAGGTTCGCGGCGGTCCACAGCGCGAACGCCAGGCCCGGCAGCGACCAGCTCATGAGCGCGAAGCCGGTCCATTCGACGATCTCGCCCGCCAGATTGGGGCACGATACGTACTTGAAGGTGCCGCCCCGCGGCAGAACGGCCCCTCCCGAGGCCTTGGCCCGCAGCGACGACAGGCGGTAGTCGGAGGAGACGTTGAGGACTGCTCCGATGACGAACAGGGCGGCGCCGGCCAGGAAGCGCGGGTCGGAGAACCAGCCGCTCGGATAGTCGGCGAACCGGGCCATGAACCAGCCCAGAAGAACGCCGTTGACGAGGTTGAACGCGAAGCCCGAGGCGGCCGTGACCGCCGGGAACGGCCTCGCCTGACGCTGGACGATGAACGGCCACACCAGGGTGCGATGGACGTAGTGCGCCAGCCACAGGGCGACCAGGACGTCGCCGACCCTGTGACGCTCCCCGGCGGCTACGTAGACCGCCGGGAACACCGCCAGAGCCGACAGTTCCATGAAGAGCCAGCCCCAGCGCGGGTCGATGTTCGGTCCCCAGGCGCGGCCGCCCACCCGCCCGGTCCGGTCCTTGCCCACCAGGCCGTAGACCAGCACCGGCACTGTCAGCCCGCACCAGATCAGGACGAGTGTCTGGAACCAATGCACGTTCTATGGGCGGCTGCGGTCTTCAGGCCGGAGACTCGACGGCGAGACCGGCTTTCGTTGCCGCCTCCGCGAGGCGGCGGTCGTAGGTGACCACGGCGTCGAGACCGTCCAGGGAGAGCGCGGTCGCCAGGTGGATGGCGTCCAGGCTGCGCAGGCCGGGCGGATCGAGCGCCGCCGCCCGCGCAAGGATCGGCGCGGCCATGTCCATGAGGGAGACCCGGGCGAGCACGCGCTCCGCGTCTCGACGCCTCTCTTCCGTGTCGTCGACCCGCCGCACCGTTCGCTGCACTTCGACGTGCGCGAGGCCGCTCGATACGTGGTCTTCGTCGCTCGCCAGATAGTCGCGAAGGGCGGCCGATTCCGGCTCAGGCAGGACGAGCTTGACGATCGCGGAGGAGTCCAGGTAGATCACGCCCGCTCAGAGCCGGTCTTCGCGGTCCGCGAGCAACGCCTCGCTCGCCTTCGTCGAGACTTCGCCCCTTGGCGGCGGCAGATCCAGGAGACTCCCCTTCGGCCTGGTCGCGCGGCCCTCGGCGATCAGGCGTTCCAGCGGCGACATCTTCTTCGGGAACGGCAGCAGCAGGCCCACCGGGCGGCCGCGATCCGTGACCTCGAAGCGCTCGCCGCGGCGAATCCGGCGGACGTACACGCTCAGGTTCTGTCGCAGTTCCCGGATGCCGACCCTGGACGTCTTCAAGGCTGGCTCAGTCATGGTGACGCACACGGTAGCACATTCGCTGCAGGGCAGGCCGTGCTCTGCTGGCGCAACGTCGTTCGGCCGTGATTGACACGCCGCCTTCCCGTGCTACTCTCCGAATCGGGACTATTCGGGTCCCGGTTGGGCGGCGCCGCCGAACCGTTCAGAGGGCATCACGCTGCCGGCCTCGGTTTCCCCCGCCGCCGTGCTGGGCTGTCCGGTCGTCCATCGTCATGATCCGACTCACCAAGCAAGCCGACTACGGGATCGTTCTGATGACCCAGCTCGCATCGACGGGCCGTGCCGCCGCCGCCGAACTGGCGGTGCAGACGCACCTGCCGGCGCCGATGGTCAGCAAGATCCTCAAGCTGCTCGCCCGGGCCGGCCTGCTGGTGTCTCACCGCGGCGTACACGGCGGCTACGAACTCGCCCGTTCGGCGGCCGAGATCAGCGTCGCGCACGTGATCTTCGCGCTCGAGGGGCCCATCGCCCTGACCGAGTGCAGCGAGCACTCGGAGCACGAGTGTTCGTACGAGGCGTTCTGCCGGGTCCGCGACAACTGGCTGAGGATCGACCGCGCCGTGCGCGGGGCGCTGGAGGACATCACGATCGCCGAGATGGCCCGTCCCGACTTCATGGCCGGTGCGGTCGGCCGCGCCGCCGAACCCCTGATTCCCCTCGGGAGCAGTTCCTGATGCCGACCGCCGCGGACACCATCGAAGCGCTCGCCGAGCGCGACTACGAGTACGGCTTCGTCACCGACGTCGAGCAGGACACGGCGCCCCCGGGCCTGAACGAGGAGATCGTCGCCTTCATCTCGGCGAAGAAGAACGAGCCGCAGTGGCTGCTCGACTGGCGGCTTCAGGCCTACCGGGGCTGGCTCAAGATGTCCGAACCGACGTGGGCGAACGTTCGCTACGAGCCGATCGACTACCAGTCCATCTGCTACTACGCCGCGCCGAAGAGCGACGACGACCGGCCGAAGAGCCTCGACGAGATCGATCCCGAGATTCTCGCCACCTACGAGAAGCTCGGCATCCCGCTCAAGGAGCAGGAGATGCTGGCGGGCGTGGCGGTCGACGCGGTGTTCGACAGCGTCTCCGTGGCGACCACCTTCCGCGAGAAGCTGGCCGAGCTCGGCGTCATCTTCTGCTCCTTCTCCGAGGCGGTCCAGGACCATCCGGAACTCGTGAAGAAGTACCTCGGCACGGTCGTGCCCCGGCGGGACAACTTCTTCGCGGCGCTCAACTCGGCCGTGTTCTCGGACGGCTCCTTCGTCTACATCCCGAAGGGCGTGCGCTGCCCGATGGAGCTCTCCACGTACTTCCGCATCAACGCGATGAACACGGGCCAGTTCGAGCGCACCCTGATCGTCGCCGACGAGGGCAGCTACGTCAGCTACCTCGAAGGCTGCACCGCGCCGATGCGCGACGAGAACCAGTTGCACGCGGCCGTGGTCGAGCTGGTGGCGCACGAGGACGCGCAGATCAAGTACTCCACGGTCCAGAACTGGTACCCGGGCGACAAGCAGGGCGTGGGCGGCATCTACAACTTCGTGACCAAGCGCGGCCTCTGCGAAGGCCGGCGCAGCAAGATCTCCTGGACCCAGGTCGAGACCGGTTCGGCGGTGACCTGGAAGTACCCGAGCTGCATCCTCCGGGGCGACGACTCGGTGGGCGAGTTCTACTCGGTGGCGGTGTCGAACAACCGCCAGCAGGCCGACACGGGGACCAAGATGGTCCACGTCGGCAAGCGCACGTCGAGCACGATCGTCTCCAAGGGGATCTCCGCCGGCGAGGGCCAGAACACCTACCGCGGGTCGGTGCGGATCCTCCGCTCGGCCGAGGACGCCAGAAACTTCTCGCAGTGCGACTCGATGCTGATCGGCGACCGCTGCGGAGCACATACGTTCCCCTACATCGACGTCGCCAATCCCACCGCCCAGATGGAGCACGAGGCGTCGACGTCGAAGATCGGCGAAGACCAGATCTTCTACTGCAACCAGCGCGGCATCGATACCGAGGATGCCGTTTCCATGATCGTCAACGGGTTCTGCAAGGAAGTGTTCCGCGAACTCCCGATGGAGTTCGCCGTGGAGGCACAGAAGCTGCTCGAGGTCAGCCTCGAGGGCAGCGTCGGCTGACCCCTCTGAGGGACGCCGGATGCTGCCGGAACCGCAAGCGGCCTCGCTGCCGCCGTACGGAGTGTCAACAAGATGCTGAGGGTGATGGACCTTCACGCGAAGGTCGAAGAACAGGAAATCCTGAAGGGCGTGGACCTCGAAGTGCGCGCCGGCGAGGTTCACGCGGTGATGGGGCCGAACGGCTCGGGCAAGAGCACGTTGGCTCAGGTTCTCGCGGGGAAGGAGGACTACGAGGTCACCGCGGGCTCGCTGGAGCTCGACGGCGAGGACCTGAGCGAGATGGCGCCCGAAGAGCGGGCCCACGCCGGCCTCTTCCTTGCCTTCCAGTACCCGGTCGAGATCCCCGGCGTCGGCAACAGCTACTTCCTCAAGGCGGCCGTCAACGCGGTGCGCAAGGCCCGGGGCGAGGCGGAGCTCGACGCGATGGACTTCCTCCAGTTGCTGCGCGAGCGCGCGAAGCTGGTCGACGTGGACGAGGCGCTGCTTCGGCGCCCGGTCAACGAGGGCTTCTCGGGCGGCGAGAAGAAGCGGAACGAGATCCTCCAGATGGCGGTGCTCGAGCCGAGGCTCGCCGTGCTCGACGAGACGGACTCCGGGCTCGACATCGACGCGCTGAAGACCGTCGCGGCCGGCGTCAACGCGCTGCGGAGGGAGGATCGCGCGTTCGTCGTGATCACCCACTACCAGCGGCTCCTGAACTACATCGTGCCCGACCGCGTCCACGTGCTGCAGGACGGGCGCATCGTGCGCTCGGGCGGCAGCGGGCTGGCGCACGAGCTCGAGGAGAAGGGCTACGCCGGCCTGAGCGACGGTTCCTCCGGAGACTGAAGCGGTGACCGTCGCCAGCGGCCGTTCCATCGCGCCCTACCTGGATCTCCGCGCTCACCGCGACGGCGAGGCCGCGGTCCTCGTGGCGCGGCGGCGGGAGGCGATCGGGCGATTCGAGGAGGCCGGCTTCCCGACCTCCCGCGACGAGGAATGGCGGCAGACGAACCTGGGCCCGCTGCTTCGACGCCCGCCGGCCGTGGCGTCGCCGGCGCCGGGGGGCCTGCCGGTCGAGGCGGCCGCGGCGCTGCTCTACGAGGACTGCCGCCGCATGGTCTTCGTCAACGGCCGCTTCGCGCCGGCGGCCTCGGCGCTGCCGGAGGGAATCGCGGCCGTGCCGCTGGCCGGGCTCTCGGCCGCGGGCGGCGCCGCCGGGACTGCCGGCGATGTCGTCCTGGAACACCTGGCGGCGAGCGTCGACGGCCGGGCCTCCTGCAGCGCGGACGCCGGCGTTCACGCCTTCGCGGCTCTCAACACCGGCCTGTTCGAAGACGGCGCGGCGCTCGTCATCCCGGCGGGCGCCGTCGTCGAACGGCCCATCCAGGTCCTTTGGATCAGCGCGCCGGCGCCGGCGGGCAGATCGGCCGGCGACTCGGCCGGCGAAGGCGGCCCCGCCGCCATCGAGGTCAGCTTCCCGCGTCTGCTGGTGGTCGCGGGTGAGAACAGCCAGGCCTCGATCGTCGAGACCTTCGCCGCCGGTCCGGCCGCCGGCGGCTACTTCGTCTGTCCGGCGGCGGAGTTCGTCTGCGAGGCCGGATCGGTGCTGCGGCACACGCGGCTACAGGCCGACGCGGCGGACGCGTTCCACCTCGGCTTCCAGCACGCCCGGCTCGCGCGCGCGGCGCGCTTCGACTCCTCGTCGCTGGCCTTCGGCGGCGGCCTGGTGCGCAACGACACGGTGGCGCTTCTGGACGGCGAGGGCGCGGACTGCATCCTGGACGGCCTCTACGTCGTCGACGGGTCCCGGTTCGTGGACAACCACATGCGCGTCGAGCACCGGCAGCCGCACACGACGAGCCATCAGCTCTACAAGGGTGTGCTCGCCGGCCGGGCGCGCTCGGTGTTCAACGGCCGCATCTACGTACACAAGCCGGCGCAGAAGACCGACGCCAAGCAGACGAACCGCAACCTGCTGCTGTCCGGATCCGCGCTCGCCAACAGCAACCCGCAGCTCGAGATCTTCGCCGACGACGTGCGCTGCACCCACGGTTCGACGATCGGCCGCCTCGACGAGGACGCGCTCTTCTACTTGCGCGCGCGCGGCATCCGCCGCGACGAGGCCTACCGGATGCTGGTCTACGCGTTCGCGCGGGAGCTGGTCGAGAAGACTCCGTTCGAGCCGCTCCGGCAGGATCTGGAAGCCCGGCTGCGGGCGAGCCTGAACGGCGGTCCGGGGAGTGGCCGGAGCGGCGGCCGCGGCGGCGACGGCCCGGGCGGCGCGGGCGCACGAGCGGGTCGATGACGGCGCCGGCGTCCCTGGCCGAGCGCGAGCGGCCGGCGGCGGCCGAGCCGCTGGAGGTCGACCGCCTGCGCGAGTCCTTCCCCATCCTCCGGCAGGACGTCCACGGCCACCGGCTCGTCTACCTCGACAACGCCGCCAGCGCGCAGCGGCCGGAAGTCGTCATCGAAGCGGTCAGCGAGTGCTACCGGACCTACTACGCGAACGCCCACCGCGGCGTCCACGCGCTGTCCGAGAAGTCGACCGACGCGTACGAGGCGGCGCGCGGCAAGGTCGCGCGCTTCATCGGCGCCCCGGACAGCCACGAGGTCGTCTTCACCCGCGGCACGACGGAGAGCCTCAACCTGGTCGCCCAGAGCTACGGCCGGCCGCACCTTCGGCCCGGCGACGAGGTGCTGCTGACCGAGATGGAGCACCACTCGAACATCGTCCCCTGGCAACTCGCCTGCGAGCGGACCGGCGCCCGGGTGCGGGCGGCCCCGATCGGCGATGACGGCGAGCTGGATGTCGGCGCGATGGCCGGGCTGATCGGCGAGCGGACGAAGGTCGTCGCGGTGGCCCACGTCTCGAACGCGCTCGGCACGGTGAACGACATTCCCGCCATCGTCGAGCTGACGCGCAAGCGCTCGGACGCGGCCGTGGTCGTCGACGGCGCCCAGGCGGTCCCCCACATGGCGGTGGACGTCGCCGCGCTCGGCTGCGACTTCTACGCCTTCTCCGGCCACAAGATGTACGGCCCCGGCGGCATCGGCGTCCTCTGGGGCCGGCGCGACCTGCTCGCGACGATGCCGCCGTACCACGGCGGCGGCGCGATGATCACGCGGGTCACCTTCAAGCGCACCGAGTACGCGGCCCCGCCGCACCGGTTCGAAGCGGGAACCCCCGCCATCGCGCCGGCGATCGGGCTCGGCGTCGCGGTCGAATTCCTGGAGTCGATCGGCCTGGAGCGGATCGAGCGGCACGAGCGGGAGCTTCTCTCCCACACTCTGGGACGACTGGGCGATCTCCCCTGGGTGCGGGTGCTGGGGCACCCAGGCGGCGGGCCGGCCGGGGCCGCCGTCGTGTCGCTGGCGGTCGACGGCGCCCATCCCCACGATGTGGCAACGATCCTCGACGAGCAGGGAATCGCCATCCGCGCCGGCCACCACTGCGCGCAGCCGCTGATGGTCCGGCTCGGCGTCCCGGCCACCGTGCGGGCCTCGTTCGGGCTGTACAACACGCACGAGGAAGTCGACCGTCTCGTTTCCGGCCTGCACGAAGTGCGGCGGATCTTCGGTTGAGGGGCGGTATGTCCGATCTCCGCGATCTCTACCAGCAGGTCATCCTCGACCACTACCGCGCGCCCCGGAACTTCGGAGCGCTGGAACCTGTGTCGGCCTGCGCCGAGGGCTACAACCCGCTGTGCGGCGACCAGGTCAAGGTCTACCTGCGCACCGACGGCGACCTGATCGACGGCCTGAGCTTCGAGGGCGTGGGCTGCGCGATCTCGACGGCTTCCGCCTCGCTGATGACGGAGGCCGTGCGCGGCCTCGAACGGCCGCAGGCGGAGGCGCTGATCGCTTCCTTCCTGGCCCTGATGACCGGCGACGGCAACGGGGCGGCCGGCGCCGACCTGGGCAAGCTGGAGGTCCTGAGCGGCGTCAAGGACTACCCGGTCCGGATCAAGTGCGCGACGCTCGCGTGGCATGCCCTGCGGGCCGCCCTTGAAGGCGGCGATTCGCAGGCCGTCACCACCGAGTAGACTGCCGGCGGACAGGCTGCATGGGCTTGGCTCGTTCTCTGCGCGGCGCGGCGGCGAACACGCTGCGCAAGCTGCACGGCAACAGGAGGAACGAAGGGATGGACGACGTGGCGACCAGCGTTTCCCCGGCTTCGCCCGGAAACGGAGGGATCGACATGGACGATCTGGACGCCCGGATCGTCGAGGCCCTGAAGACGGTCTACGACCCGGAGATCCCCGTCGACGTCTACGAACTCGGCCTGATCTACGACGTGCGGATCGACGAGAACGCGCACGTCAAGCTGCAGATGACCCTGACCTCGCCGCACTGCCCGGTCGCCGAGTCGCTGCCGGGCGACGTGGAGCGCACCGTGCGCGACGTCGAGGGCGTCGGCGGGGCCGAGGTCGAGGTGGTCTGGGATCCGACCTGGAATCCGGCGATGATGAGCGAGGCCGCCAAACTGGAACTGGGGTTCTTCTGATGCAAAAACCGGGTGGGCCGGCGTCCCCGCCGGCATCCGCCGAAGGCGGAAGGCCGGGTGCGCGGGCCTTCCGGCCCGCATCCGGCGGAGGTGTCTTCATGCGTAACCTGTCCCTTGCTGCCGCCCTCTCCACCCTGGCCCTCGTCCTCGCCGCTCCGGCCGCGGCAGCCGAGCAGAAAGACCACGGCCTGCGGGGCGCGAAGCACCCGGAACCGGGCGTCCTCTTCGGCGGCCAGCCGACCGAGGATCAGCTCAAGGCGCTGGCGGCCGACGGGCTGTCCTTCGTCCTCGATCTGCGGACGGAAGGCGAGAACAGGGGCTTCGACGAGCCGGCGGCGCTCCAGAGCCTGGACGTGCCCTACCTCAACCTGCCGGTCGACGGCGACCGGCTGGCGCTGCCCGAGACCTTCGACCGCTTCATCGAAGCGATGGACAAGGCGGAGGGCCCCGTGCTCGTCCACTGCGCCTCGGGCAACCGGGTCGGCGCGATGTACTACGCCTACCTGGCGGCCGCCAAGGGCGTGGATCGGGAAGAAGCCCGCGCTCGCGCCAGGGAGAACGGGCTGCGCAGCGCCGCGCTCGAGAAGGCGGTCGACCGCTATCTCGATTCAAGGCCCTGACGAATCGGCGCCTGTGTATGCTTGGCGGCGCTTGACCGGCCCCTCGCCACGCCTTCGTCCGCTGCGCACACGACTCACTGGAACCACGCGTCGATGAGTCAGGTCGAGGCTGCCGGAACGCCCGAGGCGGGCGGGCCGCCGGAACGTCAGCCGCTGGACGTGGCGACGGACACGCTGCGCTTCCTCGCCGTCGACATGGTCGAGCGGGCGAACAGCGGCCATCCTGGCGCGCCGATGGGCCAGGCGGCGATGGCGGCGCTCCTGTGGACGAAGTACCTGCGCTTTGCGCCGGAGGATCCGCAGTGGCCGAACCGGGACCGCTTCGTCCTCTCGTGCGGGCATGCCTCGGCGCTGATCTACGGGCTCCTTCACCTGGCCGGCTACGACCTGAGCCTGGACGAGATCCGGAACTTTCGGCAATACGGCTCGCTGACGCCGGGCCATCCTGAACACGGCCTGACACCGGGCGTCGAGGTCACGACCGGCCCGCTCGGCCAGGGCATCTCGGCGGCCGTCGGCATGGCGATCGCGGAGCAACTGCTGGCCGTCCGCTTCAACCGGCCGGGCCACGTCCTGTTCAATCACCGCACCTGGGTGATCGCCTCCGACGGCGACCTGATGGAAGGCGTTGCCTCCGAGGCCTGCTCGATGGCCGGCCACCTCGGTCTCGGCAAGCTGAACGTCCTCTACGACGCGAACCGGATCACGATCGACGGCCCGACCGACCTCAGCTTCAGCGAGGACGTGCTCGGGCGCTACCGGGCGTACGGCTGGCACACCTTGTCCGTGGAGGACGGCAACGACATCGAAGCTCTCGATGCTGCCTTCGAGGCGGCGCTCGCCGAAACCGGCCGCCCGAGCCTGATCCAGGTTCGCACCCACATCGGCTACGGCAGCCCGAACAAGCAGGACACCGCCGCCTCGCACGGCGCGCCGCTCGGCGCGGACGAAGTGGTCGCCACGAAGGAGGCCCTCGGCTGGCCGCTGGAGCCCGAGTTCCTGGTGCCCGACGCGGCGCGCGCCGCGTTCGCGCCGGCCGCGGACTTCGGGTCCGAAGCGGCCGCCGAGTGGCAGGAGCTTCTCGGGTCCTACCACCACGAGTACCCGGCGGCGGCGGCCGAGCTGGACCGCCGTCTCGCCGTCGGCCTGCCGGACGGCTGGCGCGACGCCCTCCCGCGCTTCGGCCCGGCGGACGGCCCCATCGCGACCCGCTCGGCCTCCGGGGTGACGCTCAACGCGCTCAAGGATCTGGTGCCGGAACTCGCCGGCGGCTCCGCCGACCTGACCGGATCGAACAACACCCTGCTCGAGGGCGAGGGCGACTACGCCGCCGGTTCGCCGACACGCCACTTCCGCTTCGGCGTGCGCGAACACGCGATGGCCGCGGCGATGAACGGTCTGGCGCTCTCCGGCCTGTTCCGGCCCTACGGCGGCACCTTCCTCTGCTTCCTCGACTACCTCAAGCCGAGTCTGCGCCTCGCCGCGCTGATGGAGCTCCGAGCGATCTACGTCTTCACCCACGACTCCGTGTTCCTGGGCGAGGACGGTCCGACGCACCAGCCGATCGAGCACCTGGCGCACCTGCGCGCGGTGCCGGGCCTCGTCGTCGTCCGCCCGGCCGACGCGAACGAGACCGCCGCCGCCTGGGCCCTGGCCCTCGACACGAACGGCCCTTGCGCCCTCGTTCTCACCCGCCAGAAGCTCCCGGTGTTGGAGGCAACCGCCGACGGCGCACTGGACGGCGTCGCCCGCGGCGCCTACGTCCTGGCGGACGGCGGCGCCGAACCCGACCTGATCCTGATCGCCACCGGCTCCGAGGTAGCGCCCGCGCTGGAGGCCGCGTCGGAGCTCTCGGCTGAAGGCCACGCCGTCCGCGTAGTCAGCATGCCCTCCTGGGAGGCCTTCGCCGCGCAGCCGCAGGAGTACCGCGAGCGGGTGCTGCCGCCGGGCGTTCGCCGCCGGCTCGCCGTCGAAGCCGCTGCGACTTTGGGCTGGGAGCGCTGGACCGGTTCGAAAGGCGACGTCCTCGGCATCGACCGCTTCGGCGCCTCGGCGCCCTACGGGGACCTGGTCGAGAACCTCGGCATCAACGCCGCGGCAATCGCGGACCGCGCCCGGCGACTCCTTGCCGGTTAGCGCCAGGAGTGTTCGCGGCGGTTCCGGTGCGCTGTCGCGCAGGGAACAGGGTCGCACCCTGGGTGCGCCGGGGTGCCATCCGCGCGCCAGTCCGTCGCCCGTCATCGGGCACACGGATGCAGACCCGCGCACCCAGGGCACGTTGGCGTGCGAGTGGGTGAATCAGCCGTAGATTGACCCACATGCCAGCGATTTCTGCCGGTGGCGTCGCCAGGCGCAAGCTACTCCGGCAGGCTGAACGCGATGTACTCGCCCCCGGAAGGCCCGCCGGTGCGGCCGCCGCCGGCAGCGATCACGACGTACTGCTTGCCGTCCACGCTGTAGACGGCCGGCGTCGCGTAGCCTGCTGCCGACAGCTTCGCTTCCCACAGGATCTCGCCGTTCCGCGTGTCGTAGGCGCGGAACATCTCGTCCGGCGTCGCTCCGATGAAGATGAGTCCGGACGCCGTCACCACGGGGCCGCCGTAGTTCACGGCGCCGAAGCCGAGGCCGGGGTGCGAGGGGTAGTCGCCGAACGGGACCTTCCAGGCGATCTCGCCGGTCGCGAGGTCGATCGAGTTGAGCGTTCCCCAGGGCGGCGAGTTGCCGGGGAGGTTCTCGTGGTCGCGGAGGTACACGTAGCCGCCGAGCGCGTAGGCGACCTCGCCGCGCGGCTCGTCCTCCTCGGGCTCGGGCGACAGGATGTAGGCCTCGATGGCGCCGAGTTCGATCCGGTTGAGGTGCGCGAAACCCTCCATCCGGCCGCTGCCTTCGCGGATGATCCGGCGCATCTCGTCGCGGGACAGGCGGTCGCCGACGCCGAGCAGGGGGCCGCCCATGTCGGTTCCTTCGAGCTTCAGCCCGTGGCAACGGCCGCAGTGGAGCGCGTAGGTGCCGTAGCGGCTGAAGCCGGCCGGCACCTCGGTGAGTTCCAGGATGCCGGCGACGTCGTTCGCGTTCACGATCAGGCTGTTCGTGGCCGGATCGAACGCCGAACCGCCCCACTCGCCGCCGCCGTCGTACCACGGCGTGAAGAGCACGGTGCCGACCTTCGGCGGCGCCCAGGGCCGCAGGTCCCAGTCCTCGATCCGCTCCTCGACGAACGCGCGCGCCTCCGGTGTGCGGTTCGTGATCTCGAAGTTCTGCCGGCTGATGACCACCTCCGACATCGGCTGCGTCGGCGAGGTCGCCTCGCCCGGCAGGGTGCTCCGAATCGGCGTCTCGATCTCGTGGATCGGGTACATCGACTCTCCGGTCTCGCGGTCGAACACGTAGAGCTGCCCCGTCTTTGTCGTGATCGCCACCGCGTCGATCGTGCGGCCGTCGCGCTCGAGCTGCACCAGGGTCGGCGGGGACGGGTTGTCCTTGTCCCACAGGTCGTGGCGGACGACCTGGAAGTGCCACATGAGCTCGCCCGTGCGGGCGTCCACCGCGACCAGGGCGTCTGAGAACAGGTTGTCGCCGAGGCGGCTCGCGCCGTAGAAGTCGGGAGTCGCCGACCCGGTCGGCGCGAACAGGATGCCGCGCTCCTCGTCCAGCGCCATGCCGGTCCAGACGTTGGCGCCGCCGGCGCGCGCGAGCGAGCCTTCGGCCCAGGTCTCGGAGCCCGTGTCGCCGGGCTTCGGAATCGTGTCGAACTGCCAGACGAGGCTGCCGTCGACCGCGCTGAAGGCCCGGATCGATCCCGGGAACGCGTTTGCGTCCTCGTTCGTGGAGAAGCCGAGGATCAGCTTGTCTTCGAAAACCACCCCCGGCACGGTGACGAAGACGACGCCGGCCCGGTCGACGTCCGGCGTCAGGTCGACCAGGCCGCCGTCGCCGAAACCCTGGACCAGGCTGCCGTCATCGGCGTCGAGACCGATCAGGTCCTTGCCGTGGGTGTAGAAGAGACGCCGCTCGACGCCATCCTCCCACCACATGAGCCCCCGCTGGGCGTTGCCGGAAAGCTCGAGGTCCGTGCGCCAGATCTCTTCGCCCGTGGCCGCGTCGAGCGCGAAGGCGTCGAGATGGGGCGAGAGCGCGTAGAGCACCCCGTCGATGACCAGGGGACTGGTGTACATCGTGGCGCCGGCCCCGCGCGGCTCGCCCGCGTCGTAGACCCAGGCGACTTCAAGCTGGCTCACGTTCTCCCGGTTGATCGAGGAGAGCGGGCTGTAGTGCTGCCGGCCCGGGTCGCCGAGATAGACGGGCCAGTCCTCGTCGGTGGCACCGCAGGCGGTGAGCAGCAGAGCTGCGGCCAGGAATGCGCCGTACTTCACGATCACTCCTCCGGCTCGTCGCCGGCCCGTTGCCCGCGCTGCACCTGGCCCCAGCGTTCGAGGCGCAGGTGGGTGGCTCGCCCGGTGTCGGCATCGACCTCGAAGATCGCGATCTGCTCCCTGTCGCGGGTGCCGGCGAAGCGGTGCTCGCCGATCGGCACGGTGTCCCTGCCGAAGATCCGGAGCTTGCCGTCCTCGACCTGCACGGGGATCGGGCTGCGACCGAAGTCGTAGACGCCGGCGTAGCGCTTCAGTTCGTCCTCTTCCAGCGCGACCGGAGCGTGGTCCGGCTCCGCCACTCCGAGCACGGCCCTCGCGATCCGGGCCTCCAGAGGGCCGGGTTCGCCGCAGTTGCAGTTGGCGAGAACCGTGACGATCAGATCGTCGTCCGGATACCAGGAGAGCTGGCTGAGGAAGCCGTTGATGCCGCCGCCGTGCTCGATCTTGGGGCGACCGGCCATCTCGCCGACGAACAGGCCGAGGCCGTAGCCGATTTCGTCGCCGCGGGAAAGCCGCCGCCGGGTCGTCATCGCCTCGATCCCGTCCGGCCCGACCACGTCGCCGGCGCCGAGCGCCACCATCCAGCGCACCAGATCGAGGACGCTGGAACCGAGCGCTCCGGCCGCGAACGGCAGGTGCATGGAGAGCGGCTCGTCGTTCAGGAGGACGCCGTCCTCGACCCGGTAGCCCTCGGCGCGGTCGGGCACGATCGGGTCGTTGTAGAGGTAGTGCGACTCCCGCATCCCCAGCGGCCGGAAGAACGTCTCCTCCAGGTACTCCGCGTACGTCATGCCGCTCGCCTTCTCGACCAGCAGACCCGCCAGGTAGTAGCCGGAATTGTTGTACTGGTAGCGGTCGCCCGGTTCGAACTCGTACGGCACGGTCGAGAACAGATCGATCATCTGCTCGTGCGAGAGGTCGAGCCGCCCCTGCTCCCAGAACGCCGGCATCTCGGTGTAGCCCTTGATGCCGCTGGTGTGGTCGAGCAACTGGCCTGTCGTGATGCGGAACTCGCCGACCGGGTAGTCGGGGAAGTACTTCGTCATCGGGTCGTCGAGGTCGACCTTCCCCTGTTCGACCAGCTTCATCACGGCCGCCGCGGTGAACTGCTTGGTGACCGAACCGATCCGGTAGACGGTGTGCTCCGTCGCCGGCACCCGGTTCTCGATGTCGGCGAGTCCGTAGCCGCGGGCCAGGATCAGCTCGCCGCGGTACTGGACCGCCACGGAGATCCCGGGCGTCTGCGTCGCCTCCATCGAGTCCGCGACGAGTCCGTCGATCCGTTCGAGCAGGGCGCCGCGGTCTTCGGCCATGGCCGCCACCGGTGCGAGCGTTGCCGCCAACGCGGAGAGGAGGATGAGCCGGGCCATCGATGGGATTCGCATGGAGACGATCCTATGGGCTTGTGGGCACTGGTCGTCATCGGGTGCGCGAGTCCTCCGACCCGCGCTGTTCACTGGGTGCGCGGGTCCTCCGACCCGCTGCCGCCGCAGGCGGCCCAGTAGTCGCGTCAGCCGGCGGCCGCGTCGTCCGGGCCGCGCCAGCCGCCGGCTCGAAGCGCATGACCCGTGGTGGGCCGTGAGGGGATCGAACCCCCGACCCTTGGATTAAAAGTCCACTGCTCTACCAACTGAGCTAACGGCCCGGCGCAGTATACGGCCCCACCGATCGCCGACGGCCCGGACTGGGTGCGCCGGCGTCCCCGCCGGCATCCGCCGCAGGCGGAATCCGGTCTACTCGCCGACCGCCGCCTGGGCGGTCGCGAACCGGTCGCCCAACCACTCCTCGAGCGGGCCGCCGCCGCTGACGACGGTTTCCTCGCGCCTCGGGCCGGAGGAGATCAGGTCCGCGCTCGCGTCCAGTTCCTGCTCCAGGAAGTCGATGTAGTCGAGGGCGGCCCGCGGCAGGTCGCTCCGGTCGAGCACGCCGCGCGTGTCCTGCTTCCAGCCGGGGAAGCTCCGGTAGACGGGCTCGGCGGCCTCCAGGCGGTCCGTCACCGCCGGCAGGTTGCGGACCGCCTCGCCGCCGATGCGGTAGGCGACGCAGACCTGGAGTTCGTCCAGCTCGTCGAGCACGTCGATCTTCGTCAGGGCCAGACAACGCGCTCCGTTGACGCGGCTCGCGTGGCGCAGGACGACCAGATCGAGCCAGCCGCAGCGCCGGGGCCGCCCGGTCGTGGTGCCGAACTCGTGTCCGCGGTCCCGCAGGTGGCGCCCCACGTTGTCGACCAGCTCGGTGGGCATCGGACCCTCGCCGACCCGGGTCGTGTAGGCCTTGACCACCCCGATCGCTCCGTCGATGGCGGTCGGCGGCACGCCGCTGCCGGTCGCGGCGCCGCCGGTCGTCGAGTTCGAGCTCGTCACGTAGGGGTAGGTCCCGTGGTCGACGTCGAGCAGCGCGCCCTGCGCGCCCTCGAACAGGATGGCGCCGCCGCCGCGCATCAGATCGTCCAGTTCGACCGACAGGTCGCAGAGGTAGGGAGACAGGCGTTCGGCCCAGCGGGTGAAGTCCGCCGCGGCGGCTTCGGGGTCCAGTTCGGCGCCCTCGGCGGCCGGGCGCTCGAAGTTCGCCACCCGCACGATCTGCCGGTTCATCATGGCCTCGCCGCCGGCGACGAGTTCCGCCAGGCGAATGCCGGTGCGGCCGATCTTGCTCTCGTAGGCCGGGCCGATGCCCTTGGCGGTGGTGCCGATCCGGTCCGCGCCGCGCGCTTCCTCGCGGACGATGTCGAGCGCCACATGCACCGGCGTCAGCGCGTGCGCCCGGTCGGAAAGCCGCAGCCGGCCGGCCGTTTCGATGCCGCGTCGCTCCAGTTGGGCGACCTCGGCGAGAAAGGCGTCCGGGTCGATCACCATGCCGTTGCCGAGGTAGCAGGCCACTCCCTCGTGCAGGATGCCGGAAGGGATCAGGTGCAGGGCGAAGTGCTCGTCGCCCTCGCCGCTGCCGAACTTCACCGTGTGGCCGGCGTTGTTGCCGCCCTGGAAGCGGACCACGGCATCGAAGGCGGGGCACAGGAGATCGATGATCTTCCCCTTGCCCTCGTCGCCCCACTGCATGCCGACGACGACTACGTTGGATTTCGCTGTCACGAGTCCCTCGCAAGTTCCATGACCGACCCTGGTGCTTCAGAAGTGGCCATGTCCGGTTCCTTCAGGCAACTCGCGGTTCGGCCCGCATCTCGCCGACACGGGGAGCGCGACCCTAGCAGCGACGGGCCACCGCTGCCGTATCATCCCGGCCCGTGGCCGAACGTGGTGGCACGGCTTCCTTCGTACGCGGGTGGCTGGACGTGCCGGTCGCCTGCGGCCGCGACCTGCGGGCAGGTCTGCTGTTCGGCGCGCTGCTGTTCGGCGGGCCGATTTCGCTTGCCCACCTCGTGCACAACCGGACGGAGAGCCCGGTCGCCGGAGTCGCCGCCCTCCTGCTCTTCGGGCTGCTCTACGGGATCTGGGCGGGCGCCGCCTTCGGCGGCCTGGGGCTGCTGTGGCGGACCCTCGCCCACTTGCGCCGGAGGCCGGCGGGCAGGCCGGCCGCGCTTGCCGCGTGCCTCTTCGCCGTCGTCTTCCTCGAACTCGTCCTGTTCTACGGCCTGACCTACGGGCAGGTCCCCTGGTTCACGCCCGCCGGCTTCTGGAGCATGGCGCTGTTCCTGGCCGTGGCCGGCGTTCTGGCGGGGGCGGCCATCTGGATCGTCGCCTGGACGCTGGCGGCTCGGGTGGCCCGTCTCGACGCCGGTCGAGTGCCGCGGCTCGTGGGTGCGCTCGCGCTGGCCCTCGTTGCGATCCACGTCGTCCTGCCGGTCGCGTTCCGGCTCGTTCCGGAGAAGGAGGCGGCGTCCTTCGACCCGACCGCGCTGGTCGCCGGCGAGGGGCCGCCGGTGGCTCTGCTGGGCTTCGACGGGGTGGACCCCGACATGCTCCAGGACCTGATCGACGACGGCGACCTGCCGAACCTGGCGGAGTTCGTCCGCGAGGGCACGTCGAGCCGGCTCGAGACGATCGGCAACGCCAACTCCGCGGTGATCTGGGCGTCGATCTACACCGGCGAGACGCCCCGGCGGCACGGCGTCCACGACTTCTACCGGATTCGCTTTCCCGGTTCGGGCGCCGGCCTGTTCCCGGTTCACCGCACCAGCTTCAAGGAGCTGATCGACCTGGTGGCCCGGGTGCCGGGGATCTCGCGGCGCTTTGTCAACCGGCTCGACCTGGCGTCTCCGCCGATCTGGGAGATCGCGGATCGCGCCGGACTGCCGACGGTCGTCGTCGACGGCTACTTCTACTCGTTCCCGGCTCAGGCGCCGCTGGAGCGGGGGAGCCGCGTGCTGGCCTACGGTCTGAACGACGCCCTGGCCGGCTTGCCGCCGGATACCGCGTTCGGGGAGGCGACGTCCGGAAGCGCGAGCGTTTCGCCGGCATCCGGCAACTTGGGCGCCTCGCCGGGGTCCGGCAACGCGGACGCCTCGCAGGCATCCGCCGCGGGGGGCCGGCGCCCGTCCTCGCCGATGCTGACCTGGTTCGCGCAACCGCCCGAACTGCCTCCCGGGGTTCGGGACGCCGCTGCGGGCCGGCTGGACCTCGACTGGCAGCACCGGGCCGCGATCGCCCTGCTGGAGCACCGCTCCGCGCAGGGCGAACCGCCGCCGCGCTTTCTCAACCTCTACACCCATGAACCGGACACCGTCTCGCACCAGCGCTGGCGCTGGGCCGAGCCGGAGCTGTTTCCGTTCGTTTCATCGGCGGGCATCGAGGAGCACGGGGAGGCGGTGGCGGACGTCTACCGGCGGATCGACCGTGTGGTCGGTGACTTGCGGGCAGCCCTGGGTCCCGAGACGGTCTTCGTCATCGCCTCGGACCACGGCCAGTCGCCGACCTTCGTTCACCGGCTGTACACCCAGCACAGGCACGGCCCGGACGGCGTTCTGCTGATGCATGGCCCCGGCATCCGCCGCGGCCACCGGCTGGAGAGCAGCCATGTGCTCGACGTGTTTCCGACCGTGCTGGCGCTGCTGGGTCTGCCGGTTCCGGAGGATGCCGAGGGCAGGGTGCTGGAGGGCGCGTTCGAATCGCCGCCGGACCCGGGTTCGTCACGCCGGGTTGCGACCTATCGCGACGCCTGGCAGCCGGTCGATACGGTGGGCGGCACGGACGTCGAACGGACGCGGCAGGAGATCGAGCGCCTGAAGGCGATGGGGTACCTGTAGCCTGGGTGCGCGGGTCTTCCGACCCGCTTCCGGCGGCGACGCGCAGCGGCGACGCGGAGAATGGCCGCCGGCCTTGGCCGGCGACGAAGAACCACCTGGCCGCCTTCGGCGGCAGCGGGTCGGAAGACCCGCGCACCCAGGCTTCGCGCAGAATAGGCCCATGTCCACCGTCCGGCAGGCCCTTGCCGCTCTCGACCGCGAAGCGGCCGGCCGGTCGATGATGGACCTCGCCGCCGAGCTGTACCCGATCCGCCGCAGCCTGACCGGCGACGGCGTCCGCGAGACCCTGGAACGGATCGGCCGCCGGATCCCGCTGGAACTCCACGAACTCCCCACCGGTACGCCGGTCCTCGACTGGACCGTGCCGCCGGAGTGGAACCCGCGCGAAGCATGGATCCGCGATCCCTCGGGCCGTCGTGTCGTCGACTTCGCCGACCACGCGCTCCACCTGGTCGGCTACAGCGTCCCGGTCCATCGCCGGATGACGCTCGACGAGCTGCGGCCCCACCTGCACAGCCTGCCGGAACAGCCGGACCTGATCCCGTACCGCACCTCCTACTACGAGGAAACCTGGGGCTTCTGCCTGCCCCATCGACTCCTCGAATCCCTGCCGGGCGGCGAGTACGAGGTCTTCATCGACGCCTCGCTCAAGAACGGCTCGATGACCTGGGGCGAGTGCCTGCTGCCGGGGAAGACCGCCGAAGAGGTCTTCGTCTCGAGCCACGTCTGCCATCCGCAGCTCGCCAACGACAACCTCTCGGGGATCGCGGTCGCGGTCCACCTGGCCGAGGCCCTCGCCCGGGTACACGAGCGCCGCTACAGCTATCGCTTCCTGTTCGCCCCGGGCGGCGTCGGCGCCATCGTCTGGCTGGCCCGGAACCGCGAGCGCCTGGACACCTTCCGCCACGGCCTGATCGCGGCCAATCTGGGCGACGGGGGCGCCTTCCACTACAAGAAGAGCCGCCGCGGCGACCGCGAGATCGACCGCGCCGTCCTGGCCGCCCTCGCCGGACTCGGCGAGGATCTCGTCGCCGAGGACTTCTTCCCCTTCGGCTACGACGAACGGCAGTACTGCTCCCCGGGCTTCGACCTGCCCGTCGGCGTCCTGACCCGCACCTCCTGGGGCCGCTATCCCGAGTACCACACCTCCGCCGACGACCTGTCGTTTATCGGCGCCGAAGCCCTTGCCGGCTCGCTCGCCGCGTATCTGGCGACAGCGGCCGTGCTGGAGGGAGGCGCCGCGCGTAGCAGCGCCCGGGATTCTGCCGTTGAACCGCAACGCGGCCGGTCCCGCGTCCAACACTCCGCCGGCGCCCGTCGCTACCGCAACCTCGAACCCTTCGGCGAACCGCAGCTAGGCCGCCGCGGCCTCTACGGCGGCCTCGGCGGCGCCGGCCGGAAGGAGTTCGAGATCGCCATGCTGTGGGTGCTCAACCAGAGCGACGGCGAGCACTCGCTGTCGGACATCGCGGAACGCTCGCGCTTGCGGCCAGGAATTCTCAGCGAAGCGGCCGACGCGCTGTTCAAGGCCGGTTTGCTTGAGGAGATGGACTAGCCACAGCCGGTGCGCTCCATTGAGGATTGGCGCCGAGCTGGTTACCGAGTTCCGATGCCGACTCGCTCCGCCACTGCAAGCGCCAGCCTCTTGAAATCGCGGTAGCAGTCCTGAACGGCATACACGTGACCGCCGATGGCGCCGTCGGCGGGCCTCAGAGCGAACATCGGTTTGCGAGCCTCCTGAGCGAAAGGCATCAGGCTTCTGAAGTGCTTCAAGGTCGCGAGGCAGTGGGAGTCGGCCTCGATCGTGACTTGGCCGTCCAAGGGTTCATTGAGCACTTCTCCGTGATACTGACGCGGAATCCGTTCCATCCACTTCGCGTAGGCCTTCACCGGTCGATCCAGCCTCACCGCGTGCTGCATGACGACGTAGCCCGCCGGCCGCATGTCTCCGTTCGGAAGCCTGAGATCGCGGACCGGGTTGCGAACTCTGCGCTCGGCCCACTCCTCGCGCCAACTGATGAGTTTGGGTCCGAGGTTTCTGAGACCCTGCAGAGAGTAGAGGTCCGGTGCCAGTGGCACGACAACGTGGTCTGCCGCCACCAGCGCAGCACGGTTGAAGGCGCCCAGGTTCGGCCCGACGTCTATCAGGACAAGATCAGCGTCACTTCTGTCTGCGGCCAAGCACAGAATTCGCCACAGGGCCGAGAGGACCCGGAACGCCCTGGGTTTCCGGTCCAGGCAACCGGGCCACTGGCTGGAGAGCGAGTCCTCGGCTTCGGCTAGTGCGAGGTCGCCCGCGACCAACTTCAGACCCGGTGTAGGCTCCTGTAGCAAGGGCGGCGTGATGTCACCGTAGCCCTCGATGAGGGGCACGAGCGAACCGAAGATCGTTCCGCGGTCGCCGCTATCGGGCCAAAGACGCTCAATCTCGGCGTCGCTCAGGAACATGCTCGTCAAATTGGCCTGCGGATCGAGATCCGCCGCGACCACGTTGACGCCCAGATCCGCGTACATCCAGGCCAGGTGGTAGACGAGCGTGGTCTTGCCCACGCCCCCCTTGTTGTTGAAGAAGGCAACGGTCTTCATGTCGCTGCCCTCACCGTCACGCCGACGTGTCCGGGCTGGAAGTCGAACACGGGATCGGGATTGCCGTTCTCGCTCAGTGCGTCTCGTGCCAGCCGAACGCCAAAGCCGAACCGCTGTGCGAACCCGAGATTGTGCATGATCTCGGCAACCAGCGGATTCCTGTAGTCGGTCACGCCGTCGAAGACGTTGTCGGGGGTCACGGCGCCGTAGAGCCCGCCCGGATTCTGGATCTCGACCCGATCCTCGTACCAGTAGATGTGTACGGGAGCGTTGGTTCCCTCGTAGCTGCGATGCATGATCGCGTTGTAGGCCAGTTGCCGGAGCGCCTCGATCGGATAGTCGGGCGATCGAAGTTCGGTCGGCGCCGATCTGATATCCGTCCGCACCGAGATGTTCAACTCCAGAAGCTCGGACACCTGACGGAGGACGTCGTTCAGCCGCCCGGACAAGGTCCTTTGGTTGCGGATCGGATCCGTGACGCGACGGCCGTCGATACGGAGGAACTGGACGTAGGCTCCAGGCAGCCAGTGCTGTGTCTCTCTGCCGAAGGCCAGCAGGCCGCCCCATGTCGGACGCCCGCCACTCAGCAATCGCAGGGAGTGCAACTGCTGAGAAGGGGAACGCTCGTTCTTCTCGAGTACGTCGGTGGCGATCGCGAGAGGAAGGTAGCTGTCAAGAGAGTAGTTCTGGTCGAGATCGGCCGGCGTCGCGTTGGGAACGGGCTGAAGATCGAATGGGGCGTTGGCGGAGCGGCGTCGCTCTACGAGTCGTCGCTCGTCGGCCGCCGCCGCTACGACCACGCTGGGACCGATCCGGACCCAGACGCGGCCTCGATAGCGGACCGGGGGGTCTTGCGAGGGTTCGACAAAGACCACGGCCACGGCGCAGCCCTTCAGGATCCGCTTCTGCACGGTCAGGGAAGGCAGCGGCTGGATGTTGCCGTCGCTCCGAGTTTGCGCCAGCCTCGTCAGCAACTCGTCGTCGATGAGTGTGTTGGAACAGCCGCCGTCATCCTCCACGCCGACGAGGATGACTCCAGGACGACGATTGCCCGGGACATCGTTGGCGAACGCGCAGATGTTCTTGCGTATGGTCTTGCCGTCCGCTCCGGTTCGTTTGCGCTCCACAAGGTCGGACTCGAGGTCGACCATCATGGTCTCAAGTTCGGCATCCGAGTAGACAGCGTTCATCGGTTCGTTGTGGCCCTTCTGGCCGGCCGGCGGTGGAGATGCGAGAACTGGCGCCGGAACGCGCTGAGTTCCTGGCGCTCGCCGGGGTTGCGGGCTGGACGAGTGGACCAGATCGAACTCCGTCGTAGCGAGATTACAGGTACGGTTCCCGCGAGGCGCGTCGATGACCGTCTCGCCGTGTGTCTACTCGTTCGCGGCCGGCGTCTTCACCCGGATCGGCAGCCGCAGGGGCGCGACGCCGCGCTGCTCGAACCAGGCGACGTGCTCGTAGACGAGGTCGATTTCCAGGGTGTAGTCGCCCGGCTCGTCCGGCGCGCGAACGCGCAGCATGACCGTCTCGAAGGCGCCGGGGGCCAACTCCGGCAGCAGGGTGCGCCGCCCTTCCGGGGCGATCCGGGGGCCGGGTTCGCCAGCTTCGCCCGCCGCAATCCCCCGCCGCCAGCGGGACGCCAGGTTCACCCCGACGTAGCCTTGCCGCCGCCACGCGACTTGCGATTCGTTCGTCACGCCGACCGGGAGTTCGACCTCCGCTCCGGCCGGAAGCGCGGCCGGCATCAGGCCGACGGTGCCGATCCGCGCCGCGAAGACCTCCGCGTTCAGGTGCTCCTCGCTGCCGAGGAACCGCAGTTCGGCGCCGAGGTAGAAGGTCTCGTCCGTCTGCCGGTTCCAGGCGTAGACGGCGCATGGCGCCGGCGGCCGGACCCGCGTCCACACGGTCGGCGCGCCCCGATCGGTCTCGACGCGCAGGCGGTGGACGTAGCTCCGGTGGCCGTCGCGCCGCCGCGCCTTGTGCGGCTTCCGGGATCGCAGCGTCACCCGCTGCCGCCGGCCGGCCTCGGCGAACTCGACGTCGACCGCCGGGCCGCCGTCGAGCCGCAGCCGCACGCGGTTCCCCGCCACCGGCGACGTTACGAACAGCGCCAGGCTGTCGAACCGGTGGCGCGACTCGATGAACAGCTCGCTCGGGCCGCGGGCGGCGATCCACCAGGCGCCGCCGCGCGCCAGCACCCGGTCGGCCCGGCCGAGGATCCTCATGCCGGCGACGCTCCTCCGCTCGTAGCCGGGCAGGTTGCGCAGCGAGAACTCGAACGGCAAGTAGCGGAGGGGCGCGTTCCGCGTGTGCGCCTGCAGCGTCGCCGCCGGCACGGTGACGCCGAAGGGCGCCAGCACCATCGCGCCGGCGAACAGGCCGGCGGCGAGGCCGCCGGCGGGCAGCGTCCAGGGCGGGATCCGGCCCGGCACGAGGAAGAGGAAGGCCGGCATCGCGCTGACGAAGTAGCGATTGCCGATGAAGCCGCCGCCGCCCTGCCAGTTCCAGCCGATGAAGAGCAGGAAGTAGCCGGCGATCACCGCCAGCGCCAGGACCAGCAGCCAGCGCTCCCGGTCGCGGCGGCCGCCGAAGAGGAACAGGCCGAAGGCGATGGCGGCGAACGGGTGGTAGGGCAGCAGCCCCGCGTGGCGGCCGACCAGGAAGTAGCCGGCGTTTTCGACCGCTTCCCCCACCGACTGGCGCGGAATCCGAAACAGCCAGGTGAACGCGTTGCCGGTCGGCGACTCCGGGATCACGTTGGCGGGGTTCGAGACGGCCGCCGGATCGGGCGCGCCGGCGCTTCGCGCCTCCTCGATCCGCCGCGCCTCGACGATCTCGGCCGGCCAGCCTCCCGGTTCGCACACTCGCACGGCGGCCCGCACGTCGGCGCCCAGATAGGGCAGGAGCTGGCCCGTCATGCGCTGGGACATCCCCGCCAGGAGGATCAGGGTCGCCGCGAAACCGGCGGTCCAGACCGCGGCCGTTCGCCACTGCCTGCGCAGCAGGTACGCGCCGGCGAGCGGCAGGGCGACGGCCGCGAACATCGGCTTGTTGTAGACGGGCAGCGCCAGCAGTACGCCGGAGAGAGCCGTCAGCCACCACGCCCGCCGCCGGTTCTCGAAGCCCCAGTACAGCGCGCCGAAGATGCCGAACATGTTGAAGACCTCGGGCTGCAGCCAGAACACGTAGCGGGAACAGGCCGAGAGCAGCAGCAGGCCGCAGGCGAACGCGGCGGCGGCGGCGGGCGCGGTGCGGCGGGCCAGGAACGTCGCGGCCAGCCACACCATCGCGACGAACAGCGCCATGTTGAGGAACACCATTCCGTTGGCGCCGAAGAGCGCCGCGAAGGGCGCCGCGAACAGCGGGTATGGAAGCGGCTTGCCGTAGTGCGCCGTGCCCCAGCCGTCCGAGGTCATGAGAATCAGGTTGTGGGTGGAGGCGAAGGGGAACTCCTCCAGCAGCCGGTCGCCGTCGGCCGGCTCGTAGCGGAGGTCGAAGTCGCGCGCCAGGCTGAGCGCCATCAGGTAGTAGGCGGGTTCGTCCGCCTTGAGCGTCGCCGGCTGGCCGGGTTTGCCGATGGTGAGCGGCACCGCGAGCAGGAACAGGCTCAAGGCCAGGAGAGTCACGACCGTCGGGCGGCTCGCGAACAGTCCCTCGCGGCGCCGGAGCAGGGCCTGGAAGCGGGCGGCCATTGCCTGAACGGCGCTGCTCACGGTCGAACTCCGGGCTCGCGTCCGGTCACGGCTCGCCAGCCGGACGCTTCGGGCCAGAGCGCGCGCGGGAGACCCGACGCCGGGTCGCGGTCGATAACGGGCGTCGCCGACGTTGCGGAGGTCGCCGTCTCGAAGCGCACCGTCGCCTCCGGCCCCGCGGCGGTCCAGGTCCGGGTCGCGCCTTCGAGGTACAGCAGCGCATCGCCGGCGCCCGCCCATTCGGGGTAGAGCGAATCGGGGGGTCCGGCCCAGCCTTCGCCGCTCCAGCGCCCGTCCTCGAAGCGCGCCGTTCGCACCCGGTAGACGCGGCCGTCGTAGCGGCTCCAGGCGACCGCGGCGCCCTCCCGCGTGACGAGCAGCCGCGGCGCGATGTCGGGCACGCGGTTGTCGGGCGAGACGCGGCCGCCGGTCCAGTCGCCTCCGGGCCGACCGTGCCGCCAGACGAGTTCGTCGTCCTCGCCGTCGAAGGCGCACCAGACGAGCAGCCAGGCGCCGTCGGCCAGCACCGCCGCGTCCAGGGCGGTCTGGGAACCGGGACCGTCCGCGACCAGTCGGACGGCGGGCTCGAAGGCGCCGCCGCGCCGGGGCGCCAGCCAGACTTCCTGGCCGCGGGGACGGTTCGCCTCTAGCCAGGCCAGGCCGCGCAGCGGTTCGGGGCCGCCGCGCGCCAGCCAGCGCGCCGAGGCGAGCAGGGCCGCCGGGCGGTCGCGCTCCGGCGGCGGCAGGACGGTCGCGTCCCCGCCGCGCCCGGCAACCAGCAGCAGCCGCGGTCCGTCGCGGTGGACGGCGACGCCCGCCGCCGCCCATTCCGGGCCGCCTTCGGGCTGCCGGCCGAGCAGGACCAGGTCGTCGTAGCGGATCGCGGCGGCCGTCCCGGCGGCGGCCGGCAGATCCACGGAGCGTCCGGTTCCCAGCCACAGGACCGGCCGCTCGGACGATGCCTGCACGTAGGCCCACTCCGACCCGCGGTAGGCGGCGATCCCCCCGGCCGCGAGAGCGGTCGCGGAGGCCCCGGCCAAGGCGAGGATCGTCAGCGTCAGGCGAAGCGGCCCCGGCATCGGCCTCAGCTTAGCGCCCGGTAAGCTCCGCGCGTGTCCGGCCTTCGTGTCTCCATCCGTGCGTCCCGCCGCAACGGCGCCTTCGCGCCCCCGCTACGGATCCGGGGGTGACATGGGGGCCAGGTTTGCCGACCGCGTGGCGGTGGTGGCGGGCGCAACCGGCGCGATCGGCGGGGCGGTCGCCCGGTCGCTGGCCGGCGAGGGAGCGTGCCTCCTGCTCCTGGGCCGGGACGAGGCGCGGCTGCGGGCGCTGGCGGGCGAACTCGAGGCGGGCGGCGCGAGGGTCCGCCCGGTTGCCGGGGATCTCGCCGGGCAGGCGGCGGCCGAGGCGGCCGAGGCGGCCGGCGCGGCCGCGGCGGAACTCGGCGACGGTGTCGACGTGCTGGTCCACGCGGCCGGCGCCTTCCGTGCGGGCCCGGTCGAATCGGCGCCTGTCGGCGATCTCGACCTTCAGTTCGCCGTCAACGTCCGCGCGCCGTACCTTCTGACCCGGCGCCTGCTGCCGGGCCTCCGCGCCCGAGGCGGCCTGGTCGTCTTCGTCAACTCGACGGCGGGCCTCGGCGCCGTCGCAGGAAGCGCGGCCTATGCCGCGAGCAAGCACGCGCTGCGGGCGATCGCCGAGGGTCTGCGCGCCGAAGTGAACGACGACGGCGTCCGCGTGCTGAGCGTCTATCCCGGACGGACCCGCGGTCGGATGCAACGGGAGGTCTGCCGCGCCTTCGGCCAGCGTTACGACGCGGAGCGCTTCCTCGACCCCGCCGACGTGGCGGCCGCGATCATCGACGCCGCCGCGCTGCCGCCGTCGGCCGAGGTCTGTGACCTCCGGCTGCGGCCCGCCCGCAAGCCGCGGCTGTAGTCGCCGGGTCGCCGGGTGCGCGGGTCTTCCGACCCGCTGGGTGCGCGGGTCTTCCGACCCGCCGGGTGCGCGGGTCCTCCGACCCGCCGGGTGCGCGGGTCTTCCGACCCGCCGGGTGCGCGGGTCTTCCGACCCGCTGCCGCCGAAGGCGGCGCCGGCTACTCGCCTTCCGCACGCGGCTTCCGCGACGTCACCACGTAGCCCAGCGCGCGGAGCCGTTCCATCTCCTCCGGACCGATGTCAGGCTCGCCGCGCTCGGCGAGAACGGCGGCCCGGTCGGGACCGTTCTCCGCCCGCCAGCGGTCCTGCAGGCGGCGCGCGAAGCGGTCCTCTCCGGCGACTGGCTCGACCGCGCCGCCGGCCATCCACTCGAAGGCCTGGAGCGCGGGCCGGGTTCCGGGCGCCCCCATCAGCGGCGGCGCGGTCTCGAACTCCCGTTCCAGCCGGGCCGTCATTTCCTCCGGCGCCTCCGGCAGCGGCGTCTCCGGCTCGCCGCCGGCGAGCGTCAGCATCGCGTCGTGGTAGCGCTCCTCGGCCGGCGCGAAGCGGCTCGTCCAAAGCAACTGCCGGTCGCCCTCCACCAGGGACAGGCGGTTCACGCCGTTGCCCAGGTAGAGCTCGGACAAAGCGCCCTCGCCGCTGCGCTCGAACAGGCTCGGCGGACTGGCCGGAGGCGGCGTGCCGCCGGCGGCCTCGATCAGGGTCGAGAACAGGCGGCGGTTGGCCACCGTCGGTCCCGGGTCGAGCGCGCGCGGCCAGCCGGCCGGCAGCTTGACGATCAGCGGCACCTCGATCAGCACCCGGTGAAGGTTGTTGCCGTGCAGGACCTGGCCGTTCTCGCCGAACTCCTCGCCGTGGTCGGAGGTAACGGCGATCAGGGCGTCGTCGAAGCGGCCGCTGGCGCGCAGCGCTTCCAGCATCTGCCCGACCTCGCTGTCCGCCTGCGCCGCGGTCAGTTGGTAGAGCTGCCAGGCCGTTTCCCGGAAGTCGGCGTCGAGGGGCCGGTCCGGGTCCGCGAAAGGCCGCATGTCGATCGAGGCGATCCGTTCCGGCAGGTCGTCCCGCGGCGCCTCCAGGCGCTCGAGATACGGGTCGTGGCGGCGGTAGGGCGCGTGCGGCGGCAGGACGTGCATCCACACGAACTGCGGTCCGCCGTCGAGCGTCGAGAGAACCTCCGTCACCCGTTCCATCCGGCTCACCGGTCCGAAGCGGTCGAAGCCGCGGACGTAGCCGAAGTCCTTGGCGAGCCAGGGGTTCGAGCGGAAGGCCGCGTTCTCGTAGCCGAGTTCGCGCAGGATCTCCGGCAGGGTCGGCAGATCGTCGCGCAGGCGGGCGCGGGCGCCGTGCCAGCCGCCGTGCCGCCACGGCTGCCGGCCGGTGAACAGGGACGCCATGGACGGCACCGTCCAGCTCGACGACGCGATCGCCGTGCCCGCCCAGTCGGCCTCGGCCGCCAGCCGGTCCAGGTGCGGCATCAGGCCGGTGCCGGCCAGGTCGGCGCGCAGCGCGTCGATCGTGATCAGCACGATGGGCCCGCGGTGCACCGGCGGCGCCTCGGCGCAGGCCGTCCACAGGCCTGCTGCGAGGATCGCCGCGGCCAGTCGGTTTCCGGCGCGGTGCGGCTTCATGCGGATACATTATGGCCGTGTTCATCGCTTCGGGCGGCTCCTTTCCGGACCCCTCCTCCTACGACTGCTTCGTCATCGGTTCCGGGCCGGCGGGAATCACGACGGCCGTGACCCTCGCCGAGGCGAACCGGAAGGTTCTGCTCTTCGAATCGGGGAACGACGACAGGGAGCGCAGGACCATGCCGAATGCCCGGAACACCGGCCATTTCCGTGACGGCTGGTGGGACCGGCATTCGATTCGTGGGCTCGGCGGCACTTCGCAAGTCTGGAGCGGCTGGTGCGCGAGCCTGATGGAGAGGGACTTCAACAACCCTGCCGCCGGCGTCCGCTGGCCGATCGCCAGGTCGGAGCTGGTTCCCTACTACCGGCGCGCCGCTCCGATTCTGGACCGGAGCCCTTCGATTCTCGACCCCGAGAAGCCCTGGATTCCCGGGTTCCTCTACAGGCCGTACTCGCGGCTGCGCCCGACCCGATTTGGCGCCAGATATCTCGATCTGCTGCGAGACTCCCCGACCATTCACGTTGCGCTCTCGACATCCGTTCTCTCGCTCGACGCCGACATGGGACGGTCGGCGGTTAGCGGCCTGACCTGCCTTCGTCATGAGGGTGACGCGAGGCTGCAACTCGCGATCCAGCCGGGACAGTCGGTCGTTCTCGCCGCGGGCGGCATCGGCAACCCGATGCTGCTTCTTCAGCCGCGTCCGGACGGCGGCGTTCCGGTCGGCAGCGAGAGCGGGCTCGTCGGGAGATTCCTGATGGAGCATCCGCATCTGAGACGTACTGTCGAGCTGGTGCTCGACGAAGACCTCTATAAGCGGCGGGCATCGGAAGAGTTTGGGCGCGCGCGTCACGCGTTCGTGGCGGACGACGAGCACGCCGCGGCCCACGGACTGCTGGGATGCAGCGTCGTGTCCTACTCCAAGTCCACTGATGACCCGATGGTCGAGTACCTGTCCTGGAAGTACGGGAAGCCCTTCTTCCACTACGGAACGGAAGTCCGGGGCGAGATGTTGCCGGCCCCCAGCAACCGGGTCTTTCTGACCCGCGAGCGCAACCGGGCGGGGCTCTATCGGCCGAGTGTGAACTGCCTCGTCGGCGCCGACGACCTGCTCAGCATCGAAAGGACCTTGCGGCATCTCGCGCGATCGTTGATCGAGACCGGCAAGGGTCGAGTGCGGATCGACAGCGAGAGGCTCCGTCGGGGCGTCTCGGGCGGCGGCCACCTCATGGGAACGACGCGGATGGGCGCGACGCCATCGGATTCCGTAGTCGACCGGGACTGTCGGGTCCACGGCTACCGGAACCTGTTCGTGGCCGGCTCCTCGGTCTTTCCTTCCGGCGGGTACGCGAATCCGACGCTGACGATCGTGGCGCTGGCGTTGCGACTGGCGGATACCATCGCGTCAGGGCGATGATGACGGCGTGGTCATGAGGGATCGCTTCTCACGGAGAGCTTTTCTGGCCGGCCTCGGAGCCTCGGCGGTTTCCGCGGTCGCGGTCCGGGAGTTGATCAGGCTGGGGCTCCGGCCACGTTCGGCGAGCGAGGAAGAGCCGTTCCTCGAGGAGCCGGCGATCTTCGTCGAACACGACGGCTGGCTGGTGACCATGCCGGACAAGCGCCTGCTGGAGTTTCCCGTGCGCTACCTCGAGGGTTGGCATGCGGAGGAAAGGACGTCCGACGCGGCATGGAGATGGTCTGGTCAGGCCGCCAGCGTCCTGGCGCCCAACCTCGGCGTCGAGGCGACGGTCCACATCGACTACGACAGCCAAGCCGGCCTCTTCCGGGACCGGCCGCGAACGGTCACCGTCAGTGTCGGCGACGAGGTGCTCGAGACCTTCGTGGCGGATGCTCCCGGCCGCCAGAGGCGTGCGCTACCGCTTCCGGCCGGGATTCCCGGACACGGCGAAGTGTTCGAGCTGACGCTTGCCACGGATCGCGCCTTCGTTCCGGCCGAACACCTGTCCGATTCGCAGGACCGGCGGGAACTCGGTCTCCAGGTCTTCGAGGTCGAGATTCGGGAGGCGGGGATCCGGCGGTAGGCGATCAGGCCCGGGCGTCCGGTCGTTTCAGTTCTTCCGAACGCGGAGCTGGATGTTGCTGTAGGCCCAGTCCCACTGCGGCGGTTCGATCTCCTCCGTGCCGTCGCTGCCCATCACGAGCAGGATCTGGTCGGAGGCGGTGAAGTCGAGCGAGTCGACGTTCGCCGTGCCGTAGGAGCAGAACGGCGTTCCCTGGTTTTCCGTGACGCACAGCGACACCTCGCCGCCGGCCGTGTAGCTGTAGCGCAGCCGGTACTTCTGGTTCTGCCTGAGCGAGCGCGGCAGGACGAGCCGGGCCTTCTCGGAGTGCGTGATGCCCAGGCCGTGGCGGACGAACAGGTCGCTCCGGCGCTGAACGGTGAAGCCGAGCAGGTCCCGGTGGCGGTTGATTCCGAGCCAGAAGATCTGGGCGCCGGCCGGGTCGATCCCGGCGGTCCGCAGATCGAACTCCAGTTCCACCGCGCGGTAGGCGCCGGCTGGCAGGTTCTTCCGGGCGATGTACTGGAGGTCGTTCCGCTTGACGGTGTGGTTCGTGCGGGCGAGATCGAGACAGGTCCAGCCGCTGGGGCAGGGCGGCGGATCCGGCGTTCCCGGGTCCGGCGTGGGCGGCGGCTCGCCGTAGCCGGGCGGCGTCAGGCTCGAGACGCCGCTCTGCGAAGGTTGCAGCACGGTCGTCCGGTTCTCCGAGCGGTCCGTTACCACCGCGGCGACGTAGAAGCTGTCCGGGCAGTTGGTCGAGATCGTGTAGCGGTCGCCCAGGTCGACGCCGACCACCGCCAGCACGTCGGCCACGTAGGTCAGCGAGAGCGGCGGGTGGTTCAGCACGGTCGACTCCCGCGCCCAATGGCCCTCGTGGCTGCGGACGCGATGCTCGCAGCGGTTGGTCCGGTGGGCGAGATTCAGGATCGCGTAGTCCGAACGGTCGTGGGAGTCGCGCCGCAGGCCGCTGACGTAGGCCCAGGAGCCGCCGCGGATCAGGCTGCTCGAGTCGACGATCGGGACCTGCTCGCGCAGGCCGACCCGCCTGCCGCGGGAGTCCAGGGGCTTCAGGTAGGCCTGGAACGTGAGCTGGCCGTGGGTCGTCACCTCCAGCATGGACGGCCCGCCCTGCGCGAGGTCCGAGTAGACGATGGTGCGGCCGGCCGGAACGTGTACGCGGGAAGGCGGCGTCGAGCGCTGGATCCCGGCGCTGCCGGCGGCGATCGCGAGGATCTCGAAGCTCTGGCTCTGGCCCGTGGGGTTGTGGACGCTGAGCAGGACCTCCCTTCCTTCGTCCGTGTCGCCGATCAGGACGTAGGACGTTCCCTGCGCCGATAGAGCGGCGGGAACCGCCAGCGCCGCCGCGAGAACCAGACCGCACGCTTGCCTCATCATTTCGTTCTCCTCTTCCAATGGCGCGGGAGCGCAGTGCAGGGAAACCGAGGGCCAGGGAAGCCGAGGGGATATTGCAAACATGCACAATAGCACATAAGTGGAGAAGACGGAACCCCTGAACCGGTCCGAACGCGACGCTCTGTAGGATGGCCGCCCATTGGCCGGCAACTCCTTTTCCGGGAACTACGGAACCGAACCGCGGGCGCTCCGGCTCGCCGCCGCGGCGCTCGCCGCCGCGCTGGCATGGGGCTTTGGTGCCGGCGCCGCGGCGCAGACGCCGACTCGCTGCAAGGCGTTCGGCGACAGTGTTACGGCGGGCGTCGGCGACGATCCCGGACGGGACGAGGCTGGCTACCCGCCGCGCCTGGAGGCCCTCGTGCCCGGCCTCGTCGTCGACAACCGCGGCGTCGGCGGCGAGCGGACGCCCGAGGGGCTCGCCCGCATCGACGACGTGATCGCCGAGCCGGGCGACTGCCTGCTGCTGATGGAGGGAACGAACGACATCAGCCGCGGCATCTCGGCCGAAACGACCCTTTTCAACCTGGACGCGATGGCATCCCGGGCCGCCGCCGCCGGCCGCGCGCCGTACCACGCGACGCTGATTCCCCGGCTGCGCAACGCCCGCTTCGACCCGAACAACGTGGAGAACCAGGACCTCGCGCAGGGCGTCCGGCGGCTGGCCGCGAGTCGGGGCCGCGGTCTGGTCGATCCGTTCGAGGAGTTCAGCACCCAGGCGAGGCTGTTCCCGGGCTTCTACTACGCGGGCGAGGAGGATCCGGTGGGGCACCCGAACGGCCCGGGTTACGACCTGCTGGCGAACGTCTTTGCCGATGCCCTTCTCGGGACGGACACGGCCCCGCCGGTGCCGACCCGGCTCGTGCCAGCGCACGGCGCGCGCGAGGTCCCGGCCGACAGCGTGATCGAAGTGGAGATGCGGGACTTCGGCAGCGACGTCGCCGCGGAGTCGGCGGCGCTCCTGGTGGACGGATCGCCGGCGCCCGCGCCGGCCGCCGGCGACGACGGGCGGACCCTCCGATGGGACTACGAACCGCCCGTCCCTCTCAGCGGCGTGGTGACGCTGACCGTCCGCGCCGGCGACGCGAACGGCAACGTCTACGACCGGCTGCTGGGCCGGTTCCAGGTGGAAGGCGCCGTCATTCCGCGGGGCGACGTCGACGGGGACGGCCGGGTGACCGGCGCCGACCTGGTCCTTCTCGGCCTGGCCTTCGGCGCCGGCGAGACGTCGCGCCGCTATGACGCCGACGCCGACCTCGACGGCAGCGGCGAGGTCGACGGCGACGATCTGGCCGTCCTCGCCGCCAACTTCGGCGCCGGCGTCTGAGGCATCCGGGAGGCGCGACCGGTGCAGCTCGGCATCCTCGGCCTGCCGAAGGCGGGCAAGACGGCGCTCTTCAACGCGCTGACCGCGTCGCGCCAGGAGACGGGGAAGTTCAAGGCGTCCAGAGCGACGAACGTCGGGGTCGCGCGGGTCGACGACCCGCGTCTCGACCGGCTCCGGGATCTCTACGAGCCGCGGCGCCACGTGCCGGCGCAGGTCCGGTTCGTCGACGTGCCGGGCATCGACCGCGGCCGCGGCGAGACCCTCGACCTGGCCGAGCTGCGCATGATGGACGCCCTGGTCCACGTCGTTCGCGCCTTCGACGACCCGGAGCTCGTCCACCCCGCCGGCGGGGTCGACCCGGCGCGCGACATCGCTGCCGTCGATCTGGAACTCGTCCTCGCGGACTACGAGCTCGTCGAGCGCCGGCTCGAACGGCTGGCGCAGGCGGAGAAACGCGGCCTCTCCGACCGGGAGAAGCGGGAGCGCGCGCTGCTGTCCGGCCGCATCCTGCCGGCCCTCGAAGGCGAGACGTCGCTGCGGTCGATGGAGTTCGGCGAGGACGAGGAGAAACAGCTTCGCGGCTACGGTCTGCTGTCGCTCAAGCCGATGCTGGTCGTGCTGAACGTCGACGAGGACGCCGCGGGCGACCCGGACGCTGCGGCCGGGGTCGAGCCCCCGCCCGGCGCCGCGCTGCTGGCGGTGAGCGCGGCCCTCGAGGAAGAGATCTCGCACCTGGCGCCGGAGGATCGCGGCGAGTTCCTAGCCGAGGCGGGCCTGGGCGAACCGAGCGCCGTGCGGGTGGTGCGGGCCGGCTACGGCGTCCTGGGGCTCATCTCCTTCTTCACCGTCGGCGAGGACGAGGTGCGCGCCTGGACGATCCGCCGCGGCGACACCGCCGGCACGGCGGCCGGCGCCGTCCACTCGGACATCGAGCGCGGCTTCATCCGCGCCGAAGTCGTCGACTGGCGGGAACTCGTCGACGCCGGCTCGCTGGCCGCCTGCCGCGACCGCGGGACGCTGCGTCTCGAGGGCCGAGCCTACTGTGTGCGGGACGGGGAGGTCGTCCACTTCCGGTTCAACGTGTAGGCCGCGCCGCCGATGGACCGGACCGCCGTCCGCGTCCGCCGGCGGCTGGGCGCCACACGATGGCGGCGCCGAGCGCGCGACGCTGCGAGAAGCCGGCGGGCGGCTTCCGAGCGAGTAACCTGCCGGCGATGAACCGGCGGGGCCCCTTCCTGCTCGACGAACGCCGCCTCGACTTTCCGCCGCCGGAGCTGGCCGATCCGAGCGGCCTGCTGGCCGTGGGCGGCGACCTCGAACCGGAGCGGCTGCTGGCCGCGTACCGGGCGGGGATCTTCCCCTGGCCGCTGCTCGGCGTCGACGGTCCGATGCTGTGGTTCTCGCCCGACCCGAGGCTCGTCCTCTATCCGGAGCGGCTCCGCGTGTCGCGAAGCCTCCGCAAGGAGCTCGCGCGCGGCCGCTTCGAGGTCACGGTGGACGCGCGCTTCCGGGAGGTCATGTCGGCCTGCGCCGAGGACCGTCCGGGCCGGCCGGGCACCTGGATCACCGGACCGCTGATCGACGCGTTCGAGCGCCTGCACCGCCGGGGCTTCGCCCACTCGGTCGAGTGCTTGGCCGGCGGCGAACTGGCCGGGGGTCTCTACGGCGTCGCCGTCGGCGGCGCCTTCTTCGGCGAATCGATGTTCTCCCGGCGGTCGAACGCCTCGAAGGTCGCCCTGGTCCATCTCGTGCGCCGCCTCCGCGACTGGGGCTACGCCTTCGTCGACTGCCAGCAGGCCACCGAGCACCTGGTGCGCCTCGGGGCGGAGGAGATCCCGCGGTCGCGCTTCCTTCGGGAACTGGACGCCGCCCTCGATCTGCCCGGCCGTCCGGGCCGCTGGCCCTGAGCCGTCAGCCCCTGCGCTGCAGGGAGATCTCCTGACCGGCGAGTTGCTCCAGCCGGCCGAGGACCGCGTTGCCGATCCGGGCGCTCACTTCGGCCTGGAACAGGAGGATCTCGGCCTCCACGCCGTCGAAGGCCTCGGTCCACAGCACCGTTCCGTCCTTCGCGAGCAGGAGGTGCGCCCAGACGCGGAGCCGACCCTGTTCGTGCTGGACGCGGCCGTCGAGGACGAAGTCGGCGTGAACGCGGTGCGGCGGCGGGCTGGTCTCCGGCTCGGGAGCTGCGTCCCTGGCCACGACCGCGACGCTTCGCGAGCCTTCCCGGGCGAGCGAGGTGATGAGCTCCTGGGCCAGCGCCTGACGGAAGGACTCCGCCCCGGGCCAGTGCTCGAGGGCGGCGAAGGGCAGGACCGCCAGCACCTGGCGCGGCGGCTGGTCGGCGCCGCCGGACCGCGTGTTGAGCAGGTTCCAGACCAGGACCGTCAACACGATCCCGATGGCCACGCTCACCGCGGCGAGGGGCAGGGACGGCGCCCGTCGCGAGCGCGGCCAGTACCGGGGTAGCGCCGGCTCGACCGAGGGCAACGGGCTGTCGTCACGAACCTCGGTCACGGGCTGGAGGAACCGGTAGCCGAGTCTCGGCAGGGTCTCGATGTAGAGCGGCGCTTCCGCGCTGTCTCCGAGCGCGACGCGAATGCGCTTGACGCAGGAGTTCATGCTCTGGTCGAACTCGACGTGGATCTCGTCCTGCCAGAGGTGGCGGCGAACGGTGTCGCGCGAGACGACCGTCCCCTTGTTGGCGATCAGAAGGAGAAGCAATCTGGCCGGCTGGGGCTGGAGCCGAACGGTCTTCGCGTCGCCGCGCAGTTCGAGAGTCTCGGGGTCGAACTCGAACTCGCCGAAACGCAGGCGGCCCAGCGGTTCGCCGTTGGCGTCGCGATCCCTTTCGGACGGGGGCGCCGCGTCCGACGGCGCGTCGTTATCGCGCTGCATTGGCTGGCATCTCGACTGCTACGTGGGGCCGGTTTTCCGTGTGCCGGAAGTCCGGTCGCCGTCGCCTGGGTGCCGGACGCCGGGACTTCGAGAGCGGAGGGGAAGACTGGCACGGAGAGTTCTGCACGGTGCGTGACGATAGCCTGACCGTTTCGTGACAGCGTTCCGTTCCAGCGATGCCGGCGGACCCGCGGACGGAGGCCGCCGGGTCGGAGCGGCGGCGAGCCCGGCTGGCCGGCCGGCGGCGGATCGTCGCTGGCCGCCAGTCGCCGAGGTACTGGGCGGGACCCCTGCAAGTTGCTGATGGGGTTGCACTTACGGTCGCGTCGTGCTAGGTTCCGTGCAGGCAAAAAAAGAGGATAGGGACCGCTCCGGGAGTTTCGCCCGAATCGACCTCAGCCTCTCATCCCGTTCGCACCAGATTGGACCTCTACAGCTTGGCGGGCTTGGGTCATGGGCGCGAGCACCACCGCCGGAATCCCCTTCCGCCCGTCCTTCCCCTTCCGGGCTCTCCGGCCGAACTTGCGTTCAGACGGTCGGCCCTTTCGGCTGGGACGGCCGAAAACGGCCCGCCGCGCCTTTGCCGTCGGACGACTTTCTCGTCGGCTTGCGCCTCCGAGCCTGCCGCCCTGCGGCTCGCCGCCGCGGGGACTCGCCGAAGCCTGGCTTCTGCCAGCCTGACGCCTGCGGGGCACTCCGTCGCTCGACTGGTCGGGTCTCACGACGAAGCCCCCGTAGGGTCCGCCGACGAAGCGCTCCAGTTCTGCAGTCGGCCTTCCGTTTGCTGCCGGGCAACTTCCAGCCGTCCGTTTCCCTGAAGCCGCCTCCCCCGTCGCGCCTCCGTCAGGCTTTCGCCCTTCGGCGCCGCTCCCGGGAAGGCTGTCGGCCACGGGAGCCACTCGATGGCTGGAGCGTGCTGGAATCCGGTTTCTCTTCGGCTTGCGCCTCAGCGTCTCCGGCTTCCGGCGGCTCCTGCCGCCGAGCCCGGCTTCCGAGTCATGACCTTCCTTCCTTCGCCGTCGATGGGCGCCCACCACGCGAACGTGACTTCGCCCCTCTCGGGCTCCGGTCCGAAGGTCGCGTCTCAGGACCGGTGGATCAGGATGCGATTCTTGGTCACAGTCCCTATCCGCGAGACAACGTACAGGCCGCGTGAAGGCCGTGTCAAGACGAGAGATCCCGCCGGTTGCGGAGCGGTCGGGCCCGATCGGCGCTAACTGTCGTGCTTGCCGTTACTTGCCGCCGTTCGGCACGGTTCCGGGGAGTTCGGAAGCTGCTGCGGAAATGTTGCGGATTCCCGGCGGCCCCCGGGCAGCGGGCTGGGTACGCGGGTCTCCCGACCCGCTCCTGGGTGCGCATCTGACCCGCTCCTGGGTGCGCGGGGTCCTCTGGCCCGCATCCGTCGCACTGGGTGCGCGGGTCTTCTGACCCGCTGCCGTCGCACTGGGTGCGCGGGTCTTCTGACCCGCTGCCGCCGCACTGGGTAATGGGATGGTCCGCCCCGCCCTCTACGGCCTCTTGTAGGGCCAGAATGGGTTTTTCCCAACCAACAAGGGAGGAGACGGACCATGAAGAAGGTTACTCGAGTCGGTATCGATCTGGGCAAGCGCCTGTTCCAGGTGTGCGCGATGGACTCGTCGGGCGCGGTGGTGTTTCAGCGTCAGGTGAAGGCGTCGGGGCTGATGGAGTTGATGGTGCAGCTCGAGCCGTGCCTGGTGGGCATGGAGGCGAGCTGCGGCGCGCACTACTGGGTGGAGAAGCTGAGCGCTCTGGGTCACGACGCGCGGATGATGAGTCCTCAGTTCGTGCGGCCTTACGTGAAGTCGAACAAGAGCGACTACCACGACGCGGAGGCGATCTGCGAGGCGGTGTCCCGTCCGACGATGCGTTTCGTGCCGTACAAGACGAAGGAGCAGCGTGCTCTTCAGCAGGTTCATCGGAGCCGGGAGGCGGCGCTTCGCCGTCGCACGCAGTTGGTGAACCAGTTGCGGGGATTCCTGGGCGAGTACGGGATCGTGCTGCGTCAGGGCCGGGCGGTGGTCATGCGGGCGGTGCCCGACATCGCGAGCGACGCGGAGCGCGAGCTGCCGGGTCAGTTTCGCGCGCTGCTGTGGATGCAGTACGAGGCTCTGATGCAGGTCCACAAGGAGGTCGAGGACCTGACCGCGATGCTGGTGCGGGAGTCGAAGGAGAACCCTCACTGCCAGCGTCTGATGTCGATTCCGGGCATCGGTCCGATCGTGGCGACGGCGATCGTGGCGGCGGTGGGCAACGGCTGGGCTTTCAGCAGCGGTCGTCAGATGTCGGCCTGGATGGGCTTGGTGCCGCGTCAGGACTCGACCGGGGGTCGCACGGTGCTGCGCGGGATCAGCAAGCGCGGCGACCGTTACCTGCGCTCGCTCCTGATCCACGGTGCGCGGGCGGTCCTGCGCACGGCGGCGAAGGGCGAGCGAACGCGGCTGAAGGGCTGGGCGCTCGACGTCAAGCGGCGCCGGGGGCCGAACGTCGCCACGGTGGCACTGGCCAACAAGCTGGGCCGCATCGCCTGGGCGGTGCTTCGCCGCGGCGAGCTGTACCGCGACGACCGCCTCGCCGGGTCTCGGCAGAAGGTCTCTCGGGCCGCGTAGCAGGCGGCTCGATCCACATCGAATCAACCAAGGAGGATTGCCCCACCAAGTCGTTGCGAGGACACAACGGAGCGATGGCGAAACAGGTCGGACCGGCGCGTCGAGAGCCTGAACCCGCGCAGGGCCATTCAACAGGCCGTCTGGGTGTACAGAAGAGACGACGCGCGCGTATTCCATCGGGGCCAGGGAGCTCGAAACCACGAGACGCCCAACAACAGGCCGAATACATGCAAGCAACGACACCTCTCTCGCCGGAACTCCGGAAAGTGCCCTTGCACAAGCGGGGCGGACCATACATGCGCGGGTCTTCTGACCCGCTGCCGCCGCAGGCGGCAAGGAACCTGCGCGGATGGTGCCCAGGGGCGGATTCGAACCACCGACACCCTGATTTTCAGTCAGGTGCTCTACCAACTGAGCTACCTGGGCGTTCCGGCACGCGGCTGAGGGAAGGGAGTTCTAGCAGGGACCGATGGATCCCGTCAACGGAAGAGGCGCCCGCGTGCTACGCTGCGCCGCCTCCGATGCTCCCCGTCCGCCGCGCACTCGTCTCGGTCTTCGACAAGACGGGCCTGGAGGATCTGGGCGCGGGTCTGGCGAAGCTGGGCGTCCAGATCGTCTCCACCGGCGGCACGGCGCGGAGGCTCGCGGAGCACGGCGTGCCGGTGACGGCCGTGTCCGAGATCACCGGGCACCCGGAGATTCTCCACGGGCGGGTCAAGAGCCTGCATCCGCGGATCTTCGGCGGCATCCTGGCCGACCGCCGGCGCACGGAGCACCGCGAGGAGCTGGAGGAGCACGCGATTCCGCCCATCGACCTGGTGGCGGTCAACCTGTATCCGTTCGCGGACGCCGCCGCGGCGCCGGACGCGTCGGTGGACGGCACGGTCGAGATGATCGACATCGGCGGTCCCAGCATGGTCCGGGCGGCGGCGAAGAACTTCGCCAACGTCGCCGTCGTGGTCGATCCGTCCGACTACCCGGTCGTCCTGGCCGCGCTGGAGAACGGCGGCCTGTCCGAGGAAGTCCGCCGCGGGCTGGCGCTGAAGGCGTTCCGGCACACGCGCAGCTACGACGCCGCGATCACGGAGTGGCTCGCAGACGGCGCGGATGCGGGTCGGAAGACCCGCGCACCCAGTGGCGCGCTGCCCGCCACGGTGCGCCTGGAGCTGGAGCAGGTGCTGCGCCCGCGTTACGGCGAGAACCCGCACCAGGCGGCCGCCGTCTACCGGCAGGCGGGTGCCGGCGGCGTGCTCGGCGGCTTCCGCCAGCTCCAGGGCAAGGAGCTCTCCTGGAACAACCTCCTGGACGCCGACGCGGCGCGCAAGCTGTCCGCCCTGTTCGACGGCCCGAAGGAAGACCCGGCCGTGGTCATCGTCAAGCACAACAACCCCTGCGGCGTCGGGCGCGGCGGCTCGCTGGTCGAGGCCTACGAGCGCGCGCTGGCCTGCGATCCGGTGTCCGCGTTCGGTTCGATCGTCGCGGTCAACCGGCCCTTCGACGCCGCTCTCGCCGAAGCGATGGCCAAGCTCTTCGTGGAGGTGGTGACGGCGCCGTCCTACGAGCCGGCCGCGCTGGAGCGGCTCGCCCGCAAGAAGAACCTGCGCCTGCTCGAGTGTCCGCCCTTCACGCCCGCCGCCGGCCAGTGGGAGCTGCGCGCGATCGAGGGCGGCTTCCTGGGCCAGCAGATCGACGCCGCGCCGGAGGATCCGGCCGAGTGGACCTGTCCGACCCGGGCGCGGCCGGACGCGGGCCAGCTCCGCACCCTCGACTTCGCGTGGAAGGTCTGCCGGGCGACGAAGTCGAACGCGATCGTGGTCGCGAACGAGCACCAGACGGTGGGCATCGGCGCCGGCCAGATGAGCCGCGTCGACTCTTGCCGAATCGCGCTCGACAAGGCGCAACTGGACCTCGCCGGGACCGTGGCGGCCTCCGACGCCTTCTTCCCCTTCCGCGACGGCGTCGACACCCTGGCCGCCGCCGGCGTCGCCGCCATCGTCCAGCCGGGCGGCTCGGTGCGCGACGACGAGATCGTCGCCGCCGCCGACGAGCACGGCATCGCGATGGCGCTCACCGGCCGGCGCCACTTCAAGCACTGATGCAGCCGGACCGGAGGGCGGCGCCGGCGGCCGCGCTCGCCCGCGGGCTGGCGCTCTGCCTACTGGCCGCGCCGGCCGCCGCGGCCGCCTCCGCAGTCGGGCCCGTCGCCGCGCCGGCTGCCGCGCTCGGCGCCGCGTTGGGGCCCGCCGCCGCATCGGCGCCGGCCGCGGACGATCCGTGGCGCGTACTGGACGACTTCCGCCGGGCGCTCGAAGGCTCGGGTCCGCTGTCGGCGGGCTTCGTGCAGACCTTCGTCCCCTTCGGCTTCGCGCCCGAGGACGGGGAGACCGAGCGCGGCAGCCTCGCCATCGACCTGCCTGGCTGCCTGCGCTGGGACTACTCCCCGCCCTTCGAGAAGGCGTTCCTGCTCTGCGGGCGAACCGTCCACCACTGGAATCCCGGCGAGCCGGTCGGCCAGCGCTACGACCTCTCGGAACAGCCCGCGCCGGGACTCGACTTCTTCCTGCTGGCGACCGGCGACCTCCGCGACCGCTACGAGGCGGAACTCGGCGCCGCCGAGGGGAACCGCCTGCGCCTCGTCCTGCGGCCGCTCGAACCGAGCGAGGACGTCGTCGAAGTACAGGTGGTGATCGACGCCGGGGACCAACGCTTGCGCGAACTGACCTACTACGACGCCCAGCGCAACGAGAACCGGTTCCTGCTCGGCGACTACCGCTCCGGCGCGCCCCCCGGCCGCTTCCAGCCGCCCGCGGGCATCCAATGGGAAGAACCGTAACCGCCGGGTGCGCGGGTCTTCCGCCTTCGGCAGCAGCGGGTCAGAAGACCCGCGCACCCAGCGGTGGCCGCTAACGTCGCGCCCGGACCGCTCGCAGCCCGGGAACGCCGCTCACGATCACCGTGTCGAAGCTGCGCGGACCGGAATCGCGCCACGCCGGCCGGCCGGGCGTCAGCACCAGCGGCCGCCGCTCGCAGTCGCCGGCCAGGCAGATGCGCAGTTCCCGGCGGGCCTCCGCCTCCGCCGGCCTCAGCTCCAGTTCCAGCACGCCCGCCACCTCCCGGCCGAAGTCCACGCGGTGCGAGGACCGCATCCCGGGCTCGATGTCGAGTCCCGGCGACGTCGTCACGCGCACGATGCGCCGGGCTCGGACAGCGCGCCAGATCTGATCCGGCTTCCGCATTGCGCCGCGGCTCACCTTGCCCCAGCGGCCCACCGGCGGCCGTCCCCAGACACGGACCGGCCGCAGCGCCGGCCCGGCCTCCGCCAGCGGAGTCTCTCCCTTGACCAGCCGGGGATCCCAGCCGGCCATGAACCGCCACTCGCCGTCCGTCGCCACCGGCATCGAGCCGTCGTGGAGCTCGATGCCCGCGAGCGCGCCGCCGTCGCCGTGGGGCGTCCGCGCCTCGATCGTCAGCCGGTTCGAGCCCGCGCGCAGCAGGTGGGCGACCTGGTACTCGTCGAGAGGTTCGCCGCGCCGGTAGGCGCCGCGCGCGATCTGGCGGCCGTTCAGATGCACCGCGTACTCGCGGTCGACGGCGACGAACAGCCGCGCCGCCTCCTGGGGCGCCGCCTCCAGGTCGAAGTCGCGCAGCAGCACGTAGGCCGCCGGCTCTCCCGGCGCCGCGTCGACGCCGTCGGCCCAGATCCACTCGGCGGGGCCGGTCGGCGGCGCCGTTCCGGCGCAAGCGGACAGGGCAAGCGCGACGCCCAGCAACGCGACGTGCACGCACCCGGCGGCCACCGTCGGCGCCGCCCACGATCGATGCCTGTTCTGCACGCCGCGAGCCTACCGCCGGCCGTCGGTTTGACCCTCGGCGCGGCGCGCGGGTAGGGTGGGCCGTGTCGAAGGCGGGTTCCGTAGCAGACGCGACCGGCGTCGTCTGTGCCATTCCCGCTCGCCATGACTCGATTCGACTGCCCGGGAAGGCTCTGCTGACGATCTGCGGCCGACCGATGATCGAGCACGTCTACCGGCGAGCGAGCGAGGCCTCCGGCCTCGACGCCGTCGTCGTGCTGACGGATCACGAGGAAATCTTCCGCACGGTGGAGGGCTTCGGCGGTCTCTGCGAGATGACGCCCGGGGACTGCCAGAGCGGCACCGACCGGATCGCCTGGGCGGCGCGCGACTGGCGGGCGGACGCCATCGTCAACGTGCAGGGCGACGAGCCGCTGCTCGATCCCGCGGCCGTCACGGAACTCGCGGCGCACCTGCGGGCGCACCCCGAGGAGGAGATGGCGACCCTGGCCGCCGACGTCGACGACAGGGCGCTGCGGGATCCGAACCAGGTCAAGGTCGTCTGCGGCGTCGACGGCTACGCCCTCTACTTCAGCCGCGCGGCGATTCCCTTCCGCCGGCGGAAGGACCTCGCGCTGAAGCCGCCGGCCCCGGCGCGGCTGCACGTGGGCGTCTACGGCTACCGCCGCACGACCCTCCTGCGGCTCGCCGCCCTGGACCGGTCGCCGCTCGAGCGCAGCGAAAGCCTGGAGCAGCTCCGGGCGCTGGAGAACGGCATCCGCATCCGGGTCCTGCCGGTCGACGAGGCGCCGCTGGGCGTCGATACGCCGATGGACCTGGCGACGGCGGAGCGGCGGATGCGGGCCGAGTCGCCCGAGGGTTCCGGGGCGCCGCCATCGTGAGTCGCCGACGAACAGGGACAGGACAGGACGAGGTTTAGCGCATGGCCAAGTACATCTTCATCACCGGCGGCGTCGTTTCTTCCCTCGGCAAGGGCGTTGCCGCGTCTTCGGTCGGGGCGATCCTCGAGGCGCGCGGTTTCTCGGTCGAACTGATGAAGCTCGACCCGTACGTCAACGTCGACCCGGGCACGATGTCCCCGTACCAGCACGGCGAGGTCTTCGTGACCGACGACGGCGCGGAGGCCGATCTCGACCTGGGCCACTACGAGCGCTTCACGACCTGCAAGACGAGCAAGAAGCACAACTACACCACCGGCAAGATCTACGAGACCGTGATCGACCGGGAGCGGCGCGGGGACTACCTCGGCAACACGGTGCAGGTCATCCCCCACGTGACGGACGAGATCAAGGCCGGAATGCGGCGGGTGGCCGGCGACGCCGACGTCGTCCTGGTCGAGATCGGCGGCACGGTGGGCGACATCGAGTCCCTGCCCTTCCTGGAGGCGATCCGCCAGTTCCGCCAGGAACTCGGACGCAACAACGCGGTCAACCTCCACCTCACCCTCGTGCCCTACATCGCCGCCTCCGACGAACAGAAGACGAAGCCCACCCAGCACTCGGTGCGGGAGCTGCGGGCCATCGGCATCTCGCCGGACATCCTGCTCTGCCGGGTCGACCGCGACCTGCCGGCGGAGACGAAGAAGAAGATCGCCCTGTTCTGCAACGTCGACGCGCACAACGTGATCGCCGCGCGCGACGTGGACACGATCTACGAAGTGCCGCTCATGTTCTGCCGCGAGGGCCTGGACGAGTCGCTGCTCGACCTGCTGAACCTGCCCGGTTCGCCGCGCAACCTGGCCGGCTGGGAGCGGATGGTCGACCGCATCCGCAACCCGCGGGGCCGGGTGCGGATCGGCATCGTGGGCAAGTACGTGGAGCTCCCCGACGCCTACAAGAGCCTGAACGAGGCGCTGATGCACGGCGGCATCGCCAACGACGTCGAGGTCCGGTTGGTCTACATCAACGCCGAGGACGTGGAGAGCGAATCCTGGCCGCAGGAGCTGTTCGAGGTCGACGGACTGCTGGTGCCGATCGGCTTCGGCCCGCGCGGCGTGGAGGGCAAGATCCGCGCGATCCGCTACGCCCGCGAGAAGCGCGTGCCGATGTTCGGCATCTGCCTGGGGATGCAGAGCATGGTGATCGAGATGTCCCGCAACGCCTGCGGGCTCGCGGGCGCCCAGTCGACGGAGTTCGACGAAGCCGCCGTCGATCCGGTGATCTACAAGCTGCGCGACCTGCTCGGCGTCGAGGAGATGGGCGGCACGATGCGGCTCGGCGCCTACCCCTGCCTGGTCGAGGAGGGCACCCTGGCGGCCGAGGTCTTCTCCGGGGCCGATCGGGACGCGGAGGGTCGTCTGCTGATCCGGGAACGCCACCGCCACCGCTACGAGGTGAACCAGAAGTACCTGGGCGCGCTCCAGAGCGCCGGGCTCGTCGTCTCGGGCCGCAGTCCGGACGGCAAGTTCGTGGAGATCGTCGAGCTGCCGGACCACCCCTGGTTCCTCGGCTGCCAGTTCCACCCGGAGTACCGCTCGCGGCCGACCGACCCGCACCCGCTCTTCGTCAGCTACATCCGCGCCGCGGTGGAGCGGAAGGAACGGAACGCGGCGGCCTCGGCGGGCGCCGGCGACGATCTGCCTGCGGGCGGCGCCGAGGCGAACTGAGGGCGCCTTGACGGACGGCTTCGAGCTCGCGCCGGGGGTCGCGCTCGGCGGCGGCGCGTTGCCGGCGATCGCCGGCCCCTGCGTGATCGAGGGCCGCGACTGGCTGGTCGGCTTCGGCCAGGAACTCCAGGCGATGAGCCACCGCCTGGGCCTGCCGCTGATCTTCAAGTCCTCCTTCGACAAGGCGAACCGCAGCTCGGGCGACAGCTTCCGCGGTCCCGGACTCGACGAGGGCCTGGCCGCGCTCCGGGAGGTCAAGGAGGTCACCGGCCTCCCCGTGCTGACGGACGTCCACGAGCCGGGCCAGTGCGGCGCCGCCGCCGAGGTGTGCGACGCGCTCCAGATCCCGGCCTTCCTCTGCCGGCAGACCGACCTCGTGACCGAGGCCGCTGCCACCGGCCGTCCGCTCCTGGTGAAGAAGGGCCAGTTCATGGCGCCCGACGACATGGTGCGGGCGGTCGACAAGGCGCGCGCGACCGGCAACGCACGGGTCGCCGTCACCGAGCGCGGCAGTTCGTTCGGCTACCGGAACCTGGTTGTCGACATGCGGAGCTTCCGGATCCTGGCCGAGAACGGGATCGCCGTTCTCTACGACGTGACCCACTCGCTGCAGCTTCCCGGCGCGCGCGAACGAGAGAGCGGCGGCGACCGCCGCTTCGCCGAACCGCTGACGCGGGCCGCCGTCGCCGCCGGCGCGGCCGGCCTCTACCTGGAGACGCACCCCGACCCGGACGCCGCGCGCTGCGACCGGGAGACTCAGTTGCCGCTTCGGCGGGCCGAGAACCTGCTGCTGTCGGCGCTCGAGATCCACCGCGCGCGGGCGGCGGAAGGGGCCTGGGCGTGACCGGGGCGAACGTGGCGGCGGGGGTCGCGGCGGCTGTGACGGGCGCGGCGCCTGCGGCGCCGGCGGCCGGCGAGGACCGCAGCCTGGAGATCGCCCGCAAGGTGCTGGCGATCGAGGCGGCCGCGATCGAGGGCCTGATCGGCCAGCTCGGCGACGAGTTCGGCGAGGCCGTGCGGCGGATGCGCGACTGCCGGGGGCGGGTCGTCTGCACCGGCATGGGCAAGAGCGGCCACGTGATGAAGAAGGTCGCGGCGACCCTGTCTTCGACGGGGACGCCGGCGCTCTTCATCCACCCGGCCGAGGCGATCCACGGCGACCTCGGCATGATCGTGCCCGGCGACGTCGTGCTGGCCGCGTCGTCGTCCGGCGGCACGGAAGAGCTCCTCCGGATGACCGACGTGCTGCACCGCCGGGGCGTGCCGCTGATCGCAATCACCGGCGCCGCCCGGAGCACGCTCGCCGAGCGGGCCGACCTGCACCTCTCGGCGGCGATCGACCAGGAGGCGTGCCCCCTGAACCTGGCGCCCACCGCCTCGACGACCGCGACCCTGGCTCTGGGCGACGCGCTGGCGATGGCCCTGCTCGAGGCCCGCGGCTTCACGCTGGAGGACTTCGCGACGCTGCATCCCGGCGGCGCGCTCGGCCGACGGCTGATGACGGTGGAGCAGGTGATGCACCGCGGCGACGCGCTGCCCCGGGTGGAGCTCGAGTCGCCGCTGCGCGAGGCGCTGTTCGAGATGACGGAGAAGTCGTTCGGCATCACGGCGGTCCTGGACGACGCGGGGGCGCTCCGCGGCGTGATCTCGGACGGCGACCTGCGGCGGCTGCTGAACGCGGCAGCCGCGGCGGGGGCGGGCGGCGGCGCCTTCCTCGACCGCGCGGTCCGCAACTACATGACGCCGGAGCCGAAGACGATTCCCGCGGACGCCCTGGTCTCCGTCGCGGTGGAGTCGATGGAGCGGCACCGCATCACGTCCCTCTTCGTCACCGGCGGCGACGGCCGCCTCCGGGGCCTCGTCCACGTTCACGACCTCTGGGGCCTCCGGCGCCGTTAGGAGGCTGTTCCGTCGATGCTCTCCTCCGTTGTCCTGCGGCTTCGCTTCCTGTTGTTCGACGTCGACGGCGTGCTGACGGACGGCCGGCTCTACTACGTCGGCGACGAGGTGGCGGTGGCGTTCGACACGAGGGACGGCGTGGCCGTGGGGCGCGCGCGAGAGGCCGGCCTCGGCGTCGGCCTTCTGAGCGCCAGGCGCGACTCGCCCGCGGTGGCGCGCCGCGCCGCCGACCTCGGCTTCGACGAGGTTCTCCTGGGCTGCCGCGACAAGGCCGCGGCCTTCGCCGACCTGCTGGAGCGCCGCGGACTCGAAGCGTCCGAGGTCGCCTACGTCGGCGACGACTTGGTCGACCTGCCGGTCCTGCGTGCCGCGGGCCTGTCCGCGGCCCCGGCCGACGCCGTGCAGGAAGTGCGCGACAACGTCGACCTCGTGCTCGACGCCCGCGGCGGCCGCGGCGCCGCCCGCGAGCTGGTCGACCGCATCGTCGAGGCCCTCGGCCCGGTTTCGTAACCCCGCTGGGTGCGCGGGTCTTCTGACCCGCATGCCGCCGCAGGCGGCCGACAGAATCGTCGCCGGCCTTCGGCCGGCGGCCCTTTTGTCCGGCCTACGCAGCACGGCAGCGCCGCGGCGGAGCACGCACCCGCCCGTCTTGGGGCCGGAGGGGTCGGCGCCCAGGTGACGCGCGCGCTCCAGAGGAGACGGGCGGGGTTGCGCTTGCTCCGCTTCACTCGCTCCGGTTGGGCGTCGGTGACTGCAACGTCATCGGCCGTCGCTCGTTCAGAGGCACCTGGGCGCCGACCCCTCCTGCCCCGACTGGGCTGGACGTCGGTGTGGACCGGGGCTCGACGTCGTTGCCGAGCGGGCTGACGCACGGGCCAGTGCCACTGGGTGCGCGGGTCTTTCTGACCCGCATGCCGCCGCAGGCGGCCAAGAAGCCCGCCGCGAAGCGGTAAGCGCGAGTCGGTCTTCTTCCTCCTCCTCGATCCACCAGCCGTGCGGTTGGCGTATCATGCCGGCCCATGTTCGGCCCGATCGGCATGCAGGAGGCATTGTTCATCATGGCGGCGGCCCTGCTCATTTTCGGCCCCAGGAAGCTGCCCGAGCTCGGCCGCACGCTCGGCCGGGGGATGGCCGAGTTCAGGCGCGCCACCAGCGACCTGAAGCGGTCGATCGACGTCGAACTCGACGAGGAGAAGCGGCCGTCGCCGGCGCGCCGGATCGACGCTTCCGCCAGGAGTGCGGGCGGGTCGAGTTCGAGCAGTTCGAAGAAACCGCGCGAATCGGGCGCCGGGGCCCCGAGTGACCCCGCAGTCTGAGGACGACGCCCCGGTCCAGCCGCCCGAAGAGTCGGCGCCGGAGCGGTTGCCCGAAGAGCGCTTGCCCGAGAAGGGGCAGGGCAGGAAGCGCCCCGAGGCGGAGGACGAAGAGCTTCCGCGGATGACGCTGCTCGAGCACCTCGACGAGCTGCGCCGCCGCATCCTGCGCACGCTGATCGTCGTCGTGGTCGCGTTCTTCGGCTGCTTCGCGTTCGCCGAGGAGATCTACAACCTGCTGGCCAAGCCGATCGAGCCCCACATCGATCAGCTTGTCTTCGACGGCGTCGCGGATCCGTTCGTCGTGCAGGTGAAGGTGGCGCTGCTGGCGGCCGTCTTCGTTTCGTCGCCCTACCTCGTCGCCCAGCTCTGGGGGTTCGTGGCGCCGGGCCTCTACCGCCGCGAGAAGCGCTACGCGATCCCCTTCGTCTTCTTCGGTTCCCTCTTCTTCATCGGCGGCGGCGCCTTCGGCTACTTCGTCGCCCTCCCCTTCGCGACCGAGTTCCTGGTCCAGATGGGCCTCAACGCGAACTGGGACGCCGACATCCGGATCGAGCGCTACTTCAGCTTCGCGGTCAACGTGCTGCTCGGGCTGGCGGTCATGTTCCAGCTTCCCATCGTCATCTTCATGCTGTCGCAGCTCGGGGTGGTGACGCCGCGGTTCCTGATGAGGCACTTCCGCTGGGCGGTGCTCATCATCATCGTCATCTCCGCCGTGATCACGCCGACGCCGGACGTGGTGAACATGACGATCGTTGCGGGACCCACGATACTCCTGTACCTGGTGGGCGTCGGCGCCTCGGCGCTTGTGCAGCGTCGGCGCAAGCGCATCGAGGAGGAGCAAGACGACTGATTCGCGTGTGCCGCTTCGGGGCTGCGCTCCTGCGCTGCAGCGCGGCCGGCAACAACGTCCAGCCCAGTCGGCGCCGACCCCTCCTGACCCAGGACGGGCGGGTACGCGCACCGCCGCCACGCCGTCGCCGCTCGCTCGCTGGTACAATGCCCGCTTCCCGTCGCCACCGGGCGGCGGCCCGCGGTGAAACCGTGAATCGAACCTGGCGCAACCTGGCACTCGTCTTCGTCGCCGCGGCCGTCCTCGCCGGCGGCCTCGCGGGCGGCAACCTGCTGGCGATCCACGCCGAGGAACTCGCGCAGGTCCGCATGTACACCGAACTGGTCGAGGCGGCCCATGCGAACTACGCCGTCCCGGACGTTACCTACCGGGATCTCGTCTACGCCTCGATCGGGGGCATGCTGCGCAACCTCGACCCCCACACGAGCTTCCTGCCGCCGGTCGCCTACGACACGATGCGCGAGCGGCAGCAGAGTTCCTTCTACGGCCTGGGCATCTACGTCGGCACGCGGAACGGCCGCCTGACCGTCATCTCGCCGATCGAGGGGACGCCCGGCTACGAGAAGGGCATCCGGGCCGGCGACATCATCCACCTGATCGACGGCGAGCCGACGGAGGAGATGCACCCGAACGAGGCGATCCGCAAGCTCAAGGGGCCGAAGGGAACGGACGTCACGGTGACGCTGCTGCGGCCGGGCTTCGACGAGCCCCTGGAGGTCACGGTGACCCGGGCCGAGATCCCGCAGGAGACGGTGCGCCACGCCCACATGCTGACGCCGGAGACCGGCTTCCTCTGGATCACCGACTTCTCCCGTTCGACCGGCGGCGAGGTCGCTCGCGCCCTGGCCGACCTCAGGGAGCAGGGCATGAAGCGGCTGATCCTCGACCTGCGCTACAACGGCGGCGGCCTGCTCGACCAGGCGATCGAGGTCTCCGACCAGTTCGTGCCTCCCGGCAGCACGATCGTCGAGACGCGGGGGCGGATCGACAGCTCCCGCCAGTCGTACCGGTCCACGGGCCGCTACGAACCGCTCGGGCTGCCTGTCGTCGTGCTGGTGAACGCCGGTTCCGCGTCCGCCTCCGAGATCGTGTCGGGCGCGATCCAGGACCACGACGTGGGCCTGGTCGTCGGGGAGTCGACCTGGGGCAAGGGCCTGGTGCAGACGGTCTACGAACTGTCCTACGGCGCCGGGCTGGCCCTGACCACGGCGCGCTACTACACGCCGGCTGGGCGGCTGATCCAGCGCGACTACTCCTCGTACTGGGACTACTACACGGGCTACGACGCGGACGGCGGCAACGGCGACGACGACGCGGGCGCCAGCGGCGATGCGAACGGCGGCGCCGCGGATGGCGAAAACGGCGGCAACGCCGGAGAAGGCGACGCCGGCGGCGGCGCGGCGGCGACGCCCGGGCTCGGCGGCCCGGAGAGCGAGGAGCGCCCCGTCTTCTACACGGATCTCGGCCGCGAGGTCTACGGCGGCGGCGGCGTAACGCCCGATTACGTCGTGTCCCTGGAGGACGATCCGCCCGTCATCTCCCGCCTGCGGGCGCAGAGCGGCTTTCACCGCTTCCCGTTCGAGCAGGGAGTGCCCGAGGGAGTCGACTCCACGGACTGGGCGCCGGCCGACGACTACCTGGAACGGTTCTGGGACTGGATCGTCGAGGAGGATCTCGTCTCGCGCGAAGAGCTCGACGAGGCGCTGGAGAACCCGGCCGTCGAGCGCCACGCCCGCATCCGGCTCCGCTACGAGATCTTCAACACCGCCTTCGGCCTGACCGAGGGCTTCAAGGCCGAGCGGGAACTCGACAACCAGCTCGCGCGCGCCCTCGAACTGCTGGACGAGGCGGAGGATCTGCTGGACCGCCGCATGGAGCAGGGCCGGCCGGCCCGCCGCCGCGGGTCCGGCCTCGTCGCCCAGCGCTGACCGCGCACCCAGCGGGCGCACCCAGTGGGTGCACTGCGGCGAAGCTACCCTCTGAACCGCGCCGCCACGGCGTCCCAGTCGACCACGTTCCAGAAGGCGTTGAGGTAGTCCAGGCGCCGGTTCTGGTAGTTCAGGTAGTAGGCGTGCTCCCACACGTCGACACCGAGCAGGGGCGTCAGGCCCTCCATCAGCGGCGAGTCCTGGTTCGGCCGCGCGATGACGGCCAGGCCGTCGTCGCCGCTGACCAGCCAGCCCCAGCCGCTGCCGAACTGGCCCATGGCGGCGCTGACGAAGCGCTCCTTCAACTGGTCGAAGCTGCCGAAGCGGATGTCGATGGCCGTGGCCAGGTCGCCGCTCGGCGCGCCGCCGCCGTTCGGGCTCATGACCGACCAGAACAGCGAGTGGTTGGCGTGGCCGCCCCCGTGGTTGCGCACGGCGCCCTTGATGGAGTCCGGCACCTCGTCGAAGTTGCGGAGCAGGTTCTCGACGCTCCGCGCGGCCAGGTCGTCGCGGCCCTCGAGCGCCGCGTTCAGGTTGGCGACGTAGGCCGCGTGGTGCTTGTCGTGGTGTATCTCCATCGTGCGCGCGTCGATGTGCGGCTCGAGGGCGTCGAACGGGTAGGCCAGATCGGGAACTTCGTGCATGAGTGAGTGCTCCTCGGGGAAGGTTGGTTCTGCGCCGCGATTGTGCCACGGACCGGGCCGCCTCGGGGGACCGCCGGGTTCTTCATTGACGATGCTCCCCGCCTGCCCTAAGATTCCGCGGCCTGCGATGTCCGCCGGGCGGCCGATCGGTCGGCGCCGGGGAGGTTAGCTCAGGGGTAGAGCACCTGCTTTACACGCAGGGGGTCGCGGGTTCGAATCCCCCACCTCCCACCACGGAGGTTCCGGAGTACGCGCGACCAGGAAACCCGAGGAACCGAAGAAGACGCCGCAACGGCGGCGGGAACAGGACGAAGCAAGCGAGGGACAAAGCGAGGAGACGGACCCACGGGGTCGTAGTTCAGCTGGTTAGAATGCCGGCCTGTCACGCCGGAGGTCGCGGGTTCGAGTCCCGTCGGCCCCGCCATTCCGCTCCCCAGTCCCCGCGAGCCGCCGGGCCGCATCGGAGGTGACGACGTGAGAGACAAGATCAAGCTCGTATCGAGTGCCGGAACCGGGTACTTCTACACGACGACGAAGAACAAGAAGCTCGGCCAGGAGAAGCTGAGGCTCAAGAAGTACGACCCGAAGATCCGGCGTCACGTCGAGTTCGTCGAAGAGAAGCTCCGCTAACCTCCAAATCGCCCTGCTGGCCTGCTACGCTCTCCCGCCCTTGCCGACTCTGAGTTGGCCGGGCCGGGCGCCGTCGCCCTGAGCCCAAAGCCTGCCGGCGTGTCCCGCTGGGCGCCTCCGCTCCACTTGCATGGAGCGGACGATGAACCCACAGACCTGTCACCAGCAGACCGAGCAGCCACACGACTTCCCCGACCTCTGGCGCGAGTGCGTCGCCGCCGACGCGGACTGGGCATCCCTGGTCCGGCGCGTCGACCCGTTGTTGCGCAGCACCCTCACCGCGCTGGCGCGAAGTTACGGCACGTACCTGACCAGCGACCTCCTCGACGAGTTGATCCAGGAGACCTACCTGCGGCTCCTCCAGAAAGACCGCCGGGGCCTGCGCGGATGCCGCGCGAAGTCCGAAACGACCATCCGGTCCTACCTGCGCCGGGTCGCCCGGAGCACGCTGGTCGACTGGCTGCGCGCCCGCTCGGCGCTGAAGCGCGGCGCCGTCGTGGAACTTCACGTCGGCGTGGAGGCCGGACTGGCCGAGGACACGGAGCTCGTCGAACTCCCGAGCCGGGCCTACAGCCCGATCGACGCCATCTACGCGCGGGAGCTCCGAAGCCGCTTCCGGAGCGAGTGCCGCGGCGTCGCCAGGCCGGGCGGGACGGCGCTCCGGGACACCTGGATGACGGAGCGCATGGTGGTCGACGGCTGGAACTCCCGCGAGGCGGCGAACGCGGTCCAACTGGCGCCGGCGACGGTGGCGACGGTGGTCGGCCGCATGCGCCGGGCGCTCCGCCGCCGGGGCCTGATGATGCCGGCTCGCCTCAACTCTCGGGTCTGATGCGGCGGTTGGCGGCGAAAGGCGGGTCAGGCCCGCGCACCCAGCGACGATCCGCGCATGGAGCGATCGAAGTCCCACAGATGGTCCGGGTTATGGCATAATGGCCAACTCTCTTCATTCCCCGGAGAACCAGAATCGTGGATCAGAAGACAGAACATCGACCTGTACGCTTGGGCGGCTCGCTGAGCGGGCTGGAGCCCCGCGACCGGCGCTCCCGTCAGATGACGAAGGTCTTCAAGGCGCTGTCCGACTCGACCCGGCAGAACATACTCCGCCTGCTGGAAGACGAGCAGCGTTGCGTCGGCGACATCGTGGGCGAGTTCGATCTCTCCCAGCCGACCATCTCGCGGCACCTGTCCGTGCTGAAGGAGGCCGATCTCGTGATCGACCAGCGGCGAGGCCAGAATGTGATCTACCGTCTGAACGACGCGGCGCTCTCCGAGTCGATGCGCAGCTTCTTCGGGCAGTTCCGAAGCTGCCAGGACTCGCTGCGCAAGCCCGGCCCCTGAACGGTCGGTGCGCGGGTCCTCTGACCCGCCGCCGCCGAAGGCGGCCGGAAGACGCGCACCCGGTTCGGCCGGCGCCTCGTTCCGGTACGATTCCGCGTTCGTCTGGCGGTGTAGCTCAGCCGGTTAGAGCAAGCGGCTCATATCCGCTGTGTCGGGGGTTCGAGTCCCTCCACCGCCACCATCCGACTTCCCGCCGCCCGGCGCCTCGCCTCTCGACCGTCGGCTCGAATCGGTCCTGGGTGCGCGGGTCTGCCATCCGCGCGCCCGAAGACGGGCGCACGGACAGGTTCACGGGTGGCGCGGGATGCGCCACCCGGGTGGCCGACCCGCATCCGGGTTCGCCAGTCTGTCCGATCCACGAGGCGCAACCGTGAGCGCGCCGCCGGCAGGCGCAGCCGTCGACACCGCGGTCGCCGCCTTCTTCCGCCGTCGCCCGGAACTCGCCCGCGCGGCCCGCGGCGCTCCGCTCGCCGTCGCCTTCTCGGGCGGCCCGGACTCGACGGCGCTGCTGCTCGCCCTCCGCGCCGGCGCGTCCCGGTTCGGCTGGAGACCCGTGGCCGTCCACGTCGACCACCGGCTGGACGGCGGCTCGGCCCGGCGCGCCCGCGGGGCGGCCCGGATCGCGGCCCGCGCCGGCGTTCCCTTCGAGGTCCGCGCCGCCCGGCCCCTGCCGCCGGGCCGGAGCCTGGAGGAATGGGCCCGCGCCGAGCGCTACCGCCTGCTCGCCGCGGTCGCCCGGTCGACCGGCGCGGCGGCGATCCTGGCCGCCCACCACCGGCTCGACCAGGCCGAGACCGTCCTGCTTCGCATCCTCTTCGGCAGCGGCGCCGCCGGCCTCGGCGCGATGCGGTCCGTCTCGCACCGGCTCGGACTGCCGCTGCTCCGGCCGCTGCTGGAGCTCGACCCCGGCGTCCTGCGGCGCCACGCCGCCGGGGCGGGCATCGAACCCATCGACGATCCGACGAACCGCGCCCCCGGCCCGCGCCGCAACATCGTCCGCCGCCGTCTGCTGCCGGTCCTCGCGGCCGAGGCGCCCGACGTCGTCGAACGGCTCGTCCGCCTGGCCCGTGCGGCCCGGGGCGCCGAGCCCGCCGTGCGCCGGCTGGTCGACGCGGTCCTGGCGCCGCGTACGGGCGAAGAGTCCTGCGATGTCGAGATCGAGGCGCTCGCCCGCCTGCCGCGGCCGCTGTGGCCGGCGGCGCTCGCCCGCCTGCACCGGCTGGCCGGCGCCGCCTACCCGCCCACCCGGAACGCCCGGCGCGAGCTGGCGCGGCAGCTCGAGCGGCGCCGCCTGAACGGGCGGTCCGTCGGCTGCGACTGCGGCGGCGGCTGGCGCTGGGAACAGCGCGGAGGGCGGCTTCGGGTGTTGCGGCGGGCCCGGCGCGCGGCCCCCGTTTCGCCTCCCGTTGGCGACGCAATCCGGGCCTCCCGCGAGAATCAAGCGATTGGATCCCTTGAAGTGCGGGGCCTGGAGTGACAACCTTCCGGGAACCCGCTCGTACAACGGGTACGGAATCGTGCGGGTCCGCGGGTCGTTGTCCCTCGCGGATTCGTCGTCCCCCGCCCACGGCGCCCCGCACCGAACGATGAACGCAACGCTCAAGAACCTCCTCCTGTGGGCCGCCATCTTCGTGATGGTGATCCTCATCTTCAACCTGTTCAACCAGGGCGCGGCCCGGCGCGGCGCGATCGTCTACAGCGACTTCTTCGACGACGTCGGGAAGGGCCGCGTGGAGGAGGTAAGGATCGACACGGAAGGGAGGGTCACCGGCACCTACAAGACCCGGCCGCGCGACGGCGTGGGCGACGGCAGTTTCACGACCCAGGTGCTGCCGGAAGACTCCGCGGTGCTGATGGCCCTGCTCCGGGAGCAGGACGTGCGGATCGAGGTCGAGGAGGTCAAGGAGAACACCCTGACGATGGTGCTGATGACCTGGGGTCCGCTGCTGCTGATCGTCGGGCTCTGGATCTTCTTCATGCGCCAGATGCAGAGCGGTGGCAACCGCGCCCTCTCCTTCGGCAAGAGCAAGGCCAAGCTGCTGAACGCGAGCGGCAAGAAGGTCACGTTCAAGGACGTCGCCGGGGTCGAGGAGGCGAAGGAGGAACTCTCCGAGATCGTCGAGTTCCTGAAGGAGCCGCAGAAGTTCCAGAAACTCGGCGGCCGGATTCCCAAGGGCGTGCTGCTGATGGGCCCGCCGGGCACGGGCAAGACGCTGCTGGCGCGGGCGATCGCCGGCGAGGCGAGCGTGCCGTTCTTCTCCATCTCCGGCTCGGACTTCGTCGAGATGTTCGTCGGCGTCGGCGCCAGCCGGGTCCGCGACCTGTTCGAGCAGGGCAAGAAGAACGCCCCCTGCATCATCTTCATCGACGAGATCGACGCCGTCGGCCGCCACCGCGGCGCCGGCCTCGGCGGCGGCCACGACGAGCGCGAGCAGACCCTGAACCAGTTGCTCGTCGAGATGGACGGCTTCGAGACGAACGAGGGCGTCATCCTGATCGCGGCCACCAACCGGCCCGACGTGCTCGACCCGGCGCTGCTGCGGCCGGGCCGCTTCGACCGCCGCGTGGTCGTCGACCGGCCCGACATCGCCGGCCGCCTCGGCATCCTCCAGGTCCACAGCCGCAACATCCCGCTCGACCCGGACGTCGATCTCCAGGTGCTGGCCCGCGGCACGCCCGGCTTCTCCGGCGCCGATCTCGCCAACCTCGTCAACGAGGCGGCGCTGATCGCGGCGCGGCGCAACCACAAGAAGGTCGACATGGCCTCCTTCGAGTTCGCCAAGGACAAGGTCATCATGGGCGCCGAGCGGAAAACGATGATGCTCACCGACCAGGAGAAGGAGGTCACCGCCTACCACGAGGCCGGCCACGCCCTGGTCGCCGCCTTCATGCCCGAATCGGACCCCCTGCACAAGATCACGATCATCCCGCGCGGCCGCGCCCTGGGGCTGACGATGCAGCTCCCGACGGAAGACAAGCACACCTACCGCCGCAAGTACGTCGACGCCCAGATCGCGATCCTGATGGGCGGCCGCGTCGCCGAGGAGCTGACGCAGGACGACATCACCACCGGCGCCGGCAACGACATCGAGCGCGCCACGGACATGGCCCGGCAGATGGTCTGCGAGTGGGGCATGTCGGACCTGGGGCCGCTCAACTTCGGCGAGAAGAGCGAGCCGGTCTTCCTCGGCCGGGACTTCAGCCAGCGCTCCGACTACTCGGACAGCACCGCCCAGTCGATCGACTCCCAGATCCAGACGATCGTCCAGCGCGGTTACGAGAAGGCCACCGAGATCCTCTCCGAGCACCGGGAACTGCTGGAGTCGCTGGCCAGGGAGCTGCTCGAGCTGGAGTCGATCGAGGGCGACCGCGTCTACGAGCTGATCCTCGAGGCCACGGGCCAGGACCTGACGCCCGCGCGTCCGACGATCCACCTTCCCGACCTCGAGCCGCCGGACGACGGCCAGGAGGCGCCGGCCCAGGACGACGCGCCGGCGCCGGACGTGGCCGGCACGCCCGAACCGGCGACGATCGCCGAACGGCAGGAACCCGAACCGGCGCCCCTGCCGTTGCCCAGGCCGGAGCGGTAGCGACGCCGGACCTGGCCCAGCCGCTCGGGCTCCTGGGATGGAGGGATGTCGTCGACCTCCTGGTGGTCGGGCTGGTCGTCTACAACGTCCTGCTGCTGATCCGCGGCACCGGCGGCGTCCGCATCCTGGTCGGCATCCTCGTATTGGCCGGGGCGGCGTGGATCGCGGCTCTGCTGCGCCTCGACACCCTGCAGGCCTCGCTGAACTACCTGTTGCCGGCGCTGCCGGTCGTCATCGTCGTCCTGTTCCAGAACCAGATCCGGCGGGCGCTCGCCCGCGTGGGGCGCAACCCCCTGCTGCGCCTGACCACCGACCAGACCGGCGAGTCCGGGATCCACGAGATCGTCATCGCGGCCCAGGCCCTGTGCCTCCGGCGGCTGGGCGCGCTGATCGTCATCGAGCGGGTCGACGGCCTGCGCGACTACGCGGCGAACGGCATCGCGCTCGACGCGGAGATCTCCTACGACCTGCTGCTGACGCTCTTCGCCCGCGACACCCCGCTCCACGACGGGGCCGTGATCGTCCAGAAGGACCGGATCGCCGCCGCCGCCTGCTTCCTGCCGCTGACGACCAGCGCCGGCGTCTCGATCGAGCACGGCACGCGGCACCGCGCGGCGATCGGCATGACGGAGGAGACGGACGCGGTCGTCGTCGTCGTCTCCGAGGAGACCGGCAGGATCTCCATCGCCCACGAAGGCCGCCTGACCGGCGACTTGACGCTGCGCGAGCTGCGGAACCAGCTCTTCGAACTGCTGCTGGCGCCGGGGACGGGGAGGGCGCCGGCATGAGCGAGAGCGGCGGTCGCACGGAGACGCGTCGAGCCGCGGCGCGGTCCGGAAGCGGGTCGGAAGACCCGCGCACCCAGCGGGCGGGTGTCGCGGCGCGGTCCGGAGGCGGGTCGGAAGACCCGCGCACCCAGCGGGCGCCGGGGCCGCGCGGCGTGAGCGAGAGCGGCGGGCGCTGGATGTTCCGGGCCCTCGCGGTCGTGATTGCGGTGGGCATCTGGCTGCCGGCGTCGTTCTGTCCGCGGCTGCGCGAGATGACGACGCCGCCGAGCGAGACGAACGTGGTGGCGCGGCTGACGGTCCCCGACCACGAGCGCCTGACGGTGCTGAGCTTCGAGCCCGAGGGGGTTCAGGTCCGCATTCGCGGCGCCGACGAGCTGATCGCCTCGCTGGACCTCGATCAGGTCCGGGTCCAGGTTCCGGTGCCCGAGGACGCGCTGGCCGGCGGTCCCTACAGCGGTCCCCGCGAGGTCGAGGTCGTGCTCGCCGCCGAGGACGTCGTGCTGCCCGCCGAGGAGGTCGAGGTCGTGTCCGTCACGCCGGACCGCCTCGTGCTGAGCGTCGACGAGGAGATCTCCGTGGCGGTGCCGGTGCAGGTCGCCTGGATCGGCGAGCCGATCGGCGGCATCAGCGTCGACGACGAGAACGTGCGGATCGAGCCGCCGATGGTCACCGTGCAGGGGGCGCGCTCCGAGATCAACAAGCTGGGGGTCGCGCTGGCCGGGCCCATCGACCTCACCGGCCGCGGGCTCGACTTCACGGACAGGCAGGTGCGGGTGCGCTTCGCCAGCGAGCACGTCCGGGTGGAGTCCCCCACCATCGTCGACGTGTTCGTGCCGATGGTTTCCCGGCAGCCCCAGACGGGTGCGCCGCGGCTGCCCCCCGTCCGCGTGGACGGCGACGCGGAAGACCGCGCTTCTCCCGGCAGCGGCCGTTGACCGGCAGGCTCTTCGGCACGGACGGCATGCGCGCCGTCTTCGGCACGCCGCCGCTCGACCGGGCGACCGTCCAGGCGGTCGGCTACCGCTTCGCCCGCCTGTGTGGCTGGGTGCGCGGGTCTGACATCCGACCGCCCGATGACGGGCGCTCGGACTGTGACGCGGCTGGCGCGGGAGCGCGCCAGCCGGGTTCCGACCCGCATTGGGTGCCGGATTCTGACCCGCTGCCGGCGGAGGCGGCCAACAGAACCGCCGGTCGAAGACCGGCGCCACTCCTCATCCTCGGCGGCGACACCCGCGCCAGCCGCACCGAAATCGCCGGCTGGCTCGCCGCCGCCATCCGCGCCGCCGGCTGCGAGGTGCGCTCGGCCGGCGTCGTGCCCACGCCGGCGGTGGCGTTCCTGGTCACCGAGCTGGGCGCCGCCGGGGGCATCGTCATCTCGGCCAGCCACAACCCGCACACCGACAACGGCGTCAAGCTGATCGGAGCGGACGGCTTCAAGGTGGGTCCCGCCGTCGAGCGGGCGATCGAAGACTGGGTGCGCGGGTCCTCTGACCCGCTGCCGCCGAAGGCGGCCGGAATGCGCCGGCCGAAGGCCGACCGCCAACACGATCGGCCCGCGGACGACGCCCTCCACGACGAGCCCGAACTCGCCGATCGCTACCTGGAACAACTGGCGGCCTCGCTTCCGGGAGACCGCCCCCTGGCCGGCCTGCGGATCGCCGTCGACGCCGCGAACGGCGCCGGCGCGCCGTACGCCGAGCGGCTGTTCGCCGGCCTCGGCGCCGAGTGCCGCGTCACCAGCGACCGGCCGGACGGCCGGAACATCAACCTCGACTGCGGCTCGACCTGCACGGAGCGCATCGCCGCCTTCACTCGCGCCACCGGCAGCGACCTGGGCGTCGCCCTCGACGGCGACGCCGACCGCGCGTTGCTGTGCGATCGCCAGGGGCGCGTCTGCGACGGCGACGTCCTGCTCTACGTCTGGGCCTCGCACCTCGCGGCGCGCGGCGAACTGCCGGGCCGCCGCATCGTCGCCACGACGATGTCGAACATGGGCCTGGAGAAGGCGCTCGAGGCCGCGAGCGTCGGCGTGGTCCGCTGCGGCGTCGGCGACCGCGAGGTGGTCGAGGCAATGCGGCGCGAAGGCATCCGCCTCGGCGGCGAGCAGTCGGGCCACCTGGTCGATCTCGACCTCGGTACGACCGGCGACGGCCTGCTCACCGCGGCCGTCGTGGCCGGGATCGTCGCCGCGGCCGGCCGCCCGCTCGACGCTCTGGCTGCCGGCTTCCGCCGCTTCCCGCAGACTCTGCGGAACGTCCGCGTGCGCGAGAAGCAGCCGCTCGAGAGCGTCCCCGGGTTGAGCGAAGCCGTCGCCTCGGTAGAGCGGGAACTCGGAACCTCGGGGCGGGTCCTGCTTCGCTACAGCGGCACGGAGGCGCTGGCCCGGGTGATGATCGAGGGGCCGGACCAGGACCGGATCGAAGAACTCTGCGGCCGCATCGCCCGCGTCATCGAAGCCGAACTCGGCGCCTGACCGCTGCTGGGTGCGTGCGCTGGGTGCGCGGGTCTTCCGACCCGCTCTGGGGCGGCGCCGCGAAGCGGCGAGCCCGAGCCGCTCAACCCGCGCGCATCGCCTCCAACATCTCCGCGACCGCCGCCGGCATCCCGACCAGCACCGCCCGCGACACGATCGAGTGGCCGATGTTCAGCTCACTGATTCCGGCGACCGCCGCGACCCGGCCGACGTTGGCGACGGTCAGACCGTGTCCCGCGTACGCCTCCCGGCCCGTCGCGAGGCCACGCTCGGCCGCCGCTTCGATCTTCGCGAACTCGGCGTCCGCGTCGGCGCCCGAGGCGCGCGTGTAGGCGTCGGTGTTCAACTCGAAACCGCTCACATCGTCCTGATCGTCGAGAGCCGCTAGCTGCGTCAGGTCGGGATCGACGAAGACGGCGACGCGGATGCCCGCGGCGCGCAGGCGGCTGGCGGCGCGGCGCATCTGCTCGTCGCGTCCGACCAGATCGAGCCCGCCCTCCGTCGTTACCTCGTCCGGCCGCTCTGGCACGAGCGTCGCCTGGTCGGGTCGCACCCGCTCCGCGAACTGGAGCATCGACTCCTCGGCCGCGATCTCTAGGTTGAGACGGCCCTTGACCGTCTCGCGGAGGCCGACGACGTCCTGGTCCTGAATGTGGCGGCGGTCCTGGCGTAGATGCACGGTGATCCCGAAAGCGCCGGCTTCCTCGGCGAGCCGGGCGGCCGCCAGGGGGCTCGGATAGCCGGCAAGTCGAGCCTGCCGCAGGGTCGCGACGTGGTCGACGTTGACGGAGAGCTGAGGCACCCTTGCACGCACGTCTCGTACCGCCTGTCCCTCGCTCACCGAGACATCCTAGCGGCTGCGGGCTGTGCGGCGGGCCAAGTGCGCGCGATAGCCGCCGTGCTATAAGGTCGGTGCGCCTGATTCGGCCCAAGGCTCATCAGCCGAGGCTAGAGGCCGGCGAGATTACTGGGCGCGCGGAGTGGAGAGGAGTAGCATTGGACAACTCGGGAGTCTCTGTTCGGTCGCGACGTGAGGTCGGACCCGCGTTGAGTTGCTCGAGATCGTCGTGCGCGATTGACCATGGAGTGCGGACCAAGGTGGTGGCGTTGCTCCTTGTCAAGCCTGCGTTCGCGCCTATGTACTCGGCCTCCCCCAGTAGATCCACGTTGGCGTCCGGCACTTTTGGCGCCGAGCCTACGCGGCGCGGCTACCTCGACGGGACGGCAGAAGCACTTTGTACTTTCTTGGCTGTTCATGTGCCTGCGGCGATTCCGCCTTTCGGCTCGATGGGCGAAGCGGACCAGCTTTGGCGTCCCTGGCAGCGCGCGTCGCTAGCTTGTCGCCGTCGAGGGGCCTACGGGACCATGACGCCGGCTCGGCGCCGGTACGACAAGGTAGCGGCGCCTTGGTCGATTGAGCGCTGGCCGTTGGAACATGGTCAGGTCCTTGGCACTGAGGTTAGCAGCAGGACGAGCCGATGGTAGAGCGCCGCCGTTATAGAAATCCACCCATTGAGGAAGCACTCTGCGAGTTCCGATTCGAACCAAGCCAAGAGTGGGATCTGACACTTCCCGGAAAACTCCATGAGAAACTCCGAGACGAGTACTGCGGCAAACCTCGGGAGCAGAGGGTTGTCGAAGCCAACCTGGAAATCCGTGGGGACAACCGGCCTCCCAACCTGGATCTCTCCCAACACCTGGCCAAGGTTCAGTTCTTGACGGAGGTTGGAGACAGGTTAGTCGGGGTGGGGCCGGAGGTTCTCAGCGTGCATATGCTTCGACCTTATCAAGATCCGTCTCAAGAGGAAGAAGGTGGCTGGCGGGAATTTGAACCTCGAATTCACCGCGCTCTTTCGGCGTACTGGGAGGTAGCACAGCCGAACGGCGTGTCTCGGATCGGCGTGCGCTACATAAACAAGATCGTTGTTCCCGACCTGTCAGAAATGAGCGATTACCTGAAGACTGCCTTACCTGTCGTGGAGGGCCTTTCGGGAGCGGTTAGGTCAGTGTTCAGCCGCGTTGAGTATCTCCATGGCGACGGCGTGAGAATCGCACTGGTACAGGGCTCCGTAGAGGCAGGGCCGGGCAGAGTAGGTCTCATGCTTGATTTGGACGTCACTTGGGAGAGTCAGAATCCTGTTGGCCAGGAAGAAGCTCTGAATCGGGCGCGCGCTCTTCGCGTCCGCGAGCGTGAGGCATTCGAGGCAGCTATTACTGAGAGAGCCAGGAGGCTTTTTGATGGCGGTTGAAATGGGACGACAAGTAAGAGAGTCCTTGGCGGCTTGCTTCGACGCAGCTTCGTTGCAGAAGTCGCGCCTAGAACTGGCCCGGCGGCTCTACATCGACGGAACTTGGGCAGTGGAGATTCAGCCGCGCTCTCAGGCAAGCCTCTTTCCGATGTTGGTTGACGTTGCTGGATTCGCGTCGCAGGCACTCCGGGGGTCGCTGTGGGACTCGCAAGAGAGACGGGAGATAGAGGCGAGGTTGTGGTCGGCCTTGGATGCGGAGCCGTTGGTAGCTGGCGTAGCGCACTCCGCGGAGTCCACGGTGAAGGAGATCTTGGCCTCGGACTCTGGCCAAGCACTTGAAGTTCTGCGAGGCGTCTGCCTTGATGGCAGCAGACCGAACTTCGCGGCGTCCCTTATGCGCTGTTTGGGTCGGCAGGAAGAGCGGCCCGGCAGCCGGGCTTGGCGTCTGGCGCTCGTGCGGGACTGCTTGAGAGAGGGTGACGCCGAAGTTAGGGAGACTGCGGTGCAGTTGGCCGAGGTCTGGGAAGAGGCTGGTGTGTGCTCGATCCTCAAGGCACACCGTGAGCCTGAGTCATGGCTCCGCGAGTACATTGGGGACGTGATTGAGGATGCGGACGAGTAGGGCGATGTTTGTGGCCCGGAAGATCAGCGAGGCGAAGTGGCGAACGGGTACAGACAGCGGGTGGTCGCCAGGCGAGATCCCGGCGGACGCCGTTACGATTGACCTTAGGACTCGGGAAAACGCCCTGTCCTTCTGGCGTTGCGGCGACGGTTCCAAGGAGGAGGTAGAGGAGGCTGCGCTCGCGATGGCGGCGGCGAGTGACCACGTAGAAACGCTGGTCGTGGTCTGGCTTCCAGACGAGGACTTTCAGTCAGTCGGCCTGCAGTTTGGCGAGAGTCGAGGAGATACCACGATAGAGGATCTCGTTGGACGCCATGTTGATGTCAGCCATCTTGACTACCAACGTCTAGGCAAGGTTGCTTCTCTCGTTGTGAGTGCGATAGAGGACGGGAGGCTCCGCAGGATTCGGCGCAAGCAGGTTAGACAGCTACTGGCCAAGGCCGTAGAGGATAGCCGGGTCCGCGTGGGCGACTTCAAAGAGGGCGTGAAGAGAGAACTATCGAAGGTTCGTTGAGCCCGGGGGATGAGGGCTGCGTCAGTTTCAGCCCAAACCTCATGGGCGGACCTTCTGGCCGCTATCACTGCACCAGCCCCTTCTCGCGGTAGTCCTTCAGCTTCCGCTGCAGCGTCCGCACGCCGATTCCCAGCACCCGCGCCGCTTCGGCCCGCTTGCCGCCGGTGCGGTCCAGCGTCTGCAGGATCGCCCGGCGCTCGATCTCGGCCATCGTCCGCGGTTCGCCGAAGGCGGTCTGGACGGCCGCTTCGGCCGGCGCTTCGGCGGCCTGGCGAATCTCCTCGGGCAGATCGCCGACCTCGATCCGGCCGCCGTCGTGGAAGACCGCGACCGTCTCCAGCACGTTCCGCAGTTCCCGCACGTTGCCCTGCCAGCGGTTCCGGGCGAGGCACGAGAGGGCCCTGCCCGAGAGCTGCATCTCCGGCTTGCCCTCGCGGTTCGCGAACTCCCGCAGGAAGTGGTCGGCGAGCAGCGGCAGGTCGTCGAGGCGTTCCCGCAGCGGCGGAATCCGCAGAATCACGACCTTGAGCCGGTAGTAGAGGTCCTCCCGGAAGGCGCCCTTCTCGACCGCCTCCTCCAGGTTGCGGTTCGTGGCCGCGAGCAGCCGGAAGTCGATGTCGATCGTCCTGCTGCCGCCGACCCGCATGATCTGCCGCTCTTCCAGCACCCGCAGCAGCTTGACCTGGAGTTCCGGGATCAGCTCGCTGATCTCGTCCAGGAACAGCGTGCCGCGCGCCGCCAGCTCGAACTTGCCGATCTTGCGGCTCACCGCGCCGGTGAACGATCCCCTCTCGTGCCCGAACAGTTCGCTCTCCAGGATCTCGTTCGGGATGGCGCCGCAGTTGAGCGCCAGGAACCTCTCCTGGCTGCGCGAGCTCGCCTGGTGCAGCGCCTTCGCCACGAGTTCCTTGCCGGTGCCGCTTTCGCCCAGGATCAGCACCGACGCGCGGCTCGGCGCGACCTGGCGCATCTGCTGGAACAACTGCTCCATCGCCGCCGACCGGCCCACGATGGCGTCGAACCCGAACCGCTCGTCGAGCATCTCGCGCAGGTTCGTCACCTCGTCGCGCAACTGCCAGTTCTCGATCAGCTTGAGGACGCGGCTCCGCAGCTCGTAGAGGTCGACCGGCTTGGTCAGGTAGTCGTCGGCGCCGACCCGCATCGCCTCGACGGCGGACTCGATCGTGCCGAACCCGGTCACCAGGATGACGGCCAGGTCGAGCTCCTGGGCCCGCACCCGGTTCAGGAAGGCCAGCCCGTCCATCCCCGGCATTCGCAGATCGCAGACCGCGAGGCGCACCCGCGGTTCCCGCTCGACGAAGGCGAGCGCCGGTTCGGCGTCGTCGAACACGCGCACGCGCAGCCCGGCCCGCTCCAGGGCGATCGCCATGGACTGGCGGGAACCGGCCTCGTCGTCGATGACGACGACCCAGGGGGAGGCGGTCATGGCGAAATCCTAACGCCCACGCCCCGCTGCGGCCGCCGCTGGGTGCGCGGGTCTTCCGACCCGCATGGGTGCGCGGGTCTTTCTGACCCGCATGGGTGCGCGGGTCTTTCTGACCCGCATGCCGCCGAAGGCGTCCGGAAACACCGTCGCCGGCCTTTGGCCGGCGGCCCTGTTATCCGGGCTTCGCCGCTTCGCGGCGCCGCCCGCGGGCGGGTCGGAAGACCCGCGCACCCAGCAGTTCGTGGAACTCCGCCTCGTTCAGGACCGCTACCTCCAACTGCTCGGCTTTGCGGAGCTTCGAGCCAGCCTTGTCGCCGGCGACGAGGAAGTCCGTCCTGCCGCTGACGGAGCCGGTGACTTTGCCGCCCAGGGCCTTGATGCGGGCCGCGGCTTCATTGCGGGTCATTCCGCTGAGCGTGCCGGTGAGGACGAAGGTCTTGCCGTCGAGTGGCCGTTCGCCGGCGTCGGCTTCGGCCCGCTCGGCGTCGTCGGCTTCGAAGCGCAGGCCGGCGTTGCGCAGGCGTTCGAGCAGGTCCCGGTTCCGTTCGGAGTCGAAGAAGGCGCGGGCGGATTCGGCGATCCGGGCGCCGATGTCGTCGACTTCCTCAAGCTCCTCGGGGGTCGCGGCCGCCAGGGCGTCGACGGTCCGGAAGCGGCGGGCGAGTAGCGCCGCCGTGCTGTCGCCGACGAAGCGGATGCCGAGCGCGTAGATCAGGCGGCTGAGGGAGCGCTGCTTCGATTCGTCGAGGCTGGCGACGGTTCGGGCCGCCGCCTTCTCGCCCAGCCGGGCGTCGTTCGTCTTCCTGAGGTCGGCGAGTTGCTCGACCTTCAGGCCGTAGAGGTCGGCCGGGTCGCGGACGAAGCCGCCGCGGACGAGTTCGCCGACGAGCCAGTCGCCCATGCCCTCGATGTCCATCGCGTTGCGGGACGCGAAGTGGCGGATGCGCTCGCGGACGACGGCCGGGCAGGCGGCGTTGACGCAGCGAAGCAGCGCCTCGTCCTCGAACTGCCTCAACCCCTCGTCGCAGACCGGGCATCGTTCGGGTCGCTCGAAGGGCCGCGAATCCGGGCCGCGGCGCTCCTCGATCACGGACACCACTTTGGGGATGATGTCGCCGCCCTTCTCGATCAGGACGGCGTCGCCCTCTCGCACGCCCTTGCGGGCCAGGTCCTCGTAGTTGTGGAGGGTGGCGCGCTTGACGGTGGTGCCGGCGATGAGGACCGGTTCGAGTTCGGCGACCGGGGTCACCGCGCCGGTGCGGCCGACCTGGGCGCCGATCGACCGCACGATCGTCTCGGCCTGCTCGGCCTCGAACTTGAACGCGACCGCCCAGCGCGGCGCCTTGGCGGTTGCGCCCAGTCGCCGGCGGAGGTCGGGGTCGTCCACCTTGACGACGACGCCGTCGATCTCGAAGTCGAGTTCGGCCCGGCGCGCCTGCCACTCGTCGCAGAAGGCGACGACCTCGTCGAGGTTCGCGCAGCGCCGCCAGTGCCGGCTGACCGGCAGGCCGAGGGCGGCCAGTGCTTCCAGTCCGTCGCCGTGGCCGCCGGCCGAGTTCACCCACTCGTAGCAGGCGATGTCGAGCGGCCGCCGCGCCGCGTCGCGGCTGTCGAGCAGCCGGATGGCGCCGGCGGTCGTGTTCCGGGGATTGGCGTACAGATCCTCGCCGGCGGCCTCCCGTTCCTCGTTCAGCTTGCGGAAGGCGCCGCGCGGGATGAAGGTCTCGGCCCGCACGTGGAGCCGCGCCGGCGCCGCGGCGCCGAGGCGCAGCGGCAGCGTCCGGATGGTGCGCGCGTTCGCCGTCACGAGGTCCCCGACCCGGCCGTTGCCGCGGGTCGCGGCCTGGGTCAGCACGCCGTCCTCGTAGAGCAGCGAGAGCGAGACGCCGTCGACCTTCAGCTCGCAGACGAAGTCGATCTCTGTGTCGGGCAGCAGGCGGGTCAGCCGGCCGAACCACTCCTGGAGTTCGTCGTGGTCGTACGTGTTGTCGAGCGAGAGCATCGGCGGTTCGTGCGCGACCTGCTCGAAGCCCTCGGTGGGCTCGCCGCCGACTCGCTGGGTGGGGCTGTCGGCGGTTCGCAGCTCCGGGCGCGCTTCCTCGATCGCGGCGAGTTCGGCCATCAGGCGGTCGAACTCGCGGTCGCCGATCTCGGGCTTGGCCTCCTGGTAGTAGAGGCGCTCGTGGCGTTGCAGTTGTGCGCGTAGCTGCGCTGCTCGCGTTCGGGGCGACTCCGGCATCGGCGACATTCTGCCGTAGCCGCGCTGGGCGCCGCTGGGTGCGCGAGTCTTCTGACCCGCATGCCGCCGAAGGCGGCGGCAGTATCGTCGCCGGCCTTTTGCCGGCGGCCCTGTCGTTCGGGCTGCGCCGCTTCGCGGCTACGCCCAGGAGCGGGTCAGAAGACCCGCGCACCCAGGGGCGGGTCGGAAGACCCGCGCACCGACCCGCGCACCCAGAGGCGGGTCGGAAGACCCGCGCACGCAGCGCAAAGTATGCTGCGCCGGCATGGAGCTGGTCGCCTTCTTCCTTCATTACGCCCGCCGCTACGTGCATTGGGGGCTGCTCGCTCTGGCCGCCATCGCGGTCTTCAGCGTCGCCACGCTGGCCTTCGTGGGGCTGATGAACCCGATGTTCGAGGAGGTGCTTCTCGCCAGCGACGAGGACCTCGAAGGCGTGTCCATCGGCGGCCTGGGCGTCGGGCGCCCGGCGGAGGAAGCCGACCCGGCCGCGAGCGGCCTGTTCGAGCCGGTCGAGCGGTTCACCGGGCGCCTCCGGGCGGCGGCGGCCGGCCTCTACGAAGACGCGAAGATCCGGTTCGGGATCGAGGGGCGGCGCGAGGCCTTCTTCACGCCGATTCTGCTGGTGCTCGTCGTGCTGCTGCGGAGCCTCATGGCGTTCCTGTCGGGCTACTCGTTCCAGCGCGCCGGCCTGGGCGTCACGACCGACATCCGCAACGACCTCTATCGCCACATCATCCACCAGTCGAGCCGCTTCCACCAGCGCTTCACTTCGGGCGAGCTCTACAGCCGCGTCGTCAGCGACATCTCGAAGCTCCAGAACGCGGTCTCGGCGAGGCTGTTCGACATCTTCATGTCCGTCGCCATGCTGTTCGTCTACGCCGGCACGCTGCTCACGCTCCATTTCACCCTCGCGGTCGTGTCGCTGTTCGCGGCGCCGGTCTTCGCGTTCCTGCTGGCCCGCTTCGGCAAGGGCATGCGCAAGGTGAGCTACCGCAGCCAGGAGCGGATGGCCGACCTCTCCGGGCTTCTGACGGAAGGCATCCGCGGCAACCGCGTCGTCAAGGCGTTCGGCATGGAGGAGTTCGAGTGCCGGCGCTTCGAGGGCGCCACCCGCGGCCACCTGCTGGCCAACCTCCGCGCCCAGTTCCTTTCGACCCTCTCGAGCCCGGTGATCGAAGCCACCGCGGCCATCGGCGGCGCGGCGCTCGTCATCTCCGCCGGCCTGATGATCCGCGACGGCCGCCTGACCTTCGGCCTGTTCTTCCAGTTCCTGCTCGTGCTGTTCCTCATGTACGACCCGATCCGCAAGCTGAACAAGGTCAACCTCGTCCTCCAGGAAGCCGTCGCTTGCAGCCGGCGGGTCCACGGCGTCATGCAGATCGAGAGCGAGATCGTCGACCGGCCCACCGCGCCGCCGATCTCCGGGCTGGAGCGGGGCATCCGCTTTGAGGACGTCTCCTTCGACTACGAGGACACCGGGCACGGCAAGGGGGTGCTCTCCGGCATCCGGCTCGATCTCCATCGCGACGAGGTGGTCGCCCTGGTGGGCGCGTCGGGCGCCGGGAAGTCGACGCTGGTCAACCTGCTGCCGCGTTTCTTCGACCCGGTGGCGGGCAGGGTGTCGATCGACGGGGTCGACATCCGCGCCCTGCCGCTTCGGAACCTGCGGTCGCTGATCGGGATCGTCACCCAGGAGACGGTGCTGTTCAACGACACGGTGCGGAACAACATCGCCTACGGCCGCGACGACCTGCCGCTCGAGGACGTGCGGATGGCGGCGGCCGCCGCCTACGCGGACGACTTCATCATGGCGATGCCGGAGGGCTACGACACGGTGGTCGGCGAGGGCGGGCAGAACCTGTCCGGCGGCCAGCGGCAGCGGCTGGCGATCGCGCGGGCGCTGCTGAAGAACGCGCCGATCCTGATTCTGGACGAGGCGACGTCGCACCTCGACACGGAGTCGGAGGCGGTCGTGCAGCGGGCGATCTACAACCTGATGGAGGGGCGGACCGCGCTGGTCATCGCGCACAGGCTGTCGACGGTGGTGCGGGCCGACCGGATCGTGGTGCTGGATCGGGGATCGATCGTGGAGGAGGGGACGCACGAAGAGCTGCTGGAACTGGGCGGCGCGTACAAGCGGCTTTACGATTTGCAGTTTCATGGGTGAGGAGGGCGCCGGCAGCGGGCTGGCCGTTTCTTTGGCCGCCTTCGGCGGATGCGGGTCAGAGGACCCGCGCACCCAGTGGGGGCCGTGCGCCCAGCCCGGATGCGGGTCGGAAGACCCGCGCACCCAGGGCGGATGCGGGTCGGAGGACCCGCGCACCCAGTGGCCCGGATGCGGGTCAGAGGACCCGCGCACCCAGTGGCCCGGATGCGGGTCGGAAGACCCGCGCACCCAGTGGGACCCGCGCACCCAGTGGTGAAGGTTCGGGGCGCTGCGTTGCCGGTTGCCGCTTTGGCGGCGCGGTTCTTCTCTCAGGCGCTCTCGGCGACCTGGCGCCTTCGCCGCCTTGAGGGCCGCGAACACCTGGAGCGGGCGTTGCAGCCGCCGGCGATGCTTGCCTGCTGGCACGAGCAGACGATGCTCTCCCTGCTGCTGGTGCGCAGGTTCCTGCTGCCGGCCGGCGGACCGGTGTCCATCCTCGCCAGCCACTCCGCCGACGGCGAGCTGTCGGCGCGGATCGGCCGAGCCTGGGGCATCCGCGTCACCCGCGGCTCGACCTCGCGGGGCGGCCGCGACGCGGCCCTCCACCTCTACGGCGAGCTCCGCAGGCACCGGTCGACCCTGCTCCTCATGCCCGACGGTCCGCGCGGGCCGGCCCGCGAGGCCAAGCCCGGCGGCATCGCGCTTGCGGCGACGTCGGGCGCGCCGATCGTCCCCGCCGGCATCGCCGCCGCCCGCGGATTCAGGGTGCGAAGCTGGGACCGCTTGAACGTCGGCGCGCCCTTCACCCGCGTGGCGGTCGCGGTCGGCGAACCGATGGCGCTCGAGCGCAGGACGACGCCCGCTGAGCGCGAGGAAGCGCGGATCGAACTCGGCGCCAGGCTCGACGAGTTGACCGTGAGGGCGGGCCAACTGCTCTCCTGAGCGGGAATCCCGCCCCGCCGGAACGCGTTGAAGCCTGTACTTCCTCCGAACGGCTGACGCTGGGACGCGGGTGACCGACCCGCACGAACGGCAACGGCGCGAAACCCCTTGAGGATGCTAGAATCCGCGCGCTTTCCCCTCGCCCCTCCATCCAGGGCGACGGGCTTCGCCATGCCCACGCATCGGTTCATCGCCATTCTTCTCTGCCGCCGCGCGGATCCCACCGCGTGCGCTGGTCCCACTGGGTGCGCGGGTCCTGTGACCCGCATCCGCCGAAGGCGGCAACAACCCGCCGGGCGAAGCCCGTCCATTCTGACCACCGGGTGCGCGGGTCTTCCGACCCGCCCCCGCCGAAGGCGGCACCAACTCGCCGGGCGAAGCCCGTCCATTCTGGCCGCCGGGTGCGCGGGTCTTCCGACCCGCTCCCGCCGAAGGCGGCAACAACTCGCCGGGCGAAGCCCGTCGGTTCTTCTGGCCGCCGCCGCGCTGCTCCTCGCCGCCTCCGCCGCCCAAGCCCTCGTCTACGTCCTCCCCACCGACGCCGCCCTCGTCGACCGCTCGCCCGTCATCGTCTTCGGCGAAGTCCTGGCCGCCGAGCCCTCGCCGGCCGACGGCCTGCCCTCGACCGACTTCATGTTCCAGGTCGAGGAAGTGCTCAAGGGCTTCGTCCCCGGCGGCACGATCGTCGTCCGCCAGCCCGGCGGCATGGGCCCGGGCGGCATCGCGGCGCGGGTCATGGGCCTGCCCGACCTCGTCGAGGGCGACCGGGCGCTGCTCTTCCTCGATCCGGTCGAGGGCGTCTACCGCACCGTGGAACTCGCGCTCGGCATGTTCTTCGAGGTGCGGTCGGGCGCCCGGACCCTGCTCATGCGCGAGCCGTCGCTCCATGGCGAGGCGCCGGCGCACTGGGCGAGCGGCTCTTCCGGCCCTCATGCGCGGCCCGCCGACCCCCACGCCGAGGCCCGGCGCCTGGCGCGCCTGCCGCGTCACGCCGCGCCGTTCCGGCGCTGGATCGCCGACCGCGCGGCCGGCCGGGAGCAGCCGGCGGACTACTTCGCCACGGACTTGGGGGAGGACCCCGCGGCGGTCGTCTCGCCGTACAACCTGCTCCGCGTGGGCGCCGGCTGCGAGCAACCCGGCACTCCCCTTCGCTGGCGCAACTTCGACCGCGGCGACAGCCTGGATCTCGTGGTCCAGGCCGGCGGCCAGCCGGGAGCGCCAAGCGCGGGCAGGTCGCAGGTGCTTGCCGGCATGAGAGCCTGGAACGGGGATCCGCGGAGCCGCGTGCATCTGGTCCGGAGCGGTCTGACGGACGAGGAGTTCACGCTCCAACCCGACGGCGAGAACAGGATCGGCTTCGAGGATCCGGCCGACGAGATCCCGGGCTCGTTCGATCCGGAGGTCGGGGGCATCCTGGCCATCACCATCGCCTACGCCTACTGCGACGCCGCCAATCCCCCGCATCCGATCCCCGGAGGCCGCCGGACGGAGGCCTACGAACTGGTGGAGGCCAACATCGCGACCCAGGACGGCTACGGCGAGTGGCTTGCCGGCAGCGCGAACCCGCGCCGGAACCACGAGGAGATCATGGCCCACGAACTGGGCCACGTCCTCGGCATCGGCCACTCCTGCGGCGACGAGGCGAACAGCTCGTGCAACGAGCTGACCGACGAGGCGATCATGCGCGCCCTCGCCCACGGCGACGGCCGGGGCGCGGCGCTCAACCGCGACGACCGCAACGCGGTGCGCGTCCTCTATCCCCTGACCGGCCCGGTGGGCCCGGTGGGCCCGGCCTCGCCGATCGACCTGACCGTCACCGCCATCGGCCAGACGGAACTGGAGCTCCGCTGGCAGGACCGTTCCGGCGACGAGACGGGCTTCGAGATCCACGAGCGGATGGTCGACAGCGAGTTCATGCGGATCGCGACCTTGCCCGCGAACACGACGTCGATCGTCATCGAGAACATCCCGCCCGCCACCTTCCGCGCCTACCAGGTCGTCGCCGTGAACGACCGCGGCAGTTCGGCGCCCACGCCCGAAGTCGGCGCGACGACGCTCGCCGAGGTCGGGGAGTGCGTGGCCGACGGCGACACGGTGTGCCTGAACCAGGGGCGTTTCCGGGTGGAACTCCAGTGGCAGGCGGCGGTCGACGGCGGCGCCGGTTCGGCCGTGCCGCTGACGAACGACACGGGCTTCGTCTGGTTCTTCAACGCGGAGAACGTCGAGGTCCTGGTCAAGGTCCTGGACGGCTGCGCGTTCAACCAGCGCTACTGGGTGTTCGCCGGCGGCCTGACGGACGTGAAGGTCGTCATGAAGGTGATCGACTCGGAGACCGGCGTCGCCGCCACCTACTACAACCCGCCGGGGGCCGCCTTCCAGCCGGTCCAGGACCAGGAGACGTTCGCCGTCTGTCCGCAGGGAACCAACCTGTACGGCGAGAGCCGGTACCTGCTGGCGGCGGACGAGCTGGAGGCCGTGCGCGGCGGCACGAACCGCGCGGCCGTCGCGCTCGAGCTGCCGTCCGAGGCGCCGCCGCCGTTCCGGGCAGTCGCGGCCTCGGACGCCGGCGAGTGCGAGCCGGACGACCGGACGCTGTGCCTCGAGAACGGCCGCTACGCCGTCCGCGCCTCCTGGGCGAAACCGGACGGTGAGACGGGCGACGCGGTCTCCTGGCCGCTGACCGGAGACACGGGGCTCTACTGGTTCTTCGAGCCGAGCAACGTGGAGATGGTCCTGAAGGTGCTGGACGGCTGCGCGCTGAACGGCCACCGCTGGGTGTTCGCCGCCGGCCTGACGGACGTCGGCGTGACGATGACCGTCACCGACACCGAGACCGGCGAGGCGAAGACGTACGAGAACCCCGCCGGCACCCGCTTCCTGCCGGTGCAGGACAAGAAGGCGTTCGCCTGCGCGGCGCCGTAACTCACTGGGTGCGCGGGTCTTCCGACCCGCCCTGCTGGGTGCGCGGATCCGAAATCGGTGCGCCCGATTGCGGGAGCACGGACTGGTCCACGGGTGGCTGGCCAGCTGGGGTGAGTTTCTCTGTAGTGTCTCAGTTTAGTGCGCCCGATCTCCTCGCCCAGCCCGAAGGCGCTGCTCTCCTCGGTGCTTGGCCGCTCACGCAGTCTTGGGTTCGGCCGCGTTGCCGACTGTGGACGCGCGTGGGGCCGTCGAGGCAGAAGGTCGAGGCAGAGAATCGTCCCGCTCTGGAAGGCCAGGTCGGTCGAGATCCGCTCCGGCCCCTTCTCCCGGGGGCGCGTCTGGTTGCGTCACCGTCGCCTCGGCAGCAACGGCTACTGCGATCAGCAATGGAACGTCCAGGGTGTTGGCCGACGGTTTGGAGTCGGCTACACTCTAGTTGCTCAGCCAGAGCAAGGAGGTGTCTATATTGCTGCGGCGGCATCGGTGAGAGAGCCGATGACATCTGGACCGAACAGGGAGAAGCGCCGTCGCAATGTCGTCGCCGACGTCGCGGCCGGCGACCGGCCCGATGACGCGCCGAAGAAGGCGTCCAAGGTGGCTGTCTCAGCTTAGATCGACTGTCTGCGCCGACGCTTTTGGCGCGGGGCGTGGAGAGCCAGCGAATCGAACCCCTCGTCGGCGGATGCGTAGCCCACGGCAGTCCACCGGAGATGCTCCCCAGAGCCTGATCCACGGCTAGACTTGGGCGTTTACACGGGAGGTGCAAGGGAGAAGACATGGACAAGAAGGTGTTCGCCGTAGCGCTGGACAAGGAAGGACGTAGAGCGGCCGCTGAGGTCGTGTCTCGCCTGAAGCGAGAGTATGGGGGCGACAACGTCTATGAGTTGGCTGGCGGAATGACCCTCGTCGCGGTGCCCTTGAGCGCGACGACGAACGGCACGGCGGAAACCGCTGGCATCAAGGGCAAGGACAGAACCGTGTCCGGCGTCGTCTTCAAGCTCAACTCCGCCTACTCGGGCTACACGGACGGCAAGCTCTGGACTTGGCTCTCGGAAGCCCAGTCTTAGCCCATGACAGATGCCGTCCCGGACCAGGGGAAGCGACCGCAGATCGGGCCTGGAGAGACGGCCAGGGGCCGACTACAGCGGGCTGTTGTTCCTGGCCTACTCTCGATCATTGGCCTGATCCTCGTGCTCTGGCTGACCTTCGTGACGGTGTCCTTCAACAGCCGGTTCACCGACTTGAAGGAGGACTTGCGCCGCGATCTGGACGGCTTTGGCGACCGGATTCAACACTTGGAACGTCTTCAGATGGGCGGCTCCTCCTCAAACTGAAGCACTGCCGACTTCTCGGCGGATAGTGTTTTCCAGTACAGAGATGATCGTGAACAGGCCCGGTAGAGAGGGTCGATTCCGATCCGGCCCGGGGTAGGTTTCCGGGAGCGGCAGACGGCGCTCGGCGCCGGCTGCCGGCGGCTGGCGGCGGCCTGCCCTCGACGGACCTTGCCGGGGACCTCACGGCCATCGTCTCGCCGTACAACCTGCTCCGCGTGGGCGCCGGCTGCGAGCAACCCGGCACTCCCCTTCGCTGGCGCAATTTCGACAACCCGCGCCGCGACCACGAGGAGATCATGGCCCACGAACTGGGCCACGTCCTCGGCATCGGCCACTCCTGCGGCGACGATGCGAGCGCCTCGTGCAACGAGCTGAACGACGAGGCGATCATGCGCGCCCTCGCCCACGGCGACGGCCGGGGCGCGGCGCTCAACCGCGACGACCGCAACGCGGTGCGCGTCCTCTATCCCCTGACCGGCCCGGTGGGCCCGGTGGGCCCGGCCTCGCCGATCGACCTGACCGTCACCGCCATCGGCCAGACGGAACTGGAGCTCCGCTGGCAGGACCGTTCCGGCGACGAGACGGGCTTCGAGATCCACGAGCGGATGGTCGACAGCGAGTTCATGCGGATCGCCACCCTGCCGGCGAACACGACCTCGCTCGTCATCGAGAACATCCCGCCCGCCACCTTCCGCGCCTACCAGGTCGTCGCGGTGAACAACCGCGGCCGCTCGGCCCCCACGCCCGAAGTCGGCGCGACGACGCTCGCCGAGGTCGGCGAGTGCATGGACGACGGCGGAACGATCTGCCTGAACCGGGGCCGTTTCCGGGTCGAGCTCCAGTGGGAGGCCGCGGCCGACGGCGGCGCCGGCTCGGCGGTGCCGTTGACGAACGACACGGGCTACGTCTGGTTCTTCAACGCGGAGAACGTCGAGGTCCTGGTCAAGGTCCTGGACGGCTGCGCCTTCAACCAGCGCTACTGGGTGTTCGCCGGCGGCCTGACGGACGTGAAGGTCGTCATGAAGGTGATCGACTCGGAGACCGGCGTCGCCGCCACCTACTACAACCCGCCGGGGGCCGCCTTCCAGCCGGTCCAGGACCAGGAGACGTTCGCCGTCTGTCCGCAGGGGACCAACCTGTACGGCGAGAGCCGGTACCTGCTCGCGGCGGACGAACTGGAGGCCGTGCGCGGCGGAAGCGCGACGACCGCCGGTGCGCCTGCGTTTCGGCGGGCAGCTGACGGCACGGACCCCGCGGCGGTCGCGTTCGAGCCGCCGGACGAGGCGCCGGCGCCGTTCCGGGCCGCCGCGGCCTCGCACTCCGCCGGCGACGCCGGCGAGTGCGAGCCGGACGACCGGACGCTGTGCCTCGAGAACGGCCGCTACGCCGTGCGCGCCTCCTGGGCGAAGCCGGACGGCGAGACGGGCGGCGCCGTCTCCTGGCCGCTGACCGGAGACACCGGCCTCTACTGGTTCTTCGAGCCGAGCAACGTCGAGATGGTGCTCAAGGTGCTGGACGGCTGCGCCCTGAACGGCCACCGCTGGGTGTACGCGGCCGGCCTGACCGACGTCGGCGTGACGATGACCGTCACCGACACCGAAACCGGCCTGGAGCGGACGTACGAGAACCCCGCCGGCACGCGGTTCCTGCCGGTGCAGGACAAGGAGGCGTTCGCCTGCGCGGCGCCGTAACCGGTGCGCGGGTCTTCCGACCCGCCCTGCTGGGTGCGCGGGTCTTCCGACCCGCATCCGGGCGGCGTCGCGGTGCAGATCGCCTTCGCGGGCAAGATGCGAGACAAGAGGACTTGACAACACCCCCGGTGGCGGAGTAGCGTGCCGAGCACGACGGGTTCAGCGCGAAGACTCCCCTTCGGTTCTCCGCTTCGTTGGAGCGCCTGAGCGGGGTTGCGGGGTTGGACCTGAAACTTGGAGCGAATGAAGACCAAGGCATCCTTTATCCTGGAGGTGATGCGAGCCTGAGCAGGCAATTCGGCGGCTGTCCGCCGGATTGGTTGAAGAGACAGTCTAAGGCGGGGGGACTCCTCCTTCCGCCATCTTGAACAGGGGTTGATAGCCCCGGGTGAACCGGCGCGGAACCGCGCCGGTACAAAGGAGAACAAGTGAAGAACTATCTCATGTTCGCGCTGTTGATCGGCGCGGCTACCACCATGGCCTTCGGTCAGGCCGGCGTCGCGGATCCCGCGAAGATCTCGGTCGCCTGCCCGGATGCCGACTGCCACGTCACCCAGGTCTTCAAGGGCGAGGGCGGCTTCGTCGGGATGAAGGCCAAGGGCGCCGACAAGGTGACCTTCGTCGTCACCTGCGGCAGCGTCTCCACTTCGGGCGATGCAACGCTCGACGGCGACCTCGCGACCCAGGCGCTCACGGACGACAACGGCCTTTCCTGCCACGCCAAGGACGGCGGCTCGGTCGAGGTCCAGGGGCTCATGGACGGCGGCTGGTACTGGATCACGGACGACATGAACACGGCCGTGGCCAACCTCCTCCCCAAGGATGCGATGGGCAACGCGGCGACCAAGGCCGCCAATCCCGGTGGAGACGACTTCGAGGTGACGGAGGGCGCTACCGCCAGCTACATCAAGCAGAAGAGCACCGGCCGCGTCGGCATCGTCTCGCACATCCTGCCGGTCAAGCCGGACGATCCTGCGCCGCGTTGCGGCGCCAGGGTCACGGGCTCTGCGGTCAGCCAGGTCGACTCCAACTGCATGATGGGCGACGGCGGCACGGTCGTCGGCATGAGGGCTCAGACGACCGGCGGTCAGACGGGCGGCGTGATCGACGACGTGGGCGCTTCGGTGGACCGGAACGCCAGCGAACTCGCTGGGGGTGACTACAACATCACTCTGTCGCTTTGGGGCAACGGCACCGGCCACATCTCGGCTGCGAACGCCGACGGGCCAACGAGTGCGGAGATGCTGCTTGGGCACCCGATCAGCCCCACGGCTACCGGGTTTGCCGCGACTTGGACGGTCAGGGTCACCAACGCGACTCCCGGCACCGGCCAGGATCTCGTGGATGCCGGTATCGCGCTTGACAGCAATACCCTGACCATCCAGCACGCCGCCACGGCGAGCGAGACCTACTGCCAGTCCAGCAGCAAGAAGGTAGCCATGCTTGAGATCACGGGCACGCCGACTGCTCGCTCGGACGGCGTCAACGAGACGCTCCCGAAGCCGAAGGCGGGCAAGCGGATGCTCAGTGTCGGGTGTCCTGGCGCCGCAGCGGCCAACATGGGCCAGGAGCTCGTGCCGGACAACCCGTTCCCGACCGACAGGTAGGGAAGCGGGGATCAGGAAGGAACCGAGGCAGCCGTTCCGGAGGTATCGCAGGGTGATCATCAGCATCCCGCTCCTTGCTCCGGAAGGCCGCCAGGCAGCGATGGAGGTCCAAGCTTAGGCCGTCTGTCCAAACGAAAATCCTAAGTGGCGATTTGCGCTAAACCCGCTCTTTCGTCGCTGCCAACCTTCGCCGGGGCGGCAGGCTTTCAGCCTGCCGCCCCATTTTCGCGTGGCGGCGCCGCCGGTTTCGGCGCCGTCGCCGGGCTGGCGCGCCCCTCGGCCGGGCGGCGAGCGCCGCCGGCCCGGGGCGACGGTTCATCCCGGGATCGGATGCGCCTCAGATTTGCTTTTCGCTATGAGTTGGGCGTAGGCTAGGTGGCAGTAGCCCGCCTCCTCCATACACCGAGCCGAGCAGCTCGACCGGAAAAGGGAAGAACCACCATGGAACAGAGCAATCGCCGCACCCTTCGACGCCTGATCTGCCTGACGAGCCTGCTGGCGCTCGCCGCGGCGCCGCTGGCGGCACAGAGCGGAATCGACCTCCTGGACCCGGACCAGGTCTTCGGCCGCGGGGGGAGCCCCTCCGCTCCGCGGGAGGCGAAGACCGCGGTGCGGGTCCAGGAGATCGACGCGCCGACCGGCGTCGTTCAGGCAACCCACGACCTGGCCACGTACTACTACGACGACCACTTCCGTGGCGGCGCCTTCGAGAACCTGGCCCTGCCGTTCTTCTCCGGCAACCAGTCCTTCGAGCAGGAGGTGGCCCAGAGGTTCGTCATCGACCCGGCCGCCGACCTGCACAGCGTCACCGTGTGCTTCGAGCGTCCTTCAACGGTCGGGATCCGTGACTTGGTGTACAGGTTGACCTTCTACGAGGACAAGAGCGGCGACATCGGGACGCCGCGGCGCCCGAGCTACGACGTAAGGACCACGATCGAGACCGCGGGGGAGCTGCTGTGCGAAGCGTTGGGCGAACCCCTGACCGGACTAGAACTCAGGCGGGGCCCGATCTGGGCCGGCATCGCCTGGCGGGCCGAGTACAAGAAGCGCCTCGGCGAGGACCGGTTCACCGCGACGGATCCGCGGCCGACCGACGGCAACGACGCCGACACGGAGCCGGACTACGAGACGTACCTGCGGAAGCGAACCCGTACGGGAAGCGAAGCCGACTGGACTTCCTGGAGCAACGCGCGTACTGGCACCAATCTCAAGGCATACGGCATCCGGATGACGGTCGACGAGTCGCCTCACGACACGACGACCCCCGATCCGGACCCCGACCCCGACCCCGATCCCGAGCCGCCGCCGCCGGACAACGTCCCGCCCCACGGGCCGCTGACCCGCCCGCCCACCGGCGAGGGCTACACGGACTGCGTTCCCACGGTGGCGCCGCTCGTCTTCGACGGCGACAACCGGGTAAGCCTCTGCTACGAGACGGCCGCGGGCACGCTGGGCGAGGCCAAGGCCGGCATCTACAAGTCGACCAAGGGCGGCCTGCTCTGGTTCTTCGGTTCGGACAACCCGGAGGTCCTGGTCAAGGTCCTCGACGGCTGCAAGGAGAACGGTTACCGCTGGGTGTTCATGGCGGCGGCGACCGACGTGGCCTTCAACCTCTACGTCAGCGACGGAAGGAACCGGGCCTGGTCGTACCACAACAAGCAGGGAGAGTCCGCGGTCACCCAGACCGACACCATGGCGCTCAAGTGCAGCCCCTAGCCCCGCCGGGTGCCCTGGGTGCGCGGGTCTTCTGACCCGCATGCCGCCGAAGGCGGCCTCCGACATCGTCGCCGGCCTCCGGCCGGCGGCCGTTCTCTCCGGTCTCCGCCGCTCCGCGGCGTCGCCCGGGAGCGGGTCGGAAGACCCGCGCACCCGGCGCACCCAGCGCACCCCACAGCACTGGCGCGCCTCTTGCACTAGTGTCCTTCGCACGGGTGGTCGTGCACTGACCCAAGGAGGACTCGCCCCATGACCCGCCGGACCCCCGCCCCCGGTTGCCCCGCCTCGCCGATCTCGCTCGCGTCCCGCACCGGGTACGCGGGTCTTTCGACCCGCCCTGGGTGCGCGGGTCCTCTGACCCGCTGCCGCCGAAGGCGGCGGAGAACCGCCGGCCGAAGGCCGTCCTTCGCCTCCCTCCTCGCTCTCATCTTCCTCGCCCCGCCCCTCGCCGCCCAGGCCGGCCGCGACCTCCTGGCGCCCGAACCGCGCGCCGTCGTGCAGGCCGAGCGCCTCCGCCTCGTCGAACGGCCCGCCGCCGCCCCCGTCTCGGTACGCAGCCTTGGCGCCGCCGTCCCCGGCGCCGCCGCCCCCGTCAGTGTCTCCCAGCCCGCCACCCAGGTCTACGAGTACGACGACGACAGCTTCGAGGAGTTCCTCTGGCTGGTCGACGAAGCGACCGACGATCCCCTCTACGAGATGGAGTTCGCCCAGCGGTTCGAGCTGCCGAGCGCGGGCACGGTCGCCTACGCCGAGGCGTGCTTCGGGCGCTCGCAGGAGGACGAGAGCCCCGACGTGGCCTTCACGCTGACGTTCTACTCCAACGCTGGCGGCGTGCCGGGCGACGGGCTGGCCGCCTACGAGGTCGCCAGCCGGCTCGAGCAGGCCGGCACCTACGACTGCTTCCGGCTGGCTGGCGACCTGGCCGGCCAGTCGCTCGCCGCCGGCCACGTCTGGCTCGCCGTCTCGTGGCGGCGCGGCGCCCCGGTCAGCGACACGAAGCTACTGGCCGTGGACACGGACAACTCCGCGGGCCGGCGCGCTTTCCGGGCTCGCTCGACGGCGGACCGCGACTGGGAAGCCTGGCAGCCCGACTCGGAATCGGGACCCTACGGCATCCGCCTGGCCGTGGACCACCCGGCCACCGACCCGGACCCCGATCCCGATCCGGATCCCGATCCCGACCCGGACCCCACGCCCGATCCGACGCCCGACCCCGATCCGGGCGACGGTCCGCCCACCGGACCGGGCTACACCGACTGCGTGCCGGCAACCACGCCGCTCGTCTTCGACGGCGGCTACAGCGTCCGCATGTGCTACGAGACGGCCGAAGGCACGGTGGGCGAGGGCAAGGCAGGCATCTGGGCGTCCGGCGAATCCGGCCTGCTGTGGTTCTTCACCCGCGACAACGCGGAAGTGCTGATCAAGGTGCTGAACGGCTGCTTCTACAACAACCACCGTTGGGTCTACGTCGCCCCGGTGACCGACCTCGCCTTCAACCTCCACGTCGTGGACAGCGAAGGCCGCACCTGGTCGCACCACAACCGCCTGGGCGACACGGCGTCCACCCGGAGTGACACCGAGGCCTTCCCATGCGCCGAATAGCGCCATGACCGGGTGGGCCACTGGGTGCGCGGGTCTGACATCCGACCGCCCGAAGACGGGCGCTCGGACTGTGACGCGGCTGGCGCGGGGACGCGCCAGCCGGGTTCTGACCCGCACTGGGTGCGCGGGTCTTCTGACCCGCACTCAAACAAACCGCGCCGGCCGCCAGGCCGGCTCCTTCCTGGCCGCCGCCACCCTCCTCGCCATCACCCTCCTCGCGTCCCCCGCGACCGCCCTCGTCTACATCCTCCCCGCCGACGAATCCCTCGTCGACCGCTCCCCCCTCATCGTCTACGGCCAGGTCCTCGCCGCCTCCCCGGCCCCCGGCACGCGCCCGCCCTCCACCGACTCCATCATCTCCATCGAGCAGGTCCTCAAGGGCTCCGCCCCCGCCGGCACGATCCTCGTCCGCCAGCCCGGCGGCGTCGGCCCCGGCGGCCTGGCCATGAAGGTCATCGGCCTGCCGATCCTCGCCGAGGGAGACCGGGTGCTCCTCTTCCTCGATCGCGACGTCGACCGCGACGCCGGCGAAGACGTCTACCGTCCGGTCGAGCTGGCGGTCGGGATGTTCTTCGAGGTCGAGCGCGGCCGCGGCGCCGTGCTGCTGCGGGAGGCGTCGGCGCGGGCCGAAACCGCGGCGCCGACCGACGCCGCGGCAGCCGAGCGCGCGCGCCGCGGCCAGCCGCGCGACGCGGCCGCCTTCCGCCGCTGGATCGCCGACCGCGCCGCCGGCGTCGCGCGCCCCGCCGACTACTTCCTCGCGGAGCGTCCCGGCGAGCCGCTCTCGGTCGCCATGCCGTTCCGCGTCACGCGAAGCCCCGCCGAGTGCCTCCACGACGGTCTGGCGCTTCGCTGGCGGGAGTTCGACCGCGGCCGGAGCGTGGGCATGACCGTCCAGGCGGGAGGCCAGCCCGGCGTTCCCGGCGGCGGCCTCGCGGAAGTGCGCGCCGGCATCCGCGCCTGGAACGGCGTCTCGGGCGCTCGCGTCCGGCTCGCTCTCGAGGGCACGTCGAACCGCGAGTTCCTGATCGACGACGTGGACGGAGTGAACTCGATCTCCTGGGAGGACCCGTTCGACGAGATCTCCGGGTCCTACGAACCCGGCGAGAGCGGCGTCATCGCCATCACCTACACCTTCTTCTACTGCGACGCTTCGGCGGAGACGCACCGGGTTCCGGGCAACGACTCGGTGGAGGCGCTCGCGATCGTCGAGTCGAACGTCACCACCCAGGACGGCTACGAGCGGTGGGTGAGCGCCAGGGCCAACCCGCGCAAGGCCCACGAAGAGATCATGGGCCATGAACTCGGCCACGTGATCGGGATCGGCCACCCCTGCGGCGACGACGCCAGCGGGCCGTGCGACGAGGTGACCGGCGAGGCGCTCATGCGGGCGTACGCTCACGGCGACGGCCGCGGGGCGCGACTGAACGAAGACGACGAGGCGGCGGCGCGCTACCTGTACCCGGTGCCCGCCGAGGAACCCGAGCCCGATCCGGACCCGGACCCCGACCCCGACCCGGATCCCGATACGGGGCTCGGTCCCCTGCCGGGTTCGCCCGATGGCCCCGGCTACACGGACTGCCGCCCGGAGACGGTTCCGCTCGCCTTCGGGAACGGCGTCAAGGTCGCCATGTGCTACGAGACGGCGTCGGGAGAGGTCGGCGAAGCCAAGTCCGGCATCTGGGCGTCGGGGGAGGCGGGCCTGCTGTGGTTCTTCAGCCGCGACAACGCGGAAGTGCTGGTCAAGGTGCTCGACGGCTGCCACCTGAACGCGCATCGCTGGGTGTACGTCGCCCCGGTGACGGACCTCGCGTTCAACCTGTACGTGCAGGATGCCGCGGGGCGCAACTGGAGTCTGCACAACCGGCTGGGGGAGACCGCGGCGAGCCTCAGCGACAACTACGCGTTTCCCTGCGATTGACTGCACCGGGTGCCGCTGGTGCCCGCTGGGTGCGCCCACTGGGTGCGCGGGTCTTCTGACCCGCTTGCCGCCGCAGGCGGCGGGAACATCGTCGCCGGCCTTTGGCCGGCGGCCCTATTGTCCGGGCTTCGCCGCTCCGCGGCTTCGCCCGAGAGCGGGTCGGAAGACCCGCGCACCCAGCCGTACTCCAGCGGCGTCCGGTAGCGTCACCCCATCATGCGGGTCGCGGTCGTCTGGAACTACGGTACGCCGCTGAGCCAGTGCAGTTTCCGCTTCGAGGAGTACGTCCGCGGGCTGGAGACGCTCGGCCACGAGGCGGTCGTCGCCTGCCCGGAGTCCTCGAACGACGGCTTTCCCGTGCCCATCGCGTCGCCGCGGGGCGGCGGCCTGGAAGACGAGGCGTTCTGGCGCGGCCTCGCCGTCGATGTCGCGATCGTGCCCTCCTTCCACCAGATGTCGGCCCTGCTGGAGACGATCCGCGCCGCCGGTGCGCTGACGATCGCCATGGGCGACTCCGACGGCCAGATGGGTCTTCGCGCGTTCCCCCTCGCGACGTTGCGCCGGAAGGTCTTCTCCGGCGTCGCCGACCGCCGGCGCCAGATGCGGCAGCTTCGCTTCGTGGCCAAGCGCTACCTGCTCTCGTTCCGCCGCGCCGACCCGCAGGACGCCGAGTTCGTCCGCAGCGCCGAATCGTCCGACGCGTTGATCCTCGGCTGCGAGGAGGCGCGGACCCACTTCCGCCGCTTCCTGCGCCGGGCGGGCGCGCCCGGCCTGGCCGACCGGGTCCACGTCGCTCCCCTCGCCATCAACCGCGTCTACGTCGAGTCGCCCGACCTTGGGCGCGAGCGGCGCGGCATGGTGGCCATCGGCCGCTGGGACGATCCACAGAAGAACGCGCCGCTCCTGGTCCGCGCGCTCGCCCGTTACCTCGGCCGGGCCGGGCGCGTGGCGCGGAGCGAGCCGGTCGACATCTTCGGACCGGGCGGCGAGGAGCTGTTCGGCGGGCTCGGGCGCCGCTTCCCGAACGTGGAGCACCACGGGCCGCAGTACCCCGAGGTGCTCGCCGACGCGCTCGCCGGCAGCCGCTTCATCGTGTTCTCGTCGCGGTGGGAGGGCGCGCCGCACGCCGGCTGCGAGGCGCTGTCGATGGGAGCGACCGTGGTCGGCACGCCGATCCCGAGCCTGCGGAGCTGGTCCGAGGGAGGCGCCTACGGCCGGGTCGCCTCCGCGCACCGCGCCGGCCCGCTGGCCGCGGCGATGGCCGAGGAACGGGCGGCCTGGCGGCGCGGCGAACGGGACCCGGCTAGCATCGCCGCCGTATGGCGCCGCAGGAGTTCCGGCCGCGGCGTCTGCCAGACCATGCTCAAGGCGCTGCCCCCATGAACCTCCTCCCACTGGGTGCGCGGGTCTTCCGACCCGCATCCGTCCCACTGGGTGCGCGGGTCTTCCGACCCGCATCCGTCCCACTGGGTGCGCGGGTCTTCCGACCCGCATCCGTCCCACTGGGTGCGCGGGTCTTCCGACCCGCATCCGTCCCACTGGGTGCGCGGGTCTTCTGACCCGCATCCGGCCAACTCCATGCCCCTCCTCCAACGCCGCCCCCTCGAGGTCATCCTCGACACCACCGAGCGCTGCAACCTGAAGTGCCGGATGTGCTACTTCTCCGCCGTCGACCGGCTGCAGTTCCTGCCCTTCGACCGCGAGCTCTCGAAGACCGGCATGATGCCGCTCGAGACCTTCTCGCGGGTAGCGGCCGACCTCTTCCCGCGCGCCCGTCGCGTCGCCCTGGGCTGCGCCGCCGAGCCGCTGGTTCATCCGAAGTTCATCGACATCGTCCGCGAGGCCGGCGGCTACGGCGTCCCCGACCTGTGGTTCCCGACGAACCTGCTGCCGCTGACGCCGCCGAAGGCCGAGGCCATTTGCGAGGCCGGGGTGAACGCCGTTGGCGTCTCGATGGACGGCACCCGGGCCGAGACCTACGAGTCGATCCGGGTGGGCGGCAAGTTCGACCGGCTGATGCGTTGCCTCGACCTGCTGAACGAGGTCCGCCGCGGCGGCTCGACGCGGCTGCGGCTGATCTTCGTGTGGATGCGGACGAACCGCGCCGACCTGCTCGACCTGCCGCGCTTCGCCGAGGAGGTCGGCGCCAGCGAGCTCGACGTCCGCTTCGTGGCGCCGACCGCCCACGTGACCGCCGAGGACGAACTGCTCGACGGCGAGGACCCGGGCGCGCTACGCGCCGAACTGGCGGCGGCCGCCGAGGACGCGGCGGCCCGCGGGCTCCGTCTCGTCTCCTACCCCGACTTCGACGACGGCGGCGCGATCGGCCTGCGCGGCCGGCTGATGCGCTGGCGCGCGGGGCTCTACGACCGGCAGCGGCTGCGGGGGCGGTTCCGCACCGCGGTCGCCGGCTGCGCCTGGCCGGGGCACACCGTGGTGGTGCGGCCGAACGGCGCGGTGTCGCCGTGCATCTTCTGGGAGGACGAGCCGATCGGGCTCTATCCCGAGACCTCGCTCGCCGAGGTGCGTCGCTCGCCGCTGCTGGCCGAGATCGTCGACGGCCTGAGCAGCGGCAATCCGTGCGGGACCTGCCGGACGTGCTCGGAGCGGAAGCACGCGCTGTACTTCCGGCTGCAGTGGCGGCAGCAGGCCGGGGAGCGGCTGGAGCAGCTTGGCGCCGGCCCCGGCAGCGGCGGCGTCGCCGACGTGGCGGGCGTGGCGGGGAACGGACGGCCTTCGGCCGGCGATTGTCCTCCGCCTTCGGCGGATGCGGGTCGGAAGACCCGCGCACCCAGTAGCGAATCTCCGCTGGGTGCGCGGGTCTTCCGACCCGCACCGAGCGCGACGCCGCGAAGCGGCGAGCCCCGGCCTTCGCCCCTCCCCAGCCCCGGCGACTGGATTGCCGAGCATGTCCCGGCAGAACCCCTCGACCGGGTGTTGCTCATCGGCGACGAAGCGTGGGCCCACGAACTTCTCCGCGCCGGTTTCGCCGCCAGCGTGGACGTCGTCGCCTCTGTCGGACGGTCTTCGACCGGCGATTCTCCGCCGCCTTCGGCGGCAGCGGGTCGGAAGACCCGCGCACCCAGTGGCGAGCCGGAGTCCCCTCCCGCCCTCATTCGCCGCCTTCGCCTCCACCCTCGCCGCCCCGACCTCCCGGCCGCTGCCTACCAGGCCGCCTGCTGCATCGGCGGCCTGTCCTCCCACCTCCGCCTCGAGCGACTTCTCGACGCCATCCTCGACGCCCTCGAACCCGGCGGCCGCCTCTTCGTCGACGACTACGTCGGCCCGGCCCGTCACCAGTGGAACCGCCGCACCGGCGCCGCGGCGGCCGCCGCCTACCGCCGGCTGCCGCCCGCCGCCCGCCGGTTCGAGCGGCTGCCCATGCCGCCGGTGGAAGGCGACTGCGCCCGCGCCACCCGCTCCAGCGACATCGCCCGGCTGATCCGCACCGGCTTCCGGGTCGAGTCCGAGCGCCCCTACGGCGGCGACGTGATCGCGCCGCTCGCCGCCGCCGTCCACTGGCGCCGCCTGCCCCAGGACGAGTTGCGGCGCCTCGCCGAGGGCTCGGGCTCGGGCGGCGGCGGCGGTGCCCGAGCCGGCGCCGCCCACTACGCGCTGACGGTCGCCCGGCCCTACGCCGGCTGGCGGCGGCGCGCGGCCGGAATGCGCTACCGCTTCGGCCCGAAGGCCCGCCGCGTCTTCCTCTACGAGCCCCGACGCGCCCGCGACCTGGTGCTTCAGGCGTTGCGCGGGAAGGTATGACCGCCGCCGTCCGCTGGGGAATCCTCGGTCCGGGGGCCATAGCCCGCACCTTCGCCACCGCCATCGACGCACTGGAGGGTCACAGAGTCGTCGCCGCCGGCAGCCGCGACCCGGAGCGGGCGCGCGCGTTCAACGCCGAGCGCGGCTACGGGACGGCGGAGGCCGGCGGCTACCGCGACCTCGTGCGCAGCGAATCGGTCGACGCGGTCTACGTCGCTACGCCGCACCCCGGCCACATGGAACACGCGGCGCTGGCGCTCCGGCACGGCAAGGCGGTGCTGTGCGAGAAGCCGCTCTGTGTCAACGCCTCCGAGGCCCGCCGGCTGTGCGCCATCGCCCGCGAATGCGAGCGCCCGCTGCTGGAGGCGATGTGGACCCGCTTCCTTCCGGCCACCCGGCGGGTGGCGGACTGGATCGCGAACGGCACGATCGGCGAACCGAGCCGGCTCGTCTGTTCCTTCGGCTTCGAGACGCAGTTCGACGCGGCGAGCCGGCTCTACGATCCGGCGCTTGCCGGCGGCAGCCTGCTCGACGTGGGCTGCTACACGCTCTCGCTGGCGTCGCTCGTCTTCGGCGAGCGGGTGACCGGCGGCGAGATGCCGGAGATCGAGGTCCGCGCCGATCTCGCGCCGTCGGGAGTGGACCGGCACTGCAAGATCGTCCTGCGCTTCGGCGGCGGGGCGGAGGCGTACCTCGAATCCTCCATCAGCCGCGCCACACCCGACACCGCCGTCATCCAGGGCGACGCCGGGAGGATCCTGATCCCCGAGTTCTGGCGGGCGCAGAAGGCCGAACTGGAGTGCGAGACGCGAGAGGTCGCCTCGCTGGAGTGCCCGTTCCTCTGCAACGGCTACGAGTACCAGGCGCTCGAAGTCGAACGGATGCTCCGCGACGGCGACGTCGAGAGTCCGCTGCTGCCGCACGCCGAGTCCGTCGCGCTGCTCGAACTGATGGACGAGCTGCGCCGCCGGATGGGCGTGCAGTACCCCTTCGAGCCGAGCGTCGGGGTTACGGCGGGGAGCCATCGGGCGATGACGTACCGCGTTTTATCCGGATTGCTGGACGCGCGGGTCCCCTGGGTGCGCGGGTCTTCCGACCCGCACTGGGTGCGCGGGTCTTCTGACCCGCACTGGGTGCGCGGGTCTTCTGACCCGCACTGGGTGCGCGGGTCTTCTGACCCGCACTGGGTGCGCGGGTCTTCTGACCCGCATGCCGCCGAAGGCGGCGAACAGCATCGTCGCCGGCCTTCGGCCGGCGGCCATTCTTCCGGTCTGCGCCGCTCCGCGGCTCCGCCCGATGCGGGTCGGAAGACCCGCGCACCCAGCGGAGGCGAATCGCCGCCGCGCTATGTCTCCCGACTCATCCTCGGCACGATGATCCTCGACGGCGACGCCCCCGCCTCCCAGGACGCCGCCGACGCCCTCCTCGACGCGGCCTTCGAGAACGGCATCTGCGGCATCGACACCGGCCACGTCTACGGCGGCGGCGCCTCGGAGCGCGCCATCGGCTCGTGGCTCGAACGCCGCCGCCTCGCCGACGACGTCTTCGTCCTCTCCAAGGGCTGCCACCCCGACGCTTCCGGCGCGCGCGTCAACCCGGAAGCCCTGGCGCGGGACCTCGCCGAGTCGCTCGACCGGCTCCGGCTCCCCGCCGTCGACCTGTACATGCTGCACCGCGACGATGCGGCCGTGCCGGTCGGCGAGATGGTCGACGCCTTCGCCGAGCACGTCGCCGCCGGCCGCCTGCGCGCGTACGGCTTCTCGAACTGGACCCGCGCGCGGATCGAGGAGGCCTGCGACTACGCGGCGGCCAACGGGCGGCCGTTGCCCGCCGCGTCGAGCCCCAACTTCTCGCTCGCCGACCAGATCCGCGACCCCTGGGGCGGCGGCTGCGTGACGCTGACCGGCGCCGCGGCCGCGGGCGACCGCGCCTGGCACCGGAGCACGGGCATGGCTGTGTTCGCCTGGTCGTCGCTGGCGCGCGGCCTGTTCTCCGGCCGCGTCACCCGCCGCGCCCTGGCGGCCGATCCGGGGCTGGTCGACGAGGCTTGCCGCACCGCCTACGTCCACGGCGTGAACCTGGCGCGGCTGGAGCGGGCGACCGAGTTCGCCGAGGCCCGCGGCGCCTCCGTGCCGCAGGTCGCGCTCGCCTGGGTGCTGGCGCAGGACCTGCCGCTGCACGCCATCGTCGGCGCGGCCACCGAGCGGGAGGTGGAGGAACTGGTCGCCGCCGCGGCGCTGACGTTGACCGCCGAGGAGCAGGAGTGGCTCAGGGATGGCGGCCGCCGGCCGGCGTCGATGGCCCGCGAGAGCCTGGCGGTACGCCTCGAACGTCAGGCCGTTCGCCTCGGCCGCCGCCTGCCCGAGCCGATCAAGGGCGCCATCAAGCGCCTCGTTGGCCGCGCATAGCCGGCGGCGCGCTGGGTGCCCGCTGGGTGCGCGGGTCTTTCTGACCCGCTTGCCGCCGTAGGCGGCGGACAACATCGTCGCCGGCCTTCGGCCGGCGGCTATTCTCATCCGGATGCCACCCCGAGACGATAGCCGCCAACACCAGGAAGGTGCTAGACTTCCACCGTTGCGCGACATTCTCGCCGACGCCCACAATCTCGCCGAATTGGAGCGTCTTGCCGACGAAGTTCGGCCAACTGACACACGATCGGGCCAACCGTGAAGCGCCGCTTGGACATGATCGCACAGGCGATCAAAGAGCGCCGCCGGTTACGGGTCGAGTACAAGACCGCACCCGGCTATCGGCGCGTTGAGCCCCACGCCTGTGGCTGGAGCCGAAAGGCCCACACTCTTGCGCTCGTCTACCAAGTTGGTGGACCAAGCCTGTCCGGTGCCGGACAAGGCTGGAAGATGTTGCGAGTGGACCGTGTGCAGAGCGTGGAGATGCTCGACGAGGAGTTTTGGGGGCCGCGTGAAGACTACGTCCGTGGGGGCAGTCATATCCCGCGCATCATGGCGGAGTTGTGAACCGACCTTGACCGCGTGGACGACTGGCGGTATAGGATCGTCCCGAAAAGTGGTGGAATCGTCTAGTGGGTGGACTCCGCGACAAGAGGAAACACCGAAGAGCTGGTCGGGTTCCGTGGTTAGCCGCCCTCCGATGGGGTGTGCGACGGGGATTCAAACCCGCGTTTCCGAGGACTCAACTCGGCGTCCTGGATCGCTAGACGACACACACCATAGAAAAACGGAGGCCGCGAGTGCATCTTCGGGCGCTCGCCGCCTCTTTCCATCCGCGTAACTGTACTGCGAAACGGTACTCACGCACCCCTTCCTCCGCTGGGTGCGCGGGTCTTCCGACCCGCATCTAGGCGGCGCCGCAAAGCGGCGGCGACCGGAGGAAATGGCCGCCGGCCGAAGGCCGGCGACGATGTTGTTCGCCGCCTTCGGCGGCCATGCGGGTCAGAAGACCCGCGCACCCAGATGCGGGTCAGAAGACCCGCGCACCCAGATGCGGGTCGGAAGACCCGCGCACCCAGATGCGGGTCGGAAGACCCGCGCACCCAGATGCGGGTCGGAAGACCCGCGCACCCAGATGCGGGCACTCAGCGGACTTCAGGCGTCGGTGACGCAGCCGGTCGAGGCGGAACTCACCGTCTTCACGTACCGGTACAGCGTGCCCCGCGTGGCCTTGAGCGGCGGCGGTTCCCAAGCTTCCCGCCGCGCATCCAGTTCCGCGTCGCCGAGGGCCACGTCGATCGTGTTGCGCACCGCGTCGATCTCGATCCGGTCGCCGTCGCGGACCAGCGCGAGCGCGCCGCCCTCCTGCGCTTCCGGCGCCACGTGGCCGATCAGGAAGCCGTGGGACCCGCCGGAAAACCGGCCGTCGGTGACGAGGGCCACGCGGTCGCCGAGGCCGGCGCCCATCAGCGCCGAGGTCGGCTTCAGCATCTCCGGCATCCCGGGGCCGCCCTTCGGTCCCTCGTAGCGGATGACGATCACCGAGCCGTCGCGGATCTCGCCGCGCTCCAGCGCCTCGACCATCGCCTCCTCCGAGTCGTAGACCTGGGCCGGCCCGGCGAAGCGCTCGCCCTCCTTGCCGGTGATCTTCGCCACCGCGCCTTCGGTCGCCAGGTTGCCGCGGAGGATCTGCAGGTGGCCGGTCGGCTTGATCGGCTCGTCGAACGGCAGCACGACGTCCTGGCCCGCCGCGAGGTCGGGCAGCGGCGCCAGGTTTTCGGCCATCGTCCTGCCGGTGACGGTCAGGCAGTCGCCGTCGATCAGCCCTCGGTCGAGCAGCATCCGCAGCACGGCGGGCGTGCCGCCGACATCGTGCAGGTCTTCCATCAGGTACTGGCCGGAGGGCTTCAAGTCGGCGAGGAAGGGCACGCGGTCGCTGACCTTCTGGAAGTCGTCGATCGACAGGTCGACGCCGGCCGACCGCGCCATCGCGAGCAGATGGAGGACCGCGTTCGTCGAGCCGCCGAGCACGGTGATCAGCACCATCGCGTTCTCGAACGCGGCCCGCGTCATGATCCTGCTGGGTCGCAGGTCCTGTTCGAGCAGCGACAGGACGGCGGCGCCGGCGCGCCGGCATTCCTCGATCTTCTCCGGCGCCGTGGCGGGAGTCGAGGAGCTGTACGGCAGCGACATGCCGAGCGCCTCGATCGCCGCGGCCATCGTGTTCGCGGTGTACATGCCGCCGCAGGCGCCGGCGCCGGGGCAGGCGCGGCGGACGATCGTCTCTCGCTCGTCGTCGGTGAGCGCCCCGCCGATCGCCTCGCCGTAGCTCTGGAAGGCGGAGATGATGTCGATCTTGCCGCCCCGCCACTCGCCGGAACGGATCGTGCCGCCGTAGACGACGATGGCCGGGCGGTCCACACGGGCGATCGCCATCATGCAGCCCGGCATGTTCTTGTCGCAGCCGGGGATCGACACGTTCGCGTCGTACCACTGCGCGGCCATGACCGTCTCGATGGAGTCGGCGATCAGGTCCCGGGACTGGAGCGAGTAGCTCATCCCGTCGGTGCCCATCGAGATGCCGTCCGAGACGCCGACCGTGTTGAACCGCAGGCCGACGCAGCCGGCGCCGTCCACCCCCTCCTTCGCCGCCGCGGCGAGGTCGAGCAGGTGCATGTTGCAGGTGTTGCCCTCGTACCAGACGCTGGCGATGCCGACCTGTGGCTTGCCCATGTCGTCCGGCGTGAGGCCAGCGCCGTAGAGCATCGCCTGCGACGCTCCCTGCGACTTGTCCTGCGTGATGCGAGCGGAGTACCGGTTCAAGCGGATCATGGCCGGCGACTATGGCATATGGCTGGGTGCCCACTGGGCGCCACTGGGCGCCACTGGGTGCGCGGGTCTTCTGACCCGCTTGCCGCCGAAGGCGGCCGACAACATCGTCGCCGGCCTTCGGCCGGCGGCTACTTCTTCCGGTCTGCGCCGCTTCGCGACGTCGCCCGATGCGGGTCAGAAGACCCGCGTACCGGATGCGGGTCAGAAGACCCGCGTACCGGATGCGGGTCGGAAGACCCGCGCACCCAGTGTGGGTCGGAAGACCCGCGCACCCAGCGCTGGTGGGCGGACGACCATGGCCAGTCGTGCGGCGCGCGGCACAGGCCGGCGCCGACGGGGTTGTGCTGGATGTAGCGTCGCACGGTTTCGAGGTGCCGGCGGTTGCGGATGAACCGGTCGTAGTAGTCGACCATCCAGAAGCGGCCCTTGCGGTGCAGGATCCGGTTGGCCCGGCGCGCGGTGATCGCCTTCCACGCCCGCACGATGCCAGGGAGCGGCCGCCGCGGCTCCAGCAGGGCGTGGATGTGGTTCGGCATGACGCACCACTCGAGGAGTCGATAGGCGTCGCCGTCGCCGTAGAGGAGCGCGTCCTGGACCACCGAGGCGATCGCCGGCTGGCGCAGGTGGCAAGCGCCGTAGCCCGTGTCCTCGAATTCGCTGACCAGGCGGTGGACCTTCGCGGCGCGGACCTTGTCGCTGGACCCTTCGGCTTCCTCGCGCCAACGTTTCAGGAGATGTTGCGGCACGCTGTCCGCGAGCCGGAATCCGACGCTCTGGAGCCGGCTCGGGTCGTCCAGGTGGGGGTGGTAGCCCCTCCAGTGCCAGCCGAGCGGCGTGGGTTCGTCCGGTTCGTGGTTCGCGTCGTTCATTCGTTTGCTCCGGCTGCTGAAGGAAGGTACGGACGGGGAGGCCGGAGCGTCCATGAGTTTCCGCACCGGGTGCCCCCGCCGCGCACCCAGTGGCGCCCAGCGGCACCCAGTGCGGCACCCGGCGGCCACACACACCCACCCCTGAACGAAGAAAGCGGGCCTTGCGGCCCGCTTTCAGGAATCCGCCGCTGTGCGGCGATTCAGGCGGCTTCGGCGGCCGAGACCTTCACGGTGACGGTGCCGTCGTCGGCCGTCATCGACGTCCCGGTGACCTTGGCGGCCTTGCCGCCGAGACCTTCGAGGGTCTTGATCGCGGCGGCGTCGGAGCCGGCGCGGTCGATCTTGACGACGTCGTCGCCCACGAGCAGACCCATCTCGTTGCCGTCGCCAAGACACTTGGCGGCGCAACTCGCATGCCCGGCGCCCTTCTGGCCGTTGCCGAAGCAGACCATGTCGAGGACCTCGCCGGTCCAGGTATCGCCGGCGAGCGCCGGAGCGCCGAGCGCGAGCGAGAGAGCCAGAGCAACAAACAGTGCCTTCTTCATGCTGAGTCCTCCGTTGCTGGGGATGCGGTTCGGGATCGGGATCGAGAGTCAGGCTAGCACAACACGGCGCCGGTCGGGCAAACGCGCCGGCCCGACGGGCGGAAGCGAGTCCAAGCGCCTTGCCCGGCGGTTCCACGAGCGCCGCCGCCGACCCACGGGGCGGAGACTGCGCGGGACCGGCGAGCCGGCGCCGCGGCTTCGTGCCAACATCGCCAACCGTGAAGGCCGGCGACATCGTCTCGCGGTTTCGGGTGCAGAACCCGCTCCACTGCCTGCCGGGGGAGTTGCCGCTGCCGCTGCATCGGGCGCAGGACATCGCCGCCCGGTTCTGGGTGCTGGTCCAGCGCTACCCGAAGGACGCGCCGCGAACGGAGGTCGAGGCGGCGGTGGACCGCAACGAGGCGGTCGTCCGGGACGCCCCGGCGGGCGACTCGGCCCTGACGCCGCTGGTCGACTGGTCGTTCGAGCCGCCGGCGCACCTTGCTTGGGCGCTCGGCGGCGGCGAGACGTTGCGGCAGCGGCTCCAGCGCTCGCCGCTCGGCGCCGGCGAGGCGGCCGGCATCGGCCTCGCCGTCGCGCGGGCGCTCCGCGAGCTGCACCGGTCCGGCGCCGTCCACGGCAGTCTGCGGCCGGCAAACGTCCAACTGCTGCAAGGCGGAGACGCGAAGCTCCTGGCGGCGTCGAGCCTGGGGCCGGTGACCCTGGCGGTCGCGAGCGAGGCGGTGGAGTCGCCCAGCCTTTGGACGGCGGCCTATCTCTCGCCGGAGCAGATCGAGGGCGCGGCGGCCGCGGTCACGGGCGACCCCGTCCCTTTCACGACCGCGGACGACGTCTGGACCCTCGGCGTCGTGCTCTACGAACTCGTGACCGGCGAGTTGCCGTTCATCGCCAACACCTACGACGCGATGCGCCGGGCGATCGGCATCCAGGCCGTGGACCTGACGGGCACGCTCCCCGGCAGCGCGCCCGAGGCGTTCGAACCGGTGTTCGCGGCCGCGCTCGACCGCGACCCGGACCGGCGGCGGGCGGCTCTCGACGACGTCGTCGCCCGGCTGCGGAAGGCGAGGGAGGACCTCCGGCCGCGGGTGCGGCCCGCGGAGGACAGCGTCTCGCGGGCGCGCGCCCGGAAGACGGCGGTCGCCGGCGACCGCTCAGCGGCGAGCCCGGCGAAGGGGGAGTGGCAGTCGGCGATCGAGAGCCTGAACGACCGCCGGCGGCGGCTCGCCCGCGAACGGCCCGCGCCGCCGCTGTGGCGCGTGTTGCTGCCGCCGCTGCTTGCGGTGGTGCTGGCGGCCGCGGTCGCGGCGGCGTTCCTGCTGCGGTGACCGGGTGCGCGGGTCTTCTGACCCGCATCGGGCGAAGCCGCGAAGCGGCGGAGCCCAGAGAAAAAGGCCGCCGGCCAAAGGCCGGCGACGATGCTGTTCGCCGCCTACGGCGGAATGCGGGTCAGAAGACCCGCGCACCCAGCGCGCACCCAGCGCGCACCCAGCGCGCACCCAGCGCGCACCCAGCGCGCACCCAGCGCGCACCCAGCGCGCACCCAGCGCCCGGATGCGGGTCAGAAGACCCGCGCACCCAGCGCCCGGATGCGGGTCAGGAAGACCCGCGCACCCAGCGGCGCACCCGGTGCGCAACCGGTGGGCTACCGCACCCCGATCTCGCCCTGCGACGACAGGATCGCGCCGGTCAGGGGGTCGTAGACGGCGATGACGAACGTGTGCTCTCGCCGCCGCAGTTCGAGCCCGGTCTGGTAGGTGAAGTACTGCCCCGGCTGCGGTTCCTGCGGGCCGGCGATCCGGATCTTCTCGACCGGGGTTTCCGAGCGGTTGCCGTGCTTGTCCATCACCGTAACCCGGAACTCCAGTTCGTTCTGCCACATGCCGGCGACAGGCAGAAGCTGCACCTCGTCCAGCGGGATCGCCACCTCGACCGGGACGACCATCTTGCCCAGGCGGCGCCGCTCCGGCTTGCCGAAGCGCACGCCGAGCGGCTTGGCGGATGGCGGGTTCCCGAACAGCAGCGAACCCTCCACCATCATGGTCACTTCGGTCGCGCGCGACATGTCGACGTAGCCCTCGCGCGAGCGCACCCGGTAGTCGGGATGGTCGACGAGCCGCACCTCGATCTCGTGGACCTCGTCGTCCTCGCGCCGCTGCGGCTGGAAGCCGAGCCAGTAGTACGAGCGGGTGTCGGCGATCGCGTCGGCGAATGCGCTGTCGCGCTCGGCGTTGATCATCGCCAGCCCGCCGGTCGACCTGGCCAGATGCTGGAGGGTGGTGTGCTGCAGCAGCTCCCGCTCCTGGAACGCCCCGGCGCCCGCGGACGGGTCGGACGCCGCGTTGCTGTCGAGGCTGGCCGACGCGTCCAGGGTGAACGCCGGGCGGAATCCCGGCACGTCGACCGGATAGAGCGTGTAGCCGATCAGGTTCGCGGCCGAGACGAGGGGGCCGAACAGAGTGCGGTGGCTCATCAGCCGGGAGTCGGACGCGGCGCCGAGATTGTCGGCGCTCAGGCCGCCGCTGGCGACGGTGTAGAGCGCCGGCGATTCGGGCCAGCCGCCGGCGAGCAGGAGCATTACCTTGCGGCCCGGGCGGTTGGCGAAGCTGCGCAGCGTCGCCACGGCCGCGAGGACGGACCGCTCCAACTGGCTCTCCAGGTTCGTCGCGTACCGCAGCTCGGTGCCGCGCAGGGTGTTGCGCATCACGTCCTCGGGCGGTTCGACGCCGCCTTCCTCGATGAACCGGTTCGCGATGGCGCGGAGTTCCGTCTGCTCCCGCCGTTCCTGGTCGTTCGTGCGCAGCTCGGCGATCCGCATCAGGCCCTGCGTCCTGCGCCGGCGCGCCTCGCGGAGCGCGTCCGCCAACTGGGTCGGCGAGTTGGTCCAGGTCGTCAGCATGTCGACCGTCTTGCCGTCGAAGGAGACGGCGGCGACGCGGTCTTCCGGGCCGAGCTGCGAGAACTGCTCTTCCAGGCGGTCGAGCACCCGGTCGCGATCGCGCTTGACGGAGAAGAAGTCGTCGATGAACAGCAGGAAGCTGGTGCCCACGGGGGCGTCCGGCTCGAGGTTCGGCACGCCGGCCACCGCCTCGCCGTCCGCTGCGGCCAGCGCCCGGCCCTCCTCGATCTCGGTGAAGTAGTCGATGGGCGTCGGCTCGCCGTCCACCAGGAGCTCGAAGTCGGACGCCTTCAGGCCGTGGATGCGGTTGCCGTCCCGGTCGGTGACGACGACCTCGATGTTCACGACCCGGACGTCGATGACTTCGGAGAAGACCGCCGGCAGATCCTCCTGTTGCGCGAGGCCGGGGCCGGCGAGGAGCGTCGAGCCGGCGAGGAGGGCCAGGCCGGCGAGAACGATCCGCGAGACGCTCAGGGTTCGTTGAGGCGTCGTCATCGGTGGACGAGACTATAGGCAACTCGCCGCCACCGGGTGCCGCTGGGTGCGCGGGTCTTTCCGACCCGCATGGCGGCGAAGGACATCGTCGCCGGCCTTTGGCCGGCGGCCTTCTTCTCCGGGCGCCGCCGCTTCGCGCCTCTGCCCGATGCGGGTCAGAAGACCCGCGCACCCAGTGGCGCCAGCGGCACCCAGCCGCACCCAGTGGGCCGGTTACGCTTCGCCAATGGCTGACGATCCACCACGCGGCGCCGCCGCCGTCCCCTACGGCGCCTGGCCGTCGCCGATCTCGGCGCGGTCCGTCGCGGAAGGCGGCCGCCGCATCGACGACCTCGCCGTGCTGGGCGAGTTCGTCTGCTGGCTGGAGCGGCGGCCCGAGGAGGGCGGCCGCAACGTCCTCGTCTGCCGCGACCCGGACGGCGGCGTCCGCACGCTGACGCCCGAGGGCTTCGACGTGCGCAGCCGCGTCCACGAATACGGCGGCGGCGCCTTCTGCCTGCTCGGCGCCGCCGCATCGACTGCCGGCGCCACACGGGTCGGTGCGCGGGCCTTCTGGCCCGCATCGAGCGCGACGCCGCGAAGCGGCGAGCCCGAGCCGCTCCTCCACGCCTTCGTCAACTTCGCCGATCAGCGCGTTTACCTCACCGCCGCTGGAGCGAGTGCCGCGGACGCCGCCGTCCCCCTGACCCCGGCCGACGGCGCCCGCTACGCCGATCTCGTCTTCGACAGTCACCGCCACCGCCTGATCGCGGTCCAGGAACGCCCCGGCCCGGACGGCGGCGACGAAGTCGCTTCCCTGGTCGCGATCGCCTTGCCGGCGGATCTGTCCGGTGTCATCGAGCCGCCCGGCGCCGTCGAATCGCCCGGTGCCGTCGAGCCTCCGCGCCCCGTCGCACTCGTCTCCGGCGCGGACTTCTTCAGCTCGCCGCGCCTCTCGCCAGGCGGCAACCGCCTCGCCTGGCTGAGCTGGAACCACCCCGACATGCCGTGGGACACGACGACGCTCCATCTGGCCGACCTGGACGAGGACGGTCTGCCCCAGGCGGCGCGCGTCGTCGCCGGCGGCGACCCGGACCGGCCCGAGGCCGTCCAGCAGCCGAGCTTCGACTCCCGCGGCCGCCTCGTCTTCGTCTCCGACCGCGGCGGCTGGTGGAACCTGTACCGTGCCGCATCGGCGAAGGTCGAGCCGCTCTGCCCCCGCGACGCCGAGTTCGGCCGGCCGCCCTGGGTCTTCGGCACGTCCACGTACGCGCACGTGCCGGGCGGCATCGTCGCCGCCTGTTGCGAGCGGGGGGGCTGGGGGCTCGAGTTCCTGCCGGAGGCACGGGATGGCGGAGAAGCCCCGCGGCCGATCCGCATTGCGACGCCTTACACTTCGATCGGGCGCTCTGCCGGGCCGGTTGCGGGTCAGAAGACCCGCGCACCCAGTGGGGCGGATGCGGGTCGGAAGACCCGCGCACCCAGTGGGGCGGATGCGGGTCGGAAGACCCGCGCACCCAGTGGGGCGGATGCGGGTCGGAAGACCCGCGCACCCAGCGGGGCGGATGCGGGTCGGAAGACCCGCGCACCCAGCGGGGCGGATGCGGGTCGGAAGACCCGCGCACCCAGTGGGACGGATGCGGGTCGGAAGACCCGCGCACCCAGCGGAGGTCAGGAGACCCGCGCACCCAGTGGCCGCTCGGCTGCACCCAGTGGGGTGCCTTCCGTCTTCTTCCTCGGCGGCGCGCCGGATCGGCCGGCGGAGATCGTCCGCCTCTCGCTGGCGGATCCCGCCGCGCCCGAGCTCGACGTCCTCGTCACGACCGGCCAGGCCCCGGACCCCCGCTATCTCTCCACCGGCCGGCACATCGAGTTCCCGTCGGCCGGCGGCCGCCGCGCGTTCGCGTTCTTCTACCCGCCGAAGAACGACGACGTCACGCCGCCCGCCGGCGCCCGCCCGCCGCTCATCGTCATGAGCCATGGCGGCCCGACCTCCGCCGCCGAGCACGTCCACGACCCCGGCGTCCAGTTCTGGACCTCGCGCGGCTTCGCCGTCGTCGACGTGAACTACGGCGGCAGCACCGGCTACGGCAGCGCCTACCGCGAGTCGCTGCGCGGCCGCTGGGGCATCGTCGACGTCGAGGACTGCGCCGCCGCCGCCGAGGCCCTGGCCGCCCGCGGCGAGGCCGACCCGGCCAGGCTGCTCATCCGCGGCGGCAGCGCCGGCGGCTACAGCACCCTCGCCGCGCTCGCCTTCACGGACACCTTCGCCGCCGGCGCCAGCCACTACGGCGTCGCCGATCTCGCCGCCCTCGCCCGCGACACCCACAAGTTCGAGTCCCGCTACCTCGACGGCCTGGTCGGCCCCTACCCGGAGCGCGCCGACCTCTACCGCGAGCGCTCGCCGCTCGAAGCCCGCGACCGCTTCTCCTGCCCCGTCATCTTCTTCCAGGGCGACGAAGACCGCATCGTGCCGCCGAACCAGGCCGAGGCGATGGTCGAGGCGCTGCGCGCCAAGGGCGTCCGCGTCGACTACCACCTCTTCGAAGGCGAGCAGCACGGCTTTCGCCGCGCCGGGAACATCGTCCGCGCGCTGGAGGCGGAGCTCGCCTTCTACGGCGAGGTTCTCGGCTTCGAGCCGCCATAGCTGTCGGTGCGCGGGGCGGTGTCCACTACCGTCGTCGGCCTCTGGCCAACCTCCGCTCCTTCCGGTCTCCGCCGCTCCGCGGCTCCGTCCGGGGCGGGTCGGAAGACCCGCGTACCCAGTCTCAGTCGGTGCGAAACAGGCTCTGCATCCGCATCGCCAGCCCCATGTCGCCGTCGATCCGCAGCTTCCCGCTCATGAAGGCGACGGTGCCGTCCAGCTCGCCGGAAATGAGCGCGACGTAGTCGGCGGCCTCCATCGACAGGGTCATCGTCGGCGCGTCGTGGGCGCCCTCGCCGACGGTGCAGGCGCCGTCCTTGATCGCGCAGTGCCGGACGCCGCCGCCCTCGCCCGAGAGGTCGAACTGGATCACGACGTCGAGGCCCGCGGCGGCCTGCGGGTCCAGGCGGCCGGGCATCCGGGCGAAGATGTCGTCGACGGCGGCGGCGGTGTCGGTCATGGCGGTCTCCCTGGGTGTCGAAGTGGCGCCGCCGAGCCTATCCGCTGGTTGCCCGCTGGGTGCGCGGGTCTTCCGACCCGCATCCGGGCGCCGCCGCGAAGCGGCGGAGGCCGGGGGGAATGGACGCCGGCCGGAGGCCGGCGACGATACTGGCCGCCGCCTGCGGCGGAAAGCGGGTCAGAAAACCCGCGCACCGATGCGGGTCGGAAGACCCGCGCACCCATGCGGCGTCCATTCTCTCCGGTCTCCGCCGCTTTCGCGGCTGCGCCCGGAAGCGGGTCAGAAGACCCGCGCATGTATGGTCCGCCCCGCTTGTGCAAGGGCACTTTCCGGAGTTCCGGCGAGAGAGGTGTCGTTGCTTGCATGTATTCGGCCTGTTGTTGGGCGTCTCGTGGTTTCGAGCTCCCTGGCCCCGATGGAATACGCGCGCGTCGTCTCTTCTGTACACCCAGACGGCCTGTTGAATGGCCCTGCGCGGGTTCAGGCTCTCGACGCGCCGGTCCGACCTGTTTCGCCATCGCTCCGTTGTGTCCTCGCAACGACTTGGTGGGGCAATCCTCCTTGGTTGATTCGATGTGGATCGAGCCGCCTGCTACGCGGCCCGAGAGACCTTCTGCCGAGACCCGGCGAGGCGGTCGTCGCGGTACAGCTCGCCGCGGCGAAGCACCGCCCAGGCGATGCGGCCCAGCTTGTTGGCCAGTGCCACCGTGGCGACGTTCGGCCCCCGGCGCCGCTTGACGTCGAGCGCCCAGCCCTTCAGCCGCGTTCGCTCGCCCTTCGCCGCCGTGCGCAGGACCGCCCGCGCACCGTGGATCAGGAGCGAGCGCAGGTAACGGTCGCCGCGCTTGCTGATCCCGCGCAGCACCGTGCGACCCCCGGTCGAGTCCTGACGCGGCACCAAGCCCATCCAGGCCGACATCTGACGACCGCTGCTGAAAGCCCAGCCGTTGCCCACCGCCGCCACGATCGCCGTCGCCACGATCGGACCGATGCCCGGAATCGACATCAGACGCTGGCAGTGAGGGTTCTCCTTCGACTCCCGCACCAGCATCGCGGTCAGGTCCTCGACCTCCTTGTGGACCTGCATCAGAGCCTCGTACTGCATCCACAGCAGCGCGCGAAACTGACCCGGCAGCTCGCGCTCCGCGTCGCTCGCGATGTCGGGCACCGCCCGCATGACCACCGCCCGGCCCTGACGCAGCACGATCCCGTACTCGCCCAGGAATCCCCGCAACTGGTTCACCAACTGCGTGCGACGGCGAAGCGCCGCCTCCCGGCTCCGATGAACCTGCTGAAGAGCACGCTGCTCCTTCGTCTTGTACGGCACGAAACGCATCGTCGGACGGGACACCGCCTCGCAGATCGCCTCCGCGTCGTGGTAGTCGCTCTTGTTCGACTTCACGTAAGGCCGCACGAACTGAGGACTCATCATCCGCGCGTCGTGACCCAGAGCGCTCAGCTTCTCCACCCAGTAGTGCGCGCCGCAGCTCGCCTCCATGCCCACCAGGCACGGCTCGAGCTGCACCATCAACTCCATCAGCCCCGACGCCTTCACCTGACGCTGAAACACCACCGCGCCCGACGAGTCCATCGCGCACACCTGGAACAGGCGCTTGCCCAGATCGATACCGACTCGAGTAACCTTCTTCATGGTCCGTCTCCTCCCTTGTTGGTTGGGAAAAACCCATTCTGGCCCTACAAGAGGCCGTAGAGGGCGGGGCGGACCATCCCATTACCCATGCGGCGTCCATTCTCTCCGGTCTCCGCCGCTTTCGCGGCTGCGCCCGGAAGCGGGTCGGAAGACCCGCGCACCCGGCGGGCGGCACGCGCTACGATGCGGAGAGGAGTCGCCAAGACGGCGAGCCGAAGCCGATGACCGAGCGATTCTTCAACACCACCGGGCCGGTGGTTCCGGCCAAGCACTACAGCATCCCGCCGCTTGAGCGGTTCGACCTCGACGAGGTTCTGCGCCTCATCCGGGACGAGCGCTACTTCGTGCTGCACGCGCCGCGCCAGACCGGGAAGACCTCGGCGCTGCTCGCGTTGCGCGACCTGCTGAACGAGGGCGGCGAACACCGCTGCGTGTACGCGAACGTCGAGACCGCGCAGACCGCGCGAGGCGATGTCGCGGAGGGAATACGAACGGTGCTGGCCGAGATCTCCGAACGGGCGCTCGTTGCGCATGGCGACGCCTTCCTGGACGGCATGTGGGAAGAGGCGCTGACGCGCGCCGGGCCGCACGGAGCGCTGCGGTTGGCCCTGGGTCGCTGGTCGCTGGCCGACGCCAAGCCCCTCGTGTTGATGATCGACGAGATCGACGCGCTGGTCGGCGACACCCTGATCTCCGTGCTCCGCCAGTTGCGCGCCGGCTACGATCAACGGCCGGCCGCGTTTCCTCAGAGCGTCATCCTCTGCGGCATCCGCGACGTGCGGGACTACCGCATCCACTCGGAGTCGGCGGGCGAGATCATCGCCGGCGGCAGCGCCTTCAACATCAAGGCGGAGTCGCTGCGGCTCGGCGACTTCGACGAGGCGGACGTCCGCACGCTGCTCGGTCAGCACGCGGAGGAGACGGGTCAGGAGTTCACCGAGGGCGCGGTCGCCGCAGTGTGGGACCAGTCCCGGGGCCAGCCGTGGCTGGTGAACGCGCTGGCCTACCAGGCCTGTTTCAGAAACAGGGCGAACCGGGACCGCTCCCGGACGATCGACGAGGAAGAGATCATGGAGGCGCGCGAGGAGTTGATCCTGAGCCGCCAGACCCACCTGCACCAGTTGGCGGACAAGCTCCGGGAGGAGCGTGTGCGGCGCGTGGTCGAGCCGGTGCTGAGCGGCGGCGCCGCGAACGGGACGGACATGGCCAGCTCGAACGACGTGGAGTACGTTCGGGACCTGGGTCTGCTGACGAGGCGCGGCACGGCGAAGATCGCCAATCCGATCTACCGCGAAGTGATCCCGCGGGAACTCATGTACGCCCGCGAGTCGGAGATCGTCCAGGAGACGGAGTGGTACGTGAAGCCGGACGGCGACCTGGACGCGGAGGGCTTGCTGGCGGCGTTTCAGCGCTTCTTCCGCGAACACTCGGAGCACTGGCTCGAGCGGTTCCAGTACAAGGAGGCGGGTCCGCAGTTGATTCTGCAGACGTTCCTCCAGCGGATCGTGAACGGCGGCGGCCGGATCGAGCGGGAGTACGCGCTGGGCAGCCGCCGGACGGACCTGCTGATCGTGTGGCCGCCGGGCCGCTTCGCCGGCGCCGCCGAGCCCGGCGTGCCGGCGCGCCGCTACGTCGTGGAGTGCAAGATCCTGCGCGGCGGCCTGGAGGCGACGATCCGCGAGGGCCTGGAGCAGACCCTGGCCTACATGGACAAGTGCGGCGCCGAGTCGGGCCACCTGGTGATCTTCGACCGGGACGCGTCGAAGCCGTGGGAGGAGAAGCTCTACCGTCGCGAGGAGTCCCTCGGCGGCCGGCCCGTGACCGTCTGGGGCGCCTGACCCCACCTGGGTGCGCTGGGTGCGCGGGTCTTTCCGACCCGCATGGGTGCGCGGGTCTTCCGACCCGCTTGCCGCCGCAGGCGGCCAACAACATCGTCGTCGGCCTCCGGCCGGCGTCCACTAACTTCGCTTCCGTCGCGCCCAGGGCCGGTGGTTCCGGCCAAGCACTACAGCATCCCGCCGCTGGAGTCTTGCAGCGCGGAGCATGCGAGTGAGACGGTCGTCGTGGAGAGGATCGTGGGACGCCTTCGACGGCGGCATAGGCACGAAGGCATGGCCCTCCGGCGGACCGGGGCGAGCGCACGACGGAATGCTGAGGCGATCTCGCGGATCGCCTTCTCCTTGTATCTCCACTCAGGTTTCCCTCGCCGGTCCATCGGTTTCTTGAAGTTGATGAGCAGGTTGTTGGTCGGGCTGTAGGCGTAGCCCTGTCTGGCGGCGTACTCGCCGAGGAAGAAACAGCGGTCGCCGGGGGTCAGCCAGTGGTGATCGAGTCTCGTCAGTTCGTCGACACGCGTGAAGCGCTCAGGCAAGCTCACGTTCGATCTCGGTGTAGTCCCGGACCCTCACTGCCCCCTTCTCCTCCAGGCGCGCCGGCCAGGTCAATCGCGGGTTCCGGAAGCAACCGTCGAGGACGAACAGCTTCCTCCCCTGGTCCAGGGCTGCGCGGGCCTGGGTCAGCGAGCCGGAGGTTTCGCCGGCTTCAACGATGACGGTTGCCTCCGTCAGCGCCGACATAACGACGTTCCGTTCCGGGAAGAAGAAGCGGTTGAGGCGGTAGTCCTGCGACTCGTACCGTTTCAGAGGAACGGGGCTGACGACCAGGAAACGCTCGGCGATGAGGCGCTGCAGGTCCCGGTGAGCCTTCGGGTATACGTGCGAGAGCGGCGTGCCGATGACCGCGATGGTTCGCCCGGCGGACTCGATGGCGGTCTCGTGAGCGACGCGGTCTATTGACCGAAGACCAGTTGTTCTTGGCTTGTGCCCTGGGGCTCGTTCTTGACGAGAGAGTGGACGGCATCGCTGTCGTCGGTGGCGAGGGAGAGTCAACGGGATATCGGTCGTCAGGTCAACGGGTCATCTTGAGGCTCAAGGGGCGCGCGCGCCCCGTGCCCCTGAAGAGCTTCGGCGATGGCGCTACGAGGCTCTTCGGCACGGCTTTTGCGCTTACCCGCTGCCGCGAAGGCCTCCTTCTCATCGATGAAGCCGAAAACGGCCTCCACTACAAGGTGCACGAGAACTTCTGGCGCTTGGTCCTGCGCGCGGCGCGGGAAGGCGACATTCAGGTGCTCGCGACCACCCACAGTTGGGACTGCATCGTGGGCTTCGCACGGGCGGCAACGGAGTGCGAACGTACCGACGGCATTCTCGTTCGATTGGATCGCACCGACCGAGGCTGTCGGGCTGTCGTCTACTCCGAGGACGAGCTCACCGTCGCGGCCGAGCAGAGAATCGAAGTCCGGTAGGCGAGCGCGTGGTGGACGAAGGGATGATCCTCCTCGTGGAGGGGGAAGACGACGAGCATGTCGTCGAGCACCTTTGCAGGTCTGTCGGAATCGGCGAATGGGTGTGCGTTGAGCCCGAGCCGCCACGCTTTGAACTGCCCTTCACGATCATCAACAAGAGGGGCTACCCAAAGCTCCTCAAGGGACTTCCGGAAGACTTGAAGAGATCCGGCCTGCTCGCCCTGGGCGTGGTGGCGGACGCCAACGGCGACCTGGACGCGAACGCCGATCTCGCCCGGCGGTTCGCGAACTGGCTGAGCGACTTGTTCGGGGAGTAGTTCCGCCGAGCGGTCAAAGGCCCAGACAACAGACCGCGGTTAGCCGCCTGCCGCCGGGTGCGCGGGTCTTCCGACCCGCATCCGGGCGCAGCCGCGAAGCGGCGGAGACCGGGGAGAATGGCCGCCGGCCAAAGGCCGGCGACGATTTCTTCCCCGCCTTCGGCGGATGCGGGTCGGAAGACCCGCGCACCCAGTGCGGGTCGGGAAGACCCGCGCACAGTGCGGGTCGGAGGACGCGCGCACCCGGCCTGCGACGATTCCTGCTTCGAGGCCTTCCGGTAGGCTCGACACATGGACCGAGTCTTCATCTACTGGGACAACTCGAACATCTTCATCGGCGCACAGGCCGAGGCGGAGGAACGCGAGGGCCCTTCCGCGCGGCACAGGGTCCGCGTCAACTTCCGGAACATGATGAAGCTGGCCAGTGCTGAGCGTCCGGTCGAAAAGGCGATTGCCGCCGGCTCGGTGCCGCCGGAGCTGCGTCGCCTGTGGAACCGGCTCGAGTCCGAAGGCGTCAAGGTCGAACTGGTCGACAGGGGGTCGGTGGAACGTGGCGAGCAGCAGGGCCCCGACCGCATCCTTCAACTCCAGATGCTGCGCGACTTCGCGGACTACAACGGCGATACGGGCGTCGCGGTGGTCCTGACGGGGGACGGCCAGGGCTTCTACGACGGCGCCGGCTTCCATGCCGATCTGGAGCGGATGCACCGGCGAGGCTGGCGCGTTGAGGTGGTTTCCTGGGCGAGTAGCTGCAATCAGCGGATGCGCCGGTGGGTGGAGGAGAACGGGGTGTTCATTCCTCTGGACGACTACTACGAGGCCGTGACCTTCCTGAACCCTTCGAGCCCCGACTATCCGACGGCCGATCCTCGCGAATCTGCGGCGCTGGATCTGGCGGGCCGCCCTCGCGCCTTCGCCTGAACACGGAGGAGAAGCTCTACCGGCGCGAGGAGGCCAGGCTTCGCCGCTGGAGGCGGTTGGCAGCCTCGCCCCCGCGCACGTTCCCTTGCCCCCGCCCCGCAACATCGCCCTCTGCTTCGACGGCACCTGGAACAGCGACGACGGGTCGTCGGCCACGAACGTGGTCAAGACCCGCCGGGCGCTGCCGCCGTTCACGGCCTCGGGCACGGAACAGCTCAGGTACTACGACCGCGGCGTAGGCACGGGCCGGTTCGACCGCGTGCGGGGCGGGGTGCTGGGCCTCGGCCTGGCCCGGAACGTGGAACTGGCCTACGTCTGGCTGAGCACGAACTACGGTCCGGGCGACCGGCTGTTCTTCTTCGGCTACAGCCGGGGCGCCTACACCGCGCGCAGCCTGGCCGGGCTGGTCGGCCTTTGCGGCGTGCCCGACCCGGACCGTTGCGCCGCCGCCGGCCTCGCCATCGCCGACGTCGCCCTGCGCGGCATGGCCATCTACCGCCTGCGCCCCGGCCCAGCCCGCGACGAACGCGCGGCGCGCCACCTGGAGACCTTCGCGGCTCCGGCCGCTCCGGCGGCCCCGGCGTCGCCGGACCTCCCCGCCACCCCGGCGGCCGCGGCCTCGCCCGGCGCCCATGCCGCTCCGGCGGCGCCCGATGCTCACGCCGCCGCGGCCGCGCCCTGGTCCCGCCGCGGGGTCCACTTCGTCGGCGTCTGGGACACCGTCGGCGCGCTCGGCGTGCCCATCGGCTGGCTGAACTGGGTTGGCGCTCGCCGGCACCGCTTCCACGACGTGCGGCTGGGCCGCCACATCCGCAACGCCTGCCACGCGGTGGCGGTGGACGAGGGCCGCCAGCCGTTCGCGCCGACCCTGTGGACGGCCCGGCCCGCGCCCGGCCAGAACGTCGAGCAGCTCTGGTTCCCCGGCGTTCACAGCGACGTGGGCGGCGGCGTTCGCAACGCCGGCCTCTCGGACGGTTCCCTGCTCTGGATGTGGACCCGCGCCCACGCCGCCGGCTTGGCGCTCCGCTCCGACGCAGCGCGCGGCCTGGCGCCGGATGGTCTCGGCGAGATGGGCCGCTCGATGTCGGCCGTCTACCGGCTGATGGGCCGGCACGACAGGCCCGTCGGCGAGCGGGGCGCGGACGGCCAGCCGGTCGCCGCCGGCGAGATGGTCCACTTCTCCGCCGCGCGCCGCCTGGAAGCGACGGGGACCGCCTACCGGCTCGGAACCGCCGGCCGCACCCTGGCGCCGGCCCTGGAAGAGCGGCGGGTAGCCGCGGCGCCGCCCGCCCCGGGCGAGGAGAACCCCGAAGCCGTCGACTGGGAGGCGCCGCCCTGAGACGTGGCGGTTCGACGGCGGGCCCGGATGCGGGTCGGAAGACCCGCGCACCCCATGCGGGTCGGAAGACCCGCGCACCCGGCGCGCGCCCAGTGCGCCGCCGCCGGGCGTAACCCCAATGTCCTCAGCAATTTGACTCCGACACCCCTACCCCTTGACGAATCCCCTCGAAGGCCCTATAGTGTGCCCCTTCGGGAGGAACTCGTACCGACATGGAACGTCGTTTCCCGGTCCGCCGGCGCCCCGCGCTTCTCGCGTCTTGGCGCCACTGGATCTGAACCGCCGTTTCGGCTAGGGTTCACCCCACGTCTTTGGACAGACGGCCTTGAAGTCTTTCAGCGGGAGGTGATGTGCAGCATCAGCTTGGGTGGCGGCAGGTAGCTCGGTTGAGCGTGAATCCGGCCGTCCAGTGAGAAAACGTCAGCGGCTTCGGCAACGCGGACAGTCCGCACCGCCGGGGCCCGATCTTCGGATCGAACAACCTTGGGTCCGGCTTTGGACAGCCGGCCCGAAACGAACGGCGGCGCAAGCCGCTCAAGGAGAAAACAAACTGATGAAGCTGATGAAGCACATCACGATCGCGCTGGTTCTCTGCGCGATTCCTGCGATGGCCTTCGGTCAGATCGTCTCTTGCGAGGACTGCACGCACGACGTGTCGGTCTACATGGGCGAGGGCGGTCTGGTCGCGACGGCCGACGGCGCCGAAAAGGTGACCTGGGTCGCCTCTTGCGGCGGCGTCACCCGCTCGGGCGACCTCACGGCCGACGACGACGGCATGGTCGCGGCCCTGTTCACCATGGACAACGGCCTGGCCTGCAGCTCGGACGACGGTTCCTTCCAGATCGGTCCCGTCATGGACGGCGGCTGGTACTGGATCACCGACGACATGAACTCGGCGGTTGGCGGTCTTGTCGCCAAGGACGTCCTCAAGAACGCCACGACGGACATCGCGAGCGCCGGCAGCGGCGTGACGATGACGAAGGGCAGCGGGGCCGTCTACTTGAAGGAGACGGCCAGCGGCCGCGTCGGCATCCTGCCGAACATCCTGCCGGAGCCGCCGACGGCGCCGACCAGGAAGTGCGGCTTCTCGGGCTCCGGCACGAGCGCGTCGGAGGCCAAGCCGATCCAGACCGAGTGCGCGCTGGGAGACGGCAAGACGATGGTCCTGATGACGAGCACGAACGGGATCACCGGGGCGACCGTGCAGATCGCCGACAAGGGCAGCATCAGCCGGCCCGCCGGTTCGGGTGAGGTCGTCCTCGTCGCCGACCTTTGGGGCAACGGGAGCGGTCACTACGTGGCGTCCCACTCGACCGACAACCATGGCGTCACCGCGCTCCGCGGACAGCCGGGACTGGGACTGACGGCTGCCAGGGCTGGCGCCCGCTACTCGAACGTCACCTACGCGGTGAACGTGAGCACCGGCGGTCCGGGCACCGGCGCCGACGTCTCCGTCGATGGCGACGGTGCCGGTGACGCTCGCGGCGTCTCCTGGACCCAGGCTGCCGGCGCAGCGACGGTCACCGTCAAGGCCGACTCGGCCGTGTGCAGCAAGACGGCCAGCTACGCCACCACGGTCACCCTCACCGCGAACATGCCGGCTGGTGAGACCGGCGCCGACCAGGTCGTGCCCTCCATCGAGCGGAACGCGGACACCAACAAGGTCGGAAGCGCGAGCTTCACGATCATGTGCCCCTCGGCCTCGCCCAGCACGGGCGTGGAGCTGGTGCCGGAGAACCCGTTCCCCGTCGAGTAGGGGACAGCCGTTCCTCCCCCGGGCTGAACGGGGGAGAGACGACTTCGAAAGTACCGCCTCCGCGTCGGGCTCACACCCCGGCGCGGAGGCTTCGTCTTTCAAGGACCTACAGAGAGAGCGTAACGAGAACCGATGAGGCGCTTCACGCTCGCGCTGGCGCTCAGCGCGATTCCGGCGGCGGCGTTCGGCCAGGACGTCAGTTGCTCCGGTTGCGATCACGTCGCTCCCTGGTTGAGGGGCGAAGGCGGATTCATCGGAACCCTCGCCGAGGACGCCGGCGAGGTCGTCTTCGTCGCTTCGTGCGGCAGCGTCAGTACTACGGGGGAAGCCCAGGTCGATGGCCGCACGGCGGTGCTGTTGTTCAACCATCGCAACGGCTTGGCCTGCGACCGGGAAGGAGGTTCCCTCGAGATTGCCGGCCTGAAGGACGGCGGCTGGTACTGGATCACGGACAACCTGAACTCGGCCGTGGGCAACTTGGTGGCGAAGGACATCCTCGGCAACGAGCCGACCGTGATCGCGAGCGCCGGCCCCGGCGTGACGATGACGAAGGGCAGCGGCGCGGTCTACCTGAAGGAGTCGGCCACCGGCCGCGTCGGCATCCTGCCGAACATCTTGCCGGAGCCGCCGACGGCGCCGACCAGGAAGTGCGGCTTCTCGGGCGCCGGCACGGCGGCGTCGCCGGGCAAGCCGGTGCAGACCGCGTGCGCGCTGGGAGATGGCAAGGCGAATGTCCTGATGACGAGCACGAACGGGACCACCGGGGCTACCGTGCGGATCCACGACAAGGGCAGCATCACCCGGCCCGCCGGAACGGGTTCGGTCGTCCTCGTCGCCGATCTCTGGGGCAACGGGAGCGGTCACTACGTTGCGTCCCACTCGACCGAGAACGACGGCATCACCGCGTTCCGCGGACAGCCGTCGGTGGCGATGACCGCCGCCAGGGCAGGCGCCCGTTACACGGGCGTCACCTACGCGGTGAACGTGAGCACCGGCGGTCCGGGCACCGGCGCCGACCAGGTCGTGCCCTCCATCGTGCGGAACGCGGACTCCGGCAAGGTCGGAAGCGCGAGCTTCATGATCGTCTGTCCGTAGGCGCCGTCGCGGCCGAAAGGGGCTCGGGCCCCTTGGAATCCCGTCTCCGCCAAGAGGCGGTTCGCCAGCCCCGAGGAGGAGAAAGAGTCGTGAAGCAGATCATTCCAGTCGCGCTGTTGGCGGCGGCGATTCCGGCCGTGGCTGCGGCTCAGACGGCCGCCGTCGATTGCCCGCGCTGCCAGGTGGCGCCGTACTTCGCGGGAGAGGGCGGCTTTGTCGGTGAAACGGCTGGCTTCGGCGGCTCGAAGGAAGTCGAGTTCTTCGTGGTCTGCGGCGGAACGACGATCTCCGTCCGGGTTCAGCCGGACAGCGGCGGCATCGTGCGCGAGGCCTTGAACGCGGCCAACGGGCGCAGTTGTCCGGCGGGTACCACCGGCAAGCTCGAAGTCGACAACCTGAAGCCGGGCGGCTGGTACTGGATCAACGACGACGTGAACTCGGCGGTCGCCGCGTTCATCCCGAAGGCAGCGGTCGAAGCCGAGCAGATCGACGTCACGGACCCGGGCGGCCTGGAAATCGACACGCCGCGAGGCGGCATCGGCACCTACGTCAAGCACGTTCCCACGGGCCGGGTCGGCATCATCCCGCGCATCGTGCTGGCGAGACCGATACCGGGTTGCAGCGGCATGGCGGGAACGGCGTCCGCGAGCGACTGTCACCTCGGAACGTCGGATGGTTGGCGGCTCTCCGTGAGCCCTTCCGAGGTGATTCGGCCGCTCGGGACCGACCCGGGAAAGCAGGCCGTCATCCGGCTCCTCGGCGAGAACTTCATCACCACGCGAACGCTCTCCGCGCGGGGGGAAATCGAGCATCACGCCAGCGTGGAGACCGTCCAGCTCCTGGCGGACGGCGGTGAGGTGCCCGGCGAGCGGGAAGAGGGCGTTCTCAAGTGGACGGTAACCGTCGGCACCGACGACAACCGCTGCCTGAAAGCCAACGACGACCCGGACCGCCTCAATCCGCAGACGGTCACCTTCAAGATCGCGGCGATGGACGGCGCGATTCCGTCGCTCGACGAGGACGGACTCGAGACGAGCTTCACGATCAACTGTCCGGACGACTCGGCGTCGGCCGCGGTGGCCACCGACCTCGTGCCGGGGAACCCGTTCCCGGTCGACTGAGGCTGGATCGGCGCCGCCCACCGGCGCGTGGCCAGTGGGCGCGCGGGTCTTCTGACCCGCACTCCGAGCGAAGCGAAGAACTACGCGAAGAAGGCGAGCCGGACCAGGGCGGCCGCGGTCGGTACGCCAACGGCCACCAGGAGGCCGGCAATCATGCCGAGCACCCACTTCACCGTCCTGAGCTGGCCTTCTACACCGTCCATCTTGCCCGCCAGGGCGTCCATGCGGCCGTCGAGCGAGGCCATGCGGCCGTCGAGCGAGGCCATGCGGCCGTCGAGCGAGGCCATGCGGCCGTCCACTCGTGCCTCAAGGGCCCCGAACTTGGCCGACATCTCAAGCCGGAGAGCGTCGACCCGCTCCCGGACCTCCTGCCGGAGACCCTCGACGACCATGATCAGGCCCTCGATGCGTCCCTCGACCGCCGCCATCCTCACCTTGAGGTCGGCGAGGTCGTCCTTGAGGACGGCAACGTCCTTCTCGTAGGCGGTCATGTCGTCGTCGGTCACCAACCCGCTCTCGCGGCTGGCGACGAAGTCGACCAGCGCCCGGGCCTGTCCGGGCCCGAAGCCGGCTTCTTCGAGTGTCCGGCAGGGATCCCCATGCCGGTAGTGTAGCTCCACGTTCGCTTCCGTCACTTCCGTCTCCTTCTTTCGCGGGGCTCGCGTCGTCCGCCGGAACGGCCGGACGATCTTGGCCTCCTTTGGACTAGGACGGAGTTCGGGGCAGTTTCTTCGATTCGGTTGAAGTCCGTGCGCTCGCCCCGCTGGGTGCGCGGGTCTTCCGACCCGCACTCCGGGGGAAGCGGGGAACTACGCGAAGAAGACGAGCCGGACCAGCGCGGTAACGGCCGGTGCGGCTGCCTAGCCTTGTTCCACTCCAGGAATGAGCAAAAGGGGAGCCGTGGCATGGTGGCGAGCGGCTGGACCGAGCTACTACCGGAGGTTGACAGTCAACCTCGACATGGCTGGCGTTCTTGGATCAAAGCAGCGGAATCGTGACGATTGGCTTCCCCAGACATGCTCCTTGTGACAGGACACGGATCGTCGGAAGCGTGGTAGACTCTCCCGCCGCGAATCTGGCCCCCAGCCTCGAGTGGCGCGGGTGGGAAGCCTTGGGGCAACGAGGGACGGGGGCGGTTTGAGAGTCCAAGCGTGAGCAACGAAGCCGAAACGCCAGAACCGATGCAGTTGTCGGTGAGTTGGGACGGTGCGGACACCGCGCCGGTGAATCCAGCAAACCTCTGTGTCGTTCAGGCGAACGCGCCGGAGATCGTGCTGACGTTCGGCTACTTCGCCCCGCCCATCGCACTCGCCTTGAAGGAGCACACGCACGAGGACATCAGAGAGTTGCTGGCTAGCCGTGCGATTACGCCCAGTCAGATCACCAGAGTGTCCCTGCCAGCAGAGCAAGCGCTGGCGATGGCCCGCAGCATCCAGGAGATCGTTCAGACGGATGACGGGAAAGAGGAGGAGCCATGAAGAACACGATACTGGCGGCGGAAGATTCTGTTCGGCTCATGCCGATCAGCGAGGCTCCAAGCCCGATGGTGCGGGACTTCGAGTTCCTGGAGAGCCCGGTTCGGGATCTCGACGAAGTCTCCAGCTCGATGCTGGACGACCTGAAGCTTCCGCGAGCGTCGGTTCAGGACTTCGCCGTGGATCCAGTGCCGTGGAGTGCCCCTCTCGTGCAAGTGCACCAGAACAACTACAGCTTCTACTTCGGGAGGAGCATGGCTCGCCCGAGCGAAGAACTGCGGGTGGTCCAAGCCGAACTCGAGACGGCGATTCGGAAGCTCACGTACGAGGACGACGATGACGAGGGCTTTCTGCCCTCGACGCGGTCGCGCCAACGGGACGGCTTCGCCAGCGCTCATGCCACCGCCCACGCGCTGCGGCGCACCAACGAAGCCCTGCGGGCCCTGACGAACGCCGTGCACCTTCTTCACTCCATCGAGACGAAGAAGTACGCCGCCTAGAGAATGGCGGACGCTTCGGATGTTGAGGTCCCCTTTCGGCCGGTCAGCGGACCTGCCAAGGGGGTTCGCGATCAAGAGCGCTTCGCAGACGCTCTCCCGAAGCCAGACAGCAACACCGCCGTCGCATACCTGAATGCGGGCTTGGCGGGACTTCGCATCGCTCCCGCCGCTCTCGCCACGGCCGCACTCGCTCTTCCCGTGGCCATCGGCGCTGCGACGGCGGGTTCTGCTCATCAGGCGAAGTGGTGGTTCGTCTTCGGGGCGGTCGCCGCCTTTGCCGGGGTCTTCATCCTCTCGGCCGCTGCCTACGGATCGGCTGTCGCCGGCAGTCCAAGGTGGATCAGGCCCCGTTGGATGGTGACCGCGAGCGCGTGCTCGACGCTCCTCGCAGGGGCCCTGCTGTTCGTGGGCGTGTGGCAGGCCCTGGAAGAAGAGCCCCCGAGTCCATCGTCGTCGAGACCGCCGACGCTCAACCCAGGGAGGTAGCAACGGATTCGGCCGCCACCGGGCGCCACTGGGTGCGCGGGTCTTCTGACCCGCACTCCGCCATGAGACTCGAACAGAACGCCGCGTCCACCCTGGGGTGCTACTGGCAGGCCGCCGAAGGCTCGGCGAACCCGTGGTGCGGGCTGGGGTCGCGCCGGGACCTGGAGCTGCCGCGGGCGGGATCTGACGGCAGTTGGAACTTCGCGCCGGCGTTCCGGGCCGCGCGGGGCGAGTGGGACGACCTGGGCCGCATCCTCGACCTGCACTGGGAGCTGGCGGGCGACAACGAGTTCCTGTCGCCGCTTTACGGGCACAAGATCTACGTCGCCGCCGCGCTCGGCGCGCTGCTCGGGGGCGGCACGGAGGCGTGGAAGCGGCTGCACCGGCTGACCGGGCTCTGGTCGCTGATGGCGACGGTGGTGGACGCGCGGACGACGGCCTCGATCCGGTGGGCGGGGAAGACGGCGCCGGTTCGCCACATCTCCCGCCGCGGCGTGGCGATTCCGACCACCGGGTGCCGCGTGAACGGGGCGGTCACGGTGGAGCCGCTGATGAACGGAGTCCTGGCCCAAGCGCTCGGCATTCCCCACAGGTACCGCAACGACCGCTGGCGCCGCTACGCGCCTCCGGCGGCGCCCGCCGAGTGGAACCCGCGGCAGCGGCGCGGCAACGCCCCGCAGCCGTGGTGCGCCGTGGAGACGCTCCGCGCGGCCGAAAGTCGGGCTGGCGTTCGGCTGCGCGACGGAGCGTGGAACCGGTACTGCCGCCGGGCTGCCGAGGGCGACCTGGAAGCGCTCGACGGACTGTACGCGACGCTCCGGCCGCTCGTCGCGTTGCCCCGGCGCTGCACCGGCCTGCTCGTGGAGCGCCGCGGCGGCGACGTGCTGACGGCGCTCGGCGGCTACCTCTGGACCCGCCAGAAGCCGTCGATCGCCGCCTGTTCGGTGGTTGGCCCGGTCGTGACGCCCCTGCTCGTCGCCCGTTGGCAGGTGCCGAGCGACCAGACGACCTGCGAAATCGGCGGGGCCGCCGTGACCGCGACGGCGGGAGAGGTGTCCGGCTCGATCGCCCGCCTGCGCGAGCCGGAGCGCGTTTACGAGTTCGCGCCGCGGACATGAAACCCCTGGGTGCGCGGGTCTTCCGACCCGCACTCCGGCCGCCACTGGGTGCGCGGGTCTTTCTGACCCGCACTCCGGCCGCCACCGGGTGCGCGGCACTGGGTGCGCGGGTCTTTCTGACCCGCACTCCGGCCGCCACCGGGTGCGCGGAACTACGCGAAGAAGGCGAGCCGGACCAGCGCGGCCGCGGTCGGCACGCCAACGGCCACCAGAAGGCCGGCAATCAAGCCGAGCACCCACTTGACCGTCCTGAGCTCGCCCTGAACGCCGTCCATCTTGCCCTCGAGGCTGGCCATCCGGCCGTCCATCCGCGCCTCCAGGCCGCCGATGCGGCGGTCGACGCGTGCCTCCAGGGCCTCGAACTTGGCCGTCAACTCAAGCCTGAGCGCGTCGACCCTTTCCCTGACCTCCTGCCGGAGACCCTCGACCCTCTCCCTGACCTCCTGCCGGAGACCCTCGACGACCATGACGAGGCCGTCGATGCGCCCTTCGACCGCCGCCATCCTCACCTTGAGGTCGGCGACATCCTCCTTGAGGACCGCGACATCCTCCTTGAGGACCGCGACGTCGACCTTGAGGACCGCGACGTCGACCTTGAGGACCGCGACGTCGACCTTGAGGACCGCGACGTCGTCCTTCAGGATGGCCAAGTCGCCTCTCAGGACGGCAACGTCCTTCTCGTAGGCGGTCATGTCTTCGTCGGTCACCAACCTGGTCTCGCGGCTGGCGATGAAGTCGACCAGCGCCCGGGCCTGTCCGTGCCCGAAGCCGGCTTCTTCCAGTGTCCGGCAGGGATCCCCATGCCGGTAGTGTAGCTCCACGTTCGCTTCCGTCACTTCCGTTCTCCTTCGTTCGTGTGGGCACGAGTCGTCCGCCGGAACGGGCGGGTAATCTCGACCTTCTGAGGACTAAGACGGAATTCGGGGCGATTTCTTCGATTCACTGGGTGCGCGGGTCTTCCGACCCGCACTCCGGCCGCCACTGGGTGCGCGGGTCTTCCGACCCGCACTCCGGCCGCCACTGGGTGCGCGGGTCTTCCGACCCGCACTCCGGTCGCCTCTGGGTAATGGGATGGTCCGCCCCGCCCTCTACGGCCTCTTGTAGGGCCAGAATGGGTTTTTCCCAACCAACAAGGGAGGAGACGGACCATGAAGAAGGTTACTCGAGTCGGTATCGATCTGGGCAAGCGCCTGTTCCAGGTGTGCGCGATGGACTCGTCGGGCGCGGTGGTGTTTCAGCGTCAGGTGAAGGCGTCGGGGCTGATGGAGTTGATGGTGCAGCTCGAGCCGTGCCTGGTGGGCATGGAGGCGAGCTGCGGCGCGCACTACTGGGTGGAGAAGCTGAGCGCTCTGGGTCACGACGCGCGGATGATGAGTCCTCAGTTCGTGCGGCCTTACGTGAAGTCGAACAAGAGCGACTACCACGACGCGGAGGCGATCTGCGAGGCGGTGTCCCGTCCGACGATGCGTTTCGTGCCGTACAAGACGAAGGAGCAGCGTGCTCTTCAGCAGGTTCATCGGAGCCGGGAGGCGGCGCTTCGCCGTCGCACGCAGTTGGTGAACCAGTTGCGGGGATTCCTGGGCGAGTACGGGATCGTGCTGCGTCAGGGCCGGGCGGTGGTCATGCGGGCGGTGCCCGACATCGCGAGCGACGCGGAGCGCGAGCTGCCGGGTCAGTTTCGCGCGCTGCTGTGGATGCAGTACGAGGCTCTGATGCAGGTCCACAAGGAGGTCGAGGACCTGACCGCGATGCTGGTGCGGGAGTCGAAGGAGAACCCTCACTGCCAGCGTCTGATGTCGATTCCGGGCATCGGTCCGATCGTGGCGACGGCGATCGTGGCGGCGGTGGGCAACGGCTGGGCTTTCAGCAGCGGTCGTCAGATGTCGGCCTGGATGGGCTTGGTGCCGCGTCAGGACTCGACCGGGGGTCGCACGGTGCTGCGCGGGATCAGCAAGCGCGGCGACCGTTACCTGCGCTCGCTCCTGATCCACGGTGCGCGGGCGGTCCTGCGCACGGCGGCGAAGGGCGAGCGAACGCGGCTGAAGGGCTGGGCGCTCGACGTCAAGCGGCGCCGGGGGCCGAACGTCGCCACGGTGGCACTGGCCAACAAGCTGGGCCGCATCGCCTGGGCGGTGCTTCGCCGCGGCGAGCTGTACCGCGACGACCGCCTCGCCGGGTCTCGGCAGAAGGTCTCTCGGGCCGCGTAGCAGGCGGCTCGATCCACATCGAATCAACCAAGGAGGATTGCCCCACCAAGTCGTTGCGAGGACACAACGGAGCGATGGCGAAACAGGTCGGACCGGCGCGTCGAGAGCCTGAACCCGCGCAGGGCCATTCAACAGGCCGTCTGGGTGTACAGAAGAGACGACGCGCGCGTATTCCATCGGGGCCAGGGAGCTCGAAACCACGAGACGCCCAACAACAGGCCGAATACATGCAAGCAACGACACCTCTCTCGCCGGAACTCCGGAAAGTGCCCTTGCACAAGCGGGGCGGACCATACATGCGCGGGTCTTCTGACCCGCACTCCGGCCGCCACTGGGTGCGCGGGTCTTCTGACCCGCACTCCGGTCGCCGGCCGCATGCTCACGATCTCGTCCTTCCGGTCGGTCGTCGCTTCGGCTCGTTGGAATCGGCCTCCAGTCTTCCTCGTTTGGGTCGTGGTGCAGTGCCCCGAGACTCCGCTGCGATACGCTCTTCGCTTCCTGCCGGCTCCTGCCGGTGTCCTCCCTGGCGATCCGGGGCAAGCCGTGACTACCGTGAGCCGACCCGCCGATTACGTTGATGCGCATGCCCGCCACTGGCGGGACGGCGAACTGCTTTACGCCAAGGGGCATTGGGCGAATGCCAGCCAGCTTCACGGCTTCAGCGCGGAGTGCGGTATCAAGGCCGCGATGGTCCACCTCGGAATGCCGGTGTCTCCGCAGGGGAGGCCGGTCCAGCCTGGACACCGACGCCACGCACGAGAGATCTGGCCGGTTTTCCACTCTTTTGCCGCGGGCCGGCGTGGCGCGAGGTTCCTGGGGCGGCTTCCGTCGAACAACCCTTTCCATGATTGGTCCATCGACGACCGCTACGCGGCGAGCGCAGGTTTCGGGCGTTCGTCTGGTGCCCGGCACAGAAGCGGCGCCGACACCGTTCGCCTCATGGTGCTGCACGAACTGGTCGGTACCGCGGTATGAGCGCCTCGCTCGTCGCGTTCGACGACGTCTGGCCGCTCGTGGACCGGGCGCTGAGCGAACGGAAACGCCCGGCCGCGGCGGAGTTCCTTTTCGTCCGCGACCTCCGCGGGAAGGTCCGAATCCTGGCGCCGGCGGAAGTCGCCGACGACCGCGAGTCCCGCGACTACCTGGACTCGCTGGCCGCCTCGCTGCACCGTGGGCTCGGCGCCTACGGCTGTCCGGTCGAGGAGGGACTCCAGTTCCTGGAAGACGAGCTTCTGGGGACGCTTGCCGAAGCCGCGAGAGTAGTCGAGCCGGGCGTTTTTCGCGTGGAGCGGCTTCTGACCGGGCAGGATTGGGGCTCGGCGAGAGACGCGGAGCAGGAACGCGAGACGCAACGGTGGGCTCTCTACTCGGTCAAGGGAGGCGTCGGGAGAAGCACCACGTCCGCGGTGATGTCCTGGCACCTTGCCCGACGCGGTGAGAGAGTCCTGGTGGTCGATCTCGATCTGGAGTCCCCGGGCCTTTCCTCGGCCATGCTCGATGAAGGACGGCGGCCGAAGTTCGGCGTGGTCGACTGGTTCGTGGAGGATCTCGTCGGCCAGGGCGAGCGGGTCATGGGAGACATGATGGGTGCGCCGGAGTGGGGGCTGGACATGGACGGCGACGTGCGTATCGTCGCTGCTCACGGCCGGAAGCCGGGCGAGTACCTTGAGAAGCTGGGCCGTGCCTACATGGGCGGCGAGAACGAGGCTTGGCCTCAGCGACTTGCCCGGATGCTGGCCTCGCTCGAGGCGGAGTACGAGCCCTCGACGGTTCTGCTGGAGAGCCGAAGCGGCCTGCACGACGCGGCCGCCGCTACGGTGACCGACCTGAACGCGCAGGTTCTTCTGTTCGCCGTCGACTCGGAGAGCACCTGGGACGACTACGGGATCATCTTTCGCCACTGGAAGGATCTCGGTCTGGCGGATCGGTTGCGTGGGCGTTTGTGGGTCGCCTCGGCGTTGACGCCGGAGCTTGAGACCGACTCGTACCTGGAGGGCTTCACGGAACGCTCGTGGAACCTCTTCAGGGGGTGTCTTTACGACGACGTCGGCGGAGAGGTTCCGGCCGCGGGGGATCCGTTCAGTTTCGCGCTCGATGAGGAAGACGCGCCCCACGTTCCCCTTCCGATTCATTGGACGCGGGGCCTCGCGGGGGGCGTGTCGCTTCGAGACTTGGACCGAACTCCGGTGAAGCAGGCGTACGCCCAGTTCCTGGCTCGATTCGACGAGTTGGTTGCCGTGATGGCGCCCGGTACTCGATGACCGCCATTCCGGTGGCAGAGGCGCGCGAGGCGTTCCGGTCGTTGCCGGAAGGAACGAGCTACGGCGAGGCGCCGCCGCCGGATCTCGTCTATCTGCCGCCGTCGCATCGGAAGGCGCTCGACTTGGACCGGTTGGTGGTCGTGGGCATGAGGGGCGCCGGCAAGACATTCTGGTGGAGTGCGCTTCAGGACCGGACGGTGCGCGATTTGGTGCATCAGGGAGACACTCGGCGGAACGAGTGGAGAAAGATCGACGTGCGGGTCGGTTTCGGGATGAAGCCGGATTCCGGGAAGTATCCGGACAAGGACACGTTGCTGAACCTGGTCGAGGGCGGACTTGAACCGAGGCTGTTGTGGTGGACGGTGCTGGCCAAGCAGATCGCCCCGCGAGAACACCCGGTTGCGCGGTGTGAGCGTTGGTCCGAGCGCGCGCGGTTCGTCCGCGGGAACCCGGAGGCCATCGCGCGGCTGTTCGAAGAACGCGATGGGGAGTACGCGTCGCGTGGCGAGCATTGCCTGGTTCTTTTCGACGCGCTGGACCGTTGCGCGGACGACTGGCAGACCATGTCGGGGGTGATTCGCGGCCTCTTGCAGAGCGTTCACGACTTGCGCTCTTACCGGCGGCTACGGGCAAAGGTGTTCCTCCGTCCGGATCAGTTCAGCGAACCGGGACTCAGGAGCTTCCCGGATGCTTCGAAGCTCTTGTCCTCAAGCGCCGAGCTCAACTGGCCGCGCCCCGAACTCTACGGCCTGCTCTGGCATGTTCTCGCGAACGGACAACAGCATGGCGAGATCTTCCGCGAGTTCCTTGGCTTTGAGGACTGGCGGTCGGCAGAAGTGCAGCAGTTGACTCTCTTCTTCGTGCCTCGTTTCCTGGTTCTGGATGAGGAGTATGACCGAGAGAAGTTCCACGAACTGACCGGCCCCTGGATGGGGCGGGACCGGCGACGAGGTTTGCCCTATCGGTGGGTTCACGGGCGCCTGGGAGACGGTGCGCGCCGGGTGAGCCCGCGGACTTTTCTTGCTGCCCTGCGGGCGGCGGCCGAGGACACGGGGGACCGGTACCCCGACCACCGCGTCGCGTTGCACTACGAAAGCCTCAAGCGCGGAGTCCAGGAAGCGTCGAAGATACGGGTTCAGGAGATTCAGGAGGACTACCCGTGGGTACACCGCGTGCTGGAGCCTCTCGCCGGCATGGTCGTGCCCTGCGACTTCAGCGAGATCAAGGCAAAATGGAGCGACGAGGGCGGTGTGCGTCGCTTGGTCGAGGCTGGGGCTCAGGGGGATGTCAAGTTGCCGCCCCCTCACTTCGAGGAAGGCGCCGAAGGCGTCCGGCGGGACCTCGAGGCGCTGAACGTCGTTCAGCGGATGAGGGACGGCCGGGTGAACATGCCCGATGTGTTCAGGGTCGGCTATGGCTTGGGCCGCAAGGGCGGCGTCCAGCCGATTCGGTGAGCCTTCGCCTGCCGGCGCTGGAGCAAGGCCGGGTTCGCGAAGCGGCCCCGTCGCCGGCCGAGAGCGACCCGGGTTCGGTCGCGTGGGAGGCGCCGCCGGCACGGTCTGCTCTCGCCGGAATCCGCTAGTCTCCGCCGACGAGAATGCGAAAGCGCCGCCAGCACCTGTTCCTGCTGCGCGAACTCGTCGTTCGCAACGTGCGCTCGCGCTACGCCGGCTCGGCGCTCGGGCTCGCCTGGTCGCTGCTGAACCCGCTGTGGCAGCTCCTGCTTTTCACCTTCGTGTTCTCGCTCGTGCTGCGCCTCCCGTTCGACCAGGAGGGGACGGAGAACTTCGGCGTCTTCCTGTTCTGCGGCCTGTTGCCGTGGATGGCGATCCACGAGGGGGTCAGCCGCTCGGCGTCGGCGATCACGGATAACGCCGACCTGGTCAAGAAGATGCGGCTGCCGGGCGAGCTGCTGGTGGCGTCGCTGGTGCTCGGCGCCCTGCTCCATGCGGCGGTGGGGGGCGCCGTGTTCGTCGTCATCCTGGCCCTGATCGGCGAGCTGTCCGTCGGGACCTTGCCGCTGCTGCTCGTCGCCGTGCCCCTGCAGGCGGCGTTGACGTTCGGGCTCGGCCTGGGGCTGGCGGCGGTGAACGTCTACTTCCGCGACACGGCCCAGGCGGTGGGCCTGGCCCTGAACGCGTGGTTCTACGTGACGCCGATCATCTACTCCCTGTTCTACATCACGCGGCAACCGTATCGGGAACTGCTGGAGTGGAACCCGCTGACCGGCCTAGTCTACCTCTACCGCGCCGCGTTCCTGGGCGGCGAGGTCCCGGTGAGCCTGGCGCCGCTGCTCGCCACGACGCTCGCCGCGGTGGTCTTCGGCGGCGCGCTGTTCGCCCGGCTGAAGCATGGCCTCGCAGACGAGATCTGACGCACTGCCGGTGTGCGGCGGGTCGAGCACTGGGTGCGCGGGTCTTCTGACCCGCACCGGGCGCGACGCCGCGAAGCGGCGAGCGCGAGCCCAATGATCTCCGCGGTCATCGTCCACTACCGGACGCCGCAGCGTCTTGAGGCCGCCGTGGCCGCGCTTCGCGAGGATGCGCGGGCGTCGGCGCTGGCGCTCGAAATCGTCGTCGTCGACAACGGCGCCGCGGAAGAGTCCGCGGCCGGTAACGCCGAAGACGCGGCGCCGGAGGATCTCCCCGCGCAAGTGCTGCGGCCGCCCGGGAACCTCGGCTACGCCGCCGGCATCAACCTGGGCGTGGAGCACACGGCGGGGGACGTGCTGCTGCTGATGAACGCGGACGTGACGGTCGAGGCCGGCTGCCTGCGGGCGTTGCTCGATGCGCTGGGCGGCGTGGACGTTGTGGAGGCGGGTGCCGAAGTTGCGGGTTTCGGCGGCGGTGGCGCGGGTTCCGGCAGCGAGACGGGTTCCGGCGGTGTTGCGGAATCCGGCGCTGGCGCGGGTCCGGGTGCCGAGATTGCCGGCCCGCGGCTGTTCTGGGACGAGGGCTGCCGGTTGATGCTGCCGCCGCAGCAGCTCCGGACCCGGCGGGCCGAGCTGGACGCGGCGCTCGCGGAACGCTGGCCGGCCTGGGGCCGCGGGTTCCGCCGGCGCTGGCGGCGGCGCGCCCGCGCGTTCTGGCGGGCCGAGAAACCCGTGACCTGCTACGAGCTGACCGGCGCCTGCCTGGCGGTTACGCGGGACGGCTGGCGGCGGGTCGGGCGGTTCGACGAGGGCTACCGCCTGTACTTCGAGGAGACGGAGTGGCTGCTGCGAGCGCGGCGTGCCGGCGTGCGGGCCGTGCTGGCGCCGGCGGCGCGCTGCGTCCACGCGTACGACCAGAGCGCGCAGCGGGAACCGCGGGCACGGCTGTGGTTCGAGGAGTCTGCTGCCCGGTTCCGGCGGCGCCGGTACGGGGCGTGGTTCGCGGCGCTGCTGCGCTGGCTGGAGCGCGTGCCGAGACGGTTCGAGGAGGCGCCGGAACTTGCCGCGGGTGGCGGCGCGGAGGGCCGCGAGACGTGGGTCGAGGTGACGACGTTGCCGCTGGGCGTGCCGGCCGCGGGCTGCCGCGTCGCCGCCGGCGAGGCCGCGGACTTCGAGATTCCGCCGGACGTGCGTGCCGGCACGGGGTCGAACCTGTGGATCCGCGTCACGCCCTAGCCGGCCCGCTGGGTGCGCGGGTCTTCCGACCCGCATGCGGGCGAAGCCGCGGAGCGGCGCAGCCCGAGGAGAGTGGACGCCGGCCGAAGGTCGGCGACGGTTCTTTCGCCGCCTGCGGCGGCAGCGGGTCAGAAGACCCGCGCACCCAGTGCGGGTCGGAAGACCCGCGCACCCAGCGGGAAGTAGCATCCCCGGCGTGAGCGCGGAGGCGGCCTGGAATCGGTCTCTCGAGCGTCTGCGCGCGGGCGCGGCGCCCGAGAACGACCTCGACCGCGCGGTAGCCGGCGTCTTGCCGCGGGGCGACCTCGCCGCGCTGCCGGCGGACGCGACCCGTCTCGTCGCCGGTTCGCAGCCGGTCGACGACGCGGACGCCCTCCCCGACGAAGTGCTGATCGGCTGGACGGCCAACGACTCCACCGCCGCTGACGGCAGGGACGATCCCGGGCGCGCCGCCGACCCCGCCGCTGCCTCCGTCGGCGGCGATGCCTGCCGCTCCGCCGAACCCGCCGCCGGCGGCTACGACCGTGTCGTCCTCGCCCTCCTCGAAGCCGGCTTCCGTCCGCTGCGCGAGCGGGCAAGCGCCGGATCGCCCGCGTTCCGCGTCGTCCGCGCTCGCCGGGACGGCTACCGCATCCGCGGCTACCGGCCCGGCGACGAGGTCGCCATCCTCGAGCTCTTCCGCGACAGCTTCGGCAGGGACCTGGGCCTGGAGCGCTGGCGCTGGAGGTACCTCGACAACCCGCGCGGCGGCCCGCGGATCTCGCTCGCCTTCGACCCCGGCGGCGAACTCGTCTGCCAGTACTGCGCGTACCCGGTGCGCTGGCGCGGCCTGCCGCCGTCGGTCCCCGCCGAGGGCCACCAGGTCGGCGACACGATGACCCGCCGGGGCGCGCGCGGCGTGGGCCGCGGGCCGACGAGCGTGCTCGCGCGCACGTCGCGGCACTTCTACCTGACGCACTGCAACGGCCGCGTCGCCTTCAACTACGGCTTCAACACGGGCAACATCACGAAGTTCTCCACGCGCTACGTGGGCGCCGAGGTCGTGGAGGACGCCCCCTGGCGCGAGTTGCCCGGCGACGCGCGGCTCGGCGGCCGCCGGCGTCTCGGACGCCGCTACGAGCTGCAGCGGATTGCGGAACGCACCCACATCGGCGCCGAGTTCGACGCGCTGGTCGAGCGGACCGTCGATCGGTACGGCCTGCTGGTGGAGCGCTCCGCCGAGTACCTGCGCTGGCGCTACCTGGACTGCCCCGACCGGGACATCGAGCTGCTCGCCGCCTTCCGGCGCGGGCGCCTGGCGGGCTGGGCGGCCGCGAAGCGGCTGCCGGACCGCGTGGAACTGGGCGACGTCCTGGTCGATCCGGCGGAGCTCCCCGCGTTGCGGGCGCTGGTGGCCGGGATCCGGGCGCCCGGCGCCGGAGGCGTCGGTCCAGCCTTGCCGGTCGGCGGCTGGTTCAGCGAGAGGCCGGCCTGGTGGTCGAGGGAGATCGAGCGGCTCGGCTTCGCGCGGCGGCCCGAACCGGAGGGCCTGGTGGCGATCATGGTGCCGTTCGTCAGCCGCGACGCCGTCGAACGGATGCGGGCCGGGGGCTACTACACGAAGGGCGACGGCGATCTCTTCTAGCTGGCTGGGTGCGCGGGTCTGACCATCCGACCGCCCGAAGACGGGCGCTCGGACTGGGACGCTGGTGGCGCGGGACGCGCCCCCAGGGTGCTGACCCGCTGCCGCCGAAGGCGGCCCTCAGGACCCGCCGGCCGTCACGACCGCTCCAACCGAACGAGGCTCACGCGCAGCCGTACCGGCGAAACGCCACAGTCTTCACAACTGCGATAGAATCCTGCCGCTCGAAACACGCTTCGGCAGTTCCGCGAAAACTGGCCTTGGCGCACCGGCCGCACCGGCCGTCGTGCCGCGGCTCGCGGCAGACAGCTTTGGGGAGTACGTAGTGGCCGTCAGGATGAACGATACGCTGCTCGAACTGATCGAGGGCGACATCACGGAGCTGGAAGTCGACGCCATCGTCAATCCGGCCAACGAGGAACTGAAACTGGGCGGCGGCGTCGCCGGCGCAGTGCGCGAGAAGGGCGGCACGTCCATCCAGGACGAGTGCAACCGCATCGGCGGCACGCCGGTCGGCACCGCGGTGATGACGGGCGCCGGCACCCTGAAGGCGAAGCAGGTGATCCACGCCGTCGGTCCGCGGATGGGCGAGGGCGACGAGGATCGCAAGCTCGCCGCCGCCGTGCGCGCGTCGCTGGCCCTGGCCGACCGCAACGGCCAGCGCACGATCGCGATCCCCGCGATCTCGACCGGCATCTTCGGCTATCCGGTCGCCCGTTGCGCCCGCATCCTGCTGACCGAGGTGCACCGGTACCTGCAGGGCGGCACGAAGCTGGAGCGCGTCGTCGTCTGCCTCCACGGCGAGAAGAACTTCCAGACGTTCCGGAACGAACTGCGCCGCGGCTTCCGCTGATCGGCCCGCGGCCCGGCGCGGTCCGACGCGGACTGGCCGGCCGTCCGACGCCCTGACGCACTGGGGATAACGCAAGCCGACCGGCTGCCTCGACGATGAGCCAGAACGTCCAGCCGCTCCACGTGACCTTCGAGGCCACGCCGGAGATCTTCGCCACGGACAGCAAGGGCGCCTTCGTCTACGCGCTCAGGGGCCCGGAGGGCGCGCGCGTGGACACGCGCCGCTACGACGAGATGCGTTTCGTCGTCTCGGTATGGCACCCTCGCGAAGGGAAGACCATCGACCTCGACAAGGCCTACCTGGAGCTGAGGGCGAACTTCTCGGAGGACGGGCACTGGACCCGGCTGGCCGAGCTCGAACCCGTCGTCTCGCCCTACAACCGGGGCGAGAGCTTCGACGGCTGGATCGTCCTGCCGGTGATGTCGGGCGATTCGGCGTTCCGGCTGCATGGCGGCGGCTTCCAGTCCCGGGCGCGGGTGCAGATCCGGGCTTCGGCCTACTTCGTCGCGTGAGCGGGGCTGCGATGGAACGGACGGCGCCCGGGCGGGGCGCTGGCGGGCCAGCCGCGAACGGGTCCGAGCACGCGTCGTCGGGCGCGCGGTTGGCGCTCCTGAGCCGGCTGGCGCAGCCGAACGGGCGCCGGATCGTGCTGCTGGTGCTCGACGGCGTCGGCGACCTGCGGACGGCCCTCCCGGAAGGAGGGCGCCCCGCCCGCGTTCCGGTCCAGCCGCGGACGGCCCTTGAGGAGGCGCGGACGCCGAACCTCGACCGGCTGGCGGCGCGGTCGGCTCTCGGCCGCCTGGTCCCGGCCGGCACGGGCATCACGCCGGGCAGCGGACCGGGCCATCTGGCGCTGTTCGGGTACGAACCGACGGCGCCGCAAGCGGACATCGGCCGCGGCGTCCTGGAGGCGCTGGGGCTCGGGCTCGACGTGACCGCCGACACGGTGGCGGCGCGATGCAACTTCGCCACGGTCGACGCGGAGGGCCTGTTGACGGACCGGCGCGCCGGGCGGATCCCGAGCGCGGAGGGCCGGCGGATCTGCGCCCGGCTCGCGCGGCGGATCGAGGCGGCCGGCGGAACGCTGGGCGACGGCGTGGAGGTCGAGGTTCATCCGGGCGAGTCCCACCGGTTCGTGCTCCTGTTCCGGGCGCGCGAGGGGACGCCGCCGCTGGACGCGGACCTGGCCGACACGGACCCGCAGCGGACCGGCGTGCCGCCGCTGCCGATCGAGTCGGCTCGGTCGACGGCCGGCCGCATCGCGCGGGCGGTCGCCGCGCTGCAGGCGGAACTCCGGGACGAGGATCGGGCCAACTCGTTCCTGCTCCGGGGCTTCTCGAAGCTGCCGGCGCTGCCCGGCGTCGGCGAGCTGTACGGCCTGCGGGCGGCGGCGCTTGCCGGCTACCCGCTCTACCGCGGCGTGGCGAAGGTCTGCGGCATGGAGGTCGTCGAGTGCGGCAAGAGCCTCGGCGAGGCGCTCGACCGGCTGGAAGAACGCTGGACCGACTTCGACTACTTCTTCCTCCACGTCAAGGGCACCGACGCGGCGGGCGAGGACGGCGACCTGCCGGCGAAGGTTGCCGCGATCGAGGAGGTCGACACCCTGCTGCCCCGGCTGCTCGGCCTCGGTCCCGACGTGCTGGCGATCACCGGCGACCACTCCACGCCGGCGCCGATGAAGGCCCACAGTTGGCACCCCGTGCCCCTGCTCCTCCGGTCGGACCGCTGCTTCGTCGACGAGTGCGCGCGCTTCACCGAGACCGAGGCCATCCGCGGCGCCGTCGGCACGATCCCATCCAGCGACCTGATGGGCCTGCTGCTGGCGAACGCGGGAAAGCTCCGCAAGTTCGGCGCCTGACTGGGGGAGACGGCCTTCGGCCGTCGCGCCTTCCTGGCCGCCTTCGGCGGCAGCGGATCAGAAGATCCGCGCACCCGGCGGAGACGGTGGCGCGCTACTTCTTCTTTGGAGGAGGCGGCTTCACGGGCTTGATCTTCGTTGGCCTCGTCTGCTTCCCGGAGGAAGCGGTTCTGATCTCGCTGGGGCGCCTGCCTGCGTCGCTATGCCTCCTGGACGACATAGCGGCTCTCCAGGAGCTGGTTGGCTTCCACGGTGGACCGCTCGTTCAGCCGCTCGTTGGTTCGCAGGTCGACGTCGCCGGCTCGGCCTGTCGTCCTCCGGATGCTCTCGGCCAGTTCTTCGAGTCTGGAGACGACTTCCTGGTCGTCGATCTCCCGTTCGTCGATCCGCTGCCACAGACGGCTGTAGTCGTCGGAGAGCGCCGCGCAGGCCTGGCTGATGGCGAAGGCGCCGGCGGCCTTTCGGGAATGGTCCCCGAGGAAGTCGACAGCGAGCAGGATCGCGGCGATCGTGCTCACGCTCCAGATGATCCAGGCGGGCGCGCCTTGCAAGGCGCCGACGACGTTGCCCGAGACAGACAGGAAGATGAGAAGCCGGACGACCTGCCTCAAGAGTTGGTAGCGGTCGTAGAGCTTGTAGTAGTAGCGCTCCAGTCGGACCGCTTCGAGATAGTCGAACCACGCCTCGTTCCGCCGCGACTCGCTGACTTCGGTTGTCTCTGCCATGCCGGTTTCCGTAGGGGCGTTCGTTTCGTGTGGGTGGACCTCTCCTCGGTAGTCGAATCGTAGCAACGGCGTCTTCGACGGAACCGGCCGGAGGGATCGACTTCTCTGTGACTTCATACGGAGCGGGGCTTCGGATCGTCCATTTCGGGAGTCTTCGGGCTTCGCCGCTGCGCGGCTACGCCCGGTGCGAGTCGGAAGACCCGCGCACCCAGCGGCGGAACGCTCGCACGTCGCCGCCGGCGCCTTCGAACAACTGCCGCACGGTCGGCAGCGGCAGGCCGACGACGTTGCTGTAGTTGCCGTCGATCTCCAGGACGAACAGGCTGCCGAGGCCCTGGACGGCGTAGGCGCCGGCCTTGTCGTCGGGTTCGCCGGTGGCGGCGTACCAGTCGATCTGCCCGGGGGTCATCTCGGCGAACAGGACGCGGGTGCTTTCGACCGCGTGGAGCGTGTCGCCGGCCGGCGGCCGGAGCGCCGTGCCGGTCAGCACCAGGTGCCAGCGGCCCTGGAGGCGTTCGAGCATCTTCCGGGCCTCGTCGCGGTCGGCGGGCTTGCCGAGGATGGCGCCGTCCGCTACGACGATCGTGTCGGCGGCCAGCACCCACTCGCCGTCGCGGGCGGCGGCTTCGGCTTTCTCCCGGGCCAGCCGGCGGACGAGGTCGCGGGGCCGTTCGCCGGGATCGGGGGTCTCGTCGACGGCCGCCGGGCGGACGGTGAAGTCGAGGCCCAGGGAGTTGAGGAGTTCGCGCCGTCGCGGGGAGGCGGACGCAAGGACGAGACGGCCTTCGGGCTCGGCGCTTCGCTGTCTCGCCCCGGTTGCCGGCCGGAAGGCCGGCGCACCGGCACTCGGCGGGTTCGCCGATGCGGCGCCAGCGGTCCGCCGCTCGCCGCTCACTGGAAGTACCCCGGCAGGTGCTGGATCTTGACGCCGCGCCGGCCGCGGGCGCGGGGGTCCTTCAGCTTCACTTCGACCTTGCGGAAGGCGTCGGCCTCGCCTTCGGGCGACTCGAACACGAGTACGTACTGGGAGCGGACCTCCGTCTCGATCCGCTCGTACACCCGCGTCAGTTCGGAAGCGCCGCCGATGAAGAAGCAGCGGCCGCCGGTCTCGGCGCAGAGCTGCTGCAGGCGGCCGCGGAACAGGACTTCGCGCTGGTCGATGTCGATGCCGATGCTGTAGATCGCCACCTGCGACCGGCGGGCGAACTCCAGCACGTCGTCGAAGCGGTACTCGCTGCTGGAGTCGCCGCCGTCGGTGAGCAGGATCAACGCCCGCTTCCCGCGCAGGCCGCCGAAGTAGTAGAGGGCGTAGAGGATGCTGTCGTAGAGCGCGGTCTCGCCCTCGGCTTCCAGGTCGGCGAGCCCGCCGGCCAGGGCCTCCTTCGAGCCGGTGAAGCCGACGGCCAGATCGGGCCGGTCGTTGAAGGTGATCAGGGCGGCGCGGTCGCGCGGCCCGAGGACGAGCTCGAAGAAGTGCAGCGCGGCTTCCTCCGCCGCGTCGAGGCGGTCGATCATCGAGAGCGACGTGTCGAACAGGATGCCGGCGTGAATCGGCTGATTGGCGGCGTTGTCGAACCGCTGCAGGAACTGCCGTTCCCCGTCGACGAAGACCTCGAAGTCGGACTCGGCCAAGCCGACGACGGGCGCGCCCGAGCGGTCGGTGACGGAGGTGTAGAGCTCGACCAGGGCGACCTCGACCTGCTCGACCAGGTTGCGCGAGTTCACGAAGACGAGGTCCTCGGCCCAGGCGCCGGTCTCCAGGTAGGCGACGGCGCGCACGTAGGAGAGCGGTTCGGCCGGGTCGATGCGGATGGGCTGCTCGAACGGCGGCTGGTAGAGCGTGGCGGTGCGCGTGTCGTTCAGGAAGAACTCGACGCGGTCGAGCCGCTCGTGGCGGGGCGCTTCGACCTCGGCCGCCGCGCGCACGCTGCGGGTGTGGGCGGCGCCGCGCTGCGGAGAAGTGAGGCGGACGGCGAAGCGGTGCGGCCCGGAGTTGATCGTCACCTCGTCCGTCGCCAGCACGGCGCCCCGCTCGTCGCGGGCGTCGACCCGCAGGGAGTGGGGCCGGGGCGCCGCGCCGACGTCGATCTCGACCTGGTAGGGCGGCCGCCGCTTGCGGATGCGTTCGCGCCCGTCGAGCGAGAAGGCGAGGTGGTGGATAGCCGGTCCTTGGGCGTCGGCGCCGACCCGGACGCGGCCGGTGATGAGGCGCTCGGGCAGGGCGTGGATGCGCACGCCGTGGTCGCCGGGCGAGTCGGCGAGGAGCGGGCCCGCCGCGTTCGCTTCGGCGAGCCAGTCGGGGATGGCGGTTCCGGGCCTACTGGGTGCGCGGGTCTTCTGACCCGCATCGAGCGCGATGCCGCGAAGCGGCGAGCCTTCACTTCTCCGCCGCTCCACCAGCGGCGGCGAGCCTTCACCTCCCCGCCGCTCCACCAGCGGCACATCGATCTCGGCGCTGCCGCCGAAGAACCGGTCCGCCTCGACCTCCCGCACCTTGACCACCAGCCGGTAGGGACCGGGCCGCAGGTAGCGCTGCGCGACCAGCGGGATCGAGGCTCGCTCGCCGCTGGCGCTGGCACCGCCGACGCGGCCGCGGCTGACGCCATCGCCCGCAACCGTCACCGGCCGGTCGAAGCGATACCGGAAGCTCTCGAACAGCTCGCCCCGGCGCAGCACTTCGCCGTCGAGCACGAAGCGCCTCGCCTCGCCGCCGGCCGCCGGCAGGTGCGCCGGGTCGATCCCGACGATCGCCTGCACCACGGTGCGGCCGCCGCGGCGGCCGGGATAGCGCATGACGATCTCGGCCGGCAGCGCCTCCGCGTCGGCGGGCGTCTCGGTGCTGCGGTCGAGGAACACGAGCGCCCACTCGTCGTCGGCCCGGCCGGGTTCCGGCGCCTCGGCCCCCATCGCCTCCCAGTCGAGCGCGAGGCCCAGCGCGCCGAGCAGGTCGCCTCCGCGCGAGCAACGGCGCGCGATCTCCCGGAGTTGCGCGTCGCGGTCGGTCGAGACCGTGGCGAACGCGAGCAGCGAGGAGAAGCCGTCGGAGGCCTTCCACAGACGGAAGCCGCCGCCCTGGCGGAAGAAGACGAGGTAGAACTCGCCGCGCACCGCGGGGCTGTGCGGGTAGTGCCAGACGTCGAGGGTGCGCAGCAGCTCGCAGGTGGTGCGGAAGGTGCGGAGCGGCTCGCCGTGCAGCAGCAGCGCCTCGAAGCGGGCGTCGCGGGCGCCGCCGAAGCGCTCTTCGGCCAGCTCGACGACGCGCTCGAAGCGCTCGCGGAACTCGTTCTGCGGCGTCTCGGGGTAGGGGTCGCGGACGGCCCAGAAGCGCTGGATGAAGGCGTCGCGCTGGTAGGCGTGCCGGAGTTCGCCGAAGACGCGGCGCTCGGTGTCGGAGAGGATCGGGTCGGCGTCGGCGAGGAAATCGGCGTGGCGGCGGTCGAGGGTGGCGTCCTGGGCGCCGGCGGCGGCTGCGAAGAGGCAGAGGGCGAAGGTCGCCGGCCTACGGCCGGCGGCCGTGTTGTTCGGGCGTTTGCCGCTCCGCGGCAACGCCCGCGAGCGGGTCAGACGACCCGCGCACCCAGAGCTACGGCGTCGGCGCGTTGCGACATCGTGGGTACGGCGGTGCTCTGGGTGCGCGGGTCTTCCGACCCGCCTGCCGCCGAAGGCGGCGGGAGAATCGTCGCCGGCGAAGCCGGCGACCTTGCTGTCGGAGGCGTTCCTTCTCTCCCTCACGGGTAGTACCCCTTCAACGTGCGGATCGAGACGCCGGGCACGGTGGCGTCGGCTTCGATCTCACGGAAGCGGCGGTTGTCGCCCGTGTTCGTCGACTGGTAGGTGATCAGGTAGCGCGAACGGAGTTCGCCCAGGATCCGCGAGTAGACGCCGGCCAGCTCGTTCACGTCGTCGATGAAGAACGAGGCGCCGCCGGTCTGGGCGGCCAGGCGGGTCAGCGCTCGGCGCGCCCCGACCGCGGGCCGGCCGCGGATGCCGAGCCCGATGGAGTAGATCGCGACGCCCGAACGCTGGGCGTACTCGAGCGCCTGCTCGAAAGAGAAGCGGCTGCTTTCGTCTCTGCCGTCGGAGAGCAGCAGCAGGGCGCGCTGGCCCTTGATCCCGTTCAGGTAGTAGAGGCCGAAGACGATCGCGTCGTAGAGCGCGGTGCCGCGCTCGGCCTTCAGTCCGGCGAGGGAACCGGCCAGTTGGCCGATGTCGTTCGTGAAGTCGGAGGCGAGGTAGGGATGGTCGTTGAAGGTGACGAGAGCGACGCGGTCCCGGGGCGCGATCTCCGACTCAAACAGCCCGAGGGCGGCCTGGCGGGCGGTGTCCAGGCGATCGACCATGGAAGCCGAAACGTCCAGCATCACTTCCAGGTGGACCGGGAGTTCCGTGACCCGTTCGAAGCGGAGGATCTCCTGGGGCACTCCGTCTTCGCGGATGACCACATGTTCCCGTTCGAGTTCCCGGTAGGGGCGGCCGGATCTGGCGATCGCGCTCGCGTAGAGCTCGACGTACTGGATGTCGAGGATCTCCAGGTAGTCCGGGGCGTTCACGTAGACGACGGCGTCCGTGGAGTTGCCGTCGGTGAGAAACGCGGCGGCCCGCAGGTAGACGATCTGCTCTCCGCCGGGGAGTTCGACGCGCTGCCTGAAGGGCGCCTGGTAGAGGGTGGCGACCAACTCGTCGTTGCGGTGGAGTTCGAGGCGCTCGACGAAGCCGCCGTCCGGGACCTGGACGTCGACCGTCACTTCGACGTCGTCCACGTGCTTCTGGCCCTCGCGGGGAGTGACGAAGCGGAGCGCGAAGCGATGCCGTCCGGCATTCAGCTCCAGCTCGTCCGAGGCGATCTCGACGCCCTCGCCGTCGTGCGCGGTGGCCCGCAGCATCTGCAGGCGGGGCGTCGATCCCAGGTCCAGTTCCACGGAGAACGGCGGCCGGCGCTTGCGGGCGATCTCGGCGCCGTCTAGCCAGAAGCGCACCTCGGCGATGTCGCCGGTGGCCAGGGTGTCGAAGCGGACGAAGCCGGTCTGGAGTTCGCCGAGCGGTTCCACCAGTTGGATCGTCGGCACGTCGCTGGTCAGGAGCGCCTCGGCCCGGTCGATGATCTTCTGCACCACGGGATCGAGCTGGCGGGCCGCGGGCGCCTCCAGGACCGGGACGTCAAGGGTCTGCTGGAGTCGGGCGTAGCGGTCGCCGTTCAGATCCTCGATCTTGACCACGAGCTCGTAGGCGCCGGGCCTGAGCCGGCGCTCGAAGGAGAGCAGGATCGGCTGTTCGCCGGCTTCTTCGTCCGCCACGTCGTCGTCGTCGAGCGGAAGGTCGAACCGGTAGCGAAAGCTCTCGAACAGTTCGCCCCCACGCAGAACCTCGCCGGTGAGGAAGAAGCCGTAGCTCGACCGGTCGCCGAAGGTGCTGTGGCTGGCCGAGGCCGGGTCGATCTCGATCAGCGCCTCCATCACCGTCCGCGCCTGGTAGCGGGCCGGATAGCGGAGCTCGAGGGTTGCATCGAGTCGCTCGACTCCCTCCGGCAGGTCCGTGGAGTAGGCCTCGAAAGTGAGCGTCCATTCGGAGGAGGGCGCCTCGATCGGCTCCAGGAGTTTCGCCAGCAGGATGGAGAACTCCATGCCCCTGCTGCGCATCAGCCAGTTGAGCGCCGCGAAGAAGGCGCCGCTGTCCTTGCAGCCCTGGACTTCGGCGACCAGAGCCTGCTCGCCGACGCCGACGTCCAGCAGGCGGCCGATCCCGTCCGCGGGATGCCAGAGTTCGTAGACGGGTTGGCCGTAACGGCGGACGAAGAGCAGGTAGAACTCCTGGCCGGTCCGGTTGTCGCGGCCGTAGTACCAGATCTCGATCGGCCAGGTGACCGTCGTGCATCGGAACTCGACTCTCCCGTCGGGTTCTCCGTTCAGCATGAACATCCGGGCGCGGTCGCCGCGCGGTCGCTCGAACTCCTGTTCGGCGAGCAGGAGCCGCTCCTCCCAGCGCACCCGGAGTTCGTTGCGCGGGGTGTCGGGATACGGATCCCGGAGACGCCAGAAGCGCTCGATCCAGGCGCGGCGCTGGTAGTCCTGGGTGACTTCGAGGAAGGCCTCGCGCTCGTCGTCGGAGATGAGGAAGTGGACGTCGGCGAGGAACTGCTTGAACTCGAGCGGCAGCGCCTCCTCGGCGGCGGCGAGCGCGGCGCGGCGTTCGCGCCGTTCCTTGCGGGTTTCGCGGCGCTCTTCCTGCGCGGCAGCGAGCGCGGGCGCGACGACGAACAGAAGGCCCGCGGCAAGGGCCAGGATGGAGGCTCTCCGTGCGGCTGTGTGGGGCAAGGGCGGTTCCTCGTTCAGGGCGCGGTGACGGCATCGTCTAGCGTATCCCCGGGCTGGGTACGCGCCGGGTGCGCGGGTCTTCCGACCCGCTCCTCCGGGCGGAGCCGCGGAGCGGCGCAGCCCGGACAACAAGGTCGCCGGCCAAAGGCCGGCGGCGATGTTTCCGCCGCCTTCGGCGGGAGCGGGTCGGAAGACCCGCGCACCCAGTGCGGGTCGGCAGACCCGCGCACCGGCACCCGGACGTAGAATCGGCCCGCCATGCGCGACGCGCCCGTCTACTTCGACCACAACGCGACGACGCCGCTCGATCCGCGGGTCGCCGAGGCCATGCTGCCGTGGCTGGGCGGCCTGCACGGCAACCCGTCGTCGGTCCACTCGTTCGGGCGAGCGGCGCGGGCGGCGGTGGAGCAGGCCCGCGAACAGGTGGCGGAGCTGGTTGGCGGCAGGCCCTCCGAGGTCGCCTTCATGGCCTCGGGAACGGAGGCGAACAACGCGGTGCTCATGTCCGTCTTCGGCGCCGCCGCCGGCGGTCATCTGGTCATCTCCGAACTGGAGCACCCGTCGATCCAGCGCACGGCGGACCGGCTCGAAGACTCGGGCGTCGACGTGACCCGGCTCCGGCCGGGCGCGGACGGCGTGGTCGACGCCGCCGCGGTGGCGGACGCCCTGCGCCCCGGCACGCGCCTCGCCTGTCTGATGCTGGCGAACAACGAGCTCGGCACGCTGCAGCCGGTGGCGGAGGCGGCCGAGGCCTGCCGGGCGCGCGGCGTGCCGCTGCTCTGCGACGCGGTGCAGGCGGCGGGCAAGCACCCGATCGACGTGAACTCGCTCGGCGCCGACTACCTGGTCGTGGCGGCCCACAAGTTCAACGGCCCGGTCGGGGCCGCGGCGCTATGGGTCCGGGAGGGCGCCGGGTTCGAAGCGCTGATTCTCGGCGGCGGCCAGGAGCGGCAGCGCCGCGCCGGCACGGAGAACGTGGCGGCATTGGCCGGCTTTGGCGCCTGCGCCGCCCTGGCCTCAGGCGAACTCGACCGCCGCATCGAGCGCATGGGCCGACTGCGCGACGGCCTGGAGGCCGGCCTGGCCGGCATTCCCGGCGCCCGCCTGCACTGCGCGTCGTCGCCGCGGCTGCCGCACACGACCCACGTCGCGTTCCCGGGGCTGATCGGCGAGGAACTGGTCGTCCGCCTCGACCTGGCCGGCTTCGCGGTCTCGACCGGGGCCGCGTGCGCCTCGGGCGTGGTCGAACCCAGCCGGACCCTGCTGGCGATGGGCGTGGCGCCCGAGGAGGCGATCGCGTCCATCCGGATCAGCCTGGGAACGTCGAACGAGGAGGCCGAAATCGACCGCTTTCTGCCGGTGCTGGCGCGAGAGGTCGAGGCGTTGCGTGCGCTCTCCCCGGCGCCGGCCGCCACGGCGGCAGGGGCGGCGGCGCGATGACGCCCGTCACCGCGGTCGCGATGAGCGGCGGCCTCGACTCCTCGGTCGCGGCCCTCCTCCTGGAGCGGCAGGGCGTTCCGGTCGTCGGACTGTCCATGCTGCTCTGGGACCGCTCGCACGAGGTCCGCCACGGGCGCTGCTGCGGCTCGCTCGACCTCGGCGACGCCCGCCGGGTCGCCGAGCAGATCGGCGTGCCGCACTACACGCTGCGCATGGACGGCGAGTTCCGCCGGCACGTGGTCGACCCGTTCGTCGACAGCTACGTCGGCGGCCGCACCCCGAGCCCGTGCATCTCCTGCAACACGGAAATCAAGTTCGAGGCCTTCCGGGAACGGGCGCGCCGCCTGGGCGCCGGGCGCATCGCCACCGGCCACTATGCCCGCGTCCGCGTCGGCGGCGACGGGCTGTACGAACTGCATGCCGCCGTCGACGAGTCGAAGGACCAGAGCTACTTCCTGTTCGAACTGACCCAGGAACAGCTCTCGCGGGCCGTGTTTCCGCTCGGCGAACTGACCAAGCTCGAGGTGCGCGAACTGGCACGCGAGGCCGGTCTGACCGTCGCCGGGAAGGGCGAGAGCATGGAGATCTGCTTCGTCGACCGGGGCGTGCAGGAGTTCGTCGAGAGCGAACGCCCGGAGTTGCCGCGGGCGTCCGCCCGGGTGACGACGACCGGCGGCGCGGTGCTGGGCGAAGGCGCGCCGACGTACCGCTACACGGTCGGGCAGCGCCGCGGGCTGGGGGTCGCGGCGGGCCGCCGGCTCTACGTGCTCGACGTGCAGCCGGAGGCGAACCGCGTGGTCGTCGGCGACCGCGACGAACTGCTGGCCCCGGGCCTGGTCGGACGCGGCCTGCACTGGATCGCGGGCGAGCCGCCGGCGCCCGACGCCGGTCGCACGGAGGTGCGGGTCCGCATACGCTCGCGCCATCCCGGAGTCGACGCGATGGTGGAGAGCATCGGGAGCGGCGGCGGTGCAGATGGCGCAGGCCGCTGCCGTGTGCGCTTCCGGGAGCCCCAGGCCGGCGTAGCGCCGGGCCAGGCGGCGGTTTTCTATAGCGGCACCCAGGTTCTGGGCGGCTGCTGGATCGAAAGACGGCTCTAGCCGAGGCGTTGCCAGAAGCCTCGCGCCACGTCACGCGGCGTACCTCACCGGCCCCTGCTCCATCGGGCGGAGGCTGGTGCTACGCTGACTTCTCCATCCACGGACGACCTAGGAGTCATCGCATGCCCAGACGACCATCGATTTCCGCCAGCGCCGTTGCCCTCTTCGCCTTGATGACCATGACCGGGTCGGCGACCGGGCAGTTGGTCGAAGTCGAACCGGCGAACGAGCTTCATACCGCACCCTGGTTCGCGGATCTGCGCGGACTCAGCGACCCGTCGCCCAACCGCAACGGCGCGGGCGGCGGCTTCATCGCGACCGCGAAGGCGAACGCGTCCGGCGACGGGTACGAGACCGTCAGGTACTCGTACAGTTGCGGCAACGTCACGACGACGGAATCACCGACTCCGGATCCTTCGACCGGCCTGGTGACGGGGCTCATCGACTGCGCCTCCGACACCGTCTACGATCCGGTGACGCTGCTCATCCACAACGTGAAAGACGGCGGCTGGTACTGGGTCTTCCGCCCGATCGGCACGGGGACGGACCTCGACGTGGCGGTCGCGGCGGCGCCGCTCATTCGGACGGACGTGCTGGCCGGGGCGCCGGTGCAGCTTCCGACCGACCCGGGCCATCCCTCGTTCTCGGTGGATGAGTACGGGCTCGCGGTCGATGCCGACGGCCGCGGCTCTGGCGGCGCGACGGTGATCGCGGACGACGGAAACCGGGTGTTCGACATCTTTCCCCACTCGAAGGCCGTGTCGCCGCCGGCGGGGTGCCATGGACTGCATGAGGGCGGCTCGACGAGCCGGAACGCGGGCTGCGTCGTCGGAGAGTCGGACGACTGGACGATCGCGGTGAGCGACAGCCAGGGCGCGGCTCTCGGCGGAGCGGTCGTGCGACCGGCGAGTGGCGGCGACGCCGTTGCCCTGACGGTCGATCTCGGCCTGACGACCGGGCACCTCGTCCAGGACTGTGCGGACATGGTCGAGGCGGCGCTGTCGGGCGGCCTGAGCGGAACGACCTCCATCGATACGCCCGGCAACGTCGCGCTCCAGGCGACAAGCGTCGCGCCGACCGGGTGCCCGGGCGCGGCGGACCTCGGCTTCGCCTGGACGGTCAACGTCGATGCCGACGACACCCGCTGCGCGTCGGCGAACGTGCCGGATCGAAACACGGCCCAGACGGTCCGGGTGACCGTCACTCAACCGACGACGGGAACGGAGATCGCGCCCGGGCTTCCGGCGGCAGGTCTGTGGGCCGAGTTCCAGGTCACCTGCCCGGCCGCCGCGTCCTCGAACCTGGTGCCGGAGAATCCGTTCGAGCCGGGAAGGCGGCCCTGACCCGGTGCGCGGGTCTTCCTGACCGCCGGGTGCGCGGGTCTTCTGACCCGCTGTCGCCGCAGGCGGCGCTCATAACGTCGCCGGCCTTCGGCCGGCGTCCACTTTTCTCCGGTCTCCGCCGCTTCGCGGCTGCGCCCGAAAGCGGGTCAGAAGACCCGCGCACCCAGCGGGTCAGAGGACCCGCGCACCCAGCGGGTCAGAGGACCCGCGTACCCAGTCCGGCGCGGCCGACGACGACGGTCACTTCGCCTCGGAGCTTGCCGCGCTCGGCAACCTCGGCGGCAAGCTCCGCCAGCGGCCCGCGCATCACCTCTTCGTGCAGCTTCGTCAGTTCGCGGGCCACGGCGGCGCGGCGCTCCTCGCCGAAGACGGCCGCGGCGTCGGCGAGCGAGACGGCGGCCCGCCGCGGCGACTCGAAGAACACGACCGTGTGCGCCAGCCCGGCGTGCGCCTCGAAGAAGCGCCGGCGCTTCCCCTGCCGGGGCGGCGGAAAGCCCAGGAAGGTGAACGGGTACGGCGGCAGGCCGCTGACGACGAGCGCGGCCAGGATCGCCGACGGTCCAGGCAGCGTCTCGACCGGGATGGCCCGCTCGACGGCGGCGCGCACCAGGCGGTAGCCCGGGTCGGAGACGAGCGGCGTGCCGGCGTCCGAAACCAGCGCCACGGCGCCGCCCCGCTCGAGCCGCTCCAGCACGCGGGCGATCTGCCGGTCTTCGTTGTGGTCGTGCAGCGGCAGCAGCGGCGGCCGCCGCTCGCCGCCGGCCGCGCCGAGGCTCTGGAACAGCCGGCCGGTGCGGCGCGTGTCCTCGCAGGCGACGAGGTCGGCGGAGAGCAGCGCCTCGCGGGCGCGCGGCGAGAGGTCGGCCAGGTTGCCGATGGGCGTGGCGACGACGCGCAGCCGGCCGGCGGCCGCGGGCGCTCGCGCTTCGCGGCTTCGCCCGGATGCGGGTCGGAAGACCCGCGCACCCGGCGGCGCGGGCGGTTCGTCTTCGCTCATGGGCCGCCCTGGCCCGGGCCCTGGCCGTAGAGGTCGTGGTATTGCGCCACGTTGTGCAGTACGCGCTCCAGGTAGTTGCGGGTCTCGCGGAAGCCGACCTTGGTGAAGTACTCGTCGGCGCCGTTTGTGTAGCAGTGGCGCTGCCAGAGGGCGGCCTGGGCCTCGCCCGCGTTGTAGGCGGCCAGGATGACGTGCTGCTCGTTGCCGAACAGCGAACGCAGCTCGGCCAGGTAGGAGGCGCCGAGTTCGATCGCGAAGGCCGGGTCCTCCAGTTCGCGCGGCGTCGCGAGCGGGCGGCCGGCGTTCGCCGCGAGCCGCGCCGCGGTGGGGAAAACGAACTGCATCAGGCCCCGCGCCGAGGCCGCCGACACCGCCTGTCGGTCGAAGCGGCTCTCCTGGCGCATGATCCCGGCGATCAGGAAGGGGTCCAGGCCGCGCCGGGCGGCGGCCGCGGCGATCAGTTCGCCGTAGGCGGCGGGGTAGAGCGCGCGGCGCATGGTCAGCGGATGGAGCGGTTCCGGCACGCGGCGCGGCGCCCGCTGGGCGAGGATCTCGGCGATCAGCAGGGCGCGCCGGGGCCGGGCCGCGGCCAGCCCCTCCACCGCGGTGAGGGCCAGGCGCGGGTTCGCCACCGGGAAGTGCCGGTCGACGACCTCGGCCGCGTCGCCCCACAGGCCGAGGGCGAGCAGCAGTTCCTGCGGGTTCGAGACGGGCCGGTCCCACAGCGGCCACTCGCCGGGCGGCACGCTCCGCAGGCCGAAGAACGAACGCACCGCCGGATCCGCGGCCAGGCGGCCCTGGAGGACCTGGCGCGCGGCCTCGGCTTCGTCGCCCTGCCGGCCGTGGAGCAGCCAGGCGCGGTAGAGCCGGGCCGGGTCCTCCGAACGGGCGAACTCGCCGGCGGTGCGCCGGACGTAGGCCCGCAGGGGCTCGGCGGCCAGACGCTTCTCCGCCTCGCGGGCCAGCGGGTGGAAGAGGTCGGCGGCGAGCACGTCCGCGTAGGTCTCGATGGCGCGGTCGAGCGCGCCGCGAGCCTCGTCGAGCCGGCCCCGCCAGTAGCGCGCCTCGAAGCCGACGCTGCGGCTGGCCCGGACGGCGTCGTCGAGCCAGTCGCCGGCGCGGTCCGTCCGGCCCTGGACGATGTCGGACGCGGCGAGGAAGAGGCTGGCGCGGGCCTGTACCGCGCGGTCGTGCCGGAGCTGGAGCAGCACGGAGTAGAGATCGAGCGCCTCCTCCTCGAGCCCGCGCCGCCACTCGAGGCGCATCGCGCCGAGCAGCGCCGCCACGGAGTAGTTGCCCTGAGGATCGGCCAGGTAGGCGCGGCGGTAGTCGGCGGCCGCCGCGATCCAGTCGCCGGCGAGCTCTTCCGACCGCGCCTTCTGGTAGAGCGCCTGCCCCGACTGGCGCGGCGAGGAGACGTTGGCGGCCAGCAGCTCGTAGTGCTGGGCGGCGTCCTCCAGCCGGCCCTGCCGGAAGTGGCTGCGGGCCCAGCGGTAGTGGATCTCGAAGTCGGAGTTCGACTGGACCTCCAGGTCGACAACGATCCGGCCGAGGAGTTCGTTCGAGCGGTCGAAGACGCCGTGCTCGTGGAACGTGTTGCCGAGCAGCAGCACCTCCTGGCGGTTCTCCAGGGCGGGGCGCAGCCGGTGCAGGAGGTCGGCGGCCTCGAAGGCGACGAGGTCGTTGGCCCGTTCCCGGAGCAGCGCGGTCAGTTCGCCGGCCCCCTCCTCCGGTTCGCCGGCGGCGAGGCGGCACTTGGCCCGGCTGAGGGTCAGCAGGCGGCGTTCGGGCGCCGGCAGTCGCGACGTGGCGATGCCGCCGAGGAGCCTGCAGTCGCCGCCGAGGTCGAGGCTCGCGGCGAGCAGCTCGGCCGCGGGCTGCACCAGGACCCGGGGCGGCTGGCCGCCGAGCAGGGTGGCAGTGACCCCGGCGGCGATCTCCGGGTAGCCGAGCCGCATCTGGCCCGCGGCGAGGCGGTGGCGGGCCCAGGGCTCCAGCGAAGGCGTCTCGGTCAGGCAGGTGGCGAAGGATTCGGACGCGTCCTCGGTCCGTCCGAGCTCTTCCAGCAGGTGCCCCTCCAGGTAGCAGAGGCCGTGCCTGCCGCCGAAGTCCGGCTCTTCGGCGCGAAGCCGGCGGGTCTCCTCAAGCGCGGCCTCCGGATCTCCCGCGGCCTGGAGATCGACGAGCCGGATTCGTGGATCCTGGGCGGCGGCCAGGACCAGGAGCGGCAGCGTCCAGAGGTGAAGGGCCATAAGATCCGGGTAACCGGCGAGGCCGGTTGGCGATTCCAGGCGCGGCCGGAGGGCCGCTTCCGTGTCAGGATAGCGAGAGTTGCCGCCGAGCGGCAGCCGCGGCGCCGGTCGACGGGCCGCCGAGAGGACGGGACGATGCTCGACAAACTCGAACGGATTGAGCGGACGTACGACGAGTTGACGGTGAAGCTCGCCGATCCGGACGTGCTCGCCAACCCCGGCCTCTTTCGCGACACGAGCCGGGCGCTGGCCGAGCTGAACCCGGTCGTCGAGCTTTACCAGCGGTACCGGAAGACGAAGGAGGAGCTCGACCAGACAGCGGAACTCCTGGGCGAACTCGACCGCAGCGACGACCTGTACGAGATGGCGGCCGAGGAGAAGGGCCTGCTGGAGGAGACGGTCGCGTCGATCGAGGAGACGATCCGGGAGGAACTCGCGCCGAAGGACCCGAACGAGAAACGCAACGCGGTGCTTGAGATCCGCGCCGGCACCGGCGGCGACGAGGCGACCCTGTTCGCGGCCGAACTGTTCCGTATGTACAGCCGCTACGCCGGCGATCACGGCTGGAAGGTCGACATCCTCGACCTCTCGGAGTCCGGCATCCGGGGCATCAAGGAGGTGTCGGCGATCGTCGAGGGCCGCGGCGCGTTCGCGACGCTGCGCTACGAGGCGGGCGTCCACCGCGTCCAGCGGGTGCCCGAGACGGAGGCTTCCGGCCGCATCCACACCTCGGCGGTGACGGTCGCCGTGCTGCCGGAGGCGGAGGACATCGAGATCGAGATCGAGCCCTCCGACCTGCGCGTGGACACATACTGCGCATCCGGCCCCGGCGGCCAGGGCGTCAACACGACCTACTCGGCGGTCCGGCTGACCCACCAGCCGACCGGGCTGGTCGTCACCTGCCAGGACGAGCGCAGCCAGATCAAGAACAAGGCGAAGGCGATGCGGGTGCTGAAGAGCCGCCTGCTGGAGATCGAGGAGGCGAGGGCAAGCGCCGAGATGGGCGAGGAGCGCCGGCGGATGGTCGGCAGCGGCGACCGCTCGGAGAAGATCCGCACCTACAACTTCCCCCAGAACCGGGTGACGGACCACCGCGTGGGGCTGTCCGTCCACAAGCTGCCGTCGATCCTCGAGGGCGACCTCGAACCGCTGATCGTGCCGGTGCAGCAGCACTTCGAGGCGGAGAGGCTGCGGCAGACGGGCGACGCCGACCGGGTCTGAGCGCGCAGCGCCCGCAACCGCCCCCGCAACTCGGCAGAGCCCGGATGCCGGACAGCCCGAAGCCCCAGGCCGGGGCGGACCGCGCCGCCCGCACGGCCCGCATCGTCGACCTGCTCGACCTGGGGCGGGAGCACCTCGCCGGCCTGGTGGAGCAGCCTCGGCGGGAGGCGGCGCTGCTGCTCGGCGAGGTGCTGGGGCTGGCGGAGGCGCAGCTCTACGCCCGCGCCGACGACGACGTGGCCGAGCCTGCCGCGGTGAGCTACGGCCAGTTGATCCGCCGCCGGGCGGACCGGGTTCCGGTCGCCTATCTGCTGGGGCGGCGCGAGTTCTACGGGCGGACCTTCGCCGTCGACCCGCGCGTGCTGATCCCGAGGCCGGAGACGGAGCACCTGGTGGAGGCGGCGCTGAACTGCATCGGCGACGGCGCCGCCAGGGTGCTCGACGTCGGCGCCGGCTGCGGCTGCATCGCGGTCACGGTGGCGCTGGAGCGGCCCGGCAGCCGGGTGGTCGCGACGGATGTCTCGGCCGGCGCGCTGGCGGTCGCGGCCGCGAACTGCCGGCGGCACGGCGTCGGCGACCGGGTGCGCCTGGTGCGGGCCGACCTGCTGGCGGGGCTGCGGCCGGGAGCGTTCGACGTGGTCGTCTCGAACCCGCCGTACATCGACGCCGGCGAGTGGGCGTCGCTGATGCCCGAAGTCCGCGACCACGAGCCGCCCGAGGCCCTGCTTGCCGGCGACGGCCTGGAGTTCTACCGCCGCCTGCTGGCGGCGGGCGGCTTCCTGCGTGCCGGCCAGAGGCTGCTGCTGGAGATCGGCAAGGGCCAGCTCGACGCGGTGCGGGAGATGGCGGAGCGGGGCGGCTTCGAGGAGGAGTGGGCGATCGCCGACCTGGCGGGGATTCCGCGGGTACTGACCTTGCGGCGTTTGTAGCTGGGTGCGCTGGGTGCGCGGGTCTTCCGACCCGCTTCCGCCGCAGGCGGCGTCCAACATCGTCGCCGGCCAAAGGCCGGCGGCTACTTTGTTCGGGCTGCACCGCTTTGCGGCGCCGCCCGGAGCGGGTCGGAAGACCCGCGCACCCAGCGCGCTCGGTGCGATTCAGGGAACCGGAGCGGAATCAACGGGTTGGATCCCGGCGGTACCGGGATCCGCCTGAACTGGCTTAGAATCAGGCGAATAGCCGCGGTCCGGTTCCGGCACGGGACGTGCTTCCAAGAAGCTGAATTGCCCCGGAGACGGCCTGCCGGCCGCGACTGAGGCACGGAAGACACACAGCCGCCACGACCCGTCCAGCGATGCGCATCGAGTCCCGACCCGCCCGGCTCGGCCTGACCGCCGCGCTGCTGCTCGCGACGATCCTCGTCGTCGGCCTGGGCGGCTTCTCGATGGGCCGCAAGGTGACCTCGTTCCAGGAGGTCGGTCTGACGGTCGAGCCGGCCGGCGCCGAGTTGCGGGTGCTCGCCGCCGCCGAGGAGTCGGAGCTTCTTCCCGGCGACGTCATCGTCCTGGCGAACGGCGAAGCGCCGCTGTCGGCCGGCGAGCTGGAGCGCCTGCTGCGCCGGCGCGCGGAGAGCGACCTGCAGGTGCTCCGCGAGACAGAGGACGGCGAGGAACTCGTCACGGCGCTGCACCGGCTGCCCGGCCTGAGCCTGGACTGGGCGTACATCGTCCTCGCTCTGACCGGGATCGCCTACCTGCTGATCGGGCTCTACACGCTGAGCCGCCAGCGCAGCCGGCAGACGCTCCTGTTCCACCTGTGGGCCCTGACGTCGGCCGCTCTCTACCTGGTGACGCCGGTCGTGCCCTACGACGCGATCGACCGCCTGTTCTTCCTCGTCGACGGCGTCTGCCGGCTGCTGCTGCCGCCGCTTACGCTGCACTTCTTCCTCGTGTTCCCGGTGCGCCCGACCTCCCCCTGGGCGCGCCGCGCGGTACCTTGGCTCTACCTGCCGGCGGCCGCGCTGCTGGCGCTGCAGCTCGACCGGATCTTCGGCGCCGGGCGGCTGGCCGGCGAGCTCTCGGCCGCCGCCCTGGAGCGGCAGGACCGCGTCGAACTTCTGCTGCTGGTGGCCTTCGCCCTCGCCGCGGCCGCGGTGCTGGGCCGCCGGCTGCTGTCGCGGCGGGACTGGGAGCAGGGACGGCAGACCCAGTGGATCGCCTTCGGCGTCGCCGGCGGCTACGTGCCGTTTCTGCTGCTCTACGCCGCGCCCTTCGCGCTCGCCCTGCCGGCGCCCGCCTGGCTCGATGCCCTCGCGGTGGCGCCGCTGGCACTGGTTCCGCTGAGCTTCGCCTACGCCCTGCTCCGCTACCGGCTCTGGGACGTGGCCGTGATCGCCCGCGATGTCGCCACCTACGCGCTCACGGTGCTGCTCGCCGTGCTCGGCTTCTCCCTGCTCAGCCTGCTGATCCGCCGCGGCGTGCCCCAGGACATGGCGGTTGCCAGGGGCTTCCTGAATGCCAGCGCCCTGCTCGTCGTGGGCACCCTCTCGATCCCGGTGAAGCAGGGCATCGGATCGAGTCTCCAGCGGCTCCAGTACCGCGCCCAGCGCAGCCGCCGCGCGCTCGCGAGACTCGGCGACGAGCTGCTGCACGAAAGGGATCTCGGGCGGCTCGCGTCGAGCTTGCTGCGCGAACTGGAAGAGGGCCTCAGCCTGGAGCGGAGCAATCTGTTCCTGGTCGAAGGCGACCGTCTGGCGCCGGTGCGGGAAGAGTCCGAGGCGCCCGACCTGCGGCTGGCCGAAATCGATCCCTCCATCTGGCGCCAGCCGCACCGGGCTCTCTCGCGGGCGCCGCTGGCCGACGTCGCCGACAGCGGCTACCCGCGCCTGGCGGTGCTCGGCTATCACTACGTCTTCCCGCTCGAGGTGCGCGACCGCCGGGTCGGTCTGCTCTACGTCGGCCGGCGCGCCGGCGGCGCGCCGCTCTCCACCGACGACCTGACCCTGATCCGCCAGCTTCTGAACCAGGCGGTCCTGGCGATCGAGAACGCGCAACTGCTCGAGCAGCGGCAGCGGCAGTTGAACCGGGTCTCCGAGCTGAAGCAGTTCAGCGAGGAGATCATCGAGTCCTCGCCGGCCGGCATCGCGGTCATCGACCGGACGAACCGGATCGTGACGGCGAACCGCGCCTTCGCGGCGCTCGCGGGCCTCGGTCGCGGCGCCGTCGCCGGCCGCGCGCTCGGCGACCTGATTCCTCTCCGCCTGCTGCCGGGGCTGGACGACCCGCCCGTCGAGGCGCCGTTCGAGGATCCGCGGCGCGGGGAGAGGTTCCTCCAGTTGTCCGTCGCGGCGTTCCAGGGCGCCGCGCCCGGCCACCGGGTGGTCGTGGCCCACGACGTCACCGAGCGGGTCGCGATGAAGAAGGAGCTGGCGGAGAAGGAACGGCTGGCGGCGCTCGGGGCGATGGCCGCCGGCGTCGCCCACGAGGTGAACACACCGCTGACCGGCATCTCCAGCTACGCCCAGATGCTGCTGGCCGAGACTCCCGACCGGGATCCGCGCCGGCGGCTCCTGCGCAAGGTCGAACGCCAGACCTTCCGGGCCGCCCGCATCGTCAACACGCTTCTGGACTTCGCGCGCCGCGGCCGGCACGAACCGGCGCCGGTCGACCTGGGCGCCGTGGTCCGGGAGAGCTGCGAGGCGCTGGCCGAGCGGCTCGCCGAAGCCGGCGTCGAACTCCGGGTGGACCTCGGCCCGCACGCCGCGGCTTGGGTGCCCGGCAACGACACGGAACTCGGCCAGGTGCTCGTCAACCTGATGACCAACGCCGTCGAGGCGATGACGGAGGCGGGCTGCGCCGAGAGGCGGCTCTCGCTCTCGGTCCGCGATTCGGCCGGCGCGTCCCCGCGCGAACCGGGATCCGGCGCCCGCGACCGCCGGCGGGCACGGGGACGGCGGCCGGGCGGCACGGTCGAGGTGTTCATCGACGACACCGGACCCGGCATCCCCGAGCGGCGCCTCGACCGCGTTTTCGAGCCCTTCTTCTCCACCCGCAAGGCCGCCGGCGGCACCGGCCTCGGCCTGTCGATCAGCCAGGAGATCGTCCGTCGCCACGGCGGCGAACTGGCGGCCTCGAACCTCCCGTCCGGCGGCTGCCGCCTCGCGCTCCGCCTGCCGGGAATGCGCCGCCCGGCCCGGTCGAAGGAGAACGACGAATGAACATCCTCATCGTCGACGACGAAGAGGTCCTGCAGGACGTCCTCACCGCCCTCATCCGGCAGGAAGGGCACCATCCGATCTGCTGCGCCTCGGGCCAGGAGGCGCTGACCGTCCTCGGCCAGGAGGAGATCGACCTGGTGCTGCTCGACCTGATGCTGCCGGACATGAACGGCAAGGAGGTCATGCGGCGCATCCGCCGGAGCGACCCGGACCAGGTCGTCGTCGTGATCACCGCCTACTCCTCGATCGAAGGCGCGATCGAGGCGATGCGCGAGGGCGCGTTCCACTACCTGCCGAAGCCGTTCAAGAACGAAGAGGTCCGGCTCACCATCCGCCAGGGCCTGGAGCGCCGCCGCCTGACCGCCGAGAACCGGGACCTCAAGGAGCAGCTTCGCGAGCGCCAGGGGTTCGACAGCATCATCGGCAAGAGCCGGTCCATCCGCCAGGTGTTCGACTTGATCCGCCGGGCCGCGCCGTCGAAGAGCAACATCCTGATCCGCGGCGAGAGCGGCACCGGCAAGGAGCTCGTCGCCAAGTCGATCCACAACAACTCGAAGCGCAAGGACGGGCCGTTCGTCACCGTGAACTCCGGGTCGATGCCCAGCGAGCTCCTGGAGAGCACCCTGTTCGGCCACGTCAAGGGCGCCTTCACCGGCGCCGTCTCGCACAAGAAGGGGCTGTTCGAGGTCGCCGACGGGGGCACGATCTTCTTCGACGAGATCGGAAACATCCCGCCCGACACGCAGTCCAAGCTGCTGCGCGTGATCCAGGAGAAGGAGTTCATGCGCCTCGGCGGGCTGGAGACCCTGCGCGCCGACGTCCGCCTGGTCGCGGCGACGAACGCCGACCTGGAGGAGCGGGTGGCCGAGGGCGACTTCCGCGAGGACCTCTACTACCGGCTGAACGTCATCACGATCCAGATTCCGCCCCTGTCGAAGCGGGCCGAGGACATTCCGCTGATCTCGCAGCACTTCCTCCGCATGTACTCGAACGAGAACGAGAAGCCGCCTCGCCGGCTCACTCCGGAGGCGATGGACGTGCTGATGGCACATCGTTGGCCCGGCAACGTGCGCGAACTGGAGAACGTGATCGAGCGGGCCGTCGTGCTCTCGACGGGCGAGGAGATCGGCCTCGACCTGCTGCCCGGCAACCTCCGGGAACCCGCCGCGGCGGCGACGGCGACGGTGGCCCTGCCGAAGGCGGGGGTCTCGTTCAAGGAGGCGGTCAGCGCCTACGAGCGCGAGCTGATCGTCAAGGCCCTCCAGGCCTGCGGCGGCGTCCAGAAGCGCGCCGCCGAGCGGCTGAAGGTCAAGCCGACGACGCTGCACGAGATGATGAAACGCCTGCGAGTCACGATCGAGAGCCGCGCAAGCTGACGCCCACCGCGTCCGGCCCACTGGGTGCGCGGGTCTTCCGACCCGCTGCCGGGCGCTGCGGAGCGGCTGAGGACGCACCCGCCCGTCTTGGGGCAGGAGGGGTCGACGCCCAGTTGACGCTCGCGCTCAAGAGGAGATGGGAGGGGTGGCGCTCGCTCCGCTTCACTCGCTCCGTTTGGGCATCGGTCAATGCAACGTCGTCGGCAGTCGCTCGTTCAGAGGCACCTGGGCGCCGACCCCTCCTGCCCCGACTGGGCTGGACGTCGTGCCGGGAGGGGCCGACGCACTATCCAGCCCTGTCGGTGCGCGGGTCTTCTGACCCGCTGCCGCCGAAGGCGGCCAGAAGAACGCGCCGGCCGTCAGGCCGGCTCCCTTCCAGGCCCTCAGGGCTGGACCAGTTCCTCGTAGGCCTCGGGCCGGCGGTCGCGGTAGAACTGCCACACCGAGCGCACTTCGTCGATCATCTCCAGGTCGAGGTCGGCGACAAGGAGTTCGTCCTGGTCCTTCGAGGCCTGGGCGACGATCTCGCCCCTGGGGCTGACGAAGTAGCTGCTGCCGTAGAAGGAGCCGAGATCCCACGGCTTCTCGGTGCCGACCCGGTTGATACAGCCCATGAAGTAGCCGTTGGCGACCGCGTGGGCCGGCTGCTCGATGGTCCACAGGTGGTCGGAGAGCCCGGCGACGGTGGCGGACGGGTTGTAGACGATCTCGGCGCCGGCCAGGCCCAGGGCGCGGGCGCCTTCGGGGAAGTGGCGGTCGTAGCAGATGTAGACGCCGATCCGGCCGAAGGCGGTGTCGAAGACCGGGTAGCCCAGGTTGCCCGGGCGGAAGAAGTACTTCTCCCAGAAGCCGGCCACCTGCGGAATGTGGGTCTTGCGGTACTTGCCGAGATAGCTGCCGTCGGCGTCGATGACGGCGGCCGTGTTGTAGAGGATGCCCGCGGTCTCGCGCTCGTAGACCGGCACGACGATGACCATGCCGAACCGGCGCGCGTACTCCGCCATCCGCTCCGTCGCCGGGCCGGGCACCGGCTCCGCGGCCGCGAACCAGCTCGAGTCCTGGCCGGGGCAGAAGTACGGCGTGTTGAACACCTCCTGCAGGCAGAGAACCTGGACGCCCTGGCGGCCCGCGTCCTCGATACAGGGAATGTGCTTGGCCGTCATCGCCTCCACGGTGGCGGCGACCTCTTCGGCCGACGCGCCGTCGCCGCAGGTGCCCTCCGGCAACGACATCTGGATCAAACCGGACTTCAACATTCTGCTCATCTACCTGTCTCCCTCAGACTCCACTGGGTGCGCGGGTCTTCCGACCCGCTGCCGCCGCACGCGGCCGGATACTCGCGCCGGCCGCAAGGCCGGCGCCGCATTGCTTAGAACGGGCCGCCGAACAGCCCCCGCTTGATGAAGTTACCCCCGCCGGCGCGCCCGTGCCAGACGTTGTCCTCGACGACCACGCGGCCCCGGCTGATCACGATCTCCGAGACTCCCTGGACCTCCGTCCCCTCGTAGGCGTTGTAGTCCACGTTCATGTGGTGCGTGTGCGGGTTGTCGATGCTGATCGTCTCGCGGCGCTCCGGGTTGAACACGACGATGTCCGCGTCGCTGCCGACGGCGATCGTCCCCTTCTTCGGGAACAGTCCGAACAGCTTGGCGGCCGCCGTCGAGGTCAGCTCGACGAACTTGTTGACCGACAGCCGGCCGCCCACGACGCCGCCGTTGTAGACCAGGCTCATCCGGTTTTCGACGCCCGGACCGCCGTTCGGGATCTTGCTGAAGTCGTCGATTCCGAGGACCTTCTGGTCCTTGAAGCAGAAGGGGCAGTGGTCGGTCGAGATGCTCTGCAGGTCGCCGAAGCCGAGCCCCCGCCAGAGGTGTTCCTGGTTCCACTTCTCGCGGAGCGGCGGCGTCATCACGTACTTGGCGCCCTCGAAGTCGTCGTGGTCGTAGTGGCTGAGGTCCAGGAAGAGGTACTGCGGGCAGGTTTCCGCGAACACCTGGGCGCCGCGGTCGCGGGCCAGGGTCACCTGTTCCAGCGCGTCGGCGGAGCTCAGGTGGACGATGTAGACGGGCACGCCGGCCACCTCGGCGATCGCGATGGAACGGTGGACGCCCTCGGCTTCCATCCGCGTGGGCCGGGTCAGAGCGTGGTACTTCGGAGCCGTCTTGCCCTCGGCGAGCGCGATCTTCACGATCTCGTCGATGACGATCCCGTTCTCGGCATGCATGCAGACCAGGGTGCCGTCCTCGCCGGCCTTGCGCATCGCCCGGAACAGGGTGCCGTCGTCCACGTAGAGCACGCCCGGGTAGGCCATGAACATCTTGTAGGAGGTCACGCCCTCGTCGGCCAGCCGCCGCATCTCCCACAGCCGGTCGTCCTCCATGTCGGTGACGATCATGTGGAAGCCGTAGTCGATGCCCGCCTTGCCGGCGGCCTTCTCGTGCCAGGTCTCGAGGCCCTCGAGGGTCGAGTGCCCCTTGGTCTGGATCGCGAAGTCGACGATCGTCGTCGTGCCGCCGAAGGCGGCCGCCCGGGTGCCGGTTTCGAAGTCGTCGGCGCTCGTCGTGCCGCCGAACGGCATGTCCATGTGGGTGTGCGGATCGACGCCGCCCGGGATGACCAGCCGTCCCGCCGCGTCGATCGTCCGGTCCGCCTCCACGTCCAGGTCGCGGCCGATCAGCGAGACGGTCTCGTCCTCGACGAAGATGTCGGCGCGGTAGTCGTCTACCGCCGTCACGATGCGTCCGTTGCGAATCAGCAGGGACATCCGGGATCCTCCTCGAGTGCGTCGCTCCTCCAGTGTAGCGCCGCCGCCCGGAGCGGGTCAGAAGACCCGCGCACCCAGCGCACCCGGCGGCGTCAGAAACGGACCGCGATGCCAGCGACGACCCTGCGGCGGAACTGATCCGGGTCCTGGCTGGAATCGACCGGGAGATGGCCGCGGCTGAGCTGCATCTCGAGCTGGAGCGCCCAGTCGTGGATGCCGGTGCCGGTGATCCACGGCAGCCCCTGGGTCAGGAGGACCTGCAGGCGCTCCACGGAGAGCACCGAGTTCGGGCCGGTGGTCGGCGACCTGTCGCCGCGGGCCAGGGGCGACAGCTCCTGGTCGACCCGGCGGAATGCGACCAGTACGCCGGTGGAACTGCGCTCGAACCGCGTGTCGACGCTGGCGACCACGTAACGGACCCGGTTCTCCAGGTTGCCGCCGGCGCCCTTGGCGCGGAGCAGGCCGCCTCCGCCGTCGGCGGCCGAGGCGTCGACCCGGGTCAGGATCTTGTCGCCCAGGCGCTGCTGGAGCCCGAAGTGGAGTTCGGCGACCTGGTCGCCGTCCAGCAGCAGCAGGCTCTCCAGCCGCTCGAAGATGTCGCGGCTGAAGTACAGCCGGACGCTGTCCGCGAACTGGCGCTGGGTGAAGCCGAAGTCGACCCGCTGGCTGTCGTCCACGGCGCCGAGCCGGCGGCCGAGTTCGATCCGGTAGCAGTGCTCGTAGGTCGTCGTGCAGGCGTCGTCGTCGTGGTACTGGACCTGCAGGAAGTCGCGGAAGAGGAGGTGTTCCGAGTCCACCCTCTCGCTGGCGGCAAAGGCGGCCAGCCAGCGGGAACCCAGTTCCACCACGAAGCCGGCGCGGGGCGTGAAGGAGACGCTGCCGTCGCTCAGGGTGCTGAACATCCCGTACTCGAGGACGACCGTGGGCTGGATCTCCCAGGCGCCCTGGCTGAACACGTCGAACCGCTGGTGCGGACCTTCGCCCCAGGTCGAGAACGGCGCGTTCCCGTACGCCTGCCGCTCGCGATAGCTCAGCCCGGCCTCGAGCGAGGTGTTGGCCGTGATCTGCCGCTCGTAGCCGCCCCGGAACTCGACGGTGGTCGAGGACATGGGCGAGTCGATGGCCGCCATCGCCATGCTGTGCATGCCGCTCCGGCCGGCGTAGAGGTCGCCGAAACCGTGGTGGTAGTTGCGGTCGGCGGTGTAGCGGGCCTCGAAGTGGGCGCCGCCCCGGCCGGCCGCCTGTTCGACCCGCACGCCGTAGCTCTCCAGGCCCTCGAACGGGGCCGGGCCCCAGTCGTCCCAGGCGGCGGCGTCCGTGCCGCGGAATCGGTGCCGCTGGGACGTGATCCGGACGTTCGAGCCGCGGTGGTTCACGTCGAGGGCGAACGCCTGGCTGTCGCCCAACTGCCGGCGATCCCGGTCGAACGCCTGACGCTCGAACTCGCGGAGGTCGGACCGCAGGGCGAGCTGCGTCTCGCCGAACCGGCTGCGCAGGTCGAACTGGCCGCCGTGGACCCGGGCGCCGGCGTCGCCGCCCGCGTCCTCGATGCCCGACAGGGTCCGCAGTTCGGCCTCGAAGCGCTCGCGCTGGACGGCCGATTCGAGCGCCCAGTCCTGGTTGCCCGCTATCGCCTCGGCGATCTGGATCTGGCGCAGGACGTCGCTCGGGATGCGCTGGCGGACGGACCAGAAGTCGTCCTCGCCGTCGTCGGTCTTCTCGCCGGCGGGCCGGCGCTCGCGGGCGCCGAGCTCGAAATCGAGCGACTGGACGGACTCGCCGGTGGTCCGAACGAGTTCCGCCACCGCCGGCACGAACCCCGGCCGGTGGGCGACGACCTTGTAGACGCCGGCCGGCAGGGGCTGAAAGGCGTAGCGGCCGAAGCGGTCGGTCGTCGTCTTCCGCTTGCTGCGGTCGGCGACGTCGTATACGTAGACCCGGGCCGCCGGCAGCGGCGCCTTGCCGGCGTGGACGCTGCCGATCAGTCGTCCGGCCAGCGGATCGCCCAGGCTCGGCACGTCGAGGCCGGCCCGGAGGGGCGCGGCCCCCAGAAGGGCCGCCGCGGCGACGGGCGCGAGGACTCCGGCCGAGAGCGCGCGGGCTCGCGCGGCGGCCAGCCGGGAGTCGCCGGGATGCAGCCGGCAGGTCATGCTGCACGTCACTATAGCGGACGCCGTTCAGGCGGGCGTGCGCGCGGCGGCGAAAACGACGACCTTGGCGGCGCCCGCCGCCTTGAGGGCGCGCGCGGCGCCGCTGGCCGTGGCGCCGGTGGTGACCACATCGTCGACCAGGAGCACGACCCGGTCGCGGACAGCGGCGGGTCTGCGGCAGGCGAAGGCGATTCCCGGGTTCGCCAGCCGCTCGCGGCGTCCCCGGCCGACCTGCCGCTGGCCCAGGGTCCGCCTCCTCAGCGCGGGCGACAGGGGGAGGCCGAGGCCCAGGGCGAGCGGACGGGCGATCGACTCGGCGTGGTTGCGGCCGCGGGCGAGCCGGCGGCGCCAGTGCATCGGCACGGGCACGACGACGTCCGCCCGCTTCAGTTCGGCGCCCAGGCAGGCGACGGCTTCGCCGGCGATGTGGCGGCCCAAGTAGTCGAGTCGGCGGTACTTCAGGCCCAGGACGACCCGGTCGAACGGCGGACCGTAGGCCCGGAGCCAGAGGCAGGCGTCGCAGTCGTCCGGGCAGTCTTCGGCGGCCGGGTCTCCGCGGGGCGGACGCGACGAACGCGCTTCGGCCCCCGGCTCGCGGCTTGCCGAGTCGCCTTCGGCGACCGCGGCAGGGGGCGGAGGCGCGAGCAGGCGCCGGCAGTCCGCGCACAGGCCGAACTCCCGGTCGGCCGGCGCCGAGCAGGCGAGGCAGGGCCGGGGCAGGAGCAGCCGGAGGGCAAAGGCGGGGAAGCGCCGGGCCAGCCGCATGCAGCCCCGGACCAGCCGCGACCGGCGCCGGCCCGGGCGCGGCGCGCCGGACCGGATCCGCGCCGCGAGGACGTTTCGCCTCGCCGATCCGTACAAGGAAGTGGACAGTCGCCGGGAGGCGGCCTGCCGGGTGCGCGGGTCCTCTGACCCGCCGCCGCCGAAGGCGGCCCGGTAACGCCGCCGGCCGTCGGTCCGGCGCCGCCTGGGCAGTCCGCGCACGGGTGGGCGGTTTCGGATCATCCTGTCGACAAGGACGGATTCCACCCGCGTCTATACTGCGCGGCGCGGGAAACTCGGGAGATTCTCTTGACCTCATCGCATCCAAGACCTCGGGCCGCCGCCGTTCCGGCGCTGGCGGCCCTCCTGCTGCTTCTGGCGGGCGCCGCGGCCGTCGAAGCCCAGGAGCGGTACAGCTACACCGTCTCGCTGGGACCGACCTTCGGCGGCAGCCTCGACGGAGAGCCGGACGGCGGGCTCGACCACACGGGCTTTCTGGCGAGCTTCTCGTGGCGGACCCAGCCGCGGACCTCGGTCGGCGTGCGCTTCGGCAGCATGGACCTGAGCGGCGACCAGGTGGGCGCCCTGGTCAGCCCGACCTTCCGCTACGCGACGATCGCCGGCGAGTACCGATTCAACGACCTGTACTACGAGTCGGGCGTGTTCATGGGCCTCGGCGTCTACCAGCTCGGCGACGGAGTCGAGAGCGAAGAGGGAGTCGGCCTGACCCTGGGCGTCACGGGCGAGTTTCCGATCAACGAGCGGTTCTCGATCCTGGTCGACCTGGCGGGCCACTACGCGGACCTCGACGCCGCCAGCACCCACGCCACGGTCCACGCCGGGCTGGCGTACCAGTTCTAGACGTTCGCCGCCTGTCGGTGCGCGGGTCTTCCGACCCGCTGCCGCCGAAGGCGGCCGGAGACAACACCGGCCCGTCAGGCCGGATCCGCTTTCGGCGGCGAGCGCCAACCGAGGCTGCTACACTCGCGCGCCGCCGACCCGTGGGGCCGTAGCTCAGTTGGGAGAGCGCTTGAATGGCATTCAAGAGGTCGTGGGTTCGACTCCCATCGGCTCCACCACGTTTCGGTCCGCTCGGTGCGCGGCCGACCCCTCCTGACCCAAGACGGGCGGGTGCCTCCGACGCCGCTTCGCCGCGTTCTGCGGCGCATGCTCCTAGCCTTCGGGGCGGGCGCTGTCGAGCATCGCCAGGAACGCTTGGCGCTGTTCCCTCATCGTCGCGCCCGGTCCGACGGCGCGCAGGTACCAGGGACCGCCGGGCGCTTCGATCACGGCCCCGAAGAGCGCTCCGTCGTGCAGATCGGTCGTCGGGAAGCTGCCGATCGTGCTCGCCTTGACCGTGCCTTCCAGTTCGATCCAGGTACGGCGGACGCCGCCGCTCTCGCGGCTCTGCACGGTCGGCTCGGGCGCTCCGGGATCGAGCGCGACCTGGCTCTTCCACCGTTCGACGTTGGCGGCCGGGCCGCCGCCTCCGCCGGGTCCGAAGTAGTACGCGGAGATCTCGCCGGGGCCGGCCGAACCGGGGATCTCCGCCTCCAGCATGCGCATCGACGACCTCGGCGCCAGACGGTTCCAGGCGGCCGGCAGCGCGATGGAGAGGCCGCTGGCGGCGATGGGCTCGGAGAGTTCCACCGTCTCCCGCGTTTCCTGGGCGCCGGCGCCGCCTCCCTCGGCGGGCGCTTCCGCGCCGCATGCCAGAAGCAGGAGCGTCAGGCCGAGCAGGGGCGCGGGTCGGCGCGGGTCGGCGGCGGTCGGTGTGGTCATCGTCGGGCGCTCCTCGTCAGGTTCCGGGTCGGAACGCCGAGGATATGCTGACTGCGGAAGCGCTCGGGGGCTGGTGCCTCCTGCGGTCTTCAAAACCGTTTTCCGGTGCGTGATGCGCCCCGGGGGTGGGTTCGATTCCCATGCGCTTCCGCCAAGTGCTCGCCCGCCGGTCAGGAGGCCAGGGGGCGGATGCCAGCGACCGTTCGCGCCTTGTCGGATGATTGGAGAGGGTGGCGCTCACTGCATTCCGCTCGCTCCGGTCGGCAAGCGGTTCGCGTCACGGCGTCGGGCGTCGCTCGCTCCAAGCTCCCTGGCATCCGCCCCCTGGCCTCCCGACCGGCTGGCCGGCGTTGGCCGCTGAGGGCCTCCTGCAGCCACCCCGCTTGCAGGGAATTGCGGATCCGCTGGCGTTACGGCGTGGCGGCGCTGGACGACTCGCTCTTCGAGGGGGAGGATGCGGACTTCTTCGCCTTCTTGCTTGAGTCGGACGACGACTTTGCGGTCTTGCCGTTGGTGTCCGCGCCGCTGTCGTTCGCGGATGCGCCGTTGGACTTGCCGCCGTTGGCGTTGTCCTTGCGGGCGTAGTCGTTCACGTACCAGCCGCTGCCCTTGAACTGGAAGGCGGGCGCGGACAGCAGCTTCTTCAGGCTGGGCCGGCCGCACTCGGGGCATTCCTCCAGCGGTGGCGCGGAGAATGCCTGGATGGTCTCCAGCGTGGCGTCGCAGTCGTTGCACTGGTACTCGTAGAGAGGCATGGCGGCGCGGGATTGTAGCAGCGGTTGTGTCGTGGAGTACTTCGGGCGGCGCCGGCCTGGCGGCCGGCGCGATTCCTGGCTGGCTGTGCCGGCGGCGGGTCAGGGGATCCGCGCACCCAGGGGCAGCGCTTCGCAGGGATCTCCCGCGACGGCCGGGGCACTGAACTTCGGCACGCGCACGAGGCCGGCGCCGGCGCCGTAGGCCACGAGGTCGTGGGAGCCGAGGGGCGACCGGGGATCGACCAGCACTTCGCCGGACGACGTCTCGAGCCGGCAGGGCAGGAAGCGGTCGCGGCCCTTGGCCGGCGGCAGGCCGCCCTTGAGCCGCCCCCGGAGCGCGCCCCGCCAGTAGCCATCGTCCGTGCCGGTCATGCGCCGCAGGAGCGGCCGCACGAACAGCCAGTAGGTGACCATCGCCGAGGCCGGGTTGCCGGGCAGACCGAACACCCAGCCCCTGTCGTGGCGGGCGGCAACGACCGGTTTTCCCGGCTGGATGGCGACCGCGTCGAACAGGATGCGGCAACCGACGCCGGTGTCGCCCAGGACCTGCTCGACGAAGTCGAACTCGCCCATGGAGACGCCGCCGGAGATCAGGAGGACGTCGGCGTCGAGGCCGCGTTCGACCTTGGCGCGCAGCTCGGCCGGGTCGTCCCGCGCGATGCCGAGCGAGCGGGCCTCGATGCCGAGTTGCGAGAGAGCCGCGCGGAGAAAGTCGCGGTGGGAGTCGCGAAGCTGACCGGGGCCGGGTTCGGCTTCGGCGGGGACGACCTCGTCGCCGGTGGAGAGCGTGGCGACGGCCGGACGCCGAACGACCCGTGCTTCGTGGATGCCGTGGGTCGCCAGCACGCCGGCCCCGCCGGGGGTCAGCAGCTCTCCCTCGGCGAGCAGCGGTCCTCCGGCCGCCGTGACCTCGGCCTGGCGGCGGATGTGGCGCCCCGCGGGCACGGTTTCCACGATGCGGACCGTGCCCGTGCCGGCGGCGGACGCTCCCTTCGGCGGAAGCGGGTCGGAAGACCCGCGCACCCGGCGGGTCGGAAGACCCGCGCACCCATCGGTTCCCGCGGCGCCGGCGTCGAACTCGGTCTGTTCGATCGGGACCACGCGGTCGGCGCCGGCCGGCGTTGGTGCTCCGGTCATGATCCGCAGGGCCGTGCCGGGGCGGAGTTCCGCTCCGGGAGGGTCGCCGGCGGCCACGATGCCGCCGACCGGCAGGACGGCGCCCGGCTCGACGTCGCCGCCGAGAGCGAAGCCGTCCATCGCCGAGACGTCGTGGGCGGGCACGTCGACGGTCGCGGTCAGACCCTCGGCAAGGATCCGGCCGACCGCGGCGGCGCGAGTCACCCGCTCGCTGCCGAGCGTCTCCGCTTCCGCGGCAACGGCGGCCCAGGCGTCCTCGGGAGAGAGCATGGCGCGTTGTTATCCGAGCCGGCGGCCCGCCGTCAACGGTTCCGCCGGGCGCCCTCAGCCGATTCGGGTCAACGCCGAGTACATCGGCAGGTACATCGAAATGACGATGACGCCGATCACCACGCCGAGCACGGTGATCAGCGCCGGTTCGAGCAGCTTCATCAGGCTGTCGACGTCAGCGTCGACCTCCTGCTCGTAGAAGTCGGCGATGCGGTCGAGCATCGGACCCAGCGTGCCGGTCTGTTCGCCGACATGGACGATCTGGCAGAGCATCGTCGGGAAGACGTTCGTCGCCCGCAGCGAGGCGTGGATCGAGCCGCCCTGCTCGACTTCGCCGCGGACGGTTCGCAGCGCTCCTTCGACGACCGTGTTGCCGGCGGCGCCGGCGGCGGTGCCCAGCGCCTCGAGGATCGGTATGCCCGAGGCCAGCAGGACGGAGAGGGTGCGGCAGGCGCGTCCCACGACGATCCGCAGCAGCAGCTTGCCGACGAGCGGCAGCCGCAGCGCCAGCCGGTCGGCCCATTGCCGGCCCCGGCGGGTGCGGAGCAGCCGGTTCGCCGCGAATGCCGCCGCCGCGCCGCCGCCCAGCAGGACGAGCGCCCAGGCGCCGATGAACTCGCTGACGCCGACCACCAGCCGCGTCAGGAACGGAAGGTCGCCTCCCAGGTCCTCGAAGACGAGCCGAAACACGGGAATCACCTTCCACAGGATGAGAAACACGACCGCGGCGGCGACGGTGAGGATGGCGGCCGGGTAGGTGAGGGCGGAGCGGACCTGGTTGCGCAGCTTCGCCACCTTCTCGATGTGGGTGGCGAGCCGCTCCATCACCGCGTGGAGCGCGCCGCTGGCCTCGCCCGCGGCCACCAGGTTGACGTACAGGTCGTTGAACGCCCGCGGCCGCCGCTTCATCGCTTCCGCCAGGCTGGACCCCGCTTGGACCTCGGAGCGCACCTCCAGCAGAATGGCGCGAAGCCCCGCGTGCTGGCCCTGGATGCTCAGGATCTCCAGGCCCTGGAGCAGGGGCAGGCCCGCGTCCAGCAGGACGGCCAGTTGCCGGGTGAAGACGGCGAGGGTCTTCGGCCCGACGCGCTGGCCTGGGCGGTACCAGCGCGGCCGCCACGGCCCCGGCGCCTCCCGCTCGGCGGGTTCGGGCGCGAGGAGTTCGTCCTCGTCGGCGAGCCAGGGGGCGCGGAACACGTTCAGCGGCCTCCCGGAACGCGGGCGCCGCGAACGTCGCGAAGGGACCGGGGATCAGTCGGTCGCCGGCGCCTCCGCCGCGCCCTCCCCGTCCCCCTCCTCGGCCAGGAGTTCGTCCGCGGTCCGGAAGTTCTCCAGGAGGATGAGGAGATGGTTGTTGACCCGCGCCGCCGTGTCCGCGTTGTCGCCCGAGGGATGGTCGTAGACGAGGCTGACGACCCGGTTTTCCAGGGGATGGACCATGAAGAGGCGAATGCGCTGGAGGGCCGTTCCGTCCTCGGCCTGGAACCGGCCGCGGGAGTAGCGCGCGGGTCCGAAGGGGCCGTAGAAGAGCGCGCCGCCGACGCCCAGGAACTCGCCTCCGGGCAGCGCCTCGAACAGCGGCCGCTGCTCCTCCCGGATGGCGTCGAGCGCGGAGACTTCCGCCAGTTCGATGTGGCTCGCTGTTGGCTCGCCCAGCTCCAGGCGGATCGTGCCCGCGGGCCCGGCCGGGGTTTCCGTCGTCTCGAGCAGCTCGCAGGAGAGCTCCAGCGGATGCTCGCCGGTTTCCACCTGCGCGCAGCCGTCGGGCAGATCGGCGAGGCCGAGCCCGGGCCCGTGGAGGACGATCCGGCTGGGCCCGGATTCCTCCGGACCCTCCGTGCCCTGGCAACCGATGTAAGCGAACGAGACACCTGTACTGACCAAGACGAAGAACGCGGTCCGGAATGCGGTTCGGTTGTGCCGGGGCATGGTTGGGACAGTACCATGCAGGTTGCCGCCGGACGGGGCCGCACCGCGTCCGTTCGGGCCGCGCAACGGACAGGGAGAAGCACGATGGACCAGCCGATCGCCCGCGTTCTGAACCTCATCGACGACCGCGAACAGCGCCTCTGGACGCTGACGCCGGAGGAAGCGCGGCGGCGCCTGCTGGAAGGGCCCGAGGCGGTGCTCGGCATCGACGGTTCGTTCGCACTGGCCGCCCGCCTGGGCGTCGACGTCGTGATGGCCCGCAGCCTGGACCGGCCGATGCGCTACTTCCTGGCCAAGGAGTCGTCCGGGCCGATGCTCGTGATCGCCCAGCGGATCGACGAGATCCGGGACTGCCTCGCGGCCGAGGGCTACCTGGACCAGTTCCACCCGACCTACACCCGGATGGTCCCCGCGCACCACGCGACGACGCTGCGGCTCGTGGGCTGCCCGGACCCGAACCCGACCCACGAGCGCTTCTTCGACCCGCCCCGGGGCACGCTGCCGGCCGATCTCGACCTGATCGGCGAGCGCTACGTCGAGGCGTTGATGTTCGAGCTCCGCGGCTGGCTCGCGGCGCTGCCGGCGGAGCGCGCGCGCGAGCCGGTCGGCGTGTGCTTCTCCGGCGGCATCGACAGCGGCGCGGTGCTGGTCGCGCTCCACCGCGCGCTGCTGGAAGCCGGCCAGAGCGCGGCGCGGCTCAAGGCGTTCACCCTGCGGGTCGGCGCCGGCGCCGGCGACGCCGCCCAGGCGCGGGAGTTCCTGCGCCGCGTCGACCTCGAGATGCTGGGCGAGGAGATCGAGGCCGGCGCCGCGGCGGTCGATCCGCTGGCGGCCGTCGAGGTCATCGAGGACTACAAGCCGCTCGACGTCGAGTGCGCCGCGGTCGGCTTGGCCCTGTTGCGGGGGATCCGGGCGCGTTACCCCGAATGGCGGCTGCTGGTGGACGGCGACGGCGGCGACGAGAACCTGAAGGACTACCCGCTGGAGGAGAACCATGAGCTCACGATCGTGAGCGTCGTCAACAACTCGATGCTCTACCAGGAGGGCTGGGGCGTCGACGCGATCAAGCACTCCCAGACCTACTCGGGCGGCCTCGGCCGGGCCGCGGTGCGCACCCACGCGCCGGCGCGCCTGCTCGGCTTCGAGGGTTTCAGCCCGTTCACCCGGCCGGCCGTCATCGCGGTGGCCGAGGCGATCCCGTTCGCCGACCTGGTCGGCGGCTCGCACGAGGCGCTCTACGACCTCAAGGGCGAGGTGGTGCGTCGCGGGATGAAGCGGGTCCTCGGCGTCGACTTCCCCGTCTTTCCGAAGCGCCGCTTCCAGGAAGGTGCGGCCTCGGAAGACGTGTTCGCCGCCGCCTTCGAGCGGCCGCCCGAACAGTACCGCCGGCACTTCCAGTCGCTCTACCTCTAGCCTCCCGCCAAGTGGCGGGATGCGATGCCGTTGTCCCGACTCAGTTTTCGCTGGCTGGCCGGCAAGCAGTAGACTGTGCTGGTTTAGCTAGCTAGTGCCTGCCAGAGAACCCCGTTCATCGGAGATTCTGGAGCGTCTTTGACGCTGCTGGCAGGCCCAGGAGCCGGGCGCAGCGGCTCTTGATCGGCGGCGCGGGAGCTTCTTGGGGTTCTCGACGGCAGTTTCCGGAGAGCGGCGACCGTTCGTCCCACGGCGGCGCCCCCATCTCGGAAGGCAGGGTCGGCGATGGAGGTTCGAGCGCCCTCAGGCGACCCGTCTTCGCTTGGGTTTTCGCTCGAGCGCGTGCAGGAGGCGACCGAGACGGTGCAGGTTGCCCGCGAGCACCGAGAGGGCGACGGTGCGCTCGAAGCCTTCGGCGCCGCGGCTTCGGACGCGGTCCAGGCCGCGATGCTCCAGGGCGTTGATGGCGGACTCGACCGCGGGATGGGCACGGCGGGCGGAGAGGAAGGCTTCGTCGGTTTCCCGCTCCCGGTCGGCTTTCGACAGATACCCCTTCTTCGGCAGCGCGTTGAGATCGAGAAGCTCATCGAGCCGGACGCGGTTCTCCGGACTGTGGAAGTTGCGGTCGAAACTGCACGTCCGAAGCTCGGGGAACCGCTTCTGCGCCGCCGCGACCAGGGGCACGACCGCATCGGCGTCGCCGCCTGTCCACAGGACCTCGTGGTGAAGAACGAAACCGTGCTGATCCTCGATCAACGCCACCGGAACGCCAAGCTCCACCGGCGTGCCCGCCTTGCCTTTCGAGACCCAGCGCGTGTGCGGCTCGAAGATCGAAAACACCTTCTCCGCGTGAGGAATCGTCTCGCCCAGGAGCAGACGACGCTCGACCTGGTCCATCTGGCGCCGCGCGTGAACGATCAAGCCCTCGATCGTCTCCGCGGCCATGCCGTCCCCCGCGGCACGAAGCGCCTCCACCGTGTCCGCCGCGCGCGCCACGAGCGGCCGGCACCGATCGAGGTACGCCTTCACCCGGGCCGGAGACCGCTTCGCCCGCCGAGTCCCGCGCACCTTGTGGAACAGCCGGCGCACCAACCGAAGCTGATAACGCCACTGGCGCCAGCCAGAGATGCCGTGCCGACGCGCCGCCCGACCGCTCTCCCGCAGCATGCAGCGCATCGCGTCCCACAGCAGATTCACGTCCGTCGGGTAATGCACGTCGGTCTCGACCACGAACGAATCACACCGACCGCGCAACGGCCCGCCAGGCTTTTTTCGCGCGACCGCATGGCCGCTTTCCACCACCAATCTGCCCACCGCCGACAACAACTCCGGCGTCAACAGGCTCACGTTGTCGACCACCGTCTGGTACTCGTAGTAGCTCTCCTCCCCGAACTCGCCGTGCCCCAGAAACGCACGCAGCGTCCCGTGATGGTTGGCCAGATCGTGAAGCCGGTCGAAGTCGCAGCCGAGACCCTGTTTCACCACCCCCAACACCAGAATCCGCCACAACTCCATGCCCGGACGACCGACCGTCCGATCCGTACCCGGCAGCATGTGCTCGTCCAGCAACTCGAACAGCCGGGGCCGAAACGTCTCGTCGCAGTAGATGTGCTGAAGACCGCGAAACAGCGCCGGCGTGTCGTCGCGAGACTTCGGGTCGATCCAGATCTCGCCGATCGGCGCCTCGCCCAGCCTGAACTGCCGACTTTGAACCTCCCGCATCGCCTCGACCTCCGAAGATCCTCCAGAATCCGCCCAAAACGTCCGATTCAGGACTGGATCCTACGGCATCGGCGACATCTTCAACCGACCGAATCCCTCGCAAAACCCCGTAGAATCAACGACTCCCGGGTTCTCTGGCGGGCACGAGCTAGCCAGTTAGTTTCTGCCGTCCTTGGGATCGAGACACCGATGCAGTCTGTTGCTGGCCGCTATCGCTTTTGCCCCGGCGTCGTTGCATTCTCTGCTCCGCCGGTTCGGGGACAGCCCGCCGGTGGCCATGCAGACCTCCCAACGACGCTGTATCATTGCGCCGGCGAAGTGCATTTCGGCTTGGCACGTTTGCAGACGGCTCTTCCACGACTCCGGTAGCCGCTGAAAGGTCGGGTCGTAGACCAGGGCATTGAGGTGGTTTGTGTGGTCTCCCATCCACGCTCCCCTGGTCCAACCGTGAGCGCCCTTCCAGCCTGTGGCTCTTCAGGGTTTCGTGTGGAACGTGAGCGAATCGGGGTAGAGGTTCAGGCTGCCGAGATGGAAGTAGATGGCGTCGCGGAACCGGTCCCGATTCCGGTAGCCGCGGGCGGACTTCTTGAGCGACTGGATGACCGAGTTGATGCCTTCGAGGCGGGCGTTGGTGACGCCCCGCTCGATCGCGTTCAGCACGCCGTCGAGATGAGCCTTGATCATGCGGGCGACTTCCTTCATGGGCTCGAGACGACTGCGGATCGCCCACGAGTACCAGCCGTCGAAGATCTCTCGCGCCTCGACGCGGTCCCGCGTCTCCCACATCATCATCGCCACCTCCTTCAGGTGCCAGCAACGCGCCGTCTTCAAGGTCGCGTTCACCAAGGTCTTGAAGGAGGCCGCATGCCTCTCCGGCAACCGGTCGGGGTGGTACAGCCACATGTACCGGGTACCGGCCAGCCGGTCGTCCCCCCGGTTCTGCAGCTCTCGGTGCTCCGCTACCCGCACCCGGTTCACGGCGTCGCTCAGATGGGCCGCGACGTGGAACTTGTCGTACGCGAGCTTGGCGCCGCCGTCCGGCAGGCAGGACACCGTCGCCGAGATGTACGCCGGCCACATGTCCATCGCCACCGTCTCGATCCGCGAGCGCTCCGCCTCCGACAGCGACTCGAAGTACGAGGACAGAGCGTCCTTGCCCCGACCGTCCGCCACGTGGTGCACCCGCGGCTCGCCCTCGATGTCAGCCACCACCGTCACGTACTCGTGGCGCTTCTGAAACGACGTCTCGTCCACGCCCAGAACCCTCGACGCCGACGCCGGCCCGCGCCGCTCGAGCCCGCGCTTCACCGCACGCTCCATCACGCCGGATACCTGGTCCCAACTCAGGTCCAGAAGCCGAGCCACCGCCGAGACGCTCGCCGCACCCAGCCAGTCGATCACCAGCGCCTCGAACAACGCCGTGAACCGCGACCCCGGGTCCGACCAGGGCACGCCGATCGTCAGCACCCCGTGCTCCGCGCACCGCACCCGAGGCACGTCCGCGGTCAGGATCGTCCGGTACTGGCACGTCGGCAGATGCCGCCAGCGCCGACGACGCGAGTCGTGCCGACTCGCAGCGCCGCCGCACTTCGGACAACGGAACGACTCGCCCTGCCTGCGAGCCACCAACACCTCCACCTCGCCGGCGTCAAGCCGCAGCTCGACGTCCGTCACCTTCCAGGGACTCTCGATGCCGAGAATCCGACCGTACAAGTCTGTGTCGCGCATCGCGCCACACTACGCGATTTCCACCATCAACCCTGAAGAGCCCAGCCTGTAAGGGGCTCTCGGTCGCAGATGTCTCGAAACTCGCCGAAAGACAGATTGCCGATTTCAATCCACTTGATCGGACCGCTCTTGCCTCCTTCTCCGGGGCCACCGCCGCCGAAGGTTGGTGTTGCCCCGGACGCCTCATTGATCCGGACCGGACTGGGCACTTTTGGGAGGTGTGCGCTCCAGAAAGCGCGTTCTTTCTCCCGCATGGATCTTGCAGAGTCGTAGACGAACCAGGCATCTTCGTAGGCGAGACTTCGTGATGCGGATGCGGCGAGCCGCCGCATTTCCTGAACGTCCCCCAGCAGGATGTCGAAGCCGACCCCCTCCATTCTCGACATGAGGAGATAGACGTACCTGGTTTCGCGATCGGTCAACTGATCCCAGATGAGCGGCAGCCGTACCCAAGCATGGCGGTGCTCGTCCACCGGCTCGAAAGCCGGCAGTCGGGCTAAGTGCTCGCGCGCCTCTTCTTCGCTGGGTGGCGCGTACTCGAGTTTCGGCAGAGGTTGATCCGGGTCGAGGTTGGGATCGATCATCTGCCACGTCAGAACTGGCGGATCCGAGGACGGGTAGTCGCTGCGAACGGACGGGTCGTCCGGGTCGGGGGCTTGGGCGTTGAGCCCGCCAGCAAGAAACGCGAGCAGGAAACAGTGAGTCAAGGGCGATCTCAAAGCTGGGCACCCCCAAATCCGTCAAGTGGTGCGGTCCACCGTTCGGCGGTCTTCCGACGTCAACCACAGTAGAGTGTGCTTGAACGCTTCGACTGTAGCAGAATTGTTACCCGAAGATCTGTCGATTGGACGATGAGTGTCCGTGGCCCGAGTCAAGGCTGGCGAGAAGTCGTGTCCGGTTCATGTGGGCGTTGATGCTGCGTCTGCGCTGAGCGCGGCGGAGGTCCGGGCGCTCCGCCCGCCGAAGCCGATTCACGACCCCTGGCGGCCCCAGGGCGTGACGGTCGAGGCGGAGCGCGGCCCGGACGGCGAGTCCGTCCCGTCGGCGACCGTCTTCCTGACCGGCGCGGAGTGCCCCTTCACCTGCGTGTTCTGCGACCTGTGGCGCTACACGATCGACGGAGCGACGCCGGCCGGGGCGCTGCCGGCGCAGTTGCGAGCGGCGCTGGAGCGGCTTCCCGCCCTGCTCCGGGATGCGGGGCTCGACGGCTGCGACCAGCTCAAGCTCTACAACGCGAGCAACTTCTTCGACCCGCGGGCGGTGCCCGAGACGGACCTGGAACCGATCGCCCGGCTGGCGGCGCCGTTCCGGCGGGTCGTGGTCGAGTGCCACCCGCGGCTCGTGGACGAGCGCGTGCGGCGCTTCGCCGACTTGCTGCCGGGCCAGCTTGAGGTGGCGATGGGCCTGGAGACGGCGCATCCGGAGGCGCTTGCCCGGCTGGGCAAGCAGTTGACCCTGGAGCAGTTCGACCGGGCCGCCGGGCGCCTGCGTGCGGACGGCGTGGATCTTCGCGTGTTCGTCCTCGTCGGCGTGCCCTTCGTGCGCGCGGAGGAGCAGGCGGAGTGGACGGTCGCGAGCGTGCGGCATGCAGCGCGCGCGGGCGCGCGGTCGGTGGCGCTGATCCCGGTGCGGGGCGGCAACGGGGAACTGGAGCGGCTGCAGCGGCTGGGGCGGTTCGAGCCGCCCGATCTGGCGCTGCTGGAGGAGTGTCTGGCGGGCGCGGCGGAGGTCGCCGGTGCGGGCGTGGCGGTGCAGGTCGACCCGTGGGACCTCGACCAGGTCCCCTCGGCTTGCGAGGCATGCCGGGAGGAGCGGGTCGCGGCGATCCGGGAGATGAACCGCACGAGTGCGCCCCGGCGGACGGTGTGTGACGACTGCGATGGCTGAGCGCCGCGAGGTCGTCATCGCGGGGGGCGGCTTCGCTGGCTCGATCCTGGCGCGGGCGCTCCATGCCGAAGGCCGGGACGTGCTCCTGCTGGAGCGGGGCCGCCATCCGCGGTTCGCGCTCGGCGAGTCGTCGACGCCGCTCGCCAACCTGGCGCTCGAGCGCCTGGCGGTGCGCTACGGCTTCGAGGACCTCTGGGACCTCGCCGCCCACGGCCGCTGGCGCCGCCGGTTGCCCGCGGTCGGTCGCGGGCTCAAGCGGGGCTTCTGCTTCTACTCCCACGAACCGGGCGAGGTCTTCTCGCCGGGGCCGTCGAGCGACCGGCGGCTGGTCGTGGCGGCTTCGCCCGACGACGACGCGGCGGACAACCAGTGGCTGCGCGCCGACGTCGACCGCTTCCTGTTCGAGCGGGCCCGGGCCGAGGGCGTGGATTGCCGGGAAGAGACGCCGGTCGAGATCGTCGCGGACGGGGGCGGCGCGCGGGAGGGTGCGGTCCGCCTCCCGGCCGGCCCCGACGCACGGCAAGGTCTCGTTGGCCACCCGGGTACCCGCGGCGCGCGGGACGGTGCGGTCCGCATTCGGGCCGGCGGCCGGATCGTCGAGGCGGGACTCCTGGTCGATGCGACCGGCGGCTCGCCGCTGGCCGCCGGTCTGGGCGCGCGGGCGGTGGCGCCGCGGCTTCAGACGAGCCTCGTCTACTCGCACTTCTCCGGCGTGGCGCCGTTCGGCGGCGGCGGCGAGCGGCCGAAGGCCGGCCCGGGTCGGCGCGAGGCCCGCGAGAACCGGCCGGCGCCGTTCGAGCGCGTCGCCGGCTGGCCGGCCTCGCCGTTCCCCGAGCGCTGGAGCGCCTCGCACCACCTGCTGGAGGAGGGCTGGATGTACCAGCTCCGGTTCGACGACGGGACGGTGAGCGCGGGTTTCCTGCTGACCGAGGATCTCCCCGGCGCGCCCGAGGCCGTCTTCGCCGGGCTGCTCGACCGCTACCCGTCGCTGGCTGTCCAGTTCGCGGACAGCGCGCCGTTGCGCCCGGTGGCGGCGCGGTCGAACGTCGCCTGGCGCCGCGATCTCGCCGCGGGCCGCGGCTGGCTGCTCCTGCCGCACAGCTACGCCTTCGCGGACCCGATGTTCTCGACCGGCATCGCCTGGAGCCTGCTGGCGGTGGAGCGGGTGGCCGATCTCTGCCGGAACGGCCTGCCGGCGGCCGGCGACCTGGAGCGCTACGGGCGGCTCGTCGCCGCCGAGGCGAACCACATCGACCGGCTGCTCGCCGCCGCCTACCGGCTGATGCCGGCGATGGACCGGTTCACGCCCGCGGCAATGGTCTACTTCGCGGCCGCCTCCTTCGACGAGCTGCGGCAGCGTCTGCTCGACGCTCCGCCCGAGGGCTGGTGCTGGCGGGGCTTTCTCGGCGCCGACGACCGTCGTCGCCGTCTGTTCGAGGCGCTGGACGAGCGGTCGGCATCCGGCGGTGGGAGCGGGTCGCCGGCGGAGTGGGTCGGCGGCGTGATCGAGCGCTGGAACCTGATCGGCCTCCTGGACCCGCGTCGCCGCAACGCCTACCCGGTCGACCTGGAAGACATGGAACGGCGGTCGGTCCGGATCGCCGCGCGCCTCGGGCTCGACGCGGCGGAGTTGCGGCGCAGGTGGCCACGGCTGCGGAGTCCCGATCGGATGCCATAGGATGAGGCGTCTTGGCGGGTCTGCGCCCCGGGCGCCGTCAGGAGCTTCTTCGAGGCCCGATCATGAACACGACCACGTTCGACACCCTCGCCGCAGCCCGTGAACTGGAGGCCGCGGGGATGGACTCGGCCCAGGCCGAGGCGGTTACCAACACCATCCGTGCCGCGGTTGCCGAAGGTCTCGTCACCAGGCCCGACCTGCAGGCGGAACTGAAGGACTTGGAACTCCGTCTCGTACGGTGGGCGATCGGAGTCGCAGCGGCTACGGCTGGCCTCCTGTTCGCGGCACTGCGCTTCACGGGCGTCTGACTTTCGTCGAGGTTCCGATCGCTTCGGTAGCCGCTTCCGGGCGCGGCTACCATGACCCCGAATGAGTGGCCTGTTCATCACCTTCGAGGGCCTCGACGGCAGCGGCAAGTCGACTCAGCTCGAACGCGTGGCGGCGAACCTCGATCGCCGGGGCATCGACCACGTCGTCACCCGCGAGCCGGGCGGCACGCCGTTCGCTGAGCAGCTGCGTCGCGTGGTCCTGGCAACGGACGCAGCGTTGGCCGATGGCGTGGTCGAGTTGCTTCTGATGTTCGCGAGTCGACACCAGCACTTGGCGGAGGTGATCGAGCCAGCCATCGCCGCTGGAGAAGTGGTCTTGTGCGACCGCTTCACCGATTCCACCTATGCCTACCAAGGCGGCGGTCGGGGCGTGCCTCTGGATCTCATCTCCGATATGGACCTGCTGGTTACCGGCAGCCGGACACCCGACCGCACGCTCTTCTTTGACCTGCCGGCGGTAGTGGCGCAACGGCGTCGCGGCGAAGGCTCTCAGTTGCTGCTGCCCGGTATCAGGCAGAGAAACCGCATCGATCGAGAGAGTCTGGAGTTCTACGATCGCGTGGATGCCGCCTACAAGGACCGGGTTGCTGCCGACCCGGACCGTTTCCGCGTCATCGACGCGGCTGCTTCGGTAGAGGTCGTTGCGCGGGAGGTCGAAGCTGCCTTGGTCGACCTGCTGGTGCCGTTGCGAGTCCGTCTGGCGGGCGCATGAGTGGCGCTGCGGACGAGCTGCCGCGGCTCGCGGCGGAGGGCCGTCTCTATCCCTCGGTGATCGTCTCGGGCGGTACGGCGGACGAGCGGCGCGGCCTTGCGTTCCGGCTTGGCCGGGCCTTGCTCTGCGAGCGCGCGCCGGAGGAGCGGCCGTGCGGCGAGTGCACGCACTGCCGGCGGATCGACCCCGACCGGTACGCGAGCGAGGCGCGCGCGAAGGCGCCGTCGGAGAAGAAGCGCGGCAAGGCCGGCGACGCGGGCGACGTGGGAGTCCGGCAATCGCATCCCGACGTCCTGCTGCTGGAGCGGCCCCCCGGCAAGCGGGACATCGTCGTCGACATGGTGAGGCCGGTCGTGCGCTCGGCCCAGATGTCGCCGTACGAGGCCCGGGGCCAGGTGTTCGTGATCGCGGAGGCGAACACGCTGAACGTCAACGCCGCGGACGTGCTGCTCAAGACCCTGGAGGAACCGGTCGGCAGCACGCCCAGGCACTTCCTCCTGCTGGCGGCGTCCGCCCAGGAGCTTCTGCCCACGCTGCGGAGTCGTTCGCTGACGGTCTACCTTGGCGGCGACCGGGCCGCGGTGGACGACGGGCGGACGGCGGAACTCGTCGCCCACTGGCGGCAGCGGCCGGACGGCGACGGGTTCGCGCCGTGGGTGTCCGCTCTGACCGACCGGCTGGTCGAGGTCGGCGGCAAGGCGCTGGAGGACGTTCGGGCGCGCCAGGGCTGGACGCGCATGGCGGCCACCGTGACCGAGGCGGCCGGCGCGCTCGACGACCGCAGCGACCGGGCGGCGGCGCTGGCGTTCGCGGCCGACCTGCTGGACGCCCACCGGTTGCGGGAGCGCTACATCCAGCCGCGGCGGATCGTCGAAGGCCTGGCGGTTCGCCGCCTGCGGCCCGACCGGCCGGAGACGGGGTTCGAGAGTTCCGTCAACGCGCTGATGGGACCGCCCTGACGGCTGCTGGGTGCGCTGGGTGCGCGGGTCTTCCGACCCGCTTCGGGCGAAGCCGCGAAGCGGCGTAGCCCGGAAAGAATGCCGCCGGCCAAAGGCCGGCGACGTTGTTTTCCGCCGCCTTCGGCGGCATGCGGGTCGGAAGACCCGCGCACCCAGCGGCGGGTCGGAAGACCCGCGCACCCAGTGGCTCCGGTAGAGTCCTCGCGGAAGAGGAGGCGACCCTTGAGCACAGACACTTCCGAGCACAAGAACCGGCCCGTCTGGGCGCTGCACCTGGCGCTCTACGCGGCGCTGCTGGCGGTCATCGGCTTCCTGGTCCTGCGGCCGGGGTCCGGGGCGGCGGCCCAGGAGGATCCGGTCGAGGAGCGTGTCGCGGCGCGGCTGGACGGCGTGGACATCGGCTACGGCGAGGCGCTCGAACAGGCTGCCCCGCAACTGGATCAACTGGAGGAGCAGCTCATCCAGTGCGAGCTGCAGGCCGCCTCGGAACGCCACGGACTGATCGAGCGGACGCTCGAGGGGATCGTGCGCGACCGCCTGCTCCAGGCCGGCGCGGAGAGCGCGGGCCTCGCCGCCGCCGACTGGCAGGCGGCGGAGATGGAGCGGCTCGAAGCCGGCCTGACGGACGAGGACGTCGACGCTTTCTTCACTGAGAACGAGGGCCGCATCCGGGGCGACCGCGAGGAGATCGAGCCCCAGGTGCGCGCGTTCATGGCGCAGCAGCGGTTCGTCGAGGCCCTGGAGGACGGCCACGACATCGAGTACCTGCTCGACCCGTACCGGCTCGAGGTCGAGGAGGCCGGCGGCCCGGCGCGCGGCGCGGCGTCGGCGCCGGTGACGATCGTCGAGTGGTCGGACTTCGAGTGCCCGTACTGCAAGCGGGTGCTGCCGACGCTGGAGCGGATCCTGGAGGAGTACCCGGACCGGGTACGGCTCGTGTTCCGCCACTTCCCGCTGCACGCGATCCACCCGAACGCCCAGGCCGCCGCCGAGGCCGGCGTCTGCGCCCAGGAGCTCGGCGCATTCTGGGAACTGCACGACCTGATGTTCGAGGAGCAGGACGCCCTGACCGCGGACGACCTGAAGGACAAGGCGGCCCGGACGGGGCTCGACGCCGAGGCGTTCGCGGCCTGCCTGGAGCGGGAAGGCGTCGCCGACCGGGTACACGCCGACCGGCGCGCCGGCGTCGAGGCCGGCGTGAACGGGACGCCGGCGCTGTTCGTCAACGGCCGGCCGCTGGCCGGGGCGGTCGCCTACGAACAGTTGGCCGAGGTGGTCGAGGACGAACTCGAGCGCGCGGGTGGCTGAAGAGCCGGCGTTCGTGCCCTATCGGCCCGAGCGCGTGGCGCCGGCCGAGATGGAGCGCCGCGCCGACGCCGTCTTCGAGGAGTTCGACGGCCGCCGGAGCGTGCGGTTCTTCACCGATGAACCGGTGCCGCGCCGCCTGATCGAGCGGGCGATCGAGGCGGCCTCGACCGCGCCGTCCGGGGCGCACCGCCAGCCGTGGCGGTTCGTCGCCGTCGGCGACCCGGAGGTCAAGGCGCGGATCCGCGAAGCGGCGGAGGCGGAGGAGAAGCACAGCTACCTCGGCGGGCGGATGCCGGACGAGTGGCTCGAAGCGCTCAAGCCGCTCGGCACGGACTGGCGGAAGCCCTTCCTGACCACGGTGCCGTGGATCGTCGTCGTGTTCGCCGAGCTTCACGGCTTCGACGAGCACGGCGCCAAGCGGAAGAACTACTACGTCAAGGAGAGCGTCGGCATCGCCTGCGGCCTGTTCATCGCGGCCCTGCACCGGATGGGGCTCGCCACGCTGACCCACACGCCGAGCCCGATGGCGTTCCTTAGCGAGATCCTCGAGCGCCCGCGGAACGAGAAGCCGTACATCCTGTTCCCGGTCGGCTATCCGGCGCCGGACTGCGAGGTGCCCGACCTGCGGCGCAAGTCGCTGGACGAGGTCGCGATCTGGCACGCGGGCACGGCCGGCGACTGAGCGTCGCCGACGGAGCCTCGGATGATCGGTCTGATCCTGGCCGGCGGCATCGGTTCCCGCTTCTGGCCGCTGAGCCGCCGGCGCCGCCCCAAGCAGCTCCTCGACCTGCTGGGCGGCGGTTCGCTGGCGGCGGCGACCGCGCGCCGGGTCGAGCCGCTGTGCGGCAGCGGCGGGATCTGGGTCTGCACCACCGAGGAGCTCGCGGCCGCGGTCGCCGCCGAACTGCCCGGTCTCGACCCTTCGCGGATCCTGGGCGAGCCGAGCGGCCGGAACACGGCGCCGGCGATCGGCTGGGCGGTGCGGTCGATGCCGGAGGCGGCGCGGTGGGACGTGATCGCGGTCATGCCGTCCGACCACTGGGTGGCCGACGAGGAGGCGTTCCGCGAGGCGCTCCGCCGCGGCGCCGCGGCGGTGGAGCGCGGCGAGTACGACGTGGTCACCGTGGGCATCGCGCCGGCCTGGCCGGAGACCGGGTACGGCTACCTGGAGCTGGCCGAAGCGGGGCCGGGCCGGCGCCCGGCGCGTTCGCCTGAGCGGGTCGGAGGACCCGCGCACCCGGTGGACCGCCAGTTCCCGGCGCCTGCGGAGGCGGCCCGGGCGGCTCCGGGCGAGGTGAACCGCGTGGTGCGGTTCACGGAGAAGCCGGACGCGGAGAAGGCGGCGCGCTTCGTGGAGGGCGGCCGCCACTTCTGGAACGCCGGCATCTTCCTGTTTCGGGGCACGGTGCTGCTCGATCTCTACCGCGAGCACCTGCCGGAGCTCGCCGCCGGCATCGAGCGGCTGGTGGCTGAGGATCTCGACGCGGCGCTCCGCCGGGAGATCTACGCGGGCCTCGAGTCGGTCTCGATCGACTACGGGCTGATGGAGCGGCTCGACTCGATCGGCTGCGTCGTCGCCGACTGCGGCTGGAACGACCTGGGCTCCTGGGCGTCGCTGGCGGAGGCGCTGCCGCCGGATGGAGACGGCAACCGGACGGTGGGCGACGCGATCGCCGTCGACGCCCGCGACAACCTGCTGTTCGCGGAGGAAGGGACGGTGGCGGTCGTCGGCGTGGAAGGTCTCGCCGTCGTGCGGACCGGCGACTCCGTCCTGGTCGTGCCGCGCGAGCGGGCCCAGGAGGTGCGCGAAGTGGTGGAGCGCCTCCGCGCCCTGGACCGGCGGGACCTCCTCTGAGCGCGCCGCCCGTCCTCGTCTGGCCCGGCGCCGAACTGGCCGCCCTGTCGGTGCGCGGGTCTTCTGACCCGCTGCCGCCGGAGGCGGCCGGAGGTGCGCGCCGCGAAGCGGCACCGATTGGCGGCCAGTTCGGCGCCGGCTTCCGCGACCTCGCCTCCTGCCGGGCCGAGTTGCGGTCGGCGTTCGCGGAACGCTCGGACTGGGAAGTCGAACTCGGCTTCGGCAAGGGCCGGTTCCTCCTCTCCTCGGCGGCCGCCGCCGCGCCCCGGCCCTTCCTGGGGGTGGAGATGGCGTCGAAGTACTTCCGGCTGGCGGCCCGGCGGGCGGCGGCGCGCGGCCTCTCGAACGTCGTGCTGCTGCGCGGCGAGGCGCTGTACCTCATCGCGACCCTGCTGCCGGCGGGCATGGCGCGCGCGGTCCACGTCTACTTCCCCGATCCGTGGCCGAAGAGCCGGCACCACCGCCGGCGGCTGCTCGACCCGCGCACCGTCGACCTCGTGCTGTCGCTGCTCGATCCGTCCCGGGGCCGGCTGTTCTTCGCGACCGATCACCTGGAGTACGGCGAGGCGGTGGCGGAGACGCTGGCCCTGCATCCGGCGGTGGAGGTCGACCGCGTGGACGGCGGCTGGCCGGAGGGGCCGCGGACGAACTACGAGGCGAAGTTCGAGCGGGAGGGACGGCCCATCGCGCGGCTCGCGGCCCGCCTTCGCGCCGGGGCCGAAGCGCGCCTGCCGCACCCCGCCGCCCGGGACGACGTGCTCGTCGGTCCTTCGCGGCCGCGCTGACCCGAGCGGCGCCGGCCTTTCGGCCGGCGCGTTTTCTGCCGCCTGCGGCGGCGAGCGGGTCGGAAGACCCGCGCACCCAGTGCGTTCGCCTGAGCGGGTCGGAAGACCCGCGTACCCGGTGCGGGTCGGAAGACCCGCGCACCCGGTGCGGATCAGGCGCTCAGCGCGCGCCGGACTTCGTCGTAGACGGCGTCGCCGCAGTAGACCCGGTAGCGGTCGATGCGTCGCAGGTGGCGCACGAAGTGGCTCGCTTCCTCGAGCGGCACGAGCTTCCCTCCGTTCTGGCGGACCGGCACCCGGCCGCGGCCGAGGCGGTGCGGGTCCTTGGCCGAGTTCGAGACGAGGACGTCCTTGCCGTAGCGTTCGAGCAGCGGGTCGAGCCGCTCCTCGAACGCACGTTTCTCGTCGGCGTCCAGGTGCTCGCCGGTCTCGTGGGCGAGCCGGAAGTGGGCGCGGTGGGTGATGGCGCGGGCGTGCGGGCTGTCCGAACGGCGCATCCTCGTCATCATTTCGCCGTCGTCGTCGGCCAGGAAGCGCTCCGGGTCGCTGCTCCAGGCGACTCCCTTCTCGTGCAGCCACTCGTTCAGGTGGAGCTCCAGCGCCTTGCCGGTGACGTGGAAGTAGACCTGCGTGAACATGTAGTAGCGGGCCAGGATCAGGCCCTCGACCGCGTGCAGGCCCTCGGCGTCGATCCCCAGCCGGTGGTCGACGCCGGCGCCGTCGGTGAGCGGCCGGACGGTGGCGATCACCTGGTCGAGGTCGAAGTTGCCGTAGCGGACGCCGCAGAACAGGGAGTCCCGCAGGAGGTAGTCCATCTTGTCGACGTCGAGTTCGCCGGAGACGATCGGCGACAGCAACCGCTCCGGCCCGTCGAGGTCGTCGGCGAGCAGGCGGATCACGTCGCGGGCCTCGATCCCGTTGCCATGCTCCTCGAACGCCGCGCCGATCTCGTCGCCGGCGAGCAGGCGCCGGCTCATCTCCTCGTGGTCGATCCCGTCCTCGAACAGGTCCTCGGCCCAGTGGCTGAAGGGGGCGTGGCCGAGGTCGTGGAGCAATGCCGCCGCCCGCACCAGGCGGCGGGCGGGCGCCGCCGGACCTGGTTCGAGCGGCGTGCCTTCGGCCTTCGCGAGGGTGTCGTAGACGCGACCGGCCAAGTGCATCGTGCCCAGGGCGTGCCCGAAGCGGCTGTGCTCGGCGCCGGGGAACACGAGGTGGGTCAGGCCGAGTTGACGGATGGAGCGCAGGCGCTGCAGCGGCCGCGTGCGCACGAGCGCCGCCTCGAGCTCGTCGGCCTCGATGAAGCCGTGAATCGGGTCTCTGAAGGACAGCGTCGCCACGGTTGCTACTCTACGGTCGCCCACGCCGGTTCGCAGCGATGAAGAAACGCCCATCACTCGCGCCGTGGCTGGCGGGACTGCTGCTCGCCCCGATGGCGGCCGCCGTCCTCCACGCCCAGTCGCCGGACACTCCGCCCGCGCCGCTCGACCCGGCGACCGAAGGGCTCGGTCTGCGCGAGCGACTCGACCGGCTGGTCGAGCGGGTGAAGTACGAGCAGAACCGGATCGTGACCCTGCAGGCGCGCCTGATCCAGCGCATGGAGGGCGAGCTGCTGCTGGCGCCGGAGGAGGGCCGCGGCTGGTTCCGCTACCGGCCGCCGGACGCGCTGCGGTGGGAGATCGTGGAGCCGAAGCCGGTCGTCATGGCCGTCCACGGCGACGTGGCGATCACCTGGTACGTCGATCTCGGCACGGCCAGGAGGACGGCGGTGGGCCGGCTGTCGGAGCAGGTGCTGGAGTACATGGGGCCGGCCGGCAACCTCGAGACGCTGATGAAGTACTTCGCCGTGCAGGCGGAGTTCCCCGAGAAGGAGGGGGACCCCTACTACCTGCACCTGACGCCGGACTACCGGAGCGTCGAGAAGCGAGTGAAGCAGATCGACCTCTGGATCGACCCGGAGAACTTCCTGCCCCGGCAGTTCAGGATCGTCCACGCCAGCGGCGACGAACGGCTCGTCACCCTCGAGGATGTGGTCCTGAACGAGCCGATCGACGACTCGGAGTTCGTCCTGGCGCTGCCCGACGACGTCGAAGTCACCGAGATCGACCTCAACTGAACGGCCGCCTGCGGTTCCGCGTCGTCTCCCGCGACGGGCTCGCCCGCCGCGGCCGCCTGACCACGCCTCACGGCGAGGTCGAGACCCCGGCCTTCATGCCGGTCGGCACGCTCGGCGCGGTCAAGGGCCTGAGCCAGGACGCGCTGGCGGCGGCCGGGGCGCGGATCCTGATGACGAACCTGTTCCACCTGCTGGAGCGGGTCGGCGCGGAGCGGATCGCCGGTCTCGGCGGTCTCCACCGCTTCGTCGGCTGGGACGGCCCGCTGGCGATGGACAGCGGCGGCTACCAGGTGTTCAGCCTGGCCGGCCTGCGACGGGTGGACGATGCGGGTGTCACCTTCCGCAGCCCGCACGACGGCGGCACGGTGGAACTGACGCCCGAGCGGGTGGTCGATTTCCAGGAACGGATCGGCGTCGACACCGCGATGGTGCTCGACGAGTGCCCGCCCTGGCCGGTGGAGCGTGAAGCGGCGGCCGAGGCGCTGCGGCGGACGAACCTGTGGGCGCGGCGCTCCCTCGACCGCCGCGGCGCGGCCGTCGGCGCCGGCGCCGGCGCCGGCGCCGCGGGCCTGTTCGGCATCGTCCAGGGCAGCTTCTTCGAGGACCTGCGGCGCCGGGCCGCCGAGGACATCGCCGGCCTGCCGTTCGACGGCTACGCGATCGGCGGCGTCAGCGTCGGCGAGGACCGGGAACTGGGCCGCCGGGCGGTGTCCTGGGTCGCGCCGGCGCTGCCGGAGGACCGTCCCCGCTACCTGATGGGCCTGGGCACCCCGGAGGACATCCTCCACGCCGTACGCCAGGGCGTCGACCTCTTCGACTGCGTGCTGCCTTCCCGCAACGCCCGCCACGGCACGCTGTTCTCGTCGGCCGGCATCGTCCGGATCAAGAAGGCGCGCTACCGGGACGACCCGCGTCCGGTGGACCCGGCCTGCGCCTGCCCGGTCTGCCGCCGGCACGGCCGCGCCTTCCTGCACCACCTCTTCCGTTGCGGCGAGATCACCGGCAAGGTGCTGGCGACCGAGCACAACGTGCGCTTCTTCCTCGACTTCATGGCCGGCCTGCGGGGGGCCATCGGGAACGGCGCCCTGGCGGACTTCGCGGCGGCCCGAATGCCCGCCGCCGGCCCGGAGGGAGAACCGGAGGCCGAACGGCGATAGGGTACGCCCTGCGGTGCGGGCCGCCTGACCGGCCCGACGCCAAACCGAGCACGCTGCTGGGAGCACCAGAGATGATTCCTGACTTCGCACTGTTTGTGGCCGCGGGCGCCGCGCCCTCGGGTCTCATCCAGTTTCTGCCGCTCATCCTGATCGGCGCCATCTTCTACTTTCTGCTGATCGCCCCGGAGCGGCGCCGGCGCAAGCAGCTCCAGGCGACCGTCGAGGCGCTCAAGAAGGGGGACCGGGTCCTCACCCAGGGCGGGGTCTTCGGCGACGTCGTGTCGACCGAGCCGACCACCGTCATCCTGCAGATAGCCGACGGGGTCAGGGTGAAGGTCACCAAGTCCTCGATCACCGGTCTGGCGGAGGAGGCGAAGTCATGAACCGGAACCTGCTCTGGCGGGGCGCGGTCGTCGTCGCGGTTGTCGGGGCCTGCGCGTTCTCGGCCTTTCCGCTCGCCGACTCGATCAATCTGGGCCTCGACCTCCGCGGCGGCATCCACCTCCTGCTGGAGGTGCTGACCGACGACGCGCTGCGGGCCGAGGCGCAGAAGGACATGGACAGCCTGGTCCAGGAACTCGAGGAGAAGGGCGCGGAGGGAACGACCGCCGTCACCGAGACGCCGGTCCGGTTCCGGCTCTCCGGCCTGCCCGCCGACCGGGACGGCCTGCTGCCCACGATCATCGAGGAGACGCTGCCGTACTGGACCTGGCGCCGCAGCGGCGAGGACGTCGTCTTCGAGCGCCGGCCGGACGAGGTGAACACGATCCGCGAGCAGGCGATCGACCAGGCCCTGCAGACGATCCGCAACCGGGTCGACGAGTTCGGGGTCGCCGAGCCGGTGATCCAGCGCCAGGGCCTGGGCAGCAACCGGCTCGTCGTCCAGTTGCCGGGCGTCGACGACCCGGAGCGGGTGAAGAACCTGATCCGGAACACCGCCTTCCTCGAGTTCCGGCTTGCCGTTTACCCGGAGGCCGGGGGCGCGGCGTTCGACCGCCAGGAGATTCTCGACCGCTACGGCGGCACGCTGCCCGAGGACCTGGAGATCGCCGCCCAGGACCAGCGGGACGAGAACGGCGCGGTGGTCGGTCAGGCCTACTACGCGCTCGAGCGGCGGCCAGTCATCACCGGCCGCGACCTGAAGACGGCGCGGGCCGGCATCGGCCAGTTCCAGGAGCCGGTGGTCAACTTCTCGCTGACCCACGAAGGGGCACAGATCTTCGAGGACTGGACCGGCGCGAACATCGGCCGGCCGCTGGCGATCGTGCTGGACGGCAAGGTGCAGTCGGCGCCGATCATCGAGGGCCGGATCTCCGACTCCGGGGTCATCCGGGGCAACTTCACGCAGCAGGAGGTCGAGGACCTGGCGACCGTGCTGCGTTCGGGCGCCCTGCCCGCGGGGATCAACTACCTGCAGCAGCAGGCGGTCGGCCCGTCGCTCGGGCAGGACTCGATCGACCAGGGCACGCGCGCCTTCGTCTTCGGCATCGTACTGGTGATCCTCGCGATGCTGGTCGTCTACAAGGCTTCGGGCATCAACGCGATGGTGGCCCTGGGGCTCAACTTCGTGCTGGTGTTCGGCGTCCTCGCCTACTTCGGCGCCGCCCTGACCCTGCCGGGGATCGCGGGGCTGATCCTGACGATCGGCATGGCGGTGGACGCGAACGTGCTCGTGTTCGAGCGGATCCGCGAGGAACTGCACAACGGCCGCACGGTCAAGGCGGCGGTCGTCTCGGGCTTCGGCAAGGCGTGGTCGTCGATCCTCGACGCGAACCTGACGACGCTGATCGCCGCCATCTTCCTGATCAACTTCGGCACCGGCGCGATCCGCGGCTTCGCGGTGACCCTGACCGTGGGCATCCTGGCTTCCGTGTTCACGGCCGTCTTCAACAGCCGTCTGCTCTTCGACCTGGTCCTGTCGCGCTCGGGCCGCGTCGAGCGCCTGTCGATCTGAGGGACCGTCGATGGAGTTCTTCCGCAACACGAGTTTCGATTTCATGCGCGCGCGGCGCGTGTGCCTGACCCTGTCCGCGATCGTCGTGATCGCCTCGCTGGGCTACATCTTCAGCCGCCAGTTGAACCTGGGGATCGACTTCGCCGGCGGCACCCAGATGATCGTGCAGTTCGGCGAGCCGCCCGACGTCCAGGAACTCCGCGGGCTGCTGCAGGAGGCGGGGATCGAGAACGCCTCGATCCAGGCGTTCGGCGAGGAGGGGGACAACTCGATCATCCTGAAGACGCCGGTCGCCGACGACGAGGAGGAGCGGAGCAGCGCCTCCCGGGTCGAGGAGGTGCTGCAGCGGCGCTACAACAGCGACGTCGGCGGCTTCGACCTGAACCGGCAGGGCACCGAGGCGCTCGCCTCGATGCTGCTCGGCGCGGACCCGGACGGCATGCGGGCGACGGGCGACGACATCGGCGCCCGGGAGCACTACCGGGAGGCGGCGGCCGAGGTCATGGCCCGGCGCCGGGCCGAAGGGATGATCCGCGACCTGTCCGAGATCGAGCCCGGCGAAGCGCTCAGCGCGGCGGCCCTGGCGACGATCCGGGAAGAGGCGACCCTCGGCCACTTCGCGGTCCAGTCGAGCGACAGCGTGTTGCCGCAGATCGGCGGCGAACTGCGGCGCAAGGGCCTGCTGGCGATCGCCTTCTCGCTGGCCGGCATCCTGACCTACATCTGGTTCCGGTTCGAGTTGCGCTTCGGCATCGGCGCCCTGGTCGCCCTCGCCCACGACGTCGCCGTCTGCCTGGGCCTGTTCGCCTTCGCGGGCTACGAGTTCAACCTGACGACGGTGGCGGCGTTCCTGACCGTCATCGGCTACTCGGTCAACGACTCGGTCGTCGTCTTCGACCGGGTGCGCGAGAACCTGCGGCGGAACCGGCGGGAGGCCCTGGTCGACGTGCTGAACCGGAGCCTGAACCAGACGCTGTCGCGCACCGCGCTGACCTCGGGCACCACGCTGGTCGCGGTCGGTTGCCTGTTCGTCCTCGGCGGCGACGTCATCCGCGGGTTCTCCTTCCTGCTGCTGGTCGGCGTCCTCGTCGGCACCTACTCGTCGATCTACGTCGCGAGCCCGATCGTGCTGATCTGGGAGACCACGTTCGGCCGGGCGCGGCGCGAGAAGAGGGCGGCCGCCGCGTAGGGAGGGAACCAGGACGAGGCGATGGCTCAGGCTGCTGAAGGACCTCGGGATCCGGCGCCGCTGCGCGAGCCCGGGGACGTGGGCATCGCCGACGTTCTGAGCCGCCTCCAGGAGAACGAGCGCGCTTGCGACGAGGGCTGGCTGCGCCGCACCTACGACTTCGCCGAACTGGCCCACCGGGGCCAGGCGCGGCGCTCGGGCAAGCCATACATCAGCCACCCGCTGGGCGTGGCCCACATGCTGGCCGAACTGAAGTTCGACCAGACCAGCGTCGCCGTGGGGCTGCTGCACGACGTGCTGGAGGACACCGGCGCGACGAAGAAGGACCTGGCGGCCGAGTTCGGGGCCGAGATAGCCGACCTCGTCGACGGCGTGTCGAAGATCGGCCGCCACGAGTACGTCCACAGCGACGAGGTCCAGGCCGAGAGCTTCCGCAAGCTGATCCTGGCCTCGGCGCGCGACCTGCGGGTGATCGTCGTCAAGCTGGTCGACCGGCTCCACAACATGCTGACGCTGGACCACCTGGAGGCGGAGAAGCGGCGGCGCATCTCGCGGGAGACGCTGGAGATCTACGCGCCGCTGGCGCACCGGCTGGGAATGTCCCGCATACAGCACTCCCTCGAGGACCTCGCCTTCCGGCACCTTCACCCCCACCAGTACGAGGACATCCGCCGGCAGCTCGACGAGCGGATCCGGGGGGCGCGGCGGACGATGAAGCGGGTGGCCGAGCGGCTGCGCGAGGGGTTGGGGAAGGCGGACATCGAGGGCGAGATCAGCCACCGGGTGAAGGGCTACTACTCGATCTACCGGAAGCTGCGCGAGCGCCAGATCGACATCCCGGAGCTGTACGACTTCCTGGCCTTCCGGATCATCACCGAGGACCTGAAGGAGACCTACGCCGCGCTCGGCGTCGTCCACCAGCTCTGGCGCCCGATCCCGGGCCGGTTCAAGGACTACATCGCGATGCCGAAGCCGAACCTCTACCAGTCGCTGCACACGACGGTGGTGGGGCGCGGGGGGCAGCCGTTCGAGGTCCAGATCCGGACCCGGGCCATGGACCTGCTGGCCGAGGAGGGAGTCGCCGCCCACTGGCGCTACAAGGAGGGCCAGTTCGACCCGGACGCGAACGACGCCGGCATCGCGTGGCTGCGGCAACTCCTGGAGTGGCAGCAGGAAACTCCCGATCCGCGCACCTTCATGGACGCGCTGAAGATCGACCTGTACCCGGACGAGGTGTACGTGTTCACGCCGAAGGGCGACGTGCTCTCGTTCCCTCGCGGCGCGACGCCGCTCGACCTGGCCTACCGGGTCCATACCGAACTCGGCCACCACTGCAGCGGCGCTCGGGTCAACGGCCGGCTGATGCCGCTGCGGACGGAACTGAAGAACGGCGACATCGTCGAGATCGCGACGAACCCGAACCGGGAGCCGAGCCGGGACTGGCTGAGCATCGTCGCGACCTCGAAGGCGCGCAGCAAGATCCGGCACTGGATCAACGCGGAGCAGAAGAAGCGGGCGATCGAAATCGGCCGGACGCTGCTCGCCAGCGAGCTGCGCCGCTACCGGGTCAGCCCGAAGCGGGTGTTCGAGTCGAAGGAGATGGCGGACTTCGTGGCCGCGGAGGGCTGGTCCGGCATCGACGAACTGTTCAGCCGCCTCGGGTTCGGCCGCGGGTCGGTCAAGCCGGTGCTGCGCGCCGTGCTGCCGCCGGAGCGGCTGCGCCGCGGCGACCAGGCGCCCGGCCGCCTGCGGCGCGCCGTGAGCAAGGTCATGCCGCGCGATCAGGCGAAGCTGGTCGTCAAGGGCGAGGACGACATGCTGGCCTTCTTCGCGAACTGCTGCAGCCCGCTGCCGGGCGAGGAGATCGTCGGCTTCGTGACCCGCGGCCGCGGCGTTTCGGTCCACTCGATCGACTGCCCGAACGTCCGCAACCTGCTGTACCACCCGGAGCGCGAGATCCAGGTCGAGTGGGCGCGCCGCTACGACTCGATGTTCGCGGTCAGCCTGGTCATCGAGACGCGCGACCGGCCCGGCGTGCTGGCGCAGGTGACCGAGGCGATCGCGAAGCAGGGAAGCAACATCCGCCACATCGAGAGCCACAGCCGCGGCGCCGGCGAGGCGGCGATCGACGTCGTCGTCGACGTGCGCAACCGCAAGCACCTGAACCGCCTGCGGGAGTCGCTGGAGAACCTGTCGCCGGTGCGCGCCGTGAAGCGGCGGCAGGGAGCGTCGCCGTCGGCTTCGGCCACCGGGTAGGCGCCCACTGGGTGCGCGGGTCTTCTGACCCGCTGCCGCCGAAGGCGGCCGGAAGTCGGCCGCTGGGTGCGCGGGTCTTCTGACCCGCTGCCGCCGAAGGCGGCGGAAGAGACCTGCCGGCCGTCAGGCCGGCTCCGATCCGGCCAGCTCCATCCAAGGTGGCGGCACCCGCGGGCAGTGGTTCCTAGACGCTTCTTCGGCAGCGTTCGTATACTGATTCGAGAGATGGAGATTCGGCGCCGATTCACGTTAGCCGCCATGGCTGCCAGCCTGCTGCTGGCGGCCTTCGTTGCGTGCGACAAGACGAGTCCGGTGGCCCCGTCGGGGACGCTGATCACGATCAGTGCGAATCCGGACCGCATCCCTTCGGACGGGAGCGCGGAGATCCGGGTCGTGGCGCTGCGGCCGAACGGAACGCCGGTCAGCCGGGGCACCCTGGTCCGGCTCACGACGACGCTGGGGACGATTCCGTCCAGCGTCGGCGTGGACGACCGGGGCGAGGCGCTGGCGATGCTCGAGGGGAACGGCCAGTTCGGCCTCGCCACGGTGTCGGCGAACACGGGCGGTTCGGAGACGGCGACGGTCGATGTGCAGATCGGCCTGTCGGCCGGCTCGGTGACCGTGCAGGCGACGCCGAACAGCGTGCCCGAGACGGGCGGCGAGGCGGACCTGCTGGCGATCGTGCGCGACGACCGGGGGCAGCCGCTCGAGAACGCGGAGGTCAACTTCCGCACGGAGATCGGCACGCTCGATTCGGGCGGCGGCCTGATCTCGACCGGCGCGGACGGTACCGCGTCGGACCGGCTCGTCGTCACGCCGGGCGATCTCGACACGGTGACGGGCGACAGTTTCGAGGTCGGCGTCGACGTCGGCACCGGCGGCGGCAGCCTGGTCACGACGAACGTGAGCGTCAGCATCCAGCGGCTGCCGCGGGCGGATTTCACCTTCAGCACCCGCAACCTGCTGGTCGCCTTCGAGGACACGACGGACGGCCGCACGACGAGCTGGCTGTGGAACTTCGGCGACGGCAACACGAGCACGCGTCAGAACCCGACCCACACCTACGCGGAGCCGGGGACCTACGCGGTCGCCTTCCGGGCCACGAACTCGCTCGGATCGGACGAGGTGACGAAGTTCGTTCAGGTCACGGGCCAGTAGGCCGCCGGGCCGTGGCCGCCGCGGAGCCCCCGATCTCGCCGAAGCCGACGGTGACGATCGGCGAGCTGTACCTGGATCAGGGCCACCGGAGCGAGGCGATCGCCATCTTCCGGCGGGTGCTCTCGGCGGAACCGGACAACCGGCGGGCGCGCGAAGCGCTCGAACGCCTGGGAGCGCTTCCGCCGCGGGCTACAATCCGCGCCCGGGAGGTTTCGGACCGTGTTGAGCAATGAGGAAGTCCAGGCCCTGATCCGCTTCGTGGCCGAGGAACGCCGGGGCGGCTCGGATCTCTCGGTCGAGTACCAGGCGGGCGGCGTGTACCTGCGGGTGGGCGGCGATCGGAGCGGCGGTTCCGGCGCGCCCCGCGGAGTGGCGGCCTCGACGGCGGCAGCGTCTGGAGCATCGCCTTCCCCGGCTCCGGAAGAGGTACACGCGGCCGCGGCATCGCCGGCCTCGGCTCTGGAAGAGGTGCCCGCGGCGGAAGAGCCGGCAATCGAAGGGCACGTACTGACCTCGCCGATCGTGGGTACCTTCTACGCTGCGCCGAGCCCGGACTCGCCGCCCTACGTCGAGGTCGGGGCCCGGGTCGAGCAGGGCCAGGTCGTATGCATCGTCGAGGCGATGAAGCTGATGAACGAGATCGAGGCCGACGTGTCCGGGACGGTCGCTTCCGTGGTGGCCGAGAACGGCGATCCGGTCGAGTTCGGCGCGCCCCTGTTCGTCATCCGCACCTGACAGCTCGTGAGCCCGCCCGCCGCGCGGCCGTTCCGGAAGATCCTCGTCGCGAACCGGGGCGAGATCGCGGTCCGCGTCATCCGCGCCTGCCGCGACCTCGGCGTCGAGACGGTCGCCGTCTTCAGCACCGCCGACCGGGACGCCCTGCACGTGGGCCTCGCGGACGACGCTGTCTGCGTCGGGCCGCCGGCGCCCGCCGGGAGCTACCTGCACAAACAGAACCTGCTCGCCGCGGCGCAGATCACGGGCGCGCAGGCGGTCCATCCCGGGTACGGCTTTCTGGCCGAGAACGCGGACTTCGCCGATGCAGTCGAACGCTGCGGCCTGACCTGGATCGGTCCTTCGCCCGCCGCGATCCGCGCCATGGGCGACAAGGCCAGGGCGCGCGAAGCCGCTATCGAGGCCGGCGTGCCGGTGCTGCCGGGCGGACCGGCGCTGGAGTCGCTCGAAGAGACGGCGGCGCTGGCGTCCGAGGTCGGCTATCCGCTCATGCTGAAGGCCGCGGCGGGAGGCGGCGGCCGCGGAATGAGGGCGGTCCGCGACCGGACCGGTCTCGAAGCGGCGCTGGACGCCGCCGCGAGCGAGGCGGAGGCCGCCTTCGGCAGCGGCGCGCTCATGCTGGAGCGCCTGGTGGAGCGCCCGCGCCACGTCGAGGTCCAGGTCTTCGGCGATTCCTTCGGCCGCGCGGTGCAGCTCGGCGAGCGCGACTGCTCGATCCAGCGCCGCCACCAGAAGCTGCTCGAGGAGGCGCCGGCGCCCTTGATCGGCCCGGAGCTCCGCCAGTCGCTGGCCGAGGCGGCGCTGCGGCTCGCCAAGCGGGTCGGCTACTCCAACGCGGGTACCGTGGAGTTCCTGGTCGATGGCGACCGCTTCCACTTCCTGGAGATGAACACCCGCATCCAGGTCGAGCATCCGGTGACGGAGGCGGTGACCGGCGTCGACCTGGTCAAGCTCCAGATCGTCGCCGCGGCCGGCGAGCCCCTGGGGCTGCCCGACGGCATCGAGACCTCGGGCCACGCGATCGAGTGCCGGATCAACGCCGAGGACCCGGAGACCTTCGCGCCGTCGCCGGGAAGGCTGCGCCGCTACCGGCCGCCGGCGGGTCCCGGCGTCCGGGTCGACAGTCACGGCTTCGAGGGGGGCGAGATGCCGCCGCACTACGACTCGCTGCTGGCCAAGGTGGTCGCCCACGGCGCCGACCGCGCGGAGGCGATCTCCCGGATGGCGCGGGCGCTCCGGGAGTTCGAGGTGGAGGGGATCCGCACTACGCTGCCGCTGATGCGGCGGATCGTCGAGTCGCGGCCGTTCGCCGACGCCGAACTCGACACGGGTTTCCTCGATCGGCTGGACGGAGAATGAGCGACGGCCGGCGCGGGCGCGCGACGAACCCGGATTCGACCTCGGCCGCGGGCGGCGAAGACGTCCGGCCCGCTTCGACGGCGAAGCGGCGAGGGCCGTTGCTCAGGCCGCCGGCAAACCGGCTCTACGCGATCGTCGATACGGGCCTGTTCGGCTCGGCGCCGGAGGCCGTGGCCGGGGCGGTCCACACCCTGCTCGACTGCGGCGTCCGCTGGATCCAGCTTCGCGCCAAGGGCGTGCCGGATCTCGCCCTGTGGCGGCTGGCCGAGGCGATGGCGAGGGTGTTCGAGGAAGCGTCCGATTCCGGCGGCGAGGAGGACGCGTTTGGCGCCCGCGACGGTGAGGAGGCAGCCGGTGCCGACGAGGACGCGCCCCTGCTGTGGATCAACGACGACGCGGCGGTCGCGGCCGCGCTTCTGGCGAGCGGCCCACGCGCCGGACTCCGCGTCGGTCTCCATCTCGGCCAGGACGATCTGCCGCCCGCCGTGGCGCGCCTGTCGATCCCGCCGGCTTGTCGGATCGGCCGCTCGACCCACGGCCGGGCCCAGGCCGCGGAAGCCGAAGCCGACCCGGCCGTCGACGCCCTGGCGATCGGCCCGGTGTTCGGAACGACGACGAAGGAACGCCCGGACCCGGTGGTGGACCTGGCCGGCGTCGCCGAAGCCAGGGAGGTCGCCTCGAAGCCGCTGATCGGGATCGGCGGCATCGATGCCGAGCGCGCGCCCCTCGTCATCGAGGCCGGCGCCGACGCGGTGGCGGTCGTCTCGGCCCTCGATCCCCGCCGACTCCGGGAGAGCTGCCGCTCGTTGTTGCGCGCGTTGCGCTGACCGGCAGGCTGTCGGGAGTCCTGGGGCGTCGGCCCGGTTGGCGCCGGCGACGGGCGCTGCTACTCTGCCGGCGGTTTTCGGACCATCGATTACCGCAGGATCCGCAATCCGGCCGACCGGCCAGCCCTGGAAACGAACCGCTTCGGCGGCTTGGCGCGAAGTGAACGGCGCCGAGCTGGCGGTCGTTCTCGCCAGGGCGGCGGTGAAGGACCGGCGCATGCGACCGCGGTCCAGGGAGAACGACAGGAGGAAACAGCGTGTCCAACTCCGTTGACGGGAAGCGAAGCAACTGCCCTGGCCGACCGATCTTTCGGTTGGCTCTGCTGATGATCGCCCTGACCGGCTCGCCGCCTGTCGCGGCTCAGCAGGAAGGCGTTCCGTTGGCGGGAACCTCGGTCCGGATCTACGGCGGGGATGTCCTGGGCCAGGAAGCCGCCCGCAAGGTGGCCCTCGACTCGATCCTGCTTGACGCGGCCGGCTCGTGGCCGGCCGATGCGGCGGCCTCGGACCCGAGCCGGATCGCCTCGCCCGCCTCGACGGAGTACCGGTACGACGACGGTACGCCCGAGGCGTTCACTCGCATCACCGGCGCGCATGACCAGGAGTACGCGCAGCGGTTCCGCCTGGCCGACGCCGGCACGGTCGCTTCGGTGACGGCGTGTTTCGGTCGGGAACCGGACGACGACAACGCGGACGTTTCCTTCGTTCTGACCTTCTACCGCGACTCCGGTGGGCGGCCCGGCAGTCCGTTGGCCGCATACTCGGCCACCATTTCCGGCTTGGCGAGAGGCCGGGGGACCTGTGGCGTGGTCAACCGCGGCGACGTCACCGTGCAGCGGCTCGATGGCGGCGACGTATGGCTGGGCGTGCAGTGGCGGAACTCCGGTGGCAAGGGCTTCGCCGAGGATCGCAACGGACCGGGCGGCACGAAGAACTTCTGGCGCTACCGGTCCTCGGCGGAAGGCCCCTGGAGCTCATGGAACGCTGAGACGGCGGCTACCGCGTACTTCCTGCGCCTGAGCGTGGACCACGAAGCAACCCCTCCTCCTCCGGCGTCCGGCTGCACGCCGGCGACGACGCTGCTCCAGTTCGACGGCGGCTACGAGGTCGGCATGTGCTACCGCACCCCAGACGGCGAGGTGGGCCAGGCGAAGAGCGGCATCTGGGCCTCGGGCCAGGCCGGCTTGCTCTGGTTCTTCGATCGGGGCAACGCCGAAGTGCTGGTCAAGGTCCTCGACGGCTGCGAGCACAACGGTCATCGCTGGGTCTTCGTAGCGCCCGTTACCACTCTGGAGTTCAACCTCGTCGTCACGGCCCCGGACGGCGAGACCTGGAGGCATGGCAACGCGCAGGGAGCGACCGCGTTCGCCAGGAGCGACACGCAGGCGTTCAGGTGCTCGGAGTAGCGAGCCGCCTGCTAGGCTGCTTGGAAGATTAGACGTCCTTTCCTCGACAAGACGGTGGGAGCGGCCCATGAAATCCGAAACCCTCAGGCCCTTCGCCAGCGGTCCCGGCCGGGTGTTCACGTCAACCTGGGCCAGGATGCTCGTCCTGCTTCTCGGCGCCTGTTTCGTTGCCGCCGGCTGCAGCGAGGACGGCAATCCGATGCTTCCCACGGCGCCCAAGTTCGTTGTTGAGAAAGCGCCCGCGAGCGAGGGCGCCGACGGCGACGGCGACGGCGACTGGGGTGACGACGGCGACGTGCCCGGCACCCTGCCGCGGGGTCGTTTCCCGATGGAGGAAGCCGGAGCTGACGAGGGCGGCGACGGCGACCGCGATGTCCCCCGCGACCTGCCGCGGGGGCGCTTCTTCACCGAGGGAGCCGGAGTTGACGAAGCCCCGGTTGCTGCCCGGATGGGCGGCGATGCCCGGCGCATCGAGCCGCGCCCGGCAAACCGGTCGGGTGAGATCGACCGGTTCGACGGCGTCGGTTTCGACCTGGACGATCTCGAACGCATGGACCCCGAACGCATCGACCTCGACATCGACTTCGAGTCCGCCTCGGAGGGTTCCGGGCTGACGTCTTCTTCCACGCTCCCCGGAAAGAGCGAGCTTGAGGGCGTCGACAACACGAATGAGGATGCGGAAGGCACTTTGAGCAAGGGCATCCTTGAGGGCATCGACGGCACGGACATCGAAGATGTCGTCTCCGCAGCTGACGGTGACGAGGGGGATGAAGGGGACGAGGACGACGAGGGCGACGAAGGCGATGAGGGGGACGAGGGCGACGAGGGCGACGAGGACGACGAGGACGACGAGGGCGACGAGGACGACGAAGGCGACGAGGACGACGAGGACGACGAAGGGGACGAGGACGACGAAGGCGACGAAGGGGACGAGGACGACGACGACGGTGACGAGGACGACGAGGGCGACGAGGACGACGAGAACGACGAGGGCGACGAGGACGACGAGGACGACGAAGGGGACGAGGACGACGAAGGCGACGAGGACGATGAGAACGACGAGGGGGACGAAGGCGACGAGAGCGACGAGGACGACGAAGGGGATGAGGGCGACGAAGGGGACGAGGACGATGACGGCGAGGACGATGACGAGGACGACGACGACGAGGATGACGACTAGGGCGCGCAGGGCGCCGAAGGCGGAACTTGCCGCCTGACGGCGACGCCACGGTCCGCGGCGCGGCGGCCGGTTCGTCCGAAGCTCTCCTGAAGGTCGCCCGCTACTTTCCGACGCTCATCTTCTCCCTGGAGATCACGGATAGCGAGCTTCTGAATCCGCGCCTGATCGAAGCGATCTACGCCGAACGGGAGCGCGACGAAACCGGCGTGAGCCGGTCGAACCTCCCGGAGCTCGGGGGGTGGCACAGCCACGTCAAGCTGCACCGGGACCCCGCGTTCGCGGGACTGGTCCAGCACGTCGACAACGCCGCGGAGATGATGTGCCGCGAACTCGGCTATCACCGGTCCTATCGGCTGAACATCGGCACCATGTGGTCGATCGTCAATCCGCCCGGCGGCATGAACCGGACCCATATCCATCCCGGCTGCATCTGGAGCGGCGTCTACTACGTGCAGGCGCCGAAGAACTCCGGCCGCATCGAGTTCATCGATCCGCGCACGCAGAACCTGATGGGGTCAGTCAAGTACGTCCCCGGCGTCAGGCGCCCGCGAGACTGCTGGAAGAAGGTGCGCTACCGGCCCCGGGCCGGAAGGATGCTGATCTTCCCCGCTTGGCTGTACCACAGCGTGGCGCCGAATCGATCCAGGGCCAGGGGGAAGGAAGCCGACCGGATCATCGTGAGCTTCAACCTGTCCCAGCGAAGGCGGAGGTAGCGCCGCGCACGCCTCCGACTGGTTTTGTCGTAAGGTTCTACCCGATGTCGCCGCTCGCCATCCTCGTCCTGGTTCTGATCGGCGGCTTCGTGTGGGGCGGCTTCACGTTCTTCCTCGTGCGTGCGTTGAAGAGCGAGCGGGCGCAGAAGCACGGCGACTGACCGTTCCGGCATCGCCATGCGCGTCTTCCTCGTCGGTTTCATGGCGGCCGGCAAGAGCCGGATCGGCCGGCGGCTGGCCCGGTCGCTGGACTGGACGTTCCTGGATCTCGACACGGCCATCGCCGAGCGCGAGGGGCAGCCGGTGGCGGACCTGATCGTCGAGCGCGGCGAGAGCTGGTTTCGGGAACGCGAAACGGAGGCCCTCGAACGCTGCGCCACGGTCGACCAGGCGGTGATCGCTACTGGCGGCGGCGCGTTCACATTGGAGCGGAACCGCCGCCTGATCGCCGAGTTGGGCACGAGCGTCTGGCTGGACCCGCCCTGGGAGGCCCTGTGCCGGCGCGCGCAGCAGTCCCACAAGCGCCGCCCGCTATTCGAGACCCCGGACCAGGCGCAGGCGCTGTACGAGAGCCGGCTGGAGTCCTATCGTCAGGCGGACCTGAGGATCAGAACGCGCGGGACCGAGCGCAAGCGGGAGGTGGCGGCGGTGATCGCCCGGCGGCTGAAGTTGGGGGACTCATAGGGAAGAGGCGTCCTGCCGCGCGGGCTCGCCTGGAACGGGAGCCGAAGCGGCGCCGGCCTTCGGCGGAAGCGGGTCGGAAGACCCGCGCACCCAGCGGGCGGGTGCCGCCCGGCGTCGCCGCTCAGAGCGGGTTGTTGACGATTTCGTCGAACGTCCGGCCCTCGCGGGCCATGCCGACGACCTGCTCGAGGCGGGGGCTGGGGCGGGCTTCGTTGGCGCCTTGCCAGGTGGCGATGGCGCCGTCGCGGTCGCCGAGTTGCAGCAGGAGCAGACCTCGCATGAGGGCCGCCTGCTCGTGGCCGGGGTCGCTTCGGAGCGCCCGGTCGAGCGAATCGAGGGCGACCTGGGTCTGGCCCATCTGCAGCCGCACGATGCCGGAGACGAAGTGCGCGTCGGGGTCCTCGGGAGCGACCTGCAGCGCGAGTTGGGCGGTCTGGAAGGCGTCGAAGGCGCGGCCGTTCGCGAGCTGCAGTTGCATCAGGGCGCGCAGCGCGTCGACGTCCGAGGGATCGGCGTCGATCTGCCGCCGCAGTTCCTCGGCCCGGGACACCAGCTCGGGCGGGAGCGGCGGCTGGCCGCGGAAGTCCGTCTCGCCGCCGCCCTGGGCCATCGTCTGCTCCGCCTGCGGATCGGGCCGGGCGTCGGCCTGCGCCCAGACGACCAGCGCGCCGACCAGGCCGACCACGCCGCCGCCGAGCAGAACGCCGGAGAGCAGCGGGTGCGCCTGGACGAAGGCGCGGCCCGCCGGCGCCGCGGTCCGCCGCTTGCCGCTCCCCTCCGGGGCGATGTCCTCCGGAGCGATGCCGGCGATCGCGTCCTCGACCTCGTCGATCTCCTTCAGCACCCGCGCCGTCGAGACCTGGAGCCGCCGCCGGTCGGCCGCTTCGAGGCCGGCCTTCTGCAGCCGGGCCAGCAGGTCCTCGCGCCGGTCCAGGAGGTCGGCGCGCCGCAGGCCGAGCTCGGCCGCGCGCGCCGCGTTTTCCCGGGGCAGAAACGCGAACCCGACTCCCAGGCCGGCGAGGACGGCGGCGACGAGGGCGATCGTCGCGACGAGAGTCAGGTCGCCGTCTCCTGCTCCACCTGCCGCAGATAGCCGTCGAGGGCCTCGTCGTCGCTTCGGCGCCGGCGGCGCCGCAGGCGAAGCGCCACGGCGAGGCCGCCGAGCAGGACGATGCCAGCCGGCGCCGCCCAGACGATCAGGTTGAGCCCGCGCGCCCGCGGTTCGAGCAGCACGAACTCGCCGTAGCGCTGCTCGAAGTAGCCGACGACCTGCTCGCGGGTGTAGCCCTGGGACAGAAGGGACCGCGCCTCCTCCCGCATCGCCTGAGCCGACTGGGCGCCGGAATCGGCGATCGAGAGCGCCTGGCACTTGGGGCAGCGGATGTCGGCCGCAACCTCGGCGACCGCCCGGTCCAGTTCGTCGCCGGACAGGGGCCGGCCCAGGGGGTCGCCCAGTTCGTGCGACGTCTCGATGCCGAGTCCCGGCCGGTACTCGCCTTCGGCCGGGGGCGGCGCGACTCGCGGCGGCGTTTCGGATTCCTGGGCCGATGCCGGCGCCGCGAAGGCCAACGCGGCCAGCAGCCCCAGGAGGGCGGTCGCGCGTCGCATGTCAGCCGGTCGCCGCCGCCGGCCGCGCCAGCATCCGCTCGGCGACCTCCACGAGCCGGTCCGGCGAAACCGCGCCGATCGCCTTGTCGACGATCGTGCCGTCGCGGTCGATGAAGAAGGTCTCCGGCGGTCCGTAGACCCCGTAGGCGATCGCGACCCGGCCGCCCTCGTCGATCAGGGATGGACCCCAACTCCCGTAGTCGGTGTTGAACTCCGCGATCGTCTCGGGGTCGTCCTGGAAGATGACGCCGAGGAACTGGATCTCGCCCTGCCAGCGCCGTGAGCCCTCCATCAACAGTGGGTGCTCGTACAGGCAGGGCACGCAGTAGGTGGCCCAGAAGTTGACGATGACCGGCTGGCCGCGCAACTCCGCCAGGTCGACGATGTTGCCGTCGAGGTCGGCGAGCCGGAAGCTGGGCGCCGGCTTGCCGACCAGCGGCGACTCGACGACGTTCGGGTCGTGCCGGAAGGCGAACCCGAGCAGGGCGAGCAGCGGCACGGCGAGGCCGGCGCCGATCAGAAGGACGTTGCGATTCACCGCCCACCCCCCGCCGGCGACGCGGCCAGGTCGGGAACCCCTCGCGGCGCCGCGGCGCGCCGCTCGGCCGCGGTCGGGATCAGGCACAGCGCGGTGCCCAGGACCATGACGACGACGCCGATCCAGATCCACGCGACCAGCGGCGTCGTGATCGCCCGCAACCCGATCGATCCGTCGCCGCCGACGTTCATCAGCGTCAGGTAGAGGTCGTGGCCGACCGAGGTGCGGACCGCCGGCGTGCCGATCGGTTCCCGCTGGTTCGGGTAGATGTTGAGCGACGGGTAGAGGATGCCGCGATCCCGGCCGTTGCTTGTGACCTCGACCTCCGCCTGGTGGCGGATCATGTGGGGCTCCTGGACCCGCTCGGCGCCCCGGAAGGTCATCTCGTAGCCGGCCAGCCGCAGCGTGTCGCCGGCGCGCAGGGTCGACTCCGCCTCGCGCTGGAAGGTCGACGACACGGCCACCGCGACGAAGGCGATCAGGACGCCCAGGTGGACCACGTAGGCGCCGAGCTTGTCCGGCGCCACGAGCAGTGCGGCCAGCGGACCCCTGCCGCCCCGGCGCCGGGGCCGCGCCCGCGCCCGAACCGGCCGCAGCCCTTGGTCCGCCGTCACCCAGAGCGCGAAGCCGGCGAACGCGGAGACGATGAGCACCGGCGCCGAGCGGGCGCCGAGCAGGAGCGCCAGCGCGAGCCCGACGGCGGCCGCCGGCAGCGGACGCACCAGGGCGCGGCGGACCAGCTTCGGGTCGCTGCCGCCCCACGGCAGCGCCGGACCCACGCCCATCAGCAGCAGCAGCGCGGCGAACAGCGGCACCGCCATCCGGTTGAAGTAGGGCTCGCCGACGCTGACCTTCACGCCGCGCAGCGACTCGGCGACGATCGGGTAGAGAGTGCCCACCAGCACCGTGAACATCAGGCTGACGAACAGCAGGTTGTTCAGCAGGAAGGCGCCCTCGCGGCTGACCAGCCGCTCGTTCGAGGGTTCGGAGACCAGGGTGTCGATCCGCAGCGAGAGCAGGACGACGACCGCGGCCGCGCACAGCGCGAGGAAGCCCAGAAACACCGGGCCGATCGGACTCTGCGTGAACGAGTGGACCGAGTTCACGACCCCGGAGCGGGTGAGGAAGGTGCCGAGGATGGTCAGCAGGAAGGTGATCATGATGAGGATCACCGTCCAGGCCTTGAGCGTCCCGCGCCGCTGCTGCACGACCCCCGAGTGGAGCGCCGCGATGCCGGTCAGCCAGGGCAGGAAGGAGGCGTTTTCGACCGGGTCCCAGGCCCAGTAGCCGCCCCAGCCGAGCACCTCGTACGACCACCAGCCGCCGAGCATGATGCCGGCGGTCAGGAACGAGGTCGGCACCAGCAGCCAGCGGCGCATCGGACGCAGCCAAGTGGCGCCGAGTTGCCCGCGAAGCAGCGCCGCGACCGCCATCGCGAACGGCACCGACATGCCGACGTAGCCGAGGTAGAGCATCGGCGGGTGGATCGCCATCAGCAGGTGGTTCTGGAGCAGCGGGTTGGGCCCCGGACCGTCGACGGGAACCGGCGGCGGCGTGGGCGCGAAGGGATCGGCCACGCTGGCGATGAGGAACGTGAAGAAGGCGCCGATGCCGAGCAGGGTGGCCAGGGTGTAGGCGAGGTAGTCCTCGTGGCCGCGGCGCTGGAAGGTGGCCGTGGCGGCGATGTAGAGGCCCAGGATCAGCCCCCAGAACAGGATCGAGCCCTCGAGCGACGACCACAGCGAGAAGATCGCGATGTGGACCGGCGTCGTCAGCGATCCGACCTGGGCGACGTAGGAGACGGAGAAGTCGTGGCTGAGCAGCGCGTACCACATGACCGCGCACGCCCCGATCATGGCGACGGCGAACAGCAGGGCCAGCCGCCGCGTGAGGCGGAGGCCGGCGGCCGAACGCCTGGCGCCGGCGATGTAGCCGAGGGCCGCGCCGAAGCCGGCCGCGATCAGGCCCAGGAGGACGAACCCCTGGCCCAGGGCCGAGGTCACAGGTCGAACTGCATGGACTCGACCAACTCCTCCATGCTGCGCTGGTCTTCGACGTCGGGCGTCTGGTACTCGTTGTCGTGCTTGACCATGAGCCGCGAGGTCGCGAACCGGCCGGTCTCGCTCATCGTCCCCTCGAGCACGACGCCGATGCCCTCCCGGAACATGGCCGGAGGCACCGCGGTGGTGCGGACGTCGACCTCGGACTGGCCGTCCGTCACCGTGAACTCGAGGGTCAGCCCGTCCTCGCTCCGGCTCACGGAGCCCTTCTCGACGAGGCCGCCGAGCCGGATGCTCGCGCCCACCGCCTCGTCGCCGGCCTCGTGAAGTTCGGTGGGAGTCCAGTAGTAGACGAGGTTCTCGCCGACGTCGCCGAAAGCGAGAACGGAGAGGGCCAGGGCCACGGCGCCGCCCGCGGCGAGCAGGAGGAGCCGCCGGGTCCTGGGTGGGGGTCCGGCGTCAGGCGTCGTCGTCGTTTCCGTGCTCATCGCTCAGGTCCTTTGGGGGCGTCCGATCCTGTGAGGGCGCGTTCGCCTCGACCCGGCTCCGGCGGACGAACAGGCTGTAGACGTAGAGGGCTAGAGCCACGCCCGCCGCGGCATAGGCGGCGGCGACCCACCCCCAACCGCCGACTATAACGCCGTCCATCCTTCGTCGCTCCTTTTTCCGGGCTCGCGCGCGGGGATCTACTCCTCCATCGCGACCTTCGCCAGCACGCCTCCGAGCGCCCAGTAGATTACATCGAAGGCGAGGAGCAGCAGGAGCCAGTTCGGCGCCTGGTCCATCGGATCGCCGTGGAGCAACAACTCCGCGCTCCGGACCGACGCGATCAGCACGGGAATGACGAGCGGGAAGAGGAGCAGCGGCAGCAGCACGTCCTGGCTGGCGGCCCGGCTGGTCATCGCCGCGTACAGGGTGCCCGGGGCGGCGAGGGCCGCGGCGGCGAGCAGCCAGACGCCCAGCACGCCAAGGAATCCGGCCGGCCCCGTCTCGACGCTGAAGATGACGATCGCCGAGGGCACGAGCACCGGCGCCAGCATGGCGAGGAAGACGAAGTTGCCGAGCGCCTTGGCGTAGAAGAGGACGGCCGGCTCGACCGGCGCCAGCAGCAGTCCTTCGAGCGAGCGGTTCTCGCGTTCCACCCGGAAGGACTCGGACAGGCCGAGCGTCGAACTGAGCAGCAGGGCGAGGGTGAGGAAGCCGGGCGCCATCGCGGCCGCCGCGCCGCCGTCGGCGTCGATCGCGAAGGAGAACAGGACCAGGGTGATGCCGCCGAACAGGACGATCGAGAAGAAGCGAACCCGTCCCCGCCACTCGACCCGCAGGTCCTTCAGCAGCAGCGTGAACACGGTCCGGATCCACCTCACTGCGCGAGCCTCCGGCGCCAGGCGGCGTCGAGCCCGGCGGCCTCGCCCCGCCAGGCGACCTGGCCCTGCTCCAGCAGAAGCGCCCGCCGGCACAGCCGGGAGGCCCGCTCGATGGCGTGGGAGGCAACGATCAGGGCGCCGCCGCCGTCCGCGAAGCGTTCGATCCACCGCTCGACGAGGGCCTGGCCCTCGGGGTCGAGCGCCGCGAACGGTTCGTCGAGCAGCAGCAGCCGCGGGTTCTCGAGCCGGCAGCGGGCGAGGATCAGTCGCTTCCTCATGCCGGCGGAGAAGCCGCCCACCTGGCGTTCGGCCGCCGCTTCGAGGCCGACTTCCTCGAGCAGGCTCGCGAGACGGCCGCGATCCCGGGCGCCGCCGCACAGGTCGCTCCAGAGCCGGAGAGTCTCCATCGCCGTCAGCCGGTCGTAGAGGTAGTCGTGGTGGGAGACCAGGGACAGCTCGCGGCGGGCGCCGGCGCGGTCCTCGAACGGCCGCCTGCCGCCGACCCGAAGCTCGCCCGCCGTCGGCCGCCGGAGTCCCGCGATCAGCCGCAGCAGGGTCGTCTTGCCGGAACCGTTCGCGCCGGCCAGCAGCAGGCGCTCCCCGGCCTCGACGTCGAGATCGACGTGGGCCAGCGCCCAGTGGACTCCGAACCGGATGCCCAGTCCGCGTGCGTGGATCAGGTTTGCCAAGGGTGACCCGGTTACTCTCCGCGGCGCGGTGGCGGGCGTCGGCCGCCCCTGCCCCGGCGGAAGGCTACAGCAGCCCAAGGGCCGCGGCGGCCGCCGGCCGCGCCCGCAGCGGGTCGGAACCCGGATGGCGGACCGCGCAGCCGGCCGCGGGCAGGTCGTCGACGGCGGGCCGGCGCGCAACAAACGGACGTGGAGGACGTAGGTGAAGGCTGTGGAGGCAACCCGGGCGACCGACGAAGAGTTGGTGGCGGCGATTCTGGAGGGTGAGGCCGCCCTCTACACGGACCTCGTGGAGAGGTATCGGGGGCGGCTGGTCAACTACGTGAATCGCTTCCTCGGCAACGTCGAGGAGTCCGAGGAGCTTTCGCAGGAAGTGTTTCTGAGGGTCTACCGGGCCCTCGACCGGTACAACCCCAGGTACCGATTCTCGACCTGGCTGTTTCGGGTGGCGAGGAACGCCGCGATCGACCTGATCCGGAAGCGGCGCCTGAAGCTGGTCCCGATGCAGCGGGTCGCCCTGGACGGGCAGGTGCAGGAGCGTGAATTCGAGAGCGAGGAGAGGGACCCCTACCGGACGCTGCGGAACCTGGAACGGCGCCGCGCCATCGTTGCCGCGATCGACGGGCTGAAGGGGGAGTACCGGGAGCTGATCCAGTTGAGGCACTTCGCCGAGATGACCTACGAAGAGATCGCGGAGTTCAAGGGCATGCCCCTGGGCACCGTGAAGAACAAGCTGTTTCGCGGCCGCCGGATGCTGAAGGCGCGGCTGGCCGACTACCTCACCGACTGACGGACGGCGGAGTGCCAGCGATGACGAGTTCAGACAGGACGGTTTCCGGGAGCGGTCCCGGCGAGGCGATGTCCGGCGCCTGTTCCCACGCCGAGTTGATCGACGCCTACGTCGACGGCGCCGCCAGCGCGGCGGAGCGCCGCCTGGCGGAGCGGCACCTCGCCCAGTGCGAGGCGTGCCGGGACGAGGCGGAGGGTCTCTCGGCGCTTCATGCGCTCCTGGCGTCCGAACGGCTGGCACCGGAGTCCCGCGCGCTCGACGTTCGCTCGCCGCGGCTCGCCGGTCGTCGCGGATCGGCCATCGCTCGCTCGCCGCGGCCCGCCGGGCGTCGCATCGCGACCGTCGTTCGCTCGCCGCGACCTGCCGGGAGGCGCCGCGCGGCCGTCTCCGCGGCCGCCCTCGCGGCGCTCTTCGGCGGCGCCCTGGCGGCGCTCGCCGCGTTCGCGCCGGCGGCCGGGTCGGCCGCTTCCGCCGCGGCCACCCTGTTCGACTTCACGGTCACCGTCGGCCTGCTCGGCGCCGGCCTGCTGGACGCCTCTTGGCGCGGTCTCAACGCGGCCATGTCCTCGGCGCTTCAACCCGCGGCGCCCGCCCTGCTGGTCGGCGGAGCGGCCGCCGTCTCCCTCGGCGGGCTCCTGGTCTCCCTGCTCCGGCGCGGCTCGAAGGCGGCGGCGAGGCAGCGATCCCGCCGCTGACCGGGTGCACGGGTCCTCCGACCCGCTGGGTGCGCGGGTCTTCTGACCCGCTTGCCGCCGCAGGCGGCCTGGGAAACCCGTCGGCCGCGAGGCCGGCGTCCGCTTTGCCCACCCACCCGCCACGCTCGGCGGCTACGATGATCGGCCCGTGCTGAGCCTCCGCCTCCACCCGGCCGTTCAGGGCCTCGTCCTCTGCGCGGTGGCCGCGGCGGTAGCGAGCTGCGCCGCGCCGCCCCCCTCGCCGGATGCCGACACCCCGGCCGTCGTCGTCGGTCGGGACGCCGTGGCCCGGGGCCAGGTGGTCGCGATCGGCCGAGATCTGGACCTGCGCGGCGAAGCGCGTTCGGACGCGGTCGTGCTGAACGGCGACGCCCGCATCGACGGCGTGGTCCAGGGCGACGTGATCGTGCTGGGCGGCGACGTCGACCTGGGCGCGGAAGCGCGGATCCTCGGCGACGCGTTCGTCGTGGGCGGCCGGCTGAACGCCGAGGGCGGCGCCAGAGTCGAGGGCCGCGCCGTGGCCTGGCCGCGCGCGCCGTCGTCGCTGGTCGTCCTGGCGGAAGGGCCGCTCCTCGGCCGCTCCGCGCTGTCCGGCGCCGTCGCCGTGCTGAACCTCGCCCTGCTGCTGGCCTGGCTGCTCGCGACCCTGGCGCTGGTGCCGGGTTTCGACTCGGCTCTGACCGGGACCGCGCAGAGCGTGCTCGAGCGGCCGTTCCGCAACTTCTTTGCCGGCCTGGTGGCGGTGCTGGCGGTAGCCGTCACCTTCGCCGTGGTGACGGCAGCCGTTCCGATCCTGGCCGGCGCCCCCCTGCTTGCCGTCTGCGGAGCGGCGCTTCTCGTCTGCAAGCTGTGGGGCACCGTGGCGGTGTTCGTCGCGGTCGGCGCCCGCCTGCTGCCGGACCGCCTGGGCCTTGCCGGCCGGCCCCTGGCCGCCGCGCTGTGCGGGCTCCTCGCCCTCGGCGCCGTCAAGATGACGCCCTGGGTCGGCGGCTGGACCTGGACCATCGTCACCTGCGTCGGCATCGGCGCCGCGCTCGACAGCCGCCTCGGCCGCCGCGACCCCTGGTTTGTCGGCCTGAACTAGTAGGAGCTTGCGCGGCAGAAACTGGGTGCGCCGGTGTCCCCGCCGGCATCCGGCGCGAGCGCCGGTTTCCGGGCCATCTGTCGCGCTGGCGCCCCAGCTTCACCAGGCACCGACGTCCAGCCCAGTCGGGTCAGGAGGGGTCGGCGCCCAGGCGCCTCTGAACGAGCGACGGCCGGCGTCTTCCCCGAAGCCGACACCCAACCGGAGCGAGTGAAGCGGAGCAAGCGCAACCCTGCCCCTCTCCTCTCGAGCGCGCGCGTCGCCTGGGCGCCGACCCCTCCTGACCCAAGACGGGCGGGTGTGTCCGACGCATGCCGCAACGTTCCGCGGCGCAAGCCAATAGGCTCGCCCCGCCATGTACTGCCAGGTCTGCGGCGCGCGGAACGACGACGACGCGGAGTACTGCGGCCGCTGCCGGCAGAAGCTGATGGTGCTCTCCGGCCCCGCCTCGGGCGAGGAGACGATCGGCGCCGGCGACGAGGAGTTCTCCCTCGACGAGCACCTGCTGGAGCGGATCTCGATCCTGGAAGAGGTGCTGAAACGCACCGGCGAGACGCTGCAGAAGGTCCTCGGCGCCATGCACCGCCAGGAGGAGAGCATCCTCGTCCACCACGCCGGGATGCTCGCCCTGCGCGACCTCCTGCAGCGGCAGGAACTGATCGACACGGCGGAGTGGAGCGACCTGTGGGAATCCAAGATGGACTACCAGTTCCTCGTCCTGGAGAAGCGGGAGCGCTTCGCGGCGGTCGAGGACGCGATTCGGGGGCTCTACGAGGGCAACCGGCGGCCGGCCTTCGAGCGGCTGGTCGACGAGGCGGAGCGTTCCCTGAACGGCCTGGACCTCGAGCGGGCGATGAAGGCCCTGGAGGCGGCCGCCGCCATGGACCGCGGGAACTGGGAGCTCGCGCTCTTCCTGGGCGAGTCGCACTTCCAGGAGGGCCGCCTGACGCGCGCCCTGGAGCACTTCGACCGCCTGCTCGAGGCCAAGCCGGCCCACGTCCAGGGGCTCGTCTACAGCGGCGTGATCCAGCTCCAGGAAGGCGACGAGCGACTCGGCCAGGAGCTGCTGGAACGGGCCGCGGCGCGGCACCCGGACGACTTTCTCCCGCACTTCTGCCTGGGGGCGTCGCTGGCGGGCCGGGGCCAGTTGAAGTCGGCGACGGCGTTCCTGGAGCGCGCCGTCGAGATCGACGCGGTGCCTCAGGCCCTCTACCTGCTGGGCCGCTGCCGCTACGAAACGGGCAAGCTGAAGGAGGCGATGGAATCGCTCCACCGGGCGGTCCGGGTCGACCCCTCGTTCGAGGAATGCCACCACCTGCTCGGTCTCTGCTACCTGGATCGGGGCTGGAACCGCAAGGCCCTCGCCGCGTTCCGCACCGCCCAGCAGTTGAACCCGAAGCGCATGCGCTACCGCGACCTGGTGGCCTGGCTCTCGGGCCGCGCGGGCGCCGCGCTGCCCCGGACCAGCCCGGCGGCGGCGGAGTGGGTGGCCCGCGGCGAGCGGGCGATCCGGTCCGGCGACGCGCCCGAGGCGCTCCGCTGCTACCGGGAGGCGCTGGCGCTCGATCCCGACAACCCGAGCCTGCTGATGTCCTACGCCCTGGCCTGCCTCCGGCTCGACCGCGGCCAGGAGATCCGCCAGGTCATCCAGCGCGTGCTCGACTCGAATCCGGGCGAGATCCTGCGCGCCACCGCCTACGCCACCCTGATCGAGGCGCTGCGCAGCGAGGGCGCCTACCGGGAAGCGAACGAGGCGGGGCGCCGGCTGCTCGACGAGGGCGGGTCCAACTTCTCGAAGAGCATCGCCTGCTACGAGATGGCGTACAACCTCGCCGAAACAGGCGAGGACCTGGACCGGGCGCTGGACTTCGCGCGCCAGTCCGTGGAGCACGCGCCCGAGGAGTTGCGCCAGTTTCCCCTCGCGGCTCTCGGCTGGGTCCACTACAAGCGGCGGGAACTGGACGAAGCGGTCGAGTTCCTGTCCCGGTCGACGGAACTCGGACCGTCGACGGCGGCGCTGACGCGCCTGGGGATGGCGCTGCTGGCGTCCGGGGACGAGGACGGGGCGCGCGCCGCGATGGACCGGGCCCGGCGCCTCGACGAGCGCGGCGGCACGATCGAAGAGAGCATGATGGAGTTCATGAAAGACTCGGCGCGGATCGTCGAGCGGGTGCGCGGGCAGCCGGGGGGCTGAGTTGGAATCTGCTAGCGTTCGGCACACTGCCGGCGTGGGGCGCCGGCCAAGGAGAACGACATGAGACTTTCCGTGAGATGGCCGATCGTCGCCACCTTCCTCCTTGTCCTCCTGGTCGGCGGTCCAGCCGCTTTCAGCCTGACCGCGCCGCCGCCGGCCGTGGATGCGGCGTCGGGCGATTCCTCGGACGACACCGAGCCCGACGACGGAGACGACGGCACGAGTCCGGACAACCCTTCGGACGGCGACGATACGAACGACGACGACACGCCGGACGGCACGGACGGCAACGGGTACGGGTGCCCCGAGAACACCTGGACGCTGTGCCTGCAGAGCGGCCGCTTTCACGTGGAGATCGACTGGTACACCGAGAACGACGACGCGGCGGACGACGACGGCGCGACCGGCGGCGGCGATGACGACGACGTGTCGAGCCCGAGCGACGGCGGCGACCACGGCGATGGCGACGACGTGTCGAACCCGAACGACGGCAGCGGCGACGACGACACGCGCGGCATGGCCCAGGTGGTCCACACGACGAGCGACAAGTCGGGCCTGTTCTACTTCTTCGACCCCGGCAATTGGGAAGTGCTGGTCAAGGTGCTCGACGGTTGCGGACACAACGGCTACTTCTGGGTCTACGCCGCGGCGGCCACGGACGTCGGCTTCGACATCGACGTTTACGACATGGCGACCGGCCATCCGCCCTTGCAGAAGCAGTACAGGAAGCCGGCGGGACCGCCCGCTCCGGCGCACGTCGACGTGACGGCGTTCGCCTGCGAAGCGGCCGTGCCCGAGTAGCTCGGCGGTCGCGGCGCCGCGCCCGCGGCGGCAGGCCGGTGGGCGTCGGAGGTCGCGACGATCCGCTTCTGCCGGGTGTAGTCTCTCGCACCGCCCCGCGGGAGGTGCGTCGACCGGCCGGTTCCGCCGCCGGCGACGCCCAGGCCGGATTCGATTCCGGGCGCCGACACAGACTGCGGAGAGATCATGCGCTGGAGCGACTACTACCTGATGACCGCCCGCGAGGCGCCTCGGGACGCCGAGGTGGCGAGTCACCGGCTGATGGCGCGCGCCGGGCTCGTGCGGCGGCTCGCCGCCGGGATCTACACGATGCAGCCGGCCGGCTGGCGCACCCTGCGCAAGCTGACGGGGATCGTCCGCCGCGAGATGGAGCGGGCGGGCGCGGTCGAACTCTCGATGCCGGCGATTCAGCCGGCCGAGATCTGGGAGGAGTCGGGACGCTGGTTCAAGTACGGCGCCGAGTTGCTGCGGATGGAGGACCGCCACGGGCGGCGGTTCTGCTTCGGCCCCACCCACGAGGAGGTCGTCACCGACCTGGTCCGGCGCGACGTGAAGAGCTACCGGCAGATGCCGCTCAACCTGTTCCAGATCCAGACCAAGTTCCGGGACGAGATCCGGCCCCGGTTCGGCCTGATGCGCGGCCGGGAGTTCATCATGAAGGACGCCTACTCCTTCGACGTGGATGAGGAGGGCCTGGATCGGAGCTACCAGGCGATGTACGGGGCCTACTCGCGCATCTTCGAGGCCTGCGGGCTCGAGTACTCCGTGGTCGAGGCGGACCAGGGAGCGATCGGCGGATCCTCGTCGCACGAGTTCATGGTGCTCGCCGATACGGGCGAGAGCGCGGTCGCGAGCTGCGCCGCCTGCGGCTACGGCGCCAACGTCGAGCGGGCCGAGGTCGGCGCCCTGCCGCTGCCGGTGCAGGGCGATGCGGGCGCCGGGGCAGGCGGCGCCGGACCGCGCCGGGTGTCTACGCCGGGCGCGACGACGGTGACCGAGGTCGCCGGGATGCTGGAGGTCGAGAAGGCCCGCGTGGTCAAGACGCTGATCTACGAGACGGACGCCGGGCTGGCGGCGGTCGCGATCCGCGGCGACCGCGAAGTGAACGAGGTCAAGCTGCTGAACGTCCTGGGCGGCCTCGGGCTGCGGCTCGCATCGGCGGAGCAGGTGGCGCGGGCGACGGGCGGTCCGCTGGGCTTCTCGGGGCCCGTCGGCCTTTCGCCGGAGGTGCGCCTCGCGGTGGACGAGTCGGCGGGCGCGCTCGCCGGCTTCGTCTGCGGCGCCAACGCCGGCGACGAGCACCTCGTCTCCGTGGACTGGGACCGCGACGTGGCGGCCGCGCGGCCGCTCGAACGGGTCGACGTGATGACCGCGGAGGCCTCCGACCCCTGCCCGCGCTGCGCCGCCGGGGAGCTGCGCATCTCGCGGGGCATCGAAGTCGGCCACATCTTCAAGCTGGGCACGGCCTACTCCGAGAAGATGAACTGCACCTTCACGGACGAACGGGGCCGCCTGCGGCCGGCCGAGATGGGCTGCTACGGCCTGGGCATCGGCCGCACCGCGGCGGCGGCCATCGAGCAGGGGCACGACGACGACGGCATCGTCTGGCCGGCGCCGCTGGCGCCGTTCACGGTCGTGCTCAGCTCGCTCGACCCGGGCGACGAGGCGGTGAGTTCGGCTGCGGACGGGCTCTACGAGGAGCTTCAGGCCGCGCTAGCCCCGGGTGGCTTCGACGTCCTCTACGACGACCGCCGCGAGCGGCCAGGCGTCAAGTTCAAGGACGCGGACCTGGTCGGCTTCCCCTTGCGCGTCGTCGTCGGCGCCCGCTCGCTCCGCGCCGGCGGCGCCGAGGTCTCGAGCCGGACGGACGGCGAACGCGAAGTCGTGCCGCTCGACCGCGTACCGCAGGCTGTCCTCAGCCGCCTGCCGGGTGCGCGGGTCGCCTGACCCGCCTGGGTGCGCGGGTCTTCCGACCCGCTGCCGCCGAAGGCGGCCGAGAGCGCGCGCCGCGAAGCGGCGACCATCCTCCGGCGCTAACCCTCCTCCTCAGCCGGCTCCGGCAACACGTGTAGCCGCAGCGAGACGATGCGGTTCCCATCGACCTCCACCACCTCCAGCCGCAGCCGGCCGACCTCGACCGCGTCTCCGACTTCGGCGGTCCGGCCGAGCTCGGACATCGCGATGCCGGCGACGGTGTCCTCCTCGCGGGCATCGGAGATGTCGAATCCGAGTTCGTCCTCGAGATCGTCGAGCAGCATGCCGCCGAGCACCCGGTAGCCGCCGTCGTCGAGCCGGACGAACTCCGGCGCCTCGGCGTCGAACTCGTCCTGGATCTCGCCGACGATCTCCTCCAGGACGTTCTCGAGCGTCACGATGCCGGCCACGCCGCCGTACTCGTCCACCACCGCCGCCATGTGGATGTGCTCGTGCCTCATGCGGGCCATCAACTGGTCGAGCGGCAGGGTCTCGGGCACCGCGAACGTCTCGCGGGCGACGTCGCGCAGCGACGCCGGCGGTTCCTCGGCGATGAACAGGTCCTTGATGTGCACCAGGCCCACGAGCTGATCGAGGTCCCCCTCGCAGAGCGGGAACCGGGTGTGGCCGCTCTGGCGGGCGCGGTCGAGGTTCGCCTCCATCGGCGCGTCGTCGTCCAGGTAGACGACCTCGGTGCGCGGGACCATCACCTGGCGGGCGTTGCGGTCGGAGAGCTCGAAGACGTTGTCGAGAAGCTCGCGCTTGGGCTCGGAGAGTGCCGTCTCCTGTTCGGAAGCGAGGAGGCTGCGGATCTCCTCCTCGCTGTGGGCGAGTTCGCCGTGCCGGAGCGGCTCGATGCCGAACAGGCGCAGGAAGGCGTTCGCCATCTGGTTCAGCACCCAGATGCCGGGGTAGGTGACCTGGTAGAAGAACCACAGGGGCGCGGCGACCCACAGGCTGGTCGGCTCCGGCCGGCGGATGGCGAGCGACTTGGGCGCCAGTTCGCCGAGCACGATGTGGGCCATGCTGATGACGGCGAAGGCGGCCATCAGGCTGATCGAGTGGGCGGCTTCTGCCGGCAGGTTGGGGAAGAAGTCGAACAGGGGCTGCAGCAGGCGGTTGACCGCGGGCTCGCCGACGATGCCGAGGCCGATGCTGGCGAGCGTGATGCCGAGCTGGGTCGCCGACAGGTAGGCGTCGAGCTGGTCGATCATCCGCTGGGCGAGACGGCCCCGGAGCGTGTCCTGGTGGGGCGCCACCTGGGTCGGCCGGACCTTGACCAGGGCGAACTCGGCGGCGACGAAGAAGCCGTTCAGGCCGACCAGGAACACGGCCAGGGCCAGGCTCCAGCCGAGCGGCAGGTCGAGATTCATGGGCGGCCCGGTGGCCGCGACGACCGGCGGGATCATGCGCGTGCCGGCAGTGGCGCCGTGGGCCGCGGGCTGGAGAACCCGCGGCTGGCGCTGCAGAAGGCCCGGAGGCCGGCGCTTCGCGCCGGATGCCGGCGAGGACGCCGGCGCAGCCGGCCTTTGCCGCGCAGGCGGTTACGGGCGCGCTGGTCGGGATCCGGGTCGGGTTCGTCCAGACTGGAGTCGGATGGCGAGGGATCCGAGGCTTCGTCGTTCACGCGGGCGTAGCGTAGCAGCTACCCGGCCCGCTAGTCGTGCCAGGGCGTCGGCTCCGTCTGCCGCCGGACGTGGAGGCCGGCGTCGGCGATCCGCCGGATCAGCTCCTCGGCGTGCTCGACGCCGCGGGTCTCGAGCCGCAGCTCGATGTGCACCTCGTTGAGCCCGAGGGCGGTGAAGGCGCGCTCGTGGTGGGTCTCCAGGACGTTCGCCCCGGCCTCGCCCACCAGCTCGAGCAGCGCGGCAAGGGCGCCGGGGCGGTCCTTGACGCAGACGTCGAGCCGGACCAGGCGTCCGTCCTTCGTCAGGCCGCGGTCGATGATGCGGCTGAGCAGGGTGACGTCGATGTTGCCGCCGGTGAGCACCATCGCGGTCCGCCGCCCCTTCGCGTGTGGAACGTGGCCGTTGACCACCGCCGCCAGCACGGCGGCGCCAGCGCCCTCGACCACCGCCTTCTCCCGCTCGAGCAGGAGCAGGACCGCGTTCGCGATCTCCTCCTCGTCCACGGTCACGATGTCGTCGACGAGTTCCTCGACCAGGCCGATCGTCAGCTCGCCGGGGCGCTTGACCGCGATGCCCTCGGCGATCGTGTGGCGGCGCGCCACCGTCACCGGGCGGCCGGCGGCGAGGCTCTCGCGCATCGAGGGGATGGCCTCCGTCTGCACGCCGACGATCCGGGTCTGCGGCCGGTGCGCCTTGTACGCCGCGGCGATTCCGGCGATGACCCCGCCGCCGCCGATGGGCACGACGACGACTTCCAGGTCCGGCTCCTGGGTCATCAGCTCGAAGCCGATCGTGCCCTGGCCGGCGATCACCTGGGGATCGTCGAAGGGGTGGACGTAGGTCTTGCCGTGCTCGGCTTCGAGCTCCCGGGCGTGGTCCGTGGCGTCGTCGAACGTCTCGCCGGCGAGCCGCACGTCGGCGCCGAAGTTGCGCGTGTTGGCGACCTTGATCAGGGGCGTCGGCAGCGGCATGACCACCGTCGCCTCGAGCCCGAGGCGGTTCGCGTGGTAGGCGACGGCCTGCCCGTGGTTGCCGGCCGAGGCCGTGATCAGGCCGCGGCGCCGTTCCTCCTCCGACAGGGTGAGGATGCGGTTGAGCGCCCCGCGCTCCTTGAACGAGCCCGTCATCTGCAGGTTCTCGAGCTTGAAGTACGCGTCCAGCCCGCAGAGTCGGGAGAAGTACTCGGACCGGGCGCAGGGGCTCAGGTAGACCGCGCCCGCGATCCGCCGCCGCGCCTGCTCGATCAACTCGGCCATCTGGAGAGCGTCGATCACGGCACGATTCTGCAACAGTCGCCGGGTGCGCGGGTCTTCCGACCCGCCCGCTGGGTGCGCGGGTCTTCCGACCCGCTTCCGTGGGGCTCGCCCGGCGCGCCTCGCGTTGACACGGCAAGTCTCCCCTTTGTACCGTTGCGCCTTCTCGCGGCTGGCCTTGCCGGCGTTCTCGCCGGCATTCTCGGCCTCGGGATACAGGCCCGTAGCTCAGTTGGTTAGAGCGCTACGTTGACATCGTAGAGGTCAGCGGTTCGAGTCCGCTCGGGCCTACCAGACATGGGCCGTTCGGTCCGTGGCTCAGGCGCTTAGCTCAGTTGGTTAGAGCGCTACCTTCACACGGTAGAGGTCAGCGGTTCGAGTCCGCTAGCGCCTACCATCGCGGTGACGGGCCGCGCGGGCCCGCCCCTGTGCCCGGATGAAACCGCGTCCCCGGACCAACCTGCTCTCCACGCCTACCTGGAACCGCCGATGCTCGACCTGACGCTGCCCGACGGATCGGTGCGCAGCGTCCCGCCCGGGACGACGGCGCTGGACGTGGCGCGTTCGATCGGGCCCGGTCTGGCGAAGGCGGCGGTGGGCGCCGAGCTGGACGGCCGGCTCGTCGACCTGCGCGCGCCGATCGAGGAGTCGGGCCGGTTCCGGCTGTTCACGTCGAAGAACGAGGAGGCCGGGATCTTCCTTCGCCACACGGCGGAGCACGTGCTCGCGGACGCGGTGCAGAGACTCTGGCCCGGGACCCAGATCGACGTCGGCCGGCGCGATCACTCCGAGAAGTACCAGTACGACTTCCGCTTCCCGCGCGCCTTCGTGCCGGACGACCTCGAAGCGATCGAGGCGAAGATGCGGGAGATCCTCGCCGAGAAGCACGAGGTCGAACGGGTCGAGATCGGCCGCGAGGAGGCGCGGGAACTGTTCGCCGGCATGGGCGAGGAGCTGAAGCTGGAGCGCCTCGACGACATCCCGGAGGGCGAGCCGATCACCCTGTTCCGGCACGGCGAGTTCGTCGACCTGTGCCGCGGCCCGCACGCGCAGCGGGTGGACCAGGTCGGCGCGGTCAAGCTGATCGAGAGTTCGGGCGCGTTCCACCGGGGAGACGAGAGCCGGGAACAGCTGCAGCGGATCTACGGAACCGCCTTCGCGACCCGGGAAGCGCTCGACGGCTACCTCGCCGACCTGGAGCTGCGCCGGGCCCGCGACCACCGCCGCCTGGGCCCCGAACTCGACCTCTTCAGCCTGAGCCCGAGCGCTCCCGGCAGTCCGTTCTTCCATCCGCGCGGCACGACGATCTACAACCTGCTCGTCGGCTACGTGCAGGAACTCAACCGGCGCGACGGCTTCGACGAGGTACGCACGCCGCAGATCCTCGACGTCGACCTGTGGCGCCGCTCGGGCCACTGGGACAACTACCGGGAGAACATGTTCTTCACCGAGGTGGACGACCGGCAGTACGCGGTGAAGCCGATGAACTGTCCCGGCCACTGCCTGATCTACCGGACCGGGCTGCGGTCGTACCGCGACCTGCCGATCCGCTACGCCGACTTCGGCGGCCTGCACCGCCGCGAGCCCACCGGCGCGTTGACCGGGATCACCCGCGTGCAGAGGTTTCACCAGGACGATGCCCACACGTTCTGCACCGAAGAGCAGGTCGAGGCCGAGGTTCTGCTGCCGGTATCGACGATCCTGGAGATCTACCGGACGTTCGGCTTCGAGGACGTCCGGATCGAGGTTTCGACCCGGCCGGAGAAGTCGATCGGCAGCGACGAACTCTGGGAGCGGGCCGAGAACGCGCTGATGGGAGCGCTCCGGCGCCGCGGCCTCGAGTTCGAGATCAACGAGGGCGACGGTGCCTTCTACGGCCCGAAGATCGACTTCCTGATCCGCGACGCGCTCGGCCGGGGCTGGCAGATGGGGACCATTCAACTGGACTACCAGATGCCCGAGCGGCTGGATCTGGAGTACGTCGCCAGCGACGGGGGAACCCGCCGGCCGGTTCTGCTGCACCGGGCCATGCTGGGCTCGGTGGAACGCTTCATGGGCGTCCTGATCGAACACACCGGCGGCGCCTTCCCCGTCTGGCTGGCGCCCACGCAAGCGGTCGTCCTGCCGGTTTCCGACCGCTTCATGGACTACGGCCGCGAAGTCACCCGCCGCCTGTCCGAAGCCGGCGTCCGCGTCGAACTCGACGAACGCAGCGAGAAGCTCGGCTACAAGATCCGCGACGCCCAGACCCGCAAGGTCCCCTACATGCTCGTCGTCGGCGGCCGCGAACAGGAAGCGGGCACCGTCTCGCTGCGCCTCCGCGAGGCGCCGGAGGACGGCTCGGCCGACCAGGGCGCCGTCACGCTCGAGAAGATGGCGGCCCGCATCGCCGACCGGACCGCCTCGAAGTCGCTGGGCCTGTGATGCCCTGCCGAGGAGGAAGGACACCATGCTGACGGAACTCCATCTCGAGAACTTCAAGGCTTGGCGAGAACTGAAGATCGAGCTGGGCAAGATCACGGCTCTGTTTGGCGAGAACAGCTCGGGCAAGAGCAGCCTGCTCCAGTTTCTGCTGATGCTGAAGCAAACCAAGAACGCGACGGATCGCAGTCTGGTTCTGGACTTCGGCGGGCCCTCGGACCTCGTTGACCTCGGTGGGTACGAGACAGCCGTGCATAGGAGTAGCGCAGCCGCGGACGAACTTCCAAACATGCGCTGGAAGTTGAGGTGGCGTCTTCCGCGCGAGCTCCGGATACTCGATCCTCTCGCGAGTTCTCGCGAGGCCCTCTTCGCTGGCCAAGACCTTCAACTAGAGGCGCGCGTCGGGCTAGCAACGGGTCGCCAAGGCAGGCCTGCCATGAGGCACTTGGCGTACGAATTCGCGGGCACGACCTTCGAACTCCGTCAGCGAAACTTGGGAGCTAGGTTCCAACTAGCCACTCGAGGGGAACAAGTCTTCGAGTTCGTCCGGGGTCGAGGTCGCCCCCCGAGGCGCTTTGACCCGGTGAAGACGCACCTCTTTCCGGGAGCGGCACGGTATCTCTTCCAGAATGCCGACTTCCTCAGCGACTTCGAGAATGCCTACGAAAGCCTCATGGACCAGATCTACTATCTCGGACCGCTTCGCCAAGATCCTCAGCGGGACTATAGATGGACGGGAGTTGCCCGTGATGGCGTTGGCAAGAGCGGCGAGTTTGCGATCGATGCGATCTTGGCCGCCACGGACCGTGGTGACAAGCAGAACATCCGGAAGTATGCGCCCTACATGACCTTTCAGGAACTAATCGCCCATTGGCTGCGAGAGTTGGAGCTGATCGAGTCGTTCCAGGTCGAAGAAATGGCCGAAGGTTCGAGGAGGTACCAAGTTCTCGTGAGGAGGCATAGGACTAGCCCGCTGGCTACTCTTACCGACGTAGGCTTCGGAGTGTCCCAAGTCCTGCCGGTTCTGGTGCTTCTCTACTACGCGCCTCGAGGCTCCATTGTTCTCATGGAGCAACCGGAACTGCATCTGCATCCCTCGGTCCAGAGCGGTTTGGCGGACGTGATGCTCGCTGTTGCTGACCACCGCAACGTGCAGATCGTGGTCGAGAGTCATAGCGAACACCTCCTCCGTCGTTTCCAGCGTCGGGTGGCAGAAGGTGCCGTTGCGGCGTCGGACTTGAAGCTCCACTTCGTCCGCTCAAGGGACGGCAAGGCCGATTTGGATTCGCTTCGGCTCAACGAGTGGGGCGGCATCGAGAACTGGCCCGACAGATTCTTCGGCGACGAGATGGGCGAGATTGCTGCGACAACGCGGGCTGGACTGGAACGGCGCATGCGCGAGAGTCGATGAGCATCGTCAAGGGGGCCTCCTATGTGGTGGACACGAACGTCCCGAGGACCGCGAATGGCGACGCGGAACACGTCAACCTGGAGTGCCAGAAGGCGTGCGTGGAGGCGTTGATGAATGTCGTCGAGCGCGGTGTCGTCGTTCTCGATGATCGACGCCTCATCCTCAGGGAGTATCAGGGAGGACTGGAGAACGGGATCGGACTGGGCACAGCCTTTTTCAAGCACGTGTGTACGAACGAGTGGGTGGAGGACCGAGTAGCGCGCGTTGCCGTTTGCGAGGACGCTCTCCCTCCACACACGCTCGGCAAGGACTGGAAGTTCCTCGCTGCGGCTGCTTCGGCGCACGCGGAGGTTCTGAACGCCACCGACAGCGATTGGACGCTGAACGATTCGGTTACGGCCAAGTTGAAAGTGAACGTCATTCAACTCTGTCCGCAGTACCAGGAGAAGCCGCGTAGGGAGTAGCAAGAGATTTGCTCGTGTCCGCTACACCATCCAAGTACCCCCGCACGCCATACTGGCCTTATTCGCCTTTCGTTGGCGACGCGGGCCGTCTCGTCGATGCCCCTCGTTTTGTTGGGGAGCCGGTCGTGGTCACGGAGAAGCTGGACGGAAGCAGCACGCTGTTGCACCGGCGCGCCGTCTACGGGCGCAGCGTGAGCGCTCCGACGTCGGCCAATTGGATGGCGATGGTGAAGAAGTACCACGCCTGGAAGCTCACCGAGCCCGACGTTTTCCTCTACGGCGAGGACATCTACGGCGTCCACAGCATCGAATACGAGCCGGTACGGGAGGACGAGACGTTCTACGCCTTCGCCCTCCGGGACGACAGCGATCGCTTCGCGTCCTTCAAGGAACTCGCCGAGTTCGCGGGACAGCGCGAGATTCCGGTGGTGCCGGTCCTCTTCGAGGGTGTCTTCCGGTCGGAGAACGACCTGCGCGGCTTCGTGGAAGAGGCCCAAGCGGAGCCCTCGGCCCTGGGCGGCGAACGAGAAGGCGTCGTCGTTCGGCTGGCGCACTCGTTTCCGGCGTCCGAGTTCAGCCGGTCGGTGTGCAAGAGCGTCCGGGCGGGCCACGTCCAGACGGATCGGCACTGGACCCGGAACTGGAGACGCTGCCGTACGACGCGCACCGCTTGAGACTCCTTAGCCGCCTTCGACGGCAGCGGGTCAGCACCTGTTTAAGCGCGATCCGCGGCGAACGCATCTCAGGCCGTGCGCCCGTCGGCGGGCGCACGGATGGCAGACCCGCGCACCGGCACCCACCGCGACACGCACTGAGACGCGGCCATTCAGCTGAGACGGACCCGCGCGCGGGACTTGTGTCACTCCGGTTCCGGGCCACGCGGCGCGACGTCGTCCAGCCGGCTCCGTTGCCGGCGGCACAACCGCTGCTGGCGGCGCAGTCCGCCGCCGTCATGTCGCTTGGTGTCCTTCCCCTACATCCCCCACACGGTGACCGGCGCGCCCTCGCCTGAGGGCGCCCGGCGAAAGAGCTTCTGTTTCCAGGTGCGGTCGGGCGAACGGTCGAACACGACGAGGTGGCCGGCGTCGGCGCCGCAGCGGTCCATGTAGCCGCGGGTCTGGTCGACGCCTTCGGCGATGCAACGCTCGAGGTCGCCCCGGCGGACCTTGCACTCGACGACGGTGCGCTGTTCCCGGTGGGCCCCGGGCCAGAGGATGAGCAGGTCGACCCGGCCGCGGCCCAGGGCGTACTCGCGTTCGAGACGGCCGCCGCCGTTGACGATCCGGTGGAGGAAGGCCTGCAGGAGGAGTTGCGGTCCCGCCTCGTGATAGCGGTCGAAGCGCTGAACCCAGTGCTCGCTGTTCTGGCGGAAGAACTCCTGGAAGGCGGCCATGAGACGGTCCACGTCCAGGCCGCCTTGGGCGTCCACGTACCAGGCGGCCTCGTGAGGGATGTCGTCCTGGGTCACGAAGGTCAGTTCGCGAGGGACGACCTCCGCGTAGATCGGGTTGGCGATTCTCGGCGGTCCGCCGCGGGCGACCAGGCCGAGGTCGCGCGCGTACTCCAGGTCGCGGTCCCGTTCCGCGTAGGCGCGCCGCGAATCGTCGCCGGCGAGCATCGGCGCGACGACCCGGCGCACGCGGTCGTCGCGGAGCTTGTCGGCCAGGTTGTCGAGATGCGTTTCCCGCGACGCGATCAGAGTTTCCTGCGCCCGCAGCACGGACACCCCGGTGACCGGCCGGGAGCGGTCGCGCCCCGCCTCGTCGTCGAAGCACGCTTCGCGGCAGAGCGCGTTCACGAGCCACGGTTGGCCGGCCGTCCGCCGATGAACCAGTTCGATGGCCGCCGGTTCGAAGGTCTGTCCGGTCTCTTCCGTATGCTGACGGAGGAGGGCAATCGTCTCCTCTTCGGTGAAATCGCCCAGCCGGAGAGACCGCGCCTTCACGTTGAAGGCGCTGCCGCCGAGCACGACCGCGCCTTCGGCGCTCGACCGGATGCGGTAGTCGCGCACGTCGCGCACCCCGCAGAGGACGATGCTCTGCGGAAACGCCTCCGGGCGTTCGTCGTAGCCGGCGCGCAATTGGCGCAGGACGGAGAGCAGGGAGTCGCCGACCAGCGAGTCGATTTCGTCGATCAGCAGCACGACCGGACGGGAGTCGGCCTCGCAGAACCGGCTGAGGGTCTCCTTCAGGGCCGCGTCGGGGCCTCCCTGGTCGAGCGCCTCCGGCCAGGCGCGGTCGAGCGACTCGTCGCCGAGTGAGCGGCGTGCCCTGCCGCCCAACTGGGCGAGGATCGCCCGCATCGCCCGGTCGAGGTCTTCCCGCGCCGCCTGGGCTACCTCGAAGTTCGCGTAGAGGCACCGGTAGTCGCCGGCCCGACCGCCGTTGAGCAGGTCGCGCAGAGCCAGCAGCGCGGAGGTCTTCCCCGTTTGCCTGGGCGCGTGGAGGACGAAGTAGCGCTTCTGCCGGATGAGGGCGAGAACCTCCTCGAGATCGAGGCGATCCAGCGGCGGGATGCAGTAGTGATCCTCGGCCCGTACCGGCCCCTCCGTGTTGAAGAAGCGCACGCGTTCATTGTCGCACAGGGGGTCGTAGCCGGCGCGGCTGCCTGTGCGCGGGGTTCGTGGCCGCGACAGCTGCCCTGCCGCGCCGCTGTTGGCGCGGCCCGACGACGTCCAGCCAGCGGCGGGACCCTCCCCCTCCGGTCCCAACGCCGGCGGCCTGAACCGCCGTCGTTGCGCTGCCGTCGTCGCGCCCGCGCCACTAGCCCGGAGCCGCGTTTCCGGCTAACATGCGCCGTTCGGCGGCTCCTCCGAGCCCCACAGGAGGCTCTGGAATGCCCAAGCAGAAGACGCACCGTGGAGCGGCCAAGCGCTTCAAGCTCACCGCCAAGGGCAAGGTGAAGCGCAGGCACTCGATGATGAACCACATGCAGACCAAGAAGGCGCAGGGCCGGAAGCGGAAGCTGCGCAAGCAGGCAGACGTCGCCGGCGGTTTCGCCAAGGCGATCAAGGGGATGCTCAACTGACGAGACGCCTGCGCGCAGGCGTCCGGCGAGGCGGGTTGCACCGGGACCGGAACGCCGCGGCAGGGGTTCCGGCGGCCCGACCGCCTGAACGGGAGCTACGGGGGCGGAGACGATGGCAAGAGTGAAGCGGGGTAGCCGGCGAGCCCGCCGGCGGAAGAAGATTCTCAAGCAGGCGAAGGGCTACTACGGCGTCAAGTCGAAGGGCCACCGGATAGCGAAGCAGGCGGTCGACCGGTCGCTCGCCTACGCGTACCGCGACCGGCGGCAGCGGAAGCGCCAGTTCCGGAGTCTCTGGATCGTCCGGATCAACGCCGCCGCGCGGCTGAACGGGCTGTCCTACAGCCGGCTGATGTCGGGACTCCGGCTTGCCGGCGTCGAGTTGAACCGGAAGATGCTCGCCGATCTCGCGGTGCGGGACGCCGAGGGATTCGCCGCCGTCGCCGCGGCCGCGCGGGGAGCGCTCGAAGCGGGCGCCGGTTCGGGCGCCTCGTCCTGATGTCCGAGGAAGCCGCCGACGCCGTCGCCCGCCTCGAGGAGGCGGTCCGGCGCGCCGCGGAGGCGCTGGCGGCGGAGCGGGAGCGGAACCGGAAGCTGACCGCCGACCTCGAGGCGGCGGAGAAGCGGGCCGCCGAGGAGCGGTCCGAGATCGGCCAGCGGGTCGAAGCCCTGGCGGACGGACTCGAGGAGCTGCTCGCCGAGAGCGATTCCTGACGCGCACGGCACTGGTCGCCCTCAAGGAGCCGGCCTGACGGGCTGGCCGGTCCAAAGACCCGCGCACCGGCAGGGACCGGCTCCCTTGACGGGCTGGTATAGTGCCGGCCCACCGAGGTGTCGAGGAATGGCCCAAGACGAACGCCAGGAGGAAGTTGCGACGACTGTCGCGGTCGAGATCTTCGGCGTTTCGTACTCTCTCCGCGAGGACGGGACGGTGGATGCGGGCCGGCTTCGCGTACTCGCGGAGAGGGTGGACCGCAAGATGCGGGAGGTGGCCGATCAGGCGCCTGACCTGGAACCGAACCAGGTCGCCGTCCTCGCCGCCCTGAATCTCGCCAACGAGGCCGGCAACGGCGGCGAGGAGGCCGGCGACGAGCGCTACCGGGAACTGGTGGCGCGGGTGTCGAGCCTGACCTCCGAGCTGGAAGCCGCAGTCGACGCCTGACCGTGCCCGAAACGTAATGACCTTGCATCCCCTGCGCGGTTCGTGATGAAAGCCGTGGTTGGAACCATCGCTCTTGTCAAGGGAGTCCTTCAACCGCTCGCCCGTGCCAGCCCCGCTCGAACGGGGACGCTGACGGCGGGTGGCGCGGACACCCACCTGGTCCCGCTCTGGTTCTTTGTCGGGGCTCGTTCACACGGCCCCGCGGGGGATGCCCTTTTGCCCGTATCGAGGGCCGATGACCGAACTCACTCTCATTGTCGCGGGCGCCGCCCTGGCGACGCTGGCGGCGGCCTGGTTGCTTTGGAGCCTTGTCGGACGGCGTAGCGCCGCGAAGCTGATCGAAGAGGCGAGGCGCCAGGCCGGCGTCCTCGTCGAAGAGACCGAGCGCGAGTGCGCCGCGCGGCGCCGGCAGCAGGAGTTGTCGGCGAAGGAGGAGTTGCTCACGTTGCGCTCCGAGTTCGAACGCTCCACCTCGGAGCAGCGCCGGGCGATGGAGGAGCGCGAGCGGAAGCTGAACGAGCGCCGCGCGCGATCCCGCGAGAAGTCCGCGGCGCTGGAGTCGCTCGAGCGGGAACTGAACGGCCGGCAGCGGGCGCTCGGGGATGCCCAGGGCGAACTCGAAGCGGAACGCGCCGAAGCCGCGCAGCGGCTGGAGGAGGTCCGCCGTCAGCTCGAACGGGTTTCCGGCCTGACGGTCCAGCAGGCCCGCGAGGAACTGAGCCACAGCCTGGAGCACGAGGTGCGGATGGAGGCCGCGCACCTGGCGAAACGGATCGAGGACGAGGCGCGGGAGTCGGCGCAGCGCGAGGCCCAGCGCATCGTCAGCCTCGCCATCGAGCGTTCGGCGTCCGACTACGTTTCGGAGACCACGGTCTCGGTCGTCATGCTGCCGAACGACGAGATGAAGGGGCGGATCATCGGCCGCGAAGGACGGAACATCCGCGCCCTGGAACTGACCACCGGCGTCGACCTGATCGTCGACGACACGCCGGAGGCGGTCATCCTCTCCGGCTTCGACCCGTTCCGCCGGGAGATCGCGCGCGTCACCCTGGAACGGCTGATCGCCGACGGCCGCATCCACCCCGCCCGCATCGAGGAAGTCGCCGCCAAGGTCAAGTCGGAGTTCGAGGACCGGGTGCAGCGCGAGGGCAGCGAGGCGCTGCTGGAGCTGAACCTGTCCGGCCTTCATCCGGACCTCGTCACGCTGCTGGGCCGGCTGCGGTTCCGCACGTCGTACGGCCAGAACGTGCTGCAGCACAGCAAGGAGGTCGCCTACCTGGCCGGCGTCATGGCGGGCGAGCTGAAGGCCGACGTCCACGTTGCCAAACGCGCGGGCCTGGTCCATGACATCGGCAAGGCGGTGGACCGGGAGATCGACGGCACCCACCTCGAGATCGGCATCGACCTGCTCCGCCGCTACGGCGAGAGCGAGGAGGTCGTCCACGCGATGGCCTGCCACCACGGCGACTACGACCCGGAGACGGTCGAGGCGGTCCTCGTCACCGCCGCCGACGCGGTGTCCGCCGCCCGTCCCGGCGCCCGGCGGGAGGTCCTGGAGAGCTACACGAAGCGGCTGAAGAAGCTGGAGGACCTGGCGGCGGAGTTCAAGGGCGTCCGGAAGAGCTACGCGATCCAGGCCGGCCGCGAAGTGCGGGTCATCGTCGACTGCAAGGAGGTCAGCGACGAGCAGGCGGTCTGGCTCAGCCGCGACGTGGCGCGCCGGATCGAGAGCGAACTCACCTATCCGGGCCAGATCAAGGTCACCGTGATCCGGGAATCGCGGTCGATCGAGTACGCCCGCTGAGACGATGGCGCGCTTCCTCTTCGTCGGCGACGTGGTCGGCAAGCCGGGGCGCCGGGCGCTGTCGCGCCTGCTGCCGGAGCTGATCGATCGCCACCGGGTCGACGCCGCGGTGGTCAACGTCGAGAACGCCGCCGGCGGCAGCGGCGTGACGCCCGGGGTGCTCAAGGAACTCTCTGCGCTGCCGATCGACTGCATGACGACCGGCAACCACGCCTGGGACAAGAAGGAGGGCGTGCCGTACTACGACCGGATGCCCAACCTGCTGCGGCCCGCGAACTACCCGGAGGGTAACCCCGGGGTCGGGGTCTTCGTCGGCGAGCTGCCGGTGGGCACTCCGTACGCGGTGATCAACCTGGAGGGCCAGACCTTCATGAAGCCGCTCCCCTCGCCTTTCGCCGCCGCCGACTCGATCCTGGCGGACCTGGACCCGGCGATCCGGATCGTCATCGTCGACTTCCACGCCGAGGCGACGAGCGAGAAGCAGGCGTTCGCGCACTACCTCGACGGCCGGGTGACCGCGGTGCTCGGCACCCACACCCACGTCCCCACCGCCGACGCCCGCATCCTCAGGAGCGGCACGGCCCTGATGACGGACGTCGGCATGACCGGTCCTTACGACTCGGTGATCGGCGTGCGCGCCGACAAGGCGCTCAAGCGGTTCCTGCTGAACACGCGGGCCGGCTTCGAGGTGGCGAAGCGGGACGTCCGCCTGGCGGCGGCGCTGGTCGACGCGGACGAGACGACGGGCAGGGCGACGGGGATCGAGTCGCTGCTGATCGAGGAGCCTGGGCGGTAGACCGGCGGATTCCTGGCCGCCTTCGGCGGCAGCGGGTCGGCACCCGTGTGGCGCGATCCGCGCCACACGCGTCTCAGTCCGTGCGCCCGTCAGCGGGCGCACGGATGACAGACCCGCGCACCCGGTGGGTCGGAGAACCCGCGCACCCGGCCGCGGTGAGCCGCGCTACTTGGCGGTTCCGGGTTCGAGTTCGGTCAGGCCGCGCCAGGTGCTCTTGCTGTCGTCGAAGGACGGCAGGGGCGGCTCGATGCCGCGGCGCCGGTTCACGCGCCAGGACCAGACGTAGGACCACTTGAGATAGGTGCCGTAGGCCTGGAGCAGGCAGAACACGAGGCCGCGCATGCCGTCGAGGATGCCGAACTGCAGGCCGTAGGTGCGCAGGAAACGCCAGAGCGAACGGCCCAGGACCTCGGTTGCGCCGGACCGGCGACCGTCCCGCCAGAGCTGCGCCGCGCCCCACCAACTGTAGCGCTGGATCCTCCGGGAGTAGGAGAGCAGGTCGTCGACCATGAAGTGGTCCATGGGGCGCCGCAGCACGTGCGCCGGCGTCCGGGTCCACATGTCGGCGTGGACGCGGCGGTTCGGGTAGCGGCCGGCGTCGCGCCGGAGCAGCCGGACCACGCGGTCGTGCTGCCAGCCGGAGAAGCGGATCACCTTGCCCAGGAAGAACACGCGGCGCTTGATCGTGTAGGCCTCGTGGGCCGGTTCGCCGTCGCGGAACAGGGCCTCGATCTCCGCCCGAAGCTCGGGCGTGCAGCGCTCGTCGGCGTCGAGGATGAGCACCCACTCGTTCTGGGTCTGGTCCATCGCCCAGTTCTTCTGCGAGGCGGAGCCGTAGTAGGTGCGCTGCACGAAGCGGGCGCGCTCGCACCGGCGCGCGATCTCCGGCGTGCGGTCGGTCGAGAAGGAGTCGACGACGAGCACCTCGTCGCACCAGTCGAGGGACGCCAGGCAGTCGGCGATGTGGCGTTCCTCGTTGTAAGTGGTGACCAGGGCCGAAATCGGCGGCCGCGCCGGATCTCCGGAGGTCGGGTCTGCCGGCGTCTCGTCCACGCGCGCATTGTATGCGGAGTAGGCTACGCGGCCGTGCGCTACAGAGGTCCGCGCAACGTGGCGCGCGTTCTGCGTTCGTTGGAGTGGCTGCCGTTGCTGCGGCTGCCGCCTTTGCCGCGGCTGCCGCCGTTGTCGAGGCTGCTGCCGTTGTCGGCGCTGCTGGCGTTGCTGGGGGGCCTGGCCGCCCCGGCGGCGTTCGCCTGCAACGCGGACGGGGAGCACGCAGGGCCGAGCCGAGCCGACGAGGCCGGGCCGATCCTGAGCGCCGGCGTGATCGACTTCGGCAAGGACTTCGAGACGGTCGAGGTCGGTGTCGAGCACCGGTTCGGCGCGGACTGGTGCCACGGGATGGGCCCGCACGTGGGGGCGTTCGTCACTCCCGACGAGTCGTTCTTCCTTTACGCCGGCACCGACCAGCGGTTCAACTTCGGGCGCGCCTGGTTCGTCGACCTGGTCACCTCGGTCGGTTTCTACGAGGAGGGGGACGGCAAGGACATCGGCGGCGAGCTCGAGTTCCGCTCGGGGCTCTCGGTCGGCCGGCGGCTGCGCGGCGGCTCGCGCGTGAGCTTCGGTTTCTTCCACCTGTCGAATTCGTCCTACTATCGTCGCAACCCGGGGGTGAACTCCCTGCTTCTCCGCTGGTCCAGGTAGGAGGCAATCCGTAGATGCCGGTCGATCCCGAACTGCTCGAACTCCTCGTGTGCCCCAGGTCGAAGGGGGCGCTCGAACCCGTGCCGCTGCCCGCGGATGCGTGCGCGCGGCTCGTCGACCGCTACCGGGAGCACTTCGACGACGAGGAACCGGTGGTGACGGAGGGGCTCTGGTGCCGGGAATCGGGTCTCGTCTATCCGATCGTGAGCGACGTGCCGGTGATGCTGGTCGCCGAGGCCCTGCCGGCGCCCGAGGTCCTGCCGGAAGCGGCCGGAGAGGGTGGACAGGCGCCCGGCGCGTGAGCGACTTTCCGTCCTTCCTGTCGGCCCTCCGGCCGGAGATCGACGCGGCGCTCGACCGGCTGCTGCCCGGCGCGGAGACCGAGCCGACCGCGATCCACGACGCCATGCGCTACAGCGTGTTCGCGGGCGGCAAGCGGGTCCGGCCGGCCCTGGTCGTGCTCGCGGGCGAAGCCTGGGGGGCCGCGCGGGAGGACCTGCTGGCCGGCGGCGCGGCTCTGGAGATGATCCACGCGTTCAGCCTGATCCACGACGACCTGCCGGCGCTGGACGACGACGACCTGCGGCGCGGGCGGCCGACCCTGCACCGCGCGCGGGGAGAGGCGATGGCGGTGCTCGCCGGCGACGCCCTGCTGAACCGGGCGTACGAGGTCCTGAGCCGCGAACCGGCCTCGGCGCCGCCGGAGCGCCGGCTGGAGGCGGTCCGGCTGGCTGCGGACGCGGTCGGCACGGCGGGGATGATCGGCGGCCAGGTCTTCGATCTTCAGCACGAGGGCTGGGTGCGCGGGTCCGACCCGCTGCCGCCGAAGGCGGCCAGGAAACGCGCCGGCCGAGGGCCGGCTCCGCTTGGCGCCGACGCCGGGGCGCTGGAACGGATCCACCGGCTGAAGACGGGCGCGCTGATCGAGGCCGCCATGCGGCTCGGCGGCGTCTACGCGGGCGCGGCCGCCGAGGCGGTCGAACAGCTCGGCAGGATCGGCGCCGAGCTGGGTCTCCTGTTTCAGATCGGCGACGACATCCTGGACGAGGTCGGCAGTTCCGAGACGCTCGGCAAGACGCCGGGCAAGGACCGTCAGGCAGGCAAGTTGACCTATCCGGGCCTGTTCGGCCTGGAGGCCAGCCGCGGGAAGGCGCGGCAGGCCGCGGACCGCTGCCTGGCGCTGATCGAGGGGCTGCCCGCCCGGCGGGAGACGTTTCGGGCGCTGGTCGCCTTCCTGGTCCATCGCGGCTCGTGAGGCGGCGGCTCGATCGGCTGCTGGTGGAGCGCGGGCTGTTCGCCAGCCGGGAACAGGCGAAGCGGGCGGTGATGGCGGGCTGGGTCCGCGTGGACGGCGAACGCCGCGACAAGCCGGGGATCCCGGTCGACGGCGCCGCCGCGATCGAGGTGCGGGGGCGGGCCGAGCCCTACGCGTCGCGCGGCGGCCGCAAGCTGGAGCAGGCCCTCGGCGCCTTCGGGGTGGACCCGGCGAACGCCGTCTGCCTCGACGTCGGCGCTTCGACCGGGGGGTTCACGGACTGCCTGCTGGCGCACGGCGCGGCCAGGGTCTACGCGGTCGACGTCGGCTACGGCCAGCTCGACGCGGGCCTGCGGGGCGACCCCCGCGTCGTCGTGATGGAACGGGTCAATGCCCGGTATCTGGCGGCCGACGCGCTGCCGGAACCGTGCCGCGTCGCCACCGTCGACGTCTCTTTCATCTCGGTTGTCAAGGTGGCCCCGGCGCTGCTTCCGCACCTGGCCGCCGGCGCCGACCTGCTGGTCCTGATCAAGCCGCAGTTCGAGGTCGGCCGCCGTCAGGTCGGCAAGGGCGGCGTCGTGCGCGACGACGGCCTGCGGCGGAGCGTCGCCGAGCGGCGGATCGCCGAGTTGACCGCCCTCGGGCTCCAATTCCGGGCCTCGGTAGACTGCGACCTCCGGGGACCGGCAGGCAACCGCGAGATCTTCGCCCACTTCAGGACATGAGGTCGTGACCAGTCCGCAGACTCCGTCGAGGTCCGCCGCGCCGGCGGATTCGGCGCCGCGACGGGAACGTCCGCGCGGCATGGGCGCACGAATCCGCGAAGTCGCGGTGGTCGCCAAGCCGGACAGCTCGCGGGCAGCCGCCACCGCCGCCGACGTGGAGAGCTGGCTCCGGGAGCGCGGCGTCGCCACGGGCGGCGTGGACGCGCCGGGCCTGGGGCTGATCGTCGTCCTCGGTGGCGACGGCACGCTGCTGTCGGTGGCGCGCAATCGGCCCGGCGTGCCGATCGTCGGCGTCAATCTCGGCAGCCTGGGCTACCTGGCCGAGATCGGCCTGGACCGGCTCTGGGCGAACCTCGAGGCGATCCTCGAGGGACGGTTCGAGGTCGAGGAGAGGCTGCTGCTGGACGTCGAGTTGCTGCACGCGGCGGGCGGCACGGATCGCTATCGCGCCCTGAACGACGCGGTCGTACACAAGAGCGCCCTGGCGCGGATGATCGAACTGGCGGTCGAGATCGACGGCGAGCCGGTGGCCCGCTACCGGGCGGACGGCCTGATCGTCTCGACGCCGACCGGGTCGACCGCCTACAGCCTGTCCGCAGGCGGACCGATCCTCTATCCGACGCTGCCGGTCGCCCTGCTGACGCCGATTTCGCCGCACACCTTGTCCATGCGGCCGATCGTCGTGCCGGAGCGGAGCACGATCGCGATGACCCTGGCCAGCATGGACGAGGAGGTCTACCTCACCCTCGACGGCCAGGAGGGCGCCCGGCTCCACGGCGGCGACCGCGTGGTCGCGACCGCCTCGGAGTCGCGCGCCCTGCTCGCCCGGGCCTCCGGCCAGACCCACTACGACGCCCTGCGCAGCAAGCTCCGCTGGGGCGAGTAGAATCGCCGCCATGACGGAGCGAGACAAGGAACGGGAACCGTCGCTCTTCACGCCGATCGAGGAAGCGGTCGATGTGTTCCGCGGCGGCGGGCAGGTGATCATCGTCGACGACGAGGATCGGGAGAACGAAGGCGACCTGGCGATCGCGGCCGAGAAGGTGACCCCCGAGGCGATCAATTTCATGGCCACCCACGGCCGCGGACTCATCTGCCTGGCGATGACCGAGGACCGCTGCGACGAACTCGACCTGCCGCTGATGGTGCGGGACAACACGGCGCCGTTCGAGACGGCGTTCACCGTGTCGATCGAGGCCCGCGGCAAGGTCACGACCGGCATCTCCGCGGCCGACCGCGCGGCAACGATCCGGACCGCGATCGACCCCGCAACCGGTCCCCGCGACCTGCTGCGACCGGGTCACGTCTTCCCGCTACGCGCCAAGCGCGGCGGCGTGCTGAAGCGAGCCGGGCAGACCGAGGCGTCGGTCGACCTGGCGGCGCTGGCCGGGCTGACGCCGGCGGGCGTGATCTGCGAGATCATGAACGAGGACGGGACGATGGCGCGGGTCCCGGACCTCGTCGAGTACAGCCGCCTGCACAACCTGCCGATGATCACGGTCTCGGACCTGATCCGCTACCGGCTGAAGCACGAGAGCCTGGTCAGGCTGATCGCCTCGCCGACCATGCCGACGCTCTACGGTCCGATGAGGGCCTACGCCTACCACGCTGAACTCACCGGCGAGGAGCACGTCGCTCTGGTGATGGGCGAGCCGAAGCCGGACAAGGACATCCTGGTGCGGGTCCACAGCCAGTGCCTGACGGGGGACGTCTTCCACTCCGAGCGCTGCGACTGCGGCATCCAGTTGCACCATGCCCTCTCCACGATCGCCGAGGAAGGAGAGGGCGTCGTGCTCTACCTGTTGCAGGAGGGGCGGGGCATCGGCCTGTTCAACAAGCTGCGCGCCTACGATCTGCAGGACGAGGGGCACGACACCGTCGAGGCGAACCACAAGCTCGGGTTCAAGGCCGACCTCCGCAACTACGGCATCGGCGCGCAGATTCTCCGCGATATCGGCGTTCGCCGGATGCGGCTGATGACGAACAACCCGCACAAGTACATCGCCCTCTCCGGCTACGGCCTGGAGATCGTCGAACGCGTGCCGATCGAGATCGAGCCGACGGAGTCGAACCGCGACTATCTCCGGGTCAAGCGGGACAAGATGGGCCACCTGCTGAAGCTGGTTTGAGCGGGGACACCGCCCCGCGGCGGGCTCTGGTCACCGGCGTGACCGGCCAGGACGGTTCCTACCTCGCCGAGCAGTTGCTCGAAGGGGGGTGGGAGGTCTGGGGGCTGGTGCGGCCGGTAGCGCGGCCCGGCGGCACGCGGTTGATCGAGCGCCTGCTCGGCCGGCGCGGCGGCCCGGGCGCCCGGTTCCGGCCGATCGCCGGCGACCTGACCGACTCCTCGTCCCTGGACCGCGCCGTCGCCCGGGCCAGGCCGCACGAGATCTACAACCTCGGCGCGCAGTCCCACGTCCAAGTCTCGTTCGAGCTTCCGGCGGCCACGAGCGATGTCACCGGCTTCGGCGTGCTGCGGCTGCTCGAGGCGATGCGGCGGCACGCTCCGGAGGCGCGCTTCTACCAGGCGTCGTCGTCCGAGATCTACGGCCTGACCGAGGAATCGCCGCAGAGCGAGACGACCCGCTTCTACCCGCGCAGCCCCTACGCCGCGGCCAAGGCCTACGGCTTCCACATCACCCGGAACTACCGCGAGGCCCACGGCCTGTTCGCCGTGAACGGAATCCTGTTCAACCACGAATCGCCGCGCCGGGGCGAGACCTTCGTTACCCGCAAGATCACCCTGGCTGCGGCCCGGATCCGCGCGGGCCTGCAGGACGGCCTGGCCCTCGGCAACCTGGACTCCCGGCGCGACTGGGGCTTCGCCGGCGACTACGTCGAGGCGATGCGGCTCATGCTGCGGGCGGAGGCGCCGGAGGACTACGTTGTCGCCACCGGCGAGACCCACAGCGTCCGCGAGTTCTGCGAGATCGCCTTCGCCCATGCCGGGATGCCGCTGGCATGGCGGGGCGAGGGGGTGGAGGAGCAGGGGGTGGCGGAGGACGGCCGGGTGCTGGTGACCGTCGATCCGCGGCACTTCCGCAAGGCGGAGGTGCCGGCGCTGCGCGGCGACGCGAGCCGGGCCCGGGAGCGTCTCGGCTGGCGTCCGCGGGTCGCCTTCAGGCAGCTTGTGGAGATGATGGTCGACGCCGACGCCGAGGCGGTCGGCTGAAGCGGCGCCGGCTACGGCATGTACGGCGTCGGACCCGGCCCGAGCTGGGTCTCGAGCACCGCCTGGGCGGTGTCGATGAAGTCGCGGACCATCGGCCGGCTCTCGCGGGGATCGACGATCTCCTCGATGTTGAATGCCTCGGCGGTGCGGAACGGCGACGCCAGGGCTTCCAGGCGGTCCTCGATCTCCTTCTGCTTGGCCGCGGGGTCGTCGGACTCCCGGATGATGCGTCGGTAGGCGGCGGTCACGCCGCCGGAGATGTGCATCGACCCCCAGTGGCCGGATGGCCACGCCACGCGCCGGAACATGCCGCTCGGGCGGTCGTGGCACTGGCCGGCGACGCCGTAGAGCTGCCGGATGACGATGGTGAGCCACGGCATGCGCGTCCTGAGCGTCGCGCACAGCATCTTGGCGCCGGCGCGGACGATTCCCTGGCGCTGCTGCTCGGGGCCGACCATGAAGCCGGGCTCGTCGGCGAAGTAGATCATGGGCAGGTGGAAGGTGTCGCAGAGTTGCAGGAAGCGGATCACCTTGGTGCCGGCGGCCACGTTCATCGAGCCGCCGAGATGGCTCGGGTTGTTGATCATCGTGCCGACCGGATAGCCGTTGACCCGGGCGAGTCCGACGATGCGGGAGCGCCCGTAGTGCGGCGTGATCTCGAAGAAGGAGCCGCGGTCGAGCACCGCGTCGAGGATCGCTCTCGGGTCGTAGGCCCGGTTCTTCTCGCGCGGGATGGCGGACAGGAGCGACGGCTCGCGCCGCTCCGGGTCGTCGTGGGTTTCACCGCGGGGCGGCAGCTTCCAGACGCTGTCGGGCAGGTAGCTCAGGAACCGCTTGAGCATCGCGAAGGCCTCTTCCTCGGAGTCGGCGAGGTTGTCGATGACGCCGCTGCCGAACACCTGCGTGCGCTCGTCGCCGAGATCTTCCTTCGTGATGTCGATGCCGAGCGCGGCCTTGACGACGGGCGGCCCACCCGGGAACACCTGGCTGGTGCCCCTCACCATGACGTTGAAGTGGGCGAGGCACGCCTCGACGGCCGGCAGCCCGGCGACCGAACCGAGCACGGCGGCGACCACCGGCACCCGGCACAGCAGGTCCTCGATGCCCGGGGTGGCCGGGTTGGTCGGAATGTAGGTGCGTCCGATCTTCTCGAAGGTCTTGACGCTGCCGCCGGTGGAGTCGAGGAGGCGCACGTAGGGCAGGCGCCAGCCGAGCGCCAGCTTCTGGGCGTGGCCGCTCTTGTCGCCGATCGACGCGTCGGAGGCGCCGCCGCGCACGGTGAAGTCGCCGCCGTTCAGAACCGCGCGGCGGCCGTTCAGGCGGGCGAGCCCGATGACCCGGTTGGAGGGCCGCACGTCCTGGAGCTCGTTGCCGTCGTAGGTGGCGACTCCGGCGAGCTCGCCGATCTCCTGGAACGAACCCTCGTCGGTGAACAGGTCGAGACGCTCCCGGATCGTCAGCTTGCCGCGGCGGTGCTGCTCCGCGATGCCGGCCTCGCCGCCCATCCGTTGGGCGAACTCGCGGCGCCGCTTCAGTTCCGCTATCTCTCGCTCCCAGACCATGGCTGCGTTCCGGCGCCGATGCTACTCGCCCGGCGCCGGCTGCTAGACTGCCGCGCCGGCCGGCGGTGCCGGGCCGCACGACGACGACCTCGACGGAGCAGACGATGACCGAGCCGCAGGTGGCGCGGCGCAGCGGCTCGCCGCGGCCGCTGATCGCCGCCCCGCAACGCCTGAACGAACTGCGGGAGGGATCGCGCGAGTGGCCCTCCTGGACGCTGACGCCGCGCCAGATCTGCGACCTGGAGCTGCTGCTCTGCGGCGGCTTCTCGCCGCTCGACGGGTTCATGACCCGGGCCGCGTTCGACAGCGTGTGCGAGACGATGCGCCTGCCGTCCGGCGCCTTGTGGCCGATTCCGATCACGCTCGACGTCGCGCCGGAGGCCGCCGCCGGGCTGGAGTCCGGGTCGAAGCTGGTCCTGCGCGATCCGGAGGGGCTCATGCTCGCGGCGCTCACCGTCGAGGATGTCTGGGAGCACGACCGGCGCAAGGAAGCGGAGCTGGTCTACGGAACGCTGGACCGGGCGCACCCCGGCGTCGCCCACCTCTACCAGCGGACGAACACCGTGTCGGTGGGCGGCCGGATCGAGGGAGTCCAGGCGCCCCGGCACTACGACTTCCCCGGACTGCGCAAGACGCCGCAGCAGTTGCGGCGGCGCTTCGCCCAGCTCGGATGGAAGACGGCGGTGGCCTTCCAGACCCGCAATCCCATGCACCGGGCGCACTTCGAGCTGACCCTGCGGGCGGCCCGCGAACTGGAGGCGAACCTGCTGATCCACCCGGTCGTCGGCATGACGAAGCCGGGCGACCTGGACCACTACACGCGGGTCCGCTGCTACCGCAAGGTCCTCGCCCACTATCCGCGCCACACCGCCGAGCTGGCGCTGCTGCCGCTCGCCATGCGGATGGCCGGGCCGCGCGAGGCGCTCTGGCACGCGTTCATCCGCAGGAACTACGGTTGCACCCACCTGATCGTCGGCCGGGACCACGCGGGACCGGGCGTCGACTCCTCCGGGAAGCCCTTCTACGGTCCGTACGACGCGCAGGAGCTGATGATCGAGCACGAGGCCGAACTCGGCGTGAAGATGGTCCCCTTCCGGATGATGGTCTACGTCGAGGAACGGGATTCGTACGAACCGATCGACGACGTGAAGGAAGGGGAGCGGACGCTCTCCATCTCTGGCAGCGACCTGCGCCGCCGGCTGCGCCGGGGCCTGCCGATTCCTGAGTGGTTCACCTTCCCGGAAGTGGCCCGGGAACTGCGCCGGAGCCATCCGGCCCGTAGCGAACAGGGGTTCACCGTGTTCTTCACCGGCCTCTCGGGCGCCGGCAAGTCGACGATCGCCAACGTGCTCCTGGTCAAGTTCCTGGAGGCGGGCGGCCGGCCCGTGACCCTGCTCGACGGCGACATCGTGCGCACCAACCTGTCGTCCGAGCTGGGGTTCTCGCGGGAGCACCGGGACATCAACATCCGCCGCATCGGCTTCGTCGCATCGGAGATCACGAAGAACGGCGGCGTCGCCATCTGCGCTCCGATCGCCCCCTACGAGAACGTGCGCCGGGACGTGCGGGAGATGATCGAGGACGTGGGCGGGTTCATCCTGGTGCACGTCGCGACGCCGCTGGAGGTGTGCGAGGAGCGCGACGTGAAGGGGCTCTACGCGAAGGCCCGGGCGGGGCTGATCGACGCCTTCACCGGCATCTCGGACCCGTACGAGGCGCCGGAGAACCCGGACATGCTCATCGACACGACGGACATCACCGCCGAGGAGGCCGCGCAGCAGGTGATCCTCCACCTGGAGAAGGAGGGGTTCGTCGGACCCCGCTGAGTCCTCCCCGCGGCGCCTGGCGTCACCCTGGCGGTTGCTCTCGGTGGGCGTCGCCGCCGGCGTCGGCTTGTTCCTGCTCCTGCCGGCGCCCCTGTTCGCGGCGCCCCTGGAGCGGATCGTGGCGCGCCTGCTGGCCCTGCTCCTGGGCGAGACGCCCGCGCTGGCGGCGGAGGCGCCCTGGGACTGGCTCGCTCACGGCGTGCTGTTCGCCCTGCTCGCCTGGGTGTGGTGCGGCGCCGCGGCGCGAGGCGGGACGGTCCGCGGCGTGCTCCTGGCGGCCGCCGGCGCCGTGGCCTACGGCGCCGCCCTCGAGCTGGCGCAGATGCTGCTCGGCTACCGGTCGGGCGAGTGGATGGACCTGGTCGCCGACGCCGCCGGCGTCGCCGCCGGCGCCCTGCTCGCCGCCGGCGTCTGGCCGCGATTCCCTCGGTAGTGATCGTCGCCATCGTCGCGCACCCGGCGGGCGGCCAGTTCCATGCGCGCCGACGCTGCAATTCCGCCGCGCTGGCTGCTAGCGTTCCGACGCGGCTGGACGATCGCCCCCGGGAACCGACGAAGTGAACACGCAGCCGGCCGAACGACTCCCCGCACCGCAGAACCGCGCGGCCCGCGCGCGCGCGCTCCGCGCCGCGCTCGGCGAGCGCATCCTCGTGCTGGACGGCGCCACCGGCACCGCGTTCCAGGCGGCGAACCTCGGTCCGGAGGACTTCGGCGGCGACGAACTCGAGGGCTGCAACGAGATCCTGGTCGACACCCGGCCCGACGTCGTGCTCGACGTCCACCGCTCCTACCTCCGGGCCGGGGCCGACATCGTGGAGACGAACACCTTCGGCGGCACGGCCCTGGTGCTCGACGAGTACGGTCTCGGGGAGCGCGCCTTCGAGTTGAACCGGCGCGCCGCCGAGCTGGCGCGGCAGGCCTGCGCCGAAGAGGGCCCCGAGCGCTTCGTCTGCGGCTCGATGGGGCCGACGACGAAGGCGATCTCGGTGACGGGCGGCGTCACCTTCGAGCGGCTGCGCGACGACTACCGCACCCAGGCTCTCGGCCTTGCCGCCGGCGGCGCCGACTACCTGCTGCTCGAAACCTGCCAGGACACGCGCAACGTGAAGGCGGGGCTGATCGGCATCGAGGAGGCGTTCCGGCGTCTCGGATGGCGCCTGCCGGTGGCGGTCTCGGTGACGATCGAGACGATGGGCACGATGCTCGGCGGCCAGGAGATCGAGGCGCTGGCGGCGTCGCTGCTGCACCGCGACCGCCGCGACCTGCTCTACGTGGGCCTCAACTGCGCCACCGGCCCGGACCAGATGTTCGATCACCTGCGCGCGCTCTCGGAGATCTGCCGCACGCGGGTGGCCTGCGTTCCCAACGCCGGCCTGCCCGACGAGGACGGCCTCTACACGCAGACGCCGGAGGACTTCCGGGCCGTCTTCTCCCGCTTCCTGGACCACGGCTGGTTGAACCTGGTGGGCGGCTGCTGCGGCACGACCGAGGCTCACGTCGAGGCCTTCGCCGGCCTGGTGCGGGGGCGCCCGCCCCGGCGGCCCGCCGAGCACGCCCGGTGCCTGGTCTCGGGGCTCGACGCGGTGGAACTGACCGAGGACACCCGGCCGCTCCTCGTCGGCGAACGGACGAACGTCCTCGGCAGCCGCAAGTTCAAGCGGCTGATCCGGGAAGGCGAGTACGAGGCGGCGGCCGAGGTCGGGCGGGCGCAGGTCCGGAGCGGCGCCCAGGTCGTCGACGTCTGTCTTCAGGACCCCGAACGCGACGAGATCGAGGACATGGAGCGCTTCCTGGAGCGGCTGGTGCGTCGGGTCAAGGCGCCGCTCATGATCGACAGCACGGACCACGAGGTGATGGCGCGGGCGCTGACCTGGTGCCAGGGGCGGTCGATCCTGAACTCGATCAACCTGGAGGACGGGCTGGACCGCTTCGAGCGGGTCGTGCCGCTGGCCAGGGAGTTCGGCTGCTCGCTGATCGTCGGCCTGATCGACGAGAGCGGCATGGCGGTGTCGGTGGACCGCAAGCTCGAGGTCGCCGAGCGGAGCTACGAGCTCCTGACCGGCCGGTGGGGCCTGGAGCCCCAGGAGATCTGGTGGGATCCGCTGGTCTTCCCGTGCGGCACGGGCGACGAGGCGTATCTCGGCTCGGCGAAGGCGACGATCGAGGGCGTGCGCCGCGTGCGCGAGGCGTTCCCGGGCACCCGGACGATCCTCGGCATCTCGAACGTCAGCTTCGGCCTGCCGCTCGCCGGCCGGGAGATCCTGAACTCGGTCTTCCTCTACCGCTGTACCCAGGCGGGGCTGGACGCGGCGATCGTCAACACCCAGGGGCTGGCGCGCTACGCCGAGATCCCGCCGGCGGAGCGGGCGCTGGCCGAGACGCTGCTCGAACTCGACGCCGGCGACGCGGAGGCGGGACGGCTCGCGGTCGAGGCGTTCACCGCCGCGTTTCGCGAGCGCAAGGGCTGGCAGGAGCAGGCGCCGCGGGACCTGCTGCCGCTGCCGGAACGCCTCTCGCGCTCGGTGGTCGAGGGCAGCAAGGAAGGGCTCCGCGCCGACCTGGACGCGGCGCTCGCCGACCCGCGCTGGCCCGATCCCCTGGACATCGTCAACGGTCCGCTGATGGCCGGCATGGCCGAAGTGGGGCGCCTGTTCAACGACAACGAGCTGATCGTGGCCGAGGTCCTGCAGAGCGCCGAGGTGATGAAGGCGGCGGTCGATCATCTGGAGCCGCACATGGAGCGGCTGGAGGGCATGACCCGCGGCCGGGTGATCCTCGCCACCGTCAAGGGGGACGTCCACGACATCGGCAAGAACCTGGTCGACATCATCCTCACCAACAACGGCTTCGAGGTCGTGAACCTCGGCATCAAAGCGCCGAGCGAGCGCATCGTCGAGGCGGCGCGCCGGCACGAGCCGGACGTGATCGGCCTCTCGGGGCTGCTGGTCAAGAGCGCCCAGCAGATGGTCGCCACCGCCGGCGACCTGCGGGATGCCGGCATCGACACGGACCTGGTGGTGGGCGGCGCGGCGCTGACGCGGCGCTTCACCCACAACCGGATCGCCCCGGAGTACGGCGGCGTCTGCACCTACGCGAGCGACGCGATGAGCGGGCTGGACCTGATCGAACGGCTGTGCGACGGGGAGCGCCGCGCCGGGGCGCTCGAGCGGATCGAGGCGCTGCGCGAGCGCGACCGGGCGCCGGCGCGGACCGGCGCGCGGGCGAAGGCCTCGGCGGCGACGGAGCGGCGGAGTTCGACGGTGCGCACCGAGATCGCGCCGCCCCGTCCGCCCGACCTGGAACGGCACGTTGCGCGCTTGCGACTGGACGACGTGTGGCCGCACCTGAACCTGCAGATGCTGTACGCCAAGCACCTCGGCCTCAAGGGCTCCGTGGAGCGGCTGCGCGCGGCCGGCGACCCGAAGCTGCTCAAGGTCGAGGCGGCGGTCGAAGAACTCAAGGAGTACGCGCGCGGCGCGATGGAGGTGCGGGGCGCGTGGCGGTTCTTCCCGGCCAGGGGCGACGGCAACCGGCTGGCGTTGTTCGAGGCCGGGGAAGGCCGCGAGCCCGGAGGCGCCGGGGCGGATGGCCGGTCGGGCGCGAGTCTCGGGGCGAGCGAGGGCGGTTTCGACGGTGGTGCCGCACGGAGCGGTCCGGACGGGCGCTTCGCCGTCGCCGCCGAGTGGCGCCTGCCCCGGCAGCCCCGCGAGGACGGGCTCTGCCTGGCCGACTACGTGCTGCCTGCGGGCGACCACGTCGCGCTCTTCGTCGTCACCGCCGGCGCCGGCGTGCGCGAGACGGCGGAGCGGTTCAGGCGCGAGGGCGAGTACCTGAAGAGCCACGCCTACGCCGCGCTGGCGCTCGAGACCGCCGAAGCCGCCGCCGAACTGCTGCACCAGCGGCTGCGCGCCGCACTCGGATTCCCCGATCCGCCGGGGATGACGACCCGCGAACGCCTGGCCGCGAAGTACCGCGGCAAGCGCTACTCCTTCGGCTATCCCGCCTGCCCGGACCTGGCCGACCAGCGCCAGCTCTTCGCGGCGCTGGCGCCAGCCGACATCGGCGTGGAACTCACCGAGGGCGACATGATGGACCCGGAGGCCACCGTCTCGGCGCTGGTGTTCCACCACCCCGACGCGAAGTACTTCGGCGTCTGACGGGCCGGCGAGCTAAACCGCCCGGGCCGCCTTCTTCTCCCGCTTCTCCCGCTTCGCCCTCTGGAGCGCGGCCGTCCGGTCCAGGTGGTCGTCGCCCAGGCGGTCGAGGTACTCGTCGTAGGTGCCGAGGAAGTCGTTGACGCCCTGGTCCGAGATCTCGACGATCCGGGTTGCCAGCCGGCTGACGAACCAGCGGTCGTGGGAGACGAGGAGCAGGGTGCCGGGGTAGTTCGAGAGCCCCTCGATCAGTGACTCGATCGCCTCCAGGTCGAGGTGGTTCGTCGGCTCGTCCAGCACCATCACGTTGGGCTTGAGAACGACGTGGCGGCAGAACAGCAACCGCGCCGCCTCGCCGCCCGAGAGGCTGCCGATCCGCTTCATCGCTTCGTCCTTCGTGAACAGGACGGCGCCCAACTGGCCGCGGACGAAGCCGATCGGCTCGCCGGGGCAGCAGTCCCACAACCAGCTCTCGACGGTCTTGCGTGCCATCCGAGCGCCCGCCGACGGTCGCTCGGACCGGTTCGCGTGTGGCGCCGGGCCGCGCCTCCCGGGTTCGGCGCCGTCCCTGTCGAGCAACTGCTGGCGGTGGTCCTGGGCGAAGTAGCCGGGGTGGGTCTCGTACCCCCAGTCGATCTCGCCGGCGTCGGCCCGGACCTCGCCGAGCGCGATCTTGAGCAGGGTCGACTTGCCGATGCCGTTCGGCCCGATCACGGCCACCCGTTCGCCGCGGCCGATCTCGAGGGACACGTCTTCGAGCACCCGGTTGTCGCCGTAGCTCTTCGAGATCCCTTCGAGGGTGAGCACGCGCTTGCCCGAGGGGCGCCGCGAGTCGAAGCGGAACAGCGGGTAGCGCCTCGAACTCTGCGGCAGCGGCTCGATCGTCATCCGGTTGATCAGCTTGACCCGGCTCTGGGCCTGACGCGCCTTGCTCGCCTTGTAGCGGAAGCGGTCGACGAACTTCTGGTGGTGGTCGATCTCCTGCTGGCGCTGGGCGATCTCGGCTTCCCGGCGGGCGCGTTCCTCGACCTTCTTCCGCTCGAAGTTGGAGTAGGCGCCGGGATAGGCGGTCAACGTCTCGTAGTCGATGTCGAGGATCTGCGTGCAGACGTTGTCCAGGAAGCGGTGGTCGTGGGAGACGACGACCACGACCCCCTTGAAGTCGGTCAGGAACTTCTCGAGCCAGCGGATGGACAGGATGTCGAGGTGGTTGGTCGGCTCGTCCAGCAGCAGGACGTCCGGGGCGGCGGCCAGGGTCTGGGCCAGCAGCACCCGGAGCTTGAAGCCGCCGGACAGGATGGACAGCGGTTCCCGGTGGATCCCGGCCTCGATCCCCAGCCCCTCCAGGATCTCGGCCGCGCGCGACTCCAGGGAGTAACCGTCCCAGCGCATTACGACTTCTTCGAGCGCGGCGTAGCGGTCGCCGTCGAAGTGCTGGTCGGCTCGTTCGAGCAGGCGGTCCTTCTCGACCATCGCGTCCCACAGCTCGGCGTTGCCCATCATGACGACGTCGAGGATGGGGACTTCCTCGTACTCGAAGTGGTCCTGCTTCAGGACGCCCAGCCGGCAGCGCTTCGGGATGGAGATCGAGCCGTCGCTGGCCGGTTCGTCGCCGCTCAGGATGCGCAGCAGGGTCGATTTGCCGGAGCCGTTCGAGCCGACGATGCCGTAGCGCTCGCCCTTGGCGAACCGGACGCTCGCGCCCTCGAACAGGGTCTGCTCGCCGAAGCTCTTGGCGAGGTTGGAGATGGAGATCATCGAGACCGGTGGGCAGGGTCGGGCCGGGCGTGGAGCTTGCGACGGGTTCGGGGGCGCGAGTAGGCTGCGCGGTTGGAGACTCCGGGCTCGCCGCTTCGCGACGCCCGTTTCGCGGGTCGGAAGACCCGCACCACAGCCGGCGGCGACGCCGGCGCGTCCCGCGGCCGGGTTCGCCGGTCGTCGAGCCGAGGTCAGGATAGCAACGCATGGACATCAGACCGACGAGAGCCGACCGTGGCGAGTAGCGTGCGGCGCAAGACCCGCGCCGCCGTGCCGGCCGGGCCGCTCGACCGGCTGCTGCCGATCGTAGGCTGGGCCGGCGGCGCCTTCCTGGGCGCGGTTCTCGTGTTCGGGGGAGTCGTCAAGGCGCTCGACCCGCAGGCGTTCGTCAGGCAGATCGAGATCGAGGGCCTGGACTTCCTGCTGCCGGCCGTCGCGGTGACCGCGATCGCGCTGGCGCTCGAGATGGGCCTCGGCAGCGCGCTGATCCTGGGGCTGCGCCGGACGTGGGTGCTCGGCCCGTCGGCGCTCCTCGTCGCCTTCTTCCTGTTCCTGACCGGCCGCGCCTACTACCGCGACGTGCGCGGCATCGCGACCGAGGACGAGGCCGGCTGCGGCTGCTTCGGCAACCTGGTGGAGCGAACGCCGGCCGAGGCCTTCTGGCAGGACCTGGCGCTCATGGTCCCGGCGCTCGCCCTGGCGTTCCTGGGCCGCCGCGCGGCCGACGGCATGCCCTGGATCCGGCTCGCCGTCGTCGGCGCGCTCACCGTGGGCCTGCTCGCATTCGCCCGCGCCGCGCCCGACCTGCCGCTCGACAACCTGGCGACGCGGCTGAAGCCGGACCTTGCCATCGACGAGATCTGCAGCGGCGACGGCGACAGCCGGCTCTGCCTGAGCACGATCGTGCCGGAGTTGGAAGAAGGCGAACACTGGCTGGTCGTCGCCGACCTGGACGAAGACCTCGGCAAGGCCGTCGACGGCCTGAACCAGCATGTCTTCGCCGGCGGCCGCATGTGGGTGCTTAGTTCCGCGACGCCGGACGAGAACCGGACCTTCTTCTGGTCCTATGGCCCCGCCTTCGAGATCCGCGAGGCGCCGCCGACGTTCCTGGCGCCGCTCTACCGGACGCTTCCGCGCTCGTTCCGGGTCGACGCCGGCGTGGTCGTCGAGACGGTGTCGGGCCTGCCGCCGGCGCCGTAGCCGCGCCGGCGGAGGCAGTCAGGACAGGACGCCGCGGAACAGGAGGACCATCAGGGAGATCGTCGTGCCTGTGTACAGGGTCAGGCCGATCCCCATGAACCACAGCATCAGACTCAAGCGGCCTTCCAGCCCCTCGAACCGCGCGTCGATCCGACCTTCCAGCCCCTTGAACCGGGCGTTCATCTCGTCTCTCAGTCCGTCGATCCGGGCATCCAGTCTCGCGAACTCGCCCCGCGTCTCGGCGCGGAAGGTGGCGAGGTCGGCCTTGACCTGGACCATGTCGGTCTTGAGTTCGGCGACATCGGTCTTGAGTTCGGCGATGTCGGTCTTCGCCTGGGCCATGTCGGCGTTGAGTTCCCGTCGTTCGGCGGCCGTGCCGCTCAGGTCGAGCAGCGCCTGCGCCTGATCGTCGTCGAAGCCGACGCTCTTGAGGGTTCGCCGGGTCATTGCCGCGTCCGATTCTACTACCGCGGTTGTCTGCATCGTCTCTCACTCCAGTCCTGTAGTTTCGCTGCGCCCGGTTGGTTCCGGGCTCCTGCATGACAAAGACGCGAACCGGCGTCGGAACCCTGCGCCAGGGGTTTCCGATCGGCCGGTCGGGGCGTTCTCAGCAGTCGCGGGCGAACTCGGCGGCGAGATCGATGCCGCCGTTGCGCCAGGCGGCGCCGGTGGCCTGGAGTCGGCCGGCGGGGGCGAAGCGGGAGACGCCGGCCCGTTCGAAGGCGCGGCGGACGGTCGCGGGCAGGTGGCCGGCCACGGCGATCCCCTGAAGCCGGCCGTTCCAATCGTCGAGCGGCGGAACGCCAGCGACTGGATGGACTCGGACGGTGCGGAGGCCGGGCGAGGGGCCGATTCGGGCGTCGTGCTCGACGACGACGGTGCCGGCGTCGAGGCGGCCGCCCGACCGGGCGAGACCCCGGAGGTCGGCGTCTTCGCGCACGAGGCGAACGCCGGCGCGGTCCGCTGCGGCCGCGGGGCCGGGAGGCAGTTCCTCCGCGAGCTCGCGCAGGGCCCTGGCCAGGGCGCCGGCGAAGGCGGCGGCGACGGCGGGATCGACGAGGACGGCGTGAACCGAGAGGCAGCCCCGCTGATCGAAGGTCGCGACGTCCAGCGCCATGCCGCGGGCGGTACGCCTCAGGTCGGCGCCAGGGCCGACCCAGCCGAGGCTGAGCCTGGGGCCGAAGGCGATGAGTCGGTGGGCTGCCGCCGGCTCGACGCCGACTCGATCCGCCTGTCGCGGGCGCCGCGCCGCCACGCGGCGCCGGTCGGCTTCAGGGCCTGCTGCACCAGCCCGTTCAGCACGTCGCGGAGGTCGGACAAATGCCACGCGGCACCGGTCGGCTTCAGCGCCTGCTGCTGCCTGGAGGGCCTCGATCGCCTCTTCCCCGCCGTAGGCGACCGCGACGCGGGCGACGGCGTGCAGCGCGGGTTCGATCGTTTCGTCGCCGCCGGTCCAGACGGCGGCCGCGTACGCCTCGCGGAGGGCCGGCAGCCGTCGGGCCAGGGCGCCCAGGAAGGCCGGCGCGAAGTGCGGCTCGGCGCGGGACGACTTGAACAGGACGGGGGATCGCGCGGCCAGGGCGGGCAGGAGGGACTGCAGCATCAGCCCCGGTGGCTCGGCCGGCAACACGACCAGGCTGAAGCCGTCTTCCTGCTGGCGGATCGCGCGGCGGAGTTCGGCTGCCGCAGCCTCGCCGATCATGCCGGCGCCGATGGTTCGGAGACCGTGGTCGAGGCCGTCCTGCGAGAGGCGGGTGGACCGCAGCAGGTCGGGGTCGAGGTTGCGGCGTTCGGGGCTCGCCGGGTCGAGGGAGGCTGCCAGGGTGTCGTTCCAGGCGGCAAGGAGTCGCTCGGTCGGGATGGCGCGGAGAGACGGCGCGGCCGCGGCCAGACGTTGCGCGACGACGATCGGCGAACTCATGCGGAGCCGGCGCTTCGCGCCGGATGCGGGCCAGAGGGCCCGCGCACCCGGTGGGCGGCGACCGGGAGCGAGAGACAGGTCACGCGGCGCCCAGTTCTTCGGCGGTCAGCGAGCAGCCGCGCAGTTCGGCGCCGCTGGCGCGGCCGAGCAGGCGGAAGGCGCCGTCTTCGCGGACGCCGAGATCCTCGGTGAGGACGTGGCAGACGGAGCCGAGGTTGGCGAGGTCGAAGAACGCGAGCAGGCCGGGTTCGCCGTCCTCGACCTCATCGAGGGATTCCGGGTCCAGGACGCGAAACGGCATCCAGGGCGGCGTGCGCAGGCGCTCGCCGCCGGCGCGGGAGTAGGCCTGGCTGGTCAGTTCGGTCATGCCGTACTCGCGCACCACGGTGTCCGGGTCGAGGCCGAGAAGGGCGCCCGCGCGTCGCCGGACCGCCTCGGGGGTCGTCTCCAGGCGCCGGCCCTTGAAGCCGCCGGTCTCGAAGACGCGGCTGCCGGGCGGCAGCCGGACGGCGCCTCCCGCTTCGTCTTCGAGCCGGTCGAGAAGCAGGACGAGAGCCAGGGCGGTCGCGAGAACGAGGACGGGCTCACCGTCGGCGTGCGCGCGAAGCCAGCGGCAGGCGAGGTCGAGGTCGATGCCGTCCTTCCTTGCCGCCCAGGCGCTGCCCGGCGCGGCGTGGCGCTCGAAGACGTGGGCCGCCATGAACGACAGGCTCGAGTCGGGAGCGGCCGCGCGGTCGGGGATGAGCGAGAGGATCGGCAGGCGCCCCGCAGCCGGGGGCAGGCAGGCGCCGGCGAAGGAGGCGTCGATCACGGTCCGGTAGAGGTCGGGGTAGGGGTGGTAATGGACGCTTCGCCGCTCCGCGCCGCGGGTGGTGCCGCTGCTCCTGAACACCTCGCGCGGTTCGCCGGCGGCGAGCCGCAACGACTTGAAGGCGGAGGTGGGCACGGCCGGGGCGAGGCGCCAGTCGTCGAGCGCGCCGGGGGCGATTCCGCGCCGGTCGCACAGCCGGCGATAGGGCTCGACCCGCTCGTAGCCGAACCGGGCCGCCGAGGCGGCGAGTTCGCCGAAGTCGCCTTCACCCGCGACGATGAAGCGTTCGATCCGTTGGACCAGCGCCGTCACGAAACGCCTTCCACCGCGGCCGGCGCCGCTTCGTCGAAGAAGGCGGCGGCGACGCTGGCCGGATGGCCGGCGAGATCGGCCTCCCCCTCGCCGGCGGACTCCGGCCACCACTCGGCGGGCAGGTGCCGCCGGTAGGGCCGCTGCAGGAACCGGCGGTCGAACAGGGCGATCACGCCGCGGTCGTCGGCGGAACGGATCAGCCGGCCGGCGGCCTGGACCACGCGGGTCATGCCGGGAACCACGAAGGCGTACTCGAAGCCGCGTTCGAAGCGCTCGTCGTAGTACGCCTGAAGCAGCTTCTGCTCGATCGTTACCGCGGGCAGGCAGGGGCCGACGACGGCCACGGCGAGCAGCGCGTCTCCCGGGTAGTCGACGCCCTCGGAGAAGACGCCGCCCGCCACGGCCAGGAGCAATGCGTCGCCGTAGAGCGGGTTGGTCAGGGCGTCGAGCACCTCCTGCCGTTTCGCCTCGCTGGTCGTCTGCTGCTGGACCAGGACGGCGCGCCCGCAGTCGGGGAGCCGCTCCCTGACCTCGGCGAGGAACTTGTAGCTGGGGAAGATCGCCATCGAGTTGCCGGGAACGGAGCGGGCGAACTCGGCCAGCCGCTCGGCGATCGGGCCGTAGTTCCGGTCGCGGGTCCTGTACGTGGTGGTGACCGACGTGTCGACGACGATCCGGCGGTTCGCGGCCGGGAAGGCGCTCGGCACCTCGAGGGTCGAGGTGCGGGCCGGGTCGAAGCCGAGCAGGTCCCGGTAGAACTCGAACGGCTGCAGGGTCGCGGACAGGCCGATCGCCGAGCGGCAGCGGTTGATCGTGGCGCCCAGGAACGCACTCGCGTCCTTGCACAGGATCGCCAGGCTGGGCTTGCCGTCGATTCGCCGGAACAGGAAGCCGAAGGACTCGGCGTGCTTCGGCTGCGAGGCGAGCTGGAGCGTGTTCAGGAACCGCAGCAGCTCGAAGTAGAGCTCGACGAAGGCGTCGTTGGCGGCAAAGGAACGGGTGTCGCGGCGGAACTCCAGGTAGTCGACGAAGCCCCGGTCGAAGGCGGGCCGCAGGCGCCAGAGCTGCTCCTCGGGCGGCGCGCCCTCGGCCACCGCGTCGCGGTCGGGCCGGTCGAGCTGCGCGTCGACCTCGTCGCGGATCAGCTTCTCGAGGGCGGCGCAGAGCTCCCGCAGGCGCTCCGTCGGTCCGCCCTCCGTGCCGCGGCCGGCCCGGCGCAGGCCGGTCCGCGCCGCCCGGCAGCTCGCGGCCGAGAGTTCCGGGCTGTAGTAGCCGCGCCCACGGTCGACCAGGTTGTGGATCTCGTCGACGACGAGGACGGTGCCGGAGAGGTCGGCGTCGCCCTGGAACTCGGTCAGCTTGACGAAGGGGTCGAGCGCGTAGTTGTAGTCGCCGACCACGACCTGCACGCGCCGGCCGAGTTCGAGGCTGATCTCGAACGGGCACGCACGGACTCCCTTCGCGACATCGAAGATCGTGTCCGGTTCGAGCAGGCTGTGCTCGTCGAGCAGCCGGGGAATCACCCGGCTCCGCTGCAGCTTGGCGTAGTAGTCGCGGGCGTACTGGCAGTAGTCCTCGTGGCAGATGATCTCGTCGTTGGCGCACATGCGCGCCTTGGCGCGGAGGTGCAGGGCGTGGAAGGAACGCTCCCGGTTCAGCAGATCGAGAACGCGGTTGGCCATCGCCTGCTGCGTGTTCTTGGCGGTGAGCACGAACACGCGAAGGTCGTTGGCGAGCGCCTCGCGCAGCACCGGGAACAGAACGGCGGCGGTCTTGCCCAGGCCGGTCGGCGCTTGGACCAGCAGGTGCTCGCGCTGCTCGACCGCGAGGCCCGCGCGGTCCACGATCTCCTGCTGGCCGGGCCGCGGCCGGTGGAATGGGAACTCGAGCCGTTCGGCGGCCAGCTCCCGGCGCTGGCGCTCCGCTCTCGCCGACTCGTACTCGCGGACGATCGCGTTGAGCCGGAGGCGGACGCCGGCCTCGAGCTCCTCGAAGTCGAGTTCCACGTCGAGCCGCTCGATCTCCGCGCTGCCGATCTCGATCAGCACGAGTTCGGCGCGCACCGGCACCGAGCCGGCGGCGCCGGATCGGTGGACTATCCAGGCGTAGAGCGCGGCCTGCCGGCGGTAGACCGCCAGCAGACCCGGCGAAGGCTCCGCGTTCGGCCGCACGGACTTGATCTCCTCGATCGCCAGCCGGCCGCCGGCGTCCCGGTAGAGGCCGTCGGCCCGGCCGGCGAGGGTCACCGTCCAGCCCCGGTGCTCGAACGCCAGCGACAGCTCGACCTCGCGGCGGTAGCTCGGCTCGCGCTCCATCGCCCGCTCCTGGTAGCGGCTGTGGATCGCCTGACCCACCCAGAGCCGTTCGAAGCCGCCCCGGTTTGCGAACCCGAGGTGCCTCGCGGCGCCGTGTTCGAGCAGGTCCGCCACGGACAGCCGCAGCGTGTTCGCATCGTCGTCGAAGCGCGGCGGCATGGCGGCGAGACTAACGGCTGCCCGGCCGGCGCCGGGCCCGCTGACGGGGGCCTCCGGCACGCCGCGCCGCGGTCCGCGCGCGGCGGCGCGGATTCGGCGCGCCGCCGGTTGTCAACAAGGCGGCGATGGCATAGCCTCGGCTGCCATGGCAGACAACTTTCCCGGCGGCGACAGTCCGCTCGATCTAGGCAACGTAACGAAGGTCCTGCGCGAGCGGCTGGGCGGTCTGAAGATCGTCGCGCTGGTCGTCGTGGTCGGCCTGCTTGCGCTGAACAGCGTCTACACGGTGCAGCCCGAGGAAGTGGGAGTGATCCTGCGTCTCGGCAAGTACGCCGGCACCAAGGAACCGGGGCTGAACTTCAAGATCCCGGTGGTCGACCAACTGGAGAAGGTCCCGGTGAGGCGCCAGTTGAAGCAGGAGTTCGGTTTCCGCAGCGAGAACGTGGCGGTGCGCAGCTCCTTCGTGGGCAACGCCGAAGAGGCGAACATGCTGACCGGCGACCTGAACGCGGCGGTGGTCGAATGGGTCGTGCAGTACCGGGTCGTCGACCCGTACCGCTACCTGTACCGGGTCCGCAACCTGGACGGCACCTTCCGCGACATGAGCGAGGCGGTCATGCGCAAGGTGGTCGGCGACCGCACGGTGAACGAGGTGCTCACTGTCGGCCGGGCCGACATCGAAGGCACGGTCAAGCTCGAATTGCAGGCGCTCTGCGACCAGTACGAGACCGGGATCGATATCGATCAGGTCGTGCTCCAGAGCAACAACCCGCCCGAGCCGGTCAAGCCCTCCTTCAACGCGGTCAATCAGGCCGAGCAGGAGCTCGAGCGCCTGGTCAACGAAGCCGAGGCCGAATACAACCGGGTCATCCCCCGGGCCGAGGGCCAGGCGCTGCAGACGATCCAGCAGGCGGAGGGCTACGCGCTCGACCGGGTCAACCGCGCCCAGGGCGACGCGACGCGCTTCAACGCCCTCTACGAGGAGTTCCGCCAGGCGCCGGAAGTGACGCGGAAGCGGCTGTTCATCGAGACGATGGAGCGGGTGCTGCCGAAGGTCGGCCGGAAGATCGTCGTCGACGAGGACGTGGACGGCCTGACGCCGATCATGAGCTTCGAGGGAGTCAGCACGGCGCGGACGAGCCGGCAGGTCGCGGCCCAGCAGGCCGGGGAGGGAACGCCGTGAAGAGGATCGTCGTCGTGATTCTGGCCCTGGGGCTGCTGCTGCTGGCCAACCTGTCGCTGTTCATCGTGCGGGAGGACCGCCAGGCGATCATCACCGAGTTCGGCGCTCCCGTCGGCGACGCGATCGACACGCCGGGGCTCAAGTTCAAGTTGCCCTGGCGGAACGCGCAGTACTTCGACCGCCGCTTCCTGGAGTGGCAGGGCTCCGCGGAGGAGTTGCCCACCCGCGACAAGGTCTTCATCTTCGTCGACACCTACGCCCGATGGCGGATCTCGGATCCGCTGCTGTTCTTCCAGCGGCTGCGCGACGAGCGCGGCGCGCAGTCGCGGCTCGACGACATCCTGGACGGCGAGACCCGGAACGCGATCGCCAACCACGACCTGATCGAGGTCATCCGCAGCTCGAACCGCGAGGCGGCGGCCGACGAGTCGTACCCGGACGCCGGCGGCGGCCTGGAGGAGATCGTCACCGGCCGGGACAAGATCCGGCAGGACATCCTGGCCGCGGCGCAGACCCGGACCGACGATCTCGGCATTCAGGTCCTGGACGTGCAGTTCCGCCGCATCAACTACGGCGAGCAGGTCGAGCCGGACGTCTTCAACCGGATGATTTCGGAACGGCAGCGGATCGCCGACCGCTTCCGCTCCCAGGGCCAGGGTCAGGCCTCGGAGATTCTCGGCAACATGGACCGCGACCTGAAGCGGATCGAGTCCGAGGCCTACCGCCAGGCGACCGAGATCCGGGGCCGGGCCGACGCCGAGGCCACCGAGATCTACGCCTCGGCCTACAACCAGTCGGTCCAGTCGCGCAACTTCTACGAGTTCCTGCGCACGATGGAGGCGTTCGAGACGACGATCGACCCGAACACCTGGCTGGTCGTCTCGACCGACAGCGACTACTTCAGCTTCCTGAAGGCGAGCGGTCCGTAGTTCTCCCTTGGCAGGGACCGCCTTAGCACCGGGACCGGCGAGGGGCGCCTCCAGGGCGCGCCGAGGGAACGTGCCGGGAGCGTTCGACCGAGCCGCGCGATGACGGGGCTGATCGGACTCCTCGTCATCCCGGGCATCGCCTGGCTGATCTCCACGAACCGCTTCCAGGTCCGCTGGCGGACCGTGGTCACGGGCATCGCGATCCAGTTCGCCCTCGCGCTGCTGATTCTGAAGACGGCCCCCGGGGAGGCGTTCTTCGCGGTCGCCACGGATGTCGTGACGACGTTCCTGACCTTTGCCGACGACGGTTCGCGGTTCGTCTTCGGCCAGGGGTTCGACCACGTTCCCTTCGCCTTCCGGGTGCTGCCGACGATCATCTTCTTCTCGAGCGTGGTCGCCGTGCTCTACCACCTCGGCGTCATCCAGCGGGTGGTCAAGGTCTTCGCCGTGGTGATGACGAAGGCGATGGGCACGTCCGGTCCCGAGTCGCTGTCCGCTTCCGCGAACATCTTCGTGGGTCAGACGGAGGCGCCGCTCCTGATCCGCTCCTACGTCGGCGGCATGACCCGCTCGGAGCTGATGGCGGTGATGACCGGCGGCTTCGCCACGGTCGCCGGCGGCGTTCTTGCCGCATACGTCGGCATGGGCATCTCGGCCGGCCACCTGATCGCGGCGAGCGTCATGTCGGCGCCGGCGGCTCTCGTCATGGCCAAACTGATGGTCCCGGAGACGGAAACCGGGCGCGTTCCCGCGAAGGCCGACTTCAAGGTGAAGACGCCCTGGGCCAACATGATCGACGCCGCCGCCCAGGGCGCCGGCGACGGCCTGAAGCTGGCGCTGAACGTCGGTGCCATGCTGCTCGCGTTCATCGCCCTGGTGGCGCTGGCGAATGGCCTGCTCGCCCCGGTGGGGGGCTGGATCGGCCTTCCCGGCCTGAACCTGGAGATGATCCTCGGCTTCCTGTTCCGGCCCCTGGCCTGGGTCATGGGGGTGCCGTGGGCGGAAGCGGACGCGGTGGGAACGCTCCTTGGCCTCAAGACCGCGGCCAACGAGTTCGTCGCCTACTCGCGGTTCGAGGACATCTCGGCCGAGAACCGTTTGTCCGAGAAGTCACGGGTCATCGCCACCTACGCACTGTGCGGCTTCTCGAACTTCTCGTCGATCGCGATCCAGATCGGCGGCATCGGCGGCATCGCCCCGGAACGCAAGAGCGAACTGGCGAGCCTCGGCCTCCGCGCGATGATCGCCGGCACCCTCGCTTGCCTGCAGACGGCGACGATCGCCGGCCTGCTGGTCTGAGGCCGATGACAATGTCGCGGTCGCCGGCGGCTAACCCCCTGCGGCGCCGGCGGCGGAGGGGACGACGATGAGCAACTGGATCGCGTCGAACAGGAAGTGGGCGGCGATGGCGGGCCAGATGTTGCCTCGCCAGAGGGTGAGGTAGCTGAAGGCGACGGAGAGCAGGGCGACGCCCAGCAGCATGAGCGGCTGCTGGTAGTTCATGTGGCCGAGTACGAACAGGACGTTCGAGGTCGCGAAGCCGGCTCTGGGCATGAGGAAGCCGCGGAAGAAGATCTCCTCGACGACGCCGGCGGAGAGGCTGAGCAGGAGCCGGATCAGTACCGGCAGGCTACCCATCCAGAGGACCATCGTCGGCGCCTCGTCGGGGAGGTTCTCGAAGCCGCCGATGGCGCCGACGATCAGGGCCGCCAGGAGCACGACGGCGAGTACGCCGCCCCACAGGACGACGCCGGCGCCGAGTCCGAGCCCGACTTCGGCGGAGATCGACTGGCCGGCGCGGGTGCGCAGACCGAGCTGGGTCGCGACGACGGTTCGGGCGTCGTGGCCGCAGCGCCAGTAGCCGAGGACCATCCACGCCGTCAGCGTCGCGACGAGGATCGCGTGAGTCAGGAACAGGTTCAGGGGGGACAGGCTCTCCAGATCGATGTCCTCGACGGGCGACGGCAGGCCGATCTGGCCGGCGGCGGCGAACACGCCGACCCAGAGCACGAGCGCCAGCAGCGCCGTGGCCCAGAGGCGCCGGCGAACGGCTTCGCGCGAGGCGCCCGCGAAGCCCGGCGGCAGCAACCCCCGCACCGTCGTCGAGCGGTCGATCCACCAGGCGCAGGCGACGCCGGCGAGAAGCGGCAGGAGGAGTCGGATCCAGGTCACGGCGGAACCGGATGCTAGCGCCCCGAAACCCCTCGCGGTACTCGGTGTTTCGGCCCATCCCGTCCGCACGGCGGCGCTTGCGCCGCAGACTTGCTGCGCTGCGTTCTGCGGCGCAAGCTCCTAGCCGTCCACCTGTCGCAGGCCCCATGTTTGCCCCAGGCACCGGCGTCCAGCCCAGTCGGGTCAGGAGGGGTCGGCGCCCAGGCGCCTCTGAACGAGCGACGGCCGACGCCTTCCCGGAAGCCGACGCCGAACCGGAGCGAGTGAAGCGGAGCGGGCGCAACCCCTCCCATTCTCCTCTGGAGCGCGAGCGTCACCTGGGCGCCGACCCCTCCTGACCCAGGACGGGCGGGTACGTCCGACGCCGCCTCGCTGCGTTGAGCGACGCAGCCTCCTGGCGGGCGGCGCGCCGGCTGCTAGGGTTCGGTGCTGCCGCAAACCACCAGGAGCGAGGCCTTGGAGCGATTCCCCGGCGTTGATTTCATGAACTTCGATTCGCTGCTCAGCGGCGAGGAGCGGCTGATCAGGGACACCGTCCGCCAGTTCGTCGACGAGCGGGTGAAGCCGATCATCGAGCAGTGCCACCGCGAGGCGCGGGCGCCGATGGAACTCGCTCCCGAGATGGGCGACCTGAACCTGTTCGGGGCGAACTTCACCGAGTACGGGCTGCCGGGCCTGGGCGACGTGGCGTACGGCCTGGTCATGCAGGAGCTCGAGCGCGGAGACTCGGGCGTCCGCAGCATGGTCTCGGTCCAGAGCTCCCTGGTCATGTACCCGATCCTGACCTTCGGCTCGAAGGAGCAGAAGGACCGCTTCATCCCGGGGCTGGCGAGCGGCCGCCTGATCGGCTGCTTCGGGCTCACCGAGCCGGACTTCGGCTCGAACCCCTCGGCGATGCGGACGCGTGCGCGGCGGGACGGGGACTGCTGGGTGCTGAACGGCGCCAAGCAGTGGATCACGAACGGCAACGTCGCCGACGTGGCGGTCGTCTGGGCGCGCACGGACGAGGGGATCCGCGGCTTTCTCGTCGAGAAGGGGACGGACGGCTTCGCGAGCGCCGAGATGCACGGCAAGTTCTCGCTGCGGGCCTCGGCGACCGGCGAGCTCTCGTTCCAGAACTGCCGGATTCCGGCCGAGAACATCCTGCCGGGCACCCGCGGCGTGGGCAGCGCGCTCCAGACCCTGAACCAGGCGCGTTACGGCATCTGCTGGGGCGGTCTGGGGTCGGCGATGGAGTGCTACCACACGGCGCTCGAGTACGCCCGCCAGCGGGTGCAGTTCGCCGGCCAGCCGATCGCCAGCCACCAGCTCGTGCAGGAGAAGCTGGCGTGGATGATCACGGAGATCACGAAGGGCCAGTTCCTCGTCCGCCAGTTGGCGGGCCTCAAGACGGCCGGCACGATGGAACCGCAGCACGTCTCCATGTGCAAGCGGAACAACGTCTGGGTGGCGCGCGAGTGCGCGAAGCTGGCGCGGGAGATCCTGGGCGCCAACGGCATCTCCGACGAGTATCCGGTGGTGCGCCACATGCTGAACATCGAGTCGGTCTACACCTACGAGGGCACGCACGACATCCACGGCCTGGTGATCGGCGCCGCGGTGACCGGCATTCCCTCCTTCAATCCGCCGATGAGCCGCGCGCAGGCGCGGGAAACCGAGGCGCGGCCGGAGCTGGCGGCGGCGGCCGGGGCCGGCGCGTGACGGGAGGCCTGCGCGAGCACGACTTCGTCGCCGTCACCGAGGCCGCGGCGGTGGCGGCGGCCCAGACGATGGGCTACGGCGACCGGCGCCACTCGGATCACGTCGCGGTGGAGGCGATGCGCGAGGCACTGGCCGGCATGGCGATCGACGGCCGGGTCGTGATCGGCGAGGGAGAACGGGACAAGGCGCCGATGCTCTACGTCGGCGAAGAGGTCGGCCGCCGGGCCGCCGGCGACCTGCCGGTCGACTTCGCGGTCGATCCGCTGGAGGGGACGAATCTCTGCGCGACCGGCGCGTCCGACGCGATGGCGGTGCTCGCCGCCTCCGAGCGCGGCGGCCTGCTTCACGCGCCGGACATCTACATGGACAAGATCGTCGTCGGTCCCACCGCGCGGGGACGCGTCGACCTGGACGCGCCCGTCGAGGACAACCTGAACGCGATCGCCGGCGCTTTCGACTGCGCGGTCAGCGCGCTGACCGTGGTCGTGCTCGACCGGGACCGGCACCGCGGGCTGATCGACGACATCCGGACCGCGGGCGCCCGGATCAAGCTGATCGGCGACGGCGATCTGTCGACGGGCATCGCGGCCGCGGTTCGCGGCACTGGCGTCCACGCGGTGATCGGCACAGGCGGGGCGCCGGAAGGGGTCATCACGGCGGCGGCGATGCGCTGCCTCGGCGGCGAGATCCAGGGCCGGCTGTCGGCGCTGTCCGACGAGCAGGAGCGGCGGCTCGCCGAGTTCGACATCGAGGATCCCGACCGGATCTGCACCACGGAGGAACTGGCGCCGGGCGAGGACATCCTGTTCTGCTGCACCGGCGTCACCGGCGGCGACCTCCTGCGCGGCGTCCGCTTCGAGGGCGGCGGCCACCGGACCTCGACCCTGCTCATGTCGCTCGCCGAGGGCGCGATCCGCTTCGTCGAGACGATCCACCGGGGCGACGACCGGGGCCCCGTGTTCTTCCACTGAGGCGGGGGCGGCGCAACGATGATCAAGCCGGACCACTGGATCCGCGCCTGGGGCGAGGCCGGCGGCGTCGATCCCTTCAAGCCGGAGCAGGTGAACTCCGCCAGCTACGACGTCCGCGTCGGCGATCACTGGATCTGCCCCACCCGCGACCCGGAGGAGTTCCACGGCGACCGGATCAAGCTGTTCCCGAGCGAGGTGGTGCTCGCCACCACCCTGGAGTTCGTGCGGATTCCGCGCTCGGTGGCCTGCGACCTGAAGCTCAAGTCGACGCTGGGCCGGCTGTGGATCAACCACTCGCTGGCCGGCTGGTGCGACCCCGGGTTCGAGGGGAACATCACCCTGGAGCTGCAGAACCTCGGCCCGGTGCCGTTCGTGCTCGACGCCGGCCGCCGCATCGCCCAGTTGATCTTCATCGCGATGGAGTCCGAGCCGGAGACCGCGTACGGGGAACCGGGCGCCGGAAGCCGGTACCAGCACCAGCGCGGCGCCACCCGGGCCCGTTCCTGAGGCGGAGGCTGCCGTGCCGGAACCCGTTGAGCGCACGATTCGGCTCTCCATCGGCAGCCGGTACGAGAACATCGAACTGGTGCAGGCGGTCCTGGACGAGACGCTCGCGTCCCTGCCGCTCGACGAAGACGCGGGCTACTGGATGGGGATCGCGCTGCGGGAAGCGCTGACGAACGCGATGAAGCACGGCAACGGGCTCGATCCGGAGAAGAAGGTGGAGGTGTGCCTGGCGGTGGACGAGAGCGGCATCGACATCACGGTGGAGGACCGGGGCAGCGGCTTCGACCCGAGCGCGGTCGCCGATCCGCTGGCCCCCGACAACCTGCTGAAGACGGAGGGCAGGGGGATCTTCTACATGCGGAAGTTCATGGATAAGATCGACTACGATTTCGGCGCCGGCGGCGGCACGAAGGTCCGGCTTCAGAAGAAGTTCGGCGCCGCCGGGGCGGCGGTCGAGGCAGACCAGGAGGACTGAATGAAGATTGACAAGCGCCAGCGGGATGGAGCGACGATCCTCGATCTCCAGGGCAGGATCACCATTGGCGAGGGCGACGTGGCTCTGAGGGAGGCCGTCCAGGCGGCGGTCGCCGACGGCGCCGTGAACATCCTGCTCAACATGGGGCGCGTGCGTTCCATCGACTCCTCCGGCGTCGGCGAGCTGGTCGCGGCCTACACCACGGTCACCAACCGGGGCGGCAAGCTGCGCCTCTTCTCCCTGCCGGGCCGGGTGCTGGGCGTGCTCCAGATCACCCAGTTGGTCACCGTGCTGGACATCCTGGAGGACGAGGACGAGGCGGTCGCCTCGCTCGCCTGATCCGGCAGTCCGCGGCGCGAGTCGCGCTTGCCTTCGAACGGCCATGCATCCCAACCGGAATCGTGACGCCAGCGAGCGGCCGTCGGCGACCGGCGCCCGCGGGTCCGGCCGCGGCCGGCTGGCGTTCGCCGGCCTGTTCCTGCTCCTGCTGCTGGGCCTCGCCGGCGGCGCCTGGCTGGGCGCCAGCGACGACCCGGAAGGCGGCGGGCGGGACTCGATCTACAAGTACCTCACGTTGTGGGAAGAGGTGCTGCAGCACGTCCGCGGCTCGTACGTCGAAGAGCCCGAGGGCCGGCGCCTGCTGGCGGGATCCCTGGACGGCGTGACGGACGCCCTGGATCCGTTCTCGGTCTACGTGCCGGCGAGCGAGGTCGAGTCGTACCGCGCCGCGGCCGAGGTGGGCCGCCGGCACTCGGGCGTCCTTGTGCTGAAGGAGCGCGGCACGGCTTACGTGGTCGCCGTCGACTACGGCGGTCCGGCCGAGAAGGCGGGCCTCGAGCGGGGCGACATCGTGGCCGGCATCAACGGCCGCTCGTCCCGCGCGATGCCGCTGTGGGAACTGCGGCGCCAGCTCGCCGGTCCGGCCGGTTCCGAACTGAACCTGGAACTGGTGCGGCGCGGCGACAGCGTCGAGGCGACGCTGATCCTGGACGAGTACGATCCGGCGCCGCCGGAGTTCGAGGAGGTCCGGGGAGTCGGCGTGCTGAGGATCTCCAGCTTCGACGCCGGCACGGCGGCCCGGGTGGAGGAGTTGGTCGACGGCTACGCCGGCGACTCCCTGCTGATCGACGTCCGCGGCGTCGCGGGAGGTTCCTTCGAGGCCGCCTACGCCGTCGCCGGCCTGTTCGCCGAGGGCGAGCTGGGCAGCCTGCTCGACCGCGCGGACCGGAAGCTGGCGACCTTCGTGGGCGCGGGCGGCCTGTACTCGGGCGACATCGACGTCCTGACCGACCGGAGCTCCCAGGGGCCGGCCGAGGTTCTGACCGCCGTCCTGCTCCAGGCGGTCGAAGCCGGGCACCTGGGCGAATCGACCTTCGGCCATGCCGGCACGCTGCGGCAGATCGAACTGGCGAACGGCGGCGGCCTGCTGGAGACGACCGACGCCTTCTACACGGACCCCGAAGGCGAGCGGCTCAACGACCGCATTCGCGTCGAGAGCGACAACCGGGTGAACGCGCTCTACGGCGGCGAGCCCGAAGACGGCTCGGACCCGGCCCTGGAAGACGCGCTGGATCTGCTGATCCTGGAAGCGCCCCCGCCGCCCCAGTTGTAGCCCGGCGCTACTCGCCCCGCTTCGCCTCTTCCCACAACCGCTCCATCCGCTCCATCCTGCCGGCCTCCGTCTCCCCGTCCTCCCCGGCCTCGAGCCCCGCCTCGACCGCCGCGAAGCGCCGCCGGAACTTCCGGTTCGCCCCGGCGAGCGCGCGCTCCGGATCGATCTCCAGGTGGCGGGCGAGGTTGGCGACCGCGAACAGCACGTCGCCCAGCTCCTCCTCGACTCTCGCCTTCGCCTCGGCGGACGGTGGGCCGCCGTCCCCGTCCGCCGTCTCGCGGTCCAGTTCGCCGAGTTCCTCCGCCACCTTGGCCCGCACGGCCCCGGGCGACTCCCAGTCGAAACCGACGCCGGCGGCCTTCTGGCCGAGCCGGTAGGCGCCGACGAGCGCCGGCAGGGAGGCCGGCACGCCGTCCAGCGCGGAGCGCCCGTCGTCCGGACTCTGCTTTCGCCGCTCCCAGAGCGCCGCGACCTCGGCCGCGGAGCCGGCCTTGCCGCGTTCCTCCTCGCCGCCGAACACATGGGGGTGGCGGGCGACCATCTTGTCGATCACCGCGCGGATCGCCCCGTCGAGCGGCATCTCCTCCACGTCGGCCAGTTCGGCGCCGGCGAGGCGGGCGACGTAGACCGCCTCGAACAGCAGGTCGCCCAGTTCCTCCTCGATCGCCGAGGGATCGCGCTCGTCGATCGCCGCCGCCAGTTCGTGCGCCTCTTCGATCAGGTACGCCCGCAGGTCCGCCAGCGACAGCTCGCGGTCCCAGGGGCAGTCGACCCGCAGCCGGTCGATCAGCTCGCCGATCGGAGCGAGCGAGCAAGGGGCGGTTTCGGCGCCCTCGCCTTTGTTACGATCCTGCATTCGCGCGGGGAGGTCGGAAAGTGAAGGTCACCGACAGAAGGATGTTCACGGACGACGGCGAACTGCGCGAAGAGTACCGCTTTCTGGAGCAGCGGAAGGGCGCGGACGGCGCCGCTCCGCCGTCCCCCGAGGCCGATCCGGTTCGCCCGGCCGGCCCGGCTGACGGGCCCGGCGAGGCGGCCTCCGCCGGTTCGCCGCCTGCCGCGGCCGCCCGGGGCGGTCCGGCCGATCCCGCCGGCGGGCCGGGGCAAGCGACGGCCGCCGGCGCGGAACCTGCCGCTGGCGCCGCGGCAACCGACGCGGGCGCCCACGAGATGCCGCCGGGACCCGCGGGATCTCCGGGCTTCATGGACCTGATCGCCGTGCTCGCCGAGCCGATCGCCTTCCTGCTCGGCGACGCCCAGCTTCCGGACGGTCGGAGCGCCCAGGATCTGCCGCGCGCACGACTCCACATCGACCTCCTGGCCGTGTTGCAGGAGAAGACGCGCGGCAACGTCTCCACCGAGGAGACGGCGCTGCTCGACGATCTCCTCGCGCAGCTCCGGATGCGGTACGTCGAGAAGTCCCGTAGCTGAACGCCCGCCGCGATCCGCGGGCGCCGGTCGTCCGTCGCCCCGGACAGCGCAAAACTTGAGCGTTCGATCATCAGATCAAGCGTCTTCGGGACTTGACAGCGAGCCGCTTAGGTCTTAGGGTCTTCGTCGCATCGGGCAGGCTGCCGGTCGGCCGGCGCCCGCCCGAAGCGCCCGGAGAAACGGAAAGCCACCCGTTCGCGCCGCTGCGCGGACGATTCAGGAGAGAGACTTGAGCAAGATCATTGGCATCGACCTGGGCACGACGAACAGCGTCGTCGCCCTGATGGAGGGTTCGGATCCGAAGGTGATTCCGAACTCGGAAGGAAGCCGGACCACGCCGTCGATCGTCGCGTTCACCGACAAGGGCGAGCGGCTGGTCGGTCAGGTCGCCAAGCGGCAGGCGGTGACCAACCCGGAGAACACGATCTTCTCGATCAAGCGCTTCATGGGACGGCGCCTGGCCGAGGTTTCGGAAGAGCAGAAGATGGTCCCCTACGCGGTGACGAGTTCCGGCGAGGACGTGCGGATCGCGGCGTCGGGCAAGGACTACACGCCGCCGCAGATCTCCGCCATGGTGCTCCAGAAGCTGAAGCAGGCGGCCGAGGACTACCTCGGAGCGCCGGTGGAACGCGCCGTGATCACGGTGCCCGCCTACTTCAACGACGCCCAGCGCCAGGCCACGCGGGACGCGGGCCAGATCGCGGGGCTGACGGTCGAGCGGCTGGTCAACGAGCCGACCGCGGCCGCGCTCGCCTATGGCCTGGACAAGGAGGGCGACCGGACGATCGCGGTCTACGACTTCGGCGGCGGCACCTTCGACATCTCCATCCTGGAGGTCGGCGAGGGCGTGGTCGAGGTGAAGTCGACGAACGGCGACACCCACCTCGGCGGCGACAACGTCGACCAGCGGATCATCGACTGGCTGCTGGCCGAGTTCAAGAAGGACCAGGGCATCGACCTGGGCCAGGATCCGATGGCCATGCAGCGCCTCAAGGAGGCCGGCGAGAAGGCGAAGATCGAGCTGTCCGGCGTGCAGGAGACGGAGATCAACCTGCCGTTCGTCACCGCCGACGCCTCGGGTCCGAAGCACCTCAACTACAAGCTCACCCGGAGCAAGCTGGAGCAGCTCGTCGAGGACCTGATCCGCGGCACGCTCGGTCCTTGCCGCCAGGCGCTGCAGGACGCGGGGCTGGCGGCGAGCGACATCGAGGAAGTCGTGATGGTCGGCGGCCAGACGCGGATGCCCGCGGTCCAGAGCGCGGTCGAGGAGTTCTTCGGCCGGGCGCCGCACCGGGGCGTCAACCCCGACGAGGTCGTGGCGATCGGCGCCGCGGTCCAGGGCGGCGTGCTGACCGGCGACGTGACGGACGTCCTGCTCCTCGACGTCACGCCCCTGTCCCTCGGCATCGAGACCCTGGGCGGCGTGTTCACCAAGCTGATCGACCGCAACACGACGATTCCGACGCGCAAGAGCGAGACCTTCTCGACCGCCGCCGACAGCCAGACCTCGGTTGAGGTCCACGTGCTGCAGGGCGAACGCGAGATGGCGGGCGCGAACCGGACGCTTGGGCGTTTCCACCTGGTGGGCATCCCGCCGGCGCCGCGCGGCATGCCGCAGATCGAGGTCACCTTCGACATCGACGCGAACGGCATCGTCAACGTCTCCGCGAAGGACAAGGGCACCGGCAAGGAGCAGAAGATCACGATCACCGGCTCCGGCGGCATCGACAAGGACGAGATCGAGCGGATGGTCGAGGACGCCCAGGCCCACAGCGAGGAGGACAGGAAGCGGCGCGAGGCGGTGGACGCCCGCAACCAGCTCGACTCCCTGGTCTACGGCACGGAGAAGAACCTCGCCGAGAACAGGGACAAGCTGCCCGAGAGCGATGCCGCCGAGATCGAGTCGGCGATCGCCGACGCGAAGAAGAGCATGGAAGGCGAGGACGCCGCCGCGATGGCGGCCGCGTCGGAACGGCTGACCCAGGCCTCGCACAAGCTTGCGCAAGCGATCTACGAACAGACCGGCGCGGAGTCGCCGCCGCCCCCGCCGCCGCCGGGCGGCCCGGGCGCGGGACCGGCGGGAGACGACGCCGACGTGATCGACGCCGACTTCGTCGACCTCGACGACTCCGCCGGGGACGGCAAGGCGAGCTAGCGCGGCATGGCCGGTCCTCGCTCGGCGCCGCCGCGCCGCCCCCGCCGCCGGCGGGTGGGGGGCGGCCGCTACGTGATGATCAGCAAGGTGGCGGAGCGCTACGGCATCCATCCGCAGACGCTGCGCCTGTACGAGCGGGAGGGACTGCTCCAGCCGGACCGCAGCGACGGCAACACGCGGCTCTACGACGAGGACGCGCTGCACCGGCTGGAGTCGATCCTCACCCTGACCCGCGACATGGGGGTCAACCTCGCGGGCGTCGAGGTCATCCTCACGCTCCAGGAGCGGCTGGCGCGGCTCGAGGCGGAACGGGACCGGCTGCTGGAGATCGTCGAGCGCGACGCGGCGGACCGCCGCCGCGGCGTCCGGCGCCGGCACGCCCTGGTCTGGGTGCGGAGCGGCGCGCTGGTCAAGGTCGAGGACGAGGATTGAACGAGGAAGGCTGCGAGCTCTGCCAGGGGCGCGGCTGGATCGTCGATCTCGACACCAACCGCGCGCGCCGCTGCGCCTGTCACTCGGTGCGCGTCCGCGGCCGGCGCCTCGACGATCTCGGCATCCCGCTGAAGTACCAGGGCTGCCGGCTGACGAACTTCCGTCTGGCGGGAGACGTGGGCGATCAGCTCCTCAATGCGCGGCGCGACTGCGACCGGTACGTCGAGGAGTTCATGGAGCTCGACGGGTCGCTGAACGAGACCGGGCTGATGTTCATCGGGCCGAGCGGGCGGGGCAAGACCCACCTGGCGGTGGCGGTGCTGATGGAACTGGCCGAGCAGTACGGCGTCCGCGGCCGGTTCGTCGACTTCACCAGCCTTGTCGCCGACATCCAGGCCACCTTCCAGCCCGAGGCGACGCGGAACCAGGCCGACCTGCTGCGGCCGCTCCACGAGGCCGACGTGGTCGTGGTCGACGAGCTCGGCGCGCGCCGGCCGTCGCCCTTCGTCTCCGACACCCTCTACCTGCTGATCAACGGCCGCTACATGGCCCGCCGGCCGACCCTCTTCACCAGCAACTACCACCTGACCGCCGAAGCGGACGGCGACCGCGCCGACGCCGGCCGAGCCCTGGACGGCCGCGTCCCCGCCAGCCTGATCAGCCGCCTCCACCAGATGGCCAAGCCCATCCTGATCGACGCCGTCGGCGACTACCGCCACGAACTCCAGGCGCACCAGCACCGGTAGCGCCCGTCCGCAACGGCGGCGTCCCAGGGCGAGACCCGTCCACGGCATCGGCCGGAGGGGAGGGTCCCAGGGGCACGCTCGCGCCTTCACGGAGGATGGGGCCTGGGCGCTCGCTGTTGTCGGCTGCGCTTCACGTCGGCGGCGGTCGACGGGGCCGGGCCGGCAGACGCTTGCCTCCGACGCCCTGGGACCCTCCCCTCCGGCCGACGCCGTGGACTGGACGCTTTCGGCTGGGCGCTACGGCCCGGCGTCCGCTGGGTGCGCGGGTCCTCTGACCCGCTGCCGCCGGAGGCGGCCAGGAGTACGTCGCCGGCTCTTGGCGGGCGTTGGCCTCTTTCGGGCTTCGCGCGTGGGGCGGGTCGGAAGACCCGTGCAGCCCGCGGGAACCGCTGTTTCGGCGTATCTGCAATAACGTATGCAACGGGCGATGGGAGTGAGCGGATCGCAGATGGCGAAGCGGTGGACGACGAACCTCGGACTGGGGGTTGCGGCCTGTCTGCTGCTGGCTGCGACGCCGGCGGCGCGTCCGGGCCCGGCGGCGTCGCCGCCGTCGATCGCGATGCCGGAGGAGATCCGGCTCGGGCTCGCCACGGATCTGGAGCGGGTCGAGGTCGCCTGCTGCGACGGGCCTTCCTGGCTCGTGGACGAGACGGGCCGGCGGTACGAGGTGGCCGGCGCCTTCGGCGTGGCGCCGGCGCCGGGCGAGGCGAATCCGGGGGTTCATCGCCTGCAGGTGGCGGCGTTGCGGGATCGGGCGCAGGCGGAGAAGCTGGCCGGCCGGCTGGCCGGTCTGCTCGGGCAGCGGGCGGACTCGGTGCTCGACGCGGCGACCGGGCTGTACCGGGTCCGGGTGGGACGCTTCGCGCACCGGGAGGGCGCCGAGGAGGGTCGGGGCCGGCTCCACGTCGAAGGCTTCGACGACGTCTGGATCACGGTGGAGGGCCAGATCCTGGAGGCGCCGGGATTCGACGTCGACGGCATCGGCAGGATCGAGGGGCGGAAGCTCCGGTTCGAGTCCGCCGATGGGGTCGTGGACATTCTCGGCCGCCGCTACCGGGGGGCGCTGGAGGTCTTCCTGAGCGATCGGGCCGGCCTGAACGCGGTCAACGCCGCGCCGCTCGAGGACTACCTTCGCGGGGTCGTGCCGGTCGAGCTCGGGCCGAACCTCTACCCGGAGCTCGAGGCGATCAAGGCGCAGGCCGTCGCGGCGCGCACCTATGCGGTGCGGCGCCTGGGCGAGTTCGAAGCCGAGGGCTACGACCTCTGCGCCACCCCGTTGTGCCAGGTCTACGGCGGCCTGGACGTGGAACACCCGGTCTCGGACCGGGCGATCCTCGAGACCGGAGGCGAGATCGCGATGCGCGGGGGTCTGCCCCAGGAGGCGCTGTTCACGGCGAGTTGCGGCGGCAGCACGGAGCTCGTCGATCACGTCTTTCCTCGCCTCGCGGGCGGCGGCCCGGCGGGAACTCCCTGCGTCGAAGGTGGAGGCGTGACGCTGGCCGGCGGCGCGGAAGGTACGCCCGGCGGACACCTTCTGCGGTCTCTCGGCGTCCGCGGGGCGCGCGACGGGCGAGTGGACGAACGGCTGCGCCGGGCCCGCTCCAGGGGCGGCCTGGAGGTCGTGGAGGGCAACCTGGGCGGCCTCGGCGGCGGCCGGCTCGAGCTGCGGCGGCAGGGCCGGCGGCGGCTTGTCCCGCTCGCCCCGGCGCCGGCGTTGCTGGTCGCCCGGGTCGCGCCGGGAGCGGCGTCCGGCGACCTCGGGACGCCCGCGCGCTCGCTGGCGGCGGCGCCCGGCGACCGCCTGCGGGCGTACCTGGTTCGCGGCCGGGCCGTTCTCGTCGTCCACGAAACGCCGGCCCGGCGCGCCCGGGCGGCCGCCGAGCCGTGGTCGGTCTGGCGTTCCCGGCGTTCCGTGCGCGTGGCGGCGGAGAAGCGCTTCCCGGGCCTGGGCCTCGAGTCCCTGCGGGTGCTGGAGCGCGGCGCCTCGGGCCGGGTGGCCAGGCTCGAGCTGGTGGGCGGGGAGAGGACGGTGGAACTCCAGGGCCTCGCGATCCGCTGGCTGCTGGACGTTCCGGAGCACCTCGTCGAGCTGACGGCCGAAGCCGGCGAAGGCGGCCTTCCGGGCTGGCGCTTCCGCGGCCGCGGCCGCGGCCACGGCGTCGGCATGTGCCAGGTCGGCGCCTTCCTCATGGCACAGAGGGGCCTGACCTACCGCGAGATCCTCTGGCACTACTACGGCGCCGTCGAGCTGGGCAGGCTGGCGTCGTGAGCGCCGGCGGAGCCGTCGAAGCCTGGCTGGACGGGCCGGCGCCCTGGCGCGAGACCCGGCGCCTCGGCCGAGCGCTGACCGCCATCGAGCGCGGCGGCCGGACGCGGTCCGTGGCCGCGGCGGACCGGCGGCGCGCCGGCGGCGCGGCGACGGCGGACCTCGCGCGGCCGCCTGACGGCGGCACGGGCGCCCTGGCCCTGGCGAAGGCGGCCTGGCGGCGGGCAGGCCGCGCGATGACGATCGGCCTGACCGGTCCGCCCGGGGTCGGCAAGAGCACCCTGACCGCCGCGCTGGCCCGGGAACTCCGGAAGCGGGGAGAGCCGGTGGCGGTGCTCGCGTTCGATCCGACCAGCCCGCTGACCGGCGGCGCCGTGCTCGGCGACCGCGTTCGCATGTCGGACCTGGAGACCGATCCGGGCGTCTTCATCCGGTCGATGGCTTCGCGCGGCGCGCGGGGCGGACTCGCCCGGGCGGCCGCCGCGGCGACCGATCTGCTCGATGCCGCGGGCTTTCCCCGGATTCTGGTGGAGACGGTGGGCGCCGGCCAGGCCCAGACCGCGATTCGCCGGAACTCCGACCTGGTCGTGCTGGTCACCGCGCCCGGCCTGGGCGACGGCGTTCAGGCGATCAAGAGCGGGACGATGGAGATCGCGGACCTGTTCGTCGTCAACAAGAGCGACCTGCCGGGAGCGGACGCCGCGCGCCGGTCCATCGCCGAGATGCTGTCGCCGGCGAGCGGCGCCGGGAGCGAGCCGCCGCTAGTGCTGGCGACGGTCGCGCGGACCGGCGAGGGCGCGCCGGAGCTGCTGGACGCGGTGTCCGGGCGCTTCGAACGGCTGAGGGCGGCGGGCGAGATCGGCGCCCGGCGCGCGGCGCGGCTCCGGCGCAGGGTGCTGGACCTCTATCGCCACGAGATCCTGCGTCTCGCCGTGGATTCGGTCGACGGCGACCGGCTCGCGCGGGCGCTGCTCGGCGCGAGCGGTTCCGGCCCTCTGGACGGCGGCGACGATTCGCAGCAGAATCGGGCGCCGCGGGACGCCGGTCCGGCCGGCGATGCCCGCGACGCGGTCGATCCGTACGAGCTGGCCGACCGGCTGGTCGGCGAGTTCGTCGACGGACTCCGGCGGCCCCGAAGCGGAGAACCATGATCACCGGCCTGGACCATGTCGCGATCGCCGTCCCCTCGATCGAGGAGGCGAGGTCGTTCTACGAGAGCCTGGGCCTCGAGATCGCCGCGATCGAGGTGGTCGAGCACGAGGGGGTGCGGGTGGCGATGATTCCCTGCGGCGGCACGCGGATCGAACTCCTGGAGCCGCTCTCGGCCGATTCCCCGGTGGGGCGGTTCCTCGAGCGGCGCGGCCCGGGCATTCACCACCTGTGCATGCGGAGCGACGACGTTCACGAGGACGACGGCAGGCTGCGCGAGGGCGGGCTGTCGCTCCTGCGCGAGCGGCCCGGGCCCGGCGCCGAGGGCGCCACGGTCCAGTTCGTCCACCCGAAGAGCGCCGGAGGCGTGCTGCTCGAACTGTCGGAGCCGGCGCGGTGACCGGCCGCCTGATCCTCGAGGACGGCGCCGTCTTCCACGGCGAGGCGCTGGTCGAGGGCAGCCGGTTCGCGGAGGTCGTCTTCAACACCTCGATGACGGGCTACCAGGAGATCCTGACCGACCCGTCCTACCGGGGCCAGATCGTCATCATGACCCAGCCGCACATCGGCAACTACGGGACGCGCGGCGACGCGGAGGAGTCGCACCGCGTCTGGGTCGAGGGCTTCGTGGTCCGCGAGTTCACCGCGCGGCGCTCGGGACTGGGCGACGGCGATCTGGGCGCGTACCTGGAGGCGGCGGGCGTGCCGGCGCTCAAGGGCATCGACACGCGGGCCGCCGTGCGGCGGTTGCGCGACCGCGGCGCCATGCGGGGCCTGATCACGAGTTGCGACCGACCGGACGCCGAGCTGGTCGAGGAGGTGCGGCGGCAGCCGACGATGGAGGGGCGGGCCCTGGTGGACGAGGTGACCTGCGAGGCCCCGTACGAACTCCCGCCGGAGGGCGAGGAGAAGGTTCGCCTGGCCGTCTACGACTTCGGCGTCAAGCGGAACATCCTGCGTTCGCTGGTCCGCCAGGGCGCGCGGGTGGTCGTGCTGCCGGCGCGGACGTCGGCCCGGGAATGCCTCGCCCTGGGGGTCGACGGCGTGGTGCTCTCGAACGGACCGGGAGACCCGGAACCGCTCCGCGAGATCGTCGGCGAGGTGCGGGAGCTGATCGACTCGCAGGTTCCGCTGTTCGGCATCTGTCTCGGCCACCAGCTTCTGGGCCTGGCCCTGGGCGGCAGGACCTTCAAGCTGAAGTTCGGGCACCACGGCGGCAACCAGCCGGTCCGCGACGAGGAGACCGGCGAGGTCTCCATCACCAGCCAGAACCACGGCTTCGCCCTGGCCGGCGACAGCCTTCCCGAGGACTGCCAGGTGGCGGCGATCAACCTGAACGACGGCACGGTGGAGGCCTTCAAGGCGACCGGCCGGCCGATCTTCTCGGTCCAATACCACCCGGAGGCGGCGCCGGGGCCCCACGACGCCGCGCGCCTGTTCGGGGAGTTCCTCGACGTCTGTGGGTGATTCCGGGGAACGGGCCGAGACGACGGGCCGCATACCGGGTGCGCCGGCGTCCCCGCCGGCTGCCGCCGGAGGCGGCCGGGCAGACGCGCCGCCCGCAAGGCCGGCGTCCTCTTCGGTCGTTTGGTGGATCGCCGCGCGCTACCTGCTCGGAGGGCGAAGCCGGCTGCTGACCGGGACGGCGCGTTCGGCGCTCGGGTCGACCGGCCTGGGCGTGGCGGCGATGGTCGTCTCCATGGCTCTGATGAGCGGCTACACGAACTCGGTGGAGAAACGGCTGCTGCAGAGCGGGCCGCTCGTCGTCACCCCGATCGGAGAGGCCGCGGGGGACGTCGCCCAGGCGGACCGGACGGCCGAACGGTTGCGGGGGTTGCCCGGGGTCGAACGGGTCGGCGTCACCCTGGCCGGCCGGGGCGCGCTGGCGAGCGGGGCGAATCCGGCCGGCGTCGACGTCTGGTTCCGGGGCGTCCTGCCGGGGGCCTCGACCTTCGGCGCCGGCGAGCGGGAACTCGCGGCGGACGCCGCCGGCTTCGACGGCGTCGTCCTCGGCCGCCAGCTCCAGCGGACGCTGGGCGCGGCGGACGGCGACCTGCTGCGCCTGACCGCCATCGTCGGCTCGGCGTCCGGCCGGCCCCGGTTCGCCTACCGCACGCTCCGGGTCGCCGGCGCCTTCGAGACCGGATTCTCCGAGTACGACCGGAGCTACGCCGTCCTCCACCGGGACGCGGTCGCGGACCTCGGCTCGGTCGGCGTCGTGCTGGAGGTGGCGACGTCGCCGGGCGCCGACCCGGCGGCGGTGCTGGGGGAGATCGAGGAGCTGGTGGGCGCCGGCGCGCTGGTGACGGACTGGCGCCGGGGCAACCGGGACATCTTCGCCGCGCTTCGGCTGCAGAAGTGGGGCCTGTTCCTCCTGCTGGGCCTGATCGTGCTCGTGTCCACCTTCAACATCGCCGCGGCCCTGGTCGTCATGGTGCGGGAACGGGGCCGGGACACGGCGGTGCTCGCCGCCCTCGGACTCGGCCCGCGCCGGCTGCGGCGGGTGTTCCTGGTCTCCGGGCTGAGCCTCGGCGCCGCCGGCGCCGGCCTCGGCCTGGCCGTCGGCTCGCTGGTCAGCGCCATCGTCACCCGCTACGAACTGGTGCGGTTCGATCCCGGCGTGGCCGCGATCTACTTCATCGACAGCGTTCCGTTCGAGGTGCGGGCGCTGGACCTGCTGGCGGTGGCCGGCTTCAGCCTGCTGGTCGTGGCCCTGGCGTGCTGGTGGCCCGCCCGGCTGGCCGCCTCGACCGAGCCGGCGCGCGCCCTGCGCTGGGAGTAGCGTCCGTCCTCGCGCGCACGTGGGAGGGAGGGGCTGCGTGAAGGCAACCCCTCCCGGGTGTGAATCGCGCGTCGGTCGGCCGGTGGCCGCCGAGCGGAAATCGAGGTGTAAAGGCAGGTCCGGACGCTGTCCGGGGGTGGGTCGCAGTTCCGCTGGCCGCGGACGCGGTCCAGTCGCGACCCGGTGGGTGACGGCACGGGAGTCAGGACGCGGAGTCGATCGGCCGAAGGCCGACAGCCCCTTGCCGGTGGCTCGGCGCCGCCTCTGTGAGAAGTATACGCGGCCCGGCGGGAAAGTGTTTCGTCGGCGCCGGTCTTTTCCTGGCCGGCGGTGCCTGTACACTCCGCGCGCTCATGGCGAAGCGGACGGACATCGAGTCGATCCTGATCTTCGGTTCCGGGCCCATCGTCATCGGCCAGGCCTGCGAGTTCGACTATTCCGGCACCCAGGCGTGCCGCGTCCTGCGCCGGGAGGGGTACCGGGTCATCCTGGTCAACTCGAACCCGGCGACGATCATGACGGACCCGGAGTTCGCGGACGCGACCTACGTCGAGCCCCTGGTGCCCGAGGTGGCGATGAAGATAGTCGAGCGCGAGCGGCCGGACGCGCTGCTGCCGACCGTCGGCGGCCAGACGGGGATCAACCTCACCCTCGCGCTCGAGGAGTCCGGTTTCCTCCACGACTCCGGCATGAAGCTGCTCGGCGCGGGCATCGAGGCGCTGCGGCTGGGCGAGGACCGCCAACTGTTCAAGCGGGCCATGGTCGAGGCGGGCCTCGAGGTGCCGGAGAGCGGCACCGCGACGACGATGGAGGAAGCGCGGGAGATCATCGACCGCCTGGGCTTCCCGGTCATCGTCCGACCGAGCTTCACGCTGGGCGGCGAGGGCGGCGGCGTCGTGTTCAACCGCGACGAGATCGACGATGTGATCGTCCGCGCCCTGCAGGCGAGTCCGGCCTCGCTCATCCTGATCGAGCAGTCCGTCCTGGGGTGGAAGGAGTTCGAGCTCGAGGTGATGCGCGACGTGGCCGACAACGCGATCGTCGTCTGCTCGGTCGAGAACGTCGATCCGATGGGCGTGCATACCGGCGACTCGATCACCGTGGCGCCGCAGCAGACCCTCTCCGACCCCGAGTACCAGGACATGCGGGACGACGCCTTTACCGTCATCCGCAAGGTGGGCGTCGCGACCGGCGGTTCGAACATCCAGTTCGCGGTGGAGCAGGGCACCGGCCGGCGGGTCGTGATCGAGATGAATCCGCGGGTGTCGCGGAGCTCGGCCCTGGCGTCCAAGGCGACCGGCTTCCCGATCGCCAAGATCGCCGCGCAACTGGCGGTCGGCTACACCCTGGACGAGATCCCGAACGACATCACCGGCAAGACCTACGCCGCCTTCGAGCCGACCCTCGACTACACGGTCGTCAAGATCCCGCGTTGGGCGTTCGAGAAGTTCGAGCGCACCGCCGGCACCCTGGGCACCTCGATGAAGTCGGTCGGCGAGGTGATGGCGATCGGCGGCAACTTCCGCGAGGCGCTGATGAAGGGGCTCTCCGGCCTGGAACTGGAGGCGGCGTGGCCGCGCCAGGAGGAACGCGTCAGCGATCCCGTCGGCCTGCGGCGGAGGCTCAGCACGCCCAACTGGCAGCGCCTGTTCGGCGTCTTCGCGGCGCTCCGCCAGGGCTGGACGGTCGACGAGGTGGCGGCCGCCTCGGACATCGACCCGTGGTTCCTGCGCGAGATCCGCACCGTCGTGGAGATCGAGGCGGAACTCGCCTGCTGGGACCTCGACTCCGCGCCGGACGAACTGCTGCGCCGGGCGCGGCTGAGCGGCCTGAGCGACCGGCGGGTCGCCAGCCTGCTCGGCAGCGGGGAGGACCTCGTGGCCCGCCAGATCGCGGAGCGCAACCTGGACCGCGTCTTCAAGCGGGTCGACACCTGCGCCGCCGAGTTCGTGGCCGTCACGCCGTACCTCTACTCGACGCCCGGGGTGGAGGACGAGGCCCTGCCGACCGATCGCGAGAAGGTGATGATCCTGGGTTCCGGGCCGAACCGGATCGGCCAGGGGATCGAGTTCGACTACTGCTGCGTCCACGCCGTCTTCGCCCTGCGCCAGGCCGGCTACGAGACGATCATGGTCAACTGCAACCCGGAGACCGTCTCGACGGACTACGACACCTCGGACCGGCTCTACTTCGAGCCGCTCACGTTCGAGCACGTGATGGCGATCTACCGGCGAGAGAAGCCGCTGGGAGTGATCGTCCAGCTCGGCGGCCAGACGCCGCTCAAGCTCGCGCACAGCCTGGAGGCCGCGGGCGTCTCCATCCTGGGCACCTCGCCGGAGGCGATCGACCTGGCCGAGGACCGCCGCCGCTTCGGCGACCTGCTGGCGGAGGAGGGGATCCTCGTGCCGGCGAACGGCTCCGCGGTCTCGCTCGACGAGGCCTGCCGGGTGGCGGACGAGATCGGCTACCCGGTCGTCGTCCGGCCGAGTTACGTGCTCGGCGGCCGGGCGATGTCGATCTGCTACGACCAGCCGACGCTGACGGCCTACATGCGCCGCGCCGCCGACGTCTCGCCCGGTCGGCCGGTGCTGCTCGACCGCTTTCTCGAGGACGCCTTCGAAGTCGACGTCGACCTGGTGGCGGACGGCAAGCGGGCGGTCGTCTGCGGGATCATGCAGCACATCGAGGAGGCCGGCATCCACTCCGGCGACTCGGCGGCGGTGCTGCCGCCGTACCGGGTGAACGAGGCCGATCTCGCGCAGATGCGCGACATCGCCGCGCGGCTCGCGCTGCGGCTCGGCGTCGTCGGCCTGATGAACGTGCAGTTCGCGATCTACGACGGTGAGGTCTACGTGCTGGAGGTGAATCCCCGGGCCTCGCGGACGGTGCCATTCATCGCCAAGGCGGTCGGCCTGCCGCTGGTGCAGATCGCGACGCGGCTGATGGTCGGCGAGACCCTGGAGGAGATCGGCCTGCTCGAGGAACCGCCGGTGGACCGCTTCTTCGTCAAGGCGCCCGTCTTCCCGTTCGACCGCTTCCCGGGCGTCGACCCGGTCCTCGGTCCGGAGATGAAGTCGACCGGCGAGGTGATGGGCATCGGCCGCAGCTTCGGCAGCGCCTTCGCCAAGGCCTGGCTGGGCGCCGGCCACGCCCTGCCCGACGGCGGCGCGGCGTTCCTGTCGGTCAACGACCGGGACAAGCCGGCGCTGCTCCGGGTCGCCGAGCGGCTTCGGGACCTCGGCTTCGAGCTCCTGTGTACGGCCGGGACCGCCTCCTTCCTCAGCGAGCGCGGCATCGAGACGCGGCGCGTGAACAAGGTGGCCGAGGGCCGGCCGCACGTGGTCGATTGCCTGATCAACGGCGAAGTCGGCCTGATCGTGAACACCCCTCTGGGCGGCGAGTCGTACCAGGACGACATGGACATCCGCACCACCGCGCTCAAGTTCGACATTCCCTGCGTGACGACGATCTCGGGCGCGATGGCCGCGGTGGACGCGATCGAGGCGCTGCGCGAGAGCCTGTTGCAGGTGACCGCGCTCCAGGACCTGGCGACCCGGCCTCTGGCCGGGGGCGAGTCCGCCGCCTGACGGCCTCGCGGACGCTCCCGCTTTCGGCGCGGCTTGCGTCCGGGCGCCTCCGGGTTCGGGCGGCTCGCCGGCGGCGGCGCCGATCAGCCGCCGCGGCGGATGCGCTCGACCTCGCTCTCCAGGCGGTCGGCGAGACGGCGCAGTTCCGTCCGGTAGTTCTCTTCGTCCTCGAGTCGCTTCGCCGGGTCCGCGGCGAGGTTCTTCCGGTGGAGGATCTCGAGTTCGGCCGTCTTCGCCTGGTGGCGGCTTCGGGCGTCCTCGATCCGCCGCCGCTGGTCCTCGCTCAGGGCGTCCCGCCGGGGCGCGGAGATGCCCCGGTTTTCGAGCTTCTCGAGGGCCCGCTCGTAGGCCGACTTCACCGGCTCACCGTTCGTACTCGCCCCAGACGGCCCGCAGGCGGTCCGAGATCTCGCCCAGGGTGGCCCGCCGGCGGACGCAGTCGAGGATGCGGGGGACGAGGTTCTCCCCGCCGGTCGCCGCCTCGCGCAGCCGGTCGAGGGCCGCTTCGGCGGCGCTCGCGTCGCGCTCCTCGCGGACCTTCCGCACCCGCTCGACCTGCCGGGCCTCGGCGGCCGGGTCGACGGCCAGGAACGTGGCATCCTCGTCTTCTTCCTGGGTATAGGCGTTGACGCCGACGATCACCTCGTCCCGGGACTCGACGGCCAACTGGTGGCGGTAGGCGGCGTTGGCGATCTCGTTCTGCTGGTAGCCCGACTCGACCGCGCGGGCGGCGCCGCCGAGTTCCTCGATCTGCTCGATCGTGGTCCGGGCCCTGGCCACGAGCTCCTCGGTGAGCGCCTCCACCGCCCAGGCGCCACCGAGCGGATCGGCGACGTCGGCGACTCCGGTCTCGTGGGCGACGATCTGCTGGCTGCGGAGCGCCACCCGGGCCGAGGTCTCGGTCGGCAGGCCGAGCGCCTCGTCGGCCCCGTTCGTGTGCAGCGACTGGGTGCCGCCGCAGACGGCGGCCAGCGCCTGGATCGCCACTCGGGCGACGTTGTTCTCGGGCTGCTGCGCGGTCAGCGTCGAGCCGCCGGTCTGGGCGTGGAAGCGCAGCCAGCAGGAGCGTTCGTTTCGCGGCTCGTAGCGCTCGCGGACGAGTTCGGCCCAGAGCTGGCGGGCGGCCCGGAACTTGGCGACTTCCTCGAGGAAGTTGTTGTGGGCGTTGAAGAAGAAGGACAGCCGGGGGGCGAAGCCGTCGATCTCGAGCCCGCGGGCCAGCACGAGGTCGACGTAGCAGAGGGCGTTGGCGAGGGTGAAGGCGACCTCCTGGGCGGCGGTCGATCCGGCCTCGCGGATGTGGTAGCCGGAGATGGAGATCGGATTCCAGCGCGGGACGCGCTCGGAACAGAAGACGATCAGGTCGGTGACCAGGCGCAGTGAGTGCCGCGGCGGGTAGATGTGGGTGCCGCGCGCGATGTACTCCTTCAGGATGTCGTTCTGCACCGTGCCGCCGACGCTTTCCCACGGCGTCCCCTGCTCCTCGGCCACCGCCAGGTACATCGAGAGCAGGATCGCGGCCGTCGAGTTGATCGTCATCGAGGTCGTGACCTGGCCGAGCGGGATGCCGTCGAACAGTGTCCTCATGTCCTCGACGCTGTCGATCGCGACGCCGACGCGCCCCACCTCGCCGCGGGCGGCCCGGGCGTCCGAGTCGTAGCCGATCTGGGTGGGGAGATCGAAGGCGACCGAGAGGCCGGTCGTGCCCTGTTCCAGCAGGTAGCGGTAGCGGCGGTTCGACTCGGTGGCGCTGGCGTAGCCGGCGTACTGCCGCATCGTCCACAGCCGCTTCCGGTACATGTCCCGGTACAGGCCGCGGGTGAACGGGAACGCGCCGGGCGGGGCGGGGCCGGCGGCGTCCTCCGCGGCGTCGTCCGACGCGAAGAAGGGCGGCAGCTCGATGTCCGAACTCGTCGTGCGGGCGCTCACGGCGGGAGAGCTTATCGCCGCTCGGCGGCCGGGCGCCGCCCCGGCTTGCGAGAGGGCGCGCCAAGCGGCCCGAATCCGCAGGATCCGGGCGCGTCTCCGCAGCTTCTCCGCGTATATCGAAGAGTCTGCATGAGCCGATGGATCTCCATATCTCGTGCCTTCACCCCTTGACAACCACTACATATTGGACTAGCCGCCGGTTAGACTCGCCGTCTGGCTTCAATGCAGGCTCACACCCCCTCAGGCATGGCACTACCCTCACGAACGGCGCGGAACGGTTCGCGCCGGGTCCGCGTGGGTTGACGCCGGCGCCGGGGAACACCGAAGGGAGAGAGACGATGGCGGATGCTGGCGGCGGCAACTGGAACGGTGCGGGAACGACGGGAGGAACGGAGCGCGAAGTGCTGGCCGCGCCCGCAGCGGCCGGAGCGGCGCGCGCCCCCGCCGCCGCGCCGGGTCCGCCGCCGGAAGCCGCCGGCCCGGCCGGTCTCACCGTCGAGCGCCGCTACACCGAGCCCGGCGTCCACCCCTTCGACCGGGTCGAATGGGACGTCCGCGACGCCGTCATCGCGAACGAGAAGGGCGAGACGGTGTTCGAGCAGAACGGCGTCGAGGTGCCCAAGGCGTGGTCGCAGACGGCCACGAACGTCGTCGTGTCGAAGTACTTCCGCGGCCAGTTGGAGACTCCCGAGCGCGAGTCCAGCGCGCGGCAGTTGATCTCGCGGGTGGCCGACCGCATCGCGGACTGGGGCCGCGAGGGCGGCTACTTCTCAAGCGAGGCGGACGCCGAGGCGTTCCACGCCGAACTCGTCCACATCCTCCTGCACCAGTACGCCTGCTTCAACTCGCCGGTGTGGTTCAACGTCGGGATCGAGGAGCATCCCCAGTGCTCGGCCTGCTTCATCAACTCCGTCGAGGACACGATGCCGTCGATCCTCGGCCTCGCCAGGACGGAGGGGATGCTGTTCAAGTTCGGCTCCGGCACCGGCAGCAACCTCTCGGCGCTCCGTTCCTCTAAGGAGACCCTGGCGGGAGGCGGCACCGCTTCCGGCCCGGTCTCGTTCATGCGCGGCTTCGACGCCTTCGCCGGCGTGATCAAGAGCGGCGGCAAGACGAGGCGCGCCGCGAAGATGGTCATCCTGGACGCCGATCACCCCGACATCGTCGACTTCATCAAGTGCAAGGAAGTCGAGGAGCGCAAGGCCTGGGCGCTGATCGAAGCCGGCTACGACGCGGGCTTCAACGTCGCCGGCGGCGCCTACGACTCGATCTTCTACCAGAACGCGAACCACTCCGTGCGCGCTACCGACGGGTTCATGCAGGCGGTGGTCGAGGACGGCGAGTGGACGACGACCGCGGTCACCGACGGCAAGCCGATGGACACGCACCGGGCGGCGGAGCTGCTGGACATGATCGCCGAGTCGACCTGGGTGTGCGGCGACCCGGGCATGCAGTTCGACAGCACGATCAACCACTGGCACACCTGCCCGAACACGGACCGGATCAACGCCAGCAACCCGTGCAGCGAGTACATGTTCCTGGACGACACCGCCTGCAACCTGGCGTCGCTCAACCTGATGCGGTTCTACGACCCGGCCACCGGCTTCGACACCGCGTCGTTCCGGCACGCCTGCGAGATCGTGATCACCGCGCAGGAGATCGTCGTCGACTACGCGAGCTACCCGACGCCGAAGATCGAGGAGAACTCGCACGCCTACCGGCCGCTCGGCATCGGCTACGCGAATCTCGGCGCGCTGCTGATGGCGCGTGGCCTCCCTTACGACTCGGACGCGGGCCGCGACTACGCCGGCGCCGTGACCGCCCTGATGTCCGGCTCGGCGTACCTCCAGTCGACCCGGATCGCCGCGATCAAGGGTCCGTTCGAGGGCTATGAGGCGAACCGCCGGCCGATGCTGCAGGTCATGCGCAACCACCGGGCCGCGCTCAAGGAGGTCGACCCGGCGCACGTGCCGCTCGAGCTGCTGAACGCGGCCAAGAAGTCCTGGGACGGCGTGGTCGAGGAAGGCGAGCGGAACGGCATCCGCAACAGCCAGATCTCGGTGCTGGCGCCGACCGGCACGATCGCCTTCATGATGGACTGCGACACGACCGGGGTCGAGCCCGACATCGCGCTCGTCAAGTACAAGAAGCTGGTCGGCGGCGGGATGATCAAGATCGTCAACCGCACCGTGCCGCTGGCCCTGGAGCGGCTCGGCTACGAGAAGGCGGAGGTCCAGCAGATCGTCGAGTACATCGACGACCACGACACGATCGAGGGCGCGCCCCATCTCGCGGACGAGCACCTGGCGGTGTTCGACTGCGCCTTCAAGCCGGCCAACGGCGCGCGGTCGATCCACCACCTGGGGCACCTCCGCATGCTGGCGGCGGCCCAGCCGTTCATCTCGGGGGCGATCAGCAAGACGATCAACATGCCGGAGGAATCGACTCCGGAGGAGATCCGGGACGCCTACGTCGAGGGCTGGAAGCTGGGTCTCAAGGCGGTCGCGATCTACCGCGACGGCTGCAAGCGCTCGCAGCCGCTGTCGACGACGAAGGACGGCGCGGCCGCCGGCGACGACCTGCAGGCCGAAGTCGCGGCCCGGGCCGCGGCCGGCATCACCCGGCGCCGGCTGCCCGACGAGCGGCACGCCATCACCCACAAGTTCTCGATCGACGGCCATGAGGGCTTCCTCACCGTCGGCCTCTACGAGGACGGCCAGCCCGGCGAGATCTTCCTGCTGATGGCCAAGGAAGGCTCGACCATCTCGGGTCTGATGGACTCCTTCGCCCAGGCGGTGTCCGTGGCGCTGCAGTACGGCGTGCCGCTCCAGATCCTCGTCGACAAGTTCACGCACAGCCGCTTCGAGCCGTCCGGATTCACGAAGAACCCCGAGATCCCGATGGCGAAGTCCGTCATGGACTACATCTTCCGGTGGCTGGCGTCGAAGTTCCTGTCGCAGGAGGCGCAGGAGGCGGCGGGCGTCATCCAGCGGCCGCCGCGGCCGGAGGCGGCGACCGCGGCGGAAGCTGCGGCGGAAGCGGACGACGACGCCGAGGCGCCGGCCAGGGAAAGCGGCCACCTCGCCCCGGTGACCTTCCTCCGGCAGGCGGACGCGCCGTGTTGCCACGACTGCGGTTCGATCATGGTGCGGAACGGCAGTTGCTACAAGTGCATGAACTGCGGTTCCACCAGCGGCTGCAGTTGACCCTGGCCGGTCCGCATGGAACCGGCCGCCGACGGCGGCAGCCCCACGGCGGCGAACGCTGCTAGTCTGCCGGCATGACCAGACGTTTGGCGATCGGCCTGCTGATCGGCCTGGGCGCGGGCGCGGCCGGTTTCGTCGCGGTTCTCGGCTTCGTCCTGCCGAGTCTGCTGGCGTTCCCCGAGCCGCCGGAGGTTTCGGAGCTCGATCCGATCCTGACCAGCTTCCGGCTGGACACGCTGGAGGGATCCCGGCTGGGTCCGCCGGACCTGCGCGGAGACGTCGTCGTGGTCGACGTCTGGGCGACGTGGTGCAAGCCCTGCGTCCCTCAGGCGGTGATCATCGAGGGGCTGCACGAGGAGTACGCGGGTCGAGGGGTCAGTTTCCTCGCGCTGAACAGCGGGGAGGATCCGGAGGCTGTCCGCGAGTACGTCGAGGAGACGCCGTTCAGCTATCCGGTGCTGCTCGACCCCGAGGCGGAGGTGATGGGCGAGGCGGAGCTCTACGCCCTGCCGACTGTCTTGGTGCTCGACCCGCGGGGCGAGGTGTCCTACGTCTCGATGGGCCTGACCGGCGCCAGCGTGGTCCGCAGGGCGATCGAGGAGGCACTCGCCGTGGCGTCCGGCTGAGGCCGGAGACGGGCGGCCGGCGTGATCAACATCCGCAACCTCTCGGTCAAGTGCGGCCACTGCGACACCTACCAGACGCTGTGCGCCTACCGGCCTCGCGACGAGTGGAACGTGTACGTCTACGAGTGCGAGAACGAGGTCTGCGACCCGGAGCTGAGCCGCACCCTGGTCGAGGTGCCGCGGGAACTGGACGAGTTCGCGCGGCGCGATCCGACCTGGCGGCACGGAGAGCGGCACACGGGAGGCGGCCACGACTGAGTTCGCTCCCCGCAAGCGGGAGGAAGCGGCCCCGCCGGTCGGCCGCCGGCCCCGGAAGCAGCCGCTTTCGGCCGAGCGACTGGAAACGCTGGCCGCGCTGGCCGGCGTCCAACGCCTCGAGCTGACCGTCGAGAAGCTCGTGCTGGGCGGCGACGGCCTGGCCCGGTGGCGCGGCCTGCCGGTCTTCGTGCCGCGGGCCGCCCCGGGCGACGTCGTCGTAGTCAGGATCACCGAACGGCGGCCGAGCTACGCACGCGCGGAGATCGAGGAAGTGAAGACGCGGGGACCCCTGCGGCGGGAGGCGCCCTGTCCGTTCTACGACCGCTGCGGCGGTTGCCAGCTCCAGCACATCGAGGACGCGAAGCAGCTCGGGCTGAAGGCGGCCGCGGCCGCGGAAACCCTGCGCCGGCTGGGCGGCATCGACCCGGCCCGGCTGGCGGCGTGCCGGTTCGAGCCGCCGGTTGCCGAGCGGGCGTGGGGCTACCGGCTGCGGGCGCAGATCCACGTTGCCGAGCGCGGGACCGGGGCCGCGCGCGCGGCGGGGGGCGAACCTCCGGCGCGGGCCGCGCGTGCGGCGGGTGGCGAGTCTCCGGCCGGGGCCGTGCGAGCTGCGGGGGGCGAGCCGCCGGCGCGGGCCAGGCGCCGGGAGGCGAGCGAGCGACCAGGAGGTTCCGTCGGCGTCGGCTTCCGGCGGCGTCGTAGCCGCGAGCTGGTGCTCGTCGACCGCTGTCCGGTGCTCGCTCCCGCGCTCGAGCGGGAGTTGGCCGGGCTGCCGTCGCTGCTCGGCGGCGCGAACGCGCCGGGGACGAAGAGGAAGAAGCTGCCGAGCCGTCTCGGCCTGGCCACCTCCGGCCTGGAACCGGACGGTCCGGTCGTGGCGGCGCCGCCGGTCGAGGGACTGCCGGGCGGCGAACTCGAAATCGAGCTGGCGGGCAGGCGGCTCCGCTACGACGCCCGCTGCTTCTTCCAGGCCCACGGCGGGCTGCTGGAGTCGCTGCTCGACTCGGCCGTGGGACCCTTCGAGGGCGACGCGGCGGTCGAACTCTACGCGGGCGTCGGCTTCTTCACGGTCGGCCTCGCCGACCGCTACCGCTGCGTCACGGCGGTGGAAGGCGAGTCGGTGGCCGCCCGCTATGCACGGAACAACCTGCGCCGCAACGGCCTCCGCCACTGCCGCGTCGAGCGGGCGGCGGTCGAGAGCTGGACGGACCGCCGGCGTGGCGGCCCCGGCCTGGACGCCGGCCTCGACCGGGTGCTCGTCGACCCGCCCCGCGCCGGCCTCTCCCGGAACGTCCGCGGCGCCCTCCTGCGCGCCGCGCCCCGCCGCCTGACCTACGTCTCCTGCGACCCCGCCACCCTCGCCCGCGACCTGGGCGACCTGACCCGCGACTTCGACCTGGAGTCCGTGCGTTTCTTCGACGTCTTCCCGCAGACGGCCCACATCGAGACGGTGGCGCAGTTGCGACGGCGTCGGTGATACCCGTCCGCGGCGGCGCCTGGAGGGGAGGTTCCCATCGGACGCTCGCGCTCTCACGGTGAAGGGGAGAATCTGCGCTCGCTGCGGTCGCCAGCGCTTCAAGACGGCGTTGCTTGAGGTAGGGGCATCGGCAGTCGCTTGGCTCCGGCCCGCTGGGAACCTCCCCTCCGGGCGCCGCCGCGGACTGGTCGTTGTCGGTTTTCGTGGCACGACCTTGGAGTGCCGGTGCGCCGGCGTCCTCGCCGGCACAGCGAGAACAAGAAGAAGGAGTACATCGGCGGCCAGCTCGCCTGCAACGATGGAGCTTCGCCTGAAGCAGGGAAGCGGGCTGACTACTCCTCCACCCAGGGTGCGCCGTTCAGGTGCACCTGGTAGTGGTTTGCCAAGCCGGCCTTCCGGTGGCGGGAGGCGGCCTGGAACTCGGGGTTCATCGTCATCTCGATGAAGGCCCGGCGGGAAGGGAAGACCATGATCGCCGCGACGTGCCAGGCCGGGTCCGAGGGCCCGATCATCACCTGCTCCACCATCGTGGTGAACGCAACGCGGCCTCCCAGGTCGGCAAGGACCTGGCCCGCGGCGGCTACGTATCTCTGAAAGGCCTCCTGGCCCGAGACGTCGGCTTCCTCGGTGCCGTACTCCTCGTCGCCCGGTGCGTACCGGGCCCGGTCGTTGAACTGGAAGAGGTTGAGCGCGGCAACCGGGCCCTCGGGATCAAGTCCGCGGAGGGTAGCCAACTGGCTGTCGTCGGGATCGAACTGCGTCTTCAAGGCGATGCTCCTGGAGTTTGCGCCGGTAGCTGGCGCCCTGGCCCCGGGTTTCAGCCACTGTGACTTCGAGGATCTCGACGCGGTCGCGAAGAGATCCCCACCGGTCCGCCAAGCGTTGCCAGAGTAACCGAGCCAGAGCTTCGACGGTCACGTTCGCTACCGGCAGCAGGACCACCTCCGAGGAGGGGAACTCGTAGCGCCGCGGCCCGAACGCCGCTGTCACCGTCTCGCCTTGCACGACTTCAAGATGCGGGCACTCCGCCGGAAGCAGGACCTTCTCGTCGAGCTCCATGCACTGCGACCGGATATCCCGCTTCGCCGCGGCGACTGGCACCAGGAACTCGAGCCCATCCACATCGGCGCCGCTCAGTTCCACTCCGACCCGATAGTTGTGTCCGTGAAGCGCCTCCGCCTCGTCCTCTCCGAAAACGGTGAAGTGAGCCGCCGAGAACTTGAAGTCCTCCTTGCCGAGGCGCAACGAGTAGGTGCCGGACACGAACCGATCGTAGCGTCCCCCCGTGAGCGACGCCGCCGGCCTCCGGCCGACGACGACGTTGTCCGCCGCCTTCGGCGGCAGCGGGTCAGAAGACCCGCGCACCGACCCCCATGCACCGACCCCCGTGTACCGACCCCCGCGCACCGACCTCCGCGCACCGACCCCCATGCACCGACCCCCGTGTACCGACCCCCATGCACCGACGCTTTGCGCCGAGTGCGCCAGCGTCCAGTCCGCCAGGGCGTTCCGGGGGAGGGCTCCCAGCGGGCTGGAGCCAAGCGTCTCCCCGGACCGTCACCTCAACCGAACCGCCCCGCAGCGCAGGCGACCGAAGCGAGCGCCGACATCCCTCTCACCCAACAGGCGCGAGCGTCCGCTGGGAGCCCTCCCCCGGAACGCCCGCCAAGCGGACGGCAGCCCCCGCCGCCGCCACAACCGCGCTGCCGCCGTCCCGCTGCCGCCGGCGCGCCGCCGCCGTCCGGCGGGTCGCCGTCTCAGTCGCTACAGCAACGCGGCGACGGACTGCTCGACCTCGCCGTTGTTCGGGAAACGGCCGAGCTGCTTCTTCGAGAAGACGGCGCGTCCGTCGAGGGCGACCTCGAAGACGCCGCCGCTGCCGTCCACGAGTTCGGCGTCGAGATCGAACCGCTCCTTCAACTGAGCCGCCAGACCGGCGGCTCGGGGGCGGTAGTTTCACATCACGCAGTATTCGATCGTCACTCGGCTCATCGGATTCCGTCCTTGTGGTGGTCTGTTTCTGCCGGCGGCTACGGTAGCATGAGCCGATGCGCGTACTGGAACCGGTCGGGCACGTCTCGGCCCACGAAGACGGTCCGCCGGCTCGGGACGAAGAGCGAGTGGCTCGCCTCGCCGAGCGCGTGCGCTCCATGCTGGTCGAACTCGGCCTCGACCTCGAGGATCCGAATCTGAACGCGACCCACGAGCGGGTTGCCAGGATGTACCTGGAGATGTTCCGTGGCCTGGACCAGGGCACGAAACCGCGGGTCACGACCTTCCCGAACGACGAGAACTACCGGGCGATGGTGATGGAGAAAGACATCCCGTTCTACTCCATGTGTTCGCATCATCTGGTGCCCTTCTACGGCCACGCGCACATGGCCTACGTTCCCGGCGACAAGATCCTGGGTCTGTCCAAGTTCGCGCGCATCCTGGAGTTCTACGCCAAGCGGCCGCAGCTCCAGGAACGGCTGACCGAGCAGGTCGTGAGGTTCCTGGAGGAGGAACTCCGGCCCCGCGGCGCGATGGTCGTGATCGAGGCCCGGCATCTCTGCGTGGAGATGCGCGGGGTGGAGAAGTCCGGCGCCCGGACGGTGACCTCGGCGCTGCGGGGCATCTTCCACGAACGCCCGATCCGGGAGGAGTTCCTGGACCTGCTGAAGGGACGTTGATGCGGCAGCTCGGCCTGGCTCTCGCGCTTGGCCTCCTGGCCGCCGGCGCCGCTTCGGCCGCGGACAGTCTCGAGCGGCTCCATCCGGACGACCTGATCAACCCCTTCCTGGGCCCCGGCTACGCGAGCTGGCTGGTGGGGCCGGTCGGACAACTCGCCGACGAGGAGGAGCGGACGCTCTACCTGCTGCTCGAGTCGGACGAGGAGGCGGCCGCCTTCGCCGAGGACTTCTGGGGCCGGCGGGACGGCGGCCTGCGGCGCCAGTTCGACGTGCGCGCGGCGGAGGCGGACAAACGCTACTCCGAGTCCGGCCGGCTCGGGCGGCGCACGGACCGAGGCATGGTCTACATCCTGTTCGGCGACCCGGAGAAGACGGAGTGGGAGGAGCACCGGGACGTCGACGACCCGGACATCCTGCTCTGGACCTACGCGAAGAGCGCGGCCAAAGGGCTCAACGACAGGAAGCCGGCGCGGCGCTATCGCTTCGCCCGCGACGGCGACGTGATGCGCCTGTTCTCGAACGATCCAAGCGACCCGGCGAACCGGCGCCGGCGGATGCTCCGCCGCATCCGCGAACCGCCGCGGCGGCCCTGGCGGTAGGGGAGCCGGTTCACCGGTGCCCCAGGGTCGGCTTGAGGCAGACGATCCCGCAATGGGCCGACGGAAGCCGGATCGATCCGCCAGTGTCCGAGTCGAGCGACCCGAAACAGAGGCTGGCCACCTTCGCCACGCCCGAGCGCTCCGTGTTGCGTCAACCGCATCCGACGGTGACGGAACAGGTTGCCGTTCATGGCCAACAGGCCTCGCGTCGGCAGGCTACTCGCCCGGCGTTAGCGGTGGTCTCGGCTGCAACTCCACGAGAAGACCGGCAAGGCGCTGGCCAGGGAGGATGCGGAGCGGCAGCAGGGCGTTGGCGTAGCCCCGCCGGGAAACAAGCAGATGAGATGCGTTCGGGCCGACGTCGAGTTCGAAGCGGCCTCCGACCGTGCTGAAAGTGAAGCCCGCGATGGCCGGCGAGAAGGCGCTTCCGTCTTCCGCCAGCCCCGTGAGCGTGGCCGGATCGCCGACAGTCAGATTTGCGTCCACGATCGCCTCGCCGGTCACCGCGTCGATGACGACGCCCGCCAGGGTGGCGGGCGGTTGAAGATCGATTGTCAGGTCTTGCAGGTCGCCCGACAGGTCTATGGGCCGCTGATCGATGGCGCCCGTCGTCCGGCGAATCGTCAACTCGTATGCGCCGAGGGAGAGCCCCTCCATCGCGAATCGCCCTCGGTGGTCCGTCCTAGTCGCTCGGACCTCCTCGCTTCCCGTTCGACGGACGCTCAGAAGTCCGCCGACCAGCGGCTTCCCGGACGCAAGGACTTGCCCGCTGAACCGGAAACCGCGTTCGAACGGGAGTTCGACGAAGGCACTCTCGACTGCGTCGCGAATCGTCACGGCGCGCTTCACCGTACGCGGGCCGGCGAGGTCCCCGCTTGTCGCCGTGATCGTCCACTCGCCAGGCACCAGATTCGAAAGGGCGAAGGCACCGGCGTGATCGGGCGAGGTGGTCTCTCGCTCGGCGAACCGCGTCGCGCTGATCTCCACGTCAACCAGACGAGAGGGTGGCAGGCCCGTCACGACCCCCGTGATCGAGCCGCCGGGCGCCAGCACGATGTCGACGACGGCGGTTGACTGACCGGCGATGTCGATCGCCCGTTCAACCGCGTTCGCCGCGAATCCCTCGGCCCTGGCGCTTACGACGTAGCGGCCGGGCTCCAGACCGGCAATCTCGAACCGTCCTTCGGGGTCGGTTTCCGCCTCGGCCGCCACGCCAAGAAAGCGCCGGGCGAAGGCCGGCAGATCCAGGGAGGCATCCGTCTGAGCCAGAACGGTCGCCCGACTCAGCGGAGTGTGGTCCGCCGACCGAACGTAGCCTCGTATGGTCCCGCCGGCGAGCAGCCGGACGGCAAGGTCGTTGACGCCGGGCACAAGCTCGACGCTTGTCGATTCCTCCCGGTACCGCCCGTGCGCGACCTGAACTGCGGCGACGCCGACGTCGACCGCGATGCGCGCTCGACCGCTCGCGTCCGTGCTGCCGAGTACCGTGGCCAAAGGCCGCCCGGCGTACGCCACGCGTATCGAGGCGTCGGCCACCGGCCGGTTCGACTCGTCCGTGACCGTGATGGTCAGGTCGGACCGTTTGCGGAGTCGGAGATCGACTTCCCGCTTCGTTCCCTCCTGCAGATCAATGCCGTCGACGGAACCTCGCGATTGACCGCTCCTCACATCGAGCGACCATCTTCCCGGCGCGACGTGCTCGAAACGAAATCGCCCTTCGCCGTTGGTTTGCGTAGCGTGGTCACGCGAGTCCCAGGCGACGGCCTGACCCTGGTTCTCCAAGTCGGGCAGCAGCCAGACGGAAGCCGCTGGGACGGGCGCGTCGGCGTCGTCGGTCACGCGGCCGGTCAGCAGCGCACCGGCTGACAGCTCGATCACGAGCGGTTCGTCGGCGCCCGGGAGCGCCGTAAACAGCGCCAGCGGCGGATGACCGTCCGCCCGAACTCGGAGCCGTACGAGATCGTGCGAGAGTCCGCCGAGTCGAAATCGGCCCTCCGCGTCCGATATCGCGATTCGTTCCGGCGCCTCGGCTCCTGATCCGAGGGCGGTGATCGTGGCGCTCGCCACTGGACCGCCGCGGGAATCAATGACCCGGCCGTGCAGCTTCGCGCCGGCGAGGAGCGTGAATTCGCCAAGGTAGCTCTCTTCTACGCCTGCTTTCACTTCGGCGGTCGAGTCCCCGGTCCCGACGTACTCAGCGTGCGCCAGGGCCACTTCGTAGCGGCCCGCGACGAGGGCGGAAAAGCGGAACCGGCCTTGCTCGTCGGTCGTCGCGGGGTCCGTCGGGATGGAGCGCCGGTGGTCGGAACGCCGCGCGGCATTCGGCCAATGGAGCGTCACTTCGGCCTTCGCCACGGGATTGCCTTCGGTGTCAATCACCCTGCCCCAGGCGCCGCTGCCGCCGGTCAGGGTGACCCGGAGTTGTCGGGGTTCGGCGCCGGGTTCGATGGGCGGAACCTCCACGAGCTTGGCCGGGAATCCAGAGGCGCGGACCATCAACCGATAGGCTGTTTGGGGGAGGATCCTTCGAAAGCGGAAGGAACCGTCGCCGCTCGATGTGGTCAATTGAGCCCCTTGCGCGGGCCGTCTCGCCGGCCAGGTCCCCGCGTCCGGCTCGGTATGGATTTCGGCGTCGGCGACGGGCTGGCCACCCGCATCCGTGACCTGACCGGCCAAGGTCACCACAGGCGTAAGGGCGACCGCAACTTCCGAAGCGGTAGTGCGCTCCAGGCTCTCGGCGTCTACTTTGGCGAGCAGGTAACCGGGCGCGACTGCCTGGAACGCGAGCGCACCCCGCCGCGGACGCGTCGTCAGTTCGAAGGCGCCGCGCGGCCCGCTGATCGCGTTGTGCCCTGGATCCCCTTGGGACCAGACGGCCACGTTCTCGACCGGACGCCCCGTCGAGGCGTCGAGGACGCGGCCCAGGATTCGGAGCGGCTCACCGAGCTGCACTTCCAGGATCGGCACTACGCCGGACGCGTCGGTCGCTCTCCGCGTCGGGGACCCGGTCCAGGCCAGCGCCTGGTCCGCCCGTTCGAACTGGTAGCCCCTGGTACCGCCAGCGAGCCGACCTACCGCCACCGCCCCCGATTCGTCCGTCACCGCGAGCGGCGTCTGGAAGTCGTCCGCCGCGCGAACGACCACCCATGGCTCGGGCTTGCCGGACGGGTCCACGACGCGGAATCGGAACCCGGTCGAGCGTTCGAGCCGGACCGTTGTCTCGCGGGAGTCCGCTGTGGTGCGACCCAAGACGAACCCTGGGGCGCTAACGACCACCTGGGCCGAAGACCCAGGCATCAGGAACCGAGCGATACCATCCCCGTTCGTGGTGGAGGCCGCGCGATGGAAGCCGAGGTCGATGCTTCGCCGCTCTTCGGCCGGGCTTCCGGCTGACTCGCCCTCCCGATAGCCCGCCCAGGGACTGACAACGACTCGGGCCCCTTGAACCGGCCGGTCGTCAGGGTCCAGGACCCGGATCGCTACGGGGCGTCGCCGCGGCAGCTCAAGAGGCTCCAGAGATCGATCTTCAAGCAGCGGCGCCAAATCCTGGTAGAGAAAGGGAAGCTCGACATCCGGTCGACCAGGAGGCGGAAGCGGGCGGACCTCCAGGCGGTAGGGACCGGGCAAGGGCGCGGTCAGGGAGAAGGCGCCGTCCGGGCCAGAGCGGCGCTGGTCGACTGCCTCGGGCAGAGCGTTCGAGAAACCGAGCAGGTCAAGGTCTACCTGGTGCTCGCTCGGATAGGGGCGAAGGACCACGTCGACCCCGGCGACGGGCGAGCCGTCTTGGTCCACGAGCGCACCCGTGACGACCAACGGCGGCTCCGCGATTGACTGAGCCCGCAGGGACACCCAGGCGAACCCGCCGATCGCAACGGCCAGCAACACGCAGGAGCGATAGTCGCAGCGCAGCATTTCTCAACTATAGGCGAGCGTAACGGTCGTGGAGCGCGTCCGCGTGCCGGAACTGTGCCGGAACAGCAGCTTGGCCGCCAGCGACCTGCGTCGCAGCCCGTCGAAGGTCGCGGTCAGGCTCGCGACCGCCGCCACTTGGTGTAGTGTCTGGCGCCATCTGGAAAGCCGACGGTCGGTGCATGTTCCCGGCGGGTCTTCCGGCTGTACGAACGACACCCGGGTGACGGGAAGGAGAGCGACTCGATGAAGCGATGGCTGTTGGCGTTCGGCATTCTGGTGGTTTGCCCGATTGGGTCCGGCGAGCTGAATGCTCAATCGAACCCCTACGGTTGCAGCCTCAAGCTGCCGCAGATCGTCGAGGCCGGTCTCGACGGCGCCTTGGCTGGCGCCTGCACGCGCCACGACCAGTGTTGGCGAGCCCAGGGAACCTGCGGCGGATGGAATCCCGGCTTCGCCCACAAGGCTCAGTGCGATCTGGCCTTCTACGGTGACCTGAACGCGGTCTGCACGTTGACCGGCGCCGCCATGAGGGTCGCCGGGAAGCCGGGCCACGAAGTCAAGGAGTTCCTTGAGGACTGTTCCGATGCGGCGACTTTGGCCTATGGTGGGGTCTCCGCAGCTCTTTGGACTTACGCGGGTAATCAGTGCCTGAACCACTGCAACCCCCGGATGTGCGACTGGCGGGGATGGTCGCTCCCCCAAGAGTACTGCTGTCAGCGGGACCCAAGCTGTTGTGAAGACGACTGCCCACCCGAGCCACCGAACGGCCCAATCGTGACGGGCGGCGACGGCGACTAGGTTCCTCGTTCTCAATGCTGAGGAGCGGCCAGGGCCTTCCTGCTGGCGGCCTTGCCTTGAGCATCGCCGCAACCGCGCTGTTCGCCGGAACGGCTTGCCACTACCTGGACCCGCAGTGTCTGACGGCAGACCAGGGACGGAAGGGTAGGCGAGCGCATGGAGTGGAGCTCACCTTGAGGATGCACTTGCCGTACAAGCACTACACGGAGTCTCTTCACCTTGACGTCAACGGGGCGGGTGGACTCGAGTACACGGAGTTGTGGCTCGGCGACGTTACGACGTGCCGGCGCCTGAGCGAGGATCAGATGGAAGGCTTGGTCCGGTTTTGGTCGAGCGAGATGCTCGGGGTGTCCATGCCGCAGTGCGGCCCCGGCTACGCCTTCCACTACGGGGGTGACCACCGCGCCTGCCGAGAAAGCTGGGCCAGTCTGCTGGAGCGCGCGGATGACTTCCGGTCCTTCGCCAACTTGGAGTACGACCGGCCGAACGGTGAGAGGATCGTCCTCGCATGGGATATGGAATCGTCGCTCCCGGAGGATCTTGAGCAGGCGTTCGTCAGCACCTTGGGTCTGCTCTGCGACGAGGGCCAGAAGCTGGCCAGGAACCTCCGCCGGAGCATGCCGGAACTGGCGGCCAAGGCGGGTTGCTGACCTTGGGCCCGAGGTCGTGCCCGGCTGAGGCCGGAAGCTTGGCGGCCTCAGGCCGCTAAGGTTCGCCGATCGAGTCGAAGTCCAGCCGTTGCCCGGGCGCAACGGGCGGCTCGTCGCCGGGGAAGAGGAAGTCCCTCATGTGGCCGGTGAGGATCGCCTGGGCGTCCGGGTCCATGAAGTTCAGGCGCAGTTCGTTGATCACCTTGATCTCCATCGCCGCCCACTCGTCCCAGCAGCCGGCACAGACCCGTTGGGCGATCTCCTCGCCGACCGGGCCGGGCGCCGGCGGCGCGGCCAGGGCTTCCCGTTCGCGGCCGCAGCGCGCGCAGACGATCACGGCCGCGCTCCCGGATCCGCCGCCCCGGTCCCGGCGGCCTCCAGCGCGTCCTGCGCGTCGCGGTACCGCTTCTTGATGCCCGCCTTCTGCCGGTTGCGGACCAGCCAGCGCAGCAGCTTCGACTCGTTGATGCCCACGACGAGATCGTCCAGCGCCTCGTAGATCGCGGGATCGTTGATCAGGCGGGCCGCTGTGCCGTCGCCTTCCGCGACCCGCCCCAGGGTCGAGTTCAGCCGCCCGAGGAGTTCCTCCACCTCGCTCGTCAGCGACTCGCTCAGCTCCTCGTCGTTCAGGAGCCGGGGCAGGAGTCCGTCGGCGGCGCGCAGGTCGGCGGCGATGCCCCGCAGGTCGGCGGCCGCGACCTCGGTGTCGGCCAGGGTGGTCTCGAAGCGGGCCTTCAGTTCCGCGTCGTTCAGCAGCGCCGGCGCCAGTCCGTCGCCCTCCCGCAGCAGCGTCAGGGTCTCGTCCAGTCGGTCGATCGACGAGGCGATCCGGTCGCCCATCTCGCGGTCCGTGAGCAGCCGTCCGAGGACTCCGTCGCCCGCTTCGACCCGGTCGGCCACGCGCTCGACCGACTCGAGCGTCCGGATGACCGTGTCGGTGATCCGCTTGTCCTCGCGGGCGGCGACGAGTTCGCCGAGGACGCCCTCGCCGCGTTCCATGCGGGCGAGGATGTTCGACAGCGAACGGGCCGTGGCGACCGCGTAGTCGACCGCGTCCGCGCCGCTGGCGATCAGCTCGTCGACGTCGGTCGGCAGCGCCGCCGGGATCTCGTCGCCGGGATTGAGCAGGACGGCATCGGGCGAACCCGAGGTGATCTCGACGTACTTGTCGCCCAGCAGGCCCAGGGTCTTGAGGCGCGCCAGGGAGTCTCGCCGCAGCCGTCCCGCGTAGCGCCGCTCGACGCTGATCCGCACCTCCAGAAGTTCGCTGTCCGGATCCTCGCTGAGCAGGATGCGGTCGACCTTGCCGACGGTGACGCCGTTCAACTGAACGGGATTGCCTTCGACCAGGCCGGCGGCGTTCGGGAACATGGTGCGGTAGCCGTTGGTGGGCGTGAACAGGGCGCTCTGCTCGCCGATCATGAAGATGAAGGCCGCCAGCGCGGCGAGGGCCGCGAGCACGGTCAGGCCGACCCTGGCGGTGTGCGAATCACGCTGCATCGATGTCCTCCCGTCCGTCTCCGTGCGGACCCTGCAGGAATGAGCGGAGCGCTGGGTCGGCGCTCCGTTCGGCCTCTTCCCAGCGGCCCAGGAACCTGAACCGCCCTTCGTGGAGCAGTGCCAGCCGGTCTCCGACGTGGCGGGCCAGGCGAATGTCGTGGGTCACCACCACGGAGGTCGTTCCGAGTTCGTCCCGCGTGTTCCGGATCAGGCTGCAGATGCTCGCCGAAGTGACCGGGTCGAGCCCGGCGGTCGGCTCGTCGAACAGGACCACTTCGGGTTCCAGGACGAGCGAGCGGGCGAGCGCGACGCGCTTCTTCATGCCGCCGGAGAGGGCCGCCGGCATCCGGTCCTCGATCCCGGACAGCCCGACCCACTCCAGCGCGGCGGCCACCCGCTGGCGGATCTCGTCCTCGCCGGCGCGTTCGTGCTCGCGGATGGGGAAGGCGACGTTCTCCAGCACGTCGAGGGAATCGAACAGGGCGCCGGCCTGGAACAGCATGGCGATCCGCCGGCGCAGCGGGTACAGCTCGCGCTCCGTCAGCCCGACGAGGTCCGTGCCCTCGAACAGCACTTCGCCGCCCTCGGCCCGGTCGAGTCCGTTGAGCTGGCGCAGAGTGAGGCTCTTGCCGGAGCCCGAACGGCCGAGCACGACCAGGCATTCGCCGCGCAGGACGTCGAAGCTCAGGCCGTCGAGCACGACGCGTTCGCCGAAGCTCCGGCGGAGCCCGCGCACGGCGTAGAGCGGTTCCCGGTTCGGTTGCAGGGCGTCCGGAGGTTCAGATGAGGACATGGAAGAGCTTGGTCAGAAAGAAGTCAGACACCAGCACCATGATGGAGGCCCAGACGACGGTGCGGGTCGTGGCGTGGCCGACGCCCTCGGCGCCGCCGCTCGCGGTCAGGCCATTGTGGCAGCCGATGACCGCGATGAAGGCGGCGAAGAAGACGGACTTGCCGAGGCCGTTGAAGACGTCCTCCAGCGTGAGGGTCTGGAGGACGTCGTTGACGTATAGGCCGACGGACAGGTTCAACTGGTTCACGGCGACGAACAGGCCGCCGAGTATGCCCAGCAGGTCGCCGAGGACGGTGAGAACCGGCAGCATGATCAGGCTGGCCGCCAGCCTCGGAACGACCAGCTTCTTCACTGGATCCGCTGCCATCGAGCGCATGGCGTCGACCTGCTCCGTGACCTTCATCGTGCCGAGTTCCGCGGTCATGCCGGCGCCGATGCGGCCGCCGACGATCAGCGCCACCAGCACGGGTCCCAGTTCCCGCGTCAGCGACTTGGAGACCACGCTGCCGATGTAGTACTTGACCCCGAGCTCCGGCAGGCTGTACGCGGTCTGCAGGGCGAGCACCATGCCGGTGAACAGGGTGGTGACGGAAGCGACGCCGAGGGAACTGACGCCGAGGTGGCTCATCTGATGGAGCCATGACCGGAACTCGTACGGGGGTCTGACGAGGGCCGCGATTCCGCGTACGGCCAGCAGCCAGATGGCGCCGACCTCTCGCAAGGGCGCCTTGAAATCGATCAGAATCCTGTAGCCAGCCTGTTGCATCCATACCCGCCGGGCGCCTTCGTCGTCGCCGGCCCTCGCGGTGGGCGCCTGGTGTAGCTTCCTCACCCACGGCACCGAGCAGAACCTTGTCGAACCGGAACCCCAGCAACGCGCGCCGCGGAACCCTGACGGCGCCTCTTGAGCCGCCGCCGACCTCCCCCGCGCACCTGCCGGCAGGCGCATCGGACGACGCGCGGCGGAGCGAGTCTACGGCGAAAGCCGCCGGGCGGCCGGCGCCGGCCTGGTCGGCGGCGCTGGCGACGGTGACCGGGAACCTGTACCTGGTGGTGGGCAGCGCGGTGATGGGCGTCGCCGCGGCGGTCGCCTCCTGGGCGCCGGGGCGCGACTGGGCCGGAGTGCAGGCCCGGCTCTGGGCTCGCGGGCTGCTGCGGTCCAGCGGCGTCCGGCTCGATCTCGCCTACGCCGGGGGCAGCCACGCGGCCTGGCGCGACGCGATCGGCGGCCGGCCGGTGGTCTACATGGCGAACCACCGGAGCCTCTACGACATCGCCGCCCTGCTGGCGATCCTGGACTTGCCGGTGCGCTTCCTCGCCAAGCGCAGCCTGTTCCGGCTGCCGTTCTTCGGCTGGGGGCTCAAGGCGGCCGGCTTCGTCCCGGTGGACCGGCAGGACCGGAGCCGGGCCGGCGAGACGTTCGCCGCCGCCACGGAGTTGCTGGCGTCCGGGACCTCTCTCGTCGTGTTTCCGGAGGAGACCCGAAGCTCCGGCCCGAGCATGAGGCCGTTTCAGCGCGGCGGGTTCCTGCTGGCCCTGAAGGGACGGGCCCTGGTGGCGCCGGTTGGCATCCGCGGCACCGGCCGCATCCGGCGGAAGGGCACCCTCGCGGTCCGGCCGCAGACCGTCGAGCTGGCCTTCGGCGAGGCGGTCGATCCGGCGGCGGCGGGAGTGCGGGGGCGGCGGGCGTTCATGCGCGATGTCGAGCGGCAGGTGGGCCGGCTGGCGGGGCTGCGGACCGCCGCTGAAGCGGGGGGAGAGGGATGACCGATTCGATCGAGAGCAGGGTGAGGGAGTGCCTCCGGACGGTGACCTTCCCGGGCATGAAGCGCGACGTCGTGTCGTTCGGGTTCGTGCAGCGGGTGGCGGTCAGCGGCGGCGGCGTGGCGGTCGATCTGCGGGTCCCCACGCGGGACCCGGAAGCGGCCACGGAGATCAGGCGCCGCATCGTCGAGGCCGTCGGCGCCCTGGACGGCGTTTCGGACGTGCAGGTGTCGCTCGAGGCGGCGACCGCGCCGGCGCCGGCGACGGCGCGCGACCCCTCCCTCCTGCCGGGCGTCTCTCACGTCGTTGCGGTGGCGAGCGGCAAGGGGGGCGTGGGCAAGTCGACCGTGGCGACGAACCTGAGCGCCGCGATGGCCGCGCTGGGCCTGCGCGTCGGGCTGCTGGACGCGGACATCTACGGCCCGTCCATCCCCCTGATGTTCGGCATCGACCGCCGGCCGGAGATCGTGGACGGGAAGATCCAGCCCTTCGAGCGCCACGGCGTGCGGGTCATGTCCCTCGGCTTCCTGCTCGATCCGGACACGCCCGTGATCTGGCGGGGCCCGATGGTGATGAAGGCGCTGGGCCAGTTGCTCGGCGACGTGAACTGGGGCCGGCTCGACTATCTGCTGCTCGACCTGCCGCCCGGCACCGGCGACGCGGCGCTGACGCTGTCCCAGAAACTGCCCCTGTCCGGCGCGGTCATCGTCTCGACCCCGCAGGACGTGGCGCTGATCGACGCGCGCAAGGGCCTGGCGATGTTCCGCAAGGTCGAGGTGCCGGTGCTCGGGATGGTGGAGAACATGTCGACCTTCACCTGCCCGCACTGCGGCGAGACGACCGACGTCTTCAAGCGCGGCGGCGTGGAGCGGACCGCCGGCCTGCTGGACTGCGAGGTGCTCGGCGCGATTCCGCTGGACGCCGCGCTGGTCCGGGGCAGCGACGACGGGATGCCGATCGTCGTGTCCGACGCCGGCGGTCCGCACGCGGCGATCTTCCGCGGCATCGCGGCGGCGGTGGAGCGCCGGCTGGCGGAGCTGGCTTCGGAACGGCCGACCCTGACGATCGTCTAGGGATCGGAGGGCTTCGCAACCGTGCCTGTCGTCGTGGTCGCCGATGCGCACCTGGGCGGTCCCGGGGGCAACGGCGAGGATCTGGCCGCGCAGCTCGGCGAGCTGGACCCCGCCGACTGCGCGCGGGTGCTGTTCCTGGGCGACCTGTTCCACCTGTGGATCGGCTCGCGCCGCTTCGAGACGCCCGAGGTGCGGCGGCTCGCGGCCGCGATCCGGGGCCTCCGGCGGCGCGGGATCCGGGTCTCCTACGTGGAGGGAAACCGCGACTTCTTCGTCGGCGAAGGCGCCTACGGCGACCTCTTCGACGACTGTGGCCGCGAGGTCCGCTTCGACGACGGCGGGGTCCGGTACCTCGCGGTCCACGGCGACGGGCTGAATCCGCGCGACTGGCGCTATCGCTGCTGGCGCCGGCTGTCGAAGAACGCGCTGAGCCGCTGGTTGACGTTTCGCCTGCCGCGGTCGGTCGGCCGTCGCCTCGTCGCGTCCACCGAGCGCGGCCTGGCGCGGACGAACCTCGAGCACAAGGCCCGGATCCCGGAGGCGGCCGTCCGGCGCTACGCGGCGCGGCGGCTGGCCGAAGGCGCCGACGTGCTTCTGCTCGGGCACTTCCACGCCGCCCGCCGCTGGCCTGCCGGCGGCGGCGAGGTGCGAGTTGCGGATGCCTGGTTCAACGACCGGAGGCTGCTGTGGCTGGCCTGACGGCGCCTCTGCCGGACCCGTACCCGGTCCGCCGCGCGGCGGCCGTCGGGGGCGCGGTGGCGCCGCCCGGTTCGAAGAGCATCTCCAACCGCGCCCTGAACCTCGCCCTGATCGGACGGCGGCCGGCGACGATCGAGAACCTGCTGGAGGCCGACGACATCGCCGCCTTCCGGGCCGTGCTGGAGGCGATGGACTGGCGCCTCCGTTTCGGCGCCGCCGGGGCGCTGCGGGTGGAACCGCCGCTGCGGGAGGCGGTTCGGGGACCGGTCCGGCTCGACTGCCGGAGCTCGGGCACCCTGCTGCGCCTGCTGGTCGCCACCTGCGCCGTGACCCCGGGCGAGTGGGTGCTCGACGGCGCCCCCCGGTTGCGCGAGCGGCCGATCGGCCCGCTGGTCGGGGCGTTGCGGCAGCTCGGCGCGAGGATCGACGAGCTCGGCGAGCCGGGCTGCGCGCCGGTCCGCGTCCGGGGGGGACGGCTGGCTGGCGGCCGGGTCGAGATCGACGCGCGGGAGTCGAGCCAGTACGTGTCCGCGCTGCTGATGGCGGCGCTCGCGGCCGAGGGCCCGATCGAACTCCTGGCGCCGTTTCTCGTCTCCAGTCCATATGTGGACACGACTCTCTCCGTCATGGCCGACTTCGGCGCGCCGGTAGCGGTGCGCCGCGACGGCGAAGCGCGCGAGTTCCGGGTGGAACCGTGCCGGCCCGAACCGGCCGGCGGCCGCTACCGGGTCGCGGGCGACGATTCGGCGGCCGCCTACCCGGCGGCGGCCGCCGCCATCTGCGGCGGCGCGGTGCGCCTGCGCGGCCTGGCGCCGGTGTCGACCCAGGGCGACCGGGCCTTCCTGGAACTCCTCGAACGGATGGGCGCCCGCGTCCGGGCGACGCCGGAGGAGATCCGGGTGGAGGACGGCGGCGCCCTGACCGCGCTCGACTGCGACCTGTCGGCGATGCCCGACCAGGCGCCGACGCTGGCGGCCGTGGCGGCCTTCGCCGAGGGCACGACCCGGATCCGCAACGTGGCCCACCTGAAGATCAAGGAGAGCGACCGCCTGGCCGCGGTCGCGACCGAACTGCGCCGCGCCGGCGTGACGGTCGACGAGCTGGCGGACGGCCTGCGGATCGAGGGCGATCCCGGCCTCTCCGTCCGGCCCGGGTCGCCGCGGGTCCCGATCGACGCCTGGGACGACCACCGGATCGCGATGAGCATGGCCCTGGTGGGGCTGCGCCGGGGAGGCCTCTCGATCCGGCGTCCGGAGGTCGTGGGCAAGTCGTACCCGGGTTTCTGGCGGGACCTCGAGGGGATCCGCCGGTGACCGGCGTTCTTCGCATTCGTCACCCGTCGCTCGAGCCGGTTCCCGAGGGCGCCGCGGTAGCCGACCTGGAGGGGATGGTCGTTTCCGACCGGGAGCGCGCGTCCCTCTTCCTCCAGGGAGCGGCGCTGCTGGCTCACGCGCGGGCGGCCGGGTGGCGCCTCGAATGGCGGGAGCTTCGGGTGGACGGAGGCGGCGTGCTCCGGGTTCCCCCGGGCTCCGTCGCGCCCGTGCGGGACGATCGGCTGCCGCAGGTTCCGCTGAGGCTCCTGGTTGCGCTCGTGTTCGGAAGCGAGGGAGCGCTCGGCCGGAGCGCCGTGCGGGCGGCGCTTCGACCGCTCTTCGAGAGCTGGCGCGACGAGCTGCTGCCGGTTTCCGCGAACCGCGCGGTCGCCGACGTTCTGGCCCGAGCGCCGTTCCTCTGGGGGAGCGGGTTCGAGGCGGCGCGCGCGTCCCTGTTCGCGATCCTGGAACGCGGGGGCGGCGCACGCGTGGCGGTCGCCGGCCGGCCCGCGTGGCGGCGGTCCCTGGCGCGGATGGACGCTGCCGACCGCCGCGAAGCCGTCGCGGGCGGCGAGGCGGCGCGTTCGTTCTGGCGCCGTGCCAGGGACGCCGGATCCGGGGTCCATGGAACCGCTGGAGGATCGGCGGCGCCGGCGGCCCGGTCGACCCCCGCGCCGCCCGAGGCGCCGGAGGACCGGTCGGCTCAGGCGCGCCGCCTTGTCGAAGGCGGCCGCTTCGAGGCGGCCCTGAAGCTGGTGAAGGACTCCGGGAGAACGGACGACGTCCTGGTCCGTCTCCGGGCTCAGCTGCGGCTGGGCCGGACCGCCGCCGCGCGGCGCACGCTGGGCACGCTGGAGAAGCACGGGCTCTCGGGCGGGCGCGAGCTGGAACGGTGCGAACTGGCGATCGGAATCCACGCGACCGCGGGCCACGCGGACCGGATCGAGGGCTGGTCGGAGCGGGCGCTCGAGGCCGCCGCCGGCCCGCGCGCCCGCCGCGCCCGCGTCCTGTGCGCGCTGGCGAAGTGGGAACTTGGCGACCTCGACGCGATGGCCGCCCTGCTGGCGCCCGGAAGCGAAGAGCCGGAGGACTGGACGGAGGTCCTGGCGAGCGCCCGGCTCGCTTCGGCCAGTGGCCGCTTCGGCGAAGCCGAGCGGCTGCTCCGGGCCGGCCTCGGGAGTCTCGGCGACGGGCTTCCGGTGTACGAGCGCGCGCTGCTGTGGCGCGAACTGGCCTCGCTGCGGCTGTCGGTGAACGACTTCGAGCGGGCCGAGCGGGCGGCCCGGATCGCGGTGGGCCTGTTCCGGCGTTGCGACGGACCCGCCGGGAGAGCCGCCGCCCATGGAATCCTCGCTGAGATCCGGATCCGCACCGGCCGCTTCGACGGAGTCGCCGGGACGATCGAGGACCTGCGGCGGGAAGGTCTGATGGCGGGCAGCGTCCGCGCGACCGTGGAGGCGCGGCTGCTGGACGCGCGCCGGTTCCTCGCGCTGGGTCGCTGGGAGTCGGCTCTCCGGTGCTGCGCGGCGGCCCTGGAGGACCTGCGCGGGCGGCGGTCGGGATGGCGGCAGCTTCGCTCGCTGCGCCTGCTCTCGGCGCGCGCCCGGATCCAGCTCGGACGCGCGCGGGAGGCGGCGAAGGAACTAACCGACGCGGTAGAGCGGCCGCTCGCTGCCTGGACACCGGCCGAAGCCGACGAACTGGCGCCCCTGCTGCTGCTCGCGAGCCTCCGGGACGAGGCGCGTGCCGTCGCGCCCGGCGCCGGACAGGCGGGACTCTGGGAGGCCGTCGGCGAGGGCGAACCGCCGGGGGCCGCAGACTGGAGGCGGGTCGAGGAGCAGGGTCCCTTCCCCGCCGCGCTGACCGTTCACGACCTGATCTGCCTCGGAGTCGAGTCGGTCCCGGTCGGTCTGCTGGCCACGGCCGCGCAGACCCTCTCGGCCGCCGGCGCCGAAGCGCTGGTCCAACGCGTGGAGGGCGCGCGCGTCGGTCCCTGGCGCGCTCTTCGCGTGTTCCTGGCCACGCCGAATCCCGACGCGGAGGCCTACCGGATCCTGATGTCCTCGGCCGGTCATCCCGACGCCCGGCTGGCGGTGCACGGTTCCCTGGCGGGGAGCGATGCGCCGGACGCGCGGCGAGAGGTCCTTCTCCGGGGCTCCGGCGGCGGCGACCGGTTCGCGGTCGAGACCGCCATGGGGCGACTGGTGCTCAGCGCCGACCGGATCGACGAACCGGCGCGGGCGCTGGCAACGGCGGTTGCGACTCGCCTGCCGGTCTCCACCCGGCGCCGGCGCGGGGTTTCCGAGCTGGCGGAACCGAGGATGGCGGCGAGGTCCGGAATGATCGGTCGGAGCAAGGCCCTGCTCGAGGCGCAGGCCCGGATCCGCAAGCTCGCGGCCCACGATCTGCCGGTGCTGATTCTCGGCGAGTCGGGAACCGGCAAGGAGCTGCTGGCGCGTCAGCTCCACCGGTTCAGCGCTCGCGCCTCCCTTCCCTGGTTGGCGGTCAACTGTGCGGCGCTGCCCGACGGCCTGCTGCTTTCCGACCTCTTCGGCCATCGGCGCGGGGCGTTCACCGGCGCCGACAGCGATCGGATCGGCGTGTTCGAGAGCGCGGAAGGCGGCGTGGTGTTCCTCGACGAGATCGGAGAACTGCCGTGGGCGGCGCAGGGAATGCTCCTGCGCCTGCTGCAGGAAGGCGAGATGCGGCGGGTCGGCGAGAGCCGGACGCGACAGCTCGACTTCCGGCTGGTCTCCGCGACTCATCGGGATCTCGCGGCGATGGTCAAGGCCGGCGAGTTCCGGCAGGATCTCTACTACCGGCTCCGGGTCGCCCATGTGCAAGCGCCGCCGTTGCGCGAGCGGGAGGAAGACGTGATGTTGCTTGCGCGCCACTTCCTCGAGGAGTCCGCCCTGGAGCGGCAGGATCTGAGGCTGAGCGACGAGGCCTGCGCGAAGATTCGCGGCTACTCCTGGCCGGGAAACGTCAGGGAGTTGAAGAACGCCATCGACGGAGCGGTGGCGCTCGCCGAAGGGCCGGAGATCTCGGTTGACATGTTGGGGCTGCCGGAAGAAGTCGCCGGCGACGAGGCGCCCGGCCAGACCGGCTACCACTGGAAGATGGATCGGTACCGGCGCCGCCTGATCGGCAACGCGCTTGCGGAAGCGGGAGGCAAGCAGGCTCAGGCGGCCCGCCTTCTCGGCATCAGCCGGCAGGCGATGTCGTACCTGGTGAGAAAACTGAACTACGAACCTCTGACGAACGACTGATCGATCTGGCATGAGCCTGCGATTCCGAGGACTCTTCTGCTATCGTCGCGCTTCGATCATTGCGTTCCCCAAGGGGAGCCGAACGGAGAAACGCGGAGGCGTAAGGAGAATCCTTGTGAGTGCAGCGGCTGCTGGAAAGAAGAAGCTCTTGACATTGGGCGAAGTGGCTCGCCGGGCGGGTGTGTCGATGGCCACCGCCCTGCGGTACAAGAAGCTCTACCAGGACCGGCTTCCGTCGGAAGGCTCGGGCCGCAGGCAGCGGTACCCGGTCGCCGCGGTGAGGGTCTTCAGGCAACTGAAGGCCGAACGGTCCACCAGGCGCCGCGGCGCGGGTCGGAAGAAGGCCGCCGCGCCGGCGAAGGCCGCCGCCGCTCCGAAGCTGCTGACGCTGTCCAGCATCGGCGAGAAGACCGGAATCTCCTATCCGACGCTGCAGCGCTACGTGAAGCTGTTCAGCGACAAGATTCCACACGAGGGCGAAGGCCGGAAGCGGCGCTACCACCCGGAGGCGGTGGCGGTGTTCCGCGAGCTCCGGGCGGCGAGCCGACCGGGCCGCAAGCCGAAGAAGGCGCCGGCCGCCGCGAAGCCGAAGGCCGCCGCGAAGCCGAAGGCCGCCGCGAAGCCGAAGGCTGCGGCGAAGCCCAGGGCTGCGGCGAAGCCCAAGGCTGCGGCGAAGCCCAAGGCTGCGGCGAAGCCCAAGGCCGCCGCTCCGAAGCTGCTGACGCTGACCGCGGTCGGCCAGCAGGCGGGCATCTCCGGGCCCACGCTGCAGCGCTACCTCAAGCTCTACGGCGACCGGATTCCGCACGAGGGCAAGGGCCGGAAGCGGCGCTACCACCCGGAGGCGGTGGCCGTGTTCCGCGAGATTCGCTCGCAGAGTACGCGCGGCCGGAAGCCGAAGGCCAAGGCGGCGCCCGCGAAGAAGGCCGCGCCCGCGAAGAAGGCCGCTGCGGCGAAGGCGCCGGCGCGGAGACGGCGCAAGGCGGCGCCCGCGGCGGGCAGCGTCGAGGCGCGGCTGGCCGCTCTGGAGGCCCAGTTGAGCCAGGTCCTTCAGAAACTCGACCAGCCGATCACGGTCACCCTGAGCCGCTGACCGGCTGCGCCGGCATCAGCCCAGGTGATCCCAGCCGGCGCGGGCCAACGGTTCGAGCGTTCCGTCGGCCCGGCGCAGCTTGAGGCCCGGCTGGCCCACGACGCGGCCGGCGGGCCGGCAGCCGGGATGCCGGAACTCGGCGTCCGGCGGCAGGGTGAAGAGAAGCACGTAGTCCTCGCCGCCCGCGAGCGCCAGGTCGAGGGGCTCCCGGTCCAGGCGGCGTGCCAGGCGGCGGGCGTCGGCGCGGAGCGCGAGCGCCGGCTCGTCGAACTCGCAGCCGACGCCGCTCCGGCGGCATAGCCGCGCCGCGTCGGCGGCCAGGCCGTCCGACACGTCGATGGCGGCGCCGGGCGGCTGCCGCCGCCCGAGCGCCAGGCCCAGGTCGAGCTGAGGCCGGGGTTCCAGGTGGCGGCGCAGCACGCGGGCGGCCACGCGGCTCAGTTCGCCGGGCAGCGCTTCCGGCAGGCGGGTCCGTCGCTTGACGATCCGCGCGCCCCGGCGGACGAGGTCGAGCCCCAGGGCGGATTCGCCGACCGGCCCGCCGAGCCAGAGCCGGTCGCCGGGGCGGGCCGCGGCGCGGGTCAGGGGCGAGCCGCCATCCGGTATCTCGCCCACCACGGTCAGGCTGGCGTCCAGCCGGCCGGGCGTCGTCGGCCGGGCGGTGTCGCCCCCGATCAGCTCGATGCCGTGCCGGCGGCCGGCGCGCACCAGGGCCGCGAGGAAGCGCCGGGCGGCGCCTTCGTTGTCGATGCCGAGCGCGAGGAGCATCCACCGCGGCGCGGCGCCGGTGGCGGCGAGGTCCGACAGGCCGACGGCTAGCAGCCGGCGGGCGGCGTGGGCGGGGTCGAGATCGACCGGGACGTGAACGCCGGCGCGCTGCGTGTCGACGCTGAGCGCGTACCGCCGTCCGCCGAGCGTGAGCAGGACGGCGTCGTCGCCGATGCGGTCTCCGGCGCCCGCGAAGTCCGCGAGCCAGGCGGTCAGCCGGTCTTCGCCGCCGGCCATGTCCGCTCGTGCTCCGGGTCGAGCAGCGCGGCTTCCAGCACCTGGGCGACGTGTTCCACGAACAGGAGCTCGAGACCGCGCGTCACGGCGCCCGGTATCTCCGGCAGATCCCGCCGGTTTCGTTCCGGGAGAACGACCTTGCGTATTCCGGCGCCGCGGGCGGCCAGCAGCTTCTCCTTCAGGCCGCCGACGGGGAGCACTTCGCCTCGCAGGGTGATCTCGCCGGTCATCGCGACCGTGTGATCGATCGCGCGGCCGGTGCAGACGGAGACGATGGCCGCGGCGATGGTGACGCCCGCGGACGGACCGTCCTTCGGAACGGAACCGGCCGGGACGTGAATGTGCAGGTCGTGGCCGCGGAAGAAATCGGGTCCACCGGCGCCCGGACCGCCGGCGTACGTGGTGCGGGCGCAGCTCAGCGCGGCCTGGGCGGATTCCTTCATCACGTCGCCGAGCTGGCCGGTGAGGATCAGCTTGCCCCTGCCCCTCGGCGCCGCAACCTCGATCAGCATGAGGTCGCCGCCGGCGGCGGTCCAGGCGAGTCCGGTCGCCACGCCGATGCGGTCGCGGTCGAGCAATTCCTCGCTGAAGTGGCGAGGCTGCCCAAGCAGTTTCTTCAGGCGGCCGGGCGTCACCCGGAGTTGCTTCCCTTCTCCGCGCGCGACGCGCACCGCGGCCTTGCGGCAGAGGGTGGCGAGTTCCCGCTCGAGATTGCGCACGCCCGCTTCCTTCGTGTAGCCGCGAATGAGGGCGCGCAGCGCCGGGGTGGTGATGGCCAGGGCGCCGTCCGGCAGGCCGTTCTCTTCCGTGGCCTTCGGCAACAGGTGGCGGCGGGCGATGAGCACCTTTTCGTCGCCGGTGTAGCCCGAGAGGCGCAGCACTTCGAGCCGGTCGAGAAACGCCGGCTGAATCGGTTCGAGCAGGTTGGCCGTGGCGATGAACAACACGCGCGAAAGGTCGTACTCGACTCCCAGGTAGTGGTCGCGAAAGGTCGAGTTCTGTTCGGGGTCCAGCACCTCGAGCAGCGCGGAGGCCGGATCGCCCCGGTAGTCGGCGCCCAGCTTGTCGATCTCGTCGAGCATGAAGACGGGATTGCCGGTTCCGGCCTGGTTCAGGCCCTGGACGATGCGGCCCGGCAGGGAACCGACGTAGGTGCGCCGATGGCCCCGGATCTCTCCCTCGTCGCGGACGCCACCCAGCGAAATGCGGACGAACTTGCGGTCGATGGCGCGGGCGATGGAACGGCCGAGCGACGTCTTGCCGACTCCCGGAGGACCCACCAGGCAGAGGATCGGACCCTTGGCGTCCGGCTTGAGCCGCCTGACGGCGAGGTACTCGAGAATCCGTTCCTTTACGCGGTCCAGATCGTAGTGATCTTCGTCGAGCACGGCGCGCGCCCGGTCCAGGTCGATCCGGTCTTCGCTCAGGTTCGACCAGGGCAGACCGGTCAGCCAGTCGAGGTGGGTGCGAATGGTGGCGTTCTCGGCGCTGTCGGGAGAACTCCGTTCGAGCCGCCTGGCCTGGCGTTCGACCTCGGCGGCCGCCTCTTCGCTCAGGCCCTTCTCCTCGACCGCGCGCAGGTACCTTTCGATGTCGCCGTGGAGGTCGTCGCCCTCGCCGAGTTCCTCGAGGATTGCGCGCTGCTGCTGGCGCAGGAAGTACTCCCGTTGGCTGCGGTCCATTTCGTTCCGGGCCTGGGCGGAGATCCGCTGCTGCATGGTGAGCAGTTCGATTTCCCGGGTCAGAAGATCGCCCACCTTGCCCAGCCTGCAGACCGGCGGGATCGTCTCCAGCACGGCCTGCGCCTCGTCCGCGGGGAGGTCGAGGTTGCTGGCCGCCAGGTCCGCCAGCCGGCCGGGGTGTTCGAGATTCGCCGCGATCACCATGACCTCGGACGAGATGTCCTTGCCCAGGTTGACGGCCGTCTCGAGACCTTCCTTCACGCTGCGGACGAGCGCCTCCGCTTCCAGGCCGTCGTGGGCTTCGCCGGCTTCGTCCACCTCCTCGACGCGGGCGCGAAGGAAGGGCGCCGTCTGGCTCACGTAGCGCAGGCGGGCCCGGGCGAGACCCTGGATCAGGACCCGCACCCGGCCGTCGGGCAGCTTGAGCATCCGCATGATCTGGGCGGCGGTGCCGATCTCGTGGAGATCGTCCTCGCCGGGCGTCTCGACCGAGCCGTCGCGCTGGGGCGCCAGCAGGACGATCCGGTCCGCGTTCAGCGCGTCCTCGACCGCGAGCAGGCTCGGATCGCGGCTGATCGAAAGCGGCAGGATGATGTAGGGGAAGATGACCGCGTCCTTGAGCGGCAGCACGGGCACGACGTCGGGCAGAACGATCGCGTCCGCCTGCTCTTCGGCCGGTTTCTGCGCCATGGGGCCACGGTAGCAGCCGGTCAGTCCTTGCGCGAGGCTTCCAGGAGAGTTCGCAGTTCCTCCATGAACGCGTTGACGTCCTCGAACTCCCGGTAGACGGAGGCGAAGCGGACGTAGGCCACCTGGTCGAGGCTCTTCAGCCGGTCGATGACGAAGTTGCCCAGCTCCGAGGTCGAGATCTCGCGGTCCTCCTGGCGGTGGAGCCGGGCTTCGGCCTCGTCGACGATCTCCTCGAGCGCCGGCAGGCCGACCGGCCGCTTCTCGCAGGCCTTGAGGAGGCCGGCGAGCAGTTTCCGGCGGTCGAACTCCTCGCGGCGGCCGTCCGACTTGACCACCCGGTAGGCGATGTTCTCGATCTGCTCGTAGGAGGTGAAGCGGCGGCCGCAGTTCAGGCATTCCCGCCGGCGCCTGACGGTCTCGCCGCCGCGCACGTCCCGCGAGTCGACCACGCGATCCTCGTTGGCGCCGCAGAACGGACACTTCATGGTTGCCGCGGAACGCTACCACCGGGAGGCCGCCCGGACCCGTGGACGCCGGGGCCGCGAGGCCCTCCGGGCGCGGCAGGCGTTGTAAAGTCCGGCTCCCATGGACCGCTCGAACGTCCAGCTCAGCGAGCGCGACCGCGAGATCCTGCGGGAGGTGATCCAGACCTACCTTTCGTCGGGCGAGCCCGTCTCCTCGCGGCGCGTCGCGAAGGACCGCCAGTTCCAGCTCTCGGCCGCCACGATCCGCAACGTGATGGCGGACCTGGAGGACATGGGGTACCTGCGGCAGCCGCACGTCTCGGCGGGCCGGCTGCCGACCGAGGCGGGCTTCCACCTGTTCATCGACGACCTGATGTCGGCCGAGGCGGTGAGCGCCGACGACCGGCGGCTGATCGACAACCGGCTGACGACCGCGGGCGCCACCGGCCAGGAACTGACGGAGGAGACCTCCCGGCTGCTCTCCCGGCTCTCCCACCACGTCGGCGTGGTGCTGACTCCCGCCCTGGGTTCGGCCGTCATGAAGAGGATCGAGTTCGTGCCGCTGAGCGGGCGCAAGGTGCTCTGCGTAGTCGTCGCCGAGACCGGCTTCGTGGAGAACAAGCTGGTCGTCACGGACGAGCCGATTCCGCGCGAGGACCTGGTGCGCATCTCGAACTACCTGAACGAGAACTACAGCGGACGGACCCTGTTCGAGATCCGGGAAGATCTGCTGCGGCTGATGAGCGACGAGCGCGCCCGGCTCGACGAGCTGCTCCGCCGGGCGATCGAGCTTGCCCGCGAGGGCATGGACGTCGGACACGCTCCCTCCCTCGTCGTCGACGGGGCGAACAGCCTGTTCGACTCGGCGCCCAGCATGTCGCGGATCGAGGGGATGTTCCAGATGTTCGCCGAGCGGGCGCGGCTCGCCGGCCTGCTCAACCGCTGCCTGGACGCGGACGGGGTGCGGGTGGTCCTGGGCCAGGACTCGCGGCTCACCGAGGAGCTCGGGTTCGGCCTCGTCGTGCGGAGCTACGAGGCGGGCGACGGCGTCGCCGGGTCGGTCGCGGTGGTGGGGCCGGCGCGCATGGAGTACCCGCGGATGGTGCCGCTGGTGAACTACCTGGGCGAACGCCTCTCGGAGGCCCTGGCCGGCAGGCTGTAGCGGGGACCGGACGATGACGATCGAGTCGAAGGAGAGCCCGGACTCCCCCGGGGAGGAGCGGGGCGTCGGGACGGAAACCCGGGCGGAGGCGGTCGCGGGCGAGGAGGCCGCGGCGCCGGACGTGGAGGCCGAGCTCCGGGCCGAACTCGCCGCCACGAAGGACCGCCTGCTGCGGGCACTGGCCGACCTCGACAACCAGCGCAAGCGGATGGACCGCGAGCGGCGCGAGCTGCGGGCGACCTGGACGGCGGCGCCGCTGCGCGAGTTCCTCGGCGTGATCGACAACCTGGACCGGGCGCTCGGCGCCGAGGCCTCGGCCGACGACCTGCGAGCCGGCGTGGAGATGATTCGCCGCCAGATGACCGACCTGCTGCGCCGGTTCGACGTCGTCCAGGTGGAGAGCCTGAACGCGCCCTTCGACCCGAACCTGCACGAAGCGGTGGCCCGGGAAGAGAGCGCGGAGGTCGAAGAGGCCACCGTCGTGCAGGAGCTGCTGACGGGCTACACGATGGAGTCGCGGCTGCTGCGGGCGGCGATGGTCCGGGTCGCCGTGCCGGCGTCGCCGGCCGCGCCCGCGGACGCCGGCGGCGAGGACGGCGCCGCGGCCGGCGGCGGCGCCTGAGACGGGCCATGCCGCGCGACTACTACGAGGTCCTGGGCCTCGAACGCTCCGCGACGCTGCAGGAGATCAAGTCGGCGTACCGCAAGCTGGCGGTCCGCCATCACCCCGACCGCAACCCCGGCGACAGCGTCGCGGAGGAGAAGTTCAAGGAGGCTGCCGAGGCGTACGCGGTGCTCTCCGATCCCGGCAAGCGGCAACGCTACGACCGCTTCGGGCACCAGGCGAGCCCGGCAGGCGGGGCCAGCTTCGATCCGACGATCTTCGCCGATTTCTCGGACATCCTGGGGGACGTCTTCGGCTTCGGCGACATCTTCGGCAGCCGGGCCGGCGGCCGCCGCCGGCGCGCGGGCGCGGATCTCCGCTACGACCTGCGGATCTCGTTCGAGGAGGCCGCGTTCGGCGTGGAGCCGACGCTCCGCATCCCGCGGCTGGAGGCTTGCGAGGCCTGCGGCGGCAGCGGCGCCGCGCCCGGGTCCGGCCCGACCGCCTGCCGCACCTGCGGCGGCCGCGGTCAGGTCCAGTTCAGCCAGGGTTTCTTCTCGGTGGCCCGGACCTGTCCCGACTGCCGCGGTGCGGGAAGCGTCATCCGGGACCCCTGCGGCGACTGCCGGGGCCAGGGCCGGACGGAACGCCAGCGCTCGATCCAGGTCCGGGTGCCCGCCGGCGTCGATACCGGATCCCGTCTCCGCATTCACGGCGAGGGCGAGCACGGCCCGCGCGGCGGTTCGCCGGGCGATCTCTACGTGGTGGTCTCCGTCGAGCCGCACGAACGGTTCGCGCGGCGGGGCGCCGACGTCCTGAGCTCCGTCGCGATCGGCTATCCGCAGGCGGTCCTCGGCTGCACGGTGGAGGTGGAGACGATCCACGGCGCGTCGGAGCTGGAGGTGCCGCCGGCGACCGCCCACGGCTCGACCTTCGTGCTGCGGTCCCAGGGCATTCCGCGGCTCGACGGCCGCGGCCGCGGCCACCACGTCGTCGAGGTGCGGCTCGACGTGCCGGCGCCGCGCGACCTCTCGGAGGGCGAGCTCGAGCACCTGCGGGCGCTGGCCGAACTTGGAGGCGACGGCGGCGGCGCGGTCCGCGAGGACCGCGGCCTGTTCAACCGGGTGAAGGACCTCTTCTCGGGGCACGAGCCGGCGGAGGGGCCGGCGGAGAGCGGCGGCGAGAAGGCGGAGCGGCGCTCGGAGGCCTGAGCCGCGCCTCGACGCCGGCTCGGTTGCTCCGTCCGTGATCCACCTGCTGGTCCAAGCCGGCGACCTCGACCGCGAGGCGGTCGAGGTGGAGGGAGCGGACCACCGCCACCTGTTTCGGGCCCGGCGGCTCCAGGTCGGCGACCGGGTGCGCCTCGTGGACGGCCGCGGCGGCGCCCGCTGGTCCGTCGTCGACCGGGTGGCCGCGCGGCGGGCGGTGCTGCGGGTCGAAGGCGCGGCGCCGGCGTTCGAGCCGGCCCGGCGGGTCGCGCTGTTCGTGTCGGCGGTGCGCCCGGAGCGCGCGGTCTGGCTGGTCGAGAAGGCGACGGAGCTGGGGCTGCGGGAACTTCAGTGGTTCGTCTCGGAGCGCACCAGCCGCTCCCTGCCGGAGCGGGCGCTGGAGCGGCAGCGCCGGGTCGCGAAGTCCGCGCTCGAGCAGAGCGGCGGCGCCTGGCTGCCGGCGATCGCCGCGCCGGTCCCGCTGGCGGAGGCGGCGGTCGGCGCCGGCTCGGTGGTGCTCCACCCGGGCGCGGCGACGCCGTTCGCGGCGGTCGCCGGCCGGGCGGCGGCGGTCGTGGTCGGCCCCGAGGGCGGGTTCAGCGAGCAGGAGATCGAGGAACTGGCCGGGCGGGGAGCGGTCGCGGCGCACCTCGGCGCCCGCGTGCTGCGGACCGAGACGGCCGCGGTCGCCGCGCTCGCCCTGGCCCTCCGCGGGACGCCGTGACGGCGAGGCTCCGCCCGAGAGCGACTAGCATGGCGACCTGTCGGTGCGCGGGTCTTCTGACCCGCTGCCGCCGGAGGCGGCCGGAAGAAGGGGCCGCGAAGCGGCCACCATTTCCGTGACCCGAACTTGACTCGACTTGCACCCAATCGAAAGCGGACGCCGAAGCCGGCCTACGACCGCGGGCTCGACCTGCTGGCGCGGCGCGCGCACTTCGCGGCCGAGCTGGCGGCGAAGCTCGGGCAGCGCGGCTACTCGGAGCAGGACGTGGAGAGCGCGATCGAGCGGCTGACCGCCGCCGGCCACCTGGACGAGGGCGAGACCGCGCGGATGCTCGTGCGGTCGCTGAAGCGCCGGGGCTACGGCCGGCGGCGGCTCGAACTCGACCTGCGCCGGCGCGGCGCGGACGCGGCGGCGGCCAGCGCGGCGCTCGAGACCGTCGACGACGAGGACGAGCTGGAGCGGGCGGCCGCCGTGGCGGCGCGCTGGCGCTCGAGCCGCCCGTCGCGCGATGCGGCCGCGCTGGCCCGGCATCTCGAACGGCGCGGCTTCGCTCCCCGTACTATTGGCGCGGTCCTCTACGAGCCCGGCCGGGAGACGGCCGGAACGGCGGAGACGCGGGGCCCGAACTCATGTTGAGCCGCGACATCAGGCAGAGCTTCATCGACTTCTACGGCGGCCGCGGGCACGCCGCGGTAGCGAGCTCGCCGCTCGTGCCGCGCGACGATCCGACCCTGCTGTTCGTGAACGCCGGCATGGTGCAGTTCAAGAACTTCTTCCTCGGCGTCGAACAGCCGGAGTCGCCGCGCGCCGTGACCTCCCAGAAGTGCCTCAGGGTGTCCGGCAAGCACAACGACCTGGAGAACGTCGGCCCGAGCCCGCGCCACCACACGTTCTTCGAGATGCTGGGGAACTTCTCCTTCGGCGACTACTTCAAGGAGGAGGCGATCGCCTCGGCCTGGGAGCTGGTCACCGGACCCTGGGGCCTCAGGCCGGAGCATCTCTTCGCCACCGTGTTCGAGCAGGACGACGAGGCCGAGGACCTGTGGCTGCGGATCTCCGGCCTGCCCCCGGAACGGGTTCTGCGCTGCGGCGAGAAGGACAACTTCTGGGCGATGGGCGACACCGGCCCGTGCGGTCCGTGCAGCGAGATCTTCGTCGACACCTCGCCCGGCGAGCCCGAGATCGGCTGGGACGAAGGGACGGATTCGGGCCGCTACCTCGAGATCTGGAATCTCGTCTTCATGCAGTTCGAGCGGCACGAGGACGGCCGGAGCGAGCCGCTGCCGAACCCGTCGATCGACACCGGCGCGGGCCTGGAGAGGGTGGCCGCGGTGCTCCAGGGCGTCGACTCGAACTACGACACGGACCTGTTCGGCACGATCCTGACCGCGGTGGCCGGGGCGGCGGGAAGCGAGTACGGCCGCGACCCGGCAGCCGACGTGTCGATGCGGGTGGTCGCCGACCACCTGCGCGCGGTCGGCTTCCTGCTCGCCGACGGCGTGCTGCCGAGCAACGAGGGGCGCGGCTACGTGCTGCGCCGGATCCTCCGCCGCGCCTCGCGCCACGGCATGAAGCTGGGCTTCGAGGACCCGTTCCTGGCGTCGCTGCTGCCGTCGCTCGAGGAGGCCTTCGCGGGCCACTATCCGGAACTGGAGACAGCCCGCGAACCGTCGGCGGCGACGATGACCGCGGAGGAGACCCGGTTCCTGGAGACCGTGGCCGTGGGCGCCGGCAAGGTCCAGCAGGCGATCGAGACGGCGCGCGCCGAGGGCGGGTCCACGCTCGGCGGCGAGCAGGTCTTTCGCCTCTACGACACGTTCGGCCTGCCGATCGAAACGGTGCGGGAGATCGCCGAGGAAGAGCGGTTCGCGATCGACGAAGCCGGGTTCGAGGCGGCGCTGGCGGAGCAGCGGGAGCGCTCGCGGACGGGACGCAAGCAGCTCGACGCCGGCAAGGAGATCGAGTCGCTGCTGAGGCGCCAGTCCGAGGGCGCCCTGCCGCCGTCAGGGCCGGCACCGTCGGCCGGCGGCGCCGCCCCGACCGGGACCGGGGGTCTGCCCGAGACGGGATTCGTCGGTTACGACGATCTCGAAGCCGAGGCAAGGCTCCTCGGCCTGATCGCGACGACGGGCGAGCGACTGGATCCGGTCGGGGAGTTGACCGGCCGGGGGCTCGCGGTGTTCGACCGCACTCCCTTCTACGCGGAGGCCGGCGGGCAGGTCGGCGATGTCGGACTGGTGACGGCAGCCGGCGGCCGGGCGCGGGTCGTGGACACGCAGCGCCGGGGGCGCTACGTCGTTCACCGGCTCGAGGTCTCGGAGGGCGCGGTCGAGGTCGGGGCCGAGGTCGAGCTCCAGGTCGACCGCGAGTCGAGGGAAGCCGCCCAGCGGCACCACACGGCGACCCACCTCCTCCACGCGGCGCTGCGCCGGCACCTCGGCGCCGGCGTGCGCCAGGCCGGTTCCCTGGTCCACCCGGACCGCCTGCGCTTCGACTTCACCCACGGCGCCCCGGTCACGGACGAGCAGGCGGAGGCGATCGAGGACACGGTCAACGAGTGGGTGCGGCGCGCCGTGCCGCTTGCGATCCGCGAGCGCTCCTACGACGAGGCGGTCGCGGCCGGCGCGATGGCGCTGTTCGGCGAGAAGTACGGAGACCGGGTCCGAACCGTCGAGGTGCCGGGCTTCAGCCTGGAACTCTGCGGCGGCTGCCACGTCCGGAACACGGGCGAGATCGGTCCCGTGGCGCTGGTCGGCGAGCGCGGCGTGGCCGCCGGCGTGCGCCGGATCGAGGCTCTGGCCGGGGACCGGGCGGACCGTCTGCGGCGGAGTCAGGCGCGTCTCCTGACCGGCCTCGAACGGGAGATCGGAGGGTCCGGCGAGCAGGCCGCGGCCGAGGTGCGGGCGCTGAAGGAGCGGTTGCGGGCGGCCGAGAAGGAACTCTCCCAGCTTCGACTGGGGCTGCTGGCCGGCGACGGCAAGCCGGCCGCCGGGCAGGACGGCGGCGGCGACGCCCGGTCCATTCGCGGGATCGACGTCGTCCTGCGCCAGGTGCCGGCCTCGAACGCGGGCGAACTGCGCAACCTCGCCGACGTACTGCGGAGCCGGCTGGGTTCCGGCGTCGTCGTCCTCGGCGCTGTGGACGACGGCAAGGCGAAGCTCGTCGCCTCGGTGACGAAGGACCTCCAGGACCGGGTCGACGCCGCGGCCGTGGCGCGGGCGATGGGTTCGGCGATCTCGGGCAGCGGCGGCGGCCGCCGCGACTTCGCCCAGGCCGGGGGGCGGGCCGAGAACCTGACCTCCGCCTTCGCCGCCGCCGAACGGCTCATCGAAGACAGCCTCCGCTAGAGCCGCGAGACCTGTCGCAGACTTCATGTTCGGCCCCAGCTCCCACCTCATCGGCAGCCGCCGCCGGAGAACTCGCTCCGCTGCGTTCTGCGATGTACGCTCCTGGAGGGAGGGCGCGTGACGGAGCGGGAAGCGGCCCACGAGCAGCCCGCGACCGCGGCCGAGTTGCTGCGCGCGGGACTCAACGTCCCGAACGCGCTGACCCTCAGCCGGATCCTGATCGTTCCGCTGCTGGTGGCGGTGCTGCTGACCGGGATCGACGGCTGGGAGTTCATCGGACTCGGCCTGTTCCTGGCCGCCTCGCTCACCGACTTCCTGGACGGCTTCCTCGCCCGGCGCCGCAAGGAGGTGACGGCGCTCGGCAAGCTGCTCGACCCGGCCGCCGACAAGATCCTCACCTCGGCCGCCTTCATCTCCCTGGTCGGCCTCGGGCTGGCGCCGGCCTGGATGGTGGTGGTCGTCGTCGCCCGCGAGTTCGCGGTCTCCTCGCTGCGTTCGCTGGCGGCGGCCCAGAACGTCGTCCTCGCGGCGAGCTTCGCGGGCAAGGTGAAGACGGTGACGCAGATCGTCGCCATCTCGCTGCTCATCATCTCGGACCAGTTGGGATCGTTCGACCTGCTGGCGCCGGCGTCGCTCTGGGTGGCCCTGGCCGCGACGCTCTACTCGGGCGTCGAGTACTTCGCGCGAAACGGCCGCCGCGTGCTCGAGGCGTTCAGCGAGACGCCCCCGGAGCGATGAGCGGCGGCGCTCCGGCCTCGCCGGCGTTCTTCCTGGCCGGCGCGGGACGGCGGCCATGATCCAGTCCGTCCTCGCCTGGCTGGCGGCCTTCGCCCGGCGCCGCCACCGCGCCGTGTTCGTGGCCGCGGCGGCGCTGGTCGTCCTCTGCGTCTGGTCGGCGACGCGGCTCCGCTTCGACACGGAGATCCTGAACCTGCTGCCGGAGGACGACCCGGTGGTCACGACCTTCCGGTCGACCATCGAGGACTTCGGCAGCCTGGACTACCTGCTCGTCCTGGTGCGGCTGCCGCCGGACGCGCCGCTCGATCCGTACCTGGACTTCGTCGAGGAACTCGGATCGTCGATGGAGGCGCTCGAGGAGATCGACTACGTCGACTACGACCTGGGCGACCTGGAGGAGCTGGCCGAGACCTTCTTCGCGCACGCCTTCGTCTACCTGGACGAGGAGGCCCGGGAGGAGGTCGCGGCCCGGTTGACCGAGGACGGCCTCCGCCGCCAGGTCCAGGAACTGAGCCGCCGGCTGGCGACCCCCGAGGGGCTGGCGCTGCGCGATCTCTTCCTGCTCGATCCGCTGAGCGTCCACGAGGTCTTCCTCGATCAGCTCGAGCTGGCCCGGGGCGGCCTCGACGTCGACTGGTCGACGGGCTACCTGCTCTCGGAGGACCGGTCGCGCGCGCTCCTGATTGCGCGGCCGGCGGAACCGGCGCAGGAGGTCGAGTTCGGCCGCCGGCTCCTGGCCGCGGTGGAGGGCCTGGCCGGCGATCTGCTGGAGCGCTGGCCCGAACTCGGCGGCGAGGACCGGGACGGTAACCTGCTGCCGCCACCCGAAGTGGCCTTCGGCGGCACCTACGTGACCGCGGTCTCCGACGCGGGGACGATCGTCGGCGGACTCGTCTCGAACCTGGCGACTTCGCTCGCCGGCGTCCTGCTGCTGTTCGCGCTCGCGTTCCGGCGCGTCGGCCTGATCGCCTACGCCTTCATCCCGCTCGCCTTCGGCCTGGTGCTCGCCTTCGGCTTCGCCGGCGCCGTGCTGGGCGAACTGAACGCCCTGACCAGCGGCTTCGCGGCGCTGCTGGTCGGCCTCGGCATCGACTTCGTCATCGTCTCCTACGGCCGCTACGTGGAGGAACGGCGCCGCGGCGCCGGCCTGGAGGCGGCCCTGGTGGCGATGAGCGGTTCCTCGGGCCGGGCGGTCTGGACCGGGGCGATCACCACCGCCGCCACGTTCTACGCGTTCCTCGTCACCGACTTCGTCGGACTGCGCCAGATGGGGCTCCTGACCGGCACCGGCATCCTCTTCTGCATGGTCTCGGTGCTGCTGCTGCTGCCGGCGATGCTGGCCTGGCGGGAGGATCACCGTCCGGCCTCCGGGCGCCAGCCCCGGCTGGTGCTCCACGGCCTTGGCGCCCGCCGGCTGGTGCGCTGGAGCTTCGAGCGGCCGGTCGCCACGATATGCTGCTGCGCCGCCGTCACCGCGGCCACCGGCGCGATCGCGCCGCGCCTGGAGTTCGAGGACGCGATCCGGGAGCTCCGGCCGCAGGGGAACCCCGGCGTCGAGGTCGAGGACGAGGTAGCCGAGCACTTCGGTTCGGGCCTGAGGTACACGATGATCGTGCTCTCGGGCGCCTCGGAGCAGGAGATCATGGAGCTCTCGAACCGGGCCGAGGAGGAAGCGCGGGCGCTCGTCGACAGCGGAGTCCTGACCTCGGTGGACGGGATCGGCAGCCTGGTTCCGCCGCCGACCCGGCAGGCGGCGGTCCACGACTGGCTCGACGCGCGCGCGGAGCTCTTCGACCGGGAACGCCTGCGCTCGCTGTTCGAGCGGCACGCGACGGCGGAGGGCCTCCGGGCCGCGCCCTTCCTGCGCGGCATCGACCTGCTCGCCGACGCGGGGGCCGACCGGACGACGGTGACGCCCTCCGCGCTCCGGGCCAATCCCCAGGTGGGGCGGATGCTGGAGCGCTACATGAGCCGGAACGAGGACGAGCACAAGCTGGTCGTCTACCTGTACCCGCCGCCGGGCATGTGGCGCCGGAGCGCGCCGCCCGGAGCGCCGGAACTCGTCGAGCGGCTCGGCCCGCGGGCCGCGCTCTCCGGCGTGAGCGTGGTGGGCGAGAGGCTCCGCAACGGCATCCGGGTCGACGCCGTCACCGCCTCGGTCATCGGCTTCCTCCTGGTGGCGCTGCTCCTGTTCCTGGACTATCGCTGGCTGCTGAGCACGTTGCTGTCCCTGCTGCCGCTGTCGGTCGGGGTGGTCTGGATGCTCGGGATCATGGTCCTGATCGGGCTGGACATGAACTTCTTCAACGTCTTCGTCGTCACGATGATCATCGGCATCGGCGTGGACTACGGCGTCCACATGGTGCACCGCTGGCGCGAGGTGGGTTTCGGACCGGAGGCGCTTCAGGACGAGCGCCTGGTCGAGTCGCTGGGCGAGACGGGCAAGGCGATCGTGCTGGCCGCGGCGTCGACCAGCGTCGGCTTCGGGTCGCTGGCGCTGTCGCACTACCCGGGACTGCGCTCGATGGGCATCGTCGCCATCCTCGGCGCGGTCGCCACGGCGCTCGTCTCGATCACCCTGCTGCCGGCCCTGGTCGCGCTCGGCCGGCGGCGGCGCGCCGTGCGGGACGCCTCCGGGAACGCGGCCGCCCTGTCCGCATCCGGCGGGCAGCGACGATCCGGCGGCGCCGGGGCCGGGCTCGGCTGATGTTCGAGGGGCTGCAGGACAAGCTCCAGGGGGTCTTCCGGTCCCTGCGCTCCGAGGGCCGGATCTCGGAGGATCACGTCCGGCGGGCGGTGCGGCAGATCCGCCTCGCCCTGCTGGAGGCCGACGTTCACGTCCGGGTCGTCCGGTCGTTCGTCGGCCGGGTGCAGGAGCTGGCGCTGGGCGACGAGGTGCTGAGCAGCCTGACCCCGGATCAGCACATGATCCGCATCGTCCGCGACGAACTGACGGCCGTGCTGGGCGAACCGGGCGGGGAGCTGGCGCTGGAGGGCCGGCCGGCGGTGGTCCTGCTGTGCGGCCTCCAGGGCTCGGGCAAGACGACGACGGCGGGCAAGCTGGCGGTCCGCCTCCGCGGCCAGGGCCGGAACCCGGTGCTGGCGGCCGGCGACCTGCGGCGGGCCGCGGCGGTGGAGCAGTTGAAGCAGGTCGGCGCGGCGGCGGGCGCCGCGGTGATCGAGCCGGCGGCCGGAGAGACGCTCGCGGCTTTCTCGGACCGCGCCCTGGCGGCGGCCCGGGAGGGCGGCTTCGACACGCTGATCTTCGACACGGCGGGCCGTCTGCACGTGGACGCCGAGTCGATGGAGGAACTCGGGGAACTGGCGGACCGGGTCGCTCCCTGCGAGACGCTGTTCGTCTGCGACGCGATGACGGGCCAGGACGCGGTGCGGAGCGCCGCCGCCTTCGCCGAGGGCGCGCCGCTCACCGGCGCGGTGATGACCAAGCTCGACGGCGACGCCCGCGGCGGCGCCGCGCTCTCGCTCCGGGGCGTGACCGAGGTTCCGCTGCGCTTCGTCGGCGTGGGCGAGAAGCTTGAGGACCTCGAGCCCTTCGCGCCCGACCGCATCGCTTCCCGGATTCTCGGCATGGGAGACGCGCTGGCACTCATCGAAAAGGCCGAGCGCGTCGTGGATCGCCAGGAGGCCGAGCGCCTCGCCGAGCGCATCGCCCGCCAGGAGTTCACCCTGGAGGACCTGCGCGACCAGTTGCGGCAGTTGCGCCGCATGGGGCCGCTGTCCCAGCTCCTGGAACTGCTTCCCGGCCAGTTCCGCGGCGCCAACCTGGCCGGCGCCGTCGACGAGAGCCGCCTGGTCGCCATCACCGCCCTGATCGACTCGATGACCCCGCGCGAACGGCGCAACCCGGCGATCCTCAACGCGAGCCGCCGTCGCCGCATCGCCCGCGGCTCGGGCCGCACCGTGCAGGAACTGAACCAGATGCTCCGGCAGTACCGCCAGATGCGGAAGCTGATGAAGCGCACCCGCGGCAAGTGGATGCAGGGAATCCGGGGAGCGTAGGCGGCTGCCGGGTGCGCGGGTCTGACATCCGACCGCCCGAACACGGGCGCTCGGGCTGTGACGCGGGTGGCGCGGGGACGCGCCACCCGGGGTCCGACCCGCTTCCGGCGAAGCCGGCCAGGAGTACGCGCCGGCCGGAGGCCGGCGCTACCTTGGCTGGCGTCCCGCGTTGCAGCGTTCGCCGCGCATGGTTCCGAGGGCTACCGCCCCGAAGTGCCAGCGTACCGGGTATGCTGGCGCCAGCCCCAGGAGGAACCCCGAGCGATGGCTACCTTGGAGCACCACACCCCGAACATCACCGACGACTGGCTCGCATGGCGTCAGGACATGGACGTCTGGCGCGCCGGCATCGACGGGAAGCTGCGCAGTATCGAGAAGAACGGCGCCACCAAGGAGGACCTGGCGAACCTCCGCCTCTGGGTGGTCCTGACCGTGATTGCGGTGCAGGGCGCGTTCTTCGGCCTGAGTCGGCTTTGCCGTCAACCCCTGCCGCTCGCGCTCCTGTCGCCCGGGGTCCCGCCCACACTCCCTGCATCGGTCCATAGTGTCGCCAGCAGTTCTCGCGGCGCGCCCCGAGGCGGCGCACTGACCGGGCTGTGGCCGGCGGGCTGGAGCGCCGGACTCCTCGAATGCTGCGCCGATCAGGCCATGCGGTCGGGTTTGCAGGCGGGACGCCAAGCGATAAAGAACCCGCTTCCGCCATGACAATGCTCGTCTATCAAACGTGCCATCTCGTCACAGATGGCTTGCAGTTCGGCACAGAGAATCGCCCTGGGCCGGTCCGCCATCGGAACCTGTCAACGAGTTTGACACAGGGGCTTCTCGGATTTACTGAGCCATCTCCGATGCTTCGGGGCTCGGCTTGTTGATCCAGACGGCCTGAGGCAGGGGTTGGTGCATCGGCTCGCCGCCGACGAATCGTTCCGGGTGGCGTCTCCAGGCGGCGCCCAGCGCTCGCTGGCGCTGTTCGATCGCGGCTTGGGCCCGGCCGTAGTGGACGGTCTCCGGAGTCAGCATGGCGATGCCGGCATGCCGGTGCTCGGTGTTGTACCAGGGGAAGAAGGACCTGCAGTAGCCGGTCGCCGCGTCCTGGTCGGGGAAGCGGTCGGGAAAGCCGGGGTGGTACTTCAGGGTCTTGAACTGGGCTTCGGAGAAGGGGTTGTCGTCGCTGACGCGAGGTCGGCCCAGGGATCGGTTCACGCCGAGGCGGGCGAGCAGTTGGGCGGTGCCCTGGCTGGTCATGGGCGCGCCCCGGTCGGAGTGCAGGGTGAGCACCGAGGGTTTCACGCCGTGCTTGAGGCAGGTCTCCTCGATGAGCCTCTGGGCGAGCGCGGCATTCTCGCGGTCGGCAACCATCCAGCCGACCGCGTAGCGGCTGAAAAGGTCGAGCAGGACGTAGAGGTAGTAGTAGCTCCAGGGCCGCGGGCCGAGCAGCCTGGTGATGTCCCACGACCAGACCTGGTTGGGCGCGGTGGCGACCAACTCCGGCTTGGCGTAGGGCGGATGGACCCGCTGGTTGCGACGGTCCTTCACCTCTCCGTTCGCGCTCAGGATGCGGTACATCGTGCGTTCCGAGCACAGGTACCGGCCCTCGTCCAGCAGCGTCGCCACCACCTCCGCCGGCGAGCGATCCACGAACCGGGGAGACGCGAGCGTCGCCTGGACCCGCTCCCGCTCGATCTCGCTCAGCGCCCGGGCGGGCGCGGGTCGGGGCAGCTGGCGCCCGGGAGCGGGCCTCGCCCTACGGTAGAACGTCGATCGCGACACGCCCAGCGCCCGGCACGCCGGCGCGACGCCGACCTTGCTTGCCAGGGACCGGGCCGCCATCAGCAGTCCTTCCCGTCTTCGAGGCTGAATCCCAGCAGCCCTGCAACTTTTCCCTGCACGTCCAGGATCGTGTGGGCGGCGGCGAGCTCCCTCTCCAGCCGCTTCACCTTCGGCGCCAGAGGGTTGGCCTCGGTCGGCTTGCGGCCCCGCTTCTTCGGCCGCAGACCGGAAAGCGCGCCCTCGCGCCGCGCCTTGCGCCAGTTGGCCAGGTGCGAGCTGTACAAATTCTCTCGCCGAAGCAGCCGGCCCACTTCGCCGCGGTCCGTGCATCGGTCCGCCTCCTCCAGAATCCGAAGCCGGTACTCCGCCGTGAACTGCCGTCTGGTCGGCTTCGCCACGACCTCCGGGTCGGGAACACCCCCCGCGGGCGACGCGCCGGCCCCGGGGGCCTCGTCGCTCCGCTCCTCACCCCCCGGGGCCGGGAGCTCCGGGCCACCCCAACGTCTCTGCTCTCGTCTCGCCATCGATCCTCCTTGCCAACGTGTGCCCTCCACTATTCAACGGGATCCCCGCTGTGTCACGTACGTTGGCAGAGAGGGCCATCGCCAAGTTGCACTGTTCGTCCAAGTCGCTCTTGCAGCCTGCCAGAGACTCTTTGGCCTCGTCGCAGTTGTCCCACGGATGCGGTTGCGCCACTAACGTAAAGAGGCTCGGCTGCTGTGAGTTCGGGAGACGGAACGCTGCGTTCTCGGGGTTCTCGCGCTCGCGGTCGCTCTCCTCGAAGCGTTGTCTCATCTCGTTCAACTTGCGGAGGTTCTTCTTGATCCTGTGTTCAAGAGCTCGCTTCTTCTCGATCGCCTCGCGGGCACCGTAGTACATCTCGATGATGTCGTCGTCGTCCGCTTCGTGGATCATCCGCTGGAGGGCTTGGCGAGCCTCGTGAGGATCGACCGTCCGCACTTCCGGCACGGAAGCTTCATCGGGACGCTCTTGCGCATAGCCGACGGCGGGCAACCCTGCCGGACAGAACACTACGGCGATGATGGCGGCGAAGGTCAGGGTCTTCTTCATGTACAACCTCCATTGGACAACGGGCCCAGTTCGCGACGCTTGTTCGCCGCGATCTTGAAGCCGGTCTCGGTTACATCCTAGGTCTATGGTGTCAGTCTCGTTGTGGCGTGTCCATCTCCAGCGCTGTCCAATGAGAAGTGATCGTGAGCGGGGGTCGTCAATCCAACGAGAAGTGATCGTGAGATTCGGCTGTCGGGGATCATCGGAGGATGATCTTGTCTCTACAGACTCACCGCTTGCAGACGTTGGACGAGGTGCGCGGCTTTCTGGCCGGCAGCGAGTCCGTGGACCTGGTGCTCACGGACCGGGACTCGGCCTACCGGTTCGCCGAGGAGACGCTGGTGCGTTTCCGGTACCACGGTCTGTCGAAGGCCGATAAGGGCGTGATCCTGCGCTACCTGGTCAAGATGACGGGCAAGTCGCCGCCGCAGGTCCAGCGGCTGGTGCGGCAACACCGGGAGACGGGCCGCGTCCGGGATCGCCGGGGCGTTCCGGCGTGTGCGTTCGTCCGGCGCTACACCAAGGCGGACGCCGGCCTGCTGGCCGAGGTCGATGCGTCGCTGGGCCAGAGGTGCGGTCACGCCACGCGGGCGGTGATGCGGCGGATGTACGAGGAGTACGGCGACGAGCGCTTCGAGCGGCTGGCCGCGATCTCCAACGGGCACTTCTACAACCTGCGCAAGTCGAAGACCTACAGGCGTCGCCGGACGACGTTCAGGAAGACCCGCGCGAGACGGATCGCCATCGGCGAGCGCCGCAAGCCCCGGCCCAAGGGGCGGCCGGGCTTCCTGCGCGTGGACACGGTGGACCAGGGAGAGAAGGACGGCGAGAAGGGCGTCTTCCACGTCAATCTGGTGGACGAGGTGACCCAGTGGGAGCACGTCGGCACGGTGCGGGCGATCTCCCAGAACTGCCTGATCAAGGTGCTTCGGGAACTGATCGAGTCCTGTCCGCCGCCATGCACTCGACACCGCCGCTTCCGCCCACGGACCCAGCCGCCGGCCGCCAGCGGCTACCAGCGTTCGTCTCTTGAGCGCTTTGGCGGCGTCGTCGTTGCGCGGAACGGGGCGTTCCGGGTAGCCAGGGACGGGTTCGCTCACCCACTCGACCAACTCGGGCGGGTTGAGCCAGCGGTCTCGGAGTTCGACGAGGCGCCGTGCGGCCGAAGCGATGGCTTGGGCGCGGGAGTCGGCCTCGTAGTCGGTCGCCGGCAGGTCCGGTTCCAGTTCGGGCGGAAACGGGAACGTCTCGAACGTAGTGGTGGGCGTGTAGCGCGGATCGTTGCCCTTCCCGAGCGATGTGCCTCGACGAAGCGACCAGATCTCGTGAAACCGGCTGTGGAGGATGCCGAAGGTCGTGTCGTCGTCGCGCGCGATGACGATCAGCGCATGATCCGGGCAGATGCGAGGGTCCAGCCAGGCAAAGAGACGGTGCTTGGCAACGGCCGGCGTGGCGATGTAGCGCGACAGTCCTTCAAACGCGCTCCACATGCCCTGCCTCGGTTCCATGTGCCGCCACCAGTTTGGCGGTACGCCTTGCGGCGGCTCCTTTGCCGCATCGGATGGACGTGTTCCTGCACCCACCGGAACGGCTCCTCGTACAGCGCCGCGTCGGAAGCGGACATCGTCCAGCCGAAGTCGACGATCCACTTGCCGGCTGGCCGGCGGGTGAGATTCATGCCGTTCACCCACGGCTTCAGAACGTCGGCGTTGGTCCGGCCGTTCGGGTTCGTCGGCAGCCGGAGCCACTCGCGCGCCTGATCGCCCGTTACGTCGAAAGGACCGCCCTTCGTGTCGCCCATGAACGCCACGTTCATGTTCGCCGGCAGCCGCCGCACGTTCGAGACACGGGCGAGTTCGGCGGCGTACGGGTTGATCTCGATGCCCTTGACGTTCGCCGGGCCGACGCCGGGAAACTGGCGCTGAAAGCTCCCGAGAGCCTCCGCTTCCAACTGCACCCGGTGTTCGAGGTCCTTCAGGGCGTGAAGGGCCAAGTAGAGGAAGTTGCCGGAACCGCAGGCCGGGTCCAGCACGGTGAATGTGCGCAGCCGGTCGAGGAACTGGCGCAGGAGGCGCTCCGCTTCGCGCCTGAGCTTGACCCGGTTTCGTGGACACCACATCCTTGGAGGAGGAGGTACCCACGATGCCAAGATCAAGACCCCGTTACCCGGCAGAGTACCGGCGCCAGATGGTGGATCTGGTCCGGTCCGGGCGGAGCCCGGACCAACTCGCCTGCGAGTTCGAGCCTTCAGCGCAGTCCATCCGTAACTGGGCGGCGCAGGCGGATCGGGACGAAGGCCGCCGCGCTGACGGCCTGACCACGGCGGAGCGCGAAGAGCTCCGCCGTCTGCGCCGCGAGAATCGCCGGCTGCGGGAAGAGCGGGAGATACTGGCAAAAGCAACGGCCTGGTTCGCCCGGGGGACAAAGCCCAAGAGGTCTACGGGTTCATGAGGGCGTACCAGGCCGAGTTCCGGATCGCTGCGATGGCTCGAGTGCTCGGCGTCTCCACGAGCGGGTACTACGCGTGGCGTAAGCGAGTCCCGTCGGCCAGGGTCCGGGCGGACGCCGCCCTGTCCGAGCGGGTTCGGTCGATCCACGAAGCCAGCCGGGGCACCTACGGCGCTCCCCGTATCCAGGCACAGTTGGCCGACGAGGGCGTCCTGGCGAGCCGCAAGCGCGTCGCCAGACTCATGCGAGAGTCGGACCTGGCCGGCGTAAGCCGCCGCAAGAGGCCGCGGACGACGCGCCGCGACAAGACCGCTCGCCCGGCGCCGGACCTGGTCGACCGGGAGTTCGAGGCCGAAGCGCCCGACCGCCTCTGGGTGGCCGACATCACGTACGTGCCGACGCTGTGCGGTTTCCTCTACCTGGCCATCGTGCTGGACGTCTTCAGCCGCCGGATCGTCGGCTGGGCGATGGCCCGCCGGCCGCGGGCCGAGCTCGTGGTGGACGCCCTGAACATGGCCGTCGCCCAGCGCCGCCCGGACAAGGGCGTCGTTCATCACTCCGATCGAGGCAGCCAGTACACCTCGCTCGCGTTCGGGAAGCGCTGCCGCAAGGCCGGCATCCGGCTCTCCATGGGCTCGGTCGGGGACTGCTACGACAACGCCATGGCCGAGAGCTTCTTCGCCAGCCTCGAATGCGAGCTCCTCGACCGAACCAAGTTCCAGAACCATGCCGAGGCAAGGAGGGAACTCTTCCGCTACATCGAGGGCTGGTACAACCCGCATCGTCGTCACTCGGCCCTCGGATACCTCTCGCCCGTCAACTTCGAGAACGGCTACCACCGGGACTACGAAGCCGCCTGAACCCTAAACACGAACCGTCCGCGAAAACGGGGCAACTCCACGCCGGCGCCTTCTGGCTGCCGGGATCGTCCTCTGGCGCTTCTCCTGTTCCAGCTTGAGCGCGATCTTCTTCCTGACCTCGCTCCACTCGGCTTCCAGCGGTCGGACGACGACGGGCTCGACGATGAGCATGACCTTGTCGCGGTCGGTGTAGTGGGCGCCGAGTTGCGAGCGCTTGCTCGGGTCCAGCCCGCGCTCGAACAGGGTGCCGAGGATCGACGGATCAACGTCGGTCCAGTTCAGTCGGGCGGCGGCGAGGACCGTCTCGATCTCGATCTTCTCGAGCGGCAACGTGTCATCGTCGGCGAACAGTCCGCCGTTGACGTGAGCCACGGTCTCTACGCCGAAGCGGCCGCCGCCGGCCATGCTCGCGAAGAGTTCGCGCGTCATGGGGACGAACTCGGAGGGGGCTCTCCGCGCGGCGTCCAGCATGCGAGTGAACAGGTTCCTCGGCAGCAGGTCCACGTCTTCCGCGAACATGCAGAAGACGAGCCGATTCAGGAACTTCGCCACTTCGTGGCTGTCGTGGCCCCGGTCGCGCAGCGCCTGCGCCAGGGAAGCGAACGTCTCGGCGACGCTCTCCGTCAGGGCCTGCCGAGTCTGGCCCGGCCGAAGTCGCTCCGGTTCGGACATGGCCCACTTGAGCCGCTGACGTTTGGCCGCGTCCGCCAGATCGTCCAGGACGAGCGTCTCGGTGACGCTGACGGAGTTGGTCCAGTTCGTGGTGATGCGGATCGTCTCCATGTCGGAGACGATGAGGAGCGGCGGGTTGTCGAGCGCCAGCGAGTACTGGCGCAACTGCTCGAACGCCTTGTCGAGGTCCCTGTCCTTCCCCTTGTACTCCCAGGCGAAGCGGTGCTTCTTCCAGACGTCCGCCCAGCCGCCGCCGCCGGAGTCCTTCTTCGCGCCGCGCTCGAAGCAGTAGCGCTCGCCGGTCGGGTCGTCTTCGGCTGGCGTCGGCTCTCCGAGGAGATGGCAGAGGTCGATGAAGTGCTCCTGGGCCGCTGAGCTCTCCTTCAACTCGGAGGCTCGCCACTTCTCGATGAACTCGAATGGCTCCATGAGGATCTGGTCGGGGGAACGGTTGGCAGGGAGGTCGGAGGCGCTTGGTAGCGTGATCCTATGGCCGGTTACCGGCGACCTGGAGGAGTAGAGTCGACGCTTGGCTGCGGGTAGGCAGGCCGTGCCCATCCTGAGCCGTCTTCACCTTGGAGCTGCGGAATCGCAAATGGACAAGACCGAACTCCTGATCGGCAAGTGGCGGGAAGAGGGGATCGAGATGGTCTATCCCCTCCTGTTCAGGTTCCGCGCCGCCGTTCTCGGCGACGGTTGGAGCGCGGGCGTCGAGATGCGTGGCGCGACGGTCGTGACGAAGGAAACGAGCGGCGAGTACATCGCGCATGGCTTGAGGCCGGGCGGCGTCGCCGGCGTCGGTTCGACCCTGATCGAGGCCTACCTGGCGTACAAGGAGGAGGTGCGGACCGTCCTACGCGACATGGCTGCGGGTGGTTCGTTCGACTCCTTCAGTGAGGATGCGCTCGAGTTCTTCGACAGTCCTGACGACTGGGGCGAGACGAAGTTCGCCGAAGGCCGGTTGATGGTGGCTGCCGGGAAGGTGGAGAGCGCGTTGCCGCGGGTTCGTTGAGCGGGGTCGGGGTTGGCCGGGGCGAGGCGGTACGGACTTGCGGCCAGAGCGGTCGCCGGCCTCCGGCCGGCGCGGCTCGCTGGCTGGCTTCGCCGGCAGCGGGTCGGAAGACCCGCGCACCCAGTGGTCGGAAGACGCGCGCACCCAGGGGAGGTTCGTGGTGCTAGACTGCGCCGCTGCCTCGGCTTCGGCTCTGCCGTGGACGGGGCGACGGAACGACCCGGGAGAAGTCCCGAGACTTGGAAGATCCTGACATGGTGAAGATACGACTCCGGCGCATGGGTTCGCGCCACAGACCCTTCTACCGCGTGGTGGTGTCGGACAGCCGCAAGGTGCCGACGTCGGCGGTCATCGAGGAGGTCGGGCACTACGACCCCTGCAAGGACCCGGCGGTGATCCGGCTGAAGTCGGACCGCATCGATCACTGGGTGGCGCGGGGAGCTCAGCTCACGGACACCGTCCGCGGCCTGGTGCGGCGGGCGGCCGCGGCGGACGCGGCGGGGTCGTAGGCGGGCCGCGGCGATGTCGGAAGTCGCCGATCAACTCGCTGGCGTGGTCCGCTCGATGGTGGATCGCGGGGACGCGGTACGGGTCGAGGAGATCGAGGAGGAGGACGCGATCGTCCTGCAGGTGGAGGTCGCGCCGGACGAACTCGGCCGCGTGATCGGCCGGCAGGGGCGGAGCGTCCGTTCGTTGCGCGCCCTGCTGGAGGTGCGCGGCGCCGAAGCCGGCGAGTACTACGAGGTCGAGATCGTCGAGCCGGCCTAGCGTGGACGCCGACGCGGCGGAGATGGTCACCGTCGGCGCCGTTCGGCGGGCGCACGGGCTGCGGGGCGAGGTGTTCGTGGAGGCGGACAGCGAGAACCCCGACCGGTTCCGGCCCGGCGCCAGGCTCCTCGCCGAGACCGGCTACGGCGTGCGGCGGCTGGAAGTGGCTTCGAGCCGGCCGCACCGCGGCAGGCGTTTGATCCGCTTCGCCGGCGTGACGGACCGCGACGGCGCGGAAGCCCTCCGCGGCGCCCGGCTCCTGGTACCGGAGGACGAGGTGCCGGCGGCGGAGGACGGCGCCTTCTACTACTTCCAGCTTGTCGGCTGCCGGGTCGTCGACCGGACGCTCGGCGAACTCGGCGAGGTCACCGAAGTGGTGGAGGACGGCGGCGGCGTTCTACTCCAGGTGGCGGCGCCGTCCGGGAGCGGCGTCCGGTCGGTGCTGGTCCCGTTCGCCAATGCGCTGCTGCCGGAGATCGACGTGGCCGAGCGCCTGATCCGGAGCGACCTGCCGGAGGGACTGGTGGAGACATGCGGATCGACGTCGTAACGATCTTCCCCGCCGTCTTTCGGGAGTTCCTGGGGGCGAGCCTGATCGGCCGCGCGATCGCCGCCGGACGTCTGGACGTGCGCGTCCACGACCTGCGCGACTACACGGACGACCCGCACCGCAGCGTCGACGACGAACCGTACGGCGGCGGCGGCGGCATGGTGATGACGGCGCCGCCCTGGCTGAACGCCGTGCGCGCCATCTCGGGCGACGGCCCCCGGCCTCACCGGATCCTGCTGTCGCCGCAGGGCGAGCGGCTCGACGACGCCAAGGTCCGTGCCCTGGCCGGCGAGGAGCGGCTGCTGCTGCTGTGCGGGCGTTACGAGGCGGTGGACGAGCGGGTGCGGATGCTCGTCGTCGACTCCGAACTGTCGATCGGGGACTACGTGCTCTCGGGGGGCGAGGCGCCGGCGATGGTCGTCGTCGAGGCCGTTTCGCGGCAGCTCCCCGGAGTCGTCGGCCGGCCGGAATCGGTCGAGAACGAGAGCTTCCGCTCGGGCCTGCTCGACCATCCGCACTACACCCGGCCGCCGACCGTGGAGGGGATCGAGGTGCCGGAGGTGCTGCGCTCCGGCGACCACGCGCGCATCGACGCCTGGCGGCGGGAACAGGCGCTGGAGGCGACGCGCCGCAAGCGGCCGGACCTGCTGGAAACGAACCCCCGCGGCCGGGAGGTTGCGCCGGAGGCGTCGAACAGGCGATAATCCGCCCCCTGCCGCTTCGCGGTCCGCGGTTCGGAGGCCAAAGGCGGCCGGCCGCAGGACGAGGGGCGTGAAGTCCGTCAGCAGACAACAGGCCGGGGCACGTCTCGCGGCCGAGGTACAGGTGACACGCAAATGCACGATCTACAGCAGGTTGAGCAGGAGTACGTGCGGGATGGCCTGCCGGACTTCCGTGCCGGAGACACGGTCAAGGTCCACGTCCGGGTTCGGGAGGGGGCCAAGGAGCGCATCCAGATCTTCCAGGGCGTGGTCATCGCCCGGCGCGGCGGCGGCACGCGGGAGACGTTCACCGTGCGCAAGGTCTCGGGCGGAATCGGCGTAGAACGCATCTTTCCGCTCCATTCGCCGGTGATCGGCCAGATCGAGGTCGTCCGCCGCGGCAAGGTCCGCCGCGCGAAGCTCTACTACCTGCGCAAGTTGCGCGGGCGCGCCGCCCGGATCGAGGAGCGCCGCGACCGCTGACGGCGCCGGCCGGCATCCCCGGCGTCTTCGCCGAGATGTACCGCCTGCGCCTGATGCGCGGGCTCGAAGAGCGGTTCGTCGCGGCTGGCCACGACCTCGTCGCCGGGATCGACGAAGCGGGGCGCGGCTGCCTCGCCGGACCGGTCGTGGCGGCGGCGGTCGTCGTCGATCCGGGCTGCCTGATTCCCGGCGTCGACGACAGCAAGCGGCTGTCCGCGCCGCGGCGGGAACGGCTGGCCCGGACGATCGAGCGGCGGGCGGTGGCCTGGGCCACCGGCGTGGGCGACGCGGCCCTGATCGACCGCGTCAACGTGCTCGAGGCGACGCGCCGGGCGATGCGGCTGGCTCTGCGGTCGCTGACCGTGCGGCCCGGAGTCGCCCTGGTCGACGCGGTGAGGCTCGACCCGGTGGAAGTGGGCGGCGCCGCGGTGCCGGCGGTGCCCGTGGTGCGGGCGGACTCGCTGAGCTTCGCCGTCGCCTGCGCTTCCATCGTCGCCAAGACTCACCGGGACCGGATGATGACGGCGTACGATAGGCAGTACCCGGGCTTCGGGTTCGCCAGCCACAAGGGCTATGCGTCGGAGCGGCATCGCGCCGCGCTGCGGGAGCTGGGCCCGACGCCGCTTCATCGCCTGACCTTCCGTTCGGTGCTGCCGGAGCGGGAGAGCTAGTCGCGGCGCGGGTTTCCCGGAAGCGGGTCGGAAGACCCGCGCACCCAGCGGGTTTCCCGGAAGCGGGTCGGAAGACCCGCGCACCCAGCGGCTCACCCGGGGGCGGGTCGGAAGACCCGCGCACCCAGCGGCTCACCCGGGGGCGGGTCGGAAGACCCGCGCACCCGGCGGCGCACCCGGTGGCGCACCCGGGGGGCGGCTAGGATCCGGGCGTGCGCGGGAATCGCCTCCTGTTCCTGATCGTCGCCGCGATCGTCGCGGTGGCGGCGGCGGTCCTCTGGTTCCTGCCGCGGGCGGAGCGGCTGCGCGCGCCGACGCTGGCGGCGGCCTGGGTCGGGGTGGAGGTCGGGGGCGACGGCGTCGCGAGGACGGGCGACATCGAGATGGCCGCCGGGCGGGACTTCCGGCTGCACGCGGTGCTGTCCGTGGCGCCGCGCGGGGGCGACGAGGGCGGGGCGCCCGTGTACTACAGCGCCGCGCCGCGGGTCGAGATCGACGGGCGTTCCTTCGAGGCCCTTCCCCCGGAGGAGATCGGCGGACTCGGGTGGGTGCGGATGCTCTGGTTCAGCGTGGAGCACGGCGTGCCGTTCAGGGAACTGGACGACGGCGGCGACCTGGAGCGATTCGCCTACGAGCCCTTCTTCCGGCCCGAGTGGGGCAACGCCTGGTCGATCGACGGCACCCTGGAGGCCCACTTCGACGGCTGGATCGAGAACGACGGTCCGGAGATCGACCGGAACTTCGGCACCCTTCGCTACCAGGTCTGGGTCGAGGCCGCGGTCGACGAAGACGCCCTGGTCCCGGACCAGCGCGTGAAGTCGCCGGACCTCCCCGGCGCGACCCGGCTCGAGGCGCGGCTTCCGGGCGCGCTGGCCGCCCCTTCGGCTTTCTTCGGTCTTCCCGGGATCCAGCGGGGCGAGGAGGAGTGGGGCGCCGGGGCGGTCGACCGGCTCCGGCAACTCCAGGAAGACCGGCTCGCCTTCAGCCAGGTCGCCGTGCTGCGGGAGATTCTCGACGCTGGCGGCATCGTCTGGGAGGATCTGGCCTGGGAGCTCGCGCCGCTCGACGGCAGCGCGCCGTGGCGCGCCGCCGGCGAGGACTCGCCGGCGCCGGGCGACCTGGTCCACGTCGGCGACCGCTGGGCGGTCCTGTTCGCGGACAGCGCCGGCGAGGGCGCCGCCGGGATGCTGGACGGCGCGGACCTGTGCCTCGATTTCGACGCCGGCGCGACCGTGCGCCGGCTCGACCGGATCTTCACGGTGAACGACGAAGGCGAGGGGGACGTCTTCGTGGCGGCGCCGGGCCGGCCGCTCTGAGCGTGGCCGCGGTTGCGCTCAGCCGGCGGGTCCGCCGCCGACTGCGCCGCCGCTGGCCGTGCCGCTGCCTACCGTGCCGTCGCCGGCCGAGTTCCTGACCGCTTCCTCCAGTCGGCCGCCGCGCAGCAGTTCGCTGAACACGTGGGGCGCCTGGCCGGGCCGGTAGAGCGCGTAGAACGGGATGCCGTAGCGGCCGAAGCTCGCCAGGTAGCGGGCAATGTCGTCGTTCCGGTTGGTCCAGTCGGCCTTCATCGCGACCACTTCGTAGCGGTCGAAGAGCGCAGCCGTCTCGTCCGTCTCGAGCACCAGGCGCTCGTTCACCTTGCAGGTCGCGCACCAGTCCGCGGTGACGTCGACGAAGACAAGCCGGCCCTCGGCGGCGAGCGTCTCGGCCTGGACCGGGTCCCACGGCACCCAGTCCAGGACCTGCACGCCGCCCGCCGCGGCGCCGGGGCCGCGGGACTGGGCGGTCGCGCCGTTCGCCAACAGCAGCACCAGGACGGCCGCCGCGGCCGCGCCGGCGCGCCCGAAGACGCGCAGCCTCATCTTCCGGCTCCGGCTCTGCAACCAGATGAAGAGGGCCAGGGTGAGCAGGCCGATCTCCAGGAAGGCGAGCCGGGCGCTGTCCATCTGGGCCGCCAGCACGTAGAGCAGCCAGATCGTCGTGCCGGCGATCAGAAAGCCCATCACGCCTCGCAGCGTCGCCATCCACTCGCCGGGCCGGGGCAGCAGCCGCGTGGCTCGTGGCATGGCGGCCAGCAGCAGGTACGGGGTGGCGAGGCCGATCCCGACCATGGTGAACACGAAGACGATCGTGGTCGCCGGCTGGCTCAGCGCGAAGCCGACCGCGGTGCCCAGGAAGGGCGCCGAGCAGGGCGTGGCCATCAGGGTGGCGAACACGCCGGAGAAGAAGTGGCCGGAGTAGCCGGCCCCGCCGCCGGCCCGGTGGGCGGCGGCGGGCGCGGAGTGCGAATGCCCCCCATGCCCATGGCCGCCCAGCCGGTTGGCGAGTGCGTGCGGCAGATTGATCTCGAACAGACCCCAGACGTTCAGGGTGAACAGGGTGAGCACCAGGGCCAGGAAGGTCACGAACACGGGGTTCTGGAACTGGATGCCCCATCCCACCGCCTGCCCGGCCGAGCGGGCGAGGAGCGTCGCGCCGGCCAGTGCCCAGAACGAGACCAGGATGCCCACCGTCGTCATCAGCGCGCCGCCCACGATCTCCCGGCGGGGCCGGCCCGACGCCTGGGCGAACCCGAAGAGCTTGAGCGAGACGATCGGCAGGACGCACGGCATGCCGTTCAGAATCAGGCCGCCCAGCAGGGCCGGGATCAGCGCGGCGAGGAGGCTCATGCCGCCGCCCCCGCCCGACGGCGGCGCCGGCGCGGCCTCGAAGGCGGGGTGGCCCGTCGGCTCGCCTGCCTCGCCGATCTCCAGGCGGACCGTCGTCTCGGCGGTCGTCGGCGGCAGGCAGACGAGGTCGTCGCAGGCCTGGTAGTGCAGCACGACCGGCGCCTCGACCGTACCGGCGGCCAGGTCCTCGGGCAGGTCGAGTTCCGCGTGGATGACCGCTTCGTACTCGTAGACCGCGAGCGGGTCCGCCTCGAATTGCGACTGCCACATGACGTGGGCGGGGTAGCGGACCGAGGGTTCCGGCCAGCCTTCCGGCAGCTCCAGCGCGAGCTCGGTCGGGATGAGGTACTCGAAGCTAGGCGTGTTGCTCTGGATGTGCCAGCCGTCGTCGATGGTCGCCACGGCGGCGATCCGCGCGCGCGTCCCGGCGGCGTAGGAGGAGAGGTCGGCGACCGCCTCGACGGAGGCCTTGGGCGGAGGCCTGAACTGTCCGCTCGCCGCCGCGGCCAGCCCCAGCGCCGCCGCGAGGACGAAACCCGTCCCGAGCGCCTTGCTGCTGTTACGATCCTGCTTCATGCCTTCCGGTGAGCGCGAGTCGGCCACGATGGCGGTTTCCCGGCGGGTTGCCGAGCTTCGCCGCGAGGGAGTCGAGGTCCTCGACCTGGGCGCCGGAGAGCCGGACTTCCCCTCGCCGGAGACTGCCGTGAAAGCTGCCCGGCGAGCCCTCGACGAGGGCCGGACGAAGTATACGGTGCTGGAGGGGACGGCCGAATTGAGAGGCGCTCTGGCGGAGCGGTATCGCGCCGAGGGAGCGCCGTGGACCGCCGCCAACGCGCTGGTCGCCGTGGGCGCCAAGGCGGCCCTGTACGAACTCGCGCAGGCGTTCCTGGGTCCCGGCGACGAGGCTGTCGTACCGACTCCGGCCTGGGTCAGCATCCCGGCCCAGGTGCGGCTCGCCGGCGCCGAGGCGGTCGCCGTGCCGATGGCGCCGGAGGACGGGTTCGCCATCCGGGCGCGGCCCCTGATCGCGGCGATGACGGACCGGACCCGGGCGGTGATCGTCAACACGCCATGCAATCCGACCGGCGCCGTCGCCTCCACCCTCGATCTGGAGCGCTTGGCTTCGGCCTGCGCCGCGCGGGGAGCGCTCCTGATTTCCGACGAGACGTACGAGCGCTTCGTCTACGACGGCCGGCGCCACGCCAGCGTCGCGGCGCTGGCGGAGCGCTACCCGGAGACGGTGGTGCTCGTCGGCTCCTTCTCGAAGAGCTACGCGATGACCGGCTGGCGGGTGGGCTACCTGCTCGGTTCGGCCGAGGTGGTGGCCGCGGCGGCCGCCGTCCAGAGCCACGTGACCTCGAACGCGACCTCCTTCGCGATGGCGGGAGCCGAAGCGGTCCTGGCGGAGGAGCCGCCCGAGTCGGCGGCGCTCGTCGCGGCTTGCGCGCGCCGCCGGGAACTCGTGCTGCGGGAGTTGGCGCGGGCGCCCGGGGTGGTCTGCCCGCCTCCGGCCGGCGCCTTCTACGCCTTCCCGGACGTGACGGCCTGCCTGGACGAGTCGTGTCCCGATTCGGCTTCCCTCTGCCGCCGCCTGCTGGACGAGGCCCGGGTCGCCGTCACGCCGGGTTCCGCCTTCGGCTGCGAGGGTCACATCCGCATCTCCTTCGCCTGCGCCGACGAGGCGCTGGCTTCCGGGATCGAAGGCATCGTCCGCGTTCTGGGCCGTTCGACCGCGGACGCGGCGCCGTCCCTGGCCGCCGGAGGCCGCGCGGGATGAGACCTTTCGTCCGCAGCCTCGCCTTCCACATGCTGACCCTGTTCGGGATTCAGGTGCGGATCCACTTCACGTTCATCCTCCTGCTCATCTGGCTCGCGGTGCTGGCGCCGGACATGGGCAGCAGCGCCGTCCTCCTGGCGTTCGTCGTCGTGGGCCTGCTGATGAGCGTCATCGTCCACGAACTCGGCCATGCCCTCACGGCGCGCCGCTTCGGCATCGAGACGAAGGAGATCGTCCTCACGCCGGTCTGCGGCGTCGCCCGCCTGGACGGCTACCCGAAGGGCATGGTGGAGCTGGCGATCGCGGCCGCCGGCCCGCTCCTCAACCTGGCGCTGGCGATCGTGCTCTTCGTCGGGCTGACGGCCGCGGGACTGCCGGCGCTGGGCGCCGGGCCGGTGATCGACGTGGCGTCGGCGCTGCAGTGGCTGCTGGTCGGCAACCTGTGCCTGTTCGGGCTCAACCTGCTGCCCGCGTTCCCGCTGGACGGCGGCCGCATCCTCCGCTCGGCGCTCTCGTTCGCCATGGGCCAGGAGCGGGCGACGAAGGTGGCGACCCGCCTGGGCATGTTGCTCGCCGGCCTTCTCGGCCTGGCGGCTCTGGTTCCCTGGCAGATGGGGTTGGCGTTCAACCTGTTCCTCATCCTGACGGCGTTCTTCGTTCTGCTGGGGGCGAGCCGGGAGTCGTCCCTGGTCAAGACGCTCCAGGCGCTGCAGGGCCGCCGGGCGCGCGAGGCGATGATGACGCGCTGCGAGCGCCTGGCGCCCCAGGACACGATCGAGTGGGCGGTCCGCCTGCTGCTCTCGACCACCCAGCGGCAGTTCCCGGTGGTCGACGGCTGGGGACGGGTGGCCGGCGAAGTGGACCGCGACCGCCTGCTCGAGTTGATGGCCCGCTTCCCGGCCGACACGCCGCTGCTGGAACTGATGAACCGCGAGCCGCGGACGGTGGCCGAGGATTGCGACCTGCTGGACGTGCTGCGGGAGCTGCAAAGCCCGGCGCGGGCGCTCTGGGTCGTTCGCGACCACGAACTGCAGGGCATGCTGACCGCGGACGGGCTGGCGCAGTTCGTCGAGGTGTGCCGCCGGCTTCGGCGCCGCGACGCGGGCGCGAGTTCGTAGGAGTCGACGCTGCGGGATCGCAGCGTCGCCGTCCATGGAACTGGCCGCCTTCGGCGGCAGCGGGTCGGAAGACCCGCGCACCCAGCGGACACCCGTAGGGACGTTGGCGGCGCGCCAACTGGTACAGTGGCGGGTTCCACTTCGCACGAATGAAGGGCAGGCGCGTGACGGACGACGCAAAGCGGTCAGGATTCTCTCGCCGGTCGTTCCTGCGCGGCGGCGCGGCGGGCGCGCTCTCGGGCGGTCTTGCCGGCGGCCTTCTGGGCGGCGAGGCCGCCGGGGCCGCGGCCGCGAACGACGCGGACGCGGCGGAAACGGTCGGCCCGGGCGCGGTCGAGATCGAACTCGAAGTGAACGGCGCCGCGCGCCGGCTGGCGGTGGAACCGCGGGTCACCCTGCTCGACGGTCTGCGCGACCGGCTGGACGTGACCGGTCCCAAGCGGGTCTGCGACCGCGGAACCTGCGGCGCCTGCACCGTGCTCGAGGACGGCCGCCCGATCTATGCCTGCAGCCGGCTGATGATCGAGTCGGCGGGCCGCGGCATCGTGACGGTCGAGGGCCTTGGCTCGCCGGACGCGATGCACGACGTGCAGCGCGCGTTCGTGGAGAACGACGCCCAGCAGTGCGGCTACTGCACGCCCGGCTTCGTCGTGGCGGCGGCGGCGCTGCTCGACCGTCACCCGGACCCCTCCGAGCCGGAGATCGAAGCGGGCCTGGGCGGCAACTTCTGCCGCTGCGGGACCTACAAGGGCATCCGGGACGTCGTGGCCGGGGGCGTGACCGGCGGAGCGAGCCGTGGCTGACTACTCCTGGCCCGAGGCGGATCGCCGGGCCCAGATCGGCGCCCGGCCGGCGCGGCTGGACGGGCCGGTCAAGTCGACCGGGTTCGCGAAGTACCCGTCCGACCAGAACCCGCCGGGCCTGCTGGCGGCCAGGATCCTGACCTGCCCGCACGCCCACGCGCGGATCGCCGGGATCGACGTCTCGGCCGCCGAGGCCATGCCCGGCGTCCGGGTGGTCCAGGTGATCCAGGGCGAGGGCGCCGAGATCCAGTGGGCCGGGGACGAGATCGCGGCCGTCGCCGCCGAGACCGAGGACATCGCTCGGGACGCGGTGCGGGCGATTCGCGTGGACTACGAGGTCCTGCCGCACTTCGTCACGGAGGAGGATCGCGATCGGGCGCCCGGCGCCAGCGCGGCCGGCGAGCGGACGGAGGGCGACCCCGACGCCGCCTTCGCCGCCGCGCATCGCACGGTCGAGCGGACGCTCGGCATGCCGCAGATGGCCCACATGTGCCTGGAGCCGCACGGCCAGGTCTGCTCCTGGGACGGCGACGAACTGGAGGTTCACGCCTCGACCCAGGCGGTCTCGACCCTCGCCGGGCAGTTCGCCACGGAACTCGGCGTACCGGCGAGCCAGGTGCGGATCCGCACCGAGTACATGGGCGGCGGCTTCGGTTCCAAGTTCTCGCCCGACCGGTGGGGCATCGTCGGCGCCGAACTGGCGCGCGAGGCGGGCGCGCCGGTAAAGCTCTTCCTCGAGCGGGACCAGGAAGTCACCGTCGCCGGCAGCCGGCCCTCCGCCTTCGCCTGCATCCGGGCGGCGGCCGACGAGCAAGGCAAACTGGTGGCCTGGGACTCGGACTCCTGGGGATCGGGAGGACTGCCGGGCACCGGCCAGACGCCCCTGCCGTACGTCTTCAGCCGGGTGCCGAACCGGCGCCTGCGCCACACCTCCGTGCCCACGAACCTGGCCGGTTCGAGGGCCTGGCGGGCGCCGAACCATCCGCAGGCCTGCTTCCTGACGATGTCCGTGCTGGACGACCTGGCGGACGAACTCGGTCTCGACCCGATCGACTTTCTCGAGCGGAACCTGGACCTGACCGGCCGGGCGGACACCTACCGGGAGGAACTGGCGATCGCCGCCGAGATGGCGTCCTGGAAGGAGCGCTGGCAGCCGCGCGGACGAACGCGCGAGGGCGCGGTGCAGCGCGGGCTCGGCGTCTCGATCCATACCTGGGGCGGGCGCGGGCACTCGAGCAACTGCGACGTGACGGTTCATCCGGACGGTGCGGTCGAGGCGCGGATCGGCAGCCAGGACATCGGCACGGGGACGCGCACGATCGTGGGCCAGGTACTGGCCGAGACGTTCGGCCTTGAACTGGACCAGGTGAAGGTGTCGCTGGGCGACAACGTGTATCCGCAGTCGGGCCCGTCCGGTGGCAGTTCGACGGTCGGCGGAGTGACCGCCTCGACCCGGCGGGCTGCTCAGGATGCGCTGCGCGAGGTGCTCGTCCACGTCGCGCCGCGGCTGGAGGCCGAGCCGGAGCGACTCGTCGCCGAGGGCGGCCGCGTGTTCGTGGACGGCGACCCCTCGCGCGGCATCTCGTGGCGGGAGGCGGCGGCGTCGATCGGTGGCGCGCCCATCGGCGTCCAGGGGCGGAACCCCGGCCCCGGCCGGCTGATCTCGAGCGGCGTCGGCGGCGTCCAGATCGCCGAGGTGGAGGTCGACATGGAGACCGGCGTGGTCCAGGTCGAGCGGATGATCGCGGTCCAGGACTGCGGCCTGATCGTCAATCGGCGGCTGGCCGAGAGCCAGGTCTACGGCGGTCTGATCATGGGCGTCGGCTACGCGCTCTACGAGGAGTGGATTCCGGACCCCGTGAGCGGCCGGCTGCTCAACGCGGACATGGAGTTCTACAAGCTGGCCGGCCTGGTCGACGTCGGGTCGCTCGAGGTCCACATGATGACCGGCCCGGGCTACGAAGACCGCGGCGTGATCGGCCTGGGCGAACCGCCGGTCATCTCGCCCGGCGCCGCCATCGGCAACGCGGTGGCGAACGCGATCGGCGTCCGGGTGCCCTACCTGCCGCTGACGCCCGACCGGGTGCTGGACGCGCTGGCCGGACGCGGAGGGCCAGCCTGATGCGCCCCTTCGCCTACGCCGCGCCGGCGACCGTGGAGCAGGCGGTGAGCCTGCTCGAAGCGGAGGGCAGCGAGGCGCTGGCCGGCGGCACGGACCTGCTTGGCCTGCTGAAGGACGACGTCGAGAGGGTCGACCGGCTGGTCGCTCTTCGGGGAGTCGCGGGGCTTTCGGGCATCGAAGTGGACGGCGGCGCGCTCCGGATCGGTGCGATGACGACGCTGCAGGAGTTGCGCGATCGCGAAGAAGCGATAGCCGCCCTGCCGGCGCTCGCGGTCGCCATCGACGGCGTGGCCAGCCCGCAGTTGCGGGAGATGGGCACGGTCGGCGGCGACCTGCTGCAGCGTCCCCGCTGCTGGTACTACCGGCGGGGCTTCGGCCTGCTGGCGCTGGCGGCGGACGGCAGCTCGATGGTGGCGGCGGGCGACAACCGCTACCACGCGATCTTCCCGGAGGGCGAGGCCCGCTTCGTCCATCCCTCCGGCTTGGCGCCGCTGCTGGTCGCGCTCGGGGCCGAAGCGGTGGTGCACGGGCCGGCCGGTGAACGCCGGCTGCCGGTGGAGGCGCTGTACCGGGCGCCCCAGGCCCCGGGAGAACGCGAGAACACGCTGGCCCCGGGCGAGCTCCTCGCCGGCGTCGAAGCGAACGTCGGCGGATCCCGGTCGGCCGTGTACGAAGTCCGGCAGCGCCGCTCGCTGGACTGGCCGCTGATGACGGCCGCGGTCGCGCTCCGCGGCTCCGGGACGCGGGTGGAGCTGGCCCGGATCGTGCTGGGTCACGCGGCGCCGGCGCCGTACCTGGCGACGGCCGCGGGCGACTCGCTGGCTGGCCGGGAGTTGACGGCGGAGACGATGGCCGCGGCCGCGGAGGCCGCGGTGGAAGGCGCCCGGCCGATGAGCGGCAACCGGTACAAGGTCCAGCTTGCGCGGACCGCGGCGAAGCGCGCGCTCGAGCGAGCCGCCGGGATGGAGATTCGATAGCGATGGCCGACCGATTGCCCGCTGCCCGGACGCCGCAACTCTGCCGCAGGCTGCGGTGGAAGACGATGTTCATGGCGCTGGCGCCGGCGCCGCCGGATGCCGACGTCGACCCGCAGCACGAGATCGACGACGGCTTCGTCTGGTGTACCCACAGCATGAACTGTCTCGGCCCCGACGGCGCGGTAGCGTCCAGGGAACGATGCCGGGAGGGCCGCGGCTGCTTCGAGAGCCACGGCCGCAGCAACGGAGACTTGCCGACATGAGATTCGCTTCACTGCTTGGTCAGCGTCTGCCGAGCGCCTGCGCGGCCCGGACGGGGTGCGCCGGCGCGCTGGCCGGCATCCGGCGCAAGGCGCCGGCTCGTGGACGGGCGGCCGTGCCGGTCGCGGCCCTGCTTCTCGTCCTGCTGCCGGCCGCGGCCGCGGCCGCGGCCGCGGCCGCCGGCGTCGCGGGGAGCTACGTCGAGGCGCGCACCGCCGACGTCTACACCGGGCCCTGCTTCGCCAACTCGGAGGTCGGGCTCGTGGGCAACGAGGCGGTCATGGCCTGGCGGATCGAGGAGGGCGGCTGGGACGGGGTCGACCTCTCGGGCCTCTCGGTGCTGGCCATCGTGCGCTCGGACGCCACGCTCGGAGATCCGTACGTCGAAGCGCGAGCCACGGAGTCCGTCCTGATCGTCGATGCCGGCGCTGATCCGTCGCAGCGGTCGGCGCTCGAGGGCTTCGCGCGCGGCATGGGCGGGGATCTCGTGTCGGACGTGGCCGGAATCGAGACGGCGGAGGTCGCCTTCGACCTGCGGCCGAACGGGGAGGCGTCCGTCACCGCCGGCGACATGGTCGCGGTCAGGACCCGTCCACTCGACCACCGGGACCACCTGTGCGGCAACGAGATCGTCTTCTATCCGCCGCTGGCGCCGACCGACGGGGCGATGCCCGGGGTCGCCCTCGAACACACCTGGCAGGGTCCGGGCCTGGACGCCACCTGGAAGAGCCCCGGCAAGCGGAGCACCTTCGTGGGCCGGTTCAGCCGCTAGCGCCGCCGCTCCTGGCGGCTTCGCGCGCCGGCGGCGGGCTTGCCGCTTTCCCGATGATCATCAACAAGCGACGGATCGGCGACTGCAGCCTGCTGGCGGTCGAGGGCGTGATCAAGCTGGGAGAGAGCGCGCGCTTCCTCGCCGACGCGCTGAAGCGGAGTCTGGCCGAGGGCGACGGTCATGTGCTGCTCGACCTCTCGGAGGTCAACTACATGGACTCGACGGGCATCGGCGAGCTGGTCGGCTACCTTGTGAGGTTGCGGGCGCAGGAGCGCAAGCTGATGCTGGTCCGTCCCTCGGACCGGATCGTCCAGTTGTTGACGGTGGCCGGCGTCGCCTCCCTGTTCCCGACCTTCGACACGGTCGAGGAGGCGCTGGCCGTCGAGACCGGCGAGGCCGTCGAGACCTGAAGCGCCGGTCTCGGGGGAGTCAACGCTCGGGGTCGAGGACGAACGGTTCCGGCAGCAGTTCGCGCAGCGTCCACCGGCGCCAGTTCGCGGGGTCGCGGGCGCCGGCGGTGACCGACACGACCGGCAGGTCGCAGTTGAACTCGGCCAGGGCGTCGCGGCACTGCCCGCATGGACTGGCCGGCGGCACGGCGCCGGTCGCCAGCGCCATGGCCCGGAACGACTGCTGGCCGGCCGCGACCGCCGACGACAACGCTCCGCGCTCGGCGCAGAGAGTCAGGCCGAGCACGCGGTTCTCCACGTTGCAGCCGGTGTAGACGCGGCCGTCGGCGGCCAGCAGGGCGGCGCCGACGCGGAACCTGCTGTAGGGTGCGTAGGCCCGTTCCCGGCAGCGGACGGCGGCGTCGACCAGGGCCTCCCAGTCGACGCCCTCCCAGGTGGCGGCGTGATCGGGCCTCGGCAGGTGGAAGACGGGCGTCGCGCTCATCCCGGGGGACCTTAGCAAGCCCGTGGCGAACCCGGCTCGAACCGGAGACGGGAAGGCTCGAACCGGACGCGGGGAAACGTGGTAACCTGCGCCGCCGTGAGCGAACCCCCGGTCGAACCGCCAGCCGGCGGTCAGGAGGTCGGCTGGCAGGACGGCGCGCTCGTCGTCCCGGACCGGCCGATCGTGCCCTTCATCGAGGGCGACGGCATCGGTCCCGACATCTGGCGCGCCGCCCAGGCGGTCATCGACGCCGCCGTGGAGAAGGCGTACTCGGGTGCCCGCGCCATCGCCTGGCTGGAGATCCTGGCCGGCGAGAAGGCCCTGGACCGGACCGGCGAGTGGCTGCCGTCCGTCACGGTCGATGCGATCCGCCACTACCGGGTGGCGATCAAGGGACCGCTGACCACGCCGGTGGGCGGCGGCATCCGCAGCCTGAACGTGGCGCTCCGGCAGCTCCTCGACTTGTACGCCTGCGTGCGCCCGGTCCGCTACTTCGACGGCGTGCCGTCGCCGATGCGCGAGCCCGAGAAGGTCGACATGGTCCTCTTCCGCGAGAACACGGAGGACGTCTACGCCGGCCACGAGTGGGAGCAGGGAACGCCGGAGACGAAGGCGCTGATCGACTTTCTGAAGCGGGAGTTCGGCCGCGACATCCGCGCCGACTCCGGCATCGGCATCAAGCCGGTCTCGGTGACCGGGAGCAAGCGGCTGGTCCGCAAGGCGATCGAGTACGCCCGCGCCCAGGGCCGCGACAGCGTGACCCTGGTGCACAAGGGCAACATCATGAAGTTCACCGAGGGCGCCTTCAAGGAATGGGGCTACGAGCTGGCGGCCGAGGAGTTCGCGGACTGCACGGTGAGCGAGGACGACCTGTGGTCGAAGCACGACGGCAAGCTGCCGGACGGGCGCATCCTGGTCAAGGACCGCATCTCGGACGCCATGTTCCAGCAGGTGCTGCTGCGGGCCGACGAGTACGACGTGATCGCCACGACCAACCTGAACGGCGACTACCTCTCGGACGCCCTGGCGGCCCAGGTCGGCGGCCTGGGCATGGCCCCGGGCGCCAACGAGGGGGACGGCGTCGCCCTGTTCGAGGCCACGCACGGCACGGCGCCGAAGTACGCCGGCCAGGACAAGGTGAACCCCTGCTCGGTCATCCTGTCGGGCGTCATGATGCTGAACTGGATGGGTTGGCAGGAGGCTGGCCGGTCGATCGAGAACGCCATCGGCCGCGCCATCCGGCAGAAGCGGGTCACCTACGACCTGGAGCGCCAGATGGAGGGTGCGACGCTGCTCAAGACCTCCGAGTTCGGCCAGGCGATCGTCGAGAAACTCGACTGATCCGAACCGGGGCTGAGGCCGCAGCGTGAAGATCCACGAGTTCCAGGCCAAGGAACTCCTGCGCGGGTTCGGCGCCAGGGTTCCGCGGGGCAGGGTGATCGAGGAAGCCGCGGAGGCGGCGGAGATCTGCCGGGAGTTCGGGGGCCGCTGCGTGGTCAAGGCCCAGATTCACGCTGGCGGCCGCGGCAAGGGGGGCGGCGTCAAGCTGGCGGCCAGCCCGGAAGAGGCGGAGCGGCTCGCCGGCGAGATCCTCGGCATGCAGCTTGTGACGCACCAGACCGGCCCCGAAGGCCAGAAGGTGCGCAAGGTCCTGATCGAGGAAGCGCTCGACATCGACCGGGAGCTCTACCTGGGGGTGACGCTCGACCGGGCGGCCGAACGGCCGGTGCTGATGGCGTCCCGTTCCGGCGGCATGGACATCGAGGAGGTGGCGCGGACGGATCCGGAGGCGATCCTGCGCGAGGCGATCGACCCGCAGCTCGGCGTGCTGCCGTTCCAGTGCCGCCGCGTGGCGTCCGGACTGGGTTTCTCGGGCGCCACGGCGCGCCAGATCCAGGCCGCCGTCGCCAGCGTGGTCGGGGCCTACCTGGAGACGGACGCCTCGCTGGTGGAGATCAATCCGCTGATGGTCGACTCGCGGGGCGACGTCTACACGCTGGACGCGAAGATGAACTTCGACGACAACGCTATGTTCCGGCGGCGCGAGATCGCCGAGCTTCGCGACGTCCACGAGGAGAACCCGCTCGAGGTCGAGGCGTCGAAGCACGGCCTCAGCTACATCAAGCTGGACGGCGACATCGGCTGCATGGTGAACGGCGCCGGTCTGGCCATGGCGACGATGGACATCATCAAGTTCTACGGCGCGGAACCCGCCAACTTCCTCGACGTCGGCGGTTCGGCTTCGCAGGAGGCCGTGGCGGGCGCTTTCCGGATCATCCTCTCGGACGCGGCCGTGAAGGCGGTGCTGATCAACATCTTCGGCGGCATCGCCCGGACCGACCGGATCGCCCGCGGCGTGGTGGCGGCGATCGAGGAACTCGCCGCGGCGGATACGCCGGTCGAGGTGCCGGTGATCGTGCGGCTCGAGGGAACGAACGTGGAAGAAGGCCGCAAGGTGCTCCAGGAGGCCGACTTCGAGTTCGTCGTCGCCGGCGGCATGGCGTCGGCGGCGGAACGCGCGGTCGCGGCGCTAGGCGCCTGAGGGAGAACGGAGACGAATGTCGATCCTGGCCGGCAGGGACACGCGCCTGATCGTGCAGGGCATCACGGGCCGGGAAGGCCTGTTCCACGCCCTGGGCTGCCGCGACTACGGCACCGATGTCGCCGGCGGCGTGACGCCCGGCAAGGGCGGCTCGACGGTCGAGGGCTTCCCGGTGTGGGACTCGGTCGCGGAGGCGCGGGACGCTTCTGGCTGCAACGCCAGCCTGATCTTCGTGCCGCCGCCGTTCGCCGCGGACGCGATCATGGAGGCGGCGGACGCGGGCGTCGAACTGATCGTCTGCATCACCGAGGGCATTCCGGTAGCCGACATGGTGCGGGTGAAGAGCTTCCTCGCCGGCCGGAACAGCCGCCTGCTGGGGCCGAACTGCCCGGGCCTGATCACGCCGGGCGAGGCGAAGGTCGGCATCATGCCGGGGCACATCCACGCGCCGGGCAACGTCGGCGTGATCAGCCGCAGCGGCACGCTGACCTACGAGGCGGTGTGGCAGCTCACGAACGAGGGGCTCGGCCAGACCACGTGCGTCGGCATCGGCGGCGATCCGGTGAACGGCACCAGCTTCATCGACGTGCTGGAGCTGTTCGCGGAGGACGCTTCGACGGAGGCCATCGTCCTGATCGGCGAGATCGGCGGCACGGCGGAAGAGGAGGCGGCGGCCTGGATCGGCAAGCGCCTCGACATTCCCGTCGTCGGCTTCATCGCCGGCGCGACGGCGCCGCCGGGCCGGCGGATGGGCCATGCCGGCGCGATCGTCGCGGGCGGCAAGGGCACCGCGGCCGAGAAGAAGGCGGCGCTGGCCGCCGCGGGAGTCCTGGTCGTGGATTCACCGGCCGAGATGGGCGCGCGCGTGGCCGCGGCGCTGGGAGGCTAGCGGAGATGGGCGCGTGCGTGGCCGCGACGCTGGGAGGCTGGACGAAGATGGGCGCGTGCGTGGCCACGGCGCTGGGAGGTTGGACGCGATGGAAGAGACGCTGACGATCGTCAAGCCGGACGCGGTGCGTGCCGGCAACGCGGGGCGGATCGTCGCCCACCTGGAGGACGCGGGCTTCGAGATCCAGGCCACGCGGCGCATGAGCCTGTCGAAGGCGCAGGCCGAGGCGTTCTACGCGGTACACCGCGAACGGCCGTTCTACGCCGACCTGGTCGCCTTCATGACGAGCGGCCCCGTGGTGGCGGTCGCGCTGGCGCGCGACAACGCCGTGGCGCACCTCCGCGACACGATGGGCGCCACCGACTCGACGCAGGCCGCCGAGGGCACGATCCGCAACCTCTACGGCACTGACATCCAGAACAACGCGATCCACGGCAGCGATTCGCCCGAGAACGCCGCGATCGAGCGCGCCTTTTTTTTCGCGGCCTGCGACCTTGTCGGCTAGGAACGATGGCCGCCCACTGGGTGCGCGGGTCGTCTGACCCGCTGCCGCCGCAGGCGGCCAGGTGGACGTGAAGCCCCGTCGCGCTGATAGGGTCCAGCATCGCCGGATAGAACGAGTGCGGGAAAGGGCTTGACCACAGCGACCCAACTGTTCTCCAGCCGGTGGGGCCTGATGCTCGCCATGCTCGGCATGGCCGTCGGCACGGGCAACATCTGGCGGTTCCCCCGGATTGCGGCGTCCAACGGCGGCGGTTCCTTCCTCGTCGCCTGGGTCGTCTTCCTGATGCTCTGGTCGGTGCCGCTGATTCTGGCCGAGTTCGCGCTCGGCAAGAAGATGCGCAACGGCACGGTGGGGACCTTCGCCGCGATGATGGGCGAACGGTTCGCCTGGATGGGCGCCTGGATAGCATGGGTGGCGGCGGCGATCGGCTTCTACTACGCGGTGGTGATGGGCTGGACCCTGCGCTACTTCCTGGCCGCCATCACGATGCAGCTCCAGGGCGAGCGCTCGGCCCAGCTCTGGGAGGAGTTCTCGTACACACCGCAGGTGCTGGTCTTCCACGCCCTGGCGCTCGCGATGGCCGTGATCGTCGTCCTCAACGGGATCCGGGGGATCGAGACGGTGGTGCGGATCCTCATGCCGGCGCTGCTGGTTCTGGTGGTGGTGCTCGCGATCCGCGCGGTGACGCTGCCCGGTGCGGCCAGGGGGCTCGAGTTCCTGTTCGAGCCCGAGTGGAGCGACCTGCTGGACTTCAACATCTGGCTGCAGGCGCTGACCCAGAACGCCTGGGACACCGGCGCCGGCTGGGGCCTGGTACTGACCTACGCCGTGTTCTCGCGCCGCCGCGAGGACACGAACCTGAACTCGTTCCTGCTCGCGTTCGGCAACAACAGCGTCTCGCTGCTGGCCGGGATCATGGTCCTGTGTACCGTCTTCTCGATCATGCCCGGCGCCGCCGACCAGATCGTCGGCGCCGGCAACGAGGGTCTGACGTTCATCTGGATTCCCCAGCTCTTCAACGCGATGCCGGGCGGCGCGTTCTTCATGATCCTGTTCTTCATGGCCCTGGTGTTCGCCGCCTGGACCTCCCTGGTGGCCATGTTCCAACTGGTCGGCCTGGCGCTTCAGGAGGCCGGGCTCGAACGGCGCAAGGCGATCGTCTCCATCGCGGTGGCGGCCTTCGTCCTCGGCGTGCCCTCGGCGCTCTGGCAGCCGTTCTGGCTGAACCAGGACAACGTCTGGAGCGTCGCGCTGATGTTCTGCGGCCTCTTCTTCGCGCTGATCGTGATCCGCTACGGCGTCACCCGCTTCCGCGCCGAGATCATCAACGGCGGCGACCAGGACATCCGAATCGGCGCCTGGTGGGACTGGGCGATCCGGCTGGTCGTGGTCGAGGCGGTGGCCCTCGTTGTCTGGATGTGCTGGAGCGTCCGCAACGAACCGCTTTGGGGGCCGCTGGGCGTCGGCAACATGTTCGGCCAGTGGATCGTCGTCGCCGCCGTGCTGATCGCGCTGAACGGCGTCTTCCTGCGGGGTCTGAGGAAGCGCGCGCAGCGGCCCTAGTCGCCGTGGCGGTGAGCGCCCGTCCGGCGAAACAGATGAGGCTTACCGTCGAGACAGAGCGCGAGGAGGATGGCGGCTGGCTGGCGAACATCGTGAGCAGGCGTCACGCCCTCCGGTGAGAGCCGTGAAGACGCCACTAGGCTAGGCGGCCTAAGGCCCCTGTCTCTCGGCATCGTTGCCGAGCGGATGGAGCAGGGTGAACCCTCCGCGAGGACGACCAAGGTCCGGTTGCCGCTGTGCGAGTACCTGGCCGACCGCCCACGCCCGGCGGTCAGTACCTGCCGAGTTGGAAGCTCACGAACCGCCACGAGCCCGGATCGCCGGCAGCCGCAACCTGGGAGAGCTTGATACGATGCACCGGATGACGGAAGTCGTCACCGGGATGAACGGCGAGCGGTTGCGGAGCAAGGACCTCATCGGGACAAGCGGCATGACCGAGACCGCACTGCAGCCGCCCCGACCGGTACGCCAGACAGTGGGTTCCCGGTCCCGTCACAGCCAGCTAAGGTTGCATCCAGAGCCCGGCTACGTGCGGGTCGATGACCTCAAGAGGGGACGCTTCCGTGAGCTGCGGGAGTCTCTTCTGCTATGCGGAGACGCCGAAGAAGCGCTGGCCCTGTTGCCCGACTGCTCCATACAGACTGTCCTCACATCCCCGCCGTACTGGTCTCTTCGAGACTACAAGGTCGAGAATCAGATCGGAAGGAACGACCGGCTCGATTCCTACGTTGAGAGTATCGTCAGCACGTTCGAACAAGTCAGGCGCGTCCTTCGGAAGGAAGGCACGGTTTGGCTTAATGTTGGGGATTCCTACACGTCGGGGAATCGCAGGTACAGAGCACCGGATCGAAAGAACCGTGCCCGCGCCATGCAGGTACGTCCACCGACACCCGAAGGCCTGAAGCCCAAGGACTTGATCGGCGTACCTTGGCGGCTGGCGTTGGCTCTTCAAGCTGCCGGATGGTGGATTCGCAGTGAAGTCATCTGGTACAAGCCGAACGCCCACCCGGAGTCGGTCCGCGATCGTCCAACGAAGGCCCACGAGACAGTCTTCCTCCTGTCGAAGGACAAGGACTACTTCTACGACGCCAAGGCCGTTCAAGGCCCGGGGGGCCGACGTCTGAGAAGCGTGTGGCAATTGCCCACTGAGCCGGTACGGCGGTCGAGCGGCTGGGATGACGATCACCCCGCCATGATGCCCATGTCGCTAGCAAGGAGGTGTCTAGCCATAACCAGCACCGGGGATGGCGTTGTTCTTGATCCCTATGCCGGAGCGGGGACAACCCTTCTGGCAGCGGGTGAGCTGGGCCGGCGGTGGGTCGGTGTAGAGATAAAGCCCTCCTTCGTCGATCTGATCGAGCATCGAGTGGGCCGATTGTGAGGCTCGACGATCTGAAGGCGAAGCGGAACCTGTCAACGAGTTTGACACAGGGGCTTCTCGGATTTACTGAGCCATCTCCGATGCTTCGGGGCTCGGCTTGTTGATCCAGACGGCCTGAGGCAGGGGTTGGTGCATCGGCTCGCCGCCGACGAATCGTTCCGGGTGGCGTCTCCAGGCGGCGCTCAGCGCTCGCTGGCGCTGTTCGATCGCGGCTTGGGCCCGGCCGTAGTGGACGGTCTCCGGAGTCAGCATGGCGATGCCGGCATGCCGGTGCTCGGTGTTGTACCAGGGGAAGAAGGACCTGCAGTAGCCGGTCGCCGCGTCCTGGTCGGGGAAGCGGTCGGGAAAGCCGGGGTGGTACTTCAGGGTCTTGAACTGGGCTTCGGAGAAGGGGTTGTCGTCGCTGACGCGAGGTCGGCCCAGGGATCGGTTCACGCCGAGGCGGGCGAGCAGTTGGGCGGTACCCTGGCTGGTCATGGGCGCGCCCCGGTCGGAGTGCAGGGTGAGCACCGAGGGTTTCACGCCGTGCTTGAGGCAGGTCTCCTCGATGAGCCTCTGGGCGAGCGCGGCATTCTCGCGGTCGGCAACCATCCAGCCGACCGCGTAGCGGCTGAAAAGGTCGAGCAGGACGTAGAGGTAGTAGTAGCTCCAGGGCCGCGGGCCGAGCAGCCTGGTGATGTCCCACGACCACACCTGGTTGGGCGCGGTGGCGACCAACTCCGGCTTGGCGTAGGGCGGGTGGACCCGCTGGTTGCGACGGTCCTTCACCTCCCCGTTCGCGCTCAGGATGCGGTACATCGTGCGTTCCGAGCACAGGTACCGGCCCTCGTCCAGCAGCGTCGCTACCACCTCCGCCGGCGAGCGATCCACGAACCGGGGAGACGCGAGCGTCGCCTGGACCCGCTCCCGCTCGATCTCGCTCAGCGCCCGGGCGGGCGCGGGTCGGGGCAGCTGGCGCCCGGGAGCGGGCCTCGCCCTACGGTAGAACGTCGATCGCGACACGCCCAGCGCCCGGCACGCCGGCGCGACGCCGACCTTGCTTGCCAGGGACCGGGCCGCCATCAGCAGTCCTTCCCGTCTTCGAGGCTGAATCCCAGCAGCCCTGCAACTTTTCCCTGCACGTCCAGGATCGTGTGGGCGGCGGCGAGCTCCCTCTCCAGCCGCTTCACCTTGGCCTCCAGCCGCTTCACCTTCGGCGCCAGAGGGTTGGCCTCGGTCGGCTTGCGGCCCCGCTTCTTCCGCCGCAGACCGGAAAGCGCGCCCTCGCGCCGCGCCTTGCGCCAGTTGGCCAGGTGCGAGCTGTACAGACCCTCTCGCCGAAGCAGCCGGCCCACTTCGCCGCGGTCCGTGCATCGGTCCGCCTCCTCCAGAATCCGCAGACGGTACTCCGCCGTGAACTGCCGTCTGGTCGGCTTCGCCACGACCTCCGGGTCGGGAACACCCCCCGCGGGCGACGCGCCGGCCCCGGGGGCCTCGTCGCTCCGCTCCTCACCCCCCGGGGCCGGGAGCTCCGGGCCACCCCAACGTCTCTGCTCTCGTCTCGCCATCGATCCTCCTTGCCAACGTGTGCCCTCCACTATTCAACGGGATGCCCGCTGTGTCACGTACGTTGGCAGAGAGGGAAGTTGGACGCCTTCTCGCCCGTGCAGATCGAGTTCGTCGCTAGAGTGGTGGACTCGCTCTCGAATCCGCCCAGCGCCGACATCCGGGAGCATGGGACGTGGCTCACGGGTATGCCAGCCTGGATCGAGTACTTCGGTCTCGCACTTTCGGTTCACCACAGCGCGACTACGGAGCCGTTGGCACTCCGTGGATTCGAGGCCGTCTTCAGGAACGCATGCGGACACGTTCAGTGGGCCATGGACCCGCCGGGGTCGAGCACTCGAAGGTTCCTCGACTTGGTCGTAGAACCGCCAGGAGAAGCGGAGAGGCGACTCTCTCTCAAATCGACCGCAGCACGAGGCCTTTCTGAGAGAACCCTGCACATTTCGAAGCTGACTGAGGCCGCTTGGATCCAGGACGCACGCACGGCCAAAGCTCGCCGGACCAGAACGAAGAAGCTCTTCCGCGAGTATCAGGAGGCAGTCAGCCACATCGTGGTGCTGCGAGCGTTCCGGCGCGAGGTCAATGAGGTGCCCACCCGCTATCAGCTAGTCGAGATTCCCACGAGTATCTTCGACTCGATTCAGCGGGAGCCACTGGCTTCCTTCGACTCCGACGCGCCCAAGATCGACTGTTGCGTCGGAGACCGTGTTGTGGCCACGGTGGCCATCGACCGGTCAGACGCGAAGATCACCGTACGAAGTATCACGATCTCGGCCTGCACCATTCACGCGGAGTGGAGGCGAGAGTAGGAGCCGAGACCCGGTGCATCAGGGCGACTGCCTGAATCCCCGACTCCGGTCTTCCGCGAGATCCCGCTCGGGATCCGTCGGCGCCATCAGCTCAGGCGGCGGTGCAGCCAAGCGCGGAGGCGCTGGATTCGGTGCCAGGCGTTGGGCCAGCGGCGGAGGACGAAGGCGCGGAGGCGGCGGTTCAGCCGGTTGCTGGCGAGCGAAAGCAGAGCCACGCCCGCAGGGACGAGGACGATGGCGGGGATGAGAGGCAACGGGCCGAAGATCAGGCCGAAGAGGACCAGGAACGTGCCCAGGGCGAACAGGAGAATGCGTACCCCGACCCCCAGCGGCGGCAGATCGGGCTCGGTCTCCGTGATTTGCCGGGGCTGCGGATCCGGGCGGGGCTCAGGCTGCGGCACGGTCAGCCGGGCCTGACGTTCAGGAAGCGGCGCTTGCCGACCTTGAGCAGCATGGCCTCGGAGGTGGCCGGAAGCGGAAGGAAGGGGTCGAGGACCTTTTCGCCGTCGAGGCGGACGGCGCCTTGCTGGATCAGGCGACGGGCTTCGGCCTTGCTGCCGGCAAGACCGGCGTCGGCGATCGTGGCGAAGAGAGCCTGGCCAGCCGGGACGGCACGGGTCTCGATCTCGTCGGGCACGCCGCCGCGGCGGAACATGCGGTCGAACTCGGCTCGGGCTTCGTCCGCGGCCGCCGGGCCGTGGAAACGGTGCACCAGTTCGTGGGCGAGGTCGGCCTTCAGATCGCGGGGGTTCGCCTGACCGCCACGCACCGCGGCTCGCTGGCGATCGATCTCCGCCTGGTCCAGGTCGGTGAGCAGCAGCCGCCAGTCCCACATGAGGTCGTCGGGGATCGACATTGTGCGGCCGAACGTCTCGCGGGGCGAGTCGTCCAGGGCGATCGCGTTGCCGAGGCTCTTCGACATCTTCTGCGCGCCGTCGGTGCCGACCAGGAGCGGCACGGTGAGCGCGATCTGGGGTTCCATGCCGCGGGCGCGCATCAGGTCGCGGCCGACCAGGAGGTTGAGCAACTGGTCGTGTCCGCCGAGTTCGACGTCGGCCTCCAGGACGACGGAGTCGTAGCCCTGGGTGAGGGGATAGAGCAGCTCGTGGATCGAGATCGGTTCGTGGTTCTCGAACCGGGCGCGGAAGTCCTCGCGTTCCATCATGCGGGCCAGGGTGTAGGAACCGGCAAGCCGGATGAGGCCCTCGGCGCCCAGCTTGGAGAGCCACTCGCTGTTGTGGAGGATCTCGGTCCGCTCCCGGTCGAGCACCTTCCAGGCCTGCTCCTGGTAGGTCTCGGCGTTGGCCAGGACCTGGTCGCGCGAGAGCTGCGGGCGGGTGGCCTTCTTGCCGGTCGGGTCGCCGATCATGGCCGTGAAGTCGCCGACCAGGAACAGGACCCGGTGTCCGAGTTGCTGGAAGTGCGCCATCTTGCGCAGCGGCACCGTGTGACCCAGGTGCAGATCGGGCGCGGTGGGGTCGAAGCCGAGCTTGACCAGCAGAGGGCGGTTCCGCCGGCGCGAGTCCTCGAGCCGGAGGCGCAGCGCCTCTTCTTCGACGACGTCGACGGCCCCGCGCAGCAGCAGTTCCATCTGCTCGTCGACTGGCGGGAAGCTGCTCATGGCGCGGAGGGTAGCAGCCGGTCGCGGCCAGGACGCGGCGGGTTGGGCCGTCCGGACGCGCCCGGTTGCCGCCGGCCGGACGCCGTCTCAGGGAACGCCGGGCGGGGACTCCCGCGAGGACCTCGCGCGCGCGGCCGCGTCGCCGGCGATGCGGCCGCTGGCGACGATCCTGGCGTCGCCGGACAGGCGCCAGCGGCCGTTCCCGTCCGGTCCGTCCGGCGCGGCCTCCAAGCGCAGCTCGAAGCCGCCGCGGGTCTCGGCCGCGACCGGCAGCGCGAGCCGGCCCTCGGCGATCCCGCAGGCGGCCGCCGCCACGACGCCGGTGCCGCAGGCGAGGGTCTCGGCTTCCACGCCGCGCTCGAAGGAGCGGATGCGGAAGCGTCCGGGCGAGTCGAACACGACGAAGTGGACGTTCGCGCCTTCCGGCCCCAGGTCCGGGTGCGCGCGCAGTTCCGGGCCGAGCGAGGCGACCGGCGCCTCGTCCAGGTCGCCGGGCCACCCCAGCACGAAGTGGGGGACACCGGCGTCGATCCGGCGGCCCGGGTGGTCACGGGCGCCCGCGTGCAGCGTCATCGCGCGGCCGGCAGCCGTTGCCGGCACGATGATGGCAGTGCGCGAGTCGTCGACCGGCTCGGCGACCAGGGCGCCGGCGCCGGTCTCGATCGTCAGCCGTTCGGCGCGCGGTTCCTGCTGGAAGGCCAGGCGGGCGGCACAGCGGGCGGCGTTCAGGCACAGGGCCGCGCGGGCGCCGTCGGCGTTCGCGTAGTCGAGGGCGTAGCGGTCCGTGGCGACCCGGCGCAGGGTGAAGAGCCCGTCGGCGCCGACCGACGCCCCTCGCCGGCACCACGCCCTGATCGTCTCCGGCTCGGGCGCCGGCTGCTCGAGGAGGGCGATGAAGTCGTTGCCCGCGCCGGACACGAAGAAGAACGGCGTGCCGCCCTGCCCGGTCATGCCGGACCCTTGGCGCCGCTGCCGTCCTCCCCGCCGTCGCCGTCCTCGCTCTCGGCGTTCTCGTCGTCCTCGGCGCTGGCCTCGCTCGCGTCCTCCGTCCCGGCCGGAACCTCTTCCTCGGCTGGCTCGGGCGGGCGCAGCGGAGGCAGAGGGTCGCCCTTCAGCCCGCACCCCAGGCAGGCCAGGAGCGCGACCAGGACGACCGCGGGCGCGGCGGTTCCAAACGGACGGCGGCTGCCCGCTTCAGAGCACATAGCGGCTCAGGTCGCGGTCTTCCACCACGTCGGCGAGCGCGCGGTTCACGTAGGCGGCGTCGACCGCCAGGCTCACGCCGTCCATGTCCGGCGCCTCGAAGGAGACCTCTTCGAGGAGGCGCTCCATCAGCGTGGCCAGCCGGCGTGCGCCGATGTTCTCGGTCTGGGAGTTGACCTGCACCGCGAGCCGGGCGACTTCCCGCACCGCGTCGTCGCCGAAGGTCAGGTCGAGGCCCTCGGCGCCGAGCAGCGCGCGGTACTGGGTGGTCAGCGCGCTGTCCGGCTCGGTGAGGATGCGGACGAATTCCTCCTCGCCCAGCGCGCCGAGTTCGACCCGGATCGGGAAGCGGCCCTGGAGTTCGGGGATCAGGTCGGACGGCTTGGCCACGTGGAACGCGCCGGCGCCGATGAACAGGACGTGATCCGTCTTGACGGGTCCGTACTTGGTCGTCACCGTGGTCCCCTCGACGATCGGCAGCAGATCGCGCTGGACGCCCTCGCGCGACACGTCGGGACCGTGGCCGCCGTTGCGGCCGGCGACCTTGTCGATCTCGTCGAGGAAGACGATGCCGGCCTGTTCGACCCGCAGGCGGGCTTCCTGGGCCACGTCGTGGCGGTCGATCAGCGCCTCGGCTTCCTGCCGCCTGAGGATCTCCCGCGCCTCGCGCACTTCGACGGTCTGGCGCTTGCGCTTGCCGAACAGGCCGGGGAGCATGTCCTTCAGGTTGATGCCCACCGCCTCGACGCCCTGGGGAGTGAACATCTCGAACTGCTGTTGCGAGGCGTCGTCCACCTCGATCTCGACCATCCGGTGGTCGAGGCGCCCTTCCTCGATCCACTGGCGGAAGCGCTCCCGGGTCTCGGTCGGGGCCGGCTGGTCGGCGGGATCGCTCGACTCGCCGGCCGGCTGGGGCGGCTGGGGCACGAGGATCTGCAGCAGCCTCTCGTCGGCGCGGGTCGCCGCGTCCGCCTCGACCGCCGTCCGCTGCTCCTCGCCGACCATCGCCACCGCGAGCTCCATCAGGTCGCGGACGATCGACTCGACGTCGCGGCCGACGTAGCCGACCTCGGTGAACTTGCTCGCCTCGATCTTGAGGAACGGCGCGCGGGCGAGCTTGGCCAGCCGGCGCGCGATCTCCGTCTTGCCGACGCCGGTGGGACCCATCATCAGGATGTTCTTGGGCGCGATGTCCTCGGCGGTCACCGGGTCGAGCTGCTGCCGCCGCCAGCGGTTGCGCATGGCGATCGCCACGGCGCGCTTGGCGTCCTTCTGGCCGACGACGTGGCGGTCGAGCGCGGCGACAATCTCGCGCGGCGTGAGGTCCTCGACGAACGGAGCGTTCGGCGCCGGAGGCGGGGTCATGCGCCGTTTCCGCCGTCTCCGCCGGCTTCGAGACGCTCGACGGTGATTTCGTCGTTCGTGTAGACGCACAGGTCGGCGGTGATCCGCATCGCTTCCAAGGCGATCCGCTCGGCGTCGAGTTCGGTGTGCTCGAGCAGCGAGCGGGCCGCCGCGAGCGCGTAGTTGCCGCCCGAGCCGATGGCGAGCGGCATGTCGCTGTCCGGTTCCAGGAGGTCGCCGTTGCCCATCGCGAGAAAGCTCTTGCGGCCGTCGGTCACGATCATCTGCGCCTCGAGCCGGCGCAGCGCCCGGTCCGTCCGCCAGTCCATCGCCAGTTCGACCACCGCGCGCTCGAAGTTCCCCTGGAACTCGTCGAGCTTCGCCTCGAAGCGGGAGAAGAGGGCCAGGGCGTCGGCGCCGCCGCCGGCGAAACCGACCAGCACGTTTCCCTTGCCGGCCCGCTGGACCTTCCGGGCCCGGGCCTTGATCACCGTGTTCGCGGCGCCGTTGGTGACCTGGCCGTCGCTGGCCATGCAGGTGGCGCCGCCGCGGCGCACGAGCAGGATGGTGGTCATGGTCTGTTGGCCTCTCCGAGCCGACCGTCGGGGAGCGGTCGAAGCTGGTCTACGGATTCTCGCGCAGAATGTTGAGCAGGGAGACCTCGGGACTGGTCCAGCCGGGGCCGCCGACGTAGCGGCCGATCTCCCGGCCGTCCCGGTAGACGATGGCGGTCGGGAGTTCCTTGACCTCCAGGCGGTCCACTTCCGCGTCGCCCCAGGGGTTGTCGTCTCCGAGTCCGTAGTAGGTGAACCGCACGGGCGAGCTCTCGAGCTGCTCGTGGACCTTCAGGCCGCGCGGCATGAACCGCTCGCAGACGTGGCACCAGGACCCGAACACCACCCGGACCTCGACGCCGGCGCCGAGTTCGGCCACCTCGGCCATGGCCGCCGCGTTCGCCTCGTAGGACCTGGCGTCGCGGCGGTAGCCGGGTTCGTGCGAGTAGAGGTCGGCGAGCGTCGCTTCGCCGGCCCAGGACGGGCGCTGCCGGAGCTGGGCCAGGACGCCGTCGACCGCGAACTCGAGACCCTTGGGGATCGGCCGGAACGCCATCGCGGGGCCGAAGAGCGCGCCGGGCAACAGGTCGAGCGTGTCCTCGCCGGTGGGGGAGATCTTGAGCAACTGGACCTTGCGGGTCATCTGGTTGCGGGCGCTCAGCAGCACCGGGGAAGGCAGGTCGTCGGCGATCACCAGGAAGGCGCCGGCGGTGCGCGAGAGGTAGAGCTGGGCGTCGGGCGCCTCCCGTCCCTGCAGGAAGAGCTGGTAGTCGCCGACGAGTTGGAAGCCGCGCAGGTCGTCCTGGGCCGCGGCCGCGCCGGCAACGGCCAGGCACGCGGCCGCGGACGCTGCCAGGGCGGACGCGAAGGTCCGGCGGGCGAAGGGGAGTTTCATTGGGGGATCCTCTTGTTAGCTGGCTGGAGGGGCAGGATGGGGCGCCGGCACGTTCGGGGCCGGAAGCTCAGGCACCCTTGGCCCGCGGATGGCTCTCCCGGTAGACCTGGAGCAGGCGGCCGGTGTCCACGTGCATGTAGCGCTGGGTGGTCGAGAGCGAAGCATGGCCGAGAAGTTCCTGGATGGAACGCAGATCGGCGCCGGATTCGAGCAGGTGAGTCGCGAAGCTGTGGCGCAGGGCGTGCGGATGAGCGCCCGCCGCCTGCGCCGTCTCCTCGACGTAGCGGTCGATGATACGACGGACGGACCGCGCGCTGAGCCGGCCGCCGTTCCGGTTCAGGAAGACCGGTTCCAGGTGCCGGTCCGCGTCGCCGGCCCGGCGCCGGAACAGGTCCTCCCAGGCCTCGAGCCAATGGCGGAGCGCCTTCGCGGCCGGCGCGCCGAAGGGCGTCATCCGCTCGCGGTCTCCCTTGCCGATCACGCGCAGGACCCTGGCGGGAAGATCGACGTCGCGCCAGTTCAGGGCGACCAGCTCGCCGACCCGGAGTCCCGAGGCGTAGAGCAGTTCGAGCAGCGCGCGGTCCCGCAGGCCGAGCGGCCCCTCGCGGCCGGCCGGGGCCTCCAGCAGGGCGTCGATCTCGGCCGGGCGCAGGTGCCGCGGCAGGGTCTTCTCGATCTTCGGCGTCGGCACGGACTCGGCGGGGTTCGACTCCATCCGGCCCATCAGGCAGGCGTAGCGGAACAGGCCGCGCAGGGCCGACAGGTGGCGGCCCTGGGTGCGGCGCGCCAGCCGCCGCCGGTTGAGAGAGGCGACGTAGGACCGGACCAGCAACTGGTCGATGTCGTTCAGGTCCCGGTCGCGGCTGCCGCCGCCGGCGCGGAACTCGGCGAAGGTCCGAAGATCCTTGCCGTACGCGCGCACGGTGTGTACGGAGCAGTTGCGCTCCAGCTCCAGGTACTCCAGGAAGTCCCCGATCAGCTCGGCGAGCGCGCCGCGACGCTCGGCTCGTCTTCCCGGCTCGGCATGGTCGACGGTGGATCCCACGAAGGCGCTCCCGCGATCCCCATGCTAGCGCCCCATGCAACGAGCGCCTGCCGGGCCCGGCCGGCGTAGGCGGCGCGGCGGTCGCGGCGGGGCACGCGCCGGCCGAGGGGTTCGAGCAGGCCGTAGTTGACGTTCGTCGGCTGGTAGCGCTTCGGGTTCGACTCGGTGAGGTGCCTGGCCAGGGCGCCGAGCGCGGTCGTGTCGGGCAGCGGCGACGGCTGCCGGTCTCCGTCCTGGAGCAGGAGGTACAGCGCGATCGCAAGGCCGGTCGCGGCGGATTCCAGGTAGCCCTCGACGCCGGTCATCTGCCCGGCGAGGCGCAGGTTGGACCGGCCGGCGAACCGGTACCAGCGGTCGAGGTGGAGAGGAGCGTTGATGAAGGTGTTGCGGTGGACCTGGCCGTAGCGGACGAAGCGCGCGGCTTCGAGCCCCGGCAGGGTCCGGAGCACGCGCCGCTGCTCGGGCCAGGTCATCCGGGACTGGAAGCCGACCAGGTTGTACTGGCTGCGGGCGAGGTCTTCCTGGCGAAGCTGGACGACGGCGTGCGGGCGGCTGCCGTCCGGCGCGCGGAGGCCGACCGGCTTCATCGGTCCGAAGCGCAGCGTGTCTTCGCCGCGGCGCGCGAGTTCCTCGATCGGCAGGCAGCCCTCGAAGAACAGCGGACGCTCGAAGTCGCGCAGCTCGATCGTGCCGGCCTCGAGCAGGGCGCGGCGAAAGCCCCGGTACCCCTCCTCGCCGAGCGGGCAGTTCAGGTAGTCGTCGCCGCCCTTGCCGTAGCGCGAGGCGCGGAACAGACGGTCGTGGTCGAGGCTGTCGCCCGCAACGATGGGCGCGATCGCGTCATAGAAGTAGAGATGGTCCGAACCGATCAGCCGCTCGATCTCCCGCGTCAGTGCTTCCGACGTGAGGGGTCCGGTCGCGATCACGCAGTCGCCCGCGCCCGGTTCGGGCAGCGCCGTCAGTTCTTCGCGGCGGAGTTCGATCAGCGGGTGCGATTCGACCGCGGCCGTGACGTCGGCGGCGAACCGCGTCCGGTCCACGGCCAGCGCTCCTCCGGCGGGTACCGCGTTCCGGCGGGCGGCGGCGATGATCAGGGAGCCGAAGTACTCCATCTCCCGCTTGAGCAGGCCGGCGGCGTGGTGCGGGTCGTCGCTGCGCAGCGAGTTCGAGCACACGAGTTCCGCCAGGTCGCTGCTGGAATGGGCGGGGGTGGAACGCCCTGGCCGCATCTCGTAGAGGATCGCGGCCCGGCCCCTGGAGGCGAGCTGAAAGGCGCACTCGCTGCCGGCGAGCCCGCCGCCGACGACTACGACGGGCGCGGTCATTGCCGCATCATGGCAAGGCGCGGCCAGCTTGACAAGGTCCGCTTCTCTACTATCGTCGCCCCGCGCGTATGAGCAACTCTCTCGTCATCGTCGAGTCGCCGGCCAAGGCCCGGACGATCGAGCGCTACCTCGGGCCCGGCTACCGGGTGGAGTCCTCGATCGGCCACATCCGGGACCTGCCCCGGACCGCCGCCGAGGTGCCGCAGAAGTACCGGGGGCGTCCGTGGGCCCGCCTCGGGGTCGACATCGACGGCGGATTCGATCCGCTCTACGTGATCCCGCGCGAGAAGAAGGAGCAGATCGCGAAACTCCGCAAGGCACTGCGGAACGCCGACGAGCTCGTGCTCGCGACCGATGAGGATCGCGAGGGCGAGGCGATCGCGTGGCACCTGCAGGAGGTGCTCCGGCCGAAGGTCCCGGTGCGCCGGATGGTCTTCCACGAGATCACGAAGTCGGCGGTCGAGGCTGCCCTGAACGAGACGCGGAACATCGACCGCCGGCTGGTGGACGCCCAGGAGGCCCGGCGGGTGCTGGACCGGCTCTACGGCTACGAGGTCTCTCCGGTGCTCTGGAAGAAGGTGCAGCCGCGCCTGTCGGCCGGCCGCGTGCAGTCGGTGGCGACCCGGATCGTGGTGGAGCGGGAGCGCGAGCGGATGGCCTTCGTGCCGGCCGGCTACTGGTCGGTGGAGGCGGAGCTGGAGACCGAAGACGGCGAGAACCGCCGCTTCTCCGCGAGGGTGTCGGCGATCGGCGGCAGGACGGTGGCCCGCGGCCGGGACTTCGACCGGACGACCGGAGAGCTGAAGACGAAGGCGCACCTGCTCTCTCAGGCCGAGGCCCGGAAGCTGGGCGAGGAGTTGCCCGCGACCCGTCCGACGGTCGCCGAGGTGAAGGAGCGGCCCTTCACCCGCCGCCCCTACGCGCCGTTCATCACGTCGACCCTCCAGCAGGAGGCGGCGCGCAAGCTGCGGTTCGCCGCCCAGAGGACGATGAGAGTGGCCCAGGGGCTGTACGAGAACGGTTACATCACCTACATGCGGACGGACTCGACGGTGCTGTCCGGGCAGGCGATCGCCGCCGCGCGGCGGCAGGTCGCCGATCTCTACGGCGCGGAGTACCTGCCGGGGAAGGCGCGGGTCTACGCCAGCAGGGCGAAGGCGCAGGAGGCGCACGAGGCGATCCGGCCCGCGGGCACCAGCTTCCGCACGCCGAACCAGGTGCGCGGCGCCCTCGATCGGGACTCGCTCCGTCTGTACGAACTGATCTGGAAGCGGACATTGGCGTCCCAAATGAAGGACGCCAAGGGCACCACGACGAGCGTGCGCCTGGAGACGTCCACACCCGGGGCCGGACCGGTTCAACTGGCCGCCTCGGGCCGCGTGCTGCGCTTCGCCGGCTTCCTGCGCGTCTACGTGGAGGGTCGCGACGATCCGCGGCGCCGCGCCGAGGACGAGGAGCGGTTCCTGCCGGCCCTTCGCCAGGGCGAAACGGTCGGAGTGGCCGGCGCCGAGGCGAACGGCCACACGACCCAGCCGCCGGCGCGCTACACGGAGGCCAGTCTCGTTCGCGAACTGGAAGAGCAGGGGGTCGGCCGGCCCTCGACCTACGCCGCCATCCTGCAGACGATCGTCGACCGGGGGTACGTCTGGAAGAAGGGCTCGGCCCTGGTGCCGACGTTCCTCGCCTTCGCCGTGACCCGACTGCTGGAGCGGCACCTCGGCGATCTCGTGGACCTCGACTTCACGGCGCGCATGGAGGCCGATCTCGATGCGATCGCCGGCGGCGAACGGGAAGCCGAACCCTGGTTGCGCCACTTCTACTTCGGCCGCGAGCCGGGCCCGTCCGAGGCCGGCCGCGAGGGTCTGCAGTCCATGGTCGGGGACGGCGTGGACGGCATCGACGCCAGGGCGGTCTGTTCGTTGCGGCTGGGCGAGGACGGGGAGGGCCGGGAGGTCGTCGTCCGCGTCGGCCGCTACGGCGCCTACCTCCAGGCGGGCGACGACGGCCAGCGGTTGTCCCTCGAGGACAACGTGCCGCCCGACGAAATCACGCTGGAGCGCGCTCTCTCGATGCTCGAAAGCGCGCCGGAAGAGAGCGGTCCGCTCGGCCGTCATCCGGAGACCGGCGAACCCGTCTACGTCAAGACGGGCCGCTACGGCGACTACGTCCAGTTGGGGGAACCGTCGCCGGGCGGCAAGGGCCGGAAGGCCGGGCGCGGCGCAGGCAAGCCGAAGACAGCCAGCCTGTGGCCGTCGATGGACCGGGAGCGACTGACGCTCGACGAAGCGCTCCTTGCGCTGTCGTTCCCGCGCGAGCTCGGGCCCCATCCCGACAGCGGCGAGGCGGTCACCGTGCAGGACGGGCGGTACGGGCCCTACGTCCGCTGCGGCAAGGAGAGCCGCAGCCTGGAAGGCCACGAGCAGATGGCGACCCTGACCCTCGACGAGGCTCTGGCGTTGCTGCGCCAGCCCAAGCGCCGCCGGGGCGCGTCGTCCGTGCTCAAGGAGCTGGGCGAGCACCCGCAAAGCGGCCTCGCTCTCTCCGTCAAGACGGGGCGCTACGGACCTTACGTGACGGACGGCCAGGTCAACGCAACGGTGCCGAAGGGCAGGGAGCCGCAGGAGGTCGGCCTGGAAGAAGCGGTCGAACTCCTGGCGGCGCGCGAGGCGAAGCTGGTGGCCCAGGGCAAGGACCCCCGGGCGCCCCGCCGCCGGCCGGCGCGTAGGAGGAGGCCGGCGAAGAAGAAGACGCGGCGCCAGCGATAGCGGCGGCGAAGTCGCCGCGGCCGCTGGGCGGGTCGGAAGACCCGCGCACCCGGCCCGCGGCGGCAGGGTTTGGGGGCGGCGAAGTCGTCGCGCCGATGGGCGGGTCGGAAGACCCGCGCACCCAGCCCGTCAGCGGGTCGTCAGCGCGTAGTTCGCGCCCTCGTAGCGGCGGACGAGTCCGTCGATTTCCAGGCGGGCGAGCGTGGCGAGGACGCCGGGCACGGGTTGCCGAAGCCGGGACGCGAGTTCCTCCGGGGTCGAGGCGCCTTCCCGCAGGACGGCGAGGAGGCCGTCGACCTCGGAGGAAGCGCCGGGGTCGGACGACGAGGTCGGCTCGCGCGGATTCGCGGGGACGCTTTCGAGCCGGTCGAGGACCGCCGTGGGCAGGGTTTCGAGCATCGCGTCGGGGTCGAGCGCGGGAATCGCTCCGTCCCGCAGCAGCAGGTGGGCGCCGGCGGAAGCCCGGGAGAGGACGGAACCCGGCACCGCGTAGACATCGCGCCCGAGGTCCAGCGCCAGCCGCGCCGTGATCAGGGAGCCGGAGCGCCGCGCGGCGCGCACGACGAGCGAAGCGAAGCCGAGCGCGGCGATGATGCGGTTGCGGATCGGGAAGTGCATGGGGCGGGGCTGCCAGCCGAACGGGAACTCGGTGACGAGGCAACCGTGGCGAGCGATCTCGGCCGCGGTGCGGCGGCTGTTGCGGGGGTAGTCGACGTCGATCCCGCAGCCGAGCACGGCGGCGGTGCGACCGGTGCCGGCGCGGGCCGCGAGAGCGCTGCGGTGGGCGGCCTGGTCGATGCCGCGGGCGAATCCCGAGATGACGACCAGGCCGGCCGCGGCCAGCCGGCGCGCGAACCAGGCGGTGACTTCGAGACCGTACGCGTCCGCCTTGCGCGAACCGACGACGGAGATGCCGGGCGCGGCGTTCAGGCGGCCGCGCACGTAGAGGACGGGAGGCGCCTGCAGTCCGAGGTCGGCGAGCGCCGGCGGGTAATCCGGATCGAGCAGGGTGACGATCGCCACCCCCTCCTCGCCGGCCCGCGCCATCTCCGCGCCGGCGTCGTCGAGGCGGCCGCGCGCCGCGAGCAGGATGGTCCTCACCTTGTGCCGCGGCGCCTCGAGGCAGCTCGCCGCCCGCGCGGCGAAACGGTCGCAGCGGAGTTCCTCGGGCGCGGGGCGCCGTTGGGCGAGGGCGCAGATGAGACCGCGGTTGCCGTGGACCATGTTGAGCGCCACCAGCGCGCGTCTCTCGCCGTCTCCGCCCTTTGGGGCGTTCTCGTTCGGGGTCGGGTTGTCTGCCATCGTGCTGTCTCCTCTTCGGTCGTGCGCCCTCGCAGGGGCGTGGAACGGCGCTAGAGACAGAGACGGAATCCGGGTCCGTGATCTATACTGGTTCGATGACGCGCACCGCTCAGCGCCGTCCGCGCGTTCTGCCCCTGATCGCCGGAGCGCTCGTCCTGGCGACCGTTTCGGGCGCCGCCGGGGCGCAGAAGCGCAAGGTGGCCCCGGAGGCCAAACAGCAGTGGCAGTTCGGGGTCGACATGGCCGGCCGGGGCCTCTGGAGCGAAGCGCTGTTCCGCTTCGAGCAGGCGCGCCGGATCGAGCCGGAACACCCGGCCATCCTCAGCAACATCGCCGTCGCGCACGAAGCGCTGGGGTTGTTCGAGGAAGCGCTGGGCTACTACCGGCAGGCCCTGCGGCTCGCGCCTCGCGAGCGGGACGTCCGGCGGAACTACTCGCGCTTCGTCGAGTACTACCAGAACTTCAAGGGCGACCGCGGCGACGGCGAGGAAGAGGCGCCGGCCGCCGCGGAGGAAGCCGGCCAGCCGGCGGCGACCGGGAACGGCGGAGGCGGCGGGAACGAACCGCTGGCCGGCGCCCGGTGACCTGCCCTCCGGTACGCGGCGGCTGCGGTTGGCCCGGCGAGGTGGTGGAACGGTTCTTGCTTCCCCGACGGTCTGGAGGTGACGCGTGACGCAAGTTGCCAGTAGAGGATCGGCCGCCCGCAATGCGTTGGCGGTTGTGGTGTCGGCCGGTTTCCTTGCCGGCCTGCTGGCGCCGTCGACGGCGGTTCCGGCGAGCGCCCAGGGCACCGTCGAAGTGAGGCTCAAGCTGCCCATGCGGGCGCGCATCGACCTCGCGGGCCGCGACACCCTGCTGCCGGCGCCGTTCCTGGTCGTGAGCCAGGAAGGCGAGGGCCGGATCGAAGGGTCGGACATCGACGTCCAGGGCGAGTTCGAGCGCTACCTGAACAAGGTGCTCCGCCGCGAGACGGACCTGCGGATCGTCGAGGCGGGACGGATCGACTACCCGACCTACGACCTGGAGATGCTGGCCAGGGACGAGGACTTCTGGCGCAATCTCGGCGAGAGTACGCAGTCGGACCTGATCCTCGCCGGCACCCTGGACTTCGACATCCAGGATCGGTCGGGCTACCGCACCGAGGAGTACATCTCGCCTTTCGACGGCCGCACGATGTACCGGCAGGTTCTCGTCGAGCAGACGGGCTTCGAGTACGACATCGTCGTCATGGTCTTCGACGGTTCGACCGGCGAACTGATCTACAACGACAACTTCAAGGACTTCAAGAGCTTCGAGGGCGAGCAGGCGGACCCGCTGCAGGGGATGTTCGAGAACCTGTACGCCCTGGAGGACCGCATTCTGGGCGTCTTCACGCAGAAGGACATCGAAGTCTCGCGCGTGATCTTCACGCCCTGAGGAGGAGCAGTTGAGCTCAGCACCAATCCGGCCGGCCGCCATGCCGGCCACCCGCGTCGCCGCCCTCGCCTGCGCCCTGCTGGTCTGCTCGGCCGCCGGCCTTGAGGCGCAGGGCTTCGGCAAGAACAAGATCCGCTACGAGGACTTCGACTGGCGGATCTACCACTCGACCCACTTCGACATCTACTACTACTCCGAGAGCGAGCCCCTGCTGCAGAAGGTCGCTTCGCTCGCGGAGAGCGCGTACGACCAGTTGTCGCTCGACCTGGACTACCAGATCCAGGAGCCTACGCCGCTGATCGTCTACAACACGCACTCCGACTTCCTCCAGAACAACGTGATGGTCAACTTCATCCCGGAGGGGGTCGCGGCGTTCGCCACGTCGGCGCGCTTCCGGATGGTCCTGCCGATCGACCTGCCGGACGTCGAACTCTACGAGCTCATCCTCCACGAACTGACCCACATCTTCCAGTACCACATCCTCTTCGGGGGCAGCCTCGGACGGGCGATGACGAACAGCCCGCCGCAGTGGCTGATGGAGGGGATGGCGAGCTACTTCGCCGAGGACGAGAGCGCCTCCGACCGGATGTACCTGCGGGACGCCGTGGTCAACGACCGGTTGCCGCCCATCACCTCGGGCCAGGCGAGCGGCTTCTTCGCCTACCGCTACGGCCACGCCGCGTTCGACTTCATGGAGGAGCGCTGGGGCGCCGACGGGGTGATCGACTTCCTGTTCGAGTTCCGGAACACGATCGGCTCGCGGGTGGGCCGGGCGATCGAACGGGCCTTCCGCATGGACCCCGAGGACTTCGACCTGGAGTTCCGCCGCTGGCTCCGCAACCGCTACCTGCCCGAACTGGTGGCGACCGGCGAACCCAGCGACTTCGGTCGGCCGTTCCGCACCCGTCCCCAGGGCAGCCAGGAGACGTCGCCGGTGGCCTCGCCGTCGGGCGACCTGGTGGCGGCGTACTCGACCTTCCAGGGCGACGTCGACATCGTTCTCTTCGACACCCAGGAACGCGAGCCGGTTCGCAATCTGACGAAGGGCTACACGGCGGACTTCCGCCACTACGTCGCCCAGATGCTGACCCTGGGGCGCAAGCACGGCAGCGATCTGGCGTTCTCTCCCGACGGCAACTCGCTGGCCGCCTTCGTGCGCAAGGAGGCGGGCTACTCCCTGGCCATCGTCAACGTGCTGGGCGGGGGCGTGCGCCGGGTCATCGACATGGAGATCGAGCAGCAGACGGCGCCGGCGTGGAGCCCGGACGGCCGAAGCATCGCCTTCGGCGGCAACCAGAACGGGCAATACGACATCTTCCAGCTCGACCTGGCGTCGCTGGAGATCCGGAACCTGACGAACGACGAGGTCTTCGACGGCTCTCCGTCCTACTCGCACGACGGCAAGTGGATCGTCTTCTCCTCGGTTCCGGGCGAGAAGGCGCAGCTCTTCCGGCTCGACCTCGAGACGAACGAGCGCGTTCGCCTGAGCAGCGACGAGCACCACAACACGGACCCTGTCTTCTCGAGCGACGACCGGACGGTGTACTTCACCTCGGACCGCACGGGCGCCGAGAACATCTTCGGGCTCAGCGTCGAGACGGGCGAACTCCGGCAGTACACGAACGCGATCACCGGCTGCTTCCAGCCGACCGTTCTGGGCAGGGCCGGGAGCGACGACCGGCTGGTGTACACCGGCTTCTGGCAGGGCCGGTTCGACCTCTACGAGACGGACATCGACGAACCGATCGGCGAGGTCCGGATGGTGGACGTGGGCCGGATCGCGGGGCCGATCCCGGCGATCGATCTCTTCGAGCCGGACATCCAGGTCTCGATCGACGAGTCGAACAAGGAGGACAAGCGGGGCTGGAGACTGTTCCTGGAGGATGCCCAGACCGCGGTCGGCGTCGACGACAACCAGACCTTCCTGGGCCAGGTCTACCTGCAGTTCTCGGACTTCCTGGGGGACCGCCGGCTGTTCACCACGTTCGCCTCGATCGAGAGCTTCTCGATGTTCAACGTGACCTACCTGAACCTCTCGAACCGGCTGCAGTGGCAGGTGTCGCTGTTCGACGACCGCGCCTTCTACGTCGGCTACGACTACCGCTACGGGTACTACGAACGGGGCCGGTCCTTCTTCCAGCAGACCGGCGCCATCTTCTCCATCTCCTACCCGATGAGCTTCTACCGGCGGTTCGAGCTGGGCGCCGGCTACATCCGCCGCAAGCTCGACTATCAGGCCTATGCGTACGACAGCGACTTCAACCTGGTCTTCGACGACTTCGGCCGGCCGATCCCGATCGTCCAGCCGCGGGAAGACGACTATCCGGTGATCCAGACGGCCCTGGTCGGCGACACGACGGTGTTCGGGCCGGCGGGACCGTCGAGCGGGCACCGCTACCGCCTGTCGGCGGAGTACGCCCCCGATCTGGAGACCTCCGGCGCACTGACGCAGACGTTCCAGCTCGACGCGCGCAAGTACTTCCCGCTGACCCGGCGCAGCGTCTTCGCGACCCGGCTCTTCGGCAGCATGAGGACCGGGAACTTCCCCAATCCGGTGTACTTCGGCGGTCTGGACACGGTACGGGGCGTCGACTTCCGCGACATGGTCGGCGACCACGGCTTCTTCACGAACCTGGAGCTGCGGTTCCCCCTGGTCGATTTCTTCGTCACCCCGATCTGGACCTTCCAGGGGATCCAGGGCCGCTTCTTCCTCGACATCGCCGGCGCCTACTTCGACGGCATCCAGGACTTCGACGTCTGGGATTCGGAGAACAGCCGGCTCGACGACGCGATCGCGGCCTACGGTTTCGGCATCACGGTGCGAATGCTCGGCCTCGATCTGCACTGGGACTTCGCGACCCAGTGGGATCTGAAGGAGTCGGGCGACAGCCGCACGACGTTCTGGATCGGCCAGCGGTTCTAGGAGCTTGCGCCGCGGAACGCAGCGAAGCAAGTTCTGCGACGCAGGCGCCGCCGTGCGGACGGGATGGGCCGAAACACCGAGTCCGCGAGGGGTTGCGGGGCGCTAGCAGGAGCTTGCGCCGGCAACTCCCGCTCTTCGGCGACGGCGCGCTGGCGGCCGCCGCCCGCGAGTCGAAGCTCCAGGCGCGCCGCCGCAGGACGGGCGGAGGCGCGGGGCTGCGGGCCGTCGTGCTCGGTTCCGGCAGCGGCGGCAACAGCATGATCGTCGAGTCGGGCGAGGGCTGCCTGCTGCTCGATGCCGGATTCTCGTGCCGGGAGCTCGAACGCCGCCTGGAGGCGGTGGGCCGCTCCGCGGCCGACGTCGATGCGGTTCTCCTGACCCACGAGCACGACGACCACTGCCGGGGGGTCGATCGCTTCGCGCGGCGGCACCGGGTACCGGTCTACGGCACGCGCGGCACATACAGGGGGCCGCTGCTGCGCGGCCTCGGCGCCCTCGCCCGCCCGATGGGTCCCGGAGTTCCGCTCGCCGCCGCAGGGTTCAGGATCGAGACGTTCCCGGTCTCCCACGATGCGCGGGAGCCGGTCGGCATCGTGGTGGAGAGCGGCGGCGGATACCGGCTCGGCCTGGCGACCGACCTGGGGCGCCGGACAACGGAGGCCTGGAGGAGTCTCCGGAATCTCGACATTCTCCTGCTGGAATCGAACCACGATCTCGACATGCTGCGCACGGGGCCATACCCTTGGCGCCTCAAGGAGCGAGTCGCTTCGGGGCGAGGGCACCTCAGCAACGAGGACGCCGCCGCCGGCATCGAGGCTCTGCTTTCGGATCGTCTGTCCTGGATCGTCCTTTGCCACCTCTCCAAGACGAACAACACCCCGGCGTTCGCCGCCGCGGCGGTGAGGCCGGTGCTCGACCGGCGCCGCTCGCGGGCAAGGCTCGTGGTGGCCGAGCAGCACCGGCCGGGACCCTGGCTGGAGGTCGGCGGTCTGAGCGCCGCGGGGAGGAGTTGAGTTGACGTTGCGGACGAATCCCCACGGACAAGGATCGGAAGGCCGCTTCGTGGCCCGCGTACTGGTGTACCCGCGCGCCGAGGTGCTCGACCCCCAGGGCCGGGCGATCGAGGACGCTCTCGGCCGCATCGGGTTCGATGGCGTGCGCCGCATCCGCGCGGGCAAGAGCTTCGAGGTGGCGCTGGAGGCGGCCGACGAAGCGGAGGCCAACGAGGCGGTGGACCGGATGTGCCGGCGCCTGCTGGCCAACCCGATCGTCGAGGACTACACGGTGGAGTGGATCCCGGAATGAAGTGCGGGATCGTGGTCTTCCCCGGCAGCAACTGCGACCACGACGTGTACCACGTGCTGAGCCACGTGCTTGAGCAGGAGACGACGTTCCTGTGGCACCAGCGGACGTCGCTGGAGGGATGCGAACTGATCGTCCTGCCGGGCGGCTTCTCCTACGGCGACTACCTCCGGGCCGGCTCGATGGCGGCGCACTCGCCGATCATGGGCGCGGTGCGGCGCCACGCGGAGGCCGGGGGACGGGTGCTCGGCATCTGCAACGGCTTCCAGATGCTGCTGGAGACGGGCCTGCTGCCCGGCGCCATGCGGCGCAACCGCGACCTGCGGTTTCTCAGCGTCGACGTCCACCTGCGGGTCGAGCGGGACGACCTGGCCTGGTGCTCGCGCTACCGGCGCGGCGACGTGCTGCGGATGCCGATCGCCCACGCCGAGGGCAACTACGCGGACACTGAAGAGGCGCTCGACGAACTGGAGCGCAGGGGCCAGGTCGTCTTCCGGTACGTGGACGCGGCCGGCGGGCTCGATCCGGCGGCCAACCTGAACGGGTCGGCGCGGGCGGTCGCCGGCGTCTGCAACGCCGGTGGCAACGTGCTGGGCCTGATGCCGCATCCCGAGCGTTGCGCCGAAGAGCTGCTGGGCAACCGGGACGGGCTGGGCCTCCTGGCGGGAGCGGTGGCGGCCGGCGGCGGCCGCGCCGGCGTCCAGGCGGCGGGCGGGTAGTCGGCGGTGACGACGTCGAGCGCCGCGACGGGCGAGCCGGTCGTCGATGCCGCGCTGGCGGCCGATCACGGCCTGACCGGCGAGGAGTTCGGCGGACTGTGCGATCTGCTGGGCCGCGCGCCGACCTGGACGGAGCTGGGCATCGCCTCGGCCCTCTACTCGGAGCACTGCTCCTACAAGTCGTCGAAGATCCATCTGCGGCGGTTCCCGACCCGCAGCCGGCGGGTGGTCCACGGGCCGGGCGAGAACGCCGGCGTCGTCGACATCGGCCACGGCTGGGTGGCCGCGTTCAAGATGGAGAGCCACAACCACCCGAGCTTCATCGAGCCCTACCAGGGCGCTGCCACCGGCGTGGGAGGCATCCTGCGGGACGTGTTCACGATGGGAGCGAGGCCGATCGCCTGCCTGGACTCGCTCAGGTTCGGCGAGATCGACGGCCAGCGGGGCGCGCGGATGCGGCATCTCGTCGACGGCGTCGTGCGCGGCATCGGGGACTACGGCAACTGCGTCGGCATCCCCACCGTCGGAGGCGAAACCGGCTTCCACCGGTCGTACAACGGCAACATCCTGGTCAACGCGTTCGCGCTCGGCGTCTGCCGCCAGGACCGGATCTTCACCGCCGCCGCTTCCGGCGCCGGCAATCCGATCCTCTACGCGGGCAGCCGGACCGGCCGTGACGGGATTCACGGCGCCACGATGGCGTCGGAGGCGTTCGACAGAGAGAGCGAAGCGAAGCGGCCGACCGTCCAGGTGGGCGACCCCTTCACGGAGAAGGTCCTGCTCGAGGCGAGCCTGGAGGCGATGAGGAGCGGCGTGGTGCTCGGTGTGCAGGACATGGGCGCCGCCGGCCTGACCAGCTCCTGCTTCGAGATGGCCGCCCGCGGCGGCGCGGGGGTGGACATCGATCTCGATCTGGTGCCGCTGCGCGAGGCTTCCCTGACGCCTTACGAGATCATGCTCTCGGAGTCCCAGGAGCGGATGGTGTTCGTCACCCGGAAGGGCCAGGAGGAGGCCGTCGTCCGGATCCTCTCGCGGTGGGGACTCGAGGCGTCGACGATCGGCCGGGTTACCGACAACGGGCGCGCGCGCCTCACGTCAGGCGGCCGCACCGTCGCGGACTTGCCGGTCGAACCGCTCGTCGACGGAGCGCCCGTCTACGATCGCCCGGCGGCGCCGCCGGAGGACCTTCGCCGTCGCGAGGAGTCCGTCGACTGCGAACCGCCGGAGGATCCGCTGCGGGCGCTCGAGACTCTCCTGGGGACGCCGGAACTCGGCGACAAGACGTGGATCCACCGCCAGTACGACTCGACGGTGCGCTCGAACACGATCGTCGGTCCGGGCTCGGACGCCGCGGTGCTGCGGCTGAAGGGAACGCCTTCGGCGCTGGCGCTGACGTCGGACGTCAACCCGTCCTACTGCTGGCTCGAACCGCGGATGGGCGGACGGCAGGCCGTGAGCGAGGCGGTCCGCAATCTCGCGACGGTCGGCGCCGAGCCGGTGGGTATGACGAACTGCCTGAACTTCGGTTCGCCGGAGAACCCCGGCATCGCCTGGCAACTCCGGGAGTGCATCGAGGGGATGGCCGAGGCCTGCCGGGCTTTCGACGTGCCGGTCATCTCGGGCAACGTCTCGCTGTACAACGAGACGGAGGGCGAGGCGGTCCATCCGACCCCCACGGTGGCGATCGTCGGCGTCATCGACCGGTTGGAAGACGTGGGGGCGGAGGGGGATCTTCACCGCGTGCTGGGGTGCGGTTTCTGGAGGCCGGGCGACCGGGTAGTCCTGCTCGGTTCCGACGCGGGAGAGTACGGCGGCTCGGCCTACCAGCGCCTTCTGCACGGGGTCGAAGCGGGACGCCCGCCCGCAGTCGACCTGGAGGCCGAAGCGGCGCTGTGCGCGCTGCTCCGCCGGTCGCGGCGAGCCGGTTGGCTGAGCGGCTGCCACGATCTCGCCGAGGGCGGTCTGCTCGTCGCGCTGGCCGAGTGCGCGATGGCCCGGGGCCTCGGCTTGCGGGGCGCCGTCGACTGCGGTCCCCTTGCGCTGTTCTCGGAGAGCCAGGCGCGAGCGATCGTCACCGTTGCGGCCGCCGGGACGGACGAGCTGCTGGCGGCGGCGGAGGAACTCGGAGTGCCCGCCAGCGAGATCGGCGACGTGGGAGGCGATCGCCTGGCGGTGGACTTCGACGGCGGGGCGGTCGATCGCGCCGTCGACGGCTTGCGGCGGGTGTGGACGGAAGCCCTGCCGCGAGCGGTAGGCTAGGCCGCGATGTGCGGCATCTTCGGCATAGAGGGCGCGCGGGACGCGGCGAACCTCACCTACCTGGGCCTGTACGCGCAGCAGCATCGCGGCCAGGAGAGCGCCGGGATCGTCTCCTGGGACGGAGAGCAACTCCATGCGGAGCGCGGCATGGGGAAGGTCGCCGAGATCTTCGACGAGCGGAAGCTGGAGGAACTCCCCGGAGGACGCGCCATAGGACACACCCGCTACTCGACGGCGGGATCGAGCGTGATCGCGAACGCGCAGCCGATCGTGGTCATGACCTCCATGGGCCCGCTCGGCATCGTTCACAACGGCAACCTGGTGAGCGCCATGACGACCCGCCGGGAACTGGAAGCGGCCGGATCGATCTTCCAGACCACCAGCGACTCCGAGGTCTTTCTCCACCTGATGGCGACCCGGCCGCATCACGAAGTCGTCGAGTCGCTGCTGCGCGTTCTGAGCGACGTCCGGGGCGCCTACTCTCTGCTGCTCATCAGCCGGGAAGGGCTGATCGCCGCCCGGGATCCTCACGGTTTCAGGCCCCTGATTCTGGGAGAGCTGGACGGCCAGCCGTGCTTTGCGTCGGAGACGTGCGCCTTCGACCTGCTGGAGGCTCGACCCCTCCGGGAACTGGCCCGCGGCGAGGTCGTCCTGGCCCGCGGCGACCGGATCGAGAGCTACCGCCTGCCGCCGGTGGCCAGAGCCTCCCGGTGCGTCTTCGAGCACGTCTACTTCGCGCGCCCGGACAGCGAGGTGTTCTCCGACACCGTGGCGCAAAGCCGGCTGGACATGGGGGCCCGGCTGGCTCGGGAGGCCCCGGTCGAGGCGGACGTCGTCGTGCCGGTGCCGGACAGCGGCCTTTACGGCGCGCTCGGATACAGCCGCGCGGCGAACACGCCGATCGAACTCGGCCTGATCCGGAATCACTACATCGGCCGGACGTTCATCGAGCCCCGTCAGTCGATCCGCCACTTCGGAGTCAAGGTCAAGCTGAACCCGGTTCGCGATCTGATCGCCGGCAAGCGCATCGTGCTGGTCGACGACTCGATCGTCCGGGGCACGACGTCCCGCAAGATAGTGAACATGATCCGTGAAGCCGGCGCCGCCGAGGTGCATGTCCGCATCACCTCGCCGCCGACGGCCTTCTCCTGCGTGTACGGCATCGACACGCCGACGCGCGGAGAGCTCATCGCGGCCGATCACTCGCAGGAGGAGATCCGCCGCTTCATCCGCGCCGACAGCCTGGCCTACCTCTCCCTCGACGGAGTGCTCGGCAGCGTCTCGGGCAGCCCGGACTCCTACTGCACGGCGTGCTGGAGCGGCGAGTATCCGGTTCCGGCCGAAGACCACGGCGTGCCCCAGGCCGAACTCTTCCCGCTTCGCCTGGAAGCCGGGTAGAGTCGACAAACCCGTCGCAGACTCCGTGTTCGGTCCCGGTCCCACCTCACTACGACCTCGCACCGCGGCGCTTGCTTTCGCGGCGCAAGGTCCTCGCGGTTCCGTTACGCCGTGAAGGGGGCAGACGCCTACCGGGAGTCCGGAGTCGACCTGGAGGCCCAGGAGCGGGCCCTGAGCGGCATCGGCGGGCTGGTCGAGTCGACGTTCACCGAGGGCGTGTTGAGCGGCATGGGCGCCTTCGGGGGTCTCTTCGCCTTGCCGGAGTCGGTACGCGATCCCGTTCTTGTCGCCTCGGCCGACAGCGTGGGCTCGAAGATCAGCGTGGCCCGGATGGCCGGCGACTTCGGCACCGTCGGCGGCGATCTCGTCAACCACTGCGTCAACGACATCCTGGTGCAGGGCGCGCGGCCGCTCTTCTTTCTGGACTACGTCGGCGCCGGGAAACTGGACGCGCAACCCATGAAGTCGCTCCTGGGTGGCGTCGCGAAGGCGTGCATCGCCAACGGTTGTGTCCTGCTGGGTGGGGAGACGGCCGAGATGCCGGTCTTCTACCAGCCCGGCGACTACGAGCTCGTGGGCTTCATCGTCGGGGTCGTGGAGCGCGGGCGGATCCTGGACGGTTCGGCCGTGCGCGCCGGCGACGCGTTGATCGGTCTGGCGTCCGCCGGGCTTCACACGAACGGCTTCTCGCTCGCCCGTCGCGCCTTCTTCGACCTGGCGGGCCTGGAACTGGCTTCGCGGCTTTCGGGATCGGACAGGACGGTGCGCGACGCACTGCTGGCGCCCCACCTCTCCTACCTGCGGGTCGTGGAACCGCTGCTTGGCGACCCGCGCCTGCACGCGCTCGCCCACATCACCGGCGGCGGGTTGACGGACAACCTGCCCCGCGTCCTGCCGGCGGGGCTGGGGGCGATCATCGAAACGGACCGTTGGCGGGCCCCGGAGGAGTTCCTGGCGATTCAGCGCCTGGCGAACGTCGACACGGAGGAGATGTACCGGGTGTTCAACATGGGCGTGGGGATGGTTCTCGTGGTCGCCCCGGAGGCCGCGGAAAGCCTGATGGGGCGCCTGAAGGCGGCGGGCGGCCGTCCCTTCCTGGTGGGCCGGGTGCGGCCGGGCGAGGGAGTCTCCTACGCGGGCTGGCCCGGGGCGGCGGACGGACAGGGCGTCGCCAAGCCGCGATGACGACCGGTACGACGCCCATCGCGATCCTCCTCTCCGGTCGCGGCAGCAACTTCGAGGCGCTCCACCGGGCCACGGAGGACGGTCGCCTGCCCGCCAGGATCGTCCTGGTGCTGAGCAACGTGGAGGGTGCCGCGGGCGTCGAGCGAGCTCGCTCGCTCGGCCTGGCGACGGCCGTCGTTCCGAGCCGCGGCGCGGGATCCCGCTCCGCTCACGAGGCCCGGGTCCGGGACGAGATCGAGCGTGCCGGGGCCGAGTGGATCTGCCTTGCCGGCTACATGCGGCTCCTCAGCGCGGCGTTCGTGGCGGCGTTCCCGCACCGGATCCTGAACATCCATCCGAGCCTCCTGCCGTCTTTCCCCGGGCTGAACGTGCAGCAGGCGACGCTCGACCATGGCGTCCGGGTCACCGGCTGTACGGTCCATCTGGTGGACGCGGGGCTGGACAGCGGTCCGATCGTGGGACAGCGTGCCGTGGAGGTCCGCAGCGGCGACGACGCCGCGGCGCTGGCGAGGCGAATCCTGCGCCAGGAGCACGAGCTGTACCCCGAGGCCTTCCGCCGCCTCCTGACCGAGGACTGGACCATCGAGGGTCGCCGGGTCCTGTTCGGGAGGATGGCGGGGCCGCACGGGGCCGAGTGAGAAATCTCCCCGGTGGGGTTGACAGGGCCGGCGTTGGCCCACTAGCATCCCCACCTTCGC